>NZ_JCACNY010000001.1:0-4800000 GCF_059115245.1 Acidicapsa borealis | reverse complement strand
CGAATTCGTCATCAATATCGTTTCGGAAGCTATCGCCGACGCCGCCAACGCCGCCGCAGCCGAGGTCGGCCCGGAGGTGGACGAGTTCCAGCTGGCAGGATTGACGCCGCTCGCCAGCGAAGTGGTCCGGGCCCCGCGGGTACTCGAGTCTCCCGCTCACATGGAATGCAAGCTCATGCAAATCATCTTCACCGGCCAGCAGGCCGGAGCCGGAGTCGTCGTGCTCGGCGAGGTGGTTCGCTTCCACGTGCAATCAGAGCTCTTCGACAACTTCCGCGTCGACCCCATCAAGCTCAACGCCGTCGGCCGCATGGCCGGCAACTCCTGGGTCAACACTCACGACATCTTCGAACAGCAACGGCCAAAATAGTCCTACCCCGCTTCCAGTTCTACCCCTCGGCTTTCCTTGCCAAACGCCGTAACGATGGCCAGCACCGTAGCCACAATCACCACCGTCCCCAGCAGCACCGGCGAGTAGCTGTGGAACCGCTTCTGCAACTCCACCTGGAAGACAGAATTGCGCGAGGTGATCAGGTTTCCCAGCTGGTAAGCCAGCCCGGGAAAGATCGCCCTCACCTGCGGCGGCGAAAGCTCCGTAAGATATGCCGGCACCACCCCCCACGCTCCCTGCACCATGAACTGCACCAGGAACGCCCCAACACCGATCATCAGCGGCGTACGGCCATAGGCAAACAGATACGCCACCGGAATCGACAGCAGCGCCGCCGTAATAATCGCCCGCTTCCGTCCCCATTTCTCCGACAACGTGCCAAAGACAAAACCACCCAGCAGCGATCCCACGTTGTAGATGATTCCAAGAATCCCGACAGTTCCCGCCGTGAACTTCAGCTCCTTCAGCAGAAACGTAGGGTAAATATCCTGCGTCCCGTGAGAAAAACTGGTGAAGGCAGTCATCAGCAGAATCACAAACAGAAACATCGGCAAATAACCGAGCAGACTGTGCCAGACCGGCGGCCCCGACCGCTTCAAAGCCTTATTGGCTCTGGCCTCAAGCCAGGCCGGCGATTCCTCCACCTTGCGCTCCACAAAGAAGGCCACCAGCGCCGGAGCCGCGCCCACGATGAACAGCCCACGCCATCCAATCCAGTGAAAGAGCGCGCCAAACGCCGCAGCGGCGAGCAGATACCCCACCGCATACCCCTCCTGCAGCAAACCGGAGAAGATCCCGCGACCCTCCTTGGGCAACGACTCGAATGCCAGCGCCGCCCCCACGCCCCACACCCCGCCCATCGCCACGCCGAACAACGCCCGCAGAATCAACAAGGAATGCAGCGAAGGCGCGAAAGCGCAGCTCAGCTCAATGGCCGAGTAAGCGATGATGTTCACGATCAGCGTAGGCTTCCGGCCAAACTTGTCGGCCATCGCGCCAAAGATCAGCGCACCCAGCGGACGAAACACCAGCGTCAGAAAAACCGCCTCCGCCACCGCCGAAACCTCAGCGTGGAACTCCGCCGCAATCGCCGGAATGCAGAAGACCAGCAGAAAAAAATCCAGCGAATCGAGCGACCAGCCCAGAAAGGAAGCCAGAAATGCATGGCGCTGAGCAGGTTTCAAACTGCGAAAGCTGGCTCCAATGGCGGAAAAGGTTCCCACAGACATACGCCGGAGCATACCAGACCACTCGCGGAGACTCGAACCCCCGAAGAAGATTTTGCCGTTCCTGATAATATTTGTTGCAACGACTATTCGATAGGCGCATCTTTATACGTGCAGCCTGAAACTGCCGGGAAGCACATTTGCCAGCCCGTTTAACGCAACCACCGGCAGCAACGCCGCACTTATCCAGAACACAAAGACTTCGACCCGAACTGAAAGGAATCACCCATGAAATTGATGAAACTCGCCTCCGCCGCCTCGCTCGTTCTCGCCGCTTCCGTAGCCTTCGCCCAGACCTCCACCTGGAAGTCCGACCCCGCGCACAGCGAAGTCGACTTCACCATCAAGCATCTCGCCGTTTCTAACGTCCACGGCCGCCTCGGCCACATCGATGCCACCATTGCCTACGACGAAAAAGACGTCACCAAGTCCAGCGTCAAGGCCTCGATCGACCTCAACGGCATCGACACCGGCGAGTCCGCCCGCGATAACCACCTCAAAAGCCCCGACTTCTTCGACGTAGCCAAGTTCGGCACCGCCACCTTCGTCAGCACCAGCGTCACCAAGGGCGGATCAGGCCTTCTCGTGGCTGGCAACCTGACCATCAAGGGCGTCACCAAGCCCGTAACGCTCGATGTCGAAGGCCCCGGCGCAACCGTTCCCGGCATGAAAAAGGAACTCCACACCGGGTTCTCCGCCACCACCACCATCAAGCGCGCCGACTTCGGCATCGGTTCGGGTTTCGGTAGCGCCGTCCTCGGCGACGACGTCAAGATCTCCATCGATCTGGATGTGATCAAGCAGTAATCCTTTTTCCATCACCGTCATCCAACAAGTGGTCTCCCGCGTCCTTGCTCCGGCAAGCGGCAGCGGGAGGCCGGATTGCAGCCGCAACAGGGGGACACACATGGCAACCTCACAGCATCACGAGCAAGCTCATCGGGTCCCAGCCGCTCCGGCCGTAACACCTCGATTTTCAAGTCCCCAGGAAGAAGCCCTGCTCAGCATCCTGCGCTCGGCAGACTGCCTGCAGCGCAATTTTCAACAGCGCCTCAAGCCCCACGGCCTCACCTCGACGCAATACAACGTCCTGCGCATTCTGCGCGGCGCCAGCCCCAATGGCCTCACCTGTTCCTCGATCGGCCGCATGATGATCACCGCCGAACCGGACATCACCCGGCTTCTCGCCCGCCTCAAAGCCCATAAACTCGTCCGTCAGGAGCGCGACCATCATGACCGGCGCGTCGTCTGGACCTTTATCAGCGAACAGGGCATGGAAACACTCACCGCACTCGATGGCATGGTGGAGCAGGCTCCGCGGGAGCTGCTGGGAGAGCTGAACTGTACTGAGGTTGCCGAACTCATCCGGCTGCTGGACAAGGCGCGTTGTTGTAGCATCAGCGCCGGTCCATCAAATCTATCCGCGAATCAATCCGGGGCAACGGCTTCCCCTAGCGGGAAGCCATCTTCGCCACGTTTGTCAGATTAGCTTCTTCTTCGCCATCACCCTGAATAATCTTGTGGTGCAAACAGTACAGAGCCAGCTCCAGGCGGTCCGAGACGCCGAGCTTGTCGTAAATCTTCCGTAGATAGTTCTTAATTACCTGTTCAGTCGTGCCCAGCTGATACGCGATTTCCTTGTTCCGCTTACCCTGCGTAATACAGGTAATAATCGCCATTTCCTTCGGCGAAAGCCGAGGTTGCGTCCGCGGGCTCACCAGTGCAGCCGCTTGGGAACGGTAGGCTTCAATCACCAGGTTGACCGACTGATTATCGATCCACGTTTCGCCGCCGGCGATCTTGCGAATGCATTTCACCAGCAGATCCGGCGAGATAGCGCGAGAAATAATCCCGCGTACGCCGCGCCGGTAAAGCTCAACCGTGTGGCTCTCGTCAGCATAAGAGGCTTGCACAATGATTTTGATGTTCGGAGCGAGCCGGAGAAGTTCAGGAATAGCGTTCGCCGTTCCCGTCAACATGCCGCCCTCAAGCAGAACCACGTCCGTAGGGTAGCGTTGCACGGCAGCATGTAGATTTTCGATCGAATCGGCCTGCGCGACAACCCGCACGTCGTCTTCCAGGGCGAAGACCTTACGGATTCCGACGCGATAGATCGCCTGCGAATCCGCGAGAATCACTCGGATCGCGCCTGGGTTGGCAACGGAATCGTTCACTTCACCCTCTGGAGAATCCTCCAGAGAATCCATCTTCATGACTGCCATATGTGCCTGTAGAGTTACTGATCTGAAAATCTGTACTCATCAATTGTCGCGGCGGTGTTGAACCCGGTTTGGCTTGGGTAACAGCGTACCACACGTCCTTGACAATGGACTAGTACATCGCGCGGCGTTCCCAGAATCTCCCCCGGCATGCGCAAGGAAAACTCAATCTGCGTTCCCGCCTGTACCGTCCGGTCCGTAATGAAGAGAACACCGCTGGCAGACACATTGCTGGTCACCGCCGTAAACTTTTCAACGTCCGTCGCTAGTACAACCGGTAGGCTGAGAGGGAACCTTACGGCGCAACGAACCTCTTGACGCGGAGGCGATGCGACGACAGCGGGTGAAACAGTTAACCCTGGGTTGGATGGATTCATATACCGCAGAAATCCCTTCTGGAAGCGTTACACCTACTGTACCTTAAAGTTGCTTCGAACCAGAAAACTCCAAAGTTTCTTTCACTTGCCCCAACACTACTGCCACGTCACCGCTTTCTCCTATACCCCGAAAGGGCCATCATCCAGCCTCCCGCTCGATGCTGAAATCGACCCAAAACTTTCTTATCAAGAGAAAACCGCGGTGTCCAACACCCTTTCGCGGCTTAAAAAACCGGCTTCGAAGACGGCCGCCTCTCAGTGGACAGCCCCAAAATTTTTCTCGACTCGATCCACTCAGCGCCAGAAAGCCGCCGAAGCACCCACCCATTCCTGGTTGCGGTTGTGGTCAACTCCCATCATCTTGCCGCGTCCCAGCCGAATCAGAGGGAGCACCGGCGACAGCTCTCCGCCATCCGGCCACAAGTAAAGGATGCGAATCTCCGCCTGCGTCAGCCCATGCGGCGTCTCGATCGTCGGCACAAACTGCATCCGCTGCTGCAGCAGATAATTACCTCGTTCTGTCTCCGGAATCGCCACCAGCTCCTTCCGGCTCGGGTCAAATTGGATTCCCTTGCCGGCAAAGGAGAACAGCGGCTTCAAGAGCAGGTCACTATAGATCGTTTCGCCACCCTCTCCCCCCGGTACCTCCACGCCGGCCGCGCGAAGCCGATCCGCCCCGTCTCCATGCAAAAAGTCCTCAAGGAACACCGCCGGCGGCACTACCGGATCTGCGCTGGCAGCGCCTGCCTCGGGCAGAGAGAGCCACGGCACTGCATATTTGCTGATCAGGAAATACCAGTTCGGATGCCCCGCCCACTCCACATCCCACGCATGGCTCAGGTCAAACGGCAGCTTGATCTGCCGCGCCATCATTTCGTCGGCGATCGCCCGGTTGTAGATACGATGGATCGGCACCAGCTCACCCGCGGCATTGCGATAGTGCAGCTTGTTCCCAACCGGAACCAGTGTTGCAATATCGACCACCGGAATTCCGAGCGCCTTGGACGTAAGCAGAAAATCCGGCAGCGTCTTCTGATGCATGGGGTCCACTTCGGTCAGAACCACGTTCTCCGGCGCATGACTCCCAAGCACCGTCTGACGAAGAAGCGACCAGAAACTCTCCTGGGTGTGCCCGCCGAGAAAAATGCCCAGCGACTCTGGAAGCTCGAAAACTTCCGCATACTCCTCCGCCAACATCACCTGGTAGGCGTACACCGAGGGAAACGCCTGGATCTCGACCAATCTGGGAACCAACTCGCCGGAAGAATCTCGAACCAGCGCAAAGTCGGCAGTCAGAAAATTGGGATGTTCTGACTCGCCTGCCACCTGAAAACCTTCGGGAATCGACGCCCGCGCCCCAGCAAGATACTCCGGCCACGCCAGCAGGCGGCGCGTCAGCGCTGCGCCCGCATTGGCGATCTCTTCGAGGAGGGTTTTAGGCAGAAAAACGGGTGTTTCCGCCACCCGAAATTCGATCGTGGTACCGGCGCGTTCGTTCAGGCGGGTAATCAACTCGCGGTACTTTTCCACCTGAAAATGCGAGTTATAAGAATTTCTTAACTCTACGATCAAAGTAACTCCTGACCATTTCCAAAGTAACTTGAAACTCTTGCACAGAAGTGCATTACCACGATTTTCCGATTAATGGAAGACGAAAACTCAACTTTTTCGCGTTTTTGCGACTTTTGTTGTACGACTCGGTCGCAGTTTAGGTTACTCTTTGCATAGATTTAAAGCTGGAGCCAACGATGACAAACAATGTTTCCCTTTTCCCTTCACGCGCGTTTCTGACCTTAGCACTTGCAGCTGGCGTTTTGACAACCTTTTCGCACGCTGCCACGACATCGTTTGGCCCTGGCATCCCCGCTCCCAAGCCCTCGACCGGTAGCTCCTTTGGCCCCGGCATCCCTGCTCCGAAGCCGTCCACCGGCAGCACGCTGGTAGCCTTCGGCCCGGGCATCCCTGCGCCTAAGCCCTCGACTGGCAGCTCCTTTGGTCCTGGAATCCCGGCTCCTAAGCCGTCGACCGGTAGCACGCTGGTAGCCTTCGGCCCCGGCATCCCTGCTCCCAAGCCGTCGACGGGTAGCTCTTTCGGTCCTGGAATCCCTGCTCCCAAGCCCTCCACCGGCAGCACCCTGGTAGCCTTCGGCCCTGGCATCCCCGCTCCGAAGCCGTCAACTGGCAGCTCCTTCGGTCCCGGAATCCCCGCTCCTAAGCCCTCCACCGGCACCACGCTGGTAGCCTTCGGCCCTGGCATCCCTGCGCCGAAGCCGTCAACTGGCAGCTCCTTTGGTCCTGGCATCCCTGCTCCCAAGCCGTCCACCGGCAGCACGCTGGTAGCCTTCGGTCCTGGAATCCCTGCTCCCAAGCCCTCCACCGGCAGCACCCTGGTAGCCTTCGGCCCTGGCATCCCCGCTCCGAAGCCTTCGACGGGCAGCTCCTTTGGTCCTGTAATCCCGGCTCCCAAGCCGTCCACCGGCAGCACCCTGGTAGCTTTTGGCCCTGGCATCCCTGCGCCGAAGCCCTCCACCGGCAGCACCCTGGTAGCCTTTGGCCCCGGAATCCCTGCTCCCAAGCCGTCCACCGGCAGCACGATCGCCTAGTCCTCGGCTAGCACCACATATATTGATAGGGAATGCAGAATCGATATTGATACCGATCCGGTCATCCTCCGCTTTAGTTGTAGCTTGACAAAAGCCACCGACTGCTAAACTCTTCAGTGAGAGAGTTTTCTCCGGACGACTCAGGAGGATGATCATGGTTGCGGCCACGGCGAACACATTCTGGCGCGATCATGGCGATTTTGTCCTCATCCTCATCTCTGCGATCGGCGAAGCTGTCTTTCTCGGCTTCATGGCAAAGCAGAAAGTCTGGCGGAAGTTTCCGGTCTTCTTCCTCTACATCCTGTGGGCATTTCTCGGTGACTGTGCGGCGATGTACCTCCAGGGACGCCTGACCGGCCGGGATTACTATAAGTTCTACGCACGGCAAAGCATGATTGACGCTGCAATTCAGTTTGCAGTTCTGGTTGAACTCGCCTGGTCTGTCCTGCGGCCCGTTCGTTCTTCGCTCCCGCGCAAATCGATCTTCATTGTTGCGCTTCTCATCGTCCTCGCCGGGCTCGCCATCTGGCCTTTGGCTGGTAAGACAGCGCCTGCCGGATACACCGGAATTGCGGCAACCACCTTCCATCTTGAACAAACAATTGGGGTTCTGCGCATTGTTTGTTTCTTGATCATGGCCGGTTTCAGCCAGCTTCTCTCGATCGGCTGGCGCGACCGCGAGCTCCAGATCGTTAGCGGACTCGGCTTCTATTCGATCGCCACCCTCATGATCACCCTGGGGCATTCGCAGCAGACAGGCGATGCGGACACCTTCCATTGGCTCGATCAACTCGCCTCGGCATGTTACTTCGGGACACTGTCCTATTGGGTGATGAGCTTTGCAACTAAAGAGCAAGAACGCAAAGAATTCAGTCCACAAATGCAGAATCTTCTGTTACAACTAGGTGGAGGCGCCCGTGCAGGAAGAATTGCACTGACCGACCTCCCTTCCGAACGCTCAAGGAACAAGGATTAAGCAATGCTTTTGTTTCTACAGATCGCAATCGTAAGCGCCCTGCTGGTGTACTTTGCCAAGTGGCGCCGGGCCATGCGTCGCCGCAACATCCAGAGTTGGGATGGCCTCTTGTGTCAGCTTCGCTCGGACTGGAGCGCTCGCGACCTCAGTTCGCAGTTCCTCTGGAAGGAAGGCCTCACCGCGACCACGGACGATATCTGGCAGCGGCTCGATGGACCGAAGGGCCTCTGGGCTATGTACCAGAATTCCCGAGTTCTCCTCGAGATGGCCGACTACGCCAATCGCAATATGCTGCCGGATGCGACACCGATCGATCCGATGCTCCTCGAAGCGCTGCGCAGCGACGCAATGCAGATTCGCCTCTGCGTTCTGATGGCCCTCGGCCAGTACGCGCTCAGCAAGGCCACCGCAGGCGTCAAGGTCAATGCTTATCGCGCTGCCGATATGTACAGCAGCATGGCCGCTCGTATGACCGCTCTGCTTCAGGATCACGCTGCAGTTGTTCTGCCCGATTTCGTAGCAGCAATGTAAGCGGGCAGCAACCAAACTTGAAAAGCCCCAGACTCAGTCTGGGGCTTTTTCGTGCTCATCTTCACTCTAGACCGGGTGCTCGTTCAGGAACTTCCCGATGCTGTCAAACTCCTCCGTGCTCAGCCGGAAGTGCAGCGCCGGAGCCAGCCCCGTCACCTGCTCACCACTGCGCCCACCCACAATCGCAGCAGTAATTGCCGGATGATGCAGCGTCCAAGCCACCGCCACCACCCCCGGCTGCACTCCGTGCGCCGAGCCGATCTCCCGCAGCAACTCCACCAGCTTCAAATTCCGGCTCAATCGCGGCTCGTTGAACTCGGCCGCCTTCTTGCGCCAGTCATCCGCCGGCATCGCCGCTACGCGCTCTGCACTCATCCGCCCAGTCAGCAGACCACTCACCATCGGGGAGTAGTTAATCACCCCAATGTTGTTTTCAAGACAATAAGGCAGAATCTCCGCCTCAATCGCCGGCCGCAGCATCGAGTAGGGAGGCTGCAGACTGGTGATCGGCGCAATCGCCTGCGCCCGCTTCATCTGCGCCACATTGAAGTTCGAAACCCCAATCCAGCGAACCTTGCCAGCTTTCTGCTGCTTTGCCAGCTCCGCCCAGCCTTCTTCGATCTCCTCGTCAGGATTCGGCCAGTGGATCTGGTAAAGATCGATCGTCTCGACCCCAAGCCGCTTCAGCGACCCCTCAAGCTCTTCAACCACCGAGGCAGCCTTCAGCGAACGGTAAATTTTCCGCTCCGCATCCCAGCGCATCGAGCACTTGGTAAAGATCAGCGGCTCATGGGAGGAGCTACGCACAGCCTCGCCGACAATCTCCTCGGAGTGCCCAAGCCCATACACAGCAGCCGTATCGATCCAGTTGATACCCTCATCCAGCGCCTGGTGAATCGCGCGGATCGATTCAGCATCATCCTGCGCGCCCCACGCAAAATCCCAGTTGCCGCCGCCAATAGCCCATGCGCCAAAGCCGATCGGGGTCAGTTTCAGGTCAGAATTGCCAAGCGTTTTTGTAGGAAGGGAAGTAGTCTCTGTCATCACAACAGCATAGATGCAGAGACCCCCAAAATGGCGGCCCAAAGGGCGCAGAACTTACGCTGCAATCAAAATTACGCCGCGATCAAAAACCGCCCATCGCGCATAATCTGTTCCTGCCCGGCCTCAGACTCCAGCCAGATATTAAATCCCAGCCCGACAACATCGATGTGCGTGCCCGAGCGCCAGGGTGCCCCCGTGTGCTCGCCATAAGGATTCCCAAAGGCAATGTGGATCCCCGGAAACTTCTCATCCTGCAAGATATTCCCGATCACCCGCTCCACCCCAAGATTGGTCCCAATCGCAAACTCACCCACCCGGTCCGAATTCTCGTCGGTATGCGTATAAGCCCAGAAATCCGCCTCCAGCGCCTTGTTTGCGCTTGAACAGCTCACAATCCGGTTCCCAGCAATCTCAATCGTCAGCGGCGTTGCCTCCAGCAGCCCGTAGCGCGCACAGAGCCAGTCGCCCACCACGCCATCAACCACGAAAGTCCCGTTCACCTCACCCGGCGAAGTAAAGCACTCCCCGCCCGGCAGGTTGCCCCACTTCTCCGTGCTGATAATCCCACTCGTCTTGAACCACTTGTACCCCGGATTCATCTCGGCCGTAATATCCGTCCCAGCCGCCGTCGTCGCGCGAATCCGCGTCGCCTTCTTCACCCGGTCCAGCACCTGCTGCGAAAGCCGGTCCACCAGGTTGAAATCCGCCCGCATCCCCTGCCGCATAATGTCGGCCGTAATGTTGACCATGTGCGCATGCCGCATCTTCCGGCGGTTCACCACATCCGTCATCTGCATCCGGGACTGCAACTCATTCTGCTGCACCTGCACCGCAAAGATCGAAACCTGCGAACTCTCCATATCCGCCAGCACCGCCGCCGGCATATTGGTCAGCGGCCGGGGAGCCAGGTCCTCCAGCAGAAACACATTCCACTCGCATCCCTTCGCCGCCAACTGCTCGCCGATCGCCGCAGCAATCTGCTCCGTCGCGCGATCCGTAATCAGCGTCACCTTCTCAGAAGGGTCGATCCGCAGGCAGGTCGTCACCGCCGATTGGGCCCCCGCAACGAAGTCAGCGGGATACTCGATTTGCAGCAACTCGGATGCGGTCATAAGGTCGTAGCTCTCCCCGGAAATAGGCTATGGCGCACAGATTGGCAGCCAACGTATCCCTTGAGCCTAACGGAAAATTCACGCAATTGAAATGGTCAAAGCCGCCATTTCTGCCCGTTTTCCTTACCCCCGCGAGGCCCACTCGCAACCCCCACAGAACCAACGTCTTAGCCGGACCGGCAATCCTGCACCGGCGTCAGAATTAAACGTCTGTTCAACGAACGTTAAAATTCCGCTCTTCTAATTCCCCTATCGTGCAGGCTATGAACAGATACGTACGCAGTATTTTCCTTTCCCTTCTGGCAGGCCTCTTCCTCATCCTCGGCGCAAGACCGGCCGTTGCGCAGTTTGAAAACGGCAGCCTCGTCGGCTCTATCCGTGACTCCTCCGGAGCAGCCATTCCTGGCGCCAGCGTTACCGCCACCAACACGGCCACAGGCATCGTCGCCACCGCTACCACCAACGCCTCAGGCGACTACGAATTTCCCTCGCTCCGCGTCGGTACCTACACCCTGCACGCCGAAGCCAACAGCTTTTCCGCTGCCGTCGCAGAGAACGTCAATGTCACCGTAGGCGCCCGCCTCCGCATCGACCTCTCCCTCAAGCCCGGCGGCTCCGAGAGCACCGTCGAAGTCAGCAGCGTCGCCCTCCAGCTCGAAACCGACTCCAGCCAGCGCGGCCAGAACATCTCCAACTACCAGAGCGAAGCCCTCCCGCTCGTCAGCCGCAACTACTCTGACCTCCTCGGCCTCGTCACTGGCAGCCGCCAGGCGCCGACCGCCGCCACCACCAGCTCCATCAGCTCGCTCGTCCGCGCCGGCGCTTACAACGTCAACGGCCAGCGCAGCATGTTCAACAACTTCCTCCTCGACGGCATGGACAACAACGCCTACGGCGAGTCCAACCAGGGCTTCGATAACCAAATCATCGCCGTCCCACCCGACTCCGTTGCCCAGTGGCAGGTCGTGACCAACAACGAGAGCGCCGAATACGGCCGCTCCTCCGGCGCCACCATCAACGTCGCTTCCCAGTCCGGTACCAACGGTATTCACTTCACCCTGTACGACTTCTTCCGCAACACCAACCTGAACGCCGCCGGCTTCTTCAAGCCCAACGTCGTCAGCAACACCGGCACCGTCACGCCGTTCCACAAGCCCACCTTCAACCGCAACCAGTTCGGTATGAACTTCGGCGGCCCCATCCTCAAGGACAAGTTCTTCTACTTCCTCGACTACGAAGGATTCCGCCAAAAGCTCACCCCGCTCTCCGTCCTCACCCTGCCCACCCAGGCCGAGCTGAACGGCGACCTCGTCGTTCCCGTGCGTAACCCGCTCACCGGTGTCGTCTATGAAGCAGGCAGCTCCATCCCGACCAGCGCCCTGGATCCGCTCTCCGCGCAGATCGTCGGCTACTTCAAGAAGATCGAGTCGCTGCCAACCACAGGCCTCCCCACCACCGGCCTCAACTCCAACGACTACTCCGTCCAGGTCCCGTTCACTGACAACTCCGACAAGGGCGACCTGCGCCTCGACTACCAGCAGAACGCCAAGAGCTCCTGGTTTCTCCGCGTCAGCGATCGCAAAGAGACCGGCGTTAACCATGTAGCCATCCCGCTGCCCCTCGACGGCCAGACCAACGGCACCATTCGCATCCTCGACCAGCAGGTAGCGCTCGGTTACACCCACCTCTTCGGCATGAACAAGATCCTCGACGCGCGCGTCGGCTTGTCTCGCACCAAGGCCGGTAAGTACAACCTCTCCATCGGCGACAACGCCTTCACCATACCCGGACTGCCGGACAACCCCATCGTCGCCGGCGGCCTGCCCTCGGTCGGCATCTCCGGCTTCAGCGGCTTCGGTCGTCAAAGCACCAACCCCCAGTGGCAGAACCCCGCACTGCTCGATCCCAAGTTCAACTTCACCTGGGTCAAAGGCAAGCATTCCCTCAAGCTCGGCTACGAGTACGAGCATGTCTGGATGGCCGTCAACGACAACAACCCGCTTTACGGCTCCTGGACCTACTCCAGCGGCTACAGCACCTGCCCCAGCACCACCGTCGACGGCACTTCAACCCCCACGCTCGCCAACTGCACCAGCACCAAGGCCGTCAGCGACAACTACTGGGCAGACTTCCTCTTCGGCACCACCACCAGCTATCAGCTCGCCAACTACTACGTCGTCCACCTCCGCCAGACGCTGGACAGCGCCTACGCCCAGGACGACTGGAAGGTGAGCCCAAAACTCACCCTCAACCTCGGCGTTCGCTGGGAGTACGGCTCACCCTACTCTGACTGGAAGAACAACATCTCCAACTTCGATCCCGTCTCGCAGACCGTGCTGACCACTACTCCCGGTGCGGTTGCCGGCAACGGCATCACGCCCGTCCATCCCGGCGGCACCTACGGCAAGACCCTTGTCAACCCCGACTACAACGACTGGTCGCCCCGCATCGGCTTCGCCTACGCGCCAACGGATAAGCTCGCCATCCGCGGCGGCTTCGGCATGGGCTACGTCCACTACACCCGCGCCGGCTCCGGAGACATCCTCGCCATCAACGCGCCCCAGGCCCAGTTTGCCGCCGTGACGCAGATCGCGCCCACGACAACAGACCAATGCTCCACCCCGCTTCCGGCTCAGATCATCGCGGTCGGTTCCACCAAGCCGAGCTGCTACGCCGCCGCCAGCCAGGGCTTCCCCTCCGGCCTCGTCACCACCTTCAATCCAGCCACCGACAACATCACCTGGATCCCCAAGAACACCCGCGACAGCTACGTTGAGAGCTACTTCCTCAGCGCCCAGTACCAGGTCGCGAAGAACGCTCTGCTCGACGTAGCCTACGTCGGCAACCACGGCGTCAAGCTGCAGGGCTTCCTTAACGGCAACCAGAAGAACCCTTCCAACGGCTTCGCCCGCCCCTACGGCAACTGGCCCAGCGACATCACCACCGCACTCAACGAGTTCTGGTCCAACTACAACGCCCTGCAGGTCCGTTATGAGCAGCGCATGGTGGCCGGCCTCACCCTCCTCAACTCCTTCACCTGGGAGCACGCCCTCGACAACGCCAGCGCCTCGCTCGAAGGCAACACGCCCTCCCCGCAGGACGCCAACAACCTCGCCGCCGATTACGGTCAGTCCGATTACAACCTGCCTGTAGCGAACGTCACCAGCCTCGTCTACGAGCTGCCTTTCGGCCGTGGCCGCAAGTATCTTGCCGCCAGCAATGCCGTGGAGGACGCAGTCCTCGGCGGATGGCAGGTCAGCGTCATCAACACCTCGGAGGCAGGCACACCCTTCAACATCACCTACACCCCCAACGGCGCGCAGCAGGTCTCTCCGCAGATCTCCGCCACCTACCGCGGCGCCAATGAATACCGCCCCGACCGCGTCCCCGGCCAGAAGGTCACCCAGGGCACCTCCAAGCGCGCCGCCAACACCGGCTACGTGAACTACATCAACTACAACGCCTTCGTCCTGCCCTCCATCAAGGATGGCGCAGGCAACGTCCTCAGCCCCTTCGGCAGCGGATCGCGCAACCCCGGCCGTACGCCCGCCTTCAACGAAACCGACCTCAGCCTGAACAAACGCTTCAGCACTCCCGTCAACAATCTCAAGGTCGAGGTCCGCGGCGAGTTCTACAACATCTTCAACCACACCAACCTCTACCTGCCCAGCACCATCGGCGGTACACAAGGCACCACCGCGGCCACCCTGGGCGTCGGCGCCACACCTTCGCTCAGCCAGATCACTGGCGGCGTCCCCACCAGCGGCGGTCAGATCTCGTCGACCTACGAACCCCGCATAGTTCAGTTCGGACTGAAGATCATCTACTAGTCCCAAAACAGAACGGCAACCTGCAAAAACTCCCCGCAGGTTGCCGTTTATTTATTGCAAAAAGCGCATACTTATCCAAAGCCCAAATTCTTGTCATTCCCGAAGGGAATCTGCTGTTAGCAATTCGCCCCAAAGAGCGTACAAAAGGCGCACAAAAGCGCACCCAAAGTACCTGCAACCCTTTGCGCATCATTAACTTGCACCAGATTGTGCACCCCTCCCCCCTTCCAGGCAAAAATTGACGCATTCAGCTCCCTTGGAAAAAGGGAATCGCAAAACACGCAAGCATCCACGCTAGCCAAGATAGAGTGGTGGCATCCCGCAAACCGGAGCCACCGAAGATGCGACGCATAGCCCTGACCATTGCATTGGCGCTCACAGCCAGCTTCGCCCACGCGCAGTCCGGCCACTCTGAACAAGCCGACCTCATCCTGATCCACGGCACCATCCTCACCGTAGACGCCAAAGACTCCGTAACCCAGGCCATCGCCATCCGCAAAGGCGTCATCCTGAAGACTGGTAGTAGCGAAGAAATCCTCAAGCTGGCCGCTTCGAACGCAAAGATCATCGACCTTCACGGCGCCACCGCCACACCGGGCCTCATCGACACCCACGCCCACATCGCCAGCGGCGGAGTAGAAGAACTCTACGGCGTAAAGCTCTCCGACGCAGGCTCAGTCGCCGAAATGGTCGCGCGGGTGAAAGCCAAAGTGGCCCTGATGAAGCCCGGCGAATGGATCACCGGCTCGGGCTGGGACGAAGGCAAGCTGTCCGAGCACCGCTACCCAACCGCTGCCGACCTCGATGCCGTCGCCCCCAATAACCCGGTCTGGCTCATGCACACCACCGGCCACTACGGCGTAGCCAACTCGCTGGCTCTCAAGCTGGCAAAGATCACCTCGGCCACAGCAGACCCAAAAGCCGGCACCATCGATCGCGACAGCAAGGGCAATCCAACCGGCGTCCTCAAAGAGACCGCGATGGATCCGGTCGCCAGCCTGATCCCGGAAACCACACCGGAGCAGGAGCGGCAGGGCATCCTCTACATCCAGAAAGTCCTGCACAGCGAAGGCATGACCGCCGTCAAAGACCCGGACATCACCCACCTCGAATGGGACGCCTACAAATCCCTCCTCGACTCAGGTCAGCTCAAGGAGCGCATCTGCGTCCTATGGCACGCCGGAAGAACGGTCGAGGGCGCAGAGAAGGCCCTCGCCGAGATCAACAGCGTCCCGCGCCTGCCCGCCAGCCTCGGCGACAGCCGCCTGCTCTCCTGCGGCGCAAAGATCTACATGGATGGCAGCGGCGGCGCCCGCACCGGCTGGATGTACAGCGATTGGCTCAAGAACGCCGCCACGCCAGACTCAGGCAACAAAGGCTACCCGCAAACCGACCCCGCCGAATACCTCAAGATGGTCCGCCTCTTCCAGCAAGCCGGCGTACCAGTAGGCACACACGCAGTAGGCGACCGTGCCATGGACACAGTCGTAGACGCGTATGCGCAAGTCGAAAAAGAGTCACCCAAACCCGGCCTGCGTCACAGCATCATCCACGCCAACCTGCCCACGCCACACGCCATCGACGTGATGGCCGATCTGCAGAAGAATTACGACGCCGGCTACCCGGAACTGCAAGCCGAATTCCTCTGGTGGATCGGCGATATCTACGCATCCAGCTACGGACCGGAACGCGGCCAGCACCTTGACCCGCTCAAGACACTCAAAGACCGCGGCATCCTTTGGTCCGGCGGCTCGGATTACTCAGTGACTCCAATCGCAGCCCGCTACGGCCTCTGGGCCTCCATGGCGAGGCAGACGCTCAAAGGCACCTACGGCGCGCAGCCCTTCGGCACTGCCGAAGCCACTGATCCGAAGACAGCGCTGCGCAGCTACACAGCATGGTCCGCCCGGCAGATGTTCCTCGAAGACAAGATCGGCACCCTGGAACCCGGCAAACGCGCCGACATCGCCATCTGGGATCGCGACATCTACACCATCCCCACCGCCCAGATCAAAGAAATGAAATGCCTCATGACCCTGCTGGATGGCGAGGTGGTCTATGCCGCTAACGATTCACCCATTTCATCGAAGTAGATTTTTCTGTCGATAGAAAACGTAAATATTCGATGAAATAGTGTGCAATCAATGCGCAGACATTCTGAGTGAGCGAGCAGTCCCGTGCTATGCTGTGTGCAATTGAAGAGATGAGAAAGCTAACGGGTGCCGTTAGCGACAGTCTGGAGACTGCACATGATTGGTTGGATATTAGTAAGTATCTTGTTTGTGTTTGTTTGTGGAACAGTGATGTTAGCCCGGTATACCCGGCGGATGTCTTTCCCGAAGCCTCCCACAGAACTCAACCTTGACTCCGTACGCGATGCGATGATCGAAAAATACGGATGGAGTGTTCAGCGCGCAGACGCTGCAAAGGAAGAGTACCTACGGTTCCTTACTCTTGTTCAGAAAAAGCCGGGCTTCATGATTGTGCCATGGCTGGACTCAGATGGCCGAGATGACCTTGACCAGTTCTGGCATCAGCACATCCTCGATACAGCTAAATATGCCAGCGATTGCCAGGCAGTCTTTGGCCGCATGATACATCACAATCCGCATGTACCGCGCGGGTCGCAGCTAGAGGAAGAAGCAGTAACCAAAACAAATCGCTTCTACGCAAGAACCTTCCAATCCGGTCCATTCGGAACGCCAGCCTCTGAAGATGCTTTCATCGGGTGTTCTACATGCTCAGCCGATTCTTCAGACTCCCATGCCCACGGATCGCATTCCGATCACGGCGGTAGTACAGGAGACAGCGGCCATAGCTGCGGAGGTCATAGTTGCGGAGGACATGGTTGTGGCCACGGATGCGGTGGCCACTAAGTTATCGAACGGGCCTTCAGAAAAGGCCCGCGGCCGTCTCCTCGGCCATGTAGTCGACCACTGCCTTCAAATCACCGTTGGTTCTCTCGAAGACAGCTAACTGACGGTCTGCGCCAGTACCGGTTTCTAGGATGTTGCGGATATCTTCAATCGCTGCGCGGCTGCCTAACTCATCCACCGCTGGACTTACCAGTTCGAGATACTCCAGGATAAGTTCGCGCTCCGGCACTTCCTGCTGCTTGCCGAAGTCGATCAGGTTTCCGTCGAGCCCATAGCGTACGGCGCGGAACTTGTTCTCCATCAGCAGCGGCCGCGCGTACTGGCGGAAGTCCTGGTTCGACTCATGCAGCCGGAAGAGCGTTGCAGCCGTAGCCTGGATGAGCGCAGCGATGGCAATCGACTCCGACGCCCGAAGCGGAATATCGCAGGCGCGCACCTCAACCGTGTCGAAGTAAGGATGCGGCCGGATATCCCACCAGATCTTCTTCGCATCGTCGATGCACTTGGTCTTGATAAGAAGGTTGACGTAATTCTCGAAATCCGAGTAACTCGCAAAAGCGTCGGGAATACCGGTGCGCGGGAAGTTCTCGAAGACCTTGGCGCGGTAGCCTTTGTAGCCGGTGTTGATGCCGAGCCAGAAAGGCGAGTTTGTCGTGAGCGCCATGATATGCGGCAAGAAATAGCGCATCGAGTTCATGATGCGAATGGCGGACTCGCGGTCCTCGATGCCGATGTGCACGTGCAGACCAAAGATGAGGTTCGATCGCGCAACCAACTGCAGATCCTTCACTACCTGACGGTAGCGAGGGTCGGGGTAGATTTCCTGGTTGCGCCAGTCGGCAAACGGATGCGTAGCGCCAGCGACCAGGATGAGGTTGTTCTCTTTGGCCAGACGGATCATCTGCCGGCGGAGGTCGTAGAGGTCTTCGCGCGCCTCGTCGATGTTATGGCAGATGCGCGTGCCCACCTCGACCACGGACTGGTGCATCTCGGCCTTGACCCGCTCCTCCAGCCGCATCTTACCCTGCGACAACATCTCAGTAGCGATGTGGGAGCGCAGGTCGCGGCTCACCGGGTCAATGGTCTGGTACTCCTCTTCAATGCCGAGCGTAAAAGATGGCCGCATGCGTTCTCCCGGAAGGACCTTTGGAACTAGATGGCACTGCTGCGCCCATTGTGAAGGCTGGTCATTAGTTTCGCCTAATTTTCGCTTTTTGATGTATGCTGAGGATGTCGAAACGGGACGGGTTCCATTGTGGATCAGCCCCAAAGTGGGGACGAAGATGAGCCTTTTCAGCCAACTCGAAGTAGAACCCACCCACGAGCCTCTGGCCGATGGGGCGGTGCTGATGCGTGGGCTTGCGCTACCGCAGGAGCGCGAGTTCCTCGCTGCGATCGACCAGGTCACCCAGGCCGCGCCGTTCCGCCAGATGGTGACGGGAGGTGGTCAGGCCATGTCCATCATGGGTACGGACTGTGGCAATGTCCGAAGAATGGACGACCAGTACACGCCGGTCAGGAAGTATGCCTGGCCGCCCATGCCGCAGGTTCTGCGCGAATTCGCTATTCGCTGCGCGGTCCGCGCAGGCTTCCCCAACTTCCGCCCGGACGCCTGCCACTTCAACCGCTACCAGGCCGGCAATAAGCTTGGCCTGCACCAGGATCGAGGCGAGGTGGACTTCACGCAGCCCATTGTGTCGCTCTCCTTTGGCCTGGAATGCGTCTTCCTCTTCGGCGGTCTGCAGCGTACGGACAAACCCCGCCACATCCTCCTCGAGCACGGCGACGTCATCGTCTGGGGTGGTCCCTCGCGCCTCGCCTTCCACGGCGTCCAGCCCCTCAAACCCGGTTGCCACCCGCTCATCGGTCCTTACCGGATCAATCTCACCTTCCGCAAAGTGTCATAAGTTTCAAAGGCAAGGCCGTAGTGGGTTGTGGCTTTGATGGCGCGCGAATAGCAGTCAAGAAGGAGCTCTAGGCCTTGAGTGGAAGCGATGTTAGAGGATTCATGCGAACTGCGGAGCCTCATCGCCCGTCTAACCGGCAGGGAACCAAAGATCCGACATTTTCGTAACCGGAAAAGTAAGTCTGGAGCCGTTTAACAAGTCATGAACTATATGCGCATTGCTCTCTGTACCGCTCTTGCCGCAACTGTCCTTACTGCGTCCATCTCTGCCTTGGCCCAGGAGCCGCCGCCTGAAGCGTCGACGCTCCACGTGACCTCCAATCTCGTCTTCCTCGACGTCACGGTGCTGGATAAGCAGAATAAGCCCGTCGTCACCGGCCTTACCAAGGACGACTTCATCATCAACGAAGAGAAACAGCGTCAGCCGATCTTCTCGTTCGAGCCGCCCGAGGCACACACCGCCACGGATACAGACAATCCTGACGGCAAGGTGCCCCTGAGCATCTTCGTTCTCGACCGGCTGAATTCCGACACGATGACGTTCAACGCCGACTTCGACCAGTTCGGCAATCTCTACGAGCACCTGCACGACTACATCGCCTCGCTCCCCAAGCAGCTTCCGGCTCCGGCAGAGCTGATGGTGATGGGCAACCGCAATCTGGAATTGCTGCAGGGCTTTACGCGCGACCGCGACGAGCTGCTGTTCGCGCTCGATCACATGCCGGGCGTCGTCCCCTACAAGGCTCTTTACAGCGGCTTCGACGCCGAGCGTTTTCAGCAATCCATGGATGCCTTGCAGCAGATCGCTCTCCAGAACTCCGGCACACCCGGTCGCAAGAACATCATTTGGGTGGGCCATGGCGCGCCGAATCTGCCCATCAACACCGAGAACATCAAGATTCACGAGCGGTTCATGCGCTATGTGCACGACACGGTCGATCTGCTTACCAACCAGCGCATCACGCTCTTCGTCGTCAACCCGTCGCCACGGCTTGCCCAGGCTCACTCTGAGCAAGGCACAAGCTACAGCGACAAATCCACCAATCCCTTTACTGGCGACATCAATTTCGCCCAGTTCTCTCACCAGACCGGCGGCACTGTTTTCTACAATCGCAACGACATCGACAAGGAAATCAGCCAGGCCGAGGAGCTGGGCTCCCGGTACTACACACTCACGTATCGTCCGCACATGGAAAGCGACGACGGCAAGTTCCGGCGCATTACCGTCACCATGCGCAATCCCGAACTGCGCGCCGTCACTCGCACCGGCTACTTCAACCCGGACAAGAACAGCCCGCAAAACGGCCGCGAGCAGTCCATTACGCACGTCTCTGAGGCGGTGCGCAGCACGTTGCCCGTAAGCGGCCTGAACGTAGTTCTCTTTCGCGTGGTGCGTCTGCCGGAGTCGCGTTCGGCGGTTATCACGCTGCTCTTCCCAACGAAAGACCTCGACTGGCAACCCACAGCTGACGGCAAGAGGCACGCCAGCGTACTCGTCGCCGCCGCGAGTACCGGCGGAAGTCAGAACGTAGTCGCATCCAAGATGGAGGCCATTTCCATTGAAGGCAACGCCGACGACAAAGGGAATGAGATGGCCCGCGTCTCGGTGAAAATCCAGGTGCCGGGGCGTACCAAGCGGATCCGCGTCGTAGTTGCCGGCGAGGGCACGAACCGTGCCGGTTCCATCGACATTAGCCGCGCCGTGGTTGACGCCTCACCCGAAGGGACTCTGCCCAAGACGACCGCGGCAGCACAATAGCCGCAATCGCCGTACGATTCAACCCCAGCATGGAAAAAGCCAGCGCACCCGTAGGCGTGCTGGCTTTTCTACTATCCCGAACGGTTGCGAAGGTTATTCCTTGGTCTTCTTCGCCGGGGCCTTCTTGGCTGGGGCCTTTTTCGCCACCGGCTTTTTTGCGGACGCAGCCGGTGCCGCTCCCAGGAACGAGGACCACCGCAGTTCTGGGATGCTTGGCGCGATTTTGGCCTTGGCGATGGCCAGCGCGGCGACCTCTGACACGATCCACTCGAAGTTTTTCTCGCCTACGGAGTGCAGGTCCGCGTCTGGTGCAGGATTCATGAAGTCAATGGCGTAGGGAATGCCGTTTTCGACAGCAAACTCGACGGTATTGAGGTCATAGCCGAGTGCCTGGCAAAGCTTCAGTGCGTCCTGCTCCACGCGTTTCAGCAGCGCCTTGTCGTACTTCGGCGGATCGAGCACATAGCGCTCGTGATGCGGGTTGCGCGGGTCATACGGCATGATGTGGACCTTCTTCTGCCCGACGACGTAGCAGCGGAAGTACTCCTTGAAATCCACAGCCTTCTGGTAGAGCATGCACAGGTCGCGGGACTGGTCATAGGCGTTGAAAAACTCCTCGCGATTGTGGATGTGGAAGACGTCACGCCACCCACCGCCATCGACCGGCTTCATGAAGCCGTGCTCGCCGACATAGTTGAAGACGCCTTCCCAGTCGAGCGGGTATTCGAGGTTGCGCATGGAACGGTCGTTGGTGCCTTCGGGGTACTTCTTGTGAGGCAGGATGACTGTAGGCGGAATAGCCACGCCCATTTTCGCAGCCAACGTGTAGTTGAAGAACTTGTCATCGGCCGACCACCAGAAGGGGTTGTTGATGACAATCGTGCCGTTCAACGCAGCGTGCTTGAGATAGGCGCGATAAAACGGAATGTCGTGCGAAATGCGATCGACAATGACGGAATAAGGCGAGGGCTTGTCGAGATGGACAGCTCCGGTTTCAACAAACTCCGCGGTGATGCCGCTGACGTTGAGCGAGTTGATGCGCTCCACCAGCGCGCCGGGAAAGCTGTTCTCCATACCGAATAAAACGCCGATTTTCTTCAAAGTTCCGTCCTCCACCTAGCTAGTTTACGGTACGCACTTGCGGTCATTGTGCCATGTAGGACAGTTTGCGGGCGAGCAGAGGACGGGTGTCCGGGGGAAAGCGCTCAGGTCGGGAGCCTGACCTTTCGCTCCTGTTTTCCTCAGGGAGAAAAGTCAGGCATGCGATCCGGCATCATGGAGTGATGGTGAGAACGCCGTTGGTCTGGTGGATCCTGTAATTCGGGGCGGCTAGCGTCCCCAGATTCATGTAAATGGTGTAGTTGCCTGGACGGCTGTTGGATGTTGCCAACGTGAGCACATTGGCAGTACCCGTCGCGGCCGTGGCCTGCGTCTGGCCGTTCACAAATCCGGTCAGAGTGTAGGTGAGCGGCGGAATCGGATCGCCGCGTTTGATAGTGAAGCTGGTGGCAGTCGCTTCCAGCCAGGCCGGCAGGACGTTGACTCTGCCATGCCAGGGGTCCCGGGCGAAACCATAGTTGGGCGCAGACAGTGTGTTCACGTCGATGTGGATAAGGTAGGTCCCGACGGGTGAAGTCGCTGTGACCGGCATGGTAAGGATAGGCGAGCCGGTAACGATGGCTGTCGTCTGGCCATTCACGAATCCGGTAATGGTGTAGGCCGTTGGCTGCGGCGGCGTTTGACCATAGACGGAGGTGTAGGTGGTCGCGGCGATCGTCAACTGTGCCGGATGCACATAGATCGTCGCCGGAATCACGGTCACGGCATACTTGGCCGCATCTGGGCCGGAGACAGTGGCGCTCACCGGATAGTAACCCACATTTGAGGTGAGCGTCGCAGTCGTTGTGGGCGTGACGGTCACCTGATCACCGCTGACCAGACCCGTCTCCATGTACGTGAAGACCGGGTTGGGTGATCCGTACAGGCGTGAAGTCACTGGTGACTTCATCGTGATTGTGAGCGACGCACCGGTCACCTGTACCGTGAACGGCACTGTTGTGGAAAGGCCTGCCACGCTGGCCGTTGCCGTGTAGGTTCCAACAGCATTGGGAGGCGTAGCTTCCACGCACGCCTGGCCATTTTTCGTGAGCGCATCACCGCTGTACGGGATCGTCAGTTGAGTGCTTGTAAACGTCACGAGATTGTTCGACCCTCTTTGCCCAGCTCCGTCCGTGACCAGCACGCACAGGGCAGTCTGGTGCACAGAACCATACGCCTCCACGGTGGACTGGCCGGAGGTGGGCGTAATGGATGCAGGTGCGCTCTGCGTCACCGTGATGGGGATCGTCGTGGCAGAAGCCGCGCCGGCATAGTTGCTATCGCCATAGTAGTAAGCGCTCACTGTGTATGTGCCGATATTGCCCATAGCGCCGCTGATGGTTGCATTCCCTTTGCTGTCGAGCGGAACGGTCCCTTCCAATCCGCCTGCTCCCACCACTCCATATCCTGGTGTCGAGTTCACGTTGACCGACCCCGTCGGCACGGCGCTTTCATCCCCTGCAACATGAACACTCACCGTCAGCGTCTGCGCATCCGTCACGGTCGTAGCGGACACGCTCAGCGTGACTGTTGCAGCTCCGGAAGCCGCGCCCGTCAGAGAAATCGTCTGCGTTCCAGCGGCTGCCGTCTGGGCATTCAGATTGTTGTCCGTAACCAGCATCGAAGCCGTCGGCGGCGTGCTTTCTGTCGGCGTAAAACTGACAGCCCAGTAGCAATTCCATGCCGGTAACACTTGCCCAGCCGAGGAAGCAGTGGAATTCACCACGGGGCAACTGCCGGGATAGGAGGAATTGACCGTATAACCCTCCGGCACAGAGGGATTCGCACCGCTCGAAGGCACATTCAGCAGCAGCGGAGCATTGCCGACATTCTCAAGATTGACATCGCGAGGGCTGTCCGCGCTCGTGTGTCCTATCGCCGTCTTCTCGAAGTTGAGTGACGGCGTGCTCCAGTAGTTCTCCTTCAGCACCCGGTGATTGTATGTATCGGAGATATAGAGATTGCCCCTTGCATCCACCGCCAGCCCCCACGGCCAGTAGACGGAACTGGTAGTCACGACAGTCTGGTAGGTTCCATCCGGGCGAATCACCAACTGGTTGGCCTGATTGTTGAGCGTGTCGGCGATAAACAGGATCCCAGTGCTGCTCGACACAATATCCGAAGGCCAGACAAGACCTCCGCCAATCTGGCTCTGTTCGTAGCTGCCTCCGTTCGGCGTTAGTTTGAGGACCGTGTTGCTGTTATACGAAGTCACAAACAGATTCCCGCTGGGATCGGACGCAACTGACGATGGGCAGCTCTGCCCTCCCACGGTGCCGCAGTCGAGTATGTCTGTCTGCGTGTACGTCCCGTCCACATTTGGAGCTTCCTTGAGCACACGTCCGTTGTAAGCGTCCGCTATGAAGACATTCCCGGCCGGATCGATCGTAATCCCGTTGGGGTTGTACATCCCCGAACCAATCAACTGATCCGTATGGGACGAGCCGTAAAACGAGTATTTGTGAAGATAACCATCGCTTTCGGCAGCGAATAGATTCCCCGCTCCGTCGACAGCCAGTCCTCCGATGGCAACCGGCAGGCTGAGCAGGATGCTTTGCGTATATGAGTTGCCGGAGGGAGTTTCCTTAATGATGTTGTTGCTATCGACGACATAGACATTGCCGCTACCATCGACGGCAATGTTGGCCGGCGCCGACCAGCCGCTGCCGATCGAAGTCTCCGTGCCAGGCAGATAGTTGATCATCGGCCCGTTGCCGGTTCCAATCACCAGGGCACTGGCAAGCGGCGCGCCCGAGCCATCCTTGAGCACTGCTCCGCCATGCCGCAGCCCCGCCAGCGTGGGCTTGAAGTTCACCGCAACGGTGCAGCTATCCCCGGAATGGTACACATGGCCCGAGCCATTCGTGGTGCAGCTTCCCGTCCCCGCATCGGTAAAGTCGAGACTCGCCGCCCCATCCGTCAGCACCGCCACAGATCCGATCGAGCCAGTGCCGCTGAAGGTGAACGTGACTGTTTTCACCGCGGCAGCGGTTCCGATCCCTGTCGCGCCAAAGGCAGTCACCGTTCCCGGTCCTGAGACGATCTTGGCCTGGGCGTGTGCTCCGACGCAGGCTGCGAAGGCAAGCACAGCGATAACTGCACGACGGCTGATTCGGAGTTTGTAAGTTAAGGCTAGAGTAAGTTGGACGAAGCGTACAGCCGTGGACTCAGACAATTCAGGCATAGCGGTCACTCCTTCGCCTGCGCAATGAGTGGCAGGCTCGAGTTGACTTTACGCTACGCGCAGGCCACGGTTTACGCAATGGATAAGATCGTTTTGCGACAAGTATTCATGCTGGAGACGACTTACCGAAGTTACTTGCCCTGCGCAGCCCACTCGACCTGGAAAGTCATCAGTAACTGCCGAAGGGATTCAACGGCGGCTTTTCTCTTCTCCGTAAGTGTTGCGGTCTGCTGCCGGTTGGCCTCAAGCGCGTCCTCGGTTCGATTGAGCTGGTCGACGAAGCGTTTGGCGCCATCGTTGCCCTTGAGTGCAGTGAGGTTTTCGCGAGCACGTGCTTCGTCCGCGGTGAGCGTGTTGGCTTTTTGGGACAGCTCCTGTAGCTGCACGTTCATCTCGCTGATGGACTTCTGCGCCGCAATGACCGGCGTGAGCTTGTCGGCCACGGCCGGCGCATCGTCGACCAGACGCTGAAGAGCGAAAGTCTGGTCGGACTCGGGTTGAATGACCCAGGTTTCGTAGTCCGGACCCTCATCGGCTACGAGCACGCTGGCGGACTGGTGTGCCGGCACCGGCAGCTTGAAGCGATACAGGCCAGGAGTCGTTTCGGCAGCCTTGGTCTCAGGCGAAAGGTCGCGGTTGGCGCGGCGTGGAACTTCGATCACCACGGTGCGCGCTTCCTCCGCCGAGTTGCTGGCAATGTAGGAATCCTTGCTCGTTGTTCCGTACGTAAGGCTGAGAACACCGTTCGCAGCACCATGGATTTTTCGCAGTTCACGCTTTGACTCTTCGGGATGCTCACGGACATGAATCGCCTGATCGGCAGCGTAGGAGAGCAAGCGTTTTTCACCGGGATGGATGGGGTCGAGCAGGCCCTGTCCGGCGAACACTCCACCCTCGAAGATCGAAAAGCTGCCGCGATCGAAGGTAAGCTTCGAGGTGTTTTCGAGCCACACCGCACGGAAAGGCGTGGCCTCCGACTGCGACCAGATCGTAACGCGCTCCGCCGGCAGCCGCTCCTGCAGGATAGGCACCATTGCTGACTCGTTCTTGTGGATGGTCACTGGCTGAGCAATCGAGTATTGGAAGAAGTCGTCGAACTTGGCGGTGGTTACGTCGCCTTCCTGGATGGCTGGAGTTGGGGCATAGAGGCCGCCGACGACTCCACCCGGCACACCTACTCCGCCGCCCGAGCTAGCTCCATAACCGTTTCCTGAGCCTGAACCAACTCCTCCGCCCTGGCCGTGGAAAAGAGGCCCTGCACTGACAGTTACTGTCTCGCTGGCTGAGGCGGCGACCATTCCACTTGAAATCTTCCTCTTGGCCTGACCCATCGAGCTGAAGTCGCCTCCACCTCCGCCGGGTGGCGGAGGCGGTGGAGGTTCAGGCATATCGGCAGCTTCATGCGTCTGCGGCGTAGTCTGCGCGGTCGTCGAGATAGGCACCTCCGGCCGCCGCAGATACAGCGGCTGCGAGAGCGGCTGGATAAAGCTTTGCGGCGCCCCGGCGACCAGCGAGAGCTGCACATTGTCCCAGTCCGACCCGATGGTGTTATCGACCACTGCCCAGCCCTGCAGGATGGCATTCTCCTGCGAATCGCGCGGGAAGACCAGACGATAGGTGGACTTCCACACCGGCACTTCGCTGATGTAGCTCACGTGGAGCTGGCGCTGCCCCTGTCCGACGGCGTCCAGCGTGAGATGGCGCAGCCCGGTGGAGTGGTTGTTACTCAGCAGTTCGAGATAGCGGTCAAGCTGGCCCTGCAAACTGGCATCGAGAGGCCGGACGCTTAGCGTGGGGCTCAACTCAATCACCCGCACCGCGCCGGAATTCGCTACCACCGTCAGCCAGAAGCGCTGCAATGGCTGCTTCACCCCATCCGTCGCTTCGTCCGAGGTGGCTGGACCGGAACCGCGTCCTTCAATCGACATCAGCCGCCCAGTCACTGGGCCGCCGGGCGCGCCCGTGACTTCGACGCGCTGCCCGCGCAGCGCCTGAAACAGCTCCATCGACGTGGGATCGTCGCTCATCGCCAGCGAGAGCGACTGCAACTGCTGAGCCAGCGGCGTGGTCGAGTTATAGTTCACTCCTCCGATGCGTCCGCCGTTATCGTCCAGCACGGTGAGCGATTGCAGCACGTCATTCAGCTGCGACGACGTGAAGTCAATCGCCACATGCTGGTTGCCGTTCACCTGCCCGAGATGCTCGAAGTAGCCGACGCCGTTCTTATAGAGAATGACCTGGCGAACGGGTAACTGCTGGAGTGTCGCACCAGAAGCGGCTACCGCAGGAGCTTTTGCCTCTGCGACGGACTTCTTCCCAGCCGCGGGCTGGCCGGTCTGAGCGTGGAGAGAAACAAGGCAATAAGGCACTGCAAGGCACAAGAGTACAAGATGGGGGCGCATGGTGCCTCCGTTGTCGCTGTCTGCGACGGGTTCGGGTTTAAGTCTGATTCCTGCTATTTACTTGGACAATGGCCGATCAAAAATGGTTCCCAGGCAGAAAAGTTTTTGTGAAGTTATCGCGGACCAGATAACTCGTTCCAAAGAGGAAGTGAGAGGCGCTGAAGGGCAGCGGCGTCGAACTTAGGGACCGATGGGCGTGCAATCCCGGCATGCGGGAACTGACGCCACCGCCGCCCCGGTTTCAGCATCGAAGTACGGGAGGGAGTAAATCGATGGCGAAGAGTGCAGCTGAGGTGGTGGTGGAAACGCTGGTGGCTTCCGGCGTCAAGCGGGTGTATGGACTACCCGGAGACTCGTTGAACGGGTTTACGGACGCGATTCGGACGCACAGCGAAATCCAGTGGGTCCATGTACGGCATGAAGAAGTGGCAGCCTTTGCCGCCGGAGCGGAAGCGCATCTCACCGGCGATCTGGTTGTCTGCGCGGGCAGCTGCGGTCCGGGCAATCTGCACCTGATCAACGGGCTCTATGACTGCCATCGCAGCCGCGTTCCCGTGCTGGCCATCGCTGCCCAAATCCCGAGTTCCGAGCTGGGCACGGGATATTTCCAGGAGACCCATCCTGAGATTCTTTTCAAGGATTGCAGCCACTACTGCGAGCTGGTGAGTGAGCCCAATAACGTGCCGCGCATCCTCGGCATCGCCATGCGCACAGCCATCGCCAAGCGCGGCGTAGCGGTCGTGGTCGTTCCGGGCGATGTCTTGCTCGGTGAGTGCTCGGGCTCGGCGACGGCAATCAAGCTGGGAGATGCTGCTTCTGTCTTTCACGCCTCTCAGAGCGATCTCGGAACCGCTGCGGAGTTGTTGAATAAGGCTGGTAAGGTGACGATTCTTGCTGGCGCCGGCTGCGCTGTCGCACACTCCGAGTTGCTGGCGATTGCAGAGAAGCTGCAGGCGCCGATTGTGCATGCTCTGCGCGGCAAAGAGTACATTGAGTACGACAACCCGTATGACGTCGGTATGACAGGCCTGCTCGGCTTCAGCTCCGGGTATTACGCCATGGGAGCCTGCGACGTATTGCTCATGCTGGGCACAGACTTCCCATATACGCAGTTCTTTCCGGAGAAGGCGAAGATCATCCAGGTCGATATTCGCGGCGAGCAGATTGGCCGCAGAACGCATGTCGATCTCGGCCTGATCGGTACGGTCAAAGATACCGTTGCCGCGCTGCTGCCGCTGCTGAAAGGCAAGAAGGACAGCAAGCACCTGAAGACTTCGCGTGATCACTACCAGAAGGCGCGGAAGGATCTTGACGAGCTGGCCACGGGCGAGCCAGGGAAGACTCCGATTCACCCGCAGTACGTAGCGCGGCTGATCGATCAACTGGCGTCACCGGATGCAGTGTTCACCTGCGATGTGGGCACTCCGACCATATGGGCCGCGCGCTACCTCACGATGAATGGCCAGCGCAGCCTGATCGGCTCGTTCGTGCACGGCACCATGGCTTCCGCAGTGCCGCAGGCCATTGGAGCGCAGGCCGCTTATCCGGGGCGGCAGGTAGTGGCTCTTGCTGGAGACGGCGGCCTGGCCATGCTGCTGGGCGATCTGCTCACGCTCAAGCAGATGAAGCTGCCGGTCAAGATCGTCGTCTTCAACAACAGCGCACTGGGCTTTGTCGAGCTGGAGATGAAGGCCGCGGGATTTCTCGACTTCGGCACGAGTCTGGAAAATCCCTCGTTCGCTGGAATCGCCGAGGCGTGCGGATTCCTCGGCGTTCGCGTGGAAAAGCCGGAGGATTTGCAAGGGGCGCTAGCGCAGGCCCTCGCGTATGACGGACCGGCGCTGATCGATGTCATCGTGAACCCGCAGGAGCTGTCCATGCCGCCGTCGATTGAGTTCAAGCAGGCGACGGGCTTCGGGCTCTACATCATGAAGGCAGTGATGAATGGACGTGCTGACGAGGTGATCGATCTTGCCCGCACCAACTTGTTCCGATAGGGCGATTTTACGCGTGCCGACTACGCAATCCAGCACGCGGATTGCGCAATCATGTCACGATCATTGCGCAACGTGAGCCGGGGATTGCGCAATGGAGGCCAAACATTGCGCATCGTCCAACGCAATTGAACGCCGTTTTCCTCTTCAGTCGAGGACGGGCCGCAAACGCTCTAGCTGGTGCAGGTGGTTGATGTCGTGCCCGGCCATCGTTTCGAGCAGCGTGGCAAAGGTCATGCTGCCGCGCTCGGGATGCGTGACCGGTTTTCCGGCAGCCTCGGGAGGGAGGTTGCGCACCAGGATCAGGTTCCACTCGCGCATGGCAGAGAAAGCCGCAAGTGCCTGATCCGCCGTGACTTTGTCATACGTCTTGGCCCACAGATCCTGGTCGAACGGCTGCAGGACGTGATGATCCTCAGCCAGCGTCTGCCGCAGCCGGAAGCCGAAGGCCACTTCGCAGTCAGCCAGGTGGCAGATCACTTGTGCGGGCGTCCACTTACCCGGAGCTGGCGCTACGCTCAATCCGTTAGGCCCAATCGATTCAACAAGTTCCGTTAGCGTTGCAGCCGTAGTAGCGAGAATCTCCGGCACTGGCCGGCCATCCAGAAAGCGCGCGTAAGGATTCACTTCCGCCATAGAATCTCCCAAGTCGTAATCCCAGATTATTGCATTGAAAACGCAGTTTGAGTCAGAGCTTCGCAGCCATTTCAGCCAGCCTGGCGACCGTGTTCCTATTGCGCGCCGTGCCGGTCTTGGCAGCCTTGATCTTGAGTTTGGAAGTTCCCATCCCAGACCCGTAGTAGATATAAATTTCGCGCTTGCCGAGAGATATCAATTCTTCTCCCTGGCCGGTGACGTGATTGAGAGCATCGGCTGGTGGCGGGGAGTCGAGGAAGATAGCGACAGTGGCGTTGCCGGGCATTTCGGGGAAGGGATTTGCTGCAAGAACAGCGGCCATTTCCGCGGCTGTGCGCACGAGAACGCCGACCGGTTTCCCCGCGTATTTCGCCAGGCTGGCTTCCAGTGTTGCCTTGACTTCTTGCTCAGCCAGCTTGCTCTTGAAGACGACGTTGCCGCTGGCGATGTAGGTCTTAACGCTTGTGAATCCTGCCTGCTCGCACATCGTCGTCAACTCGGTCATGGGTAGCTTGCCGGTGCCACCAACGTTGACGGCGCGAAGCAACGCGATATAGGCGGTCATGCGAAAACCCTCCTGCGAGACAGAGCTATTGTCTCGCAGGAGGGTTCGTTTTGCAGGGTGATCCTGGCGCTGGATTTAACGGCTGAACCGCAGTGCGAATTGCGCTACTCGTTGCTCGGTAGCGGTGGCGGTGATGCTGCCGAAAGCTGCGGAGCCGAAGCTGCCGTTTGGCTGCGCGAAGGCTGGCGTGTTGGTGACGTTGAAGACCTCGCCACGGAACTCGACCTGCGACTCGCCAGGCAGGTGGAAGTGCTTCACCAGTGCCAGGTCGAGGTCGCGGTAGGCAGGGCCGCGTACGGGGTTGCGCGAGGCGTTGCCGATGACGAATTGCGGCGCGGTTTCAAAGGCTGCCGTATTGAAGAAGTGCGCCGGGGTGCGATCGCCGGGCGAGAGCGACGTCTTGCCGATGATGTTGGGCCGCTGGAGCGCGAAGCCGGCGAAGGCGTTATTGTTGGTGGCTTGGGTAACGGTGACGGGCATGCCGGACTGCAGGGAGAGGATGCCGTTGAGAGCCCATCCGCCGAGTGCCTGATTTAGGATGCCGGTTGAGGCGAAGCTGTGACCACGGCCGGCTGGCAACTCATAGGTGGCGGCGAGCGAGGTGACGTTGGGCATGTCGCCGCTCGATGAATCCCGCTCCAACTCGGGGTGGAAGGTGTCTGCCGCGACCAGGCTGCTGGTGTTTGGCGAGGAGAGCACGGTCGAGGAGAAGACCGACGATGCGTCGTCTATCAGCTTGGAGTGCGTGTAGGCGAAGAGGAGATAAAGACCGTGATTGAGACGCTCTTCCACCTTTGCCTCAAAGGCGTTGTAGTTGGTTTCGCCGGAGTTGTTGCGGTAGGTGGCGACATTGAGGAAGCGCGGGTAGGGCTTGAGCAGTTGCGCTTCGGTGATGGTCTTGCCGCCGATCGAGCTGGATTTCGGGAGTTCGCCATAGTAGGGGTTGGCGACTTTGGCCAGCAGCGGCGCGCCTTCGGCGAGCTGCTCCTGGGTGAGCTGATTCAGGTTGGAGTCGGGGATGCCGACGTGGACGATATGCGAGCCGACGTAGGCGATATCGACCGAGAGATTGTTGGTGATGGCGCGCTGAAAGGCGAGGTTCCACTGCTGGCTGTAGCCAGAGCCTGCGGTGCGCTTGGCGGTGTAGACGCTTTGGCCGAGGCCTGCGTCTGGTGTGAACGGGATCGGCGCAACTGTGGGTCCGCCCGAAAGCTGGAAGGCTTTGGTGAGGCTGTCGGTGGTTTTCTGCGAGACGTTCTGAATGAATGGAAATTGCGGTGTGGTGAAGGGCGTAGTGATGCCGGACTGGTCGATGAAGACGATGCCAAAACCGGAGCGCACGATGGTCTTCGGCGTGATCTGGTAGGCGAGGCCGATGCGCGGCGCGACATTCGTGTAGTGCAGTTCGCGGGCACTGCGGGAGTAGCCGTCCTTGCCGAGGTAGTCGAGCTGCTGCGTGGTGAGATTGAAGACGGCGCCCTGATCGGTCTTTTCCGTCGAGGGGAAGTGCAGCGTCCAGCGCGCGCCGAGGTTCAGCGTGAGCTTGTCGGAGGCGCGCCAGTCGTCCTGCACGAAGTACTCCTGGATGTGGTCGCGGGGACGGATCTTGCTCTCCTGCAGGTCGATGGTGAAGGTGTCGACCTGTCCGAGGAGGAAACTGGCGATGGAGTTGCCGCTGTCGGTCACGCCCTGCTGGTTCGTGCCGGTGGTTGTGAAGGCGAAGGACCCCTGCGGGTTCGGCGGTGCTACGGTGTTGAGCTGGTAGAAGCGGAAGTCGAGGCCTGCCTTCACTGAATGGCGGCCGCGCGTGTAGACCAGAGTATCCACGACCTGCCAGACGCCTGTCTGGTAGTTGGAGAAGGTGCCCGCCGATGGACCGAGCTGCTGGAAGCCAGTGAAGGTGAAGAGCGGTAATGCGTTGTTGAAGGCGGCGTTTGTCGGGATGCCGGGGATGCCGAGGGCTGCGGATGCCGACCCCGCCAGTGTGGGTCCGTCGATCACGTTGCTGCGGCGCGTGTAGCCGGCGCGGAGGTCGTTCAACAGGCGGGGTGAGAAGACGTGCGTCTCGTTGGCTACTGCCTGCTGTCCGACAACGTGCGAAAGGCCGGCAACAGCTCCTGTGCCGATGACTGAGCCAGTGATCGCGCCACTCCCGTCGGGGAGCGGCGTGACCGGCTGCTCGACGTCCTTGAAATACGAGTAGCGGCTGAATGCGCGGTCACGGCTCCGGTATGCTCCGTCAACGCGTGCGTCGAGCTGGTTCTGGTGGTCGGCGTCGTTGGCGGTGCGGCTGTAGTTGTTGGCGGCTTTGGAGTTGGTTGGCGTGGGGAAGCGGGCAAGCAAGGCGAGGGCGGCCGGGTCGAGCGGCGTGTCGATTACGTCGTTGGGGAATTCCTGACGGACGAGCTTGCCGTTGACGGTCTTGGATGTGCTTGGGTCGAAGATCGAAGACACGCCGGTGAAGATGCCCTGGCGCTCGGCGAGCGTGGGGATCGTCGAGATAACTGTGCGGCCGATCAGTGCCTTGATGCCCTGGTAGTCGGTGAAGAAGAAGAGCTTGTCATGGAGCACTGGACCGCCAAGAGTTGCGCCATAGAGATTGCGGCGGTACTCGGGTTTCTTGCCGGTGGTGGAGAAGTAGTTGCGGGCGTTCAGGTCTTCGTTGCGGAAGAACTCGAAGAGGCTGCCATGCAACGCGTTTGATCCGGCGCGGGTGGCGACGTTGACCACGCCGCCGTTGAAGCGGCCAAACTCGGCGGGGACGTTGTTGGCTTCGACAGTGAATTCCTGAATGTCGTCGAGGATGGGGAAGAAGGCGACCTGGCCAGGCTCGGGCTGCAGGGCGGAAATGCCATCGTAGAGGTACTCGTTGGTTCGGGGGCGGCCGCCGTTGATGCGCGGCAGCAGTGTGCCCGGGGGGAGTTCGACGCCGGGGGCAAGGGTGGCCAACTGAACAAAATTGCGCGAGTTCAGCGGTATCGCGACTACTGTGCTGCCGGGGATGTTGGTTTCGATGTTGCTTGTGGCTGCCTGCAGCAGCGGGGCGTCGGAAGTGACCGTGAGTATCTCTGCGGCGGCTCCGACGTGCAGGGAGAAATCGACTGCGGCTGTCTGACCGATGGAGACGGTGATGCCTTCGCGGACTTCGCGCTGGAAGCCTATCGCGTTGATCTCGATCTTGTACTTGCCGGGATTGAGATGGCTGAAGAAATAGTCGCCGGAGGTTGAAGTTGTGGTCTGCTGGTGCACGTTCGTCGATGACTCGGTCAACTCGACGCCGGCACCGGCTATAGCTGCGCCGGAGGGGTCGAGGACGCGGCCCTGGAGGTCGGCGGCGATCTGCGCGTAAGCGGGCGCGGCGACGAGCAGGGTGATCAGAGCAAGCGAGAGCGAGACAAACGAGCCAACAGGAAAGAGGCTACGAGCCTTCATTGGGAAAAACTCCTGGAATGCGCAGTGTGGGCCAATAAGAGTGGAGTGCTGGGATGAAGCCAGCAGAACCTGGGGAAAATGAAACAGGGTAGAGCTGAATATTAGTCTTACTGACAAAACGAAATTATACGACTCAAAACGTATAGTCAAGCGATCGCGCAGGTAGCTTGTGGATAGGTTTGATCTTGTAGATATGACGAACGTTGGAGCTGGGCAGCCCTGAGCAGCTGGTGTTAACTCTACTTATTCCATGTCTTCGAGCCGCTCGATCATCACGTCGGTGGACTTGATAAGAGCGGCGGCGGTGTCGCCTTTTTTCAATTGCAGTTCGCGGACGGCGTTAGCGGTAATGATCGCGGTGATGTGGCTATCGCCCACGGCGAGGACAACTTCGGCGAGCAGGCCCTCGACGCGGATACTGACGACCTTGCCGGCGAGCTGATTTCTGCCGCTGACACGCCGGTATCGCTCGCGCGACTCTTGCTGAGGTCTGGCGCTGTCTTTGGCCAGGAATGGCTTCAGGGTGGATTCAGCGATGCGGTGATGGCCGCCTGGGGTGGTGGTGGTGGTGAGCTTGCCGTTGAGAATCCACTGCTTGATCGTCGGGTAGCTGATGCCGAGAAACTGGGCAGCTTCGCGGGGCGTGAGCATGGGATCGAGTTTCGGCATGCTTATAGGTTTAGCACCTTTTGTGCCTGTTCGGCATCCCGTTCACGATTGGTCAATATGAACGGAAATGACGGTATTTTTCGCCCCTTACATGTCGTGATTTGAACGCTGCGGCAAGCAATTTTGGCCGAGTTCGCATCTTATTTATCTGAAATTTGTTGGTATTTGGGGCGTCACTTCTGCGGTCTTGGAGTCGAGGCCCAGGCGGTTGCGATATTCAGCGCAATTCGCTTGACAGGCCATTTTTGTCCTCGGATGAGGGTGGCCGGGAAATCAAGAGAATCGACCGTGCTCGCAGAAGTACAGGTTCGAACGAGGATAGAAATGAAAGCGCGACAATTGGCGATTTGTATCGCCGACCCGATCAGCCGCAGACTGATTGAAGGGGTTGGCGGTCAGTTAGAACTGGATCCGGTGGTCATTAAGATTGAAGACCTGGAACGGTTGGAAGTTCTTGAGCAAATTGAAATTCTGGTAGCGGACGAACAGGATGCCCGTGCCTACGCAGACTCTCATAGCTACGCCCGTTTGCGGCATGACGGCAACAATCTGGCGATCGTGGCCGTTGCTCCCGCGACGACGCCGGAAGGCACACCGCTACCGAGACGCGAGCCTGAGCAGCCTTTCGACGGCTGGCTGGCTCTACCGCAGCAGCCGGCGCAATTATTGGCACAGTTGAGCGTAATTCTGTACGCGCACCGTGCGCATATTCTGCGCTACGAGTCGGCGATGGAGGAACTGAATCTCAACCGACGCATCTTCCGGTCGGTGACGAGCGGCATCAGCGTGGCGGATGCGACACGGCCCGATTTCCCGCTGGTGTATGCCAATCCGGCTTTTGAGGTGATGACCGGCTATTGCCTGGAAGAGATCGTCGGCCATAATTGCAGATTTCTACAGAAAGGTCAGGGAGATCAGCCCGGGCTGGTTGCGATTCGAGAAGCGCTGCGTGAGGGGCGGGAGGTTGTGGCTGTAGTCCGCAATTTCCGCAAGGATGGCACGCCGTTCTGGAACGAGCTTTCGCTCTCGCCGATACGCGACCGCAGCGGCACGGTAACGCACTTTGTTGGGATTCAGAACGATGTTTCAGCGCGTATTGCATTCGAAGACGCGTTGCGTGAGAGCGAGAAGTTAGCTGCCGTGGGGCGTCTGGCTGCTTCGATTGCACATGAGATCAATAACCCGCTTGCAGCAGTGACCAACCTTGTCTATTTGGCGCGTATCGACAAGGTGGAGGCTTCGCGAGACAAGTATCTTAGGGATGCGGAACTGGAGCTGCATCGTGTATCGCAGTTAACGTCGCAATCGTTGCGCTTCTACAAGCAATCGACCAAGCCGCAGGCGATCCGTCCGTTGGATATGATTACGGCGGTGATTGATGTGTATGCGACCAAGCTCAAGAAGCTACGGATTTCGCTGGATCGCCGGGACAGTCCGGCTGCGCCGGTGGTGTGTCTGGAGAGCGAGATTCGCCAGGTGATCAGTAACCTCATTCGGAACTCAATGGACGCAATGGAGACTACTGGCGGCTGCCTCACCATTCGTTCGCGGGAGTCGGTGGACTGGAACAGCGAGCGCAAGGGTGTGCTGATTTCCGTGACGGATTCCGGGCCGGGAATCTCTGCGGAAACGATGGAGAAGCTCTACACGGCCTTCTTCACTACCAAGGGTCTGGGCGGTACCGGGCTGGGCCTGTGGGTGAGTAGCGGGATCGTGCAGCGCCACGGCGGCAAGCTGAAAGCACGCAGCCGCCAAGGCGAAGATAGCGGCACGATGTTCACGCTGTTTCTGCCGTATGACGGGCTGGCCGCTTAGCCGGCCTCGTCGGATCGCTTACAGGTAGAGGTTGACCATCTTTTCCCAGGTGGGCCAATCGTGGGAGTTGTACGTGTCCCAGATGAAGAGCTTGTGGGGAATGTCCTTGTGGGTCAGTACGCGGTCCAGGTGCTGGTTTGAGGCGAGGCATTGGTCGTCCCAGCCGGTGGCCAGGATGTAGGTGTTACGGCGATAGCGCTCGAAGAACCACGGGTCGGACATGTTGGCGAGGTACTGTGGCGGGGTGTTGAAGTAAAGGTCCTGGTCGTGGTAGCCGCGCAGGAAGTTGGACATGTCGAAGGCGCCGGACATGGACAGCATGCCGGTGAAGACGTCGGGGTGGCGGAAGGCGATGTTGGCGGCGTGGAATCCGCCGAAGCTGCAGCCGAGCGCGACCAAGTTGGGGTTCTGGTTCTTCTGGCGAACGAGGGGCACAACTTCGTGGGTGACGTAGTCGTCGTATTGGACGTGGCGGGCGATGCGCCAGCGGGGCGGCACGGCTTTGTTGTACCAGCTCTCCATGTCGACGGAATCGACGCAGTAGAGCTGGATTTCGCCGTTGTCGATTTTGCCGCTGAGCACGCCCACCATGCGGCGGTCTTCAAACTCAAAAAAACGGCCGCCGGACGTGGGGAACACAATGACCGGAACTCCGGCGTGACCGAAGACCAGCAGTTCCATGTCGCGGCCCAGCCTAGGGGAATGCCATTTGTGGTATTCGCGATTCATGCTGAGTTTTCCACCTTTGCCGGTCGATTTTGCCGCTTCGGGGCCATCTCCGGCAGGTTACAGCCGTATCAATGGGGGTCCTGTTTTTGATACTGTAACAGCCACGGGGTCTGAATCTGGCCTTTGGGTCATCGCGGGGCGGTAGCTGGCGAATGGCGAAGACCGGACGAAAGCGGAGGAAGACAGGGTTGGAACTGGAGCAGCGCGGGGAACTGGAAGTCCCATTTCACTGGCCGGGCTGGCACGCACCGGCGGACGAGGTTCCAGCGGAGAGTCCGCATGAGCGGCTGAAGGTGCATCGTGGCTTTCGCAGCCGCATTCTGCCGGACCGCCGCGATGTGATCGTTTACCTGCCGCCGGGGTATGAGGCGGACGCGGTACGGCGTTACCCGGTGCTCTACCTGCACGATGGGCAAAATCTCTTCGATCCTGAGACTTCTTTCATCAAGGGCCGTACCTGGCAGGTGCGCGAGGCAGCCGATGCGGCGATCGAGGCTGGCGAGGTGGAGCCGCTGATCATTGTCGGCGTCTACAACACCGGTGACCGGCGGCTGGCGGAGTACACGCACGAGCGCGACTGGCAGATGGGCGGCGGCGAGGCTGATTCTTACGGGCTGCTGCTCATCAACGAACTGATGCCGTGGATCGCCGAGCACTACCGGACCAAGCCGGGCCGGGAGCATACCGGGCTGGGCGGGTCGTCGCTGGGCGGGCTGGTTTCGCTGTACCTGGGTCTGCGGCATCCGGAGGCTTTTGGGCGGCTGGCGGTGCTTTCGCCGAGCGTCTGGTGGAACCACAAGAGCATTCTTGGCGTGCTGAACGAGGTTGGGCCGTTCCTGAAGAAGAAGCCGCGTATCTGGCTCGACGTGGGCGACCATGAGGGCCGCATGACTCTGCGTGATACGGAGTTGCTGGCAAAGCGGCTGGAAGCTTCCGGCTGGAAGGATGAGATCGACTTCCACTTCGAAAAAGTGCGCGGCGGCACGCACGATGAGGCTAGCTGGTCGGGGCGTGTTGGGCCGCTGTTGCGGTTTTTGTTTCCCGCGAATGGACAGTGATATCACATTGAGCGCGCTTGCGTCCGCCGTTTGGCTTTGAGGCCGGTTCCCAACCGTGTAGTTTCCCAAAACCCGACTTTGTGGGAAGTGGCCTTCCGAGGCTGGATGCACGATCAGCAAGGGCCGCATCGGCTTTAGAAAGGCAAAAAGTGATCGTCGGTAATCCTTCTACGTTCGCCATTTAATCTCAGATCACCCAGGCATTTGAACGATTGGGTTCCCGCGCTCTCGGCTCTTTCACGATCCTGATTGAGGGCTTCCGCTATGGAGTGTACGAACCAGACGCTACCCTACTAGCCGTCTCCTTTGATGAGGTCCAACGTCGAATCACTCGCCGAGGAAGCCACACAACGCCTTTTACGGATGCCGAGCCAGGAGTCATCGCAGATGCATATCGAGCTGCGGTCTATGGCGAAGAGTATGGACGCCCTTACCCGGGGATCGCTCTGGAAGATTTCGCCAGCAGTATTTTTTCAAGCCGTATCACTTGGGCACCTGACGGAGACGAAGCTTTTGATGACGGTAGTTACGTACTCCAGTTCGATGCTAATACTCGCGTGCGGCTGATTGGCTTCAAGACAACACCAGACGGGCTCTGTGATTCTTCAACGTTGAGGGATGTTTGGCTTGAGGGCGAGCAGTTCTATGGTGTTCTGCATAGTTGGCACGCAAGGTTCTTGGCTGATTGGGAGTCTCTGCCGAAGGTCAAGGAATAGCGAGATCGACGCCCCGAAAACGGTGTTTGCGGACGTTTCGAACCGTAATGTCCGCAAACAACGACGTTGAGGGATCAACTCTTTCTAAGCTTTGTTCAGGCTGACGCCTTTGAAGGTTTCCGCTTGTGGCCATGCGTCTCCGCCGAGTGGATATCCCTCTAAGCAGTCAATCCGACCGGCCTCGATCCAAAGGATGAACCCGCACAACTGATCATCTATAAGCGCTGATGCATGTAGAGTTCGGCCGAGAGCATGGCACCCTGGGACGTCTTCAGGAACAGCGATGTTGGTGAAAAAGCCGTAGCCATTGAAGTCGCGGGAGCGTAGTTGGCAGCGCCGAAGCTGTGCGCGAAGGCAGTCCTCGCAGTTCGGCTGCCCCCCCACAATCGCCTCGATCACGGCGTTTTCGAGCGGTGTCAGATGATCGATGTACACGCTCCCATAGTAGCCCGCCGGACACGGCCTCGTGCACGGGAACGAAAAACGGGGTTTGCGGAAACTACAAATCGAAACGTCCGAAAATGCGACTTTGCGGGCCTTGTCGCCCGATGTTGGGCGGCCTCAGTTGCAAAGACGCATTTTGTGACTCTGAACACGTCAGAGGGAGCATCATTTCACGTGCTTGAAGGTTCGACTCCAGCGTGTATCCGAGAAGAAATGAAGCGCGACGTGGGTCATCCAGGCGATGTTGTCGGACAGGGTGGTCTTATACATCTGGTCATCGGGCGTCTTGAAGGACCAGTAATTGAAGAGGGGACGGCCTACGATATTGGCGCGAGGGACGAAGCCCCAGTAGCGGCCATCATTGCTGGCGTGGCGATGGTCGCCCATCATCAAAAACATGCCTTCGGGGACGACCAGATCGTTGCCCTGGATGTGATTGGCGCGATCTAACTCCCACTCTGCGGTGACTCCGCCGCGGGCCATGGAGGTGGGCACGTTCGGGAAATCATCGATGTAGGGATCGTAGGAATCGTTCGGCCCGAGAGCCGCATAGGGCTCGTTCTGGGCGACTCCGTTGAGGATGACGACACCGTGACTGAGGTGGACGTGGTCACCGGGGCTGGCGATCAGGCGCTTGACCAGAAGCGTGTCCGGTTGGCCGGGGCCGAAGAAGACTACGATGTCGCCGTCCCTGGGCTCGCGGTAGTGGACGAGCGGCATCCACTTGGTGGAGGGGGCGAGGGTGATGCGGTCTACGACGAGATGATCGCCGACGAGGAGGGTCTTCTCCATGGACCCGGAGGGGATGAGCATGTTCTGGGCGAGGAAGGTGAGGATGAAGAGGCCGATGACCAGGACGGAGCAGATGCTGGCTAGGGCCTCGAAGGGCGTTTCACCGGCACGCTCTTGAGCGACAGCCTCGCTTTGGCCGGCGTTGACAGGTTCGATGAAGACGGAGGAGGGTGCCGTTGCGGAATGATCGAGTTTCGCCATATCGGTATGTCACGTTCCTGATTGCACCTAGTCATGCTCTCAGGCTTTCCGCAGGACAGCAAGTGTCCGTGCTCCACTCAAACGGCGTCTTCGGCAACTCCGGCGGACAGTTTCCGATTGCCTACTTTGTGGACTCTCAGTCTATGGGAAAAGGTGGTGATGATGTTAGGCCGTGTAGCTTCGCCCAAGCCCAAGTGCTGCCAATCCTTTTCTAAACGTGATGGAGCTGCGGTCGGCGGGGAAGTGGGCTTCTGTGTGTAGGTCGAGCGGCAGGTCCTCGGGCCATTGTTCTTCCACGATGGCCTGGTCTTCGGTGAATACCTGCAGGTTGAAGTCGATGGTGGGCTGGACTGGTGCGTCCGTGTCGAAGTTGCGGCAGATAGGCACGAAGAGGCGCAGTTTGCGTGCCGAGACCGGGCAGACGGCGTTGAGGATGTGCAGCCGCTGCTCGTTGGGATACAAGACGGTGAGCTTGGCGGTGAAGGGGTAGTAGACCTCGAAGCGGCGGTGCCAGAGGAAGCCGGGCGGGTTGAGGTGCTTCTGCCCGTGTCCGTAGTTGCTGACGGTGCTGATGTAGTCGGCGACAAAGCCGGTCGGCGAGGGCGTGACCGGATAGCTGGGGACTTCGGGGTTGTCCATCTCGCCGAAGCTGGTGGTGTGGACGAAGGAGAAGTGGCTCACGTCGAGGAAGCCTTCGATCTGGCGGCCGGCGGCGGCGTTCATGGGCACCGACGGCGGGAGGATCTGCAGGTAGCTGGGGTCGGACCATTCTGGAAGCATGTCCGGCAGTTCTTCTGCGCTCTCGACTAATTTGACCCAGATGAGGCCGAAGGCTTCCTGCACGGGAAAGGTATGCAGGCGGAGGCGCGGCGAGATGGCTCCCTTGGGGTGCGCGGGGATGCAGACGCAGCGGCCGGAGACGTCGTAGCGCAGGCCGTGGTAGGCGCAGACGATCTCGTCTCCCTCGACGCGGCCCAGGCTCATGGGCGCGCCGCGGTGGAAGCAGATGTCCTTGGCGGCGACGATCTGGCCGTTTGAGACGCGGTAGAGTACCAGGCGCTCGTCCAGCAGGCGCGCTGCGTGGGGCTTGGTGGTGACTTCGTGGGAAAAGGCGACGGGATACCAGAAGCGGGCGAGAACCTGCCAGTCCGACTCAGAGAAAGTGCACTCACGGGGCAGCGCCGCGGGCTTGAGGATCGGAAGCTCAGGGGATGAGTTTGCGCTGGAAGGGCTGGCCATAGTCCATTATGTCGATGGTCCTCCGTGGCGGCAATGAAAGATTCTTTTCCCCCAAAACTCTCTTGATAAAAACTAAACCGTTCAGTATTGTTATGTTCGGAGAGGTGACAAACCATGATCCGTGTGGAACATCTGACCAAGGTGTTTGGCAGCTTTGAGGCTGTGCACAATGTTTCCTTCGAGGTGGGCAAAGGGGAGATCTTCGCGTTCCTGGGACCGAACGGGGCAGGGAAGACGACGACGATCAAGATGCTGACCACACTGCTGCAGCCGACTTCCGGGCAGATCTGGCTGGACGGCAAGGATCCTGAGAAGGAAAAGGCGCATGCGCGGCGGAGCTTCGGCATTGTTTTTCAGGACCCGAGCCTGGACGGCGACATGACGGCCAAGGAGAACCTGGAACTGCATGCAGTGCTCTACGGCGTGCCGAAGAAGGATGCCAAGCCGCGCATCGAGAGCCTGTTGAAGCTCTTTGAGCTTTGGGACCGGCGCGATGTGCAGGCGAAGAAGTTTTCCGGTGGTATGAAGCGGCGGCTGGAGATTGCGCGTGGCTTTCTGCATACGCCCAAGATTCTCTTCCTGGATGAACCGACGCTGGGGCTCGATCCGCAGAGCCGCAACCAGCTCTGGAGCCATGTGAAGCAGGTGAACGAGACGGAGCAGGTTACGGTTTTCCTCACGACGCACTATATGGACGAGGCTGACCGCGTGGCGCATCGTGTCGCTATCATCGACCACGGCAAGATCGTGGCCATTGGCAGCCCGGAGGAGATCAAACTGAAGACCGGCACGGAGACGCTGGAAGCGGCGTTTCTGGCGCTGACTGGGTCGGCAGTGCGGGATGAGAGCGCAGATCCGGCGGCACAGATGCGGCAGTTTGCGCAGATGTGGAAAAGATAGGGAACAGGGAATAGGGAACAGGAGGGTAGATATGGGTGTGATCTATATTTTGTGGCTTCGGGAGATGAAGCGGTATTTCCGGTCGCGGGCGCAGATGATTGCTTCGCTGGGGCAGCCGGTGCTGTACCTGGTGGGGCTGGGCTTCGGCATGGGTCCGGTGTATGCGCAGGCCGGGCATGGAAACTATCTGCAGTTTCTGGCGCCGGGGGTGATCGGGATGACGGCGCTGTTTTCGTCGGTCTTCTCCGGCATGGGACTGCTCTGGGACCGTCAGTTCGGCTTTCTGAAGGAGACGCTGGTGGCCCCGCAGCCGCGCATCCTGATCATGGCTGGCCGCACGCTGGGCTCGGCTACGGTGGCCATCATGCAGGGGTTGCTGGTGACGATCGTCTGCGTGATTGCGGGCTTTCGTCCAGCCAGTATCCCGGCCATTCCGCTGGGATTTCTCTTCATGGTGCTGATTGCTGTGGTGTTTTCCGCGCTGGGGACGCTGATCGGGTCGGCGCTGAAGGACATGCAGGGCTTTCAGATGATCATGAATTTCCTCGTCCTCCCGATTTTCTTCATGTCTGGCGCGCTCTTTCCTCTGACGACGGTGGGGCCGGTGCTGCGGGTGATTACAGCCATCGATCCACTAGCCTATGGCATCGACGGCATGCGCTCGGCGTTGCTGGGGCTGGCGGTGGGGCAGGTGCGGTTCGGCCCGGCTGTTGATGCAACCGTGCTGGTCTGCGTCGCGCTTATGTTTCTGAGCCTGGGTGCATATTCCTTTTCGAAAATTGAGGTTTAGCGTTGTCTTTTAGGATGGGTAGGATGAGAGAGATGGGAAGCAGCTGACATGGGAATGAACTAGGGCATGGCGAGAACTCCTAGCGTGGATGCTCATAACCGCGTGCTTGATGCTGCGCTGGAGCTGTTTGTCGAGCGCGGCATCGAGCCGACCAGCATGGATGCGCTTGCCTCCGCTTCCGGTGTGAGCAAGGCGACGATCTACAAGCACTGGCCGGAGGGCAAAGAGCAGTTGCTGATGGAACTGCTCCTTACCGTCAGTGGTGCGGGGACTGACGTCGAAGAAGAGGATACGGGCGACCTGTACACCGATCTGGTGCGGGTGCTGACGGACAAGCCACGCTACGAGCGTCCTGAGGATAAGAACCGGCTCATGCCGCAGATGATTGCCTACTCCGCGGTCCATCAGGAATTCGGGAATGCCTGGCGCTCGCGGGTGATGGAGGTGCCCAAGCGGCGGGTCAAACGCATCGTTGAGCAGGCGATCAACGACGGCAGGCTGCAGGGTGCTCCGGAGCTGAACATCTGCTATGCGCTGTTGATCGGGCCGCTGATGTTTCTGCACATTTTCGGGTCGCAGGTGGAGCATTTGCCGCTGGGGAACGCCGCTGCGGAGACATTTTGCCGCGCTTACGAACGGAAAACAGGGAGTGCGAAGCCGGAGATGGCCTGATTTGGGGCGAATCCATTTGCCCTATAGCTGGATTTCAGAGATACTTAGATGTTGTGTCTTGTGCCGAGGCGACTTGAACTGCCTCTCTTGGATGGAATGCACTGAATCCTTGATGCGCGCAATTCCATCCACAATCGGTTTTGCTGGAAATTGAAAGGAATGTATCGCCGTGGTCATGATTCGTTTGGCGCGCGTTGGCGCCACCAAGAAGCCGTTCTACCGTGTTGTTGTGATTGAAAAGGATCGCGCCCGCAATGGCCGTTCGATCGAAGTCGTGGGTACCTATAATCCCCGCACCAACCCGGCGACGGTGAACCTCGTTCACGAGCGCATCCAGTATTGGATCAGCGTCGGAGCACAGATGTCGGACCGCGTGGCCAAGCTGGTGGCAAAGTTCCCGGCCAAGGCTGAAGAGCCGGTAGCCGCCTAGTCGTTCGTGCAAGCATTTCATCCGCTCGAGTGTCAGTGCGCAAAATCACTGACGGTTGAGCGGGTGTGCTGATACTATTGCGCACACAATCAAAGTTTCGGTAAAGCTCGATCGATTGGGCAACCGCTTTTTCGGAATGAAATCCGTTTAAAGTATCCAAGAGCTTTGGGGATGGAGTACGTGCATGACCCAACAGGATATGCTCGCAGTGGATGAATTGGTGCGCGAGATTGCACGCGCTCTGGTGGATGCACCGGATGCGGTGCAGGTGGAGTCCGACAGCCGCGAGGAGAATACTGTTCTCAGGCTGAAGGTGGCCCCGCAGGATGTGGGCAAGGTGATCGGCAAGCAGGGTCGTACGGCACGCTCAGTGCGGACGATTCTGGGTGCGGTGAGCATGAAGCTGCATCACCGGTATACGCTCGATATTCTGGAAGAAGAAGATAACTAGAGTAGCGTTGTGTGCTGGTCGAGTCACGGCCTGAGCCGGACGTAATGCGGAGACCCTCCATGAGTTCAGAGAGTCTGGATCAGGCTTGGACATGGCTGGCTCGGATTCGCCGTGTGCAGGGCCGCAAGGGCGAAGTTCTGGCTGATCTGTTGACCGATTTCCCGGAAAAATTCAAGGAGCGCAAGCGCGTCTGGCTGCTGAAAGCGGTTGGAGATGTGCTGGATGCGCAGGCCGCTCCGCGCGAGATTGGGCTGGCCAATTCATGGGCGCACAAGGGCGACATTGTCCTGCACTTTGCCGGGGTCGACTCGATCAACGAGGCTGAGTTGCTGCGAGGGTTGGTGGTCGCCGTGCCGCGGACAGAACGCGCCCCGCTGGGTGAGGACGAGGTCTACGTCGGCGACCTGATCGGCTGCCAGCTTGTGGACGTTGCGTCTGAGCCAGAGCAAATCGTTGGAACAATTGAAGATGTGGACCGCGATGCTGGGCCTGTGGCTCTTCTTGTGGTGAAAGCTGCGGCTAGTGGCGCGGAGGTTCTGGTGCCGTTTGCCAAAGCTTATCTGCGACGGATCGACGTGGAGACGAAGCGCGTCGAGATGGCGTTGCCGGATGGGCTGGTTGACGTGCAGCTCAGCGATAGTTGAGCGGTTGCCAGTGGCCTTCGCTGTCTTTTGTCGCCATGGCGATGGGGCGCGGCGGACCTTTGGGCGGGACGGTGACTTCGACCCACAGCTCCGACTCCTTAGCCAGCGGGAAAGGCGATTTGGCTGTGTCTGAGATGTAGAAGTCGATTCCTGGCATCAACATTGCCTTGTCACAGCGTTCCCCCTGCCTCATTTGAATTGCCATGGTGTTCTTGTCGTTACCAGATTCGTCGAGAGCCAGAACAGCCAAGGTGTTCTCCTTCACGCCAATATGAGCGTCGACGTATGGAGTGGCTATCCCTTGCCGATCAAACAGAATGTTGGAGCTGTCCTGCTTCACGTAGTCGGCAGGATGCGGAAATTCGATTCCGCAGGCGTTGACGTGAAGTTGAATGCTTAGGTAACGGCCGCGCATGACCAGCTCAGGGTCGTAGGCCACGGCGCGGGTCCAGACTCTGGGGCAGGTCCAGCGCTGGTAGAGGTACTTGGCGGCGATGGACGAGACGATTGCCAGTTGAATGAGCAGCAGGGCGATGGAGGCGCGGGAGAGTCTCATGCGGCCTCCTTTTGCGGCATGGCTGAAATCAATTTGCGCCGCGTCTTTTCGAGTGCCCAGCCTCCGCCGACGAAGAGGATGCCGAGAGCGATGAGGCTGACGGAACGGCCGAGCTTGCTGAACAGATCGTCGAAGAAGAACCACATGATCGACGCTGCGAAGGCGACGATGCCATAGTTGACCAATGCCTTCGATGCGTGGCGGACTCCCCACCACGCGAGAAATCCCGCAAAGGCGGAGATGAGCGCATGAGCGGCCAGGCTGGAGAAGCTGCCCATCAAGCCTTCGTTGTTCGCACCTCTCCAGCGGCCAATCGACCCGCAAAAAGGCAAAATGATCCCGACAACGAGAGCAACCGCGACCGGTATCACGCTCAAGTGGCGGCGCAGAAGTGCGACGGCCAGCGGCAGAACGGCGATCAGAGTCCATCCCCAGATGCGATCCGGCCAAGAGAGGAAGCTGGCGCTGCGGTAGTACCAGACCCAGCCGTCGAGCAGGATTACGTTGGCGACGATCAGCGCGATGGCTCCGGCGGTGAAGCAGAGCCCCCAGACGACGCGGCGGCCTGAAGTGATCCAGAGGGTGAGGTAGAGTGTGGCCCAGGTGGCGATCATGCGGGCGAGGTAGACTTCGCCGCCCTGGTGATTGCCCGTGTAGTAACTCCACTCGCTGAACAGCCATGCGGGAAAGAGCAGCAGCGTGAGGATTTGCTGCGCCTGGTCGCGCAGCAGCGCCCATCCCGCTGCTGCGGCGATGGCCCACAGGAGAATCGCGGCGGGCCAGTGCTCTTCGATGTTGAATATCTGGCCGACAAGGGCGATTGCTGCGCCGGTCGTCAGCGTTCCGACGGCATGGAGGCTAGTGGAGAGTGGCAGGGAGTGCTGGCGGGTGAGGCCTCCGCCGAGGTGGAAGGCCGCGACCATGCTTAGCACCACTGCGAAGCGGACGAGCGGGCTGACCTCGTCCCAATGCGCGTTCACGAAGAGGACAACGCCGGCGGCAAGCAGCATGGCTCCCAGGATGAGGGCAACGATGGCTTGCCATTGGAGTCCGGCTGGCTTCTTCTGAGCGGCTTCATGCTCGGCTTCGAATGTTCGAATCCGGGAGGCGGCTTCTGAGTCGATGACCCCCGCGGATTGCCAGCGGGCTAGTTGTGATTCGAGGTCTGGCATGGATGGCATTCAGTAGAGCATGACGGACGCTGAGAATGGCGGGAATTCTGTGTAATTCAAAAGTAGTAACTCCTCTGCTGGCGAGGGAAGCAGAGCAAACGGGACCGTCGTCACTGGTCTTCCGGCCATGGGCTCTTTTTGCGAGTGGCTTTGGCGCGTTTGCTGGCTTCGATTTCCAAGGTACGCTTGCGGATTGCTTCTCCGCGGATCCCCAGCCCCAGGGGCAGTATTCCGAGCAGGGTGAAAGCACCTGTGCGAAGGTAATCGCGTTCGGTGCGGGCGATCGATTCCGGCGAGGTTTTCGATTCCTCGTATTGCCCGCGGTAATAATAGTGGAATGCGGTTCCGAGCAGGGCACACCCACCTGCGAGCAGGCAGAGGTTGAACATCAGCCGATGCACCAGATGGCCTTGCTTCTTACGGCGGCGGCTACGGTGAGCTTGCGAATGACTGTGTTCGCGGCGGCCACGGTTCAAGTTGCTTTGCTGTAACTGGGCATCTTGGGCGGTCATGCACTGTAGCTTATGCTTCGAATGTCCTGCATGGAAGCGGTATTTATGAGTTATGCGCAAAAATGCTGAGTTAGTGGATTGTTGAGACAGGGTTTGTGATGCGATTTGAGATTCTTACGATTTTTCCGGAGTTCTTCCGTGGCTTTTTTGAGCATGGGGTAGTGAGCCGTGCGCAGAAGACCGGACTGATCGGGATTGGTGTGCAGGACCTGCGGGCCTTTACCCGTGACCGGCACCGGACGGTGGATGACCGGCCCTTTGGCGGTGGAGAGGGGATGGTGCTTAAGGCCGAGCCCTTGGCTGAGGCTCTGGACGGCTTGGGCATTAAGCCTGCGCTGGAGAGGGCGGCTGATGCCCGGGAGACTGTCGTGCTGCTTTCGGCGCAGGGTCGGCCATTTACGCAGGCGGTGGCGCGGGAGTTGGCGCAGCTTGACCGGGTGGTATTGATCTGCGGCCGGTACGAGGGTGTGGATGAGCGGGTAAACGAGCTTTATTGCGACCGCGAGATTTCGATCGGCGACTACGTGCTCAGCGGCGGCGAGCTGGCGGCGGCGGTGGTGCTGGATGCGGTGGCTCGGCTGGTGCCGGGGGTGCTGGGCAACGAGGCTTCGAGTGAGTTTGAGAGCTTTGGCGTGGGCGACGCGGCGGTTTCGGCGACAGTGGATGTGGATGGGGTGCCGCGTTCTCAGCACGGTGCCGGCGGATTGCTGGATTACCCGCATTACACGCGCCCGGCGGAGTTCCGCGGATTGGCAGTACCGGAAGTGCTGATGGGCGGGGATCACGCTGCGGTGCGGCGGTGGCGGCGGGAGCAGCAGTTGCGCAAGACGCTCCGGAACAGGCCGGACCTGCTGGAAAAGGCAGCGTTGAGTGCCGAAGATTTGCGCACTCTGGCACGATTGCGCGGTGCGAACCCATAGTCTTTCGATCAATTCTCTGGTAAACTTTAAGTTCTGAGTGTAAGTCAGGAAATTTACGCAGGAAAGTTGCAACCATGTCGATTCATCCCGTAATGCAGCGCTTGGCGGATAAGCTGAAGCGTACCGATTTGCCGGCGTTCAAGGCCGGTGACCAGATTCGTGTGCAGGTGAAGATCAAGGAAGGCGAAAAAGAGCGCCTGCAGGCGTTTGAGGGCCTGGTGATCGCGATCAAGAACGGCCCCGAGGGCTCGTTCACTGTACGCAAGATGAGCTTTGGCCAGGGCGTGGAGCGCATCTTCCCCTTCAACTCCAAGGTTGTGGACAAGGTCGAGAAGATTCGCAGCTACCGCGTGCGTCGCGCCAAGCTGTTTTACATCCGCGGACTGCGCGGCAAGGCTGCCCGCATGAAGGAAGTTGCTCGCGACAAGGCTTAATCGCCTCGTTTCGACATGATTTGGAAAAGCCCCGGCTAACCGCCGGGGCTTTTCTGTGTGTTCTCTCCATTGGGAACGCCTCCATTTCGCCTCGATTTCCACCTCTCCTTTTCTCGAGGCCATTCGTCTCTTCCTATACTGATTCCATGGCCACGCGCGGAAAGAAGAAAGTCGAGCTCAAGGTCCCGGCAGGCAAAGCGCGGGTACCCGCGAAGCATGCAGCTTCTGGTGCCAATCGCAAGAAGGAGACGAAGTCTCAGCGGCTTGCCCGCGAGGCCGCAGAACAGGAGACGTTCTGCGAGTGGGTCTGCTCCTGGGAGTTCGAACGCAACGCCCGTGCGGAGGGTTCACGCATTGTTGCAGGTGTTGACGAGGTGGGCCGCGGTCCTCTGTTTGGCCCAGTCGTGGCGGCTGCGGTGATCCTGCCCCATGATGAGGCGTTCGAAAATCATTTCGACGGTCTGAATGACTCGAAGAAGCTGACTGAGGAAGACCGGGAGCTCTTCGATGCTCGCGTGCGGGAGTCCGCAATTGCATGGTCGATAGCCGAAGTGGATGTACAGACAATCGACCGAATGAATATCCTGCAAGCATCGAAACTGGCGATGAAGATTGCTGTCGAAGGGCTGCGCGAACGCGGCTTCGAGCCCGATCACCTGCTGATCGACGGCAACCAGAAGATCGATTATTGCCCGCCCGGAATTCTTTGCCGGCAAACGACGATTGTGCAAGGCGACGGGCGGAGTCTTTCGATTGCCGCCGCGAGCGTGATTGCCAAGGTGCATCGTGACCGCTTGCTGCGTGAGTTGGATCAGCGGTTTCCAGGGTACGGGCTGGCGAGGAATAAGGGATACGCCACTGCGGAGCATCGAGCAGCACTAATCCGGCTAGGGACCACGGAGATGCATCGGCGGAGTTTCGCGCCGGTTGCAGAGTTGTTTGCCGTAGAGGTAGAAAGCGCGGAGATCGAGACCATTGAGCTAGACTTTGACCTCGTGGAGGATTGATGCCGAAGCTGTTCGGGCCCGGTATTGCCGTGATTCTGGTCGTATTGCCCCTCATGTTAGCCGGACAGGCGAAAAAGGCAGAACCGCCGACCGGTGTGGTGACCGGGCAGGTTTCCTGCGCGGATACGAATGCGCCGGCCCGGTTTGCTGTCGTGACGCTGGAGCGTGTGCCGGACGAAAAGGAACAGGCGAACCCCAAGACGAAATCCAACTGGCCTGAGGGCGAAGGCTCGATGAACGCAACGGCGACCACCGATCTCGAAGGCCGCTTCGTCATCGACAAGGTGCCAGTCGGGCGATATTTTGTGATCGGAATTCTGTCGGGCTACATGGGGCCGCTGTCGCGATTCGATCATGATGATCTGACGAAGATCACACCGGAGACGCGCAAGGAGATGCTGCGCCTGGTCCCGACGGTCAACGTGGAAGCTGGGCAGGCGGCGCAGGTCACGATCCGGCTTGATCACGCATCCGAGCTCAGCGGTACAGTTCTTTACGACGACGGCAGTCCGGCGATCCATCTCCAGGTCAGGCTGCTACGGAAGGCGAAGACTGGCGAAATCGTTTCGATGGATGGGATCGTCGTTCCCGGTTTTGGTGCTCAGGTCGAGACGGATGATCGCGGACGCTATCGGCTGATCGGTGTGCCGCCCGGCGAATATTCTGTCGCCGTGACGATTCGTTTGGAGAAGGTCGCGTTCGCCGGACTACTGGGTGACGGTGGCGTTTCGATCAATGTATGGGGAAGCCGAGGCGGGGAAGTCAGCATCTACAGTGGGAACAAGTTTCGCAAGAAAGATGCGAAGATCACCAAGGTGAGTGAAGGAGAACAGCTTGGCGGACTGGATATCACCATCCCGTTGGCCGGACTGCACAAAGTGCAGGGAACGGTGACGGCGAAGCGCGATGGGCACCCCCTGAACAAGGGTAAAGTTGCTCTGCTGTACGAGGACGATGGAGCGGAGGCGCAATACGCCGACGTGGATCGCGATGGGAACTTCGAACTGCCGTATGTTCCGGAAGATCGCTACCTTCTGCGCGTGACGGGCGGCGAAGATACCGAGCTGATCCAGAAGCATGAGTTCAACAGCAACTTCACCGAAGAGAAGACGCTGAAGAAATATGGGCAGGTCGATACTCCGCTGATTGTGCAAGCCGATATGACTTCTCTTGAGCTGGCTGCGCCGGAGTTGACCGAGGCGAAAGCGCCCAAGCCTTGACCGGCTTTCAAACCAAGTTCAAGCGGAGCGGAGCTTCTGCGTCTTGCGGGCTTTCCACCAGTTGAGGACGGGACGGGCGATGAAGAGTGCCGCCATGATCAGGGTGATGCCGAGCGGGGTGGTGACTCCGGACTTGACCTGCCACCAATAGTGCAGAATCCCCAGACAGACTGAGAGATACACCAGCTTATGCAGGCGCTGCCAGTTCTTCCCTCCCAGACGCTTGATGGCGCTAGTGGTCGAGGTCAGGGCCAACGGTACAAGCAGCAGCCAAGCGAGAACGCCAACGGTGATAAAGCGGCGTTTGAGCACGTCCTGCACCATGGTGTGCGGGTCGAAACTGGCATAGAGGCCGACGTAGGCCATGAGATGGATCGACGCGTAGAAGAATGCAAAGAGACCGAGCAGGCGGCGGAACTTGATGAGCCAGCTGAGGCGCGGAAAAAGCTGGCGCAACGGCGTGATAGCCAGCGAAATAACCAGCAGGCGAAGTGCGGCCAGCCCGGTGGCGAATTCGATCTTGCCGGTGGGATCCGGGCCGAGGTCGAATTGGCTGCCCGGCATGGTGGCGCCGATCATCAGCGTAACCAGCGGATAGAGGCAGGCGATCCAGACCAGGGTTTTGAGGATGATCAGAGTGGATTTCTTCATCGGCTGCTTTCATCCTCCCACACATTTTCACAATTACGAACGCGTACTGCAACCTGTCTGATGGTGAGACATGTTCAAAGGTGACAGGATTGGCGCTTGAAATTAGAAATTGCGGTTCAGGTCCATGCCCTTATACATGTGTGCTACGAAATCGCTATAGCCATTGAAGATCATGGAATGGCGTTTCTGCGACCAGAATGGCATCCCGATGCGGCGCTCCATCCTCTGGTTCCAGCGCGGGTGTTGGAGGGCTGGATACACATTGGAGTAGAAGCCGTAGATGTCCGGGTTGATCTTGTTCCAGGTGGTTTCGGGTTGCTTGTCCAGGAAATGGATGGCCACGACAGACTTGGGAGACTTGAAGCCGTATTTCCATGGAATCATGACGCGAACGGGGGCGCCGTTCTGCTTGGGTAGGATGTCGCCGTAGAGACCAACGGTGAGCAAGGTGAGCGGATTCATTGCCTCATCCATACGCAGGCCTTCGGAGTAGGGAAAGGGAAGGCTCGTTTCCGAGGCCCAGATGGCAACCTTGGGGTCATAGTAACTAAGGAACTGGATGTACTTGGCGGTGCTGAGCGGGTTGCACTGCCTGATGAGTTCGGAAAGTGAGTAGCCCACCCATGGGATGACCATGCTCCAGCCCTCGACGCAACGATGGCGATAGACGCGTTCTTCCAGTGGGTGCATTTTGAGCAGGGTTTCGATATCGAAGGTGCGCGGCTTGTGAACCAGGCCGGAGACGTGGATCGTCCATGGGCGCGTTGGCAGGGCGCCGGCGTTCTTGGCAGGCTGAAGCTTATCTGGGCCAAATTCATAGAAGTTGTTGAAGATGGTGATGTGCTCGAAGCTGGTGAGCTCTTCGCCGTGCGTAGTCAGCGATCCCTGCTTTGTATTGAGGTTCCCGGACGCGAGCACGGTCTGTACTGGATCGTCGAGGCTCAGGACCCCTTGAACTGCTAGCCCGGCCGCGGCAAGCGAGGCAACACCAGCTGTCGCGCCCTTCAGGAAGCGGCGCCGGTTGACGAATTTGTCTTTCGGAGTCAGTTCGGAGGACGGTATCGAGGAGCCGTCGAAGAGACTGGGCTTGCGGATCAGCATGGGGGAGGGACCTCGCTGGTCTGAATTTGGCCGGAGTTGGAGGTGGATATTCCTGTTGGTTTTCGGCCTTTGTTCTTCTCCTGATTTGTGAGTTGTGACAACGCCGCGTTGTCCTCCATCACCTTTGGTTACAGGCGTACAGTCTCGAAGGCAACGTGGTAACAGTCTCAGGGTAACCAGTAAGTAATCGAGTGGATAGCACAAAATAGCTCAGACGCCGCAGTGGGTGCTGATTTGGGAAGGGTTTTCCAGGTTGGGAAGAGGACGGAATGGCGAATTTTCGGATCGCTTTTGATTTAGAGGACTGCATTCAGAGGAGAGTGTTCGACAAAAGCCCGAATTCAGGCGCCAGAAGCTGCCTGAATCCGGGCTTTGGGGAGTCGACCTGCGATCTCGAAAAGGAGCTTAAGCTCTTGCCTCAGTAATACTTCCTGAGGTCCATGCCGTTATACATCGAGGCCACGAAGTCACCATACCCGTTGAACATCAGTGTCGGCTTGCGCTGCGCGTAGAACGGCTTGCCGATGACCCTTTCCGTTTTCTGGCTCCAGCGTGGGTGGTCGACATTGGGGTTGACATTGGAGTAGAAGCCGTATTCGTTCGAGGCCTGATCATTCCATGTTGTAGAGGGCTGCTTGTCGGTGAACTTGAGGCCGACGATGGATTTTGCCGATTTGAAGCCGTATTTCCAGGGGACGATGACGCGGACAGGTGCGCCGTTCTGGTTGGGCAGGGTGTCGCCGTAGAGGCCCAGCGTAAGGAGGGTGAGCGGATTCATCGCTTCGTCCATCCGCAGCCCCTCGGTATAGGGCCAGTTGTAGCCGAAGGGAGCCCACTTCTCCACCTTGCCGTTGAAGTAGCTGATGAACTGGACGTATTTGGCGTTAGCGAGCGGGTCGCATTGCTTGATGAGTTCCGAAAGCGAATAGCCGACCCAGGGAATGACCATGCTCCATCCTTCGACGCAGCGGAAGCGGTAGGTGCGGTCTTCGAGGGGGTGCATTTTGAGCAGGGTTTCGATATCGATCGTCTTCGGGGTTTTGACGAGACCGCTGATCTTGATCGACCACGGGCGGGTAGGCAGGCCCCCAGCGTTCTGAGCGGGTGAACTCTTGTCTGTGCCGAACTCATAAAAATTGTTGTAGCTGGTGATGTCCTTCAGCGTCGTGAGCTCTTCTCCCGTGGTGCTGATCGGGCTCTTAACGGTCTGCAGCTTCTCGGCAGCGTGTACAGAACGAGCCGGCGCGAGCACATCGGCGAGGCGCGAACCAGTGAGAGCGAGCGCGCCGGTAGCGGCGGCTCCGGCGAGAAGACTGCGGCGGTTCAGCCACTTTTCTTTCGGGGTAATTTCGGAGGACGGAATGTCGGAGCCGTCGATTGGGTTCGGTTTGCGGATAAGCATATGCACCTCAGGGAACAGGGAACAGGGACCAAGGAACAGGATTAGACGTGCCTGGTTCGCCGTTCTCTACAACTCTCTTAGAGTACTTGGAATGTCTTCCCGTTACAGAGAACGTTTGGAAGTGTGTGGAGGATTTCCTGCGGGATCAAGTTTAAGGACAGCGTGGTCTGGGGATGGGAAGGGAATCAGCAGGTTTTCGCGTCCGGGGTGTCCGCTCCGCCATTGGTTTCAGCGATGGAGCCGCCGGCGAGGATGCGATAGAGCGTGGAGCGGCTAATGCCTAGCTGGCGGGCAGCGCGTAGCTTATTGCCGCGATTCAGATTGAGGATGAGATGGATGTGGCGCTGAATGACTGCGTCGAGGGTCATGTCGGCAGTGTGATCCGGAACGGATTGACTGGATGTTGTGGAAGCGCTGACCGAGGGAGACTGCACAGCCGCTGGCGCCGGCGGCAAGCTGGCAGGACTGAGGACAAAGTCGGAGGGGCGGAGGACCCCCGTGGTGGAGTCGAGAATGGCGGTTTCGAGCACCGAGGCAAGTTCCCGGACGTTACCGGGCCAGGTGTGCTGGAGCAGCTTTGGAAGCGTGCCGGGAGAGAGGACTGCGGTGGGTTGCTGGTAACGGCGGCAGATGCGGTCAATGAGCGTCTGCGCGAGTGGGGCGATGTCTTCTCGGTGTTCGCGCAGCGGAGGCAGCGGGAAGCGGACGGCGCTCAGGCGAAAGGCAAGGTCGGGCAGGAATTGGCCCTGACCTGCAAGCTGGCGAAGCGAGGTGTGCGTGGAGACGAGGAGGAGAAAGCGCGAAAGACGGGCCGGGGATTTCTGTGAATCGGTGCGTTGGAGTTCCTGATTCTGCAGGACCTTTACCAGATCGAGCAGCAGGTTTTGCGCGGCAGACGAGAGCAGGTCGACGCGGTCGAGATAGAGTGTGCCGGCCAGCGAGGCAGCTTCCGCTTCGGAGGCGAGCCATTCCCGGGCGTCGCGACGTTGGAAGGGCATTGTGGCGAGGGCTGAGGTGCGGTGGATCGTCTGGGCAAAGAGGTGTTTGCCGGTGCCGGGTTCGCCTTCGAGAGTGGCATATTGCAGGCGCGGTCCGGCTACCTCCGCCTGAAGCAGCAATCGCCGCAGAGTCGAGCTGACAGCGATAAACGGCGGACAGGCGAAGGAGGCCTGATCGGTGTGCCCCGATGTTGCGGGGATCGAAGATTCCGGGGGAGGGATCTTCGATGGCGTGTGTGAGCCGTTGAGCATGAACATTACGTCTGCCGCCGTGTCTGGCCAGTCGGGGAAGTGGAGTGTCTCTTGTGGCTATATCGGCGGGTGCGCGTAGAACATGAGGGCAGGCAAGTGCTCAAAGTTACCGGTCTTCCGTCATGGTAAGCTCGTCAGGCAAGACAGGAGCCACTGTGCGTTTCTGGTTAGTACACTCCAGTGAGGTTTCGCTTCACGAGCAGATCGTGCGTCAGGTGACGCTGGGCGTGTTGAGCGGCGAGCTGGTTCCGGGCGAGCGGCTGCCCAGCATTCGAGAGCTGGCGCGGCGCTTCAAGGTTCACTCCAATACGGTCAGCGCCGCATACCAGCAGTTGAGCGCCGAACGATGGGTGGAGCACAAGCGCGGCAGCGGGGTCTACGTGCGCCCGCGCAGCGGCAAGTCTTTTGCAGCGGATCGCGTACGCCCACAGGGAAATTCACCTGCGGCGCCGCTCGACAGCCCCAAAGCACTGCTTCTGGACAGCCTGGTCCAGCGAACTGTGCAGACCTCGCGTGAGCTTGGAATTACCGACGAAGAATTGAAGAATCGAATCGCCATCGCGCTCGCTCGCCCATCGAAGTGCCTGCTGCTGGAGCCCGATCCGGAACTGGCACGTCTGGTGCAGCATGAAGCGGCGGCTGCGGGGTGCGCACCGCTCGAGGTCTGTGCGCTTGCCATTGCGGAATGGCCGGCGCAGCTTCGCTCGCATGTCTATGACGTGCGGCCGGTGGTATTGCCGAGCAAGGAGGACGCGGCGCGTCAGGCGCTTGGCTCCTCGATTACGCTGACCGTGCTGCGCATCAATCCAATTAGCCCATCCATATCGCAAAATCTGCCCGTATCCCGCGATCATCTGGTGGGCATTGCGTCGCACTGGCCGCAGTTTCTTGAAGTTGCCCGGGCGATGTTGATTGCTACCGGATTTTCGCCGGAGGTTCTGCTTCTTCGCGATGCACGGCAGAACGGCTGGCATGCGGGTCTGGAGCAGGCAGCTTCGGTGATCTGCGACAGCCTGACGGCGGCGAAATTGCCGCCAGGCGTAGCCAGTATCGTCTTCCCGCTCATCAGTGAGGAGTCGTTTCATTCCCTGCGGCCGGGGCTTCAACCCGCCACGTCCTGAAGGGTCTGAGCACTGTTGCACTTCAAAAGAGTGACACAGGACAACGTATATTCGAGCGCTGGAATTCCTAGAGTGGGCATATGAAAATCTCACATGCCTTCTGTCTGATCTGTCTTTGCTTCATGCTCTTCGCAGGCGATGCATTTTGCCAAAGTCCGGAAAGCCAAAGTCCGGAGATTGGTTTCGGCGTCTTTCTGTCGGTTGGAGGAGAGTCCGATCACACGCCTCATTACGGATCAGGCACAGCCATCCCTCTGGCTGGCGTTTACGCCGAGTGGGTCAAATATCGTATCCGGCCAGGTCTGGACCTGCGGATTGAGGGTGGAACAAACGGAGTTCATGGACCGCTGGTGGGTCCGACGATTTCGGTGACCACCGCTCAAGGCTACATGCGCCCGTATGCCGAAGTGTTGTTCGGACCAAACAGCGCGAATTTAGATACGCCGGGCGGGGTCATTATCGAGCCAGGCCAGCCCGTACCAGATACGAATCGCGATGGGGTGACTGTGCAGGGAGTGGCCGGTCTGGATTTTGCCGTGTCCCGCTTTTGCAGCTGGCGGCTTGAGTTTGCCCAGAGCAGATTCAGTGGGATTCCAGATTCGCACCCGCATGCAATAACGACGGGGATTGTGATTCATTTTCGGTGAGCCACGATCCCCGTCGTTGATTTCTGGTGAATGCCGGGAGCTAGCGAACGCGCTTCGATGGTTCGTCGGAAGCGATTTCTCCGTCACGAATGTGGACGACGCGGTGGGCGTACTCCGCGATATCCGGCTCGTGGGTGACGAGGACGATGGTGTTGCCTTTGGCCTGCAGTTCGTCGAAGAGCGCCATAATTTCGACGCCGGTCTTGGAGTCGAGGTTGCCGGTAGGTTCGTCGGCCAGGATGATGCTGGGACGGTTAATGAGCGCGCGGGCGATGGCAACGCGCTGTCGTTGACCGCCGGAGAGCTCGTTTGGCTTGTGATTCATGCGGCCATCGAGATTTACGGCGCTCAGAGCGTCTTTGGCGCGTTGAAGGCGCTCGGCGGCTGGGGTTCCGTTATAGATGAGGGGCAGCTCTACGTTGTGCAGGGCTGAGGCACGGGCCAGCAGGTTGAAGGTCTGGAAGACGAAACCGATCTCCTTGTTGCGGATCCGCGCCAGTTCGTCGTCGTCAAGCGCGCTGACGAGCTGGTTGTTCAGCCAGTAATTGCCTTTGCTGGGAGAGTCGAGGCAACCGATCAGGTTCATGAAGGTGGACTTGCCGGAGCCGGAGGGACCCATGATGGCTACGTATTCGTTGTCCTTGATGTTCAGGGAGATTCCCTTGAGCGCGCTGACCTGCTGCTCGGAGCCCATGTCGTAGGTCTTCCAGAGATTTTCGACAACGATCATGTCGCGCTTGACCTGCGCGGAGCCGGAGATCACGGGACTGGGAGCGGTGTTGGTGGCCATTCTGATTTCCTTCGGGGGCCAAAGCCCCGTCTTACCTATTGTGCTCCCGTCGCAATTCGTATCGCGACGGGAGCCGGTCTTCTCTTGCTATACGGCAAAACTTCCCTTGAGTTCCGTACCCATCCTGTTTGCGTTTAGGAGGCAGGAGTGGAGGGTGTGGGTTTCACTTCATCCCGTTTCAGTAAAGCGCCTCCCTTGAGGGAGCGAATGGTCTTGAACGGGCCGGTGACGATCTCCTGTCCTTCGACCAGACCGGAGACAACTTCGATATCCGTTGAGCCGGTAATTCCGGTGGTTACGGGAACAAATTGAGCGCGGAGCTTGCCGTTAATCGTTTTGACGATGAACACGCCCTGAACGGGAGCGGCAGGTTTGGTACCGGGAGCAGGAGTTGCCGGGGCAACGACTGCCTTACCGTTGGCGTCCAGAGTCTCGGGAACATGGTTGGTCAGGGCCTGAATGGGCAGCGTGAGCACATTGGGCTTGTGGGCCGTGGTGATCTTGGCTGTGGTCGAAAGACCTGGACGCAGCGCATCGTCGGGCTGATCGAGCGTGACGACGACCTTAAAGTCCTTAGCCTCTTCCGTGCCGGTGGTGGACTGAGAGGTGGCGATGCCGGTCGAACGCAGGATTGCCTGATCGCCGACGAGGGTGACGTGGCCCTTGAAGGTGCGGCCGGGCAGGGCGTCTACGGTGACGTCGGCGGACTGACCGATCTGGATATTGACGATGTCGGTCTCGTCGACCTTGACTTCGGCGGTGATGACGCTCATGTCGGCCAGGGTCATCAGCGTGGAGCCTTCGGCATTCTGGATGCCGACGACGACCGTTTCGCCTTCGCGAACGGGCAGGTTGGTGACGATGCCGTTGAAGGGCGCTACGGAGACGGTCTTGTCGAGGGCGTCCATGTTGTAGCGGAGAGTGGCCTGGTTGTTGGTGACCTTGGACTTGGCGGATTCGGTCTGGGCGCGAGACTGGATCAGCGCGGCATTAGACTGGGCGAGGGTTGCCACCGCCAGGTCATAGGCAGCCTTTTTCGCATCAAAGTCCTGCTTGGCGATCAGTTGCTGCTGGTAGAGGCTCTTGGCGCGATCCCAGTCGAGCTGCTTCTGCTCGAGATCGGCCTTGGAATGCTCGACGTTGGCTTCGGCGGTCTTCTCGGCAGCGAGATAGGAGTTCACATCCGTTTTGGACGACGAGATCATGGCCTCCTGGGCGGCGACGTTGGCCTCCGGCTGCACATTCTCTACTCGGGCCAGCACCTGACCCTTGGTAACATGGTCGCCTTCCTTCACTTCGAGGTGCGTGATGCGCCCGAAGGAGGTTGCGCCGACGTTGACGTAGGTCTTGGGCTTGATCTGCCCGGTGCCGCTGACGATGGTGGCCAGATCCTGCCGGACAACCTTGCCAGTGAGCACAGGGGTGTATCCGGACTGCGCCTGATACACCATGGCGAGGACGGCTCCGACGACGACAAGAACTGCCAGAACAATGAGAATGACTTTTTTCATATCGTGATTGCTGTGAGGAAGTCTCCGCTGACAGTGTACGCAACTGCTGGCCTCAGGGTTCCCGGAAAGGCGAGGGAATCGAAAAGGTGCGGAGGGGCGGGGATAACCTTTTTCGCGATTTCCTGTCCAACTGGCACCATATCCTTGCCCCGGCCTCTAGGTAACCGTAGAATAGGGGCTTGCAGGAGTAGGCCACGACATGATGCAGCAGAGCAACTTGACCGTCCCGACAGTTCAAAAAACGACACAGTCTTCCAACCTCTTACGCTTGGCATCTGGGGCGCTGGCATTTGCCACCCTCACTTTGCTGGCAAGCGCTCCGGCGCGGGCCTATGTGGGTCTTCCGGGCGGGGTGACTGGTTGGCAGGAACCTGCTGCGCCACAGGATCAGAGTGGTGCGGCTGACAAGTCCGGCGACAAGTCGAGGAAGAAGCTGGACAAGCCGGCAGAAGAAGCCGATCCTCTGAAGCGGCCGCTGACCGACAAGCAGCGATTTCAGCGGCAGAAGCTGCAAAGGCAGGAGCTTTCGACGGCCTACAAGACCTGGCTGAACCAGGATGTGGCCTGGATCATCTCCGACGAAGAGACCAAGGCCTTCAAGAATCTGAGCAATGACGAGGAGCGCGACGCGTTCATCGAGCAGTTCTGGCTGCGGCGCAATCCCAATCCGGACTCGCCGGATAATGAGTTCCGCGAGGAGCACTATCGTCGTATCGCCTATGCCAATGAGCACTTTGCGGCGGGCAAGCCGGGCTGGAAGACGGATCGCGGTCATATCTATATCTCATTCGGCAAGCCGGATTCGATTGACTCGCATCCCTCCGGCGGCAGCTACCAGCGGCCCTTTGACGAAGGCGGCGGCGAGACCTCGACCTTTCCGTTTGAGGTGTGGCATTACCGCTATCTCGAAGGCGTTGGCGACAATATTGACCTCGAATTCGTAGATACCTGCCAGTGCGGCGACTATCACTTCACCATCGACCGCTCCGAGAAGGACGCGTTGTTGCACGTCCCGGGCGCCGGCGAAACGATGTACGAGCAGATGGGACAGGCCAAGAAGGCAGACCGTTTCAAGGGTGGTTTGGAAAACCTGGGAACCGGTCCGATGGCGTCCGCGCAGCAGTCGAAGCAGTTTGACCGCATCGAACTCGCAGCCAAGGTATTCGCTCCCCCGCCAGTGAAGTTCAAGGACCTGGAGAGCTTCATCTCGGACCACAAGGTCCTGAGTGGAACCATCTTCCCGTTCGATGTGCGGACCGACTTCATCAAGGTCACCGAGGACACCGTTCTCGTGCCTGTCACGCTGCAAATCAAGAATAAGGACGTGACGTTCGCGACCAAAGACGGCGTCTCCAAGGGCGTGGTGAACATTCTGGGCAAGGTCTCAACCATCACCCATAAGACCGTCCAGACATTTGAAGACACGGTCGAGATCACCCAGCCGTCCGAGCTGCTGCAGAAGACGCTCGAAAAGCAGTCTGTCTATTGGAAAGCTCTGCCCCTGCGTCCGGGCAACTACCGGGTCGACATTGCGATCAAGGACGTCAACAATCCGGATCACATGGGCATCTATTCCCAGAGCATCAATGTGCCGAAGTACGACGATGAAAAGCTGGGTACTTCGTCGCTGATTCTGGCGGACACGATGTACACGGTACCGAGCCAGACCATCGGTACGGGCAACTTCATCATCGGCAACACCTATGTGCGGCCGCGGGTGAGCCAGAATCTGGCAACTCCGGTCAAATTTACCCGTGACCAGAAGCTGAACTGCTGGATGCAGGTCTATAACCTGGGCATGGACGACAAGACAAAAAGCAATTCCGCGACGGTGACTTACGAAATCCGCGATACAACGTCTGACAAGCTGTTGCTGGAAACGCACGAGGACTCGAGCAAACTCAGCGCACACAGCGACCAGTTGACGATGGAGCGCAGTGTGGCTCTGGCAGGATTGCAGCCGGGCAAGTACAAGATGACGATTCGGGTGCAGGACGCGATTTCAAAACAAGAGATTGCGCAATCGGCCCCTTTTGTCGTGGAATAGGACATACATCCCCCAGTGAACGGTACGACCGGGCAACGAACCTGGTTGACTGATGGTTTTGCGTACTTTGAGGAGTGCTTCAGGGCGTATTTTGACAAACGACAAACCGTGAAGCGTATCGTCTTCCAATTCGTTGTGGCGTGTATCGCGCTGGGATCCCTGGGGAGCCTTTCCTGTGGCGAAGCTGCTTATGCGGCGCCGATGAACGCTGCCACCGGCTCGGTCGCCGGTGTGGTGCGGGACTCCGGTGGCACGCCGCAGATTGGAATCCAGATTGAACTGCTGCGGTCCGATTCTACCGTCGTATCGAAGGTCTTTACCGATCACAAGGGCAGTTACTCTATCGTTTCCGTGCTTCCCGGACAATATGCCATCAAGGCGGTGGGAAGCAGTTTCATTCCCGCCCTGAAGCAGAACCTCAGGATTCGAACCAATACCATCGTCAACCTGACATTGAACAGCCTGTACGACCTGATGCAGTGGGTTCCGCAACCGCAGAAGGCGCGGGCACGCGCTGTGGATGACTGGGCATGGACAATGAGGTCGGCTGAGAGCCGCCCTCTTTTGCGTTGGCTCGATGATGGATCCCCGATCCTGGTATCCGACGGCTCAGAGGAAACTTCCGCAGTGGCCCAGGCTGAGCAGCGCCGTGGGGCGAAGAATCGTCGGGTCAGAGTGCAGAGTTCTGTCGGGGATGCTCGCTTTGGCGAGGCAGGAACACGGGTTTCAGCAGCGATGCAGCAGGACACGTCCGCCCGGCGGAGGATGGCGATGAGCGCTGTCGTCTCCCCGGAAGAAGCGGGCATGATGGATGCAATGCTTGGTTTTCGGCAGGAGATGCGGAGTTCCGGGTTGGGTTCGAGCTCCATGCAGACCCTGGCTGCGGTCATGATCGACCCGGAGGCCGGTGCGGGCGGCGCGCAGGGGCTTCAGATCGGGTCGCTGCGAACGTGGGAATCGCTGCAGTTGCTGGACGAATTGGAAGCTGAGGCAGGCTCGGAGCAGGTTCTGGCGCGGGTTGGCGATGGCTCCGGTGCTGGGTCGACGGCTTTTGCGGCGCTGCCGTTTGCGCGGGTGACTCTGCATCGCGGCCAGTCATCTTTGTCCTACCGGGTGGCGTCGGCCCGTTCGGTTGATGCCGGCGCGGATGAGGCAATGGCTGCACGCTGGCTGCCAATCGTGAGCGAGCGGGATGGCGAACTGGTCCTGGAGCATGGTCTGCACCAGGAACTCGGCTGGTCGACAAGCGCGGGACCTGCTGAGATGCAGCTGGTCATCTACGGCGACAACATCGTGAACCCAATGATCGAAGCATCCGGTCGTTTGACCGCAGGCGAATCTGCCGGTCAATGGATGCTGGTGGATCGGGCCAGTGGGCTGCTTCGCGCTGCAGGGCCCAATTACGCCACCACCGGAATGCTGGCGTCGGTCCAGAGCCGTTTACCGGGACACAACAGGGTTAAGCTGAGCTACGCGAGCGGTGACGCGCTGGTGCTGCAGGCCACCGGGCGGCCGGAAACGATCGCGTCGATCCTGCAGGGCGCAAAGTCGCATCGGGCGCAGATGTATTCGCTGGCGTTGTCGGGAACAGTCGATGGTGTGGGCACACGCTGGCGGGCGAGCTATCGCTGGCAACCGGCTGCCACGGTGACACAAGTGGCTCCGTTTGCAGTGGATGCGAGCGAGCCGTATTTGAATATCTATATCCGGCAGCCGATTCATCTCGGTGCAAGTCGGGAAGGCTCAGGGGGCCTCGAGGCTCAGCTTGATCTGCGCAACCTGCTGGCCGAGGGCTATCGGCCATTCATCACGGAAGATGGAACGCACCTCTATTTTGCGCAAGCTCAGCAGTGTGTGCGTGGCGGGCTGGCTTTTACTTTCTAGATTACTTTCTCGAACCGGAGATCATCCGAAGTCGAGTGCAATCTTCCACAACTCAGGCCAGGGCAGACGCGGCGGTCCGCAGACGTAGATCTCTGGGTGATCGTTGGACTCCTCGTTGTTCTGTCCGCTCGGATAGGGGATCGTCGCTGCCAGCTTGCAACCAGTGAATTGAGTTTCCCGGTCCCTGTCTCCCACGCCGAGAATGATCAACGTGGTCGGCTCGTTATGCGGATAGCTGTTGAGCCAGCCTGAATTGGTGCCGCTGATCGCTGCGGGCAAGTCGTACTGGGGGCCATAGAGGTCTACCGCGCCGCGTTCGCCATAGTTGCCCACGACGACTCCGAGGTTCCTGCGCTGTTCTTCGGGAAGCGAATCGCGGACCTGGGCAATGGCAGCCACCATCTGCTGCCAGCCGATTTCCTCGCGAAGATCTCCGCTGTGAGTCAGTGCAAAGTCGCGCAGCGGGCCGTCCGAAGCTAGCGGAACAAGCGCCGCGCAGATGTAAATGGCGCACGCGGAGAAGGCAACAAAGTACACGGCCTCGATGGTCCGGCGCCAGAGCGGGCGCAACGTCGCCAGCCAGCTTTCGGCGGCGACTGCACCCATCGCCAGCAACATCGGGTAAGCGGCAGCGAGGTAATAGCCTCGGCCCTTCGCGAAGAAGAACAGCGTCAGCGGAATCAGGTACATCCAGGCAAGCATCCGGTACCGCGGGCTGCGCAGAAAGGCTACGAGACCGGCAATCCAAAGCGGCGCGGCGACGACGTTGACGCAGATCCTGAACTGATCGCGGAGAAAGCCATCCGCACGACCCTGGCGGACGTCCCGGACGTGGATATGTTGCAGGAATCGGTACGAAATAAAGTCGTGGTGCACGAGCCACAGCAGGTTCGGTAGGAAGATGAGGAGTGCCAGACCCACCCCCGCCCAGAACCAGGGCGACAGAAAGTGGCGGCGGGCTCGGGTGAGCACCATTGCGCCAAGAATCCCGGCAATGAAAAACGTGATCGAGTACTTCGTCATCATGCCCATGCCGAGACTGGCTCCAATCGCCAGCCACCAGCGCGGGTTTTCAGATTTCAGCAGGCGGATTATGCCGTATGCGGCGAGGATCCACCAGACGTAGTCAAACGAGGAATACTGAAACTCAGTCCCTTCAAAGATCGGCAAGGGTGAGAAGGCCACGGCGAGCGCGGTAGTGATCTGCGCTAATCGGCCTCCACCGAGTTCGCGAGCCATGAGGCCGGCGATGGTAGTTGCTGCTGCCTGGAAGAGGACAGACGCAAGGCGCAAACCGACGAGCGAAGTGCCGAAGATCGCCAAACCGAGGTGCTGGATCGCCGCGGTAAAGGGCGGGTAGGGGACGAACCCCCAGTCCAACTGGCGTGCGTCCGAAAGGAACTGCAACTCATCGCGGTGAAAGCCGTACCGGCCATTCGTAGCAAGATGCAGCGCAGTCACTGCGGCAGCAATCAAGATGAGCGCGGGCCATGCAATGCGATTCGCTTCAGCCCAAGAAGCGTGGGGTTGCTTTGCCATGAAACCTCTGAATGCTGCCGAAGTACGCATTTCTTTGCTGTACGTCCCTCCCTCGGCAAAGGTTCCGTAAAATCAGTTCGTCTGAATGAAGCGGTGCTTGTCCGGGATCTCCTTGCCGGGAGCAAGATAGAGCAGGCGATTCGGCTGATCGTCCCCGATAAGCACAGCGCTGGCAGCGCCGAAGAAAAAGAGAGCTGCAAGCCCCGTGGCGACGGCGCAGGGTGGGCAAACCGCCGAGAGCACGACAGTACTGAAGATTGCCGCAGCTAACCCGCCGTTGAATCCGAGTAGCAATCGCACCCTGAGGTCATTGTCACCGGGAAGGATGAGCGCGGCGATTTGCTGCGGAAGGTAGGTGCGGGAGCCGCCGATTTGCCGAGCGCAGACAAGTTTGTCTACGGTGAAGGACTGAACGTGGCAGGGGTGCCAACGCTGGGGATGATCGACAGTAACGACAAGGAGATTTCGCTTGGAAGAGCCTGCCGATTGCGCAATTTGCCAGTTGACGGCAGCCACCGTGGGCGGTGTTTGCGGGGTCGAGGACTGGGCGAGAGCGATCGTTGTAGCGCCGAGCGTTATGGCAAAAGAGGTCGTGACGTTGCGGATGGTACGGTGGGACATGAAGGCCTCCTCAAGTAGCACTGCATAGATGAAACATGCAGCGACAGATCTCGATGGCCGTACTTGGGGCAGTTTGTGAGAGTGCCACAAACGACGAACGCATAGTCCGCTGTTGGCAGAGGATTGGTGGAACGATAACCCTCCGAATGTGCTGATTTGCCTCAAGCCGTGTTTATGGTAAACTCATTCGAGTGGACAGCGATTTGCCCTGTTCCTGCGTTGCAGTCGCCCGGCTGCAATAACGCTTATTTCAATGGACCTCTAGCTCAACTGGCAGAGCATTCGACTCTTAATCGACAGGTTCCGGGTTCGATTCCCGGGGGGTCCACCAAATTCTTCTTCAAAACTGCGCAATAAGTTAAGCCCTTTGGCTTGTACGGGACTTGCACGCTCGCATCGCGTCTGGTTTGCGCGATGCGAGCGGTATCCTGTCTCACTTGGCGATCCAGTCCACGACCAGCGGATGCTCGCGTGAGTCGAGGAACGAGGTCAGATAGGCGTTCCAGATGGTCTGGTCCGTCATGTCTGCCTTGGACCAGCCGGAACCCGCATAGTAGGTGAAGGGTTCGCCCGATTTCCTGTCGAAGAGCAGCAGTGCATGCTGGGCCGCGATAAGGGTCTTGGCATTTTCACTTTTCGTTGCAAGGAGACCGGTGGCAATGTGTCCTGCGGTGGGATCCTGCGGTGTGTCCCATACTGAGGCTATGCCGTTTTCTGCCGGAATATTCGAGTCTCCGCCGGGATGGATCGCTATTCCGGCAGCCAGCGTTAGAGGCGCACCTTTATACGTGAAGGTGGAAACGATCTTGTTGAGATGACTGCCAGCGTCAAGCGTGATTGTCTTTGTTTCCGTGACGAGCTGCCCGTTGGCGCTCCACGGCGCATACGTGACCTGGAAACGGAAGCGGATTGGGCCGTTATCGAGGATCTTCAGGCTGGTGTAATTCTTGGACGCGATGAGCTTGCCGCCAACCCACACGGCTGTGCCGCCGTCCCCGCGCGAGGGTCCAACCTCGTAAGAATCGAGACCCTTTCCGTCGTCCTTGTGATACGAGAGCTCAGGCTTGTGCTCGGCTTCGGCCTGCTGTTCGCGCTTGTAGAAGCTGTCAATGACGAAGTTGTTCGCGCGCTTGGACCAGACATCGATGCCAGAAGTGATCTCGCCAGTCTTTTCAAGAGCCGGACCGTAGATGCGGAAGGTGACAAACCGGTCCTCCCAGGCGAAGTCGTCCTTGCGCTCCGGGGCTTCGCGGCCTGCGACCTGCACTTTTTCCGGGGGAGCCTTGGGATCGACCTTGAACTCGATCGTCTCAGCATCCTTGGCTGTGAGTTGGACCAGCAGGAGCACCTTATTCAGAGGGCCGCCAGGAGTTGAGCTGGAGAGCTGAACAGGGATGTGATCCTGCGTCACTGCGTCGGTGGCGACGAGATACTTAGCCTGATCCGCAGTCGTGTGCAGCACCTGGAGAAGATGGTCCAGGTCGACTTCAATGATCTCTTCGCTACGGTCGATGGCGATGGGATTCGTAACGCGCAGTTGCTGAGCTTGCGTGCGCGCGGAGAATGCAGCAAGACCCCAAAGCACGAGCGCTGCGTTGATGGCTGGACGAGAAGGGCGACGAAAGAGTTTGGAGCTTGGAAGCATGTGTTGTTGTCCTGTGAGAGTGAGGAGTTAGGATTCTCTGACCTGTGTGCAACTGACCTACGTTTCTTTGACCTTGATAACGAAGTATACGAAGCTGCCGCCGTCCGGCAAAAGTAGCTGGTGCGGAACCCCGGCTGGAATATGGACGACGTCGCCGTCCTTCAGCTGCTCAGACGAGCCTCCCTGGACCGACGTGCCTTTGATTTCGCCCGGCGCGGTCGTCTTTGCATCGACCACCGAGCCACCCGTAACCAGGGTCGCGTGGCCCTCGACGACGACAAAGAAGTCAGCGAAATGCTCATGGATCTCAGCGCCGCCGTTCTTGTGGCGGAGGGCGACCATGGTGTAGTGATTGGGATACTCGGATAGCTTGGTACTTGCTGAGCCGTCCTGGATCCGCGCGAGATCCTCAAGCCCCTTTGCCTTTTCGCGAATCTGTTCCCTGGTCAGGTGGTCGACCTTCGGAGACTGTGCGCAGAGAAGCGCAGGAGTGAGAAGGCAAAGGACGAAGAAACGGGACAACGGCGCAATGTACATCGGCAGCCTCTCCAAAACTCCACTACAGCAGGTCCGCGATGGCAAGCGCATCCATGTCATCGTATGCCTGATTCTCTCCGCCCATGCCCCAGCAGAAGGCGTAGTTGCTGGTGCCGACTCCGGCATGAATCGACCATCCTGGCGAAATGACGATCTGGCGGTTGGCCACAACTAGATGGCGTGTCTGATCGACCGGGCCCATCATGTGAATCACGCGTTGCTGCTCGGGGATATCGAAGTACAGATAGACCTCGGAGCGGCGCATGTGCGTGTGCGGCGGCATGGTGTTCCAAACACTGCCCGAGGCAAGCTGCGTAAATCCCATCACGAGCTGGCAACTTCGCACGCCCTGTAGGTAGATCAGCTTGGTAATTTCGCGTTGGTTGGCAGTCTCCGGCGCACCGAGCTGAACCCGGGCCACTTCGGCGGACTTGATGAATTGCGTAGGATAGGCCGCATGAGCCGGGTAGCTAAGCAGATAGAAGTACGCCGGACTCGCTGGGTCGTCGCTGGTGAAGAGAATCTCTTCGTTGCCGCGGCCTATATAGAGAGCATCCCGGTTGCCCAGGGAGTATGTTTTGCCGTTGACTGTGACACTGCCTGAGCCGCCGATGTTCAAGATGCCCAGTTCTCGGCGCTCGGTGAAGTAGCTCGCTTTGAGGGCGTCGTCGGTTTCCAGGCTGAGGGCCGATCCCTGCGGCACGGCTGAGCCGAGAACGGTGCGGTCAAGATCGACATAGGTGAGGCTGACGACACCGGGCTGAAAGAGGTCCGTGATCAGGAACGTCTCTCGCAGCTCGGCCGTCGTCATGGTGCGGTAGCGGACCGCGTCCGCCATATGCAGCAGCTTCATGGTTGCCCCTGGTTACTTGGCGAGAGCTGCTTCAATGGCTGAGGTCACTTCCGGCGAGTCAGGGGTGACGTTGGGCTCGAAACGCGCAACCGGGTTGCCATTGCGGTCAAAGAGAAATTTGGTAAAGTTCCACTTGATTTCGCCGGCATACTTCGGGTTGGTCGTCGCGCCGGTCAGGAACTGGTAGAGCGGAGTCTTGCCTTCGCCAGCCACGGAGAGCTTGGACATCATGGGGAAGGTCACGCTGTATTTGCTGGTGCAGAAGGTCTTGATCTCTTCGTTCGAACCAGGCTCCTGGCCGCCGAAGTTATTGGCTGGAATGCCGACGATGACCAGCCCCTTGGACTTGTACTTCTCGTAGACGGACTCGAGCGCGGTGTACTGCGGGGTAAAGCCACACTTGCTCGCAACGTTGACCAGCAGCAGAACTTTGCCATGGTATTCAGAGAGCGGTACGGGCTTGTCATCGATCGACTTGAGTGTGAAGTCATAGACCGACTTCGGCGGCGCGGCGACTGCGGCGGTGAGACCGAGGGCGAGCAGAAGGGCAGCAAAAAGGCTGAGTTTGCGCATGGATGTCTCCTGAAAATGGAACGAACTTTGCTTTACATGAACGAACGGCAACACAGTGTTGACACGCGAATGATAGCTGATTTGGCCCGCATTCGGTTAGGAGAGTGCCGCGATGGGAACGCATAATATCGTCTGCTGCTGTAGCTGTATTGAAGGTGGCAGGAATTTCGGGTGTCGTCAGTTAGGATGGCGAGGATGGCTGGAATCGCGGTTGTGACAATTTCGGATCGATGTGCGGCGGGCAAGCAGGTGGATACCGCAGGGCCCGCGGTGGTGAAGCTGCTTTCGGAGCAATGGCCCGGAGAGACGATTGGACGAGGTCTGGTGCCGGACAACACCGATGCTATCGCCACGCTGCTCCATGAACTTTCGCACCAGGAGTATGCGCTCATCTTGACGACTGGCGGGACCGGCCTGGGGCCGAGGGATGTGACGCCCGAGGCGACGCGTCGTGTGATCGACCGCGAAGTACCAGGACTGGCCGAGGCGATGCGGGCCGGTACTGCGCCGTTCTATCGGTTCGCGTGGTTGAGCCGCGCTGTTGCCGGGCTTCGAGGCAAGACGTTGATTGTGAATCTGCCGGGTAGTGAGAAGGGAGCCGTCGAATGTCTCTCAGCGATTCTCTCCCTGCTGCCGCATGCGTTAGAGGTGATTGCCGGCGGAGCCGTGCATCCAACCGTATAGGGGGTGCACTCTAAGTTTCGTCGCGGGCAGGAAGCACCGCAGTGCAGTGGTCAAGTGCCGGAAGTGGTAGCCGTATGTGTAGTGATATGGCACAAAAGAAGAATGTCTTTTGATGCCGCCGGATCTTATGCTTGGTCCTGTGACCGGGTTAGTTTTCGGGGGAGGGCTGATCCGAGTCACGAATGGGGTGCCCTGCGATCTCCGTGGCCTAACGGTATCGGATATATGACAAGGGGCACCCACTTTTCTGCCCGGCTGTGGGATGCTTAATTGGAAATGAAACTGAGGGAATTATGAAGGGTATACTTCTGGCCGGTGGTTCGGCGACGCGCCTCTATCCGGTAACGCAAGTGGTATCGAAGCAGCTGCTCCCGGTGTATGACAAGCCGATGATCTACTACCCGCTCTCGGCGCTCATGCTTGCGGGTATTCAGGAAGTACTGATCATCTCGACCCCGCGAGACACGCCCAGCTTTCAGGCGCTTCTGGGTGATGGCAGCCAGTGGGGAATGAAGCTCAGCTATGCCGTGCAGCCGAAGCCTGAAGGCCTCGCGCAGGCTTTCATTATCGGCAAAGAATTTGTGGGCAATGACAGCTGCGCACTGGTACTCGGCGACAACATTTTCCATGGCCAGACGCTTAGCTCGCTGCTCTCACGAGCCGCCAAGCGTGCCTCAGGCGCCACGGTGTTTGCCTATCCAGTGCATGATCCTGAGCGGTACGGCGTAGTCGAGTTTGGTCCGGACGGTAAGGCCATCAGCATTGAAGAGAAGCCGAAGAAGCCAAAGTCGCGTTATGCAGTCACCGGCATCTACTTCTATGACGCTTCCGTTGTCGACATCGCTGTGAACCTGAAGCCTTCCCCTCGCGGCGAATTAGAAATCACCGATGTCAATCGTCATTATCTGGAAGCAGGAACGCTCCAGGTCGAAGTGATGGGCCGCGGCATGGCCTGGCTCGATACCGGTACGCACGATTCGCTCTTTGAAGCCGGACTATTCATCAAGACCATCGAGCAGCGCCAGGGTCTGAAAGTGGCTTGCCCGGAAGAGATTGCCTATCGTAAGGGTTGGATCGACGCGGAACATCTGCGGGAACTGGCCGGACGTGCAGCGAAGAGCGGTTACGGTGAGTACCTGCTGAATCTGCTGGACGATTCCTTTGTCGATTCGGAGGGTTTGCTTTGAACGTAGTTGAGACTTCTTTGCCCGGTGTGCTGATTTTCGAGCCGCGCATGTTTCGCGATGACCGGGGCTTTTTCTTTGAGACTTTTAATCTGGCTCGGATGGTTGAGCTGGGCCTGCCTTCGGATTGGAAGCAGGATAATTTTTCGCTCTCTCGCAAGTTCGTTGTCCGCGGCCTGCACTACCAGATTGGCCAGCCGCAGGGAAAGCTGGTGCGTGTTGTGACCGGAGCAGCGCTCGACGTGATTGTTGACCTGCGCAAGAGTTCGCCGACGTTTGGTCAGCACACGTCAGTCGAACTGAGCGGTGAGGGTTCGCGCATGGTCTGGATTCCGCCAGGATTCGGGCATGGATTTGCCGCGCTCACCGAGACCGTTGCGCTCAGCTACAAGGTGACCGACTATTATTCGCCGACAGCCGAGCGGTGTGTGCTCTGGAACGACCCGGCTCTGGGCATCGACTGGAAGGTCGCGCCGGAAGACGCGATCCTCTCAGGCAAGGATGCAGCGGGAACGCCGCTGGCCGACGCTGAGGTTTTCGACTAATGAGGCGTGTCCTATTGCTGGGAGCTGGCGGTCAGCTCGGGATGCTGCTCGCCAGGACCTTGCCACGTGAATTCGAAGTAACGGCAATGACGCGGGCTGAATTGGATTTTTCCAATCCTGATGCTGTCCGGGCAGCAGTTCGTGCTGCGAAGCCTGAGATCGTCGTCAATGCGGCCGCTTACACCGCCGTCGATAAGGCGGAGTCTGAACCGGAACTGGCACGGCTTGTGAATGCCGTGGCTCCAGGCGTGATCGCTGAGGAGCTGGCTGCAATGAATGGCTGGTTGATCCACTATTCGACCGACTACGTTTTCGATGGATCAGGGGACAAACCCTGGCTTGAGACGGACGCAACAGGTCCGCTCAGCGTCTATGGACAGACCAAGCTGGATGGCGAGCGGGCAATCGCTGCCACCGGCTGCCGGCACGTAATTCTGCGCACGAGCTGGGTTTACGCGGCCGAGGGGCGGAATTTTCTGCACACGATGCTGCGGCTTGGCCGGGAGCGCGAGCGACTGACGATTGTCGATGACCAGATCGGCGCTCCGACGACAGCTGAAGCGCTGACGGAGGCGACGGTTGCCATTGCCCTGCAGCTTGCAGCAAGCGGTGACGATGCTTCCGCAAGCGGGACCTATCACCTGACCTGCGGCGGCGAAACGAGTTGGTGCGGGTTTGCCAAAGCGATCTTTGCGGCCTTCGAAAACAAGCAGAAGGCTCCTGAAGTAGTTGGGATTCCTACCTCGGCATATCCGACCCCGGCAAAACGCCCGCACAACAGCAGGTTGAATTGCGAGAAATTTGCTGCCCAGTTTGGCTTCAGGATGCCAGAGTGGGAAGCCGCCTTGCAGGATGTTGCCGTTGAGATTCAGTCACGGGCCTAGAGTCTTCTTCATTTGGAGTCAGGAACAAATCACCCCGAATCTCGTGAGAGGCTCGGGGTGATTTGTTTAAACTGCAGGCTTTTTGCGAGGGTTCTGGCTACCGCGCCAGCCGGGCATTCCAGCTGAGGCCCTTGCCTTGCCATAATCCACGTCCACTTGCGTGTTGGTGGTGGACCATATGGTCATGCCGCCAATCACCAGGAGCAGTGGCAAAATGACCGCCGAGTTCAACAGGCTGTCGATGGCCGAAATCAAGACAGCGGCTGACAGCGTGTGGCGCATGTTGGTGTAGCCTATGTCCGATCTGGCAAGCGGGAACCACACCACGCGAAGTGCGGGAATCAGCAGGAGCGCTTCCAGCGAAACCAGTCCTACGCCTCCATACATGCCGAAGACCAGCAGCCAAAGACTCCAGGGCCGCTCGATGCCTTGCCGCCACCAATCCCACTGGCCGTAGCCGAGGATTGGCTCATACAGTGCGGTGTCGATGTGGCGTTCGTCCTGCTCAAGCCGCCAGCCTAGCGAGTCCTTGCCAACGCTCTTCAAATACTGGGCCACGGCATGCGCGGTTTTGTTTTCCTGGACGAGATCACGGATCGAAACAACATTGATGATCCGGAAGGCGGCAAAAGCCAGGATGCCGAATACGAGCACAACCGTCATCGTCCGCGAAAGATAGCGGGGATCCACAAAGACAAAGGGAGCGAGCGCCAGCAGCAGCAGGATTGCGCCAGCTGACTGGCAAAGAATGGTGATGACGAAAAGAGAAATGGCGACAAGCAGCATCGGAATTCCGAGAATCTCTTTGGAGGTCTTGCGTCGCCAGAGCCACAGAGCGATGAGCGTGGCGGTGGCCATCCAAATACCGAGCTGGTTGCCGTTCTCCAGGAGGCCAATGGGCCGGTAGCCGAAGAATCGCGTTGCGCCAGTCCAGCGGAAAGGCTCGTAGCCGTAGAGGAATGCGTAGACCTGAGGGCCCCGAAAGATCTCAAAGATGCAGATTGGGATATAGGCCAGGCCGCCGATGACGAAGGCTTTCGCCGCAAGGCGCAGAGACTGGGTATCCGTGAAGTAGAGACGTCCAATTAAGTACGGGCTTCCCCAGGCCAACAACTGGTACAACTCTCCCAGGCAACCTTCGGCAAAATTATCCGGATTGGCGATGGCCGAAAGCAGCGGCGAAATGAGCCACATGCCCATTGCCAGGTCCCAGACAGTCAGTTCAAACCGCTTGAATGCTGGCCGGTCAAAGAGGAAAACTGCAAGGATCCCGGTAAAGCCCAGAACGGTGGCCTTGGTGATGAAGTAGTCCGACTCAAGGCTGGTCCCGAGAATAGCGTAGGGGAAGGGAACATTCTTGTCGATGTAGTTTGCTGCCGGCAGCACCGCCCACCCACCCACGAAGTTGATGAGAAGGGCGATCCGGACAGGGACGCGGCGGAAGATCAACAAGATGATTGGCACCCAGGCAAACAGGGCAACCAGGGGATTAATCATGAGTTCTTCCTAGGCAGAAATGGAGCTCTCGACAGACTCCAGCATACCGTAGAGGATAAATCATGCTCTACGAGTGGTTTTCGATAACTCGAACAATCGGACTCATTGCTTACACGGTAGCTCTTGTGGCCTGCTTGTTTGGTCTTACCTGCTCGATCGGCCAGGTGAACGGACGCCGCGATAGTAAATCGAGGCGTATCTATGCAGGTCTGGCCTGTATACAACTGGCATTGCTCCTGGACAAAGTCTTCAACTGGCGATGGCAATTGCATGAACACTGGATGAGGACGGCTATGACCGACGGGGTCTATGACCACCGTCGGCCATTTCAGCTGGTGGTACTCGCTCTGCTGGGGGCGGCGCTTTTCTCTATGGCAACCTGGATTTTGCGCCGGTTTCGCCGCCGGCCCGGACTTCTGATGGCCATGCTTGGTACGACGTTGTCGATCGGACTGTGGGGTTGCGAGGCCGTTTCGTACCACTACTTCGACCGCGTCCTGTTTTTTCAAGTGGGCCATGCGATGGTGGTGAGCTTCCTTTGGGCTGGTTGCGCTCTGCTGACGACGATGGGTGCTCTCAAAGACAGTTGGAGTTATAGAGTCGGATAAGTTGAACGAGGAAATCAAGCACTTTTCCGTAGATTGCTCGTCAGGGTTCTCATTCGGCCTCTGGCTTGCCTCTAGTCGAACTTCCATGGGCGGGCAGGAGAAGTTCTGCCGCCGTTGGTATCCTCCCAGGCCTGATGCATGAGCGCAGCCAGGTTGCGATTGCGGCTGACTCGCTCTCTTCGGGCTGGGTCGCTGCTGAAGCTGTTGCGCAACGCAGTCAATTTATAGAGAGCAAGCTCGAGCATCTTGGCCATCCATGCACCCGATCCATGATGCTTGCGATAGTAGAGAAGGGTGCTTCGCATACGCCAGCGGACCAATTGGGCACCGGCTGAGGACATTTCGAGGGTTTTGATTTGCCGGGAGGACTCGCCGCCAATATGAATCACTACGATTTGCGGCCAGTACATGATCTTGTACCCGGCCATCTGGATGCGGCGGCAGAGATCCACTTCCTCGGAATAGAGGAAGAATTCGGGATCGAAGAAGCCGACCTTCTGAAGAGCCTGAGCCCGGATGATCGAATAAGCACCCGGCACCCAGTCAACCTCCGCAATCTGCATCGGGTCCGCCCATGTGCGGTCGAACTGGCCGAAGAAGCGGGACTTCGGGAATTTGTGGGCGAGACCGGTTAGAACCAGGAAGTCAGATAAGATGCTCGGGAACATGCGCGCCGAGGGCTGCAATGCGAAATCGCGCCCTACCAGCCGTCCGCCCGCCAGGCCCACGGTAGGGTCGGAGTCCATCATTTCGACCGAGAGACGGAGCGAGTCCGCGCAGAGAAAAGCGTCTGAGTTCAAAAGGACGAGGTAACGTCCCCGAGCCTGTTCGAGAGCAACGTTATTGGCGGCTCCGAACCCAAGATTGACCGCGCTGCGAATGACCTTAACCTGAGGAAATTCGCTCTCAACCATTTCCACTGAGCCGTCGTGGGAGTTGTTGTCCACGACAAAGATTTCGGTGCGCAGGCTGCCTTGCTCGCGCTCCACCGATTGCAACGATTCGCGCAGGACGTCCCGTGTATTGAAAGAGACGAGAATGACTGAAACGTCGAAATGGAAGAAGTCGTCTGCTGGCATGCGATCGGGGCTTTCTTCGCCGGGTAGGCCATGCTTGTGCGGAACAACCCGGGAGCTACAAATCTTGGCGGTTGGGACGCCCGGCTTCCACTGGCCGAGCGATGACGGCGTCGTTACTGATATTCCTTGGAGCAGGTTCGATATGCGGACATACGAAGGGACTCCAAACGCAGGGCACGAACGGATTCTTTGAGGCTTAGTGATGTGTCGCGTGACAACAACTTATTTTATCGAAGGATAATTCAGAAGCCTAGGGGCAAATCAATCGATGCCGAGAGGCGTCATGAAACAGCAAAATCCCTAAAACCGCGCGGAGATCAGGGTACGGACGGAGATCGCTTCTCAGCTGCTCAACCAATTACTTATGAAGAAAGAAAATGGCGCGAACGGGCTCGTAACCGTAAATTCACGAACGATATAAAGATGATCATCCGCAATTGGAATTTCCTGTTAGAATTCGGACAGCGACCAATAAAGCGTTGCACTCAAGTGCGGATCCCCGTCCGTACTGTGCCCGAGCGGCACACTTGTACCACTTATTCATAAAGCCTTGGCAACCCCAAACATATTAACCCGCGGAGCGAATATACTCGCTTTCCCTTGTAACCAATCCTGATTGGTACAGCTCGCGGACGAAGTGTAACCAAAGTCAACCTGACTCTCAGCTGCGCCCATACGCTATCGCAGACGTGTCTTCAAACTTAAGGTGTCCTAAGTAACCTACCGCTTTTGTATTTGGATGGCGATGAAACGGTTAGCGATCACTCATGCTTCTGGCTCGCTCCGTCGTAACTCGCATGAGTAACTTGCGCTTTGGCAATCCCCATCCCTGATTCCTTAGGAGTTTGTAATGAGTGTGCTGTTCTCCGGCTTGAAAATGAAGGTAACGCAATCTTTCACCTTTCTTACTATGCTTGCGTTGGCGTTTGGCTGTGCCTCGCGCTCCAATGCTCAGACGACCCCAACGAATGTTCAGATTACCGGCAACGTCATCCAAACCCAGGTACACCGCCTAGGCATCAACCTGGGGGACAATGGCTATTGGGATTCGGGTCAGATGTTGAAGAATCTGGTCTTTGAAAATCCCGGATTCGAAGGGCTTAAGTATCGCGTTATCTTTCGATGCACCTCGGTGACTGCCAATACCTGCACGGACGATAATCAGTACAACGCTCAGCCTGCCGGCTTTTGGAAAGGCGGAAGCTATCTGGTTATCTCCGGGGCGCAGGCTGGAACCACCGGCACGATTGTTACAAATACCGCTGCCGACGGCTGCAAGAGCTGCGGTCCTATCTTTACGTTTGACAAGAGTGTGAATCTGGCTGTTGGTGATTACTTCTCGGTCGTAAATTACTTCCCAGGGACCGGAGATGCGGGCTGGGCAGATGACCCAGGAGGTGGTGGAACTATCACCACGGAGACCAACGATATCTCCCCGAACAGCCCTGGCAAGCAGGCGATCCTGTTGAGCGCCAGTGGTGCAGGCCAGTCCGCCAAGGTGACACAGGGCTTTGATACTTGGTCTGGGCTCAGCTTTATTCAGTTGAATGGTAACTTCGCCATCACGTTCCGGGCCAAGAGCCTCGGCGGCAACAACATTTTGAACGTGAACGCGCTGCGCCTGCAGCCCGGTGTTCCCAACTGGCTGAATCAGAACGTCAAGCTCACCAACACGTGGCAGGACTACACTCTGACGTTTTCCGCGAACGAAACCGGCTCCGCCCTCGGCCCGGTCCAGCTGAATTTCCTCGCTCAGGGAGCAACGGTCGAACTTGACGATGTATCGTTTCAGCAGACCAACTCCGACCCGACCAACACCACTGTTTTCCGCGACGACGTGGTCAACGCGCTTAAGCAGCTGAATCCCGGCACCATCCGGATGATGGCGGCTGGCGCCGCGCTCGGCTCTGATCTGCCGAATCAATTACAGGTTCCATTCGCTCGCTATCGCATGGGCTTCAACGCCGACGGCACATCGTATCCCAACATCGCTTACGGCATTCACGAATTCCTGCAACTCTGCCAGGCGGTCGGTGCCGATCCTTGGATTACGATTCCGACGGCTACGACCCCCGCCGAAATGACAGAGTTCATTGAATATCTGACGGGCACAGGCTCCGATAACTGGAGCGCGCTGCGCATCAGCCGCGGCCAGGCTCAGCCCTGGACGTCGGTTTTCAACAAGATTCACCTTGAACTGGGCAACGAAACCTGGAATGGCGCCTTCAAGGGTGAGTCCATGAACTATCCGGCGTATCCGCAATGGGCCAACCAGGTCTTCGGTGCGGCGCGTCAGACCACTGGCTTCAAGTCCTCCAAGTTCGATCTTGTCCTCAGCGGTCTGGCAGCTACGCCCGGCTACAATGCGCCTATGCTGAGCTACAGCACTCAGCATGATTCGTTCGATGTAGCCCCGTACCTGCTCTTCAGTGCCAATGACGAATCGCAGGCTCTGCAGTTCGGAGCGCTCTTCGCCGAGCCGGAAATCTTCGAGTCACCAGGAGGCGAAATTTACCAGAACATGCTGGTGGGCGCAGCCGCTCCCTCAGCAACATCAGCTACAACTGCTGTCAGCGTGTATGAGACCAACCTCGGCACCATGATTGGGAGCATCACTAAGCCCGAGCTGGATAAGCTGACTCCCTCTGTGGGTGCCGGCGTTGCACATACCGTGCACATGTTAGAGATGATGCGCATCGGCATGCAGTACCAGAACGCCTTCTCCCTCCCCCAGTACGAATATCGCCGCAGCGATGGCAGCCTGGCCCGCCTCTGGGGTCTGGTGGTTGACATGGGCACGACCAATCGCCGCCGGCCTCAGTTCTGGACGCAGGCGATGGCCAACGCCGTCATCGGCGGCAACATGCTGGCGACCGTAAACGGCGGCGCAAACCCGACCTGGAACCAGCCCTTGAGCAGCGACGGAGTCGTTTTGAATGGCGCTCACCTCATCCAGTCCTTTGCCTTCCTAAACGGTACGACCGCTTCCACGGTTGTCTTCAATCTGAGCCAGACGACGGCGCTACCGGTGGTCTTCTCGGGTGAGAATGCACCCACCGGCAACGTGCAGATGACGCAGCTCACTTCGGCCAACATCACCGATAGCAACGAGTTCTCGAACATCGTGTTGCCGCAGTCGCAGACCCTTAACGGCTTCAATCCCGCGACGGGACTTTCGCTGCCTCCGTTCTCGATGACCGTACTCACCTGGACTTCAACCTTTACCCAGGCTCCTACTTTCTCGGTTGCGGCTGGGACCTACAGCACCACGCAGTCGGTGGCGCTTACCAGCTCGACCGCCAACGCAACCATCTACTACACCACGGACGGCAGCACGCCGACCAAGAGCTCCAACCTCTATACCGGGCCGATCAGCGTAAGCAAGTCACAGACCATCAACGCGATCGCTGTGTCTGCCAACCTGACCACCAGTCCAATCGCTTCTTCCGCCTACGTTATCCAGCCGGTTGCCGCTGCACCGACCTTCTCGCTCGCAGCCGGGATCTATAACGCAGGCCAGGTAGTCGCTATGCTCGATCTCGTACCCGGCGCGACCATCTACTACACCACGGACGGTTCCGCCCCGACAACCTCGTCGAAGGTGTACACACTTCCGATTACGGTCAGCACCAACGAGACGGTGAGCGCCATGGCTGCGGCTCCGAACTACACCGACAGCCTGGTCACGACGGCGGTCTACACCATCGCTCCTCCAACCACAGCTCCCGTGATCTCGGTTGCTCCGGGAACTTATCAGAAGACGCAGTACGTGCAGGTCACAGACACGCAAGCCGGTGCTACCGTCTACTGCACTTCCGATGGTTCGACACCGGTTGCCACGCTCTCTGAAATCTGCACCACCGGTGTGACCGTCTCCGCCAGCACCACAGTGAAGGCAATCGCGGTTGCTCCGACCTACTCATCCAGCCCGGTGGTCACGGCAACGTACACCATCGCACCCTACGTGGCTACGCCTGTCCTCAGCATTCCCGGCGGCACCTACAACATGCCTCAGACCGTTGCTGTCTCCACTGCAACGCCTGGCGCAACCATCTACTACACCACGGACACTTCGACGCCTAACACGTCTTCGCCGAAGTACACCGGGCCGGTGACCATCAGTGCGGTCAACTATCTCCAGACGATTGCAGTTGCCAATGGCTACACGCAGAGCTTTGCCGCTACGGGGAACTACGTGATGACCGTCGGTACGCCGACCATCACCATCTCCGGCAATACGGTGACGCTTTCTACCGTGACCCCGGGAGCAAGCATCTTCTACACCACCAATGGATCCACGCCAAGCACCTCTTCCACCACTTACACCGGACCGTTCACGATCAGCGGCACGGTAACCATCAAGACCATGGGCGCGCTGCGTAACTGGGTTAACAGCGCAGTCAGCTCCAGCACCGTAACAGCCTCGGCCTCCACCACCCCAACGGTGGCAACCCCTGTGCTCTCGGTCGCTGGCGGTTCGTACTCTTCGGCGCAGACGGTCTCGATCACCGATGCAACTGCGGGAGCGAAGATCTACTACACCACGGACGGAACTGTCCCGACCACTGCTTCCGCGGTCTACAGTGGCCCCGTCACGGTGAGCGCATCGGAAACCCTCGCGGCCATCGCGGTCGCGGCGGGATACAACAACAGCGCAGTCACTGGTGCTGTTTACACCATCACATCGTCACCTTCCTCGAGTTACGCCATTAACGCGGCAAGCGGATTCACCGCAGGCCAACTGGCTCTCAATGGATCAGCAAAGCTCTCCGGCAACGCCTTGCAGATCACCGACGGCGGTAAGGGAGAGGCCGGCACAGCCTGGTATCCGACGCCGGTTTCGATTAACGGCTTTACAACGGACTTCGACTTCCAGTTGCCGACGTCAGCCGCGGACGGATTCACCTTTACCATCCAGAATGCTCCCAAGGGGCAATATGCTCTGGGTGGCAACACATCCGGCCTGGGGTACCAGTTCGTCACCAAGAGTGTTGCGGTCGCTTTCAACCTGTACCAATCCGGAGTGTCCGATGCCCAGTCGATCGGTGTCTACACTGGGGGTGTAAGCCCTCAGGGCAGCGCGATTGATCTATCTGGCACGGGTATCAATCTGCACAGTGGAGATACCTTCCACGTTACTATCACGTATCAGGGTGCCTCCATGAGCGTGAAGATTACGGATAAGGTGACAGGTGCCACGGTGACGAAATCCTTCTCGGTCAATCTTCCGAGCAACGTTGGGGGCAGCACCGCTTACGTAGGCTTCACGGGCAGCACCGGCGGCTCGACGGCGATCCAGAACATCCTGGACTGGACGCTCAGCAACTAAACCATCAACGCACTGCAAGAGGGCGGGCGGCGATTCTTTAGATCGCCGCCCGCCTCTTTTTGTCTGGAAGAGGATACATCCGGCCCATTGCTGCTAGATTCCTTCTTAAGATGGTTGCAGCGTTCAAAGACATCGACTGGAATTGCATCCACATCTGGCGGGTAGCCCTTGGCGTCCCCGTAGGAGAAGCTCAACTGAGCGCGTGGACAGCGCTTCTTTCCACGGAGGAACGAGCAAGGGCCAACGCCTTCCATCGTGAAGAGCTTCGTGAGGATTACGTTGTCTGTCATGCGGCTTTGCGGTCGGTGCTGGGCCAATGCGTTGGAATTTTGCCCCAGGATATCCGATTCCGGTCTGTATTACCGCAAATGCATCGCGGTGCTGCGGGCGGTGCAGCGACGGGCAAACCAGCTCTCGATCTCGCTTCCGCCAAAGCGTCTGAAGCTCGAGACCTCCGTTTCAACCTCAGCCATACCAGAGGAGCGGCCTTGATTGCCGTCGCGCAGGGAAGAGAAGTGGGCATCGATATCGAGTGGCAGCGGCCGATGGAGGATATGGAAGGGATGGCGCGGACGGTCATGTCGGACGAGGAGTATCTCCAGTGGCTAGCGCTGCCCGGCAAAGATCAGGCAATCGCTTTTTACCGCCTCTGGACCCGCAAAGAGTCCTATTTGAAAGCCATTGGACTTGGCCTGTTTCGTGACCTGCATGACATCACCGTCCCGGTTTCTGCTGATTTTCTTAATCCTTCCGGGGACGGCATTCCGGTGCGGGACAGCGCAGGGGCTGGAGTCTGGAGGGTAGCGGATATCCCCGCCGAGAGTTCTCACGCAGCCTCGATCTGCTGCGAAGGAGGTCCGCTGCCGGCGCTGTCGGTGCAGGATTGGCAAGTGACTGAGGCGCCGGCCCAGTAAAACCAATCCGGCATGATCGGGTGTGATGACCAGTTTGAGGGATATGCAGGGGCCTGTCTGGGAGTGCCTAATGCAGATATGGGAACCGGCGTGTCCGGTCTGCTTCTGCCTGTCTAAACCTGCCGAAGATCGAACCACTTTATGCTAAGGTGAGGCAGAGAGCAGGCTGTGCTGCTGCAAGAATGGAAGCACTGCGGCGGTCTAGCCACGCACAAGTATCTGAACTATGCGAGCGCAGGCAATAATTTGTGAACAAACGGCGGGCGCGGCTCATTTTGGAGGTGACAGGCTTTGGCGTATTTATTCATCATTCCCGGTCTGATCTCCCTCTATTACGTAATGACAGGACAGCAGAGCAAGGCGTTCCTCAACGTCTACCTGCCGTGTACTTTCCTGCTGCCGTATTACTACCACTTTCGCATTCCGCATCTGCCGCCACTCTCCGCTGGCGATGCCGCGCTCCTGCCTCTGGGCCTTTCGCTGCTTATCAGGCCGGTCAACAAGTGGCGTTTCAAGCGCATGGATCTGTGGGTCGTCATATTCGTCCTCAGCTACGGCATCAGCGAAGTCACCAAGGACTACGTGCCCAAAGACGGCATGATTCAGTGGATGCAGGTCGGCTTCACGGAAATGTTCCTCGGCTACATCGTCGGGCGGCAGATTATCGAACCGAACCTGCGTGTGGAAACAATCAAACGAATCATCTTCCTGTTCATGGCCCAGACGCTCTTTGCTCTCTATGAGTTCCGCATGGGCCAGAACCTGTGGCTCAACTGGGGTAGAAGCATCTTCGGTCTGACCGACGTAGGCTGGTTTGTCCAGTTGCGTGGCGGCTGGGCGCGTATTGCAACCTGCTTCTCCGGCGCTATCGGAGCCGGCATTGCATTCATGGTCGCTTTTGCGCTGAACTACTACCTGATCCAGATATATAAGCGGGACAAGAAGGTGCTGGGACCAAAGATGTCCTGGCTGCAGAAGTATCGTTTGCCCATGTTTCTCTTGCTGGGATTCGTGTACATGACCGGGTCGCGCATGCCGATGGCGTGCACCGCCCTGGTGTTCATCATCCTGCAGATTCCGCGATTCAAGAACATCAGGACGGGAGCGACCATCGTCGTGTTGGTGGCCGGAATCCTGGTCGGCTCCGTCTATGCATACTTTCAAAAGTACACAGCGGCTCCCGAAAATGACCAGATGGATGAAGCCCAAACAAGCGCTATCTATCGCAAGGACCTGCTGATCAACTATGCCCCCATCCTCGAAGCCGGTGGCTTCCTCGGCTGGGGATCACTGAATCCGCCGCTCGTCATGGGCCAGAGCTCGATCGACAATGGATACATGCTGGTCCAGTTGGCACAAGGCAACCTCGGGCTTTGGGATTTCAAGCTGATCCTCTTCGATTCCGTTCTTAGCCTCGTCATATTTGCCTTCACCTTCAAGCACAAGGAGAGCCAGTTCCTGGCCTTCAGTCTGCTCGGAGCGATCATTGGGATATTCGTGTCTCTAACGACAGTCGGCATGGGCGAGCAGATGACGCAGGTGATCTTTCTGCTGCTTGGCTGGTCCGTGTCCCTGCAGGATACGAGTGTCCTGAATCTGGGCACAGCCGCGCCCGCAGTAGCGTACCCGGAGGCGAAGTTCCGCTTCAAGCGGGTGATCGCATAGTACTTAGCCGGCGAATGTTAACCCACGATGAAGCGGTGTTTACGAGCCTCCAAGGGCGCACAATAAAGGTGTCCTCGCGGAACGCATGAGCTACAATTTATTGCAGACAGCAGGACACAATCTTGTACCAAACGAGGAGAGTTCTTTCATGGATGATGCACAGATCTACGTCCGGCTGACCGAGATTTTCGAAGATGTTTTTGATGAAGACGACATCGAAATCACCCCCGAGCTAACCGCCAAGGACGTAGACGGCTGGGACAGCCTCACGCACATTCGGTTGATGCTCACCGTAGAGAAAGCGTTCAAGATCAAGTTCTCCACGTCGGAAGTTGGCAAGATGGAGAACGTCGGCGACCTGGTGAAGCTCATCAAGGCGCGCGTTTAGCATCTCTTCCTATCTGTTCTGATGCTCCAAGCTGAGTGCCTCACTGATGGCTGAGTTACAACTTCCGTGGGCCGCGAGGGCGGTCAATTTCAGGGTCAATGACACGGATTGGGCATTGCCGGTTTGACCCTCACGCGATGAACTAATCACAGAGGTAACTTCGCGTGTTTGTCGCAGCCCGGGTACCTCGCAAGCTCCAGCAATCGACATCACGATAGCTCACCAGCAGGGATGGACTCTCAACCATGAATGCACTGTACTCAGAATTGCAATGGCTTCCACGCACCCAGCCTGATTTTTCAGAACGCGTGAAGGCGTTGAACAGCGCCACCGGATCCATCGGCCGCGAAGTCCAGGCGCTCGCTTCCTACGGGCTCGATCTGAACCAGCTCACCAAGCTGGCTAAGGTCATCGGCAAAGCAAAGGCAGAAGGCAAAGGGCTTGAACCACTCGTTCCCTTTAAACTAGCCGTGCTCGCCAACTCCACCATCGACATGATGGTCCCCGCGCTCGTCGCCAGCGCCGCCCGCCGCGGCGTAGCTCTTGAAGTGATCCAGCCCTCCTACGATCAGGTCGCGCAGGAAGCCCTTACGCCAGACTCCAAGGTCAACAGCTCCAAGCCCGACGCGGTCCTTCTCGCAATCGACTTTCGCGCCCTGCCGCTGAAGCTTTCGCTCGGCGACCCCGAAGCCGCTTCAGCCTCCATCCAGGGAGCCTTCGGCTACCTGCAGGCGCTCCGCAACGGCATCAAGTCCAACTCAAGCGCCGTTTGTATCTTCCAGACCTTCGCACCACCCGTCGAACCGCTCTTCGGCAGCCTCGACCGCGCCTTGCCTGGCACCCTGCGCAGCCTCATCGACGGCGTCAATCGCGAACTTGCCGAGTTCGTCATCGGCTCCGGCGACGTACTGCTCGACGTAGCCGGCCTCGCCGAAACCGTCGGCCTCGCCAACTGGCATGACACCAAGCTCTGGAACATGGCCAAGTTCCCCTTTTCCGACGAACTCATCCCCCTTTACGCCGACCACGTCGCGCGCAAAGTCGCGGCGATTCGCGGCAAGGCAGGCAAGGCCCTCATCCTCGACCTCGACAACACAGTATGGGGCGGCGTCATCGGTGACGACGGCCTTGAAGGCATCAAGATCGCCCAAGGCGACGCCACCGGCGAAGCCCACCTCGCCGTCCAGCGCATGGCCCTCAACCTCCGCGACCGCGGCATCGTCCTCGCCGTTTCATCCAAGAACACCGACGAAGTCGCCCGTACCCCCTTTGAACAGCACCCGGAAATGTTGCTCAAGCTTGACCACATTGCTGTCTTCCAAGCCAACTGGAACGACAAAGCCACCAACATCCAGGCCATCGCCGAAGAGCTCAACCTTGGCCTCGACGCCATGGTCTTCCTCGACGACAACCCGGCAGAGCGCGGTCTTGTCCGCAAGCTGCTCCCGCAGGTCCAGGTTCCCGAGTTGCCCGAAGATCCCGCCTACTACGTCCGCACCCTGGCAGCCGGTGGATACTTCGAAGCAGTCACCTTCGCGACGGAAGATCTGAAGCGCGCCGGCTTCTACCAGGACAACGCCAAGCGCGCCAACCTGCAGAAGCAGGTCGGCGGTGTCGATGCCTATCTCGCGTCGCTGGACATGACCATCACCTTCCAGCCTTTCGACGCAACGGGCCGCGCGCGCATCGTGCAGCTGATCAACAAGTCCAACCAGTACAACCTCACCACGCGCCGCTACACTGATCCTGAAGTCCTTCAGGCCGAAAACGATCCGGAAGTCTTCACCCTCCAGGTCCGCCTCGCCGACATCTTCGGTGACAACGGCATGATCAGCGTCATCATCGTCCGCCCAGCGGAAGCCGGAGTCTGGGACATCGACACCTGGCTGATGAGCTGCCGCGTTCTCGGCCGCAAGGTCGAGCACATGGTCTTGCGCGAGATCCTCCAGCACGCCCGCGCCGCCGGTATTCATAAGATCACCGGCACCTATAAGCCATCCGAAAAAAACAAGCTCGTGATCGAGCATTACGCCAAACTAGGCTTCACCAAGACCTTTGACGATGGCTCTGGCCTTACCAAATGGGAACTCCTCGTCGAAGGCGCCAACCAGGATAGCGCCCCGATGAAGGTAGTCTCCCAGGGCTTCGATACCGTCGTAATCCCGGAAACGGAGAGCTCGCTCGTATGAGCTCACCGGCTGGCGATTCAGAACCAAAGAAGAAGCTGCCGGGCCGGGACTGGGTCCTGCTCCCGGCAGTCGGTCTGCTGACCATTGCGGTCATCGCCGGTGCAACGGAGCTGGCCGCGCGCTGGGCTTTCCCGGTTTCGTCGCAAGGGCTGCTTGATTGCTTCCCGAAAGACAACCCAACCGGCGACCTGCCGGTTCATCCCAACTGCACGTGCTCCGAGCGCATCGCCGAGAGCAAGTACACCGTTGAGTACAAGTTCAACAGTCTTGGCAACCGCGAGAATCACGAACTCGAACCCAAGAAGCCCGGCACCTACCGTATCGTACTCATCGGTTCCTCGATGACCATGGGCCTCTTTGTTCCGAAGGAGAGAACTTTCGCCGCGCTCCTTCCCGAGCAGCTTTCGCAGGCGACAGGCCGCAAGATTGAGGTCTACAACGAAGCGCCCGGCGGCAAGTTCCGCGGTGGCACCTATCCCACCCGCGACTCCGTAGCCCAGTTCGACAAGGTCCTCGCCGCACAGCCAGACATGATCCTCTGGGTCATCACTCCCTGGGACGCAGTGAACGCCGGCTTCAACGCCGCCGCAGCTCCAGCCGCGCCCACAGGCCCCGCTCCTCAGCGGACTCTGGCCGATCGCCTCAACTACCGATGGGAGCTCACCCGCAGTTCCATCGTTCTCAAACATCTGCTACTCGCCAACGACAGCCAGGACGAGTACGTCCGCTCTTACCTGCGCAACGAAGATTTCGCCGGCTTCCTCCGTGCCGCTCCCGGCCCCAAGTGGGATGCTGAGTTGAAGGCCTTCGACGACGACGTGACCCAGATCCAAGCCAAGGCTCAAGCCGCCGGCGTGCCCTTTGTCGCTGTCCTCGTCCCCAATCGGGCGCAGGCCGCCATGATCTCTGAAGGCAAGTGGCCCGAGGGCTACGACCCCTACAAGCTCGACCACGCCCTGCGTGATGTAGTCGTCCGCAACGGCGGCACTTACCTCGACATCCTGCCCGACTACAGCACCATCCCCAGCCCCGAGCAGAACTACTTCCCCGTCGACGGCCATCCAGACTCGGACGGCCACGCCGTCATTGCCAAGCTATTGACCCGCGAGCTGTCAGCCAAATTCAAGAGCGGCGCAATACCCTCCGCCAAGCCCGATCCAACAGCCGAAGAAAGCAAGGTGCAGAAGCCATGAATCTCGACTCCGCATCTTTTCAATTCGTCCTCTTCGGCTTGATCACCGCCATCGTTTCAAACTTCAGTCGTTCCCGCATCTGGCGTTCCATCGTGCTGATGGCTGCCACGCTGTTCTTTCTCGCGGCATTGTCCCAACAGCCGCTGGTCTTCGTCCCGCTGGCAATCTTTCTACTGCTAGGTTACGTCTGCCTCGCGCTCCTCGAACGCGGCATGCCCAAGCTCGCCGTGTGGAGCGTGCTCGCAGTCATCTTCGTCTACGTATGGCTGAAGAAGTACACCTTCCTGCCCGATGGCATCTTCCTCCATTTCCCCTACTTCACGCTCGGCCTCTCGTACATCTTCTTCCGCGTCCTTCACCTGCTCATCGAAGCCGGAGAACCCGCCGAAGAAGGCCAGTCCAAGCAACACATCGGCATCGGCGCCTACCTGCTCTACACGCTCAACTTCACTACGCTCGTCTCCGGCCCCATCCAGCGCTATGACGAATTCGCCCGCGACCAGTTCGCCGTCGATCCCATCCCGCTCGACCCCGGCGTCGTGGGCCTGCAGCTCGAACGCATCGTTCGCGGCTTCTTCAAGGTCAACGTTCTTGCCATGCTGCTGCACACCGCGCAGGAGAATGCTCTCGAACAACTAGCCCAGCCGCTGCCTCTGCCGCTGCGAATCTTTGCGGCCTTCCGCGTCATCGTCGCGTACCCATTCTTTCTCTACGCCAACTTCTCCGGCTATATCGACATTGTCATCGCCCTTGCCCGCCTCATGCGCGTGCGCCTGCCGGAAAACTTCGACCGCCCATTCTCTGCTTCGTCCTTCCTCGACTTCTGGAACCGCTGGCACATCACGCTTTCCATGTGGCTGAAGACCTACGTCTACAACCCGCTGCTCATGTTCCTGATGCGCCGCGTGGAGTCACCCGCACTACAGCCTTTTCTCGGCGTCATCTGCTTCTTCGTGACCTTCTTCCTGATCGGCATCTGGCACGGACGCACCTCGGAATATGCGGTCTTCGGCGTCCTGCAGGGCGGCGGCGTAGCCATCAACAAGCTCTGGCAGGTCTGGCTAGGCCAATACCTCGGCCGCAAGAAGTACAAAGAGCTGGCCAAGGACCCCATCTACATCGCCTTTGGCCGCGGCCTCACTTTCACCTGGTTTGCCTTCACCATGTTCTGGTTCTGGGCCAACTGGGTGCAGATTGACAGCTTCTTCGGTTCGCTCAACTTCGCCAGCTCTGTTGTAGTCTGGGCAGGCGTCTGGGTGGTAGCAACCGCAGTCCTCGCGGCATGGGAATCACTCCGAGCACGCCTCTTGTCCATCCAGACCGAAGACGGCCCAATCCTTACCAGCCGCTACGCCCGCGTCGTTTACGCCTCGGCACTGGGGCTGGTCGCTTTCATCATCGTAGTCATGCTCAGCGCACCCGCCCCGGGCATCGTCTACAAGGCGTTCTAGCATTCTTGAACCACTGAGTCGGTGCCGCGCCTGTTAAGGCTTCGCTGCATCCCAGGTCAGCACCGTCATTGAAAAAGGCGGCAGCGAATAAGGCGCCGCCGGATCAAAGCCGGAGAGCGTCTCGCGGGCGATCGAAACCTTCTGCGAGTCTTCGTTGCTGTCTGTAATTTTGTCCGAACTCAGCCTGCTCTGCTGAACCGTCCCATGCGGAGCAGAAGGACCTGCAAGCGAGATCGAAAGAGCCTTATCCCGGCTCAGGTTGAAGATCACAAAGCTATGATGTGCCCCGTCTTCAAATGCAAAGGTTTGCAACAGGTGCGCGCCCTTCAGCTTGATTTTCGTCTCGTTCAAAACGGCATTGTTGGTCTCCACCTGATCCCACGTAGGATTCGTCCCGGTTATCGTAGTCTCGACCATCTTCCCAAGAATGGCCTCATTCGCCATCTGCTCTGCAAGGAATGTAGGCCGCACACGGTTCGTCTGCCCACCCATGTCGACAACCGTCCCCCAAAGTTTCATCAGCCGCTTCGAGCCCGCGCCATCGAAGCCGTTCTCATACTCCGGTAGGCAAAACAACGCCTGCGCATTGACGCCGTTGTCACGCATCATCAGCAGCATGTGCTCAGCAACTGAAAGCCCCGCACCGACAGAAGGTAGCGTTGCATCGAGGTCAGCCTGTGTAGCCTTTCCGCCAAGCGCGCCAAGATTCACTTCGTACACCGCCAGCTTCATGCCATACTTCGCAGCCAGCTTTTCATTCTGAGTGACGAGCCCGTTCGGCAGACTGTCGCGATACTCGCCCTCAGCAAACATCGGCCCAAAAATCACTTCGTTCGAACTTCCGTCATTAAAGGAGTCAAAGGTATAAGGTGCAATGTCGATCGAGTCAGCCTTGGGCTTGAGCGTAAGCCCCTGTTCGGTCCACCACGGCACCGCGTACCAGCCATCCATGATCAGGTCGTACTTGCCCGCCTCATAAAGCGGCGAAGCCTTCGCAGCCGAAAAAATGTCGTTCACACGCGTTGCGTAAGCCTTCGCCTCTGGAATGCCCTCGCCTGGAAAAGACCCCCAGTTCCACGTCTCGTTGCCCAACTCCAGGTGGATCGTAGAGAAGACCTTGGTCCACGGCGTCGCTTGGCCGAGCGCCACACGTTTCGCGCCATAGGGAGTGGCCGCCGCGCCGCCCAGATACTGCATCAGGTTACGCATCTCCGCCGGAGTCATTCCCACCGGCAGATTGAACCACGGTTCGGCTCCCACCGTCTGGCAGAGTACCAGGAACTCATGCAGCCCAATGGGGATATCCATCTGCTCTTTGTTGCCTTCGCTGTATCCAGCGCGCTGCCGGGCAAACGGGGGAGCGAGCAGGTTGTCGATCGTGCTGCCAAAGGTCGTGCCGTTGTCCATGTAGCGCAGGATGCCCGGCTTCAGCTCGCGCAGCCGGCTCACAACAGCGTTGCGGAACGCCGTCGGATTATCCGGCGCGGCCGCCTCCGTCAGGGAAACATCGTCCAGCAGGATAGAAGCCGAGTTGACCGCGATGACCACATGCACCGGTCCGACATAGGTGCCATTCTCCTTCGCCGTGAAGGTGAACTGATAATCCTTCCAGTCGCGCGTTAACGCCACATGATGGGTCAGGTAAGTCATGTTCCCGTAGCGCTGCGCGAGCCGCGTGACCGAGGCCGTCAGCTCCCGCGTCCCGCCAATCCCTTTGGCCCGGAAACTCAGCGTGAACGACCCGTTCAGCTGCACAAAGGAACGTCCATCCCAGGTATCAAACGCGGTGCCGACCGATGCTGTCTGGTAAGGTCGCGCAGCGTCCAGCAACAGTGCCTGCTTCCCTGGAGAATTCGGCGAGATGTCGTGAAACTCGGTGTCAACGTGAGCGTCCTTCGACGTCTCAACATTCCAGCCCGAAGCGGCATTGCCCGGATGCTTCATCCGCACAATGTAGTAGTCGCCCACCGCCGGATGAACCCCAAGACGGCCAAAGTTCACCCAGATACCTTTGTGCTCAGGACCCGAAGCCACCGAACTGCCAGCAATGGTTCCGGATTGCCCCTTCGCCGCTCCCCAGAAAAACTCGAACGTCCCGCCCTTGGCAAAGTCCTGCGGCCACCAGCTCCACTCATCGGAGTCAGCGCAGGAGTCGCCTTTGACAAACTTGCACTCCAGCACCGTCTGCCAGATTTCGCCTTCGAACCCAGGGTTGCGAAACGTCAGATCGCGCAGCATCTGACCTGAGTCATAGTAAGACTGGCCGCTCATGTTCATGCCAAGCCGCCGTACATTGCTACGGATAATCTTGCTGCCGATATGGATGACGGTCGGACCTGTGCCAGCAGGCGACGCGATCTTTGGAGGCGGAGCCGACTGGCATCCCGCTGTTCCGGCAAGGAACGGAATCATCAGGAGGGCAGAGAACAGGCGCCGCAGGCGCGAGCTTCCGCCGACGGACAGGAACGGGAAATCAGACGCGGCGAGCATCCATCGCCTGCCGGTAGATATCGAGAATGGCATCGATCTTCTGGTTCCAGTCAAAGTATTGCTCCACCCTCACCCGCCCAGCCGAGCCTAGCTGCGCTCGCAGAGCCGGATCGGCAATCAACTTCTCCATCGCCGCAATAAAGCCATCGGTGATGACCTTGGGATTAGACGGATCGACCAGGATTCCGCAGGTTTCGTTCAGGTAATCCGCCGGACCACCCCACTCAGTGGCAACCACGGGGACGCCACAGGCCATGGCTTCGAGCACCACCGCACCGCCGCACTCGTAAATGCTGGGTAGAAGCAGCGCAGTCGCACCATGCAACAGAGCAGCACACTCCGGCTGCGGACGCCAGCCAAGCCAGTGAACGCGGTCAGCGATCCCCAGGCTCTCCGCCAGTCCAGCCCAGGCAGCCCGCATCGCGCCGTCTCCAATGACCTCAAGCTGCGCGTTCGGAGTCGCCGCCAGGGCATGCAGCACAAAATCTAGCCGCTTCCAATCCACCAGCCGTCCAATGAACAAGAAACGTGCCGGATAGCTGGGAGCAATGGGTGCATTGGGCAGCTTCCATATCCCGAGATCAACCCCGTTCTCCGGTATCTCAATCACCTTGCCCTCAGCACAATCCGGCAAAGCCTCGCGAGTGCGAGGATTAGCAACCAGTAGAATCGCCGCATTCTTCTTGCCGGCAACAATACGATTCACGAGATTGGCGCTGCTCCGGCCAAGTGCGACAGTGACGCGAGTAAACAGTGATTCAGCCCCGCGAAAAGCTGCCGGATAGTCCATACCGCCATTCATCGGCCCAATCACCACCGGCACGCTCAGCCCGGAGATAAACGACGGCGCCTTGGGCGAGACCGGAATCGGCTGGTGAACGATGTTGATCTGCTTCTCGCGGATAAGCTTCTTCACCATGCTCGTCTGGATAAGCTGGTTGATCAGCACCATCAGCGTGCCAAAGGTAGCTTCAGCAACGCGGCGCGGCAGCGGCTTGCTCATCTGCCAGATGAGCTTGTGATACCACTTGTCCGGGATGTACTGGATGCGGTCCTGATCGGCCGGGAAGAGCGCTTCGAGCTCCGGCCGGGTACGCCCGTGGATAATCAACCACGCTTCAACACCCCGGGCCCGCAGCCGCGAAAAGTAGTGTAGCGGAAGCGAAGCCTCTCCACCGAACCGGAAAGAAGCATTTTCAGCAACAATGCAAATGCGAAGCGGTGCTTGGGATTTAGACATGGGCGCGATCAGATATGGGAGACTTCGACGACCAGATTGTCCGCGCCTTCAATGGAATCGGCTTCAGGCTCGTCAGCTGCGGCCGCGGCAACGCTGGGCAGCCCAGGATCGATCTTGCGGCCCAATACTCGCTCCATCACAGCACGCATCGAGATAGCCCAGGCATCCCAGTTCAACCGCTGCTCATACTCATCACGGCTTGAGACGACCAGCGCCTTATACCGTTCAGGATCAGATATCACTTCAATCACCTGGTCAGCATAAGCGCTTCCCGGAGCATCGTACGGCAGCAGATAACCATTCACGCCTGGAGTAATGGATCCGCCCAAACCGCCTGTATCGGAAGCAAGAACCGGTAACCCAAAAGCGCTGGCCTCGCTGATCACAATCGGAGTTGCATCAGCGCGAGTCGGCAGCAGCATAAAATGTGCATCCAGAAAAAGCTGCTCGATCTGCCTGCGCTGCTCAGGGTCATGCTTGCTCAGGAAAGGGATCACGCGGAAGTTAGGATGCTCGAAACCCGCAGGCGGCGTGCAGCCGAGGATCGTCACCTGCGCATCAATGCCGCGCTTGAGCAGACTGATGAGGCACTCATAGGCGATCGCTCCGCCTTTGCGTATCCAGTCCACGCCCACCAAAATGAGCTTGATCTGACCGTTCAAATTGCGATTCAGCGCTGCGCTGCGAGTCGGCGGATCGTTCAGGTTCGCTCCAAAACTTACCTTGCATGTCGTAGCCGGCGATGCTCCGTAGTCTTTACATGCGCTTTCAACAGCCCACTCGGAGGGGTAAACTGCCGCTTGCGAACGCAGGATCGCCGCGGCTTCGATCAGTTCGCCTTCCCGCATGCCGTACTCGGAGACAGAGGTGAATTCAGGGTAGTAGTCGACAATCTGTGCCCAAGTGATGTCCGAGTAATAAACCAGCGGCAGATCGGTCTTCATCTGTGCGATCTCGACCGAAGCCACCGGTGCAAACAAAATATCGCATGGCTGCTCCTCGATCCGACGTTCAAAGAAACGAGCCAACCGGTGCGCAAGCACGCGATTCTTGTCCGTAGCCAGGATCTTACCCGTAATGCGCTGCCAGTAGCGGTTCACGCGAGCGGTATTGTCGACGACGAACTTCGTGCCCTTCGTGTCATCCGGACCGAGGTAGATCACCTCGCCTACATGCGCTTCAAGCGCACGAGACATGAAGTAAAAGATACCGGACCACGAGCGGATGTCTCGGGCGTCGAAGCGATGCACAAAGCCGATTCTCAGTCTTTGCGTAGCCTTCGGCGGCAATGAATCCGACATAGATTCCGTTCCTCGTTCCATGGGCGGGGTAGCTCTTCCCAGTTTCGATGCACTCCAGTGTTTCAGAGGCAGTATTGACGTCCAATCTTCAGCGACGGCTATGGGATACCTTACGTTGAAAGTATCACGCTTCAGCGTAACCTCCGCACTGAGAAAACAGCTGTACCGCGAAAGTTGCACAGGACTGTAAGCATGCAACTTCGCAACATGCACTTGGCCGAGCCAATTACCTCCAAATGCAGGTCTCTATGGGAAAGCATCACCCTGCAGACCACAAAGAGCTCCCCCAAACTTATAGATTCTTTATGAAAAATTCTGTCATGCGCGTAAACAGAACCTGCCGCGAACCGGGATCGTCTGGAACGTGGCCTCGATCCGGAAAGAGCAGCACATCCGCGGATTTACCCGCATCCAGCAGGTGATCCTGCAACGTGAACAGATTCTCCATTGGAACGAACTCATCTTCCGTTCCCTGCGCCACCAACAGTGAACCCTTGAAGAACTTAGGGGTATCGTTCTCCAGAGCCGTGGAAGCATCCCATCCATCCGCGTGGGCAACAGGGTCATCGAGATAGCGCTCGGCGAAGACAGCATCGTAAAAGTGCCAGTCGATGATCGGAGCTCCGGCAAAGGCGGCTTTATAAGCTACCGGCCGGTCGAGTATGGCATGTACCGCGAGAAATCCTCCGTATCCCCAGCCGCATACTCCAAGCCTGCTTTGATCTACGTAAGGCAATGTCGCCAGATAGAGCAGCCCGTCGCGTTGGTCAGCCATCTCCTGGCCGCCCAGCCGCAAGTGAATCGGCTCTTCAAAAGCATGCCCCCGGCCGGCCGTAGCTTGATTGTCCATGGCGAAGACGATGTATCCCTTCTGCGCCATTAACTGCATCCAAAGGCCGGTTGCGCCCCCCCATGCGTCGCGTACCAGCTGCTCTCCCGGTCCACCGGCCATGTAAACAATCACTGGATACTTCTTGCTCGCATCAAAGGCAGGAGGCTTGATCACGAAAGCATGCACGTCAGCGCCCAGATGCATCTTGAGCGTAAGGAACTCGACCGGCTGCAGAGGCGGCAAGGCCGCGGCGTCCGATGGTTTGTCGTTCCCCGGAGCCGTCTGCGCCAAACTCTGCAATGTCTGCCTCGGCGGAGCGGAGTGCGTGGAGTAGGTGTCCAGGAACGTCGCTGCATTCGGCGCCATGCTCACGTCATGCGTACCGGGCTGCTGGGTAATGCGGGTCATGCCGCTGCCATCCAGTCCAACCTTATACAGATGCCGCTCCAGCGGGCTTTTTTCTGTGCCAGTGAAGTAGACCAGTCCCTTTGCTTCATCGATCCCGTGGACGCGGCTTACTTCCCAATCCCCCTTGGTAAGCTGCGCAAGCTCTTTGCCCTCAGTCGAGTAGAGGTAGAGATGACGAAATCCGGACCTCTCGCTGGACCACAGAAACCGCTTCCCATCTGCCAGGAAAACGGGTCCATCGGAGAGATTGATCCAGTACTGATCGGTTTCGGACAGCACCAGAGAGAATTTGCCGGTAACCGTGTCAGCGAGAAAAAGATCAAGCTTCTGCTGCCGGCGGTTCAGGCGCTCGAGACTGAGGTGACGGCTATCCGGTGCCCACCCGAACCTCGGAACGTACAGGTCTTTGGTCGGTCCAAAGTGGACCTCAACCGGCAAACTTCCGGCTTTGACGCGTCGTGCGAAGACGCGGACAATCGGCAGCGCCCCTCCGGCCTTGGGATACACGATCTCCCGCGTTTCCCCGCTGCTTGAGTGAAATGCATGCTTCGCGACAGCGCGATCGTCAATCTCCAGATAGGCAATGCTGGCTGAATCCGGTGACCAGGCGTAGCCGCGATCCAGGTGCAGAGAATTGCGGTAGGGCCAATCCAGTTCGCCCTCCAATACATCCGGCCTACCGGAAGCAGCAAACGTGCGCACCGGGCCGCCCGTCACGCTGACCAGGCACAGTTTATGTCCGCGCACGAAGCTCACCGTCTTGCCATCGGGCGACAAAGCAGCATCCGTGATCAAGGCATCGCCCTTCACGAGAATGCGGGAATTGCCGGAGGCAAAGTCGATCCAGGCAATGGACTGTGCCCCGGCAAGCAACATTGCCGCGTTTCCAGGTGCCCATGCAAAGTCCCGTAAAAGATAGGGATTACCGTCCGCTGCATCGTCATCCGCAAGCTTGGGACCGGTCGGAGGAGCGGCCCCGCTCAGAGCCGACGTGATCCGTTCTGCCGAGAGCAGGAGCATCGCCTTCCCGGATTGGGCTGGATTCGCCAGCTTTTCCGATTCGGGAGGATAGGTCCAGATTTCCTGCTGCAGCGCCGGATTGAACGCCCGCGCTTCCGGACGGTGCAGCTTCATCCATGCCACTCGCTGGCCATCCGGGCTCCAGTGCATGGGATCGGCGAGGTGAACCACGTCCAGTGGAGTGTCCGGCTCCTGGCTGATGCGCTCGATGGTCAAGCCGGTCGCCGACTGAACGGGCCTTCTTGGGCCGCGGTTATCGGTAGCGCTTTGGGCGTCCAGAATCTGCACGACCAGGCATGCAGAGAGCCCGGTGGCAAGGAGTGTGAGGTTGAAACGGGTCATGCCACCAATCCTGATGTTTCCGGTTACTGATCTAGAACTTGCGGTAAAGGACAACCCTGTGCGCGGCAGTCGCGGCGCAAAGTCCGTCTCGATGCGGTTTCCAGTAATACTAACGAGGATAAATGGGTCCTTCGAGTCCACACAAACCGCTCACCCGCACGAGTTGCGTCCCTATGAGTTCGGAAGACTTTTCCATAGCCTCTTACTGGAGATGTTCGCGTGGACCACATACCCGATTTTGACGACTCAAATCCTCTCCCATTATTTCGTCGAAAGCGAGATCGAGCTAGCTGACCTTGCTTGAGCAGCCTGCCGATTTGGATATACAAGACATGAGAGTAACCAAAATAGTTACTAAATTTTGATTACTTGCTCCTCGTGTAATCAAATAATTCGCTTTTTGTTCTCCTAGAGGGAATGGCTCTTCCGGTATCCCGACAAGAAGCAAAGCACAGACGAAACTGTTCTGTAAAATGATCTAAATATATTAGATGCAACAGTTTAAGATCGCTCATGGCATCCTGACAGGCATTGTTCGCGGAATTTTATATGCAATGCAATCCCACGAATTGGTCAAAATAAAGCAAAAAAGTACCCAATATAGAAGAAACTACGGTAATCTATTTTTCCGTTACTCAAATTTGCCTTGGTTTCGGTTCCCGGCGCTAACAGCGACATGGGTGCAGGTGTGACCGGTGGCTGAGAAGTTCAATAGGACTCTCCGCCCGAATCTGATACAGGAGTTTGTTCTCATGAATTTTGTGTCCAATGGAACCGGAATGCGCGCTCTTCTGCTGACCATTCTCGTCCTTCTGACCGTCGGCGGTCCCTCCATATTGCAGGGCCAGACTGCAACCAATATCCAGGTTTCAAGTACCGTGCTTCAGCCGTCGGTACACCGCCTCGGCGTCAACCTTGGTGATAACGTCTATTGGGATTCGGGCCAGCTCATGAAGAACCTGGTCTTTGAGAATCCCGGCTTCGAGGGGCTGCGCTACCGCGTGATCTTCCGCTGCACAGCCGTAACCGCAAACACCTGCATGGACGACAACCAGTACAACGCGCAGCCTGCCGGGTACTGGAATGGCGCCAGCTATCTCGTGCTCTCCGGCAACGCCGCCGGTACCACTGGCACCATCCTCTCGAACACCGCCGCCAGCACCTGCAAGAGCTGCGGTCCGACGCTCACCTTTGACAAGAATGTGAACCTCGCAGTCGGTGACTATTTCTCCGCGGTAAATTATTTCCCCGGCACAGGCGATGCCGGCTGGGCCGACGACACCAGCGGCGGCGGTACCATCACCACCGAAACCACCGACATTTCGCCCAACAGCCCTGGCCAGCAGGCCATCCTGCTGAGCGCCAGCGCCACCGGGCAATACGCCAAGGTCACCCAGGGCTTCGACACCTGGTCCGGCCTCAGCTTCATCCAGCTGAACGGAACTTTCGCCATCACCTTCCGCGCCAAGGGCGTCGGCGGCAATAACAGCCTGAACATCTCCGCACTACGCCTGCAGCCCGGCGTACCCAACTGGTTCAATCAGACCATCACGCTCACCAACGCCTGGCAGGACTACACACTCACCTTCACCGCGAATGAAACCGGTGCCGGCGTCGGCCCCATCCAGCTCAACTTCCTGGCTCAGGGCTCAAGCGTGGAACTGGACGACGTAAGCCTCCAGCAGACCAATTCAGATCCGACGAACACCACCGCCTTCCGCGACGACGTCGTCAACGCGCTGAAGCAGTTGAATCCCGGCACCATCCGCATGATGGCCGCAGGCGCCGCGCTCGGCTCTGACCTGCCCAACCAGTTGCAGGTTCCGTTCGCTCGCTATCGCATGGGCTTCAATGCCGACGGCACCTCTTACCCGAACATTGCGTACGGCATTCACGAATTCCTGCAACTCTGCCAGGCAGTCGGTGCCGATCCCTGGATCACGATTCCCACGGCTACCACGCCAGCTGAAATGACCGAGTTCATCCAATATCTGACCGGCACCGGCTCTGACGCCTGGAGCACGTTGCGCATCAACCGCGGCCAGACTCAACCATGGACATCCGTCTTCAACAAGATTCATCTCGAACTCGGCAATGAAACATGGAACGGCTCCTTCAAAGGAGAATCCATGAACTATCCTGCCTATCCGCAATGGGCCAATCAGGTCTTCGGCGCTGCGCGTCAGACCCCAGGGTTTCAGGCCAGCAGCTTCGATCTCGTGCTGAGCGGACTCGCAGCCACCCCCGGCTACAACGCACCCATGCTTACCTACAGTACGCAGCATGATTCCTTCGATGTGGCGCCGTATCTACTCTTCAGCGCCAACGACGAATCGCAGGCGCTGCAGTTCGGTGCGATGTTTGCGGAACCCGAAATCTTCGACTCCGCCGGAGGTGAGATCTACAAGAACATGGCAGTCGGTGCCGCAGCCCCTTCGGCAACCTCGTCCAGTACCGCCGTCAGCGTCTACGAAACCAATCTCGGAACAATGATCGGCAACATCACGAAGCCGGAGCTCGACAACCTGACGCCTTCGATCGGCGCAGGTATCGCGCACACCGATCACATGCTGCAGATGATGCGCATCGGAATGCAGTACCAGAATGCTTTCTCGCTTCCGCAGTATGAGTACCGCCGCAGCGACGGCAGCCTCACGCGCCTTTGGGGACTTGTCGTTGACATGGGCACGACAAACCGCCGCCGTCCCCAGTTCTGGACGCAATCGATGGCCAACGGCGTCATCGGTGGCAGCATGCTGCAGACCGTGCATTCCGGCGCCAATCCAACCTGGAATCAGCCCCTCAGCAGCGACGGCGTCGTGCTGAACGGAGCGCACTCCCTGCAATCCTTTGCCTTCGTAAATAACGGCGTGGTATCCGTGATTGTCTTCAATCTCAGCCAGACCACGCCTCTGGCCGTTACCTTCTCCGGTCCTAATGCACCCAGCGGAAACGTACAGATGACGCAGATCACATCTGCCAACATCACCGACAACAACGAGTTCTCAAACGTTGTTCTGCCGACGACGCAGACACTGAGCGGTTTCAATCCCGCAACAGGTCTGTCGTTGCCGCCGTTCTCCATGACCGTGCTCACCATGACATCAAGCACTGTCCAGGCTCCCAGCTTCTCAGTGGTTGGTGGCACCTATGCGGCACCGCAGACCGTGACCATCTCGGACACGACGTCCGGCGCAACCATCTACTACACCACCGACGGCTCAACGCCAACCACATCTTCGCACGTCTACTCTGCGCCCCTGTTCGTCAGCAGCAATGAGACCATTCAGGCGATTGCAATTGCTTCAGGCCTCGCGCCCAGCCCGGTCAGCAGCGCCACCTACGTGATGTCGTTCCCAGCTGCGGCAACGCCCACCTTCTCCGTAGCTGCCGGTCAATATGCCACGTCCCAGACGGTCGCGATCGCCGATGCTACCCCAGGCGCAACCATCTACTACACCACCAACGGTTCCGCGCCAACCACCAGTTCCACAAAGTACACCGGCCCCATCACGGTCAGTGCAACCGAGACAGTCAACGCTATCGCGGCAGCGACCTACTACCTCAACAGCGCAGTCGGTTCCGCTGCCTACACGATCATGACCCCGGCAGCCACACCAACCTTCTCAGTGCCTGCAGGAACCTATACGACAGCACAAACGGTCGCACTGGCATCTGGCACTCCCGGAGCCACCATCTACTACACAACCAACGGCGCAACACCAACCGTCTATTCCAACAAGTACACGGCTGCGATCAAACTCTCCGTCTCGCAAACCGTGAAGGCCTTTGCAACCGCGGCCAACTACAACAACAGCGCTATGGCATCGGCCAACTACACGATTAACGCAGCAACGGGTACTCCGGGGTTCTCGGTCCCGTCCGGTACTTACTCCAGCGCACAGACCGTCACACTCACCGACCAGACCGGCGGAGCGATCTTCTACTACACGACGGACGGCAGCACGCCAACCACCAGTTCCACCAAGTACACCGCTCCAATCAAAGTGAGCACTTCCGAGACCATCAAAGCAATTGCCACGGCTACAGGGTATGCAACCAGCGCAGTCGGATCGGCGAGTTACACCATCACCGCATCCAAGGTCGCGGCCACGCCTGCCTTCTCAATCGCAGCGGGCACCTACTCCGTCGCGCAGACCGTATCCATCACGGATGCGACGAGCGGTGCAACGATCTATTACACAACGAACGGCACCACGCCCACGACCAACTCCACGAAGTACACGGCTCCAATCAAAGTGCTCGCAACCGAGACCATTAAGGCCATCGCTGTTGCTACCAACTACACCAACAGCGCAGTTGCGTCGGCAGCTTACACGATCAGCGCGTCCAAGGTTGCGGCCACGCCTGTATTCTCAATCGCAGCCGGCACTTACACATCCACTCAAACCGTGTCCATCACGGATGCCACGAGCGGTGCAACGATCTACTACACAACGAACGGCGCCACACCGACCACCAGCTCAACCAAGTACGCCGCAGCGATCAAGGTAAGCGCGACGGAGACCATCAAGGCCATCGCAGTTGCCACCAAGTACACCAACAGCACTGTCGCTTCGGCAACCTACACCATCAAACCTGTTACAGGCAGCACCGAGGTTGCAACCCCAACCTTCTCCGTACCTGCAGGGACGTATTCCGAGAAGCAGACCGTGGCTCTGGAAGATGCCACTTCAGGCGCAACCATCTACTACACAACCAATGGCACTACCCCAACCACCAGCTCCACGAAATACACGACAGCAATCACGGTCAGCGCGACAGAAACTCTCCACGCCATCGCAGCCTTATCCAGCAATGACGTCAGTGCTGTAGCAACGGCTGCTTATACAATCACTCCCCCTTCAACAAGCGGAACAGGCAACTTCTCCGCCGGCGAAATGGTCCTCTACGGCTCCGCTAAGTTGAAAGGCAAGACAATTCAACTCACCGACGGCGGAGCTGCGGAAATTGCCACTGCCTGGTACTCCAAGGAAGTAGGCGTAGCCAGCTTCACCGCTGACTTCACCTTCCAGGCTCCCTCGTCCACAGCTGACGGATTTACCTTTACCCTGCAGAACGATCCCAAGGGAACCTGGGCCAGCGGAGGCAACGGTGCCGCTTTGGGCTATGCCGGCATCAAGAAAAGCGTGGCGATCAAATTCGATCTGTACAACGGTTCGACATCAAAAGAGGTTTCGGCCACCGGAATGTTGCTAAACGGCGCAAGCCCGGCGACACAGTGGATCGATATGTCCAAATCGATCTCCCTGCACACCGGTCACATCATGCACGCTGTTCTGGTGTATGACGGCACAACCCTCAAGCAGACCGTAACCGACACAACAACCAAGGCGGTGTTTACCCAGAGCTACACGGTAAATATCCCGTCAATTCTGGGCAGCACTTCCGGGTACATCGGCTTCACGGCCAGCACGGGTGGCAAGACTGCGGTACAGAATCTTCTGACTCTGTCCTACTCCGGACTGACAGCAGCACAGAAGAAGAAAAAGTGAACCAGAGGCGGTTACTCTTGTTCGCTGGAAGGGCCATCATCGTGGGGATGATGGCCTTTCCGGCGTCTGGACTCAACAGGATCCGGGACGCCGATTGCATGTTTGGAACAAGTCGAATCGTCGCTTCAATCCCGGAAATCCAGTGCCGGTGATGCGAAAGTGGGATGTACCCATTTGTTCGACGGTACTATAAATTGACAGTAGAGCACCCACATCGCCAGCTCCTTCGGTGATCTGCCTGCTTACAGCAAAAGGAGAATTGCAATGGACGTTCTGTACAGCGAAGAGTTCACCAAAAAGCTTGAGACCCTGGCAAAGGACAACGCGGAGAAGTACGCGAACGCCAAGCCGTTCCCGTACATCTACTTCGATGATTTCCTTCCGGTTGAAGCTGCGGAAGCCGCGCTGCGCGAATTTCCTCAGCCTAAGCAGCTGACCTGGACGGAATTCGATCGTCCCAACGAGCGCAAGCTGGCCTTCGATGCAGTTGAAAAGCTCCCCGGCACCATTCGTGACGTGCTTCATTTCCTCAACAGCCGTCCGATCGTCCAGTTTCTTGAAGTTCTTACTGGCATCGAGGGTGTCATTCCCGACCCCTACTTCGTCGGCGGTGGTCTGCATCAGATCAAGCCCGGCGGCAATCTCGAAGTGCATGCAGATTTCAATCTGCACACCAAGCTCAACCTGGATCGCCGCATCAACATGCTCATCTACCTCAACAAGGATTGGGATGAGTCGTACGGCGGCCACTTCGAACTCTGGAATAAAGAAATGACCGGTGCCGAAGCGAAGATCCTTCCGCTGTTCAACCGCTGCGCCATCTTCAGCACGACCAGCACTTCGTACCACGGCCACCCAACCCCGCTCTCCTGCCCGCCCGATCGTACCCGCAAATCGATGGCCACCTACTACTACTCCAACGGCCGTCCCGAGGAAGAAAAGGGGGAAGTGCACTCGACCCTCTTCAAGCACCGCCCTGGCGCAGTCTACGAGAAGGAAAAGACCTCCATTTCCGCCAAGGACGTAGTTGTTGCCGTTACCCCGCCGATCATCATTAAGGCTCTCAAAGGCCTCCGCAAGTAGCGCAATCCCTCGAGACTGTCTTGAGGGGTACGCAAATCAGAAGTTCTTCTAAGTAGGCCGGGGTTTATCCCCGGCTCAAATCAGGCAAATCAAGGAGGCTTCAGCCTCTGCGGTTTGCCTTTTCTTGCGTCGTCACACAGCAAAAATATGCAGAACAGCAAATAGCCAAGAGCGCTTCAGCTCTTGGCTATTGGCTGTGCTGCCTAAGATTTTGATCGTCCCGTCCGAACGGCTTACGTGCGGAAGACCGAGTAATACCCCAGCCGCTTCAGCACATCCTTCACGCGCTGTTCGCGATAGTAGGTCGTAGGCATCAGCTCTTCAAAAGGCAGGATGGGCCCAGGCGACGTGCGGTCTTTGTCCATGTCCAGCATCCCTTTCTGCTTCGCTTCTGAAAGCCACCACTTTGCCTCACCACCCGCATGGAAGCACTTGATCGCCGAGAAGTCCTCAACGCGCAGAATGTGAATGCCCGGGAGACCCATCTTGCGCAGCATGCGCTTCGGCTGATTGCGATGCCAGCAGTGCCAAAGCGCCGGGTCCAGATAACCTCCGCCAATTCGCATAGCCAGTGCAGCCCACACGATGGCTTCGATATGCATGACGCGGGGAACGGTACGCACATTCAGCCTTCCCAGCAACCATTCCAGCCACTCCAGATCGACCGGCGCCCGCCATCCGCCAACACCTATATCCACATGGTGCGCAAAGCGAATGCCTTGCTCCATCGCCGATCGCACCGTTCCTGGTGGCACCAGGCAACTCGGCTTCTGCCACATCAGCAATACACCGGTCTCAGGAGTCGGCTCGAAGTTGAATCGGTTCGGAAAGTAGAGATCCGGGTCCAGCAGAACCATCTCTTCCTTGCCGTTGCCCTCACCCTCGGTCAGCAGCACAGGGTCGGTAATCTTGCGCCAGCATGGATGCCCATGACGGAAAAATCGCAGGTTCGGATACGGTCCAAAAATCGCCGCCTCGCGATCGGCTAGTTCGTCTTCAGAATAGACAGACCAGAGATGCTTACCCGGCGTCTGGCGCAAGGTCATCTCTTCGATCAGCTTGTCCTTGTCCGAGGCCGAATCCGTAATGAGATGCAGGTGAATCTGTTCAATGCTGTTGCGGAACAGGCTCTCCAGGGAAAAACGGGCGTAGCCCATCGACACAGGCGAGATCACCATGAATACCCGGCGCGGGGTCTTACTGGTTGTCGTGCTTGCTGCGGCGGTACTCATGGAAGTTGCGTCCTCGGCGTACGTGTGCATGCGGTTAAGAAAGGGAAGCGGCTACAATTTTGCTGCAGCATACGCTTCTCCCTCAGGTTGTTGTTTCGACTCATGCGACGAATGTTTCAGAGTGTCCAACGTCTCTGACGTGTCACTTGTCCTGGGAGCGGACTGCGCTTCCCGGCTCGTTGTCGCCAGTCCTTCATGTTTGAGCTGCGAACTGCGCAGCAGGAAATGCTTTTCAACCAGATGCCATGAAAGCGCGCCAGCGATTAGCGTCAGCGGCGCAGCCTCAGCAAACAGCACCCATGGCGAAATTCCCTGGTGCGCCCGCACAGCGCGTTGCACCAGCAGCTGCTGAATCGGAAACGCATAGAGATACGTTCCGTAGGAAAAATCGCCAAAGCGCCCAAGGTTCAACGGATGCAGAAATGGCAGGTAAGCCAGCCCCATCAGCAGATAAGCGCCGCAGGTCGGCATGGTGACAACCAGCCCGTTCGGAATGAAGTTGGAAACTACCAGGATCACTGCGGCCGCAGCCAGGTACGGGGCCTTCAGAAGCTTCTGCCCGCCATAAATCTGGAAGATCGTCCCCGCCAGATAGAAAGGAAGCACGGTAACCCAGAATGGCGGATATCCGAAGATCTGCCCCAGAATCGCTCCGCTCGGGTTCCATCCTTTGATGACCATGTACAGGTGCAAGCCGATCACAAGGGCGAAGAGCACAACGACCACCACGCGTCGCCGCAGCAAACCGACGAGGCCCAGCGAGAGCACGCCGAGATAGCACCAGAACTCATACGGCACCGACCACAGCGAACCATTCAACGCAAACGGCCCAGGATTGTGAACGAAAACGGGAGAACTCTCAAAGATCTGCAACCGCAGCGTATTGAACAGAAAACTCTGCAGCGAGACCGGAACATACGTCCCAGGTTCAGCGGCAATTGGCACTACTGCCAGAGCCATCACGACGGCCGCCACAGCGAAGCCCGGATAGATCCGGCCAATGCGCCGCTTGAGGAACTTGCCCACCTTGGGCGAGCGTTGCCAGCTTTGTGTAATCAGGAATCCGCTGATGACGAAGAAGGCCCAAACGCTGATATTGCCGAAAGTGATCTGCTGATGTGTCAGCACCGACAGCGGCTCAGTCATGTTCGAGCCGCGCGTAAGCGGAAAGCTGTGTGAGAAGATCACCAGGACAGCAAAGATCAGGCGCAGCGAATCAAAGTTATTCGCGTGGCTTGGCTGCTTTGTGACCTTTTCCAGAGACATCTGCATATACTCCATCTTGCGGGGACCGGTACCGATTAGCAACTACCCATTGGTTGCAAGCCCTGTACCTAAAGTACGCATCCGGCTAGCGATTGCGCACTTTTGTGCCAATTTCGGCCATCCCACACGCTCACGGAAATGCATCGAGCAACAGCGCTCGTCTTCAGAAATGAGTCAGCCATCATTACTTGGTTATTGCTCCCTGGAATAGGCCTCCGCAAGGCCTTCGCGCAGGAATCCACCCACAGTCTGAAGATGCGGGTCGAGGAACATCGATTCATGGTTGCCAGTCGCCCAAAGAACCTTCACTCCGCCCTTGACGATTGCATCCCATCCACAGTGTTCCTTGGCTCCAGGAATGTACGGAGCTTCCTTAGCGCGAATCAAAGTCATCGATCCGTTGTACGGCTCAATTCCGCGATATTCTTTCAGCGAGTTCAGCGTAGTCAGACTCACGTTATGCATGAAGTGCGGCAGGGAAAGACCAAACTTGCGGCAGAACCACTCAGCGATCGCCCAGTTCTTCAGATAAATGCGATTCCGCACTGAGGCGAACTTGTTGCTGAACACGGTGGCAACGTAGCGCGCCTTCTGCGGACCACTCAACTTCGCCCATTGCCTCTTATGAAAGCGCAGCTTGCGATCCAGCCGCGCGCTCAAACTCATCTCCGGAGTACCCGCCTGCTCACGCGCCAGCTCAGCCGCATAGCCCGGCCGCCATGAATCGAACAACACCAGGTATCCAACTTTTTCCCCCGAAGCGACAATCTGTCGCGCCGTCTCAACCGCCAGCGGACCCGCCGCGCACCAACCGCCGATGTAATAGGGTCCGGTCGGCTGCACCGAACGCATAGCATCCAGATACGTGGCTGCGCGCTGCTCCACCGTCATGTCGGTTGCGTCCGTATCCAACTCGCGCAACCCGTAGAAGGGATAGTCGTTGCCCATTACCGCGGGGATACCCTGATACAGCAGATACGAGTGAATCATGAAGAACGGGGGACGCGTCCCCTCCGTCTGCACCGGTACCAGAGACGAGTAATAAGCGCGTCCGCGAACGATATCTGCCAGTTGCTCGACCGTCGGCGCATTGAAGATAGTTGTGATCGGCAGCGATGTGCCCAGTACCTTGTTGATGCGTGCGAACAGCCGCACGATCATGAGCGAATACCCGCCAAGCTGAAAGAACCGGGTCCGGATGCCAATGGGGCGAATCCCAAGCACCTCTTCCCATATGGCAACCAGGCTCAATTCAAGCTCATCCCGCGGCGCCACGTATTCGTCCGAGGGGGACTCATCCGGCTTTGCCTGTCCCGGAGCAGGAAGCAGTGCCAGATCGGCTGAGCCGTCGGGCCGTCGCGGAATGCCATCCACTACGATCAGTTCCGCCGCCCCGATATGCCCCGGAGCAACTGACTGGAACTGGGTCCGGATAGCACGTAACGAATCGGCCTTCTTCGCTGCATTCGTGGCTCCAAACGCGGTCACGTAAGCAACCAGCGTGTTGACACCCTCGACAGGCAAAATTGCCGCAACCACATCGGCCACCGCAGGATTCTGCCAGAGAACTTCTTCCAACTCACCCAGCCGCAAGCGATACCCGTGCAGCCGAACCAGCCGGGTCATCAGGTCAAGAATCTGCAAACCGCTGTCTGTGCTTGTTTTGCCAGCAATGCTGGAGGACTGCGTCGAAGTAATGCGGCCCAGATATCCGGTCCTTGTCACATGCGAAGGGCTGGCACCCAGCACCGCAAGTTCTCCCGAAACACCCTCCGGCGCAGCCTGATTGTTGTCATCCAAGATCACAAGCCATTGCCCGGAGACAGAAACGAAACCTGCCAGACCTTCCGCCGTCACCTTCGCCAGAGCGACAGGTCCGCCAGTCTGCGCCGAGGAAACCAGCGACCAGAGTCGAAGAGGAATGGCTGCCATACGTCGCAAATGTGCAGGACCCAGCAAACCACAACGCACCACCACGTTCAACCGGCGGTCGCCGGCCCAGCGATTGTGAATCGCCTCAAGCACACCAGCCGCAGAAGTAAAGACAAACGAAACCTGGTGCTTTTCAAGCAGTGACTGAAGATTCTGCGGTTCCGACTTCTCAACATACAGCAGAGTGGCGCCAGCAACCATGGGAAGCATCAAGTCGACCCAGGCATCTGTCGCAGAGTCAGCTGTGGAGATGAGAACCGTGTCCCCCACGCGCAGATCGAGGGCGGAAGCTGTTCCCAAAAGCTGCTGCAGCGTCGCTGCATGCGTTGCCGGGACCAGCGCAGGTTGCCCATCGGGAGTATCACTGATGCCAAGCCACGCGATCGCGGAAGGCAGTGGCCCCGCTCCATCGGCTGGGATTACCGCTACGCCGTCCTCAAGCAGGCTGGCAAATGTGGCAATGTTCGGATTACCAGTCGCGAAAGTCGTCCCCGAGAAAGCCAGGAAAGGCTGATGCAGCGCCAGCAGACGATTCCACTCTGCAGCGCTCGTCGAGGCTGGAACCGGAATAGCAACTGCACCCAGCGAAAGCAACGCCCACGCCGCCGCAGCGCTGTCGCCGGCCGACTCCAGGCGTAGCATGACCGCATGCCCTGTCGAAACACCCAGGCCACGCAGTGCTGACGCCATCTTCCGGCTCCGCGTTTGCAACTCAGCCCAGGTGAAGCGCTGACCGCTCTCAACAATCGCAACCGCTGCGCCCAGTGTCTCAGCGTGATGATCGAGGCATTCCACCAGAGAAATCGCCGGCTCGGCACTCGCTTCAGAAAGTGCAGCAATCGAGTTCTCGGCACCCTGTGCCACCTTGTCCTGCTGCGAAACAAGCGGAAACTTCGACACCGTCAGCGTGTCGTTATCCATCACCGCTTCCAGCACACGGACGTACATCGCGATCAGTCCCTGGATTCGCTCCGGTCGGAACAGGACTGTGTTGTACTCCATCTGGAGCCGCGGACCTTCCGCCCGCTCCACGATGCTGACCAGCAAGTCAAAGTTCACCCCACCGGAAACAGATGGCCGCGGCGTTACCTTCAGCCCGCGAATCTCCTGCGGCTGCATGAACGCCTTCTGATAAACGAAATACACCTGCAGAAACTGCGAAGTCGCACCAGCTTGATCGAGCTGAAACTCTTCCATCAGCCGCGAAAAGGGCAGGTCTTGGTGTGTATACGACTCCGTGCTCCACTCGCTCACGCGCCGCACCAACTCGCGATAGCTCGGATCGCCGTTGACATCCGCCAGAATCACCTGCGGATTGGCAAACCGCCCAACAACGTTCTCCATGCCCGGCTGTGTGCGGTTCGCAATCGTAGAACCGAGCAGAAACTCACTTTGATTGGCGTAGCGGGAAATCAACCCTTCGAAAGCCGCCAGCAATACCTGGTGCATCGTCGCATTGTGAGCGCGGCAATAAGCCTTAAGACGCGCCGTCAGCGCATCCGGCAAAAGCGTCGACTCAATATGTCCCGGATAACTCTTCTTCTGCTGTCGCGGTGCGTCCGTAGGCAGATCGACCGCCGGCATCTCGCGCCGGATATGCGTCCGCCAGAAGCTCAGTGCAGCCTTGGCCGCATCGCTCTCTAGCCAGTTCTGCTGCCACACGGTGAAGTCCGCAAACTGAAACGGCAGCTCAGGAAGCTGAGGCTCGCGGTGCTGCGAAAATGCCGCATAGAAATCAGTGAAGTCACGAATCAGGATTCCGTTCGACCATCCATCGCAAACAATGTGATGCATCGTGAACGCAAGAAAATGTAGTTGATCCGTTACATGGATCAGCCGGACAAAGAAAGCGGGCCCTGTCGCGAGGCTGGCTCGCGCATGGCTGTGTTCTTCGATCGCTGCATCGGCACCAGCAGCACGCTCCGCTTCCGGCAAGCCGCGCAGATCGGTTACGGTAAAGCTGTAGCGTGCCTCTTCCGAAATCACCTGACACAGACGGTCATCCACCATGCGAAACGTAGTTCGCAGGGCCTCGTGCCGCTCGACAATAGCACGGATCGACCGCTCAACAATCACATCGTTGAGCGATCCTTCGAGACGAGCAGCGATGGCCATGTTCGAGGCCGTCGATGCGCCATCCAACTGGTCAAGGGTCCAGTAGCGGATCTGTTCCAGGCTCGCAGGAAAGACGTAAACGCCTTCCTCCTGCGTGATCTCCTGCTGAGACGGGTCTGTCAATATTCCACCACCGCTCGCAGCCTGATTCTTCGGATCCATAACTTCTACCGGCACATGCGTAACTTCACACGCAGAGGGTCGATTCATACTACTCCAAGGGCAACCACGACTTACGACTGAAAGTTACTTCAACGTTGTTTGCGGCCTGCGATGCAAGGAGCGTGGGATCGCCTGAATTGCCCCAACATTGTTCTGTGCCACCGGACCGGTGTTATCTAAGTCAAGTTGTTCACAGATCGCCGCAACGGTTCTGAATTGAAACACGTGGCGTGCAGTCAGCTTAAGTCCTGCTTGGTTCGCCAAGGTAATTATCCTAAAGATTAGCAGCGAATCGCCACCTAATTCGAAAATTGTGTCATCGATGCTTACCTCTTTCACCCCAAGGACCCTCGACCAGATTCCAGCCAAAGTCTCCTGCATCGGCGTTCGAGGATAGACGATCGAACGAGCCCGCATCAACTGCTCCGGAACTGGTGCAGGCAACGCGCGCCGGTCCACCTTTCCGTTGATTGTCCGGGGCAGGCTCTCCAGCAGCATAATCGCCGCCGGCTGCATGTAATCCGGCAACTGTTCCTGCAAATGCTTACGCAGCTGCGGCACCAGCTGCCCGGCCAGCGCCGCAACATCTCCCGGAACCGCCGGAATCACATAAGCCGCCAGCCGTTTATCGCCCGGCGCGTCGTAAGCCGAAACCCAATCCGTCCGCACCGCCACCACCGCGGCTCGCACTAGCGGCGACCGCTCCAGTGCATTCTCAATCTCCGCCAGTTCAATCCGGTAGCCGCGGATCTTTACCTGCGTATCAGCCCGGCCCAGGAACTCCACCGTTCCATCCGCATTCTCCGACCGGAACCGTGCCAGATCACCCGTACGATACAAACGCTCCGTCCGGCCCGTTTCAAACGTATGCTCAACAAACTTCTCCGCCGTAAGCTCCGGAGTGTTCAGGTAACCCAGCGCCACGCCATCGCCGGCAGCATACAACTCACCCGTCACTCCCGCCGGAACAGCCTTTCTGTTCGCATCGAGAATGTAAACCCGCGTGTTCGTAATCGGCTTGCCGATCGGCACTGTTCCACTCGCCAGGCTTTCCAGCGTGATGGGATGGCAGCAGGTGAACGTCGTGTTCTCCGTAGGCCCGTAGCCGTTGATCAGCTTGATGTGCGGCAACTCCTCGCAGACCTTCCGCGTATGCGCCACCGACAACACGTCGCCACCCGCCAGCAACTGGCGCAGCGGCCGAATCACGTCGATATGTTCAGTCACGATCAGATGGAACAATGCAGCAGTCAGCCACACCGTAGTGACGCCGTTCGCAGCGATCAACTTACCGATCTCTTCAGGGGTAATGCGGTCCGCAGGCCCAAGCACCAGCTTGGCGCCATTCAACAGCGCACCCCAGATTTCAAAGGTCGCGGCATCGAAGGAAATCGGAGCCAGCTGCAGGAACACCTCATCCGCCTTGAAGCTCGCGAACGTGCTGTTTCGCACCAGCCGCAGCACCGCGCGATGCGGCGCCAGCACACCCTTCGGGTTCCCCGTCGACCCCGACGTATACATCACGTACGCCAGCTGGTCAGGGTTGTGCGGCTCCGAATTTGTGTTATCGAGATTACGCGGAGACTCCAGAGCAATCACCGGCCAATCCTGATCCAGAATCACCAGGTTCGTATTCAGCGCCGGCAACTCAGCAGCAATCGCCCGCTGCGTCAGCAGTACCTTGGCCGCCGAGTCTTCAATCAGGAACGAAAGCCGCGAAGCAGGATAGCTCGGATCGACAGGTACATACGCCGCATCGACCTTCAGAATCGCCAGCAGACTCACAATCACTTCCAGCGATCTGCTCAGCGAAACCGCAACCCGATCCCCCTTGCCTACGCCGGACTTCCGCAGGAAACGCGCCAGCTGGTTCGCCTTCTCATTCAACTCGAAGTAGCTGAGTGCATCATTCCCGCCCACCAGCGCAATCGCATCCGGCGTAAGCTCCACCTGCCGCTCAAACACCGCCTGGATCGGCAGATCGCGCTCATACGCAGCGTCCGTCGCGTTCCACGTAACCAGAATCTCCTGCAACTGCGTCGCAGTCAGCAGCGAAACATCATTTGCAGGCTGTTCCGCATTGGCTACGAAAGCCTCGAGGATCGCGTTCAGATGCCCAAACCACCGCGTGATCGTTGCCTCTTCAAACAGGCCCGTGTTGTAGTCCACATCCAGCCACAGCTCAGTGCCGCGATCGATGAAGTTGAAGAAGAGATCCATGTTCACATGCGTCTTCGGGTTTGCACTCAGATCTACATTCAATCCTTCAAACTTGAGCCCCGCACCCACCTGCTCCACATTGAACTGAATCTCCACGAGCTGCAGCCGCGAAGGATCGCTCGGAATCTTCAACGCCCGCAGCAGCGTGCCATACGTATAGCTCTGATGATCCTGCGCATCCAGCAGCGTTTTGCGCGTCTGCTTCGAGAACTGCGCGAACGATTGCTTCGGATCAAGATGGCTGCGGATCGGCAGGAAGTTCACGCCATGTCCAACCAACGTGCCACCATTGTCCAACTGAGCCTGACCTGCAACAGGAATGCCAATCACCACATCTTCCTGCTGTGCCAGCTTGTGAATCAAGAGCGAGAAGCCAGAAAGCAGCGTTGCGAAAAGTGTTGAGCCTTGCTTTGCACCGGCCTTGCGTACAGCTTTTAGCACTTCAGCAGGGAACACAAATCGCTTCGTAGCTCCCGCGTTCTCACGCAACTGCGGCCGCGCATGATCGGTAGGAATCTGCAACGCCGTCGGCAGCGTCTTGAACTGATCCAGCCAGAACTTCTCCGTCTCCGCGCGGTCCGCCGAAGCAAGCTCCTTATGCTGCGCATCCGCATACTCGCTGAACGTCAGCACAGCAGGCAGCGTGGCGTTCACACCCTTGACCGCAGCGCTGTACAACTCGCTCAACTCGCTGAACAGCACATTCGTAGACCAGCCATCGAAGATAATGTGATGTGCCGTAAGCACCAGCACGTTCTCCTGATCCGAAAGCTTGATCAACCGCACACGAAACAGCGGTCCAGCAACCAGATCGAAGGGAGTAGACGCCTCGGTATGCAAAATCTCCGCATGCTGGGCCTTCTTGTCAGCATCAGCAAGCGCACTCAAATCATCCAGGCCAAGGTTGACTTCGCCCACAGCGGCAACATGCACCGTATCGCCATCGGCATCAATCGTGGATCGCAAAGCCTCATGCCGCACCACCAGCTTCTCCAGGCTCTTCGTCAACGCATCCACATTGAGCGAGCCCTTCATCACCAGCGAAGTCGATTCGTTGAAAGCGCAGTTCGCCTCATCGCCAAGCTGCGTACCAAGGAAAATCTCGCGCTGCTGCTCCGTGATAGGAAAGTCCTTCGCCACCGGCACTTCTTCAACAATCGGAGTATCCGCAACAGCAGCCGCGGCCGCAGTTGTAGACCCCTCAATCGTTGTCTTTCCCGATGGCAGCACCTGTCCATCGCGCATCCGCTCCAGCCCCTTGCGGAAGGCCGCGCGAACCTCATTCAAATCAGCATCCGTATGCGCCGTCGTGATGAAGCAAGGGAAGCCTTCCTGGATATGAATACCCTGCTCGCGCAGATGGAAATGCAGCATGCGCGCCAGCTTCGGATCGCCCGGAACAGGGAAGTAGAACCACGAAGAAAACGTCTCAAGCTGCGAAGGATACGAGAACTCCTCCAGCATCGCATTGATATCCGCCACCAGCGCAGAAGTCTTCGCAGCAACACTGGTCTGCAATTCCGGCCCGGAAGCCTTCAGATGCCGCAGACTCGCGCGCACAGCAGCCATCGACAGCGGATGCCGCATGAACGTGCCCGCATAGAACGTCACCCCCACCTGCGGGAACGAATCATCGCCATACTTCCATGCGCCACCATCCAAAGCATCCATGAATGCAGGGATACCAGCCAGGATCCCCATCGGCATACCGCCCGCGACCACCTTGCCATACGTAGCAAGATCGGCCTTGATGCCATACACAGCCTGCATCCCACCAATGTGGGTACGGAAGCCCGTCACAACTTCATCGAAGATCAGAGCCGAACCGGACTTCTCCGTAATCGCACGAACCTCGCGCAGAAACTCAACCGGTCGCAGCTCAGGATGACGGCTCTGCACCGGCTCAACCAGCACAGCAGCAATCTCATCCGCGCGGCTGCGAATAATCTCCAGCGTCTCCGGCGACCCATACTCAAGCACCAGCGTGTTGGCCACACTCTCACGCGGAATACCCGGCGCCACAGGCATCGAACGCTGATTGCCAACCGACTTTGCCAGCACTTCATCGAAGCTGCCGTGATAGTCGCCCGAGAAGTACACGACAAGATTACGGCCAGTCACGGTACGAGCCAGGCGCATCGCACCCATCACCGCTTCAGAACCCGTATTGCAGAAGGTCACGCGGTCCATGCCGGTGAACTCCTTCACCAACTCCGAGCACTCGCCGACCAGGTCTGTCTGCGGCCCAATCGGGAAGCCAAGCTCAAGCTGCTCGCGCAACGCATCCAGAATGAAGTCGGGCGAGTGACCATACAGAATAGCCCCGTATCCATTGAGGATATCGATGTATCGGTTGCCATCCTTGTCCCAAAGATAAGCACCCTTGGCACGCTCCACCACGATGGGATACACAAGCTCTTTCAACTGTGCATTGAAACCCGAGACCACGCGCCCATCGGCATAGACCGCGCGATGTTCCTGCGTAAAGCTCTTCGACTTTCCTGTCTTCTCGTTGTAAGTCTTGATGAAGCTTTGCAGGTACTTCTCCTGCACCGGATTCAACCCGCCAGTGTCACCGCGTTGCAGTGGCTTGAACGGCGTAAACGCAGCCTTGGCTGGTTTCGCTTCAACAGTCGCAGCAATCGCAGGCTGAGCCGCTTTCGGAGCAGCCTGCGGAGGCATAGCCACCGCCTGCACCGGCGCAGAGGCAGCGGCGGCTATGGGTGCAGGCGCTGCCACCCCAGCCTGTCCCTGCAGGATCGCAAACTGTTGCTGGAAAAGGCCATTCAAAGCCTGCATCTGCATCGCAAACAGGCCTTCATACGATCCCGCAGCTACCGGTGCGGAAGGCGCAAACGCTGCCATCGCGGCCGGCTGGGCAAATGCCACAGGAGCTGAGGCCGTAACAGGCAGAGCGGCTGCCGCAACGGGAGCAGCCGCCGAAGCAGACTGGAGATTCGGCGCAACCGTAGCCTTCAAGTGCGCAGCCAAAGTATCCAGCGTCGGATACTCTTCCATGATCTGCCGGAAGGTCAGCTTGACCTTGTACTTGCTCTGAATTCCCTGCGTCAACTGCGTAAGAAAGAGCGAGTCGAAACCAAGCTCCAGGAAAGAAGCATCCGCTTCAGCATCGGCCAGGTCAGTGCCGGAAAGATCGGTGATCAGCGCCTTCAAGTCATTCAACATCAAGTCTTCATTGGAAGCAGCGGGCATGGAAATATCCTCAACAAACACGGGGGAAGTAGCTGTCGGCAAAGGCGACAGCAGTTGCAAAGGAACCGAAGAAATCGTAGGAGCAGAAACAGAAGCAGTCGCGAGAGTTGGGGCAGGCTCAACCCAGTAGCGCTTGCGATCGAAAGCATACGTCGGTAGCAGCACACGCTTGCGCCGCGCACCAGCATGGAACTTCTGCCAGTCCGGCAGCGCTCCCGCCACCCACAACCGGCCTAGCGCGGAAAGAATAGCCTTATCAGCAGGCACATCGTCCTTGATCGCACCCTGAGATGCGATCACAACAGGCGCGCCAGCTCCTGCGGCAACATTCTGCCGCATCAGTTGCACCAGCGTCTCCGAAGGCCCAACCTCGAGCAGAACTGTTTGCGCAGCTTCCGCTACGGTGCGAACAGCATCGCCAAACCGCACAGTACGGCGAAGATGATTCACCCAGTACTCAGGCGTCGCAACCTCATCCGTCGAAACCCACTGCCCCGTAAGAGAAGAGGCATAGGGAACTGTGGGTGTGTTGAATGTGATCCTGGCCACCTGCGCAGCGAACTCGTCCAGCATCGGATCCAGCATGCGGCTATGAAACGCATGCGAAGTCACCAGCCTGCGATACGCAATCTTGCCCGCATCCAGCCGCGCGACAAAGCCATCAATCGCAGCATCCGTGCCGGAAACAACACACAGCTTAGGGCCATTCACCGCAGCAATATCAAGCTCAAATTCACTCGAAGCAATAAGCGCAGTAACAGCATCCTCACCCGTACGTACCGCCAGCATCGACCCGCGCGGCAGAGCCTGCATCAGCCGCGACCGCGCCGCCAACAGTGTCAGAGCATCCTCAAGCGAAAGCACACCAGACAAGCACGCAGCAACATACTCGCCCACACTGTGCCCAACCATCGCCGCAGGAGCAATCCCCCAGGAAATCCAAAGCTGTGCCAGCGCATACTCAAAAGCAAAGATCGCGGGCTGCGCATACAGCGTCTGATTCAATATCTCCGAGTGCTCCGGTGTCATCTCTACCGGATAAACAAGCTCACGTAGGCTCTTTCCCAGGAGCGGAAACAGCAAAGCATCACAGGCATCGAAATGCTGCCGGAATACAGCCTCAGTCTCATACAGCGCGCGCCCCATACCAACCGTCTGCACACCTTGCCCAGGAAAGCAGAACACCACACGCGCACTCTCAAACGGAGCATCGCTCTGCAACAACCCAGCACCAGTAAACTCAGTCAGCTTGGCCGCTTCATCAGCGCTGCCAACAACGACCGCGCGTCGCAGCTTATGAGCGCTGCGTCCGATTTGCAGCGTATACGCCGCATCGGCCAATACACCGTCACTCGCCTCAGCAAAATGTTGCTCAAGCGCGGAACCAATATTGCCAAGCGAAGTAGGAGTCTTCGCCGACCAAACCAATAATTGATGCGCACGTCCAGCATCAGACTCCGGCACGGCAGGCGCCTCTTCCACAATCACATGCGCATTCGTCCCGCCCACGCCAAAAGCGCTAACACCAGCACGCAGCGGCGAACCATGCCCATCCCACACGCGTGTCTCGCGGTCAACAAAGAACGGGCTGCCCTCAAGCTTCAAATGAGGATTCGGCTTCTCAAAATGTAGCAAGCCGGGAATCGTCCGATGTTCAAGCTGCAGCACCGCTTTGATCAGCCCCGTAGCTCCAGCAGCCACATCCAGATGCCCAACATTGCCCTTCGCCGTGCCCATCGAGCAGAAGTGCTCCGCCTTCGTCGTCGTGCGGAAAGCCTTTGTCAGCGCCGCCACTTCAATCGGATCGCCCAGCGGCGTACCGGTTCCATGCGCTTCCAGATAGCTGATCGAGTCCGCAGAAACCCCAGCCATCTTCTGCGCACGCGCAATCACCTGCGCCTGGCCTTCCACGCTCGGCGCAGTATAGCCCGCCTTCATCGAACCATCGTTATTCACCGCAACGCCGCGAATCACAGCCAGCACCTGGTCGCCATCCGCAATCGCATCGTCCAGCCGCTTCAGCAGCACAACGCCAGCGCCATGCCCGAACACCGTACCGCTAGCCTGCTCATCGAAAGGCCGGCAATGGCCATCCAGCGAAGCCAGCCCACCTTCCTGCGCAATGTATCCGCGATGTAGCGGAAAGGTAACGGAAACCGCCCCCGCCAGCGCCATATCGCAACCCTGCGTCAGCAGACTCTGGCAAGCCTGGGCCACAGCCACCAGCGCCGTCGAACACGCCGACTGCACCGACATGCTCGGTCCATGCAGATTCAATTTGTAGGAAATGCGCGTGGGCAGGAAGTCCTTGTCGTTACCCATCATCGCGGAGTAGTTACCGACCTGATAGTTGCCCGTGAACTGCTCGACAAAGCTGCGTTGGTCCGCCAGATTGCGCATGAAATACGTGTTCATGCTGCAGCCCGCAAACACTCCTACCGACTCGCGCGTATGCGCCGGATCGTATCCCGCCCGCTCCAGCACTTCCCACGCACACTCCAGCAGGATGCGATGTTGCGGGTCCATCTGCGCAGCTTCCTTGGGATACACCCCAAAGAACTCCGCGTCAAACAGGTCAGGATTGTTCAACAGCGGCCGCGCCGCTACATACCCTTCATTGCTGGCTGCGATCAGTTGCTCACTCGGCTCAAGCTGATCCCGATCGAAGAAAGTGATCGATTCAACACCGTCGCAAAGATTCTTCCAAAACGCCTCGATCGAATCGGCGCCAGGGAACCTTCCCGTCATGCCGATAATTGCCACCGCTGAGGAAGCCGGTTTTGTCTCGTTCTGCGTCTGGATCGGATGATCTGCAGTCTCAATCGCTGGCTCAGCATCCACCTCGCCACGCAGCAACCGTGCCTGCGCACGAATCGTGGTGTATTCAAAGACTGACGCAATCGCCAACTCGCGGCCGAAGATCGCATTCACCTTCTTCAGCAGCACCGTCGCCAGCAGGGAAGTCCCGCCAACCTCAAAAAAATTGTCGTCAATACTGATTTGCGGCAGGCCGAGAAGCTGTTTCCAGATTCCACCGATAGCCGACTCAAAATCCACGCGCTCGCCGCCGGCAGCATCGTTCGTGCCGGAGATCCGGGCTTCATTGCGATTCGGGTTGGAGTAGCCGTCGCGTTCCATCGAAATCCTGTTCTCTACTAAGCCGTACCCCCAACATAGAACACGAACGAGATGTTCGCTATTCTACGTTTGGGGGAGACGACTACATCGCATGCCAGGGAACGCGGGTGTTCCGACTCGGATCAGATATCTCGGGCGTACATCACATCTTCTTCATCGGCAGGCGTTTTGTCCTTCTCGAAAGGCACCGAGGCAGCCGCGCCCGGTCGCGCGTTCTTGCGTCCCGGCTTCCACCACTCCTGCAGATTCACCCGGTCGGTACGCAGTTCGAACTCGCGCAGATCATGCTTGAGCGCCTCTTCTGCGCGTGCCGGATGTACTTTGTTGACGATCGCGGCCGCACCAGCGACACCCAGTCGCTCCAGCAGACGCGCTGCGCGGGTCAGCCACGCCTTCTTGGTCTTGCCGGCTTCGGCAACCAGCACGGTTACGTCGGCCATGCGAGCCAGATATTCCGTCTCAGCCGATAGCAGTAGCGGTGCCGCATCGATCAGCACAATGTCATATCCAGCAGAAACCGTCTTGAAGCTGTCGAAGACAAAGCTGTTCAACGGCGCAATCCGCGCAGGCAGGTTGTTTCGTCCCGGCTTGACCGTCTGCAACTCCGTGGATGTAGGCGCCGGAGCAGGTACGCCCCCATCACCAAAGGTGACTGGACGCCGCTGCAGCCCCGTCCCTGTCGACACAAAGGCGACCGGATCGTTGTTGCCGGAGGGATCAATCACCAGCGTCTTGCGGCCCAGCTTGGCCAGCATGCTTCCCAGGTTCTCAATGATTGAAGTTGTTCCCGCGCCAGTATTCACGCCGGTAATCACAAACGTTCGCGCACCCGCCAGCCTCGCCGCATGATCCACGCCCGCCGCCAGCCGCAGCGCGCATTCATCAAAGACAATCTGCGTGACTTCGCGATCATCAAACAGCATGCCGATCGGTGCAAAGCCTAGCACTGCCTCGACATCCGTGCCGGTGTAAATGTGCGGATCCAGCAGATCCATAATGATCGCCGTAATCACGCCGGCAATCAGCGCCAGCGGGAAAATCGCAATCAGCAGCGCCACAATCTTGCTCTTCTCCGGCCCAAGCGGTGTCATCGCTGGAGAGAAGATATGCACCGATCCCGGCGAACTGCTTTCGAGTTCCAGATTGCTGATGCGGTCGTCAATCGCCGAATACCGTGCCTGCAACCGTTCCAGATCGGCCTGGATCGCTTCAGCCCGTTGGATCCGCGGAGCCGCATCGTTGGCCTTGGTCGTGCCGCGCATCATGTCAGCCTGTAGCCGCGATTCCACCATCGAAGCTGAGTTCAGAGCCGTCCGTGCCTTCTGCTCCAGCCGGTCAGCTGCAGTCTTGCGCAGCCGGTTCTGCATGTCCGTAAGCTCTTTTTCAATCTGTCCCAGCTGCTCTTCGGTCTGCTTGCGTGCCGGGTTCAGCGGCGTCATTCCGGCAAGCTGATCCAGGAGCGTTGCCCGCTTCTGGCTCAGGTTCGTCTTGAGAGCCATCAAGCCCGGATCACCGGCAACCACTTCGTCCGCTTCTGCATTGAGTGCAGAAGTCGGCGCATTCGGATCACTGGTCTTCAACGAGTTCAACCGGGCTTCAGCCTGAATCCGCTGTTCGCGCGCCGCCAGCAGGTCGCTCTGGAGCTTTGCATTCTCTGAATCGACCAGGTTGGAACCCTTCGCGTCAAACGCCGCAACCCCCAGCCCCTTCGAAATCTTGTTCTGCTCGGCAAGCAGCCCGTCCCGCTCCGTCTCGACCTTCGTCCGCTCATCGCGCAGCGTCTGCAGGCGTTCATCGCGCCCATAGAACTCTTCGCTCTTGGCCTTCTCGATGTAGACCGACGTCACCGTATTGACGATCTCCGCAAGGTGTTCCGGGCGGGGTCCGTCCAACGCAATGGCAACCTGATAAGTCGTACCGATGCGCGAAATGTCCAGCGACTGTTGCAGCCGCTGCACAGCCGACTGCTCCGTTTCACCCGGGTACGCCCACAGGCCCGGAGGCAGCTTCTTCAGCGCCGCCGCCATGATGTCGTACCGGTTGATCGCATGCACGGTCTGCGCCATATACGTGTCGTAAGGCCGCTGCAATTCCTGATCTTCCACCAGCGTCTTCGGCGTCGTCGGCGATACGTAGATCGTGCTCACTGCCACGTAGTTCGGCTTATGCTTGGCAATCACCGCCAGGCCCACGCCAAGCACCAGCAGACCCACCACCAGCGATGCAACAGGGTGCAGGCGGAGGCTCTTCTTCACGTTGATCCGGATAGGGCTCACCTTGGAAGCCGGACGCAGCGGATATTGCGCCGAATTCGGTGTCTGCGGTTCCGCGTTGCTGCTCGGTGTCATATGCATGCGTCGTGATCCTCGGGGGTGTCTGGAGATCGGTTCTTACGTTGGCCGGCATCCCACCGGTTCAGCAGCTTGCGGAGATCTCCAATTCCGCATCGCTTAAAAAGGAAAGCAGTGCGCCAGGATCAGCCAGCGCCCACCAAGGCCGCCAGGCTGACCATCGTAGCCACCGGGCTGATCCGCTGCAGAATCCACGTCGCCTTGTAAAGCCCTGATTTCGGCACAATGATCACATCGCCCGAGTGCAGCGGATACTCCGTCTGGCCCTTCAGCGTCATGATGTCCTTGTACTTGACCTTGTATGTCTTGTTGGTCGAAGGCTGCAGAATCTGGATCTCCGGATTGAAACCGCCACCCTCACCGCAGCACCCAGCCTCGGAAAGAATCGACGTCAGCGTCGAATCCCGCGTCAGAGCAATCGTGCCCGGCTTGCCTACTTCGCCCAGCACCGACACAAACGATTCCTTCGGCTGCGGGATATAAACCAGGTCATTACGCTTCAGCCGCAGATTGCTCAGCCGGTTGCCATTCATCAGCAACTTGCGCAGGTCCACATTGATCGCCTCGCTGTCGCCGCGATAGATGGTACAGGATTCAGGAATACTCGACCCGATATTGGCGCTCGAAACGCCTTCCTTCACAACTGGGACAATCAGCCCGGCGCGTCCAATCGCGTCCAGCAGCGTCGGCGTCTCATCGAACAGGATCTGTCCGGGATGCTGCACATAGCCCAGCACCTGCACCCGGTTCGAGCTGTATTTGTCCACCCGCACCGTCACGGTCAGATCGTTGTAATACGGAGCAAGCGCATCCACAATTGCCTTTTGCGCCGCGGAACGGCTCAGGTCAGCCACATGGATTCCGCCGGCAAGCGGCAGCGTGATACGTCCGTCCGGGCCGATAACTTGTTTACCGGCAGCCGTCAGTTCCGGCCGCCCGGGAAAATCAAGGCTGATCTCGTCGCCCGCCCCAAGCTCATATTCAGCATTCGCCGCAGGCTCAAAGTTTTTCAAAGCCTCTTCCGAGCGAATCGTCAGTTTCGGATCATCAGATGTATGCGGTGTCGCGGTCTCTGGCGCAGCCGGGTCAGGCGTCGCCTGCGCCGCCAGCGAAGCAGAGCCGAACACAACGAGGCTCAACGCCATCGCGCCACAAGCCAGAGATACGGGTGAGAATCGGTACTTCATTGCAACCCTCCGAAGGAGATACCCAGATAGATCCAGATCAACGCTGTTCAAAAGTGGTCCGATACAAGAGATTGTTACTTCTCAATCGGGCGTTGTCTTTACTGACGCGCTACGGGTAGAACAAGTAGCGCCGGGTCTGCCTTCTAACTCGTTAGTATCCGCGAAGACAGTGTTAGCCTCAATCCCTACAAGGTGTTATCTCGCTCCGTACGAACCCATTCCGCCTTCGAACTGGCCCCGCGAATCACCCCGGGAATCATCCATAGCTTCCGCAAAATATAGAGCGGAGACAACGCAAGCAGCTGCAATGACTTCAGGAAATCAGGTCCCACCCACGCCGCCGTGAGCACATGAGCGACCACCACCGCAAGCGCAACACCGGCGTACCAGCGCAGCCAGACCAACGGCAGACACACCGCGACCACAAGCGCGAAAACCCCATAGGCCAGCGGCAACCCGGTCAGATCGCAGAGTGGTTCACAAATCGCAAACCGGCCACCCAGCATCTTGCCCAGCATCGGTAGCGCCAGGTTCCGCGCCGTACCCATGCGGCCGCCTTCCCACCGCGAACGCTGCACCGACTCGCCCGCCCGAGACTCAGGGAAATAGGCCGAAATCACCGCATCATTCAGATACCGCACCCGCTCCCCGGCCATCACCAGGTGCAGGTGGTACTCCAGATCTTCCACCACAGAAAACGCGTCATACGGAACCGCCGTCAGCACCGGACCCCAGATCGCAAACCCGTTCCCCAGAATCCCCGCCGAAAGCCCCAGCCGGTCCCGGCCCCGCGGCCGGACAACATTGAACCCGCGAAAAGCCAGTGCCGCCAACTGCGTGCTGGAGCGTTCCGTGGTGCTCTCCATCTCATATCGGCACTGAACCACCCGGGCACCAGCAGAAAACGCAGCCTGAACCTCAGCCACCGTATTCGGCGTCACCGTCGAGTCCGCATCCACCACCATGACCGCGTCGGCACCCTCTGCCAGAGCCTTCTCGAACCCATACCGCAGTGCGAACCCTTTGCCCTTGGCAGCCAGATCGTTGTAAACAATCGCCTCGCCGCCAGCTTCAGCCGCCCGAGCCGCCGTCCCGTCAGAACAGTTGTGCGCGATCACCATGATCCTCGTGTCGCCACCAGCCCCACTGGCCGCCACCGCAGTCCGCAAACTCGCGACTGCCTTACCGACCAGCAGCTCCTCATTATGCGCCGGCATAACAATAGCCAGATTCAACCCCGCCGTAGCGGCAGTCCTGGCCTTCACACGTCCGCCGGGAAGCCAGTTCGCCAGCGTGACCATCGTCAGTTCCAGCACCAGGGGCAGAGTCGCGGCCAGCAGCACCGCGCCCAGCAATGTCAAGAGTAGGTGAGTCAGAGATGCCAAAGCCGGTCGTTACCTCATATGAGTGGTACCGGTTGCGTGCTCCACGACCCAGGAGACAACTTAACTGCCCGCGCTCGCCGCGAAGGCATCTGGTACCAGGGCCGGGTCTTCGGTTTCCTCCGCCGAGATGATCCGCCGGCAAACATCCTGCAGCAGCTCGATGCGGACGTCTACGTACGCCGTCTCTTGCCCGGTGGATTCCCAGGTCGGAGCAAAACTGGCCAGTTGGCGCTGTTCCGCCTTGGCCGTACGGTAGAGAGCGTCGCTTACCATCGTAGTCGTCATGAAATAGTTATGCAATTGCCCAGTTCGCAGAACCCGCCCTAAATGTCGAGGCAGCTCCGCCAGCCACAATTGCTCCCGCCGCATCCGCATCCGGCTCTCCAGGTAGATCAATGACCCCAGCGACTCCGGACCCATATACCCCGTCTGCGACATGTCCAGCACAATATTCATGCCTTCCCTGTGTGCATCCCGGCTGCAGGCATTGAACTCCGCCAGCGCCGCCCCGGTCAGGTCTCCAATCATCGAGATCAGCTTGGTGTTGCCCACCTGCTGCACCACGATGCTCGATTCGACTCTCTTCGATCGCTTCGGCTGCACGGCAGTCGCGGCAATGTAGCCCGGCAGATGCCGGATCAGGCACACTGCATCATGGAAATAACGCACCGCCAGCCGTTTCGGCTCCTGCACCATCCGGTGCATCCACTCCAATCCGCTGCTTTGCATCCACCGCGGCGCACGCGACAGCGAACCGGCAAGCATATCCAGCGACCCGCCCACACCAATACAGACCGGCACTTTCAGCCGCTCCCGGTGCATCGCAATCCACCGTTCCTGCTTGGGATTTCCAAACGCCACCAGTAGGATCTCCGGCCGGGCCTCTTCAATCCGGCGCAGAATTTCTTCATGGTTCATCCGTTCCAGCGGCTGCGGTGGGGGCGAATACCGGCCCACAATCCGCAGTTCCGGGTAGCGCTGGCGCAGCACCTTGGCCGCCCGCTGCGAGCAAACCTCGCTCGCTCCCAGCAGAAATACACCGTACCCGCGGCGCGCCGAAACATCCGCCAGCCGCTCCACCAGGTCAATCCCGCTTACCCGTTCTTTCAGCGGCGTACCGATCAGCCGGGACATCCAGACAATCGGCATCCCATCCGGAACAACCATTTCACAGGAGCACAAAATCTCCCGCAGCTCCTCGTCCTGCATAGCATTCTTCAGAAAGTCGACATTCGCCGTCGCCACCTGATGAAAGCCACCCTCGCGAATCTGTTCTTCGATGAGAGCAACCGTCTCATCCATCGTTACGTTGTGGAACGGTACACCAAGGACTGCAACAGTCGTACAAGTAGCATTCACCATGTCTTACTCCATCGCGCGGTAAGAACTTCACTTCACTAGCGACACCCCTTCGCTGCAGGAGAGCTATCAGCTCTCCCCTCAGTTCGAGTCGTCGAGATCCCTTGAGTTCCCGGCGATTTCTTCGCTCGGGACCCTGGACCTACTGGTGAAGCGCGAGATGACCGTCTGTGAAGGCGACTTCATCATTAATCTGCATCTTGTAGAACAACCAGTCCGGATCGCTCTGCAGGATCTCGGCAAGATGCACGCGTATATCGCCGGTGGGCTCGCGGAAGCCGTTCATGATGCGGCTCAACGAGGCTTCGTGGATGCCAAGCATGCGCGCCAGGCGGTTTTGACGGATGCCCGTCGTGTACATCCGCAGCTTCAGATTGGGGTAGATGTCTCGATTCAAGGTCACGGTCTCTCTCACTCGTAATAGGCTTTGCAGCATTCTGCGGGGGCAGAGAGGCTGTTACTGACCACGTTGGTATGCAATCCAAGCGCCAAACCCTGCACCAGCCCATTGACAACATATTGTTGATATCGGAACCGCGGAACTTTCCCAAAAAACTTCCATACTTCCCGAACTACGAAAAGATGTGCTGCGTGGCAAGGAAACTAGTTAAAACTTAGGTAAGTTCAATTAGAAAAGTTAAGTCACATTCGCCTAATTTTAGGTAACTTAATAAGTAGGAAAGATACGCATACAGGTAATCTATTTAGGCCGTTTAAAATAGTTACTTACGTAATTTCTGTGCGCGTCTCCCCGTGTCCTTCCTCCGATCGTGCCGGTCGCTCAAGAGTCCAGACCAAGTGCGCCGCTCCCCCGAGGACGGGAATGCACTGGCTCGCTCGCCGGAAAAAAACAACACCATGCACAGGAAACCTCGCAGCTTTCGAGGCTGTCCACTGTTGAGCGACCCGCAGATTCAAGACGCGATCCCGCCCCAAGCCCGCCGCGATTTGGATTGCCTAACCATTCTCAGTCCACGTATACTCCAAGCAATCTGCCGACCCACTTGCACTCGAACACCTGAGGGGAAGAGTGTCGGTGGCGGTTCTCGCTTCAGGGGCTTGAAACAATTTGTTTCCCGCGCGGACAAGGGATCCGCGAAACTGCCGGATAGTCCGGGCATCAGGGAATCGTCCGCCAGTCAGGCGAAGCCTCGCCTCAGTATCAGTGTTGTGTTGGGCATACGGAGAGGTCACGGATTCATGGGCGGGCACATCGTTCTGGTTGTACAGAACTCGCAAATGCACGAACAGCTGGTCCAGAGTCTGGCCGCTGATGGATATTGCGCCCTCTGTTTCCTCTCCGCCGAAGAGGCAATCGCCTACCTGCGTGAACCCTTTTGCCCTGCCGGCGTCGTCGTTTTCAATGTGTTGATGCGCCGCCAGAGCGACTATGCCGCCATCGCCGAACTCGGCGGTCTCCGTCCTGAACTGCAAATGCTGTTCGCAGCTCAGGAACGCAGTCCCTTGCCGGAAGCTCTCCAGCGGGCTGGCCGCACCGTTCGCGTCCTCGACAAGCCCCTCAACCACCCTGACTCCGTAGCCATCCTGCGCAAAGTCATCAAGTCATCCGCCTGGGCGGCCCTGCAATCCGCGGCCGAGACCACCGCCGAGCAGACCGGCACCGTCCTCCCTTACTCAGAGGAGTTTCTCCGCCGCGTCGGCATGGCCGAGGTTCCGGTCCTGCTCAGCGGCGAAACCGGCGTCGGCAAGGAAGTCATGGCCCGCCGCCTCCGCGCCTACTCCCGCCGTGCAGACAAGCCGTTCCTCAAGCTCAACTGCGCCGCCCTCCCGCCTGAACTCGCCGAAAGCGAACTCTTCGGTTCCACCAAAGGCGCATTCACAGGAGCCACAGCCGACCGTCAGGGCCGCTTCGAAACCGCCCAGGGCGGCACCATCCTGCTCGACGAAATCGGCGACATGGACCTCCGCCTCCAGACCAAGCTCCTCCAGGTCCTCCAGGACGGCGAAATCCAGCCCCTCGGCAGCAACCGCACCATCCGCGTCGATGTCCGTGTCATGGCCGCCACCCACCGCGACCTCACCCGCGCCATCCAGGAAGGAACCTTCCGCGAGGACCTCTACTACCGCCTCAACGTAGTCAAAATTGTCATCCCACCCCTGCGCGAACGTCGCGACGAGATCCTGCCCCTGGCCGAAACTCTCCTCGCGCGTCATCTTGCCCAGGGCCAGAAAGCCCCCGCCATTCGCGACGACCTCAAGCAGTTCCTGCTCGACTATCAGTGGCCCGGCAACGTCCGCGAGCTCGAAAACGTCATGCGCCGCTTCCTCGTCTACCAGGACGCAGCCCTGATCATGCAGGAACTCCGCGACTCCGCCAACGAAATGCGCCAGGGCCCCGCGCTGGCCAATCTCGCAAACTTCCCTGAGACCCCAGGTTTGGGCTCACCAGGCTCCCGCGAAGCAGAAAAGCCCGAGGATCTTCGGCTACCCGACAGACTCGACCGTCTCGCCGAAGCCTCCCGCATCGCTGAAACAGAGCTGCTCTTGAACGCCCTCGAAGCCAACCGCTGGAACCGCCGCCAGGCCGCTGCATCCCTGCAAATTGAGTACAAAGCCTTCCTGTACAAGTTGCAGAAGTACGGCATCGTCGAGTCTAAGGTCAAACGGCGCGATATGAGCGCCTGATTTCCGATAAAATCCGGTTGGCCGCATACAGCCACACCAAGGGAGCAAGCGTGTTCGACAACCTCCGCGAAGACTGGCGCACCTACGACCGCGAATGGCAGCGCCAGGGCCTCTGGGTCATGGTCGTCTACCGCTTCGGCAACTGGCGTTATGGCATCCGCAACCGCATCATCCGCCTGCCCTTTTCCATCCTCTACAAGTTCCTCAAGCTGCTCTCTGAAATCCTCACCGGCATTGATCTTCCATGCGAAGCCAAGCTCGGCCGCCGCTTTCGTATCGACCACTTCGGCGGCATCGTCATCAGCGGAGACGCCACCTTCGGCGACGACTGCGTCATCCGCAACGGTGTAACCGTAGGTCTGCGCCATACCGGCCAGCGCGGCGCACCCGTCATCGGCGACCGCGCCGACATTGGTGCCGGAGCCAAAGTCCTCGGCGCCATCCGCATCGGCGACGACGTCGCCATCGGAGCCAACGCCGTCGTCATTACAGATGTGCCTTCCAATTCCATCGCCGTCGGCGTCCCCGCCAAGGTCCGCCCCCGCAAGCCCCAAACCCCCGCTGCCAGTTCAGACTTGGAAAGTCCGCGCACTGCGGTGTAGTCTTAGAACTGAATTCCCCCAAATTCAAATCGTTCCAAGCAGGAGTCATGCGCCCGTTTGAAATCCTGAGCTGCCTTCTCGAGATCGCAGCAATGTCCGTCATGCTCTTCGCGCCCGCCCGTCTTCGCGCATTACGCATCGTCTGCTTTTTTCTGGCAATCGCCCTGCTCACACAGGTCTTCTACGAAGGCCCGCACTGGCAGCTCAATCCCCTTTATCTCGCTGGATTTCTGCTGATTGTCTATGCCATCGCTGGCGCCCACTGGCGCCGTTGGGCCTTCCTGACCATAGGAATCGGCTGCTACCTTCTCGTCGCAACGTCAATCGTCTTCTGCTGGCTCCTCCCCATGTTCCACCTGCCTCGGCCCACTGGCCAGTTTGCCGTAGGCACCCGCATCTTCCACCTCGTTGACACAGCCCGCAAGGAAGACAACGGCCCCTCGCCCAGCGGCAACAGGGAACTGATGGTTCAGGCCTGGTACCCGGCAAATCCCTCATACTTCGCCCGCAAAGCTGTCTATCAGCGCCGCAAGGAAGTCACCGATCGCGCAGCCTATCGCTCCGTCCTAAAGACCAACTCCTATGAAGACGCTCCCGTCCACCCCGCCGGCCCCTATCCGGTGCTTATCTACAATCCAGGCTGGAACGGCGAACGTTCCGAAGGTACCTACCAGACCGAAGAGATGGCCAGCCACGGCTTCATCGTTGTCGCCATCGACCACACCTTCTTCGGCGGCCTCGTTGAGTTCCCTGACGGCCGCGTCACCGACTCCCGCAATGCCCCCAACATAGGCAACTTCGAACACACCAGCGTGGAAGAGCAATGGGCTCTCGGCGGCAAGTACGTCCACATCGAAGCCGACGACGACACCTTCGTCCTCAACCAGCTCGAAGCCATGAACAAGGACCCCAACAGCCCGCTCTACCAGCAAATGGATATGTCCCGTGTCGGCGTGATGGGCTTCTCCATCGGAGGCGCAGCCTCAGCTCAGTTCGCGCTCCAGGACCCCCGCGTCAAAGCCATCCTCAACCTCGACGGCTGGGAGTTCGGCGACATGCGCGACCATACCCTCGCCAAGCCCATGATGGTCATCTACGAAGACAAGAAAGGCGTCCTTCCCGAACAGCCCAGGGACGCGGCTGACACCCCCGAGCGTAAGAACTGGCAGTTCTCCATCGAGGACTACGACCACGTCACCAGCAGCATGAAGCAGCACGGCGGCTACTTGCTCTTCATCGCCGGCACCCACCACATCGACTTCACCGACCGCTCGCTCTTCTCGCCCATCGAGGCCTGGACGCCACGCGGTACGGTAGCCCCCCGCCGCGTTCACAGCATCGTGAACGCCTACGCGCTCGCCTTCTTTTCACATGTATTGAAGGGAACTCACGAGCCGTTGCTCGAAGCCGCCCCCGGCAATCCAGGCACAGGCAACACCGGCTCATTCAAGGAGGTCGAGTACCAGCACTTTGACGGCGGCGTTCCTGTCACCCTGCCCTGAGGAAGACGCTTAATTCTGAAACATTGCGCTTTCAGACGTTTGCAACTCATTCTGCAAACGGCGCGCTAGGCTCGAAATGTGAGGCTTCTTGAACATCGACACGTGATCGCCCGGCACAAAGTCTACCTTAACCCCGCCCTCGGCAACCGTCTGCCACCCCAGCGTCTCGTCCGCTTCGGCAAAGTTCGGCACATCCTTCGCGCGATACAGGTTCAACCGGCCAGGATACGTGCGCCCATACGAATCATCGGTAGCGATCATATTCGCGTACACACTATTGAAGGCGGCTTCAGATAAGGAGAGCCCAAACCGCTTCTGCAGCCACATCATACTGCGATAGTTAGCCGTGTAATACGATTCCACCGCAAGATCCCAGTTCCGCTCTGCCGCTTCAAAAAGGTAAGTGAACTTCTCTGCCCACGGAAGGCTTCCGAGACGTCCAACGTGATACAGGAACTTCGTCCAACTCCGCTTCAGCCAGAACTTGAATCCTTGCGGAAGCTTGAACCCGGGCCGCTCCGCATCAAAAAGAGCCACCATCCCGACCTCACGGCCAGATTCGCGCAACTGCCGCGCAATCTCGACAGTCAAAGTTCCCGCCGCACACCAGCCAGCCAGGTATACCGGGCCATCCGGGCACACTTCCGTAATTTCCTTCGAGAACTGTCGCGCCCGCTCATCCACCGACATCGGCTCGCGCTCATTGGCCATCTCGCGGACACCGTAAATCGGCCGATCCTCTTCCACAATGTCCAGCATTGCGCCATACAGCAGATAAGACTGCACCACAAAGATCGGCGCAGAACGCCCCACCGGCCGGATCGGCACAATCACGGAGGGCTTGATCCCATGCTGAATCACCCTTGCCAGTTCTCGCACCGTCGGCGCGTCAAACAGCAGCGTAATCGGCAACCGGACTTTCAACTCCCGGTCAATCCGCGAGAAGAGCCGCACCGTGAGCAGCGAATAACCCCCATAGCGGAAGAAACTGTCCGTGACGCCGATCGCCGGGTTCCGCAACACCTCCCGGAAAATGCTCAGCAGTTTAGCCTCGAGCTCGTCCGAGGCTGCCGCCGACTGTGGCGTCTCTTGCGCCACCTGCCCCGGCACTGACTCAGGCACAGGCAGAGCCCGCCTGTCGACTTTGCCGCTCGCCGAAAGCGGAAATGCCTCCAGCGTCACCACCATCGAAGGCAGCATGTACTCCGGCAGCGTTTTCGCCGCATAATCCCGCAGCTCAGCCGCCCCCGGCAACTGCCCCGCCGCAATCACGTAAGCCACCAGCCGCGGCTCACCCGGAATATCTTCGCGCAGCACCGCCACCGCATCGTGAATCGCCGGATGCGACCGCAGCGTTGACTCAATCTCGCCCAGCTCGATCCGGAATCCGCGCAGCTTCACCTGGTGGTCCAGCCGGCCATAGAACTCAAACTGGTTTCCCCGTGTCAACCGCACAAGATCGCCGGTGCAAAAAAGCGTCGCGTCAGGATCAGGCCCCACCCGATCCCTCACAAACCGCTTCGAAGTCAGCTCCGGCCGTACCACGTATCCGGGGCTAACCCCTATTCCGCCAATGTACAACTCGCCCGGAACTCCCGGCGGCACAGGCTTTCCACCCTTGTCCATGACGTAGAAAGTGGTGCTCGGCATCGGCGGTCCGACCGGCACAATTCCGTCTTCCAACTCGATCTTCAGCACTGCCGAGTAAATCGTCGTCTCGGTCGGGCCATAGCAATTCCAAAGTTCGCCACCCAGTCGGATCAACTCATTGCACAACTCGCGCGGAATCGCCTCACCGCCCGATATCATCTTCAGCCCGCGCTTCCCCCGCCAGCCGGAAGTCACCAGCATCCGCCAGGTCGCAGGCGTCGCCTGCAGGCAGGTGATGTCGTGCTCCTGGAGCAGGTCTGCCAGCCGGAACGGGTCTACCGAGTCACTGCGGCTCGCCAGCACCAGGGTTCCGCCAGTACAGATCGGCAGGAACATATCCATCGTTGCAATGTCGAACGAAATGGGTGCCACAGCCAGCGTCCGGTCAGTCTCAGTCGCGCCTGGCTTCTTCGCCATGGAGCAGATCAGATTCCGTAACGACTTGTGCCGGATGCTCACGCCCTTCGGCTTGCCCGTCGTTCCCGAGGTGTAAATCGTATACGCCAGGTCATCCGGCTGGATCGCTTTCATCTGCGCAACAAGCCCGGCGTCTTTCGTCCGGCGGCTATCCAGTTGCAACTGATCCACCCGCAGAACCCGCAAAGTGGATGCTTCCGGTGTCTCGAGCAGCGAAGACTCCAGCAATCCGGCAATCTTGCTGTCCGAAAGCAGCGCCACCGGCGCACACTCTTCCAGAATTCCCAACAGCCTTTGGCTCGGATTGTGCGGATCCAGCGGAACGTAATACGCGCCAGCCTTCAGCACCGCCAGCAGGGACATCGGCAGATCAACCGACCGCTCCATACAGACCGCCACAGCCCGGTTCGGTCCCGCACCAGCCGCAATCAGTTGCAGTGCCAGTTCCGTGCTCCGCTCACACAGCTCGCGGTACGAATATTTCCGCCCACCGCACGCAACCGCCGTGATTTCCGACCGGCGGCCGGCCTGCACCGCAAACAGCCCCGGCACCGTGGCGGCCCCAGGAAACTCAGTCTCTGTCTGGTTGAGTGCCGCATAGAACGTGCGTGCTTCTTCCTCGCTCCACAGCGGCAAATGCGTCACCGGAATGTCAGGATTCGCCACCGCGCCATTTGCCAGCGAAACCAGATATGCCAGCCATTTCTTCAGGGTCAAAGCCTGCCAGAGCCCGATCGGGCTCGTCAGCTTCAAGTGAAGTCCGATCTCCGTTACTTCAAGATGCAGACCGCACGCCATGACAGGAGCCGCGTCCGCACCGTCAGCCCGGAATTCATACTGCACCGACTGGTCAGTAACCTGAGTACCTCTGGTTCGGCTCGCCGCCTGCTTCACAACTTCCCGAAACGAGCTGTCGCCTTCCAGATTGAACTGAACGAATTCTCCAGGGCCGACCCAGATTGCCACCACATCCTGCCGTGTCAACCGGCTCAGCAGGCACGCAAACGAGGTCAGCAGCAGATCCGCAACCGTGGTTCCAAGCCCCTCAGCCGCGGATGTCAAAACACGAATCTCTTCCAACGGAACGGAGCGGGCCGCGTCCTGGTTCGGCGCTGGTACAAGTGTCAGACCTGCTCCCTCATCCGGCAAAAACCGGATCAGCGGCACATCTGCACTTCGCTTCTGAAATTGGAGAGGCAACGAATCTAGTCCTTGAAGTCGTAGTAGTCAGAAAAACAAACTGTGACATAAGAATTCGGGAAGTCTCTATGCTTTGCAAGCACAAACTCGCGACTTACATCATTCTTACCAAATTCCAGGAGCGAATTACACTCCACGCTGCCTTTTCTTCTCGAACGGGATCGAGGAGCATTGTCTTGAGAGAATCGCATTCATTCCTCTGTTCGATGCGAATCCAGTGCTCTGAGTTTGCTGCCGTATCTTCTCCATGGCGAAATGAGCTACAAAATCGTCCGTGATCAAGGATGCAGACCGGGGAAGGGAAGCCCCAGTCCGAACAAGTGCCGAATACCCATGCCTGCCGCTAGTGTCACCACGAAGAAAGCTGTCATGTACGCATCTTGGCGCAGCATTCCCAAACCCTGGCGCTGCGAAGCATACACATTCACGAAGTACATCGGCAGATCGCTGATCGCCACCGCAGCCACCGCCCCCGCCAACCCAAACTGCATGTACCCGATCGGCAGCAGGGTAAACAGAGCAATGCAGTACAGCAGATAGCCAAATGCGTTGTAATGCGCCTTCTGCAAGGAAAAAATCGCCGGCGTAATCGTGTTGTAAAGCAGCGTGTGCCACAACCCCAGACCAAAGATTGCAATCATCCAGGCCGCATCGTGATAGATCGGCCGGTACACGTGAAGGATGAACAGATCACCCAAACAGATCGTGCCGGTAAGCAGCACAGCGCCCGCCGCCAGCACCATCATGCGGTACTTCAAAATCACCAGCCGAAACTCAGGCCGGGGATGATGCGCAAACTTCGCAATGAAGGGAAAACCCACCTTCGAAGAAAACATCTGGATGATCTGCCGCGGCAAATCGGAAAGCGAAAAGGCAATCCCATAGATACCCAGAATCGTCAGAGCTGTGGCTTGCGGCAGAAGTTTCGGCAGCATCAGCCGGTCAGACTGATTCGCAAGATAAGTCAGAATCGTCCCAATCAGGATCCAGCGTCCAAAGCTGATGAGCGACTGAATGGACTTCTTTTCCAGGACAAACCGCGGTTTGATCCCCTCTGGAATCAGCCAGTAGGTGCAGGCAGTCCGTACCAGCTCGGAAACGATTCGCCCTATAGCGAGAGCCCATACCGTTGGCGAGTAGCGCGCCCACAGGAACGTCACCCCGAACAGCACCACCTGCGAGATCAACTCCATCAGCGAAGACCGGCCTACGCCAAGATTGCGCGAAAGCACCAGCAGCTTCGGCGAACTGAATCCGCCAATGACGCATCCAAATCCCACGACCGGCAACAGCCAGATCAAAGATGGTTGCCCATAAAAATGCGCCACCGGCCACGCCAGCACCACCGTCACCAGCCAGACAGCTATCCCGCGCAACACCTGGATCGTCCACGCCGTGTTGATGAAGACCTCTTCATCCCCACGCGGATTCGCAATGACGCTGTCTTCGAGACCGATATGTGTAAACAAGGTAAGACCCACAATCACCGTCGTGATCAGGGTCATCAAGCCAAACATGCCCGGCGCGTAGTAGCGGGTCAGCACAATGCTGCTGCCCATGCGGATCGCCAGAGCTAGACCATAAAACGCAACGACGTAATACGTACCCTTGAGCGCGCGTGACTCCAGCGACTTGAACTGCGCTTCGTCGCGGCTCTCTTCAGTAAGTTCGTCGACTTCTAAATCAACACTCATAGGATGAATTCGCTATCATGGCCTTGCCGTGAGGGGACAAAGATATCCCCGGCTATGCTGTACAAAAGTGAACAAACATTGGCGAATGTATCGGCAAAAGCTTGCGGCGCGATACTCCGAACCGCCAGGGGGATAGCAGTTCAACCCAAGTATAGCCTGTGGTCTCTTCGCCAAAACCCTTCGCTGCCTCGGAAGTTGTACACCCTTCCCGCTTAGTCGTAAGCCCGTCCCATATAGATCTTTCCATGTGCTACGCTCAACTCAAATCAGACAAAGAAGCAGAGGCTCACATGCGCACCCTCGAAGGTCTCATCGTTGTACTTAGTATCCCGGCACTCGCGTGGACCCTCTTCGCACGCCGCGCCTGGCCTCTCTGGCTGCGCCTCATCACGCTCCTCGCCGTCCTGCTCGTTCCCATCCACCTCTGGCTGGAGCGGCCCCACTGGCAGATGGGCCCCATCTATCTCGCCCTCGCCATCATCACGCTCATCCTGGTCTTCCAAAGTGCAAATCGCCGCACCCCCCGGCGCGCCTCCATCCTCCTCGGCATCTTCGCCACGCTCTCCATCGCAGCCGGACTCGCCATCTGCTACACCCTCCCCATGTTCCACCTGCCCAAAACCACCGGCCCCTACCCCGTAGCCACCCGCACCCTCTACTTCATCGACCCCAGCCGCAAAGAGATGCATCCCCACACTCCCCCCGGCCAGCGCGAAGTGGTCGTCCAGATCTGGTACCCCGCCGCGTCAGCAGAAGGCCCACGCGCCTTCTACCGCCAGCTCAAAGAGTGCGAACCCCGCTCCCGCTACCAGTCGATCCTCAAAACCGCCAACATCCAGGACGGCCCCTTCGCCGCCGGTACATTCCCCGTCATCCTCTTCAACCCCGCCTGGCGCGGCTTTAAAAACCGAAGCACCTTCATCATGCAGGAGCTGGCCAGCCAGGGCTTCGTCGTCATCGGCATCGGCCATCCATGGAACGCCTCCATCCTCCAGCTCCATGACGGCTCAATCGCGGACGGCCGCAACCAGCCCGACCTCGGCGACTTCAAGTCCCAGCCGCTCCTGAGTTTCGAGGAACGCATGGCCCTTGCCAACAGCGAAATCCGCATCCAGACCGACGACGACAAGTTCCTTCTCGATCAACTGGAGCCGTTAAACCACTCCCCGAGCAGCCCGTTCTACCAGCACCTCGATCTCACCCACGTCGGCACCTTCGGCCACTCCATCGGCGGCTCGACCTCCGCCGAGCTCGCCAAGGAAGACCCCCGCGTCCTCTCCGCCGCCATTCTCGACGGCGTACTCGACGGCCCCGTCGGCGAATCCGGCCTGCCCAAACCCCTCTTCCGCCTCAAAGCCAACCTCCAGGGCCTGCCTCCCGGCAGCGAAAACTCCCCGGATCCAGGCATCCGCATCCGCTTCCAGATGGGCAAAGTCGGCGAAGCCAACCTCCTCCATTCCTGGGAAACCTACGGCGGCTACAATGTCATCATCGACGGCATCGGCCACGAAAACTTCGACGACAAGGGCTTCTTCACGCCCTTCAGCCGCCTCTCCGGCGTAGGCCCATTGGCCGTCCCACGCGCCGCCGAAATCATCAACGCCTACCTCGTCGCCTTCTTCAAGCAAACCCTGAAAAACGAGCCTCAGCCACTCCTCTCCAACCCCCAGCAACCCTACCCCGAAGCCATCAAGTTCCAAACCTGGCTCGCCCACCCAGTCACAACCCAGCCAGCCCAACCGCCAACCAAGTAGCCTTATGTCTGAAGCTGGCTGACAGGCCGTCTTTGAGGTAGGCCGGGGATTTATCCCCGGCATAAAGCGAGCAAAATCAGCTGGGCTTTAGCCCCTGAGGTACGCATTTCGCTCCGATCTGAGTCCTGTACTACTTTCGCTGGCGGCGAAGATGCCATGTTGTTAAGAACTACATGCGGGGTCACCACCAAGTAACCAAAGAACTACACACTTTTGGTGCAGATTTCCTCCCACCTTCGTCCCTCGAAACGGCAATTTTTTCATTCACATGCGTGCTAGCCTGATTAAGAAGCAAAGACAACAGAAACCATTTGTCCATCGTCTTAGCACTGCGATAGATTGCACTTATCCCCAATGCCTTGGGAGGATGTATGAACGCCACAGCCGTAGCCGAAGAAACTAAAAAATCCAGCACCGTCGCCGCGTCCACAGGGAAGAAGCCTGTGACCACTCCTATCTTCGACGCGACCAACCCCGGCTGGAAAAAAGACTTCGATGAACTGCCCTTCGAGTTCAAGCACTGCTTCACCGAAGATCACCCGATGTTCGAGTTCCCGCGCATCCGCCAGATTCTCGATCATCCGGAGCTCAAGCACCACGCCTACTACGATCACGGCGAAATCATCATCGGCCAGCGCTGGAAAGAACTCCCCGAGCGCAAGCTCACCTCCCACGAGGTCTACGACAACATCCTCGAGTCCCGCGGCTGGATGATGCTCCGCCACCTCGAAAAGGATCCCGAGTACAACGAGCTCCTCGAGCAGTGCCTCAAGGAAATCAAGCACCTCACCGGACGCGAAATCGACCAGGACAAAAAGAGCCAGGAAGCCATCATCTTCTTCACCTCGCCCAACCGCACCACCGCGTATCACATCGATCGCGAGTGCAACCTGCTCATGCAGGTCCGCGGTCAAAAAGAGATGAACATCTTCGATCGCAACGACCGCGACGTCACCCCGGAAACCGAGCTCGAACTTTTCTGGTCCAAAGACAACAACGCAGGCATGTACAAGCCTGAATTCCAAGACCGCGCCTTCGTTTACCAGATGCGCCCCGGCACCGGTGTCCACATCCCGGTCAACTCCCCACACTGGCTCCGCACGCCGAACAACATCTCCACCTCCTTCAGCGTCAGCTACCAGTACAAGGACACCCGCCGCAAGCACGTCTACCAGGCCAACTACTACCTGCGCAAAATGGGCATCAACCCCACGCCTCCAGGCAAGTCAGCCCTGCTCGACAACACCAAGCGCGCCGCAGTCTCAGCAGGCTTCGCCGGCAAGAACCTCATCAAGAAACTAAAAGGCAAGTAAGCCAAAGTAAGCTCCAAACAAAAGGGCATCGCGAACTTCGCGATGCCCTAAGCTTTTGCTCTTTTGTTTGTCATTCCCGAAGGGAATGCGCTTCTGCCGTTGCTCTTGCTTTTCTTTATGTCATTGCCAAAGGGAATCCGCTTCCAGACTTCTATTCCCTATTCCCTATTCCCTATTCCCTATTCCCTATCCCCTAGAACCTAACCTCATCCATCCGCTTCATCACCCGGAAGTGATGGTAGACCCGGCTAAGCCACTGCCGCTCCGGCCATGGCTTCCGCATCAACTCCAGCACCAAATCCGGCTCTTCCCACGGAACATCATGATACCCTCGCCGCAGATAAACGCTCGCCGGATTCCACGTAAAAGTCTGCGGAAAGAAAGCCACAGTATCGCCCTGGATACACGCATCCTCCGCCGGCAACACAACAGCCTCGCCCTTCAGCTGCGCACTGATAAGCCCAGCCAGATCTCCCTGCCCGGCAACCATCAGATGCCCCAGCTGCGTGCATCGCGGATTCAGCTCAATCAGGTAAGCCGCACCCGTCGCATCCTCAAGCATGAAGTCCAGTCCATGGAACCCGCTCAGCTTCAAATCTTTCGCCAGCAACCGCGCCGCCCGCTCAATCTCTGCATTGCGCACGATCCGCACCACCGTCGCCGCGCCCGTCGCACCCTGCGCCGAAAGCACCTCCACGGTCACACTGCCCAGCACTTCGCCTTCCCAGCACGCAAACATCGTATTCGCCGGCCGCCCAGCCACAAATTGTTGTGCCGTAACGCTAGGAGTCTCCCGCTTCCGCCACGACCACAGCGCCAGCGGATCGCGATTCACCAGGAACCGCTTCCACGCAACTCCCGCGGTCATCGGCTGCGATAGCTTGCGAAACGCAGCCGCCGCCTCCGCCTTCGACCGGGCAATCGCCACACCCGAACCGCCCCACGTCCCGTCGAGCTTCAGCACCGAAGGTTCGTTCTCGGCAAGGAAGTTCAGATCGGCCTCGGCACCAATCGTCCGTGTCATCGGCACACGGATCCCCAGCCTTGCCGCCTTCTGTAAGAAAGCCCCACGGCTGCGAATCGTCGCATAGGCTTCACTCCCACCCAGCGACTTCTCAATCAACGGCCGCAACTCCGGCACCCGCGCATGCAACTCGTGCAGTTGCCAAACCACCCCGTCATCTCCAGGCACAATCAGGTCCGGCCGCGCCTCGGCAATAGCCTTCCGTAGCGACCCAACCGAGTCCAGCCCTTGGTAGGAATAGGTCGCCGCCACACCATGCATAAAGCGCAGCGGATGCCCCGGCGGGCACAGCGCAGATACTCGGCAACCATGGCGAATCAGCGCCATCGACAAGCGCGCCGAAAGCGGCCACCACATCGTCGCACACACCAGCACCATCGGTTGTGATCGTTCGTTCAATGGACCCACATTTCCGTTGATGCGATTTTGGGTAGCCGGTAAATCATACTAAATCCTGACCATGGCTCTTCACATCGCATCCACGGTCCGGTTCCACCGCAACAGATCTCGAAAGAGGCAGGTCCCGTTATCTCAGGAAATTGGCATCACTCTTGAGTGTGGAGGCAACAAAGTACAGCAGGAGAAGATTGGCTCGCCAGCACGAAAAGCGAAGCCTCTCCAAATCGAGAGTCGTCGCGCGGCTACTGCAGCCCGCGCAACGCCTTCGAAAGGCTCAACCGGGGCCCAGCGCCGTTCGCTACCGCCGCCTCTTCTTCTATCTGTTCGCCTTCACCCGGCGCCAGGAAAAGATTGCTCTCAAACGCATGTTGCCGCGTGTACAGGTCGTAGTAACGGCCGCGCTCAGCCAGCAGCGCAGAGTGCGTGCCCCGCTCACGGATCAGCCCATCTTCAATTACGAGAATCTGATCCGCCCGGCGAATCGTCGACAGCCGATGTGCGATCACAAAAGTAGTGCGCCCCGCCATCAGGTAAGACAAGCCCTCTTGGATCAACGCCTCCGATTCCGAATCCAGACTCGAAGTCGCCTCATCCAGAATCAAAATCTTCGGATCAGCGAGAATGGCGCGAGCAATCGAAATCCTCTGCCGCTGCCCGCCAGAGAGCTTCACGCCGCGCTCGCCGACAATCGCGTCATATCCCTCAGGGAACCGCTGCGCGAACTCATCCACCCGCGCAATCCGGCTGGCTTCAATCACTTCCTCGCGCGTAGCATCCGGACGCGCAAAGGCCACGTTGTCATGAATCGTGCCATCGAACAGGAAAGACTCCTGAAGCACCAGCCCTAAGTGGCTGCGATAACTTCCCAGCGCCACCGTAGTTAGATCCACCCCATCCACCCGTATCATCCCCGAGTTAGGATTGTGGAACGCACTGACCAGGCTGATAATCGTCGACTTACCCGACCCCGAGGGCCCCACCAGAGCCGTCACTGTTCCCTGCGGCGCCGAGAACGAAATATTGCTCAATACCGGCTTGCCCGCCTCATATTCAAAACCAACATTATCGAAAACGATGTTGCCCCGCAGCGTATCCTGCTTGAGCTCTACCGTGCGCCGTGGATCGTCATCTTCCTCGGCCTCGATCAAAACCTCGCGCGTACGATCCACACCCGCAATCGCTTCTGATATCTGTGTTCCCAGCGATACTAACTGGAACGCCGGCGCCACAAGATACAGCAGGAAGATGTTATAGGTCACATAGTTGCCCAGGCTTAACCTGCCGCCCAGCATCTGTCGCGCGCCCAGATACATCACCATCGCCCCAACGACACCCGCCACCGCAGTCGTCGATAGGCTCATCACCGAAGTCGCTGTAATCGACTTCATATAGCTCTTAAGCAACCCGCGCACGCTCACCGCAAACTGCGAAGACTCGCGCTCTTCAGCGCGATACCCCTTCACCACCCGCGCCCCCGCCAGCGATTCCGTGAGCCGCCCCGTGATCTCCGCCACCCGCACCGACCTGTCGTGGTAGATCCCTCGCTGTAGCGCAAACACTCGCCGCAACCCCAGCGAAAACAGTGCAATAATGGCAAACGCGAGCAGAGTCATCTTGGGGCTGATCCGCATCAGGATAAAGAACGAGAACATCGCCGTCAGCACGCTGCCAACGAAGTCCATCAGCCCCGTCCCGATCAGGTTACGAACCCCCTCGACATCCGACATAATGCGCGAAACCAGCGTCCCCGTGCGGTTTGCATCGTAGTACTTGATCGGCAGCCGGGCTATCCGCGCCTGCACCTTGATGCGCAGCTCGGTAATCAGCACCCACGCCGACTTCGACATCAACTGCGTCAGAGCAAACGAAGATCCCGCCTGCATCAGCACCGCCACCAGCACCGCCCCTACCAGCGGAAGCAGCAGATACGCATGCCTCTTGCCGACAACATCGTCAATCAGAAACTTGGTCGAAACAGGAAGCGCCAGCGCCACCACGCGATTCACAATCAGCAGCAGCAGGCCAAGCAGAAGAATCCAGCGCCGCGGATAGACTAGCGTCCATACCTCGGGCCATACATTCGCAAACTGCTTGCGCTTGCTCTTCTTCGGAGGATCAACAACAGGAGTCTTCGCAGAAGCACCCAGCGGAGCATCCTTCGAACCTGCTACGTTGGTGGCCATCAGCTACTCTCTCCCCGTATCGAAAACTGGATCGCAGTTCAACGCGAGAAGACTTTCACGTCGACAAGGAAGTGAAAGGCCAGATGCCGTAAGCCGCACCCCGATTGACCGTGCCGCAAACTCAGCATTCACGTCGAGATTCTCCTCTGTTTCGCTAAACAAATTGTACAGGAGCCCATTTTCATTGCAGTCGAACGGAGAGGTAGGCAGCGGTGGCACTAAAGTTGGATTGCTCATCAGCACACTGCCACCACAATCCCGCTTCGATGCAGCCAGGTTATCTAACTAGACAGTCGATGTGCGAAAACCCGATGTTATGAGCGTCGAGCTGCCGGCGTGAACGGCGAAAGATATCCCAGCTTGCGCACCAGGCTTGCGTTCGGAAAGGTCTTCTGCAGGCCTTCAACCATGCTCATCACCATCCCGGCAGCCTTGAGATACAGCCGCTTCACAAGCATCGCAGGTCGCACCTTGCCATTCGGCGTATCGCACGAAAGATCCACAAAGCCATCCCAGTTCGTCGAGTGCATCATGTTCGTGCAAACCGAAACCGAAGTCGTCACCACCCGCGCCGAATGCCACCACCGCGAAGGCACAAACATTGACTCGCCTGGCTTGATGATCACGCGATACTGCGTAGCCTTCGGAAAGTCAGGGAAGCGATTCAAATCCACATGGTCCAGATCGTCAATCTGCGAAGTCCCCGCCGAGTGTGCATGCGGATACACATACGGAGTATCCTCCGGAGAAAACAAGACAAACTCCTTATCCCCGTAAATCTCCGTAATCATTGCATGCGCGTTGTCCGAGTCATAGTGCATCAGCGGAAACTTACCGCCCACCCCGCCGATCAATAACTTGAGATAGCCATCTGGCCGCCGGAATCGTTTCGGCATCAGCGGACTGCAATATCTCCGCGGAAAGGCATAGGTATTTTCAGGCGCAAGGTCAGAAAGCAGCGCAGGCATGTGCTGATGAATGATCACCTTATGCAGATACGGCCCTGGCTTCTCCGCAGTCGATGCAAGGACTCCGTCCATTACCTCAGCCATCTGGCTTTTCACGCCATAGGTCACTTCAACATTCTGATCGCCGTACTTGTTTTTGAAGTACTCAGGAGTCCAGCTCTGCAGCGCTCCCCAACCCGGCGCAGCGTCCACAATCACTACCGGCCTGTTCGTCTCCACATAATCGGTCAGGAACTTCTCATACGGTAGATCGCGCGCGTGGATCTTCGGTACGGGGACAATGGTCGAAGCTTTCGCTGTTGGTACGGGTGCTTCTTGAACTGCGCTCATCCCTGTTCTCCTTGCTTCTGCTCGGCGCCCGCTACCTCGTTCATGACGGACAGCAGTGGCCTTGAACCAGTCTTCAATTGATATTCGCCAGGACTGGAATAGGCTTAGACCCTCCGCAGACGCTACGGCGTGAACCGCCTTCGCGATCGCTCCCGGACGGTTTTTCACCGCCAGAATACACCAATCCTTGTTCCTCAGAGTCGCCTTTCACGGCTGGATTGCAAATCCCTCGAAAGGGGCATGGGTCTCCCGGTAGCTTTCCCTGGCACATAGCTTTCCTGTCTTCCTCCGCCGATAGGCAGTGGGATTCCGTCACGTATGCTGTCTTGCTTATCCCTTGATCTTTGTAGGGAAGCCGGTTTCCTTGCCCACCAGCGTCGCAAACGTCTGCGCTCGCTGCGCCTTCTTGTCCCGCGCAAAGCGTTCCCGCTCCAGCTTGAACTCGTCGAACAGCGGCTCCAGGCACCATGCCGAAAACAACAGCTTCATCCGCGCCGGCACACTCGCCAGTGTCAGCGAAAGCCCCATCGAAAGCATCCGTTGCCGCGCCATCAGCAGCGCGCCCAAACCCTCAGGGCTGGCATACTTCAGCTCATCCAGATGCAGCACCAGCAACTGTCCGCCGGCAATGCAGTTCTCGACCGTGCGGTTCAAAACACCCGCAAACTCAGCTTCCAGGTTCCCCTGAACATGCAGGTGAACCATGCCCGGGTCGCTCATCCGGCTCGTAGAAGATTCACCACTGGAAGGCCGCTGCAACTGCGTAGCCATCAGAGCGATCGGCAGCTTCACTGACAGGCCGGTGAAGTTCCGCCAGTACCGCGGCACCAGGCGCTTCGGCTCCTGCATGCAGCGTCCAAACCACTCCAGGCCACTCTTCTGCATCCACTTAGGAGCCCGCTTCACATCCCCGATCAACATATCCATGCTGCCGCCAATGCCGATCGAAACCGGCACGCCCAGCCGCTTGGCATGCATGCGAATCCACTTTTCCTGCTTCGGATTGCCAAACGCAACCATCAGAATGTCCGGCTTCGCGAGCTTGATCCGCTCCAGCGTATCGCCGTGATCCATGCGCTCCAGGTCCGCCAGCACCGGGGCGTGATGCCCGACAATGTTGACGCCCGGATACATCTTTTCCAACTTCGCCTTGGCCCGTTCCGCCACACCGGGCTTGCCGCCCAGCAGATAAATCCTGTAACCCTTGCGTGAAGAAAGCTCCGCAAGCTGCGGCACCAGGTCGGCGCCGGAAACCCGCTCCTTCAAAGGAGCACCCAGCATCTTCGAAATCCAAACCAGCGGCATACCGTCCGGCAACACGAGACTGCAACCGGCAATAATCCGGTGCAGATGGACGTCATGCAGAGAATTGAGCCAGAAATCCAGATTCGCCGTCGCCACCTGATGCGCGCCGCCCGAAAGAATCAAACTCTCGATCTGGTCGATCGCCTCACTCGCCGTCACATTCGCCAAGGGCAAACCCATTACCGCTACGGAGGTCTTCAATGTCATGCTCATGCTGTTCTGCCTCTTCCCAAAGAACTGGTTCGTAAACTCATACCCGGCCTATCGGCCTTTCTGAGTTTTTCTTAAGCCTCGCCGACCGTGTCCTGGCACCGTCTTATCAATCCTTAAGAATTTCACTGCCACTTCAGTCGACTTGCTGGCTGGTCCGGCCCTTCGCTGTCTGGTACAGCCCCGGAGTCCCATCGACTTTCTCAAGGTATCGGCCTTTCCCCGCTGGAACAATGGCGAATTAGTGGGCAAGACCCCCCCCTCCGGGTGGCCATTCAGTACTTCAAATCTGTGAAGAAAGTAACCATTCAGGGTTACTGAAACCGCCAAAATCGCGCGTTTGGGCACTCTCCGCATCGGATACCGGCCTCCCAGGCGCTTGTGATCTCGGACAGCGCCCCCACAAACCCACCCAATCAGTAGACTTACCGGCCAAATCGTGACAGCGGCACCATGTGGTTACCAGGTAACCGCATCTGCGCCCATCCCGCCTCCCTATGCGGTCTCTCCAAACCCCGGATCGGACCGGACGGTTCCCGTATACTTGGCCCGTATACTGAGTCCACCGTGCAAAACTCCTCCCCAACCCCAGTCCTGCGCGTCGGATACCTGCTGAGCCGGTACCCCGGCATCTCCCACACCTTCTTTCTGAAGGAAGTCCTGGGCATGCGTCAGCGCGGCCTCATCATCGAAACCGCATCCATCAATCCGCCCGACCGCCCCATCGCCGGTCTGCCCCAGGTCGAGGCCGCCGAAGCAGCAAAAACCTTCTACATCAAGTCCGGCGGCAAAGCGGCAATGGCCCTCAGGATCCTCGCCATCGCCCTCAAAAATCCAGCTGTCGCCGTCCGCGGCCTCAGCGCCGCCCTCCGACTCGGCAAGTCTGACCTCGCCGCCCGCGCCTTTGCCCTCTTCTACTTCGCCGAAGCCCTGCTCGTCGGCGATTGGCTCCGCCGCAACAACCTGCCCCACCTGCACGTCCACTTCGGCGGACCCGTCGCCACCGTAGGCATGCTCACCTCCCAGGCCTGGCGGATCCCCTGGTCCGTCACCCTCCATGGCCCCGACGAATTCTTCGACCAGGAAGCCTTCTACCTCCGCCAGAAGATCGAATCCGCCAGCTTCATCGTCTGCATCAGCGACTTCTGCCGCAGCCAGGTCCTCCGCATCGCCCCACATCTCCCCGCCAGCCGCCTTGAAGTCGTCCGCCTCGGCGTAGACTGCGAAGCCCTGCAACCCACCAACCCCAGCACCGCAGCCGGCCCATTGAAACTCGCCTGCACCGGCCGCATGGTCGCCGCCAAAGGCCACCGCATCCTACTCGAAGCCCTCGCCCCCATCGCCACCGCAGGCATCCCGTTCACCTGCACCCTCATCGGCGACGGCCCCGAGCGCCAAGCCCTCGAATCCCTCGCCGCCGAACTCGGAATCGCACAGAACCTCCGCTTCCTGGGCGCCATGGCCCACCAGCCCACCCTCGCCGAAGTCGCCAAAGCCGACGTCTTCATCCTCGCCAGCTTCGCCGAAGGCCTCCCCGTCGCCCTCATGGAAGCCATGGCCCTCGGCGTCCCCTGCATCAGCACCACCATCGCCGCCATCCCCGAACTCATCCGCGACCACCAGAACGGACTCCTCGTCCCGCCCGCCAACCCCCAGGCACTCCAGGCAGCCATCACCCTACTCGCCACGGACCAACCCTTGCGCCTTCGCCTCGGCAGGGAAGCCCGCATCACCGCCGCCGCCGAATACAACCTAGCCACCAACCTCGATACATTAGCCGCTCGCTTTCAAGCGCGACTCGCGCCGACACCCCGGTAATGAATTTCAACTCATGCATCTACCGCCAACGAGCCATAGACTCCCGCCGCAAAGTTTGTCATCTTGGAAAAGATGGCCGGTTCGCCCGACGAATCTCTCATGAGCGTCTGCGATTCCCGCCAATGCAACCCGCGCTCGTAATACGATGGCAGGGTACAACTTGCCCTCGCCGCAGCGGTCTTACATCGCATCAAAGAAAGCAAGCATGCCGTCTGGACTTCTCAAATCCGCGCTGGTCACCCCGCTTGCTCTCTTTCAGCGGACCTTCGCCCCAATCCTCCGCTCCTGGCGCCGCCTCAGTTCTTTCGCCGCGCTCAGCGCCCGCCTCAACCAGCCGCTTCCCATCAGCACCGTCGTCCTTGGCCGAGCCCAGGTCTACGGCACCGGTAACATCCGCTGCGGCCAGGGCCTGCTCATCTATCCCAACCAATACATGGAAACCGAGGGCAGCGGCGAAATCACTCTCGGTGACGGCGTAGTTCTGTCGACCGGTGTTCACCTCGTCGCCTACGCCGGTATCCACATCGGCCAGGGCACCATGATCGGCGAATACACCAGCATCCGTGACGCCAATCACACCCGCGAAGAAGGCACCACCCTCCGCAAATCCGGCCACATCGCCAAACCTATCGTCATCGGGAAAGAAGTCTGGATCGGCCGCGGCGTCACCGTCCTCAGCGGCGTCACCATCGGTGACAACGCCACCGTAGGCGCCAACGCCGTGGTCACCCGCGATGTCCCCGCCGGAGCCACAGTCGCCGGCGTCCCAGCCATCCCAATCCAGCGCAAAACCGTAGAAGCCGCAGAACCGGCAGTCCCGGAGTTGCAAGCATGAGCACCACCCCCACCGCCTCTCCCGCCCGCTGCAACCTCTCCGTAGTCATCATCGGCCGCAACGAGGGCGAACGCCTGGAGCGCTGCATCCTCTCCGCCCAGGCCATCAACCTCTGGCCAGCCTCCGAGATCCTCTACGTAGACTCCGGCTCCACAGACGGCAGCCTCGAACTAGCCGCAAGCCTCGGAGCCACAGTTCTCCCGCTCCCGCCCGGCCCCTTCACCGCCGCCCGCGCCCGCAACTTCGGCTGGCGCCACGCCACCGGCGAAATGATCCTCTTCCTCGACGGCGACACCATCCTCAACGCCGATTTCCCCTTCGCCGCCCTTGAGAAACTCCGCGAAGACCAGAGCTATGCCGCAGCCTGGGGCCATCGCCGCGAAATCTCCCCCTGCCGCTCCAACTACATCCGCATCCTCGACCTCGACTGGGTCTACCCACCCGGTGAAACCCCATTCTTCGGCGGAGACGTTCTCATCCGCCGCGCCGTCCTCGAGCAAGTCAACGGCTTCGACGAAACTCTTATCGCCGGCGAAGAGCCCGAGATGTGCCGCCGCATCCGCAGCCATGGCTGGCGCATCCAGCACATCGACGTGCCCATGACCCTCCACGACCTCGCCATCACCCGCTTCTCGCAATACTGGCGCCGCTCCCAGCGAGCCGGCTTCGCCTACGCCGCCGTCTCCACCCGCTTCCGCGGCACCGCCGAACCCTTCTGGGCAGACGAAGTCAGCCGCAACCAGCAGCGCGGCATCTTCTGGATCGCCTCACCCATCCTCTGCTTCATCCTGTCAGTACTTCTCGTCAGCCCCTGGCCTATCGTCCTCTGGATCTTGTTACTCGTCGCCATGGCCGCTCGCACCGCATACTCCTATCGCTGGAAACCCGCCAACTGGCAGACGCTGTTCCTCTACGGCCTCCACTCCCACCTCCAGCAAATCCCCATCTACCTCGGCCAACTCCAGTTCAAACGCAACAGCAACAAAGCCCTCATGGAATACAAGGACATAACCCCAGTCCAACCCACCACCCCAGAAAAGCCCTGACCTAATCTCAGGCCTGCATGCCATCGAGCCTGTCAGCCGTTGCCTTTGCCGTTGTAGTTGCCGTTGTCTTTTTGGTTTGTCATTCCCGAAGGGAATCTGCTTCTAGGTAGTTGCCGTTGTAGTTGCCGTTGCCTTTTTGGTTTGTCATTCCCGAAGGGAATCTGCTTCTAGGTAGTTGCCGTTGCAGTTACCTTTGCTTTTCTTTCTGTCATTCCCCTAGGGGAATCTGCTCCTAAGCCTTTGCTTTTCACACTCACACTCACACTCACACTCACACTCACACTCGCGACGGAATCCATGAGCCAGCCCGAATCCCCCGAACCCATCGACCCCAAAATCGACAGCATCACCACCCTCGCCACCCGCGAAGTCTACCGAAACCCCTGGCTCTCCATGCGCGAAGACCAGATCCTCCGCTCCAACGGCAAGCCCGGCATCTACAGCGTCATCGACAAAGACGACTGCGCCATCATCATCCCCATCGAAGGCGAAACCGTCTACTTAGTCGAGCAATTCCGCTACACAATCCAGCAGCGCGCCCTCGAGCTCCCGCAGGGCGGCTGGGAAATGAGCAACGTAGACCCCGAAGAACTGGCCCGCGGCGAGCTCAAAGAAGAACTAGGCCTCCACGCCGAACACATGACCTACCTCGGCACCCTCTGGATCGCCTACGGCTTCGCCAACCAGAAGCAGCACGTCTTTCTCGCCACCGGCCTCACCCCCACCGAAACCGAGCCCGACCCCGAAGAGCACGACCTGGTCATGCGCACCGCCACCATCCCCGAGTTCGAAGAAATGATGCTGACCGGCGTCATCCGCGACAACTGCACCCTCTCCGCCTGGGCCCTCTACCAACTCTGGAAATCCCGCCAATAACGCAAACTCTTCTCATCACCCCCAAAAGTGATATGCGCGAACACCCGCACTCACCTTAGTAGTCGTTGCGCTCGCCGTTGCAGTTGCCGGTGCTCTTGCCCTTGCCGTTGCCCTTGCCCTTGCCGTTGTCGTTGTCCTTGCCGTTGTCGTTGCCCTTGCCGTTGCTGTTGCCCTTGCCGTTGCCCTTCCCGTTGCCGTTGCCGTTGCCCTTGCCCTTTTGTTTGTCATTCCCGCAGGGAATCTGCTTCTAAGCCTTTGCCTTTGCTTTTCACACTCACACTCACACTCACACTCACACTCCGATGTATCATGGCCTGTCACCGTGAGGCCCGCATGAAACTCCTCCTCAGCACCCTCGCCGCAGCTCTGCTCGTCGTCACAGCCCAGGCCCAAACCGCCCAGCCACGCCTGTCCCTCGAATCCGTAACGGAAGCCAAACCCCTCCCCAACGGCATCCAGCTCCAATCCGGCCCAGCCACCATCCAGATCGTAGCCATGCGCCAGGACGTCGTCCGTATCCGCATCGCCCCCACCAGCACCCTCCCCGAAGACGCCTCCTGGGCCGTCCTCCCCGCCTCCCGCACCGCCACCGTCCCCGTGCAGGCTGCGCAGGACGGCACAAGCTTCAAGACCACCGCCCTCCAGGTCAAAGTCGAGCGCAACCCCCTCCGCATCCTCGTCCAGGACCTCGCCGGCAACCCTATCGTCAGTGACGCCCTCAGCAGCCCCACCGAGTTCGCCAACGGCGGCTTCACCGTCCACAAACAAATGCCCGGCGACGAGCAGTTCTACGGCCTCGGCGACAAGCTAGGCACCTTCAACCGCCGCAACCAGGCCTACACCGACTGGAACACCGACATCGGTCCCCAGGAAGCTTTCGACCCTCTCTACAAAAGCATCCCGTTCTTCCTCGGCACCACCGGCGGCCTCACCTACGGCCTCTTTCTCGATAACACCTGGCGCAGCTGGTTCGACTTCGGCAAGCAGTCCCGCGACAACTTCTCCTTCGGCTCCGACGGCGGCCCGCTCGACTACTACGTCATCTACGGCCCCACTCCGAAACAAGTCGTGGAAGGCTACGCCTACCTCACCGGCACCCCGCCGCTTCCGCCTATTTGGGCGCTAGGCTTCCAGCAATCCCGCTACAGCTACTACCCTGAGTCCGACCTGCGTCGCGTAGCCACCCGCCTCCGCACCGACAAGATCCCCTCCGACGTCGTCTACCTCGACATCGACTACCAGTACCGCAATCGCCCCTTCACCGTCGATCCCACAGCCTTCCCGGATTTCCCCAAACTCATCACCGACCTGAAAGCGCAGCATCTCCACCTGGTCACCATCACCGACCTGCACATAGCCCATCAACCAAAGAACTACGCTCCGTATGAAAGCGGCCACGCCGGTGACAACTTCGTCAAAGCCGCCGATGGCAAGGAATTCGTAGGCGTAGTCTGGCCCGGTCCCGCCGTCTTCCCCGACTACACCCGCGCCCAGACCCGCGACTGGTGGGGCACTCTCTACAAGGAATTCGCCACCGAAGGCGTCTCCGGCTTCTGGAACGACATGAACGAGCCCTCCGTCTTCGGCGGCCCCGGCTCCACCATGCCTCTCGACAACATCCACCGCATCGAGGGCGCGTCCGCCGAAGGCTTCGCCGACCGTACCGCCACCCACGCCGAAATCCACAACATCTTCGGCATGGAAAACGAGCGCGCCACCTACGAGGGCCTCCTCAAAATCCTGCCCAACGAGCGCCCCTTCGTCCTAACCCGCGCGACGTATGCAGGAGGCCAGCGCTACGGCTTCACCTGGACCGGCGACAACTCATCCACCTACAACCACCTGCGCCTCTCCACCCAGCAGCTCATCAACCTCGGCCTCAGCGGTATCTCCATGGTCGGAGACGACATCGGCGGATTCAACGGCTCAGCCAACGCCGACCTGCTCACCCGTTGGATCGAGGTCGGCGCCTTCAACCCCATGTATCGCGACCACTCCACCTACGGCTCGCTCCCCCAGGAAGTCTGGGTGCACGGCCCCGAGCAGGAAGCCATCCGCCGCCGCTACATCGAAACCCGCTATCGCCTCATGCCCTACATCTACACCCTCGCCGAAGAAGCCTCCCGCACCGGCCACCCGCTCATGCGCCCCATCTTCTTCGAATTCCCTGAGGTCCTTTCCCCTAACGGCCCCGGCTTCGGCGGCGAAGGCACGGAGTTCCTCCTCGGCCGCAGCATCCTCGTAGCCCCGCCACCCTTCGCGGAAATGCCCGAAGACTACGCTGTCAGCTATCCACCCGGCGACTGGTACGACTTCTGGACCGGCAAAAAGATGCCCCCGCAGGCCTCTCCTCCAGACATCGTCACCGTCTCCAACGCCATAGAAAAGGGCAAGACAGTAGCCCAGGCCAACGAGCCCCAGCCCTACAAAATTCACCCCGATATCCAGACCCTCGCCGTCTACATCCGCGGCGGCAGCATCATACCCATGCAGCCCCTGGTCCAGAGCACCAGCGAAACCCCCAGCGGCCCACTTACCCTCCGCGTTTACCCGGGAAAAGATTGCCAGGGGAATCTCTACCTGGACGACGGCCACACCTTCGCCTACAAGCAAGGCCAATACCTCCGCCAGTCCTTCACCTGCACCACGGAAGGGAAGTCGACCACCCTCCACTTCGCCCCGCGCGAAGGCTCCTACAAACCCTGGTGGACCCAGATCGAAGTAATCCTCTATAACTGGCCATCATCCAAAGCCACCGCCACACTAGGCAGCTCATCATTGAAAACCACCTACGACCCCCAATCCCAAACCCTCCACATAACCATCCCCGATCAGTCCACCGAGGCAGACCTCCGAATCAAATAAACGATGTCATCCCGAACAAAGCGACCAAAGGCAGCGCAGTCGAAGGACCTGCTGCTGCCTTTGCTTTTGTACTTGCTTTTCTCTCTGTCATTCCCTCGGGGGAATCTGCTGTCACCTAGAAGTGATAAGTAACATCCCCCGCTACCACAAACTGCGTCGACTTCGTCCCAAGGTCATAAGCCTTCACATCATACGAATGCTCCAGACGGACCTCCGGCCGGAACAGCACAGTTGACCCGATCCAATGACCATAGCTGATCAGGTGCTCCGAATACTTCGTCTGATACCCCGTCCTCTGCCCGCGAACGTCATTCACAAACTCATTCCGGAACGAAAAGTAGTTCTTCGTATTCCGCTCGTACTCGAGGTAATTCACCACCGCAAACTCCGGCGCAAAACACCGCTGCATCCCCGCATGACAATAAGCCCCATTCGCCCCCGTCTCCGTCGGCACAGGATTCGCCACATTCCCTGCAATATTCGGCACCTTCCGCTCGTACATGTACCAGGTCTCCGTATCCGTATGCCAACGCGCATTGATCTTGTGGTACCAGGTCTCGTAAAAGCTCTGCAGATTGTTGTAAGCGTAGTCGCCCTTGTTCAACGAATTCACACACGTATACAGCGCATCCCCGCCCTTCGACCACGTGTAGTCCAAACAGGCCGTACCCGTCGGCGTAGCATCCTTCGTCCAAAGCGCCACATCGTTGCCATCCGAAATCCCCAACTGCATCAGCCAGTGATCGGTCAGCTTCACCGAAGCCACAACCCCCGTCTGCGTATAAGGATCGATCGTGTAAAGAATCGAGTGCGAGTAAGTGTAGTTATTCGGCGCCAGCTGCGCCTCAATATCCGGCAGCGAGATATACCGCCCCACCCGCACATTCATCCCCTTCGCCACCTTGGGAAAGTAAAGGTCCAGGTAGTACATCACCGGGTCATACCCATACTCATGATTTCGCGCCAGCAACTGCTGCGAAAAAATGCCCTTCGAAGTCGTATACCGGTAGTCCTGCCCATACAACTGCGCAAACCGGAACCCCCAGTCAATATGCGAAGTCTGCACCGTATCCGGCAGCCGCTCAATATACAAAACCTCCTGGTCCGGAATCACCCGGTTCGGATTGTAGTAATAAGCCGCCGGCGAGTTAGCCCCATCCCCCTTGTTCGAACTCGAAACGTCAAACCCGCCATTCAGCCACCCATAAATCTTCACCCGCCCGCGATTCCCATTGATCGCCTGCATCAGCGGATACGTCTGCGTATCCGGAGCCCCAATCACCGGCGTCCCGCCCACACTATAGTCACTGCTCGGAAACGGCGGCGAGTCCAGCGGCCCCTCATACCCACGCCGCTTCGGAGCCTCTCCGGCAGCCTGCGTCGGCCGCCAGTCCTCCCGGTAAGCATCCGCAAGCCGCGCAAAGAAAGGCTTCGAAGCCTCCGCCCCGGAACCATCCCCCGCCACACCAGCCGCACCACTTGCTTCCTGCCCTGAAACAACCGATGAACCACCAAAAATGCCAATACCAGCAATGAGAGAAAGAAATAGGATTTTGAACATGCCTCAGCAAGCCACCTCCGTGTGCGGCTTCCTATAGATTTCAGCTTGGAGCATAAGGAATCGATAGGCATCGCATATGGAATTAGTAAAGACTCCCCCGCCACCCCAACAGGCGATAATGAATCAGAAGTCAAGCAAGCGCGGGCCACCGCCCCGGAGCACACTCAATGGCTGCAGTCCGTTCCGACGCATTCGTCTTCCTCGGCGCCACCGGCGACCTAGCCTTCAAGCAGATCTTCCCAGCCCTCCAGGGCCTCATTCGCGACGAAGGCTTCAATCTCCCCATCATCGGCGTCGCCAAAGCCGGATGGAACCTCGACCAGCTCAAAGACCGCGCCAAAGAAAGCCTCGAACAGCACGGCGGCATCGACCAGCCCGCATTCGAAAAGCTCCTCAGCCTCCTCCAATACGTCGACGGCGACTACAACGACCCCGGCACCTTCACCGAACTCAAGCGCGTCCTCGGCCCCGCCCAGCGCCCGCTCCACTACCTCGCCATCCCCCCCAGCCTCTTCGCCACCGTCGCCCAGAACCTCGCCACCTCCGGCTGCGCCCACAACGCCCGCGTCGTCGTCGAAAAACCCTTCGGCCGAGACCTCGCCTCCGCCAAAGCCCTCGGCGAAACACTCCACGAATTCTTCCCCGAAGAAAACATCTTCCGCATCGACCACTACCTCGGCAAAGAGCCCGTCCAGAACATCCTCTATACCCGCTTCGCCAACCCCATCTTCGAGCCCATCTGGAACCGCAACTACATCCGCAGCATCCAGATCACCATGGCCGAAAGCTTCGGCGTCGAAGACCGCGGCAAGTTCTACGACGAAGTCGGCGCGCTCCTCGACGTAGTCCAAAATCACATGATGCAGGTCGTCGCCAACCTCACCATGGACCCGCCCACAGGCGAAGACCACGACGCCCTCCGCGACCGCAAATCCGAGCTCCTCCGCGCCGTCAAACCCCTCACACCCGACAGCGTCGTCCGCGGCCAGTACGACGGCTACCGCAAAGTCCCCGGCGTCGCCCCCGGCTCACCCGTCGAAACCTTCGTTGCCATCAAGCTCGAAATCGACAGCTGGCGCTGGGCCGGCGTCCCCATCTACGTCCGCGCCGGCAAACTCCTCCCCGTTACCTGCACCGAGGCATTAGTCGAGTTCAAACGCCCACCCAAGGAAACCTTCGGCGAACGCGTCCCCTGCTCCTCCGCCCACATGCGCATCCGCGTCAGCCCAGACATGACCATCGGCCTCGGCGTCCGCGTCAAAACCCCCGGCGAACGCATGGTCGGCCGCGACATCGAACTCGAAATGCACCGCGAATCCTCCGCCGACATGCCCCCCTACGAACGCCTCCTCGGCGACGCCAGCCGCGGCAACAGCGAACAATTCGCCCGCCAGGACCTCATCGAAGCCCAGTGGCGCATCGTAGAACCCATCCTAGGCAACGTAACCCCCTTCTACACCTACACCCCCCACACCTGGGGACCACTGGAAGCAGACCGCCTAATAGGCAACGACGGCCCCTGGGTAAACCCCCAACTGCTGTCTGTGGAGTAGGTCGCCAAAAGCTCCCACGTCGCGCTCCATGCAAGCTAAAAGCCGGCGTGCGGTAGTCTTCTACCAACTGAGAGACAGCGAAGCAAAAAAGGTCAGTTAACTCTCGATATCCAATCTTCTAATTGAGGAGCTTTTGCGAGTTCACCCATTATGACCGCTTGCCAATGACTAGAACCATAAACGTCAGACCTCTCTGTAGCTCTGAGCGCCAGGAATGTTCTTACGTTCGTACCACCAGCACGAAGATAGGTCTTGCAGTCTGAAAGGATCTCTGCAATCTCATCGTTTGATAAAGCTGTATAACGAGGAATTAGTCTTAAATGATCAAAATGTGCTTCAATTAAGGTCCACGCTGCCTTGCTAAAGTATGGAGGCCTCAAAATCGAAAATACTGCTCCGACCCCTGTTGTGACGGCAGTTGTTTTGAGTCGGACCTTGAGGAATGCTTCGGCGGGTAGAGGGTCGGAATAGGCATGGATGAATAATCGTCTACCATTTTGGTCTAACCATCCGTCTCCCTTTGTTGAATTACACGTCGAGCAGCATGGCACCAAATTTAAGGGATGTACAGCGAATTCAGGAAACAAAGACGCAGGTAAGTAATGGTCATAAGTTGCAATCAGACTCGTCCCACAAAGCGGACAATATTTTAAGACGCGAATTCCTTGCGCCTCCACGATCGCGGCCTTTAGCTTGCGGACGCCCTTGGTGTTACTGTCGTAGCAAGTTCTCAGAGAATCTCCGATTGCTCTCATCGGAATTGACGCCTTTAAGCCTTCTAGACAATTTTCATCAATTGCTTTGTGAAAGCCTCGATATCTAGCTGCGATCTTGACCTCAGAGTCAACTAAGATAGCCTTGTGATCGATTGTTATGCCCTGCGTCGCAGACACGGCGCGCTTAGCATCGCGTATGGCGATGAAGTAAGTGATGTAATCTGGCGGAACACTAATAATCTGCAGATTTTTCATATATTGTTACCTGTCGGCACGTTCGTGCTGACCTATCAAGAAGGCTTGCGCGCTAAGACTCAACTCTCTCTCAAAACGCGACACGGTTTCCTCAATTGGCTCTACACTTGCGAGACGACTCAAGGTTCGTCGGTAAAGGGTCGCGACGTCATTTGTCTCGAAGACGTGGCGTGTCAATTCGGCTATGCTCTCGCCAAAGCTTTCTAGGGTCAGCGGTTCAGCAATTGTCAAATTGGCGGTCCGCTTGAACACAATTACGCGTTTCGCTGGAATTTCTTGGATGACAATAGGCGAGTGTGTAGCAATTATCGCAAAAGACTCGTATTCGGTAAGCACAGCAGTTAATACGTTGAATAAAGCCGCAACAGCGTTCGGATGCAGGTGAGTCTCAGGCTCGTCAAATAGTACCAATGAATTCGGTTCAAGCCACGCAAGTAGTGAAGTAACAAAATGCACGAGAATGGATTGACCTGAACTCAAGAGAGATAATGGATTATCCTCAGTATTCGGATCGTTGAGTTCTTCTTCCAAACCCGCAGCAATTACAGCGTCATCGTCCCCTAGGATTTCAGTCATGTAGCGCATCCACGAAGTGTTCCGATGAGCATCGCGGATGCGCTTCTGATTTTCCCGGTACTTTGCTACAAGCGACCTTCTGGATAGGCCGCCTCCGTCCGTCCTGATCCCACAGTAGACATAGCTGGCGGCTACAGATTTTGGACGTACGAATCTGTCGAAAGCGCTGTAGGACACTGCTAAAACCCTAGTAAAAAGGGGCTTAAGACCTTCAAATCGCTCATTTCTTTTTCGCTGGCTTTCGCTGGAAGTTCGGGCTACTTGGCAGAGGTCTGTTGCCAAGTTCGCAAGGTATTGCGTCTTGCCGACCGCGTTTCTTCCGATTATGCCAACCACCCTTCCGGGAAGTTCATCTTTCGGGTCAAACGGGATTGCGGTCTCAATGACTGAATCAGCACCTGCGATCTCAGCCGCATAGGTAAACTCAAAATCTTCATGAATTGGCTCCCCTAAAACAAGAGCCTGTCCAAAGCGCCTCGCTCTTTGAGCAGCGTTGAAGCGCATCATGGAATTTCTAAACGCGCTAGAGGGCTCGAATGGAGCTGCAATGCCAGGTTGCCACGCGATATCCCTCAACCCTTCAAGAAAGGCGGCGCATTTTTCTCTGGATAATGTCTTGTGTAGAAGTTGATAGTACGCTTCCTCCTGACCGAGCGAAATATAGCTGTCACCAAGGGAATGAAAAACGTTTGGGAGGACAGTCCGACCGAGAGGTTCAAACGAGGTGTTTTTTGTCTCCGGAGATTGCAGGATTTTGACCGTACCGATTTCTGTGCGTATCCCTAAGACGTCATAATAGCTGACATGGAAATAGCATTTTGTTCCAAAATCGTCCCACTCATCGGTGGTAAGAACAAAGATGTCTTCTTTGGCGTGGGTGACAGACTTTCCGTAAATTCTGACAGCAAACTGTATAAACGGTTCCATGTCTCTTTATTTGTCCCGTAGGTTCTATGCTGCATGCAAATGAATTAAGTCCGTGGAGGTTCTGTGAACTTAATATAACTCATAATCAGGCGGGTGGGCCACATCTGAAATGAACAACAGAGGGTGCCCTATGTCTCGCTCTTGAGACATGGGCTTCGCGCCCTCCGCAGATGTTCTAGCCCGGCAGCGCATACAAACCTAATCTTGATCCCACTAATCGATGGCGGATGGAGACCACAGACCGTCCCGCAAAAGCCATCTATATAGATATGGGCTTCAGCCCCTGCCAGGCCAGCCCACCCGCAAACCCTCCCTAAAGACCCGAACAGCCGTCCCGCTGTCAACCCCACCCGCCCGCAAATCCCGCGAAAACCCGCGCCAACAGCGGCGAAAATCGTTCTCTCCAACTTGCGTTGAATTAACCCCAAAAAGCGCATAATGAAATCACCATCAAAACCGCCAAACGCAATAATGCACACCTTAAGTGCACAAAACGCACCAAAACGCGCACATCAACCACCCCACAACCCCAACAAAAGAAACACGATGCAAGCCAAAATCGACGAAAATACCGCCCCCCCCCTCTAACCCCAAAAAGAAAAACCGCGCCCGGAAAATCCAGGCGCGGCAAGAGAGTAGCTAGACTTACAGCAAGACGCCCTACCCCAAAAATCCAAGATTAGAAGTACTGAACTTCGAGATATTCGAGAAGATTCCAGGCACCGCCGAAGCCGGCACCCCAAACCACTGCGCAAGCGTGGCTCCATACTGAGCAATAGCCGTAGTAGGAATAAACGTCCCACGATTATTCGCATCGATAGAAGTCCCCACCGCCAGATCCGGGAACTGCCCATAAATCTTCCCACCCTTGACGTCCCCGCCAAGAATAAAGTGATGGTTCCCCCAGGCATGGTCACTCCCATCCGTCCCACTGGCAGTAAGCGTCCGCCCAAATTCAGAGATAGTAAAAGTAGTAACCTCCTGGTTCAACCCCAGCTCCTGGATCGCCTCATAAAAAGCCGCCACCGCCTGATCCAGCTGCGTAAGCAAAGCAGCCTGAGTAGCCTTCTGCCCCCCATGCGTATCAAACCCAGCCAACTGGCAAAAGAAAATCTGCCGTGTCAAACCAAGCTCACTCCGCACAGACATCACATTCGCCACAGTCTTCAACTGCGCCGCAAGAGCATTGCTCGAAGGAAACGCAGTAGTGATGTTCGAGCTCTGCAGCAGCGAGCTAAGCGTATTCGCATACTGAGCACCACGAGTCAGAATCCCATTGCTGGCCTGCACCAGCTGCAAGCCATTATCAAAGCTGAGCAACTGCTGCATGCCAGTGGCAGTCGAAGGCGCATACATCACACCAGTCACCTCAGCAATGCCAGTAGCGGTAGTCCCGGTCGGCGGAGGCACAGTAGCCGGAGCAGTGTGCACACCATTGCAGAAGAGTCCGCAGTTCGTCATAGCGCTCACCGGGGGAAAAGTAGCCGAGCTGTTCTTCGACTGCATATAGTCCGCGATGCGTCCGCCCCAACCACTCGAAGCAATCGAGTTAGGAATAGCAGTCTGCCACTGCGTGGTCTGGTCGGTATGCGAGAAAAGTGCACTCGGCAATGCCGAAGGGTTGTTGCCCTGGTAGATGCTACGGTTGGTCGGAGCGACGAGATTGCCGACGTTGGCAAGCACAGCAGCTTTGCCAGAGTTGTAGAGGCCACGGATGTTCGGCAGGCTGGCATGGAAGCCATACGAGTCGCTGCCATTCATCACCTCCAGCAGGGAAGACTGCGACAGCGCCAGCCCCTGACGAACCTTGGAATACTGCGCAAAGTTCTGCTGCGCCGTTGCGATCGGAATGATCGTATTGTGACCATCGTTGCCGCCCTGCAGGTAAATGCAGACCAAAGCCTGATAGCCGGAAGTCGTGGCGGCGAGCGCGTTCATCTCGCCCAGTTTTGCGAACATGCTGCCCGCGCCAAGCACAGCGGCAGATTTTACGGAACTACGTAGAAAGTCACGTCGGGAACGGATATGCATGACAGAAATCTCCTCAGAAATCGTGGTGAGTCAAATTTGGGTTTCAGTCGAAACCAGGCAGCAAAACAGCGCAGGTATCAGCTCAGGATTCAGCGCCGGCAATCAATGCCAGACGTTGTAGTAACCCGAAGTCAGAATCAGGTAAGCGCCCTTCTGCACCTTGCGCAGATTGCCACCTTCATTCACGTTCTGGACCGCGGTGGTGATGATGCTTTTCATCTCCGCAGGCATCGTGCCGTGGGTCAGAGCCAGATCCAACGCATCCACCAGCTGACTCGGATAAGCGCCAAGGTAGACATACGGAGTCAGGTCGACCATTGTCCCGTTGCCCGCATGCTGGACGGGATTCGAATATGCGCCAAACAGACCCTGGACCAGGTTCGCTCTCAAAACTGCGGCGTTTGGTGTATTGATCTCGAACTCGCCACCGGTCAAATTCGTTCCCGGCACAGCACCATCCCAGTCGTAGTAGTTGAAGACGTCCTGTGAGGAGAAGATTGGCTCGCCGATCGTGCTCAGATACCACTGGTAGTTGTTGGTATCGTCGATCGTCCCCTGGAAGGCGCGGTACATTCCGGCGAGGAAGAGTGCGGGCTCCTGCAGATGGCCGTCCGTGGCCGACTGTGCGGTGTTTTCATCGTTGGCGCGTGCTTCCGTATCCAGCAGGATTGCCTTGATGACCGCCTTCATGTCGCCGCGAACGCCGCTGCCGTTGTTATTGAACTTTGCCGCCACGCGAGAGATGTAGGCGGGAGAGGGATTGCTCTTGACCAGGTGGGTGATCAGCATGCGTGACACAAACGGTCCAACATTGCTGTGCGAAAAAATGTTGTTGAGCGCTCCGGTCAGGTCCGCCTGCGGCGTCTGGCCGGCGGGCAGAACGAATCCATTCAACAGGGTCTTCGAACCGGTGTCATGCTGTGCAGGGTAGGGAACCATGGGCGCGACGTAAGACGCGGGCGTGTTGCCCGGCCATTTTACGGGGGCGTTTCCGGCTGGCTTGTATGTCCAGCCCGTGAAGGCTCGCGCAAACTCGGTTACGGTGAACTGAGAATAATTGGGAACAGGCTGGCCGCCGCTCAGAACAGTCGAACCATCCTGATTCAGCTTATTCACGCCGATGGTGAAGAGCTGCATCAACTCGCGAGCGTAGTTTTCGTTGGCAAGGCTTCCCGTTGCCGGGTCGGCCTTGGCATTGTTGGCCATGTTGAGGTATTGGCCCATCTGCGGACTCATCGTGACGTCGGTCATGATGGTCTTGTAGTTGCTGAACGAGTCCGCCAGCAGCATGTCCTGGTAGGGAATCATGTTGGCATTGACCAGCTGCACTAAGGACGTGACCCAGATCTGGCTCAGCGCAAAGCCCACACGCTGGCGAAGCTGGTCGGGCTGCATGACCGCGTCCGTCATGAAGTGCGTGGCCATTCCACCGTACGCTGTCTTAACGACCGTGTAGGTAGATGTCTGCGGCAGGGCAAACTGCTGGTCGATCCACGCCGACATGCCAAGCGTCTGGACTGCGAGTGCATCCGAGGGTGAAGGCCCAAAGGCTGCCTGCTCCAGGAACCGCCGCGCTGCTTCCGGTGTGCACTTCGGGTTGTCAATGCCAATCTTGACGGAGAAGGCCTTGGAGGGTGTGCTGCCGTTGAGCACGTAGAGCGAGGTGGCTCCAGCCTTCGAGCAGACGCCGGTGATTTTCAGTGAAGTTGCACTGACGTACGTGGTCGGGACATTGGCGCCACACAGGTTGACGACCGAAGTCGTCGTGAAGTTGGTGCCTGTCACCGTGGTTGAGAAGACGCCCAGAGGAATGTGAGCCGCAGTTCCAGCAGCGGTTATCGTCGGAACGAGAGTAGCTGCCTGGACCAGGCCAGCCGAAGACACAACAAGCCCTACAAGAAGGGAAGGAAGAAGACGGAAGCGCATAACGCAGTACTCCTATTGCGGGGGGGAATTGAAAACTCGCGCATAAAGAGAACCGAGGAGAAAATGCAGTCGTTCAAAAGAAGCGGTGACGGAGCTGCTACCTTTCACTGAGGGAACCGTGAAGGTAACTAAATTAGTGGGTACTTTGGAATACAGTAGTAACCATACTGCCGATCGACCGATGTTGCAACCGTTATTTCGTTTAGTTAAGGCGAACCAAGTCGACGAGCGAAGTACTACAGATGGGCTTAGATTAGCACAACGTTCCTTTGTCACAAGGGCCCGTACCTTCGCCATTTGTACGCAAATTCTTCGCTTTCAGGGGCCTTGAACGTTCTGATTTGATCTCTAAATCTCCTGAATTCAGTAGATATGTGTGATTTCGTAGATTGATTTAAATATTTGCATTTCGCCTTCATTCCAGAACAAATGTTTCAGGAATGATATTCCGGATGTCCTCAATCCCGTTTGCGAGCACCGGAATGAGCCCCCGCGTCATTGGGATGCGGACAGGAAACATCAAGCTATGGGTGAATCAGATCCAACTCCGGCAGCAGTACCACGCTTTCCTGCTCGTTCGGATCGGTCCGCGAGATCACGGCGACCACGGGATCGGTGGTGCTTGGGTTGTAGGGCAGATGCGGCATGTCTGCGGGGATGTAGAAGAAATCGCCAGGCTTCACGATGGTGTGATGTTCGAGCTGCTCGCCATGCCAGACGCCGGACTCGCCGCTGAGCGCGTAGATTGCCGTTTCATGCGTCGCGTGCTTATGGGCCTTCGCTCGTCCACCGGGAGGAATCGTTACGAGCTGCATATGAATGCCGTGTGCCCCGACCGTTTCGGCCGAGATGGCGACGTTGTACTGCAGGCCTTGTTTGCCGATGTAGCTTTCACCGGCCTGCAACAGCCTGCAGGATCCGACTGCGGTTCGATTTTCAAGAGCGCTCATGCAGCCGTCTCCTTACCGACCAGTTCCTTCGCGATGCCTATTGTGCATCTTCGACTGAGGCCTCGCCAATCTGCATCACCACGGATCGAACCGCCGCACCCGAGCCATCCGACATCTGCACCAGCTCAATCCGAATCAGGTCATGGGCAGGGTCGATCCAACCTTCGGTGCCAAAGGCTCCGCCGTGGCCGAATGTCCCCGGCGAATGCAGCAGCAGGGTACCCTCCGCCTGATTCACGATCTCAAACGTCAGCCCGTAGCCGGTCCCGCCCAGCCAGCCGGAAGGCTTGACATCCGGGGTGAACACGCGCGTCATCGTTTGAATCGCCTGCCGCGAAAGATAGCGGTGCCCGTCGAGTGTACCGCCGTTCAGCAGCATCTGATAGAAGCGAAAAAGGTCGTCCACGGTGGAGTAGAGACCGAACTCCGGCGCGGGATACACAGCGCCTTTGCGATAGAGGGTGGGATCACCAGCGAGGATTTCAGCACCGGAACGGACAAGCTTTCCGTCGACGTGCTTGTAGACGAGGGCGATGCGGCTGATCTTGTCAGCGGGGGGAAAGTAGAAGGAGTCTTTCATGCCCAGCGGCTTGAGCAGGCGGGAGGTGACAAAGTCCACGTAGCTCTCACCTGACACCACTTCGACGATGCGGCCAAGCGTGGCGATACCCAGATTGCTGTACCGCCAGCGCGAGCCTGGTTCGAAGCGCAGCCGCTCGTGGCCGTAGAACTCAACGGCCTTTGCCAACGGAACCCGAAGCGTATGCTCGTTCTCGGTCAACGCACCGTCTGGATCTCCCGGCAGGCCGGTGGTGTGATCCATCAACTGCCATACGGTGGGCGGGTTGTGCGGACTGTGTGTGATCACGGTGCCGTCGGCCAGCTTCTCTTCGACGAGGATGCCCTTAAACTCGGGCAGGTAGTCTTCGATGGGCTTCCTGAGGTCGAGGCGGCCTTCTTCGACCAGCATCATGGCGGCGACGCCGGTGAAGTTCTTGGTCATGGACATGATTTGAAAGATGCTGTCCTTGGCCATGGGGCGCTTGTCTTCGACATTCGCCCAGCCTGCGGCTCCCTCTGAAACGACCTTACCATGGCGTGCGACGAGCCATGTGGCTCCGGGGACTTTTTGCTGGTCGACCAATTCCTTGAGGCGGGGTCCGATCGTGGCGAGGCGTTCGGCGTCCATTCCGCCGGTTGGCTGTTGCGAGGTAGCGATGCAGGGAAACGTTATCAAAGCACAACTGAGGGCGGCCTTCAGCAAGGCCTCTTGCGAACGCATCATGTGGGTCGACTCTCCGGTGAAGTGCTGGGATGAAAGCGCGGACACACAACAGCATAATCTGGCGGAGCAGCCTGGGGCGATGGCGACGGAGAGATTCGTTGCGAGTCGAGGTCATTCGACGGGAACAACCGGCGGGTATTGCGCAGAATCTGCTGCAGATTCGGGCCTATTCATTCACTTCGACGGTTTGGGGATGGCTGCCTCGGTGGAGAGCGGCTTGCCGAAATTCGGGGTGCCGTCCGGGTTCCAGGTGAACTTCTGCATGCGCGGGGAGCGATGATCGCCGCAGCCTTGCCCGCTTTCCGGATTGGCGTGATAGATGATCCAGTCTTCCTTGCCATCCGGCGACTTGAAGAAGCCGTTGTGACCGGGGCCGAAGACCTTGGCTTCGCGATCCTGCTGGAAGAAGGGATGATCGTACTTGGACCATGCTGCCGGGTCGAGCAGTTTGGCGCCGGATTTGGTGCGGACCACGCCGAGTTCGTAGTAATCGGTCCAGCACGCTGAGCCGGAGTAGACGAGGAAGATGTCAGCGCCATGCTGCAGGATCTCCGGGCCTTCGTTGACGTTGACATGGGGCATGGCGGGGCGGTCGAGGAGGTCGCCGACGTGCTCCCACGGGTACTTCGGGTAGGAGAGCAGGACGCGCGGGGAATCGATGGTGTAGGGGTTCTTGAGGCGGGCGATGTAGATGCGCTGCTCGCCGTCGGAGTCGCCTTCCCATGCGGACCAGACGAGATATTTCTGGCCTTTGTCTTCAAAGGCTGTGGCGTCGATGGCCCACTTGTCGGTCGAGTCGGCGACCTTGCCGCGGAAAGTCCATGCGCCGGTGAGCGGATCGTCGGATGCGTTTTCGATGGCGTAGATGCGGTGATTTTCGTTCACGCCGTCGTCGGCGGCGAAGTAGATATACCACTTACCGTCAAAGCGGTGCAGCTCGGGGGCCCAGAGCTCCTTCGAGTAGGGGCCGGTTGCGGGCGGAGTCCAGACGATCTTCTTCTCGGCGTGGGCCAGGTCGGTGATGTCGGCGGTCTTCCACAGGGTGAGGTTGGCACCGGTTGAGTTCATGTAGTAGTAGAAGCCCTTGTACCCGATGACCCAGGGGTCCGGCCCGGATGCGAGCAGCGGGTTATGGAAGGTCTCGGTGCCCGTTGCTGTCGTCTGGCTGAGGGCGGGCCGGGGCGCGATGATAGCTGCAAAAAGCAGGGTGGCGGCGAGAATCTTCAAGCGAGTTTCCCCTTTACGGCGTCGCCGAGGCTGGCTCCAGGCGGCTTTCAACATCCTATCGCCCGCGTCTGGCGCGGTAATGGTTTTGCCTGCGACCAGGCACGTTACCAGGAATGTTTCTGGCGGTTGAGGCGAAATTCCGCTGGTTTGCGCAGTATAGGCAGGACATTCCGAAATACCGAACCGGCCGCGCACGATTTGCCAGGATGATGCCTGAGCGGAGACCGGCTACGAAGAAAGGTTTTTTCTGACGCCATGGGTTTACTGCGTACTGCTTCCGTCTCCGTTGTTGCCGGTGCAATTGCGATTTGCATGAGTCTTGGCTGTTCTTTCGTGAGTGCGCAGGGGGTGGAACAGGCTACTGTCTCCGGCTATCCGGCGCCAGCGATTCGTATTGTCGAGCGGATTGACGATGCGCGTCTGGTGACGCTTAAGGGGAATACGCATCCGATGGCGCGCGCGGCCAATGATGCTGGGCGGCTGAGCCCGGATGCGCCGATGGGGGATCTGGTGCTGGTGTTGCGCCGTTCACCGGAGCAGCAGGCGGCGTTCGACGCTCTTGTTGCAGGGCAGTACGATCCGAAGTCTTCGAACTACCATCGCTGGCTCACGCCGGATGAGGTTGGGGAGCAGTTTGGGCCGGCGCAGTCGGATGTGGAGGCGATCTCGAACTGGCTGCGCGACCGCGGGTTCGCTATTGATGAGGTGAGCAAAGACCGGCTGTCAATTCGCTTTAGCGGAGTCGCCGGGCAGGTGGAGAGTGCGTTTCATACGCAGATGCACAAACTTGCGGTTAAGACGAAGGGGCAGTTGATCGAACATCATATTGGCAACATGGCCGATCCGCAGATTCCGGCTGCGCTAGCTCCGGTGGTGGTGGGTGTGAAGGCGCTGCATGACTTCTTTCCCAAGCCGCTGCACCGGCTGGGCGGGCAGGTTACGCGCAATGGCGAGACGGGCGAGTGGCGGCGCACTTCGGCGTTGAATGCTCCTGGTTTGGCGGCGCTTGCCCCGCCGGTAACGCGGCCGAAGCCGCAGTTTGGGACGCAGGATGGCTACGGTAATCCGGTCGAGGATGTAGCTCCGTATGACTTTGCCACGATCTATAACGTGCTGCCGCTCTGGAATGCGAGTACGCCGATTGATGGTACGGGGCAGACCATCGCTATCGCGGGTACGAGCAACATCAACCTGGCGGATGTGGCTGCTTTTCGCAGTGCCTTCGGGTTGCCGGCGAAAGTGCCGTCGGTGGTAATCACGAACAACGATCCGGGGGCATGTCCGAGCTTTGCTGCGAGCTGCGCCGGCGACCTGGTTGAGAACACGCTGGATGTGGAGTGGGCGGGTGCGGTGGCCAAGGGCGCATCGATCGTGCTGGTGACGTCTAGCGCGCCGACGCCGACTACGGATGCGCTCTATCTTTCGGAAAGCTACATTGTGCAGAACAAAACCGCGCCGGTGATGAACGTCAGTTACGGCGAGTGCGAACTGGTGCTGGGAACGGGTGGAAACACTCTTTACAAGAATCTCTGGCAGACGGCGGCTTCTGAAGGGATTGCTGTGTTTGTGGCTTCTGGCGACTCTGGTTCGCCGAGCTGCGATCAGGGCTTCGATGCGGTGGATGGCGTGCCGTACCTGGCGCTCTTTGGTGTGTCGGTGAGCGGTATTACTTCGACGCCTTATAACACTTCGGTTGGCGGTACGGACTTCAACTGGGGATCAACGCCGGCGCCTTATTGGAGCAGCGCGAACAATGCGACGACCAAGGCGAGCGCTGCTGGATACATTCCTGAGGTGCCCTGGAACTCTTCGTGCGTAAATCCGCTGGTACTGCCGGTATTGCAGAGCGATGCGGCCTTTCTTGGTATTTCAGGAGTTGTGGATGCCGAGTCGGCGTGCAACTTTGTCGGCGCGAATGCGGCTTCGATCTACACGAACTACGGTGTGGACCTTTCTGGATTGGTGGACACGATCGGTGGTGGCGGCGGAGCTAGCAACTGCGCGACTAACGCAGGAGATGGCAATCCGGCTAACTGCCAGGGCGGCTATGCCAAGCCGAGTTGGCAGGCGAGCGTACTGGGCATTCCCAAGGACGGTGTGCGCGATGTGCCGGACGTGAGCTTCTTTGCTTCGAATGGATTCCTGGGCACGTCGTACCTGATCTGCGTTTCGGCGAGTGGCTCGCCTTGCACGTATTCCGCGACGACGGAGCCGGTGGCGCAGGAGGTTGGCGGTACTTCGGTTGGATCGCCTGCGATGGCTGGCGTGATGGCGCTGATCAATCAGAAGATTGGCACAGCACAAGGGAATCCCAATGCCAATCTCTATGCGCTGGCGGCGCGCGAGAGCTATTCCGCTTGCAGTGCGGAAACGGTGAAGACGGGCAATACCGGCTGCGTCTTCAACGACATTGATAAGGGCACGAATGCGATGGCGTGCCTCAACCCGGCGATCCAACAGACATTCAATTGCGTGGTGACGAATCCGCAGGATGAGGCTGGCATTCTCTCTGGACACAACGCGGGTGTGGGCTATGATCTTACGACCGGGCTGGGGTCGTTGAATGTTGCGAATCTCGCGAACAACTGGCCTACGTCAGCCAATGTCGCTGTTGCCACTTTCTCTCCGACCAGTCTGAGCTTCGCGGCGACTACCGTGAACGTGGCCAGCGCGTCGCAGGCCATCACGCTCAAGAACACGGGCAAGGCTGCACTGGCGGTGAGCGGCATCACCATCGCGGGTGCGAATGCGAGTTCGTTTACGCAGACCAACAACTGCGGAACGAGTTTAGCGGCGGCTGCTTCTTGCACGATCACTGTCACGTTCAAGCCGACGGCAGCTGGCTCACTCACGGCTAGCGTGAGTGTGGCCGACAACGCGTACGGCTCGCCGCAGACCGTCGCATTGAGCGGTACAGGCGTAGCCGCGGCACCGGTGGCAGTGCTCTCGGCGAATTCAATTTCGTTTGGCAGCACTGCAGTAGGAGCGACGAATACTGCGCCGGTCATTACCCTAAGCAATACGGGATCGGGTCCGCTGACGATCTCGAGCATCGGCCTTACGGGCGCCAACGCGTCGTCCTTTACGCAGACCAACACATGCGCAGCGAGTCTTGCAGCAGGAGCCAATTGCTCGATCACGATCGTCTTCAAGCCTATCGTGGCGGGGAGTCTTTCCGCTTCGCTCTCAGTGGCGGACAATGCCAGTGGTTCGCCTCAGGCGCTGGCGTTGACGGGCACGGCAACGGGCGGCAGTACGAAGCCTACAGTGGCGCTTTCGCCTACGAGCCTTACGTTTCCTGCAACGGCTGTGGGGACAACCTCCGCAGCCCAGGTGATTACATTTACCAACACCGGCACGGTTGCGGCCTCAGTGAACTCATTCACCTTTATGGGGACGAATGCAACTTCATTTGTCCTCACGACGAAGACCTGCACCACTTCCTTACCCGCGGGCGCGAACTGCACTCTATCAGTCGCATTCAAACCTGCTGTTGCAGGAGCGCAGACAGCGACTTTCCTTGCCACGGACAACGCCGTCGGTTCACCGCAAACGGTAACACTCAGCGGCAGCACGGCGACGACTGCGCCAACAGTGACCGTTTCTCCTGCGAGCCTGGCATTTGCCTCGACTGCTGTCGGTACAACTTCTTCTGCGCAGGTCGTGACGCTGAAGAATACCGGCACAGTAGCCGCCACAATCACAGGCTTCACGTATTCCGGCACGAACGCAAGTTCATTCGTGACATCGGCACAGACCTGCACCACAACACTTGCTGCTGGCGCCAGTTGCACGGTGTCCGTCGCCTTCAAACCGGCAGCTTCGGGTAATTTGACTGCTACGCTTTCGGCTGCGGATAATGCAGCGAATTCGCCGCAGACAGTGGCGCTGACGGGAACAGCAACCGCCAGCTCCGCCAAGCCGACCGTATCGCTATCCCCTGCGAGCCTGACCTTTCCGGCGACCGCAATCGGAGCCACCTCAGCGGCGCAGGTGATCACGTTCACGAACACGGGGACAGTCGCTGCCTCGGTCAATTCGTTCACCTTCTCCGGCACGAACGCGGCTGCTTTCTCCATTAGTTCGAAGACCTGCACTATCTCGTTGGCCGCAGGTGCAAGCTGCACACTTTCCGTCGTGTTCAAGCCGACTGTTGCAGGAGCCCAGACGGCGTCTTTTCTGGCCACTGACAATGCCGCAGGTTCACCACAAACGATACCTCTCAGTGGAACCACCACGTCAGGAGCCACCACACCGGGTGTGACTTTGTCTCCTTCAACGCTGACATTTCCAGCGACTGCCGTTGGAAGCACCTCAGCGGCACAGATCATAACCTTCAGCAACAAGGGAAGTACGAACGTAAGCGTGAGCTACTTCTCCTTCACGGGGGCCAATGCGAGCTCCTTCGTGATCACGACGAAGACATGCACAATCACGCTGGCCGCCAACACGAGCTGTACCTTGTCTCTTGCCTTGAAGCCAGCCGCGACAGGCGCGCTGACGGCGAATTTTCAAGCAACAGATAACGCCGCCGGATCGCCACAGGTCATGTCTGTGACCGGGACGGGGAAGTAGCCGATGCGCAGTGCAATGGGGAGCGGGATGATGGGAAGGTCAGTTGAATTCATTGGCAGCTGCGGGTTCGCAAATGCGCGATCGCTCGGTCCAGGCAAACGGATAGCTGCAGGTCTGCTGGTGGTCGCATTGACTGCACTAGGTGTGCATGCTCAGAGCACTTCGAGCGCCGCTCGAGCGTCCATTGCTCTTAACTACGGGAAGCTGCCCCTGCGCTTTGAAGCCAACCAGGGACAGACCGATGCGCAGGTGAAGTTCCTCTCGCGCGGCCGTGGCTACGGGCTTTACTTGACTTCGCAGGAAACCGTACTGGCTCTCCGCAAGCGGGCGGGGACGGATGTCATCCGGATGCAGTTGAAGGGCAGCAATCCCGTTACTGTCCCTGTCGGTCAGGAGATATTGCCGGGCACTTCGAATTATCTTCTGGGCAATGATCCGGCAGACTGGCACACGGGGGTCCAGAGCTATGCCAAAGTGCGTTACAAGAGCGTCTATCCCGGCGTGGATCTTGTCTATTACGGCAATCAGCAGCAGCTGGAGTATGACTTTGTAGTTGCTGCGGGTGCAGATCCGGCCCGTATCCAATGGCGATTTGACGGTGCGCGCAGCGTAGCGGTGGAGAGCAACGGCAACCTGGTGATCTCAGCTGCGGATGGCAGCATTGCCTTTCACAAGCCTGAGGTCTATCAACTGGACCACGGTCATCGACAGCATGTGCGTGGGCAGTTCAAGTTATTGGCCGATGGTACGACGGGTTTTGCGCTCGGCAAGTATGACCGTAACAGGGCTCTCATCATCGATCCCACACTTGTGTATTCAACGTATCTAGGCGGCAGCAACTCGGACACGATCTCGGGTATTGCGGTCGACTCCTCGGGCAATGCTTATTTGACAGGCTCGACAGTATCGACCGACTTTCCGGCAACGCCGGGTGTGGTGCAAGCGACAGACAAGGATCTGCGTTCGAGCGCTTTTATCACGAAGCTGAATGCTTCGGGCACAGCGCTGATTTACTCGACCTTCCTGGGCGGATCGGGTGGTCCATCGGGCGGCGAAACAGCCGCTGCAATCGCTGTTGATTCCGCGGGCAATGCCTATGTCACCGGAACAACGTACTCATCGGATTTTCCAACCACAGCGAGCGCCTACCAGAAGACGAATAAGGCGTTCGTCAAGAGTGGATCGACGGGGTTTGTTTCGAAACTGAATCCGGCGGGAACGGCTCTCGTCTACTCGACATTTCTGGGTGGCTCTACGAGCGATCTGGCAACATCTCTGGCGCTCGATTCAGCGGGGGATATTTATGTTGCCGGCAACACGATCTCAACTGACTTTCCAGTTACTTCAGGCGTTTTGCAGACGACCAACAAGTCTGCTCCACACGGCGATCTGACAGCCTTTGTCAGTAAGCTGAATCCGGCTGGATCTGCATTGCTGTATTCGACCTATCTTGGCGGATCACAAGACTTTGTTGCGGCTGGCACAGTGCTGGTGGCGGTCGACGCTGCGGGAGATGCCTATGTCGCAGGTTCATCCTCCGGGACGGATTTTCCAGTGACCGCTGGCGCTTATCAGACGACCAACAAAGGTGTGACTGGCGGAGGATCGAACCTCACCCTTTCGGAGCTTAACCCAACGGCAACGAAGCTGATTTACTCCACGTATCTGGGCGGAAGCGGAGCCGGATATCGCGGCGATGTGGCGAACGGGATGGTTGTCGATAGCGCCGGCAACGTTTATCTGACGGGGACAACATACGAATCCAACTTCCCGGTGACCACGGGCGCATTGATCACAACAAATCAGGAAGCACCCAGCGGGTATTCAACGGGCTTTGTCACCAAGATGAATCCGACCGGCACGGGGCTGGTGTATTCGACTTATCTCGGCGGCAGCGGTGGCCCCGGCGGCGATCGCGCCTACGGGCTTGCCGTTGATAGTACAGGCGATGCCTACGTCTCAGGCTCAACGGCAGCAGGCAATTTCCCGGTGACAAGCAATGCGTATCAGTCCACGAACCTTGCTTCCTTCAATAACGGCGCGGTCGTCTTTCTGTCGGAACTGAATGCAGCGGGCAAGGCGCTCATTTACTCGACCTACTTTGGAGGCGCGTATTCGTTCTCCGATACGGCTTACGGCATCGCACTGGGAAGTGGTGGTGCGGTGTATTTCGCTGGAACCACAAGCGCCAAGGATTTTCCCATAACGCCGGGTGCATACAAGACGGCATTCAACTCACAGAACTTTACGACGGGGTTTGTTGCAAAGCTGGGGACGACGCCAACCACGCTTGCGACTGGTACGACGCTCACCTCCAGCATCAATCCTGCAACGCCGGGAGTGAACTTAACTTTTTCCGCATCAGTCGTTCCCTCAACAGGGACTGGCGTGCCCACAGGGAATGTCGTTTTCAGCATCGATCAAAAGGCGGTAGCGACTGTGGCTTTGAACAGCAAAGGCTATGCCAACTACACGACGACGACCCCACTGGCGCTGGGGCAGCACGCAATCCTGGCGACTTATGCGGGAAGCACGACGTATTCGGCCAGTGGTGGCAATATCACGGAGAACATTGTCGCTGCCATTCCTGCGATTAGGCCGGCGAGCGGTATCTATCCAGCGGCGCAACTGGTGACGATTACCGATCCGACGCCGGGTGCGGTGCTGTACTACACGACGGACGGCACGGTGCCGACGACGAGTTCGACGAAGTACACGGCACCAATCGTAGTGAGCGTGTCGACGTCGATACGCGCTGTGGCGGTTGTCAATGGCGCGTCGAACAGTGTTCCGGCGACGGCGACATATCAGCTGTTGACGGCACCGTATGTGCTCGCTGTGCCGGCGTCTGCTGTCAGCACCCCCAAAGCTACGTTGAATGGTCTGGTGAACGGCTATGGGTATGCCGGGAGTTACTACTTTCAATACGGCACGAGCGCGACGGCGCTGACGAGCAGCACTGCGAAGACGGCACTTAGCTCCTCGGGGCTTGGCAGCAAGCTGGTTTTCGCGCCGGTCTACGTAAGCGCAACGCTGACCAATCTGGCAAGCAAGACGACTTACTACTACCAGGTGGTAGTGACTACGCCTGGCGGTACAAGCTCTGGCGCGGTGTTGAGCTTTACGACGAATTAGCAAACCGATGATGCGGCTGTTGGCAGCACAGGAGAGCAGGATGTTGACACGGGTTGAGTTATTGCAGGTGCGTTGGAATTTGCGAGTCTTGGTGGTTTCCGGAGCAATGGTGCTGGCATGCGTTGCGGGCAAGGCTTCCGCGCCCGTCGCTGAATCCAATGCTGCGGCTTCTAGTTCAGTTGGGCGGGCTAAGGTCGTGCAGGATTATCGCAACTTGCCTCTTAGTTTCGAGGCGAATCAGGGGCAGGCGGATGCGCGGGCGAAGTTCTTTGCGCGGGGAAGTGGCTATGGGCTCTATCTCACGGGGCATGAGGCTGTCCTGGCACTACGCAAGGCGATTCCGGTACGCGGCCCAGCAGCGCCGAAGCAACGATTGAGCCCATTGGGCATTGCTATGACACAATCGACAGCGACGACAGCGCACCATACTGAGGGTGCAGTGGAGGCCTCGATACATCCGACTTCGACACCGCAAGAGTATGCAGTTGATGTGATTCGCATGCAGTTGGCAGGTGCGAGTTTGACTGCTGTACCTGTGGGCGAAAACCAGTTGCCTGGGACAGTCAACTACTTCCTTGGAAAAGATCCGACGAAGTGGCACAGCGCAGTTCCAACGTATCGCAAGGTGCGCTACTCCGGCGTCTACCCCGGCGTGGATCTTGTGTATTACGGTAACCAACAGCAGCTTGAATATGACTTCGTTGTCGCGCCGGGGGCGAGCCCATCGCCAATCCGGCTGCACTTTGCGGGAGCGAAGAAGTTGACGGTTAGCCCGGAGGGTGATCTGGCGATCGAATCCGCGAATGGCACGATCGTCTTTCGCAGGCCGGTGGTGTATCAAGGGGTTGAAGACGAGCGAAAGCTGGTTGCGGGTTCGTTCCATCTGATGCCAGACAACTCCGTCGGATTTACATTGGGCCGGTACGATCACAGCAAGGCTCTCGTCATTGACCCCATACTGGCTTACTCAACGTTCTTTGGTGGAACCAACACTGACTTTGTTGTTGCGGTCACCGCCGATGCTGCAGGAAACGCATACGTCACGGGGCTTACAGCTTCCTCTGACTTTCCGCTCACAGCTGGGGCATTTCAGGCGATTGACTATGCGACGCCTACAAGTGGAGTGAGCACTGCATTCATCTCGAAGCTGAACGCATCGGGAACGGCGCTTCTCTACTCCACATTCATCGGAGGCGCGGGCGTTCCGGAGACACTTCACAACCAAGGCGACTATGGCAAGGCGATCGCCGTCGATGCTGCGGGCAATGCCTACATCACGGGATATACGTATTCGTCGAATTTTCCGGTGACAAGCGGCGCGTTTCAGGTTACAAACAAGGCCGCCGCAGGCAATCTGGCGACTGGCTTTGTAACCAAGCTGAACCCATCGGGGACAGCGCTCGTGTACTCAACGTATCTGGGTGGAAGTGTGCTTGACCAGCTCACCAGCATAGCTTTGGACGCCAGCGGCAATGCATATATCGCCGGAGTTACTGCTTCCACGGACTATCCGGTGACGAGCGGAGTTGTTCAGACTGCAAACAAGTCAGCTGTTACGAATGGATTCAACTACGTGGTCACGAAAGTGAATCCAAGCGGATCCGGACTGGTTTATTCGACCTATCTTGGTGGCTCTAATGACAACGCGAGCGGCGATGGATCGATCTACTGGACCAATCCAATCGTGGTGGATAAATCGGGAAATGCCTACGTGGCGGGCTTTACTACATCCGGAAATTTTCCGGTGACCGCGGGCGCGTATCAGACGACAAACAAGAGTGGTGGGTACTCAGCAACGGTTTCTAAACTCAATCCGACGGCGACTGCACTGCTCTACTCCACGTATCTTGGCGGTACGTCAGGGGGCGGTGGGACGACGATTCCGGAGGGGCTTGCCGTGGACAACGCGGGAAATGCCTACGTTGCCGGCTACACGTCCGAAACTGATTTTCCCGTTACTACAGGCGCATTCCAGACGAAGAACAAGGCTTATACAAATACGACTTACTCAGCGGACGTGAACCAGAACGGGTTTATCACGAAGCTCAATCCGACGGGAACAGCTTTGGTGTACTCGACATATCTGGGCGGCACGACCGGTCCCTGGGGCGGAGACCAGATTTATGATCTGGCATTGGATAGCGCTGGCGATGCCTATGTCACCGGGTCTGCCATGTCCGCAGATTTCCCTGTGACCGCGAACGCATATCAGTCGAAGAACAACGGCGCGACGCACTGCTGTGACTACACGACATACACCTCGAACGCCTTTCTGACGGAGATGAATCCGACGGGTACTGGCTTGATTTACTCAACTTACCTCGGCGGTGGGGGTACGCAGAATATCAATGGACCGGGTGGCTTTGGCGATACTGCTTACGGGCTGGGTCTGGGCGCAAATGGCAATGTGTATATCGTGGGATTTACGACGTCGCCTACTTTCCCAGTGACGGCCGGGGCATTCAACACGACCTACAAGACTCAGGAGAATCCTGGCTTCATCGCGAATTTCGATCTTGGCACTACGCCCGCAACCAAGGACACGCTGACAACGCTTGCGGCGAGCGCCAATAAGGTTGTGCCTGGAACATCGGTGACATTTACAGCCACTGTTGCACCTGCTTCCGGCACGGGAACTCCTACGGGTAACGTCGTCTTCAGCATCGATGAAGCTACCGTGGCGACGGTCGCGCTGAGCGCGGGGAAGGCAACTTATACCACCGCCAGTTTGGTTGCGGGAGCACACTATGTACTGGCGACGTACACCGGCAGTACGACGTATGACGCCAGCGGCGATGGCTTGAACGAGGAAGTGATTCCGATCACGCCGGTGATCAAGCCGGCGACGGGAACCTATACATCGCAGCAGACTGTTACGCTGACCGATGCAACGCCGGGAGCGGTTTTGTATTACACATTGGACGGCACGACGCCGAGTGTGTTTGCGACGCAATACACAGCGCCGATCATCGTGAATACGACGAAGACAGTGAAGGCGATTGCAGTCTCGCGGCATGATGCTGATAGCGCCGTCGTAACTGCGACCTATTCGTTGATTGGCGCGCCGTCAGTTCTCGCTGGTCCAGCGACGGCGATAGGCGCGGGTGGAGCGACTCTCAACGCGTTTGTAAATACGAGCGGAGTCGCCGGCACCTATTACTTCCAATACGGGATCAACAGCGCAGCTCTTACGTCGAGCACAACAAAGGCGAATCTCGCTGCTTCATCTACACGAGTGCAGCCAACGGTTGCGATCACTGGACTCGCTTCGAAGACAACCTACTATTTTCGAATTGTGGTGACCACTGTTGGCGGAACTGTGACTGGCGATGTGCTTAGCTTCACCACCAACTAGGGTTTCTGGACAGCAGGCCAGATCGGGTCTTTCATGCCGCTGAGTGATGGCCGTGCGAGGTCGGTATAGTCGAAGACTACGATCTCGTTGCGGCCTGGCTTCAGCCATGCTGCTGGCAGGTACAGCGAGTACTGCGGGCCGATATCCCAGACACGGCCGAGATTGTGTCCGTTGACCCAGACGAAGCCTTTGCTAAGCTTGCGAGTATCGAGAAAAGTATCGCCAACACTGGTCAAAGTGAACGAGCCGCGATGGAAGGCTGGGCCTTTCATGCTGCTCGGTTGCCAGTGCGCGATGAAGTCTGGCGAGGTCATGGGCAGATTGTAGACTTCCCAACCAGTGAGCTTCTTGTCGCCGAGGCTGACCGAGTCAGTAATTCCGGCGCGGCCGTCCTGCAGGTGCGGCCCAAAGTTCACTCGGCCGGTGTTCTCGACCAGGATGTCGAGTGTTGGGTTGCCAGCAGGGACGGTCAGTTGCAGCGGTGGCTCAGTGAGGCGATGGTCTCGCGTCGCGACAAGCTTCTGGTTGATGTAGACAGCTGCATAGTCGCGGAGTTCATCGATTTTCAACTCGCCGGATTGCGGGCCTGTGACTTCGGTGCGATAGAGGATGTAGCCGTAAGCCTGGCCGAATGCTTCCATCGGCTTTGGTACTTCAGACGCGATGGCTTCAGGCAGGTTGCCCCAGAGCGAGGCCGACTCGTCTAGCGAGAACTCGGGCACTGCAATGAACGGTGTGGGCTCGGGCAGCGGTGGCGGAGTGATGCCGGTGTGCTTCTGGATCACGTCGCGCAGCAAGTAGAACTTCTTCGTCGGGCGGCCTGATTCATCGAGGGCTGCGTCGTAATCGTAGCTGGTGGTCTGCGGAGCGTAGTGGCCTTTCGGGCCGTCCTGGAAATTCGCGCCATTCATGAAGCCGAAGCTGGTGCCGCCGTGAAACATGTAGAGGTTGAAGGAGTAGCCCTGCTCGAGCATCCAGTCGATCTCTTTGGCCTGTTGCTCAGCGTCAGTGTGCACGTGCTGCTTGTCGCCGTACGCGTCAAACCAGCCGTCCCAATACTCGCCGGTCATGCGTGGGCCGGCGAAGCCTGCGCCTGCGGGACGAAACTTCAGCAGCTTGGCGAACTCGCCTTTGGCCTCACCGGGACCGAAGTTGATGACGGCGAGGATGCCGGGAAGCACATCGTTCTTGAGTTGGTCTGCGCCGTCTGAGGTGTAAAAGAGCGCGCCGCCAGCTGGGCCAAAGCCTGCGCGAATGAGCGACTGGTGGATGTCTTCCATGTAAACGCGGTCACTGCCGAAGGAGCCGTATTCATTCTCGATCTGCACGGCGATGATGGGGCCGCCGTTCTTTACTTGCAATGGCGCGAGCTCTTGGCCGACGCGCGCGATGTAGCGGTCAGCCGCGGCTAGGAACTTAGGGTCTTGCGTACGCACCTTGACGCTTGTATCGGCGAAGAGCCACGCGGGATAGCCGCCTGCTTCCCACTCCGCGCAGACGTATGGGCCGGGGCGCACGATGACGTTCAAACCCTCCTTTTGCGCTTCACGGACGAACTCTGCGATATCGAGCTGGCCACTGAAGTCGAAGATACCGGGCTTTGGTTCATGCAGGTTCCAGAAGATGTAGGTTTCGACGGTGTTGAGGCCCATGGCGCGGGCCTTCTTCAGGCGATCACGCCAGTAAGCGCGAGGCACGCGCGCGTAGTGGATGGTGCCGGAGAGAATCTGGTAGGGCTTGCCATCGCGGATGAAGTGTTCGCCGTCAATCGTAATGGGATGTGACTCAGCAAGTGCAGCCATCACAAAGCCAGATATGAGTATTGCGGCAAAAATAGGTGCAAGGATGCGGGTCTTCATCAGGCTGCACCTTTCTCGAAGTAGATCTCGATCTCTTCAAGCGATTTGCCCTTTGTTTCCGGCACGAGGAACAAAGCGGTAAGGAAATAGAGAATGGTGCATCCAGCCCAGAAGAAGAACATTGCGAAGTATCCGTAGTGACCTACGACCGGAAGGAAGACTCCGGCGATGCCCGTCGAGATGCCCTGGTTCAACAGCAGCGCGATGCCCATGCCGAGAGCGCGGATGCGTGTGGGCATAAGTTCCGAAAGCATGAGCCAGACGACCACTCCAGGGCCGCATGCGTATGAAGAGATGAAGATAGCCAGACATGCGGTGATGAGCCATCCTGTGGTCTCAGTGGGGACAGGACCGTATTGCGCGCGTTTTAGAACGATAGTTCCGGTTGCAGTTGCAGAGGACGCCTTCGCGGGCTTCTCGAAGTTGATCTTCAGCGTCGGGTCGGTGTCATTACTCAGAATAGTAGCGACCTTATCGCCTTCGCCGGCGTCATAGAGCACGGTCAACACCATCGGGCGTCCGTTGACTGCCGGACCGAATGTTGCGGCGTTCACGGGTAGAGCAATGGCTTGATGACCGTCACCGGCGTGCTGCTGCACAATGCTTAGAACGTCATTGCGCTGCGCTTCAACGTTGTAGAAGATGATGCCCGCTGCCAAGCAGGCGAGGACGATGCCGCCTGTTCCGAGGTTAAGCAGGAACTTGCGCCCGCGACGGTCAACGAGAGCCACTCCCACGACCGTCATGATGCAATTCAGAAATTTCACGACAAGATCGCCCTGCGTAGCATGGCCGGGATTCATGCCCGCCTGTTTGAGGATGATGACCAGATAGCCGAGGACGGAGTTGATGCCGGTCGTCTGATTGAGCGAAAGGATCACACAGGCAAGAAGGAAGGGAATGACATACTTGCGCCGCAAGAGCGAACCAGATGCGGCATTGGTCTTGTTCTGCTGCGTGAGGACCTGCATCTCACGCATTTCGCTCTCTGCTTCATCTTCTGAGACAGCACGGCGCAACGCAGTCATGGCTCGGTCAGTCTTGCCTTTCCGTAGCAGCCAGCGTGGCGATTCACTGAGGAAGAAGGAGCCGAGGAAAAAGATGAGCCCTGGATAGATGACGGAGAGAAACATGCCGCGCCAGGCGTGATTCTGCGCGGCACGAATCAGGTCAGCATTGCCCATGGCTGCCGCGATCGATGCTTCTGCCTGGCGCGTGTAGAAAAAGCCAGTCAACGCGGCGATCACGATGCCGAAGGTGAGCATGAACTGGAAGATGGCAGTGCCCGCGCCACGGCGTTTGGAGCTGAGGCATTCAGCGAGATAGAGCGGCACGACGACCGCAATCACGCCTCCGCTCATGCCTTGCAACAGGCGTCCGATGAGGAGAGAGTAGAAGTCCTGCGACGCGACGATGAGGCCGACACTCGAAACGAACATCAGTCCGCTGACGATCATCATGGTCTTGCGGCCAAACCAGTCTGCAAAGACTCCGGCGACAAGTGATGAAGCCATGCCGCCGCCAAGGACTGCGGCAACCAGGATCGAGGTCTGTTCGATGGAGAGGCTGATGGTCTTGTCAAGATAGAGCAGGGCCGCGGTAATGATGCCAACGTCAATGCCGTAGAGGAGGCCGCCCATGCCTGCGATGAAGAGCAGATACCTGCCGTAGAGAATGGTGTTGCGCGGAGTGCTGGGCATTCGGGTGATCCTCCAAGGGAATAATGGCTGAAGCACAGAGTGTAGCTGACTTTACCGGAACTACTGGATTGACTGGCGAATCCCGGCTTCAATCAGGGCTTTGGCCCAGATCGCGTAGCCTTCGTCGGTGGGATGAGTGCCGTCGTTCATGAGTGCGGTGGGAAGCGTTCCGTCGGGAGTGAGGAACCTATTGCCGATGTCGAGGAAGGTTGTGTTGGCTGCGCCTTCGAGAGCTTTCGACAGAAGCATGTTGACGCGTGTGATGCGAGGGCGGAAGTAGTTGTCTGCGCCGAAGCCACGCGGGAAGATGCCCATGACGAGGATGCGGCTTTCGGGGCTTCTGCGGTGCACTTCGTGATGGATGGCGAGGATGGCCTGGACGATCTCTTCGGGGGTGTTGCTGCGGGCATTCTGCGTGGGTGTTAGGTTGTTGGTGCCGATGTTGATGACGACTGTTTTTGGATGAAGGCCTTCGAATTCGCCTTGATTCAAGCGCCATAGAACGTTCTGCGTGCGGTCCCAGCCATAGCCCATGTTCAGTACGCGCAGGCCGCCGAAGGCTGTCTGCCAGGACTTCGGGCCGTTGACGTGCGGGCCTTTGGGCTCGCCTCCCCAGAAGTGGGTGATGGAGTCGCCGATGAGGACGATTTGGGGATCGATCTTGTGCTGCACATCGAGGATTTCCTGGTGGCGTTTGTACCAGTCGTAGGAATCCATCTCGAGGCGCGGCACGGGGATGAGCGCTGAGTTGATGTCACGCATCGAGGCGAGATGAGCGCGCGAGGGATCGTTCATCAGCTTCACCAGCGTTGGCTCAATGGCTTCGGCCATGAGGCGCTGGCCTATGGTGTCCGGGTGCAGCGGCTTGGGGTGCCAGGAGAGGCGCGGGTCGTAGTAGATGGCTTCGTTGAGCTTGCCGGCATTTGGACCGTCGTGCTGGAAGAAGATGCTGCCGATGTCAAGATAGGTTACGCGCGAGTCTGCCGTGCCTGAGGATGGGCCGTATTTTGCTGCCAGGTAGACGTTGATCTCGTTGTTCTCTTCGACGACCTTGTCGAGAACTCCGCTGGGCAGGATGCCGAGCAGGAGGATCTTCGTGTCGGGCAGTTTGGCATTGAGCTTTTCGATGACGGCATCGATGCCGGCCTTGGTGTCGTCAGCGGACTCGATTTTGAAGCCAGTGTTGTTCGTGCCGATAAGGACTACGGCGGCGTAGGGATGGATCCCGTCGACTTCGCCATGGTCGAGCCGCCAGAGGACATTCTCTGTAGCGTCCCCGCTGTAGCCAAGGTTGAGGGCTTTGCGCGGTGCGTAGAACTGCTGCCAGATGGGCTGGAAGTTCTCGTCGGGCGGATCGGCTTTCTCGTAGTTCTGCGTGATGGAGTCGCCGACCATGATGAGGCCGATGTCGGGGTTGCTCTTGATCTCGGCGAGGATGGCCGCGTGGCGCTTCGCCCACCAGTCTTCCTTCAGGCGGTCGGTGGGAATGATGGCAGGATTGGCGTGCACTGGTGCCGGTGATTGACTGGCTGCGTGGTGCGGAAATATTGCGGCAAAGGCGAGGAATGCCGTTGCGGCCAGTAGCGGCTTGCAGAAATGCATGAGGGCGTCTCCCACAACAGCTTACTCAACTTGTGCGGCGAACTGGCAAACCAAACTTGCAAATCAGACTTGCTTACTGCTCGATGACGGCCTTGTTCAGGTTGCGCGGGCTGTCAACGTCGACGCCGTGTTCGAGGGCCATGAAGTAGGAGAAGAGCTGGAGCGGGACGACTTCGAGGATGGGGAAGAGGTGTTCGGAGATGGGATGCACGTAGACGCAGTCGGTGACGAGCGAGGCTACTTCGGTGTCGCCGGTGTTAGCGAGGGCGATGACGGTTGCTCCCTGGGCCTTGAGGTCGGCCAGGAGCTGCACGGTCTTTTCGTAGCGGATGCGGGAGGCTTCGACGGCGGAGTCGACAGTGGCAATGATGACGACGGGGACGCGATCGCTGACCAGGGCGTTGGGGCCGTGCTTCAGTTCGCCGGAGGGGTAGCCCTCGGCGTGGACGTAGGAGGCCTCCTTGAGCTTGAGCGCGCCTTCGCGGGCGATGGGGTAGTGGACGCCGCGGCCTAGGAAGAGGAAGGTTGAGGCGTTGCGGTGTTTCTTTGCGAGCGCGGCGATTTCGGTTTCCCACGTGGCGAGCTGGGCTTCGAGATAGCCGGGCAGAGCGGCGAGTTCGGCAAGATGCGTTGCTACGACTTCGGCGGTGAGGGAGCCGGTGCGGCGGCCTTCGTAGAGGGCGAGCAGGTAGAGAACGGTGAGCTGGCAGGTGAAGCTCTTGGTGGCGGGGATGGCGAACTCTTTGCCGGCGCCGATGGGCAGCGAGACGGTGGCTTCGCGGGCCATCGACGAGGCTGCGGCATTGGTGATGGCGAGGGTCTTCTGGCCGCGGGCATTGGCTTCGCGCAGGGCGGCGAGGGTGTCGGAGGTTTCGCCGGACTGGGAGATGACGATGACGGAAGGGTGGCGCGACTCTTCGCTGCCGCGGCAGCTGTATTCGCTGGCGTATTCGACGTCGACGGCTAGGCCGCTGAGGTCCTCGAAGGTGACTTCGGCGGCGAGTCCGGCGTGGCGGCTGGAGCCGCTGGCGGCGATCAGGACTTCTCCCGCGGGGCTGGACCAGGCTTCGAGCGGTGCCCAGGTTTCGGCCTTCAGGGTTGCGCCTTCGACGTACATGGCCAGCGTTCGGCGGACCGCCTCAGGCTGTTCGAATATCTCGCGCAACATTGCATGGGGAAAAGTACGCATCCCGGTTCCGTCCTCCGAAGGTCTGTCTGAAGCTGATCGTCTGTGTCGCAATGAATCAGCTTGTGATTATAGTAAGCCAAATCGATCAGGGTTTTGATTGTTATTGCTGTGGGAACGGTACGAGTTTCCTTGAAAATCATTCGCGATAATCGGGATGCGGCGGTTAGAATCCAGCGTATGTCGTCTCAATTGAACGATCGTGCTGAGAAGATTATGAAGTTTCTGCTCCGGACCGGGACGGCCTCGATTGAGGAGATCCTGGGGGAGGTGGGGTCCTCTGCGCCGAGTATCCGGCGGGATCTGGTGTACCTGGAGGGGCGCGGGCTGATCCGGCGGACGCATGGCGGGGCTACTTTGGTGGAGCCGCTGCTGTATGAGCCGTTCCGCTATGACCGGTCGTTCCAGGCGCGGGAGCAGCGGTTTGCGGACGAGAAGCGGCGGATTGGGCTGGCTGCCGCGGAGCTGGTGCTGGAGCACGAGACGATCGGGCTGACGGCTGGGACGACGACTACGCTGGTTGGCCGGAGCCTGCGGCATCGGCAGGATCTGCAGGTGGTGACGAATGCGATCAACATTGGCATGGAGCTTTGCAACCAGTCGGGGATTCGGACTTCGCTGACTGGCGGCGTGGTTTCGTGGGCCTGGTCGTTTTCGCTGACGGGGAACTCGGCGCTGGCGTTTTTGAATGACGTTTATATGGACAAGGTGTTTGTCAGCGTGATCGGGTTCGATGTGGAGCGCGGGGCGACTACGCTGGAGTCGGATGAGGCGCTGGTATTTCGCAAGATGCTGAAGCAGGCGAAGAAGGTGATTGTGGTGGCGGATTCGAGCAAGCTGGGGGTGGTTAGCCCGGCGTTCATCTGCCCGATCACGGATGTTCAGATGCTGATTACTGACTCTGGTGCTTCGGATGAGGTGGTTGCTTCGTTTGCTAGCCGCGGGGTTCAGGTGGTTCGGGTTTGACCGCTCGCTGACGAAATTCTGGCTAAATTCGCGTTGGGAGGGGGGTACCCCTCGTTTTCTTGTTAAATGTTTGATTGCAAATGCGTTATTGGTTGTTTTTGTGCGCTTAAGAGGCGCTTTTGTGCACTTAAGCGTCCGCGGTTGAGCGCCCAGAAGACTGATCGTGCGACGGAATACATCTGTTGGATTCGTTAGTTCCATTATGCCAGAAACCGCATTCATTATGTGCAATTGTCGGGGGCGAAAATTTTGCTGTTGGGTAGACAATCATCATCCAGTGATTTCCGGCGCTGCGTGGCCGCCGTGTCGATATGGAGCGGGCCTTCAGCCCTTCGCGGTCGAAGGGCTTATTGCACCTGGGGCGTTGCCCCAGGCTGGTATGACGCGGGCCTTTGGCCCTGAAAGCTTTGTGGCTGAGCAGGCTGGATTTTCAGTGCCTGAGCTGGCTGGCTGTTCAGTGCCTGACCTGGCTGTTCAGTGGCTGAGCAAAGTGGCTGTTCAGTGGCTGAGGTGGCTGTTCAGTGCCTGAGCTGGCTGGATATGAGGAACGGGAGTTCCCTTGCTGGCAACCGTACGGCTTAGGTCGGGTTGTGAACCACCGATCTTGCATCGGAAACCGCCTGTGAGGGGAATTCGATTGCCATTGCTGTCAATCATTTGGCGTTCATCGGAATTTATAGTGAACTCGATTTCTTTCGATTGTCCGGGTTCCAGTCTGATTCGCTGAATGCCATGAAGGGTCAATATTGGCGCTCCTGACTCGCTCAATACTGTAGACGGGGACGGCACGACATAAAGCTGGGCGACTTCCTCTGCTGCGATCTTGCCGGTGTTTGCGACGGTGGCCCGAACTAAGAACTTCCGGCCATCCTTGTGGATGATCTCCATCCTGGTTTCCGAGTATTTGAACTGGGTGTAGCTTAGGCCGAAGCCGAAGGGGTACTCTACCGGGCCGGTGAAGTAGCGGTAGGTGCGGTGGGCCATGGAGTAGTCGGTGAAGGCGGGCAGGTCTTTGGCTGACTTGTAGATGGTGACGGGGAGCCGGCCTGAGGGGACTGCCTGGCCGGTGAGCAGGTTGGCGAGGGCGTGGCCGCCTTCTTCGCCGGGGTACCAGAGCTGCAGGAGGGCGATGGGCGATTGGATGGTCGAGGTGACGTCGCTGGTGGCTACAGGGCTGCCGGAGGTGAGGCCGAGGATGATGGGCTTACCGAGTTTGCCGAGGGCGGTGAGCAGGTTGCGCTGTGGCTCGGGCAGGTTGAGGTCAACGCGGTCGCCGCCGTCGAAGCCGGGGACTTTAATCTGGAGGGCTTCGCCTTCTAAATCTGGAGACAGGCCGACGAGGGCGAGTATGACATCGGCGTTGCGGGCGGCTTCGAGGCTTTCGGCGAGCTGGGCTTCTGCGGGTGCTTCCCAGTTGAGGTGGATCCCTTGATCTTCGCCGGTGTGGCGGAGTTCGAGGCGGATGGCGTGGGGCGCGGTGTCGGGCCAGTTGAGGGTAACGTTGTCGGGATGGTGGCCTTTGCCGCCGTCGTCTTCGAGGGCGATCTTGTCGTCGAGCCAGAGGCGGTAGGCGTCGTGGCCTTTGCAGTCAAAGCAGCGGTCGATGGAGATTTGCAGCTTGTAGGCGCCGGATGCTGGCGGGGTTAGCGTGCCGGTCCAGCGGACGGAGTAGGTCGCTACGGAGGCCGAGGTTACGGAGTCTTCCAGGGGCGAGATGTGGTCGAAGTCGAAGTCGATCTGCGCGTCGGGGCGGGTGAGGGCCGGGGTGCCGGAAAGATCGGCGTTGGGGAAGTATTCGCCCTTCAGGCTGCCGTTTGCAAACGCGGTTGAGGGGATGGGGACGGTTACTCCCTGGGCGAGTGTTGCTCCCTGGGCATAGGTGATCTCGGTTCCTTTGGGCAATGCATCGCGGAGGCCGTCGAGCAGGGTTTGCGGATGGCGGGCGGTGCCATGATAGTTGGCCTCGATGACCGATAGCAGGGCGGCGGTGGGGCCGATGACGGCGATGCGTTTGGTGCCGGGGTCGAGCGGGAGGACCGGTTTGCCGTTGGGCAGACTGTCATTGCGGAGGAGGACGGCGGATTCTTCGGCGGCGCGGAGAGCCAGCTTGCGGTGGGCTTCGGTATCGACTTCGGTGGGGGCGATGCTGTTGTAGGGGGAGCAGCTTGCGGGTTGCAGCATGCCCAGGCGCAGGCGGGCGAGCAGCAGGCGGTGCAGGGAACGGTCGATGTCGGCGGTGGTGACGAGGCCCTGGGCGAGGGCTTCGTTCAGATGTTTGTAGGTATCGCCGCAGCTGAGATCGGTTCCGGCTTTGAGTGAGACGGCGGCTCCGTGGGCCTGATCTGCGGTGTAGTGCAGGTAGTCTGTCACCTCTCCGATGGCTCCGCAGTCGGAGACGATGTAGCCGCTGAATCCCCATTGATCGCGGACGCGACCATTCAGGAATGCTGTGTTGGCACAGGACGGGATGCCGTTGATGGCGTTGTAGGAACACATCATGGAGGCGGCGTGGGCTTCGGTTGGGCCGTTGCCGGTGAGCTGGTGGAAGGCTGCTAGGTAGGTGTCGGCGAGGTCGTGCTCGTTGACGATGGAGTTGAAGCCGTCTCGGAGGGACTCTGGGCCGCTGTGGACGGCGAAGTGCTTGGGGGTTCCGTCGGCTTTGCGGTAAAAGCTGTCCTTACCTTGAATGCCATTTACGAAGGCGGTCCCGAGCTGGCCGGTGAGGTAGGGGTCTTCCCCGTAGGTTTCCTGGCCTCGTCCCCAGCGCGGGTCGCGGAAGATGTTGATGTTGGGGGACCAGAGGGTGAGGCCGGCGTAGCGGGCGGAGTCGGTGGATTGATGAGGGTTGAACTTGGCGCGGGCTTCGGTGGAGACGACATCGCCGACTTGCTGGAGGAGTGCCGGGTCGAAGGTGGCGGCGAGGCCAATGGCCTGCGGAAAGACGGTGGCGTAGCCGTTGCGGGCGATGCCGTGGAGGCCTTCGTTCCACCAGTTGTAGGCGGGGATGTTGAGGCGGGGGATGGCTGCGGCTACGTCCTGGAGCTGGGAGATACGCTCGGCCGGGGTCATCTGCTGGATGAGGGCGTCGATCTTTTGACTCAGCTGCTCGGGGGTGAGGTCGGCGGCGCAGCGTTCCTGCGCTTGCACAGCAGAGCTTTGAAGGAATGCGCCGGCCAAGAGGCTTGCAGTGAGAAGGAAAGCGGCGCGTTTCATGGCAGGGCCTCCAGTTGATTTCAGGATGGGTACACTTCAGAGCCGGGGCACGCTGGCTATGAGAGTTGGGCGACCGCGTCTTCATGCAGGATTCGCATGGCTTGTTGCACGTCTTCGAGGAGGACTTCGCCGACGGGTGCGGCTATTTCGCGATGCTCGAGGTGTGAGGGCAGAATGATCGCTGGGTCTGTTGCCTGATCCTTGCGGATGAGCGAGCCGTGGAAGTACGAAAGGCCGGTGTTATGGACGAGTTGCCGCAGGTTGCCGATGGTGACGCCGCCGCCGGCCATGAGGGTGATGCGCCCGGCGGCCTGTTTTTGGAGGGCTGAAAGCTGTTCCGCGCCCTCGGTGACGCTTGGTTTGCCGCCGGAGGTGAGGATGCAGTCGGCGCCGGTGCGGATGATGTCTTCGAGGGCTTCAGGGAGGCTGGCGGATTCATCGAACGCGCGGTGGAAGGTGAACTTGAGGGGGCGAGCGAGTTCGACGATTTCGCGGGTTCTAGGGACATCGACGCGGTGGTCGGGAAGGAGCGCACCAAAGACAATTCCGCTGGCTCCGGCGGCTTTGGCTTGGAGGGTCTGCGTGCGGATGAGGGCAAATTCTTCGTCGGTGTAGACGAAGTCGCCCGCGCGGGGGCGGATGAGGACATGCACCGGGATGGTGAGGGCCTGCGCGGCTGCCGCGGTGATTGCGGGGTCGGGGGTGGTGCCGCCGACGGCGAGTTCGGTGCAGAGCTCGATGCGATCGGCTCCGCCGACTTGGGCGATTTTGGCGGATTCGAGGCTTTCAGCGCATAACTCGAAATGTAACGGCATTTGCATGAGGGGGAGAGCCTTGGGATTCTGGGGTTTCGGGAGTGGTCTGCGGCCGATCTGGTGATTTGGGTCGCGGGGAATGTTCCGAGCGAGGAATTTTTGTCCGTGAGAAAACTATTTCATACCTGATATGTTCGTGGAAACGCTGAACTTCGAAAGCTCTGCTGATCATATGCAATGCAAACGATCATGCCAATGGTTTAGCTTTAATTTTCAACTGCTTTTGTCATGTGCGATTTCCGGGGGAGAGATGAAGAGACTTGTCTGGCTGGGTGGGGCGCTGTTGGTTCTTTTGGCTGGGGTGGGCAGGAGCCTGGCGGAGACGCCGGTTGCGCTGTTCTACCTGGGGGAGAATCCGGATTCGATCCGGTCGTACCAGGCGCATTCGGCGAAGATCGGGCTGCTGGTGCCTACGTGGTACGAGGTGAATGAGGATGGGCTGGTTTCGGGCGGGCCGAATCCGATGGTACTGGAGTCGGCGCACAAGCAGAAGCTGCCAGTGATGCCGCTGATTGCTCTCTTTAACAAGAAGAGCTTTCATGAGCTGGCGGGCAACCAGCATGCTCAGGATGAGATGAATGAGGCGCTGGTGCGCGAGTGCAGGCTGCATGGATATACGGGGTTTCAGTTTGACTTCGAGAATATTGTCTGGACGGATCGCGACGCGTTGACGGCGCTGGTGAAGAAGTCGGCGGAGGCGATGCATAAGGCGGGACTGCAGCTGACGATTGCGACGGTGCCGAATGCGCCGGGGTATGTCGAGGGCAAGGGCGGGTTTGGCAGGTGGATCTTTACGGATTGGCGCGGGGCTTACGACATTGCCGAGATTGCCAAGTATGTCGATCTTGTTTGCCTGATGACGTATGACCAGAACACGCGTTGGACGTTGCCGGGGCCGGTGGCTGGGTGGGGTTGGACTATGGAGAACCTTGACTATGCGCTGAAGGTGGTGCCGAAGGAGAAGCTGTCGCTGGGAATTCCGCTGTACGGGTATCACTGGTATACGCGGGCGCCGATTGTGGACAAGGCTACGGGTGAGGAGAAGCCTAATCCTTCAGCGGACTACATCAATGCGCTGGATGCTGTGCAGTTGGCAGATGCGTATCGCGGTGGGAAGGTGGAGTGGGATGCTGAGGATCATACTGCTTACTTTTTCTTCTATCGGGAGCAGATGCGGGAGTGGATTTTCTTTACGGATCAGCGGACGTTTCGCGATCGGTACGAGCTCGTGGAGAAGCGTGGGCTGCAGGGGTTCTGTTCGTGGGTGCTGGGGGCGGAGGATCCGGAGATATGGAAGCTGTTGCCGGATCGTAAGTAGCGTTTAGCTGGATTGAAGTTACAGGAGAGATGAGCTTATGATGCGTGATTTCAAGCGGCGGCTGAAGGTGGTTGGGACTTTGTTTTTCATGCTGAGCTTTGCGTGCTTTGCGAGTGCGCAGAGCTTTCCGGATGTGAAGCCGGCTGCGTATCAGACGGCGTGGCAGGATCTTGAGTTTGGCGTGATTATTCACTTCTCTACGAATACTTTTCTGGATCGTGAGTGGGGCGATGGAACTGCTGATCCGAAGGTGTTCAATCCTACTGCGTTCGATCCGGAGCAGTGGATGAAGGCTGTTCGTGATTCCGGAGCAAAGTATGTGGTGCTGGTGGCTAAGCATCATGATGGGTTCTGCCTATGGCCTACGGAGCAGACGGACTACAGCATCAAGAAGAGTCCCTGGAAGGATGGCAAGGGCGATGTTGTGGGCGAGGTGGCGAAGGCTGCTCGCAAGTATGGGCTGAAGTTTGGCGTGTATCTGTCGCCGTGGGACCGGCATGAGCCTAAGTATGCGGATTCGGCTGCTTATGACAAGTATTATCTTGCCGAGTTAGAGGAGTTAGTTACACGGTACGGGGATCTTACGGAGTTTTGGCTGGATGGGGCGGGCAGTGCGGGGCACGTGTATGACTTTCCCAAGATCATGGAGACGCTGCGGACGTACCAGCCGAACACCGTTGTGTTTGCCGATACGGGGCTGTTTGAGTATGGGGATGCGCGGTGGGTGGGGACTGAGTCGGGGCGTGTGGGGTATGAGAACTGGAATGTGATTGACCGGCATGGATATCTGCGATGGCGGCCGGTGGAGGCAGATACTCCGCTGCGGGATCTGCATTGGTTCTGGCATCCGAACGATGAGAAGTCGCTGAAGAGTATGGATGAGTTGATGACGATGTATGAGCAGACGGTGGGGAGGGGTGCGCAGTTGATGCTGGGGCTGGCCCCGGATAATCGCGGGCTGCTGCCGGACTCCGATGTGGCGCGGTTGAAGGAGTTTGGGGATGCTGTGCGCAAGCGCTATGGGACGAACCTGGTGCGGACGCATACGTTCGAGCCTGCGGAGCTGGAGGCTGCGATGGATGACAATCCGGATACCTTCTGGACTGCTCCAGTGGGTTCGCATCATGCGATTCTTGAGGCTACATTTGTGAAGCCGATCACGTTCGATCATGCGGTGACGATGGAGTGGTTGAATGATGGGCAGAAGGTGCAGAAGTATGCGATTGAGGCTTTGACTGGTGGCAAGTGGACAACAATTGCCAAGGGTGAGGCGATCGGTCATAAGAAGATCGATGCTTTCGCGCCGGTGACGGCCAGCCGGGTGCGGCTGAATATCTTATCGAGCACTTCCGAGGCGTCGATCAAGGAGTTTCAGTTGTATTCGACGGGTGTGGGCAAGGCTGAGTAATACGGTTAAGACACTGAGGAGCAGCAATGTTGATGGGTAGCAGTCGCCGTGGTTTTCTTCGTACTTTGAGCGCGCTGATCAGTGGCGCGCCGCTGTTTTCTCGCTTTGGCTTTGCTGCTTGGGCGCCGGATTCGAAGAGGCCGGGGCAGGGAACAGAAGGACAGACTCCCGATACTACGCTCTGGTACAAGGAGCCTTCGGAGCAGTGGACGGATGCTTTGCCGGTGGGCAATGGGCGGCTGGGCGGGATGGTGTTTGGCGGGGTGGCTTCGGAGCGCATTGCTTTGAATTACGACACGCTTTGGTCGGGGGCTCCGCAGGACTGGAATAACCCTGCCGCCAAAGATCATCTTGCTGTGGTGCGATCGCTGGTGATCGGCAAGCAGGATTATCACGGTGGGGACGCAGAGTGCCGCAAGATGCAGGGACCATTCAACCAGGCGTATGAGCCGCTGGGCGATCTGCTGCTGGACTTCGATCATGGGGATGCTTTTGCGGAGTACTCGCGTTCGCTGGATCTGGATCGCGCGACCAGTGTGACTGCGTTCAACGCTGGTGGCACACATGTGACGCGTGAGGTGTTTGTTTCCGCGCCGGCGCAGGTGTTGGTGGTGCATGTGACGGCAAGCAAGCGCGGTGCATTGCATGGCAGGCTGCGCTTGAAGAGTCTCATGCATTCCAGTGCAAAGGCAGAGGGAGCGAGCATTGTGCTTTCGGGCAAGGCTCCGTCTCACTCCACGCCGAATTATATCGAGGATAAGAATCCGATCCTCTACAGTGATGTGCCGGGTGAGGGGATGCACTTTGCTGCGGTGCTGAAGGCATCATCGCGCGACGGAAAGATCACGGCGCAAGTGGATGGTTCGCTCAAGGTCGATGGTGCGTCGGAGATTGTTCTGCTGCTGGGTGCGGCGACTGGGTATAAGCAGTTTGACCAGATGCCGGATACTCCGCTTGCGGAGGTGATTGCAGCTGCGAAGAAACCGGTGTCTGCTGCTTCCGCACGGCCCTATCGACAGCTGGTGAGTGAACATCTGGAGGACCATCGCAAGTTGTTTCGGCGCGTCACGCTTGACCTTGGTGGCCATGAGGCTGCTGTGGCGCCCACCGATGAGCGGCTGGATGGCTTTGATGAAAAGCCGGATATGTCACTGCTGGCGCTTTACTTCAACTACGGCCGCTACCTGCTGATCACGAGTTCGAGGCCGGGCTGCCAGCCTGCGAATCTGCAGGGCATCTGGAGTGCGGAGATGCGGCCGCCGTGGAGTTCGAATTGGACTGCGAATATCAATGTGCAGATGAACTACTGGCCGGTGGAGAGTTGCAATCTTACCGAGTGCAGTGAGCCGCTGATGACGATGGTGCGCGATGTGAGCGTGAATGGGCGCAAGACGGCGAAGGTCAACTATGGGATCGATGGCTGGTGTTCCCACCACAATATCGATCTATGGCGGCAGTCTGCGCCGGTGGGACAGGGGTGGGGCGATCCGACGTGGGCGAACTTTGCGATGAGTGGGCCATGGCTCTGTCAGCATCTTTGGGAGCACTATCTCTTTACCGGCGACAAAGCGTTCCTCAAGAACGAAGCATACCCAGTGATCAAGGGGTCGGCCGAGTTCTGCTTGAACTGGCTTACCGACGATGGCAAGGGTGGGCTTACGACATGTCCATCGGTGTCGACGGAGAACTTGTTTCTTGCGCCGGATGGAAAGAGCGCACAGGTGAGTCCGGGATGCACGATGGATGTCGCTCTGATTCATGAGGTCTTCACCAATTGCGCGGAAGGCGCCAAGATTCTCGGGGTGGATGAGGACTTTACGGCGAAGCTGGCTGCTGCTCTACCAAAGTTGCCCAAGTACCAGGTGGGCAAGTGGGGGCAGTTACAGGAATGGTTTGTGGACTTCGATGAAGACCAGCCTGGGCAGCGGCATATGTCGCATCTTTATCCGATCTATCCGGGTGGTGAGATCACGCCTCTTTCGATGCCGGACTTTGCTGCTGCGGCGCGTAAGTCACTGGAACGCAGGCTGGCCAATGGCGGCGCTTACACGGGTTGGAGCCGCGCGTGGGCAATTGGGCTTTGGGCGCGGCTTGCGGATGGTGCGCAGGCCTATGATTCGCTGCGCTTATTGATGCTGCATAGCACAGGGCCGAATCTGTTTAACACGCATCCTTCGGGAGAATCGATGGATGAGGCTTTGGCGGGGAGCAAAGGCGCGAAGCCGGGAAAGACACAGAAGAAGCGGCCCTCCTCTATCTTTCAGATTGATGGCAACTTCGGAGCGACTGCCGCGATTGCGGAGATGCTGTTGCAGAGTCATGATGGTGCGATCGCTCTGATGCCGGCGTGGCCGGAGCAGTGGAAGACCGGGTCCGTGCGCGGGCTGCGTGCGCGCGGTGGTGTTGAGGTGGATGTCACGTGGTCTGAGGGGAAGCGCGTTGCGGCTCGGCTCACTGGCGTGAGTCCGGGTGAGCACCTTGTTCGACCGCCGAAGGGCTTTCGCTTTGTTGCTTCAGACGCGGTGAAGACGCAGGCAGATGGCTCGGTGCAGATCGTGTTGCAGCAGGGAAGCAGCGTAACGTTGGAAGCGGTGTCAGCCTAGCTATTCAGCGTCTTTGACGCAGCGGAAGCCGAGTGTTGCTGAGCGGTCATACGATGGAGCCATCAGCAACAGCTTGCTGTGAACATCGTTCCGGATGGCTTGTGGGAAGTACCAGATGGAGCCTTGCGGGTGGTAGTAGCTTCCACCGCGCAGGATGGCTCCGCGCGTATGTTCATCGACGTATTCGTCTGTCCATTGCCATACGTTGCCGGCCATGTCCATGATGCCGTACGGGCTTGCGCCGGTTGGATGTGCATCGACATCATCGGGTCCGCGCAGAGTGCGGCCCGTTTCGAGTGCGGGCATGGTGGTGGAGTCGAGTACGTTTCCCCAGGGGTAGAGGCGGTTTTCTGTTCCCTGGGCGGCGAACTGCCATTCCCACTCGTGAGGAAGTCGCTTACCGGCCCAGGCTGCGTAGGCAATTGCGTCTTCGCGTGAGACCCAGGTGACTGGCTTCTTGTCCCAGCCCTTTGGATAGGTGCCGTTGGTCCAGTCCTTGAGGAAGTTCAGATCGTCTTTGGGATGATAGTGCGTTGCATCGAGGAACTGCTTGAACTGGGCGTTAGTGACGGGATACTTATCCATGTAGAAGGGTTTGATCTGCATGCTGTGTTCATGGAAGCGGCGGGGAGTTGCCTCCCATGGATACTGCACGTCGGTACCGGTGTCATCGGAGCCTTCCACTTCCGAGCCGCTTAGCCGGAAGACATAGTTTCCGCCGGGTATCTTGACCATGCCTTCGACATCGCCTTTTGCCGGAGTGGTAGCGGGGATTTCGACGATCTGCTGAGTGAGAACGTGCCATTCGGCGGAGTAGCTGTCGAGCGGATTGGCAGTCATGGTCTTCATGGTTGCCATGAGCTTACGCATCTCTGCGCTGGGCTCGCCTTGCGTGGCGAGGACCATGCCGAAGCCGTGTGCTTCAGTGGTGAACGAGAGCACGGCGAAGTCGCCTTCGTGCTGGGGTGTGAGCTCTTCGCCGTGATAGAGATCGAAGTAGCGCATGCCGGGCTTGTAGGGGGCACTCAGGGTGCGTCCGGTGATGGGATACTCGTTGCGGTTGACGATGGTCCAGATATTCTGTTCACCGAGCGGCCAGCGGCTGGAGTAGATGCCATAGACGTGCATCGGATAGAGCGGCTCCCATTGCGGGCTGGCGAAGAAGGGTGCGACGGCGCGCTCCATGGTGGCCACGCGGCGGGTGGCTTCGGCATCGCGCTCGGTGATGCCGTTCCAGATGCCCCAGACGTTCTCCCAGCTCTCCCAGCCTTCGCCGTTGAAAAAGGCGTATTGCAGATCGTCGGTCTTGCTGCGGTTCCAGCGGCCCTGGATATTGACCTGATGACGCGGCTCAAGCCAGCGGTAGCGATCGACGGTAGGTGTGAATTGAAACTTGTACTGGCCCCAGGTGAGGACGTTCCAGGCGAGGGCTTCATCCGACGGGCTACTCTCGGGCTCGAAGGCGAGTGGATGCCCGATCTTGTCGGCGGCGAGTGAGAAGGCCAGTGGCACTCCGTCCTGTGTGTCGCCGTTCACGCCGTCCGCGCCTAGTTCCTTCATCAGATCCGCTGTGGCTTGCGGCCAGTCTTTGCCGGGTGAGTGCGTGCCCTGATCCCACATCATGATGGGGAAGAGTACGCGCACTCCGCGGCGATGGAAGTCGGCGATCATGCGCTTCACGCCTTCTTTACCGCCGGGCATGGAAAGAACCATCTCCTGCTGGTTGCGATTGTCGATGCCCATGTTGGGGTAAGTTGCCCAGATGAGCACGGCATCGATGCCGCCGTAGCGCTTTTCGAGATCGTCGAGGTAGCGATCGACGGTGTACTTGTTGGCAACGGGATCGTAGAAGTAGCGGTCATGCACCATCATCTGCGGCTGGATGAATGCGGACTGCGCCCACTTCAGCGCGGGCATGTCATACCGCGAGCCATCGTAGCCGACGCGGATGCGGCGCTCGGTTCGCCAGTCTTCAATCGCTTTGAGCCATTCTGCATGCGTCTGCAGTGTGCAGTGAGGATAGATGTCGGGAGGAAAGTGCAGGGTGAGGCACGAGGGCGGAGGGATCTGCTGTTCGGCGGACTCAAAATAAAAATCCTGCGGCAGTGCGTGGAAGTCCTGCGCGGACAGCGTTGCGGTGAGAGCTGCTGTGAGCGTTACCGCGCCTATCAGGCACGCCGATAGCTTCCGAAGTTTGTGAGCATTCATCGTATCCGCATCCTCGCTGAATGTATGCGCTGTTGATTCTATTGTGCCAGCAGATCCTCGACTTCTGCCATGGTTGCAAGGGATGGCTGGGCGCCGCTGCGTGTAACGGAGACCGCTGCGGCTGCGGAGGCGAAGCGGGCGCTTTCCTGCTCGCTCTTGCCCATCATGAGCGCAGTTGCGAAGGCGCCGTTGAAGGCATCGCCTGCGGCTGTGCTATCAACTGCCTTGACCGGGAAGGGAGCGATGATTTGGCCTGCCTGGTTAGGTTTTGCCAGATAAGACCCGCGCGCGCCGAGCTTGAGCACTACGCCCTGGATGCCCTGGTCGAAAAGCTGTTGCGCGATGATGGCGGGTTCGCGATTTTTAGACGATGCAGAGGCTCCGCAGTAGAAGGCTGCTTCGGTTTCGTTGGGAGTGAACCATGTGACTTTGCGCAGGAGGTCCGGGGGAAGTTCGCGTGCGGGGGCTGGATCGAGGATGAGCGGGACATTTTCGCGTTTGCAGATGTTGGCGAGATGCTCGATGGTGTCGAGAGGTGTTTCTAATTGTGTGAGGACTACTCCTGCGGCGCGAATGCGTTCGATGTTGGCATCGAGGTCCTGAGGGGTGAGAAGGGCGTTTGCGCCTGGGGTGATGACGATGCAGTTTTCACCTTTCGCATTGACCAGGATCACGGCGACGCCGGAGCTGCTTTCGCTGGTGATCACGCTGGCAATGTCCACACCGCTTTGTTCAAGATTGGTGCGGAGTTGCTGGCCGAACACATCGTTGCCTACGCGGCCGATCATCTGCACGGGGTAGCCTAGTTTCCCGACGGCCACGGCCTGGTTTGCGCCTTTGCCGCCGGGGTGAATCTGGAAGTCCTTGCCGGTGATGGTTTCGCCTTCGACGGGGATGCGTTCGGTGTTCATGACGAGGTCGATGTTGATGCTGCCTACGACGACGATTGGCTTGTGGTCAGCCATGGATTCTCCTTGCCTGGTTAGAAGACGGGCGCGAGTGCGATGGTGGTGAGTCCGAGAAGGAAAAGGATGAACATCCAAACGAGGAAGTTCTTCGATAGCCGGGGCGCTGCTGCGAACTCACGCCAGATGAAGACGCCCCAGGCTGCGGAGATCATGGTGGCTCCCTGACCGATGGAGTAGGAGACTGCAGGTCCGACGACGTGTGCGCGGGAGGCGACGAAGTTGAAGACTGCTCCGGTGCACCAGATGGCTCCGCCGAGTATGCCCCAGATGTGCCACGAGGGTTTAGCTCGCCAATAGCCGGTCATGGCTACTGGTCCGCCGCCGACCAGCGGGCGTCGCATCAGGACGAAGTTGAAGGGGATGGCGCAGGCTGCTACGCCGAGTGCGAAGAAGAACGTGATGGCGTATGGGCCGGGTGCGTCGGGGCTCGACATGGCTCGCGAGACGAATGGGTAGAAGCTGCCCATCAACAGACCGGCGATGAGGCTGATGATGACGCCGCGCGTGCTAAGTGATGTCTGCTGCTTTTCGCGAAGCCGGTAGGCAAGTGCGTCGAAGACGATGGCGGCTACGACGAGTGCGATGCCGCCGAAGAGCATGATCGGGTTGCCGCTGGGCGAGAGGATGTAGCTGCTGATGGCTCCGACGACGAGCGCGAGTCCGATGCCTACGGGGAAGGCTACGGCGAGTCCGGCGATGTCGATGGCGGCGACGAGCAGCAGGTTGGCTGCGTTGAAGATGATGCCGCCGAGGATTGCGAAGGTGATCTGCGTTGCGTTGGCGTGGGCGATGTCTGCGAGGAACGGACGGCCGGTTGCGCCGAGGCTACCGAGCGTCAGGCCCCAGAGCAGAGAGCCTGCGACGAGGCCGATGACGTAGTCCCAGTAGAAGAGCTGGAACTTGAAGCCGGGGCACATCTTGATGGTGTTGGCCCATGATCCCCAGCAGAGCATGCTGGTGAACATGAAAGCGAGAGCAACCGCGTAAGTATCTGGCTGAAACATGACGTTTCGCACCTCTCGATGGCTGTTGACCGAGAGATGAATTTATCACACCCGATGTGCGGCGCGCGGCGGCTGCGGGGACGTGGTCCCGGGATGCATTGAAACAGGTGGGCAGTCCGGGGACTCATTCCGTTGGGCCATTCGCCAACTCAAGCCGGGGTACGAATGAACTGCACGTCGAGAGTGATGGTCACTTCATCTCCTACGAGAATGCCGCCGCTCTCCAGCACTGCGTTCCAGACCAGACCGAAGTCTTTACGACTGATCTTTGTGATGGCGGACACAGCCACGCGGGTATTGCCCCATGGGTCTTTCTCGGGTGGGGTTGGCCCTTCGACATCGAACTGGACGCTGCGCGTGACGTCGCGAATGGTGAGGTTGCCCTCAACAGCGAGCTCGCCTGCGCGAATGATTTTGATGCTCGTGGACTGAAACTTCAGGGAAGGAAACTTCTCGACATCAAAGAAGTCTGGGCTTTTCAAATGGGTATCTCGCCCTGCATCGCGTGTTTCGATGGAACTCGCGTCGATAGTCGCCTCAATGTGGGCCTTTGCGAGATCGCTGTCATCCAGGGTCAGTGAGCCGGTCACCTTGGCAAACTGCCCCTTCACGTTTGAAATCGCCATGTGTCTCACCTTGAATTCGGCGACTGTGTGCGATGGGTCAATCGTCCATGTTGAGATGCCGGGCTGCGAGATTGCGGGTGTGCTCATGATGACTTCCTCTCTCGGGTGGTGTTTGTGCTTAATCTTTGTTTGCATTGCCGAATGCGGGCTCTCTGTCGCTATCGATGACGCAGTGCACCTGACTACCAATCTTTGTGTGTGGCGCACGCTGCCGCACGGACCAGAGACGTGATGGAAGCGTGACCGTGCATCACTGGTTCGAGCTTCACCTTATGCGGGTGAGGATTGTGCCGCAATCATGTTCTTCCATGAGTCGTTGCGCGATGGCAACAGGTTGTCCCCGTGTCAACAGTCAGGTACTCAACAGCCTTTAAATGACCGGCGTCGTGCGGGACGAAGAGCGCGTTACTCAGTGCCGCCCTTTCGCGACCGGAGGCGCTGCCAGAGGAAGATCAGCCATTGAGGGAAAAGGGGCGCGAACCTGGTGAAGATGATACTGCCGGGGACAGTGAGCGTTAGCTCAACAGAAGAGCTTGAAGGTGTGCCAACGCTCAGCGTTGCGCCGAAGCGTTGCACTCGTCTCTGCATTCTGTGCAAATCAAAGGGGCTAGTCATCTCCGCGCCACCGCTGATTGACCGGGGCATCTGCCCGCTTGATTTGACCCGCATGCAGAAGTCCGCGCCGTAGATCAAGCTGATTTCGAGGCGATTCGCGTCTGTGCGCCTGTAGAAGCTGCTGATGATTTCATAGCCGAGGAGATAGACTTCGTCGCGCACCATGGGTTGCATATCTTTACTCGTTCCAGTGGTGGTCACGACAAAATCGAGGGAGCGATGGGTTAGACACTCCTCGGCGGCGCGCTGAAATCCCGAGGCGAGATCGTTTCCATCGTAGGCAGCTTTGCGCAATGAATTGAGCGCAGCCTGGCCTTCGACGGCGGCGTTGCCCAGCCAATACGACAGCCGCCCCATCGCCGAACGGATGCGGGTCAGATCGGAGGGGGGCTCGAGTGCGTCATCCGCGATGAGTTTGCTGGCTTCAACGGTTTGCAGGAGGGAATCGTTCAGGTCGATGGCAAGGTTTGCACGTTCTGAGAGCCGCTTATGAAAGAGAGCCGTCAGCTCTTCTTCCATGCGTCTGACCCGGTACCGGTAGGCCAGGTAGGCAATGAGGAAGGCGCTACCAACAGAAAGGGCACAGACCCAAACCGAACTACTCCATGGAAAGGGTACGCCATCAAGACAGGCAGCCTCGAGTTCGCTTCCGGGCGGGTATCGAGAGAGGAGAGAGGTTGGAGGGTCAGGCTGAGCTGTATGTGTGATGATGATGCAAATTGCTTCTGATACACCTGCCCCTGGTCCCGTCATTTCACTCCGTTCTCGGGCCAAGTTCTATATATCGTCCGGCGATGACTACGGTCCCAGGCCGGGTGGCATTGAAGCACAGGTGAGCTACCCCCGCGGCATCTCTACTTTAGCGCGGCCTGTTCCTTGCAGAAACGTAGAAAACTACAGTCTGCGAGCTATAGTTTTCTATAGGTAGACGGTGAATTCAGATATGAAGAATTCCGCGGCGCAATGCGATTGTGACTGCGTGGGTGCGATCGTTGGCCTGTAATTTTTCGACGAGATTCTTGATGTGGAAATTTACAGTTGTTTCTGAAATTGTAAGTTCGTCGGCGATCTGTTTGTTACGGTGGCCATCGCGGATGAGTCGAAGGACTTCGAGTTCTCTATTGGTAAGAGTATTGTCTCCTAGGTGTTCGGCTAAACGCTGGGCTACCTCGGGTGGGATGTGCCGGCCGCCCTCGTGTACTGATCGAATCACTTCGATTAAGTCGTCCTTTGGCATGCTTTTCAGGACGTAGGCCGCGGCACCAGCTTTAAGCGACGACTGGATTTCACCATCACCATCGGAGGTCGTAAGCATGATCACACGGGCCTGGGGAAAATCCCCTCGTATGGCAATCAACGCGTCAATGCCATTTCGTCCGGGCAGGCGGAGATCCATGAGCGTAATGTCTGGCAGATGGGTGTTAAACTGCTCGATAGCTTCCTGGGCATTGGTAGCCTGCGCAACCAGAAGCATATCTTTCCTGGAGCCAATAATCGTCGCCAATCCCTCGCGAAACACGGGGTGGTCTTCGACAATCATGATGCGAATTTTGTGGCCAGATGCCAAAGAAACCCCGCACTGTTTGTGGATTATTGTAGTCAGGCGGCGTGCTTCCGCGCACTCAAAAACTTCGACTCTACATTTCTAGAATTGGAGCGCCCCTGGAACCCTGCGACCGAGTCTGAGGTCTGATTTTGATGAGAGTTGCAAGAAGGCCCGAAGGAGCGAGAGGGATACATCTGTTCCGCCGCGCTGTGCCAACCTGGGTTCTGGTTTCAATCATGGTGCTGCTCGGATCTGGAATGCCGGCGAGAGGCCAGTCCGATGACAGTCATGGCTCCTCGAGCATTTCTGCGCGAACGAATCGGGTTGGGGTGCCGTTCAAGACTGAGGAAGTCCCTATGCAGATGACCGACGGTTCGGACATCCGGTTCCGCCAGATTCAAGCTGTGAATGGCTTGTCTCAGGTCCGGGCGGGCGCAACCGTGCAAGACCGATCGGGATTTCTTTGGTTCGGGACGCAGTATGGATTGAACCGGTTCGATGGATACCGGTTCAAGATCTTTCGACATGAGCCGGGGCAGCCCAACAGTCTGGGAGGCGTTTATGTCCGAAGTCTCTTCGTGGACCATACTGGAGCACTCTGGGTTGGCTGCGATCAGTCCATCGACCGATTTGACCCCGTTACGGAGACATTCAAGCACTTCCGTATCGGTCTGCAAGGAACGAACGAGAATGATGGTCCAGCCCTCCACATCAGTGAAGACCAGTACGGAAAGTTGTGGCTGTCGACCGCCAAGGGACTTTTCAAACTGGATCCACTCGACGGGCGTACGGCTCGATATACACATGATCCAAACGACCCTACGAGCCTTAGTGGCAATGACACTACCTTCTCGGACGAAGACCGCCACGGAACCTTCTGGGTTGCGACTGACGGCGGACTGGATGCGTTCGATAGAAAAACGGGGAAGGTGACACTTCACATTTCTCTGGGCGGAAACATTGTTTCCATGTTTCATGAAGACGGATCTGGCTTGTTCTGGTTCATTAATACTTCACCAAAATGCCAATTGGGTGTACTTGATCGCAAAGATAGAAGGCTCGTTTGCTATTTCATCTATGAAGGAGCGCATCGGGTAACAACGATTGCGGGAATCTACACGATCCTCGAATCACGGGACGGTACCGTTTGGCTGGGAACGGAGGGCGGTGGTCTGCTCAAGTATGACCGTGAGCATAAAAGCCTCGTACGCTATAAGCATGACCGCGAAGATAACGAGAGCCTGGGTGCTGACAGCATTACCCACTTATTTGAAGATAGTGAAGGCAATATATGGGTAGATTTGCATGAGACTACCCCCTACTTCTTTTCTGAAAGACCGCTGCCGTTCGAAAATTTCAGTAGCAAGCGGGGGAGCTTGAAGGGTTCTCTCGTGACCTCGATTTATGAAGATAGAAACAAAATACTTTGGATTGGGTCGACTGGGGGACTGAACCGTATAGATCGCATGCGACACACGAACATCGTTGCCCCCGGTGTGGGCGTTAAGGGTGAAGTGCTCTCGTTTCTCGAGGATCGGTCGGGGAACCTTGTGGCCGGAACCTTTCGTCAAGGATTACAGCGATTGAATCCCTTAACCGGAGAAGCAGAGCCCTATGTTTCGGGCCGTGGCAATGCATCCATGCAAGGTGGAAATCCAATTATGCGAATCGCGTTCGATCACCTTGGCACTCTCTGGGCGGCAACGTGGGGAGGCCTTGGGCGTTTCGATTCGACGAGCGGAACTTTCACCTTCTACAAGCCTGATCCGCACGATACGGTTGCCTATTCTGATATCAAAGAAGCCTCTGACGGCAAGCTATGGCTGGGAGGGGAATCGGGGCTTCAACGTTTCGACCCAAAGACAGGCCAGTTTTCGATTTACTCGTATAATCCGGACGACCCTCATTCTGTGAGTGACCATCGTGTCACGTCGGTGTTCTTCGATCATGTGGGCCGCATGTGGCTTGGGACGCAGAATGGCTTCGACAGATTTGATCCCAACACGGGGACCGCCAAGGTTTACTACGAAAAAGATGGACTGGCTGGTAATGTGGTGAGTTGTATCCTCGAGGATGAGCGCGGCACCCTTTGGATGGGAACCAATAACGGGTTATCCAACTTCGATCCTCAAACTGAGAAATTCAAGAATTACTCTGTTGCGGACGGACTTCCCGGGCCTGATTTAACAGGCTGGTCTACGTGCTTCAAGAGTCCGCAGGGTGAGATGTTCTTTGGTGGCTTCAGCGGAGCTACTGCGTTCTATCCCAGTAAACTCACTGGTAGTTCCTTCGTGCCAAAGACAGTGCTGACCGACTTTCGATTGGCAGGGAACCCGGTGCCGATCGGGCATGGGTCGCCACTTCATCAATCCATTACCTATACGAACTCAATTACTCTCACGCACCAGCAAAATATCTTCGCAATAGAATTTTCTGCGCTCAGCAATTTCAATGCAATGACGAATCGCTATCGCTACCGCCTAGAGGGATTGGAGACTGACTGGCACGAGGTTGGAAGCGATCAGCGAGTTGCTACTTACACGACGCTACCGAAAGGCAAGTACACCTTTCGTGTCGAGGGTGCGACGAGTGCGGGCGCCTGGGACGAACCTGGTGCATCACTGGAGATAGAGATCCTGCCGCCGTGGTGGGGTACATGGTGGTTTACAGTGAGCTACATTGTGTTGATCCTGCTGCTGATTGTCTCTGTGTACCTGTACCGGTTACGCCAGACTTCGCTCGAATTCAATGTGCGTCTGCGGGAACGGGTGAATGAGCGCACGCGACTGGCTCGCGAACTCCACGACACTCTTCTACAAACGATTCAATCCAGCAAAATGGTCGCCGACGATGCCTTGAGTGAGGAGATAAGCCCCACCGCCATGCGGGTGACGCTGAAGAATTTGTCGAAATGGCTTGGACAGGCAACTGAAGAAGGGCGGGCGGCGCTGGATTCTCTTCGACATGGCGCGAGTGAAGACCATGATCTCCTGGATGTGCTTCGCAGAGCTGCTCAGGAGTTTGAGAAGCGCAGTTCAACTCAGGTTGAAGTCGTGGTGGTGGGAACGATCCAGGCAATGAAGTCGCCTTTGTTTGAAGAGGTATGCCGCATAGCCTGTGAGGCAATTCGCAATGCGTGCTTCCATTCGGAGGGCAGCCGGGTGAGCGTCGAAATACGATATGGAAAAGACCTTACTTTACGTGTGAGCGATGACGGTAAAGGTATACCTCAGGAGATTGTCGAGAAGGGCAGGCAGGGACACTTCGGGCTACAAGGGATGCGAGAAAGGGCCACGAGGATTGGCGGTCAATTCAAGTTGACCACATCCGCGTCGGGGACTCAGATCACGCTTCAGGTTCCCGGCGCACTCATCTTTGAGGGAGCAAGGTCCGGTTCTCATGACGTCCTGGCGAGACTTCGTGCATTCTGGAATCGAGTGCTACGTTCCAGCTGAGGAAACCCTATCCGCGTTGAGTCGATTCATCGTTCAGATATCAGCGAGCGCCTTATGAACGAAGCTCACGGAGATTGCTCCTTCGCCCACTGCGGATGCAACGCGCTTTACGCTCCCAGCCCTGACGTCGCCCACTGCAAAGACGCCGGGCAAGCTGGTTTCGAGTAGCTGAGGTGCGCGCATCAGTGGCCAGCGTGGACATCGACTGTCCGGCTTGGCGAGCTCCAGGTCGTGCCCAGTGATGATAAATCCTTTTTCATCAAGCGCGATGCGGCCCTGGAGCCATTCGGTGTTCGGTGAGGCTCCGGTCATGATAAACACATGCCTGATTGGCGCTGAAGTTATGAGCTGAGTCTTTTTGTTGATCCAACGCACGTTTTCGAGATGATTCCCGCCCTCCAGGCTCACCAATTCCGTGTCACAGAGAAGTTCAATTGCGGGGTTTGCTGCGATGCGCTGAATCAGATAGCGAGACATGGTGCCGGACAGGTCGCTCGATCGCACCAGCATGTACACTTTGCTTGCGCTCTCGCAGAGGAACACCGCAGCCTGACCAGCAGAGTTGCCGCCGCCTACGACAACAACTTCTTCGCCTTCGCAAAGCTGCGACTCGATGTACGTTGCCCCGTAGAAGATTCCGTGGCCATCGAACTGTTCTCGAAGATTGACGGAGGGCTTGTTGTATCGCACTCCGGTTGCAATCACAATGGTCCTGGCGTACAGGACGCTGTCATCTTCCATGACGAGTTCGTAGGGACGGCGTTGGCAGCGCAACTGAACGATGGCTCTGGCAACGGCGATCTTTGCGCCAAATTTTTGTGCCTGCGCGACGGCGCTTGAGGCTAGCTCCTGTCCTGAGATGCCGGTGGGAAAGCCGAGGTAGTTTTCAATGCGGGAACTTGCGCCTGCCTGGCCCCCTGGCACATGGCTCTCGATCACGAGAGGCTCCAGCCCTTCGGATGCAGCGTAGACGGCTGTAGCGAGGCCGGCTGGGCCCGCACCCACGATGACGATATCCCGAAGAAGACTGGGGTCGATGTTGTCGTTCAGGCCGAGGCAATTCGCCAACTCGAGAACCGTTGGGTTACGCATTACGGCCTGGTCATTGCAGATGACGATCGGGATCTCATCGAGATTGATCGCGAAACGATCCAGGAGGGCTTGAGAGATCGTATCGATGTCCAGATCGACAAACGTGTGTGGATGGCCCTGCCTTCCCAGGAACTCGCAATCGCACCGTATCTGTGGAGTGTCGCGATCCGATGATGATGACGTTGCCAAGTTGTTTCATGACCAGCATGAGTCTGCGGAGCAGGAAGGCCCGCATGAGGATTTCGCCGAGTTGTGCGTCGCGGGCAGCGAGGGCGCGCAGATTCTCGGGCGAGATCTCAAGCACATCGCCGGCGTGCTTCACGCGCGCGAGCACGACAGCTCTCTGTCCGCCAATCATGCCGGCCTCGCCTGTAAACATCCGAGGAGATAGGACCGTAACCAGTCGATCGCCGTCCGGCTCGGTCTGCAGTATTTCGACGCTGGCTGACAGCAGGATGAAAAGAGGGATCGCGAGATCGCCGGGGCGATACAGGGCGTCCCCGGCTTCCACGGTTCGGAGCTGCGCGAATTGTTTCGCACGATTCAACTCCGCCTCGGTCAGGAGCGGATATGTCTCAGTTTCCGGGTTCAGACGGCTAAGGTTTGGCGAAGATAACATGTCGGTCTACCCGGAGAGGATTGTGTGTGGGCTGCAGAGCTATGAGTTCAACACCGATGCCTCCGGGGCCTCCAGTTAGCGGTAAGTGGCAATCCTGGAATGAACGATGTTCATTTTGTGGGTGCCGCTGGATGATCGACATCCGGCACGATGAACTTGACCGTTTGACTGGTGATGACTTTGTGAGTAGGGTCGGCGAGTTCAATGAGCACGCTGTGTGGACCAGCCACGAGGCCAACGAGAATGATGGTTTCGCCACTGGCATCAACAAAATGCCATGGTGCGTCATCAACAGTGATATGGATGTGACCGATCCGAGGGGATACGGTCAGGGCGCCTTTGCCGAAGACAGGAACCACCCGCAAGTTCTCAGTCCTGTACTGGATGAAGACGCGGCCTTGAGCGAGCGGCTCAGGGAGGGGCGGATCGACGATGAGGCGAGCTGGAGGCTCGTTCTCGATGGCGAGCAGCGGTGAAGGGCCGCGAATGTCCTTTGCGCTCTGGGCTGATGCAACGATGGCGAGCATGGAGGCAAAGCTGATCGTGGCCAGGATCATGGGTGGTGCGTGCATGGTGACTCCTTTCTTCTCGTTGCACAGAACTTCCCTTGAGCGTCGATGTTATTTTGACTCCCCGCCGGTTTCCGCCGGTTCATCTTACTCGGTGGGCAGGCTCAGAGTGCTCTTGCATTGCTTGTGTTCGCGAAGGGCTGTCCACCTTGGCCGCTACCAGACCCGATTGTTCTGCGCAGGCGCCTGACGGTCCCCCGCATAAGTGGGCTGTGGTTGCAGGTTTGCCCCGGCTATTGAGAATTGAGTTAGTTGCCGAATATCCGATCGTCATGGCGAGAACCAGAAGCGCACCCGGAATAACGGGCGGGCTCGGAACGGGAATGTCAAAGTAGCGACAGCCCACTCCGACGACCAGACTGACGATGATGCCGATGAAGAGCTTCATAGATTCACTCCCAGAAAGTCCAGCCACCGAACGAGAGGTACAGTTGCGCTCGCATGGGTGTGTTCTTGGCTGCTGCAGATTCGCTGATTTTGACTGCTCACATCTGGCGCCACTCTAGCGGTGGTGAAGGCGGAGAGCAATCATGTGATTCCATTAGTTGTGACTGAACCTGCTGAGAAACTGAGGGACGCTTCCTGTATGCTGCGCAAATCGATGCAAGATCTGGGATGCAGGAAGCTGATACAACTCAAAGAAAGGTGTGATGGGCATATCGAGCAATAGCGGCTATTGTGGTTGGTTAGGGAAAGTCTGTCATGTGCCGCAGAGTTTCTCGATAAGCCCATCCTTACAAACGGGATCTTTCGGACGCAGAAATGCATCAGTTGGATATGGGCCGTTCGTCCCGGAGACTCGCGGTGAGGAGATTGCTTCACGCACTGAAGAGTGATTCGGGCGCGGAGTCTGGCCGGTCCCGGCGGCGAAGCAGTGATCCTGACTGGCCCGTCAGCAACATTGGCAAGAATGAGGCGTTATGAGCTTTGGGTCTCTTGTATTCACACCGCTGGTGAAAAAGTTGCAGGAACGGTACGGAAGCCGGCAGCAGTATGAACGCATGAGCCGGTCCAGCGCTTCGCGTGACCGGTTGACGGAATTCGAGATCGACTTCCTGGGCGAGCGCGACAGCTTCTACTGGGCGACGATCGGTTCTACGGGGTGGCCTTATGTTCAGCACCGCGGCGGTCCTAGGGGCTTTCTGAAGGTCATTGACGATCACACCCTTGCACTCGCGGATTTTCGCGGGAACAAGCAATTTATCAGTACCGGGAATCTGCTCAGTGACAACCGCATTGCCATGATTCTTATTGATTATCCTCGCCAGGCACGGTTGAAAATACTTGGGCGAGTTGACGTGCTGGAGGGTGACAAAGCCGAGCCCTGGCTGCCCCGTGTTCGAATGCCGGGATACAAGGCCGTCATTGAGAGAGTTTTCTTGATCCATGTTGAGGCCTATGACTGGAACTGCCCGCAACACATTACGCCTCGCTATACGGCAGAGGAAATTCGTGAAGCCATGCAGGCAACGGAAGACCACGTACGTGCTTTGGAACTTGAAAATGCGGAGCTCCGCAAGGAGATCCAACAACTACGCGGAAAGTAACGATGCCGGGCAACGCATCAAGCCTATCGAAGAAGGGGATTACAGCGATGACACCACGACCACCAGTACCTCCATTCACTCTAGAATCGGCAATCCAAAAGGTTCGTCTGGCTGAAGACGCTTGGAACACTCGCGACCCTGCGAAGATTTGCCTCGCCTACACACTGGAATCACGCTGGCGCAATCGTGCTGAGTTTGTGAATGGCCGGGAGCAGATTATCGCTTTCCTCACTCGCAAATGGATCCGAGAGCTGGACTATCGACTGATTAAGGAACTATGGGCTTTCCATGAGAATCGGATCGCGGTGCGATTCGCCTATGAGTATCACGATGATTCCGGGAATTGGTTTCGGGCGTATGGAAACGAGAATTGGGAGTTTGATGAAGAGGGGTACATGTATGCCAGGTACGCAAGCATCAATGAACTACCTATCGTTGAAGCTGATCGTAAGTTTCATTGGCCGTTAGGCAGGCGGCCTGACGGTCATCCGGAATTGAGTGCGCTCGGCCTTTAGCTCTGGATTGCTTCTGATGATGGACGTAGTCAGAGATCTAATTGGATGTCTGACAAAGGGGCGGAACAACAGATCAGGATGTTGTCCGCGGAGGGACGGTCGAGAGGTTCCGGCGCGTAGCTTATTCTTCCGTCGATCAGGCCAGACTCGCATGTGTGACAGACGCCCACTCTGCACGACCATCGCACGGGGACATCACAGGCCTCCGCCAGTTCGAGCAGGCTGCTCCATCGAGAATCCCACGGCACAGTCAGACCGCTGCGGGTGAAGGAGACACTTGGTCCTTTGCCCAAGGGTGCAGCGGGGAGGTGCGGTGCCTTTTGCGGTGAGGCGGCAATTCCCGGCGTGATCGAAGTTTCAGAGCCGAAGGCTTCTGAGCGAATACGTGAGTTCGGGATGCCCCATGCTGTTAGGCCCTGGACCATTTCCTTGAGGAATGCCGGAGGTCCACAAACGTAGAAAGTGGCGTTCTGCGGAACGCTGAGCTGCCGCAAAACGTCGACATTCAGACGACCGGAAATATCGAAGTTCTCCCCCTGTCGATCCTGCATTCCGGGCTTGCTGTACGCAATGTGCGAACGACTTTGGGGAAGACGGTTGAGCAGGCCTTCTACTTCAGCGGCGAAGGGATGTTCAAGGCTATTGCGCGTTCCGTAGAACCACCAGACCTCCCGAGTTTGTTTTGCAGCATCATCTGCGAGGGAGTGAAGCATAGAGAGTACGGGCGTCACTCCGATGCCCGCGCTTAGCAGCACTACCGGATCGCTACCAGCGCCAAGGGTGAAGCTGCCCCGTGGTGCGCTGACCTGCAACACATCGCCAATTTGAACATCATCGTGGAAGTAGCGGCTGCCTGGGCCCAAGGCTCTCTTCACGCTAACGCGATAGGTTCCCTCGGACTGGGGACCGGAGATCGAATAACTTCGCACCAGTGGGCTTGAGGTTCCTTGTGGTCTAGTCTTTAAGACAAGGAATTGGCCGGGCAAGGGGGCGGGCAGTGCAGAGTGATCGATCGCCTCCAGGACGAGTGAACGCACATCCACGCTCTCATCGGCCACTGCTTTCACAAGCGCTGGCCGAAAGCCGCTCCAAGCGGGTGGTGGCGCTGGAGACGGAGTGAGCCCGGCATTGCCATCATTTCCGTCGGCGGCTAATAGTGCTTGAAGGGAGCCTTGCCAGCCTGGACTTAGCGCAGGAATTTGCAGGGCACGTTTGAGTTGGTCTCGAGGATGGCCGGGAAGATACAGCAGCGCGTCCACCTCGGCAACTGAGATGCGCTCCGGCCCTTCCGCTTCCTTTGTAATTTCATCTCCCGCACCGATCTCGCCCTCCTCGATCACCCGAAAGTAGAAGCCCGGCCTCCGGTGCGAAACGAGCAGAGAAGGCATCTGCGGATGATTCATCCGTATGCCCACCCGATAGCATGTGACTCTTGGCTGCGTAACCTCGAAGAGGGCGCTGCCAATGCGATAGCGGTCTCCAATGCAGACTTCATTGTCCGCCAGGCCGTCCACTGTCAAATTTTCGCCGAAGCAGCCGTATTCCAAATCATTTCGCTTGAGAAGATTCTCCCAATATCGATAGGAGTCGAGTTGGTACACCATGACCGCTCGATACACGCCTCCGTGCCCTGCGAGATCCCCTTGACCATCCCCATCGATATTGAGTTTGCGCACGCGCAGCCGGCCGGTGACAGGAGACTTCCAGATAGCGGTGCGGACGATTCTGCCTTCCCACTCCACGTCTCTTGGCAGGCCTACGTTGACGGAGACAAGTGAACTCATATGAGCAACCCTCCTCATATTCGATTAGATTCAGCAGCGTAGAAATGATTGCGGATCGTATCGCCGGCCAGTCTACATCATCCTGGCTATGACCGGTCTTCGTGGGCATTCATCTTGCATGCTTTCTGCCCACGTACTGCGTCTTCGATACGACACTACATCCAGTTATAGGTATCTTGGCGGATATATGGAGCTAATGGAAGTACATGATAGGCGAGTCACTCAGGCCGGGATAGGATCACGTTGTTGATGTGATACATGGATCGATAAACCGCGCCTTGTGTGACATGGGCGCGAGGATCGGATGGAGTGATATGGAAAGCCACGACTTAGTTCGTACTTCTCGCAGACGATTTCTCACGGCTGCAAGCGCGTCTGCGGCAACCGCTTTATTCGCTGCTGATATGACTGCGAAGGCATCGGAGAAAGTGAAGATGGAAACCGAGCCGCAAGAGGCAACTTCCTCTTTCAAGGTCGATAAAGCAGATACCGCTGTGGTGGTCATTGACCCACAGAATGACGTGTTGAGTGAAAAAGGCCTTGCGTGGCCGCTGCTGCATGAAAGCCTCAAGGAGATCAACACCATTGAAAATATTGAGCACATCTTCAAGGCTGCGAAGGGATTTGGATTTGAAGTCTTCATCTCTCCGCATTATTTCTTTCCCGAAGACAAGGGCTGGAAATTCAACGGACCGCTCGAAGCAGACGAAGCTAACTCAGGGCTGTTCGGTCGCAAGGGAAGGCTGAGTCTGGACGGACTCAAGGGCTCTGGCGCGGACTGGCTGGAACGTTTCAAGCCCTAAATCGAGGATGGAAAAACGATCGTGGCTTCACCGCATCGCGTGTGGGGTCCTGAGACAAATGACCTTGTGTTGCAATTGCGTAAGCGAAGGATTAGCAAGGTAATTCTTGGCGGTATGCTGGCAAACATGTGCGTTGAATCTCATCTGCGTGAGCTGCTGGAGCAGGGTTTCGAAGTAGCCGTGGTGAAAGATGCGACCGCAGCACCAAAGCATCCAGTGTGGGGATACGGCTATACTGCGGCACTTATCAACTACGCCTATCTTGCCCATGCAGTAGCGACGACCGCTGACACAGTCAAGGCGATGGATCGGGGCTACCTCTAGAAGAACGCGAGATGCCTGTCTGGTGGTTTCGAATCGTCGACGGAGTCTCCGGACGCTTGGGTAGACGTATGGATCGCCATCGGTGCCACCTGCATTCCGCGAATGACCGGAAGTCCTGTGTGACAACTTCGGGAGGAGATACGCCAATATGACACTGCTCCGTTATCTTACGACTGCGTTTGTCGACTTTTTCGGCATTACGAAGCCTTCTGCGAGAGATCGGGATCAGGCTACACGCTATATTGCTTTTTTACTCATCTCTGTATTGGTTTTGGCCGCGGCAATTATGCTTATCATTCTCCGTTTCAACCACGGCTGAGATATCTTCCGTGACTCGCAAGCAAATGAACGTAAAACGAGCCTGGGGATCGTAACAGAAGTCTCTCGTGTACATGTGACCCATGGCAGGATAAGTTCACCCTCGCGGCTCGAGTGACATAACTCGAAATGTGAACTGCAGGTTGTCGAAGGAGGTACCACGTGATTGTCGACCCACACCGCAATCAACTGGTCTCAAGGCTTGGTGTGCCGTTATCTAAAGCTGAAGGTGTGATCATCCTCCTGCACGGACGCCATGGCTCGACGGAAGATCTATTCTCAGTTGGTGAGGCACTGGGAGGCCCGAACTTTTCTTATCTGGCTCCCAATGCGGCTGATCATTCCTGGTATCCGTACTCTTTTCTCGCTCCGTTGGAGCAGAACGAACCCTATCTTTCTTCAGCGATCAGGAAGATTGAGGCAACAACCCAACTTGCCCTGGCTGCAGGAATTCCATCCTCACAGATTGCGATCGTCGGCTTCTCCCAGGGTGCATGCCTGGCTACTGAATTCGTTGCTAGAAATCCACGCAGGTACGCAGGACTCGTTGCATTTTCTGGTGGTCTTATTGGGCCTCCCAACGCCGCGTTGATTCATCCTGGCTGCTTATCAGGGACGCCAGCATTCTTTGGTTGGGGTGAGCCAGATCCACATGTCCCATGGCAGAGAGTGCAGCGTTCAGCAGACGTTCTGGCGCTTATGGGAGCCGATGTGGATGTGCGCCGCTATCCGGGGATAGGTCACACCATAAGCGCCGCCGAGATTGAAGCAGCGCGTGAACATACTGGGTTTCTTCTTGCGCAACGTCAGAGATAATGTCTTGTCTCATGTCAGGTTGAACTTGCTGACGAAGCTGCCAGTTGGGATGCTCCTCGCTCCACCTCATTATTCACGATAGAGCGATCTATCGAACTGCTGAAGTTGTCAGGGATTCAAGTGATGGCTATGCGTTTGCTCGCACCATCAAGGCATGGGAGACATCCTTTGCGATAAGAGAAACGCGCTCCGGTCATTCGGTGCTGGAAGTTCGGATGAGGCTGTTGGCGTTGCTGATTGTCCTTCAAAGCGTTCATAGCTATACGACGTACTGGCGGCTACGCCTCGGACCTCGACAAATTCGACTGATATCACTGATCCGGGTATCTTCGCACCAAACCATCGCGGATCCTCTTTTTGTCTCCACGTGACGAAAGAAATGACGGACCCTGGAGGATATATGGGTGGAGCATCCCTTCTTGCGTTCGCAATCGCTACTTCGTTTCCGTAGAGTGTCGACATGCTGCCCGCCCGCGGATCGACCCATGAGGTGATTACGTGTTCATTCATGGGCTGCCATGGAAAGTGCCCTTTGGGCGCCGCCTCGGTATCGGTCCTAGCAATCGTTCGAGGATTCTGATGTGTACAACCGAAGACGGTCATCGCGATCAGAATGGAGGCTGCGTGGATCGCTCTCATGATGAACCTCATTCGGGCCGGGCAATTGGGATCGTGTACACATAGTCGGTGTTGCGAAGCGGCGTATGGCAGTCGACGCACTCATGTGTGAACCCGGCGTCCTTCCCATAAGGCTTGAGCTCTTCGCCGACCCATTCAGCAAAGCCCCAATTCTTTGTCGACGCGTATTTGTGGCTGTCGCGGATCATAAACGCTATGTGATCAAGTCTGCCGGCGTGGGCAATTCCGTTGGCGTCAAATTGTTTGTTCCATGCGAGCTTGACCAGGATGGTCCCGTCCGGCCATGGTTTGATGTGATTGGTTGCAATAGCTTCGATCGCCACAGGGTTCCCAAGCACCTGCCGGATGGTGTTGTTGTCTGGCCTGTCGGTACTGCTGATTGCTTTCCAATCTCTGTACTCAGGTCGAAAGTGAATGCCATTCAAAGCAGGAAGCACTGGTCCCGTCCGGATGATTCGCTTTGCTCCCAAGGGATGGCCGCCGTCCTCCGTAACCTCCACCGTTGGGTTCACAGTTGTGCGCAGGGCAGTTGACTGCAGGAAGTCGCGAAGGATAGTCAGTTGGGCGTCCGTGATAGCTGCTTGTGGGTGGAGAGCCTTGTATGTGCTTCGCGGCATTGCTCCCAACTGAATCTGATTGAGAGCGTGGATAAGGATGCCCTGCTGAGCAGCGATTGGCAGGGAACCCACCTCTGAAAAGTTGAGATGTTTCCTTGCTCGCTTCACATCCTCTGCCACCAGCCATTGTGCTGGGACAATTTTGTCAAACCAGGCAAGCCTGGTTTCGTTGGAATGACAGTCATAACAGCCTTGGCGGAGGATTTGCCGGATCTCTGGAGGAGCCTGGATCTCCGAGCGAACGCCTGGACTGGTCAAGGGCGTCCGAATGAATTGAATTGCAGTAGTCAACAGGAGTCCAACGACTGCCGCTCGAATTACCACGTTTCGAATATTCAATGGTCGCATCGTTGGATTCCCCGCACTGAAACTTAACTTCATCTAAACGCGCGGTCTCTACTAGGCTTCTTCGCGTGACGCAGTGCCGACATTTGATTCCATTGATGGGCTAAGACGCACAGGACCCTCTTTACCGGTAGTTAGATCGAAACGAGACCAGATGCGGATGGCCAGCACGGTCGCGAATAATGCGAGGCCCACCGGCAGTGCAACTTTGCCTAAATCCACTCCAGATAATTCCGCACCACCTAGGCCGAAGGCGAAAATCACCACGAGAAATCCGAGGAGGCGCGAAGCTGCTGCAGCACGTTTTCGCCCCAGTGTGGCGAGGTGCTGCATTCGTGCAGCCATGAGTCCATCGATACCGTCGACCAACACCATGCCGGCGGAGAACACTGCCCCGAGCACCCAAGCATTGGTCTGCCCAGCAAGAATCAAAGCGGAGAGTTGTGAGGACGTTTCGAATCCCGCGGCAAGCAACATGCCGAGGAGTAGGGGCTGGGCAACAATCGGTCTTGATGGTTGCGCCGCTGCTGTTTGCGGCTGTACCAGGCGAAAGAGATTGATGGCTCCAATCAGGATCAGCACCCAGGGGCCGGCGAATGCAAAGCGTGCAGCAATGAGGTGACCGACCCCTACCGCCAGCAGTACTACGACCAAGCCATGCCCGAGTGCAAAGAAGACTCCGTTGGTTGCGCGCGGACGGATTCGGGTCAGCCCGTCGATGGCAGCAAGGTGATCGGGGTCGGTTCCATGTCTCATGCCTAAGGCAAGGCCGACAATCAAGAGTGCGCTCAAAGCATGGCTCCTGCAGAGAGTTCGACCGCGAGGGCACAATGGGACGTGCGAAAGGGATAGAACTCATGTTTGGTGAACTCCGAAGGGAGCGGGAGGAGCGAACCTGCATCCAGGCTTTGAGAAGCCCACTCGAGAATGGCTTCGTACTGAGAAGTATCTCGAATATTTCCCAACCAGATGGTTCGATCGCCGCTCGAAATATTCATTACATTCGATAAATCGCACGGCCCGAGGCATCCGCTGATCGTCAGCTGGATATTCTTGAGTAACCCCCGCCGTCGCCACTCTGACTTTAGCCAGTCGACAGGTACATCGGGCTTGCCCTTGTTCACGTCACCGCAGCAACAGCCTCGGCACATGACCACGTGCCCCAGCACCATCCTCTTTGTGGTAAGCCCATGGTCGATGTTCATTTGTAGATGCCTTTCGCGGTCTGTGAGGCTGTTCTCATTTGCATTCTGTAGTGTCGGCGTATCGAGCTGCTACTTCGTCCATCTTCAGGGCCAATTCTTCGGGCGTCAGGATGCCCTTTTGGAAGAGGATGTTTGCAAATGTGACGGCCCATCGCTCGTAGTACGTGAGCTTATTGATGATCTCGCTCCCGAGCGCTTCAATGCCGCGACGCTTCTCCTCAGTGTTGATGATCTTGTGGAAGTCAAGCACGTCTGCGAGAGCGTGGCAGCGTTTCTCCCAAGGCTCGAGCACATGTTCCACGCGAACGATGGGACCTGCATCAAGTCCGCCCAATTCCGTAGGTAGCTGTTGGATCAGATCAGCGGTCTGTGTCATTGTGTCTTCTCCGTTTCTGCCGGGCCTCCAACTTTAATGACGCCGATCATCGCGTCCCGGGTAACAAGAGCAGCGAGTTGCTCTTCTGTAAAATCCTCAGTGTTGGCAGGGCGCTGAGGAAGCACAAGATACCGGAGGAATGCAGTCGAGTCGCTTACCCGGATCTCTACATCTTCCGGGATGAAGGTGCCAAACTCGGCGAGAACCGATCGCGGCTCCTTTACGGCGCGTGCTCGATAGGGTTTCAGCTTGTACCAGTCCGGAGGCAAGCCTAAGACTGGTCTCGGGTAGCACGAACATAAAGTGCAGACGACCAAATTGTGCACGTGATCTGTGTTCTCAAGCACAATGAGACCTGTGTCGTCATAGAACGAAATGCCTAACTCCTCGCACGCCTTTCGTCCGTCCGCGAGCAACCGAGACCGGAAATCCTCATCTACCCATGCGCGTGCTACCAGCTTGGCGCCGAGGGCCGGTGTACGTGAATCTAAAACTTCGATCTGCCGTCGAATTTCGCCTGGACCGATCAGCTTCTTCTCAATCAGTAATTCCCGGAGCGCTATTTCCATCTGTTCGTAATAGCCAGGAACTACTTCACCGAGATCCGGCGCAGGCGTGTGGTCATGCGTATGAAGGCTCATCTTCATTTCTCCTTTCCAGCCAGGTCTCGAAAACTTCAATGCGCAACCCATCTTTCGGCGAACCTTCGTAGTTCGGCCACAGTTCTTTCATTCCGATGGAAAGGCGGTAGTAGTGGCGCTTGTTGCCTGCATTTCTGCCGAAGCCCTCTTCTTCGTTGTTCAGCGCTTTGGGCTCGATCACGCTCTCAACAGTCCCATTCATGCCGCGGATGTAGTTCGGTACGCGAAAATGGCCAATGGGAGAGCGACGCAGGATTCTCACTTTGTCGCCTGCAGCAAATAGGGGATATTCTCCGCCTGCCTGCACCACGCCCATCAAAATTGTTGACTCTTTTTCAGTCATCGACTCATCTCCTGGTTGATATCAAGCGAATGCGACGTTGTGTTCGGTCCATCTCAAGCTTTCATCCTGTTAAGCCATGGATTTAAGCGGTTGAACGCTGACTGCCATGGAACATTGGGCGAGGAAACTTAACAACCCGAATCTAGTGACAGAAGTGAGTCTGGTCTATCACGTGTTTCCATTAAGCACTCTCAACTCTTCCGATTCTTTGAACACGCAGATTGGAAGGAGCCGCAGTATGGTTGTTGGAATGTATCCGCATTGTCTTGATCAGGGACCCTCGGACTTTGTCTCTAGCCCTCAACAGTCGCGACTTGGCTGCAGGTACGGAAATGCCCAGTTGTGTTGCAAGCTCCCTTAACGATAAGTCGCGTGCCAGCTGGAGTTCGAGTGGTAGACGCAAAGTTGCCGATAACCGCTTCACTGCGCGATGCAGTTGAAGATCTCTTTCAGCACGATGCATACAGTGCTCAGGATCGGGAGCGTGATCTGGTACTTGTAAGTTCGCATAGGAGTCTGATTCGCAATCCTGGTCAATCGACACTTCGAGTCGATTGCTGGACTTGCGTCGCATCATCAGAGCAGAGTTGATAGCAATCCGGGTAAGCCAGGTCGAGAACTTTGATCTGCCGTCAAATCCGCTGAGATGGATGAGTGCCTTCATCGCGGCGTCCTGAAGCACATCCTCCGCGTCCTCCCGGTTACCGGTGATTCGCATTATTGTGCGAAAGACATTCCGTGCGTGGAGGCTATAGAGCTCTGCATACGCTGCGCTGTCTCCGTTCTTTGCCAGCAAGATCAGCACCTGCTCTGCTTGAAGAGCAGCCGGCATACTGTCTCCATCCACTTCATGACTGTTCGCAATGATCATAGCCTTTACTCCTGCCAGTGATTTCGACCGCACTACTCGGTATTGCCTGTCTGTTGACTACGCTGTATGCTCGCTCGTCCGTACTTGCCGCTGGAGTTATGAGCCGCAGCGAGCCGTCGCCCGCCATTCGCACACCCACGCAACAGGTAGGCTTGCAGCAGAAAAAGCATTATGCTCAGGAGGTCCACCATCGCGCATCCTTCCATTTCCAGAGTGCTTATGGGTGCGATCACCCAGTAAGAGTGTGGCCTGTCTGTCTGATACCAGACAGAGCTCGGTGATTAGAGCTACGCAAGACCGGTAGCTCTTTAACGCGGTCCGAAAGAAGAGAACTTCATCCTGACTCTGTCTGCCTGGGTTCGCAGCCAAGCTTTGAACGTCACAGTATCCAGCCTCTGGTGTGATTGCAATCACGTGTTTCTTTTACGAGTGCCGGAGCAAGAAGCTGAAAGATGTCAGTTATAGGAGCTATTTGTTCTGTGAGGTACTTATCGTGCGGTAGACCGCCGCAACTTGATGTTGCTCACGGCGCGTATGCCCGCGAGGCCGGCGGACGGGAGATCTCTTTGCAGATCGAAAGCGGCAGAGCAACTGTGAAAACGCTTGTGCTCTGTTCATGTGCTAATGGAAGAGTGTGATAGTAAACAGCCCGTGATGTTCTTAGTGTAGGGAAGAGTCAGCGCTCGAGGGTGCTCTACGGTTTCGCCAGTGGAACCGTTTGGCATCTTGTGCTGATCTCTATCTTCTTAAGGTGGTTTCAAACATGACGCTAGACCAAGTCACACTAACGCTGATTGATGGGCCGACTCTCCTGATCGAGATAGGTGGTTTGCGTCTTCTAACTGATCCCACTTTCGATCCACCACAGGTGTATACCACTGGGGGGCCCAAGCGACAAAAGTTCAATGCTCCCGCGATCGGTGCGGATGCTCTTCTGCCGATTCACGCGGTCCTCTTGAGCCATGATCACCATGGCGACAATCTTGACGTGGCAGGTCGGGCTTTCCTTCCCAGGGTCGCAACTGTGATCTCAACCAAGGGAGCGGAGGAACGGCTCGCAGCTAACACGCTGGGACTTGAGCCGTGGTCGAGCACGACGCTACCCCTTGCCGATGGTCGGATCCTGACGATCACCGCAACGCCGGCGAGGCACGGTCCGGCTGGCTTTGAGCGAGTCAATGGCGAAGTGATTGGGTTCATCCTTTCCATCGATGGCGGAGGATGCGTCTACTTATCCGGTGACACTGTGTGGTATTCCGGCGTTGCAGAGATCGCGCGCAGATTCCAAGTGAAACTGGCGGTGCTATTTGCTGGCGCCGCTCAGCCCAGGGGGCCGTTCAACGTTTCGATGAACACCAATGATGCCATCGAAGCAGCGGTAGCGATGCCAGACGCCAGGATCACGGCGGTGCACAATCTGGGTTGGAGTCATTACAAGCAAAGTCAGGCGGATCTCGTCACAGCGTTTGGCGCAGTCGGGTTGGAGGAGAGATTCCAGCAACTCGCACCCGGTATCCCTGTCACTTTTGAGATTTAGCGATTGAGGCGATGCATCGATTGCTGGGGGAAGATGCTAAACAACTCGTTGATCCGATTTGTGCAGCTTTGCTGAACAGTGTCGAGGTCTTCGTGTGCCGCCACTGTCAAATCTCCGCTTGTCGAGAAGTCACGGATCCGAGTTGGAAAGTCCAGAGGGACCGGGCGTGATTCTGCGGGATTTGTTTGCCGAACAAAAGGATCGCGCAGGGAGCTAAGCGGAGATGAGTCGCTTGAGCAACTTCAGCAAGAAGTTGCTCCAGCTGGTCATCGACGCACAGACCCGTTGCCATGACGAACCTTTTTCAATAAGTTCCTAGGAGGTTCATTGACGCAAGGGAAGCCTGCGTCTGTACTCTCACGTACGGCTAATGATCCAGGTTGGGCTGGCGCGGAATAAAAGTCGTGTTGCTGCCGTAGGCTACACCCCACAGGTTCGACTCGATCTTTTGACATGTTGTAAGACGTCACTTCCTGAACCGCCGCCAGAAGGCTTTGCGGGAAGTGTTCAGGTATCCAATCTCAAGCTGAGTCTGGAGCGGCACCCTCATGGGTTGTCCCGAATTCACCTAGTGCATCCCCAGATCGGTCAACAATTTGGGATGTGTTTCGTTCGACACGATCAGGTTGTGGCATATCGAACAGTCGTTCGTGATCGTCACGCCCGACTTGCTGGTGTGATTTCCATCGTGGCAACGGAAGCACCCTGCGGAGTCGGTGTGGCCGATGTTGTTCTGATGCGTTCCCCAGCGAATGTGCATCGACGGGAAGACATTGTGCGCGTAGATTTCCGCGAGAGTATTGGCAGAAGTTTCGACCTGTGAACGCTGAGTATCCCAAACCGCCGGATACTGTGATCGATAGAACGTGATCAGACCGGAGGAAATGTGGGCCTTTGCTTCATCCTCTGAGTCGTACTTCGCGTTCAGCAGGGCAAGACCTTCTTTGTGCAGGAAGGGCAAAGACGCATTGGGACTGCCATGGGCCATGCTTTTGTCCAACGCACCTTCCGCCGTATTGAAGGAGTGGGCAGCGCGGTTGTGACAGCCAATACAATCCATGACGCGAGTCTGCCCGTCAGTGGGAACGGATGATCCGTTTGCTATGAAGTCCGTTGTGGAGCCATCGGTGTTGGTCTTCCTAACCCACGGAATATTCTGGTCGGTAGCGTCGGTGGCGATGTATTCGATCTTGCCCAAATGTGCGCCATGGATGCCGCTCAGATGGCCCAGGCCGTCCTCACCGCCGATGTGCAGCACCGTCACGCTGGAGCTTTGCGTATTGGCGGAGTCGTTGGCAAAAGACCGTGTAACAAGGAGCTTATCCCCCATCTCCACCCGCGGATTATGGCAGTTCATGCAGGTGACGCGCGCGACCGGTACCTTGTGGTCTGCCATGATCGGCTTGGGATAGTGGTTGGTCAGAACCATAACAAGTTGTGTGACTCCATTGACTTTGGCATGGACGTAGCCAGCCGCTCCCGGCGCAACATGACACTCTGTGCAGGCTACACCTGAGTGCGATGAAACATGGTAGGCCGCGTTCTCAGGAGCCATCACATGGCATGTAGCACCGCAGAAGGAGACCGTGTCCATGTATGCGACGCCGCGATAACAGCCGATACCGACGATGACGAAGTTGATGAAGGTTGCAACGATGACATAATCAAGCCCGTGCCGGAAGACAGGATCACGAATGCTGACTTCCGGGAAGAAGGACGGCACCTGATCGGTTGAGAGGAGATAGGTTCGGCGGACGAGAATGCCGATCAGGATGAGCACAAGGCCGAGAACGAAGACGCCCGGCAGAAGCAGATCGAAGAGGATGCCGAGATAGGGATTCGACGAGCCGCCGTGACCAAAGACGCTGATGACCCAGAAGCCGACCAGCACCATCCCCGACGCCGTTGTAATTGCACCGCCAAGCAGACTCAGCCAGTTGTTGCCGTAAAAGAAGAATGGACGAAGCCAATTCTCGCGGAACGAATTCGCATTCGGCATGGGAGCCTCGCTTATTTCTACAGTGTCCGTAATTAAGCGATCGGATCCTGTCGCACTGAGGACGCCCCACCGGTACAAATTCCTCGGCTAACGCGCTGCGCTTCAACCCTCGAATCATGGCTTAGGCCGAAGTTCAAGACTGTGCAGTATCGCTCATAAGATTCGCTCTCGCCCTGAAGATATCGCTAAGGAGTAATGAGCTATAGTGCACAGTCGCGCAGGGGATTGTTCGGATTAACCTAAGGCACTGGCTACGGACAAGGCGGCAGTATGCTCGGAACACCCATCCCGTCCGCGACACAACTTGAGTCGATTGACGAACGGCTGCGGCAGTGTGGCATCAGCCGCCGGTCGTTTCTGGTGTTCTGCACCAGCCTGATGGTTGCTGCGCCCTACGGCCTGGCGTTGACCGATAGACCGAGTCCTGAGGCAGTTGCCGCGGTGTTGGGGAAGGTGGTTCGCCCACCAATTATCTGGCTTCACTTTCAAGACTGCACAGGCTGCACCGAATCGCTCCTACAGAGTTCGCACCCTGGGTTTGCCGATCTTATCCTCAACGTGATCTCTCTTGAATACCATGAGACGCTGATGGCTGGCTCTGGTTTGCAGGCACGGCAGGCGCTGGATGAGGCCGTACAGCGATACTCAGGGAAATACATTCTGGTTGTCGAAGGGTCAATCCCGACAAAGGGCCAAGGTATCTACATGAAGCTCGCTGGTCGGCCTGCGCTGGATGTTCTTGCGGACATCGGTGGCAAAGCTGCTGCGATCATCGCGATCGGCTCCTGTGCCTCGTGGGGCGGCATACCTTCCGCAGACCCGGATCCTACCGGAGCGGTAGGTGTAGCCGATCTGCTGCCAGACCACTCGATCATCAACATTCCGGGATGTCCTCCGAACCCCTACACGATGCTGGGCGTGGTGCTCCAGTATGCAGCGGATGGGACCTTTCCCGAAACCGATGAACAACGCCGGCCCAAGTTCGCGTTTGATCGCGAAATTCACGAGCATTGCCCTCGCCGAGCGCACTTCGACGCGGGCAACTTCGTGAAGGTCTATGGCGACGCGGGACATCGCGAAGGCTGGTGCCTCTACGAAATGGGCTGCAAGGGCCCAGACACTCATGCGGGTTGTTCGACTCGCCACTTCAATGAGATTCCCGATGTGTGGCCGATTGGCATCGGCGCACCGTGTATCGGCTGCACGGAGAAAGCGGTGGCGTTCAAGGTTCCTATGTTCCAGGTGGTGCAGATCCACACCACCGCAGCTCCCCCGACGAGTTATGCGCCCATCACGACTACACGAGGAACGATCAGTCCATTGGCCACAGGCTTGGTCGGCCTGGGAGTCGGCGTGCTGGCAACTGGCGGCTACGTCGCCTCCCGGCAGTTCTCAAAGAAACAAGACGATGAGAGCGCACCGGGCTCCAACTCAGATAGAGGGACAGGCGAATGAACATCCTAACGGCCCCACTCACTCGACGGCAGGCGTTCAAGGCTATGCTTGGCCTGAGCGGCACCGTGGCTAGCGCTGTCTTACCGATGCCTGCAGATGCCTCGACTGAAGAGCATCCAGCGCATCCCGTCGCGCCTTCCGATGCCGTCGCAATGCTCTACGACAGCACCATCTGCACCGGGTGCAAAGCCTGTATGCCCGCGTGTAATGAGGCCAACGGCCTGCCTGCCGATACACTTCTTTCGGGCGGCATCTGGGACATGCCGACTGGCCTCAACGCGAAGACCAAGAACATCATTGAGCTCTATCGGGATCCGAAGTCGGACGAGTTCGCGTTCGTCAAGAAACAGTGCATGCACTGCCTCGACCCGGCCTGCGTCAGCGGGTGCCCGTTTGGTTCACTGAAGAAGGTAGGTCTTGGCGCAGTGACATGGAACAGCTCGTTGTGCATCGGCTGCCGCTACTGTGAGGTCGCGTGCCCGTTTGAAGTTCCGCAGTTTCAGTGGGAAGCGTGGAATCCAAAGATCGTGAAATGCGAGTTCTGCTACGACCAGCGGCTGAAAGAAAATCTCGAGCCGGCCTGCACGGCGGCCTGCCCGACAGGTGCGGTGATCTTCGGCAAGCGGGACGCGCTACTGGATCAGGCGAAGGGACGCATCGCCGCGGCGCCGGATAAGTATTACGAGAATCGCGTCTACGGCGAGCATGAGGCCGGCGGAACGCAGGTGCTCTATCTTTCGAGCGTCTCGTTTCAAAAGATAGGCCTTCCTAAGCTTGGCTCAACCTCACTCGGACATTACGCCACGAAGGTGACCTCGATCATCTACAAATGGCTCGGCGGCCCGATCCTGATGGCAGGAGTTCTGGGCTTCGCGATTCGACGCAATTGGAATCGGCATGAGTTGGAGAGGCTGCAACACGAAAAGGAGACGGGGTTTCCCGACCAGCTATGACCAGCCCACCTTTGACAGTCAATTCTGTAACCTCGGACAATCGAGGCACAACCCTCATCAATCATTGGCAGGCTGGCGTGCCAGTTACAACAGGGCCAGTGCTGACACCGCTGCTGGCGTTCCTGATTGGGTTGGCAGCATTCGGCTTCGTGCTGGCCGGCATTCGATTGGTCTCGCCGCTGGGGCCATTCTCCGCGATGAACTCGGTGTATGCATGGGGGATATGGAAGACGTTCAATGTGATGACCCTGACTGCGCTTGGTTCCGGTCCACTTGCGCTTGGGATGGCGGCTTGGGTGTTCAACCGGCAGAAGTTGCATGTCGTGATGCGCACCGCTCTGGTCTCAGGGTTCCTTTTCTATGCGACCGGCCTCATTGCGCTGGGTTTCGATGTTGGGCGGCCGTGGAACTTCTATAGCGCTGCAATGCCGTGGCGCTGGAACAGCGAATCAGCGATGCTTGAAATTTCCATCTGTATGCCGCTCTACTGCGCTGTCTTTCTAACCTTCGAAATCTTGCCCCTCTTCCTTGAGCGCCTCTACTACACGGGCAATGAGAAGGCCCGTGCGTTTCTGCGTCACGTCTCGCCAAGCATCCGCAAGGTGTATCCCTTTGTAATCGTCGGCGCGTACGTAATCCCGCTCATGCATCAGTCTTCGTTGGGGGGCTTACTGCTGCTAGCGGGAGATAAGATCGATCCGCTGTGGCAGTCACCTGCAATGCCATGGCTGTATCTAGTAGCCGCTGCCCTATGCGGCTTTTCCTTCACCATCTTGCTACTGCTGATCGCCTGCCTGCGCTACGCGCGCAAGCTTGACCGTGGCGTGCTATCGGAGCTTGCGAATTTGCTCTCCGGCGTATGTATTCTCTTCCTGGCGATCCGGGCCACTGACCTGATATGGCGAGGTCAACTGCATTCCGCGTTTGCCTTTAACAAGATGAGCCTGCTCTTCCTGCTGGAGACCTCGCTGATACTCACTCCGGCCATTACTCTGCGATTCCGGCGAGTTCGTGAAACGCCGCGCGCTTTGCTGAATATGTCCGCGCTGGCCTGCCTGGGAGGCATGTTGTACCGCTTCATCCCCACTTCGATCGCTTATGCGCCGATGCGCAGCACAAGCTATTTTCCGTCGGTGCCCGAGTTGGTGATGGCTGTTGGTTATATCTCTCTGGGTATCGTGGCATTCGTGCTCGCGATCAACTACTTCGCCGTATTGCCCGGCGAGGCCAGCACCTGGGATCATGCCTTTCGCCCATTTGGCTGGAAGCGCCGTGCGACCTCGCCGGCAGCGATGTTGCGGACAGTAACAACAGTGCTAGAAAAAGGAGTTTGATGGCTCGTATCTCAATTGATCCCGTTACCCGCATCGAAGGCCATTTGCGCATCGATGTCGAGGTTAACAGCGGCGTCGTGAACAAGGCCTGGGCCAGCTGCACGATGTGGCGAGGCCTCGAAACCATCCTGAGGGGGCGCGACGCCCGTGAGGGCTGGGTCTTTGCCCAACGCTTCTGCGGTGTCTGCACCACAGTGCACGCGGTAGCTTCGGTGAGGGCGGTCGAGGATGCTCTCTCACTTGAAATTCCGCCGAACGCTCAGTACATTCGAAATCTCATCCTTATCGGCCATGCGCTGCACGACAACATCGTGCACTTCTATCACTTGTCCGCGCTGGACTTCGTGGACATCCTGCAGATTCCGAAGGCCGATCCCGCCAAGGCGGCGTCGATCGCCGAAGGGTACAGCTCATGGACAGGCAACTCGCGGCAGGAGCTTGCCGCGGTCCAGACGAAGGTCAAGGGACTCGTCGCAAGCGGACAGTTGGGCATCTTTTCGCATGGGTACTGGGGCCATCCCGCGATGAAGCTCAGTCCAGAGGTGAACCTCATTCTGTTTTCGCACTATCTGCAGGCGTTGGATTTCCAACGCAAGTCCTGCCAGATCGTTGCGATTCTCGGCGGCAAGACACCGCACATCCAGAACCTTGCTGTAGGCGGGGTGATGAACGCGATCAACCTGAACAGCTTGGCAACCATGAACATGGACCGGCTCGGCATGTTGAAGGAGATCCTCGAAGACCTGATCCCCTTCGTGCAACAGGTCTTTCTAGCCGATACATGCCTTCTGGCAGCCTACTATCCGGAGTACCTGCACCTTGGACGAGGAGTCGCCAACTATCTCGCCGTGCCCGATCTTCCGCTCGATGCGAAGGCTAGTAAGTTCGATCTTCCCGGGGGCGTAATCATGAACGGCAATCTGGCCTCTGTCCGGCAGATCGTCAACTGGCAGGACCCAGAGTTCCGCAAAGCCGTGACGGAGGACAACACCCACGCCTGGTATCAGGGAAGTCAATTCACTCCGTACAAAGGTCAGCAGATCCCCGACTACACCGACTTCAACGCAGATGCCAAGTACACGTGGGTCAAGGCGCCGCGCTACAACGGCAGCCCCATGCAAACGGGCCCGCTTGCGACCGTCCTGGTGGGCTATGCCTCGGGCCACGCAAAGACGCGCAAGTGGACGGACACCGCCTTTAACCGCATCGCCGCAGTCAACGGACTGAAGGTGACGCCCGACGATCTGCAGTCGACGATGGGCCGTTATCTTGGGCGCGCCATACGGTCGTCTATTCTGTCCGACCTAGCACTGGACCATCTCCAGCTGCTGACGACCAACATACTGAACGGCGACGACACCACGTACAATGCGCCCCAGTTCCCTAACGGCGAGATCATGGGCATGGGCATGCATGAAGCTCCGCGCGGTTCGCTCTCGCACTGGGTGGTCATCGAGAAAGGGTCTTTCACCAACTACCAGGCGGTCGTACCGACGACCTGGAACGCCAGCCCGCGTGATGAAAAGGGTGTGCCCGGACCCTATGAGAGTTCGCTGATTGGAACACCCGTCGTCGAAGCGGAGAAGCCGCTGGAGGTGCTTCGTACCGTTCATTCCTTCGATCCGTGCATGGCATGTTCCTGCCATACGCTGGACGCCAATGGAAAGCAGATTGCTCAAGTGAAGGTCCAATGAACCTCACATCCATAATCGGACTGGGCAACGTCTTCCTCGGCGACGATGGGTTTGGCCCCCTTGCGATCGAGACCTTCCGTTGCGCGTATGAATGCCCGGCGAGCGTTGAAGTCCTCGATCTGGGCACACCGGGGCTGGATCTCGCACCCTACCTTTACGACAAGCAACTCGTCATCGTCGTCGATACGGTCCATTCCGATACAGACAGGGGAACGCTCTCGATCTTCCATGAGGAAAACTTTCTTTCGCAAAGAGCGAAGCTGCGCATTACCGGCCACGATCCAGGCCTGTGGGACTCGCTTGCGCACCTCCGATTAGCTGGTCATGCTCCGTCGGAACTTATCATCCTTGGCGTGAATCCCGAGTCCTGCGAATTCGCCGCGCCAATCAGCAAAGAAGTGTGGAGCACCGCTTCACGCGCTGCCGCAATGATTGCGCAGTCGTTGATGGGACGTGGCATCGGTTGCGTCCTTCGGGAGTTTCCCGTGGAACCCAACTTTTGGTGGCTGCACGCGGGACAGTCTGAATATTCCGCCGTGGTATGAGGTGTTCCAACCAAATGCATGAAATCTCCATCGCCGAGAACATTGTCCAAATCGCTGAAGTGAAGGCTCGTGAACAAAACGCGCGATCTATCCAGGTCATCAAGCTGCGCCTCGGCACGTTTACGACGATCGTTCCCGAGGCACTGCAGTTCGCGTTTGAAATCTGCCGTCAAGGAACGCTGGCTCGAGACGCCCAACTCGATATTGAGATGGTGCGAATGGTCGTGCGTTGCGCGGTCTGCGAAGCATCGACCCAACCCATGCGTGGAGTATGCCTTATCTGCGAGCAGTGCGGCTTCCCGCTCGAGATCGTTTCGGGCGAAGAGCTTCAGATCGAGTACATCGAAGTGGATTCAAACAAGGAGGAATCAGTATGGAGTCAGTGCCAGAACGAATTTCAGTTCAGACCGGTGTGCTGAACGCAAATCAACAAACTGCAGCCGCAAACCGCGAAGTATTCGCCGCTCAAGGACTGTTGGTAATGAACCTGATGTCCGCGCCCGGTGCGGGTAAGACGACACTGCTCGAGGCAACCATCAAATCGCTTCGCGGGCAGTTTCGAGTCGCGGTAATCGAGGGCGATCTACAGACCGACCTTGATGCCCAACGGATACAGGCCCTTGGAGTGCGTGCGCACCAGATCACCACGGGAACGGTATGCCATCTGGATGCACGCATGGTCGCACGCGCGCTCGATGCATTCCCCGTCAACGACCTTGATCTGCTGGTCATTGAGAATGTTGGCAACCTCATATGCCCTGCCTCGTTCGACCTGGGCGAGGGTCTGCGCGTTGTAGTTTGCAGCGTCGCGGAGGGATCGGAAAAGCCCAAGAAATATCCGGTCATGTTCAACAAAGCGCAAGTGGTCCTGATCAACAAAATCGATCTCGCGGAAGCCTCCGGCGCGGACTTGAGAGAGCTCACAAAGAATGTACGAGAGGTGAACCCACAGGCAATGATCTTTGCACTTTCTTCGAAGACGGGCGAGGGGATGGAAGCCTGGACGAACTGGCTTAAGCAAGCGGTTGAAGTTCGCGCCCTCGCGGCGATGGCGAGTGCATAAGTGACTTCAGTCATATCACCCCAAACCGAACGCCTTCGCATCGCCCTTCAAGGCGCTGTTCAAGGTGTTGGATTTCGTCCGACGGTCTATCGCCTTGCGGAAAGACTGAGGCTTAGCGGATGGGTAAGAAACACCAACGCTGGCATGGAGATTGAGATCGAGGGTGAGCCGGAGCGACTGAGTGAGTTTCTGCTCCAACTCCGGGCGGCAACGCCTTCGGCCGCTGTGGTCGCTTCGGAAGAGACACTTCGAGTCGCTCCCAACGGAAGCTCCGGCTTTGAGATTCTTCCAAGCGTTGAGGAGGATTCCGCGGGCAGCCCAAAACTCGCCGCAATTCTCCCGGACATCGCAACCTGCTCTCAGTGTTGGGCCGAAGTACTTGATCCAGAGAATCGCAGATTCGGTTATGCCTTCACGAACTGCACACAATGCGGACCACGCTACACGATAGTGATGGACATACCGTACGACAGGCCCAACACCACGATGCGGACGTTCCTGCAGTGTCTGTCGTGTCGCCGCGAATACGGTTCTGTGCACGACCGCCGATTCCATGCGCAACCGAATGCGTGTGCTACCTGCGGTCCGCGACTTTGGTTATCTCCGGCCGGGTCCGGGTCCTCGAATTTCTTTGCGGATATCGCAGACGCACTCGCGCAAGGCAAGATTATCGCGATGAAAGGCATCGGCGGATTTCAGTTGCTGGTCGATGCGCGTAATTCGGCTGCGGTGGTTCGCCTCCGCGAGCGCAAACAGCGTGATCACAAACCGTTTGCCATGCTGATGCCGTCCATGGAAAGTATTCGCCTCTACTCTGAGGTCACTGCAGAAGAAGAGAGCCTACTCCGTTCTGTAGCAGCCCCGATTGTCCTGCTTCAACCCAAGGGACCTACCGATCTCGCGCCTGAGGTGGCACAGCATTCTTCCCGTATTGGCGTCATGCTACCGTGTTCGCCCATGCACCATTTGCTGATGGCGCATCATCCATTTCCCCTTGTCGCTACGAGCGGAAATTTCGCCGGAGAGCCGATTGCAATCGACAACGACGAAGCCCTCGCTCGTTTGCAGGACGTGGCCGATATCTTCGTTCTGCACGACCGGCCCATCGCTCGCGCCTGTGACGACTCCGTCGTAAGACTGGTTGATCGCCCTCATCTATTGCGCCGAGCTCGCGGGTACGCGCCGCTCCCAGTGGTGGTTCCCCACGAACTGCGTCCCGTGCTGGCCGTAGGAGGGCATCTCAAGAGCACCGTGGCAATCGGATTCGGTAGGCAGGTCTGGCTCAGTCAACACATCGGCGACCTCGATTCGCCTGAGGCGCGCGAAGCCTTCGAGCGAACCATCGACGATCTCTGCAAGCTCTATCGTTTTCGGCCTGAAGTGATTGTCAGCGACGCTCACCCGGATTACGCTTCGACCCAGTGGGCTAAGCGGTACGCAAGCATGGCCGGCGTGCCGCTCGTGCAGGTTCAGCATCATCACGCCCATGTCGCCTCTTGCGCTGCCGAAAATGGTCTGAGCGTACCTTATCTCGGCGTAGCATGGGACGGCGCGGGCGCTGGGCTGGATGGAACGATATGGGGAGGCGAGTTCTTCGTCTCGGATCAGAATGGATTCGAGCGCGTGGCCTCACTTCGGCCATTCGCGCTACCTGGAGGGGAAGCCGCTATGCTCGATTGCTCGCGGCCAGCAGTGGGACTTCTGTGGAAGGCACTTGGTTCCACCATGGCTCGCCAATCAATCCTGCCCCAATTTGCGGCAATGCTGGAGCACGAGATCAATGCCCCGGAGTCTTCAAGCGTTGGAAGACTCTTCGATGCGGTGGCATTTCTCACCGGTGCCGCCGAGCGAAATCTTTTCGAAGGACACGCCGCCATGTGTCTTGAGAATGCGATTGGACAGATCCAAACGGACGAGGCCTATGGGATCTGTGTTGCGAATGGAGTGGGCGATTGGTCCTCACTCGTGCAGGACATCCAGTCGGATCGAGTGAACGGTGTCGCTCTTGGACTCATATCCGCGAAGTTCCACAATGCTCTCGCCGACTGGATTGTTGCCGTTGCACGCATCACGAAGATTCGTAATGTCGTGCTAAGCGGAGGCGTCTTCCAGAACGCCTATCTCACACGCCGCTCTCGGCGGCTACTTGAGGCGGATGGGTTCGACGTATTTACGCACCGTCTCGTCCCGGCCAATGACGGCGGCCTGGCCCTGGGGCAGGCTGTGCTTGCAGGAACGATCCACTAAGGAGAAGCACCATGTGTCTGGCTGTGCCTGGAAAGATCGTTACGATACTCGTCGAAGAGCATCTGGGCCTGCGTCGAGGTAAGGTCGACTTCGGAGGCATCCGCAAAGAAGTTTGCCTCGATTACACCCCTGACGCGCGAGTGGGCGATTACGTAATGGTCCATGTCGGATTTGCACTGTCCATCGTGAACGAAGAGGAGGCGCAGCGGGTCTTCGATGCGCTCCGAGAACTCGATCTGCTTGAGGATTTGCAGATGCAGGAGGCCGGGCAAAGCCGATGAAATTCCTCGATGAATATCGCGACTACGATAGCGTTCAGCGCATGGTGCATGAGATTCGCCGCGCCACGACCCGGCCATGGACCATCATGGAGGTCTGCGGCGGTCAGACACACACCATCGTGAAGAGCGGCTTACAAGAGCTGCTTCCGCCACTCCTCAGTCTCGTACATGGCCCCGGCTGTCCTGTCTGCGTGACCCCTGTTGCGATGATCGACCGGGCCGTTGCTACCGCGCTCCTGCCACGTGTAATTCTCTGCTCGTTTGGTGATATGCTGCGCGTACCAGGTTCGACGCAAAGCCTGCTCGACGCCAAGTCCCTCGGCGCCGATGTGCGCATCGTGTATTCGCCTCTCGACGCGCTGCAACTCGCTCGCTCCAATCCGGCTCGCGAAGTCGTGTTCTTTGCCGTTGGCTTCGAAACCACTGCGCCGGCGAATGCCATGGCCGTTTGGCAGGCCGCGCGCGAGGGGGTTTCCAACTTCTCGATGCTGGTCTCGCATGTGTTGGTGCCACCGGCAATGGAGGCTGTGCTTGCGGCGCCTCAATGCCGGGTCCAGGCTTTCCTCGCGGCGGGGCACGCCTGCATGGTCACCGGATACCAAGAATATTTTTCGATCAGCCAAAAATATCGAGTTCCGATTGTTGTAACAGGCTTTGAGCCGCTGGATCTTCTCGAAGGCGTGCTGATGCTCGTTTCACAGCTGGAAGCCGGAAGCGCAGACGTAGGGAACCAGTACACGCGCGCAGTGCAAAAGGAAGGCAACCGATGGGCGCAGGCACGCGTCGCCGAAGTGTTCGAGGTCACGCATCGCGCGTGGCGAGGTATAGGTGAAATTCCCGCAAGCGGACTGCGTCTGCGCGATCCCTATCGCGGCATGGATGCCGAAGCGAGATTTGGAATCCATCTTGAGGATGCGTCCGAGCCCTCTGAGTGCATCGCCGGGCTTGTCCTGCAGGGTCTGCGACGACCTTACGATTGTCCCGCCTTTGCCATTCGCTGTACGCCAGAAGCTCCGCTCGGTGCGCCCATGGTCTCGTCCGAAGGCGCGTGCGCCGCCTACTTTCACTTCGGAAGGAGAAAGCACGATGTCGATTCTCTCGTGTCCCTTGCCCCGACCGGCCACTGAGCGGATTCTGCTCGCTCACGGCGGTGGCGGGCGGCTTACCCATCAACTCATTGAGGAAGTATTCCTTCCGGCTTTCTCAAACCCCGCTCTCAATGGCCGCCACGATGGTGCTCTGCTTGCAATCAGCGGAGCCAGGCTTGCGATGACCACCGACAGCTATGTCGTGCAGCCACTCTGCTTTCCTGGTGGAACGATCGGCGACCTCGCCGTCAATGGCACCGTGAATGATCTCGCGATGTGTGGTGCCCGGGCCATCGCACTCAGTGCCGGATTCATCCTCGAAGAGGGTCTTGCTATGCAAACCCTTCGCCTCGTCGTCAACTCCATGCGCGATGCGGCACTGGCTGCCAACGTGCCTATCGTAACCGGCGACACGAAAGTGGTGGACAGAGGCAAAGGCGACGGGATCTTCATCAACACGACCGGCATCGGCGTGGTCGTCACACCCAACTCAATCGGTCCGGAACTTGTTCGCACAGGCGATGCTGTACTGGTGAGTGGAGATCTTGGCGCTCATGGAATCGCGATCCTGTCCGTGCGCGAGGGTCTCGAGTTTGAAGGCCCAGTCAGCAGCGACACAGCTTCTTTATGGCCCGCCGTTGAGGCGCTTCTCGAAGCCGGTATAGAGATCCATTGCCTGCGCGATTTGACCCGAGGAGGCTTGTCGTCCGCCCTCAATGAGATCGCCTCGGTTACAGGCCTTCGCATCACCATAGAGGAAGCGCGCATCCCAGTCTCGGATACTGTTCGCGGTGCTTGCGAACTGCTCGGTCTCGATCCACTGTATGTAGCCAACGAAGGCCGATTTGCAGTCTTTGTGGCTGATGAAGATGCGGCTCGGGCGCTGACGATTTTGCAAGCGCAAGCTGTCTCGGCGGGTGCGTCGCGCGTCGGAACTGTTTACGATCATCGCTCCGGTATCGTCACCCTGCGCAGTCGGATCGGTGGTAACCGCGTGCTCGACATGATGTCCGGGGAACAGCTTCCGAGAATCTGCTGACAGCGGCTCTTTAGAACTCGTAATGCATCCACGGACTAACGATGTTCACATACGTATTGGCCCGCACCGAGCCAAGATAAGCCAAGTTGATTGAAAGGAAAGTCATGCTCCGTTCGATGTAAGAAGAAAAGATCAACTGCTCAATGGAAACGCCTCAAGACCTGACATGCTTGATCCCACCCCGAGTCCAGCGCGCCATGCCAGAAATGGGACGGCGGCTCAAGCGATGACGACCATGGACCCAAGGAAGCCCAATGGAATCGATCGTTGCGGACTCTGCTCAACGATGAGCCGGGCAGTATCAAAGCACAGGTGATTGTCATTGATGGTACCTTGGCGGTGTTCAACGTGGCGGCCTGGTGCTGGGCGCTCACCGTCTCTCACCGTTTTCCCGTCCTTTTGGGCACCGCCCTTCCTGCCTACATCTTTGGACTTCGCCATGCAGTGGATGCCGATCATATTGCGGCGATCGACAATGTCACACGGAAACTGATGCACGAGGGTAAGCGCCCTGTGGCCGTGGGATTCATGTTCCCGCTCGGGCATCCCACAGTCGTCGCGGTCGGCTCCAGCGTAATTGCCGCAACGGCACTTGCATTGCACTTTCGCATAAATGCAGCCGAGGAAATCGGAGGAATAATCGGCACACTGGTGTCCACTTTTTTCCTCATCGTAATTGCGATCGTGAATTTCATTGTCCTTCGTTCGATTTATCAGGCCTTTGTGCGTGTTCGACGCGGAGAACCGTACGTCGAAGAGGACTTCGATCTGCTGATGAGCAGCCGCGGCTTTCTTTCCCGCCTCTTTAGGCCTATTTTCAGCATGATCCGGCGCAGCTGGCACACGTATCCGCTCGGTATTTTGTTCAGTCCTCGCTTTGATACAGCCACAGAAATTGGTCTGCTTGGCATCTTCGCGGTAGAAGCGTCTAAGAGACTATCGTTGTTGACGATCACGGTCTTTCCTGCGCTCTTTGCCGCTGGAATATCCCTGATCGATACGACCGATAGTCTACTCATGTTGGGTGCTTACAGATGGGCATTTGTGAAACCTATTCGCAAGCTTTACTACAACATGACTATCAGATTCGTCTCGATTATAGTCGCATTGATTGTGGGTGGAATCGAGGCACTTGGCTTGTTCGCGAATCAGTTCCATCTAACGGGAACTTTTTGGATTATGGTGGGCAAACTCAACAACGATTTCGGTTTGTTGGGCTACGACGTCATCGGTCTTTTCGCATTTACTTGGCTCGTCTTGGCTGGTGTTTACAGATGCCGTGGTTTTGACCGTCTTGAACTCAGTTCCGAGGTACCTGGTCCGGCAAAGTGGCTGCCTTGTATTAGCTAAGGGGATAAAGTGCAAGCGGTGGTTGCCCCGTGAATTCAAACCTGATCGAGGACTGCACGAGTCACAGTCGCTTCTTTTATCCATAATCGTGTGGGTTACGGGCATTTGTAAAAAAGACCTCATGCAGTGCTGAGGTCGAGTGGTTGCGATGTATCAAACGGAAACATTCTGTCCCCATTCCGCATACCACGCTGTTCTACCCGGTAAGGCTCACGCAGGTGAGAGTTTGCAGAGGACAACTTGCGCAAGACTTCTTCATCGTCTCCTTTGACTCAAAGAGGCTAATGCCGGTTTGCTTGTGCGGCCCGGACTACCTCATCTTCCTCTTCTGCCTTATCGTCTTCCTCTTCTTCGGCAGCCTCATTTTCTTCGGCTTCATCGAGAGCATCCTCCGCACCTCTATCCCGGTAGATTTGCTTGATCTGGTCTTCTTTCAGAATATGAGGGATGGAAATGTTCTCTCCACTCTCGCGATGGGTAATCAACATGGTCCCAACGTTTCGCATCGTTTCATCGATCATGTTACCTCCAAAATGTCATGCTTTTAGGTGGTGCAGCACGCATTGCAGCAACGGCAAGGCTTAAGGTGTGTCTTGTAGCGAAGAAAAGCAAGGCTAAGTGTGGGCATTGAAGAGTGATATTGCTGTACCGGATTGCACATCCAGCCAGTTGGCTTCTTGCGATCCGCTCCAGTTCAATTGAATTTGCGGGAGTCCTATTGACCAGTATTCAGCACGCCCGCGTGGAACACTCAACTCGTAATAGATTCGAGAGAAGCTACCTTAGGTAGGGACGGGATGCAATGTTACTCAGTTTCGCTTGGGGGAAGCGTCTCGGCGCCAATCCTTGCTGTTGGACCGAAGCGGAAATTCGGTGAATTGAGATTCAGAAGCTAATACAGAGTCGGAGAGTCACACCCTGCCGTTCACTCCGTCCCGCTCTTATTGCTCACAACGGTCTGTAGTAGTTAGCTTCGTCTGACTACGTCCATGTAGGACTAGGCAGATCTGGGCACAGCCCAATTTTCAGAGGCCCATATCACAATCCACGTGGTCTGGCAGTCGCTGGCTAATCCAGATGAATAGTGGTCATACCGAGGGTGCCGTCGCGACGACGGCGCCCTAGATATCCAGAACCGAACAAGCACACGACCAGGAAAAGAGTTGGCTTGAATGAATTTGCAAATGCTGAAAGATACCGCGAGGCTGCTCTTCGTCGATGGTAAAGGGCTGCTTGCGATGGATGAGAGCAACGTTACCTGTAACAAGCGATTTGCAGCACTCAGCATTGCGCAAACTGTCGAAGCTCGGAGAGCCTACCGTGAATTGATTGTGACCACTCCAGGACTCGGTGAGTCAATAGGCGGTGCAATTCTCTATGACGAAACGATTCGGCAGAAGAAGAGCGACGGAACCCCGTTTATCAAAGTCCTCATCGAGGCAGGCATTACGCCTGGTATCAAAGTAGACACAGGAGCCAAGGATCTTGCGGGCCATCCGTGTGAAAAGGTCACGGAAGGCCTGGACGGACTGCGCGACCGCCTTGAGGAATATTTTCAAATGGGTGCACGCTTTGCCAAGTGGCGCGCGGTGATTGCCATCGGTGATGGGGTTCCGAGTTGGGGATGCGTTGAAGCCAATGCACACGCTCTGGCTCGCTTCGCGGCTCTATGTCAGGACGCGGGCCTTGTTCCTGTCGTTGAGCCTGAGGTCATCATGGATGGCGACCATACGTTGGAGCAGTGCGGGGAAATCACAGACGAAGTGTTGCGCACCGTCTTCAGCGAACTCTTCGCGCAAAGGGTAGTTCTTGAAGGGATGATATTGAAGCCTAATATGGTGCTTCCCGGACTAGCCTGCACGACTGAGCCATCGTTAGAGGAGGTGGCCGACGCAACGGTGAATTGCTTTCTGCGAGCGGTCCCTGCGGCGGTGCCGGCAATTGCATTCCTTTCTGGCGGTCAGCCTGCGGAATTGGCCTCAGCCCGTCTGAACACGATGAACGTGACGTTCAAGTCGCGAATGCCGTGGGCACTGGCATTTTCGTTTGCGCGCGCCATACAGCAGCCCGCCTTGGAGATTTGGAAAGGTTGCGAGAGCAACGTCGTGGCGGCCCAGCAAGTCTTGGTCGATCGAGCCCGCTGCAATCAGGCTGCGCGTCGTGGCGAATACTCCCAGCAGATGGAGGCGAAATGACTGGAAGTAAGCACAACCATGAAGGAAATCAGAGCGCCAAGGGTGAGCCAGATCCGGGTCCATACTGGAGACGGATGCATCGTGACTGGCGTTTCTGGGCTGGCGCTGCCCTTATGGCTGTCGCGCTCACAATCTATGTCTTGAGTGATGATCTCGCGATGGTACCGGGCGGTCATCGGCAGCCGGCGATGCCTGCTAGCGCTCCGAATTGAGTTCAGCCGCAGGTGCCGTACAGTTGTCCTGATAACCAGGTAGTACAACCGGTGCTATGAGGTGGCAATCTGCCAAACTATTTCCGCAATGGTGAGATGGCTCACGAAGCTATGGACAAAACACCGCAGGGCCCCTTCCGCCTCGACCCAAGCAAACACTATCGATTATGGCGGAGGCTGCCGTCGTATCGGATAGTGTCCGAGACAAATCTGACAGGAATCGCGATCCCTCGACCACGCGGCCAACGTTAGTGCGGGGGATCTCAGATTGGGAGATAAATGAAGAAGCTTATCGTGTTTGATCTGGACGGCACACTTGCGCCAAGCAAATCGTCTCTGGCTCCGACGACCGCCTGTCTGCTGCGCGACCTCCTGGAGATTATCCAAGTTGCAGTAATCTCTGGGGGTGCATGGACGCAGTTTGAAAAGCAGCTACTCACCGATCTACCGTACGACAGCCGTCTCGCGAATTTGTGCCTGCTTCCAACCTGCGGAACGAAATTCTTTCAATACAAAGACAAGTGGGTGGAGCTCTATTCTGAGGACCTCACGCTGGAGCAAAAGAAGAAGATCATCGACGCTCTGAAGAATGCGGCGGCCGAAGCCGGCTATCACGCCGACAATGTTTGGGGAAGCGTGATTGAGGACCGCGGAAGCCAGGTGACGTTCTCCGCGCTGGGCCAGCAGGCGCCTTTGGCGGAAAAGGTAAAGTGGGATCCGGATTTTACCAAGCGTAAGAGAATTACAGCGATCCTGGCGACTCTGATCCCGGAGTTTTCCGTTCGCATGGGTGGAGCAACATCAATTGATGTAACCAAGCCTGGAATTGACAAAGCGTATGGGATAGGCAAACTGCGGGACATTCTTCACGTCTCGTTGAAAGAGATGGTCTATATCGGCGACGCGTTATTCCCTGGCGGAAACGACTACCCGGCGGAACAAGTCGGAGTGGTGTCGATCCCGGTGAAAGGGCCTGACGACACAAACGTTGTCATTACAACGATGCTTGCTCTTCTTGGCAGCAAATGAGCCGTCGAGAAATCGGTTTGGAAGTCGTAGAGGTAGGCCATGCAATTGTGCAGACTTACCTTGCGACACCAATAAGTTGAACTCAAGGAACCCAAGCAGTGCTCTGAAACGAAGCCAGGATTAGGATGGATCGGGCTTCGACGTGGTCATACAACGAAATCTTGGAACTACTGCTAGCCTGACAATACCGCGAGAAAGAGGATTGTTAACTTCATTAATCCGAAAAGGGCATCCTCTGACAGCGTGCACCTGATCCAACTCTCTGGGGCGAGAATGTGTTCTGTTGCGGATTTAGGGCGTTGTAATAGACAGGGAAGGTATCGCCCTGCACCCTGGTTTGATGCGATATGAAGATGTCATAGTAGGTTCTTGCATGGGCATAGTAGGTAAACGAGATGATCGAAGTCTTACAAGAAGTTGTGCTTCGCAAGCTCCATAGTTTCCTTCTAGCGGGCGCGTAGTTGCAGGCTACAATTCTGGCCGGGGAGTTGAATCTGCAACCGTAACCACTCGCTATTCGGTTGTCGCAGTGGCCGGATCGGCAACTGCCCCGGATCATTCACTGGATAAAGTGCCTGCTGCCGGCCCTCAGAATCGAAGTCCTGACGAAAATATCCCTGTCCGTAAAGCAAGCCGACTCCAACGACCGGAACACCTAGTTCGCTCGCTGCCTTCCACTGATCGCCGGCTACGTTACCAAGTCCACCAGAATAGATGGGCAAGGCTTCACTCAGCATGGACTCCATACTGAAGTAGGCGACGGTGGTAAGCGCGTTGACCGGATGCTTGTGGTGGAACCACGCGTCTGCCCGATACGAGTCTCGATTCTGCTGAAGTAGACTGTCGAGCGTCTGGCGGAACTCCGGCGTACCCAAGGCATCCTTGATTCTTTCGCGAGAGACGGTGCGCAGGATAACCCAAGGATTCTCCGTGGTTGCCCAAAGGTCTTTGTCGAGCGCCTCCCATAGCTGGTCCGCAGCATGGTTCCAGGACCAGTGAAGGTTGAGCGCCAGTTCAACCAGTTCGTCGATTCCATCAACCTTCGACCAATCGGAAGGCGCCGTTGGATTGTCCACAACTTGTTCCTCTGTCTGCGTAAACAAGAGCTGGAAATCACTATGCTCCGCATCATCCCGGCTACCCTCAGACCTTCGGTTGTTAATGTCGACCCAGCATTCGCTGCGTCACTTGGCAAGCATCCGGCGGACGGATTCCAATTCCGCCTGGTGCTGTTCGGTATTTGCGGGATAGTGCATGCTGAGTCCACGCAGCGCGTCAAGAACAATTTGAGAGACGATCAACCGGGCGTCTTCCTTTTCGTCGGCTGGGACAACATACCACGGGGCGTGATGCGTGCTGGTTGCGCCAATGCACTCCTCGTAAGCCTTCGTGTAGTCTTTCCAAAACGCCCGCTTGTGAATGTCTGCAACACTTAGCTTCCAATTCTTTTTTGGATCGTCAATGCGCGCCAGAAACCGCTGGCGCTGCTCATCCTTCGACATGTGAAGGAACACCTTGACGATGCGAGTGCTGTTTCTATCGAGGTGCCTCTCAAAGTCCACAATGGACCGATATCGATCCACCCATCTCGCCTTGCCGTCCTGCAACTGCTTCGAGAGCCCCTCTTTGCGAAGTTCGTCCGGATGCACGCGGAGGACGAGTACTTCTTCGTAATAAGAGCGATTGAAGATGCCGATGCGGCCGCGCTCGGGAAGACGGCATGTGGTACGCCAGAGGAAATCGTGCTCCAACTCTTCTGCGCTTGGCTGCTTGAAGCTGAAGACTTCGCATCCCTGTGGATTGATCCCCGACATGACGTGCCTGATCGAGCCATCCTTACCGGCGCCGTCCATGCCCTGAAAGATGATAAGAAGTGCGTGACGATTGGATGCATAATGGAGGGTCTGCAGAGCGCTTAGATCCTTTGTGTGTTCTGCGAGCACCTTTTGGTACTGCGCCTTGGATTTGGTCAGCGCCGGTCCAGAGGTTGGCCACTCGCTTAAATCGAGTTTCTTTCCCGATGGCGCGCGGTAGATTTTCGAGTCAATCTTCATGAGTCAACACGCCAGGACTGGTAAGTCTTTGCATCGGCATCGGTGCGGCTGGAGTGAAAGTACGAGTCGCGGTGCCCAGGACAAACTGCCCAATGTACTCGGCGACCCACACATCTGAGCTGACGCCTTGCGGAGAGAGATTCCTGAGCACGAGACGATCGATCGTCAACTCGCCGATGGTCAGTTTGCCGATTCGACCCTTTCGCACGGAAAGTCTGCCGATCGCCAGAGCACCGATCGCCAAAGCTCCGAGGGCTGTAACGCCAATCGCCAATGCACCTACGGCCAGAGATCTCATTACGGAACCTTTCGATTTTTCCGGCAGGGTAGCCATGCGGACGTTCTCCTTTTCCGATGAGGCGTGCATTGCATTTAGCTTTGAACCGGCTCGCTTCCAGAGCGTTTGTTATGCAGACAATGCAGACTCTCCACGACTCAGGCGCTCGGATGCCGAAACATCCAAAAGCCTGGATCCACGCGGATTTCTTCAAGAGCCAGTGTGAAGCAATTGGGCGTTGAGTAATGGCCTGAATTGACCGCTGCGGCCCAAAGCCGGCTCAGCCAGGCTAGGGCTTGCAACGCGCCCGACTGTCTTCATCCAGAGAGGGAGAGAGGGCGCCTCCACCCAATACGTGAATGGTCATTCGGGACCATACGCCTCCCGGTGCCTCTGCGTACGCTCGTCCGAGTACAGTCAGACTGGCGTCGGAAGTCTCAGTCTGCCCTAACTGGCATTGAAACGCACTTTTCGGGATGCGCAGAGATGGCACACGTGAGTTCCCCAGTGGATAACGGCTCTATGTGGTCTTTTCACTTGCTCGATCATCCCAAGGAAGGTAGCCGCAATTTATGACACTCATGAGAAGGCAGAGCAAGCTGTCAAGGAACTGCAGGAGACGGGCGTCGATATGAAGAGTTTGTTGATTCTCGGAACGGATACACATACCGAAGAACATGTAGTCGTCTACAACACTGCCGGTGACCGCATGTTGTCATGGGACAGCTGAAGCGGTAGAGAAGGCCAAGGACATCATCGCAAGCACGAAACATAGTCATTACGCGGTGTATGGACAAGCGGTACTCGTCTAAATCTCGGCCCACAGTGCTTTTAGCGCAGGATTTCACCGATAGCTCAACAAGGTAGTGAACAAAAGGGAGACGCGATGTTAATCAAAGTAAAGACACTCAAAGGTTACTCACTCAGGAGTCTCGATGGCGACATAGGGTCGGCCCGCGAGTTCTTCTTCGACGATCGGTATTGGACAATTCGATATCTTGTCGCAAATACGTCGAGCTGGCTTACTGGTAGGTCCGTCCTGATCTCGCCCTACTCACTGACCGAGGTAAACCAGGACGTCCAGGAAGTGTCTGTTTTATTAACCAAGAAGCAGATCGAAGACAGTCCGTCCATCGACTCAGACGAGCCAGTCTCGCGTCAGTATGAGGGTACATATAACGGTTACTATGGCTATCCCAACTACTGGGGAGGGCCATATGCGTGGGGAAGTTATCCATATCTTGAGCGGGATCGGAGCAGGTGGGGTTCGTCCATCCTCGACGATATAGGAGGGGATCCTGATCTTCGCAGCACCAATGAAGTAACCGGCTACAATCTTCTTGCAACCGACGGCGAGATCGGCCATATCGATGACTTCATCCTCGATGACGAAACCTGGACGATTCGTTACCTGATCGTGGCGACAAGGAACTGGTGGCCTGGAAGGAAAGTTCTGATTTCACCAAAGTGGATCCAGAACGTGAGTTGGGAGGAGCGGGAAGTTGCGATCGACCTGTCTCGCGAGGCCATCAAGGCTGCTCCTGAATACACAGACGAGTCTCTCATCACGCGAGACTACGAGAGGTCACTTTACGGATACTACGATCGTGAAGGGTACTGGGTGGACGAATACGCTGCTGTGTGATCGAAACTAAGCAGTCTGCAAGAGTTGCTCGGTGTTCAATTTGCGCTTAGAAATGCAAAGTCCTGCTGAGTGCGAAGTTTAGGCTTCTGCACTCAGCGAGGACCATCAAGGCATTCTCAAGGCTTCGGCAACGAGGCATACGTTTGTGTTGAAAGACCGCAGCTATCTTGATCGATAGATTGTCAACCCGAGGGCAAATTGGGCACTAGCGCTAGACCCTGATATAGGACTATCCCATCGGAAGGCGAAGAAGTGAATCTGCACCAACAATTGAACCGGCAATGCCTCCAGCCTTCCACCCTGCATCCCGGGTTGGACCACAAATCATCTCTTCGGAGTTTGGATCTCACCGTCGAAACGTTCGATGTCTGGTGGCAAAGGGTCTTTGCACAGCATGCGGTCCTTGCAGCGCAAGCTTCTGCTCTAATACGGGCACATCGGCGTGTCAGCGAATCCAATCGATCTCATGCTGACGAGCTGAATTGATCAGAAGCGCGCCGAAGTGGTTATATCAGCCAGGTTAGCGGCTCAGGAGGCAGGCTTTGAGCTCGAGTAGTGGTGCCTCACCTGTATCGGGATCGCCGAAAGAACAAACGACTCACGACGTTCCCTCGCAAGGACTATCAAGCGATGAGGCACGATCTCGTCTTGAAAAAGATGGCCCCAACGCCATGCCGGATACGTCGGCACATCCATTGCGTGACGTTTTCGAGAAATTCTGGGCACCCGTGCCATGGTTGCTTGAAGGATCCATTGTTCTTGAGATTGTCCTGCATAAGTATTACGAAGCTGGCGTCATAGCAGCGCTTCTCCTATTCAACGCCGCTCTCGCTCACTTTCAGGAAAGCCGAGCCCAGGCCACATTGGGTGCTCTCAAATCCCGTCTTGCGCTCACCTCTTCAGTGCAGAGAGATGGGAAATGGATGACCGTGCCGGCAGCGGAGCTGGTATGCGGCGACCTGGTGAAACTGACCCTTGGCGGCGTGGTAGCGGCGGACGTGCGTCTGATCAGTGGATCGGTCGAACTCGACCAGTCTATGCTCACGGGCGAATCCCTCCCGATCGAGGCTGGACCAGAGGTGAACACGTACGCGGGAGCTCTGGTCAGGCGTGGCGAGGCAACGGCTGTCGTGACGGCAACGGGCATCCGTACTAAATTTGGCCGCACAGCGGAACTTGTCCGGACCGCATATGTAGTGAGCACACAACAGAAGGCCGTGCTTAAGATTGTTCGTAACCTCGCCATTTTCAACAGTGCAGTGATTCCCGCGATGGGCGCTTATGCATACACCCATAGTCTGACCTGGAGCGAGATCGTGCCACTCTTGCTGACGTCGGTTCTTGCAGCGATCCCGGTAGCGTTGCCGGCAACATTCACGCTTGCAGCTGCAATTGGCGTTCGTGCCCTCGCCAAGCAAGGAGTGCTGCCGACACGACTCTCTGCCGTCGACGAGGCGGCATCGATCGACGTGTTGTGCGCCGATAAGACTGGAACACTAACCCTGAATCAGCTCTCGATAACAAGCGTTGATCCCTTGCCTGGATTCGACGAAACGCATGTTCTGGGAATGGCAGCGCTGGCGAGCTCCGTAGGTGGTGACGACCCGGTTGATGGAGCCATTCAACTTGCCGCCTCAACGAAGATAGCCACAGGATTGCCTAAACTGACCGGTTTTGTTCCGTTCGATCCGGTTAAGAAAACATCGGAAGCAACCGCGACGGATCCGCAGGGCAATTCCGAGCGGATTATCAAGGGTGCATTCACAGCCGTCGTCGCTCTCACTGCTCCTTCTCCCGCTGCGGCAGTCATTGTAGACGAACTGGAAAAGAAAGGCTTTCGCGTTCTGGCAGTTGCCGCGGGGCTGGCTGCTTCCCCGCGGATTGTCGGATTGATTGCCCTAAGCGATCCGCCGCGGACAGATTCAATCTCTCTTGTCTCCGAGTTGAATGGTCTAGGCGTACGCACCGTCATGGTGACTGGCGATGCGGCGGCCACTGCCGCGATCGTGGCTCGTACAATCGGATTGAAGGGCAAGATTTGGCCTGGTGGTAACTTGCCAGAAGGCATAAGACCGGAGGATTACTCGGTCTTTGCAGGGGTGCTTCCAGAAGGGAAATATAACCTCGTCAAGGCCTTCCAGAAGAGCGGGCATACAGTCGGAATGTGTGGCGATGGCGCCAACGATGCACCAGCCCTTCGACAGGCTCAGATTGGCATTGCGGTATCGACAGCAACTGATGTTGCTAAATCGGCTGCCGGTGTCGTGTTGACTGAAGCTGGACTGAGCGGTATTGTGTCGGCTGTCAAAGAGGGTAGGATCACATTTCAGCGCATCCTTACTTACACACTTAACTCTGTGATGAAAAAGATTCTGCAGGTTCTTCTCTTAGCGGTCGGCCTCGTCATGACCGGGAATGCAGTCCTTACCCCGATGCTGATGGTCATCGTGATGATCACTGGGGACTTCCTTGCCATGTCGCTGGCCACAGATAGAGTGAGACCATCCAAGACACCGAACTCCTGGCAAATCGGCAGAATTTCGGCCGCAGGAGTTGTACTTGGAGTCTGCTTCCTTGCGTTCTCCACTGCCATTCTGGCTGTTGGCAAATTTCAGGTGCATCTCGACATCGCTACGCTGCAAACTCTTTCGGTGGTCGGAATCGTCTTTGGCAGTCAGGCGACAACATACGTCATTCGTGGGCGCCAACATCTCTGGGGATTGCGGCCGAGCGTCTGGCTCGTTTTATCTTCCATCGCTGACGTTCTCATCATCTCGATTCTTGCTACGTTTGGAATCGCCATGGCTCCGTTGCCCATCGCGGTTATCGCTGCCGAGTTTGGCGTCGCTTTTGTTTTCGGTGCAATCCTGGACATAGTGAAGATTCCAGTGTTTGCTCGCCTTCGTATTTCCTGAACGACCACTTTGCATAATGCATCTACCGGCACCCTGTATGTAAGGCTGAAGGGACAACAAGTGAAGATTGCATTTGTTCATACCGGGAATTTCTTTGCCTCACAGCTTCTTCAAAGATTCCGCACTGAGTTGGCGCACCATGAGGTGGTCGATTGGATCGCCAGCCGGAGCGCTCAGGATTTCGATTTCGAAGTACTTCTCGCTGCGGGCGCAATCGATCGTGAGTTGCTTATCGTGCAGCCAAATCTGAAGCTCATTCAAACTGTCAGCGACGGATATGAGGAGGTTGACGTCGATGCCGCCAGCAAACTCGGCATCTGGGTCTCGTATGCCCCAGCGGACCTCACGGGAAATGCTACTTCAGTTGCGGAGTTCGCGGTCTTACTGCTGCTCGGCGCCGCGAGGCATCTCAAGGAAACCCTGATATCTCTGCAAAGGGGCACGAATATGCGGCCACCTACACTCAATCTTGCACTGAGCGGAAAAACGGTATGCATAGTTGGCCTAGGGACCATCGGACGACAGCTCGTAGATCGCCTGCGTCCTTTTGGCGTGAAGATGGTGGCTACAGATGAATACCCGGAGGCCGCGCCCGCGGATGTCACTGCCTATCCTGCCAATCAGCTCAACAGAGCAGTCGCCGATGCTGATTTTGTTGTCATTTGCGTTCGAGCAAGTAAGGAGAACGAGAACCTGGTCAATGCAGCGGTACTTGGTGCGATGAAGCGCGGCAGCATACTGGTGAACATTGCCCGCGGCATGCTGATCGATGAGGCCGCACTTGTCGATGCAGTCGCGTTTGGAAAGATTTCAGCGGCTGGGCTTGACGTTTTGAAGAATGAACCTCCAGATCGCAAGGATCCTTTGCTCCAGCTTCCCCAGGTGCTGGTCACTCCTCATATTGCGGGGCTAACGGATCTGATGCTGGACGGAACGGTGAACTACGTCGGTCGCGTCATCGAAGAGTTCGCCGCTGGCAAGAAACCCAAGTCGATCCTCAACTCGCCTGAAAGGCTTCGGTATCTGTTGCGCGATTGAAGGCCATGAAATTAGACGTGCACTGCAAGAGCCTGTCGACTTGACGCGGCATCGATCGATTCAAATTTGCTTTGCTGGTTGGACACGCACTCGGGCTGGCAGAGAAGTGAAATGGCGAATCGGGTTGTGATTCTTGCTAGATGGTGGCGCGATCAATCTGACTAACCACCTGAACGGACGTAACCATAGACTCGGCGTGCCGCAACTCTCGCAGCCAAGCACGGGACGCACGTCAGCGAGGATCGTGTAAGCCAGGTTAAGCATGGCCTGAAACGGACGAACACCGCAGACGCTGATTGCGAAGGACCAAGCGAACCATCTGGTCCCAGGTAGACTGCGCAGGACCTCAGCAACTGCTTCCCCTCCGAGTTTCATTGACCCATCCGGCATCAGCAGATGAATTGTCTCGTAGGCATCCCAAATATTCAGGTCTGGATTGAGAGACCGCAGCTTTTCGGGATCTTGGCCGATAGGCCGTACGATTATGCTGGCGATGACGGAAGTGGCTTGCGCCTGGTTCTTCACCCAATCCGCGATACTTCGACAAACCCCGCATTCGTCGTTAAATAGCAGGATGGGGCGTTGTGCTCTTTTATTGGCATAATTCGGACTAATTTTATGAATCAAATGGGTTCCTGACCAAAGCCAATAGGTTCGAGACATTCGGACTAGGACCTTCATCCCTGCCGACAATTTCGCCGTTCAAAAACATAATCAGGGTAGGCGTTCCCTGGATTTCGTACAGATTGGCGAGTTCGAGGTCTACCGCTACGTTGACCCTGAATATCTTTTCCGAGGGCGCTACGATCTGCGCTACCTGCTGAAGATCCGCCTCGATCACGGCGCAGTGCGCGCACCCGTAGGACATAAACTCAACTACGATTGGTCCTGCACCTTTCAGAACCAGGCTGTCAAATGCACTGGCGGTGACGGTTTGTATCCTGTCGATGGACCTCTGACTTGGCATCCCATCCTCGTCGTTCTTAGAGCACATTCTCTGCCCTGGTTCGCGAAAGCCCAGCCGACCACTGGCATATGCTGATAGCTCATTCAGTTAGTCGACATTTTCCCTGCGCAGACCGCCCCAATCGGTCCTCAGAGGGATCTTGGCAGGGGCACCGAGGTGTCTCTTGGCAATCTCCTCGATTTGCGGTTCCGTAAGAGCGGAGAGATCAGCAGTCTCGACAGCGACTATCCGCTGAAATGTCTCATGATGATGCGTCTTCAGATACTCGCTCAGAAAGTTCACTGCGCTACTCTTCCCCGTGGCGTGGCCAATCAGGATGATCGCTTCGGCATGAATAATATCCTTAGCTATCTCCTCGTAGTAAGAGTCCTCCTCAGGAACATGATCGCCCTTGTAATGGGCTTCTTTGCGGTGGATCAAGTGGTGCTGGAATCCAAATGGATCATACGGCTTGACAGTTAGTTCATCTTCTGGCCGGCTTCCGCCAAAGTCGTGATAGATGTGCGCTGCATGATGATCGATGACGACGACCATCCGCCCGACCAGATGTGCTTTTGCAGGTTTGCCAAGTGCCTCAGCCTCTTTGAGGAACTTCCGCAGATGGGAGACCTCTTCTACGTCGAGACCGTGGGTGCTGGGTTTCTTAAAGAAACCGCTTTGCGAATTAACGATGAAGACAAACCCGTCGTTTCCGTGGGGCTGGACTTCGCCAATCTGTCCAATGAGGTCAACTACAGCACTCCAGCTTAGATTGCGCGGTAGTTTACCCCCAACGAGACTTTCAAGAAGTTCTTGGTGGTCGTGTCGAATAGGATCGTTCATCTTTTGAGCCTTCCACATGCGGATTGAATACTCTGTGCCAGTTTGCTCATGGAGTCCGAAGACTGATCACACAAACACCCGAGCTGACTGAAGTGGAACGAAGCGCGCTCATTACGCCGGTGCGTTGATCGGTACGACGCAAACCAGCTTCTTGTTCACGAACTCCTGTATGCCGAGACTGGAAAGTTCACGTCCGTAACCGGAGTTCTTGATCCCTCCGAACGGCAGTTCCGGCGCGGTCCAGGTCGGGTGGTTGACGAAGACCATTCCAGTGTCCAGCCGGCTGGCCACGCTTTTGCCTCGCTCTATGTCAGCGGTGAATACGGAGCCTCCCAGACCATACTTTGAATCGTTGGCAAGAGCGATCGCTTCCTCCTCATTGGCAACGCGGAAGAAAAGCGCCACTGGGCCAAAGAATTCCTCGATATAGGCTGGTGTTCCCTTCTGAATGTCCGTGAGGATGGACGGTTGCATAAATGCTCCAGGTCGGTCGACTCTGCGTCCACCCATGATGAGCCGTGCTCCCGCCGAGACTGAGCGGCTTACCTGATCGAGAAGGTTAACGAGCGCAGACTCCGAGCAGAGGGGACCAAGCGTGGTTAAGGCGTCCATGGGATCGCCCGGGGTGAGGGTTTCCAATGCAGCCCGAAACTTGGCGATGAACTCGTCGGCTACCTCATCCACTACGATGAATCGTTTCGCCGCCACGCAGCATTGGCCGGTGTTGTTCATCCGGCCCCACACCGCCCATTCCACAGTTTTATCAAGTGCGGCGTCTTCCAAAACGATGAAAGCATCACTGCCGCCAAGCTCCATAGTAGACTTCTTCAGGTTCTTGCCAGCCTGAGCCGCGACTATCGAACCAGCGCGCTCACTTCCGGTAAGCGCCACTCCTTTAATTCTCGGATCGTCGATTAGACTCTCCGCCTGATCGTTCGATAGGAAGAGATTTGTGTAGGCCCCATCGGGAGCGCCGGCTTCTTTGAAGAGGGCTACAAACTCAAGTGCGCACTGCGGAACAGAGGGCGCATGCTTCACAATTACTACGTTACCGGCCATCAGATTCGGAGCAACAAAGCGCGCCAATTGATAGTACGGAAAATTCCACGGCTCAATACCAAAGAGTACTCCGATGGGGCTGCTCTCGATGGCTGCTTCCCCTGAGAGTGGAGCGAGTTGTTGCGGTGCAAGAAAACCTTCAGCATTCTGAGCATAGTAGTCGATAATATCCGCGCTGAGGGTGACTTCGCCCCGGCTCTCCGCGATGAGCTTGCCCATTTCCTCGGTGATAAGTTTTGCGAACCTCTCAGTCTGGGAGCGCAAGATCAGAGCCGCCTTCGATAGAACAGCAGCTCGTTCGACGAATGTTGTTGTTTGCCAATCCGTAAAGCAGACTTGCGCTTGAGTGACCGCCGCCTCTACTTCTTCGCTTGTGTGTTCTGCAAACTGCTTGGTTCTCTGTCCGCTATAGGGGTTAACGCTTTCATACGCCATAGGTGATCTCCACTGAAATATCTGTTGGACTAACTTGGCACCTCGGATCAAAGAGGCGTCTCTGCCAGGTAAAGCTCTGCGGTCTCACAGCTTCATGCGTCCGATCCTGATCGGGACCGGGATCCTCTGATCTCTGATTGGATTTAATTTCAATCGCCCGCTGTCTGTTGAAATGGCTCGATGTGTCGCCAATTCCTGCGTTCTTCCGCGGGGAGATCCTGCGGCTCAGCTTCGTGTTCCGAATCACTACCCGGACTCTTGGTAGGATCGCTCTCCTCCGGGATGGACGTGCGGTTATCTTTGAATGTGTCGTTGTGAACTACACCTCCAAGATTCAAGCCCCAAACCTCGACCCGGTGGCTGTAGGGGTAGGCTGACATTCTGGCTAGCACGAGAAGTAGATCGCTGGAGGAAACCCGACGATCGACAGCCTCGTCATACAAGGGATCCTCCGGGACGATATGAGCTGGCCCGATGTTCAGAACTCGCGCAAGCGGCCATTGCCTAAGCACATCTTCGTCAGCGCCGCGAAGTATCAATACTCCGAGGTTTTCACTAAGCACTGCGAGGTGCATGGGAGGGAATCGCAAGTCAAAGATTTCGGAACGAGTGCTCACCCTTTCAACACAAAATCCGGAAGTGGACAGTAGGAGATTCCGGCTGGAATCTGTGTCCGCACATTCCTCAACTAGAAGTAGTCTGGTTCTCAATACTGGGTTCGGAGCAACCGTCATTGGCCGCCTGTGAGTTATCAGCGTATGGTCACCATTTAATTCTTTGACTTGCTGTGGCATCTGAGTGAACCTCTCGAAATTACCCGACACTGGCCTATATTGATCCTCAAGGACTAGGGAGGGATGTGTCCTTTAGACCGGTCACAACTTGCACATCGAAGTTGTCCAACAGTTTGCTGAAAGGGTCGCTGGCCCCCATCCCATGCGTTTCGACTATCCGTACGCCTGATAGAAGCCACGCAATCGGTCTTCCTGACTCTCTTTGTTGTGCCCTTTTGCGCACCTGATTGAGACCGTCGTCGCTTGGTACGCCGTAAGCCTGATGGATTGTGGTTTCCTTTGACAGACGAGCCCACAAGGTCGAAGCCAACCCGCCGAATGACGCTATGACAAACTCGCTCAGCACAAGTTGAAGAAGAAGTGGTGCTAAATCCCAGGACGTACAAGAAACCGTTCGTGCCCGATTGCTCAGCGGTGGGCGGGAACAGATGTAAGACTTTCAGTTGAGGTGGACACCTTGACCGCGTGTTAAAGGCCAAACCATTCAGTCGCCCACTGCACGATGCCAACAATCGCAGAGTTCCGTGGAATGTCGGCGCGGCCTTTCACACTTCAAGGGCACGGCGTCCATCAAATCGAAGGAACAGATAAGCACTTATGAGAGCTGCGATTTTCAATCCCGCAACAAGAAGCGCAGGTTCCCATTTAAGAATTGAGGATGTGCCTCGCCCGCAAGTGGCTTCGGGCTACGTTCTTTTGCGTGTGCTCGCATGCGGCGTTTGCCGTACAGACTTGCACATCGTCGAGGGCGATCTTCCAGTGCTCCACCAACCCCTGATCCCCGGTCATCAGATCGTCGGAGAGGTGATTGAGGGAGCCAGCGCGAGTTTGCCGTTGGGGACTCGAGTGGGTGTTTCGTGGATGGGTGGCACAGACGGCGACTGCTTTTTCTGTCTACATGGCATGGAAAACCTCTGTGACCATCCGACGTTCACTGGATATTCCGTCGACGGAGGGTATGCTGAATTTGCGCTCACACGAGAAGACTTCACCTATCCACTTCCGCCCGAGCTCGATGCAACCCATGTAGCGCCACTGCTCTGCGCGGGCATTATCGGGTTTCGCAGCTTGCGGGTTGCCGGGGTCGCGCCTGGAGACCGCGTAGGCCTCTTCGGCTTTGGAAGCTCCGCCACGCTGTCGATTCCGGTGCTTCAATCCTGGGGCTGCGAGGTATATGTCGTGACCCGGGGCGAAGCTCACCGTGCCAGCGCTGTAAGACTCGGCGCAACCTGGGTCGGCGACGAAGACGCCAGACCGCCGGTGGCGCTTGATCGCGCAATCACATTCGCCCCAAGCGGCAAGGTGGTAGTCGATGCTCTGTCGAGCCTTCGCAAAGGCGGTGTAGTCGCGATCAATGCCATCCATCTGGACCAAATGCCGGCCTTCAACTATGACAAGTTGCTTTGGGGCGAACGGCAGATACGAAGCGTCGCGAACATGACGCGAGACGACGCACGCGATTTCCTTGCGCTTGCGCACAAGCTGAACATTCAACCGCGCGTCTCGGTATTCCGTCTGGATCAGGCCAACGAGGCACTCGTGGCCGTGAAGGATGAGACCGAGAATGGATCGGCTGTTATTGTTCCTTGAGTTAGTTGGAATCGGAGATGTTCGAAGCTTGATTGCCGACAGCTGCATAGAAGAAGACGGAAGCAAAGTGACGATGGGTAATATTCTTCCGGTCCAGGAGCTGAGCATTCAGTTCCCAACGGCATCCTGACCTAGCGTTGCTGTTTCATAGACAGATTCGAAGGCAGCTTCCGCCCGTCCAGATTGCAAAGCAAGTTCCGCTACCTGTCTTCTATCGACGATTGCTTGATCACGATATTGAGTGTCGCTGGAAGAATTAGCGGGCTGTATCTATGCGATTGCGGAAAGATAGTATTGGACAGCACCGTTCAGATGAGGCAGCTCGTCACGCCTTCTCGATGGAAGATCGAGGTCTACCGGCACCTTCTTGAACAGAACGGGTGAGGCGAGAGGTTTGCCGAGCGCGGCTTTTGGATTAGTCTTGGCGATAGAAGCGGGAAATCCCTAGCTGGGATGCTGGCCCGATGCCTGCAGACTGCAAAACACTCCGAAACATATGGACAACAACCTTGTCCTCGCTCTTTCAGGCTGGATACGGCTGTTATTTCCTTTCGGCTTTAGAGTCATATGCCAGATGGGAACGTTTCAGCAGGCTCCCCCTAGGCATTTTCGGCGATACCATCCATTGGTTTCACAGCGTAGCTTTCATCAGAGTGAACGACCGCATCGAACTGATCCGAGAGAGATGCCTGAAAGTAGTGGCCCGCGAGCTCCGATTCCGGACGGTAGATCACTCCTATCGCCCGTTCGCGCATTGGGACGTGCAATGCATTTGAAACCGGCGAACCTTTCTCCAGATTGAGTGTGAAGGCTGGAATACCGGTGTCGTGCAGTAGGTGCTCGTAGCTATCCTTACGCGCCGGCTGTACGCAAATCCGTTCTGTTCGGCCGTCCCATTCGAATGCGGCCGTCACTGTTCCAGAGTAGGTTGTAAAGCCTATACTTCGACGATCATCTCCATATTTCTGCCGAACGAGCTGTCCAATATTCCATTCGCCTGCCTGCCCCATGGCTGTGGCCCGGGCATCTCCAACGTGCGAAGTATGAGCCCAGACAATGAGTTTTGCGGATGGCTGCCTCGATTAAGTGCCGGTTTCATTTGCCAAACTGGAGTCTGCCTCCAGCCATTCCAGCAAGGCGCTAATACTGCCGGTTGCCAGAGCCATACAGGAGTCTGCGGCCCCGTAATAGAGATGAATGGTATCGCCATCCGCTGCGATCGTCTGTCCGCAAGGGAAGACGACATCGCTTACATCTCCGCCTCGTTCGTACGGCGCTTCCGGGCCGAACATCCAACAGTTTCCGCGCTGCAGGCAAAGTTCGGGCTTGTTCAGATCAAAGAGCGCCAGACCTAATCGATAGATGCTCCCGGATGCGGTATTGCGTACCCCGTGGTAGATGGTCAGCCAGCCCTTGGCCGTCTCGATCGGTGGGGAGCAAAGGCCAATCTTGTTCGCATCCCACCACCCACCGCGTCTTGCCTCAAGCATGATTTTGTGATTGCCCCAATGATGCAGATCGGGCGAATAAGAGACCCACATGTGAGCGCCCAGAGTTGTGACCGGCCGATGAATGAGAGCCCAGCGATTGCCGATCCTTTTTGGGAGAAGAGCTGCGTCCTTATCTTCCGGTTGCATGATGACGCCGAAACGTTCAAAGTTCTTAAAATCGGCGGTCATGGCGAGAGAGACTCCTGGCCCGCCTCGCGAAAAGGAAGTATAGGCCACCGCGTATTTTTCGAGTTCAGGAACATACGTGATGCGGGGATCTTCAATTCCCCAGATCTCCTCTGGAAACTCGCTTGGACTGGCCATCAGTGTTGGCTTCGAATCGATGATCCAACCGTCGATTCCGTTAGCCGAGCGGGCAGCGCACAGGTGAGACATGCCAGTGCAGTCCTCCACCCGACACAGCAAGAGTGTCTCTCCATTCTGGAGCAAAGTCGCGCCTGCATTGAAGACGCTGTTTATTGGATAAGGCCAATCCTCTCGCGTCAGAATGGGATTGCCATCATGACGTCTGAAAAGCGGCGTTTTTGAACATCCATCCAAACCGCATGGAGAGGTTGACTGATGACCAGACGTGGTAACGTTTGATTGGGCTGAAGTCAATGTGCGGCGCTCATTTCATGTTTGCAGTTGAATTCGTTTGCTGATGGGGCCGCCTGCAATTCAAGCAACGCCATCAGGAATGAGAGCGTTGATTCCGCCCCCTGATTTTCATTCACGCGATCGGGGTGAAGTCCGTCTCTGCAGCCGCCTGTCGTCGCATCGTAAAGCGGGGTGTGCAGATCATTTTTTCCAAGAAACCACCCGAAAACGCGATGGGCTTCTCTGAACCACTGTTCGTCTCCTGTGAGGCGTTGTGCCTCAAGGCATGCAGAGATTGTTGCGCACGCTTCTACCGGCTGTTGATCGAAACGTGCTTTGTCTTCTCCCTGCACATAGAAACCTCTTGAGCCAATGGGGACAAAGACATTGCAATCTTCGCGTATCTGCTCGGATACGAGCCAACGCAATGACTGTATGCCGGCCTGCATCATGCTTCGATTGTCACTGTGCCATCCGGCAAGGATCAGAGCTTGAGGCAATCTGGCATTGGAATACGAGAGGCTCTTCTCAAACCAATGCCACTCTTCGGAACGACTGCGCGCGTAGATATCGAGGAGGCGGTTTGCAAGCGTGTTTCGCGCCCCTTGAACAACTCTGTCCCCTGGAAACCAGTCCAGGTAGGCTTGCATGCCCAAGACGCTGAAAGCCCATGCTCTCGGACTAGTGAAGCCGAGCGTTGAAGGAAGCGCAGCCTCGAAGAGACGTCCGGCGGCTCCGCGCAATCCCGCATTTTGCGATTTGCCGAGGACTGTTCCCAGCGACCAGAGCGCCCGCCCGTGGCTGTCTTCCGATCCGACATCTTCCAGCCATTGGCGATCATATCCCAAGAAGTTTCGGAATCTTCCCGACTCCGTGTGGAACGCAAGCCATAGAAACGAGAGATAACGTTGAGACAGACTCGTATACTTCCTGGTATCTCCGTTTGTCAGGCTATCCTCGAGAAGCGTGGACACAATCAGTGCACGCGCATTGTCATCGGTTGTGTAGCCCTCACGGCAGTTGGGTATCGTAAAAATCGCGTGCTGGAAGATTCCAGTGTCGTCTGTCATGGCGAATAGATGTGCCGGGCTTAGTACGGGCAAGCCCGTCGTCAAGGTCTGCTCCGGATCTCCTTGTCTGGCAGGCTTTGGCTGCAACATACGTTCCTGCCGTGCGCGTTGAAAGCTTGCCATATACGCCCGTGCTGTATTGGGCCAAGTTGTTCCCCGGGAGTACTGGTAAGCACGCTTCCGCATTGCGTGACGCTCGACTTCACTATCGAGTAAGCGAAGGACGGCGTCCGAGATTGCACCGGGATCTTCAAATGGGACGAGTACGCCTCGGCCATCCGCGAGCAACTCCTTGGCATGCCAATAGGGAGTGGATACTATAGCTTTGCCGGCACCCAAGGCAATGGCAAGCGTGCCAGAAACGACCTGAGCCTCGTGCCGATAGGGCGTGATGTAGATGTCCGCAGCACCGACGTGCTGGAGAAGTTCCTCTGCGGGAACAAAACGATTAGAGAGAATGAGATTGGATGCGACCCCTAATTCTTCTGCGAGTGCGCACAACGCTTCTCGATAGCGCTCGCCTTCCCGCTTGCGGAGATGAGGATGAGTGGCTCCGGAGACGATATAAACGACTTCCGGATGAACTGCAAGAATGGATGGTAGTGCGCGTATTACATTCTCAATGCCTTTGTTCGGAGATAACAGGCCGAACGTCAGAAGAACCGATTTGCCCTCTACGCCGAAAGTGTCTTTGAAGAAGTTCGGGTCCGTGAATGACAGATCCGGGACACCGTGCGGAATCACATCGATCTTCGAGGCAGGAACAGCATACACATCTCGCAGCATCTCTGCTGCTTGCTCACTCATGACGATCATGCGATCTGACAAAGTTGCGATCTCTTTGAGGACGGTGCGTTGATCGACGTCCGGTTCGCTTAGTACCGTATGCAGCGTAGTGACCAAGGGCATCTTCAGCTTGCGCAGAAGAGAAAGTATGTGGCCGCCTGCCACCCCACCGTAAATGCCGTACTCATGCTGCAGACATACCAGGTCGTTGCTATTGAAATTGAGAAAGTCGGCAGCCCGCTGATAGGATGTGAGGTCATCCTGAGCAAGTTCAAGCCGAACTTGCTCGGGATAATCGTAAGAGGCATCGGGATCGTTTACGGGAATTGCAAAGAGTCGTTCGGAGCCATATTCGGCGCCGATTGCGGTGCATAAGTCCGTTGTGAATGTTGCTATACCGCACTGCCGCGGCAGGTAATTACCCACGAACGCAATGCGCGTCGGCAGAGGCAGAGAAGCAGGTTTTGAGGGAACAGTCTGACGACAAGCGGGAATCGAACTGCTCAATGCTGTCTCGACTTCGTTGACTTTGTTCAATGACATTATTTCCCGCTTTCTCACGTGGTAAATGAACCGTATTACCCTTGCCAAGTCTGCTTGGAACTCGAGTGACAAAAGAGGCCAGACCTACATCCGATTTGTTGGATCGCTCTGGCTAGCCTCGGTACAATGCTCATTTCGCTAACAGTTCCTGTTTAATACGGCCTTGGATGATTGATTCTCAGGCGCAATACAGGCCAGCAGATGGTTCCGGGCTTAAGACTGCAACATGTCGACATTGGTACGCTTTCGCATCAGTACTTTCGTACGGGTCGCAACTGCTGCGGATCCCTTACTTTTATTTACCCGGCGTTGGTGGCGTTCGGCGCAGCTAAATCGGGGTTTAAGAAAGTCTCGATCAACTTCAGGCCAGTGACGGAAAAACGACTTACTATCCTAGCGATGTCACCTTCCTATCGACGTCCTCAACACCCCGTCGGAGACTACATTTTGAGCCCGACCAAATCGCATTCCGGATGATGGCACTGGCAAATCGTCCCTGCGTTCTTCTTTGGGTCGGAACATGCTTCACTGCAATACTTTCTGCCACTTGCTGCTTTGCAATTGCAGCCCGAATGTTCACACTTGTGAGTCTGTGTCATAAGAGATCCTCTGGTTCCGACGTACCGTCTGAGAGATATCGATTCATCAAGTGGCTCTTCAGTTTGAAAAGCCAGGTTCCTGTTGCCCCGGACATGTCGGTGATAGCCGAGTTCCCGCGTAGAGTCATCCAGCGAACTGCCTGCAAGAAGCAGGAGCCGTCCGCTTGAATCGATTTCCTACCAAAAGCGCAGAAGAAAGCCTTCGCGCATCGCATCGAGTGTTGATTTGGGCACATGCTTGAGGCCAGACTAGAACCAGTCTCTTACATCGACAAATTTGTATTGGCGCTGCTGTGATTGGCATTCAACGCAATTCGTCTGAACTATCACTAAACCGTATGTCCGTTCAACTACTGGTCTCAATTGACCGTACCGCCCGGCATCATGTCTTCGATAGTCCAGGTAGTAGCCATCTTTGCGAATGACCACGGACGCTGGATGACGTGCGGTCGAGGGATTCATCTGTGCTACGACCGTTGAGAGCACATTACTTGTCGTTGCAAGCCTTGATCCGCGTAGCATTTGCCGCCAGCAATGAGAGCCAGGTGTCGAATCTTGTCCGAATTAGCTTTGTACCCCATGCGCTTCGAGCCAATCTTCCAGTATCGGCTGTGGGGTGGGAGGCGGCTGTCCAATCTGCTCTCCGGGCCGATGCCTGAAGGCCCTGTCGGTGAGGCCTGGATTCTTAGCGACCGCGACGAACATCAAAGCCGCGTTGCCAATGGACCTCTGAAAGGTCGAACTCTCAGTGAACTGATGGAACACTCTTACGAAGGACTGATGGGGAAGCGGCCCACACGGTCCCAGCGCTTCCCCGTTCTACTCAAATTTCTTGATGCAAGCATGATGCTTTCCGTACAAGTGCACCCTGGCGATAACCATCCAGAACTCATTCCGGCTGGCGAAACCTCAAAGACCGAGGCGTGGGTCGTGATTGAGGCCCAGAAGGGTAGCCGAATCTACGCAGGTCTGCAACCCGGAACAACTGAAACCAACCTCCGTCATGCAATCACTACAGGGGCTATTGTGGACCGGCTCGTGGGTTTAGATGCAAAGCCCGGTGAGGCCATCTTCATTCCTGCGGGAAAGGTTCACACACTCGGTGGAGGAGTAGTCGTGTTTGAAGTTCAACAAAACAGCGACGTAACATACCGCCTATACGATTGGGGTCACGTTGACGCGAAGACAGGTCAGTTGCGGCCACTCCAGGTCGATCAGGCATTGGCGTGCATAGACTTCAAGGGAAGCACTGGCTGCGAAGTGGCGCCAATCTTAGAAACCAATACGCCAGTGGAACGTGAAAGACTCTTTGATTGCGACCAGTTTCGGCTATGGCGTTTACGCGGAACCGTGCCGTTTCTGGTCGGCGCCCCGGGAGAACCCCGAGTAATTGTTTGTCTAAGTGGCTCCGGTCAACTTGATAACAACGCCCTTCATCTTGTTGGAAAAGGCGACGTCTGGATATTGCCTGCAGAGATCGGGGTATGCACATTCCGGCCCGCAGTGGAAGTGACATTACTGGAAATCGCCATCCCAGAATAACGACTGTTTGTCGACAGCCACATACCCTGGTACATCTAAGAAACACAAAATTGGACGGATGATGAAGAAACTCATTGTTTTCGATTTGGACGGGACATTGGCGGCAAGGAAATCGCCCCTCGATGCTGAGATGGCTCCACTTCCGCGCGATCTGCGCGAAGTCACCGAAGTAGCCATCATTTCAGGAGGGAACTGGCTTCAGTTCGAACGACAGGTTCTCTCGCGTCTTCCAGGATCTCCACTCTTGCCGAGTCTGTCCATTCTTCCTACGTGCGGAACCCAATTCTTTCAGTACAAAGAAAAGTGGATAAAGCTCTATGCTGAGGACTTCACTCCAGATGAAAAGCAGAGGATCATCAACTCTCTCACCAAAGCGGTCGCAACAGCGGCTTTCAAAGTCGAAAAGACCTGGGGAGAAACCATTGAAGATCGCGCAAGCCAGATAACCGATTCCGCCTTGGGCCAACAGGCTCCTTTGGATAAGAAAGTGAAGTGGGATGCGGACTTTACGAAACGGAAGAAAATCAAGACGGTCCTTGACGCCCTTATCCCACAGTTTTCGGTTCGTCTCGGTGGGGCCACATCGATCGACGTATGCGGGCACGGGACAGACAAGGCGTACGGCATTAAGAAGCTGCGCGATCTCCTTGGCTTTTCGTTGCAGGCAATGATCTATGTCGGCGGCGCCCTCTTTGTGGGAGGAGGCGACTACCCTGCGAAACAAGTTGGCATGATCTCAACCCCAGCTCGCAATCCTGATGAGACCAAAAGAGTCATCGAAACAGTCATCGCTTGTCTGGGCCCAGAGCAGCAAGTGCGATCCTTTCAGGTGGACCGATGAGCGTCGGCTTCGCGAGCAACCTGAAATTACACCGCCTGGCGATGTTGATGGAGCCGGAGCCGGGTAATCCATATGAAGTTGAAGGCATTCTGAATCCGGCCGCAGTTCGCGGACCGGACGGGAAGCTGTACCTCTTTCCGCGGCTGGTCGCAAAGAATAACTATTCGCGCATCGGCATAGCCCGCGTGATTTTCAATCATGACGGGGACCCCGAAGGCGCCGAACGGCTGGGCATCGCACTAGAGCCGCAGGCCGATTATGAGCTTCGGCCAAATGGTGGCGGAGGATGCGAAGATCCGCGCGTTACCTATGTAGAACCTCTTCAGCGTTACATCATGACCTATACCGCATTCTCTACAAATGGTCCGAGAATCGCAATGGCAGAGTCCGAAGATCTCTTTCATTGGAAGCGCCTGGGTCTCGCAACCTACACACATTGGCATGGCATCGAACTAGACAATATCGATGACAAGGATGCGAGCTTCTTCCCCGTCGCCATACCCAACAGTTCTGGCAGGCTGGAGTTGGGTTTGCTGCATCGCCCGTTGTTTCCCGGCACTCGACCGGAGGAAACCTGTCTCCATACTGCGGTTCGTAAATTGGACCTTGACCAGGAGAGCATTTGGATCTCCTATTGCCCGAAGACCTTTGAAAGCCGCGATCCGGACCACCTTGGCCGGTTCACTTCTCAACACCGATTGGCGACGCCTGTCTCCCCATGGGAGCGTCTGAAAATCGGCGCGGGAACACCGCCCGTACTAACCAGGCACGGCTGGCTTATCGTTTATCACGGAGTGAGCGAGGCAAGCGTGGGCGGGAAGTCAGGCACGGGCGGTGCCAAGCACCCCCTACGCTACTCCGCCGGAGTGATGGTCCTTTCAGAGCATGATCCACGTATCATCCGATATCGATCGAAAGAGCCTGTACTTACTCCAACGCTGCCACAGGAAAAGGAAGGAACTGTCGCTAATGTTGTCTTTCCAACCGGCATCGACAGACGCGATGACATAGGAAGACCGGATCGCTTCGATATCTACTACGGCATGGCCGATAACCGAATCGGCGTCGCGCGACTTGACTTGCTCGATCTGCTGCCGGTAGGAGTGGCTGCCGATCCACCCGAAGCCAGAGTGTGAACCGTGTCTCTGCTTAGCAATAAGCAGGTTAAATCAGCAATACCGGAGCTTACTCTTGGAAGACATCTGGATTACCCACGCGGCCATCTGTCACTCATGCGTTGGCAAACGAACAATTTCTACAGAGCATGTCGCCTGTCGAGCGACGGATTGAGCCACGCTTCCCAACAACAGATTCTTGATGCCCTTGCTTGCCTGTGAACCAACTGCAATCAAGTCGGCCTCCCAACTCTCTGCGGCAGCGAGTATGCCGTCCAGGACGTCACCAACCTTGACCGCTGTGTGGACCTTGAATCCGGCGGCACGCAACTCGTCTGCCGCACTTTCAACCAATGCGCAAGCGGGTACCTTCTGATCTTCCAACTCCGGAGCGTAGCCCTGCGCCATCTCTGGAGGAGCCACGGGCTCAACCGGTTGCAGCACATGGAGCACCAGCACTTCTGCATTCTCTGTCCGAAACTGGGAGATCATAGATCCAATCAAGTGCTTTGAGAACTTCGACTCGTCAATTCCTATCAGAATTTTCATCTTCCATTCTTTCTTGACCCACAAACCTAGGGCCGTTAGATTTTCGACGTTTTGGCACATAGTTCGCGCCCCCATGAGCACTATCTCTGGGTCGCAACGCTTTTTGCATAAGAGACATTTGCAAGAGCAAAGAAAGCACCCCGCAGTGATGCTATAGACAGTCTCCTCTCACCATCAAAACGATGCGGCCCTATTTTAGAAATATCCGTCGAATTCAAACGATCGAACGTCTAAGCTACTACTTCCCAAGTTCAGGCAGTTTGGGCTTGGACAATTCCTCCCCGGGATACGATAGTGGGTTTCGCCCGTCCGGAATGGATATAAAAAACGGAGTCGGCTGGACTACCTTGAGTGAAAAGGAAATGCTTCGCTTTAAATCTGATTAGCTTTCGCCCGATTCCCTGGCTCGCCAAATACTCTTTAGCATCAAACGTTACATACTTCATTCCATCCATAGGGACGGCCTTTATGGAAAGGCAGCCTTATCGCTCGGGGAACGGCGAGACTGTCGCGTGCTGTTGACCTTCGCTATCATCGTCTGAATGCGCTAATTCGCATACACTAGACTACGTTTGCAGCACTTGGCCTCCTGGGTCTGAGCAATTCTGCACCTTCCGTCATCACCGATCTCTCCTCAACAGAGAGCCAAATCGGTGTAATAAGAATCGCACTGATCACGAATGACATGCATGATTCTTGGTCCGGCAGAGCTTTTGTAGACGTTGTCTGTTAACGCATCCGACGCTGCTAAAAGGGTAATGACCAGGACCCCTCTCAATGTGCTCTGAGCACAACTGCTCAGACCACCGATTCAATCCAAGTCGACACTGAGTCGAAGCGTCCCACCAACGGCGTGAGACTCTTCTTCACGCTCAAGACATTGGTCCAAGTCAGCATTTGTGGCCAATGGTGAGTCCAGTTGTGTCGGAGCTTCAATGAAACGAGCACTACCGATTTCCGCGCTGTTTATCGATATCGGCGGGGTCCTGCTCACCAATGGGTGGGACCACCTGGCCCGTAAACGCGCGGCCCGACACTTCAATCTCATCTGGGCAGAGATGGATCAGCGTCATCGCCTGGTTTTCGAGACTCACGAGGAAGGAAAACTAACGATTGAGGAATATCTCGGGTGGGTAGTCTTTTACGAAAAGCGACCATTCACGAGAAGCCAGTTCCGCAACTTCATGTTTGATCAATCAAGGCCATACCCAAAGATGGTCCAACTTATCACGCAACTCAAGCGGCAGCTTGGATTGAAGGTCGTTGTAATCAGCAATGGATCACGCGCTGTCAATGCCTATCGTGTACGCAAGTTCAAGCTCGATCAGTTGGCCGATATTTTTATCTCCTCATGCTTCGTTGGGATGCGCAAGCCGGACGTGGAGATCTTTCGCCTGGCACTGGATCTCGCCCAGACGCCAACAAAGCAAGTTGCCTATATCGACAACACACCCATGTTCGTCCAAATTGCGGAAAGCTTGGGCATGCGAGGCGTTCTACACACAGACTATAACTCCACTTATGCGAAGCTCCTTTCACTCAGCTTAACAACTGATTCGTCTGGCCAGCTTGAGAGCCTCTAAACAGCCTTTTTCGTTTACCCGACGATGAACGATCGCCGCGTCAAATCGCTTGAACTTTAGCCGAAGTTAGGAGAATGCAACTATGTCATCCGAACTGCTCATTCCGGAGATACTCCACGAAACGCCCGCATTGTTGAGCAAAGAAGAGTCCATCAAGACAACGGACACGCTCAATCCTGAACTGCTTCGCAAGATGAATGCTTACTGGCGCGCGGCAAATTATGTGTCAGTTGGCCAAATCTACCTTTACGAAAATCCGCTGCTGAGAGAACCGCTGACCCTCGTGCATGTGAAGCCGCTAGTGGTGTCGCACTGGGGTACGACTCCTGGACAGAACTTCATCTATGTTCATCTGAATCGGGCCATCAAGAAGTACGACCTAAACATGTTTTATGTCGCCGGCCCTGGCCACGGTGGTCCGGCGATTGTGGGGAATGTCTATCTTGAAGGGACTTGGAGCGAAGTGTATCCAAATGTGACCCAGGATGAGGCCGGCCTCAAGTTGCTGTTTAAGCAGTTTTCCTTCCCCGGCGGCATATCGAGCCACGTCGCGCCAACGACACCTGGTTCGATTCATGAGGGCGGCGAACTGGGTTATTCCCTAAGCCACGCCTTTGGAGCAGCTTTCGACAACCCCGATTTAATCGTCGCTTGCGTCATCGGCGACGGAGAGGCGGAGACCGGATCGCTCGCCACGGCGTGGCAGTCGAACAAGTTTCTCAATCCCGTCACGGATGGAGCTGTATTGCCGATCCTGCACTTGAACGGCTATAAGATCAGCAATCCAACCGTACTTTCCCGGATCGAACATGAGGAACTGGAACAGTTCTTCCGCGGCTGCGGCTGGACTCCCTACTTCGTCGAAGGCGACGACCCAGAGACTATGCATCAACTCATGGCCGCCACGATCGACCAGGCTGTTGAGGACATCCAACGCTTCCAGAAAAATGCGCGGAGTAATAACGACACCACTCGGCCCCGATGGCCGATGATCGTCCTCAAATCGCCCAAGGGATGGACAGGTCCAAAGTTTGTCGATGGACTACAAATCGAGGGAACATTTCGCGCACATCAGGTTCCGCTGCTGGTGGATGGAGATCATCCCGACCACGTCAAATTACTTGAGAACTGGATGAAGAGCTACAAGGCCGAGGAGTTATTTGATGAGAACGGTCGGCTCAATGCGGAACTTGCCGAGTTGGCACCGAAAGGTGATCGGCGCATGAGCGCGAATCCGCATGCCAATGGCGGACTTCTGCTCCATGATTTGCGTATGCCAGACTTCCACCAGCACGCTGTCACGGTGACTTCGCCAGGAGCGATTCAGATCGAAGACACCCTGGTGTTGGGGAATTTCCTGCGCGACGTGGCGAAACTCAATGAGGACAAGCGAAATTTTCGTCTCTTTGGACCCGACGAGACCATTTCGAATCTATTGCAAGCGGTCTTCGAAGTCACCAACCGCCAGTGGGATGGGCGTGAGTTCAGCAACGACGAGTTCCTCGCGCCACAGGGTCAGGTGCTTGACTCGATGCTGAGTGAGAACCAGTGCGAAGGATGGTTGGAGGGGTATCTGCTGACGGGACGCCACGGTCTCTTCAACAGCTACGAAGCCTTCATTCGCATCGTCGATTCGATGTTCAGCCAGCATGCCAAATGGCTCAAGGTCTGCAGAGAGTTGCCGTGGCGTCGAGATATCTCCTCGCTGAATTATCTGCTCGCCTCACACGTTTGGCAGCAGGACCACAACGGCTTCACCCACCAGGATCCCGGCTTCCTCGACCATGTCATCAATAAGAAGGCCGATATCGTGCGGTGTTATCTTCCGGCTGACGCAAATTGCCTTCTCTCCGTCGTCGACCACTGCCTGCGCAGCCGCAACTACGTCAATGTCGTCGTCGCTGGAAAGCATGCTATGCCTCAATGGCTGACCATGGATGAGGCTGTCATTCACTGCACCGAGGGGATCGGCATCTGGCAATGGGCCAGCAACGACCAGCAGACCGAGCCGGACGTTGTGATGGCCTGCTGCGGCGACACACCCACCCTGGAGATTCTCGCCGCCGTTTCCATCCTGCGTGAGCATTTGCCCGATTTGAAGATCCGCGTCATCAACGTCGTCGATCTAATGAAGCTGCAACCCTGCACCGAACACCCCCACGGCCTCACCGATCTGGACTACGAGTCACTCTTCACCAAGGACAAGCACATCATCTTTGGTTTTCATGGCTATCCCTGGCTCATCCACCGGTTGACATATGCCCGACAGAACCGAAACCTCCATGTCCGCGGCTACAAGGAGGAAGGCACGATCACCACGCCTTTCGACATGCGCGTCCAGAACGACCTCGACCGCTTCCATCTGGTACAGGACGTGGTCGATCGCGTTCCTAATCTAGGTTCTAAGGGTGATTACCTGAAACAAAACATGCGAGACAAGCTGATCGAGCACAAGCACTACATCGACGCTCACGGCCAGGACATGCCGGAGATTCGCAACTGGAAGTGGAGCGGCACAAAGCGACCGTAATTGATATCGCCCAAACCGCTCCATCCAGCTCGGTCCATGCGTCCCTGTTCTACCGGGCGACTACTTTCCGAGTACGTGAAACGAACGCACAACTAAGGTCCACACTGAGGACACGCAATGATTGACGAAATCAAGAAGATAACCATCGTTGGTAACTGGAAGATGCACACCACCGCCACAGCTGCACGAGACTTGGCCGAGGGAATCGTCGATGGATTGATCGATGAAAAAGGCGTCTCCATCATTCTCTGCCCGCCTTTTCCGTATCTTGCCGTCGTGGGAGAGGTACTCAAGGAAACCCGCATCGCACTCGGTGCGCAAAACATGTATCCCCAAATGGACGGCGCCTTCACAGGCGAGGTCAGCCCAACGATGCTCCTCGATGTCGGCTGCAAATACGTGATTCTGGGTCACAGCGAAAGGCGCCACAAACTGGGTGAATCCAATGAGTTCATCAATGACAAAGTGAAGGTCGCCCTGGCTGCTGGACTCGACGTTATCCTTTGCGTCGGTGAGACACAGGAGCAGCGAAAGGCCAACCAGACTGAAGCGCTGCTCGACCGGCAACTCAGCTTGGGATTGGCCAATGTCGAGCCTGATACCTTGAGCCGTATCAGCATAGCCTATGAACCCGTATGGGCGATCGGCAATCCAAGTCATCACGCCACTCCACAGCAAGCCGAGGAGGCGCATGCCGTTCTCAGGGCACGATTCGGACGGATATTCGGCAAGGATGCCGCGAAACAAGTCTCGATCCAATACGGAGGTAGCGTGGTGCCGGGCGATGCCGCTGCACTGCTCAGCCGGCCGGGTATCGACGGTGCCCTTATCGGCGGTGCCAGCCTTGTCGTCAATGACTTCCTGGAAATCGTACGCTCTGCGATTGCTGAAACGGAAGCGCAACCTGCCTGAAAGTGGCTGTTCCTGCTGTGGGCCAAATTCGCTATTCGGCTGTCGGTTGTTTCGTGCAGGGGCGGGTCAGCTTTGTAGCTGGCCGGCCGGCAGGTTTCGTATTCTGCTTCACAACGGTCTAATTGACCGTTCCATCAAAGTGTTGAGAACTCGCCTAACGCAGGGTGCCAGCGTACTGGCGGGCCAGGGAGATGCCGACGGATGCCCGAATCAGACAATGTGTTCCGCGGGTAGGGCGATGCGCCGAAGCTCAACATTACCGTCCTTCTCGACGCCTACTTCCAGCAACTGGTTGGTAAGTTCGCCGTTCTTCGCAAGCTCGTCAAGAATCATCGCAAAAGCTGACGTTGGAGATTGAGATTCAGACTGAAGCGAACTGTTTCATCGCTTCGGCAACATCCGGCAATTCGATTTTGCCGTTGCCGGATTCCCGTTCGCGAACGATTTTCTGTGCAGCTTCCCAATCTCGTACGTCGAGCGCACGGCGGATCATTTTGCCGTCGAGAGTGCCTTCGACGGAGAGCGGACAGCCGCAAGTGCGGTAGCTCCGGCCCTTCTTGGAGTGTTTGCAGTTCTTCAGGTGGCGACGAAAAATAGTGAGCATGACTCACCGTAAAATGAGTCACACACGCAGTGCACAAGCTGCTTTCTCTCGGGCTTCAAATATATGATTCTAAAGGATATAAAGTGGTGGAGGCGGCGGGAGTCGAACCCGCGTTAGCGCCTTTATTTTCTGCAACCTGCACATTCTAAATAGGTAATAGAAAGGCCACAATTGCCTCAAATGCCGTTTCTTTGGCGCAATCCTGGCGCAGACTGTGCCAGATAGTTTTGTCGAAATCTCCAATGGGAGATTTCGATGTCGATAGCTGGGGGATAGGATTACAAGAATGTAAACCCATCTGTAGACCTCAATGAAGCATCCGCTGCACGGGCACCTAACAATCTGACAAATTGATCTACCAAACAGGGGTGTAGGCGACGTACAGTAGGCAGCAGCGTAATCTTTTTCTCTGTCGTTTCTGAGTATGGGCCGATGCTCGACACCGTCAAGTTGCCGCCTCAGCCTTTGGGGGGCGGGATTGGTATTACAAATGGACCTAAACTGTTGACGCAAAGCAATGCCGAATTTCCTTCTTTCCAACCAGAACATACGACTTGGCCTGAGGCCACCATTTCTTGAACCTATCACTGCCAAAGTCTTGATTGGAACTGGAGAGTTGCTTCTAAACCGGCAGAACTAACGGCGGATCTTCCCGGTCAGCCCACTTAATACAATGGAATTTCGAAGACTGCAATTTCTCTGATTTAAGAACGAATATGAATATGACCGTAACCTTGAATCTCAATGAATATCGTACGATTTATTGTCTAGCCTCCAAAGCTCGGTCCTTGCTCAGTCTCTGTTTGCAATTCACTTGGAGTGGAGATGTTCTCAGAGTCCATTGCAGCTGATGTGTCATGCCACGTTATTGCTGACGGTTTTTTCTTCGATTTTCAATAGCTTCCGCAATTCTCTGAATTCTTCCTCACTTACGATCCCTGTAAAGCGCTGAGCATATTGCTTAGCCAGTTCAGGCTTGCCATCCATATAAAAGCTCTCGGTTGCGAGGTAGAACGCCCGCTCATAGAGAATACCGTCAAGATTAATTGCAGCATCGGCAAGGGCACCCCCTTTGAGAGTGGCGTGCCGGGCGTAGCCCTGCGCTTCGCGAAACTTGGTGAGTAGGAGGAACGACTCCGAAAGATCACAGAAGAGTCCGCAGCGTGGAAGGAAGTCTTCACATATCTGCATCCATCTGATGGCCTCGTGGAGGCGTCGGATCGCTAGCTCCTCACGCGGGTTTCCAGGGTCGAGAGGTTTCTTCGCGAGCTTAGTGGGCCGATTGTGCTCATCATAGATTCGGTCTGAGCCTAGATCTTGGATAACCCTTCGTACCTCTACGTGTCCGATGGAGCGGAGCGTTTCTCCCAGCAAGTACTTGGCCATGCGCGAATCATGCACTGAGTTGGTCTTCTGCCAAAGGTTTTCCAGCTCTTTAACGAGCTTTTCTGCGTCGTCGACGAGCAGACGGGCTCGATTGGGAGGCAAGGTTCCCCAATCTTCGCTGGTGTACTGCGCAAAAGCACCGAGCCGCGCGACGCGGGCTGCCAACTCAATGGGCTTGACCAGCTTCACCTCGTTTGGGGTGCCGATAACCCTCAAACGCGCACGAGAACCAAGATCGGGGACTAGGTCACCGAGGAACTCTGTCAACATCAAAACGCTTTGCGAGTAGAAGCCCATCTGACGGTAAACCACTGCTTCGTTGAAAGCGGCTTGCTGCCAGAGGTGAGATCGTTTGTCTGCTCCGGGCCACTCTTGGAGCTGTCGAAAGCAGCTGACTGCGGCATCCAGGTCGTCCGGCCTCCCAGCCAATGCGTGAGCCAAACCTTCGGAGAGAAGGGCTCCTTGTCGTATTTCGTCCGTGATTCCGAAGGTTTCTGCTGCGGAGGCTTGGTAGGGTGCTACGTTCTTAGCTCGTGGAGATGTCGGTTGGGGGGGGGGCGGGCCTAGCTTCGCCTCTACCTTATGACTAGCAGTTTTCTGCTGGGAATGGCCTGATGACACGTCTTTGGTGGTGAGAGGCTTGTAGGAGGCCAACGCGCCACTACCTCCGACCGAGATTCCAGGTGCTTTGGGACCAGATCGATATGCAGGTGGGATGGACGACCTGAAGAACTCCAGATTACGAGCTGCGCTGCTAAGCGCCGAGATTCGGGTGACGGCCGCGCCTCCACCGCCTGGGCAGGCGCAAGCAAACTCGGCGAATAGTTGAGAACCTTGACGAAGCGCTGCGATCCCGTTCACTTCGTCATTGGTCATTTCGGGATATCGCATCCTGACCAGAAACTTAAAAGCTGCACGTTCGGCCGCAAGCTGTACACAATCGATCCCTGCCTGGATGTTGCTGGAGGTGGTAATCGAGACAGTTCGAACATCCGTTCCGCGAGCGGCAATATGCACTGAGATGGTCTGTCCCAGACTGTCCTCCGTTTCGCTGCCCGAAGGCGTGACGTTCCCATCCGTTCCTAATTGCGAATTGGATGTAATCGCGCCGGTCTCGACGGAGCCTGAAATCGTAGGTGAACCAGCCGTGATCCAACGCCCGATGGCCATTAAGAAACGCAGCAGAGCGCCGGCATCGATTCCGCCCGCTGCTTTCAACTGAAGGTCCTTAAGGGCATCGTCCAGTCGTACCTCGTGATAATCTAGCTCCGCGCGCAGATTCTTCATCGCCGGACAGAGCTTCATGTCGTACAGCACGCTCTCACCCGGAGACTGGCCCTCATCAGTCTGGATCATGAAGTCGGTGATCACAGCAGGCTCGAAGTTGGCTGGGGGTGTAGGTCGCAGCAAGAGCAGCTTCGGTTGCCACACATCCCGATCCAGTTCGTCTCCTAGACGAGCGATAGCGTCTAATAGCCCGTCTGTTGCCCTATCCCCATCAGTTGAGCCGTTCACCTGCGTCAATGGTTGCAGATGCCACACCGTCTTTCCGAGGAAGCGGATCCGTCGGGTCTTACGCCAAAGCCAGCGCATGAATCTCACGCCTACGATTGCTGCGAAAAGGAAAACGAGTGTCAAGATTATCTGACGAAGCCAGTCTGGCGTGCTTAGCCAGACTTCTAAGATAAGCGCGGCGACCTTTCGGACCCAATCCGGGAAGTGCTCCCAAGGCTCGTTGGGCCAGGGGGTCTTCGCTCGCTCAATGATTTGCGTGGCTCTACTCCGCTGTCGATCCGAGGCATTGGAGTGAACCCAGGCAGAAGCTGCTTTGACGGCGCCTGTGGCATCGCCGTCCAGCAATTCGTTGTCGGCAGTATTGAGCTTGTTGTCGACAGAGGTTGCGGCCCAGTTCTTCAGGCACTTTCTGGATGTCTGGTTTTCGGGATCGGTTTTTAGAGCAGACTCACATTCAGCCTTAGCTGCATCGAGTTCGCCTAACCCGAGGAGATAAGCCCCATATTTTGCCTGCTTCTCCGACTGAGCTCTTGCGTCAGCCGCTGTCTTTTCGGCTGGGCTGCGCGCCGATGGGTGTGAACCTGAAGTGGGCGCAGGTGCAGGCGATTGGCGTGGTTGCATAATATGTGGTGTGTCGGCTGTTTGGTGAGCAACTACTCCGACGAGGATGGCTGCCAAGAGCGGGAAAGAACGTAGAGAAGGCATTGTGCTTACACCCCGAAAGTTAGTCTGACCTATGTTACCGGTAACTGGCGCAAAGTAATTGATTCTGAAATCGCGTTCCTATCACACCGACATTATGATTGTGTGGCTCAACGCCACCAGGAAAAGGAGGGTTACCTGGTGGCGCGGATTACAGCTAAATCGGACAGGTTGAGCCTTCTGTTCATTTACCGAATAAATCGTAGCTAACCCCAAACTGCACACCAACAAAGGGGTGCACAATGAGGTCGCTGCGATTTGAATAACTCACCGCGATTGGAAACCTGACATTTGTGCCTGTGCCGAAGCCAAGGCGAATTTGCCCGACATTGATCGGTCCGCGTGTGGCATAGACCTGCGACGCTGCTGTTGGTAGTCCGTTGAAGGTGATGGTGGAAGGCGGACCGTTGAGGATCGATGGGCTGGTCTGGTCTTGGTAGTAATAGGCTCCCACAAGACTCAGGTCGCCCACCTTGGAGAGCATTTCTGTCAGTGCTGCGTTCTGAGTTTTGTAAGTTGATATGTGCCAAACTCGCGTGATCTCTGCTCCAACCTGAACATCGCGTAGCCGGCTGGCCGATGGGATGGTGATCGACGGATCGTCGCTGTTAATATCAGCACCGCCGCTGGCGCTGATCGTCCAGGAAGGCGTCGCTGAGGTCGATGCGGCAGACACATCTTTGGAATCGGTACCAGCCGACGCATCGCTACACGATGCTGATACGGCTTCATCTAGGCTGGCTTTCGGACTTACAGCTTTTAAAGCTTTCGCCGCCGCAGTCTTCACCTGCGTATTGCAGCTTGTGGAGGACTGCCAGGAAAAGTTAAACTTTGCACTGTGATAACTAGGCTTGCTCGTTGGAGTGGTGAAGTCATACTCCACACCGAGTAATGGCGTGGAGGATTTTGCTATCACGCTCTCGACAGCGATCGCTGTTTGGTAAGCGCTCACAGTATTCAGTGAGGCTTGAACACTAGTCCCCAAGTTGCAAGATGGGTCCTTCTCCATTTCAACGCTTAGCTCGCCATAGCTTTGGCGTATGAAGGCCTCAAGGTTGCTTTGATCTCCACTTCTGGCTGTCTGTTGGAAGATTTCGATCGCTTTCGGGCGGACCTTGTCTGGCCAATTCTTGTATGCATCACATTGAGCCAATCTGCCCATCAATTTGCCGAGTGAATCCGCAAGAGTTTTTGCAGCATTCCGGAGATCTTTGTTTACAGCGTCCTGGTCTTTCTTGGGATACAGGAATGCATATTTGGCCGTGATACCTCCGAAGCTCAACGTATTGGAAGCACTATTTAGTGTTATCGGCACTGCAGTTCCCGTGCTCATCGCCACTCCAGAAACGGTCGAGCTAGGAGTGGTTGTATTTGTCGTCACCGAAAAAGTTGCCGGAATGAAAACCTTCAACCATGTGGGCGACCAGCATCCTTGCGTCTTGATCGTCGATGTACAGAAGTCGAAGACACCATCATTACTTAATAGTTCCACTAGGTCACCAGGGGCAAATTGCAATGTGAGTGCGGAACCGTTACTAGTGGCAGACACTCCTCCCACATCCTGAATGATGGAAGTGCTTCCGGCCGGCTTCGAAACGGAACTTGTCGAGCCAGAGCTGCCAGACGGAGTGCTTTGCTGCTTTGAGCTGGCGAGGTTTTCAATCAATGCTTTCAGTACACTCGTACGAGAAATAGACGGCAGCGTGCTTGCAAAACACGTTAGATGTTTTGCGGGTTTGAGGAAAGAATCGGCGGCTTGCTCCGGCGTCTCACCGGACATGAGATCCCCAAACATCTGTTTGGCGAGAGGCGCGCAGTCGGCATAGGGTACCTCCGAAGTGTCCTGTGCTTGCGTTGAGTGTGCGCACACGCTCGCGAGAGTGCACAGGAGAAATGGGATGAAAGTAAGATTCTTCATGCCGTCACCTCCAGAGTGAAGACGACCGCCAGGGTCGCAGGATCGTCGAAGGCATCGATGTAGGTTCCAGCAGGTAGGGCTGTGCCATCCGACAAAGTTTCGTCATTCCCCGTTAGTAATCTCGGCGATGGAGGCGCGGGAATCATGTTTGCAACGGCGACGACTGCCCAGTCGCCAACCGTGTCGAGAGGAACGGTGAAACTCTGGCCATGAGCTGCGATGGTTGTGGTCAGGTCATTCGCAGTCGGCGGCTGCGCCGAGGCAGATACTGCGAGGATGCGTACGACTCCTGCCGTGTTCCCGGCCAGGACGCATTTCAATGGGTTGGGGCTTTGTTTTAGTGATAATTGTGCCATTTTGTGATTTCCTCCTTTTTGAAAGTGAGCCCTTCGGGAAGGCTCAAATGCCAGTTGAGATGGAACGTGCAGACCCGATTCATCCGGAGCAACACTCGCACACCGTAGTTATGCGCAAAAAGCGCCGCTAAAAGCGCGCTGCTACTAAACCGGTAGGCACCCGTCCTAGTGGGTAGACGCTACGCTCATGTGCGCAAAGATCAAGGCAAGTGTTTGTTGCGAACCTATTCATGTCGTTCCTTCGCGATCGTTTGTGGATAAGACGTGTGTGATCGTGCATTTTTCGCGCTCAATTACCCACACGAGAACTAGCAAGAATTCCCTTCGCGGGCGAGAATCTTGCTACGCGGGAAGGTGCGACCAATTCGAATAGAGCGAAGCCCAGGATTGATACGATGCGGGCCGGCTGTGCTCATTGCTGTTTAATAAAGATTGTGTCTTGACACTGGCCTGAGGCCCAGTGCTATCTTAAGGCTCCCCCGAGATTCATACCCTTTTGCAGCATCGATTCACCTCTTCTGAACCCTACCCATCTGTGTGTCTGCAAGGCGCATATCTGTACGGTGAAGAACTCAGAAGGGATTGCCGTCAGTATGTCGTCATCAACAGCAACAAGTTTAATTTTGTGAGGAAACTATGGCTTTTCCCTGGAAACTGCTGGTGTACATCGCCGCCGATGCCTCGCTCTATGACGACGCTCAGGTAAGTCTTCGCGAGATAACGGCTGCGAGTCTGTTTAGCGACGTGAAAACGATCGTTCAGGTGGACGGTCCGGACGACAACATCTCTTCTCGCTACGAGTGTGCGCAGGGAGTGAAGAAACTTATCTGGGAAGCTCCGGATGATTACACTCCGGATCGGAGTCAGCGTCTTGCCGATTTCTTAAAGGATGTCGCACCGCCGATGGATCAACATCGGCTCTTTCTCGTGTTGTGGGGGCATGGGGCTGGCCTCGATCATGTGTATTACTACGAGCATCCGACGCAGGCCGAGAAGGAGTTAGTTCAGTCTGCTGCAGCAGTGGCGCCGGCTCAGCCAGAAGATAATTCCGACTACGAGGCAGCCGATGTCCTGAACGTGGGCAATGCGGATCGTTACGTGAATGACACCTCGCTGGCAGGGGTACTGGACGAGTTTAGTAAGTCGATTGGAAAAAAGATTGACCTGCTCGGTTTTGACGCTTGCCTAATGGCGATGGTGGAGGTGTGGCATCAGATACGAAACTCTACGGCACTTGTGGTGGGGTCGGATGAAGAGCTTCCCAAGGGAAGCTGGCCTTATGCGACGATTCTTAGCGACCTGGCAAAATTTCCGGGGATGGATCACCACACGCTGGCCACAGTGGTGGTGAGCCGATTTATCGAAAAGTACTCGGAGACGCATCATCGGACGCGCGTTTCTCTGGCAGCCTTTGACCTATCTGCCACGAAGGCCCTCGCGGACGCGGTTAAATCGCTGGTGACAGTCCTCAAACCTTTAGTTGCAGACGGGCCGCTACGGCGGAAGATTCTACGCGCGCGCGATAGCTCGCGAACGCCGGATGAGTATACGTACATCGACCTCGGCAGCTTCTCTTATGAACTTGTCAATTCGTTTGACGACAACCCCGACGTTGCCCCCGCGGCTCAAAAAGTCTTAGATGTGCTGGTGAGCGATCCTTACGTGATTTATCACCGGGACTCTGGTGAGAGCGAAGCGCTGAACTCGTATGGCGTGGCAATCTATTTCCCTCAGGTGCTTTCGCCGACAAGCAAGCAGGCGAATGCTCACATAAGAAGTTTGGCGAAGAAGGTAGCTCAAGAGAAGCGGGCGCCGGGACAGAGGGTCAGTCTTCGCGTCCAGCATTTCCCGCAGCCGGGCGAGGTGCAAGCGAGGACCATGGATCCTCTGGGAGATGGCAAGAAATTTTACCCCGTCTCGAGGAAGTTTTATCCGAGCGGAAGTAAGTTCTATCCAAGCGGTGCCAAATTCTATCCGAGCGGGAGGAAGGTGGTGGAGGTGCGAGATCAAAATTTTTTGGTGGATGGAGATGATAATCCGATCGTTGGGTATGAGATTCTCTGGGATCACTACGCGGAGATGCAGTTCAGCCAGGTAACTGGGTGGTCCGCTCTAATCTCTGAGATCATCAAGCTGGGCTACTGACCCGTGCAATAGAGCGCTGGGCAGCTTACGCGCCGAAATGCGCGAAGGCTGCCCAGAAATAGGGGTGAGAGGTTGCAGGATTGAGGCGGATTGTTTCTTGAGCCGAACGTAGCGCCGAGGCTACGGACTGGCCTCTTTGGATGCCGGCGTACATGGCCTGCATCATCTCGGAGGTGGCGCGGGAGTCGACCTGCCACTTGCTGGCAACCACGTGGGGAACGCCGGCGCGGAGGAAGATGCGAACGAGATTCGCAGGGTCGGCGATGCCGTCTTCGGCGAGCGCTGTATCGCAGCCGGAGAGGACGACGAGGCGGAGCTTTCGAAGATCCTGATTGGCGAGTTGGGTCGCGTCGAGGAGCGCGGGTTTGTCGCGGGAACCGCCGGCGAGGAGGAGGCCAGTCTGAGGACCCTTCCAAGAAGCGTGACCGGCGAAGTGCAGCACGTGGGCGCCGGGCAGCAGTCTCTGGACTTCCGGAAGGGTGGCGTCAAGACCGGTGAGGATGTAGTGGTGATCGAAGCCGCCGGCGATTCTGCGAGCTTCGTTTTCGGCGTCGGGAAGGGGCGACAGTGATGCGTCGCCTTCGAAGCCCTGGAGGGGGTTGCCGACAGCGAGAACGGTGGTGTCGGTCTGGAGGTCGCCGAGGCGAAGGCGAGTGCTGTAGGCGATACCCGGCGAGTCGACAATGGTGAAGCTTTCATTGAGGTACTGGCCGTTCGGGGCCTTGAAGACCTGGAAAGGGATGGGGCCGAGCGATTCGTCGGACTCCACAATCAGGGTCTTAACGGCAATAAGGCGGGGCTGGAAGGGAGCTATCGTCCATTGGTAGAGCTGTCGCGCTTCGTGGTCGAGCAATGCCTGGTCTGAGCGGGGGTCGGAGCAGAGGCGGGCGAAGCGATCAACAGTGGAGCGGAAGGTCTCGGCGGGAATGTCGACCCATTCCAGGCGTACTCCCTGGTTGTCGAGGAGCCAGACGGCGAGCCCCCCGGGAAAGCAAATCCAGCTCAGAATGGCGCTACCGGGCGGGGGCTTGTATGCACTGGAGGCGAGAGATGCCGGCTGGATCGGGGGCTTCAAACCGCTGAAGGGAAAGGGGTGAGCGGTAGACCGGGTGGTGGGCCGGGCGATAGAGCAGGCAATGCTCGATTCGGCCAGGTCTTGCGCCTGCTTTGCTTTGGGGGTGCGCAAGGGGGCGGCGCGATACCACTCCTGGAACGCGAAGGACTTGGCGCTGTCGTTCTGAATGCGAGCGTAGATCTCCAACAGACCGCGATAGGGACTGCTGTTTTCGCGGTGCCAGAGGAGACGATCGGGATCGGAGGAGAGCGATCCGCTATTATCCTCGATGATCTCGACGGCCCGAAGCAATTCGGCTTCAGCAAGAGCGGGTTGATTTGTACGAAGATGGAGCTCTCCTACGGCGCGGTAGTAGGGAAGACTGGAGTATTGGCTGTGCAGGCCGCATAGGCCGCTAGCAGCATTGGCGAGGCGTTCGGCGGCAGCGGTGAATTTTTGTTCGCGGACCTCGAGAGATGCACGCTCGACTTCAAGCATGGCTACGGCGGTGGGAGAGGACTCAGGGGAATGCCGCTGGATTTCGCCCGCCTGCTGATATTGATCGTAGGCCAGCTGCTCGTCACCGGCCATCTCTGCGGCTTGGGCGAGATAGTGATGGGCTGCGAATGCTGCGGTCAAATCGGAAGCCTGGTCGTGGAGAATGACGGATTCCTTGCCCGCCGCTTCGGCAAGATACCAGAAGCCGCCGGTTTCGGCATCGAGGACCATGTCGGCGTAGAAATTAGCTCCGTAGATGGCGGGGCTAGCGCCTTTCCAGTAGAGGTCGAGGTCGGATCGGAAGAGGTTCCAGGAGTCACTAGAGGCGACCCAAGGAGCGGTGACGCCGTCGAGAAAGTAGAGGGTCTCCAAGTGTAGGGTGTCGTAATTGGCCTCATTTGCGATGGTGGCAGCACGACGTGCGGAGGAGGATGCTTGTCCCGGATCGCGGAGCGACCCGAGGCAAGTAGATTGCTCGAGCATCAGATTGGCTTCGATCCATCGATAGCCGCCATGGTGAGCTTGCTGGAGGGTCTCCTGTGATGCGGTGAGGCAATTATCGGCATGCTCGGTGCGGTTGAGGCCTACGATGTATTGAAATCTGGCCATGGATTCGCCTGCCTGATTGCCATCGCGCTCAAAGCTCTCGCGGGCGAGGATACTGTGTTGCTGAAGAGTATCGACTTCGCCGAGTGCGTTTGCTGTGGAGGCGGCGGCGAGCTCCTGAACGGCCCGTCTCCAGTGAGGGCCGGCGGAGTAGGTCATCATGTCCGAGAGCCAGTTGTCGCCGTGGTACTTGGAGAGGACCTTTCCAAGTGTTTCGAGGGCGAGTCTGGCGTCGAGTTCTTTCGGGCTATGAGCAGGCGAGGAGCGGGATGGATCAAATGCTTTCAACCACTGTTGCAGGGCCAGTTCGAGATAGGCTTCATCCAGGGAATCGTTCCAGGGTTGCACGGCTCCGCGCATGCGCGTCTCAAGTATGGGAAGAGCACGAGCCGGATCGCTCTCGGGACGAACCGCAGAGCGATCATGCTGCTGGAGCTGCCTAGCTACGGCGTCGCGGCGTGCGCGACCGTCAGCGAGCCAGACTTTGCTGGTCTCGACACTGAGAAACTTGTCCCAGTCGGCGAGAGATTCATGATAGAGGTACAGGCGCTCCTCGGCGACGGCGCGGTTATAGAGCGCCGTAGGGTCGTTCGGCGAGACTGAGAGGGCTTGGCCTAGCAGGTCGATGGTATGGGCGAAGTCGCGGCCGCTACCAAGAGCCTCGGCGCGCATAAAGTATGCGGTTGCCAGATCAGTGAGCAGATCGGGGGATTTGGGGTCGCTTTCACGGGCGCGGTTCAACGCTTCGAGGGCTGACTCGTACTTGCCGTCGAGCATGTCGGCTTGTGCGGAAAGCTGGAGCCAGTGGGGATCACTTCCTTGCTCCTTAAGTTTTCGGGCTATCTGCTCTTCGGCTTCCAGAAGGGCTATGGGTTTGTCGAGGTTCGATGCCGATTGACCTCGTGCGACGCGGATGGGGCCGTATTCAGCGCCGTGCAGGCGGAGATCGAAGATGCGGTGCTCGGAATAGGCTTCGGCTAAGAGAGCTGAGGGCGAGGGCGGCTTGAAGAGGTGCAGAGCGAGCCAGCCAGCGGCCAGGAGGATGACGGCGGCGGCAGAATAAAATGCCAGCGGTTGGCGGAAGAAAAGTTTGCGCAGCGGCTTTGGAGCCGCTTCTGTAACGGGTATTATTTTGTCCTGGGAAGCAAGGGAAGCCTGAAGTTTGGCCACCGTCTGTCTCTGCCACGGAACGCTGTGAATTGGGAGCGACTGGAGCAGTGCTTCTTCTTCTTCAGTGGCTTCTATGGCGAGGATTTCTGAGTACTGCTTCAGGATGGCGCCGCAATGGGCGCAGCGGCCTGCGTGTGCAAGCAGGCGCGTGTGTGTGGCCGTATCCTCGGAGAGCCCGCAAACGACGGAGGCCAGCTCGGCTCTTTCCGGGCAGTCCGGGGAGGGTTGAGCCGTGTGATGTTGTTGGTCAGACTGCATGCGGAGTCCTTCAAGGACGTCTTGCATATCACTATGCCTTCGCACCTTCTGTTTGCACTCCTGACATGTTTTCGCGTGAAGTGCGGCTTCGCCGCTGTCGTTGCCGGAAATTCCGTTGAGGCCAGTGGAGACGACAGAAGATTGCTCAAGGAGCATGTCGATCTCGGTGGGGTTGAGATGTCGATCCAATGGGCGTGCCAAGGTACTGCTCCTTATGAAAACGACTTTATGGGGCTGAATCCCTTTTCATCGCGGCTGGAAATCTGCGCCTGCCCGGCATCTGGGCTTTTGAGCCGATCGCGGACGAGATGGCTAAGACGCAGGATCGCACTTTCCACGCCTTTGACAGCCATATTGATCTGAGGCAGCTCCGAAATCTCGCGGGCACTGAGACCTTGCTGATAGTAGAGCCAGAAGAGGATGCGATCTCGTTCCTTCGTGGGGCCATCCGTGCAGGTATTGAGGCATTCTTCGAGCTCACCTAGCAGAACCGCGCGCTCGATCGCTTCCACGCCACCCTCGTGACTGCTTTCGGACTCTGCCTCGAGGGTCTCATGGGCCTGGAGGACTGCACCGGAGCCGTGTTTGGCCGCCTGCCTGGATTTGAAGTAGTCATGGGTAACGTTGGCCGCGATGGTCTTGATATAGGCTTCCACCGCTTCGGGATTGTTGAGCGCGAATTGATAGAGTAGGCGGCACTTGCCATCGCATAGCTTCAGATAAGTGTCCTGGATGAGATCGGCTGCGATCTCATGCGGGACATGGCCCCAGTTGCGGGCGGCGCGCATGACAGAGAGGCTGATGGGGCGTTGAAAACGGGCAACAAACTGCTGCCAGGCGTCGGCGCGATTGGACTCGACGCACGCCCTGATCAGTGCCAATAACTCTGCTGTAGCCTCAGAACTCAACTGGACCTCGGAACAGATGTCAGCATTCTATCGGAAAGTTTTGCGAATGGCTTTATCGATTCGAAATGCAGAGATCGCTGATTGCATTGCTAGGCGCGGGCTGCCGGGCTGACTCTGACTAATGGAGCGTGTGGAGTTCTGAAGGCAGCGGAGAACTGCCAGTTACGATGCTATTTCTTGGCGTCATGGCGCAGATACTTTCGAACGAGGTATTTGTTTCCGGATCTCGTGTTATAGAAGAGCTGGTTTTCTAAGGGCGCTCAGGCTGAGAGCCCGGGCCAGTGATTTCGAGGTGCGAGAGCATATGGGCCTGTTGATTCGTTGTGCTTATGACTTGCGCATGTTGGTTGTGGCCGCCGGCGTGGCATTGTGGCTGGCCGAGATGCCCGCGTTGATCGCCAACGCGCAGGTTGTTCCGCCGGTTACTCACCCTTCAAGAGTTCTGGCTGGGTCTTCGTCGGGATCGGCGACTGTGCCGGCTGTCGGGGGGCCTCCTAAGCCCGCTGTCCCTTTGGCGCCTTCTCTACAGTTGGTCTATCCGCCCTCGGATATCGTGGTGAACGGCAGACCAGATAGCGCGCAGACGACGCTGACTCTCCGATTATCCGATGCGAACACAACCATTTCAGGCGTGCAAATCGTCGGAGGATTATTGAAGGGCAGGGGTTCAGATATACTGCCGGCGCAGGCCTTTGAGATTTGTATCGTCTCGCCGGGATCCGGTTCGCCAAAGAGTTCGCAGGCGACGGCGATCATCCGGTGGAAAGATGGCGAGCGGCAGGCGGGAACGTATTCGGGAACCTTCCTGATTGGCACCAATGACGTATCCGCCGCAGTGCCGGTGACAATGAATGTCTCGTATAGGCCCCGGTGCGCATGGTGGATTGGAACGATCGCGATTGCGATTGGCGCGGGGATTTCCTGGTTTTGCGTGGTGTGGGTTGTCCGCATGCGGACGAAAGCGGAGAACGAGGTCTTGGTTGCAAGGCTGGCCGAGACCCTTCAGAATCTCAGAGCGATGGTGGAGAAAAACGTGCTGGTGACGGGCGTTGCTTGTCCGGAGACGCTCGATCACATTGATCGGCTTCTTCGAGAGGGGCTGCGGCGATTGCTGACCGATGCAGAGTTATCGGCACAGGCGGGCATTACGGTTCCAGCCAGTGGAGTTACGGTTTTGGATGAGATTGCAGGTTTGAGCGGAGTGATCCAGATAGGCTTCCAGGAGCTGATGACAGACTGGAACATAACCGCGCCGGCTAATTGGGCCCCGCTGCTGCCCTTGTTCGAAAAGATGGATGGTTTGGGAGGTAGAAGCGCGACCATGTCCGACCTTACGGCAGAGGTTCAGGCGATTCTGGCGGCGGTGCCGCAAGCGACCGCGAGCCCTGAAATGGCAATGACAGAAAACGTGTCGCCGCGGCAAAGGGTTTTACGGTTGCCCTCGGAGCGGGCCGTCGTGCATCGCGTGGCTGCTTCGACATACGTCCTGGATATTCTCTCGCTGTTGACCGTCGTTGTGGTCGGAATGTATAGCCTGATCTGGAGTAACCCTGGATTCGGGTCGGCTGGAGACTATATTCTTGCTTTCCTATGGGGCATTGGTTTGAAGCTCGGTTCCGATGTGGCTAAGCTCAACCCCTCCGATGTGCGTACTGCATTTGCCACGAAAATTCCCACGGCTGTTCCTTGATAGATAACCTGCGCGGCTCTGGCGATGGGCCGCCTGTGAGGCATTTATGAGTTCTTTTGTATTGCTTGCTGGCAGTGGCCGTGCGCCGCTTCCGGGTTCGCGTCCAGCCGGACAGCCTGATCCTTCTTTACCTGCGAGCGTGACAGTGCGTGTACGTTCGGCAGGAGATCTGGCGAAGCTTGAGCACGACGCTTATCTGGAAAGTTGCAAGCCTCTGGCGGAGCGCCAGTATTTGACACACGAGGAGCTTGGCGCAAAGTATGGGGCGCTCGCGGACGACCTCGACATGATCGAAGAGCTGGCGCAGAAAAATAACCTGCTTGTCTATGGTCGGCATGCTGCTTCCAGGACGATGATGCTTCGGGGAGCGCTGGGTGATATTCTCCGCACGTTCCCGGCGTATCTGCAGATGTACCACCATGAATCGGGAACATATCGAGGCCGCTCCGGCGAGATTGCCGTACCAGCGGCGCTCAGTCAGATTGTGACGGGCGTATTCGGGTTGGACACCCGACCGAAAGATCGTGCCCCATTCCATCAGAAGAACTTTGCGGCTATTGGGGACGGGCCGCAGGCTGGTGTGATGCCCTCCGCATATGCGCTGAGGTATAACTTTCCGACTACTCACAACGGAACTCCGCTGGACGGCACGGGGCAAACGATTGGGATTATCGAGTTGGGCGGCGGTTTTCGCACAAACGACCTGGATATCTACTTCCGAGAGGCTGGGGTTGCCACGCCGAGCGTCGTTTCTGTATTGGTTGGAGACGCAGTGAACAATCAGACGGTCTCAAGCAGCGATAGCGAAGTGATGCTGGATATCGAGGTAGCGGGGTCGATCGCTCCCAAGGCTCGAATTGCCGTGTATTTTGCGCATGGTAATGATAAAGGATTTATTGACGCGTTCAATGCCGCGATCTATGACACGGAGCGGAAACCCAGCGTGATTTCGGTAAGTTGGATGACGGCGGAAGATTACGTCGATGGCACTGCACTCGACGCCTACCATGAGCTATTTGCAGCGGCAGCGAGACTGGGTATCACGGTATGCGCCGCTACGGGAGACCGCGGGGTTGGGTGCAGTGCATCGGGCCTGAGGTCCAAGATGATCCATGTCGGACATCCCGCGTCGGATAGCTTGGTTCTGGCCTGTGGCGGGACTCAGATAGGCGCCGATGGGACAGACGTTACATGGAATGATGGGAAGCCTTACGACCCAGAGTTGAGTGGGGGGCCTGGAGTGGCATCAAATGGGGGGATCAGCGCCTACTTCGGGACTCCAGGTTATCAGCAGGGCCTAGTGATGCCGGCCTCTCTTGCGACGAATTGGCCCCGCCCGGGCGACATGAGCGGGCGGGGAATTCCTGACCTGGCGATGAGCGCGGTCAACTACAAGGTTCGATGGGATGGCACCGAGAAACCAGTGGGCGGGACGAGTGCGGTGGCTCCAATGATGTCGGGGCTGGTGGCTTTGCTGAATCAGGCAAAACAGAAGAATGTGGGACTATTGCAGCCATTTCTCTATGCCAATAGCGTTCAGCTATTCACAGACGTGACCGTGGGTGATAACGGGATCAAAGATTGTTTGATCGGCTATCAGGCCGGTGCTGGGTGGGATGCTTGCACGGGGCTTGGTGTGCCCGATGGGCAGAAGATTCTGGACGCTCTTTGAGCGGTTTGTGTTTTCAGACTAGTCGGCTTGGTCATTGCAGCTGCTATTTGAAGAGATCGAGGCCAGGCTCGAGGATGCGAAAGAGGCTGCCGCCGACTTCCGGGAATTGATAGGCGAGCCAAGTGAGTACAGGGACGCTTCCAAAAGTAATGATGCGCAAGTAGAAATCGAATCCCAGCTCATTGGCGTTGGTATCGGTGATACGGCTGAGAATGGGGTTACGGTGCATCTGTGCGAATACCCAGAGGACGCCTCCGCCAATGAGAATCAGGAGCGCGGTGAATGCTTCGTCTATCCATTGCCGAGGCTGGAATGGATAGGAGTTCCAGGCAATAATGGTGAGGACAAAGACGGCGCTGACGAAGATCAGCAGCCTACGCAAGTTGACCAGCACTGCCCTGATCAAGGAGACGTAGCGTATGGCGAGGAACTCTTCGGCGACGCGGATGTAAGCCGGTTCTTCGGCGACGGTGGAGGTGTGGAGCTGGAGGGGCGTACGTGGGTGTTTGGATTCAGTTTCTTCCGGAGCGACGGCGCTAGCTCTTATAGGGAGCTCGTTCAGCTCATTGCCTTCGACCACCCCGATGCGTTTTTCCTCCCAGTAGGGAATGAGGACACCGCTGAGGAGGATTTCGCAGGCCTTGGCGTAGCACTCTTCGATATTGTGCATGAGGTACAGGGCGCACTGAGGATCGTTGATATCCACGCGTCGGCCTTCGTAGGCAGGCAAGATCATTCTGACGGCTTGAGCGGTTGTGTCAGGCAGAGCTTCGGATGCAGAAGCCGGCGCGGAGACGGGCGCAAGGGCGGGGCCAGCGCCGATCGAGGGAATCTGACCAGAGTAGATGAGCAGTACCTGACGGATGATTTCATTGAGGCTGACGAAGGTTGCGAGCAGATCGCTGAAAGCGAAGCCAGGTCGCGGTTGGAAGTTCGTCTGAAGCTCGGTGTCGTGGATCATCTGGCGGAGGGACTCGGTGGAGCGGGCCATGTCCTGCCATTGTTCGACGAGGCCGCCTTGGCGCATCATGTTCATCCAGCCGACGCCTTTGAGACGGGTAAACGCGTAGCGCAGTGGAAGCTGTTCGAGCAACTCAAGGACACCGCGGCGAAGCGAGCTCCAGATGAGGATGATTCGTAGCCAGCCTGAGAGGCCGATCATCATGAGCGGGAAGGCGAGGAGACAAACCAGGAATTCAAAAGGCGTGGGCCACCCGCCGGTTTGCCAAAGGAAGCGGTCGACGCCGGAGAATTTGAGGCCAAAGATGAGCACCAGAAATATGGCACTGTAGAGACTGGCGAGTAGAAGGAATGGCGACCATTTGCGATTGGGCCAGAGACGCGCAAGGACCTGATGAGTGATGAGAAGAGAGGTGATATTGGATTGGAGACAGCTATCCGCGGGTCCTTGGCAGCTGGTGATCTGATTGTCGCTGACGTAGAGCCGCCAGGAGAACTGGCCGGTAAGTTCGCCGGGGAGAACCGGGCGGTTCAGTGTTGAGAATCTGAGCCGCAGACATTGGCAGATAGCCCAGACGTACCAGCTGAAGAGGATGAGGAGGACTGGCAAGAGCGGGGAGACACCGCTTCCGGGATAGAGGCAGCGATAACTGAAAAATGGTCCTACGAAACTGTGCTGTTGGTTGATGGTTTCTGCGCTGCAGGTGTAGATCCAGATGGCCGGAATGACTAGGAGAGCAAGCGCACTCACGGTATTGAAGAGGAGAGCAGCGTTCTTTACCAGCCAAAGACGCGGGAGCTCAACCCCTTTTGCTGCGCATTGCTTTTCCTTCGTCACGTTCTGGATACCGAGATAGGTATGGATCTTGCATACGGTAACGATGAGCGAGGCGAGGGCGGCTAAGACTGTGCACAGGCAGCAAGTGAGCGTTGGCCAGTTGGGATGAATGACTCGGAAGCTGGGGATAGCCGGGTAAGCGGTGACGAACGCCATGCAGAAGAGCATGACGGTTCCGATGAAGATGTACATTGCGCGGCGATGACGTTTGTCTCCTTCAGCGATGGCCAAGTCGCGTGTCCACGGCGACCAGTACCTGGGGAAGTAGATGGCACAGGCATGGGTGCAGGAGAGGAGGGTGATGAGAATGCAGAGGACCCACCAGCTGAGTGCGGGAGCACGGTATGGACGCTTGGAGTAGTGTTGATCGTCGAAATCAACGAGCCATCCCAGGCGGATTCCGAGGCCTTGCCTCGGCTCGGAGGCGGCCGATTGCCCGGTGCAAGGCAAGAACGATTGCGACATTTTAGATGAGGCGTCGATCCATGGAAGGATTCCGCTGGAATCGCTGGCGCAATTCGAAAGCAGACCCAGTGGGTAATAGCCGTCAGTACCGACCACGGTGGCCCAGAGCGGTGTATGCAGAGTCTGATCTTGAAGGAAGAGGCTGCGATAGTTCGCGAGGGCAATTGCACCGCTCTTCTGCGGATCCCAGAACGTGTAGCTGGCTGCGTTGTAGTAGGCCTCGGCTGGGGAGTCGGTGAATGCCCTGAAGACGCGAGAGTCGTTGTTTGAAGGTGTGGGGTTGAGAAGACTATACGCGCTCACCGTAAGTGTGCCGATGTAGGGCTGGTTTTCGGTTTCTCGATCGAAGAGCCAGTCTCCGCCGACTGTGACGAGGCGTGCCTCGGGAACAGCTCGATGCAGGAATTGAGCGAGGTAGATACGATCGAGAACGTTTGTTGCATTTATGAAGATGAACTGTGTGCGACGGCGGATCAGGTAGCGGCTAATAGACATCAGTTGCGCCTCCTGGGAGAGAGGCGTATGTTCCGGGGAGAACTGAGGAATGCTGTCGCTTGCGCCGGGATCGCGGAGATTGAGGTGCAGGAACGGAGTTGGCGCGGGCTTGTCTTTTTCCGATGTGCCGCCGGATTCAGAGGAACGGTCATGAGCATTGCGGAGCAGCGATATTTCGCGCGGGAAGCGGATGACGAAGGGTTTGAGGTTTGAATGTGCCTGCGGCAGAGGGCAATTCAAGGCTTGTTTAACTTGGCCTGAATCCTTCGGGGTGGGGGTACTCTGATCCCCGAAGACGGTCGAGTCCTCGTTAAGAATCGCGACGCGATCCAGCCGATATCCAGAGCAAGCCAGTGCCGCGAGCAGAGTGTCGGATTGAAAAGCGGCGTTGTCCCCAAAAGAGTGATAGGAGACGTAGGGTGGGGGAGGAGTGTTGGCCAAAGGGCTTGAGGGAGTGTGATAGGTCAGGATGTTGGCTGCCAGTTCAGTCTGAGTGCTGCCTGCGATATCGACTGACCTCCCGTGGAGTACGCTCTTCGAATTGTCGCGGTCTGCTTGGATACTCCTCCAGAGGGATTCGGCGGAGCCGGAGTTATTGGGACCGATGATCGACACGGTCTGACTCTTGAATGAAAATAATAATTTCGCTTGGAATTCATTTTCGAGATCTTTCTCATACTGCAGGGCATTCTGCAGCTGAGCTCCGTTGACTCCCAGAGTCGGAGTTTCTGCCACTAGAAACAGGTAGATCGTGGAGGGGATCGCGCTGTGGAGCTCGGTGTCAGCGTCAAGATCCGGTACGCGTTTGAATAGGATCAAGCCCGGTTGGCGGTTGACGGACGGCTCCTCCTTCGCTTCGTCCTGATCCTCAGATTCTTTGCGATGGAGGCCGGTTGCCGGAATTTTCCAAGGGAGCCAGTAGTAGCTGGGAACATACCTATTGTCGCCAGCGGCGTGGGTGAGAGCGTCGATCTCGCGATCGAAATCGAGAGCGAGATGGGTGTGTACGGGGTCGGAGACGATGGCGATTATCGCGTGGATGGGTGCCTCGGAAGCGCCAAGATGTCCGGCCTGGCCAGGTTTCTCAGGGTTCGTCGAGCCTGGCGGAGGAGGGTTCGTTGAGGTAGTATCGGCAGCGCCAGGTGTTGCATTCAAGAGGACGGCTGGAATTCCCCAGCGAGCCATGGCTTTCTGGGTTGTCGTTCTAGCTTCGGCAGAGGGGCACTTTGCGGTCTCTTGCTTTGCCTGGGCCTGCGTTGTCCAGTTGATATTGCCATCTATGGATTGCATGGAGAACGAAAGGTTGTCGGCGCTTTCATTCGTGCTGCTTTCCGGGGCTGGAAGGCCCCGCATCGGTTCCCAGTACTTGCACGAGGCCAGCCACGGGCCCTCTCCGGAGTCGCCAACGGAGTTTGCTGGGAGGATACTCTTCGCCATGGCGAGATCAGGGCTGGAACGTGGAGTGAAAGTTGCAAGCGGTCGGGAGAGCAGGCCTGCGGCGACAATGGCTCCGGCAGTAAACCCCTTAGTCCGGTTCATGTTGGCTTCCTTTCTGTCAATAATGCTGGAACGCAGCTTCCCCGATCGATTGAAATGGTGACCTTGATATCAATGAGGAAAGCTGGTAAACGGGAAACAATGGACCTGTCCTGCCAAAGGCACTTGCTTTCTATAACGAGAATTGGCGAGCGGACCCTTCAGCCAAACCAAAAACCTGAGGGATCTAGTAATTCAGGCCTAAATTTCACTGCGCCAACAAGCCAGGAATTAATTTCCAAGCGGACGTGAGAGATGATCAACTACGCGGTCTTCTCTTGACAGATCAGATCTTATGATTGGCTCAATTGTGGAGGCGGCGGAATTATACGGTAAACCTAAATAGACTAAATGCTCTATTTTCAACTATTTACTGGTGGAGGCGGCGGGAGTCGAACCCGACATCAATGTTGAAAACAATCAACTTGCTGATTCTGATAATGTCAGCATTGCAAGGAATGCCGCAATTTTCAAATCTTCCGTACAAATCGCGTACAAAGATTTCCCAGAACTCCAGAACTTCCAAGGCTCTCTCCTGCGCTCGCCAACACGCCGAAGTACTATTTTACAGTTATACATCGATCAGATGAAGATCGGGATCAGCCCCAATTACTTCCAACGAGAGAACACGCAGACACTGTCCACGGATGAGTGCGGCATAGGATTATCGAGTAAGCGAGATCTGATCGAGACTTGAACTCACAAATAACGATAATTTCTTACGGATGCGCTTCGCCGTACGGCACGGAAATGGTGGCATATCGCGGCGGTTGGCAAGGCAGGGTTTTCTCCTGGTGCAATCGTCTGTCGTCAATCCAGGTGAACTTAAGGCTCGACGGACTCGCCAGGTCGCAGTTTATCGAGGTCCCGTTGATTGGGGTTGAACCGTATCCGCACTGGGAGCCGCTGCACGATTTTGACGTAGTTGCCGGTTGCATTTTCGGGCGGAAATAGGCTCGATCTATCTCCGGTCGCGGCCGGCATATTTTCGATCTGGCCTTCAAAAGAGTCGCCGAGCGAATCCACGTCGATTGTCACACGTTGGCCGACGTGCATTTTTTTCAATTGTGTCTCCTTGAAGTTCGCGGTAGTCCAGACATTGTCGATCTGAACCACGACGATAAGCTGTTGCCCTTGCGAGATTCTGGCCCCTACTTCCCCACTGCGCTGATTCACGATCCCGTCGACCGGGGCCACGATGTGGCAGTAGCTCAGGTTGAGCAGGGCCGTATCGAGCTGGGCTTTCGCCGAATCAACGTTCGGTGCTGAGAACGAGAAAGCATCAGCAGGTGGGAAAGCATCTCAGCTTTCCTTTTGGATGACTCGGGCTCGTAGACTCGCATGGCCTTCTCCACAAGTCGCGACCTCTGCCAACGAGCACACGAGTCCCAACGCAGTCCAAGGACCAGACCACCGAGGCAGAGAGTTTTTCGATGTTGGGTTTGGATATGAGCTTCTTGGGATATTTCCGTCCAAGGGTAAAGATCCACGTGCCGTCTTACGACTCGTTCTAGCTGAGTGAGCCAAATGTCGTCGGAACGACTTTGTCTATCGAGAACAGCGCGCAGCTTCGCTTAGTCATCCAAACTGGGATCACAAGAGAAGAGATTTGATGAGAGCCGTTCTGTCCACGACCAGGTTTTCAGAAGCGGCTGGGGGTCAGATCATCAATGAATCACTGACCGGATCTATGAGGTTTCGGCGAAGTTCGGCGAAGAACGGGCGAGTTGCCTATTTCGTGAGCGGTATGTAAACCGCATCTTGCTTTGCATTCAGGATTGCATCATGGTTATGGCATGCGAGCTGGACAGGATGAAGCAGGAGCGAAGTGGCGGGAGTTGGTATCGGAGCAGAGCAGCAGTGGCAAGAGCGTGGCAGCGTTCTGTGGTGAACGCGGTCTGCGTGCTTGGCAGTTCTATGAGTGGAAGAAGCGATTGCGTGATTCTGATGCGCCGGCGTTTGTAGAGGTCGCAGTGTCGCCGGTCCCAGAGGCTGCGCCGCAACTGCCACAACCAGGGAGTGCGATTGAGGTCAGGCTGCGGGGTGGCCACAGCGTTGTTGTTGAGCGCGGCTTCGATGCGAACCATTTGCGTGCCTTGCTGTTGGTATTGGAGAGCGAGCCATGATCGGGCTGCCGAGTCTGCGGTCGCTTGATGGATCGCAGGCAACGCGGATCTGGCTGGCCGCTGAAGCGACCGATATGCGATGTGGGTTTGATCGGCTTGCGGAGCGTGTGAAGGCAGTCATCAGTCAGGATCCGCTCAGCGGTCATCTGTTCGTATTTCGCTCGCGTCGTGGCGAGAGGCTGAAGATTCTCATGTGGGATCGCGATGGCTACGTGCTCTGGTACAAGCGGCTCGAGGCCGGCCTGTTCAAACTGCCGCGCATGAAGGAAGGAGCCTGCTCGGTAGAGTTGCGTGCCAGCGAGTTGGCGATGATCCTCGATGGAATCGACATGACGAAGCTGAAGCGCGTGCCGCGCTATGAGCGAACCAGAGAAAACAACAGAGAGACGATCGCGTCCTGAGTTATCCGCAGAAAATTATGGCATAACTTAATCGTGCTCTCTGTGGCGCTATCGAACTTACCTGAAGATAACGATGCGCTGAAGGCCCTGGTGGCCGCGCTGCTGCGTGAACGGGACGCGGAAAAGCAGCGCGCCAACGATCTGCACATCGAGAACCTTCGCCTGCAGGTGGAGCTGGATCGCTACAAGAAGCAGTACTACGGGCCCGCGCGCGGATCAACTCCAGAGCGCCGACGGTCTTGCGCAGTTGCTGTTGAACTTCGCCGGGGAAGTGGATCGCAAGCCGGTCAACCCCGAAGATGTTCCAGCACATTCCGAACCGCAGGAGCAACTGCGGCGAGTGAAGCGGCGCAAGGGCCGGCGGCACCTTGCCAACTTCGAAAATCTTCCTGTCACCAAACACGTGTACGAGTTGAGCGCGGAGCAGCGCGCCTGCCCTTGCTGCGGAGTTGAACGCAAGGAGATCGGCGCCGAAGAGAGCTGGCAGGTGGAGTATCTTCCCGGCCACTTCGAGCGCCTCCATCATGTGCGCAAGAAGTATGCCTGCCCATCGTGCGAGATCAACGGCGACAGCCCGCAGATGGAGACCGCAGTCAAGCCGGATGCGGCCATCGAGAAGGGCATGGCCGCCCCCGATCTGCTGGCCTTCATCGTCACCAGCAAGTTCTCTGATTACCTTCCGCTGTACAGGTTGGAAGACATCTTCGCGCGCCAGGGCTTCGAGATCTCGCGCGCTACGCAATCGGTCTGGTGCGGCGATGTAGCCGATCTGGTCGAGCCGTTGTATGAGTTGATGGCTGAGCGGGTTCGCGCTTCGCACGTGGTCGCTACCGACGATACCATCATGCCGATGCTCGGCAGCGGCAAGACATCCAATGCGCGCATCTGGGTGTATGTGGGTGACGATGCTCATCCCTACAACCTCTTCCACTTCACGTTGAGCCGCGGCCGCGACGGACCGAAGTATTTCCTCAAGGATTACAGACAGGTGCTTCTGGCAGATGCCTATGGCGGATACAACGGCGTAGTGGCCGGCAATCAGATCACCCGCGCAGGATGTTGGGCGCACTGGCGGCGCAAAGTGATCGAAGCGGAGAAGGCTGCGCCTGAGATCGCGCGTCAGGCCATCGAGATGGTGCGCGCGCTATACGCTGTCGAGAAGCAGGCTGCGGATCTGTCTGCTGAAAACAGGCTCGAGGTGCGCCAGAAGCAGTCGAAGCCGCTGTTAGCCGAGATTCGCGAGAAGATGCTCGCATGGAAAGAGCAGTTGTTGCCCAAGCATCCCATGGCCGAAGCGATCAACTACGCCCTCAGCCTATGGCAGGAACTCTCCGTGTTCTCGTCCGATGGCGCCGTGCCCATCGACAACAACATCAGCGAGCGCGAAATCAAACGCGTCGTACTCAACCGCAAGAACTCCCTCTTCGTGGGCAACGCGCGCGGCGGAAGAACAGCTGCCATCCTGGCCAGCCTGACAAGCACCTGCCGCCGCCATAATATCGACCCGCAGCTTTACCTCACCCAATTGCTCGTCAACTTACCTGCCATGCCCATTAGCCAACTCACCACGTGGCTCCCTGATCAATGGAAAATGCATCGGGCAACCCTGCACTCTGACCAGTAAACAGCGGCACTTCACAAACCTGTGCTTCAGCCAGCGCTCACCCTATTTCTTGCCGAATGCTCTGCTACTTCGCCGAGTTTTTCGACGAATTGCGCGCCATAGAGGCTCCAAATCGTCCCTTCGGCTCCCCTCTACTCCGTTGAAAACATGTGCTTTCCACGCCTGATGAGTGCTCTGTTAACCGAAGGGTTGTAGGTTCGAGTCCTACCTGAGGAGACAATAAATCAATACGTTACAGCCACCTCCTCCCTGTCAAGGGCGGAGTAAAACCAGGCCAGTAGGGCAGGATGATACTTCTCTGCGAGTTAATGGGCTTGTTGGATCACATACTCTCCATAGGCCTCGCTTTGCGGCTTCACCGTTTGATAGTCAAACGCCTTTCGGATGGGGCCGAACTGAGCGCAGTGTGGGTCCAGTTGAGACCGTCACAAAAGGGCAGGCCCTTGCAGGTCTCTTCGATGACTTCTGAACCGTTGGTCTGCACACGCCGAGTTCCGAGAATGTCGCTGAATTGGAATGCCCTCGATAGCGCCAATGAGTGCCAGGATTTGCACTTGCTTCGTCACCAATTTCTCAGATGTTCTCGTCTGTGGCATTTCCAGGTCTTGTCCGGGGTCTTCGGCCAGAAAGGTTTACTTCTTGACAATGCGAGTGGTTGCCCGCACATTCGTGAGGCAGTATCGGACTATCGACTCCCATTATTCCTTCTCAGCCATACCGTTCAGCCGAACCTGAATCCCGCAGACCTAGGTTGATTATTTAGGCCTGAACCAAGCGGCAAGTCTATTCTGGCTGTTGCCGTGCACAAGTCGACAAGTAGCCCATTGCGCCTATTGACTTGGCAGCTTTTCAAAGTTAGGTCATACTCCACTCCAATTCTCGAAATGCTGTACTCTCACCACTGAAGCGGATTCGCCCCCCGTTGGAGGTCTGGTTTGCTCGCACACCGTTGACGGTGATGAGTTTAAGCCGAGCGAGCTCTTGATCTGGAAGTTCAATTTCAATCTCCCAACGCCCTGGCGTGGTCGGTGCGTACCAGCCGGAATATCCGTTCGAGTCCTTCTTGAATCCCAGGAGTGGCGAGTTGAACTCGTATGTATTAAGAGGAATAGCAGGCTTGAAACGTATGCCCTGGCGGAGAAACTCGGTGCCCAGCAGTTTTGCTGCTGTATAGAGCGGCCACGCATGCGCGTGCATGTTCAACACCGGGAAATCCGGACCGGTGCCGCCAGGATACTTCGAGAAGACGGAGTGATACGCATCCGGGCCGCTCCAGATCCCAAACCACATATCGGGGTACGTTTCGGCATGGTGCGCGAGTGTGTTCTTCAACCATTCATCCCACGCCATTTCTCCATTGATTTGTGAGAGTGCCCAGATCAGCGTGCCGTTAATAGCGGCGAAGATACCGGCATTGGTCCCCGTGCCTGGCTCATCTTTCATGGTGGGGTCGGGCTGGCTCTGCAGGATCGCTCCAATGGGAGAGGGCTTCCGCGTTAGCTCGTCGATGGTTGTGACGAATGAGGTGATCTTCTCCGGTGATACGCAGCCGCCGATCAGAGCCCAAGGTTGTGGCTCCAGCCACATCTGCTTTTCTCCCATCCACCCGGACTCTTCGCTCAGCCACGCACGCCGGTACCATCGCTCGTACCACTGCTGCTGGACTGCATGACGTTGCGCCGCAGCCTGTACGCGGACCTTAGTAGCGAATTCAGCGCGCTCGCTGCCGTCGAGCATGGTTGCAAAGTAATCGAAGACATAGGCTGCCATGGCAGCGTTCAAAACGCTTTCCCCCTCACTAAGCACTTTCTGTTGTTGCTCCGGAGTGAGGTGCGTGTACACGATGCTGTCGTTCCAGTCGCCATTGAACAGTCTCAGTAGACCGTGCTTTCCAACGCCGATCTTGGTTATGAGATGAACGAAAGAGCGTTGGAGAAGATCGAGAACTGTGGGGTAGCCGGGTTGCAAATTCTGTCGCGGATAAGGCGGTATACGTTCGTGAAGGAAATCGCGGTCCCGCGTCGCAAGAACATACTCGCTGGCCACCCAGAGGAGCCAGAGGTGCAGGTCGCTCGGCTTGTAGACGCACGGAGCGGGCACGCCAGCGCCCACGATGCCATAGGGTACGGTGCCGTCTGGCTGGATTTCCTTGAGCGTGTAGCGCAGGACGCCGCGAACAAGGTGGGGATCGGTGAAGATCAGTGGCAGAACATGTTGCAGCGGATCGCGTGCCGCGCATTGCAGTCCAGCCAGATACTGGTATCCCGCGCCTTGGGAAAGAATGTGCTCGCGAAAGAAGCTGTCGTAGGTAAAGCCGCTGCGGAGGTAGTAGCTGCTCCATTGAGCCTCGCGCTCAATCCATGGATGCGCTTCGGCACGAAACATTGGTGCTGTGCTCGCCTTCCATTGAGCACTGCTTCGCGACCAGAGCGTTGCGGGCTCGGCAGCGTACTCGGCAACAAGAGCATCAACGGAGAAGCCATCGGGCAGATAGCCATAGAGAAAATAGAGAGTGTGGCTCTCGCCCGGCTGGAGAATAAGCCGGCGCTCCAGCAAGAAGGCACTCTCCGGCCCGTGCGCACTGAGGTCGTTATCGAGTGGCGCAGCAATGCCTTGAGGGTACGCAACGCTGCCGCGAAAGAACTGTGGGCCATCAGTCGCGTACGCGTCGGCCGGGGCATCAAGCGAAACCAGGAATGTTGCTGGAGGACAAAGGTCCTCCATGCTGGTGCCTTGTGGCAGAGGAGGAGTAGGTCCGCTGAAAAATCCAGTCGGCTTGTCCTTGAGCGAAGCCTGTGTCTGCTGCCATGCCTGCTCTTCCTCTGGTGCGCGTCCGAGGAATGTTTGTTTCTCCAGCAGCCCTCTGCCGTGGCTGATTTTTTCAAAACGATGCGAGAATTGGCCGGAGAGATCGCGGCGTCGTTCAACCGCGTTAGGTGAGCCAGCGAGCGCGGCGGATTCCATGAGTGCGCGGTAGGAGAACTGATGGTTGTTGCATCCCCAATACTCCACCCAGCGTGGTCTTACAGTATTCTTCGACCGGTTCGTGATGGTAACTTGCGAAACTAGTACGGGGTCATCTCCATATGGAGCAAAGATGACCTGATCCACTGAATACGAGCCGACGGTAACTTGCTTCCGAAGATAACCCATGCCGAAGACCCGCTCGAATTCTTTGGTCGCGCCGCTGTATTGCGTGCTCAGCACAAGGCCCTCGTCAGCAAGAAAGCCGATGCCCCCGCCATAACAGTCCTTCTCCGGGTGATAGTCGTTGAGAAACTTGGGGCTGCCCTCGTCCTGGCGAACCTGCACATGACCATAGTTGGAGGCGATGGCAACAAGCCGGTCATTTCCAATCTGGTGCATATGGTCGGTGGGGTACCGCCATGTCTTATCGACAGGCTGCACGGCACGCGGATCCGTAAGCTGATCGCAGGTGTAGCGATAGGAAGGCAGCCCATGTGGATCACGCTCCCAAAAGCCAAAATTTCCTGAGCCGTAGGTGTCAATTGGAGTCTGCACCGGAGAGGGATTCTTGCTGTCAGTGCCCGAAGAGGACAGCGCTTCTGCAATCGCTCCTGGAGTCAGGCTGCTTGCCATCCCCAGTGCCGCTAACTCAAGGAAGGTGCGTCGTCTCATCGTGGTCAGTACTCTTTCAATTTTGTGTAGCGCTTTCTTCGCATCGCAGGCGGAGTGCAGGAGTGACGAGTTGAGTGGTCAATGCGGGTTGCCACGCTTACTTCGGGCCGGTTAGTGAAGGCGGCGAATCTTCCGGCGCCGATCCCCATTGTTTGTTGGGCGCGGAGCCGAGCTCTAAATGCAACGTGCCGCCAGAGGTGATATCGCTGAAGCCAATCCAATTGCGAGTAAGCTGGCGTTCGTTGAGAAGCGTGCGTTGAATGTATGGATTGGCATCCGGGGCATCGGTAGTGGTGATAGTGAAGTTTGCGCTCGGATATGGCTTACTTAGGTGAATCACAATCTTCTTGAAAGACGGGCTTACAAGTTCGTATGCCAGGCTCGCCGGATCAACGCTGTAGATGCCCATCATCGTCATGACTGCCCACGATGACATGGCGCCTCCATCATCGTTTCCGGGTATGCCGTCGGGAGCATCGAAGTAATTTTCGCGGAGCACTCTGCGGACCACGTGCTGCGTTTGCCAGGGCTGCCCGGAGAAGTGAAAGACGAAGGGAGCGTGCATATCGTTTTCGTTGTAGGGGTTGTAGTATTGCGCGTACCAGCCGGGCTCCGGATATTGAAAGAACTCTGTCATGCGTGCGTTGAACTGGTCCTTACCAACGGCGTTCACCAGCCAATGCAGGTCGGCAGGCGCGAAGGACTGGTAGTGCCAGCCTGTGCCCTCGACAAAGCCGTGGCCATCGAGAGCTGGATTGAAGTCAGGTGCCCAGGAGCCATCGGCATTGCGCGGCCTGAAGAATCGGTCGTCAGGGTTGAACAGGTTCCGATGGTAGAGAGCGCGGTCGTACATCTGCTTCGCTTCCGCGGCCTTGCCGAGCGATTGCGCGAGACGATAGAGTGCGGCGCAGGCGAGGGAATGCTCCTGTGTCCTTGCGACCGAACCGTAGGTAACCTTGTCGGCGGGAAGATAGTGCAGCTTGTTCAACCAATCGATGCCCTCTTCACCGAGATACGGTTTTCCAGGGGGAGGCGCTTCCGTGACGTCTTTCAACATGCCTTCCCAGGCCTTGTCGATGTCGAAGCCATGGAGTCCGTCGAGCCATGCTGTCGCGATGACAATGGAGAGCGGGCTGCCCACCATGTCATTGGTGTAGAGATTGATTTGCGGCCAACGGTCGATCCAGCCGCCGTGCTCGTACATCAACACAATCGACTGCGCCATGTCCTGCATACGTTGCGGCTCAATCATGGCAAGCAGCGGCATCTCACTGCGGTAGATATCCCAGCCGGAGAAGTTGGTATAGATGTGATGGCCATTGGGCTGTGTGTGAGTCGCGCCGTCGAAGCCACGATAGCGTCCGTCGGCGTCGTCGAAGAGCGATGGCATGAGCATGCTGTGGTAGAGCGCGGTGTAAAACACGCGTTGATTTTGAGCTGAGCCGCCGGATACTTCGATGAGCCCCAACTCCTTGTTCCACGCATCTTCTGCTTCCTGGTGAATGGCATCGAAATCCTGACCCGCTGCTTCGGCTTCTAGGTTGTGGGCTGCGCCTTTGACATCCACATAGGAAATTCCGATCGATGCTGTGATCACTTGCTCGTGCGGCTCAGAGGCCCAACTTGCGTACGCTCCGGTTGTTCCCTCGTGGCTGCTCTGTGCTGCGGCGCGCTCACCAGACGCGACCTTTCCTTCGCCTCCATACTGATCTCCCGTCCACACTCCGAAGGAGTTGAACGGACGGCTGAACTTCATCACAAAATAGACCTTGTAGGTCTGCTTCTTGCTGCAGAAGCCGTGGTCTTCGACGATGCCTTCGATGCGACGATCTCCAACCACTCGAATTTCAGCCGAGGCGGTTTCATTGAGCGTGTGGCTGATAGGAACGAGGATATTTGCGCTCTTGCCGGCGGGGAAAGTGAAGCGTGCAGAGCCAGTGCGCTCGGTGGAGGTCAGTTCGGCGTTGATTCCCCATTGCAGCAATTGCACCTGGTAGTAGCCGGGAGAGGCTTGCTCTCTCTTATGCGAATACGGGGACTGATAATCGGCGGCCTGCGTAACGACAAGCCCAGTCGTCGCGGTAAAGAAGACGTCTCCTTCATTGGCGCATCCCGCACCGCTCATGTGGGTCATGCTGAAACCTTTGATCCACTTGTGAATGTATTCATAGCCAAAGCCGTGATCTTCGGTATCGGGGCTGAGCTGCACCATGCCGAAGGGTCTTGCGGCACCGGGGAAGAGATCGATGCCATCGTCGGGATCGCCACCTGTGCCGACGAATGGATTGACCTTGGCGGCGTAGTTCACTGCCTGTGTTTTCTGTGCGCTTCCCTGGATAGCGAAGAACGCACAGATCAGCGTGAAGAGAAGTGAGATTAGCGCAAGCGAAATGGTTCGCCTTCGCGCCTTCTCATATGAGGGGCGGTCGTGATGCGTTGCCATCGTTCCAATACATCCGTACATGGCGCTCCTCAGGGTTGAATGAACAACGCTTCTTTCATCGGCGGCTCATCGCCGATTTCGTCGAGCCGGACCGGGCGCTTTTCGCGAGCTGACTGGATGGCCGCGAATGCAACCTGTGTGGCGAGAACAGCGGCATTCACACCGCAGACTTCGGGACCGTTGTCGAGGATCTGGGTGACAAAGCGTTCCAGCGCATGGGCGTGGCCTTTATCCGGCTCAGCGGTGAATTGCAGAAGCGGATCATTGGCTCTTGCAGCTTCTTCGCAGGCGGCGCGCTTCTTGGCCAGCCAGCCTGAGATGCCGCCCTCCATGCCGATGTGGGGGTGACGATCCTGAATCATGGGGTAAGTGATCGAAGCAGGCGCCCCGGTGATTCCGGCTGTGCGCACTTCCAGCATGTGATCGACTGCGAGATAGCCGCCGTTACCCATGAATTCATAGAGTTCTTTGCAGTAGCCCATGGTTCCGTTGCTGCCGATCACGATGGTGGCCAATGCGCCGCTGCGATAGCGCACGATGACTGCGAGGTTTAACATGCCGGTTTCTACTGCCGTCACTTCCACCGGATCGTCGGCAAGAAACCAGTTGCAGACATCGGTGAAGTGAGTCATCTCGAAGAGCATCGGGCCGTGCGGCGCCTGGGTTTTGTCGAAGACCCAGCCTTTCCAGCTGTGCCAGTCATCGTTGATCCGCACTGAGACGGAAGGCACACCTTCATCGGGTAGAGAAGGCAACATTTCGCCCTCCCGCCGCCAACGCCAGGGGCTGGGTTGGGGATGGGTAATGTGTTCGCGAAAGATTCGCTGGGCATCCACCATGGCGGGACTGGCGCGACGATTATGACCAACACAGAAGGGAATGCCGGACGCATTAACGACTGCCTGGATCTCCCGCATCTCTTTCAGCGTTGTGGCGAGTGGCTTTTCTACGTACACAGGCTTGCCGGCGCTGGCTGCGAGTGCGATCACCGAAAGACGCAGCTTTTCCGTGGTGGCGAGGCAGATCATGTCGACTTCTGGATCTGCGATGGCGCCCTCGAAATCCTTGCGTGTGTGCAGGGCGCCAAACACGTCGCGGCACTCGGCCAACACGGCTTGACTCGTGTCGACACAGGTGTGCAGAGTCATGCGTGCGGATCGAACAATGTTGGGGATATGCTGCGCGCGCGCTACGGAGCCGCAGCCGATGACGGCTACACGCAGAGGTTTGTTGCGATCCGGGGGTGCAGCGTTCACGATCTGCACCCCTTCAGCGATGCCTGGGGAGTTCCTGTTGCTTCATTAGAGGAAGCAACCAGACCGGCGAGGTAGTCGCGCCTGGAAACCAGTTCGAACTCGCTCATGATCTCGGCAACGGAGAGATCTGCCGATCGCGATTCCAGCAGGAAGACGCAGTTGGATTGGTCAAAGCGCAGCCGCACTTTTTTCCCGTAGTGTTGCTGCACATCGCGCAGCTTGTCCTGGTTGAAGTCAGGGAACAGGGTTACGGCGTTGAAGTTGATGGTGGCCTGCTGCAGCGGCGTGTCAAAGCCGGCGCGCAGCGTCTCCGACCGGTAGCCCCCGGCGGCGAGTTGCTTTCCATCGCGATCGAGGATGCGGCTCCACGGCGAGTATGCGAAGACACATGGAACACCGTAGGTGAGCGCGCTGGCGTCGAGCAGGCTTCCCCCTGGCGTCATGCTGGGAAGGATGAAGAGATCCACGCCCGCTTCCGCCTGCGGAGTAAACACCTGATGCGGGAAATAGACGTCGATGCAGATGCCTCCTCCGATGCGAAGGCCCTCCCAGAGTATGGGTGACGTGGCTCCAGGTGCGACGCCCGCGAGTTGTTCGCCGCAGGCCGGGACACGCTTCTGATAGAAGCCGAGTTCCGCGCCATCTCTGCCCAACACGTAGAAGCGGTTTGCGAGAGCGCCTGCTTCGTGCACCAGCAGCGGCAGCACGAGCGAGATGCCGGCCTCGATGGCTGCATCGCGCAACAACTTCGTCTCCGCGGGCCAATCCTCGAGTGCGTAATGTTCCAGTGGAGCGCCGGCTTCTGCGTGGTGAAGCAGGTTGATCGTCTCTGGCAGCACCGCCAGGTCGGCGCCTTGATCTGCCGCTGCCTTGACCCAGTGGGCCGCATCGAGCAGCACCGCTTGCAGGTCCGGATATCGATCCTTGAGAGCGATGGTCGCGATGTTTTTCTCGTTCATATCACCTGCGAGCCTGGACCAGGTCAATCCAACATGGAATAGCTTGAATTTGGCACTACCCTGCAGCCTTGTATTCGAAACGATCCGCTACGACAGCCAGCGGTCGAGATGTTCGGCCACGAACTGATCGTCGTTGAGCAAAGGATACGCCGCATAGACGCGATTGATCTCTTCCAGTTGCCCGGGGGACAGCACCTCATCGGGGTCGAGACACCAGCGGCCGGCCAGCAGTCCCTGCCTCCGCAACACTTCGTGAATGCCCGGGATGCAGCCGTGAAATTCGTGAATGGCGTCGAAGATCGCGGCATTGGCATCTGTCACTTCGGCACCGCGGGCTAGTACGGTGGCTGTGCCGGCGCCACTCTGCTTGGCTTCCTGAACGGACTGAAGCAGCTCGATGGCGCGCCTGGTCCATACCGCCCATTGACCAAGCAGGCCTCCGACGAAGTGCGCGGTTCTGTCGCCGAAACGAAACTCGGTCAGAAGATCGGCGACGATGTTGTCGTCGTTGCCGGTATAGAGAGCGATCTCCGAGCCGCGGCCGCTGTGCGCGACGGCGCGCAGCACTTCCATGGTCTGGTACCGGTCAAACGAGGCTACCTTAATGGCTACTACGGATTCGATCTCGACAAACTTTTTCCAGAATTCGGCGTTCAATGGCCTGCCGCCCACAGCCGGTTGCAGGTAGAAGCCGATCACTGGGAGAATTTCGCCGACTTCGCGGCAATGCTCGATCAGAACTTCGTTTGATGCGTCGGAGAGTGCCGCCAGGCTGAGGAGTCCTCCGTCATAGCCCAGCCGCCGCAGCGTGGCCGCCTCGGCGCAGGCAACCGCAGTCTCTCCGCAGACGCCACCGATTTTAGCTAAGGTCTTGCCCGATCGTTTTTCGAAAGCACGAACTTCTTCCAGCGCCAGCTCCAGCACGGGCTCGAAGAGGCCCACCTGGGGATCGCGAATCGAGAACTGGGTGGTGTGCACACCGACGGCGACGCCTCCGCTGCCGGCGTCGCAATAGTAGCGTGTCAAAGCCCGTTGACGGCGTTCATCCAGCTTGCGGTCTTCGGTCAGGGCCAATGGATGCGCGGGGATGACGAGACCTTGCTGAAGCAATGCGCGGAATTGCTGAGTGGCGTCACCCATCAGAACCTTCCATCGGTGATCTGGAATTTTGTAGCTTTGTCGAGGCTTGCCCCGCCTGCTTCGATCCAGTGCGCGACTAATTCCATCAACTCCGCGGCGGAGAAGGATGGATAGCCCAGTGCAGCATGGCAGGCACTGGCGTTATTGAGGAGTGCAATTCCCTTCGATTCACCCTTAATCTGTAACTCGCTCCCGAAACGCGTGGCAAAGAACTGTGCCGCACGCAGTACCTGAATCGTCTCCGGACCGGTGACATTGAGAATCCGTGCCGGTGAGGAGCAAAGCTCCAGCGCCCGCAGCGCATAAGAGTTGGCATCGCCCTGCCACAGCACATTCACCGCGGGAACTGAGATATCGACCGGCTTGCCTTCGTAAACCTGCCGGGCTATGTCGACCAGCACACCGTAGCGAAGGTCGATTGCATAGTTGAGCCGGTAGAGCAGACAGGGCGTGTTGAATTTCTTGGAGTAAAACTCGAAGACTCTTTCGCGACCCAGGCAGGACTGCGCATATTCGCCGATTGGGCTGGTCGCATCCGACTCAACGCAACCGCCTTGCTCTGGCGAAACGAACGGGTACACGTTGCCGGTGGAGAAGGCGACAATGCGAGACTCGCGGTAATGCCGTGCCACATTTGCGGGCACCAGGGTGTTCATCGCCCAGGTCAGATCCGGGTCGCCAGCGGAACCGAACTTGCGGCCAGCGAGAAAGTAGACGTTTTCGACCTGAGGAAGAGCGCTGACTGCATCGGGTTCGAGGAGGTCGCAGGAGAGTGTCTCTACGCCCGCCTCCTCCAGTTCGCGCCGCGCTTCAGGCGAGCTGAACCGGGAGACGGCTAGAACGCGCGATTTGCGCCCGGCCCCCTCCAGCGCCAGCCGAAGCCGCTGCGCCAAGGTCGGCCCCATCTTGCCTCCGGCACCGAGAATGACGGTGTCACCCTGAAGCTGGCGCGCAAAGGCGATGTCGGCTTCGCTTGGTTGAACTAAGAGTCGATTAAGTTGCTGCTCGGAGTCGATTCGGATCATGGCTTGAGAAGAAACTGTGTTGACCGGGGTTGAAATCGGTGGATACATCTGCTGACGGAGGCAAATTCGGTCTTAAGTTTCGGAATGCGAACACGTGGTTTGAATGACGGACCAAGCATATGCCGCCAGCCTGTCGCTGTCAAGCTGCGATCGAGCTGCGAACGAGCTGCGAACGAGATCCGCCCTCGGGGCTCAGGTTCTTAGCCAGCAAGCTGCCTGCGCGGCGTGCAGGTAGGGCACGCTCCAATACTCGAGCGTGTTCCATTCGATCGCAGTGGACTCTTCTAGATATGGAGAGTCATCGGGGCGCCCGATGAAGCCGACGAACATCGCCTCGGGGAGCTGCGGAATGCGATAGGAGTATCCCACCGGCTGCCGGTAGCCGATGCCGGAAAAAAGCGAGCGGTTGAGCGTATTGTGGCCCAGGCACCAGTGTAGGAGGCGTTCCGCGGCTGCGCGCCACGTTGGCTGGTTGAAGAGCGATGCAGCCTGGGCCAGCAGATGAGCATGGCTCATGAGCACGGAACTGGTGCCGTGCGCGATTCCCTGGGAGTTGAATGGATGGATAAAGGTTCGCACGCCGCAAGCGTTCCCGGCATCGCGAAATACCTGCCGGTCCTGATGAGGCGGATCGAAGTAGACCCCGTAGGGCGTGAGGCCAAACGGATTACCGGCGCTGTCAGCGAGGATGTACTTGTCGATATACGCGAATACCGCCCGCTGAGCCAGGGCTGCCACAGACGCATCGGCGAACAACGAACGCAGCTCCCAGAAACGGAGAAGGGCCAGCGCTGGGTCCGCGGCAAACGCGATTGAACGATACGCATCGCTGTTGTCGGCCTCAGTGAAGTAGCCTGAGAGGCCCTCTGGCACGTTAGCCTGTCGACGCAGCAATTCTTGTGCGTTCGCTATGATCCTATTCTGGTCGATGGTTTCATCTCCCGCGGCCAGCAACTCCAGGTTGCCGCGCAGTTCCGCTGCCACGAAAAGAGTTCGTCGGGGATACTGCTGACGCTGTGCGAAAGAAGCAGCTAGGCGGGCCAGCCGCAGACACGTATCGGATTGCGGGGCCGGCAGATGTTTCGAAGCCCGGGCCTGCACGTGAACAAACGCCCATTGGACGAGTGGATTGAATGTCGTCCGAACCTTGCGCTCATCGCCCGAATTGGGAACGTTGTCCGTCCAGCGATTGTCGCTGGCATCGCCATAGCAGCCAGGATGATTTTCGAACCACCAGTCGTTTTCATACGCGAGATTACTGCCGGCGGGCGCCGAGCCGCCTGCCACATCCTCATAGACCTGGCCATCGGATGTGATCATGCGATGGAAGAAGCGGTTGCCCCACGCAACTTCCTCAAGCAGGGAATCAGCTAGAACACCTCCACGGTCCAGGTCCTCCCCCACCGACTCGCGCACCGTCAGCAGTGCTTCTACGTGATAGAGCGTAAACGCTAGCCATTTGCGAAAGTCTCCAGCGTCATGCCAGCCTCCGGTGGCTGGCCATGTTGACCCGTCGCGATCAAGAACCCCATCGTCGAGGTGGCAGGCATCATGCACGCCAAAGATGGCACAGCCGCATCGCTGGGCGCGCAGAAAGGTTAGATAGCCGGAGATAATGCGGTCGTATACCCGCTCGTGGATGGCGAACGGAACTGAAACCTGCCCGTCGGTTTCGATCTGATAACTTCCCGGGCAGTCGAATTCGCTGAAATCTGCCTGCCACATTGGCCCCCAGCATGTAGGGGCCTTTTTCAACTCGCCCCGATACAGGACGGGCGTTCCGCTGTCTGCTGTGAGCTTGCCGCGCAGAAGGTCGTAAGGCGCAGGGAACCGCTCTGAGAACCCGTTTTCGGCAGCCACGTCGCGCTTCATGCGCAGGCAGTTCTGACGGATAAAAAAAGGAATCGCGTCAGGAAGGCCTTCATCCACTCCAGCCAGCAGGGTGAGAAGCTTGGGGCTGGATGGCAGGTATCCAAGGTGGCTTATGCTCAATTGCATCACGATCTACTATGCACCACTGTTTACCCAGCCCGTCAATGTGCCTGTCGATTTGCCGGTCAGCCCGGACAGCGTACGTTCAGGGCCACGACACCATGCCACGTGCCATCCCGGTATGGCCCAATTGCAACGAAGCCTTGCGGGCTGCGTCCTTGACTTGAGCGGCTATCGCCGTCTCCTGCTCCGGCGTGATCTCCGAAAGTGGAAGCGTAATGCTGATCGCGGCTGACGGAGACTCGTCCTGGCCATAGACGCCTGCTGCCACTACCCAGTAGCCGGGAAGAAGCTCCTCAACATTACGTGCGTAGCGCACTTTCTTGACCTGCGCAATCTCCTGCTTCATGCGGGTAGCCGAAGTGATGGTGCTGCTTGTGTACTTCTCCGTGCACTTGGACATGATGCGGTCCACTTCATCCGAGGGCATGTCTGCGAGGAAGATCTTGCCCGAAGCGGTGGCGTTCAGCGGCCGCCTCAGCCCGACGTCGGCAAATGAATCGGGAGCGCCGGCATAGCCGACCGAGTGAATGAACAGCACGTAGTCCTCATCCAAAACGCCAAGCTGCACTGTGCCTGGAAACTGACGCGCGAGTTCGCGCATGGGAAAGAACGCTGCACGGTAGAGGCTTGAGTGACGAAGGTAGCCGGACCCTATCCAAAGGGCATGGCTGCTAAGCATATAACGGCGCGTCACCGGTTCCTGAGTGATCAGGTTGGCCTCGATCAAAGTGGTGCAGAGACGATGAGCGGAAGCTTTAGGCACATCAAGGCGCGCTGCGAGTTCAGTAAAGGACAGCTCAAACGGTTCATCCGCAAGAAGCTCCAGCACCTTGAGGCAACGCAGCGTAGAACTCATCGCAGTGGATGCCTTTTTCATATTGAAACCCTCTCATGTGGGGGCTTGACAGTGCAATGCGGTTTCAGGTAGCTTTGTCCGCAATGCAAAAAAGAATTCCGCAATGCAGAACTGAGATACCACGGAAACGCTAAAAAGGCCAAACCAGTCACACAAAATTTGAGGAGGATAAGAGACATGCGGACAGAGACACCCCCCCTGAAATTCAAATTTTCCGCCGTTCTGACGCTGAGCATTTTCATACTGGCAATCTGTTCGCAGTCAGTTCGACTGATAGCGCAAACAGTGACCGCCACGATCAATGGCACAATCACCGATCCAGCAGGCAACGTGGTTGCAAACGCTGACGTGAAGGCCACCGACCTGGATCGAGGGACGGTCTGGCCGGTAAAAACGAACGCTCAGGGTTATTACAACCTGAGTCATCTGCCCGTCGGGCGATATGAGGTGCGCGTAAGCGCAGCCGGCTTCAGTACTGCGGTTGAAACACCGATTGAGCTTCAGCTCAACCAGGTTTCGGCGGTCAATATCAAGCTGGCAGTTGGCCAGAATACTGAAACCGTCGAGGTGTCCAGCGAAGGGCCGCTGCTGCAGACGGATACGACCGATGTCGGGACGGTGATCGACGCGCGCACCAATGTGGGCCTTCCGTTGGCCAGCCGTAACTACGTGCAGCTGACACTGTTAACGCCGGGCGCGGTGACGGTACAACCCGCGGGATTTCAGAACGGTAAAAACTCCGGCGAAACCGCGCGCCCCGAAATCAACGGAAACCGGTTCACCGCCAACAACTACCTTCTCGATGGCATGGACAACAACCAGGCCTCTAGCAATTTTCTTGGGTTCTCGCCACAGCCGGACGCCATTCAGGAGTTCCGGGTCATCACCCAGAATGCACCAGCCGATTTTGGCAACTACATGGGCGGTATTATCAGCGCTGCCATCAAGGGCGGCACGAATGGTTATCATGGCACTGCCTTCGAATTCTTCCGGAATGATATTCTTAACGCGAACCAGTGGCAGAACAAGCTGAATCCGAATAACGTAACTCCTCGTCAAAAGCTGCGCTGGAACGAGTTTGGCGGCACCATTGGCGGTCCAATCATTCGCGACAAGCTCTTCTTCTTTGCTGACTACGAGGCCGAGCGCTTCGACTTCCCGAAGACAACGAACACTGTTTCGGTATTTACCGCAAAGGAGCGTCAAGGCGATGTCTCCGAGCTGGTCGCGGCGGGTAAGGCAATCGTCGACCCACTGACCGGCCAGCCCTTCCCGGACAACATCATTCCGCAGGACCGCCTGAGTCCAGCGGCTCTTGCGATCCTCAACTCGAAGTACTACCCTACCCCAATCAATAACCTGCTCCAGTCGAACGCGAATTACACGACTGCAACCAAGACGGACGACGACCAAGGCGACGGTCGTCTGGATTATGCTCCCAGCGAGAAAGACCATTTCATGGGCCGCTTCTCGTATGCAAATATCACCAACCCAACCATCAACTCCCTCGACCTGCTCTATAACCCGTACAACCTCTTTCTGGGATGGAACTTTGTCACCGGCTACACGCGCAATTTGTCGTCCAATACGTTGAACGAGGCGCGCCTCGGTGTGAATTATGACAAAATTGGTCAGAACCAGATTTCGTCAAACTTCGCCGGGAATGCGGGCGATTTGTTCCACATCGGCGGTCTGACGTCGAGCATCCTGCCTGCGCTCGGTTTCAGTGGCGGCTTCGTGTCGAATTTCGGCAACAAGGACAGCGTCACTAACTATTACGACACCTCCATTCAGTACGCAGATGTACTGAGCTGGATTCATGGAAGGCACAGCACCCGGTTCGGCTTCCAGGGCTGGCGCATCCGCACCAATGGATTGTTCAACAGCAACAACGGCGAGGCAGGTAGCTTTGGCTTCAGTTCGATTTATTCGGGTAGCCCCGAGTCGAACTTCCTGCTCGGTCTGCCCACTTCGGTCGGGGTCGGTAGCAATGGCTCGGACTGGGGGCAAAGGAACAACATCTTCGCCGGCTTCGTCCAGGATGACTGGAAGCTGACGAGGATATTGACCGTCAACCTTGGACTACGCTACGAAACGCACACACCCTTCGTCGAAGCGCACGACAGGCAGACCAACTGGGATCCGCAGACCGGCATCCTGGAGTTACCAGGGCAGGACGGCAACAGCCGCGCGCTCTACGACTCCTATAACGGCTACGGCAACTACCAGCCGCGCGTCGGCCTGGCCTGGCAGGTAATGCCGAAGACGGTGGTTCGTGCTTCTTACGGATTATCGTCGTTCATGGAGGGCACTGGATTGGGACTGCGCCTGCCCGGCAACCCTCCGCGAGCGGTCTCCGCCAACGCGACGTATCAAACCCTTTCGTATCCGACCACGACGTTTGATCAGGGCTTTACGCCTATCGCCGTGCCAGCCGGTTGCACGATCGACGGATTGAAGACCGCCGACCCCCTTTGCTACAAAGGTGCCATTCTGTACTCGTGGGATAAGAATGTACAGCCGGCGCACTCCAACCAGTGGAGTTTATTCGTACAACAGGAACTCTCGCCCTCGGCCACCTTCCAGGTCGGTTATGTAGGACAGTCAACCACGCACTTGACCAACGCACAGCTGCTGACGCAAAAAGTCTGGCAATCGCCGGGTGTGGTCAGTCCGACGCCGTACTTCTCGCAGAATCCTGCGGTTCTGAACCAGCTGGCATACATCTTCGGCACCTTCGCGGAGGCACATCAGAACTACAACGCATTGCAGACTCAATTGCAGGGCCGCCTAAATCACGGGATGTCGTACCAACTCAGCTACACGTGGTCGCGCTGCATGACCAACTCCCAGGGATTCTTTGGCGAGGGAGGCCAGTCTTCCGGTCCCAGCGCCTGGTGGCAGAACTCCTACAACCCGGCAGGCGAGAACGGAGCCTGCTACTACAACGTCAAGGGCGTATTCACCGGCTACATGATCTATGATCTGCCCTTTGGCCGTGGCCGGCAGTTTGGCGGCAACATCAACAAAGTTGCCGATGCAGTAGTGGGCGGTTGGAAGTTGAGCGTGATCCCGACCTTCCGCGGTGGCTTCCCGTTGACGCTTAGCTCCAACGACGACCACTCGGGCACCAACTCCTTCCAGAACCGGCCGGATTGTGTAGCTCCACCGCGTGTACTGCACAAACAAACTATTGGGAGCGGTCTCTATGGCTACCGGTGGTTTGATCCGAAATCGTACGCTGAACCCAAAGCCGGCTACTTCGGAAGCTGCAGTGTGAGCTCGGTCTACGGGCCCGGAGAGCAGAACATCGATGCCAGTGTTACCAAAATCTTCAAGGTAACTGAGCGGCAGAACGTCGAGTTCCGCACCGAGTTCATCAATGCGTTTAACCATACGATCCTGGATGCACCGAGCAATGGTGGTATCAACACGCTGAACCCGGATGCAGGCACGATTGGTCAGATTAACCACTCGGAAGGCGCGCGCAACATCCAGTTCGCTCTGAAATACAACTTCTAACTCTCACTAATGCTAACTAACGGGAACAACCTGTTGTATGTGAGCCATTACGGCGCCGGATTTCAGATGGCAGTATTCGCTGAAGTCCGGCGCTGTATCTCTTCCAGAAGTACCTTACTGTAACTTTCGGACAGGCATAGACTCTTCTCAGCCTGCCTACTCCGCATCGGCAAGCCCGCAGAACTTCGGACAGACCATGAAGAACAGCGATCTCATCGCTTACCTCAAGCCGATTGCCTCGCAGTTGAGTCCATCGGACTCCGTTGAGCTGATTGACGTGATCGGACGGGTAAGTGGCATCCAGTGCAGCGCGGATTGCCTTACGCTACACGTTGAACTGGAAGCAGGACTATATCGGGGCAGCTTCGCCACGTTGCCCGGATCGTTTGACATGTCCTCCGCGATGATCGAGATGGTACAGGTTCCGGATGGAAAGCGGGTGTCGGTGGGCCCGTGGGATCTCGATCATATCCGCAATGTCATGGCGGTCCCCATGATGTGCGTGTACGTGAATGGACGCCTCAAAGGTGGCCTCTGGTTCTCCATGCCCGGCCCGAACGAAATCGCAGCGCAGCTTCTCACCGCCGATTTTGGTTTCGAGGCACAAAGCGGCAGGAACGAGTTGGTGCTGGAGTTCATCGAGCGCGACCGCCAGCGCATGGACTTGGGCAGGCTCGCTTACTTCGAGCTTCGCCACGATGATCGAAAGGCCATTATGCTTGAGCCGGCCTCGAGCTCACGGCCTCGTATATTCCTCAATTCGCAGGATGCAACGCAGGTTCGCGAACGCTGGCAGGGAACTGAGGAGTTTGAATTGCTGCGGCGTCAGCTCGCGACAGAGGATTTGGTCTTTCTGACCGACAATAGCCAGGGTACTCTCGAGCTGGCCAGCCTGTTCTTCCTGCTTACGGGTGACCGGGAGATCGGCGCTCGTGCCCGGGACAGGATTGTCGAGCTTGCCCATGCGCCTAGCTGGAGCGGCCGCCCCGATCCCCTGCTCATGGGCGGAGACAATGACCGCGTAATTGGGTTGCGTCTCTATCAGACTGCACTAGGGTGGGAGTACCTCCAGCCATTGCTGAGTGATGAAGATCGACGTGCCATCCTGGCAAAGGCCGAAGAATACATCGGAAAAATTTATGACTTCACGCTGCTGCAGCGTGGCTATATGGGCTGCCCCGCGGTTGATCCGCATTCACTCGGAGCATGGAACGGAGCCGCAATCGCATGCATGGCCTTCTATGACGAATTGCAGATCGCGCGCCGAGCTCTCCCGTTTTTTCACGGCCTGTTCTGTGAAAGCCTGACCCTGTTTCCCGATAGCGGCAAGGCCGCATGGGCTACCTACTTTCCCTTCCACCTGGTTCTTTACCTTGCAGCCGCACACACGTTTGGCGGCCAGCGTCCGGAACTGGATACAAGCGTCTTCCTCGATCACCTCGGAGAAGCGCTGCTGGCTTGTTTCGACGCTCCAAACAGTCAGGAGCTGCAACGAGGCCTGCGCACCCGCGAGCATCGCTTTCTTACTGCGTTCCTTAGCCACTTCCATCCCACGCCGGGCATTGAAGACATCTACAGGTCTTTCGCGGAGAGAGAAAGGCGCGCAACCGGTCACGTGGCCCTCGGCATCTTCGATCTGCTGTACGCACCGCAGGTCGCTGGCTCGATCGCGCAAGGCACGGACCGTCCGCTCTTCGCGCGGGATGTGGGCGACATCATCGCTACGGTTCACGGCGAACATACGCTTGCCGTGTCCATCAGCGGAGGTCCTAAGGCGGGAAGGCGCGCCGTCTTTCACCTAATGCCGCACAACCGCGAGTTCGCGCCATCCATGGGTGCACTTGCTGTGGCCATGGATGGCATACCGGTGCTGTGCAATATCGACATGGGCACTTACGGTCTCAACAGCGCATTGACCAACACGATGTGCTTTGAGGACGGCGGTGCACTCACCAACGGCCAGTACCTGAATGGTGCGGTTGCTCCTGAAAACTGCGGCATTATTCGACGGTGTTTGATTGACGAACGCTTCTTATTCGTCCACGTTATTATCACGCATGCGCTCGATCCTCGGCTCAAGGTGCAGAAGGCAGACAGGGTTTTCATCCTCGATCGAAAGACCGGCGTTATGCTGCTCTCCGACGCATTCTCGGGTTCGCGAGCTATACGATTTGCCACCCATCTGCATTGTTCCGGTTCGATTACGGATCTTGGAGATGGAGCGTACCGGTTGACGGGCGGCCAGGCAAATCTGATCGCCGGTATCAAGGGTGGCGGCAAGGGACTGGATGATGCGGAGCGCGGAGAGATATTCGTGCAGGTGATGGGTCAGTCTTCTTCCGCTCGCGTCGTAGTTGAGGAGCCCACATGGGTTCCTGGATATATCTACGGACTGAACAACACTGGAGCGGAAGAGATAAGCGAAGGCCGGTTTCCACGCTACCGGCGTTGGCGTCTGGAAGAAAACGAGCCAGTAGAACGTGGGGCATTCCTTGTTGCACTGACCATGAAGCGCGGCGAGGTCAGCCTCTCGGACAGTGCGGTTCGACTCCCTGCGGGAGGCGCTGTTCGCTTCGGTTATGGGACATTAGCGGCGCTCGGTGTGCAATGTGAATGCGAATGCCTCATGTGGGACGACCACGACCAGCGCATCACTGCGATGGGGCTCCGAAGGTTGCGGCACGGCGAAGACGAGATAAGCTTCAGTGGGCCGGTCGACGTGACCTACATCGTCGACACTGGAGCAGGACAGCTCTATACGCAGCTCGACATCACGCCTTCCGCGGCATCTGGCTTCAGGCTTGATCCTTGGTCAGCCGTCGGCGACGAGAGCTGGAAGACACATAACGCATACCAGGCACGATTCTCAAGATTGACAACAACTACAAAAATCAAAGGGTGAAAGTATGAGTTCAGACAAGGCCATTGAGGTGGCGATCCTTGGCAGCGGACGAATGGGACAGCACGTGCTTCAGCATCTCACTGCCAGCCCTCTGGTCCGCGGCATTACGGCCTACGACCCGGTCGCTGAGAAGTTGCAGGAGCTTCAACATATCTATCCAGTGAAGGCAGCCGCTGCGCTTGATGATGTGCTTGGCGATCCTGCGATCAAGCTGGTGTTTATCACGGCTTCCAACGATGTACATCGGGAGTTGACGATTGCAGCTCTAGAAGCCGGCAAAGCAGTGATGTGTGAGAAGCCCATGGCCACCTCGCTCGAAGACGCAACGGCGATGGTGGAAGCAGCCGAACGTACCCACGGCTTTCTGCAGGTGGGTTTTGAACTGCGTTATTCGCACCTGTACACCACAGTGAAAGACTGGATTGACCGTGGCCTGCTAGGGCGCGTGCTGAATACACAATGCACGTATATTTCAAGTGCCTGGGGACGCAACGATCTCTGGCGAGTTGCCAGCAAAACAAGCGGTGGGATGTTCGGTGAGAAGCTTAGCCATTATGTCGACCTGGTGCGGTGGTGGATCGGCGACTCGGTCGAAGAGGTATACGCAAACTCCGCGCCCAACATCATTCCCTATTACGAAGTGCATGATAACTACCATTGCTCGTACCGCTTCAAGGGTGGGGCTGTCAGCCAACTCACCTTCATGATGGGTCCGGCCGCCAGCTTTAAGGGCGACCCATTGCAGAATGCGGTGTCGCAGCAATCCGGCGATGGACACGCGCTACGCTACATGATCTACGGCGAGAAGGGTGCGGCTGAGACAGATGTGTTTCCGCGCACCGTCAAGCGATGGGAGTTCGGCGAAGACGACTATGGCCAGACGAGTGCATGGGTAGAGAATGGCACCTGGAAACCCGATCGCGATTTTGCGTACTTTCACAACACGCACGAGCAGGCTCTGGATATTGTTCGGCGGGTTGCAGAAGGCGAGCCGCCCAGCATCGATCCACGCGACGCTCTCGAAACAACCCGGCTCTGCTTTGCAGCCGAACTCTCAGCGACAGAACGGCGGCCGGTACGTCTGGATGAGTTGCGATAGCGATGCCATGATTTCGTTTGCAGAAAACGGAGAAGAAGACGATGCCAACCTCTGACAGCATGGACCACACAGCGCCGCCTGAGACCGCTCTGGGTGCCCCAGACGAGCTGGCAGCGCTGGGCCGGTTCTATGCCGACCGTAAGCTGATGTGGGGCAACGTGGGATGGATCACGTTTGGCCATTTTGGTACGGCGCTTGCGATGACCATCGTGGAGCCGCTGATGAATCTGCGTCTCAAATCGGTCGGGGTCAGCGAGTCAACCATCGGCCTGATTACCTCTGCCAACCTATGGGCAGTCAGTTTTCTCGTCATGTATTTTTCCTGGAAGAGCGACCATTGCACCAGCCGCCTGGGCCGTCGCACTCCGTTTGTTCTCATCTCACTGCCGTTCATCGCAATTGCGCTTGTGCTCTTTCCGATGTTCAGTGAAAAGTGGCTGCTCGTCGGGTTGATGCTGCTCTATTTCTTCTTCAACGACATGAAGGCCTCCACCTACCCTCTGCTGGCCATCGACTGCGTGTCAAAAGAGGTGCTGGCGCGCGTCTCCGGCATCATTGCCATCATGATCAGTGTGGCAGGCTTTCTCTCTTCCCGCCTGGGCTCCAAAATGGCAGATGCGAGTCCTACAGGGGTATTCTTCGCTGCTGCTATTGTGATGACAGCCATGACGCTGATCGCCCTCTGGCGCATCAAAGAGCCTCCGATTCATCATCCAGCGGTAGGTCGCTTCAACCTGCTGGCGCCCATCAAAGTTGCCTGCCGAGACCGGCGCATTCTGATATTGATTGTTGCCGTTGCTCTGCTCAATGCCTTTCCCATCATCTTCAAGACGTGGGTCTGGTTTTATGCGCGTTCCAAGCTTGGCCTCAGCATCGGTGATACGGGCATTGCCATCTCCTGGGGTATGCTGCTGCAGGTCGCCGTGTCCTACCCCGCGGGCTGGCTCATCGATCGCTTTGGCAGCTACATCGCTCTGTCGATCGAGTGGGCGTTGATGCTTGTTCTGGCCATCTGGTCCGCGCATGTCACCAACCTTCACGGCCTGATCGTTCTCACCTCGCTCTACTTTGTCTTCATGCCGCTGCAGGTGGCTGGGGACGCCATCCTATGGAAGACGATGGACAAAGCCGATACCGGTTCTTACACCTCTACAGTCTCGCTGGTGCGTAATTTCTGCACCGGTACCGTGGTGGCTATCTCCGGTTTTCTGATCCGGTGGTCGGGTAGCTACATCGTGGCCTTCTGGTTCGGGTTTGGCTTAAGTTCCATCGCGCTTATCGTGTTCTTCATTTATCGCCACATCATGCGTAAGGGGCACACCACATTTATTCCAGCCGCAGAAGTTGCGGAGTCCACAAACAGCGAAGGCCACGCGTCTCTCGTTGAACCTTCCGGCTACAAACCCCAGGCAGACGGCATGCACAAACCCCTAATCGCAGCAACATAAAGAGCTGATCTCTATCGATGGGAGAAATCATGAAAGTCCATGTCGCTGAGTCTCGCATGGAACTCGGCCACACTGCCGCAAGCCACATCGCTGGCGCACTCCGCGCTCGGCTGGGCGAGCAAGAGGGTGTTCGCATGATCCTGGCTGCCGCGCCCAGCCAGTCCGAAATGCTTGCTGCCCTCATTCAGGAGCCGGAGATCGACTGGACCCGCGTTACGGCCTTCCACATGGATGAGTACATCGGTCTTCCGGAAGATGCACCGCAGCGATTTGCCAACTGGCTGCGTCAGGCATTCGCAGATCATGTCCCCCTTGCCCGTTTCGAACCGATCAATCCGGGCGACTCCCCGCAGGAGACTTGTGACGAATATGCGAAGCTTCTCGCAGAAGCGCCCATCGACTTCGTGCTGCTGGGCATAGGCACCAATGGACATCTCGCCTTCAATGATCCGCCGGCGAACCTCGAAGATCCTGACGCAGTAAAAATTGTCACGCTCGACCGCATGTGCCGCGAGCAGCAGGTGCTCGACGGTTGCTTTGCCACATTGGAGCATGTCCCTCGCCAGGCAATTACCCTTACCGTGCCAACGCTGCTTGCCGGTTATGCGCTGTTTTGCAGTGTGCCGGGCCAACTCAAAAGCACTGCCGTGCAAGCCATGTTCGAGTCGCCAGTAAGTGGCGAATGCCCCGCAACAGCACTCCGAACTCACCCGCGCTGCAATCTCTACCTCGACCGTGATTCCAGCTCAGAGAGCCGACACCATGTCCACCTCGACCATCACAGGCCGTGATCCGCAAACAGGACGCTCCTCCTCTGTACTGGTGGAGGATGGCGCAATCGTGCGCGTCGATGCGTCCCATGAGGACACGGATCTTTTTCTCTCGGCAGGGTTGATTGACCTGCAGGTGAACGGCTGTTGCGGCTTCGATATCAACGCAGAGCACCTCACTCGGGACACCATTGTTGGCCTCGTCAATGCCATGCTGGCACGTGGCGTGACATGTTTCGCACCCACCATCATCACCGCGTCCGAGGAAAGAATCTGCAGCGCTCTTCAGATCATTGCTGAGGCTCGCAGAAGCGACACCAGGATAGGCTCCTGCATTCCCTTCGTGCATGTGGAAGGGCCGCATATCTCTCCACTCGATGGCTATCGCGGCGCGCACCCGATGGAGTGGGTCCGTCCCCCATCGATCGAGGAGTTTGATCGCTGGCAACACGCTTCCGGTGGCATCGTCGGGCTCGTTACTCTTTCTCCGCACTGGAATGAATCGCCTGCATACATCGCAGCGCTGTGCGAACGCGGTGTGCATGTGTCCATCGGCCATACCCACGCTACGCCAGAACAGATTTGCCTGGCAGTGGAAGCAGGCGCACGATTGTCGACTCACCTGGGTAATGCAATCGCAACGGAGATCGCCCGCCATCGCAACCCCATCTGGGCTCAGTTGGGAGAAGATCGCCTCACCGCCACATTCATCGCGGACGGCCATCATCTTCCTGCCGATATGTTGCGGTCGATGGTGCGCGCAAAAGGTGCGGAGCGATCTGTGCTGGTTTCCGATTCAGTCGCGCTCGCCGGAATGCCGCCGGGTATTTACACCACTCCGGTGGGTGGCTGCGTCGAAATGCACGCGAGTGGCAAACTTTGTGTCTTCGGCTCCGAACTCCTCGCGGGTTCCACGGCTTCGCTTCCGCAGTGCGTCAGTCATCTGGTCAACGCAGCTGGTGTCCCGTTACATCAGGCGCTTGCCATGGCAACATCGAATCCCGGTCGATTTGCCAGTGGCCGAGGCCAACTCGTCCCAGGATCGCGCGCAGACCTCATACGGTTTCGTTGGGAGAAGGAAATGTTGATTGAAGACGTGTGGCAGGCGGGCGAAAGGATCGACCTACAAAAACGCGCACTGGCAAAGGACCTGTTTTCATGAGGCAGATCGGCGCGGTCGACATCGGCGGAACCAAAATTGCCGCGGGCATTGTGCGCGAAGACGGAGTTACGCTTCATCGCATCGAATGTCCAACAGAAGCTGAACTGGGCTTCCCGAACGCAATCGCTCGCATCGAAAGTATGCTCCGTCAGCTAGTTGCCCGATGCGGAAAGATCGACGGCATCGGAGTTGCTTGCCCTGGGCCGCTCGATCCCATAGCAGGTATTATCGGCAACGTCGGCACACTGCCGGGTTGGGAGAACGGCCATCTCGCCGAAGAGATCGTCGCGCGATTCGGTCTCTCCGTCGCGGTTGAAAATGATGCGGATGCCGCTGCCTTGGCCGAATATTCATGGGGAGGGATGCGGCCCACTGGCACGCTCATCTACGTCACCGTGAGCACTGGCATCGGCGGCGGCATCGTGCAATCGGGTCAGTTATATCGCGGTGTGCACGGAGCCCATCCAGAACTGGGCCATCAGCTCATCGATCCCTCCGGCCCCCTTTGCTACTGCGGTCTTTCGGGTTGCTGGGAGAGCCTTGCCAGCGGCACTGCCATGAGCGCGCGGTTTCAAACAGTTGCTGCAGAATGCGGACTTCTAAGTGCCGAGGAAATCTGCGAAAGAGCACGGCAGGGCGATCTTGTTGCGAGGCAGACGGTCAGGCGAACTGCTCACTACCTTGCATCGGGGTTAGCCAACCTCGTCACCCTCTTTGCTCCGGAATCCATTCGTCTGGGCGGAGGGGTGATGCGGAGCAGCGATCTCTTCCTCGAAGAGGTTCGATCTCAGGTGCTGCGCATGTGCACGCAAGTGCCCGCTGAACTTACTGCAATCACTACGTCGTGCCTCGGGTCCGACACAGGCCTGCTTGGAGCAGCGCAGTCCTGGCTGCTTCGAAATCCATGAGAGGATGTTTTCTCGCAATCGCAGACCAGCCATCGCAGAACAAGGAGGCAAAAGTGACTGAGTTAGAAAAGAACATACAGGCCCAACCCGAGTCGCTCGCTCATGCATTGCGTTATCAGTGCGAGGACGGAGCTGCGGCTATGCAGCAGGCTGCGGCCCTGCTCGGGTCCGCGAAGAAAGTCGTCATTGCGGCAATGGGTGCCTCGCTGTTTGCTTCGATTCCATTGCAGTATTTCCTGTCCTCTCTCGGAGTAGATGCCGTTGCCATTGAAGCCGGAGAGTTGCTGCATTACCTCCAAGGCTCATGGAAAAATGCGGTCGTACTGATGGTCTCCCGCTCCGGCGAGTCCATTGAAATTACCAGGCTCCTAGCGATCATGAAGGGCAAAGTCCCCATCATTGGCGTGACGAACGAGCCTCTGAGTCAACTGTCCCGCTCTGCGGACGTGAGCCTAATCTTATCGAGTCTCCCCGATCAGATCGTCGCAATCCAGACCTATACGGGGACTGTTCTCGCTCTCCATTTATTAGGGAGTGCCGTTGCCGGCACACTTGATACGTCCAGAGACGAGGTGCGGCAGATTCTACCCGCCTTCACCTCTCATGTGGAGGGAAATGTCGCCGCGATTGAGCAATGGGACACGTTCCTACATCTCGATTCCAATATTTATCTCCTAGGTCGCGGACCATCCGTCGCATCCACGCTGGAAGGCGCGCTGCTCTTCCACGAGGTAGCCAAAGCGCCTGCCGTCGCGATGCCGATCGCGTCGTTCCGGCATGGTCCCGTCGAAGTCGTCGACCGTCACTTCAGCGGATTCGTCTTCGCACCGGCGGACAACACGAGAGAACTTAACCTTGCTATGGCTGAAGACCTGGTGCGCTTCGGCGGACAGGTCCGGCTGATCGGTCCATCCCCATCCGCATCGCAAAGCCTCACCGTCTGCGAGACACCCGCCCTTCCGGCAACCCTCGCTCCCTTGTTTGAAATCGTTCCCCTGCAAGTGGCAGCACTGCGCCTGGCGATCCTGCGCGGAATCGAACCAGGCAGCTTTCGTTACGCTCCGCAGGTTGCAGTCGATGAAGCCAACTTCACCCGAAAGGAGAAGTCGCAATGAACGAAAACCCACAACAGGAAACTCCAGGGCCGTTGCAGCGGATGCGCAGCGCACGCTGGTTCTGGTACGCGATGATCTGCGTCATCTGCTGGGGTGGATGGGCGCTGCTCTCCAAACTCGGCTCGCGGGAAATTCCGCCAGACACCATGCAATTCCTTTTCACGGTGGGGACTTTGCCAATCGGTGTAGCTCTCCTCATTGCGCGCCGCGGCCGGCTTGAGAAGAGTGCCCGTGGCATCACATACGGCGTTCTGAACGGGGTGCTTTCAGGAGTGGGCGGACTGGCTCTCTTTGCCGCGTACCACACCAACGGCAATACAACTCTGATCACCGCCACGTCGGCACTTTATCCCATGATCACGGTCGTGCTCGCCGTCGCCATCCTGCGTGAGAACTTTCGCCCCATTCAAGCCCTGGGCCTCGTTTTCGCCGCCGCTGCCATCGTCATCTTCTCGCTTTAGGAGATCTAGCTCAGATGCATATTCCTCCGTGGCTCTTGTACTCCATCCTGACCCTTATTGCCTGGGGAGTCGTCGGTCTCCTGCAAAAGCTCTCCACCAACTACATCTCCGCGGAATCCTCCCTGATCTGGCTCGTCGTCGGATTTCTGATCCTTGAGCCATTCTTCTATCGCGGACCCGCGATCTTTCACTACTCGACGATCAACCTGATCTACGCCTTGCTCAGCGGACTCCTCAATGCCGTAGGCGCTTGGGCTCTCTTTGCATCGCTCAAGAGTGGAGGCAAGGCCTCCATCGTTGCGCCTCTCACAGCGCTCTATCCCGTGGTGGTCATTGCGCTGGTACCGGTGCTTCTCCATGAATCCGTGCCTCCTCTGCAGTGGGCTGGGGTCGGTTGTGCCTTGATCGCCGTCATATTGCTCTCCGCGTAAAGTAATAGGGCCTTGTCCTATCCACGGAACTCCGCCCATGTCGAAGGGAAGTTCATGTCGCGCTGTCGCAATTCTGATCGAGAAAATCATCTTCCGTTTCAGTTAGTCACCTGCTATTGCAAAGTTTGGTGTGCATTGAAAGACGGATGTGAGTAATGCCATACCCGGACTTCCACATCGCAGCCCGGGCGAAGGGCCGTATCGCACCATGTCTAGAAGCTGCGCTATGTAGACAACGGCACGAAAGAGGTCGATTCGCTGCATCATCGCAGCCGCAACTAATAGACCGCAGTTCGACTATCCAAGTATGGCTAGTTGTTTCGAAGTAGTAGTACCTGATCCACTGAGCGAATCTGCAGCAGCGATGAAATCGTCAATTGCCGTCTGACGGTTCGCATACGGCTGGCATCATACCAAGCTTCGCAGAGGGAAGCACATTTTCATGCAACGCATGATGCATTGACGATGCAGCCTAATCGTCAGAACTGGCTGCTGCAGCTTAAGAAGCACTCCCGCTTCTTCCGCCTAATCACCGCCGTCTTCGGCACCGTAAGCGGCGTGGGTAGCCACATCGACGATGAGAAACAACTCAAGCTCAAGACCAGCTATCTTTGCTTGACTGCAATGTGGCTTGTTCGTTCCTTTGTCCTGATGCCGTTGACGCTGGTGTGGTATCTCCATCAAGTGCCCACCGCACAGCCGGCGCTGCTTTCGCTGGGCATATCGACCATTGGCTCTGGCACCTTTTCGCAGATCACGCGTATTCTGCTGGTGATGGTCGTCACTTCAGCGACCATCACCTTCGTCACGTACTATCTCGCTTACAAAAACCCGAAGGACTTCAGCCTTTCCCATGCTTACGCACTTCTGTTGCTGGCTCTAATGGTGATAGGGTCGGGTGAGGAGGCACGTGAGATGCGGCGCGAGCCACTCGTCATCGGGCGGCACATATATTCAAACGGAATGCGCGTAAGCGAGGTCACGACCGCGAAAGGAAATGTATATCTTGACCGAACCGTGTGGATCGACCAGGAAATCTGCAATCATTGGGCCAAAGGCGAAGCAATGTATCGCGGGTAGCGTGGATCATGCCATACGCTCACCGGCTATTGCTCGTTGAACAAGTTACTGGCTGGCAGGGATAGCGCATCGGTGGGGAGCTTCCTCGACATGCTTGATTTCTACGGGCCGGATATTTCCTATCGGAAGTACGTGCCGCCGCTGACGGGGACTCCGGAGGGAATCAATGCGCTCGGAGACTACCTTTATGAATAGGCTAATCCGCCGCGGGATTCCGCTAAAGACACGCAACTGATCGTTTGCAAATGAATGCGCGGTCTCATCAAAACAGATTGAGTGCGTTATTCAAACACTGATCGTCCTACCCAAAATCTGATCAAAGATCGACGGGATTGAGGGGTGAAGCAACTGCGACGGCTTGACCGAGTAGTTGCGCCCGATTGCGATGAAAGAGTAAACGTGGCATACCCAAATATGGGTGAGGTTGAAGGGCCAAACGTGTTTCACCCGATTGCAAGTAGCCACAAAGTATTTCCCCATCATGTCGAACTGCGAAAACGGGCCGGCTCCATCCCTCTTTCGCCACAGCGCCATTTTTCGGTGGACTGACACTCTGGTCATCCAGTGCGATCATTGAGCCACCGCCGATCAGAGGGTCCAATCCATGAAAGCGCGAATTCGCCGTGAGCGTATGAGATTTGATTGCTGAACTGACAGCATGGAAGCTTTGTGGATAGCAGGGTCGGCCATTCTCCCCTGTCTTCAAGCCATTTGTTCCATTGATTCGCAGGTTCCGGTGCGGGCATAGGATCCAATGAAAGGAGAAGCTCTTTTGCCATTCGGACGCTCATCACGGTTGTGAGCGAAAAACGATCTCGGGTCGGAGTCCAACAATCGAGCAACCGCAGGACATCTGAAAAGTGCAATGATAGAACTGCAGCGGTTGCCAGAAGCACGGCGGTTCGCGGCACTCCACTCCCATCTTGCTGGTAGCGACGCAGCATTATTGCACTTAAACTAACACCCAAATGCTCTCTAAGAATTGGTGCAAGTTCGGTTAGCCGAGCGTCTGTTATTGCGAAACGCTCTTTCTTGCTTGTGAGAAGGGAAGCGAACGAATTGTGTTCCCACGGAAGCAGCAACGGGGCGTTAGATCTCGGTATCCGATGTCCGATTTGTCTACGTACCGGTACAGGTAGACCGCTGACAAACCACGCGACGCGACCGATTATTCGAGCTTCGCTGGTATATAGGAACTTTAGCGGGACGTCGACTCTTTGTGCACCGGTGATCAACATCAGTCTCCCTTTGTCCAAGACACCGCGACAGCATGAGTACCCGGTCCGGTGCTGGAATAAGTAGTGTCGGTCAGGATCAGGCTTAGCCCGTTCATCTCTACCGATTGAGGAAACGGCAATGATGGCGCCGGGCGGAATCCTCGGAAGTGCCAATTCATCGCTGGTCTCGACCTGCGCATATACTAGCCGTTGATGTCTCCAATTGGGGCCTCGAATTGCGCGTATCGGAACTCCTCGCCGCCAAGAGTTGACAAGGTCATACGCGAAAGAATTTCTTTCAAAAGCTCTTGTGTATCCTAAAATTGCGGGAAGGTCTACAAGCCGATCGTGGTAATAGGGGTAAGTTTCAATCAGCCCGGTCTGTTTCCATTAAGCAGAAAATCCAGAGCCCTCATTCCCTCGAGACTGTACCTAACACCTTAAATGCGCTGCTGATCGTGAGGTCCAGGGAGCGCGAAATCGCGTGAAGTTGTCGAGGAGAAGGGGTATACCCGAACTGGCTAATGTTGGATATGAGGTCATGACTGAGCCCGTGCGGCACTGATTTGTGATCTTGCGTTTTCCACTACCCGAACGGGACAACATCAGCAAGTGCGACAGCACCTCTGCTTTCCGTTCGGCAGATACGGGTTCGTAAACTGTCATGGCTGCCTCGCAAAAGTTTTAATGATGTAAACCTACAATTGAATTCTGCTCGAGGTGGCGGTCGGCCATTTACGTTGATTCGGCGACCAAGTTCCCGTTCGATGAAGCCAAATTGCACGACTATGGCGGGTTGTACCGTCGCGACACCGCTGCCCAGAGAGGCGCCGACACTCGACTCGGTGAGCCCGGCAGCGCTCATCAATCCTTGAATCTCTTAAAGAGCCGTTTTGTCCACGACCAGGTTTTCAGAAGCGGTTGGGGTCAGATCATCAATGAATAACTGACCGGATGTATGAGGTCTCGGCGAACTTCGGCGAAGAACAGACCGGGAACCTATTTCTTGCCGAATGCTTTGCTACTTCGCCGAATATTTCGCCGAATTGCACGCCACTGAGGCTCCAAATCGTCCCTTCGGCTCCACTCTTCTCCGTTGAAAACATAAGCTTTCCACGCCTGGTGAGTGCTCTGTTAACCGAAGGGTCCTGCATTATCTCGGAGCTTGAGTTCTCATTCGTCACACTCCTTTCCAAATCGCAAGGTTTGCCCTTCGGGCTTGCCCCCTGGTACCTGATCGGCTTTCCACTGTCGGTCAGGAACCAGATTGCAGCAATAACACTCGGGCGTCCAATACTTCATAATGATCAGGTGATAAATAAGTTTGATCGCGTTCATGTCGAAGACCCATATCTACTCAGTTGGGGAGAATATGTTGCGGTCAATTTATTCTGTACGGATGGCCTAGGCTCTATTGTTCCCGCGATGCACAACCAATCTCCAAACTTGCTGGCGTTCTCTTCGGAACTGTGTGTGCGAGCAATACCGGTCGTGGCTGACCCGATTTACGAAAGAAAACCCGGCTACAGTGCCCGTCGAACTTCTGTGAACCCGAAGCTCAGAAACGATGAAGGCGTGGCGTATGAACCCGATTAGCAGGGGCGAGAATGGACCGACATTGCTTCAAGCGGCGCAGCCCCCACCTATCTCGCTGCCGCAATAATTCCTTTCCATCTCAAAGGGATTTCTCATTTCATTTCCGTTCTACTAAATAGAGAGTGATGTGCTTCCAGAAGACTTCTTTATCTCCGCGTTTACAGCCGTCACTTTCCATCGGCGATTACGAGGAAGCGCATATTACATCGAATGCGGCGTGCCCTGGCTAAGGAGAATACATGCCCAACCCCGTCCGAGGCACCTACGCCCGAAGAGCTGTTCGCACGATTTCGGTTCCAGCTCTCCCAACACCTCTCGATCAGGCATCCATGGCCGAGGCCGCACTGGAGCCCATATGCAGTGCTCGTCGGATGTTCGTTGGCCAGAAAGCAATCGCCCGGCATAGTTCCACGGCAATGGTGAAGGAGCGTGAAGCATTCCTTTCGTACATGAAGGCTCGCATTTCACATACGGTTCTCAAGTATTATGCGTCGGTCCTGTGCTACATCGTTTGCCATGTGCAGCCCGCCGATCCAGACTTTGTGGGCAATGACGATATCGCCCAAGGCGCAATTGAATGGACGAACGAATATCCGTCAGCATCGGAACAGCAAGCCGAGCGAAGACGAAAAGTCTTCCGTGGTCGAGCAAGATGCTTTTATAGATTTTTGGGAGTGTACGCTCCTTCGCGCATTCCTCGTGCCTACGAGCGACCTCTTGCTGACTTCGCTCGTGCATCGACAGCAGCAGGCTATCGCCTGACGACAAGAAGTTTCAATGAAACCCACACACGGAAATTCCTCACGTGGGTCGCTGTCCGCCGCGAAAATCTTTCGGAGGTTGTCTTGGCTGACGTTGACGACTTCCTCTTCGAGATCAGAGAACAAAGAAAATCCCATCGAACGATAGTGTCTTACTGCCAAGCGTTAAGAGCGTTCTTCCGTTTCGCCGAGAGAAACGGTTTGAGTCAGCAGGCATTGAGCGAGACGATCAAGTCGCCAGTCGAATATAGCCGTCAGAAAGTGTTGAACTGCCCTCCCTGGAATCAGGTCCGCAAGCTCGTCAAATCGCTTGACGGCATTACGCCAGAATTCTGCCGCGCAAAAGCAATTGTTCTGCTTGCCTCAGTGTACGGATTGCGATGTTCAGAGATCGCAAATTTAACGCTGGATGATTTCGATTGGTTTAACGAAGTGCTCACAGTTCGACGAGCGAAACGGGGCCGCGTGCAACAGTTCCCACTTCAGTATGAAGTTGGCGAAGCGATCATTCGCTATCTGCGGGAGGTGCGGGGTCACTCGCCGTACCGAACTGTGTTCTTGTCGCTCAATCGCTCACGTCGGCCTATAAGGAACTTCAGTCAGACCCTTGCCGCAACCATCAGGGAAAGAGGCGTACTCGATACGCCTTGCGGACTTCATGGACTCCGTCACGCGTGCGCCACCGAACTACTAAGAACTGGGACTTCTCTTCAAGGTATTGCTGACCTGTTGGGTCATCGAAACCTGCGGTCAGTAAGCATTTATGCGCATTGTGATATTCATGCACTGCGACGAGTGGCTGATTTTCCGCTAACGGATATTCTATGAGACTATCTGACGCCGTTGCACATTACGTGGTTCGCCGACGCTCGGAGGGTTTGCTATTTGTCCACAACGCATCGGTCCTGAAACTCCTTTGTAACCATTGTGGAGACATCAACCTGACAGAAGTTTCCGCAGATCAAATCACGAGCTACATTCATTCACAAAAGATTTCCCCTGTAACGCGTTCTACCAGATATTGCGTGGTGAACGGGTTCTTGACCTTTTGTCGAGTACGCGGATTAATGAATCTCATCCAGGTTCAAGAGCCGATGCGGAGGAGAGGTTATCGAGTGCCAATTGTCTATAGCCAAGGGCAGATTCGCTATCTGCTAACCGGCGCTATGAACATCACGACGAAAGCAAATTGTCTGGGCGACGAGATGGACGGTTCAACGTTCAGGATGATCCTGCTGGTACTTTACGCCACTGGCGCGACGGTAGAAGAAGTCGTCCGTCTCCGTCGATTAAATGTCGATCTGAAGCAAAAATCTATAGAGTTCAAAGGGGCACCCCGACAGGAATATCGAAGATTACCAATCGGACGGGATTTTTCACGCGAGCTTGGCCAATACATACGTACTCAATGCAAGGACTCCGACGATACGCTACTGTTCCGCTTCAAGAGTGGGCGCGAGATCACACGAAAGAACCTTTGGAACAGGTTCGGTCGCTTGTGCCGGATGGTCGGGATTCCTGTATCAAATGATGGCCACGTCCCCCGACTGCATGACCTCCGCGCCACGTTCGCCGTGCATCGTCTCACCCGCGCAATCCGCTCAAGAGAGAATCTGAACAGACTCATTCCGGCGCTCTCGACCTATTTGGGATCATCCGTGCTCACGAGAGCCGAGCACTTTTTGTCGTTTGTTCCGGAGCGATTCAGCACCGATCTTGAGAAGTTGAGTTCGACGAAGTCTCATACGCACTGGCGGGATAAGCCCGAACTACTGAACTATCTTGGTTCGCTGTAAGCGGCAGGTAGTCGTGTCCTCTTTATCTCTCTTTTGTGGAGCGATTGACAACTCTAGCTCCATTGAGTAGCCTACGCTCACCTTCCAGGAGAAACCTATGCGTCGTCTCATGCAAGTTCTAATACTGGCATTCGTAGTGGCTCTGATGTCGAGTATTTCGGCTGATGCCTACTTCGCTACCTGTACCGGCAGCACACCTTGCAATGCCTGCAAGAACTGCAAATACTGCAAACACTGTGCCAAAGACGGCGGGACTTGTGGCATCTGTAAGCGGCAACGGTAAAGGCCGCACCGGGAAGCCGAGTAGCTACCAGCCATTGGTCGGCGATTTCTCCCACTTGTTACGGACCACATTATGACCGAAAAAGACTCAATTGCTTTAGTACCGCTCACGTCCACCGAGATCAGGATGCTGCGGAGTCTGTTACTCACAACGCCGAGTGAAGTCGGGAACATCACTGAGGAAGAAAAGGAGCGAATCGTTCTAAAACTCCACGCCGCTCTTGAGGAAGTGACGCCGTTAATGATCGGCACCAACCGAGTTCAATAGATTCTGATGAACTTACGGCCTCGATGCGAATGTATCCGACTAACAAATGAAGCCCTGGCGGGTGAAGCCGTTGAATGGTAGTGGCGAGAATTGTTCGAGCCTCTCGCAGACTAGAAGGCCGACAATCAACCCGATCTGTTGTTTTGGCAAGCTGGAACACTCGGCAACTAAGACCCAGGGACTCAATACCAACCGACCTAGGCGTATTTCTATCCGGCTATCAGCCGCGCTGCTCTGCGGTTTGTTCTAGGGGCTACGCAGGTCCTTAACCCGAAACTTATCCATCAGGCTCATATTCAATTCATGCGCAACAACGGCGGTCAGACCGTGGCAAGTTCATCGCCAACGATTGCTGTCTCGGGAGCATTTACTGGCGGAGGTAATTCTGCCGGAAATGGCGGACAGAGCCGAAACTTGATTCAGCTTCAGGACAATCTCTCGTCTGTGACTACCAAGGCATCCATTCAGTTGGGAGGCCAGCTTCGAGTCCTTCACGAATCGTCGCTCTCTGAGCCGGACTTCAATGGCGTATTCCAATTTTCCTCACTGGATGCGTATCGCATTACCCAAACCGAGCTTTCGCAAGGGATGAGTCCAGATCAAGTTCGTGCTCATGGTGGGGGTGCCAGCCAGTTTAGTCTGGGATCGGGGAATGCGGGGGCAAGCGTTACCTTGCTGGACTACGCGCTCTATGGTCAAGCCGATTGGAGTGCCAGGCAGAATCTGACTCTAGGCTTCGGAGTCCGTTTCGAGTCTGAAGACCACATCCACGATGACGCGAACGTTGCTCCACGGCTGTCGATTGCCTGGTCTCCCGGTCGCGCGGCAACGACGAAGACTGTCATTCGCGCCGGCTACGGCTGGTTCTACTCGCGATTTGCGGCCAATTACGTTCTGCAAACGATCCGCCAGAATGGGACCAATCAGCAGCAGTATGTCGTCCCGTTACCAGACTTCTACCCCACGGTCCCTTCACCACAAATGCTCGGGGCGGAGCTCCCCCCAACCGTGTATCGGATCGGCCCGAGTCTTCGAGCGCCCTCTTTGCAGCAGACTACCGTGAGCATTGATCGCCAGTTCGGACGATCGTCCACTCTATCCCTCAGCTACGTGAACACTCGCGGCATTCACCAGCTCCTTAGCCGCAATATCAATGCACCGCTCCCTGGAACTTACAATCCGAATGATCCCAGTAGCGGAATACGTCCGTTGGGCAACGCCGTCAGTATTTACGAATATGATTCGGAAGGAGTCTTTCGGCAGAATCAACTCATCTTGAACTTTAGAAGCAGGCTTGGCTCGAAGATCAACTTCTTCGGGTACTACTCTCTGAATGACGCCAGAGCGGATACCGCCGGTGCAGGGAGTTTTCCGTCAAACCAGTACGATGTTGCACTCGACTTCGGCCGAGCCTCTTATGATATCCGGCATCGTATTGTGGTGGGCGGAGTTGTGAACCTGCCTATGGGCATTCAACTGAGTCCTCTCGTAACCGCGTCCTCTGGAGCGCCTTTCAACATAGTGGTGGGCGAGGATCTGAATGGAGACGGTCAGTTCAATGACCGACCTGCGTTTGCGACATACCTGAGCCGTCCAAGCGTGATCAGAACGCCCCTTGGCGTATTCGACCAACTACCGATGGCCGGCCAAACGATTATTCCAATCAATTATGGACACGGTCCGAGCCAATTCATGGCCAACCTCCGCCTCACAAAGTCGTTCGGTTTCGACTTAGGATGGATTGGTAAGGCTAGCCAACGCAGCGAATCAATGCAAGAAGGTAAGAAATCGAATCTGCCGTACCATCTCTACCTTGATTTCTCAGCGCGCAACATCTTTAACCATGTCAACCTTGCTAACCCCGTCAGCATACTTGGATCGTCGCTGTTCGGTAAGTCCAACGCTACTTCGGGGCCACAATCGGCGAACCGACTTGTCAACTTGCAGGTGCGTGTCACCTTTTGAGGTCGCCCCACCTTTTCGGCAAATGATTTGTTGTGATCGACCGCCCGTGAGGCTTACAGCTATTCCTTAGTATTCCGCAAGTGCGTTGCCCTGCGATTAGAAAGTTAGGCAAACCACGGGTTGCGTGACACACCTATTTGCGGTCGTGACCTGGTCACAGAATCCCTACCGGTGAAAGCTAGAATTTTGTCGTAATCACCAGCCCCGGCGCCCGGAGCAAAACCTTGTCTGGAGAGTCGTGCCTGTGTCGTTCGCGTTGTAATCGTCTAGCGGCCATGATTGTTGCCTTCTTTCGGAAAATGAAGGCGAAGCGGATTGCAAAGTGGACTTTCAGGATTAGCGGGGAGAACCCGGTCAGTCTTTGCGTTTCCTTTACGCAACAGGCTGAACAGTTGATGATCACCATCAGAGCGGCACAGACACATCAAATTTCGGCTTCAATAGAACCCTCCGTTTTTAATAGGCAATAATCCTCCCCGGTTTAGTGACCCTACAGTCCGGCATTGATCCCATAGGTATAGGAGGAACGTTTGTCCGATAGTTTGCTAGCTCCATTGGGTCTATTGAGTTGTTGCCGGGACCGCGCTCGAGCCTGAGAAGCTTTCTGTTTGGTTGCCCTGAATTCGTCGAGCGTCCATTCGGTGGCCAGCGATACGCATAATCCGGCCCCCCGTCGCCTAGCGGTTGTACATCTCTGGGGAATGGGTGTAGCTTCTCCGCCTTCCGCCGTAGCCATTATCGAAGAGATTGACGCGATCAACGTCTTCACGAAGATCAAGCCTTCGCACATCCACGAGTTAGAGAAGCTACTCACTCGATGAGTAAAGGACTACCCCTCAATAGACTTTATCGGCAGGCTCTCAACTACTTCCTCATTGAACATCCTTTGGGAGGAAAGACTCGTGAGGAGCCGACCTGTTGGCAGCCTGACGGCGATCGAAAGGGAAGTCATCGCGGAGATTCGGACCATGAGATCGTCGTCTGGCAGCGACCTCATCACAACTCTCCTCAAGAATCCAGCTACGCTTGTCCATCACTTCATCCTTGCTTCACACGGCAATGTAGGTCTTCGGTTGAGCACAATTGCAGCTGAAGTTGCGGTCGAGATGCGGACGCTGGAGCGAGCATTCTTCACTCAATACAAGATGACGATGACGCAATTTCAAGTGCAGACTCGCCTTGAGTTTGCAAAGTGGCTGCTGGACGTATTTCCTCCGACGAAGATCAGCGCCATTGCCGCGACTCTGGGCTACGAACGTGTCCAGGATTTCAACCGATTTTTCAAGAAGCACATACATCGCTCGCCCGTGGAGTGGGCTCGAAGCGAACGCACGAGTATTGCTGGAACCGGCGGGGCTGACCCTGGCAAGTGAAGGCTACTGTCTTGGCGCCTAGATTTGGCAGGTTTCAGTCCGTATATTCACAAATCGCTTTGTCGCTTCATGCGAATCAGTTTCGATTGCAACTCGAATTGTCCGGTGTAAGACTCCTCACACAGTTGGATTTGCAGTGCCTGCTTTGAAATGGAATGTTCGCTCCGATGCTCTTTTTCAGCGGTCCATTCAGCAATCCTGCAATCCCCCATTTCGCTCATGTCTTCGGCCTGTTGTTCACATCACGATTTGAGCTCATGGCCCAGAGTGGCGTCTCCATGGGAGGAGCCCTTGCACATCGCGTTGGAGGTGAATCGAATGGTTACACTTCGTTCAAGTTTGAGGTCTCTTGTAGATCACGATGGTGCAGTAATTCTAGATATCGAACGGGACTCAATGCTGACGCTCAATTCCACTGGCAGCTACGTTCTTGAGCGACTGCAGCACGGCAAGCAACTGGATGAAATCATTCGCGACCTTGCGACTGAAACTGGCACCGATCTTGTGACAGTCGATCGGGATGTACACGTCTTTTTCGAGGAACTACAAGCAAGACGCCTCTTTACCGCATGAACAAGGATGTTCCCATGTCAATTCACGACTCTCCCGCGGAATATAGCGAATATCGACTGGTTCTGGTGCGGGCGAACTCGCGCAGGACATGGGCTGAACTCTGTGGTACCGTCGTAGCTCTGCCAAGGGTCGCAATCCAACGCTCGACCCGAGTGGCGGAACAGGCCCAACGCGTTATTGAAGGCAACTGGTGTACCAGCGCGATTATTTTGGACATCTTGCCAGGGGGCAAGGATCAGGCGTCATGTGCTATTGCTGAAGTCCCAAACGATCAATTTCCACAAGGTCTGATCTCAGTCGGAATTGACGAGCTTCCTGCAACGGAGATAACAGCCGAAGAGCGCGGAATCATCGAAGAGATTCTCGCGGGGAACCGAGGTAGCCGCGGGCCATTCTCGCGCGCAGGTTGGATAGAAGAAGCCAAAGCGTGGCTTCGTGCGGAGGTGGGCCCGAGCCTCGTTCTGTCTGGGGAAGTCCGCCAGTACAACGCGACGGGCACATTTGCGTTGGTTCGATTTGGGACTCGGTCCGGCCAAGCCTATTGGTTGAAGGGCACAGGAGTACCCAATGCCCATGAGTTTCAAGTCACCAGAAAGCTCGCTGAGTTGTGCCCGGATTTCCTCCCCATCCAGATAGCGGAGCGAGTGGACTGGAATGCATGGCTCATGGAAGATGCCGGACAGCCTGCGAAAACATTAAAAGCACCCCAACTCAGGCGGGCTGTTGTTTCAATGGCATCACTCCAGAAATCGACCGTCGGAAGTTGCCATGAATTTCTTGCTGCGGGAGCAGCAGATCAGAGCGTTGGTATCCTTCGCGGCAGCCTGGTCGAGGTCATCGAGTATCTCGACCAGGTCATGGTAAAGCAGACGTCGACTAGAGTTCCAAGGCTCGAGCGCCGGCGTCTGTTGGAGATTTCAGCCATTCTTGAGGATGCCTGCTTTCGGATGGAAGATCTTCGCATCCCGGATGCGTTAATTCACAACGACCTCAACTCTGGGAATATTCTCTTCAGCGAAAGCGGCTGTGTCTTCACGGATTGGTGCGAGAGTTGCGTCGGCAATCCATTTTTTGCCTTTCAGCAACTGTGTCTGCTTCAAACGTCTGGGGCCGCCAACTGGAGTCCGGAGTTGCGGACACTCTACACGAAGAGTTGGCTGAAACTACTTGATTTGTCCCAAATCGATGCGGCATTTCGATTGTCTCCACTCTTGGCTATCTTTTCTCATCTTTATGGCCGTGGCACATGGATGCACTCTCCCGGGCGAAGTAATGCTCAGTTCGAGGCCTATGCACGCAGCCTTGCCCGCCACATGGATCGCGCCGCACAGGATCCCTTGCTAATGGAGGCATTATGAACCAGAGAATGCCCCTTCATCCTCCCATTGAAGACACGATTCATGGCGTAACCGTAAGCGATCCATATCGCTGGCTCGAAGACCGAGATTTGCCGGAGACGCGAACTTGGATTGAAGACCAAAGAAAACGCTGCGATGACTATTTCTCAAAATGTGTCAGTCTTGACTCACTGCGAAACCGCGTCGAAGTGTTCTTAAACGTCGAGGTCATCGATCAACCTGCGCGGGCCGGAGGCCGTTACTTCTATCGTCGTCGGGGCAAGGATCAAGAGCAGGCCTGCATCTATGTGGAAGAAATCGAGACGAACCAGAAACAGTCGCTGGTTGATCCATCTTGTGAAGGACCATTCGCATCGGTTGGAATTCACCGAGTCTCCGATGACGGGTCTCTGGTCGCGTTCGAGTTCAAGCGAGGCGGAGGCGATGCGAAAGAGATTCGTATTGTCGACGTGTCCACTGGGCGCATTCTGCCGGATCGAATTGATCATGGCTACGCACGGGGATTCGCTTTCGCATCACGCAACGAAGGTTTCTATTTTTGTCACGAATCGACTTCGGGTGCCGAGGATCATCGCATCCAATTCCAAAGCTTCGATGGACGCATAGAAAGCCGGACCATCTTCAGAAGGACTCGCACCCAAAGAAGCCGGCTTGTTCTGACGGCCGACACGATCCGCCTCGGCGCGATGTGGACCTATGAACGGGAGCAGGAATTTGTCTGCGACTTCTATGTCGCGCCGCGTGACCGCGACGAAGATTGGCAGCAGGTGTTCGCCGCCAAGACTCTGCCGCATACCCCAATGCTCTATGACGGCCGCATCTTCGTACTCTCCTTCGAGGGGGCAGCGAACGGCAAGATTGTCGAGCTAACTCCGGACGGGCGTGAAGCAAACCTCGTAATTCCGGAATGCGATTTGATGATTCAGCAACTTGCGTTCGCGTCGCTAAGGCTCTTTGTTGTTTATTTGAGGAAAGGGAGTTCGTCGATCGAAAGCTGCGCCCTTGATGGCGGCGATTCTTGCAGTCTCGGTACATCGGGAGGGGGAACAATTCAGCTGCTACCCCAACTTGGATCGTCGGAGAGTAGCGTCTTTTACACCCATCAGACCTATACGCAGCGACCCTCAATTTACGAATACACGCCCGGAATCAGGACGGCTCACCTTTTGAGCCAGGCGGGCCCCTCGGTCGATTCCAGCGTCTTCCAAATTCAATCGCACTCGTTTATCGCCGAAGACGGAACAAAGATCCCCATGACGCTCATCATCAACAGCACAGCAGCAAACTTGCGACCGCAGCAGGCCATCATGACCAGCTATGGGGGATTCGGCATTGCTATGACACCTCAGTTTTCTGTTCTGGTGACGATCCTCTTGGAGCTTGGCGCGGTCTTTGCTGTTCCTCATGTTCGGGGAGGCGGAGACTTCGGTTGCGCGTGGCATGATGCTGGCCGCGGCCGGAGGCGTCAAACAGCCATTGACGATTTCGTTCGAGCGGCAGAGTGGCTATGCGCGGAGGGAGTCACCTCTACAAAACAACTTGGTATATTTGGCGGATCGAACTCCGGCCTACTGGTTGGAGCGGCAATGATACAGAGACCGGATCTCTTCGGCGCTGTGCTCTCTATCGCACCGCTGTTGGACATGGTGCGCTATGAGCACTTCGACCAGGCGGACAGATGGAGAACGGAGTTTGGCACTGTGGAAGACGTCCAGGATTTCCATGCGCTTCATGCCTACTCTCCCTACCACCATGTGCAGTGCGCCGTGGATTATCCAGCAACGCTCTTTGTCTCAGGCGACCAAGACGATCGTTGCAATCCCGCCCATGTAAGAAAGATGGCCGCACGGCTTCAAGAACGGGAGGCACAGCGTAATGCGATCGTAGTCGACTATAGCGCAGAGCGGGGGCACTCGCCGGTTCTTCCCCTAACAGTGCGCATCGATGCCCTTGCACGAAGGCTTGCATTTCTCTGCCAAGAGCTTGGCATTGAGGTTCCTCTGGAGGCACGCGATGAGCCGACTGATTTGTAAGAGCTACCTGCTGTTGCTCTGGACTGAGTGCTTCATGGTGTTCCGAAGCCTGCGCGCTTTGCATGCGCAAGTTCGAAGACGGAGAGTGGAAGCGCCAAAGCCGGGCCTGCTTCACAAGACGGACGAACTCTGCCTCGCGATGGATCTGGCCTGTGTGTTCTACCCAAAGCAAGTACTTTGCCTGCAACGTACTGCCGCTACAACGCTGTTGTTACGAGGGCATGGCATTCGAGCCGAAATGGTGATTGGCGCTCAGTTGCTTCCATTCCAGTCTCACGCATGGGTCGAGGTTGATGGGATTATCGTGAATGACAAACCCTACATTCGGGATATCTACCAGGAGCTTGAACGCTGCTAATCCAGGAGCCCTTAGAATGAGCATCCTTTTTGGAATATGCCAGCCCGAAGGTCACCTTGTCGAAGAACGCGATTTGATGGAACTCTCGCAGGGAACGGCCAGGTTCGCCCCAGATGGAACCTTCGTTCGCGCGGAGGGGAGGATCGGAATGGGCATTCAGCCATACCATACCCACCTGCGATCCAGACTAGAATCGCAGCCGACTGTCGATGCACACAGCAACATGCTCACTTTCGATGGAAGGATCGACAACTACTCTGAACTCTGCGCACTCCTGGAGCTTCCCAAAGACGTGATTGCGGACTCAGAGATCGTGCTCGCTGCATTCGAGCGCTGGGGGGAGGAATGCTTTTCGCGGATTGTTGGCGATTGGGCTCTGGCGCTCTGGTCAAGACTGGATCGAACCCTCTATCTCGCGCGCGACCACGCAGGCACACGAACTCTCTATTTTGATCTCCGCGGAGACTCGATCCTTTGGTCTACCTACCTCGAAACGCATTTCGTAAAAGACAAATCGCGCGACTTGAATAGGGACTTCGTGTCCTGTTTTCTTGCCTCGCAACCAATCGGTGACCTCACTCCACACCAGGGAATCAGCGCCGTCACGCCCGCGCACTACCTCGCCTGGCGTGACGGGAGGTTTGTTCGAAATGCACATTGGCAATGGGTCGCAAAAGACAAGATACGATACCGGTCCAACGTCGAGTATCAGGAACACTTTCTAACTCTGTTCCGGCAGTCCGTGAACCGACGCACGGGAAAGGGCGCTCCCATTCTCGCAGAACTAAGCGGCGGCATGGACTCGTCTTCCATCGTCTGCATTTCCGATCATATGCGCAAAGAACAAGGAGCGGGGCCAAGCGAGCTTCTCGATACTGTCTCTTACTATGATGAGAGCGACCCAGCTTGGGATGAAGCTCCTTATTTCACTTGCGTAGAACGAGTGCGTCAAAAGCCCGGAATCCATCTTCCTCTCCCTCTGTTGAGTAATGAACTCCTCCCAGCTCCAGTCCCAGATCTGCTCCCCGGCGCAGAACTCGCGGCTTGGGAAAACGAGCAACGCTTTCACCAGAAAACCCAATCGGATGGCTTTCGAGTCACACTCTCGGGGCTTGGAGGAGACGAATTACTCGGCGGCGTTCCAACCGCACTTCCGGAGCTTGCGGATTATTTCGTCCAAGGTCACTTGCGACTCTTTGCGAAGAGAGCAGTTCCTTGGTGCATGCACCTCCGCAGGCCGCTACTCCATGTGAGTGTCGCGACGATCAAATTCCTCTTAGACCAGTATTCGAAACCCCGCATCCCGCAGAGGGGATTGCCGCCGTGGGCCACCGACAATATGCGTCGACTTATTCAGAAATCAGTTGATCGTTCGATCGATGGACACCAATCCTTAGGTCTGGCGCCGAGCGCGATCTCGAATGGACGGACATGGTGGGCAACAATCGAAACTCTGCCACATCTCCATCCCGGAAATATCAAAAGACTCGAATATCGCTATCCATACCTTGACCGGGATCTGGTCGATTTTCTTTTGCGTGTACCGCGCGAACAACTCATTCAACCGGGACGGCGACGATCACTGATGCGAAGTGCATTGCGGGGAATCACGCCTCCAGAAATACTCGAACGCCGGCGCAAGGGAGCACGCCACAGAGCAGTGTTCGTCCCGCTGAGAAGCGGCGCCGCAAGAATCGGGAGACTGTTGAAACATTCGAGAGCCGTGGCTCTCGGGCTCATTGAGCCCACCAACCTTGAGGACATCGTACTTCAAGCCATCCATACCAACGATCCGATATGGATCCATGCAGTGACGAGGCTGGTGCTCTTTGAACTTTGGTGCGAAGGCACGTCTTCAAACGGCACTGCGCAAAGGCTCAGTTCTTCAGAATTTGTCGCTTGATTGCGACGGTCGAGATCCGTTCCTACGAGATCAGCGCTGGCTCAGAAGAGCGGAAATTTGAAACGAGGTGAACCCAAATGAAAACAACTGCAAAGCACACGATGCCGTACGTCAAGCCGGAAGTACTCAGTGCTTCCAACGCCAAGTCGATCATCCGAAACCCCGAGGCCATCAAGCGAGGTCACAGTTTCGATGGGACCTTGGCAACCAGTCCCGCCTATGGGGCCGACGAGTAGAAATCACCAGTCGGACTGAAACCGGGGGGCGTGAGGTGCACCTCACGCCCCCCGAAACCAAACTGGATTCAAAATCAGGTGACCGGCCGAGGAAACCTCTGCCGACATTGTAGTCCTGATTGCATTTTGATCTTCCACCGCTGAATCGCTGAATACTAGGCCAATCTGACCAGGATCTGTTGCGTGACTCGCAACGAACGCAATCCGCTGACACGAGATTCCTTACCACTCGGATTAGCGGAAATTTGAACCGAGGTGAACCAAAATGAAGACAACCGCAAGAAATACCATGCCGTACACCAAACCGGAGGTACTAAGCACCTTGAGCGCCAAGTCTGCCATCCAGCATGTGGAAGCGACGAAGATGGGTCACAGCAACGACGGCACTCAGGCCACCAGCCCAGCCTACCAAGCGGACGAGTAGCACTGGTCCTGTTCTGTAAGGGGTGAACCCGTGGGCCAGATGTGCACGTCATGCCCACGGGTTACAAACTACTTGTCGTTGGACATTTCACTGCGCATATTCTGCCATCGAACATATTGGGCACGCTTATCCCCAGCGGTGTCCTCCATGCCCTGTAACCAAAAGCGAAACCAGTCGACCGCAGTCTGCTGAGATGCCAGGCGATCGAAAGGTTTCTGAAGAACATGCTGGCCTGCGGGAATGTAGATCATGTCAACCGGCTTGTGCTGCTGCCTCAGCGAGGCATAGATCTCCCATTCTGCAAGCACCGAGCTCGGGCCGATGGCCTGGATCTGGAGTGGCGTAATGACCTTGTCCAGGTGAAAGCTTGGCGCTCGTTCGAGCCAGGTAGACAGGCCATCCCCGATAGGTTGGGCACCGAGAATCTTCTCATACTCCTTTGCGAGCGAAGGGCGTCCCTCACTGAACAGTCGATAGGTGAGGTAGCTCGTATCCATGCCGTCCGCGATAGCGGCCGCCCTGAAGAGCCTGGGATCTGAAATCAATGCCTGTTCGACGTGCCAGCATGTGCGACTGAAACCAACGACTCCAACTCGATTGGGATCGACAAGGCCATTTGCGCTAAGTTTGGCGATTGCAGCCTGCCATCCGGCAAGCTCGTCATAGGGCTCCTGCCGTGTGCTGAAGTGATCCGAGCGGCCGGTAGTTTGCAGCACCATGATGCCCGAAGAGGACAGGGACCTCGCCGCCATAGCTGTCGGGTAGAGGCCGTCCGAGATGAAAGCGAAATCGAGATAGCCATGAGTCTGTATGACCAATGGATAGGATTTGCCTTCCCGATAGTCGGGAGGCGTGATGAGGATACCCGTCCACGTATAGCCGTTCTTATCCTGCCAGTGATAAAGGGCCGCTTCCCCAAGCTTGACGTTCTTAAGTTGAAAGTTGGGATTCCAGAGCTGTTTCTCTCTGCCAGAGTCTCCATCGATTGCCCAAAGCGTCGGCGGAGTATTCAAATCCTGTTTGACTACGAGATCGATCTTCTCGTCAAGCCTTCCAATTCTCCCCTCGACGCCGATTGGCTTCCCCGTATATGGATCTCCGGGCTCCACCTCTACGAGCTTCCAGCGGCCATTTTCATAACGATATCGCTCCGTCTGTCCCCACTTCCCGTGCCACGCAAAGGAAAGGAGGACTTCGCTGTCATCCACACCGAAGCGAGCATCCTTCAGTCGTAGCGGTTTCGGATTGTCGGCAGGGATAACGGCGCTCGCGTCACGCGTGAACGCAATGCACCGCGCTTTGAGGGAGGGAATGTCCACTGACGCCAGCGCGCAGGTGTGTTTGCGCCTCGTTTGCTCCTCCGAATCCACTCCATCGAGAGGAAGAGCCACGTTCCCAAGCAGAACCCGGTTACCGTCTTTGGACCAAATGGCGGTCGTCAGGTCCTCTTCGGCCAGTGAGTCGGCGTTGGGTCCGTCGATCAGAGTCCGTATGGCGCCCGTCCGCGTGTCGACCAATTGATACTCTCGAAGCCGAAACCAATAGGTTGGAGAGGTCAGCGAGGCGTCTCGGGGGTTGATCCTCCAGGACTCAAAGCCGGGCATCGGATCATAGGCCGACCAGGAACTCTTCGCACTCGTGACTGGCAGTAAGCGGACGACCCATCGGCCATCGGGGGAGAGTGAGAGCACATCAATCGAGTGCTCGACATCGGCAACGGGTTCACTGCCGCTTGGGTCTGCCAGCTTGTGAAATTGGCCACCACTGCCAACCCAGATGTCTGGCAAAAAACGTGCACTTCCCATTCCGTGCCCCTCTTCGGGAAAGGAGAGAATATCCTCAAGCCCCATACCTGTCACTGCACCGGCATCGGCATTCACTGCGTCTCGACGGTCCCAGGGAACCCTAGGTACGGCATCGCTGGTTCTGTTCGCGCTATAGGCGATTTGATTTCCAACAAAGTCGAACTGCCGAACACCGTAACCTTCGGGCGTCAGTGCCTTGACCTCCCGATGCTCAATGTCCACTTTGAAGAGTCGCTTCTCCGCAAGAGAATCCTGGCCGAGGAAGTAGAGGCTCTTGGAGTCTGGGGTCCAGCGGATATCGGTGATCATGGGAGCGTTGGGCACTGCCGCCTGGATGCCTGGAACAGCGGAAATCCTGGCAATTGCTTGTGGAGCCGGTACCGAAGTCCTGTCCGAAGGATCGCGAACGAAGTGCCGGACTCCTTCTCGGTCGATCAGCCAAAGCGTTGACTCAATCTGATTCGATTCGACAATTCCTCGGGAGGTAACCAGATAAAAATATCTTCCATTCGGCGAGCGTTCCGCTTTGCTGTTGGGTACGAGGCCGGATGGCTCGCTAAAGCTGACCATCGAAATCGAGTCACTCACTGTGAATGCGCGTTGCTCAGCGATACTTGAAGGGCCGATCAAGAATGCTGTGAGCACCAAGGGAGTGCACAGCAATGCCGTCTGGGGCCAAGACCTCAGCATCATGAATACACCTCTAACGAAGATCGAGTGATAAGGGATTGTGGAGGATACGTTCCATCGCAGACGCGCCGACTAGAACAACACCTTCAGAGCAAGCTGAAGAGAACGCGGACCGCCTTGTTCGTAGAGCGCATTTTGATTCTTCAAACCTATGTTGAGGGTGTTGTAGGCCTGCCCGAAACGCGTAGACCCGAAATTCAGGGTGTTGTAGATGGCTCCAAAATCCGGGCGGTTCAGGACGTTGAATGCCTCGGCGCGGAATTGAATCTTCACTCGATCCGAAGGGTCAAACTGCCGCCGTACCGCTAAGTCAATTTCGTTTGCGCCGAATCCTCTGAGGAAGTTCCGGGGAGCGTCACCTATTGCCCCAGTTACGTTCTGAAAGGCATTGAAGTTGATCTTCCTTCCACCCGGAATTTCATCTCGCGAACCGTAGACATATAAAGGCTGTCCTGCGACGAGATTTGGACGGGCATACTGCTGCGTTCCGTTCGAAGCGACGTAAGCACCCCCGTAGACGTCTACCGGCGCAGCGCTTCGCGCGAATGCCCGCAAATCCGCTGCCCAACCCTCTGTGACTTCCCGCGCTAATCGCCCGCCGGCGCGAGGGGGAAGGCTGTATGTGACCGCCGCTTGAAAGTTGCGTCGTACGTCGAAATCGGAATCGCCTTTCAGAAGCGGCTGATAGCTGATGAAGCTTGATGAAAGGTTGTCAATGCTGTGAGACCAGGTCATCGACACCAGCACCTGAAGTCCATGGATCACTCGTTGTTGAAACTGCGCCTGCAGGGAGTTGTAGTTCGACCATGATCCATTCTGAATCACGTAGAGACCATTGCCGAGCGAGAAGGCTGCGTTAATGGACGCTGGATTCTGATAGGTGCCTTCCATCAGTCTGCGGCCCGCGGACGCGACATAGCCAACAGTGAAAGACCGCGCTGTACCTAGAGCCTGTTCCAAAGATAGATTCCATTGGATGGTGTAGGGCAGCTTCAGGTTTGGTTCGTAGCCTACCGCCGTCTGATTGAAGGGCGCCTCCGTCGAGGCAGCAGGGAGTTGATAGACTGCAGGCGCCAATGGAATACTGAGGCCGGAATAGTATTCGGTCGAAGCGAACCCCAGTTGCGTAAAGCCAATTGCTCCGAGGGTGTTGCCAGTATCGAAGAACTGACCGACCCCGGCCCTTAGGACAGTCTCTCGACCATCCCGGGCATTTAGTTGGGAAGCGATCCCAAGGCGCGGAGCGAAGCCGGCATAGTAGGTATTCCATTCCGGCGTTCCTTCTGGTGCAAGCTGTGCCGTCGCGATATTTGTTATCTGGTCGAGTACTGGCGGGATACGGCCATTCCCGTTGGCAGGGGGCGGATTTACATCCCAGCGCAAACCGAGCGACAGAGTATTCCGCCGATTCAGCTTCAAGTCATCCTGTACAAACGTTGAGAAGTTTGTGAAGATCGGCTCGTCTGGAACGGCTCCGCTGGTGGATACGGCGGAGAAGTCCGCACTGTTCGACTGCAGTCCCTGTTCTTCAAAATAGAGGAGAGTTGCCGAGAGCCTGTTGAATTTTTCAATCAGTTCGGATCGTCTGTAATCGACACCAATCTTGATGGAATGTCGTCCAAGTGAGAACTGCTGGGTATCGATGATGTTGGTTTGAGTTTGCCCTATCTCCTGCGCCACCAAATCAATCCCAGGGTCCGACCCAAAGAATAGAAATCCGGCAAATTGTGAGTCCTTTGGGGCACCCGGAAGAAAGGTGGCTTGCGTAGACGCCTTAGCGCCACCGAACGAATCGATCGTATCCCGCTCACTGAGCGAGTACCACGTGTAATTGAATCTGAGATCGTTGACCAGTTGAGGACTGAAAGTTCGAGTGAGACCGGAAGTGACACTGCGCGTGACAAACGATTGCGGAATAACCTGAGCGAGATCGTCGGCTGAACGGCTGTCATTGGACGAACTTGAGTCGCTGTAACGGCCAAAGACGTGAGTCTTGTTATTGAACGTGTGATCGAACCGGATACTACTAGTATTGAGTCCCGAGGGCACAGAATAAGCAGCGGTAAAATATGCGAGCCCAGGCGCTCCAGACACCTCCGCGCCGTTCGCAATTGGGAAGGCACTAACTACCGATTCCAATCCCGATGCTGTCGATTGCCGGAGAGCGGAATCCGGAACCTCGCTTGTCGTCGCGGGTGTGGGTATGCTCAGGCGGAGACCTTCATAGGAGTAGAAGAAGAAGGTTCGCTTTCTCCCATAGTAAAGATGGGGAAGGTAGAGTGGGCCTCCCAGAGTTCCACCGAAGTCGTTCTGTCTTTCTGCAGTCTTAGCTGTCGTTGGCGTCGTGTGGTCGTTGAACCAGTTGTTCGCATCGAGTACATCGTTGCGGAAGTAATTGAAGAGGCTTCCGTGCAGCATATCGGTCCCAGAACGGGTCTCAAGTGAAATTTGTCCCCCTGGAGTTCTTCCGTACTCGGCAGAATAAGTAGAAGTGTTGATTCTGAATTCCTGGAGCGCATCGACGCTGGCCATGCTTTGCGTTGTACCAAGCGCAGTTTGCGCTGGAAGCAGGCCAGCCGCACCGGCCGTATAGGAACCGTTGCTTCCAGTACCAACATTGGCGCTCACGCCATCAACGGTGTAGTAGTTCCCCTCTGTCCGCTGGCCGTTCACGCTGAACTCACCGCTGTTACCGGAGGAAGATCCGTAGGGAATCGGAGTCTGGACTACTCCGGGCGCTAGCGAGATGAGACTTTGCAGGCTGCGACCGTTCAGGGGCATATTCTCGACAAACTGGCGATCGATTACAGTACTGACGGAGGCATCGGTCGTATTGATGGAGGATGCACCGGCATCCACAGTTACCGATTCCGATGCTGCCCCAAGCGGCAGCGTAAAGTTCAGAGCCAGGGCGCTCTGAACATTCAGGACGATGTCCGGTTTGATCAGCGTTTTGAAGCCGATCTTCGACACCTGGACGGTGTATTGACCGGGGGGTAGAATCGCAACCGAGTAGATTCCAGTTCCATTTGTTTTGCTCGCGTAGTGTACTCCGGTCGCCTCGTTCAGTATCTCGATATCAGCGTCTATGATGACCTTGCCTGAAGGGTCAAGGACCACTCCGCTTATCGTGGCATTTGTAGATTGCGCGCTGATCGATGTCAGACCGCAGAATATTAGCAACAGCAGGGAAAGCGTGTGAAGATTTTTCAATGGGAGACTCCTCAAGCGAGCTGAAGGAATGTTTGTTCATTCTGCTAACGGAAGTCGGCGCATCATATGTGTCACCGATTCGCGAGAAATCGCAGATGTTGGTCTGGTGAGATGTAATGCGACCTAAGGGGCTACTTCAGCGGCCATGGTTGGAGGCCGTTTTCCGTCCAGCCTGGGGAGCAACACCGTACCTTCGCTAGACTCAGATCTACCAAGACGAGATATACGGACTCAGAAGGAAACGCGCTCATCACTGAGCCCGGAACTTATCATCTTTCTACCTTGTGGTCGCCCCCAAAGTTAAAAGCGAAGACCAGCGGAGCAGAAGCCTTGGCTGTTGGTTCGGTACACATTTGGAGAACGCTACTGTCGCCGTTGCACTCGCATGCCGCTCAGGTGTCCTTTTTGCGCAGATGATCTATGCGCTCGCCATGGCGGGCACGCGTTGCAGCATAGGTGATGAGTCGTTCCTGTTTACGATGGGCTACGTATCCTGGTGGGACGTGTCTCCCGGGCCATATTCCTGCACCTGTCCGTATTGGCTCGTACTGGGAGACAGTTGTACGTCAACGGGCAGTCGAAATACTCGCTTTCACAAAGAGGATCTGGATTTCCATCGAATGGGACGATATCTGGTTACCTTATCATTCGCGAAAAATTCGGCCTCCTCATGGCTGAACCGCCAGATTAGCAATTCCCAAATCCTTCCTACCACTTCTACATGTGAAAGCACGCGTGGGTCTTGGGAGCCTACGATAAGCCAAGATGGAATCTGCCTCAGGAACCAATTCTTTGCCGAAACAATAATCTGTCATGGTCAAGCGCCACCCCACATAATCTTAAGTAGGTAAATCTGCATGCCTAGATGTGCGGCAGGACGGTAAGAATGGTCATTCAGTGGTGCCTGAAGGGGATATCGGAGCGGCCCTCGTTTCGTGAGAGTGACGCCGTTGATCTGCTCAATACCGGAATCAAGAGCAACTGGCTCTTTAACAACCCTACGGTGCAGGTATCTCAAGCGTTTTCGATAGTTCAGAGCTTGCTCAGCATGAAGGCGCTGATCACGCATGTGAACAACTATGCTGCCGTTCGGAAGACTAGTCCCTACATTTCTCTGTCGGCAGGAGTGGTTATGCCGGACACCGCCTTGGGAACGAGAAAATACCCGGCGTGGCGTAGTGCGGTCGATTTCGCAACCGATTTCGGCAAGGTGCCTGGATATGTGTTCCGCGTCTGGACAGTAGTTGCTCCAAAGCCTTGTCCGGAAGTGATGAACCTTTCCGATGAGATTCGCAGCCTCAATCTCTTCGGTTCAGCGTGGAAGTATCAGCATCAAGGCGAGATCGCGGCCAAGCTTGTCATTCCGCCAGGGCAGATTGAATATGTCGTAAAGGTTGGAGCAAACGGAAAGCCCACGGGATTTCGTCAAAACAACACCGCCTTCGTAAGACCTGAAACCATTTCAAATCTTCTGGTGGAGATCTGATGCCTAGGCTGCTCGGTACCGAAGAATGGAATAGCGAAAACTTACGCGGCAAGATTGCTTATCTGCTTGATTCGATGAGCGGAGTGGACGAGCTTGCACAGACGTTCGCTCCCGCTGACTTCAGACAGACCTCCGATCAGCCGACAGTCCAAATGCGTCAGGCAGAACTTCGTGACGTCCGGCTGGAGCAGTTCACCGAAGCATTGGGTCTGTTGTTGGCTTCCGACAGGGTGAAAGAAGCACGGATGCTGCTGGCCGACCCAGGTTGGGTTTTGAGCGGTTATGCGATAGGGAACAGACACTCTGGTTTTGGGTATGTCGAGACAAACGTCACCCAATTCGTACGCTTATCCCTCTTTGCCGCTTTGGCGCGTGAAGGGACGATGCACGGCGAAGGAAAAAGCCTCTCCTATTCAACCAGCGGTGGCGACCTCAGGCTATATTGGGGCGAGCAGCCCGAGCGTGAATTCATCGCAGTCCTACCGACGCTGTTTTCAATAGCTTTGGCAAGCAAGAGCGATAGGTATACGCTTGATTTTCTTGCAGACTTGGTTTTCAGATCCCTGGAGAACAATCAAGCCGCCGATCTGTTGGAAAGACCGGAATTTCGGCTGTTCGGGATTTATGAGAGAAGACCATTCGATAGTGTTTCTGTCAGGGAGCGGGCGGATGCATCCCGCGTATTTTCTACGTTCGACGGATACCTGGCCTTTCACGAATTGGAACGAAAGTACTTGCAGCGGGTATATCAGATGCGCAATGACACTTACCACTGGACCCGGCTGAGTGCGGCCGGCGACCTCGTGGATTGGGTTCTGCTCGTAACAGAAGTTGGCTCTCTCAGAAACGGATTCAATATCCCGTTCTCCGAGGAATCGCAAGTTCAACCTGAAATCCGCTTCTGCCGGGACCTGGCCGCGGAGTTGGCCTGAACTACTGTATTCTGCCCTGATGCGACCGATCTTGGTCGGCTCTATTTCAATCGAAATCGCATCTGCGTCCGGCGCGTCGACAATTCATCAGCTACGATTCTGTGTTTCTGCTTAACCCTTAAAGTGAACATCAAGACGCGCAATAAATTTGGAAAACGGATCTTCCCTTACCATGAAATCGTTCGCACCCGCAGCCAATGATGCCGCCTGATACAACGGCCCTTGCATTGTTGTGTACATCAATATAAGAGACTTGATTCCCTCCGAGCGGAGTCGCCGGACCAGATCAGCTCCTTTACCTGTCCGGAGATGGGCATTGGTCTCGGATCGGAGATTGAATTCGACAACAATTGCATCGAAGTAAAAGCTTCTAAGCATCAATAGCGCCGATTCGAAGGTATGAGCCGATTCGGCATGGTAGCCAAAACTATCGAGAGTCTTCTGCATCTCTATGCAAATTGTCACTTCGTCGTCAACGAGGAGTATGGATTTCATGTTCACACCGGATCTGAGATTGTGGGTGAACCACCGTCTCAAGGATGGTTGGGGTCGATTCGGAGAGAGGTGAAAAGCAACGGCTTACCGCTCGGCTTGGTGCTGCCGCCCTCGGGCTCGACGGTGACGAATACGGCATCGATTTGCGATATTGTTTTCGCATTATTGAATTTCAGAACCCAGCGCTTCTGGTTGGCGTCATCCAGGTAGAGAAGGCCAAGACTGACGGCATGCTGCTGATCGACGCCTCGGCCCCACGCCTGAAAGCTACTGGTTTGCTTCGCGCCGCGCTGCTGGTCGAGATCATACCCGTAGAAGACCAGCGACTTGTCCTTGGTGTAAAACACGCGCCCGAAGGGCTTCTGCGTGTCTCCGGACTTGGCGACGTCATAGATCTCGGCCATATATACGTTGCGCGCGCCGATGAGGTTTCGAATATCCCGATCATGCTCCAGCAAATCCTGATCGCGGGCGATTTCCTTGTCCTTTTCGGCAAGAGATGCCCGAAGACCTTCGACCTGCCTGTTGGCGGCAAGGGCCTGTTCGGTATCGAGCGAAGTTCTGCCGCCGGTCTGGTTCAGTTTCGCTTTTAAGCTTTGCGCGTTCGCCTGCGCTGCGACCAGTTGCTGGCTTAAGTCCGCTCGGTCTAGCTGAGTCTGTTTGAGAGCCTCAGTGGTCTTCGCTAATTCGTCTTCCAGTTGCGACTGCTGCGCTTTCAGGCTGGCAAGCTCCGACTGATCCAGCCGGGATTCCGCTCGCAGACGAGCAAACTCCTCTTCGTCCGGATGCGTCTCCTTTTTCGGCGCTGGAAGAGATGACGAAACTGGCGGCTCAAGACGAGTTGGAGCTTTTGGAACTGGTGAGACCGCAGTCACATCTGACACTTCCCCTTTGCGGCTTTGGAGGATACCGATCTGGTAGGCGGCTGTACTACACGTGGCGAGAATCAGGGCGGCGATTGCGAGAAGTCGGGGCTGCCTCCAGGGAATGGACTTCGGTTCCGGTTTCGGCTTTTCCTCGGCAGGCGACGGCTCATGGCGGAGCGCGTCCATCAGCTTTGCCTCCGCCTGCTCGATGGACCAGAGCCCTCGCGGGCCACCGACTCCCTTTGCGGATCCCGTTTCCGCCGCCAATTCTGGAATCGTTTCGGAAATTACTCGTTCATATTCGCGCTTTGCTTCCCGGCACGGCTGGCACTGAATCAGGTGAGCATTGAGTCGCGCCCATTCCTCCGGCGAAAGTTCTCCGGTTGTTGAGAGGGCGCAGAGTTCCAGGAACTCTTCGTGGGAATCGGGTGGCAATATCCAAGCTCCGTAGCTTGAGCCATTGTGAACTATCTCACTCACTTTGATCGCAGATTTTCAGGGAGCACGAACTTGCGCAGCCGATCGAGACCCCGATAGTAGTGGTTCCTGACGTTGACGAGGGATCGTCCGGTGCGCTGGGCGATCTCGTTGAGAGCGTATCCCTCGAAGAAGTACAGCTGTATCGTTTCTCTTTGCTCCGCCGAGAGACGGGCGTTGAATTTCTCCGTCAAAGCTTTTCCCAGAATGCCTTCGATCGATTGCTCATGGAATGACAGCTCGTTGCCGGGATCAGCCAGACGGTGCGCAGCTTCCTCCAACTCCTGGTTACTGTAGAAGTTTCGCGAATTGAGGTACCGCCGCCGGTCGAAGGCGCAATGGTAGGCCACATGAAAAATCCAGGAGCGTGCGGCTCCGGGCACGACCTCGTACGTGCCAGCTTTGTGGAAGATGTGAAGAAAGACCTCCTGGACCAGGTCATCTGCTTCCGATTCGTTTCGTAGGATCCTATATGCGATGTTGCGCACAGCTCTGGCATGGCGCCGGAACAGGGAGGCTAGGGCCTCTTTATCTCCTTCGCGGACCTGTTCTAAGAGCGTTCCGTCGGAACTGGCGGAAAGGGGGCTGACATCACGGAAAGCGCCTTCGCGTTGATCGACTTGGAGCGGAGACTCCTTGAGGAAATCCGACATGACTTCCTGCGCAGAAATGCCCACTCCGCGCACCTCCGATGTGCCAGTCAACGCGTCCGGGAAATAGGTGGCAGCTTCGGAACTCATGATTCAATCTCGGAAGATTCCACAAAACGGGTCTGAGGTTTGTCTGTTGCAGTCTTCATCTCGACCGTCAGGCAATTCTTGCGAGCGACCAATCGAATTCTCGAGGGCATCGATGTGCCAACTATAGTTGCCTATTTAGAATATACACAACTATAGTTGCTATTTCAAGGCCGTCAGCGTTGGCACGATTGCTGTGTGGCCAAGCCAGTTGGTGTCAACGCTACGAGAAGATCAGAAACGCCAAGAGAAATCTTCGGAATGGCGACTACGGAGTTGCGGCTGCAGAAAAGAGAGTCTCAAGCAACAGTGGCGTCCAATGTTGGTTGCGACGAGTACTATCTGCGCAATATCGAGCAAGGCAAGGAAAACCTCTCGTTCGACATTATGTATGCGATTGTTGACTACTTCCAAATGCTCCCTTTGAGCAGATTCTGGCTTTTTGCCGAGGCCCTAGCTCGGGGAGAGCGTCAATGACGCCATTTCGAATTTGATAGTGGGGATCTATCGAATTTTGGAACTGTCCTCTTGCTCCAACTGACAACTATAGTTGCTAGTACGATTTGCATATCGTGAATCACGATGGCTGAGTGGCTAAGCCTATCGGTGCAGACTTAAAACGAAAGTCGAGGACGCCGAATGATGTCTTTGGTCGTGCTGTCACCGAAATGCGAACGTCAAACGGCCTTTCGCAGACAGCTTTTGCTGCTTCTCTTGGATACAGCACTTACTATTTGGGCAGAATAGAGCGCGGTCAAGCAAACATTACATGCGATGTAATGGCGGCGATCAGCGGATATTTCAGAATGACAATAGGCCAGTTCTGGACGTACGCAGAAGGACTCCCTAAAAGCCAAATTTCTAAGAAGTGAAAGTCCGAGGAAACTTTTCAAGCCGATCACTTGAAACTCCCAAAGCTCGATACAGCAAAAGTGAGCAAACCCAAAATCGCGTCGGGCAGTAAGGCCACGGTTTCACCCTGGGATGATAGGACGAATGGCGCCCATTCAGGCCTTATTGACTGACTAGAAGATCGGGTGATTTGATGATGCAGCTATAATTTGGCCTTCTGTCTCCCACTTGCCTTTTGGGCGGCCCAGCGCCGCTTAACAGCCTCCGCAATTCTTGCCCGACCTTCGGGTGAAAGATTCCTCTTCTTGGTCGGCTTCGACGGCGACGGAGCCGATAGGTCCTTCTTTGGTCTGCCTGGGCCGACCTTGGGCTGAATCGCGGAAATCTCGGAAGCTGCGAGCAGAGAACGCGCCTGCTGCAACCGGGCAATCTCCGCATCAATTTGGGAAAGAATACTGTTAAGGCGCATAGACTGCCATTATAAATCGAATACTATCAAGGCGTCCTTCCTGGTCTGGATCGGCCAATGGCGAACGGACTCCAGACTCTCGTCGAGCCATTCTCCGCATTGCACCACCATTGAACGGCCTGGTTATTGTCCGGATGATCGTCTCTCCAGGCTCCTCCCATCCCCTGCGGATTGATGTGGTCTGGGACAACGTCGCTATAGTCTGTGAACTCTGCACCGCAGAGAGCGCAATTCCAGTTCTGCGATGCGATCTTGCGGTTGAGTAGTTTCCGCATCTCCCCATTGGATCGGAGTTCCCTGTACCCTCGCGGGCAATGTGGAATCTCGATCCAGCGTACACCCAGTTGCCGGAGCGTTGAGATTTTCTGGACGACCTCTCTTCCGCAGCAGGAACGAGAGCGATGAACTCGGCGTACCTAATTCCGACGAAGCCTCATGGGCTTTCCCCTGATGATTCTTAAAGCACTTAGAGTTAACAAAGGCATTCGGAGAATTGCTGCGGAGCGCTCATTCCGATGCTCGAAATCAGACTTTGCAATTGAGCTTGAATGTGGCGCTAGAGGTAACACTTAGGGAGAGCTTAAAGATAGGATATTGAAGAACAGATCACAGCGGGGCCGAGGCTGCTCAAATCGCGACGGCCAAGAGATTGCGGAATCCTTCGGGAATGAGGCCGCTACGGTTGTTGTGCAGGCGAGAGAACGCGCTCAAAGCCAAGTCCAAAACCGCGAATCCCAGGCCGAAGAGGCCAGCAGGGCGAGAGAAGCCGTCGCGCACGCTAGGAGCAGCAACTTTGAGCGCGAGGCTGTTGTCGACGAGCGGGCGCTCATGCGCGATGCGTTACGGCGCGGCATGGGAGAGACGGCCTATGCCCATATTCGCGTGGAGTTCGGCTCCCGCCAAGAGCGCGGCGACCTCCTCAGAATTGAAGCCAGAAGCACAAAACAGGGCGCAGCTTCAGCACCCCCGAAACCATCGCGAATGAACGGGCGAACATCGCGCATGTCATGCGTGGTCAACAGATTCATGACCCAATGATGACGGAAGTTCACGCGGCGGCCCAGGCCTCGCGCAAGTCCTTCCTCAACTCCGCGCAACGGACGGTCATTCAGGAGGTGCTTACATCTACCGATCGTATCCACTGCCTGCAGGGTCTTGCCGGGACCGGCAAGACCACCGCGCTTTCGAGCATCCGTGAAGGAGCCGAATAGAGCGGCTATGCTGTCGAAGGATTCGCCCCACATCGCGGGCAGCGGCCGAGCTCCGCGAAGCCGGAATCGGCGCATCCACCCTCCAGAGCTTCCTAGACCGAGGTAGCCAGGGCCAGGGCAAGGATCAGACTTCGGGCGATCCTGCCAGCCGACATCTCTATCTGCTCGATGAATCGAGCCTCGCCAGCACGAAGCAGATGCGGGCTTTCCTCGACAAGATCCAGCCGCAGGATCGTGTGCTCGTAATCGGAGATACACGGCAGCATCAAGGCGTCGATGCCGGCCGGCCGTTTGAGCAGATGCAGGACGCGAGGATGCGGACCTCGCAGCTCGACCAGATTATGCGCCAGAAAGACCCAGATTTACTGAATGCCGTGCAGCAACTCGCGGCGGGAAAGACAGTCGAAGGCGTCAGAATGCTAGGTGAGCGAGGGCGGATCACCGAGGTTAAGGATTGCAACGAACGCATCGCGGCTATCGCGAGAGATTACGTCGCGAGACCCGAGAACACTATCATCGTCTCGCCCGACAACCGCAGCCGGCAGGCAATCAACCAAGCCGTCCGCAAGGAGCTGCACGCTACCGGCGCACTGGCAGACGACGACCCCGAGTTCCGCACCCTGACCCACCGCTCCGATATGACCGGCGCGGATCGGGAATGGGCTGGCCGTTACCAACCCGGCTACATCCTGAAGTACACGACCGGAAGCAAGCTCCACGGCATCGAGCGGGAGAGTTTGGCGAGAGTGGTCTCCACAAATGGGCGCGACAACACCCTCACGGTGGAACGGGAGGACGGTCAAACCGTAACCTATGACCCCAAGCGGCTCAAAGGCGCGAACGTCTACCAGGAGGTCACGCGAGAGTTTGCCACTGGCGACCGCATCCAGTTCACCGCACCGGACAAGCAACTTGAAGTCAGCAACCGGGATCTCGCCACCATCGTAAAGCTGGAAGATGGACAGATCACCGTACAGATGGATACGAAGGGCGGGAGGTTCGTCACCTTCGACCCTGCGAAGATGAGGAGCTTCGATCACGGCTATGCCGTGACTTCGCACAGCTCACAAGGGCTCACCGAGGGTCGCGTGATCGCAAATATTGATACCGATTCATCCCCCTCGCTCATCAACACGCGGCTCGCGTATGTGGCGATCTCTCGTGCTTCCGACGATGCAAGGATTTATACAAACGATGCCGAGGCGCTTGGGACGCGCCTTGCCACCGAGATCAGCAAGACCGCCGCGGTTGACTTTCGCCAGCCGAAGGCGGAGGGTCAACGTGCCAACCCAGAGCCCACCGTCTACCAATACGTCAATCCCGACCATCGCCTCGCCGCCGTCGCTCTGGCTTACGCCGAGCGTCCCGACAGCACAATCGTGGTCGCTCCGGCCCCGGCTGAACGTCACGAGCTGAACCGGCTCATCCGCTCCGACCTCCAGGCGCGAGGGCGAATTGCCCCTGACGGCAAATCCTTCGTTGTCCATGTCGAACAACCCTTGAGCAATTCCAAGATCGCGGCTCAATACCCGCCAGGCGACCTCATTCAGTACCGGCATGGAAGCCCGACCATCGACGGAATCCCGCACAACAGCATCGGGACAGTGGTTTCGGTCGACGCCAGGACCAACAGCTTGACCGTACAGACCCCAAGCGGAGACGAGGCCACATACAACCCACAACTTACGAAGACCATGACTGCAGAGAGCACCGTCTACCGCCAGGAGCAACGTGAGATCGCGCCATGCGATCGAATCCAGTTCACTGAGGCAGACTCGACGCGAGGTATTCGCAAGGGCGAACTGGGTACTGTGATGGCGATTGGCGACGCGAACGACATCGACGTGACGCTTGATAAAGGAACAATTGTTCAGCTCAACGCGGAGCAAGCTCGTCACATCGAACATCGCTACGCGGTCGAGAGCATTAGGCCGGGGGCACCGGAGCGAGTTCTATTCACTCAGGAGGCAGCTGTCAACGAGCGCGAGGCGGCCTCACTTTCGCGCCAGGGGAGGGAACTGAATCTGTATATGTCTGATGGTTCAGTCTCCAACATCCAAGGACAACAGAACCAAGTCGCACTTCCTCAACAGCAGCAAATCGAAATCCCAGCGAACGTGATCGCACCCGAGCTGGTCCAAACCGAGATTCGCCGAAGCCTCGGACGGTAACAGAAGGCCGTGATTCCAGTGATTTAACGAACGTGCAGTTTGCGTGCCGGCTGAAGTTAGGGACAACAGCGATCACCGGTCAAAGCGACCGAGTTCTGGCCGACTTGATGATGGTCATGGGGATGCCGGAGCTTGTGCGCTCGATCAATAGGCCTGAGTTCGTGGCTTAGGGTCACGTGCAAGCGGATCGCCGGAGTTATGGCAAGGGTAGTTTACATCGAAGCAGGAAGTCCCTAGGAGAAGGACTACTGTGAAAACTTCAACTCGAATCTGCGCGACGAGATCCTTAATGGAGAAATCTTTTCGTCGATTGAGGAGATCAAGGTGCTGGCAATAGCTTCGCGTTCACTCCAACACCGCGAGACTACACGTCTCGCCAGGACACAGTCCGCCCGCGCCCTCCGTCTCACTTCGCCACCGATGCCGACCATTTGAGCCTAGAGATAGACGCGCCACATCAACAATCTCGCCGATATAAACGATCAGACAGAGCGCCTTTCGTACATGTCTTAGTTAAGCTTTCACAATAGTTTATTACTTAATAAATACGACTATATTTGTTTGCGAAATGGTGACCTGCATGATACTTTCGTCCTATTCCTTCGCTGGAAAACTTGTGACATCGTTCAAACGAGTCAATGTAAATAGACCTTACCAATCACTCGGCCGGTTCGATTTTATAGCGCTGCAATGATCAAAGGTTTCGACATTAGAATCAGAAATCGCCTATGGCGACTTCTAACGCCGCTCCGAGGAATCTGATCGATGATTGTTTTTAAAACGCCGTTCCGACGGAGGACTTGTCGGAAAACGCTCCATATTGTACTTGCAATCTTGCTCTTCTTGGCAACTGTCAACTCCTGGGGACAAATCACGAATGTCACTAACGATCAGGCAACCCCTACGCCGGGAGCAGGGCACGACTACATTGGAACGTTGAGTGACATTGTGAATCCGAGCAATGGATCTCTAAGCCTCAGGATTCAGGTACCGACCCCTCCGGGAAGAGGGTTGAACTTGCCCTTCCACTTCTCCTATAACTCAGGTGGCATCTTCCAAATGGTTCCGCAGCTGGGTTTCAACACCAACGCCCCAGGCGGAGGCGGGACCACGGTGACCGAGTATTACGGACTCGTTTCGCTTATATCAAATATGGATTTGCGTTTCCTAGAGCAAGGCGGTTGGGCTTACGGGCTCCCTCAATTAAGCGGCGAGCAGACTCAGGTGCCGGGCAATAGCCCTACCCACCCCTCTGCCACTTGCCCAATTACGACTGGTTTTATCTTTACGGATTCATCCGGGTCGAGGCATTCGATGGGGCTAGCACTCCCCAATTTTTCTACCTGCACGACAACGGGTGTAGCTCCCGGTTATTCTATGTCCCCTTCATTCACGGGGCAGGACGGTAGCTATTCTGCGTCGGTTTCTGGTGCGTCAACTACTGGACTCAATGATGTTCAGAGCCTTCCGTTTACAGTCAATGACCATGACGGAACTTTATTTCACTTCCCATTTCTTGTCGGTTTACCGGGATGCCGAGATTATTGCAACATCCCTGATTACATTGAAGACCGGAATGGCAACAAAATAACAATAGCGCAGGGCACAACTGCCAATCCGACCGCAACGTTTCCTGTAAATGTCAACGATACGGCGGGTCGTGCTTTACTTACTATTCCCAGCTTTGGCGCTGCAAGTGGCGACTCAATTACGATTTCGGGCGCAAGTGCGCCATATATCGTGACTTGGGAAACGGTTCCTTATAGCCTTAACGTTCCGTTGACCGCCATGACAGTGAATTCAAGCTCCTGCAGTGGTGAATCCCTAACAGGGAGCGCTTCTGGATCTTTGCAAGTCGTAAAAAGCATAAAGTTGCCGAACGGTGAGTTTTATCAATTTGAATACGATTCCACCTATGGGTTGTTGAATAAGATCATTTATCCCACAGGCGCGTATGTCCAATACGACTGGGCACCGAGTACTCAACCTTCAGATACGGTATCTTATGCGCAGGGCGGTGTATGGCCTGCGAGCCTTCTTAGTCTCAGTGACTGTGCCGCCACATATGAGGCACCAGCTATCAGCCACAGGTACGTTAGCTTTGATGGCGAAAATGTTGCGCAGCAACAGGACTTTGTGTATTCAACCACTTTTCCAACGGGTTCTACAGGCTGGAGCGCCAAGCAGACCACAGTAACAACGACAGACAAACTTCGATCTGGGAGTCCGAGTTTCCAAACTGTTTATAACTACAGCCCAATTTCCGTGCCCCCTCCGCCGGACATCATCACTGATGCTGCAAGTCAGGTTCCACTTGAGCAAACTACGCTCAACTACGACTTCAATGGCAACTTGTTGACGACTGTAACAAAATCCTGGACTGGATACCCTACTAATCCCATCGTATCCGAACAGGATATAACTCTTGCGGGAGGGCAAACGTCACGTAATGTCTTCAGCTATGACAATGCCTATAACGTTGTCGAATTGGACGAATACGACTATGGCCAGTCGATACCCACGCGGAGAACAGTTTCTAGCTATCAAACATTTCCTGCCAGTCCCCTGGGGTCCTGGATAACTGACCGTCCTTGTAAGACGGTTATTTATGCCGGGAACACTACGGCGACCCGGATAGCGGAGACAGATTCCATTTATGATGGCGGAACAGCGGTGTGCGGCACGGCTGGGACTGGTGCTACAGCGAGTGTGCCTAGTCTTCCGAGCAACACTCATGATGAGAACAATTTCGGTCCGAGCGCAACGACATCCCGTGGAAACGTAACGAAAATTACCAAGTGGGCGAATGTTGGTACGTCGCCAGCGACCACTTATACCTATGACGAGACTGGCCAAGTCTTATCGATTACAGACCCCTGCGGTAATACGACATGTCCAGATATTGCAGGTGCAAATCACACAACAACTTTTTGCTACCTGGACAGCTGCGCACTAGTTGCGCAGACTGGCAACGCGAATGTGTTTGCTACCAAGATCACGAAACCTACTGTTAACGGCATCACGGCGGTGACCTACGCTTCTCACAACCTTGCGGACGGTCAACTGGCCTCTTCAACAGATGAGAACTCGCAGACAACCTACTACTCCTACGACGAGCCTCTCAAGCGACTGAATAAGATACTGGGACCGCCCGATCCTAGCAATGGTAATCACAGCCTAACTACATCAATGCTGTATAACGATTCGTCTGCCCAGGCAACCCCCTATGACCCAACAGTCACCACTACTACCGTCTTTAACGCCAGCGGGACCAGCGAAGTCCATGTTTCTGTGCATGATCCAATAGGCCATTTGATTCAGACTCAACTGGCGTCTGACCCATATGGAACGGATTGTGTAGACACTGTTTACGATGGAATGGGGATGGTACGTACAGTCTCAAACCCAAGCAGAACCTGCTCTTCATCGACAGACGTTGTCACAACCTATGGCTACGATGCTCTTAACCGTAAAACGAGCCAAATCAACTCAGACAATACGAGCACCCAAAAGTGGATTTACAACGGCAACACGGTCACCTTCACCGACGAGAATGGAAATCAGTGGCGGAGGACCACAGATGCGCTAGGACGGCTGACGAATGTTCTGGAGCCTAGCAGCACATCACAGAGCCCCACAATGTCGAGCGTCTATGCATATGATGCATTGGGTAATTTGCTCTCGGTAAACCAGTGCGGTGGCACCTGCCCATCCACTAAGACAGTCACAAGGAGTTTCACGTACGACAGCCTATCCAGACTGACTCAATCCTACAATCCCGAGACAGGATGGATATGCTTCGGAAGTACTGGGGGCGCTACGCCGAACGGCAGCAACTGTGCCAGTGGATACGATGCGAATGGAAATCTGGCATACAAAACCGACGCTCGGAAGGTCGTGGTGAATTACTCCTATGATGCCTTGAATCGTCTATTGCGTAAATCCTATGCCAACGATGCGAGCAGTACGCCATCCTCGTGTTACCAATACGATGCCTCTACTCTCGCAGGTTCCAATGCGAATTTGATCGGACGACTCACAAATCATTGGACTCAAAGTGCTTCTGCTGGAACTTGTACTGTCGCGCCGCCCGCCACGGGGCTTTGGACGCGTCGTTCAATCCTCGCCTATGACGTAGGAGGGCGTGTCTTGAAAGAGCAGCAGTGCACGCCGTCAAACTGCACAAACGGTACACCCTATGCGCCGGCATATACATACGATTTAGCAGGCGCTCTGCTTAGCTCAACGGACGGCGTAACTCAAACGCAGACCGCGGGCACAGTACTCACATTTGCAAACTGCTTTGATGCGGCGGGCCATCTACAGACATTGACAAGCAATTGGGTAGACGGTACCCATCCTCAGTCGTTGTTTTCGGCGCAAGGTACACAAGCCACTCCTTGCCCAGGCACATCTTCGCCAACCGTATCGTCTGCCCCGTATACATCCTTTGGCGGACTAGCAAATGCCGTACTCGGCAACGGGCTTACCTTGAACCGAACCTTTGACAATAGATTGAGGATCATTGGAGAGACGGATACCGGAAGCACGGTCACCTCCCCCACTAACGGTTCCGCTACAGTGTCGATCACAGGAATCGAGCAGAGCCATGAATAGAGATTCGGGCTTTGTGTCAATTTGCTGTGTTTCCCCTGAAGCGCGGAACATTTGTTCGAACCAAGGCAGAGGAAATGTAATACGTTCTTTGGAGTATCAGAGCAACAAGCTCCGCAGCGAAACCGATTATGGACGTGGGCTAGGGAACGAGATGATCTGCTCTAGAAGGACACCCGGAAAAACTTCACGATTCGCGACTCGAGCGAGCGTTTTGTCTGTAATGCTTTTTATCTTGTTAGCAGGAGCAAGTTCCGTCGTATATGCTCTTCCGGTGCCGACGCTCACCTTGGCTACATCAGCAACGCCCTCTACTTTTGGCGGATTCGTAACCCTCACAGCAACCATCTCGAGCGGGCCTACGGGTGTAGTGACATTCTACGACCGAGGAGTATCGATTGGTGCGGGGACAATTAGTGGAACAACGGCGAATCTGACGACAAGCACGCTGGCAGTAGGAATCCACACCATCACGGCCCGTTGGCCCGGTAACGCGAATTACAATGCCGTCACCTCCAGAGCCATAGCTCAGTCGGTGAACAATACGGGCCAGACTACGACGCTATCGATTTCGCAGAGCACTGTTACAGTGGGGAGCGCCGTAACCTTGACTGCAACGGCGAAGAATGGAAGTACAGCGATTCCTTCCGGACTGATCAAGTTCTGTGACGCATCGGCTCCTATTTGCGAAGATATGGCTGTGCTGGGCACAGCCCAGTTGACCAGTGCGGGAACGGCGGCGATGGGATTGCGCCTTGGGGTAGGCACACATAAGGTCTATGCAGTGTTTACCGGTAGTACGGCGTTTCCGACCAGCACATCAAGCGCACAGACACTCGTCGTGAGCAGTAGCGGTGGGATCTATGCCAGCAGTTCTGCACTCGCGGCGAGTGGGAACGCAAGCGGCTATACCCTGAGTGGCACGGTGGGTGGACTAGGACCTACCGCCCCGTCCGGCACGGTGACGATTCTTGATTTAAGCAACGGCAATGTTCAGCTTGGATCGGCAACACTTGGGACACGAGGCTATGGCTTACAAGGTCCCGTCCTCTATGGAGACGACAACTCACTTTGCTATGACACCAATTGTATTGCGATCGCTTCCGACGTCGATGGCGATGGCATTCCTGATGTAGTGTACACAAACTATGGCAGTAATATCGTGTCGGTTTCGGTAGGCAATGGGGACGGAACATTCGAAGCCCCTGTAAGTTATGCAACGGGCACTTCTCCGGGATTCATCACAGTTGGGGATTTCAACGGGGACGGCGTTCCCGACCTGGCAGTCAGCAACAGTGGCAGCAATACTATCGGAGTGTTCCTTGGCGAAGGTGATGGAACCTTTCAGCCACAGGTAAGTTATTCGACTGGGAGCGCTCCAGAGGGCGTTGCAATCGGAGACTTCAATGGAGATGGCATAGCTGACATATTGGCTGTCACTGGGAATAGCAACACGATCTCAGTGTTCATAGGCAATGGGGACGGAACCTTTCAGTCGCAACTGACGACTTCTACAGTCGTACACTCCCCTTCGGCAGTTGCGGTTGCAGACTTCAATGGCGACGGCAAACTCGATGCGGCGCTAACCATCGACACGGGAAGCTCATCCACAAGCTTGATAGAGGTGTTTTTTGGTAATGGCAACGGCACATTTCAGACGCCGACAACGTACTCTCAGGCAGGATCACAGTCAATTGCAGTTGCGGATTTCAATATGGACGGTATCCCAGATCTCGTGTACTCCCAGCACGGAGGCAACACTGTCTCGGTGATGCTGGGTAATGGAGATGGCACGTTTGGAGCGGCCGCCCCTTATGCGGTCGCTTCAAACGTCGGTTCAGTGGCGATTGGAGACTTCAACCTGGATGGTGTCCCGGATATCGTAGCTTCGAGCCCAGTAGCTACCGCGCTGCTGCTAGGTAACGGGGATGGCACATTCCAGTCTCAAGTTACCTACGCTCCTACGGGGGGTGGAGTCGCCGTTGCTGATCTAAATGGAGATGGCCTCCCGGATGTGGTGTCGGTTAACGATCATTTATCCGTGCTGCTCGATGCACATATCGCCCAGTTTAGTGCTAGTAGCATCTCTTTTACTGGGGCTGCTGGAGTGCATAATGTGATTGCTAGCTATTCCGGAAGCAGTCTTTACACTGCCAGCGCTTCGAGCGCAGTGGGACTGACTTCGAGTAATACCACACCAACGCTAAGCGTGGTCAGTTCAAGCTCACCATCAGTCTACGGCGGATCAGTAACCTTCACGGCCACTATTTCGAGCGGACCCACAGGTGCTGTAACCTTCTACGACACGGGAATCTTGATAGGCTCTGGCACGATCAGTGGTACCACGGCTACGTTCACCACGAGCACATTAGCCGCAGGCACCCATAACATCACCTCAACCTGGGCGGGGAATTCTACCTACAGCCCGGTCACCTCCAACGCTATCAGTCAGGTTGTCAACCTGGCTACACCGACCTTGATTTTTACGCCAATCGCAACCCAAAATCTTGGGGTCGCGCCCTTCAACGTCAGTGCCAGTTCGGCCTCAACAGGGGCGATCACATACAGCGTAATCTCTGGACCCGCATCGGTCTCCGGTTCGACAGTCACCATTAGCAGCGTCGGAACGGTAGTATTGGGCGCGTCTCAGGCGGCAACTGCAAATTACAATGCTGCTACTACTTCAATTAGCTTTACCGTGATCAACCCAACACCGTCTTTGAGCTTTGCCTCCATTGCAACCCAAACGTTCGGTGTCGCTCCATTCAGCGTCAGTGCTAGTTCGACCTCAACAGGAGCGATCACTTACAGCGTAACCTCAGGCCCTGCGACAATATCCGGCTCCGTTGTTACTATCAACGGCGCCGGAACGGTAGTTTTGGGCGCATCCCAGGCGGCGGATTCACATTACGGTGCGGCTACCGCTTCAACCACTTTCACCGTTAGCCCGGCCACTCCTACCATAAGCTTGGCAACATCCGGTGCGCAGACTACTTACGGCGGATCAGTAACCTTCACTGCAACGATCTCCAATGGGCTCACGGGTACCATAGCGTTCTACGACGCAGGCATATCGATTGGGTCCGGCACGATCAGTGGTACGACTGCAACCTATACAACAAGCTCGTTGGCAAAAGGTACACATAGCATCACAGCGGGCTGGGCTGGAAACGCAAACTACAACTCCGCCACCTCCAGCGTGGTCGCCGAATCAATCAATGCAACAAGTGTTATTGGCATCATCAATACCGTTGCTGGCAATGGTACCAGTGGTTATTCCGGCGACGCTGGGTCAGCAGTCAGCGCAGAGATAACATCCCTGGGTGTGGCTGTCGATACAACTGGCAATATCTATATGGCGGATGCGAACACAAATCGTATACGAATGGTGACGGCCTCGACAGGTAACATCTCCACAGTGGCTGGCGATGGCACTCAGGGTTACTCTGGCGACGGTGGGTTTGCCACTGCCGCACAATTGAATTACCCCACCAATGTGGCTGTCGACAGTGCGGGCAATCTATATATCGCGGACTACGGTAATAGCCGCATTCGTAAGGTTACGGTTGCCACAGGCATCATTACGACGGTGGCGGGTAATGGTACATTCGGCTATTCCGGTGATAATGGCTTGGCAACAAGTGCTGGGTTGTGGAGTCCTGTCGGTGTAACAGTAGACGCTGCCAATAACCTCTTCATCGCTGATCAGGGCAATAGCCGCGTTCGTAAGGTGACGGCCTCCACGGGCAATATAAGCACTGTCGCCGGTAATGGTAACAGTGGCTTTTCTAGCGATGGCGGATTGGCAACCAACGCTACAATCACTACCCCCTCCGGCGTGGCAGTGGATGCCGCTGGAAACTTGTACATTGCGGACTATACCACTTTTCGCATTCGCAAGGTAGCGGCTTTGACGGGCGATATAAGCACAGTGGCTGGTAATGGCACTCAAGGATATTCCGGAGACGGCGGTCTGGCCACCAATGCGGAGATAAAAAACCCGTGGGGGGTGGCTGTCGATAGCGCCGGGAACCTATTTATCGCGGATGAATACAATTTCAGTGTCCGCAAGGTGACAGCCTTAACAAGCAAAATCTCTACAGTGGCCGGTAACGGTACCTGTGGCTATACCGGCGACGGTGGACCTGCTACCAGTGCAGAATTGTGTGGCGCCACCGGTGTCGCCGTAGACGCATCTGGTAATTTCTATGTTGCGGATGAGGCACGAATTCGCGAAGTGTCCACGTTTGCGACGCCTACAGTCGCCTGGCAAACTCCATTGGCCATTACCTATGGCTCTGCGCTAAGTGCAACCCAGCTAAATGCCGTATCCAATGTGCCCGGCACGTTTGCTTACTCTCCTGCATTGGGCACAGTTCTAGCAGCGGGACAATACACTCTGTGGGCAACTTTTACCCCTACGGACACAAGTGATTACAACTCTGTTGAAGCCATGGTCACACTCACCGTTAACCAAGCTACGCCAGTTATCAACTGGCCGGCTCCAGCGAATATCGCCAAAGGTACAGCGCTGAGTGCAACACAGCTTGACGCAACCTCCTCTGTGGCAGGCACCTTCGCGTATACGCCTCCCCTTGGCACAGTACTGACTGAAGGGCCACAGACACTTTCGGTTACTTTCACGCCTTCTACCGCGATCGCAACGAACTACACCAGCGCAACCGCGACTACGTATCTCACGGTAACCCAAGACACAGGCACTTGGGATACGGGTACCGTTGCGTTGACGGTAAATGGCGTTCTTACAGCCACCGCTAACTATGGGCAAAACTCCACCCCGAGTTCCATTGCTGAGGGGCTCGCGGCGAATGTGCAAACCGGTTCGCCAGTCAAGGTTACTGCTGTCGATGATTCTGTATATCTTGAAGCAATCCAGGCCGGTGGAGCGACCAACTACGTTTACAATCTCCAGACGTCGACATACGACTCAGCGCACTTTAGTCAGCCATCCTTCATGTACCCGGCGGTAAGCGGCACATTGGATGGTGGCGCGAGCGACACTACCACAGGGAGTACCGTCTACAAGTACACGGCTGGCTATGACGGTGTTGGAAACCTGACGAGTTACGGCGATGGGACGGCGGGAGCTGTGGTTATGGGTACATGGGGCTATAGCTACGATTACCTCAACCGTCTGACCAGCGCGACTGATAATCAGCCCAACAATCCTAGTAAAAACTACTGCTGGGGCTACGACGCTTTTGGCAATCGGACCATTCAAGCAGGTTCGTCAGCTCCATTTACGTCAGGCTCACCAAACTGCACGCCTGCCTCGGGGGCCACATTCACCAGCAACTGGGCCAGCTACAGCACTGCCAACAACAATCGGATTGCGAGTACCAGTCAGGCGGTCGGAGGAGTCACTTATGATCCGGCGGGCAACGTGGTTGACGATGGCGTGAATCAGTATCTCTTTGATGGGGATGGGCGTATCTGTGCAGTTGCCAGCGCTCCTATTGCCGGCATCACAACAATGACCGGTTACATCTACGACGCCGACGGTACTCGTGTTGCCAAAGGTAGCATCAGTACGTGGAGTTGTGATCCTACAATCAGTGGATTCAAGGTAGCCAACGACTACATTCTCGGACCCTCTGGGGAACAGGTCACAGAGATGGGTACGAACGCCAACAACACCATGGCCTGGAAGCACACCAATGTCTTTGCTGCCGGCAAACTCATTGCTACCTATGATAGCGATGGGCTGCACTTCTATCTCAACGACCCTCTAGGGACACGCCGTGCTCAGACTGACTTCGCCGGAGTGCTAGAGCAAACCTGCTCCAGTTTGCCGTACGGAGATGGCCTCGCCTGCACAGGATCAACTGAATATCCAACCGAACACCACTTCACCGGCAAAGAAAGAGACACTGAATCAGGCAACGACTACTTCGGGGCCAGATACTACGGCTCTTCGATGGGACGATTCATGTCGCCAGATTGGGCGGCGATTCCGTGGGCCGTTCCATATGCAGATCTCACTAATCCTCAAAGCTTAAATCTGTATGTGTACGGAGCTGATAATCCTCTGAGGTTCAGAGACTTGGACGGCCACATGCATCAGGAGTGTGCCCCGGATACTCCGTATCATGGCCCTGACGGGTATGGAGTAACGGCCGGAGCATGCTCTAGTGTTCCAGATTTCTGGGATGGTCAATGGTGGGGAAACCATGCCAAGCATGCATGGCACAACACCCAGCAGGCTTGGAATAACACAGTCAAGTTCGCCCATAGCCCGAGAGGCCAACTCCTCCAAAAATCGCTTAAGCATTTGTCAATAGGCGGATTTAAAGCTGGGGCTGCGGTTGGAAGTCTAACGCTCGCCCCTGAGACAGGTGGAGCATCTTTAGCATTAACGGCATATGCCACTGTTGGCGCAACCGGCGATCTTACAGCCGGTATATCAGAGCTTCTTGGTTCGATATCCAGTAGCGATGAGGATCTAGAGAATATTTCCAACGCAGGCGATGCGGTTACAGCCGTGACAACACTGTCAGGCGCAACAACTTTGGTTGTGACCGGAGGGAATGTTGATATGGCCTCCCATGCTGCTTCAATCGAAGATATAGTAGTCACTGCGGGTACAGCCGGGTTCACTGGAGAAGCGCCGCACGTTGGTGATTGGCTAGGTCTCGGCGATGACACAAACGATTTGAGCAGCCCCAGCGAGACTCCGCATTAGAGAGTCGCCTGCCCAATGCATGATTGGCAGAAAGGTGGAGAAGTGAAGTCGAAGCACGTGCCTTTGATTATTGCGATTGCAACGCTAGCCGTCCTTGATCTAGCTGGGTTCATTACGATGGTTGCGAATCCCGATCTGACCGCGAGGGTTATCCCTGCACTCGTTGGTGTGCAGATTCTCGGATTCATTGCGATTGCGGCCATCGTCGTGACAAGCAGTAGGGAAAACGTCTCGGCGGGAGCGGGCAGAGAATCTGGAGGAGCAGGGAGGCAATGGGTACCATGGTTATTCGGTTTTTTGGCACTAATGAGCTTTCTGAGGGTCGGTCTTTCTATCCTCTACATAGCAGGCGAGGCGTGGCATAGGTATTCGTGGGTCGCCCCGACTGCCGGGGCTGCAATGGGATGTTTTTTCCTCTGGCTGGCTGTTGTAGCAAGCCGTTCGCCCTCGAAGCGCGGATCGAAAGAATGAACTGGCGGCCCGAATCCTGGGTTGTGACGCTGCACCATCCGGCAGTGGGCTTCGTTCCGTGCCCCGGCCAGCATCTCAAAGTACGCGCTGCTTGCGGCATAGGGAGGAGATAACACGGTAGCTCTCGATTGCGCTTGGATATGCCGTTGAGTGGCATAGTCAATAGTTGATGGAAGTGTGTATCCGCAGGCGAAAATCTCTCCGCATCGAGCGCGGTTTTTGACCGGCAAAGAAAGAGATGCCGAATCAGCAAATGACTACTTCGGGCTAGATATTATGCGAGTAGAGTAGGGCGGTTCTTATCACCGGATTGGTCACCAGTACCTCATTCAATTCCTTTTGCAATACTGACTAACCCCCAGAGCCTAAACCAATATAGCTACGATAGAAACAATCCAATGAGCTTAGTAGATCCGGACGGGCATTCTCCACATTGGTGGCAGCGGACGCGAAATTGGATCGACGGTAAGGGTTTTAAAACCGATGCAGAGCTATCGCCAGCAACGGTGACTGTCGAAGTAGTGCCCGTGCCGAAATCTCAGGTTCTTCAGCAGCAGATAGGTACTCTCACTGCCTTGATTTCTGTTCAAGAGGTGGAAGAAATGATGGCGGGGGGGGGGAAGACCTTTCAACCCAGGAGTTAATCGTAGAAGAGCAAGCACAAGTTCGAGCGGCGACAGCTCTGATGATAGAAGCCGAAGAAGAAGAGGCTGCTGCACTCGCGGCGCATAATAGGGGCGTAGATGATGCTGCAGGTGTTTATCTCAACAAAGTAGGAAAGCTTGAAGCTCATCACATAGATCCTAAGTATCTAGGAGGAAATCCCAAGGGACAGACAGTAGATATCGACGCCGCGTATCACAGCAGATTACGAATGAATTCCGAAATCAACATCCCTACGGCACTGGGCCTGTCTCTCCGGAAAAATTGGAACAGATCAAGCAAAATGTTTATACCAAGTACCCACTTCCACCAGAGAAGAAGTGACAACTATGCAAGCTCCTATTCAAACAAAAGTTATGTCCGATCTCAGTAAGACATTGGGATCTCGAATAAGGCGGATAAACCATCGAGATGTTAATGTAACTTTGCGCGGCGGGACAGGTTACGACGGAACATTCACTGAAGAGATACGCTGTACGCTTGGCGCGCTTCAAACTGAGATTAAGTTCAATGGTGAGATTGTCGCTTCAAAGATTAAGATTGATGTAGAAGCAGGAGTGTGGTCGATCAATCGGAGCGACAAAATTATGTCCACCCGAATGATGCAGTCTGGAATTACTGCCGTGAGAGATTTGCCTTTATTCGTTCTAGAGCCGATTCGGGAGAAAGCTATCTCGATTTGGAACTCTGTAAACTTTCATAAATTGCTCAGTTCACTAAGCTTGGCTCAAGAGGAGAGCTTGCATTTTTATCGAAACGCGGTAGTTCTATATGCTAAAGCGGATGATGTCGATCGAGTTATTGTCCGGCTCAAAGCCCTTGCTGGGTTTTTGAGTCAAATGACTACCGATCATAGGCGACCTACAAATATGGTTAAATTGCCTAAGGCTTTTGAATATTTGGCTGATTTGGCCCAGGCTTGGGCAATAAGCGACGATGAAGATAGAAGCGCGAAAATGGATGGCTCAACCTTGAAGGATCTAAGAGCGCTCGTCGACAGAGTAATGCCTAGGATATCCGAGATAAACTTATATCTCTCTCATTACGCTGGCAGCGGAGCAGAGGCGCTTGAAGCGTTAGCTGAGGCGGCTTGCGAGGCCAAACTATATCTGGATAGGGACAAGCAATAAAGTCGTATTGCGAGATATATTCCTGATGAGATGAAGGTAGGAAAGTACGCGGTAGATCCTTGAGCAGAATTCGGAGATCAGGCGGTGAAGTCGGCCAGAAAAGACAGCTTGTCACGGACCAAGATGTAAGTCTTTATGGAGCGCGGCGGTCAGATGCCTCTTGCCAACTTCGGCCACTTACTTATGTAAGCAAGTCTGATAACAGAACTTCTGTAATGTGGATTTGGAAGAGCAGATAAGAGCGACTCGGTCCCTGCCCTCGAGATCCGAAGGCAGAAACACCCCTAGCTGGTTTAGAGAGCTACTCGGCCAGCCACAGTTCTCTTCTTTGCGGAGCCATGACCAGGCTTTTTCGATCGCTTTGGCGAAACGACCACGATTGATCCGTCGGCATTTTTCCTGAGTAAATGCAATGACACGGCTTTCGCCACAACATCCCTCGGACCGATCTCAGATGGTAGCCGACCAGCATGCGTCTCCCAAAACGAGGCAACGTTCGACAATAGGCTTTTGTACGAATCAAAACGCTTCGTGCCCAGTGTTTCGAAGATGGAAGTCGTTGTAAGCATGTTCACTTCTCCATTATGACGCAAATCTCTCATGAACGCGCACCTCTCTTTTTCGACGCTGACACCTTTTTGGCTTTCGATGTAGACACCCTCTTCGCCTTCGATTTGGGACCCTTCTTGGCTGCCACCAGAGCTTTTTTCATAGCCGAGATCACATCGGCCGCGGTCATTTTATTCTTTTCGGATGTAAATGCATGCATATGAACGTCATCCACCCACGCGGCATCTAGTGACCGGAGAAGTGAGGACATTTCGGACGCCGGGCGGAGCCCTTTTCGTGTGCGAACAATCAGAACACTGGATCCATCGGCGGCTTTCGTAAAGGGCTTGAAACGATGGATCGCGATCAGGATGTTCTGCTGCTCTCGAAGTTTCCGTGTTGCGCGCTCAAATGCTTCCAGATCATCGGTTTCTCGTGCGGCCAGGGCGTTGATTTCTTTCCGCTCTTCGTCTGTCAGATCGCCCTTCCGCTTCCAAACACTCAACAAGTTCGGCTGACGCTCCAATATGACAGCGCGTGAGGCAGCCAGCAGGTCTTGACCTTCGGTTGGCTTTGCTTCCCGCATAACCTCGAGCCACCAAGGATCGTCATGACGCGAAAACGCCTCGAGGAGCGAGCGGGCTTTCACGCCGTCAGACGATTCATTAAGGATCGACTCCAGTTCTGTCAGAAACGATCGAGATGCGGACGTTCCTAGTGCGTTCACAGATGCAAATCGAAATGCGGCTCCAATTTGAGCCGACTTATGGTGCCGTGTCAGCACCTGGTTGCTTCGAGCGCGAGAGAGGCAAAAACTCTCAAGCGCGTGCCATGCCCGATGCTTTGCACCAGTGAGATTGTTAGTGTAGCGCAGCGTTTGAGTTAGTTATCTCGCCGCAGTCGGGGGTGTGGAAAAGTGGGAAGAGTTCTTTGCTTTCCACTTTTCCATACCCCTGGGATGTTTCTGTCAGCCAGGCTTCCGGCGCGGGCGGTCTGTAACCCAACGAGGAGTGTGGCCTGACGGTGTTGTAGTGGACGCGCCATCGTTCGGCCAGCACGCGTATTTACTTCATAGAGTAGAAGATCTCGCCGTTCAGGAATTCGTCTCTGAGTTTCGAGTTGAAGCTCTCGCAGTAGCCGTTCTCCCACGGTGAGCCTGGTTCGATGTATAGTGTTTTAGCTCCAGTGGCAGCCAGCCATTTGCGCAGATCTCTGGCCACGAACTCAGGGCCATTGTCTGAACGAAGGTGCTCGGGAACTCCCTTCAAGACCATCACATCGGCCAGAGCCGCGATCACCCGGGCGCTCGACCAGCTCCGTTCGCATCGGATCATCAGGCACTCCCGACTGTGTTCATCGATTAGATTTAGCATCCGCACGGTGCGTCCATCGTGTGTTTTGGCGCTGACGAAATCGTAACTCCATACATGGCGCGCACGCTCCGGCGGGAGGCGTACGCACGACCCATCGTTAAGCCACAACCGCCCTTTTGGCTTCTGCTTCTTCGGTACCTTCAGCCCTTCGCGACGCCAGATCCTCTCCACCCTATCCTTGCCTACTCGCCATCCGTCTCGCTGAAGCAGCGCCGTGATGCGGCGGTACCCATAGCGGCCATACTGGCTGGCCAGCACGATGATGGCCTGGGTGAGTCGATCTTCGTCTCCCCGCTGTGTCGGCCGATAACGCTTTGTGCCGCGTGGTTGCTTCACCAGTTGGCACGCCCGCCGCTCGCTCATGCCTTGTTCCTGCGCATGATTAACTGCACAACGTCGTCGCTCAGGGCTTAGAACTTTCCCGAGGCGATGTCCTTCAACACCAGCTTGTCCAGGCTTAGCTTGGCGACCAGCCGCTTCAGCTTCGCGTTTTCCTGCTCCAGCTCCTTCAGACGCCGAGCCTGATCCACCTGCAGACCGCCGAACTCCTTGCGCCAGCGATAGTAGGTCTGCTCGGTGATCAACGCCTCTTTGCTGGCCTGCGCCGTCGTCTTCCCATTCGCCACCGCCACTTCAATCTGCCGCAGCAAACTCACAACCTGATCAGCCGTATGCTTCTTTCCTCGTGCCATGAATGGCTCCTCTCATACCAGTTTGTCTCATTGACTCTGGTACAAAAGCAGCCGGGCATTCCACCTTCGTCACCCTTGACCCATACGCGTATACCGATGTCCTCGGCATCTTGCTTGACGCCACTTGATCCTATTACTTCTTCAGCGCGATATCGGAAGAATCAATGACCGGCTGGATGCTTTACAGATCCCGGCTGCGCAGGCAGCTAGTACCCCTACTTCCGACGCTCCCAGGGACAGATCACCCTAACGCTTCACAGAAGTGACTTGGAAGCGAAAGACCACAATCGAGTGAGTTTTCACGTGCCATCCTTCTTGAGAGAAGTAGAAAGCACACGGGATCATTTTTTGGTAGATGGTAGAGTCATATGAGCTTAGAGACGAGGAACGCCGCCAACTACAGTAAGCGCGAGAGACGTTAAGAGCTATTTAATAGTTAATAAATACTACAGGATTCAACAGTAATATTCCTTAGAAAGGTCTTGACAATGACCTCAAACAGAGAATATGAATACGAGGCAGCTAACTCTCGGAGGTTGCAATGCCAATAGACAAGCGATTACTAGCCATGCGTGCGTTGAATATTGCTTTGGTGGGTTATGGCCTTAGCTTAGCGTTTCCTTCTAATGTCGATGGCCAATGCTACAAGTGCTCAAATGCGGGAACTTGCGTGACATACACCGGCGGTTCAGGATCGACGGGCACATCATGCCAAAACCTAAGCGGCCCTACTGGCCCTTATTGCCACATCACCGGCGATAGCTGCTAGGCTGTAGCCCAATAGGCACGAAGAGTGGCACTTGCAAATGCTTGATTACGCTCCAAAGAGCGTAATCAAGCATATCCACAGACCTGTCCACACACAACACCCCCATAGGATTCGATCCGAATGACATTCCGCGTACACCGATTCCTGCGGGAGGTAGCGTTTGTGGGCATTCCCGCTTTGATGCTGTTTTCATTTCAACGCTTTAGTTATGACATGCTCCATCCTTCGAAGCACCATATGCAGATTGGAACAAACGCGAAAACGTTCCGACTCCCACCTTTTACTGCGCAGCACACTTATGTCCTATTTGTTGATCCTCAAGAAGAGTATTCGCAAAAGAATCTTGCTTTTCACCAACGATTAGCAGCCCTGGCAACTCAAAAAGGTATTCCACTCTGGGTAGTTGTGCCAAACAAAGCGGCAGTAGTTTGGTACAAGTCGCGGCTCGCACTTCCTAGTTCACACTTTGTTGTACAAAATTTAAATAGATTGGATATTGTAGGAACTCCCGTTCTGATCTTGGTAGACAGTCACGGCATTGTCGAAGGATTTTGGGAGGGATTGCTCACAGACATCTATCAGAGTGCCATGCTTGTTCGGGCCGAGTCCGCGAATCATATCATCTCAACTCCTACATTGAAATCTGGAATGTCTATTCCCGCCGCCAACGTGCCAGAGCTTCACATCAAGCTAGGTTCTAAATTGATTGAAACAGTATCGAAAGGTAGTGCCGTGCTAAGTGCGGTAGACGGATCGGAGGATCTTAAGGAAGAATTTGAAAAGAAAGAAGGATCAACTCGAGTTGTGACTGATGACGAGCTTTCCAAAAAGGTTCGCGAAGGTCAACTGGTAGATGTGAGGGATACTGCTGAGTTCAGGCAGATATCGCGAGAGGGTGCTGTCGGTATCCCCCTAAATCAACTCCAAGTGCGTGGGCCAGTTGAGCTCGACAACAAGAAGCCAATACTCGTGGACTGCTCCAAAATAACGATACCCGTCTGTGACATGGCTGGGTACACGTTGATGGTCCAGGGCTTTGACTCCGTCGGTCTCGTAGATCGAGGTGCAAGCGCTGCTAGCTGCAAAATCAAACCCACTGATTGACCGTTGTACACCCGACCCGAGGACTATGTATTTACTAAGTTTGTTTGAAAGTCAAATCTCAGGCTCATCTTTTTCCTCTGCCGATCGCAATGGTGCAACAATTGCAGAGGGCGCTCTAATCAACTCTGCGCTCAGATATGGTGTGGCTAAGGGCCTATATGTATTGAGTGCATCCTCCTTGAGCAAACCGACTATGGGTTCGGAGGCGCCTGCGCCCTTCCCAACGCCACATAATCACACGAAATATGTTTCCTATGCATCATTGGCTAACGACTCTTCAGAGGCAAAGTCAGAGAAAGTAGCATTTGTCGGGATTCGTGATTTTCCATATCTAGCACATGCTCGCAGACGCTTTCATGTTCCCCTCCCAATATGCACGCTCATTCACGCCGTGCCGTTTGAGGACATGTTGAGTATCTATTTGGCCCTAGTAACATTCGCGGAGCCGTACGACTCAATCGTGGTTTCGAGCAAGGCAGGCGAATTTGCCGTTCGAGAGGCACTTAGCCAAGTTCACGCTGTTATGCAGGATCGAACAGGACGCGAACTGCCGAATACAGTGGACAATCTGATTCATACCCTGCCCCTTGCTGTCCAGGAAGAAGCCTGTAATCCGTTTTCCGTTGAAGCAGCGCGACAACTGATAGGTTTGGATGAGCAACAACAGGTCGTTCTATATCTTGGTAGACTTTCATCTACCTACAAGGCAGATTTGGAACCACTAATACTGAGCTTTGCGGAGGTGTGTCACACACATCCTCGCGCAACGATAGTTATTGCTGGAAATGAAGTAGAGCCGGGGTATGCTGGCAGGCTCGAGTTTCTCGCTATGAACTATGGGATCCGGGACAAGGTAAAAGTCATAACAAACTTTTCGCCTCTCTTGAAGACGGCTCTCTATGCTGCGGCTGATGTCTTTGTTTCACCTGTGGATAATATTCAAGAGACATTTGGCTTGTCGCTAATAGAAGCCATGGCTGCAGGACTTCCGGTCGTTGCCTCAAACTGGAGTGGATACCGGGATATTGTTCTTGAGGGAGTGACTGGCTTCTTGGTTGATACCTGGATGGACACGCAGGATCTGGAAGATGCATATGGAGCGGATGTAACAAGCAGACTATTGCTGATGGAAAAGGAGTTCGCGTCACGGACTATACCAGATGTAGCTCAAATGACTCGCTGTCTGAACACACTGCTAGCTTCTGAAGACTTGAGGCGCACGCTTGGCCAGGCGGGCCGCCAACGCGTGAGAGATCATTTCACGTGGTCTTCGGTGATGGAAAAGTATCGCGTGCTGTGGGACCACCAACTGGCTATATCCAGACAGACAGCAGGCACTCCTAAGAGACCAACATTGGATTTTAAGGCTGTTTTTCAGCAGTATCCGAAAGCTAGAGCACCACTCTCCAGTCTTTACGCAAGGTATTCTGCAGCGACGTTAACGGCACTAAAAACAAATACTTTCAATGAGAGCTTAGCCCCAGAGATCGAAAATGCTGAAATGGAAGTGCCGCAGAACATAGGAGAGCTTCTCAGGTGTGCTCCTGATGATCGTGCTCTGGTGCTTCGACTTCTTAAAAAAGGAGCCCTGCAGATCATAGGGTGACGGGCGCATCTAATTGCCAGATCTTGTTAAATCGACGACCAATGCTAAAACGCATGCGCAAGTGGGTATTTTCATACTACTCATCGCTCTCTGTGGGGGCTTGTACGTGTATAGACAGAGAAGTTTGCTAAGGGTAGACATGAGCCATTATTCCCTAGCAAGGCTTACTCCCGCATACGACTGGTCACAGCATCGAGCGACAGTACTTATCCTCGTGCGGGAAGGTTGCCACTATTGCGAGGCAAGCAAACCTTTTTATACTCGACTTCTACAACTGGAAGCCGAAGGAAACACTCAAGCGCATGTAGTATTTGTAGCTACCAACATCTCGCGTGCTGTTGTGCCCGATATAGCAACAAATGATCGAATGTACGAAGGCGACTTATCAGCGTTTGGGGTGGACGGCACGCCGACAATATTAATAGTCAACAATGATAGCGAGATCAGTTCAGCACTTGTTGGAATGCTGTCGGATCACCGTCAGGACGCGGTAATTGATTTTCTTCGCAGGATCAAATAAAGCCGCTGTGTGAAGGCGGCAGGAGAGCACATTTGAGCCGCCTTATAGACGAGGTTCAAAGGAGGACAACAAGATTGAGAAATAGTGACAAGCGGATTCTACCTGAATTCACAAGGGTAAGCATACTTCTGGTCTGCCTATTGGCCTATCCGATCTGCTGTCGGAAACTGGTCGCCCAGACAACTTCGGCAATCACCGGTAGGGTATTTGGTCATGTTTTTTGTACAGATACCAACACGCCTGCCAAATTTGCAACAGTCACGCTGCAGCCAATTCCAAATGTATCTCACGGAAACGCAGCTTCTCAAGGCAATGAATCGTCAAGGGAGGTGTCGAGAGCAGTTACTACTGGGATCGATGGAGCCTTTACTGTGGATGGTGTCAAACCAGGTATTTATTATGTACTCGCTGAGTTACCAGGATACACTTACCCGACATCCCAGTTCACCGAAGAGGAGCTTGCCCATCCAACGGAAGATATCCTTGACAAACTGAATAAGGAACTTCCTAGAGTAAAAATCGACGGGGCACAGCCGGTTCGGGCGGAAGTACAACTTCAGCGGGGTGCTGCTGTCAGCGGGGTTGTGCGATATGACGACGGAAGTCCGGGGGTCGGCATTTCCATCATGCTGCTCCACAGGCAAAAAGACGAGAGTTGGGGGGCTGATACTCGAGGCATGACGCAACGACTTTTATATGAGGCGAAGACAGACGATGAGGGACGCTTCAGAATTTCGGGTCTGCCAGCAGGTGAAGTAGTGGTCGGCGTAACCATGCGACTAGTGGACATGGATATCGAGCCCAGGAGTTTTCTGGGTCCTCCGCTCTCTGTGAGGACTTCACATGAGCAGACTGTAAATGTATTCTCGGGTGACGTGTTTCGCGCAAAAGACGCTAAACCAATCAAAATGACGACCGGTACTGAGATGACTGACAGAGACATCGTAATCCCGCTGGCTAAACTGCACAGTCTGTCTGGAACGGTAGTTTCAGTTGGTGATGGACATGCGCTTAATGGAGGTAACATAGATCTTCTCTATTCTGACGATCAGACTAGGTCGCATACGGCGAAGATAGAACGTGACGGTTCTTTTCATTTTGCGTTAGTTCCAGAAGGAGATTATTCGTTATCTGTGCGAGATGCTGGCGATGGAGAATATGGTTCAAGAGGGCAATGGAATTTGCTTCAAGCGTACTCCACGGAATCGCAACCTATCAGTATTCGCGGTGATACCAGCGATGTAGTTGTGTTGGCAAAGGCCAAAACTCGTACAGCAGTGTCACACTGACAAGCCTAGGAGCTTGTTGAAAACGTCGGACGTCACACGCATTGAGTAAGCGTGCAAAGGGGAGCTTCGAACGCTTACGTTCGGCGGCGCTGTTTCGATCCCAACGTGCCATCATCGGTGTAGCCGTATGATAAGTGGAATCGCCTCACAAGGCTGAGGCCCCATTGATGGGTTCTTTGCTTTTGAGCAAGCCTTTCGGTTATGGTTTATCGTTTTCTGTCTGTCGAGGAATGACAGGGGGGACGAAGGAGGGCAAGGGCGCTTGTAAGCCAGGGTGGAAGTCGCGGGTTCATCCTCCGGGAGAAATTTTCGGGGTAGGGATAGGGGGCGCGATCACCGAGAGAGCGTCTATGGCTTGGCGGTTCAGATCCGTGGCGCCTATGCTGCCGCCGTCTTCAGCCTGGGCGGCGATGCGGATGGACCGGGCGTTGTAGGGAAGGCGGAGGGTAATGGAGGTTCTCAGGTTCAGGTGGGCTAATGCTACCTGCTCCTGCGTGGTAACCGAAAAAGCGATGCCCTGAAGTTTGGAGGTGAGGATCTGGTGGGTTGAGGAAAAGCTGGCCGCGATGAAGATAAGATTGGCGTTGCTTTTACCGTCTTCGGTGGATTCCCAGTGAATGTTTTTGGATTGGACGATGAGGGTGACGTTGACGGTGCGTGACTCGGTATGGCGGACGATGCTGTCGACTTTAATGGCCAGCCCGGTGTAGGGAATGGAGGACTGGACCGCTTGAGAGACGTTTAGAATGGTTTGTTTTTCCGCGTCAATCGGGTGGCTCTTGTCCGGGGCGTAGTAGCCCGCTTTGGTGATCACCTGCAGGTTCGGGTTGCGGAGGGTGACGCGGATGCGACGGAACTTACCGTCCGCGTCGGTGGGTGAGCCGGACTCACTTGGCTGATAGGTGAGGGTGTAGTATTGGCCGCCCATGCGCTGCGATTGACGGATCAGTTCGTCGACATCGTTCTCGTTGTAAAAGAGCTTGCCGCCGGTTTCATTGACGAAGTCCCCGAAGTTGATATCGCCCCCGAAGGGATCAAGGCCTGTGGTGGTGTCCGAGCTTTTGGATCCTGGTAAGGCGTTTAACTCCTGGACCCTCAGGCCAGGGAAGATGAGAAAGAGGCTGATGCGGGCATCGACGAGCATGTTGGTGGTCTCGTGCGCGAACCGCTCAAGTTTGTCGACGGAGTAGATGTTCCGCCACGCTAAAACGGTGCCGGGGCCTCCGCGGCCGATCCAGATGATGTTTTTGCGGCCGGTGATGCCGTTGTTTTGGAGTGCGATCTGCTGGAGGGCCTGGATGGACTGGAAGAAGCGCTCATCTTTGAAAGCTGCGACGTTTTTGTAGGGAATGGCGGTGGGGACATGCTTCAAAGCGAAAAGGAGATCGTTGCGGCTGCGCGTGTATCCCTGGATGAGTTCCAAAGAGTGATTGCCGAGAAGCATTAACTCCGCAGGGGCGGACAGGTGCGAGGGTTGGTTTTCCAAGTACTTTTGCACCTGGTCGCATAGGAACGCGAAGTCTTCCAGGCTAGAGTTGAGCTGGTCGAGGATGAAGATGGTGGTGGCGCTGCCATCCGGAGTGTCATCCGAGGAGCGCTTATCGGCAGCGTGGGATTCTGGCGCTTCAAAGGAGAAAATGCGCTGCGGGCGCTTGTCTTCGGTGATGGAGAAATCATCTTTGGTGAGGCCGGAAGTAACTACATGCCCCTTCTTGTCGACTACTGTGACATCGAGAAAGACGAGAGTGGTCGTGGATTGAAGGGTGAGTATGGCTGTGTTCTGCTGAGGCTGACTTGGGGAAACACAAAGAAGAACTACAAGGAATAAGAGTGTGGCGTCGCGTAAAGGCATAGCTAGCCTCGGAATTACCTTAAGCTTCAATCCGAATTGCACCACATCCTGACTTAATCGGCGCAATATCAACCGTCCAGTTGCATTGGAAAGAAGCCCTGATACCAGCAACCCTGGTTTGCAAGCTGTGTTAGGCATACCGACCTCGGACATTAGACTACATGGGGAAACTTCGATAAAGGGAATTATACGTACCTTTGTTAGAATTTAACCATTCACTGCAGAACCGCCAAATCACTTTTTGAGCTTTGGGACAAACTCACCACTTCCGCGTTGCTCCCGAGTTGATCGGTCCCGGTATTTCTGAGCCAGTTGAAGTGTTAGTCTTTCGGCAAAACCCAACTTGATAAGGGGGAGTTGCTGATGAAAAAGAAGCGATTCAGTGTGGAGCAGATGATCGGGGTATTGAAGCAAGCGCAGGTAGGCGTTCCAGTCGCCGAGGTGATCCGGAAGGCGGGGATCGCGACATGGGCCGTCGGTAGAGCACCTGGTGCGTTGCTACCGGGTAAGCGAGCGGCGAGCGTGCCGGGTTCTTTGCATGACTCGCGGCACGTACCGCTACCGCAGCTACTGCGATCCACGGACTGAGTTGCGGATGCGATCCGCGAAATTGCTCAGGCGAGGGTGCGCTATGGATGTCGCAAGATCCGCGTACTTTTGAACCGCGAAGGCTGGGAAGTGGGCAAGCATCTGGTATACCGGTTGTACAAGGAAGAAGATGAAGCCTGCGGCGAGGCGCAAGGCCGTGCGACAGAACTGGCTGGGGTAAGGGAAAACCCCTTGCCCCAGCTCCAGCCAACGCCGGCAAAGAACCACCGGCTTCGTCTTCCGACTCCCCAATCCTGCGGGGACACCCCGCAACGCCCCCAAACATAAGTGCGCTAACGCGCATAAGCACGGTAGACAAGCCTGCTAAGGGGCCAGCCCCGTCGCGCGCCACAAGGGGATCCCCAATCTTCCGCGCTGCGCTTGTGCAGACCTCCGCTTCGCTTCGCCCTTTCCGTTCCGGCTGCGCCTCCTCTCCAAGGGTGGGGAGACCCCTCCCCTTGCACCTTGCTACCCCCGCCTTCGCCAGGTGGCGTTCGGCATATGGATGCCGCGATTCCATTGCGGCAAAGACAAAAGCCAGAACCAAGGAGAGCAAAACCACCATGAAGAACACTCTTAACGCTAACGTCGCCACCCTTCCCACCGAACCCAAGCCGCAGACCAGCAAAGAAGTCATCGCCGCCAACGTAAAGCTACTCATCGAGCAGCTTGAGGCAGGACACTCGGAAGGACTCACCGCCTACCTCACCGCAATGGGTAAATTCCATAACTATTCGTTCGGGAACATTCTCGAAATCGCCCGACAGAAAGCAGTGACATAGTGCTACACCTCGCTGGAGTCAATAAACATAGGGGTTTGGGCGTTGCTGGTTACGCGCGATGGAGATCGGCGGCCCGTGTGGATGAGACGGACGGCTCTATGGACGGCTGGCAGCGTGAGGTGAGCGCGTTCGATCGTCCACGGGGCGAACTTGACGATTTGTTTTGCCGGTAAGATCTTTCGTTCGATCAATTGGCGAACCGACGCCTGACTGATACCCAGTGCGACGGCGGCTTGCTGCATCGTGATCCAGAGGCGCTGTTCCGGCGGCGGACATGCCGGAAATCCCTTGGTATGTCGAACGTGCTGCACACGCTTCTCCGTCCAAGTGTTAGCGTGACCCGTTCGATAACCCAACCGATTCAGGATAGACACGATGGCGCGGTCGTCGCAGACAAGAGCGAGTTCACGAATCAACTCCGTTACTTCTTCCGAGTTGACGTTGTTATGGTCGCCAGTCCTGTTCTTGCGCACCGTCAGTTGCGTGTGGGTACCGCCAGCCCAGTGCAGCTTGAGATGGACGGCGGGAGGCTCATCGGTGGTATCGGCGACGACTTCCTCAAGCACCGTTCTGAGGACGCGCTTCTTCAACGCCATCGGCGAGCTGGGATGGTCCCACAAGCGTTCGAGATCGTCGCCGAGCGTGAGCAACTGTTCCCGCTGTTCCGGGGTGAGTTGAAGTGCCGATGCGGTCGCGTCTTCCAGGCGGCGCTCCAGATCGTCGGCATGAGTCAGTGCGTTGTTCCATCGCTTCTCCAACTCTGCTGCGACGAGACGGTTCTCCGGCTCTGTTGCCTGGTACTGCCGTTCGATACGGCTAGCTTCATAGCGTGCCTTCTGGAGTGCGAGTTCGAGCGAGCGCCGCTTCTCATCGGTTCGGTTCTGGGTCTGTTCGAGCGCATCGAGCGCGGCCTGCACGCCGAGAGGGCGCAGGGCTTCGAGCACCTCGGCTGCGATCTCCCGGTCGACTCGCCAACCAGCGAAGGTGATGCAACTGCGCTTCAACTTATGGGCGCGGTCTCCGCTGCACTCGTAGCGCGGCAGCGGCCCGTCCCGCTTGCTGGAGGTATAGAAGACCTGAAGCGCGCGGCCACAGCGTGCGCATCGCAGCAGTCCCGCCAGCAGTGCGGGCCCGTTGCGCGCCGCGCCGCTCAGTCCTCCCATGCGGGCGTTCCATCCTGCGTTGGAGCGAATCTGTTGCTGGTTGCGCATAAACTCTTCCCACGTTATATACCCTTCATGGTGGTCCGGGATGACGACCTCCCACTGGTCCTGCGGTCGAGCGTGACCGCGTGTCTTGCGGGCGCGGCCCTCGACGATGGAGGTGCGCGTATGCTTCCTGCCCCAGACGAAGACGCCTGCATAGGCCGGGTTCTTGAGGATGCCGCAGAGGCTGGAGTAGATGGGTTCGATCCAGACCGTCTTGCGGTTGCCGGACTCACGCGAGAGAACGGGAAGGGGAAGCTTTTCATCGCGGTACCAGAGCAGCACCTGACGCACGCTGCCCAGCTCATGGAACTTGCGAAAGATACCGGCGATGGCCTCCTGCACCTGGCGGTCGGGCGTCTTCTCTATCCCTTCCTCTTCGGTGCGGACGTAGCCCAAAGGCACTTGCGTCATCACCATGCCGCGCCGCACCTTCTGACGATGCGCCTCCATCGCCCTCTGGCGCAGCAGACTGATCTCGAACTCGCTCATGGTGCCCTTGAGACCGAGCAGAAGCCGGTCGTTGAGCAGACTGGGATCGTAGACGCCGTCGTGGTCGATGACGAGTGTCCCGGCCATCGCGCAGAGATCGATCAGGTGATGCCAGTCGCGGTTGTTCCTTGCCAGACGCGAGGCCTCCAAAGCGAAGACGGCGCCGACCCTGCCGGAGCAAACGGACTCAAGCAATCTGCCGAAGCCGGGACGTTCGACCGAACCCGTTCCAGTGCGGCCCTGGTCTTCGTCGATCACGACGACACGCTGAAAGCCCAGTGTCTGCGCACGTTCGCGAAGGTCGTACTGGCGACGCTGCCCTTCAAGACGTGTCCGGACTTGTTGCATGGAGGACTGCCGTACATAGACGCAGGCCTCCCGATCAATGTGAATGGCTTGAATCTTCTCGCTCATCGCTCTCCTGTTCTGCGGGGGTTACGCCGCTCATGGTTCGGAGCAGCATCTGGCTGAGCAACTCGCGACAGCGCACCTGCGCTGTCTGCGGGAGCTGCTGGGGCTTGGTCTTGTCCCAGGGAAGAGATCCCTGGCGTGGTGGGCTCACCGAATGCACCTCCTGGCGAAGATGCTTCTGAAGGTAGCGAGTCATCGGGGCAGCCGTCTTCTGGCTGGGTGTCGATCAGAGAGCGCAGGGCAAGAAGCGCGGAGAGCGCTATCACTGGTCGTTCGACCACCGCCATGCCGCGGCAATGCTCTTCATCGAGCATCCATGCGGGAACGACAAGCTGATCGCCGCTGGGAAGAAGCAACTGAAGCTGGTTCCGAGGCTGCCCGGAAAACGAAACGCGCCGAACTAGCGTTACCGTCCGCCCAAACTGAGGATGATGCGCATAGTGAATCGTCAGAGAAACATGGGCAGTGTGTGAGTGCTTCGCAAATGCCAGCCGCATCGAGAGTAGCCGGGATGTATGCGTGGAACCAGCTTGGCCGCAGGGTGAAGAAGGGACAGAAGGGCATCCGCATTCTAGCCCCCTTGATGGGCACCAAACGCAAGAAGGATTCGGAAACCGAGAAGGACACACCCTACCAGTATCAGCCCGTGTTAGTCGGATTCCGCGCCGTATACGTGTTCGACGTGAGCCAGACCGAAGGGGCAGAGCTTCCCGACCTGAAAGAGCGCGTCAAGGGCGACGTTGGCGAGTACCGCGAACGCATGATCGACTTCATCCTCGCCCAGGGGATCGAGCTTGAATTCAAGGAGAGCATCGCCCCCGCTTTAGGCGTGAGCTACGGAGGAAAGATCGCTATCCTTCCCGGCCAGTCCGCAGCAGAAGAATTTTCAACTTTGGTCCATGAGGCGAGCCACGAACTTTTGCACAAATGCTCTCGCCGCACCGCTACCACCAAGACGGTACGGGAGACAGAAGCCGAGGCAATCGCCTTCGTTGTCTCGCAGACCATCGGACTAGACGCAGGACACGCCAGCGTCGACTATATCCATCTTTACCACGGAAACGCGGCACTTCTAGCCGAGAGCTTGGAAGTCATTCAACGCACATCGGCCCTAATTCTCTCGGCAATCGAGACCCCGGCAGTCGAGCAGGAATCGACCAACGAGACGCGAGCCGAGCAGCCCACCACCTCAGAGGACGCCAACGATGCAGCACTTGCGGAGGTGGCGTAATGCAGACCCTCCTCGAAATCCTCAAGAAAGCTGGAGGCTGGAATCCCAGCCTCTATCTCAAGATCGAGAACGCGCCGTATATGGCGCTCGTGATCGAAGCGACCAGCGAATCAGGCCCCAGCGGACTTCCTGCAATTTCCGTAGCCCACTACGGCGAACAAAACGGCGACCTGATGCGCGACCCGGAGATGTGTTTCGAGCTTGGCACTGCGGACGGGCCGCACCTTGACCCGTTCTATTTTCGAAACGATTACATAGGCGTAGAGCAGTGGAGCCGCACCATCGAGCGCGGCCACAACATTCGCCTATCCCGTTTACACGAGCAACACAAGCAATTCGCCAAGGAGTGGGACAACAACCTGCGTTTGCAGGGCTTCGGCGGAGCCTTCGAGCGGCAGCAGACCCCACGCGCCTAAACCCTTGTCCGCAGCGGAGCGGACACAGGGCATCGTGTCCGCTCCCTACCCAAAGTTCTCAACCCGCCCAAGGAGGGCAATCATGCAAAACAGCAGCGCATTCCAATTTCTCGCTCTCGACACCATCCACGAGTCCGCCACCAACCCCCGCAGGACGTTTGAAGAATCGAAGCTTCATGAGCTTGCCGAAAGCATCCGGCAGCACGGCCTCATCCAGCCCATCACCGTGCGCCCGAACTCGGAAGGCTTCGAAATCGTAGCCGGAGCCAGACGTTTCCGCGCCGCGCAACTGGCAGAGCTTTTTGCCATCCCCGCCCGCATCGTCGAACTTACCGATGCACAATCCCTTGAATGGGCGCTGGTTGAAAATTCTCAACGCGTCGACGTTCATCCTTATGAAGAGGCGCAGGGATTCCAGCAGTTGCTAAACATTCCCGGCTATGACGTAGCAGCCTTGGTTGAAAAATCTGGCAAGAGCGCAAGCCACATCTATGCCCGTCTCTCACTCTTGCAACTCATCCCCGAAGTAGCCGAGGCGTTCACCCAGGAGCGCATCACCGCCAGCCACGCTAACCTAATCGCCCGTATCCCGCAGGAGTCGCAAGCCGAAGCCTTCGAGCAGTGCTGGCGCAAGGATTGGAAGGACGACGAAGCCCACTTGCTACCCGCCAAGTTCCTCTCCGCTTGGATACAGAGCAACCTTTATCTCTCGCTGGCCGATGCGCCGTTCGACCGCGAAGACCCTACCCTCAACCCCGCCGCCGGAGCTTGCAGCACCTGCCCCCGCCGCAGCGGATACAACACCGCACTTTTTGCAGACGTGATTTCTGACCAGTGTAAGTTATGTGGAATCTGAGCAACCGCAAGTATTTTCTGCCGGATCGTTGCCGCCGCGCATCCTGACACCCTTCGCACCGCCGTATCTGTTCTTATTTGATCTCCAGAAGGAGGTCTACTTGCCATTTGAGTTCGTTGTCCATCCTATCCGTTGGGACCGTTGCCCGCTGGTTGCGGCGGACCCTCATGCCAGCTCGTGGCTCACGTTGCAGTCGCATCGAGGCCTGGCTCTCAACACACTGGACGCCTACTCACGGGCTTTGGAGCGGTATCTAGCTTTTCTGAAGGTACGTTGCGTCGCATCCATCTCTGCAACCCGTGGCGATTTGGGTCTTTATCTCGCTGCGTTGCACGGTGGCGAGAGCAAGTTGTCCAACGCTACGGTTCAGCAGTTATTAACAGTAGTTCGCCTGTTCCATGCCTATCTGATGGAGGAAGGAGTACGTCCGAACAACCCCGCGGCGCAGACGGGCAGTGGACGTGGCATGGTTGCTCGGCATCATAAGCTTCCCTGGATACCGAACGAAGAGGACTGGCATTCGATTCTTGCTTCAGCACGTCAGGAGTCGATTCGTAACAGGACCATGTTGGCGTTTGCCTATGATGCAGGGCTGCGTCGCGAAGAACTCTGCAGCCTTGAGAGCAGCGACATTGACCCGGCTCGGCGCATGCTCAGGATTCGCGCGGAGAGCACCAAGGGACATCGCGAGCGCGTTCTTCCGTACTCCGCTTCAAGTGGCGAGCTGCTTTTGCGGTATCTCGAACACCGCCGAGCGTTGGGCAAGAAGCGTGGTCCGCTCTTTCTGTCTGAGTCTCGCCGTAACTACGCCAGGCCGATTTCGATATGGAGCTGGTCGAAGATCGTCCTGCAGCTTGCACGCAGGGCTGGCATTGAGCGATTCTCGACGCACACTCTTCGCCACCTCTGTTTGACCGACCTTGCCCGCGCCGGTTGGGACATTCATGAGATCGCCAGTTTCGCCGGCCATCGCAGCGTGCAGACCACATTGCTCTATATCCATCTCAGTGGCCGCGACCTATCTCTGAAGCTCGCGGCAAGCATGGCGCAGATCCATGCCCGTCGCGCACAGATGCTGTCGGAGGTGGGCCAGTGAAGCAGAAGAGAGTACGAAGAGATGGCAAGCCATGGCATAACAACATCGGCCTATGGTACGAGACATTGACGACTGCAGAACGGAAGCAACTCGTCCAGAAGTGCGCGCGAGCGCAGTGGGGACCGGAAAAGGAGAAGCCGAAGAAGGCCGACGACGGCCCGTGGGTTTGGCCGCTTGATCTGGACCGATACGATCGCTCCAGCACGCTAACCGCCGACGAAGAGGACGTGCTGACTCGCTACGCAGAAGCCTATCGCTTCTATCGGTATGGGCGAACGATGGATTTCGGACCGTCGCTCAAGAGACTGGTGCAGCCATTGAACGATGCTCTGGACTACACCGGCATCATCCCCAACCAGCGTAAGTACGTATTGCTGTTTTTTCTTCGAGAGATGGCGGAGCGCAAGCTGTCCTTTTGGGGATGGAGCTCCGAGGAATGGATCGACTCCATAGACCGACGGCAAGCGGGACGTCAGCACATCCTGGCGATTGCCTACCTGATCTGTGGATTCTCCGACCTGCACCGCCTCAAGAGCGACCACCTCGTCTATTCGTGTCTCGCCCGCAAGGTGTTTGGCCGCGAGTACATGAAGACCGTGGCGGAACGTGTGCAGGCGTTGCTCCTGGAGTGGGGATATGCGAAGGCTGGCACACGCAACAACGTCATGCGAACTGCTTTTGAGGCTTTGCTGTTCATCCGCTCGCCCCACCTCGGCCAACTGACGGTCGAACATCTTGAGGCTACCATTGCGCGTCGACCGCGCCGGATCGGAAGCTGGTGTATTGTTGCCTTTTCGCGCGTGTTGGCCAGCATGGGTACGATACCCGAGGCGATGGAGATTAAGCGCCCGGTCTTGGACAAGAAGTCTTCCCCCGCACTTACCACTGGTGTGCCCGCGGAGTGGGTCCGGCTTTGTCGCATCTGGTTTGACCGCTCCGTGGATGCGAAGCGTTCCAGAACAAAGAGCTATTACTTTCTGCTCAACGTCGGGCGGTGGCTCGGTCAGACGCATCCAACAGTCCTGTCACCCGCCGACTGGACCCGCGATCTTGCCGCCGAGTTCATCTCCGTTGTCTGCCAGTGGCATGGCGGCGATTGGTGCAGCGTCGATCCGGTGCATGTCAAGAGCCGCGGTAAGATGCTGGCGCCAGGCACCCGGGCGGATCGCATCTGCTCGCTTCGCATTCTCTTTCGCGATCTACAGGAGTGGGAACTTATTCCGCGTAGGTTCGATCCCATGCGGCATCTGACCGCCCCGAAGAGTCTGACCGCACTGATCGGCCCCAACCCCCGCGTGATCGCCGACGATGTCTGGGCCAAGCTCGTATGGGCCGGTCTAAATCTCGTAGCAGAAGATCTTCCGTATAAAGGTCCCTCGCGGCGTAGTCGGCCGCGTCCGACCAGCTATCCAATTCAGATGTGCGGAGCGCTCGCAGTCATCTGGCTCTTCGCTGGCCTTCGCAACAACGAGATCCTCCGTCTGCGGGTAGGCTGCATACGCTGGCAGCGGGACGATGCCACGGTGCCAGGCACAGGCGAACTCCTTCCCGCCGATGCCGTCTGTTTGCTTGATGTCCCGGTCAACAAAACCGGAAAGTCGTTCACCAAGCCGGTTGACCACCTTGTTGGTGAGGCCATTTCCGCATGGGAGAAGGTGCGTCCCCAAGGCACAAAACTACCGGATTGGAAGACTGGCGAGGTCGTCGCCTTCCTCTTCTTGATTCGGAACACGGCCATAGGCAAGACATACATAAACAGGACCCTCATCCCGCTGCTCTGCAAAAAGGCTGGCGTTCCGCTCGCCGACGTTCGCGGCAACATCACCACGCATCGTGCGCGCTCGACCATCGCTTCACAACTCTTCAACGCGAAAGAGCCCATGACGCTCTTCGAGTTGCAGGAATGGCTTGGCCATGCCAGCCCATCCGCAACCCAGCACTATGCTAAGATCACTCCGCTCAAGTTGGCCAAGTCGTATGCCGACGCCGGCTACTTTGCCCGCAACCTTCGCGCCATCGAAGTCCTGATCGACCAGGACGCGGTTCGCGCTGGCGTGACCTTAAGTGAGCCGTGGAAGTTCTATGATCTCGGACACGGCTACTGCACCTACGATTTCTTTGAACAGTGTCCACATCGCATGGCCTGTGCGAAGTGCGATTTCTACATGCCGAAGGACTCTACCGCCGCTTTGTTGCTGGAAGGCAAAGAACACTTGCTGCGTTTGCTGCAGGAAATCCCGCTCGGTGAGGCAGAACAGGCCGCCGTCGAGGACGGCATTTCCGCCTACGAAAAGCTGCTGCTCAAACTAGCGGATGTACCAACACCTGCTGGCCCGACACGGCGGATCTCTACGGGCCTCGTGCAAATTACAACCGTAAGGCCGACGTTAAATGTCGCGGTCCTACAAGATTGAGAACGTCTCGATAGTAAAGATCTGAAGTAGTATGACGACTCTCCGTGGGACGATTCGGGAAGGGTAGGCGTATCACGTCGAAGAACTGGTCATGGAAATCCACCCTGCATACTCAGAATACGCAAATTACCCTTCATTGAGCTGGCCTCATCAAGATGAGAAGCAGGCTTCCGAGTAAAGTTACGGCGCGTATTGACACCCCTATACAACTAGGCGTATCGTTCATCAGATTGAGCGGTGCAGGTGTATCGAATGGCTAAGAACGATCTGCAGGGCACGATGGATCTACTGGTATTGAAGACTCTTGCGCAGATGAGAGAACTGCATGGGTATGGGATTGTGTTGCATATTCAGCGGGCTTCTGCGGAGCTGCTGCAGGTTGAAGAGGGTTCTCTTTACCCGGCGCTGCATCGAATGGAGCAGAGTGGGTGGATCAGCTCCGAGTGGGCAATGACGGAGACGAATCGCAAGGCGAAGTTCTACAAGCTTACGGCTCAGGGGCGTAAGCAGTTGCTTGCGGCGGAGGAGAGCTTTGAGTACCTAGTGAAGGGAATTCGCGCGATTCAGTCTTATGCATGAGTCGTTTGTGCGTTTTTATTTAAGAGCATGTTGGTTTGAGGTGCTGAATGTCTCTGATGCGCCGTATTCAAAATCTCTTCCGTCGTGACGCCGTCGAGAGTGAGATCAATGCCGAAATCCTCGCGCATCTTGAGCTGCGCATTGAGGATAACGTGACGCGTGGGATGACGCTTGCGGAAGCGCGCCGCGATGCGATGCTGCGGTTTGGCAACACGACTCTTATCAAGGAACGGACGCATCGTTCGGACGCTGCGGTCACGATTGAAAGCGTCTGGGCGGACGCGCGATACGCCGTGCGAAAGTTGCGCAACTCGCCTACTTACAGCATTACGGCGGTATTGACGATTGGACTTGCAATTGGAGCGAACACGGCGGTGTTTACCTTAGTGCATGCGACTCTTCTGCGACAGTTGCCCTTCGATGAGCCGGCCCGCGTATTCGACCTGGATAACTTCTATAGAGATGGGCTAGCGCCCGACATGAGTTCCAAGAATTATGAGAGTGCTTTCAACGCGCAGGCTGCGAGCTTTAAGACGATTGAGGCGGCTTCGATGTACTCCTCAGGCGGTGTCAACTTCAGCTATGAATCTAATGGTTCACAACGGCTGCAAGCCTCGGAGACGAGCGCGCGTTTCTTCGATGTGCTTGGGGTTAAATCTTGGCTTGGCCGTGCGTTTCAGGCGAGCGACGACGTTCCGGGAAACGACGCGGTAGCGGTGATCAGCGACCGACTCTGGCACAGCAAATTCCACGGTGAGACTTCTGCGTTAGGTAAGACGATCACGCTGAATGGGCAGACGTTCAAAGTGATTGGCGTGATGCCGAAGACGATGGATTTTCCCTCTAATACTGATGTCTGGACGCCAACGATATTTGACGAGAATACCTTTTTGCGCGAGGGCGGGGCATACATGACGTGGGTGATTGTACGGATGCGCGATGGCGTGACGCCAGAACAGATGCGCGCAGAATTCACGGCTCGTGCTCAGAATCGCAATGGTAATCAGAAAATGGCGGAAGATCAGATACCAGTGCTTAGTCCTATTGCAGGCAAGCTAACCAAATCTATCCGGAGTTCACTTCTTTTGCTAAGCGGGGCCGTGACGTTGGTGCTGCTGATCGCGTGCGCAAACATCGCTGGACTTACTCTGGTACGCACTGCTCAGCGCAGGGCGGAGTTTGCTTTGAGGGCTGCGTTAGGTGCTGCGCGAGGGCGGTTGGTGCGACAACAGTTGATCGAGTCGGTGACCCTTGCGTTGGCGGGGGCTGCGATTGGAATTCTATTTGCGAAGTTGGCGTTACAGTTGCTTTACGTGTTCAAGCCTGCAGCATTGGAGAACTTTCCGCGGCCAGCGATTGATACCGGAGTACTGATCTTTACAGGCTTGATCGCGGCACTGACGGGCCTTGCGTTCGGCATGATTCCCGCCTGGCAGGCGAGTCATGAAGACCCGGCAACGGCGTTGAAGGCCGGGGTCTGGCGAGTGTCTAAGTCGGGCGCGCGGCTGAGGAAGATTTTGGTTGCCGGGGAAATCGCGACGGCCTTTGTACTGCTCATTGGAGCGGGGCTGATGATGAGAACGATAGTGAATCTGAATCGGGTTCCGCTGGGTTATGAGACGCGCAGTGTTTTGAGCTTTTCGATATCCTTGCATGGCGCGCCATACGCGGTGGAGAAGACAACGCCCGCGTTGGCACAGTTCTATACGAATGCTCTTGGACGCTTAGGTCAATTACCTGGAGTGAAGTCCGCTGCCGCGGTCAGTACGCTTCCGCTGGATACACGGGCTGATATGGAGTTCCCTGTTCAACCGGACGGTACCAAAACTGGGCGGCAAACAGCAGCCCCGCGTATTATCAGCAGCGGATACTTCAGAACGATCGGGACGCCATTGATTGAGGGCCGCGACTTCAATGAGCGTGACACGAAGACGAGTAATGCGGTTGTGATTGTCACCCGTGATCTGGCGGAGAAATTATGGCCGAATCAGAATCCGCTGGGACATACGATTCACTGCGCATTCTTTTGTGAACAGAACCCGACAGTGATCGGGGTGGTTGGCGAGAGTCGACGGTTTGGTCCGCGAAGTGAAGCGTTAGCGCAGTTTTACGTTCCCTACACTCAACGCGATTGGACTTATATGACCTTTGTGCTGAGTAGTGAGGAAAGGGCGAGTATCCTGGCTCCGTTGGTGCGAAGTGTTGTGGCGGCTATTGATCCTTCGCAACCGATCTATGACATGAAGACGATGAAGGAACGGCTGGATGATAACCAGTCGCTGGTGCGGTTTGAGATGTTTGCGCTAGGGTTCTTTGCAATGCTTGCAGGGTGCCTGGCATTCGTTGGACTGTATGGGGTCATTGCTTACACGGTGACTCAGCGAACGCATGAGATCGGATTGCGGATTGCGCTGGGGGCGCAACGTAGGCGCATCCTATTGGCAGTCCTTCGCGAGGGCGAGGTGATGGCTGTGAGTGGAGCTGCAATTGGCTTGATCGCTTCTCAGGTGCTTACGAAGCTGATAACGGCGACTCTTTATGGGGTTACGGCGCATGACCGGGGGACTCTGGCGTTAGCCGTGTTGCTGTTCCTTGGGATTGCGTTCCTGGCGAGTTTCATTCCGGCGCGACGTGCGGCGTCGGTTGATCCTATGGTGGCTTTGCGGGCGGAGTGAACGGCAGTGGCAGAGTAAGGGCGATAGTAGGGTGCTCGTCTCAGGTAGCGATCTTGTCTTGATACGTAAGTGCTGATACCTCCCTATTGGTGGTGGTGTTTGAAATGTCGTGACGGGCGATACGACTATTAGGGTGATTTATGGGGACCTCACGACAACATTCGTGAATGAACTCCGCAATATGATGTTCCGGGCAGATTGTAGTCGGCTCGGAAGTCATTCCGCCAACAGATGATCTCTGGGTGGCGACGAAGGTCATGCGAAACGGGAGTTCCATTAAGTTCCATTTCGTCTCCCCCAGGATGCGCGGCGGCAACGATCCGGCGGAAAATACTTGCCAGTTGCTCAGATTCCACATAATGCCTTGACGGAAAATGCTTTCAAACCAAGATCGCGGAGCATATCGACCGTCAGATCGCAGCCCGTCCCGACCTCATCCAGATCGAGAACGGATGGAGAAACGCCAAAGAGCAGCGGCCCGGAGCCGTCCAGCGCAATCAGTTCCGCGAGATAGAAACGATCATCGAAAACCCCGATGCCGAGCCAGTCTCGCCATGCGCCGCCGCGAGGACTGCAATCATCGTCTACGGCAAACGCATCGGCACCACGACCACGGTATGCACGGACGACAACTGCCCGGTACACGACCCACAAGCGGCGGCAGCACAGGCCGCCAATCCCGCCCCCACCATCGCACCCGCCCCCGAAGCTGAATCGGAAGAAGAGGCCGAGGAGCGTCAACGCAACTACGAACAGCAGCGGAAGGAGCACGAGGAAGAGCAGGAGCGCAGAGCCGAGGTGCGCAGGCAGGAAGAAGAGCAGAGACAGCAGGAGTATGAGGCCGAACGCGCCCGCAAAGAGGAACTCAAAAAGACGCGTATCGCCACTTTTGAGCGCATTGTCGAGAACGCCCCGGCCACTTTCACCGCCGCTCAACTTCGGGTACTTCTACGCGGCATCGTCAACCTTGACCCGTACACGTTCACCGACGACCTGGCCGAGCAAATCACGGGGGAAAACGAGAACGAGCAGCGCACCGCCGAGGAGGTTCTGCTTTCCGCTATCGATGGCCTCGAAGACTCGAAGCTTACCGGCTTCGCCCTGCGTCTCGCGCTTATTGGACACATAGATACCCCGCGCGAAGGCGAGTTCGACTTTCTTGCAGAGGCCGAGGCTGTCTTTGCACCCCTACAACCAAAGAACGCGGCCAGCAAAATGCCCAAGGTGAAGACGCCGACGCCGATCAAAACGACCTCCAAACCCGCTCCTAAGAAGACCGCAGCAAAGAAGAAAACCGCAGCCTAACCCGCAGCGGGAGCCAGGCCAGCGGCTCCCGCTCTCTTTCCGACAATAGCGATAAGCACCAACCAAAAGGAGAACACTGTTATGAGCACTCTCGCCGTATCCCCATCGACCGCCGCCATCTCTCTCTATTTCCGCGAAGGAAGTTCCGATAAGGTCTACCACGCGCAGATCGCCCCCGAAAGCAATGACCTCTACTCCGTCAACTTTCAGTATGGCCGCCGAGGTTCCACTTTGCAGACAGGAACCAAGACCGCCGCTCCGGTCGCTCTCGCTCAGGCCCGGAAGATCTTCGACAAACTCTTGGCCGAGAAAAGGGCCAAAGGGTACACCGAAGGGGAGAGTGGAGTTCCATACTCAGGCGGCGAGATGGCAAATCGCCGCTTCGAGTACACTCCGCAACTGCTCAACTCCATCGACGAAGCCGTCACGCTCGAATACATCCGCGACCCGGATTGGGTTATGCAGGAGAAGATGGACGGCATTCGCCTGATCGTCGTACGTCGCGGCAATAGCATCACGGCGGGAAACCGCAACGGCCTTACTGTGGCGGTCTCCGCATCCATTGTCGAAGCCGTCCTTGCTCTCGACCACGATTGCGTCCTTGATGGCGAAGCTATCGGCGATGTTTACTGGCCCTTCGATCTACTCAGTTTCGATGGGAACGACATCACCGACCGTTCCCTCACCTACCGCCTCGACGTCCTCACCGCCATGCTCAGGGCCAAGCCAAGTCGTCAAAGTCGCCGCGTTCGCACCGCCTTTTCTGAACTCGACAAACATGCCTTGTTGAACACAATTCGAGCCGAAGGCGGCGAGGGTGTCGTCTTCAAGAATGCCCACGCCCGTTATACACCGGGACGGCCCGCCTCAGGTGGCTATGCTCTGAAGCACAAATTCAAGGCAAGCGCGAGTTGCGCCGTCCTCTCCCATAACTCCGGAAAACGCAGCGTCCAGATCGCTGTATCGAACGACGCCGTGAACGCCTTGCCCCTTCAACGTTTCATCGAGATCGGGAATGTCGCCATCCCGGGGAGCGCTCCGATGCCCTCTATCGATACCATGATCGAGATTGAATATTTGTACGCCTATCGTGGCGGAGCGCTTTTCCAACCCGTCTACAAAGGCGCTCGCCCGGACAAGCACCATCCCGATGCCTACGCCTCGCTGAAGTTCAAACCGGAGAATGCAGAAGGGGAATGACTCAACTGCCGATTGAACAACCCTTGCCATCACAGGGCACCGGCGACAAACCGGTGCCGCTATCTGCCGCCTTCGCGTAGGCGGGAAATCTCTCGAAGGGCGGCGGGGCCAGTTCCGAGACTGTTACGAAACTCTATGTGCGGACCCGCTTCGCCGCCGTCGTGACTTCCGGAGTTTCGACAGTCCACCCGGAACACGAACAAATAGATTCTCGACGAGCGATTCGGCATGATATCGTCAGCTGGCCATCGGTCCTGCTTCACTCTTCGCGCATGAGTTTGGACGGATCGACGGAGAGCGCGCGCCGGGCCGGGATGGCTGAGGCTGCAATGCCGAGCAATGCCATGGTCAGCACAGTACCGCCTACCACCAAGGGATCGCGAGGATTTGCCTGATACATAATCTGTCCCAGCAAGTGGTTCGCGAAGAGTGCTGCCAAAAGACCGACGGCAGATCCTGCGCAGAGCACAAACATGGGCCGCCCAACGGCAGCACTCATCACATCCATCTTGCGCGCGCCCAGGGCCACGCGGATGCCGAGTTCTTTCATGCGCTTGCTTACGCTGTAGGCAGCCATGCCGAAGATGCCTGTCACTGCCAGCATCGCCGCCAGAAGCCCCATTGCGCCCAGGGCCGTAGTGGCTGCACGCGCCGGCAACAGCTCGCTGTCGAGCGAATCGACCCAGCTTTGTGCATTGATAGGCACATTGGGAGCAATGCTGCTCAATGTGCGCTGAAGCGCCGCCGTCATTTCGTTGGGAGCGCGTTGCGACCGCACGACGAAGACCGCATCGCCCGAGCCGGATTGAGAATACGGCTGGTAGACGACTGGCTGCGGTGACTCTTCCAGGTCGTGGTACTTACCGTCTTCCACCACTCCGACAACCTCAGTGAGGTGGGCAGACACAATGAAATGTTGTCCAACGGCGGGGATGCTGCCCCACATCTTCTGTGCGAAGGTCCGATTCACGACAGCGACAAAGGGCGTGTTCAGGGTATCGGACCAGGAGACATCGCGGCCGCTCAGCAGGCGGGTATTGGCACTCTCAAAGTAGCCGGGCGACATTTGAAACACGTACGGCGCTAGCGCGGCGTTGTTGAGTTTGAAATCGGTCACTCCTGGGCGGAAAGCTGGAATTCCATGCATACCGCCGGTGAAGGGCGTGCGGCTTACGATCCCGACGGAGACCACGCCGGGAACGCTCCGTGCGGCGTCGACAATTGCTTTCTGTTTCTCGAGCACCAGATCGTCTGTCAATTCCATCTGACTAAGGTCAATATCAACGAGCAGCGCACCTTGCGGCTTGAAACCGAGCGGAACGTGCAGTGCCCGTACCATGCCGCGGACCGCCACAAGCGACGATGTTACAAGCAGCGTGCAGATGGCGATCTGCACACCCAATAGGAGATCGCGTAAGGCGAATCGGCCGAGACGCATTGTGTCCGACGGGCCGTTCTTCAAGCTTTGTAATGGACTGCTTTGCCATGCCTGCCGCGCGGGAAGCAGCCCGAACAGAAGCGCACTGACAAGTGTGAAGGCAAACCCGGCGAGGTACACACGGGGGTCCATACTTGCGACCAGACGGCTCTCGACCAGCGGATGCCAGTGGTTCAATGCGCCCAGCAGCAGACAGGCGCTACCGAGCCCGGCTGCTCCGCCCATGAGCGAAACCAGGACTGCTTCAGTGAGCAGTTGCCGAGTCAGACGCCCGCGGCTCGAACCCAGCGCTACACGGAGAGCCAGTTCGCGACTGCGATCCGCAGTGCGTGAGGCAAACAAACTCGACAGATTGGCGCAGGCAGCTGCCAGCACGAGCAAAGCAAGCGCTGTAACGCTCCAGAGAAATCCGCGAATGACGTCGCCTTCATCGCCAATGAGTCCGGGATGGATCAATCGCAGTGGTTGTCCGTCGTCGGTATCGGGATACTCCTTTGCTAGTTGAGCAACAATGGTGTTGAGATTATCCGTGGCTTCCCGCGGCGTTACTCCGGGCTTCAGCCGGCCAATGACGGTCAAGCTAACGGATGATCGGTTTTGCAGGGAGTCCCCACCCTCCACCTGCTGCTCGTTGATCATCGGCATCCAATAATCGGGCCACACAAAGCGCTCAGTGCCGTGGAACTGCGGGGGAGCCACACCGATAACCGTAAATGGATGCTTGTTCAAATCCACGGTTACGCCGACGATGCCAGGATCCGCATGAAATGCGTTTCTCCACAGCGTATCGCTCAACACCAAATACGGTATTGAATCCGGGCCGCGCTCTTCAGCGACGTGGAAGAATCGTCCTCTCTCAGGCTGCACGCCCAAGAGATCGAAATAGTTGCCGGTGACCAGATCGCCGGAGATACTCATCGCTGTGTTTTGCCAATTCAGCTTCACGTGAGAATAGGCGTTGACTCCAACCATGGCGCTAAAGGTGGTATTGCGCCTCTGGAAGTCTTCAAACGCAGGATAGGATGTCGTCAGCAGCCTACCGGTCATCCACTCTCTATGGCGAATTTGATACAGGCTTTTCGGGTCGTCGACTTCAAGCGGGTGCAGCAGGATCGCATTGAGCACCGCGAATACAACGACATTTGCGCCGATTCCCAGCATCAGGGTCAGGACAGCGACGACAGTGAACGCGGGCGACTTACGCAGCACGCGGAATGCATAACGAACGTCCAGCAACAGGGTCTCCACCAAGGGCAAGCCTTTTTCGGCGTGATAGCTTTCGCGGACTGTTTCGACTGCTCCGAACTTCAGGCGGGCGAGGCGGCGGGCTTCTTTTGGAGTCATACCGATGCGGATGTTGTCGTCCGTCTGGGCCGCAATGTGTGACTCGATTTCCTCCCTCAACCGGTCGTCTCCGGACTGTTCATTGTTGCCGAACATGGTCATGACGCCCAGCAGACGCGCGCAGAACCGACGCAAGGCTGTCATACCAAATCCTCCGCTTTCACTTCAAAGAAGTGCGCAATGATTGCCGTCGTTTGTTCCCACTCGCGTTTTTCAGCTTCCAGCAGTTTGCGTCCCGCACGGGTCAGCCGGTAAAAGCGAGCGCGGCGATTGTTTTCCGAGGCACCCCAGTCCGACGCGATCGCGCCCTCCTGCTCCAGCCTCAGCACGAGAGGGTAGAGCGTACCCTGATTGACCGAAAGCAAGGTCCCGCTGATTTGCTCGATGCGCCGGGCGATGCCATACCCGTGCAGCGGTCCCAACACATCGAGCGTCTTTAGCACCATAAGCGCCAATGTCCCCTGCTGGACATCTTTCTTTTGCTTCATACGTATTTCTCCCGTTTCATGTTCACTGGGATACCAACAGGAGGATTACATATTTCCATTGGGAAAGCAACAGGTGAGTGTTGGCGGACTCGCTGGCCGGTGATCTCGATGAACGCACTATCGCCAATACGCGATTCTAGGTTGTTAGAAAAAGTATTCGTGGCTGTGCGATCAGTGATTCTTGTACCGGGATCGATGAGAAGATTGTCTTGCCAAGCGGAGGTATCTCTTCTTATGGGTTACATCGAGGGCGAGGGACGAAATCAGGGAACGCTGTTTCCCGTGGTACTGGATGACTTAGTTCCAGCCGATCATGTGTGCCGCGTGATTGACGCGTTCGTCGAAAAACTTGTGATGTCGGAGCTTGGCTTCGAGCGCGCCCAGGCCGCTGAAACGGGACGGCCTGGCTACGATCCGCGCGATTTGTTGAAGCTGTATCTGTATGGCTATCTGAGCCAGATCCGCTCGTCGCGCCGCTTGGAAGCTGAATGCCGCCGAAATGTCGAGTTGATGTGGCTTCTAGAACGCTTGTATCCAGACCATAAGAGTATCGCTGAGTTCCGTCGGATGCACCGCGATGCAGTTACGGCAGCGGGCGCCGAACTTGTCCGCTTTGCACGCAGCTGCGGACTTATCCGTGGTGAGTGGATTGCCATTGATGGCTCAAAATTTCGCGCTGTGGCCAGCATCGACAGCGCGCGCGAACGGCTCGCTTTACAACGCTATCTAGACAGCATAGATAAGGCAGACGACGAGCAACAGACAAAAATCGATCCATCTGCTGTGCAGGCTGCGCTAGAAAAGCTGAAGCAACATCCGGAACCTGAAGCTGGCTTCATGTTGATGCGTCAGAACACCCTACCGGCGTACAACGTGCAAACTGCCGTCGACACGGAACATGCGTTGATCGTGGCGCACGCTGTGGTACTTGATGCAGCTGATAGCCGTTGCCTGCAACCAATGGCCGAAGCTGCAAAGAGGGCACTCGGAGTTGATAACTTTCAAATCGTGGCAGACGCCGGTTACTCCAACGGTGAACAAGCCGCACAGTGTGAAGCAGCCGGCATGCTGCCGCATGTTCCCGTTATGCGCACTGTGAACAACCAGGGCGACGGCACTCTGTTCGGGCGCGAGGATTTTCGCTACGAACCCGATACCAATACCTATATTTGCCCTGGAGACAAGACGCTCCGACGAAAGAAGATCCATCGAAAAGAGCGCTACATAGTCTATGAGGCTGCGGCCAGTGACTGCGGTACATGTTCTTTGAAACCGCGCTGCACGCAGGCTCAGAAGCGCAGCGTATCTCGACACCTGTACGAAGACGCGCTAAATAGAATGCAAGAGCGAGTCACGCCTGCAGTAATGAGGCTACGTCGATGTACTGTCGAGCATCCCTTCGCAACCATCAAGTACCGCATCTTTGGCCATCCGCGTCTGCTGATGCGCGGGTTGTCAGGCGCACGGGTCGAAATCGGCCTGGCAACGATGGCATACAACATCAAGCGCATGACGAACGTGCTCGGCGCAATCAAATTAACGGAAGCACTTCATCAAGCCTGATGAAGCGCGTAGACGGAACGCACAATCTGAAATCATGAACGAGTCAACAAGAGGAGTCGCGTCCTTCTACGATCTGCGGAACGGAGTTTCGTAACGACCTCGTTCCGAGGCTGTTACGAAACTCCTGATCGGGCGAAATTCTCGCTGGCGCAGCATTCCAATTGATCGGGGGCCGAAGCCAAGAGAGGAAATTGAACGACCCCGGGTAAATCGACGTTGCGATGGCAACTTTTTGGTTGCGAACCACGAACGTCAAACTGGATGTGTGACTTGGCCTGTTATCGCCAATCCACAGGGGAGAATAAGCCGCTCACACGACATGTGAGTGACCGTAACCGATTCCGCGCTGTGTTCATTTGCGGACTATTTCGCCAGTTTGAACTGACCCTCGAGCTCATCAGACCCTTCGAGCAACAAGTGGCTCTTTAACGCAAGATGCCGGCACGCTCGATTGACGTTCCACGGGATCTCGTCTAGCTGTTCCGCAAGGTCGGTGAAGTGTTGCCACTTCTGAGTGCAGCGCGAAAGGACTCGTTCACGAAGCTGAGCTTCTTCTTCGACAATGACGTTGCGATCGTCATCCTCCCAATCGCACCAGACGATCGAATGATTCCAGATGATGAAGTGGCTGAAACACCCTGTATCTCTCCACACCGAAGGAAACACTGAGATTTGATTGCGCCGTTTGTAATGCCGCCATGCTTTGTCGGTGCGAGGATCAAGATTGATCGTAAGAATATCGCCACAGCCGTCGGGGCATGCCATGACAATGGACCGAGGAACTCCTCTGTCTACGAGGACAACATCACCAGGATGCTCAAGGAGAGCATCTGCGGCGTGTCGATGGGTTACAGAACCTCTGTCACGAACTCGCTTTGCTCTTCTCAATTTCCCTCTTGGCAATTTGCTGGATGATTTTGGCGCCCAATTCCAAGGCGACGACGCGACGCCCTTTGTCAGCCCCACCTTTGGACAACGGTGGAAACTTACACCAACGCCATAGTGCGATAACCAGTGCTATTGGATATTCATACTCATGACTCTGCTCGTAGATGCCGAACGCCCGAATCCGTTGCAGGCAGCCGAACATCCATGAATCGGGATCGGGAGCTGAGTCGATACTGGGACTTCGTAAGATCGCATCCAGGTCATAGAACGGTTTTATTTCAGCTTCCCATTCGTTCTGTTCGAACTCATCCTTACCATCGTTTCCACGATATGCGAATATCAGGGCAACTTCCAGAATAGCAACGTCGAAGCAGAGCGGCGCACCCTGGCCCGGGGTGGTATCACCTTTCACGGCTCCCAAGTCAATGAGAATGGCGTCGTCTCCTCGGACTCGCACATTCTCTCCATGTAAGTCGCCGTGGATGGTTGCAGCACGATATTCAAACTTGTGATTCGAAAGTTCCTTCCACAATGCCTTGAAATCAAGACCTAGTTGTTGGATTCGCTCCGTCTCGAAGTACTCGTCCTGAATTGAAGAGAGCGCTAGGACACCAAGACGCTCCGCTGCCTCCACCAAAGACCCATTCACCATCGGGCATTGGCGGGCTCGATCCCGCCATCGGTGAAGTGTGCGGTTGAAGAGGTTAGAAATTGCTGCTTCTGCCCGTCCAGCTCGGGCCGCATTGAGCATAGACTCCGATTTATCTACAAAGTCAGCTACATATATTGCTCTCTTGAACCCTTCTACATACACCTCGAGGTTTGGTCGCAGCTCAAAAGGTACGAAGGGGGACACCGCCCTCATCGCCCCAACTTCTTTAGACATATCGGATCTACTACCGGCTTTCAGAAGGCGAGGTTGGGTCCAGTGAGCAATTGAAGTTTCCGTTTCCAAGCGCTTCTCGTGAGCCATGAAAACGCGCGAACCAGACAATCCGTCAGGAACCTTACGAAGCTTGAGTTCTTCTGCCTTAGGGAAGGCGCGTCTAACCAGACGCAAGTCTTCGGACGTGAGTTTTTCGAAATTTCCATCCTGATCGATAGGAAACCCCTTCCAGCGCTCTTTGGAGGGAGCTTCAAGAATGTTGTCGAAATTCGTATCCCTCAAGTCCGGCAGAAACAGAACGTCGTTGTCCCATGGATACTTCGTATCGATCTTGTGCAAATGCTCTTCGAGAATGCTCGTTCTGTCTCCACCGAGTACAAGCACGCGAATCGCGTGATCGATAAACTTCGGGATAAGGTCGTAGCTCAATGAATCTCCGTCAGCCACACCACCTGTGTGGTCAATAACTACGATGTGCGTGATGCCCAGCAAGCGATCCTCGATCTTCTCTCGCTCGGGATTCTCTTCGATTGAAAAACCACGCCGTTCCAATCGATACCGAATGCCGGTCTGTGGAGAGCGGCCATACCAGAGGATTGTCTTGACCGGGGTCATTTAGGACTCCGCTGAACAAGGGTGAGCTCACGAGAATCACCAGTTCCCACGACGCCGGCTGGTCCACAGACAGTGCAATCCACTTCGGATCTGGCGGAGAGAAGTCGAACTGTTCCGCTCAGCGCGTCATAGGATTGCCATCTGGCTCGCACGGGAATGTCCGTGAATGCACCAAGGAACATCGTGACCGCCATAGACACCATCGCACTGTTGATGGAAATGACTGCAGGCTGAGAAACTCCCCCTTCGTTGAAGTAGGGGTCAGCGGCCCGCTGCTCCGGAGTCATCAGTTCCTCACGGATTCTTTTCGGGTCAAGCGCGTTACTACAGGTCAGGCAGGGAAGCCCCGGTCCAAGCATCTGGGTGCGTCCAGTTATCGCTCCCACAACGCCGTCCCGCGCATTGATCGAGACCCCAATATCGAATGCGGGGATCAGGTACTGATAGGAAAACTCCGACAGATGAGCGCGGCTGACGTGAGAATCCGTACAAATAAATATCGCGTTCACACTCTGCAATAGCTCGATGCCCGCAGGATCCATGGCAGATCCTTTGTAGGGAGTTACCTCGGCATCCGGGTTGATCTGCCGGATCAACGCCTTGGCTATTTCTACCTTGTCTTGTTCAACCGACGCATCGCTCGTTCCCACTACGCGATTGAGGTTCGTTTCTTCTAGCAAATCCGGATCCAGCAGAATGAATTGGCCCACACCTAGATGACCCAGCTGTTGGGCGGCAACCGATCCTGTTCCTCCAAGTCCCACGATAGCGATCGATAGTTTTCGCAGTACCGCCTGTCCCTCTTCTCCGAAGGCGCGAATTTGGCGATCATAGCGATTGGAAGTTCCCAACGAATCGGGTGAATCTTGAACCTTCGAGACCTTCGCTCCCACCGACCGGATGCCTACCCGTTCCCCTGTTCCAAAGCGACGGGCGACGGGAACGCCGTCGCACAACACGATGGAGAAACTGTGTCCTTCCGGGTTGCGCTCCTTTAGGAAGTCCGACAGCCCACGTTCTGTCTGATCATCGACCTTGGAGAAGTCGGGAAAGCCCGAAGGGTGGGTATGAACAAAGGCCAGCGAACGACCGGTTGCCCGGGCACGACGTGTCACGGCGACAAGGAACTGCGGAGCGAACGTGATCTCAGTGGCGCTCGAGTCAAGGATGTCCTGCGGTCCCGCGATCTCTACCTCATGGACGAGGTAGCTCTCGGCCAGGACGTTCCGGTTCAAATAGAGGATGGCCCCCCGTTCGACATCTGCACGGAGTGCGTCAACGAGCAGGCGCAACGCTGATTCAGCGATAACGACTTCCTTCATTGCAAGGCCTCAAACCGTGTCCGAATCACCTTTACATAGGTCGAGAGAGTGCAGGACGGATTCCAAGCGGTGTTGACATGCCAGGAAAACCAAAGAGTCTGTGCGTCGGTTTGCCCGGGCATCGTCTGACCTATGGTCGCGTTCTTTGGCATAGCTCCGCCGCGTAGACGCAGAGCCATATCTGCCCAAAAGCAGTCCGGCGCTGCATATGGATAACCGTTCGGCACCACGAAACGGATTTCGGTCGAAGATTGAGACCAGCCCTCGGGCAGCGGAAAATTGGGAACGCGTACCAAGTGCATACCGCCGCCCACCGGCGTGAGCGTCGCTCCGCTGAAAGTAGCGCTGATCTCCGCGAATTGTTCTTCGACAGTCTTCATGCGCGTCCGAAGGTGGCAGGAGGGACGATTGCGAAGTGTGCGGGCATCTTACGACCCTTCAACTTAACAACAGTTGTAGGGCGAATGACCTCGTCGGGTGCAGCCCCGTCGCCCTCAAGGACCAAAGAATCTGCCGCATTCCAGTTCGGGACCTTCGCGGTGATTTGCGCTCCGGTGATCTCCGCAAGCTCAGTGAAATAAGGTTTCCCGCTTACAAAGTATTCGTAGACCGTGGGCTCGATGTGGCGTTCATGTGAACGCAAATGTTCCACGCCCCGGCCTTTCAATTCAAACAAGTCTCCGACTGAGAGCTTCTCGTTGGACCCCTCATCACGAATCCATACTAAGTCGTCATCCGCGGGGACGTTCGCAAGACGCCGTATTTCGCTAACCCCGATCGCGGGCGCTGCCCAAAAGAGGGAGTGCTCGTTGACGGTGAGTTCGAAAATCTCGCCGCCAGGACCGGCAAAAAACTCCGCCTTGCCGCCAGTGAGGTCGAGGACGGCGTCCGATCCAACAACGACCGTTCCATGCGTCGATCGTTGAATCAAAACGAAGTCGTCGGCGGGTTCAAATCCCGCATCAGCGAGTATTTTGTCAGCGCTTGGGGACGAATCATTCGTCTCTTCCTGCTTCCCGTTGATCAGATAAGAAAACTTCTTTTCGGCCTCACTCATGGGTCACCTCCGGATGACTATGCTTCGTAACTGCCGTCTTAAGATCGAGCAGGGCACCCTCCGGTGATCCGCTGCGCGCCCCTACATCATCTTGACCGCCGGGGTCCTATCCAGCCAAGCCATGTTTCTATTAACCCCAAGGGTGCATGAAAAGTACTCCTATTGTCAATAGCTTTGATTTACCCTTGGGGTTAATCTTTTTCGGGGGCGAGGAGAATGCTGATCCGGTTCAGCTCTGACGCATTAGCGAAGGTGTGCAACAGCAGTGAGCTTCTTCGCCGCCGTTGGGGGGTTGCAAAAGGGCTCCTGCTGGAGAAGCGACTCTCACAGATCGGAGCAATGCCCAATTTGCATTTGGTTACGGCGATCCCGGGGATTCTAGAGACTCCAGTTCGACTCACCAAGAAAGGCGAGCTCGTCGCAGCCGTAGTTTTGCCCTTACGACTCCTCTTCCGGGTCGATCATGATCCACTACCCCTGCACGAGAACGGAGACGCACGATGTACGGATATTCACGACCTCACCCTGATGGAGGTTCTAGATGGAAGCGATTAATGTGAGCACCACCTTTTCTCCGAATTACGCCGTTCATCCCGGACAGACCCTGACTGACGTTCTGACCGATCGGGGTATCACACAGGCTGAACTCGCAACTCGCATCGGCAGACCCCTGAAAACGATCAATGAAATTGTCAAAGGGAAGGCGTCCATCACTCCTGAAACCGCTCTTCAGCTGGACCGGGCGTTGAATGTGGATGCAAGAGTTTGGAACGCGTTAGAAGCCCAATATCAATTACTCCTTGCCGAGAAGCGAGAGGCATCCCGCCTACTTTCGTATACCGACTGGATCAAACGCCTTCCGCTCGCCGAGATGCGAAAACGTGGCATTCTTCCGCACGGGCAGGAGAATATAGATTCGGTCAAATCCGCTCTTCGCTTCTTTGGTGTTGATTCGCCTGAAAGCCTGGCCCATTCATCGACCGTTGCCGCATTCAGGAAGTCTCCAACCTTCGACGCCGATGATTTTGCCCTTCACGCCTGGCTAAGACTTGGAGAACTCGCTGGTCAAGCCTTGAAATGTGATTCCTTCGATAAGATTCGATTCCGAAACTCACTCTCTGAAATGAGAAAGCTTTCGACGGAGGACGATCTAAAGCTAGTAAAAAATCGTCTTGTCGATATGTGTAGCTCTGTAGGAGTAGCAGTTGTATTTGTGACTCCCTTTCAACAAACTCCAGTCAGTGGAGCTGCGCGTTGGCTAAATCCCGAAAAGGCATTGATCCAGCTCACTTGCCGTCACAAAACCGATGACCACGTGTGGTTTACGTTTTTTCACGAAGCCGCCCACATCCTACTGCACGGCAAGAAGGAAGGGTTTCTGGATGATACCGTCGTAGACCACGAATTGCCCGAGCGTGAGGCGAATAGTTTCGCTGCAAACACCTTGATCCCAATCGCCTCGATGAACGAGTTTGTGCGCCAAAAACCAATCACAAAGACTTTAATACTTGGGTTCGCTTCCGAGATGGGAGTCTCGCCTGGAATTGTCGTTGGTCAATTGCAGGCGAGAAAAAGGCTGCCAATGGTCACGACTCTCAACACACTAAAGCGAAGAGGGTATGATCTCACCGATATCTGAGCCACATCTTTGGAATTGGAACCTGGCCTGTGTCTGTTTAACGAATGCATTATCGCCAATGTGCTTTTCGAGTTCATGTCGGGGCTGGAAACACGCTTTGATCTATTCGCCTCAATTGACAGTTCAACAAGATCTATAGGAAACACTAGCCGAATTCTCGGTATCGATATCCGGCAAAGTGAACGTCGGTATTGGTGATGCTCTTGAGTTTCTATCTATGATCCGTCCTGAAATATCGGCAATGGGTCGATGAATGCCCGTGCCCGGAAAAAACGTTCGTCGGGCATTAGCCCTCCGTCGCGCCCACAAGTGGCAGATCCGAAAAGCGACCTCTCCACAGCGCCAACTCGTACTCGGGCAGAGTTTGGCCCAAGGCAAACTATAGGGGCGGCTCATCGCGCAGCGTGCAAAGAAAGTCTCCCATCTTGAGCGATAACTTCCTCTCTTGCCGAAAAAAGCCTTGTCGACGCAGACCAAGTATGCAGGCAGGCTGCGTCAACCTGGGCTTCCAAAGTAGGTTCTGAGAGCACCAAACATCAAGCCGGTGCCGGCGTTTCGTGCCTCTCGAAGCTTGCGAACTTGACTAAAAGGCAATAGATTACCCCTAGTCTAGTAACAGGGCCGTTAAAGGGTATCTTAATGTCCATTGTCCTGAAAACGCCGCTGGAGGTGTTGCAAGGCATCGCGGAGCGCTTCAAGGCCACGCGTCTTGCCATGAACCTGATACGGGAAGAACTTGCGTCCCGGTCGGGTGTGGCCGGGAGTTCCCTAAAGCGGTTTGAGCGCGAAGGGTTCATCGCGCTGGACTCGCTTCTCAAGATAGCTCTTGTGCTTGATTACCTTGACGATTTCGAGAAGATTCCGGCGGGCAATTCACGGGTTCTTGGGGCTCAATCGCTCGATGACATTCTCACCAGGCCCACGCCGCGCCGCAGGGCGACGAGTAGGAAGAACCGCGGCCGATGACGTATGACCCCACAGAATTGCTGACCGTTTCTCTCGACGCGTTGAACAATCGCCGCAAAGTCGGTCGCCTTGCGAATCGAGACCGGCAAATCCTTTTCGAATATGATCCCGACTTTCTCGCATCCGGCATCCAGATTTCACCGATCAAGCTACCCCGTCGCCCTGGCGTCCAGATAGCCGACACCGCGATCTTTGACGGACTGTTCTCTTAGCGGCCAATCAGCTCGGCGTAACCCCGGAATGCAGAGACACTTGTCACCGCTCCGCAGTTCAAAACTTCGAGCTGGCGATTGCATTAGCCGTAGTTATTTTCGGTCTCACGGATCGGCAACGCCCAATCCTCCACGTCATCGCCCGCGGCTAGCAGCGGGCCGGTGGGCTAATCCGTGTGCGTCAATCTCAAATTCTTTCTACTTCACCTTGCTGAACATTCCTTGACCCAACAGATCGAGATTGAACGGAAGACGACTAATTGTCAGTAGCTAATTTCAGCCGATCCCTGCAGGATAGTCTGATACCCCGAAGGCGTCACCGGCATCAGAGATGAGCGCGGCATAGCCGTAGGATGGATCACCACGAGCGTGCTGTCGGTCGCGCCAGAGGCCCGAGCAAGATGGCCTTCGGAGTCAAGGGCTTCGTCGGGACCGGCCGGCTGTCCGCCGACAGGGGTTCCCAAAGTCGGATGGAATAAGCTTCGATTGTAGACCTGACCCCGAAAGTCAGTAAGGTGACGCGTCCGCCGCACCTCAATTCAAACGGGCGGCGTTCGCCTTTCACTGTAGGCAACCCATCCCGTCGGGCGCGCGATCGCCGGCGTGGAGTTGGGCAGTATCGCTCTGTCGTCATGCGCCAAGGTAGACCTGCGATAACTTATCCTGAATCGTACCGTGGTTATATCACTGTTGGTAGGCATGCTCTTTTGCTCGATCGCCTAGTTGAAAGTCGGGTCCGTTTGGTCCTATTCGGGATGATACTTAGCCGATGATCGAGATTGAACCGAAGCATCCAGTCAAGGACCGAGTCGAAGGTGGATTGATTGAAAGAGGAAAAGAAGACCATAGTGCCCTGGTGCTTATATATCAACGTAACCGGCGCATTCTAGGGCGAATATTCTTCCTGACTGTTCATAGTTAATAGTTTATAAACACGTCATTTGTTCTTTGAGAACGACAAGCCGCAATGATATTTTGAAGGAGCTTTCAACGATATTGAATCTGCCGAGACCTGAACGCTAACCGCGGATGACCACATTTGCTGTTTGGCGCAACGCGTCAATCGGAATGGAGACCCCGAACACAAATGCGCTTGCGCCATTTAGTCTTTCTTGCACTCTTTACATTGTCCTCCCTTTCAGTTTCACTTTTCGCCCAAGACAGCGTCCCGGCAGTCGTCACGCTTAACAATCTCAGCGGCGAACTGCCCTACTCTTCACAGATCGGCACAGATGTTGAGCACGTAGATCTCGCTCACGGGAATCTCATTGTCAACATCCCCTTTGTGAATGTGCCCGGAAGGGGAATGCCGTTCAGGTATGGAATAAGGTACGACGCTGCGTATTGGGTTATCGAGAATCAGAACGGTGGTGCGCCAGCTTACTGGAATCCGGAGATGAGGAACTGGCTCACGACGTCTACCCTAGGGTGGACGTCAACCCAGCCATATCTAACGTACTCGATGGGCAAGATGAAGTGCTACAGCGGGGCTTCTTTCCCGCATCAGGGAGGTGGAGGAACCAACCCCGTTGTGTATGTCCAAGGTTCGCGTACCGACAGTGTAATGTTCGTGGACGAGCAAGGAACTAAACACACATTGCTGGTCAACGGCCAATCGAATGGGGAATGTACAAACGGGTCTTACTCGTTCAACAATGTTGAAGGTCCTTCGCTAGGCAACGACGGATATTGGGGTTATCCCGGCACGGTTATCGCCCCTGACGGGCGCACATACCAGTCAGGGGGAACATCTGGGGGTATATCCTATCCTGCTGCGGGCTCGCTGACGGGTGCGTACTTTATAGATATGGCGAAGGTTACAGACACTCGTGGGAATTCCGAAATTGTTGCACCTGGGAATGTCGACACCGTTGGCCGCACTCCAATAACCCAAACAACGACTAGCAACCAAATTGTCTATACGGTCAATGATTCAAACGGGAATGCTCAGACCTACACTGTCAATCTTGGATCTTCCGCGATTAGCACAAATTTTGCGGTCACAACTCAATCCGTAGCCGAATACAGCAAAACCCGAACTACCGTCTCGTCTGTCGACCTGCCGAATGGGCAGAACTATAGTTTTACATATGATTCCTATGGAGACATCACCAAGATCAATCTACCAACAGGTGGATACGTATCATATGTCTGGAATAACATCAATGGGACTGGCATTCCATTTCGAGCTGTAACTAGTCGTACGGTCAACGACGGCGTAACCTCTAGTACTTGGGGTATCAGCTATACCTGGTCAGCTGATCAGACAATCGAGACGGTCACATTGACTAGTCCATCTGATGCGCAAGGTGTGATACATAAGACTGCATATACATACACTTTCCAAAGCAGCGCAACGCCCGTTCTAACGGCTGTGACATACGACCAGAAATCAGACGGTTCGTACATTCGTGGCTATCAGATGACGTACGATACCGCAGCCACGTTTTCTGAGTTTGGATCAGTTCACCAACTGTACTCACAAAATCAACTCAAGAGTATTGTGACAACAATGGATGCGGGAGCGAACGGCTCTGGGGGAACCGTCAGCAAAAAGGAATTTGATTACGACACCTTCAGCTTCGAGCGCTACGACATGGATTGTACTGATGACACTGCGGAGCAGAATTGCGAGTTAAATGCGACGAACGGCAACCTCCCGCCTCCTGAATACGATTCGTTGTCTCGTGGAAATGTCACCGCTGTCCGAGAGTACGCGGCTGGCTCTGGAGCACCTGGGACTTTGGTCCGGCAGACAATACGCAAGTACTTGCAAGATTACACTTCCGGCTACGGTAAGAGCGCGACGGGCGTAACTCTCACTCACCACGTTCAATACACCGGAAACAATCTTGTTAACCGCGCAATAGACGAGACCATATATGACGGCTCCGCAATCTGTTCAGGCACGGGAGGAATCAACGCCACCACTGGCGCTTATACGCCACCACCCGCTTGTACTGCGGTCAAACTAGCGGAGAAAACGATTCAGTATGATAATCAAAGTCCGTCGTCTTACGGGTATCACGGAGAAGAGACCCGGTATTCACGTTGGCTGAACTCGACAAGCTCCTTTTTGTCGACCAACTATACCCATGATTCGTTCGGCAATCTCACTTCCATCACGGACCCGCTCTCGCATACGACAACGATTGGGTACGCTGATAATTTCGCTGGCGTCGGCACTTGCTCAATCTCTGCAAGCAGTAGTGTTTATCCCACATCAGTCCAGGATGCAGCAGGTTTCACGAGATCACTAACGTATTATGGCTGCACTGGTAAGATTTCGGCAGATCAAGACCCTAACGACATAGCAGCGTCTCGCGCGGGAACGACATACACTTACGATGAAATGGGCCGAACTCTTGTCAAGGTTGAAAAAGATGGTGGGAGAACTTCTTCTTCATACGGCGATTCGTATCCAACAACCATATCTACTTCAAAGCAGATTAACTCATCCTTGAACGAGACCACTCTGATCCAGAATGATGGTCTTGGGCGTAAGGTAAGTTCCTCGATCACATCGGACACCGAAGGAACGATCACAACGCAGACAGCCTACGACGCTTTGGGCCGCGTTTATCAGACATCAAACCCATATCGTTCGACTTCTGACTCTACTTATGGCGTTACTACAAATTACTACGACGCACTGAACCGTCCAACGTCAACAAAGAATCCTCTCGGAGTTTCAAAGACCTGGAGCTACACTGGAAATTCTGTGACGCTCACAGACGAATCAGGAAATCAATGGAATAAGGTTTCTGACGCCTTGGGACGACTCGTATATGTGTACGAGCCGAACGGTACATCGACGACTCCCACGATGGAGACGGACTATACTTACGATCCATTGGATAACCTTACTGGGGTTACTCAATGGGGCGGCCCCTATGGAACTTCGAGATCAGTCTCCCGGTCATTCGCGTATGACAGCCTGTCGCGTCTGCTAACCTCTACGAATCCCGAGGCAGGTACGATCTCCTATGGGTATGATTCTGACAGCAATTTAATTAGCCGAACTGAGCCTGCAATCAATGCTACATCTGGAACTCAAAAAATCCAATATTGCTACGATACTCTACATCGACTCACATTGCGCTATGTTTATTCCGGTGCGGCTGGGTGCTCGAACCCATCTTCTATCGAGAAGAGCGAATTCGCATACGACGGCAGCCTCCTCTCCGGCTCAGTAGTTTCTGGTATCACATTTGCGAATCCTATCAAGCAACGGAGTGACGCTCAGCACTATGTGAACAATGTTTTGATATCGGAGGACGTTCCATACAACTACGATGCAATGGGCCGGCTCCAAGCGACGCAAGAAGTCCCCTATGTTCCGTCAGGCTCGCAGTACACCGTCAACCATACCTTCAATTATGTTGACGACCCGGTGACGGAAAGCAATAGCGCCACAGGCATTGTGCTCACATATAACTACGACAGCGTCGCCCGTTTACGAGGGGTTTCGAGCAGCCTCGCGTCTTGGAACTTGAGTACAAATCCCCCAGCTGTCTTGCTCTACCCGACCTCTCTTTACAACGTAAGCAGTTACGGTCCTGCGGGCGTGGTACAAGCGACGTATGCCGGGGACCCCAACAATACTGGGTTCTTCAACCTCTATCGCTATTACGACAGCATGATGCGCGTCGTAGACAATGAACTTTATCCGAACAACGACGGATTTGGGACTGGTACAGTTGTCATCGCGGGCGGAAGTGCAACCGATACTGGTTCAGTGAAGATCGCCGCAGGGGGTGTAACCGCCTCAGCTAGCTACTCAGTTGGCACCTCAGCGCCCACTGTCGCAAATTCCCTAGCATCTTATTTCAATCATGCTTCCGGTTCGGCTGTTACTGCCTCTGTTGCAAGCGGGGTCTACAGTGCGACGAACGCTTCCGGTCAGGTTGTATGTCAGAATGGAACAGTTCCGAGCACTACGACGCCGTGCTCAGTGGTGATCTTGCGAGCGATCGTTGTGGGCCAATATGGCAATGTAGCTCTAAGCCTACCGGCGGGCAGTGGCTCTTCGTTCACAGCCACGCCATCGAACTCTACCCTGATAGGTGGGGTAGGCACGCCGCAAGGTAATTCTCAAGCGTACGTCTACACGTTGGCATACGCCCACAATGGCAATATCACGACTGCCTACGATGCCTATAACGGATCGTGGACCTACGGATACGACACACTCAACAGGCTGACCTCAGCCAACCACAACAGCTACGAAGGCATCGGTACGGTCACGCCTAACGGCACATTTAACTATCAGTGTTGGGGATATGACCCTTTCGGTAACCGGACCAATGAACTGGAAAGCAATAGCGCGTGCCCGAGTTCGCTGACGAACCCAACATCGACACATTGGATGACCTACAACACCAATAATCAGATTTCTGGTTCCGATACGGGTGGCCTGACTTATGACGTTGGAGGAAACGTCGTGCAGGATGCGACCAATCGATATGTCTATGACCTTGAAGGTCGGCTATGCGCTGTGCAGAACCTCCTCACGACCTCCGCGACGCAATACGTGTACGGCGCGGATGGGCAGAGAGTTGCTAAAGGAACCATTGCCACTTGGCCAACAAGCGGCAGTCGTTGTGCACTACCTACTTCTGCGAACGGTTTTACCCTCACCTCCACTTATCTGCGCACTTCAGATGGAGCCGAGGACACAGAACTCTTGGCAGCTACAAGCGGCGCCCCATCAGGAAGCTGGCACCAGAACGTCTATTCGGGCGGAAGTCTGCTGGCTACCTATGGTGGACAAAACGGCCAAGCGCCGGCTCTATACTTCAACATCAATGATTGGCTCGGAACCAAACGTGTTGAACTCAATACAGCTGGCCAAGCAACCGCGTACTGGAAAAGCGATCCTTTCGGTGCGTATCTGAATCAGACAGGGTCGGGAATAGACGCCACTGAGAACCACTTTATTGGAAAAGAGCGTGATGCGGAATCAGGTAACGATTACTTCGGCGCTCGCTATTACTCATCCACAATGGGAAGGTGGATGTCGCCAGACTGGAGTGTGAAGGAAGACCCTATTCCATATGCGCAAATGGATAATCCACAAAGCTTGAATCTTTACGGTTATGTGGGTAACAACCCTTTGGCCAAGGGAGACCAAGACGGGCATTGCTGGCCAGTTTGTGACTTAGTCAATCTTGTGACTACGCTCACGACGAATTATTTAGCGTCACATCCGCAGGTGGTCGCTAAACTTCAAGCGATTATCGACAAGCCAAGTCCAAGTCTACATATATCTAAAGAAGATATATTGATGAACGCTCCTGCCGTAATTCGCGCAGAAGGAACGCAGATTGCAGTTGAAGCAGCAGACGAAGAAGAAGATGATGAAGATGGGCTGATGGCCGGTGATGCTGCGCAATATGGCGCCATGAGTGTAAGCGCACCGACCGCAGAAAATAGTGAGCCAAGTAATGAAACAGATAGTACCACTAGTAGCACCGGGTACATCGGTAATAACATAGTTCAAGGGTCAGGTAGGGTGAATAGCGACCTCCCCGGCGGTAAGGCCGAAGCGCTAAAGACCTTCAATCAGCAAACGGCTGGACAAGCGACTCATGTTGACCCAAAAACAGGGCAAACAGTAGCTGCGGACGGAACACGGCTTCGCACCGCCGCTGATGGAAGCGGTCGGATAGAAAGGCCAGCAAGTGTCACAGGAGACCAACATGAAACAGTGCATTTTAAGACGCCCAACCAACCTGAGTGAAGTGGATCTTAATCGCCTCCAAAGCGATGCAATAGTGGCAGCATACACAGGAGGTTTGCCTCCTAGGGGTAGGCACTTACATGGGGGAGGAGTGGATTTATTCTTCGACCATTCAGAACTCTCTATCGATGTAAAGATCGTTCAAGAAGGCGCGAAGGAGGAGGCATTCTATGTCGACTTCGGTAGGACATTGGGCCAGGAATACTGGCGCAAGGAGATTGTTGAACGAAACGGTATGCCAGTTATCGATAACATCGACCTATATTCTTCTTGGGCAGCAATTGGCCTTACTGATCTAGTGAATGGGCCTCGATGGGTCAATTTGTATGTAGGCCGGGATGTCTCGGACGACATCACTGAGAACGATTTCTTTGTTAAGGGCATTGAACTTATTTCTCGGAGTGACGAAAAACAGCGAGTGGCATTCATCGTATCAGAGGATTTTCCTAGTGACATCACTGTGCTTACTCCTGGTGATGAATATGCGTCTGAATTAGGAAGGTTACGTCCGATCTAAACAATTTACTGGCAAGTCCAGGTGCTGCTCTATGATGGATCAGGGAAGGTAAGTTAGGATGCGACTAACAGCTATGTATGCGACCGACCGGCTACCCTGGAATTTCACCATGAATCAGACCTAGACTTCCATGGTCGCCTAACCGCACGATAGGGGAGTCCTCCGCGCAGTATTGTCAGTAGCTTGGAGCCCTGATGGAAGGCGGGTGCTATCGGGTTCCGAAGACCGAACAATACGGATTTGCAATGTCGGAGAGAGCGGTGCGCTGATGACACTAATAGGACACGACAGCGTATTAAGAACCGTAGCGTGGGGTACAGACGGCGAATACATATTAGCCGGTTCCGACGATGGAACAGTGAAAGTCTGGCGGTCGGACAATGGGGAGATCGTATCTTCAGTTTGCTGTGAATATCCCGTTCTGAGCTGTAGCTGTAATATGCGGAAGATCGCTGTTGGGGACTATGGTAGTAAGGTGCGAATACTACAATGGATTGACAGAGCAGCGATTTCAGAATCGCGGTAGGCGACTGAAAGCGACACCAGCGAAGTAGGGCGAGGATAGTTGATAGCTCAGATTATGTAGCTTATATAGTTGGCTTTTATACATACGGCTAGAAAGGGAGGAGGATGCCGGGGGCTGACTAAGTTGCGTGAGAAGCCAAAGAGTAACGAAGACTGGACACAAATGTTCGGCGAAAGGTTTTTGTAGAGTCGAACATCGAATGCTCCTGCTTTGTCCATTCCATCTTGGGGATGGAACGCCTATCTAGACGGACCGTATTTCGAGGACATTTTCCTTTAGAAATCAAACAAAACCTTTCAAAGGTGATGGATCCTTGAGCCAGCAAGAGATTCGTTGCCCGAGGGGCGCGTCCCGATAGTATGTAGGATCATTTGACAATTGGCGAACCAACAGGTCAAGGCTCCGTCACAGCGCATAGTGACAGATAAAACCGAAATTACTTGTATGAAAAGCCTTGACCGGAGTGATATGCTCGACCTTTAAAATAAGTGCATGCCAAGAAGGTGGTTTTCGCGGATGGCGAAGCGTGTTTTTCTCTGTCTAACTGATTTGCACTACTCAGATGATCAAGTGAATTTCACCGATGACCCCAAAGAGCTTGGCAAGCCCTTCGGGGGTGCCTTTCGTGCAGACACTCTCCAAAGGCTCAACGCTATTCTCGAACATGGCTTCGAGCCTAATGAACTAGACTTTATTGCTGTCGTCGGGGATATTACAACTCACGGCCAGGAGGTCGGTCTTTCCCAATTTTGCAAGGAAGCGGTTCCGTTGCTGGAGCCTCTCGTTCCCGAGAATGCCATTTGTATTGTCCCTGGAAATCACGACGTCATGTGGGCTCTTGATCCCAGTCAGCCTGGCTATTTCCAGCTGAAATTTCAGCACTTCGTAGAAATGGTGAATGAGGCAAACGCCACTACTTGTCTCTTTCCGAAAGGGGAAGTAAAGCCCGATTCACATTCAAAGGTTGTGTTCCAGCGTCCGAAGCATGGACCTCTGTACATTAACGATGACGAGTCCAAGCAGATCCTGGTCCTGAATATTAACTCTGCGTCTAGATGTGGTGAATTACATAAGGAAATGCATGAAGCTTTTGTTCAGTGGAGTGGTAAAGCAATCGACCTGGGGCCAAAAGCTACCACGACCGCGGCAGACAAATCCAAGGCGATCTCCAAATACTTCCTGAGAGATATTGCACAATTCACGCAAGACCAGTTGGAGCCACTGCAAGACATTCTCAAGCGACAGAAGAAACATCTTGGAGACAAATGGAATTCATATTTGAAGGTCGCGCTTGTACACCATCACGTTGTTCATTTCCCAGGTCAAGAAACTGAGCACAAAGGCTATGAGTTCATGCTTGATTCATCACTATTGCTCGAATTCCTCACCGGCTTTGACTTTGACCTTATTCTTACGGGACATAAACATCATGCTTATGAAATGGTCCACCATTTTAGAGACAAAGAAATATTCATTGTCGGCGGTTCGACGATGGGTGGTCATCAAAGCGCAGGTTCATTTCGCGGAATTCGCCTGATTGAATTTGACAATACTCAATCTTCGAAGCGACTAAAGATCAAGAACGTGACGCATGACCTTAGTACGGCTGATGTTCGAGAGGCCATCAAGAGGATAACGCCAATACCACTTGAAATTAACCTAAGTCCGGCAGATGCCCTCAAGCGGTCTGTGCAGCGTGAAGGATTTAGTTATCGGAATATTGTGGCGACCACCAAGATTACTGATGAGGGTGACGCGATTCGCACCGTGCAGTGCGACGCATTACTAATCAGCAGACAATGTGAACGGGCTGTCGGCCACGTCGTTGTTCTTCCACTGACATCCGGCTATATCGATCACTTTAGAGCTTCCTCACCGGACTTAGACATTGATGTTGAGGACGAAGGTGCGACCTCGGTACGAGCCAAATCCGCGACAAAGCGATTGAGCTTTCGACCGAAGTTAAGCTTAGGCTGTCCAATCAACTATCAGTTTGAGTGGACAGCAGTAAATGCTTTTGCTTTGGATAAGACACAGTTTAAGCGGATGTATCCAAAGGACACAGCACTGCAAAACACGGAATTTACTCACTTTCAACCGAAGGATCCTGCAGAAACCATGATCTTAATGGTTCAGTTTCCTTCCGGCTTTGCATACCGAGAAATTCCTCACATCCGCGTCGCCAAACCTGATCCTACAGTTGAGGATAGTAGGCTATGGCAACTCGATGAAGATACTACGGAGGCTTTGAAAGCGGCTCATGCGATGACCGTAATCCCGTCGATCAATACCATTGAACTTAGGGTCGCGACGCCTGATCCGAATCTTAGTTATGGAATCGAATGGAAATTGCCGGAAGGCCCCGTGAGAAGAGACTCGGGGAGAATTCCCAGATTGATTAGATCCCTTGAGCCTAAGAGCCCACTGTCTCCGACGATCTTATATAGGACACTTTCTGGCGTTCGTCGCATATTGCTCAAAGGTTGGGCGGGGGAATTTGATATGAATTTGATGGTGTTTGGTTTCTCTCAATACCCTGGAATGCTCAAAAGTATTTCGGCCGGCCGGTTTACTCAGCTGGTCGATGGAGCCGAACCTAAGTCAATGGATGAAATTCCTACTGATGTAACCATTCCGTACGGTCTGGGAATTGCGGGAAGGGCTTTCAAGGCTAATAGGCCACAGTTTCATGTCTCTCCTGAAATCGCCTTGGATGGATCTGGTTTAGATAGCCCCAGTTTTTATCTCAGATTTCCCGGTTCACTTGACCACAAGAAACTCATTTGCATTCCTCTCCACTTGCCTGTACAACAGCGAGAATTCCAAAAAGAATCGAACGTATATGCCACTTCTGAGCCATATGGCATTCTGAATATTGGGAGCGAAAATGAGGAGTTTCCACTGTCTCCAGAGTTGGTGTCGGAAGATAGAACAGAAGCTGAATTGAAGATGCTGCAGCACAGTTTGAATGTAGCGATGGCCGAGGTACTTTTTGACATTCGCAGCACTGTGCAAAAGATGAGGAAAAGCGGTGCAAAAACAGGACTTAAACCCGGTGATTGACCTTCAAGAAGGTTCTCGGCAATCTAAAAGCGGGATGTGAAGGTGATCTAATGATGATGTGCGGCCGATAAGGTCGGGAAAAGGATTTTGCACATGGGTATCGTACGAAAGCTTGGTAACGGATACTACGAAATTGAGTTCACAAGTAGAACCGTTGATCCTGAGGTTGTTGATCGCGTTGAACAAGCGTTCGATGAGACGGCAGAAGTTCCAGAGGCCCAGATTAGAGTCAACCAACTGCGCCCCGACGCAGCCGCCGTCCACAAGGCTGGCAGATTCGCCTCCCTCAGGACCGCAGCACCCATTTAATTATTGGTCGTGCCGGTGAACCCGCCCTCATTCCTGACAATCTAGATCAGTTATGCCTTCCGCGCTTAATGCGTACCAGGATATGACTATGCGGCGTTGCCTCAGTCCTACTTGCATGGTCTACTGATGTCGGACGTGCAAATAACGTACATAGAAGGTCGAAAATGAGCCCGAACGGCCAAAGTCTTACTTAAATCAAAATCCTGTGAGGCGCTTTTTTGCAATCAATTCCGCTGATCTTCGGCAGGTGGCCCTGAAAAGGCAGGCGTCGGCGGTTCGATCCCGTCTCTGGCCACCACATTACAAAGTACTTAGCGGTAAACCAAAGTCTTACAATTCAGCCGCGCGAACCATTTGCGAACATACTCACGAAGCATTCGCAAAAACGGTTTCGCTTGGTTACAACAGCTTCCACATTTCACGCGCCGTGTTGCCGGTACGGGCGATATGTTGCGGTCCAGCTTCGCGTAGCGTTCCGTCATTTTGATGTTTGAGTGGCCGAGGAGCTTGGCAAGTTCGTACAGATCGCCGCCGTTCATCATGTACCAGGATGCGAAGGTATGACGCAGATCATGAAAGCGAAAGTTCCGGATCTTCGCTCTTTCAAGCAAATCCTCGAAACTCGCTTCCAGCCTTCGCCGGACACCTGATGCTCCCTGCCGAGGCGGGAACACCTGATCATCGGACGAGCCTTCCGCATAAGAACGCAGCTCGTCAGCAAGCTCGGGGAGCATCGGGACGTAACGCATCTTGCCGCCCTTCAGCTTTGCCCGCACCGCTATCAGGCCTTCCCCATACATCACATCCGACCAATGCAGCCCAAAAACCTCTGAGGCCCGCATGCCCGTTGTGAGAGCGATCAAAACGATCAATCGCATACGCTGTATGGTCCGGTTCAAATCCGTGGTGCCCTTCCTGTACCTCTTGTCATCGAGAGCCAGCTTCAATCGCCGGAGCTCACGGTCGGAGAGATAGCGATCGCGGGCATCGTCTGGCCGTCGAACCTCAATCTGATCGGCGGGATTACGTTCAATACCGTCGCCCCAAAATCCCCAAAACGGCCCACGGGCTTAGGGGGCATCGTCACCGGCGTAACACTACTTAACACAGACTCTAACTTCTCTGACACTCACGAGGTCGGCAAATCCTGAGCAAAAGGAGAGGGCAGTAGGGAAAAGAGGACAGGGCGGGTAGTAGAATCCGGTCATCGGTGGCGACGATGGACCCCTTCATTCAGGAATGTATCGAACAGCAAGCCTTGGAACAGGACTATTGGCTGATTGGGGCCGAGGACGACCGGCTGTGGTTTTCGATCGACGACACAGACGATGTCGCAAGCCGCGAATATCTGGAGTGGTGTGATACCGAGGCGATGACGCCTGACTTCACCGCCGGATCCATGGACCCTCGCTACATCGGCGATATCGCAAAAGGATGGAAGTCGGGTTCCATGATGCTGATCCGGCTCACAACCCTCGGACGGAACTACCGGCCCCTGACAGGTGACGAATATCGGGAGCGCGAGAGAATGGTGTTTGATCCAAAGACACCGGAAGAGCTCGAAGATGCTGATGCGATCATCAGCGAACTGATGACAGGAACAGAGACGCCAAGGTCAAAGGAAGCCAAGGAACGCCACAGGCAACAGATCGAGCGAGAGATGAGCGACCTCAGCCATCTTCGACGGGTGGAATTATGGGACCCCTACAAAAGCCCGCAGTAAGTTCTTGGCGCGAACTATGTGCGAACAACGAGGACGCAAAACCAGCCGCAATCATCCCAATGAAGCCGTACCTTCAACGGCATAACCCCTTATTTGCAATCTCACGGGAGATTCACTTGCGGATCGCATTCAATGATTGTTTGCCGCTTTCGAGATTTCATCGACACTGCAATTGAGGCTTTGCTGTCTGATCTTATTCATCCTTCGCAATCGGACCGACCGGAGCGATGGTAGCCGCTGCTTTTTCGAATCCTTTCCGCTCAACGGGATTCGCGCAGAAGTTCACCTTACCTTTGGCAGAGATCGCCGTTCTCACCCGTGACACTACCAAGTTGTACTGTGTTCGTTCATTGAAGGAACCATTGGCCGCCTTATCGAGGAACTTCTTAATGTGCTCTTTCTGAGCATCGCTCAAAGGCCAATCGCTGCACGCATTGGAGGCGATCGAAACATAAGCAACTTGCCTTATAGCGAACATTCGGTCTTCGTACGCCCAAGAGTCTTCCTTCTGGGCCTGCTCTGTTTTTTGTCCTTGCAGCAGGGTAGAAGCCAGCAAAATGACGGAATACAGAATTGCCGATCTCATCGTGCTCTCCTCTCTTTTTCGATTACTGTTTATGGAACAGGTCCTTCAGGCGGATGGATTTTCCTGACTGGGGGTTCTTGCCTGCTGCAATGGATTGGGCATCGAGCACTGCCAGCTGGAGAGTATCCGGACCGCTGACAGCTCTATTCGTGAGACTGATATGGCCTCCCCCTACGAGTGCGATGACTGTTGCCTTCGTGGCCAAGGCGCGAGCGGAGATGCTGATGCGGGTCGATTTCAGATCGACATCTACATTCTGGATGTCCAACTCCAGTTGGAAGATGGTATCCCTGCGATCAGCCTTTACCTTGTTCACATAAATTTCGGCCTGGTCCGCTGGGACGGGAAGAGTAACGAGCTCAAGATCTTGGAAACGAATAGTGGCTCCGAGCAGCGCCTGAGAACCGCACCCGAGCCTGATAAGGGAATCTGAAACTCCGTTGTGCTGGATGAAATCCAGTTGAAATGCACCGCTTGGGTTGCTCATGGTCTTTGGAATGGACATTCCGAAGTCATGGTTGACCATGTCATACTCTGCCAATACTGGACCTTTCACCCGTTCTGTTAATGGCAAGCGCGGCAGGCCACCGAGTATTTCCGCTGCGTGAGACCGGTAGAACTCACTGATCTTTGGATACTCAAATTCGTTCTGCATCGATTGCTTCAGCGCTACGATCGCTCTGCCGTTTGTATTTGGATCATCGGATACGCAGTTATTCAGTATGGCGAAGGAGGTCATAAAAGACCTATTCTCAAGGACTTCCGGATGCTCTCGGACAGCCTCCAACAACAGTTGAGCGTTCGGATCCTGGAGCCTCTGAAATGACGCCGCGTCAAGTGTTTTGAAAGGGGGCCCACTTTGCGCTTCGCAGCGAATGGTCAAACCTGTCCAGAAAGCGATAACCCCAAGTGCAAGCCCCAGGTGTTGACGAAGAATCAGTCGCATAGACGCCTTTCTTTGCTTTCCTCTATTGATTTCGTTCCGTACCCAAGTTGTGAACTTGATAGAATTGGGCCATCCCAATGCTGCCTTGAGCCGACACTTGTTAATGCGTGAAAGCGAGAAAAAGTCCGTCACAGCTTTTGCAATCGAACAGTCCGTCGTTCGATCGCGACGTCACGAGGGATCGGCAACAGCCGACACGCGGGCTGTCGATGACCTTTTCAGCCTGGTTTACGAGGAGCTGCTTCGTCTTGCCTCTGCGTTGCGGCGTAGGGACGCCGATGCCACGGTAGGCACAGGAACTTTGGCACACGAAGCATTTCTCAAGCTCAGAAAATCTCCACATTTAGCGTCTCTTCCACCAAACGAGTTTGTGGCTGTTGCGTCCAGAGCCATGCGTCAAGTGCTGGTAGATGCTGCACGGAAGCGGCAGGCCGAAATTCGTGGGGGTCCTGACAAGATAGCGGTTCCGTTGGAGGAATTCATAGGAGCCAGAATGCCACGCTATGTTGAGGTGCTGGCTATTCACAAGACCCTTACCGAACTTGAGCGACTGAATGCTCGTCAGGCGAAGATCGTCCAGCACAAGTTTTTTCTCGGAATGAGCATTTCTGAGGTTGCCGAAAGCCTGAATCTTTCGGAGGCGTCAGTTGAGCGCGACTGGAGAGTTGCTAAGGCGTGGCTTACCGTCGCACTCGGTCGAGATGCAGGAGCCTAGCCCGATGGATGCCGCAAGATGGGAGCGACTTCAGGCACTATTTGACGCGGCTCTTAATTTGCCCGCGTCCGAGCAAGTGATCTTTCTTCAGCAAGCCTGCGGGGAGGATGTAGCCCTCTTCGATGACGCTATAGCGATGCTTGCCGCTGCATCGTGTGGCGAGTCCCTTCTCGATATGGATATTCGACAGATTGCCAGTGAAATTGTGGTGCCGATCAATGGCTTGCTCTCCGCCGTAGAGATTGGTCCCTACCGCTTGAAGGAGTTGCTCGGCGAAGGCGGGATGGGGGTGGTCTGGCTGGCTGAGCGCATCGATGCAGGCAATGAAGTCGCCATCAAATTTCTGCTTCATGCGCAGCTATCACCAGCCCGCCGCGAACGCTTTGCATCCGAGGTGCGGACTCTCGCCAGGCTGAATCACCCTTTTATTGCTCGGATGTACGACGCAGGCAGCCTCCCGGATGGTACGCCATGGCTCGTCATGGAGTATGTGAAGGGCAGTTCGCTCACTTCATACTGTCGCAAACCCGGTCGCTCGCTTGATCAAATACTTCAGCTCTTTCATGGTATCTGCGAAGCCGTGCAGCATGCCCACAGCCAACTGGTCGTGCATCGTGATCTCAAACCTTCGAACATCCTCATTAGAGAGGACGGCACACCTAAGTTGCTCGACTTCGGCATCGCCCGCGAACTGCAACAATTGGGCGACAGCGCATTTCTGGAACCTACAGCCCCGGGCTTGAGATTCATGTCTCCCGGCTATGCTGCGCCAGAGTGGAAAAATGATGGCATCGTAGCGGCTTCAAACGACGTTTACTCTCTCGGCGTAATCCTTTACGAAATGCTGACGGGTACAGCGTTAGCGGACGAGAACAGCAACTCACAACAGAAGAGCCCACAGCGGCCCTCTTCAGCCTTTCGGCGTGCTGCACTCAAAGGCAAAGTCGGCTTTGGGCTCCGCCGTTCCGTAGGCAAAGATGTATGTGACGATCTGGATGTGCTTGCCCTCAAGGCCATGCATCATGATCCGGGGCAGAGATATCCATCGGTCGAAGCATTGATTCGGGACCTCGATCACTTTGCTGACGGAGAGCCCATCGAAGCCCGTCCCGAAAAGACTCTCTACGTTTTTAATAAATTCATTCACCGTAACCAAGTGGCTGTGCTCGCGGCGTTGTTCACCTTTGCACTGATCTTGTTTCTATCTATGTTTTTTACCTGGCGGCTAGTACAGGCTCGAAACGCCGCGCTCGTCCAAGCCGCTCGCACACAACGTATCCAACGGTTTATGTTGAACCTGTTTGAGGGTGACGATAAGGAGGCTGGCCCAGGTCAGGACTTGCGTGTCGTTACCCTGCTCGACCGGGGCGTACCAGCAGCCCAAAGCTTAAGTAGTGAACCTCAAGTACAGGCGGAGCTGTATCAGACGCTCGGCTTGATGTACATGCAGCTCGGAAAACTAGAACAAGCCGACTCCATGATTCAGTCTGCGATGAAATTGCGAAGCACGGACTCGGCAGCGGACAAAACAGCATTAGTGGAGACGATGATTGCCCAAGGGCTGCTGCGTTCGGAGCAAGGCAAGTCCGATGATGCTGAACACCTGATCCAAGACGCTATCACCTTGCTAGGTACGAGTTCGGCACGAGATACGGCAGTGCAGGCAAAGGCACTAACGGCACTCGGCAAGGTCCTAACGGGTCAGGGCAAGTATGCGGCTGCCATCAATGCCCTCGATCAGGCTGTCGCGCTTGAATCGCCGCAGGACTCCACGTCCGGGCTTTCGGATACACTGAGCCAACTCGCTGATGCTCATCTGTATCTTGGCCACTACACTCTATCAGCGAGCCTCGACGACCGTACGCTAACATACGACCGAAGTATCTATTCGGGCAATCATCCACGAATTGCCGAAGATTTACACAATCTCAGTCAAGCTGAGGAGCTATGGGGCAAATATGCCGAAGCAGAAAAGCATGAGCGACAGGCCCTGCAGATCAACGAAGCCTGGTACGGAAGTGACAATCCTAAGACTGCAGTTACCGAAGTCGCCCTTGCAAGCACGCTGATCTATCGAAATAACTATGTAGATGCGGAAGATTTGCTAAGAAGAGCGTTGAAAACTCAGGAAAATGTCTATGGCAGCATGAGTCCCCATGTAGCTTACGTCCTGAATTCGTTGGCGGGAATCGAGAACCACAAGAAACACTTCAGGATTGCTGAGGACGATTTTCGCAGGATGGCCGGTATCTACCGTAATGCCTACGGAGATGCAGATTACCGTGTCGCGATCGCGCTATCAAATCTTTCCGGCGTCTACGTAAACGAGAACCGCCTTCTAGAGGCTGAACACCTCTACGAAGACGTGATTCAGCGCCTAAGCAAAGCGCTCTCGGCTGACAACATCAATACAGCCATTGCTGAGGTCAAGCTTGGCCGGGTCCTTATGGCTGAACATCGTTACCATGAGGCCGAGTCGCATACCGAAGCTGGATACCAGATCCTTCTCAAACAGCAAGCTCCCTCATCCGGTTTTGTAAAGGGCGCACGTCATGACTTGGCAACGATCTATTCTGTGTTGGGGCAATCGCAAAAAGCGCAGGCATTTCAGCAGTAGCTCTGCCACGCGTTAGGTTTCGGGTAAGAAACGGATGTGTTTGCCTTAATCGGATCAGGGACGGCACGAACCATACGCGAACATCAAAGGCCAGAAAACACCCGAAATGATCCTAGACGATCTTAAACAGCTACCCAGATAACCGCTTTTGTTGCAGTGACTTTCGATGATTCCAAACCGCTTATGCAATCCGGTAGGTGGCCCTGAAAAGGCTGGCGTCGCGCTCAAACCTGGTTCTGTCGTGAGGGTGTTGGCGAGGGTGCTGAATACGGAATCGGGGTCTTTATGGGTGCTTTTGAGTGCTTTCCGTAGCCATCGGCGCACATGGTTTCAACAACTTACGAGTGTTGGGAATTTTGACACGGTATAGGCTTGAAATGTTTCATGCGGATAAGTTAATACTTTTCAATAATTTAGAGAATGAAGGGGATAGCGAGGGGTGCTGACGGGGGTGTCGACTGCTGAATTTGGAATGGTCAGATTCGAGCGTGCCGTCGATAGAAAGCAGCCCTTATTTCCGGTTTTGTCGCTTATGAGTCGTCGAAAGTAACGACTGCAAGCAACTCACCCTCTGTGGATGATGCACATGAATGTGTGATCTCTGTGGCAATTTGGGGCAAGTTGCCCAAGGTAGCTCTCATGGTTTGCTGTTATTGAGGAAGTCTTCCTTTGGTGATGAACCGGGGAAACTCCACAAGGGCGTTCTCTACTACTAGTCGCCTATCAAACGCGAAGCTCCTGTACCTTGGGCCGAGAAGTGCCGGTGCCTGCATCCGATCAGGTTATTTACCAGGCTAGGCTCCGATGATCATGGTGCCTGCTGCACAGTTATGGAGATTGGCGAAAACACAAGTGGTCCCTGGGATGCCGATCTCGGATTTGTCGATATTCGGATCATCCCCTGGATCGATCCCGACTGGCCAGCGTCCGCCGACTCCACTTGGGTCTGCGACACAGGCTGGGAAGTCAATCGTGGGAATGGTCTTGCCCTGGAAATCAAACATGTCCATCATGCTTGCATAGACAGCTCTTACATGTTTAATTTCGTGTTCAATTTCAGCGCAACTGATCGTGCAGTCAGGCGGCATATCGCAGGAAGCAGTCAAGCAGGTGCGGAAAGATAGGTGGGGGTGAGGGAGAGAACCGGAAACGATAGTGACCGGCGTCTGGGAGTCGTCTTTAACTGAAACGGTTGCAAATTCCCAAGAGCCGGAGTAGACGAGCGCGAGGGCGGCAGGCCACTCCTTGATGGAAGGAATTTGTGTCTGGGTCGGGTCTATTGTGATGTAAGCGCCAGTGACGAGAGCGGCTGGGCTGATGGATGATGGCAGCGGCAGAGAAATGGTGCGAAGTCCTGCAGGCGGTGTTTGTTTCCGCTGTATATTTTTAAATATCATTCCCTGCTTGGCGGCTACCATGGGGCTTACTAGGTCCTGGATCGATTTAGCGGGGGTGTATTTACCGATATCAACGCTGTAAGTCTGGTCCTTTTTTAGGGGCAGGCGTGGCAGTCCGGTGGGCAGCGAGAGGCCGAGGTCGTAGGTGTGTTCCTTAAAGTCAGTCGTGACCGCTAGAAGCTTGCCATTCTCGTAACAGAAGGCCCATGCTCCGGGGAAGATCAGGTACAAGCTCTTTGGATCCGGGACGGTAATATGTTTCCTGGTTTGTTTTCCGTATGCGGGCATGGCGAGTGAAGCCAACGCAACGGTTGAAGCGGTTCCAAGGCTCTGAAGGACTTGGCGACGAGAAAGATCCGGCATGTTGTTCTCCGTGACAGCAAGGTGAGTTGACAGCGTTTAAGTCAGAGGGAAAAGGGATGCCGATCCGGTACGGATCAGGGAGACGCTAAAGTCTAACGATCATGGTGCCAGATGCGCAGTTATGGAGGTTTGCGAGCTTCTTGCAATGTCTCTCCATACCGATCTCTGACTCGTGAATGTTTGTATCATTACCACGATCGATCGTGACTGGCCAATCTGTTCCGACGGTACAGGGTGGGAAGTCGATTGTCGGAATCATCTTGCCATTGAAATCAAACATGTCCATCATTTGGCCATGGACATGTTTAACGTGAGCGATGTCATTGTTGGCCTTTGCGCAATCGATAGTGCATTCGAGAGGCAAATTGCATTGGGCGGTTACGCAGGTACGAAAGGTGTAATGGGAAACGGGGAGAGAACCGGAAATCACACTGACGATCGGCTGAGTGCTGTCAGAACTCTTGATCGAAGCGGATCGCCATGGACCAGAGTAGACGAGGGCGAGCGCGGCTGGCCACTGCTGGGGATTAGGAATCTCTGTTTGAGTGGGGTCGATGTTGACAATCGCGCCATGAATGAGCGCGGCTGGGCTAATGGACGAGGGCAACGGAAGGGAGACGATACGGAGGCCAACTGGCGGCTTTGCTTTACGCTGGATGCTTTTGAATATCATTCCCTGCTTAGCGATCACCATGGGGTTGATAAGATCCGGAAATGAAGTGGCGGCCGAGTAGCCGGCAACGTCGACGGTGTAGGTCTGACCCTTTTCGATGGGCATGCGCGGTTGGCCAGAGGGTAGTGAGAGGCCGAGGTCATAGGTGTGTTCTTGAAAGTCAGGCGTGACTGCAAAAAGCCTGCCATTCTCATAGAAGAAGGCCCAGGCTCCCGGGAAAATGAGGTATAGACTCTTTGGATCGGGAACGGCGAGTCGTTTCTTGGCTTGTTTTCCGTTGGCGGGCATGGCGAGTGAGGCTGCGACAGCAACTGAGGCGGTGCCAAGGGTCTGAAGTACTTGGCGGCGAGAGATTGAGGGCATGGCGTTCTCCTGATCGAGTTGCTGTCAGGACTGCATGACGGTGAATCCTGACCAGTAATACGGATGTTGGAAGGCAGCGTTAGTGCTGAGTTTCGTCTCTGCATTCAATAACGCAATGTCAACTGAATTTCCTTTGAGCAGTTCATCGTAAAATTCGAGCATCAGGATTCGCGTTGCCTGGGAGTCAACCTGCCAATGACTGGCAACGACATTTTCTACTCCGGCTCTGAGGAAAACCTCAGGCATTTCGGAGATGAGTGAGCCAGAGTGTGATTCTGAGCCGAGAGTGGAGCAGGCGGCCAGTACGACGAGCTTACAAGCGCGCAGGCTTGACGGCGTGAAAGCTGTCGAAGAGAGTTCATCGGAGGAGGAAGAGCCCAAAACGAGATGAATCGAATCTTGCTGGCGAATTGCATGACCGCTGAAGTGGAATATCTCGGCAGAACCGAGGGCACGCAGGATTCGACCCAGGCTGGGGTGCATCTCGTTAATTAATTCCGCGTGCGTAAACCTGGCCGTAACTTCACGAGACTCGTCATAGGCTCCGGGAATTGAATCCACGCCACCAGCGGAAGCGCCAACGACAAGTATGGGGCTTGATGCAGTGAGAGCGACCGGTTGATTCTGGCGCCTCATGGTCCAGAACCCAGGCAATAGTGTGATGGCGGCTTGTTTCCCGAGATAGGTTCCGTCGGGGAGAATCAACGCGTTGAAGGGGAGTGTTTCGAGACGGCCATCCGCTTCAATCCTCAACTCTTTCGTCGGCCTGATATCGGAAAACAAGATCGAATAGAGTGCCCTGCCCGCCACGTTAATATCGGTGATTTGCGAACGAGGATCCGCGCAGAGTTGAGCAAAGGTGTGCACCAATTGGTCAACGGCGTCTGCAGTCGCAGGGGGCGAATATACCCGCAGCATGCTTCCGTTTGCATCCAGCACGAAGACAGCGTAGTGATCGATGAGACGGGCAAAGACGAAGGTCAATGTGTTTTTAGGATATTGGCGGGCTATAGGGTAATTCACGAGGATAGACTTGGAAGATTCTGCTGCAACGGGTTGCTCTGCTGCGGCGCGATAGACCTCCCAGGCCGAGAAGGCATCCTTTTCGCGATGGTTGTGCAGCAGGGAATCGACCAGCAGATCGTACGCGAGTGCCGCTCGCGTCTGCCATGCTTGGCGATCCTTGAGATTGGTAAGGCCGCCCAGCACCTGATTGGCGCAGTCCACGGCTTTGCGAGCGCTGGTCATCGCTCTTGCGTTGTGGCCGGCAGTACGTTCCAGCAGAGCTCGCTGGCTCCAATAGTTCAACTGAAGAACGATACTCTGCGCCGAACCAATGACTGGTGACGCATGATCGAGCGCTGATAGTGCGAGGTTGTCGTGGCCTTCGCGTGCGAGCAACTTTGCTCGATCAGCAGTCCAATCGGCGCGATATTGGCGGGAGGCTTCGGTATCGCCGAGGCTTGTGAGGATGGTATCGGCTGCGGAAAATGAGTGTTTCGCATCCTCGATGCGAGAGCCTTCCAGTTGGCGCTGACCGAGCAATTCCAATGCGTAGGCGTCGATTTGAAGGTTACCCGTGGCATGGGCCATGGAGGAGCCGGATGCGGCCAGATCTATCGAGATACTGTTGAGTCCTAGCGCAATGGCGCCGTCGGTTAGATCGGAGACAAACTGGTACTGACGCATGGAGGAGCATCCAAAGTCGAGACAGAACTGGAGTCCGGCTACATCGACATTCCAGCCTTGTTCCGGCAGGCCCTGCTGCGTGAAGTAGGCTGCAAGGAAGCCCTGAGCGCGTGCGTGAAGACTTGGAAAGGCGGAGGCCGAGGAGTTGGCAAGCGCACCTTCGAGAGCCATTTGGACTGGCAATACGGAGCCCGCCATCTCGTGGCATGATGCTTCTTCCATCAGCATCATGATTCTTAAATAGGAATAGCGTGCCGAGGATTGAGATGAGATCGCTGGGGGAATCGCTATCAGGCAATCCTGTGCGCGCCCTGCGCGTTGCAGGGCATAGACACGTTCAAAGCTGGCACGCGTCAGGCCGGCGTGGTTGCTTGTCTCGGAGTAAAGCCGCATTGCGTCGACAGCGAAGGCAAGTGCCCGATCGGATTGTCCGGACTGGTTGGCGCGCACTGAGGAGGCAAGTAGAGAGTCGGCCTTTGCCATGGCTGGTGTTCGAACTGTACACATCCAATCAGATACCCAGGAATCGTGATGTGCTTCACCATCTAGAGCGAGTTGTTTGTAGCGGGAACAGTTGGCAGGATCTGATGGGTTGAATCCCTCATCGAAGAGTCGATTGAGAGCGTTTTCATAAGAGCCAGCGGTTGCGGCGGGACCGTTCCAGACGAACGCCGAGGAGGCAGCGGGCAAAAATTCGGTGTGGCTGGCAGCCGGAAAGCGGTTTAGGCCATTGTGCCGTTGCAGGGCCGCAATCTCTGCGCGGATAGCCTGTTGCCAGTCTGCCTGCTTTTCACTCTCGAGGGCTTGTTGCAGATCACGGATCGCCTGGTCGTGCAGCCCCATGCGCTTCCAGCAAAGGGCACGATTGAATAGCGCTACTGAGTCCGGGTGGTGCAGTTCATCAAGATAGCGGCTGAAGGCTTCTGCCGCGTAGCCGTAGTTAGTGGTGTCGTGGGTTTGATCGCCAAGTTCGAAGTAGGCAGAGCCAAGGTCAAACTGGATGCCGGGTAACACGGGATTGCGCGCATAGGCCACTTGAAAGTTGGCGAGAGCGCCGGTGGGGTCTGCTTGCAAAATCAGACCGCGACCAGCGATCTGATGCCAGAAAGGGCTGTCGGGTGTTTTTTGCAGACCTCTGTCGGCAGCCAGTTTCAGTTCGAGCAACTCGGGCCATTCGGAGGACGTCGCGCGGCCGCGGACCGGCGAATACATCGCGACCGACGCGCCACCTGGGATGCGCAGTTCAGTCAGGCGACGTGCGTCATAGGCGCGAGCGACGAGTGTGTCCACCGAGGGCCCGGTACGAATCCAGATGCCGAGAGCAAGTGCTGCAACCAGCAATGCGGCTACGGAGTAGGCGGGCCACGAGAACCACCAACCAATTGGCCATAGGCGTCGCGGAGTGTCGAGTGATCTGGTGGTCGCTGCTGAGGCTGCAACCTGGCTCGCAGCAAGACGGTGAGCCATCTCCATCTGCCAAGCTGGTGTAGCGCTGGATAAACTGGTAGCTTCGGCAACGATCTCGTTATCAGATACCGTGTCCACGGCCAGCTTCATAAAGGCTGCGCAACGTTCGCAGTGGGAGGCATGCGTCATGAGTCCGTCAAGTTGCTGCTCAGAACACAGGCCAGTCGCGAATTCAATCCAGAGATCTTCTCCTGGACAAGCCTCTGGGTGATGGATTGATTGTGATTGAGCAAACATCAATGTGTGAGCCTCAGCCATTTTTGAACATTCGGTGCATTGTTCAAGGTGGATGGCAATTTTGTCGCGCGCTTCAAGCTGTTCGCGGGTCAAGATGGTCGCGTCGCTCCGCCAAAGCTCCAAGCCCTCTAAATCGACGTGGCCGTTGTTCTGGCTCATCTTACTTCTCCTACCGGGAAGGGCGGCGAAAGTCCTTCGTCTCGTCCCTCATTTGTGGCGCTACGAGAGTTTATCTGACGGCGAACAGCTTGAGTCAGCCGGAGCAGGGAACTCTCAACGCCTTTGGCAGATAGTTGAATTCCTGGAATTTGAGAGATGTCCTTTGCAGTGAATCCCTGCTGGTAGTACAGCCAGAATATGGCTCGGTCGCGCTCGTTATTGGAGATTTTTTCGAGGTGGGAAGATATCTCGCTCATCAATACCGAACTGAGCAAATCTGCTTTAGGGGCAGGAACCCCGGAGAGGTCGTCGTCAATGCGGCTGGGAACTTCTCGCGACCGCTTTTCTGCTGTTCTTCCGCGATAGTAGTCCATGGCGACCGACGCTGCCACCACCTTCACAAATCCGAAGATCGAGTCTTCGTGACGATACTCAAAGCTCCGTAGCGCCTTACAGTTTTCTTTGCAAAGCCGTAGATAGGTGTCCTGCACGAGATCATCGGCCAACGGCCGGTCTAACTCGCCGTATCGCCGTATGATCCGCACGATGACCGAGGCAATCAGGGGCTGGAACATCTGTACGAAGTCGGTCCAAGCCTCTTCCGTGCCTGAGTCCAGACAGGCACTGATTACCGCTGCCGCACTTGCTTTGGCTGGGGTCAAGGAAGGCCTCAAGGTGGTCAGGTTACGCAATTATAGTGCAGCGCCTAAGACTCCCCACTCGAAGTTGTCTCATAAAAAAGATCTCTAGCGCAATGCCCCGGATGAGCCTGCAATCAAAGCGGGTCTCGGATCCCTTTTTGAAGCCGCAAGTGCATAAATGAGGCAGCTTCTTAAGTCTGCCGCATTGCAATATAGCTGCTTTTGTCTCGTTCTACGGCTGCAGAAGCGGCCCAAACTCGACTTTGCCGTAGAGTTGCGCAAATTCATTTTGAGAGCGGTGAAGGAAAAGTCCAAGCCCTGACGTTCTCGTGAGTAGCCGCCGGGATAGCTTCCTGAAACAAGCGAGAAGATCGGCGGTCTGGCTGCCACATCGGCCCGAATCGGTCTGCGGGGCTTCCAAGCCGTCATCGCAGGCGAATTTGGTTTGAGGGAGGCGGCCAAGATATTCAGAAAACTTGCTCAGGGGGAAATCACGATGACACAGGCGCAAAACTTGAAGCATTCTTTTCTACCCACTTCCTTTCCGCGCCGGGCTGTAAGGCGGATAGTCGGCTTCAAGCAGCCATCAGGGAAGCATTTTGTGAAACAGGGGCAACTCCGATTCGCTGCCGCTGTATGCATTTTCAACGTGGCCTTCAGTCTGGCTGGACAGGTGGTCAAGAAGCCCAAGGCGGTTGGTCTCACGGGGAATGCCATCCCAACCACCGACGTGAAGGTTGCCGTTGACCAGCCGTACACGACCACTTTCGCCAGCCAAGCAAAGCTCGATGCCAAATCGCCCCAGTTCTCTGAGGACGGTTTTCTATCCGACGCAGGAAAGGATGCAAGTCACGCCGCACAGGCGTCCGCGGAATGTGTGCTTGCACAGACTCTCATCACAAAATATGCCGCAGCTCCCGGCTTCTCTGCGGATCAGGTACAAAAACTTTGCGACTATGAGGCGGACGGCAAACCAACTCGATATGAAGATCTAGAGAGTCAGGCTGCGCCTTCTTCCACGCCTAAGTCTTTGCCTACAGTGGACTATGCGATCATCCACATGGTGCGCTGGGATCCACCCGTCACTGGAAGCACCACCCCGAAGTCGTCCGACGCATGGCTGCTCTTCAATCGGCAGAAAGGGAAGACACCTGGAGCAATTGTCCCTTGGAAAAGTAAAGGTGTTACTTCCATTTCTTCAGCGACCCATCTTCTTGGAAGCAACAACGTCGCGTTCCTCGCAATTCATCTTGGTATCGATAACTCATGCGGTATCTCGTACGACATCAAGGCGACACATACCACTCCGCTCAACCACCAAGACTTTACCAATTTGATTCAGACGGCAATAACCATTCTGCAGCCGAAAGGTTCTGGAGCAGCAGCTGCTGCCAGCAAGGAGGCGGGGCAGGTAGCGATTCAACCGGTCCCACCGGTTGAATCGCTACCTCCTGCGTTGGGTGTCTGGGGTGGAACAGTGCTCCTCAAACAGCCCAATCTGCCGGCCTCTATTACATTTACTCCCAACCTGAACGGGACCGTCCGGGTTTTTACCTCGAATGATTTGAGCGCCTCCAAGAATATGGACGCTTCAATTGCTGCAACATGCGCGGCGGTTCCCAAGCAGGCGAATGCATCACTCGATATAGAAAACCCGAGTCCTGGCCATGCAGTTCGCAATGCTCACGCAACGTATTTGGACTCATCTGCCCCTCCTGCATTGGCCCTGGCTTCTTATTCTCCAATTGCCGAGCCTATGCAGGCCCCGCAGGCTGCTGCCAATCCTGCAAAAGAAGCTGCGGTCGCTCCAACTGGCACTGGGGGAGCCGCCAATTCGTTGTCAGGATCTTCGCTTACCATCGCTAACGAAGGCGTGCATTATTGGGACTTCAGCATAGCCATGCCTGTTACAAGCTACAAAGGCCTCAAATATGATTCCACGAACAATCTGATCGTGCCCAAGAGTACAACCTCGGTTGTCCCCTACGCTCTGTTCGATGTTTACCCGTGGGGTGTTGATCTGGCAGGTTATAGCGGTTCGAATTTCGCTATCTCGTTGCCTAAGGTGGCCATGGGGGTGCCGATTGGCAATCAGCCTCTACAAAAACCGTTCTTTGGAACAGGGTTTATGGGAACGGTCAAATCATTTCGGTTTCAACCCATGGTGGGCCTGCATGTGCAGCGAGAACAGCGCCTCAACTCGCCTCACTCTAGCGCGACACATCCGGAGTGGCACGCCAAACTTCAAGTCATGATCGGCTTCAGCATTAGCGACGCTAAGAAGGTGCTGGGATTGAAGTAGTCGCACAACGGTTCGTGTCGTCTTGCACCATCTCATCCGCGCTTTTTGCGCAATCGGCGCACAAAGCATTTGGCTACTGACATTTGGATGCGCGAGTGCCGCGCCTCCGGGAGAAATCGAATGAAGAATCAAACGGCTTTCACTTGCCTGTTCTCCAAGCTTCCAGCCAGTGCAATCCAGGGCCATGCATGTCAGAGAGCCACGCGGTTGCGTGTGTTTTGCGGGTTGATGGTCATCGCGCTCTTGATTAACCAAAGAGCGAGCAAGGCGCAGATTCCTCCTCCATCTCAAAGCGGCCGCACGCTTCCGGACGCCTACTATGAGCGGCTTAAGAGTGAGCCCAATGCATTTTCATTTGGGCAGTCCTATCTTGGCTTGGTCCAGAAGATTCAGTCAAACCGATCAAGGCTGCTCAACTCACCCTCCGGTGGGTTTGCGCTCGCGGCCGCGAATATGCAGGGAGGTATTCTCGTGGCTGGCGTCAAGATGATTCCTGTGGCCCTAGCGCTCTTCCCCGATAAAGGCGGCCCACCTTATGACAAGAGTGTTCTAGAAAAGGAGTTCTTTGATGGACCGTCTGCCACACCTACTCTCAGCGAATTCTATAGCGCCATGTCATACCAGAACCTCACAGTGAAAGGAATGGTGTTGGATTGGGAAGGGCTTCCACAGAGTTCTGACTACTACGCTGGCAAACCATTCAAAGACGCATTTGGACAGGATCAGCCGTGTCTTGGGTTGTGCTCCAATGCGAAGGTTGGGGAACTGATTCGCGATCTTCTTGACAGAAACTCGGCCGTCGATTGGCGTCCGTTCGACAATGATGGTCCCGACAAGCGGCCGGATTCCGGCGATGACGATGGGTATGTGGATTTCATTGCGATCGTGCACGCAGGAATCGGCGGAGAGTGTACGAATGTTCCCGGCAATACGGCTATATGGTCGCATCGAGGCAGGCTTGACAGCCTGGGCGGCGCATATACAACGCGCACGCCTTCGGCAAAGGCCGGATTTGGCAATCTGAAGATTGATGACTACGTTATTGTCCCCGCTCTTGCATGTGATGGCGTTACGCCAAACTCCATCGGTGTGGTGGCTCATGAATTTGGCCACGCATTCGGGCTCCCCGACCTTTACGATGTGGACGGAAAGACTGTCGGAGGTGTAGGCGATTGGGATCTGATGGCAACGGGGGCGTGGGGAGGAGACGATATTAGCCCCGAACTGCCAACGTATATGTCTGCGTGGTCGAAGAGCTTTCTCGGCTGGGTTGCTCCGCTACCAGTGTCCTCGGATATTCCGGACATCAGTCTCGATCCTATCGAGACAACCCCTATGGCCTATCAGCTACCTGGAGTTGGCAATCAGTACTTTTTGCTCTCAAACATCCAGAAGACTGGGAATGATGCCAAGCTCCCGGCGAGCGGTCTTTTGATAGAAGCGATCAACCCCGGAGTACTTTCCCTTGGGTTGGCAAACAATCGTGTCAATGTGATTCCCGGCAGTCTTGGAGTGAGAGTGGTCGAGGGGGATGGGGGGGCAGGGCTTGAATCGGCCTCACCACAAGATCGTCAGGATGCCGGTGACGTCTTCCTTGGAAACTCTGGGCATGTCAATTTGGATTCGGCTTCCAGCCCTCCCAGTCCAGGAAACTTTGCGCTTTGCGGAATACACCAAGAGGGTAACCGCATTCATGCTCAACTGCTTCTATCGTCGAAAACTTGTTCGGGAGCGGTTAGTGCGACTCCAACTCCACCCAGTCTCCTTCCGCCAGGTACGGCGCCCTCGCCACTCGCATCGAATGTCTCGGCCTTGAAGACCAAGCCGGACGACTACACACACCAAAAAGTCAAACTTGCCGGTGTGCTTGAAAATTTCGGCGACAATTACTTCACGGACACGAAGTTGATGCTAACGGACCAGACGGGCCGATCAATTCCAGTTCGGCTCCCGCTGGCATTGGAACTACCACCTGGCCAAGCCGGCCAGAAACCAGTGAAACAACCGCCGGTGGCATCGTCCTATCTCGGCAAATCCGTCGTTCTAACCGGATCGCTGGACACAATTGAAGAAATGGGAACGGGGCATACGCTTATTTTCCGAGCTACGGAGATTCAGCCACAAAAGTAGACTCCTGACCAGCCTTGAATTGCCAAAGTTTGGAGTTCAGAAAGGGAGTACACCGGTTACTCCCTTCATTCAAAGTAGTTCGACGAATGTTCCCAATCATTCACCGTCAGGATTGTCTTAACACAAGCACAGTGTCAGAATCCATTTCAGTCCGTAATTAGGTTGCGATTTCGTTGAGTCCTCTGGGAGCATCGCCACCGCCCTAACCATTGCAAGGTGGACGTTGCATTCAGGGGGCCGAGGGTGCTGGCGAGGGTGCTAAAGGCGAAATCCCAGTCTTTTTGGGTGCTTTTGAGTGCTTTCCGTAGCCATCGGCGCACATGGTTTCAACAACTTACGACTGTTGGAAATTTTGACACGATTAGTGTCAATTATTTGCGCCTTTTAAGCTATTCATTAGAAGGCATTTAAAAGAGCAGGGGAGGGGCTAACCCGCAACTCAACCCACAAATTTTACTGCCTAAACGGCGTTCTCAGGCTTACACGCCCTGGGCGACCTGTGACCTCGATCTATCAAAGGTAGAGCGGTGAAGCTGGAATTCGCCCATTTCCAGAAACACGGCGAGTCGCTAGGGTCTAGCGATCCGATCCCTTGTCGCTGATCTCTCAACCGAGCTCCGCTCTAGCGAATCCGCTGAGGGTGTTTCATAAATCGACTATTAGCCTCTAGATACGTCCAACGGCCATCGGGATTCGGGAGCGGCAAATGGGCATCAGCTTTGTTAAATTTGTGACCGCAAACATTGTCAAAAAGGATTTTGGGCCCGGGGTGCGATATAAAGAGCAGGGAGCCCACTAAATGTTTGAATTTGGTTTTAAAACCCTGTTCCTCCATACCGAAAAACACAGCGTTAGTATTGAATCAGCTTTAAATATCCGCGTCATAGGATGCGGGCTCAACCGGAACATGAGTCGCGCAGTAGGCTACCCTTCAATTAATCGTCAAGGCCCCAAAACTGCCTCTCCTCAATATGGAGATGTCAACCGCATTAAAGCCTCAGGGCCAAGCAAATCTGCATCAGCACAGATCACCATGTCAACCATTGTGTTGACCATTGTTCTGTCTATGGTTTTAGGCCAAAAATCAATTGCACAAACAATCAACCCCGAATATGCGATCGGCACGTCCCCTTACCAGACTTATCACGGCGGCGATATTGATTCTGTCAGCACTTACAACGGCGGCCTAAGCCTCAAGATCCCATTGATGTCTTATCCACAACGCGGCACTCACTTGAAGTTGGACTTTGCGGCCCAATACAATGGGAAACCTTTTACTTTCCAGATACTATGTATACCAGGATTCACGCCTTGTCATTACCTGATGATGCCTCAAGTATTACCTAACGTATCAGGATTTAGCATTGTTGATACGCAACATCTTTATGCTTATCCCAAGACATACCAAGAATGTCCCGCCGGAGATACAAGCCCCACTGACGGCAGTTGCCTCAATCAATATCTCTACTATCCGGAACAAGTAGTTTCGGCAGACGGTTCTGTACATTACGGAGCAGTTCTCGGTACAGACACCTCATTGCCAGCAGGCACCTCTCAGGAAACGCTTGATGGGACCGCGATTCGCTATAATGGCGGACCTACTTCCAGTTCAAGCGGGACTTCAACATGCCCTTCTTTCGGCGGATGTACTCTTACTGACTCGCAAGGAACTACGTATTTTAGCTCAGGGACGGTCCTGCGCGAAGACGTGGACGGAAATACTATCAGCGCAACGGGCCGTAGTTCGTATTTGGCATCAGGAACGATTACCGACACCATGGGCCGATCGGTTCAAGCGCCTCCCGGGATAACTACAACCGACACAAGCGGATGTACGGGGCCTTTACCCATTAGTTCTGTAAAGACGTGGACTGTTCCTGGCGCCGAAGGAACCGACGTAACGTATACCTTTTGCTATGCCACCATACCGATAAGATTTCCCACCGTCGGAACTTGCGCGACTGCCTCACCTGCCGACTCAGGCGCACCCTACGGCTCACCAGCGAACACGCCAATGTTGCAAAGCATCATCCTTCCGAATGGTTCAACATGGACATTCGAATACGATGCTCGTGCTTCAGGTGACCCTTCGACAATCAACTTCGGCGAGCTAACCAAAGTCACATTCCCGACTGGTGGCTCGATATCGTACCAGTATGCTCTGAGACAGCGTGTTAGCAGCAACGACTTTTGTTCTGCTTGGGTGACATCCAGAAGTGTTGACGCTAACGATGGTACAGGGCCACACACATGGACCTATAACTACGCCGGAGTCATCAGCGGAGTTTCAGGAACCGTCGTAACGGACCCGGCTCAAAATGTTGAACAGTATATCTATGGTATCGCTGCGCCATCGGTGACAGAACAAAAATCATTTCAATACACTTCTACGGGCCTTGTTTTGAAGAAAGATGTCAAAACATCGTATATGACACAGGCAGGCATAAGTGATGGTCAGCCGCCCTTTATTGGAATATTCCCCACGACTGTAATTACTACTCTAGATGGAAGTAAGACAACACAACAGACCATGGCCTATTGCTGTAGCGTGACGGTATCCAGTATCGGCTATGGAGGAATTACGCAGCCCAACTCATTCAATTACAATTATGGAATTCAATACGATCTTAAGGACTATGATTATGGGTCGGGAGCGCCAGGGTCTCTGTTGAGAGAACAGAAGACAGCGTATCTGTGGCAAACAAACAGTAATTATCTCACCGCGAATATCCTCTCTACGCCATCTTCTACCAAAACGCTTAACGCGGCAGGAACTACGGTTGCTGAGACAGACTACACTTACGATCAAGCTAGCTATCTAACGGCGTCGGGCGTCAGCACGCAACACGTCACACCCCCAAACCTAATATTTGGTCACGCAACAACGACAACGAATATGCTTCTCGGTGGAACCAGTCCCCAATGGCACACTAATTGGTATGATACTGGCGTAACCTATCAGCAGATCGATCCTAAAGGATACACGACAACGTATACATATGGATCGACCTATGCAGGTGCTTTGCCGACCTCCGTTACGAATGCTAGTGGCCAGACAACTACGATTGTCTATGATTTTAATACCGGTCAAAAATCTAGCATCACAGACGCCAATAGCCAAACGACCTCATATGACTATAGCGATCCGCTAGGGCGGCTAAAAAAGATCACCTATCCAGACCTGTATCCAGGCACCACCATTCATGGAGAGACAGATATCCAGTACAACGATACAGGGAGTATCGGTACCACTGTAACGCAAAAGATATCGCCGACGCTTAATAAACAAATTCAGTCGTTTGTGGATGGCTTGGGTAGACTATCTGGCACGACGTTGTTGACAGATACGAGTGGCGTAACAAAAACAAATATTAGCTATGACGCGCTCGGACGAAAGTATCAACAATGGAACCCCTACCGTACGACATCAGATAGCACTTATGGAGTAACGACGTACGGTTACGATAATCTAGGCAGAATGGTGAGCAGGGTTGATCCAGACGGTACCAGCACTCAAACGTGGACATTCAGCGGTAATATGACCACTGTCAGTGATGAAAGTGGCAATCAGTGGTCAAAGACTGTTGATGGCTTAGGCCGCACCCAGACTGTGCTAGAGCCGAACGGTACTTCAACCACGCCGTCGCTGCAAACCGACTACCTATACGACACCCTAGGCAATTTAACTAAAGTCACTCAGTGGGGAGGCGCGAGCGGGTCAGCCGGGGCACGAATTCGGTCCTTCACCTATGACAGCCTATCAAGACTCATTACCGCAAGTAGCCCAGAGGCAGGGGCAACCTGTTACGGGACGTGGAGTGGTGCCAATTGCATAAACGGATATGATCTTAATAGTAATCTGACAGCTAGGACAGATGCGAGGGGAATTACTACAAGCTACACATACGACGCATTGAATCGGTTGACGCAGAAATCATATAGCGATGGAGTAACGCCGCCCGCACTTTTCGGTTATGACGCTGAGAGTATTACCATGGGGACAACAGGGTTCAGTACCAGCAATGTGATTGGGCGCCCTAGCTGGACTTGTATCTTGAATTTGGCGGGTAACGCTTGCCTGAGCATGACGGCATTTAGTTATGATGCGCTGGGCCGCACAACCCAGTTGTGGCAGATGGTAGATCCATCGGTCTCACCAAGTGGAGTTGCGCGCAAAGTCGCATATTCTTACGATCTCGCAGGAAATATCACGAGCAGCACGAACGGATTGACGGCTGCTGCCAATGCTCTGAGTTTTAATTATTCGTATTCGGGGGCGGGCCGGTTACAGCAGGCAGCCGTTACTACTCAGCCCCCGACATGGAGCGCACTTACTTATCCGCCAATTCTGATGCAAGCATCGTCTACTAGCCCAGCTTCTTATGATCCTGCAGGGAGGCTGGTGAATGCAAAATTCGGTTTACCGGCATCTTTGGCCACAGCCGCCGTCACCGTAGCAAGCCAGTACGACAATCGTGGCCGAATAGTTTCAGAGAGTGCAGGTTCTCTCTATAGCTATACAGTTCCGGTTGGCGGTTATTCATTGAATGGAAATTTGCTTCTATATTCGGACACAGTTACTGGGTCATGGAACTTTCAATATGACACTTTGAATCGTTTGATATCGGCGCGAGCATCGAGCGGCGCTTTCTCGGGCGAGACCGGTTGTTGGACTTACGATGCCTTTGGGAATCGGACGCTCGAAGCTTTTTCAACAACCACCACTACACCATGCACTGCCGGCGCGAACGATAATGCACAACGAACTAGCGCGACATATACAACCCATAACAACAACAGAATTGATGCGTTTACATACGATGCGTCCGGAAACGTTACATACGATGGCCAGAATGGATATGCTTACGACCCGGAAGGGCGTTTATGTGCGGTAAGCTACAATCTCACTGGTACTACTGCATTTGTCCAATATTTTTACAATGCTTCTGGAGAACGTGTCGCCAAAGGATCAGTAAGCGGGCTTACCTGTTCGCAGCCGCTTATTTCAAACGGGTTCGCGCTTAATCGGCAATATCTGCTGGGTAAGCAGAGTGAAGTAATCACTGAATTAGACGGCTCTGGCGCTCCTGTGCATACGAATATAAGGCTCGGCGGAACCATCGCTACATATGATTTTACGAACGGGGGTTTACATTTTGCACTGGCAGATCCACTCGGCACGAAACGCGTACAGGTATCTGGGACCGGGGTGGCAGAGATCGGCTGTGCGAGTCTACCCTTTGGCAACAATCTAGGCAACACACGCATAACGGACTGCTCTCCTATAGGATCAAGCGCTGCCTTGGATGCGACTGAGCATCATTTTACCGGCAAAGAACGTGACCAGGAATCAGGGAATGATTATTTTGGAGCGAGATACTATGCTTCGAGCATGGGACGCTTCATGTCACCTGACCCACTTTTGGCTAGTGGACATCCAGGTAATCCTCAAACGTGGAACAGGTATGCTTACGCCGGAAATAACCCATTGAGAAACATTGATCCAACGGGACTTTATTTCTTAAAAAATACCTGCACTCCCTCGGACGCGGCTTGCAATGCTGCATTTGCAGACACTCAGAAGAACGTTCGCGCCATGTTTGCGGCCACAAAGACCGCTTACGATAAAGCGATCGCCAGCGGCGATAGCAAGGCAGCTGGCGCGCTTAAGCGGACATTGGACGGCCTAGGAGCGGAGGGTGAGAAAAACGCACGAGGTCAGACTGTCAATATCAGCGCAGATACCAAATTGAGTACTCCGGGTGACACTAATTTTGAGAAAGGTTCAACTACGACGATTAACATCAGACTCAATCCAACAGGTGAGAATGAGTCCGGTCAGGCAGATGCGGCGCATGAGGGTGTTCACGCTGGCGAGATTACCCCAGGGAGGTTTACCTTACAGCAGGCTTACGCGCAGGAGCACGATGCTTATGAAACAGAGTCTTTTTTTGCCCAGTCAATTGGTTACAGCGACAATAAAACGCCAGCTGACTACACGCCAGGGCCGGATGGGGTCTATGATTTGAGCAAGTTTAATTGGCTATGGAGATCGAATTGGGCGGATCTTGATGCCGCAACGATCGATTCATTAAGAACTAAAGGAGTAAATGCTGCAGCTAAAGACGGAGCGAAAGCAGATTGTGCCGGACAGGAAGGGGGATGCAAATAGTGAAAAGGATGCGGTTAATGATATTGGTAGTCTTGATTGTTGCTCTGCCAGGATTCGTTCAAGCTAAACGCGGACCGAAACAGGTATCGTTATGCACTGTCCAAACGGACCCTAATCGCCTGCTAGGTCAAAGAATTGAATTCCACGGTGAGATTGTCTTCGGTCTCGAAAGAGGCTTCATCACAAGCGGCGATTGTCGTTTTAATTTTGCGTTTGGTGATGATTATCAAGCATTGGGACATCGATACCATCCCACTTTAGACGATCAGTGGGCTCTTATGAGAAGGTCTCTCAAAACTGTCAATAAGTGTGCCGTCAGTTCTAGATTTGTAAAGGCTACAATCCAGGGAACTGTAGATAGGGTCCCGGCTACAGGACTAACTCCACAAAATGAAATGCCCACCCAAATAGTCATTCAGTCTGTTTCAAACGTCGAACCGATTGAGATTAAGTGCGACCCGACTAATCCGTAGCATTCGAAACTTACGAAGCATGAGGGGAATCATGTGCGACAGGAGACGGAAACCTGTTTATTGAATCCGGTCTTCTTACGTCCGAGAAGGTTTTAATCCTCCCCTCTTCAGGGTCGTGGCTCTAAGAATTGTCCTATCCCTCCGGCCGCCCAGCATTTCATGCTCCTTGAGGCCCTGAGGAACGGTGTGCCGGAGGAGCGAGTCACCGCTGCGTAAAAATTGGATGTGGCAGCCATTCGTAGCAAGACAAGAATGCTGGACGGCATTTGCCCCGAGGTCGTTGAACTCCTCCGCGATCGGAACCTCAGCGCGGTCTTATTTTCGGTCTTTCGTCGAATGAAATCCATCATTCAGATAGCGACAGTGGAACTGATGGTGCTCCGAAATGACTACTCTGTTCCCTTCGCCAAAATCCGCCTGGCCCTGACCCCGCTGGATCTTTTGATTGCCAGCACAAGTGGACGCAGGTGATGGCCGATTCCGAGGCTGCACAAGCAATATTGCAACTGGACACGCAGACGTTAGTTAAAAACCTGAAGTCGGTCGAAGAATCATACGAAACAGACATCCTTGTCCTCACGGGCGCGTGCCGTACCTAGGAAGATTTGTGAATAACGACGGAGCTTCACGCTATCGTAGCCATCATCATCGCGGCACCTTAGACACGGTTGAATCGCTACTCGCAGAGATAAGCCCTCCCAAGATTCAGCAGGCAAGCTCGCAGACGGGCCTAAGTATGTGAATATCGAACCCACAGCCCAGCCCACAAATGCTGCGTTCTTGCGCGTTTTCCGTGTGTTTAGGCAGTCCCCACGGTGTTGTAAGTCGTTGAAAAACCTAACGTGAGCCGATTGACACGGTGGAGGTCAGGAGTTCGAGTCTCCTCGTGCCCACCATATTTCTCAATAACTTACAGCAGTTGATTCGGACGATTTGGTAGCATTTGGTAGCAAATCTCCAAAACCTTGTTCGCAAATTCCTCCCTTCTTGATCATCGCGTAGACCGATCCGGCCATCGTCTTCACGCTTTCCGGTAACTCCTGCATGTACTCGTTGGCGGTGGTATCAGCCTTCGCATGCCGGAGGTGCGCTTGGATGTCCTTCACTGACCCCATGCTCTGAGCTTGTGTTGCCATGGTGCGGCGACAGGTGGGGTCGGGTCTCCTTGGGTCCGGTTCTTCAGAGTGTGCACCGAGCCCGACCCTTTCATGTCCTAATACCAGTCTCTTTAAATCGTTGGCGCTAAAACAGCCTGTCCTCCCGCCGAGTATGGCCGTCGCTGAAAGCCTGCACTGCACAGGAAGGAATGGCCGCTAATCCAGCCTTTTTGGAGGTCTTGGGTGCGTTTGCGATCTCATTCATCTTAGCAGGCTCGACACCCTAATGCCGGTAAACGGAACCGCTGCGTCTTGTGGCCTACTCCCGTATCCGAATATCCGGTTTGCCCTCTTATAATACCGATATATCTATGAAAATAATAAACTTAGAAGCTTATGCACTGATCGAGAATTCACCCTTCGCTGCCAGCGTTGCCTGCCCCTCCTTCGCTACGCCACGGCCGTTGCAGCCTCTTGGGCGATCGGCTGCGCAACGCGCAACCCGTTCTCTTGCGCCTTGAAGCGGACCTCCTTCAACTTAGCCATGGTTTCTGTGGCATCAAATCCCCAGTCGAGCGACTTCATCTCAGGCTAAAGTCCGCTCGCGGGTTTCTGGGGAACTATTGCCGCGTTAGGGAAGAGCACTTTGAAGCCAGCGCGAATGCACGGTCATGACGCCGCATGTGATCTTGACGCGGACTAAGAGCTGAAGGTAGAAGCGACACAATTGTCGCATCCTGCGAACAGCTTTTTCTTGTCATACGATCTGCCGGATGACAGACTGCCATCAAGCCGTCCTGGACGGCACTACCCAAAGCTTTGGGCTTCACTGGCACTCTCCAATCGGGCCCCAGTCAGTATAGCGAGGGTGCGAAGACTGATGAGCTGAGTTGCGGTCCCCGTTATCAGAGCCTTGACTAGCTTCTCGGCACTTGAGAACCGCGACTGTTGCATTGCCTTGGTCAACGACACAAGCCTGGGTCCATCTCGCCTGAAAGCGGACGCCGAAGTCTCTAGAGCGGCCGCGCGTCGATGCTGGGGAACTCGCATATTCAGATGTGGAGGTGCCAGTTGGACACGATTAAAAGTCCGCTTTGTGACAGATATCGCTTGGTTCTTCTCTCTTCCTCTACAAAGCACGTCTTTACCGAGAAGATCCGGTGCTCATTTTGCCTGCCACGTCTCTCGATTCCTCGTTGGACGAGGGCTGCTGAGCAGGTCCAGAAGGCAATCGAGAGCACATGGGGCATCAAGGGGCTTATTCTCGACTTTGTTGGAGAAGAACCCGGAAGCGATGGGGTTGTCATCGTGGCACTCCGTGAGGGAGTCCACGAGAATCGGCCGCCCACATCCCGCTCGTGGGTCGACCTTTGCGATATTCCCACAGATGAACTGAACAGATCCGAACGCGACGCAATCGAGACTCTATTAGTGGACGGGCAAACCGGTCGAGGGCCCTTCTCGCGATTCGGGTGGATTGAGGAAGTGTACAGCTGGATCGGCAATGACCTCCGTAGGAACCGGGCACCGCTGACGTCGGAAATACTTCAGTTGAACGCAGGTCCAAACCATGCGCTGATCCGCTTCGGCAAGAAGGAGGCACCCCTTACTTGGCTTAAGGCTGTTGCCGAACCGTCTGATCACGAGTACCACATCACGACAGTCCTGGCATCCATTGCGCCAGAGTATTTGCCGAAAGTCGTAGCTTCTCGTGAGGATTGGAAAGCTTGGTGCATGGAAGATGCCGGGGGGCCGTTAGAGGAAACGTTGGACGTTGACTTGTGCATTCAAGTAGTTCGTCGTTTGGCCGAACTCCAGATCGGCTGCATCCACCATGCGAACGCGCTCCTGGCCTCGGGCTGCCGCGATTTGCGGCCTACGCTTATTCGTGGCCAAATCCCGCAGATGATGAAGTCCGCTCAGGAGGCGATGGAGAGTCAGAGTTCAAGATTCGCGCCGCAGCTTGGGCCGGGCCAACTCGGACGATTGAGCATGCGGCTCGAAGAGGCCTGCATAGAACTGGTGGAGCTGAACATCCCAACTACGCTGATGCATGGCGATTTCCGCCTGGACAACATTCTTGTCGGCAGGCAGGCATGCGTCTTCACCGATTGGGCCCAAGCGTCGATTGGCAACCCGTTCGTAACATTTGAGTGCTTGCGCGAACAAATCGCGCAAGACCCGAAGACTTATCCTTGGCTATCAAGGTTGGTAGAAGCATATCGGGCAAGTTGGCTGCCGATCCTGTCGCGAGCTCAAATCAATCGCGCTCTCACTCTGGCACCTACTGTTGCAGCAGCAATTGATCTCTTTCTTCAGTACGAAAGGTTTCATCAAGATCGCGCTCACGAATTCCAGATGTACAGCAACCTTCGAGCTATGGCCAGAAAATTGGACCGGGCCATCGCGGTGCTTGACCTGAATCAAAGCCGTTGCGCGTAGGCGAACCGGTTGAAGTGGAATCAGCGGTGGTTGTGTCTTCGCACAAATCGGGAGCCGATAACAGATGCCGTCGTCCTTGCAGGACCAAGCCACGGGATTGATTTCACGGCCGGCGAAAAATCTCTCTCAATCTTCTGAAGAATCGCCAACGCTCTGCTCGCATCTCTTGGAGTTTCGGTGCTCTCCAACCTTGCCGCTCGTCTCTACTGCGGCGAAGACAAATCAAATCACGTGTACACTCCGCGCAACGGAAAATGTGAAGATATTTTGGGTCGGCAAGATCAAGTGTGCCCGGGTCTTCGACAAAGATACGGAGCGTTTCCCGATCCAGGCATCCAGTCCGTTCAGGATTCGGAAAGTGCTCTAGGACATACTCCTGTAAGTTATCGAACAGGTCGTCATCGTTCTCGTCATCGTTCTTACGACGTGATTCTTTACTCACTGCAATCCTCTTGATAGTTATGGGAGCGCGATCGATTTTAATACGGCTTGAATTAAAGTCCAAGGGCCTTGCGAATGCGTTCCATCTCCCGCTCGCACGCCTTGCGCGTAGCTTCTGTAGACTTCGCGAGCTCTTGAGCTACATCCTTCCATCGGCTGCGAGAGCCATAGCGCAAGAGCATCGCAATTCGCGTTTCCCGCTGCGTTTCACGTAGGAGCCTTTCGAGATCGATCTCGGCCTCGACGGCTGAGGAAGTGGTCTCTTCCGTTGGGTTCAAGCACTCAAGTTGAGCGGTGGATCCACGATAGCTAAGTCTGGAGCTCCTGCGGAGCCGGCGTCTCACCTCGTTTCGATAGAGGCGCGCAAGGATCGCTTGAGTCTCTTCGATCCCGATAGGGCTCATATCCGCAAGCGACTCCACAGTCTGCTGGATCGCAAGCTCCATGATCTCTGAAGCCAACCTTTCATCCCCAAGTCGAGCCCGCGCAATTCCTCGAGCCCTTTCGAGTTCAAGCCCTACAGCGGCGCGCACGACCGGCAGTATCCACCGCCCATTCGGCGTGAGTCCGATGACCCAGCACAGGTCTGAGGGGGAAGGTGACATCATAAGTCAACTCACTCAAGAGTTATGAAGCAGACCGCTGCATTTCACGGCCGCCTCCTTATAACTAGAAGTTATCGGAGCGCGTCTTCAATTTCCACATTTTTCTATGTCTTTTCCACTTGAAGTGTCCGCTTTTCCACAATTCCAAGGCTATATATGTGAGGACGTCAAAAACCTGTCTGCGATTGACTATTGCTAATCGAGGCTCGTATGGCCACTACCTGCCAGTCTTTGGGAATCGTTCAGCGGTGGGGCAAGGAGGCGTTGGCACTTGCCGCCCAGGCCAAGGTTCTCTCAGGCAACAAATTAGAACAACTCGTAGTCCGCCTTCAGCGCCACACGGGGCGCCCTCGCGAACAATGCTGGCGCTTCGTGATTCAGCATGGGCTCAAAGGTCGAGTAGACCATCGCCGTTGGACGGATGAGGAAGTTGAGTTTGTTCGGGAAGAGCTCGTGAAGAGATCCGTAGACGAGATTGCGAAGAAGCTCGATCGAACGCCAAAATCTATCCGCAGCATGCTCCAACGAAACGGACTCTGCCTGCGGGACATCCGCTGCGACGCTTTCTCGATTGACAGCCTGGCAAACGCGCTGCGTGTGCGCAAATCGGAGATCCACTACTGGATTGACCAAGGATGGCTGCAGGCGACGGTAATTACGAAAGGCAAGCGTCCCACGTACATAATCACGCCAGAATCGCTGAAGCAAGCCTACAGCCAGCATCTACCTGATCTGCTGAGGCGTGGGCTTCCAAATCAGTCGCTATTTGAGGCGTATGTCATGTATGCATACTCGCCGAAACACACCGTAGGGGAACAACTCCTAGATGTCCGGCGGGACAAAAAGGAGAGAGCAGCGTTTGCATCGTCACGGAACGGCGATACGCCAATTGAGGGAGAGGATGTTGATGATGAAACTGAAGAAGGGTATCGCGTCAGTCTGGGCTGACGTATTGGTTTCCAATAGGGATGGTAGTCCGTGTCCTCATTGTGGACTGAAGTCCAGATCCGATTTGTTTTCTTTCATAGAACTAGTGGGGAGAGTTCTATGCGGATGTGTGCTTCTGTTTGCTCTCGTTACAGGCTACCTCCTCGCGGCCCAGTGGATCGAAAACGCCGAGCACGGCTTCTTCCATCACTTTCCTTGGCATGAGCCCTTCGATTACTGGACGTTGTAGCCCCGTAAGGAGCGGAATGTATTCATCGTCGGTGGAATGGCGCACATCGCCCGCATTCGGTTGATAGCTGCCAGCATGAGAGGCCAATGGCGTTTGGCCGCATGTAGATATTCGGTGTCAGCTTTGGAGAATTGGGTGTCATTGCGAAGTTTGAACATTTGCGCGGTCAGGCGCCCTTATCCTCGGACTTTTGATACATGACTTGGGTAACTCGGTGTGACTTTCATGGCCTCAAACTGAAACATGAACATTTGCATCCAATAACTCGTCTGTGACTCAATCTGTTGTCATGTCTTGTCCGGAGGATTACAGGTGAAAGGAATCGGCGCCAAACTTCGATCGATCCGGCAGAGATGGGATCTCACTCTCCGGGAAGTGGAGGAGAGGAGTGCGCGGTTAGCTAAGGATTGGGATAACCCCTCATATCGGATATCCGCAAGCTGGTTGGACCGGGTCGAACGTGAGGACCGGCACCTTTCGGCAGCGAAAATGATCGTACTGGCTGTCGTCTACAGCATCTCCCCAAGCGAATTGCTTGGGCTTTGCTCTGCAGAGAGCCGCCATCCTGCCAGATTCGACGGTCTTTCAGGCCCAAATGCAACACTCCTCCTGACGGGCGGTCCGTTTGAAAGACAGGCGAGGACCTGGCTGCCTGACAGTGTGGCAGATGGACCGATTCCCGACGAGACGACTCTGCTCTCTCCAGAGGAGCATGTTCCCAGCCACTACCGCCGGGGCGTTATTGGCCGGCTCGATAAGACGATGGAGCCGATGATTCCGGGAGGCTCGATTGTTCTCATCAACATTCAGCGGCGCGCCATTGCTCACCGCCGAGAATGGACCAATGAATTTGATCGTCCGATCTATTTCCTGATGACGCGCGCCGGCTACGTCTGCGGATGGTGCGAGCTAGACAAAGACGGAGAGTGGCTGACGCTAGCTCCTCATCCACTTTCGTACGTCACGGCAACTCGCTGGAGATACAAGAAGGAAGTGGATGTGATCGGCCGAGTGGCAGTTGTCCTCCTCAGATTGGAGAAGTCGAACCCGACACAGTAAGGCGGCAATAAAGATATTTCTGGCGGCTGTCACATATTCTCGGGTCGGTAAGGATGTCATTTCTGCTCAAGGCGACTAAAGAGCACTTTGCAATCTGGCCAGCATGGGGAGACCGTCATGCTCGTATAGCGCCAGAACCTGCCGCGTCATCAGATAGTAGGCGGCTGTTGCTCGCTGTGCGTACATGGCGAAGACGCTGTCGAGTTTGCCAGTTTCAGCCGCAGCTTTCAGTCTTTCCACATGCCACGCAATCTCCCGAGCGCTTAGCCGCAACTGCTCTGTGGTGACAACCGCTTCTGGATACCTTTGTTGGACATAAAATGCGAGGTCGATTAGTACCATGCAATTGGCCTCGATAGCCTTAAGACCCTCCATACCGCCGACTAGCTTCCAGATTTCTGAAGGCTCAAGAACTGCGCTCGATTCATCTCTCCTCTGTTGCCCGGATTCATCGATGATGTCGAGTGCTACTTCCGCTACACGGCTTCGATCAACAGGCACCAATCGTTTCAAAATGCTCTCCCAATCATCTTGAGAAGACGTCGGGGCGCGTCGAAAGTAATACAGTGCAATTGCCGGAAGGCACACCAAAAAGACTCCGACCGCGACAAGAAACCAGGTAGCGCGGTCGATCACGAGCTTCTCCTGGCTCGAACCTTGGCGAGGTCTAGACTCAATCGGGATTGCAGATCCGTCAACCGCAGTCGCAGGCTATCTGGAAGCGGTCTTGGGTCGGGTGCCTTAAGTGAAAGCATCACAATCCAATAGACGACACACACTAGATATAAGGACATCCGAAAGTGCGAAAGATTTGTGTACAAATGCGTATCGCGCCCCACACCGAAATAACTATGCCCCGCTTCGATCAAAACGTCAAGAATTGAATACACGCCGAACCCTTGGGAAATTCTCGCTACGTGGCTTTTCCATGGGAGTCCGGATCTCACAGAAATGACGATCATCCCAACGAACAGTTCACTCATGCAAGTGGAGAAAAAGAAACTTCCCTTGATCACCACAACTTGCATCCATAAGCGTGCATGTGGAGTCGCAAGCCAAGTCAACCCCACTGCGACAGCGATACTGGCTCCCACCAGCCAGACGAACGATCTGCACAAATCGGGTGCCCACTTTCCGAGTGGGCGAAAGGTGAGCGAGTACATCTCGTAAACCACTGCTAGCTGCATGCAGACGTCGAATACTGCGAGAGACCAATAGGAATAGAAGTAGTCCCCTTTCGTGCCATCACTTTCAACCAAATAGAGGATTGCGGTCCTGCCGACATTGGCAAGAATGAACGCTGTGAAGAAGGGGACAGTCCTGTATCGACCGCGAATCAACAGCACGCCGAGAAGTATCAGGTGTACTCCAAGGCCGGCCGCCCAGAACAGAAGATCCAGACCAGTCAAATGCATCCACATCCCTCCGTGAGAGCGGCCGATTGGCGCCGTCATGCTCTGGATTCTACGCCAGATGCAGAATGGTCAAAATCAAACCAACAACGTCAGGTTCGATAGGTTCGGGGTCGGTCCCGGTCACTCCACTAGGCGCGGGGGGTGCGGGTGTAGTCGGGGTTGGGGGAGGGGGCGAGGTGAGGCCAGTGCCAGAGGCGAATGCGCGCCCAACTGGAGCGAACGGTAAGACCAAGAGCAGGGCTAACGTCAGTTTACGGACAGAGTGCTTGTTCATGGAGTAGTCCCCTTTTCCAGCGCAGATTTGCGCTGGGCGGAGACTAGGGATTGTGAAGAGCTATTCCGACGTATTCCTGGTCGCGATTGCTTATGCGAAATTGCGGGTCATAGTGGAGTCGCTGTAGGCCCGCAAGTAGCCTCCTGGGTTCTTCGTGCTACGCTTTCATGCCGTCAAGTACGCTTATAGGGAGTATTCCGATGAGCAACAAAAACCGCCGTTTTGCGGTCAATTGGTGCGAAGACCGGAGAATGTTACCCTTGGCACGCATGCGGGGCGTGGAGGTCGGAGTGTTGGCGGAGCCCGCCTTCATAAGCGGCGTTCAGGCTACTCTGAGATGGGAGCCGCGGCGAACTTCCGCCCCTGGGATATGTTCGTTCCGCATCGCAGCCGCTTTGATTGCGTCCGCGTTTGGTCGCAGTTCTTGAACAGATGACTCCAAAGCTTTCGCGAGCTCGTCTGGCAAGATCGAGACCACCGTCTCCCAAACAACTCCGTCAATCCGCGCATCGATCCGGCAGTAGCACTTCGGCAACGCGGCCTCGTCCGTGATGCGCACGGAATCCTGACCGTTCTTTTGCGCACGTAGCGTGAATTGGTATCCTTCGATCTTCTTGAGGTCCCGGCTCAGCAGGTAGTAGAGCACCATGTTTTTGGTTCGCTCCACCTTGCCGGCTGCGGCCCGCGCTCGGTCAGCGAGGCGTGCGGCCTCGCTCCGGCAATACTGCTCTCTTGCTTCCATGATGCGCACGAAGCGGCCGATCCGATCGACCTTGTCGCGGTGTGCCTCACAGAATTGCTGGAACCGGGCGACCAGATCTTCCGCAGCTTGACCTTCTGACTCAACCTGTCCTTCGATCTCTTCGAGGAGTCCGTCGAGTTCCACGTCGATTTCAAACAGCGAGCTTGTTTCCGCAATAGATGCCATCAGTGTTTCTCCTTCTGAATGTTCTGAATTCTTCGCCGGCATTATGCAGCTGCCTTCTGTTGAACGCAGAGAGAGCGGGCGGCTTCATACGCAAGTCTGTCGGCACGGCTCTGGTAGCGATGCCCACTATGCCCTCTGATCCAAATCCATCGGATAGGAAGATTCGCGTTCAGCTCGATCAGTTCCGTCCACAACTCGCGGTTCTGCAGCTGAGTTCCGCGCCGATTTCGCCAGCCCTGGCGCTGCCAGTGAGAGACAAATGTGCGCATTCCATAGATCAGGTATTCGGAGTCTGAGTGAAGCTCTATCCGCTCTCGACCTTCCACCGACCGAAGCGCCTGAACCGCCGCGACAAGTTCCATCTCGGAGATAGTCGTCCAGGGATGTGCGCCCGACAGTTCCCAACGTTTCTTTCCCTGGATTACGACGACGCCCCATCCACCAGGGCCCGGATTGCCGATCGCGGAACCGTCCGTGAAAATGCGATAAGTCTGATCCACAGAGAGCCTCCTTCCCTAGAACTATTTGGGGCGTTCATCGAATGAGTGGAGTTAGATCGAGATTTGCGTTTGCCCATGCGGAAGCACCGCAAGTTCGCGGTCCTTCGGATTAGGCAGCCTTCATAGGAATGACCGCGCCGAAGGGGGCCTTCTGGCTTCCGGTCGAAGCCCACAGGACGGGATAGGCGGGAGCGGAATCCGGAAACGATCCATACAAGTCCGTCAGAAAAACGAGGGTTTGGGGCTGAATCCCATGCTCGTCGAGCCAATCAAAGCATGGGGCAAATTCCGTGCCGCCGCCTCCCACTGGGTTAATGTGGACAGGTTGGCCGGCCTCGTATGTCTCAACCTTCTGCACCTCTGAATCGAAGTAGAGAACATGGACACGCTCCGGCCGCTGACCGGCGAGAATCGAACGCACCTCCGCCTCGAAGAGACTCAGTTGCCGCGCGTTCACCGAACCCGAACAGTCGACGGCGATCGCGATCTCCCCAACGCCCTCGCGTATCACTCCTGGCAGGTAGACCCCCGCCCAGACATGGCGGCGGTTGGGACGCATCCAGCTATAGTCAGCCGGTGTTGTTTCCGACCAGAGCCGGCGCAACAACTCCCGCCAGTCGACCGATGCCTCGGCCGCTCCTTCCAGGGTCCGGCTGAGACCCGCAGGAACCTTGCCCGCCTGCCGGGCAACCGTCGTGGCCTGGTTGACCGCGACGTCCCACTCCCTTGCCTGTTCTTCGATGGTTGGGGTTTCCTCGCCCGACGCCGGTGCATCGAGGACTTGGCCAATTCCGCCTTCGGTAGTCGGAGCGGAAGGCCCGTTTGACTCGCCGCCTGGGAAGTTCTCGTTCTTAGATTCCTCGCCTCGGGGTTCGTCCTCTCCATCCTCTTTGCCGGAGTCCTGCGCTGTTTCTGATTCCGATTCGAGGAGGTTGTAGATCTGCTCCGCGCTCATCCCGCGGAAACGTTCGTCGATGAGCACGCCGTCGGGCAGCGAGAGTCCGGCGTCAACGAGCAAGGGATTGATAGCAAAGTCGCAGGCTACATTCCATCGTTTCGGGTCGCGGCCGGAGCGGCGCACATGATGGTGCAGGGCCGGGTGCATGACCTCATGAGCCAGAGTTCCGGCCAGAGTCGCGGCGTTGAGGGTTTCAACAAATTCAGGGTTATAGAAGAGCGACACTCCATCGGTGGCCATCGTCCCAATCGACAGGCACTCGCGCCCCTTAAGGCGAAAAAGGAGTGAGCCGAAAAATGGATGATCCAGGATCAGAGAGGTGCGCGCCTTCTGAATACGCAGCGAAGTTGGCGTCTCGTGTCTCATGCCGCAGCAGGCGCCTCCATGTAAGCAGACATATGGGCGAAGATGTCGTTGGCGCTCGGGGACTCAGCGGGTTCTGCCGCCTCGCGGCTGCGCAATAGGCCATCCATTTCGGCCACGATGTTGGCAGCGTCGGCGGCCGTGGTGACGCGCAGCAGGTTATGCTTCTTGAGATCCTGAGCGGAGAAGTTGCAAAGCCGCTCTTTGACCTGATCCGCAAAGCGGTTAAGGTCGGTGTCGCCATTGACGTTAAGCCTCGGCAGGATCTCCACTAGGTCCAGAACATTCGTGACCAAGGAACCGTGGAAGCGAGACTCCGGCTCGTTCAGCCGGTCGACCATGTGGGCGACTACTTCGCGTAGCCGCTTCCATAGGTCTTCCGTTCCGCGCATCAGCGATTCCCGGACATTGGCATCGATCTCGCGCGAGACCCTTGCCTGCTCTTCGGCCGACATCTGGACGCGAAAGTCTGCGCCAGACGGGATGGGCAACACTTCGAGCTTGACGCCGAACTTCGTCCTCAGCTTGTCCGGGGCTGGGTAATCTTCCTCCCGGAAGAGTCCATTCAACTCCGGCCTGACCTGTTCGATGTACTGCGGATAGACTCGGAGAAAGCTCTCGACCCCCTGCTCGAAGCTAGCTTCGAAATCACGCATGCGCGCCATGAGATCGAAGTAGAAGTTTGCCGGCAGGAGACGAAACCCTTCGTCGGACCACGGTAAGGTGATCTTGTAGAAGTGCTGCCGGATCTGGCCGGCGAGCGTGCGCAGTTCATCCAGCTTGTCGGCACCGCGCAGCAGTTGCTTGTTGTAGCGGCCCGCGCCCTGGTGGGCGCCGTGTTGATAAGCGACATCGCGGCTGACCTTGCGGTCGTGTTTGATGGCTGTCCAGATGCTGATGTGGACGGCGGCGAGCATTGCCTTTTCTGTAATCATTGAATGACCTCCCGGTACTCCACTCCGAAGCGCACAAACTCCGGCGTATGGGTTATGGCGGTGTCCCGTGCCGCCGCGTCGCGCATGGCCATCACCCGCATCTCCGTTGGCATCCGGTCGAGGTAAGCGATTCCTCTCCCTACCGAGGTGTCGCTCAAGGCCCTCCCCAGGGCGGTAGCAATGGCGATTTGCGCGGAAGGCTCCGTGGGAAGCGGCGCCGTCGTGGGGTTCAAAAGGATTTCGTCGATCGAAGGCAATTGGCGAAACAGGCGGATGAAAGCGACAAGTTCCGATGCCGCTGCCGGCCCCACCGTTCCATCCAGGAGCTGCGCTTCAAACTCGCTGGCCCCCGAGAGAAACTGCGTCTTCTGACGACGGGCGATACCGCAAAGCACCTGTGACGCCATCTCCCAGGAACGCGGAGTGGGCCAGGCGTTGGCGTCCGAGGTCGTGTCGGCCGTGTGCAGAAGGTCCGGCTTGAAGCGGAGGAAAGCAATGATCTCAGGACGGACCTGAGCCTTCACCGCCCACCGGCACCAGTCGTCAAGATCCGGTTCAAGGTCCAGATGCACGAACCGGTTGCGAAGCGGTCGTGGCATCGCGAAGTGGACTCCACGCTCCGATGCCGGATTGCCGGCTGCGATGACAACCCAGCCATCGGGCAGCACATACTCACCGAGCTTGCGATCAAGCACCAGCTGATAGCACCCCGCCTGGGTCATCTGCGGCGCAGAGGTAAGTTCATCGAGAAAGAGAATGCCTTTGCCTGTGGTGGGAAGGAACTTGGGCGGCACCCATTCCGTTTGACCTTCGCAAATCCGGGGCAGCCCCCGGAGATCAACCGGGTCAAGCTGTACGGCTCGCACGTCGAGAAAGTCGTAGTCGAGGTCGTTAGCGACCTGGGAGACGATCTGGGACTTACCGACACCGCATGCACCCCAGATGTGCAGGGGCACACGTTCACCAATGAGCGCATGAAGCGCCTCATAGAGTTTCGATGGTTTCATGGGATTTCCTTTGCATATCGAGGTAGGAGAATGATCCTGGAAGCTTCTCTGATGCGGGTGCCGGAGCTGGGTTACGGTCGCGAAAAGTAGCCATATACGCAGCGCGCTCCGCCACGCGAGCAGTCGTGGGTGTCATAGAGGACGCCGTCGATCACCGCGGTGAGGTGCCGCGATACCTTGACGATGAGCGGGCCTGGCGGAAGTTCTGACCCACGTAAATGAACCCGGCATCCGGAGCCAATTGACATCGTTGAGGTCCACCGCCATCCGAGCGATTCGAGATAGAGTTGGTAGGACTGGCGAAACACGCCAGTCCTACTGCTAGACAGCTTCGTTTTGCGTTTGCCTGCGCGTTCCGCTTGGGCCAGCTGGTTAAGGGCGTCATAGACTTCCTGGTACATCTTTCCCGACGCAATCGCAATCGAGCGGGTCACACAATCTCGGGTCATACCTATGTAGCCCGCAGCCGCACGGCCGCCATCATGGAAAATGAATTCCATAGCCCAGTGCCTCCGTGTTTCAGTTTTGGAGTCGAAGGTCTGGCAGAACGTCATGAAGCCGAACTCATAAGGCTTGACGGCAAGAACATCGGCAACGGACCGTGACGACGGCCTTCCATGGATGCAGGATGAGCGGGTGGAAGATAATCCATACGGATATGGAGGCGTTCTATGCCCCAGTTAAGCAGCGGAATAACCCGCAGCTCCACGGCAAGCCAATTGTCGTGGCATAGCAAGGAAACCGGTCGGTTGCCTGTTGGCCGGATTCCAGGAGTTGGCGAGGATACGGAGGGCAAGCTTGGACCACGTTCGATCCGAGATATCCGCGCTCTCAGTCTCGAAGAGCTGAGCACACACTTCAGACGCTGAAGACAACGCCTCTACGAGTTGGCGCGGGGAATTGACGAGAACCCACTGTACCCAACCGGTCGACGCAGTCCGTTTCCGCCGAGGATACACTCGAGCAGGATGTATTCTTGACCGAGACCGAACTGATGATCCGGCGACTTGCCGAAAAGGCCTGGATGGCATCCCGCGAGGAATCGAGAGTCACCCGCACAGTGGTTTTGATGCTGAAGACAGCCCAGTTTTAAGTCCTCACGCGAAGTCAAATACCGCGCTCGCCGCCCACCTCCTGCGAAGAGCTTACTCAGATCGCTTTCTCTTCACGGGAAAAAATAACCATGGACCCCAAGCAGAAGTTTCGCCTCGTGGGAGCCGGCCTGGGCAACTTCCACGATTCGATTGAAGACACGGAATGGTCGCTCTTTTGGTGATTCCATTTGCGGCGTAACTGACTCTGGCGAACCGATAGGCCACTGTTATACGCGATGCCCCGCGCCTCGTCTTTAGCTGCTCATGGGCAGGGCCAATTGGTCGATGGCCAGACCGATGAATCGATCATTGAACAAACGAATCTTTCGTTCAGCTGCAGCTTGTCCCGCCGGCCACTCACGCAAACCAGCGCGAATCCCAGCTATAGTCGGTTCCCGGTTCTCTTTCTCGATCAACCAGTCAACCGTTGCAAGTAGTTCCATACCCAACGGCGATTCGAATCCGTCAATGCGCTTCGCAGTGAGGTCCAGAACCTTCCGGAGAGATTGAGATGATTCTTGCTGGAGATAGAGATCCACATGGCGACGATGACCTTCGTCGAACCAGATTGTATCCGAGGGGCCCGCGTCACCGATCCGCTTGTCGCAGTGCAGATAGGTTCCGTCAAGCGCATCGAGCATGTGCCGTAGGCGATCTGAGAAGGGACCATACTTGTCAGCTTTGAATTGGAAATTGAGCGGGTCGTCGATCCCGAGCGAATGGATCGTCCGCTCAAGAAACCATCCCAGTTTCTGCACCTCAAGATTGGTGCACTCAATTCCGAGGACCCAATAACGTCGGATCATCTCCGCCATGAGCGCTCTCGCCGGAGTCAGCTGTTCCACACCGGTCCGCTTCGCGACATTCTGATATTTCGCGGTCGGTTCGAAGACAAGGATGTCCACCCCTTCGAGGGCGCCAAGGATGCGTTCCACCTCAGGTCGCACCTCGCTCCAATCGAGCCCCCCATTTCCCGCTCCGAGCGGCGGTAGGGCAATGGAACGGATCTGATGTTCCTGGACGAACTTGCGAAGATCTCCCAGCCCTTCGATGATCCACTCCAGCTTGGACGGTTGCCGCCAGTGCTTCTTCGTGGGGAAGTTGATAATCCAGCGCGGTCCGGAAAAGGTCCGGTTCTCCGTCACGAACATCTTGCCGACCTTGACTTCCTTCTGTTTGCAGGCATCCTCATAGGCACGGAAGTTTGCGGGGAATGCCTCTTTGAACATCAGAGCGATTCCTTTGCCCATCACGCCAACCGTATTCACGGTGTTTACCAGCGCCTCGGCAGGAGCGTCGAGAAGATTCCCTTGGGTGAATTTCATCATCAGAAATACCAATTCCTCTGCACACTCGATTGTACGTCGAGGTTCCGTTTTGCAAGCTCGGCCTTTACGTCCGCATCGACAGCTGCATTACAGCTACAGATCCCGAGAAGGGCTTCAAGCGGAACGTGCTTCCAGATGAGAGCCTCCGCCTGGTATCGCTCCTTCTTGGCTGGATCGTCCGGATTGTGCTGGAAATCCCTTCGGTTCAAAAGGGCCCAATCTATTTCGCCCAAGTCACCCAGGTCGGTGTAGTAATTTGCCATCGCGGGATACGCGTGTTGGTCAGTAAACACGAACGGAGTTTGAAGTTCCGCTATCCTGACCAGCGAAGAGACTAGGATCAGGATCTCCTCATTCGGTAAATGCGGGACACTATACCCCGTGTGAATGTTGTACATCATGATCGAAAACGGAGTGAAATAAAATGGGACATAGTCGCTCAGTGTACCTCCGGGGCCAACGCGCACCTTCCGGTGATTTCGCTTCCCAATGAGATCGACATTTCCAATGTTGCGATAATCTGGGTCGAATATCTCGCCATTGCTTGCATGCAGACCATGATCTAGAATCCACGGAAGATTGTCCCGGTGAACGATCCGGAAAATGAGCGCTTTTTCGGGATTGAGTGTCATCGACATTGCATTGAGGGTTCACGAATCCCCGGGCACTCGCCAATTGAATTGTGAACTCAGAAAGCTATTCAGATGCCAGAAAACGCTTGGCTAAGTATCCGGTCACGGTTACGACGATGAGTCCTTTTCATTCTATCGGATCGTCTTGGCGGCGTTGTTCTGTTTCGGCCCTGCCAGACCGAGGCTTCTCTGGCTAGAAGGCAACTGGTGTGATTTCGCTGCCGAAGAGCACTATGGCTTCTGATCGATCCTAAGCCGCCTCGTCCAATTCGGTGTCCTCTCCATTCGCATCGTATTCTTCAAGCGCTCCAAGAAAATGCTCCTCGTCATCCGTTTCGGCTGGAGCCAAAGAAGGGGCAGGGGCGATCGTATCAAAGAGGCTGGCAGTCTTCGGAGGTTCGGCCTTCACCGGCTGTGCGGGTTTCGAGGTCTCGACGACACCAACTTCCGGCTTGGAAGATTCTTTCTTTCCAAGAACCTTGGACTTCGAACGAGCCTCAGCCTGCGCGGTCTTCGCAGCCGCATCCATCTCTGCCTTCGCCCTGTCGAGGGTGTTCTTCAATTGCAGGTGAGCGGAGACGAAACCGACGATGGTCCCCGGCAGATCCCGGTCCAGTTGTTCGGCTGTTCCTGTCACGGTCAACGGCGTGGTGAGTGCGGCGTTTTCGCCATCCTTGAGCTTCTGCGGGATAACGTTCACGCGAATCTCGTCTTCTTCGATATGGGTGACTGTCAGCAGAACTGCACGCTGACGGAGGTACGGAGCAAGCTCTTTGAACATTGGTATTTCTCCTGGTGGGATGGAATCGAATCTAAGTTGGGTCAGGCGCGGCTGGCCTGCGGGCGAACACTCCCATTCCGTGAACGCCTTCTTGTCTTCGACCAAAGCTGTGGATCGACGGGCAGCGCGCACATATGCCCTGTCTTCGCATTGAAAAAGGCGCCGTGATGGGCTAACTTGCCGTAGCGAAAAAGCTGGGCCAGCATGGCAAGAGCGCTCGAAGCGAGAGTCTGATTGATGAACGGCTCCTGACGATCCAGAGCCTCGACAGCAGAACAACTGGGCAAAGGATCTTCGCCCGCGTCAGCGTCAACGATCTCCGGGTAGAGTTCGCTAACCGTGCGGAGACGGTTCGCCTTCCTGCGATTGCGAGCATTGAGCGGCTGGCCAAGAACATACTGTCCGCTGGCTGCATTGTTCCCTAGATCGAGCCAATAGAAGGTCTGGCTCAAACTTCGCGAGAAGGAATCTTCAATGGCTCTTCGCGCGCTGCGTGAATCGACGCAACCAATGACCAGATCGGGGCACCTGTCATGACCTCGCTCCAGAGAGCCCGAGTGAAAGTGATTTGGGATCGCCAACCAACTGGTGCCCCAGAACAAGTTGATGCGGTTGATTAGGACGGTGGCCTTATTCTGGCCGATGTCGGAGGATGAGAAGGGTTGCCGAACACAGTTTGTTTCGGAAACGGTGTCGGCGTCCATCATGGCAAGCTCGATGCCGTACCGATGGCCCCAGACACGCATCGCCTGGTCCAGGTATGGAAGCCCCATGACGATGGCGCTGCCCGTGCCACCCGCGCCGATGACCAGGACACGGACAGCGCGTCGGCTGAGCAGGTCTGGTGGGAGTGTGTGTTCGATCCGCATACTACCCCCTTTCCCCACGCACGAATTGCCCCAGCGTCTGGGGCAACTGGATCAGAGTCTGCACCGGGAATTTTGCGCGTTTATCAAGGCCGCTCCAAAGCCCCTCAAACCCTCCTTCATGGCGGGTCAAGCGACCGACATTGGCGTGTGTGAAAGCGCTCTCGTAAAAGCCGCGCTCCCAATCGGGGATGCTTTTCACGGATGCAGCATCGGGATGACGCATCGTGCCAAGGCAAACACGCCCATCGTCCGAAAGATTCCAGAACGGAGCTACAGCTAGTTTCGTCGCTTCGCACGGTCGCTTGTTTTCGATGAGTGCCCGAATCTTGAGTTCGCTGCCATCGACGCGCCACACCAGAGGCGGTTGGGGGAAGATCCGTCCGTTCAGCTCCGCGGCCTTCCCCTCAGAGTTCTGGTAGAACATCTGCCGGCAGCAGGAAGGCGTCCACCACACAATCATGCGTTCGCTCTTGGCGAGAACATGCTCCGGCAATACTTCGGCCGTAGAGCCGCCATAAAGCGAATGCACCAAAGACTCGACAAAGGCGACGGTGAGAGGCTGGGCCGGTTCGAGCGTGGGTGGGGCATTCTCGTGGAGCCCCACCCGGTGCCGGGTCACGAAGCTACGCTGACGATCGCTGTAGACCAGTAGCGCATCACGCAGCTCGAAGCGCCGATTCTCTCCGATTGAGACCTGTATCTCCATCGCATTTCTCCCACTCTTGAATCGCCTCCACCAGTTGGAAGAGCTCATGGTTCAGGGCGACGAACCGCCCGACCGCGCGGACCGCAAACCTGACCTCTTCCGGATTCTGCGGGGTGAAGATCACACCCAAGGTCGGCTCCGAGCTTCCCTCCAGCATGTACTGGCTCTCCTCATCGAAGCAGGCGACGATGGCATCATGTTCCTTGAAGGCCACCACCAGACACGGCAGCGGAATGCTGTCGTAGCCACCGTCTTCGCGAAAGACTGGGTCCGTGCTTATCGGAATCCGCGAGAGCATCTGAATCTTCCTCACGCGCTCAATCCAGCATCCGTACCGTCCATCCCTATGCTTGGAAAGGAGGCCGCGCGCTTCCGTAATAGAGGTTCGATAATCCCGCTTGAGTGTCTTTTGAAGGCACTTAGGCAACGCCTTCTCGACCTCGGGAAACTCGTATTGGTTGAGATTCTCTCCGTCGTCCTGGGCGTATTCCCTCATGCGTTCTTCATACTGCAAAGCGTCGTCGTGGTTATAGATCCGCATGACGCGATAGAGCGCGTAGGTCAAGGTCCAGTAGAAGGCCGCACCCAGTCCCTCAGCTTCCTCCTCCAGCGCATCGAGCGCAGGTCCGATCTTCAGGTATCCGGCGCCGTTACACTCAACAGTCAAGGCCAGCCGGCCATCACCAAGGAAGGCGTCGTTGCCATCCCCATCGGCGACGTCGCTCACCGTGAGATGGTACTCGACGTTGCGCTTGAGAAGGTTCCATCGCTCTTTCCCGATGCTGTCCATGATTGCGCGTTGAGCGAAGACTTGAGCGTTCTCCCCGCACTTATGCCATGCCTCAGGCTCTACCAACCCTTCCCGCACCAGCGTGGCACAGAGTTCGTAGGCGAGTTCCGCGTGGAATTCGTGACTGTAGGCCGTGGCAACACTGTCAAGTGCCGGCAGCGCCTGATGGAAAGGTGGCGCGAGCGTCCTTATCCCAGCGGAGGCAACAACTCTGTCGGCGCCGGCAGGGGATAGCTGTCGGCTGCGGCGGATCGATCCATTGCCGCGGCCACACATTGGGAGAGTTGGAGCGATTCTTTGCATTGGAGGTGCCTCGCGAGCATCTGACTGGTCTCCGCGGGTGGTGTCGCCGCCTTCGCCGCAAGCAGTGCCAAGAGCTCGGCTGTAGTCATCTCAGTCCGATACATCGGTCAACCCTTCGAGCCGATCGCCCGGCTGAAGGTATAGCGCAGCACCGAGCCTGTCGCTTCCGGACCGGATATGGACGCGGTGGCGATCTCCGGGTAATTGGGCGTAAGCAAGTCGCGGACCTGTTCGACAGTCAAATCCGGACCGGGATCGGGAATGCGCACTCCGTTGTAATGGAATTCGCGCAGGAGTGGTTCAGCCTTGAGATTGCTCATATTCATGCTCCCTGTGTTGGTTAAGTGATTTGACTTGAATTGCAGGGGTTTGCTGGGCTGCGATCCTATCGTCGTTGCAGATTCGCTATGTGGCATTATCCCGGAAATGCTCCCAGGCACTGGCCGTTTCAAGATGCCTATCGGGTCGTACTTGCCAACGGGATTGACGCCCAAAGCCGGACAAAATTGAAGCCTGCCAGACCTGGAAAAAGCCCAAAGGTAATTAGATCACCGTATTAACGATCTATCATTTTCACTATCCTCCGAGTTGTGCAGTTGAGAGGAGAATGTGATGAAAATACAGGAAGAACTTGGGGAGTGGGCGGTCGCAGATGTTCTGTACGAATCGTCCTTGAAACACTATGGCGTTCCGGTCGAGCTGCGTCTGTTCGACCCGCAGTTCTCGGAGAATCTGAACGAGGAGTGGCTGGCGCAGGTCGCCGAGAGATACGGCATCACGCTAGTCGAGATCAAGGCTTGGGTCGCGAACGGGCTCCTAAAGAAGTGGTCCGGGCCGCACGGGGCGACCAACTTCACACTCTATAGCGAAAAGCAGGCACAGGTCATCAAGGGCCTGTTCTCCAATTCGCGCTATAGCAAAGAAGAAGTCGCCCATATTGCGGATGAGTGGAACTCATATCTCGAAATGGTTCATGAAGAACCGGCCTACGATGAAATGGAAACCAGCGATTACCTGCACTTCCAGCGCCGTGCAAATGAAATGGTCGAAGTGTTTCGAAGGAAAGCCGAGTACAGTGATCCCGAAGGTAGCCCTCTCGGCGAGGAGAGATTGGCAAAAGTAGTCGATGATCAGCGCGAGAAGCTCGCGCAGTGGGAACGGATTAGGGATTTCATTCACGGTCGTGCCGAGGCGGAGTTGCCGGATGGTTTGCAGAAGACGTGGAAAAAGATTCTGTTCCGCTTGCGCTTCGTTGATGAGTTCATCCGTATGCAGAGCGCGCAGCGCATGGTGGTGCAGCTGGAGCAGGGATACAGCCCAGAGGTTGAGTTCGATGGCTGGAGTCAACGTGGCAGCGAGGTTACGCTGACTCACCTTGACTGGCGCTCGACCTTGGTGCAGTGGCGCCGCAGCCGCATCGAGGGTAACCGGTTCCCTCTCCGAACTCCGGATTTCAACCTGAGCGAGCGCGGGCTAGAGCTGCTCGGCAAGCTCTCGCCCGCGGAATACGAAGCGCTATTCGCCCGGTACCGCCTGAGCGATCTGTTTGGCGAACTGGAGCGGATGGGAGACGATCTCTGGGAACCGGGACTTCCTACCGGCAGCGTGGGATGCCCGCAGTGCGGCACGAGCTTTGTGCGGAAAGTCCCCTCTAAGGTCTACTGCACCGATGCCTGCCGTGCTCGCGCCAAGAGCCAGAGGTACCGGGACCGGGATCCCGAGCGCGCCCGTCTGAATCAGGCCCGCTACTGGAGCGCCCATAAAGACGACTTGTCGGGTGCTGGCCTCGAACAATGAACCGTGGTCGGTTTTGAGATTTAAAACAGGTAAAAGTGCTCGCTCTGCTGCGCAGATCCGTAGCGGACTGTCTGGAGAAGAAAATCAAGGATCGCGTCGCGTTTCGATTGGCTCCACGTTTCGAAAAGCGCGGGGGCCACAACGAAGTTCTCGGCGTGAAGCACGAGCAGGCGAGAGATCAAATATTTCTGGTATTCGCCAGTCGAGCGAAGGATATCGGCGATGTATTCGCGCACGGGCTCTGCATCCGCATCGGTAAAGCTGAAGATCGCGACGGTCTCTTCACGTGAGATAGGGAGGATGTTGAGCGCAATCCGGGGCGGTTCGTCCTGGTAGCGGCGCGTATCGAGATCGAAGAAGACGCTGGACGCGATGGCCGGCACCTGGGGAGCAAGCCGGACAGTCTCGTGGGTCAGGATCTTGAAATCGCGATCCAGAAGCGCTTCATCGAGCCAAGCTTTATACACGAAGGTGGAGTGAGCGGTCATCATGTGTTCGACGGCCATCATTCCGGCGAGCTCCGGCTCGTTCCCTTTGTCGATGCCGGCTTCGATGCGCTGTTGGTACACGGACTGGGTACGGACTGAGGCTTCCATTAACTGATGCAGTTCCCTCGCTACGGCCCGGTAGGCATAGAGAAAGAGCTGTTCGCTATCGGCGGGGTCGAAGGGCCGGGTATCAATCGGCAGAAAGAGAGCTGAGTCGTGCTCCGAACAGAACCCCTCGAAGGTGGTTGCAAGGTTTCGGCCGATATCGCTCCAGATCAAATCAAATCGATCCGCGTTGCGCCAATTAGGACTGAGCGACTTAACGTGGCCGTTTCGATGGAGCAAATCCATCACCGTCGCGTTCTGCACTGAGTGTGCGCGGATAGCGATTTTCGTGCAGGTATAAGATGGCTCCAGGCATCGGTTTACGCGCACTCCGAACGACGAGAACAGCATCTTCTTTCCGAAATTCGGATCAATCGGAGCCATGATTCATTGTAGGTCTATGACGCATAAATGCGATTTCTCCGGCGGCGTTGGCGAACGCCAATGCATTCACACAAGCTGGATATGTAACCCTGGGTCGCCTTTGCAATTCGAATCCTGTGGCCTGTCGGAGGTGGGGGAGCGAAACTGCGCTATGAGACCTAGCCGTATACGGGAGCATTTCGGAAGTGGTCGGCTGGATATCGAGGATGCTTCAGAACAACGAGCCCTGAATAGGCGTCACAAGATCCTGATCTGCTGGTTGAACAACAATTTGAGGCTCCACATTAAGCTCATCCACCGAGCTGTATTTACTTTCCAATTGCCTGAGCAGCGCAAGATCGGTTGCCTGTTGGACTTCCGCCAGGCGCAGTTCATACCGCGCAAGGTAGTTGCGGTTGACGATTTCTCGCTGGATTGCCCGCTCGACATCGGAAAACGTGTATTCCGGATCTCCGTAACAGGGGAATCGCAGTGTGTGTTTCAGGAACCGCACCTGAGCGTCAAGAGATGAAAACCACTCTTCGTAGAATTGCGAGCGACAGTAATGAGCAATGTGCCCGAAGCACATGGAGAGGCGGTTGCAGAAGCTCTTGGTGAAGAGTGCCGACGCCCACTCCGATTCGATAAAGCGCAGCAAGGCATTTCCGAACTCCGCCTTGTCCGCCGCGGTTGAAAACTTCGTCGCGGTGAAGTCCGATGGGAGAAATGTCCCTTTGGGCATGGTGATCTCCACGCAAAGAAAAAGGGCCAGCCGCAGCCGACCCTCTTCCTTGCCTTGGTTGAGGCCGTAACGGCCTCGCTGAAACATTCTCCCAGCGAATACGCTATCACTCGTATATGTTGCTGACCAGCGATTCCAGGGGAATTAGAGGGGCTGTCGCAGTCATGCTGCCACTTCGCCCATCTCTTTGAGCTTGCGATAGACCGTGGTTCTGCCGATTCCCAGCAGCCTGGCCGCTTCGAGAGGCTTGCGATTTGACCTCTCGTAGGCGGCCGCGATAATCGCCCGCTCCATCACAGCCATCGTCGGGAATGCTCCTGCCTCCGAGATCCTGCTGAAAAGAATAGGAGCCTTCTCTTCTGCGCTCGGTCGTTGCAGTCGTTCTGTCGCTGCAGAAATCAGCCTGTGAGCCTCTTCGAGCTTCTGAAGGCATTGCGGATCCTGCCGAATCACCACCTTCTCCACTACACGCTCAACAATCCTCACGATCGGCTCAGGCAGAACTGTCCCGCAACGCCGGCAACTGACTCGATCGCTCCATTGGACGAGTTCGCAACTTTGGCAGCGAACCTTATCCCGTTCCTCGCTCATGATGTCACCTCTCAAGTTGAATGCATGGCCGCCTCAATCGAAGAGGCTGAGTTGCACGTTGATTTCTGTGGCGGTCGGCCAAAGCGCGTTCTTCTTCCGCTTCTTTGGTGGCGTGTTCGTGTCCAATAGGTGGATGCCGAATGGTGCCGGAGCGGGTTCTGTTTCGATCAGACCTGGCAGGTCGTGCGCAGGGGAAGATACCTCTGTAGGCACAGGCTCCTCAGCGGACGGGCGCGGCAGCACCTTGTCGCGTTCGTGGCCGAGATCGCGCCACACGGCATCGGCGGATTCTCCGACCCCGGCCTTCTCCACCAGTTCGCGCGCCATCGCGCTCATCAGGTCTTCGTCGGTGTCAAGAGCTTGCAGCCCCTCGCCCGAGAACTTGCCTTCCATCATCAACGCGACCAGCATTTTCTTGCCCATCAGACGGAGGCACGTTTCCTGCATGGTGCCGGAGTAAGTGACGAACTTCACCCGCACCGGGAACCTCTGCCCGATGCGCCACGACCTTCGACTCGCCTGACGCAAGGTATGCAGCGAGTACCCGGTTTCGTAGAAGTAGAGCGTTGGAAAGGCCAGCAGGTCCAACCCCGTCTCGACAAGCTTGGGATGGCAGATCACCACCTCAACGCCGGCCTTCAACTGCCGGTCGTACCAATCCTCTCGTTTATCGGTGGCAACAGAAGAACGGAGGACGGCGACGCGAATGCCCTCCTGTCTCAGCACAGCCTCCAATCGCGATGTGACGTCCTTCTCGCCTGTATAAGTGGCATAGACCTGGCAGCGCCGCCCCTGCCTCAGTTCCTCTTTGACGTCGGCGATCAGCGCGCGCTCCTTTGCGTAGAGAGCCTCCCGCGTGAGGTTCTCCGGTTCAGTCACCAGGAACTTCACATACTCCTTCGTTTGCGGATCGAAGGCTCGCGCCCAAATCTCATCGAAGTCATAGGGATGATCCGGATAGAGCAGGAGCGTGTTGAGCAGGATGCTCATCAGGCTCTTGTTGCCGCGATGAGCTTTCATCGCGGAGCGAATATCCTCCTCAAGCTGTTCGTAAGCCTGCTGGAGGGCGTCGTCCATATCGACCGAAATGACACTCTCGTCGTATCGCGGCAGATTGTCCGAGATGTCCTCAAGCGATAGAAACGCCGTGGTGGTCATCAGAAACTTGCCGAAGAGCATCGGCGAGGCTCCGGGCTTGCGGAGGACCCGGACCGTCTTCTTGGTCGTCCTCGAACAGGCGTTGTCTGCCTCCTCCACCTTCTCGATGGTTTCGAGGACGCCGTACTGCTCCTGGAAGTCCCGCCGGCCTTGCCCTCCGTATGCGAAGCCCTCGCGCACCATCGCGTGCGGCTCCATGCGGTAGAAGATGTTGAATAGATCGTCGGCGTAACCGCCCATCAGGGTTCCGGTGAGCGCGATCAGTCTCTTGGCTGCGCGTCCAAGCACGCCCAGCCCATTGCCTTGCGCCGTGTCGCCGGCCAGTTGGTGCAACTCATCGGCAATGGCGAAATCAAACCACCCGCGCATGTAGCGGCCGATGTACTCGATTGGCGCCATCCGTTGAATGCGCGTGCGGTCAGCCTGCCACAGTGCGGAGAAGCGAGTCGTGCCGCCGCGGGGTCCGGCCAGCGCCTCCGAGAGCTTCAGCTTGTCGGTGAAGTCGAGCGCGGTCAGCTTCTGCATCTCCGAATCGAGAATGGCAACGCCGGAGTCGGGATTCACGACGCCACCCAGATTCGGCCCTGACTTTGCCTTGAGATAGACGTGCTCCCAGAAGTAACCGAGCTTGCCTTTGTCCTTGCCCGTGATAAAGAACGTCGGACCGGGAAAGCGCTTCCGCCATTCCTCGGGGCCCATTAGTCGCAAATCCGGCAGACTCATACGCTTGCCCTCGTACACCGTCTTGCCTTTGCTCAGCTTCACCTCGCAAATGCCGTGAGGCTTGCCGGGGTCGCCGCCATTTCGCATGTCCTCGATGAGGAACGCGCGGGCGCGCGGGATCGTCAGCAAGACTTCTCTGGCCCACTTGTGCGTGATATGCGATGGACACATGACCAGGGTCGTACTGGGTCGTCCCTCCGCCAGCACATGGATTGTGCCCAGCGCCATATAGGTCTTGCCCGCGCCGCATTCGGCGACGATGCGCGCTGCCTTTGCCCTGCGCAGATACTTGACAGTCCCAGTAATGGCAAGCCCCTGAGCGGGGAGCGCCTTGCGCAGAAGGGACGCTACTGCCGGAGCAATGGGGTCTTTGGTGCTCTGCAGGGGAGGATAGGTTTCGAGAATGCGCGAGCCCAGTTCAGCTGCGTGGGCGCGCAGGTAATCGAACGAGGATTCCATGCGGACACCTCACAAGGGAACACTTTGGGAGAACTCAGTCGATACTTTGGAAAGGAGATGGGAGGTGCAGGTGAAAATCCATGAACAGGAAGCAAATTGCCATCGGTTCGACAACACAGCAGGAACTCAGACACACAGAGCGACAGAACTCTTCAATGAACGTCGCGGTCTGCCGGCATTCTTCTGATCAGGATTTCTTGTGCAGTGCAAAATTGTGCGGACTGAACCACGGTCGAACGCTGAAATTGAGCTTGTGCCCACAACCGAAGAGCTGGTCTTGCCTTCTTTTTCCGCTGCCAACTGCCGAATAGGCGGGTTGCGATCACAGATTGCATGCCAATCATCAGGGGGCTACAATGAAGGTTTCCACCGAGGCAATTACGGTGAGCTGTATACACGCGCTACCGCGCACGTGTGTCTTCGGCTTGGCGAGGAAAGGTGCAACATGCAGGTATTTGAATTGGTAAAGAGCGTGCTTGACGAGAATTATTCCAAGATTCAAGGGACGCCGCAAGAGCGAGATGCCCGAATCTGCAAGCGGATTAACGAGCTGATGAAAGGGTATTCAGCACTTGCTAGCGAGAACGAAGTGACCTACGACAAACCATCAGTACGATTTGCATATATCTACAAATACGTAACTTCCCATTCCAACCTTGTGTACCAAAGGATCCGGGGCAATAAAGCGCTCAGAAGCTCATTTCAGGGTTCCCAAGTTGTTATTAGCTGTATCGGAGGAGGCCCCGGAAGCGACCTCGTGGGGATTCTTAAGTTCATGTCAGTTTTCTCAACCGAAGACGACGAGACGCCGAAACTCCGCTGCTTCATCCTCGATGGGGAAAACGCGTGGGCCGACGCTTGGAGTGACGTCGATGATAAACTGGACGCCGACTTCAAGATCTCGACGTACTTTATCCCTATGGATGTGACAAAGGAATCGGATTGGTCCCAGCAGTCGAAGTATCTGAATGCGGACCTATTTACCATGATCTACTTCGCATCCGAGATCTATACAAGGCGAAATGAATGTGTCCCATTCTTCAAGAACCTCTTCGCACAGATGAAGCCTGGGGCCCTCCTCTTATACATAGATAACAATGCTACCTGCTTTACAGATTGGTTTGACTCGCTGGTTAATGCAGGCGGTTTGGAGGTATTGCAGTCCGAGGAGGAAATTGTGAAGATGACGACAGACGAGGAGAAGACAGCGCTCGGAGAATACTTGAACAAATTCCCACCTGTGAAGCTTGAAGCCAACATCGCATTTCGAGTCTGCAGAAAGCCGTATTAGTTGTGATCATCTCCGCCAGCTACAAAACGGATATCCCAGCGTTCTATGGCAAATGGTTTATGAACCGGTTGCGCGCGGGGTATTGCTTGATGAGGAACCCCTATAACCGCAACTCGGTGGGCCGAATCTCGCTGCTCAGAGATGACGTCGACGGGTTCGTTTTCTGGACGAAGAATGCAGGCCCTTTCCTGGAGGCATTAGAAGAGGTGCATCGGCGGAGCTTCCCATTTGTCGTTCAATACACGATTAACGCCTACCCAAGAACGCTGGAATTCTCTGTGACGGACGCAACTAGGGCATTGAAGCACGCCGCCTTGATTGCCTCAAGATACGGGACGAAGAGCCTAGTCTGGCGCTACGACCCAATCGTCTTCTCCTCCGAAACTCCGCCGGAGAGGCATGTTGAAGCGTTTGACTGGCTGGCCAGCCGCCCTGAGGGAGTTACGGATGAGGTGGTGATTTCCTTCGCTCAGGTGTATGAGAAGACCAAAAGGAACATGGATTGGGCGAGCCGGGAATTCAACTTTACCTGGACCGATCCTGACGACCAAACGAAGCGAGGTCTCATGGGGGAACTGCTTAAGATCGCGCGTATCCGCAAGCTGAAGATGACGTTGTGCTCCCAGCCCTACCTAATTTTGCCTGGCGTGGAGGAATCCCATTGCGTAGACGCAAGGCGCCTGTCTGCCCTTGCCGGCCACGATATTCTCGCAAATTTGAAGGGGCCCAGGAAGGAATGCGGCTGTTTTGAGTCGAAGGACATCGGCGATTACGACACCTGCCCCCATGGGTGCGTTTATTGCTACGCGGTGCAAAATCGGAACGTGGCACAGAGGCGGTACCAGCAACATGACCCGAATGGCGAACTCTTGTTCGGCTCCGACTTACCCGCCAAAATGGATAGCGGTCAGCAATCTCTTTTCTGACGGGGCGGGTGGCCCGTATCTCAGGGATCTCGCTCAGCCGCGATTTGAGGGTTGGGATGAACCCCTCCAAGCCACGGATCACTTCCGGCAAACGTCGTTGTCGCCGGGAGGAATTCTCGACTGACGCGTGATCGAAGCATCGCTCAAGGAGCGGCTCTGAGTCTGTCTTCGGCGAAATTCAAATCTCTTGAAATTAAGGAACGGTCTATCAGGAAACTGGCAGACCAGAGCTGATCATTTCGTTTGTCGAAGGGACCGGAAACAGGGACGCAGACAGGGCGAATCGAGGCCAAACGATCGGTCCATTCCTCTCCGGGAAACTCAGAACGCTGGCGCGCAGGCCTTCCCCGATCCATTCAAGCACTTCCTCGGTCGCTGCGGAGATCAGAACAGGCTGGCAGCCGATGCCGTCGATATCCTCGATCCTCTTCTTTTCCTCGAAGATCCCAAGGATGTGGTCTGCCCATCCTGGATCGGCAGGCAGCCCAAGGAAGCTCACCAGCGTGGCCCACGCTTGCTCGCGCCGGTATCGCAACATGATCGTCTGTCCCGCGCTCCCATTGGTGTGGAGGTACTGGGACACCGCCAGCAGATGGCGCACAGGATGCTTCCGGCCCGGCAAAGTCACTGCGCCTTTATAGCAGGAGGCATGTTCGCCGAGGGTCACGTCCTTTGTTGTGCCGTCGGGGAAGGTCAGACTGAAGGCGGCCTTCTCGTGAACTGCCGCCGTGATCGCGCCCACATCCGAGTCGTTCCCGAAGACGCTCAAAAGATGCGCCTGCCGATCTTCCCCGATATAGCGATCGACCCGCAAGCGAATTCGGGTAGATGCCTTTTCCGTGAAGCGCACGTACTCAAGCAGCCCGAACCGCAGGTGTGCATTCTCCATCGGCTTCGTCCTCCTTCTTCGCCGGTGTCTCTGTGAGCTTCAGCGTCCTCCCATCGGCGTAGACCAGGTACAACTCATTGGCCCACCGCTCTCGATGGTGGATGATCTCGGCGTCCCCATCCTGTTCTACAAACGTCGTCACATGCTTAACCGAGCGCCAGCGGGCAATGTGCCGGTCGTCTCCCTGGCCGAAGACGCCATTAAGTAGCCCCGCAGTACAGAGAAGCCCGACATGGCCGCCATGCAGGGGCGTGATGGGCCGACCAGTCGCAACGTCCTGATGCGGCATCAGCAGCGGCGCGACCTGTTTCCATGCCGCCGATTGCGGCAACAGGTCTTCCAGCAGGTCGTAGGGAAGGCCGCGATAGCTCAACTCCGCCGCGCCAGACGGAGGGACGGGATACAAAGGACACGCGCCCGGCTGCAACTCGGGAAGCCCCAGGAAGCTGCCATACAAGCCAAGGCTCAAAAGCTGCCGCTTGTTGTTTTCAACGGCCGCTCCTCTGACATCGCGCCGTACGCCAAGCACAGCGATCTGCCGGTACTGGACCGAATCTGGATCGGTCATGCGAAAGACGGCTAGCCTTGCGAAATGGGAACTCAGCAAGGCGGAACAGTCGTGCAATCGTTCGAACGGAATCACCAGGACCAGAACGCCTTCCATCGCCAGCCAGCGGTAGGTATGTTCCAGGAACACGGCCTCCATGCGGCGATTGGCGATCGAACCAATCTCGGAGTCATACGGCGGATTCAGATACAGCAGCGAAAAGGATTCGGGCCGCGCAATAGCGTCAAAGGCATTGCCTTGGATGGTCTCAATGCCGTTGGCGCCGGCAACCCGCGCCCGTTCGGCATCGAGTTCGACGCCATAGCGTCGAACCTGCGCGTCGCTCGTAACGAGATGGAGCGCAGTTCCTTTTCCAACGCAAGGGTCGATCACTGAAGCTGGCCCAGCGAAGGAGAGAAGAGAGCGAAGCTTCACTCCCTCGGCATCCGGTAACGGGTAGTACCCCATTTTCAGGCGCGCGACATTCCTCATTGTTTCACCTCACCTCTTGGAATGGAACTCTCACAAATGACCTCATGACCGAGCTTCAGGTTTCCGATTTGGATGAGCGCGTTGGCCTGATATCGCCAGTCCAACATCTCACAAGTACTATCCGGCCTGCGCGTTAGCGCGGTCGGGCCGGGAAGAGGAACTCTATCGCTGCTGGAAACCGCTGTTGCCACGCAGCCTCTTCGTGTTTCGCCCCGGGAGCTTCGACGAACTTGATCGCGGTACTGCTGTCGGAGCTTCTGAAGTTCTCGGCGAGCAACTCGGCGTTGTGGGCGAAGGTTCGGTTGAAGGCCTCGGGGTCATACCCGGCTCTGCGCAACATGTCGGGAAAGTTGCCGGTTTCGTTGGTGCCAACGCCGATGTAGAGGCGGAGTGGGGTAAAGGAGAGGTGCTCGGTCTCCCGCACGAAGGCGCCGTTGCCGACGTGCAGCGATGGGCTCTCGATGAGGCCGATGCCGAAGATGTTGGGCAACTTGAGCAGAGCGTTGAGGGCCGCGATGCCGCCATAGGAGGAGCCGCCGATGCCGGTGTTGGCGCGCCCCGTCTTTACGCGAAATTCCGCGGCGATGTGCGGCATCACCTCGCGCAGCAGGAAGCCTGGGAACTTCGTCCCCTGGGGCTCGAAGAGGGTGGGGGAGCTCGGGTCGGCCATGGGCAGCAGCTCATTGGCGCGGCGGCCGTCGTCTCCGGGTGAGTCGATACCTACGACGATGAGCGGCTGGACCTTGCCCTCGCCGATGAGTGTTGTGAGCGCTTCGTCGATCTGCCACTCGGAATGGTACGGATTGGTGCAGACGTCGAAGAGTTTTTCGCCGTCGAGCATGTAGAGGACAGGGTAGGTTAGCTGCGCGCTGGCGGGTTCCGCGTAGCCCGGGGGTAGCCATACGCGCAAGGTATGCGGACCGGGGAAAATGGCGCTGTCGATCTTTTCTACACGAAGGTCGCCGAGCACGGTCGGCTTGCAGGCGGGCTGCTGGGCTTCAAGACTACCACTCATCAGCAGCACGAAGGCGAACAACAACGACCGAAACGTATGGTAACTTGGCATTCCCCATTATGCCTGTGCCTTATGGGGCGGACAACAGAACCTTGGTTTAGCTCAAATCGCCTGTGCGCTCGTCCAGCCTAGTTGTGTGGACTCCTGGAGCAGGCGCATAAATTGTTGGGCATGTCTGCGGCATAGGAGGCCGCGTGTATGCCCACAAGGACCAAGAAGCACGTTGTGCGGAAGATCGTCCTGCGCCTGCCGGATCTCGACCATGCGAAAACCTCTGTATTGAACAGCTTGAGTTCCCCGCGTTCGAGGCGAAACTACAAATTCGCAATGGAGCAGTTCATCACTTGGTACTGTTCCGAGCCAAGGCTTGCCCTTAATCGAACGGTCGTTCTCCGCTTCCGTCTCCACCTTGAATCGCTCGGACTAGCCGCAGGTACGATCAACCAAAGGCTCGCGGCGGTCAGGAGGCTCGCCTACGAGGCTGCAGACTCGGGTTTGCTGAGTCCGGAACTTGCTGCTGGCATCAGGCGAGTTAAAGGCGTAAAGCAACTGGGCTGCCGGGCGGGCAACTGGCTGAACCGCGAGCAAGCTCGGTTACTACTTGAGAAATCAAACGGAGAAGGCTTACGCAGTATCCGAGACGTCGCTATGATATCGATCCTGCTCGGTTGCGGTCTGCGCCGAGCCGAGCTGTCGGCCTTGCGAAGGGAAGATATTCAGATCCGACAAGGCCACTGGGCTATCGTTGACCTTATCGGCAAGGGCAATCACGTCAGGACCGTACCCATGCCAATCTGGGTGAAGGAAGCCGTGGACAGGTGGCTGATCGCTGCATCAGTCGCGACGGGTCGCGTGTTCAGGGCAGTCAGTCGTCAAGGAACCGCCTGGGGAACCGGCATTTCCGAGAACGTCGTCTGGTATGTGGTCCGGAACTGTGCCCGGCGCCTGGAGCTCGACCACCTCGCACCTCATGATCTTCGGCGCACCTGTGCAAAGCTGTGCCATGTGAATGGCGGCGAACTGGAGCAAATACAGTTCCTTCTGGGCCACGCCTCCGTCCTGACAACCGAGCGTTACCTCGGTTGTAAGCAAAACTTGGAAGAGCCCGTAAACGACCGCTTTGGCTGCCTGTTCTCCGGAGATGTCGATTCGCGATAAGGCCTGTCTTCGCTATTCATGAACGCCTAGGTGGATTGCTTCCGATAGCCGACTTTCAACGACGAACCTGGGGCAAGACACCTTAGCCAGTTCTAAAATCGTAGCATCGTTGTGGCGTAGTCTTCTGGTATTTGCCTCTACTTGAGAGAGAAGTTTCTGAGTGTAGTTCGGCCCTCTCCCGTTGCGACCTCGGTCCCTAGCTCAGCTGTTGCGAGGAAGTCTGTCGACTTTGCGAGGCCGTGATCGACCAGCGCGTGCATCAATGCAGCCAGGTCGAGGCTTCCTTTGGTGCGCGGCTCCAGGTCTATAAGGCAGAGCGTGTTCCAATGTTTCTCCGGTCGTTCCTTGGGTGTTTCAAAAATCGCGTCGTACATGCGACCACCGATTTTCAAGCGCATATGGCGCCCTTTATACACTTCCGAGGGCGTGACACCATGATTTACCGTCCAGAGGCAGAGATTGCTCACGATGTCCTTCTCTGTCGGATGGTCGGAGCTCGTGATCCAAAAATCAAAGCTCGCTAGCCAGAGGCCATCTGCGGCAGTGTTGAAGTCGAATCTGATGGTTTGTCGAGCTGCGGCAAGTCTTTCCGGTAGCTGGCTACCCGCGGCCAACCCGGCCGTACCTGCCAGGCCCGGTGCATCGCTCCAAGGCGAACGCCCGATAAGGATTTCAGGGTACACCTTCAGGTCTGTTCCACCGTTTGCCGGCCAGGTCCACTCCCATCCGGTCCCGTCCGGGCCGGAAAACACAGACTGTCGATAGTCCGTGATCGTGCCCTTCCCGTAAACGTTGTTGTAAAGCAAAGCTCCGCTCACGGGAAGTACGGCGTTGTCTCTACTGCGCACTTCGGACCTTCTAGCAGGTGTGCCGGTTTGTAGGACAAGGAACGACAGCGACATGCAAGACAACAGCAGCTTTAACATCGAGACCCTCCAGACACCCACGCACGATAACCGTCGACCAGGAAGGGAAATGACAAAGCCCACCGCCTGACGCACGCGTGCGACAACAGGAATGCTCTACGTAGAGCGGGAAAATCTACTTGCCCATGCGGAAGTCAGAGATGCTCTTCTGTTCCAGTGACACATTTTGAAAAAGAGCGGAGGTTCCGTTTCCAAGAGGCGACTGTGCGCTGACTCCCACCCAGAGGGACGCCGGGTAGTCATCCTTGAAGAGCCGAATCAGTTGCCAGCTCTTCTCATCAAGCGAGTAGTAGAAGCCTACGGTCTTCGTGTCCGAAGAGATTTTCATGGTAACGCTCTTCGCCGTCACGACATCATGGTTATTGTCATCCGAAGTGCCAGTTGTACGAACGCTGACCATCCTGTGCCGACCACGTTCGTCCATTTCCATGGCCATCTTCAACCACAGGTCATCCTTCACCCAGATATAGAGAGTGCCCGCGTCGTACGTTTTGAGAAACGTCGGTGTAATCCGCGCTGTCAGGGTAAACGGCTTCCGGTTGTCCACCTGTGTGAGGAGGACCGGGGCTGTGTTATTTGACAACTTCGCATCGGGATCACGGAAGTTGTCTCGCTTCGCTTCGCTGCCGAGCGTCAGGCTTCCATTGCTCACCTTGGCGTGATCAGCCGCACCGTTAAGGCAGCGCGTGAACGTGATACCGGGCAGCACAATGTTGCAGGCTTTGTCCCCCAGCTGTTGCGCGGATGCGTTGACAGCGCCGAGGGAGAAAACCAGGAAGGCAAAAGAGGCGAAGCGGCTCGGCAGGATCATCTATTTCCTTTGCGTGTACGAATCAGCTAGCGTACGCAAGGATACCTTGCCCAAGGAGAATCGGACAAGCAACAGCGAGAATTAGACTTTGCAAATAGAAATCCCTGTAAACGCTCTTTTCCACACGGATTATGGTTCTCAGTGAGTGTGACATCGCCAATGCGCTCGACGAGCAACGCGCGGACTGGAAACGTGCATTGGCCTGTTGGCAATAGTTGAGAATGCACCCTGCGGAAACACCGAATAACAGGCGCCCCGTTCGAAAAATCAATCCGATCGCCGACCTGGAAATCTTTAGAACTTGACGTCATATAAAGATGTCTATATATAGTTGTCTATATATGAGAAAGCCTGACGCTCTCCAAGGCTCGCTTGATCTGCTGGTGCTGAAGATATTATCCCGGCGTCCCCGCACCCACGGTTACGGAATCATGGCCGCCGTGCGTGAGGCCTCCGATGACCTGCTCAGCATTGAGGAAGGCTCTCTCTATCCGGCCCTCTACCGAATGGAAGAGGCTGGATGGGTCTGCGCCGAGTGGATCAAGAAAGATTCAGGCCGCCGCGCGCGTCTTTACCAGCTCACACCAGCAGGCAAGAAACAACTAGAGGCTGAGGAGTCGAGATGGCAGGCGACAACCTCCGCGATCAATCATGTTTTGAGGACGGTCTGATATGTCATTCCTCTCGCGCCTGGTCAATGTCTTTCGCAGCGATCGTCTAAACCGCGAAATCGCCGAAGAGCTTGAATCCCACCTCCACGAAGCAGTTGAAGCAGGACGCGACCCGCAGGAAGCCCGTCGCGCGCTCGGGAATATCTACCAGCAACGGCAGTACCAGGAGACCGGGCACGACGCTCGCGTCCTGGTATGGCTTGACCTGTTACGCGCCGACATCCTCTTTGCCTGGCACAATCTGCTGAAGCACAAGGTCGTCACCTCTGCTGCCATCCTCTCACTGGCTCTCGCCATGGGCGCCTGCGGAGCTGCATTTCGCCTCGTCAACGCACTCTTTATCCGACCCCTGCCGATCGCGAATCCATCGCAGCTATTCACCGTACGCTTTGACGGCGTCACCTTTCAGGGAGAGCCGGCACATTGGGACAGCACATCTTATGTGCATATGATCAATATGCGTGCCGCGGTAAAAGGGCAGGCTGAGGTGATGGGAGTCGAATACGCTCAACGTTACGACCTGACCTATAGCTCAGACCAGGCGATGGAAAGAGCAACCCTGCAACATGTCTCCGGCTGGCTCTTTCCTTCCTTCGGCGTAAAGCCAGCGCTCGGCCGCCTCTTCACAGAAGACGACGACAGGTACAAGAGTTCCAAACCCTACGCCGTCATTTCCTACCAGTACTGGAAAAACCGCTTCGGGCTCGATCCTAATGTGCTCGGCCGCGCCTTCCGGATCAACAATGATTCGTTCCAGATCATCGGTGTCAGTGAAGAGAAGTTTACGGGAACCGAGCCCGGGATGATTCCCGACGTTTACCTGCCCGTGACAGCGCAAGGAAATTTAGATGACATCGGCAACGGCTGGCTGCGAATACTCGTCCAGCTCAATCCCGGCGCAAACATTGATGCAGTCCGTGACCGGATGTACGCCGTGTATCGAACGGTAGAGCAGGAGCGCGCCAAACATTGGACGAATCTTCCAAAGGAGTTTTTGGCCGGATACCCAAGAGAGAAAATCGTAATGCAGCGTGCCGGCTCGGGTGTATCCGAGCTTCAAAGCGAATATCGCACCGCGCTCCTCGCTCTATCCGCGTTGATAGTCTTGGTATTGCTCATTGCCTGCGCGAACGTAGGCAATCTAATGAACGCGCAAGCCGCATCGCGCACAAAAGAGCTCGCACTGCGCATCTCGCTCGGTGCTGGAAGATGGCGGCTGGCGAGAATGGTGGCCGTCGAGAGCGCAATGCTGGCTATCGCATCCGCTATGCTAGGCGCAGCCTTCGCCGCCTGGGCAGCGCCGTTCGTTGTACGCGAGATCGGCATCCGGGACCAGCCCGTACAGCTGATCATGACAGCAGACTGGCGAACCATCGGGTTCGGCTTGGTGCTTACGCTCTTTGTTACGCTGATCTTCGGCTTATCGCCGGCCTTGTCAGTCTCTTCCTTAAAACCGTTAAGCGCTTTGAAAGGAAGCGAAAGCGCGCACACCGGGCGCTTGCGGATGCATCTCTCCATCGCCGCACAGACCGCGCTCTGCTTTGTTGTGCTCTTCCTGGCAGGGTTGTTCACCTCGACGCTCGAGCGGCTGACCAGCAAGTCCCTGGGATACGATCCGGGCCGTCTTCTGCTACTTACAGGTACCACACAACACCCACAGCCTCCTTCGGTCTGGAATCAGATCGTCGAACGGCTGCAGTCGGAGCCCGACGTAGAGTCGGCCTCGTTGTCATCGTGGCCGCTTCTCAGCGGACGTACAGAGAACAACCTGGTCTCAACCAATGGCAATCCTCTCGATAAGGTTCCAGCTCGATTTGTCTGGGTTGGTCCTGGCTGGCTCAACACCATGAAAGTCAGCCTCCAGAGAGGAAGAGACTTCCGCGTGCAGGATGCCTCGCCGAAGGTGGCTATCGTGAGCCGGCAGTTCGCCAAACAATATTTCAATGGAGCCAATCCCGTAGGAAAGTTTTTCGAGCTCGCAGCCGTCGTCAACCAGAAGAGAGAAAGGATCGAAATCATCGGACTAGCCGACGATATCACGTATAAAGACGTCCATGACTCGATGCTACCCGTTGTCTTCATGCCCATGCGTCGCGTGGATGAAAGGAACCAGACTCAGCCCGCCGGAGAAGGGATCTTCTCTGTGCGTATGAAGAGCACGAACCCTCTGGCTCAGGCTTCAGCTCTGCAGCGCGTGATCCAGAGCGAAGAGCCTTCCATTCGTATCAGCAACGTCACAACCCAGGAAGATCTGGTGCGCGATCAACTCATACGCGAGCGAATGCTGACCGTGCTGGGCGGCTTCTTTGCCGCTATTGCGCTCTTACTAGCCATGATCGGACTCTACGGCGTTCTTAACTATTCGGTTCAGCAGCGCGAGCGGGAGATTGGCATCCGCATCGCACTGGGCGCGACCGCTGTAAACATCACCCGCGTCGTCACCGCGCAAATATTCGCAATCGTCGTTGCAGGAACTCTAATCGGGCTTGGCCTCGGCGAAGCATCGGGAAAGTACGTGCAGACACTGCTCTACGGCGTGCGTGCCGGCGCTCCTTCCATGCTGTTACTGCCGGCGATTGCGCTTGTTTCCGCGACTGCGCTTGCGGCCCTGCCTGCAGTGCTGCGCGCCATTCGAATCGATCCGGTCACCATGCTGCGAGCTAATTAAAAATATCGTTCCGGCAGCTCTGTCAACGGAAAGCTCTTCGTGATCTATTAGCGACAAATCGCCGAGTATCAAATCGAGGCTCGCAGCAGTTTGACCGTTATGCGGCCAATGCGAGCGCCGGGACCGGACCTGGGTCCCAGGGCTCTGGGATCAAGGGAGCCAATCGAACAATCCTCTGCGATCCGCAGAGACCACACCGCGGCCGGGCCGAAGACGAGACCATCGTACAGTTCTCACAATAGACGGCCTTCTCGAGAGGAATCGATACCAGACCAGGCTCCGTTCGAATCATTCGTACATTGCACATAGGACCTCCAAGCGCCCGCCTTTGCTTCGCTTGCGATCAGGCGGCAGGCTGCCCAGCCAACTCTTCGAGTTCCGAGACCAGATGCTTGAGTGCGTTGAGATTCTGGATGGTCGTCATTGACCCGATGTGCAGCCGATCAAGCACCGAGACGAATTGTGTATCTCCAATCGATTCGGCGAGGGAGTGCACCTTCCGGATTCCTCGCGCGGCGCGTTCCATCGCCTCCGCGACATTCGTCTGTAGCTGTGCGTTGGGAATGGCGTTGGCCTTCTGCGTCCGCGCGACACGCCACAAAATCTCTCCGTAGATTGGATCGCCGAGGATGCGCCGCAAGCCTTCAATCTTGCTCGTAATTCTCTGATCGATGGGCCCCCGTTGGACCGTCGAAGGGTGGGGGCCGGATGCTGGATGGTTCTTGACCGGCGCACCCGCTTTCGGTAGCGCCCATTGCGGGAGAGTTGGGAACTCGAACGGCTGCTTTTGCTCATTGAGCGGGACCCACATCTCGGCGAGGTTATAAAGGTATCTCCCCAGGCCATAACAACTCGCTGCCCGTTTGAACGCTTGCGCCTCCGCCGTTGTCATGGCGTTTGGTTCATCGGCCCAGTCCTCACCGCTGCCGGCATGGCAACCCAATCCAGTAATCGTGAGCGTGCATGTCACCAGAACTTTGCCCGTCTGGATGAGTTTGTCTTTCTTCATGCGCGTGACGGCCGATACCGTAGAAACCTCGTAGGTCCGCGTCCAGCCAGTCGGAGTGAACAGTTGGTTGAGACGGTCCGTGTACGCTCGCGGATCAGCGTAGGCAACGACCGCGCCACGGCTGCCATCCCGAGTTGTGTGTGTAACGCGCCACTTGATCTCGTTCGGGTCAAAAGGCTCCGCCAGCCGTGTGAACAGAGCGTCATGATCCGTGTTCGTCTTGGCTTCTTTGATCGCCATCGTCGTAGCTCCTCAACAAGAATGGCGCCCCGAAGAGCGCCGATGTCGCCTTCATCGTGAAAGCGTCGTAGAGTAGGCCACTGATTTGAGGCGATCTCCTCAGCGGCCCCTCGTCAAACCGTGCGTGCGGTTTTCCCGCACACGGCTTTCCGACTGTCTTCGTCCCGCAGCTTTACGGCGGCACAAGGCGGCCATACCGTTTCTGGTCGTCGTTGACCACCGAGAGGCTGTACAGCTTGAACAGCCCCTGGTAGTCGTAGAACCAGGACGGCGGATGGTCCCTCCATCCCTTCGACCGCTTCTTGTGCTTCTTCCGCAGCATGATGCAGAGGATGTATGTCGTGTAGTTGGCGATGCTCATGAAGTGCTTCCGTGAGTTACCCATCTTGAAGTAATTGCCCCAGCCGCGTAGGAGAGGATTGATCTTTTCCTTCACAAGCTCTGGCAGGTTCCGGTGCTGCCCAGTTTGAACAACCTCCCGAACCTTCTTCTTGATGGACTTCATCGCCTTGGGAGACGGATAGTAGAACGTGTTCTGCTTTCCCGTTCGTTTCGATGGCCTCACCGCAAAGCGGTGGCCCAGGAAATCGAACGGTTCTTCAGTTGCGTTCAGTATCCGCGTCTTCTTGGCATTGAGAGTGAGACCCAGCCGGTCAAGAACCTGCTTGGCCTGTTCCAGATAGAACTCCGGTTTCTCTCTGCACATGATGACGAAGTCGTCGGCATAGCGCACGATGTGAGCATCGTGCGGACGTTTGCCGAACTCCTTCCTTTCCCAAGTCTGATCCAGCCAGTGCAGGTAGAGATTCGCGAGCAGGGGCGAGATTACTCCTCCCTGCGGGGTGCCGGTCGTTTCCGTCCGAACGCCCGTCTCTTCCATCACACCGGCTTTGAGCCACATCGAGATCAGTTTCACAACCGACCGATCAGTGACTTTGGATCGAACCGACAGGAGCAGCTTGTCGCGCGGAATCGTGTCGAAGTACGACTTGAGATCCGCATCGACGATCCAGTGGCATTTGAAGTTCAGCCACTTGTAGACCTCTCGCAACGCCTGATGAGCGTTCTTCCGAGGCCGGAAGCCATACGAGAAGTCCTTGAAAATCGCCTCGAACAAAGGCTCGATAACGATTTTTACTGCTGCCTGCACTACACGATCGGCAATGACAGGGATGCCCAGCGGCCTTTGCGTTCCATCCGCCTTCGGGATAAACACCCGCCGGACAGGCAGTGGCTTGTACCGCTTTGCAACGAGCTTCGCGCGGATTTCGTCCAGGAAAGTTCCAACACCAACTTCCTCTTCGATCATCTCGAAGGTTTGCTGGTCGATGCCCGGAGCACCTTTGTTGGCCTTCACCTGAGAGTATGCCGTGCGCAACACGTCCTCCCTGCACACCTTTTCGTACAGCACTCCGAATTTACGCTTCGGATTCGCCTTGGCTGCCAGGTATAGCTTTCGTTGGAGTACTCGCACCTTGTCTAACGGCGTGTTTTCAGCTTTCGCAATCACGCAATGCCTCCTCCATCGAAAACGTGACAGAAGCAGAGGCCCTTCCCTCCGGCGAGGTTTTGTTGTCCCCGCCATCGCCGGTACTATGGCCTCCTCCGAATCCTTATCCCGCATCGTTCCGGCTTTCGGCGCATACCTTATGCCCTCACTTACGCGGCTGGTTATTCCGCGACGGAGTAAGGTTTCCATAGTTCCGCTCAGTCCTGTGCATACATCCCATCCTCTATACCCCGGGTTCCTACTCTGGCTTCGAATGGTTCGTTCATCCACCAGAGATCGCGGCCTTCGTCCCCGTTCTAAGGACTCGGCGGAACCACCCTACACCGTGCTCTCCCAGCATGACCGCACGGCTGACATTTACGAGGCTTAACAGAGGTTCACTTGCGTTACGGGCTGTATGCTTGCGCGCACCCACTGGCTAGGTCGGGGGCCACGTTTGTCCGACATTGCTCCCGCGCTTCAGTCGCCATCCACGCGTATGCCATAGCTACACAGGCAACGAACCAACTCCTGTGGCAGGACTCTCACCTGCAAGAGACTGAGCAGCTTCCTATGCGCTCAAAAAGGGATGTCGTCGTCCGATATGCCCTCGTCGGAGTATTCCCCGCCGTTCGCGGTTTGACCTTGACCATACCCCGCCACCGCCGCGCGGCCATTGCCTCTGCTGTGGCCGGAGTCCCGGCCAGGCTCGTCGGAACGACCGCCGAACAACGTGAGGTCATACACGAAGATCTCGGTGCGGTACTTCTTCTGCCCGCTTTCCCGGTCATCCCAGGTGCGGGTCTGAATCTTGCCTTCAATCAAGAGTTGCGAACCTTTGCGAACATAGTCGCGAACGATTTCGGCGGTGCGGTTGAAGGCGACGAGGTTGTGCCACTCGGTCTTGTCCTGCCAGTTGCCCTGGCCGTCCTTCTGGCGATCGGCGGTCGCAAGCGAGAAGGACGCAACGATGCTTCCGCCGTTGGTTGAACGGATCTCGGGGTCCTTGCCGACATGGCCCAGCAAGAATGCTTTGTTGATTCCCTTTGACATGGTGAGGCTCCTTGGTTGATGTTTCAGCCGCGCACGTGGTCAAGTGCCGCTGCTCTCGTGATCTCGACGTACTTCCCGTCGAGGTATCGATAAAACTTGTGTGAGTTCCGCTCGATGTTGAGATACCGGCGCGTCAGCTGGTGCTTATACAATTCGATCTCTCCAGCGCGGCCCATGTACATGAAGTTCTCCAACTCGCAGGCCGGGACGGCAAGTTCAAGCGGCGTCCAGTTGGGCTCGCCGACTGTGATAGCAGCTTCGATGGGATGATTCATGGTCTCAATCCTTTGGCGACTGGCGGCACTCCGACATGCACATGCTTGCAGCCGACGCAGCAAACCGCCGCTGTCACTTTCCTGATCGCGTCTTCAAACCGCTGCGGCATGCGCAGCACCTCGCCGGCGCGGTCGTAGAAGATGGGAGTCAACTTTCCCCGGAGCGCGCGGTGTTCGTCTTTCCAGAGATCGATGGGGAGAACACCATCCCGCCCACGAAAGAGCAGCGTTGAAGCAACTTCAGGTCGAATGCGGTCCGGCGCGTGAGACAAAGTGTGGAGAGTAATCGCAAGCTCGCATGTCCGCACGGTGCGCAGCATCTCCACGCGCACCAGGCTCCCCGCAAGGAAGATCGCATGGCGGCCATTCACGGCAATCGAGTCGAGCGACTGCAACCATGTCAGTGGCTCGCCATCAGGAGAAACGAAAGCGCACGCCCTGCCCATGTCGGATACCGCGCCTCCGGATTCCACGCCCCGCAGCACATACCGTTTCGCCAGGTGCTGGTGTTCCAGTGAGACTCCGGGCGTGCAATAGATGCCTCGCTTCTGGAGCGCCTTGAGTACGCTGGCCGGAAGCGCAAGCCCGTGGAGAGCATGACTCAATGACGCGGATTCAGACTTCCGTTTTGCGGCGACGGCCTTCATACTCACTCCCCTAAACCAGAGCTCGCTTGCGGATGGGTTGACCGAGGGCGGCTCGAATCTCCTCTTTCGTGCAGCCGGCCCAGCATTTGTAGAAGCGCGGGTTTTTGATCTGGATTGCAAGGTTGTCGCCTGAGCGGTCGTGCCCGACTCCCGCGCAGGAAGGGCACTTTGCCCACCAGTTCCGGCTGTCCTTGCGTATGGTGCGGACGTAGTCCAGGATTCGGAACTCCTGTTGTGGCGAGGACGAGGCTGGCGGAATATACGGTGGCGCGACGACTGGCCGGTAGGCTTCGGGCAGACTCATCCCTTCGATAAATGTCCTGAGTTCGGATTCGGTGAGCTTCTTCAGCCCATCGAGATAGGCAAGCTGCGCTTCGGGAGTGGGCTCAGCTTCGTAAAACCAGTAGCGCCGATTCGTCTTCCGATGCACGCCGATTGGAGCACGGATGGCATTGCCAAGCTCTCCGTCTTCGAGCCGGTCTTGACGCGGGAAAACTTCGATGCCTTCCTTGAGACCGCCACCTTTGACCGGGATGCCGAGCCGGAGAGCGAGATTGTAGACGTAGATTCGGCATTCAGACGCCAGCAGCGGTTCGGCACCGAAGATCCAAAGATGGCCGCCGCGGCGCGATTGTTCCAAGGCCGCGTCCACTCCATCCTGCTTCAACTCCCATTGCAACTGAAACAGCGACTCCAGAGAGCCATCGAAGTCGGCGTCAATCGCCACCCACTTCGAGCGCTGGTTCTCGGGATTGATCGCATACAGGCTGATGGTGATGTCGCCGTTCAGGTGCATCCGAACCACACTTTCGTCCAGCGGCTTCGGCTCCTTGGTCTTCCAATCCCTTGCCGGGTAATAAGGTACGGAGCCGTTTGGTAGCGACCGTTCAGCCTGGATGGCGTAGGCGCGCCGGTTCACAAACAGCCGCATGAAGTTGTTCGCAGTTTCCCGGTTTACACAGAACTTGGCATACATGGCGTGCTGCCTCCTTCGTCAGTTGTGTGGTTGTATCCCGGGTCGAAAACTCGGTCAAATCTACGGAAAGCGGCGAGCAAAGCGCGCTCAGCCTGTGCATTTGCTCGCCAATTCCGGTTGCCGGTGTTACAGCTTGGCGGCCCTTGGGACCACAACGACTTTCACAAAGTCGGCCGCGCTCGCGGAGGCGGCCAGTGGTGGGTTTGCCGAAGCGCGGTGAGGGTTTCTGACTGGCGCGGACCAGGCGGACGATTGGACCCTGGAGATCGCACGGTTGATCGAGCGGATACGGCCTGCGGATAGACGCATGACAGCTCCTTATGAGTTGAGGTTGAATTGTTTGTGAGTGTGTTGCGGGTGGGCTAAGCGGTGGCCGGTTGGAACCCCTGAAACTCGGAGAGCAGCAGGCCGGGCTGCTCTACCAGTCGAAACAGGTCGTACTCGGAGAACGCGCGGTCAAACTTCTCCGAGGTGAATTGGTCTTCGCAACCTTCGAACGACAGCATGTACCACTGTTCGCGCTGTCGATCGAAGACGTAGATCGCTCCCGATGCGCCGTTGTCCGGCACCATCTGAAGCAGCAGCACACCTTTGGCCGTCTGGATCCAGCGGGTGGCGACGGCCTCGCCGACTTCAAGAAATGCGGCGACGGTTTGCTCGACGGAACTGGTAGCACGGTCCCGCCAATTGAACATCTTGTAGGCGGACATCTTTCCCAAGCTGGGTTGCTGCATGGCGGTTCTCCTCTCTTGTGGGATTGGGTTGTGGTGGCATTGTTGTTGGTGGGCGACTCATGAGCGCAACGAGCCAAGTTCTGGCAAGCGCTCCGCTCCGGGCTGAGGTGTGAATGGAGACTCGTCCGCTTCGGTAGGTCGGTTTGCGGGCAGCAACGAATAGCACGAGTGGCCCCAGCGCGCCGACAAAATCGGAGTCATGAGACGCCGGGAGAGTAAAGGTGATGGCGCGCCAACGCCTTCAGAAGAGAGGCAGTCTATGTATCTGCCCAAGTGAGGCTCGCTTGCGAAACGCTCAGAATGGCGGCACTTCCTGTCGGGACCCATTCAAAGGGTCCGCGAGCGCATTGGCGATTTGGCGGCAATTCAGCCGCTCCTTTATCACCGGCTACAGGTGGTTCTGGATGAGTTGATTGTCCTCAGAGCAAAGCGTGTTGGGCCATTGCCTCGATCTGCTGAATCGCCTCAACGACCTGGTCTGGAACAGCGTTCTGGACCAGATGTTTTGAGGTTGGGATTAGGTAAGACTTGCAGAAGGATGAGAAATCGCAGATTCGCGTTTGAAGCGCTTCCCATCGTTTTCTTCCTTCTCTTGCCTCCGCTATCCCCTTATGATCCGAGGCTGGAAGTCCGTAGAGCGGAGCAGATGTGTTGTCGTCCAGCGATGCCACGCTCGCCGTAAACACTCGGATTGGAATGTTCGTCCACCGATGCGGAAGCAACGACTCCTCCCATTTGTCGTTTTGCACGATGTAGTGCTGCTCAGCCTCGGACAGATAAGCCTTCCAAGACTCCGGGCGCGCGGACATTACAGCCAGGGCCTCAGCCATGGGAGCCGGTAGATGCGAGGTCTCCTTGCTGTCTAGGCAGTAGTCGTCCTCCTTTGGTATCAACTTTCCAGAAGACGACTGGGCCCTATGCAGACAGGCACGAATTTCATCCAGTTGATGCTGTTCGTAAGAGGGGAGGCTTGGAGATGGATCGTTTGGAGTGGCTTCTGAAGGCTTGTCCAGGAGCACGGCGGCATCCAGGAAAACGAGGCCTGCGACCTCATGCGGGAACCGGTCTGCAAACGCTCCAATGGTGTGTCCTCCATCGGAGTGTCCAACCAGAACATAGGGGCCACGCTCGCCGGATGCATGGAGCAATGCGTGAAGATCGGAAACATCGTGCTTAGTGTCTCGCGGAAGATCGGTGCCGAGCTCGCTGAATCCATACCCAGCCCTGTCGTAGGAGCACGTGCGATACATAGTTGCCAAACGTGGCTGGAGTATGTGCCAGGTAGCGTATGTCCCACCGCCAAAGCCGCTTTCAAGAACTATGGTCTGCCTCCCTTTGCCTGCACAATAAAGGCTCAGCCGGTTTCCGGTGGGAAGACGAACCATACGCCCCGGATGTTCAAAAAGCGCATACCCTTCGTCACCCGAAGGAGACTGAGCATATAGGTGGAGAGTTCCAAGGCAGATGAGAAATGCGAAGGCCGCAAAACTCAGATACGGTCTCATGATCTAACTCCGAAATAAATGGACACCGCCGTATGGTGTTAGACGAAGCACAATCATGGGTGGAAGCATATCCTTTGCGGAGATGAACGTAGTTCAAACCCGCAGAACACAGGATAGCCTCGATACGTTGGCGTGGGTTCACCGATCCACATCTCAACTCGCGACTCCAGGCCGAAACACGTTTCCAGGCCCGAGCACTCTCAAAACGTGCATCTGCGATTTCGCGTCAAGTCAGGGCCGCTTCCTGTTCACGCAAGGTGCTTCCTGAAGAGTTCCACCACGCTCTTGGGCGCGGTATTGTCGAAGAACCGTTCGAGGTTCTGTGCAGTTTCGCGAGCGAATTTCTCACTTCGGGGGAAGAGTTCGTCTTCATAGGCAGCAAGTGCGGCTTCGCTGTCCCGAAAATGGGCGATTAGAGCTCGGGCCAGTTCCGCGCCATCGTACATGGCGAGGTTCGCACCTTCACCTGCAAACGGAGACATGAGGTGCGCCGCATCACCGAGCAGGGTTACGCCTGGCACCCGTTTCCACCGGTGATCGACCGGCAGCGCATAAATCGGTCGAAGCAGCGGATCGATTTCGCTGTCTGTAATCAGGGCGGTAAGCTGCGGAGCCCAGCCTTGAAACTGTTCCGCGATACCGGCCAAGCTGGCGTTTGCGTCGCGGGAGTCGAAGGAAGCGATCCAACTCTCCGGCTTGTTCAAGGCAACATACGTCTTCAGTGTTCCATCCGCATTGCGATGCGCCAGGATGCCCTTGCCCGGAGCAACCGCCATACACGTACCGCTGCCGATGGCATCTGCACTTGCTTTGTGGCGCGTGTCGCCGTCAGAGAGGAATGTTTCGATGAAGCAAGTGCCGGTGTAAAGCGGCTTCGAACGGGATACAAGTGGACGTACCTTGGACCACGCGCCATCGGCACCCACAAGCACGTCGCTGATAGCCGTGGAGCCATTGGAGAAGGTGATGCCATGTCTTCCGTCACCGATCGCGGTCACGGATGCCACCTTGTGACCCCATTGGAGCGTTTCACGCGGGATGGAGTCGATGAGCATTCTCCGCAGGTCGCCCCGATCCACCTCGGGCCGCTTGTCGGAATGTCCACCGGGTTTGTCTAAGAGAACGTTGCCATCCTTATCGACGACGCGTTTTGCGTCTTCGCCAGGACGAATGAGCGGAAGAAACGCTTCAAATAAACCCGCATCTTTAAGAGCAATCTGTCCGTTGTATTCGTGAATGTCGAGCAGTCCGCCCTGCGCTCTCGTATGAACCGACGCTTCCGCTTCATAGACAGTGGCTGCAACGCCATGGAGGTGGAGAATGCGGGCAAGGGTGAGACCACCAAGTCCGGCACCAATAATTGTGATCGGGTTTCGCATATGTGCGCTCCTTTTGTCGTAGTCAGCTTTGTGGGCTAACCGTCGCAACTAGCACTGGCAGTTGCGTTCGGAGACGCTGGCCGAATCACACAGAGAGCGTGATTGACTTGTATTCGACTCGCCTGCCAGCGCATCGCTGAGTCAGGCGGTCGTTTTTCGCGACTGTTGTAAGCCTAACGCATCTTTGCGGTCTGGCAAAGCGATTGCCTTTGTGGCAGCTAGAAGTTCTCCACTGTTGCGAGATTCTACTGTTAAGCACATGCCGACACGTTCATTAACTCTGACTGTTCCGTTTGTTGGCAGACCTCTGACCGCTGGATTCACTCGGTTCATTCTTCCAGTCTGGCAATCACGCTCATCACCTCCATTTAACACTTTCGCATACCTCCAAAAAGGCCTATGTACAAGGGGATAGTCAGAACGGAAGCTTCTGAGCGGACACGACTTAGGAGGGATCGATTTCGGTCAAAAGCGAGGCAAAGAAGGTCAAAGCAACTTAGATCGCACGGCAATGCGACGGAAATACGACGGCAACGAAGAGCCAAAGGGATTCGTGCCATTGCCGGATGGCGACTATGGATGTTTCGGATTGAGGAGTTCGCGGAAGGGCACGATTTCCGAACTCGCCGTATTGGTGAGCGTCCGCGTTTCTAGCAGCGAGCGGCGGAATGCATCGCTCAGCGCGAAGGCGATCCGCTTGCGAGCCGAGCGCAATTCCATGGCAAGCAGGTACAGAAGATCTTCGCTCGCGACAAGATAGAGAACCAAATCCGTGGTCTTGTCGCTGTCGAGGGCTTCGCGAATGGCATCATATCGCGTCACGGATTTAGCGCTTCGCTCGTACTCAATCCCGATACTTCTGATGCATCCGTCGACCTCGATCTCAGCGATGGCGTCATAGTCTTTGATCGCCCCGCCAACGGCAACTAGGTTTCTGGACGCGATCTCGACATCGGTCTTCCAGGAACGCAACAGGCCGGTCCGTGCGAACGCGACATGGATGTTGACCAGCTCAAGGGCGTGGGCGATCTTCGACGGGTGAAGAATCTGCTCCGTATCGCTGGGCAGTGAAACCAGACAATGCCCACGCGACTCAAGACATTCAAGTCCCAGCTGTGTGATGCGGTAGACAGGCTTACCGAGAAACCGTTGGTCGTTGAACCTTGCGACCAACCCAACTCTCTCGAGGCGTGCCACTCGCCAGCGTAGCGAGCGGACGATCACGGCGAGCATCTCGTGCGACAGCAACTCGCAGAGTTGATCGAAACAAAGTGCACGCGCATTCCGGATGTGGAGTAGCACCGGAACATCGCATGTTTCGGAGAGCGCAATATAGCCCTTGTAATACCTCACTGGAGTGCTCCTTCGCGAACAACGCTCAACCTGACTCGGCTTTGGCTCGGATCGACCTGCCATCGCCCGAGGTCGCTCTCAACCCAATCCTGGTCTCCGAAAAGCAACATTGCTTCGTACCTATTGCCGCGCAGACTGATCGAAATTGGTCGGACGCCGGCAGATTTCCAACCTGGTTTGGCGAACTGGATTGCGCCGTGCTCCACAGATTTGAGCGTGACCAGATAGGCGTCGGGCTCCGCCTGAGAGGTGCGACGCTCGAACAAGAGGTGCATTTTTCCGGCAAACTGCTGTGGCCCCGAGCACTGAAAAGTCCTGCCAACCGCACGCAATGGGAACTCTGGATCGAATCCGCTATGTGAATTGAAGCGCACCTGGCCGGGGAAGATCGCGCTGTGATGAAGCCGCCTTCCCGACATCAAGGCCGCGGCGTTGAACCAGGCCGCCCTCCGCCGGAAGCAAAACGGATCGCTCGTGTCGCGTGAGTTCATAGTCCACCAGTTCGTCCCGAAGCTGACTACGCGGACGTACATGCCGCCAACTCCGTTGTTAGCATTCCCAGGACGGCGCGCGTTTGGAGCATTCGCTCCGGGCCACGGAGAGAATGCAGGAACCAGATGCGCTCGAAGGCGAGGCCGGGGAGCACTCGATTCCCGTCATGGAAGAGAGCAAGTAGCTTGTCCAACTCGACCATTGCGTGCGCGAACGCGATCTCTTCAGCGCCCTCAGCCCCAAGTTCGTGAAGGACATACTCGCCCCACTTGTCGGGGACCATGTGGTCTGTCACATCCCTCCTGTAGGCAACCCAGATCATGAAATACGGATTTCGCTCCGCAATATGATCGCGCAGCACCTGAATCTGTTCTCGTGGAGAGGAGCTGTGCTCGATATCTTCAGAAGGTGTCGGGCGTACCCGATCGCAGAGCTGCTTCGTAAGGGTTTCAAGGATTGTGTCGCTTAGAGCCTCTAATGTCGCTGTCCGTATGGGATCGTGCAGCGTCTCGATACGTTCCAACTCCTCCGCGAACTGAGCTGGGAACGGAATTTCCCGCATCCGGTAGAAGCTCCGAAAGAGATCGACACGGCCAAGAGCAAGCGCGTAGGGCTGCTCCGGAACAGGCATTTCGCGACGGACATGGATGAGCCAGTCGTCATGACTTCCAAAATCGGATGGAATTGCTCTGGTCATTCTGGCCCTTTCATGCGCCCTTGAGAGTCGCGTTGCGACGCCGTTCTTGATCGAGCAAAACGGTCGTTTGGTTCAGGCGCTGCTTGAGATTGTGCTCGCTGTTCTGCAATGCCTCCATGCGCCGCTGCAACAGGAGAATGTTTTGCTGCACGCTCGCCGTGGTTGCATCTGGCGCCGCGGCTTCGATCTTCTCCACCTCCACCGGCGAGATTCCTTTGCTGTCTGCGAGGTTGCGAACGCCCCGCGTCAAGCTTCCGGCCGCCTCGGCATCCTGTTGCGAAGGGCGTGGCTTCTGTGACAGATTCTTTTCCACATCGGCGTTATGCGCTTCAACCAGCCGATTGAACTGCTGGGTTCTGCGCTCGATCTCGATCCTGTCGCTCACGCGGCCGTTCCATAATTGCGCGATCAGAGACGCCGCGATGACTTCGCGCTTGTCGGCGGCGTGCCACTGGAGAAGGGCAATAGCTACCAGCCCGCTGAGCAAAAGCAGCGTCACGACATTCGACCAGAAGTAGAGATCGTCGATGCTGTCTTCAACAACAGCCGCCCGGGCGGATTCCAACGACGCACCGTAGTCGATGCCATGCGGATTGATTTTGCCCAGCGCGTAGTCGAAGAAGCCCTGGCGTCTGGGGGCAGACTGCGCACTTCGAGTGCTCGGCCGATCCAGAGTCTGACCAAGAGACAGACCATGCACGCAGCAAAGCATGATGGCAATTACGGCCCATCGGATTGTGACTGACATCCGCATCGTCACTCTCCACCTCCCGCGCCGAGGAACAAACCCGCCGTTCTTCTGCGCCGCTGTTTCCGGTTCTCGGCTTCCTTGAAACGAAGATTCACGCCGACCTTCGGGTCAAGATAGCTGTGCATCTTGGGATAGAGGGAAGGCTCCAGGCCCTCGACTTGAAACCGCGGAGCTCGCCGGACGTGCAGATGGGAGTAGCGAGTGCCCTCACGGTTATCCACCATCAGAATCTCCATCTGGCCTACAGGCAGATTCTTGATGTGATCCTCCCGGGCTCGCGTCTCCTTGATATCGCTTTCGCTCCCCGTGCCAGTCTCGGTGTATTTGGTCGAGAAGATCCCGGTGCGGCGCACCGACAAGCTGCGACGCTTCGTGGCAATCCTGGCGGAGGCCTTTAGAAACCATTGCGCTGTGTTTTCTTCCGAGACGTTCATAATCATCTTCGTTCCAGGCGCCGACGAGACCTCGTCGGCGAACGCCTGGCTCACGCGTTGCAACTGGGGCATGCTCTGGAAGGAGAACAGGAACGAGACTCGCGCGCCGCGCGCCGTTTGCAGCACCTGCGTAAAGCCCGGATAAGCGAAGGGGGCGAACTCGTCCAGGATCACCGAGAGCATGGGTTCATTTGCATCCCGGTTGCTGGCTGGCTGCGCGTAGCGTTTGCCCACCATCAACTGAATGTTCTGGAGCAGTATCTTTCCTAAAGCTTCGACAGCGCGCTGATTGCGGTTTGCATTGAGGGAGACAAACAGAATGAGATCGTTATTGACAACGTCGTCGAGCGTGAGGAGGTCCTGATACGATCCGGTCACGATCGACAGTTCGTCCTCCAGGAAGCTTAACAGTTCATTCAAGAGTCCCTGAATCTTCTCGACACGCTCGCGGTCGGACAGCGAACGTTGGAGCATTTTGACAGACATTTCGAAGTTCAAACGCTTCTGCATGGAGATTCCTGGCACAACCGCCAGCCGCGCCTTCGCAATTCCGATTTGCTCCTCCAACACCTTCTCATCGAGCGCCATCACCAGCACGTCGTAGACGTTGAAGAGCTTGCCTGTGTACTGAAGGATGCGAACGAGGTCAGAGAGATACGCCTCCTGGTGCCCCTTGAAGAAGTCCTCGCGCAGTCCGAAGGAGCGGAAGATGAAGTTCACATGCTCCTGGTAAGCGTCGTCAAGCGCATAGAACGGGTTGTATCGCGCAGACTCTAACGGGTGCGTTGGATCGATCACTCGCAAATCCTGCAGGCGGCCGGCGGCTTCGATGTGCGGCAGCAGGCGGTCGAGGAAGTCGCGCTCACCTTTGCCGTCGAAGATAATCATCGGCATCCTGCGCGCGCCAAAGCGCCGCGTCAGGTCCTGAGCAACGATGTTCTCAAGGAATGTGGACTTGCCCGCGCCTGTGCCGCCCACGATGACGCCGTGCTTCATCCGCACCGTATCCTGCCAGAACCATGGCTCCTTGTGGACGTTGTATCCCAGCAGCGTGGCTCCAGACTCACCGGCATCGCGCACCATCCTGGCGTCCTTCGATGCCGGAATCACGATAGCGGGGTGAGGCCAGTTTTCCTCCCTCTTCTTCCTGCGGCCAATCAGCTGCGCCAAGATGAGGCCGCCGCCAAAGAACAGGATGGCGCTGTAGAGGAAGATTTCAAGACACTGATCATTGCGCAGATGGAGGCGGGACACGGCGACGTACCAGCAGAATCCAACGGCAGCGCACGCGAATAGCACGAGGACGCCGCCGACATCCTCCGGTCCTCTCTGGCGCGATCCCGGCTGATCGTAGTACGGGCTCATCCGCGGCCTCCGATGGTGAAGTAGATAAAGACGCCGGCCAGAGCGCAGAGGAGAACAACGGTGAGAACGATCAACGGGCTGGGTTTCCAGCGGCCCTTCTCATCGACAGGTCTGAGTTCATCGGAAAGCGATTCACGAAGAGCGTTTTGCAGATTGGACTCGGCATCGCTCAAGTAAATGTGTCTAAGCGCCTGGCGCACTTCCTCCGCCGAAATGTAGCCATCTGCGTCCATGACTAGAGAACCACCTCGACCTTCAGAGGGCCGCTCTGGTCAGCGCCGAAATTCAATTGATAGATCTGCGGTGGATTGCCCGCGGAACTTTCAATGCTGATGACGCCGGTTGTCTTCTCTCCGGGCGCAAGATCGCGCGCGCCGGATTCGGCCTGGATCACTGGAATGCCAGAGACTTTCCGCGCTTTGAAGGCCGCGAAGGTCTGGGAGTTGATCTGGTGATTCTTGAGACTCACGAGCGAAATCGGCCGCTCGGACGGGAGCGGAGCGCATACATCCGGGTCCGTGACCCGGAACGGAGTGCGACTCTGGTTGGCAATCGAATAGCGAATGTAGAGTCGGTCCTTGGCTCGGTAAACCTGTTCTACTTCGACCTCGACGCGGTCGGCGGTGCGCTTTTCCGGGTCGCGCGCGATACCCTCTACGCCCATCATTGCCTGCGTAAGAACCAGCGATGCGATCTTGCGAATTTCCGCATCCGAAGGTTCGGCCGACGCCTGCGCGTTGACATGCTGTTTGGGTGCAGGCTCCGTGCGGACCAGGACATCCATTGCCGCAAGCTGGCCTGCAGGGTCGAGTTCATAGCTCAGCTCGCGCGAAGCGGTCCAAACGAAAAGATTGGTCGATACACCTTCGCGGAGCGGCTTCACAAAAACCTTGTCGTCATGGCGCTCAATCTCGAAGCTGTCAGGATCGGCGATGGCGAGGGTCGTCACGGACTCGCCAAACTCAAGAACGGTGAGATGGTTCAACGAGGTTTCAATATGGCGGATCTGGCTTTGGGTGGTAGTCTGCGCGCCCGCCGTGGCAACCGCAAGAGCAAGGGAAATCGTCGTGAGCGTTTTCATAGCTGCCTCCAGGGGTGCAACATCTGTCTGAAAAACGGAAAGGAGAAGCCGAGCCGGAAGCTCAGTCTTCTCCTTCGCCGGCTAGGAGTGCCCCAGGGGAATGGGAGCACTCGTGTTTTCGAACAGCAGATTGCGCTTCCCCTTGTACTGAAAGAGAAAGACCCTCTTCTCGCATTCCGGGCCTTCAGGATTGGCGATTCGTTCGACGAGGAATGCTCGCCGCTCATCGTCAAACCAGGCATAGCCGTTGACGGTCTTCGGCATTCGAACCCGAACCCGCTCACCGCCTGTCACCTCCGCGAAGGCATCGACCACCTCCTGCGGAAACGACTGGAAGAGCACCGCTCCGGAACCTGTGCCGCCAGTAACGACCGCATTCATCGCCTGCGCCCACGCCCGCCGGTTCTCCTGCTTGCCTTGCGCCCAGTAGTGAAGGAACAGATGCAGGGAACTGAATTGATCCCGTGCATCCTGCTCGTGCTCCCAGAGAGCCGCCTGCGCCTTGTTTCGCGCAAGCACCGCAGACCTTCTCTGTTCCTTGTCTTCACTCTTGCGCACGGCTTCCCATTGCGCCTGAGCGTTCTTCAGTTGCTGCTTGACTTCATCCTCGCGCTGGACGATCCGGCTTGCGATATCGCCGTAGATCGAATTGACCAACTGGCATTCCTCGAACATCTCCCGGGTTACGTGCTCGCCCGAGAAGAGTCCACGGAAGTCTTCGATCCCCATCTTCTCTTCGAAAGCGTTGCCGGTTTCGTCGGGAAGAAAGCCGAGTTCCTTGCGCAGGAGGTTGTAGAGCCTTCCAACCTTGTCCGTGTCCGCAACTTCAAGATGGGCGGGCAGGTCCGACACTGTGCGCTCCCGCTTGTAGCGGAGCCAGGGCGCCGGCGCTACCTCCTTCCTGATCTCACTGACAACGGACTCATCAATCTCGACCCTGTGTTTGAGGGAATCGAGTGCGTTCTGCAGTTGCTCGACAAGCTTGTAGGCCAAGTCAGGTCTACCCGCGGCAAGGCATGAGGTCTTCAGGTCGGTGATTGAACCGATCCGGTTTCCCCGCGCCTTCATGGCAACCGGGCACGCATTCCACCAAGGAGACTTGGCTTTCTGATGTTTCGTCTTTTCCTGCCGGAACTTTTGCCCATATGCGATCCTTCCCGCAACGAACTTTGGGAACTGATCGGACGGCATCACGCAGATGGTGTCGAAGTCGAAGTCGCCTCCGTTCTTGCTTGCGGTCTTCGAATGGAGGATATAAGTGCCCTCCATCCGCAGTTGCCGTTCAAGAATGGTTGCGACCAGCGTTTCATCGAGGTCGGCTGTTCCCAGCGCCTGTTTGAGCGCCGGAACAAGCTCTTCGTTGGTGATATGACGGATGGGCAGAAGATCCTCCTGCATCCGAATTGGGTACCGGACGCAAAGGCCTTGCTCAGCCGTCAGGGATGTGATCGAGCTATCTTCGGGTATCCAATCGGACGCAGAGAGAATACTCCCTCGATGTTCGATCAGGACACCGTCGTCAGCGAGAGCGAACGATGGCAGCTTAAGGTCCGCGCTCGTACAGGCACGGAATGCCCAGCGAGCGAGCTTCCGGTTCAATTGATTGAAGACGTAGGGAATCTTGATTGCATTTCCGCTACGGTCTGCCAACAGAACAGCCTCGGCCGGGTCACACCCTTCTGAAGCCTGATCGTCCTCTCGCTCCCCCTCTCGCTCCATTGACTCGGGATCGAAGTTGACGCCATCGTCGATCGTCGTAACCTCTGACTTGCCGATTACTTCGAACAGCGCCTGGTAGTCGCCCTCGTCCCACGCCTTCCGCATCGTCTTGATTCGTTGGAGCGCCCACAGTTTCAATTCGAACTGCAGCGACTCTTCCGAAGCATGTTCGATCAAGGTGTAGCTTGATCCAAACTCCGATTGCCGGGAGATCTGTTTGATCCCGAGAATCGCCGGACCGGTGAACATACGGCCCGATGTGCCCAGAGAGGGAAGAAACCGTACACTCCCCTTCAAGGCCGGTTTGCAGGCGCTTTCTGGCAGAATGACGTCGACCCCGAGCCTGTCGGCTACGCGATCGCTCATCGCCTTCAATGCGCCCTTTGCCTGCTTCGGTTCGCGCGCGTCGAATGCCAGCCTGAACTGGCAAAAACGGTTCGTGCCGATCTTCAGCTTCCGGTAAAGGGATTCACGCACCCAGCCTCGGCAATCGTTGGTGCCAAGGACATGATCCTTGACCACAGCGATGCGCAGATCGGGCTCCTCGACCATCAGCTTGCAGTCGGAGACGAGAATCGCAAAGTACACGATCGCCGCCTCGGGCCAATGCTGAAAGCGCTCAGCAATCTGGCCGGCGTGTGCTTTATCGACGAAGTAGAACTTTCCATCCTTCGCTGAACCGCTGGCGCCGACCAGTTTGTACTCGACCCCACCGTAATGAAGGCTCGCCATGCGGTTTTCGACCACAGACTGCTCATACGGCGTCAACTCATACGGCACGCTGACTCGCGCTACTCGGATGCCGGGATAGAGTTGCCCGAGGAGCTTTCCCTCAAGCGTGTCTTTCCGGCCGAGCTTGGTTGGCTTGCGGGTCACTTCACCGGAGGCATCGATGCGCAACTCAAGAATGAGCTGTTGATCGAGTGCCGCGTTTTGTGTCCTGTTCGCTGTCATGTTCTCCTCACTTGTCTGGCGCTTCAGACGCAAGTGACAAGATTGGCTGACGCCGGTTTCTTGTCTCTCGCCTGGCCGCCCGGGTTAGGGGTGGGGTGTCAAGCCGAACCAGGTCTTGAGAGTGCAAACCGGGTCAGCGGAATTCCTCATCGCGCTTGCGATAAGGCGTCAAAGGAGGCGACATGAGCCGTGTTTCAGGTTTGTCCCCTCTTTGAATCCGTGCTGACCTCTGCTACTGATGCCATGGCCCTACTTGCGAATGGGCCGCCTTACCAATGTCGGAGATCCTCCCTGCATCTCCGCCTCCGCCTTGTAAGCAAAGAGGGTGTAGATGACTCCGTTCTTCGATTGAAATGCTTTGATCAGAGCCTCGCCTTCGCTGGCCACTTCCGCACCGAGCTCAGGCTTCTCCACAGACGATCCTTCTTTGGCGAGAAAGTATCGAGCCACCTCTTCGGTCTGCTGGCGGGGCCGGCGCACACGCCTTGGTCCGGATGCCAGGGCTGGTTGTTGTATCTCTGCGACCTTCGCAAGTGCGGCATCCATCATTGACCTCCCTTGTTTGGAACGGCATCGGTGTCCAGAGTGGCGTCCGGCGCATTCAGGATGCGGTCGCGGCGCTCGCCGTCGATCGGACGCTCACTGTAATCGGCGATCCAGAGCCCATCCGGGTTTACATCGGAACGTTTGTCGGCGATCAGGCGCACGCGATACTCGTTCACGAAGTGATCGGTCGTCTCGTTTCCGTTCGACAAATGGTGAACGTCCTTAACTCCGTAGACCAGGTACGTGAGGGGCTCGCCCGAAACCGCATCGATCTCCCGCAGATGAAAGACAGACTGCACCTGTCCCTCGTCGATCTTGCCTCGGGTGTCATCGTCCCCCATGGCCTTCAGCGTGTAAGCGCGGAGGTTGCGCGTCATCATATTCAGGCTGGCTGCCCAGTGGTCGTCCACGTTGGCCGGCGAGTAGTTGAGGTAACTGGTCAGAAAGCGCTTCACGAACGCCTCGTCCAGGAACTCATCGGTCCCTCCGGTGGCGAGGTCCGATACAGAACCCTTTGCAGGCTTGCCCAGTACAGAGGCGTCGCCGTTGGGGCCGATACGAATCACGGTTGGTGGCTGCATGCGCACAAAGATGGCGAACCCTATGGCCACGAGCGCCACCGGAATGGTCAGAAAGGCAAGAAGCCAGGCGCGGTTCGCGTTTGCCCGGAGCGCTCCATCCATTTCGTAATACTTCGGCCTCGCGATGGCCGTTTCGTCTGCTGGAACGGTGCTGGTATTCATGTGTCCCTCCTAATCCTCATTTCTTGCTGCGCCTGCCACACTGCGAGCAGCAATCCGGGCGGCGTGATAAGCGCTCCATGTGCCCAGGTTGTAGCGGTGTACGCTCGGACCTCTTCTCGATTGAGCCGACGATCTCGACCCTGCGCTGGGTCTGGCAGCCGCGACAGAAGGTTGGCCCTGCGGAGAGCCTGAGCCCTCAGCTGGAACGCTGATAGCTCCGCTACCTTCTTCACTGGAACTGTCGGTGCCCATCCCGTCGCTGCCCATGACATCACTCATAGAGCTGCGAATCTGATCCGCATGGCCCTCCAGGGTCGGGGAGCCATCCCTGAACCCACCATCTTGGAATCCAGTCCCGCTGCTTCCTGAATAGGCGGCGATGGGAGTTTGTTGCGGCGGCGCCGGTTGGTTTCCGCCTGCCGATGCGGTGAGCGCTCGTGCGGAGCCCGCAGTGGCTGCACCGGAAGAGGATCCTGCTGCCGCTCCACCCGATGAGCCCGCTCCTGCCGACGCGACGCCTGCCATGGCGCCCTCAATGCCGGCCGCGCCAACCGTCAGCGCTGTAACCGCCGTGCCGATCATTGCCGCCGCAGTGCTACCAACATCTCCGCTGACGATCCGCTTGGCGATGAAAGGAATGACCGCGATGGCGAGCGAGTAGACGATGCTGACAATCCCGATCAGGAACGAGCCTTCGAGGTTTCCCAACCCGCCAAGGAAATCATTCTGGTTGAGCATCTGCCCAACCTGGCCCATTTGCACGGCTGTGATCAACGCGCCAAAGCCGCCATATAGGATCGGCCAAGCATTCCAGACGAAGATGTTTTCGATGTAGGACTTGGCAAGGCGGTTCGCGCCGCCGAGAGGCATGAGCGCAATCACAATCGGCCCGAAGATATACAGGACGCTTCCGTAGAAGATGTAGAAGAACCCGAAGATGACGACGACAATCGGGTAGAGGAGGTAGGCCACGAGGATAAGAAGCCCGTCAATTAGGCCCGCCATTGATCCAGTAATCAGCCCCCATAGCTGTTGCGTGCCGTCCTGCGTGAACTGCGCCTGCAGATCGGTTCCCCAGTTCTGGAGGACGTTCCCTCCCGATGCGTTACTTACCCAGTTGCCGCCGTTTACGAATCCCTGGTTGATCGCGGTAAACACCGTCCCATAGTTCATCACGATGATCGCGGTGACCACATATTTGATGAGTCCCGTGCCCAGTCCTCGGACATCTCCACCGTGGAGTAACGATTGATAGACCTGCCACAGGAAGCCCACCAGCAGCACGACATAAGCCACGTTCTGCATCCCGGCAGTAATACCGGTCGAGTCGATACCGGATACGGCTTGCGTCAAGAAGCGCTCGAACAGGTTCAGCTGCGTCCCTTGAAAGAACGCGAGCATCGCCACGGGATGTAAGCTCAAGTGCAGCATGCCGGTCACCTGTTGGTCAGCGAGCCGTTGATAAGGCCGTTGTTGCTTGTGCTATCAGCGGTCGCGAGTTTTGCGACCTTGCTCTGGTTGGCAAGATCGATCCCTCGGGTCCGCATCAGTTCTGCCAGGGCCGCCTGAGTGTAGGCGTTGGCGCGAACGACCCACACGTCGGCCTCCGCTTCGAGAATCGGAGCGCTGCCTGGAGCGGCCTGCGAGATCTGCTGGCCCATCTGGTTGGCTTCGTTCAGCTCCGCGTCCGCGAGTGCGTCGATCTCAATAGCTCGCTTCATTGCATCCTGAGCCTGCGCATCGGTCATATCGGTCATCGTCCTCATCTGCGGAGACGCGGCATTCTGAGGCATGACAACGCCATACACGTTCTGAAACTGGCCGGAGACGTTCGGCACGTTCGAGGCGTTGCGCGAGAGCAGAAGGGATTCGAGATTCCGAGACTGCGGTAGAGTAGCGCTCGATACGTTGCCCCGAAACAGGCTGCTGATCTGATTGAATTGCCCTTCGAACCGCGTCACCGAACTCTTCGCCTGGTTGATTGCAGCGAGCGGGTACATCACCTCCTGCTCATACTTTGCCGCGCTCTGCTCGTATTGGTTGATGGTCTTGAGCGGCGTGGCGATGTAGGTGTTCATCAGCGACTGCATCTTGGACAAGGCCGCAAGAATCGCGGCCGTGTCGATGCCGAATTGCCCGTTCGCACGAGGCGGGAGAATGGCCAGTACGCCAAGTCCAACGACCGCCGCCTTCAGCAGCGTCGGGCGATACCACCGACGTGCCTCTCGCTGAGACTCTTCATACCCGTTCTGGGGTTTTGCAGGCTCGTTCATTTGGAGAGGCTTCCGCCGCCAGAAGAAAGACCTGCGCTGTTTGTTGAGGTTCTTCTTCGGATCCGTCATGAGAGTCTCCTTATCGCGCCGTCAGCGCTCCGGTGATGAGGCTGTTGATACCGCCGGTCGCGGCTGTCCGGCGCTTTACGAGAACGTTGTCGTGAGCAATGCGCCCCGCCTCCTGGCGCAACTCTGCTGCAAGCATCTTTTGCATGAATGCCTGGCAGCGCAGGTTGGCGACCTGGGCCTGGGCAGTGAGGAAGGGGTTGGAGCCGGGTGTGCTGACCGCTACCTGGTTCTCCATCTGCTCGGCGGTCTGGAGAATGGCGTCGCCGCCCTCGTCTGCGATGAGGGTTGTCTTGAGGTTCTCCTGGCCCAAAGCATCGTCGACATCCATCATGACCCGATCCTGCGATGAAGCTGCGTTGACCTGTGGGATAGCCCCATAGTTCGTCGTGAAGCTGGTCTGCAATGCCGGAATTTGTGTTGATAGACGGCTGTGCAGAATGCTTTCGAATTGCTTCGGGCCGGGCGTGACTGCGCTCGAAAACCGGGTATTGAAGATCTGATTCATCTGGCCGCGAAAGTTCGAAATCGAGTTCGCAACAAAGCCGCGAGCCTGATTGATCGCCGCAAGTGGAGCGACTGTCGTTTGATAGAGCTTCTGAATTTGCTGCGATATCTCGTTGATGGTCTTGAGTGAACTCCCGATGTCGCTCTGGATCGAAGTGAAGATCTTGTCAAAGACGCTGAGGAAGTCTGCTTGGGCGTACTTTGGCAGAGCGATGCAGGCCTCAATTAAGAGGACTCCGATCAGCAGTCTCCGTTTCCAGCGAGCATGAGCCGGTGGTTTCGGACGGCATACTCCGTCAGCGTCGTAGGCAACTCCGTTCAAGAGAAACTCCGTCGTGGGCTGGGTATTGTCGCTCATTTGCTCATCGCCTCCTGCATCTCGCCTGAGAGTTCGACCGGCAGTGGCGCTAGTTCCGCCAAGCCCCGCGGATACTGCACGGCAAGCTGCTCGTAAGCCTCGATCAACGGCAGTTGCCGATGCTGCCGCAGCCACCACTTTCGGAAAGTTCGCTCCCGGGCATAGGTGGTCGTGATCCAGTAGTCCACGGCACTAGGAACAATTCGAATCGCGTGCGTCGATTCCGCCTTTTCCCCGATCGCGATGAGGAACTCAGCGCTGTGACCCTTTTTGGGGTGGGCAAAGGTCTTGATCTGGTTGAGCGCTGTCTCATTCAGGTGGACGTGCTCCCGGAGCGCCGTCATATCGCCGGGTTGCTTGCCGATGATCTTCGTGGTTGCATTCTTGACGATGCCGGCGCCATGCTCATTGGGCCGGTCCGGAGTCCCGACGAAATCCTCCGGCGTCTGACTGATTCCCCAGACGCTGGCGTTTCGTTTGCGCGCGGTGCGGAACAATTGCACGACAACACTTGCAAGAATTGGCGACTCAAGAAGCGCCCAGCATTCGTCGAGCAAGACAATGCTCGGCTGACCCGTGAACCCCGATGCGCGATAAGTGGCCGTATGGGCGATCAGCAGGCTCATGGCCCGCTCCAGCCTGGGATCGTCCTTCAACTTCTCGACATTGAAGTAGAGCCAGGGATTGTTCAGCTGGACTGTCGTGGGCCGATCGAAGAGGCGCGCATAAGGGCCCTCATCAACCCAGGCCCGGAGCTTGGTCGATGCCATCTGCGCCATCGCATTGATCTTCTGATTGCGGTCGCGGTCCTGCCAGTGCGCCAATTCCGCGGCCAGATCTCCAAAGAGTGGAACCGGATTCGATGTCTTCGCGCTGCAACGCTTGTAGGTTGAGGCAATGGCTTCGAGCAGCACGCTGTCGAGCAAATCGATATCGAGATCGGGCGGCGTGTTCTCTCCCAACATGTGCCGGGTCAGGTTCTTGAGAAACGAAATCTGATCGTTCGAGGGCCTGGTCTCTCCACGGGGAAGGTCCCAGGGGTTGATCGTTTGCTCCGAGTCGAGCGACATCTCGATCATCTCCCCACCCATCAACTCGACCAACGGTTGATAGGAGTCACCCCGTTCGAGAATAGAAATAAGCGGATTCGCGCGGGCCGCCATTAGCAGCATCTGCTGCGCGGCAAGCGTCTTTCCTCCGCCGCTCTTGGCCATCAGCAACCCGTTCGCATCCGAAAGATCGGGATCGAACATGGAGAACGGGATCAACTGACGGAAGGGCGTCTCAAACAGGATGAGCGGGCTCCTCCGTGTCCCGGTCCACGGCATCTCGACCGGCACGAGGTCGGCAACATTCGACGTGAGCATATCCTGGTCCCGCTTGTCCGCCTCTGCCATGCCAGGCAAAGTACCGAGAAAGATCCGCCGTTTGGCGATGGTCTCGGCCACCGCCTTCGCGCCATTCATGTGGGTGAAGGCATTCAGAACCTCTTGCGTGCGATTCGCGAGCTCGCGCTCGGACCGTTCGAGATCGCGAAGTGTAACCGCCGGCTGAGATGTGCGGACAACGACGCAGAGGCTGAGCTTCGCAGTCTTGAGTGACGAAGAGATGATGTCGCGCTGGACCTGGATCAGCTGCGCCTGCGCAACCTCCGCCTCGGGGTTGGACTTGAAGTTGCCGTTCGCGTCCTTCCGTGCGGCCGTCATCTTCTGGAGGCGTTTCTTGTAGCTCTTGAGCACCTTCACCTGGTCGGGGATCAACACTTGCCCGCTGATGACGATGGGGAAACCCAGCGTCGAGAAGTTCTGCAACATCCCGGGGAAGGTGGCATCGGGGAGTTCCTTGAGACTCACAACTCCGTAAAGATAGCCATCGATATTGAGGTATGTTTCGGTCTCATTGAGGATGCTCGCCTCGATTGCCTGTTCCCGCGCACTGCGGTACTCGATCATCTCCTCGCCGGGGACATAAGCCCGCCGATCGCGCCGGATCGGATGTTGCGCGTGCTTTAGCTCCTCGAAGAGTTCCTGGGTCGAAAGTCTCCGGGGTCCTAGGTTGGCCGCTTCCATCGACCCCTCGATGCCGCGGAGGATGGATTCAAACTCAGCAAGATAGGTCTCATGCTCCTTGCGCGTCCGCTGGATGGCCTTTGTCTGGCTGACAGTGAATCCACCCAGGCTTCGATTCTGCTGCGCTGAGTGGTAGAGCTTCGCGTGAACACGAGGATCCCAGACCAGATACACATGAAGCCGGTTCTCGAAGAAGACACCGCTGTTTTCTTTCTGCCGCCACATTCTCAGACGGTGGGTATCGAGCGCCATCACCTCCGACTGCTCAGTGCGCTGTTCGCGAATGTAGCTGTCGAGCAGGTCGCCTAGGTGCTCGGAGATTTCATAGCGGAACTGGATGCGCATGCTCACGTCAGGAACGCTGCGGAACAGTGCTTCGAGCATCGCTTTGGTCTGATTGCGGTCGTCGTCTGTGGCAAAGTAAGCAAGGATGCCTCTTAACTCATAGCCCGCAACAAAGGCTCCGCTTGTGCGAACCATGATGTTGTCGCCCATTGGCAGATCCCTGAGGGGCAGCAGCTCGCACACTGCGGGCGCCTTCAGCTTCCGTTCATTTTCCGCATTCGTCATCGGCATAGCTCTCGCCTCCGCGCTGACTCTTGACCCTCAAGTTGCAATCCCGCTTTCGCAATCTCGACCAGGGGAGCGATGCGCTCATGGAATCGAGCCGCGAATATCACACTCGCAGACACTGCTCGTGCCGCTTCGACATCCAGCTGCATGGCAACTGACCCGTTTGATTCCATCTTGATCGAGGCCTGCATCGGACTACTCCTCCTCATCGACCACGTAAGCATGTGTCAGTTCCGAATCTCGCTCAAGCGCGCACCAGGCCTTCGGATCGAAGAACGATCGGACCAGATCCGTAAGATAGCCGCGTGGCCTGCCGTACTTGAACAGGATTAGGAACGGCACGGCCAGCGCCGGCACGACGAACTCCATGAAGACGTTGAGGGGCATCCCGAGCACATGCGCGTTTCCGCTAACAAAGTGAGCTGCCAGATTCATCAGCGCGGCGAGCGCGAGCACAAGGATCAGGTCCTCAAACTCCAGGCCAAGGAAAGTCACCTTGGTATGGAGATTGCGATGAACCGGCGTGAGATCGAGACTCATGGCGCTACCCTCCGATTCCGTGAGCTTGTGTCACCATCGACTCGGCCAGGCGCATGATGCCTGAAACCGACAGCGCGGCAATCGCCGCGATGAACTTCCGTATCCAGGCCGAGCCTGGATAAATCTCAGAAACAACTCCGCCCATGTGGAGCGCCATGGCCACGAGTTGAGTCAAAGCGAAAATGGGCAGGATGACGTTGGCCGTCCAGTTTGTCAGGCTCATCGTTGCCATCCAGAAGACATCGGCGTTTGTCGCTCCGGTGTGCTGAACGAAGCCTTCGAGCGCCCGCAAGATCCCCGAACACATCAACGAGGCAAAGCCTCCGTAGAGCAGTTGCTCGAATGGGCCACCCTTGCTGTACCGATACACGGCTCCCGCAAAGAACACGCCAGCCATGGTCGGCATCATGGTGTTGCCGGCCCAGGAAGCGAGGTTCGTGATGGCGCCGTCGAGACTCATACCTACTCCTTATGCAGCCATTGCTTTGAAGAGCGCGAGAAGACCGCTCACACTCAGAAAAGAGATCGCGGCGAAGACCAGCCTGGTCCAGGGTCTGTGCCGGACAAAATTGATGACGGCTCCGACACATGCCAGTCCCGCCGCGGCCGGCATGATCTGCCCGGCAATGTAGTTCCAGAGAGAGGTCAGCATGTCGGTCATTGCGTACTCTCCTCCGGAGTTCCAACCCTGCATCAGTTGCATCGTGGCCGACAGAGACATCAGAAAAAGCGCTGCAACAATGGAGCCCAGCGGATTCTCGCCTGCCGCGCAATCGAGCGTGGCCTTCAGAACGAAATAGGCCGCAATCACCGGAACCAACTTCGCAACAACGATCTGATTGACGAAGCTCTTGAAGACGGTTTCCATGCTCGCCAGCCAACTCGTACCCACCGACCCGCTCGCGGACGGAATGTTGATCCCTTGCGCCGCGATCCACGACAACAACTGCGGAAGCGTTAGGAGGACGATTGTCCACAGAACCCACTTGCCCGTGCGGCCATTCACATGGAAGTTGATCCCTCCTTCATGCCGCAGGCTCACTCCCGCGGCGGCCAGCGTGCAGAACGCCGCCGGCACCGCGAGATCGAGCAGAAGTTGCAGTAGGTCGAGGAGGAATTGTGGCGGTTGCATCGCTCGGCGCTCCCTTTACTGAATGCCCTGCGCTTGGGTGATGAAGCCCTCGGCCATGCGTCCGAGACCGGAGATCACCATGAGAGATACGCCGGTGACACCCCAGCCCAGGTAACCGCGGCCACTCTTGAAGTGCCATCCTGCGATTCCCAGGCAGGCAACCGCGATCACCGGAGCGATGACGTTGCAGCTCCAGTTCACAATGTTGAGGACAGTACCCTCGACGGTTGTCGCCTGCTGGCCTTGAACGGCCTGGCCGAACTGTGGCGACGTTCCAAGGTTCTGGGCTCTCGCTGCAAACGGCGCAAGAAGATTGCCCAGCAGGATGAGACCCAATGCGAACTGGAGAGCGATACGAACCCAGTTGATTTGGTCGGGACGGTGGATGACGAGCGTGGATGTTTGAGCGGACGCTTGGGAGCGCCCCCAGTCGGTCGATGCGTTTCTCATAAGGTTGCTCTCCTGGACCCGGTTGCTCGGGGCATCCGTGTCAGGAGAAACCTTGAGGCAGAATCGAAATTCGGTCAAATTCGGGCCGTGGGGAGGTTTCCGCCACTGGGAAACTTGACGACACGACAACTTCGGGCCCATTTGGCTTAGCGTGACCTGCCCAAGTCTGGGAAAATAACGGCATGCCCGCGAAGCGTGGAAGGGACGAACAGGTTTTCATCAGGCGATTCGTGTCCGCCTATGAGAACTTTGCATGGGCTGGCTCTAAGATTGACCCTCTCGATGAGGAAATAGATGGTGCTATTGAGGCGCTGATCACGCGAGAGGATGGCCAAACGATGGCTATCGAGCACACGCTCATCGAGCCATTCGTCGGCGACAAACGCGACTACGCGATGTTCGAGCGGGCGTTTCTGAGAATCGAGGATGATAAGTCTCTCGCGGTTCCGGACACTGGAGTCACTGTCTACGTACCTGTTGGCATTCTTGACGGCCAACAACTAGTAAAGAGGAACAGGATCGTTGAGTCGATACACTTATGGATCGCGAGCAACCGGCTAAGTCTGCGTGACGGCGAGCATAGGTATCAGTGTGAAGTACCGGGGATGCCATCGGTTACACTTACGGTAGAGCGAAAGAAGTTCGGACTCTCACGGCCAAATCCGGGAAGCGTGTTGGTTCGGCGGTAGCAAGTGGCGAACGATCTTGACAGGGTGATCGAAAAAGCGCTCCGGACGAAGCTTCCAAAGCTTGTAAATACGGAGGCTGATCGGCATTTGCTGTTCCTTGAACGCGATCAATTCACCTTCCATCCTGACCTGATCTTCACCGAGATCGAAAGGCAGCGACCTCATTTTCCGGATTTGGATCGGGTCGACGAGATTTGGCACGTCGAGACAGTCTCCTACGCACTTAGTGGCTATTTGAATTTTGAACTACGGAAGCGTGGCCATTTGCTCGCAAGAATTTGGTTCCTGGGCGACGAGTTCAGGGGAAGTTCTAAGGACGGAATACCATACCCGAGTTAATCTCGCGTCCCGGATTTTAAGGAGTTCAATTGAGCAACAGTTGCGGGACCAAGATGGCGCCACGAGCGGACCGCAGTCGAGGCCGTTATTAGATTGGCTTACTTATAGTTTTATATTTTGTTCATGGCGCGATCGACCACGCACACTCGTCGGAAGTTGAATTCACCCAGTGGCGACCGCTCGAGAAAGTCACTTCCGTGACCCTCAGTCTCGTTCGTCCCGGCTCACTCAACCCAACATCGATTTCGGCCTTCTTCCATTTGCCCGGTGGGGCTACCGATGCAATCGGAGATTTGTTCGAGTTGTCCACCATGCTTTGACCCATGGCGCCATGTTCCCGATAGGAGGTGGCGGCATCGAAAACCACTTCCTTGATCTGCTCATTGGTGACATTCATGTACTGGAGATAGAGGGCTACGCCTTTAATTTTGTAATGAGAAAATCCGGAACTTGCCGCCTTCCAATTGGTGTGACGAATCTGCACCGGGCAGCCGGTGCTGCCAGTGATTGCTTGAGCGCCGCACGGATGCGGGGAAAGCATCAGTGCGGCGGCCAGAATAGGCATCGAAAGTAGTATGCGTGAGGTACTCATACCGGTTCGTTTCTCCAACTGCTTGGACGAATTGCTCCTCACTTCGTTTGCGACGTAATCACGCGCGACTGCGGAGCCGGGACAGTTCTGTATCCCGCCGGGACCGTGAAGAGGCTACTGTCCGGTGGGGTCGCAGTTGAGATATTTTCGTACTGAGAAGTGGTGGTTCCGCCGAGTGGATCGGTGATGACCGTGAGCAGCGGTAGCCGGAGATCGGCGGATCTCCAAACCTCGATCATTTTGGTAATGGGAGCGGTGTTTCCAAGTGCGGAATTGGCCGCTATGGTTGTCGATTGCTGAATGCCGTGAACACTGTAGCCGGCAATCACCTTGACTCCGAGATCGGTCTTCCCAGAACCGGACTTCCCAGCGCCGGTCTTCCCAATATTGACGGATCCGCTCAGGCTGATTCCGGAAGGCTCAGTCTTGGACAGTGCCGCCGCAGGCTTCGTCCCGCTCGCCGCTGACAGCGGAGCGTGCTGCACCTGGGCAACCTTCCCGGCCGTATCGAGCACGGTCACCGTATGGGAACTGTTGTCGACGATGACCACTCGGTTGGGTTCCTCGACCCTTGTACTTCCATCCGCGCGACGATAGAACTTCATCTTTCTTTCCTGGCGCAGTGTGTTTCCATCAGGGAGAGTGCGCACGCTGGCAACATAGATATCGGCGCTCAACGGAACTGTCTGAAGCGAAGGGGTTTGTGCTACCAACTTTGCGATTCCCAGGCTGGTCATCGCGGCGAAAGTGATTGTGAAGCGGTTTATCACACGCATAGTACTCTCCTTTTTCAATGGGTTGTGTTGCTTGAAAGTGGTGAAAAGTCAGGTGGGGAGTGGATGGATCGCGACTACCTCAGTAAGCCACGTCGGCAACGATGAGAAGCTCGACGGTCCCGTTTCCTTCGAATAAATCCCCATTTGATGCATCGACTCCCGTGACAACATACGCGCCCAGGGAAAGCCACGGATATTGGTAGAAATCGATATTGCCGTCGGGATCGACGACGTCGATGAATGACCGGTCGCCATCGTCGTAAAACACTTGCGGCCATGCGTAGAACTGGGTGTCGAGACCCTGGTAGGTGAAAGTTCCTATGGTGAGCGAACCCTCGTATTCCTCAAGAGGATCTTCGAGAACAAACGATCCACTTGTTTGAATGCAACTCGGAGGCAGGGTAAGCGTCGCCTCCTCGACAGGACCTGTTGTCGAGAACCCGTCGTACCAAGCATCACCAGCGTCGTCGAGCGTCCAGTAATCCGTGGATTCAATGAGGACATCCGGGACGTTGCCGCCCGCAAAGTCCGCGTCGTTGCCAAGAGCATATCCAACGACACAGTTTGAGCCGCCGGAGGATGGCGGGGTGCAATCCAGGCATGGCCGCGCACACCGATACTCCGCGCATGGTTTGCCGGGTTTGCAAACAGGGTTCGTGCATTCCGAGACGACAGACTGGGCCTGCGCCTCATGCTGAACGGCGGAAAGCGAGAGAACGACTGCACCCATCAGAAAGCATCTTGTGAGCAGCCAGCGTAACGTGTTTGATCGAGGCTCGGCTGGTTTGGTCGAGCCCTCCCAGAAATTCAATCCGATTCTCATGTTTCACTCTCCTGGACTCGGCGGCTCAAGGCCTCCGTGTCGAAGCGGAGAATCGGCTGGAACCGAAACTCGGTCAATTGACCGGCAGTGGTTCAGAATGGAATTTCACGGTATCTCCAGTCGAATGTTTCACTTTTGCGGCAAGCCAGGAACCGATCGCCATTTCGCCATCTTGGGGTTCTAGCCCAAATTGAACCAACGGGCTAGAATTTCAATCGAAGGGGCTGGTGTCGCAAGCTGTCGCCAGGTCAGGGACAACGGAATGGCATCCGTAGCGCAGTTGAATTCTTACCAATGCGACCAGTGCGGAACCACGAACATCGTGGCTGCGCCCGTTCTCTACCAACAGGGGACACGCGCATACTCCGGTACGTTCAATTCGGGGACCAGTCAGTCCTACTCTGCCCAAGCTGCCGCGCCGCCCATCCCGCGGGGTTATCTCCGCCCCCTTGTTCTCTGGGGACCAGCAACCCTTATTCTTTTTGTGTGGACAATTGCCGGTTTCAGCTCGCTTATGGAACATCCAACGACAACTGCATTGTCCTCAAATACCGTTGCCGTCATCTTGTTCCTCTCTTTGGTCTCGCTTGCAGGGATGGCCTCCAGTTTTCGCAAGATAGCCCGCTACAATCGCGAGATATATCCTCGCCTCTACTGGAACTGGGAGCATACCTATATCTGCAAGCGTTGCGGGAAGCTCGGTTTGATCCCCTGATAGGCGCTATCAGGCACAGGTTCCTGAAGGCGGAATGAAACTCATGCGTGCGTCTGCACGAGGGCTAGGTTTATTGCCCACATCTCACGATTTTGCCTCAACTCCACACTGAGGCATCGGAGTCGATGTTTGCTCATTTCCAAATCGAGCAATCGGGATCGAGGATGCCTCAATCACACACTGGGTTACACGGACCGATCTTTCCTCAAACGCGAATCGGGCCAACGGGAGCCAACTTTGCCCAATCGCACAGTGGGTGAACGGGAGCGGTTTTGACTCGACTCCAGAATTGAGCAATTTTCGGGAGTTTGCCTCAACCGCACACTGGGTTAATCGGACCGATCTTTGCCCAAGCGCGGCCTCTGCAAGAACGAACGTCACTTGTCGTCCGGGGAGCTAGCGCGCGAAGCTAGAAAAGCTCGACAGGCTCAGAAAGAATGGACACGACGGTCTTGCGGTCGATGGTGCCGTGCTCGCTGCCATCAATCCCTCATACGGTGTCCGCGAAGAGGATTCGTTCCTGCATACAGAACGCCCTGGCACGGGGCCAGGGCGCAGAGAGGGAGTATCTGATACGCGGCAATCTACTTGGCCGCAGCGACTACTTTGTGAAGCTCGGAGGGCCTTTGCTCGTGCTTGGTGAAAACCACGTAGATCTTCGTATCGGCGGGAACGGAGACGACAACGCGGCTGTTGGCATTGAGGCTCATGACTTCGGAATCGCCAGCTGTGCCGATATTCTCGGCCAGCCGTTCCCGGAGCATATCGTCCTCGGAGAATGCACCGCTCGAATTGTTGCCTGCCACCTCGGCAAGAACAGAACCAATCCCTGAAACGGCGCGCACCAGGAAGTTCTTGCCTGTGTTCTTCCCGTAGACATTCCCTTTGATCGGCCCCAGATCGAGCCCGGTGCCAATCGCGTCGATCTTCTCCCGCGCGCCATCGAGCAGTTCGATTTCGTCGAACTTCACGCTGACAAGGCCGCTCCGATCGGCCTGCTGGAGTTGGCCATACACGCGCGCGCCGGCGGGAACGATGATTCTGTCCCCGACCGCATACGTGTACTCGACCACTGCTACCACCGGGGCCTGCACAGCACTCGATATCTGCGTCTCAAGCTTGGCTTGAATACGCGTTCCCGGCGTCAGCTCCAATGTTGCTGCTCCGTCACCATCGGAATTGACCTTCGACACGGAACCGGCAGGGTTCTGTGTCACGCTCCTCACGAAGATGATAGAAGGCTCCTTCAGGCTGTTTTGCTGTGCCTGCGAAGTCTCCGCCGCGGGAGATCCGCCGTAGGGCGCTGGATCCTCCCATTTCTGTTGCGTATCTGCGAACAACGGTACGCTGCCGAGCGAAGCGGCGGCTGACGGCTTCGCCGCAACCGGCTTGAAATGACCGTTGTCGTTCAGAGATCGTGTACGCCGAATATCACTCGGCCCAAGCTGCCCACTGCTGTTGTCTGGAGCGGGAGCGCGTACCGTATCCATCAGAGGCGTCACGCTTCCTTTGGGCGGCTTCGTCACCTCCTGCTTCGCCAGCTGAGACGACTGCTTAATCGACGCCGGCTTCTTCGGAGATCTTCCGACCACGGCCGTGAACACAAAGAACAAAACCGCAACGGCCAGCCCGCTGCCGAGAAGGATAAGTTTTTGCCTGTCGATCCCTTCCGGGCCCTTTGCATCACTTCGTGTCGCAAAGGTTGTCGCAGGCTCACGTCTTCCATTCACGACGGTTGATTCCCGCGCCTGGATCGGCTCCTGCGCGGATACGGGCTCAGCGGATTCCTCGATGACGCTGTGCATGCTTCCGTTTTTGTTGGTGTCGTTGACGCTCATGGCCTCTGTGCTCCTCTCTACTTCCCGTTGCCGGAGATGGGTGGGGTGAAGGGCAGACGAATCAAGATGGGACGGTCCACCTGGTCCGCCTGTGCGATCTGCAGAAACAGCTTTTCCGTGGACTCCTTGAAGTTGGGCCTGTCGAAGACAACGACACCGTCGGCTCGTTCTCCCGCCTCAAGCCTGGTTGCGCTCAACCGGTAGTCGCGGATCTCCAGCTGATCCGAGATGATGCCCTTGCCTTCTTTCTTTTTCTTCTTCGTGGCCTTGCGTCCGGTGATCTGGATCTGTGGCGGAACGATCTCGACAGGCTGATCCGAGCTGTTCATGACGGAGTAAGCGACCACCGTCTGGTTGCTCCATTGGCGAATGTCGCAGATAGATGTCTCGATCTGCTTGTCCTCCCATTTCGTCCATTTGGGAGCATTCACTTTCTGCTGCTGCCTGAACTCGTCATCGAGATTGGAAAGCGGCGCTGACCGCGAGCCGACGTCTCCACTCATCGTTTCGCGCGCTGGGACCTTGCTAGGCGCGGCTGGCGTGGCCGCTGCCCCGGAGTCTGAGGAGATCAGAAAGCTCCGACCCGATCGGTACTCGATCAGGAAGTCTACTGGCTGCGATTGATTCGAAGCGTTGGCACCATCGCTGACCAACTCCAGCGTCACGTGCTGACCCGATTTCGTCGCGATCAGGAGATTCGACTGAGCCGCCTGTTTCGTGATGGGCTTGACGAAGACATACTCGGGCTCTCCCTCGTTGTGTTCGGCTTTGAACTCGCCCGGACCGCCGAGAATGACGGATGTCACTTCTTCCGGCATGCGGATCGTCGACTCGAACTCCGGCCGCAAGTGCAGAACGGTGATCTCCTTCGGGTTGATCGTGATCGTGGCAACGCGCGCTCCAACTTGTGTGTCGGTGGCGCTGAGACTCAGTGGAAGCAAGAGAGCGATGGGCATGAACCAGCTAGGCTTCATGGTGTTGACCTCCGCGGCGACCTCATCGCCGCATGTTTGCGAATCATGAACTGCCGCCGGACTGCCTGCACATAAGACACAACATCCGGGTTGTGATAGCTCAATAGCTCCCGGGCGATACCACGGTCGCCCGCGTAGTAGGCCGCGACGACCAGGCGCAGATCCCCGTGGAATTCCCACATTAGCGCCGTCACGTAGCGAGTGCCCGCAGCAATGTTCTGCTCCTCGTCGAAGGGTCTGAAAGCGCCGAAGCGCCGCGCGGTAGCAGGCATAAGCTGCATCAACCCCATCGCTCCCTTGCTTGATACCGCTCGCGGATTCCACCGTGATTCGACGTCGATTAGCGCCGCGACTAATTCGGGCGAGACACGGTAGTGAGCCGCGTATTGCCGCACAAATTGCCCCGCTGGCGCAGGATCGACTTGGGCCGGTGCGACTCGGCCAAAAAACAACAATAGTAGGAGTAGGCGTCGCATCATGAGGCGGACCCTCCAGGGAGCGCCAGACTCCGCGCAAATCGTGCGCCGTCGTCGAGCAGACTCTTGAATCCTTCGCGCAACAGGAGATGCCTGCGATCTTTCTCGGTTTTCGCCAGGAACGGCAGCAGAACGTCGCGGTGCTCCTCGGTTACGTGATCGGTTCCGAGCAGTTGAAGTGCGTTCGCAAAATCGATCATCTCCGAGACCGAAGGGGGCTTCTCAAGGGAATAGTTGCGGAACGAAAGTGCGATCCCCGCCATCTCCCGGTGGAACTTCTCATCGGCCTTCGGTGTGCGACTGGCGATGATCTCCGCTTCGCGCTCCGGGGTCGGATGCTCGACGCGAACGTAAAGGCTCCGCCTTCGAATGGGGTCGCCGAGTCTGCGCTCCTCGTTGCTGGTCAGCACAACGAAAGGGATGCTCTTCGCTGCGACGGTACCGAACTCAGGAATCGAGAGCTGCCAGGCGGAGAGGATTTCCAAAAGCATCGCCTCAAATCCGTCGTCCACCTTGTCCAACTCGTCAATCAGCAGGACGCATGGCCGTTCGCATTCGAGCGCCCGCATCAGCGGACCGGGGCGAAAGAAGTCGCGCCCTTTGAGGTTCGCCTGCACGCTCTGCCAGTTCTCATGCTGGCCTTTCGAGAACTCCATGTAGAGCCGTTGCAGGCCCTCGTCGAACCGGCCGATGGCCTTGTCCTCGCTGACGCCGCGATAGCACTGGAGGCGCTCGACGTGAGTCTTGCCCGCAGCGGCTACCGATAGGGCCAATTGGGTCTTTCCGGAGCCTGCCGGCCCTTCGAGCAGCAAAGGCTTCTGAAGCTTCGCGGCCAGAAAGACTACCTGGGTCATCACGGGATCGATGAAGTAGCCCGTCTCGCAAAGCTTGACTGAGAGTTCATCGAGCGAATCAAACATCGTATCTATCCTCCAAACAGTCTTTCCCCCAATGGGTTCCTCGAAATGGCCCGCACTTCTCAAGCAACCGCGCCCCGCGTCTGGCCGGAAGCCGTTCTTTCAGTGAAAGAAGCGTCCAAGTCGCCGTAACTTGCAATACGACGTCAACTGGGTTTCTCCACTTGACACTGAGACCAAGCGTGGAGCCAGCGAAATCCGAGCATGAAATGGTGGACCATTTCGGTCAAGTTCGTCGACTATGGTCATGCCGAGAGGCATGAAAACTGGCCACTCTTGCTATAGACCAAGAATGGCTCTGGTTCAGTCTCCTCAGATGACCCTTTCAGGAAATCCCCTGCATTCGTCTGTGGACGCGTAAAGCGATTCGCTCTGGAATTCTCAGTGAGGTGTAGCCCCTCTTGAATCTGTTCCTTTGGCGAGCGATCTTGATGACGCCTGGCTCCGTGTTGAACAGCCTTCTTATCGTGTTTTCGCTGAAGAACCAAAGCTTCGATAGCTCAGCGACCGTGTAGTGTCTCTCCAGCGCCGGCACACCTGTCACTGCCGACTGGCTTCTCGGAAGGCTTGAATCGAACTGCGATTCGTAGTGGAGTTCCATTCGATTTTCCCCTCATTTGGATTTGGCTTCTCAAGCGATGAACTGGAGTCTGATGCTTTCGATCAACAGAGATTGCACACAGCTCTTCTAAGTCAGCTCAAATACTCGGTCAAATCAGCCATTCTTCGCGGCAAGCGACACTGGAGGCGCCGGTCACGCTGTCGCTTGCGAACCCTTCGGATTGCGGATCAATTGCAACCCTGCCCGAGTTTTCGTCGAAGGTGCGGGATTCGGCGGATTTGTATCCGGCCCCGGCGTGGCGGGCAATCCGATCTGCCATGCACTCCGGACGCTATCCTGCAACTGAATCTGTCTCGCCTTTACGAACGGGGAGTAGCTCTTTTCCGTGATTTTGACCGAAGCATGGCCGAGCAGGAGGGAGACCTGATCGATCGGAACGCCCGCCAACAGCATCTCGACTGCAAATGTGTCACGGAACATGTGGGGATGACAGCGTTTCGGAGATCCGTCGGCCTTCGTCAGATTGACCAGTTTGAAGAGGCGGCGGTAGCTGCGCTGCCAATCGGCGACCGCACTCTTCGGCTTCCCATTGCCGCTCCAGAAGAAGTAACGCGGATTTGGCTTTGGACCGGGCGGGAGGTTATCTAGGGCCGCAATGACGAAGGATGGGAGCGGGACGTAGACTGGCGTCCCGGTTTTCGCCTGATAGAGCATGAGGCTATCGCCTTGAAGCCGATGTCGCTCCAGTGTGACCGCGTCCCGGATGCGCAGCCCGCTCCAACGCATCAGGAGGGTCATGGCGCGGAGCCTGGTCCGATTATCGTCAACCGACACGTTCCCGCCGCGTTTGTCGCCGCACCGGGAGGTCGCATCCAAAATCTTCTCGAACTCTTCTCGGGGGAAGTAGTCAGTTGGAACGTGGATCACCTTGATCTTGCCAAGTCCTAGGACGGGATTCTCTTGGATATAGCGGCGTCTCATACAGGCCCAGAAGAAACCGATGACCCGGTTCTGCTTTTTCTGGCCAGCCAGAGGGGCATCCTTCCAAGTGCTGCGGAAGCGGAGCAATGCATCAAGGTCGATCTCATCGAGGAAGATGAGGCCTTCGACCGTGCACCAGGAAAGGAACTGTTTGCGAAAGATAGTTTCGAGCTTACGGATCGTGTCTTCGCTGAGACCCCTCGAGTGCGCGTCGGTGAGATAGGCGTCGACGGCTGAGTCGACGGTTACCCGCGGCTTCTTTGGTGTGGGAGGCAGTACCTCGACGGGAGTAGCTTCCAGCGCTGGAGATTCAACCTTTGGAAACGCCACCAACCCCAACGTATCCGGTCGTGACGGTCCAAATGGAGGTAGCCCTTTGAGAAGAGCGTCCTCGAGTTTAAGCCTTAGCTCCTCGGCCTCTCCCCATTGCCGGGTGCCGGCGCTCTTGCGGAAGTAATCGCGGTTGACCTGGCCGCCGATCCACTTAGGGCAGTTGCAGCGGCGGTAGGTCCGGTCGCCTACGTATTTGCAATCGTTCGAATGACGGGTGAAAACAGAAAGCAACAATGGGGCCTCCCACTTCGGCTCCGATTGTGCTGGGATGGCGGAAGTGGGTCAAAACCAAAATCGGCTCCGTACAAATTACGTACAAAAATCCGCTCGAATTTTGCCCATCTTAGCTAACTTATTCGTAGGAAAGGACTTGGATGTGGTGGAGGCGGCGGGAGTCGAACCCGCGTCCGAAATTGTAGTCAGCCGAGAGACTCCATGCGTAGTCTATTCAGTAAATTCGCTCCACCCGCTCAGAATAGACAAGAAACGAAAGAAGCTAGTCCGATGATCTTATGGCCACCACACGGACCGAGCGGTGACAACCAGCCTGCTGTGCGACGCCCGCTCTCAGCCCACAGGCGAAGATGAGGAGGACGGCAGCCTATTTAATTAAGCTGCAAGTGCCAGATTGTTGTTGGCAATTGTGTTTTTGTAAGCGATTACGGGTGCCCACCCCCCGGCATGCCTCTCTGCCGCTTGCAATCCCGTCGAAACCGTGACGCCCCCATCTTTTGGTGACATCAGCCGGACCCTAAGGTGCCTGCTGCATTCAGCTATTGTACGCTGTTTTCGTTCATCGCATGCGCTGCTACTTGCCGGCGTCGTTGCCGATGGCGATGACGGCGTAGCGGGCGACGGTCGGACCGATGTTTTTCAGGCCGTGCAGTTCCATGGAGCGGGCGTAGAGGATGTCGCCGGGGCCGGCGGTGAAGGACTCTTCGCCGAGGATCCAGGAGAGCTGGCCTTCGCGGATCATCATGAATTCGGTATGGGCGTGGCGATGCGCCGGGTGGGGCATCGCGCCCGGGTTGAGCGTGGTGTTGTGGATTTCGATCTGCTCGCCGGTGGGGAGTTTACCGGTGGCGACGTGCTGGAAGGCGCCGTATGGGCTATCGCTGGTCGCAAGGCCGCGGATGCCGAAAACCTTCGAATGGGCAAGTTCGTCTTTGGGCGAAGTTGCGGAGGTTTGGGAGAGTGAGGCGACTGCTTCGCCGATCATGGCGAGCGCTGGCAGAGATAGAACGAGTTCGCGGCGAGTTGGCATGCGGGAAAGCATAATCTAAATGGAACAGCCAAGGCGATGGGCCTTGGCTGTTCTGGGATCGGGCTGATTTCGCGCTTACTGGCTTTCCAGCGGGATCGACTCGTAATCCTTGTGGATGATGCCGGAGCGGATCTGTGCTGGCGTTTTGCCGAGCTTGGTCTGCTGGTAGGCGTAGACGCCTTCCTTGGCGCAGGTGGAGCATTCGGTGCCGTGCAGGCCTTCGAAGCAGCTGCGCAGGCTGGTATGGCCAAGGGCGCGGTCGCAGCGGCAGTTGCACGGCAGCTGATAGAGGACGTTCGACACCTTTGCTGCCTGCTGGTAGACGTGCGCCTGCCACGGGTAGCGGAAGTTGTCGCCGGTCAGCTTGGAGCCGCTTAGAATGGGGGGCAGGGAAGCGACTTTCAGCGGCGCGGATGGGTGATAGGCGGGAATGTCGTCGGCAGGGTTAGACCACTGCGCGTAGCTTATGGCGGTTGCTGCGGCCATGACAAGTGCTACTGCCCAGCGGCGCGTGCTGCGAATCTGCATTGCTTTACCTCGTCTACTTCTGTGTCTTCATTCTAAGACAAGCGGCGGAGGGAATCGGGAGCGTTACCGGCGCAAAAAAAAAGGCGCCACGAACGGTAATCTGTTCGTGGCGGGAGGCCAGTGACGCAACTTACTTGCTAGAGAGAAATGGGAGACTCACTGCCATCTCCACCAGCAATATCTACACCTTACTATAGATTCGCTTGAATGCAAATACCAAAATCAAAATATTCCCACGATAGAGTGTCACATAGTGAACACGTTCTTGAAGCTCCCGACTCGATAAAATGAGGTTGTAAACGGTTGTCAAGCGGTCGCATCCGCCCGGAGTATGGAATTGGTAAGCAATGGTAGAAATGAGGGTTACGTACCCGAACCGGAGAGCCAAGTGGAACCCAGGGGACTCCTGGGATTGGGGCTGCTCGCGGCTGCTTCCGCTCTGGCGGGAGGATTAGCGGTGACATGGTGGCATCGCAAAACGCTTGCGAAACTCCAGAATCCCATAAGTCCTTCCGAAATCCAAGGACCGGAATCTTCCAATCTCGACGTGCAAGACACGGAATTCGACGAATTCTAGCCGAAGCGCGGCTAGCAGGGCTGTTCTAGAGAATCTTTCCGATCGCAGTGGCGAGGGAAAAATCCTTTTCCGTGATTCCGCCTGCATCGTGGCTGGAGAGTGCTAAATGCACCTTGTTGTAGCGGACATCGATATCAGGGTGGTGTCCGGCGCGTTCCGCCAGCCCTGCTACTGAATTTACGAAGCTCATCGCCTCGCGGAAGTCTCCGAAGGTAAACGTGCGATCCAGTTCACCATTCTTTAGTTGCCAATCTGGGATAGTCGCTAAATGCTGATCGATCTCGGTGGATGACAGTACGGACATGGAAGTCTCCCGGCACGTGGCCTGATTGCGCTGCGAATCAGCAGCAGATGTATTGATTTGGATGCGGCTTTACCTTCCCGGAGTGGCGAATGGAGCGGATTCCAGGCTTGCAAAGGGAGGGGTGGCCCCGGTGATCTCGGTGCGCAATTCTATCCAGAGCTCGTTGGGGATCTTAAGGAAGACTTCAACCACGGCGGGGTCGAACTGGGTCCCTGAGCAGCGCAGGATCTCTTGCCGGGCGACGTCGAAGCTTTTAGCGCCGCGGTAAGGGCGGTCGCTGGTAATTGCGTCCAAAGTGTCTGCGATGGCGAAGATGCGGGCACCGATGGGGATAGCGTTGCCGCGCAGCTTGCGGGGGTAGCCGCTGCCGTCGTAGTGCTCCTGGTGCGCGTAGACGATCTCGGAGGCCTCGTGCAGGAAGGGAATTTTCCGCAGGATGTTGTAGCCGCGTTCGCAGTGTTCGCGCATCAACTCCTGTTCGGCGGGTGTCAGCTTGCCGGGCTTGCGCAGGATGGCGTCGGGGATGGCCATTTTGCCGATGTCGTGCAGAAAAGCTCCGCGGGCGATGACCTTGATGCCGTCCGATCCGACGCCCATGGCCCGTGCCAGCGCGATGGTGTAGGCAGTGACGCGCTTGGAGTGGCCTTCGGTTTCTGAGTCTTTCAGGTCGAGCGCGTCGCCTAGGGCTTCGAGTGTGATGTCATAGGAGCGTTCGAGGTCCACGATGGCCTGGTGCAGCAGCTCGGTGCGGGCCTGGACGATCTGTTCGAGATTCTGCTGGTAGTTCTGGTTTTCGCGGAGGGTCTTGCGATGGTCCAGTGCGCGGCGAACGGTGGCCAGAAGCTGGTCCCGCTCAAAGGGCTTGAGCAGGTAATCGTAGGCGCCTTTGCGCATGGCGCTGATAGCTACGCTGATGTCTTGAATAGCGGTGACCATAACCAGCGGAGTATGCGGCTGGTCAATGTGCAGGCGGTCCAACAGGGCGATGCCGTTACCGTCGCGCATGACCATGTCGGTGAGGACGAGGTCAAAGTGCTGACGGTCGATCAGGTCAAAGGCTTCCACGCAGCCGGCGGCGAGGACGGTGTGGTAATTCATGCGATCGAGCGTAGCGCCTAGCATCGAGCGTACGTGGGGCTCGTCATCTACGATCAGAATCCGCGCCGGTGCCCCCATCGCTCCTCCGTATCCGCCCATGCCTAACAGAACATCATTATTACGCACATTTGAACAGTAAAGTTTTCGTGTTCCAGTATTTGGCCCTGGAATCTGAACACGCTTCCATCCGGGAGCTATCAAACGACAGTTACATAACCCCTGTTACTTGATATACCACCGCAAGGGCTTTCTGTAGAGTACCGACGTACCAATGGAGTGCTTGAGTCAGCACCCTTCTTTCTGCTTCGCTCGCCGGGCAATGGCCCAACCCTCTTTGGTGAACTGACGGCTCCGGCCTACTGCGAGGGCATTGGCCGGCACCTCGCGCGTGATGCAGGAACCGGCTCCGATGTATGCGCCGTCGCCGATCGTGATCGGGGCGACCAGGGTGGAGTCACTGCCGATGAAAGCACCCTCGCCGATGCTGGTCCTGTGCTTGTTCACACCGTCGTAGTTGCAGGTGATCACACCCGCACCGATGTTCGTGCCCGCGCCTACTTCGGCATCGCCCAGGTAGGCGAGGTGGCCAGCTTTGGCGCCCTTGCCCAGCTTGGCTTTCTTGGTCTCGACGAAGTTGCCGATGTGGGCGTCTTCACCGATTTCGCTGCCGGGGCGGAGATGTGCGAAGGGGCCGATCTTGGCCTCGTTGGCTACAGTGGAATCGGTGATGATGCAGTATTGGCGGATGAGGACGCGGTCGGCGAGGATGGAGTTTTCGATCACGCTGCCGGAGCGGATAAAGCAGTCGGAACCGATGCGTGAGCCGCCGAGAATCTGCACGTTCGGTTCGATGACGGTGTTCGGGCCGATCTCTACATCGGCATCAATCCGGCAGCTCTCGGGGCTATAGATGGTGACGCCCTGTTCCATCAGTTTTTCTGCTGTTTCTGCTCTCGCTGCTGCGTCTGCTGCCACCAGTTCCGATATCCGGCTCACTTGTATTTCCTCCGACCACTCTTACGAAACTAAGCCGGGCAACTCGATGCGTCAATGGAACTGGACCGGAGGCCCTCCACCACACCGTTGTTTGTAGAATGCACGCAAGGAAGAAACTATGCCCGGTTGGCTCCGAAAGCTGTTACGCATCCTCATCATTGTCGTCGTACTCTTTGGTGGTTTCTTCTACCTGTTCGCTGTTTATCCGCTCCGGGTAAAGCATCCGCCTCTGGTGCTGGCGAAGGGAACCCTGGCGATTCAGCATGCCCGCATCTACACTTCGCCGACCGCCCAGGTGATTCCGGACGGGACGATCCTCATTCAGGATGGGCGAATTGCCTCTGTCGGAGCAGATGTCCCCGTTCCGGCGGGAACTCAGCTGATCTCGTGCAACGGTTGCACAGTGGCGGCGGGATTCTGGAATGCGCACGTGCATTTCACCGAAGGGAAGTGGTCGCTGGCGGAATTCAAGTCGACGGCCGATCTGAATCCGCAGCTGGAAGACATGCTGACCAGCCGAGGGTTTACGACGGTGGTCGATACGGGATCGAACATGGTCGACACGATTCCGCTGCGACGCCGGATTGAGAGCGGGGATCTGGACGGGCCGTATATCTACACGGCAGAGGCTGCGCTGTATCCGCCTCACGGAATTCCGTTTTACATCAGGGAGAGCGCGCCGAAGTGGATCCAGATGCTCATGCCGGAGCCGGAGACTCCGGACCAGGCGGCGAAGATCGTCAAACGGAATATCGAGAATGGCGCGGACATCACCAAGCTTTTCACCGGCTCCTACGTCGAACGGGGCACGGTGTTGCCGATGCCGCTCGGGATCGCCCGCGCCGCGGTGGAGGAGTCGCATAAGGAGGGAAAGTTGGTCTTCAGCCATCCGTCTGATTTCGCCGGGACCAAGGTCGCACGCGATAGCGGCGTGGATGTGCTGGCGCATGCGCCGGACACGCCGGAGGGCATTGATCGCGCATTTCTGCAGAGCATCGTCGAGCACAAGATGGCGATGATTCCTACGCTCAAGATGTTCGGGACAACGGTGACGAAGAAGCGCAGCTACCTTGATCCGATTGACGCCGAGGTGCGCCAGTTTCACGAGTTGGGCGGGCAGCTGATCTTCGGGACCGACGTTGGGTACATGCACGACTACTCGACCGATGATGAGTTTGCAGAACTGGTCAAGAGCGGACTTTCTCCGATGGACATTCTGGCCATGCTGACCGTCAACCCGGCGAGCCGCTTCGCCGTTTCGGATCAGAAGGGAACCATTGCTGCGGGAAAGCTGGCTGATCTGACCATCCTAGATGGCGACCCCGCTCAGGATGCTTCTCTGTTTGCGAAGGTGCGGACTACGATCCGTTCGGGCCGGGTGATTTACCAGCGCAAATAAAAGAGCCGCACCCGAAGGCGCGGCTCTCATGCTCAGTGACTGAAAGGGCTTATTGTTGCCCGCCTGGCCCTTGCTGCCCCGCCATACCCGGAGGCATGGGGATGCTGATGTCGATGGCCTTGGGTTTGCCGAGGCCGATTGTATCCAGCGCCGGTTCGATCTCCTTGACGTTGCCTACGACGAGCACATCGAGCTTGGACGGATCGATGTACTGCTTGGCCGCCCGTTCGAGATCGGCCACGGTGACCTTCTCGATGCCTGCCTTGTAGGTTTCCAGATAGTTTTCCGGATAGCCGTAGTACTCAAGCTGGACGCGAGCATTGAGCACCTTATCCTTGGTGTCGTAGCGGAAGAGGAAGGAGTTCAGGATCTGCTCCTTGGCGCTCTTCAGCTCTTCTTCGGTGAATGGCGCGGTCTTGAGCTTGTTGACCTCGTCCAGCACGGCCTTGGTTGCGGCTACTGTGGACTCGCTCTTGGTGCTGACGACGATGCGGAAGAGGCCGGGATGGTCCCAGGTCAGCCCGTAGGATCCGCCTACAGAATAGGCCAGGCCGAGCTCGGTGCGGATCTTCTGGAAGAGCCGCGAGCCGAAGCCGCCGCCGAAAATCTGGTTCATCACGACCAGCGTGGCGAGGTCGGGGTTGTGACGGTCAGTGCCCAGGCCGACGATCTCGATGTTCGACTGGTTCACGTCCTGCTTGTCGATGAAATAGAGAGCCTGCTGCGGACTGTTGAACTTGTCCTGCCGCGGCGTGGTGGGCTTGACCGCAGGGAGCGGTTCGAGGGCCGCGCGCAGTTTGGCTTCCATCGCGACAGGGTCGAAGTCGCCCCCGACGGCGAAGATCAGCTTGCCGCCGATGGTCTTGGCATGCCAGGCTTCGAGGTCCTGCACGGAGACTTTGCTGATGGTGTCCATCTCGGGCTGACGGCCATACACGCTGTCCTTGCCGTAGACGAGCCGCCCGCCTTCGCGGCCTGCAATTTCACCGGCGTCGTCGTTACGCCGGGCAATGCCGGTGGCTTCCTGCTGCTGCGCAAGTTGGAGCTTTTCCTTTCGGAATTTCGGATGCAGCAGGAGGTCGATTGCCAGGCCAAAGACCTGGTCCGAATCGCCCTTGAGCGAATCCCAGCTTACGAAGGTTGAGTCGTCGCTGCCGCCGGTTGCGATGCTGGCGGCCTTGGCTTCGAGCAGGTCGTCCATCGCATCGCCATCAAGCCTTTCGGTGCCGCTGTTGCGCCATGCCTGGCCGTAGAGATCGACGAGGCCGACCTTGGACGCGTCTTCATCGCGGCTGCCGCCTGGGATGAGTACGTAGCCGGAGACGAAGGGAAGCTCGTGGTCTTCCTGCAGAAAGATCACGATGCCATTCTTGAGGACGATCTTCTTGGGATTTTGTGGTTTGAAGTCATGCAGCTTGGGAGTCGGGATTTTCTCCCACGGCTTTTCCTGCTTCTGCGCATGGAGCGAAACGCTGCCGCATACGAATACAGCGAGGAGGGCAGAGGCGATGCTGAGATTGAGATTCTTCATTGGGCACCGCCGTTGGGGGCTGCTGCTGGTTTAGGCGCTTCAAACTCGATGGTGGCCGAGGTTCGGTTGCTGGGGATAAAGGTTTTGTTGGCGACGCGGCGAATGTCCGCTGCGGTGACCTTGTCGATCTTGTCGAGTTCGAGGAAGAGCTCGCGCCAGTCGCCGTACTGCGACTGGTATTCGGCTAGCTGATTGGCGAGGCCTTGGTTGTCGGCGAGACCGCGCAGCAGCCCGGCGCGTGCGCGCGTCTTGAACATGGCCAGCTCGGCCGGCGTTACATCCTGCGTCTTCAACTTCTCAATCTCCTTGTGAATTCCGTCTCGCATCTCTGCCGGCGTGTGGCCCGGCAGCGGTACGGCGTATACGGCGAAGAGGCCTGGGTACTTCGAGCCGGGAAAGCCGCTGAAACCCTGCGCCTGAGCGGCAATCTGCTGATCGCGGACGAGGCTGCGATAGAGCCGCGAGACTTGCCCGTTCGAGAGAATGTCGGTGATGGCTGAGTAGACCGAGTCGTCCGGGTCGCGAAAATCACCGCGATGATAGCCCTCGATATAGAAGGGCTGTGTTGCTTCACGGATGGTCACTGACTTCTCGGCGAACTGCTTCGGCTCGACGGTGGTCATGTCTTCAGGCTTGGGGCCGCCGGGGACTTTGCTGAAATACTTCTCCAGCATCGGCATGGCTTCGGAGGCTTTCACATCACCTACGACGGCAACGACGATGTTCGCGCCAACGTAATACTTCTTGTGGAATTCCATCGCCTCGGTTGCGGTGATCTGGCTGAGTTCGCTGGGCCAGCCTACGCCGGATCGGCCGTAGTTGTGCGCGACAAAGGCTGTGGCCTGGAACTGCTCGATCATGCGGCCGACGGGGCTGGAGTCGGTGCGCATGCGGCGCTCTTCCATGACAACGTCGCGCTCTTTGTAGAACTCGCGCGGGACGACGTCCGAGAGGCGGCCACTTTCGAGATAGGCCCATAGCTCAAGCCGGTTCTCAGGCATCGACCAGAAATAGACAGTTTCATCGAGACCGGTGGAGGCGTTGAGGCCGGTGGCTCCGTTGCGCTCCGCGATCTCGGTGAACTGGTTCGGAACCACGTACTTCTGTGCCGCTGCGATGGCTTCGTCGCGTGTCTTCTTGAGCGATGCCAGCTTGGCCGGGTCCTGGCCTACACGCTTGCGGAACTCAGCTTCATACGCATCGTTGGCAACTTCGATCTTGGCTAGCGCTACCTTTTCGGCAGGGTAGTCGGTGGTGCCGACCTGACTGGTGCCCTTGAAGGCGAGATGTTCGAACATGTGCGCGAGGCCGCTGTCGCCCGAAGGATCGTTCACGTCGCCCGCATCAATATAGGTGGAGTAGCTGAAGACCGGCGCGTCGGGCCGTTCGCAGATGATGATGGTCAGGCCGTTGGGCAGTACCTTGGTGGTGGTCTTCTGCTCGAAGCTCTTCAGGTCCTGCGCTTCAAGGGGTGGCGTAAGGAGAGCCGGCCCCACGCTCAGCAGGACAAAGGCTCCCAGCCATAATTTGATTCCAGTTCGCATTCGTTTCTCCCCGGCCATTTCTTCTCGCGTCAGTTCGATACTGAGACGCATCAGAGAATTTCCGTACACTTGACGCTAACGGGCGCGCCTCGCTGCGTCAAACGCCACACTCCGCGCCTTGACCCCGTGCCGCGTTCAGCCGTATGCTCGGGAGCGTTCCGGCGCTGCGGTAAGCGTCCTCAATCAGACGAGTTCGAAGACACTGCGGGGAAGCTTATGAGCACGCCGGCCAGCACTCAAGTGAATCCAATGCTCATCCGCTCGGCGGCTGTTCTCGGCGCTGGAACGATGGGTAGCCGCATTGCTGCGTTGCTCGCCAACTGCGGCATTCCGGTGCTGCTGCTGGATATCGTTCCCGAAGGGGAGACGAAGGCCAGAAACAAGCTCGCCGGGGCTGCGGTAGATTCGCTTCTAAGAACGAAACCAGCGGCCTTTGATGAGCCTCCTGCTGCGCGGCTCGTTACTCCGGGCAACTTCGACGACGATCTCGCTGGCCTGGCGAAGTGCGACTGGGTGCTCGAGGCTGTCACGGAAAACCTGGCGGTCAAGCAGGCGCTGCTTTCTCGCGTTCTGCCGCATCTGAGCGCCGCTGCCATCCTGACAACCAACACTTCGGGATTGCCGATCGCACAGATTGCGGAGAGTCTCGGTATGACGCTGACGCCGGAGTTGCGCAAGCGCTTCTTTGGGACGCACTTTTTCAATCCGCCGCGCTACATGAAACTGCTGGAGGTAATTCCCACCACTGACACCGATCCGAATGTGCTGGCGGGGTTTACAGCCTTCGCCGACCGCATTCTCGGCAAGCAGGTTGTGCGGGCGCATGACACCCCGAATTTCATCGCCAACCGCATCGGTGTCGCCAACATGTTCGCCGCTCTTACGCTCATGCAGCCGCAGGGACTCACGGTCGAAGAAGTGGACGCGCTGACCGGGACTGCGATTGGCTGGCCGCGCACCGGGACGTTTCGGCTGGCCGATATGGTCGGGATTGACATCCTGGCTCACGTCGCTTCCAACTTTAGTGAAGGCGACGGCAACGCGAGCGCTGAGGCTCTCATTCGAACGATGGTCGAGCGCCGCTGGCTGGGCGACAAGACGGGGCAGGGCTTTTACAAGAAGGCTCGCGGTGCGGACGGCAAGGATGAGCGGCTCGCTCTCGATCTGACCACGATGGAGTATCGCCCCCTGGCGAAGGCCAAACTGCCTGCGCTGGAGATGGCCAAGAACGCCGCCAGCCTGCCGGAGCGAATTCGCCTTCTGCTGTCCAATGATCCTAAGAAGGACAAGACGGCAGCCTATCTCTGGCCGCTACTCGCCAACCTGTGGAACTATGCCGCCGACCGGATAGGGGAGGTCGCCGACGATGCTCCGGCGATCGACCGGGCGATCTGCGCCGGGTTCAACTGGCAGCTTGGGCCGTTTGCGATGTGGGATGCTGCCGGGGTTCAAACGACAGTCGCCCGCTTCCGTGAACTCGGCCTGCCGGTCAGTCCAAGCGTCGAGGCTCTGCTGACTGCCGGTCACACGAGCTGGTATTCGGAAGATGGCTCGACGTGCTTCTCGCCGTTGACCGGGCAGATGGAGCCTGTTGGTTCAACTCCAGGGCACGCTTCGGCGGCTGATTTTCGCGTTGCCGGGGTGGATTCCAAAGGCGTGATCCGGAAGAATGCGGGTGCGTCGCTGGTCGACCTCGGGGACGGGATCGCCTGCATTGAGCTGCACTCGCCCAAGTCGGCCATTGGCGGGGACGTGGTTTCCTTGATCAATTTGGTGCTGGCGCCGGGGAGCGACGCGGTTCGGGACTTTCAGGGTTTTGTCATTGCCAGCGACCACGAGAATTTCTCGGTCGGGGCAAACCTCATGCAGCTGCTGCTGTCGGCGCAGGAGGGTGAGTGGGACGAGATCAACCATGCCATCCGCGGTTTCCAGCAGATGACGGCTTCGATCAAATTCTGCCCGCGACCGGTGGTGGCTGCGCCGTTCGGTCTATGCCTGGGCGGCGGGGCGGAGATCAGTCTTCACGCCACCGTCCGTCAGCCGCACGCGGAGCTTTATATTGGACTGGTGGAGGCTGGCGTCGGACTGATTCCTGGCGGCGGCGGGACCAAGGAGATGGCCTTGCGCGCACATGATGCAGCGCTGGCGTTTGCCCCGCCTGAGCCGCGCGATCCGGTTTCGAAATTCGCGCAATCCGCCGAGTATGCGAATGCGCTGAAGCGAGTCTTTGAGCTCATCGCACTGGCTAAGGTTTCGACCTCCGCCGCTGAGGCGCGCTCGCTTGGGCTGCTTTTTTCTTCCGACCACATCACCCGCAATCGCGAGCGGCTGCTGCTCGATGCCAAGGCGCAGACGATGCTGATCGCAGAGCAGGGGTATGTCGCCCCCGTACCCCGGACGCAGTTTCCCGCTGCCGGAGTGGGAGTCTTGCCGTTGCTGGAGACGGCGGTTCATCTGATGGGCGAGGCTGGATTCGCTTCGGATCACGATCAGCTGGTGGCGCGTAAGGCAGCATATATTCTCTGCGGCGGGCGGGTCACGCCGGGTACACTCGTTTCCGAGCAGTACTTCCTCGACCTTGAGCGGGAGGCTTTTCTTTCTCTCTGCGGGCAGCGGAAGACGCTGGAGCGAATTGCGCATACCCTCAAAACCGGAAAGCCTTTGAGGAACTAACGATGCTCCATCGACTTCCCAGATTACTTCAAGCATGCGCAGCTATCTCGCTGTTTTCATTGGGCTTGAATGCGCAGAGTATAGCTCCAGGGCCGCTTGTGGAAATCGGTCAAGTCTCTGTGGAAGGCCACCAGGTGAACTACCGCATTCGCAATCTGCCGGTGAGCTCGTTTCCGGATCTGCCGGGTCCGATTGCCGATGCCCTGAACGCCCGCGGATGCCTGATCCCGCAGACATACGAGGCGCGGCGGCCTGAGAACGTCATTCACGGGAGCCTCGAGAAGCCGGGATCGAGCGACTGGGCAGTGCTCTGTTCCGCGCAGGGTGAGGTGTCGCTACTGGTCTTCTTTGGCAGCGTATCTCCTTCTGATCCAATCGTTTTGCTCAAGGTTGCTGCGAAAGAACGTGTTCAGGCTCATCCCGGAACGACGGAGCTTGGCTTCGATTGGGGCATCGATCCGGCGTCGCCGAAGCGGATTCACGAGGCGCAGGCGACGATGAGCCGACGACCGTTGCCGCCCGATCACGACTGCTTAGCTGACAGCATCATCGATCAGAAGACTGTTTATCGTTTCTACAAGGACGGCGAATGGACCAGGGTGGATGTGGATTAACGCTTTCAGGTTCCTTTAGCAAACAGCTGATTTAGAGAGGTTTAAGCACAATGGCCGAGGCAGTGATCGTAAGCGCTGTTCGAACCGCCGTTACCCGCGCAGGGAAAGGCGCATTCGCAACGACACGCCCCGACGATTTGGCAGCCGTTGCGGTTCGAGGGGCGCTGGACCGTGTGCCGAATCTACAGGTTAGCGAGATCGGCGACCTGGTAATTGGATGCGCCATGCCGGAGGGAGAGCAAGGATGGAACCTGGCGCGGAACGTGGTTCTCCGCTGTGGATTGCCTGTGGAAATCGGGGGCGTCACTGTAAATCGTCTCTGCGCTTCCGGATTGGAAGCTTTAGCTCAGACTTCCTATCAGATTGATTCGGGGAGAGTTACTGCGGTGGTGGCGGGTGGTGCTGAGTCGATGAGCATGATCCCCATGAGCGGGCTCAAGCCGTCCCCGAATCCCTGGCTGGTCGAGCATTATCCACAGGCGCTGCTCACCATGGGCCTTACGGCGGAGCGAGTGGCGCGGCACTATGGGATTTCGCGTGAGGATCAGGATGCCTTTGCGCTGGCCAGCCATGAAAAAGCTCTGGCGGCGCAGGCGGCTGGACGGTTTAATTCGGAAATTGTCTCTCTCCTTGTGGAAAGCGCCAGCTCGGGAGTTAAAGCAGGAACTCCCAATGTCTCGCAAACCATTGTTTATAAAGATGAAGGGCCGCGGGCGGATACTTCTCTGGAGGCGCTGGCGAAGCTTAAACCGGCGTTTCATGCGACAGGGTCGGTGACTGCCGGGAACTCTTCGCAGACTTCAGACGGGGCGGCCGCGGTAGTGATGATGTCGGCGCAACGTGCTCAGGAGATTGGAGTTAAGCCGCTGGCCCGGCTGGTGACATATGCCACGGTGGGATGTCTGCCGGAAGAGATGGGAGCGGGGCCGATTTTCGCGATTCCGAAGGCGCTGAAGCAGGCTGGGCTGACCCTGGAGGACATCGGCTTAATTGAGTTGAATGAGGCATTTGCGTCGCAAGCCTTAGCGGTGATTCGAACTCTTGGGATCGATCCGGAGCGGGTGAATGTGAACGGGGGTGCGATCGCGCTGGGGCATCCACTGGGGTGTACTGGAGCAAAACTGACGGCTTCGATCCTGGCGGAGATGGAGCGGCGGAAGGTGCGGTACGGGATGGTGACGATGTGCGTGGGAGGCGGGATGGGGGCTGCGGGGATTTTCGAGCGGATGGGCTAGTTTCACATACGCAGCCCCGTGGTGACGTGCGCAGTATCTGTTGGACGATGCGCAATCCGCGTCGCACATTGCGCAATCCCCGTTCAGACGCTGCGCAATCGGCGTGGAACGATGTGCAATCCGAATGCGGTTATTGAGGGTCCACTGACGATTCGTAGCGGACGCAACGAAAAAGGCAGGATGCGTGGGCACCCTGCCTTTTCTTCTTGCCAATCTCTGTTGCGGAAGAGCTAGGCCTTGGCGGTTGTCTTGGCTTTGGACTTGGTGACCTTGGCGGGGGCAGCTTCCTTGGCTGGAGCGGTGACGAGGGCCTTGAGGCGCGCGTTGAGGCGGCTCTTGTAACGGGAGACGGTGTTCTTGTGCAGGACGCCCTTCTGGACGCTCTTGTCGAGAGCGGAGACGGTGGCCTTGAACTGGGTCTGTGCTGCCGAGACGTCGCCCGCAACGAGTGCTTCGCGCATCAGGCGCAGGCTGCCGCGGACGCGGGTACGGTTTGCGCGGTTGACTTCCGTCTTGACGACGGTCTGACGGGCGCGCTTAAGCGACGATACGTGATTTGCCATGTGCTATCGAATCCTTTGGGTTCCCGGTGGCCGGGTAGTGTTGATCTCCCGTTGCCGGGCGGAATGCTGATGGGAAGACGGGCTTGACAACTACACCCTGACAACTACATTGCTCCGTCCTGGCCGCATCCCTCGCAGTCTCCTAGTCTACGCGAAGGCGGGGTTGGGGTCAATTCCGTTTGGCCGCGGCCAGCTCTGTGAGGCCGCGGCTGACCTGGAGACGGGTATGGTGTAACAAATTGTGATCGCTGACGCGGGTTCTACCGATAGCACGATTGCGTGGCCACTGAGTTCGGCCCCGTGATCTCTCCACTTATTCTCGCGGTTGCCATCGATTGATCCAGCGTCTATCGCAATTGCAAGGCCCGGCGACCGGATGATTGCTGGGCCTTTGTTATTGGCGTGATTTGTGGTGCTGCTGATTAGTTGCCGGTGCCGGTTAAGGCTACGGATTGTGGGGAGGCGGCTCCGTTGTCGGTGATGGTGAGTTTGGCTGAGACTGCGCCCACGGCGGCGGGTTTGAAGGCTACGTAGACGGTGCAATTGGCGGCTGGGGCCAGGGTTGCTCCGCAGGTGTCGAGAGCTTGAAACGAGGTCGGGTTGGTGCCGGTAAGGGCGATGGAGGTGAGGTTCAGCGTCGCTGTGCCGCTGTTGGTCAGGGTGACGGCTTTTGCCGCAGAGGTGGTGCCGCTCTTCTGCGTTCCGAAGGCGATGCTGGAGACGCTGAGGGTGACGGAGGGTGCTGCGGCGCCGGTTCCGGTGAGCGTGACCTTCTGGGGGGAGCCTGTGCCGGTGTCGGTGACGCTGACGGTTCCGGTGAGAGCTCCGGCTGCTGTTGGCTTGAATGCTACGTAGAGGGAGCAGGAGGTATTGGCTGCGAGTGTTGCGCCGCAGTTGCTGAGCTCGATGAATGACGTTGCATTGGTGCCGCCGACGGCGATCGAGCTGATGGTGATGGCGGTGGTGCCGCCGTTCTTCAGGGTGACAACCTGGGCGTCGCTGGTGGTTCCGGTGACGGTTACGGGGAAGGCGATGGAGGTTGGGCTGAGGGTGACGGCTACTGTTGCTGCGGTTGCTGTGCCCTTCAGTGCTACGAGCTGGGGAGAGCCTGTGGCGTTGTCGGCGATGGAAAGCGAGGCTGTGAGAGCTCCGGCGACGGTTGGTTTGAATTCGACGGAGACGCTGCAGCTTGCTGCTGCGGCCAGGGATGTGGTGCAGGTCGTGGCTGACTTCAGGAAGGACGTTGCGTTGGTACCGGTGAAGGTTTCGGAGGTGAGGGTTACGGCGCTGGTGCTGGTGTTTTTGATGGTGACGAGCTGCGCGGCGGTGGTGGCTCCGACTGCTGTTGAGGCGAAGGTGAGGCTGGTGGGCGCGACGGTGACAGTCAGGGGTGGAGCTGTCGCTGTGCCTTTGAGTGCTACGAGCTGCGGAGAGCCTGTGGCGTTGTCGGCGATGGACAGGGATGCGGTGAGTGCTCCGGCGACGGTTGGTTTGAATTCGACGGAGACGGTGCAGCTTGCGGAGGCAGCCAGGGAGGTGGTGCAGGTCGTGGCTGCCTTCAGGAAGGACGTTGCGTTGGTACCGGTGAGGGTTTCGGAGGTGAGCGTTACTGCGCTGGTGCTGGTGTTCTTGATGGTGACGACCTGCGCGGCGGTGGTGGCTCCGACTGTCGTTGAGGCGAAGGTGAGGCTGGTGGGTGAGACCGTGACTGTGAGCGCAGGACTGTTCGCGGTTCCGCTGAGGGATACGAGCTGAGGGGAGCCGGTTGCGTTGTCGGCGATGGAGAGGGATGCAGTGAGAGCTCCGGCGGCGGCTGGCTTGAATTGGACCGAGACGGTGCAACTGGCTGCGGCGGCGAGTGAGGTAGTGCAGGTGGTGGCTGACTTCACGAACGAAGTTGCGTTGGTTCCGGTGAGGGTTTCGGAGGTCAGCGTTACGGCGCTGGTGCTGGTGTTTTTGATGGTGACAACCTGCGCTGCTGAGGTGACTCCGATGGCTGTCGCCGGAAAGGTGAGGCTGGTGGGCGAGACAGTAACGGTGAGTGCGGGGGCGGTGGTTGGCCACGCGTTGACCAGGTTGGCGACGTTGAAGGTACCGAGGCCGGTGGTGAGGTCATAGCCACTGGTTGCGGAATACCCGCTCAGGATGCCGGCCGAGTCGCCGGAGGTCTTGGTTACGCAGTTTGGGTCGCCGGTGTAGCAGACGGCGGCGTTTGATCCGGAGGTGGTGTCGTAAAAGATGCAGGAGTTGCCGGCTTTTACGGTGTTTGAGTTGCAGGAAGCGTAGCTTTCCTTGGCTGCGAGACTGTAGAAGACGGGGTTGGCGAGTCCCTGGGCGCTGCCAGCCTTTTGCACGATGAGAGCCATGACGCCGGCGGTCATGGGTGACGCGGCGGAAGTGCCGCCGTTTTCCTGGTAGGTGATGTAGTTCGGGTTGCTGTAATCGCAGGATTTCTCGGGCGATAAGGAGGCCTGGCAGACCAGCAGGGCGCTGCCGGGAATGCCGGTGCTTTGCTGAAAGCCGTAGGCGGCGAACATAGACACGTCCGGGATGTCGCGTTTGCCGTCGGAAGGAATGCCGGTGACGCCCTTTTGCCATGAGGGCTTGGCGTATCCACCGGAGCAGCTGGCAGGGTTGAAGGTGGTGCTGGAGTTCGTTGTCGAGTTGGTGGTGCAGTTGCTGACGCCGCCGCTGCCGGAGGCCATTTCTACGAGACCTGGGAGCCCGCTGATGGCGGCGTTGCAGAGACCTTCGACGCTGGTATAGCTGGTGTAGACATTGAGAAGCAGGGGGTTGGAGCAGGTGTCGTTCCAGGACATTTCCGGCATGTAGCCTTTGGCGCTGGCACCGTGGGCATCGTTGGTGGCGTTCCAGTAGGTGGAGGCTGGAGTGGTGCCCTCGGTGAAGGGCCACTGGAGGTCGGTTCCGCCGACTGCGGTGACGTAGGGGGTGGAAGCCATGCCGCTTACTGCGAGACCAAAGGAGTCGCCGTAAGGCGGGGTTCCGTTCTGGGAGGTGCAGACGGCGGATCCGGAGTCGCCGGAGGCGACAAAGGAGCTGATACCGGCGGTTGCAGCCTGCTGGAAGGTTTGGTTATAGACGCTGTTGCCGGCGGTGCCGAGCTTGAGTTCGCAGGCTCCGTAGCTCATGGTGAGAATGGGTGCGACCTCGTTGTCGACGATATAGGTGATGGCAGTGAGGAGACCGTCGGTGGTGGCGTTGCTGACGTCAGCCACGAGAACGACGGTGGCGCCGGGGGCGGTGGCTGAGACCATTTCGGTGTCTTCGGTGTTCTCGCCCTGGCTGTCGGTGATTCCCGGGTCGGCGCCGCTATGCAGCGTGACGAGTGTGCCTGCGGGGAGGCCGAAAGAGCTGCGATAGGTGTTGAAGTCGCTGGTGACCACGTCGCTGAGGGCAACGATGGCGACTTTGACACCCTTACCGTTGATGGGGGTGCTGGCGTTCCAGAGGGGGAGGATGTTGTAGATCGTTGCAACGTCGTAGGGACTGAGCTCTTCGCGCTGGTAGCCGGTGGAGGCATCGGTGTAGCCGAATTCGGGCTGAACTCCGCCTTTGTTGGCTGCGGATTGGAATGAGCGGCCGTTGGTGGTGGTAGCGGAGCCGGCCTCGTGGCTACCGGAGCGAGGTTGACCGGGCAGGGTGGGTTCGAGGTCTACCGGGGTGTACTTGCCGGTCTTCAGGTCGCGCCTGACGTATGCGCCGGGGTGGGAGAAGTGCGTTGGGAAGAAGTCATGCAGGGAGGCGATACCGGTGATGACCGGGGAGAGCGCCTGGGGAATCTGCGGATCGCGGTCGTTGGCGATGTGCATCTTGCCGTCGACGAGGTAGTTGTGCATTTCGAGGTGGAAGGCGTCCTCGACCTGTCGGGTGGTTCCGCTGAACTGGATGGTGACACGGCCCTTGCTGACGTTGAAAATCTGGAAGCCGCGATTCTGCAGCCAGCTGGTGATTTCGGCAATGTCGGCGTCGGAGGGGCCGTAGAGCTTGCCGAACTCTTCGGCATGCAGCCAGTGATGGAAATCGGGTGACTTGGGGTCGTACTGGCGCTCGTTGAAGGCGGCGAGGGCGGCTTCCTGTTCGGGGCTGCGCTTGAGGACCAGGACGATGCGCTCGAGGAGCTTGTCGGGATCGACGCGGCCTTTGTCGAAGGCGGCCCGGGCCAGGGGATTGGTGTTGCCTGTCAGCCGGGTGAGACGGGTGTCATCGACGTGCTCGACGACGCGGGAGGGTACCGCGGATTGTGGAGATGCTGCGGGAGACTCGATATTGGCGCCGATGGCGGTGCGGCCTTGCGCGGTTGCGTACATCAGGCAGGAGGTTCCCAGGATCAGGCTGGCAACGAGGTTGGCGGCGCGTTTCTTATGCATTTGAGTCTTCCTTCAGGTCGGGTGGGTAGAGGCCATGAGATCCGTAGAGATCCATCTGTTCTAAGCTGCGTAGATTTGGGGCGCAATGCCTCATCGAAGATCATTCTTGACCTGGTATGGGGAGAAATGGATACGGGGGCGATCTCCGAGACACGGAAAAAGCAGTTTCCCGGCGAGAATGACGACGAGAAAAGCAAAGGCCTTGGCAATGCAAGGGTTCTTGGGGATGTTGCCGGTGTCAATTTATGCGATCGGTTATGCAACAGGGGTTGACTGGGTTGTGGGATCGCGCTAATCTTTGCGCAGATACTGGATTTGGTCACTCACGCCATCCCGTTCTGCAGACTGGCCGTTCGCGGCTATGGCTGTCTTGTCGGTTCGGCCTTTTCGGTCTGGGTCGGCGAAGTACCTACTCCTCATCCATTTCCTGAACACAATCGAATCACCCAACATCACCCGCTGCCGGGAAGCCGTGCGGCTATGGAGGCTGTCTGAAAATAGCGCTGGAGATTACGCCCAATCTTGAGCCCCTGTTCGGGACCCGCGACGAAAACCTGAGACTGATGGAAGATGCGTTGGGGGTGCGGATCGATCTCCGCTCTGACGCGATTCAAGTGCAAGGGCCGGAGGAGAGCGTGGGGAGGGTGAAGCGCATCTTTTCTGACTTTGAGGCGCTTAGGAAGGCTGGGGTGCATCCTCATAACGGCGAATTGCACTCGATGCTGAAGCTGGTGGTGGCGGATGCGGCGGTGACGCTGAAGGGCTTGGCGGACGCGACGAAGCAGCGGTCGGCTTCGGGGTCGGCGGGCGTGAAGCGGTCGGTGACGGCGCGTTCGGTCAACCAGGGGCGGTATCTCGAGGCGATCGAGAAGAACGACATGACTTTTGGCGTGGGTCCGGCGGGTACGGGTAAGACGTACCTTGCTGTGGCCATGGCTGTGGCGGCGATGAATGCGAAGAAGGTGAGCCGCATCATTCTTGTCCGTCCGGCGGTGGAGGCTGGGGAGCGGCTTGGATTCCTGCCGGGGTCACTTCAGGAGAAGGTGGATCCTTACCTGCGGCCTTTGTATGACGCGCTCTACGATCTGTGCGAGCCTGAGAAGGTGGACAAGATGCTGGAGAAGAACGTGATCGAGGTGGCTCCGCTGGCGTTTATGCGTGGGCGGACTTTGAGCGATGCGTTCATCATCATGGACGAGGCGCAGAACACGACGACCGAGCAGATGAAGATGTTCCTGACGCGGTTGGGGCAGGGGTCAAAGGCTGTGATTACGGGCGATATTACGCAGATCGATTTGCCGAATCCGAAGAAGTCAGGGTTGGTGGAGGCGATCAATCTGCTAAAGGGCGTCGAGGGGATTCAGTTCTGCCACTTTGAAGATGTGGATGTGGTGCGGCATTCGCTGGTGCAGAGGATCATCCGGGCTTACGAGGGCAAGAGCCAGCAGCAGGAGTTGCCGCTGGGGATTGTGGATTCGCCGGATGGCACTGCGTCGCGCGGGCCGATTCATGCGAAGCCTACTTCTAAGCCTCAGTAACGTTTCAGTGAAATGATCGCATGGCCTCTTCTTATGAAGAAGCCATGCGATTTTTCGTTGCGGTACTTTCGAAAACACTGTTTATTGTGAACGGCGAAATCACTCCCGAGAAGCCGACATATCGCGACTGATAATAGTTTCCGAAAGCACCGTTTCGCGGGATTTGGTTCTGTGAGCGTGGACTGCGTGAGGCCAGGCTGGCTATCTTGAATTCATATGATTTTGGTCGATGTAATGGCTTGATTACTTCCGGCTGGGACTGACCATCTTAGTGCATCGCGTGCTGTAAGTTGTAGAATCGTTCCGATATGAAGCCTTTCTTAATGCGTTTGTTGTCTCTGGCACTCATTTCCACAGTCGTGCCATGTACTGCTCAAACGGGTACCGTGACCTTCTATGCAGTCAAACAATCAGCGAAACAGGCGGTGAGGGATGCTGTTGTTCCTGTCGGCGAGATAGGCTTTAGCGGTTGGCTTTTTGACGGCGACCAGAGACTGGCGCATGCACAGGTTGGGCGTTTCATGAGCTTTCATCTTGCGGCAGGAGAACACCAGTTTACGGTTCCGTACCATTCCGATCATCCCGGAAAGAAAACGGTACTGAATCTTAAGGTGGAACCGAACGGTCACTACTGCGTCCGTCTATTTGCAAAATATGTGGGCGGGTCACTGCTTTTGCCCATTATGCACGTTGACAGCCAGATTGAGCAGGTTTCGTGCCAGCAAGCTCTGCAGGAAACGGGAAACATTAAGCCGATCGACGCTAAGCGGGTAGATCCAGTCGTGCAGACGAAACTAGATAACTCATCAAACTTCCCAAGCGACAATTGACACCTCGGAGCTAACAAATGCTTCTGGTGTAAGATGCGCATTCCCGAGGAGGTTCCGTCATGGGCTGAAAGGCCATTTTCGGACGTTTCGAGCCTCAGTTTCCGAAACTCCATCTTTTTGAAAAACCACGCAGCGAGAGCACGTGTAGCTAGCCTTATGATAGCCTTGTCGGGGAAAACACCCTTTCTGAGAAACACTTGTGAAGCTAACAGTGGATCTCAAAGATAAGGTCGGGAGCCGCAAAGATGCGTATGCTCGCTGGAATGCTGATGACTCTCCTAATTCTCGCCGGACAGAGCTCTAGCCAAAGGGCGCGGCAATTACTTCAGGAAACGGCTCAGTATTATGCGTCTCTGGACGCATATGAGTTTGATGGTGTGCTTAACGCTCAAATTGCAGGAACCGGTTGGGAGCTTGATTCAGACGTTGCATTTGTCTCCCCTCGCAGGGGAGCGCTACCTGCAGGAAGTCCTCTTAATGGAGAAGGTCAGGATTTCCATGCGTTCAGAACCGTCAAAACAGGAACGCTTCCGTTGCCTCAATTTTCGATGCCAAGTGTAGGGCACTTCGCCAAGATTACGCGAGCCATGCTAGACGCAGATGACTTAGGTATGGAAACCTTCGAGGTCAATCACAATCGGGTCGCCTGCGAGAATTTGAGGGTGAGATATCAATCTAGTGATGAACACCCACATCCAGAAATCGTCACATACTGTATCGGTCGAGAGACTCATCTAGTTTACAAAGAGACCTTTACTGCATCAATCGGGCATCATATTGATAATGTGGTATTTACATTATCAATCAAGGAGTTTAAGTTTGGTGTTCCAACACCACAATACATGATTGATGAAGCGATCAAGTTGGCGTCCAAAGGTGACGTTTCAGAACGCCCAGAATGGATTGGAAAAGTCGCACCGGACTTCGTTCTGCCATCGCTCACCGGCGACCCTCTAAAGCTCTCTTCCCTGCGAGGTCACACCGTATTACTAGATTTTTGGGCGATTGCTTGTACACCTTGCAGAATAGAGTTGCCGATTGTAGAGGGTCTTAGCAAAGCTTATCAAGGCCGTGGAGTGAAGGTTCTCGGGATTTCTTCTGATGAAGCCGATAGGGCTCGGGAATGGCTTCAGAAAAACAACTATTCAAGCCAAACACTCAATGACTCGGACGGAGTAGTTTCGGCAAAGTACACAGTTCAAGGTATTCCCGCATTGGTTCTGATCGGACGGGATGGTAAAGTCGCGCAGTACTGGGAAGGGCCACCGTCAAAAGCTACGGTCGAGTCTGCAATAGAGAAGACCCTAAGGCAGTAACCTGCTGCATGACCAAAACGCAGGAACTGTTCGTACTGCTTGCAAAGTCGCATTATCGGCAACTTTGATTAACTCAAGACACCAGTGGTTCTGATAAGCGCTCTTCTTCTTATTCCACGTTTGACAGTGATTTGTTTCGCTGGCCCTGCTGGTAGGTGCTGTCTTCGGGGCTATTGTGCGTAGCGCACTATGGCCGTTGCCTCTTCTTCTATCGTCTGGGTGCCGGTGCTGCTGTTCAGGTCAGTTGCGGTGAAGTCGGGCAGATGGGATTGAGGCTGATCACGGTGTCGCGCAACTCCCACGAGAGGGGCACGGCGAAGATGTTTAGCGCAGCCTTACGCGCAATAACCCTTAAGTCAGGTGACAAGGTGGCTGGGCCTATTTCGAGAGTTTTATTTTGGAATTTTCTGGCTTCCAGCCTATGGCAACGGCCAGCAGGGCTGCTCCCAGGATGAAGGCGAATGCGGACCAGAGGAAGTCTTCGGTCGAATCGCTTTTGCCGACCATGATTACGCCCGGTTTGTGAGGGCGTTTCTCGTCCATTCCGATCAGGAACGCCCCTGCGCTCACGGCAAACATCAGCAGGGCCAGGAGCAATGCTTGAGTTCGCCGGGACATCCGGGAGAACCACCCGGCCTTTGAGCTGGGCGGGTTGCTGTTATTCAGGTCCGGCATGCCAAGGATTATACCGCGGCCTCTTTTCCGCGGAACCGGCGATGCGCACTCCGTGTTATGTTGTTGGGCGGAGACAGTGACCCCTATCTATGCTCACCAAAATGAGAGTGTTTCTTCTTCTGGCCCTAACTGGCGGTTCTAGCTTGTTTGCCTCTGACTTTTCAATGAAGGTGAACGACAAGAATTACCTCGATACTCAGGGGTTTAGCGTATTTCTCTACGACAGTACGTATCATCCGGTTTTTGTCGATCAGAAGAACACGGCTATGGAGATGATTCTCCATGGCCAGCGTATTGCCACCAACGGCGATGTGCGCCTGATGCCGACGCCTGAGCAGTGGGATCTGGTGGCGACGCTGAAAGGCCGCCATGCCGATAAGGCGAACAACCGGCTTACTGCGGACCTCGCTTTCCCGACCTTTGATGTGGGCTACACGCTGGAGGTGGCGGCGGAACCGGGCGGCGTAAGGGTGAGCATCAATCTCGATAAGCCGCTGCCGGAGAAGCTGGCTGGGCGGGCTGGTTTCAATCTGGAGTTTCTGCCTTCGATCTATATGGGCAAGGCTTACCTGGTGGATGGAACCAAGGCCGGCATCTTTCCACGAACGCCGAACGATGCGATGGTGAAGGCTTTGCCGCTGGCGGATGAGCCGAAGAAGGCTTACTACCTGGAGGATTGGGATAAGGCCAAGGGATACACGCAGCCGCTGCCGTTTGCCGAGGGTAGGAGCATTACTCTGGGCATCGACGATGCGCTGGCACGGGTCAACGTGATATCGGAGACGGGCGACCTGATGCTGTTCGATGGACGCAACCGCGCGCAGAATGGCTGGTTCGTGCTGCGTTCGCTGATTCCGGCCGGCAAGACGACTGGTGCGATTGTGTGGCACATCCGGCCGGATGTGATTCCGAACTGGACGCGCCCGCCGATGATTGCGCATAGCCAGGTAGGGTATGCGCCGGGTTTCTCCAAGGAGGCGGTGATTGAGCTTGACCCGAAGTACAGTGGTCCGAAGACTGCCAAGGTGCTGCGCCTGACCGAGGACGGATCGTATAAGCAGGTGTTCGAGGGCCCGATTACGACTGCGACGCCGTGGCTGCGCTATGTATATTCGAAGTTCGACTTCACGCAGGTGAAGGATCCTGGGCTGTATGTGATTGAGTACGCGGATCAGCGGACTGCGCCTTTTCCGATCTCGAAGGACGCTTACGCGAACATCTGGCAGGACAGCCTGGATCATCACATTGCCGAGCAGATGGATCATGTTGCGGTTCGCGAGGCTTACCGGGTGTGGCATGGGGCTTCGCACTTGGATGATGGGCGGCTGGCGCCGGTGGTCGGGGAGCAGTTTGACGGCTGGAATCAGGCTACGGCGACGGATGGGAAGTGGAAGGGCGGCGATCATATTCCGGGGATGAACGTGGGCGGCTGGTATGACGCGGGCGACTTTGACCTGGAGGAGCCGGCGCAACTGAGCGTGATTCAGAGCCTGGCGCTGGCGTATCGTGAGTTCGATCTCAAGTACGACGAGCTCTCTGTGGATGAAGTCGCGCGCGAGGTTGAGATGCATCGGCCGGATGGCGTGCCGGATACGGTGGAGCAGGTGAAACATGGGGCGCTGCTGATCCTGGCGCAGTTTCACAACATCGGGCACTCGATCCGTGGCACGCATGAGCCGGACCTGCGGCAGTACACGCATCTCGGCGATGGTGCGTCGAAGACCGATGGCCGCATCTATGACCCGAAGCTTGGTCTGAATGAGGTGAAGGGCGACTATTCCGGAAAGCCGGACGACCGTTGGATCTTCTCGACGACCAACCCGTTCTTCCAGTGGAATGCGATTGCGGCGCTGGCTGCGGCGGCCGATACGCTGAAGGGCTATGACGATGTGCTGGCGAAGGACTGCCTGGACACTGCGATAAAAGCGTGGAACGACGAGAAGGCTCACCCCACACGTTTCGCGGGCAGGGGGTTTGGCGCGGAGGCTCCGGATGGCGCGCTTGAGGGCGGTGTGCTGGCTGCGTCTCAGGGTGGGGCGACTGGTGGTCAGAGCGGTACTCAAGGCGGGACGGGCCATCCGGTCAAGCCGGCGGCTGCTGCGGTGAGTGCTCCGCCGGCACCACCTGCGCCGCCAGCGGGCTTTGGGCGCTTTAACGTTGGGCTGGACTGGGCTGCGGCGCTGGAGTTGACCATTGCGACGCATGGCGCCGAGCCGTACAAGTCGCGCCTGAAGGAGCTTTTTCCTCAGGTCATTACTGCGGAGCAGATGGGCTTCCGTGGCTGGACTGCGGTACGGGCGTTGCCTTACCTGGACGCTGGCGCGAAAGATCAGATGCGGGCAGCGGTGAAGACCTACATGGCTGCGCAGGAGAAGGAATTGGGCGCCACACCGTTTGGCGTGCCTCCGAGCGTGGGGACCTGGGGCGGATCGGGAGCTGTCGTCGACATGGCGATCCGGATGTACTTTCTGCACAAGACGTTTCCGGATCTGGTGGGACCGGAGTACACGCTCCGTGCCGTCAACTACATTCTTGGCACGCATCCGGTTTCGAGCACTTCGTATGTGGCCGGGGTGGGTACCGTGTCGAAGACGAAGACTTACAGCAACAATCGCGCGGACAATGCGTATATTCCGGGCGCGGTGATTCCGGGATACATCGTGATCAAGCCGGACTTTCCCGAGTGCATCGACGATTTCGGGTTCCTGTGGTTCGAGGATGAGGCAGTTGTGGCGGGGTCGGCGAGCTGGGGGGTGGCGGGCAACGCTGCGGATGCGCTTGTGAAGGAGTCGCAATAGAGCGATTCGGACTGTGGCCTACAGTGCATGGTGGGCGTCAAGGCTGGCTGTCATGGTCAGCGGCGCGGAAACGTGGTGTCCACGGTCGGCTGCGGTTTTCTGACTCGAGCCGCTGCCGGCGGATCCGGTACGCAGGCAAACAGTGTGCTCTGAGCTGCAAAATCCACTTTCTGTCCGGGCGGTGTCTAATCGAATAACGACTCAGAAGATTGATCGCTGAGGAGACATTTCCATGTGCAAGGCGTTCCTTGCAATTGCTCTGTTTCTCGTTGCCAAAGCAGCAGGGGCCATTCCGGTTCCCAAAGGTTTGGAAACCTGTACTCCGCTAGCGGCTTGCCTGACGCTCTTAGACAAAGTGGTGCCGGCGCGAGACGATGGGGAAGGTAGCAACGGCGACATTTTAGCCCGCGATCTTCGCCGTTTCGGGGAACCTGCCAAGCAGGAGTTGTTAAGGCGAACCGTTGGAAGTCATGCCGGTTGGCGGAATGTCGCTGGCGCGATATTGGCAGACTGGGGAAGCTGGACGGTTGACGACGTTGCAGCCTTACGTGCCGCTCTTTTGTTGGATCATGGCGGTTGGGTAGCAAGGCCTCTCGGCCAGATAGGTTCACCGGCAGCCATCCATGCTCTTGTTGAGGATCTAACGCAAGGAACCGATGTTGAAAATCAGACCGGCTTTGTCCTCTCGAAACTTGGTGCGAGGGCGCTGCCAGAACTGATGCCGCTTCTCGAGAGCGACGAGAAGGCTCACCTCGCAGCCGAAGTAGTCGCCAAAATGAAACCTATTCCGATTGCGTATGCAGCTCCTTGGACCGCGCTGGCTCTTGATCGAGAGGAATCGGTACCGAAACGTGTCGCGGCGCTGAGAGGCATTGCTGCACTGGGTTCCGCAGCGGAGCAGGCCAGCATCGGACTTCATGAACTGCTGGTAAGCAACGAGCCGGCGATCAAGAAGCAGGTAGACATTACGCTGACCGCGGTTCGCAATCCCATTGTGGTTGAGTGGTTGGCTAAAGCATGCCAGCCTCATGCGCCCAGATTTGATTTCCTTGCTCTGGAATCAGTTCAATGTCTAAGTGAGATTGGTGAGTTTGGACCTGCGGTAAGTGCGGCAGGAGAAGCACTGATGCCGTTTCTGGATTCTGAGAATCAAGCGGAGCGCGCCTATGGCATTTTAGTGCTGGGATATATCAACTACGGGCCAGCAGTTGAAAAAATCAACGAGGCGCTCGACTCGAAAGATTGGCGAGTCGTGTATGCAGCAATTTGGGGAGCTGGCTGGCTCGGAGATAAGAATGCAATCGTGAAGTTGGATAAGTTGGCTACCAGCTACTGGCTCGTTGAACTGAGGGACGGTGCCGCACATGCGGCGTCTGCTTTGCGCTCGCCGGAGGGTCGATTGGAAAGGTTCCCGTGGAAAACAATGCACAGCGGGATGCAGATTGACCCAACCTCGTTGATCACCGATGGAATTCGTGGCAAACGAGAGGTATGCCCGGGCAAAGTCTGGCAGTGGCAGCGGGAGAAGTTCAGAATCCAGCAGACCAGAGATGTGAATGCACACGCTCTAAGGATCTCGAACGGCGATGTCAGGGGGGAAGTCGTAGGGACAGACCACGGCGAATGGGGAGGCGACCTGACATGGATTCCAGGCAATGGAGTGCCAGTGATGTTAGATCGCGATAATGTGCGCGGACTGGACTATGACGATGGAGGCGCAATTGTGGTGTTTGGCTTGGCGCATATGGGTTTCAATTATGGGTATGTGCTGAAAGTGAACCCCAACGGCGACGGGAGTTGGACTCAAACGGAGATTGTTCACTTGCCTGGCGAACCTGGGAACTGGACGAAATTGCAGTCGGACCAGTTTGCAGTAGACACCGCAGGCCGGGTGGTGGTGTTCTCGTCAAAGGATGGGATACTTGGAGTCGCATCCTGTGTGAATCCATAGCGGTTTAATTGATTTCTTGGGTGAAGCGTCGCATAAGGCCAGTTTTACCGGCTATCCGGGTTAGCTGAGTGAAGTAGAAGGTCTGTTTTGGAAACGTCACTCCAGACAGGCTAAGGATGCTTTGGCTCAGGCTCGTATTACGCTTTCACGTATCATCAAAGTTGACGGGTGGATTTGTTTCGCTTGTCTTAAGACGATGATCCTCTTTGATGACAACCAATTGGAGGCGGTTCAGGGGTTTCCTGGGCTTAAGGCTGCGGGGGATTCCCGGGCTGTGCTTCCTACTCGACCGACGCTGATGCGCTATTTGCGCGAGGCACAGGGGGCTGTGCGATTGAAGGGTGAGGTTTCCGTGTTGCTTACGACTGACGCTGGGATTCGCGGGTTGAACCGGCGGTTTCGCGGGAAGAACAAGGCTACGGATGTACTTTCGTTTCCGGCAGATGCCGAGTTTGCCAAGGTGACTGGCGTGGCCGGGGATCTGGCTATTTCGGTGGAGACGGCGGCCCGGCAGGCGGCGGAGCAGGGGCATCGGCTTTCTGTGGAGTTGCGGGTGTTGATGCTGCATGGGATGCTGCATTTGTCAGGGATGGATCATGAGGCCGATGCGGGGCAGATGGCGCGGCGGGAGAGCCGGTTGCGGGCTCAGTTGAAGCTGCCGCTGGGATTGATTGAGCGGGTTGAGGGCGGGCGTACCGCAGGGGCTAAAGCCCCACGTCTTCGTTCCGGCTTAATGCCGGGACTGAAGCCCCGGCCTACCTTAGAGACAAAAACTGGTAGGCGTGGCGGGAAGGTGGCGCGATGAATGTTTATTCGTTGTGCCTGATTGCTGTGCTGACTGTGCTGGTGACGCTGGCGGCTTATATGGCGCGGGTGTATTCGGAGTTTGGGAAGATCCTTTCGCGCGAGGTGCAGGACAATCTGGATGCGTGGGAGCAGCATGTAGAGCCGCGGCTTTGGATGAGCCGGGAGCGGGCTTCGCTGGCCGCTGCGGTGCTGATGCATTTGGGTGTGGGGCTGCTGGCGCTGGGGGTTGGAGAGCTGCTGTACGACCGGGGTGCGGTTTTCGCCGGGCAGCTTGGGCGTCCGACTCTGGATGAGGTGGCGCAGGCGGTTCTGGCGGTGATCCTGGTGGCGGTGTTCTGCACGCAGGTGATTCCGTTTTTGCTGTTTCAGCGGACGCGCGGGCTGTGGGTGGTGCGGCTGATCTGGCTGGTGCGGGCGATGCTGTTCCTGGTGTTTCCGGTGACGCTGCTGGTGAGTTTTCTGCTTTCGGTTGCGAATCTGGCTGAGGAGCCAGTTACCGCCGAGGAGGAAGCTGCCGGGGATGTTGAGGCGCTGCTGGAGGCAGGTGAAGAAGAGGGGATTCTGGAGGAGAGCGACCGGGAATTGGTGCGGTCGGCGGTGGAATTTGGCGACAAGCTGGTCAAGGATGTGATGACGCCGCGGCCGCAGATATTCGCGGTGCCGGAGTCGATGTCGCTGGAGAAGTTTCTAGAAGCGTTGCGGGAGAACAACTTCTCGCGCGTGCCGGTGTATTCGGGGACGCTGGATAACATCACCGGGATCGCGTTTACGCATGATTTGCTGCAGATTTGGGACGTTGAGGCGCGGACTCGGACGGTGGGCAGTATTCAGCGGCCGGCGGCTGAGGTGCCGGATACGAAGAAGGGTCCGGAGCTACTGCGGGAAATGCAACGCGAGAAGCAGCATATGCGGATCGTGATTGATGAGTACGGGCAGGTGGCGGGGCTGGTGACGATTGAGGATCTGCTGGAGCAGATTGTGGGCAACATTGGCGACGAGCATGAGGATGAGGATGATGCTCGCGTAGAGGATGCCCGGGCTGAGGGCGATGGGGTCTGGCTGGTGCCGGGCGGGTTTCCGGTTGACCGGATTGAGGAGTTTGCTGGGCCGGACTGGGCGCCTGAGGATGAGGAATTTGAGGCGCAGACGGTTGGCGGGCTGGTGAGTGAGGCCGAGGGGCGGATTCCTCATGCAGGCGAGGTGGTTGAGGTGGGGTCGCTGCGGATTGAGGTGGTGGCTTCTACGGACCGGCGGGTGGATCTGGTGCGGATTCGGGTTGCGGATGCGGCGGGAGCGTTGTCAGACGCTGAAGAGAATGGGTCGCGTCTCCCGAACGAGGCTTCAGTTGAGTAGGTTGTAAAGGACTATAAAGGGCTGTAGATATCTGTATCCCACCCTAGCCACAAAAACAGAAACGTGGCGAGGGTGGGGCACCCGGATCTGTTGTTTTGTAAGAGAAGTGGAGTTCATCTTTGAAGTCTGGATTTGTATCGATTTTGGGCCGGCCGAATGCTGGTAAGAGCACGCTGCTGAATGCGCTGGTGGGCGAGAAGGTGGCGATTGTCACCAGCAAGCCGCAGACGACGCGGAACCGGATTACGGGTGTGCTCGAGGTTCCGGCGAAGGCGAAGAAGGCTGGATATGACGGCGCGGCGCAGATTGTGTTTGTGGATACGCCTGGGGTGCATAAGCCGGGGACACAGCTTGACCGGCGGATGATGCAGGAGGTCTACGACGCGCTTGAAACTCGCGATGTTGTCGTGCTGCTGGTGGATGCTTCGCGGGCTGCCGGGCTGGTGACAGAGTCTGAGGGTGCGGCTCCTGTTCAGTTTGGGGATGGGATTGAGGGGGAGAAGCCTGCTGAGGGTTCTGCGCCGGTCGATGGAGAGGGTGCGGGCTCGCAGGGGAATGTTCCCAAGGCTGCGGTTCGGGATGATTGGCGGAGTGAAGATGCTTTTGTTCTTGGGCTGGTCAAGAAGCTGGATTGCCCTGTGTTCCTGGTGATCAACAAGATTGATCTGATCCGGCGGGAGCAGCTTTTGCCGCTGATCGATTCGTTGATGAAGCAGTACAAATTTGCCGAGGTGATTCCGGTTTCGGCGAAGAAGCGGGATGGGCTGGAGACGCTGGTTGAGAAGCTGGTGCAGTATCTGCCCACTGGAGAGCGGTATTTTCCGCCGGAGCAGTTTACGGATCAGCCGGAGCGATTCTTGGTGGCGGAGCTGATTCGCGAGCGGATCTTGATGGAGACGGGCGAGGAAGTTCCGTATGCCTCGGCTGTGGTGATTGAGAAGTTTGAGGAGCCACCTCCGAGTACGGGTAAGACGAAGAAGCCGCGGCCGATCAAGGGTGGCGGATTTGCTGAGGTGAAGCTGCCGGTGACGAGCATTGCTGCTGCGATTTACTGCGAGCGGGATGGGCAGAAGGCGATCTTGATTGGCAAGCAGGGCGCGAAACTGAAGGCGATCGGGACCGGCGCGCGCAAGGAGATTGAGTCGCTGCTGGGGACTCGGGTGTACCTGGAACTGCGGGTGATTGTAGAACCGGGATGGCGGGAGTCGCGCGGGTTTATTGACACGCTGGACTGGCGGCGGCAGCTTGAGGATATGGCGGCGCGGCAGGCGGATGAGGTTGAGGGGAATCTGGGGGAGTAGGAGCCCCCTCGACTCTGTTCTTGTTCACGGAGAAGGACTCATAGGGAAAGTCGTCAGTTCGTACGCCTCCACAAGTGAGACGAGAGCTTCAAGGCGATCGCTTTCTGGGGTGTTTTCCTCGGCTCCCCACAGGCGCTCGATCTCTTTGAGAGCTGCCTCGTGATCGGCATAGGTTGTGATTACCTTGAGTTGCATGTGGAGTGTCCCTAAAGAAGTGTAGAACCGTATTTGTTCGTCCCACCCCTCCGCGAACGGCGCCGAAGGGTGAGGCACTCGGTATTGGTAGACCTATTAGAAAAGTAGAAGCAACAGCAGATTCCCTTCGGGAATGACAAACCAAAAAGCAACTGCAAAAACGAAGTCAAGAGTGGCAGATTTACGCTTCGATGCGGCCTCGGCCTGAGCTTTTTACCGAATACATGCGTTTGTCGGCTGCGCCTAGGATGGCGTGGACGGTGCGGCCGTCGCCGGGGTAGGCGGCTATTCCGGCGCTGGCGCCCACTTTCAGGTCTTTGCCGTTGCTGAGGCGGAAGGTGGTGTTGGCGAGGTTGGTGTGGATGGATTTCGCCATGCGCAGGGCTTCTTCGCGGGTGGTTTCGGGCATCAGGATCACGAATTCATCGCCGCCATAGCGGAAGCAGAGGTCGGTCTTGCGGCAGAGTTCGCGGATGCGGCGGCCCACCTGGCCGAGCAGATCACTGCCGACGAGGTGTCCGTGGAGATCGTTGACGAGCTTGAAGCGGTCGAGGTCGAGGAAGACGAGGCTGAGGGATTTGCTGTCGCGGCGGGAGGATTCGCGTTCGCGATCAAGTTCGCTCTGCAGGACGGTGTAGAGATGGCGGGCGTTGTAGAGGCCGGTGACGTCGTCGGTGATGGTGAGCTGCTGGGCGCGGGCGACGTCGAGGGCGTTTTCGATGGCGATGGCGGCGTAGTCGACGAGGATGTGGAGGAAGGCGATGGTGTATTCGGAACCTTCTGCGATGTTGGGGTTGAAGATTTCGACGACGCCGTGGGTGCCTTTGCGGCCGCGGATGGGAAGGCCGACGGCGGAGCGGATCGTGAAGCCGTTTCCATTGGTGCCGCTGCTTCCGGTGTTGGTCAGGCGCGGGTCGGTTGAGGCTTCGGGGATGATGAGGGTTTCGCCGTGAAGGGCGACCCAGCCGGCCAGTCCCTCGCCCATTTTGATACGGAGGCCCGCGAGACGGGAGCTTTCTGTACCGTCTGGAGAGACGTAATAGAGCTCCTGGCGGGCGGGGTCAACCATGAGGAGGGCCCAGAGCTGGGCGTCGATGAAGCGGTCCATGTACTGGAGGATGATGCGGAGGATGGCATTGAGGTCGAGCGTAGAGGTGAGCGAACGCGCCAGTTCATGGAAGACCAACAGGTCATCCAGCGGGCCTCGGCTTACGGGCGACTTCGGCATCGGCGGCAGCCAATCGTACACAGTTAAGTAACAGAACGGTATAAAGATAAGAGCCGCGGGGGTCGGCTGAAGATTGCGTGTTACGCCATCATATCTGAGTGGAGCTGCCTTCTAGAAAGGCGGAATTCTAGCCGCCTATGTGCACCATGGAGCGGGATGGTTTCAGGAATCCCGGTTCGCCGATGTGGTGCCGTGCTTCCTTTCTAAGAACTGTACGTAGGATGAACTCCTGCAGATTTTCGTCTGAGGCATCTTCTTGCATTTTTTTATAGAGATCGTGTTCGTTATGGGAGAAGAGGCAGGTACGGATTTTGCCGTCTGAGGTGAGGCGGATGCGGCTGCAGGCTCCGCAGAAGGCCTGGGTTACGGGGGCGATGATGCCGATTTCTCCGGTGCCGTCGGCAAAGCCATAGCGGCGGGCGGTTTCGCTGGCTGCGTTTGGGGTGAGCTGGTGGATTGGGTGGACTTTGTTGAGGCGCTCCACGATTTCGCGGAGCGGAACTACCATCTCGGGGGACCAGAGGCGGTCCTCCTCGAGGGGCATGAATTCGATGAAGCGGACGATGACGTTTTCGCGGCGGGCGAATTCGCCGAAGGCCTCGACCTGGTCGTCGTTGAAACCGCGGAGGAGGACGCAGTTGACCTTGACGCGTTCGAAGCCGGCCTGCTGGGCGGCGCGGATGCCCTGGACGACTGCCTGGAAGCTGTTGGGGACGCGGGTAATGCGTTCGAAGGTAGGGGCATCGACTGCGTCCATGCTGACGGTGACTCGGCTCAGTCCGGCTCTCTTGAGCGGAGCGGCCAGGTCTTCGAGCAGGTGGCCGTTGGTGGTGATGGCGATGTCGAGCTTGTCACCGGTGAGGGTGCGCCAGGTTGCCAGTTCCTGGACCATTTCGGTCAGGTCGCGGCGAAGGAGCGGTTCGCCTCCGGTGAGGCGGACTTTTTCTATGCCGAGGGCGACGAAGTTGCGGATAATGCGGAGGTAGTCCGCAGTAGAGAGTTCGGCGTACTGGGCGCCGACCTGGCCGGTGCGGCAATAGACGCACTTGTAGTTACAGCGATCGGTGATGGAGACGCGGAGGTCGGTGATGAGGCGGCCGTGGCTGTCCAAGAGCTGATCCGGCAGTTGGCGACCCAGAGCGGCTTGGTTTGCGACGATCTCCGGGAGAGTGGCCATGGCTAAGGCTATCGCATATGCGGGGGATCGCGCTATGACGGGATACTGTGGGGTTTGCTGGGAAGCACAGGCGACTGCGGGTTTAGCAGCAGATTCCCTGCGGGAATGACAACAAAAGAAGCAACGGCAACTAGAGGTCTCTTTAGAACACAAAGATAAACGCGGCTTGAGGAATCAAGCCGCGCTCACGATGTCTGTTGGTTTCCAGGCGACTAGTCGAGGGGGACGGAGCCGCTGCGCATGATGGTGCCTGCGGTACCGCAGGTGAGGACGATGGTCACAGCGATGGCCATATAGTAGGCCATGGGGTGCGCCCAGCCCGGCGAGTACGTGAGATCCTGGCCGACCCAGAGGGAGAGCAGGATGCTGACGACGGTGAACTGGCCGGCGATGACCTGGAGGGTCAGGCCCCATTCGCGGCGCTTGTCGAGAGCCTCTACCTGGTCGGGAGTGAGGTTGCGTTCGGCGACGGGGAGGAGCGTATTGGCCATGGCTGTGTTCTCCGGGGTGGTTCGGGTTTCTACTGCGTCTTCTGGATTGTAAATCGGGGGCGGGGAGGTTGGGCAAGTGGGAATGAGACGCGAGGTGGAAATTGTGCTTTTGGGAAGACGTTGATAGTTGGGTTTGTTTACAGGAACTGTTTTATTTCACGGGTTTGGCGTCCCAGATCATCTTCGAAAATTCGATAACGATTGTCGCTCCGGAAGCGAACAGGAAAGAGTGCCTCATCTGGTCATCTTCTCCGGGCGTAACTTCATCAGCCAACAGGCTATCAACGATTTTTCCCTGGCTACGTGAAAACCATCTTTCGTTGGGGACATTAATGTTCAAAGAGGAAAGCTGGCGATATCGCAAGGTATGAATAAAATTGCCCGAAAAGCTTTCGAAAACTGCTTTCACCGAGGTCTCTCGTATCTTTTTGCTTCCCGACTTGTGAGGTGTATCGCCGAAAGAGAACTCCAGAAGATCGCTATCGAAAAGAGGGAGCTTACGATCGGAGAGCCGGGAGTACGTCTGCTTGCTGAATCGTGCTCTTAACGGAATTAGCTGTTCAAAATACTCAGCAAGCAGACGTTTGCTGGTATCCGATGCGCGTTCAATCCCTTCGCGGTCGATCTCTTCCTGATTCATCAAATTCTGAAGTTCAGGATCATAAAACCGAAGCGGTGATGGCTTAGCGGCTGGATTTGGTTGAGACATAGATAGAGTTTTATTCATGTCGCTCAATCGTGCGGGTCGAGTCACAGAGTCCTGCGTGTTCCAAAATGTGTGATGGCGTGTGGGATCATAGCTGGCTAGAGGAAGGCCAGGGTTTGGAGTTGGGTGATTTCGAAGCGTTTGCGGCAGCGGATGTTGCCGCAGGCTACCATGTCATCGCGGCGGACCATGTAGGGTTGGGCATTGGCGAAGCGGGCCCGGTCGCGGTCGTCGGCGTTGCGAGGGAGCTGGGCGCGCTTGCGGCGGACTACCCATTGAATCTGATGATCGGAGGGCTGGCCGCAGTGAGGGCAGACGAGCGTGTGGGTGCGCGTTTCGTTGGTTTCTGTGAAAAAATCGCGTTCTTCCATAAGTGAGTTAACTCCCGCTTTCTTCCCAGACGAAAGTATTCCATACTCGGAGGTGCGATGACGAAACGAAAAGTGGAGAAGTTCTCTGTAACGAAAGCGGTGAAGTCGAATGCTCGGGACCAGGTGGGGCAGCCTAAGCCTGGGCGCGTGTTGGAAGAGAAGCCTAAGCCGGACGAGCGGGGCGAGAAACACAAGCCCAGCTTGGAAACCCTAATTGAACGCGGCAATGAGACAGGAGAGTAGTGATGGCGAAGGTAGTTGGAATCGGCGGAGTGTTTCTCAAGGCGAAGGATCCAAAGGCTTTGCTGAAGTGGTACGGAGAGAATCTTGGCATACCGGTGAGTGACTACGGGTTCGCCAGCTTCGAGGGGCCGGAAGCTGCGGGGACGACGGCGTTTTCCTTTTTTCCGGAGGCGAAGGCCGAGGGGGGAGAGCAGGCGGTGGTGAATTTCCGGGTGGATTCGCTGGCTGCGGTGATCGAAAAGCTCGAGGCGGCCGGGGTGAAGGTGGATCCGAAGCGCGATGAGTACGATTTTGGGCTCTTCGGCTGGTTCTGGGATCCGGAGGGGAACAAGGTCGAGCTTTGGGAGCCGCTGGGGGACTGAGTTTGCCTTGCCTAGAGAGTTTCCAGCCAGTCTGCCAGTGCAATGTGCTCGCGCTCGCGGGCGAAGGTGGCTGCGGTCTGGCCGAAGTCGTTGGTGAGCTTGGGGTCGGCGCTGTGGGCGAGAAGCAATTCGACCAAGTCCAGGCGGTTGGCTGCCGCGGCTGAAAAAAGCGCGGTGTAGCCGGCTGTCTGGCGGGCGTTGGGGTCAGCTCCGGCTTCCAGCAGCAGCTTGATGGTTTCAGGGTTGCGGCTGAGCGCGATGGCGGCGTGGAGCGGCTGGTTGGTCTGCGGGTTCTTGCTCACGGCGTCTACTTTTGCGCCGCGGTCGAGCAGGAGCCTGACAGCTTCCGGGGTGCCGAAGGCTGCGGCCAGGTGCAGGGCGGTCCAGCCGTCGGGGGAGTAATTCTGGATCCGGTTGTCGGAGGCGAGCTGAATCAGCTGGCTGGGCTCAGGTTCGAGAGCGGCTTCAATTTCTGCGGTGTCGCCTACGGCTGCTGCTTCGAAGAGGTCGAGCGGGACGCCCTGGTTCGAGATCTGGACGAGCAGGAAGTTGCGGATGGTGGTCTGGCCGCTATAGATAGCCCACATCAGCGCGGAGACGCCCTGTGCATCGCGGAAGGTGACGAGTGACGGGTCGGCTTCGACGGCTTCGGCTACCTCGGGGGCCTGACCGCGCTGGATGTGCTTGAGGAATTGCTGGCTCATGACTCCATTATGGCTGGTTTGGGGTTGTTGATGGTGCGGGTTTCTCTTCTGGTTTTGGGGCGGGTTTCGCGTCAGTCGCCGGCGGCGTGACGGGTTCGGCGGGAATTACGATCGCGGGTTCGTCCGCGCCGGGATCCTGGAGCTGGGGTTGGGACGAATCGGGCTGCTTCGGAGCTTCTGTTGCAGGGGGCGCGTCCGCTGCCGGCTGAGGTTGTGGCGCACGAACCGTGAAGGGGCCTGGTCTGACGGGTTCGGCGGGTTTGGGTTCCGCGTCCGGCGCTGCTGCTGCGGCGACGGATGTTCGCTTGGAATAGATGCGGAACATGACGCCAAGGTCGAGGGTTTCGCCTACAGGCTTTCCGGCTTTGATGGCGGGCTGGAAGGTGGCTTTGCGGATGGCTTCGACGGCCTTTTCGTCGAGACCGAAGCCGATCGGGTGCAGGACGGCGATTTCCGCTGGGCGGCCGTCGGGTCCGATGACGGTGCGGTAGAGGGCGCGTCCGGCGATGCCGCTGGCCTGGGCGAATTCGTTGGAGTCGGGCGCTATGGAGCTGGTGAGTTTAGCCTGCTGGTCGACGGCGTTGGCGCGGTAGACGTTGGGGTCTTTGGAGTGGTACGCAACGTGGGTGGCCTGGGCCTCGTAGTAGAGCTGCCAGAAGTCTGGCATCTGGGCTTTGAGCTTGTCGTCAATGCCAAAGGAGAAGATTTTGGTGATGGCGGTGCGCAGGAGCGCCGCAGAGGTTGCCGGAGAAATCGTAACGGTCACGGTCGTTTCGCCGGTGACGGGATCACTCACCGCGCTGGCCGTTGTCTTAGGTTCATTGCCTGTTGAGGTGGTTGCTGCCTGGGTGGCCGGATCGGTTTCAGAGGACGCGACGACGGGCTGGGGTTGATCGGTACCTGCGGCCGCGCCCATGGCCGGTTTGACCTTCTCCTTCGGGGATTTTTCTCTTTCTTTCTTGACCTTGGAAACCAGTTCGCGCTGGATGGTCACGCGGAAAGTTTTCTTCTTGGGGGTGATCCTGACTCGTTCCACGTCTTTGCCGGGATCGTCATAGGGGTTATCGCCAAGGAAGTGGATCGCGTAGCGGACACCTTCGAGTTCGAGATGGTGCTTGGTCAGGCTTACCTTATCGATCTGCACAGCGGATAGGGTGTAGGAGCCGCGGACCGGGTTGCCGGTGGGGTCGCCGTGGATGTCGAAGCTGAGAGATTCGCCGAGGTAGCCGCCGCGTAGGAACAGCTGCTTGCCGACCAGGAGGGACTTAACCTCTTCTTCGGTGATTTCGCCGCCCTTGGTGTTGGCGGGCGGTTCAGCGGGCGGCTGGGCCTGGGGCGCTGCCGGAGTCGGCGCAGGTTGAGGCGGTGTGGCGGGTGCCGGGGCCGACGGGGTTTGCGCGCTCAGGATGGCGGGGCCGATGACGAGTTGGGTGATGAGGAGGGCGGAGAAGCTGCGGGTGAGCAGAGCTGTCCGCCTTGCGGAGACAGTCTTGGTAACACTTGCGAAGGGGGAGGACGAACGTGTCTTGATCATGTGCCTTGCCCGCACTGTAGCAGGAATTCGGCAATTTATTGACAACGTTCTGCAAACTTTGTCATTCACGACGGATTCGTCTAGGGATTTGGGCGGCGGAGTTGCCAGAGGATGCGGCGGAACAGCCCCATCATGCGGCGCAGGTCGGCATCGTTGGGCATGAGGCGGCGGAGGAGGATGCGCAGGGCTTCGCCGTTGGCTGAGCGCATGCCGCGGGTGGCGTAATTGACGGACTCCATGGTTTCTTCGATGAGGCCGGCCAGGCGGTCCAGCTGCTCGGAATTTGCATTGCTGGTGAGTTGAGGTGGGGCGCTGGCGGCTGGGGCTTCCTGCGTGGTCGAGACTGTTCTGGAGATTTCGTAGAGGCAGACGGCGACCGCCTGACCTAGATTCATCGAGGGCTGGGCATCGGCGGTGTCGATGACGGTGATGGCGTGGCACCAGGAGAGTTCGTCGGCGGTTAGGCCGTGCTTTTCTGAGCCGAAGAGCAGGGCTACGCGGCTCTTGGAGTCTCCGCTGGAGGCTGCTTCCCGCATCTGGACTGCTGCAGCGGGCAGGTCGAGGATGGCTTGTTCGGGCTTGCGGCGGTCGAGTGAGCCGGTGCCAATCACCAGTGTCGCGTGGGCTACGGCTTCGGCGAGGGTTTCGTAGACGATGGCATCACGGAGCAGGTCGGGCGCGCCGACGGCGGATTTGGCCTCCATCCAGTTATGGGCAAAGGGGGCGACGATCAACAGGCGGCGGAAGCCGAAGTTGGCCATGGCGCGGGCGGCTGCGCCGATGTTGAGCGGGTTGCGTGGGGTGACGAGGACTACGTCGATGCGGTCGAGTTGGGCGGGGGTGAGCAAGACTCGATTTTAAGCGGTGTGGGTGGCTGCTTTCTTCTGGCGGGCTAGCTCGGTTTCGAAGGCTTGCTGGCGGTCGGCGATGTAGGCTCTGTAGCCTTCGGGGTCAATGAAGGGGTTGGTGGTGGAGTTGGTGAGTTTGGCGGATTTTTCGAGCATGTCGTAGTAGCCGCCGTGGGCGCCGAGAAAGACGTCGCAGGGGAGCGACTTCAGCGTTTGGAACTGGCGGGTGAAGTCGGCGGCCATATTCGGGTATTTGGGGTCGTTGATGAGGTTGTAGCTGGAGAGGACATTCGGGCTGCCCACGATTACCGCGTTGTACGACCTGCCTTTGTCGGTGACCTGCATGGTCCAGGTGGTGCAGCCTTTGGTGTGGCCGGCGGTTTTGTGGGCGGTCAGGACTGCGTTGCCGAGCTTGACCTGCTGGCCGTTGCGGAGGGTTGAGGCGACTTTGGCGGTGGGGAACCACATGCTTTTGTCGTTGGCGTAGCGGAAGTTGGTGCGGCCGCCGGCTTCAACTTCGGGAACGTCGGCGTCCATGACCATGTATTTGGCTCCGGTTTCGCGGACAATCTGGGCGCTGCCGGCGCAGTGGTCGTAGTGGGCATGGCTGATGAGGAGGATTTTTACGTCCTTATAGTGATAGCCCAGCTTTTCGATGACGGCGCGGATCTGTGGCGGGGAGGTTTCGAGGTTGCTGTTGATGAGGATGAGGCCTTCGGAGGTGGTGACGAGGAAGGAGGCGAGGTCGCGGCTGCCTACGTAATAGAGGTTGTCGGCGATGCGGTGGGGCGTGGCTGGCGTGGTCCAGTCTGGGTCGAGGCCCGATGTTGGGGCAGCGCGGAGAATTGGCTTGGCTAGGTTGGCCAGAGTGGCTGCCGACAAAGATTGAAGAATGGAACGACGAGTAATGCTACGGCGGGAAAGAATTGCGGGCATAGATGACTCCGGGATCAGTATAGGGATGGGTAGAGTTGGGATTTTCCACGGATGCGGCTGGGTTTGAGAGAATGTGCCTTCAGGGTTACGAGGGTTCTGTGTATGGCTGAGGTGGTTTGGACGGAAGGGCTCTTGCGGCAGGCTGAGGAGCTTTGTGCGGCGGCGAAGCGATGTTCGGCGCGTGGCTGGGTGCCGGCTACGGCGGGGAACTTCAGTTTTCGCGATGCCGAGACGGGGCGGATCTTTATTACTGCCAGCGGACTGGACAAAGGGGCGATTACTCCTGCCGACCTGCTGGAGATTGATCTGCAGTGCAATGTTCTCGCTGGCGCGGGGAAGCCTTCGGCGGAGACTCTGCTGCATGGGGTGGTTTACCGGGATTTTGCGGAGGCAGGGGCGATCTTTCATGTGCACACTGTCTGGAACACGCTGCATTCGGACCGGTTTGCTGGAGGGGCAGTCGAGCTTGAGGGTTATGAATTGCTGAAGGCGCTGTCAGGGGTGGGGACGCATGAGCACCGGGAACTGGTGCCGGTGCTGGAGAATTCGCAGGAATATGTAGGACTGGCGGCGGCGCTCGAAGCTACCTTACAGGAGTTTCCGCAGTCGCATGGATTTTTGTTGCGGCGGCATGGGCTCTATACATGGGGCGAGTCGGTGGCCGGGGCCTGGCGGCATCTGGAGGCGCTGGAGTTTTTGTTTGAGGTTGAAGCGCGGCGGCTTTTGGGCGCATCTTGAGTGGAGAGGGTTCTATATGGCTGTGGTGACGGTTCCTGCGGAAGGTCGCACGATTCACGATGAGCTTGGCATCCAGGCCGAGCTGGCGCCCTTGGGTGTGGATTACGAGAAGTGGGATCTTTCGCGGGTGGCGGAGGATGCTTCGGCAGAGGCGGTGCTGGAGGCCTACGCCGCCGAGATCGAGGAGATGAAGCGGCTGGGCGGGTATCAGACAGCGGACGTCATTGATGTGAATCCGGAGACGCCGGGGCTGGATGTGATGCTGGCCAAGTTCGATCGAGAGCATACGCATTCCGAAGATGAGGTGCGGTTCATTCTGGCGGGGCGCGGGATTTTTTATCTCCATAAGGATGACAAAGTCGTCTCGGTTGAGGTGGGGCCGGGGGATATGATTCGGGTGCCGCGGGGGACGGAGCACTGGTTTACGCTGTGCGCGGATAAGCGGATCCGGGCGATCCGGTGGTTTCAGGATACGACTGGGTGGACGCCGCACTATACGGCTTCGGGTGTCGACGCGGGGTATCAGCCGCTTTGCTTTGGGCCAGCCTATCTGGGCGCTCGCGCTGAGACTTCGATCCAGATATGACGACGGCCCGGCTTTATTTGCTGGATGTTGAGGGGACGACTTCGCCGGTTTCGCTGGTGTATGAGCAGCTTTTTCCGTATGCGCGGCGGCGGATGGGGGCTTTTCTGCGGGAGCAGGTGCGGGAGCCTTGGATCGACGATTCCATCGCTTCGGATTTGGATTTGCTGGCCGTTGAGCGGGCTGGCGAGCCTACGGGCGCGGATGCTCCGGTGCTGATTGGGCCGGCGGATGGCGGGAGTTGGGAAGCTCATGTGGGCGAGGCCGAGGCTTATCTGCTTTGGCTGATGGATCGCGACCGGAAGTCTACGGCGCTGAAGGCGATCCAGGGGCGGGTCTGGCGGGCAGGGTTTGAGGGCGGGGAGCTGGTGGGAGCAGTGTTTCCGGATGTCCCTCCAGCTTTGGCGCGATGGAGCCGGACTGCCAAGGTGGCGATTTACTCTTCGGGGTCGGTAGAGGCGCAGCAGCTTTTGTTCCGGTATTCGAGTGCTGGGGATCTGACCGGGTTGATCACTTGCTACTTCGACACTCGAGTGGGGCCGAAGACTTCGCCGGACAGCTTTCGGGCTATTGCGGAGCAAATGCAGGTGGCGCCGGGGGAGATCGTGTTTGTTTCGGATTTGCTGCGTGAGCTTGATCCGGCGCGGGAGGCTGGTTGCCAGACCTGTCTGAGCGTGCGTGAGGGCAATGCGCCGGCGGCGGATCCAAATGGACACGACGTTATTGGGTCGTTCGAGGAAATTGCTTGAGAATGCTCTGGTGCTGGCGATGTGAGGCTGAGATGCCGATGCTGGACGACGAGGAGTTTGCGTTCGTCATCGCTCAGAAGAGCAGGGTTGGCGCGCTAGAAGTCAGGCTTGCGCCGGTGCTGGATGCCTACGAGTCGATTACCGGATTCCGAGAGACGAACCCGAATGCGGTTTATCACCATCGGCTTTCCATGTATGGACCACCCTGCACAGCGTGCGGAAAGCCTCTTCGGACTCCTCTGGCGAAACTATGCGGAAGCTGCATGCATCAGAGGTAATAGGAACCCTCTCCATATGTGGTCCTGTTGCACGGCTTGGGGTAGCCTCATGGCATGATCTTCGATAATCCAGCGGTGGGCGTCCTGCATGATCTTCAGACGACGCCCTATTTCCGCTTTTCGCTGCTGGCGATCAGTTCCATCTTCTTTCTGGTCGATCCGTTTGCCGCGATTCCATCGTTTCTGGCGATTACCGCGGGAGCGGATCCGGCGCGGCGGTCGCGGATGGCGCGCAAGGGCGCCATTACCTGCTTTATTGTTCTGACTACCTTCGCCCTGGTGGGCAAATACATCTTTGTCATGTTTGGCATTACGCTGCCGGCCTTTGAAGTTGCCGGTGGATTGATCCTGCTTCTGATCGGTCTGGACATGCTGGAAGCCAAGAGATCGCCTACCCAGGAAGCGACGGGGGATACGGAAGAGGCCTCGCATAAGGAAGATGCCGGGATTGTGCCGCTGGGGATTCCCATGCTGGCCGGGCCCGGTGCGATCTCCAGTGTGATGGTGCTGGCCGGGCAGGTGACGAAGGCCTGGCAGCTGGTGGCTATCGTTGGATGCATCGGATTTACTGCATTTGTCAGCTATTGGGTGCTATCGGCAGCGGATCGCGTGCGGAAGATGATGGGCGAAACAGGGATTCGCATCCTTGTACGCATCATGGGGCTGATGCTGGTGGCGCTGGCTATGCAGTTTTTCGTCAATGGACTGACCGATTTGGGTGTTATCGCACCTCAGGTGACGGGTAAGTAGCTGTCAGGTGGCCGTGCCACGGCAAAAAACGAAGAAAAGTTACGATTGCGTGAAGGCCGCGTGGTTATTGGGGAAACGCGATTTGGGGTACGGCATTTCCACAACGAAGGGGGAGTTTTGGGGGCAAAAGCCCTTGCGCTGACAGGCAGGGGTTGCTATTCTCAGAAAGTTGCAACCGGGCGCTACGCAAGACAAAGCGAACGGGAGCAAGAAGTACAAAATTAGGAAACAGCTCGGCAAGGCTGGAAGAAATAGAAAGTTTGATTAAGGCCTTGCAAATCTGAGAATGAAGTGATAATCTCAGAAAGTTGTTTAAGTAGCAGTGGAGCTTCTGGAGCGGCCTGAGAGATCAGGTAGCCAAGCCCGAGAGGGACAAGAGAAGCCGGTTCGTAGAGACAGGTGAGGCGAGAGCCCCTGATCTCCTGTAGGGAATCCCGCAGAGAACAACCCCATTGCAAGACCCGAGGTTCACGACTTGTCGTGGGCATCGAGAGCCAAAATTGGCTCGGTACGGCGTTGAGCCGTTGCTGGTTGATCTTTCTAAGTTTGCGCATCAGCGATTTCACCGTGTCCGGCTTTATCGGTTCCCTTGAGTTCCTTTCTTCGAGTTGCAACCACTATCCATGGCGATGAGTGGCTCGATAAAAGAAAGAAAACAAAGAGGTTGACAGAAAGATAAAGAAACGGTAGACTGGGAAAGGCGCTAACGACGACGAAACGATGACACGAAAGTGACTCGGAGTAGAAATCGGCGCACAAGTTCGAGGACAACTTAAGACTCCGGTCTTAAGCCTCGATCCAAACGGCACCGCTTAGGCGGAGGGTCGTAAGGATCTTTGACAACAGGTTGAACGTGCCAGTCGTGATGAAGACAGATAGCTTTGGCTTGAATCTTCTCACAACATAAGTCATCACGGATTTACTCCGTGGTGCTGCTAGATCAAGTCGACCTCCGTCGCTTAGATCTAGTGAACAGTTTCAAACGAGAGTTTGATCCTGGCTCAGAATCAACGCTGGCGGCGTGCCTAACACATGCAAGTCGAACGAGAAAGGGACTTCGGTCCTGAGTACAGTGGCGCACGGGTGAGTAACACGTGACTAACCTACCCTGGAGTGGGGAATAACTGAGGGAAACCTTAGCTAATACCGCATAATACCTACGGGTCAAAGGAGCAATTCGCTTCAGGAGGGGGTCGCGGCTGATTAGCTAGTTGGCGGGGTAATGGCCCACCAAGGCATTGATCAGTATCCGGCCTGAGAGGGCGCACGGACACACTGGAACTGAAACACGGTCCAGACTCCTACGGGAGGCAGCAGTGGGGAATTTTGCGCAATGGGGGAAACCCTGACGCAGCAACGCCGCGTGGAGGATGAAATCCCTTGGGATGTAAACTCCTTTCGATCGGGACGATTATGACGGTACCGGAAGAAGAAGCCCCGGCTAACTTCGTGCCAGCAGCCGCGGTAATACGAGGGGGGCAAGCGTTGTTCGGAATTATTGGGCGTAAAGGGAGTGTAGGCGGTTTTGTAAGTCGTGTGTGAAATCTTCGGGCTCAACCCGAAGTCTGCACACGAAACTGCAGGGCTTGAGTATGGGAGAGGTGAGTGGAATTCCTGGTGTAGCGGTGAAATGCGTAGATATCAGGAGGAACACCTGTGGCGAAAGCGGCTCACTGGACCATTACTGACGCTGAGACTCGAAAGCTAGGGGAGCAAACAGGATTAGATACCCTGGTAGTCCTAGCCCTAAACGATGACTGCTTGGTGTGGCGGGTACCCAATCCCGCCGTGCCGTAGCTAACGCGTTAAGCAGTCCGCCTGGGGAGTACGGTCGCAAGGCTGAAACTCAAAGGAATTGACGGGGGCCCGCACAAGCGGTGGAGCATGTGGTTTAATTCGACGCAACGCGAAGAACCTTACCTGGGCTCGAAATGTACAGGAATCCGGTGGAAACATCGGCGTCCCGCAAGGGACCTGTATATAGGTGCTGCATGGCTGTCGTCAGCTCGTGTCGTGAGATGTTGGGTTAAGTCCCGCAACGAGCGCAACCCTTACCTCCAGTTGCCATCATTCAGTTGGGCACTCTGGCGGAACCGCCTCGGATAACGGGGAGGAAGGTGGGGATGACGTCAAGTCCTCATGGCCTTTATGTCCAGGGCTACACACGTGCTACAATGGCCGGTACAAACCGTCGCAAAGCCGCGAGGTGGAGCTAATCGGAAAAAGCCGGCCTCAGTTCGGATCGCAGTCTGCAACTCGACTGCGTGAAGCTGGAATCGCTAGTAATCGTGGATCAGAATGCCACGGTGAATACGTTCCCGGGCCTTGTACACACCGCCCGTCACATCACGAAAGTGGGTCGTACTAGAAGCCGGTGGGCTAACCCGCAAGGGAGGCAGCCGTCCAAGGTGTGATTCATGATTGGGGTGAAGTCGTAACAAGGTAGCCGTAGGAGAACCTGCGGCTGGATCACCTCCTTTCTAAGAGAGAACGCTGTGGCGCTTAGCACTCCTTCCGCGAATGCGGAACGTCGAGAGACGTAGAGTGCGGCGGTCACACAACCTTTCCAGTCTCGACGTGAGTCGGGCTTGGAAAGAGTCCGGTTCAAGCCTTCTCTGACTATTCTGTTTCGCACGATGGTCCTGTCCGACGTAGTCGGACTGCACGTTCAACCTTGTCCTCGAAACCTTTTTGAATGGATGAGGAAATTCGCCCGGGAGTGCCAAGCCTGACGGACTTTACTGGGGCCTGTAGCTCAGTTGGTTAGAGCGCACCCCTGATAAGGGTGAGGTCGGTAGTTCGAATCTACCCAGGCCCACCAATTCAGCAGCATGTTCCGACGTAGTTGGGGCTGTAGCTCAGTTGGGAGAGCACCTGCTTTGCAAGCAGGGGGTCAACGGTTCGATCCCGTTCAGCTCCACCATCATCTATTCGCTGTATCCGGTTGGATATCCAGACTTGCGAGCCTGGGTATCGATCCGGAGACAGAGGTTGAATGGTTTATCAAGTTTAGCCGTTCAACTGGTTTCCAAGCCCTAGGGCTCAGGCATTTCGACATAGAAATGCATTGGATCTTTGACAACGAAATTGATTGGGTAATACAAGGCCGAGCACATTTTGGTTCGCCGGACTATTGCTTGACTTCTGATGTTTACATTGGCGGGTTGAGTGATGAGTTGCGGTGACTAGGAAAGTGTTCAAATGTAAGAAGAGTGTTCTTAAGGAGAAAACTCCGGCAACGCGTGAGCGTCCCGGAGATCTCAAGGCGAAAAATCAAGATTGACTTTGATCAGGACTGAAGTGATTCAGCACCCTGCGCTGGAGTTAATTCTATGGTCAAGCTACTAAGGGCGCACGGTGGATGCCTTGGCAGAGACAGGCGAAGAAGGACGTGGCAAGCTGCGATAAGCTTCGGGGAGCCGCACACAGGCGTTATATCCGAAGATCTCCGAATGGGGAAACCCTCCTGAGTAAACCTCAGGAACGGCCCGCTGAATACATAGGCGGGTACGAGCGAACCCAGGGAAGTGAACCATCTCAGTACCTGGAGGAAAAGAAAGAAACCTCGATTGCGAAAGTAGTGGCGAGCGAAATCGCATCAGCCCAAACCGTGAATATTTCGGTATTTGCGGGGTTGTAGGGCCAGCAACAGTAGAGTTACCAATCTGGTAGATAGTCGAATCCTCTGGAAAGTGGATCCATAGAGCGTGACAGGCGCGTAGGCGAAATCTATCCAGACTCGAAGCTGGTACCTGAGTAAGGCGGGGCACGTGAAACCCTGCTTGAATCCACGGGGACCATCCCGTAAGGCTAAATACTCGTCTCTGACCGATAGTGAACCAGTACCGTGAGGGAAAGGTGAAAAGCACCCCGTCGAGGGGAGTACAAAGTACCTGAAACCGTGTGCCTACAAGCAGTGGGAGGACTATGCCCGTAAGGGAATGTCTGACCGCGTGCCTATTGCATAATGAGCCGGCTAGTTATTCTTGTCAGCAAGGTTAAGCGTAAGCGAGCCGAAGCGAAAGCGAGTCTGAACAGGGCGTTCAGTTGGCAGGAATAGACGCGAAGCGGGATGATCTACCCATGGCCAGGTTGAAGGTGGGGTAACACCCACTGGAGGACCGAACCGGTGTTTGTTGAAAAAAGCTCGGATGAGCTGTGGGTAGGGGTGAAAGGCTAATCAAATTCCGTGATAGCTCGTTCTCTCCGAAATAGCTTTAGGGCTAGCCTCGGACGAATTGCACTGGTGGTAGAGAGATGGATGGACTAGGGGGCTTTCCGGCTTACTGAATCCAACCAAACTGCGAATGCCAGTGACAACATATCCGGGAGTCAGACAGTGGGGGCTAAGCTTCATTGTCGAGAGGGAAACAGCCCAGACCATCTGCTAAGGTCCCAAAGTTACAGTTAAGTGGGAAAGGAAGTCGGAACGCTCAGACAGCCAGGAGGTTGGCTTAGAAGCAGCCATCCTTTAAAGAAAGCGTAATAGCTCACTGGTCAAGCGGTCCGGTGCCGACAATACAACGGGGCTAAAACTGTACACCGAAGCAATGGATGCACACCTATGGTGTGCGTGGTAGGAGAGCATTCTCAACCGCTGCGAAGCCAGACCGAGAGGACTGGTGGAGCGTTGAGAAGAGACCCTGCCGGCATAAGTAGCGATAACGAAGGTGAGAACCCTTCGCGCCGAAAGTCTAAGGTTTCCTGAGGAAGGTTAATCCGCTCAGGGTTAGGCGGTCCCTAAGTCGAGGCCGAAAGGCGTAGATGATGGACATCCGGTTAATATTCCGGACCTCCCAATGTTCGTTTGACGATGGGGTGACGCAGAAGGATAATCGTGCCGCCATATGGCTATAGCGGTCGATGCGTGTGAAGCTGGTTCTGATAGGCAAATCCGTCAGGGCTTAACAGTGAGACGCAAAGCAGTCCCTTTTGGGGCTAAGACGATGATTCCACGCTGCCAAGAAAATCCTCTAAGGAGAACAAAGGGAACCGTACCCCAAACCGACACAGGTAGACGAGGAGAATATCCACAGGCGCTCGAGTGAAGGCTCGTTAAGGAACTCGGCAAATTAGATCCGTAACTTCGGGAGAAGGATCGCCCTCCGTAAGGAGGGTCGCAGTGAAGCGCGTACGGCGACTGTTTAACAAAAACACAGGTCTCTGCTAAGTCGAAAACGACGTATAGGGGCTGACACCTGCCCGGTGCTGGAAGGTTAAAAGGAGAGGTTAGCGCAAGCGAAGCTTTGAATTGAAGCCCCAGTGAACGGCGGCCGTAACTATAACGGTCCTAAGGTAGCGAAATTCCTTGTCGGGTAAGTTCCGACCTGCACGAATGGTGTAACGATCGTACGACTGTCTTAACGAGTTGCTCGGCGAATTTGTAGTACCGGTGAAGATGCCGGTTACCCGCAGCTAGACGGAAAGACCCCGTGCACCTTTACTACACTTTAACTATGGGTTATGACAATTGCTGCGCAGGATAGGTGGGAGGCTTTGATGCCAGGTTCTCGGACTTGGTGGAGCCAACGGTGAGATACCACCCTGCGATTGTTGTGATCCTAACCTCCTCCCGTGATCCGGGAGAGGGACATAGTTAGACGGGTAGTTTGACTGGGGCGGTCGCCTCCCAAAATGTAACGGAGGCGCGCGAAGCTACTCTCAGACTGTTTGGAAATCAGTCGTCGAGTGCAAAAGCATAAGAGTGGTTAACTGTGAGACCTACAAGTCGAGCAGGTGCGAAAGCAGGCTTTAGTGATCCGGTGGTTCTGTATGGAAGGGCCATCGCTCAACGGATAAAAGGTACGCCGGGGATAACAGGCTGATCGAAGCCAAGAGTTCATATCGACGCTTCGGTTTGGCACCTCGATGTCGGCTCATCGCATCCTGGAGCTGTAGAAGGTTCCAAGGGTTAGGCTGTTCGCCTATTAAAGCGGTACGTGAGCTGGGTTCAGAACGTCGCGAGACAGTTCGGTCCCTATCTGCTGTGGGCGTAGGAAATTTGAGGAGGGCTGTCCTTAGTACGAGAGGACCGGGATGGACGAACCTCTTGTGTTCCAGTTGTCTTGCCAAAGGCACGGCTGGGTAGCGAAGTTCGGTTGTGATAACCGCTGAATGCATATAAGCGGGAAGCACGCTCCAAGATGAGATTTCCCTGAAGGGCCCAGGAAGACCACCTGGTTGATAGGCTGGAGGTGGAAGTGCAGTAATGCATGTAGCTTACCAGTACTAATCGCCCGTTCGGCTTGTCCATAGAATTAACTCTGCGCAGAGATTGCGCTCTTGAGTTCTTCTTAAGGACAAACCAAGATTCTTCTTACCATCGTCCTTGTATTACCTAATCAATTTCGTTGTTTTGACAATATTTGGCGCCAGATTGCTGTATGCACCTGCCGCTCGCGAACGTGAAGAAACAGTCTGTAATGCGAGCTGATCAGTGTGCCTGGCTGCAGGGAAAACATCCTGCCAAGCGCCATCAAGTTTGCCGGCGACATTACCGCGAGGGATCACCCGTTCCCATCCCGAACACGGAAGTTAAGCCTCGTTGGGCCGATGGTACTGCATGGGTAACTATGTGGGAGATTAGGTTATTGCCGGCATTATTTCGACGAAAGGCCAGTCCATTGCGGACTGGCCTTTCGTGCTTTACGGGTACGTTTGTTTTTGGAGTTGCATGAGCTACGCGGTCAAAGAAATCTTCTATACCTTGCAAGGCGAGGGTGCGCAGGCTGGGCGGGCGGCAGTGTTTTGCCGATTCTCGGGCTGCAATCTCTGGTCGGGGCGGGAAGAGGATCGTGCTCAGGCTGTCTGCCGTTTTTGCGACACCGACTTTGTCGGCGTCAACGGCACGGGAGGTGGGAAGTTTACCTCTGCTGAGAAGCTCGCGGATGCTATCGAACGGGAGTGGCCTCTAGCACGTGATCTTCCATCTCGGCGCTTTGTTGTCTGTACTGGCGGGGAGCCGCTGCTGCAGCTGGACTCAGTTCTCATTGCGGCTCTGCATGAGCGTGGATTTGAGATTGCAGTTGAGACCAATGGCACAGTGATGGCTCCCGAGGGGATCGACTGGTTGTGTGTCAGTCCCAAGGCTGGTGCGAAGTTGGTGCAGACCTCCGGCGACGAATTGAAGCTGGTGTATCCGCAAACCGAAAATACGCCCGAGCAGTTTGGATCTCTGAACTTCCGACACCGTTTTCTGCAGCCAATGGATGTGGCTGACCCAGTGCAGAGGGCGCGGAATACAGAGCTTGCGATACGGTATTGCATGGAGCATCCGCAGTGGCGGCTGAGCGTGCAAAGTCACAAGGTTGTCGGAATTCGATAGAGGATATCGTGGAGTTATTCAAGCAGTTCAGTATCGAGGCGGCGCACTGGCTGCCCAACGTTCCGCCGGGACACAAATGCCGGCGAATGCATGGGCACAGCTTTCAGATTGAAGTGCATGTGTCCGGGCCTGTCGATGTCGAACTCGGCTGGGTCATGGATTTCGCCGAGATCAAGGCTGCCTTTACTCCGGTCGAAGAACAGATCGATCACTACTGCCTGAACGAAGTTCCCGGCCTCGAAAACCCGACCAGCGAGAATCTCGCCCGGTGGATCTGGACGCGACTGAAGCCAACGCTACCACTGCTTTCGAAGATCGTCATCCGCGAGACTTGCACCAGCGGCTGCGCCTACCGCGGCGAGTAATTCCCCGGCATTTCAAGAGGTGAGCATCGGTATCATTGCACTTGAGGATTCCTTGCGTGCGCCGAATTTTATGCCTGCCGTTGTTGTTAGCAATCACTGGATGTTCCGGCATGAGTGAGCCTGTTGCCGCTCCGCGGCATACCGCTGCCGAAGTTCTGCTGGTTTCAAACGCCAACAGCCCTATCTCGACCTCAATTGCCAGGGACTACGCTGCTCGGCGCGGCGTTACGAAGACTGTGGTGATTCGGTGTGCGGACTCCGCTGTCAGCACGGCGAATGAGACGATTTCGCTGGCCGATTACAACGCGCAGATTGGCGCGCCGGTTGCGGCTTATCTCAAGCAGCATCCTGAGATCAACTTCATCGTGCTGACCAAGGGTGTCCCGATCCGGGTCGACGGCGGCATTACCGGTTCGCGGCAGGAGTATACGACAGGGAACCTGCATCCTTCCGTCGACAGCTATCTGGCTGGCATCGACTACCCAATGATCAAGGATGCGAAGAAGATCAGCATTCACGGATCAGGGGCGGACGGATTTGCCTGGCTCAACCGCTACTGGAAGGCGGATGAGCCGTTCAGCCATGCGAAGTTCGGCGGCTATCTCGTCACACGGCTGGATGGGTTGACTGAGACGGATGCGAAGGCACTGGTGACTCGTTCGCTTGAGGCTCAGAAGTCGAAGGCTGCTGGCGGGAAGGTGCTCTTCGACGTCCAGCCCATCTTCACAATTGGCGACGTACCCAGCCAGCCGGTCGACGTGACAGGGAACATTCCGGATGAATCGCCCTATGGCACCTGGAACGCAGATATGGTCAAAGCTGCCGGCCTGCTGAAGGCGCGCGGCGTGCCGTGTGAGCTCGATTCGACGGAGACGTTCGTAGGCCAGCGGTCTGGGCTGCTCGGCTATTTCTCGTGGGGCAGCAACGATCCCAAGTTTACCCAAGCTGCTTACGATTCGCTAACCTTTGCGCCGGGGGCAATCGGCGACACGGCAGTTTCAACCAGCGCGCGGACGTTTCTGCCGACGACGGGCGGCCAGTCCCTGATCACGGTGCTGATTGCGCATGGAATCACCGGCGTGAAGGGCTATACGGACGAGCCGGAATTACAGGCCATTGCTTCGCCTTCGATCACGATGGACCGGTACACGCGCGGGTTTACGCTGGCGGAGAGCTTCTATGCCGGGTCGAGGTTTGTAGGCTGGGAAGATGTCGTCATCGGCGATCCGTTGGCGGTTGCGCCTGCTTTCATGATCACGGCTGCGAAATAGGGCGTCTATCGCCTGGGCTTAAGCCCCTCCTCTAAAACTGGCAAAATCACAGGCCTGAGTGCATCTGTTCCTCCGCTTCGCAGCCTCGAGTTTCATCTGGTAAAGCCAGTTGCCATTCTTCACAGCCAGCTTCCCAAAGACGGACGACCCGAGCGAATTCGTCATTTTCTCTCCTTGACAATCTAGGAGAGTCTCGCTACGCTCTCCTAGACGGTCTCACTGAGGCGGTCTAGGAGAGTTGTTCTTGAGCGATGCAGAAAAGCAGTTGGAGTTGTTGCAGGGCACGCTGGATCTGCTGATCCTGAAGGCGGTTTCGTTGGGGCCGCTGCATGGGTACGGAGTGCTGTTGCGGATTCAGCAGATCTCGAGGCAGACGCTGGTGATCCAGCAGGGGTCGCTCTATCCGGCGCTCTACCGGCTGGAGCATCAGGGCTTGATTGCCAGTGAATGGGGCGAGAGCGATAACAACCGCAAGGCCAAGTTCTACACGCTGACGACGGCTGGGCGGGTGCGGCTCGAAGACGAGACGGCGAAGTGGAATCGCATGGCCGGGATCATGGGAACCATCCTCACGGCCAAGACGGCCCCGGAGGGCGCATGAAGGCAGGGAATCGGGAACAGGGATCAGGGAACAGGCCGCTGCTACCAGGCCTATATCTCCTGCTGGTCCGGCTTATATCTGCGCCTCTGTCCTGGTGGCGGGCGATGACCGAGCGCGGACGGCTGGAGGCCGAAATGGAAGCTGAGCTGGCGGATCATGTTGAGCGGCGGACGGCCGATCTGATGCGCACGGGGTTGTCGGCAGCCGAAGCAACTCGGCGATCGCGCGTTGAACTGGGCTCTCCGGTAGTGCACAAGGACGGGATGCGCGCGTCGCTTGGACTTCGGCTGTGGGATGAGCTGGCGGCGGATGCGCGGTATGGCGCGCGCCGGTTGCGGCGGAGCCCAGGATTTACCGCAGTTGCGGTGGTTTCGCTGGCGCTGGCAATTGGGGCGAATACCACGATCTTTTCGATGGCCAAGCAGGTTCTGTATGAGCGGCTGGCCGTTCCCCATGCCGAGCAGTTGCGGCTGCTTGCCTGGAATGCAACGGCGAAGCATCGAGCGGTGCATAGCACTTGGGGAGAGTATGCAGTTCTTCCGAACGGCAGATTTTCGAGTTCATCGTTTTCGTATCCGGTGTATGAACAGCTTCACGCGCAGAGCCTGTCGCGTAATGGAGTGATGCACGAACTTTTCGCGTTCAAGGACATGACGGGCAATGCGACGATCGCGGGAGAGGCCCGACAAGCGGGTGGACAGTTGGTTTCAGGAGACTACTTTCGCCAGCTTGATGTGCGGCCAGCGCTGGGTCGGCTAATCACCGAGGCGGACGACGCATCGACCGCAGCGGGTGCAGTCGCTGTTCTCAGCTATGGGGTCTGGGAACGGGAGTACGGTCGTTCGCCTGCCGTTTTGGGGCAGACAGTCAAGCTCAACGAGGTTCCGCTGACGATCATTGGCGTCACTCCGAGAGAATTCACTGGAGCATACAGCACTTTGCAGTCGCCGGATTTGTTTGTGCCGATGGGGATGCAGCCGCTGGTGCGTCCGGACGGCAAGCACGCGTCTTTGCTCGCCAGCGATCAGGAATGGTGGGTCAATGTGATGGGGCGTCTGCGGCCGGATGTTGCGGAGCAGACTGCACTCGCGGTCCTCGACACGCAATTGAATGCTGCTGCGCGGTCAACTCTGCCGATTAGGCCGGATGAAGATCTGCCGCGCATGGAGATGCGTGATGGCAGCCGCGGCTTGTTCATGCAAGGCCGTAGCTTTGTGCAGCCGATGCGGGTGCTGCTGATGATGGTGGGACTTGTGCTGCTGCTAGCGTGCGCGAATATCGCCAACCTGATGCTGGCGCGGGGAACGCAACGGCAGCGGGAAATGTCGGTGCGGCTGGCTCTTGGCGCGAGCGGGGCGCGGATTGCTCGGCAGATGCTGGTGGAGAGTTTATTGCTAGCCATGCTTGGTGGGGCCGGTGGCACGGTGCTTGGGTACATCGGCAGCAATTTAGCTCCGAAGTTGGTGTCGTACGGCTGGCAGAGGAACGATTTTCAGGTCCATTTCGACTGGAAGGTTTGGATATTTACAGTCGGCATCACGCTCGCGACGGGCATTCTGTTTGGTCTTGCGCCGGCGCTGTCCGCCTCGCGGGTGAGGGTCGGAAACGGTTTGAAGGAGAGTTCGCAGTCTGTGACGCGGCGTCGGACGGGATGGGGCGGCCGGTCGCTGGTGGGATTTCAGATTGCGTTGTCCACGTTGCTGGTGGTTGGCGCGGGGCTGTTCTTGCGCACGCTGACCAGTCTCAACTCGGTGGATGTCGGCTTCCGCACCGATCATTTGCTGCTGGCGCAGGTTAGCCTGCCGCCGAAGGAATATCCGGCGGGGAAAGACGTCCAGTTCCACACACGCGTATTAACGGCGATTGCTGCCTTGCCTGGAGTGGAAGGCGTTTCGCCGGCGAGTTCGGCTTACATTGCGGGCAATTTCAACTCGACGGGTTTTCGCGTTGAGGGGGCGCGGTCAGGTAAGGATGCGGACTATAGCGAGAGCTACACGGTGGTTGGCAACGACTTTTTCTCCATGATGAGGATTCCGATTCTCGAGGGGCGATTGTTCGGGTCGCAGGATACGTCGACTTCGGGCAAGGTCGCCATCATCAATGCCAGTCTGGCTAAGGAAGTATTTCCGAATCTGAATCCGGTGGGCAGGCGCTTCTACAACAATGATGAGGGACCGATTCAGATTGTAGGCGTGTGCGGAGATACCCGTTATGCGAGCCTCCGCGACGAGCCACCACCGCAGTTCTTTCTGCCGTTTGTGCAGCAGACACATGTGAGCGGAAGCTGGACCTACGAGGTTCGGACGAAGACTGATCCCGAGTCGATTGTGCCTCTGATGCGCAAGGCGGTGCGGGATCTCGATCCGGATCTTCCGCTGATCAATGTGCGCACGCAGGAGCAGCAGATTGAAGCGACCACGCAGACGGAACGAACGTTTGTGGCTCTGACGACTGGATTCGGTGCGCTGGCGTTGGTTCTGGCGGCGGTTGGAATCTACGGTGTCATGGCGTATTCGGTGGCCAACCGGACGAATGAGATCGGGATTCGACTGGCACTGGGAGCACAGCAGCGGCAGGTGCTAACGATGGTGCTGAAGGAGGCGACTTGGATGTCGCTGACAGGGATCGTTGTCGGGCTTGGTGCGACGCTGATACTTGCGCGGCTGGTGAAGTCAATGCTGTACGGGTTACACGCAAATGATCCATGGAGTCTTGGGCTAGGCGCTGCGCTGTTGTTGCTGGTTGGGATTTCCGCCAGTTGGCTGCCTGCGCACCGCGCGGCATCGATTGAGCCGATGGAGGCGCTGCGCTGTGAATAAAGCAGGGAATAGGGAACAGGGATCAGGGAACAGGCCGCTCGTCAGGCGGCTGTATCTCGCGCTGGTGCGATCAGTATCTGCGCCGCGCTCCTGGTGGCGGGCGATGCGTGAGCGGGACCGGTTCGAGGCGGAGATGGAGACTGAGCTTGCCGACCATCTGGAATGCCTGACTGCCGATCTGGTGCGGGCTGGGTTCAAGCCTGCGGATGCCAAACGCCGGGCGCGCATTGCGCTGGGCTCAACAGTGGTGCACAAGGATGCTATGCGCGGATCGCTGGGACTGAAGGTTTGGGATGACTTGTTCGCGGATGTTCGCTATGCTGGCCGGCGTTTGCGGCGGAGTGTTGGTTTTACCGCCGTGGCGGTAATTTCGCTGGCGATGGCCATTGGCGCGAACACGACGATCTTTTCGCTGGCCAAGCAGTTGCTCTATGAGCGGCTGGCGGTTCCGCACCCAGCAGAGCTTCGGTTGCTGGCGTGGAACGCGACGGAAAAACATGGCGCTGTCCACCACATCTGGGGTGACTACAACAATCTTGGTCATGGCAGGATCGGGAGTTCCTCGTTCTCCTATCCCGCCTATGAGCGGCTGCGGACTTTGAATCGCAGCGGGAACGGCGATTTCCAGGACCTGTTTGCGTTTAAGGAAACGGGCATGAATGCGACTGTCGCCGGGTTGGCCCAGCAGGGGCAAGTGGAGATGGTCTCTGGCAATTACTACTCGGTGCTGAATGTCAAGCCGGTGTTGGGCCGTGCGATCACGGCATCCGACGATGCGCAGCAGGGGCAGGGCGCCGTGGCGGTGATGAGCTACGGGATGTGGCAGCGGGCATTCGGTGGCGCGGCTTCGGCGATCGGGCAGGTGATCAAGCTGAACGATGTGCCGCTGACGATTGTAGGCGTGAATCCGAAGGGATTTACCGGGGCAAAAGGGACACAGCAATCTCCCGACTTCTTTGTGCCAATTTCGATGCAGCCGTTGATCTATCCGCGCGGTGAGAACGGTTCGGTACTCACGGATCCGAAGGTCTGGTGGATCAATGTCATGGGCCGGATTCGGCCCGGTGTTTCGACTGAGTCGGCGCAGTCGGTGCTGGACGGCCAGCTCAGCGCTGTGGTGCGGGCAACCATGCCGCTGCGTCCGAACGAGGATCTGCCGCGCATGGATCTGCGCGATGGCAGCCGCGGGCTGTTCAACCAGGAGCGTACCTTTGCCAAGCCGATGGCTGTGCTGCTGACCATGGTGGGGTTTGTGCTACTCCTGGCGTGCGCGAATATCGCCAACCTGATGCTGGCGCGGGGATCACAGCGGCATCGCGAAATGTCTGTTCGGCTGGCGCTTGGCGCGGGACGATTGCGGATCGCCCGGCAGATGCTGGTCGAGAGCCTGATGCTGGCCTGCCTGGGTGGACTGGGCGGCTTGGTGGTGGGCTTTATCGGCGGCAATCTTGTTCCCAAGCTCACGCAAAGCGCGTGGGAGCACAGCGATTTTCAGATTCACTTCGACTGGCTGGTGTTCGCTTTCACTGCCGGGATCACCCTGGTGACGGGAGTGCTCTTTGGACTGGCTCCGGCCTTTGCCGCGGCCCGGGCGAAGGTGAGCAGCGGGTTGAAAGAGAGTTCGCAGTCGGTAACGCGGCGGCGAAAAGGCTGGGGTGGCCGCTCGCTGGTCGGATTTCAGATCGCCCTCTCGACGCTGCTGGTAGTTGGCGCGGGGTTGTTCCTGCGCACGCTGGCCAGCCTGAATGCCGTGAATGTGGGCTTCAGGACCGACCATCTCTTGCTCGCGGAGATTGAGGCTCCAACAAAGCTGTATCCGGCGGGCAAAGACATCGCGCTGCATACGCGCATCCTGCAGGCCATGGCGGCCACGCCGGGGGTGGACGCGGTTTCGCCGTCATGGATGGTGTACATCGCCGGGAATATGAACAGTACGAACTTTATCCCGGAAGGCACGGTTGAGGAAAAAGACAAGGACAATAGCGAGGTCTATAACGTCGTGGGGAACAACTTCTTTTCCATGATGCAGATTCCGATTCTCGAAGGGCGGTCGTTCGGATCGCAGGATACAGGGACTTCGGCCAAGGTGGGCATCATCAATGCGGCGCTGGCCAAGGCACGGTTTCCAAATCAGAACCCCATTGGCAAGCGCTTCACCAACGACGGCGGCGACAGCGACGGTCACGGGATGAAGAAGGACAAGGAGTGGGTCACGGTCGTAGGAATTTGCGGCAATACGCACTACAACAACCTCCGCGAAGAGCAGCCTCCGCCGCAGTTCTTTCTGCCCTTTGTGCAGCAGAAGGAGGTCGGCGGCAGCCTGGACTATTTCATCTCCACGCGGATGCAGCCGGAGGCCATTGTGCCGTCACTGCGCAAAGCAGTGCAGCAGATCGACCCCGACCTGCCCCTGACCGATGTACATACGCAGGAGCAGCAGATCTATGAAGAGACGCAACAAGAGCGGATCTTTGTTGCCATGACTTCGAGCTTCGGGATGCTGGCCCTGGCGCTGGCTTCGGTGGGCATTTACGGGATCATGGCTTACTCAGTCTCAAACCGGACCAACGAGATCGGCATCCGGCTGGCGCTGGGAGCGCAGCCCCGGCAGGTGCTTGCAATGATCCTGCGGGAGGCGACGTGGATCTCGCTGGCAGGGGTGACTGTCGGACTCGGTGCGGCTCTGCTGCTGGCGCGGCTGGTGAAGACCATGTTGTACGGGCTGGAGCCCTGGGACCCGGTGAGCCTGATTTCGGGTGCGGCGATTCTGCTTGCGGTGGGTCTCGCGGCCAGCTGGATTCCAGCGCGGAGGGCGGCTTCTGTGCAGCCGGTCGAGGCGCTTCGGCACGAGTAACGACGGCAGCTGTTGAAGGCGCTTAGTCCGTAAGCGCCACGCAGCCGATCGAGAACAGCAGGCCTTTGGGCAGCGGTACGTTCATGGTCATACGCGCCGGCGGAGAGGCAGAGAAGTATTCTGTATAGAGTTCGTTCACAAATCCGAAATCGCTGATATTGACGATCAGGACGGTCGTGTTCACAACGCGGTCCATGCTGCTGCCACCGGCTTTGAGGACCTGTTCCAGGTTCTTGAAGGCTTGGCGCGCCTGCTCCGCAAAAGTTGGCCCGGCGGCTTCGCCTGTCTCCGGATTCACGCCCGGCTGTCCTGAAACGAAGAGAAATCCGTTGGCCCGGACAGCTTGTGAGTAGGGGCCGATGGTCTTGATGCCCGGGACTTCTACGATCTCCGGCTTGGTCATCGGGCTGCTCCTGCGAACTGTTAGGTGCGGCTAGGCGTCGGAACGTACGAATGCGATTGCGTGGTGCCGTCGAGGATGGGGAGTGTAGGCAGTGCGCCCGCGTCCTTGGCTTCCTTCACGATGATGTCGAGGTGCTCGAGGACTTCCTCGGTGGTCATCGCATACATCTCGCGGCTGGCGTCGTAGCCCTCTTCGATGATGGACTTCAGGTAGTGTCCGGCGATCTGCGCGGCGAGATAGTCGGTGATGACCTTGCCGGTGCGCTTCTTCTGCTCGACCCAGGCGTTGAGCGGCATGGCGATCCACATGGGGTGGCCGTTCACTTCGTAGCGCACGTCGACAGCATCGGCGTGGCGGGTGGCGATGGCTACGATGTTGGCTTTCCAGACGCAGTGGAGGGCTTCGCCTGTCCAGCGGTCGGTTACTTGGAAGTCTTCATACATGCACTTAGCCTAACGGGTTGGGCTGCTTGGAGCAAGCTCGGTTTCCGACTACAGGTCCGTCTGCGAAAGCAGAGTTTCTTCCGGCAGGTCTGTCGGGCTGGAGAAGTTGATGCTGTAACCGTCTGGATCGTGGAGGAAGACTTCCCAGTTGGAGTTGCCGACCTGCGGCTCCCTGCCCGCAATGCCGCGCTCAAGCGCCTGGCGATAGATGGCGATGGCGTCGCGGCACTGGAAGTAGAGAGCAGAGCCGCTGCCGAGTTTGCCTGCTTTGGCGAGCCGTTCCGGCGTGCCGCCCGTGCCTTCCTGCAGCATGAGCGGGGCAGTACCCAGCTCCATCCAGACCCAGCGCATATGGCCGTCAGGAATCCAGCGGTTCTTGATTTCGAAGCCGAGGCCATCGACGTAGAACTTCAGCGATTGTTCCATGCTGGTGACCATCAGCAGGGCGGCAACTCCGGTGACGTTGGGTTTGGGTTGTTCTTCCATCGCAAGTCCTCTCCGGAGGTGATTGTGCGGCAATTCGCGACCAGTGTACAGGAGGAATTGTCATGGAAGTTCGTCATGGGAATCGGTCATCTATGATGGCTTTGTTCGATAGCGCGCCTGAAACAGTTGCCTGGCATCCGTCGGCGACTTTGGCGAGATGAGGCAGATCGATTGTCAATTTCTGGAAACAAAGATCTAACCCGCCGCAACTTGCTCAAGAGCGCCGCTCTGCCGGCTGCGGCATCTTTTCTCCTCCCTCAGACCGGCTTCAGCGCCGCAGCGGCACCAGGGGAGCAGGGAAGTCTCGTTCTGCCAGTTCTTTCACAGCCGGAGATGGTGATCGCCTATGTGGGCGATACGGAAGCTGCTCGGCAAAGCTTATTGCGCAGTGGCAACGAATGGACGGGCGTCGGTGGGGTCCGTGTCAGCTTCCTTCCGGGGGCGCGGCAGGCTGCGGTTTCGCTGGAGTCTCCGTCGCAGCCGGTGCAGCGAATTCACCTTCGCTGGAAGCACAGCTTTCCTTCCGGCGTTCTGGCACTGGGCGATGCATGGGAGCGCAGCTATGGCGATCTCGAATGGCGGCCGCTGCAGGCCGAACGCGTCATGCCGTGGTACGCAATGCTTCACAGCGGAGAGCGGACGGCGGGAGTCGGGGTGAAGACCGGCGCTGCATCCTTCGCCTTCTGGCAGGTGGACCCGGCTGGAGTCTCGCTGTGGCTGGACGTTCGCAATGGCGGCAATGGCGTGCAGTTGGGCAAGCGCCAGCTCGCGGCTGCCACGATTGTGACTTACAGCGGCGCTGCGGGCGAAAGCGCCTTTGCCGCCACACGCGGCCTGTGCCGGGCGATGGCTGAGGGAACGAAGGTTCCGGCGAAACGCGGCGCGAGCTCCGTCGACCTGATCTATGGCAGCAATGACTGGTACTACGCCTACGGGCGGAATACCCATGAGGGCCTTCTACGCGACGCGGACCTGGTCAAGTCGGTGGCCCCATCGGGCGGAGAAAAGCCGTTTACCGTCATCGATGATGGCTACCAGGATCCTGCTCGCTTTCCCAGCCTGGCAAAGCTCGCGGAGGATATTCGCAGCCGCGGCGTGCTGCCGGGCATCTGGATCCGCCCTTTACGGGCTCCAGCAACGGCGGGCAAAATCCTGCTGCCTGCGGCGCGATTTGCAGGTGATCCATCGCCAGCCTACGACACGACCATTCCCGAGGGGCTGGAGGCTGCAGCTGCCGTGGCAACCGAGGCATGCGGCTGGGGCTTCGACCTGATCAAGCACGACTTTACGACCTTTGAATTGTTCGGCATGTGGGGCAGCCAGATGGGTGCGTCCCCAACGCACGGCAACTGGCATTTCAATGACCGCACGGTGACCAATGCCGAGGTCGTGACGGCCTTATACCGAAGGCTTCGCAAGGCCTGTGGAGAGGACCGGATCATTCTCGGATGCAACACGGTTGGGCATCTTTCCGTGGGGGAATTCGACGCTTCGCGAACCGGCGATGACGTGAGCGGCAAGGAGTGGGAACGGACGCGGCGGACCGGAGTCAACACGCTGGCGTTCCGGCTTCCGCAGCACAAGGTCTTTCATTCGATCGACGCGGACTGCGTTGCTCTGACCCCGGAAGTACCCTGGTCAATGACCCGGCAGTGGCTGGACGTGGTTGCGAAGAGTGGCAGCGTGCTGCTCATCTCGCCCGATCCGAAAGCCGTAGGGGATGAGCAGCGGACAGCGCTCAAAGAAGCGTTCGCCCGCTATGTTCACCGGCCCGCGAGCGAGCCTGCGGACTGGCTGGAGACGAGGACGCCGCAGACCTGGCGGTCCGCCGGTGCACCCGAGAGCTATGACTGGATCCTGCCTGAGGGCGAAAGCCCTTTCCCGATCGGGGTACAGCGCGGACCAGAGTAGAACGCATCCATCCCGCTATGCGAGCAATTTCTCGAAGTAGCGAACGGTCTTGGCGCCGTTGTGGATGGCTGCCTGGCCGATTTCGACAAAGCCCATGTTGGCGTGGAATGCGTCGGAGGCAGGGTTGGGGGGATCCAGGTTGACTTCGCAGACGACGCGCGTCTGGCCGGCCTGCTGGGCGAACGTGAACAGATCTTCGTACAGCAGGCGGGCGAAACCGTTGCCCCGGGCTGATGCTGCGACGATGACTCGGTCGACATAGACGAAAGAGTCGAACCTCGCCTTGAACCAGGCGAAATTGGGGTTCACGTACTGTGCGTCCTGATCGAGGGCGATCAGCAGCGCGGTTGCGCCTGAGGCGATGCCTCGCGCATAGACTGCCATGTCGAGCAGTGATTTCATCCCCGCCAGGTCCAGCTCGGAGGTTTCCTTGGCGTGGGCGTTATTCAGACCGAGTGCGACGGCGGGGTCGAGCGGACCGGGATGAACGATCGTAGGCATGCTCTTACTGTACGGGGACAGGATGCGAAGGGATGCGCGCCGTGCGGTGGAGACGATCGCAGCAGAGCGCGCAAGTGTTGGCGACGATGTTGTGAATACCGAGCGCGCGATGAAATGCCGAGCCTAATCCGCGGAGCGGTTGGTGACGGCAACGCGGAAGTACGGTTTGTCTTTTTCTGCCGGGTCTTGTTGATAGGTTTGCTCGGTCTTGCTGGGGTCGTAGTCGCGCCAGAGCCAGATCATGGATTCCGGAAACTCAGCTGCGCCCTGGCCGGAGTTATGTGTGCCTTTCCCGAAGCTGAAGTGGAAGTCGTAGTCGCCGAGCTTGAGGGCGTTGGCCATGCGCAGGTTGGCCAAAGGCCATGAGCCGAAGTTGGGGTTTTCCATGTCGTTTGCTCCGTCCTGCAGCCAGATGCGGATGTTGCGGTGGGGTTCGCGGATGACCTTGTCGGGGTAGTCCTGGCCGCCCTCGGTGATCTCCGGGTGTTCGTGCCACTGGATGCTGGTGAAGCTGCCGATCCAGGTGAGTACGCGGCTGAACTGATCCGGCATCTGCCAGGCGGCATTGAAGGAGCAGATACCGCCCGAAGATGCGCCAGTAATGGCGCGGCTGTAGGCGTCAGGACGGAGGTTGTACTGCTTGCCGACGTCGGCAAGGATCTCGTCGCGGAGGAACCGGACGTAGCGGTCGCTCACAGTGTCATAGAGCGTGCTGCGCATGGCGTCGTCGAGGGTGCGTTTGAAGTGGTCCGCGTGGGTTTTCACGCCTTTGTATGTTTCGGTGCCTGGAGCATCCGCGATGCTGCCGGGATTGATGAAGACACAAATCATCACCGGGATTTTCTTCTCGGCGATGAGGTTATCGATGACCGAGAGGATGCCGTGTTCCCACGGGCCGTTGGCTTTGCGCGTGGCATAGGGCTCGCCGTCCTGGAAGACCATCAAGGCTGCAGGTATCTTGGGGTCGTACTGGGCGGGGACGTAGATCCAGTAATTGCTCTTCATGCCCTCGTAGATTTTGCTGGTGTGGGTGATCTTTTCGGATAGCTTGCCCGAGGGGACGCCGGGCTGCAGATAAGACAGTGGACCAAAGGCAGCCATGTCCAGACTTCCGCCGAATTCTTTACCGTCGACCAGGTAATGGAAGGCGTGATTTTTGCCTGTTTCGGCAATGTGGGTGGTGGCGTACCAGAGCTTCTGCTGCTGGCCGGCTGGTGTCGCAGACTGCATCGCGGCGACCTTGCCGGGTGAGACGGGCTGCGTGGCGATGCCGGGAGTCTTATCGTCGAGGATCAAGGTGGGCTCGGTTGCGGATTCGACTGCGAAAAAGATGTCCGGACTCTGGCTTATCCACGCTGTGCCTTCTTTGAGATCCTTGGCCGCAAAGGTGGCGCGGATTGCGCTTTCCAGCGGCGCGTCCTTGGCGGTGGAGAGATGGATGAGTTCCGGTGCGGTTAGCTTGGACGGAGCCGATGCTTGAAACGCCATCATTGGCAGCGGGGTCAGCAGTAGAAGGAATGCCAGTTTCTTCATAGACTGCCCAATATACAGGACTTGTATTTCGACGCGCTGATGTTCATTTACGAACAGGGAAGTTGCGGTTTCGGACAATGTTCCCGGTTTGGCCGCTGCGAGTTGGCGGCTAACTGTATGGCAGATTGGGAGTTATAGAGGTATTCAATTTGGCCGATGAGATGCTTCTACTTACGGCGAACATTCCCGTCCGGGAGGCCGTTTATGCGTTCGCTTCTGCAGAACCTGCGCTTTGCGCTTCGCCAACTCCGCAAGTCACCGGGATTTACCTTTACGGCGATTCTTTCGCTGGCGCTGGGGATAGGCGCGACGACTGCGGTCTTCAGCGTGGTGTATGCCATCCTGATGAACCCGTACCCCTATGCCAATCCTGACCGGATGGTGCATCTGCGGATACTGCAACCGGACGGCGGAAATAGCGGCTTTGGGATGACGGCGTCGCAGTGGCAGGTGCTGCGCAAGTCGCCAGTGGTCGAGGATGCCTTTCTAACCGACCAATGGAATCTGACGGTGACGGGAAGCGACTTCCCGGAGGATGTCGGCGCGGATTATGTCTCCTCGAATACGTTCAACTTTATGGGCGTTCCGCCTGCGCTTGGACGGCTGATCCAGCCCTCCGATGCGGTGGACGGGCAGGATCCTCAGCCCGTGGTCGTGCTGAGCTACAAGTTCTGGCAGCGGCACTTCAATGGCGACCCGGCAGTGCTGGGTAAGACGCTGCAGATGGTGCGGAAGAACTACACGGTGGTTGGCGTGGCGGCGCCGCGGTTTACCTGGGATGACGCCGATGTGTATCTGGCCAAGAAGATCACGCAGGACCAGAAGCTGGGCTATTACGTTGGCGTTCGGCTGAAGCCGGGCGTAACCCACGCGCAGGCCGATGCGGCGCTGCAGCCGCTGATTCAGCAGTTCGCCAAGCTGACACCGGACCATTATCCCAAGGGCGAGATCCGCTTTCACGTGGTCGGGCTAAACGAAGACTTTGTCCAGAAGCTGGGCGGGACGCTTTACCTGCTGTTTACCGCAGTAGCTCTGCTGCTGCTGATTGGGTGTGGGAATGTGTCGATTCTGCTACTGGCGCGGGGAACGGCGCGGCAGCACGAATTCGCAATCCGTTCGGCGGTGGGGGCGAGCCGCCGGCGGATGGTCTGGCAGTTGCTGACGGAGTCGTTGCTGCTGTCGATGACGGGCGCGGCGATGGGGATCGGGCTGGCTTACGTTGCGCTGGACAAGATTGTGGCGACGCTCCCTGAAAACGCGTTCCCGCATGAGGCAGCGATTCATATCAACCTGCCGGTCCTTGGGTTTGCCGTGGTGATCGCGCTCCTAACCGGGGTATTGTTTGGCCTTTGGCCTGCGCTGGAATTTTCGCGACCTGAGGTGAGCCAGATGATGCAGGCCGGCACGCGCAAGGTGGCTGGCAGCGTTGCTGGGCGGAGGACCCTGAGTTCGCTGATCGGCGCGCAGATCGCGCTCACGCTGCTGATGCTGGCCGGGGCAGGCGCGGCGCTTGAGGGGTTCGTAAAGCTGGCGACGGTGCATCTCGGGTACGACCCGCACAACATCATGTCGGTCGGAATCCCGGTCCACGAAGGAGCATATGGAACGTGGGAGTCACGAAGAGCTTTCTTTGAACTGTTGCGGCAGAAGATCGGCGAGACACCCGGCGTAACGATGGCTGCGGTTTCATCGAATGCCACTCCGCCGAACAATGGTTTTGGCACGACCATGGAAATTCTCGGCAAGCCCGCTTTGACGGAGCAGAAGATCCGGGTAAACATCGTGAGCGAAGGTTATTTCCCCGCGCTCCGCATTAAGCTCGCGCAGGGACGAATCTGGGATGAGGCAGAGAACCATAACGGCGCCACGGTGGCTGTGATCAATCAGGCGCTGGCGAAGCAGTATTTCCCAGCCGGCGATGCCATTGGGCGGTCGATCAAGATCGAACCGGTAACGGAGGCGTTGCCGTACCGAGTCGTTGCGCCCTCTATGAAGGAGCAGGGCGGCGCTCCGTGGCTGCGGGTCATTGGAGTGATCGAGGACAAGCTGGATGACGGCCTCGACAAGCCGGTTAAGCCGGAGATTTTCGTGCCGTTCACGCTGGTGCTTGGAACCTATACCCAGGTTCTGGTGCGGTCGGAGGTATCGCCGCTGACGCTGCTGCATTCGATCCGCAAGCAGGTCAGTGCGGTGGACGCGGACCAGCAGACCAACGGCAACGTTCGCGATCTGGATCACTGGATTTCGACGCAGCCGGAGTATGAGCAGGGGCAGTTCATCTCCTGGCTCTTCGGGGCGTTTGCTGTGCTCGCGCTGATGCTGGCGGCGGTTGGGTTGTACTCAGTGGTTTCCTATTCTGTCGCGCAGCGAACCAATGAGTTTGGCATTCGGATGGCGCTGGGCGCACCGCGTGGGCATGTGCTCAACATCGTCTTCTACTCCGTGGTGGCAAGTGTGGGCGGCGGTGTCGCGGCGGGCCTGGTGTTGGCGTTTGCGCTAAACAAAGTGCTGGCGCAGTGGGCTGAGGGGAGTTCGCGGGATATTGGCGTGCTGGCTGCGGCGACGGCGTTGTTGGCGTTGGTGGCTGCGGTGGCTTGTGTAATTCCGGCGCTTCGGGCTTCGCGGGTGGATCCGATGACGGCGCTGCGGTACGAGTAGACGTCGATTGGTAAGGGCCGATTCTCACGACACGGAATTACAGGCGGCAGGAATTTACTCCCACTGATTTCGACCGGAAGATGTGTTCGATTTTGGCATTTTTGTTTCGCAAGGCCTTCTTAGACTGGTGGAGTAACAAGGGCCCTGTTGCAAGCTGTTCGTAGTCGCAGGTCTGACTACCTGAAAGGTCTTATCCGCGGAAAAACTCACCTCTTGAATGGTCGGGTGAATGGACCCGGGAACTCATGCCCGGATAGCGTTTCTTGCTATTTTCCTAAGCTCCAGCAATGGATGCAGAAGGCACGCGGTGTGGATGACCGTAGGTAGTCAGGTTTGCGATTCCAGCTTACCGGCGACAGAGAAAGAGCGCTGCGATGGACGCTCCTGAAGCGCCCCTGTTAGACTGATAGGGTTGTACCGGCTGTGCCTGCATCGCCTCCGCTGTGTGCTTGCCCGCAACAATCCTCTTCCGGCTTTTCCCGGACATTCGATGAAGGACTCTCGTGGATTCTCAGACTCGTCACGCACTGAAGCAAGATAAATTCGTACAAACGACGCAATCCGGTGTGAGCTGGGTTGAAGAACATCGCAGCACGGTGATTCGTGCGTCCATTGCTGTTGTTGTGGTTCTGGCGCTGGTGGTTGCAGGCATTGTGCTCTATATCCAGCGTTCGGACGCTGCTGAGACGGCGCTTGGCGCGGCTCTCGATGTTTACAGCGCCCCTCTCGCGATTCCCGGAGCTCCGGCGCAGAAGAACGTGTATGCAACGGCTGCGGAGCGTGCCAAGGCGGCAAACCAGAAGTTTGTCGACGTGGCTTCCCAGTACGGATGGCTTTCCCAGGGTGGGAAGGCTCACTACTTTGCCGGCCTAACCTACCAGGAGTTGGGGCAGAATGCTTCGGCGGAGTCGGAACTGAAGACCGCAGCGGGATCGTGGGACGGAAATCTCTCCAGCCTGGCCAAGTTTGCCCTGGCGAATTTCTATCACCAGACCAGCCGCGACGGGCAGGCGATTGAAATCTACAACGCGCTGATTGCGAAGCCGACGGATTCCGTGCCGGCATACACGTCGCAGCTTGCTCTGGCTGACCTCTACAGCGCCACGGGCAAGGCCGATCAGGCTAAGCAGATCTGGGCCAAGATCAAGGATGCCGACAAAACCGGGCCTGCGGGATCGATGGCAGCCGAAAAGCTGACGCCGCGGAAGTAGTTTCGGTGGTCGAAAAGTGTTGCGAAAGGCCTGCCTGAGTGCAGGCCTTTCGCGTTTGGTTCCGGACAGCAGATTTCCCGCAGGAATGACAACCAGAAAAGCAAAAGCAGATACTGCTCTTGAGCGAATTGCGCCGGGACTGCGTCGTTAGGAATATGAGCACCTGTCCCGCAGCAATCGCAGGTTGGATGGAGATACCGGCCACGTCGGCGCGCGAACAATTCGAACAGACTCAAGCTGCGGAAACGGCCATTGCCGCGCTGGTCAATGAGTACGCCGGAACGCTGTATCGCGTGGCGTATTCCGTGTTGCGTAATGCGGCCGATGCCGAGGACGCGGTGCAGGAGACGTATCTGCGTGTGCTGCGGCACCGGGATTCACTGACCGAGATCCGCGAGCCGCGTGTCTGGCTGGTGCGGATCGTGTGGAACGTCGTGCTGGACCGCAAGCGCCGGGCAAAGACGCGGCCGGAGACAGACGATATTGCGGACATGGCGCGGTTGCTCCCTGCCAGTGGCTTGACGGCTGAGGAGCGGGTAGCCTCGACGCAGCACCATGAGCAGGTCTTACGCGCGGTGCAGCAGTTGCCGGAGAAGGAGCAGCGAGTGCTGGTGCTCTCGGCCTTTGAAGAACTGTCGAGCGTGGAGATCGCGCAGATTCTCGGCACGACGGAGTCGACCGTTCGTTCGCGACTGTTTCGAGCGAGGAATCTGCTATCCGGATTGTTGAGTCACACCCGGAATTCGTCACACACTGTTTCAAATGCCACTACGGCGCCACGGAGTCGATCATGACCCAGAACAGTTTCAATTCAAAGGGTGAGAACGGCGCTCCTCTGACGGCAGAGGAAGAAGCGATACGAACGCTGCGGCTCGTGGCGACACTGCCTCCGCCGGAAGGACTTGCAGATCGGGTTCAGCAGCGTCTGACGGATGCGCAGACGGTTGATCGGCGTAAGCCTTCGCGTTCCAATGCCTTGCTCTCTGTCTGGCGGCTTTGGATGCCGATGCAGCGGTTACAGTTCGCGGGAGCGGCGCTGCTGGTGGCGGCGATTGGTGCTTCCAGTTGGACGGTGTATCAGGGCAAAGTTCAGCCGCGACAGGGAAGTCAATCCGGTGCTCAACCTGCCGCGACACCGTCCCAGTCAGGGTTTGGAACCGCCAAGACGGAACGGCGGCCTGCGACCTTGACGCCGATCAAGGTGCCGCCAGCGGCCAAAAAGAAGCCGAGCGCGAATCATTTGGCCAAGCCCAATCAGGCGCCCAGGACAACCGTGCAGAAGTCGACAGCGGATGACGCGCCCATTCAGCCTCAGCGGTAAGCGCTCGTGCCAGCTCAGTCAGCCTATTCCGCCTCGTTGACCAGAAAGCGGAACAGCATCTGAATGATGGCCAGGACAGCCGCGCCCCAGAAAGCTGCTCCGAAGCTGCGGATGTGAAAGCCCGGTACGAAGCCGGACGCCATCTCCAGGATGAAGGCGTTCACCACCAGCAGGAAGATACCCAGCGTCAAGATGGTGAGCGGCAGCGTCACCAGCTTGAGCAGCAGGCCAACTGTCGCGTTGAGCAGGCCAAAGACCAGTGCCGCGATCAGCGCTGTTCCCAGGGTATCGACGGTGAAACCGGTCACGACCCGGGAGACGATGAGCAGAGCAGCGGCGCTCAATAGCCAATTCAATAGCAGACGACCCATTCTATGCTTACTCCGTTTCTCTTCTGCGGCTTGCCAGGAACCAGTGCTTCATAGACATCGTATCGCTCTCAGCTGCCTTTCCTGTTCTTAATTGAGTCAAAGTAGGATGGAGCTAGGGTGAAACGGATGCTGCAAGCGAGAGATGCTCTGAGAAGAAGACGGTCGCATGGCCTTTTTGCGCTGGGCGTCGGAGGCATTCTTGTGCTCGCGGCGGGAGCATTTGCTCAGGCGCCAAAATCGGCTGTCAAGCCTGCAGAGGCGACGAACGCGCCAATTCCAGATGTGCGAACGCTGATGACCGAGGTGATGGATCATCAGAAGCAGCTGGAGAAGGTGCGCGAGAACTACACCTACCACACCAACATGGTCACGCAGGACTTGAACGGTACTGGACAGGTGACCAAGACGGAGACGGTGGACAGCGAGGTCTTTTTCGTCCATGGACACCGCATTGAGCGCACGGTCAAGAAGGATGGCAAGCCGCTCGATGGGCACGATCAGCAGAAAGAGCAGGAGCGGATCAACAAGCTGGTTGAGAAGGCGCAGAATGTCCCACCCGGTGAGCCGCTGGAAGGGCCGAATACCAATATCAGCGTGACCCATTTGCTCGAGATCATGGAGGTTTCCAATCCACGGCGCGAGGATTTCCGGGGGCGACCAACGATCATCTTCAACTTTGCAGGCAAGCGCGACGCCAAGACGCACGGGATGGCCGAGGATGCTTCGAAGAAGATCGCCGGGACACTCTGGGTGGATGAGAAGGACCGGCAGGTGGCGCGGATGGAAGCGCACTTCACGGACAATTTCCATGTAGGCGGAGGCTTACTAGCCAATGTGCAGAAGGGTTCGAGCTTTTACTTCGACCAGGCTCCAGTGAATGGGGAGATCTGGTTTCCAACCGGGGCCGAGGGGCACATCGAGGCGAGAGTACTGCTGCTCAAAGGGATTCGCCAGCACGTGGTGGAGCATGACTCGGAATACCAGAGATTTTCTGTGGATGCGCGGCCGGGCGACGCCTCTGCTGCTGTGCCGCCGATACAACCCTAGTTTCTGCAGGAGCAAAGGGCTGTCTGCTGAACCGTCTTCTGGTTGGCAGACAGCCTTTCTTCGTCAACTACGTGAGTTCCCGCTATTCGGACGGGGGCGGCGGAGGCGGGGGTGGCTCGTTGCCCGGGTCGCCGCCGTCACGGCGGTTCCGAATGCGCCCTTCGCGCTTGGCATTCCAGTCGGCGAAGGTCTTCTTCTGGTTTTCGTCGAGAAGGGCGTTGATCTTGGTGTTGGTTTCCTCGCGGATCTGGCGGCCCTGCTCCATCAGAGCGCGGCGGGATTCACGGGTTTCGCTGCCCTGATCGGCCGCTTCCTGCTTGGCGCGGAGCGCTTTCATCTCAGTCGCGGACTGCTCCAGAACGGCCTTAACGCCGGTCTGCTGGTCGGTGGTCAGGGAGAGTAGCCTGGTCAGCTGCTTCAGCTGGCGCTCGGGGTTGGGGCCTCGTTCGGGCCCTGACTGTCCAGGTTGCCCGGCCTGATCGGGTGGCGGACCTGGTGGCGGTCCATCGGGACCCTGGGCCCAGACCGCACAGCTTGAGAGCGACAGCAGGGCGATCCCTGCCAGCATTTTGCAACGGTTGACTAGCTTCATGGCGATACTCCTCGCATTTCCCTGGGGGTGGTGCTCACGAGAACTGCGTGCCGGCGCGCGCTCACATGGTCAGACGCCTGTCTCAGGAGAAGCGTTGACGTGAGATCGAAATGAATTGCCAAAGGAGATGAGACCAGATGCGCAGATGGCCTAGAGTGGATCTATGTTTGTCCGTCGAATTTCAATTGAGTACGTGGACGCCGAAGGATCATTGACGCCATGCCCGATCCGCTGGATCGACAACTTTGCCATGCGGAATTTCACCAACGACGCCGTCTTCGATGACACGCTGCCGATAGGGGACGGGATGCTGGAAGCCGGGCATCAAGTGCCGCTTGAGCGGCTGGGACCGGCAATGGAAGATTGGTTCCGGCGGAAAGGCTACCTGAAGCCGGAGGAGCGGCTGCAAGTTGCTGAGACAGCTGTTTAAGGAATAGGATTAAATATGTACTTGAAGGAATATCACTTTAGATGCATAATTGGAAATCGCGATGTGGGAGATCGAAGCCAGCGATGAGTTTTTGAGTTGGTATCTTGTCCTGACAGACGATGAGACTCTGAGTGTCAATCGCTCAGTCGAGATGCTTGAGCAGGCAGGTCCTGCTCTCGGACGGCCGCATGCGGATACGCTCAAAGGATCGAAGATTCCAAATCTCAAAGAGCTGCGAGTTCAACATCAAGGCCGGCCATTGAGGATACTTTTTGTCTTCGATCCAAGGCGAGTTGGATATCTGATTCTCGGTGGAGATAAGACTGGCAGGGAAGATTGGTATCTGACCTTTATTCCCCAGGCAGAGAAAATTTACGAATGCCATCTGAAAGAACTCGGGAGCAAATAATGGCACATAAGTGGAAAGACATTCGACGTACTTTATCCCCGGAGTCTGAAGCGCGCATCAAGCGAGAGGTAGCCGAGGAGTTGGCTAGACTTCCGCTCGCGGAGATGCGTCGAGCACGACAAATGACCCAGAATCGGCTGGCAGAACTGCTTGAAGTTAACCAGGGAGCAATTTCAAAGCTCGAAAATCGCTCGGATATGTATCTGAGCACACTTCGCAGCTATGTCGAAGCGATGGGAGGGCAGCTTGAATTACGCGCTATTTTTCCTAATGGAGAAGTCTTGCTGGAGCATTTGGGAGATGTAGCTGAGGTCGAGCACGAGCCGGTCGTTGCCTGAGCAGTCAACGACCGGCTCGATGGATGCCCTACTCGTCGTAGTGCAGCAGGCTGAAGACATCCTGTTCCGGGAAGCGTTCGCGGCCGCGAAGGAAGTCGAGTTCAATGGCGAAGGCCAGGCCGACAACCTCGCCGCCGAGCTGCTTGACGAGCTTGAGCGTGGCTTCCATGGTGCCTCCGGTGGCGAGCAGGTCGTCGACAAGCAGGACGCGCTGCCCTGGCTGGATGGCGTCGAGGTGGATTTCGAGCGAGTCCGAGCCGTATTCGAGATCGTAGGTCACCCGGGCAACGGGCGCGGGGAGCTTGCGCGGTTTGCGCACCGGGACAAAACCGGCGTTGAGACGGTAGGCAAGAGCGGGTCCAAAGATGAAGCCGCGGGCCTCGATGCCGAGAACGAGGTCGATCTTGCGCTCCAGATAGTGCGCGGCCATCGCGTCGATGAGCATGGCAAACCCGGTACGGTCTTTGAGCACTGTGGTGATGTCGTAGAAAAGGATGCCGGGCTTGGGGAAGTCCGGCACAGTGCGGACGAGGGCTTTCAGCGCGGCGGTATTGATCGGTTCCGGCATGATGGATGCTGCTCCTGAATGTGGATAGATGATTTCTGATAAGACGCCCGGCTGCACGATCCTGATTCTGCCCGGGATTGCCCCGGGTAACGGCCCGACGCTCTAAGACGCTCTCTCGATTATAAGTTGGCGGGGATTGCCAGGGGCTACCAGGCACCTTCGATTTTGAACGCGCTGAGGCCTTCACCTTCGCTCTCGACCAAAGGATGCTCAATCAGGCGGTCAACGCGGCTGCCGCGCGGGCCCTTTTTGAGGGAAGAACGAAGTTCAATGAGGCTCTCCTCGACGCCTGCGACGACGATCTCCACGTCGCCGTCCTCGGTGTTGCGGACCCAGCCTTTCAGCTCCAGTTCGCTTGCCTCACGATGGACAAACCAGCGAAAGCCTACACCCTGAACTCGTCCCTGAACCAGAAAATGCAGCACCATGCGGTTTACGCTCCGTTCAGACCTTATTTTACGGGGCGCTACTTGAGCTTCTTGATCCATATGTTGCGGACCAGAACTTTGCATGGAGTGCCTTCGATCTCGATGCCGATCTTGCCGGATTTGTTGTTGGAGGAGGCCGGGTCGTCGTCCACGTAGACAGCCATGAGCTGGCCGTTGAGCACGTGGATGAAGGTGCCGCCGCGGGCCATGATCAGGTATTCGTTCCAGTCGTTGACCTTGGTGTATCCGCCGAGCGCGGTGCGGTCGCCGATGTTGCCGACCAGCTGCGGGTTTTTGCCGGGAGCGGAATCAACCACCTGCCCGCGCCACGCAAGGATGCCAAGTGGAGTGTTCTCGGAGTAGAACTGACCCGTCCATTCGGATGCGATAGGGAAGGCGGGCGACCAGAAGTCAGCTTGCGGGCCGGTCATCATCCAGTCGAGGTTAGGCTTGGCGTCTTCCGGATGCTGCCGGCGCCAGGGAAGGCCGGTCTGGCTGCGGTACTGGATGCCGCTGCCGCCGCCGTTGACCACCTTGATTTCGAGCTTCAGGTCGAAGTCCTTCGCCTCAAAGCCGTGGAACGAGATGTAGCTGTTCCCGATCGGCTTTTCTTTCGTGGATTCCCCAACGATAGCGCCGTCTTCGACCCGCCAGACGGACGGGTCGCCGTCCCAGTTCTTCAGGCTGACGCCGTCGAAGATCTGCTGGTAGCCATCGTGGTCCTGCCAATCGATAGGATCAGGCTCATGGAAGCCGCCGCGGTCTTTGCCTTTCGGTGTGGGCAACTGCTTGGTGGGAGGAATTGCGTCGGGTTTGGATTGCGCAGTTGTTTGAGACGAAATCATGGCCGGAGCGGATAATTGCCCTGCTGCAGTAAGACTGAGGCTGCTCAATACGAGAATGCAGAGACTCCAGCGAGCCACAGATGTAACTGCATTTTGAGCTGTCCAGTGGCCGATGTTTCCTGTCCTATGATTCATGCACCCTCCGACATTAGCTAAGAATATGTATCTCGCCAATCAGTAAGAGTTCGAATCTTAACTTGTTCCGGCAATGAAAATCGAATGTTTCAGCGAATGCGGTAGACGAAAGCCTCTTCGATGTATTGGTTTCCGAACTTCTGACCGCCAAGACGCATTCCGTATGTGTCGTTGGCAGAAGCGAAAGCCTCTCTCAACCCCTTGATGAGCGGCTCATCCATCCGGCAGAAGTAGACGGTGGGCTCAGTCAACAGCGTAAAGTTGGCCTTACGCATCGATGCGTTGATAACCCCGTAGCTTTCAAGCAGAGGTTTCTGGTTCAGCTGCCTTGAGGCAATGATTAGACGCCAGTCCTCATACTGCGGCAAAACGGCCCAGAGTGCCACGTCCGGAACAATTCCGTCGCTCTCAAGCGCCTCAATCACACGCTGTCCGCTGTCGATGTCGAAACTTACCAGTGCAGTTTTATCCATGGAAGAACTCCTCCTGCATCATCCTCGATTGCGCTTATCAGGTCTTCCGCTGCGCGGCTGTCCATCCGCTCGTACCTGCTACCTTCTGACCATCCTCGCACAATTGTCCATCGGTTCTTGATGGAACTGTCCGCTTGAGCGGCATCCTCTAGCCTCGGCGTCAGTTCTGATAGCCTGAGCAACTCGATCAAACTATGGGTATGGCTTTCGTTCACCAATCTCTTATCTGGAAAATCGTGTTCTTTGGTCCGCTTCGCGATGCACGCCTTCAGCGCGCACTCAACTGCATAGCCAGCCAAGTAGTAGGCACCATCGGAGAAGCCCGCGTCCAGGAGGGAGCGGGCTTCTTTGAGTCGAACTTCTGAGAGCAGCTGCAGTTGCTGGCGGTTCATGGTTAGTTAGGACCATCTTACGCTCTGCTCAGGTATGTGCCTTCGCTGGTGTCCACGCGAATCTTCTCGCCTTCGTTGATGAACGGCGGAACCTGCACAACCAGGCCCGTCTCCAGCTTGGCCGGCTTGGTCACGCTGGATGCGGTAGCCGACTTGATGCCCGGCTCGGTCTCGACAACCGTGAGTTCCACGGTACCGGGCAGGTCAATGCCGACGGCCTTGCCATCAAAGTAGCTGACCGAGATCTGCAGGTTCGGCGTCAGGTACTCAACAGCATCGCCCAGGGTGGAGGCCTTCAGGACCGTCTGCTCGTAGTCCTTGGGGTTCATGAAGTAGTAGTCATCGCCGTCCGCGTAGAGGAACTCCATGTCCACTTCGTCCACGATCACGCGCTCAATAGCATCGCCCGAGCGAAAACGGTGCTCAAACATGGCGTTGGTCCGGATGTTGCGCAGCTTGGCCTGGATGAAGGCGCGAAGATTGCCCGGCGTGCGGTGTTCTACGTGGAAAACGAGGTGAAGCTGCTCGTTGTGCTTGATGATCATGCCGGGACGCATTTGCGTGGCGGGAATCGCCATAAAGTGAAGCTCCTTGCCGTGCTGGCTGCCAGCGACAGAGCTGGCCAGATTGCTGAATTGGTTGGGTATTTGCCCAACCCATATTGTAGCCCAGCGGAGCATGGGATAGACGCCGGGTACCTCGACGTGTCCGCCGCTGTACACTTGGGTTTGTATGGTTTTTGTGCTCGACAACTACGATTCGTTTACTTACAACCTTGTCCAATACCTGGGCGAGCTGGGTGCGGAGAGCGGCATCGAGATTGTTGTACGCCGCAACGATGAGCTGACTGTGGACGAGGTTGAGGCGCTCAAACCCGAGCGGATTCTGCTGTCTCCGGGGCCGTGTACGCCGCAGGATGCCGGGATTCTAGTGCCGCTGATCCAGCGCATGGCAGGGAAGGCGCCCATCCTGGGCGTCTGCCTGGGGCATCAGGCAATTGGCGAGGCTTTTGGCGGCCGGGTGGTGCGTGCGGCTGAGCTGATGCACGGCAAGACCAGCCCGGTGGAGCATGATGGCAAGGGCGTTTTCAGCGGCCTGCCCACACCACTCGTGTGCACCCGGTACCACTCGCTGATCGTGGCTGAAGAAGACCTGCCAGCCGATCTGGAAATCACCGCACGTTCCGATGGACATGATGGAGAATCCATCATCATGGGCCTGCGCCACCGGTCGCTGCCGGTCGAGGGTGTGCAGTTTCATCCTGAGAGCGTGCTGACCGAAGGCGGCAAGCAGATGATCCGCAACTTCCTGAACATGTAGGAGATGGAGTGACAATGCATGCCCTTCGAGCCTGTGCGGGAGTTCTGCTGCTTGCGGGCGCTCGTGCGGCTTCCGGGCAAAGCACACCGATCGCGATCGTCCCAGTGGAAGGCGCCAAGCTCACCGGAGCCATGGACGTGGCGGAGGGCAAGGCGATCATTGCTACCAGCGGGACGGTAGCTGCAAACGAAAAGCCCATTACGGTGACGCTGCCGCATCGGGGCAATCTGCGCCTGTGCGCGACGACCAAGGTGAGCCTCACGGCGGACTCTTCCGTTCCAGCGGGCACGGGCGAACAGCCGGGCCTGATGATGGCGCTGGGGCAGGGCGCTCTGGAGGCCAGTTTCGCCACGGGTCACAACTCTGATGTGATCATGACGCCGGACTTTCGCATCCTGATCAGCGGACCGGGGACGGCGGCGGTGCAGGTCAGGCTGGGAGCGAAGGGCGATACCTGCGTAGACAACCGGGGCGCCAATGCGCCCTATGTGACCGTGAGCAGCGTCTTCGAGGGTGGGGTGTACCGCGTTCAGCCGAATCAGCGAGTGATGTTCCAGCACGGCAGCCTGCGCGAGGTTGTGGACAACGAAAAGGAGTCCTGCGGCTGCCCGGTCGACGAGCCAAAGCCCATCAATGGCGATCCCTTTCCGGTGGCGCAGAGCGCAGGCCTGGCTCCGCTGGTGCAGCCGTCGAATGTTGAGCCGGTTGGCAAGGAGGCTGGGCAGGTTTCGACCCAGTTCGCCTATGACGGAACCAAGCCTGCGGCGATTTCAGCAGGCGGTCAGCCCCCGGTTCCGCCGCCAGCGCCGACTGCACCTGTCGCAGCACAGCCAGCCCCGAAGCCCGAGCCGAAAGCAGCGCCCAAGCCGGGATTTTTCGGCAAGATTGGCCGATTCTTCCGCAATATATTCGGCGGCTAGAGCCACCAACCAAAACGTGCTTCCGGACAAATCGGCCATCGCAGCAGAGCTCTTGCTGACCGCTGATCCCTGTCTTCCAATCCCTGTTCCCTAATCCCTGTTCCCCGGAACTTATCCCCGAGCCCGCTCAATGGCTCGCAGGACAGCCTGCGCCTTATTCAGGCACTCCTGATACTCAGCTTCGGGCACGGAGTCTGCCACGATACCTGCGCCGACCTGGATGTGTCCCTGACCGTTCTGCGCGACCATGGAGCGGATGGTGATGCAGGAGTCGAGATTGCCGGAGAAGTCGGCGTAGAGCACCACGCCGCCGTAAATGCCGCGCCGGGCAGGTTCGAGCTCTTCAATGATCTCCATCGCGCGAACTTTTGGCGCTCCGGAAAGCGTGCCAGCAGGGAAGCAGGCGCGAAGGGCGTCCACAGCGGTAAGATCCTTGCGCAGCTTGCCAGAGACGGCGCTGACCAGGTGCATGACGTGGCTGTAACGTTCGACGAACATCAGCTTGTCAACGCTGACGGTCCCGTACTGGCTGACCCGCCCGACGTCGTTGCGGCCCAGATCCACCAGCATCACGTGCTCAGAACGTTCTTTCTCGTCGGCCAGCATTTCCGCTTCGAGGGCGTGGTCCTTGGCCTCATCGGAGCTACGTTTGCGCGTCCCGGCAATGGGGCGGTACTCGACCTTGTCGCCATCCGCCGTGCGGGTGACGCGGACCAGCATCTCGGGCGATGATCCTGCGACTTCGAGAGTGCCTGCAGGTTTCTTCGCGGCCTTCTTTGACGCGGACTTTGCGGATGGTTCCGGCGTGACGCGCAGGAAGTACATATAGGGCGAAGGGTTCACGATGCGCAGAGCGCGGTACACGGCAAAGGGGTCTACGCCTGGTTCTACATCGAGGCGCTGCGAGAGGACCGTCTGGAAAACATCGCCGGCGCGGATGTACTCGCGGATCTTCTCAACCGCCGCTAGATAGTCCTTTTTGCGGGTGCGGTGCGTCACCTTCAGCTTTCCGCTAAGCTTCGGCTTGGGCAGCTTCGGCAATGGCCGGGTGAGGCGCTTTTCAAAGCGCGCCAGCCGCTTGACGGCATCGTCGTAGGCGGCTGATGGCGACTGCAGCGTGACATCGGAGGTGACTACGAGGTGAATTTCCTTGCGGACATGGTCAAAGGCCAGGACTTCGTCGTAGAAGAGCAGGCAGGCGTCGGGTACATGCAGCTCATCCTTCGCGGTTTCGGGCAGCTTTTCGATCTGTCGGACAACGTCGTAGCTGAGAAAGCCGACGGCTCCGGCGGTGAAGGGCGGCAGACCGGGAACGCGCGCCGGCGTGTGGCCGCCCAACGCATCGCGGAGAACGGCGAAGACATCGCCTTCGATCTGGACACTCTTCTTGCCTTCGGTAATGGTGATAGCGCGGCCACGCGAGACGATTCGCTTGTACGGGTTCACGCCGATGAACGTGTAGCGGCCAACCTGTTCGCCGTTCTCGACACTCTCCAACAGGAAGCATTCCGGCTCTTCCCAGGCGGCGCGCAGAAAGGCGGAAACCGGCGTCTCAAGATCCGCGGTCAGGGTGCGGAAGACAGGGACGAGGGTGTGCGTTTTCGCGAGCGACAGAAACTCTTTACGGCTGGGCTGAAGTCCGGATTGGACGGGATTTGTGCGTGCCATGGCAGTCCTCAGTGTAAATGGCTGCGGTTTGATTTGGATTGCTGAACCACGCCCCAAAAGTAGCTATGATATAGATATTGTCTATGGTACGGAGGAAAGCAATGATCACCAAGACCTCAGTGGAAGCGCAAAACGGGTTTGGCCAAATGCTCGATACTGCTCAGCGCGAACCCGTTGCGATTACCCGTCACGGTCGCCCGGCAGCTTTCCTGGTATCCCCCGCCGATATGCAGGAGTTACTGGATGCGCGACGCAAACGGAGCAGGGCAGTCGCTGATCTGGAAGAGTGGAGTGTGCGTACGCGGGCGAAGCCGGCAGCGGCCGAATTGACCGACGAAGATGTCGTCCGTCTGGTGCATGAGACGCGGTGACCCAAATTCGTCGTGTTGTTTTCGACACCAGCACACTCGTCAGTGCTGCACTTCGCGCCGGCTCTGTGCCCTATCGAGCATTGATGCAAGCGTTTGCTGCCTGTCACCTTTGTGCGAGCGCTGAGACATTGGCTGAACTCGAGCGCGTTCTGGCGAGGAAGAAGTTCGATCCGTACAAGGACCTGAAATCCCGTCTCGAGTTCGTTGCCCTGATTCGCCGGAACGTCGATCTGATCGAGGTGCCAATCGCCGATGGAATCGTGATCGAGCCGCCGTGCCGCGACTCCGCAGATTCGCAGTTTCTGGCACTGGCGTTGGTCGCGGAAGCGGATGTGATCGTAAGCAGTGACGATGATCTTCTGGTCCTTCATCCATGGAACGGCATTTCGATCCTCAGACCGGCTGATTTCGTTGCGGAGTGTTAGTTGGATTACGACGAACTTTCGCGGAATGCACACGGGCGTACGATGGATATCTGCATCCAACCAGCAAAGGGCGCTGGTTCCGTGAGAGCCTTGTAGCTGGATCGATGTTCAAAGGCGGGGCATGGATGTAGTCGGGGTGGTCACACAGCATGGATACCTGATGACCGCTGTGGTCATGTTTCTTGCCGCCGTTGGTCTGCCCCTGCCGGTAGCGATTGCGTTGCTTGCAGCGGGTGCTGCAGCACATCAAGGGTTACAGCCGGCCCTGGTTTTCGCCATTGCCTGGAGCACATCGCTGGCTGGCGACATCCTGCTCTACCTCGGCGGCAGGTACACCGGCTGGTGGCTCCTGGCCGGGATGTGCCGGCTTTCGCTGAATCCCGAGCAGTGCATCTTCAACTCCGCAGACTCGTTCTACCGCAAGGGGCCGCAGACGCTGCTGATTGCCAAGTTCATTCCTGGCCTCGGAACCGTGGCTGCTCCCCTCGCTGGCAGCCTGAACATGCGCTTCAGCAGATTTCTGCGCCTGATGGCGGTGGGTGAGGTGCTTTATTGCGGAGCATGGCTTACCGTCGGCTATGTCTTTTACCGCTTCATTCGCAACATTTCCGAGTGGATGGCGCGCGCCGGAAATGCGCTGCTGGCGGTCGTGTTGCTTGCCGGCGCCTGCTATGGACTGGTCGTGCTGTTTGTGATCTGGCGTTCGCGGCGATTCCGGAAGATTGAAAAGATCTCCGCCGAAGGACTGCGGGAGCGAATTGACGGCCTGACCGGAGACCAGGTAGTTGTGATCGCCGATGTGCGCAGTCACAACTACTACGATCCCGGCATGCACCGGATCAAGAACTCGATCCGCGTGGAGCCGAACCGCCTGCAGCATGAAATCAAGGCTCTGCGCGAGTTCATGGCGCCGGAGTGCGAAATTTATCTCTACTGTAGCTGCATCCGCGACACCACCAGCGTGCGCGTGGCGCATGAGCTGCAACTGGCCAACTGCAACGCCAAGGTTATCGAAGGTGGGATGAAGGCCTGGGTGCGCGCGGGAGGCGAGATCGAACTGGTTCCCGAGAGCGACGTGCAGCATCTGCCGCGTTTTGACTGATCGCAAACTGGCCGGGACTGCTCTTTGCTACCCTGAACCATGCCGAATTTCAGCACTCGACTCCTTGCCTCTCTCCTCGTTTTGACTGCTTTTACGCTTGCTGCATATGCGCAAAGCTCTCCGTCGCCGCTGACTGCGCGAGAAGCGATCGATCGCATTGTGAAGGCGACCGGTGCAACGCTCCCGCCGAATACCGTTGACACGATCAAGGCAGGCGATCCGGCGACGGTCGTAACGGGGATTGCGACGACCTTTTCGCCGACCATGGAAGTCCTGCGCAAGGCCGTTGCCGACGGCGACAACCTGATCGTGACCCACGAGCCCACCTTCTACAATCACCTCGACCAGACAACACTCTTCACCAACGATCCCGTCTACAAGGAGAAGCTGGCCTACATCCAGGAGCATCAACTGGTGATCTGGCGTTTTCACGATACCTGGCATATGCGCAATCCCGACGGCATCGCAGAGGGGTTTGCCGCGCAGGCCGGTTTGGCAAAATTTGAAAAAGCAGGCCCGATTGGCGACAAAGGCTTCTTCTACACGGTGCCACAGACGACCGTTGAGGCGCTGGCTAAGGATCTAAGGCGACGTCTGCACGCGAAGGCGATCCGGATTGTCGGCGACGCTGGAATGAAGATCACGCAGGTAGGGTATGCGCCTGGGGCTTCCGGCGAAGCTGAGCATGTGAAGATGCTGGAACGCGACGACGTTGAGGTGCTGCTGGTAGGCGAAGCGCCGGAGTGGGAGACAATCCTCTATGTCCGCGACGCCCAGCTTCAGGGCCGCCACAAGGCTCTGATCCTCCTCGGCCACAACACCTCCGAAGAGGCCGGAATGGACAACTGCGCCACCTGGCTGCGCACAGTTTTCCCCGGCATGAAAGTGAAGTTCATTCCCGCTGGCGAGCCCTACTGGCCCCTGAAATAGGCTGCTTGAATTGCGAGGTTACGCGAGCGACTTCTTAAGAAAAAACCGGCTTTGACCAGGCGGATAGTCGTCAATGGTGCCGAAGACCGAATAGCCGAGCCGCTCGTAGAAGCCGCGAGCCTGAAAGCTGAATGTGTCCAGCCAGACTCCAACGCACCCCCGGCGCACCGCTTCCTCCTCGGCCTGCCGCATAAGCTGCGTTCCCAATCCGGAGCCGCGTTCAGACCCGGGCAGGTAGAGCAAATCAATGTGCAGGTAGTCGAAAGAGGTCCAGCCCCAAAGCCCTCCAACGGTCTCGCCAGTCTCCGGTTCTGAGACCAGGATGGCCAATGGACGGAAGTCGTTGGGACGCCCCGAGGCGATCTCGTTGAACTGAGTAATCAGCCGCGTAATCGCATTGAGTGCGTGCGAGTCGGGATTGTCGGTGAGCGTGATGACGGGCGGCATCGGGCTACCTCAGCTCCTACTTCAGATCTTTGATAGCGGCAAGCGCTGCATGATGGCCGCACATGCCGTGGACGCCGCCCCCGGGCGGAGTGCTGGCGCTGCAAAGGTATAGACCCTTTTTCGGAGTGCGGTATTGCGAAGCCGTAGGACGGAAAACGAGCTGGTCAATCTTCATGGAGCCGCCGGAAAGATCGCCTCCGATCAGATTCGGATCCCAGCCTTCAAACTCTGCCGTAGACCAAACTTTGCGGGCAAGAATGCAATCCCGGAACCCCGGCGCAAACCGTTCCATCTGGCCCTCGATAGCCTCCTGCGCATCGCCCGTATAGCCGTTCGGAACATGACAGTAGCCCCAGGCAGTATGTTTTCCGGCAGGCGCGCGGGTGGGGTCAAACAAGCTCGGCTGCGCCACCAGAACAAATGGCTTCTGTTCAACACGGCCTTCCCAAGGCGCCCGCTCGGAGGCCGCCACCTCCTCCGCAGAGCCGCAGACATGGACCGTGGCAGCGCGCAGGCATTCCTGCGCCTTCCACGGGATGGGCTGCGAAAGCGCCCAGTCGATCTTGAACGCCCCAGGTCCGTAGCGAAACCCCTGCAGGCTGTCGCGGTAGCCTGCCGGCAGCTCGTCTCCCGCCAGCTTCAGCAGTTGCCGCGGCGAAACATCGCAGAGAACCGCATCATACCCCTGTAACTCCGCCAGTGACGCAACCGTTCTGCCCGTAGAAATCTCCCCGCCCAGGCTCCGCAGATATCCCGCGAGAGCATTCGAAATCGACTGCGCCCCTCCCCCGGCAATCGGCCACCCCGCGGCATGTCCAGCCGCGCCCAGCACCAGCCCAACCGCCGCGCTGAACGGGCTCTCAAGCGGCAGCACCGAGTGCGCCGCATTCCCGGCGAAGAGTGCCCGCGCCCGCCCGCCGCGGAACAGCATCTTCGTCAGCGCCGTCGCCGGCATCGCCGCAAACACGCCAAACCGCGCCATCAAAATCGGGTGCGAAGGCAGATGAATCACCGGTCCTAGAATCTCCCCGCAGAGCTGCTCGAATTGATCCGCCAGGGGCTGCATCAATCGCCGGTATGCTTTCCCGTCCGCGCCCAATCCAGCAGCAGTGGCGGCAATGTCATGCTCCTGCATCACAGCAGTGCCGTCGTCCAGCGGATGCGCCAGCGGCGCCTCCGGCTCAATCCACGTCAGACCAAAATCCGCCAGCGGCAGCGACCGGAAGAACGGACTGGCAGCGCCCATCGGGTAGATGGAAGACCCCAAATCGTGGTGAAATCCCGGCAGCGTCACTTCGCCCGTAGAAGCAGCCCCGCCCACCGTCGCCCGGCCCTCAAAAACATGCGTCTCGATCCCGGCGCGGGCCAGCGTAATCGCGGCGCTCAGGCCGTTCGGTCCGCTGCCGATGATCGCTGCCTTGGGCATAAGGAAAACGCAGGCCTCAAGTTGAACGTAACACGGCCCGGCCCGTACCGAATTTCCCGGCATGTATCCGGTTAATTTATAGAAAACAGGACAGAACCTTTACACCGCCTCCCGGATAATAGGGAATGTTGTAGTCGTTGGTTCCGTTACTGAAGATGCATGTAAGTTCGACCTTAGTGGGGTTGACGTGCGACTAAGGCGGAACCTAGACTCGTCGAGTTTGATCAGAACCAGAGCTGGAGTAGCCGGTTCCCAGTCTGGCCATGTGCGGAGTAGCCGTAAAGTCCACCGCACGAAGAATTTACCGAACCGCACGACCGTACTACCGCGTCCAATGGACAGTAGCGTATGCGAAATATAGCCCCGAACTGGGCAGTCTCGTACAGCTACACACTGCGGAAGCACGCAGCGCGCCACGAGGCCACCGAACTCAGCCCTCGGCGCACGGAACCTGGAGATGAATTGCAATGGCAACCATAACCCTCGAGCAGGAAATTAACCCCTGGGAAGCCCAGTCTGCTCGTTTTGATTTTGCAGCTCGCAAGCTGAACCTCGACCCCGGCCTCTGGAAAGTCCTCAGCTCCCCCTCGCGCGAGATCATCGTGCACTTTCCCGTAGTCATGGACGACGGCCGAATCGAACTCTTCACCGGCTACCGCGTCCAGCACTCCATCGCTCGCGGCCCCGGCAAAGGCGGCATCCGCTACGCACCCGACGTAACCCTCGACGAAGTCCGCGCCCTCGCCTCCTGGATGACCTGGAAGTGCGCCGTCGTCAACATCCCCTTCGGCGGAGCTAAGGGCGGCGTGATCTGCGACCCCAAGACCATGTCCCAGGGCGAGCTCGAACGCATGACCCGCCGCTACACCTCGGAGATCATCGAATTCATCGGACCGGAAAAGGATGTTCCCGCGCCTGACGTCAACACCAACGAGCAGACCATGGCCTGGATCATGGACACCTACTCCATGCACATGCGCCAGACCGTCACCAGCGTCGTCACCGGCAAGCCGCTCAATATCGGCGGTTCCCGCGGACGCCGCGAAGCCACCGGCCGCGGCGTGATGGTGATGTGCGACGAAAGCCTGCGTTACCTCAAGCTCCCCAGGGAAGGCTGCCGCGTCATCATTCAGGGCTTCGGCAACGTCGGCTCCAATACCGCTCGCCTGATGGCTGAGAACGGCTACAAGATTGTCGGCATCGCCGAGTACGATGGCGGCCTCTACAACCCCAACGGCATCGACATCAACCAGCTTCTCGCCTACAAGGAACGCAACGGCACCACGCTCGGCTTCCGTAACGCCGAGGCCATGCCGAGCGAAGAAGTAATGACCACCGAGTGCGACATCCTCATCCCCGCCGCAACGGAAAACCAGATCACCAGCCGCAACGCCGATCGACTTCAGTGCAAGATCCTCGTCGAAGGCGCCAATGGTCCGACCACGGCAGTAGCCGACGAAATCCTCGCCGACAAGCGTATCTTCGTCGTGCCGGACATCCTCGCCAACTCAGGCGGCGTCACCGCCAGCTACTTCGAATGGGTGCAGGACCGCCAGGGCTACTTCTGGAAGGAAGCCATCGTCATCGAACAGCTCGAAAGCATCCTCAAAGAGAGCTTCGACGACGTGGTCCGCTACTCGGAAGCTCACAACGTCAACAACCGCATCGCAGCCTACATGCTGGCCATCGACCGCGTAGCCTTCACCATCAAGCAGCGCGGCATCTACGCCTAGGCACTCCCAGCCTGGCGCCAAAGGCGCGACGCAATACCAGCCTGGGGCATCGCCCCAGGCGTGCGTACCCCTTAAAGACCGAGGGCCAACGGCCCGACCCATCCAAACCTCTCGCCGTTGCCCTTGATTTTTCTTGTTTGTCATTCCCGCAGGGAATCTGCTTCTTCCTTTGCCTTTCCTGTTGTCATTCCCACAAGGATTTCGGACAGCGGTGAGGAGTGCGGGACGTTGGTTTCTGGCTTTCCGTGCTTTTCACCGCTTGTCATTTCCAATGCTCTGAACTGCCGATGCGAGAGAAACGAAGTCACGCTTATCCGACGATAAGCGCATTTCACAGGACGTACCTCTGAGGTCAGATCACACTCATGCTCGATCCTCCGCTCCCTCGCTTAGATTCGGAGAGAATTCCGCTCCAACCGGTCGAAATGTCCGGGGCCATATTTCCGGGGCCAGCTCAGTTCCTCGACTTTTTCAAGCGATAGATAAAGTAAGGTCGGTGTTCGACAAGCTTTGCTTTGGTCGGGGGCCTCACGAACTGATCGAGGTAAGATGGGATTGAGCTATCGGTAAAGTAAACATCGCCGTTGGCTCCGACGACGATTCCATCCGGCCAAACAATATCTCTCGACCCTCCGAGCTTTGATAACTGATTTGTGGCTAGATTGAATGCCATGATGGATCCGTGTTCGACGTCGGTCATGAGGACCCGTCCATCCTGGTCGATCGTGATGCCATCACTGAGCGGCTTCCTCCCGATGTCTTCAAGGCTCTGATTGAAAGAATTCGTTGTCGTTGCCGGATTCAAGACGACGGACATCGGCACGCGACAAAGCCGAGAGTTGGTCATCGACGCGATGTAGAGCCACTTCTGATCTTCACTGATCTCAATGCCGTCAATCCCGACGGAGAAATTCAGAAGTCCCCCAAGCAATCGGTCGGGCCCGTAGGGCGTTTGAATGATCCAGTCTTCTGGCCTCATGCACGGATGATCTGACTTGATCGGATAAAACGTGTGCTCCAGGACGGAGTAGACGACGAGACTTGAAGTGGTGAAAGTGAAGAGCCCAGGATTGGGCATGACCACGTATTTGCCATCGGACGTGACTCGGATGTCTTCCGCAAACTTCGCTTGTCCTTCAGGGAATTCAAAGAACTCTACCCGTTTTTTCGTATCCAAATCGAACGCCGAGACATGCGTATGCTTGAAGTCAAGACTCGCCGGTTCAATAAACCAGATTCGATTTTGCTTATCGATCGTCATTCCAAACGTGCCTTGAAAGTCTTTCTGGGCCTCAAGCGAGGGGAAAGGCTCTACTTTGCCGTTCGACCACTTAAAGACCGTTGCAGGCGAAAAGCGATCCGCTTTTGCGTTCGGATGGTAGTTGAAATAGACATCGCCATTCGCCGCAACGGCGAGGTTTCCCGGCGGGTAGTCCAGTTGAATCAATTTTTCGAGGACAAAAGGCTCTGTTGGTAGATTGGCTCCAAGATTGGGGTACTTTTTCCCAGTGCCATACTTGACCTTAACAACAGCCACAAAAATCAGTAATGCCGAGAGCACGACTGTCAGAATCTTTAGAGTGAGCGATTTTTTCATGACGATCCTCTTTCCACGCAGTCGTCTTCTTCTACATAGAGCTGACCCACAAGCTCATCAGACCAGTCCAAATGCTGGCACCATCGTCACCGCATGTTGTTGATGACCAGAATTCACGCTTTAGATTTCGCCATTTGGCGTCCAATCATCCGGAAGAAAGCGTCGAAGCCGCGGTCGGAAAGAACGCGGCGCATGAACAACATTGTCCGTGCCAACCCGCCCGTCACATAGCGGGTCTTGGGTTTGCTCGCCTGAACCGCTTGAACGATCGTGTTGGCGACAACACTGGGCTGCGCAGGAACTGACCCCTTATGGCCTTCCTCCATCATGTTCGCGTGCGCGGTGGCGCCCTTGCCATAGGGGCCGTCACTGGAATACTTCAGGAGACTCTCGTGGGCTATCTGGGACCATTCGCTATGGGTCGCTCCCGGCTGGATAACGATGACATCAATACCGACCGGATACAGTTCCATCCGCAAAGAGTCGCTCAGCCCCTCCAACGCAAATTTGGTAGCGTGGTACCAGGCACCATAGGGTTCGCCGAACTTCCCGCCGATGGAGGATACATTGATGATCCTCCCGGAACATTGCGCCCGCATCGCTGGCAGTACAAGTTGGGTTAGGCGGGCGAGGCCGAATAGGTTGACTTCAAATTGCCTGCGGGCTTCCTCCGGCGGCACATCTTCAAGCGCTCCATAGGAACCGTAGCCCGCGTTGTTAATCAGCACATCGATCCGTCCCGTTTCTTGCATGACAGTGTTTACCGCAGCGGCTATCGAGGCATCATCGGTCAGATCCAAAGCCAACAGATGCGCACCGGCATCGGTTAGGGATTTCATCCGGTCAAGTCGCCGCGCCCCTGCATAAACCGTGTATCCCGCCGTCATAAGGCGCCTGACGGTTTCCTCGCCGATACCTGATGACGCGCCCGTGATGAGAACGACTTTATCCAAATCTTGCCTCCTGCTGACTCCTGACAAAAAACGTCTATTCGTCTAATATTGACAGCGAGACGCAGATTGTCAATAGTCGAGAGATGGATCTTGCAAAAAGAGACAAGGTACTCGCTGCCGCTCTCGATGTGTTTCTCCGTTACGGATACAAACGCGTAACGATGAACGATATCGCCGAGGCTGCAAGCATTTCAAGGCCCGCTCTTTATCTGGTCTTCGATAGTAAGGAGGAGATCTTTAAGGGCGTATACGAGCGTTTCGTCAAAGAGACGCTGATTGAGATTGAAAGCAAAATAGGTCAGCTTAAGACACCCGAGGAAAAGCTTCGAACCGCTTTTGAGCTCTGGACGGTTCGATCTTTCGAAAGGATGCGAGCTTCCAGCGAAGCGGCAGAACTCCTTGAGAGTACTTTTGGGTTCGCTCAAGATTCTGTCAATCAAGGTTATCGATCTTTTGAAAAAATTATCGTTCCAGTCCTCAAGTCACACTCCAAATTCAAGAGCGCTAAGCCAAAGGTCTCCGCCGAGAAGACGGCGCGCATTCTTTCAGGCGCTGTTCGTGGATTCAAGATCGTAGTGAAGGATGTTCCCGAACTCCGTTCGCTGATTAAGGAACTTCTGATTCTCCTGTTAGAGGATTAGTCGTTTATGCCGGCTTGCCGTAAGCAGTTCACAAAAGTAACTGCCGAGATTCACTGGCGTCTTAGTTTGAAGCATTAGTTCGGCCCGTTGTCGTCAACGTCGTTCACCTTCATGGCACATCGCCAATACACGCACCGACGTGCGTTAGTACCGATATGTCGGCATATGGGAGGTAAACCCGCGCCTTGAGAATCAGCGGGTGGAGCAGACGTGCTCCCTGGAATCTCTACCACTGAAAAGATACAGAACAAAGTCGGACAACAGCGCCTGCGCAATCCTTCCTTACCAGCTCTCCGCTGACAAGTCCGGCGTACGCGCCAGATCGCGAGCGCTGGGCGATACCAGCGTCATCCCGAGACTTCGCGCATGCGCCGCTGCCAGCATCTCCTCCGCAGTCGCGTGCAGTTCGCACAGCTCCAGCACCATCTTCACCATGCCGTAGTGCTCCGCCGCGCTTTGCGGAAAATCGAGCACGGAAACATGACGCAGAAACACGTCGATAGCCGTTCGCTCCTGCGCTGAGCGGCGCGAGACCTCCGCCCCATACATCAGCTCGGCCAGCGTCACCGAAGAGATGCAAACCGCCGCAACAGCATGCCCGGTCAACCGGTCCAGAACCGCTCGATCCGCAGCATCGGTGCGCCGCAGGATGGCCGCGCACGTGGCCGCATCCAGCAGGTATTTGCAGGATGAAGGATCGCTTTTCACAGCCCGCCCCACGCCCGGCTGGAGGACGGTTTACGCAGGAAATTCTCAGTCGCCACTTCTTTCGAATGCACTAGCCCAGACCAATTCAGCGGCCGCGCGGAAAGGATCAGTTCGTCGCCGCGCTTTGCGATAAACACAGCATCCGCTGCGAATTCGAATTCGCGCGGGATGCGTATGGCGCGATTGCGGCCATTGCGAAACAGCTTGGCCTTTCTTGCGGTTTCAGACTCGGTTTGCGGCATTGGTTTCTCCAAAAAGGATGCGGCATAGGCCAAGGCCTATGCCGCTCCTCTATTAATGCACAAACAGGCATAATTCCACGCAAATGCAAGTCGTTCAAAACAGGTCAGTTCCAACAAAAATACTTGACAGCCAACTGGAGCTCCGGGCCGGCGAAATTGTTCCACGCGGAACAATTTCGGTGCGAACGCAAGGGACGCATATAATCCCCCTAAGGCTGGACGCTTCCAATTCCAGTTTTTCGGACCCGAAACTTGAATCTGCCCAACTCCATCACGCTGAGCCGCATCGTCATGATCCCGCTGTGGCTCTGGATCCTCTCGCCCTATTTCCCCTGGCGGGATGTCTACGGCGTGCAGGAGACGTCGGCTTCGATTCTCTTCATTCTTGCTTCGATCACCGATGGCGTGGACGGATACCTGGCGCGCAGCCGCGGGCAGATCACCACCATGGGCATCCTGCTCGATCCCCTGGCTGACAAGATCATGGTCACCGCAGCCTTCATTGAGCTGGTTGCCTATAACCCGTCTGTCGTGAAGGTGTGGATTGCCGTCGTGATTATCGGGCGGGAGTTCCTGATCTCTGGCCTCCGCTCGATCGCTGCTTCCGAGGGTTTCACGATTCAGGCCAGCGATCTTGGCAAGTTGAAGACTGTGATCCAGATTGTCGCGGTGGTTTCGGCGATCCTGGCGCATCGATGGTACGAGTGGAACTTCGGCCCACTCGTCGTGCCGGTCGAGTGGACGGCGTATGTGGCCATCTACTTTGCCACGCTGGTTTCGATCATTTCCGCAGTGGACTACTTTATCGGCTTCTGGCGGAAGATCGACGGCGCGGCGAAGGATAGGCGAAAAGCATTTATCTTGTCACGCAAAGGCGGCCGCAGTACCTCCACGGCGGAATGAAGCAATGAATAGGGAATAGGGAATAGGGAATAGAAAAAGCCCCGGCGAGTGCCGGGGCTTTTCGGTTCTGTGATTGCTGCTTATCTTAGACGGCGGCCAGGACTGGCTGGGACTGTGAGGCTGCTGCAGGCTGCGCATGGGTGGCTGCTGCCGGGGCATGCGGTTGAGCCGGTACATGGGCGCCGCGGGTGAGACGATGAACGAAATGGTACGGGGGCCACGGGCCGGAGAGCTGCATGTGGCACTCGCGCATCATGGCGCTGGTGGTCTGGTACTTGTTCTGATACTTCTCGACGCACTTGCGGTCGATCAGGTGGGCGATGTCGAGCATCATCTTGCCGCTCTCGGTCATCCGGCAGCTGACTTCCTCGTCCAACGGATTGAACATGCGGTGCATCTGGAAGCTAACGGCACGTGCGCGGGTCTGGCGTTCGCGCTGGCGTGTGGCGCTTTCGCGGAGGTTGGAGAGATATTCCTTGCCTACGCCTTCGAGCGGGAGATGCTTGGCAGCCTGATCGACTTGCTCTTTGCAGCAGGCATCCACGTGAATCTTGAGGTGCATCTCGGTTTTGCCGTGGAGGCGCTCGAGGTTGCCCTGAAACTGGCGCTGATTGGAGCGGATGGATTTGCGAAGGCTTTCGTCGTCTTGGAAGACAGTTCCGAAACGGAACGGGAGGACGGTGGATTGCTTGAAGCAGTCAGCGATAACTCTGGCGTGATCGACGCCTGCCTTTTGATTCATGATTTCGGCGGGATTGTGTTCGCTGACGACGATAGCTAAGTCACTTGCCGGGTAGAGGAAGACCTGGTTTCCACTGACTCCAAGTACGGATTCAAGCGGGATGGGTTTGCGATGCCGGGCTAACTCTGGAAATGCTTGTTTCTCACCGATGCAATAGGCATACCATGCCATAACGTACACACTCCATTGGGCTGCGTTGGTATTCGCCGCCTGATTGATGACTTTCTACATCGTTGATGAATTCTGTAAAGCTAGTAAATCCGCAATGATGCCGCTTGATATGTGCTAACCCGGATGGCAAGTAGTGCCGCGGGAGTTGAGCTAGGCGAATACTAGCCCCTGGAAAATACGACTGGCAATGTATCAAATACTGAAATCCCGAAATGGAAGCAAGAAATTTAAGTTCAATTTCAGGAGGTAGTACAAGTTTTTGATATGGCGAAAATAGATGCAAGTAACCGTATTCTCGACTGCATCCGCTTGTCGCAGGCCGAAATCTAACGCGGCTCGGGATTCGCGTTGGATTAACGAAGAATGTGCTGAAGCTGGATGAGGAAATAGATGTTCAATCCCAGGGAGACTACCAGGAGCACCAGGCCGACGATGGCCAGAGTGCTGATGCGGCTGCCGACGGCACGAAGGTCTTCGACCAGTTCCTGCTGCTCAAGAGTGTTGCGGTCGGTGGCTTCGCGTACGCGCTCGAGCTGATCTTCGACACGCTTGAGGCTCGTGCCCTGTTCCTGAATCTGGGTCTTCAGTTCCCGGTTACTGGTGCGAACCTCGGCGAGGCCGCGTTCGACTGGTTCCAGGTCTACTTTCACCTGTTGCTGAGGGTGATGAGTACCGGGCTGAGGAGCCATCAAAGCCCCCAGCACGTTGGCAAAATTGCCTTCGAGCAGGGGAAGCAGGCGTTGGACGAGCGGCAAAGCGGAACGAACGGCGCTCACGGCGCGCTGCAGACCTGATTTGGGGGCGTTCGGATCCTCTGGCAGGGAAGCGATCGGCGCAGCGGGATGGGCAGTTGGCGATTCGCCAGCAGGACTGTGACCGTTACTGGAGGTGGCGGCCGCAGGGTGGAAGGGTTCAGCGGGAGCCGGCTGTGCGGCAGGCGGTACCGCTCCGTAAGGCGCAAATGGATTCGCTGGCGGCTTTGCGGTCACGGTTTCAAAAGGCGCGGTCGATGGGGATTCGGACGACGGAACGGAGCGGCCGTTCGGTGTCGATGAGGAGGCTCCTCCCTGATAGGGGCGCAGACGCGGTTCCGGAGCCGGGTCGCTCATCGCTTGTACGCGCTGGCCCAGTTCACTCAAACCAAATTGCTGCGGATCGTTCATGGAAAGCCTTTCCCCTCCACTATATAGAGAAGCGAGGGCAGGGAATAGAGGATAGCGGGCGGAACCGGCGCATTGGCGACAATTATTTGCTGTTGTCCCTTGCAAAGGCTCGCGAACTCGACTGAGTCCTCCATCTTAGCCTTAAGCAAGAATCCCGGAGGCGTCTGCCGCATCAAGAGTTGGGTGGAATGCTGGAGGTTCTGTTGAAGATTCGCCCCGTATCGCCCCTCTCGTATCAACTGACGCGCTTGAACTTTGTGAATGCTTACCTGGTGAAGGAAGCAGATGGTTTGACTCTTGTGGATACCGCATTGTCCGGGTCAGCAGGGGCCATTGTGAAGGCTGCCGCGCAGCTGGCGCCAACGCTGGGTTCGGGAACGATCAAGCGCGTGCTGCTGACGCATGCACATGTGGACCATATTGGTTCGCTGGACGTGGTGGTCGCTGAACTGTCTGCTTCAGGCGGTAAGGTCGAAGTGGCGATTGGGCGCAGGGAAGCGCGTATGCTGCCGAAGCCTCCAAAGCAGGATCTTATGTTGTTGCCGGGTGAGCCGCCCTGCCATATGAAGGGCTCCTTTTCCGGCGCGGATACGGAGCCGACGCGCTTGCTGGAGGATGGCGAGATGTTTGGATCGCTGAGGGTGATTGCGACGCCAGGACATACTCCGGGGCATTTGAGCTTTCTGGATGAGCGTGACGGGACCTTGTATGCCGGGGATGCGTTGCTGACGATTGGCGGGTCGGTGAATATTCCGGGGTTTGGGCCGTGGTGGTTTCCGCTGGCGGGGTTGGCGACGTGGCACAGGCCTTCGGCACTGAAGAGCACACGCAAGCTGGCGGAACTGCGGGTGGAGCGGGTGGCTCCTGGGCATGGTCCTGTGGCGCCGGGTAGTGGAATCGCTCGGGCTGCGCAGACTGCCAAACTTTAAAGAGATGAAAGATCGATGCGGCTGAGCGCGACCGCATCGACAACTTCGCTGATGAGCCTGGCATCAGAGCGATCATGGCAAACTTCTCCTCTGTCGCTTCACTTTCGCGCCGCCAATTTCTTCAGAGTGCTTCTTCTTCCGCTGCTGCTGCTTTCGCCCTTGGCGCTTCAGGAGAGGCTGTCGGTCAGGGAACGGGACAGCCATCGTCGCAGCTGGCTGCTTCGCTCGAACAGTCCAGAGAAAACTTCGTACAGTTGTCGCAGATCCATGGGCCTTCCGAGCAGGACGAGAAGGCACCTGGTCCGTTTCTGCCACCAGACAAACGTGTTGGGTACGCAATTGTCGGCTTGGGCCGCCTGTCGATCAACCAGATTCTGCCTGCGTTTGGCCACTCGCAGTACTCGCGGGTGACGGCGCTGGTGAGTGGGGATCGCGTCAAGGCGCGTCGCATTGCCGCGCAGTATGGTGTACCGGAGTCATCGCTGTACAGCTATGCCGAATATGAACGGCTGGCTGACAACAATGATGTTCAGGTGATCTACATCGTTTTGCCCAATGGCATGCATGAGGAGTACGTGCTGCGCGGGGCTAAGACAGGCAAGCACATTCTTTGTGAGAAGCCGATGGCTACTTCAAGCGCAGAGGCGCGGCGGATGATTGCAGCCTGCGCGCAGGCCAAGGTGAAGCTGATGATTGCCTACCGGCAGCAGTATGAGCCGCATAACCGGATGCTGCGCACGATGGCGAGTGAGGGGAAGCTGGGTAAGCTGCGCGGGTTTGTGGCTACCAATTCGCAGCAACAGGGCGATCCTGCGCAGTGGCGGCTGAAGAAGGCGCTGGCAGGAGGTGGATGCCTGCCGGATGTCGGGCTTTACTGCATCAATGCGGCACGTTTTCTATCCGGGCAGGAGCCAGTGCGAGTCAGCGCGCAGATGTGGCAGCCAAAGGATGATCCTCGCTTTCACGAGGTGGAGGCGAGCGTGAGTTTCTCCATGCAGTTTGCGGATGGTTTTCAGGCTACCTGTACGACCAGCTACGACGTGCATAAGAGCCAGGCTCTGCGGCTGGAAGGCACGGATGCGTGGGCGGAGTTGAGTCCTGCGTTTGCGTATCACGGGAACAAGCTGCGGTGGTCGCGGCTGGACGATGGCAAGGAACAAGCGGTTGAGCCGCAGGTGGAAGAGAAGGACCAGTTTGCTCTGGAGATGGATCATTTCTCTTCGTGCATCGTGGATGGGAAGCAGCCGCATACGCCGGGGGAAGAGGGCTTGCAGGATCACCTGATCATGGAGGCGATCTACAAGGCGGCGCGGTCGGGCAAGACGGTGGAGATTGCCGGGCTGAGCCCGCACACGCGCGGGCCAGAGTTAATTGATTTAGATTAGTGCGCCTTATTGGTCAGGGCGTGCAGGACTACGCGGAGCATTTCTGCTTCCGGGGCGGCTTTGCCGGTCCATAGCTCGAACTGGCGGGCACCCTGGTGAACGAACATTTCCACGCCCTGGATGGTGTGGAGGCCGCGGGCTTTGGCTGCTTGAAGCAGGGGCGTGTTCAGCGGGTTGTAGACGAGGTCGAAGACGACACGGGCTTTCCAGGGAGTGCCTTCGAGCGGTAGCGGGTGTGGGTTGCCGGTCATGCCACAGGGTGTGGCGTTGATGAGGACGTCGAATTCGTTGGCGGCGATCTGCTGCTCGGTGATGGTGCGGGTGTTGGAACTGGCGGCCAGTTCTTTGGCGGCGGACTCCTTGCGGCTCCAGATGAAGACTTTTGCGCCTTTTTCGGCGAGGCCGTAGACGGCGGCGCGGGCGGCTCCGCCTGCGCCGAGGACGAGGATGCTGCGGTCCTTGAGGGTCATGCGCTTTTCGAGCGGGCGGATGATGCCGGCTACGTCGGTGTTGAAGCCGTAGAGCTTGCCGTCTGCGCCGAGGCGGATGGTGTTGCAGGCGCCTAGCTTGGCGGTGAGCGGGTCGACGTTGGCCAGGTGAGGCAGCAGTTGCAGCTTGAGCGGCATGGTCACGCTCAGGCCGCTGAGGGGCAGCTTGTGAAAGAGGTTGAGCAGGTCGGCTACGCCGGCTGGGCCGGACTCGGCTTTGAGCGGGAGATAGACGGCGTTGACGCGCTCGCGGCGGAAGGCGGTGTTCTGCATGAGCGGCGAGAGGGAGTGGGAGATGGGGTTGCCGGCGACGCCGTAGATCTTGGTGGCCTGGTCGATCTGGTCGATTCTGTAGAGCTCGCGCAGGGTGCGGGCGGTCATCTGGCCGGGGGCGGTTTCGTGGCCGTCGGGCGCGGAGGCGAAGGTGAAGGCCGAGCCGGCGCGGATGCCGAGGATGCGGCTGACGATGCCGGTCTCGCCCATGGCGATGCCGATGACCTGGGCGTCTCCGGAGCGCTGTTTGAGCCAGTCGAGCAGGGAGAGATTGTCGGAGAGCGTGAGGGCGGTGTTGACGATCTTGATGAAGTCGGGCTGGAAGCGCTGGATGCGGGCGAAGGCGGCTTCGGGGTCGGCGGCGGCGTGGAAGTCGTGGAAGCTGATGAGCAGGGCGGTGCCGGACTGATCGAGGGTTTCGCGGAGCAGTTCGAGTGCGCCGGCGGAGGCTTCTTCGGCGGACTCGATGGAGAGATCGATGAGGGCGAATCCGGCCTCGGCTGCGGCGGAGAGGGCTACCAGCTCGTCAGCGAGCTTGCCGGAGAAGTTGCCGCCGTGGGCTTTGCGGCGGCATGTGGCGATGGCGGTAACTTCCTTGTGGTCAGCGAGGAAGGCGCTGATGGGCGCGAGAGTGATCGCTGCCTGGCCGAGGGCGTCGAGGGAGTCGAGGCGGAACTCGAGAAATTGGGAGTCGGCGAGGGTGGCTTTGGCTCGTTCGAGCAGCTCGGGAACGGTGCGGGCGGAGAGTGCGACGCAGACTTTGCCCAGCCGGGTTCGGAGGTGGAGAGCGGGCGAGATGAGTGTCGAATGCTGCATGACGGCAATTGCGGCATCTTAACGGGGCTACGCCGGGAACGCAAGTGACGGATGTTGGCGGGGCGCAATTGAGGCATTTGGCGCAGATGCGGCTGGGTGTGGCAACCTAGATACTTGGAACGGGAAGCGGAGGTTGGGTGGCTATGAGCTTGGTACAGGATTCGGTGACTGCGGTGGATTCGGCGATTCATGCGTGGGATGGTGGGGAGCCGACGGCAGAGGGATTTGCGGGCTGGGTTTCGGACCGGCTCGCGGCGCATGAGGCGGCGCTTGCGGCTCTGCTGGTGGTGGAGGGTGCCCGGACTCCGGAGAATTCGCTGCGGCTGTATGACGTGGCCCTGGAGCAGCTTGGGCTGGCTAGCGCGCAGGCTGGGATTCTGAATTCTGTGGCGGCTGAGAAGGCTTTGCGGGACCAGGCGCAGACGGAGGCACAGCGGATTTCGCAGGCGTATACGGCGCTGGGGCTGAACCGGCCGGTATATGACGCGCTTTCGGGGATTGATGCAACGGGGGCCAGCGCGGCTACGCAGCATTATTTGAAGCGGACGTTGTTGAGCTACCGGCTGGCGGGTGTGGATAAGGATGAAGCGACTCGCGCGCATGTGCGGGCGTTGTATGACAAGGCTACGGGGTTGGCGCTCGAGTTCAGCCGGAATATTCAGGAGGACCAGAGCAAGGTACTGGTGACGGATGCGGCGGAGCTGGATGGGCTTCCGGCCGACTATCTGGCGCGGCACAAGCCAGATTGCAATGGACACTTTGAACTGAGCACCGACCAGCCTGACATGCAGCCGGTGATGGCGTATGCCAAGAGTGATGCGCTGCGCGAGCGGATGTTTATTGCTTACCACAGCCGGGCTTATCCGCAGAACAAGCAGATTCTGCTGGACTTGCTGGCGGTGCGGCAGGAGATTGCGACGGTTCTGGGATTTTCGAGCTGGGCCAACCTGGCTACGGCGGACCAGATGATCGGGTCGGCGGCGAATGTGCGGAGCTTTATTGCGCAGCTGGAAGAGGCGAGCCGCGAGAGCGCAGAACGCGAGTTCGGCATGGTGCTCGAGCTGGCACAGAAGCGGCGCCCTGAGGTGAAGACGCTGAATGCGGCTAGCCGGGGGTATTGGTTCGAGCAATACAAGCGTGAGGCTCTGGACTTCGATTCGCAGTCGGTGCGGCCTTACTTTCCGTACGCCGAGGTGGAAAAGGGTGTGCTGGCAACAGCGGAGCGTTTGTTTGGAGTGAAGTTTCAGCGCTCGACGGAAGCGGGCTGGCATGCGGACTGCACTGTTTGGGATGTCTGGAGCAAGGATGGGGAGGCTCAGGTTGGCCGGTTCTATCTGGATATGCATCCGCGCGATGGCAAGGATAAGTGGTTCTCCGCTACCGGCGTGGTGACCGGAGTCAAGGGCCGCTATTTGCCCGAGGCGGGACTGATCTGCAACTTCCCGCAGACGGTGGTGGATGCTGACGGCAAGGTGACCGAACCGGGGCTGATGCTTTATCGCGATGTGGTCACGTATCTCCACGAGTTTGGGCACCTGATGCATGCGCTGGTGGGTGGTCATACGGAATGGGCCGGGTTGTCGGGGTTTGCGACTGAGGGCGACTTCATTGAGGTGCCGTCGCAGTTGCTGGAAGAGCTTTTCCGCGATGCCGGGCTGTTGCAGAGCTTTGCGCGCCACTATGAGACGGGTGAGGTGCTGCCGGAGGAGCTGATTCGGAAGATGAATCTGGCGGATGCCTTTGGCCGCGCGGACGGCATGCGGACTCAGTTGTATTACACGACGCTTTCGCTCGATCTGCATGACCAGGATCCGGCGGGGATCGATCTGGACCGGGTGACGAAGTCGCTCTACCGAAGCTTGCTGCCGTGGGAGTGGATCGAGGGCAACCGCATGTATGCGAGCTTTGGCCACCTGATGGGCTACACGTCCAACTACTACACCTATGCGTATGACAAGGTGATTGCGCTGGACTTCTTCGCTCAGTTTGATCCGAAGGATTTGCTGGGTTGCGAGGCTGCGGCGAAATACCGGAAAACGGTCATTGAGCAGGGAGGGTCGAAGCCGGGGCGGGAGATGGTTCGCGACTTCCTCGGACGGGATGAGGATTTTTCAGCGTTCTCCGATTGGCTCAATGAGGAGTTTGCGGCGGTTGCCGGCTAGTCCCTGAGTGGGTGTCGTCCATCCGTTATGATCTCGGAATGGCGAGTGTTGCGGATTTGAAAGGGAAATGGGCGCTGGTGACTGGGGCCAGCGCCGGCATTGGCGTGGCATTGGCGCGGGAATTGGCTTCGCATGGCGCAAAGCTGATTCTCACCGCACGGCGGCGGGATCGCCTGGAGGCTCTGGCTACGGAGCTCAAGGCCAAAGGCACCGAGGTTCGCCTGGTCACGGCGGATCTGACCCAGCGTGAGGATCGACAGGCTATTTTTGACGCAACGGCCGGCGCCGGTCTTGAGGTTGAGATCCTCATCAACAATGCCGGCCTTGGTGTGTACGGCAATTTCACCGAATGTGATTTAAAGACAGAGTTGAGCCAGGTGCAGGTGAACTGCGAAGCGGTGGTGCATCTCTCACGGCTGTTTGTTCCCGCGATGGTCCAGCGCGGCCGGGGATGGGTGCTGGTGGTGGCTTCCACGGCAAGCTTTCAGCCTGTACCGTTTCTCTCAACCTATGCGGCGACCAAGGCTTTTGACCGCTACTTCGCGCTGGGTTTGGCGGAGGAATTGGCTCCCACAGGCGTGAAGGTGACTGCGCTCTGCCCGGGGCCGACGGAGAGCGAATTTTTTGACGTGGCGGGCGCTGCGAAATTCAAAGACAGGAAAATTCAGTCGGCGGAGCAGGTAGCGCGGCTGGGGATTGCTGCGCTGGCCGCTGGCAAGCGGACGATCATTCCATACTTTGGCGGACGGGCTACGGCCTTTCTCGTGCGGTTTTTGCCGGCCGGATTGATTACCTATATCGTGGCCAAGGTAGCGCGTCCGAAGTAGAACCTATTGGGTGGTCGCGGCAGGAATTGTTTCCGGAATTTGCGTGTTGCTGGCGATGCTGAATGAGTTGAAGAAGTGGATCACTTCGTCTTCGTGGCGCGCGGCGGGGGATGGGGCGGTCGCGATCAGCATATAGAGCCTTGGGCGAGCGTAGATGAAGCGGGTATCCATGATGCCGCCTCCGGCGTTGTGACTGACGACGTCGCGTCCCGGGTAGCCCTGGGGGTTGGTGCGAATTTCGCTTACCTGCGTCGTTCCTGAGCGTCCAAGTGCGCCGTCACGGGCCTGATCCAGAGTCTTGTCGGCGACCAGATCGTTCATGCGAGCGACGGGCGGCTTCTCGGCCCATGCGATGGCGTAGGTTCGATCGGAGTCGGGTTTGACCATCAGCATGCTGATCGGTTCGTTTGCTCCGGTTTCGCTGGTCGCCTGCACGACGACCTGCTTCGGATCTCCCGGCATCTCCAATTTGAAACCCTGATCGGACTCGTCCACCGGTCGCCACTCCAGTTGCTTTCCGGACGCAAGTTGCCCGTCCGCTGACCGGCTGGGGAGCAGTTCTCGAAGGAAGTCGAGGTCAGTGCGATATCTCCAGACGTAGACCGCCCCGATGAACACAAGTACAGCGATCAGATAGAGATACATCCGCTTCATATACTTCTCAGCTTGCCGCGTGGTAATCAGCGGCGCAAGGGGCGATATGCACAATGAGTAAACAGGGTGCCTTTTTGGGTAATAGGTAACCAGGGACTCTCGCGGCACTGAGGATACATAGTTGGGCGATACACGATTTTTTTTGCAGACTTGGGCAACTCTTCGCATTCCGATGCATCTGAATGAATAACCAGCAGAGGCAACCGCTGTAGTACTTTCCCGCCAAAGCGCTTCTATCTCCGTTGTTGGTCTGGAAACAGACTCCCATCCCCCGATCCACAGAAACTCCCATCTAAAATGCCTCTCGAGTGGGCCCGCCGGAAGGCGGGCCCAACGCTCGTCTGGGCTCTGTTTCCGTCCAGCCGGTTTAAGATAGGCGTGTGAAGTCCTTTGCCAGCTCCGTCGATCTTCCCATGGCATCTGCAAATGGGGTTTCGCCATTGACGGTGCCTCAATTTGAAAATCTGCCATGGCTCTGGCATGGTTTCAGCACCCGGCTGGGTGGCGTGAGCCGCGCCTACTCTTCAGGTGCCACCGATTTGAACCTCGGATTCACGCAGGCAGATGCGGCTGAGGATGTGCGGGAAAACCGGCGTCGATTTCTCCATGCGGTAACGGGTAATCCGGAGACGCCGCTGGTCACGGTCAGGCAGATTCATTCCAATGTGACGGTTGTCGCGGGCGGGGTCGAGTCCGGAGGATGCGAGGCGGACGGGCTGATGACTGACCAACCTGGGTTGCTGTTAGGCATTCTTACCGCGGACTGCATTCCTGTGTTGGTGGTGGATCCGGTTAAGAAGGCTGTGGCAGCGTTTCATGCAGGATGGCGGGGCACCGTTACGCGCATCGTCGAGCGTGGGATCGCCCAGATGCATGCGCAATTCGGCTCGCGCCCGGGTGACCTGCTTGCGGCTATCGGGCCTGGGATAGGCGCCTGCTGTTATGTGATCGGCGGTGAGGTGGAGGGGCGGTTCGCGGAGAACTTCGATTACGCCGCAGAGCTGTTTTCTCGAAACGGAGACCAGCAGCATCTGGATCTGATTGAAGCCAACCGCCGGCAGTTGCTGGCGGCGGGACTAGCAGGAGACTCAATCTCGGTTGCAGGTGGGTGCACGGCTTGCCACCCTGAGCTGTTCTACTCGCATCGCGCTTCTGGCGGCCACGCCGGGCGGATGATGGCGGCAATCGGTATCCGGCCAGGGTTTTAGCCGAATTCAGCGGCCGAGGGCATTCCCCACGCGACCAGCCACCCGGCGGAATTACCGGAGAACTCAATTCCGGAGCTTGCCCCATGCAGGCCGCGCGGCGACCGGAGCCCGAGGGCGGCACGCAGAGCTGTCTATCCGGCTGCAGCTTCGTCTGGATTGACCAGATCACGCAGTTCTTTGGAAGGCTTGAAATAGGGAACACGTTTGGCAGGAACGTCGACGCGATCGCCGGTCTTGGGATTGCGGCCGATGCGCGGATTGCGCTCCCGGATGCGGAAGGAGCCGAAGCCCCGGATTTCGATTTTGTCTCCGGACTGCAGAGCTGCAATGACGGAGTCGAAGATGGTCTCGACGATGACTTCGCCGTCACGGCGGGTCAAATCGCCAAGGTGCGTCACCTTCTCAACGAGGTCTGCTTTAGTCATGCCCAACGCCTCCGCTTCCAAGCATAACCGGATTCTCCCCGGCATCCCAAAAAAAGTGCTTTGTTGTGCAAATTGAACAGGTTGGGAGGTATTTTTCTCAAATTTTCCCTGTTCTGGCAGATCCGGTGATGGGCAGGTCCGCTCCGGTATGATGACAAGGTATTCTGCCGGAATGTATTGCCGTCAGCCAGAAAGGTTCCCGTTTCGTGAGTCGCTATCCCGCCTGCAGTATCGTCATACCTGCCTATAACGAAAGCGCGCGGATTGGCGCCACGCTGCGGGAGGTTGTAGAGTGCATCCGTCGTGAGGGCTGGAATGCGGAAGTGATCGTGGTCAACGACGGGTCGACCGATACAACGGCGCGCCAGGTCCTCGACTTCGCCATTGCTGCACCCGAAGTGCGCCTCGTCGAGAATCCAGGCAATCATGGCAAGGGCTATAGTGTTCGCAATGGCCTGTTGCAGGCGCAGGGCGAGATTGTCATGTTCACGGATGCTGATCTTTCGGCACCGATTGGCGAGGCAGAGTTGCTGTTCCAGGCAATTGCCGGGGGTGCGGACATTGCCATTGGTTCCCGCTGGCTGGAACGCAATCGCCAGACCCACCGGCAGCCACTCTACCGTCAATTCTTCGGACGGTGTTTCAATCTGGTGACCAGGACCCTGATGGGCCTCGCGTTCAAGGACACACAATGCGGGTTCAAGGCATTTACCAGGGCTGCGGCTCAGACGGTCTTCCAGTTGCAGACCATCGAGGGATGGGGTTTTGACCCTGAAATTCTGTTCATTGCCACCAAGCGCGGTCTGCGCATCGAGGAAGTGCCTGTAAGCTGGGGGCACGACGAGCGCAGTCGCATGAGCTACCTTCGCGACGGGATTCAGATGTTGCGGGAGATGATGATCATCCGCTGGAATGCGCTGCTGGGGCGGTATAACGGACCAGTCCAGCCCATCAAACGGCCAAGAGTCTAGCGGCTGGCGGCGTCGTGTTGGAAACACCGAGTCTCGAACAGCTCGGTCAGGAGAGCGTTTCCGGATGTCTCATCCCATCATCCTCCGTATCTCTGGAGTAGCGATATTCTTTTTGCTGCTCGCGCTGCTTCTCTGGCGGCGGGGCCATAGGGGCTGAGTTCTCACCAAAGTGGAAAGGGACCGGCGCACCTGCGCTACGAGTGCAGCGTCTGGCCGTGATTTCGTGTCAGGAGATGGTAGACCACCGGCGTCACAATCAGCGAAAGCGCCACCGAGACAAAGATTCCGCCGATGACGGCGATGGCAAGTGGCTGCAGCATCTGTGACCCTTCGCCGAGCGCGAATGCCAGCGGCAACATGCCGCAGACGGCGGCGATGGCGGTCATCACAATGGGGCGAAGGCGGCGTTGGGCGGCCTGGAGCATGGCTTCGGTGCTGGAGATGTTCGCGGTGCGGAGCTTTTCGTCGGCGTCAAGGAGCAGGATGCCGTTCTTTGCGACGATACCGATGACCATGATCAGGCCCATGAAGCTGGCGACGTTGAAGGTTGTCTGCGTCATGAGCAGGGCGAGGACGACGCCGGAGATGGACAGGATCGAACTGGTGAGGATGGCGATGGGCGCGGCGAAGTTGCGGAACTCGCCGAGAAGGACCCCGAAGACTAGGACCATCGCGAGGATGAGAACGCGCAGGAGTTCCTGGAAGGATTTCTGCTGCTCCTGGTAGGTGCCGCCGTATTCGACGCGAACGCTGGGAGGCAGATGCAGTCCTTCGACGGTGGATCGTACTTTGGTCATGGCGTCGCCTAGATTGGTACCCTCCAGACGGCCTGTGACGAGGATGAGCTGCTGCAGATTTTCGCGGCGAATTTCGTTCTGCGGAGGGAGCTGGGTGATCTGGGCGATGGAGCCCAGGGTCGCCGTGTGGCCGGAGGCTGAATTGAAGACGGTGTCCTGGATGGCCTCGAGAGATCTGCGGTTCTCCTCCGGCAGGCGGACGCGGATGGTGTAGGGGCGGCCGTTGACGATGAGCGGGTCGGTTGTTGGAAGGCCGTCGAGGATGGCGGTTGCGTCTTCCGCGACCTCTTGGGGCGTGAAGCCGTAGCGGGCGGCGAGGACGGGGCTGAGCTGGAAGCTGGTGGCCGGGCCGCTTACGGTGTTGTCGATGCCATTCTGGGTGTCTACCACGCCGGGGATTTTGCCGATGGCATCCTGAACCTTGGGGCCGAGCTGGTTGAGCAACTTCTGATCGTTGGCGAAGAGCTTGATCTGGATGGGTTCGGGTGAGTTGGAAAGGTCGCCGATCATGTCCTGGAGGACCTGCGTAAATTCGACGTCCAGCTCGGGCTCGGTCTTCCTTACTTCGGCGCGTACATCGGCCATGATGTCGTCGATGGGGCGGGAGCGTTTGGTCTTGAGGCGCACGGTGAAGTCGCCGTAGTTGGCCTCCGTGACGGCGGCCAGACCGAGTTGGAGACCGGTGCGGCGGGAGGTGATTTCAACCTCCGGAGTATTGTGGAGGATCTGCTCGACGTGCTGGAGGACGCGATCGGTTTCGACGAGAGAGCTTCCGGCGGGCATGGTGTAGTCGAGGATGAAGGCGCCTTCGTCCATCTCGGGAAGCAGGTCGGTGCCAAGGTATCTGTAAGCGATAATGCCGCCTGCGACCAGCACGAGGCAGCAGATGCCGAGCAGAACGGGGTGCGCCAGTGCCCAGTGCAAGGCGCGGCTATGGATTGCGAGTACCCGGCTCATGAATTTACCGGGCTTCTCTTCGTGTGCCTGTTCTTGCGCCGGCTCGATGGGGTCCGCCTTCTTTTTGCGCTCACCGAGAAAAGCCAGCGAGAGCGCGGGAGTCCAGGTGAGGGCCAGCAGAAGGGAAGTGAGCAGCGCCGCGGTCATGGTGATGGCGAGCGCGCGGAAGAAGCTGCCGGTGACGCCGGTCACGGCGATCAGCGGTAGGAAGACCACTACTGGAGTGATTGTGGAACCGACCAGTGGAGCGGTGATTTCGCCAAGGGCCTTCTTGACGGCATTGGCGCGAGATTCTCCGCGATCGCGATGGACGACGATGTTTTCGACGACCACGATGGCGTCGTCTATGACCAGGCCGATGGCGGCGGCGAGGCCTCCGAGGGTCATCAGGTTGAAGCTCTGGCCGATGATCCAAAGAAAGAGGATGGTGATGGCGATGGTGACTGGAATGACCATGCCGGCGACGAGGGATGAACGCCAGTCATGCAGGAAGAGGAAGAGGATGACGCAGGCGAGGATGAGTCCGATAAAGATGGCGTCGCGGACGGAGGCGATGGATTCGCGAACCAACTGGGACTGATCGTAAAAGGGAGTCAGATGGACTCCGGCGGGGAGCTTGGACTGGAGTTCTGCGATCTTGACGGCGACTGCGTTGGCGACGGTGACGGTGTTGGAAGAGCTCTGCCGGGCGATGTTGAGCAGCACGGATGGCTTTCCGTTGGAGGTCACCATCGTGTAGACGGGCATGGTTGCAGCTTCCACAGTGGCAACATCCGCAACGCGGATGGGAGCGCCGTTGGGGGTGGTCTTGATGACCAGATTGGCGAGATCGTCGGCGGAGTGGGCCTGCGCGCCGATCAGCCCGAGGATGAGCTGATGATTGGCCTGGTAAAGGCCGGGCGAGTCGATGATGTTGGCGGCCTGGACGCCGTTGACGAGGTCAAGCAGTGTGACGCCGGAAGCCTGAAGGCGGGCGAGATTTGGGATGATGTGGAACTCGGGGACTTTGCCGCCCTGGACAACGACAGTGCTGACGCCTTCGACACGATTGAGCGGTGGCTTGAGGTCGTAGGTAGCGAGCTCCCACAGACGGGTCTGCGAGACAGTCTGCGGGCCTTTATCGTCCGCCGTCAGAGCATAACCGAGGATAGGGAAGGTGGCGAAGGTGAGGCGGTTGGTGCTGATCTTTGCCGTGGCGGGGAGGGTCTGCCGGACTTTAGAGATTGCGGCATCGGTGAGCTGGAGAGTGCGAATCATGTCCACATTCCAGTCGAAGAAGAGGCTGATTTCCGCAGAGCCTCGGCTGGTTGTACTGCGGACTGTGCGCAGGCCGGAAACGGAATTGACTGCGTCCTCGATGGGCTTGGTGACGGTGATCTGCATCTGCTCGACGGGCATCACGCCGTTGTCGACGCCGATGACCACGCGCGGGAAATTGGTGTCTGGAAAGACGGATATGGGCACCTGCAACGCAGCGTAGATGCCGACGATGGTGAGTGCGATCAGGAAGAAAAAGATTGGTGTGGAGATGCGGGTGAGCCAGAAGGATTTTTCTGGAGCGGCGCTTGGCAAACCTGGGAGAGTGCTCACTTGTCGTCAGCTCCCTTGGCTGCATCCGGCTTTTCAGCTGGCGCGATCTTGACCTTGGTGTTTTCGTCGAGTGCGTAAGCGCCAGCAAGAATGACTTTGTCCGCGCGGGTGATGCCGGAAAGAATTTCTACATCTTTGTCCGTTGTGATGCCTACGGTAACAGGGTGTTTGTGAGCCTTGCTGTCGGGTCCAACCACCATGGTGAACTTAGTGCCATTCGGCGCGGTCTGGAGTGCCTCTGCAGGAATCAGCAGAGCGTTGCTCTTTTCTCTTGAGGTGATGCTGGCGTGGACCGGAGTTCCGGCCTTCAGCGTACCGTTCTTGTTTTCGATGCGTAACCAGATCTCGACCGTGGTACTGCCGGGGTCGAGCGCGGGGCTGATCAGTGAGACCTTCGCGTCCACGGGATCGTCAATGCCGGGCACGCTGATGGTGGCTGGAGCGCCGACTGCAAGCTGTTGCGCTTCGACCTGCGCAATGTGCACCTTGGCTAACAGCGCGGAAGTATCCATCACGGTGATCAGAGGCGTTCCGGCCGGAGCCGTCTCCCCGGCGAAGAGCGGTCGGTCGGTTACAACGCCGTCGATGGGGCTGCGAATTTCGGTATAGCTCAGTTGCGCCTGCGCGCCGAGAAACTTGCCCTTCGCGGAGTCGAGCTGACCCTTGGCCGCAACCAGCGATGCCTGGTTGCTGGTCTTCTGTACCGCCTCAAAGTGCTGTTTGGCGATGTCGTAAGCGGCTTGAGCCTGCACGAGCGCGGCCCTGGCCGTGTCCAGATCGCGGCCCGGAATGGCGCCCTGCGTAAACAGTTGCGTGCGAGCGGCAACGATGCTTTGGTTGAGATCGAGCTGAGCCTTGGCCTGTGTCAGATCGAGCTGAGCCTTGGTAAATTCTTCTGGTACGGTGGCGCGGGTGGCTGTTTCGTAGCCGGCTTTGGCCGCATCGTAGGATCCTTGGTTGTCGAGCGCTGCTGCGGCCAGATCGCTGTTTTCAAGGGTGGCCAGAAGTTGTCCCGCCTTGACGTGAGCGCCGCGCTGAACGAGGAATCTCTTCACTGGCGCCGTGACTTTTGGCGCGATGGCGGCCTGGGATAGCGGAGCCAAAGTGGCGTCTGCAGTGATGGAGTCGGAGATCGAGCCAGTATGCGGCTGCGCTGCCTGCACTTCGACTTCGGGCGTGGGTGCTTCTTCAGCTTTGTGGCAGCCTGAGAGAACCAGAGACAAGGTCAGGGTAACGCCTGTCAGTCGGAAGATTTTTAGTCGTGTCAAAGGCATGATCAAAGGCTTCCCGTAAGGATCTGGAGGTTGGCTAGAGCGGTCTGATAGCGGACCACGCCGTCTACGCGTGCCGTTTCCGCTGCAGTCATCGCTGTCTGAGCATCGACGACTTCGAGCACTGTGGCTTCGCCCGCCGAGTAGCGCAGGCGCGTCAGGCGCAGGCTTTCGCGCGCAGTGGATGCGCTCTCGTCGAGCGATGCAAGCTGAGTGCGTGCAACGCCGGCTTCTGCGTAGAACTCGTCGATCTGCGCGATGAGCTTGCGCTGCGCGGCGGTCAATGCAACTCGGGCAGAGTCCCGCAAGGCGACTTTCTGCTTGATGCGGTCGTGCGTTGCAAACCAGTCCCACACCGGGATATCGAGTGTGACCGATGCGGAATAGCCCAGGTTGCGCGTGCCATCCGGCGCGTGTATCGCGAACTGGGCCGAGTCGATGCCGTAATTGAAGTTAAGGCCAAGATCAGGCAGGTATGCTGCGCGCGCGCCCAGCAGATCGAGTGAACTGGCGCGCACCGAGGCCAGAGCGCTCTTGAGCTCGGGATTGTCATGGGCTGCTGTAGCCTCAAACTCTTCGCGCGCGGCCAGCGGCGCGGGCGTGGTGAAGTCTGTCAGCGTGTACGCGGTGCGTGGGTCGGGAAAGAGTAGCACCGCAAACTCGAGGCGTGCCTTCTCGCTCTGCAATTTCGCGTCGTCCAGATCGCGCTGACGCTGTTGAAGCGTGAGTTGAGCTTTGATCACATCGGCATGGGCTACTTCGCGGGCACTTTCGCGGTTCTGCGTCAGCTTTGAAAAATCCGTGGCTTCATCCAGCGCATGCTGCGCCACAGCCACCTTTTGGTCGGCGGCAAGGCTTGTGTAATAGAGGCTGATTACTGTTGCAACGAGTCCGCGGCGAGCGATTTCGAGCTCCGCTGTAGCGACGACGCTGGCCGCCGATGCGCGAGAGGCTGCGGCAAACTGCTGGATGCCGATGGTTTCAGTAACGACGCCCTGACTTGTGTATTCGTGTACAGCGTTGTTGGCGATAAAGCGAGGCGTACTTTGAACAGTGCTGGCGCTGGCGTTGGCTGAGTTGGTGGCTCCGTGAGCTGGCTCTGTATAGAGAAACTGATTGTGATAAACGACATTCGGCAGCAGGGCTGCACGAGCCAGCGAACGGTCGAGTGCGGCCACTTTGCCTGCGGCAACAGCAGCGGCAAAGGTTGGCTCATTCGCCTTTGCCCGGGCAATTGCATCCTCAAGAGAGATCGTTTGCGGATTGGTCGATGAAGTGGCAAGCGGAGTGGTAGATACCTTCACTTGCTGAGCTTCAGCAACTTTGCACGGCAAGGCGATACCTGCGCATACAAGGCATGCGCAGGTCCAGCTCAGTGTTCTGGAGAAGAGGCCGTTCATTTTCCGATAACCATCACGCTGAAGCTGTTCGGCAGGATCGACGGACGCGGATGGGGGTTGGCATCGGTTGCTGCCGGCGCTGGCCCAAACTGCGCCGTGACCACGTAGATCTTGCCTGTCGAGGGATCGAGTGTCATGGTGCGTGCGCCTTTGGCCGTCGTCAATGTTTGCACGGTCTTGTAACTGCCGTTGCTTGCATCTACAACACTGAGCTTGCCGTCTCCGCTTGAGGCGAAGGCAAGCTTCAGCTTTGCGTCGTAGCCCGCCGCATCCGGACCGTCGCCGATCGCGGGAGTGGCAAGCACCTTACCCGTGGTGTAGTCGACGACGGCCATCTTGTTGCCATCGCACACGGCGAAGAGGCGCTTGCCGGCCACATCGATCGCCAGGCCTGACGGTGATTCGCACGGGGTGATGGACCACTCGGAGATTACCTTGTGTGACTTGGCATCGATGTGCGCAATGGTGTTCTTGGTTTCGATATTCACATAGACATTGCCTGCACCATCCGCAACCGGGAACTCGGGCTTACCAGAGACAGCAACAGTGGCGATGACTTTACGGGTCGCCGTGTCGATCACCGTGGCATCTTTGCTGCTGCCGTTGAATGCCCAAACGGTTTTTGTCACCGGCTCGTACACCATGCCGTCGGGGTTCGTGCCTGCCGGAATCGTCGCAACGACCTGCAGGGTGGCCAGATCGAAAACTGCTACCGCGTTCGAGCGGCCGTCGCTGATGTAGCCAAACTTGCCAGTGCTGTCGAAGACGACGCCATGTGTGCCTTTGAATCCAGTGACGGCACCCACGGACTTGCCTGTAGCCAGGTCGAGGACTTCAACGCGAGTGCCGTGAGTAACGTAGAGACGATGCGTTTCAGGGTTGGCTACGAGATAGTCCCAGCCGCCTTCGCCACCGATCTTCCAGGTGTCTTGAACTTTGTACGATTGCGCTGGGGCTGCGGCGGTAAGGGTGAGAACGAGGCCGGCGGACAGAGTGGCAGCCATGCCAAGAGTGCGGATTTTGCCAATTGCATTTGGAAGTTGCTGCAAGTGCATAGATACTCCAATTCGTTGCGGCAGGTCGATTGCTGCATCGGTGGCTGCCGCTTCACTTACTATCCCATTGCAACCTTAAGCGTTACTGAAGAAGCGCCAGTATTACTGAAATTCTTTTTGAGTTTGCACAGGCTGAGACGAAGCGAGAGGGAGGCGAATGGACACGGTTGTACCGCGCTTCAGTTCGCTATGGATTGTAATTGCGCCACCGCAACGATCGGTGATGGCTTTGCAAATGGCCAATCCGAGGCCGGTGCCGCCGGTTCGCCTGCTGCGCGAAGGGTCGCTGCGGGAAAAACGCTCGAAGATGCGCGGCAGATCCTCGGCATCGATACCCTCGCCTTCATCACGAATCAGGATCTCTGCTACCCCATCCGCATCTTTAAGATCGATGTCGATATGCGAGTTAACCGGGCTATGCTGCAGGGCATTCATCAGAATGTTTGTAAAGAGCAGCTTCAACTCTTCTGGATCGATCTGGGCATTCAGAGACAGATCGCCGCTGATTGCAATCGCGATGCTGTTCACTTCCGCCATGGTATCGAGCTGACGAACGACAGCTTGGAGGCTCACATAGATCGGGGTGGCGGCAGTTGTTATTTGCGCTGCACTGTTATCCTCTAGCCTTGCCAGCGTGAGCATCTGCGCGACGATCGATTCCATCCGGGCGCAATCGTTCAGAACACGTTCTAACCCCGCCTCGTATTCAGGGGCTGTACGCTGCTTCATGCCCAGCAATTGAAGGGACGACTTCACGACGGCGACACTCGTTTTCAGTTCATGCGCGGCATCGCCGACAAATCTCTTCTGCTGCTCAAAGGACTGCTGGAGACCTTGCAGAACATTCTCAATGGCGTGCACAAGCGGGGTTAGCTCCTGCGTCTGGCGAGCCTCTTCCGGCGGCGCAAAATTCCATGATGTGACTGAGACACCGGCTGCTGCGTAAGCTAACTGGCGCAGCGGCGCAAGACCGCGATTCAACAGCCAGAACATGAGTATTCCCGTGGCGGCCAGAACCAGCAAACTGCTTAGCGCATAGAAGCCTGCGGCACGCAGAACGGCCTCCCACACGCGCTCGGTCGAGGCTCCGTAATAAATCGTTACGGCTCGGCGTATGCCACCGCCCTTGTCGCCGGGGTCGACGATTCGTTGGCCGGTGATTGCAATGACACGATATTCCTTGTGATTGAGTCTTACGCTGTAGTATCGCTCTTCGTTCCTATCTCCTTGATCGGATCGACGGTGCTTCTTTTCCACCAGAGCTGCCGAACCGGCCCAGTTTGCAGAACGGCCGAGCAGGCGTCCGTGGTCGTCGGTGACTTCGTAAATGTCATCTTTGGGCGCACTCACTTCTGTGCCGTCCAGCATGACGTTATCGGCGGCGTCTTCGGCATCCTGAACCGCGCCGAGCATAGAGTCCGCACGCCCTCGCAGCAGAATGTCGAAGGAGCGGAAATGGGTGTGCCGCTCGTAAACGATGGCCACACCAGTCACACATAGAGCGGATATTAGCTCCACGAAGAGAACGGTCACGATGAGACGCCGCGTGATGGAATAGGGTCTCAATCGATCGCCGCCTTGCGCGTAACGAGCCTGTAGCCGCGTCCCCGCAGCGTTTCGATGCTGCCGGCCTCTTCACTTCCGCCCAGTTTCTTGCGCAGATTTGAGACGTGGACTTCGATGACATTCGAGTGGTGCTCCCAGTTATAGTCGTAAAGGTGCTCGAGCAACTCCTGCTTGGAGACCACTACGCGAGGGCGATGCATCAAGTACTCAAGGATGCGATACTCCATGGGAGATAAGGTGATGGACTCGTTGGCCTTCTGCACCGTCTGTTCGAGCGTATTAAGCGAGAGATCGCCTGCGTGCAAAGTCGGATGAGCGACGCCCTTGCCTCGACGCACGAGCGCCTTCACGCGGGCCAGCAGTTCGCCCAGGTCGAATGGCTTGCTGAGATAGTCGTCGGCTCCCGCGTTCAGGAGACTGATGGTGGAGTGAACTTCGTCGCGTGCCGTGAGAATGAGGACGGGTGTCTGATCCTTCGCTGCACGAATGCGACGCAGCACAGTGGGCCCATCGAGCCTGGGAAGCATCAAATCGAGAAGGATCAGGTCGTAGCAGCGATTCTGCGCGAGCATCAACCCAGTCTCGCCGTCCTCCGCGCAGTCCACGGCAAACCCCGGGCCCTCGCGCAGAGCTGTGGCCACGTTCTCGGCCAGACGCAATTCGTCTTCGACGATTAACACCCGCATAGGTGCATTATCTACCCTTCGAGCTTAAGGTAGCCTGAAGACGGTCGGTCAGGCTGCCCTAAGCAGCGATGGAATGGCAAACACGGCGCATCAGGGTTGTACGCTGCATCCTGCCGGGGCATTGACAGGATTGCATCGAGCGACCGCATTGCCAGGCAGTGTGACGACGTAGTGGCCCTCCCAGCGGGCGGGCTCGTCCACTGGATAATCCGTGCTCAGCAGCTGTGCTCCGCTGGCCAGGCGGGAATCACGAGTGCTTGTGTCGTTTGCTCGTGCCTGTCGGGTGTCTGCGTCCGTACGGGAACGCACGAGATAACCCTCCTTCACCAGCTTCTGTATCTCTTCAACAGAGCCATCGTTTCGTTCTACGAAGGCTGCGTCTGGTTGACCCGGGTCAGCATTGGTGAAGATAACGCGGCCACGCAGCGAGGGATGCCCCGAGAGGTAGGTAGGACCGACAGGCTTTTGATCCATTAGAAACACTACTTTGCCGCGTGCTTCGGAAAGCGTCGGCCAATGGCCGGCGAGGATTGCTTCATTCAGCGTCTTGAAAGAACCGCGCACATCGTCGGGCGTGATCATTTCGCCGGGAGCGAAGACGGACCGAATCTCGGCATCGAGCGCGTCAAAGGTGGCGGCGGTGAAGGTCTCCGGGGTTGTGACTTCCAGTGCGCCTTCAGGCTTATCCTGCTTGGTCTCAAGGAGAACAAAGATTGGGATGTGATTGGGGTGTGCTTGTGACCATTGCCTCACCTGCGTGAGACAAGCGATGAAAGGCTGGCAGGTGCTGCGGTAGTCCACATCCTGTACGTGCATCACCTTGAAGCCTGACTTGAGCATCAATCCTTCCGGGTCGAAGTCCGGATCGGGAGGGAGCTTGGCCGAAGCAACCATCCTGGGCCCTGAAGGGTGGGCGTATAGACCACCCTTGCTATCGGCAAAGATGTCGAGTTCGATCTGGCGAACACCACTGTCGAACTGTTGCGGAAGCGGCTCATGTTTGTAGTCAAGGCCCTTATAGGCATTGGCATACTTCGCCTGCCATAGCTTGCTCTCACTCGGAGCAATGCCTGCGTGATAGCTGTTGTGCGTGCCGATCACCTGGATCTGGTTGAGCTTGAGCGCATCACTGGATGTCTGACCGTAAAGAATGCCTGTCGAGGAAAGAAGGAAAGCTGCGCTCGAGCACGCGGACAAGGACAGAATCCGGAAAGTGGAGGGAAGCATGTGATTTCCTTTGCGAGCTGTTGTGGCGTCTTGAATGTTGATCGAGCGAAATGAAGACTAAGCAGATCGATAAGGCTGGCTGTAGTGCGTGGCCCATTCGACGAGGTCTATATTCATGAAGCGCCAGGTTGCCAGCTTAGGATCAATCTCGATCAGCATATATGCATTGGGATCGTAGCGCGTGGCGGCCATGACATAATGCTGTGGCCCGTAGGTATGCGCGAAGTCGATCCACTTGTGCATGTGACCTGAAACAACGACCTGGATCGTGTCCTTATACTTGCGCAGCAGGGGATACAGACCATAGTCGCCGAACTCCATAGGCACATCCGAAATGAGCGGATAGTGAATGAAGACAAAGGTTGGCTTGTGCTGTTGCAACTGCGCTTCAAACCAATGTAGTTGCTCTTCGCCGAGCGAGCCAATTCCAGGGTTGAAGTCCGCTGCAGTATGGTCCTGCGTGCTGCCGAGGAAATTATTGAGATGGATGAACTTGTATCCTTTGTAATCGACCACAGAGTAGGGATCGGTATTGTACTTAGCCTTGAATAACCGGTGGCTCATCTCACGCGGTACGCGGCGCACATCGTAATCGTGATTCCCGAAGCCGAGGTGTACGGGCATCTTGAACTGATCCGTGATGGCCTTGGCATTGTCGAGGCGGGTGGTGTTCTTGAAGTAGAAGTCGTAGTCGGTCGACGGGTAGTTGTGGAAGTAATCGCCAATGAGGAAGACTTGCTCAATGGCTGGGTTGAGCGAGTTGATCAGGTTTCTTGCGGAGATGAGCCGTGGAGTTGTGACGAGGATGCTCTCGTTGTCTTCCACGCCGTTTTCACTTCCCTTCACGTAGAAGTCGTCAATGATGTGGGTATCGGCGATGAGTGCTATGTAGAACTTACCCGAGGAGGCCGAAGCCCGCTCAGCCCAGAGTTGATGGGTGAGCAGGCTGCCTAATGACGCGCCGGCAAGGGTGGTGAACTGTCTGCGATTCATAGTTCGGCTCCTCAGGTCTGTTAATGGTTAGAACACGATTTTGCCTGCGAACTGCAACACTCGAGGCGGGAAGATGGTGGATGCTGAAACAACGCCGAAGCTGCTGGACGTCGGGCTGAAGGTGCTGGAAGGAAAAGCATAGTTGGTTTGATTGAGCACGTTGAACGCCTCAAAGCGGAAGTCAAACTTGACGCTCTCAGGATACAGCGCGAAGGTCTTGTGCAGACCCATATCCAGTTGGTAGTAGGGATCAAAGCGCACTGAGTTGCGGCCCGCTGTGCCGTAGGGATGATTGTTATCGGGAAGGCTCAGCGCGGGATCCGTGACGTTGACAAAGACTTTGTTTTGCAGCACAACAAGGCCTTGATTTCCGTTGATCTTAACGCGCTCGCTTTTGGGAAGGACGATATTCCCGCTCTGATTGGGCCGCTGAACAAGCAACGGACTGACCTGCTGAAAGCTGTTCGGTGAGTAAGTGATGTTGACCGGAAGACCTGCGCTCGCATTTTCAATCGCGGTCAACTGCCAACCCCCCAGGACCTGCTGCATCAGGTAACCTGCACCGCTTCCGAAGGTACGTCCCTTTCCGTAAGGCAGGTCGTAAACCACGGACAGAACGTTGTTCAATGGCTGGTTGTATGCGGACGGTCCGCGATCCCCATTTGGATTGGCAAGGTTGATACGCGAATTGTCTCCGTCCGGCGTGTCGAGATGACCGGCAGCGTTGTCAATGGCACGTGACCACGTGAACGAGTCGAGCAGGTACAAACTATGACCGGCGCGGTGTTCCACTTTGGCCTGAAGCCCGTTGTACGAGAGGAAGCCTGCAGGTAACGTCTCCTCGATGGTGGTGAACGTCTTGATCGGACGACGTGCTGCAAGCGAAAGGCAACCAGACGAGACGGTTGCGTTGCAAGTAGGAGTGACCGCATTTGGCGCGGACTGGTTCAAGTCGGCAAGCACTTGTAATTTCACGCCATGCGAGCCGACATACGCGGCCTCCAGCGTGGTTGAGGGACCGATCTGTCGCTGCACGGTGAGATGCCAGGCTTGCACGTAACCGGTAGGTAGATTTTTGGGAATGTAACGTGCCTGAGCGGTGAGGTTGCTGGCAGCCGTGACGTTCGAGGGACTGGTAAAGCCATCGGGATAGCCCTGGCTGGTGGTGCGGAAGCACGGCGTAGGATTGGTGGAATTGAAGGGTGCAGTAGCCTGTGCGTCCGTGCAGACAGGCAGCAACTTCTGCGAACCAGTCACTGCAGGATCGGCAAACTGCGGAGCTTGCACGATATTGGTGTTAACGATGTTGGGCAGGTTGTACACCAGCAGATTCTCGCCGCCTTCGCGATTGTACTGGGCAAAACTCAGTCCGTAGCCTGCGCGTACAACGGTCTTTGGATCGATAGAATAGGCAACACCGAGACGTGGGGCAAAGTCGAGCTTGGGCATGTTGACCAGGGCGCGATCATAGATCGAGCCGGAGTGAGCCCTGATGAGCGACTGTGTGCCCGGGTCATAGTTTGCAAGCTTGTTGTCCGACTCCCACTGCGGTGTAGCCAACTCGTAGCGCAGACCTGCGTTGAGGGTGAGCTTAGAGGTAAGACGAATATCGTCCTGGAAATAGAAGTAGTGCATGCGCTGGTTGAGATGCACCACGACGAAATTGTTCAGCTGGAATGTGTCGCGCGCACCGAAGAGAAAGTCCGCCAGTGAAACAGCTTCTTTGGTGCCTGTATCGGCGCCGCTCAATGCGCTTGCCGTTGCTCCCGTAAAGCTATAGCCGCCGTTATACGTGTCTTGTCCGTAGGTTGGGTTGAAGTCGTCAATCTTCGTGAAGATTGCCTGATACTCGTAGCCGACCTTGTATGTGCTGCGTCCGTGAATCTGCGTGTAGTTGATCTTCGGATTGAAGATATATGGATTCTGAAACTGAGGATTGCTGCCCTGGTTGCCAAATTGCGAAAAACCATTGACGCTCTGCACGTTCAGGCTGCGTACAACGACGGGGTCCGTCGGTAATCCTGGGATACCGGTCATCAGGCTGGGTAGATTGGCGCCATAGGGACCTTTGCCGCCGTCGGTCAGAGTGAAGGCGAAACGCGCATCAAGGATGGAATTCTGGTTGAAGACATGCGTCGCACCGATGGCCGCTTGTTGATTGAAGATCTTCACATGGCCATTGCTGTTGCCGCCTGCCGGGCCCTGGATGTTCGGTGGTGAAAGGATCAATGCCTGGTGCTCGCTGTAGCGGAAGAAGGCGGTCGTCTTTGGACTCACGGTAGCGTCCATGCGGATATCGCCCTTATCGTCATTGATTGTATCCGCCGGCAAGGAAGCGTAATTGTTCGAGAATGGATCGCCGGGCACATTAGGAGCAGGGAGAGCAGCAAGAACACCTTTGGCGAAGGAGGAGACAGATGGGTCGGTGAATGGAATGACGCCGTTACTGTACGTTTGTCCCGTCAGAGGATTACGCAGAGGTACAGGCGTTCCCGTTTCTGTGCCGCCGCTCGCAGTCAAGAAGGTATAACCGCCGTTAGCCTTGGCAAGATCGCTTGTGCCGTACTGGTTCGCCGTGGGAACCGTAGCGAGATTTACAGCGTGTACGACCTGGCGTGTTCCTTCGTAGTCGCCGAAAATAAAGATGCGATCTTTCCATACCGGTCCGCCCAGTGTTCCGCCGAACTGATTGCGAAGAAGAATTGGTTTCTGCGGTGCGCCGGTGAGGGGATTTTTCGGAGGCGTAAAGGGGCCGATCGCGTTGAATGCTGTGTTACGAATGTAGTCGTAAGCCTTGCCATGGAAGCTGTTGGTGCCGCTGCGGATGCTGACATTGATGACAGCGCCGGCGGAGCGGCCGTATTCTGCGCTGTAGTTGTCTGTCTCAACGCGGAATTCGGAGATGGCATCGGGAGACGGTGGAATCGCCTGGTTCGAGAACCCCTGATTTGAAGTACCGTAAGCGTTGTTGTCCAGGCCGTCGAGAAGGAAGTTGTTGAACTCACTGCGTTGACCATTCACGTTGAAGGAGGCATCACGGCTGCTGTCGGATGTGTTCTCCAGAGTATTGCGACGAACACCCGGAACAAGCGCAGCGAGATCAGCATAAGCGCGGCCGTTCAGCGGAAGATTTTCTACTTCGCGCGTACCGATCACTTGGCCGCGTTCACTCGAATCGGTCTCAAGCAGCTGAGCGGCATCACTGACTGTTACCACTTCGCTGGCCGCGCCAACTTTGAGTGTTACATCGACGCGTTGGTGCGCATTCACCTGGACCAGAAACGCAGCGGTGGTAGAGGTACCGAAGCCAGTAGCCTGGGACGTGACTTCGTAACTGCCTACCTTCACATCGGTGAATTGATAGGCACCCTGAGCGTCAGTCGTCACGGTGACCTGACCCTTGGTCTCTTCGTTGATGAGGGTAACAGTTGCGTTGGCCACTGCTGCTCCGGAAGGGTCGCGGACGTATCCGAGGACTGAGGCGGTTTCGAATTGGGCAAAAGCCGCGACTGCATTGAGCAACAGCAGACATGCGAATGCAGCGAGCAAGTAGATGCGTTTCATGGTCAGCTCCGAGGTGCAAATTCTGTCAAATGATTTTGGTAACAAATGCAGCGGGCCCGGCCTTTATGGGAGAACAAATTAGACAGCGGCTCAGGGAATAGTCAAATTGCTCCGCTACACTGGGTCGCACTCACGTCCGGGTGACTTGCCCGGACCTGAGATCACAAACTCGCTCTATTTAACCGCATCAATGTAAATTCATTGTGAATGTAAAGTGTTTTGTGTTGCAGACACGAAAGAGAAGACGCCCGGCTTCGTTTGGCTGCTTGAGGTCAAAGGGCGAACGCTTGGATGTGGTCCTGATAGCCTGAGGATGGAACAGTTCAGTGCGGCTTATCAGCAGTCTTCTGCTCTTCTATATGTGGCGCAAACGTGGTCCAGCGAGATGCTTTCTCTGCGTTTGGTCCCGGGGCCGCGTCCCAGGGAGTTGCGCTGATGCCGTTCAGATCGTAGACAATTTTCCCATCCTTTACGGTGAGCTCACAAATAATCTTCTGGGTGCCTGTAAGCCTACGGTTGACCATATCCGTAAAGCCGAAGTGACCCTGTTCCACGCGTAAAACCACGACATCGGCGATTGCGCCTTCTGACAGATTCCCTAATTCCTCATGCTTGATCTCGCGTGCGGGATTTGCTGTCATCTCTGCGATCACGTCCTTGAATGGCACTCCGATATTGAGAATTTTGTCAGCTACATTGAGTTCGTCTTTCATTGCGCTGTTCATGCTGCTGATGTGCAGGTCGGTAGAGATGGAATCAGGTATGAAGCCAGCTTTTATCATCGGGATGGCAAGCGACCATTTGAAGCTGCCTCCTCCCTGACCTACATCAAAATAAATGCCGCGCTTTCTTCCTTCCAATAGGCCAGCACTGGGACCGAGTGTGACGGCATCCTGCTCGTGGCGCAGGCCAGAGTACATGTGCGTATAGATATCGCCCGGCCGGAGTTTGCTTGTGAGCAGATCGTAGATGGGGCGGGTTGGCCGATCAGTGCCGAAGTCAACCATCACCGGAATATTTGCTTTGGTACCCGCAATGACTGCCTGTTCTACAGGCTTCCAATCGGGACCTTCGTAGTGTGCGGTCTTGATTCCAACTATTGTCGCGGGGTACTTGAGCGCCATTGCGGCGGTCACTTGCCCATCCATGTCTGCGGTGTTGTTTTCAAATGCTGGTCCGCGCATTCCCGCACCCACGATGTTCAACATTGCGAAGACGCGCGTCTTTGAACGGTCAATGATCCGCTGCTTGAAGTCTTCGAAGTTGCGCCACCCCGAACTGCCTGCATCTACGACCGTGGTGACGCCGGTACGAAATGTAAATCCATCCGGCGCCACGCTGTTGTCGCCCGCGTAGGAGTCGCGTTCGCCGGTGCCGGCATAGACATGGACGTGAATGTCGATGAGCCCAGGAGTAACATAGAGCCCTTTGACATCGATCGTCTTGAGCGCTGCATTCGAAGGAATATGCGCTGCAACTTTGCCAATCTTGCCATCTTTGATGGCAACATCCATTCTTGCGTCAATGTTGTTTTTGGCATCGATCACATGTCCACCTTGCAGCAGGAGGTCATAGACCGGAGCAGGGGATTGCGCCGTAGCTCTCTCAAGGGAAAATAGCAGGATGGAGATTCCGAGTGTAAGCATGAAAGCAGTGCGCCGAGACCAAAAACAAGGCTGCATTAGTGAACCTCTGGTTGAAAAAAGGTGCAGTTAGTACGCAACTCTTATGGCTCTATCGCGGTTTGAAGCACAGGGATGCGGTTCAAGTTGAGACTTGATTCTCGCAGGGAGTTCAGGCGCGTGTGGCCTTCCAGGTCGCGTCGCCGTATTCGCCCAGGTGTACCGTACCGGTCATGCTGCCGCCGTCGACCTTACCTTTGAATGTCCATGGAATCTCGTTGCCGCTGACCGCCATCGAGGAATGCAATTCGATCTCAGTGGCGTGTATGCTTCCTTTGATATCCGCCTGGTACAGTTCACCTTGCTGCTTGCCTGTAATGCTGTTGCCGCTTTGTTCAAGCGCGAAGTGCTGCTCACCAACGCCTCGCGTGTATTGGATGGAGACTGCCCACTTCCCCTGGACCTTGGCAGGCTCCCCTGAGGGGATAACGGGATCGTCGTAGTGACCTGGTTGCGTAAGGCCGAGATAGATTGCTTCGGCAACGATGGTCTCCTCGCCTGCGTCCATCATGTAGGGCATGATGGTGATGGAACTTGCCATGTTATCCGGCCTTGTGCCCGTCCCGCTATCGACAAGAATGCGCGGAGTGCCAGCGTCCAGGCGTGCTACCAGTTCCGTGCCTGTAATCTTCAATTGTGTAGCATCCCAGTGAATGCGTAGCCGCTGCGACTTGTTCGACAGGTCTTCCGGCTGCAAGTATTCGGTCGTGACGGAAGGCAGGCCTTTCACTCGTCCTTCGATGTGCTGCAACCACGAGACCCACTGGCGCTGTTCTGCTTCATGATCGCGTTTGTACCACTGGCGCACTGCGGCCAGCAGTCCCATAGTCTCTTCCTTACTACACTTGTAGGCGCGTCCGTAGTTGTGATGCGGTGCTGCCTGAAAATATGCCGCCCGACAGAGATCTTTCTGGCCAATCATCATTCCCGAGGACTGCGGACCGCGCAGGCATTTGCCACCGGAATAACCTACCAGCGTGGCCCCATGTTGAATATGGATATTCGGCACTAGGGGTTCCTCGGCAGCCGCGTCCACAAACACCGGGATGTCTTTCTCCTTAGCGATGGAACAGATATTGGGAATGCTCAACGGTCCTTGCTCGGCAGCGGGACTGGAAAGGATATAGATCATTGCGGTCCGTTTGGAGATTTTACTTCTCAACTGCTCCGCTGAGTCCACTTCGACGATCTCAGCGCCTGTCATCCGGATACCGAAGTCGTATGGGTTGCGTGAATGCGATGGAACAATCACCTGATCGCGTGCCTTGATATAAGGCAAAGCCTGCGACTTCTCAGGATCGGTTCCTGCAATACAGGCAATGGTGGCAAGAGCAATAGCCGCTTCGCAGCCAGTCGTTGCAATGCCCCACTCTGCGCCAGTCAATTGGCCGAGCTCTTTCCCCACGGCATCCATCAGTTCATCAAGATGAACGAAGTAGTGCGAAGCCTCAAACATCGCCTGCTTCACCTGCGGCAATGACCGCGAACCGCTGATAATGGTAAAGGTTCCGCGTGCATTCAGCAGGGGACGAACACCGATTCTCGTATAGAGATTGTTGGATTCTGAGCCTTCTCGCTGCGGCAGTGTCATGCTGTCGCCATGCTCCGAAGACGGGCCAGCGTTTGCTGCGGTTGGTGAAATAGCCGCAACTGCTCCCATAGCGGAGAGGAGCCCGGACTGCTTGATGAGTTGACGCCGCGACCAGAGCTTCGATGGAAAAATGGGCATGATGGCTGCTATTCCTTTACATTGCGATGTCGTTGTAGGAACTGTTCAGAACGTTCAAGGCGCGCTGCTTCAGATGTAAGCGATGAGATCAATCTCGACCAGAGAGTTTCCTGGAATACCGCCGGCAGGGGCAACTGTCGTACGGACTGGCGGCACCTTGCCCCAGCGCCCTGCATAGACCGTATTCATCTTAGCCCAGTCGTTGATGTCGTTGAGGTAGACGTTGACCTTCAGCACCTTTTCCATCGACGATCCAGCCGCGATGAGGGTTTGCTCCAACTCATCCAGCACATGCTTGGTGTGTTCCTCGATCGTCCCCTTGAAATGCGCGCCGACGCCTGCGAGGAAAAGAAGGTTTCCGTAAGATACTGCGCTTGAAAAGAGCGGTGGAGCGGCTGGTGCAGAATCTGCATTGGCCTTCGTGGGATAGGACTTCTTCTCCAGTTTGCTGGGTGACTGCGCCTCTGCAGATGGTATGGATAGCGTGCCGCCTGTCACGGCCGCCGCGGTGGTAACTGCGCTCTTCAGCAGGTTTCGTCTTGATTGCTTTTGCATGGAATCTCCTTACCTTCGAATGATGAGCGATGGGCCGTCGCGCTGCACACAACTATGGTCAGGCAGCTAGATTCTGCCGAACTGCTTGACTGCTTCAACGATTGAGTGCAGCTTCTCAATGACCGGATACATCGCATGTTCACTGTAATCCAACTGCTGTGCGCGAATGAGAACCTCAGCTGCATGTTCGCGGGGAACGACCACTACCCCATCCTGGTCTGCCACAATGATGTCATTGGCCCTTACGGTTACGCCGTCGCATTGGATCGGTATGTTACTGCCCTCGAATCGATAATGGTGGACAGAGGTGGAGGGAACGCTGCCCGTCGAATAGACAGGGAACGCGATGCGCTTCAACTGAGCGACGTCGCGTACGCCACCATCGATTACGGCACCCGAGAACCCTCGCGCAGACATTGCGGTGCCCATGAGACCGCCCATCCCCGCGATGTCGGAGCCATCCTCCACGAGCATCACATACACAGATCCCGCGCCCCCTGAGTCAATTGCATGCAGCATACCGCTTAGGGCATCCGGGTCGTTGTTTTCCTGCTTGACCAGCTTCACGGTCAGCGCGAATCCAGCAAATTTCGTTGGGAAAATCGCCTGCATGTGATGGGACATATAGCTCTTCCTGTGCAGCAATTGCTCGATTGCATCGGAGACGGATGCCGCCTCAACATGCCGGTAAGCCTCAACCATGGCGGCCGGATCGCTGTTGTATTCGGCGGCAGTCGTGAACTTCTGGGCCGCCAGGATGGTCGCTACTGAGAGCGTAGACACCATTGCGACCGATACCCATGCCAGAGTGCGCGCCGACCTTCGAAAGGGTCCCAGTTTGGATTTTGGATTCACCTGCATCATGATCTTCAAGAGGATGATAACGCGCGTCCGCCTTGGGCTGCTCTCAAAAATGCAGTTGCTCAAGAGGCGGCTCTAGAATCGAGCTTTGCTGTACCGTCATCCGGCACGGTCATCGGAAAGATCCAACATCGTCGCTACCTCGGACGAGCCAGACGAGCGTCAGGCGCGATCGCGATGGCGTTTACGGCCTCGCTTTCATTTACTGTAATGGGTGAGGAGTAGATGGCTGACGACGCCGTTGCAGCGCTGCCATCAGTGGTGTAGTGGATGACGGCACCGGGAGTCACGTCCGTCAGAGAGGCGTTCTGCGCAGTGGTGTACGTGCCTGCGGCTACTGAGAATGCAGGTGCCTGCGTGTTCGAATTCTGCCAAGTGAGGACCGCCATGGAAAACAGCGGTAGGTAAAGGACCGTTGTCGCATTAACGCTACTCAGCGAACTTTTTGTGGTCTGGACGCTATCTGCAAACTCGTTGCTGTCGGTGATGTTTGCGGAAGTAAGCTGCCTACTCACGTCTCGACACGATTTACGAAGATGAAAGCGTTCGATGAATATAGAGTCTGTCTAGCGTTTTTATAATGTTGGAGATAAGCGATTCATTACTTTCAGAATTCGATAAGTTTCGATGAGGAAATGCACCTCAAAGTTGCAGTACTAGACGAACCTTACTTAACGTTACCCTGTAGGCATTTTGGGGATTATCAATACAACGCTTCTGTGTCAATACGTCGTAGATATCCCGAAGCGCTATCTTGGGAATCTTGCAGTGAACCCTCTCGCGGCAATTCCGACTCCTTCGCCGCCCTTTGGCGCACCCGAATCCACGCCGCCTCGATATCAAAGTAGACTGCATCTAACGCTGCGAGGTCACAAAATATGCGTCCATTTACGTGGGTAGTGTTGGCTGCTTGCGCAGTTGCAGCGACGAAACTGTTTGTCCAAGCCTACAGACAATGCGGATCTGTGAGCAAGAGCCGAGAGGAATAACCATTGTGATACCGACTTAAGTTGACTGAAAAGCACTGCTGTCTCGCACTAGCGATCGAGGACGAGCATCAGGTCATGACTCTACGGTGTTCTCAATGCAAGGCAACGATCTACCAGGTCTTCTTAATAATGGCATCAAAAGCAAAACCGCCGTTTTGGTCGCGTGTCGCGCTCAGCGCCACCCGCGGCGAAATTTGATATTGTCCCTGAATGACCTGACTCTGAGTCGAAGCAACATTACTTGAGAAAGTCACGAAGAGATTTCCGGTAACTCTTTGCTGAATGGTGATATTGGCACCTGGAGGTCCTTGACTTGTGCCTCCCGCGAGTACGGGATTGATTGAGAGTTGAGAGATGCCTGCAATCTTTGAGACCCGGCTCGTCACCTGACTGCTGACCTGGGAAGCAACCAGCCCTGCCGCCGCCTGGTTTGCAGGAGTGGATGGATTAGCCGCGTTGGCCTCAGTGGTTTGGCCGAATGCCAGCAAATTGATGATGTCCGCGGAAGGCAATGCAGGGTCAGAGTTGTAGTTTGTACGCAATTGATCGATTGGCCCGTTGAATCGCAGGTAAACGTCGTACTGCTGAATGGTTGTTTTCAGGGATAGGTTCAGCACCGGCTCTGTCTCCGATGGATTTACGAACTCAACTGTACCGCCGCTCAGGACAAATCTATCCCCATTGAGAATCACATCCCCATTATTGATGTTGACTCGGCCAAGAATGACCGGATTGGCTGCAGTTCCGCGTACCTGGAGATTCGCGGTGCCATCAATGCTAAGAGTCCGGCTGACGAGATTGATGTTGCTGCTGGATCGCACAGCCACGTTCAAATTCAGGTTCTGGCTGAATCCGGGAGTGGGAGGCGTCGATACACCGCCTGAGAACTGACTGATGAAGCTGTTCATATCAAATGCCGAGGTGAAGGAAAGATCCGTAAGGGTGACCGATCCTCCCAGAGTGGCGGAGTCTGTTGAGCCAGCTAGTCTCAGGTTTGCATCGATCCCTTCTCGCATGCCCTGCGGATAGAGAGTGCGAATCCCGTTTGCAGCGAGTCCGAGATCAAACTGGACAGTCGGTCGCAACGAAACTCCGCCCTGCGCAGTGACCGTTCCCCCACCTACGGTACCTTGAAATTTGGCGATGCTCAGGCGATCCCGAGTAAGCGTCAATGTACCATTGCCGTTCTGTAAACCTACCGGTAAGTCAACGGATGCATAGGTGGCATTGACGATGTCGATTTTGCCACCGAAGTCAGACGAACCTCTTGAGTTGATGTCGAATTTAAGGTCGCCGGACGTCCTGATATCCGGATCGAAGAGTTGTGCCAGCTGAAGATTGACCGAGCCCTGAAGCATGACCGACATCGGTGCATTTCCCTGAACGGGCACCGAACCCTGAAATTGAATATCTGTGTCTGTTCCTTGAATACGCCCGCGTTGCACGTCGACGACACCGTTCTTGTAGTCCGCGTGAATCGGACCAGCTGCTGCGAGCTGGATGTTTTTTCCATAGCCCATCTTGAGAGTGGGAATGGTCACATGAGCTTCGATCAGATCTTTGTTCTTGAGTGGTCCATGCATGGTCGCATGGATCTCGGTCTCACCGGACACATCTGCGGCGTACTCCGGCGCATAGACTGCCAGCAGAGGCTGGAAAGGGATGTTCTGCGTATCGAGCGAAGCATCTGTGACATATTCTCCGGTGAGGTCAATGTGAGCCTTTGCCTGAATGCTGGTGTTGGCGGCGGAGGTATGAAGTGCGGCATTCGCAACGTGGTCTGCAACATTGACCTGGAGATTCAATCCCGTGATCGACTGTTTTTGCACGACCAATTGAGGGACCTGGAGCGATGCCTGCAACTGAGGGTTATCAAAGCTGCCTTTACCGCTCGCTGTCATTGAAAATGTCCCGGAAGCACCAATGTTGCGAGCTTTCACTGGCTGCAGCTTCTCGATGACTATCCCGTCGGCGTTGAGCTTCGCGTCGTAGGTTCTATCCCTGGGACGTAAGGATACGTTGCCCGCGATGTTCCCTGCAGGCAGTTGAATTGTAAGATCGGCATGGGCCTCGTCGCCTGTTCCCGCGAAGGAAACTCTTGCGACTGGTACGGGCTGATCAAAGGCTACAAGCCCTTGCGTGGAAATCGTACCGCTTCCCACGGGATTGAGTTGCGTACCATGCAGCTTGATGTTGGCGGTCACCATGCCGGAGACCGGTAAATTCTGCCCCGCCAATTTCGTGAGTTCTGCTATATCCAACTGTGATGCATCCACGTCGGCTTGAACGGGACTGACGCTTGTGAATGCCCACTTGGTTAAGGATGTACGTGCATTGAAACGGATGCGTCCTCGCGAGGCCGGATCCAATTCACCGCGCTGGAGACTAGCCATCGTTGGGCTCAGCTCGATATCGGTCCGGATCAGTTTCCACTCGCTTCCGTTTATGTGCAGATTGGAAGCAGAGAACTGCCCGTTTAGATGCGGGGCGCTGACTGTTCCGCGAACTGTGCCGTTGAATGATGCCGTACCGTGGAGGCCGAGTGGTTGAAGTTGTTGACCCGTGGGAGGCGTACGAAACAGATCGGCAATGGTCTCAATCTCCGCCAGATCATTTGCCTGAAACCGCAGGTCCAGGCTGGACCGATCACTTACGGTCCCATTCATCGTGAGGCTGGTCTGCGGAGTTTTCACAAAGCTATTGGTGATCGAAACCTGCTGATTTGCACCTGTATACACGGCGTGTATGGAACCATCGATCGGGATACGATTTGCTGGCCTTAGCGCGGCATTGGCCTTCACGACCTGGAAGCCCGTAGCGGCTTGTGCTGTTCCTTTGACTTCGCCCTTGATCGTCGCGTCTGCGTGTGCGACCAGATCTCTCAAGGTTTTTCCCCACGTAGCCTCGAGGTTTGCGTTCAGCCCTCCGGCCACGGCAACATTGCGGGTCGTAGCGTTCTTGCCCGCGAGGCTCTTCAGTTCGGCCAACTGAACATTGCGGACTGTTGCGTTCACTCTTGTGTGCGAGTCGCCCGCCACGTTGCTCATCGTACCTTCGCCGCTCACCGTACCGCCCAGCACATTGAGACGAAGATCTTTAAGGTATGCGTCGCCATTTGCGAGTGAGTAGTGAGCGGCGAGGTTGGTGATTTGCGTTCTCAGCGAAGGCGTCTTGATGTCGAGCCGCTGACTGGTCACATCACCATCTACCAGCAAGGAGTCAAGCGCTGTGCGGTTGGTTTCTTGTTCGTAGTGTAGATTGCCCACGGCGTGTAGTTGGCCATTGGGGACAGAAGAACTTGCTAGGATCTTCCCAACCTGGTTGCCATCGATGATCGCGTCGTAATGTGCATCTGCTCTTGGACTGGAATAGTTCTGAATTGTGGCCGTGAGCAGAACCTGCGAGGGTCCAGTGGAAAACCTTGATCGCGTCAGGTGAAACGTAGTCGGAGTTGCGTCAAACTCGGCTTCGAGATCATGTGGGATCGTGTTCAAGGTACCTGACTTCAGATGTCCGTCTGTATAGGAGAGGCGTCCAGAGTATTGTTTGAGGAGAGCGTTGAAGGAGGCTTTGAATTCGACATCATGCAAGTCTGCCGCAAGTACACTTTGTCTGTCGTTGTAATAAACCTCACCGCGATCAAGGACTGCCTGCCGGATGGCCAGATCGAAGATGCTGGTGCTGCTACTGCTGCTATCGCCGCTGCTCTTGATCGTGGGAAGATTAGAGACTCCATTGGCATCCACGACGATGTGAACAATAGGCCGATCGACACGAAAGCTGTCGAGATACCACTTTCCATGCAGGACCGAGACGATGCGCACCGAGGCCTCAGCGTGATCCACCTGGAGCAACGCAGGACTGGCATAGGGTGCGGCTCCATCCACACTGACGCCATATATATCGAGACCAAGATTGGAAAGATTCAATCCATAGTTCTGTACCTGAACTCGAACTCCGAGACTCTCACTCGCCTTCTGCTGAACCGTTGCCAAGACGTAGTCATGAAAACGTTGATTATGCAACAGCACTGCGATCGCGATGAGCAAAAGTGCAACAACGGCGATCGCTCCACTTAGGATCCAGCCGACGACCTTGAGTGCCCTTCGTTTGGGCAACGTAGGGCCGGGCTGCTCATCCTTGTGTGTATTGTCTATAGCGTCGCTCATGAAAATCCTCGTTCAGAAAGCTTGCCCGATGCTGATGAAGTACTGGGTCGAACTTACTCCAGCAACGGGGGTGCTCAGGTTGTGACCAAGATCGATGCGTACCGGGCCGACCGGTGTGGCATACCGCAGACCAAGACCTACATTGTGCGTGTACAGCGAAGTGAAGTCATGAAATCCTATGCGAGGAAAGACGTTTCCGCCGTCGTAAAAAGCGACGATTCCAAGCCCCTTCTTGATGGGGAGCGGAATTCGCGCTTCGCTATTGATGAGCAGCAGTTCATTGCCACCACTTGGTACCTGAATGTATGTCTTGCAATTGGATGTTCCGTCCGGGCAGACCTGCACTGACCGCTGTGGACCGGCACCGTCGAGTGGAAAGCCACGTAAGGAATTTCCGCCCCCAGTAAAGAACGCCTCGCTGATCGGAACGCGACTGTTGGCGAAGGGCTGCGCCAGACCAATCCTCAAGCTGTTCGCGAAGACGATGTTATGGAATCCGGTCTTGTAGTAGGCGATCTGCCCGTTTAACTTTGTGAAGTCAACGCTGGATCCGAGTTTCGACGTGTTGAAGGCCAACTCCACCGACCTTAGCATTCCTTTATGTGCATCCAGCAAATTGTCTCGAGTGTCCCTGGTGAGGTTCGCCGCAAGAGTGGAGAGTCTCACGTTCCGATCTTCCTGCAGAACGAGCGTAGGAATCAGCACTCGGGTAAGATTCGTCTGGCTGAAGCTGTATCGCAAGAACAGCGTTGTGGTTTTCGCTTTGTCCAGATCACGCTGTAGCTGGAAAGAACCAACTTCCTGTTGCGAAGAGTAGATCGGATTCTCTTCGTTCTTCTCGGCAGAAAACGATGTAGTCGCACGCCATGGAGACCACCTAAAATTCGGATCGATGTAGTAGAAAGCGCCACGCTGATCGAGCCTGCCTGCGAAGCCTGTGAATGAGAGCGTCTCGCCCTTGCCACGAACATTGTTGCGAGTGAATTGAAATGTTCCACGCGGCCCGTAGAAGGTCTGCTGGCTGGAGGTGAAGCTCGACGGAAGCCCTACCGGAGGAAGACCGGGGAGGGTGACCGTGCCACTCGGAACGCTGCCACCACGATTGATCACTTCAAAGCCAAAACCGTATGTGATCTGATTCTTTTTCGCTTCATGCACCTTTACGAGAACGTCTTCTTTGGTCTGCGTGGTGATCTGCCTCTTGGGATCAACCTCCGCCCAGTCAAAAACTCCCGTGTGGTTATACAGCTGGCTTTCCGAAGTCAGCAACTGTGTTTCGGTCAGCGGAGTCTGCGGACGTATTGAGGAAACATCCTGATCGATCAGGCGCTGCAGCGTATGTTCCCGCCCGAGCGTAACCACATCTCCAGCAAATACCTGTGGTCCTTCGTAGATGTGATAGACCACGTTGATGTGATGCGGATCTTCTTTTGAGACCACTGTGGATGTCTGACGGAAGCTCGAAGTCAAATATCCGGCTTTGAGATATTGCGCGATGATATTAGCGCGATCCGCTTCTACCAGCGCCTGCGAGTATGGCTTGCCAGCTCCCAGCTTCAGGCCTTTCGGGGCGAAGCCAGTCTGCGGGAAGGTATCCGCACCTTCGATTTGCAGTGAATTTACGATGTCACGTGGCCCTTCCTGGACCTGGAAGAAGACTTTGATGTCGCCGCCACCGTTCTCAACTTTCGATGTCACTTTGGCGCTGCTGAATCCTTGCGATTGGTAGACGGCTTGCAGGTTCTTCACGCTCGTGCGCACCAGCTTATCGCTGAATTTCCCTACAGAAAGAAAGTGCTTCTTTTCCACCGCGATATGCGGAGTTAGATCACCACCAGGGACCTGCTTGTTGCCGGCCAGATTAACCTCAATGACCTTGTGTTTCTTTTCTTTTGCAATCGTATAAACAATCGTATTGCCGGACGTACCCGTGTTCGACTTCGCATCGACAGTCGCATCGAAATAACCTTTCGACTGGAAGTAAGAAAGCAGAGCCTGTCTGCCTTCCTGGATCGATTCATCGTCTACGCCAATTCCCTGGTAGAAAGGCAACAGCGCCTTGCGGGTCCAGGGAAAAAGGTGCGCTCCTTCCACGGTCACGTGGATTGGAGGACCGGTCTTAACTTCAAGGTGGATGTCTGCGCGATTGGTGTCAGCGTGATACTCAGCACCTTGCAGCTTGACCTGAGCTGCAAGCAGATCTTCCTTGGCAAGCTGACTCTGGAGATAAGTGGCCGCCTTATTCAGGGTGGAACGGCGGTACGGTTTCCCCGGCCGTATCGCGGCACCGCGTCCGCGGGCCCAGATTGTTTGGAGAGCTTTGCGGAGCTTCTCAGCTTGCTCTGGAGTGGCATCAGCTAGGATCACATCTCCGAACTTTGCCTTCTGCTTAAGCGTGACGTGAAAGTAGACATTGGCGAGCCCGTGCGCATTATCGACTTTCGTCTCTGGCTTCACCTCGGCCTGAAAATATCCCTCCTGCTGGAAGAACGTGAGCAGACTCTGCCGATCTCGTTCGACATCGTCAATGTTGTACGGAGCTTGCGGCGGGAAGTTGGCTACCTGCACCAGTCGTGAATATGCGAAGCGCTCTGCTCCGGGAAACTCAAAAATCCCAAACCAAATCGCAGGCTCCAAGATCAGCAGAACCCGGACTCCGTCTGCCTCCGGATCGACCTGGATCTGGATCTCTTTGAATTTTCCAGTTGCTTTCAACGCATCCACGGTCGCATTGACTTTGTCGCGAGAGAACGGCTCACCTTTGCGCTGGACGAAAAGAGACGAAAACTGGGTGGCACTGAACTCCGGGTGCCCGGCGACTTCCACCGCCGTTACATTCTGTCCCTCAAAGGAGTTCAGAATCTGGGATGTCTGCGGCGCCGTTTTTGGGGCCTGCGCTGCGGCTGGCGCACTACTTTGTGCCGCGCATAGCGACCCCGATGCAATCACAATGCCCAGGAACAGCGACAGAAAACAACTATAGGAACTCCGCGCACGAGACATGTCGGACGACGGTGCCGATACCGGTTGAAAAACGCGGCAGGATGGGGGAAGGCCGATCGGCGTCATTCCGGTTTGGATGCAACTCTGCTCCAAACAGTTTGTCTGTGTCGGGCACAGCTTCACCGAAGTGCTCTTCGTCGACAAGAGTCTTACATCGTGATAAATAATTGGCTGAATGTCTGCTCCCACACTGCTACTTGGCATCCATCCTGATAGCGGGACGCTAAAGTCGATTTGAAATGGGGATAGCCATTACGGACCTGCGAGCCAACAAAGTGCCTGCGAGGCGGCTTCGTGAGCGAGGCTGGGATGTATTCAGCAGGTCGTCGTTTCGATCGCTTTGGAATCTCCAGGGAGCGAGTGCAGGTAAAGTAGCGAGACTAACCTGGAAATCCATCCTCAGCGACAGACTTTTCGGCAGGGCGGCAGAATTGGGTTTTTACTTCTTGTTCGCGTTGTTCCCGACTCTTTTTAGTGCCAGCTCCGTCCTTGGGCTCGTCGCCCAATCTGCGAACCAGGTCTACGATAAACTCCTGAGTTACCTGGCGCTGGTCATCCCTACTCAGGCTCTTGGAACTGTGTTGCTGACATTCAATGAAACGACTGCCAACGCCACAACAGGAAAGCTGACCTTTGGTTTAGTGGCTGCGATCTGGTCCGCTTCGGTCGGTATATCCGCGGTCCAGGACTCATTGAATACGGTCTATAAGGTTCAGGAAAGCCGCTCTTACTTCGTTGCACGATTCTATGCAATTGCTCTTACGATCGTTCTCACGCTCATCGTCACGCTCATCCTGAGTGCCATGCTTGGCGGAGATTTTGTTGCAGCCATCGCAGCTCACGACATTCAGAATCACATCCTGGGGGTATTGGCCGGAGTGTTAGCCCGGCTAGCAGGCTGGGCAATCGCTACTGCATTGCTGTCGCTGTCTTTCGCTGTCATCTACTACTGGGCTCCTGATCGCAAAGCCCGCAGGTGGTCCTGGCTCAGCCCCGGATCGGCTTTCGGCATTGTCGGCTGGCTTCTTGCGTCGCTGGGACTGAGAATATACCTCAGCCTGTTCAACAGCTATTCGGTGACCTATGGCTCTCTCGGGGCTGTCATTATTCTTTTGACCTGGTTTTACATCACCGGTTTGATGATCCTGGTCGGGGCAGAAATCAATAGCGAAATCGAAAATGCAAAATCCTCGGATTGCCTTGTAGCCCCAGAGTGAAGCGTCAGAAGCTTTTGGGATGCATCATTTTGGAAGGCTTCTTTTGATCGCCATGATACGCGTTCCCTAGAAGGCCCTGCACGTTCTTGGGTGGCCATCCCGTGTCGTGCTGCAGCAATCCGCATTTGTATCTCGATTTCTTTGAAATTGCGCTGCACTTGAAGAAGTAGACCAAAATTAGCCAGTGGACCGTGCCTGGATCCGGGATCTGCATCCGAATAGAGGTGACGTTTTCGTCCTATAAGGAGCAAATTGATGAAGGACCTCTACACCCTGCAGGATCCAACCACGCAATATCCGAGGCCGAAGTTTAGCCGGCAGCCGCAGTCTGTTCCTGGACTCGATAAGAAGATGAAACCTTTGGCCGACCACGGCGAGAAAAGCTATATCGGACATGGGCGGTTGCGGGACCGAAAGGCACTGATTACCGGGGGCGACTCGGGCATCGGTAGAGCCGTAGCAATCGCATTTGCGCGCGAAGGTGCAGACGTCGTTCTGAACTATTTGCCTGCTGAAGAGGAAGATGCAAGAGAGGTCATCGCTCTGATTGAAGCCGAGGGCCGCAGGGCGTTTGCGATACCCGGCGATCTAACCGACGAAAAGTTCTGTATGAAACTCGTGAGAGATGCTCACAAGAAACTTGGCGGACTGGACATCCTTGCTTGTGTGGCAGGCAAACAGCATGCGGTTGAGAAGATTGCCGATGTCAGCACGAAACAGTTGGAGGAAACCTATCGCGTCAACGTCTTCTCCCTTTTCTGGCTATGTAAGGCTGCACTGCCCCTTTTGCCCCCAGGTGGGTCTATCATCACGACTGCTTCGATTCAGGCAACTCATCCGAGTCCGTCTCTTCTGGATTATGCCCCGACCAAGGCAGCAATTCTTGCATTTACGAGGGCACTTGCCAGGCAAGTCGCAGGAGACGGTATTCGGGTTAACTGCGTAGCGCCCGGACCGGTGTGGACTCCTTTACAGACCAGTGGGGGCCAACCCGACAAGAAGATTCCAGCATTCGGATCTGAAACGCCGATGAAGCGGCCCGGACAGCCCGTCGAGATGTCTCCAATTTATGTACTGCTTGCCTCGCAGGAATCCAGCTATGTCACAGGTGAAGTGTATGGAGCTACGGGCGGTCTCGAAATCTCCTGAGGACGCATCGTTAGCGCGTAATCCATTTATTTGAATTTGGAGATGGTGGGCGATGCAGGATTCGAACCTGCGACTTCCACCGTGTGAAGGTGGCACTCTACCGCTGAGTTAATCGCCCGCTTGGCCTTGTCTTTCGGACCGTGGAATCGACTTCAGTCGAAAACCGATGCCCTTGAGCTGCTCTGGCTTGCTACCAGTGAGGCGTAGCAGGGCAGGTTTGGGAACAGGCAAGGCCTACTGCTGTAGATTATCATCAGCTAGCCGCGTGGTTCAATGTGCGGGTCGCCAGCTTTGGGCGGACATGCTTTGCTGCACGATGCGTTTACGATTCCTCCCAATGCGATTCGCCGCCGACCCCCCGGATCACTCCGGCGGCCCTACAGCTGCGTCCGCAAGCGGCAGCCCAAACGCTCGCCTTGCTCCCCGAAATGACACCAAAATAAGCCAAGATTCCCCGGAACATGCGCAACAAAAGGATATGGAACGGGTTCCAGAAGATATGGCAAGCCTGGTGATCGACAATCCGGGGCTCATGTCGGGGCAAGTTGCTGTCCGGAACTCAGTTTCCTCTGGTTCCAGATTCGAATCTGGAACGGAAGCGAAGACCGTCGCAGAAGAAACGGTGACAGGTCAGACGGGTCCAGCGGAGCGTACGGACGCAGAGATCATGCTCGCCGTGGCAGCGGGCGACGAGGCAGGATATACCTACCTGGTCGGAAAATATCACCGCCAGATCATTCACTTTTTGTACCGGATGGTGCATAACGAAGCAGTAGCCGAAGAACTCGCCCAGGAAGTCTTTTTGCGGGTTTACCGCTCGCGGGAAAGTTACCGCGCAGAGGCCAAGTTCAGTACATGGCTTTACCGCATCGCCACCAACCTGGCTGTGAATCACGCCCGTGATACGAAAAACGAGCGGACGGCCCAAACGCTAGAGCTAGATGCTCCGGATCCCGAGTCGGGTTCCACTCCTGAAGTAGCCGATGACGATCCAAACGTGGAGCAGCGAATGTTGCGCGAGGAGCGGATGGCGGCGATCCGGGCTCATGTGGCGGCCTTACCAGAACGGCAGCGGATGGCCGTGTTGATGCATAAGTATCAGGAGATGGATTACCGCCAGATTGGTGAAGTTTTGAAGTTGAGCGAGTCGGCGACCAAGTCGCTGCTTTTCCGCGCATACCAGTCGCTGCGGGAGTCGCTCAAGGAATTTGTTTAGGGGAAGCAGGGCAAAGCTGGGGGACACCAGCCCGGGGAAGGAGTACAAGATGAACTGCAATGAAATGAATGCGATGTTGCCGGAGATGTTGTTTGACGCCGAGGTGGCTAACGCCAACGGCGAAGCCCAGGCGCATCTGGCCGGGTGTGCCGACTGCCGCAAGCAGTTGGACGACCTGCGAGCCACGATGGCGCTGATGGATGCATGGGAGGTGCCTGAGCCGAATCCGTACTTTATGACCCGGCTCGGTGCGCGTCTTGAGGAAGAGCGCGAGGCTGCGCCAGCCGGATTGTGGGAGAGGATTCGCGCCCGGTTTGTCTACAGTTCGCGGCTTACCCTGCGTCCCGTTGCGGCGATGGCCATGACGGCAGTGCTGCTACTGGGTGGCGGAGCGTATCTTGGATTTGACAACTGGGAGACGCCCACGCCGCAGCCTGTGCAGGCCGCCGTTGTTCACGATCTGCAGACACTCGATAGCAACGCCCAACTTCTTGACCAGCTTGAATCCATTACCGATCAGCCGGACGACCCGAATAGCGACGATCCGGGGCAGAGCTAACGTCAGCAGTTGATAGCCCAGATTTTTTGATTCAACCTTGAGAAGAAAGAAGAGACGATGATGAATCCCAGGACCAGAGCGAACGTTGCTCGACAGGTGGCAAAGGCCGCTTGTATGGGGATTCTTTTTTCTTCCGCCGCAATGGCTTTTGCGGGGATGCGCTTTGGTGGCCAGCATGGCGCACCGGCCCCGCGTCCTGCCCCGGTGCCGCGGTCGGCGCCCGCCCCGCGCATGCAAGCGCGGCCACAGCAGCCTCGGCCGCAGATGCAGGGTCGTCCAGGTCAGCAGCCCAGCTATCGTCCTGGTGCTACTCCCGGATATCGTCCTCCGTCAGCGCCGCAGAACCAGCCACCGCCGCGTTCGCAGTTTCCCCCTCGACCCGGCAGCACGTTTCCCGGTCGTCCGCAGGCTGGCGAAGCCGCACCATCGCAGGGCCAATATCCTGGCGCCGCCCCGGGTTCCGCTTATCGTCCTGCGTACAACGGGTCGACGAGTTCGGTCCGCCCGACGCCCAACAACGCCGGACACCTGCCCGAGTGGATGGCTGAGCACCAGAACCTTCCCGTCAATCAACAGGAGCGGCAGTTGCGTGCCGAACCCGGCTTCAATCGTCTCAGCCCCGGCGAGCAGCAGCGCGCTGTCCAACAATTGCACCAGATCGACCAGCTCCCTGCAGCTCAGCGCGAACGTCGCCTGGCCCGTGCTGAAGCCATCGAGCGATTGTCGCCCGAGCAGCGTATGCAGGTGAACCAGTCCGCCCGGCAGATGTCCGGACTTCCTCCGGATCGTCAGCAGATTATGCGGCGCGCCTTCCGAGATCTTCGCGGCGTCCCGCCCGATCAGCGTGAGACGATGCTGAATTCGGCGCGCTACAGTTCCACTTTTTCTCCTCAGGAGCGAGGTATTCTTTCCAACCTGCTTCGCGTTGAACCGTACGAAGCGCCACACTAACGTTATCGATTGAGGGAAACGAAAATAGCCGGTCTGGAATCCCAGACCGGCCATTTTCTTTTGCGATTTGGAAGGAATTACGACCGCAGGAGGTTCTTCGCCAGAAAAAACACGTTTGCAGGCCGCTCCGCGAGCCGCCGCATGAAGTACGGATACCATTCGCGGCCGAACGGGATATACACACGAACGTTGTATCCTTCCTTCACAAGCCGGCGCTGCAGGTCCCGGCGAACACCGTACAGCATCTGAAACTCGAAGTGGTCCGGCGCGATGCCTTGATTCTGCGCATAGTTTTTGGCTGCCTCAATCATCGCTTCGTCGTGCGTCGCCAGCCCGTGGTAGAGCGGGCTCGACAGCAGAATTCCGGAAAGCCGCACGTAATTGGTGTCCGTGTCGTGTTTCTGTGCAAACGCGACCGACGGCGGCTCCTGGTACGCGCCCTTGCACAGCCGGATGCGAATGCCCTCTGAGATCAGCTGCTGAATATCCGCTTCCGATCGGAACAGATAGGCCTGGATCACTATACCGATATGACCACGGTACTCCTCGCGAGCATGAAGGTGGCGCACCAGGTCGATGGTCGTCTGCGTCAGATTTGACCCTTCCATGTCGATGCGCAAGAAATTGCTTGTGGCGCGAGCGTGCTCCGTTAGCCCTGCAGCGATCTTGTACGCCAGGTCCGGATCCATCTCCAGGCCCATCTGCGTCAGCTTCACGCTGATGTTGGCCTTCAGCTTCTTCGCCGCAATCGCATCCAGCAGCCGGTGATAAATTTCTGCTGCCTGGTGCGCTTCGGTTTCCGTTGCCACGCTTTCGCCCAGTGAATCCAGCGTCGCCGTCATGCCGTAGTTATTCAGCATTTCGGCTGCCCGCAGCACATCTTCCACCTCCAGCCCGGCGACAAAACGGGAGCTGAGTTTTCGTCCGGCGCGGGAGTTTTCACTGAATTTGCGGAGAGGCTTGTTCGTGGAAAGTGCAATAAACGCGGAGCGAAGAAGGGGCATTGTGCGGGTGATCTCCGAAATGGGGAAGTTCTGTTTGTTCTGTCACATCTGCAGCAGACTGCGTTTGGCCTGAAGCTCAAGTTTCGCACAATCGAGGTAGTGCGTGCGGTCTAACCTTGATGACACGCAAAACCAAAGGAATGTTGCGTCTGGACAAGATTTGGTTCACCTTTCCGGAAATTGCGGCAGCGGCGTGTGTCATCCTGCTTTCTGTATCAAAGGAGATGGTTCGTGCAGAAATCTTTCCTTGTGTCCGCGATGTTTGCGGTTGTCGCGCTCAGTACTTCAATCTGCTGGTCCCAATCGCTCCCGTCCACCGCAGGCGAAACCCTCAGCGGCCAACATCTGGTTGTTGCGGATGCCGTCAAGGGGCACGTCTCGATTGTCGTTGCAGGCTTCAGCAAGGACGCTGGTCCTCCCTGCGGCGATTGGGCAAAGGCTATCCGTGCAGACCCGGCTCTGACAGGTGTCAAGCTCTACCAGGTTGCGTCTCTCGAGTCTGCCCCCGGCTTCGTCCGTGGAATGATCAAATCGGCCATGCGCAAAGGACTTTCGTCTGCAGAACAGGACCACTTCGTCATCCTCACCCAGGACGAAAAACTGTGGCGCAGCTACTTCCAGGTCTCCGCGGAAAAAGAACCTTATATTGTCTTGCTGGATGCATCTGGCCAGGTCAAATGGCGCGGCCATGGCGCGGCTGCCAACCTCGAATCGCTGCTGAAAACAGCACTGAAGTGAATCCCGCCCTGTAAGCCTCAGTTCATCTGGCCATCGGTGGCAGCTTGGTTTGCGCCAGATAAAGCACGCAAGCGTGTGGAGCGAGCGTTACATCCACTTCGCCGTTGGCAGGCAGATCTTTCTTCTCCCACAAGTCGCGCAAATGAGTCCCCCGCAATTGAGCAGACAAGTCTTCCAACCGGGCATGGATGCGGACCGGCTGATCGTCCAGGTTGAACAAGGCTAAGTATCGCGGTGGATCGGAGTATGCCTCTTCGGAAGCAATCCAGGCTCGCACCTTTCGCAGTTCCGGCGGCAGAGTAATAATTGGGTGTGTCGCCCATGCGCGCTGATTGATTCGAAGCACATCTCTGTTCGTAATGAGCGACCGCGCAAATTCATCTAGCTTGGTGAGATTTCCGCCCAGAATCAGCGGCGAACGAGTTATGGCCCAAAGCGTAAACTCAGTCCTCGCCTCGTCATGAGTGAACCGCGATTCACGCGGCTCGCCCCATCCCGGATGCGGAGTCAGCGACCCGAGCGGCAGCATATCCTCGTCCGGCCAACTTCCTGGCCCCACATACCCGCGCCAGGGCACGAGCCGGCTGAAGGCCTGCAGTGTACCCATGGGGAATTCGCCTTCACCTGGTTTGGCCACATGCGACCATACGTCCCAGTGGTCGTCTGAAATTCGCCACATCTGCGCGTACTTCGCAACTTCCCCGGCATGGTCCAGCGCCGTCGGTCCTGGCGAAAGGCTCAGGACAATCGGCCTGCCAGTCTTCGCGGTAGCTTTCTTGATTGCTGCCGCCACCTGACGGATTTCGCTGATCTTGTATGGCCTGTCTGAGATGCAATCCACCTTCAGGTAATCGATACCCCAGGTTGCATACAGCCCAATCATGGAGTCATACCAGGCCTGACCGGCGGCATTGTCCTTGATCCCGTAATTGTCCTCGTTCCACGGACACACGTCGCTCGTATCGGCTGCGTCGCTGGCAGTAAACGCCGACCCGGCAATCGGCCGGTTCTCCTTCACGCTTTGCCGGGGAATTCCGCGAATCAAGTGGATTCCAAACTTCAATCCCTGCCCATGCACCCAGTCGGCCAGCGGCTTCAGTCCGGCTCCGCCTTTCCCATCCTTGCCCGCAGCATCCGGGAAGCGGTTCAGCGCAGGAATCAGCCGCCCATTGGCGTCAAGCACGAACTTCTGCTCTTCCGTCGTTTTTCCAAACGGATTCTCCAGATACCAGCCCTCATCCACCACCGCATATTGCCAGCCAAGCTGCTTCATGCCCGCCAGCACAGCCGCATTGGCCTTGAAATCGGCCTCATTGATGGTCAGCCCATACGAATCCCAGCTATTCCAGCCCATCGGCGGAGTTGGAGCCAGCGGAGCGGACTTCTGAGCGTGAGAACAGACGGCGGAACCTGCCAATAGGCCAATCAACACCCCAAGCGCAATTTTGTTAACATTTCGCATTGGCAAACGTATACCACACAGGCGCAACTCTCATCACCTCGCTGCCTCGAACCAGCGAAATTCCTGCAGGAAATTAACCTAGATTCAAGAGTGCGTTAGATCGATGGGAAGGATACCATTCCCATGCGTTAATCTGGTGCGGAGGTATTGGGATGGTTTTGCGCTGGTGGTTGTCCAGTCGAAGTGTGCGCTTAGCGTTGGCGGTCGGGCTCGCTTGCGGAATTTTGTCCGCTGCCCCACTCTCTGCCTACTCCCAAGAAGTACGCGAAGCGCACCCTGCCGTCATCCTCCACTCTGAACATGGCCCCAATTCAGCGAAGACCCTCAAGGCACACTACGTCGTCCTCGTCTCACTCGACGGCTTCCGCTGGGACTATGCCAAGAAATACGGCGCTACCAACCTGCTCGCCCTCGGCAAGCAGGGCGTTTCTGCTCCCGATGGTATGTTGCCCAGCTACCCCTCGCTGACCTTCCCCAACCACTTCGCCATCGCGACCGGCCTGTATCCCGAGCACAACGGTCTGGTAGCCAACAGTTTCTTTGATGAGCAACGGCAGTCGGAGGGCAAGTTAGCTCGCTACGGCATCGGCGACGCCAAGGCTGTCACCGACGGCAGTTTCTACTCCGGCGTTCCTCTCTGGTCGCTCGCTGAAAAGCAGGGGATGCGGACCGCGTGCCTGTTCTGGCCCGGCTCGGAAGCTGAAATCGCCGGCGAACGCCCCAGCAGCTACCTCAAATTCGACGACTCAGTCGACGAAATGTCTCGCGTCGATCAGGTTCTCAACTGGCTCTCCGAGCCCGAAACTACCCGCCCTCACTTCATCACCATGTACTTCTCTGACGTGGACCACGCAGGCCATTCCTACGGCCCCGACTCACCGCAGACCAAGGCCGCCGTTGCACACGTCGATGCGCTCATTGGCAACCTTCGCATCGCTCTCGACTCGACCCATCTGCCAATCGACCTCATCGTCGTCAGCGACCACGGTATGGCCAAGATCGAAGGCCCCTGGATCAACCTCGACCAGTTCACCGACCTCACAGGCGTGGAGACAGCAGGCCCGCTCCTCTACGCCAAGACGGAAGCCGACCGCGTACGCCTTTATGACCAGTTGAAAAAGGCCAGCGATAAATTTAAGGTCTACCGCCTCAAGGATGTACCCGCCGGCCTTCACTACAACGAAAATCCGCGCGAAGGCGATCCAGTCATCGTTCCCACAGGCCCGTACGCTATTCGCGCTCACGCACCACCTGCCGGTCGCCCAGACTCTGAGCCAGTCGGCCAACATGGCTTCGATCCACACGCCATGCCGGAGATGAAGGCAAGTTTTTTTGCCGCAGGCCCGGACATCGTGGCGGGCAAAACCGTTGAACCGTTTGAAAATGTAAACCTTTATCCGTGGATAGCACATATCCTCGGCCTAGAACCAGGCAAGACCGATGGCAAGCTGAATATCCTGGCCGGCACTCTGCGGGACAACGGCGAAGCGGGCAAGGAGTAATCGCAAGTGGCACGAATGGCGTATGTGTTGGGACTCGACGGCGGCGGTACCAAGACCAGGGCGGTGATCGCACATGGAGACGAGGTGCTCGCCCGCATCGAGGGCGGCTCCATCAAAAGGCTCCGCGTCGGCGCGGAAGCCGCTGAAGCCAATCTGCGCAAACTCCTGGACGAAGTCTTTGCCGCCGCCGGAGTGACCACCGTCGATGCCGCATCCGCAGGCATTGCCAGCGCCAGTCTCCCAGGCGTGTGCGAGTGGATCACCGATGTCCTTCATGATTTCGGCATTCAAAACTGCGAAGTGGTTGGCGACGAAGTCATCGCCCTTGATGCGGCCTTCCAGGGCGGTGCAGGTATCCTCCAGATCGCGGGTACAGGCACCAACTGCATCGGTCGAACCGCGACTGGGGAACGCGAAAGCGCTGGCGGCTACAGTTCTACCCTTGGCGATGAAGGCTCTGGCTACTGGATCGGCTTGCACGGCATCCGCCAGGCTCTGCACGCCTACGATCGCGGTGAGTCCACTTTGATCCTTGACCGAGTTGGAGCAGTGTGGGGAACGTCTACTCTGGCTGAACTTGTCCATCTCGGCAACGAAGTCCCAGGGCCGGACTTTTCCGCACTTGCTCCCATCATCTCGCAGTCCGCAGAAGAGGGCGACGCAGTGGCCACCAGCGTTCTTCTCCAGGCAGCTGAAGATCTGGCAGAATCCATCCTGCTCGTCCGCCACAAACTCCGTCAGCGCCACGGCCTCACCGAAGAGGTCCCCGTAGCTTACACCGGAAGTGTTCTAGATAAAATAGGCATCGTTCGCTCTCGCTTGACTGAACTCCTCAAATCGGCAGCACCTCAGATGCCCTTCCGCCAGCAGGGTGTCATTGCCGTAGAGGGCGCCATTTGGAGAGCCCTTCGCCTAAGCGAGACAGTGGGCAAGCGATAGCGTTCGGAGGAGCCTCGAATACAGCTGACTGATTTTCTCAGTGCGCTATAAATTCAGGCTCAGTGACTGTTAGCTCATTCGCTGTAGATTTCCGCGAATCACGGAAGCCAGCAGCACCCCGGCCGAATCTACCGCGACGAAATTAGCTGGAAGCCCGACCCCGATTGCCCCAGCCCGATCCGAGAAGCCTGTCATCGCCGCGGGATTCCGGCTGACCAGCGGCAGTGCCTCCTCGACCGTTGCGCCTGAGAAGGCGACGAAGTTACTCAGCGCAAGATCCAGAGTCAGCACGCTGCCGGCCAGCACACCATTCGCAGTAGCTTTGCCATTCGCCACCTGAACGGCGAAGCCGCCCAGCATATATTCGCCCTCCGGCATGCCCGTCGCTGCCATTCCGTCCGTTACCAGGATGGCCCGGTTGCCGCCCTTGGCCCTCCACCAGACCTTCACCAGAGAAGGATCCACGTGGATGCCATCGCAGATCAGCTCTGCATACAGAGAATCCGTTGATAGAACAGCCCCCAGAATGCCAGGTTCGCGATGATCCAGTGCCCGCATGGCATTGAATGTATGCGTTGCGGAAACAGCACCAGCTGCGATCGTTTGCGTTGCCTCTGCGGCTGTGGCATTCGAATGGCCCATCGAGATGCGAACCCCGCGCGCCGTTGCATGCGCTGCCAGCTCAGCGGCACCAGGCAGTTCAGGAGCCAAAGTCATCAGCCGGATGTGGCCTTCCGCCGCCTCAAAGAAACGATCAAACGTACCGATTCCGGGGGCCAGCAGAAATTCCGGTGGATGCACCCCGCGCTTGACATGCGAAAGGAAAGGCCCTTCAAGATGAATTCCCAAAGGCCGCGCTCCAGCTAATTCGGCATTGCTGCCAATCAGTTTGGCCAGCCCTTCCAGCGAGCGCAGCGTAGCATCGAGCGGCGCCGTGACCGTGGTAGCCAGAAAATCACCCGTACCTCGCGACGCCAGAAACCGGCCAACAGCGTTGAGAGACTCAGGCGTGGCCTCCATCACATCATGTCCTGCCGCGCCGTGAATATGAACGTCGAAATAGGCGGGTGCAAGAGTCGCCCCAGGAAAATCCAATAACTCTACGCCAGCGGGAATGGGCCGCTCCGCACGTGACCACACTCCGGTAACGCGCTGATCCTCGATTTCGAGGGCTGGTTCCGAGAGAAAGCTTGTGCCGTCCCATAGACGGGAGGCGGTAACGACCGTTCGCATCATGAAATCATCGCAGGCTCAGCATCTCTCAGTCCATTCACCGAACTGAATCTCCGCTGGGTTGTTCTGTCAGTGAATGAAAGTCTTTCTTCCTTTCCCTGCTGGTTCGGCGGAGGTGGCCGCTTCTCCATCGCGCAGGAGGACGGCGGCGTCCTCAACCTCCTGACGACAAGCAGCAATCTCCGCGCGCAATTGGGCAAAGCTGATCTGCATTTCTGACCGAAAGTCCTCGATCATGCGGGCAAGCCGATCGCCTTCCATTCGCTGTTCAACCTGGCAGGCGCTGATTCCTTTGAGGTTAGGGAGAATGACATCCGTAAGCAGGACTTCGAGCTGGGAGAGCGTGTCAGTCATGGTCAGATTCTATGCCCGACAGATTGATTGTCTCTTATTACGAAGGTCATTGAGCGATCACCGGCCCGGAACGGGTTCTAGGCATCCAATGCCCGCACATCTGGCGTTTTACACTGGACTAGCGGGTACTGGGGGAGTGGGTTGAGCGACTTGGGTAAGACAGCAAACAAGACGGCAAAGCGAATTGGTATTCATCTCGGTACAAGCGGCGGGCCGTCCACGGCAGTCGAAAGGGCGCGCGAAATTGGTGCCAACACCTTTCAGATTTTTTCCTCGAGCCCACGGATGTGGAAGTCGCCGAAGGTAGATCCAGAGCAAGGTAAGCGGATGCGGACACTTCGCGCCGAATACAACGTAGGCCCGCTGGTCATTCACACCAGCTATCTGGTGAACGTATGCAGCCAGAACGAGGAAGTACGGCAAAAAAGCATCGTTGCTTTTCGCGGTGAGATCGAGCGGGCACTGGCACTTGGCGCTGAGTACCTGGTGCTCCATCCTGGCTCGTGGAAGGGGCTGACCCGAGAAGAAGGTCTGAGGCTGGCGGCCGCTTCCATCTCCGAGGCTGCCGGAGGCCTTCCGTGGCAGGACAAAGGCTTCCATATATTGATCGAGAATACGGCCGGCGCGGAGTTTTCGCTGGGCGGCAGCTTTGAGCAGGTGGCTGAACTTGTTGCCCGGCTACAGGCGGCCGGCCCGGATGTTTGTCCTATCGGCGTTTGCCTCGATACTTGCCACACACATGTAGCTGGGTACGACCTGGTTTCAGACGAAGGCTATGAAGAGACAGTGCAACTCATTGAGGCGACGATGGGACTGGCCGCGGTTCGCATGTGGCATTGCAACGATGCCAAAGCCGCCCGCGGATCGAAGCTCGACCGCCACGAAAATATTGGCCAGGGCACAATGGGCCTTGAACCATTCCGGCGACTGCTGAACGATCCCCGGTTCACGCATTGCGCCTTCATCGCTGAAACGCCGGTCGATGAGCCCGGGGATGACGAGCGCAATGTTCGAGTCTTGAAAAGCCTTGTCGAGTAGAAAACCTCCTTGCCTCATGTCTGCCAATGCCCTAGATTCGGTAAATGCAATCCAGACTTTTGCCCCAAGCCCTGAGAGCTTCCGTAGCGTTGGCGATAGCCGGCGCGTCCTGCGTATCGGCCGTAGCGCAACAGGCCAATAAGCCGCAGTTGGCGGGCGCGCGACAGGTCTTCGATGGACGGATGCTGCCGGGCGTCGAGGTCGAGACGTTCTCGCATAGCGACACGTTATTCCCGGTACGCACAGTCTCACGTAGCGGCTTGGTGCAGGCGTTTGTGCCTGCTCCGGATGCGCAAAAGTTGGGTGTGGAAAAGCTGCGCTTCAAGGCAAACGGAGAAGATCTCGATCTCTACGACTATCTTGCCGATGATCGCGTTTCAGGCCTGCTTATCCTCAAAGACGACAAAGTTGTGATGGAGGACTATGAACTCGGCATCGGACCCGATACGCGATGGATATCCTTCTCGATGGCGAAATCCATCTCATCTACCTTGGTCGGCGCGGCATTGAAACAGGGCCTGATCGCAAGCATCGACGATCCAGTCACGAAATACGTCCCCGGATTGAAAGGCGGCGTGTATGACGCCGTAAGCGTCCGGAATCTGCTGCAGATGGCCTCGGGCGTGAAGTGGGATGAGACCTACACCGATCCACGCTCCGACCGGCGCAAGCTTCTGGAACTTCAGCTGGCGGGCAAGCCCGGATCGATCGTCGCATACATGAAAGCTCTTCCGCGGGCGGGCGCGCCAGGAACCATCTGGAACTACAGCACCGGGGAAAGCTTTCTGGTGGGAGCGCTGCTCGAAGGAGCAACGCACAAGCCGCTCGCAACCTACCTCTCGGAGATCTTGTGGTCCAAGCTGGGCATGGAGCAGGATGCGACCTGGTGGCTGGAATCTCCGGACGGCATGGGACTGGCGGGCAGCGGGCTGGGAGCAACGTTGCGGGACTTCGGCAGGTTCGGAGAGTTTGTTCTCCAAGGCGGCGTCCTACCCGGTTCTGGGGAGCGGATTGTTCCGGAGGGATGGTTCGCCGAAGCAGGCAAGGCGCATGTATTTGGAAACAAGAGTGTCGATTATGGATACCTGTGGTGGCCCATTCCGCAGGGTGATCCGATCCACGCAGGAGCCTTTCAGGCAATCGGAATCTTTGGCCAGCATATTTATGTTAATCCGAGGGAAAAGCTGGTGATCGTCGTTCTGAGCGCACGCCCCAAGCCAGACTCAGCGCGAAGCCCCGTGCCGGACACGGCATTTTTCGCAGCGGTGGCCCGGGCACTTGAATAAATAGTCCCGCCACAAGAGTAGTGATACTCAATCAGGGCTGATGGGTTGCGCGTTCGCAGAATAGTTTGCCGGTTGATTCCCATTTCTACTCTATTTAGACACTGTGTTCGTACTGGGAAACCGTCCTGACAACCAGCCATTTTCCGGAGTCTACGCCCTATGCGCGGTGGTATCTTGCCCAATTGAAGCAAGTATTCGAGCTTTGCTTGAGCGCAGACACGTTGATTCCGCAAAGAGGAAATCTCGGTTTCCCTTCGCGGGCAGACTATGTCGAAAGTAACGAGACGGAACGGAACTGTAGGAGTAACATGGCCGTCTGTTACCGAAGGCTGCTAGAGCTTGGGTCGTTTTCATGCGGAGAACAGAGATGAAACTTCTACTGGAGAAGCTGTCCCGGTATTGGCAGCTTCGTTTTCTGGCTGTTTTGGCCGGAGTTGCCTTGATCGTTTATGCAGTTTTGTTGCCAACTCACGACAACGACGGGAATGACTCAGCGATTTCTGCGGTTTCTGCTTCCCAGCTACAGAAGGCGCCGCGCTCGGATGAGCGTGTGCCAGACGGAAGCGTTGAAACGGCAAAAGGAGAAAATATTGGAGCGCCGACCACATGGTTACAGCTGAACCGCGTTGCGGCAACGCAACTGGATTTGGCCGCAGACCAGTATGCGCAGGAAGACTTTCCCCGAGATTTTTCAGAGTCGATCCAGCAGCTTCGACGCGCTTCCAACAAGGGCGACGCTACAGCGCAAATCCTATTGGGGCATGCCTACGAACGCGGGTTGGGCGTACCCAAGGACATGGCAGAAACGGCGCGATTGTATGCTCGCGCGGCGGAGGTTCGTTCTGCCGGGAGTTTGAGTGCGGACTCTCCGGTGAACTACTCTCAGGCTCTTGAAACTTATCGAAGGGCCGCCGAACAAGGCGATCCGGCAGCGCAACTCTACCTGGGTTTGGTCAATGACGTGGGAGAAGATGCACCCAGAAATATCTCGGAAGCCGTACGTTGGTATCGCAAGGCAGCGGCGCAGGGAAGCGCTTCCGCGGCTTGCAATCTTGGCCTGCTCTACCACAATGGTGATGGTATGCCCAAGGACAGTGTGGAAGCGGCGGCGTGGCTGGAGCGGGCTGCGGCGAGGAGTAGCGCCAGTGCGCAATATGCCCTGGGCCAGATGTATGCTCAAGGCGACGGCTTCCAGAAGAATGATTCCAAAGCTGCAGAGTGGCTGGAAAAAGCTGCAGGGCAGGGAAATGCCCCGGCACAGGTTGTTTTGAGCTCGATGTACGCCTCCGGCCGCGGCGTACCCGGAAACACGGCGAGGGCGTATATGTGGATCAACCTGGCTTCAGCCACAGAGCAACAGGCAAGAGATTCAAGAGAGCAGGTTGAGAGGGCAGTTCCGCCGGTCGTCGTCGCTGAAGGGCAGCGGCTCACACACGACTGGCTCCTGCGGCATAGGGCGGTGGGTTGGTAAATCGTTGCACTACGGGCCTAACCTGTTGGTAATAAAAATAGGTGACTTTGGTTCGTGCAAGTTTCTGGATTCGTGCTAATCTTGCTGCCGTGGTTGAAAGCGAGGGTGAAATGGCTTCCTGTATGCACGACGGACAAGGTTGCAGCCCCAAAGTTGGCGCTCTGCACAAGTGTGCTGGGTATTTTGAGTGCTCTTTTGCTTGTGAAAACTACGTTTGTGATAACTATGTGCATCGCAGCCGGTACGGCACGTTTTGCGCAAAGTGTGCTCCGGCACCGCCGGTCTTCGATATGCCGAGGGCAGTGCGGCAGATCCATCACCTGGCGGGGCAGGCTGCAAGGGTGGGAATGAGCCGGCACGTCAGCCCACAACGATGACTGCATTGCGCGTTTGTGCGAGACCAAAGTTTCGTACCAGGGTGCAAGACACTCTTATCGGATATCTTTCCTTCCGCGTTGCGCTCCAACACGATTGCTGAAGCTAATTCTCCTTTTCCAGTTCAACGACCATAACCACGATGGGTTTATCTCCGGCGTTCACGTCGGCGTGCATGGTATTGGCCGGATTTTTCGGTAGCCAGTAGGCTTTTCCGTTCTCCCAGATATGCTCTTCAGACTTGCCATCTGACTCAACGATCTTCATGGTGCCACCGGCCATCGGGATAATGACGCGCGGATGTTCGTGACGATGCATTTGTAGCGGAGCGTTGGGCATGACCGTAGTCTTCCAGACTTTCACGTCTTCGTTTTCGAATTGCGGAATTCGCAAAGTCTGAGAACTATTGGTCTGAGAGTGAAGGAGGGCCAGTGCGCCTCCACAGGTGACTGCTCCGATGACCGCTCCGATAGCCGCGCTGATGACAGTCTTTCGCAAGGGTTTCTCCTTCTGGCTGGGGAATTGCCTTTAACGTTATCTGTGCTTTGACGGGAGTCTAGCACGGCGAAGCCTTCCGTCGCGGGACGAGATTTCACTCGTCCATTTACACTTAGAGAGTTATGGCGGACGAACAAGAGTTGCGTTACGAGCCGGCTGCAATTGAGCCGAAGTGGCAGGCCCGGTGGGCTGCGAATCCTGCGATGTACTCGGCTGAACCGGCCGGTACGGACAAGCCGAAGTACTATGTCCTTGAAATGCTGCCGTATCCCAGCGGGCAGTTGCACATGGGCCACGTGCGGAACTACTCGATTGGCGATGCACTGGCTCGCTACATGTGGATGCAGGGGTACAACGTGCTGCATCCGATGGGATGGGATGCGTTCGGGCTGCCTGCGGAGAACGCGGCACTCAAGAACAACACGCCTCCGCGCGAATGGACCATCAAGAACATTGCGGCGATGAAGCGGCAAATGCTGCGGCTTGGGCTGGCCTACGACTGGGCCAACGAAGTAACGACCTGTCTGCCCGACTACTACCGCTGGAACCAGTGGTTCTTTCTGCGGATGTACGAGCGCGGGTTGGCGTACCGGAAGCAGAGCAAGGTGAACTGGTGCTCGCTCTGCGCTACCGTGCTCGCAAATGAACAGGTGATTGAAGGATGCTGCTGGCGTCATGAGGAAAATCCGGTGGAGCTCCGCAACCTAGAGCAGTGGTTTTACCGGATCACCGATTACGCTCAGGAACTCCACGACGGCCTCGACAAGTTACCGGGATGGCCGGAAAAAGTCCGCACCATGCAGCGCAACTGGATCGGCCGCAGCGAGGGAACCGAGGTTGATTTCGGCGTAGAAACTTTGCCAGAGGAAAAGATTCGCGTCTTCACGACGCGCGTGGACACTATCTTTGGCGCAACCAGCGTTCAGTTGGCGCCGGAGCATCCGCTCGTTGAGAAACTCGTAGAAGGAAACCACGACCTGGCAGAAGCCGTCGCGGCAATGATTGACGCGCAGAAGACAGCGCGCGAGGCCGGTGACCTGGGTGCCGTAGAAAAGCTCGGCATCGATCTTGGCGCGTACGCCGTGAACCCGTACAGCCATGCGCGTGTGCCGATCTGGGTGGCGAATTACGTTCTGATGGAGTACGGCACAGGGGCGATCATGAGTGTGCCGGCGCATGACGAGCGTGACTTTGAGTTCGCGACTAAGTACGGATTGGAGATCCGGCGTGTCATCCGCCCCGTTGACGATTCAGCAGCGGAGCCTGCCCTGCCGTACATTTCCGAGGATGGAGTGCTCCAAAATTCGGGTGACTTTGACGGTTTGAACTGTGAACAGGCTCAGCACGCGTTGCAGATCGAGGCAAAGGCCGGGGGATTTGGGGAGGCGAAGATTACCTTCCGGTTGCGAGACTGGGGCGTAAGCCGACAGCGGTACTGGGGAACACCCATCCCGATGGTGAACTGCCCGGAGCACGGACTGGTGCCGGTCCCGGATGACCAGTTGCCGGTTCTCTTGCCGGACAGCATCGAGATTACGCAGGAGGGCGGTTCGCCGCTTTCCCGTGTGCCGGAGTTCCTGAACACGAAGTGCCCGAAGTGCGATGGTCCAGCCACGCGCGAGACGGACACGATGGACACGTTTGTCGACTCGAGCTGGTATTTCTACCGCTACACGGATGCCCAGAATTCGAAAGCGCCGTTTGATCCGGCCGTGGCGCAGTACTGGTTCCCAATCGACCAGTACATCGGCGGTGTGGAGCACGCGATTCTCCACCTGATCTATTCGCGCTTCTGGACCAAGGTGATGCGCGATCTCGGATTGATTGTCAATGACGAGCCCGCCACGCGATTGTTCACGCAGGGAATGGTGATCAAGGACGGCGCGAAAATGTCGAAGTCGAGGGGCAATGTAGTTTCGCCTGACGACATGGTGGCCCGATACGGCGCTGACGCTACGCGCATGTATTCGCTCTTCGCCGCACCGCCGGATCGCGATCTCGACTGGCAGGAGGATGGTGTCGCCGGTATCAGCCGATTCCTCGGACGCGTCTATCGGCTCGTGGTCCGCTTCGCTCCTCTCGCCAATCAGGCGAAAGGCCAACAGCGCGGCGAAGTCACTGGGATTTCTCTCGCTTTGTTGCGGAAACTACATCAGACGATTGCCAAGATTACGCAGGATTTTGGCGGCCGTTGGCACTTCAACACTTCGATCGCCGCAATTATGGAACTGGTGAACGAACTAGTGGCGGCCGACGCAGCGATTGGTTCGGGTGAAGTCCCGGCGGCCGTGGTGGCGGAGTTGCTCCGTTCGCTTGTGCTCCTGATCGCTCCGTTTGCCCCGTTTCTTGCTGCCGAACTTTGGAATGAGCTTGGAGAAAAGGGTGATGTCTTGCGGACCTCCTGGCCTGTTTCGGACGCCTCCCTCGCAAGGGAGGACGAGATCGAAGTTCCGGTTCAGGTGAACGGTAAGCTTCGTTCCGTCGTACGGCTGGCAGCTGACGCGGACAAGCAAGCCCTAGAGGCGGCGGCGCGCGCGGATGCCGCGGTGCAGCCGTGGATTGTCGGCAAGGTAGTAGTGAAGGTGATCGTGGTGCCTGGCAAGCTAGTGAACCTGGTGGTGAAGTAGTGCCGGAACCTGTATCGAATGCGGGCAGGATTCGCGCCACGCAGTCACTCGTGAGTCACATGAGTTTCTGCTGGCGCCATCCTTCGCTTACGGCGATCGAGATCGGCTGGCGATGGCTGTTTGGTGTGCCGTTCCTGGCTTTGTTGTGGATGCAGTCGGAGAAGATTCAGGAACAAATACCTGCGTCGAGGACTGGACTAGCGCGTCTCAATTTTCAAAATCCCTGGTTGTCTTCCGTTCTGTTAGTGGACGCGGTGGGCACCTATGAGCATGCTGTCTTAGCTGCGCTGGCATGGACTGTTCCGATAGCGGTGGTGGTGTGGGCCATCTTTTCAGGCTTGGGTAGGACCCTCGTTCTTTGGCGCATGGATGCTCTGGACGAAGACGGCGCTCGGCCGGGACTGGCACCGTATCTGCGGCGTGTGCCGGGGATGGTCGTGTTGCAAGGGCTGTGGATCCTGGCACTCTTGGGCTGCTTCTGGCTCTGGTATCGCGGCGTCTCCTGGGCCGCTGCAACACATCTGACTGTTGCCGCCGAGCCGGATCTGATTGGCTACCTTTGCTGGCTTATCTTCCTATCGTTGGGACTGTATGTACTTTGGGCGGTGACTAGTTGGACTCTTGTAATGGCGCCAGTCCTCTATCTGCAGGAAGATTGCTCTCTTTTTAGCTCCTTAACGCGGAGTTTCCAGCTGGGCAAGGCGTTCTCCGGCAAGCTGATAGAAGTGAACTTAGTTACGGCCATCGTGAAGATCATGTTGATTGTGCTCGCGATGGTTTTTTCGGCTGCTCCCCTGCCCTTCGCCGATCAATTTGGTGAGGATGCAATGCACTTGCTCTATGTTCTCGTGGCGATTGCATTCCTGATCAGCAATGATTATTTCCACATGGTGCGGCTGCAAAGTTTCCTTGCATTCTGGAAGACTTATCGAGGTCCGGACGAAGCGCGGTAGCGTTCTGACAGTCGATGGGCGAAAAGTGCTCTTGTCAGGTTGGCCCAAGCCCTGACACACTGGTATGTGGACACCCAAAGTATCGTTATCCTGGATTTTGGCTCGCAGTACACGCAGTTGATTGCGCGCCGGATTCGTGAGCAGAATGTTTTCTCGGCTGTGCTGCCCTGCACGGCTTCGATCGCTGAAATTCAAGCTTATTCACCGATCGGAATCATCCTTTCGGGCGGGCCGTCGTCTGTTTATGACGCCGACGCTCCCGATGCAGATCCCGGTGTGCTGTCGCTCGGCTTGCCAGTGCTTGGCATCTGCTACGGCCTTCAGTTCATCGCTTATCATCTTGGCGGCAAGGTCGTATCGGCAGACAAGCGCGAGTACGGCCATGCCGAAGTGATTATCGAAGATCAGGAGACGGCGCTTTTTGCAGGGTTACCACCGACGCTCCAGGTCTGGATGAGCCACGGCGATGAAGCGCTTGAGCTGCCTGTGGGTTTCCATCGAACTGCGAAGACATCCAACGCACTGGCAGGCATCGTCAACGAAGATCGGAAGATCTGGGCGGTGCAATTTCATCCTGAGGTGCACCATACGCCGCTTGGTCGCGAATTGATCAAGAATTTTGTCTTCGGCATTTGCGGCGCGAAGGGTGACTGGACGCCTGCACACTTTATCGAGTCCACGGTCGCGTCGATTCGCGAAAAGGTTGGCTCCGGTCATGTGCTCTGCGCGCTCTCCGGCGGAGTTGATTCTTCCGTTGCGGCGGTGCTTGTGCATCGTGCCATTGGTGATCAGCTTACCTGCGTCTTCGTGAATAACGGGGTGCTGCGCAAGAACGAATTCGCCCAAGTGACGAAAAATCTACGCGACAAATTAGGGCTGAACCTGGTGCCGGTGGACTCCAGCGATCGCTTCCTCGATAAGCTCGCAGGTGTTACCGATCCGGAGACGAAGCGCAAAGTGATCGGCCGCGAGTTCATTGCTGTTTTCGACGACGAAGCGCATCGTATTGCAGAGCAGTCCGGCGAAATCGATTGGCTCGTGCAGGGAACTCTGTATCCGGATGTGATCGAGTCATCGAGCGTACGCGGCCCCTCGCAGACCATCAAAAGCCATCACAACGTTGGCGGCCTGCCCGAGAACATGAAGATGAAGCTGATCGAGCCTCTACGCGATCTCTTCAAAGACGAAGTACGGCGTATCGGTCGTGATCTTGGCATGCCGGAGGATATCCTCGGCAGGCAGCCCTTCCCCGGACCTGGGCTTGCAGTTCGCATCCTCGGCGAGGTGACGGCGGAGCGCGTTGCAATCCTGCAGGAAGCCGACGACATCGTTGTCAGCGAGATTAAAGCTGCGGGGCTTTATTCTCAGGTGTGGCAGAGTTTCGCGGTGCTGCTCCCCGTGCGCAGTGTAGGTGTGATGGGTGACCAGCGTACCTATGCGAACACGTGCGCAGTACGCGCCGTACATTCGGAAGATGGCATGACGGCCGACTGGGTGCCGCTGCCATACGACGTGCTGAAGCGTATCTCCAGCCGCATCGTGAATGAGGTTCGCGGTATCAATCGTGTCGTCTATGACATTACTTCCAAGCCGCCCGGTACCATCGAGTGGGAGTAAGCGATGGTCATCGTAAGCCACCCCACTGGAAACGCCAATGTTTCTGCTGTCGTCACAGCGCTGGATGAGCACAATTTACTTACGGCGTTCTATACATGCGTTGTGTGGCGTCCAGACAGTGCAATGGCTAAGATCTTGCCGGGGAGCCTGAAAACAATGCTGCAGAGGCGCGCGCGGGTGCAGCTGGATCCGACGCGGGTGCGTACCCGGCCAACGCGTGAATTGATTCGCAATTTGCTGATTCGCGCGGGCAAGAAGAAGTGGATTGTGCGCGAAGATAACCCATTTTCCATTGACTCGGTCTATGCCGGCGTTGACCGGCACGTTGCCAGGGAGCTTCATCGCTATCCCGGACTGCGCGGCGTATATGCCTACGAAGACGGCGCCTCAATCCAGTTTGCTCGCGCGCGAAAGTTGGGCATCCGCTGTCTCTACGACCTTCCGATTGGCTATTGGCGCGTCAATAGAGAGATTTCAATCGAAGAGGCGGAATTGAAACCAGGATGGAGCGGAACATTGAATGCCCTGGCCGATAGTGATCGAAAGCTCGAACGGAAGGATCTTGAAATCTCTCTGGCCGACACGATCTTCGTTGCTAGCTCTTACACTCGCAAGACGCTCCAGTCATATAAGGGCGAAGCGAAGAAGGTCGTCGTGATTCCGTACGGTACCCCGCCGCCGGTCGATAAAGCTCGCGAAGTGACCCGCTCAGACGCGCCTCTGCGTGTGATTTATGTGGGATCGCTTACCCAGAGGAAGGGCATCGCCTATCTTGCCGAGGCAGTCGAAAAACTTGGGAGTGCTGTTGCGCTCACGTTGATTGGCCGAAAGGTCGGCAAATCAGAGTTGCTTGATAAGTTCTGTGCCGGCAACCGCTGGATTGAATCGCTGCCTCATGCCGAGATTCTGGATGAGATGAGCAGGAACGACGTGTTGGTATTTCCGTCTCTTTTCGAGGGCTTCGGACTCGTAATCGGCGAAGCGCTCTCGCGGGGCTTGCTCGTCATTACTACGCCGCATACTGGCGGTCCCGATCTGATGCGGGACGGGAAGGACGGTTTTATTGTGCCGATCCGAGATTCGGAAGCGATCGCGTTGCGGCTCACGCAGCTGTACGAGGATCGCGATCTCCTGCATGCGATGAGCGAGTCGGCTCGCGAACGAGCCGGACAAATGAGTTGGCAGATTTACAAGGACGGCACCGCCCAGGCGGTTCGCGATGCCATCGGCGCCGATTAGCCGGCTTGCGCGTCGCGAAGACTCTTCACCTCACGCATCAGTTCTTCTAACTTCTCCATGAGCTGTTGATATTCGCGTTCGCTATAACTGGGCTCACTCCCTTCCACAAAGAACGTTCCGCTTGGCTCCAACTCGCAACGCCGAACATCATGCAGATGTGTAAAGCCCTGCTTGTGAATTGCGGACATCAACTCCTCAGTGGTGAGTGATTCGCGTTTCATCGCTGCCTCGTCCATCTTGCCGTTCTTCACAAGCAATGTGGACCGTCCTTCGACCAGCCGTGTGAGTTTGGGGGAACGGAACAGCATCTTGGCGACAAGCCAGTTGATTGCAAGGAGAGAAAAAGCTCCAATTATGCCGCCCGAGACAGAATTGTCTTCTCCGATAATGGCATTCTGCACGGTGTTCGAAAGTGAGAGAAGGACAACTAAGTCAAATGGATTCAACTGGGCCAGCTCTCGCTTACCAAAGAGACGCAAGAGTCCCACCAGTACGGCATAGACGATGATCGGCCGCACCAGCTTTTCGATTACAGGCAGGGGCAATTGGAACATGTGGTCCATCGAGTCGCGGATCGATTTGATGAGTTCAGGCATCACCGTAACAATCATGTTCTTCTCCGTTTGCAGCGTTCCAGTAGAGATCGGACATTTGCCCCTTGATCCTACTGGACGAATTTCAGAAAGCTAGCGCAAAAAGGAAACGGCCACTCCGCGCAATGCGGAATGGCCGTGAGTGAGTGGAAAGCAAACTACTTCGCGGAAACCAGCGGTGCTGTACTCAGCGTGCCGTTGGCATAGCCCTTGGCCTGCTCGGCAATCGAAACTGCTGTGTAATCGCCCGCATGACCGGCCTGACCAAACTGCACCATACGGGTGGCAACAACCTTCTGCATCGCCTCGCGAGCCGGCTTGTTGTAGTCGCGCGGATCGAACTTCTCGGGGCTCTCCCACAGCACTTTCCGGATAGCGCCGGTGATGGCAAGGCGGTTGTCGGTGTCCACGTTGATCTTGCGGACACCATTCTTGATGCCCAGCTGAATTTCTTCCACCGGTACGCCCCAGGTTTCCTTCAGGTGGCCACCGTACTGGTTAACGATGTCCTGCAGGTCCTTCGGAACCGAGGAACTGCCGTGCATGACGAGATGGGTCTTCGGCAGGCGATTGTGGATTTCGATCAGCAGGTCCATCTTGAGTACAGAGCCATCCGGCTTTTTGGAGAATTTATAAGCGCCGTGGCTGGTGCCGATGGCGATCGCCAGCGCGTCCACGCCGGTGCGCTCGGCGAATTCAACTGCCTGGTCGGGATCGGTTACGTGCTCGAGTCCGCTGCCGCCGGCACCGTGGCCATCCTCAATGCCGCCGAGGACGCCGATTTCGCCTTCCACCGTAACGCCGCGCTCGTGCGCGTATTCAACCACGCGGCGGGTCACTTCAACATTCTCTTCAAATTCGGTCGGGGTCTTGCCGTCGGCCTTGAGCGAGCCGTCCATCATCACGCTGGTGAAGCCCAGCTCAATCGCGCTCTTACAGGTTTCAAAGCTGTTGCCGTGATCCTGGTGCATGGCGATCGGAATGTCAGGGTAGAGCTCAGCCGCAGCGAGCATGAGGTGATACAGGTAGCGATCCTGGGCATACTGCCGGGCTCCGCGGCTCGCCTGGATGATGACGGGAGACTTGGTCTGCTGCGCGGCCTCCATGATGGCCTGGATCTGTTCCATATTGTTGACGTTAAAGGCACCGACACCATATCCGCCCTTGGCGGCTTCGTCGAGTAGCTGGCGCATTGAAACTAGAGGCATAGGAATTCTCCTTCTTGGCTCCATCCGCTCAAGACACGTGAGGGGCGGTGGCAGCAATCGCTCTAATGGTATCAGACGTTTAGCCGGGCGATTTGCCGCAGGCCAAGGTCCCCTGCGAAGTCTATGCGCTTCCGTCGCCGCGGAATTTTCCGGAAGCGGACTGCCACGGATCGCCAGGCTGAAATAGAGTGCGCTCTCTTTTTGATGTTGATAGCACAGGATTGCCGGTAGCAGTGCTGTAACCGTTTCGATTGCCGCGTATCTAAACTGATATTGGAGCGGGCGTAGTCCCGCGGAGGCTTAACATGGCTGCGTATTTCACAAACCGTCGTCTCGCCCTCATGCTATCGGTCCTTCTCATCAGCAGCGTTGGCTGCCACGCAGCCGCAAGAACGCCCGCTCCCGCGCCCGTAACAGACGTGCCTCTGGCAAAGCAGCCCGGCAAGGCGACCGCTATCTTTGCCGGCGGCTGCTTTTGGGGAACCCAATCTGTCTTTGAGCGCGTTAAGGGAGTGCTCGATACGACGGCAGGGTACGCAGGAGGGTCTGCTTCGACTGCGACGTATGATCAGGTGACGACGGAGACCACCGGCCATGCGGAGTCGGTCAAGGTTATCTACGATCCATCGAAGATCACTTACGGCCGACTACTGCAGATTTTCTTCTCGGTTGTGCATGATCCGACCCAGCTCAATCGTCAGGGGCCGGACGTGGGAACTTCGTATCGCTCGGCAATCTTCTACACCAATGAGGAGCAACGCCGCATCAGCGCTGCATACATCGCGCAACTCGATGCTGCGAAGGTATTTCCCAAGCCGATCGTGACGCAACTTACACCACTGAAGGGCTTTTACGACGCGGAGTCCTATCATCAGGACTACGCGCTCTATCATCCTGACAATCAGTACATTTATGTCTGCGATAAGCCCAAGGTGGACGCGCTGAAAGAGGAGTTTCCTGAACTCTTCAAGGATTACAAAGGGAAGTGAACCGTATCACTGGCTACATAGCGCGGCTTGTTTATTTTCTGAGTTCGATCGAGAGTACTCGACCATCTACGGACTTATCTGCGCTGTCCGTATACTGAACGCGCGCCTTCATCCCTTCGATATCGTGGCACGGATTCATTTCGTTCTTGGGTTCGAAGCCTAACGCGGAAAGTTCCAGCTTGTAGTAGTCGTTGGTGTAAAGTGCAACGGACTTCTTTGCCCCTTCGACGCGAAAGTCCATCACCGCCGGATAAGTGCATTCGACGTGCCGAATCACCCCAAGCAACTCATGCTGTATCCCTGCTGAGGTTTCCACGGGATGTTTGGGTTTCACTTCCGCTTCGACCACGGTCCGGCTCGCGACACTTGCGTTTTCGCCGTTGATCACTGTAGCGGTGAAGTTGGTGTGTGCGCCGGCCTGCGCCATGCGTTGTGCCGTTTCCAGGTTGATCTGGATAAGTCGAATCTCGCTGGGATCTTTTGCCAGACCTGAAGCACTATGCAGGGCCGCAACTGCCTCGTCGTACTTCCCCATCGACATTAAGATCGTGCTTGCATTGATGCGATAGTTGAGGTTGCCGCGGTCAAGCTGTATGGCATGAAGATTCAGCATCCGGGCTTCCTCGAGCTTCTCGTGTCGTTGCGTGAGTACATTCGCCAGGGCATCATAAGCAGGCGCGAAGGATGGATTAAGCCGAATGGCTGTGCGCAGACTTGCTTCGATCTTCTCGTCTGAGTCAGGACCGCCCCTGCCCATCGACATTGCTCCAAAGTAGTAGTTCGCCAGATAGTTCTGAGAGTCGAGCTTGACTGCTTCCCCGTACCATTTCCGGGCCGTTTCCTCGTCGTGATCGCGAAAGGCGATATAACCTTTGGTTTCGTAGGCCTCCGCACATTTGGGATCGGCTTTCAACACAGAATCAATCAGTGCGAGCGCCTCATCCTTACGGCCGATCGAAGCAAGAAGATCTGCCCGGGCTGCGTCGGACCCTGTCTGCGTCATTTGCCTTACATGATAAGAAGCTTCGTTCAAAGGGGCCGCAGCACTCGAAAGCACAAACTCTTGATAGCTGGCGTTGTTCACATAGCTGTTCAAGGCAGACTGAAGCTGCTTCAGATCGCCGAAGGCTTTTTGTGCAGCGTCCACGGGATCTTCGTGATTTCTGACAAGGGTTAAGTAGTCATCCAATTGGTGCAGGTGCTTCACCCGGTCATTCACTTCGATGTAATGGGTCAAGGCCCAGGACTCTGAATAGAAGATGGAGCCTTTTTCTTCTTCGTGGTAGTAAGGAGAACTATGGTCAACTTTGAGCAGCGTTGCCAGTGGGATCATCTTTGTCTGACGTAGATAAAGAATGTCGTTTACACTCGGTTGCCCAAGATGTACATCCTTATCGCGAATGGTCGTGTTCTGAAAGAATTCAGCCAGTCCCTCATCTAGCCAGAGCGGCATCCACTCGAGGGCTGCCGACATTTGCAGATGTGTGTATTCGTGGTAGACGACAGAATAAGGATGATCGTCTTCAACATCCTGACGAAGTAGAACGTAGTTTTTGTCCTGTGTCTTTAGAAAGAATCCACCGATACGTAACTGGCCTTTGGCGAGATAGTCGGCAGGTTCAAGCGTCTGAAACTCTTTGTAATTTCTTACAGCAACAATAATGATGGGCTGAGCCGGGTCGACGTTTACCTTGGGAAAAAGCGTGTGAAACATCCAGCGCATGCGCTCGAATTGGTCGACGACCTGCTTCCCCTGCTTTTCGCCAGAATTTGTAATGACCGTAAAGTGGTCGCTCTTGATTTCCAGCCATTGCTGCGGTGCTATGAAGGCTTTTGCATTGCGCGTCTTGAGCGAAACCACAGCGATGAGCAGAATAATCAGAAGTTTACGCATGAGATTGCGGCCAGTGTAACAGAAAGGGAATGGCGAACCGATGATGGGAATGGATATGCACCGCAAATTACAAAAGGCCGATTCGTTGTTAGCGAATCAGCCTCTTATATTGTTGTCGATTACTTAGCGGATAACTTAGTAGCGACCGCCACGACCGCCGCCACCGCCACGGTCATTTCCGCCGCGTCCACGACCGCCGCCACCGCCAGAACCACCCTTTTGCGCCTGGAAGCAATCGCGGCAGAACACCGGACGATCGCCTCTCGGTTCAAAAGGAACCGTAGTCTGCTGGCCGCAGCCAGAACAAACCACTGCTGTTCCCGTGGTTGCGCGAGAGCTATAACCACCGCCCCCGCCGCCGTAGCTGCTTCCGCCGCCACCAAAGCCGCCGCCACCACCACCAGCTTGGTCGGCCTTCTTGGCCTGTCTGCAAGGCTTGCAGCGCTTCGGCGTCGAATATCCCCGTTCCTGGAAGAACGTTTGGTCAGCAGCAGTAAAAGTAAATTCCCGTCCGCAGTCGCTACAGGTAAGTTGCAGATCTCCAGCCATTGTGGTTCCCCTTTTTCAGTTTGTGAAAACCCGTAGACCTCGCGGGTACAGATAGTCTACGCGCTTTGCGGCGCTGTGACCCGAAATCGTTTCATAGAAATCGATAGTGAACGCTCGATTTTCCGCAAATCACTACGTTCCGACGCCGAGGCGAAGGTGGAAGCGATACCTTTGCTCGAAGCGCGGCCGGTACGACCAATGCGATGCACAAAGTCTTCAGCAACTTTCGGGATATCGTAATTTACGACGTGAGCAACATGGGCAACATCGATGCCGCGCGCTGCCACGTCGGTAGCTACAAGGATCCTGTGACGGCCTTCCGAGAAGCTCTTCAGTGCCTGGTTACGCTGCGCCTGCGAACGATCGCCGTGAATCTGTGTCGCCGAGTGGCCCGAACGAGCAAGCCGCGTAGCTACGCGATCTGCACCATGCTTGGTGCGAACGAAGACCAGAAAGCTGCCTTCGCCAGACTCAAGTAGATGCTCAAGCAACTCATGCTTCTTATCCTGCTCTACTTCAAATGTCTGTAACTCAACGTTCTCAGAAGGCTTAAGTACCGAACCAATCTCGATGCGAACCGGATCCTTGAGATACTCGCGGACGACTTCCTTGATCTGCGCGTCCAGCGTAGCGGAGTAGCAAAGAGTCTGACGAGACTGCGGCAGGCACTCAGCGATACGACGGATGGCCGGCTTGAAGCCCATGTCCAGCATGCGATCGACTTCGTCCAGGACGAGAATCTGTACCTGGTCCAGCTTGACCAGTTTGCGCTTGAGATAGTCTTCCAGGCGTCCTGGGGTGGCGACGATCAGGCGTGCACCGCGCCGAATGAGCTGCAGCTGCGGGCCTTCTGCCATGCCGCCAACAACCAGGGCGACGGAATTTGCAGGGTTGGTATTCAGGCTGCGGAAGGCAACCTCGACCTGCATCGCCAACTCCCGGGTGGGCAGCAGGATCAGCGCGGTGGCTGTGCGGGATTCCGTTTTGGCCAGCTTTTCCAGAATGGGAATGAGGAAGCTGAGCGTCTTGCCGGTGCCGGTCTGGGCAGTGGCGAGGACGTCCTTACCCTCAAGTGCCGGCGGAATTGCGCCGGACTGAACTGGGGTTGGGATGGTGAAATTAAGAGAAGCGATACGCTTTTTCAGCGTTTCGGAGATTTGAAAATCAGCAAACTGAGTCACTTGGATCCTTCTATGCGGCCTTACGCGGCATGCTCCGCGGAGCAGGATGCTGCGGGCCCAAAGTAATGCTCTGCGGTGGCTTCAAGCACCGGAAGAGAATCAATATGAATGCGTAGTGGAGTACCGAGGGGAAATTAATCCTGATGATTGAGTGAAGTAATTCTTATGAATGACTCAATCCGGCCCTGCCGCACGCTGCCTCTGATCGTGAGTGCTTCTCCCGTAAGGGTTCAGCCAGACTCATGCGATCTGCTACCCGCTTGAACTTCACACATAAGCGGTTACGCTGTAGGGGCTTGGAAAAGTGCTTTGCGGGGCAGTCCAGCTTTGTGGCCCAGCGGAAAACCCTGTCAGGGTCCGGGACCAACGTCTCCTGGCGTTACTGGCTTGCAGGAGAGCAAGAATGGCTCACAACCAAACAACTGAGCGCAATTCAAGATTAGCACAGTTAACGATTATGTCAACGGCAACGCAGTCTTGAGTGACCTACGAGTAACCGGCTCTGCAGCGAAGGTTGTAGCCTTACTCACAGCGAATCGCCGTTATCGGCTCGATGCGAGCAGCGCGGATCGCGGGCAGCAGGGAAGCGGCACTTGCGATGATCGCCAGTGCCGATACTGATACCAACAGAATCCATGGATCGCGCGGAGACGTTTCGTAAAGGAAACTGGCGAGAGCCTTTGACGCGAGAACCGCTGCGATCAGGCCAGCGGCCGATCCGGCAATCGCGACCACAGCGTTTTCGCGGAAGACCAGCGCGACAACGCTGGCCCGCTGCGCTCCCAGCGCCATGCGAATGCCAATCTCGCTGGTGCGCCGCGCCGTGGCGTAGGAGAGCGTTCCATAGAGACCGATAGCCGTGACAAGCAAAGCGCAGCCGGCGAAAAAGACGGAAAGCATCGCCATCACTCGTTCGCTGCTGATCGATCCGCTCACCACATTCTCCATCGAAGTCATCACCGGCGCGGGAATTTGTGGAGCGATTTTCGCAGCCAGGGAGCGCGCAGCTGCAGCCAGCGGCTCCTTTGGTCCATCCAGCCGAACTACGGCCGAGTAGGACGGCTTCTTACGATCGACCTGCGTAATAGGAAAAAATGCGGCTGCGGGCGACGGCGCGTGCAGATCTTCGTACTTGGCATCGGCCACTACTGCGATTACTTCATAGTTTTTCTTGTCCTTCACGATCTGCTGTCCGAGAGGGCTTTGCCCGTGGAAAAACAGCTTTGCCGCCGACTCATTCAGGATGATCTTCAGCCCCGACGTCGCCGTGTCGCTCCAGGCAAAATCTCGACCTGAGAGCATCGGCGTGCGCATGGTCTCAAAGTAGCCTGGGCCAACGGCATTCAGGTCAAGATCGTGAGATGTCTCTCCGGGCCTGCTGAAGTCTTCGTCCCAGGATGTATTCGTCAGCGGGATGATGTGGGTGAAACTGACGCTCTTGACGCCAGGCTGGCGGCTGAGAGCTTCTCCAAACTGTTGATAGACGCGGATAAGCGGATCGCCATCGAGCGGCTGTTTGTCCATCTTCAATTCGATATTCACGAGACCCTTGGGATCGAAACCTAGGTTCGAACTGTACAAACGAAACAGGCTGGTAGCGAGAAGGCCTGCGCCGATCACCAGAAGCAATGCGAGGCTGACCTCAGAGATCAACAGAAGCTTGGGAAAGAGCTTGCGCCGTTCATGCGCTTGTGTTGTGTGCTGACCTTCTTTGATCTGTTCATTCAGGTTGCCGGAAGTTGCCATCCATGCGGGAACCAGACCGATGAGAAGTGTGGAAAGCCCCGCAGCAATCGCGGAAAAGGCCAGCACTCTTACATCGATAGACGTATCGAGAAAGACGGTCCTGCGTGAAGCGCTGAGCAGGGTAGTCGCAATCGCCTGACTGACAAGTGGCGCCAGGATCAGTCCAATCACCGTGCCGGAAGCGGCAATAAGCAGGCTCTCGACCAGCAGTTGCTGAATGAGTCTGCGCCGGGTCGCTCCCATGGCAAGCCGTGTTGCCAGTTCACGCTCGCGGGCAGCGGAGCGCGCCATCAGAAGGCTGGCCAAATTCATGCACGCCAGCAGTAGTATTCCGCCGCACATGGAGAATAAGGCGATCAATGGCTTCTGAAAGATAAAGCGAAGGTAAGTGAAGCCCTGCGAGCCAGTGGTTGCGGCAAAGTGAAAATGCCGTTTCTCCATTCGGTCAAGCTCATTGGCATCTCCGCCAGAAGCTCGAAGAATGGGCATGGAGATGGGAATCAGCGCCGCATTCGCCTTTTCCAGCGTGACACCATCCTGCATACGGCCCATGATGGTGAGCCACCACCCATGCATGCCGGCCTCGATCATGTTCTCCGGTGCGTCGACAATCGGCTCGTCGGCGAGGGGTACATAAATCTGTGGCCGCTGCGTCGGGTCTGCTCCTGTAAACCGCTTAGGCATCACTCCGACGACTGTAAAGCTGTTGTTGGCAATCGTGAGCTTGGTGCCGATCACATCCGGGGCGCGGTTGAACCAGCTCTGCCAGAAGTCCTCGGTGATGACAACCGCCAGACCGTCAGGGTTGCCACCCTTTTGATCATCCGCCGGAGTCAGATAGCGGCCAAGCAACGGAGGAGTTTGCAGCGCGGAAAAATACGATCCGCTCACCAGCATTCCGTCAATACTCTCGTTGTTCGAACGCCCTCGAACAAGCAGTTTGCTTCCGCTGTACGCGAAGACATCCGAGAAAATCTCATGTCTCGACTCAAGTCCGCGGAAGAGCGGAGCCGGCATACTGTACTGCAGTCTTGGACCGCTCACGTCGATGCCAATGACAGCCAACTGTTCGCTGTGAGGTACGGGGAGCGGGCGAAGCAGAAGACCATTGACAAGCGAAAAAACGGCAGTGTTTGCGCCGACGCCAAGAGCCAGCGTGAGCAAGGCGATGGCTGTGAATCCAGGAGACTTCTTAAGCAGACGGATAGAGAACGTGATATCGCGCAGCAGATGTTCGAGCGCGCGGAACTGCCAAAGCTCTCGCAGGCGCTCTTGCCAGCGGCTCTGGTTACCGAAGGTGCGGCGTGCAGCGGCGTTCACCTCGACGGCAGGCACGCCCTGGCGTAAGAGCTTTTCACGAAGGAGCGCCTGATGGAATTCAAGTTCCTCGGCCATTTCGCGGTCCATGCGCCTCTTGCGGAAGAGAGACTTCAGCCGGCCAAGAAATTCGTCCACGTTGGATGTCATGATTCTCTCTCCTCTTAAATTGGTCTGATCACGAAGCCTGCATTACGAAAGCCACTGCAGCCGAAAGCCTTGCCCATCGCTGGGATTCCGCGTTGAGCCGCTTCTTACCTTCTGCGCTCAACTGATAAAACTTGGCGCGACGATTGTTCTCTGATAAACCCCACTTCGCTTCCAGCAACCCACGCAGTTCGAGACGGTGCAGAGCGGGATAGAGCGCACCCTCTTCCACCCTGAGCAACTGCTGTGAGGTCTGATGGATCCACTCCGCCACCGCATAGCCGTGCTGCGGACCACGCACCAGTGCCTTCAGCACCAGCATCTCCAGCGTTCCCTGGATCAAATCGCCTGAATCGTTGTTTTCTTCCCTAATCATCTTAGGGAAGAGATTATGAAGAACTGTACCCGTTGTCAACTGGATTCTCTTGGGTGGAACGATTTTGCGGGGACCGTCATACTAGACCAATGCGATTGCTCCGCTTTCTCAAAGCCGCTCCTTCCGCCTTTCTTGCGACCGGCCTATGCGCAATGATCTGCGGGCCTGGTCTACTGCAGGCCCAGGTACCACTCGACGCCTTTCATTGGATCGACTTCCGCGATGCGAAAGATGCGCCCACCGTGACCTGGGTGACGACCGCGCTCAAGGCAGAAAAATGGACCTCAATCCGAGAGATCGGCGTGCAGTGGGATGCGGCCATTGTGGTAACCACGGAACGGAAGACCAATCAGTCGATGCCTGCGACCGACACCTATACGATCTGGAATGTTTCGCTGGCGAAGCAGGAGGCACAGCCTCTCCTGCACGGCGTGAATGCGCACATTCTGAATTTCACCAGCTTCGGCGCGACCGGCTTGCAGGCCCCGGAGATGGGGCTCGTGTATGAGGATTGCCTGGGCTGTGACGCGCCCTCAACCTTTTTCACTACGCTTTACTACAACTTCAAAGAACATGCGTGGCGTGCGCGCTGGATTCACGGCGACCAGGCTGCCGTCCTGTGGACTGGCGGCTCCATTGATGGGGTGACCCGCACCCAGGTTTATGGCCTGCTGACAGACCTCTCCGGACACAACATTCTCGGAACCTGGAACCACTACGACTACGGCAAGACCAAGCCGGCCGAAGACTTTGTTTTCTCCTACAGCGTGGATGGAGCCAGCGGCCTCGAACAGACCCAGGCGCTCAGCGGCAAACCCGCTGACCAGATGAAAGACAAACTTTGCCGGGTCGGTACAGGGCAGGCAGCCCAGGGTGATCCGCTTACGACAACCCTGGCGCGCGGACAGGATTCCGACCTTTGCCAGGAGCTACTTGGAACAGCGACAAAAGCTCGTCCTTCGCGGCGGCCAAACACGACTCCACCCGCGAACAACCACGGCAAGTCAACTCCGCCGGGCTCGAAAAAGTAGGCTATTGGATCGGCAACACGCGAATCGCAACAAGATTGCGCACCCAGCGCGCGGGACGCTTTTCGCCGGTCGTCACCAGTTGCAGCGGCCCGCTGCCGGATATCGGCTTGCCATCCATTGCGTCGGCCACCAACGTCGTGCCATCGTGCACATCCGGGGTCACTTCGCCGACTGAGTAGGCGACCTGATATCCGTCCGATCCCTCGGCGACCAAATATAGCCGGAAATCCTTCCCGTGCGGTTTTTCCGGCACACCAAGCCGTGCGAGTAGCACGATCAGCGGGACGCCGGAGTAGGTCTGCTCGGCCTTCGCATGCTCGTTGTAGACCTTGATCGTGGTGTGAGGGAGAGCGGCGAGGGTAGCCGCCGTCCATTCTTCGGTCTTGCCGTTGTAGGTGACCTTCAGCGGTCCAGCGGGCGGCGTCTTGGTCTCGGGCGGCATCTCGGCCATCGGCTTGGCAGGAGTCGGGACCTGTGGCGTGGTCTGACCCAAGCCCAAAGTTGAAACGGCGACGAACGACGACAGCAAAACCGATTGCCAAAACCTGATACGCATGAGGAAACCCCTCTCGAAATCCATCGTATACTGACGATATGTCGATTGTGGGCAACATCGCGGGCATCGCCAAGGGCATGAGCATCACCTTCAAGGAGATGCTGGAGCCGACACAGGTTGAAAACTATCCCGACGGGCCTGGCCCGCTGCGGGGAGCGAAGTTCGAGCAGCGTTTTCGCGGCGCGCATGAGTTGCAGCGCGACGAAAACGGTCTCGAAAAGTGCGTCGCCTGTTTCCTCTGTGCGGCCGCCTGCCCGTCCAACTGCATCTTTATCGAAGCAGCGGACAATACCAAGGAAGTTCGCATCTCCTCCAGTGAGCGCTACGCGAAGACCTACAACATCGACTACAACCGCTGCATTTTCTGCGGTTACTGCGTAGAGGCCTGCCCCACCGACGCCATCACCCACGGTCACGGCTTCGAACTGGCCGCCCTGAACGCGACGAATCTGGTCATGCGCAAGGACGATATGCTGGTGCCGGTAGCGGCGCTCACGGCGAAGTAAGCCAGAGCTCCGGGGTTCCCCAACCCCAAAGTCCGCTAACCGGCATGTATCTGGGACCGATGGGTCAACAGCGCTCTTCATTGCGCGCCGTCGATTCGATTCCTGGTTTCAACATCGTTCGCCATATATCCTAGGAAGTTAACCGTCTGCGTTCCCGGCGGTCACGGATAGTTCTGGCGTCGAAGAAAGCGGCCGGCAGCAAATGAAATCAGTCCATCGCCATCCACTCGAAAAGATCCTAGACCAGCGCATCGCCATCATCGATGGCGCCATGGGCACGACCATCCGTACCTACGGCATGAAAGAAGTGGACATTCGCGGCGAGCGTTTCAAGGACTCGACCAAAGATCTGCTGAACAACGGCGACCTGTTCTCACTCACCCAGCCGAAGATGATCTGCGACATCCACCGGCGCTTCTTGGAGGCGGGCGCGGACATCATCGAAACCAACACCTTCGGCGCCACCAGCATCACCCAGAGCGAATTCTTCGTCGAAGACCCCCGCGAACACGGCGGCCGGAAGGATCCGGACTTCTACCAGAAAGTGATCGAAGATCAGTTCCTCAATGACCTCGCCTGGGAGATCAACGAGCAGTCCGCTCGCCAGTGCCGCGAATGGGCCGACCGCGTCTCCAATGAAACCGGCCGCCAGCGCTTCGTCGCCGGTGCAATCGGCCCACTTACCGTCTCGCTGTCGAATTCCCCTGACGCCGACGACGCCGGTTTTCGCGTTGTCACCTTTGATCAGGTCAAGGCAGCCTACGCACACGAAGTTCGTGCCCTCATAGCTGGAGGCTCTGACCTGCTGCTCGTCGAGACCATTTTCGATTCGCTCAACGCCAAAGCGGCGCTCGTCGCTATCCGCGAAGTCTTCGACCAGGACGGTTATGCGGCATCAGGCAAGGAACTCCCGGTCATGATTTCGGCCGCCGTTGGACGCGGTGGAGAAACCCTCATTTCCGCCCAGACCACGGAAGCCTTCTGGAACGCAGTCCAGCACGTAAAGCCGCTATCGGTCGGCCTCAATTGTTCGCTCGGACCCGACCTGATGTATCCATTCCTTGAAGAGCTGTCGGAGAAAGCAGATACGGCGATCTCCTGCTATCCCAACGCCGGCCTGCCGAATCCCCTTTCTGAGACAGGCTTCGACCTCGGGCCGCCGGATATGGCTCGCTTCCTCGGTAACTTCGCCGACCACGGCCTCATCAACATCGCAGGCGGCTGCTGTGGCAACACGCCGGAGCACATCGCAGCGATCGCTAAAGCACTCGAAGGCAAGGCTCCGCGCAGGCTGGACCGGCAAGAGGTCGCGGCGTGACCGAAGCTCAGCAATTCAAGCCACTACGCCTCTCCGGGTCCCAGCCCTTCACCCAGCAGGCCGGTGTCTACATCATGATCGGCGAGCGGACCAACGTTGCCGGGTCGCCTAAGTTCGCCCGCCTGGTCAAAGAAGGCAAGTACGAAGAAGCCGTCAGCGTAGCCCGCCAGCAGGTAGAAAATGGCGCCAACGTCCTCGACATCTGTATGGACGAGGGCATGATCGACGGCGTAGCCGCCATGTCCCGCTATCTGCAGTTGCTGGCCAGCGAGCCCGAAGTCGCCAGAGTTCCCTTCATGGTCGACTCCTCCAAGTGGGAAGTGATCGAAGCCGGCCTCAAGTGCCTGCAAGGCAAGGGCATCGTCAACTCCATCTCACTCAAGGAAGGTGAAGACAAGTTCCGCCAGAACGCCGCCACGGTTCTCAAATACGGCGCAGCCGTCGTCGTCATGGCTTTCGACGAACAGGGCCAGGCAGCTACCTACGAGGAAAAGATCCGTATATGCGAACGCGCCTACCGGATTCTGGTAGACGAAGTCGGCTTCCCGCCGCAGGACATCATCTTCGATCCCAACATCCTCACGGTCGCAACAGGCATGGAGGAACACAACAACTACGCGGTCGACTTCATCCGTGCCACGCGATGGATCAAGGAGAACCTGCCACACGCCAAGGTATCCGGCGGCGTGTCGAATATCTCGTTCAGCTTCCGCGGTAACAACAAGGTCCGCGAAGCCATGCACTCGGCCTTCCTCTACCACGCCATCGCCGCCGGCATGGACATGGGCATCGTCAACGCCGGCATGCTCGAAGTCTACGAGGAGATCGAGCCGGAGCTCAAAGTCCTCGTCGAGGACGTTCTGCTCAATCGCCGCCCAGATGCCACCGAGCGGCTCGTCGAGCTAGGCGAATCTCTCAAAGGGGCCGGGACGGCGGTCAGCGAAAAGAAGGCGGAAGAGTGGCGCAATGGCACCGTCGAAGAACGCCTATCCCACGCGTTGGTTAAAGGGATCGATACTTACATCGAGATCGACGCCGAGGAAGCTCGCGTCAAACTCGGTCGTCCTCTGTTGGTCATCGAAGGCCCCCTGATGGATGGTATGAGTGTCGTCGGCGACCTCTTTGGAGCAGGCAAGATGTTCCTGCCGCAGGTGGTCAAGTCTGCCCGTGTCATGAAGAAGGCGGTCGCGCACCTGACCCCGTTCATGGAAGCCGAAAAGGCTGCCATGGTCGCGTCCGGCCAGGTCGTCAAAGCCCAGGGAAAGATCGTTCTTGCCACGGTCAAGGGCGACGTCCACGATATCGGCAAGAACATCGTCGGAGTCGTTCTCGCCTGCAACAACTACGAGGTCATCGATCTCGGCGTGATGGTTTCGAGCGAAAAAATCCTCGAACGCGCCCGGAGCGAAAAAGCCGACCTCATCGGCCTCAGCGGCCTCATCACTCCTTCACTCGACGAAATGGTGCACGTAGCGAAAGAGATGGAGCGCCAGGGATTCAAGCTTCCCTTGCTGATAGGCGGAGCCACCACCAGCCGTGCACACACAGCCATCAAGATCGCTCCCCACTACAGCGAACCCGTCGTCCACGTGCTTGACGCCAGCCGCGCCGTTCCGGTGACCACCAGCCTGCTCAGCGACGACGGCAAAGCCGAATTCGTAGCGCAGCATCGCGCCGACTATGAAGCTCTCCGCAAAGCTCACGCCACTCCAAAAGCAAAGCTGCTCCCTCTGGATGCAGCCCGCCAACGTCGCACTCCCATCGAGTGGCGCCCCGAAGATCTGCCTACCCCGGAGTTCACCGGCATCCGCATCCTCGACAACTTCCCGCTAGCAACCTTGCGGGAGTTCATCGACTGGACGCCATTTTTCCACACCTGGGGCCTGAAAGGTGTCTATCCCCGCATCCTCGAAAATCCTGAGAGTGGGGAACAGGCCCGCCAGATTTTTGCCGAGGGCAAAGCACTTCTCGACCGCATCGTTTCCGAAAACCTCGTCACTGCCCACGGTGTCTACGGACTTTTCCCGGCGAGCGCCATCGGCGACGACGTCGAACTCTACACCGACGAATCCCGCAGTGAGGTGCTCGATAGATTCCACTTCCTGCGACAACAGGCTAACCGGGAAGGCAGCGAACCATGCCGTTCGCTCTCAGACTTCATCGCCCCCAAAGAAACGGGCCTGCCCGACCACATCGGCGCCTTCGCTGTGACCACCGGTATTGGCCTTAAAGCACTCTGCGACCGCTTCCGCGCAGACAATGACGACTACAACGCCATCATGGCCGAGGCACTCGCTGACCGGCTCGCCGAAGCCTTCGCCGAATGTCTCCATAAGCGCGTCCGCGATGAGTGGGGCTACGGCCGCGATGAAGGCCTGACCACCGAGCAGATCATCCGCGAAGAATATCGCGGCATCCGCCCCGCGCCTGGCTATCCAGCCTGTCCGGACCATACCGAGAAGGGAACGCTCTGGCGTCTGCTTGACGTGGAGCGTAACACTGGCATGCAGATCACCGAGTCCTTTGCCATGTGGCCGGGTTCCAGCGTGAGTGGGATCTATTTCGCTCATCCCGAAGCGCGCTACTTCAGCCTGGGAAAGATTGACCGTGATCAGGTCGAAGACTACCGCAAGCGCAAGGGGATGAGCGTAGCCGAGGTTGAGCGATGGCTGGGACCGAATCTGAATTACGATCCCGCCGGCTGATTCTGCCCGGATCGATACCCACAGACTGGGCGCCGGACTAGAAAAGCCCTGGAAACGTCCCCTCTCAGTCGAACGTGAACCGGAGAATCGGCATCCAAATACAGGATGAGGAACATCGCCGCGTAACCCCTCCCTGATACCCCACCAACCTTCCAGTTCTGGTCACGATTTCATTTTTCAAGCCACTTTTATGCTGTAGCCCGTGGAAAGCAAACAGCGGTTCAACTTGATTTTTGTTACCTCTGAAGCTGGTCTTTTTTGGGGCTTCCAGAATACTTGCTGCGGGAACAGTGGATTGCTGTATCGCTGAATGTCTCAAATTTCGGAGGAAAAAGCGGGAATGCTGCCGAATTCACAGTGGCGCAAACAAGTTCGACTTGGGGTGCCGCCGAGGTGAATTCTGTGGGAGTAACGCATCTTTTTCGTCGGAAGTACTGCAGTTCGAGGTACTCTTTCTGTTAACACGCCAGTCTGGATTACGAAGGCAGCGAAAAAGTCTTTAGATTGTTGGAACCAGAGGAGCCAGCAGGCGTCCGATCTATGAGTGGACCGTTTTCTGGAGCCGAAGCAGAGTACGAACGCAATCCTGGTGCACGCACCCGTCGGCGCAAATCTTCGTGGCCGGAGGCCTCGAAGCCAGGGAGGTTTTGTGTTCGAAGGGAGAAAAGATGAGCTCGATGATGGCCAGGGCATCAATCAGCCGGACAGGAGTCCGTATGCCGGTCAATCGATCCTTTGAGCGGGAATTGGCATTGCTGGAGGCGATGAGCGGCCGTGTTCCGGACGCCGCTGGCGTCGACCGGGTGCGCAGGGCGCTCGGCAATGAGAACAACTATCTCGTGGCGAAGGCTGCAAGGATCGTTTCCGACTACGAATTGGCGGAGCTGATGCCGGAAGTTTTGTCTGCGTACGCCCGTTTCTTCATCGATGCAGTCAAGACCGACCCTCAGTGCTGGGCGAAGAACGCCCTCGTGAAGGCACTCGTAAAGCTGGAGTGTCGCGATTCGCGGGTGTTCCTGCAGGGATTGCGTCATCGCCAGGAGGAGCCGGTCTGGGGTGGGCACTCGGATACGGCAGGCGCACTGCGCGGAACCTGCACGCATGCGCTGGTGGCCTGTGAAGGCCTGAGCGAGGTCCAGTTACTGGATATTCTGCTGGAACCGCTGGTCGACCTGGACAAGACCGTGCGCATGGAAGCTGCGCGGGCAATTGGGCAGGTTGGCGGTACCAGCGCCGCTCTCCTGCTGAAACTGCGCCTGCTCTTGCGCAAGGAAGATCCCGAAGTCCTCGGAGCATGTGCTTCTGCGCTCTTAGGCATGGACAAAGCGGACAAGGCTGCGACCATCGCTCTCGTCGCGGATTTCCTGGACGACGGTGAAGAGGCCGCCGCGGAAGCTGCCTTCGCGCTGGCCGAAACGCATGAGCCCATTGCCCTTACGGCACTGATGGAACGCAGGCGGAAAGGCGCCGATACCTGGTTCGGCTCTGTCTTGGATAACGCGATTGCCTTGACCCGGCTCGCGGAGGGTATGGATTTCCTGCTCGAAGTGATTGCAAACGACCCGCGCGGGGCTCCCTCGGCGCTGGAGTCCATCAGCCGCGTCTATCATTCGGAAGAAGTGCGCGGCCGGGTGCAGGCTGCAGTCGAACGTTCCAGCAGCGAACGCGTGGTAGCGGCGTTCCGCCAGTACTTCCCAAATCCAAGGGCCTAGCCACTCTTAGCCCCGTTGATCTTGCTGCCCGCAGGCAAGCGTAAGTTGCTGCATCGCCTGTTCTTGGCCGCATTGACCGTTCCAGTGTGCCGATGCTACAAGGGTCACGCTGCGCCTTTGGCATTTCCATGGCGCGAACTGAGGCTTGCGCAATGCAGACTGGAGTAACGGTGGTAGGTTCTTCGATTCTTTGGATGGTTCTGACACTTGCAGCGTGCGGTTGCGGCGGCGCCAGCAGTTCGTCAGCCGCTCCCCCGCCCACTCAGGTCGCAGCACCCACAATCACAACCAGGGCCGCCCAGAATGGTGCGGTCATCGTGACCCTCACGAGTTCGACATCAGGCGCGAAGATCCACTATACGGTTGATGGAAGCATGCCCACAGCAACGTCACCGCTCTCTCAAGCTCCCTTCCTCGTTGCCGCGAATGAGACGCTGAAGGCTTACGCAACCGTATCAGGCGACAAAGACAGCAATGTGACCAGCCAGACCTTTGCTCCAAATATTCCCTCGGGAACGCTGGTCTGGAGTGACGAGTTCAGCAACGCTACGGGCAGCAACCAGCAGCCTGACCCCTCTGTCTGGGGCTACGACACAGGTGCCAGTGGCTACGGCAACAATGAGCTCGAAGACTATTGCGCGTGGGGCTCGACCGCCTCTCCGTGCGATCCGGCGAATCCAAATGCGTACGTAGGCACCGACAATATGCTGCACATCGTGGCACGCAAGACCGGCAGCGCCTACACCTCGGCACGCATGAAGTCGCAGGGACTTTTCAGTCTGCAATACGGCCGCCTCGAAGCGAAGATCTGGGTGCCGGAGGGGCAAGGCTACTGGCCCGCTTTCTGGACACTCGGCAACAACATCGCCACGGTGGACTGGCCGGCCTGCGGTGAGCAGGACATCATGGAGCGCGTGAATGCAGCTCTCACACCCGACTGGAACGAAGGCTCTGTCCACGGGACTGGCTTCACCGGCAATGTAGGTCTGGGGACGAAATACAGCTTTCCTGCCGGGCAGACAGCCGCAGGCTGGCACACCTACGGCATGATCTGGAGCAAGAACTCGGTTGCATATTACGTCGATGATCCAACCAAGCCGTATGTGACGTATACCAATCCCTCCAGTCTGAATGGCCTGGCGGGCGCTGTCTGGCCTTTCGACGGCGGAGATAGCGCGTTCCTGATTCTCAATCTCGCCATAGGCGGCGACTGGCCCGGTGCTCCGGATGCGACGACCGTCTTTCCTGCGTCGCTGATGGTTGATTACGTGCGAATCTACACGAACTAGTGCCCACGATCCGGATCGAGTTAGCGACCGTTAGGTCCCCGATAAGCTCCGTTCGCTGCAGGTAACGTTGCGTCGCGCAAGTCATTGTGATATCACAGATACATATTCTGGTTCGTCCCTGACGGGGTCGGGCCTGGATTTCATGAAGAGTGGTTGAGGGACGAGCCCTGCGACGCCACGACAACCGGCCGGAGCAATTCTGGATCACGGTGTCAACTCTCGCCCGGTACTGCCGGGGGACATGAGATTCGGAAAATGCTCTGGTTTTTTACCTCAGCCTTTTCGCATTTGGATTCCTCTCAGGTTTGCTCCCTTTGGAGCCGGTGTCGCAGATTCACACCCAGCTACTCGCAACCGCTGTACGCGAGGGAACTGTGACGACTTCATATGAACTGCGATGTAGAGAGTGCGGCAAGGGCTACGGAAATCAGCCGCTCTCCATTTGCGACGAGTGCTTCTGTCCACTGGAAGTGGACTTCGATCTGGATTATGCAAAGGCCCGCTTCACCCGCGAAGCTATTTCCTCAGGCCCACTCAATATGTGGCGCTACCGGGCGCTGTTGCCCGTCTCCGACTCTTACGTTCCTACGACGCCTGCCGGCTTAACGCCGCTGCTTGAGGCTCCACGTCTCGGCAAGCGCATCGGTGCGAACAATCTCTATCTCAAGAACGATGCAGTCTGCCTGCCCACGCTGAGCTTCAAGGACCGCGTGGTCGCGGTCGCGCTGGCCAATGCACAGGCCTTTGGATTCGACACCGTCGGCTGCTCCTCGACCGGCAACCTGGCCAACGCCGTTGCCGCTGGAGCCGCCCGTCTCGGCCTGAAGACTTACATTCTCGTACCCGCTGATCTCGAGCCTGCCAAGATCCTCAACACCCAGGTCTACGGCGCAACGCTGATCCGCATCGACGGTAACTACGACCACTGCAATCGCCTCTGCTCGCAGATCGCCGAGAAGTACAACTGGGGCTTCGTGAACGTGAATCTGCGCCCCTACTACGCAGAAGGTTCGAAGACTGTTGGCTACGAAATCGCCGAGCAGCTTGGCTGGCGCTTGCCCGATAACGTCGTTGTTCCCATGGCTGGCGGTTCGCTGATCACCAAGATCAAGAAGGCCTTCCGCGAACTCGTTGCCCTAGGCCTCGTTGAAGACAAGCAGGTGAAATTCTTCGGTGCGCAGGCCACCGGCTGCTCGCCCATCTCCACCGCCGTCAAGGGCGGAGCCGACCAGATCGAGCCGCAGCGCCCGAACACCATTGCTCGATCGCTCGCCATCGGAAACCCAGCGGACGGTTCCTATGCCATCCGCGCCATTCGCGACTCTGGCGGTTGGGCTGAGGATGTTTCGGATGTCGAGATCGTTGCAGCCATTCAAGAGCTTGCCGAAACCGAAGGTGTCTTTACGGAGACGGCTGGCGGCGTGACCACGGCAGTGACTGCGCGCCTCTACGCACATGGCCGCATCAAGCCCGATGAGCTGACCGTAAGCTGCATCACCGGCAATGGCCTGAAGACGACCGATGTGCTTCAGGGTGCGTATGAGCAGGCTGCACCGGTTCGTCCGCGCATGTCGGACTTCTCCGCGTATCTCGAAGAGCGTCAGGCAATCGCAGAGGGAGTCGCCTATGCCGGTTAAGGTTCTACTGCCCAATGCGTTCCAGAAGCACACCAACAACGTCCGCGAGATCGAGACCCGCGCCGCCAATCTGCCGGAGTTAGTCACGGACCTCGAAGGCCGTTTCCCCGCGCTGCGCCAGCATCTCCGCGGCGAAGATGGACAAGTCCGCAAGTTCATCAACTTCTACGTGAACGAGGAAGACATCCGCTTCCTCGGCAACGAGAAGTACGCCTTCCAGGATGGCGATGAAGTGCTGGTGATTCCGTCGATCGCTGGCGGTTGATGGTAGCCTGAATCAGATGCTAAACGGCCGGATTCTCAGCGAATCCGGCCTCTTTGCGTAAGACGCATTCACAGATTTGTCGTCAGGAATTAGCGTTCCGTTCGCAGAGGGTTCACGGTTCTGTAGCACAGATTGGGCAATACTGTCCTCGTGAATACTCGGATAGGGTTGAAGGTTCCTGCCAGACTTGCAGTGGCTCCATCGCCGCTGTGGGACGTTTCGCTTTCCGGCTCACCGTTTGAAGTTCATACGGGTTCCTATGCTGGCGGCGGAGTTGCTGTTGAACCTGCGTTCCCCATTCCGGCCCTCCTTCCGGAACGCAAGCCTGCCAAGCGCATCCACGCTGAGGTTGGTCATTATTGTGTGCGTCTGGCTGAGTCTGTTGCCGACCGTGACGCTGTCTGCAGGCTTCGCTTCAAGGTCTTCAACATCGAGTTGGGCAAAGGTCTGGATGCGTCGTATGAGACTGGTCTCGACACCGACCACTTCGATCTGTTCTGCGAACATCTGCTTGTCGAAGACAAGAACGACGGTCGCGTCGTTGGCACGTATCGGATGCAGTCCGGCGAGACGGCTGCTACGAATCTCGGCTACTACTCCGAGCAGGAATTTGATCTGTCTCCGTATGAATCTCTTCGCAGCGAAGTGCTGGAGCTTGGCCGCGCCGCCATCGACAGTGACCATCGCACGCCTGAGGTGCTGACCCTGCTCTGGCGAGGGATCGCACAGTATGCTACCGATATGCAGTTGCGCTACTTGATCGGATGCTCGTCGTTGAACTCGGTGGACCCGCGCGAGGGCTGGCAGATGTACGGCCAGCTTGGGAACTATCGCGTGGCGGAAGAATTGACCACCGCTCCGACAGCCGATTATGTATGCCCACAACCTGCGCCTGAGAATTCTGAAGCAGAGCCGGCAAAGGTGCCGAAGCTGCTGAAGACGTATCTGGCGATTGGGGCGCGCATCTGCAGTGCGCCGGCCTGGGATCGGGAGTTTGGCACTATCGACTTCCTCACGCTCTTGGATCTGCGCACCATCTCGTCGTCTGCGCGGAACCGGTTCCTGGCGCCGCTGACGCAGTGAGTCCCAAGGCCGCCTGGCGCGGCGTTCTCCTTGTCACTGCTCTCTCGATCTGCTTCCTTCGCTTTGGCTTGCTCTGGTTCGCCTCAGTCGTGCGCGGCAAGCGGGTCAGTCTCATGCAGCGCGCGGAGTGGATGCAGTTCTGCGGGCGCGTAGTGCTGGCTGCGATGGGCATTCGCGCGCGCATCGAAGGGCCGCTGCCTTCCGGATCAACGCTGATTGTCGCCAATCATCTCAGCTATCTCGACATCGTCATCGCCAGCGCTGCTATCCCGTGCGCCTTTGTAGCTAAGTCTGAAATCAGTTCCTGGCCTGCGTTCGGCACGCTGGCGCGGCTCGGCGGAACGATCTTCGTCAACCGCATCAGCCGGGTGAGTGCGTGGGAAGTGGCCGATCGCATGGGCGAGCGAATGGCGGCGGGCGTTCCTGTGCTGTTCTTTCCGGAAGGAACGAGTACCGACGGCAGCGAGGTCTGGCGGTTTCATTCGACGCTGTTTGCGCCGGCTGTTGAGCGGGGGCTGGCTGTTGTCCCGGCGGCGATTTTTTATGAGCCAGCTTCAGCGGAGTTGCAGGAGCGGGACCTTTGCTGGTTTGGGGAGGATCTTTTTTTCCCGCATTTACTGCGGGTCTTGGGCGTGACTGGATTTACGGCTGTGATGCGGTTTGCTGTGCCTGAAGTCTTTCCGGACCGGCAGAGTGCTGCGTGGAGAAGCCATGATGCTGTGGTGCGGCTTCGTGAGCAGTGATTCCTAGCTCAAAGGCGAAGAAAAGGTGTATGGGAGGGATATTTATTTTTCTGCCTTGCCACTCGGTCGAAAGCAACAGCAGATTCCCTTCGGGAATGACAACAAGAAAAGTAAAAAACTGCGCTGATTTATTGTTCGCTTTTTGGAATACGTAATACGCGACTCTCGGGCAAATAATTTTGCGATTACGTTGCGGCTGGTGGAGGGGCGGTCGAGCCTCGGACTACCAGGGTGGTGGAGACGAGGAATTCCCGCTGGATGACGGCGGTGGAGTTCGAGGCGGCGTGCTCGGCCTGGATGAGAAGAGCATCGAAGGCGGCTTTGGCCAGTTCCACGCGGGAGAGGCGAATGGTGGTGAGCGGCGGCAGGGTGAACTCGGCGAAGTCGATGTCGTCGAGGCCAATGACGGACAGGTCCTGCGGCACGCGCATTCCGGCCATGTAGGCGGCGCGGAGAACGCCGATAGCGGTCATGTCGTTGGAGCAGATGAGTGCAGTTGGCGGCGCCTTGAGGGCCATGATTCGCTCGAATCCGGTGACGCCACCCTTGAGAGTGTGATCGGACTCAATGATCCAGTTTTTCTGGACTTTGAGGTTGGCGTCCTGCATGGATTGCTGGAAATTGGCGAGACGCGTGTTAGCGGAGTGCAATGTATGCGGGCCGGCGAGGAAGCCGATGCGTGTGTGACCAAGTTCAGCCAGATGCTGCACTGCGGCGTGGATGCCGGCGCTGTAGTCGAGCAGGATGGTGCTGACCTTGGGGTCGTCCAGGTGAAACTCGGCGAGGACGATGGGCATGTTGTGGATGGCGAGCTGGTCGAGGACCGACTCTTCGCTGCCGAAGGTGAGGACGGCTACACCTTCCACCTTGCGCTCGAGCATGCGGCGGACGCAACTGGTGAGCTGGCTGGCGGAGTTGATGTTGGTGGAGCTGACCAGGATCTCGTAGCCGTGAGCGACGGCGATCTCTTCGAAACTGGAGATGAGTTCAGGAAAGAACGGATTGGTAATGTTTTCAACAATGATGCCAAGGATGCGGCTGCGGCCTGAAACCAGGCTCCTGGCATGGGTGTTGGGGAAGTAGTTGAGCTGCTCAATGGCCTGCCAGACGCGTTGCGACAGCTTCTGGCTGACGGCGGGCGACTGGTTGATGGTGCGCGAGACGGTCGCAATCGATACCTTGGCGAGGGCGGCCACGGTGCGGATGTCAGGTTTGCTGGGAACGGTGGTGCGGCTACCTTTGCGGCTCACTGGATCATGGTACTTTCTTTTTTTTGTTATGACAAAGCATTGGTAACTGGAATGTTAGAGCCGATGGCACTGTAAGCCTCCGGAGCACACTGGATGCTCCGGAGGCGCTGGGGACTTGGGTTTATCGAGGCAACTGCTGACTGCCGGTGACGGTGAAAGTCGTCTCGGATTTTGCCTTTGCTTCTGCGGGTTGTGCTCCCGCGAGAGTTAGCGTGTACTTCCCAGGAAGGATACTGCGGTCGCCTTTGTCGTCGACGCTAGAGAGTGAGCGCGGCTCGAGGTGCAGGGTGACTTCGCGGGTCTCTCCGGCTTGCAGGTGTACGCGCTCGAAGCCGGCCAGCGAGTGAATCGGACCGCCGGTTTGCGGAGTCTTGAGGTACGCTTCCACGACTTCGTCACCTGCCAGCTTGCTGGTATTCGTGACGCTGATCGTTGCGGTGAGTGCTTCGCCTGCTTGCAGCTTGCTGGAGGAGAGGGTGACCGGGCTGTAGGTGAAGGTGGAGTAGCTCAGCCCGTAGCCGAAGCCGTACTCCGGCTTGCCGGTGTAGTAGCGGTAGGTGCGGCCTTTGAGGTTGTAGTCAGTAAAGGCGGGCAGGTCGTCTACACCGTTGTAAAAGGTAACGGGCAGTCGGCCGGCGGGGTTGTTGAGTCCAGCGAGAGTGCGGGCGATGGCGGTGCCGCCTTCGACGCCGGGATACCAGGCTTCGAGGACTGCTGCGGCGTGTTCCTGCGCCCAAGGCAGGGCGATGGCCGAGCCGCTCTGGATGACGACGACTACCGGTTTGCCTGTAGCGGCCACTGCTTCGAGCAGCTTGACCTGTGCGGCGGGGAGATTAATCTTGGTGCGGTCGCCGCCCGCAAAACCGTCGATTTTGACGTTCATTTCTTCGCCTTCGAGCTGGGCATCGAGGCCGACGAAGGCTACGACAACATCGGATTGCTTGGCTGCGGCTACGGCTTCGTCGAGCTGGGCCTGCGGCGGGGCGATCCATTTGAAGTAGAGACCGCCGCCCGCCTGGTCGCCGGAGTGGCTGTATTCGAGCTTGAACTCGTGCGGCGCAGTGTCGGGGAAGGCGTAGGTGACCGTGACCGGGTGGCCGCCATTCATGATGGGCGGGGCGGAGGGTGAGGCGCCGGGCGCGAACTTGAAGTTGCCCATGTCGGAGGAGGTGATGGCTTTGCGCAGGTCGGCTTCGGAGAGGACTTTGCCGTCGATGGTGAGGCGGAAGCTATCTTTCGGCGAGTAGGGGAAGGCGTCGGCTGGCTCGACGGAGAGGGTATACGAACCGGCAGCGGGCGCGGCGATGGTGCCACTCCAGCGTACGGAGTAGGCGTGGGTGTGCAGTTCGGGTACGGGCAGGGAATCGCCCCACTCGGACTGGATATTGCGGTCGGTGAGGGTGGCGATGGGGCGGCCGGTCCAGTCGGTAGTGGCGAAGAATTCTTCCTTGAGACCACCTGTAAAGGCTGTGCGAGGAACGATGATGCCGGTGCCTTCGGCGAGCGTGGAGCCCTGGGCGTAGTGGATCTGCGCGTTCGGGAACTGGGCGGTGATGCCGTCGACCGGTTCGACGGGGTGATAGGGCACGCCGTTGTAGTTGCCTTCAAGGCCATAGATGAGGTCGGCTTCCGGCCCTACCACTGCAATGCTGGTAGCTTTCTGAAGCGGCAGGGTGCCGTCATTTTTCAGCAGAACAATGGCTTCTTCGGCTGCTTTGAGGGCGGTGGCTCGGTTGGCGGCTGAGGCGTTGGCGCTGAAGGGGATGCTGTCGTAGGGATTGCTGCCCTGGGCGTCCATCAAGCCGAGCTGGAAGCGGGCGGTGTAGAGGCGTTCGGCGGATTGTGTGATGAGGTCTTCGGAGACGGCTTTCTGGCGGACGGCGTCGGCGAGGGTGTTGAAGCCGGGCGCCCAGATGCTGCAGGAGAGATCTGTACCGGCCTGGATGGAGATGACGGAAGCATGCAGGATGTCGGGGGCGTTGTGGTGGCCGTTGGTTACGTCCTGGATGGCGCCGCAGTCGGAGACGACGAAGCCCTGAAAGTTCCAGGCTTTGCGGAGGTGGTCGGTGAGCAGGTTCTTATTGGCGCAGGCAGCATCGTTGTCGATGGCGTTATAGGCGCACATCACGGAGGCTACGTGGCCGTCGACGACGGTGGCGCGGAAAGCGGGAAGGTAGGTTTCTTCCAGATCGCGCTTGCTGGGGTTGACGTTGAAGCCGTGACGTTGGGACTCCGGACCGCTGTGGACAGCGAAGTGCTTACTTGTGGCCATGGCTTTCGGGTGGTCCGGGTCATCGCCCTGGACGCCGGTGATGAAGGCTACGCCGAGCTTGCCGGTGAGGAAGGGGTCTTCGCCGTAGGTTTCCTGGCCTCGGCCCCAGCGTGGGTCGCGGAAGATATTGATGTTGGGGGACCAGAAGGTGAGGCCGTAGAAGATGCGGTGGTTGCCTTCCTGCTGGGCGCGGTTGTACTTGGCGCGGGCTTCGGTGGAGATGACGTCGCCCATGGCGTGGACAATCTTGGGGTCCCAGGTGGCAGCCATGCCGATGGCCTGCGGGAAGACAGTGGCGAATCCGGCGCGTGCGACGCCGTGAAGGGCTTCGTTCCATGTCTGGTAATCGGGAATGCCGAGGCGCGGGATGGCGGGGGCCCAGTCTTCGAGCTGGGAGGCTTTCTCGTCGAGGGTCATCTTGGAGACGAGGTCGTGGGCGCGGATCTGCGGGCTGAGCTGGGGGTTCTGGTAGTCGGGAAGCTGGGCTGTGGCGGACACCGGGGTGAGCAGGATCGCCGCGTACAGGACTGGCACAAGCGGGGCAAGGGCGTGCAGGCGGAACTTCATGGGTGGTTCTCCTTCGAATGCTGGGGCGCTCGACCGGTTTGGGGTCATAGGGCTGTGAAGCGTAACGGGAGAAATGTACAGGGCGGAGGGGTATTTTGGCTAGATATATCGCTTTACTAGGGAACAATTGCAGAATTGCGGGTGCAAATGTGTCAGGCGACGGAGGCGTCGTTGTCGAACATTTGCCCTGCCAAGTCGCCGAGACGCTGGAATTCTGGTTTGCCACGGAGCGGTTGAAGGCGCGGATCACCGAGCAGCTCGAAGAGCCAGGGGCAGTGCTGCTCTTCGGCTACAGAGAGGGCTTCGAGAGCAGCGTCGTGTTCACCCAGTTCGACGAGCAATGGAGCCTGGAAGGAGCGCATGACGAAACGCTCGCGAGCGAGCCACTGCTGGCGGTCGAGGATGGCGCGGGCTTCCGCGATCTGGCCCATGCGGGCGTGAGCATAAGCGAGGGTGGCGAAGCCGGAGTCGAGTGTCGGGGCTAATTGGGTGAGGCGGGAGGCCAGGGCTACAGCTTGTTCTGCGAGGTCTCCACCCTCGGTCTTATGTTTGCTATTGGCTGTCTCGCGGCCGGAAGATGCGGCGAACACGATAGATGAAAAGAAAAGCGCGCCGGGATCGTTAGGGAAGAGCGCGACCGTACGTTTGGCCTGTTCGAGCGCGGCGTCGGCTTCTTCCGCGAGATGGAGAGCCCAGGTTAGGCGCCAGTGCAGTGCTGGCGCGTAGGGATCTGTTTCGAGTGCGGATCGGAGGATACGCACAGCCTCGCCGAGCCGGCCCTGGCCGAGTGCGAAGCGGACTTGATAAACGGTGTTCCAGAGGCTGTGCGCAGGGCGTTGGGGGCGGGCGAAGGATGCGGCGGCTGCGTCCATGTCCCGGTCGTGGAAGAAGTGTATCCATCCAAGGGCGGGATGCACTGACGGCTCGTTGGGCGCGATGGCCAGTAGTGTCTCTGCTTCCTTGCGGGCCAGGTCCGCGGCCTTCTCCGCGCGCATGTAGCCGAAGGAGGAGAGTGCGAGGTAACTGTGCAGCAACTCCACACGGGCCGGGATCAGTCCGGGATCGAGTTCGAGCGCCCGGTGGAAGGCCTGGATTGCATCCTGCATACGGACTCGCTCGAAGGTGGCCCAGTTTGACCGCGCCTGCATATGAATGGAATAGGCCTGACTACGGTTCGTGTCGCGGGCGGCGATGACGGCGGGTGCATCGAGAAGCGCTGTGTCATTTGCGGGAACGCGCGCGATGGGACTGGTGAAGGTTTCGTGGATGCGGGCAGTGATGCGCTTGGCGATGCGCGCGTCAGCGTGGGATAGCAGGCTGCGGGGGATGAGGAAGTCCTCGGCCCATAACTGCACAGCCTCGGGAACTCGGATCAGTTCGATACGGAAGCGGAAGTGGGTGGGGAGGGCTGAAACGGTTCCGGTGAGGGCGACATCCGCATGCAGTGCAGAGCCGACTTCCTGAGCGGTGCGCCCCTGGGATACGAGGGTGAATACAGAGTCGCGAGCCACGATGTTGGCGACGGGAGTACGGGTACGGCCAAGGCGCAACATGGTTTCTTCAGCGATTCCGGGGCCAAGGTATGCGGGTACGCCGGGGCCGGTCGCCAGTGGCAGGATCACCAGCCTAGGCAGCGTGCGCGTTTTGCCGGTGGACTTGCTGGGATGCTGGCCGGACGTGTCTTCTTCGGAAGACGGATGGTGATCCAGCTGGACCCTCTTCACGGGAAATTCGAAGCGGTAGCCCTGCTTGTAGATGGTGAGGATGCAGCCTTCTGGCTCAAGGCGGGTGCGCAGGGACGAGATGCAGCGGGGGAGGCTCTCAGGGGAGACGTGAACATTGCCCCATGCCGCGCGGCGAAGCTCTGCAACAGGCACGATCTGGCCGGCCTTGGCGAGCAAAGCGCGCAGCACATCCAGTTCCTTGAGTGGCAGAGGAATCACGGTCGAACCGCGAACGAGCGTGCCATCCGGGCGAAGGCTGAACGGGCCGAAGTTGTACTGCCACCTGTCGGACTGAATAGGCAGGTCCGGCGCGGAAACGACCATGCGGCGATCCCCATTAACGTACGTTGTTCAACGAACGCGCGATTTTTACCTTCGGATTTGCTTTGAACGAAAAAATACGGAAAACTTACGAATTTCTTTTCAGAAGGTGACCTCACAGCGGGGAACCGGTAGCCATCCTTGAAGTGCACGCAGTGAAACAGGATATGGTGCTCAGTTAAGACATTCGAATCGTTGGAGATAAAGATACTTTAAGAAGTTTGTCCACGCGAGGGTTAGTTTGGAGGCTGAACTTAATTGTGGGCCGAAAGGGCGAGATTCGTTCACAAAACACCAAAGTCGTTTCATCCCAAGCAAAAAAGGCCGGATTTTGTCCGCGGCTGTCTGTAGTTCAAAAAGGAAAATCTGGCTGAATTGCGTTACGTGGTGACAGAAGAATGTGTAACAAATGAACGGCGCGGGCGGACCAGAGCCCACTCGCGCCGTGGTGTGTATTCTGCGACTGCTATTTGCGGGTGAAGGTGAAGCCCAGGCCGGTGGTCAGGATCAGGTCGTTGCCCTTGGCGCCGGAGGGCGGATTGGTGACATAGACATCGCTAAGGTTCGTCTGCCAGCTAAGCCAGCTGCTGATCTTGGTGCTCAGTCCGGAGTTGAGGGTGAAGCGGAACTGGCTGGTATCGGCCAGGTCGGGGAAGATGTAGGCCTGTTCGGTGAAGCTGCTGGTCTTGCCCAGTTTACGGCTGTACTGCTCACCGAAATCGAGTGCGGCGAAGCTATTGGTGTAGGAGGCTGTGCCATCCGGCGGAGACTGGACGGGGGTCTGCGCGCCGTAGTTTTCATGGGTCCACACGACGCCGCCGAGGACGTCGAACTGCTGTCTCGGCTTGGCGATGGCGTGCCAGCCGAAGCCGCCGCCGAGCACGTTGCGTAGGTCAAGGTGCTGAAGCTGGTCGGTGGCGAAGTCCACGGTTCCAAATGCGAAAAGTTTGGGGTTGACGTTGTGGTCGTAGCGTATCCCGGCATTGGTCGTATCCGCGGTGGTGGTGCCCGTCACGCCATCGTTGGTGTAAAGAGTGTTGAGGTAGAGCGAGGTTTTGTCAGTGCGGGTGGGGCGGGACATGGTGAGGCCGGTTCCGAACGATGTTGTATCGCTGTTGCCGCGGGCGATGGCGAAGCTAATATTGGCGGCTCCGGCCCATCCGTGAAGGAAGTTGGGGTGCAGGGAGGCTTCATAGGCAGTCTCAGCGGCCACAGAGCGAAGGGCTTTGAGAGCGGGCGCTGGGACTGGCTCGGGACCTTTCGCGACAGTGGTGACTACAAAGCCTGAGGAGGTGCGCTCGATCGAGGTGACCTCCTGTTTCTCGACCATGATCTTCTTGCCCATCTTGGTTTCAACGGGATAGACGAGAGGTTTGTCGAGCTTGACGCTGGTCACTTCATCGAAATTGATGACCACGTTGCCGGCATAGCTTGTGCTCACGGTGAGTTTGCCGCCGTCCAGCTGGGTGACGGTGCCGGTCAAGTGATCGCCGTTCTTAAGGGTGATGGAGTCTGCCCAGCTTGCGGTTGGCAGGATCAAGAGCGCAGCCAGCAAGCCTCTGCAGGTCAGACGGAGCCGTGAGTGCGAGGAGGTTGGAAGAACAGAAAAACGCATGGGGGAATCCTTTCGAGGCGGGGTGCGGTATCGCGACCGGCCGGTATTGCGGGGATCGGGACTGGCATGCCTGGGGAGGGCATACCCGAAACTATCGGGTGGTGACCATGTCTCACAGCATTCTACCCGTCTTCCCAGCGGAGTTTGATTCCTATTTCGGACAGGTACGTTCCCAGATAACTACCCCCGATAGATTTCAGAAATTCTTCCGAAATTTCGTTACAGATAGGTGGGAGACTTTTGCCTGGAGAGAAACAAATGACGAAATCCGTCTCGCATTCGGAATGGTTTCTTGCGCCGTATTGCATAGGAATGAAGTTGCGCAGCTTGCGCACTGAGAAGCGCTTGACGCTGGCCAGGCTGGCCGCAGAGACCGGGCTTTCGACGGCGCTTCTATCGAAGCTCGAAACAGACCGCATGGTGCCGACACTGTCGACGATGGCGACAATCTGCCGTGTCTACGGCGTAGGGCTGGGCCACTTCTTCTGCGAGCCTACGGAGCATTCGCTTTCGGTTACGCGCAAAGTGACAAGTCAAGGGCGAGGGCGGAGCGCCGAAGCGGGTGCGCGGATTCCGCTGAATCCAGGCGTGCCGGACCGCCGGATGGATGCCTGCCTGGTGGACCTGGCTCCCGGCGCGACGGCGGCCGAGCCCGAGGTTCGCGACGGCGGTGCGCTGCTGGTCTATGTGCTGGATGGACGGCTGCATCTGGATGTGGGCGGGATGCGTGAGACGCTGGAAACAGGTGACTGCGCGTACCTGGAAAGCGACATGCCGCTGGCCTGGGGTGCGGCGGGAAAGCAGCGCTGCCGGCTGCTTACAGTGACCCCATCGCTCAAGGAACTGGCGCGACAAGGGCAGCAGGAAAGTGTTTCGGAAGGAGCGGCCAAATAGGGGTGAGGTAAAAGGAGGAATGGTAACGGTCCCACCCTGTATGATGGCCGATGTTCCGAGAATCAGGGAGAACGATGCGGCCTAACTACTACTTGATGAAGGCAACGGTGAGCGGCGCCCTGGGCGGTCTGCTCTTTGGATTTGATACAGCAGTCATTGCAGGCGCGATTGACGCCCTGACCAAGCTCTATCACCTCACCGATACGACGCAGGGCTTTACCGTCTTTATCGCAGTCGCGGGTACGGTGGTGGGCGCGATGTTTGCAGGGTCGATCGGCCAGTGGCTCGGCGGACGCGAGACGCTTCGCATCACAGCAGTCTTTTACGTGATTTCGGCTCTGGGTTGCGCTATCGCCTGGAACTGGCCGGCGCTCCTTGGCTTCCGCTTCCTGGGGGGCCTGGGGATTGGAGCCTCGTCGGTATTGGGGCCTGTCTATATTACGGAACTGGCCCCGGCAAAATGGCGCGGGCGTATGGTCGGGACCTTTCAGATCAATGTCGTACTGGGCATCCTGCTGGCCTACGCTTCGAACTTCGCGATCCGTACGATGCACCTTGGCGGACTGGAATGGCGCGTGCAGCTTGGAGTGGCGGCGATTCCCGCGGTCCTCTTTTTAGTGCTTCTGTTTGGTATTCCCCGCAGCCCGCGCTGGTCGGTTTCGAAGGCTCGGATCGATGAGGCTATGCATGTCTTGAAGATGATGGGCGATCCAAATCCGGAGGCTGAACTGGCCGAGATTCAGCTTGCCTTGAAGGAAAGCCACGCCGTCGCGAACGAACCGGTCTTTCAGTGGAAGTACCGATATCCGCTCTTCCTGGCGATTACGATTGGCGCGTTCAATCAACTGGCCGGAATCAATGCGATTCTCTACTACTTGAACAACATCTTCGCTTCGGCGGGCTTTACACAAATGTCGGGAGACTTGCAGGCAATTGCCATTGGCGCGACGAATCTGGTCTTCACGTTGCTGGGCATGACGCTCATCGACAGACTGGGGCGGAAGACACTGCTGTTGATCGGCGCTGCCGGGACCGCGGCTTGCCTGGCCGGTGTGGCTTACGTGTTTCTAACCAACTCGCATCAGGCATCGCTGATCTGGCTGCTGGTGATCTACATTGCGTTCTTCGCGGTTTCGCAGGGCGCGGTGATCTGGGTCTATATCGGCGAAGTTTTCCCCAACGTCGTGCGCAACAAGGGGCAGAGCGTGGGGAACAGTTCGCACTGGATCATGAACGCAGCGATTGCGCTGATTTTCCCTATCCTTGCGGCTAAATCCGGGGGCGCGCCGTTTGTCTTCTTTGCGGTGATGACGGTGGTGCAGTTCGTGGTGGTGTTGTTCTTCTATCCCGAGACCAAGGGGCAGACGCTGGAAGCCCTGCAGCGGCGGCTGGTGAAAGGATAGGGAGTTAGAATCAGCGACTGCCGGACTTTCGTCTCGGATCGCTGATTCAACTCATTTCATGCTACGATCCGAAATTATGACGGCTTCCACGCAAATCTCGCTGAGCGAATATCTCGAGACAAGCTACCGCCCAGACTGCGAGTACGTAGATGGAGAAGTTCGGGAGCGAAATGCGGGCAAGTGGGAACACGCTCGATTGCAATGGCTTCTGGCCGCGTGGTTCAGCAATCATGAGAAGCAATGGGGAATTACCGGAAGTACTAAACAACGAGTGAAGGCACCAGGCGACCGGGTCCGCGTACCAGACTTAGTCGTTTTGCCCGCAGGGCCTCAACCGGATGTCCTGACGGAGCCGCCACTCTTAGTGATCGAGATTCTGTCACCTAACGATAGTTATTCCGACACGCAGGAACGAGCTAAGGACTATAGCGACATGGGTGTTCAAACTGTCTGGATAGTCGATCCGAAGACGAGGACTGGCCGTGTCTGCTCGGGGGAACAGTGGGTAGAAGCGAAGCGACTTGAAGTTGCAGGCACGCCCCTGTATGTCGAACTGGATGACATATTCGAGCAGATCCACTCGCAGAGCTAGGTCGCGAACTCGAGACTCATTTCGATACGGTCCAAGTTTCAATCCGGCCAGATACCTGGTGGCAAATATCCCTTTGCTCTCTGAGCTAGAATCGGGCGGGTGAGCACCTCTCCTAATCCGCAGGCGATACCTCCTGACATTCGCATGAGGCCGGGCACAAACCGGCCGGCTGGACCATCGTTCTGGCCCCGTTTGCTGCGTGGGGAGATGTTCCGCTTCAACTCCGCGGAGTGGCTGGTGGCAAATGCGCGGCTCTATGGCGACCTGGTGTATTTCGAGTCGCCGGGAGTGAAGGTGCTGCAGTTCAATCACCCGGATCTGGTGCAGGAGATGCTTGTCCGCGATGCGCCTCACCATCATCGCAACCTGATCGTGAAGCGCACCAGGACTGTCCTGGGTGACGGGCTGTTGACCAGCGAAGAGCCGCTGCATATGCGCCAGCGCCGGCTTGCACAACCGGCCTTTCATCGCCAGCGCATTCATGCCTATGGCGAAGTGATTACGCACTACACAACATTGATGACCAGCCAGTGGCAGAGTGGGGCGGTGATTGATGTGCAGCCGGAAATGCTGCTGTTGGCGCTTCGCATTGTGGGCAAGACGCTCTTCGATACGGATGTGGAGGGCGAGGTCCATAAGATCTCGGCTGCCGTGGATGCCTTCATGGGACTGATACCACTGGCTTTTCTGCCTTTTCCTGACCTTATCCAAAAGCTGCCGCTGCCGCCGATGCGGCGAATTCGCGAGGGCCGGGCGGGGCTGGATGCGCTCATTTACAGGATGATTCGCGAGCGGCGAGCGGATCCTGAGGATCGCGGCGACCTGCTGAGCATGCTGCTCGCGTCGGTCGACGCGGAGGCCTCGGCTGCGGCCGGGCAGGAAGTGCGGATGAGCGACCGCCAGGTACGGGATGAGTGCCTGACTGTCTTGCTGGCCGGCCATGAGACAACCGCAAATGCGCTGAGCTTTGTGTTGCGGTTGCTGGCCGATCATCCGGAAACGCAGGAGGCGCTCTTCGCGGAGAGTGAGAGAGTGCTAGGCGGGCGCGCTGCGACTGCGGACGACTACGGGCAACTAGGGCTGGCGGAGCGGGTCTTTGCTGAAGCGCTGCGGCTGTATCCACCGGTGTGGGTGACGGCGCGCACGGCTGCGGAGAGTTATGAGTATCGCGGATTTAAAATTCGCAAAGGAACGATTCTTATTGCGCCGCAGTTTGCGGTCCATCGCGATCCGCGTTACTGGCAGGATCCGGAGCGTTTCGATCCGGACCGTTTCCTGCCGGAGGCGAAGGCGCGGCGGTCGCGTCTCGCGTATTTTCCGTTTGGCGCTGGGAACCGGCAGTGCATCGGCGAGGGGCTGGCCTGGATGGAAGGCACACTGGCGCTGGCAACGATCATGCAGCATTGGCGGCTGTTGCCAACCGAGCCTGGAGGAGGTCCGATCGAGACGGCGCCATCGATTACGCTGCGGCCCAAGCGGAAAGTTTTGCTCAGGGCCGAGCGCCGTTCGCGGTCATCACATTGACTCCTGACGAGGAGGCTCCTACATCCACTCGGTAGATGAAAAACTCGGCGAAGTTCAAGAGTTCGCCGCTGTTGTAGCTGCCCATTGGCTGCACGGTGAGATTGCCGATGCGGCCGGGGTCGAGTGGGCTCTTGACGACGAGCAGGAAGCTGGCGTGTTTGGCGATGAAGCTGGAGAACTCGTCGACGCGTAGCGGGAGGCGCGAGGAGAAAAGCTTCATGGAGAGTTCGGCGTCGAGGTCTTCGGCGGGGCGAATGGAAGCGGGTGTGTGCAGGGTGTAGAAGAGACGACGCTCCAGTTTCGCCGAGACGTAGTGCTGCATTTGCGTATAGACCGGCGTGTTCGGCGCTACAACGGGAAGATCGCTCTTCTCGAGTGCCTGAACCCAGGGCAGTTGCTCAAACCTGGCGGAGAGTGGCGGGTGACGATGCAGGGAGCCAAAAATGAGTTCACGCTTTGCCTGGAAGAAGACAACGACGAATGCCGCGGCTAGGAACGCGCCGGCGATGCGGTTGCGCTTGAGCGCTTCGGCGGTTCCGGCCACGACTACGAGGGCCAGGCCGATCGTCAGTGGAAGGACATAGCGAGGCACGTAAACGCCCAGCAAGTGCGACAGTGGCCAGACGAAAAAGGGCAGCAGTGCCAGAGCGCCGATCAAGGTCCATTCCGGGATGGTGAATCCGCGATCGTTGATTTTCTCCAGATCGTCTCCGCTGAAGCTGCTATGGATGCGAACGATGGCGGGCCATGCAAGTACGACAAGCAGCACGGCGACAAGCCAGCCGATGCCGACAGCGTAGTTATAGGAGAAGAGGATCTGGCCGCCGCTCGGCTTGGACCAGAATAGGCCGGCGTACATGCGGTGGGCGGCGCTGAGTCCAGGGACTTCAACGACAAGGCAGACCGGTGCCAGCAGTATCGGCACCCATACGGCGAAGTCGATCCGTTTTGTCATCCAGTCGCGAACTGCCTGTCCGAGTGCGAAGGGGATCAAGACAAAGATGGCGAAGACGTGGCAGAGGATGGCAAAGGCTAGTCCGGCGAAAAGACCGAGCAGGCTGAGCCATCGCGAGAGCCGCGTGAGCCGTGAACGGACCGCGAACTCGAGACTCTGCCAGCAGTACAGTGCGCAGGTGACGGCTCCCAGAACAATGCCGTAGGTGCGCATTTCGGAGGCGTAATAGAAGACACCGGCGAGGGCGGGGAAGAGCAGTGCCGCGAGAGCGTACCCTACGCCGTAGCGGCGGACGACGATGGTATAGAGGCCGAGGCACATGACGAGGAATCCCAATTCGAAGGGCAGGCGTGCACGGACCTCGCTCTTACCGAAGGATTTCAGTTCCGCCTGAACGATCAGGGTGGGTACGGGGCTGGGAGTGTCGAGGCCGGCTTTGAAGAAGCTCCACACATCGTTGGAATGGGGTAGCTGTGCGATGTCGTAGCTGGCGAGCTCGTCCCACCAGAAGAGCTTGTTGGCGGACTGGGTGGTGGCCGCGATGCCCAGCAGCGCAAGCAGGAAGAACGCCCACATCAGGCCAAAGCGCTGGAAGGTCGCCTCTGCGGATTTCATACGAAAGCGGCTCATCGCGGATTGAGAAGTAGCGGATGCGGTCTCGGCAAATCCGTTCGGGGAGGTCTGTTCGGTTCCGACCTCTTCGACAGTGTTCTGCGCCATGGGCATCCCCGTCGACTGGGCTTTCTCGCAGTAAAGCATTTTTCCGTGTAGATCTACAGAGTCCCACAGGGGTACGCGCGGGTTTATCAAATTTTTATAAAGATTGCGGTTTGAAGGGCCCGAAATCCACCCAAATCAGGCTGCTCCGGCCGATCTGCGGTACGTGTTCATGCGGCTAACCGGCGACACAAAGTCGTGCTAACATCTCCCGTATGTCGACTACGACCCACATCCCGCTGAGCGAGTATCTGGAGACTAGCTATCGTCCAGATCGCGAGTACGTCGATGGGGAAATCCGGGAGCGGAACGTGGGTAAGTGGGAGCACGCAAGGATTCAGGCGCTATTGGCGATTTGGTTTGGAACCCACGAACAAGAGTGGGGGATACTCGTCAGCACAGAGCAGCGAATTCGCGTTCCCCGCGATAGAGTGCGCATTCCAGATGTGACAGTCCTTGTCGCCGGACCTCAGCCGGATGTTTTGGTTGAGCCGCCGCTCCTGGTGATTGAGATTCTGTCGCCTGACGACACCTATTCCGATACGCAGGAGCGGTCGTGGGATTACCGGAATATGGGTGTCGAGACAATCTGGATCATCGATCCGAAGACTCGCAGCGGGCGGATGTGCACTGGTTCGAACTGGACGGAAGCTAAGCGATTGGAAGTTCCCGGGACGCAATTATTCCTAAATCTCGATGAGATTTTCAGCCGGGTCAGCTCCGAAAACAGATAAATTGCGCGGCCGGCCGGAACGGCGGCGCATGCGTTGACTCCTGATCCAAAATCAAGTATTCTGAAGTCCTTGCGCGGTGTTGCGTCTGCTGGGCAACGGCTCTGTGTGGTTTTTCATCCGGAGTTGGGCTTGAGTCCGTTTTGAGCCGAGGCAGAGCACACCACCTTTCAGAGACGGGCTACATTGCAGCTAAGTTGTTTGCAATCATTGCCCAGCCCGGAAAGTTAAAAGCCCTGAAGGGTTCCGCGCATCCTACGCGAACAGGCTTGTTTAGACGTGGGTTTTTCGGTTCAGCCCGAGCCATTTTTGGCATGGGCGGTTTCTGTTGGTGTTTGCGAGCAGTTTTAGCAAGATTTGGCCGGACTCGAAAGTCTGGATTTGAAAGCGGGAGCGAGATGTCGACCTATATTCCGAGTGCGAAAGAGATTAACCGCAAGTGGTTCGTGGTGGATGCCAGTGGCAAGACCCTGGGACGCCTGGCCACCAAGGCAGCCGATGTGCTGAGCGGCAAACTGAATCCGAAGTACGTTCCGTACATCGATATGGGCGATCACGTCATCGTCATCAACGCGGACAAGGTCCGTTTGACCGGCCTGAAGTCGCAGCAGAAGTTGTATCGCCGCTACACCGGCTTCCCCGGTGGTCTGCGCGAGGAGTCGTTCACGCGCCTGTTGGCTCGCCGCCCTGAAAAGATCATCGAAGAAGCGATCAAGGGTATGCTGCCGAAGTCCAAGATGGGCCGCCAGATGGGCACCAAGCTCAAGGTCTACAAGGGCGACAAGCACCCGCACGAAGCGCAGCTGCCGGAAGCATTGGAAGTCCAGGCATAACAAATTCCTGATTCAGGTTTAAGGGTTCGCAAAGAACCCTGGAGAGTAAAGAGCACATGGCAGATTTGGTTCAGTACTACGGAACGGGCCGCCGCAAGTCGGCGATCGCCCGTGTTTTTCTGCGCCCCGGAACGGGCCAGATCAAGGTCAACGGCAAGAGCTACGAAGAGTACTTCGTGACCCCGGCACAGCGTGTGGCTGGCAAGCGCTCGCTTGTGCTGACCGAACTGCTTTCCTCCTTTGACGTGGTCACCACGGTCAAGGGCGGTGGTGTTTCGGCTCAGGCCGATGCGCTCAAGATGGGTTCTGCCCGTGCGCTGGTCATCTTCAATCCTGAGCTGCGCAAGCTGCTCAAGAGCGAAGAGCTGCTGACCCGCGATGCGCGCCAGAAGGAACGTAAGAAGTACGGACAGAAGGGTGCACGCGCACGCTTCCAGTTCAGCAAGCGGTAGTTCTCAGAGATCAGCTGGCAGAGATCAGTTCTTGCTGTTCTCTGTCAGCTGGTCGCTCAGTAGTCAAATTTCCGCCTTGGCAAGACTGGCGGCATCAATCCGGACCAGGCGAACGCCAGCCCGGATGCAACGCAATAAGGAGCTCAATTGGCAACCATTACCATGAAAGAACTGCTCGAAGCCGGTGTGCACTTCGGGCATCAGACCAAGCGCTGGAACCCCAAGATGAAGGAATACATCTTCGGCGAGCGCAACGGCATTTACATCATTGACCTGCAGAAGACGCTGAAGATGTTCAAGGACGCGTCGAAGTACGTCACCGACCTGTGCGCAGGTGGCAAGACGATTCTTTTCGTGGGCACCAAGCGTCAGGCTCAGGACGCGATTGCCGAAGAAGCGACCCGCGCCGGTATGCCGTACATCAACCAGCGCTGGCTGGGTGGACTGCTCACCAACTGGGTGACCGTGCAGAAGTCGGTCAAGCGTCTGCAGGAACTGGACGAAATGGCGACCGATGGCCGCTATGAGTTGCTCACCAAAAAGGAAGTCATCAAGCTGGAGCGCGAGCGTAAGCATCTGCAAGCGAACCTGGCCGGTATCAAGAACATGAAGCGGCTGCCTGATGCGCTCTTCATCGTCGACTCAAACAACGAAGCGATCGCCGTGAAGGAAGCCAAGAAGCTCGGCATCCCGGTCGTCGCCGTAGTGGACACGAACTGCGACCCGACCGTGGTCGACTACGTGATCCCAGGCAACGACGATGCGCTGCGTGCGATCCGCCTCTTCACTTCGAAGATTTCGGATTCGGCAGTCGAAGGCGTACAGCTGGTTGGCGACAAGCAGTTCGAGCAGGTTGCGGAAGCGGAAGCACCGGCTGAGCTGGTTACGCTGAATGCGGAAGAAGGCGAAGAAGCTGGCGAACCGGTCGAGGAAGTAGTTGACCTCGAAGCGGCCCTCGGCGGCGGTATCCGCAAGGCTCCGGGCGTAGTTTCTGCTCTGGATGCTGAAGCAGAGCCGGCTGAAACAGCCCTGTAATCATCGGCGCGACGAGCGCGTAGCAAGATGAAAGCGTGGCCGCCAGTTGATAAGCGCCACGCTTTTCTTGCGCCGGGATCTTTCCGGCGGGATTTGAATCAAAACGGATTGAGAAGCACAAAGGAATGGAGCGGAAATGACGACGGCAACTGAGAAGATTGGTGCGGGATTGGTCAAGGAGCTGCGCGAGAAGTCCGGCGCGCCCATGGGCGATTGTTTGAAGGCATTGCAGGAGAGCAAGGGCGATATGGAAGCGGCCTTTGTGGTGCTGCGCAAGCGCGGCATGGCTTCGGCCGCGAAGAAGGCCACGCGCAACACGAATGAGGGCGCCGTGGGCACCTACATTCACGCAGGCGGCAAGATCGGCGTTCTGCTCGAAATCAACTGCGAGAGCGACTTCGTTGCTCGCACGGACGATTTCCAGAACCTGCTGAAGGACATCTCGATGCACATCGCAGCCAGCGATCCTCGCTATGTGAAGCCTGAGGACGTAACCCCGGAAGATCTGGAGCGCGAGCGCGAAGTGTATAAGGCGCAGGCTGCGGCCACCGGCAAGCCGGAAGCTGTAGTCGCCAAGATCGCCGAGGGCAAGATGGCGAAGTTCTACGAGGAAGTCTGCCTGCTCGAGCAGCCCTTCATCAAGGATCAGTCCGTCTCGATCAAGGAACTGATCGCGCAGAAGGTGGGCAAGCTGGGTGAGAACATCACCGTGCGCCGATTCGCCCGCTTCAAGGTTGGCGATCCGAACTGGACTGTAGCCACAACGAAGATCGTCGAAGGCACTTCTGCCGAGTAAGCTTTCAGAATTTCAGCCGAAGGCCCGCAGCGCATGCTGCGGGCCTTCCTTTTGCCGCGAGCAATCGGCTACTGCCGGGACGCCTATACGTCTCGGCGGTTAAGATGGTCGAGACGATTTTCCACTCTTCAGGAGACGACTTTCTTGCCGAATTTTTCATCGCGCCGGGTTTCATTCGCAGTTTTGGTTGCGGCATTCGTTTTGATCACGAGCATGCGTGCGGCCGCCGCTGGGCAGTCGGGGCAGGTTGTCGTGTCGTCTGGATGGGAGTTGCAGGACATTGCTAAGGTGCCGGATGCTGGCGCGGCGATTTCAACTGTGACCTACAAGCCATCGTCCTGGTATACCGCAGTAGTGCCGGGAACGGTGCTGACGACGCTGGTGAAGAACGGCGTTTACCCTGAGCCGCTCTACGGCGAGAACAATCGCCCTGACCGAATTCCCGAAAGCCTGAACAAGACATCGTACTGGTACAGGACGGTTGTCGAAGTCCCCGCGGCATACAAGGGTCGCCACGTCTGGCTGAACTTCGACGGGATCAACTTCTCCGCCGACGTGTGGGTGAATGGGACCCAGGTTGGCACGATGCGCGGTGCGTTCAAGCGCGGCATCTTCGATATCTCGACCCTTGCCAAGCCGGGCGAGAAAGCTGCGATTGCCGTGCTGATCACGCCACAGCCGCATCCCGGTCTGCCCAGTGAACACACCATCGTCAATGGCATGGTGACCAACGGCGGCATCACGGCGCTGGATGGACCGACTTTTCTTTCAACCATCAGCTGGGACTGGCTGCCTGGCATTCGTGATCGCGATTCCGGCATCTGGGCGAAGGTGTTTCTGAGCTCGACAGGGCCGGTAGTCGTGAAGGATCCGCTGGTGACGACAGACCTGCCGCTGCCGAAGACCGACTCGGCAGACGTGGTGATTGCGACCACGCTTGAGAACATCACCGACCAGCCGCAAAAGGGCGTGCTCAAGGCCCAGTTTGGCGATGTTGCTGTGGAGAAGCCGGTTGAACTGGCAGCGCACTCCTCGCAGACTGTTTCGCTCGATGCGAAGGCGTTTCCGAAGCTGCACCTGATCAATCCGAAGCTGTGGTGGCCCAACGGGTACGGCCCTCAGAACCTGTACGCCGTGAAGCTGAGCTTCGACCAGGGCGGGACAAGCTCCGATGGGCAGAGCTTCCAGGTCGGTGTGCGCAAGATCAGCTACAGCGTGCCGGATTCGGAGAATCTGACCATCTCGGTGAATGGGGTCAGGGTTTTCATTCGCGGCGGTGACTGGGGACTCGACGAAGGCCTGAAGCGCATTCCTCGCGAGCGGCTTGAGGCGCAGATCAGGATGCACCAGCTGGCCAACATGAACCTAATCCGCAACTGGGTCGGGCAGTCGACGGGCGAGGATTTCTACGAGCTCTGCGACAAGTACGGCATGCTGCTGTGGGACGAATTCTTCCAGCCGAACCCTTCGGATGGGCCGAACCCTGACGACCTGCCAACGTACATGGCCAACGTGCGGGATAAGATACTGCGCTACCGCAATCATGCAGCGATCGCTGTGTGGTGCGCGCGCAATGAGGGCTTTCCGCCGAAGGAGATTGATGATCAGCTGCGCATCCTGATGAAGGAATTGGAGCCGACGCGACGCTATCAGCCGAGCTCGACTTCAGGCGCTGGCGTGAACTCAGGGGGGCCGTATCGATGGCGCACGCCGCGTGAGTATTACTACTTCAATGAGGCGTTCAAGACGGAGATTGGCACTTCGTCCATTCCGACGATCGAGAGCGTGCAAGGCATGCTGGACAAGAAGGACTGGGAGCAGATCGACGACGCCTGGGCGGAGCACGATCTGGCCCGCGGCGCTTCGGCTGGCGACACGTATCCGAAGACGCTGGCTGATCGCTACGGCAAGATCGCCAATATGGCAGACTTCGTACGCAAGAGCCAACTGGCCAACTACGAGGCCTTCCGCGCCATGTACGAGGGGCGCAATGCCAAGCTATTCAATCCTTCGACTGCTGTCATCACGTGGATGAGCAACCCCGCGCAGCCGAGCTTTGTGTGGCAGATCTACCACCATGATTTCGAGCCGATGTCTTCGCTATTCGCGGTAAAGAAATCGGGCGAACTGATCCACATCCAACTCAACGAGAGCAACGGCTCGATTGAAGTGATCAACAACAGTCCGGCGACGATTACCGGGCTTACGGCGTATGCGTGGGTTTACAACCTCGATGGCACCGAGGTCGAGAAGCACGAGATGCCTGTCACCGGTCCGGCCAGCACGGCGATTGATCTTGGGAATCTGCATCCCATTGCAGGCACGTGGGACAATCCGCAATACTCGGCTGTCAGCTTCGTCAAGCTGGAGTTGCGCGATAAGGCTGGCAAGCTCATCTCTGACAACTTCTATTGGCGTGGATTGCCCGAACACCAGGACGACCTCACCGCTCTCGATCAGCTCAAGACGGTCACGCTTGAAGCCAAGGCGACCAGCCGCACCGTCAACGGCAAAGTCGAACTGACGGTAACGCTGCATAATCCCGCCAAGCAGATTGCGCTGATGACACATTTGCAACTGCGTCGCGGCAAGCCGGTCACTTCGGCGAATCCTCTCGATCACGTGACGAGCCGCGTACTCCCAGTCTTCTACAGCGACAACTATGTGTCGCTGATTCCGGGCGAGACACGCACGATCACCATCGAAGCGTCGTCGTCGGACCTGAAAGGCGAGGCTCCGCAGATTGTCGTTGACGGATGGAATGTCAGCGTTTCGTCCGCGGGGTCGCAGGTACCCGTGACGCCGAACGCCAATGCGCAGGTGGAGCACTGGCCTGTGACCAACCTGCCGATCGTCGCGCATACGTGGAAGTAGCTTGAGTGGGCGCCGATGGCAAGAGCGACTTTTCACGGCACCATGATGATTGACTAGAGGCATTCCCAACGAGATACTCAAACAAGGAGGTAGCCATATGAGCGTCGAAATTCATGAACCCGAGATCGAATTGCTGATTGAGCAGCGCATGGCTACCGGAGCCTTTCGGAATGTGGAAGCTGTTCTGCTTCATGCGCTGAAGTCTGCGCCCATTCCGCCCTCGGTTAAGCCGAGCAAGCAGAACTTTGCCGATTTTTTGATGTCATCGCCATTGCGTGATTCTGGCCTTGAGTTCGAGAGAGTGCACGATTACCCTGTCCCCGCTGAGTTCTGATAGGTCTCCGAGTGAGTGGTTTCCTGATCGACACCAATGTCATTTCTGAATTTGCGAAGCCTGCTCCGAGCCATAAGGTGCAGCAGTGGTTTCGGAATGCCGATCCTGAAAGTCTGTTTGTCAGCGTTATCACTCTCGGCGAAATCAGGCTTGGAATTGAAAACTTGCCGGCAAGCACAGTATCCACAGCAGACGGATTGATTGCTGCTACGGCTCTCGAATATGATCTAGCGCTCGTCACGCGAAATGTCGCAGATTTCCAGGGCCTGTGGTTGACCTTAGTGAATCCCTGGTAACAATGCTCCTTGGTTGGTCGATCATCCTGTCGGCATATGTTGGTGACGACAAGTAGAAGAAGATAAGCTAATCCGATGAATCCTCTAGTTTCTATTGAATGGCTTAGTAGTCACTTGAATGAGCCGAATCTGGTGATACTTGATGCAACGTTGCCGCCGGTTGGGGTTTCGCCTGCACCGGACGTGCGTGGGCGTTATGTTGAGAAGCATCTCCCGGGTGCGGTCTACTTCGATATTGAGGAGTTTTCGGATCATTCTTCCGGGCTGCCACATACTCTGCCTTCAGCGGAAGAGTTTGCGCGCAAGGCTTCTGCGCTTGGTGTTGGTGATGGAATGACCATCGTGATTTATGAGCAGGAAGGTGTGTTTTCTGCACCTCGTGCGTGGTGGATGTTCCGTACGTTTGGGGCTGAGCGGGTCTTTCTGTTGGATGGCGGATTGAAGGCCTGGACCGATGGTGGGTTGCCGGTCGAGTCTGGCGAAGTGCGGCGGAAGGTTGCTTCCTTTCAAGCCGTGCTGAACGGCGGCGCGGTGAGGGAGTTTACGGAGATTCAGGAGCTGATTCAGCAGAAGGCGCAGATTCTCGATGCGCGATCGGCTGGGCGTTTTGCTGGGACCGCGCCGGAGCCAAGGCCGGGCCTGTCTTCTGGGCATATGCCGGGGGCTACCAGCGTGCCATTTACGGAGTTGCTGGAGCAGGGAAGTCTCAAGTCTGCTTACAAGCTGCGTGAGGTCTTTGCGGCCAAGGGTGTTGATCTTGCTGCACCGATTACGACGACTTGCGGTTCCGGCGTGACTGCTGCTGTTGTGGCCTTAGGTCTAGAGATCGCAGGAGCCAAATACGTCAGTCTCTACGACGGTTCCTGGGCAGAATATGCGCAGCGCCCTGAAGCGGTGATTGAGAAGGATTGAACTCGGAATGCGCGGCCTTCCGGGCTGTGCTGTCTCAGGTTACGGGGGAAGCAGAACGCCGTATATGCGATACTCGAAAGGGTATGTATAAGCGGATCGTACTCAAGCTCTCAGGGGAGGCGCTCGCCGGCAAGAAGGGTTTCGGCCTGGATGCAGAGCGCGTCATTGAAATCACCAACGAAGTTGTCGAAGTCCGCGCTCTTGGCGTGGAAGTGGCGATCGTCGTCGGTGGTGGCAATTTCTTTCGCGGCGTCGCCGAGCACGCCAAGGACATGGACCGCGTCTCCGCTGACAACATGGGAATGCTCTCGACTGTCATCAATGCAATTGCTTTGCAGGATGCGATTGAGAAGCACGATGTCCAGTGTCGTGTGATGACGGCAGTTGCCATGGACCAGATTGCTGAGCCTTACATTCGGCGCCGCGCTGTGCGCCACCTTGAAAAGGGCCGCGTGGTGATCTTTGCTGCCGGCATTGGCAATCCTTTCTTCTCGACCGATACCGCCGCATCACTCCGCGCGATGGAGATCAAGGCCGATGTGCTGATGAAGGGTACCAAGGTTGAGGGCATCTACAACGCCGATCCTGTGCTCTTCAAGGATGCAGTGAAGTACGACGAGATCACCTACATGGAGATCCTGAAGCAGGGCCTCAAGGTCATGGACCTGACTGCTGTAAGCCTGTGCAAGGACAATAACCTTCCAATGATCATCTTCAACATGAATCAGGCGGGGAATATCCGCAGGGTTGCGTTGGGTGAGAAGGTTGGATCGCTGGTTACTTCGTAGCCTTTGTTCCGCGTCCGTGCTTTCTTCCGAGTTCGATCAAGTCTTAACAACTTCCTGTTTCCTGCCCTAGTAGTCTAGCGTCTAACTGCGAGTGGAAGTCCAAAAGCCAGCCCGGTTAAACGCCCTGACGGGGCTGCGCTGTTTCGCAGCGCTGAATATTGTCTTCTTCCATTTTGGTGATCCTAAGTCCTTCGGGCCTCTGGCTCCGGTGGTGGACGCCGGCTATCTTTCGGTCAGCTTCTTCATTATGCTTTCCGGCTTTGTGCTGGCGTATAACTACGCGGGGCGCGCTCGGGAAGGCAAACTGGACAATGTGAAGTTCTGGAAGGCGCGGTTTACGCGGCTCTATCCGGTGTACATTCTGGCGCTGGGGCTGGGCTGGCAGACGCTTGCCGGCGAGCGGGCTACGCATACTACGGACATGTTCTGGCTGGGGGTGGGGCTGACGCCGCTCCTGCTGCAGGGCTGGATTCCGGTGATCGCTACGTTCTGGAATACGCCTGCGTGGACGATGTCGGCGGAGACTGCCTACTACGTCATGTTCCCGTGGATTGCTGCTCTGAAGCCGGCGCGGAAGCTCTCTGGGCATCTCTTGCGGCTGGGTGCGCTTTGGGTGCTAGGGATGATTCCTGGCACGCTCTACTTCCTGCTCAATCCCGATCATCTGGATCATGTGGACCGGATGTCGAGCGGTTATTGGCTGGAGGCACTGAAGGCCACGCCTCTGCCCCATCTCCCCAGTTTCGTCTTTGGCGTGCTGCTGGCGAGTCTGGATGAGATTGTGCCGCGTCTGGGGTGGCTGCGGGTGGTGATTGGGCTGGTTGGATTTGCCGGTATCTATGGCGTGCTGGTGATGAGGCCACCGTATCCGCTGATCCATGATGGGATGCTGATGCCGCTGTTTGGCTGCCTGATCCTGGGCCTCTCCGGAGTCAACGTGCTGTCGAAGTTCTTTGGGTTGAGGTTGTTTGTCTTTGTTGGCGAGTCGAGCTACTGCCTTTATATGATTCACTTCAACGTCTGGAACATGCTGGACCTGAACCGTTTCAGCAAGTGGATCAGCTATCCGATCATCGTATCGCTTGGGTTGTTGACGCTTTACGTCGTTGAAAAGCCGGCTCAGAAGCTGCTGCGGAAGTGGATGGGCGCCTAATTTCAGCGATTTTTCGGGTGAAATTGACAGAAAGGGGGGGTACCCCCGCTTTGGCTGGTAAGCCTTTTTGCATGAGTCAGTTGACGCTCGTTTTGATGCGCTTAAGTGGGGCTTAAGGGCGGTTAACAACAGATTCCCTGCGGGAATGACGCCGAGAAAAGGAAAGGCAACCGGGATTGTTTTCCTATTATGCGCTTTTTGTGGCGAATTGTAAGCAAGGAAAAGGGCAGCTTCCTTTCGGGAGCTGCCCTTTCTGGTGCGGTGTGTCAACCTGGGAACAGGGTGGGAACAGACTGGGATTACGGCTGGTTGATCTGGATGGAGTGGTTGCCACGTGGTACCGAGGCCAGTGCTGTCGGCAGCCCGATGCTCGGATAGGGGCCGTTCTGGGTGGCCGTAAGAGTGCCGGTGTTGGGATTGATCTTGAAGCCGGAGAGTGAGTTGTCCAGGTTGTTGGCGGTGTAGACGTAGCGGCCAAATCCGGGATCAATGATCACGGCAACGGGCTGGGTGCCGGTTGAGTTGACGGTGGTGCCGCTGGTATTGACGGCTGCCGACGGGGTACCGGTTGCCTTGTCGATGGCGTAGGCGGAGAGTGAGTTGTCGAGCTCGTTGGCCAAGTAGATGTAGAGGCCGCGGGGGTCGATCTGGATGCCGGTGGGCTGGTTGCCGGTCTTGAAGGGTCCGTTGATCAGCGGGTGAAGAACGCCCTGGTCGATGATGGCGTAGGCGATCAGTTGGTTCTGAGCGAAGTCGGTGACGTAGACGAAACGGCTGGTCGGATCGCTGGCGAGAGAAACTGGCTTGACGCCGGCGGCGAAGGGACTGCCGGCGAGGGCAGTGAGAGTGCCTGAGCTGGAAGCGTAGCCGTACACGTAGCCGTTGCCCTTGGTGGAGTCATACGAAGTGACGTAGGCGGCGATGCCGCTGGCCAGGGCATTGACCGCGGTGGGATTGACACCGACGGGAACGTAGTTGAGAGAACCCTGGGCGATAGACGCACCGAGGGAACCGTCGGAACCTACGGGGAAGACCGCCAGAGCCCCGCCACAGGGGGTCTCGCTGGCGCTGGAGCAGCCGGGCTGGTACTTGTTGGCGACGTACAGAAGCTTGCCGTCTCCGCTCATGGAGATGGAGACAGGGGTGTTGCCTTCGGCGCTGAGGGTGGTGGTCTTGGCCGAGGTGAGCACGCCACTACCGGAAATATTGAATTCTACGATGGTGCTGTCGCCCTGGTTGGCTACGTAGAGATGCTGGAAATCCGTTGAAACGGCTTCCGCGACGGGGTCCACACCGCCGGAGGAGATGGCTTTGCCGACAGGGCTGAGAGCGCCGGAGACGCGGTCGGCAACGAATGTCTGGATCTGACCGGGGTTGGCCTTGTTACCGGTGACGAACACGTAGTCGATCGTGACAGGGCTGCAAGCGGTAAATGCGCAGGCCAGTATAAGTGCGGTGGCGGAGACCAGAGAAACTTGGCCGGCTTTGCTGAACTTCATCTGTTTCCTTCATTGTGGGCCACGAGCGCGGGACCCAATTCGAACTGGTTTAGGTTGTCCATCTTGATTGTATGAGGTCAAGATGGCCTTCGGCTAGGATGCAGTGCGACTGCTGGAACTGGTTTCACTGGAAGCGCGCCTTGCAACATGTACGAGAAGCTGGTGTAACTTGGACGCGCTTTTCCAGTGAGGGTCATCCGTCGTTGGCTTTACTTGGGTGCAGTTCCGGAGTGCGGAATGCCTGCAACGGCGGTCGGCTGGACACTCGAAACGAAGGGGGAGCGCTTGGTGTTGATGAGCGTTCCGCTGTTCGGATCGATCTTGTAACCGCTGAGCGAGTTGCCCAGGAAGTTGACGGTGTAGAGGAAACCGAGGTGGCGCGGGTCGACGGTGACGGCGACGGGCTGTGTATCGGTTGCGTTGGATGCGATCGAGGTGAGCGTGCCGGCGTTGATGGCGTAGCCCGTCACGGTGGAATCGCCTGAATTGGAAACGTAGAGGAACTTGTCCTGGTCGATGGTCAGCGCGGTGGGCAGGCTGCCAGAGGCAACGGTGCTCTGCAGAGTGACGTCGCCGGTGGCCCCGATGGCGTATGTGGAGATTTGACCTTTCAACTTGTCGGCAACGTAAAGGAACGAGCCGACCGAGTCCGTGGCGAGAGCGACCGGGGATGCGCCGGCTGGGATGGGGGTGCCGCCGTTCAGCAAGGTGAGCGTGCCGTCGGAGTTGGCCGCATAGGCGAAGAGGTAGCCGATGCCGGTGACCGCATTGTACGCGGTCACGTAGAGGCTGTTGCCGGTCGGCGAGGTGACAATGGCGGTCGGGGTGAGCACTGTCTTCGTGTTTGAAGCGGACAGTGTAAGGGGCCAGTAATTCGGGTAGGCGCTGGAGTTGGCAACCGGTGTGCCCAGGACTCCTGTTTTGGGATCGATCGGGTAGACGGCTACGTCCCCAGGGCAGGTGTTGGTCTGGCTGCATCCGGGCAAGGGCTGGAGGAGATCGACGACGTACAGGAATGTTCCGGCGGCGTTCACAGAGACGGCCAGCGGGAAGGATCCGGGGGTATTGACCGTGCTCTGGGGATAGAGCTTACCGTCGGTGCCGATCACAAAATGCGTGACGTTATTGTCGTCTTCGTTGACGACGTAGAGATACTTGAAATCGGGCGAAGTGGCCTCGGCGACGGGATTGCGGCCGCCGGAAGGGAAGGGCGAGGTGGGAATGGTCCGAAGGGATCCGGATTCCGAGTTGACCTCGTAGACTTCGATCTGGCCGGGTGTCTGCTTATTGGTAGCGACAAAGAGAAATCCGACCGTCAGGGTGCCGCAGGCGGTGAATAAGGTAGCCAATACGAGTGCGATGGCGGAAACCAGGGTTACTTTCCCGATTGTGCCGACTTTGCCGAACTTCATGCGTTTCCTTCGTGATCAACTTGGGCGCATCCGCTGCGGCCATTGTGGCTTGTTGCAGGAGGATTTGCCGGGTTCGGGGTTTAGCAGAAAGGCCCGCAGTTGAGGCGGGCCCTTCTGTGAGGGTGAGACGCGTACAGACCGGTTAGTTGGTACGGCCGGTGGCAACGCACCAGGTAGCCGGTCCGGTGAGTGGGAAGGTTCCAGAGCTGCCCTGCAGCTGACGAAGCGCGCCGGAGTTGGGATCGAGCAGACGGCCGGTGATGGTGGAGTCGGTCGCGTTTGCTGTGTAGATGTACTGGTTCGAGGGATCTTCTAGCAGGCACTGTGGACCAGAGCCAGTTCCCCACGGCGAACCGGGATCGACGCTGAGCTCAGAATCCTGCGGGCTGATCGAGTAGCCGGCGATGCCTGCGCCGGTGCTGCTGCTGGCTCCAACCTGGTTGACGACGTAGAGGAACTTACCCTTGCTCTCGACGATCAGGTAGATGGGGCTGGCCAAGGTCGGATCTCCGGGGACCGCGCCGCCGGTCAGGGACTGGAGGGCGCCGTTGGTGCCAACGGTGTAGGGGAGGATCTGCGAAGGGCTGGTTGTGGTGGTGCCGCTGGCAGTGACAGTGATGGGCTCGTTGTCCAGGATGTAGACCTTGGCGCCGGCATATACGATCGCCGTGCCTTGACCCATGGGCTGACCGGAACCATTGGTGATCACCTGAGGGGTGCTCTGGCTGACGGTCAACTGTCCACTGGAGGAGCTGTAGGAATAGGGATAAACGGTCTGTCCGGATGGGGCTCCCGGTTCGCCGCTGAGAGTCATCACGTAGCTGGATGCCGCGAGCGCGAAGTCGATCGGGTTGGCCGGAACTGGGAAGTAGGTGACCTGGGTGCCGGTCGAGGCGGTCAGCTGAGAGTTGGTGACCAGCGTGAGGCGGCCAGTGGTCTGGTTGATCGCGAAGACCGAGATATCACCGCAGGAGGTAGCGCCGGGAACGACTGTGGAGCAGTAGGCACTGCTCGGAGCGTCATGATCCAAGGCCAGCAGGAAGTTGCCGGAGGCATCCGCGAGGAGGCGGAAGGGATTCAGCCCCTGCGTGTAAAACGTCTGCTGCGGGGTGAGGATGCCATTGCCGCCGACGACGAACTGGGTAATGTTGGCGGTGGTGCAGGGATCAGCCGCGGTGCAGGTGCTGCCGCCGGCTGCGTTGGTCCCCTTGTTGAGCACGTAAACGAAGCGTCCGCCGGTCGGGAGCACGATGCGGACCGGATTGGCACCGCCGCTCGCAACCGGGAGACCGTGCATTGCGATCAGTTTGCCGTTGTTGTTGTCGATTTTGAAGCCGCTGATAATGCCGTTACCGTTGGGCGTCGCTGTTACCGTACCCGTGACATACAGATAGCCTGAGGTAAAACTTCTGACGCAAGAGCTGAGGCTGAATACGATTGCCGAGCTGAGGGCAGCGGTCAGCACTGTCTTGCCGAATTTCCTGAACTTCATGCTTTTCCTTCGTCCTGATCCAGCCTTTAGCCGGCAGGTTTCATGTTCCGCAGCAGAGCTGGGTTGGGATGGGGTCCCTCGCTGCATTGTAGAAGGTGCGGGGTCATTGTGCATAGTTTCTGGCGCGGTGGAAAGCATACGCACTCGTTACCCCGTGTGGTTGCTGGTGTTTGGACGCAGGGGAGGCTGATCCGGTATCGGGGAAAATTGCGAATCGGGAGGGAGTTGTGAGAGTGGATTTGAGACGGTGAGATGAGGCCACCCTGGCGGAAAAGTTCTTGCCAGGGTGGCTGGTGGTGAGGGTAGTTTTTACCAGACGCGGCAGGAGTGGGCCGGGTACATGGGCTGGCCTTTCTTGCAGCCGAAGGCTTTGCCGAACTCTTCGAAGTTCTGCACGACGCCGTTGGTGCGCCAGCGGCCGGGAGAATGCTCGTCGGTGAGGGCGGACTGGCGGGCGGACTCATCAGTGTTGTTTTCGCACCAGGTCTGGGCGAAGCTGATGAAGAAGCGCTGGGACGACGTGAAATTATCGATTTTTTCGTCGACGGACTTGTGTTCGGCGGCGAGCGTGTCGAGCAGGGCCATGTAGGCGATGCGGAGGCCGCCGTTGTCGGCGGTGTTTTCGCCGAGGGTGAGGGCGCCCTTGAGGTGAACTTCGGGTTGACCGTCGTGTGCGGGTGAGGCGACGAAGCCGTCGTACTCCTTGACTTCGCAGTCGGTTCGCTCGGTGAACTTCTTGCGGTCATCGGCGGTCTGCCATTCGCGGAGGTTGCCCTTGCCGTCGAACTTGGAGCCCTGATCATCGAAGCCGTGGGTCATTTCGTGGCCGATGACCATGCCGATGGAGCCGAAGTTTACGGCGGGGTCGGCCTTGGGATCGAAGAACGGCGGCTGGAGGATGCCAGCGGGGAAGTTGATGTCGTTCATGGAGGGGTTGTAGTAGGCGTTGACGGTGGGCGGGGTCATGCCCCACTCCTTTTCGTCGACGGGCTTGCCGAGCTTGTTGAGGTCGTAGTTGCGCTCGAAGACCTGCTGGCGGGCGAGGTTGCCCATGAGGTCGTCGCGCTGGACTTTGAGAGCGGAGTAGTCGCGCCACTTTTCCGGGTAGCCGATTTTATTGCGGAACTGGGCGAGTTTGGCTTCGGCTTCTTTCTTGGTGGCTTCGCTCATCCAGGGGAGGGTCTTGATGTCGTCGGCGAGGCTCTTTTCGAGGGCGGCGACGAGTTTGTCCATGCTGGCTTTGGAGGTGGGCGGGAAGTTCTGCTTGACCCAGTCCTGGCCTACGGCTTCGCCGAGGGCGGCGTCGGTGTAGTAGGTGCATTCTTTCCAGCGCGGGGTCTGTTCGAGCTGGCCGCCGAGGGTCTTGCTGAAGAAGGCGAAGTTTTCGTCGTAGAAGGTTCTGGGTAGCGAGAAGGCTTCGCGGTGGAGGAGACGCCAGCGGAGGTAGGACTTCCAGGTGTCGACTGGCTCGGAGGCCATGAGGTCGCTCAGGCCTTTGAAGAAGCCGGGGTCGGTGACGTCCAGGGTGTCGATTGGGCGGAGTTGGATGGCGGCCAGGTAGAGCGGAAGGTCCAGGGCCGGGGCGGCGGTGTGGAATTCGGCGAGGGTCTGGATGTGGTAGGTGTTTTCGGGGTCGCGCTGGGCGGTGCGATCCATGGAGACTTTGGCGAGCGCGGTTTCAATCTTGATCACTGCGGCTGCTTCCTGGGCGGCTTTTTCAGGGGTGTCGCCGGCGAGGGTGAACATCTTTGTGATGTGGGCGAGGTACTGCTTGCGGATTTCGCCGAAGTGCTGGTCATCGACGAGGTAGTAATCGCGATCGGGGAGCGAGGTGCCGCCCTGGTAGATGGCGAAGATCTGCTTGGATGAGTCCTTGAGGTCCTGGGTGATGCCGCTGCCGAAGGGGGTTACAGAGTAGCCTTTGGCAGCCAGCTCGCCGAGGAGGGCGGTCAATTCGTGGGTGTTATTGAGGGCTGCGACGCGGGCGAGGATGGGTTCGAGCGGGGTGAGGCCTTTCTGGTCGAGCAGGGCGGTATTCATGCAGGCACCGTAGAAGTCGCCGTACTGCTTCTGCAGGGGGCTGGTGGGCTTGGCGGCGGCGGTGTCGAGCTCTTTCCAGAGGAGATAGATATTGGCTTCGCTGAGGACGGAGAAGGAGCGTCCCCAGGCGACCTGATCGGCGGGGATGGGGTTGTTCTTCATCCAGTTGCCGCAGGCGTATTGGTAGAAGTCGTTGCAGGGGTCGACGGACTTGTCGATGGCGGCGGTGTCGAAGCTCTTGGATGGGGAGACTGGGGCTGGCTTCGAGTTGGCGTCGGCGGCGGCGCTTACGGATAGGGATTGTGCCTCTACCCGGCCCGGGGCCGTGATCGCGGCGGTGAGGATAGCGACAGCGCTGATGGCGGTTGCGAGGCGGGCGTTACGAGAGCGAAGGAAGTGCATGGGAGCCTTTCAAGATGAAGCCGAGACGAATCGGGATAACGGTAGCATGGGGGCGCATCCGTTGTGTTGCTATGCGCCCCATGGCTTAGGAAAAACCTCTACCAGACGCGGCAGGAGTGTTCCGGGTACATGGGTGTGCCTTTCTTGCAGCCGAAGGCTTTGCCGAACTCTTCGAAGTTCTGGACGGAGCCGTTGGTGCGCCAGCGTCCGGGGGAGTGCGGATCGGTCAGGGCGGCCTGACGGGCGTACTGGTCGGTCGAGGTCTGGCACCAGATCTGGCCGAAGCTGAGGAAGTAGCGTTGGGCTTCCGTATAGCCGTCGATCTTGTCTTCGATCGACTTGTGTTCCGCGGCGAGGGTGTCGAGCAGGGCCAGCCAGGCGATGCGCAGGCCTCCGTTGTCGGCGGTGTTTTCGCCCAGGGTCAGCTTGCCTTTGAGGTTCTGGGCGGGCAGGCCGTCATGGGCGGGTGAGGCTTCAAAGCCGTCGTATTCGGCTACTTCGCAGTCGGTGCGTTCGACAAACTTCTTGCGGTCCTCGTCGGTCTGCCATTCGCGGAGATTGCCTTTGCCGTCGTACTTGGAGCCCTGGTCGTCGAACCCGTGGGTCATCTCGTGGCCGATGACGACGCCGATGCCGCCGAAGTTTACGGCGGGGTCCGTCTTGAAGTCGAAGAACGGCGGCTGAAGGATGCCGGCAGGGAAGTTGATGTCGTTGTTGGAGGGGTTGTAGTAGGCGTTGACGGTGGGCGGAGTCATGCCCCATTCCTTCTCATCGACCGGCTTGCCGAGCTTGGCGAGCTGGTAGTTGCGGCGGAAGACGGCGGTGCGTTCGACGTTACCGATGAGGTCGTCGCGCTTGATGACGAGCCTGGAGTAGTCGCGCCACTTTTCGGGGTAGCCGATCTTGTTGCGGATCAGGTCCAGCTTGGCCTGGGCTTCCTTCTTGGTGGCGTCGCTCATCCAGTCGAGGGTCTTGATGTCGTCGCCGAGAGACTTTTCGAGTGCGGCTACGAGCTTGTCCATGCTGGCCTTGGCTTCGGGGGGAAAGTTCTGCTTGACCCAGTCCTGTCCGACGGCCTCGCCGAGTTCCTGGTCGACCAGGGAGGTGCACTGCTTCCAGCGCGGAGTGGGTTCTTTCTGTCCGGCCAGCGTCTTGCCGAAGAAGGCGAAGTTCTCGTCGAAGAAGGCTTTGGGCAGTTCGGTGGCTGCGCCGTGCAGGGTGTGCCAGCGGAAATAGGCTTTCCAGGCGTCGGCGGGCTCGGTTTCGACGAGGGTATTGACGGTCTTGAAGAAGTCGGGTGTGGCGACGTTGAGCGTATCGAAGTGGCCGATCCCGATGGCCTTCCAGTAGGTGGGCCAGTTGAAGCTGGGTGAGAGCTGCTCGAGCTCGGCGACGGTCTTGATGTGGTAGCGGTTTTCGGCCTGACGCATTTCGATGCGGCTCATGGAGCCCTTGGCGAGAGCGGTTTCAATGCGCAGCACGGAGGCGGCTTCTTTCGCGGCGAGTTCGGGGGCGTCGCCGGCGAGGGTGAACATTTTGGTGAGGTGGGCGAGGTACTGCTCGCGGATGTCGGCGAAGCGCTTGGCGTCGCTGAGGTAGTAGTCGCGGTCGGGGAGCGAGAGGCCGCCCTGACCAGTTTGCGCGATCTGCTTCGTGGAGTCCTTATCGTCCTGGCCGACGCTGAACTGGAAGAGTGGCGCTGGGTTGCCTTCGGCCAGGAGCGTTCCCATCAGGGTGGCGAGCTGCTTTGGGTCGGAGAAGGCGGCGATCTTGCTGAGCGCCGGGGTGACGGGCGCGAGACCTTTGCTCTCGACCAGGTCGGTGTTCATGCAGGCTGCGTAGGCGTCGCCGTACTTCTTCTGGAGCGGGGTCTTCGGCGACTTCGACGCTGCGTCGAGCTCTTGCCAGAGGAGGTAGCGGTTGCGCTCGCCCAGCAGGGAGAAGGATCGCGCCCAGCGGGTCTGGTCGCTGGGGACGGGGTTGTCCTTGACCCAGTTGCCGCAGGCGTATTGGTAGAAGTCGGTGCAGGGGTCGGCGGTCTTGTCGATGGCGGTGAGGTCCAGGCTGTGGACGTCTTTGGGTGGAGCGGGGGCAGCTGCGTCGCCGGCGGAGGAGACGAGACCGGAGGCGGCGAAGTTCAAATTGGGCTGACCGGATTGGGAATGGGCCGTAAGGGAGAGGGTTGCGGCGGCGGCGAGTGCGAGGGCGGTGTGCCGACAGGCTGTAGCAAGTACGGGAGCGGTGTGCCGACGGGCGGCACTGGCGCAGAGACTACGCAAAGAGTTCATCTGGATTCCTTGAGCCGGGAATGGCCGCAGCCGAACGGGCCTTCCGCGTAAGATATGCAGCCTTTCGAACGAGGTTGCTGCATAGAAACGTATCACGCGGAGCACGGCCCGGGACTGACTGGAATCAGAAGACTTTGACGCGGACGGTGAGGTAGGTCTTGGGGTCTTTGCGAATGGCGGAGATGAGCTGGCCGGTGTCGTTGAGGGTCTTGTCGAGGTTGTCGTAGAGAGACCGGTTGACGAACATCTGTCCGATGCTGCCTTTGCCTTCGTTCAGCCCCTGCAGCAGGGCGTTCAAGTTGGTGACGGAGACTTCGAGCTTGTTGGCCAGGGCAGGATCCTTGGCGAGTTTGCCGAGGGAGCCTTTGCCGGAGTTGATGTCATTAAGCAGCTCATTGGTGTTGTTGATGGCGGCGGTCAGGTTGGTATAGAGCTTATCGTCGGTGAGCAGCTTGCCGGCGGTGCCTTCGCCTTTATCGAGCTTGGTCGCAATGGAGTCGAGCTTGGCGATGGTGGAATTGGCATGATTGTAGAGCTCATCGTCCTTGAGGAGCTTGCCAATGCTGCCTTTTCCGCTGGAAATCTCGGTGGTGAGCGCCTGGATCTGGTTGATGGTGAGGACGAGCTTGTGGGCGACCTCGGGATCGTTGAGCAGCATGCCGGCTGTTCCCTGACCGGAGTTGATCGTATCCATCAACGTGCCGACCTTGTGGATGACGTCGGTGATGGCTTTGATCGATTCCTGGCTGGAGCCGACAACGTCCTGAATGCTGGCTCTGGACTGGACCTGCAGCGTGGCGCCGTCCTGGATTTCGGGGCCGTGGGCGTGGGTGGAAGAGATTTCCAGGAAAGAGTCACCGAGGACGCCGGCCTGGTTAATGGCGATGGTGGAGTCCGCGTGGAGTGCGCTCTGATAGGTTGCTCCGACCTTGGAAATGACTTCAACCGCTGCCGGTTCATGGCTGGGGATGATGCGCACGCTGGTCACGTTGCCAATGGTGACGCCGTCCAGGCTGACGGGAGCACCGATTTTGAGACCGTTGGCATTTTCAAAGAAGGCGCGCACGGTGAGCTTGCGGGTGAAGAGGCCGCCCGTCGAGCCGGACATCAGGAAAATGAGTACGGTGAGAGCGGCGATGGCGGCGAGCGCGAGAATGCCGACCTTGAGCTGGGACCATCGGAGTTCTTTTTGGCTTGGCATCGTAACCTTCCCCTGATGGAGTGAGAATACCAGAACGAAAAACGTCGACACGATCGATGAGCTGCGTCCCAAGGGGCGCAAACGTGAGATGCGGGATCACCGCCGGAGACTCATCTTCGTGACTGCAAAATGTGCCGGCCGACGGGAAGCCTGGGATGGGTCAGGTGGAGGTTGCGCCTTCGAGGGCCACGCTGGCCATGGCGAGATCGTTGGTATGAGTGAGCGAGAGCGCTGCGTGGACGACACCGAGGCGTTTCGCGAGCTGGGCCGCTCGGCCGTGGAACGTGAGACCGGGACGACCGCTGGGGGCGCGTGTGACTTCGATTTCAAGCCAGGTGACGCCGTAGCTGATGCCGGTGCCGAGGGCTTTGGCTGCGGCCTCCTTGGCGGCGAAGCGGGCCGCGAAGCTTTCGGCGGCGTTGCGTTTGCGCAGGCAGTACGCCTTTTCGCGAGGCGTGTAGATGCGGTCCAGAAAACGGTCGCCGAAGCGGGCGATCGACTTCTGGATGCGGTGAATTTCCGTGAGGTCGATTCCGGTTCCTACCAGCATCCTGAAGGGAGGCTACCACACTGTCAGGGCTGGCTTTTGGGCAAATCGGACAGTTTTGGAGATTTGAAAGCGTGGAGCGGCGGGAAAGAGCTGGTAAGACTGTGCCGGATTGAGGCATCACCGTCGCAGTCCGGAACACTCATCAAGTTCATGGCTGGGATCTCCGATGAAAGGAGGAATGAACCCGATGACTTTACCACCCACACCGATGCAATTTGAGTCTTCCTGGGCATTGCAGATGCGTGCGACGGCGATGGAAGATTCCATGCGGCTGATCCAGAACCTGACGAGCGCGATTCTGGCCCATGGCGGCTGGGTCTTGAGCCGGGGCGCGAACGATGATGGGCTGGTCAACATGCTCTTCGAGTTCGAGCGGCCGCAGTGCGTGGAGATCTATACGATGCTGGTCGGGGTCGGCGTGGAACTGAGCCAGCTGGCGCATATGCGGTTTACGGAGCTTTGCCAGTGTACGAAGAGTACGTGCGAGGACGTGGCGGGAGAGATTGTCAGCGTGGATCTGGAGATTCACGGCTTTCCGGCGGAGCTTTCATTGCGCACCGAGGCCTCATCGGAGGCCGCTTGAGCGCAGGTAAGGGTTTCAGCCAGCTTCCATGAAGCCGTAGTGGCGTTGCCAGGCTTTTTTCAGGTGCTCCCAGACGCGCTGGCGTTCGGCTTCTGTGGCGGATTTGTCGGGGGCGGCGGCGAAGCGAGTGGCTTCCTGCTTGGCGAGTTCGAGGAGTTCGCGGTCGCGGACTAAATTCGCCACGCGGAAGCCAGGGAGGCCAGCCTGGCGGGTGCCGAAGACTTCGCCGGGGCCACGCATGGCTAGATCCAGTTCGGCCAGTTCAAAACCATTCTGGGTGCGGACCATGGCGGCGAGGCGTTCTTCGCCCTGAGGGGAGACGCGGTCGCCGGTCATGAGGATGCAGTAGCTCTTGGCTGCTCCGCGACCGACGCGGCCACGAAGCTGGTGGAGCTGGGCCATGCCGAAGCGTTCAGCGTGATCGACGACCATAACGGTGGCGTTGGGGACGTCGACGCCGACTTCGATGACCGTTGTGGCGACGAGAACATCGATTTCGCCGCGGGTGAAACGCTGCATGATGACGTCTTTTTCGTCGGCGTCGAGGCGGCCGTGGAGCAGGCCTACGCGCAGGTCGCGGAGGGCGCCGTTGCGGAGCTGATCGTACATTTCTGTGGCGGAGCGGAGTTCTGGCTTGGTGGCTGCGGGTTCGGGCGCGGCGAAGAGCTTGGGTTTGCGAGACGTGCTCTTGCGGGCTTTCTTGGCCGGGGCTGGTGGAGCTTGCGTTGAGGCGTCGGCGGTCGTTGCTTCGTCGTGGGAGAAGTCGAGTTCGGGCTGGTCGTCTTTGGCGCCTTCGATGACGGGGTAGACGATGTAGGCCTGGCGCTTCTGGGCGACTTGTTTGCGGACGAAATCCCAGACTTCCTGCTGGCGTTCTCCGGCGACGCGGCGGGTGACGATGGGGGTGCGGCCGGGGGGTAGCTCGTCGAGGATGCTGGTGTCGAGGTCGCCGTAGACGGTGAGGGCGAGGGTTCGCGGGATGGGGGTTGCGGTCATGACGAGGACGTCGGGTTCAGCCTCGTTTGGCTTCTTCATCAGGTCGAAGCGCTGCTTGACGCCGAAGCGGTGCTGCTCGTCGATGATGACGAGGCCGAGGCGGGCGAATTCGACTTTGTCTTCGATGAGGGCGTGGGTGCCGATGACGAGCTGGGCTTCTCCGCGGAAGATCTGGCTGCGGACGCGGCGCTTCTGGTCGTTGTCGAGTGAGCCGGTGAGGAGAACGACTTTGTAGGTCTTGCTGGAGCGGCTGAGGAGCTTGCGCGCGGCGAGGTAATGTTGCGTGGCCAGGATTTCTGTCGGGGCCATCATGGCGGCCTGGTAGCCGTTCTCGATGGCGACGAGCATGGCCTGCAGCGCAACGATGGTCTTGCCGGAGCCGACGTCGCCTTGCAGGAGGCGGCGCATGGGGTGGGGCTGGCGCATGTCGGTGACGATTTCGCCGAGGGCTTTTTTCTGCGCGGCGGTGGGGTGGAAGGGCAGGACTTCGCGGAGGGCGGCGCGGACCTTGTCGCCGGTGGTGAAGGCTACGCCGAGCTGCTTGTGGCCCTTGCGGCGCTTGAGTTCGAGGCCGAGTTCCAGGTAGAAGAGCTCTTCGAAGATGAGGCGGCGCAGGGCGGGGGTGCGCGACTCCATGAGTGCTATCTGTTGTGTGCCTTCGGGAGGGAAGTGAGCTTCGTTGAGAGCCTGTTCGCGGCTGGGCATTTTGAGCCGGGTCAGCATGGACTCTGGCAGACATTCGGGGACGTTGCCGGAGACGGATTCGAGCAGGTGGAAGATGACCTTACGCTGCCAGCGGGAGGCGAAGGCTGTGCCGCCGAGGGATTCGTAGACGGGGGTGATGCGGCCTACTTCGAGGAGGCGGGTTTCTTCGTCTTCGCCGATACCAGGCAACAGCTCGAACTGCGGCTGGATCATCTTCATGTTGCGCGTGGTGCGGGAGGGCTCGACTTTACCGAAGAGGGCGATGGTTTGGCCGGCGCGGAAGCGACCTTGCAGGTAGGTGCCGTTGAACCACATGCACTTCATCGCGAGGTTGCCTTGGCCGACGGTCATTTCGAAGATGGGGGAGCGGCGAGTTGAAAGAAGCGCGGTGCCGCGGATTTCGGCGATGACAGAGGCCATCTCGCCGGCTTTCAGCTCGTCGAGGCTGCGCGGGTTCTGGCGGTCCTCGTAGCGGAACGGGAGATGGTAGAGGAGGTCTTCGGCGACTGCGATGCCTTTGCCGGCGATCATCTCCGCGACCTTGGGGCCAACGCCGCGAACGTACATGACAGGAGTGTCGAGACTGGCCACATTCTGGATGCTACAACCCGGCGGGCAGCGGCTGCCAATGGTGGTCCATTTCGGGGAGAGCGTTGAGGGAACTCTGTGGTTATGATGGGAGCGAGTGCGAGGAGAGATGGATGGCGGATGGCAGCGAAGAGTTGAGTGGTGTGGAAGCTGGGTTGCCAGCGGCGCCAGAGCCGGGGACGCGGGAGTTTGTGACGACGGGAATCTTCGATGCGCCGCGGGAGCTGGTCTTCAGCGCGTGGACGGAGGCGGAGCATTTGAAGAAGTGGTTTGGGCCGAAGGGATTCACCATTCCTGTGGCCAAACTGAACCTGGTGCCGGGCGGGACGTTTCACTACTGCATGCGGGCTGCGACCGGAACGGAGATGTGGGGGAAGTGGACGTTTCGCGAGATCGTCGCGCCGGAGCGGTTGGTGCTGGTGAATATCTTCTCGAATAAACACGGTAACCCGATCCGGCATCCGTTTGTGGAGAACTGGCCGCTGGAGATGCTTTCGACGGCGACTTTTTCCGAGATCGATGGGATGACGCTGGTGCGGATTGCGTGGATTCCGATCCATGCTTCGCTGACCGAGCGGCAGGCTTTTGAGGATGCGCGCGAAGGGATGCAGGAGGGGTGGTCGGGGACGTTTGAGCAACTTCGGGAGTATCTCAAGACGATCACGGGCCGTTGAGGACTGCGGCAGCAGACTGATATGCCTACTGCGCCAGCAAGCCTTCGAAGATGTAGCGTAGAAAATCCTTCAGCGGAGCATCGCTCTTGTCTGCCTGCGAGCGGAGCAAGGCGCCTTCCCAGCTGTTGAGCACGAAACCGGCGAGAGGACCGGGCTTGATCGACTTCGGCAAGTCTCCTGCCTCGACGGCCTTCTGCAGTACAGTCTCGACGCTGGCTTGCCATTCGGCGAAGCTGGAGCTGAGGCAACCCTGCAGCATGGGGCTCGCGCCGGCGACCTCAAGGCTGAGATCGCCGAGAAGGCATCCTTGGATTGGGGAAGACTGCCCGGCGGACCGGATGAGTTCCTCGAAGTAGCGCCGCAGCCGCCTGAGCGGTGCCTGGCGTGTATTGCCAAGAATCTCCTGGCAATGCTCGGCGGCGATGTTGAAGTAGCGGTCGATTACGGCTGCGGCGAATTCCTCTTTGCTGCCGAAGTGGTGATAGAACGAGCCTTTGGGGACGCCTGCGGATTGCAGGATCTCCTGGAGACCTGTGGCTCCGTAGCCGTGCCGGCGCATCAGGTCGAGCCCAACCTTGATGAGGTTTTCCTTCGTCGACGCTGTGGGTGCTTCGGGCTCGGGTTTCGATGGAATCTCCGCTTTGGACTGCATTGTGGGCTTCTCTTTCCAGTGCAGGAACGCGGCCTCCGCGTGGAAGCGCGAAGGCCCATGTCCCTATCGTACTGTTTGCTCTTGCGGAACTCGCTTACTTCGCTGCTACTGCTGTGTAACGCGGAGCCGGGACTCTGCGCGAGAGGTTTGGAGCAAGCGCGAGACGCGCCTTCTCGTACGCTTCGAAGTCGGCAACGTTGGGTAGCGCGGGAATGGTGGCGAACTCACCCTGATCGAGACCGGCAAGCGAGGCGTCGACCATGTCTTCTGTGCTCATGACCCATTCTGCAGGGAGATCCGTGTGGACGTTTACGCCGGCCTTACCCCAGAGAGGAGTTGCGGTGGCGCCGGGCAGTACGACCTGGACGGTGACGCCTTTGTCTTTCAGCTCGTTCTTAAGTGAGGTGCTGAAGTTCTGCACATAGGCTTTGGTGCCGCTGTAGACGCCGTTCAGCATTTCTGGTGCCAGGGCGACGACAGAGCCGATGTTGATAATGAGGCCGCTGGCCTGCTGAGCGAAATTAGAGGCTACTGCGATTGCGAGGCGGGTGAAGGCGGTGACGTTGATTTGGATCATCTGCTCGAGGTAATCCTGGTCTGAGTCGAGCAGCTTGCTGGCGGAGGCTATGCCGGCGTTGTTCACGAATGCCGTGATCGAACTGTCTGAGGCTAGACGGTCGGCGACGCGCTTCACATCAGCGGGGATGGACAGGTCTGCCTGGAGGGTTTCGGCTTTGCGTCCGGTGGTGGACTGGATTTGCTTCGCGACTTCGTCGAGTTTGTCTTTGCTGCGAGCGACGAGGATGAGGTCGTATCCGCGCCTGGCGAGGCGGTCGGCGTAGACGGCGCCGATTCCCGTGGAAGCCCCGGTGATAAGAGCAATACCTTTGTTGGACATGAAAATCTCCTTCTTGAATGGCAACCCTTGGGGTGGCTCGCTTGATAAGAGTAGACCAGTCGGTCTAAAGGTTCAGAAAAATCATCCGTCGTAAAGACGGCGACCGAAAGGCTGGGTGCCGGGGTCGCTGCTACACTGTTGGCATTCCTGCCGAACCTGTTTGAAGGAGCCTGTATGCGATTTCGCCCTGTGTCTTTCTTGCCTGTTTTATCTGTGATGTGCGGATTGTTCTGCCTTGGCTGTGCTGTGCAGGCCCAAACGCCTAAAGCGGGTGGCCGAACACTGGTGCGAGCCGGGCATCTGCTGGATGTGCATACGGGTAAGACGCTGGATGCGCAGACGATTGTGGTGACGGGCGAGACGATTACCGCGATTGCGCCGACGGCTTCAACGCCTGCTCAGGCCGGCGACAAGGTGGTCGATCTTGGGTCGATGACAGTCTTGCCGGGGCTGATCGATGTGCATACGCACATCACGGGCAATCCGGAATTTGATCCGTACAAGGAGCTCACCAACACCGACGCGAAGGAAGCCATCAATGGCGTTGTGAATGCGAAGACGACGCTGCTGGCGGGGTTTACTTCGATTCGTAATGTGGGCGCTGGTGGGTATGTCGATGTGGATCTGCGCGATGCGGTGAATGCGGGGCAGGTGATTGGGCCGCACATGCAGGTTTCCGGGCCGCCGCTGGGCATTACCGGTGGGCATTGCGATGAGAATCTGCTGCCGATCAGCTATCACCTCAAGAGCGAGGGTGTGGCGGACGGCATTGCCGCGGTCCAGCAGAAGGTGCGGCAGAACATCAAGTACGGTGTGGATGTGATCAAGATTTGCGCTACGGGTGGAGTGCTGTCGAAGGGTGACAGTCTGCAGGCTTCGCAGTACACGCTGGAGGAAATGAAGGCGATTGCCGCGGATGCGCACCGGTTGGGGCTGAAGGTGGCGGCGCATGCGCATGGGGCGCAAGGAATTCTGTGGGCTTCCGAGGCAGGCATCGATTCGATCGAGCATGGGAGCTTTGTGGATGCGGCGGGGATTGCGGAGATGAAGAAGAACGGGACGTACATGGTGCCGACGCTCTATCTCGAAGACTGGATGATCGAGTCCGGGCATCTGCCGCCGTTTTACCAGCAGAAGATGAAGGACACGATTGCCGTGGCCAAGCCGAACATTCGCAAGGCGTATGAGGCTGGGGTAAAGTTTGCGCTGGGCACGGATGCTGCTGTTTACCCGCATGGGCTGAACGGGCATGAGTTAGAAGTCTATGTGCGCGATATTGGCATGACGCCGCTGGCGGCGATCCAGACGGCTACTGTGAATGCTGCGGACCTGATGAACTGGACGGATAAGACTGGGTCGATCGATGCGGGGAAGTGGGCAGATATCATCGCCGTCGATGGCGATCCGCTGAAGGACATCAGGCTGGTGCAGGACGTGAAGTTTGTGATGAAGGCTGGGGTGGTTTACAAGGGGGTTGGCGTGAAGTAGGCCAGACTTGAAGCATCACTTCAACGTCATCATGTATGGCACTCAGTGCTATAGTAAAGCGGAGCGGACGGGATGCTCGCTGTCTTCAAGACCAAGCCTTTTTCGCGTTTTGCACGCAAGGCTCGACTCTCCGATGAGGAACTCTGGGCGGCTGCAAGTTTGGCCGACGTGGGTCTGGTGGATGCCGATCTTGGTGGCGGAGTGATCAAGCTGCGTGTCGCTCGGGCTGGCGAAGGGAAGTCTGGTGGATTTCGGACGATCCTGCTTTTCCGGCAACATGAGCGTGCGGTGTTTGTGTTCGGCTTCGAGAAGAAAGATCAGGCAAACATAAACTCGAACGAACTGGCCGCATTCCGGGAGCTCGCAAGAGTTGTGCTGGCTTACAACGAAAAGGAATTGGCACTGCGTATTGCTGATGGAGCTTTGATTCAGGTTCACTCAGCGAGGAGAGATTGAGATGGCAAAGACATACCGCAGCAAGATCATGGCTGCCATTCATGAAACGGCTACTGATCTTTATAAATCCGGTGGGATGGACAAAAAGACGATGCGCAATTTCGATGCGCTGTGCCTGACTCCAGTGCCGGAGATGACGCCGGATCAGATTCGTGCTCTTCGGACTCGCGAGAATGCTAGCCAGACGGTCTTTGCTGCTTATCTGAACGTGACGCCAAGTTTAGTCAGCAAGTGGGAGCGCGGCGAGAAGCATCCTCAGGGTGCTTCTCTAAAACTATTGTCTCTAGTAGAGAAGATCGGATTGGAAAAGATCGCCTGACTTTTGCGCAAAGTAGAAATGAAAACGAGCTATCCGCTGGGGATAGCTCGTTTGTTTTGAAGAGAAGAGTCTTACTAGTTCTCGTAGCTGCGGACCCATTCCAGGATGCTGCGGACGCCGAAGCCGCTGGGGCCTTTGGCGATGAAGGGTTTGGTGTCTTCGTACCAGGCCATGCCGGCGATGTCGAGGTGGATCCAGGGGGTTTCGCCTGCGAAGACCTGCAGGAACTGGGCTGCGGTTGAGGCTCCGCCCCAGCGGCCGCCGGTGTTTTTGATGTCGGCGATGTCGGAGCGGATGGCGTCGTAGTACTCGTCGCCGAGGGGGAGACGCCAGATTTTTTCGCCGGAGATGGTGAGGGCCTGGTTGAGCCTGGCGTAGGTTTCTTCGTCGTTAGAGAAGCCGCCGGCGCTGACTGGGCCGAGGGCGACGACGCATGCGCCGGTGAGGGTGGCAGCGTCGATCAGATGGGTGCAGCCGAGCTGGCGGGCATAGGTCAGGCCATCGGCGAGGACCAGGCGGCCCTCGGCATCAGTGTTGATGATTTCGATGGACTTGCCGGGTTCGCCGTCCTTGAAGGGCATGGCGATCTGGACGTCGCCGGGCTTCTGGGCTTTGCCATCGGGCATGTTTTCGGCTGAGCAGACGACGCTAATGACTTTGACCTTGGGCTTGATCTGGGCGATGGCGCACATGGCGCCGAGCATCGCAGCGGAGCCGCCCATGTCGTATTTCATCAGCTCCATCTTGTCGGCGGGCTTGAGGGAGATGCCGCCGGTGTCGAAGGTGATGCCTTTGCCGACCAGGCCTAGGACGGGGCCGGAGTAGGTGGCGGCGTCGTAGCCTTCGGGCTCATAGGTGAGGACGATGAGGGCGGGTGGTTCCGCGGAGCCCTGGGAGACGCTCCAGAATGCGCCCATCTTGAGTTCATGCAGTTTTTCGGTGGAGTAGACCTCGGACTTGAGGCCGACTTTTTCTGCCATGGCGGCGGCGCGCTGGCCGAGGATGGTGGGGGTGAGCTTGTTGCCGGGCTCGTTGACGAGCTCGCGGGCGAAGTTCTGGCTTTCAGCGACGATGACGCCTTCGGCGTATCCGACGTTGATGGCTGCCGCGTCAGTGCCGGCCGGGGCGACGAGTTTGAAGTCGTAGACGGAGAGGTCTTTGCGGTCGGAACGGTAGGTGTCCGGGTCGTAGTCGGCGAGCAGGGCGCCTTCAACGGCGGCGCGGGAGCTGGGTCCGACGGGTAGCTCGGCTGCCTCGGGCAGGGCGAAGGCGACGGCGCGGATGCCGCGGGGCTTCACGGAGCGGATGGCAGTGCCGACGGCGCTGCGGACGGAGTGCACGGTGGCCTTATCGGTCTTGCCGACGCCGACGATGAGGAGGCGCTTGGCGGCGAGGCCAGCGGGGGTGTGGAGCAGGAGCGTTTCGTTGGCGCCGGCTTTGAATTCTCCGGTGGCGAGCACGGCGGCTGCGGCGGACTGGATGGTGGCGTCCGTGGTCAGCAGGACCGGCTGGGGCTTGGCTTCAGGGCCTTTTTCGGTTTGCGCATCGCCGGCCAGGACGACCAGCACTTCGGTTTCAATTCCCGCAGGAGTGGCAAAAACCAGTTCAGTCTTCATGCAGCTATTATTTCACCGCGCGGCGGCCCTATTTCACCGGATTGGCCGCCGTAGCTGGCTGGCTACCACTTTGCTGGCGGGAGCAGGTGGGTGGCGCGGTACATGGCATCGAGCAGATCCTGCGAATGGCCGTCGTAGTCGGCGTCGAGCGACCAGAGGAAGGTGCCGCCGAGGCCGTTGACGTAGTCGGTATAGAGAACGCGGGTATAGGTGGATTGGGGGTCGTCGTAGGTGACGAAGCCTGGGGAGCCATCTTTACGCAGCAGGTAGGGAACGAGCGCGGCCTTGTCGCGGTGAACTGCCCACTTGCCGGAGGCGAGCATGGGCTTGATGTCCGGGCCGTAGTTCACGGTCTGGACGGTGTCATCGCAGAAGCCGTCATCCGTGGTCGCGGCATTGGGGCAGATGCCGAAGAGTTTGTTGATGTTGGTGTACCAGTAGCCGTAGAAGGGCGTGCCCTGATTCAGCTGCGAGGCGGGCGCGTCGGCGAGGAAGATCTTGGCTGATTCGGCATCGCTGGCACCGGGTTCGCATTCGTCGGGTTCGGGGTCGTTGTTGTCCCAGAAGATGGAGGCGTTGAGGTGTCCCATGGAGGTCCAGGGGCCGGCGCAGTCGTAGGTCATGATGTTGAACCAGTCGATGACCTTCCTCAAATGGGGGACGTCGTAGGTGGATTCCTGGAATGGCGCTGCGTCGATCGACAGCAGGTAGCGCGGGCTGGGGAAGGTTTCGCGGAGGGCGGTCATGAGCTTGAGCAGGGTTGCTGTGTCTTCAGGCGATTCCGGATATTCCCAGTCGAGGTCGATGCCGTCATAGTCGTTTTCGGTGACGAACTTCTTCAGATTCTTGAGCAGTGGCTGGAGGATGGCGGGGTTGGTTTCGAGTGAAGGAACATCGCCACCGATCAGGAGCAGGACCTTGACGCCGGCTTTGTGGGCCTTGGGGATCAGTTCCGGTTCGATGAAGCCGCCGGGAACCTGGAGGTTGCCGTTGGAGTCAAAGGGAACGCCGGCGTGAATGATGTGTGTGAGTTTGCTGTATGGGATTTGCGCAGCGGAGTATGGCGGGTTGAGATATTTGCTGCCGGAGTCGTAATCGGCGACGATGCGCTTCTTTGGAAGGGAATACGGAGCGTGTGCGATAGCTGCTGCTTGCGCCTGTACGTCCTGGGCTAAGGCAGTTGTTGCGGTGATGCCAACGCAGAATACGAAACCAACAACAAGAAGAGGATAGGGTCGCAAGCCTGACTCCTTGGATAGGGCGGATATTTGCTTAACTGCGCCATCGTCGGCAAGAGACTGGGTTTGTGTCAAGAAAGAAATTTCAGGCTAGAGCCCTTGCAGGGTAAGACGATCTTTGGAAGGGCAACTGACAAAGGCCTGCGCCCTTCCAAAGGAAACGTGCTCCTACTCTGTGCGCAAAGCCCGCAGCGGGTCAACGCTGGCTGCCCGGCCTGCGGGCACGGCGCTCGCGAGCAAGGCCACTATGACCACTCCGGCAACTGCTAAGGCGTAGCTCGTCACATCGAGAGCCTTCATCCCATACAGTGAGCTTTCGAGCTCCTGACCAGCCGCAATTGCCAGGAGAATGCCTATGGTGATGCCACCTGCACACAACAGAAGGCTCCCACGCAGGACCATCCACACGACCTGCGAGCGTTGCGCGCCGAGGGCGATGCGTACGCCGATCTCCGCGCTGCGCCGGCCCATCCGGTAGGACAGGGTTCCGTACAGACCTGTTGCGATGAGCACGACAGCCAGTACGCCAAAACAAGTGGCAAGCCTTGCAAAGAGGATCTGCTGCGAGATAGATCGCTCAAAGACAGCGACCTGTGTCATGGGTTCCAGCAACGGCATGTCGGGGTCGATTTGTGCGACGATCCGGCGCACCTGGGGCAAGATTGCCATTGGGTCGCCGGGCACGCGCATCTCCACATTGAGCTGATTGGAAGTTCTCTCCTGGGTGAAGACGGTCCACAACATGGGCCTGGAATCTTCGGTGATGCCCGTGTATTTGTGATCCTGGACCAGCCCCACAATTCGGACTGGAGGGTCTTTGGGTGAGCCGCTCAGGAAATGCCCTACGACATGCAATGAGCCCGCGTATTTCTTCGCAAAAGTCTCGTTCACGATCGTAACCGGCGGTGCGCTCTCAGTATCGGCATCGGAAAAATCCCTGCCATCCAGGATCTGCACGCCCATGGTGCGAAAGTAGTCCGCTCCGACTGTGTTCTGTCGATAGGTCACCTGTCCCGGCTCGAGTCCATTGGGATTATGCCCGTCGAGCAGCAGGCCGCCCTGGTTGCTCGACCATCCCGAGCCGGGCCGGTTCGCAGCGAATGAGACACTCTTCACGCCTGGAATCGCTCGCAGCTTTTGCTGTAACGACGTGAAGAAGGCGATGCTTTCTTCCTTGCTATGGACGTGCTGGGGATGGATGCCGAAGACCACCAATCCTTCCGGATTTTGTCCCATGGGGGTCTGCAACAGGTTCCGGAGTGTCTTGAGCAGCAGGCCGGCACCAACCAGCAATACAAGGCACATGGCAATCTGCATTACGATCACCGCGTTACCCGCGCGGGTCTTCTGCACGCTTGTCTGCGATGCGGTTGCGGAACTACGCAGCGAGCTCTGCGAGCTGTTCGACATGGCCGATTGCAGTGGCGCGAGGCCAAAGACAATCGCCATCAGAACGAGGACACCGAGCGTCAATCCAAGCACTTCGAGGTCCGGTTGCAGATTCGACTCGATCTGCGCCCATGCTCCCAGCGCACGGGTCGCTCCGAGCGCAAACGCCCAGGCCACAATGCCGCCCAGCGTTACGAGCAGCGTGCTTTCCGTGAGCAGCTGCCGCGCAATTGCCCCTCGTCCTGCGCCCAGCGCAAAGCGCACGCCGAACTCCCGCTGCCGGTTCGCGTTGCGAGCCATCAACAGCATCACTACGTTGCTCATGGCGATCAGCAGCACCATGCCGACCATTGCCATCAGGACCTTCAGCGACTTGGCGAAGCTGTCGTCACCACTGCCATCGAACTGTTTGGCTTCGTTCAACGAAAGCTTGTATGTCTCCTCTCCGCTCTTTTTGGCGGGGATGCCGATGTAGGCTGCTCGTTCAAAGAGTGCCTGCATCTGGGCCAGCGCTTGTTCGCGGCTGACGCCAGGCGCTGTGCGCACCATCAGCTTCATCATCCATAAGCGCGGCTCAGTCAGGTACATTCCATTTTCCGCAGGCGAGCCCCACGCATTGAATTCCGGACGGCTTTGCAGCGGAATCCAGAAATCAAGTGGGAGCGCGCCTTCCGTTCCTTCGAAGCCTTTCTTCGCAACGCCTACAATTGTGAACGGTATGGACTTGATATAGAGAGCCTTGCCGATGACGTCCCGGCTGCGCTGGTAGTGAGAGGACCAGAATTTCTCACTGATCACGGTTACCTGGGTGTGATCCTGCTCATCCTTCTGTATAAAGCCCCGGCCGAGCTCCGTTCCTACTCCCAGGGCGCTGAAATAGTTGCCGCTGACCATGTCGCCCGCGGCTTCTTCCGGGACTGAGCCAACTCGCACAGGCGCCTTGCCGCTGCCAGACATAGGAATGAAAGTCATCACGTCCTGCAATGCACTTATCCCATGCAAAGCCTGGTAAAAGGGGTATGCGAACGAGGTGGCTGAATCGCCCGTCTGCGAGGCTCCATCCGGCCAGCCGGTCGTATGAACGTAGAAGACCTGCGAGGCATCCTTCACCGGCAGCATCTTTTGAAGCACGGCATGCATGACGCTGAAGACGGCAGTGTTTGCGCCTACGCCGAGGGCGAGCGTAAGGACGCAGACGATGGTGAAAACCGGCGTCTTGATGAGTTGCCGCATGCCGTAGCGCAGATCCCGCCATACATTTTCAAAGAACATGGTTGTCCTCGATTCCCGTTGCCGCTGTTGTAGCAGGGTGGTGTTGCCGAACTGACGCCTTGCCGCGAGACGGGCGGCGCGGGGGCTCATGCTCTGGCGCTCGTACTTTTCGGCGAGCATCTCCAGGTGGGTGCGCATCTCGTCGTCAAAGAGCGAGTCCTCTTTTCTCTGCGAGAACAGAGCTCGAAGTTTCGCGAGGAAGATGTAGGCTCGGTCAGACATGGATGGGTCGGGCATGGCTAGGCCTTGGCTTCCAGAGCGAGGACGCGGCCTATGACGCCTGCAATCCGCTCCCAGTTCTCGGTCTCAACGGCGAGTCGCTCGGTGCCGCGCCTGGTGATGCTGTAGAAGCGGGCGCGGCGGTTGTTTTCAGAGACGCCCCACTCGCTCGCGATCCAGAGCTTCTGCTGTAGACGCAGGAGCGAGGTATAGACCGTACCCTCATTCAACGTGAGTACATCCTCGCTCAACTGCTCGATGCGCCGTGCGATTCCAAAGCCATGCAACGGGCCCAGGGCCTGCAGCGTTTTCAGGATCATCAAATCCAGCGTTCCCTGTAAGACTTCAGATTTTTCGTCGGCCATGCCTGCTCCTTTGGACAATGCAAAGGTAACACAAATTCCTTTGGAATGACCACAGGAGATTTTGCGGATGGCGTGGAAAATTTATCGTCGGATTCGAGTTATCGCTCTTTGGAGGGGAAGAATGGGGATGAGAGCGGACTTAGGGGGCCGGAAAGGGTCTAGCGGCCCATTTTGTGTTTGCTGGCGTTGATGGCGGCTCGGGATTCGCGGTCGGCTTCGCGGCGTTTTTCGGTTTCGCGCTTGTCCCACTCCTGCTTGCCCTTGCCGATGGCCAGTTCGCATTTCACACGGCCGTGTCGAAAATAGAGGCGCACCGGGATGAGCGTATTTCCCTTGATCTGCGTCTTGATCTGTAGCTTGCGGACCTCTTCTTTGTGCAGCAATAGTTTTCGGGTCCGGAGTGCGTCATGATTCGCAATATTTCCATGGGAGTAGGGACCGATATGCACGTTGAGCAGGAAAGCCTCGCCGTCCTTGATGAGCCCGTAGGCGTCTTTCAGGTTGGCCTGGCCTTCGCGGATCGACTTGACCTCGGTGCCGCGCAGGGAGATGCCGGCTTCTACCTTGTCGTCGAGGAAGTAGTTGAAGCTGGCGCTGCGGTTGTAGGCAGCGTCGCGCTCACCGCTGGCGACGGGGTCGCGCGGCTTGGCCGCTTTGGCGGCTGGCTTGGCGGTTTGCACGATGGTGTGGGTGGTCTGGCGGGGCATGGTGAAACTTCCTCGAATCTGTATTTTACCACCGGTTCTGTTCCCGGTTTGAACCTCGACCGCGAGACTCCAGTGGGTGGTAATCCTTCCGGAATGGAGCTTTGCTAGAATGGGGCATCGCTGGAGCAGTGTTTTCAACGGCCTGGATCGGCTCACGTCAGGCCTGACCGGCACGTATTGGAGTTTGATGAACCGCCTCGCAATTCCGCTCAAAACTGGCAGGAACACCGTTGCCCTGCTGCTCAGTGTCCTGCTTCCGATAGGGACCCTGACAACCGGTTCCATTCCGGCTCATGCCGAGGACTCTGCAAAGAAGCTTTATACGAAGGGCCAAGCCGCCGAAGCGCGTGAGGACTACGACCTTGCGTATGAGAGCTATCGCAAGGCTTACGCCAAGAGCCCGTCCGATCTGCGCATGCGTGCTTCCTACTACCGCGTTCGGCAGACGGCATCGTCGGCGCATGTGTCGCAGGGCCGCAAGCTGCTGCAGATGGGCGACGAGCAGGGGGCGCTGGTGCAGTTCATGCGCGCGGCCGAGATCGACGCAGGCAATGAGGCGGCAACGCAGGAGATTGCACGGTTGAAGGTGCATATGGCTCCTCCGCCGGTGCGGAATGAGACCAGTGTCTCGGATACTTCTTCCAATGCAATGGAGGATGCCGGTTCGCCGGTGACGCTGAGGCCGGTTTCGAATGAGCCGCTGACGCTGCACTATGCCGAAGACTCGAAGAATGTCTACCAGGCGATTGGCAAGGCAGCGGGCATCAATGTGCTCTTCGATCCGGACTACAACGGCAAGCGAATTCAGGTCGATCTGAACAACGTTTCGCTGATGGATGCTCTACGGATCGTGGGCACGCTTTCGACGACGTTCTGGCGTCCTGTGACGGAGAACACGATCTTTGTGGCGCAGAACAGCCGCGCCAAGCGGACCGAGCTGGACGAGCAGGCGGTACAGACCTTTTATCTGTCAAATGCATGGCAACAGAATGATTTGAATGACGTACAGACGGCGCTGCGCAACGTGCTGCCGAATGCCAAGGTGTACGGGGTGCCGAGCCAGAATGCCATCGTGATGCGCGCGACTCCGGATGAGTTGACGCTGGCGCAGAAGGTAATCAACGATCTCGACAAGGCACGGCCTGAGGTTGTGGTCGATATTGCAGTGATGGAAGTGAACAAGGACAAGCTGCGTAATATCGGCCTGAGCTGGCCGGGCAGCATCAGCTTCGCTTTGCAACCGCCGAATTCGACGACTTCTACCAGCAGTTCGACGACGGACACCGGCACTTCCTCCACGACTTCCGGGCTGACGCTGAATAACCTGGCAAACCTGAATGCCAACAATTTCGCGGTAACGGTGAGCGCGGCAACGGCGAATCTGCTGATGTCGGATTCGGATACGAAGATCTTGCAGAATCCTCGGATTCGTTCGACGGATTCGCAGAAGTCGGTGATGAAGATTGGTTCGAAGATCCCGATCGCAACCGGTTCGTACCAGACCGGTGCGGCGACAGCGATTACCAGTTCGCTGGTGAACACGCAGTTCCAGTACATTGACGTGGGCGTAAATATCGAAATGACGCCTACGGTGCATTTCGATCACGACGTGACGCTGAAGATGAAGATCGAAGTCAGCTCGGAGAGCGGCACTTCAACGATCAGCGGTGTTACAGAACCAATTCTCGCGACCAAATCGACGGATGGCGTAATCCGGCTGAAGGAAGGCGAGGCGACCATTCTGGCCGGCATCCTGAACAAGCAGGATCTCGTCAGCGCCAGCGGTATTCCGGGGCTGGGCGAGTTGCCACTGCTGAAGTACATTTTCGGTTCGAAGTCGCATGAGGTGATCGACAACGAGATTGTCTTTGTGCTGATTCCGCACGTGGTTCGCGGACAGGAGTTGTCGCCGTTGAATCTACGACCGATTGATACCGGCGTGGGACAGGCTATCGAGTTGCGGCATTCGTCTGCGGGTGGTCTGAAGCCAGCAGCTTTGACCGTACCGCAAGCTGGGCAGCCGGGGCCAGGCGCGACGAGTCGTCCTACTGCTCCGCCGGGTGTGGGACCTTTGAAGGGGCAGACCGCTGAGGCTGCCTTACCCTCGGCGATGCAACAACTGCGCCAGCAGAATGCCTCGGATGTGCCGGTTATTTCTCCGCCGGCAACGCCGGGCGTGGCTGTTCCCAATGCAGTGGGACCGAGCGGTTCGGTGAACTTCAGCGTAGTACCGCCTACGTCGGTTCCGGCGGTTGGGAGCACGTTTGCGCTGAAGGTGAACCTGGATGGTGCGAACGATATTGCATCCGTTCCGCTGCAGGTACAGTACGACGCAACTAAGCTGACGCTGGTCAATGTAGACAGTGGCGACATGCTGGGCAAGGATGGGCAGGCGGTGGCGCTGGTGCATCGCGACGATGGGCCGGGCATGATTACGATTGCTGCTTCGCGTCCTCCGGGCACGGCTGGAGTGAGCGGTTCGGGCACGGTCTGCGTCTTGACGTTTCAGGCGAAGGCTGCCGGGCCGAGCGATGTCAACATAGTTCGGCCGGGAGCGCTCGATTCGGCTCAGCATCCGGTGCCGGCAAGCGCGCAGAATGCTCATGTGATCGTCCAATAGGCAGGGTCGATTTTCCATGTTGAAGCGAAACTCAAACCGATTTCCGGGGCAGTCAGGATCGCGGCGGCGTTCCGGGGAAGCCGGGCTGACGCTGGTGGAGCTGATCGTGACAGTCGCGATCCTCGGAATCCTCGCCTCGGCGGCGGTGCCAATTGCGCGCTTCCGGGTGCAACGGGAGAAAGAACGCGAGCTGCGGCGCGACCTGTGGGAGATGCGCGACGCGATCGATCACTACAAGGATGCGGCGGACAAAGGCGCATTCCAGACGAAGGTGGACAGCCAGAACTACCCGCCAGATCTCGAAGAGTTGGTCAAGGGTGTGGATGTGCAGGGCAAGAAGGTACGTTTCCTGCGCAAGATTCCTACGGATCCGATGACCGGCAAGGCGGAGTGGGGATTGCACTCCATGCAGGACGATCCGAAGAGCGATTCGTACGGCGGGCAGAGCGTGTTTGATGTGTACTCGAAGTCAACCGGGACGGCGCTGGACGGAACGAAGTACTCGGAGTGGTAGGAATGGGGAAGTCGATGGTGATTCGCCGGAAGAGACAAAACGAATCAGGATTCACGCTGATGGAGCTGATGGTTGTCATGCTCATCATTGGCGTGCTGCTGGCCATTGCCGTGCCCAATTATGCTGCCGCGGTGAAGGCAGCGCATGAAGCGGTCCTGAAAGAGGATCTACATATCATGCGGCAGGCCATCGATTCCTACACGATGGATAAGCAGAAGGCTCCGCAGTCGCTGCAGGATCTGGTTGAGGCGGGGTACCTGCGCGACATTCCCAAGGACCCGATGACGCAGACGACGGAGAGCTGGGTCGTGGATCAGAGCGATGCTCTGCACTCGGTTGACCAGACGGAACCGGGCATCGACAATGTGCACTCCGGCAGCCAGACGCAGGGCAGTGATGGACAGCCGTATTCAACCTGGTAAAGTCTGATTTCGCGTCCAATGTCCTTTGTGGGACGCAGGCGGTAGACTTTGAAAATGGCCTCTTCTCTCATCCCCTCGATCGCTGAATCTCAAGATCGTATCGAGCAAATCCGCTCTATCTATGGCACGTACCGGGATCTAGTCCGGACGGCATCTCCACACCGGGAGTTGGCCGGGGCGGGGCTTGGCGGGAAGCTGCTTTACGCCGGTGGAATGGCTGCTGGCGGACGAAATCTTCTGTATGCGGGAAATATTGGCGGGCTGGCGTCCCTGGCTGCGTCAAGCGATGTGACGGTGCAGCGGCTGGCGATTCGCGATGGCGTAGTGGATTTCCTGGTCACTTCGCTGGAAGAGGCGCTGCGCATCCTGAAGAACGAGATCCGCAAGAAGCAGGCTGTATCCGTAGGGGTCACTGTCGATCCGCAGACGCTGGTGACGCAGATGCTGGATCGTGGTGTGATGCCGGATGTTGTGCCTGTTGCGCCTGGGATGGATGCGTTTATCGCACAGGGCGCGCGGGCGATTGCGCCTGGCGGAGATGGCTCGGGAAACTTTGTGACGTGGCAGGTGGATCGTGAGTTTGCGCGCTGGATGCCGCGGCTGGACTTGCTGGTTCAAACTGTCGTGCCTGCTGAGGATCAGCTGCGCCAGCGCTGGTTGAGCTTCGCTCCGCGGTATCTGGGGCGGATGGCGCAGAAGCTGCATGGGGTTGCGCTCAGCGCCGGCGAGACGGCGGAGTTTCGAGCCGCGGCTACTGAGCTGATTGCGGAGTCGAAGCGCTCTGGTGAGCTGGCAATAGACATCACCATCGAAAATTCGTTGGGCTAAAGGCCAGCTGCCTCTTCGACGCGTGCCCAGAGCTCTTTGAGCCCGTAGCCGGTCTTGGATGAGAGGAACATCAGGTCGTCGATGCCGAGGTCGCGCTTGAGGGCGGCCAGGCTCTTGGTGCGCTGGTTGCCGGACTGTTTGTCGACCTTCGTGCCGACGACGACGAAATCGCGTCCGACGTGGCGGAGCCATTCGATGAGCTGCTTGTCGCTCTGCTGGGCGGGGATGTTCGAGTCTACGAGGCAGACGCAGAGCTTGAGCTGTTCACGCTCGGCCAGATACGGGTCGATGAAGTCGGGCCAGGTTTCTGAAATCGACTTCGAAATCTTGGCGTAGCCGTAGCCGGGCAAATCGGCGAAGACGATCTTGTTGCGGCCTGTCTGGCCTTCTTCACCGAGGGCGAAGAAGTTGATGGCGCGGGTGCGGCCGGGGGTCGAGGAGACCTTCGCGGCTTTGTCGCCGACGAGCGCGTTGAGCAGGCTCGATTTGCCGACGTTCGACCGGCCGAGGAAAGCGATCTCCGGTGTGGTGGAGTTGGGAAAGTGCTCGGGGGCCATGGCCGAGAGCAGAAATTGTGTCTGGTAGCGCATTAAGGGAAACTCATCTCCGGGAACACCGGAGTCCGGGCCTATCTCAGGATACAGGAGTTGCGGTTTCCGGGATTGGGAGTGCGCCGAAGGCGATGCGTTCGAGGCGAGGCAGGCGCATGGCTAAGGTGATGCCGCGCAGGATCATGAAGCTGAGCATGGCTGCCCACAGGCCGTGGTTGCCGAAGTAGTGGCCGAGGACGAGCGACAGGCCGAAGAAGCCGAGGAAGGAGACGATCATGCTGTCGCGCAGTTCCGGGGCGCGGGTGGCGCCGATGAAGACGCCGTCGAAGAGGAAGCTCCAGACGGAGACGATGGGCATGATTACGATCCAGGGGAGATAGTGGGCTGCAAGGTCGCGAATGGGCAGCTGGTTGGTGAAGAAGGCGATGATCTGGCGGCCAAAGGCGAGGTAGATCAGCGAGATGGCGCCTGAAACAACGAAGGCTGAGACGGCTGTGGCTTTGAGGACGGAGCGGTAGTCGCTGCGGCGCCTGGCTCCGATGCTCTCGCCGACGAGGGCTTCCGTGGCGTTGGCAAAGCCGTCAAGACCGTAGGACGCGATCATGTGGAAGTTGAGCAGGACGGCGTTGGCGGCTAGGATGGCGTCTCCGGCGCGGGCTCCGGTGCGGGTGAACCACGCGTATGCTGCGACCAGGCTGAGCGTTCGCAGGAAGATGTCGCGATTCAGCCCAAAGAGGCGGAGCAGGGCTTGCGGGTGGATTAGCTCGCTGACGCGGACGCGGAAGAGGTGGACTCCGCCTGCGGCGAGGATGCTGAGGCCGAGCAGGCATCCGGACCATTCGGCGATGAGGGTGGCGGTGGCGATTCCAGCGACTCCCCAGTGGAGCTGCATGACGAGGAAGAGTGCGACGGCGACGTTGACGGCGTTGATGACGGCCTGGAGGACGAGGGCGGTGCGGGCGCGCTGGCGGCCGAGCAGGTAGCCGAGGATGGTGTAGTTGGCGAGCGCTGCTGGGGCCGACCAGATGCGGATGCCGCAGTAGATGTGCGCGTTAGCCTGGACTTCCGGGCTGGCTCCGAGCAGGCTGAGGGAGAGCGAAATCAGCGGGCTTTGGACGAGTAGGATGGCTGCTCCGATGAGCATGGCCGTCACGAGTGCGCGCCCGAAGTGGTGCAGCAGCTCGCCGTGCTCGCCTGCTCCGTGGGCCTGGGCGACGAGGCCTGTGGTGGCCATGCGGAGGAAGCCGAAAGTCCAGAAGATGGTGTTGAAAAAGGTGCCGCCCAGGGCCACGCCGCCGAGCGCTGCCGGGCCGGGGAGATGGCCGGACAGGATGGTGTCCACTGTGGAGAGCAGCGGCTGGGTCAGGTTCGAGAGGATGAGGGGGATGGCGAGCAGGAAGACGCGCCGGTACCAGTAAGGCATTGCGTTGATTTTAAGGCCAACGACTGGTGTCGTATTGAGAACTATGGGTGTTCGAGATGAGTGGACGGGTTGCCATCTTCATCACGGTCATAATCTGCTTGAGGCTGAATCGTGTAGCTATCCACGATCTTGTCAAGAAATACGTCAGAATGCCAGGGATTGTTGGCAAGTTGTTCTTTAGGAATGACTTGGGCGTCGATCTTTGGGCTGCCCTCGATCATCCAAAAGTATTCGCTGACCAGATTTGGATAGCAGACCGAGGGGAAATCCACGGTCAGAGTCCAGTTGCCTTCTGGCCCGTCCATTCGTTCATGCACCTGCAGGTTCAAGGCCTTTGCCTTGGCAAGCACAGATCGAAAAGTGTCTTTTCCGAGGACGATTCCATCCGTGGTTTCAACCGTATGGCCTTTGTTTGCCGTGAGGATCATGCCCGGTATCAATCCATCCTGAGGGATGGGAAGTGTTTGCAGCCTAAAGTCGGTATATTTCCAGAGATAAGAGCCATCATCTTGCTTGGATGATTCTGTTCCGTAGGCTGCACGCAGGTTATCGAGTGACGCTCCAGGCATAACTTTCGGTTGTTGATGGCCTGCAGGCTGAAGAGATTGGCAGCCGGTCGGCGTTTTATTTTCAATTGCTGATATCCCTGGCGATTTTGTTGTAACCGCTGCGGCAGGCGCTGGATGTAGATGGTTGACAGCGAAATACACAACAATCGCTAACGCAGTGAACAGAACGATGACGATCGATGATTTTGCATGCATCTGTAAACCTACTGCTTGCTAGCGGTGGTTTGTGTGACTTTTGGGAGACGGCTCGGGTGGAGGTGCTAGAGGAACCCGAGGGCCAGGGGCGACATCTGTGCCGTTAGCCGGAACAAGGGCGAAGTCGCTGGCAACTTTGGTGCCGAAGATTACGGTGCGGAGCGGACCGGTGCCGGGCTGGGTCTTGCCGTCAACAACGAAGTCTTTCGGGGCGATCATCTTGTCGAGGTCGGGGTCGCTGGGGATGGTGCGGGAGTACTCGCTGCGAAAGGCTTTTCCGCACATGGAGTAGAAGCTGACGGTGTAGACCCAGTTGCTGCCGACGCGGTCGAGCCGCTCGTGAACCTGGCGCTCGTGGTCTTCCTGCATCTTGCGGTAGATGATGGCGAAGGAGTCTATACCTAGCTCAATGTCGTCCAGCGTTTCGAGGGCGTGGCCTTCGTTAAGGTGGATCTGGATGGCGTTGTCCTTGCCCTTTGGTGAGCCGTTCGAGCCGAGGTAGGTGTCGCTGAGGGAATAGGCCCACTTGTCGTAAACGAAGGTAGATGGCTTTTGGAGCCGCGATTCTTTGCCGTAGATGGCGCGGAACTGGTCCGGAGTGGCACCGGGGGCTATACGCGGTTCGACGAACTGCGTGGGCTTGACGAGGAAGTCCAGCTCGCAGCCGTCGACGTGGAGCTTTTTCGTTTCGGACTTTTTGGATTGAGGCGCGGCAGAGAGAGAGCGGCCTTCGAACTTGGTCCGGGTGCGGTGAATCCACACGGCGATGGATACCGCGATCAGGAGGAAGATAGCTCCGGTGATAATCCAGGCGCGGCGGTCAAGCATTCAGCGATGACTCGGGAAGGGAAGTGAGACGCTTCTAGAAACTTAGACACCGCGCAGGGCATTTCCGGATGATCTCGGAAATACCCCACGCGGCGTCGGGTTTACTGACGGGTGGTCTGGCCTGAAGGCAGCTCGGTAGGCGGGATGTTGGGGATATTTCCGGCTTCCGGCTCGGTGAAGGCGATCAGCGGGGATTGCAGGGCGATCTTCAGGACCTCATCCATTTGATCGACGAAGTGGAGCTTCATCGCGGACTTCAGGGCTGGCGGCAGATCCACCGTGTCCTTCTCGTTGGCTTTGCAGAGGATCACTTCAAAGATGCCGGCGCGTTGGGCTGCGAGGAGCTTCTCTTTGAGGCCGCCGATGGGCAGAACCTTGCCGCGGAGGGTGATTTCGCCGGTCATGGCGATATCGCGCCGGACGGGGATCTTGGCCAACGCTGAGGCCAGAGCCGTCGCGATGGTGATGCCTGCCGAAGGGCCGTCCTTGGGGATTGCGCCCTCGGGGACGTGGAGGTGGATGTCGATGTTGCGGTAGAAGTCGCGCGGGAGGCCGAGAGCGTTGGCGCGGCCACGGATGTAGCTGAGCGCGGCTTGTGCCGACTCCTGCATGACGTCGCCGAGCTGGCCGGTGATGGTGAGCTTGCCCTTGCCGTCGAGCACCTGTACTTCGGTGGTGAGGATGCTGCCGCCGACTTCGGTCCAGGCGAGGCCGGTGACGAGGCCGACTTCCGGGCTGTCGTGAACTTCGGAATCGCGGAAGCGGGCGACGCCGAGGAACTCGTTGATATTGGCTGCTGTGATTTCTTCCTTGTGCTTGGCGCCGTGCTTGACCACGCGGCGGGCGACCTTACGGCAGACGTTGCCGATCTCGCGCTCGAGGTTGCGGACGCCTGCCTCGCGAGTGTAGTCGCGGATGACGGCGACGATGGCGTCGTCGTTGAAGGTGATGTTGGCTTCGGTCAGGCCGGTCGCTTCGCGCTGTTTTTTGAGCAGGTAGTTGCGGGCGATTTCGAGCTTTTCGACCTCGGTGTAGCCGCTGAGGCGCAGGATTTCCATGCGGTCCTGGAGCGGGGCCGGGATGGTATGCAGGACGTTGGCGGTGGCGACGAACAGAACCTCGGAAAGGTCGTAATCGACGTCCAGGTAGTGATCCTGGAAGGTGGTGTTCTGCTCGGGGTCGAGGACTTCAAGCAGGGCCGAAGCTGGGTCGCCGCGGAAATCATTGGCCATCTTGTCGACTTCGTCGAGCAGGAAGACAGGATTCTTGGTGCCGGCCTTTTTCATGGCCTGGATGATCTGGCCGGGCAGGGCGCCGATGTAGGTGCGGCGGTGGCCGCGAATTTCAGCTTCGTCACGGACGCCGCCAAGCGACAGACGGACGAACTTGCGGCCGGTGGCCTTGGCGATCGACATGCCAAGCGAAGTTTTGCCAACGCCCGGAGGTCCGGCGAAGCAGAGGATGGAGCCTTTCGGATTCTTGACCAATTGGCGTACGGCGAGGAATTCAAGGATGCGCTCCTTGATCTTTTCGAGGCCATAGTGGTCTTCGTTGAGCACCTTTTCGGCGCGGTCAACGCTGCGGGTTTCCTTGCTGCGCTTTTTCCACGGCACTGCGAGAAGCCAGTCGAGGTAGTTGCGGCTGACGGTGGACTCGGCGGACATGGGCGGCATGGCTTCGAGCTTGGCCAGCTCCTGCGTCGCCTTTTCCATTACATCCTTGGGCATGCCGGAGGTTTCTATCTTCTTGCGGAGCTCGTCGAACTCGTTCTTTTCGCCGCGGCCGAGCTCCTTCTGGATGGCCTTGATCTTCTCGTTGAGGTAGTACTCTTTCTGGGCGCGCTCCATCTGCCGCTTGACGCGGGACTGGACGTTGCGGTCTAGGTCGAGCTTTTCGATTTCGACGTCGAGCACGTCAGCGATGCGGGCAAGACGGGCTGCGGGATCGAAGATCCCGAGGAGTTCCTGCTTCTCTTCAATGCCGAGCTGCAGGTTCGCGGCGATGACGTCGGAGAGTTTGGCCGGCTCATCCATGCGGACGCTGGCGATCATGGTTTCGTAGTTCAGCGACTGCTGCAGCTTCACATAGCTCTCGAAGAGAGTGGTCACGCGCTGCATGAGGGCTTCGACCCCCGGCGTCATCTCGAAGTTGTTCTTGCCCTTGCGGACCGTGGCGACGAAGAAGCCATCCGTGTCGGTCACTTCGGTGGACTTGGCGCGTTCTACGCCTTCGACCAGGACCTTGATGTTGCCGTCGGGCATTTTGACCGACTGCACGATGTTGCAGATGGTCCCAACCTGGTAGATTTCCTTGGCTTTCGGCTCGTCCACGCTGGCGTCATGCTGGGTGGCGAGAAAGATCTTGCGGTCCCCGGTGAGTGCTTCTTCAAGCGACCGAACGCTGGACTCGCGGCCCACGACGAACGGCGTCACCATGTGCGGGAAGATCACCATGTCCCGGATTGGCATCATGGGTAGTTTGCGTGGTTCGTTTTTTTCCCGCGGTGTTGTCATGTAATTCCCCTCAGGTAACAGATGCTGCAGGGAGCGAATCGTTGCGGGCTCCTGCAGGATTGCCTTATTGAGATTGTAATCCTGATGGACGCGGAAAAGGCGGCGGGGTCACACGGAATGGTTATTCGGGATTGGTGGCGTAGCCGAAGTGATGCTAGGGAGTGGGGAGTATGAGCTGGATGCCTTCCAATTGTGCTGCTGCGATCAGCTCGCGGTCGAGAGTGGCGAGCGCATATTGCTTGCGCTTTGCAAGCTCGAGATAAGCCGCATCGTATGCGGTCAGTCCATATTGAAGGACGAGCGGGAGTAGGTTGTTTCCATCAATTGGTTTTATGCGATCTTCGACCTGGATCCGGCTCTTGTCCAGGGTTCGGAGAAAATCTCCCGCTTCAACCAGGGAAATACGCTTTTTACGTATAGAGGTTGCGAGGATGTTGGCGACTTCAAAATACCAGAGTGCAGGGACGACCGCACCAACCAAGGGAAGTTCGTGCAGCAACGCTTGGGTTTCCGGTGTCGCTTCGTCCGCGAAACACCATGTCATGGTCGCGGAAGCGTCAAGAACAAAGGGCATCAGTACTTATGGCCTTCGTGGACCAAGTCCTTGATTTTCAGGCCGCCAAGTGTAAGTTGGGTTCTCTCTTGAAAAGCCAACATGTCTTCAACTGCACGCAGCTGATCTTCGGTGGGGCCGTACTGAAATTCATCCCGGTGTGCAGCCGCGTCGGCTTCGACAATTTCTGCGATGAAGTCTTTGAGGGATACGCCGTGAACTTCGGCTCTTTGGGCAAGCGCAGATTCGACTTCGGGCCGCAATTCGATTTCAATCATGACTTGCCTCCATTCCACCGAGTGTAGCAAAACTCAAAACTCCAGCATTATCCAGCCTTTTCAAGAAGCGAGAGCGACAGATCGCGGCGCTCTACCATGTCTTTGGTGATTTCGAGGTCGCGGACTCGCTTGTTGCTGGGCAGGTGATACATCAGGTCCAGCATCAGCTCTTCGAGGATCATACGCAGGCCACGGGCTCCGACCTTGCGATGCAGGGCTTCGCGGGCGACTGCATTGGCGGCATCCGGGGTGAAGTGCAGGTGGACGTTCTCGTACTCGAAGAGGCGCTGGTACTGCTTGAGGATGGCGTTCTTTGGCTTGGTGAGAATTTCGACCAGGGCGGCTTCGTCGAGTTCATCGAGGATGCCCATGACGGGCAGGCGGCCGACGAACTCGGGGATCAGGCCGAACTTGATCAGGTCCTGAGGCTCGGTCTGGCGAAGCAGTTCGGTGTCGCGCTGCGTGCGGATGGCGATGGCGCCTTCGGCTGCATCGTTGTCCGTAATTGCCTTGAAGCCGAGAGCCTTCTTGCCGACGCGGCGGCCTACGACCTTCTCAATACCGACAAATGCTCCGCCGCAGATGAAGAGGATGTTCGTGGTGTCAATGGCAGTAAATTCCTGGTGCGGATGCTTGCGCCCGCCCTGGGGTGGAACGTTGGCAACTGTGCCTTCGAGGATCTTGAGCAGGGCCTGCTGGACGCCTTCGCCGGAGACATCGCGGGTGATCGAAGGGTTCTCATCCTTGCGGCCGATCTTGTCGATTTCGTCGATATAGATGATGCCGGTCTGGGCGCGGGCTACGTCGCCGTCGGCTGCCTGGAGAAGCTTGAGGATGATGTTTTCGACATCTTCGCCAACGTATCCGGCTTCGGTCAGCGTGGTTGCGTCCACGATGGCGAAGGGCACGTCGAGCATCTTGGCTAGGGTCTGAGCGAGAAGAGTCTTGCCGGAGCCGGTCGGTCCGATGAGCAGGATGTTCGACTTCGACAGCTCGATCTCGTTGTTGCGCGCGTGGTTCATCTGGATGCGCTTGTAGTGGTTGTAGACGGCGACCGCGAGTTTTTTCTTGGTCTGGTCCTGGCCGATGACGTATTCATCGAGGAATTTCTTAACGTCCTGCGGTTTAGGCAGGTGTGCTGGGGAAGTAGTGGGATGAGCCTCGCCGCGATCGTCTTCGAGAATCGAGTTGCAAACTCCGACGCATTCATCGCAGATGTAGGCGCGCGGGTAATCACTCGGTGACGAGATGAGCTTGGCTACCGCGTCCTGCGATTTATGGCAGAACGAGCAACGCAGTGTGTCTTCCGGTCCTGTGCGCGTTTTCATCGGAACTACTTCCTCCAGGGAAATGCTTCTACTTATGTGCGGGGCCGGTCAATGATTTCGTCGATAATGCCATATTCTTTGGCCTGGTGAGCGGTCATGATGAAGTCGCGCTCAACATCGCGTTCGATCCGGTCGAGGCTTTGGCCAGTGTGCTTGGCCATCAGCGTGTTGGTGATTTCGCGAATGCGCAGAATCTCACGGGCATGAATATCGATGTCCGTGGCCTGCCCACTCAAACCACCCATGGAAGGCTGGTGGATGAGGATGCGCGAGTTAGGCAAAGCAAACCGCTTGCCTTTGGTGCCGGAAAGCAGCAGGAATGCGCCCATGCTGGCCGCCTGCCCGATGCAGTAGGTCACGACGTTGTTCTTGATGAACTGCATCGTGTCATAGATAGCGAGACCGGCAGTGATGGAGCCGCCCGGCGAGTTGATGTAGAGCTGGATGTCTTTTTCTGGGTCTTCGCCGGAGAGAAACAGCATTTGCGCAACGATGAGGTTGGCAATCTGGTCGTCAATCGGGGTTCCAAGAAAGATGATGTTATCGCGGAGCAGACGCGAATAGATGTCGTAGGCGCGTTCGCCTCGGCTCGTCTGCTCGACCACCATGGGGACTAATGCCATTGCGCTATTCTCTCACTTTTGCCTGGGGGCCGGGATTGCGCTCCCTGTGAATGTGTTTCCGGGCCGTGTTCGAGGTCTCCTTCGTAACCCGGCCCGGTCGTACTTGAGTGGTCGTTGGCGATGAAATGAGTTGGCGGCTGCCTTACGCTGCGGGCAGACGTTGATAGAGCAAGCTGGCTGTTTTCTCGCGCCGTAGTTGTTCCCGGATTCTAGCTAGGCTGCCGTCTTCCGTCAAACGGGCGCGGAGGGTTTCGACCGGCTCACGCTGCTGCAGAGCGGCCATGTAGATCTCGTGATCCACTTCTTCGTCGGTCACGGAAAGCTGTTCCGCGTCGGCAATCTTGTCGAGCAGGAGCGAGGTTTTCACTTCGCTGATGGCCGAATCACGCTGTGCGGCGCGTAGGCGGGTGAAGTCCAGCTTGCGCATCATGTCGGCGTTCATGCCCTGCTGGGCGAGAGCGCGGAGGCCGCGGTCAAGCCGTGCATCGACCTGCTGCTGGACGAGCGATTCGGGAACAGGGAAGGGGAACCGTTCGTTGAGCGCGGCGAAAAGGGCTTCGCGCACTTCCTGCTCGGACTGGCGCTGCTTGCTCGCCTGCAGATGCTCGCGAATGCGGGCTTCAAGGGCGGCGAGGTTTTCGTAGTCGCCCAGCTCGGTTGCGAATTCATCGTTCAGCTCAGGCAGGATACGCTTCTTGATCGCCTTGACTTCGATGGTGTAGGCAACGGTCTTTCCGGCGAGGTTGTTCTCGGTGTATTCCGCCGGGTAGACAGTCTCGACCTGCAGCTCCTGGCCGACCTTGGCGCCGCGCAGCGCTTCGGTGAAGGCTGCTAGGGTTTCCGCGCCGCCGATTTCAACCAGGGCATCCTGGCCTTCGAGCGGAGGAGCGTTCTCTTCCATCTGAACCTGACCGGAGTAGCTGATCTGCGCCCAGTCGCCATCGACCAGCGGACGATCTTCGTCAACCGGCTCAACGGTGGCGCGGGACTCGCGAAGCTGCTTCAACTCCTGCTGGAACTCTTCTTCCGTAGCTTCGACGGTCGGCTTGGGAACGTGAACGTCCGCATAACCTTCGATGGCGAAGGCAGGGACAACCTCAAAAACTGCCGTTCCGTCGAGCGGCTTGCCCTCTTCGAGGGTCAGGCTGGTGAGTTGCGGCTGCGAGACGGGAACGAGTCCGGCGTCCTTGATGGCGGCCTGGAAGCGTTCGGGCAGCAGGGCCTCGACGACGTCCTTCTTGATCTGCTCCTCGAAGCGGCGCTTGACGACGGTCTCCGGCACCTTGCCGGCGCGGAAGCCGGGGATGCGGGCGTGCTTCTTGTATTCCTTCAGAACGCGGGCGAAGGTCTTGTTGACTTCTTCGACAGGCGCTTCAATCTTCACTTCGCGGACGCATTCGGGGTTCAGAACTGGGCCGGGAGCATGATTGTGGCCGCTGTGGTCGTGACCTTCATGGTCGTGCCCAGAATGATCGTGGCCCTCGTGATCGTGATGATCGTGTTCGCCTTCCACAGTTTGGAGGGAGGTTTCAGCTTCGACTACGGGTGTTGTTTCGATGGTTTCTGAGGTGCTCAAGGGTATGCCTTCCACAAATCGGATGCCGCTACGCGCCCGTCAACCCATGGATTCTGCCGGAGGGAAGGCCGTCTGTCAGGAGAAGGCGATCCGCAGGCGAGGGCTGCGGGCGAAGGACGTTCTCTTTCATGGTATGAGGGTTGGCTAGCCCGGTCAAACCAGCCGCCGAGCCGGGTGAGCTTTAGGGGACGTTTATGACAGAAATGTAGGGAATTTGTTGCCCAGAGAAGGTCTGTCTTCTCGGGTATCGCCGGGGCACACAGCGAGGCTCCGGGCTAACCTTCCTCGGCGGTTGCGGGGCGCACGTAGCGGACGAATCGTGGGTGGGCGGCGCCGAATTGCCGGTAATTCAGCCTGGCTTCATGGAGGCTGAGCTCGCCGTTGACTGTTCCTCGGACTTCAAACGCATCGTCCGAGTCCTGCCCGTCGTCTTCCCACCAGCAAACGGGGCAAAGCTCCATGGAGCCAGGAATGGAGAGTGTTTGTGCTGCGCAGCAGGGGCAGCGAAATTGGGTAACAAGCATTTTCCAATCAGACGGAAATCTAGGCCTCAGGTTTACGTTGTTTTCTCTTTGAGCGCGAATTTGCAAAGGGAAATTGCTCGGTATTCCGTTCAAGCTTCAAAAACGGAAGAGCAGCGACTTGGAGACCTTGTCGGATCTCGAAGGAGTTGGGCTAAAAGCGAAGTACTGGGCCTGTGGAAAAGCGGCCTGTGTCCGGCTTGACGTGGTTTCCGCCGGGTACGCCGAGATAGTCCGCGCTGACACGCCATCTGAGACGGGAAAAGACGGGCAAATCCGCGCCTCCACCGAGGCCGTAAAGGAAAGCGCCGGAGGGGGAGCCTGAGCCGCCTACCGGCTCGACTCGACCAACGAGGGCGTGGGCAAAGAACTTTAGGCGGAATGCGCCTACGGTCACGCGCGGGCCAACGAGGAACGTGTAGGCCTTGGGAGTGGTTGAGGGCAGGTCGTAATCATATCCGCCAACTTCGCCTTCGACACCAACAAAGGGAAGCAATTTGACATGCGCGGCGGCTGCCCAGCCAAGGTGTCCATCGGTGCTGAATCCGGCGAAGACGTCGCCGTGAGGACCAATTGCATTCGCGGGCAGGGAAAACAGGGAGGCAGACAGGAGCAGGAAAACTAGGGTGCGGACGCCATGAAGCCAGCGGCTTGTGAGCATTGCTGTCTCTCCCTGAAGCTTGTGAGGTTGGCTGTCAGGGAGAGCATAGCATGGAGCTATCGAGTGTCTCGCAGCTTCCGGTTGGGCTGCGCGTCCGGAAGCTACGACGAGATTACGGGACGAAGACCTTCAGCCGAACGTGCCAGCTGGTGCTCTTGCCCGGCTCGAGCGTGATCATCTGGGTGTCCATCTTGCCCCACTCCTTGCCGAAGGGGTCGGCGAAGTTGGTCTGGTGCTCGACGGCGATGAAGGACTTCGCCGGGGGCGCGTAGACCTGAATGGTCTTGATGTTGGGGGTCAGGCCGTCGATTTCGACGCCGTACTTGGCTGCCGGATCGATGATGGTGACCTTGACTGGGCTGCCCTTGCCGCCGGCCAGTTTGCTGAAGTTGTCATCGAGGAACTGGTCGCCCAGCGCCCTGCCGCCCGGAGCCTGGAAGTCGTACTTGGTGCCGGCAACGGGCAGGATCTTGCCGGTGGGGAAGACATTGTCGTAGTTGTCAACCTCCGCCATCTCAGCACCGGGTACGTAGAGCTTGACCTGCTTGCGATCGCCGCTGGGCAGGTTGAAGTAGGGGTGCCAGGCGAAGGCTACCGGCTCGGCCTCCGTGCCGACGTTGTGGGCAACGATCGATGCGTCCACGCTGTCAGCGGTGAGGGTGATGGTCACGACAAGGTCGGTCTTCGAGAGCCAGTGGCCGTTGAAGTTGCCGCCGTGGATGACGCCGGTGATGGTGCCGCCTGCGGGGGTCTGCTTGACCTTAAGGTCTTCGACCTTGGCCTTCAGGATGAGGCCGTGCATGGCGTGGCGCTCGGCGGTAGGCTTCGTTCCGATGTTGTTGGCCGGGAGCGTGATCGTCTTGCCACGCCACTCGGTGGTCAGGGTCTTACCGTCGGCGGAGAGCGGTCCGCGGATGCGGTTGGGGTAGGGGAAGAGGAACGCGGCTCCCAGGCGGTAGGCGAGGTCGCCGTTGGGCGTGTCCTTGTCGTTGAGCATGGAGACGGATTCAGCGAGGCTGGGCGAGGCAAGCACGTCGACTTCGCCTTTGCCGGGGAAATTTGCTGTGACCTGCTGCAACATCAGCGCGCGTCCGGGGAAGACGGTGACCGAGGTGAATTCAGGCTTGGTGGCGCCGGGAGTGGCTTTGCGCGTGAGGGTGACGGCCTTTTCGCCGTTGACTTCCGGGCCTGTGCCTTGTGCGTAGCTCATCGTGGTGAATGCTCCTCCAGTGAGCGTCAGTGCGACAGCGAATCCTGCGGCTAGTCCGCGAAATGGCCCTGTTGACGGGCGTTTGGTGAGCTTCATCTGTGTGTCCTCGTCTTCCGATTGCTTGGTAAGGTGCGGAATCCAGCCGCTTCGGGCAGAGCCGTTTGCCAGGCAGGAAAGGTTTTCTCAAAACGCTGCAATTCTACGACAAATGGTCACCCTTCGGCGCTTGTTCTTTGCGCACCTATGCCAGGATCGTAAGATTAGGCTCATGCCGGATGTTTCTCCCGCTCCAAATCTTGACATGCTCAACGCGCGGATCGTTGCCTGCGAGGCCTGCCCGCGTCTGCGGGAATACTGCGCCGAGATTGCCCGCGTTCGCCGGAAGCAGTGGCGGGACTGGAGCTACTGGGGGCGGCCGGTGCCTTCGTTCGGCGATCCGAAGGCGCGGGTGCTGTTGTTTGGCCTGGCACCCGGTGCGCACGGATCGAACCGGACGGGCAGGCCATTTACCGGCGACGGGTCGGGCAACTTCATGTTTCCAATCCTGTACGAGGCGGGCTTCGCTTCGCAGCCAAACTCGGAAAGCCGCGACGACGGTATGAAGATGCGTGATATGTGGATCAGCGCGTCGGTCCGCTGCGCTCCGCCGGGCAACAAGCCTCTGCCGGAAGAGCAGCGCAACTGCGCCCACTGGCTGGATGAGGAAGTTGCGCTCCTGCCGAAGCTCAAAGTGGTGGTGTGCCTGGGCAAGATCGGCTTCGATGCTTTCGTGGCATACCTGCTGCGGACCGGAGTTTTGCAGACGCGCAAAGGCATTGAGTTCCGGCACGGAGCCGAGTATGTACTGCCGAACGGGATCGTGCTGATAGCGACCTACCATCCGTCGCTACAGAACACGAATACCGGGGTGCTAACCGAGGCGATGTTTCTGAAGATCTTTCAGCGGGCGCGGGAGTGGATCAGCTAGATTACCGCGTCGGGAAAAAGAGGTGCCCTCGCAGCCATAAGCCCCGCCGTTACGCCAAAGGGCCATGCTAGTATCGGGTCCATGATTCGCCCGATCCTTTCCCTTCTTATGATTCTCATTCCTGCCAGACTTGCGGCTCAGGTGACTTCCGCAGCCCCGGAAACGGCAATTGTCCTGCATGCTGCGCATCTGCTCGATGTTGCGGCTGGCAAGCTGATCAGTCCTGGCGAGGTTTTGGTTCGCGGAAACAGGATTGTCGAGGCTGGGGCTTCGGTTACGCATCCGGCAGGGGTGCAGGTGATTGACCTCGGGGCGAGCACGCTGATGCCGGGGCTGATCGATGCGCATGTCCATCTGTTTCTGCATCCGGGGGCGGAGGATTCGCAGGCCATTGTGGAGTCCGTGCCGGAGCGGACGATCTATGCGGAGTTGGCGGCGAAGGATGATCTGATGGCCGGGTATACGGCTGAGCGCGACATGGGCACCGAGGGCGCCGGGTCTGCGGATTCTGCGGTGCGGAATGCGATCGATCATGGGCTGATTCCGGGGCCGCGGATGCGGGTGAGCGGCAATGCGATCAGCATCCTGGGCGGGCATGAGGACGCGATCCACTACAACCCGGCAGCGCGTGTGCCTTCGAATGCCGATTATGCGAACAACGCGGCGGAGCTGGTGGAGACGATCCGGCGGCAGTTGAAGGAGGGCGCGGACTTCATCAAGATCTACCAGACTGGCAAGGACACGATGAAGGATGGCAAGCTGTCCACGCCCTACCAATATACCCAGGCAGAGCTGGAAGCAGCGGTGACGGAGACGGCGCGAGTCGGTACGCGGGTGGGGGTTCACTGCACGGGCGAGCCGGGAGCTCTGTTTGCAGCGAAGGCTGGTGTGGCTTCGATCGACCATGCGGATTATCTGAGCGATGAAACGATGCGCCTCATGAAAGAAAAGCAGATTTATGCGGTGCCGACCTTCACTATTACGGAGTACTTCGGCAAACATGCGGATCCTTCGGTGGGCGACTGGGGCGATGAGTCACAGAAGTTCCATGCTGCGCAGTTCAAACGTCAGCTGGCGGCAGGCGTGCCGATGGCGGTGGGCTCGGATGTGGGGCCGTTTCCGCATGGGACGCAGGCGCGCGAGATGGAGCTGATGGTGCAGTTCGGGATGTCTCCCGCAGAGGTGCTGAAGGCGGACCTGATTCACGGCGCGCGGTTGCTGGACTGGGAAGGGCAGATCGGGCAGTTGAAGGCTGGCTTTCTGGCGGATGTGATTGCTGTGCCGGGTGATCCGTTGGCGGATATTTCGGTATTGAAGAAGGTGAAGTTTGTTATGAAAGACGGGGTTGTGTTTAAGGAGTGATTCTTAGCATGAGTGGGTAATACGCGGTTCCCCCGGTACTGGCCGGTGTGGTTGAATAGGGAGACACGGACGATCTGGTGTCGGATGAAGGAGCGATTTTTTGAAACATTATCTGGTAGCTTTGATCCTGATTTTATGTCCTCTTACCTCTTTTGGTCAGGTCGATTGTTCTCTCTACAACGAGAGCAAGGAAGCTACAAAAGCTCTTCCAGAAGAATCCCTCATGAAAGGGTGTAAGTCTTTTAATGAACTCGTAGCTGCTAGAGGAATCGAAATCTTAGATGCACCAATTGTTAAGTCATATGGTTGCTTTGCTGTTGACCTTCCTCATGAGTCCGAAGATCTGTTCATCTTTGTACAGATAGGAGAGGATATTGACAACGACGATAAAACAAAAGCTAACGGTTTTGGTTCTTTAAAAACCTTCCATAAAGGGTTGAAAATCAACGAGGGTTTCGCTGAATTTAATTGGAGACAATACCCTAAAGATCACTCAGCTTTATGGACTCCCGGCATCTGGTTGGGTGACGGAAAGGCTCAAACGGTGTCGCTTGGTTCTGATGGGACAATGACTCCTGATCCAAATTCCGATGACATCATGCGTAAGGGCCATTTGCCACAACTGGAAGTAAGTGTTGATAACGACACCGTTCGATTTACCCTCGCTTTGAACAACGAGAAAAACACATTGGAAATGCTCTCCTTCAACAGATTTACAGGTAAAGCAATTACTAGCATTAACTCGGGCGCTTGGCGCTGCATTCAGGCCGTTGTTCCATCCTCAAAGAGGTGATAATGACAAAAGATGAAAAAGAAGTAATTCAAGACGTAATCAATGGGCTGGAGAACCTATCTCTTACGGTGGACTCTCTCGAATCGGTCTTAATCCGTAAAGGGATATTGATAAGTGGTGAACTCGATCTGGAAAAGCCCGTGCACTTTCAAAATGTTTCGGCGGACCTTCTGGCGCTGAGGAGGGCGATAGAAAGACTTTAGGTTTAGACGCGGCCTTGAAAATCCATCCGTATAAAATTTTGTAATGTCTGCGATGTCAAGGCTACTTTTAGGTGCCGATTGTATGAGGGAGGATTTTCGATGCGATTGTTTCTAGTATTGGCCACAGGTTTTATTTCAGTGGCTAACAGCTTAACTGCAGCGCAGACGGTTTCTTCTGAACGAACAACCCATAAGTGGGCGGTGGTTTTGCATGGTGGGGCTGGGGTGATTGAGCGGTCTTCGATGACTGCGGAGGCGGAGAAGCAGTATCGGGCGGGGATTCGCGAGGCTCTGGATGCTGCTGCGAAGGTGCTTGATTCTGGCGGGTCTTCGCTCGATGCGGTGCAGGCGGCGATTCAGTTGCTTGAGGACAATCCGATGTTCAATGCCGGGCGTGGGGCGGTCTTTGCTGCGGACGGGACCAACCAGCTCGATGCGGCGATTATGGATGGGAAGACGCTTTCGGCTGGAGCGGTGGCGGATGTTCAGAAGACGCGGCATCCGATTGCGCTGGCGCGGGCGGTGATGGAGAAGTCTCCGCATGTGTTTCTGATTGGCGCGGGTGCGGATGCCTTTGCGGCGAGCCAGGGGCTGGAGCAGGTGCCGCCGAGTTTCTTCTTTACGGAGCGGCGCTGGCAGCAGCTTGTGGATCAGTTAAAGAAGGATGGGAAGCCGGTGCCCGCGAGGCCTGCTGGGGTTCCTGAGCCGCCGGTGAAGCCGATGGCGTTCCTGGAAACGCCGCAGAATCATAAGTTTGGGACGGTCGGTGTGGTGGCGCTGGACAAGGCAGGGAACCTGGCTGCCGGGACTTCGACCGGTGGGACTACGGCCAAGCGCTGGAACCGGGTGGGGGATACGCCGGTGATTGGGGCTGGGACTTACGCTTCGAACCAGTCCTGCGCGGTCTCGGGGACGGGGGTTGGCGAGTACTTTATCCGTCTTACTGTGGCGCGGACGATCTGCGTGCTGGTGCAATACAAGGGGTTATCGCTCCAGGCGGCTGCGGATGAGGTGGTGCAGAGGCAACTGGTGGCGCTGCATGGCGATGGCGGGGTGATTGCGCTGACTCCGGATGGGCAGATGGCGTGGAGCTTCAATACGCCGGGGATGTTTCGGGCGAAGCTCAGCGAGGGTGGGACGGCGCAGATTGGGATCTATCGGGATGAGCCGTGAAGGGCAGGGAACAGGGAATAGCGGGCAGAGAACAGTGGACAGTTGGTTCTGTGTGTGACGCAGGTCGCGCTCCTGGGCTGGAGCAACTTTTGACGATGCGCAATCCCTGTCCTGCAATGCGCAATCGATGTGGTACGTTGCGCAATACTCGTGACGACGATGCGCAATCGCTGATGGACGGTTCGCATTCCAACTGCTGAAATTGGGCACTACCGGCCGTGGGTTGGCGAACGCGCCTGATGTGAGCGGGCAAAAAGAAATCCTCCCTTGCGGGAGGATTTCTTTTGGGCGGGAACTCAACGATTCGAACGGGATGCGCCCTGGGGAGGGTAGCTCTGCGACTGACGCTTAGCGCTGGACGTTTAGCGCTGGACGACGATGGTGAGGTTCATTTCCATCGGGACTGCGGTGTTGTCGAGCGAGGCGGGGCGGAAGCGGGATTTGAGGACGCCTTCGACAGCGGCGGCATCGACCGTGGGGTTGACGGACTTGACGACGCGAACGGCCTGGGCGTTGCCCTTTTCATCGACCTGGAAGCTGAGGACGACTTTGGCCTGGGACGGGCCGTAGAGTCCGAGCGAGCCGGAGGGGATGCGGAGGTTTTCGTTGCTGATGATTTCGGGAGCGACGACGCCGGTGCTGATGCGGACGTTCTTAGGAGTTGCGGCGTCTGACTTTGGGATGCTGGCGACTGCCGATGCGGTGAGCACCGGGGAAAGCAGAAGGGCGGCAATAAGGGTAGGACGCATGATTGTTCTCCTTAAGTTTAAAAGTACCCATCACCATTATGATCTGACTTATATACGATTGTCAATTTTATAAATATCTCTCTTATTTATGAATGAGTTAAAGATGGTTTTGGATTGTTTTTGCTCAAACCCGTGTCTCGTGATGCAGGATGCTTTTCGACTGTTGGGAGCAGAGGCCCGCGGCAGATTCCAGGCGGGAATGACAAGAAGGAGAGGAAGAACAACGACCAGTCCAAGGAAACCAGTCCAAGGACCAGGTGAAACGGCAAGAGGGGTGTGGGGCTTGCGGGGTTTGTTGTCCGGAAATGGACAGTTGAATCCGGTGGCGGACAAGTGCTGGGTTTGTGGGGCTTGTAAGTGACTGAAAGCAGGTGACCTGTATTGGCCACTGAAGTGCAAATAGAATGGCGCGATGGATATCTCACGGCCTGACATCAAGAAGAAGAAGCAGCGGAAACAATGGATCTGGATCGCGGTCGCGGTTGTTGTCGTGGCCGCGCTGGCGTGGTTTGTGACGCGGTTGAAACCGGCGTCGCCGACTGTGGACAAGGCAACGATCTGGACTGACACGGTCAAGCGGGGTCCGCTGATCCTGCAGGTGCGCGGGCCGGGCACACTGGTGCCGCGCGAAGAGGGCATTGAGCTCATCCCGGCGCAGACAGACGCGACGGTGGTGAAGATTCGTGTGCTGCCAGGCGCGAAGGTGACGCCGGACACGATTCTGCTGGATCTGGCGGATCCGCTTCTACAGCAGAAGCTGCTGGACGCGCAGTTGCAGCTGAAGGCGGCTCGGGCGGATTACAAGACGATGCAGGCGACCTTGCAGAGCACGCTGATGGACAAGAAGGCGGCTTCGGCGGCGATCAATTCGGATTACACGCAGGATCAGCTGCAGGCGCAGATTGATAAGCAGCTGTTTGAGCTGGGCGTGAAGTCGGGGATTGAGTACAACGCGAGCAAGAACAAGGCCGATCAACTCACGACGCAGCACCAGATCAGTCTGCAGCAGATTGACATGAACACCAAGGCGATTGAGGTACAGCTGGCTTCTTCGCAGGCGAAGATCGATCAGGCGCAGGCGCTGCTGGACCTCTACCAGAAGCAGGAAGCTGCGTTACAGGTTCGCGCTGGAATTGCGGGGACGCTGGTAGCGCTGCCGGTGCCATTGCAGGTGGGCCAGCATGTGGCTGTGGGTACTTCGGTGGCGCAGGTGGAGCAGACGGACAAGCTGAAGGCGAGCCTGAAAATTGCCGAGACGCAGGCGCGCGACATCCTGATTGGCCAACCGGCTGAGATCGATACGCATAACGGCGTGATTCCGGGCAAAGTCAGCAGAATCGATCCGGGTGTATTGAACGGAACGGTCACGGTTGACGTAGAGCTTACAGGCGAGTTGCCGCAGGGTGCTCGTCCTGACCTGAGCGTGGATGGCGTGATCGACCTCGATCATATCCAGGACACGTTGCAGGTTGGGCGTCCGGCCTTTGGCAATATCAACAGCACGCTCAGCCTGTTCAAGGTGAGCCCGGATGGAAAGACAGCGACACGGGTTGCGGTGAAGATGGGCCGCGCTTCGGTCAACAGTATGCAGATTCTTGAAGGATTGCAGGTTGGCGACACCGTCATCCTGTCTGACATGAGCAAGCAGGACGGCGTAGACAAGATTCGACTGGAATAGTCACGAGAGAGAGGACGGGAAGATGAGCCAAAACATCATTGAAATTGAGCAGATGACGAAGGTCTTCTATACGGACGAGATTGAGACGCACGCATTGTCCGGAGTGCATTTGACGATTGGCCGCGGCGAGTATGTCGCGATGAGCGGCCCTTCGGGTTGCGGTAAGTCAACGCTGCTGTCGATCATTGGATTGCTCGACACGCCGACGGGCGGCCGCTACACGTTGAATGGCAAGGAAGTGGCGAATTTGAACTTCGCTGACCGCTCGCGCATCCGCAACCAGGAGATTGGGTTCATCTTTCAGAGCTTCAACCTGATTGGCGATCTGACTGTTGCTGAGAATGTGGAGCTGCCGTTGACGTATCGCACGGGCATGCCTTCGGCGGAGCGCAAGAAGAAGGTGCAGGAGTCGCTGGAGCGCGTGAACATGGCGCATCGTATGCGGCACTATCCGGCGCAGCTCTCGGGCGGTCAACAGCAGCGTGTGGCTGTGGCGCGCGCATTGGCTGGTTCGCCTTCGATCCTGCTGGCTGACGAACCGACGGGTAACCTCGATTCGAAAAACGGCGAAGCGGTGATGAAGCTGTTGCAGGAGCTGCATCAAGAGGGTGCGACTATCTGCATGGTGACGCACGATCCGCGTTTTGCGGCTCATGCGGAGCGCCAGGTGCACTTGTTCGACGGCAAGGTTGTGGCCGAGGGCGAGCTGAACCAATTACTGGCTGAGGTCTAGGCCTAGATTCGCAGTTGGTAAGACAGAACGTGGGTCCGGTGGGCGGATTTGCCGTACGCGCCGGGCTCGCCTGTTCTTTTTTCTCATGAGGATTTGCCATGTTTGCTTCCGTGACTTACGACATTCGGTACGCGTTGCGCCAGTTGCGTAAGTCGCCGGGCTTTGCGCTTACCGCGATCCTCACACTGGCGTTCGGCATTGCGGCGACGACGGCGATCTTCTCGATCGTGGAGGGCGTGCTGTTGCGGCCGCTGCCATTTCCAGGGCAGCAGTCGCTGTACATTCTGGGCGATGAGCTGAAGGGCGTGGATCTGCCGAGCCCTTCGGTGGCAGCGAGCGAGATACCCAAGTACGAGCGCGATGCGCAGGGATTTTCGAATCTTGGCGGCTACATCTCGACATACTACGAGTTCACGGATGGGAATGCCCCGGCGCAGATTAACGCGTCGAGGCTCACTGCCGGAGTGTTTCCTACGCTGGGGGTTGCGCCGCTGATTGGCCGCGCCTTTACGGCGCAGGAGGACGAGAGCAAGCAGCGCGTAACGGTGCTGAGCTATGACATGTGGCGCAGCCGCTTTCATGGCGACGAGCAGGTGCTGGGCAAGAAGATTCTGCTGGACCGGGTGAGTTACGAGATTATTGGCGTGATGCCGCGGGAGTTTGAGTTTCCGCTGGTGCCGGGACAGTTGAATCGTAGCGAGCTTTGGGTGCCGATGAGCATTTCGCCAGAAGAACTGGCGAATCAGGGCAGCTGGAACTATCACATGGTGGGGCGGCTGAAGCCGGGCGTGAGTGCTACGCAGGCGCAACAGCAGGCGGCACGCGTGTCGCAGGAGATCATGCGCGGCTTTCCGCCGGCGATGAGCAGCTTGAAGATTACGCCAACGCTTCAGCGGCTGGATGAGAACACGGTGTCGCAGGCCAAGCCGCTGGTACGGACACTGTTTCTCGCTGTGGTCGTTGTGTTGTTTATTGCTTGCGCGAACCTTGCGGGGTTGCTGCTGGTGCGCGTGATTCGTAGGCGGCGCGAGATTGCGGTGCGCTTGGCGCTTGGTGCGAGCGCATCGACGATTCTGCGGCAGAATCTGATTGAGACACTGACGCTGAGTGCCGCGGGTGGTTTGCTCGGGCTTGGGTTTGCTTCGGTGGCGTTGCGGATCGGTGTGAGCTTTTTGCCGGAGACGCTGCCGCGTGTGAGTTCGATTGGGCTTGATTGGGAAGTGGTTGCGTTTGCGCTGGGACTGGCTGTGTTGACGGGTGTGCTCTGCGGGTTGATTCCTGCGTTTGCCGCCTCGCGTACCGGTATCAACGAAGGGTTGAAAGAAGGCGGGCGGACGGGAAGTTCTGGCAGCGGACATGCGCGTTTGCGGTCGGGCCTGGTGATTGCTGAAGTGGCCGTGGCGCTGGTACTGCTGGTGGCTTCTGGCCTGTTGCTGAGAAGCTTTGAGAAGCTGCGCGCGGTGGACCTCGGATTCAAGCCAGATCATACGCTCACGGCGGCCTACAGTTTGCCACGCAGAGAGTATTCGACGCAGGCTGCTGTGGACTCATTCAATCGCCAGCTGATCAGTAAGTTGCAGCAGATTCCGGGCGCCAATGTTGTTGGCATCACGTCGCAGTTGCCAGCCGCCAATCAGGTCAGCAATACGACTTTCATTGCGGAAGGTTATGTTGCACCGAAGGGCGCTGCAATGAACTCGGCGTGGATTTCGCAGGTGATGGGCGACTACTTCCATGCTGCCGGAATTCGCCTGCTGCGCGGTCGTGCTTTCACGGATGCAGATCGCGCTGGATCGCCCTTGGTTGTGATTGTGAATCACACGATGGCCGAGCATTACTGGCCAGGTCAGGATCCGGTTGGACGGCGTATTCATTGGGGATTGCAGGACACACCGATGCCATGGCTGACTGTTGTGGGTGAGATTGCGGACCTCAAGCAGAGCTCTGCGGAACAGGCAACTCTTGAGCAGGTGTATCAGCCTGCCACTCAGGCTTCTGCTACCTATGGCAGCTTTGCGGGTGACATGTTGAATGCCACGAACGGTTCCATTGTGCTGCATACCAGCCTTGCGCCGGAGCAGATGACAGAAGCTCTGCTGTCCGCGGTCCGGTCTCTCGATCCGCGTCTGCCGTTGACGCAGGTGGAATCGATGGAGCGCGTGGTGGGCGAGGGTGAGGCTCCGCGGCGGTTCAACACGGCGCTGATCTCAGCTTTCGCTGGGGCGGCGGTGTTGCTGGCGCTGCTGGGAATCTATAGCGTGATTGCGTTCTCTGCCGCGTTGCGTACGCAGGAGATGGCCATCCGGCTGGCGCTTGGTTCGCAGCGCTCGGGAGTGCTGGGCATCATTGTTGCTTCGGGCGCGAAGCTCGGACTTGCAGGATGCGGCATCGGCGCTGTTGTTGCGTTTTTTGCGACGAAGTTATTGCGGTCTTTCCTGTTCCAGGTAGACCCGCTCGATCCTGTGGTGATGATTGTTGCGGTGGCCTCGATCTTTCTGCTTGCCGTGGCTGCGTCCCTGATTCCGGCGCGTCGGGCTGCGATGGTGGAACCAGTGCAGGCTTTGCGCGGGGAGTAGTTTTTCGCAATACGACGTGGATGGAAGCAGGAACTTTTGTACCGGAGCTGATGATGAACAGCCTGAGCAATCTCATCCAGGACATTCGCTACGCGGCACGGCAACTGCGTAAGTCGCCGGGCTTTGCCGTCACAGCTGTGACGGTACTGGCGCTGGGTTTAGGTGCGAATATCGCTGTGTTTACGCTGATTGAGGGCATTCTGCTGAGGCCGTTGCCGTATGGGCATCCAGAGCGAATTGTTGCGGTCGATGGTCCTGTTAAAGATGGCTTTCGCATGTCGCTCAACTACGCGAACATGAAGCAGCTCAACGATGCGCTGGGCTCGACCGTTGCGATGGGCATGTCTCTGGATCAGTCGACGGCGAGTGTGGTGGGGCCGGGCGGGCGTGTCCAGGTGGGGAAGGAAGATATTACCTCGGGAATGTTCGATGTGCTTGGGGTACAGCCAATGCTCGGCCGTGGTTTCCGGGCGGACGAGAATGAGCCGGGGCGCGGAAATGTGGTGGTGCTGTCGGAAGAGGTCTGGCGTCAGCTTTATGCAGGCGACCGAAATGCGATTGGCAAGGTGCTGACGATCAAAGGCAAGCCTTACACGATTGTGGGCGTGATGCCGAAGGGTTTCTGGTTTCCCTTTGACGACAGGATGCAGATCTGGTCCCCGGCTTCTCTCGATGCGGTGCAAAGGACGTCGCTGGGTGGCGATCACCAGGGCTGGGGCAATGTGTATGCGCGTATGCCCGAGGGCATGAGCGTGGCGCAACTGACGGCCAGCATCAATCGAACGCAGGCTGTGATTGCGAAGGAGTTGCCGGAAGGCGGTCCTCCGGCGACGGTGGAAGTGTCGGGATATCAGAAACAGTTGACGGACGATGCTCGCAAGCCGCTGGGTCTTTTGTACGCGGTGGTGGCGGGCATCTGGGCTCTGGCTTGTTTGAATGTCACGAGCCTGATGCTGGCGCGGGCCGTCTCCCGAACTCGCGAGCAGGCAGTACGTGCTGCGCTGGGCGCCAGCCGTTCACGACTGCTGCAGCAGGCGGTGGTTGAAAGCCTGCTATTGAGCGCGATAGGCAGCCTCGTTGGACTGCTGGCTGGTCAGATAACGATCAAGCTGCTGTGGAGACAGATACAGCGCAGCTTGCCGCTGACGAGCGCGGTGCATGTGGAATGGCGCGTGATCGCCGCGCTGGTCGTGCTGACCGTGGTCACGGCTCTGCTGGTTGGGCTTTTTCCGGCGCTGCGGGCTTCACGCCGCGATGTGCAGGACGGACTGCATGGAGTGAACACGACCTCATCCGCCAGCCACAACCGTACGCGCGAGATCCTCGTAGTCACCCAGCTGGCTTTGACGCTTGTCTTCCTCGTAGGCGCGGGACTGTTCCTTCGCACGATTCAGGCATTACGGAGCGTACCTCTTGGATTCGCCGAGCAGAACGTGCTGACGGGCGGAGTGATCCTCAACCCCACGCGCGATGCGGAAGAAGTGAAGGCGCTGGCGGTGCAGCCGAACATAGTTCAGACTGCTTACCTGCCGCTGCTGGAAAAGCTGAGAGCGATTCCGGGCGTGAGGACTGCTGCGTTGAGTTCGGTGCTGCCGATGCGATCGGAGTTCATGGTGACGTTTGGATTTGATCTCGATCACAAGAAAGCTCCTAAAGGTGAGAATCAGCAGGCGCAGGGCAGGCTCTCTTCCGCGGGGCTGGTCGAAGCGATGGGGATCCCGATGGTGCGCGGGCGGTTCTTTACAGAGGACGATTCTGCAACCGCGCCCGTGGTTGTGGTTGTCAACCAGGCTTTTGTGAACAAGTATCTTCCCGGACAGGATGCTCTCGGTCACGTTGTGGGGATGGGCAAAGGGCGCTTTGAATCGGCGCGCATCGTGGGAGTGATCGGCAATGTGAAGCAGATGAGCGTGACGAAGGACACTGAGCCGGAGATGTATTTCTGCCTGGCGCAGATGGCGCCTGGCGCTCCGCTTTACAACATTGCTACGGCGTTTGTTGAAGTCGCAATTCGTGGAAACGTGCCTGCGGACGCGCTGCGAGCGCAGTTTGACAAGGCGCTGCATGAGGTGGCTCCGGATGCGACGACTACGGATGTGAAGACGATTCATGAAGCGGTCGAGGACTCGTTCGGCAGCCAGACTTTGATTTCGTATCTACTGGAAGGATTTGCTGGACTGGCGCTGTTGATTGCGTCGGTCGGCTTGTATGGATTGCTCTCCTTTGCTGTTGCTCAACGGACTCGCGAAATCGGATTGCGCATTGCGCTGGGTGCGCAGAAAACGAATATTCTCGGGCTCGTACTCCGGCGCGCGCTGTCATTAGTTTGCGCTGGGCTTGTATGCGGCACGGTGGCTGCGTGGTTTGCTGTATCGATGGCGCGCAGCTACATCTACGGAGTGAAAGCGCATGACGCGTTGACCTTCATTACGGTGGCATTGGTATTGGCTGCAGCTGCATTCGCAGCGGCATGGATACCAGCGCGTCATGCGGCTTCGATTGAACCGATGCAGGCGCTTCGCGCGGAGTAGAGAGGAGATTTGGATGCTGACACTCTGGAATGATCTTCGTTATGCGCTGCGCCAGTTGCGCAAGTCGCCGGGCTTCACGATCACTGCTGTGCTCACGCTTGCGCTTGGAGTTGGCGCGACTGCGGCGATGTATAGCGTGGTCTCATCTGTGCTGTTGCAGCCGCTTCCTTATGTCGATGCGGATCGCATGGTTGGAGTCGCCTTTACCTTTGCTGAGGAGAAGCCGAACGCAGAGCAGACGGGTGCTGCAGCTGATTTTCTTCGCGAGAACACCACCAGCTTCTCCTCCTTTGCGGTGATGAACGATTCGGGCCCATCTGTGAATCTTTCGGTCAACGGAGGGCATGCTGTCCAGGTGACGGCGCTGCAGGTCTCCGAAGGATACTTTCGTACGTTTGCAGTTACACCCGCACAGGGGCGTGGGTTTCTTGCGGATGAGGATCGTCCCGGAGGCGGCAAGGCTGTCGTGATGAGTGATGGTCTGTGGGCGCGTTTGTTCAATCGCGATGCGTCGATTGTAGGTAAGACTATCCGGGTGAATGAAGAGCCGTACACGGTAGTTGGCGTGATGCCTGCGAACTTTGCGGTGACGGCGCAGACTGCGCCCGGTGTGCTCGGTACGCCGGATTTGTGGCAGCCCTTGCAGCTAAGTCCGAATGATCCCGGCTATGATGGCGACAACTATGAGATGGTTGGCCGCCTGAAGCCTGGTGTCACGATGGCACAGGCGCAGCAGGAGTTGAGCGCGCTGGAGCAACCGTTCTATCAGCGCTTTCCTGGGTATAAGCGTTGGGCGACCCCTGCGCATGAGCTGCATCAGTTTCGCGCGTGGAAGCTGCAGGATGTGATGGTAAGCGATGTGCGCCGCAGCCTGCTTACGCTGCTGGGTGCAGTGGTCGCCGTGCTGCTGGTGGCCTGCCTGAACCTCGCCGGATTGATGACAGCGCGTGCAATGCGGCGCTCGCGGGAGATGGCGCTACGTACGGCTCTGGGCGCCACGGGTGGACAACTTCTCCGCTTGATCGTGTGTGAGGGACTGGTGCTTGCATTGGCTGGATCGGCGCTCGCGCTGGTTGTGGCGGCCACCTCTGTGCAGATCCTGTTGCACTCTTCCCCGCTGGGTATCCCGGTGCTGGGCGCGGATCGCAACCTTTTATCGATGGCGGGCGCCGTGCTGCTGATTGCACTCACAGCGAGTGGGATATTTTCGGTACTACCTGCGTGGGCGATCCTGCGGCGGAAGACGCGCGAGATGCGACTGGGTGGTCCATCCGTTGGAGATTCGCTTTCGCATGCCCGCTTGTCGCGTTTCCTGATGGTGACGCAGGTAGCTCTGGCGATGGTGTTAGTTTCGACGGCATCGTCTTTGCTGGGGACGTTCGTGAAGTTGCGTTCGCTGCCTTCAGGAGTTGAGGCGAAGCAGTTGAGCGTTTTTCAAGTAGCGCTGAAGGGGCAGCGCTATGCGACGACTCAACCCACTTCGCAGTTTGTAGAGAAGGTTGTGGAGCAGCTGCGCAGTCAACCGGGAGTCGAACATGCGGCGGCGATCAATGGGCTTCCGCTTGATCGTGGATTGAATATCGGCGGGTATCCTACGGGACGGAAAGAACTCGCGCGCAGCGTCGAGTTTCGTGCGATATCTCCGGATTACTTCAAGACCATGGGCATCGCTCTTCTCAACGGGCGCGGTGTCTTGGAGAGCGACCGCGCAGGGAGCGATCTTGTGGTCCTGGTGGGCGCGACGGCGGCGAAGAAGTGGTGGCCGGGCCGCTCGCCGATTGGCGAATCGATTCGCATGGGGGATGATCGCGACTGGCGTGTCGTGGGCGTTGTTGCCGATGTGCAGCAGCACTCTCTGCAGGAGAGTCAGGGTGTAGTGATCTACGGGTCCTTTGCCCAGATGAGCGATGAATTCACAAGCATGGTCAATGGCTGGTTCTCGACAAGCTTTGTCATTAAGACGGCTGCCCATCTCGATGTAGCCTCGATGGCGCGGCAGGCCGTGGAACAGGCCGACTCCGAAATCCCGATTGCCAGGTTGACCACGATGCAATCAGTCATCGATCACACAGTGGAAGAGCCTCGTTTCTTCTCTCTGTTGGCCAGTGCATTCTCGGGCTTTGCGGTGGTGCTTACGGTCATCGGTCTTTTCGGATTATTGAGCTATCAGGTATCGCAGCGGACACGGGAGATTGGCGTGCGTATGGCGCTCGGAGCGAATCGGACGAGCATTCTTCGCACATTCCTATTGCATGGGATCACAGTTGCATCACTAGGTGTGGTATCAGGAATCTTCGCCAACTGGCTCCTTCATCCGGCGGTAACCCGTTTGCTGGCAGATGCTGGTGTTGAGCTCGTATCGGGCTCTTCGAGCGTAGCTGTAAGCGCGACGCAAGCTGCGTTGACGTCAGCCTTTGCAATTCTTGGTGCGACACTGCTGGCGAGTTGGCTGCCTGCGCGTCGAGCGGCTGCAGTAGAACCAATGGATGCGTTGCGATCAGAGTAAGAAAAGGATAAGAGAATGCAGACACTGATGCAGGATATTCGTTACGCATGGCGGCAGTTGCGGAAGTCATGGGGATTCACGATCGTTGTGGTGCTCACGCTTGCGCTCGGCATAGGCGCGAATACGGCTGTGTTTAGTGTGATGAATGCTGTGCTCATGCAAATGCTTCCTGTGAGCCGCCCCGAGGGGCTGACCTATGTGCGTATGGCCAACGGATTAGGGCAGGCGCCGGGCGGCAGTAATACCGGCGACTCCTCGACCTCATTCACTGAGTCTACTTTTGAAATGCTGCGTCAGCATAAGGATGTCTTTGAGGATCTGGTTGCGTACGTGCCGTTGAGTTTCACGGGAAGCGTGGCTGTTCGCTACGGCGAGGTGCCTGAAGAGAGCGAAGGCGAAGAAGTTAGCGGCAACTTCTTCTCAGGGATTGGGGCGCACATCGCGGCTGGCCGCGGCTTCACGCTTGACGATGAGAAGAGCCATGCACCGATTGTCGTATTGAGCTACGACTACTGGATGCGGCGCTTTGCAGGTGAGCCGAACATCCTTGGCCAGACTCTGTATGTGAAGGGCGTGCCACTGACAGTGGTTGGCATTGCTGGCCGCGGCTTCAAGGGGATTGAGCCGGCGACATCGACGGACTTCTGGATACCCTTGCAGACAAGTGCGGAACTAAATGCCTGGGGTAGCACATTTGCGAAGTTGTACGACTCCCCGAACTGGTGGGCTCTCCGGATGATGGCTAGGCTTAAGCCTGGAGTGACACCGCTGCAGGCGTCGCAGGCTCTCGCAGGTCCGTTCAATGAATTGGTAGTCAAGGTCAATGGCAAGTACGACACAAAGGCATGGCAGCCTTTGCTTGATTTTGTTCCGGCGCGCGGTATCGCCGGATACAACGAGGAGTATCGCGAGCCCGTGCAGATATTGATGGGTCTGGTGGCGCTGGTGCTGCTGATCGCGTGCACGAACGTTGCGATGATGGTGCAGGCGCGTAACGCTGTGCGGCAACGCGAATTCAGTCTGCGGTTGGCTCTCGGTGCGCGCAAGATGAGCATCTTCCGTCAACTCCTGTGCGAAAGTCTTATGCTGGTCACGGCCGGTGCTGGACTGGGATGGCTCTTTGCTCTCTCGGCTACGCGCGCGCTCACCGCTTGGTCCGGTATCGAGACCGGATTGAGTCCGGATGGAACGGTACTGCTGTTTACGCTGCTGATCTCTGCTGCTGCAGCGCTGATCTTTGGATTGGTGCCACTGTGGACCGCGCTCAGCGCTCCTGTTGCCGGGGTGCTACGTTCGACAGCTGCAAACACTACGGCGAACCGAGGCCGCGTGCTGAGTGGGCGCATTGTGCTTGCTGTCCAGTTGGCGATTTGCCTGGTGTTGCTGATGGCTGGCGGCCTCCTGCTGCGAACGCTCGGCAACTACGCCAAGCAGAACCTGGGCATTGACACCGATGGGCTGCTGGTCTTTGGCGTCACACCTCAGGGCAAGACGGATGGGCATGTGTTCTACCGCACGCTGATTGATCGCCTGCGCGCTACGCCTTCGGTGAAGTTGGTGTCGATGGCAAGCAATCGTCCGGGCTCTGGATGGAGCAATAACAACAGCCTCACTTTGGACGGGGTGGAGCAGCGCGATGTACAACTGCGCTCGAATGACGTGGGTTCGGACTTCTTTCATACCATGGGCATTCCGATCCTGGAAGGCCGAGACTTCCTCGACAGCGATACGCAGACTTCGCAGAAAGTTGCTGTGGTGAATCAGACCCTGGCGAAGCGGTTCTATCCTAATCGCAGTCCCATCGGCCACATGCTCGGCGGCAATCCTGCATTCTCCATCATCGGTGTCGTCGCTGACAGCAAGTACTCAAGCGTCAGTGAGGCCAGCCAGCCTATGGCCTACTTCGCCAATATGCAGGCACCGGAAATCGGCACGATGCATATGGAAGTGCGCACCCGGGGCGATGCCAGCGCCATGTTGCCGGTGCTGCGAAGGATCGTGGCACAGGCGTACCCGAACGTGCCGCTCGAAAAGCCAATGACACAGCAGGCGCAGTTCGAGGAGTCCTATCAGCAACAGCGTATGTTCGCGGCCATGGGCGGATTCTTCGGCGTGTTGGCTGCGGTACTGGTGGCTACGGGGTTGTACGGGACGCATTCGTTCCGCGTGAGCCGCCGGACTACTGAAATTGGCGTACGTATGGCTTTAGGGGCGAGGCGTGGGCAGATTCTTGCGATGGTAATGCGTGAGAGCCTTTGGATCCTGCTGACAGGACTCATCGTCGGACTGCCGCTGACCTATATCTCGATCCGACCGCTGAAGTCGATGCTGTATCAGATGTCGCCATTTGACCCAATGAGTTTTGCGATCGCAGTTGCCGCGATGGTTATGGTTGCGACCTTTGCGGCGCTGCTTCCGGCGCGGCGGGCTGCTCGCCTTGAACCAATGCAGGCACTTCGCACCGAATAGTAACTCTATCGGAGATAAGGGATTCAATCATGCATACATTTCTTCAGGATTTTCGTTACGCAGTGCGGCAGTTGTTACGCGCGCCGGGCTTTGCTGCCACCGTCATTGTCACGCTGGCGCTTGGAATTGGCGCGAATTCGGCGATCTTCACAATCTTCGATCAGGTATTGCTGCGCATGTTGCCGGTGCAGAATCCCAAGGAGCTTGTACGCTTCGAGTGGACCGGAGCCTTTAGTGGTTCAATGAGCAGCTTTGGCGGCGAATCCGGGAATACGCACAACTACTTCTCCTACCCGATGTACAAGGATTTGCGCGAGAAGAACTCTGTGTTTACGGGCATCCTGGCAGCGGACCGATGCAGCCTTGGCATCTCCTGGCATGACCAGGCAGAGAACAAGGACGCTGAGGTTGTGTCCGGAAATTACTTCGAGCTGCTGGGCCTGCGGCCGACTGTTGGCCGCCTGTTTTCAGCGAACGATGAGACGGCCAGGAATGCCAATCCTGTCGCTGTGCTTAGCTACGACTATTGGAAGTCCCGCTTCAACGCACAGCCGGATATCGCCGGCAAGACGGTTCTCATCAACGGGCATGAGTTCACCATTACGGGTGTAGCTCCACAGGGCTTCAACAGCGCTATTGATGGTTATAAGCCTGTTGTCTTTCTGCCGCTGACGATGAGCGATATTGCGATGCCGTGGAGAGCGCCGATCGAGGATCTGACCAATCATCATTCGACCTGGATCACGCTGGTGGCGCGGTTGAAGCCGGGAGTGACTCGCCAGCAGGCTGAGTCGGCGATGGGACCACTGTGGTACTCGCTGCGCGCGGAAGAGTTGACGAGCTACGGTTCCATGTCAGCACGGTTCAAGGACAAGTTTCTCAATCACTCGCATCTGTCTGTGGTCGAAGATTCGACCGGATTCATGCCCGAGCGCAGTGAGTTGAAGACGCCTCTCCTGGTACTGATGGGCATGGTTGCTGTGCTCGCCGCGATGTGCGCGGTCAACGTGGCAACGCTGCTATTGCTGCGCGCTGCGGGGCGTGTGCGCGAGATATCCATGCGCTATGCGTTGGGTGCGGCGCGTTCGCGGATTATCGTGCAACTACTTGTCGAGGGCGGAGTTCTTGGGTTGTGCGGAGCTGTAGCCGGAGTGGCGCTTTCGCCGGTCATTGCCAGCGCGCTGGTCCGCATGATCAGCAATTCCGATGAGGTGGCCGATGCGCCGTACTCGGCCAGTGTCGACGCGCGTATCCTTGGTTTCACCCTGCTGTTGTCGGTTGCCGTAACGATTGCTTTCAGCATCGTTCCTGCATTGCAGTTCCTGCGGCCGCGATTGGCTGAGACGCTGCGACAAAACACTGGGACGGCATCCAAGGGCTCGCAGCGTTTCCGTAAAGTGGCTGTTGGCTTGCAGATTGCGCTCACGGTTCTTCTGCTGGGTGGCGCGGGTCTCTTCCTGCGGACGCTGAGCAACTTGCGCGGACAGAGTGTTGGCTTTCAGCCTGCGCATGTCGTGAGTTTCGATGTCGATCCAACGCTTGCCGGCTATGGAGACGACCGGACGCCGCAGGTTGAGACGAGTGTGCTTGAGGCGGTGCGAGCTATTCCTGGCGTACAGCTCGCTGGAGGAACAACCGATGCGGAGATTGCGGGCAACTCGAGCAACTCGAACTTCACGGTTGAGGGACATACCGCTACAGAAGATGAAAATATGGACTTTGAGGTTCCGTTCATTACTTCTTCTTTCTTCGCGACGCTGCGGCAGCCGCTGCTTGTGGGTCGTGAATTTGGCCAGGGTGATGTGAAGGACAGCCCCAAGGTTGCAGTCGTTAATCTCGCTTTTGCCAAGCGTTTTTATGGCTCGCCGCAGAATGCGATCGGGCGGCGTATTGCGGAGGGAGCGGGGAACAAGATTGTGCTGAATACGACGATCGTCGGCGTGGTAGGTGATGTGCGACATCGCTCCATGCGCGCTGAGCCCAAAGGAACGGTGTATCGGCCTTATCTGCAGGAGGAGCATCCCGGCGGTTTGCGCATGTATGCGCTGACTTCACAGGACCCCAAGTTTGTTGAGGCCGCGATTCGCGATCGGATTCGGCGGCTTGATCCCAAGCTGGTGGCCGACAATCTGATCACGATGGATGAGCAGTTGGATCGCAGTGTGTCCAGCGAGCGGACGCTTGCCACCTTGGCCATGAGCTTCTCCGGGCTTGCGCTGTTGATGACTGCGGTGGGACTGTATGGAGTACTTGCGTTCGCCACGGCCCAGCGTACTCGCGAAATCGGTGTGCGCATGGCGCTTGGGGCGCAACGGATTAGCGTTGTGCTGCTGGTGATGCGCGAGATGGCATTGACTGCGATTATTGGTGTAGCAGTTGCGCTGCCCGCGGCATTTGCGCTTTCGCGATTGTTGACGACTCAGTTGTACGGTGTACAGCCGGGCGATCCATTGACCCTGATCGGGTGCGTGCTGGTGAGCGCTGTGATGGTCGTGCTTGCTGCAGCTATCCCGGCGCGCCGCGCCGCATCCATTGATCCCATGAAGGCACTCAGGTCTGAGTAGCAGAGAGTTTGGAGTTAGACACAGTCATGATTGAATTGAACAAAATCGAGCGCAGTTACAAGACCGGCCACACAGAGACATGGGTGTTGCGCCATGTGAACCTCACGATCCGTCAAGGTGAGTTTGTTACCGTGATGGGGCCGTCCGGGGCAGGGAAGTCTTCGTTGTTGAATGTACTCGCCATGCTGGATGATCAGTGGCACGGCGAGTTCTTCTTCGAAGATGAAGCCGTGCATCGTATGAATCGCAAGCAGCGGGCTGAACTCGCGCGCAGGCGCATCGGTATGGTCTTCCAGAGCTATCATCTGCTGGACGATCTGAGCGTGGCTGAAAATATCGATCTGCCTCTGTCTTACAAGGACATTCCACGCCAGGAGCGTCAGGCGCTGGTGGCTGACACTCTCGATAAATTCAACATCGTAGGCAAAAAAGATCTGTTCCCGAGTCAGCTCTCGGGTGGACAGCAGCAGCTTGTAGGCATCGCTCGCGCGGTCATTCATAAGCCGAGCCTGCTGCTTGCCGATGAGCCTACGGGCAATCTGCATTCCGGTCAGGCAAAGGAGATTATGGAGCTGTTCAAGAGGCTGAATGACGAGGGAACGACGATCGTGCAGGTGACGCATTCCGAGGAGAACGCCAAGTATGGATCGCGCGTGATCGAGCTGCGCGATGGATGGCTTTATTCGGATACTGCTGGACTTCCGGATGTAGCCGCCGCCGGGGTGCAAGCATGAAGCTCATTGGGAATGAAATGACGGGCCGCACCACTGCGGCGCGTGTATTAGCAGCATTGTGCAGTGTAAGTCTTGTCCTGCAGGGGCCGTTCGCAGCGATGGCGCAGAGCGCGCAGAATCAGGCGCCTGATGCGCCCGCGCCACGGACCGAGAACGCTCCATCGCCGAGTGCACCGTCGGGACGTATCCCATTCAACTTGTTCTTGAAGACGTCGCACAATCCTCTGGATTGGTATCGAGGCAAGAGCGTTCCTCCGGTGGATCTGGCGAACTCGGCGCGACTATCGTCGTTTATCCGCGACGGCAAGCTGTACCTGACGCTGCGTGACGCGATTGATCTGGCTCTGCAGGATAACCTGGATATGGTAATTGCACGTTACAACCTGCCAATCGCGCAGATGGACGTATTGCGTACGTCTGCGGGCGGTTCGGTGCGCGGCGTGAATACCGGTGTGGTGTCGGGAACGCCGGGCGGAGCAAGTTCGTCGGTGGGCGGCAGCGGTTCGGGCGCCGGTTCGGGTGGTACGACAAGCGGCGCAGGTGGTGCTGGTGCGGGTGCTGGCGGCCTTGTTCAGAACACGATCGGCGGCGGCACTTCCGTCAGTAACTACGACCCTTATTTTCAATTCACCTCATATGTGGATCACACGTCGCAGCTCTTGCCGAACAAGATTGTTTATGGCGTTCCGGTGATTCATTTGAATACGATACAGGCCAATTTCTCTTTCTCCGAGGCCTTTGCAACGGGCGGCAGTATTCAGGCGACCTGGAACAACAATCGCGAGACGACGAACAGTCCGAATAACAGCTTCAATCCGCAATTCTTCTCGAATGCGCAAATCTATGCGCAGCAGCCGCTGCTTGCGGGCTTTGGTTTTGGCCCCAATCTTCGCTATCTTCACATTGCCAGGACCAATAAGAAAGTGACAGACATCGCGTTCAAGGCGCAGGTGATCGCGACTGTTACGCAGATCAGCAATCTGTACTGGAATCTGGTTGCGGCGTACGATACGGCGCAGGTGAATCAGCGTTCCGTCGACTTTGCGAACCAGACTCTGGAGAAGAGCAGGAAGCAGGTTGAACTTCAGGCGATTCCAGAGATGGATGTATTGAAAGCTCAGGGCGAACTCGCGACGCGCAAGCAGGAACTGACTGTGGCCCGGACCAATCTGGAGCTGCAGGAGCTATACATGAAGAATGCGATCACGCGCAGTCTTGAGGATCCGATTCTGGAAGAGATGGCCGTGGTGCCCCTCGACCATATCGCGGGTAATACGGATGCACCGACTGAGACTGTGCAGGAACTCATTGATGAGGCTTTGAAGAACCGGCCTGAAGTTCAGGAATCGACCTTGCAGCTCAAGAACAGTGAGTTGAGTCGCAAGTCAGAGCGCAATGCCTTGCTACCTTCGCTCAATCTGTATGGATTTCTTGCCGGAACCGGGTACTCGGGTCCTCTGAATCCGCTTGACGGCTCGGGAACTGGGAACACTACGCCATCGAATGGATTGGGTGGAGCGGTGGGAAATGCCTTCAACTATTCTTCCCCGGAATATCAGGTCGGTATTCAGCTTGGCATTCCGATTCGCAATCGCATTGCGAAGGCGGATCAGTACCGCACCGAGCTTGAGTTCCGACAGTCGCAGCTTTATCTCGAAGAGCAGAAGAAGAGCGTTCGCATCGAAGTAAGGAATGCACGCTTTGCTCTCGAGCAGCAGACGAGCCGCGTAGACGCTGCTCGTGAAGCGCGCGATCTGGCATCGAAGACTCTGGATATTTATCAGAAGGAGCAGAAGCTTGGCGCTGGATCGAATCAGCAGACGTTGTCCGCGGAGCACGATCTGGCAGTTGCAGAGAATGCTCTGGTGACGGCACAGACTGACTACGCCAAAGCGCGGATCGAGCTGATGCGTGCTACCGGTTCCATCCTGGAAAACTATGGGATCTCCGTGGAATTGAACCACAAAGGGGATGCAACGGGAAATGTGACCCAGGCGACGACGCCGGCTGGTCCGGGTGGACAGTAGGCGCTGCTTGCTGACACACTGGCAAAAGGTATGACGACGAATCCTAAGACGACTTCGGCGAGCGAGCGGCCGTACAGGCTGCTTGTTGCCGATGACCAGCCGCAGATCCTCGAGGCTCTTCGGCTGTTGCTTAAGCCTGAGGGCTATCACCTGGAGATGGTACGCACTCCTGCGCTCGTGTTGGAGGCGCTGGCACACGATACCTTTGATGGGGTCCTGATTGATCTGAATTACACGCGCGACACCACTTCCGGCAAGGAAGGGATGGAGCTGGTAGGGCGTATCAAAGAAGCCGATCCGCAATTACCGGTTGTGGTGATGACGGCGTGGGGCAACATCGATCTTGCTGTGGAAGCGATGCGCCGCGGAGCCAGTGATTTTATTCAGAAGCCATGGGAAAATCCGCGGCTGCTCAGCATCCTTCGCACGCAAATGGAACTGCATCGCAGCCAACGCCGCACGCAATGGCTAGAGGCGGAGAATCGTATCCTGCGTGCGCCCGGTGCCCCCGACTTTATTGCCTCTGCTCCTTCGATGCGCCTGGTGCTTGAGACGATGTCGCGCGTTGGTCCATCGGATGCGAATGTTCTCATCACCGGCGAGCATGGGACAGGCAAAGAGGTTGTGGCGCAGATGCTGCATCGTCTGTCGGGCCGCGCTCAACGCACGCTGGTCGCGGTAAACACTGGCGCACTGCCGGATGGCACGTTCGAGAGCGAGCTGTTTGGCCATGTGAAAGGCGCATTTACCGATGCGCGTACAGATCGCATCGGACGCTTTGAGCTTGCTAGTGGGGGCACACTTTTTCTCGATGAGATTGCGAACATTCCTATTCGCCAGCAGGCCAAGATTCTTCGCGTGCTGGAGACGGGTGAGTTGGAGCGTGTCGGTTCTTCGCGCACACAGCAGGTGGATGTTCGCATCCTTTCTGCGACGAATGCCAATCTGCGGCAGGATTGTGCGGAAGGGCGATTTCGCGAGGATCTTCTGTTTCGATTGAACACGGTTGAGATTTGCCTGCCGCCGCTGCGAGAGCGCCGTGAAGATATTCCTGCACTGGCTGGGCATTTTCTCGCGCGGCATGCGACTCGCTATCGCCGGCAGATTCAGGGGCTGGAGCCTGCGGCTCTGCAGGTGATGTTGCAATATGCGTGGCCGGGTAATGTGCGTGAGCTTGATCACACCATTGAGCGCGCTGTGTTGATGGCGCGCGGAGAGCGCATTGATGCTGCCGACCTTGCGCTACATGCACAGCGATCGGCAGCAGCTCCTACGATGGATGATCTGAGCCTGGAAGCTGTGGAGGCCATACTGATCCGCAAGGCTCTGTCGCGCGTGGGCGGCAATGTGAGCCAGGCTGCGGATGCGCTTGGCCTGAGTCGTGGAGCGCTTTACCGGCGCATTGAAAAGTATGGTCTCTAGCGAACAAGAGGAGCGGCTCACTAGAGCGACCAAGGTCAAGCGTCTGCCTTTGGGCAGGACACGGCAGCGGCTTAGCTTCGAACTCTGGCTTCGACTGTCGCTTTATCTCCTCGGTTTGCCAACGTTTCTTCTCGTTGCTTACGTGATGCATGTGCGGAATGTGGATGCATCGATCCAGTGGATTGCGCTGCCTGCGCTCGTTCTGACGTGGCTCTTTCTGGTCTCGCTGATGGTGGAGCAGATTTTGCGGCCGCTGCAAACGCTGGCTAATGTGGTCGCAGCGTTGCGTGAGGATGATTATTCGTTTCGTGCGCGGGGCGGAAGGCGTAACGATGCGCTGGGAGATCTGGCCCTTGAGATCAACGCTCTTGCCAGCATGCTGCAGGTGCAGCGCGTCGGCGCGATGGAAGCAATGGCGCTGGTCGAGCGGGTGATGAAGTCCATGCAGTCGCCTGTGCTTGCCTTCGATCCTGAGGGCCGGTTGAAGCTGCTCAATGCTGCGGCGGAGCGGGCTTTCAGCCTACATTCGGCTCCTGCCTCTCAGCGTCCGGCGGGTACAACCAATCAGAGCAAGTTTGACCTTGACCGACTGTTGCGGGCTGAAGATAACGATCTGCTTTCGCTCAGTAACTCGCAGCAATCGGCACGATGGGTGGTCAAGCGAACGAGCTTTCGTCTGCGCGGCGTGCCGCATACTCTCTTTGTCTTGTCCGATGTGAGCGAGGCGCTGCGGGAAGAGGAGCGTCTGGCATGGGAGCGACTCATTCGCGTGCTGGGCCATGAGATCAATAACTCACTGACTCCAATCAAATCGATTGCCGGCAGTCTTCGTGGGCGGCTTGTATCTTCTGCGGATTCTTCCGAAGAGAGTGAGGACTTTGCACGCGGGCTTGAGGTAATTGAAGATCGCGCTGAGTCTCTGAATCGCTTTCTTCAGGCTTACCGCGAACTGATGGGATTGCCTGCGCCCAAGCTGCGATCTGTTTCCCTCGCATCTGTGGTGAAGGGTGTTGCGAAGCTGGAGACGCGGCTTCCGGTTGCGATAGGCACGACTGAGGACGTGTTGATACTCGCAGATCCCGACCAGCTGGCGCAGGCGTTGATCAACCTCGTTCGTAATGCTGCGGAGGCATCGCTGAGTCCGGAGGCGCGAAAGTCCGTCGGGCAGGCTCCGTGTGTGGAGGTTACATGGGAGGTTGGGCAGAGCGAGGTTCTTATCAACATTGTTGATAATGGCCTTGGTCTGACGAACTCTGACAATCTCTTTGTTCCCTTCTACACCACGAAACCGGGTGGAACAGGCATCGGTCTTGTGCTGGCGCAGCAGATCGCGATGGCGCACTCCGGATCTGTGCAATTAGCCAACCGGACGGACGGTCAGGGATGCAGGGCTTGCATGCAGTTGCCCATCACCAACCCCGCGCGTTCCGACTCCAAGGCTGATTGATCGCAGGATTGTTCTTGCTCCACACATATTGTTGAACTCGTTGGTATATCAGGGAACAATTAAGTTATAGAGGCCGTACATCCCATCATCAGGGAGTGCTCTATGTCCATTTTCCAGCAGGACCTTGCCTATACTGTTCGGCGCCTCACGCGTGCGCCTGGATTTGCCATCGCAGTGATTGTCTCAATCGCGCTTGGGATTGCGGCCAACGCCACTATCTTTTCGATGGTGAGCCGGTTCGTCCTGAAGCCTGCGCCGGTCGGCGATCCTTCCACGCTGCTGGCGCTGCAGACACTGCATGATGGAGACCGGTGCTGCAACAACTTTCCGCAGCCGGTCTTTGAAGATGTGCGCGATCAGACGAAGTCTTTCAGTGGAGTGTCTGCCTATGACGAGCTTATACCGGCTTCGATTGGTGGTCATGGTGAACCGGAGCGCGTTTGGGGACAAGCGACGTCGGCGAACTTCTTCAGCGTTTTGCAGATTCCGATGGCGGCGGGGAGAGGCTTTCTTCGCGAAGAGGAGAATCAGCAGAGCATTGTTCTCGGCTATCGCCTGTGGCAGCGGCGCTTTGCCGGCGACCCTGCCGTTGTGGGTAAGGCCATCACAGTCTCAGGGCGTCCTTACACTGTGGTAGGTATCGCGCCTGCGGAGTTTCGAGGGCTGGATCTTATTCTCGATTCAGAATTCTGGGTTCCGCTCGGAAATGCAACGTCTCTCGCTCCGAATCTCGATCATGTTACTTCTCGCGATATGCACTGGTTGCGGGTGGTCGCGCGTCTTAAGCCCGGAGTGAATCAGGTCCAGGCAGACGCTGAACTGGATGCACTCGCGAAGCGTCTCGCACAAGCCTATCCGGCTACGGACAAGGGCAATGGCTTCGTGTCCGACCTTGCCGGCTCATTGCCAAGGAGTATGCGGAGTCAGATCCTGCTTTTCCTCGGTGTGCTCTCGATCGTTGTGCTGCTCGTTCTTTGCATCGCCTGTGCTAATGTGGCCAACCTTGTGCTGTCGCGTACCGCGAGCCGCCAACGTGAGATTGCTGTAAGGCTAGCGCTCGGGGCGACGCGTGCACGCATCATTCGACAGATGATTCTGGAGTCCGTAATCCTTGCTCTCTGTGGCGGCCTGCTCGGGATGCTGATCTCTCTCTGGGCGACGCAGGGGTTCGCGCTGTTCCATTTCCCCGCGCCCGTTCCGATCAATCTTTCTCTGAAAATCGATTGGCGCGTCATCGCTTATGTCTTTGGACTGAGTGTGGGAGCGGGCCTTGTCTTCGGATTCATTCCGGCGTGGGCGGCTTCTCATCCGAAGATAGCGAACGCGCTCAAGGGAGAAGATGTACTCGCGCGGCCGGGCCGCAAGGTGACACTGCGAAGCATGCTTATCGTAGGCCAGATCGCGATGTGTCTCGTGCTTCTGACTGCCACGGGCCTCTTCCTCAGGAGCCTGCAGGAGGCTGCCAACATTGACATTGGCTTCCGGACAAACGGCATCGTGAGCGCTCAGGTTGACCCCCGCGTGAACGGTTATACCGCCGAGCGCACTGTGCAGTTCCTCACGCAACTGCGGCAGAACATTGCTGCGCAGCCGGGCGTTCTCTCGGCCGTTGTCACGGATAGTGTGCCGCTCAATGGAGGCAATCGAAGCGATGGTTTCCGCGCACAGATCAAGCCGAAATCCAGCGCGGTCGAACCCTCTGATCCAGAGCCCATCGTCGATATGTTCATGGCTACTCCTGGCTACTTTGAAGCGATGGGCATACCTCGGATCGCAGGGCGCGACTTCGGTCACGAGTCGCCAACTGGTCCTAAGGTCGCTATCGTCAATCAACTCTTTGTGGACAAGATCTTTGGCAGGGAAAACCCGATCGGTCAAAACGTCGTTGACGGGGATGTGACGTATCAAATCATCGGTGTCGTTGGAAACATCAAGTCGCGTACTCTTGGCGAGGAGCCGCGCGCGGTCCTGTTTCGCTCGCTCGATCAGGCTGTGGCTGGAGACCCTGCTTTCATGGGTTATACGGTGATGGTGCGTTCCGCGGGCAGTCCTGCGGACATCGTCACGATGACGCGCAACCAGATCCGCGCTCTCGATCCAGCGATTGCGATTTATAACGTTGAGACCATGCAGCAGCACCTTCGTGATGCATTCTTTTTTCCCCGTCTTGCTGCCATTCTGTTCGGAGCTTTCGGTACGATTGGCCTGGTGCTGGCGGCAGTTGGGCTTTATGGAGTGATGAGTTATTCCGTCAGCCGCAGGACGCGTGAGATCGGCATCCGTATGGCTCTTGGAGCGCAGGCAGCAGCCGTTCAGAGGCTCTTCATCCGCCAGGGAATGGTGCTCACTGTGATAGCGGCTGCAATCGGACTGCCGGCCTCATTTGCGCTTGCGAGGCTCTTCGGCAGTGTTCTCTACGGAGTGCATTCGAATGATCCGGCAACGTTTGCCGTTGTGCCGCTCTTACTTGTGGCGATTGCTCTGACGGCATGCTGGATTCCAGCGCGGCGTGCGGCACGCGTAGATCCGCAGATTGTTCTGCGCTGTGAATAGTGAAGAGGTGATGTGGCCCTTACGGAAAAGGCCCACATCACCTCGAACTATTCAGCGCGCAGAGCGTCAATTGGATTGACCGAAGCTGCGCGATGAGCTGGAATATAGCTCGCGACGAGTGCGGAGATTCCGAGCACTGCGGCAACGGAAGCGAGCGTAGGAACGTCCCACGCGGCAGTGCCGAAGAGCAACTTGCGCATCAGCGTTGCTGCACCTACGGAACATGCCAGGCCGAGGCCAATCCCCAGAAGAGCAAGCTTTCCAGCCTCGCGCATCACGAGACTCTGGACTGAGCCTCGTTGCGCACCGAGCGCCATACGCACGCCAATCTCACGCGTACGCTGGCTGACTGAATAGGCAATTACGCCATAGAGGCCGACTACACCGAGCAGTAGGGCGAGCACTGCGAATCCGCTCACCAGCCATGCAGAAGCGCGATGGAGATAGGCGGTGGGCCCTTGCGAGATACGATCTTCTAACGTAATTGGGTCAACGGTGCCGAGGTCCGGATCGATCCCATGAACGGTGCTCACAAGGGCTGGCAGGATTGACCCTTCCGATTGTCTTGTTCGGACCATGAGAGCGAAGTAATTATCTTCATTCTGGTAGATGGGATAGTAGACCGCAGGCCATATCTCTGAGTCCAATGGGCCCTCCTTGATATCATCCACGACGCCAACGATCTCCTTGATGCTGTTGGGGTCAAGTGCGCCGTTCCCAAAGTGCTGACCGATTGGGTCTTGATTCGGGAAGTACATTTTCGCCAGTGTCTGATTGATGATGGCCACCTTCGGCTTTGTTCCATCTTCCGCATCGGTGAATAGGCGACCGCGAAGCAGCTTCGCTTTTAGCATTGGCAGATAGCCGGAACTGACGTCCCGATCATTCACTTCATTGTGCTCTCCGTTATACGGGCGGCCGACGAAACGGATCCAATCGGTGTTTCCATTGAAGCTGACCGGAGGCACACTGGCCATGCCCACGGAATCGACTCCGGGCAAGGCGGCGACGCGTGCCAGGATCTGCCGCTGTACGCGAATATTGTCCTCGTCCTTCGGATATTGGATATTTGGAATCACCACGCCGACCATCGCTAGATGATCGGGCTGGAAGTGAACATCGACGTGTAGCAGTTGGTAGAAGCTCTTGCCAAGCAGGCCAGCGCCGACGAGCAGTACGACGGCGATTGTAAGCTCCAGCACGACAAGATTCGCGCCAAATTTCCGCCATAGCGTGCCTGCGCTTCCCCGGCTGCCGTCGGCCAGGCCATCGCGCATTCCTCGCAAGGGTAAACGCAACAGCGGTGTGAGCGCGAAAAGAATCAGTGAAGCGAGAGCGATGATGGCACAGAACAGAAGAACATGCGCATTGAGTCGAAGTCCTTTGAGGAAGGGTAGCCGCGATATCATGAAAACAGGGATCGATGCAGTCAAGCCCCGCATGGCAAGATATGCAAGCGATAGGCCCAGAGCAGAACTGAATCCAACCAGCAACAAACCTTCTGTGAGAAACTGGCGCATCAACCGCGTGCGGGAAGCGCCCAGCGCTCCACGTACGGCGATCTCTTTTCTGCGGCTTTCCGAACGCACCAGGAGCAGACTTGCGACATTGACGCACGCAATCATGAGGAGCAGTCCCGCACCGGCAAGTAGAGTGAGCAGGATGGGGCGCACGTCGCCTACGATGATTTCCGACAAGGGATCGACGGCAGCGCCCTGACCGCGATTGTCGCCGGGATATTGCTTCTCAAGCTGCGCGGCGATTGACTGCATTTCAGCCAGCGCAGCTTGCATGGTCACTCCATCTTTGAGCCTGGCAACGCCCTCCAATCCGTGGCAACTGCGGCGTAGATCGCATTCGCCCTTCGCTTGATATGGCATGAAGAATTCCACTCCGCCGCGCGGTGCAAAATCGAAGTCTTCCTTCATTACGCCAATTATGGTGTAAGGGATGCCATTGATGATCGCCTTTTGGCCAATGATATCGGGTCTGGCATTGAACCACTTGTGCCATGCGTCATAGCTCAGTATGGTGATAGCCGCCGTGCCCGGCAGGTCTTCGCCCTTGCGGAAATCGCGGCCCAGCATTGGTGTGACACCCAGGGTTTGAAAGAATCCGTCGGTCACGCGGACGCCTGATATCGGCAATGCTCCCGACGGAGTATTCATCAGTCCTCCACCACCTCCGTAGATATCGAAGGAGCTGAACACGGTGTTCATGCGCTTCCAATCGAGATAATCAGGGTAGGAGAGGTTGGCGCGGCCCATGAGCTTGACACGTTCCGTCACAGACGCGAGTCGCGTCGGGTCGCGATAGGGTAAGGGCTTTAGCAGTGCGGCATCAACAAACGCAAACATGGCCACGCTTGCAGCGATGCCCAACGTGAGCATGATGGTGGCTGTCACGGCAAAACCTGGGCTTCGTCGCAACTGCCTGAATGCAAATTGCAGATCCTGCAACAAATCGCTCACCCATGGTAGCGTTGCTCGTTCGCGATAGATCTGTCGTGTCATTTCCACGCCTCCCAGCTTTTGAATTGCCTGCCGGCGCGCCTCTGCAGGGCTCATGCCTAGCCGCATGTTGTCGTCCATATGCATCTGCAAATGCGATTCAATCTCTTCTGAGAAAGATTGTTCGTGCAGGGTATCGCCGGGAATTGCGCGGAGGCGCAGGATGAGTGCTCGTAGTTGTCGGCCAAGATTCATGCTTCCTCCTTCGCGGGATTGAGAAACCGGTCAAGGATTGCGGTGGTCTGCTGCCAGTTACGTTCTTCCTTTTCCAATTGCTTGCGTCCCGCGCGCGTGAGCTTGTAGAACTTCGCCTTGCGATTGTTATCGGAGAGTCCCCATTCGGAGGCGATGGCGCCCTCCTGCTCGAGTTTGAGGAGCGCAGGGTAAAGCGTTCCGTAGTTCAGGCTGAGCTGATCGCCGCTCGTTTGCTCAATGCGCCGGGCAATGCCGTAGCCATGCAGCGGTCCCAATGCCTGGATTGTCTTTAGAATCATCAATGCCAGTGTGCCCTGCCAGATATCCGCGCGTTCTGCCATGTTTCACCTTTTGCCTGCTGTTCTATGGCCAAGCAATAGGAGTATTGCACTGGTACCTATTGGCAAGCAATAGGAAAATTACAACATTTGCGCGGACGACATGGATCTCAGCAATGTGCGAGATGGAGCGGCGGGCAAAAAGGAACTGTCCTATGATGAAAGGTAAGATTGGTGGAAGGAATCCCGAACGATGGCGAAAAACACTAGCCCCGCACGAAGACAGGCACATGTCCAGGAGCACATTGACCTGATTGCTCGCCATGAAGAAGAGTTTCTCGCCCAAAGGACTACAAGCGAACGCCTGGGTGACCGCATGGCTTCCCTGATCGGGAGTCTGGCATACATCGCAGCTCATGTCATCGTTGTCGCATTGTGGGTTCTTTGGAATACCGTGAAGATCGGTCCGCTTCCGCATTTCGATCCGGTTCCATTTCCACTGCTCGATGTCATTCTTTCACTTGAGGCAATTCTCGTAGCGAGCTTTATTTTGATGCGGCAGTCACGGATGAGTCGAAGGTCTGAGGAGCGCGATCAACTCATGCTGCAGATGCTGCTGCTCGCCGAGCGGGAGAGCACAGCGAGCCTCAACATGCAGCAGCAGATGGCCAAGCGGATGGGTTTACAAGGCATTGCGGAGGACGAAGAGATCACGCAGTTGAGTCAGCAGACTTCAGTCGATGAGGTAGCTTCCATCATCAAGCAAAGTCTGCCAAATGAATAAGTGACCAACGCTGTGAAACAACGTCAGATTTGGTCGGATTAATGATCTGCACGGCTATGGCATGACTTCAGCGTGCGAGCGCCTTGGCGAGCAGAGTGCGGCCGAGGGCGACCTCATCTGCCGTGATGGTGTGCGGCCGTCCCGGGTAACGCTTTGTCGTCACCGACGCGCCCATGGCACGCAACACATTCGCAGATTCCTCCACTCGCTGCCAGGGCACATGCGGGTCCGGATCGCCGCTGCTGAGCAGAGCAGGAGTGCCGGATAACTCTGCTCCAGTGGCTGCTTCGGTAAGTTGAAGGGAGCCCGGAGGCCCGATCAATCCACCCGTAAAGGCGATCAGGCCGCCGTAGCGCGCGGGGTGGCTGGCGACAAACTCCGTCGACAGACATGCTCCCTGAGAAAAGCCCGCGATGACGATGCGGCTGCGTTCGACTCCGGCCTGCTCAATCGAATTCACAACATCCTCAACCTTCGCCAGCGCCGAGCTCAAGTAGGGCTCATTCGCTTGGCGGGGTGAGAGGAAGGAAAGCGGGTACCATGTATGTCCTGCTGCCTGCGGTGCGAGATAGGCAATGCCGGGTAGATTGAACGCAGTGCTAAGCCCGAGGATGTCTTCGGCTGACGCTCCGCGCCCGTGCAGAAGCACAACCGCGAGCTCTGCTTCGCGTAACGGGACACCGGCGTGCAATACTGAACCGCTTCCATGTGGATTCATCATGACTGTACCTCGACATTTGCTTTGTGCAGCGTGACCGGTGGTAAGTGCTTCGTCATCACAGCGATGTTTTTCTCCATCCAATCCGGAACACATAGCTGCTCTCCCAACGACTCCAGAGGCTCATCGATCGCGAAGCCCGGAATATCCGTAGCTAACTCAAAGAGCACGCCGCCTGGCTCGCGGAAATAGATCGACCGGAAATAGTCGCGTTCCATCACCGGCGAAGAGTGCAGATATTGCCCGATCTTCGCAAGCCACAGCTTCTGATCCTCATAATCCGCAGAGCGGAAAGCGATGTGATGTACCGATCCCGCACCGGGACGACCTCGACTCGCCGTAGGGTCCAAAACGATATCCAGATGATTGCCCAAGGCATCTCCTTCTGCCGAGAAGCGCAGACGATTGCCCTCTTCCGCAACGAGTTGGAAGCCAAGCAGAGCCAGTGCAGACTCCGTTCCTTTCCGGTCCCGCTGAAGCATCGTCACGCCAAAGAAGCCGCGAATCGCATACTCTTTAGGCACATCGGAAAATCGCGGAGCCTTCAGTTCTGTCACTTCCGCATGTTCCACCAATTCGATGCCCATTCCATCTGGATCCTGAAATGACAGCACCGTCTCGCCCATGCGTGTGTCCTTGCTTTCGACACGAACGTTCGCTGTCGCCAGCCTCTGTTGCCAATACGCCACGGTGCCCGGCGGAATACTAAAAGCCGTGTGCGTCACTTCGCCAGCCCCCGCAGTGCCGCGGTTGGCATGTGGCCAGGGAAAGAATGTCAAAATGGTTCCAGGGGATCCGGCATCGTCTCCAAAGTAAAAGTGGTATGTGCCTGGATCGTCAAAGTTTACAGTCTTCTTAACGAAGCGCAGTCCGAGCACGCTTGTATAGAAGTCCAGGTTGCGTTGCGGGTTGCTGGCGATAGCGGTTACATGGTGTAACCCGACGATCGGTTTGGTTGGCATGGTGTACAACTCCTTCGCTATAATATGATTCGATATCGAAAGAAACGATTCAGGGGGCAACGTGCGAAACATCGTCGTGATCTTTCAGGCGGCCGGTCAGCACACGGAAGGGCTTGCCCTGGCGCTTGGCCTTGGAGCCGTACAAGCAGGGGCCAACATTCGGCTTCGTCACCTTGATCCTGCGCCCTCAGCGGAGCTGGCTCATGCCGGGTACGGTGTTCTGCGAGCCGACGACCTACGCTGGGCGGGAGGCATTGCGGTCATTCTGGAATCAGCCTTTCTTATTGCTATAGAGGGACTTGAAGCTTCACTCAGTGAACTGAAGGGTCTGGGAGAGGCCGCCGACAAATGGGCTTATCTTTTTCATGAAGATCCAGCTTCGGAATCACTTCTGCTGGTCCAGTCACTCCTGCTTGGCGCGGGTCTGCGGCTACTCGAAGACAGCGCTGACAGATCTGCGACTCTTGCATACATGACGAACACCGGTCAGCGCCTGGCCGAGCGCTCCGAAATCATTCCCTGAATCTACTTCGATAGCGAAGCATCTTATTCGTATGTCATCTCGCGCTCGTGTTCATTTCGGCGACCCAACAACCGGCCCCAAGCTTTGGGTGGTCCTGGCTCGCGCTCATGGCGCGCTCGCCGCCTATGTGGAAAGCTGCATCGTCAATGAAGGGCTCTGCCTGAGCGATTTCATGGTCCTTGAGGTGCTGCTGCATAAAGGCCCAATGACGATCTCCGAGATCGGTGAGAAAGTACTTCTCGCGAATGCATCCATGACTTCCGCCGTCGATCGATTAGAGCGAAAGTCATTTGTGGTTCGCCAGACGTCAGATGCTGACCGCCGCATCCGGATTATCGCACTGACCCGAAAGGGGGCCAGCTTCATCTCTGCTCTCTATGCGCGTCATGCCCGGGACATTGAGATGGTGACAAGAGCACTCACGGAAGACGAACAAGACCAGCTACGTTATCTGTTGAAGAAGCTGGGGAGGTCTGCTGTGGAGGCAGGGAACGCACGCGAGACTGATCCGGTCGGGATACCTGCTCTCGAGAGTTCAAAATCTGAGCAAAGAAAGTTGCCAGCCCAATGATTACGATTCGCAAGAGCGACGACCGAGGCCACGCCGACCACGGCTGGCTGAAATCACACCATACATTCTCCTTCGCCAATCACAGAGATCCAGCGCAAATGGGTTTCAGGTCACTGCGTGTGATCAACGACGACTGGGTTGCGCCCGGCAGGGGCTTCGGTGCACATGCACATCGCGACATGGAGATCCTCAGCTACGTACTCGAAGGCAAGCTGGCACACAAGGACAGCATGGGGCATACCGAGGTGCTTGGGCCCAACGAAATTCAGAAGATGTCTGCCGGCAGCGGTGTGATTCACAGCGAGTTCAATGGTTCTGATTCCGAGCCTGTCCACTTTCTACAAATATGGATCGAGCCGGCAACCCAAGGTGAGGCACCAGCTTATGAGCAGATCAAATTCGACCCTGAGGAGAAGCGGAATGCTTTCAAGATTCTTGCCTCTTCTGAGCCGGTAGAGGGTGCCGTGCGGATCAACCAGGATGCGCAAGTCGCCGTCGCGGAACTGACTCCTGAATCGCGACTTACCTATGACCTTGCTCCCGGCCGAGCGGCCTGGCTGCATGTTGTCGCTGGCAGTGCCGCGGTGAATGGGCAGATGCTTCACGAGGGGGATTCTGCCGCGGTGCAGGCTGAGGATACGATTGAAGTGATTGGCGCAAGTCCAGCCAACGCAGAAGTGCTTCTCTTTGATCTGGCATGATTCGAAAGAATGAGCAGTCGGAGTCGATCCACGGTGGCGGGAGTCTTGGCCTAAGCGGAATCTTTCGATCAGGTCTTTCGCATATTGCCTGCAACAAACGTGTGAGGCATTCCAAAGTACATAGAAGTTACATACAGATATGTTTGCCACAGAAAAGGTTCAAGCGAGAGTAGCAGCGACACTCGCGACTGCCCGGTCTTCTTCGAGGCGGTGCGGCTCAGCGACAAAAACGCGTGCCGGTGCCCTTCGCTGCCTGGGCTTTGTGGGCCTGATTGGTAACTCCAGTGGGACTCGATTGTCCGCAAAGAAAGTCTGCAAGAGCGCGGCGACGTCGCCTGGCCGTTCGATGGGGAGAAAGTGTCCCGCGTCGAGCGTGACGACACTTGAGTTCCGGATCAGCGAAGCTGCCCGTTCCGCAAACGCTGCCGGCAAGACGTCCCGCGAGCCGTGGAAGAGCAGCGCCGGCATCACCAGCTGGGTGAGTTTTCCTGGAATATCCCCGAGCATCTCCTCGGGCCTTCCCCAGCGCACCAGACGCATGAGTTGCCAGGCACCGGTTCGTCCTGAGAATCCCTCGTAAAACGCCTTGTATGCGGTGCCTTTCTTATCGCCTGCCAAAGCGCGGCGCATGGCTACTTTCCAGAAAACGAAATGCAGCAGCGGAGCGAGAATCTCCCCGACGACGGGTTTGCGCAATGGATTCAGCAGGAAGAACGGTTTGAGGTCGGGAAAAATGGCGGGGGATAGGAGCGCGAGGCAGCCCACATGCTTCTGGAATCGTGAGGCATATTCAACGGCAATGGCAGCGCCGGCATCATGCCCTACAACATGCCACTTCGTGATGCCGTGCTGAATTCTCAAGGACTCGATGCGCTCGGCCATGCGATGCAGATAGTCGGGACTATACGGAACGAATGGGGTCTTGCCCATGCCCGGAAGATCTACGGCGAAGCATCGAAAATCAGCCGAGAGTTGGCCGATGATCTCGTCCCAGAGCATGCGGTTGGTCGGCATGCCGTGGATGAAGAGGATCGCTTCGCCTTTGCCCTTATGAGTACAGTGCATGGCTGTGCTCCTTTCTCTCTTCGACGGGCTGAGGAGCAGGTAGTTCGCGTGGGACCGCCTGGTGCGGCTTGCTGGATCGCCGGTCAAACAAACGGCAGATTTGAAACAGGCACCATGCCGCGCCGCGAATCGCGAATAATGCGGAACAAAGCAGCAGCGTTCCAAAAAGCCGCTTGGGCCGCGTGCGAGTATAGATGAGATTGGTGAGCCAGGCGGGGATTGTGTAAGCTTCCGCGGTGCCGAACAGGCCCAGCCGCACGCGGATCGGTGACAGGTAGTAAAACTTCTCAATCAGGCTGTTGAAGTAGCGACCCATACCGTTCACCCGCAGGTTATAGGCCGCTCTCGCCAGTACTGGAATACTGTCGCGATTCTGATAGTTGCGGATCAGGTCGCTTCCCTCGGTAGCGTGCCGCAGAGCAGCGGTAACGCCGTTGCCGGTGATCGGGTCTGATTGGGAGGCAGCTTCGCCGACGATGAGCCAGTTGGGTCCGGAAACACCCTTGTAGGTGCGGCAAAGGAACGACGTGGACGCTACGCGTTCTGGAGGGGACTGTTGGAGGATCTCGTTCAGGCGCGTGAACTTCCCCATCTTTTTCGATAGGATGTCCACGTTACTCAGTCCTCGAGCACGTTCCAGCTTGACCTTGGAACCTGGCGCAATGTATCCGATGCTGCTGACGCCGGGGCTAATCGGAATTTCCCAGATCCACTCCATGTATTCGCCATCGCAGATGAGGGTGTAGAGGGTAGTTCCTTCCACCCAGGCGTCGGTCGGGAAATGAGCCCAGAGGGCAACCTTCCGCGGTCCATATACGGCTGACTGGAGGTTTAATTCGCGTCCCAACACGCTGGCCGCAGCACCGGATGCATCGACGGTCCATGAGGCGCGAATGCGCTGGCCGCCTGAAGTCTCCACGGACACGATTCGCCTGTCGTAGATCTCGAACCCGACAGCTCTTTCGTGCACAAACTCGACGTCTTTACTGCGGGCCGATTCCAGCATGAGCGCGTGAATCTGCTGGCGATCCAGATGGAGCGTGCGAACCTCGACGTTCCAAGGGCTTTTGGTCAGCCACGCGCCGGGAAGATATTCCTTTTGCGAGCCATCGGCTGAGGTGACGGTGATGTGGCGTTTGAACGTAGCGGCGCCTGACTGAACGAGGCGTTCCATGGTCAGGCCCATCTCTGAGAACAACGGCGGGGCTGACCAGTCGAGGGATTCACCGACAATGTTTTGGAAGGACGTTCGGGGTTCCAGGCAGATCACCCGCAATCCCCCAGAGGCGAGGTGGTTCGCTGCAGCCAGACCTGCCAGACCGCCGCCAATGACGACAACGTCCGTCTGGAGCACCGTTTTGTCGTCTCGACTCGTATCGACCATGGGCGATTGAATGGCCTAGCTACGCACCGAGGAAAGGGTGTAGACGGCCGCAGAAGCAAAACTACCGCAGCGCGATGGAGACGAGCATCCATCGAATGGTTGAGACGGGAGAAAACTATGGCGGTCCTGTCTGTTTTCGGAATTTCAGGTGAGACTAGCGCTCTCAATGACGTTCCGGGAAGGAAGGCTTTGCGGGCGATACCGCGTTGCGCGGCTCATTGCCCAGTCGATTGATCCGCAGATTACCAGCGTGGCAAGCGACACCCAAACAACCGAACCGGCCATTGGAACCAGGAGAATGGTGCTCAGGAACTCCAGTGCGATCAGAAAGAGCAGAAGGTAGACGATGGAATGCCGATTCATGTACGAACAGATCAGCGCTCCCAAGGGTGCACCCACCACGGCAACCGGCAGGGCTGCGAGCCAATACCCCATGACGGCCGGCGTGAAGTCTTTCAGCAGGAAGAGATGCAGGAGGAAGCCGGGGATGGTCACCATCGTCATGAGGATCACGGTGGTAGGCGTGACGATCTTTTCGCTGACCCGGAAGAGCAGCACCATCACCATGAAGACGACTGAGTTTTCACCGGTACCGACGAGGGCGCTCACCGCTCCTCCGATAAGCCCAGCGAGCATGAGGATATTCTTCTCCCTCGATCCGAAGATCGGCACCCTGTCGTTTCGCAGAACGCTCTTCTCCCGGTTCACGAGCAACAACGCCACTCCCATACTGCTGACGAGCACTGTGAACGAAGTGCGCACAAAGACCGGCGGAATGTGCGGCGCGAGGAAACAGGAACCGAGAATGACGCCGAGAATTCCTGGAATGCCTGCCCAGAGCAGCACGCGGCGCTCGATCGGGATACGAAGGTACAGAATGCTCAAAGTTGCTGCGCCCATTCCGATGCTCTGAATGGCCAGCGAGAAGTTGCGGGCGTCGCGTGGTGCAATGTGCAGAACCTTGGTGAAGATCGGAAACGCAATCGCACCCCCGCCCTCGCTGGTGCCGCCGCCGACCAGCGAGCCAAAGACCATGGTGAGCGCGACTTTCCAGTCCGCGATCAGATGCTGGATCGCAAACCGGCCTCCGAAGATCAGCCATGCCGCCCACACGAATAACGCGATCAATAGATTGAAGGCGAGCGCACGCCTGCGGGACCTCTGTTGATTTGGGACAGCGGTCGGTGCTGGCAATGGTTTGTAGAGGGGAGTCGACATGCGGCGTGGAGTCTCCGATAGGTGGCCAGGGCTGGATGAAACGAGTTCTCCATCTTCTCGTGCTGAGCGCTGTTGCACATCCGCCCAGGGTGGTAAAGTTTGCTCAATCGAAAGGCTGATTTGCGCCCGCAAACCTTATCCCGGAAGAATTGCTCGAAACCGGCTCAGAGATGAAGGGAATTCACTCGGGGGTTGCATCTCCTGCCAGAGGAATTCACTACAAAGACTGAGAAGCTCCTCGCCGATAGACCTAACCAGGTTGTAACAACCGCCGTGAATGGCCGGGCGAGTAGGCGCAGGCACCGCAGTCAGTGCGACGTTCATCCGCCCGGAGCGTCCCGGTGCGGGTTAACTTCAAAGGTCCGCCGGACCTGAAGCGTCCCGGCGGACTATTAAGATTTGTTCGTAAATAGCCAGACTCTTACACGAACATTACAGCGAAACTTCCGGCTACCCCTCCGCTAGCTTGCAGCACCAGCAGCGGCGGCGCCTTCCACCTCGATCAATCTTCCACTCCTGACATCGTAGACATAGCCGTAGATAGGAATTGATTTCGGCACAAGCGGATGGGTTCGAATCCGCAGCACGTCATCAATGACGGCCTGCTTCTGATCAGCGATGGTGAGCCACTCAATAAACTCGCCAGCCCGCGAACCTGGCCCGTGACCAACGTCTTTGAAACCCTCTTCCGTCAACGCCGCCGTCTCAAGGCTATTGTTCAACAGTCCGCGAATAACATCGTTGGTGAAGAACTCCATGCCGCAATCCGTATGATGGACGACGAAAAATTCCTTTGTCCCAAGCAACTTGTAACTGATCACCAGTGAGCGGATAGCGTCATCGCTCGCGCGCCCGCCGGCGTTACGAATCACATGGGCATCGCCTTCAGCTAGACCGGCGAACTTGGCAGGATCAAGACGTGCATCCATGCAGGTGAGTACCGTGAAGTGACGGGCGGGGGGAATAGTGAGCTTTGCCTTATCACCGAAGGTTTCGCTGTACTTCTGGTTTGCTGCCAGGACTTCATCGAGAATGATGCTCATACATGGCTCCTTTGTTTCGTTGGATTGTGCTCTTGCACGAACTGCTCATTCGGACGCTCCAGGCTGCACAACATGAATCGGTAGATCCCAATGATTGGTTGTCAGCTCCCATCGACGATTCTCTTCCTTCTTGAATGTCTCCTGATCAGGGAAGAGCTTCTTCGATTCTTTCCGGCATAGGCCTGCTGTCAGAAGAGGCGCTTAAATGCTATTTCAGTCCGGCGTTTCGATGGAAGATGGCGCTGCTTGCCGCTGCCATACTCTTCTACTTCACTCTTCATCGCCGTGCAGTGTTGCGGACTGGCAGCGAAGCCCCTGACTGGCTGTCACGTGTTGTCGCTATAGTCTCCATTTCGCTGTGGCTTGGCGTAGGCATTGCCGGGCGAGCAATCGGACTACTCTAACCCTTGCACCCAGCCCCAGCGCCGCAGCGAACCCTTTATGGCATTCATGGCAATTGAGGTAGCGTGTGCGGCTTTGAGGACTGAGCCCGAAACGTACGAATGTGGCTTCGAAAACGCGCCAGCCACATTCGATTGATTCACTAGTTCTGGAAGGCGTCATAGGTCAAGACCGCGACCATCTCAGCTAAAACCTACGACAGGATGCGGCACATACGGCTCTTCCAACGAGCGTATCTCCTCCTCTGTCAGCTTCACATCCAGCGCCGCGACTGCATCGGTCAGATGGTTTTGCTTTGTAGCGCCAACAATCGGTGACGTAATTCCCGGCTTACTCAGCAACCATGCCAGTCCAAGCGTAGCCATCTTAACTCCTCGTTTATCCGCGAGTTCACTGAGCCGGTCAACCACCTTCTTATCTGCTTCTTCGGTCTTCGTGTAAATGGCCTTGCTGAACTGGTCTGTCTCTGCCCGCTGCGTCGTCTCTGATCCCCACGGTCTCGCCAGCCTTCCACGGGCCAACGGACTCCATGGAATAACTCCGATACTCTCTGCCCGGCAGAGCCCAATCATCTCCCGCTCTTCTTCACGATAGATCAGGTTATAGTGGTTCTGCATTGAGACGAATCTTGTCCAACCATGCAGATCCGCCACGTACAGAGCCTTGGCGAACTGCCAGGAATACATCGAAGAAGCCCCGATGTATCGCGCCTTACCTGCCTTGACCACGTCGTGAAGGGCTTCCATCGTCTCCTCGATGGGGGTCTCGTAATCCCACCGATGAATCTGGTAGAGGTCGACGTAATCCGTGCCAAGCCGCCTCAAGCTCTGGTCAATCTCAAACATGATTTCTTTCCTCGACAACCCTTTGCCGTTCGGATCGTCGCGCATCACGCCATTCAGCTTGGTCGCGATCACCATGTTTTCGCGCTTGGCATTCGCTTTCAGGAATCGCCCGACGAACTCCTCGCTTGACCCGGTTGAGTAGACATTCGCCGTATCCCAGAAATTGATGCCCAGTTCAAGAGCCTGTTGGAAGAACGGCTGGCTCTGCTCTTCGTCCAACGCCCACGCATGGCTTCCGGGTCGCAGTGGACCAGCAGGCGGAACCCCATAGGACATGCATCCCAGGCAGATACGAGAGACCTTCAACCCGGTCTTTCCCAGATTTACGTATTCCATAACTATTCCTCCGAATCGCGTTGTGAGAAGACCTGCCTTACAGCCAATTGGTGTTGGACGTCCCGGCCGTCATGAAAGATTCACACCCTACCGCTCCCTTAGCAACCAGGCTTAGCAGTGAGGCTCGCTTGTTTTGATTGTCCTCCAATCGCCGACGTGTTTATATTCAGATAAATGCATTTCGGGCATAACCAAGGCCCGTATCGTCCTCTCCGCAACACGAATTCCGATCGCTACAGACCCGAACGCAAACAGATCAGTGGAAGTTCTCAGAAGGACTCTCCTCCACTGATTGATCGGCGAATTGTTTCTTGTGAATGCCCGCATCTCGGCATGATGTTGGAGGAGCGTTTGTCTCATAAGTGGCCCGCAATTCGTTTCGGTGCACGGCTCACCGTCATCCTCTGCTCTGTGGCTGCTTGGTCGCAGCAGCCCCCACCTGTACCTCAGGTAGCTCCGGCAATCGTTCAACCGGGTGCTCCCGGCAGCGGCAACAAGACTCTTTCCAAAGAGGCCGCCACAGCTGGCGAAGTGCCACGGCCGCCCTCCAAGGCTGATGTCGACTTTATGCAGGGTATGATCATGCACCATAACCAGGCGGTCGAAATGACCGAGATGCTTAAGTCGCGTACCAAGGACCCCGCGGTTATGGAACTCGGCAAGAAGATCGATGTCTCCCAGAGCGACGAGATGCGGTGGATGAAACAATGGCTTACTGACCGTGGCTTTCCTTTGTCGTCCGGTTCCATGGGTGGCATGGACATGAAGGACATGAAGGACGGGAAAGGTATGGACATGAGCATGCCTATGATGCCAGGCATGCTCACAGCTGCCCAGATGGAAGCACTGGGAAAGGCAAGCGGCCCAGAGTTCGACCACCTCTTTCTTACCGGAATGATTCAGCATCACACGGGAGCTCTGCAGATGGTGAAAGACCTGTTCGCCAATCCTGGAGCAGGCCAGGATCCACAGTTGTTCGATTTTGCAAGCGACGTCGACAACACACAACAGGCTGAGATTGACATCATGCGTCACATGTTGAAGGAGAGACAATGAACTCGAGTTTTGTCCCGCGCTCCGCTCGCATTATTTTCGCTCTATTTGTCATTCCGTTAGTGGCCGCCACCTTCTGCGCTGCCCAGGCTACATCTCAACAGTCGCCGCCATCTCCCGCAGTCAAGACTCCGCCAAAGCCGCCCACGGTCTACGTTAATGCACGCGCCGGTTCGGATGATCCTCGCGTTGGGCTCAAAGGCGGCCTTTATGACGCCGCCACCGCCATCTCCGGCATGCAATTGGTCATGACCACTCCCAAGCCTGCCGGCTTTGCGCCTGATTTAGATTCCATCAAGGCTGTTGATGCCACGCCTCCTCCACCTCCGGTCGACCCTGACGCTCCTCGTCAGCCGAATGCCCCGCGACCCACCGGCCCGCGCGCCAATTACGGCGGAACGAACTCCGATCTTGCCTTCAATGCAAAGTACCTGTTTAACGGCAACTACAGCGGCGTCAATATCTACGACATCTCGGACCCAACCCATATGTCGCTGGTTACATCGATGGTTTGTCCGGGAGGCCAGGGCGATGTCTCGGTTTATAAGAACCTCCTGTTCATGTCCGTCGAAGCCGCCAATGGACGGATGGATTGCGGTACGCAGGGCTTTCCCAGTGCCAGTCCCGAGCCACAGCCACCAACTCCCACAGGCGACGCTGCTGCCGATGCCGCAGCCATGAGGGCCTTCCGGATGCGTCAGCCTCCGCCCAGTCCGGACCGCGTCAAGGGAGTTCGGATCTTCGATATCTCCGATATCCATAACCCCAAGCAGGTGGCTGACGTCCAGACCTGCCGCGGCTCCCACACCCACACCCTTGTCGTCGATCCCAATGACAAGGACAATGTCTACATCTATGTCTCCGGCTCTGCGGGTGTACGTCCGTCCGCTGAGCTCGGCGGATGCTCCGGTGCCGATCCTGACAAGGATCCCAATACAGCGCTCTTTACCATCGTGATCATCAAGGTTCCGGTCGCACATCCTGAGCTGGCCAAAGTCATCGCCAGCCCGCGCATCTTTTCCGATCCTGAAACTGGCAAGATGGATGCCCTATGGAAAGGCGGCAACCACGGCGATGGTACACAGACCACCTCAGCCACTCGCGGATGCCACGACATTACTGCGTACTCATGGCTCGGCATGGCTGGCGGCGCCTGCTCCGGAAACGGCATCCTGATCGATATCAAGGATCCAGCACATCCCAAGCGCTTGGATGCCGTTACAGATCCCAACTATGCGTTCTGGCATTCGGCCAATTTTTCCAACGACGGTAAGACCGTTCTCTTCACGGATGAATGGGGTGGTGGTGGCCAGCCGCGCTGCCGCGTCTCCGATCCCATGGCCTGGGGCGCTGACGCTATCTTCTCCATCACGGCGGATAAAAAGCTGAAGCTGGATGCCTACTACAAAATGCCCGCGCCACAGACCGATAAGGAGAATTGTGTTGCACACAACGGTTCGATGATCCCGGTCCCTGGACGCGACATTGAAGTCCAATCTTGGTATCAAGGGGGCGTTTCCATCGTGGATTACACAGATCCGACGCATCCCTTTGAGATCGGATACTTCGATCGTGGCCCGGTCGACGATAGCCGTCCTGCGATGGGCGGTCAGTGGTCCACCTACTACTACAACGGCTACATCTACGGTTCAGAGATTGCCCGCGGAACGGATGTTCTGAAACTCGTCCCAACGAAGGATCTCACACAGAATGAAATCGACGCCGCCGCGCAGATCTACCTTCCCGAATTGAATGTTCAGAATCAGCCTCACATCGACTACCCGCTAACGTTCATAACCGCGAAAGCCTATCTCGACCAGCTCGCCCGCGGCACCAGCCTCTCCGCAAGCAAGGTCGCGGCGATCAAGGCAGACATCGACGCGAAGAATACCAAAAAGCTCCACGCAGATGCCAAGGTAGCTGAAAAAGCCGCCGCCAAAGCCACGACAACCGCGGACGGCGAACGCCTGCGTGCATTGTCGAAGATTCTCGTGAGTGACGGTGCGGGCACTGTCAAGACAGGCGAGTGATCGGACAAAGCGCCGTTCATCTAAGTTCGTATAAGTCGTTGGCACGAGCGCGGCCGCAGTTGATGCGACCGCGTTAGTCCCCATCGTGCTGTGCTGCAAGAGGATTGCTTGTTCTCCGCATGCCTAAGTGCTCATCAGGCGATGCTGCGACTGATCAGGCCCGCTACTTTCCTGTGTATGTGACGTGCCAGACGGAGCGTGAACCATCATCGGTCACGAACAGGCTGCCGTCTTTTGCTACGGCAACCCCCACTGGGCGCCCCCACACCTGACCGTCTTTGGTCACAAAGCCAGTCAGGAAGTCTTCATAGCTGCCGTCGGCGTGACCGTCGTGCATTGGAATGTGGATGACCTCGTAGCCGGCGCGGTTGGCCCGGTTCCAGGAGCCGTGTTCCGCAGCAAAGGCGTCGCCGTTATCGCAGGCGGTCTGGTAGCATCGTAAGCTATCTTCGGCCCAAATTCGAGAGACCATTCAATTGTCAGATCGAAGGAAGATTTCTCTGTGTCGTGTGGATCAATGTCATTCCAGGCTTCTATCAATCGATTGGCTATACTTAGCTCCGAACGCTTATGAAGGAAAACACAAATGAATCGTCGTGATTTTGTATCCGCAGCTGCAGCCTCCGCAGGCCTTGCTTTCGCAACATCAGGTTTCGGGAAGACGAAAGGCTCCTCTGCCTTGACTCACAAGGAGCGTGTTGACCGTGCCTTGCGCGGACAAGATCTTGACCGCCCGCCGTTTACTTTCTATTACCATTACAAGAGGCCAACAGCACAACTGGAGGCGCAGGATCATCTGGCTTTCCACCGGACTTATCGTACTGACATCGTCAAGGTGATGAACGATTTCGACTATCCGCAGTCGACCACGGGCAAGTGGTACGAGCTGAAGCCATTGGATTCGCCTTACCCCAATCAACTGGCGACGTTGAAGCTGGTTCGCGATGGGCTCAAGGGGGACGCTTACTTTCTCGACACAATCTATGGTCCATATATGACTGCGATGATCCTCTTCCAATCACAGCCGCAGTTTGCAAGCCTGGGAAAGTCGGAGGAAGTACAGGATGAACAGATCAAGCGTCTTCATGAATTTCAACAGAGCAACCCCGATGGCTGGCACGATGCTCTGGAGGCGATCACCCAGTCAACGATTAATCACATCCGGCACGCCAAGGAGATTGGAGCATCTGGCTCTCTGGTCAGCATCTTTAACGCAGAAAGTAAATTCGGCACGGTTGCTGACTATGAGCGGTTCACGCGTCCCTATGACAAGCGCGTTTTTGAAGCTCTCTCCGATACGAAGCTCACCGTTCTCCATTTGCATTATCTTGAGAGGCCGTTCTTGAGTCAGTTCAAGGATTTCAACGCGCCGGTCCTTCAGTACTCAGTGAAGTCCAGCGGCATCGCCATATCTGAGTTTCGGAAGGAATACGCACAGCCGATCCTTGGAGGAGTCGATGAGTTTGATTTCCAAAAACTAACGGTCGCGGAGATGCGAAAGCAGTGGACCGATGCAAGGGATCAGGCTGGGGCTAAGTACATCGCCGCCCCAGGTTGCTCTGTTCCCAACGGCTCAACTCCGGAAGAGTTGGCACGCTTTCCTCAGTCACTTGGAGTCTAGTTGAGGCGTCGATGCAAAGGCTTGAGGTGTGGCCATCTCCTCTTGAGTCGTGCTACGGCAAGAATGATTTTCAAGAAGCGGGTTAATCCTCTACGGTTATGCTCGCCCCCAAGACCGTTCGTTCCGCAGCGGTAAGCGAGAGACCGCTTGCGTTAGAGTGAAGTGTCGCAGCTCTATCTATGCGCCATGGCATCCCGGTACTCGCTATACTGAAGCTCTGTGAAACCCAACGATCAAGCATCGAAATGTCGAGAGATTCGTCAGGTTCGTACGAACCGTTTGAAGTGGACTGATCGCCATAGAGCGAAGTTGCTGCTCTTTACAAGCATCTTGCTTTCCGCGGCCGGAAGCGCTCAGCAACCTGCGCCCATCACGGTTCCAACATTACATCTGCCAGAGCCTGTTTCACCCCTGCAGCATTACGGACCTTACAACGCCCACATCCTTGCCGGAGGGCTCGGTCTGACAAAATCTCTGCCTGCAAACGATCCGATACTTGAGACCAGAGCACCCTGGACGCTATCCACATGGGTAGAATTCGCACCAGTCTCTCCGAACTCCGCCTTGATCGCAGGAGTTGGCGATCCGACGAACAAAAGCTTTCGCTTCTTTGCGCTTCTGGATGGAAAGCCCGCTTTGCTACTGGGGGGCTCTGAAAGGCTAATATCCGGTCAGATAATTGCCGCAAAGGGCTGGCATTTTTTGGCGGGGAGTTCGGATCGTAGTACGGTTCATTTCTATGTCGATGGAGTGGAGGTTGCGCAGCTTGGCTTATCCGACGAGCCGCCAGCACATCCACAGATATCTCCCCTGCTGGCAATGGCTCCAGTCGAGCCCAGTTGTGCGAAGCTGCCGTGCCCCCACTTCGGGGGGCGCATCGCGGGCTTCACGCTTGCTCGAGGGGCAGTGTCGAAGGAAACCATCGCAGCCTCAGCGCAAGAGATGCCCGATCCTGAACTGATCGAGTTCGAAGAAGGCTCAAAGCCGTGGCCCATACAGGTAGTGCAGTTCGCCGGCAATACAGCGCCGCAGGAGCCGTGGACGATGCCGCAGGTCAAAGCCGCGTTCAGTAAACCTGTAGCTGCTCCGCTGCCGCCAGCCGATACGACGCTTGTGGAGAACTCTTCGGAAGACTGGACGTTGACGGGCGGCTGGAGACTCATTGAGGCTCCTAACCTGTCGGCTTCTCCAAAAGCGATCTCTACGGCCGGATTTGACGCGGCAAACTGGATGCCCGCGACGGTTCCTGGAACCGTACTGACAACCATGATTGATCGCGGACGCTATCCCGACCCAGACTATGGTCTCAACAATCTTGCCATCCCTGAGAAGCTGAACCGGCAGGATTATTGGTATCGTTCGGAGTTCGTCACGCCCAATACGGAAGGGCGCTCACAATTCTCTCTTCGCCTGGACGGTATTAACTATCAAGCAGAAGTATGGCTCAACGGCCAAATGCTTGGGCAAATAAAAGGCGCTTTTACGCGCGGAATCTTTGATGTAAGCCACACGCTGCTCGTGCACGGAAGAAATGCCCTGGCCATTCGCATTTCTCCTGTTCCGCATCCGGGTATTCCCAACGTGCAGTCCATCGCCTTGGGGTCTGGACTGAATGGCGGAGCCATGGAGCTCGACGGGCCTACATTTGTCGCCTCGGAGGGTTGGGACTGGAATCCTCCTATGCGGGACCGCGATGCAGGTCTCTGGCAGGATGTACATCTGATCGCCACCGGACCGGTGTCAATCGGCGATCAGCAGGTGATCACGCATCTGCCTCTGCCCGATACGGAGACGGCCGATGTAACGCTGAATGTACCGTTGAGCAATTCCTCCGGTAAACCTGTGAAAGGTAAGTTATCCGTCACATTTGAAGGCGTACAAATCCACAAGCTGGTAACCGTTCCAGTCGGGGGCGAGTCTGTCCAACTTTCGCCAGCGGAGTTCGCGGCTCTGCATCTCGAGCATCCACGGCTTTGGTGGCCCAACGGTTATGGATCCCCCGAACTTTACCATCTGACCACGACTTTTGCCGCCGAGGGCTCTGCCCCGGTTGAGAAGAAGCTGACGTTTGGCGTGCGTACCATCAGCTATGAGATCAGCCTGCTCGACAACGAAGGCGAACTTCGTCGCGTGGATTACGATCCAACGGCAGGACGCCTGGAGGCAATGCCGCAGGTCGACGTAACGCACGAGGGCATGAGGCAAGTGCCTGGCGGTTGGGCTGCTTCGATTGCGGCGGGTGAAGATACCTCGCCAGTGTTCCATCGCGTAGACGATACCCGCGCCACCCCATTCCTGACGATCAAGGTCAACGGCGTACGCATTGCCATCCGAGGTGGGAGCTGGGGGATGGACGACTCCCGCAAGCGAGTCTCACGAGAGCATCTGGAGCCCTTCTTTCGCTACGACCAGGAAGCGAATCTCAACACGATCCGCAACTGGCAAGGACAGAACACGGAAGAGGTGTTTTTCGATCTCGCGGACAAGTACGGCATGTTGGTTTGGAACGACTTCTGGGAAGTTACTACGAACTCGAATGCCGAAGCGGAGGATCCAGCACTCTTTTTGGCCAATGCCAGAGATACGATCCTGCGCTACCGTAACCATCCTTCGATCGTGATGTGGTGTGGAAGAAATGAGGGCGTTCCGCAGCCGATCGTAAACCGGGGCCTGATCGCGCTTACGCATTCGCTGGACGGCACACGATACTATTCCCCTTCTTCAAACGAAGTGAACCTATTGCCCAGCGGACCCTACTCCTATGAGGAGCCGGCTGATTACTACAGCAAGATCGATCGCGGGTTTGCTGTCGAGGTCGGCACATCCTCATTGCCAACGCTGGAATGGTTCGACCGCTGGCTCCCGGCTGAGGATCGTTGGCCTATTTCAGATGATTGGGCGTACCACAACTGGCACCCAAACGATTCCTTTCGTGACCATCGAGAGGCGCAGTTCGGCCGCGCAGGAAGTCTCGAAGAATACGAGCGGCAGGCGCAGATGATGAACTACGTCGACTATCGCGCCATCTTCGAGGGGTTCAATGCTCACCTGTGGGCGCCAAATACCGGGCGACTGTTGTGGATGACGCAGCCCTCGTGGCCAAGCATGCTCTGGGGCATCCTCAGCTCCGACTATGACACCCAGGCATCCTACTACGGCACCAAGAAGGCATGTGAGCCACTCCATGTGCAACTCGATCTCGCGACAGACGACGTACAGGTGATCAATACCACCCGCAACGGTTTACAAAAGGCCAAGATTGATGCCGATATCTATGCTTTGGATGGCAAGCTATTGCTGCACCGCCAAATGACTGTCGATGCCGCGGCAGATGATGTGACTCAAGGAATGCATCTCGATCTAGCTCCGCTCCTTGGAGACACCACAGTTCTTGTATACCTTGCCATGCACGGTCAGGACGGCGCACTGGTTTCCCAGAACTTCTATTGGCGCGCAGCGTCGGATGCAGGCTATCGCGCACTCGATTCAATAGCACATGCCAAGGTAACTCTCACGGTTGACAATGCTCTTCCAAACGGTTCGTCCCGCCGTTCAGAAAGCGGCAAGCAGGTCAGCATACATCTAAAGAACGTGAGTGCCGTTGCGGCGCTCAATACCAAGCTGACTGCGTACTACGTCGCCAATGGTGTGCACGACTCCGAAGTGCTGCCCGCGTTCTACAGTGACAACTATATTTCGCTGTTGCCGGGGGAAGAGCGTACGGTCATTGTCGACTTACCGGGGACAAAGAGCACTCAGGCGATACAAATCAAGGTTCGCGGCTGGAATGTCAGTCCTGCGTTTGCCGGGGTTAGCTTGGATCCATTGCTGCGTCCATGACTAGCGTGAAGCGATCGTTTTGATCCCCCATAATGCAGGTGATGACTTCGTTAGAGAAGCGTGATTAGATCAACCGTTCATGGCAATGCGATGGCCGTAACGCCTGAGCATTTCTTCTGCGGCGATAGGGTACTACTCTGCTTTTCCTACCGCATGTTCTCGATAGAGATTTTGAAAGTACGTAAAAGCTTGTTTCTTTTCACCAGCTTCAGAGACAAGGCCCTTGCGATTGAATCCATCCTGAAGCTTTGGAATATTCCGAGTTGTTGATCGGAAGTCCATCAGCACCCATGGCGTTATCCCACGGAGTTGGGGGATTTTCTTGAGCATGATGAGTTGATGCTTGAAGACATCGACTTGCTGTTCTTCTGTCCATCGCTGGTTGACAGCTCCGTGATTGCCAAATTTTGCCTCAGCGCCGAATTCGCTCATAATCACTGGCTTCTGCGGAAAGATCCATTGAATCTTGTCGGCATCCCCGGGAGTAAGTTCATACCAGCCGATATATTCGTTCTGGCCAATGACGTCGAGCGCATCGCAAAGTGGATCGTTGACAACTCTCTCATTGCCGTTGGGTTTTGGCCCGAGCACTGCTGAAGTGATAAGGCGTGTCGGGTCGAGTCTGCGCGCTTCATTGGCGAGGTCGGTGAGAAACCTGGTGCGAGTTGGATTGTTCGATGTTTCATTGGAGACAGACCAGAGAATGACGGATGCTTTGTTACGATCGCGGCGGATCATTTCTCTGAGCATAGTGAGATCCTTGGCATACACTTCAGGCTTGTCGAAGGATATGTTCTGCCAATTGGGTATCTCAGACCAGATCATGATGCCGTCACGATCGGCGGCACGTTCCATGCGTTCATCGTGGGGATAGTGCGCGAGGCGAGCGAAGTTGGCGTTCAGGTCTTTGAGGTAGCTGAAGAGCGTTGCGACATCCTCATCAGTATTGGCGCGTCCTCCTCGAATAGGAGCCTCAGCGTGTACGTTGATACCCTGAAGGAACACGGCCTTGCCGTTGAGTAGGATGCGGGTGCCTTCGACGCGGATATCGCGGAAGCCGATGTCATCGGTCAACTTGTCTTCGCCGCTCGTGATGCTGACTTTGTAGAGCTTCGGCGTCTCTGGCGACCAGAGTATGAGCTTCGCCGCCTTAACGCTGAAGGCGGCGTCGCCATTCGCATCCGTTTTAGCGGTAGTCTTAGCACCCGCTTCGGGAATGTCGATTGTTACGGATGTATCCGCAGGCGGGCCGAGCACATGAACATACCCTGTAAGTTCAGTATTGTCAGGTTCGAACTTCGCTCTGTGGGCTAGATGAATATCATAGTCGTCGATGAAGGCCATAGGCACCGTGACGAGTGAAACATCCCGAGTGATACCGCCGTAGTTGAACCAGTCGTATCCTACGGAGGGGATGCCGTCGACAAGCCGCGTAGCATCGACTGCAATGACGACAAAGTTCGATCCAGTGTGGAGAACGGCTGTGACCTCGCAGTCATATGGGGTAAACCCACCTTCGTGATCGCAGACTCGTTTCTGATTGACCCAGACATGCGACCGGTAATTGGCGGCTCCAACATGAATGAACGTTCGCGTGCCCGGCTTGGGCTGGGCATCGAAGTCCCTCTGATACCAGAGCACACCCTCATAGTTGAAGAGCTGAGGCACTTGAGTGTTCCAATCACCCGGAACCTTGATGGTGGGCGCGGTAGCGAAGTCGTATTCCTCATTATGATTGCCAACGATGCGGGGGTGCTCGTTCATCGCGTAGGATTTATCGTTGATCGCGCCATTTCCGGTATACAACGCACGTCCCGGGGCCTGATCCACCAGGTAGTGCCAGTCTCCGTTGAGACTTGTGACGGGTCTGTGGTCGATGCCGACAAGAAGCGTTTGAAGCGGCTGCTGGCTTGAAGCAGACATTGTCAGTCCAAAGCAGAATAGCAAGGCGGCAATGCTGCGAGAAACCAGGAAGATCAAGGCGGAGCGGTGCGACAGCTGAGTCATTGCCGTTAGTCCTCGCAAGCGAGCATATAGGCTCCTGGCAGAGCTACGCGAGGATTAATTATCATGATTGCGTCCGCGGATAGGAGTGCCCGATGCCTCGTAAGCTCTTCCTTTCCGAAACTTGAGTGCATCCTCCTCACAGAGGCCCAAAATATCAGCTCAGAATTAGGAGTATGCAATTGTCAGTCAACACCCTGAAACATGTTTTGGTCGCTGTTCTGCCCTGTCTGTCCGTTTTGATGGTGAGCGTCTGCGCACATTCGCAGGTAGACGTGTTGACGCAGCACAATGACAATTCCCGGACCGGTGTGAATCTCCGCGAAACGATACTGACCCCGGCCAATGTAAATCAGAGCCAGTTTGGGATGCTGTTCAAGCGGGTCGTGGACGACCAGATCTATACACAGCCATTGGTCGTTACTGGAGTGCAGGTAGATGGAGGTGTGCGCGACCTTGTCTATGTGACCACGGTGAACAACAGCGTATATGCTTTCGATGCTAATGATGCTGAGGCCACGCAGCCGGTATGGCACGTCAACTTCGGAACGCCGGCCAACCTGCACAGCGAAAATTTTGGCTGCCTCGACATCAATGGGAAGATGGGCATCATTGGTACGCCCGTGATCGATAAGGAGCGCGGAGTTCTATACGTGGTTGCGCTGACGCGCGCGGGCGCGGTAAATGGTACTCGGACCGGATTCACGCAGAGACTTCATGCACTCGACCTGGCAACAGGCGCCGATATGCCGGAGAGTCCCGTGACCATCCGTGCGCCTGATTTCAATGCGCTCATGGAGAACCAGAGGCCTGCGCTGATGCTGGCGAACGGTATGGTGTACATCGGCTACGCATCGCATTGCGACAAAGATCCGTATCACGGATTTCTGATGGCGTACGATGCCAAGACCCTGGCACAAATCAGTGTTTTCAATACATCGCCGGCTGGCTCTGAGGCGAGCATCTGGCAATCTGGCCAGGGACCCGTGGCGGATGCCGAAGGATACGTATACGTTGTGACAGGCAATGGCAGTTGGGATGGCATCAGGAACTTCAGCGAGAGCTTTCTCAAATTGGACCCTCGCCTCAAATTGGTCGATTGGTTTACACCCACGAACCACCTCACACTGGACAAGGAAGACGCTGACCTCAATTCGTCCGGCGCGACTCTTATTCCCGGCACGCACCTGGTTCTCGGAGGCGGCAAGCAGGGAGTGCTCTACACCCTGGATACCAGAAACTTCGGACATCTCGGCGATGATCATGCCCTGCAACACTTTCAGGCCACAGCGTCGCATCTTCACAGCCTTGTTTACTGGCAAAGCGCTCACGCAGGCAACTTGCTGTACGTATGGGGGCAAAGAGACAAAGCGAAAGTTTACAAGCTTGAAGGAGAGAAACTCGGACAGACACCGTTGATGATGCGCGATGTACCGAATGAAGGTCACCCCGGCGCGATGCTATCACTGTCGGCAAATGGAAACAAAGATGGCATCCTGTGGGCAGCAATTCACGCAACCGGCGACTCATGGCACGAGTCGCGACCGGGAGTTCTGCATGCCTACGATGGAGATGACATACGTCACGAACTATGGAACTCGTTGCAGCTTCCGGCGCGCGACGACTGCGGAGAATACTCCAAAATGGCTCCGCCTACGATCGCCAACGGGATGGTTTATCTCGCGAGTTTTGGCACTGAAAATGTTGGGACAGGTCAGTTCTGCGTGTACGGGTTGCTGCCGGCAAAGGATGCGGTCAAAACGCCTGTTCCTACTGGCGTAAGAGCAGCAATCCTTGACGGCCTTCTGACGCTGACATGGGAAACCGCACCCTCTGCCAGGATCTACCGCGTCTTGAGGACAAGCACACTCGAGCCGGAGCCGAAGGTGGTGGCGGTAGGGTTGACTAGCGGCAAGTTCACAGAACCTGCGCCCGAGAGAGGCGAATCAGTGACGTACAGGATCATCGCGGTCGGAACGAATGGCGTAAGTGAGCAGTCGGATGCCGTGAAAGTAACGTCGCCCAAGCCGAAACAGATGGAGGATTGAGCAACGATGTTCAATCGCAAGAGGCGGTAGCTGATTTGGTAGAAAGGAAAGAATCGTGGCCGTCATCCGCTGCGGTTGGGAGAAGTTTAGGTTCAGCGCAGAAAGGAGCTGCGTATGCCCCAACGGAGAGTTCAAGGGAGTGTACTGAAAATATCAAATGGGTTTTGCTGCTGGTAAATGAAGGCTTCGGCGCGTTGTGAGCCACTTTCCGCTCCGCGAAAGAGTGCGACCTGGTCCTGTAAGGCGTAATAGCGGTCCGGTGTTTGACTTGCATGCGCATAACAGGCGGCTTTCTTCACAGCCTCAAATTTCGAGATATCCGAGTAGCGGTTAGGCGAAAACTGCAACGTATCCTCGCCATCGGACACTTCAAAATAGTAGAGGGCAAACTTCTTGTTGGAACTCAGCCATGCGTCATACGACAGCATGGCTATGGCGCGGTGATCGCGATGGTTGTCGATCATCCAATGAGTGAAGACCGCATCAGGAGCTTCTGCTCGGAGAATCGAGGCAAAATGTTCATAGTGCGTTTTATCCACAATGGCGTTTCCATTCTGCTGGCCAGCATAGAGAGGACGCGCGTTGAGAATGCTGCATGCATGCTTGGCTTCGGCGACACGCGTCGCAGCATCCGTGGGCGGCCAGGCACCGTCATTCAGGTAAAGCATCACAACTTCGTGGCCCTGCTGCGTGAGCTTTGTGATGGTTCCACCGCATGCGTATTCCGGATCGCCCGGATGGCCGCCGGTTACGACGATCTTCAGCTTACGGTGGTCGAGGGGCGGCGCTGCCGCTGCATTTGCAACTGCTAAAGCGTGAGACGTCCGGGCAGCGATTGCACCGGTGAAAAGTGATCCAGCAGCGAGCAGTGAACGCCTGGTTATCGACACATGATCCTCACTGTGGAACTCCGTTGAATTCTAGATAAACTGTCAGGCTTGTTTCCCCAACCGGTTTCCCATTCTCTGAAAGTTTCCAATGCAGGTCTTGGGTAGGAGTGACGGGCATCACTGAGGTTGGCGTTTGGGTGATCGCGGCAGACGGTGGCAGAGGCGCTGTCCGCGTCAGAAAGAGCTGCACCGGGTAACTGCTGTGAGCTTCTACGTGGTACAACGTATCGTTCACCGGTACCCAGCCGTCACCGAGAATGGACTTGAGAACAAGGTCACGCGGCCGGTCCGTGTCGTTGTGGATCAGCAGCGGAACCCAAAGCTCACTGTTGTAACTGAATGCTGTTTGTGGCTTGACGAAGCTGAGTGCCTCAGCGATGCCATGCGCGAGCTGGAACTGTTTGTAGAATGCCCAAGGGCCGCCCAACTCGATGCTAACCTCCGGCCTCGTGCTCGCGCGATATCCAGGTGCAGGCACGAAGGCAATTGGCTTGTCATCGATACCATCCCACACATCGGCCTCAGTCGATGTTGTCTTTACATACGACTTACCGAGGATGAGATAGTCGGGCATGTTGGCGTAGTAATCAAGCAGGGGATCGATCTGAGTTGCGTAGAGCTCCCAGGCTTTCTTGTTCAGTACTCCGTAGCTAACCCCTTTCGACTTCGAAATATCACTGGCCAGGTAAGCAGGGCCGTGATGCGCGAGGAACTCCTGATGGCTTGCATCGGAGAAGAAATAGAGTTTCTTAGCTTGCCATGGATGCAGTCCTTCGCCGTAGTTATTGATGCTGTAATAGCGCCTCGGCGCATTGACCTGTTCAGGAAAAACGGTCGGATCGCCGGCGAGATCAAATGCTTCTGTAGCCACAACGCATGAGGCTTGGTGATCGCCATGATTTTCACCAGCAACGTAAGCAGGCATCCAGGTGATGATGACCTCGGGACGCGTAAGCCGGATAAGGCGAACGGTCTGATCCAGAGCTTCTCCATGGCCGAGTGTTTCCAGTGAGTGAAGCACGTCCTGCGTGGCCGTGTCCAGGCCGCGCAGGAACCAAACATTGTCTATGCCGCTGGCTGCAAGGGATCGACGAGCTTCCATCTCACGCTCGTCTGCCATGGCTTTACTCTGTTCCATGCCGGCTGCATTCCCGCCTGCGTTGCCGCGAGTCGAGAAGATAACGGCGATGCGTTTGTGCTCATCCAGGGAGGCACGCGTGATGTAGTTGAGGATGCCGGTATCGTCATCCGGGTGAGCGACTACGAGCAGGATATCGGCCTTATAACGATCATCTGGCTTGGGTAGCTTTGGCGCAACCTGGATATTGGACGATGGCTGGGTTGTCTGTGCAGTCTGCCCATGCGCCAAGTAGCCGGACAGCGCGAGAACAGCCGCTGCTGTCAAGGCGAATACCGTCACAGCAGTGCGCATCGGTTGAATCAGGTTCAAGTTTTTTCCCTCTATCGAGCCATGCGACATCGGTGATTTGCTCCTCTCCCTCAGACCCTAGAAGCGTATGTGGAGGCCAAACTGCATTTCGCGCATATCGGCCCGGATTGACGTGATTGTACCCGCGCTAGGACCATCATCGATGTAGTTGTCCGGTGTGTTGAGATTCACATGGTTGAGGGCATTATAGTTTTCCCAGCGGAACTGAATAGTCTTGCCTTCAGTAATTGTGAATACCTTGGCTAGAGACAGATTCATCAGGAACACGCGCGGACCGACGAGGGAATTGCGTGACACGTTGCCATCACGATAGAGCCCTTGCGGGGCGGTGTAAGCCGCCGGGTTGTACCACTGATTGCGATTTGGGTTCGAAACGTGTGGATCACCGATCTTGTCGGGTCGCACACTGTTGAAGTCAGCATTGAGCAGAGGAGCGTTGCCTACGTTCGGCGTGAACGGGACGCCTGATGTAGCGGTGGTGATGCCATTAAACTCCCAACCACCGGCAATCAGATCCAGCAGGCGGTTTATGTTGGCGCCGAAGTGTTGACCGCGGCCATAAGGGATGTGCCAGACATTGGATACAGCAAGTTCGTGTCGCCGGTCAAAGCTGGATGGTCCATAGTCTGCCTTGTAGTCGAGATTATTGTCGGCAACTCCTCCGAGCTCGGTGTCATCAAGTGCTTTGGAGTATGAGTAGGCGACGATGAAATCGAGTCCTTTGGACTGGTGCTCAACCCACTTCATTTGGAGAGCATGGTAGTTCGAGTTGTCGCAATTGCAAAGACTGTACAACCCTTGTTCCAGACCAAACTGCGGATAAAAGCGCCGGCGCGGATCATAGTCTCCCGGACCAGGTACAGCCTGATTCAGATTGGCGTTCACGAAGATGTGACGTCCCACGTTGCCGACATAGGCAGCCTCAATCGACATGGATGGCGTGATCTGGTGCTGCACCGCTGCATTCCAGAACTGCGTCGAAGGCACACGATATTTGTTTGGTGGATCGAGGAAGTAGTAGACCGAGATATTGTCCGGCAGCGGATACCGGCCCGAAGATGCTACCGCGGGAATGGTAGGAACAGGTGGCCCGCTGAACAGGTCATATGAGTAGCCGTAGCTGTTGTCTGCGCCAATGTATTGCGGCAGGATCACCGGCGGATCGTAGTCAGGAGCTTGCCCAAAGACCGCTCCCAGACCAGCGGGAGTGAAGCTGCTGCCATAACCTGCACGCAGTACGGTCTTCGCGGCGATCTGGTATGCGACTCCGATACGCGGAACGAATCCAGTCTTGTAGGCGGTCACGTTCATGCTCTTCGAAACGCTTCCTACGCCAGCGATTAACACTTCTCCAGTAGCAGGATCAAAACTTCCCGCACCGCCCGGAGAGGCCGCGTTTTGCGGCAGGTAGTTCTCATAGCGAATTCCGTAGCTCAGAGTGAGCTTTGAGGTCGCACGCCAGGTGTCCTGGGCGTAGAAGAACATGCGCGTCTGGCGAAGTCCGGGGTGCAGGTTAGCACCCGTGAAATATCTCGCAAAGCCATCGGGTACCCCGAAAATCAAAGAGGCAATGCCGGCGCCCGTCGTCTGGCCCGTTGCCTGACCCGCACTGTCGGCATCAAAGTTGCCGGTGGTTGAGGGATCGAATGAGAGCTCGCCTGAACGATGGCTGTCGCTGGGAATTCGCTGTTGTTGCGCGCGCCTTAAATCGGCTCCCCAGCCAAACGTGTGAGTGCCTGAAATTTTGGTCCAGTTATTGACCCATTGAAAGTGGTTTTCGGTTTCAAAGAGCGGGCAGTTGCAGGAGTTGATACCTAACGAATAGCCAAAGGCAAAGCCATACTCACCATTGATGGAAAATGCAGGCATGCCGCTGGTTTCAGGTGTTCCGAGATTCAACCCTGGAATGCCAGCATCTGTAGCCGGAGTGGTATTGAGTCCGCCAGGCTGTACACGCACCTTGTACCGGTAAGTTCCAAAGCGAGCTTCAAGGATCAAGGTCGGGCTGAAAGTCCGTGTGAATCCGAGCGCAAGGCTCTGATTGGTCGTATCCGAAATACCTGCGAAGTTGGTGCCTTGCAGCGAAGGACCTCCGGCGACTGATCCAAACGCGCCGGGTGCGATATTGGAAAATTCGCTGATGGTATAACGGCCAAAAACGCGGGTCTTGGGATTGACGGCGTAGTCAATGCGCCCGTCTTCCTGATCGTCCTGGAAGGTCTGCTTGCCAACAGCCACGTAATTGTTGGTGAGAGCCCCGGGCCCTCCAGTATTGGGCAGCGGTAGATTGTTGAGCAGCTTGGTGATCGCTGCAGGCACGGAAGGGAATACATTCACCTGGCCGTTGTGAGAGACCGCCTTGCGCCCGCTTCCGTCCGAGTTTCCGGAGTTGGGATCGAAGACCATGCCGGCCCGCGGTGTGACGAAGTTGCCCTCAGTCGTCTGGACAGGATCCGCTCCTGGGATCGTGTCGCCCAGCAATGCCGAGAGGTCGCCTGCTCGCTCAGCGGCGGTGGGCACGGTCACAATTGCGGGAGCTCCGGTCGAGCGTCGCGTTCCTTGATAGTCGGCGAAGAAGAAGAGCTTGTCCTTCCAGATGGGACCACCCACCGAACCGCCAAACTGTTGCCAGTGCAGCGGAAGTGCGCCGGGCGCAAACGGATTTTGTGCATTGAAGTAGCCGTTGCGCAAGTAGTCAAATGCCGAGCCGTGAAACGTGTTCGTGCCGGATTTGGTCGTGCCCTGCAGCAGCGCACCGCCCACCGATCCGAACTGAGCGTCATAATTGCTCGTCGTCACTTTCAGCTCTTCCAGCGAATCGATATTGGGGTTGATCACCGCAATGCCCAGGATGGCGCTGTCGTTCTCCGTACCATCGAGCAGAAAGCCGTTGGCGAAAAACTGCTGTCCGTTGGCCGCAAACTGATAGCCGCCCTGAGGATTTTCGGCCGCTGAATGCTGAAAGCTCGTGAGTTGCGTACCCGGAACAGTGAACACCAACCCGGTTGCATTACGGTCGATCACGGGAAGATTCTCAACTTCCGTCGTCTGCAAAGTGGTACTGACCTCGGCGCGATCTACCTGCAGGAGCGGTGTCTCATCCGTAACCTCGACAGTGCCGGCCTGCGCTCCAATCCTGAGCTTCGCATTGACTTCAACGGTCGAGTCGACATGCACCTGTACGGTGCTGGTGAAGCTTCCAAATCCAGGGGCATTCACTATGACCGAATAAGAGCCGGCCAGCAGTTGACCTTGCGCGTATTCTCCCTGACTGCCACTTGTAGTGTGATACTCAGTGCCGCGATCAACGTCTCGAATCACGACCTCTGCACCCGGTATGACAGCGCCCGAAGGGTCTGTAACGTTTCCGGCAATCTTGCCAAAGACTGCCTGGGCAAAGGCTCCCTTTGTGGAAAGCGGAGCAGCGATCAAGAAACTTAAGAGTGCGATAAGGATCAACCGTTGACGCATCATTCAGAACTCCAGGTGAGCAGAATCAGCATGGCTTGGAATACCGGTTCAAAATGTAGGGCTGCTACCGCTTTGAGCGACTTGGATCGGACAACATCTCGAGCTGTTGATGGCGGGCTCTGCAGAAATATCAGAGCTGCTCTTAAATCCAGAGACAGTAAGTCGACGAGCCTTGAAACTGAGAAGAGATTTAAAGCAGACGAAACGGTGTACAACATGGGCAGACAATGTCGAAGTCTCCAGATGTGTTTGCGTACAGAAAAGCCTGTGTGCAAAATCTCATGTCGACTCCCTCCATCGAGCAACACGCGTGAGGCCGGAGCCTGCCTTCGCGTACGTTGAGCCTCGAACATACCCGAATGCTTCCGAATGGATCAACAAAAATATGCGCTGCGATCTGATCTCAATGTTTGAATCGTCAAATCGATGGTTTGCTGCTGCCAACTCCTGAAGCGCAGGTATAAAAGGAAGATGCTGGCTCGTGTATCCTCATCGCCGCACTTCCGCTGGGTCATCGTTGCTATGCTCTTCGGCCTGAGCTTTGCCAGCTATGTTGAGCGGGTGAATATCTCCGTCGCCGCAGAATTGATGATGCCGTCCTTGGCGCTATCGAGGAGCGACATGGCGTTGGTCTTCAATGGATTTCTCATTGGCTACGCGCTGTTTCAGGTTCCAGTAGGTTGGCTGGGAGATAAGTATGGCGCGCGGCTCGTCCTTGGCATCTCAGCGATCGTGTGGGGACTTTGTACAGTAGCGACAGGATTCGCCCCTGGCGTCCTTTTCAGGAGTACGGCAGGAACCTTGGCTGTACTCTGGGCATGTCGCTTTGTACTTGGCCTCGCCGAAGCGTCCACGTATCCGGTGGCGTCCCGCGCCGTTCATCAATGGATGGAGCCGGCCCTGCGCGGTACCGGCAGTTCCATGATGTTGATGGGAAGCTCGGTCGCGTCGGCGCTATCTGCACCTGTTGTTGCGTTTTGCATGATGCGCTACGGATGGAGAGCCTCCTTCTACATCACATCCCTGGTCGCATTTGCGGTGGGCTTGATATGGGTTGCATTCACGCGCGGAGTGTCATCGCCGGCAAAGATCGATGCACCTCTCATCCACGCCCCGGAGATTGACCCGGCGAATCCCAGGCTCTTGAATTTGAACGTCGCTCTGCTCGCGCTAAGCTATGCCTCTGAGGGCTATCTGTTGTTCATGTTCCTCTCGTGGCTATATGTGTATCTCGTTGAGGTGCGAGGATTTAGCCTTCTCGGCGGTGGACTGATGACAAGTTTGCCGTGGATTGCAGCAATCATTGCGACCCCTCTTGGTGGAGTTCTTTCGGATCGTTTGACGAAACGATGTGGCAGATTCAAGAGCTCTCAAATCATCATCTCGGCAGGCTATTCCCTGTCGGGGATTTTGCTCCTGGTCGCAGCAGAAGTCGACGGCCGTATGCTTGCTGTACTTGCGCTCTCGATTAGTCTGGGCGCGATGTATCTAGCTGAGTCGTCGTTTTGGACGACCGCGACGGCGATTGCCGGACCGCATGCAGCGGTGGTGGCGGGCTTCATGAACACGGTTGGCATCATCGGCGGTATTGCTTCGACTTCCCTCGTGCCATTCCTCGTAAAACACTATGGACACACCGGATGGATCATGGCATTTGGCTCGGGCACAGCCATGGGCATCATGACAGCGCTGGTATGGCTTGTTTTGAGCGATCGGCTACAGAAGTCAGAAGGAGTCTGCAAGATCGAGAGCATTTGAAGGGTTCCGATGGATCTCCCATCAGGTCAGACTGGGCGAGTGCCGGCCTCGCAACTCCTGATGTTGGGTACTCGTCTCCGCAAGGTCGGCAAGAAGCGTCTCCAGCAACATCAACAAGTGTTCTCACACCAGCCTGATCGCTGCTCCGAAACTGCCACTTTGGAGGACACCTGGCGCGTCTTCCAATATGCGGTTGCCACAGTACTCGAGAAGATGATATTCAAGTGGATCATGTCTAAACTGCATCGCTCTGAAGAGACGCTTTTGCCTCGTTCCCTCAATCGCCGCAATTTCCTCAAAGCTGCCGGATCGGCCGTCATTCTCCCTACGGTCTTTCCCGCCTTCGGCGCGCAGAGTTCGAAACCCTCGGCCAACAACACGATCAATCTTGGTGTGATCGGCATGGGCTGGCAGGGGCCGAGCAATACGGAGGCTTTCCTGGCATCGCCGGATTGTCAGGTGGTCGCGGCCTGCGATATCGATACGAACCATCTGAATGCCGCAGTCAAGATGATTAACGACGCGTATGGAACCGAGGATTGCAAAGGCTACCACGATTACCGGGAACTGCTTGCCCGCGAAGACATTGATGCCGTGATGATTGCCGTACCCGATCATTGGCATGAAATCGTCGCCACCGAGGCCGCGCGCCGCAAAAAGGATATCTACGGCGAGAAGCCCCTTGCGCATACCATCGCCGAACAGCAATCCATCGTGCGTGCAGCTCAGCAGAACGGCATCATCTGGCAGATGGGCTCATGGCAGCGCTCGGTTCCGACCTTTCATAAGGCAGCGGAAATCGTCCGAAACGGACTCATCGGGACGGTGACCCATGTGGAAGTTGGCCTGCCGGCCGGTTTATCGGATTTTGACGGCGTAGAAAAGGATGCGCTCGCAAAACTGGCCGCTGAGGGGGAAACTTTCACAAGCCTGGATCAGGTGAAGGCTGGCACCAAGGCCTGGAATCTGCTGGTCACCGATCCTCCACCGCAATTGGATTATGAGATGTGGATTGGTCCATCCAAGATGGAACCTTACATCAAGGCGCGCTCCCATAAATCATGGCGCTGGAATTACAACACGGGTGGCGGGCAGCTGCTGGACTGGATCGGCCATCATTGCGATATCGCGCACTGGGGCTTGGACTTCGACAACTCAGGTCCGTCGGAAGTGGAAGGTAGCGGCGAGCTCCCACCAGCCACGGCGGTATGGAATACCGCACCGAAGTACCGGTTTGAATTGAAATATCCGCGGGGCGTCACCATGACCATCGCTGGCGGTTATCCCGACATCAGGAGCGGTGTGAAATGGATTGGCACCGAGGGCTGGGTGTGGGTCGATCGTGGAGGGTTTGAGACCTCGAATCCCGCATGGACAAAGGGCAAATATCTGCCCAGAGAGCTGCGCAAGGTCAAACTTTACACCTCTTCCAATCACCAACAAAATTTTCTGGATTGCATCAAGACGCGCGAAGCGACCATAACCCCTGTCGAAGTAGGACACCACTCGGCGATCCCCGGACATCTCTGTCTGATCTCCATGCACACCGGAAGAAAAATCCGCTGGGACGTGAAAGAAGAAAAGATCATCGGCGATGCTGAAGCCAGCAAGCTGATGACTCGCGAATACCGGGGCCCATGGAAAATGAGCTAAGCGCGCCTTAGCGACAACCGCTTTTCCTAGTTTCCGCCGACCGACTGCGGAAACGATTTGAAACGTTTGCCATTCAATCTCGGCATCGACCGGGGAGACAAGACGAATTCAATGGAAACAAAAGTAGATCCTGGCCGTCAGTCTGACCAGAAAGTGAATCTGGATTTTACCTGGGCATTTCTGGCGCTGCGCCTTTGGCTCGGCGTGCGCGCACTTCTCGTTGGCATCGAGAAGTTTAGCTCCTATCGATCTGTGGCTATGCCACTGATCGATCCATCGACCGGTCAGCCAGATGCGAGCGGAGTGATGGTCAATGTGAACGTCAAGTCCTACGCGCTGGCCAACTACGCGGGAATTCCGGCAGCGCTCCGGGACAAGTTCGCCCACGAGCCCTTGTTACCGAAATTCGCATTGGTGGCTGTCGACAAGATGCTAGGCCCGGCATTTATTCTGACCGGAATCATGCTTCTGATAGGGCTGGGCACGCGACTGTCGCTTCTCGCCCAGGCGTTGCTTTTCGTCCTACTTACGATTGGCCTGGTGCTGATCAATCAGCCAGACGGAGTGGCCTATCTGGGCATTCATATCGGCCTGGTCGCGGGAGCATTGCTGCTCGCCAAATACAACAGATTCGCGGTTCTCAAAAAATGGTAAATCCGCTCTTGAATCGTCGAGATTTCGTTACCACAACCGCAGTCGCGGGCGCTGGCCTCTTGTTAAGCGGGTGCAAGTCCGACCCTGGTCAACAGGCAGCGGCTGTTCACAAATCTTCGTTGAACACCCTGAATGTTGCCCTCATCGGTTATGGCGAGGAAGGCAAAGTGTTGCTGGAGTCTCTTCTCAATATCGAAGGCATCCGGCTTGTGGCGCTGTGCGATATCTGGGATTACCACCTTCAGGAAGGTGCTCGCTACCTCGGAAAACTTGGCAATGAGGTTCGCTCATACCAGGATTATGAGGACATGCTCTCCAAGGAAAAAGACCTGCAGGCCGTCTTGATCGCTACGCCGGACTTCTGGCATGCGCCAATGACGAATACATGCCTGAAGGCCGGCCTGCATGTCTATTGCGAAAAGATGATGAGCAACACGATCGACGGAGCCCGCTCCATGGTGAAGACCATGCGCGAGACCGGAAAGCTGCTGCAGATCGGTCATCAGCGGCGCAGCAACCCGCGCTACCTTTTCACCAAGAACCGCCTGCTGCAGGAGGCAAAGTTCTGCGGTCGCGTGACAGCAGCACAAGGGCAATGGAACCGTGCAGTGAAAGAAGACTTCGGCTGGCCCAAGAAGTACGAGATACCCGCGAGCACACTCTCCAAATACGGTTATAAAGACATGCACCAATACCGTAACTGGCGCTGGTACAAGGGACTCGGTGGCGGACCGTTATCCGATCTTGGCGCACATCAGATCGACATTTTCAACTGGTGGCTGGGTTCGCCGAAGTCGGTCATCGGCAGCGGCGGTCTGGATTACTACAAGAATCACGACTGGTATGACAACGCGATCGTGATTTATGAGTATCCGCTGGCCCAGGGCGTGGCGCGTGCGTCCTATCAGGTGCAGACGACCACCAGCGCAGGCGGCGGCTACTATGAGATGTTCATGGGGGACGAGGGCACCATCAAGATGTCGGAGGACCCGTCCATCTGCGCAATTTATCGCGAGGCTCGCGCCACTGACGTTTCATGGGACGATCTGCTTCAAAAGGGCTACGTCCGCGCCAAAGCTGCCCCCGCCGAGGATGCCGCGAAAGTGGACGTGCGCGAAACCGCGCAACTGGCGGAGTACGAGATTCCGGTCTTCTTCAACAAACCCCCGCATCAGCCGCACCTGGAGAACTTTTTCAACGCCATCCGCGGTACCGCAAAACTGAATTGCCCCGGCGATGAAGCGTTCACCAGTGAATACGTGATTCATAAAGCAAATGAAGCCATTGCCGCACAAACGAGAATTGCCATCAGTGCCGAAGAAGTGAGAGCTTGAGAAGATGATGAAATTCCTTACCAAGAGTTTTCCCCTTGTGTGCGTATTGCCGGTCGCAATCATGGCGATTGCGCAGAACCAGGTTGTTCTAAAAACCCAATTGCCGCCGCCACTCTTTGTAGGTACGCCCGCGCCTTTGAACGTACCCAACCTTGAGCCCGCAACAAAGGGCAAGCGTCCCGATTTTTACGTTCCCGCCGGTACGATAAATCTGGCAAAGAACAAGAAGGTCACATCCAGCGACAACAATCCCAATGTCGGAACGCTGGATATGGTCGTGGACGGAGATAAGGACGGGAACGAAGGGTCATGGGTCGAACTCGGTCCCGGCAAGCAATGGGTGCAGATTGATCTAGCGAAGAAAGCGGACATCTACGCGGTGCTCATTTGGCATTTTCATTCCCAGGCTCGTGTGTATCGCGACGTTGTGGTGCAGGTGTCGGATGACCCCACGTTCAAGTCCGGCGTCACGACCATCTTCAGCAATGACTTTGCCAACAGCTTCGGCTTTGGTGCAGGCAAGAACCTGAATTACATCGAAACCTATCAAGGCAAGCTGATCGATGCCAAGGGCGTGAAGGGGCGCTATGTACGTCTCTACAGCAACGGAAACACGTCCAACAAATTGAACCACTACATCGAGGTCGAAGTGTGGGGCAAGCCTGCGGCCTAAAATCGCATGCTTGCACCTCTGAAGACCCAGGGCCGCAACCTGCTGAATGGCTATGGCCAGGCGTATCGATCCGATGAGTTCTGATCTGCATAACGATCCATCGCCACTTGTTGCCGATGATCCCGACAAGTCGGCTGCAGTGCAGACGATCGCCTTTCCTTCGCGGTGGACTCGATGGGCGGTTTTTCTTCTTGTCGCCTTTCTCGGACTTCTCCTGCGCCTGCCGCAATTGGGTGAGCGGCCCATGCACACAGATGAAGCTGTGAACGCGTTCATCGTTGGACAAGTACTGGCTGGCAAACCATTCCTCTACGATCCGCACGACCGTCACGGTCCCACGCTGACTGCACTTGCCCTCCCGCTGGCCAGAATGCAGGGTGCAAAGGCATTTTCCGACCTCACAGAATCGGAACTGCGTTTGACAACAGTCCTCGCCGGAAGTGTCACGATTCTGCTCTTTGGAGCGGCTGTCGAAGCGTTCGGCTTCACACCCTGCTTGATCGCGGCGATGCTCTTTGCCGCCGGCCCTCTGCCCGTCTACTACGATCGATATTTCATTCACGAGTCCATTTTTGTAGCCGCCACGTTTGGCTTGATTTTGGCCGGATGGCGCGCTTGGCAAAGAAGTTCCATCGGCAAGGCGGCGCTGGCTGGCGCTTGCGCTGCGCTGATGCTGGCAAGCAAGGAGACCGCTGTTCTTCACTTCCTCGCGATCGCGCTCGCCATCTTCGTCTTCTGGATCTGGAACCTCCGAGGAAAATATCCAGGTGCTTTGTGGCAACCCAAATTGATGTTGGTTGCGACGACTGCGTTTCTGTTGCTGAGCGTGCTTCTGTTCACCTGGTTTGGCAGCAACTGGAAAGCGCTCGGCGACTTACTGGAGGCAGTGCCGAATTTTCTTGCACGTGCACAGGGCGCAGGGCACCAGGAACCCGTCTCGTATTATTTCGGGCTCATAACCGCAGGCTGGTCAGGCGGATTGGTATTAATCCTGGCCTCCATAGGCCTCCTCCAGTCCCTGAGACAGCGCAGCCCTTCTCCGTACGGGTGGCTGGCGTTCTACGCCCTCTTCATCATCGTCATCTACAGCTTGATTCCATACAAGACACCCTGGCTCGCTTTGAATTTCTGGCTGCCTATCGCCCTGTTCGCTGGTCGAGCAGTCGTGTCGCTCTGGCGCATGCCAGCGAAGTATCCCGCTCTCGGCATCCCCGTCCGCACCGTTTGCATTCTCCTGGCAGCTGTAGCTTCCGTGCTGATCGCCCACGATACGCGGCTGCGTGTCTTTGTTGCTCCTGCGGATGAAACGAATCCTTACGCTTATGCCCACACCTCTGAGGATTTGCTTGGACTACCCGTGGAGATCGAAAGACTGGCGCACGATAATGCGCTCGCAGCGCCGCGTATCGCCGTAATTGCCTCCGATCCCTGGCCGTTGCCGTGGTATCTCAGGCACTATAGCGAAGTGGGATTCTGGCAGCCTGGCCAGCAGCCGGGAAAGGCGGATTTTTACATCACCTCCACCGAAGCTGCCGAGCAATACGGCGACCTCCTGAAGGATTTTCGCCCGCAATTCTTTGGAGTTCGGCCCGGTGTGCTAACCCTCTTGTGGTCGCCGCACCGCGAGGAACCACATGACTGACATCTTCCAACTTAATCACCGCGCAATGGCCACCTACTTCGAGGTGCGTATCGCCGGTGAAGAGAGAATCTATGCCGCGCAGGCTGCGCAGGCCGCAGTCGATCTTCTGGATAAGTTGGAATCCTGTCTAAGCCGCTTTCGCGCCAACAGCGACATAGCTCAGATCGCTCGACTCGAGCCGGGCGAAAAGATGCGCCTGAGTCAACCGGCCTTCGAATGCCTGGAAATTGCGAAAAAAATGGAGCTGGCTACATCGGGCGCGTTTTCTGCCACGGCCGCTGCCATGCAAACCCAAACATCGATGCCGCAATGGCATTTGTTGCCCGAGGAACTCGCCATTCTGTGCGATAGCGGCCGATTGCAATTTGACCTGGGAGCCGTCGGCAAGGGATTTGCACTCGACCAGATGGCGGAGTTGCTGCGTAGCTGGGAATGCCTGTCGTTCTTACTCATAGCGGGCGGAAGCAGTATCCTGGCGGGCGCTCCGCCGCAGGACACCCCCGGTTGGTCCTGTGGTCTCGGGGATGACAATGCACCGCAGCGGTTCTACCTGGCTCACGCTTCCTTGAGCGGTTCGGGGCTGGCGGTGAAGGGGAACCATATTCTCGATCCACGCACTGGCCAACCGGCAGCGCGGCAAAACCGTGTCTGGGCCCTGGCCGATACCGCGGCTGAATCGGACGCGCTCTCCACCGCGTGCATGGTCTTGAGCGAGCCCGAAATGGAAGAAGTGCTCACCCAGAATCACGCATGGCTGTGTCTTCTTGAGACCGACGGAGCCGCCCGACCCATAGGGAACCGCACCCTGCCGCCACAAGCCTGATCTCTGACGACGGATCCCATGTTGTGCAAGGAATATCAGGAATGGTTTTTGCTTGCACGTCTGGGTTGAAACGGCACTTTCGTTTCGTCTCCGGACGTCGAGCCAAAGCTGGAAGAGATCGGAATAGGGCGGCCCAATCCAACAGCTATGCGCAAATTGAAATCCGGAACTATAAACTAGAGATTCTATTGGAGCGGGAGACCGGGATCGAACCGGCGACATTCAGCTTGGGAAGCTGACGTTCTGCCACTGAACTACTCCCGCAACTTACGTTTCATCATAGACTTACGAATTTCGACTCCCAACTCAACCGCAGTACCATTACACTCCGCGAGCGAATCTGAAGCCGAACTCACGAAGTAGCCACAACGGCCCGATTCGAGAGATAACAGTCAATCTCCTGCCGTCGACCGCACCGGAGTTCAGGTACTACTCTAACAACGATACGTAGATGCGTAAAGTGAGCGCTGTGCTGCTGGTCGCGGCACCCTGTCACGGCGATATGTCTTCCCGCCCAGGACCGTGGCTCGGACGAGCCGGGCATCCCTCCGTGTCCGGGCTGAAATGGTAACGTCGATGATGTCGACTGTTTTGCGGTACCGTCGGCCTGCATCATCCCCTGATCAACGAGGAGCATCATCGATGTTTGCGGTTGCAGAAGAGGTACGATCAGAAGCCGATGTGCTGAGACCTCCTACTTGGCACGGTCTTCCGCGAGCCTTCCGCATTTGCGCGGCAAGTGCCGTGAATTCTGTGCTGCTGGAAACCGCAAAGCGAGACGGATCGCAGGATAGGAGCCTGCTCTTTCTTCATCCCTCAAGCGAACTGATCGCGTGGAACAATCGCGACCTCCATCCTCTTCTTGAAGAGCTTGACAACCATCTCGCCAAGGGCGCATTCGTTGCTGGATACTTCGCCTATGAGTGCGGTGGGAGTTTTGTCGGACTCGCATCCGCATACACCGAAGGCACTCGTCCGTCGGAACCCCTGGCCTGGCTCGGAGTCTACGAGGCACCAATTGAGTTCGATCATGCCACCGGAGTAATACATGGATCGCTCCCAGACTACTGCGACGTTCCACGCAATGAAGCCATCATCCACGCAGATGGCCTGCAAATATCGCGGGAAGACTACGGGGCGGCACTGGCTCGCATCAAGGAACATTTAGAAGCAGGCCACACCTACCAGGTGAACTTCACCGATAGAATCACGGGCCGTACCGATGCTCACGCGCTTGCCGTCTATGAGACGTTATTGCGACAGCAACCAGTCCCGTTCGCCGCGTTCATCAATCGAGCGGAAGCACCGCTGCTATCCTTCTCGCCAGAGCTGTTCTATCGCACGAAGCAAGGGCGAATCAGTGTCCGCCCAATGAAGGGCACATGGGCTCGAGGAAGCGATCTGGAAGAGGATCTCAAAGCAGCCTGGCAATTGCAGAACGATGAAAAGAATCGCAGCGAACACGTGATGATCGTTGACCTGCTGCGCAACGATCTCGGACGCATCTGCCAATACGGATCGGTCAACGTCGACGACCTCTTTCACGTGGAACCCTACAACACTTTGCTGCAAATGACCTCGACCTGCTCCGGACTCCTGAACGATGGAATCTCCCCATCCCAGGTATTCGCCAGTCTGTTTCCATCGGGGTCGATCACCGGTGCGCCCAAGCGCAAGACGATGGAGATCATTCGAGAGCTCGAAAAGAACCGCCGCGGAATTTACACAGGGGCTATCGGATATTTCGCGCCAGGAGGAGAGGCCTGTTTCAACGTCGCGATTCGCACCGTCCAGCTCAAGAGCGGGAAGATATCAATGGGCGTTGGCGGCGGAATTACCGCAGGTTCCAATCCAGACGACGAGTTCGAAGAATGCAAACTGAAGGCCAGCTTCCTCACCACCAGACGACCCAGATTCGCGCTGATCGAAACGATGCGTTGTGCCGGCGCTATACCGCTCCTGCCTCTGCACATGGAAAGGCTCGCCAGGTCAGCGCAGTTTTTCGATATCCGCTACGACCAACAGAAATTGCTGCATGAGTTGGCATCTGCGGTTTCTGGTTGCGGCGACATCGAATGCAGACTACGCCTCGAACTCGACGAGACCGGAGCATGGCGCATCGATACAGCACCCCTCGAGCCCGTTTCGTGGAATGGCCGCCTGCTGCTGGCAGAGGAGCGCACCCGGTCGAGAGATGTATTCCTACGCCACAAAACAACGAACCGAAAGCTGTACGAGCAGAGCCTGATAGACGCGCGCAAGTTAGGCTTCGACGAAGTCCTGTTCCTCAACGAACAATCTGTATTGACTGAGGGTTGCATCAGTAATGTTCTAGTCTTGATGGATCAAAAATGGCTGACGCCAACCCTGTCCTCCGGAGTGTTACCGGGCGTTCAGCGAGCGCACTTGCTACATTCCCTTCCAGGCCTGGAAGAGCGAGACATTAGCCTCGCAATGCTGGGCAATGCAGACAGTATCTGCGTGTGCAGCGCATTGCGAGGCATTCGCCCGGTGAAGTCCATTGCACGGATCAATGGCGACGTTCTCTGGACAGCAAGGCACAGCATCGCCCCGGACGAAAGTCGTATCGCGAAGTAGCAGCCTCACTCCTGCATCAGGAACAGGTAGGCGTTATTAGAGCGTCCAGATGCGGTTCGCGCCAATCACCAGGCCCAGCGTCAACACGGCAATCAACACTTCGCCTACAATCCCCACAACGAATGGTTTGATGCCTTGCTTTGACAGTGCACCGAAGTTCGTCTTCAGTCCCACACCGGCAAAGGTCAGCAGAAACGCCCACCGCGAAAGATTCGCCAGGCTTTTCACCTGGTCTGCGTTAAACGCGCCAAACGAAACAGCCGCGGAGATCAGCAAAAATCCCAGCACAAACTTGGGAAACTTCTGCCAGAGAAACGCCGCCTTGTTGCCGATGACGTTCGCCTGTCCCTTGCGCGCCCAGTAGATCGCGTAGCCCAGCACCACAAAGCCGATCATCGCATTGCGGCAGGTCTTCGCCAGCACCGCAACTTTGCCCGCCGCGTCCGAATAGATGGCGCCCGCAGCCGTTGCCTCAGCGGTATTGTCGACAGCCAGCCCGGTCCACAAGCCATAAGCGTTGTTGCTCATGTGCAATGCATGCCCGATCGCAGGGAAGGCCACCAGCGAAATCGCCCCCAGCGCCAGAATCGCGGCGATGGCAAACGAAGAATCCTCATCATCCGCATCAATCGCGCCCTTCGTCGCAATGATCGCCGAAACACCGCAGACCGCGGACCCGATGGCCAGCAGGTTGATCAGCTTCGGCCGCAGCCCAAAGGCCTTGCCCAGCGCCGTCATCAGCAGCAGTGCCCCGCCAATCTCCACAAATACCAGCAGCAAACTGATCCCGCCCAGCTTGCGAATATCAGCCACAAGAAAGCGCGACCCCAGCAGCACAATGCCCGTCTTCAGCCAGAACTCATAGGTATCAACGCCAGCCTGAAAGATCGCCGGCAGCTTCACCAGGTTGCCGATAATCAGCCCAATCACAATCGCCCAAAGCACATACTCAATGTTGGGAAAAATGATGTGGTGCGCCTTCGTATACCCGTTTAGCGACTGCTCAATCCACTTCGCCGCCAGTCCAATCACCGCCAGCAGCGCAATGCCCGGCAGCAGCCCCACCGCCGCCAGCAGCGGGTTCTTCTTCGTGTTCTCAACTCGAACTGCAGCGCTCGCCATGTCGATCTCTTTCACTTACCAGGGAATATGTTGCAGAACACCAAACCGCACCAGCACAGCCAGCACCACGGCCAGCAGCACCGCCCACCAATCCACCGACAGCCCACCTTTGGGCCTCGCCGCAACAGCTTCTTCTGAACCTGACGCCATACCATCTCCTCGCCTGCAAACAGCAAAAAGCCCACACGCAGCATGTGCTGGTGTGGGCCGGATGCGAACAATCGCGTGTGGTGTAAACCTAGTTCAAACCACATCCCCCGGAACGCCAGCGCAACCTAGCCCGCAACAACAGTTGCAGCAACAGGCCATCCCGGAAGCGCAGCATTCCAAAGTCATAAAGCGGTTATATCCGCCAGCGGAGAGCGAGTCAACGCGTCTCCGCGAATAACAGGCGAACGTTTGATGAATTTAGCAACTTACCAGCCGAGCACGTAAGCAAACACCAGCGGCGCCACAATCGTAGCGTCCGATTCGATGATGTAGCTCGGCGTATCGATCCCCAGTTTGCCCCACGTGATCTTCTCGTTCGGCACTGCACCCGAATACGAACCATAGCTCGTCGTCGAGTCCGAGATCTGGCAGAAGTAAGCCCACAGCGGCACTTCAGGCCTTTGCAGATCCTGGTGCAACATCGGCACTACGCAGATCGGGAAATCACCCGCAATGCCGCCGGCAATCTGGAAGAAGCCCAGCGGAGTCTCCGCCGTCGTCTTCGTGTAGAACTCGGCCAGCTCCATCATGTACTCAATGCCGGTGCGCACCGTGTGTACCTTCTTCACGTCGCCCGAGATGCAGTGCCCGGCATACATATTGCCCAGCGTCGAATCTTCCCAGCCCGGCACAAACATCGGCAGATTGCGCTCCGCCGCCGCCAGCAGCCAGCTGTTCTTCGGGTCAATCTGGTAAGACTCCTTCAAGTCGCCCGACAGCAGAATCTTGTACATGAACTGGTGCGGGAAGAAGCTCTCACCGGCCTGGTCAGCCTTCATCCACTCCTTCAGCACCACCTTCTCAATCCGCCGCATCGCCTCCATCTCGGGGATGCACGTATCGGTCACGCGGTTCATGTGGCGGTCCAGCAGGGCAACTTCGTCAGCACGCGTCAGATCGCGGTAGTTCGGCACGCGCTCATAAAAATCATGCGCAACGAGGTTGAACACATCCTCTTCCAGGTTCGCGCCCGTGCAGGTAATTGCATGCACTTTGCCCTGGCGAATCATCTCCGCCAACGACAGGCCCAACTCAGCCGTGCTCATCGCTCCGCCCATGGTCAGGAACATCTTCCCGCCCGCATCGATGAGCTTGATATAACCCTCAGCCGCATCCACCAGAGACGCCGCATTAAAGTGGCGATAATGGTGCTTGATAAATTCCTTGATAGCCAAAAAACTCTCCTAAACGGCAGCAACTGCCATCCTCGAAAATACCACATTTGCATCAATTCTTTATGTATCCGGCACCCCGCCCAGTCCCATCTCCAATGGCTCGAACGGTTTCCGCGCAGCCTGCATCCAATACGCAGGAGCAACAAAAATGACTCAAAAAACACTCGGGAGCCTCGGGCTCAAAGTTTCCTCCATCATGCTGGGCGGAAATGTTTTCGGCTGGACCATCGATCAGAAACAGTCGTTTGCCGTACTGGACCGCTTCGCAGACCGCGGCTTCAACTTCATCGATACCGCCGATATGTACTCCACCTGGGTCCCCGGCCACCAGGGCGGCGAGAGCGAGACCATCCTCGGCAACTGGTTCAAGCAGAGCGGCAAGCGCGACCAGATCGTACTCGCCACCAAGCTCGGCAACCCCATGGGCGAAGGCAAGAAAGGTCTGAGCGCCGCTTACATGAAGCAGGCGGTAGAAGGCTCTCTCACGCGCCTCCAGACCGACTACATCGACCTCTATCAGGCCCACATCGACGACAAGGAAACCGGCCTCCAGGAAACCCTGCGCGCCTTCACCGACCTCGTGCAAGAGGGCAAAGTGCGGATCATCGGAGCCTCCAACTACGGCGGCGACCGCCTCCAGCAGGCCGAGAATATCTCCCGCAAAGAAGGCCTCGCGCGCTACGAAACGCTTCAGCCCGAGTACAACCTCTACACCCGCGAAAAGTACGAGAGGGAACTCGCCTCAGTCGTGGCAGAATTCAACCTTGGCGTCATCCCCTACTTCTCCCTTGCCAGCGGCTTCCTCACCGGCAAGTACAAGACCGCGGCTGATACGGAGAAGGCCAAGCGCGCCGGAGCCCTCGGCAAATACTTCGACGAGCGCGGCCTGCGCATCCTGAAGGCTCTCGAAGAAGTCAGCAAGCAGACCGGCGCCAAGCAGGCCTCAATCGCTCTCGCATGGCTGCTCTCACGCCCCCACATTCTCGCCCCCATCGCCAGCGCCACGACTGTGGAGCAACTGGACGATCTCTTCGCCGCAGTCGATCTGACGCTGACCCCAGCACAGCTAAAGACACTCAGCGAAGCCAGCGCATACACCGCCGAATCAACTTATAGCTGATAAGAAACGAGGCCGGATGGGATCATCCCATCCGGCCACCTAACTCCGCGTCGACCATCACACTGTCGCGATTGGCCTATCCTCCGCAGCACTACCCCAGCCCTCATTCGGCTCAGGCCCCATCACCAGCTCCAGCGTCCCTCCACCCACAATCTCGCTGTGCTTAATCCACGCCCGCTGCAAAGGCTTCCCATGCAAAGTCGCGCTCTGGATATAGCAATTCGCCGCGGAATTATTCTTCGCCACAATCGTAAAACTCCCCCCAGCATGCCACTTAGGATCAAGCCGAATCGTAGCCCTCTTGAACAGCGGACTCCCCAGGATATATATCCCATCCCCCGGACAAACCGGATAGAACCCCATCGCCCCCAGCACATACCACGCCGACATCTGCCCCACGTCATCATTGCCCGGAATACCATTCACATCGTCATGGTAAGCATGATCCAGAATGCGCCTAACCCACTTCTGCGTAAGCCAAGGCTTGCCCGCATACGTAAACAAATAAGGGATATGGTGCACCGGCTCATTGGAATGGTTGTAGTAAGCATTCCACGCGAACGTATCCGGCGTCTTCTCAAACATCTCCTCAAGGGCTGCCACAAACTTAGCCTCGCCCATGACCTCAATCAAACCCTTCACATCATGCGGCACAAACCAGCTCTGCTGCAGCGGATTGCTCTCCGTGCATCCCTGTCCAAACTCCGTCCGTCCCTTCCACGCAATCCACTTGCCATCGCGATCCTTAGCCCGCATGCTAGCAACTTCAGGGTCATAAATCTTGCGATAGTTCTGCCCGCGCTCGCGAAACGTCTTCGCATCATCGGCCTTACCAAGCTCATGCGCAAACTGCCCGACACACCAGTCGAAGTACACATTGTCCAGCGTCCAGGAAACCTGCTCCGGCACCCACCCATGCTCAAGATAAAAGTCGTTCATGGGCCGGTTCGTCTTTTCCCCAACGCCCGCTGCCGTCTGCCGGCAAGCCGCATAAGCCTTCTCAACATCGAACTTGCGAATGCCCTTCACATAAGCATCCAGAATCACCGAAGTAGCCGGGTCGCCATCCATGCACCCGCTATAAGCACCCATAATCTCCCACCGCTCCAGATAACCCTTACCGCTCAACTCAGCAATTTCCAGCAAAGTATTGATCTGATCGTTGACCAGCTCAGGCTTGAGAATCGTCATCAGCGGCAGCTCACCGCGAAACACATCCCATCCACTGAAGATTGTCCGCGGAGTAAACGCGCCAGCCGTGCGAACCTTCCCATCCGCCGCGGTGTAGCGCCCATCAACATCCGTAATGACGCGGGGATCCAACATCGAGTGATACATCGCCGTAGCAAAGATCGCGCGCTGCGTATCCGTAGCTCCCTCAATCTCGACAAGCGACAATGCATCGTTCCACTGGCGCACGGCCTCACGACGCACGGCCTCGAAACTCTTCGTCCCAATCTCTTCTTGCAGATTCCGCCGCGCCCCATCCACATCGACAAACGAGATGCCCACCTTCATCAGCACCTGCTCCTCGTTCGCCGTAGCAAACTCGGTAAAAAAACCGAGGTGATCGCCCTCCATCTCCTTGCATCCGTCGATCACCCGCGCCTTCTTCACGCGGTCATAGAACTCCTGTGATTGAAAACGATCCGAAATCATCCCATCGCCAACATGCAGAGCAAACCCATCCATGTCCACTGACCACACACCAAACTTCGTAAGCGGCTTCGAAAACTCCACGCGGTAGTAGAGCGTGTAGTTCACCTTGCCCGCACCATTGCCCCATCCGCCACCCTCCTGCGGACAGCGCATCCATCCTTCAATCGCGTTCTCGCCAACCACCTTCACATACTGCCGCGTTGAAGTGCCGCCAATCCTCCGCGCCAGGTCAATCTGAATCCGCGCCGTCTCCGCCTTCGGGTATGTGAACCGCAACATCCCCGCACGAGGCGCGGCCGTCAGCTCCACGCGAACGTCATACTTCTCCAGCGTCACCGCGTAATAGCCAGCCTCCATCACTTCCACATCATGGGTGAACGGCGACCGCCATCCCTCGCCAGCATGATCCTCGCGTCCACTCGCAAGCTGAAGTGGCCCGGTCGTAGGCATCGTCAGCAGATTGCCAAAGTCGCCATACCAGCCCACCCCGCTCATGCGCGTAAAGCTGAATCCCTCGATCGTGGTGTGCTCATATGAGTAGCCCGGAGCATTGTCCCCACCCGTGCGCGTATCCGGCCCAAGCTGCACCATCCCAAACGGCACCACAGGCCCAGGAAAAGTCTTCCCCTCGCCCAGCTTCTCGCTCGTACTCGCCCCAATCACCGGATGAATCCACCCGGCAGCATCTTTCGGCGCAGCAAGTTGCGTGCGAGCAAATACAGGCTTCAGACAAAGTGAAGCAGCCCCGGCAGAAGAGCCCAGCAGAAAGTTACGGCGAGAGACAGAAGATCGCAAAAGAGCTCCTTACCAATCTGGTTTCAACGCATGCTATCGAGAAGGCAGCACAGTCAAAGCGCTGATCTACAAAGACGCTTCACGGGGATTGTATCGTGCGGGCTCTGACACTCTGGGCCGCCCAATCCCCGAAGCATACAGCAGCCGAATGATTCGAAACCGGTGCCCGCGAAACGGCTCCAGCAACTCCATCATCCGTTCGTCCGAACCCCACGTCTCCCCAGCCAGCGCGTAGCAAACCACATGCGGCAGATGCAGATCCCCCGGGATCGCCGCATCCGCATCGCCAGCTCCATAGCCCAGCACAGTTTCCGTAGTCCAAGGCCCAATGCCAACAACGCGTAACAACCTCTGCCGTAGCCCCGCAAAATCAAGGTGCGGCTTCAACGGCACAAACTGCGACTCGCGCGCGAAGCGCAGCAACGTCTGTGCCCGCTGCAGGTCGATATCCATCGCCCGCAACTCAAACGCCGGAATCATCGCGAGCACCTCAGCCTTCGGGAAAGCCATCAGCCCCAGCGGTGCCTGCGATCCCCAGCGTTTCGTGATACGCCGCCAGTCCCGCATCGCATCCACCGTGCGAATCCGCTGCTGCAGGATCGCCGAGCAAGTCATGTCATACAGCCACGGAAACCGGAACAGCCGCAAGCCAGGGAGACTCCGGTGCAGCCGCAACACCCCGGAGTCTTCGGTAGCAAAGCTCGTATACAAATCATCCTGCGCCAGCCCAGCCAGCGTCTCCGCCAGCAGCGCGTCAGCCTCTGCGCCGTATGCCGTCACACGCAGCCCATCGCCATCGCGGCAAAACTCCAAAGCCGCAGGCTCCCCGCGATAGAAGAACGCCTTGCGAAAGCAGTCATGCGAGGACTCCGCCGTAGGGTCATACGTGCCCAGCCGCTGCATCGAAAACGTGCGCTCAAAGTGCAGCGGGAAAATCTCAACTCGCTCGGAAGCAAACCCAATCATGCGCTCAACTCCACGGCCGTCAGCTGAACCCGCTGCGCCCGCCGCCAATCCCGCAAACCCAGCGCCGCCAACCCCACAAACACCGCATACAACACCGAAGTCAGCCACAGATCCTTGTACGCATACTCCCACACATAGATCACATCCACCACAATCCAAAGCCACCAGTTGGCAATGTACTTCTGCGTCCCCCACCACGTTCCCACCAGGCTGAAGCCAGTCAGGGTCGCATCCAGCCAGGGCAGGGAAGCATCCGTATGTCCTCGCATCCACCAGCCCAGCAGCACACTCGCCACCACGCCAAGCAGCACATCACGCATCAGCGTGGCAATGCTCGGGCGCACCACCCGCACCGATCCCTCAGCCTTCAACCCACGCTGCCAGTGCCACCACCCATAGATGGCGAACACCACAAAGATCACCTGCAGCAGCATGTCGGAATACAAACGGCTCTCCCGAAACTGCTCGCCATACAGCAGACTGGCAAAGATCGTCACCGGCCATGAGATCATGCTCCGCTTGGTCGCAAGCCAGACATCCAGCGCGCTTACCGCCGCCGCCACCAGCTCAAACCAGTGCAGTGCAAGCCACGCCCCAACCATCGCCATCATGAGCGAACCACCTTCGACTCAGCCCACTCCCGCAACCGTCCCAGCAACCGTTCACCCTGAGCCGAATGAAACCACTCCGCATGCGCCAGAAAGTACCCCTCATAGCCGAGATAAGCCTTCTCCGGCGAATGCAGGACGCTAAGAAAGTAGTCCGTCTCCGAGAGCGCAAACTCGCAATGCACCAACGGCATCATCGCCGCTAAGGCCCGAGCCTCCTCGTAACTGAACGAAGATACATCCTCGTATCCGGCCAGCAAAGCATCCAGATGATCGAAATGAACTAAGTCTGCACCCGGCTCATCCATTCGCAGCCACTCCACGATATTGCGCTCAATCGCAGTAGCCAGATCATGCACACGATTCGTCAAGTCACACAGCCCGAAATCGACAATGCCGGTTACGAAAGCTTCCTCGCCAGCCTCACTCCACATCAGGTTCGAAGCATGGAAATCATTATGCGTCCAAAGCGGAGTAAGATATTCCGACCATAGCTCTAACTCTAGATACCAGGGCATAAGTATGTTAACGAGCGAATCCCGCCACTTACGCCCAGCTAAATACCGTTCTAACTCAGGCCGGTAGCCAAGATACCCTCGGAGCCGTTCTTCGGGCGAATCGTCCCCACCCTCCGACGCGTCCCCGGCAAAGATCGTAAAGCTAGAAACCAGCTGCTGCACCTTACGCGCCGGAGCAGCATAACCCTCCGCCGCCAGATGCATCTGCGCCATCGCCCGCCCTGCAGCCTGTGCATGCTCCGCGTGCAGAAAGGGCGTCCATGAGAGCGCCTGCTCATACACGTCCACGCCCTGCGCCAGCGGATGCACTTCGTAGGTCCACTCATCCCGCGTGACCACAGTCTCGCCGGAATCATCCGCCATCGGAGCGAGCACCAGACGCCCCGCACCACCCCAATCAGCCGCTGCCAGATGCGCAATCAGCCGATGTTCCTCCATCAGCCCCTCGCGGTCCCGCACCGATCGGTGATGCCGCTTCACAAACACAAATTCGCCCGCACGCGTCTCCACCACGCTCGCCGCGGAAAACGGCCGCGGGCTCACGCTCATCAGCCGCTCAGCCCCACCCGCCGCCGGATATCCACGCAGCACCGCATCCACCTCGGCCAGCGTCAGCGGAGCCCAGTCCGGCTCCTCCGTCCTTCCAAGAAGCCCATGCGCGGCATGTTGTGTCGCAGAAATCGAAGTACCCTCAACCTCCAGTCTATCCCCGCTCTTGGTCGCCGCTTTCCACCTGAACCATCCCTGTCAAGCCCGATCAAATCCAGCCCAAAGAAAAGAGGCCACCCCACTCGGGATGGCCTCCGCTCCGCTGGAAAAGTTTAGTTGTGCACCGACACCAGAATCTGCGCCGTATGCACATGCCCTCCGCCAGTTACCGTCACCACCGCCGCATACGTTCCAGCCGCGACAGTTCCGGCCGCTTTCAAGGTGAGCCCGTCTGCCACCCCGGAGCCAACGGCTGGCGCAGCCGATACGGAGTGCAGGTAATCCCGGCAGGCACGGTGCAAGCCACCGTCACAGCCCCTGGCAACACGCCAATCGGCGTAATCACCGCCATGCCAGTCCCCGAAGCGCCTATCTTCACAGAAACCGTCTGGGTCGTCGTAGTCAACGAGAAGTCGCTCCCCGTCTGCACAATCGTCAGCGGCGGCGAAGCCTGCGAAGAGTAGTTTGCGTCGCCCTTGTACGTTGCCACAAACAGATTGCTCCCATTCGCCAGCTGGTTCGCCGGAAACGTCAGCGTAAACGCAGAAGTCGTCGCGCTCGTCGCCTGCACCAAATTCGCATACCCGGCGCCCCCATCCTCCCAAGTAAAGGCAAGCGTCCCCGTCGGAGCGCCCAGCGCCGCAGTGCCCGTCACCGTTCCCGTCATCGTCACAATGCCGTTCGGAGCATAGCTCGTGGTCGCCGCCGTCAGCGTTACCGCAGGCGCTGGCTTCGTCGCAAGCGAATTGACTGAGCCGTATAAGGCTGACGATCCTAGCCAATTCGTATCCCCGGCATACGCCGCAGAGAGTGGCAGCACGCCAGCCGGAACATTGGTAAACACGACCACGGCCTCCTGCACCGGCTTTCCCGCCACACTGCCTGCAGCCCCATACATCCAGCTCTTCATCGCCGTGACGATCGTCTGGTTTCCAAGAGTCACAGACACATTCCCCGTCGGCAGCGTCCCCACCAGCGGCAGGTAGCCGGAGAACATCTCCACATCCACCGTCACCGTGCTGCCCGCCTTCACGCTCGTCACCAGCGGCGTTACAGACAGGCTCGTATTCCCCCGAAAGATCGTGACAGAAGCTGCGCTAGCCTGCGTAGAAGCCGCGAAACTCGCATCCCCCGCAAAGCTCGCGCTCACCACATGCGACCCCACCGTCAGCGTCCCCGGCGTCCACTCCGCAATGCCGACGCTGTTCAGCGGCGCCTGCGTCGTCTTGAGCACTGTCGTTCCCACCTTATCGGAGAAGGCAATCGCTCCCGTTGCCGGCGCTTTCTGGCCGAGCGGAGAATTCGCCTCATTCACCCCCACCGGCTGCGCCTCCAGAAAAATCTCCGACCCGTACGGCAGATACATCCCCGCCTCCAGCGGATAGAGGTTGTTGTCCGTCGGATTCAGCACCCACCCCGTCGTGTTCAGCGTGTCGCTCTCCGGAGTCACCGTAATCGTCACCGGCGCCGAAGCACTCGCCCCGTAGGCGGAATCACCGGAATAATCAGCAACCACCTGGTACGTCCCGCCCGGCAGGTTGTCCACCGAGGCAGAAACCGTCCCCGTCGCCAGCGAAAACACCCCCAGCCCGTTCGCATAAGCCACCGCATCGTCGCTTACCAGGCCAACACTCCCCGTCGGTACGCCACTGCCGGTCGCCGGAGCCACCGTGGCCTTGAGGGCCACCGCCGCGCCATGCGCAAACGTCGCCGGAGAGATGCTCAAAGTTGTCGTCGTCGGACGAAAAGTCATTGACGACCAGCCCTTGATCAGATTCGCCACATCCACCGAACCAAGCCCGGTCGCGCGGTCATACCCCTTCGTCGTCGTGTAATACGGATCGTAGTAGTAACCCTTCGCGGAGCCCGCAGTTCCCAGCACACACACAGCCGTGCCCTGGTAACAGGGAACCTGATTGCCTCCATAGATCACATCGTTGAACGGCTTGGCCGTTGCCGCTGCGGTCTTCGTCGCCAGCGGGTAATACACACTGTTCGCTTGCCCCTGGCGGCTCTTGGTCGCCTGGTCTACAAGCGCCTGGATCGCGGCCATTGCCGGGGCAGACGCCGAAGTCCCACCCACGCTCGTGATGTAAACAGCCCCGCCCGCCGCCGTGTTCACGCAATCTCCCGGCAAGGCGCAAATCGGGTAGTACACAAAATTCTCTCCATTCGCGCCAAACAGCGCCACATCCGGCACATGCCTCGCCGTGTCTGCCGGAACCCCGGTCCCCGCCTGCCACGCCGGTTTCGCATAACCTGACGCCAATCCCGCGGAAGAATAAAGCGCCGCCCCGCTCGCCCCGCCGCCCGTAGCCAGAATCGTCGAGTCATACACGTCATACACGCCGCCCGAACTCGCATTCATCCCAAACGGGTTGTTCCACGCCTGCTCCGGCGCCACCTGCAGCAGGGAAGTTGTCGCGGTGGTGCTTGCCGCTCCGCTCCAGTACGAATTCACCTGCGTCGTCAGCGCGCTCCCGCCCGTCGCATAGTTGCTGTAGTAAAAGTCCGTCGCGCCGACCGAAACGTTATACGGCGTTGAGCCAATCCCGTTCACTGCCAGCCCGCCCATCGCAAACTGCTGCGAACCCGCATCGTCGCACCCGTCCGTACCGCTGTCGCCGGCCGCCACAAATCCCGTAATCCCCTGTGCCGCAGCCTCCTGCCAAAGCGCAGCCCAGGCGGCATTTCCACCCGCCCCCAACGCCGCCTCGCAGCTCCCATAACTTACACTCAGCACCGAAACCTGATTGTCCTCCAGCGCCCGCAAACCCGCCGTCAGCAGAGGATCCGTCAGGATCGTTCCCGCCGACGTATACAGAATCACGTTGGCTGCCGGAGCGACTGAACCCGCCAGCTCCACGTCGAGATAAGCCTCTGTCGCCGCATCCGTCAGCCCTGGATCGTTCCCATCCACCACCACCGTCGGCAGATTCGCCGCCAGGCCAAACAGCGCCTGGTATGACTGCACCATCTCCAGATCGATATTGGAAGCGCTCAGAATCCCAATGCTCTGTCCCGCGCCCTTCGTTCCCGCCGCGTACACCGGTCCCAGGTCATACTGCACCGCAAAATCCCCGGGCGTCAGCTCAAAGACCGCCTGCGTGCTCGCCACCGGATATGTCCATGCCGGTCGCGCCTTATGCGTTTTCACTTCGAACAAAGTCTTTCCCGCCACCGTCACCAGAGGCCGCGCATGAAAGCTGTGCATCGGTGAAATCCCGCTCACCACTCCCGCCAGGGCTGCCGGAATCTGCGGATCGCGCACATTCGCATAGCTCTCCGAGTCAGCCGCTCCCGCGCCCTGAAACCGGTGAATCTCCGTTTGAAACGCCGCACTGACCTTACCCACATTCCCCGAAAACTCAACCGCAATCCGCCCCGGATGCACCTTCCCAACCGTCAATCCCTGCGACTCCAGCCACGCCTTCACCGCCGCAAGATCCGAATCCGCCGCGCCAAACCTCGCACCAAACTCCTGCGGAGTCATCCACTTGTGATATCCCGCGGCCCCCGGCGTGTGCGCCTCCTGAATGAACTTCGCCAGCGCCTGCTCCCGCTCAGCCGGTCGCTTCAGCACCAGGATCATCCGCTCCAGGGCCATCGCATCGTCCACCCGCCCACGATCCAGCCCCGCCCGCATCATCGGAGCCACCAGCGGATGCACATTCCCCGCCAGGATCACCCTCGCCCTACCGTCTACCACCCCAGTCACCAGGGGTCGAGCCTCGGAAACCGGCCCATTCTGAGCCCGTACGAGCCCAGCATGGAAGAAAGCAGACAAAGCGACCGCAAGCCCAACAAAAGCACGCGAGGAAACAATACCGGGAACAAGACCCATGCAACCCACTCTCCAGCCGCCCCCTACGAATTCCAGGCCGCTAGAGAAGATATCGGTTCTAATGAGCAGATTCTTGAGGTCTACCCCGCACTTTATAATCCCCCTATCTCAAGAGGTCCACTTTCCTGATCACGAACAAAGACACCCCAACCGCGCAAACACTCATGCCAGGCAAACGACACTTTGCCGCTCTCGACGGGTTGCGGGGCGTAGCTGCTTTGGTCGTCGTCATTTTCCACTTCATGGAGATGGTCATCTGGGATTACAGCAAGCTCTTCATTGGCCACGGCTGGTTGGCCGTAGACTTCTTTTTCTGTCTATCCGGCTTTGTAATCGGGTACGCCTACGACGATCGCGTCCGGGAGATGGGCATCTGGGCATTCCTCAAGGTTCGGTTGATCCGCCTTCATCCCATGGTGGTCTTCGGATCCGTGCTTGGCCTGATTACCCTGTTCTTAGATCCGTTTCGCATTGGACCTCTCGGATATAGTGCAGGCCGGGTTGCCCTCATATTCCTGTCTTCGATCTTCCTCATCCCCTATCCAACGATGCAGGAGCGCGGGCTCAGTCTCTTCAGCCTGAACTCGCCCGCCTGGTCCTTGTTCTGGGAGTATGTCGCCAACATCTTCTACGCGATTGTCGTCTTCCGACTCAGACGCCACTGGTTGAGCATCGCCACCATCCTCGCGGCCATCGTCCTCTGCATCGTAGGCTACAGAGCGGGCAATCTTTGGGCGGGCTTCAACGGACCTACCTTCTGGACCGGCGGCGCTCGTATCAGCTTTTCGTTTCTGGCGGGCCTGCTCGTGTACCGGTCCAAATGGATCATTCGCACCAAGCTCGGCTTTACGGCCCTGGCAGTGCTATTGCTGGTGGCTTTTGTATTTCCCTATGCCAAGGGAGGATGGATACGGGAAGCAGCGATCATCATCGTCTATTTCCCGCTACTCGTGGCATTGGGAGCAGGAGTTACGCTCGGTTCCCGCGCAGAAAAATTCTGCAAGTTTGCAGGCAACATCTCCTACCCGCTCTACATGACGCACTACGCTGTCATCTGGGCCTTTGGAAACTACTACTCCAGCCAAAAGCCGGACGCACCTCACCTGGCCCTGGTAGTCACCTGCGGTGTCCTCATCCTGGTAGGCTTCGCTTACCTCGTAATGGTGTTCTATGACATGCCGATAAGGAGTTATCTGAGCGCGAAAACGCGTTCACGCGCATCCCGGTAAGCCCGTAGAATTCCCTGGCTCAATCGGCGTCTACTCGCTCTCCGGCTTCACATAAGGCTTCTGCAGATACAGCCGCGCCTCATTCACCGCGCCCTGCGTATTGTCATTCGTCTGCACAGCCTGGCGATACTCGTTCACCGCGCGATCCCGCTGCCCGGTCACGTCGAAGATCTTGCCCAGCTGAATATGGCTCCAGACCTCCGTCCACCGCGGATCGCCATCCCCACGCAGCGCGTCACGATACGCATTCGCGCTCGCTTGGTAGTTCCTCTGCGAAAACAGCACTTCGCCAATCCGGTAATTCGCCAGAGAGCTCTGCGCATTCGCCTCCAGCGCCTTCTGGAACTCGGTCAGCCCGCCCGCCAGGTCGCCCTGCGCCACCAGCTGCTGCCCCTTCAGAATCGCCACCCGCACCTGCAAATCCGGCGTAGCCTTCAGCAGCCAGTTATCGGGATCAATGGCAATGTGTCGCGGCCGGCCAAACGTGTCGATCACGAACTGCGAATTTGATCCGACCACATCGACCTTCTTGATCTCCGTCTTACCATCCGTCTCCACGCGCAACTCCACCGGCATCCGGAACAGGTCAAGATCCTGCTGCACTTCGCCAATCGTCCGGAAACCCTTGTTGTTTCCCAACCGGTAGACAGCGTATTTATTCACGAACACCGGCGCGCCGGTCCCATCCACCCACTGCGCAAAGAACGGAGTCAGCTCCATCTGCGTCTGCGCCTCAGCCACTTTCTCAAAGTCGCTCGACCGCATTGGTTTGTCCGTATACTGCGAGAGCGCGCCGGTCAGCACCTGCTTGAACAGCTTGTCGCCGACCTCCCACCGCAGCATGTGGAAGACCATCGCGCCCTTCTCCAGCGTCATCGACTGAAACTGCGGCGAAAACGGATTCAGCCGCCCGGCGCTCGACAGCGGCGTCGTGTCATACGCCAGCGCACCAGCCGAAACATCCTGCACCGCCGTCTTCATCGCCGTCTTACCGTTCTCATCCTCGACATACATCAGCTCGCCGTAGCGCGCCATGCCATTCGTGATCCACGCATCGTTCAAGGTCGCCGGGCTCACTTCTGAACCCCACCACTGGTGCGCAATCGTATTCGCCAGCAACCGGATCCCCGACTTATCCCCGGTCCGCGAACCCGAAATCGCCGCAAGCTCAGGAGCCCACACCGAAGGCAGCGTGTCATCCGGCAACTCCACCACACTCAGCCGACCGCTCTCCGCCCCGCCAAAAAGATCCGTGAAGAAACCAAACTCCTTCGCCGCCGTCTCTCCCAGTTCGGTCGCCGATCCCTGATGCGCCGGCGTGAGATAAACCTTGATATTCGCCCCGCCGCCACCCACCGAAATAGGAGCCACAAACCGGCCCGCAATCACCGTCCCCGGAAATCCCGGCTTGGTCCACGAAAAGTTGTACTGGCTGCCAGCCTTGCCATCAGAAAGCTTCGCGTCCACTGAGCCTTGACTTCCGCTCGCCAGCACGCGAAAACCCTGCGGCACCTTGATGTGCATTTCCGCCGTGAACCGGTTCGTCAGGTATCCGGTCATCGGAAACCACCGCCCCGGATAGAGCAGATACGAGATCGAATCCTGGATCGCTGCCAGCTTCAACCCCTCTTCCGGCCCATCCTCATCCCCGGTAATCGTTCCCTCGTAAACGAAGGTCCAGTGCGCCGGCACACCCTTCACGAATGGAGTCGCCGGCGTCACCCGGATTGCCCCATCCGCCGACCGGTCCCCCTGCAGCAGCTTTCCCGCATCGTCTGTGATCTTTGAAAGCTTCAGCGCCGGATGAAATCCAAAGTTCACCACATCCGCATTTTCGGGTGCGGTAAAGGTGACAACCGCCGTAGCCTTCAAATGATGAGCGGCAGGCTGCAGCTCCGCGTCAATCACATAACCCTGGATCGCCAGCCGGTTCGCAGAAGTCGCAGACTGGGCCAGCCCGCAAAACGGCGTCAAAGCAAGGCCGGCCAGAGCCAGCAGAGAAGGGAACCGCAACCCACGTAGTTTCATGAAAACCGTCATCCTATCCCCGCTCCCTGACACACTGGAATCTCGCCCAATTCCGTACTCCGTTGAGCCTTAAAAGAATGTGGGTACCCCACCTTCGCCATGCCGCCGTCTTTGTGGCTAAGGTGGGCTTCTCAAATGCCGTCCCTAATCTGAACGCTCAAACCCATCCAATAGTTGTATGAAGCCTGAAGGGAACTACCGAGCCAATCCTAACGTCTCCACCACCACCGACGCCACAGCCCCAATCGTAGACTCACTGCCATCCCGGCCCGCCCGCAACTTAGTCCCAACTCGGGCCAAGCCAGCCATCATTTCCGAACGCGGAAAACCGTCAACCAGCAGCGGTTCAAGTTCTTGGACGATACGACCCGCAGTAAAGTCATCCTGAATTAACTCCGGCACAATACGTTTATCGGCAACCAGATTCACCATAGCAACATGCGGCACCGTCACCACCCGTTTCGCGATCCAGTAGGTCACCGGCGATACCCGGTACACCACCACAAACGGATTCCCGATCAACGCCGCCTCAACCGTCGCCGTCCCGCTGGCCACAATCGACCCCCGCGCATGAAATAGCGCCGCCCGCGCGTCCCGCACCAGTTCCAAGGGCAGTCCAGACCCGTGTTCCGTCAGCAGCGCCGAAATCATCTTGATGTGAGCACCAGTCAGTGTCGGCGCAATCGGCAGCAGAAACTCAGTCCCCGGTTCCCGTGCCAACAACAGCCGAGCCGCCGCCAGCATCTCCGGCAGATTCAGCCGAATCTCTTTAGCCCGGCTCCCCGGCAGCAAGCCCACCCATCGCTTCGCCGGATCCAGCCCATTCGCCGCCGCAAACTCCGCGCGCGTCACCGAAGGCGGCGGTAAATCCGCCAGCGGATGCCCGACATACTTCGCATCCACCCCGTGCTCCCGGTAAAACGGCTCTTCAAACGGAAAGATCACCAGCATCCGGTCCACAAACCGCTGCACCCGCTTGATCCGCCCCTTCTTCCAGGCCCAAAGCTGCGGACTCACAAAGAAAATCACCGGAATCCCCAGCCGGTGAAACTCCTCAGCCAGCTTCAAATGAATATCCGGAAAGTCGATCAGCACCGCCACATCCGGCCGCCGCGCCGGATCAGCCACCGCAGCCTTCAGCTTCCGGTACTCTGCATAAATCCGAGGCAGATGCCGGATCACCTCAGTAATCCCCATCACCGCCACATCCTCAGACCGAACCACACGCTCCAGCCCCAGCGCCGCCATCCGCTCTCCACCCATCCCCACAAACCGCGGCGCAGCCCCAAGCTCCCCCAGCCGCACCTTCAACTCCGCCAGCAGCAAAGCCCCATAAGCCTCACCACTAGCCTCCCCAGCCGAAAGAAAGATTGTCGTAGTCTTGCCGCGATCCGCAGGGCGGAGCTCACTTCCAGTCATTGAATACCTCTGCGAGCCATGCTGCGATCGATCATTGTCTTCACCAACTGCGAACCCGCCCGAAAATTGGTCGCCAGCAATCGCTCGATTGCATCACGCGAATCCAGGAAACCAAGCTCATCGCCGAGATCGAGAATACCCAATGTCCCTAACGTCGATATGCTAAGCGCTTCAGCCGCGCGTCTGGCTGCCCAATCATCCACCAGCAGTAGATCGGCGCCCACCTCCACTACCAGTGCGATGGCCTCGCATTCCCCCGGGCCTAGATTCTGGGGTAGCTCACTCAAGGACAGTTCAGGTTTACGTATCTCCAGCCACGCCGGAGGGTGAGCGATCCACTCTCGTACAGCTGACGGAGTTTCGCTCTGCGAAAGCTCCAAAGCCACAGCTTCGGGCATCAGAATGCTTCCGTAAAGGCTAGCCAAAACATCGATCTGTCCGATCAGCACCAGATATCGGATCGGGCTTGTATCGGCAATAACGATCATCGTGTCTTATGTATTGGAAATAGTCGCGTCGGACTCATTGCGGTGCTGCATGGCCAGGCTGCGCGCAGTCGCTAGCTCGCGCTCAATCTCCCCAGCCTCGTACTCCAGCCAAACGCCACGCTGCTTCAGCCATCCATCCAGCTCGTAGCGTCCCACTCCAAGCAATCGCGACAGCTGGTGCTCGCTCAGACGGTGAGCACGATAAGCCTCAAGCGCCAGCGACTCTATCGCAACGCGCGAAGGATCACTCCCGGCAGGGATAATCTGCCCAGCAAGTTCGTCCGGAAGCTCGAGAGTAAGTCGCATAGCTTCAGCATACACCTATGTAAAACGCCCTTGGAAAGCTTAAAACTAATCCGCCCCAGCCATCCCAGCCGCCATCCCCGGCCCAAGCTCAGGCAAAAGCTCCCCGGAAGCCACCAGCTCCTGATCCTTATATTGCAACTGGTAAAGCTTCCAATAAATCCCCCGCTGCACTAGGAGCTGCTGGTGCGAACCAAACTCCCGCAGCTGCCCCTTGTGCATCACCAGAATCACATCCGCCCGCTGCACCGTGGACAGCCGGTGGGCAATCAGCACCGAAGTCCGCCCCTCCACCATCCGCTCCAGCGCCAGCCGGATCTTCAGCTCCGTCTCCGTATCCACACTCGAAGTAGCCTCATCCAGAATCAAAATCCGCGGATCATACGCCAGCGCCCGCGCAAAATTAATCAGCTGCTTCTGCCCCGTCGACAGCGAAGCCCCGCGCTCCAGCACCGGCTCGTCAAACCCCTTCGCCAGCCCCTGCACAAACTCCAGCACATTCACATCCCGCGCAGCCTCAACCATCCGCGCATCGGTGATCTCGTCCGCCCCCAGCCGGATGTTCTCCGCAATCGTCCCCGTAAACAGGAACGGATCCTGCAGCACCACCGCAAAGTGCCGCCGCAGTTCGCCCAGTTCAAGCTCCCGCAGGTCAACTCCATCCAGCAGCACCGCCCCGCGCGTCACGTCATAGAAGCGCATCATGAGGCCCGTCAGCGTCGTCTTGCCCGCCCCCGTGTGGCCCACAATCGCCACCGTCTGTCCCGGCTCCACAGTGAACGAAACATCCTTCAAAATCCACTCAATATCAGCAACTGCCGCCAGCTCCGCCGAATCCGCACGCGCAACAATCTCCTGCTGCTCCGGCGTCAGCGTTTGATACGTAAACCAGACATTGCGAAATTCAATCCGGTTCGACCCATCGCCCACCCGCGTCACAGAAGGCGAAACAATCTCACTCGGCGTGTCCAGGAGTTTAAAGATGCGCTCACAAGCCGCCATCGCCGCCTGCAGAATATTGAACTTCTCGCTCAAGTCGTTGATCGGCCGGAAGAACCGCTGCGAATACTGAATAAACGCCGCCAGCACGCCAATCGTCACCAGCCCGCCCATCACCCCAAACCCGCCGCGCCAGAGAATCAGCGCAATCGCAATCGAAGACAGCAGCTCCACCGCCGGGTAATACAGCGCATACGCAAACACCGTGTCCTTGAACGCAATCATGTGCTGCTCATTGACCGCGTGAAAGTCCTTGTAAGCCCTCTCTTCGCGGTTGAAAAGCTGCACCACGCTCATCCCACTCACATGCTCCTGCGTGAACGAGTTAATCCGCGCAATCGCCCCACGCACCCGCCTGTAGCTCTCCCGCACACTCTTGCGGAACAGATGCGTCACCACGATAATTCCGGGCAGCACGGCAAAGGTCAAGAGCGCCAGCCGCCAGTTCATCGCCAGCATCACCGCGACCATCACCGTAAGCGCAAACACGTCGTCAATCATCGACAACACGCCTGCCGTAAACATCTCGTTGATCGCGTCTACATCCGAAGTCAGCCGCGTCACCAGCCGCCCCACCGCATGCTGGTCAAAGAACCCGATATGCATCCGCTGCATGTGCCGGAAGATCTCGCGGCGCAGGTCAAACATCACCTTCTGCCCCGTCCACTGCATCAGGTACGTCTGCGTAAACTCAAACCCGTAAGCGATCACCAGCGCTGCCAGGTACATCGCCGAAAGCTGCCCCAGTCCGGTATACGGATCGTCAGAAAGGTGCCGTCCCAGCCAGTTCGTCGAAGTCCCGCTACCGGCAATCCCAAACGTAGCCTTCGCCGTCAGATACCGGTCCAGCCCTACCTTCACCAGATAAGGCCCCACCACATCCGAAGCCGCCTTCAAAATCACGGCAATCACAGAAACAGTAGCCTGCCACCGGTAAGGCCCCAGGTACCCAGCCAGACGCCGCATCAGCCGGCCATCATAGGCCTTCCCGCTAACCTCGTCCTCAGCCTTCTTCGGCTTCTTCGCGTCGTCTGCCATAGAGAATAATCCGCTCTACCCCATTGTATCGGCCCACGCCCTGGCCCCTCTTGTTGTCATTCCCGCAGGGAATCTGCTGTTGCCCTTGCTTTTGCTTTCTTTCTGTCATTTCCGCAGGGAATCTGCTGTTGCCGTCGCCCGTTCCACCGAAGCCATCAGCAAAGGACTATCATTCCCCATCAAGAGGCCGCCATGCCGAAGACGCTCATCGCAATCCTCCTCCTCATCGCCACTCCCATCCTCGCCCAGGACAAAAAGCGCCACCCCTACGTCCCCGAACAATTCGCCACAGCCAAATCGATCTACGTAGAAACCCGCGACGGTGGCATCGATAACCTCAAGCTCTCCCGCGAAGACCGCAACGCCATCCTCGACACACAGGACGCCATCCAGGATTGGGGCCGCTACACACTCGCGCCCTCCCGCATCGACGCCGATCTCATCCTCGTCGTCTCCAAGGGCAAACTCACCCGCGACCCTCTCAAAGGGCCCAACGCTACCCAACGCAACGCCCCCGGACGCCCTCCCCTCTCCAACCCCAGCGACGCCTCACAGCCTTCCCTCAGCTCCACCACCCCTGATGGCTCAACCCAGGAGAAGGACGAACTACGCGTCTACACCCTAGACAGCAAGGGGAAACTGCAAGGGCCGCTCTGGCGCAGCGAACAGGAAAACGGCCTGCTGGGCGCAAACGGCCCACTTATGAGAAGACTCAAAGACGACGTAGAAAGAGCCTACCCCGCCAACCCGTCAACCAAACAATCCACTCCCTGAAGCTCAACCGCATGTCTGAAGCTCCAACCGAATCGTTGTATTTTTTTCTTGTTTGTCATTCCCGCAGGGAATCTGCTGTTACTTTTTCCAACGAACCAAACCACAGGGGCTCCCCATCCTTCCCAAGATGTATCTGGCCTTGAGCTTTTGCGGTTCGCCACCACCGACCACCCTCCCCGCTTTTAACGAATCTGACCGAACTGGGTAAGTTATCTATCATTCCAACTAGGCATCAAAAGTAGTGTAGGGAAGAGTAGAACGTGTCACCTTCAGCGAGTCGCTTTGCTCACCTCTGGGCATAGGCCAATCGAACAGGTGGCCAACAACTTGAACAATCCTACAGCCCCAGTCCAGCCCGCAAATCCCCCAGCGTAACCATCAGCATCATAGGCTCCAGTGGACTCACATCAAACCCCAGCGCAAGATAAAACGCCTTAGCTTGCTCAGAGATCGCGTGGACCACAATCCCACGAATCCCAATCGCGTCCGCCGCCTGCGTCACCCGCATCGCTGCATCTCGGAACAGGGCTCGTCCAATGCCCTGACCATGGCAGCCCCGGTCGACAGCCAACCTGGCCAGCACCACCACCGGAATCGGGTTTGGCATGTTCCGCCGGAACTTGCCGACAGCAGCTTCCACCACCACCGCGCCGGAGGCGAGCGCATAGTAAGCAACCACTCGTTTTATGCCTGCAGCATCCTCGCACACCACATACGTTCGTGAAGCCCCGCTCGCATGATTCGCCCGCGCGCGACGTTTCAGCCAGTCGTCCAGCGCGGCCTCGCCGGAGGCAAAATCTCCAAAGTCATGATCCTCCGCCAGAGCCTCCGGAGGCAGCAGACGGCCTATTTCTCCCATGGTGCGGCAGTCTCCAGTGTCTTGCGCAGCCGCGCATTCGGGCTAGGCTGAGCATCGAGTCGCTTCACAAACTCCGCGTACGCCTTAGATTTCACTTTGAACAAAGTGCGGTCCAGCAGAGCATCTTCCGCCGCATTCCGCGCAGCGCTGAGCACAAATTCCGTCCGATTCTTGCCCGTCAAAGCCGCTGCCCGGTCAATCATTCCCCGCAATTCCGGCTTTATCCGCAGATTCAGCGTGTCTCGCCTACTCGTCTCTATCTCAGGTACAGGCATTGAAGTTCTCCAATGTCACAATCCTATCAAAGCGTAATGACATAGTCATTACGAATTTCGTGCCTCACTTCTGCACCGCCCGATCCCCCGCCGCCGTCTGCCTCTGCATCTCCGTATCCGCGTTGAACCAAAGAACCCTCTCCTTCCCATCCGTATCCTTCACCGCCACCACATCGTAGTAATGCCCGTCCTGCAACCACGTGCGATGCTGCACAAACTGCACGTTCAACACAGCCTGCATATACAGATACGTCTCACGAATCGTCGTCGCGAACCACGCAGTCTTCACGCTCTTCCCATCGCCGGAGTCGGTAATGGACTGCAATAGAGCCGCCAGCAGCGCCCGCTCCTTCTCAGCTTCGCCTTCCCGGTTCAGCCCAACGAGCGCCCGCCAAGCCACATAATGCGCATCCTCGTCCGCGATATTGCGATCCTCCACCTCGCGAACAAGCTTGAGCGCATCGTCAAATTTCCCTTCATTCAGCGCAGCGTAGGCATTCTCAACAGCCTGAAATCCTCCCGGCACATCCCCAACTTCACCAATCGCTGCCGCCACGCGCAACGCCTTCCAGTCGATGCCTAAATCGCCGGCAGGCACCTTCGCCGCAAGCTCTGCATACCTGGCGCGCGCAGCCGGACGTTCGTCTGCCGCCAGTGCGCAGGAAACGACGATGAAAGCAAGCATGGCGAAAGCGGCGATTCGAATCATCTTCATGGCGCAATGGACCTCATTCGTGGGATTGTCTCCCCTTCTTCTATCAGAACCGCGGCTGTCGTCATGCAAAATCGCGCCCGCATATCCCCGCCATGCAGGAAGGTGCTAGCATTCAGTCCAGACTCCAGTTCCACCCCAGGTCCTGCGCCCTTTTTGTCGCCAACTTTCGACTGGCCCTGAGGTTACGTTTTCATCAGGCCTGGCATTCTCTGGAAACACCCATTGCCCTGAAACAGAACAACCGGGCGAGTCAAGACTCCGGTATTCTTATAAGAGAAATCCAATCACAGCATGGAAATCCTCGAACCCAGCGGCACCATTTGACCATCGATCAACAACAATTCACCCGGATCAACGACACCGCGCTCCGCCAGAGCGAAGAGCGTGCTGCGCGTAGTGAAGAACAGCTCCGGCTCATCACCAACATCGTCCCCGCCTACATCGCTTACATCGATCGCGATTTCCGCTACGTGCGCGTCAACCGCACCTACGAAATAGCTTTTGGCCGCAAGTACGACGACATTGCCGGCATGCCGGTTGCCGAGGTTCTGGGCAAATCCTTCGAAAACATCCGATGCCCGCTCGAAAAAGCCATGCGTGGCGAGGAGCAGCACTTTGAAACCCGCATGGGGACCGTGCGGGCGGAGCGGATCCTCAGCGTCTCCCACATCCCCGACTTCGACGAGTCCGGCCATGTACGCGGCGTCGTCATCTACGGCCACGACATTACCGAGCGCCGCGCTTTCGAACAGGAACTTCGCGACAACCAGGAGCGACTCCACGCCGCCCAGCAGGTCGCCAGCGTCGCCAGCTGGCAGTGGGATGCTGCCACCCAGGAAATCCATTGGAATGAGGGTAGTGCGCGCGTCTACGGCCGCCCCTTCACGGAACTCAGGACCACTGCGAAGTTCATCCAGTTCGTCCACGAGGAAGACCGCCAGCTCGTCCGCGACGCTATCCAGAAGGTTTACGAAGGCGAAGCTCACTTCAAGATCGAGTTTCGCGTCCTCTGGCCCGACGGTTCCGTACACTGGCTCTCCTCCAGCGGACAGGTGGAACACTCCCCCGAGGGCAAACCGCTGAAGCTCGTCGGAGTCAACCTGGATATCACCGACCGCAAGCGCTCCGAGATGGCCCTCGTCCAGACCGAAAAGCTCGCCGCCGTAGGCCGCCTCGCCGCCAGCATCGCCCACGAAATCAACAATCCCCTTGAATCGGTGACGAATCTCATCTATCTCGCCTCGCTCAACCCCAACCTCGACCAGCAGACCCATGCCTACCTCGAGATGGCCGATGCTGAACTGAGACGCGTTTCGAGCATTACCGCCCAGACCCTCCGCTTTCATCGTCAGACCGTAAAGCCGGTCGCGACCGATATTGCAGAGCTTCTCAAGCTGGTCCTCACCCTCCACGCCCATCGCTTCACCCATCCAGGCGTGAGGATTGAGACGGATGGCCTGCGCAGCGCGGTGGTCCGCTGCAAGGAAGGCGACATCCGCCAAGTCCTCAATAACCTGATCAGCAACGCTCTCGATGCGCTTGTGCCTCCCGTGCCATATCCAGTTGCGACAGCAGACGCGGGTTCTTCGCCGGATATGCTCTCGCCAGACTCGTCCGAGACAGACCTGTTTTCGCCCGCCATCACTGCCGCTCCCACCCTCCGAGGCACTCCCGGCACAGCGGGCCGTCTTCTGCTGCGCAGCCGCCGCGCAACCGATTGGAAGACCGGCCGCAGCGGCGTCCGCGTAACAGTCGCCGACAATGGCGAAGGCATGTCTGCAGCCACCCAGGCCAGCGCATTCGACGCCTTCTACACCACCAAAGGCCCCGACGGGAACGGCCTCGGATTGTGGGTTTCCATCGGAATTATCAAGAATCACGGCGGCCAGATTCACGTCCGCAGCCGCCAGGGCGCTGAGCATCACGGCACAGTTTTCGCCCTCTTCCTGCCCGATTCCAGCCCGCTCCCAGCCCGATAAATCAGTAACTTACGAGGGAATCTCGTCCAGCCGCAGCACCAGGCGGCTGCCAGTTGCAATCGCCAGTTTTTCCAGAGTTTCCAGGCTGGGCGCAAATTTCCCAGTCTCCAGCCGCGCAATCGCCGACTGCGTCGTACCCATGCGCAGCGCCAGTTGCGCCTGTGTCAGCCCCGCGCGCACCCTGGCTGAGATCATCTCCTGCTGCACGGCGGAGCCGGTTTTCAGCGAGGACAGCAGTTTTCCAAAATTCACTTCATTTCCGCGGGCGCGCTGCTTTTTGGGCGTTTCTGGCATGCGTAAATATAGCATTACTGCTATTCAGGTTTTCGTGCGGAAATTGCTATGCACAAAAGGGGTAAATGGAACGCAAATGGATCTTCATGAAACCACTGCACTTCGAACAAATTTCCTTGACAGCTTTGGACCGGACGGAACTCGGGAAATTGTTCCACGCGGAACAATTGTGGAACAACGCGTGGAACATTCGAATGTTCCACGTAGAAGACCAGGTTTCTAGTGCAGCGAAGTCACCGTAGCCACAGCCTTGGTCAGGCGAGCTTCCCGCGGCCGCATGACCTTCAAATTGGCCGGAGTATAGATGTGCTCGAGCCGCTCGATGCGGTAAGCGCCAGGCGCAAAACGGCTATCCCCACCTATTCCATCTCCCGGCAGCAGCACAATATCACCCGGCTTGGGCAGCGTATGGAGCGTTTCCAGTGGAATCAGGTTCACGCAACTGCCGTCTTCCGTGACGAATTCCAGGCAATTCTTGCTATGCAGTCCATTGCGGAATTCGCGAGCCTCCTGCCGCGCTTTGAACGATTGGTAGTAGGTCGCCGCGACCGTCGGCAGGATCACGACAGAGCACAGGATTCCCAGGTAGGCGTTCCATTGGATAGCGGTGGGCATGATCACGAGTGGTTCTCCTGGCAAGAGTGCGTAAAAATTGGTCAGAACGGGGCCTGCCCAGTATGCCATTCTGCACGCTGGCGTATGAATGAGAAAATAAAAGCCATGGCCGCTTCGATTCACGACGCGCTGGGCTTGTACTTCAGCATTCCGTTCTGCCGGTCCAAGTGCACCTATTGCAACTTCGCCTCGGGCGTGTATCCGGCCAGCGAGCATGAGCGCTACGTGGAACGCCTGATCGAAGATATGGCGAAGACCGCGTCCTGGGCGCGGTCGATGGATGTGAATTTATCCACGAAAGTAGACACGATCTATTTTGGCGGTGGCACTCCTGTGCTGCTGGCGCCTGAGCTGTTCACGAAGATTTTTGCGGCGGTTCGCCAGATGTTCGCCGTCGATGCTGACGCCGAAATCACCATCGAATGCGCACCTGCGCAGCTTCCCGATGCAACACTGGCGGCAATGGTGGCCGCCGGTGTGAATCGCGTCTCGCTCGGCGTGCAGTCGTTCAACGATCGCGAAGCAAGCCTGAGCGGGCGGCTCCATACGCGGGCCGATGTGCTGAACGATCTGAAGCGGCTGCGGGCTGCGGGAATTACCAATCTCAATCTGGACTTGCTGGCTGGGCTTGGCGAGCAGACTCTGGCGTCATGGCGGGAATCGCTGGCTGTGCTGCTCGAAACCGGTGTGCCGCATGCCTCGGTATACATGCTTGAGATTGACGAAGATTCGCGGCTGGGAAGGGAACTGATCTCTGGCGGCGCGCGCTATAGCGCTGGCCTTGTGCCTTCGGACGATGCGATTGCTCAGATGTACGAGAATGCTGTGGCTGTCTATGCTGCCGCGGGGTTGGCGCAATACGAAATCTCGAATTTTAGCCATCCTGGTGCGGAGTCAAAGCACAATCTTCGTTACTGGCAGAGGCGTCCTTATCTAGGACTTGGGCTGGATGCAAGTTCGATGCTGTGTGCAGCCGATGGCACTGTCCTGCGTGCCACGACGACCGATGATCTGAAGGAATATCTCGATGGGGATACCTCGCGCGAGACAAGCTGGCTGGGGCCGGTGCAGCAGCTCGAAGAGGCGTGGTTCCTCGGCCTGCGGCGCAATGCCGGTGTTTCGTTGAAGGCGCTGCGCAAGGAGTTCGGCACGGCGGCGGTCGCTCCTTGCGAGGCTGTTGCGCAACGGCTGGCGGGGGATAAGTTGCTGGAGATTCAGGCCGATGTGGTGCGCCTTACGGATCGCGGAAGGCTTATCTCGAACGACGTGTTCGCGGAGTTTTTGGGGCTCGGCATAGCAGCGGATGTGCATGAAGAGACAGTCGCCTTTCATCGCTAGGCAATCGCCACGTTCAGCCGTATCACATTGTCTTCCCTGTATGTTCCCTGATAGAAAATCGAGAAAAGTTCAGCCACTCCGCAACTAACTGCAGCGTGCGGGGGTTACAGAGAGCGTGCTTGGACGATAACGATCGAAGAGGTCGAAGTTATCCGGCAATATTCTGATAAGGAGCCGTCCCCCGATGCGATTCAGAAATCTTGCCAATATGGCCTTGCTTGCAGCACTTTTTGTTGCGCCTGCGGTTACATTTGCGCAGACTCCCACGCCGGGCCGAAACGACCACAACATCAACCAGCGCAAAGGCGACCAGCAAAGGCGCATAGGCAATGGCGTTCGCAGCGGTCAGTTGACTGCAGGGGAGACGGGCCGGCTGGAGCGCCAGGAGCGCGGGATCAATCGCGAAGAGCGCGGTATGCGTGCGCAGGACAATGGTCACCTGACGCACCAGGATCGTGCAACGCTACACCGGCAGCAGAACCAGGAGTCGCGCCGCATTTATCGCGACAAGCATAATGGACAGGTTCGATAAGTAGCCTGAGTTATTGAGTTCGGTAAGTAAGTTATAGTCGCTCGCGCCCTCCCCCGGCTCCGGAGAGATTTGACTTACATTGCCGTTGGATAGATGGCCACATTGGGATATCTCCTGGATATTCTGATGTGGCCATTTGTCTTTCTTGCTGTGGACCAGGCAACAGCAGATTCCCTTCGGGAATGACAAACAAAAGAGCAACGGAAACAACAGATTCTCTTCGGGAATGACAACAAGAAAGGCAAGCACAAAGGCGAAGCATCCTTTGTGTTGCGATGGAGAGCCGGGCGAGGGGCGATAGACTTGAGAGACGTTGCAATTTTGGGAGAGCACTTTGGCCTATTCGTTTTTGCCGGGAAATTCTGCTGGTTTGATTGATTTACGGAGCGACACACTGACCAAGCCTACTGCCGAGATGCGTGCTGCCATGGCTGCGGCTGAAGTGGGCGATGACGTGTACGGCGAAGACCCGACGATCAATCGTCTGGAGGCTCGCGCTGCGGAGTTGCTGGGCCGCGAGGCTGCGCTGTTTGTGCCTACGGGGACGATGGGAAACCAGATTGCGATCCGGCTGCATACGCGCTCCGGGCAGGAGATTATCTGCGAGTCGCGTTCGCACATTCTTGACTGGGAAATGGCAATGGCGGCGAGCTTTTCGGGCTGCCTGATCCGGCCGGTGGTGGCGGAGCGCGGGGTCTTGACATGGGACGGAATCGAACCGGTGATCTATGCCAAGGGCTCGACGTTTCGCGCGGCGACCGGGCTGATTGAGATTGAGAACACCGCGAATCTGGCGGGGGGGACGGTGACTCCGCTGCCGGTGCTCGAAGAGATCTGGGCGGGAGCGAAGAGGCACAAGCTGCCTGTGCATCTGGATGGTGCGCGCATCTTCAATGCTGCCACGACGCTGGGTGGCGACGTCTTTGCGGATGCCCGGACGCTGACCAGCGGCTTCGATACAGTGATGTTCTGCTTGTCGAAGGGATTGTGCGCGCCGGTGGGCTCGATGCTGGTGGGCAGCAAGGATGCGATAGACGAAGCGCGGATGTATCGCAAGGCGCTTGGCGGCGGCATGCGGCAGGCTGGCATCCTGGCGGCTGCGGGGTTGATTGCGCTGGAGAAGATGCCGCTGCGGCTGCACGAAGACCACGCCAATGCCCGCATGCTGGCGGAGACACTGGCCGGACTGGCCGAGGTTGACATCGATCTGGAAGGTGTTCAGACGAACATTGTTGTCTTCCGGTTGAAGACGAAGAAGGCCGCGGATGTGACGACTGCTTTACGGGAAAAGGGCGTGCTGATGAGTTCAGTGGGCCCGCAGGCGGTGCGGTTGGTGACGCATCATGATGCCGATGCTGCCGCCTGCGCAACGGCTGCGGAGAAGCTCAAGGAAGTGCTCGGCTGAGCGGTTTTTAAGGTGGCATCAACGCAACTTTTTGCTTCCGGTTGACGTTCTAAACGGTAGAACGCACGATGCTGGCCCGTTCGATTTCATTCGATTTGGCAAGTTGTTCTAAGAGACCAAACAGGAGGAAAGAGTTCTCGTGAAGAAGATTCTTTTGGCTTTTCTGCTTGCAGTTTCGCTGATGCCTGCCGCTTCCTTTGCGCAGGTCGTGGTTCGTGTTGGACCGCCGGCTCCGATTGTGGAGCGCCGCCCGCCGCCGCCGGGTGCCGGGTATGAATGGATCGGTGGCTATCACCGCTGGGACGGGGGCCGCTACGTTTGGGTGCCGGGACGCTGGGATCGCCCGCCCCGTCCTCACGCGCACTGGGTTGCGCATCGCTGGGTGCATCGCGGCGGTGGCTGGGTGCTGGTGGAAGGCCACTGGCGGTAAGGGATTGAGGAACGAAAGGGCGGGGACTTCGGTCTCCGCCCTTTCCATTTGGAGACGTGGCTCCGGGGCTCAAGCCCCTTTCCTTCTTGCGGAATTGTCAGGGGCATGAATGCCCCTGCTCCCTCCGCCTTTCCCCTTGAGTCAGCTAGTACCAGCTAATAGTCGATACCTTTGAGCAGGTCCTGCGTTCCTGCGTATTGGAAGCGGTCGGGGGCGGCCTGGACGAGGAATTCCGCGGTGGGGTAGGTGGCCCGGCCCCAGGAGCCGCCATCGCTCGGGTCGTGCAGGACGGCATAGTCGAGAGTGTAGTTTTCGAAGGCTTTGTTCTGGCGGGCCTGCTGGTCCCATTGTGCATCAACCGCCGCGTTGTGGACGTCGTTGGCGTGGCTGCGTGCGTCGGCTAATTGGCGGTTGGCGGCGGCGCGGGCGTTGATCTGGTCAATGACCTGACGGGTCTGCTGCTGGATGACGGCGGAGTTTTGCCGGTAGCTCATGATCATGGCCTGGAGGGTGGGCCATTCCTGGTCGGCGAGGCTGCGCGGAACGTTGGCCTGGCCGACGGTCATCATCCAGTTGCCGGGACCCATGCGCTGCGCGCCGAGGCGGAGGCTGGTCATCATGGGGCCTTTGCCGTCGTTGAAGTCGGTCTCAAGAAGGAACGCGCCCTGCATGCGGTCGTTGGGCATGAATTTGCTGCTGACGACGTGCAGGGTGATGGGCGGCAGGTGCATGCGCTGGCGGTTCTGGCTGGAGACGCACTGGAAGTCGGCGATGAGGTCGTTGGTCATGGGGCAGGCGGTGAAGGGAGTGCTGCCGCGGCGCATGTAGGCGATCATGCTGGCGCCCTGCTGGGTTTGCGGGTCGTAGTTGTTGCCGAAGATGACGCCCATGTGCAGCGATTCGCCCTTAGGCCCGGCTGCATGGAGGCTGCCGCCGCCTCCGCTGGTGATGGTCCAGCCCTCGGGGAGGCCGATGGTTGCGCTGTTGTCTGAGACCGCGGCGAGGTGGAGCGGCTGGGAGAGTGATTTGTCCGGCTCGATGTTGACGCCGAAGACGCCGCCAGGGCCGTTGCCGACTGCTGCGAAGGCCGCGTTACTACCTGCCGGGGAGGAAGATCGGGGGCTTTCCTTGTGCCAGGCGGCGTTGAGGGACTTCATCAGGGCTGGCTGGGATTTGCGGAAGTGGGCTGCGTCGTCGTAGAGGACGGCGGCTGAGCCGGACTTTGCGCCAGCGGGCAGGTCGACGATGACCATACCGGCGATGGGGCCGGTGTAGGGCTTGCTATTCGGGTTTTTGGCGGTGAGCTGGAAGAAGGTGGCGATGGAGTCGCTGCCCTTGGCCTGGAAGAATTTTCCGATCACGGGGCGGTCACCGAAGTGGCTGTGGACGTTGCGGAGCATGGCGGCCATGGCGTCGCGCTGGGAGGTGACGTTGGTCAGCGAGCCGTAGACGACCTGGCCGCCGCCGGGGTTGTCGATGGTTTTCAGGCCGCCGGAATCGGATTGCGGGGCGGCGTGGGCGTGCATTGCAAAGGCTAGTGCGGCGGTCGCGACTACGGCGCAGAGGCAGTGGCGAATTGCGGTGAGGAGTGGGTTCTGGGAGGTTGGGATGATGACCATGGGGCTACCTCTTTTACTGCTTTCCCGGAGCTGAAACTTGCCTGCTGTTTCTGCCTAAGACTGCGCGGAGTCCGGGGAAAGTGACTCAGAGGATTTTGCTTGCCTTGCTGGCTTGGCCAGTTTGTCCGGTTTTGGGATTGGCGGCTTCGAGATCGCGGCGGACGCGGGCGAGGAAGTCTTCGTACTGCTGACCCTGCTGCGGGGTGAAGGTTTCTTCGAGGATTTCTACGGAGTGGAAGCGGTCGGCGCGGAAGCTGCGGAAGTCGTTGCGGAGCTCGCACCAGGCGGCTAGGGTCCAGACGTTGCCCCAGAAGAGCAGGGCCATGGGGCGGACGCGGCGTTCGGTGAGCTGGGCTTTTTCGTCGCCGTATTTGGCTGCGACGATATGGCGGGTTTCGATGGCGTTGCGGAGCTTTTCGAGGGTCTGGCGGGTTTCCCGGTCGGCTTCGGCGCGGGGATTGTCGAGGTCGGCCCAGCCGCTGTTCTGGAAGGATGGGGCGTAGAGGCGGACGGCGTCGATTTTGTCACGGAGGGTGGGGGTAAGGACGGCTTCGATCTTGCGCAGGGCGTCATTGGCGGCGGAGGCAAGATCGTCGTCTCCCCAGGCGGCGACCATGCGGCTGCCGAGGACTAAAGCCGTGATTTCGCGGAGGTTGAACATGAGCGGCGGCAGATCGTAGTCGCGGCGAAGGGTGTAGCCGACGCCGGCCTCGCCTTCGATGGGGACGCCGGAGAGCTGCAGGTCCTGGACGTCGCGGTAGATGGTGCGGTCCGAGACCTGGAGCTTTTCGGCCAGGCTGTGCGCGGTCTGCATGCGGCCCGCGCGCAGGAACTGGACGATTCGAAAGAGGCGGTCGGCTCGACGCATGGGTGCAATCGTATCGCAGCGCCTGCTAGAACGCTGCGTGGAGGCCGACGCGGTTGCCGTCGAGGTCGCGGATCTGGGCGATGAAGCCCATGCTGCCGGGGAGCTGCGCGACTTCTTCGAGGACCTTGCCGCCGAGGGACTGGGCGCGCTTGAGCACCATATCCAGCTGGCCGTCGCAGTTGAGGTAGACGATCGCTCCGTCGGTGGAGCTTTTACCGGTCAGATTGCTGCCAGCGGTGATCTCGATCAGGGCGCCGGTGACGGCGTCGTCAACGGGGCGGGGGAAGATGGCGAGGCCGGGGAAGCGGGCGTCGGTCTTGAGCTGGGTCGAGAAAATGGCTTCGTAGAAGCTGACGGCGCGGGGCAGGTCGGTCACCGGGAGTTCGAACCAGACGGCGTTGTGGGGGCGTCGGGTGGGGGCGGACTTGGCGGCAGAGTTGGGGATGACGGCTTCGGCGGTGGCGGTGGGCATCGGGATTCTCCTGGGTCTTGTTTTCGTTCCCGAGCCGATCAAACTTGGGCTGCTTGCGATCGGTCCGGCTTGAAAACCATCCTGCGCCACCCCTGCTGACAGCATTGTGTCAGTAGTCATTTGCAGATTGTTGTTGTCGGAATGAATTCCTTTTGATGCCTTTTTCATCTGCCGCGCATCTATACTAGACATATGCCGAAGTATTCAATCGTTGTTCCCTTCCACAACGAGGAAGAGAACGTCACCCAGCTTTATGCCCGACTCAAATCCGTAATGGAGCAGGTTGGGGACAGTTTCGAGTTGATCCTGGTCGACGATGGTTCAAACGACAGGACTTACAAGCTTCTCGAAGAGATTGCAGCCGTCGATAGCCGTGTCCTGGTGGTCAAGCTGCGCCGCAACTTTGGCCAGACCTCTGCCCTCGCTGCCGGCTTTGACAATGCCAATGGCGAATTCATCATTGCCATGGACGGCGATTTGCAGCACGACCCGAACGAGATTCCGGCCTTCATTGAGAAGCTCGAAGAGGGCTACGACGTCGTTTCCGGCTGGCGCAAGGAGCGGATTGACAATTTTGTCATGCGCCGCATCCCGTCGCGTTGCGCGAACTGGTTGATGGCCAAGCTTTCGGAAGTGGACATTCACGATTTCGGCACCACGTACAAGGCGTACCGCCGCGAGATCATCCACAATATTCCGCTGTACGGCGAAATGCACAGGTTCATTCCGGCGCTGGCGGCCTGGTATGGCGCGTCGATTTGCGAGATCCCGATCAAGAACGTGATGCGCGAGCGCGGCAAGAGCCACTACGGCATTGGCCGCACCTTCCGCGTCTTCTTCGATCTCCTGACGATCCGCTTCCTGCTCAAGCACATGAGCCGTCCGCTGCACTTCTTTGGCGGCTTCGGCGCACTGGGTATCGTGGCCGGCGGGCTGCTTTCGACGATCCTTTTTGGGTTGAAGCTGGCCAACTGGCACCAGAACATCATGGACGAGCATGGTCCTCTGTTCGTGGTGGCGGCGGTGCTGATCGTGGCAGGTATCCAGATGCTGGCTATCGGGCTGCTAGGCGAGTTGCAGGTGCGGCATTATCACACCAGCAGCCATCGCGCTCCCTATGCGATCGACCGGCTGGTCCGGCTGCGCGCTCCTGAGGAGCCGAGCCTTTTGTCGGGCAACTAGCTCCGGGCGTTCGCAAATCAAAGCCCCACTCCGGATCTTCCGGCGTGGGGCTTTTTGTTGGCTGCGGGATCGATCCGGGTTGACGCCAGCTTGACGCCAAGTGGACGAGCTACGCGGCGCCAGCCTCCGCTGTTCCGCTGTCCCGAATTGCTTTGATATCTCGGATGGGTGGCTGGCCGTAGAAGCGGCTGTATTCGCGGCTGAACTGGCTGACGCTTTCGTAGCCCACCTCGTAGGCGGCGCTGGTGGCGTCGAGGCCGTCTATCAACATTCGCTGGCGCGCTGTCTGCAGCCGCAGCTGTTTCTGGTATTGCAGCGGGCTCATGGCGGTGAGGGCGCGGAACTGATGGTGCAGCGTGGAAACGCCCATGCGCGCCGTGGAGGCGAGCTCTTCCATATGGAGCGGTTTGGAAAAGTTCGCTCGCAGCCAGGAGATGGCTCGTGCTGTCCGTTGCGTGAGGTCTCCGCTGGTGGCAATGGCCCGGAGCCGCTCCGCCTGCGGTGTGCGGAGGATGCGGTAAAGAATTTCGCGCTGCATCAACGGGGCCAGGAAGGGAATGTCCTCGGGCGTGTCCACGAGTTCGAGCAAGCGAGTGCATGCGCCCAGCAGGCCGATGGTGGTTTCGCCAACGGCCAGGCCCTGGCGGTGCGGTGAGTCTTCGGCCACAGGCACGTCGTCCCGGCTCAGGACTTCGCGAACCGTGGGCATGTCGAGCCTGAGAAACATGCAGAGCAAAGGGACTTTCTCTGAGGCCGCGACGATCTGGCTTTGTGCAGGCACGTCAATCGACGAAACAAGAAACGATGAGTCGTCGCACAGGTATTCCGTGTTCCCGAGGAGGATGCGTTTCCGCCCTTGCACGAAGACGGTGATGCTGGGCTCATAGGAGGCGCGATAGCACGGGGTCGGGGTGGTTCTGTAGTAGAGGAAAAGCCCGGGAATTGCTGTTGCATGCTCTCCCGCTTTGCCCGCAAGCGAAGCGATGCGCTGGGCAAGTGAGCGTCTCATGGCGATTACTGCCGGATCAACGAACGCTACCCTCTTTGGTTTCGGTGCCATGGGCATTCCTTCCTTTGGACTATCCTACTGCCGCGCGATTCCGAGTATGCACGAAATTTGGGTGCCAGACAGGATCAGGCAAAGAATTGGCAGGATCGGGAGAGCGCGGATCACTCGATTCTTTCTATGGTTGTGCCAGGAGTTGAGGATGAACATATTGTTCGAGAACAAAGTTGCACTCATTACCGGGGCGGCATCTGGACTTGGGCTGGCGACGGCAACAGCCTTTGCTGAGGCTGGTGCTGCGGTTGCATTGGCGGATTGGAATGAAGACGCAGTTCGGACAGCGGCTGAGAATCTTGCCGCCAAGGGACACCGAACGCTGGCGATTCGCTGCGACGTGTCCGATGACGCCCAGGTGGAGGCAATGGTGCAACAGACGGTTGCTGCCTTTGGACAACTGGATGCGGCTTATAACAATGCCGGAGTACAGAACGTGCTTGCGGAGACGGCTGATACGACGGGAGAAGACTACGATCGCGTGATGGGGATCAATCTGCGCGGCGTGTGGAGTTCGATGAAGTTTGAGCTGCAGCAGATGCGCAGGCAGGGCAGCGGCGCGATTGTGAATTGCTCTTCGCTGGGCGGGCTGATCGGCGGCGCAGAGCGCGGCATTTATCACGCTGCGAAGCATGGCGTCATCGGCTTCACGAAAAGCGCTGCGCTCGAATACGGCACGCGCGGCATCCGGGTCAACGCGGTATGCCCGGGCCTGATCAAGACACCCATGTCCGATCAGATGATTGCAAGCGGTCAAGAGGAAGCCTTGAAGGGGATGGAGAAGATGATTCCCATGGGACGTGTCGGGCAGCCTGAAGAGATCGCCAATGCTGTGCTGTGGCTTTGCAGTTCCGCAGCCAGCTATGTCACGGGTCAGTCGATCTCGGTCGATGGCGGGTTCGTGATGCGCTAGCGCGCTTTGAGAAAGGCATGGAGTGACAAGCTAGAAAATGCATTCCCTGTTCAACTTGGAAGAGCACGTCGGTACTCGACGTGACATGATCAAGACCGGGGCAGCCTTCACGATGGCTGCGCTTTGGGATGTTCCGAATGCATGTGCCAAGGAGAAGACAATGTCGGATACGAAGAAGCCGGGTGTGCTTCCATCTGTGCTGAGTTATGACGATGTGCGATCCGTCTCGCCTGCACTGGAACACTACACAAAGGAAGCGCTCCTCAATGGCGTATGGAAGCGCCCTGCGTTATCGCCGCGCGATCGCAGCGTGGTCACGGTGGCTGCGCTGATTGCACGGATGCAGACGATCGAGATGCCGTTTCACTTTGCGTTTGCGCTGGACAATGGTGTGGAGCCGGGTGAGCTTTCGGAGATCATCACGCATCTGGCTTTCTATGCGGGATGGCCGAATGCGATGTCGGCTGTTGCGGTGGCGAAGGATCTCTTTCACCAGCGCGGCATTGGCGTGGATCAACTGCCGCCGGTGAAAGACAAGCTGCTGCCGTTGAATGAAGTAGAAGAGGCCCAGCGACTGGAGCGCGTTGGCAACAACTTCGGGCAGGTCGCGCCTGGACTTCTTGAGGACACGACGAACCTCCTGTTTCGCGATCTATGGCTGCGGCCTGCGCTTGCGCCGCGGGATCGAAGCCTGGTGACGGTGAGCTCTTTGATGGCGTCGGGGCACACGGCGCAGATCACGTATCACCTGGGCCGCGCCATGGACAACGGTCTCACGAAAGAACAGGCTTCCGAAGTCCTGCACCAGGTAGCTTTCTACGCTGGATGGCCCAATGCTTTTTCTGCATTGCCCGTGGTCAAGGATGTCTTTGAGAAGCGGCAATAGCAGTAATCGCTGTAAGCATGGAGATGATGCAACATGGGTGCATGGGCGAGCGAGGAATTAGAGAGGATCGGCGATAGCGATGACCTGCATATATCGCCTTTTCGCGAGGATGGAGTGACGTACGGTACGCCGACGTGGATCTGGTCGGTGGTAGTGAACGGTGAGCTGTATGTGCGTGCCTATCATGGAGTATCTTCGCGATGGTATGGGGCGGCGATGCAGCAGCGGAAGGGACGCATCACGGCAGCTGGGATTTCGAAGGAGGTAAGCTTTGAACGAGTTGATCATCTCGTTGATGAAGAGATTACAAAGGAAATCGACGAGGCTTACCGCGACAAGTACAGGAGCAGTTCGTATCTCAAGCCGATGATCGGTGCAACCGCTCGCGCAGCGACGGTGCGGATCGTTCCTCTCGCGTCTTGAGTAGCGGCGCATCACACTAGAACAGGAGCGATGGATGAACATCATACGAGTTGGTACGCAGGCGTCGACAAAGGGTCCTGCCGATTGGTTTACGGGAACGGTGCGCGTGGATCCCTTGTTTCAGGCGCCGGATCCTGCGCTGGTCTCTGGAGCGACTGTGACCTTCGAGCCGGGAGCACGCACGGCGTGGCACACGCATCCGCTTGGTCAGACGCTGATTGTGACTGCGGGTTCGGGCTGGGTGCAGCGGGTTGGCGGACCCATTGAGTCGATCAAGCCGGGCGATGTTGTCTGGTTTGAACCGGGCGAGAAGCATTGGCACGGCGCAACCACGACCACGGCGATGACGCACATTGCCATTCAGGAGAGGCTCGACGGTAGGGCGGTTGACTGGCTGGAGCATGTGACGGACGAGCAATACAATCCGGGCTGACAAGCGGTGTTCTGTTCGTGTGCTGCCCTCATCAACCAATAGAAAAAGCCCATACCGGAGGTTTCGGTATGGGCTTTTTCTGAGCTGACTGGTATTCGGTTTTCGACTAGCGAACTGAGTCCGCAATCACGTTTGCGATGACGCCAGTCGCCACAGCGGCAAGTACAAAGTTTCCGTCTACTTCGCGCCATTCGTAGCCGCGGGGAGGAGCGTTCAGATGGTGAGCGTGGTAGTCGATGCGCTCGCCACGGCTCCAGTCTTCCTGCCTCATTTTGGCACCCTTGTGCCATTCCTTGTGCTCCACGTACCTGTGGGGTTGAGCGTGCTCATCGCGCGGACGATTTTTATCGTCGTCGTGGTGATCCTGAGCCACAGCGGCGGCAGCAGCGCCAAAGAGAAGCGCAGAAACAACAAGGTTTGCAGCGGTTTTCCTGATTTTCATGGGATTGTCTCCTGTAATTTTTGAAAAGCGCCGTCGTTCAACACGCACGGACTAGGATCTTGCTGTCAGCGTGATATCGCCACAGTTCAAAGGCTTAGATTCTTGCTTTGCAGGAAAAGATGTGTGCTGCGGATATCCGGCGGCACGACCACCGGCGCAGTTCAACCGATCGCGATCCAGAACATGGCCAGAAGATTACTTCGACGCTGGTGCGGCGTTGCCAAACAAGGCAGCCACGTGTTGCACGCTCTCGCGGGCCCAGGCTGTGGTCGATATCCAGCCTACAAGTAGTACGCAGGTGCCGGAGGCCGTCATCAGCCACCAGATGGGGTGCGTGGCCCGCGTGAAGTCCGTCCCGCTTGCCCGGCTGGTGCTGACCACTGTGCCGGCGATCGCCACGCCCATCGCCGCGCCAACCTGCCGGCTGGTGGAGGCGATGGCAGCGGCCACTCCGGCCTGCGAGAGGGGCATGCCTGCAACTGCATTGTTGGTGATTGCCGGGTTGACCATGCCGAGCCCGACGCCGAAGAGCCCATAGGCCAGCAGCAGGAGATACAGGGGCGTGTTTGCGCTGAGGCGCGTGAGGATCAGTGTGCTCAGCATGAATCCAACGCCTGACAGCACCAGGGAGGGGCGGGTGCCGTAGCTGGCGACCATGCGGCCGGAGAGCGGGGAAGAGAAGAACATCGCCACGGCGAGCGGCAGCGTGCTGAGGCCGGTGTGAAAGGCGGAGAGTCCGCGCGCCTGCTGCAGGTAGAGGGCGTTGAGAAAGAGGAAGCCGGCGAAGGAGGAGAACGCCAGGACTCCGAGCAGGGATGCGCTGCTGAAGGGGACGCTGCGGAAGAAGCGCAGATCGACGAGCGGGTCGGTGCGGCGCGGCTCGTAGTAGAGGAAGAATCCGAGCGAAAGCAGTGCGGCGAGAAACAGGGCGAGGATGCGAGGCGACGTCCATCCGGCCATCGGGCCTTCGATGACGGCATAGGTGAGCGATACCAGGCCAATAAACACGAGTGCCTGGCCGACGGGGTCGAATGCCCTGGCTCGTGGTGCTTTCGATTCCGGCACGAACCATGTCGTTAGCAAGACGGCGGCAAGACCGATGGGCAGGTTGATCCAGAAGATGGCGCGCCAGCCGACGGTCTGCGTGAGTGCGCCGCCGATGAGCGGGCCGAGCGCGAGCGATATGCCGGCCACTGCTCCCCAGATGCCGACCGCTCGGGCGCGATCTTTCGCTTCCGGAAAGACGTTGGCGATGATCGAGAGCGCTACCGGATTGAGCATGGATGCGCCGAGGCCCTGCATGGCTCGAAAGAGAATCAGGCCGCCGATGCTGTGCGCGACGCTGCACAGCAGGGAACCAGCGCAGAAAAGGCTCAGACCGATCTGAAAGACCAGTCTCCGGCCAAACCGGTCCGACATGGAACCGGAGAACATGAGCAGGCTGGCAACGACCAGAGTGTAGGCGTCAACGACCCACTGAAGACCGGAGAGGCTCGCGTGCAGGTCCTTCTGAATGGCGGGGAGCGCTACGTTCACGATGGTGACGTCCATTCCAACCAGCAGCAGGCTCATGCAACAGATGGCAAGGACAAGGTTGGGCCGGACGGACTTGGCGGTGATGGCGGGCATTGCTGAACTCCAGATTGTGACTTGTCCTCGATCGAGGTCAAACTCGTTGCGACGGTTCCGGGATGGCAGGCGTGCGGCGGTGAATGCGATCGTCTACCCGATGGCGAAATGGCGAAGCTGCCGTATGCGATAGATGCCTGGTTGCCGCGGGAGGGTGCGTCCCGGGAGCAATTGAAGGCTGGGTACAGAGATTGCGGTGACTGTCAGATCGATAGTGTAGACCGGTCAGCCCTCGGTTCACCTTGCCGATCGACGATGGGAACCTGCGACTTTTTCGCAAGAGTTGCCGCTAACTGGGTTTGGGTGTGTACACTTTCTGCGTAGTTGGAAACGATCCCTGCTGCGCTTGAAAGGTGTGTCCCTTGTCTCCCAAATTGTCTTTGAAATTCTCGTCTGCTGCCCTTGCCCTGGCTCCGCTTGCCCTCGCTGCTGGCCTCACCCTGCCTGCTCTGGCGCAGGCGCCTACGCACTATGAACCGACGATTGAGTCGTTGGACAAGCATCCGCTGCCGGAGTGGTATGACGATGCGAAGCTGGGCATCTTCATTCACTGGGGGCTGTACACCGTGCCGGGCTGGGCGGAGCCGCAGGATCCGAAGCACGAAACAAAATGGCCCAAAGAAAACCCCTATGCCGAGTGGTATTACAACACTGTGCGCATTCCGGGCTCGGCGACGGAGAAGTACGACCGCGAGAAGTACGGCGAGCACCACAATTACTACGATTTCGCGAAGGAGTTCAACGAGGGCGCGAAGAAGTGGAATCCGGATGCGATGGCGGCGATCTTCAAGGATGCCGGGGCGAAGTACGTGGTGCTGACGACCAAGCATCATGAGGGATTCATGCTGTGGCCGAGCAAGGTTCCGAACCCGAACCAGCAGGGACTGACGGCGGAGCGCAACATCACCGGCGAACTGACCGAAGCGGTGCGCAAGACCGGGCTGAAGATGGGGCTCTACTACTCGGGCGGGTATGACTGGACCTTTGACCGAGGGCCGCTCATGTCGGTGCACGATTTTGAGGCGGTGCAGCCGCAGAGCACGGCGTATGGCATCTATGCCGACGCGCAGCTGGAAGAGCTGATTGCGCTGTATCATCCGTCCGTTCTGTGGAACGACATCAACTGGCCGAAGTCGGGCAATGCGCTGAAGGACCAGGCGGATTATTACAACGCTGTTCCGGATGGCGTGGTGGATGACCGCTACGGGATTTCGCATCACGACTTCACGTCGCCGGAGTACTCGAAGCTGGACCGGATCAGCCCGACGAAGTGGGAGGAGTGCCGCGGGATCGGGCTTTCCTTTGGCATCAACCGCGCTGAGACCGACCTGCAGACACTGTCGCCCTACGAAGTGATTACTTCGCTGGTGGACATTGTGAGCAAGAACGGCAATCTGCTGCTGGACGTGGGGCCTGATGTTGACGGCACGATTCCGGAGCTGCAACTGAGCCGTCTGCGCGCTCTGGGCGCGTGGCTGAAGCAGAATGGTGACGCGATCTACGGAACGCATCCATGGACGCGCGCTGACGGGACGACCAACCAGGTCGACGCGAAGGGCGAGCCGGTGACGGTGCGGTTTACGCAGAAGCCGGGCCAGCTCTACGCGACGCTGCTGGCGAAGCCAGTGAATTCCACAGTCCTGCTGCACAACGTGACGGCTGCGCCAGGTTCGCAGGTGACGCTCCTCGGGGCCTCATCGCCGCTCAAGTGGACGCAGCAGGGGGCAGACCTGTCGGTCACGCTGCCATCGACCCTACCCGGCAGCTATGCGTGGGTGTTGCACCTGACGCCGAGTTTGCCTACAGCTCAGTAGCGGTTTCTCCGGCCGCGACAGGTTAGTATCAAAGGGAACAATTCTTTCGCGGAGCTGGCGTGTCCCTTTCTATTGTCTGGAGTGTGTTCTTTTACGGGTGGCTGGCGACTGAGATCTATGTCGCCGTGGCCACCCGTACTCGCAAGGGCGCGGGCAAGGTGAGCGATCGCGGGACGATGCTGCTGCTGTGGGTGGTAGTCTTCGGGTCGATCACGGCGGGCATCTGGATCAGCAAGTCTCAGGGGCCGGATATGCCGCATGGCGGTGCGCTCAAGTTGGCTGCGCTGGGCGTCCTCATTCTGGCACTTTTGCTTCGCTGGACGGCGATTCTGAGCCTGGGCAAGTCTTTCAGCGCGAACGTGGCGGTGCGGGATAAGCAGACGGTATACAAGAGTGGACTGTATCGCTGGATGCGGCATCCTTCCTATACCGGGCTGGTGCTTTGCTTTGTGGCGACGGGCCTGAACACGCTGAACTGGCTTTCTCTTCTGATCGTTGTTGTGCTTCCAACCGCGGCGGTCCTGTACCGGATACGTGTGGAAGAAGCAGCGCTCCAGGAGGCTTTCGGCGAGGAATATGTGAGCTATAGCCGTGATACGAAGCGGCTGATTCCGGGTATCTTCTAGAGTTTCAATTGCCAAGTCGGTTATTCTGAGAGAGTTATGAGAGCCATCCAGATCCTGCAAACCGGCGGTCCCGAAGTTCTGAATCTCGTGGAGCTGCCTGTTCCTGTGCCCGGTCCCGGTCAGGTGCTGATCAAGGTAGCTGCGACTGGCGTTAATTTCATCGAGATTTACTTTCGCGAGGGACGCTACAAGGCGCCACTGCCGCTGGTTCCGGGGAGCGAGTGCTCAGGAATCGTGGAGCAGGTTGGCGAAGGTGTTACGGATTTTGCTGTCGGCGACGCGGTGGCTACGACTGCCGCGCTGGGTAGCTACGCGGAGTACGCGCTGGTTCCGGCGGCGATGCTGGTGCATGTGCCTGCCGGCATGGATTTAAAGCTGGCGGCTGCGGTGATCCTGCAGGGTATGACGGCGCACTACCTGGCCTGCGCTGCCTGGGTTCTGGTCCCGGGCGAGACGGCGCTGGTTCACGCTGCGGCGGGCGGCACTGGGTTGCTGCTGACGCAGATCGCCAAGGCTTGCGGCGCGCGGGTGATTGCCACGGTTTCGACCGAAGCGAAGGCCGAGCTGGCTCGCGAGGCTGGGGCGGACGAAGTGATCCTCTACACTGAGCAGGATTTTGTTGCCGAATCCAGGCGGCTCACGGACGGTAAAGGCGTCGATGTGGTCTACGACTCGGTGGGCAAGGATACTTTTGCCAAGTCGCTGGAGTGTTTGCGGCCCCGGGGTGCGGTGATCCTGTTTGGCGGGTCGAGCGGGGCGGTGCCGCCGTTCGATTTGATTACACTTTCGACCAAGGGCTCTCTCTTCGTGACTCGGCCTACGCTCAAGGACTACATTGCGACGCGCGAGGAACTGGAAGAGCGCGCCGGTGCCGTGCTGGGCTGGGTGGCCGAAGGCAAGCTGAAGGTCCGCATGGAATATACGTACGCGCTCGGCGATGCGGCACAGGCGCAGACCGACATTGCTTCGCGCAAGACGACCGGCAAGCTGCTGCTGATCCCGTAGAGCTCGTAAAGGTTGATCAGTGGCTACACTTTCACTCACCGATACGGACAGGGTTTTTGTGCTGACTGGCGCCGGCATCAGCGCGGAGAGCGGCCTGGCGACCTTTCGCGATTCGGACGGGCTGTGGGCCGGCCACGCCATCGAGGATGTTTGCACTCCGGAGGCGTGGGAGCGCAATCCTGAGCTGGTCTGGCAGTTCTACTCGGCGCGTCGCGAGGCGGCGGCGAAAGCAGTGCCGAATGCGGCGCATCGCACGCTGGCGGCGCTTGAGGAAAAGCTCGGCGACCGCTTCTTTCTCTGTACGCAGAATGTCGATGATCTGCATGAGAAGGCCGGTTCGGTGCGGCTGGTGCACATGCATGGGGAGCTATTCCAGTCGCGATGCAGCGACGAGTGCCGCTTGCCTGCGGAGCGGCCGCGTGGGGATGTGGCCCTCTATCCAACCCTTCTCGACGTGGCCCACTGCGAGTGCGGTGCTCTGCTGAGGCCGCATATCGTCTGGTTTGGCGAGACGCCGCTGGAGATGGACCAGATTGGGGCGGAGATTTCGCGCGCGACGGTGATGCTGGTGGTGGGCACTTCGGGGTCCGTATACCCGGCGGCGAACTTCGTGCGGCTGGCGCGGCAGGTTGGGACCAGAACGGTCTATGTCGGGCCGGAGCCGCCGCTGAATGCTTCGGCATTTACGCAGGTGGTGCTGGGCAAGGCCGGGGCGGTGCTGCCCGGCCTGCTGGCATAGAAAGCGCGCCGGGAATTGCTTCCCAACGCGCTTTCAGCGGCTAATCTTCTTTGCCGAAAAGTGTGTTGTAAAGCAGGCCTCCGAGGATGCCGCCAACGATGGGCGCAACCCAGAAAAGCCAGAGCTGCTGGATCGCCCAACCCTGCACAAAGAGGGCCTGCCCTGTGCTGCGTGCCGGGTTCACCGATGTATTGGTGATGGGGATGCTGATGAGGTGAATCAGCGTGAGGCAGAGGCCGATGGCGATCGGCGCTAGGCCCTTTGGTGCGCGGGCATCGGTCGATCCCATGATCACGATCAGGAAGAATGCGGTCAGCACAACTTCAGCGACCAGGCAGGCGACCAGCGAGTAGTGATCGGGCGAGTGGTCGGCGTAGCCGTTTGAGGCGAATCCGTTGGTAAGGCTGAAGCCCGCCTTGCCGCTGGCGATGGTGTAGAGGACGCCGGCCGCGGCGATGGCTCCGACGACCTGCGCGATGATGTACGGAACTGCTTCCGAAATTGGGAAGCGCTTGCCTGCGACCAGGCCGGCAGTGACGGCGGGGTTGAGGTGGCAGCCGGAGATGTGTCCGATAGCGAAGGCCATGGTGAGTACGGTCAAGCCGAAGGCGAGGGCGACGCCGGCAAAGCCGATGCCCAGCGTGGGATAGGCCGCCGCGAAAATTGCGCTGCCGCAGCCCCCGAAGACGAGCCAGAAAGTGCCGAAAGATTCAGCAAGGGAACGTTTTACGAGACTCAAGGATTGCCTCCTTACAGGCAAGTACGCAGCTACGCCGGGTTTGGTTTTGGTTGGGTAGCTGCGCGAAACCTTAAACTACGTTCCCTTGTCTGAGCAAGATGAATCGTTTTTCAAAAATGGAAGCGGTAGCGGAGTTCTCCTGAGATCAGCCGTGGGTCGTTGTAATGAAAGCCGCCGATGGTGAGCGAGTTATCTTCGAGCACGCGGTGATTGGTTACGTTGACGACGTTGACCGAGAGCTTCCAGTTTTCGCCAATGGCGGTTCCCGCTGCCGCGTCAAAGGTGGTGTGCGCGGGCAGGTACGCGCCCTGATACGGGCTGCCGTCGGTGGGGTCGCCGCCGAGTCCGTTCGTGAAACCGGAGCCGTAGTAGACGTTGCTCGAGAACCAGCTTCGATAGGGCAGGCGAGCGGTGAAGCCGGTATTGAGGGTGTTGCGCTGGTCGTGATCCACCGGCTCGTAATCGAAGCCGGCATCGCACTCCGGTGAGCCTGCAGGGGCGCAGATGAGGCCGCCGGTGAGGTTGCCGCGCTGCTCGGCGATCTGGTTGGAGTAGGCGAGGTGGAAGCGGCCGAGGTCGTGGCCGCTGACTGAGACTTCAGGCGAGCGCAGCGTCATCTCCCAGGCACGGACGAGCGCTCCATCGACGGTGACAGGGAAGTAGATGTTCGACTCGCCGAGGTTGGAGTGGTCGAGGAAGTTGTTGATGCGCGTCTTGAAGGTGTCGACATCGAGCACCCAGCCTTTGTAAGGAATCTGGATGCCGAACTGGTGCTCTTCGTCGCGTTCGCCGCGCAGCGGAGCAAAGGCGGTGTTGGTCTCGTTGGCGTATTGCAGGATGGGCCCGGAAACAGTGAGCAGCGGCGGCGCCTGGTAGAAGCGGCCGTAGAATCCGCGCAGCACCCAGTGCAGTTTGGGGATGGTCACCGATGCGCCAAAGCGCGGGTCGGCGTGATTTTCTGAGACATCCCCCTGGAAGCTCTGAAAGCGCAGCCCGGCGAGCAGTGTAAGCCAGCTGGTCGCCTGCCAGTTATCCGAGACGTAGGCTTCCATCAGCCCGGCGGCGGCTGAGGCGGGCTTGCGGAAATCGGTGCCACTGCCGTCGTTGAAGACCGCTCCGAAGATGTTCGCGTCATGCTGCCCCCAGGTGTAGATGCCGCCGGCGAGATTATGGTGCTGGAGCTGCGCGTGAAGATCGCCCTGCAGGCCGCCGTAGTTGCTGGTGCGGTCCCAGGTGGTGGCGACAGGGAAGTCGGAGGCCTTCGAATCGTAGTTCGAGGTGTTCAAGTGATAGAAGGGCGAGAGCTCAAAACTGGCCCTCGGGCTGAGCGTGCGCGCCCAGGTGGCGAGCAGAAATCCGTCCCGCTCGGTCTGCCCATCGCGAAGCTGACTTGAGTTGTAGTTCTGGTTTTCCCAGCTCTCCGGGTTCGGGTCGTACGGAACCTGGAAGTAGTCCTGGCGCATCTGGCCGACGATGCGGAACTGGTCGCGGGAGCCGTGGTTGACGATGACCGAGCCGAATCCGCTCTCGCTGTTGGTCCCGTCGTGCAGCACCTCGGCGATAGGCGGCTGCAAGCCGTAGGTCGAGCGCGATCCGGCGGCGCTGGCGTACCATGCCGCGTTGGTCGAGTGATTGCCGAGGCTGAGCTGCGCGCTGCCCGTCTGGAAGTTGCCGCCGGTCAGGATCAGCTCGGCTTCGCGGTCGCGCTCGAAGCCGTTGCGCGGCAGAACATTAAAAATTCCATAGGTTCGGTCGCCTTCATCGGCAGCGTAACTGCCTCTTTGCGTCTCGAGCGCTTCCATATCCTTGGGATCGATCTGGGGGCCGACGTTGGAGCCGATGTTGGTATTCGGAATCGACACGCCGTCGATGAGCCAGCTGGTCTGGTGGCCTCCACGCATGTGCAGCATGTCGTGGGTGATGTAGGCGCCGGGAACATAGTCGGTCACGACGGCGAAGGAGTTGGGGCGGAGCGCGCCGGGGGTTTCGTCGATCTCGGCGCGGCTGAGCAGCGTGGTGGGGGTGACGGAGTCGACCTGAGCGAGTGGCTCGTTGACCGTCACGGTGGAGTTGACGGTGGCCGGGGCGAGGGCGATGTGCAGGACCGGGTGGGTGCCGGAGAGGAGGTTGAGTTGCTGTTGCGTAAGCGCGAAGCCGGCGGCCTGCACTTCGACGCGATAGCTGCCGAGGGGGATCTTGGGGATGTCGAACTCGCCTTTGGCGTCGGTCCGGGTGTGGAGTTCGAAGGCGGAGTCGGCGGCGTGCAGGGTGACGGTGGCGTTGGCGATGGGGAAATGCTGCTGGTCGTGGATGACGCCGTGGAGATTGGCGAAGACGGTGGCCAGGGCAGGAATGGAGGCTAGGACGACGAGAATAAGGGCGTAAAGATGAGTGCGCGAGCGCATTACGAAACTCCAATTCAGATGAGAAAGCCGGGAAGTGTGTAGCCGGAAGCTCCATGCATGCACGGGTTCAAAGAGGGTGCAGGCAGTGCGTCCAGATGGGATGGGCTTTAGAGGGTCTGAGAAGGAGGGCCACGCTTAGGCCAGGTGCGCCGGTCGCTGATGCCTGCGGCAATCTCTGCTTGGGGTGCAGAGCGCAATTCGACGGTAAAGGTGAGTTCGGTAGAGTGCGTGAAAATGGTCGCGAAGGGATCGGTCGACGACGCCTGTAGGCCCGGCCAGCAGGGGCAGCAGCAGTTGGCGGAGATGGTGGTTTCGTGGGTGTGGCCGGCGAGCGAGAATCCTGCGCCTGCGTCCATGTTGCAGTGGTGTACGCCGTGACGGCGGCAGCAGGCGGGTAGATGCGATTCTTCGGCGTTTGCCGACCACCCATTGACCCAGCCGCTGGCTATGGCCGGAGCAGCGGTCACCAGCGGTCCGAAGCCCAGGAGCAGGGCAAGGATTAGACCGATGGGTGCTCTGGACAGAATGGAGAGAAGTCGTCGCATTCGCCTTTATCGTATACCACCGCTGTCGCCTGGCAGGTCTCGCTAAAGATGATGGTGGTCCATCGGTGTCAGGTATCATCGGAGAATCGCCGAGCCAGTCCGTGCTCGCCGCGATCGCGGAATACCTGAACGGATTTAAAGGAAAAGGAATCTGCCGTGCCTTATAGCTCGCCTGAAGCCACTCTGCCCGTATCGTCTACGTCCCGCACACTGAAGGTTGCCCTGTTTGGTTTTGGAACGGTGGGCAGCTCGGTCGCCCGCATCCTCGTCGAGTCCGCCCCGGCTGGGCTGGAGTTGACGCACATCATCAACCGCAACGTTGGGCGCAAGCGGGTGGACTGGGTGCCGAAGTCGGTGAGCTGGACCGAGGATGCTGCTGCTCTGCTCGCGGCGAAAGACGGCCCGGACGTGTTTGTGGAGCTGGCCGGCGGGCTCGATCCTGCTGGTGAACTGGTTCGCACAGCGCTGAACGCAGGCAAGAGCGTGGTGACGGCGAACAAGAAACTGATCGCCTTCCAGGGGCTTGAGCTGGAACAGCTGGCGGCGTCTAAGGGCGCGCATCTGCTGTATGGCGCGGCCGTCGCGGGCGGAATTCCGGTGATTCCGGGCCTTGAACACGGCCTGGCGGGCGATCGTGTCGAGCGCATTGAAGGCATTCTGAACGGGACCTGCAACTTCATCCTGAGCAACATGGAAGCCGGCGTGGATTATGCTCCGGCGCTGGCCGAGGCGCAGAGGCTGGGCTATGCCGAGGCGGATCCGACCGAGGACGTGGCTGGGTACGATGCGCGCGCCAAACTGGCGATCCTGATTCGTCTCGCGCTGCGGGCGCAGGTGCATCCGGAGGACATTGAGGCCTGCCCGATCACTGAGGTGAATGCGATCGATTTCTCGTATGCCAAGGATCTGAACTGTACGATTCGCCAGATTGCCCGCGCCGAGCGCGTCGATGGCCGGTTGGCGGCGACGGTGCGTCCCATGCTGGTGCCGCTGGCTTCGCCGCTGGCGTGGTCGCGCGGAACCGAGAACATGGTGGTGACGACCGGTCACTATGGTGGCGATGTGGTTTTCTCCGGTCATGGCGCGGGCGGTCATCCCACGGCTGTGGCGGTGGTCAGTGACCTGGTTGGACTGGCGCAGGGCTCGTGCCGCATCGCGATTCCTTCCGTTCCGGCCAAGGTTGGCACGGAGTTGGAAGTGCCGCACTACATTCGCTTCCTGGTCAATGACCGGCCGGGAATTGTGGCCAGTATCGCTGGCGCCCTTGCCAAGGAAAACATCAACCTGAACGCGATCCTGCAGAAGCCAGGCTTCCCGCTGGACCGGCTGCCCTTTGTGGTCACCGTCGAACCTTGCAGGACTTCGGCGCTGAAGCGGGCGCTGGCGGAAATCGCCAAGCTGCCCGCGCTGCTTGAGAAGCCGCTCGACCTGCAGATGCTCGAGAAATAGCTTCTCGCGCTGAGATTTTGATTCGCAGTGAAATCCTTCGTCCTGTTTTCCGCATTGTTGCGCAGGCAGGCGAAGGATTTTCGCTTTCAGGTGCAGAGCCAAGTCTCAGGGAGAAACTATGCCGACCGGTAGATCCATCGCTTCGATACTCATCTTCGTGGGGAGCCTGTTGTGCTTCTTCCTGCCTTTTGCCACCGTCTCCTGCTCCGACGAAAAGCTGATTACTCTGACTGGCCAGCAGATGGCGACAGGCACGACCATTCAATCGCCGGCCATGCTGGGAGAGTCGCAGAAACGGAAGACGGATGCGAATCCGTTTGCGCTGACCGCGATGATCTGTGCGGCGGCGGGCATTGGACTGACTTTGCTGGGACGCAGGCTGGCGGCGGCTCCGGCGGTTGCTGGTGCGGTCGGCGCGGTGAGCCTGTTCCTGATGCGCGCCACGATGGATTCCGAGATACAGCGGCAGAGCCTGGGCATGGTGATCTCCGTGAGCTACGAGTATGGATATATCGTGGCGCTGGTGCTCCTGCTTGCCGGCGCGGGATGGAACGTCTTCCTCCTCGCGCAGAAACGCCCGGTCTTTGTGCCGGTGATGCCGCCTCCGCCGTATCCACGATGATTGCCTCGCGGGCGAAGGCTACGCTTCGTGCGCGGTCGGTACGTGCGGCTGCGGGATCAGTTCGGTGATCGCGATGCCGCAGAGAATGAGAATCGCTCCGGAGGCCGGGCGAAGGCCAAGCTTCTCATGCAGGATCAGGAACGACGTGATCCATGCGAAGACCGGCTCCATGGTCATCAGGAGCGCGGTGTGCGTGGTGGGCAGGATGGACTGTGCCCAGCTCTGGATCGAGAAGGCAGCCGCAGTGGCCAGCACTGCTGCGATAGCGACTGCGATGGCGAGCCGAGGGGTCAGGTTCAGGTGCGGGTGTTCGAGCAGCGGCATGCTCAGCGCCATGAAGACGGTGCAGAAGCCGATCTGCAGCAGCGCCAGCGGCTGAAACGGAATCCGCGGCGAAGCATGCCCGAGCGTGAGGCAGTGGAAGGCAAAACCGATCGTGCAGCCGAAGGTCAGCACGTCGCCGACGTTGACGCTGGTGAAGTCGGGCAGCAGTCCGGCGGAGGTGGCCGGAAGCGTCAGCAACAGGATGCCGCCAAAGGCCAGAATGGCTCCGATGAAGGCATTCCAGCGCGGAGCTTTCGCGCCGGGTGGGCGAATGATCCGAATCGCGGATAGCAAAGGCACAAGCACTACAACCATGCCGGTGATGAATGCGGATTTCGAGGGCGTCGTCTTGACCAGGCCAGCGGTTTGAAACTGGTACCCTGCAGCGAGGAAGAAGCCGACCACGGCTCCTGCAATGAGCTGGCCGCGCGTGATCTGCCGCCAGTGGCTGCGGTAGGCCACCGCGAGGATGGCAAAAGCCAGCGCCATGCGCACCAGGTTGAAGGCCAGCGGCGTGGCGTCCGCAAGCGCGTCCTTGATCAGAACAAAGGTCGATCCCCAAACGAAAACGACCATGAGCATAAGCAGGTACGCGCGCAGTTTCATCAGCTGGCGGCACTCAACTCTTCCCGCAGAATTCGGCGCAATGTGTCTTCAAGCTTTGGAGCCTTGCCTTCGATGTGCTGGCGCAGGGCATTGTTGATCAGCGTCTGATATCCCACTTCGCCGCCCGATTGCTGGGACTCTTTCAGGAAGGCGTCAACGATATCTTCATCGAGCCGGATGGTGATGCGGGTCTTGCCTGCAGGTTCAGGGGCTGGCGGCGTGATGCGGCCGCGTTTGCCTTTACTGAAATCGTAAGCGCTCTTCATCTTTCTTCCTCGTAGAGATTCCGTTCATGGGGCTCTGCCAATCTTGCCGAAATGATTCTGATGTTTGCTCCGCGAAAACAGTAGACCGCCACGAGAACCCGATTCTTTGCGCCCGTCCCGATCGACACGAAGCGCGGCTCGGCGGGATCCGATTCGTCATCTGAAATCGTGATGGCAAAGTCATCATCGAAGACTGGCTCAGCTTCCGGAAACCGGACACCATGCTTCTTGAAATTTGCTTCCGCCTTTAGCTCGTCCCACTCAAAGGCCATCCAATCTCCGTTGATTGTATGCACAAAATGTACATTGAGCAAGAAGTCCTAAGATTTGGCGGAATATACCGTCTTGCCATTGACGATGGTTTCGAGGACTTTGGTCTTGAGGATCTCCGGAGCAGGGATGGTCAGCAGGTTACGGTCGAGCAGGATGAGATCGGCGTCATAGCCGGGCACCAGCTTGCCCTTGGTCTTCTCCGCGAATTCAGCGTAGGCCGAGCCCTGCGTGTAGGCGCAGAGCGCTTGCGCGCGGGTGAGCTTGCCTTCGGGGAAGTAAGTCTTTGTCCCCGCCTCATTCGCTCGCGTAACCGCAGCGTAGAGGCCGCGAAACGGCGTGACCGGCTCGACCGGATAGTCGGTGCCGAAGGCGAGCACTACTCCCTGGTCAAGATAGGCCTTCCACGCATAGGAGTAGGCGGCGCGATCATGGCCGAGGCGATCCTCAGCCCAGTTCATGTCGGTGAGCAGGTGGTTGGGCTGCATGGAGGCGATGACGCCAAGCTTCCTGAAGCGCGGAATGTCCGCCGGATCGACAACCTGCGCATGCTCGATGCGGTCGCGATGGCCTCGTGCCACCGTCGGCCAGCAGCGCTCCACCTTGTAGGGATTCTTGTCCTGCGCGGGTAGCTCCGGGCAGGCGTCGTAAGTCTGCGCAAAGGCCTCGAGCGCCATCGCGGCAGCCTGGTCGCCGATGGCATGAAACCCGATCTGGAATCCTGCCCTGGCGCGCTCGATGGCCATGGCATTCAACTTCGGCTGGTCGTAGCGCGCGAGGCCGGAGTTCTTCGCATCATCTGCATACGGAGCTTTGAGCGCAGCCGTGCGTGAGCCCAGCGACCCGTCCATGAAGCCCTTGAGCATGCCTGTGTGGAGCATCGGATCGTTCTGATCGTGATGGGCGCGGTGAGCGATCAGCTCGTCGACCGGCTCGGCGAAGGCTAGCCACTCGCTGACACGAAGGCCCAGCTTGCCCTCTTTTTCCAACTCCTCCATGACAAGAAAGTCTTCCCACTCGGAGTTGTCCTGCACGCTGGTGAGACCGTGAGCGAGCGCATCCTGAATAGCGAGCGTAAGCCCCTGCACGCGGTCCTCATGCGTAGGCGGCGGAATCACTTTTTCGAACTCCTCCATGGCCGTGTCGCGCAGGATGCCGGTCGGTTCTCCAGCCGCGTCAAGATCGATGCTGCCGCCCTGCGGAGCCTTCGTTGCGCCAGTAATCTTCGCAGCCTTGAGCGCAGCGGTGTTGGCGACGGCGATGTGCCCGTCGATGCGCTCCAGTAGCGCAGGATGATCGCCGGTGACTTTGTCGAGGTCCTGGCGTGTGGGCAGCGTCTTGTTAGTCCAGAGCGTGTGATCCCACCCGCCGCCGGTCAGCCAATGCCCCGCGGGGCTGGTGGCTGCTTTGGCGCGAATGCGCTCCAGCATTTCGGCGAGCGACGCGGAGCCGGTCAGGTCCACGTTCAGCTTGGTCTGGCCCGCGCCGCCGAGATGCACGTGTGCATCGTTCAGCCCCGGCATGACGTACCCGCCACTGAGATCGCGCAGCACTGTCTTTGGGGCTGCCAGGCGCTTCACTTCCTGGTCCGTTCCCACCGCGATAACTTTCCCATCCGTGATGGCGAGGGCGGAGACGAGCTGCGGCTTCCCGTCTTTCAGTCCTTCGCCGGTAAGGATGATGCCGTGGAAGTAGATGACATCCGCCTTCGTTTGAGCCAGGGCGGCGGACACAAGCGCAGAGGCAGCAAGAGCGGCCACGAATGCGGATCGAAAATAGCGCATGGGCGGAGTGTAGCAGAGCGAGTGTTGACACTCGTTCCGGCCGGTCGCTAGCATCGGACTTCCGGAAAGTATTTCTCTATGGAAATTGATTCCAGCGGCGAGGCGTGAAGAGGATGAACAGGCGGGAAGTATTGAAGGCGGCAGCGAGTCTGGCGGCTGCTCATGCGGTCGATGGTTTCGGCTCGGCGGCGCGGCCCGGGTATCCGATTCTCGACGCGCACATCCACCTCTTCGATCCGACGCGGCCGGGCGGGGTGGTGTGGCCGCTGAAGGACGATGCCGTGCTCTACGAGCCCGCGCTGCCCGCGCGCCATGCGCAGGTGACACGCGGCGTGGGCGTGGTGGGCGCGATTGCCATCGAAGCCAGCCCGCTCCAAAGCGATAACGATTGGGTGCTGGCGCAGTGTGCTGCCAACGATCGCATGGTGGGCATGATTGGCAACCTTGTGCCGGGTGCGAGTACATTTGCGGCAGAGTTGGCACGGCTGCACGGCAATCCGCTGTTTCTTGGCATACGGTATGGGAATCTTTGGGACCATGATCTCTACGCTGACCTGAAGAAGCCGGGGTTTGTGGAGGATGTGCGTCGGGTCGCTGCTGCGGAGTTGATCTTCGAAAGCGCCAATCCCGATTCACGTCTCGTCGAGGGTCTGCTGAGTCTTTCGCAGCAGATTCCGGAGCTTCGCATCCTTGTGGATCATCTGCCGAATGCGAAGATTCCTGAGGATGCCGAGGCGCGAAAGCAGTTCTGGGCCAATCTCAAAGAGCTTGGGCAGAATGAGCGAGTGGTGATCAAGATTTCGGAAGTGCCGGTCGTTGAGAACGGCAAGCTGATCACGAACCCAGCCTATTACCGCGAAAAGCTCGATCCGCTCTGGGAGATCTTCGGCGAGAATCGCGTCATCTTCGGCAGCGATTGGCCGAATAGCGACCATGTCGCGGGATACGCAGAGACGCTGGGGATTGTTCGCACCTACGTGACGGCGAAAGGCCCCGACGCGGTCAGCAAATACTTCTTTCGGAACTCACTCAAGGTCTACCGCTGGAAAGCTCGGCGGCCGGATCAGAAACTGGGCCTTGTTTGATCCTGATCTGATCCTGACCTAATCGGGAATCGCTACCGGCAGGATTTCTGCAGTGAGTTCACCTGCGTCGCTGATCGTGATCTGCGCGATGGTCACAGGCAGGCTGAACCGGCGCGGTCCGCATGATCCGGGGTTCAGATAGAGCCCGCCGCGCTTCCACTCGATCAGCGGCTTGTGGCTGTGTCCGTAGAGGACCGCAGCGAAGCCAGCGGCAACCGGGTCGAGATCGAGATCCTGCAAATTATGCAGCATGTAGAAGTCTTTGCTACCGAGGGGGATGACTTCGGTCTCAGGCAGGCGCGCGCATGGGCCATGCGTGTCGACGTTGCCGCGAATGGCCGAGATTGGTGCGGTGCGGGTGAGGAAGTTGAGGATCTCCATATCGCCCACGTCGCCCAGATGCAGGATGTGATCGCAGCCCTTCAGCAGCGGCAAAATCTGCGGGCGAAAGAGTCCGTGTGTGTCCGAGATGACGCCGATGCGCATGATCAAAGTCCCATCTGAATGCGTGTATGCGGATCGAGATAGTCGCGCAGCGCATCGCCAAGAAAATTGAAGCTGAGAACGGCAAGCGCCATGGCCAGGGCAGGGAAGAGAACCAGATGCGGCGAGTCGAACAAGTGCGAGCGCGAATCGTTCAGCATCGACCCCCAGCTGGGCGCGGGCGCCGGGACGCCGAGGCCAAGGAACGAGAGCGTTGCTTCGGCGAGGATGACGCCGCCCATGCCGATGGCCGCCTGCACCATCAGCGGCTGCATCATGTTCGGCAGGATGTGGCGAAAGAAGATGCGCATGCCGCCTGCTCCGAGGGCACGCGCAGCTTCGACGTATTCGCGCTCCTTTACGGAGAGCACTTGCGCGCGTACCAGCCGTGCATATCCGGCCCAGCCGCCGATGGCCAGCGCCAGTGCCAGATTCTGGAAGCCGGGGCCGAGGAACGCAGCGAATGCAATGGCTAGCAGGATGCCAGGCAGGGCAAGAAACGTGTTCATGGCGAAGATGGTCAGGCCGTGGTCGATCCATCCGCCTTTGTATCCGGCCAGGCCTCCGATCGCCAGGCCAAGGGCGAGCGAGACGCTGACGACGGAAACGGAAATCGTCAATGACAGCCTGGCGCCCCACAGCAGGCGGCTGAGCGTGTCGCGGCCTAACTCATCGGTTCCGCACCAGTGAGCTACAGAGGGACCTTCAAGGCGGTGTAGCAGGTCAATGTGCGCTGGATTTGCGGGTGCGAGAATGGGCGCAAAGAGCCCGGCGATGACAAATACAAAAAGCAGAACGAGACCGATGGCCGCGAGGGGCTGACGGCGCATCCAAGTTTGTATTGTCGACGCTATTGCCATGGGCTATGGTCAGGATATCGTGATCTGGCGGTGTGGCTTGATGCGTTCGGGAGGACTGTTCCAATGGAGTCATTTCGCTCGGAAGTAGAGATGCAAAAAAGACCGCACCGAATCCTGAAACCCATCGCCGGCGTTTTGCTGCTATTGCTGGCGGTGATGGCCTTTGTCACCTATGCCAGCGCGCAGGATGAGAAGGAGAAGGCGCTCATCGAGCTGACCAACATGGCGCGTGAAGAAGCCGGCCTAAAGCCGCTCACCTGGGATCCGGGACTGGCCGCTGCGGCCAGGGCGCATGCTGAGTGGATGGTCAAGGAGGGCGGAGCGATTGCGCATCGCTACGGCGGGGAAGACGATCTCCCCGAGCGCGCGGCCAAGGCTGGGGCGCGCTTCAGCCTGATCGAGGAAAACATCGCCGTAGCTGACTCTGGCGCGCACGTCCATCAGGGCTGGATGAAGTCGCAGGCGCACCACGACAACATGCTTAATCCGAAGATCGACCACATTGGTGTGGCGCTCGTACCTTCGCATGGATTGATCTACGCCGTAGCGGATTATTCGATTGGCGTGACGGCGATGAGCCCGGAGGATGTGGAGAAGGCGGTTGGCAAGGAGCTGACCGATAAGGGAGTCACTCTGACCGGCGATCCATCCGCCGCGCGAACCTACTGCGCGCAGGAGGATACGTCCGACAAATCGACTGGTCCGGGAATGAAGCCGCGTTTTCTCATGCGCTGGCAGAGCGCGGATATCACCACACTGCCGCCGCAACTGCAGCAGCAGCTGAGCAGCGGGGTCTTCAAGCAGGGGACCGTGGGCGCTTGCGCTCCTCAGGGCAGCGGCGGCAGCGGGCCGGTCTTCAGCGGCTATCGCGTCGCTGTGCTGCTGTATTAATGTTGCTCAACTCAAACCGGCCTTGCGCCGCCCCGCAGTAGCTTGATTGTTGCCAGTCAGGAAGCGAAGGGCGAGGGTAGGGCCGGAAGGGTGCATCGTCCCGAGGGCGCAAATGATTTCGGCGGAAGTTGCGTATATTTATTATCCAAAAGCGCATAATAGAAAAAACCAAAGTTTCAGGCGAAATCGAGACGATTCCCCGGAGTGGAAAGAAAAATAAATACCCCTCCCCCCCCCTTTATTTCATTCTCTTTGTCTTCGCCTCTAAAATCCATTGCATGGCCGTCGCGATGTTGCGGTTTGCGCAAATCGCGATCGGTGAGAGCCGTATACTCAAGCGGTGACGATCGAAACGAAAACGGAAACGGCGGCAGCGGAGCCAGTGGTGGTCCCTGCCGAGTTGGATGTGGTTGTGATCGGCGCAGGGCTGGCTGGATTAGCCTGTGCGCGTGACCTTACAGCCGCTGGACTGAAAGTAAAGGTTCTGGAGGCGTCAGACGCTCCCGGCGGGCGCATACGAACCGATGTCATCGACGGCTTCCGGTTGGATCGCGGATTCCAAGTGCTGCTGACGGGATATCCCGAGGCGCAGCGGGTGCTGGATTACGAGGCGCTGAGCCTGAGGAACTTTATGCCCGGAGCGCTGGTGCGGCAGGCGGGCAGCTTTCATCGCTTTGCTGATCCAAATCGAGAACTGCAAAAGGCGATTTCGTTTGCTTTTGACACGATTATCCCGCTGGGCGACAAGCTGCGCGTCGCAAAGCTTCGTAAAGACTGCCTGAAGGGTTCGGACGCAGACATTTTCAATCTGCCGGAACAGACCACGCGGGAGTTTCTGCGGCGGTCGGGATTCTCGCAGTCGATTATCGAGCGGTTCTTTGAGCCGTTCTTTGGCGGAATTTTTCTTGAGAAAAACCTGACCAGTTCGGCGCGGTGGTTTCGCTGGCTGTTTGGGATCTTCGCAACCGGCTTTGCCGCGGTGCCAGAACTGGGCATGGAGCAGATTCCGATACAGATGGCTGCAGCGCTGCCAAAGGACGTAGTCCAGTGCAACGCTCCAGTGACTGCGATGGAGAAGACGGCGACGGGCTGGCTTATCCAGATCGGCGATATCGGCGAGGGCAGGACGATCCGGGCTCCGCAGCTGGTGATGGCCGCGCGCGAACCGGAGGCGAAGGCGTTGCTGGCAGGTGTCCGCAAGCCAGGAGCTGCCCCGGCGCGCATCTGGAACCGGACCACGACGATCTATTACGCGGCGACTGCATCTCCGGTCGATGAGCCGGTGATCGTGCTGAACGGTGACGGGCCGACAGCCGGGCCGGTAAACCATCTGGCAGTGATGAGCATGGTTTCGCCATCGTACGCGCCGCCCGGAGCGCATCTGATCTGCGCCAACATCGTCGGCTCCGCTCCGGAGACGGACGAGGCGATGGCTGTGCTCGAAAGCGAAGTACGGACGCAGATGCGGCGGTGGTTCGGCAACCAGGTGAATGGCTGGGGAGTGCTGGCGGGCTACCCGATCGCCCACGCGTTGCCCATGCAGTCAAGCCACGTTGCTGCGAGGCCAGCGCCGGTCGACAACGGGATAGTCCTAGCCGGCGATTATGTGACCACAGCGTCTATCCAGGGGGCGCTATTGTCCGGTGCGAGCGCTGCGACGGCCGCCCGGGCAGCATTGGCCGCCGAAGCGAAGGAAACAAAGGCTGTGAAGTCTGTGGGGACGAAAGCGTAGGTTTTACGGTCGAGGGGCAGACGGATCATCAACCGGACCGGTTCAGATCGTCTCCAGCAGCGACGCTTTGACGCAAGTCACGGATTTTGATATTTTTAGAAGGTCGCCGGGTCTTGCCAGAGACCGTTCAAGCGAGTCACTCCTCAGTAGCTCAATGGCAGAGCATTCGGCTGTTAACCGAAGGGTTGTAGGTTCGAGTCCTACCTGAGGAGCCAGAAAGTAAAGGACTTAAAAGCTAAGTCCGAAATTCCAACCCCACAAAACTCTACGATACGAATCAGACTGCCACCGCCTGTCCCTCAGACTGCGGATTTTCCTGCCTCATTTTCGACGTACTGCGTGGTCCCGTCCATGGCTCGCGCTAGAACAGTCGCGGTGCGAAGTCCTTCAAGTCACGGCGCCAGGTTTGCCATTCATGGTCAGTACCGGGAGACTCGTAAAAGACGTGTTGAATCTTTCCTTCCTCGAGCGAGCCATGCAGTTTCTCGAGCCCTGCCTTCATACGCTCCGGCTCGTTGGTCCCAACGCCGATCCATAGCAGGTGAACTCGTTTGGCGAAAGCAGCGGGATCGGCCATCGCTCCATGGAACGCCGTCTTCGTATCCAGCTTGTTATCGCCCATCGCAAATGGGTTGGCTGCTCCGCTGAATCCGCCGATGTATGAGAACAAGTCGAGGTGGTCGAAGGTCACTTGAAACGTCTGCATCCCACCCATGGAGAGGCCAGCCATGGCACGATGCTCACGATCGGCGACTGTCCTGAAGTTTGAGTCGATGAAGGGAATGAGCGCCTGCGTGACATCGTCTTCGAACGCGCCCATGCGCTCTTGCATCACCTTCATAAATTCCGGAGAGCCAAAAGACGACCCGGTAAGGTCGGGAACCACGTATCCGGCGCGAGTGGCGTACCCGTTGGCCATCACGACGATCATTGGCTTCGCGCTTCCGGCGGCGATCAGGTTGTCAAGAATGAAATTCGCTTTGCCTTGCCTGACCCATCCGCTTTCATCCTCTCCGCCACCATGCTGCAGATACAGGACCGGATAGCGGGTCTTGGCCGTGTCATAGGCGGGAGGCAGATACACCAGCGCGTGCCGCCAGGTTGCCGTCACGTTGGAGTGGTACCAGATCTCGCGGACCTGTCCATGGGGAACGTCTCTGGGCAGGTAATAGTCTGCTCCGGCTTCTGGCACCTCGACGGCGCTGGCCCATTTGCTTCCGCCAAAGTAGGCCGTACTGCCAGGATCATTGACGTCGGCGCCATCCACGTTGATTGCATAGTAGTGAAGCCCCGGAGCCATAGGAAGCGTTGTGACGGTCCAAAATCCGTCTGCCTGTTTTTCCATGTCGACCTTAGGACCGCTCCAGAAATTTAGCTTCACCTTGGTGGCATCCGGCGCTTTAAACCGAATCTGCACGCGCGACGTAGTGCCCACTTTCGGATACTCCGCATCCAGCACATTTGAGGCTGCCGGCTTGAAGTTAGCCGGATCCTGTGCAAAACAGAAGCTGCTTCCCAATAGCAGCACAATTCCAATTACCTTCATGACGCACCTCTAGAAACAGGTCCGCGTGGCTGGGCCGGCTTGGTGCCGGAAGTCCCTGCCCGCGTTAACCATAGGAATAGTAATCCTTCATCCGACAAGGAATAAAGCGATTTATTTAAAGTGGACGAAAACCTAACTCGAGGGATGCGGAACCTGGTCGCGATGCTATGAGGTGGGTATACGTCCATTCTTCGCGCCTTCTGGCGGCTCTTTAGTATCGGCGCAGCGTCATGCGGAATAGGCTCTTATGAGCGGCTGATCCCTCCAGCCGCTGCATTGCGCACATTCCATTGACATTTTGACGGTCTCTGAGAGTGCTGGAGGTTGAAGTATTTCCTACATATATTTGAGGGCACGTCCACCGTTTACACGCTGGCTCCCATTGAGATTAGAGAATTGCCGGTATGGCTCGGCAAAGGGAGTGCCTGAGAATGACCCGAACGAGGGGTCTTCCTGGCGTTCGAATGAGGCTATCTCTTTTCAGATTGCCCACTGAAACTGACATTAGCCGAAATACCGATGGGGTAATGCACCTGGTCATGGAGATTGACCGTGTATCGCTTCCTCCGTAGTTCCCTAGATTTCAAATTGGTGAGGCGATCGTCATGGAAGCTAATGATTTGAACGAAGTGGACCGGTCATTTGCCCCTCAGTACAACCGCTTCCGGCTGGCAGCCACAGTCTTGCTCTGTTGTGAGAAATGTGCGGAGGCCGTGCTTATGGAGGCACTTAGAGAGGTGGAGAACGCACACATAGCGGCAGGTTTTGAGTTTGCTTTCACGATGCGAACCGTCGCCGGAAGTGCGATTGCTCATGCTCAGAAGTGTCCTCAATCGAGCACTAGCGACTCGGCTATCCTCAGTCCGCCGGACAGCGATCCCGTCGCAGTAGTTATAAGGCTTCCTTGGCCAGAGAGGACGGCATTCTTCTTGAGAGAGGTACTCAACTATTCAAAGCGAGATAGCTCTTTGCTTATGGGTATGACCGACTCAAACGTAGAACAGATGGTCGACATGGCACACAAACGCCTTGCGGCCATGAATGTAGTTTGCCTCGACTCGCTGAAAGCGTGGTACCGGCACGAGATTTTCGAGTATGCCGCCTTCACTGCCTGATCACTTCGAGTTCCAGATGTTGAAAATTCGTCATTTTATGACTTCGCGTATCTCAACCATTCCAGCCATTTCCAGGAGTTATCCCATGAATCTGAAGACGACTGAACCAGATCTTACAACGGTCGAGCCAATCCGCATTTTGAACCGGGATGAGAAGCTTGTTGAAGCAGCCAAGGCGGGTTCTGCTTCTGCTTTTGCCGAATTGCGCAGCCTATATGCAAGAAGAGTCTACAGGACGGTCCTCTCAATTACTCGGAACAGAGAAGATGCCGAGGACGCACTTCAAGAATCGTTTCTGAAGGCTTACATGGCACTCTCCAGATTTGAAGGCAGAGCCAATTTTTATTCCTGGCTGACACGTATTGCCATCAATTCCTCGCTCATGATTCTACGGAAGAGGCGAGCACGCCCAGAGACTCCACTTCACTTGGTCACAGAAGAGGAGGGGGAGATCCCCCTGTTCGAGATGCGCGATTCGAAGCCCAATCCCGAGCAGTCTTATGAGCAAAGGGAGAAGTATCAGACACTCGCACAAGCGATCGGGAAGCTCCCTCCGAATCTGAGGGAAGTAGTGGAGATCAGAGTTATGAGGGAGTGTTCCGTCCTTGAGATAGCTGGCATTCTTGACATCTCAACCGCTGCCACTAAATCCCGACTTTACCGAGCAAGAACGAAGCTTGCCACCTCCCGAGCCATCGGTAATCGATCAGGAAAGCGATTCGTCCGACCAGGCGCTGCCGAACTGAAGGGTGTGGTTTGAACGCATCCTCATTTGGAACGCCCAAGCCGAAGCGCTGGGTTAATCTGCGCGTGACGTTACACTGAACCTTCGGGTTGAAGGAGTCGACTTGGATGCAAGAGGCGCACTGTAATTGCAATGGCAGGGATCAGAAAAGCCAGCGATCCGAGTACCCACATAATCACCGCTCCTAGCACCTGATCCTGCAAAAGCGATACTTGAAACGCGTTCGGATGATCGATGTAGTAGCGATAGACTGGTCGATCACAAAAGGCGAGAAAAGCTGATAGTAAAGTGTTAACTATGTCCGACGACACAAGGTACAAAATGATTTTCCAATCCCGTCGGCCTCTCCTGTACGGCCAAGGTTGCAGGATGTGCCACCAGAAGAGTAGAGAAGCCGCAAGGAAGCATAAATGCTCGAAAGCGTGCCATACCTCATGTTCCAGGGCAAAGTCGTAGGCCGCGGGAATATGCCATATGAGGAATGTGAGATTCATCCCCAGCCAGGCGAGCACAGGGGCTGCAATCCAATGTCGGCATTGCTGCACAGTTTTCAAACGGATCACAGGCGCGAATACTCGCTTGAGAACGCCCGCGGGCAGACCGCGCAGGAGAGGAACAACCGGTGTCCCTAGTAGCAACAACGGAGGCACCACTGACATGATCAGGAGATGTTCGATCATATGCGCGCTCAGCAAGGCGTCTGCAAAACCATCCATCGGTGACCCGATAGCCAGCCAAAGCACAGCCAAGCCTGAAAGGAAGAAACACAACTGCGCTCCGGAGAACTGGTTGGCACGAGTCTTGCGGATCTCAATCCAGCCTCGCAGATACACAACTGCAGCCATAACGATGCATAGGGTCAGTAGGACGGGAAACTCCCAGTCCGCGAAGATGTCACGGATAGCGTCGGACAATGGATTACCGCTCCTTCCGGAGAGGAGCTGCATCGGCGCCGGGGATATTGGGATCGATCATAGTTAGGTTACGAGAAGCATCCACGGCGGGTGCCTGGTAGTTGCTTCGCATGGTGACAAGGAAACGAACCAAGGCCGTTGTTTCCGCTGGGCTCAGTGCATTGCCGTAGGCTGGCATATTGCCGCCCCCCTGGAGCACCTGACGAATGATCTGGTCTTCCGTGAGCCTTGTCGCGACGTTGTCGAGCGCGGGACCGCGTAAGCCTCCAACTCCGTCGAGAGCGTGGCAATTTCGACACTGTTTGTATTGCAGAACGATTGCACCCTGGCCCTCGAGGGGAGTTCGATTGTGTAGATACCTGACTGGGACCGGATCACTGGCCCACGCTTCCATCACCGGGCTCCATGGCGCATATGTCCCGAGGTGGGTGAAGATACCCAAGGTGACTGCTATGACTGCGAGTGTGAGCACGGCGACAGGGCGCCGAGCCCAATGACGTTCACCCTGGGCAGCAAATACCGGAAGTAACAGCATCGCAGCGATGAAGAGGATGGGGGCAGTCAGGATGATGGGTGTTTCCAGGGAGGGCGGTAGCAGCGAGAGGATGGCGAATATCCATAGGAACGCTATATCTGGCTTCGGTGCGGTTTGAATGATCGTCGGATCTGGTGGACCTCCGGGTCCGAACGGGCCAAAGAAGAAAGCGCATGCCATTACCGATAGCAGGATGGCGACAGCGAAGACTGCATCTTTCCAGGCAGCGTCTGGAACAAACGGGATACCTGTTTTGCTGGTCAATTCCCGATACTCGCGTTCATAAGTTGCCTTACTCACAATCCGACCTGGCATCGGCCAGTCGCTGACACCGTGACGTAACACCATCCAGATGTGGGCGCCAACGCCAGCAAGCAAAATGCCTGGAATGACAAAGACATGGAGAGCAAAGAATCGCGATAGCGTTGCAGCGCCAAGGATCGGGCCACCGAGCAGAAGATGTACCAAAGGCTCCCCGACTATGGGGATACGGCTTGCTATCGACGCACCGATGCCAAGACCCCAGTACGCATTCTGATCGAAGCGGAGGACTTGGCCCGTGAAAGCCATGCCCAAGGTGAGCAACAGAAGCACGACACCCACCATCCAAGTGAGTTCGCGAGGGAATTTGTACGCTCCAAACAGAAAGACCTGAGCCAGATGGAGCAGCACGATTGCCACCATGAATTCAGATCCCCAACCGTGCAGCGCACGAAGATACCATCCAAGTGGGGCGTAGTGATTCAGGAGTTGCAGGCTATCCCAGGCTTCGCTGGCTGACGGGCTGTAGACGAGTCCGAGAAGAATCCCCGTCATCACTTGCAGAATAAGGAGCACGGTCGCGGCGCTGCCAAACACATACAGCCAACTCGCATTGTTGGATGGCGTTGGATGAGCAGCGGCATCGCTTAATGGTTTTATGAGGCCGAGTCGATGCTCGATCCAATTCAAGACCTTGATGTATGGACTTGCGGGATCTCGCTCTGCTGATTGTTTCAAGCTTGCCATGGTGTCGTCCTCCGTTTGGTTAGGACCGGCTCAATCTGGATTAAGGGTTCTTGACCGCAGGATGCCTGAGTCGCCAATGTCGGCATATTGCCGGCGTGAATGAGGAGCGAATCACCGTTGACTCGAACTCTATATTCAAAGAGGCCGCGCTCCGGAGGGCCAGAGGCGCGAGTTCCATCCTCGTAATATGCTCCTCCGTGGCAAGGACAAAGGAAGAGTCGAGATTGAGCAAACCATCGCACGGGACAGCCGAGATGTGCGCAATTGATTGCGAACACCTGAAATCGCTGATCGGAGGCCCGCCGCACCCAGCATGCTGCCTTGCCGGTTTCTCCGTCGCCAAGACGTTGAAGAGGGCTCTGGAATTCAACGAGTCGAGTCTCGCCTACCGGAAAGGCATCAAGGGAACCAATGTCGATCCATGAGCCTGGGTCTGAGCTCTTCCTGACGGCTGGACCAAGCAGGTAGCCTACAAGGGGTATCGCAAGAACCGTTCCGACCGCTGCATTGAGGACCAGAGATATCTTGAATAGAAAAACTCTGCGCGAGTGCGCTAGGTTTTTTGTGTCGCCTGATGCCTCCATGTTTGCTGAATCACTTGAAGTTGGTTCCGTTGGACCTAGAGTCCCTGAGTTAGCTGAAGATTCGCTCATGACTGTCTCCCTTGCTTCCCGTCAATCCGTAGTTGTTGAATTCCCTATCGATGATTTGGATAAGGTTGACCTGGCGAGTCGGTGCGGTGGGAAACTATCCAGGCAACCACGTCGGTAATCTCGAGGTCCGTCATCGGACGCGCATTTGCCCCTTGCAGATCGTTACGCCAATCAGGCATGCCTCGCTCTGGACGACCGGCAATGATGAGGCTTCGAAGCCCCTGGTCGCTTATGAGGGCTAGGTAGGTGGGATCAATGATGGTCCCTGCCGCACTTGGACGCAATCCCTCGCTTGGAGTCTTTTTGTCAGCATCGACACCGTGGCAGCGACCACAAAATAGGGAAAATGCTTGCTTACCACGGATTGGGTCGCCTTGACTCGATGCCGCGTATTCGGGGGGCTTCTGTCCGGCAAACAGGCTGGGATTGGCCCATTCCTGAAGCATTCCTTCGGTCAGGCGATCAATCTGCTCATCCGTGAGTAATCCTCCGGAACTTTTACCGAATGCCGGCATCATCGTACCCTGGACGCCGTTCTTTGTAATCCGACGAAGAGTTTCAGAGCCAGCAGTCTGCAGGTAGACGGGGTTCGCCAGCGAAATGGCCGCTCCGTTCCGTCCATTCTCGCCATGACAGGCTGCGCAGTTTTCTTGGTAGAGCACCTTTGCATCGAGAACCTGTCCTGGCCGAGCGGTTTCGTTTCCCGGCTTCGGTTTGCCGGGGGCTTCCAAACATCCTGTACTAGCAAGAGCCATGCTGAATGTAAGAGCGGAGAGTGCGACTGCAAAGAGTCTCATTTGGCAGGGTTCTCCTCTTCACGGGAACCTGAGTCGTTTCCATGTAGCGCTGCCTGATCCGAGTGAATCCCCGCGCGGATAGCGAAGGGAAGCGCTTGGTATTGCGGGGTACGGATCTTCGCGTGAAGATTCACCACGAAACCGCACACCAATCCGAAGGCAAGTTGCGAGAGCACGAACCAGAACCAGTCAATGCGTTCGTTCAGGATTGGGCTGACGATTCCCAATACCGAATACAAAATCCCGGTAAATAGGACTGGAACCATAAAGCCGGCTGTAATGATCGGGTAGCGAGGAAACATCGGTAGAAGCGCGCCATAAAGAAGGCCCACCAACAACGACACCATTACGTGGATGGCAAGTCCTGCCAACAGTCCCTGCGTGTGGAATTCGCTCAGAAAACCGTCACTTGCACCGACCCAACTCACGAAGCCACCGGCAGCAAGAAGATTGGGAGCGTACCAGACACTGTGATAGCGAAGAATGCCAAAGACCGCGGCTGGGAGAGTCATAGCCATACCGCCTGCAATGCCCCCGCGAAGCCCTGTCGTGAATCGAAATCGCTCGGTCGGAAGGATCTTGCGATGCGATCCGCTATCCGAAGCGCGTCTTGTCAAGGTGCGAGTGCTGAAGACGGCAACCCGTTCAGGACGCACTGCGATCGCTTCATGCAACTCATGTGGGAAAACCTGAAAGAACCAACCTATGCTCGCCGCAAAAGCCAGTACCAAGCCAAGTATCCCTATGACCGCATTGGTAACAAGCCCGGTAAGCATCAGCGCCACACCAAGAGCCAATACCATTGGCCACGGTGTCGGGGATGGAACCTGCAGAATTCTCACTTCGGATGACCCCGTGTGTCTGTGCATGATCTCTCCTAATAGGACGTCCGACTGCTATTTATCTGCCGAGCACATAGACGATCAGAAAGACAACGACCCAGACTGCATCTACGAAGTGCCAATAGAGAGACAACACTTCCAATCTGTCCGCGTGTCTGACATTCAACGAGCCAGTGAGTGAAAAGAACAATGCAAGGCTCAGCATTCCCAGGCCTACAGCGACATGGGTAGCGTGCAAACCAACAAGCGAGTAGAACGTTGTGCCAAAAAGATTGGTTTGAATCGTGAGTCCATCCCGATAGATCAGCCGATACCATTCCTGCGCCGTACCTGCCATGAAGATGCCGCCAAGGGCAACAGTAGCGGCAAGCCAAATCGACGTATTGGTTCGTCGTTCCTGCCTGGCGGCGATGACAGAGAGATGAACTGTGAGGCTGCTCGACAACAGGCAGATCGTTGTGAAGATGGGGAGCTCAAGAACTTGTCGAGGCGTCGGTCCGCTGAGACTCTTGCCAAGGTAGTAGACGTAGGCCACTACGAAGATCAGAAAGATGGCAGCTTCCGCGAGGATGAGACACAGCATGCCGACAACGCCGCGCGATGGCAACTCCCAGTCTTCGGTCGAATTTTGGGCCAAAACGGCTACTTCACTCATACGAAGTGCTCCCAACTGTCGGATTTGGTCTATTCGTAGAATCGGTCGGAGTCGTCTGGATGCTTCAGATCCCAAAGGGGACGGCGACTCTCGACAACTGGCGTCTCGGCAAAGTTGTATGACGGTGGCGGAGAGGTGGTTGACCACTCCAACGTCCAGGCATCCCAAGGGTCGGGGCCCGCGACTTGCCCTCGAAAGTAAGACCATACGAGATTGAAAACAAAGACCAGGGTGCCTGCAGTCTGGACCAGAGCTCCACTCGAGACGATCAGGTTCCAGAACATCCAGCCTCGGTCGGCTTCATAGGTATAGATCCGGCGAGGCATTCCCAGAATCCCGGGAATGTGCATGAAATCGAAGGTTAGATGGAAACCAATAATGAAGAGCCAGAAGTGCCATTTACCAAGACTTTCACTTAACATACGACCGGTAACTTTTGGATACCAGTAGTAGAAAGCGGAAAAGAGCATGAAGAGAATTGCGCCGACAAGGACATAGTGGAAATGGGCTACAACGAAGTAAGAACCGCTTAACTGCCAGTCAAATGGGGCGGATCCCACCATGATCCCGGTCAGTCCTGCGATGAGGAATTGAAAGAGAAAGCCAATGGCAAAAAGCATCGGCGTAGCGAATTGAACTTTGCCTCCCCAGATAGTCGCCAGCCAATTAAAGATCTTGATCCCGGTTGGGACTGCAATGGTCATCGTGGCGAGCACGAAGAAGGTGTTCGCACCAGCACTCATTCCGACCGTGAACATGTGATGGGCCCACACGCTGAGGCTGACAAAGCCAATGCCCACCGAAGCCGCAACCATCGCTGGATAGCCAAAGATTGCCTTTCGCGAAAAGACCGGGATGATTTCGTTCGCGAAAGCAAAGGCTGGCAGGATGAGTATGTAAACCTCGGGATGGCCGAATATCCAGAAGAAGTGCATCCAAAGAGTCGCAGAACCACCAGCCTGAGTATCGAAGAAGTGTGAGCCAAGATAGCGATCAAACATCAGCATTATCTGCGCCGCAGTCAGCGGACTCACCGTTACAAACGCCATCATGGACATAACCAGGTAAAGCCACACGAGCAGCGGCATACGGGAGAGCTTCATCCCTGGGCAGCGCATGCAAATCGTGGTGGTCACAATATTCACGGCCGACGCTATGCTGCTCAGGCCGCTCAAAAGTATTGCGAGAGTCCAATAGTCGGTGCTGTGTCCAGGTGAGAAGGGCCTGGCCGTCAAAGGAGCATAGGCCCACCAGCCGACGTCGGGTGCGCTGCCGACGCCAGACAGTCCATTGCCGCCCAGGTAGCTGAAGTAGAGCAGCAAGCCGCCAAAGAAAGACACCCAGAAGCTGAAGGCATTGAGACGAGGAAACGCCATGTCTCGCGCACCGATCATCAACGGGATCAAGTAGTTGCCGAACCCGAATAGGATGCTCATCCCGACAAAGAACACCATTGTCGTGCCATGCATGGTGAACAGCCGATTGAATGCTTGCGGCGACACGAACGAGTTATTGGGAAGGGCGAGTTGAATGCGCATCAAGATCGCTTCGAACCCGGCAATGACAAGGAATAGCAGCGAACTCGCGATGTACATGATGCCGATCTTCTTATGATCTACGGTGGTAACCCATTCATGGACGATTTGGAGGACTGTAACTGCCGGTGCCGTTACCTCTGCTTCAACCAAGGATGTATTCAGTGACGTAGGGGTGGCCATTCGCTCTCATCCTTCCCTTCTTGAATTCTTCAGACCTGAGTGCAAGTTCTACTTCAGCGTTGTCAGGTAGGCTGTGACGGCATCGAGGTCGTGGTCATTTAGGTGCATCGACGGCATCAGCGCTCCTGGTTTGAAGTGCGCGGGATTGTCGACAAAGGCGCGTAGATTGGGGGGATTATTCGGAACTGAGCCGGATGCAATCGTTTCCCGAGACGCCAAATGCGTAAGATCGGGTCCGAATCTACCCGTAGCCACTGTACCGGCGACACTGTGGCAGCTAATGCAGGCGTTGTGCTGAAAGACCGTCCTGCCGTCCTGCGCACTTGCTGCATCCGTAGCAACCTGTTGCTGGTGGCCGACCCACTTCGAAAACTGCTCCGGCGTGTCCGCATAGACCCGCAGCAACATCTTGGCATGTTGCGCGCCACAGAACTGGGCACACTGCCCAAGATAGAGTCCAGGCGACGCGGGGTCTATCCACATGGTGTTGACGCGGTTGGGAATCAAATCGACCTTCCCAGCGAGCCGCGGAATCCAGAAGCTGTGATCGGTGTCCGCCGAGGAGAGAGTAAGGTATGTGGGAGTCGGGTGCTTCGGATCGCTGATCGGTACGTGCAACTCGTTGGCAGTGACGACGCCTAACTTTGGATAGCGGAACTCCCACCAGAACTGGTGCCCGATTACCGTCACATCGATGGCTTCCCGAGGCTTCACCGCCAACTGCGTGGAAAAGATGACACGCGCAGTTGCGAGGAAGAGCATGACGACGATCAGGATTGGAATGACAGTCCATGACAGCTCGATCTGGTTACTGCCGTAAATCTGCACAGGTTCCTCATTCGCGGCAGGGGCAGCAGGACGGTGGCGAAAGCGAACGATGGCGTACAGCAAGAGGCCGGCAACGATGAGAAATACAACCAGTGAAACGCCTAGAACCAGCATCGACAGTCCAAATATGGAATGTGCCGGGGTTCCATTTGGAGAGAAGATGCTGGTGGGACCGTGCACAATATTTGGTACCTTCATCGCAGCGAAATGGCCGTTCAGCGGCATTTGCAGATGTCTCTCCTCTCAGGCCGTTATTCCGAAAGCAGGAGTTGGCGGCTTCAAATCTGGCTCCATTGTCGGACGGGAAATGAATGCACAAAAGCGCAGAAAGGAGCGACCTGCGCCAATCCATTCGGACTATCCCCGGATGGGGAAAGGACAGGATCATCCTCTGCGTGCTAACGCCTCGGCCATCCTGGGTTCTGAATTGTTCGGTAAAAGGAATTGCATGGAAGGCAACGACGTAAGGTGATTGTGAATCTCGAGCTACGCCTCACAAATCAGATTGGGACGTGGTCTTTGGTTTCTTAGCGCTGGACGTGACCGACATCCAATCATCCAGAAATCTTCGCAGGGCCGCTCAGAGTGCCCATTCAAAATGGCAAGTGGACCCCGAAACTATTGCTGTCGGCCGTGATTTCTGTCGACAAGAATCACGGCCCGGAGACTGAGGGGGCATAGCCCTCAGCAGCCCGAATGGATTGGCTTCGTATCATCCAAATGTGCCTGTTCATCAAACAGAACCAGACCCACAATATGGATAGCAATGGCTTCGTTCGAATGGAGAGGAAACAGGGGTGCCGTTTATTCTTTCGAACAAAATCGATGAGGGCAGCAGGATATTTCTAAGACTTGCGTTGGGAGCTTCGTTTCTTTCTGCAGTTGCAGATCGTTTCGGCCTCTGGGGACCGCCCGGTGCCGCCCACGTCGCCTGGGGTGACTTCGCGCATTTTGTGACATACACGGGAAAGTTGAACTGGTTTCTTCCTCATGCCCTTGTCCCTGCAATCGCCTGGGCCGCAACCATCGCGGAGATAGTGCTCGGTCTAGCTCTGATTTCAGGACGCTTCCCGCGCATCATCGCGCTCTTGAGTGGGCTCCTGCTCGCTGCATTCGCACTCGCGATGGCAGCTACTTCATCCATAAAAGCGCCACTCGACTATTCGGTTTTTACAGCTTCTGCGGCGGCATTCACTCTCGCCAGTCTTTATCGAGCCCCAGCACATACCGAAGGAGGAAATCTGTGAAAGTGTTTGTCGCGGGAGCAACGGGAGCGATCGGTGTCCCGCTGGTCGCGGAATTGATACGTCGCGGTCACCGTGTGATTGGCATGTCACGTTCACAAGGCAGTAGGCAGAGTCTCATCGACGCTGGCGCAGAGGTCGCAGACGTGAACGCCTTCGATGGATTTGCCATGGCAACGGCTCTACGGGAGTTCCGTCCGGAGGTTGTAATCGATCAACTCACATCCTTACCGAAGGATCCAACGCACTACGCAGAGGCATTCCCTACGGATCGGAGACTACGCGTCGAAGGCGGAGGCAATCTCTTTCGGGCTGCGAAGGCCATCGGGGTCCGCCGCTACATCCAACAATCCAGCGGATTTCTTCTTAAAGCGACCAACGGTCTGGCGGACGAATCTTCAGGATTTGCGTTGGTCGCCAGCGCTGGGATCGCCGCTACCTCACAGATGTACGCCGAGATCGAGTCGCGCCTCCAGCTAGCTGGGGAAATGGAAACAGTTGCTCTCCGTTACGGCTTCTTCTACGGCCCCAATACATGGTATGCACGCAATGGCGCGGCTGCGGATCATCTTCGACGTCAAGAATCTGCCATCATCGGGCGAGGAGAAGGCACTTGGTCGTTCGTGCACATACAGGACGCTGCGATCGCCACTGTAGCTGCATTGTCATCTCCGCCCGGGATCTACAACATCGTCGACAATGATCCAACTCCAGCCAACGCGTGGCTTCCCGCCTTCGCCAAGTACGTCGGAGCTCCGCAGCCGGATCAGTTTACCGAGCAAGAGGCCCGCGTCAAGGTCGGCGAAGATGCTATTTACTACGGAACTCGGCTTCAAGGTTCATCCAATCGAAAAGCCCGTTCGATTCTAGGTTTCAAACCTCGCCAATTGGAATGGCTTCTAGACTCTGCTGGGCTCTACCCCAGCAAAGGAGTAATTTCGCAAATTAAGCCCCTGGCAAACACCGCTCGAACTGGAAGGTGAGAACGAGCCTTACCCCTTCTTTCAGAAAGTCTTGCGCCGTGGCCAGACCGATACCGGTCGTTCCTCCAGTAACTAACGTGCCCTTCCCTTAAAGCCTCTTCATAACATCGTTGTGATCATATTTTTGCACTTACACCAGGTTGGCAATGGATCTCCCACGAGTCTCATTGCTCCTGATCACTCTCATCCTCGTTGGGAGTGCGAATGATCGAGACAATGACTTTCCCGATTCCAGACTTCTTTTCAGATTTTCCCTCGTAGGCCGCAGAAGCACAGTCGAACGGGAAGGCTGCTTTTAAGAAAGTCTTGATTCGTCCTCCTTCCAATTGCTTTGCCAGTACAGCCAATTGCTGGTGATTGGGTTCCACAATGAAGAACGCGTCTTTAACTCGCTGGTCAGTCGTACCTTCGGCATCAGCCGCAATTGTGATCATCCTGCCGCCGGGCACAAGGACATTCCATGATTTTGTGAGAATGTCCCCACCCACGGTATCGAAGACCACATCGATATCTGTCAGCATCGTCTCGAACTGAGATGCCCTGTAATCTAGCACCCAATCCGCGCCCAGCCGGCGAACCGATTCGACATTCTGGGCTGAAGCTGTTGCGACCACTTGAGCACCGTGATTATGGGCAAGTTGAACGGCGAAATGACCCACTGCGCCGGATCCGCCGTGGACAAGTACGCGCTCACCCGGCTGCAACCTGGCGCGGTCAAATAGCCCCTGCCAAGCGGTCAGCGCTCCTATCGGGACCGTCGCTGCCAGCTCATGGGTCAGGTTGCGCGGCTTGTTTGCGATATGTTGCGGTTCCGTGAGGCAATACTCGGCGGTCGCCCCTTCGGCGAACCAGTCGTTCATGCCGAATACTTCTTCACCAACTTTGAAGTCCATAACGCTGTCGCCCAAGGCTGAAATGATCCCAGAAAACTCGTGACCTGGGATGGCATTGCTTCGGCTCTCTCCTCCCGAAGTATGAGTTGTCGGATACCACTTAAGCTCGGAAGGCGTTACTCCAGCGGCGTGGACCCGAACAAGGATTTGCCCAGACGTAGGCACAGGATTTCTGGCTTCTCTCTTGACCAACACCGGACCTTCGACAGAACTGTTCACTTGCATCGATTTCATCATTCCCTCCATTGTTGTTTTCCTTTGCTTTGGGACAAGTTTTGTCAGTGCCCCCCAACAGGCCCGTCTGTGAATTTGGTTGTCTTCATGAAGAACAGTGCAATCACGCTCGCGAGTAAAACACAACCCAGCAGAAGAAAGCAGTCACTAAAGGCAAGCAGGTAGGCTTCACGACGCACAATCGATCCGACCAACCCAACAGATCGCATGTGGGAGGAGTAAGGATCTCCGCCTTGGCTCATAAGGTGGGATGTTGCCTGATCTATCCTTATCTGAGTTGCCGATGTGTACGCAGATACTGATTCTCCCAATCGCTCGGAATGAAACCTCTCACGGACGGATAAGAGGGTTGAAAGGCCCGCGATCCCCAGTGACCCCCCGATATTCCTCATCATGTTGAAGAGCGCGGAAGCTGCTCCACTTTCTCGTCCCTTAGCCATTCCCGCAGTTGAGACCGCAGAAAGAGGGACCATAATCAGTGGCTGTCCGAGAGCTCGAATCAGCAAAGGAAGATGAAACTGAGGTCCGGAAAAGTCCGTGCTAAGGTGACAAGTCAAAAATGAACTCCCGCCGAAGAGCAAGACACCAATACCGATGAGGATGCGCGTATCAATGAGCTTCATCAGTTTTGGTACAAGAGGTATTACGACGAGCTGGGGTATACCCAACCAGATGATGACCGTGCCGATCTGGGTCGCATTGTAGCCTTGGATCTGTCCCAGATACACAGGAAGGATGTACACAACACCGTACAATCCGACGCCTAGAATCACATTGACAATGCTACCTAGCGCGAAGTTTCGCCGAGTGAACAGCTTTAGATCAACTAAAGGCTCCTTGGTTCGGAACTCAATGATGATGAAGGCAATAATCCCAATTGCAGCAGTCCAGGCTAACTTTACAATCCCGGGATCTCCGAACCAATCCTTGCGATTTCCATCTTCGAGGACGATCTCGAAGGCCGCCAAGCCAATGGCCATGGTTGCAATTCCCCACCAGTCACCCTTCTTGAGCAGGCCGAGATTCATTGGCTGCTTTTCCATCGTGAACCATACGGAAGCGATGAGGGCGAGACCTGGAACGAGATTGATGAAAAAGATGAAGGGCCAGCCATAGTTGTCTGTCAACCAGCCGCCCACCAATGGGCCTATCGCCGGCGCGAATGTTGCAGTCACGCTGAATAGGGCCATGCCGATCGGTTGTTTCGACGTTGGCAAATACTGCAGGATGACGACGAATGAAAGCGGTATCAGAACGCCTCCAGTGAATCCCTGCAATACCCGGAAGGCAATCATCAAGTCCAGCGAGCGGGCTTCTCCGCAACAAACCGAAAAAAACACAAAGAGAATCGAGTTCACGAGCAGGTAGTTCTTGAGGGAGAATGCTGCCGATAGCCACGCAGTCAGAGGAATGACCACGATTTCCGCTACGAGATAGGCCGTCGGAACCCAGGAGATTTCGTCGTAGCTTGCCCCAAGGGTGCCGGCTATATCACGCAATGAGGAGTTCGTGACGATAATGTTCAGAACCGCCATGAAGCAGCCCAGAAGAACGCCGAGAACACAGACCCATGTCTTGACTGAAACGTAGTCTGCCGGTCTCGCAGACATTGCCAGATGCTCTGGGTTTGCTGCGACTGAGTTAGTTGCCATTGTGTTCTCCATCAGCGCGTGGTGACTGTCACTACGGACGACATGCCGGGCGAAAGCAGGTTCTCAAATCCCTTAACGCTTTCCGAATCAAGCACAATCTTGACGGGGATGCGCTGCACGATCTTGGTGAAATTGCCCGTTGCGTTGTCGGGCGGAAGCAGCGCAAATTCATTCCCCGAACCCGGAGCGAGACTGTCCACATGCCCATGAAATGTGTGTCCAGAGAAGCTGTCAATCTCCACGTCCACCGGCTGGTTGTCCCGCATTTTTTCTAACTGTGTCTCTTTAAAGTTCGCGACAACCCATAGTCGATCTTCCACAATCGCCATGAGCGGTTGCCCGGTTTGCACTCTCTGTCCCACCTCCACCGACTTGCGTCCGATGCGGCCGTTTGCAGGTGCCTTAATGACGGTGTAGGAGAGTTGTAGCTTCGCGTCCTCCAGCGACGCCATGGCCTGGCTCACACTCGCTTGCGCGGCTGCAAACTGGCTCTCCCTTACATGGGTTTCCAGTCGCGTCGCTTGAGCGGATTCCAGACTGCCCTGCGAGCTGACAAGGAGGGACTTCGTTCGCGCCACTCCCTGCTGCGCCTGGACCAGTAGTGCCTCTGCCTGTCGAACCTGTTCCTGAGCGGCTTGTTTAGCAGCCTGAGCTACCTGATAACTTGCGCGCGCATGGTCTAGGGTTTGTCGTGAAACTTGTTCTTTCGCGACTAGGTCTTCGTAGCGATGAAAGTCTGCCTCTTCACGGATCAAGGTGGCGTCGGCCTCAAGTAGTTGAGCCTCTGCTCGGGGAACTCCTGCCTCTGCAGCTTTAACTGCAGCTTGAGATGCTGCAATCGAAGCTGTTGCTTCGCCTATGGACCCGCGTGCCGCGGTCGTCTGTGCCGTAGCGGACTGGGAAGTTGCGAGGATTGCTGCCTTCGCAGTCGCAGCCTGCTTGGAAGCAGCTTCCAACGCGGCAGATGCTTGATCCAGGCGAACCTTGTAATCGGTCGGGTCTAGGATCACCAGCGATTGTCCCTCAACGACATGTTGGTTGTCGTCGATAAGTACCTGTTGCACCGTATCCGTGATTCGGGCACTGATCGGATGTAAATGTCCAGTTAGGTACGCATCGTCGGTTCTTTCATGTCCAGACGCCCAGACCAGGTAACGGATTCCAAGAATCACGATGAGCAACCCTACAATTACAGATGAATAGAGCAGTATCTTCCGTTTTCGTTCGGGCGGCGGAGTCGATGGAATCGGAGCCAATTCCTGCGGATGCTCAGGAGAATCGTTTTCAATGAGAGTCGTCATGGCCAAGTGTCCCTTCTGATACCGAATCTCGGTGCTATTTTGCGTAAATCTGCTCAATGACGCCGACAGCGCGCGCCAGTTGCGCACGAGCGACGTTGTAGCGGAAGAGTGCTCCGATCTCAGCATCGTTTGCACGTGCGAGTGCGTCCTGTGCCGCAATAACTTCGATGTTGTCCGTAACACCGGCTTTGAATCGTCCTTCCGAGAGTGAGACTTCTTCGTTTGCGAGCGCTACCTCTTCTTTGCCGAGCTCTGCATCGTTCAGCGCAGCCTTGAGTTCAACTTCGCCATCACGAGTCTGCTCGACGACACGATTTCGCGCGCCCTGAAACTGGCGCCTCTCCCTTTCTTCATAGAGAGCAGTGCTCTTGCGTTCCGCTCGAATCTGGCCTCCTTCGAACAGAGGGAGTTTTGCTTCAAAGCGGTATTCATAGCCAGGTGTAATCGTGTTGAAGGTCTGACCTTGTTCATTCCAATGTCCGGTCAAGCGCACCTTCGGGATTACCTGTTCCACTGCGGCTTGGTGCAGCGACTGGGACGCCTTGATGCTCTCAGCAAGAGCCTGTAATTCGGGTCGCTTAGCAACCGCTGTACCTGCCGGATCGGTGATGTCCAGTGGAGGAGTTGAGAAAAAGTCACCAGAATCGACAAACTCAAGTTGGGTTTCATCCTTGAGATTGAGAATTCGCTTCAAAGCAAAGACAGTAGTGTCGGAGTCTCGCTGCGCATCAATCAGCCTTTGCTGCTCTTCCCGTAGCCTTACCTCTGCTCGTGATACGTCAATCTTGGAGGCGACGCCATCGTCTCGCAGATCTTGGGATTGACGCAAAAGCCTTGTCGCAAGCTGCACTCGAGATTCTGCCGCAGTAGTGTTGGCAAGTGCGCGCAGGTGCGCCATGTATTCACTGACGGTCAGCAAAACTGTCTCCTCGCGCACCGATCGTTCATCCGCTTTGCCCGCCAGTAACCGATGACCGCTAGCCTGGTAGCGCCGGATCAGTGTGAGATCAAATACTGGCGAAGAAAACGCCGGTCCAGTCGTGATCGATTGATACGGACCGATGCTATGAGGAAAGCCGGGGAAATCAACTCCGATTTGCGCCTTAAGATTGAATCGAGTCACTGTCTCGCTGGTTTCCAGGTCTATGTGCGGAAGCAGCTCGGCAAGGGCGAGTTGTTTGTCCTGCTGTTTCGTTGCTGCTTCAATGGTTGCGATCTGAAGCTCAATGTTTTGCTTCAGCGCTTGGTCAACGGCGCCGCGTAGGTCGAGCCGTAATGGCTGATTCGTCTCTTCCTGCGGAAAGCCTACCCTTAAAAATCCCAGTGACAGGGAAATCACGAGCAATGGTGTGATCCAATGTCCCGAACGTTTACACATAGACCCTTCCTCAGTCTTGCGTTACGACTCGATGTCACGAACGCAGAATTGCTTTCATCATTAGCTCTGAAGATAGGGGTGGGCCGCGCTTCCTTGAAGCCCTCTTTGGCTTAGGACGAACCGGCTCTTTAGGACTGTTGATTGCTGAGCCGCATTGCTAAAAGCGGAACTGCCCACCTACGCCCCAATCAGCGGGCGGCCCCATCATTTTTACGACTTCGCCTAATGACCCGCGTGGACCGTCATCGAGGCCACAGACGGCATAATGGGAGTGTGTAACACTCGTTCTAAACAGAAAGGCTGAAAACCGTGATTCAGTCTTTTGCCAACTAAGCCTGGCGTTCAGGAATCCTTATAGAGCTTGCTCGAAATATGGAGAGTTTTCACAGTCATACCAAGCCCTGGTTTTCTAGATGTAGTCGATCTGACCTATGAATTCCCCTGCTGGTCCCAAGTTGGTGGAGGGCTTCGCACCTACCTTGAAAATAACCTTTGGAATATTGAGGAATTGGCCCTTCGTAGTCAGTGGGGATCGAGAAGAAAAGGTGACACACCTGCCATCGATGACACGAAGACCTGCCGATAACATGAGGCTTGCTATCGACAAAACTGTGACGGCAAGCTCCTCTTCTTTGAGCGTTACCTTCGGCATATTGCCAACATAGCTGAAGGCCACAGCACTCAGATAACTGAATCAGTCATTGGAGATGAATCTGGGTTTGAAAATCCTTGTACCGCATGCGAAATTATGTAGCGGCCAAGGAATCATCGTTGGGGCTCGCGGGTACTATGTGGAGGAGTGACCTCAGTTCATCCCGGTCAGCCGCGAAGTCGGCGAGGGTGTAGGTGTCGAGAACTGCGAGAAAAGCCGAACGAGCCTTTTCGATCGCACTGCGAAGCGCACAATTCGGCTCGATGGGACAGAAAGCATCGACGGGTGAAAGGCACGGAACGAGAGCCATGTCCGGTTCCATCCGGCGCACGACATCACCAATGCGGATCTCAGCGGCAGGTCTTGCCAATCGAATTCCACCCCTCATTCCACGCAGCGTCACGATGAACCCATTCACCCCAAGTTGGTGCCCGACCTTGACGAGATGGTTCCGGGAAATCCCAAAGCTTTCCGCAATTTCGGGGATGGTGGCGAGTCGCTCACCGCGCACTGCCAGGTAAATGAGCATCCGGAACGAATAGTCAGCGTAGACGGTTAAGCGCATTGGCAAAGCCTCCACAAAAAGCTGTAAATCGAATATATCTTTTATGCTACCTTTTGCCATAAGATGTATCCAATATACATGTTTGTTATTCGAACGCCTGAACACCATCTGGAGACCCAGCATAATGCTCACGAATACGCAGAAAGCCCTTGTAAGAGCAACCGTCCAACCCCTTCGCCAGCACGGCGAAACTATTACCCGTGTTTTCTACCGGAATCTGTTTGAAGCGCATCCCGAGCTTTACAACGTCTTCAACCCGGCCAATCAGAGAGATGGGGGCCAGGCGCGCAGTCTCGCCGCCTCGGTCCTCGCTTACGCTGAACACATAGACAATCCAGGTGTGCTTGGCGCAATGCTAAAGAGGCTCAATGGCAAGCACGCGAGCCTGGACGTAAGGCCAGATCAGTATCCGATTGTTGGTGAGTTCCTGCTCGGCGCGATCAAAGACGTTCTAGGGGCTGCAGCCACTCCAGAGATCCTTGATGCATGGGGGGCAGCTTACGCCCAACTAGCGGACATCATGATCTCTGCAGAAGCTGATCTCTACAGAGAGAGTTCCGCTCAACCTGGGGGCTGGCGTGGGTTCAAGCCATTCCGTGTAGACCGTAAGGTACAGGAAAGTCAGTTCATGACTTCCTTTTATCTGACTCCGAAGGATGGGATGCCGCTACCGACTTTCCAGCCTGGTCAGTACCTGTCAATCAAAGTTCACCCAGTCGGCTTCGAGTACGACCAGATACGCCAGTACAGCCTTTCCTGCGCTTCCAATGGCCATCACTATCGGATTAGCGTTCAGCGGGAACTAGCTCCCGTCGACACCAAAGATGTGCCCGCAGGGTTGGTCTCCAATTTTCTGCACGACACGATCATGCAAGGGGATGAGTTGGATGTACACATGCCCTCCGGTGACTTCATCCTCCAAGAGAGCGACCGGCCAGTGGTGTTGTTGAGTGGCGGTTCGGGTATAACGGCCGTGCTGACTATGTTGCAGCACCTTGTCAGCCCCCGGGGAGGTGGTCGCGATGTGCTATTCATCCATTCCGTGCGCGGACGAGAGCGTCATGCTTTTAACCATGAGATCCGTGCCATGATTTGCCAACATCCGAATGTGCGCGCAATTACGCTCTATGGAAAGGCGGCACCTGACGATCACGCAGGCCAGGATCACGATGGGGTCGGGCGAATCACCACCGAACTGCTTCAGCAACATCTACCGAAGCGAGGAGCTGATTTTTACTACTGTGGACCCATTCGTTTTATGGACGCAATGGAAAGTGTACTCAACGAGCTCCACGTTCCTCTTGAGCATCGGCATAGCGAAGCCTTCGGACCAGACCGCTCTTTCGCTATACCGGCGGAGAGCCAACAAGCCTGCTCTGTGTAAAGCAATACCCATTCCAACTAATACCCGTGTGGCACGATCATGCAGGAAGGAAATTCGCCAGGAGCTAGGCTCTCTTGACAAACCATGTTGAGGGCGGTTGTGCTCAAGAACTAAGAACTACCTGCATCATCGTGCTCTCTTGAAGTGCGCACGCCACTACAAATCTTCAGAAAATGGCTATGAATTCAAGTTGTCTGCTGAACTCTGCTCATGCGTCGACTTTAGGAAAAGACCGAGCTGCTCCCCGATCACCACGCAAGGCGCCATCGTGTTTCCAGTCGTCACCCGGGGCATTATGGAAGCGTCCGCGATTCGAAGTCTGTCTATGCCGTAAACGCGAAGCTTGGAATCGACGACTGACATATCGTCCAGACCCATCTTGGCAGTGCAGGACTGATGCCAGTAGGTGACGAGTGAATCTCGAACAAATGACTCCAGAGCCGGTCCAGTCAGGTTGCCCGGCATCACTTCGCGCTTACGAAATGGGCTCAGGGCAACGTTGTTACCGATCTCGCGGCAGAGCATGACAGCTTTCACTGCAGCCGCCAAATCGTCGGGATCCGAGAACGTGTTTGCATGGATCCTAACTGGGTCATCTGGATTCGGGCCCGTGAGGGTAATCTCGCCGCGGCTCTTAGGTCGCACGACTCCGGGTGCGAGTGTCCATGACGCCGCCGGCGGTTGAAATCGGGACGCTGTTTCCGGTGTGGCGATAGGCATCTCGATTAGGCAAGGCTGCAGATCGGGCGTATCCAAGTCCCCGTCGCTTTTCCAAAAAATGGTTGCTTCAATCCCATTACCTTGGGACTGTTGAGGTTGGTTATATTCCCAAACGCAACCAGCAACGAGGACATGATCCTGAAAGTTCTGTCCGACGCCAGGAAGATGTTCGATGCACGTTATTCCATGAGTCGCTAGTCGCTCCGCGTCGCCTATCCCTGACAGCATCAAGAGCTTCGGGGTATGGATTGCCCCTAACGATATAACCGTCTCCACATCGGCTTCGAAGCGCCTTATTTCGCCGTTTACGATGACTTCAACTCCCAGAGCTCGTTTGTCTTGGATCAAGAGCCGAATGACTGTGGCGTGCGTGAGCACCGTCAAATTGGGTCGCGCCAGGAGCGGATAGACATAGCTTCGAAAAATCGATTGGCGCCTGCCGTTTCGAATCCGAAGATTAGTCAAGGCGACGCCCCCCGCCCCTTCCATCATGACTCCATTCTGGTCGTCAAAATAAGGGATACCCGCGCCCGCTGCGGAGCAAATCACGGCGGGAACCAGGGGATTCGGATTAGGCGATGTTTCGACGTACAGGAGCCCACCTTTGCCCCGACGAATTGGATCGGACTTGCCCTTCCAATCCTCTATCTTCTTGTAGATATTCAAGACTGATTCGTAATTCCAGGATGCATCCTTGGTCTCGGCGCTGAAGAATTCCCAATCGTTACGATGACCTCGCGACCAAATCATGGCATTTATCGATGAACCGCCGCCAAGTACCTTTCCCATTGATAAGGGCATCGCTCTGCCATTCAGGTTGGGATTCGCATCGGCGGCGAACCCCCAGTCCCGATCGGTCCCGAGGTTGGCGAACCAGCTACTAGCTTCGTTAATACTGGGAACGTCGTCGCTTCCCCCAGCTTCGAGCAAGAGCACACTCACACTCTCGTCTTCTGCCAGCCTTCTGGCTACGACGGATCCAGACGACCCCGATCCGCAAACGATGTAGTCATATCGGGCTTTGAGATTCTCAGCCAACTTCAGCTGATTGGCGGCTGCCTTGACGGCGAATTCGTCCGCCTCATGATTTGGTTCAGGGGCTTCAGCTTGGTGTTGCTTCTCCCGGATTGACCTCAGAGACATTTGAGTTGTCCTCGTCTGGTAAATTGTCGAAACTGCGTATCCGGGACGCGACGCTCTGGACACCCAGGTTTCCTGAATCTGCCAGTATCTTGCTTCAAAGAGTTGAAGCACCGCAGACCCATATGGCAGAGTTTGTGACCCCTAAATCGAGGGGTGTTTGACCAGGTGCCGTGTTACATCGCCGATGCGGAAGGGATAGCGATCTGGATATCGATGTCATCCACCGTGATTGGATGAGTCGCAAGACAAGTTCTGGAGCTCGGACTAGCGGCATGATGACAGGTACTGTGCCGGGGTCTTTAGCTACGCAAGCAATCCGTGACGGATGGTCGCTATACCTCTCTTTTTCAAAGCAGGTTTCCGTCGCGTCCGTTCGTCTTCGTTGTTGGACGATACGGCGAGAGAGGACTCAACAATCCTAAAGAGCCGTTTGCTAGACGTTCGATTGAGGCTTTATGCCGGGAACGGGGCTCTTTATAGTTGGCTCACGCTGCAACCGCGGCTATGCAGGGCTTATGTACCAAGAGGATGCACCAATGGCGCTAGTAACTCACATCCGGCATATGTTGCCGTGTCTCAGCCTCGTCCCGGCGATCATTATTGGGATGTCTGTTCAACATCAGGCTTGGAGCAAGGATACTAAGCCGTCCGGCCGCCAAGTGGTAGACGCGCTTCACTCGGCTTTTGGTGAGCACCGTGAACGCGCCTTGCACGCCAAAGAAACGATCGTTACTGGGTCCTTCATTGCCTCGCGACAACCGAGCAAATATACCAGTGCGCTGCACCTTCAACACTCGGTCCGCAATAATCTCTGTCATTGCCCGCTTTTCAGACTTTACAGGGATCCCTGATATTTCGGAAGACCGCCAGCTGATCGAGCTTGGAGTGGTGACGTTCAATCCCATTGTCCCAGGTGAGTAGGCAAGTAAGAATCTTCAGTTCGAACCTGGTGCAGTAACGGCGGGAAGTGAGACCGCCGATCCTTTGCTTGATGTTCGCTTCACCTGCTGGGTCTTAGCTTAATGAAGACGAATAACAACAGACTTTCGCCATAACTATGAAACTGATGACAGGAGAAGACAGCTATGATGCACCTTTCCCTAAGACGATTAAGGGTTGTGTCCACGCTCGGTCACCGGATTCTCGGTCGGACCCGGCTCACGGTGACTATGCTAAGCCTCTCAGCAGGTTGCGCGATCGTTGCCTTAGCAGTACTACCAAAACGCGAGGCTCAAGTAACTACTGTTTTCACGACCAAACTGCCTAACGTTTCAGGAAGCAGCATAACAATGCAGCGGGTGTATTACGCGCCAGGCGGCAGGAGCCAGGCGCATCGTCATGCTGGAAGTGTACTGGTATATGTCCTGAGCGGTTCCATTCGGTCGCAAAACTCTGCGACCGGGCCGGCCCGTATTTACAAAACCGGAGAGTCCTTTTTCGAGCCGCCCATGAGTCAACACTTGATTAGTGAGAACGCCAGCCAGCGAGAGTCAGCGAGTTTGCTGGCAGTCTTCGTAGCAGAAGATGGAGCCGAGCTGACAAAGCCGCTCAATTGATAGATCAATGCTTTCCAAAGTGTGAGGCATCCGACTGGTAAAAGCCGATTGCTGTCTAGGCAGTAATCGGCTGAATCATGTCTCTTCTCTTGGGTGTTGTCATATAGGAATACTTCGTCTTGTCAAGCGTCTCCTCGCTTTGTGGTTTGCCAGAGAGGAACGGCCTGCGGATTGACGAGGGAGTTGAAGTCGCTTACGCATTGCATACTGACAATGCTCAGCTTGGGTTAGACCGGTCCGCCCTCCTCCAACGACTATCAAATCGAAGGCGTCGTTTATGAAAATTGCCTTACGATCAGGAGAGCACCGACCACAGCGATCGCGTCCTCGAGGAGAGCGATGGGTAGGTCTTTGCCTCCGATCGCCTTGACGAGCCTAGTGCGAACTTCAGCTCCCACAAGGGTTCCAACTACAGCGCCTGTGCCGCCCACGATGAGTCCGGAGGCGATGCCGCCATGGGCAGTCGTCAGGGCCGCACCTGAGAGGGCTCCGGTGGAAACCCGTGTGATGAACTGCATAGGAACCTTTCGACTTGGGGTTTGAGGAAGCTTGTCATTGATCAGCTCGCCGAGCGCCGCAAGAGAGAAGATCCACGGTGTCCAACGATAGCCGAGAAACGCAAGCAAAGTGCCGTCCAGGGGCAGCAAGCCAAACCGAGCGGCCCAACTGACGAGCGTCGGTGCTGTAAGGGCGCGAAGGCCGGCGACGATTCCGATAAGAAATGCAAGACAGGCATAGACCATGAATTCACCTCGATTTGCGTGTAATAAACCCAAGCTATAGGGGAATTGCCAAGACTCAAACCGCGAAAAGAGGTTTTGAGCGCAGTCCTTTCGAGGGATTAAAATTGTGCGGACCCATACTTTCGAGCTGTTCGGAGGCGGATTCTTAAGTGTAAGCTCATCGAGACTGGGCGTTTCGGAGGCAAATATGACTAGCCCGCATACGATCCGTGTATTAGCAGTGGATGATCATCCGTTGCTTCGCGCCGGCATTACCGCAGCGGTGAACGCTCAGCCTGGAATGTCGGTCGTTGCAGAAGCTGCAAGCGGGGAGGAGGCGATCGAGCTATTCCGGCAACACAGGCCTGACATCACGCTTATGGATCTCCGTCTTCCCAAGATGAGCGGGATTGACGCTATTGCCGCCATACGCAAGCAAAATCCCGGAGCCCGCATCATCGTCCTTACAACATTTAGTGGAGACGTGCAGGCTTTGCGGGCTTTCAAGGCTGGTGCATCAGGATACCTGCTCAAAGGTATGATGCGGACAGAATTGACCGACACAGTCCGGCTCGTCCACTCTGGGTGCCGCAGAATTCCACCTGAAATCGCTTCAGTTATGGCGGAGCACGCTGCGGAAGAGGTTCTCTCGGGTCGTGAACTTGATGTCTTACGTTCTGTAGCCGAGGGGAACTCAAATAAGCTGATTGCCTCAGACCTGTACGTTTCGGAGCATACGGTGAAGGGTCACGTTCGGAACATACTGTCCAAGCTTGGGGCTAGTGATCGCACCCACGCCGTCATGATCGCGCTGAAACGCGGGTTCCTGGATTTGTGAATATTCACCGTACGGTGACTCGCGATTCAAAAGTCCCAGTCGCTGATCCCCGGGGCGTTGAGAATGCTCAGGAAGGTTGAAAGCTGTGCAGGCTAATTCGAGGAATTTCAAAACGTCGGGAAACAAGATTCAAAGGTGGTTAGCCGTCACTGGAATGATAGCCCTGTTTGTTCTTCTCTTTGGTTGTAAACCGCCGCGCCCTCAGATCATTTTCACAAATGTCCCTGAAGTCAGTCCTGGTGGACCGGACACGCAGGGCATCATATCGGGCCGTGTATTTGGAACGAGCGCTGGGGATCGCTTGGTACTTGTTGCTCGCGCAGGAAAATGGTGGGTACAGCCCGACGTGCATACTCCGTTCACACCGATAGCCCCCGATGGAAGTTGGACATCCAGAATTCATCTCGGAGAGGCATACGGTGCATTGGTGGTGTCCCCTTCCTTTCAAATCAGCGAAAAGATGTCCAGCCTTCCGTCAGTCGGTGGGGATGTAATGTCCGTCGCCACCGTTCCGGGCGCACCGAGCCCGATAGACAAGGTAGATCACGCGGCAAGGCCGCTTCGCTTCGGAGGATATGATTGGCGCAACGAGTTTCGTCTCGGGAGCCTTGATTACATTCATCGCTACTACCTCCCAGAGAATGCCGAGACAGATCAACATGGAGCATTGCACCTTCGCATCCGAACACTCGGCAATCAAAGGACGTGCGCTCAGATCAGTCTTGTACAGACCTTAGGCTATGGCAGCTATAGGTTCAAACTCGTCGTTCCTGCACAAATTGATCCTGCCGCGGAACTCAACATCTTCACGTCAAATGATGTCGACCGTCCAGGTGAGCATCGTGAACTTGAATTTCACCTCAGTCGTTGGGGAAACACGCATAATGAGAATGCAGAGTACGTTATCCAGCCGTATCACCTAGCAACTAACGTTCATCACTTCGAACTGGAGCCGGGCCCAGTGACGACTCTCTTACGCTGGTCACCTGGACGAGCCGAGTATGTAAGCAAGGACGGAAGCAGCGGTAAGGAAATCACTCGCTGGAGCTTCACGTCTGGAATACCTACATACAAGAATCAACGCATGTACCTTAACTTTTGCCCTTTCGCATATCCGAAGGTCCCCTTCTCTCAGGATTCTGAGATCATTCTTGAAGATTTTGAGTACTTGCCGTGAGCCGTAGGTTTCGTCAACTGCTTACGTGTTTGCTTGCGCTGATGTTGGTCGACGCCGCGACGAGTTCGCTTGCACAGGATGGTCGGTTAGCTGGACGCTTCGATTCGAGAGTCTGGAGCGCTGAACAGGGACTCTCGGCCGGTCAAATTTCGAGCATCGCTCAGGGCGTTGACGGCTACCTGTGGCTCGGTACTGAAAAGGGTCTACTGCGCTTTGACGGACTCTATTTTCAACCTTTCCCATTACCGGATCGTACAGCACACTCACCTGTGATAGAAGTCGTTGTCGATCACGAAGGTACTTTGTGGTTGCGGACGCGCGAAGCCAAGTTGCTGCGGATCGTGGCAAATGAACGGGCAGAATTGGTTCAATCTATTTCCCAAGATACCGACGTTGTCTACGCTATCGCGCCGGCTTGGGGCAAGGGACTGCTTGCTTCGGCGGCATCCCGCGGACTAGTACGGCTGCAGGGCGACCGGGTGGAGGACTTTCACACTCGAGGGCCCTCAATGGTAGCCGCTGTCGCGCAGACACAGCCGCAGAGCGTGTGGTTCGGTACCCGAGGGCATGGCCTCAACCGTTGGTCGAATGGCGAGTCCAAGCAGGTTCCTGGGACAATTGATACCAAATCGATCGATTGCCTGTTCGCGGGTTCTGACGGGCGACTCTGGATCGGAACAGAACATGGTTTGTACCATTTGGATAGGGATGCGAACTATATCGATAAGCCAACTCCTGGAACCGAAAATCTTCAAGTGCTGGCCCTGACGCAGGATAACGAAGGCTCTGTTTGGGTAGGTACTTCTGCAGGTTTGTTGCGAGTCTCAGACGGAAGAGCAGAGTGGATACAACGCACCGCGCTAGCGGTCACAGCGCTCCTCGCGGATAGAGAGGGAGACATTTGGTTCGGAGACGGGCAGAAGCTGGAGCAATTGCGTGAGCCAACGATTCTGACCTACGAACTCCCTGCAGCGATCGCTGCAAAAGGCATTGGAGCCGTGGCTGTAGATGAACTCGGGCACGTATGGTTTGCGGGTCTAGAGGGTGGACTGTATTGGATGAGCGGACTCAGTCCACACAAAGTCTCCATCGATGGTCTTGACTGGGACACCGTATATTCCATCGATTGCGTGGGCCAGGACGTCTGGCTGGGGCGTCGGGGAGGAGGTCTGACGCGGCTTCGCTCGGAGCATGACCACATGTCAGTTCGCACTTGGACCACAAAGGAGGGACTAGCGCAAAACAGCGTGTATGCTGTGCGTGCTCTGTCTGATGGCAGCGTTTGGGCGGGGGGGCTAACAAAAGGACTGAGCCATTTGGAGAGTGGACATTTTCAGAGCTTTGAAGCAAACAGCATAGGCTCAAATTCCGTAACGGCCATCGAGCGGGCAGACGATGGCTCTGTCTATGTGGCCACGCCGGCTGGCCTCTCTAAATTCCGCTCCGGCGCGTGGCACCGCGAGATCCAGAGCGGCAATACACAGCCAGAGATCCTTAGTCTACTTTCTGCCGGGAATTTTCTTCTCCTGGGAACGGAACAAGGTCTCGCCTACATGGATCGCAGAGACCAACATGTGAACAAATTCACAAACCCGACTTTACGAGAGCCGATCCTCGGCATAGCGAAAGAAGGTGACAAACTCTGGCTCTCAACAACGGATCAACTCTTGAGCGCAACGCTGGAAAGCACGCCGACGGGGCTTGCTCTGTCCTCACTCCGAAGTTATGGCAGGACAGATGGGCTGATAACTTCAGCTGGCGTGCAGCGCACAAGGTCGATTGTTGCTGACGGACAGGGACGCATTTACGTGGCCACTGATGCAGGACTTTCAGTAATAGACTCTCATCGCAAGCAGGTTCCTGTACTTGCACTAGCACATACCTCGGCTGTGCTAGCTGACGAAACGCCTTTGTCGCTCGCATCTGAGGTTCGCATACCCCCGGGCACCCGGCGCACTACGCTCTATTTCGATGGGCTTGACTTCCGGGCGCCTGAACAAGTCCGGCTCCGGTACAAGCTGGACGGGTTCGATCAACGATGGAGTGAAGTAACGAAGTCTCGTCAAGCTGCTTATACGAATCTTCGTCCCGGCCCTTACACGTTTCGAGTCATGGCTCAGAACAGTCAAGGGGAGTGGTCTTCGCAAAGCGCGGTGCTCCCAATCGTCGTAGAGCCCACCTTCATGCAACGAATGTCTGTCCGTCTTGCGATTGTCGCGCTTTTTCTCTCTCTTGCCATCTGGATATATCAAGCACGTATCAAGTTTGTGATCGCTCGGGCAAATGCTTTCGCGGATGAGCGGATTTCGGAAAGGAACCGCATCGCGCGAGAATTGCACGACACTCTCCTGCAAGGCTTCATCAGCGTTCTCATGCATCTCCACATCATTTCAGAGCAGAAAACTGAACAGTTCCGTGCATCCCAGGATTTGAAACCAATTCTCGAAATGATGGAGCAGGTAATTGAAGAGGGCCGACTTGCAGTTCAGGGGTTGCGAGGTACGGATGGCGAGACGAGGGACTTAGAGTCTTGTTTTTCATCGCCAAAAGAGGCGCTTGATCCGACGTTCTCCACTACCTATGAATTCATTGTCGTAGGGAAGAAGCGGCTTGTACACCCGGTCGTCAGCGAGGAAATTGGCAGGATCGGGAAAGAAGCAATAACCAACGCCTTTCGTCATGCCGACGCTGTTGGAATAACTGTATCCTTGGAATATTCCAGAACTGCTCTTGCTCTACGAATCAAAGACGACGGCATTGGGATCGACGCGGACGTGCTTTCCGCAGGCAAGGCGGGCCACTGGGGATTACTGGGAATGCGCGAACGCGCTAAGCACATCGGTGCTCGACTCGAAATTAGCAGCCATGCGGGAGAAGGAAGCACCATCACCGTTACAGTTCCAGCTCGTGTGGCCTTTCGCGACTGATCTTTGCGTACGCACGAAGGGTCTTAACCGACCGATGGGTTTTGATCTCCAAGATGTAGGCTGCCGCGAAGTCTTGGATAGAGCGTCCAGGCGCCTTAGATTCAAGCTTCGAGTCGTCCGCCTTTTTCGGTGCAGGGTCTGCCTTGACCATGCCAGCGGAAAGGCCGTTTAGCTCCGCAGTTTTGCGTGCCAGAGCCGTGGTGGCAACATCAAGGTCAATCCCGACGTTTACCCACTGGCGCTTTCCGCCCTCGCGGTCGCGAAGGTGGTAGGAACCTTCGGGACAACGCCGCGGTACACCATCGACAATGCCCCATAGCGGCTTGATCTTGTGGTTGGGTGATTTGGCGGGCGGAACGTAGATCCATTTGCCGGCGGCCGAACGGACCCGAAGGTAGAGTAATACTGGTTTGCGCATGTATTCCCCTGAGGGGTAATACCGAGCAAATGCCTCCGACATAGCTTATTCTTTCGCCTCGGGTAGCAAGCTGGCTAGCAAGCTATCAAACCTTACTCTAAACCAGTGAATGTAATAGGAATGGCGGAGAGAAGGGGATTCGAAGCCCAATAGAGCTCTTAACCACAGGCAGAAATAGACGGACCCCGTCTCAAGGGATGACTGGTCCTCCTCCGAGATCAGTGGGAACGGGTGATATGGATTTTCAAATCTGGTATCCGACATGCCGTTGATAGGCATAATCGCGTCTGAAATCAAGCAACGCTTAGAGGGGCACACGTCCAGTAAGTAAGCACGTTTCACCCCACAATCCCCCCACATTAAGCCTTGCTTATCGTTACTTACCATGACTTTAGGTTGCCAGCCGTTCCGCGTAAGTCGTTGATAATACATCGAAAATTGTTCAGTTAACCGAAGGGTTGTAGCTTCGAGTCCTACCTGAGGAGCCAATCAAATCAATTAGTTATCGCTATTGATCTTGCGCGCAATTTCTTAAACCGGGGACACCGGTTCAATTCCGTTCCCGCTGATGCTTTCCACACCTCCCCATCGTCCGGCGCCGCGTTGGAAACTGCCATCGATCTCGCTTTACACTAGCGAGCGCAAATCTACCTGCTGCATGCTGTCCCTGTCTTGACTATGATTCCGGGTACAGGATATCCGACCGACTATTTCCCAGAGGGCGATTTCCTAAAAGACGCAAAAGAACATACCGGGACGCGGTTGACTAAGGTTGCAGCCGGATCGGTAACTAGCGGAGTTAGTGCCCAATCTGGGATTGAAAGCGGACACGATGTCGTTGGAAACATCATGTTGGTGATTGAACGCGAAAGATAGACTTCGTCGTGGTCTCAACGCATGGCATTTCTGGATGGCGTGCAATGGTGTTTGGATCGATCGCAGAGAAATTGGTCAAGCTTGTCCAGTGCTCCTTACTCCTTCTCAGATCTGTCAAGGATGCATCGGTATCCGTGACTGACTGACGCACCCATGGCTCAATCGGCTGCCGTCATCATTCCAAAGATGCCTTTGGGCAATCACCTCGATCTCTGCCTGTGTGAGCGCAGAAAGATCCACGATCTCCGTAGCTCTAACCAGCTTGAATAGATCAGGATGATGAGTAGTCAAGAACTCAGTCAGGTAGCCCATGGCGCTGCTCTTGCCCTTGGCGTGCCCGACGAGGATGATCTCGTCTGAACCCACCATGTCTTTCGCGATCTCCTCGTAATAGGATTTCTCCTCAGGAACCCGATCCCCGCTGTAGTGGGATTCTTTGCGGTGAATCAGATGATGGTGAAACCGAAAAGGATCATAGGGCTTGACTACCTTTTCGTCCGCTTCCGCACTCTCAACATTCTGATAGATATGCGCGACATGATGATCGATCACGACGATCGTTCGTTTGGCCTGATGTGAATCATCTGGGCCTACTGCGAGTGCCGCCTCTTTGATGAATCTGCGGCGCTTTGAGATCTCTTCCACTTCAAACTCGTCGCGATTTGGGTGATTGAAAAGCGCTCGCTCATTTCCCACGACGAACGTGAGTTCGACACCATCGTGGGGCAGCACCTCTCCAATTTGAGAAATGAGTCCGATCACCTGGTCCCAAGCAGGTTGCGTGGCAGCTTGCCACTCAACAGACTCTCAAGAAGCAACTCATGATCGTGGCGAACGTATGTAGTCATTCGGCCAGTATCGATCCTATTCAGAAGAACAACTGGTCTCGTCTGCCCAGAGTGGATTGGGGAAGGGCATGCAAGTGGATCATGAAGGGCGGACGATGGAATTGCGCGGCGCTTTTAGCTAAGGCTTTCTGCGGCTTCTAGGTCCCGGACCTTGTTCACGCGGCGAAGGTGACGTTCTTCGCCGCTGAAATGAGATTTCAGGAAAGTGAATATTAACTCCTCGGCAAGCGCAGCTCCAATCACATTGCCACCGAGGCAAAATACATTCATGTCATCATCTTCCACACCCTGATGAGCCGAGAAGACATCATGAATGAGGCCAGCCCTCACACCGTAAATCTTGTTCGCAGCAATGGAAGCGCCCACGCCACTGCCGCAGAGTGCAATTCCGCGATCTACCTCTCCAGTTGCAACCGCTCGCACCATGGGGACAATGTAGTCGGGGTAGTCGTCAGTGGGGTCGAGTTGGTGAGCGCCGTAGTCAACCACATCAAAGCTTGCCTGCTTGAGCGAAGATGCAATGTTGCGCTTCAGATCAAATCCGCCGTGATCCGAGGCAATTCCTATACGCATTGGGGTTCTCCTTAAAGGCATTTGCTCACCTGGGAAGAAAAGCAGGCAGAATAGTGCGATCACGCGGCGCTCAGCTACCAATAGCATCACACTGATCGAGACAGAGAATCAGGTTCCAATTGCTCTATCCGTGAGAGCGCCGCTCCAGTCTGATCTCGGGCGGACAGTGCATGTGTCGAACTGCTCAGATTGTTCGGATACCCAATAACCATACTGACGGAGGGTAGTGAACCGCCAGAAGGCCATCGCGATTGGGTTGGCTCAATGAGGTTCGTTACACAAATGACCCCTGCGGAGCGTGCATAATCCACGATGGCCACCGATGAGCGGTTTGGACAGCGCCAAGAACTGCGGCACAGTTGTGTCTGTGCGCGGGAGTGTTGTGGATGTGCGCTTTGACCAAAGACTGCCTGCCATCTTCTCAGTCCTGCGCGCTGGTGAGCATAGGGAGATCATCGCTGAGGTATTGGAGCAGTTGGACGAGGGCAGGGTTCGGGCAATCGCTTTGACGCCTACTCAAGGCCTGGCTCGTGGATCGCGGGTTGAGGATACGGGTGTTCCTCTTCAGGCTCCGGTGGGCAAAACAATTGTATCGAGAATGTTCGATGTATTCGGCAATGCAATCGATCGCGGACCAGCGCCAGCGGAAGTTGAATGGCGCAACATCCATCAGGCTCCGCCACGGTTGTCTCAGCGCTCTACCAAGTCCGAGATATTCGAAACCGGAATTAAGGCTATCGACGTCCTGGTTCCATTGGAGCGTGGAGGCAAAGCAGGTCTGTTTGGCGGTGCAGGCGTGGGTAAGACTGTTCTGCTGACAGAAATGATTCACAACATGATCGGTCATCAGAAGGGTGTGAGTATCTTCTGCGGAATCGGTGAGCGTTGCCGTGAGGGCGCGGAGCTCTACAGCGCCATGAAGGAAGCGGGCGTGCTTAAGAGCATGGTCATGGTGTACGGCCAGATGAATGAGCCACCGGGAAGCCGCGCACGGGTAGGCGCAACGGCTCTTACGATGGCTGAGTATTTTCGCGACGATGAGCATCGTGATGTCCTACTGCTGATCGACAATATTTTTCGCTTCATTCAGGCCGGCATGGAAGTATCTGGATTGATGGGAGAGATGCCTTCCCGTCTCGGTTATCAATCGACGATGAGCACCGAACTTGCAGGCCTCGAAGAGCGCATAGCCAATACTCAGGCTGGTGCAATTACGTCTATCCAGGCTGTGTATGTACCAGCCGATGATCTTACGGACCCGGCAGCCGTACATGTCTTCTCCCATCTCTCCGCTTCGATCGTGCTCTCGCGAAAGCGAGCCAGTGAGGGACTCTACCCTGCAATCGACCTTCTTCAATCCAATTCAAATATGGCGACACCGGGTATTGTAGGTGCGCGGCACTACAAGGTGGCGCAGGACATTCGAAGCACGTTGGCACAATACGAGGCCCTCAAGGATATCGTCGCGATGCTGGGCCTTGAACAGCTATCTCCGGAGGATCGCAATGCAGTTGCCCGTGCGCGCAGACTGGAACGATTTTTGACGCAGCCATTTTTCACCACCGAGCAATTCAGTGGGATTGGTGGAAAGCTGGTGAGTCTTGAAGACTCCCTGGATGGCTGCGAGCGAATTCTCAAGGATGAATTCAAGGACTATCCCGAAAGCGCGCTTTACATGATTGGAGCCATTGGTGAGGCAAAGAAGCCGGACTCGCAAACTGCTGCTAAGCCAAGCGCTTCATCAGTCCCGCCGACACAGAGCAAGCCGCAACTCATCGGCGCGGAGCACGGCAAATGAACATGAGAATTCTATTGCCCTTCTGTGTATTTGGAGAGCTGACTGATGTGTTGCGGATCGTTGCCGAAACGCAGGAAGGCTCCTTTGGTTTGCTACCTAATCGCCTGGACTGCGTGGCTGCGCTATCGCCTGGGATTTTGACGTATGAAACGCACAAGGAGGGAACGGTCTATCTTGCGCTCGATGAAGGTGTACTCGTTAAGGCCGGCCCCAACGTACTAGTTTCGGTGCGCCATGCGATCGGGGGTGCCGATTTAGGCCAGTTGCATGAGACGGTGAAGCAGCAATTCATGACGATCAATCAACAGGAGCGCGACGTACGGCTCGTCATCGCAAAAATGGAAAGCGGCCTTCTTGCCCGCCTTGCGGAGTTTCAACATGAGCAATGAGCGCTCCGTTGCCAAATCAGAGGACACCGAAGCGGAGTTTCTTCGCCGGGTGGAATCGAGAGCCTCGCGTAAACTCCGAATGCAACGGGATACGACGCAAGGCGTGTGGTTTGGGCTGGGGATGTCGGGGTTGATTGGATGGTCAGTGGCCGCTCCAACACTTCTGGGAGCGATGCTGGGTCTCTGGTGGGACCGTCATCATCCGGGAGTTCACTCATGGACGTTGATGCTCATGGTGATTGGGTTAGTGGTTGGCTGTGTCAATGCGTGGCACTGGCTTTCGCAGCAGAGGTCGGCCATGAGTGAGGAAGAGAAGGAGAAGACGGATGCATAGTGCATGGGCGCTCATCGCAGCTTTGCTTGAGGGAATCCTGATCGGGCTTTTCTTCTTCGGCGGTCTCTGGTGGACGGTAAGAAAGGGTGTGATTTCGGAACACCCAGCTTCGCTGTTCTTTGGAAGTCTTCTCATTCGGACCACGATTACGGTGGGTACCTTCTACTTTGTCTCCATGAGAGGATGGCAACCCTTGATTCTTTGTTTGATCGGTTTCGTCATCGGACGGTTGCTAGTTGTAAAGCTCACTCTTCATTGGACTCATGTTTCGACGTCGAGTGCGGATGGAGCTGGCGTATGAACCTTACTTCCGATCAGTGGATTCTATGGCAGTATGGATTTCTCAGACTCAACGGGACGATCTTTACGACATGGGCGATGATGTTTGCGATGACGCTGGGAGCCGTGCTGATCACCCGACGCCTAGCGACGGAGGGAGCTATTTCTGGATGGCAGAGTGCTCTTGAAATTATCGTTACTACTCTGGAGCAGCAGATTAAAGAGGTGGGCCTTGGGGAGCCTCGCAGGTATCTGCCGTTCCTTGGGACACTTTTCCTTTTCGTAGTGACATGTAGTCTGTGCACGGTGATTCCAGGGTACACGTCGCCAACTGGATCCCTGTCCACTACGGCAGCCCTGGCGCTGAGTGTCTTTGTTGCCGTGCCTGTCTTTGGGATTGATAAACAGGGCTGGCTTGGATACATCAAGACGTACACGCAGCCGACACCAATCATGCTGCCGTTCAATATCATCAGTGAACTCTCTCGCACTCTGGCTCTGGCTGTACGTCTCTTCGGCAACATGATGAGCGGGGCGATGATCGTTGGCATTCTATTGACGATCGTACCGCTGGTGTTTCCTATCGTGATGACAGCGCTCGGACTGCTCACTGGAATGGTTCAGGCCTACATTTTCACCGTGCTGGCTGGAGTCTATATCGCGGCCGCAACGCTTGTAACCAAGCCTAAAGTATCTCCTCAAGCGCCGACGGTAGGTTCTAAGACAACGCACTAGCCAAGAAGGAGCAATTATGGATAGCAACACATTGATCGCGGTAGCATCGATCGTCACAGCGGGTTTGACTATTGGAATCGGTTGCATGTGTCCGGCGCTCGGCGAGGGTCGAGCGGTGGCTACAGCTCTGACGTCGCTGGCCCAGCAGCCGGACGCCTCGCCAACCATCACTCGCACGTTGTTTGTTGGCTTGGCGATGATCGAATCGCTGGCTATCTACTGCTTCGTGGTTTCCATGATTCTGATCTTTGCGAACCCGTTCTGGAATCATGCGATCGCAACCGCCGGGGGGAAGTGAACGATGCTGATCGATTGGTTCACTGTAGGAGCACAAGCGGTCAACTTCCTGATTCTAGTCTGGCTATTGAAGCATTTCTTGTACAAGCCGATTCTCGATGCGATCGACTCTCGCGAAAAGCGTATTGCGGGTGCCATCGCAGACGCCGAGTCAAAGAAGGCTGAGGCAAAAAAAGAGCAGGACGATTTCAGTAATAAAAACAAGGCTTTCGATGAGCAACGCAGCGCACTCTTCAGCAAGGCCGAAGGTGAAGTAAAGACCGAGCGCGATGGATTGCTGAAAGCCGCTAGAGAAGACGCTGAGAACTTACGCGCGGCACAGGCAACGGCGCTGCGCGACGATCAAACGCGACTCAGCATAGAAATCACTCGACTCGCGACAGTGGAAGTGATGGGGATTGCTCGCAAAGCTCTCGCAGATTTAGCAACTACCTCGCTAGAAGCGCAAGTGGAAGGGGTGTTCGTCCGACGTTTGCGGGATATGCAGGGAGACCCGAAACAGTTGATGGGGGATGCACTCAAGTCGGCTGGAGGATCTGGAGTTGTCCGCAGCGCATTCGATCTTTCCGATGAGCAGAAGACTTCGATACAGAAGGCTCTGAATGAGTGCTTTTCGGCAGAGATTCACGTCGGCTTCGAGGTCGATACGAAGCTGGTCTGTGGCATTGAAGTGACTGGCAACGGGCAAAAGCTCGATTGGAATATATCGGCCTATCTGAGCGCGCTTGACCGCAGCTTGAGTGCACTGGTCGATTCCCAGGCGAAGACCGGTGTCGTATCGACTCCAGCGACAGAAGCTACTCCGAAGTCCGGGCAAGATGTGACTGCTGCTCATGCCGGAGCCAATTGAGCACCGCGCTGGGTCTTTTAGAGGGAGCGCTGGACCGCGCGCTTACTGATCTAAGAATGGGCCGTGATGCGTTCGAGCCACAGTTGCTCCCTCGTGAAGTCGGTGTGGTCAAGAGTGTTGCTACTGGAATCGCCAAGATCTCTGGCCTTCCAGGTGTCGGCTACGAAGAATTGGTGAGATTCTCCGGGGGGATGCTCGGCATGGCTTTCAATCTTGACGAGGATGAAGTTGGTGTCATTCTTTTGGGAGACTACCAGGAATTGCAAGCAGGCGATGAAGTCGAACGTACGGGCCGGGTGATGGATGTCTCGGTCGGGGTGGGCTTGCTGGGGCGCGTGGTGGATCCCTTAGGAAATGCGCTGGACAACCAGGGAGCAATCGTGTCCGACGAACGTCTTCCCGTTGAGCGCCCTGCTCCCTCGATCATGGACAGGGCACCTGTCTCTGTGCCTTTGCAGACAGGTCTCAAAGTCATTGACGCCCTTGTGCCTATCGGGCGAGGACAGCGTGAATTGATCCTGGGTGACCGCCAGACAGGTAAGACGTCCATTGCCATCGACGCCATTCTGAATCAACGCGGACAGAATGTGGTCTGCGTCTATTGTGCGATTGGCCAGCGAGCGTCCGCAGTGGCGAAGGCCGTGGCTACCCTTCGGAAAGAAGGCGCACTGGAATATACCGTTGTCGTCGTTGCAGAAGGCAACGATGCCCCTGGACTCGTCTACATCACGCCCTATGCGGCCACCAGCATTGCGGAGCACTTCATGGAGTCCGGACGAGATGTTCTCATCGTCTACGATGATCTTACTAACCATGCCCGTGCCTATCGAGAGCTTTCTCTTTTGCTGCGGCGCCCTCCTGGTCGCGAAGCGTTTCCCGGCGATATTTTTTATATTCATTCACGCATGCTTGAACGCTCCACGCATCTTAGCCAGGACTTGGGAGGAGGCTCGCTTACCGCGCTGCCGATCATTGAAACGGAGGGGCAAGATATATCCGCGTACATCCCAACCAATCTCATTTCAATCACGGACGGGCAAGTTTATCTTTCGCCAACTCTCTTTCAATTGGGCATTCTTCCCGCGGTCGACGTTGGTAAATCTGTTTCTCGTGTTGGTGGTGCAGCTCAACTGGCCGCCTACCGAGCGGTGGCCGGCAACCTGAAGCTGGCGTACTCGCAGTTCGAGGAATTGGAGTCGTTCGCGAAATTCGGAACGCATCTCGATGAGTCCACACGCAAGATCATTGACCATGGTCAGCGGATCCGATCGTGTCTCAAACAAAACAATTCGCAACCGGTCCCGACGATCAATCAGATCATGGTTCTTCTTGCGCTAGCCGAAGGGCTCTTCGACTCTGTCCCGCTTGAGAAGATGCCCGACGCGGAGCAGAGCATTGAGAAAGCTACATCCAATGTTTCGCACGATATAGCGATGCGTCTGACCTCCAACACCAAGTTGTGTGCTGACGATCGAAAGGTCCTCCTGCAAGTCGCGATTGAAGCTCTCAAATCCTTCCACGCGGACACTCAAGCCAAGCAGACGACAGGCTCAACCTCATGAGTGGAACGACGGAGGGTCTCAGTCGGAAAATTGGAGGTGCGGAAGACCTCCAGTCTGTGGTTCGTTCGATGAAGGCGTTGGCAGCATCCAGTATCGGGCAGTATGAGCGGGCGGTCGTGTCCCTGGAGGACTATTACCGGACGGTGAAGATGGGATTGTCCGCTTGCATCCGAGAAAGCGGACAAGAGCCGATCGCAGACCTCACAATAGCCAATAAGCCGGGCGGTTATGGAGCCGTGGTCTTTGGATCGGATCAGGGGCTTGTTGGCGGCTTCAACGAGGTCATCGTCGATACCTTTCGAGACACAGCTAAGAATGTGTCGGGTAGCATAAGCAAGATTTGGGCAATCGGTGAACGGGCGCGCGGGCTCTTACTTGAGTCGGCTTCATGCCCAGTCCTATCGCTCTCGGTTCCAACATCAGTCGATTCGATTACGTCAATCGTCGGGCAGATTCTCATCGAGATCGAAACGGCTCGCGAGAAGGGTGAGTTGTGGGAAGTGTATGTCTTTCATAACAAGTCAAAATCTGGTGCCTTGTATGATCCCGTCTGCAAGAGACTTCTGCCCCTGGACCTTTCATGGCAGGAAAAGCTGCTTGCTTCGCCTTGGCCAACCCACATGTTACCGGAGGTGGTAGATGGTGCAGCCGCGGCACTGCCCGCCTTCCTACGCGGATACCTGTTTGTAGTTCTGTTCCAAGCTTGTGCTGAGTCGCTGGCAAGCGAGAATGCAAGCCGACTGGCTGCTATGCAGCGTGCAGAGAAGAATATTGAAGATATCCTTGAGGACCTGAATCGTACGCTGCGACGCATTCGCCAGCAATCAATCGACGAAGAACTCTTTGATGTGATTTCAGGCTTCAACGCACTCACTAGTCATCAAGGGAGCTAGAGCGGTCGTACCTAAAATCCTTTATCCGAGCCGGTCATCGAGACGCGCTGAAGGAACTCGACCACCAGCGCCATGAGCTACAGAGCACAGATTCTTCAGTCCACTGGCAACATACTCACAGATGAGCGATTTGGGTGGACGCAGCCGTCTCGTTTAAAAGGACTCATCACCGGGTTCGGCCACTATCTGAGGTGGTCACAATTTCAAGTAAATCGTCATTAACCAGATCAGGAGTGTTGAACAGTGGCGCTGATGACTCGATTTGAAGGCAAACTGTGACTGTTGAACTGGATAGCAGTCCAGTCTCTGAAAGTCAATGTTTCGACAATCCACTGGACAATAAGAAATTCATTCTTGATGCAGCGCTCTCGACTGCCATCGCAGCGAACGGCTATGTTGAAGTAGATGTCCCTGTTCCGGACGGACCTCTGGCACCTGATCTGCTCGACAAGATGAATCGCCATTGGCGAACTGCGAATTATCTCTGCATAGGGCAGATTTACCTCTTTGAAAATCCTCTTCTTCGTGAGCCGCTTAAGGCAGAGCAAATTAAGCCGCGACTCCTCGGCCATTGGGGAACTTCGCCCGGCCAGAACTTGATCTACATCCATCTCAACAGACTGATCAAACAACACAACTCAGAGATCATCTATGTCGCCGGTCCTGGGCATGGTGGCCCTTCGCTCGATGCAAGCTATTATCTCGAAGGTTCTTATACGGAAGTCCATCCAGAGATCACTCCAGACGAAAACGGTCTGCGCCTCCTGTTCAGGAAATTCTCCACTCCTGGTGGAGTACCTAGTCATTGCGGACCACATGTCCCGAATTCCTTACACGAGGGAAGAGAGCTCGGATATCGCGGTTTCAAGCCTAGCGGGAGTACGCATTTGTTCCATTGAAACCGATGCGCCAGGAGATGGCAATGCTATAGGCGGCGTCAAGGTTATTGCTGCGAATGGATGGTTTGCCGCCCGTCCTTCCGGTACCGAAGAGATCTACAAAATCTATGCGGAAAGCTTCCAGAGCGAGCAACATTTGCGTCAGATCCAGGCTGAGGCTGAAAGCATCGTGAGGCAGGCATTGTCGACTTCGGGAAGCGCTCCAGCATCCCAGAAAGGGGAACAACAGAGTGATTGATCCCAAATCTATAACTGTATGGTCGAAGATCGACGGAGTTGAAGATCTGGCAGAACTCGCCCTCAATCTGCACTGGTCCTGGAACCATGCATCGGACGAACTCTGGCAAATTCTCGATCAGGAGACATGGGAGTCGACTCAAAATCCCTGGGTGATTCTGCAAACCGTTTCGAAAGAAAAGATCGAAGCAGCACTTGCTTTGCCTGCCTTCCGAAAACGATTGGATGATGTGATTGGTAGAAATCGGGAGTCTTACACAACTGACCAATGGTTCCAGAGGAAGCACTCCAATTCAGACCTATCTATTGCTGCTTACTTCAGTATGGAGTTCATGTTGAGTGAGGCTTTGCCGATCTACTCTGGCGGACTTGGCAATGTTGCTGGCGACCAGATGAAAGCGGCAAGCGATCTTGGGATTCCCGTCGTGGGCATCGGTTTGTTGTACGGACAAGGCTACTTTCGTCAGGAGTTTGATTCGAATGGCGATCAGCAGGCTCTGTACCCGGTCAATGATCCGGGCCAGATGCCCATTCGACCTCTCCGCCATCCAAATGGCGAGTGGCTTAGGCTATCGATTCATATGCCGGGATCCAAGGTATGGGTCCGATGCTGGGAAGTTTCAGTAGGAAGGACGATGTTATATCTATTGGACACGAATGACTTTGCAAACAGCGCAGCCCATCGTGGAATTACAAGCCAGCTCTACGGTGGCGACGCGGACATGAGGCTTAAGCAGGAGATTGTTCTCGGCATCGGCGGCTGGCGCCTGTTGGACGCACTGGGTTTAAAGCCGGACGTTTGTCACCTCAATGAGGGGCACGCAGCGTTTGCAGTACTTGAGCGCGCTCGATCCTACATGGAGAGCCATGAGGTGTCCTTTGAACTCGCGCTGACCGTGACAAGGGTCGGAAATCTGTTTACTACCCACACAGCCGTCACGGCTGGGTTTGATCGATTCAGTCCGGACCTTATGCGTAACTACTTGAGTCATTATGCGCAGGAGGAACTGAAAATTCCCGTTAAGACTTTACTCGCGATGGGACGAGAGAATGGGGAAGACAACTCAGAGCCATTCAATATGGCCTATCTCGCTGTTCGCGGCAGTGGTGGAGTCAACGGCGTGAGTAGACTTCATGGGCAGGTAAGCAGGCAGATCTTCCAGCGACTGTTTCCGCGTTGGCCGCAGCAGGAAGTGCCGATCGGTCACGTTACCAACGGCATCCATGTGCCAAGCTGGGATTCGGCAGATGCGGACGAATTGTGGACAACAGCTTGCGGTCAGAAGCGCTGGCATGAGGATCGTCCCGTAGACGAAGCAATCCGCAAACTCACTGACGAACAGATTTGGCAGATGCGCAGTCTGGGGCGAAGAGCGCTTCTCGATTCCGTGCGCAAGCGTTATGCCGTGCAACTCACCTCCCAAGGCGAGAGTGCAGAACTAGCGAAGGCTCTCTTCGATGACAGTGTGCTGACAGTAGGTTTTGCGCGCAGATTTGCGACCTACAAGCGTCCCAATCTCCTGTTACATGATCCTGAGCGCCTCATTCGCCTCCTCTCGAATTCAGAGCGCCCTTTTCAACTTATTCTCGCAGGAAAAGCTCATCCTCAGGATCAGCCCGGCCAGGCGTTAATTCGAGAATGGAATGACTTCATCAAGCGTCCACAGGTGCGTTCGCACGTGATCTTTCTGAGCGATTACGACATGTCCCTGGCTCAGGAACTTGTCCACGGTGTCGATCTCTGGATCAATACTCCTCGGCGTCCCTGGGAGGCTTGCGGGACGAGCGGGATGAAGGTGTTGGTAAACGGCGGTCTCAATTTCTCCGAGCTCGACGGTTGGTGGGCGGAGGCCTATGCACCAGAGGTTGGTTGGGCTATCGGTGATGGAGCCGAGCACGCAGAAGACCCAGGCTGGGACGCCACAGAGGCAGAGGCAATGTACAACTTGCTTGAACGCGAAGTCGTCCCAGAGTTTTATGAGCGATCGGTCTCGTCGCAAGGCGTAACGCCGTTACCAACAAAATGGCTTGGACGCATACGCGAGAGCATGGCTCGGCTCACGCCCCAGTTTTCTGCTGGCCGGGCCATTCGCGAGTACACCGAAGATCACTACATTCCTGCTGCCACCGCCTACAAGCAAAGGGCGGCCAACAAGAGTGAACTCGGGATGGACCTACTCTCTTGGCGGCAGAAGGTGAACACGCATTGGAGTAGTGTGCGGATCCTCGACGTTATTTCAAGCTTGGATGAAGGTTTTCTCTGCTTCAGGATTGAGATCTGGCCAGGCGAGTTAGCCCCTGAGGACTTTGATGTGGAGCTCTATGCCACTCCCGTTGCGGGGCATGACTTGTACCTGGTGAAGGCACAGCGTACGCCAAACTTGGATCATGATGGTGTCCTTCACTATTCAATTCGCGTTGATTCAAGCAGGCAAACCAGCGACTACACAGTGAGGATCGTCCCTCAGCATCATAATTTGTGTGTTCCTCTTGAGTCTGGTCAGATTCTTTGGCAGCACTGAGGTTTTTGGACCCGTAGGGAGAGAAGTGAGGGAACAATGAAATGGAATGTCCAGGCGATAGTAGAAGAAGCCGCAAATCCCTTGCCGTTTGCCAAACCCTCTTATCCATGGATGGAGACCGAGGCCAAGGTTGTTTCCTGTCACTTTGAGTTTGCCCGGATGCACACATTGAGCCTGGGAATGTTCTCGTCATCAGAGCAATTTCTCATCTCGTTTTCTTACTACGCCCATGGCAAGACCTTCAGCGATCAGTTCAATTCCCCGGTTGCCGTAGAACAGAACGAAACCTTTAGCATCCTCTACAACCCGTTGGATCCCCAACAGAACAATAAGGCCTCAACCGGATACAGTCGAAGGGGCCCAATCGCAGCCTATGGAATTGCTACTTCCATAGCTTGCTCACTATTCTTTCTCCTGTTGGTTCGAGGTTGCTTGTAGTCAGGGCGAATTCTCCGGTAACTTCGCACAGGTCAAAACTACTCGGAGTAGCGGTTCACAACCACGCGTTCAAACAGGATCGAAATGGCCAAATCTCCAGCATCGCCGAACATAACCACTTCGGCCACTCCGTCGCAATATGTGAGCCTTCCTTATCCACTCGGTCCTACGGTCATCTGTGGCGGGACGAACTTTAGTCTCTTCTCAGCTCACGCGACGAAGGTGACGATAATCCTGTTTGATGATGTAGACAATGCGCTTACAACCCGCGTGATTCCATTCAATTCGAATCTCAATAAAACGTCGCATTATTGGCACATATTCGTCCCGGGAGTAGAGTCTGGACAGATCTATGGATATCGTGTCGACGGGCCACAAGATCCTCGAAACGGGATGCGATTCGATCCTGAGAAGATCCTGCTTGATCCCTACGCGAAGAGTATTCATGTTGGTCCGGAATACAGTCGAGCAAGAGCGTCACAGCCAGGCGACAATGCTGCCACGTCGATGAAGAGTGTGGTAGCCAGGCTGGATAGATTCGACTGGGAAGGAGATAAGCCACTTGATCATTCTTTCCGCAAGACAATCATTTATGAAATGCACGTTGCTGGTTTTACGCGGCACCCTTCATCCGGCGTCAAAGAAGAGAACCGCGGGACGTATCTGGGAGTGATCGAGAAAATTCCCTATCTGCAGGAGTTAGGTATAACCGCTGTCGAACTGATGCCGGTCTTTCAGTTCGATACACAGGATGCTCCGATCGGTTTAAGCAATTATTGGGGGTACAGTCCGGTGTCGTTCTTTGCCCCGCACCTCGGATACGGTACCCGACCGGACTCGCTCGCATGCCTCGACGAATTCAGGACCATGGTCAAGGCATTGCATCGAGCTGGCATTGAGGTCATTCTCGATGTTGTTTATAACCATACTGCCGAGGGAGATGAACATGGACCCACGTTCTGCTTTCGTGGAGTGGAGAACAGCTACTACTACATTCTGAACCGAAACAAGGCCACCTACGCCAACTATGCCGGCGCTGGCAATACTCTCAAGGCTAATCACTCCATCGTGAAGCGATTGATTCTCGACAGCCTTAGATATTGGGTTTCAGAGATGCATGTAGACGGATTTCGCTTCGATCTTGCGTCGATCTTCTCCCGGAACGAAAGCGGCGAGCCAATGGCAAATCCGCCCATCCTGTGGGATATAGATTCCGACCCAACTCTGGCATCCACCAAACTCTTGGCAGAGGCATGGGATGTAGGCGGATTGTATCAAGTTGGCAGCTTCGGAGGGGATAGGTGGAAGGAATGGAATGGGCAATTTCGCGACGACATACGAGCCTTTGTCAAGGGAGATCGCGATACTGTAACCAAGCTACACGAACGAATTTCGGGGAGCCTTGATCTCTACGGTTCTGGTAACCGGCCAGCTGGACAGAGCATCAATTTTGCCACCTGTCATGATGGGTTCACGCTCAACGACCTTGTGTCCTACGACTTCAAGCACAACGAGGCTAACCATGAACTCAACAGTGATGGTACAAATGCCAATCTTAGTTGGAACTGCGGGTCGGAAGGTGTCTCTACTGATTCTGAAGTAAACGAGCTTAGAAAACGGCAGATAAAGAATCTTCTCGCTCTTACGCTGCTTTCCATCGGGACGCCCATGCTCCTTATGGGAGATGAAATGCGCCGAACACAGATGGGGAACAACAATGCGTATTGCCAGGACAATGAAATGAGTTGGCTTGACTGGGGGCTTTGCGATGTGAATGCAGATTTACTTCGGTTTGTACAGAAGCTCAATCGACATCGTCTGAATTTCGATGAGGGTTCAGAGCCTGGAGGCCTTAGCCTTGAGGAGTATTTAATCAGGGCCCGAATTGAATGGCATGGAGTCGAACTCGGTAAACCAGATTGGAGTCAGGACTCGCACAGTATCGCCCTTACGTTACAGAGTCCACAACTAAATCAGGTTCGATATGTCGCGATTAACTCCTATTGGCAGATGTTGGCGTTTACTCTGCCACCTGTCACGGAAGATTCGGGCCGAGGATGGCTTCGTCTCATGGATACTTCCATCCAATCTCCAAACGATCTCGTGACGCAAGATGAAGGAGTGCCGGTGCAGGGCGCTAGATACCTGGTGAACCCGAGGTCGATTATCATGTTGCACTACGACAACTCGAATGCATCGAAGGCGTAGTCAAACTCCAGGAGTGATCGCATGGAGTCTTTATGCATGAGGCAGGAATGCTAGATTATCGCTCATCACATAAATGGCAAGCGCTAAAGACACAAGCAGAACACCAACCCAAAACCGCCAATCACGGTGAGCGCGTTTCCAGTACGGACCAAGATCATTGTGACAGCTCTCGTGCAAGTAACCCCCTCTGGAGGATCGGGTATTTGAATGTTCGTGGACTTGCTCTGCCGAGTCACTCCATTCAGGAGACTAATTTCTAGTGGTTCTCTAAATATTGCGTATAGTTGCCGTGAAGCGCGGCTTTGTTGCAGAGAGCCCGATGATTCAGACTCATTTGTGCAGCCGGTACATTGGCCTCAATCCCTCTCCAGATTTCTAGAGCTGGCTGCTGTATCGCGCGTGCGAAAGAAGACACCAGCGGCCAAGGCAAGTCTGCCCTATATAGGAAATTCATCGTGTTGAGCCGTTCTGATGCCAGCCTGCTCGACTGACCGCCAGATAGAAATGCGACTCCCGCAACATTGAGTGGAACTACTTTCTTAAGACAAGTGACCGTTGCTTCGGCCACCTGATCAAGGCTCGGTTGTTCGGCGCAGCTGATTCCTGGTAAGACCATGTTTGGCTTGAGAAGCATCCCATCCAGCGCCACTCTCTGCGTATCCAGACTTGCAAAAGCTGCTCTGAGAACCTCCTCTGTCACTACCGAACAACGCTCCATCGAATGGTCGCCGTCCATGATCACTTCAGGTTCGACTATCGGCACCAGGCCCGCCTCCTGGCACAAGGAGGCATACAGCGCCAGAGGGAGAGCGTTGCTCTCGATGCAGGCCCTGCTGGGAATTTGATTGTCGATCGCATTGACGGCGCGCCATTTGGCAAAGCGAAATCCCATGTACGCATATTCAATCAGGCGTTCTCTCAGGCCATCCAGTCCTTCTGTAACTCTCCCTCCCAAGTGACATGCTAATGGCTTGGCACCAAGATCGACCTTGATCCCCGGGATGATTCCTGCGTCTGTGACCAGTTGCACAAAGGACTTTCCGCCCGATACTAGCTTGGGAAAGGGCGAACGATGTAGCTCTTGCCTCGATTGCCGACTTAGGCAGCAGCACTAGAAAGTGGCGCCTCTTCAAAGACCACTCTTGACGCAACACTCAACCTTAGTAGTTGCCGTAGCGGTTTTGTCCAGCGAGGACCGGTTCATGATGCACGGTGTACGAAGAGTGACTAGTATCCGCAATGATATTCTTCGCCTTTTCCACTTCCTCCGGAGTTCCATGAACAACAAGCAAGTACTTGTCTGTCGTCAATGCCGTCTCATACTTGATGACGCTGTCTTTTGGGATTCCAATGCTCATCAGTCCGGCTCCGAGTGCGCTTACGCCACCCACCACTACGGCACCTTCAAGGCCAGCCACAATCCATGCAACCAGTGGACCAGCGGCGAGGATTGGGCCGATTCCGGGAATGGCAAATGCCGCCGATCCAAAGAGAAGTCCCCAGATTCCACCCCAGAAAGCACCTTCTTTGCCCCAGAACCTAACCCGGTCTCCGGCATTGTAATAACCAACGACATGTTCGTCGGTGTGTGTATTTTTGCCAGCGACAGAGAGGCTCTTCATATCAATGCCATCATTCTGGAGTTCCTTGATGGCCTGTTCCGCCTGCTCATGAGTGTCAAATGTTGCTACAACTGAATCCATTATCGACATTTATGACTCCGGTCTACTTGAAGTGAATCGGTTGCGGCTACTTGACTGGTTTGAAACACAGTTCGTTCAGCAGTGAAAAATGAAGGAGGCAAGGCTAGTTCGACGACTCGCCACGCTCTTGCTCCGTTGACTTCTACACCAGAGTTCCACCCGGCAGGGATATATTCTGAGCAATCGGATACGTCACTCGTCCCCCAGCTTGGGTGAGAGTGTGGGCCTTGGCAGCATCAAATCATCGCCACTGCTTCGCAGGTTGTCTTCCTCGCCGGATCTCGCCGAAACAGTGGTCCCAAGGACACATATTTGTATCGTGGTTAAGGATAAATATGTAGCGAGATTCAAAGCTATCTCACGAGGGTCGCAACTATGCCGAATGCATCTCAGCAACTGCACATGGATCATCTGCTTCCAAACTTTCCGAGGCAGTTGACTATTGTCCCCAACCGTCCTCAAAGGACGCGTCTGCTTCTGGCTGAGGCTGATGCTGAGCCACTGTCGACGCGGAACCTCCAACTGGCTAATTCCGGATATCAAGTTGCGACGGCCAGCACTCGTAAACAAGTTTTCGACTTGAGATTCGTGGCAATGCATCTGGCCGTTTTGAGCGATAGCCTCGGTTCAATAGGCCTTCGCAACGTGGCTGAGGACGTACGTCGACAATGGCCCCTAGCTCGAGTTCTGATCATCGGATCAGCTCAAGTTGTTCTGGAGGATCCTTTATATGACGAGGCGGTTGAGCGGCGCATTTCCACCTCAGATCTCTTGGCAGCCCTCACCAAGCTCTCCGCCTATTCATCCAACCAGCGAGTAGGAGGGATTCGCCAGGCTCTTGGGGGCATTGATTACGAAAAAGATTTCGAACGTGCTCGCAAGCCTGTTCCAGTAGAGAGTGATCCTACCAAAGCTCAAGGCTATTATTCGGAGGCTCAAGAAGAACCACAGGACCTACCGGCAGATGAACGCAAGGATTGGCGAGCAGTTTAGAAGGGAAGAGGTATCTCTGTTGGTAAGGGTGTGATCCTCCGCCAGTCTCCTCTATCATTCTCGGATTCTCAGTGTATTGAAGGAACCAGATTAACCTCACGCTGAATGAGAGGCTTTATCCATGATCCTGCGGTTTGGGAAACCGAACGTTCAACTACCAAGAACGGCTCAGTGAAAGGTAGACCAAGAATGACAGCGACACGTGAATTGAAGAATGATGTTGAACAAGAACTGCGTTGGGACCAAGTGTTTGTGCAGACAAGATCGGTGTCTCAGTGAACAAGGGAGTCGTTGAGCTTGACGGGCATGTGGGAAGCTTCTACGAGAAGTGGGCTGCGGAACGCGCTGCGCTTCGAGTCTTCAACGTCACGGCAGTTGCAAGTGAAATCGTTGTAGACCTGCCATTGGAAAGTAATCGTTCAGACGAGGATATTGCTCTGGCTGCCTTAAATCAATTGACTTGGAATTGTCAAACACCGAAGACGATCAAGGCTATGGTCGCGAATGGTTGGGTAACTCTTACAGGGACAGCAGAGTGGCAGTATCAACGTGTAGAGGCTGAGCGTGTTGTCCGATCCTTGCTCGGTGTCAAGAATGTCGTGAACGAGATTGTTTTGACTCCCAAGGCGACGGCGGTTGAGGTAAAGCTCAAGATAGAGAACGCCCTCAAACGAGATGCCCAGATCGACTCTGACAAGATCAGTGTTGAAGCTGTGGGCAATATCGTAACCTTGCGTGGGAAGGTCCATTCATGGACCGAGCGCGAGGATGCTGAACATGCAGCATTCGCAGCCCCAGGTGTGGCATCTGTGACCAACCTCATTGAGGTCAACTACTAAGCTTCGAGTGTGCTCGTCAGTCGACGACTTGAGTTAGCCACCGGAGGAAGGCGCTTCCGTCATCCGGCGGTTGATATCTGCTATAGAGTATGAACTCACCCCATCTATGTAGTTGTTATGAGTTGCCCGTGACAGGTTTACCAAACACCCAAGCTTCTCCGAAAGAATGGTCAAAGAAAGTACAATGACAGGATATTTGTTTTCACCAAAATCATCAAAAGTGAGCAAGGCTGCTCTGATTTGCACTTGTACTTTTAGTATGGCTTTCCTTAGCTCGTCTCTGCCAGCTCAAAGTGCAACGCGCGATGTAAGAGGGATTGTTACCGACCAGCACGGGGAACCTCTACGAAGAGCTGTTGTGCAGATTGACGACGAGGAGACGAAGGTGGTTTTCTCATATATTACAGATCGGGGTGGTAAATTTACGTTCAAGCGAGTGAACGGTTCAGACGATTATAGGATCTGGGCAACTCGCAAGGGTCACAGATCTAAGGCAACCCATCTGAGTCCGTTTGACAATCATCAGTCGAGGGCTATAACTCTTATCGTCAGATTCCAATAGTGTGAAAATCTGGAAGTGGGCCTGGGCCCAACTAGGATAAATGGTGGGTATAGGCGAAACGATCTTCAGGCATCTTGTCAATAAGGCGCTCATACACGCACTCATCCGCTAAGGTCGGTGTATCTATCGTCTTAGGCGGTTGTCTTGTTTCGTTTCTTTCTTGCTGTAGGTGTGGGTTTGGATCCAAGCTCGACTGGCCTTCTGGCCGATTGCTCAGGTAGCTGATCGTGCAGAACTACATTTAGCAGGGACTTGTGGACGTGGATTCTACCGTTGTAGTCGATAAATCCCATCTTGCGAAATCGATTCATAAAGCGGCTGACGCGAGACCGGGTAGTGCCGATCATGTTTGCCAGTGCCTCTTGAGTGATCGGCGGAATCATGGTTTCCGGCTCTCCAGGTTTGCCAAACTCCGCCATCAATAAGAGCGTCCGCGCTAGACGCTTCTCACTATTGTTAAAAAGCTGATCGATGAGATCTTCCTGGGTCCGGACCCCTCGAAGCAGAACGAACTTCAAAAACAGGTCGGAGAATTCGTGCTTCTCATGCAAAAGCCGTACCATGTCCTCCCGGTCCAATTTCAAGGCAGTACAGGGTGTCATCGCAACTGCCGTCGCTATTCGGAGTCCGGATACCCCCGCAAGACATTCCTCGCCAATAAAGTCTCCAGCGGTGAGCATCGTGACGGTTGCTTCTTTTCCGCGCTTTGAGACGACAGTGAGTTTTGCGCGCCCCGATTCAAGATAGAAGATGGTGTTCGCGTGGCCCCCCTGTGTAAAGAAGACGTGTTTCGCCTTGACCTGGATGGCTTTTCGGACAACACCTGCGGCCGCTAGATAACTTGCAGGATCGAATTGGTTTCTCTTAGTTCCCGCCAATGGGTATTACCTCATGCCTTGGGGCTCTATGGCTAACAAAGAACCGCGACGGCACTCTTCTCATTGAGTTCAAAAATTGCATCGAGTTGTCTGCAAGTCTGTGCTCTATAGCTCTAAGAAAGGGATCCTGGCGAATCAAAGGGGAAACCGCGTCGACTTGCCACGAGAGGTTAACGGAGTGGTATGGACATGTAGTAGGCACACAGGTGACCATTGGAGAACACAGTGTGGCAAAGCACCCCGAAATGGAATCGGAGTGTCTTTTTCGGTTTTATCGAGGTGGTCTCTAATTCCAACACTCATTTCCCGTTTCCTTGGATCCGGAAGCTCATTGATCGGAGAAAAGCTCACTTACCCGTCATGTGAGAAGTGGTAGTGAAGGATGTTTATGGTAAGTATCTCTGGCAAGACGGGAAGGCTTGTAACGCGGGCAGTAATTTGCAGTAGAAGCAGCAATGAGCGCCCAGCGTGCGCCTACACAGTGTCCAAGAACGATACCAGTGCCATACGTAACGGCACCCTCAATCGCTCCGATAGCTGTCGATTCCAGGCCACCATTCCAGCGTGGGCAAATTGTCATACTGGACCTCGCTGAGCCAGCAGCGAAGTGTGCGGCAAGCGAAATGATCGTTGCAGTGATGAAAGCCTGAATCCCAGCCATAAAAGAGAATGGAATCATCCGCACAACCGCTCCCAGAGCAATGGCAAGTGTTCCCAAAATCACTGATAACCACGGATCGCTCAAATCTTCTACCGTCATATTCAGTCTGGCGCGGGTAAGTGCCCTACTCAAATGCTGCTGCCCGTCAAGAGCGGCAACGCGAGAGGGATTTCTACGGTGTAAGTAAAATTTTGCCGACTCCGCCTTTTTCAGCCAACTGTTGTGCCTCGTGAATCTGCGATAGCCTGAACTTCCTGTCGATCGGAATGGAGAAAGCTCCCCGAGCGACTTCTCGACCAAGGACCGCCAAACGTGATGAGTCGGAGTGTGCCCAGATCTCTACCACACGCAGATCTCGACCGTCCGCGGATGCTGGTCTACCTACCACTGTTGCCAGGGTGCCGTTCTTCCGGATGTGAGGCAAAATGCGGTCGATAGTTGCATGGCCCACCATGTCGGCGACTCCATCCAATTCTGGCAGGCCGGCCATCTCTTTGTCGTTGTCCAAAGCAACCACCCTAGCCGCTCCCAGACGCTCGGCTTCTTTACGTTGACTCGTGCGCACTCCCGCAATCGTATATGCACCTTGCTGCTTTGCGACATAGACCGCAGTTCGACCGACTCCGCCAATCGCCCCCGTCACGAGAATCGTTTCCCCTGCACGTGGCCTGATGCCTTCTTCGATCACCTGGGAGCCGGTTAACAGGACAAGAGGCAATGCAGCTGCATCGACGCTATCGAGGGTGTCAGGGATAAGGGCGATATCGTCAGGCTTGCACACAACATACTCGGCGTAAGCATGATTCACCAAGCCGAAGATGCGTTCCCCGACCTTGAAGCTTGTCACTCCTTCGCCCAGGGCAATGATTTCACCCGAAAGGTCGCGGCCAAGAATTGCAGGGAAAGTCAAAGGCATACGATCCTTCAAATCTCCTCGCCGTAACTTCCAGTCGATCGGGTTAATGCTCACAGCTATCATTTTCACTAGTACTTCTCCGGACGCTGGCTGGGGTACAGGCGCATCTTCGTACACCAGACGATCGACACTTCCGTATCCCAACATCAAAACTGCTTTCATGCGAGTGTTCTTCATCCGATTATTCCTTCTTCTGCCAAGCTCTTACGCTGAAATCGTTGTTCCAGCAGCGAGTATGTTCGCCGATCTACACGAGCCTTGAAGCTTTCGATTGAGATACCGGGAAAGTAGTTCGAGACTTTTGTGAAAGCACTGTGAAGTGCGGGATGGTGCTTGATTTGCGATGCACCCCGAACACAGCACCGATACTGTCAATCATCCATCGGATCGGTCTCGCCCAGACAACTGGCGAACCACAACTCTCGCAGCCGAAGATTGGACGCACATCTGCGAGGATGGCGTAAGCCAGATTCAGTATTACCTGGAACGGCCTGAATCCGAAGATGCTCAATGCAAATATCCAGGTGAACCAACGGGTTTCAGGCAGCCTCCTTAGAACCTCCGCGACAGCCTCTCCACCCAGCTTCATTGAACCGTCCGGCATCACCACATGGATCGTTGCGTACGCATCCCAGATGTCGAGGGTTGAATTCAGCTTGCGGAGGATCTCAGGATCGCTGCCAATCGGTCGGTCACAGATGGTACTCTGACCCGATCTATTCTTTGCCAACTTACGCACCCAGTAAGCGATGTGACGACAAACGCCACACTCATCGTCAAAGAGCAGGATTGGCTTCGTGTGATTCTCTATCTGCAAGACTCTACCCCTCTGCCTGACTATTCGAATGGCTGAGTAACCGCAGCCAGGACACTTGATAGGTCGGGCTGTAGTCCTTCCACGATTCCAATTCCCTTACCGTTGAGAAACATGATGAAGGTGGGTGTTCCCTGAATCTCGTATCGTTCTGCAAGCTCCTGATCCACCGCTATATTCACCATGAAGATCTGCTCTTTCGACTCAACCATCTTCGCCACTTGCTCCAGGATTGGCGCTATCGCCCGGCAATGCGAACAGCCGTAAGACATAAACTCTACAACGATTGGTCCTTCGCCTTCGAGGACCAGTGAAGTGAATTTGCTGCCTGTGACGGTTCGCACGCTTTCCTTTAAGGGAGTTTTAGGCATTTGTTCCTTACTTCTTGCGTGCTTTCGTGCGACTAGTCCTCATTCTTGCCTGAATCCCAGTATGCGTATGTACCTAAGGGTACAGATGAGCCTCTCACCTAGGTGTGAGGATGACAATCGATATTGCTTTCATTGCTACTTGAAGACTGAGGCGAAGATTTGGCAGCCTCACAATTCTCAAGCGAACGTGAATTGTTGCCAACAGATTTCCCACAATCTTTGGTCACGTAGGATATTCGCTGTTCCAGCTGGCATAGAAACAGAGGTCTCTTTCTGCCAGACAGATTAAATAAGATCGAACTGGATCAGCCTCAATTAACGTAACGAGAAAGGAATAAGAATGGACGCCCAAGTTGATTGGACGAATGCGGCGTTGATCAAGAAAGCATTGAAAAATCTTACCTACGAGCAACTCGCCTATGCACTCGACACTGGTGTTCGCCTTCTCGATGCATGGCATGTCCCCGTGTCCATAAACACGCTATCTAGTGGGGAATCTCAAGGCAATGTCTATGCGGCGCAAGTCTGGTCAAACTCGGTGCGTCTGATCGCCCCATTCGAAATAGCCGTAAGCGACCATTGCAGAAGTGAATGTGACGTTGTGATTCTGTAACCCTTATGGAAACACCGTTCGACAAACAACTAAGGGCAGGCTCATGACGCGGAGTGCATACGACCGTATCGCTGAGATTCACCGTCTGGCGTCGCACGCCCACTCGGCCACGTAGCTCGCGCAAAAGGCGACCACCTCACAGCGCACGAACTCTCAAGGCAGGCTTTGGAGGATTTCAAGGAGGCTTACCGTTATTCTCAGCAAGCAAGAAGTGGATCGGGCCATCCCGTCACGGTCGTGGCGATGAAGGCCAGATAGTATCGATCGCACTGGCACGGTTACAGTTGAGCAGATCGAAGGTCGAGGGCATCTGCTGATCAGCAAATGCCCTCAAAACAAACATCTTCTACTACCTTGTGTGAGTGTTGGCGAGTTCTTCCTGCCAATATTCTTCGAGATCATAGTGCCTGTGGAGCTTCGCCTCATAGTCGCGTGAGAGGAGCAATTCCTCAATGTACTCAGGGCTACTCTTGATCGTCTCTCGCTTCAGGCGCAGGTAGACTTTCGACTCTTCCCAACTGATGTGCTGGACTGACCGTGTTGCGATCAAGACCTTCTTGCCTGGCAACCAATTGCGAGTAGCAACGATTAGATACCGGATGACCCAGCTTTCGTCATCGATCACAAAGTCCACTACATGGCCAACATCGCCATCCAGAGCCTGAATCGAATGACCGTCTACATCCTTAGAGCTTCGCAAATGAGGATCGTCGTCTTCGTGCTTGCTGGCTGCACCCCTCTCATCTTTAACACCAAGCGGAAGTTCCAGCGCTTGAGGATAGGCAGCATTGCCCCACAAAGATGAACCGCCCCAATACGACGGGAATCCGTAGTAGGGGTAGTACATCAGTTCGTATTGGCGCGACACTGGCTTATTGGTTTCAATCGCCGGGCTCTTCTCGATTTGGAGCTTTGTCAGCTCGACACGAATGAGTTTCTCTTCAGCCTGCACACGGCCCAAAGCGTAGGGCGAGATTAGAACACTCCGATCGGCAAGCCAGTGTCCTGTATCTGCAACGAGGTAGCGAATCGTCCAGGTCTTGTCGTCAAAGTAGAACTCCTTGACCTTTCCAATCTCGCCGTCAATTGCTCCAAGTGTGAAACCATTCAGATCTTTCGCTAATCTCAACATATCAATGTCTCTCTTCTTTTGTGGTGAAGTGTCTGGTATCGGTGCCATATCTGATCGCCGATGGCGATCGAAATATGGACTGTAGCTGACACTATGAGCATCCCTCTTTCCGGTCTGGTCACAAGTGCCCATCCAATCCGCAATTCGGATCGTCAGTTACTGATCGCGCCGGCTTTGACTATTCCAGAAAGGACACGATGAAACGATCCTTGGGTCGAACAAGATCGAGCGCTGAGCCGTCAAAACAGATATTCCTCTCATTCATGACGAGAAACGTTGTGTTGATGTGTTCTTCGCCATCCGGCCGCTTGATCAAATTCTCTGTCTTCTCGTCGCAATAATTAGTTGCGCAAGTGAATGCATCTATAAAGCGCTCGGTCACCAACAGGCAACTGGAGCCGTGTACATCTCTTTGCTTGATGACGAGTTCGATAATCATTTCCCAAGTTACCGGATCAAGTCCACCCGTGGAGGAGTCATACAGGAGCAACTCAGGATTGCCTATCAGAGCGCGAGCCTCCGCCCTTGGCTTTGCATCCCCCCGGATAATTCAGGAGAAAGTTGCCAATCGTGCCGTCAAGAGCGACCCAGCGCAACACTTCAAGCACTCGAGTGTCTATTTTGGCTTTGGATATATGATTCTCTTCTAGTTGACAGGCGACGTTATCGCGAACGGACATCGAATCGAACAAAGCACCTTTCTGGAATACCGTTTCAATGTCTTGCCTCGGTGCAAATAGATCCTCTCCGCAAAGACATTTGAGCTCTTTGCCAAACGCGCGGATAGTTCCTTCCTCAGGTGTGAGAAGGCCATTCGCTAATGTCATGATGAGGCTCTTGCCAGTTCCATTACGCCCCAATAGAATCCAAGTGTCGCCCACGTTCAGCGTGAATGAGATGTTATCCAGGCGCCCCCGCTGTGCATATTCTGCAAAATGCACTGCGAACTAGATCTGAATCGTGAGAATCAAAAACACGGCCCAGCGGCGAGCTTCCTCGATTGCAAACTTGTCATCGAACGCAGAAAAAGTCTTCTTTGTCGGGAGTCTCCTTTAACTGCATATATTTCTGGAGGTCGGAGAGAGGCAAATCTTCTCTGTCCACTGCGACATTTCTAAGTTCTGAAAAGTCTTGACTCTAGGCTTCTTCGTCTCGCCCTTCAAGACGAAGCAGTGTCAAGCCAGAGCAAGCCGCGATTATGTGGAACCTGCTCTTGATCATCTTCGTTTATTAACCGAAGCGATAACATGTCTGGAGTTGACTTCATTGGCTAAAGGGGTGAAGAAGCAGCAATGATACGACCGGTCATTTGCACCTGATTGCAACGGATTCTAGGGCGCTGTATTCTCGCCGAAAGGGTGCGGCTGTTCGGCAGCAACCTTATGCTTCGTGAACTATTGTTAGGCTTGGAACCTGAATCCGCCCATCCCTCGGCTGTGACTTGGAGAGAGATAATTGAGGGTGCGCCACCCGCCCTCATTGAACGATCAAAGTGACAGTGGTGCTGTGGGTTGTTGAACCGCTGATGCCAGTAATGGTAACGGTTGAGGTGCTTGACGCTCTCATCGAACTGCTCCCGCCGCAGCCTACCAGACAGGTCCCCAATCCCAGCAGCACGGCGCACAGGGCCACCACCATTCCGTAGCGTCCATATCTGTGTTTGCCAAAGAGCAGGAAGAGAGACCCGGCCGGGAAGAGCAATCCCGCAATCATGAGGCCTCTATTGCCTGATTCGGGCCGTGGCGGAACGCTGTTGCTCGCAGTTGCCTGGGGCAGAACAATCGTCAGTGTTGAACTGCCGTCTGCCGAGCCCGGTGTCACTATGGCTGGGGAGAAGGTGATCTTCGATCCGGCAGGCGCTCCGGTAGCGGAAAGCGTAACTTTGTCTGGGAAAGGGCCTACGCTGGTAGGGGCGACGGTGACGGTGTAGGTAGCGCTGCCCCCCGCCGTGGTGATGACAGAGGCGGGAGCAGCCGCAACCGTAAAGTCAACCGGCAGCGAGACAGCGGTTGCAGACCCAGTCAGGTTGGAGCTTTGCGTGCCCACGGCATCGGTGACGGAAAGCGTAGCCACGAAATCTCCAACGGCAGTCGGGTTAAAGGCGACGGTGATGGTGCAGGAACCACCCGCCGCCAGAGGATTGGGGCATCTGTTGGCTGTGATTGCGAAGGCGGAAGCATTCGCGCCGCCGAGCGTAGTCGAACTGATGGCGAGCGCAGCATTCCCGGCGTTGGTTAGCGTAAATGCCTTGCTGCCGCCTGGCGTTCCCACCGTGACACTGTCGAAGGCGACGCTGGCCGGCGTTAATGCGGCCTGCGGCGCTGGGAGAGCCGTGCCGGTTCCGGAGAGAGTTGCAGCCTGCGTTCCAACACTATCGACGACTGTCAGGCTGGCGGAGAAGCTGCCGGTAGCGTTCGGCGTGAAGGCGACCGTGAGCGTGCACGAACCTCCTGCTGCAAGCGAAGTTCCGCAAGTGTTAGCGGAGAGCGCGAAAACTGAGGGATTTGTGCCCGTAAGGGAGACGGCAGTGATGGGGAGCGGAGCATTGCCGGCGTTCTTGAGCGTGAATGTTTGAGCAGCGGAGGTAGTGCCTGAGGTTACGTTGCCGAAGCTGGCGCTGGTTGGTGTCAGTGCTGCCTGGGGTGCTGGCGGAGCGGTTCCGGTTCCGGAGAGAGTCGCAGCCTGAGTTCCGACAGCATCCACCACCGTCAAGCTGGCGGAGAAGCTTCCCGTAGCGTTCGGCGTGAAGGCTGCCGAAATCGTGCACGACCCGCCAGCTGCAAGCGAGCTTCCGCAGGCGTTCGCAGAGAGCGTGAAGGCGGAGGGATTTGCGCCGGTAAGGGAGACCGAAGTGACGCGGAGCGGGGCGTTCCCGGCGTTCTTGAGTGTGAATGTTTGAGCAGGCGAGGTTGTACCCGAGGTTACATTGCCAAAGCTGGCGCTGTTCGGCGTGAGTGCGGCCTGGGGCGCTGGCGGAGCGGTTCCGGTTCCGGAGAGAGTCGCAGTCTGAGTTCCGACAGCATCCACCACCGTCAAGCTGGCGGAGAAGCTTCCCGTAGCGTTCGGCGTGAAGGCTGCCGAAATCGTGCACGACCCGCCAGCTGCAAGCGAGCTTCCGCAGGCGTTCGCAGAGAGCGTGAAGGCGGAGGGATTTGCGCCGGTAAGGGAGACCGAAGTTACGGGGAGCGGGGCGTTCCCGGCATTCTTAAGCGTGAATATTTGAGCAATCGAGGTTGTGCCTGAGGTCACATTGCCGAAGCTGGCGCTTGTCGGCGTAAGCGCAGCCTGGGGCGCTGGCGGTGCGGTTCCGGTTCCGGAGAGAGTCGCCGCCTGCGTTCCAACACTATCCACGACCGTCAGGCTCGCGGAGAAGCTTCCCGCAGTGCTGGGCGTAAAGGCTACCGAAATAGTGCATGAACCGCCCGCAGCGAGCGAAGTTCCGCAGGCGTTCGCAGGGAGCCCGAATGCTGAGGGATTTGTGCCGGCAAGGGTCACCGAGGTTATCATCAACGCGGCATTGCCTGCATTTTTCAGCGTGAATGTTTGAGCAGGGGATGTTGTGCCTGAAGTCACGCTGCCGAAGCTGGCGCTGTTCGGCGTCAGCGCAGCCTGGGGCGCCGGCACTGGCGTTGCCGATCCTGCGAGGGAGACAGTCTGCGTCCCGACGGTGTCAACGACGGTCAGGCTGGCGGTGTCGTCCGCCACGGCTGTGGGAGAGAACGCGATGGAGATGTTGCACATGGCGCCTGCGGCGAGCGACGTTCCGCAGGCATTAGAAGCGATGGTGAAAGCCGAGGCATTCGTGCCGGTCAGCAAGACCGAAGAGATCGCCAGAGCGGCGTTACCGGCATTGCTCAACACGACGGTCTGCGCGGCGGTGGTGGTGTTCACGGTGATACTGCCGAAAGAGAGGCTGGTCGGGCTCAGGGCTGCTTTCGGCGCAAGCACCGCGCCGACCGTCGTGGAAGTATCCGCGGCGGTCTTGACCTCAGTGTTACCCAGGTTGTCGACAGCGTCGCTCAAGAAACCGTAGGTGTGTCCCAGTATTCCTGTATAGGTTGCCGTGGTGGCCGTCGTGCTTTGCCACAGGGTAAACGGGCCGCCATTGTCGGACACGTAGATGTAGTAGCCGGCAATGCCCGAGCCCGCATCCGTTCCGGACCACGAAACGGCAAAGGAAGTCGTCGCTTGCGACGGTGTGAGCGCGGCCACACTGCTGACAGGCGCAGCTGTGTCTTTGGTGTTGCAGAAAGGCGCAGTTTGAATCGGCGCATTGGTGTCGAAAACTACGCTGGCGGTATTGCATATCTGCGCCCCGCTGGCGACAGACGCAAGCGGCTGCACGGTGAAGTTGACGTGTCCAATGCCGGCGGGTGGAGTCGTGTCCGGAGGAAGAAAACCTGCCAAGGGGTCCGTGGTGAACTTCATTGTGCCCGGGTCGAGCGAGGTGAATGACCAGCTTGCGACGCCGGTGGATATGTCGAGGCCGCCTTTGATGGCAACGATGACATTCTCGTCGGGACGCAGGTCGAGGGCGAAGGTGTATTCCTTCAATCCTGGCGAAGGGGTCAACAGATACTTGCCGAAGGAAATAGGCCCAAGCTGAAACGTCGACAGATCGAGCTTGGACGTATCCAGTTGATCGGTCACCGTCACGGTTTGCGCTGCGGCGGTCGCGGTAGCCTCATTTTCGAACTCGATCTGGTACGCCGAAGAATCGGCAGCAAGCGCGAAGTGAGCGCTTCCGAAGCCCAGAGGCCCGTCCTTTTCATTAGGGTCGATAGCTGTGGCGATCGGATAGGTGCCACAGAATGGGTCGGAGTAAAAAATATCGTGGAAGAACCCACAGCCCTTGGGGTTAGTCGGTATGCAGCGTTCTCCGTCTGCCGAAACGTGATGATGCGGCATATCGATGCAAGCTTGCTTGCTGATGGTGCCATCCCTTGGGCCCTTTGGGTCTGGCGTGGGCGCAGGTGTCGCGTTGGCATCGCAACTGCTCCCGGGCGCCATCACCTGCCCCTTATGACACGGAGGAAGCGGCGCGCCTGCGTCAGAACCTCCCTCCTGCGGCCTGGGCCTTTGCATGATCGTCGATTGCAGGCGCAATGCGGGTGCCGAACTACCGTTTGCAAGACTCGCTCCGTAAGCCGCGATATCGGTCGACAACTGAGGAATGCTGAAAAAAACTGGCTCCCCCTGCGCTGACTGCAAAAGCGCCTGCTTGCCTTCACTGAGCTCCTGTAGCAGTTGTGCCGTAGCGTAGGTATTCATCTGGGCAAGATTCTGCGCGGAAAGCTTCACACCGAGATTGGCCTCTGCAAATGTCTGCGCACCGCTGACCAGGTCAGTGACCACCGACGCTAAAGGCGATCCGTCGGTCATTTGTCCGTATGGATCACCTAGGTTCGCGGTATAGCTGTAAGTCGATGCTCCATGAAAACCCAGCGGAGGCGTAATCGAAAACATAAGCACACCCTGAGACCCTGCCCGGATAACCGGCACAATCAGAGGCACATTCGTAAACCCTGTCGGCGAATAAGGGCCTACTTCGACAGGTACATAAGTAAAGTCATGGATCGCCTGGCCGGTGGCAGCAGGAGGCGCCAAAACGGGACTCAAAATCGATCCGGCATATCCGCCTGGGATTGAAAGGGTGAGAGGCACAAGATAGGCATCCACATTCCCTCTATTCCCATAGATGAAGGAGTAGAAAGCTGGACGCCCCGAACGAGCGGCCTCGGGGCCGATCGCATACCCGTAGAGATCGGGAGCAGCCGGGGTTTCTACTGTGAACGCGGCGGGCAAGGTCACGGGCTTACCGCCCGGAGTGGTCACGATCACGTCATACTTACCTATAGCGGCCCCGGTAAGATTCAACACTACGGTGATGGCATTGGCGCTCGGGTCAACCAGCGTCTGTGTGGGCGCAAGGGTCGGCTCGCCGGCTAACTGAAACGAGACCGTGCTGTTGGTGTTGAAGCCGCCTCCATAGATAACCGCCGTGATGGTTCCGCTGGCGCCATGAGTGTTGGGTAGAATCGCGGGCGTCTGCGAACCGTGATCCACTTCCACTGCGCCAATGGTGCACGCGCCGCTTACACCTCGAACGAATCCGAGTTGATCGAGCGCAGTGCAGGAGCTGGTTGAATTGCTTCCGGGAGTGGCGCTGGAGCCAGCGCCGATAGCAGGGCTGCCCGCCAAGGGCATCTGGGTCGGTGTGATCCCGCTCTGAAGAGTGAGCGGCCCAATCTTCGGGTCGACGCCAGTGAGCGTTGTGGCGTTCTGGCCGCCTTTGCACAGGCTAGTGAAATTGGCCTTGCCGATAATGTTGTTGCCGTAGTTGACCAGGCTGACCACGGTGCAATCGGTGTCGCTATTCCCGGCCAGGATCGTATTGGCAATGCTGGCATTATCCGCAACCAGGCCGGCCTGGCTGAGCGCTTCGCCAGTCCTCGCGATATTGCCTGACACCGTATCATTATTCAGAACCATGCTGCTTCCATTGCCGCCGGAGACGAGCGTTCCTGAGTTCTGGATGGTGTTATTGCTGATCGTCGAGTTGGTAATCGTGGCCACTCCGTTGTAGGCGAAGATGACTCCATTTCCTTCAACGGTGTTATTCGCAAAAGTGCTGTTGCTGATCTGTACATTTCCAATGAATGTACTCACCGCAGCCCCCTGGAATGCAGTGTTCTGGGTGAAGTACGACTGATTGATGCTGGTGCTGGTGGCATAGTTGGCGGTGATCGCCGAGTCGGCGTTCTTGATGAACGTGCATTGCTGCACGACCAGCGTGCCAGCGTTGTAAACAGCGCCGCCACCTTGATGCGAGGGGTTGTTGTCGTTGTTCAGGGTGAAGATGTCGTTGGCCAGCGTCAGCGTGCCCTGGTTATTGATGCCGCCGCCCGCCCCATCAAAGGTGCCGGGAACAGCCAGGGTTCCATTCTGAATGGTCACGTTGTTAATAGCGACCGTTGCCCCAACGCTTACAAAGAACATGCGATCGATCTGGCCGCCATCGATGATGGTTCTGGCCGGGTCGGCGCCGTTCAGCGTGAGGTTACCGGAGATGCAAAGTGTGATCGCATTTCTGGAGAGCTGATTCGGATTGCCCGCGTCGTAGTACGGGCAGACCTCCACCACCGTCAGGTAATAAGTGCCGGCAGGCACTGAAACTGTGTAAGCCGTACCCGGATTTGCCTTGGCCAGTCCATTCACTTCGTCGACGGCGGCGCGGAGGGTACATTCCGCCTCACCGTTGACTTTCTGGCCGGTGTCGCAAGCTTGGTCGCCCGGAGCCGCATCGACCCTGTCGGCCGTGCTGTTCACCACGAAGCCCTGCGCATGCATCTTCGTCGTCCCAGCAAACGTCAGGGCTATCACCAGCAGAAGCCAGGTCGGAACGGACTGTAAATTCAACCGCCGCATTGAGCGGAAGAAAAACGAAGATATGGAAGATGGAGAAGCAAAGAGCAAGGGAAACCTCCAGGAACTGGAGCAAAGAGTGCAGATTCACTTTACTAACAACACCTCAAATTGAACACAAGATAGTCATTTTTTTAGCTGATTCAGGATTATTGTCGATTTTGTGTCGAGTGCCCGAAGTTTTTCGTACCAGTTGAGTTGCGAGAAACTGGTATGAAAAGGACATCGCATGGCAAGAGGGAAGAGACCTCGATCACCGAGCGGACGTACTGTCGATGGCGCAAGGAGTACAGCGGGTTTGTGAAGCAGGTTGCCGAGTGGTTCCGTCGTAGATGAGAGAAAAGTCGACAACAGCCTCTCCCTGATATTGGGCAATGCGGCAGCCAAACCAGGCGCACTCACCTGGACACAGTCTCCGACCTGAAACCCGTGTACATAGTAAGCTCCATCGGAGGAAAGCTCTTCCCCACTCAATTTGCGGTTTCCGACTGAAAATTGGGCACCGCAACTGAGGCCGAAACCCTAAAGATCGAAACATTGCTACCAGTCTGGCCAAAGGCGCATGATGATGTGAATACAGGGGTTGCAATGAACATGACGAAGCAAAGCGTCCTTGCATGATTGGCTCGCCTCGTTGGTCGCTGGAAGCTGCTGGCTTTCATAACACCGCAGGGAACATTCCCATTCAGCAGCCATCCAGCTTCAACAACAACTTAGACCAGCAACTTGTCGGCACATGGTTTAAAGAAGTTTTTGATGGGCATGCCCGTTACACGACAACTCTCGCATTGCGTAGTGACGGAACGTACACGAAGGCTCTGATCGGCACTGAACACTCGGGAACCTGGACGGTGTTTGGCAGATTCGTGCACCTGTCGGGCGACGGGCATTATCCGCCGACGAACGAAGATCTATCTTTGTTTCGCAAGATAGGTTGAAGGTCAATCATGCTGGCCGCAAGCAGGCCAGCCGTCCCGGTCTTTTCTTACTTTCGTACGCACCCTCGGCCAACTTCTGATTGTGAGTGTCCGTCAAGCTGCCGATCCATCTCTCAACCTGGCCGCCGTCGCTCTCCGCAGGACAAGCGGCCATGTTCTTCTCAAGTTACGCGGCACGGGTGACGCTAGTGGTTCGAGGTGATTCACTCGAAAAGAGCATGTCGCAACATCTCATAGATCAACTTAGTACAAAAGCAAATATCACCGTCGAACTTGAAACAGAAGTAGTCAATATTTCAGGTGAACGTTGTTTAGAAGCAATCTTCACTCATAATAGGGGCACGGAGATGTTCGAGGGTTCGAACTGAAGTTCACGAAAACAGCCGAATCTTCCCCGTGGACGACATGCCTACCGTTTCGTCCCCTCCCTGTTGTAGCATCGAATTCACGGAATATATCCATGAGAGGCTCCGCATGATACGACGTTTGCTGCCTGTGGCCATGGCGCTAGTTCTGACGCTCACCACTCCAGCGGTGTTCGCGGCAGTCGACGTGCAAACTAAAACCCTGGCCAATGGAATGACGATTCTCGTCCAGGAAGACGCTTCCATTCCCAACATTGCGTTCTACACCTTCTACCGCGTCGGATCACGCAACGAGCATGAAGGTATCACGGGCCTTTCCCATTTTTTTGAGCACATGATGTTCAACGGCGCAAAGAAGTACGGCAAGGGCGAGTTCGACTCTGCTATGGATGACGCGGGCGGCAGCAACAATGCTTCGACGTCGAATGACTTCACGGTCTATACGGATTGGGCGCCGGCTTCCGCGCTGGAGCTGATGTTTGATCTCGAGGCCGATCGCATTCAGAATCTTGCGTTTGATCCAAAGATCATCGAGAGCGAGCGGCAGGTTGTCTATTCCGAGCGCAGGTTGTCGGTGGATAACAACAACGGCGGCCTGCTGAACGAACTGCTGGAGGCTACCGCTTATGAGAGTTCACCGTATCACTGGCCCGTGGTGGGCTGGCCGAGCGATATCGAGAACTGGACGATCGACGACCTCAAAGAGTACCACGCGATGGCTTACTCCCCGACCAATGCGACTGTGGTGGTGGTGGGCGATATCAAAGCTGCAGACGTCTTCCGGCTTGCGGACCAGTACTTCGCGCCGATCCCCGCGCATACGCCGCCACCACCCATCCGCACTAAGGAAATGCCGCAGACCGGCGAACGCCGCGTGACTGTGCATAAGTTTGCGCAGCTGCCGCTGCTGGATATCGCGTATCACGCAGTCGAGAAGACAAGCCCCGATTCCGACGCCTTCGACTTGGTTGGAACGATCCTGAGCGGCGGCCAGAGCTCGCGTCTTTACCGCAACCTGGTCGACACGCAGATGGCGCTTTCTGTTCGTGCTAATTATGGTGACAGCCTGTTACCGGGTCTCTTCGAAATATCGGCACAACCGCGCGCTGGCGTTGCACCGGAGAAAGTCGAAGCGGCAATCTACGCTGAGCTCGAAAAGCTGCAGACAACGCCGTTGGATGAGCACGAGTTGCAGAAGGTCAAGAATCAGCGGATCGCCGCATACTATCGTGGGCTGCAATCCATTGCTACGCGGGCGCGCGTGATTGGTTATGCGCAAGAGTTCTATGGTGACTGGCACGAGGTAAACAAGGCGGTGGATCGTATCAACGCGGTCACAGCAGCGGACATACAGCGTGTGGCGAAGCAATATCTGGTAGCCAACCAGCGCACGGTCGCCACCCTCATCCCCGATGCTGCACCGTCAAATGGCAATGCCGAAACGAAGGATGGCCAATAATGCAAAGGCTGATGAAGACCCTCCTCCTCTCCGCTGCCTGTGGAGTGCCGTACGCTCAGGCTCAGGCGCCTGCGAACAAGGTTATCGCGCCGCCGCCAACAGCGTTTGTACTGCCCACGTATACGAAGACCGTGTTGCCCAACGGGCTGGTCGTCTTGATGCTCGAGAAGCACGAGTTTCCCATCATCAGCATGAACCTCACCCTTCGTTCCGGCGCGGTCGCGGATCCAGAAGGCAAGGAAGGCGTCGCGGTACTCACTGCGGGCTTGCTGCGTCGCGGTACGACCAATCGCACGGCGGAACAGATCGCCAATGAACTTGACTTCATGGGCATGACCTTCGGTGGAGGGATGAGCTTTGGCGGAGCGATCAGCAGTGGCGTGACGCTGGATGCAACCACGGTCTCAGTTGAGTTTCTGAAAAAGGATGAAGCTACCGCGCTACCACTGGCCTCCGACATCCTGCTGCATCCCTCGTTTCCGGCAGACGAAGTATCGAAGGCTTTAGCGCGCGCTCAAGACTCTGCCCGCTCCGCCAAGGACAATCCGCAGCAAGTGATTCGTTCCTACTTCCTAAAGTTCCTGTATGGCTCGCACCCGTACGGCCGTCCAACTGCAGGCGACGAGAACTCCGTCAAGAAGATCACTCGTGACGATATTCTCGCCTTCTACAAGACGAACTACACGCCCGGGAATGCAATCCTCGCGGTCGTGGGAGACTTCGACGCAAATGCAATGAAGGCCGAGTTGGAGAAGAGCTTTGGAAGTTGGAGCGGCAAAGCACCCGCTTTGTCAACACTGGCGCCTACAAAGCCAGTCATGGGCCGCCGCCTGCTCTTCGTCGACAAGCCCGACGCCACCCAGACATACTTCTATATGGGCAATGTTGGCGTCGACGCGACGAATCCAGACCGCGGTGAAATTGGTGTCGTAAACGAGCTGTACGGTGGCCGCTTCACCTCGCTGTTCAACACCGAGCTGCGCATCAAGAGCGGCTACAGCTACGGAGCCAATTCGACTTACACCGATGGCCGCGTGGCCGGTCCATTCGTCATGGCCACCTACACCAAAAACGCGACCACGGCGCAGGCTATGGACAAGACTCTGGAGGTAGTGAACACCGCACACGCGCAGGGCTTCACCGAGCAGCAGCTCACCTCATCCAAAAACTCCATTGCGGGTTCGCTGCCTCCCAGCCTCGAGACTTCAGCGCAACTCGCGAATGTACTGGCGCGCAATGAGCTGTACGGCATCACCCGCGAGCAGTTTAATGCCAACCTGGTATCGGCCCAGAAGACGACGGTTGCCGACGAGAAGCGCATCCTCAACACCTACTTCCCGACAGCCGAAAACCTGGTGATCGTCGTGGTGGGCAAAGCGTCGGAGATAGAACCGCTGATGAAGAAGTACACCACGAACATCACCGAGAAGAAGATCAGCGATCCGGGATATTAATCTGCATCTCCCTGGATCGGCTTTTGTCGAGGAATGGATGAGCGATGAGTGCTTTGGCGATTTTGCACTCGTTGGAATGAATTTCTGCCTGATTTTAAGTAGTGGCTATGCATCAGAGCGCCCAAATCCTATGATTCCATCACTCCATACTGACTTTTCGATTATGCGGCATTAGAGGAATCCGACTCGGCGTACCAAGTCTGCGAATCGTGGATCACTACGGATCGGGTCGAAATATGGGTGGCTTTTCAGGAACTGCAGGATATTCGATTTTTCCCGGTAAGCCTGCTCGAGCCAGTAGAACGTCTGTTCTTTGTCGCCAAGGCCCAGGTACGCGTTCACAAACGCACCTGCAGGAATGTAGCCTGCCTCCCTGCGCCGCTTCAGTTCCGCAAGAAGCCGGAGCGCATCGCTACGTCGCCCTCCATGGGCATACGCGCGAATGAGAATGCCCGTCGCTGCAGGACTTCCCGAAAGAGACAAGGCCTTTTCCAATGGTGGGATTGCGTCTGCCGGCTGATTTTTGGCGATTAGTGCAAATCCAAGGCCTGTGAGATTGCCCACATTGTCCGGTTGGGTAGCTAATGCGCTGCGCTCCTCGCGAATGGCTTCATCGAAATGATGCGCCTGAAACAGAATCCAAGCTACGCTGCCACCTGAAACGGCGACGGGGTCCAACGCCCGGGCGCGCAGGATTGAAGTCACAGCTTCGTCGGTCCGTCCCTGGCACACCAGCCACAGGGCGAACCATTGATAAGCTTCTGCGTTGTTCGGATTGAGTGCGAGGGCACGCTTGTATTCCCCCTCCGCTTCAGCCCAGTGCCATTCCTCCTGGAGGACGTTTGCCAGCACGACGTGAGCTTCTACCAGACCTGGGTCAATTGCCAGGGCTTTTCTGGCGAAGCTGGCGACTTTGGGCCGCGTTTCTTCCGGAGAAACTCCGGCTGAAACCGTCCCGAGCATCGTATAGGCCTCAGCCAGACCCAGGTAGGCAGGTGCGTATGTCGCATCCCTGTGGAGTGCCTCCTCGAAATAAGGAATGCTCTCCTCAAGCTGAGCCCGATTGCCTTGCTTTAAAACAAACCGGCCCTTCAAATAGCTTTCGTAGACTTCAGGCTCGACAGATTTCGAAGAACTGAGGCGCTGGCGTTCCTCTCCTGTCAGCGTCACCTGCACCTTTTCGGCGATGGTTTGCGCCAGTTCGCTCTCTAGGGTAAGTGCGTCGCGCATTTGACGGTCATAAGTCTCGGACCAGAAATGCGTTTCTGGTGAGGCTCGAATTAATTGTGCGGTCACGCGGATGTGGTCGCCTTCTTTGATGACCGAGCCTTCGACCACGGAGTCGACGCCCAGCGTCCGGGCGATATCCGGGATGGACATCTGGGGATTCTTGAAGCGTATTACGGATGTGTGCGAAATCACCCGCAGCTTACGGATGCCCGCCAGGCGCCCGATGAGGGCTTCGGTCATTCCGTCGGCAAGATACTCCTGTCCCGGATCATTCGACAGGTTTCGCAGTGGGAGCACGGCTATCGAAGGAATTCTGGTCTCACCAACTTCTGTTGCCGGACGTCGAAGTGCGAGCCAGGCAGCGACCGACAGGCAGATACCGAGGACCACAGCGAGAGCAAGCCACAGGCGAACTGTTGACTTAGCCTTGGGATGACTATCGGGGATGGCTGGGAGCGATTCTTCGGCCGGTGCACCTTCGGGTTCGGGGGTACCAGCCTTTCGGCTCCGAATCCATTCATCCAACTCTTCCGGCACGGCATAGACCGAGCCTCGCTTGTCGTGCAGATGCCGGTGGACGGGCATCGCCTCCCGCTTCTCCCAGCGCTGGACTGTGGTCACGTCTCGTTTGAGGTATGCCGCAATCTCCTTCCACGAATCCAGACGGTCTTCCATCGGTTTCCCAGCAGGCGGTGCGCCGGTAGATAGTTCGCCCATCACGCTCTCCAGAGTGGTCCGCAGCTGAACGAACCGGGGAATCAAATTGTACCGCTGCCCTGTGACCGCACAGCAAAAGACGGCATTTGACTGTAAATCGAGAAATCATACCGACTCAGTCTCTTACCGCTTGAGTTCGTCCGCCAAGGTGACCGATGGTGTTTTCGGACGACGAGCAGTCCTCAGAGTATGGGCTCGCAACGCAACAACACCCCACCACCAGCCGGCGCTGGCACTTCATTTCAGGACAAGCAAAGAGAGGCACACATGGGAAAGTTCAATGTGACATTCGATTCATTCGGCATCACTCAGACCCGCTCCAAACATGAAGACACAAACTACATCGGCTTAACCGTCAAGCTCAGGAACATGACACCGATGACGAAGGTTCTGCCTCTGGGCAATGTGAAAAACGGTACCCATCCCGTCAATTTTTCATTCCTCGGAATTGACTTTGGCCAGGACGACACCCTCGTTTTCAACTACGTGATCATGAATGCGGGCTCTACCAACATCGACCAGGTAAATGCCGTATGGGAGTCTGTCGGGCCCGCGTGGGCAAACGGAGGCGGCCCGCCTGCTCCTCATCTGGCGTCGGCGAACGGGATCGATACCGATTATCTTGTGGCGCAACTGGTGGGCATTTTCCGGTCTACCTGCGACGGCATTGTGGCGGCAGAACAGAACCAGCTCGTCTATGGTCAGTTGCCCATTTCTCATCTGACGCCGCAACCCGGGACGCACTCTCCCTCCGGTTGCGGAAACAACTCCCAGTACACGGTTCAGTGGCATATTGCGCCAGCTATCCCGATGCCTGATTTGAAGACCAAGGACGATGCGGACAAATTGAAGACCGCTGGCTATAACGTCCACGAGTCAGGGAGCGGAAGTTTGGTACAAAGCCAGTCTCCGGATGCCGGTGTCTACGTTGACACCACAACCAAAATCTTGGTCACTCTTGTCAACCAGCTCAAGTAAACCGGCGTGATGCGCAATTGCGTCTATGGTCCACACATCAACCTCAAGATTGGAGATCTTTTCATGAAAACCAAAGCCCTTGCCGCAACAATAAGTATGCTCTCTCTCCTTCTGTTGACTGCAACCGTTCCTGTCCTTGCCCAGGAGCACAAACCACTCCACTTCAGCGGTCTCATCAACGATTACTCACCGCTGAATGCTACCGTCAAAGGCAGCCCATGGGAAATGCACGGTCAATGGTCGATGGATGTCTACCCGGAGCGGGGAACCGCAGATTTCTCTGCCGATATGACGATGTCAGGCTATGGAAAAACTTCGACGGGTGCCGTCGATCCGGCCCAGCCTCTCGTGAATCCTCACACCCATCACATCCGGTTGCAGAATGCCAGAATTTCCTGGGACATAAGTGGCTGCCCGGCATACCTGCCCCCCGCGACCAAGATCGGCTTTAAGTTGAACGACGTGGTCAAACTCCTGACCGGAAATGGAAGCATCGCGCCCTTCGAGACGGATCCGCCTTCGTCGAAGCTACAGGTCTGCGTCAGCGGAGGAGAAGACGTCCAATACTCGCTTCCGATTTCGAATATAACGCTCGTTTTTGGGGGGCCGGCGGCAACACATTTTGGGTCGCAGGCCATCCATGGCGTCGTACGTCCTTTCAAGGAAGAAGATGGCGAGGATCACGGGCGGTAAGCAGAAGCATGAACAGCTTTCGGACAATTCGCCGGAAAGCATCGCATGTTCGCTCAACTCAATAGAGGAAGCGCCAACCGCGAGTCAGGAAACCGTCAGGGCCAGCTAAATGCCTTGACGGTTCAGCCTGCTAACCCCAGGGAGAAATCCAGTGAGACTTTATTGCCTATTGCTAGCTGGAATGTTCATGTGCACGAGTGCGTTCGCTGCAAATGATCCATTCGTAGGAACATGGGTTTACAACTCTCAAAAGAGCCCGAAGCCCACCATCAAGTACACAATCAAGTCGCTCGGTGGCGGACGCTACTCCCTGACTGGAAGTACGGGGGTCACGATCGACATCAAAGCCGATGGCGTTCCCATCAAGACAACCACTGGAGCCACTGTCTCCTTCAGGAAGCTCGACGACCATGACTGGGAAATGGGAAGAGACGATGGTCAAAAGATGGTGCGCACGTACAACATTTCTCCGGACGATAAGACGCTCACGCTTCATGATGTCATTTCGGGTAATCCGGGGGATAACTATGAGACAACCGCGAAATATGCGCGCATCGGTCCAGGCAAGGAGATTTTGGGTGAGTGGCAATCGACTTCGATAGAAGAGACCATACACGGGGAAGCCCTGAAGCTGGTGATTACGCCCTATGCGCAAGATGGACTCAGTTTCAGCATGCCCGCTCGCAGGCACCTGAGTCAGATAAAGTTTGATGGCAAACTATATGCCGATAGTGGCGCCGGTGATGCGAAGAGCAATTCGTCGTCGGGAAAGCGCGTGAGTGATTATGTGCTTGAAATCGACAGTCAGGTCAATGGCAGACTGGAATTCCGCGAAGAGTTCAAGGTTTCGAACGACGGCAAGACACTGACCATCGTCAGTAGAGCCGCGAATTCGACAACGGTGTTTACGGAGGTTTGGGATAAGCAGTGAATGAGATGGTGCGATATGAGTGATCGCTCTTGATCGTTATAAACCGGAGTGGACCTATTTTCGATGGCCTACTTCGGCGAACTCAAATCGTCCGCTAGTGCTGATGTCATCTTTGAGAAGATGACCTTTTGACGAGGCGGCAGTGAAGTTGCTACCAATAGTGGTAGTTTTACCTTCCCATTCGTAGTAAGTCTCGCGGAACTCCTTCATGCGGGTAAAGGACTCCGTGTAATGCCTTGACCCCAATTCGTAATTTGTTGTTCGTAACGATGACGAGGGTACAACGGGTAATCTGCCTGAGCGCATTTGCAATCTGCCGCTACTTGAACTTCCGCAAGAGAGCGCGGGCTGCGACTAACTTAAATGCTCGGTATAACGCCATCCTGCGCAGGCTCCTAAGGTTTCTTGACAGCCTGCCCAATCTCGCGCGGAAGAAGAGATCAGAATGTTTCTGGTTGCTGAAATCCTCGAGCCAGCTTAGTGATATGTTGTTTGGATGCGTTCTTCGTGGCTATTTTTCGCATTCGCAACTGCGTGCTTCGGCGCTGCACCGATGGGCTGGAATTCCTGGAATAGTTTCGCCAACATCGTGAATTCGCAGATCGTTCAACAGCAAGCCCAAACTCTGGCCTCGAACGGCATGAAGAAGGCCGGCTACGAGTATGTCGTGATCGACGAAGGATGGTGGCTCGGAGAACGCGATGCCGCAGGCAATATCATAGTCAATGCCAAGCAGTGGCCTGCCATTCAGCCCGGCCAGACGGATGGCGACATGGCCAACATTGCCGCCTACATCCACAGCCTGGGTCTTAAGGCCGGAATCTACACCGATGCTGGTAAGGACGGGTGCAGCATGTACCCCGACTCTGGCCCAAAGTATATGAACACTGGCAGCGAAAGCCATTACGACCAGGACTTTCTGCAGTTTTCAAAGTGGGGCTTCGACTACGTCAAGGTAGATTGGTGCGGCGGTGCCAAGAAGAAGCGTTCAGGCGCAGTCCAATATGCGCAGATTGCCCACGCCATTCAGAAGGCGGAAAAGACGACCGGGCGCAAGTTGTACTTCTCCATCTGCGAGTGGGGCAGTCAGAATCCCTGGTTCTGGGGCCCAGGGATCGGGGAAATTGAAAGCACCATATGGCGTACGGGAGGCGACATCATTCCTCCTGTCGTAGAAAGCCTGCATGATGTCGAACACGATAAACGCATCGTCACCGCGGGAAACGTACTTGCATCCTTCGAGACCGGGTTGCATCCCGAGGCGCAGCATACCGGCTACTTTAACGACCTCGACATGATGGTGATGGGCATGCGCGGCATGAACGATGCTCTCGATCGAACCCATATGGGACTGTGGGCAATTTCGAGCGCGCCGCTCATGGTTGGCTCCGACTTGACACGGCTTTCTCCGGCTACTATATCCCTCTTAACGAATGAAGAAGCGCTGGCGATTCATAACGACATATACGGATTGCAACCGATTCAAGTAGACGAACCCGCCCCCGGTATCCAGATATGGGCAAAGCCTATGGCGGTCGCTGGACGGCGTGCGGTTGCTATCTTGAATCGAACGGACGCCTCCGCGCGGGTGAAAGTCGATTGGAAGAAGCTTGGGCTGAAAGGTGCTCCGAAATCATTGCGGGACGTCTGGAACAAGCGAGATTTGGAGTCAGCCGGCGCCTCAGTGAGTGTTCCTGCGCATGATCTTGAGCTCATGCTCGTCGATGGCGAAGATAGAGCGCCGGCAGAGTATACGGCGAATCAAACCAGCATCGGCGGGATCGAGGCGCCCAGCGGGCCGGTATTTGCCCGACTTCACTACTCAAATACCAGCCGGCATGTTGTTGTGTTGCGGATGAAAAGCATGTCCGGTCTTTCGACAGCGATTGCTCTTGCACCGACGGCCGGATCGGAGACTGGCGCGGTTGGCCTCATCTTACCTAAGGGAACCGCCGACCTTTCGTTTGAGGGTCGATCGGCGATAATCCGCAAGCTGGATGTTTACGCCTGGTGATGAGTGTTTGCGGGGGAAATCATATTTGGGCACAAGCAAGTTTCGGGTATCCAACAGCCACTGGTTCTACTTGTTGTAATTTTGGGTCCATAGCTCGCATGCCCGTCCTCGCTTATCAGAATTGCATGGTCGGGGACAACACTATTGGTCGATGGAGGGAGGATCGGGATAGTTGAGCCGGTCGATCAATCGCTGATATTGAGGGTTGCTTGCCATCGTTCGCAAATCTGGGTTGGTAAGAATCGCAGGCAAGCCGCTGAGGTGATGATCGAAGTCGTACTGAAGCACTTGCAATGCTTCCCCTTGTCTTCCTAAGCGCACACAGACCTCGGCTAGACTCGCGCCCGGAAGCTGCCCGGCCAAGTACTCTGTCTTTCTGGTAAGGTACAGGGCATCGAGCAGGCCGCGTTCACCGCTCTTTTCAAACCCTGCGCGCGCAGTGGCGGTGTTTTTTTTCAGGACAGGATCGTGCATGAGATCGGCGGTCTTCTCGCTTTCGATCAGAAAGTCAGGGTAGTCCCGACGAAGCCAGTACATCGCGGCTAGATAACGGTGCGGAGCAGGGAAGTCTGGTTCGGCACGTTCTACCTGGTGCGCCAGGTCAAGGCCGGCTTGCTGTTGTCCGGTTTCGAAAAGCCAGATGCTCTTGTTGGTAAGAATCACTGCGGAGGAGGGGTCGAGCTCCTGGGCGAGCGCGAATTCCCGGCTGGTGACTGCGTACCAAGAGGGTGCCTTGAAGGCAGTGGCGTACCAGAGGTGCGTCAGCGGATCGCGCGGATTGAGCTCAATGGCGCGACGGAATTCCTGGTCGGCGGAGCGAAAATCCAATCTTCCCCAAACCTCAGCGAAAGCCAGAGAGCGATGGGCTTCAGCCAGGGAGTCATCCAGCTCAACCGCCTTGGTTGCGGCTGCGATCGCGCGGGTGTATGCCCCGGACTCAGGCATGAGAGCGTATTCGCGCAGGAGGATGTAGGTATCGGCGAGGCCGGCATAAGTGCGAGCACTGGTGGGATCATGGACGATGGATTGGTTGAAGTCGTCCAGTGCCCGGTTCAGACTCTCCGGCGTGCGCTTGTTCCATTCGAAGCGGCCTCTTAGGTAGAGATCGCTGGCAATCACTTTTTCTGCTTCAGATACCTGGACCGAGCTTGCGTGGGCGGCATGATGCCGAGTCACGTAAAGCCGAAAGGCGATCAGCAGCGCCAGCCCTGCCAAAAGGAATACTCCCGCAAAGACGAGCCTTCCTGCCGGGCGCAAAGGTCTCGCTGGCGCAGACTGAGAAAGGGTCGACGTTGCGATATCTTCAGGCGAAAGAAGCTCAAGAAGGGGATCAGCTGTCTGGATTTCATTCTGGGTTTCTGAGCGGTCGATCTCTGCGGCCCGGGTGGACTTGAGCCATTCGTCGAGCTCGGGCTTAAAAGCATGAACGGCGGCTCGCCCTCCGCCTGGAATGCGATGGATCGGAAGACTCCGATCGGACTCCCAACGCTTGACTGTCCGCTCACCCCGAGCAAGGTAGGCTGCAATTTCTTTCCAACCATTGAGTCGTGGCTCGGGGCTGAAAGCTTCCAGTCGAGCGCGGTCTGTGGCTGGTTTAGGCATGGTCCTGGCCTGTTTTCAGCATCGTGGCATGAAATGACCCAATCCGGCCCGAAAGGACATTTGCACCGGGGAGAGAGTTGCCTGATTATCGCACTTGTCTAAGTCCGCTTCAACACAGGAAACAAGGCCTGGAGGCCTCGCCATGCCTTTTGCTCGCACTCGCTCATCGGCAGTCATCATTGCTTTTCGTTATTTAACAATATGGATCTCAGGACTGTTGTTCGCGATTGGGACGAGCTTGGTGGCGCAGGCGCCGGTAGCGACCCAAAAGACGATCGCCATCGGGACAGATCTTTACAGCGGGTTACTGCTGGCCAGCGACGGGAACTTCTACACCAAAAACCAGGGTGTAGCTACCGAGGGTTGCGCAGACAATCAGAACAACAATTGCTCGACCATTTATAAGGTATCGCCGAACGGGACGACGACCGTCTTTCATCAATTTCAAGAAACGTCGACGCTGAACAACGTGGATGGTCTTCAGCCTACGTCACTGATTCAAGGCAGCGACGGGAACTTCTACGGGACATGCGCAGGCGGAGGGTCGCTGGGGTACGGGACGATTTTCAAGATTGCTCCCGACGGGACGTTCCACCTGCTCTACGACTTCCCTGGGACGCCCGGATCGGCGACGAGCAATCCAATGCCCACCGTCGGAGACTCGCCGATGGCCTTGGTCGAGGGCACGGATGGAAGTCTTTACGGCGTTGCAAGGGATGGCTATCCTCCTGCGCCCGCCGGCGATTTTGGGCCGGGATTGTTTTTTCGTATCGAGAAGGATGGATCGGGATTCACCCAGGTGCATATTTTTTCTCTCTTCACGGCACACGTTTTTGAAGGGGGCGGGCCGTCCTCGCTCATGCAGGCAGACGACGGCAATTTCTACCTAACCATGGGGTATGGGCAATTGAGCGACGGTACTGCTATCCCCGGCGCTATCGATCGCGTCACTCCCGATGGTGCTGTTACGGTGATCGCCAACTTTGCCAGCGACGGCAGCCAGGGCAGTGGGCCCATGGGTCCGTTGGTGGAAGGAAGCGACGGAACCCTATACGGAGTCAGCAACGGATCCTTGCCAGACGGAAAGGGCTACGTTTTCAAAATGTCTCAGTCGGGGGTGCTGCAAACCATTTACCACTTCACCGGCGGAGATGCGGGCTTGCTGCCGCATGGACCCCTCTTTTTGGGCAGTGACGGCAATCTTTACGGAGACACGGCAGATGGAGGCGACACGACCAATCCCAACTGCCTTCCTCCCTATGGTTGCGGGCTCTTCTTCCAAATGACAACTTCGGGAGGGTTTACTGACCTGCACAACTTTGAAGGCGGCATCGCAACCTCAACCTCGGTGACGGCAAACCCGAAGGTGGACGGAGCCACGCCAACAGCGCATATTGTTCAGGGGCCGGATGGTATCTTTTACGGTGCTACAGCAGGCAACAACAACTCAGCCACGGTATTCAGTCTCTCGTTGACGAAAGCGATCCCGTCGCCGATCCAGCTGTCGGTCTCGCCTACGACTGTCGACTATGGAAAGCCGGTGACGATCTCGTGGACGGTTGCGAGTGCCTTCTCTCAGACGGCCCAGCTCTGTTTTGGCGGTGTGCAGGGCAATTATGCCGATGTGGCCGACAGCGAGGGGACATGGGTCGGAATCCAGAAGGGTAAGCTTTCCAACGGGGTGTACAAAGGCAGCGCCACGGTAACGCCGTCGAAGGGCGGGACATATACCTACGGGCTTACGTGCGGTGGTGGGAGCGTGAGCGGATTTGCAAAGCTGGTGGTCAACGGCATTGAGGCTCTCAAGATTGTTACAACCGCCATCCCCGGTGCGAGTGTCAGTCAGGATTATCAGGCCATCTTCTCAGCGCAGGGTGGAGTTTCGCCCTACAGCTGGGCGCTTGCCGGCGATTTGCCCAAAGGGCTCAGCTTTGCCAACGGCGTTCTGAGCGGAAAGCCGCTTCAATTTGGTACCTTTCCGATCGCGATCGGCGTACAGGATAGCCAGACCGTTCCAGATAAGGCGTCGGCCTCCTACGAGCTGGTTGTACAAAGCAGCTTGAAGCTGCCGGTGAATCTGCTGCCTGCCGACTATCAGAAGCCCTATACGGGAACGATCACCGCTTCCGGTGGAGTGCAGCCGTACACCTACTCCATTGCCTCGGGGGAGCTACCAAAGGGGCTCACACTCAACGCGACTACCGGTGTGATCAGCGGTACGGTGAACTCAAGTTACGGCGATTCCCCACTTACCTTCCAGGTAACGGACGCGGAAGACCCGAAGGCGCAGGTGCAAACCGCGTTTACTTTCAAAACCACGCCTCCTGACCTGCAGATAACCAACAAAGGAGCCTTGCCAGAGGCGACGCGAGGAACACCGTATTCCTACACATTCCAGGCAAAGGGTGGAACTCCGCCGTATACCTGGTCTCTAGGGCCCACTGACTCCTTCTACTATTTACCTCCCGGGTTGTCTATCTCCTCTTCAGGACAACTCACCGGGACCCCAATGGAGTGGAGTGGTGGTCCGGGTACGCACTATTCCTTTGAAATCAAGGTTACGGATTCTGGAGATCCTAAGGTTTCGGTACAAGGTCTGGCAACGCTGGAGGTTTTGTCCGATCTCAAGGTCACGGTGGACAACCTTCCCGTTGCCAAGGTTGGCCAGTTCTATCAAGTCGTTCTGACTGCCACTGGGGGAGTTCCACCCTATCAATGGTCGGCGGCCAGCCAGCCACCCCCGGACATATTAGGTCTCTATATATACACGCCAACCGATGCCCAACCAACCTGGCGCATCGGAGGTCTGTTGACTCTGGCGACGACCGCAACCGTGACACTTCAAGTGCAGGACAGCGAGAAAAAAGTGGCGTCGGATAACGTGACGCTCCCGCTGGTCATTCTGCCGGAAAATCTGGCTTCGACAACGACGCTCGCGGCCTCGTCAACATCGGCGGGAACGAAGGAGAACGTGACGTTCACCGCAACGGTTTCGGGAGGACAGGGCTCGACGCCGAGCGGCACGGTTACTTTCTACAATGCGGGCGCCAGCATCGGGAATGTGCCGCTCGATAAGACCGGGAAAGCTGCACTGACCACATCGTTTGCCGAGGCTGGCGTCTATATGGTCACGGCGGTTTACAGCGGCGATTCCACGTATGTCTCCAGCACTTCAGCAGCGGTGACAGAGATCGTGGTGACGCCGGGGGTCTCGGCAGCCGTCAATCCTGACAATCTGACGATTCAGCCCGGAGCTTCGGGGCGATTGACGATCACGCTCACTCCGAAGGGAGATTACACAGGCACGGTGCAGTTCTCCTGTGGTACTTTGCCCGCTCACGTCTCCTGCACGTTTGCGCCGCCGAGTTTGACGATCGCTGCTGGTAGTGGGCCGGTCACGGACACGCTGACGATAAGTACAGACGCTCCGCGGACGCAAGCGATGGCGGCCGCAGGGAACGGCGGGGGGCCGACTGCGCTCCTTGTTGCCGGAACGCTTTGGCTGCCCAGCCTTGCTCTTCCCGGTGCACTGGCGGTGCTCTTTCGGGTAGTACTGAGAAGACGAAGATTGCCTTCTCAGGCTCCTCTACGCAGTTTGGGGGTCTTTGCGATTCTCGGTTTGATTGCCTGTGGACTTCTCAGCAGTTGTAGTGGATCGAGCAACAATGCGAAAGCGGGTACATATACGATTCCCATTTCGGTGTCGGTAGGTGGTGAAGCTACACAGAGCATCAGCGTTTCTGTTGTCGTCAAATAGTGATCTCGTTGCAATGACATTTGAAGAACAGATGCACCAAGCCGTGCGATGAAGAGAGTGGGCAGCCAAACGACCTTGCCCCGGTCAAGTTGCCAGGGGCCGGAGAAGACCTTCCGGCTTGTCCGGCGTCTTGTAAACTTCCGCCCCTCGAAGACGGCGGATGTGCGCTTGCGCGGACCAAGGCGCGTGGACTTACATGTGTGCGATTCAGAGCTTGAGGCACACCGCGGGTACCAGCAGAGAGACGACTACTATGTTCGCGTCCTCACCCTCAAAGAGCCGCCAATCGATACACGGCCTTTGTAACTGAACGGTCTACTCGACATTCGAGCCAATTTTCATATGTTGTCGGAGTGGCATTCCGTCGATGGAGCGAAAACCGGCAACGACTGCATCATTCTTGCATTACTCATACACAAAGGCCACTGGTTCAATTTGGGGCGTCCGTTCGTAGCCCACCTTCCAAAACGTTTGGCGATCCGTCAATCCCAGCGGACAAGCGAACCTTTGGTCGGGTACGCATACGCTTCGAAAAGTGCTCTTGCGTTAGGGAAATAAATATCGAGTATTTGTTCATCAGGCTGTTGACCGCCAAGACAATGCAATGTTGATGCGCGTAAGGTTGGGCTCTGACTGAGTGGCTCATTTACGAAGCCCCAGCTTATGAGGAGTCTCCATGGAGCAAATTTCTTTCGGGCAGTACAGTCTCGTCTACAACTCTTTTTCGTTCGTCCTCGCGGCGATGGGAGCAGCGACGGTCTTTCTGTTTCTCAACCGCTCACAGGTAGCGCCGAAGTACAAAGCGGCAATCACAATCTCCGGGCTCGTCACGATGATCGCGCTGTACCACTACTACCGAATCTTCAACAGCTGGGATGCCGCCTACTCCGTCCTGAACGGTGTGGTTACTTCAACTGGTCACCCGTTCAACGACGCTTATCGGTATGTCGATTGGCTTCTGACTGTTCCGCTCCTCGTCACCGAGCTTATCCTCGTCATGCGCCTGCCTGGCAATGAAGGGCCGAAGAAAGCTGCTCGTCTGGCGTTCCTCGCCGCCGTCATGGTGATCCTTGGATACCCCGGTGAAATCTCTACCGTAGCCTCGACGCGCTGGCTGTGGTGGTGCCTCTCAATGATCCCGTTCCTGATCATCCAGTTTGAACTTTTCGTTGGGCTTAAGGCTTCGATCGCAGCTCAGCCGGCGAGTGTCCGAGGTCTGGTAAGCTCTGCACGATACATCACCGTAGTTACCTGGTTGTTCTACCCGATCGTATTCACGCTGCCTATGTTGGGTCTTTCCGGCGGCGGCGCCATTGTTGGCGTTCAGGTCGGTTACAGCATTGCGGACGTGCTTGCGAAGGCAGCTTTCGGCATCTTCATCTACAGCATTGCGGTAAAGAAGTCGGAGTATGAGCTAGCAGCAGCCTAAAGTCTCGATGGGGGACGCAGCTTCATGCTGCGTCCCTCTTCGATACTCTCAAAAATTTCATTTGAATCCGATCTGCTTAATAAGTCTTTTTCAAACAATCGCAGGACAAAGACATGATGACAATCGATCTGCGAGCTGTTGATGACCTCATACTGCAACTCTGCTCCCCGCATCCCGCGGAATGTACTTCTCTTGACATTGCGATCATGTCTCACATGCGCGCTGGTGGTGGAAGGCTGCGTGCGTCGATCTGTCTCGATGCTTCGGTGCGCATTGGGGTGGATGCAGCCGATGCCATTCGGCTCGCAGCGATCTGTGAGCTTCTTCATAATGCCTCTCTGGTTCAGGACGACATGCTGGACAGGAGCACTCTACGACGCGGTTCCCCCAGTGTTTGGTGTGAATACTCGCCCACGATTGCCGTCTGCGCCGGGGATCTGATGCTGTCTGCCGCCTACGGCGCTGTACAGGGTCTTTCCTGTCAGTCGGATCGAGGCTCTCTCACATCGCTGATCCACCAGCGGGTGTGTGAGGTGATCCGCGGACAGGTCGTGGAACAGCAGGCGATGCAATACAACGAGAATGCACAAGCCGAATATGAGAGCCGAGCGCGCGGCAAGTCTGCATCACTCTTGAGCCTGGCTCTGGAGATGCCTTTGTTATACAAAGGCCGCACAGACTTGCTCGCCGTGACACACGAGCTCGTCAGCAACTTCGCAACAGCCTATCAGATTGCCGACGATCTACTGGATGAGGAAGCCGATGCCTCCGAGGGGCTGTTGAATATCGTGCTTGTGATTGAGAGGGCAAGGAACGTCGGTCGGGACTTCGCACGGGCTCAGGCTGCAAAGCGAGGTCTCGCACTCCTCGCCCAAGCGGTTCAGGGCGCGGCACAACTACCATTGAACTGCGCCGATCTGCTGATTCGCCACGCGAAGACGCTGCAGACTGCCCTGGAAGGGCATTGCATGACTTCCGTTGGGACATCTTAGATGAGTTCACAGAAGCTCGCTGTCGTCATCGGCGCCGGATTTGGCGGATTGGCTGCAGCGATAAGAGCAAGAGCGAAAGGCTATTCGGTACTGGTGATCGATCGCTGCCCGCAACCTGGCGGCAGGGCACAAGTGTTTGAACGCGAAGGGTACCGTCACGATGCCGGTCCGACGGTGATCACTGCGCCGCTGCTGCTCGAAGAGCTATTTACGCTACACGGCCGCTCTCTGAGCGATTACCTGACGCTGGTCGATCTCCGGCCCTGGTACAGGTTTCGTTTCCCCGATGGAACCTATTTTGATTACGGCGGTTCGGTCGAAGACACGCTTACTGAGATTCGCAGGATCTCTCCGACCGACTGTGAGGGGTATCTGGCACTCGTCGAGGAATCCAAACGCATCTTCGCCATCGGGTTTGAGCAGTTGGCCGACAGGCCTTTCCATGACCTCCGAACCATGCTTGCGTTGATGCCGCAACTCATCTCCCTCGGCGGCTACCGATCCGTCTGGACTCTTGTCACCAAGTACATTCGGCACCCGTGGCTGCGGCGGGCGTTCTCCGTATCGCCTCTGCTCGTGGGTGGCAATCCCTTTGATACAACCTGCATTTACTCGCTCATTCACTATCTCGAGCGTAAGTGGGGCATCCAGTTTGCGATGGGTGGTACGGGAGCTCTGGTGGCGGCCCTGGTGCGGCTGGCCGATGAAGTTGGGATTGAGTTCCGCATGAATACGACCGTCGATAAGATCCTCGTGCGCAATGGGCGGGCGGAAGCTGTCCGGCTCGAAGGCGGCGAAATCCTTCAAGCGGATGTTGTCATCTCTGATGCCGACCCGTGTCACCTCTATGGCCACATGATCGAACCGGCGCCGCTCATTCCAAAGCTAAAGCTAGCCGTCGCACAATTCTCGATGGGTCTGTTCGTACTCTACTTTGGAACCACTCGCAAGTACGAAGACGTAGCGCACCACACGATCTGGTTCGGTGACAGCTATAGAGAACTGCTGAGAGATATCTTTCACCGGCAGAAGTTAGGCAAGGACTTCTCGCTTTACGTTCATCGGCCTACTGCTACCGATGCAAGCTTTGCCCCAGAAGGTTGCGACTCCTTCTATGTGCTTGCCCCCGTTCCCACGCTAAAAGCAGGCATCGACTGGCTCAGCACGGCACAGGGGTATGGAGATTGCATCGTCAAAGCGCTGAGTGAAACGATGCTACCTGAGCTCGAGCGACATATCACGGCGCGGTTTCACATGACACCGCTCGATTTTCAAGAGCGATACCTGAGTGCCCATGGTGCAGGCTTTTCGGTTGCGCCGATCTTGAGACAATCCGCGTGGTTCAGGTTCCATAACAAGTCGGAAGGTATACGTGATCTTTACCTGGTTGGCGCAGGTACTCATCCAGGTGCCGGCTTACCCGGCGTGTTGAGCAGCGCGAAAGTGGTGGATCATCTGCTCCCCGAGGCCAAGGCATGACGGCACGATTGAAGATTGGTCGAGACGCTCACAGCATGCGCAGGAACGGCAAGTCCTTCTGGCTTGCCAGCCTCATTCTGCCGCGCGATGTCGCTGCCAATGCTGGGCGACTGTATAGATTTTGCCGGGCCATGGATGATCTGGCGGACGAAAGTACACCGGCTTCGGGTTTGGATGCGCTCTCGTCGATGGTGCGCGATCTTCAGGCAGCTTCATCGGATGATCCGGTTGTTGCGGACTTTTTGGATATGGCGGCGAAATATCAGCTTCCGCTCGAACCCGCCATCTATTTGGTGGAAACGCTTCTGTGGGATGCGCATGGAGTCGTCGCCATTGAGACCGAGGAGCAGTTGCTGCGTTATTGTTTCGGCGCCGCAGGAACCGTCGGCATGCTCATGTGTCCTCTACTCCATTGCAGAAGGGGGGAAGCCACAGAGTACGCCGTGCATCTTGGCATAGCCATGCAACTGACGAACATTGCACGGGACGTGCTTGAGGACGCGGGCAATGGACGCCGCTATCTCCCGGCAGAGTGGGGATGCGCTTATACCCCCGCCGAAATTGCGACCGCCAAGGATGCCGCAACGATTGCCAATATCGCAAATAGCCTCGACCGCATTCTACGGATCGCGGATGCCTATTATGCGAGCGCTGCCGACGGATTCACCATGATTCCGCAGGCATCGCGAGGTGCGATTCGCGTCGCGGCTGCAGTGTACCGGGAGATCGGCCAAAGGCTGCGTGCCCGCGGAATGCAATGGAAACAAGGCCGTACCGTTGTGCCCATCCAGCGGCGGATTGCAATTGCCGTTCGCGTTTGGATGGGGGGCCGGAGTGTGGAGGGGTGCTCGAATCTGCGGCCAGCCCTCATCTCACTGGATCGGCCGGCTTCGCTGACGAGGATGACAACGTGAAGGATGAATACGAGGAGTTCGATCTGGTGATACTCGGCGCGGGTTGCGCTGGATTGAGTCTGGCGGCGCGCCTGGCGGCGGCAGGCTCCGCGCTGCGTGTCGCCCTCGTTGAAGCGCGCGATCGTTATACCGAAGACCGGACCTGGTGCGGCTGGCGTCTTCAACCGCACTTTTTTGAAGACTGTAGAGTTGCTGAGTGGAAGCAGTGGCAGTTATCCAGGGCCGGGCAAATCCTCGGGCTCAGCAGCGAGTTGTATCCATACGAGATGCTAAGTGCGCAGATGGTTTACGACAAGGCTTTGCGCACGATTGGGGGGAGCCGCTCGACTGTATTGATGCTCGGTGTTCAAGCAACAGAGCTTCGAGAGGGCGCAGACAGCGTCGTGATCGAACTCGCCAACAGGGAACGTCTGGAGACGCGTTGGGTCGTGGATACGAGGCCTAGCCTCGCCGCGATCAGGCATCCCTGGCTCTGGCAGAGCTTTGTTGGAATCGTCGCCCAGTTGAGAGGCCCGGAGACTGCCTTTGAACGAAGCGTGCCAATGCTTATGGACTTCCAATCGAATACACCTGGGCTCATCGACTTCATGTATATCCTACCCTTGGGTGATCGAAGCTATCTCTTCGAGTACACCCGGTTTTCGAAAGAAAAGGCGATCCCATTCGATTTAGAGAGCCGATTGCGTGCATGGCTCGCAGGGCATGTTGGGAATGGCTGGCAAGAGGTACGTCGCGAATCAGGAGACCTACCCATGGCCAAGGTAGAACCGCCCAGGACTAGGCGTATTGTTCACGCCGGCGCAAGAGGAGGATCCATGCGCATCGCGACCGGTTACGCTTTTCATAACATCCAGCGATGGGCAGACGAATGCACTGCCGAGCTGCTTGAGCACGGCGGGCCCCTAAGTCCGCGTAAGAACACGTTCCTCGATTGGATGGACGAGCTTTTCCTGCGCGTCCTGCAACGACCGGATGTGGTGGCTGAGCAAGTGATGTGGAGTCTGTTTGCGGAATCAGAACCCGACGCACTGGTGCGCTTCCTCAGTGGACAACCAAAGGTCGCGGACTACTGGCCGGTCGTGCGTGGACTGCCCTGGAGCAAATTCGTCGGAACCGCCGCCGGCAATCTCTTACCGCTGAATAGTGCCCGATGAAGAACGCGACGCGCAGCTTCAGCAACGCATTCCTGATCGTCACACCACTGTTGTCGTTGGCCGTGATTCTGGGCCTGCATCCAGATCCAAGGGCGGGACTTTTGGCTCTCGTACTGACGGTAATTGTCCTCGGCCTACCTCACGGAGCACTCGACCCACTTGTCGCACAATCCATATTTCCCGGGTCGAAGAAAGCGAAATTTTATGTGCTCTATCTTTCCGCTTCAGCTTTGGTAGTTCTCGCTTGGATCGCTTGGCCGAAAGTGACATTGGGTTGCTTCCTCCTAATCGCGGCTTTTCACTTTGGTAGCGATCTGGGAAACGAGAGTCATGTGTGGCTTCGAATGTGTTACGGCTTTACGATTGTCACTTTGCCCTGCCTCCTACATGGACGTGATGTTGCGACCATCTATGGAATGCTTGCTCTTCAGTCCACTGACGACTACGTCGCACTCTCACACTGGATTTCATATTTTGCCGGTGCCGCTACTTTGATTAGCGTGAGTTCGAAGATGCAGTCGGAGCCGCGCAGAGCCTCGGAAGTTGCCGTGATTCTTCTCGCGGGAATCTGTCTTCCGCCGCTCTTGTTCTTCACTTGCTACTTCGGGCTATTACACAGTCCGCGGCATTTGATTGAGACTGCCCGCTCACTTGGACTGAAAACATTACAGCGCTTATTTACAACGACCTCCCCGATCGTCGTCTCGACTCTATTCCTCGCAGCCATCGGCTGGTGGGTACTCTCCCGATACTCTGTGCAACAGCGAATGCTTATGACTGTATTCGTCGGATTGGCAGCATTGACAGTACCTCACATGTTGCTGGAAGCTTGCGCTCAGTCCAGGAGAAACCATGATGCTGCCGTCGAGTTGTCTCGGTAGTAAGACCATTTCTAGAAATCGGTCTGCGGCAACCTCTTCGCGCTCGATGGAATCTGTACCCATGGAAACGTGCATCTCTCTTGCCAAAGGGCGTAAGTGAGTTGGAGGGGATCCAGGTGGCTTGCACGTGGGCTCTCTCAAGGCCGATGGTGACATGGGCGCATCCGTGCAAATGCTGCCGCCAGAAACTGGCGGGCCGCTCGGCAGCATAGATCGAGTAGTCGTCTATCTCGCACCAGATGCGTTGGGGCGGAAGTACGTCGTCGGCTACGACCAGGATCAAGCGTTGCTCGTCCGGGTTGCAGATGCCGGAAGTTTTTCCGTGCTGTGTAACTGTTTCATGGGGCATCGTGTGAGCCTGAAGAATTCAGAATTATTCTGAGGATCTGGAATACATTGTGACGGCTAGCGGAGATACTAAGTCAAGGTTGAGCTGCTTCCGAGCGGCAATTAGGAAATTCAGGAGGGTATCTGATGGCTACTTCTACGGCAGCACCTCTGATTTCGGCGTCCACTCTGACACAAGATGTTCAGATATTTGAGTACAGCAAGGCGGCGAATCCGATCGAGTCGGGTGCAACGCCCAGCATTCCGATCAAGGGTTTTTCGGCGGACCTCTATGCAAGCGGGGAGAGCCGGTTTATTCCGTTGGATCTGAGCAAGGAACTGCGTACGCCGTATCCCGCTACGGGTCCTAGTCTGCTGGCGAACTTTGTCAGGATCCAAGCCGGGGAAAAGCTGACGAGCGCGCCGATCGCCAGCAGTGAATTCTTCTACGTGATCGCTGGCAGCGGGCGTACGGAGACGGCGGATGGATCGATTGTCTGGAAAACCGGTGACTTTGTTGTACTGCCCGGGCTTGAGGTGATTCATTACGCGGATAGCGATTCGGCGTTTTACCTGGTGAACGATTCTCCTTTGTTTGCCTACCTTGGAGCGCAAAAGGGAGCACCTCGATTCTCGCCAACGGTTTACACACGCGAAGCGGTGATGGCGGAGTTGGAAGCGGCCAAGAACGATCCCCTGGCGGCCACGCGCAGCCGGGTTAGCGTGCTGCTGGCGAACAAGAACTTTGAGCAGACCATGACGATCACACACACGCTTTGGACCATGTTTGGCGTTGTTGCCCCTGGAACCCGGCAGTTGCCGCATCGGCATCAGTCGGTTGCCCTCGATTTCGTGGTGGATGCCGAGCCGGGCGCTTACACGCTGCTGGGGCTGGAGCTAAACTCTGACGGAACGATTAAGGATCCTGTGCGGGTGGATTGGGTGAAGGGTGAAGCGTTCGTGACGCCTCCGGGCTACTGGCATGAGCATGTGAACGCGTCCGGCGCGGAAGCTTATGTGATGCCTATCCAGGACGCCGGCCTGCACACCTACCTGCGGACTCTGGATATTCAGTTCTTCGAAGAAGACTAACTGGTGGCTGTCCGGGTTGAGGAGACCAAGACTGAGTGACTGGATTCGACGCTGTCGGCGGGGACAGCGTCGAAGACGAGGGCTCCAGCTCCTACTAATCCCGAATTGTCGCCGAGAGCAGCCCTTACGATTGGGACCTCGCTGAAGCCGTTCATGGCAGCCTGCTGTACTTTGCTTTGGATCACAGGATGCAGGACTTCGAAATTGGAGGCCATGCCGCCGCCGACAATCACTACCTCTGGGCTATAGAGGTGAAGCAGGTTGGTGATGCCGAGGCCGAGGAATTCGGCTACTTCGGAGACAAGTTCCAAGGCGAGAGGATCACCCTGAGCGGCGGCTGCGAAGACGTCTCTTGCTTCGATCAACGAACTGCTTTCACTGAGCACACCTTGCTCGTGTTGAGCGGCGCGCTCGCGGGCTCTCCTGATGAAAGCTGTTCCGGAGGCATACGCTTCCCAGCAGCCTTGATTGCCGCATGCGCAGCGTTCTCCGTTGTGAATGATCGTCATGTGGCCAACCTCTCCAGCCATGCCCAGTCGGCCACGGAGGAGGCGATTGTCGGCGACGATCCCGCCACCGATGCCAGTGCTGATGGTGATGTAGACCAGGTTCTTGAGGCCTGTGCCAGCGCCGAAACGCCACTCACCAAGAGCGGCGGCTGTGCCGTCGTTCTCAATCCAGACGGGCAGGTGCAGCGATGCTTCGAGACGCTCGCGGAGGCGAATGTTCTGAAAGCCGCGAATGCTCGGCATAGAGATAGCGATGCCTTCCAGGGTGTTGAGTGGTCCTGGTGCAGACAAGCCGACGCCCGCCAGGCGGCGAGAGTCGATGCCGTCGGTCATTGCCAGGGCGGCGTCACTCAATTGCTGGATCACGACCTCGGGGCCTTCGCTGGCCGCCGTCAAGACTGAGATGCGCTTAAGCACCTGTCCCCGTCGGTTGACCAGGGCCGCTCTTAGCTGTGTGCCGCCAAGGTCGAGAGCGATTGCGAAGCTGTCCATGCGTTGATTGCTCCGGGTTTGCGATCGCTTAGAGGTTATAGAGCCAGGTCATGCGTTCGGCAAGATCAGGCGCGCCGAAAGCGAGCGAACCGAGGACGACGGTCTCAGCACCCGCCAAGCGAAGCAGAGGTACGGTATTTTCACGAATTCCGCCGTCCGCTGCGAGAACGATTCGCTGCGGCGACTTGGCTTCGTCGATCAAGGTCTTGGCCTCTTGCAGGCGTGAACAGGCATTGGCATTCAACCCCTGTCCTTTGACGCCGATGGCCGTCCCGAGAAGAGTGATGAAGCGAAGTCGAGGTAGGAACGAAGTCAGGAGTTCAACTGGAGATTCAACTTTGAGGACCATGCCGGCGGCAATGCCGAGTTTTTCGATCAAATCCAGAGCCTCGAGTGCGTTGGCATTCTCCGCGTGGATGCTGATCAGCGATGCGCCGGCCTCCGCGAACTGCTCGATCTGGGAGAGAAGGATGGAGTCGCTGGTCATCAGGTGGACGTGGATGGGAATGGGTGACGATTTCTTGAGAGCAGCAACCAGGTCTGGAAAGAAGAGCAATGCTGGCGCGAAGTGGCCGTCGGCGACATCGACATGCAGGATGTCGGCGTGACCGGCAATGCGCTTCAAGTCAGCGGCCAGGTTGACCAGGTCTGCGGACCAGATGGAAAACTCGCCGATGAGACGGCTGGAGGGTAGCTTATCGATCCAGAGTTGGGATGGGGCGATGGTTTCGGGCATTACGGGTGCTCCTCCAGGAATTGAGTGATGGCGCTGTGAAAGCCGGCCAGGTATTGTGCCTTGCTTACAGCTTTGGCTGGAATGATTTTCAGACTAGCCTTGGGAATAAGTTCGGCCAGATATTTTGCGTAAGCAACCGGGTGAATGAAGTCATGCTCGGTGCCGATGACAAGCGTTGGGATAGTGAGTGCGCGAATCTCAGGTTCGGTGACGCCAGGGCCGTCGACCGAGATCTGGGAGAGCAGAGCAGCCGTAATTGCGTGCGGCTCGCGTTGGAAGAAGCTTTGGAGAGATGTCAGGTTATCCGGGGCTACCTGGGCAAGATGCTTTGCGACGTTCGAAGCGTTGAATATCTCAAGCGCTTCGTCTGGCGTGTGCATGGATAAGAGCCTGCCGACCAGCGCGTTAGGCGCCATGTTGGCGGGAGCGGACGTGGCGACCCACGCGGGCCTAGCAAGAATTAGGGCCTTGACAATTCCTGGCTTAGTGACCGCAAGCCTCAGCGCAATTGCGGCGCCCATGGAGATGCCGCCGACAATAACGGGGCTTGCGTTTAATGACTCGATTCGATCCACCAGGTCATCGGTAAAGATGGCGATCGAGAGCTCTTTGGTGTCTCCGGCTTCGGACTCGCCGTGACCGCGGCACTCCATAGTGATGCGACGGAAGCGGCGATCGAGGATAGGGGACCTGGGGAAAGCCTCCCGGGTTTGATTCGCGTCGCCGCAGAGCCCATGCTGGAAGACGACTGGTTGGCCGGAGCCGCCCGTATCATCCACGTGAATGGAGGGTCCGCCGCGCGCGAAGTGAGTTATTGATTGAGGCATGCCGTCTCGACTTTCAGACCAGCCCGTTCTATGGCGGCGGTCAGAAATGACGCTACACCAGGAGCGTCCTCAGCAGACAGCCCGTGAGTGACTAGAGATCCACCGAAGTGAGCGGATTTGAGGCAAGCGAGATAGTGATGATAATCGAGTACCCCCTGACCGGCGGCTGTGAATGTGCCCGAAGCGGTGCGGTCTTTGGCGTGGCCCATGATGATGCTGTCGGCGAGTAAATCGATCGCCTGGCTGACGATCTTTCTTTGGTTCTCAAGCGTGGCGATCTCAAAGAGATTGGCGGGGTCGAGGACTATCTTGAGGCGTGGACTTCTGATCTCGTCCAGTAATTGTCTCGCGCTGAGGGCTGAGTTGATGACATTTGCTAACTCAGGTTCAATGCCGAGGTAGAGATCGTACTGATCGGCGATACCAATGGCGATTTCAATTGAAGCGAGCAGATCTTTCCAGGCGGCGGCGCTCCGGTTGTCCGGATGATCGTGCCATTGATCGATAGGATCGCGAGTACCGGTACAGAGCGTGATGAGCTTGGTGTCCATCCCGGCTGCTGCGGATGCTAGTGTTGCTAAGCGCCGGTGGCCTTGGGACCGGATGGAAGGATCGGGGTGGATCATGTTGTAGGTGCCGGATAGCGCGCTGATTAAAAGATGATTCGAGATAGCCGCCTGGGCGATTGCCTTGATGACTTCGGCTGGGATCTCATCGGGCATCGAAGAGAGGCCGGAACAGGTCATGTTGTATTGAACGGTGGCGTATCCTGCTCCTACCGCGGAGGACAGGACTCGGTCCGGAGTTTGGCCTTCGAAGGTTTTCGCAAATATGCCGAGCTGAATATTGGGCTGCATCACACACCTCCGGTCACATCGGCGAGAGCGACCCTGTCTCCGGTTTCGACCGAGCGGGCGATGGCGACCATCCCGCGCACGGAGGCGATGCCGTCGTCGATGGTGGCCCCGGTTTGCGGTACACCGTTCAGGATGGTGTCGGCGAAGCCCTCTAATTGACGACGATAGAAGTGGCCATCTGCGCCGAGAATACGGTGGGTTGAGCCGTCGGATTCGTGGAAGATGTCCACTTCGCTGCTCTTGTAGTACCAGGGGTTGTAGGTCTTGCCTAAGATGCTGCCGTTCTTGCCGTAGATCTGGAAGCCCTCATGCCAATCCATACGGACGGCGACGGTGAGGTCCAGATGGCCGAGAGCGCCACTCGAGAACTCCACCTCGACGAACCAACACCAGATGCCGGAGCGTTCCGAGAGACGAGCACGGACGGCCGTGATATCGCCCGCCAAGTAACGGGCAGTGTCGATGAGATGGCATCCGTGGGCGAGCATGTAGTACTGGCGGAGGTTCGCCTTCGGATTGGTGGTGGGCTTTTTCGCGTTGGCGCTGGTAATGACCAGAGGCTGCACAGCATCGGTCATGGCGTAGCGATGGGTGTTATCGCAGTACCATGCCTTGATGGCGATGAGGTCGCCCATCTCGTCGTCAATGAAGGCTTTGGCGGATTGAATGCCTGCGTCGAAACGCTTCATGTGACCGACCTGCAGGATCTTGCCCGACGCAACGACAGCTGCCTTGAGCTTTTCTGATTCTTCGATGGTGACGCCGATCGGTTTTTCGCAGAGAACGTGTTTTCCAGCAGCCAACGCACGCAAGGAGGCGGGTACGTGGAAGGCGTCTGAGGTAGCGATGATGACGGCGTCGATGTCAGGATCGGCCAGCATTTGATCGTAATCGGCAAAGGTCTTGCTAACGCCATGGATTATGGCCATGCGCTCGCGGAGATCGTCAGCGACGTCGCAGATGGCCGCCAGATCGGCGTTCCGCGCCTTGGTGCAGCTCTCGAAGTGGGCTGCCTGGGCGATTTGTCCCGCACCCAGGACGCCTACTCTCACGCGGTTCTTATCTTTTTGCAGCATGACCGGGATCCTCGACTAAATCGCGACTAGCAAACTGTAAAAGCCTCACGCAGTTTGTTTGTTTAGTATACAAACAAATCTGTGATAAAAGTCAAGAGAGAGTTAATTCGTATTTATTTCGGCATCAATGGCTGTTTCCTTGAATAAGGTGGAGTTGTAAACCGATGACCATGCCCAGCACAGTTCGACGCATGAATGAGACTCGCCTTGTGGAGGCGCTGTTTCACCGCGGAGCCATGAGTCGGGCAGATTTGGCGCGGATCCTGGGGTTGACCAGGGCGACTGCGGGGAACCTGGTTTCCGGGTTGGTGCGCGAGCGGATGCTGCTGGAGGGAGAAAAGACCACGCCTCAAAGGGAAGCTCGCACTGGGCGCCCTGGCGGGGCAGTGCGTCTGAATCCGGACTACGCGATTTTTCTGGGAGCGGAGATTGGTGTTGGCCAGATCACGGTGGTTGCCCTGAATGCAATTGCGGAGCCTCTGGTTCGGCTCACATCTGATATGCCGGCCAGACGGAAAGAGCCAGAGGGGGTAATTCAGAAATTACAGACTCTGCTTCAAGACGCAATCTCCAAATTAAGATCGGACCAGATTGTGAGGGGGCTGGCGGTTACCATTCCGGGGCTGATGAACCATGAGGGGATGGTATTGCGAGCCCCCATTTTGGGTTGGGAACAAGTTCCACTGCGCGCCCTGTTGGCAACGGCTCTGCCGCAGTTCGACTCGATTCGAGTTGAGAACGACGGCAACGCATCTGCATTTGCGGAAATCTATCGCACTCCGGAGGCCGGTTCGCGCAGGTTGGGAGACGCGGTTTATCTGTTCATGGACTCAGGGGTGGGTGGGGCAATCCTCGCTAATGGCGAACTTGTCACTGGATCCAATGGCTATGCCGGGGAACTTGGGCACATTCTGGTTGGCGAGTCGGGATTTGGGCCGTTGCTTACCCTCAAGGGATCTCTGGAGAGCTATGTGGGAAGAGAAGCGATTCTGAGCAGATATCAGCAGCATGCTGGAACCGTTCTGAGTTTCGAGGCGCTCATCGCAGCGACGCAAGAGAGAGACGAGGCTGCGCTTGCGACTTTCGCCGATTGCTTACCTTACCTGGCGCGAGGCTTGGCGACACTTACAAGCGTGCTCAACCCCGGGAAGTTCGTGCTTGGTGGAGCGGTTGCAGCTTTCTTTGCGAGTGATCCGGAGCGAATCCAAAATGCAATACGTGAGAATCTGCTGCCGGATCATCCGCTCCCCGAATTGCAGTTTTCTTCGCTGGGTTCAGACGGACCGGCAGTTGGAGCAGCCTGCTTGATGCACCAGGCATTTTTTGCAATGCCAAAGGCACTGGATTCGGCTGCTCCGTCGCGTCCTGATCGTCAATATTAACGAATGAGCCATCTCCGATGATTGGACGCAGTCCGCTCAATCCACTCTACTCCGTTGAAGACATGCGCTTCCCAAGCATGATGATTGCTATGTTTACCGACAGGTTCCAGGTTCGAGTTCTACCTGGAGGAGCCAATGCATCAGTGACTTAGGTTTAACTTGCTGTTTCTTTCGGGCGGTCAACCCCGACTGAGATTGTTGCAAGTTACAGTAGGCCATTGGCTTCTGCTTCAAAAATTGAAGCTGCAGCGCCGCTGATACCGGCAAAAAGCCCTGAGGATGAGTGTTGTACACGAGGCTTTCTCTGCACCCCAAAATGCAGGAGAGCAGAGACTCTGTCCTCGATTTCGGGGGCAAAATGGGTGTGTCCTTCTATTAGGCCCCCAGAAAGAATGACTGCCTGTGGGTCAAAGAGGTTGAAAAGATTGGCAACGCCTTCGGCGAGGTACGAAGCGATGGAGCTGTAGGCAGCCTCGGCTGCCCGATCTCCGTTCAGGGCCAGTTGACTGATCTGCTGGGCCATTGCGGACTGTTCTTGGTTTGGCTCCAACAGCTTTGCGTTTGGATGGGATTTGTAGGCATTGATGAGAGCTGCCGTTGACACAAAGGCCTCGAGGCAGCCCCGGCGACCGCAGTTGCAGAGAGGTCCGTCGACACGAATGGTTTGGTGACCGACGGAGCCGGCGAATCCGTACTGACCAAGGATGAGTTTGCTGGACGAAACGATGCCGCCGCCGAGTCCAGTACCAAGAGTCAGCGCGATGAAATCCGAAAGGTGACGACCGATGCCGAAGTGCAGTTCCGAGAGTACGGCGGCGTGAGCATCGTTGTGCACGCTGACGGGGAGTTGGAAACGTTCTTCCGCGAAGGCGCGCAACTGGAACCCAGCCCATCCCGGGAGATTGTCGGTTGCGGCAAAGACGGAACCTGTACTGGCATCGATAGCGCCGGCGCTGGCTATGCCCAAGCCGACGGGGGTGATTTGGTCCTTTCGTGCATTCGTCAGAACGCGCTGGATCGCTTCTTCAAGAGCCGCAGCTATCGCGTCTCTGCCCTGGCTAGCAACCGTCGGTATCCGTTCGGCACATGAGACGACACCCTGGCGGTTGACCAATCCGGCTTTCACCGAGGTTCCGCCGATATCAACCCCAATTGCCTGAGAATCTGACTTGGGAGGTTGGAGGGCGCGAACAAAACTTTCCGTAATGATCCCGGGACGGGTGATTGCTGAACCGACGACGATACTCCATGCGCCGCGATCGATGGCCCTTCTTGCTTCTGACGGGGTGGTAATTCGACCCTCAGCGACGATCGGTTTTCCGGTTTGCTGTACTAACCCATCAAGCAGGCTCCAGTTGAAGCTTTTGATGTGCTTCGTCTCTTCGGTGTAACCGTTGAGCGTCATTCCGATTAGGTCGGCGCCAGCCTGGGCTGCCGCCAAGCCCTCATTGAGAGTTGCGATATCCGCCATGACTGGTAAGCGCAACTCGCGATGGATGCGTTCTACGATTTGGCGCCACGGTTCGCCAAAGAGCCACGCACGGTCTGTGCAATCGAGCGCGATGATGGTGGCTCCCGCAGCTGCCAGGCTGGCAGCGGAGGCAAAGTCGGGTGTGATGCGCATCTGTCCATTGCTGTACCGCTTTTCTATGCCGATGATGGGAAGACTGGTGTCATTTCGAATGAGGGTGATCTGCTCTGCGCTGTGCAGACGCAATCCAGCGGCTCCGTTCAGAACGGCAGCTTGCGCCATACGACGGAGGACATTCGGATCGTCGAGTGGATCGCCGGACCAGGCCTGACAAGACACGATCAGTTTGCCACGGATCAAGTGAAGACTTTCGAATGATGTTGGCATGTTGGCGGACCGCTGGTTGATAGTTGGACTTCTTTTAGGATAAATCCTTTTGCAGTTGTTCATCCTTCGCGATGTCTTATAGATTTCAGGCAGGCGCCGGCAAAACGTAATGCGGTGAGCGGAGTAGGCGGAGATGTCAAGCGTGATTGTGGCCGGCGCGATGCTGGCAATTCTTTCTGGGGTGATGAATGGGAGCTTTACCCTGCCGATGCGCTATCTGGGACGCTGGGAATGGGAGAATGTCTGGAGCCTGTTCATTATCAGCGCCTGTCTTCTGCTGCCTGCGGTGCTGATCACAGCTACTGCACCGCAAAGCTGGTCGATCCTTCTTCGTGCTCCGGCGGGATCGATTTGGGTTGCAATCGGCACCGGCTTTCTGTGGGGTTTCGGTTCGATCATGTTTGGACAGAGTGTGAGTGCGATTGGTATTTCGCTGGCAAACACATTTGTTCTGGCTATCTCTTCGGCACTGGGGTCTCTGCTGCCACTTGTCCTCTTATCTCCTGGCAAGCTTTTCCAGCGGACTGGTCAGATGATCCTTCTTGGCGTATCGATCGAAATCGTGGGAATCGTCCTGTGCGGTATGGCCGGAGCGAAACGCGAGAAGGCGGTCGGCGCGGGGTCGCAAGCAGAGCGCGGTGAGTTGGTGGGTCGTGCGCGGCCGCTTGGAGTTGCACTCCTGCTGGTGATTGGGGCGGGATTGCTTTCTGCCGTTTTCAATGTGGGCTTTGCGCTTGCGCAGCCGATTGCAGACTTCGGCCGGTCTGCCCATCTGGACCAGTTTGCCAGTACTAACCTGATCTGGGTGGTCATGCTGACCGCAGGCTCCGTTGCCAATCTTGGTTTTTGTGTCTATCTTATGATTCGGAATCGAACCTTTTCCAAATTTACTCAGCGCGGAGGCGCAAGGCTTTATTGGCTGGCTCTGTTGATGGGGCTGCTTTGGGGAGGAAGTATCTTCGTATACGGGATGGCTGTACCTCGCCTCGGTCCATTGGGCACCTCGATTGGCTGGCCTTTGAGTCTTGCGACGGGCCTACTTTTGGCAAACGCGATAGGGCTGGTGCTAGGCGAGTGGAAGCGAGCACCGAAACAGGCGCGAGGCTTTTTGTTCGCAGGCGTCGGCGTTCTGCTGGTTGCGATTTTGCTGCTCAGCCAGGCTGGCTGAGGGTCCACCACACGGGGAATTGAGGTCGTTAAACAAGATGCAATCTGGGATCCCAAGGCGTGTAGGAACCTACTTCGTTTTGATGGGAATTCTTGCCCGCGTATCGATTTGTGCTGCCTCTTCGTGGAAAACGGAAGCGACGCAGCCTGGCGCGAAGATGGCGGCTGCCTATTCCGTATTGGACGTGATGCAAGTGGAAGCCGACGGTGATGCGGCCAGGGCCGTTGTCCAACTACGGAGGGGCCGTGAGCAGTTTCACGCTTGCGATCTGGTGATCCTTGGTGGTGGCATGGGAGGAGTGAGTGCAGCCTATGAGGCATCCAAGGGGCGCCTAAGCGTTTGCATGATTGAACCCACGCTGTGGCTTGGTGGGCAGATGACATCAGAAGGCGTATCGGCGTTCGATGACAACCAGTGGATTGACACAACAGGCGCTACAGAGACATATCGCGAACTCAGTCATCGAATCCGTGCTCACTACGAGTCAGAGATGCCTGCGAGCAGGGACACAGGCAAACCCAATGACTCCAAACTGAACCCTGGCAACTGCTGGGTGAGCAGCTTGTGCTTTGAACCGCGCGTGGGGGCGCAGGTCCTTGATGAGATGCTGCGTCCGTTTGTTGCATCACACCGGCTCATGATTTGGCGCCACACAGTGGCGGTGCGAGTGGAGCGGCGCGGAAGGCGGATTGAGGGCGTTCTGGCCTACGACTTTGAACATCGCCAATGGCTTCGTCTGGTTGGAAAGTTCTTTATCGACGCATCCGAAACTGGAGACGGAATTCGTCTGAGCGGACTCAAGTTTCGGGTGGGCGCTGAATCGAAGAGCGAAACGGGTGAAAGAGACGCGCCTGAGCTGGAAGACCCATTGGCAGTTCAGAGTTTTACGTACCCCTTCCTGCTGCTGAATTCGCAAAGACCTTTGTCTGCACTATCGCGAAGTGAGCCGCCACACTACGCTGACAACAGGAGGGCATTCACTCTGTCTCTTCCTTCCACAGGCGGGAGGACTCTCCGATACGGCATGTTCGCGGATCTCCAGGGGACTCCCGGTGCGTTCTGGACGTACAGGCGCGTTGTCGATGCTAGCCAGTTCCGTGCCGGGCTCTTTGCCGGGGACCAGAGCATGATCAATTGGGAAAGTAACGACTACTGCGATAGCCGTTTGTTATCCGACGACCCCGTGGAACAGGCCAGAGCATTGCAGCGGGCAAAACAGCTCTCGCTGGGGTTTGCCTGGTGGTTGCAGCATGAAGCACCGCGTGACGATGACAGCGGCGCAGGCTATCCCATGATTGGATTGCAATTCGATGGGATGGGGAGCCGGGACGGACTCTCCCAGCAACCTTATATCCGTGAGTCACGCAGGGTTCTGGCGCTGCGTACGGTCGTTGAGGAAGATATCTCGGTTGATTTTCAGACGGGGGCGCGTGCGGCGCACTATGACGATACGGTGGGCATCGGTCAGTATCCGATTGACATTCATAGTTGTGGAAAGAGGCAGTTTACGTCGCAGACGAAGCCATATGAAATCCCTTTAGGGGCGCTGATTCCTCTCGATATGGATAATCTGCTGGCGGCGTCAAAGAACATTGGCACGACGCATATCACCAATGGCGCTTACCGTTTGCATCCGACGGAGTGGTCGATTGGAGAGGCGGCCGGAGCGGTCATAGCATGGTCCGTTCGGCACGGGACGACCCCAACGGAGGTCGATGGTGATCCGCGGGCACTCGCCGGGTTGCAGCGCTGGCTTGTGGAACAAGGACATCCAATCTTCTGGTTCGATGATGTCCCGCAAGACAGTGCCTTGTTCAAGGCGGCGCAAATGGTGAGTACTCTTGGGTGGCTACGGGCAGACGATGCGACACTCCATTTTGCCTCAGAGAAACCGATGCGCGGGGACGAAGTGACTGCGTCAATGCAAAGGGCTGGAGTTGAGGATTTACTCGTGTCCAGAGCAATTTTGAACATTCACGGGCTCAACTCCCCGACCTGGGAAGAACTCAGTCGGGCGGGCCTCCGTGTTTTAAAAACAGATGGGAACGTAACCCGCGGAGATTTTGCAGTTTGGCTATTAGCTGCCGCGTTCAGAAAATATGCCCGCTCCCCAAAAGCGAGCTATGCAGGCTAAGCAGGCAACCTGAATGGAGTAATGTAGGTTACAAGAGGTCGAATCTGCACTTCGATCTATCCTTGTGTCTTAGGGAGATTCCCATGAAACGACGAAAGTTCTTGAAAGATGTTGCGGTCACAGCAGCGCTTGCCGGCATCAAGAGTGCTGGCGGGCAAGAAATTGCATCAAGTTCCTTGCAGGGAGCTGCAGCTCACGTGCCCGCGCCTTTCGTGAGCAGCGTCAACGGCATCGGCCGACGCAAGTTGGGAAAATCCGATGCGGAAGTTTCGATCATCGGGGTTGGCGGGTACCATCTTGGGCTGTCGCATGTCACGGAGCAGGATGCAATTCTGATCATTCGAAGAGCTCTTGACGAGGGCATCAACTTTCTCGACAACTGCTGGGACTATAACGCGGGCGTGAGCGAAGAGCGCATGGGGAAAGCTCTCCAGGATGGCTATCGCAAGAAGGCCTTTCTGATGACCAAGATTGATGGACGCACCGGACCCGAGGCCCGCAAACAGATTGAGCAGTCCCTGCAGCGGCTCAAGACCGACCATGTCGACTTGCTGCAGATCCATGAAGTGATTCGCATCACCGATCCTGAGCAGGCTTTTCAGCCCGGAAACGTCATCGACGTTCTGCAGCAGGCCCGCAAGGAAGGCAAGATTCGGCATATCGGTTTCACCGGGCACAAGAGTCCGGAGATGCACATGCATATGATCGAGACCGCGGTTCAGCATGGATTTCAGTTCGACACGGTACAAATGCCAGTCAATGCGCTCGACCATCACTATGACAGCTTTGGGCAAAAGGTCATTCCGCTCGCGCAGAAGCATGGTATCGCTGTCCTGGGCATGAAGCCGCTCAGCAATGGTGCAATTCTCAAGACCAAAACGATCACGGCCGCAGAAGCGTTACATTATGCGATGAGCGTGCCGGTGACCATGACCATTACCGGTTGCGAATCCATGGCTAACCTGGAGCAGGCCCTGAGCGTTGCTCGAAACTTCAAACCGATGAGCGATCAGCAGAAGATTGCCGTTCTGCAAAAAACAGCGCCGTTTTCTCCGGCAGGGAAGTTTGAGGACTACAAGTCATCCCATATGTACGATGGGACGTACAACAATCCCCAATGGCTGGGCTAAAAATGCGACTCAGTCAGCTAAATAACTGAGCCCGATCAGTCGAGCAGGTCGGGCTGCTCCTTCACAATCAAATCCCATAACGGTTGATACTGGAACCATCCAACGCGCGGGTTGCCGACTTGCTTCTGCGCTACCACAGCGCTCTCATGCGAGATCGGAATCGGTTTTCCGACCGACTCCGCCAACATCTGCGATTGGCAAGAGCGATCCATGGTGATGAAGAACCAGGCAGCTTCGTCGACGGTGCTGCCAACGGTAAGGATTCCGTGGTTCTGCAGAATGACAGCCTTGCGTGGTCCCAGAGCCTCAGCGATACGGTCTCCCTCGGAAGACTCATAGACAACGCCTGTGTAATCGGCGAAGAGGCTGTGATCCTGATAGAAGGCACATGCATCCTGCGTAAGGGGATCGAGCAGGCGTCCCAGCGACGACCAGGTTTTTCCGTAGAGGGAGTGCGCGTGCGCCGCTGCCACGACGTCCGGCCTTGCCATATGGAGGCGTGAATGGATTGCGAAAGCCGCTTCATTCACCGGTTTATCGCCCTCGACGACCTCTCCGTGTTCATTGACGAGGATGAGATCAGAGACGCGAATGTGCGCGAAGTGCATTCCGAAGGGGTTCACCCAGAAATGGTCCAGCAGTTCGGGGTCGCGCGCTGTGATGTGGCCGGCTACGCCCTCGCTGAATCCGAACTTGGCAAAGAGTCGAAATGCCGATGCCAGACGCTGTTTGCGATGGAGGCGCTCCTCCGCGTGGGTCGCAAACCTTGGCGGCTCCGGCGTCTTGGCGATCTTTACCTCAGTGGGCTGGATAATCGGGAGTGTGGTAGTTGCCATCGTTTCACGTGTCCTTTTCCTGATTTTGCGTACAATCTCGGATGCACTGTTCGAATCCCGCGCGGGCGAGACTTCCTCCCTGATTTTAGTCCTGCCGTGTCTATGTCGAGAATTACCCGGGATCGACCTTACTTTGAGGCCGAATTCGGTGCGACTGCCGGGAGCGTTCTGGAGCGATAGCCGAGCATGAGCAGGCCCGAACCGATGAGTGCTCCTGACATCAGTAGAAATCCTGCACGGGAATCTCCGGTGCGTGCCTGAAGCACTCCTACCAGCCACGCTCCGGCAAAGGCGCCGAGGGCTCCGCTGGAGTTGATCAGTCCGAGCACTTCATCCAACACGTTCCTTGGGATCGATTCGGAAATCAGGGCGAAGAATGAGCCGTAAGGTGCGTACATGGCTCCGCCTGCGAGGATGAGCGCAGCATACGCCATCCAGAAGTTGTGCCCAGCCGCGAGAAAGGATCCAAACAGGGCCACACCAGCGAGGACGAGGAATGGCCAGATCGTTCGCCTGCGTTGCAGCGACCGATCGGAAATGTAACTGGCAAGAAGCATCAGAATCACCGCCAGGAGATACGGGATGGATGCGAGCAGTCCCGTTCTCTCGATACCCATGGCATTGCCGGCACGCAGGATGGTCGGAAGCCAGAGTACAAAACCATAAACGCCCACGCTCCAGCAGAAGTAGACGACGCTCAGGAGCAGCACGTCTTTGCGTGCGAAGGCCTGATTCCAGCTACGGATTGGGGTTAGTCCAACCTGTTCCTGGGCAAGTCTCTGCTCAAGTGCTAGGCTACTGTCGGTACTCATCCACGGAGCTTCGCTTGGCTTATCCCGCATGATTGCGAGCCACCCGAATGCCCAGACGATCGACGGCAGGCCCTCGACGACAAATGTCATCTGCCAGCCGAGGGAGTGGATCAGGTAGCCGGTGGCGATCGACATCCAGAGGACCGTGATGGGATTGCCGAGCATCAACAGGGTGTTGGCGCGGGATCGCTCCTGGCGTGTGAACCACCGCGTAATCAAGACAAGCATAGCGGGGAAGATGACACTCTCTGCAACTCCCAACAGCAACCGGTCAAGAGCGAGGAGCCAGAACTGATGGATCACTCCGGTGAGCGCGGCCAATGCACCCCATAGCACCAGAGCGGAAAATATGATGCGGGTGCTGCTGTGATGCCGCGCATAGACCATTCCGGGGACTTGAAAGGCGAAGTAGCCGAGAAAGAAAAGAGCGCCAAGAAGCGCTGATTGGGAGTCGGTTATGTGGAGCGTGGCCGCCAGTCCGGCAGCGGCTCCGAGACCATAGTTGGCGCGATCAAGGTAAGCCAGACTGTAGGTGATGAAGACCGCAGACAGCACGTACACCCATCGCTTGCGGCTATCCCGATCGCTCATCGCGACCTGCGGGCTCCCTTCCATGTCTGTGCGACCTTCCTCTCGTTTTGTCATGCATCCATCTGGCAGCCTGGTTGAAAGGCGAAAATCTCAGAGTCCTGCGTACCAATCGTAACCGAGCTTGGTCCAGTAATCGTCCGGCTTGAGGTCGGTGTAGGCGATGAGGCCGATCCGTTTGATCTGCTTATAGCCATACTTGGTGGGTGCATGTAAACGAAGCGGCGCCCCGTGGCGCTGGGTGAGGGGTTTACCCGCCATTTCCGTGACGAGAAGCGTCTGCGGATGGCGGCACACCTGTAAGTCGTAACCAACGTAGTAGTCCCCGTTGGGAGTTTCCATGTAGACGTAGCGGGGAAGGCTGCCGTCCGGCTTTTTCGCTGGCGGATACGCATCGATAAAGTCCGCCATGCGAACGCCACCCCAGTGGATAATCTGGCTCCAACCCTCGATGCATTTGAACTCTGTCACCAACTCATGTCGCGGCAGCTTGAGGATATCGTCGATCGTCAAGAGCAGGCCCGGAGTGCCGGCGGCGAGGGTGGAGCGGCTCAGGCCAGCTTCTTCCAGACCGCGGTTGAGTTTTCCGGCGCGCTCTCGCAGGGGCTCGGTACTTCCGGATCCATGCTTTGAGTCAGGCTCCGCATCCGGATCGGGCGTATAGGCATACTCCCAGGAGGTCACATCGGAGACGTACCGTGGGGATTTCGTTTCGTGCTCACTACCCACCAGTTGCAGCCGCCATGAATCTGCGACGAGATCCTGCTTGATGCCGATGACGCCATTCGTGCGTGGTTTCTCTGCCAGGCTGACGGGATAGGTGGGCGCGAGGGCGCGCTCGTCAAAAATCATCTGCGAGAGTTTCGCATTCGCCTGGTAGGCACGGCGGCGCGGTAATGGTTGATCGCCGTCTGCAGTGCTGTAAAACACCCAGCGGCAGAATCCATACCCAGCGGCTGCGGCTAAAGCCGCGACAGCGAAACTCCTGCGCGTATATTTGCGGGACTTCGCAAGTACTTCTGCGTTACGTGCTTTGATCTCATTGAGCGATTTGTTTTCTGGATCATTCATCGCCAGCTGTTCCTCTCTGCATCAAGCGTCGGCTCGCTGGCAGTTCTGATCTCATAGCCGCTGACCATGCCGCGGAAGTTGTTCCATCCGGCGAAGGCTACCTGGAGGACATGGACGAGAAAAAATCCGCAAAAACCCATGGTCAGCCAGAAGTGCTCCCAGCGCGCCCATTCATACCCGCCGAGAAGTGTCGTCAGCGGATGAAGCTGTGTCGGTTTGTAAATGGCGAGTCCCGTCAATAGACTTCCCGCGCCCATTGCAATCACGATGCAGTAAGCGATCCTTTGTGCGCCGTTATATTTCTTCTGCGTCGGCCGCTGCTTGCGGAGATGCAGGGATACAAGGACTACCTGCACAGCTTCCTTCAAGCTTTCGCGGCGCGGAAGTAGGAACCGCCATTCCCCGGAGAGCAGCGTGTAAAGCACGTAGGCGATGCCGTTGATGGCGAAAATCCACATGAAGAAGAAGTGGTCGCCAAGGCCCTGGGTCACATGCCAGGGAATGTCCAGTTTTTTCCACACCGATTCGGGGAAGAGTTGGATCAGAGTGTGCGAGCCGAAACCGATGCGGTATACCGCGTGAGGATGCAAATGCGCGTTGTCCGTCGTGTTCCAGTAGATCCTTATTCCGCTCAAGATCATGATGAACAGAACCGGAAAATTGATCCAGTGCATCCAGCGGATCGCCAGCGGGTGTTTCAGTTCGAGCCGCAGTCTTGCTGCTGTGGCAGTATCGCGCGTCTTGACGAAATTTTGGATTGCCAAGCCAAACCTCACCTACGAAAAATCCTACACCTGTCAACGAATGTGCGGACGTGCCCCTGCCACCGCAAGGCGGATTCTGTAAATGTTAGGACCGGCTGTTATGTAGAGAGTCTTGTAGTCGTCATCGCCCCACGCCAGGTTTCCCACGATTCCGAGCTTGATTGTGCCGAGATGCTTAAGTTCCGGCGAAAATATCCAGACCCCGCCCGGCCCTGCACTGTAGATATTTCCCAATTGATCAACCTTCATGCCATCAGGAGCTCCCTTGTGAGCGTAGATACCCGCGTCGCCGAACCGCTTGCCTTCGGCGAGAGACCCATCGGGCCTGACGGTGTAACGCATCCAGTACATCTCTGGCTCGGAATTAGAGACATAGAGGTATTTCTCATCGGGAGAAAATGCAATGCCATTCGGTCGAGACAGATCTTTCACCAACAACTGCAGCCGGGCGCGGTCGGGTGTCGTGCCGGGTTTCTGCCGAAGGGCATACGGAATACGATAGACCCCATCGAACTGCAGTTCCTTCTCAGTATCCTTGTCGTTTTGTGTTTGTAGCCCATAGGGCGGATCGGTGAAATACAGTGAGCCATCTGACTTGTAGACGAGGTCGTTTGGGCTATTGAGCCGCTTGCCTTGGTACGAGTCCGCAAGTACTGTCTCTGGAGCATTGGGGGACATGCCCTCCAGTCTCCAAACATCGCGTTGTGCGTGGCCTGCGACGGTGAGACGGCCTGCTGCATCAAGCGTCATGGCATTGGAGCCAGGCTCCGGGCCGCCGTAAGGTTTGGATCCTTTGTAGCCGCTAGGTTGCATGAAGATGCTGGTACCGCTGCTTTGATTCCATGTGCGAATGCTGTTGCTGGGGATGTCTGCGAAGATCAGTTTGCCGGACGGCAACCAGAGCGGTCCCTCTGTCCACTTCAGGCCATTTACGATCTCAGATCCTTTTGCAGCGGGTGGAATTAATCGATCCAGCGACGGATCCAGGCGCTCCACATCGAGAGGCATCGCGGCTTCTGAGGACTGTCCAGATTGAGCCTGCACATTCACGCTCAGCCTGAAAGAGGTTGCGACCAACACTGAACAGCAGGTGATTGTGACGAAGCAAGCTAAAACATGAAATTTTCTAACTTGGATCACCAAAAACCTCACTCAATTGAATTGCCATCAGCTCTGGCGGGTACGATTGATCAGCGTGGCAATGTAGGCGGCGCCGAATCCATTGTCGATGTTGACAACGCTGACGTTTGGAGAACAGGAGTTGAGCATGCCGAGCAGGGCAGCTAAGCCGCCAAACGACGCCCCGTAGCCGATGCTGGTGGGCACAGCGATCACCGGCGCAGCGACCAGACCACCAACCACCGAGGGAAGCGCCCCCTCCATCCCAGCGCAGACGATGAGTACGGCTGCTTCCTGCAAGCGGGTGCGTTGCGCAAGCAGGCGATGCAGTCCAGCAACGCCGACGTCCGCGATGAGCTCGACTTTGTTTCCCATAAGCTCAGCTGTGACTTGCGCCTCCTGGGCAACGGGCAGATCGCTTGTACCGGCACAAACGACGGCAATGAAGCCAGTCTGAGGACGGGATTCGGTTTGCTGGAGGGTGATGCAACGGCTTAGTTCGTGATAGAGGGCGCGTGGCTCAACGGACTGAACGGCCTCGAATTGCTCTTGTGTACTGCGGGTCGAAAGTACATTGACGCCTGAAGCCGCCAGGCTGACAAAGATGCCTGCGACTTGCTCGGTGGTTTTTCCTTCTGCATAGATCACCTCCGGCATACCCGAGCGGATGGAGCGATGGTGATCGATTTTGGCATAGCCGAGATCTTCAAAGGGCAATGACTTGAGGCGGTCGCAGGCGTCATCCGGCATGACGTCGCCTGCCTGAACGGCCTGCATCAATTGGCGGAGTGCGTCGCGGTTCATCGTGGCGCTTCCTGGTTGTGATACGCGGACATGGCCGCCTGCATCACCTGCTTAAGTGGAAGCGAATGCTGCTCCGCAATGACTCTGCAGTCTTCGTACTCGGGCGCGGCATTGATGAGCTCACCATCGCGCGTGCCTAACTTGACCCGGATTTCCCCCCACTCCGTGTTTACCGTGACGACAGTGCGCGCGAGAGTGAATTTCTGTTCTTCTCGGTAGCGCAAGCCGAGTGTGGTGCTTTCAGCGAAAAGAATCTGCTGCAGAGCTTCAGCTCGAGAGGGGGTGCAGAGGATGGTAAGCAGGGTGCCGATGCGACCCTTCTTCATTTGCACCTGGGTGCGATGAACATCAGAAGCTCCGGCGGCGAGGAGTCGATCGGCCACGTAGGAGAGAAGCTCGGGAGTGGCATCGTCGATTGTTGTCTCGATGATGCCGATCTTATCGCCTGACGGCAACTGGCTTTGCTGAGCAAGGAGCGGCGTAGATTCGCCAACGACCAGACGCAGGACGTTTGGCTGGCCGGGAAGGTCGCGAGTGCCAGCACCGTAGCCAGTGGAGTGCATGCGCATCGCTGGGAAATTTCCGGAAGTCACTTCGAGTGCGCGGAGCAGTGCTGCTCCTGTGGGCGTCACGAGCTCCTTCTGCACTCCAGAGGAGTAGATAGGCAACTCGCGCAGCAGTTCGAGGGTTGCGGGCGCAGGAACGGGAAACTTCCCGTGGGCACAATGGACATGTCCGCCGCCGACATTGAGCGGAGAGCAAAACCATTGTTCTACCTGCAGCCAGTGGCAGCCTGCCACCGTGGCGACGATGTCTGCGATGGCATCGAGTGCGCCGACTTCATGGAAGTGGATTGTTTCAACGGGAACGTTGTGGATCTTGGCTTCGGCATTGCCCAGGAGTTGGAAAGCTGCAAGGGCGCGATCCTTCACGGGCTGAGGAAGAGATGAAGCGCCGATGATCTTCTGGATGGTTGAAAGCGACCTGCCATGGCTGTGGCTGTGCTCGTGATGGTCGTCGTGTCCATGGGTATGGTCATGGGAGTGACCGTCCTCGTGCCTGGCTTGGTGGCTGTGAGAGTGACCCGGTTCATCCGCGTGTTCGTGAGTGTGGTCATGCGGCTGGCCGTGCCCGTCATCGTCGGCGGTGGAATGAGTATGCTGCCCGGTATCCGGTGGTGTTTTGTCCGCAGCCTTTCCTTCGGCGGTGAGGACGTCAACTTTTGCGGAGTCGATGCCACTGCGATTGACGCGACGCATGTCCAGACGAAGACCCAGTCCTAGGGCGGAGACTGCATCCTGCAAGACGGGGAGGGGAACGCCGGCGTCCACCAAAGCACCGAGGAACATGTCGCCACTGATACCGGAGAAACAATCAAGATAGGCTATCTTCACCGTGCCGCCTCTTCTACAACGGGGTTGATAGCCGCTGGTTTCCAGCCAAGTTCAGAAGCGGGCAAGAACGAGCCGGGCAACAGGGCGTTCATTGAGCCGCTGCGGAAGCCCTCCAGGTCGAGAGTCACAAACTTGTAACCAAGGCGCTTGAATGCAGCGGTGATCTCGTCAAAGATTGACAGCGAAAAAGTTCGGTCAAGCTCCTCACGGGCGATCTCGATGCGAGCAATTTCGCCATGATGGCGTACGCGGAACTGGCAAAAGCCGAGGGTAGATAGGAACGCTTCGCCATCCTCGATGCGCTGCAATGTTTCTTGCGTTACCGGCAGGCCATAGGCGATGCGTGAAGAGAGACAGGCAGACGCGGGCCGGTCCCAAATAGAGAGGCCAGCTTCGCGTGCGAGTTGACGAACTTCGGCTTTTGAAAGTCCTGCGTCTGCGAGTGGGGCGAGGATATTGTGCTGGGCGGCGGCTTTCTGGCCGGGGCGAAAGTCACCGATGTCATCGAGGTTCATGCCGTAGGCGACGGCAGGGAATTCCTGGATGCTCGACATAACATCAAACAACTCGTCCTTGCAGTGGAAGCAGCGTGTGCTGTCGTTACGGACGTAGTCCGGATCAGCAAGTTCGTTGGTCTTAATGACGCGAAGTGGGATAGAACAGCTGGACGCAAAGGCAATCGCAGATCTGAGGTCGGCGCGCGCGAGGCTAGGGGAGTCGGCAATGACAGCCATCATCTGGTCCCCCAGGACAAGATGAGCCGCATAGGCCAGGTAGGCGGAGTCTGTACCGCCGGAATACGCGATCATCAAGGGTCCTGTACTGCACAGCCGTTCATAGAGCGCTTGACGCTTTTTGTCGAGTCCGGGGTTGGTTCCGGGTTCGAAAGTGAGAGTGGGACTTGCGTCGTCTAGCCCACGGGAGATCGTGTTCATGGTCACTCTGCCTCTTAGACATCTGAATTTTATGGTAACGCGCACGAGACGTGTGAAGCTGTAATAGCGGCCTTAAGTCCCAGGGCTACTCTGATCGGGATTCGTTTTGACGGCGTCATATTGGAAGCTGTTCCATCAGCTCTTCGATGATTTATGAATATAACGGAAGAATTGACGGTGCAATTGAGCGAGATAGAGGGTGGAAATTGACTTCGTTCGCATTTGTTGCGGCAATGGGATTCCTTCTCGGGATGCGGCACGCTACAGACGCCGATCACGTAATTGCGGTTTCGACCATCGTGAGCAGGGAGCGGGGACTTTTGCGCGCATCCCTGATCGGCGCAATCTGGGGCATCGGTCACACGCTCACGATTTTTGCGGTCGGAATTGCAATCATCATTTTTAAGATCGCAATCCCGACGCGGATAGGGCTTGGGATGGAATTCTTTGTCGGACTGATGCTGATCTTTCTAGGTGTGCTGAATTTGACCGGAGTTCTGCAGCGGCTGATGTCGAAAGCTGATCACTTGCACGATGCTGTTGGAATACATGCTGGAACGAATCAGAGGTTGGAATTGGAAGGTAGTAGTGGCCGGACGCAGATGGGAGTCTGGATGCTACTTCGTCCACTGTTTGTAGGTATCGCTCACGGACTTGCGGGATCCGCGGCGATCGCCCTGTTTGTTATGACGACGATTTCTCAGCCTCGTTGGGAGGTGCTCTATATCTTAATTTTTGGAGTGGGCACAATCGCCGGGATGGCGCTCATTACGACTTGCACTGCCCTACCGATGGCCTACGCGGCGCGCCGTTTTTCGGCGTGGAACCGTCGTCTCGTTTATGCCTCAGGTCTGTTAAGCGTGAGCTTTGGACTATTTGTGGCTTATCAAACTGGCGTTGTCGGTGGACTTTTCAGCGCACATCCTCACTGGATACCCCAGTAAGCGTTGGAATGGCACGACGAAATCGCAGGCCGCTAAGACAGCACAGCGCACTTTCATCTTATGTTGTGGCGAATAGCCTCGGTTAAGACTGATTACGATTTGGTCAGATTGGTCGAAAACGTTGGTTTTGCGTCACGATCCTGGATTTTGTCGTTCCGGACTCCTATGCGGGGGACCATCAGTTCGCTTACGATGCTCTATGCGATTGCTGTTGGTCGAGGACGAATTAGAGATTCAGAGCTTCGTGGAGCAGTCCTTGATCGACGCAGGATATGAGGTCCTCATCGCAAGTGACGCCAGGTCTGCTTTTGAGCTCGTAGACGCGAACCCATTCGACGGGCTCATCGTCGATCTGGGACTGCCGGATCTTGACGGGATCGACCTAATCCTTCAAATGCGCAAGTCAGGGGTCACCGCTCCTGTCCTTATCCTCTCCGCCCGACGTTCCGTTGACGAGCGTGTGAAAGGTCTGGAACTTGGCGGGGACGATTACCTGACCAAGCCATTCGCTGTCGCGGAACTGATCGCACGGATGCGAAATTTACTGCGCCGCAGTTCGTCGAAGGGCGAGGAAGTCAATCACATCCGCATCCACGACCTGGAACTCGACGTGGTGAGGCGGAGAGCCGTCCGAAGTGGCCACGTTCTCAACCTCACTCCGCAAGAGTTTCTGCTGCTCGAGTACCTGTGTCGAAATGCGGGACGAGTTGTAACGCGTTCCATGTTGTTGGCTGAGGTCTGGGGCATGCAGTTTCAACCAGATACGAATATGGTCGACGTTCACATCTATCGCCTTCGAGGAAAGATCGATTCTGAGGGTCGCGAGTCGCGTATCAGAACGTTACGAGGTGTCGGTTATGTCTTTGAAGCGAACTAGTCCGATTCTGCGAAGCGAAGCCTGGGGCATCTCTCTCTGGGCGACCCTGGCGTTTGCGATTGGAGCACTTTTCGTCTTCTGGATGCTTCACCGTTTCGTCGCCAGAGATATCCAGCAAAGGAGTGATGCCTGGCTCTCCGGAGAAGTGGAGGTGCTAGGCGACGTCGCTGGAAGGACTCCTAAAGATCGGCTCTACCAAGACATCGTTGGCGAAGTGGCCGAGCTTGCCAGCCGCGAAGTACCAAATCGAGAGCGATCGAGTACGAATGAGAGCGATGCCGTGTTCTTCTTGCAAATCGGCAATGACGGCCAGAAAAATCTATGGGTCGGTACAGGAGATCAAGCCCAAACTCTTGCCGCGATTCGCTCCACGAAGGCGGCCTCCGACGTTCCTTACGATCTGCATATCGATGGCTTTGCGGTTCCATTTCGGGTCGCCACCGTACAGATAAAGGATGGCAGCCATATTTTTCTGGGGTTGTCAGAAAGAGATGAGTTGCGTGTCTTAAGGAATCTGCGCGTGCGCTTTTTGACGCTCTGGCTGGTTATCGTTCTGCTCGGTTTTCTGCTCGTTTTCTATGCGACTGCGCGGATGCTTCGCCGTGTCGAAAGAATCGCTGAAACCGCATCTCGCATAGGTCAGTCCGATCTCAGCAGCAGGATCCCCAATCCCAGAGGAGAGGGCGAGATAGGCCGACTTGCCCGCACTCTCAATCAGATGCTCGACCGTGTTGAAAATACGGTTGGGCAACTTCACACCATCACAGACTCTCTCGCCCATGATCTGCGGAGCCCGCTTACGGCTATTCGCGGCAAGATGGAGGCGGCCCTATCGCCGAGCGCGAGAACAGACCCCACGGAGCGCATCGTATCGGCGATTGATGAATTGGATCGTCTGAGCAATTTTCTCAATACGACTCTCGATGTATCAGAGGCCAGGGCTGATGCGCTGAGGCTTTCGCGGACAGAGATCGACCTTGCGGAGCTGGTTCGCGCCATTGCGGACTTCTTTGAGCCGAGCATCAGCGAGAGGGGAATTGCCCTGCACATGCGCATTGCAGATCCGGTGGTTATCTCCGCGGATGCCGCGCTGCTTCATCGAGTAATTGCAAATCTGCTGGACAATGAGCTCAAGCACTTGCCTCCGTCGAGCACGGTCTGGTTATCCGTTCACTCGGACAATGACATGGCGCATCTTACGATCGAGGATGACGGTCCCGGATTCGATCCGAAAGTTGCACGACATCTCTTTGAGCCTAGGGCGAAGGGCCGCGAATCCCGCGGACATGGTCTCGGTCTGGCGTTCGTTCAGGCGGTCATACGAGTGCACGGAGGAAGTGTTTCAGCCGCAAACCGGGTTGGAAACGGTGCGAGGATTGTAATCGCCCTGCCCTTGCTTACCTTTCACAATCATGCGGTGGCGGAATCTGCGGCGCTCGTGAGTCGATAGTCGACACTTTAAACTTGCGTCCCCGATGACGCGGATGAAGATTTGATCAGCCAGTGAAGCTGCAACGTATGAGAAGGAGCAAGCATGGCTCGACGGCACCGGGAACACCATAAACAGGACCGGATTGGATGGCTTCGTGCGGCAGTGCTTGGCGCGAACGATGGCATCATTTCCGTTTCGAGCATCATGCTGGGAGTAGCTACGGCGAATGCGCTCCGCGCAAACGTCATTCTCTCCGGAATTGCCGGTCTTACTGCAGGAGCTATGTCGATGGCCGCGGGTGAGTATGTTTCCGTCTACTCCCAGGCCGATACCGAGACTGCAGAGGAATCGAGGGAGAAGTCGGAATTGGCCAGCGACCCGGCAGGAGAGACGGAGGAACTCGCCAACATTTATATGAAGCGAGGGCTGAACCGTGACCTGGCAGCGCAAGTTGCACGGGAACTTATGAGTCACGATGCGCTGGGAGCTCACATGAGAGATGAACTCGGAATCACCGAAACGAGCCTGGCTCAACCGCTCCAGGCGGCGCTCGCTTCGGCAGCGAGCTTCACGGCTGGTGCAGCTCTGCCGTTGGCGATAGCTCTGCTGGCACCGCAACTTCACGCAGTCTGGTTTATCAGTGTCGGATCGCTGGTATGCCTTGCGATCCTGGGGGCGGTCGCGGCTCAGGTCGGCGGTGCTCCGATCTGGAAAGGTTCCGCGCGAGTGGCATTCTGGGGCGCGTTCGCGATGGCGGTAACAGCTGCAATAGGTGCCGCGATCGGTAAAGTCGGACTCTAGTCCGATCAGAACTACGAGGTTAACTGACACTACCATCCTCTCAAATGCGACCCGCTCGATCGAAGAGGTACTATGACGAACACAAAAGTTTATCTCGGCATCGCGTTTCTCGTAACGTCAATTGCTGGTTGTGGCGGCGGCTCGGGTGGGGGATCAACTCCTCCGCCCGCCACCTACACGGTAGGCGGCTTCGTCAACGATCTGCTCAACTCGCCCGTGACCCTGGTGAATAACGGAAAAGACAAAGTCACTATCCCCACGTTTGGCTTCTTCACCTTTCCCACTCCTGTCAGCAGCGGTTCTACCTACAATGTCACTGTCGGTACTCAGCCCACCAACGGCCAAAACTGCATCGTCCAGAATCCCACGGGCCTTGTCACAGCCAACGTCACCAGCATCCTGGTTTTTTGCCTGAGTCCGTTCACTATTGGAGGCAATGTATACGGCCTGCAGGGCTCAGGTCTCGCCCTTCAGCTCAACGGCGCGGATACGCTGCCCATTTCCTCCAATGGCGCTTTTCAGTTCACCTCGACCATCAAGTACGGTTACTCGTACGTCGTCACCATTGCTACGCAACCCACAAACCCGGCACAGCGCTGCACCCTGACAGGCGATACGGGCACTCCTCAGAGCAATGTTGCAAACATTCTCGTGAGCTGCGGAAGCGCAGAAGCCAGGTGGACCTGGAGGGGTGGATCGCAACTGGCCGGTCTCACAGGCGTGTACGGTCAGCAAGGCGTAGCCTCGCCGAACAACAATCCGGGGGCGCGGGGAATTGGATCGAGCTGGACCGATCCAACCGGGAAATTCTGGCTTTTTGGCGGAACCATCGAAGTCGCTGCCGGCTCTCTCAACGATCTCTGGAGTTATTCGGGTGGCGAGTGGACATGGGTCAACGGCTCCAGTCTCGGCAACAATCCCGCCGGCATCTATGGAATTCTGGGCACTCCAGGTCCCACGAACGATCCCGGCGCGCGGAGCGACGCAGCCAGTTGGACCGACTCCGCAGGCAATCTCTGGCTCTTCGGCGGCTTCGGAACGGACACCAACGGGTACGCCCGGTTCAACGATCTGTGGCGTTTCGACGGTAAGCAATGGACCTGGATCAGCGGCTCCGACCAGCCCAATCAGCCACCGGTTTATGGAACTCTCGGCGTCGCCTCGGCTGCGAATGTTCCCGGCGCTCGCTCCGGATCCATGACATGGATCGACCATCAAAACAACCTCTGGCTTTTTGGCGGTAACGACGTCCTTACCTTCAGCAACGGCGGAAGCTCCCGCAACCAGAATGATCTCTGGGTGTTCAACGGCAAAGAATGGATCTGGGTCGGCGGACCCAATGATCCCTCTACCGCCGCCCCCGGTGTTTACGGAACTCTGGGTAAACCATCCGCTTCCAATGTCCCGGGTGCTCGCACCGATGGCAGCACCTGGACGGATGCCTCCGGCGCCTTCTGGCTCTTCGGCGGTCTCGGGCAGGACGCTGCAGGGACCTACGGCTACCTCAACGATCTTTGGCGTTACAAAGACGGCGAATGGACGTGGATGGGCGGACCCAATGTCGCAAACGATCTCGGTAGATACGGCACCATGGGCGTCGCTGATTCTGCCAACATTCCTCCCTCTCGCGAAGGCGCCTCTTCCTGGACCGATGCGTCCGGCAATTTCTGGCTGTTTGGCGGCGGCGGTAATGACCAGGCCGGAAGTAGTGGGAGTTTCAACGATCTATGGAAGTACAGCGCTGGCGAGTGGACCTATATGAGCGGCTCGGAACTCACGCGCCAACCCGCAAGCTATGGCCCACTTGGTGTAGCTTCCCCACAATCCCTGCCCGGCGGCTGCCCAGGTCCGATGCAGTGGATCGACAAGTCCGGAAGACTCTGGGTCTATTGCCTCAACGACAATACGCAGAGCGGTCAGATCACAAACGCCAACGATCTCTGGAGCTATCAACCCTAGACTCAGTTGAGCGATTTTGCGGAGGTTATTTTAAGGATGTCAGGCTATCGGATTTAACGTTCCGATTGGCGTCGAATGTTGGTTCAGGAGAAAGCTCGTAGCTGTCGCTGTTGCCTCACAGTTCCGAAATCTGGGATGTAAAGGGCCGAAGTTCACGGTGTGCGTATACGATTATGCTTTCCATGAACAAATTGTCATCCTATTACTGTCCTGTCGAGTGCTATCAAAAGACCGAAGGGCTCGTCTCAACGAGTAGCTGTTTTACTGAAATGGCGTCGCCCGTCCCTTCCGCGAGTCGACTGTATCAGGAACCATTGCGTTTATTGAGTCAGCTTCACTCCGAACACTCTACATTGCATCCAATATGGCTGAGGGCCTATTTCGTTTGACTACGGCTTACCTGAACCGCATCGCAACTGCCGTACCAGAGCACGATGTGCACGACACTTTCGTCATCTTCGCGGAGCAGATGCTCGCCGACCCGCGTTTGCGCAGCGTCTTCCGTCGCATGGCGAGCCGCGCCAACATTGCGCATCGCTACTCCTTCCTCGATGCGAAAAACGGGTCCGGCACATTCTCGACAAACGACGCGCATGACTTTTATCAGTCCGGCAACTTCCCTAGTACGGCGCGACGAATGAAGCTGTTTGAACAGAGCGCTCCAGTGCTGATGCGGAAGGCCGTAGACCGGCTCGCGCTGAGTGAAGGGGAACGCACGGGTATATCACACGTCCTGGTAACCTGCTGCACGGGGCTCTATGCGCCGGGGCTGGACTTTGAGATCGTCGACCACCTTGGGCTTTCGCCAGACGTGGAGCGCACGATGGTCGGATTCATGGGATGCTATGCCGCCATCAATGCGCTCAAGTTGGCGCGGCACATTGTGCGTTCCGATCCGAAGGCCGGTGTGCTCATGTTGAATCTTGAGCTGTGTACGCTCCATTTCCAGGAGACGCAGGATCTGGAGCAGGTGCTTTCGTTTCTTGTCTTTGCAGACGGCGCAGCGGCGAGTCTGATTACTGCGGATGAGCACGGCCTCGCGCTGGACAGTTTCAAAGCGGTCTCAGTGCCAGAAACCCGCGGACTGATTACCTGGAAGATTGGCGGGCTGGGCTTTGATATGCAGCTCTCCGGACAGGTGCCCGGAGAGCTGAGCCGTTCGCTGCATGAGGGAGAACTGAGAACGAAGCGTGATGAGATCGACCTATGGGCGGTCCATCCGGGCGGACGGTCCATCCTGGACGCAGTCGAAAAGGCGCTGGAACTGCCGGAGGACGCGCTGGCGGCTTCGCGCGAAGTGTTGTCGAGCTTTGGCAATATGTCTTCAGCAACGGTCATGTTTGTGTTGCAGCGAATCATGGAGCAGGCGCGCCCTGGGCAGCGCGGGTGTGCGATGTCGTTTGGGCCGGGGCTGACAGCGGAGACAATGCTCTTTCATGCCGTCTAGTTCAAGAATCGACTTCAGTCAGCGGGTTTCACCGCGCGAGTTGCCGGAGCTGATGGATGGCGACTGCAGCTATGACGATTTCCGTAAGTGCCTGCGCAGTCTGCAGCAGGTCAACCGCTGGCTTCGTGGCTACCGGCCGACGCTGGCATGGCTAACCCGGTTGCCGCGCGGGCTACGTGAACCGATTCATATTGTCGACGTAGGCAGTGGCGGCGGCGACCTTCTGCGCCAGATAGCAACTTGGGCACGACGGCGTGGGATTGCCGTGCAATTGACCGGCATTGACATGAACCCCTATGCGGCGCGTGCCGCAGCGGAGTTTACACCAAAGGAAATCGGAATCACGTTTGTGACCGAGGATGCTCTGGAATACCGGACGGAGAAACCGATCGATATTGTCGTGAGCTCGCTCATGGCGCATCATCTGGAGGACGAACAAATCGTCGCCCTACTGCGGTGGATGGAAGCGACCGCACGGGTAGGATGGTTCATCAACGATCTGGAGCGGTCGGAGCGGAGTAGCCGGCTGTTTGGGGTGTTGAGTGGGATCGTGCGATGGCACCCGTTTGTACGGCATGATGGGCCTGTGTCGTTCCGGCGTGCTTTCCGCAAAGGGGATTGGGTACGGCTGCTCGCTACGGCTGAGATCCCGCAAGAAGCAGTAACGGTGGAGCCTTGGCGACCTGGACGGCTGTGCGTGGGGCGGTGGAGGTGAAGCCGATGATTCTGAGGTATCTCGTCGTGAGACTAAAGGACAGCAAGACTATCGCGCATGCGGCGCCCCTCATGCTGTCCAAGCATTTGAGAGGAGGATTATGCCAACTTCCACGCTGCTAGCGCCGCGCTCCTCCCCCTCCAGGTTTAAGACGATTCTTTGGACCTCGCTGGGTCTCACCGTACTCTTCGTCTTCATTACCTCGGAAGTTCTCCTCATCACCGACTATCCGATGTACCATACCTATCGTCTACAGGTCATCGCCGACCGCAATCTCCTCATCCCTCACACGCTTGCCGGAACATTGGCCCTGCTGATCGGCCCCATCCAATTCTCCTCGCGGATCCGCCAGCGGTATCTCCAACTCCACCGGATCCTCGGCCGGATTTACGTCGTCTCGGTGTTCGTTGGTTCGTTCACGGGGATCGCTCTCGCTGCCGGCCGTCCGGGTCTTCCTGGAACTTCCATGCAGGCAGCAGCCTGGATGGTTTGCACGACTGCCGCCTTTATCACCGCGCGCAACCGCCAAATTACCCAGCACCGCCAATGGATGGCCCGCTCTTACGCCGTTACTTTCACCTTTGTTTCCAGCCGTGTTCTCAACCTCGTACCTGCATACTGGAGCCATCTAGGAGACGTGTTATCAGCAGTCGGCGTGATTGCCTTCACGCTTGCCTCGCTGCTGATCGTCGATCTCGGCCTCAACTGGCACGAGCTCACCACCCGTCGTGACTGATTTGTTTGCCAGTGACGCATGCAATTGTCGCTACTGCGTCTTGAAGAAAGTCAGCGACATTCATCATGAACCAACTTCTTGCCTGCTCTAAGATGACGATTCGTACAGAATGTTTCGCCAAACTGCTTTCCGAACGTCTACTAAACACATGCATTCCCGCTACAACTTGATTGATCGTCCGGTGAATTAGGAGCAATACATTGCAAGACGAGATTTTGATCCTCGGTGGTGGAGTGGCAGGGTGTGCCGCTTCGATCGCACTCGCCCGCAAGGGAAGAAGCGTCACGTTGATTGAGCGCGAACTCACACCGCGCCATAAAGTCTGCGGAGAATTCTTGAGCGGTGAGGCCCTGGAAGACCTGCACGCGCTCGGCATCGATGTCGCCTCGCTCGGCGCCGTGCCTATCCATAACGTGCGCCTCGCCGCTGCCCGGCGTGCCGCGGAAGCTCCCTTGCCATTTCCCGCAGCCTCGCTCACGCGCAAGGCGCTGGATACGGCGCTGATCGCAGAGGCCATCGCCGCAGGGGTCCGTGTGGAGCGCGGCCGCAGCGTGCAGGCGCTCGCGCGTACAGCTGGCAATCATTGGCGGGTTACGCTGGACGACGGCACCACCCGCGAAGCTCCCACAGCCTTTCTGGCAACTGGCAAGCACGATCTTCGCGGCCACGCACGTCCGCAAGACCCGCAGCGATGGGTGGCCTTCAAGATGTATTTTCGTCTCGCACCACGGCAGACCGCTGAGCTCTCGCGGGCTTCGGAGCTAATGCTATATCCCGGGGGCTACGGTGGTATCCAACCAGTGGAAGGTGGCCTGGCGAATCTGTGCTGCGTGGTGCAACAGCGGTACCTGCCAAGGGGAGGGAATCGCTGGGAAAATTTCCTCACCAAGATGCAGCAGGACTGTCCACATCTCGCGATGAGGCTTGCCGGGGCCGAACCGGTCCTCGACAAGCCGATCGCCATCACCCATATTCCGTATGGATACGTCCGCCGCACAACGGCTGAAGGTCTTTATTGCATCGGCGATCAAGCTGCTGTGATTCCCTCGTTCACGGGCGATGGTATCTCGATCGCGCTGCATACCGCCCGTTGTGCCTCCGCTGCTTATCTGGCAGCCGAGCCGGCTCAGGTCTTCCAAGCAAAACTTCGTTCCGCATTGCTGGCCCAGATGCGTCTTGCCGAGATCGCCGCTGATGGCCTGAATAACTCACTCGCGCGCGCCATTTTGCCGTTTTGCCTCAGGGTCTGGCCGGGCGTGATGCGCGTGACGGCAAGGCTGACACGCGTAGCCCAGAACGCAACAGTGACTCCGCAAACAGCCACAAGCTGAAATCAAGCCACGCCGCAGCAACTCTCTTTCGCCCAAGCCCTCCAGGGGAGATGGAATGAAATCCTTCGCAGCATTTGCCTTCGCGGTCCTCTTTGTTCCAGCCGCAATCGCCCAGCATCAAATATTTGCTGTCAACACCGACGCCAGCGAAGTCAATATGACGCTCAACACCACTCACGAAGTCGTGAACGGCGCGTTTCACATTCAAACTGGATCGATTGAATTTGATCGCAGCAACCCGAGAATGTCGGGTTCGATCGTCGTCGTTGCTGGTAGTGGGAAAACCGGTAACGACAGCCGAGACAAGAAAATGTACAAGGACATCCTCAAGGTGGATCAATACACCACCGTCTCCTTTGTACCCAAGACTTATACCGGAAAAATTATTCCCTCTGGGGACTCAACAATTCAAGTAAGTGGAGTATTCACCCTGCTCGGCATGCCTCACGACCTGACGATTCCGATGCAGATTCACCTGGACGGCTCAAAGGCAATAGCGAAAGCTCAGTTCGTTATCCCTTATGTTCAGTGGGGCCTCAAGAACCCGAGCTTCTTGTTTTGGAAAGCTGAGAATGACGTAGTGATTAATCTCAAGCTCGTGGGCCAGGTATCTAATTAGCTTTTTTGATCTGTTGCTGCAATGCTACATGATCTTTCTGATCTAAATGAAGCACACCTTTTTGAAGTCGATTGAATTTATAGCTCGCTACCTATGATTGAGTTTCTTATCTAAGTATAGGTTTATTTGGTTTGGCCGGCTTGGTCTGCGTCATCCTGATAGTGCGGTGGTCTCTTATCGTGCACGAAGTCACCAATCGTTCTTAGTTCAGTTCGGTGATTCGCCGGTTTGGATGGCATTGAACGTCGGGCATATTCATTGGTACTGGAATGATGATCCGGCCCGAAGTCCAGAAGGTTGAACTTCCGCGTCAAAGTGGCGGATCCCAGCGGCGCAATTTGGCGAAGTAGGCTGGGCAGAGTTTATAAGCAAGTTGTAAAACTACAAAAACTTTACTGTATTACCATGGAATCCTTATCCTCCATTCCATTACATTTCAGGAACCGTACAGTCCTAACTCGGTTCCTGGCGCGGTGGGCCTCGACCCATATCGCTACGGGCATTTTCTGGCTGTAGGAATAAAACCTTGCCTTATGAAACCCTTACTCGGGTTTTATATGTCCCCTGTGAATACCCGGAATCGTTTCGATACAGTCAGAGGTCAGTGATATCCGTTTGGCGGGATTAAATACGACCAAGCGGTCGAGTCAATCTGAATCATCATTTCGAGTGAGAGGCCTAATGAACATAAAAGTTTGGACAACGAGTGCGTTCTTAGTTGCATGCGCCAGCTTTTCAGTCTTCGCGGTTTCTGGAGTTGCGCAAAGCGAGGTCACGAAGGTAGAGAGACCGGTCTTGGCAAGTCTTCTTCCACTTCCTGTTGATGGGCCTTCCGGCTCAACTACGAAGGATTCCACGAACAAAGAGTCGGCAACTAAAGATTCCAGCACGAAGGATTCAGCTGCGTCGTCTGCAGCAAAGAGTCCTGATTCCTCAACCGGTAGTCCAGCTGTTCCTTCTGCGTCCGCAGCCACTCCAGTACCGATTAAAGCCGACATGATCGTCAAGGAACTAGCAGAAATGAAGGCTCGAATTGCGCAACTCGAAGCTGAGTTGAAGGAAAGCAAAGCTGGGGAAGATTCGAAGGCGGCGGATAAGGACGCAACTGCACTGCGGGCTGCGGAAGCTGAGTCCGTGGCTGCAGCCGGGAGCAGCTCATCCACCGCCGGAATTCAAGACGCGGCGGCTCCCGCGCCGCCTGCAACGCCTGAGATCAGCGCGCAAACAACTACGAAGGGAGAGCCTTTCCCTGGCGACTGGACATGGCTCAACAGCAATGGCCACGCGTCCGATAGTCCGATGGCCACCAAATACTTCACCCCCGAGTTTCGCGCGGATGCAAACTACATCCTCGACTACAACCATCCGAAAGACGATACGATGGGCGGCGCGACGGAGAGCTTTCGTTCAGACGAATGGCAACTTGAGCAGATCAGCATCGGCGGCGACATTCACATCCAGAATGTGCGCGGACGCATCCTGACGATGAATGGCCTGTTTGCAACTACCACTCCCCGCAACGACGCCAGCTACAGTCGTGGTCAGTGGGATCTTTCAGGCGCTTACAAGTATGTCTCTGAGGCGTGGGGGGGATATCATTGGGACGTATCGAACGGCTTGAACGTGGATGCTGGCATCTTCGTCTCTTACATCGGTTTGTTCAGCTATTACAACGCAGATAACTGGACATACCAGCCGTCATTCGTATCATCGAACACACCGTGGTTCTTCAATGGACTCAGGATTCAATACTTCCCAACAAAGAAGCTAAAGATTGAGCCTTGGATCATCAATGGGTGGCAGTCTTACGCGCGTGCGAACGGCAAGCCTGGCCTCGGCGGACAGATTCTCTGGCGCCCCACAAACTACCTTGACTTCGTCTTCAACAACTACGGTCTCGGTGAAGATGCAGTAGGATTCCCCGGTCGCTCGCGCGTTCACGCTGACTACAGCGCGCAGGTCAAGTTCTATGACAAACCGGCCAATTTTCTCGACAAGATGGCCTTCACAATAACTGGAGACGCGGGTTGCGAGTATGGCGGTGGTCCATCAAGCGGCCCTTACAACACAAAGGGTCTATCTCCTGAGAACGGGTCGAGTTCCACTTACTCTGGCGGCGTGAATTGCCACAACAGCAGGAATGGCCGGCCCAAGCAGATGTTCATCGGCACTATGGCATATGCTCGCGCATGGTTCCAAAAAGATGTGTACGCTGTGACTCTCGGCGGCGGATTAATGAACAACCCCGGACGCTACCTTACGCTGTTGCCTCCGATCAACGGCGCAACGGCAACGTCGGGCACGCCGTATTTTACTGAGAATGGCGGAGACCGTTCGCAGATGAAGGATGGCACCATCACCTTTGACTACATGCCAAGCCAGTTCATTACCTTCCGGCTCGAAGAGGGCTATCGGTACTCCGACGTTCCTTATTGGTCAGGTCGTGGTGGCATCACACCGCCCGGTGGTAACAACGGTTCACCGTCGCAGTATGCCTGCGCGAATGGCGCTGCCTCCGGCTTCGGATACGGCAATCTAGCTTCGGCTGAGAGCGCCTGCTATACGTTGGGGAACGGAACGGGGCCCGATGCCAGTTCAGTCTGGTTCCCCGATCTGCGGACCAACCAGACGAATACAACCGTTGCGATCATGGTCCGGTTCTAGACGACAGAACAGTGCAGTCGCGCACGTCAAATCTGACGTGCGCGGTCGCTCCATGAGCAGCAATTGGACCCGCGTAACCCCGGTACTGACCACATCTCAGGAATTCTCTACTGGCATGACCGTCTCAAGCACCGTACAGGTGCTACTCAAGAAGTGCGGCCCCAAAAGGGTGGAGTTAATGAAATGGAATCGGCGAGCATAAAGCTTGGGCGAAACAGACGGAATTGCTTGTCCAACGGCGTGACACTCCGATTGGCAGTATCGATCATGTCTCTGGGAAGCGTACTTGCGTTGAGCAGCTGTAAGAAGGATGCTGCGGACCCAGCGGCGGAAGCTCCTCCGCAAGGCACGGGGATCATCAAAGACTTTGATGTCGTCTCCTTTTCCGTTGACCATCCCGAACAGTTCCCCCTGGTTACGGCTGTGGAGCATCGGGCGCCTGCCTCCCTTGCCGTAACTGGGACGGTAAATCCAGATATCGAGCGGACGGTTCCTGTTATTTCGCTAGCCTCCGGCCGGGTTGTTGGGCTGTTCGCCAAACTGGGCGATACGGTAAAGAAGGGACAGCTTCTTTTGAAAGTGAGAAGCGACGATATTTCGGGGGCATTCGCCAACTATCAGATGGCGGTGGCGGACGAAGTACTCGCAAAGGCTCAATTGGAGCGCACCAGAGATATCTATGAGCATGGCGGCATGGCTCTCAATGATCTACAGGTGGCGCAGGATACTGAAGATAAGGCAAGAGTCACTGTCAATACAGCGGAAGAACACCTGCATCTGCTCGGCAGTACTACGGATCATCCGAGCGGTATCGTCGATATCACTGCTCCGGTGTCTGGGGTCATCACCGACCAGGAAGTGACCAACGCCGCCGGTGTACAGAGCCTGGGAACGAGTCCCTTTACGATCTCCGATCTCTCCATTGTGTGGATCGTATGCGATGTCTACGAAAACGATCTGGGCAGTGTGCATATCGGCGATCCGGCGGATATTGTCTTGAATGCCTATCCCGTCAGGGTGCTGAAAGGAAGAGTGAGCAATATCCTACCCGTACTCGATCCCAACATTCGTACCGGTAAGGTGCGAATTGAAGTAGCCAATCCTGGAGTGATGAAAGTGGGAATGTTTGTGACCGCTACCTTCCGGGGTCAGAAGGATGAGGTCTATACGGCTGTTCCCGCTCCAGCGATTCTTCATCTTCACGATCGCGACTACGTGTACGTGCCTGCGCCTGACAAGAAGTTCAGGCGGATCGAAGTGGTGAGTGGAGAAACGCTGCCGAACAATATGCAGGAGATTAAGTCGGGAATCAAACCTGGTCAGCAGATGGTCTCAAATGCTTTGGTGATGCAGAACACTGTGGAGCAGTGATGCCTCAGCAACGGCCAGATCGGTAAGAGCGCCCGTACCTCATGGAATAGCAGCAAGAGCGCATGACAACAGGCCGTCATCGGGCCGGGGGACAATGGAATGATTCGCAAGCTTGTAGATTTAGCGCTGAATAACCGGCTGATTGTGCTGGCAATGGCGCTCTTATTGCTTGCCGGCGGCGCGGTTGCCTTTCACGATCTTCCAGTCGAGGCTTATCCGGACATCGCGGATAACTACGTAACCGTCATAACACAGTGGCCGGGTAGGGCTGCGGAAGAAGTGGAGCAGCAGGTAACGGTTCCCATCGAAATTCAGATGAACGGAATTCCGCACCTTTCGCACGTCCGTTCCGAGTCGCTGTTTGGATTGTCATTCGTCCTTATGATTTTCGACGACGAATCAGTCAATGATTGGAATCGTCAGAAGGTCATGGAACGGCTAGCCGGGGCTACGCTCCCAACTGGTCTCCAGCCATCTATGGGAACTGATTGGAGTACTGTCGGCCAAATCTACTGGTACACGATGCACAGCACCAATCCGGCGTATGACTTGATGGCCATGCGGTCGATTGAAGACTGGACACTGGAGAAGGAATTCAAATCCGTTCCCAATGTTGTCGACGTGTCCGACTTCGGAGGGACGGTACGCGAGTACCAGATACGGATCGATCCCAACAAGCTAATCTCCTACGGAATCACGATCGGTCAGGTTGAGCAGCAACTTACGAACAACAACGTAAACGCGGGCGGCGGCTTCATTGAAACGGGGTTGCAGCAGGAAAACGTGCGGGCCATTGGTCTCTTCAAGAATGTACATGACATCGAAGACACCGTTCTGAAGACACAGACCGGAACCGCAATTCGCATCAAAGATATCGCAATCGTTGAGCAGGGCGAAAAAGTTCGACTGGGCCACATGGCCAGGGCTATTCATCGGGCAGATGGCAAGATTCTGGATAACCCCGATGTGATTCAGGGCGTGGTGCTAATGCGTAAAGGCGCAGATGCGGGGCCGACGCTGGATGCGATTCATGCGAAAGTAGATCAGCTCAACAATGTACTGCTGCCGCCAGGCGTAAAGATCGTCCCGATGCTGGATCGCAGCGATCTGCTGCACTACACACTGGATACTGTGCTGCACAATCTTGCCGAAGGAATGGTGTTGGTGACCATCATTCTTTTTCTCTTCATTGGCAATGCGCGGGCAGCCTTAATCGTCGCACTCACGATTCCGTTTGCCTTATTGTTCGCATCGATCTGGCTTGATCTAAGCCATATCCCGGCTAACCTTCTATCGCTGGGAGCGCTCGATTTTGGCATGGTTGTGGATGGCTCGGTGGTCATGGTCGAAAACATCGTCCGCCGCATCGGTGATCGCCAGAGGGCAGTGAGGGAAGCAGCTGAACAGGGTAAGCGACCAACCATCGTCAAGGGTCCCAAGGAGATCATTAAGGAGGCCGTTCACGAAGTGCAGCGTCCAGTCTTCTACGCCATCGCCATCATCATCACGGCTTATATGCCGATCTTTACGCTGCAACGAGTCGAGGGTAGGCTCTTCAAGCCGATGGCCTGGACAGTGGCCTTCGCTTTGCTGGGAGCACTCGTCTATTCCATGGTGATTGCGCCGGTACTTTCCGGCTACTTCTTCAAGAACGGTGTGAAGGAGTGGCGCAATCCGGTGATGGAATTTTTGATCAAGCATTACCGCAACGGAGTCCTCTGGGCGATTCAACATCGTTGGGTGCCGGTGGGTGTTGGTCTGACAAGCTTGGCCTTCGCAATTTATCTAACGTACGGCGGCGTCATCGGCTCAGAGTTTCTGCCCCATCTCGATGAAGGCGCCATCTGGGCTCGCGGCTCGCTGGCATCAAGTACCAGTCTCACTGAGGGGTCGCGTTTTACCGAGCAATGCAGGTTAATCTTCGCTTCCTTCCCCGAGGTCACCAACGTTGTTTCGCAGGCGGGACGGCCTGACGATGGTACGGATACAGGAGGCTTCGGCAACACGGAATACTTTGTCGATTTGAAGCCGAAGGATCAGTGGAGACCAGTCTTCCATAAAAACAAGGATGAGTTGATTGCAGCGATGAACCGTGAAGTAGCAAAACTACCCGGCGCGGTATGGAATTTTTCGCAGCCGATTGAAGACAATGTAGGTGAGACGGTGAGCGGAGTCAAAGGCCAGCTTGCAGCGAAGATATTTGGAAATGATCTGAAGACGCTCGAGGAAAAAGGCGAGCAGGTCACGGAAGTGATGTCGGGGGTCAACGGTGTCAAGGATCTGGGACTCTTCCGCGTGTTTGGCCAACCCAATCTCGACTTCACTGTAGACCGCAAAGCGGCGGCTCGCTTCGGCATCAACGTAGCCGACATTCAGGATGCAGTCCAGACTGCAGTGGGCGGAAATGCGGTGAGCCAGGTCCTGCAAGGAGAAGAGCGTTACGATGTGGTTATCCGATATCAGGCTCAGTATCGGACCGTCAAGGAAGCGATCGCAAACATTCGCCTGGTGTCGCCAACGGGAGAGCGCGTATCGCTCCAACAATTGACGAACGTCGAGGTCAAAGACGGTGCATATGACATTTTTCGAGAAGGCAACACGCGCTATGTGGGTGTGAGGTTCAGCGTGCGTGGCCGCGATCTGGGCAGCACAGTTGAAGAGTGCATTGCCAAGATCAAAGAGAAGGTAAAGTTGCCGCCTGGATACCACATTGAATGGGCGGGTGAATACGAGAGCCAGAAGCGATCAGAGGCAAGACTGCTCTTCATTCTGCCGCTGACGGTCCTGATTATTTTCATCATCCTTTACAGCATGTTCCGGTCGGTGAAGTGGGCTTTACTCATTCTCGGTACGGTAGCCATGGCGCGTATCGGTGGAGTTCTCGCGCTTCTGATTACGGGAACGCATTTTAGCGTGTCCTCCGGTGTCGGATTCCTTGCATTGTTTGGCGTGTCGGTTCAGACCGGCGTCATCATGCTGGAATACATTAACCAATTGCGGGCGCGCGGGCGCACGATCGTAGACTCCGCCGTTGAAGGTGCAGTGCTTAGGCTGCGTCCCATCATGATGACCATGCTGGTGGCTACGTTTGGATTGGTGCCAGCTGCGATGTCGCACGCAATCGGGTCTGACTCGCAGCGTCCCTTTGCCATCGTAATCGTGGGTGGCTTGATATCAGATCTTGTATTGAGTATCTTCCTGCTGCCAACCCTGTACGTATGGATTGCGCGCGAAGGGGACAAGCTCCCCGAACTGGAGACGGCGCATGAAATTTAGTCGAAGAGAAACAGACATTTGCGCGATGCGCATTAGCCGTGTGACTCTGGTTTTCATTGTATTGGCGAGCTCCGGGATGGCGCAGCAGGCGCTCACCTGGGAGCAGGTGAAGGCGAAGTTCGAGGCAGCCAACCCAACGCTCCAGGCTGATCAGATAAGCGTACAGGAGATGAAGGACCAGGAGATTACCGCCTACCTTCGTCCTAATCCGCAACTCACAATGTCAACAGATGGCACTCAGGTAGCGCCGCATAAAGGAGTCTGGCAGCCCCTGGCTGGAACGCAGTACTCTCCGAATTTCAGCTACCTCCATGAGCGACAGCATAAGCGAGAACTACGACTGGAGAGCGCAAAGCAAGGCACTCAAATCGCTGGTTCGCAGCATGAAGATTTGGAACGTAATCTCATCTTCGATCTCCGCTCAATTTTTGTCCAGACTCTGCAGGCCAAGGCTGTGCTGGCACTTGCGAAGGCGGACCTCGAGTATTACGACAAGATCATCGAGATTAGCCGCGTACGCTACAAGGACGGAGCTATTGGACGGATCGATCTGGATCGCATCGAACTCTTGCGAGTGCAATACGAATCTGAGATTCAGAATGCAATCGTAAATCTGCGAACATCGAAAATCCAGTTGCTACAGTTGCTGGATGAGCGGATTCCTCTGGATCAATTCGATGTGAATGGACCGTTTGAGTTCTCGGACGAGCTTCAGCCGCTGGATCACTTTCATCAGGTTGCCCTTGATAACAGGCCCGATTTGAGGGCTGCTATCGAATCCGTTGATCAAGCAATCACAAACCATAAGTTAGCTGAGGCCAACGGTTCAACTGATCCCACGTTTGGCACATGGTATACGTACAATGGTTCGTTCAACAATCCCAACTCCAATCAGACACTGGGTCTGAACGTGAGCATCCCGCTGCGGATCTTCGATCGGAATCAAGGCGAGAAGAAGCGCACCCTGAACGATATCGACCGGAACAAGAAGCTGACAGATGCAGCGCGGACACAGGTTTTCAGTGATGTTGATTCGGCCTACGAGCAGGTTCAGAGCAACATCGCCTTGTTGAAGCCTTATCGCGATCAGTACAAGGATCAAGCAACACGAGTACGCGATACCGTGACCTACACGTACCAGCGGGGAGGAGCCTCCCTCATGGACTTTCTGAATGCCCAGAGCGATTATCGTGTGGTTCAGTTGGCCTATCTACAACTCGTGGGTACTTATTTGACTTCAGCAGGTCAATTGAACCTTGCCATTGGGCATGAAGAAATCCAGCCATAAGTACACTTGTACGCGTAGAAGCTGCTGTCGAAGAAAGGGCGTATCAGTATTTCAGCGAAGATCCGGCTCCTGTTGACTTTAATTTGCACGCTTCGTAGTCCCCTCGGCAATGAACCTGTATCCGACCCAGGGTTCCGTCTCGATGTATTGCTTCCCCGTAACAGCCTCCAGCTTCTTCCTCAATTGACCGATAAATACACGCAGGTACTCAGGTTGGTGGGCCGAATCTTTTCCCCATGCGGCGGTAAGGAGAGCTCGATGCGAGGTCATCTTGCCTGAATTGCGCGCCAAGTGTAATAGCAGGTCGAACTCTTTTGGGGTAAGCCGAACTTTAACGCTATTCAATGTAACAGTGTGGGCATTCGCATCTATCAGGAAATCACCCTGTGCAATGATCGGAGCCGCCCGCTCTGGAACGCGGCGAAGGTGAGCGCGAATCCTCGCAATGAGTTCGGGAGTACTGAATGGTTTCGTCACATAGTCATCAGCACCTGCTTCTAAAGCCTCTACTTTTTCCAATTCATGATTGCGAACCGAGAGAATAAGAACTGGAGTTGCCGAGGTTGAACGGATAGCGCGACATACCTCGACACCCGTCACGCCTGGCATCATTAGGTCAGTAACAACCAGGTCTGGCATCCATTCGCAATAAATTCGAAGGCCTTCTTCCGAGTCATTTGCGGTTCGCACATCAAAGGCCTTAGCGGTAAGCGCGCCGCGCAACACACGCGTAATCTGGGGTTCGTCGTCGATGACCAGAATCCTTGCAGCCATACTTTTCATCATTTCTCCTGAAACTAGGACCCGCCGCCTTCGAATTCTTCCTTGTAAAACACATACATTTCGAATGATTAAGTGATGATGCGGTATGTATCGCGGCTACGAATCTCATCCACAGAGGCTGAGTCATCTAAACTTTTGCGATATCGTGGTGGAGCGAAAGAAAACGAGGATACTGCAACGTCAAGATTCGGGCAGCGTCAGTGTCTCTAAGCGATAGTAGCGAGACTTTTGCTAGGAATACGTAAAGGCTGCGCATGATTTTCATAAGTACGGCTTAAAATATCGATTCTTGAAAGCTCAGTCGCCCACCTGTCTTATCGCAGTTCGATCTGGCTGAAGGGAGCTTCACTAAGGTGGCCACAGTGCGCTGATACACGACGTTGAGAGTTGTCTACGTTTATAGTTGGTAAGCGATGAGTGTTGAAGTGATCTTTGCATCGAGGGGGATGCGAGACTACACTTTCCAAAAAGTGATGATGAGACCGCCAGCTACAATCAAGGCACCACCCGCAAGGATGGGCGGCGTGGGGGACTGTTGGAAGCGCACCTTGGCTATGATTTGAGCGATCACGAAGAAGAGTACGACGTACACTCCGAGTAGTTTGCCAAAGTCCCATTGAGGGAGATTGACGAAGAGTCCGTAGCTGAAAAGCACTAGGCCCCCCACAAGGAACCAAAGTCCGCGTTCAACACCGTTTGCCTTGTACAGTCCCGATTGAAAGCAGGCGTCGCCGGTGACTTCAAGGAATGCTGCTGTAGAGAGTACGACAAATACTCCAAGTGGAGACGCAATGAGTTGACTGAGAATATGTTTCATCCTTGATTGCCTCTTTCATGTACTTGGGATGCAAGTTTAGGGACGATATTGCAAAGATTATACGAAAAGCGTTAGACAAATCATATCGAATCAAGCAACTGTTGCCCGTACACTAAATCTGATCAGTAATACACTGTGTTTGAGTAGCCCAGCGCTGCATCGGCGATGTGATGGGCTTCACCGCAACGATGTTGTTGCTACCAGGTTGCTACCAATATGTCGTATGAGGGCAGATACGTTGTTGCCGTGCGAACGAGCAAAGGAGAGATCTTGAAGCTAATCGGATGCTTGCTCTTACTCTCTGGATGGCTGATTGTAGTGGCTACTTTAAACATGCTCACCGACTCTCGAGTGAGAGTAGCGTTCCTGTTCGCGGGAATTATGGTTCAGGTACTTGGATTGGCGTCAGTCACCTTTGGATACGCCGACGCTCAGAGGGGATTGAAGTGAATCCGGTCAATTTGCTGCTATGCCTATTCTGCATCCTCCTCACTCCTCTCGCGGTAGCGGGTATGGCGCTCATCCATCAAGGGCTAGGACGGTCACGCAGCGCAGCTCACGCGATGCTGGGGACACTCTTGGCATTAGCCATTTCGGCGATGGCGATTGTGCTCTGCGGAGCCGCGTTTGCAGGTTTTGACGGTGGCGCGTTCCACTCGTTTCATGCTGGAGGAGTACTGTGGAACTGGTTGGGCAATGAACCCCTAGTGGGTCGCAATAATCATATGGACGGTACTGCTGGATCAATTGCTTCTGTTGTGATGTGCTTTTATATGTTTGCTGCAGGACTGGCAGCCATCATTCCTCTGAGCGCAGGCACTGACCGTTGGAGACTTGCACCGATCTGTCTTGTCACCGCAGTTTTCTCCGCGTTTACGTATCCCCTGATAGCCCATTGGGTCTGGGGCGGCGGGTGGTTGGCGCAGATTGCGGTGACATTCCACATTGCGCCGTTTGTCGACGTTGGCGGAGCAGGCGTGATTCAGGTAACAGGAGGCCTTATGGCGCTCTCAGTTGTTTGGATCTTGGGGCCTCGACGAGGTAAGTACACAAGGGATGCCATCTCAACAGCTATACCAGGGCACAACGTTGTACTGGTCCTCTTTGGGTGTCTTATTGCACTGGTTGGATGGATCGGGCTTGAGTCTGCTACGTCAGTTCTGTTCTACAAAGCTGGCTCGATGCAAATCGTTGGTGTCATTGTCAATGCAACTTTGTCTGCCTCTGCCGGGTGCCTTGCTGCGGTTGCAGCGACGCGGCTACGTTACCACAAACCTGACGCATCACTGAGTGCCAACGGATGGACAGCAGGACTTGTCGCAGGAAGCGCCGGATGCCACTTCGTCTCCCCTCTGGCGGCCATCGCAACGGGCGTGGCCGCAGGGCTGATGCTCATCTTTCTGGTTGAATTGCTCGAGATCAGGCTGCTCATCGATGATCCCGGGGGAGCTATAGCCGTTCACGCCGGAGCCGGTATTCTTGGCCTGATCGGGACAGGAATGTTTGTACCGCTTACCGTAGGGTCACGCGGCGATCAGATGATTGCCCAGTTCGTCGGTATCTCAACTCTGCTGGGCTTCATGCTTCCCATGATGCATGGTGTCAATCTACTTCTCAATCGCATTCTGCCTTTTCGTGTGGACCGCGACGGCGACTGGCAGGGGATGGACATTCGTGAGCTTGGTGCGGGTGCCTATCCCGAATTTGTCATTCATCCTGACGAATCTATGCCACATTGATGCGATGAGCTAAGAGTGGTGCCGCGCGACAAGTAGGAGCAACCCGAAAACCAGGAGCGGCAGAAGAGTAAGTGCAACGTAGAACACTATCCTTCGCCGCTTCTGTGACTGGCTTCTTTGCCAACGCCCTTCTTCAACGCGTGCAGCGACGCCTACTTCTTCCTGATGTTCCAGATCGAATGCCAACTCTCTTGCGCTGTGATATCGATTCTTTGGTTCCCGTTCGAGCGCGCGATAAAGTATCTCCTGCAGTTGCGGAGAAATAGAAGAGCGTAGACTCCTTGGCGGCCGGGGTGGATTGAGGAGCCGTTCATTCATTGCCGCAAATGGATTAGAGCCGGTGAACGGAACCTGCCCGGTCAGCATCTCATACAGCATTACGCCGAGCGAATACACGTCACTTCTGCCATCGCCGCGCTTTCCGCGCACCTGCTCAGGAGAGATGTAGTCCGGCGTTCCCATGTTGCGCGAGAAGTTGCCAAAAGTGAGGCGTCTAGAACCGGCATTGGACGCTATGCCGAAGTCGATCAGGTGAATGTGATCGTCGGCATCAACCATGATGTTTTCCGGCTTCAAGTCACGGTGTACGACTCCGTTGGTGTGTATTGTCTCAAGTGCCTCGCAGATGCGGATCGTCAGAGTCACGGCGCGGTCAACTGGAAGCGGCTTCTCCTCGTTCAAAATCTGGCGCAAAAGGCGTCCTTCAAGCCACTCCATCACCATGTACACATGGGAGCGATCGGGGTTTGCGAAAACTTTCATTACGCTGGGATGATTGATCTTTCTGCCGATCTCTTCCTCACGCTGAAATCGATCGAACAATGCCGGATCAGCTTCAATCTCCGGATGCGGAACCTTGATCGCGACCTGCATTCCATTGTTGATATCACGAGCTCTAAAAACCGTCGCCATACCGCTTGTGGCAACCACACTATCAATGCTGAAGTGGTCGAGAATATCGCCGGGTTGGATGGTGAGGTTGGGAGCAGGCATCAGAGCAACCGATAAGGACGACCGCGATAGAGACCCATGCGTTCTACTGCCCGGATACGAATGATCTGGACACTAACGTTATCGTGTCCGCCACTATCGTTTGCTGCCGCCACGAGTGCCGCTGCAGTCTCCTGCAAGTCAGAATTCGTCTTCACAATCTGTCCGATCGTTTCGTCCGGCACATACCCGTGCAGACCATCGGAGCATAGCAGCAGTACGTCACCTGGGATGATATTCACCGTAATCGTATCAGCGGCAACAAAGAGCTCAGTACCGAGGCTCCGCGTTAGGATATTCCGATTGCCCGCAACTGAAGCTTCCGCCTGCGAGATGATTCCCATGCGCATCTGTTCTGCAACCATGGAGTGGTCATGGGTGAGTTGAATGATTGCGCCACTTCGGAAAAGATAACAACGTGAATCACCTACATGCGACAAAACTGCGGAGTCGAAACGCAATGCGCACAACACGAGTGTCGTTCCCATGGATGCTGCGCGGGACGTGCTAGCACGTCCCGCGTCGTAGATAGCTACATTTGCTTCCTGAACCAGCTTGGGAAGAAGAGAAACGTGCATCACCCCTTTGGGCATGCTGCGAAATCCCGCCAGCACTGTATCGACTGCAAGCTGTGAAGCAATTTCACCCTTCTCGTGCCCGCCGAGGCCATCGGCGACCGCAAATAGCCAGCCTTGCGATCGGGCCTGGGCCCCCGATGATGGGACCACATGCCCGATACAATCTTCATTCAGCTCGCGGCTTGACCCGCGATCTGAGAGTTCAGCGAATTCGACATCCAGCATAGAAAATTAACCAGTATCAGGTCACGCTGATAAGCGGAAACTGAATGGGATAAGTCTACGCCGAAGGAGCGCGGGTTTGAAGTAGCGAAGTTTTGCCTGCGGCTTTGCCGGCGCTCAGGAAATAGAAGCCGCCGTAGATACCCCATATGGCTGCAATGCCGAGTGCAAGCAATGGCTCATGAGGAGTGCCATATCCCGCGAATGGTCCGAAGACATAAAAGCCCATGCAGATCAGATTGGCCAGTAAACTGAAGATGGGGATGGCGAGGTGGCGAATGAAACTGAACTTCGGATGCTTGTGATAAGCCACCATGCACAGGGTACTGCTCAGTGCATACAGAATGAACGTGCCAAAGTTGGAGGCCAACGTGACTGTAAGCAAGCTATTTGGCAACGCTGCCATTTTTTCGTGGGTGGTATAGCCAAAGCTGGACCAGAAACCATGTGGGATGGATGCGATCGACGCATCAGACGGTGCGCTTCCGTCTCCGAATGCAAGCACCACGGCCGCGCAACCGATAAGTGCTGAAATCGCAGCCAACGTCCAGATGGCGTTGTGCGGAGTCAGGTTCTTACCGTGCAGCAATCCGAAGTGACCGCGTACTTCCTTATCCTTACCCATGGCGTAGGTGACACGAGCTCCAGTGTTAATGCATGAGAGCGTTGTTCCGACAAGCGCCAGAAAGACAGTTGCGCCCTCGATGAGCATGAAGAGACGTCCGTTGCCGGGGCCCAATAGGGCATCGCCCACCACAACCATCATGTCACCGATCGGTGCAGCCGACCCTGCTGCATTTTGTAGCGTATATCCGTTATTAAAGAAGAAATTGGCAGAGAAATACTCGAAGAAATAAAACAGAACCCCTTGAATCAGCAGCGAAGCGATGACGGCAATTGGTACGTCCCGTTTGGCATTTTTGGCCTCGTCGCCCATCGTGGTTACCGATTCAAACCCCACCAGGATTAGGATCGCCACAGTCATTTGAACGAATACCCAATTCCAGTTGTGTGGCTTGACGACAGACAATGCGTTGGGATGAGCAAGAAAATTTCCGCTTGCATCTCGTTCTGCATAGCTGATGTGGAACGGAACAACTTTTCCTGCTGCATCGGTCTTTGGTAGAGGAACATTGTTGGCATCGCGCACGATCGTTTCCGTTGTCACTCCACCAACAACAGTTGTAGCAGTCTTGAATTCATACTTATATGCCTCGCCTGAAGTTGAATCGAATTGCCAAGCTTCAGACCCCGGGGCGTGATTCAGACGGTAGCCGAGCGCCAACACGGCAAAGGTTAGGAGCGCAGCGATCTGAATGACGTTGATGCCCATATTCACCATCGTGGAGCTGTTGATTCCACGGTGAGCGATGTAAGCGATACTGAAAGAGAAAACGATAGCTACAGCCATCATGAAAAAGATGCCCGGATTTGAGGCACTCATCAAGTTTGGCCAGATCGTCCCCACGATGTAGCCGCACAAGGTGCCCATGAGCCCGACCATCACTCCCGGATATATCCAGTAGTACAGATGAGATGCCCAGCCCACGATGAACTTGGAGATTCGTGCATAGCGCCATGCTTTCTCTCGATTGAGAAAAGCCTGCTCAGCAAAGTAATAGGAACTGCCGGCGCCGGGATACAACTTCGCCATTTCCGCGTAGCAGATTGCGGTGGAGATACACAGGACCAGCGCGCCGACAATTCCCATCCACATCGCAGGCGCAGTGTCTTTTTCGGTGGCCTGGACCAGGAATGTAAGCCAAAGCAAAGCTCCAGGGGCGATTAGCGCCATTGCGTTGCTGGTGAGTCCCGTAAGGCCCAAAGTGGGCTTCATTCCGCCATTAGTTGCCTCTGCCATGTATGCTCCTGGGACAAAATATTCCACACAAAGTCGCCGGACTCATGAGACCTGCGTCTCAGGGAATTTACGTAGAAACCATTCAGGCGTTTGCTTGTGTCTGGAATGTTCAGAATGACACGAGATCGATGTAGGGGAAAGAAAATAGTTAAGCAGCGTAAGGATTTCATATTGACACATAAATAAATAGTAAAGACTCATCTGTTGTATCGTTCACCCACAGATGAAATCAACAAGGCTAAATCAAATTAAGAAAAGTGCTGTTCAATCAGATGACCATGCTTGAAGCAATTCGGTATCCTCCCTCTTCGGTCTGTTCACAACGATCTCCCTGGTTCTCCATGCATCCTGGATTCGGATTCCAAATATGTACACGCACTGAGGGCGGACGTTATCGTCGCAAGAGCTGCTTCCAGATAATTCAATTTCACTTTTCATCCCTGAAAGTAAAGTTAAGCGAAAATGATATCGACTGGAGCTATGCAGTCACTGAGCGCCAGAACAAGAGCACACTCTCAACCACGTTACTCCCTTTCAATCTAGAGCAGCTTAATCTGGCTGGTAACGTTTCTGAGAATCTTCTGCTTTAGCCAAATGACATCATAACGATCTTCTCCAAGGCGGATATCCGTGTTCCCCAATCACAGGAACGAGACTCAGCGTAGGTCTGAAGACCACTAGGGCAGAGTTACTGGAGTGGTGTCGTCAGTATTTCGCTGGATACAGGTGCGCTCGTAGCATCTGGATGGTGGACGCCGACACCATATTTGAGATCCACAACGGCAAAGTCGTGCCCCAGGTTTGCGTGAGGACTTCTTCGCGGAGCCGGATCTGGCAAACTGACTATAAGGCGATCGAGCGAACGAGATCATCCATAGCCGCTTCCTGCGCTTCAATTGACTCCACCAGCCTAAACTGCGTACGGCAGCGATCGAGGTTATGCCCATCACGATGCACCTTGAAATACGTATCCCCTGAAAGAAAATCAGTGAGGAAGCGAATACCAATTTCAAACGTAATCAGCTTGCCGCTGAAGGCAAGATACTTCTTTTCGATTGACGTCAGAAAGTCTCCAGCAGTTGAAAGATAACCCCGCACGAGAGCCTCAAACATCGGGAACTGCATCGTGACCAGCGAAAGATCGCGCTCATCCTCTCGCACGGCGCAGGTCGATGTCCTCACCATGTCGCCAAAGTCATACAGCACCAGGCCCGGCATAACTGTGTCCAAATCGATGACGCATACACCTTCGCCCGTCGCTTCATCCAACAGCACATTACCCAGCTTGGTATCGTTATGCGTCACGCGCTCAGGCAAATCGGCCTCGAGCAAAACCCGCGTCATCGGCTCACGCCGCAGCGCAAAAGCGATCTCAGGCTGCACCAGCTTAGCGCGGTCCGCGATGTCAGCAGCAATCGCCAGCTCCAGCGCCTGAAAACGCTTGGCCGTGTGATGAAAGTCAGGAATCGTGTAGTGAAGTCGCGGCTGCGGTAGATCTATCAGCAACTTCTGAAACTCCCCATAAGACCGCGCCGCGCTGTACGCCTGTTGCGGAGACTCGATTGCGTCATAACACCGCGTGCCTTCGACAAAGTAGTACAGACGCCAATGATTTCCGGCTTCATCGATGTACCACGGCGGTCCCCCACGCATCGGTACAAGTGTCAACACATTACGGCTTACCTGAGCCGGATCGGGCAGCTTCGATTGCAGATGCTCCGAAACGCGCCGGATATTTTCCATCACGCCAACAGGGTTCTTGAAGACATTATGGTTGATGCGCTGCAAGATATAACGCACTGTCGCGCCACCCTGATGCACGCGCACGCAGAACGTATCGTTGATGTGCCCAGTGCCATACGGAATCGCGTCAACATACTCGCCGCTTACCTGGAACTGCCCTACCACCCCGCGCAGATCGTAGCTTGGCTTGCCCGCTGTACTCATGCCCAGAGTTTTTCCGGGTAGCGGTCATCACCAACCAGCTTGCGAATGCTCTCCACCACACCAGGACGATCTTCGCGGTACGTCACACCAAACCACGCATCGCCCGTACGCAGCACTTTCACGCGCGCATCGCCTGATGCCACCAGTGAATTCACCGCGTTAGGTATGTAGCACTCCGACTTCAGCTCACTGCCGCTCGTCTTTAGAAAGTCCTCAAAGATGCCTTCCAACTGCGCAAAGATCGCCGGAGTAAATCCCCACATATTCATCGACACTAACGAATCGACCGCCAGCGTAGTCTTGTTGCCCTGCGGGTCTGTATTCACCGCCCCATCGCCATCACGCGTGATGCTGGTCAACTCCACAACGCTCTCAAGATACCCATCCGCATTACGCTGGCAAACGCCCCGCGCCACACTGCCAAAATCGGACAGAGTATTGCGCAGCTCAAAACCCACCATCGCATAGTCCTGCTTCGTCACATCGGCTGCCTGCAGCTGCTCTGAGAGCACGCGGTACCCTTCAGCACCGTAGAAGTCGTCCGCGTTGATCACGGCAAAAGGCTCGTGGATCACATCCTTAGCCATCAGGATTGCGTGCGTCGTTCCCCACGGCTTGGTGCGCCCCTCAGGCAAGCTAAAACCCGCAGGCAGCTTGTCCAGCTCCTGGAACACATACTCAATGGGAATATGCTCGGCAAACCGCGTTCCAAAGCCATCTTTGAACGCCTGCTCGATATCCTGTCGCAGCACAAAAACAATCTTGCCAAACCCAGCCCGCAGCGCGTCATAGACCGAATAATCCATGATCGTTTCGCCGCTGGGCCCAACCGGATCAAGCTGTTTCAAACCGCCATATCGGCTGCCCATGCCGGCCGCAAGTACAAGAAGAGTCGGTGCAGTTACTGCGCTCATGCGAAGTCCCATCTCATGTTTAGGAGTTGCCCGGCCTCAAGCCTACAGTGCCTTGCAGCCAGTACGAAATCGTAGGTTATCACTCCGGCATCGCTATCCGGCAAGCCCGCTTCGAACACGACCATACTCTCACGCCTGCGGATTCTTCCGGGTCGTCGTAATCAGCACCACGCTCACCAGCACAGATAGCGTGCCGAGAACAGCCCGCACCCCTAGCGCCTCCCCACCGAAGAAGTAGCCAATCACCACCGCAACCACTGGATTCACATACGCGTAGGTCCCAACCTTCGTAGGCGACTGATGATGAATCAGCCACACATATGCCGTAAATCCTATGATCGACCCCGCCACAATCAGGTAAAGCAGCGCAATCCATGCTTTCAGTGAAACCGCAGCCGGATCGAAACGGTGATATTCACCAAACCCACCCGACGCGATCGTCAGCAGCAGACCGCCTGCCAGCATCTGCGTTCCGGAGCTCATTACCTTCGACTCCGGCAACGGTAGCCTGCGTGTGAGCGACGAAGCCACAGCCCAACTCATCGCAGCGACGATCAGCGCCGTAGCGCCCAGGCCGTCCAGCGCAGAACCTCCAATCCCCTTGACTGATCGCAGCGTCAAAACAACCACGCCAAGCATTCCCACGGCCAGTGCGACGCCGAGCCGAACAGTGAGCTTCTGCGTCCGCAGAATCACAATCTCAGCAAGCGCCATGAACACAGGAATCGTAGCCAGCATCACCGCTGCAATGCCCGAAGGCACACGCTGCTGCGCCCAGAACAACAGTCCATAATCGATGAGGAAAATAAGCGTACCCAGCAGCACTACGGAAAGCCACTGCCGCCGCGTAGGCCAACGCTCTCCGCGCACAGCCGTCCACCCCACCAGCACTGCGCCAGCAACCAGGAAGCGCATCGCCGCAAACAGCAACGGCGGCACCTCGGCCACGCCCACCCGGATTGCCAGAAACGTCGAACCCCAGACAAGGTAAATGATCGCAAAAGCAACCAGCGTCATCCATTTATGCTTAGCAACGGTCATGTCAGCTGGCGTCAAATCATCATTCTCTCTCTGCAATGTAGCAAAAGATTCCGCTATCCTCTCATCACCAGGAGCCAACGAGGGAATCAACCATGGACATACCTCAACTCATTGCCGACTACGCCTGCGAAACCGGCGAAAACCCGCTCTGGCATCCATTCCAAAAGTGCCTCTACTGGTGCGACATTCCGCAAGGCCGCATCTTTCGATACGATCCGGCCACCAGCAAACATGAGCAGTGCTACCAGGGTCGTCCCGTCGGCGGCTTCACCATCCAAAGCGACGGCTCCCTTCTGCTCTTTATGGACCGCGGCACGATTGCCACTTGGTGTGACGGCCAGCTCACCGAACTCGTCTCCGAAATTCCAGCAGAGCGGGATTCCCGCTTCAACGATGTAATCGCCGACCCGCTCGGTCGTGTCCTCTGCGGCACCATGTCCAGCACGGATTGCAAAGGCCGCCTCTACCGCCTCGATACCGACGGGTCCCTTCACGTCCTGCTCGAAGAGATCGGCTGCTCCAATGGTCTGGCCCTCACGCCAGACGGTGCAATTCTCTACTACACCGATTCCTTCGCATACACCATCTACCGCTTCGACTACGACCTCGCCACCGGCTCGCTCTCCAACCGCCAAATCCACATACATCTCACACCCGAAGACGGCTTCCCTGACGGAATGACGCTCGACTCGCAAGGCTGCCTCTGGTCAGCACTCTGGGGCGGCTACAGCCTCGTCCGCTTCGATGCGGCCGGAACAATCGCTGAGCGAATTAGCTTCCCAACCAGGAAAGTCTCCAGCCTGACCTTCGGTGGCGACGATTACTCCGACATTTACGTCACTACCGCCGGAGGTCTAAGCAGGGAAGAGGACGGCCCATTAGCAGGAGCGCTCTTTCGACTGAAGTCTGAAATCCCCGGCGTCCCCGAATTCCTCTCCCGCGTCCAAATTTGATACGAAATTGCATTCCGGCTGACACAGTGCATATTGAGTGGGGTCAGTCCAGCCAGTTAGTCTTGATGCTGCCGTAAATTCCGAACACAGGACCCGATCAATGAAACTGCTCCGCTACGGTCTCCCCGGTGAAGAACGCCCGGGCCTGCTCGACGCTGCAGGAACCATCCGCGACCTCTCCGGCGTCGTCCCCGACATCGCCGGCGCCACCCTTTCGCCCGCCGTCCTCGAAAAGCTGCGCTCAGTCGACCCCGAACAACTCCCGCCCGTAGACGGTAACCCCCGCATTGGCCCCTGCGTCGGCTCGGTAGGCAAATTCATCTGCATCGGCCTCAACTACTCCGACCACGCCGCCGAATCCAACATGGCCGTTCCCGCCGAGCCGGTCGTCTTCATGAAGGCAACCTCCTCGATCATGGGCCCCGATGACAACGTCATCATCCCTCCCGGTTCCGAAAAATCAGACTGGGAAGTAGAACTCGGCGTCGTCATCGGCAAAGAAGCCAAGTACGTCAAGGAAGCCGATGCCCTCTCCTACGTAGCCGGCTATTGCGTCGTCAACGACCTCTCCGAACGTGCCTACCAGCTCGAAGGCACTGGACAGTGGGTTAAGGGCAAGAGCGCCGACACCTTCGGCCCCATCGGCCCCTGGCTCGTCACCACCGATGAAATCACCGACCCGCAAGCTCTCCACCTCTGGCTCAAGGTCGACGATCACCAATATCAGAACGGCACCACCAGCACTATGGTCTTCGGCGTTGCCCATCTTGTCAGCTACCTCAGCAAGTTCATGAGCCTCCAGCCAGGCGACATCATCTCCACCGGTACCCCTCCCGGAGTAGGCCTCGGCCAGAAGCCCCCCGTCTACCTCAAGCCTGGGAATATCATCACCCTCGGCATCGACGGCCTCGGCAACCAGCGCCAGGAAGTCATCGCTCACCCCGGCGTCTAGCTCAAAATAAGGAAAAAGAGGTCATCACGAAAGCCCGTTTAGAATCGAGGCCTATGCCGAAACGATCTTTTCTGGTGACCGCCGTCCTTTATCTGCTCGCCTCCACCAGCGCCCTTTGCGCCACGCCCGAATATTCCATCCAAGCCGTCCGCTACGCCACCTCACCCGGTGTAAAACTCTCCGATCTGGTCGTGGACGTTCCGAAAGACAGTGCGAACAAAAAGCTCGACCTCGCCATGGTCGTCTGGTTAGTCCGCGGCGGCGGCCACACAATCCTCTTCGACAGCGGCTTCCATCGAGACACCTATCTCAAAGAGTTCCCGATGAAGGACTACCTGCGCCCCGACGAAGCCGTCAAAACCGCAGGAGTCCAGCCCTTCGATGTGACAGATATCGTCATCAGCCACGCCCACTGGGATCACATGGGCGGCATCGACCTCTTCCCCAAAGCGCAAATCTGGATTCAGAAAGCCGAGTACACCTACTACACCGGCGCAGCTTGGGAAAAAGACGGTGACAACGACGGTATTGACCCCGAAGATGTTGAGCAGCTAAAAAAGCTCAACGCCGAAGGCCGCGTCCACCTCGTTGACGGCGACAACGTGGAAATCTTCCCCGGCATCCGCGCCTACACCGGCGCCCGCCACACGTACGCGTCCCAGTATCTCCTCGTCGAAGGCCACCCCAACTACGTTCTCGCCTCAGACAATGCCTACTTCTATCTCAACCTGCAGCAGCACCTCGCCAGCGCCACCTTCAGCGACGCCGACCACCCTGCCAACATCGCCAATCAGGCGCGGATGATCAAGCTGGCAGGCTCTGCAGACCGTATCGTCCCTGGCCACGACATACTCCAATTTCAGAAATTCCCAACCACCGGTCGGGTAGCGAAAATTAAGTAGCTCAGCCGGTAACAAGCAGAGGAATGCCAGCGTTACCATCGCTGTGATATCAAGGTTAGGCCAAGTTAGCGGTTGCTCAACCGCATACAAGCCAGGAGAGTAAGCACATGTCAGTAGCACGCCAACCGGGCACCGCAGCACTCCTAACAGCACTTTTACTCGGTATGGCAATACAGCCATCGGCATACCTGCAAGCCCAGACCTCGAAAGAAAAAGCCACTCAGCCTCTTGACCGCCCCCAGCCCCTATCGCAGCCCCGCCCTAGCCCAGCCGACGTCCAAGCCTGGGGCGACCGCAAATTCGGCATGTTCATCCACTTCGGCCTCTACTCCCAACTCGGCGGCGTCTGGCAGGGCAAGCAGATCGACAACGGCTACAGCGAACAGATCATGGCTAACGCGCCCATCCCGCTCGACCAGTACGCCGCCACCGCTGCCCAGTTCAATCCCACAAACTTCGACCCCGACTCCATCGTCGCACTCGCCAAGGCCGCAGGCATGAAGTTCATCGTCATCACTTCCAAACATCACGATGGCTTCAACATGTTCCACACCGCGCAGACCAAATACAACATCGTAGACGCCACCCCCTATAAGAAGGACGTCGTCAAGCTGCTCTCCGAAGCCTGCGCTCGCGCCGGCATGAAGTTCGGCGTCTACTACTCCACTATCGATTGGCATCTTCCCGGCGGCAGCACCTACATCGAAGGCAACAGCAACCCCATCACCCCCGCCCACGCCGCCTTTAACGTAGCCCAGCTGAAAGAGCTCCTCTCCAACTACGGCCCCATCTCCGAAATCTGGTTCGACATGGGCAAACCCACCGCCGAGCAAAGCAAAGCCTTCGTCCAGACCGTCCACCGCCTCCAGCCCGCCACCATGGTCAGCGGCCGCGTCTTCAACTACGAAGGCGACTTCACTGTCATGGGTGACAACGAAGTCCCAGCCTTCCAGATCGACGAACCCTGGCAGACCCCCGCCTCAATCTTCGGAGAAACCTGGGGCTACCGCTCCTGGCAAAAGCGCGAAGACCTCCCCGGCAAGATCAACGAAAACATCCTCCGCCTGATTGAAGTCGTCAGCCGCGGCGGCAACTACATCCTCAACATCGGTCCGGAAGGCGACGGCTCCGTCGTCCCCTATGAAGCCGACGTCCTCCGCGGCGTAGGCCGGTGGATCAAGGGCAGGGAAGAGGCAATCTATGCAACCACCGGCCAGCCCTTCCGCAAACTCGACTTCGGCTACGCAACGGTCGGCAAAGACAAGCTCTATCTCTTCGTAAGAGACATTCCCGCAGACGGAAAACTAGTCCTCCCCGGCCTGCACCAGACAGGCGCCAATGAAGCGAAGCTGCTCAAAACAAGCACCAGCTTCACCGTCTCAGAAAACTCCGAAGGCACCACGGTCCAGCTCACCCCCGACGCACTCAAAGGCGCAGGCTACCTTCCCGTGATCACCCTGCCCTTCGCAGGCAAACTGGCAGTCAAACAACCAGCCTTCGCCCCCGAATCAGACGGCAGCTTCGCCCTGACCGCCAAGGACGCCGACAAGTTCTACAACTACAACGGCGGCGACTACGGAGTCCGCCCGACGCTCTACAAACTTCGCTGGTTCATCGAAGCCAAACCTGGGACCTACAACCTCGACCTCACCGTAAGCGGCACAGAAAAACCCTCCACCATCGACCTGGTCGTAAACGGCACCCGCAAACAACTGACTATCGCTGCCGGCGCAACGTCCGTCAAAGGCTCAATCCAGCTTCCCCAATCATTGAGCGCCGCCAACATAGAGCTAACCCCACTAGAACCTTTCGTAAAAGGCACGCCACTCCCAGTAAAGGTAGAAGACCTAAAACTCTCGAAGAAATAGGCAAAAGATACAAACGCACAAAAAAGCGGCGAGACCAAGAATCTCGCCGCTCTTGCATGTCTTTGTTTTTCTTGTTGTCATTCCCAAAGGGCATCTGCTGTTGAACCCAGGCGGCTAAAGAACCTCCACCAACTCCGGCTCCTTCTGCCCCTGACCATAATGGCTGACCACATAGTTATCCAGGATCCCCTGGAACTCCGCCACAATATTGTCCCCGCGCAGGGTAGTAAACAGCTTCCCATCCACATACACCGGGGCAACCGGATCCTCAAACGTGCCGGGCAGACTGATCCCAAGGTTGGCATGCTTGCTCTCGCCAGGCCCATTCACAATGCAGCCCATCACAGCCAGCTTCAGCTCCTCAACCCCCGGATACTCCTGCCGCCAAACCGGCATCGAAGTCCTCAAATACCCCTGGATCTGCTCCGCCAGCTCTTGGAAATACGTGCTCGTTGTCCGCCCACACCCAGGGCAACTTGTCACCTGCGGCATAAAGCTGCGAATCGAAAGCGACTGCAGAATCTGCTGCGCCACATGCACTTCTTCCGTCCGCGCCCCACCCGGAGCAGGTGTCAAACTCACCCGAATCGTATCGCCAATCCCCGCCAGCAGCAGCGGCGACAACCCAGCTGCGGAAGCCACAATCCCCTTGGCTCCCATGCCCGCCTCGGTCAGCCCCAGATGCAGCGCATAATCGCACCGGGCAGCCAGACTCGTATAAACATCAATCAGGTCCCGAACCCCCGAAACCTTCGCCGAAAGAATAATCTGATCCCGCCGCAGTCCATACCGCTCCGCCGCCGCTGCATTGTCCAGAGCGGAGACAACCATCGCCTCCATCATCACATCACGCGCGGGCAGGGGATTGAGCAACTTGCTGTTCGCGTCCATCATCTTCGTCAGCAGCGCCTGGTCCAGCGAACCCCAGTTCACCCCAATGCGAACCGGCTTCTGGTGCTCTACAGCCACTTCCACCATCGTCCGGAAATTGTCATCGTCCTTGCGCCCGATCGAAACATTGCCCGGATTGATGCGGTACTTCGCCAGCGCCGTAGCACAGTCCGGATACTTCTTCAGCAGCAGATGGCCGTTGTAGTGAAAATCGCCCACAATCGGCGTATGAATCCCGCGCTTGGCCAGCCCCTCGACAATGTACGGCACACCCTTCGCCGCATCGTCATTGTTCACCGTCACCCGTACCATCTCGGAGCCGGCCAGCGCCAGCGCCTCCACCTGCTCAATGGTTGAAGCAACGTCCGCCGTGTCCGTGTTGGTCATCGACTGCACCACCACTGGAGCTTCCCAGCCCACGCGAACTGTATTGGCTCCCGAGCCAATCTTGACCGTAACCGACTTCCTGCGCTCAATATCCGCCATATTCCCAGTTTACTCGCAAGTCACCCCGCAGCCAATAGCTCGCGCACATGCCCTCAGCTGGAAAAGTCTGGAGCGAACGCCGTCACTGAAGCGTCTACAACTTGTCGAATTGCCGAGTTCTCAAATGGAGACCCATCACATGCAGATCAAACCCTCAGCCTTGGTAAATCTAGCCGCAATCGCCGCCACAGGCGCCATCGGAGTTTTCGTAGGCCAGGCATACCACCCCAGGCAGGAAGTTCACGCCGACGAATACCAGTCTGACCGCTTTACCGGCGTCACCAACTGTGTCACCGCCGTCCCCAAATCGTGGGGCGACTTCAAAGGCGGCTCCACCTACGGCCTGGCCTTTCAGGACAGCAACGGCGTAGTCCGCTTCATCCTTCACCCCTCCTGCGGTAGCATCAATTCCCCAGCACAACCACCTGTCTCCGCCATTGACTTGAAAATTGACCGGGAGTAGCTGAAAATCAGCTCTTCGGCAATCTGAAAAAGTGGTGCCTTAGCTCTGACGAGTTGCAGTAAACTAGGAGTGAAACACTAACGTGGCCCTGTAGCTCACCAGGCCGCCTGCCCGAAAGGGCAGGCTAGATTGAGTCCAGCGATTTCCTGGAAACCGTTGCGAGTAGCAAAAAGTGGCCCTGTAGCTCAGCTGGATAGAGCAGCGGTTTCCTAAACCGGAGGTCGGAAGTTCGAATCTTCCCAGGGTCACCATAGAATCGATAGCACACAATCGGACGCAGAAAATCGTATGAGACAGTTTGGAGCAAGATTCTCGCAGGATCGGTGTCCAACTTGCTCAGCAAGCCAACGTAAGCTCTACAAGCTATCTCATAAACACGCAAGCGCCTGAAACGTGGCGGATGAGAGCCGCAATCAACGCTGGTCTCATGATGTCTACCGAAACCGCAAAGGTATGTATGAGATAGCTTCTAGTTCCGTCAGATCCGCAAGATCTAAACCGTTTCGAAGTTCGGTGGTGACTCCGCAGCGATCGAGCCGTCCTTTATGCCGTCAATAACGGAAGGGTAATGCTTCATTAAAGATATCGCCCCCAGAGAAATCACTTGATTGCTTTAAACTAAGCAATGTCATCGATACAGTCTTGCGTATTACAGAAGAATATGTGGTGGTAGCGATACATTAACCGTGTGAAGCCGAGCCGGCCGCAAGCAATACATTGCGGTGTGCGATCATCGGTCTTGCTGCTCTCGTTGGGGGTGCTGACCGCCTGGTCTTTCTCTTCCGCACGCTTCTTTCGCTTCCACTTTCGGCTATACGCCAGTATCGCAGGGTTGCCGTTGCGCTTTGCCTTAATGTTAAGACAGTAAGCCTTGGGATACTTCGCGTATATCCGGCGCACACTTGGCGCATAGGTACATCGTTTCCAGTTCACCGATCCCGCAACGAGCAAACCGGCCCTTCAATGTAGGGAGCTGGCATCGCAACTTTGAAGGTGATGTCCAGCACTCTAGCCGAATCGTTGATCCCCTCGAAGACTACCAAGTGCGAGCCGCGCATCTCTCTTCTTCGGTCTGTTCCTTCGTGTGCTGTCTTTCCAAGAAGTAAATAGCAGCTTCAACAGTCGCTTCAATAACCTCATCTATTCAGTCGATACCTTTCTTACTTGGTTGTTCCGTTAAGTACCTTCGATCATAATTGGTCATCCCACCAAGACATCTTCGCTAGGTCTGCGTCGTGACGCGCCTTCAATTTCTTCAACCAGCACAACAACCGCTTCAGAAGCCTCATTCGTATAGTAGTTACCTTTCTATGTGGGTTATAGACGACACGTTAGGGCGTAGCTTGCACTCAGGCAACACGGATTCCGCGGCCGCATGTGAGCTATGGGCGTATCAAATGCAGCAAGACGTTCAAAAAGCGCAGTTGTGAGGCCACGCTGGAGGCTTCGAGTTGATGAAGCATTAACTCACTCTTACCCCGCTCTGGAGTTAAAGAAAACTGCGACTACACCCCCTGATAGTGGCGAATTGAATTGTCGTATACCCGACAGGCTACGCAAACGAGGTCAGGTAGAAATGGTCCGCATCAACGCGCCATCAGCTAGGTTAAGATTCGCTTTAGCGCCATCTTTGTAGGTGTATGTTTGCCTCTTGCAGGATCAACTCTATCCACACGCAAGTATTAGGTAAAATGTAAAGTAATCAACTATTTTTCCTCGATTGGGATGTACTTACGCTCTACATGAAAACCTCCGAAACTAAGAGGTTTCGAGGAATACTGAGCTATATGTCGTGTGTAACTGTCACTAGTATACCAAAGCTCTGTTGATTTTCAATGACTGGAGGCCGATGCATGAAGTTAAATTGTCAAACACTGCTTCTCGATCCAAGACAATGACATGGAAGTGCTGCTCTGTTGAGTCGAATTGCATCGTCATTCGGTCTTAGAAGTTCCTGGCACCAAATTTCTTCAATTCGATTTATACAAACCGCGATCGAGTCTTCGACAGACACAGAAAAATGTGCCTGGTGTATGGCCTTCGACTTCATTTTCAATTTTCCAATAGTGATTGCGCCTCTCATACCGTCGTTTGAGATCATGCGAAAATGGAGGCCGAAGGTCGGAGACTCCGTTCTCTGTCTGGTCTGCAAATGTCACATCAGTCCGAGAGAGATGTTTGCCCTTAGCGACAGAGAAGCGTTCAGATTCGTAGTTGAAGATGGCCACTCTGGGGTAAGGGCGCTTATCTTGCATTGCGGAACTGCGACACGGGACTTCGAACCTGTGAAACGAAGTAGTATGAACGCGCGTTTACAGCACTCTTAACTTCATATTGACTCCCACCGCAAGCAGCAGATAACGTTAAGGCCCACGGTCGTCGATCCAGATTCACAGGTATACAAGACCACCACTATAGCATTCACGCCTCCATGCAACCGATGCTAGGTGGCTCTGCTGGGAGCATCTCCTCTGACTTCGCGCGAATTGTTTGCAAGAGGTTTCAATATGCGTCCCCCCTCAACCTCAGAAGTCCAGCGAGCCTCATGAAGAAAAGCGTCTACACAGTTCTATGTCTCATCGTGACCTCAGTGGCGTCCGCACAGCAGATGCAACCCTGGCTTACTCGAGCTGGCGACAACGCACGGTCCGGGTGGAACAGCAACGAAACTGTTCTTAGCCAGGAAAGCGTAAGGACAAAGGGAGTACTTTTCAAAACCGTCATCCCGGTCTTTGGAGATGCTCGCGGCATGGAAGCTCAACCTCTGATCCTGCCCGGCGTGCATACTGCGCGCGGCAAGCGGGACGTGATGGTCCTTCCCAGCATGGCGAACGTCGTCCGCGGCGTCGACGCACACGATGGCTCCGACATCTGGCAAGTAACCCTCGGCACCCCAATCCAGGGCAGCGCCGCCATCGACTTCCACGTAATCAACGATAAGTGGGGCTGCCTCAGCACCGGCGTCATCGACCCCGACACGGCCCTCGACTACCAGGTCTGCTGGGTATCGCAGGATGGCAGCGGGAACCCGAAGACTGCGCGCTACTTCATGTTTGTGCTGAACGTCGCTGACGGAACAAAGGCAGTCGCGCCCGTACTCATCGACGGCCTCGATTTCAACACCGCCATGCGCAAAGCGCGAAGCTCCGCCGTGCTAATCCACCCGCAGGGAGTGAAGACCGTCCTGCAATGCACCGGATCGGTGAACGAAACCGCAAACGGATCGTCCGGCTATTGTTTCGCCTTCGAAACCGTCACGAACAAAGTAACCGCAATGTTAGCCACCACCATTGGCAAGGGCGCTGGAATTTGGATGGCCGGTGCCGGATTGGCCTGTGACAGTAATCAGGATTGCTACGCAATGACCGGCAACGGCGCCTTCGACGGCGTAAGCCAGTGGGGCGAAAGCTTCATCAAAATCCGCTACACGCCCGCCACAACTGCTGATGCAGCATCTCTCAAGGTGGTCGATCACTGGACACCTTGGACAGATGACGCGCGCGCGGGCGCCGCCAACACTGGACCCACCAGCAGACTAGCCGGCATGTCCATGGAAACCGAAGCGGTCCGCCCCGTCGGTGGGGGAATGTCCATGCCAATGGCGAATGCACGCATGGTAGCAAAACGAAATGAACGAGGACAGCCCGTCCTTCTTGTCTATCCACAGCTCTCTCCCGGTGCTCGAACCGATCAGGATCTTGGCTCGGGCGGTCTCACTTACATTGCGGAGCTGAATATTGTCTGCGGCGGTGGAAAGGACGGCTTACTCTACTGCATGCACGCAGAGAAGATGGGCGGAACGAAACCAGCGGATCTGGCAAAGGCCCACGCTAACTGCGGCAAACTCGTAGGCGGATCCCCAGTCTGGGCCACCATGAGCCCCGGCAACGACATCGATCCCTGCCCACAGGATCCGCGTGCTCTGAACTTCCTTCCCTTTGGCGATAGCGCTCACCTGCACGCCACACCGGTAACCATGTGGGACCCTCTGCTGAATGCCTGGACCCTGTTCGTCTGGGGCGAGAACCAGCAATTGCATAAATGGCAGCTAAGCTCATCCGCAGTTCCAAAATATCTAGCAGAAAGCCGCGAATACGCATCGCCGGATGTCCGCGGCAATCCCCCCGGCGGCATGCCCGGGGGCTTCTGCTCGGGTTCCAGCAACGGAAAGGACCCCAACTCGTACCTGCTGGTCTGTGCCGTTCCCCGCGGCGATGCCAACGCCAACAAAGTGCAGGGTCACATCCTCATCTTCGATCCAGTCCACGTAGGCGCCGACGGCATCCTGCAAAAACTCTGGGACTCAGACGATTGGGGCTGGTCTGGCGCACAGGATGGCGCCAAGTACAATCTCTTCAATAAGTTCATGCCACCTGTCATCGACGGTGGCGAGATCATCTTGCCCAACTACTCGGGCGGCGTATTGCTGATCGGACAGTAGATTGATCCGAGCAACGGGGTAAATATCACGATTCCCCGTGCCTTGATCGCCTTGCTCCGCAGGCTTCAGCGTCTGGCCACGGTCCCGTAACTGATTGAGCGGCGGCGTATAATCCTGTTAAATCGGTTCGAAGAGCGCGAAAGAATCGGCCTCGAGCCAGAGCTTAAGAATCACACAAAGGCAGGTTTCCCAAGCCGCCGCCAGCAGGATCAATTCCTGCATGGCCGCTACCATTTCGCACCCTTTCCTGCGCTGAAGCCGTCAGGCACCGCGCGAAACCCATAACGGAGACTCACCAGGATGTTCGGGAAGACGGTGCGAATCCGTCGCTGCCCCGCAACTGTGAGCGCACCCCTACCCAACGCCGTCTCTCAGGCAGCGGGGCAGGGAATCCGGCCATCAGCCACTGGGACCACTCCGCAAGGAGCCCTGGGAAGGCGGCCCGGAAAGGCGCAAGTCAGGAGACCGGTCCTCAGGTGCCAATCACCCGCTTCTAGTCCCGAGGGGGACGGAGGATATGAATGTTGTTGTCTAAATTGCTTAAGTTTTCTGACAGCCGCAAAGGCTCACGTTTCCAGGCCATAACGAGCATCGCCTTTCGCACTATCTGCACACTCTTCCTGCTTATCCCCGCAATCGCCTATGCCGGAGTCATCCGCGGTACCGTCACCGACACTTCAGGCGCAACGGTCACCGGCGCAACCGTGGTCCTGATGAACGGAACGAAGCTCGTCTCCTCCACGACCTCAACCTCCGACGGCAGCTTCCAATTCACCACCGGCCAGACCGGACGCTTCGCTCTCATCATCACCGCTCCCGGCTTCCGCCAACTCAACCCGCCGGCCTTCTACGCCGGTGCCGGCGACAGCGTCGAGCGCACGCTGGTTATGGAGCCCGAATGGGTCCGGCAGTCCATCGTCGTCACCCCCACCGGCACCCCTACCCCCCAGCAGCAAACCAGCGAAGCCACCAGCGTGATCGGCCCCCTCGACCTGAACTTCCGCGTTGACGTTGTCAGCGGCCTCCGCCTCATGCCCGGCACCGCCGTCTACCAGACCGGCCAACTCGGTGCGCAGACTTCTCTCTTCGTCCGCGGCGGCCCATCCGACTCCAACAAAGTCCTGCTCGACGGCGTCTCAGCCGGCGACCTGGGCGGCCGATTCGACTTCGGTCCCATGTCCACCACTGGCGTCGAAAGCGTAGAAGTCTACCGCGGTCCTAACTCCACCCTCTACGGCGCGGACGCTGGCAGCGGCGTCGTCAGCTTCAACACCCCGCGGGGCTTCAAGTCCACTCCATCCCTCCGTCTCGGCGGTGAATTCGGCGACTTCCACACCTTCCGCACCGATGCCGAACTCGCCGGCGCCCGCAAGAAGCTCGACTACTACAGCGCCTACTCCTGGCTCCAGACCTCGAACTCCATCCCCCGCGACCAGTTCCATGTCGGCACCGCCGCAGCCAACCTCGGCTACCAGGTCACCGGCAGCACCACCCTTCGCGGCACCATCCATTACGGCGTCGACGCCACCGGAGTCCCTAACGCCTACCAGTTCTACCGTGTAGCGGACGACGCCACACAAAAAGATCAAGACCTCTACATCAGCGGTTCCATCGACAATCAGACAACCCTCGACTTCCACAACGTCGTCCGTTACGGCGCCTCCCGCAAGCGCGAACAGTACGCCCTCTGGCAGCCTGAAGGCCAGCTCATCGACTACTACGATGATCCCGTCTACGGACCCACCTACGCCTACTTCGGCAACTCCGTCACCTTCAAAGGCGCCAACGGCTACGTAGCCTCCGGTCGCGCCATGCTCGATTATCCAGAGACCTATCCATACAAATCCGAACTCGCCTCCAACCGCGACGAGCTCGTCTATCAAGGCGACTACCGCTTCACCCCTCACATTACGGGCCTGATCGGCTTTCGCTTTGAAAATGAACGTGGCCTCGAAAACATCCCCTCGTATACGACCCACGAGTCTACCGAGCGCACCAACTACGACTACATCGCCTCTGTCCACGGCGACTTCAAAAACCGCTTCTTCTACACCCTCGGCGGCAGCCTAGAACACTACTCTCAGTTCGGCACCCAGACCTCACCCCGCGCCGGCCTGTCCTATTACCTGATCAAGCCCCGTCGCGGCATCTTCAACGGGACCCGCCTGCTCTTCAACTACGGCGACGCAGTCCGCGAACCAGCCCTCACCGACCAGTTCGGCTCGCTCTACCAGTTTCTCGCGACCAACGGTTACACCGATGTCGCCCAGCAACTCCACATCGGAAAGCTCACCGCCCCCACCACCCGCACATACGAGGGCGGCCTCGAACAAGCCTTCCTCGGCGACCGCATCATCTTCCGCTCCACCTACTTCCACAACCAGTTCGGCCGTCAAATTGAGTCGGTCGGCGGACGTCTTCTGCCCAACCTCATCCCCGGCCTGTCCGACCAGCAGAAAGCCGATCTGATAGCCGCCCTCGGCTACTACTACACCGATGACTACGGCCTCTACGTCAACTCGGAAGCCTACCGAGCCCAGGGCATCGAAACCACGGTAGAAGGCGGCATCGGACGCAGCCTCTTCCTCCGAGGCGGCTATACCTACCTCGACGCCGTAGTCCAGCGCTCCTTCAGCAGCGACAACGAAGCCCTCGCCGGAGGTTACGAGCCGACCTATGATGGCATCCCGATCGGGTCGTACTCTCCGCTGAAGGGCGCACGGCCCTTCCGCCGCCCGCCCCACAGCGGCTTCATCTCCGCCAGCTACACCGGCCAGAAGTGGACAATGATCTTCAACTCCGCCTTCTCCAGCCGCAGCGACGACTCCACCTACCTCGCTTACTCCGACCTCAACGGCGGAAACAGCCTCCTGCTGCCCAACCGTAACCTCGACTACGGCTTCGCCAAAGTAGATCTAGGCGGCAGCTACCAGTTCTGGCCCCGGGTCAGCATCTACGGACAGACAGAAAACCTGCTCAGCAACCAGCACATAGCCCCCATCGGCTACCTCAGCCTGCCGTTCACCTACCGTGTCGGCCTCCGACTCACACTAGGCAAATCCAGGTAATCCAACCTACCAATCCCGCATTTCAGTAGGGGGTAGTTTTCGCGATCCAGTAGACCGGATCGTGGAAACTGCCCCCGTTTTCCACCATCTTGTTGAATTTGCAGGAGATTATTGTTGCCCTAAAGCTGATCTGTGTTAATCAATAAATACCCCGGATCTAGTTGCTCGCCGTTGTCGCTTCTCGCTCAACAACGGACTAGAGAAGAGCACGTTATGCCCAAGGACAGGCATGCGATCTGTCCGCAAGACAATCAAAAACAATTCATAACGAAGTATCTGTGAGGAGACTATGTCTACAACTTACTGGAGGCGTTTCGCCTGTCGTGGCATGCTGGCAATTCTCGTTGCCTTGACTTCCACGGCATCGGCTATGGCCCAGCAAACCCTCGGCTCCATCAACGGAACAGTTCTCGACAGTTCTGAAGCCTCAGTCCCAGACGCCGTCGTCACCGTGACCAACACCCAGATCGATCTCAGCCGCTCCGCCAAAACCCAGGGAAATGGCTTCTTCCAGATATTCAATCTACCCATCGGCACCTACTCTGTGAAGATCACCCGGGACGGGTTCCAGACCACGACGTTGAATGGCATCACTGTCCAGGAAGCGCGTGCGACTACTATCAACGCCACCCTCAAGGTAGGCCAGGTCGCCGAGTCGGTTGAAGTCACTGCTAATCCGCTTCTCAATGCTACCGACGCAACCAACGGCTACACTCTCGACGCATCGCAGATCGCGCTCACCCCGCTCGCCACCGGCAGCTTTACCCAGCTCGCCGTGCTCTCTCCCGGTGTGAACGCGGAACTCCTCAGCGGACTCGATTCCAACAGCGGTCTCGGCAACCAGCCCATCTGGGCCAACGGCCAGCGCGACACTTCCAACACTTTCCAGGTGAACGGCGTCGACGTCACCAACCTCTTCAACGGCAAGAGCTCCAGCGGATCTACCTCGCAGCGCTATAACTTCAACATCGGCGCGGGCAGTACTTCGGGCTCGTCGGCAGCCGGTAGCGGAACAATCGGCGGCGCCAACCCCACCGGCACCTCGGTCTATGGCTCGAATGGCAACAGCCTGCCTTCCCCTCCACCCGAGTTCACTCAGGAAATCCGCGTCAACACCTCGATGTATGACGCCCAGCAGGGCGCAACCTCAGGCGCCCAGATCGACGTCAACACTGCCAGTGGCACAAACGCCTGGCACGGCCAGATCTATGGCACTTTCGCCAACAACTCGCTCAACGCCGCACCCTATTTCTTCAACCAGCAGTACCAGCTCTCCACCGAAGGTGTAGGCGCGTTTCCCCGCTCCCTGGTCAATCCGGCCCTGCATCGCTGGTCCACAGGCGCTACCGCTGGCGGACCCATTTATAATGACAAGCTGTTCGTCTTTGTCGCATACCAGCATCGCTACAATTCAGATCAATCCACCGGTCTCACGCAATTCAACGTACCCGTCGGCCTGACCGACGATCGCTCGATCGCTGGTCTCACATCTGCTGCCACGTCATGGGCCGGCGGTAAGACCTACACAGGAGCCATCGGTCCCATCGCCACTTCGCTGCTCAACGCCAAGCTCCCCAACGGCCAGTACCTTATTCCCTCCGCTCAATCCAACGAGCCCTACCAATATGGTGTCCCCAACGTCACCCTTCAGGGCACTTCGATCCTGACCGCCGATCAGGGCGTCGGCGACGTGGATTACGATGTCAACGCCAAGGATCGCCTCTCGCTCAAGTACTACTATCAGACCGATCCGGTCTCAAAGCCGTATGGCTACTCTCAAACCGGCGGCTTCCCCGTAACCCAGCAGAACGATGCGCAGGTCGGCGCACTGGACAACACCATCTCCATCGGTTCGCGTTTCAACTGGGAGCAGCGCCTCGGGTTTACCCGCACCAAGTCCTACAGTTCCTTCGATCAGACCGTGACCAACCCCGGTGGCTCCCCGAACTTCGGCGTTGGCGCAGGCGGCACCATCCCCGGCCTCGTCAATGGCACTGGTCTGCCTGGTCTTTTGATTTCGTCCTTTGCTAGCAGCCAGGTGGATTCGCCCGGCCTGAAGGTCGGCCCATACAGCTCTTTCGCCAACATGGGCTACACCCAGAACCGCGTCAATCCTTCGACGAACGTGATCTTTGCGCTCGGTAAGCACACCATCGTCGCCGGCGGCGGCTACAGCTACACCCAGCTGAATATCGACAACAACCGCACCGGACTAGCCCAGATCAAAGCCAAGAACTTTCAAACTTTCCTTGCAGATAAGTCCAACGGCTCCTCCGTGTTGGACAGCATCGATCCGAATACCAACCGCAACAATGCTGACCGCTACTACCGGTCCAACGAAATCTCAGCCTATGTGCAGGACAAGTGGCAGGTCCTCTCCAATCTCACCATCACCGCCGGCGTCCGTTATGACTACCACGGCGGCCTGACCGAGAAGTATGGCAACATGTTCAACTTCGACCCATCCCGCTACGACGTCACTGGAGACACAACGCAGGGCTTTATCGTCAACAACGCAGGCTTTGAAATCGCCCGCAACAACAAAGCCAACTCCGATACAGCTGACTTCGCTTCCAACGATTCAACATTGACCGGCCGCCAGTGGGGCATCTCGCCTCGTGTCGGGTTTGCCTGGTCTCCCAAGCAAAACCACGGCAAGGTCGTCTTTCGCGGTGGCGCGGGCCTCTATTACGACCGCGGTGAACTTTTCAGCTACCTCTCGCAGCCGGCGGGCAGCGGCAACGGTGGTCCGTTTGGTGTGACCGAGTCTGCACCGCTGGCCAGCTATATCGTCGGCACAGGCAAGACGCTCGCTAACCCCATCGGTTCGCCAATCTACTCCAGCCCCAGTTCCGACCCAAGCACCATCAAGCCCTCCTTGCAGGCAGTGCTCAACAACCTCACCGGCGATAGCGCGGAATTCGGCAAGAAGTGCGGCGCCATCGATAACCAGGAAGGCTACACCGATTGCCCGGACGTGCTGAATTTCGGCGCCTACGGTAAGAACAACGTGTTGCCTTACACAATCAACTTCAGCTTCAACTTCCAGTACCAGCCCACCAATGACGTGGCTATCACGATCGGCTACACCGGCAACCTCGGTCGCCACGCAGTCGTTCCCGTACCCCTGAACGAGCCGGGCATCGCGACAGCCAGCAACCCCATCCATGGGGAAACCGCCACCTATGGCTTCCAGGTTCTCAACCAGAACTCCTTCAGCGGCTACGATTACAACAGCATCGCCGGCGAACCATGGAATACCGAAGACGGCGGCAACACCGACTTCCGGGTTCCCTATGTCGGCTACAGCCCCAACGCAGCCATCTTCCGGACCTCCGGCAACTCCTCCTACAACGCCCTCGAAGCGCATCTCGAGAAGCGTCTCTCGCACCACGTACAGGCTGGCATCAGCTACACCTTTAGCCACACGTTGGACGAGCAGAGCGACATCGGCCTGTTCTTCACCGGCAACAACCCCAACAACCTGCGTTCTTCCTATGCGTCTTCGGACTTCGACCGTACCCATGTCTTCAGCGCCAACTTCCAGCTGATTGCTCCGAACGTAGCCCGCGAGCACTCCGCACTGGCGTATGTCACCAACGACTGGCACCTCACCGGCGTAGGCATCTTGCAGAGCGGCGAACCCTATTCGCTCTACGAGTTCTACGGCGCAGTCGGTAGCGTTTACTTCGGAGACTACCCAACACTTGCCAACCCCATCCTGCCCGTCAAGGATCCGCAGAATGTGAAGAGGTCGCTCACCGGCAACTCGGGTAAGGTTCGCGGTACTGGCGGCAACTACATCCCCTACATCGACCCAACCCAGATCGCCATCAACTACCTCCAACCCGGCCAAAAGGGCGTACCTGTCTCAACCGGCAACGATCCGCAGGACATCTACGAGACTGACTTCGCGCCCACCAACCAGCGCAACATCTTCCGTCAGGCAGCCCAGAAGCGCTTCGACCTCTCGTTGCGCAAGAGCTTCCACCCCAAGGAAAAGCTGGCGATCCAGTACGAATTCAATGTCTTCAACGTCACCAACACCACCAGCCTGGACGTGCCCCAGGATCAGGCTCAGATTCGCCAGAACTCAGCCTGCTCCACCTCCGCGACCAAGGAGGGCAACAACTGCGAGCCTGGCACCTACTACTATGTCAACTATGGCCAGATCGTCACCAGCGCTGCCCCAACGGATCAGCAGAGCGCCAAGGCCAACCTTGACCAGATCCCCTATTCCACCGGCAGCGGCAAAGGCCTCCAGAACCCAACCATCATCCCGCTTGGCGTAGGCACCTGTAACAGCACCAACGCCATCCCAGCCAGCGGTGTCAACATAGCAGGCTGCCCCAACAATGCAGCCAACTTCGGGTCCGTCACCGGCACCATCGGCGGCTCCCGAGCTGTCACCATGGGCGTCCACGTAACTTTCTGATCTGCCACGAACGTCCAACAAAGGCAAATGCCCCCAGCATCCGATTCGGACTGCTGGGGGCATTTTCGCTTGCTCACGCAACCACTCACGCGCGCCGACTTACCGTTCGCTGCAACAATGCACAAAACACCTTAATTCAACGCAAATGTAAGTCTATGAAGAGAAAGCACTTCCAACAAAGTTTTCCAGAGCCGTCCCATTCACCGAAAATTGCTCCGCGTGGAACAATTTTGTGGGACATTCTCAGAGATTGATCGCGGCGTGACTGGCACAAACATCGGTGATAAAACAAAAGGCCCCCAGCTTGAAGCTGGAGGCCTTTGCAGTTGCTTTTTGCGCCGAAAGGCGCGGTTCGCCGGACGCGTAGTTCTAGTACATGCCGTCCATACCGCCACCGTGGTTGTGACCGCCGGCTGGGGCTGCCTTGGGCTCCGGAATTTCGGAGATCAGGGCTTCGGTGGTGAGCAGCAGGCCAGCGATCGAGGCCGCGTTCTGCAGAGCAGTGCGCGTTACCTTGGTCGGGTCGATGACGCCGGCCGCAACCAGGTCTTCGAACTTGCCGGTTGCCGCGTTGTAGCCGTAGTGCGCATCGGTGGACTCGAGGATCTTGCCCACAACCACTGCGCCCTCTTCACCGGCATTGGCAACGATCTGCCGAAGCGGCTCTTCGAGCGAACGACGGACGATCTGTGCACCGATCTTCTCATCGCCTTCCAGGGTCTTGATCAGCGCGTCAACCGCAGTGGTCGAACGAACCAGGGCCACGCCGCCGCCGGGGACAATGCCTTCTTCAACGGCCGCACGGGTTGCGTGCAGAGCATCTTCAACGCGAGCCTTCTTTTCCTTCAGCTCGGTCTCGGTTGCCGCACCGACCTTGATGACTGCAACGCCGCCAACCAGCTTGGCCAGACGCTCCTGCAGCTTCTCACGATCGTAATCCGAGGTGGTCTTTTCGATCTGCGAGCGAATTTCCTTCACGCGGCCCGAGATAGCGGCTGCGTCGCCGGAACCGTCGACGATGGTGGTGTTGTCCTTGTCGATGGTGATGCGCTTCGCACGGCCGAGCTGTTCCAGCTTGACGCCGTCCAGCTTGATGCCGAGGTCTTCGGTGATGGCTTCGCCACCGGTGAGGATCGCGATATCGCCGAGCATCGCCTTGCGACGGTCGCCAAAGCCAGGAGCCTTGACGGCGGCCACGTTCAGCGTGCCGCGCAGCTTGTTCACCACGAGGGTCGCGAGCGCTTCGCCTTCGACATCCTCAGCAATGATCAGCAGGGGCTTGCCTTGACGTGCAACCTGCTCGAGCAGCGGCAAAAGGTCCTTCATGTTGCTGATCTTCTTTTCGTAGATCAGGATGTAGGGATCTTCGAGGGCCACTTCCATGCGGTCGGCATCGGTCACGAAGTAGGGGCTCAGGTAGCCGCGATCGAACTGCATGCCTTCCACGGTCTCGAGGTAGGTCTGCATCGTCTTCGACTCTTCGATGGTGATAACGCCGTCCTTGCCTACGGTCTTCATCGCACCGGCAATAATTTCGCCGATCTCGACATCGCCGTTGGCGGAGATGGTGCCCACCTGGGCCACGGAATCATCGGTCACCGGCTTGGACATTGAGCCCAGGGCGCCGCCGTCCGACCAGTTGTTTTCCTTGTCCTTTGCGCCGATCACGGCAATGACAGCCTTGTCGATGCCGCGCTTGAGGGCGGTCGGGTTAGCGCCGGCGGCAACGGTCTTCACGCCTTCGCGGAAGATGGCCTGGGCCAGAACGGTCGCGGTCGTGGTGCCGTCACCGGCAACGTCGGAGGTCTTCGAAGCAACTTCCTTCACCAGCTGGGCGCCGACGTTCTCGAGCGCGTTGGATAGCTCGATTTCCTTGGCGACGGTCACGCCGTCCTTGGTGATGGTCGGCGAACCGAACTTCTTCTCAATGACCACATTGCGGCCCTTGGGGCCGAGGGTCACCTTGACGGCGTCCGCGAGGATGTTCACTCCGCGCAAAATCGCCTGACGGGAATCTTCTCCGTGCAAAATCTGCTTTGCCATTTCTCAAATCTCCTTGGAACAGTGGTTAGTGTTCAGTGGTCAGTGATCAAAGGCATTTCGCTTCGATGTTCACTGACCCGGCTTACGTCAGCACTACTTGCTGAGGATGCCGAGGACTTCTTCTTCGCGCATGATCAGCAGCTCTTCGCCGTCGATCTTGATCTCGGTGCCGGAATACTTACCGAAGAGAACGCGGTCGCCAGCCTTCACGTCGAGGGGGAAAACCTTGCCTTCGTCGTTCGACTTGCCCTTGCCGACGGAGATGACTTCGCCTTCCTGGGGCTTCTCTTTGGCGCTGTCAGGAATAATGATGCCGCCACGGATGGTTTCGCCCTCTTCTACGCGACGAACCAGGATGCGATCATGCAGCGGAGTAAAGGTGGTAGCTACGGATGTTGCCATACTGTTGCATCTCCTTGTTTACAAATTACTTACGAGTGATTTGCAAGTGAGCCTCAGCCCGCCTCGCGAAGGTGTTGCCAGAAGTCTCAGGACGGATACCGTCCGAATCGGCCGGAAACCGAAGTTTCCTTCAGGAGCTTTAGCAGTCTCCCTAGCCAAGTGCTAGAGTAGGGAAGTCGCGTAGGGGTTGTCAAGGGTCTTCGGTGGAAAATGTGAGTGACTTGCGCTAATAAATATTGCGTTAACAATTCGCGGACGCCTCGGGTAAGCAAAAAACAGCATCAGTTTCCCTCCGGGAATGACAGCCCAAGAAAACAAGTGACGGCTAGCAGCCTGGGCTGTCTAAGGAAACAAGACTCATTCGGAAAGGAAGCGCTCGTTCGCCCGCAGGGTCGCGGGAGCAGCCTGAGAAGGAATACAATGAACGCTATGTTGCAAAGGCTATTTTCGTCACGTCGTCTGATCGTTGCAGCACTCCTGCTCACCGCTTTGACAGCGGTCACCGCCAGCCAAGCCCAGGACGCCAGCAAGCGCGGTCGCAAATATAAGGCTCCGCCGCCAACCGCAAAGATTGCGATCACCGTGATCCGCGCCAGCAGCGGCAGGCCGATCGAGAATGCTTCGGTGATCTTCCATCCGCTCGAAGACGGCAAGAACGCGGGAAACATGGAGCTGAAGACCAACGACGAAGGCAAGGCCATGATGGACTTGCTGGACGTGGGTTCGAATGTACGCCTGCAGATCATCGCTCCCGGCTTCCAGACCTACGGCGAGGATTTCAAGATCGACAAGGACACCATGGCGCTCGAAATCAAGATGAAGCGTCCGGGTGAGCAGTACTCGATCTACAAGAAGCACGAAGAGAAATCGGATGATAAGTCGGCGGATCCGAAGGCTGATTCAAAGGCCGATCCTAAGGCAGACCCGAAGCCAGACACTCCGTCCGAGACCAAACCTGAAGCACCTAAGAGTGAGGCCAAACCAACGCCTCCAAATCAGGGCGCGGTGCTACAGAACTAAGCTCCACACCCTTAGTGGACTGCCAGTTGAGGACCGCATGAGCCGCCATGAACTGCTGTCGTCCTCCGTGCGCAAGACCGCTCTTGTAACGGGCGGAGCGAAGCGTGTCGGCAGGGAACTGGCGCTGGCCCTGGCGCGGTCGGGCATGAACGTGGCCATCACGTATCGCGAGTCTTCGCAAGAGGCTGCGCAGACTGTTGGCGCAGTCGAGGCGCTTGGCGTTCGATGTGAAGCGGTCGAACTCGATGTCCGCAGCGAAGATAGCATTCGACGGGTAGTTGCTGCGACCGTGACGAAGTTCGGCGGAATCGATCTGCTCGTCAATAATGCAGCGGTCTTTGAATCAGCTCAACTTAGCAACATCACCCTAGAGCAGTGGGACCGCGTCTTCGAGACGAACACTCGTGGGCCATTTCTCATGGCTCGCGAGGCGCTGCCTTATTTGAAAGCAGCGCATGGCCGCATCGTGAATCTCGGCTCACTCGGTGGAACGCATCCGTGGGCGACGCATGCTCACTACTGCTCGTCAAAGGCTGCGCTGCATATGTTGACGCAGACGATGGCCAAGGCTTTTGCGCCTGAGGTCAGCGTCAACTGCGTTGCTCCGGGTTATATCGAACTGGAAGGCGCAGGCGCTGAAGCCGCCCACTTCGCAGCCAAGACTCCCATGGGCCGCAACGGATCTGCTGCCGCTGTTGCCGAGGCAGTGCTCTTTTTCGCTCATGGCCCGCATTTCATCATAGGGCAGATTCTGGCTGTCGATGGCGGCCTGGGCTTGAGTTAGCCAATCGTAGAGTGTTCATTCGAATCGTCGGTTCGTAAATCTTTCCCAGACAAGCGAATTGACCTCAGTCACCCGTCCGTCGTTGTTAGGATTTTGCATGAACCATCCTGGCTGGGTGTCGGAAGGAGACGTGTGACGATGCGGCGGAGAGCTTTCATTCAAGTTTTGGGAAGTGGGTTGTACTCGCTTTCATTTGTGGGCATCCGAAGAGCAGTTGCAGCTGCGTATGGGACTGGAACGGCAAGCTCTCCGATCTCTCTGGCGCAAGGTGCGCGAGCTGCTGAACTGCTGGCGCTAAAAACTCATTCGGCCACCTTCCGTATCAACGCAACGGGAGCCCTCGCTGCAATCGAGGGTAGTGGCGGGCGAAATTACCTCGCGCCCGCAGAGCCCGCTCCAGTCTTGAGCTTGCGCGTCGCCGGCAATCTGCATGCGCCCAGCCGCGCTGCGTGGATTGCGGCGCGGAATACCTTAACTCTCGATTACGACGATATTGAGGCGAAGGCAGTGTTAGCGGTAAGGGAGAAGGCCACGCATGTGACCTTCGAGTTGATGGGTCTGCGCAGCACGCACCCTGTGGAACTAGTTGTATGGGGTCCTTATCCCACCATCATTGGCGATCTGGTTGGTGAAGTTGTCGGCGTAGTTCGGGATTCCGAATTTGCAGTGAGCATTCAGGCTTTGAACGTCAAGACGTTGGGAGGATATCCATCTCAAGAAAGCGATGTCGAACCGGAGGGTGTCGTGGCCGACGACCCAGGGATCTACCCGGGCTTGCCAGATGCCTTGAGGACGCAGCAGCGATGGCTGGGCGACACAGCCAAGCACATGCCCTATGGCAGTGCGCTACAGGCATATTGCCGCAACCGCGGCGAGGCGCGTTCTATCAGCAACTGGGGCAATGACAAATTTCCTGCGCTCCCGTTTGCCGATGGAGGCGTGGTTGGCAGCAAGATTGCACTCTTCGCGGTACCAGCGGCGGAGGCGCTGCCGGCAATTGGTGAAATCGAAGTAGCCGAGGGGCTGCCGCATCCGATGCTGAACGGGACGTGGGCAAAGATGGCGCCGGGTGCCACTGCATCGTACCTTATCGTCGACTTTGGCGAGAGCACGATCGACCAAGCAATTGAGATGACGCAGCGCGCTGGCCTCAAGTATCTCTATCAGAGCTCGCCATTTGAGACCTGGGGACACTTCAAGCTGAAGCCTGACCTATTCCCGAACGGTTGGGATGGCTTTCGAGAGTGCGTACTGAAGGCGCGCAAAGCTGGCATTGCTGTGGGTTTTCATACTCTCTCGAATTTCATTACGCCGAATGATCCGTATGTCACTCCGAAGCCGGATCCGCGCCTGGCCGTCACCGGCATGAGTGCGCTGGTCAGCGATCTCGATGCGGTACAAACAATAATCGATGTGGCCGACCCAGCCTTCTTTCAGAAGAAAACAGCAATGCAGACTGTCATGATCGGCCAGGAACTTATCCGATACGGCGCGGTCTCAACGGAGACTCCGTTGAGGCTGCTGGAATGCCAGCGGGGAGCGTGGGGAACGACAGCGAGTTCTCACCGGAAAGGTGACTCTGTCGCCAAGCTCATGGATCACGACTATAAAGTCTTTTTGACCGACATCCAACTTGGCGAAGAGGTCGCGCGGTCTCTAGCGGCCTTTTGCAATCACACTGGCGCGAAACAACTATCGCTCGATGGTCTCGAGGGCAATTGGTCCAGCGGCATGGGCCAATATGGATGCGATTTGTTCACGAAGGCATGGTACGACGCGCTGAAGCCCGGACTGCGTGGACATATCATCAACGATGCCAGCAATGCCCACCATTTCACCTGGCATATTGCCACCCGCTACAACTGGGGTGAACCCTGGTATGCCGGATTTCGCGAGAGCCAGACGTTGTATCGGCTTAAGAATCAGCTCTACTTCACGCGTAACCTGATGCCGCGCATGCTGGGCTGGTTCTCTGTGCGACCAGAAACATCCGTAGAAGACGCTGAGTGGCTTTGCGCACGGGCTGCCGGCTACGATGCAGGGTTTGCTTTGGCCACGAGCTTCGACAGCCAGGCGAGACAGGGCTCCGCAAGTGTGGATCCGAAGCAGGGTAGAATTCGCGCGGTTCTGGATGTGATCCATCAGTGGGAAACCGCCCGGCAATCGGGCGCATTTCCTGAGAGCGTGAAGCAGGATCTGCGCGAGGTCGATCGAGAATTTCATTTAGCCGCTATCGGGCCAGGAGAGTGGCAACTCACCCCTACCAAGCCTTCCGGGCCTTCCGTGCGCATCCTCGCACGTGCCGACCGCATCAAGGCCTGGTCAGAGTTCAATCCCGGAGCAACCGAGTAGGCGCTCGGGATCAAGTGAAGGCTGGTGTATCGAGTTTACTTGCCGAAGAGCTTGCCGAAGAAGCCCTTGCTAGGCTTGGCAGGTTCGGAGCTGTAGCTTTGCCGCTTTGGCGCTGATTTCACGGTGTCGCCGAACTTGATCGGGCCGCTGTCCCAGATGCCGAGGGCTTCCGGCTGGTGGGGCATTTTCGCGCCGGTGATAGCGGCCTTCGGGTTCTCGTAGCACAGGCGGCGGGCGGTTTCTTCGCCTGCGCGGTTGGCGACATATTCGTAGCCCTTCTTCATGTGCGGGGGACGCCAGTCAAGATTGTGGGCGTCGGTAGCCAGGAAGTGGATCCAGTTGCGGTCCAGCATCTCGTTGGCGAAGGCTTCCGCCGAGTTGCCGAACCGGCCGTAGAGGGCCGACGCAGTGACCTGCGTGACGCAGCCCATGCGAATCCATTCAGCGAGCATTTCAGGGTGCTTAACGATGACCGGGTTGCGCTCCGGATGGGTGATGACGTTGGTATAACCGGCGGCCTGCAGGCGGTGCAGCGAGGCTCCGAGCTGTGGCGGGATGGCCATTTCGGGGAACTCGACCATCAGGTAGCCTTTGCCGCCGATTGAGTACTTCAGCGGGTTGGCGATGGCGTCCTGGATATTGTCGGCGTTGAGATGGAAGTCGCAGGCGAGGACGAGTTCGAGGCGTCCTTCGAGCTTTGACTGAATCTCAGCCATGCGTTCTGCGTTCAGTTCAGCCTGATAGGGGTAGGCATCACTTGAGTGCGGTGTACAGGCAATGTGAGTGACGCCCTCGTCGATGGCGACTTCCGCCATGGCGAGAGACATTTCGAGATCCTTGGAGCCGTCGTCCACGCCGTAAATCAGGTGATGATGGATATCGATCATGCTTGGGAGTCGATTCTAGCGCGTAGCCAGGGCAGAAATCATGGAAGCGAAGATCTTAAGTCCATCCGATGAACCGAGCAACTGTTCGCTGGAACGGTCGGGGTGGGGCATCATACCGAGTACGTTTCGCCCCGCGTTCAGGATGCCGGCGATGTTGCCGAGCGACCCATTCGGATTGGCTTCAGCAGTGATTTCGCCTGCAGGGGAGCTGTAGCGGAAGGCGATGCGATCTTCGGCTTCGAGTTCTCGCAGCGTCTCGGCGTCGCAATAATAGTTGCCTTCCATGTGGCCGATGGGGATCTGCAGCACTTCGCCGGGGGTGAGCTGGCTGGTGAAGACGCTATTGGCGGTTTCCGTGCGCAGATGGACCTGCTTGCAGATGTACTTGAGGCCGGCATTGCGCATGAGCGCGCCCGGCAGCAGGCCGGATTCGGCGAGGATCTGGAAGCCGTTGCAGATGCCGAGCACCAGCCCGCCGTCGGCGGCGAACTTCTTGACCGACTGCATGACGGGCGAGAAGCGAGCGATGGCGCCGGTGCGAAGGTAGTCGCCGTAGGCGAATCCGCCGGGAACGAGCACGGCGTCCACGCCGCCCAGATCCTCGGAATCATGCCAAAGGAAGCTGACTGGCTGGTGGGCGATCTCGGCGATCACGTTGTAGGTGTCGTGGTCGCAGTTCGACCCGGGAAAGACAAGTACACCGAATTTCATATCTCTAGATTATCAGTGATTGATGAAACGGAACGATTCCGCTCAGCTTCCGCTGATTGCTTCCCGCATGCGACGATGCGATTCCCGTGCAAAACGCCGCTGCTGGCTGCGCGTGTAGGGATAGCCGAGCTTTGCCATCCAGTGCGCAGGCTGCGAGATGGCAAGCAGGTCATAGTTGACGATGCCGGAGACCGGATCGAATTCGATGAGAAAGCGCTCTTCGCCACGCTCGACATGCAGCGGCGTTGTACCGTAACCGAATCCAAACCGGTCGTCTTCGTCGATGACGTAGAGGATGCGGCTGATATTGATAGACCAGATGCCGAGGGTATGCGCTTCGACCGCGACAGTCTGGTCAGGGGCAATCGGTACATTGAGATTGGCGACGCGCACCCAACCTAGATCAAATTGTGTCCAACGCCGGAAAGCCACTTTTGCGGCCGTAAAAGCTTCTTTGCCGCGACCGATCCCGGTTCGGGTGTGGTCGCGAACGAAGCCTTTTGGCGTCGCGGAGACATCCAGACCCTTCTCGGTCATTCGCACGGGACGATAGTTGAGCGGCATTTCCCATGCATCTTCCAGCCACTGGTGAATGGAAGATTCGGCCGGCCTTTGGAGGGAAAACATTGCCCTCAGTATGGCACGGTCTTAGCGATGGTTCTGAGATTCGCACCGGTTGCGCACGACGACCAGAATTTCGTTTTGGATGGATCGCATCACTGCGTCCGTCCAGAAGGAGGCGTAGGAATTCATGTGCGTGGACAGACGCTCGTGGCTGGCCAGATGAAGCAGGACGCCGCCGGGGCGCTGTTCGAGGCGATATTCGCCGTCGAGGACGTCGAAGAACTCTCCGCCGATCTTGAGATGTTCATCAAGCGTAGTGGCCGGGATCGCGTCTGTGTTGGCGCGGATGGAAAACTGCAGGTCGTTTTCAGGGGCCCAGTGGTTGACAGTCTCGGTGAAGAGAAGTCCGCCGGTAAAACTGGCCTGGCGGACACCACCGACGCCTTCGTGAGATAGGGTGGCTGCAATTGGCCGTGGGAAGCCGATGGTACTGACCCAGGAGGCGGGTAGTTCGGCTGGCTGGATCGCCGACACGCTCTTGATGTTGTCCCACACAGTGCTGGCTGGAGCGTGGATGAGGATCTCGGTGTTCACGGTGCGGATCTGCCATGGCGATGGGATCTGTGTTTCCAGCATCAGGATGAGCAGGGGGAGCGCGAATGCGCTCATGGTACCCGGCGAGCGTTTGCGGAACCTGCCCCAGGCAACGCGGGCGGCGATGCCGCCAAGCAGTGAAAACAGGAGCATGATGGGAGCGGCGAAGATAAGACAGACCACGCCTTCCCACGCCACGACGATGAAGAACGCCATGGATGCCAGTACGGAAGCCCAGGGCAGAAAGAGCCACTTGTACCAGACAGGGCTTTGTGGGGAAATGCCCGCCAAATACCTGCGGACGCCGAGGTATCCGATGGCCAGCGGGACCATGGCAAGAAACGCAAACGATACGACCGCATCGGCATAGCCGGACCATCCCCACTTATCCCAGCGAGGATTGAAGATCAAGCGCAGAAAGCAGCCCAGCAAAGCTCCGTTCAGGGCGCTGAGGAGCCACACATCCACTCGCTTCCACTGTCGGGCTAGCTTTTCCATAAGTCTCCTATGACGATGAACGATCAGTATGTCATGGCCAATACGAGTGCTTTAGCATCGGACGAGGGACGAGAGTTGCAAATTGCCGCTCGTTATCCTGATCAGGGGGATGACCAATTGAGGCAACGCAAATCAAGAGGGTTTCCCCTTCAGCTGATGGTCCTGTATTCTTCCTGCAGTAAAACTAACTCTATTTGCCCGGTTTCTACGCGTTATAGGTGTTCATGGGTACCGAGATCGTCGTCCTTGCCCGGTTTCTGCTGACAGGAATCGCATTGCTGCTGGCTTTTCTGGCGACGATAACCTGGAACCGACGTAAGGAGGCGCCAGAAGCCACCGCTTTTGCTGTCCTTGTCGCCTCGATGGCCGTGTACACGTTCGGTTACGCCGGAGAGATGGCCCAGAGCACCGTTCCGAATGCGCTTTTCTGGCTTCATATTGAATACCTCGCGCTCCCCTGGGCAGGTGCGCTCTGGGTGCTGGCCGCATGTAAGCATAACGGGCTGAAACTTAGTACGCCGCTTCTCTTCATCATTCCAGTGATCACTCTGGTCGGTCACTTTACCAATTACCACAACCTCTTCTACAGCGGTCCCATGTCCATGGTGGCGCGGTCGCCTTTCTGGATTCTTGAGGTGCAGCGCGGTCCGCTTTCCATGCTGGACAATGCCTATCTGCTGGTGGCGTTTCTGGCGGGCTCGTGGGTGTACATTTCAGCCTTGCGCCATGCCTCTCCGCTTTACCGCAGGCAGGCGCTCATCCTGGTATGCAGTTCGTTTGTGCCGTTTGTGGGTTACTTCATCTACCTCGCCAACCTGAGTCCCTGGGGCTTGGATATTACGCCGATCACTCTTGGCGTTACGTGCGTGCTGATCTACTACGGCATTTTCAGGTACGGCATCTTCAACCTTGCGCCTCTTGCGCGCAATCTCATCTTCAACAGCATTCGCGACGCGGTGTTGATTCTGGATACCCATGACCGGCTCCTGGACTTCAATCCGGCGGCAATGGCTCTGCTGCCTGAGCTGAACGAGAGGAGCATCGGGACCGGCATCACAGAGATGCTGGCGAAGACGCCAGGGCTCGCGAGTGCGCTCGGCCAGGCAGAGGGAGTACGGGTGGAGGGCGCGCATGCCGATCTCCACAGCGAGGTGAGCGTGGGCGGAGAAGTGGACGGCAAATCCTACGAGGTTCAGTACTGGCCGCTCTACGCCGGTGCCCGGCAGCTTGGCCGTGCCGTGATTTTTGCCGATGTGACTGCCCAGGTTCGCCTCCGTGAGGAACTGCGCCAGCGCGCCGACACCGATCCGCTGACCGGTGTAGCTAACCGCAGGCTGTTTCAGAAGGCACTTGAGATGGAGTGCTTCCGCTTCAGTCGCACCAGTGCTCCGCTTGCCGTCATGATGATCGATCTCGACTACTTCAAGACGGTCAATGACCGCTACGGTCATCCAGTCGGAGACGCGGTACTGTGCTGTATCGCTAATCGCCTGCTGGGCAGTCTGCGCAAGACGGATCTGCTCGCCCGTTTCGGCGGAGAGGAGTTCTCTATCCTGCTGCCGGAAACTCCTCCGGAAGGTGCAAGCATCATCGCCGAACGCGTGCGCCTGGCGATCTGCCAGAGCCCTATTGAAGTGGATGGAACTCTCATCCCCCTCACGATCAGCATCGGCGTCACCAGCCATAACGCAGATGTCGAAGCTGTTCCTGAACTGCTTCTGAAAAAGTCGGACCTCGCCCTCTATCGCGCCAAAGCAGCCGGACGCAACCGGGTCGAAGTGGTCTAAGGCTTAGCCTGCCCCCGACGACGCGCGAAAACCCCGCAGAATGCTATACTCTGTTGGGTCAGGCGCGGCGAATCATCTCTGCTAACCGCGCCAACATATCGTTATCTGCACTGAGGTCTCCCAATGTCCGGCCATTCCAAATGGGCCACAATCAAGCACAAAAAGGGCGCGCTGGATGCCAAGCGCGGCAAGATTTTCACTCGCCTGATCAAGGAAATCACCGTAGCCGCCAAGACCGGCGGTGGAGATCCTGACGGCAACCCCCGCCTTCGCTCGGCCATTCTCGCCGCGAAGGCCGAGAACATGCCCCAGGACAATATCAAGCGCGCCATCCAGCGCGGTACGGGTGAGCTTGAAGGCGCAAACTACGAAGAGATCTCCTTCGAAGGCTACGGCCCCGGCGGCGTTGCGGTGATCGTCGATACCCTGACTGACAATCGCAACCGCACCGTGAGCGAAGTTCGCTTTGCCTTCTCCAAAAATGGTGGCAACCTCGGCGAGACCGGTTCGGTGCGCTTCATGTTTTCGAAGAAGGGCGTCATTGCCATCGAGAAGACCGAGGCCGAAGAAGATCAGCTCATGGAGATCATTCTCGAAGCGGGCGGCGAAGATTTGAAGGACGAGGGCGAAAGCTGGGAGATCCTAACCGACCCGCACTCCTACGAATCGGTTCTGAACGCTGTCAAGGCAGCCAAGATTCCTACGGTTATGAGCGAAGTCACCATGGTGGCCTCCACTTATACGAAGCTCGAAGGTAGCGCTGCGAACCAGATGCTGCGGATGCTCGATGTCCTCGAAGACCTGGACGACGTGCAGAATGTCTACTCCAACTTCGACATGGACGAAGCAGCGATGGAAGCGGCCACGAAATAGCCGGGAGATTCCGGAATCCTGCGAAGGCCGCCTGATCGAGGCGGCCTTTGTTGTGCGGCGAGATTCTGCCACAATGACTGATAGCGATACAGCGTAGAGAAGAGGGAATATCTTGTTGCGATTTCTTACCAGAAGCTTGACCATTGCGGTGTTGTTTGGAACCGCAGCTCTAATGTCCGCGCAGACCGCGAATGGTAATTCGTTGGCGCCGCGTAAATGGGAGTTCGGACCCTTTGTGAATTACGGCAATGGCGTCGGCGACCGTACTGATTTCCACTTTTTCGCCGCTGGCTTTCAGGCTGGGCGGGTCATGACGCCGATGGCCCACGCTGGACCGTTCTCCGGCCGATTCGAACTTGGCGTAAATGTCATGCCACTCTTCCAGGCCTACACCCCAGCCGCGCACAACGTGATTGTGGCATCCGGCGATGGAACGTTGACCGAACGCATTGGCGGCGGTACATTCACCGGTGCGAGCGTGACGCCTGTGGTCTTTCGCTGGAATTTCGGGCAGGAACAGAAACGGGTCCTTCCGTGGTTTCAGGCGCAGGCCGGGGTGCTCTATACGAGTCACAAATTTCCTCCGACAGTCGAAGTTCCGGAGGGAACGCCCGGTGGAACGTCCGTTTGGAATTTTCGTTCCGGAGCAGGCGCAGGTTTTCATTACTTCGTGCGACCGGCGCGTTCCGTGGACTTTGCTTTGAACCTCGAACACATATCGTCGGCATCCCTGGGTGACAAGAATCCCGGCGTGAACGCCAGCGTGCAGTTTCAGCTCGGCTACACCTGGTGGAAATAGTACGAACTAGATAAATGGGCGGAGCTTTGATGGACGGACCAGTCGTAGCGTGTGTACCCAACTTCTCCGAAGGTGTCGATGAAGGCTGCATCCGGGCCATCGTCTCAGCCATGCGGGTCGATGGCATCCGTCTCCTGGACTGGTCCATGGACACTGACCATAATCGCTCCGTGATCACCGTCGCCGGACCGCCGGCGGCCATCGTCGAGTCGGCTGTGCGGGCGGTTGGTCAGGCAGCGGAACTGATCGACCTGACCCGGCAGACAGGCGTCCACCCCCGCATCGGCGCTGCGGACGTGATCCCCTTCGTTCCCGTCTTGAAAGTCTCGCTCGACCAGTGCGCCTTGCTCGCCCGCCAGGCGGGGGCAGAAATTTGGAAGCGTTTTGGCATTCCGGTCTATTTCTACGAGGCGGCCGCAGCACGCCCGGATCGGGCGAATCTTGAAGACGTCCGCCGAGGTCAGTTTGAAGAGCTGCGTGAGGCCGTCAGAACGCAGCCCAGGCGCCGCCCCGACGTCGGAGGCCCCGGGCTCCATCCCACAGCTGGAGCCTGCGCTGTCGGAGCGCGCAAATTCCTTGTCGCCTACAACATCTATTTCGATTCGACGGACGTTTCCCTGGTGAGGTCCATTGCGAAAGACCTCCGTGCTTCCTCTGGGGGCCTGAAGGGCGTCAAAGCGTTAGGAGTGCTGGCGCATGGCCGGGCACAGTTGACGATGAATGTAACCGATTTGCAGGCCACGCCGGTCTCCAAGGTCTATGCGCAGGTGTGCCGCCTCGCCGACAAGCTGAAGGCTGAGCCGGTCGAAGCGGAAATTATCGGTTTGCTTCCACAGGTCGCCTATGAGCAGGATAGCGATTGGATGCGTCTATTAAATGGGTTTGATCCGGCGACTAAAGTGCTGGAACGCCGGCTTGAAAGCCCGCAGGAGTGGCCGGAAGAGTAGTTTTGGGGACTGGGATGGAGCTTTCGGGCGAAATTCCGCGGATCGCACTCAATTCTGGCGCAAAATAGGATCAACAGGTTCAAAAAAGGAACCGAAGCATGGCACTCGGTTCGAAAGGGAATACTGGAATGATTGGAATGAAACACTGTTTTCTGGGTATGACTGCCGCGGCTCTTGTGGCGCTTGGGTCTGTTTCTGCGTCGGCAGCTCAGCTATCTTCGGATGCCCGTTCGGCGATTCCGCATGACGTGCAGCAGTTGGTCGTCATCGACTATCGCATCATGCAGAACTCATCGGCTGCCATGGAACTGCGCGGTCAGGTGATGCCGCCCGAACTCACCCAGCTCGAAGATGCTCTTCGCAAGTCCGGCCTGAACGACAACCAGGACCTGGAGCAGCTTGCTTTCGTTCTCTATCGCTCCGGTACGGGAACCGATGACGTGCGAACCATCGGCATCGCCCAGGGTCAGTTTCCCGTCGATGACGTGGTTGGCAACTTCAAGAAGAAAAAGCTCAAGTCGACTCTCGTCCGCGGCAGCCGTATCTATCCGCTGGGTAGCTCAGGCATGAGCGTTGTCTTCCTCGATGAGTCTACGATGGTCTTCGGCGCACTTTCCGCAGTGAAGCAGGCGCTTGACGCACGTGACGGAGTCATGCCGAACCTGCTGACCAACAACGGCGTTATGGATTCCATGCGCACCGTTGACACCGAGCCTCTTTGGAGCGTCCTCGATCAGAAGGGAACCCAGACCATGATGAAGCAGGTTCTCGGCGAAGCCGGTTCGGTTGCCGATTTCGATGCCGTCAAGAAGCGCATGTCGGCCAGCTACTATTCGATGAACTTCCAGCATGGCGTGAAATTCGACATGTCAGTTGTGACTGGCGACAACTTTGCCGCTGCTTCGGTTTCCTCGCTCCTGAACGCCGCTGTTCTCTACAAGAAGATGAGCGGAACGGAAACAGAAAAGGCCGCGCTCGACGAAACAGTCATCCGCTCCAACGCAGGCCGGCTCGACGTGCACTTTGCCAGCACCGACGCGCAGTTCAACACTCTGCTGAAGTCGCCCATGTTCCAGAGCATGGTCTCGCGATAGATCCAGCAGCAAAGCAGGATGACAATACAAAAGAGGCAGGATCTTGGATCCTGCCTCTTTATATTGCCCGCCGCTACTTCTTGGGCACTTCTAGAACCACCGGCGTTCCTTCCGGCCGGAAGGGAACGCCCGCAACGATCACCCGGTTGCGTCCGCGGCCTTTTGCCCGATAAAGCGCCTGGTCGGCAGATTCGATCAGGTCCTGGGCTGTCTTGCCGCGCTGGGGAACGATCGTCGCACAGCCAATCGACACAGTCACAATGCCCGGAGCATTGCCCTCATGCGGCAAACGTCGGTTGCGTACCGCCTGACAGATATCCTCGGCAACGCCCTTGGCTCCCGACTCATCCGTTCCCGGCAGCACTACCGCAAACTCCTCACCGCCGTACCGAGCCACCAGGTCGCCCGGCCGCAGCACAATGTCCAACGCTGCCTCGGCAATCTGCTTGAGGCAACTGTCCCCTCGCACGTGGCCGTAGGTGTCGTTGTAGCGTTTGAAGTGGTCCGCATCGATCAGCAGCAGGGACAACTTGCTGCCCTCGCGCAGGGCCCGCCGCCACTCCGTCGCCAGCGCGTCGTCAAATCGACGCCGGTTGGCGATGCCTGTCAGCGCATCGACGACCACCAGCGTCTCCATTGCCCGGTAGGCGGATTGCAAATGTTCTTCGGTGCGCTTGCGCTCCGAGATGTCGCGGACGAGGTTCAGAAATCCGATGGGTCGCCCAGTCGCCGGATCGCGGTAGACGCGCAGGCTGCCCTCCGCCCAGAAATATTCGCCATCGCGTTTGCGTTCCCGGTATTCGAGGGTTCCGCCCTCTGAGCCGGCTCGCAGCGCTCGCAGAGCCATTTCAACTTCCGCCACATCTGCCGGGTGGATGATTTCCTTGATAAGCCGGCCAACCAGGTCCTGTGGCTCCCAGCCGGTCAGGGCGCGAATTCCCGGAGAAACATAGGTATGCCGCCCGTCAAGATCGCCGAGGACGATGGCGTCGCGGGAATTGTCCATTACCAGCTTGTGCAGAGCGGCAATCTGGCGCAGTTCCCCCTGGATCGAGCGCAGATTGCCAAAGACGATGGAGATCGCGTACAGCGTGAACATGGCCGCCGCAACATAAAGCTGGAGGATGATCGCGCGCGACTCCAGGCTGACGTTCGTCGCAAGCGCCAGCGGTCCGTTGCCGCGTACCGTGTAGGCACCGCCGATCAGCGCCATCACCAGCGTCGAGAGCGCCGCCCAGCCCAGGTCGATCTGTGTAATCACCAGTACCAGGAAGGGGAATACCAGGAACAACAGCGGCGCCCGGGTCTGGTTGAAAACTATCACCGTGACTACCACGACCATCGCCGGGTAGATCCACCGTCGCCGCAGCAGATGCGAGTTCCTCATCCGGCTCTGCAGGATTGCTGCAAATGTTGGCGTGACCACGGCGATGCCTAGCCCGTCGCTAACCGTCCAGTTCAACAGAACGTCGAGCAGGTCTTTGTGATCAACCAGGTGCTTGTAAATACCAAAAGGCACGCCTGCCACTGCAGGTCCAAGCAGGCAAGCGAACCCGATGAAGCGGATCAGGTATCGTGCGTTCGTGAAAAAGGGCAGGGAAGTCGACTTGCGCTTAAGTAGCAGCGCCCCAATCAAGATCTCCACTACATTCAGGCAGTTGTAGAACAGGCTCATTTGCGGCGACTCGCCGATCAGCACGCTGCCTACGAACATCGCTACAAACGCAACAGAAACATAAACAGGCCAGCGCCATCGTGGAACCAGTAGCAGGAACGCAAGGACCAAGCCATTGGCCAGCCAGATGATGTTCGACCCGCTCGAAGTCCGCTCTAAACTGCCGACGCAAAGAATAGACAACATGACGCTGACGAAAAGCCCTGCCAGCCGCAGCATGGAGCCATACGTTCGCCACCAATGCGATCTGTCAGTGTCCGTTGGCACGTAAGTCCTCCAGTGGTCAGGCCATTGCTGAAAGCCCTGCCTCTTGATGCCAATTGAACCGGCAAAGCTTCCGCAAACTAGTTCGCGGCGTACAAGAAAGCCAATTGAATCACGTTGAAATCCATTATGAGGCAGGTTCGAGTTTTGGAGAGAACTCAACTTTGCCTGCAGGAAGCAGCCGGATCAATAATTGCCCCTGCTGATGCTCCGTCAGCGTCAGTCCCTGGACGTGAGCAGTCTTTCCGGCCTCGGTCGTATATTCCACCTTCACCGGTCCCGAGCCCCTCACCTGAAAGCGATAGTGCATCGAGGCGCCCACAGCCAGTTTGTTGGTGCCGAAGCTGGCCGTCGGGTAATCCACCTCCAACTCGTGGATTGCCTCACCTGTCTGATTTTCGATGCTGCTGTCGATCCAGTAGCTCTTGCACCCCGAGGTTGTCAGTAACGCTAGTCCGGCAACCCAGAGACCCATCGTTCGTACAACGTGCTTCACCCTTCTACCTCGTTTCCACTGGCCACCGCTTTTTCCAGGCGGCTCAGGCGTTTCAGCATCTCTGGCAGTCGTTGCAGCGTCGCCATGGCTCTCAGCCATGTGCGATTGTCGAAGGCTGGCGATCCGGAGAGCATCTTGCCCGCCGGCACATCATGCGAAACACCGGATTGCGCCGTCAGAATCACTCCGTCTCCAAGAGTGCAGTGTCCCGCAACGCCCGCCTGCCCGGCGAGAATCGCGTTCGCACCCACGACAGAAGATCCCGCTAAACCGGCCTGCGCGCAGACGAGTGTGTTCTTTCCCACACTGGAACCATGCCCGATCTGGACAAGATTGTCGATCTTCGCGCCGTCGGCAATCTCCGTCGCCCCAACTGTGGCTCGGTCGATGCAGGCGTTAGCTTGAATATCGACATGATTTCCGATGCGCACAGGCCCCGACTGAGGAATTTTCTGCCAGCTTCCTGCGTTGTCCTTCGCAAATCCAAAGCCGTCCGAGCCCACAATCGCACCATTTTCGAGGGTCACGTGGTCGCCAAGAACGCAACCCTCTCGCACCACTACATGCGCATGGGCAAAGAAGTGATCGCCAATTTCGACTCCGGAATACAGAACCACATGTGGGAGGATCGTCGCGTGATCACCCACCCGCACCTCAGGTCCGATGACTGCGTAGGCTCCCACATGCGCTCCTTTGCCAATCTTCGCCGACGGGTCAATCACCGCAGTCGGGTGAATCCCCGGCTCATAGCGAGGTGGCTGATAGAAGATGCCCAGCGCCTGGGAGAAGGCCAGATAGGGATTCTTGAGCCTCAGGGTTGCCGTCGGAATCTCGGGAAAATCCGGTGCTACCAGCACTGCCGCTGCCTGGGTTGTCCGCGCCAGTGCGGCATATTTGGGATTGGCGACGAATGTCACTTCGCTGGACCTGGCCTCTTCAATCCCCCGCACGCCGGTCACTTCCACATCGCCGTTGCCACGCAACTCCGCGCCCAGCCGCGCCGCTAATTCCGCCAGTTTCATGGATGCGATTGTAACGGAATTGGCGGTCGGTCATTGCCTGCGAGGGTCAGGCGCCAGTCTGCTCGTCCTCGGGCTCCGTTGCAAAGAGGCTGGGCTGTTCCTGCGAGGCGACGCCAGCCTGGGCCGTGTCCCTCTGGCGGCGCCGCGCTCCAGGTCCGATGACTCCCAGTACAGTGAGTTCGCGGATCGCGGCGCGCGGCACAAACACCCGCTGTGTGTTCGACCGGGTGTCGGGCGGGGTCAGCAGCACACCGGCGGGCGCAATCAGCGAACGGTCATTGGCTGCAATTCCCTCCAGCTCATCCCCGTCCTCTAGCGTCAGGCGCACCCATAATCCGGACATACGGGGCCGCCCGCTGAATTCCTTTCGCAGCAGCCGCTCCGGCTGGGAAGCGGCGCCGTTGGCCGATTCCGCAATCTCACGCACATAACAGACCCATTTCACCTGCTCCCAGTCAATCCGAATCAGCTTCCCGGCCGTATCCAGTAGTTCCAGATGTTCCTGGCCAGCGTCTAACGAATCGAATGAGGCAGCAGCGTACCCGGCGATCCAGTCCCGGCTCAACTTGCGCACGATCACGGGTTTACGGGCAGCACTCACAGGGTGGATTGTCGCATGAGCTGGGACGTTTCCTCGCTTCGGACGCGAGATTTGGTCCTTGCGCTGTAGCCAAGCTGGTTACGGTGTGTTAACGTACTTTGGTCGCAGCCTGCCTTGTGAACTTTTCTAAGCGTTGCTGCATCAGATACTTGTACCTAAGCGAGCGGGCAACGGGCCCGCCGGAGCCGTGAAATAGGAGTAGTGAACGAAGAATGCCTGACTATATTTATTTGCTGGAAAACAGATTGTCCGTCCTCCAGCAAAACGCACTGCGGACGGTAAGGGATCTGGCCCGCGAAGCCCAGAAGACAGTTTTTCTCACCGGCGATGCTGTGCGCGATCTCACCTGCGGCAATCCGGTCCGCGATCTGGAAGTGGTCGTTCACGGCAACGTACTGGATCTGAAGTCCGCCATCACTGCTGCCGGCGGCAAGATCTGGGGTGAGGATGCCGCTTCGCGTATCCTCTACCTTTGTTTTCCGGGGAATGTACGTCTCGACCTCCGCAGCGGCCGCCGCGTCGAATACCCAAAGTCCGGCAAACCGGTGTACCACTGGTCCAGCATTCAGGATGATTTGCGTTCGCGCGATTTCACCGTCAATGCGATGGCCATCTCTCTCAACGAGGGTTCCTACGGCCTCTTGATGGACCCATCCAATGGAGTTGCCGACATCGAAGCTCGCCTGCTGCGTCTGGTGACGAATTACGGCTTCCTCGACAATCCCGCACTCCTCATTCGAGCCACCCGGCTTAAGGCCCGGCTCGGCTTCGAGCTCGAAGAGCGAACCCAGATTCGCTACGAGAATGCCAAGGGCGAAGATGTCATCGAGCATCTCCCTGCCGATGAGCGCGCACGCGAGCTGGAACAAATAGGCCACGAAGAAGAGCCGTTGAAAGTTCTTGCTGCCCTCGAAGCCGAAGGCTGGATGCAGCATCTCTTCGCTGCTTGGACCGCCGCCAAGGCTGATGTTGATAAGCTCACCGCGCTCCATGATCTGTCGATCGAGCTGCAGGTGCAGGGGGTCCATCCCGACGTTTCAGCAGCACAGATGCAGTTGCTTACGGCCAAGCTGGCCGCCAAGGACCTCGCTGATCTGAAGAAGCACCTGCTCCGCCCCGGTTTCGTTGAAGAGTGGGACCACCTCGATGCTTCCGCTGCGGAATTCGCCAAGGTGCTGCTTTCGAAGGAAAACGCTACCCCGTCGGCGACCTACAACCTCTTCACCACCTATGCTGCGGAAGCCGTCCTCTGGCTCGGCTTCACCAGCAAGCAGGCTGCGGTCAAGGAAAGGTACGAGAACTTCCTCAAGGTATGGCCTCAGGCTCGCCAGAAGGTTCCGTATGCGCTCATGCTCGAAATGCGCATTACTCCCGAGCTACCCGGATACGCGGAACTGGTCAAGACAATCTTCCTGCAACTCATCGATGGTGGCCTGACCACGACCGATGAGATGAAGGCGCTGCTCGAACCGCATTCCCCACCCGCACCTCCGCCGCCTGTCACCATCAAGCGTACCCGCGCCAAGAAGGGAGCAGAGGCTAAGTCCAAAGCCCGCGCCTCCGAGGATGACGATGAGGACGCCGATGACCTTGGAGGCGACGACGAGGACGAGGATGAGGACGAGGAAGACGACGATCTCGACAGTCTTGACCTCGGCGGCGACGATCTTGATCTGGCTATTGACGATCCCCGTACATCCATCGCAGTCGCTGATGGGGATGATGACGACGTCTTCGCACCTGGCATGGTTGAAGACGAACTGGACGCGGACGATGACGAGGATGAGGAGAACGACGATTCAGACGATGAGTCACCCGCCCGTCGTAAGGCTGTGAAGGGTAAGGCAGGCAAGGGACGTTCCGACGAGTCCAAGCGGGACTCGTCCACCGCCCTGGGCGCTGGTCTGAAAGCTCTGGCTCTGAAGCTCGACCTTGATGAGCCCAGCGATCCCGCCGACCTTGACGAGTCCGATCCTATCGTCGAAATCGACGACTCGGATGCCGATTCAGATTTTGATGAGGCGCCGCCAAAGCCAGCCAAGAAGGCAGCCGCGAAAAAGTCGGCCAAGGCTCAGCCCGCCAAGGCACCAAAGAAGAAGTAAGTCAGTCCACATCCAAAAATACAAAATCCGGAGCCGGCGCTCCGGATTTCGTGTTTTCGACGTAGACCGACTCTGTAGTGCAACGGTTATTGTGAATGACTCTCTTCAGAACCGGGCTTAACAACATGTTTGGTGTCCGGTCCCGTGTAGACCTCACCGAGGGGATTGCGTCTCGATCGCGAATGGCGGGTGCTGCTGAAGAAGTGTTTTTGGCACGTCAGGCATTCCCATGGGAACAGCCCGAAAAAGTACATCAACCTGTGCCCGAGAGATTTAGCTCGTGCTCTTCGACGGGTGGAAGTCGAGTCGCACTTAGGACAAGCGGGATTCATTCATCGCCCCTAGAGGTTAGGTGGCAGCTCTCTGCCTGAGTTTCCCAAGGCGCGTGCGGAGTGCTGAGTCTAACTTGATGAGAACATAAGTGCGATGGAATCAGAAGAAAAAAGGTTGCCTGGCCATCCGGATCTGCCTGTAGGTCCCTTATCGGGAACGTGCCCGTAATGAAAAAAGAAACAAACCCAAACCTACAAGGGCGGTAAACCCACCCCGGTAGGCCCACTGAATCTGCCCGGTCATGAAGCTTCCTGGCAGAACGTTGATGCCCTGCAGAATCCACACGGCACCCATTCCGATCAGCAGTATGGCTACGACTCGCAATGCTATCCGCATCGATCTCCTCCAATTGACGTATGCGCGAATCATACTCGAATTCACCGGGATTCGATCAGAGAGCAATTCCGTGCCGCGTTTTCCTCAGCCGCCCTTCCGCAGGCCCCGGTCAGCGATATCGTCAAGCGCCTAAAATGGGTTCAGAGCGATACCAAAATCATGGCCGAATTTACCCATCTTCACCTCCATACGGACTACTCTCTCCTCGACGGCGCCTGCGACGTCGACAAACTCGTCGACCGCGTCGCCTCCATCGGCCAGAAATCTGTCGCCATCACCGACCACGGCAATATCTACGGTGCCGTGCACTTCTTTGACGCCGCCAAGAAGAAGGGCATCAAGCCCATCCTCGGCTGCGAGCTCTACGTCTGCAAAAAGGAAGACCACCGCGGCGACCCCAGCGGCGACAAGTACAACCACCTGCTCGTCCTCGCGCAAAATGAAGAAGGCTACCGCAACCTGATCCGCATCACGTCGGAAGCGTCCGTCCATGGCTTCTACAAGAAGCCGCGCATCAGCAAGCAGTACCTCGCATCGCATGCCAATGGCCTCATCGGCTTCTCCGGTTGCCTCTCTGGCGAGTTCAGCGAACACCTGCTCAAGGGCGACTACGATGCCGCCAAGGCCAGCGCGCTGCAATACCAAGACATCTTCGGTCGCGGCAACTTCTTTCTCGAGATCCAGGACCAGGGTCTCGAAATGGAAAAGCGCATCCATGCCGACATGTTCAAGATCGAGCGCGAGCTCGATATCCCCCTCGTCGCCACCAACGATTCCCACTACCTTTGCGAAGACGACCACACCGCCCATGACACCATGCTCTGTGTCCAGACCGGCTCGAAGGTTCAGGACAAGGAGCGTTTTCGCTTTGACGGCGACCAGTTCTTCGTCAAATCCGCCGACCAGATGGAGCGGCTTTTCCCTGACCGCACTGACATCATCCAGCGGACGCAGGCCATCGCAGAGCGCTGCAATCTCAAGCTGAACAAGGTCGATAATCCCTTCCCGGAATTTGCTGTTCCGGATGGTCATACCATCGACAGCTTCTTTGAAGAGATCTGCCGCGAAGGCTACCGCAAGCGCCTGGCCACCGGCATCGCCCATCTGCAGTCTCGCGGCCAACTGCGCCACCCGATCCACGAGTACGAAGCTCGCCTGGAACGCGAGATCGGCATCATCAAGCAGATGAAGTACTCGGGCTACTTCCTCATCGTCTGGGACTTCATTCGCTACGCCCGCGAGCAGGGAATTCCCGTCGGCCCAGGCCGTGGATCGGCCGCAGGATCGCTCGTGGCATACGTCATGGAGATCACCAACGTTGATCCGCTTCAGAACGCGCTGCTCTTCGAGCGGTTCCTGAATCCGGAACGCGTTTCCATGCCTGATATCGACGTGGACTTCTGCATGAACCGCCGTGGCGAGGTGATTGAGTACGTCACGCGCAAGTACGGCCGCGAGCAGGTCGCCCAGATCATCACCTTCAACACCATGGCCGCCAAGGCCGCCATCAAAGACTGCGGCCGCGCCATGGATATGCCCTACGGCGACGTGGATCGTATCGCCAAGCTTATCCCGGCGACCATCGGCATCACCATCGATAAGGCTCTTGAAGAGCAGCCCGAGCTGGCAAAGCTATACGACTCGGACCCTGGCATTCGGTCGCTGATCGACACGGCGAAGAAGCTCGAAGGCCTGGTACGCGGCTCCGGTGTTCACGCCGCCGGCGTCGTCATCGCGCCGCGCCCACTGACCGAACTTGTCCCCATCGTCAAGACCAAGAATGACGAAATCGTGACGGCCTACGACATGTTCGCCATCGACAAGATGGGTCTGCTCAAGATGGACTTCCTCGGCCTCACCACGCTCACAGTCATTGATGACGCGTTGAAGCTGATCGAGAAAAATCGTGGCGTCAAGATCGACATTGACCTGATCCCAATCGATGACAAGGCCACCTACGAGAAAATCTTCCATAAGGCGCTGACCTCGGGTGTATTCCAGTTTGAATCAGGCGGCATGCGCGACGTTTTGCGGCGCTATAAACCCGATTCGATCGAAGACCTCACCGCGCTGAACGCCCTCTATCGTCCCGGTCCAATCCAGGGCGGCATGATCGATGACTTCATCGAGCGTAAGTGGGGGCGCAAGAAGGTTGAGTACATGCTTCCGCAACAGGAGCCGCTGCTTAAAGAAACTCTTGGCGTCATCGTCTATCAAGAGCAAGTCATGCAGATAGCCAACGTGCTCGCCAGCTACTCGCTCGGCGAGGCCGATCTCCTGCGCCGCGCCATGGGTAAGAAAGATCCCAATGAAATGGCCAAGCAGCGCAACCGCTTCATGGAAGGCGCCGCCGGCCTAGGCCTGCCCAAAGATCCCGCTGGTGACATCTTCGACCAGATGGAAAAGTTTGCCGGTTACGGCTTCAACAAGTCGCACTCCGCTGCGTACGCTGGTCTTGCCTACCAGACTGCGTATCTCAAGACGCACTATCCCGTCGAGTTCATGTCCGCGCTCCTGAGCTCGGAAATCTCGAAGCCCGAGAATGTCGTTAAGTACATCCAGGAATGCAAGGAAATGGACATCACCGTGGCCCCGCCCGATGTCCGCTACTCCGATGCGCAGTTCACGCCCAGCGGCGACACCATTCGCTTCGGCCTCACCGCCATCAAGAACGTCGGCGGCAACGCCATCGAATCCATCCTCGCCGTTCGCCGCGATCTGGAAGCGGAAGGGAAGACCTTCACCAACTTCTGGGAGTTCTGCGAAAAAGTTGACCTGCGCCTGCTGAACAAGCGCGTTCTGGAGTCGCTGATCAAGGCTGGCGCCTTCGATGCGATGGGCACACGTGCGCAGTTGACCGCTGTCGTCGATCGCGCCATCGAACGTGGCCAGAAAGCGCAGAAGGACTCCGAATCCGGCCAGCACGGCCTCTTCGGCCTCTTCAACGAACTGCCCACCAAGGGCCACAGTCCCGACGCGCTGCCCAATGTCGCCGACTGGGAAGAGAACATTCGCCTCGCCGCAGAAAAGGAAGTTCTGGGATTCTTCGTCAGTGGACACCCGCTGGACAAGTATGCCGAAAAACTGCGCAACCTCTCGAACGTTGTGAGCACTGCAGCAGCCCTCGAAATGAAACCTCCGCCGGCACCGAAGTGGGGCCAGCAGCGCGATCCTTCGGATGAAATTTCCATCGCCGGAGTGCTCGTCGGCATGCGTTCGCAGAAGAGCAAGCGTAACGACAAGATGTACGCGCAGGGCTACATCGAAGACTCATACGGCAAGCTCGAAGTCATCTGCTTTGCCAAGGACTTCGACAAGCTCCAGGACCAGCTCAAGACGGAAGCCGCGGTGCTGCTGCGAGGCACGCTCATCGGCGAAGAAGAGTCAGCCCCCAAGCTCGCTATCAGCGGCCTGCAACCTCTCGATGATGTGCAAATTCGCCTGCCCTCCGCCGTGCGCCTGCGCCTCAACATGGACATCGCCAGCGAACAGCTCTTCAACTCGCTCAAAGGCAAAATCGATGCTGCTCCAGGACCCGGCAAGGTCATGATTCACCTCCAAAAGAAAGGTCAGTACGAAGTCATCCTTGAGCCCTCTGGCAGCAAAGTCGCAGCCGACCGAGGCTGGGTCGAGTCCATTGAAGAACTGCTTGGTAAAGGGGCAGTGCAGGTACTTAGTTAGGGTTCTCCTCGATAAATCTCTCATCGTTCAAGGAATAAGCCTGCGGCGTGAGAGCCGCAGGCTTATGTTTTGGAACTGACCGGACTAGTCGCAGGGATTGTAGGTCAGGCTGACGGTCGAGTCACCACTTCCGTCGCCGGACGCAAGGGGCAGCAGGCAGGCTGAGTCGTAATAGGTGACGTTGTCGAACCACTGGGTGACCAGATAGGTGCGTTCGTTGTCACCGGTAAGCGATTTACGCACTACGTAGTGCGGCGTGGGTGAGGGAGCAGCGCCGCCGACGAGGGCTTCGCTGAGTACGCGTCCTGTGAGTTTGCCAGTTGCGGGCAGGTCGAGGTTGAGAATCTTGGCGATGGTAAGGGCGATATCCGCGTTGCTGATGGGCGCAAAGTCTGTGAACTTCGTCTTGAAGTCGGGACCGTAGGCGGCCATGTTGTTGTAAGTATCGCCACGGCTGAAGCTACCGTGCATGCCCTGGCCTTCCTGCAGGCTGCTATCAGCAATTTCTACGCGAGTCTGGCTGGGATTGGCGGCGTCTAAAGCGAAGTTCTTGAAGTTGATCGCGATGGCCGGCGTGGGCAGCGGTGAGGAGCCTTTGAGACCAATGGAACTGAGTGGCAGAGAGCCCGGGATGGAACCGAAGTCGTCATCGACGAAGATGCCGCCGGTGCAGTTCTGTGTGCGCAGGAAGGCAACCAGATTCTCCACGGTGGCGGGATTGTGGCTGGGCACGTAGATCAGATCGGAACCACCATTGGCGGCGACGATGATCTTGGCGTCCTTCGACTCGCCGCTCGAGGGAATCGAGCCGGTGCCGCCGATGATGCCGTTTCCGCTGACAGGATGCTGCCGCAGAGTGGCGGTCTGATAATTCACGGTCGGATTCACCGGCTCATACATAGGGGTGATGCCGTCGGAGCCAAGGATCTGGTTGTCCGGATCGTAAAGCGGCAGGGCGAAGTGGTGTGCGATATCGATTGCAAGAAAGCCAACCGGGAGGAAGCCGGTGTTCACTTCCTGGCGCTTGGTGGCGTCACGGTAGATCCACTTTGAGGCATAGTCGTTGACGAAGTTAGCGCCTGAAGCATCGACTTCGTGATGGCTGATGGTCGAGAATCCATGGTCGGAGGTAACGAAGACGTCGGTGTTTGCGATCAACTCAGGATGCGCCTGGAAAAACTGAAGAATCTGCAGAAGATTGTTATCGGCGTTCTTGACCGCGGCCTTGGAGGTCGGGCCATTGATTCCAGGGGTCAGGGTGTTGAGACTGTCGCCCTGGTTGTGCTGCGAGCCGTCGGGATCGCGGGACCAGAAAACAACCATGAAGGGCTGGCCATTCTCGAGGAAAGTAGGGAGTACGGCCTTGGTGAGGGTGTCGGCGAAATACTGCTGCTGGGTGAGGTTCGCGGCCAGGGTGCCAGGGGTGACGTTGTTGCCGGAGAAGCCATTGCTCTGCTGGCTGGTGGCTGCTGCGCCGTTGGTGCGGTTGGGAGCGGTCGTGGGTAGGCCTGCAGAGGTCAGCGCTGAAAGAATCGTGGAAGGAAGCGGAACGCCGGCAGCGGTTCCGGTGGCGTCGTCGATGATGACGGTCATGGGCAACTGGAAGTTCTTGCCCGACGGTTCAAGCTGGGAGACGTCGAAGATCGCAACGGGGCCAACCTTGCCGATGGCTGCGGTGTTGTATCCGTTCTTGCGCGCCAGGCCCAGGATGGTCTCTTCGTTCAGGTAGTTGCCATTGAAGTGGTCATCAAGGTCCGCGAGAACCTGGTCGCTCTCCACGAAAGGGGTCAAAGTGCCCGTGGGCTTGCCGAAGTTGCCAGTGTTGAAGATGGCGAAGCCGGGATGCAGCGTGTTGCTAAAGTCGCCAGTGTCGCCGAGCAGGTGGCCCGTTGCCATCACCGACGCATTGGCAGTGGTGAACGTGGGGAAGATGCTGTGGCTATTGATGAAATGAACGCCCATGGTGCGCAGGGCCAGCAGTGTAGGCGCGTCGGTAGCGTTCACAGACCCGTGGCGAAGGCCGTCGGCGATGAACAGGATGACGTTGCGTTTGGCGGGGGCCGGGCTGACAGGCTGCGCGGCGTTGACAGCCAAAGCCGAGAAACAAATGGATGCAACTGCAGAGCTAAGAGCAAGTGCTGCGGACTTTCGGCGGAACACGTTCATACAATCTCCTGGGCCACTAGAAGGCCAGCCCTAACCTTCAACAGTCAGCGGGAAGATTGTATGAAGCAGGCGTAAAAAACGGTCGGCGGACAGATTGCGATTTCACTGGGTGCAAAGAATCTTTGGCCGCAGTGATAATTTCCTGGAATTCGCAATCCTACTTTAGTGTGATCTATCCGCGATTGCTGAATGGAATGTGAGATTTGGGACGGCTTCGCGCTTTACACGGTTGCGAATCTTTACGGATGGCTCTGTTGATGACATGGAGATGTTCCCTCAACCGCGCCTTACACCGGCATTTGGCTTACTCCTCCAGCGTCTGTCTCAGAAGCCAGCCGACATTTGATACGTGATGACGATGGAGGGTATCGCCAGCGTTTAGTGCCTCAGCTGACGCCGCTGTATTCTCTCGAATACCGCCGACACCGGCTACACTGTCGCTGTCACACCGTAAATTTGCCGGGGGGATACTGATTGAGCCGTGCAGATCGCATCTGGAAATGGGTCTTTCTCGTCGCGTGCGTCCTGTCGTTTCTGCTGGAAGTGATCCCTGGCCGCTCGCCCATGATCGACGAGGAGTTCTTCAAGTCCGCGGGGCGCCACTGGGCCGCCACCGGTCAGTTCGCAGCACCAGAGATCGTCGGCCGCGTGGATGTGAAGCCCGGCTTCGAAGAAATCTACTTCGCGCAGCCGCCTATCTACACGTTTGCCTTCGGCGTGTACACGAAGATCATCGGCTTCGGCCCACGCCTCTGCATCCTCTACGACCAGCTGATTCATCTCTTCTTCGTTCTGATGACCATACTGCTCGCGCGCAGGCTCTTTCGCGTGCCGCCGAGCTACACGTATGCCATCGGAACATTTCTGCTGTTCAATGCGATGTTCGGCCGTCCCGATGAGCTTGCCATCAGCATCGGAATCGCCGGCATTCTGTGCTGGACTCTCGATCAACCGCCCAGCCGCCGCGCTACTCTCGCAGGCATCGCTTTCGGACTCTGCGGCTCTACAAGCATCGGTGTGTTCACGTTCTTCGCGCCGATGGCCTTGCTCGTCGCATACCAGCGGCAGGCCCTGCGCATCTCCACTTTCCTAATCGCCGTTGCCACCGGAGCAGCGGTAGCCTGCTGCTGCATCGCGCCAATCCTGATTTTGCATCCCGAGGCGTACCGGCAGCTGATCGTCCACGCACAAGTCCAGTCGCCCGAACTAGGACAGGCTGTCGATGCTGGCCAGAGCCGCTTCGCCAGCATCTTAAAGTCCTACAAAGACGGCGCACACAACGTACTCGCCTATCACCGCGATATCGCCTTCATCATCCTTGCCGCGCTGGCTGTCGTAATCCTCTGCCTGTTTCGAAACACGACCCCTCGCGCACGCATGCTGCGGCAATGCCTGTGGGTTGCCATTGCCGGTCTCATCCTTGAATGGATCTTGCTCCCCGGCAAGGCTCCATACCTGTGGTTCTTCGCTCCGTGGCTACTCTCGCTTGCTGCTGCGTCGTGGATCGCGCTGCCTCGAGATATTCGACAAAGCAGGAAGTTGGTCGCTTCGATCCTCACCTATGCCTGCGTCATTTTCGTCATGCTGGACTATGCACGAGAGCGCACCGCAACGCTTGCCCTTCCACCGGAACAATCCTTCACCACTGCCATGAGTCGCGTCCGCGCGCTCATTCCCGCCGGCGCCACCGTCGTTACTTCGGACTACTGGTGGGCTCTCGCCGACAAGTGCAAAGTGCTCGACCCATACATGAGCAATCCCAAGCCGGTCTACGCTGATTACTTCGTCAAACCGGGCAACGGCAACGACAATCCCGGCGAGGCCAAGAAGTTCTTCGATATCTTCGAGAACTACGGCCGCGATCATCACTTTGTCGTTGTTGCAGACGACGTCAACAAGACTCCGCCGCGCGTCGGCAATGTTCCTCTTTATCCCGGCGTAAAGGGCTTCGGAGCGCTTATCCTGGCGAATCCGGAAACAACCGGCCACACAGCAGCCCCCGACGCGGTACGCTGACTCAAGAGGACACCATCTGTGCAATATCGTCAGCTAGGCAAAGGCCCGCTTACCGTCTCGGAAATCAGCTTCGGCACCTGGCTCACTGTCGGTGGCGCCGTAGAGCGTCAGAAGGCCATCGCCTGCATTCACGCAGCGCTTGATCACGGCATCACCCTCTTCGACACCGCCAACATGTACGGCGCGGGAGAAGCAGAGCGTGTTCTCGGTGAAGCGCTGCGCACACGCGGCCGTTCCCGTGACAGATACCTCATCGCCACCAAGCTCTACAACCCCGTCCCGCCCGAGCCGGACAAGGGACTTTCTGCCGCGCAGGTCGTCAAGCAGCTTGACCGCTCTCTGGAGCGTCTGGGCGTGGACTACATCGATCTCTACCAATGCCATCGTTACGACAACGAGACGCCTTTGGATGAAACCCTGGAAGCCCTCGACCACGCCGTAAAATCCGGCAAAGTTCGAGCCATCGGCTTGAGCGAATGGCCCGTTGACAAAATTGTTGCCGCCGCAAAATCGTCCGAAGCCCACAACTGGACACCGATGACCAGCAGCCAGCCGCAATATTCCATGCTGGTGCGCAAGCCCGAAGCGCAAGTCTTCCCCGCCTGCAACGAGTACGGCCTCGGCAATATCGTCTTCTCGCCGCTCGCGCAAGGTGTGCTCACTGGCAAGTACAAGCCTGGCCAGCCGCCACCTCCCGACAGCCGCGCCGCCAATCCTGACACCAACTTCACCATGGAGACTCTAGGCCGCCGATTCCGCAGCGACTTCCTCCTCGCCGCAGTGGAAAAGCTCAACCCCATCGCCGCCGATCTCGGCCTGACCATGACGCAGATGTCGCTCGCCTGGGTGCTTCGCCGCCCTGAGGTCTCGTCCGCCATCGTTGGCGCATCACGCCCCGAGCAGGTCGCCGCTAACGCCGCAGGAAGCGGAATCACGCTTTCTCAGGAAACCCTCGCCCGGATCGATGAAGTCATCCTGCCCGTCGTCCTCTTCAACGCGCCCAAGCCCCAGCCCACCTGGAAAAAGCTGCTACGCAAAGTTTTGCCAAAGTGAATTGATAAATGGCCGCCCATTTGTCGCTTTGAGGCAGGGAACGTAGAATCATCTAGGACCGGATGGCAGAATCTCCGGATGTGTCTTAACATTTCATGAGCGAATCGTCTTCAGGCAATACACCAGCACAGACGCCGGCAGTTTCGCCCGCGTGGATCAAAGTCGAGCGCGCCCGTCATCCCAAGCGCCCCTATCCCATGGACTTCATCGAGCGGCTCTTTACCGACTTCAGCGAGATCCACGGCGATCGTGCCTACGGCGACGATGAAGCAGTCGCTTGCGGCATGGCTCGCTTCCACGGCCACGAGGTACTGGTTATCGGCAACCGCAAGGGAGGCACTACCAAGGAGCGCGTCCGGCGCAACTTCGGCATGCCCAATCCCGAAGGCTACCGCAAAGCCCTCCGCGCCATGAAGATTGCGGAAAAGTTCAACCGCCCCGTCATCACCTTCATTGACCTGCCCGGCGCCTTTCCCGGCCTCGGTGCAGAAGAGCGTGGCCAGGCGGAAGCCATCGCCCGCAACCTCATCGAGATGGCCAAGCTCAAGGTGCCGACCATCGCCATCATCTCCGGCGAAGGTGGCTCCGGCGGCGCGCTCGCGCTGGCCGTTGCCGACCGTGTCCTGATCCTCGAAAACGCGCTCTATTTCGTCATTACCCCCGAAGCCTGCGCCGCCATCATGTGGCGCGACGCGGCCCACAAGGAGCGCGCGGCCGAATCGATGAAGATCACCGCGCAGGAAGTCAAAGAGCTCGGCTGCGTGGACGACATCATTCCCGAGCCTCCGGTTGGAGCGCACGAAGACCCCGAAGCCGCCTTCGAGCTGATGGATGCAGCACTGCTCAAGCACCTCAAGCAGCTTCTCGCGCTCTCCAAAGACGAACGCCTGTCGCAACGTCAGAAGAAGTTCCGCAACATCGCCCAGTTCTACACGGAAGTCTGAGCGATGCAGCCTGTTCCACCGCCGCCACCGAGAAAACCGAAGCCGCTCACAGCCGCCCAGGCCGCAGGGCGCTTCGTGCTCGTGGCGATTTATTTCCTGCTCGCCCGACTCATCGCCCAGCTGAGCGCCCGCGGCTTCGCCACCGAAGAATGGACCCCGCTGATCTCGGAGATCATGCTGGCGTTCCTCCTGTTGGTCGGCTTCGCCGGCTTTGGATTCGTGCTTGATAACCAGCTTGAACCGGTCAGCAATCAAGGCCTGAAGCTTCGCCCACGCTGGCCCGGAGAAGCCGCTCTCGGAGTAGCCTTCGGCTGGGGCATCGCCGTGGTCTGCGTCCTGCCTATGGTCCTCTTCGGCGGGATTGCAATGCACTTTATCCTGACCAGGAGCGCCTTCGGTTGGCTCGTCGCCGACGCAGCCTACTTCGCCTTTGGAACACTAGCCGTCCAACTCGCCTTCCGCGGATACCCGTTCCAGCTCGCCACCCGAGCTATCGGCGAACTCCCCGCAGCCCTTGCTCTCGCTGTCCTCTACGGCATCCTCCAGGCTTACACCGTCGGCTCAAGCCCTACCAGTATGGCCGTCAACGTCGCGCTGGGCCTCCTGCTGACCCTGGCCTACCTGCGCACCCGCGCCCTCTGGCTTCCCTGGGGACTGCACTTCGCCTGGCTCGCATCCCGCGCGCTTCTCTTTGGCCTCACTGTGAACGGCGTCAGCAGCCACTCGCCTGTCATTCAAGGTGATCCCATCGGCCCGATCTTCCTCACTGGCGGCGGTTACGGTCTCGACGGCAGCTGGGTCTCCTTCATCGTGATACTCGCTGCAATGCCGATCCTCTACCGCGCCACCCGCGACATCAGCTTCGAGCGGAACGCCCCGGTCCTTATTCCCGGCGGCCTCGCCGTCGACCTGGACGCAGCAGCGAAAGCCCAGCATGAAGCCGCCACCCGCGAAGCCGTCCCCGAGCCTAAGCCGCTTGTCCAGATCCTGCCCGCGGCACCACCCCCGCCGCCAGCAGCCGCCGAACTTGACGGTCCTAGGGACTAAGAGCAAAAGCCCCAACGACACAAAGTCATTGAGGCTCTTGCTTTTCCTTTGTCATTCCCGAAGGGAATCTGCTTTTCATCGCCTAGGAAGAACTCCTACTCCACCACCGGCAAGCTGATATAGCTCGCCTTCCCCGGTGCATGAAAGACCTTCTGCGTAGCCGACTTGTAATCCGCCGGCTTCGCATCAAAGATATTCGGCACAAAGGTCTGGGGATTCCGGTCGTACAGCGGGAAGAGACTCGACTGCACCTGCACCATAATCCGGTGACCGGGCTCAATAGTGTGATTCACCGTCGGCAGCCGGAACTTGTAGAGCAGCGGAGTGTCCGGCGAGATCGCCTTGCCCTCGGCAAATCCCTCACGATACCGCCCGCGGAAGATATCCAGCGAAATCGCCAATTCATACCCGCCCATCGCCGGCTGCCCCGGTACCGAGTCCGGGTAAACATCGATCAGCTTCACCACCCAGTCGCTGTCCGTCCCGCTCGTAGCGGCCTGCAGATTCACGATAGGCGCGCCGCTCAACTTCAGCGGAGCGGTCAGCGGCTCGCTCTCGTACGTGAGCACATCCGTCCGCCCGTCGACAAAGCGCTGATCCATCACCAGCCATGTCTGCCAACCGACATGATCTGCCGGATCCACCGGTCGCGGACGATAGGGCACCGGCTTGGCCGGGTCCGATACATAGGCGTCAAATTCAGAGCCGGAAGCAGGAGCGGTGAAGGACAGCCCGCCATTCGCCGTCAGATATAGCGGCTTTTCTTTACCCAGAGGCCACGCCTTCAGCTTGTCCCAGTGGTTCTCGCCCGTGTTGTAGATGAAGACCGGCGGCGTATCAGCTTTTGGCGCGCCATCGACAAGGTACTGGTTGAAGAAGGGAAGCAGAACATCCCGCCGGAACTGTTGCGTGGTGTTGCCATTCCATTGCAGCGCGCCAAGCGAAAATCCGTCATAGTTCACCTGGCTATGCCGCCACGGCCCCATTACGAGGTAATTCTTGTCATTCGCCGTATCCTTCGGCTCCACGGCCTCATAGCTGTGGATCGCGCCCCACATATCTTCCTGGTCCCACAACCCCTGCAGCCACATGGTCGGCACGGTCAGCGGTAGCTTGGCTATAAGCTTGTCCAGCGCCTGTCCTTCCCAATAAGCGTCGTACGCCGGATGCTCTTCGACCTTCTTCCAGAAGGGAAGCTGGTCCAGCCCGCCGTACCTCGCGAAGTCGCCAGCGGAGCCCTTGCGAAGGAAGTTCGTGTAATCATCCAGCCCCTCGCGCGGAATCGATGCTCCATGTCCATGTACTTCCGTCTGCCCCGAGAAGTAGTCCAGATTCGGCTGCCGGAAGGCGCCATAGTGGAACCAGTCATCGCCCATCCAGCCATCGACCATCGGGCTTTCAGGAGCGGCCACCTTGAGCGCCGGATGCGGATGCAGCAGCGCCATCACGACTGTGAATCCCTCGTACGAAGACCCGAGCATACCTACCTTGCCGTTCGTCTCCGGAACGTTCTTTACCAGCCAGTCAATCGTGTCCCAGCCATCCGTCGTGTCGTTGGGCAGGTTTGGATTGAGCGGTCCGGTAGGCGGCGGCACCATCAGATAGTCGCCCTCCGAACCATACTTTCCGCGCACATCCTGAAAGACGCGGATATAGCCCGCTTCCACAAAGTACTCATCCCCCTGCGGTAACTCATCCAGCATGTGTGGAGACTCATTCCGGGCCGCTCGTCCCGCCGCGTTGTACGGCGTCCGCGTCAGCAGAATCGGCGCATGGTGGGCGCCCTTCGGCACCACGATCACTGTGTACAGCTTCACCCCGTCGCGCATCGGCACCATCACCACACGCTTGTCGTAGTCGTAGCCAGTCTTCGGTGCGGTGAACTTAGCTGGCACATCGGGAGTCATTGGCGGCGTCATCGGCGCAACCTGAGCCCGGCAGCAAATTGCGCTGAGCAGCGCCGCCCCGGCAACAGCCCGAACACCCCATCGGTAGGTGAGAGGAAGGAGAGTCATCATGAAAGCTATCCTTTCACGACACTCCGCAGGCCCAAATAGAAGTTTTTCAGCTTCCTCCGCCAGGCGGCTATCCCGTTTCGAATGCTGAAATTGCTTGTGTTGCAATGAAACTCAATCGGCCCATCTTGCCTTTTTTCCTTGAACAGGACTAAGCTTTGGCGCAATGTAATTGCAGAACGCCGCCGGTTCCCTAATCCATATCGAGTCCGGCGCGGTGGGAGGGTCCGGTATGGCGCGACTACGGTCTCTGATCTCAACGATCTCGTGCACGCCCGGCCAGCTTCCTGTCCTCGTTTTGAGTGCCCTCGGGCTGACCATGAGCTTGGTTGTGCCCGAGCCCGCCTTATCGCAGGCCATCACCATCTCGTCCAGGCCCAGCGGTGCCGCCGTTGACCGCCGTTACGCCCAGATCGAGCCCACCAAGGTGGACCTTCCCTCCAATCAGATCGACGCTCGCGGTCATCAGGATTTGCTCCGCACCCTGACCGCTGAGCAGGGCTTCGCCATGCGCCCGCTGCCCAAAGGCAAGAAAGGCCTGATCCTTGCAGCCAACGGCAAGCTCAGTCCGTCCGGGGAAGGCTACCTGACGGCCATCACCGAGCAGGGGCTCTCGGTTAAGCCGGGGGATCGCGTCGTGCTCTCCAACCTCAGGATCGAGAAGGACCGCATCGTTTTCGACATCAACGGCGGCCCGGACCACAAGCACGAGTTCTTGCGTCATATCCAGATCGGCGTGGGCGGTCCGAACCAGACCGCTCCCATCACGCAGGAGGACGCTCAGGAGCCTACCGGCTCGCGCATCACGCTCACCTTCAACAAAGGTCTGCCTGATGTCACAGCCGCGCAGGTGAAGGCTCTACTTGCCCCGCTGATCTCCTTCGACATCAAGACCCCCGCGCAAGCCTATGCCGACACGCTTCCTCCCAAGCTGAAAGAAGCCATCATGAACCACCACGTGATGGTCGGCATGACCACCGACATGGTGCTTTTCGCGCTGGGCCAGCCGGAATCCAAATCGCGCGAAATGGAAGGGCAGATGCCCTTTGAGGAGTGGATCTACGGGCACCCGCCACAGGACGTGAACTTCGTGCGCGTCAACGGTAACCGCGTCATTCGGGTTGAGGTCGCCAAACTTGGTCAGCCGCTTCAGATCTTTACCATCGACGAAGTCGATCCGCTGATGATGACCAGCCAACCCGCACTGGCGGATGTGTCTGGCGCTGAGAGCCGCTCGACCGTCAAGCTCGGCGATGTACGACGCAACCCGGACACGCAGTCCGCCGACGCTCCCCCGACTCTGCGCGCCCCCGGCGAAAAAATACCTGCAATCGACGACCCTAGCCGGCGTGACCCGGCGCTTAGCCGCGAAGGTCCGATGAAACCCGTCGTTTTCCCCAAAGACACTACCAAGGATCCGGCACATACTGTGCCTGCCCACCCGAAACCGGCCGCACCTCCGGATGAAACTCCCGCTCCTGTCTCAGCGGATGGAAGCCCAGCCCAGCCTGACCCCGCGAAATCTGCTGCGCCTTCCACGCCAGAAACCCCAGCGCCGGCTCCGAAGCCGCAGCAATTCGTTCCCGCAGAGAACTAGCCGGGGCACTCTGCACCTGCAGTCGCTCTCGTGTAAACTTGTGAGAGCGAGTCGAACGTTCCTTCCCGCCTTGTCGCCTTCCGGCACACCTCAGACCAATTGCAGCTTTGCATTGATGCTGATCGTAGATCCGGTGCGCGCGCTGGCAAGGGAACCTTGGCCGCAACGTTGAAGCCGCGCCGAATGGTGTGTGAGCAGAGACAATCTTCAAGGAGAGAAATCAGGATCCCATGGCCAAGATTGCAAAAACAGGCGACCGTAAGAAAGCAATGGACACGACCAAGTCAACGGACTGTCCCAAGTGCAGCAAACCCACCCGCATCGTAAAGCGGGTCAAAGATCGTGAGCGCGGCATCCCAGGCGGAGTTTACATCTCCTGCTCGGCTTGCGACTTCTACGAAAAGCTTTAAGCAGTACTTTAAGTTTGAAACAGAAACGCCCGGCCTTCGCGCCGGGCGTTTCTGCGTGCGAGGAGCTTAGTTTGAGCTGTGCCCGTTGCAGTGCAGCACGCCCAGGAACTTGCTGTAGGGCCCGACGGTCTCGCGGTACTGGTACGCAAGAATCCGTGTGAGTTGGTGCACATGGGTCAGGTCGTGCATGGCCCAGGTCGAGAGCAGATTGGATAGTGTGACCGGTCCGAAGGTCGGATGCATTCCCCGTCTATCCAAGTCTTCCGGTCGAAGGTTCCATCCGGCGAGTGTCGTCAAATTCTCCTCGCGCAATTTCGAGAAAGTGTCCAGAAGCTGTTCAATCCATTGATCTTGGTTGCTCTTCATATGCGCGAGACGGTCAAAGGGAACGAAAACCTCAGATTCGCCATACTCCAGGATCATCCGTGCTCTCGGAATCCAGTTAACTCGTTCTCCATCAATTAAATGACCAACTACATTGAATGCGTTCCACGAATCTCCGCCTTCGTTCTGGAAAGTCCAGATGTCGGGTTGGTCCCGTAGTAGCGCATCGAGCACTGCTGGTGTGCGGCGGAGAAGGGCCACTGTTTCCTGTAGGTTGTGTTCAGCCATTCGGACTCCTGATCGTTGCTTGGTGCGCCTTCAAATCTTACTTTCATTCTCCGAGCATAAGACGCTGAATCTTATAGGCCTTGCCGGTCATTTGGTCACAGCTGATGAGCGCCGCGCACATCTTTGGGTTGCCGGTGGCGGCTTCAAACTTGCCGGACATGCCGGTGAGGAACCGGGCCAGGACTAATTCTTTTTCAACGCCAATGACTGAGTCATACGGGCCGCTCATACCGACGTCGGTTTGGTAGGCGGTGCCGCCGGGGAGGACTCGTTCGTCGGCGGTTGGGATGTGGGTATGCGTGCCGAGGACGGCGGTGACGCGGCCGTCGAGGTACCAGCCCATGGCGACCTTCTCGCTGGTTGCTTCGGCATGGAAGTCGACCAGGATCGTCTTGGCGCCGTTGCCGGCGGCGATCTGTGCGAGCACTTCGTCGGCGGCGTGGAAGGGGTCATTGGTGGCGTTCATGAAGACGCGGCCCATGAGGTTCACGACGGCGTAGTCGAGGCCCGCATTCGGCCCTTCCTGAATCATGCCCTGGTAGACGCCGTAGCCGGGGAGCTTCGCTTGCAGGTTGGCGGGGCGTAGGACGCGGCGGCCGCGCTCGTGGCTGTCGGCGGGAGCGGACTTCATGTATTCGATCAGCTCGCGCTTGTCCCAGACGTGGTTGCCGGTGGTGATTACGTCGGCGCCGAGATCAAAGAGTTCTTCAGCCAGGTTGGGCGTGATGCCGAAGCCGCCGGCTGCGTTTTCGCCATTGATGACGGTGAGGTCGACCTGGTGGCTCTGGCGGACGTGGCCGAGGTGTTCGCGCACAATTCTGCGCCCTGCCGAACCGAAAACGTCACCAACAAAAAGGATTTTCACAGATGGCTCCGGTCTAGGGCGGCGGCTTTATTTCTGGAGGGGGGGAGGGGTGCGTATTTACTCTGATTTGCCTGGGTAAATTGTTGACCGGATTGGTGTTGCTGACGGTTACTCATGTGCTGATGTGCACTTTTTGCGCTGTTTTGTGCGCTTTTTGTGCTATCCTTCTTGCTCGATGGGGTGCTGTTCTTTTCTGCTTCTTTCTATTGTGCGCTATTTGGGGATAATTCAACGCAAATTGGGCGGCAGATTCTTTTTAGTGATGCAGGAGGAAAAGGAAGGGCAACGGCTCCTCGGCCTTTGTGGTTCCCACCCCTTCGACAAGTTGCCTTGGAAGGATGGGACACACGCACCCAAAATACGTCTACTTCTTCAATTTCGGACCAAATCATCTGGCGAGTCAATTTCATCCGGAAGCGGCTCGCGGCCTGCCCCAATGTATAGCAAGTCGTGGGCACCGAACTCCTTGAAATTGACCCGTGCCGTAGTAAGACTGTCGAAGAGGGGACCGTGGCGTTGTACGTCGGCGTCGTGGTCGCCCTGCCCATCATCTTCCCACAAACAGATCGGACAGGTTTCATTTGCGCCTCTTTGGTCGAGAGTTCGAAATCCGCAACATGGGCAGGCGTGTTTTCTTTCTCTTGCCGGTCGGGTGACATTCACGAACATCTCTTCGATTCTCCCAGAGATAACGCTTCCTTGATTATTGCGCTCCGTTATCGCTGCTGTCCGTGGCCTGTTTCTCGGGTCGCATCAACGGAAACAAAATCACGTCGCGGATGGATCTGGAGCCGGTCAGGAGCATGGTGAGGCGGTCGATCCCGATGCCTTCGCCGCCGGTGGGGGGCAGGCCGTAGGCGAGGGCCTGGACGTAGTCTTCGTCCATCTGGTGGGCTTCGTCGTCGCCGCCTGCTCGCTGGTCCAACTGATCACGGAATCTCTTGTGCTGCTCAACGGGGTCGTTGAGCTCGCTGAAGGCGTTGCCTACTTCGAAGCCGCCGATGAAGAACTCGAAGCGTTCTACCACATCCGGATTCTCAGGGCTTTGCTTCGAGAGCGGCGAGACGGCGGTTGGGTAGTCGTAAATGATCGTGGGCTGGAAGAGATTTGGCTCTACGAAGTGCTCAAACCAGCTATATATGACCTTCCCTAACGGAGTGCTATCTAGCGTCGCGGAGGTGACATAAATCGTGTCGTAATCCAGGAAATGTTCTGACGGCTGTAGACTGCTCCTCTCTTCACCGCGCAAACGCCGGTCAAATTTTTCCTTGTCGGGATTCGAGTCTAAGACGATCTGAAGCCAGCGAGCAAAGTCTTCCTTGCTGTTGAAGCAATCAATTTGAGGGCGAGGCAGAATGTGCTTAGGCAGCCATTCGATGATGGCTTCGACCATCGTAAGGCGCTGCCAGTTGGCAAGGTCGATGACTTTGCCATTGGGATCGAGCCGGTCGATGGAGTTCCCTTGTTCGTCCACTTCGCCCGAGGGTAGAACTGTGGTGCCGTTGACTTCGATGGCGACCTGCTTGATCAGTTCCTCCGTCAGATCCATCAGGTCGGTGAAGTTGGCGTAGGCCTGGTAGAACTCCAGCATGGTGAACTCGGGGTTGTGCTGGGTGCTTACGCCTTCGTTGCGGAAGTTGCGGTTGATCTCGTAGACGCGGTCCAGGCCGCCGACTACCAGCCGCTTGAGGTAGAGCTCGGGCGCGATGCGCAGGTAGAGATCGACGTCGAGAGCGTTGTGGTGGGTCTTGAAGGGGCGCGCGGCGGCGCCGCCGGCGATGGGCTGCATCATCGGGGTTTCGACTTCGAGGTATTCGCGGCTGTCGAAGAATTTACGAATGGCCTTGAGGATCTTCGCGCGCTTGACGAAGACTTCGCGGCTGTCCAGATTCGTGAACAGGTCGACGTAGCGCTGGCGGTAGCGGAGCTCGACGTCGGAGAGGCCGTGGAACTTTTCGGGCAGGGCGAGCATGGCCTTCGACAGGAAGGTCAGCGTTTCTACGTGGATGGTAAGTTCGCCGGTGCGGGTGCGAAAGAGGTAGCCGGTGACGCCGATGTGATCGCCCATGTCGAGCAGTTTGTAGAGGGCGTAGCCTTGTTCGCCGACGGCGTCCTGACGCACATAAACTTGCAACCGCTGACCGCCCTGCTGGAGCGTCGCGAAGCCGGCTTTGCCCTGGGCGCGGATGGCCATGATGCGTCCGGCGACGGTGACATTGTGGCGCTCGGGTGCGATAGCGACTTTGCCGTCTTCGCCGGGGATGCCGTTGAGGACTTCGGCGGGAACGTCGTTCCAGTGGGCGCGAATGGCGGGGATGGTGTCCGCTTTCGTCCCGTCTTCTGCGGGGAAGCGGTTGGGGTACTTCTGCTGGCCGAGCGCCTCGATGGCGTTCAGTTTTTCCTGGCGCAGGGTGAAGAGATTGCGCTCAAATTCCGAATCGAAGTGGAGCTCTGACACTGTGGTTCCTTTGCGGACCTTTGCGGTTCTGTCCAAGGGTCAGTATAGCGTTTGAGATGGTCAGTTCTGGAGGGGGCGCGGATGGATCGGGCCTTCAGCCTCCGGCTTCGCGACCTTCGTCCACCCCGGAGTTGCCCTGGACTGGTATGTCGGTGCGCCTTCGGTGCTTGCCATCGGTTCTGCTCTGAGAATCAATGCCTGCTGTTGCAGGCGGCGTGCTACCGAGGCTTGAGCTTGTATACACTTAAGCGATGCCGTTCAATAATCCACCGCCGAATCCTGAGTCGCCGCGCAAGACATCTGGTGGCCTGGCCAGCCTGGTGCAGGCGGAGAAGCTGGTGCAGATTGCTTTCCTGCTGCCGTGCGCCATGCTCGTGGGCTGGGGCGCGGGCTGGTGGGTGGATCACCATTTCCATGTGGAGTGGGCGACGATCACGGGTCTGGTGCTTGGATTGGTCGCGGGCATGGTGAGCGTGGTACGGATGGCGCTGGGGGCGGGGAATTCGCCGAATTCTAAGGGTACGAAGTGACGCAGGATTCTGGAAATCCACAAGGACATCCGCTGGTCGAGATGACCGATGCCGATCTGGCTGCGCTGCTGAAGCGTGCCGTTTGGATTACGGCTGTTCTGGGCGGCGTGATTTCGCTGGTGCTTTGGCCCATGCTGGGCTGGGGCAGCGGCGCGCTATTCGCGGTAGGGGCGGCCATTTCGGCGGCCAGTTTGTTTGAATGGGGACGGCTGATTCAGCTTTTCAACGCCCGCCTGGACAAGCAGAAGTTGCCTGGCGGTGCAGGGCTGGTGGTGGGTCTGTTTCTGGTGAGGATGATTCTCTTCGCCGGGGCGATTTATGTTAGCCTGAAGTGTTTCCAGGGCTCTCCGATAGTACTACTATGCGGACTGGCGCTGGCTCTTGCCGGGCTGGTCTGGGAAGCACTACGGCTACTGCGCGGGTAATCTGGACGCCGATATTCCTCAACGAAAGATTCGAGACAAATGGTTGAATCGCTTGCACTTACGAAAGCACTGAACGGTGTTCTGGCGGGGCCTGTGGACGCGCTACTGAACCTTGTTCAGGCCGATAAGCTTCTTCATGCCGTTGGCGCGCCACCGATCGATCCGGTGAACCCCATCAGCGACGCGTTCGCGCTGGAACTCCTGGTTGCCGTGTTGCTGATCGGCTTTTTCCTCATTGTGAGACTGACGCTGAGCGTGGAGAAACCGGCTGCGCCGCAGCAGTTTGCCGAGATGATTCACGAGTTCACGGGCGAGCAGGCGGACCAGATTATTGGCCACGGCTACGAACGGTTTCAGGGCTTCGTTACGGTCATCTTCCTGTTCGTGGTGGTTTGTAACCTGATCGGGCTGATTCCGGGCATCCCGGCGCCGACGGAAACGCCGGTTGTGCCGCTGGGCATTGCGCTGCTGACCTTCCTGTATTACAACTTCCACGGATTCCGTGAGCAGGGTGTGAAGGGCTACCTGGGCCACTTTGCCGGGCCGATCTGGTGGATTGCTCCGCTGCTGTTTCCGATCGAGATCATTTCGCACTGCGCTCGCGTCATGTCGCTGACGATTCGTCTTTACGCGAACATGTTTGCCGGCGGGCTGGTGACGCTGGTGTTCTTCTCGCTGGTGCCGATCGGCGTTCCGGTGATTTTCCTGGGACTACATCTGGCGGTGTCGGTGATTCAGGCGTACGTGTTCATGCTGCTGGCGATGATTTATGTGTCGCAGGCTGTCGCGCACGACCACTAGAAGATCGAGTGTGCCTTTAAGATTCCGCCGGGGAGCGCTTCTGCCCTGGGTCAACGGAGGATTCCGAGCGTGAGGGGGCCAGCACGGTGAGCCTCAACCACCCACTGGGAATCAACTTTGTGAAGCCGTTTTAAGGAGATAGCATGCGTAAACTTCAATATGTTCTGATGACTCTCGCGGTCCTGCTCTGCGCCGTTCCGGCGTTTGCAGATTCGGGTTCTGCTCCGATCAACCTGGTGCCGATCGGTGCCGGTATCGGTATGGCGATTGCTGCCGGTCTTTGCGGACTGGGACAGGGCAGGGCGACGGGCAGCGCGGTCGAAGCACTGGCACGCAACCCTGGCGCGCGCGCCGGTATCCAGCTTCTGCTGGTTCTCGGTCTGGCCTTCATCGAATCCCTCACGCTCTTCACCCTGGTTATCATCTTCGCCAAGGTTAAGTAAGCTTTTTCTAACCACAGAGCCGGCCAATCCTGCAGATCGCAGGATTGGCCGGTTTTGTGTTGGGGCAATCTCGTTCCTGCGACTGGACGTGGGTTGAATACTGGCACCCCCAGCGCGATGTCGACGATATGCCGCAGAAGTTGAACGGAAGCGAGGAACGATTGAACCTCCCTGGTTCAAAAAAGGAACGTTCCCGGATCGGGCTTTTGAGCTCGACAAGAATCCTGCATTAGCCCTGAGAAACCTCCTCAAGAGGCGAGAAAGTTCTAGTCTGGCCTGGGCAGTCCCATTTGCTTCGCGTCTTTTGGGGGAACCGTGGTGAAACGTGGCGTGGATGTTCTCATTTCTGCCGTACTGCTTCTGCTTGCCTTGCCGGTGATGTTGCTTGCAGCGGTGATCATCCGGATCAGTTCGCCCGGGCCCGTGCTGTTTCGCCAGGTGCGGATGGGGCGAGACTTCCGGACGTTTGAAATCCTGAAACTGCGGACCATGGCACATGCGCAGCCAGGACTCTCTTTTACGTTAGGGCCGGATCCGCGGATTACCCCGTTTGGCAAGTGGCTCCGGTGGAGCAAGATCGATGAGTTGCCGCAGCTCTGGAACGTGCTTCGAGGGGAGATGAGCCTGGTAGGGCCGCGCCCGGTGTTGCCGGAGTTAACCGCGGAGTTTCGCTTTCATTACCGGCTGCTGCTGCGGGCGCGGCCGGGGCTGACCGATCCTGCGTCCCTCAAATATAGCCAGGAGGCGCGGTTGCTGGCGCGGGCGAGCGACCCGATGCGCTTTTTCAAGCAAGTCGTGACGCCGGATAAGATCCGGCTTTCCCTGGCATACATGGAGGAAGCAAGCCTTTGGTCTGATCTCAAAACGATGGCAATGACTGGACTGATTTGTTGTGTCCCGGCTCTGGGCAAGGTTTTTGGCCCGTTGCCTGATCCGCAGGTGAGGCTGGCGCGGGCGATGCCGGCTTTTCCGCACGCGACGTTGGTTGTAAGCGCGTCGCATCTGCCAATGGATGCATGTGCTTTTTCTCATGAGTTGGCCAGCATTGAGGCGAGCCAGGAGGCGGAACTGGAATCGAGGATCGAAGCGCGATCGCAAAGCCAGGGTGGGATGCATCCCTCTAACCGGGATGGGCATTTGGGATTTTCTCAATCCGGCGCTTTTCGTCGCCGATTACCGTGGAATCCTTTGTATCTTGCTAGATTGAGACGGCAATCCACCACTTCTGACGTCGGAGAAGGGGTAAGTCGTCTTTAGGGAACGCTTCTGAGCAGCTAGGATGATTAGCAGTTCAGGAGCTTATGTCGACCTCTCGCCTTTACCTGCCGGATCTCTTGTATGCGGAGGGCCGCGCCTATGTCGGCCTGGGTTTGCTGGTGGATGGCCAAGGTTGTGTTGCGGGAATCGTTGCGGCGGGTCCGACTCCGGCGGAAGTCGAAATTGTTGAGCTGCGCGGGAAGGCGCTGCTGCCGGGACTAGCCAATGCGCATTCGCATACCTTTCAGCGGCTGTTTCGCGGGCGGTCCGAGGGCCGGACTGGCTCTGGTGCGGGAGGGGATACCTTCTGGACGTGGCGTGAGCAGATGTATCGCGCGGCCGGGTTCGTTTCGCCTGAGGATTTGTATGACGTGGCTCGGGCTACGTTTCTTGAGATGGCGGCGGCAGGGATCACGGCGGTGGGGGAGTTTCATTACCTGCATCGGGACCGGGACGGGAGCGCATATTCTGAGCCGAATCTGCTGAGCGATACGGTGATTGCGGCGGCGCGGTCGGTAGGGCTGCGAATCTGCCTGTTGCGGACGGCTTACTTTCGCGCCGGGTTTGAGCGGGAGCCGCATGAGGGGCAGCGGCGGTTTTACGAGCTGCCGGAGGAATATCGAAGTAATTTAGAGGAACTTGCGGCACGTTACGCCGCGGTGGCGGGCGTTTCCGTCGGTGCCGCTCCGCATAGCATTCGGGCGGTGCCGCTGGAGCAGATGCGGGAGATTGCCGCATATGCGCGGGAGCCCCGGATGCCGCTGCATCTGCATATCTCGGAGCAGGTCGCGGAGAACGCGGCTTGCGTGGCAGAGTACGGAGCGACACCGGTTGAACTGATGGCGGCGAACGGCATTCTGTCGCCGGTAACCACCCTGGTGCATGCGATCCACGTGACAGAAGCTGAATTCAGATCGGTTGCAGAGGCAGGTTCCACGATCTGCTCCTGCCCGACGACCGAGAGAAATCTCGGCGACGGGATTTTCCCGGCGGATGTGGCCTGGCGGATGGGAATTCCCGTGGCGCTGGGGACGGATAGCCAGGCGCAGATTGATCTGCTCGAAGACGCACGGCAGCTTGAGTACCACGTGCGGTTGCGTGATCAGCAACGCGGGATTCTTGATGGAGCGGCGCAGCCTGATTGGGCGCTGCGTGCGCCGATCGGCGATGGGCTTTTGCGGGTGGCGAGCGGGAATGGATACCGTGCGCTTGGACTTGCCGGCGGGCACCTTGCGGTGGGTGAGCCGGCGGATTTCTTTACCGTGGATTGCAATGACCTGTCGATGCTCGGTGTGGATGCGGAGTCGTTGGCTGCGCAGGCAGTTTTCGCGATGGCTCGCGGCGCGATTTGCGATGTTGCGGTACAGGGCGAGTTGATTTTCCAGGATGGGTTGCACCGCGATCAGGATGCGATTCGGGAGCGATACTGCAACGTGCAGCGGCGATTTGTTAGCAGTTCTTGAGATTAGGAGATTGGAATGACTATTTTGGCTGAGACGATTCGGGCACCACGTGGCGCGCAGTTGAACTGCAAGGGTTGGCAGCAGGAGGGCGCGCTGCGCTGCCTGATGAACAACCTCGATCCTGAGGTTGCGGAGCGGCCTTCGGACTTGGTGGTTTACGGAGGTATCGGCAAGGCGGCGCGGAACTGGGAGAGCTACCACGCCATTGTTCGCGAGCTCAAGAATCTCGGTAACGAAGAGACGCTGCTGATCCAGTCGGGCAAGCCGGTGGCTGTCTTTCCTACGCATGACATGGCGCCGCGGGTGATATTGGCGAATTCTAATCTGGTTGGACAGTGGGCTAACTGGGAGCACTTTCATGAGCTCGACCGCAAGGGCCTGATGATGTACGGGCAGATGACAGCGGGCAGCTGGATCTACATCGGTACGCAGGGCATTTTGCAGGGGACGTTTCAGACCTTTGCTTCCTTAGCAGATATTCATTTTGGCGGGACGCTGAAGGGGCGGCTGGTGGTGACAGGCGGTGTCGGCGGAATGGGCGGTGCGCAGCCGCTGGCGGTGACGCTGAATGACGGCGTTGTGCTTGCGATTGATATCGATCGTACGCGGATTGAACGTCGCGTTGAGACGCGCTACTGCGACCTGATTGCCGAAAATCTTGACGAGGCTTTGGCACTTTGCGAGGCAGCAAAGCGGGAAGGCCGTGCGCTCTCAGTCGGGCTTGTCGGCAATTGTGCCGAGGTGCTGCCGGAGCTGGTGCGGCGTGGAACGGTGGTGGATGTGGTTACCGACCAGACGAGCGCGCATGATCCGCTGAACGGGTATGTGCCGCTGGGGTTTTCGATGGCGCAGGCGGCGGAACTGCGGGCGAGCGATGCGGCAGAGTACACGCGGCTTTCGACCGAGTCGATGGCGGTGCACGTGAATGCGATGCTCGACCTGCAGCGGGCAGGCGCCGTGGCGTTCGATTATGGGAATAACATTCGGCGCTTTGCGGCCAATGCCGGGTGTACAGAGGCCTTCAACATTCCTGGGTTTGTGCCGGAGTACATTCGGCCGCTGTTCTGCGAGGGGAATGGGCCGTTTCGCTGGGTGGCTCTGTCGGGCGATCCGGCGGACATTGATCGCACGGACCGGCTGGCGCTGGAGCTGTTTCCGCACAACGAGATACTGACGCGGTGGATGCGGCTGGCGCGCGGCCGGTTTGCGTTCCAGGGACTGCCGGCGCGCATCTGCTGGCTCAACTACGGCGAGCGGGCGGAGATGGGGCTCGCGCTGAATGAGCTTGTTCGCAAGGGCGAGTTGTCGGCCCCGGTTGCCATTGGGCGCGATCATCTGGATACCGGTTCGGTTGCCAGCCCATACCGCGAGACTGAGCGGATGCTGGATGGTTCAGATGCAGTGGCGGACTGGCCGATTTTGAATGCGTTGCTGAATACGGCCAGCGGCGCCAGCTGGGTGAGCTTTCATCATGGCGGAGGCGTGGGGATGGGGTATTCGCTGCACGCCGGACAAGTGACGGTTGCTGATGGTTCAGAGAATGCGCGGCGGCGACTGGAGCGGGTGTTAAACAACGATCCTGGGATCGGCGTCGTGCGTCACGCGGACGCCGGGTACGAAATTGCGCAGCGCACCGCGCGAGAGAAGGGTATTCACATGCCCATGCTGGATAAGTAGTCGTGCAGAAGCTTGCGGTCGTCAATATCGGGCAGTTGGTTACGCTGGCTGGGCCTCGCCGCACTCGTGTCGGCATGGAGATGCGAGAGCTTGGGCTGATTGCCGATGCTGCGCTGCTGGTGGGAGATGGACGCGTTGTTGCGGCTGGTGCTTACTCTAATTTGCGGTCACGGATCGATGCTTCGACTGAGATTGTGGATGCTGAGGGACGGCTGGTTGCGCCGGGGTTTGTGGATGCGCACACGCACCTGGTCTTTGCCGGGAATCGGGCGGCGGAGTATGAGCGTCGGATCGGCGGGGCGACCTATCAGGAGATTGCAGCGGCAGGTGGGGGAATTCAGTCCACGGTTGCGATGACGCGGGCGGCGACGGAGGACGAGCTGCTGGCGCAGGCGCGAAAGCATCGAGACTGGATGCTGCGCGGCGGGACGACGACGATTGAGGCAAAGTCAGGGTATGGGCTCAATCGCGAGACGGAGTTGCGGCAGCTGCGGGTGATTGCGCGGCTTGCTGAGGAAGGGCCGGCGCGACTTGTGCCGACGCTGCTGGCGGCGCATATCGTGCCGCGGGAGATGACGGACCGGCGCAGCGAGTATCTGGAATGGATTGCGGAGGAGCTGATTCCTGAGGTTGCTTCCTTAGGGCTTGCTAAGTATTGCGACGCTTTTTGCGATGACCATGCGTTTACGGTGGATGAGACGCGGCTGGTGTTGGTCGCGGCCAAGCGAGCCGGGCTCGGACTTCGGATTCATGCTGAGCAGTTTCGCCCGGGGACAGGTGCGGCGTTGGGAGCGGAACTCGGCGCGGCTACCGTGGATCATCTGGAGACGGTGAGCGACGAGACGCTGCTGCTGTTGAAGGCTGCGGCAGTGCAGCCGGTGTTGCTGCCGGCGTCGGTGTTTTGTCTGAGCCGGACGCAGTATCCTGCGGCGCGAAGGATGATCGAGCTGCGGTTGCCGGTGGTGCTGGCTACGGACTTTAATCCTGGGTCTTCACCGGCGCCTTCGATGGCGTTTACGATGTCGCTGGCTTGTTTGCAGATGGGGATGCTGCCGGCGGAGGCGCTCGTGGCTTCAACTGTGAACGCGGCTTATAGCCTTGGACTGGGCGATGAGGTTGGGTCGTTGGAGACAGGGAAAGTCGCGGATTTTGTCATACATGAGGCCGAGGATTATCGCGAGCTGGCCTATTATGCGGCAGCTCTGGTGCGGCCTCGCGTGTTCGTGGGTGGCGTTGAGGTTGTTGTATGACGGCTGCGGAGATTCTGCGGGAGCTGGTGGCAATTGCTTCGCCATCTGCGGTTTCGAATCTGCCGGTGCTGCGGTGGGTTGAGGGATTTTTGAGGCCGCTCGGTTGGCGCGTCGAGCTGCTGCCGTATGACGATGAGGCCGGGGTTGCGAAAGCAAATCTGTTGGCTTGGCCGGGCGCGAATGATAAGCCCGATCGGGTTGATCTGGCTTTCATTTGTCATACGGACACCGTGCCGTTTGCTGCGGACTGGGCGGGTGCGCTGCGTCTGACAGAACGGGACGGGATGTTGCATGGGTGTGGCGCTTGCGACGTGAAAGGTGCGCTGGCTTGCTTTCTCGCTGCTGTCTCGGGATCAGGTTCCTCCAAGTTTTCAGAATCTCTTGCAATGATTCTTACTGCGGATGAGGAGATTGGCTGTCGCGGTATGGAATACCTGCTGAAGGGATCTCTGGCCGGACTGCGGATCGGTTCGGCGATTGTGTCGGAGCCGACCTCTCTTTGCGCGGGGATTGCGGGAAAAGGATATGGGTTGGCGCGGGTGACTGTTGAGGGACGCGAGGCGCACTCGGCATTTCCTTCGCAGGGAGTGTCTGCGATTTCTGTCGCGGCTCAGTTGATTACTCAGATTGAAGAGAAATTTCGAGTCGACAAGAATGTGGATGGGCTGTTCGACCCGCCGCGAACAACCGTAAACATCGGTGTGATCGAGGGTGGGACGGCCAAGAATATCATTGCGGGGAAGTGCAGTTTTCTCGTGGAATGGCGTGGCATTCCTGGCGAAGAGCCGGGGCGCGTCTTGGGGGAATTGCGGCGGGTGGCCGCAGGGTGCGTGCGCGAGGGAGTTGCTGTTTCCGTGCAAGGGTTGCGCGACGAGGCTGGGTTTTCTCCTGCGGCTGCCGGGCCCTTACGCGAACAGCTTGCCGTCCTGCTCGAAGGGCAGGCGATCGGTATCAGTTTTGGTTCGGAGGCGAGCCGGCTTGCGCGAGTTGCTGACGAGGTCATTGTCATCGGGCCGGGCGATATGCGGACTGCGCACAGCGATCGCGAGTGTGTGCCGGCAGGGGAGCTTGAGCGGTGGACGGCTGTGCTCCGCGAGCTTCTGCTCAATTAAACAGAGTTAATGCTTGCCGAGGAGTTCTACCAGTTTGGCGTCCCAGGGGCGGGGCTGTCCCGCTTCGGCGGCGAGATCGATTCGTTCGTAGGCCTGCTGCATGTAGCGGACGGTGAACCAGCGGATGGGCTCCGGAATCCAGTTCGGGGATCTGCGGTTGGCGAAGGGCAGGGATTCGAAGCCGGTTGTGTGGCCTCCGATCATGCCTGCGAGCATCTGGCCTGCGAGGTTCGCTGTCGAAACGCCCTGGCCGGTGTAGCCGCCGGCGAAGGCGATCTTGCTGGACGGGTCGAAGCGGACGGCAGGGGTCCAGTCGATGGGCATGCCGACTGGGCCGCCCCAGGCGTGGGTGAATTTGATTCCTCTCAGAGAAGGGAACCAATCGAGCACGGATCGCTGGATGAGTGCGTGGGTTTCAGCGTGTTTGTCGAGCGAATCCTTGATTTGCGATCCGAAGGTATACGGAGCGCCGCGGCTCCCGAAGAGGATGCGGCCGTCTGGGGTTTTCGTCAGGTAGACCACGGTGTTGCGCATGGAGGAGAGGTTTTCGCCGCGCTGCCAGCCGATTTCCGACCACTGCGCCGGGGTTAACGGTTCGGTGAGCGAAATGAGCGAGTAGACGGGCAGCAGGGCGCGGTGGAGTTTGCGCAGGCGCGAGAGGTAGGCTTCTCCGGCTAAGACGATGGCTTTTCGCGCGCGGAGTTCGCCTGCTTCTGTGATGAGGCGTGCGTTGCTGCCGCCTTGGAAATTCTTAACTTTGGTTTGCTCGTAGATGGTACCGCCGCGGGCCTCGACGGCACGGGCGAGGCCGCGAACGAGGCGGCCGGGATGGATGCTGGCGCCGTCGGGGGTGACGAGCGCGCCGTGGACATCGGTGATGCGGATGCGTTCGGCTACTTCTTCCGGGCTTAGAAATTGGTAATGATCGCCGAGGCCGAGGTTTTCATAGGCCTTCAGAGATCCTTTCAGTGCCGTCAACTGGTGCGCGCCTTTGGCAACGGTGATGGTGCCGGCGGGGCGGAAGCAGGTGTCGATGCCTTCGCGATCGGAGACGTCGCGGATCTCGTCGACCGCGCTTTGTAACGCCGTCAGGACCGAGCGCGCGGCGGCGGGCCCCCAGCGTTTTGTCATGGCGGAGGCAGAGACAGGGAAGCGCGGCGAGCACCAGCCCCCGTTGCGCCCTGAGGCTCCGTAGCCGCAGATTTCGCTTTCGACCACTGCGACCTTCAAGCCGGGCTGATTGCGCAGGAGGTAATAGGCGGTCCAAAGACCGGTATAGCCGCCGCCAAGGATGGCTACATCGACCTCTTCCGATCGCTTGAGAGCAGGGCGAGGGAGCAGCGGGTCGTCGGTGTCTTCTAGCCAGAAGCTGACGTTGTTATAGGAACTATCGGTCATACATCGATCCTGAAAAGTTGTTGAGCGCCGCTAACCGGCGAAGAGCCAGCAGGCTGCGAGGGCGCATGCGATGCCGAGGCCTTCGCGGAGGTTGATCTTTTCGCGAAGCACGAGTACGCCGAATCCTATGGTGATTACGGGATAGAGTGCTGATACAGAGATCACGGTGGAGACTTTGCCCTTTTGAATGGCGGCGAAGAAGAACAGGAAACCTACGAAGTTAATGAAGCCTGCGGCGACGGACCACCAGAATCCCGCAGTCGTCTTCTGGATCTGAAACTGTTCAAGGAAGAGGACGACCAGGGCAAAGATGACCACGCCGACGGCCTGGTAGATGAGGGTCTGGCGGGGGCGCGTGTAGTTGGACGCGAACTTGCTGAAAATTCCCCAGAGGCCCCAGCAGAGGAGAGTTAGCAGGGAGTACAAGAGCCACGGCTTCATTAGTCGCCTCCTTTGGTTTTGCTATGTGGTGCTTGTGTTCAACAGCAGATTCCCGTCGGGAATGACAACAAGAAAGGCAACAGCAGACTCTAGTACCAGCCGATGGGGCTTTCGTTGAGGTTGATGTGGACCTGCTTGGTTTCGAGATACTCTTCGATGCCCCATGGACCGAGTTCACGGCCTGTGCCGGACTGCTTGTAGCCGCCCCAGGGCGCTTCAATGCAGGTCGGCTGCATGTGGTTGACCCAGACGATGCCGGCGCGCAGTTTCTTGACGACGCGGAAGGCTTTGTAGATATCGCGAGACCAGACGGCTGCGGCGAGACCGTAGGGTGTGTCGTTGGCGATCTGGATGGCGTCGGCTTCCGCGTCGAAGGGGATGACGGTGGCGACGGGGCCGAAGATTTCTTCGCGAGCGATGCGGGCGGAGTTATCCACGTCATAGAAGATGGTCGGTTCGATGTAATAGCCCTTGTCGAAGGCGGCAGGGCGTCCGCCGCCGGAGGCTAGCTTTGCTTCGGTCCTGCCAATGGCGAGATAAGACTGCACGCGGTCGTACTGGTCTTTACTGACGACGGGTCCCATCTTGGTTTCGCGGTCCATGGGGGCGCCGAGGCGGATGGTTTTTGCTTTCTCTGCCATGGCTTCGACGAAGGGTTTGTAGATCTTCTGCTCGACCAGGATGCGGCTGCCGGCGGAGCAAACTTCGCCCTGGTTGATGAAGATGCCGAAGAGCGCGCCGTCAATGGAGGCTTCCCAATCAGCATCGGCGAAGAAGATGTTGGGGGATTTGCCGCCTAGCTCGAGCGTGACGCGCTTCAGGGTGTGCGAGGCGAGACGAACTATCGACTTGCCGACTTCCGTGCTGCCGGTGAGGGCGATCTTGTCGACCAGCGGATGCTCGACGATGGGTGCGCCGCAGCTTTCACCGAAACCATTGACGATGTTGACCACGCCGGGCGGTATGCCGCACTCATCAAACCATTGCGCGAGCATCAGTGACGTAAGTGGCGTTTGCTCTGCCGGCTTGAGGACGCAGGTGCAGCCTGCGGCGAGGGCCGGGGCAAGCTTCCACGCGGCCATGAGCAGCGGGTAGTTCCACGGAACGATGAGGCCGGCGACGCCGATGGGCTCCTTGATCGAGAGGCTGAGCGCGTTGGCAGAGACGGGGTTGACCTGGCCGGGAATCTTGGTGGCGAGGCCGCCGTAGTATTCAAAGACTTCGGCAACTGCGTCGATATCGCCTTCACCCTCGACGATGGGCTTGCCGGTGTTGCGGGTTTCGACTTCAGCGAGTTCGGCGAGATGTTCGCGAACCTTTGCGGCGAGCTTGAAAAGCACCTGCGCGCGGCTGTAGGGCGTGGAGTCAGCCCATGGGCCGGAGTCGAAGGCGCGGCGTGCAGCCTGCACTGCGAGGTCGACCTCGGCAGCTGAGGCTTCGACAACGTCAGCCATGATGTCTTCGGTTGCAGGCTCGTAGACGGGGAAGGTTTTGCCGGATGCATTGCCGACGAACTTGCCGTCAATGTAGAGCTGATACGCGCCTTGCGCGGATTGCATGCTGCCTGCCATAGGCTCCTTGAGGTTCTCGGCGAGGTTATAGCGCCCTTGCGTCTTAACTGAATACCATTGTCATCAAGGATTTCCAAACCAATTCTGCGAGGTGTGTGGCATGTGGAATCGTGTGAGAATCCGCAGGCAAGGAACGATGAGTACGGCAATCGACGACGACAGCTCGCAGCAAGCTATCCAAGGAAGCACTAAGAAGTTCTAAGTTGAAGGCAATCGTCCATTCAGTAGCTAGAACCTGGACGCAAGCATGCTGGCATAACTTGTCGACAACTCTTTTCTCAAAATACTTGCAATATACCAATCAATTGGGCGTAGAATTCACAGCGGTTTGGAGGGTGTTCCCCGCACGTCTCCGAAATGCTTCATTGTCTACCGCCGAGAGGCATAACTCGTGAACAACGGGCCTCTATCGAAAGAGTATGAGTCCGATCCGAGTGCATGTAGACATTGGGAGCACATGAACTGACTCGGTCAGATTCGGGGGACTTCTATGAAACTGAAGACGCCTTGTCGGCACGCTGCGCATCTGCATGGCCAGCGTGGTTTGCCTTTCCTTGCTGCCTTGGTGATCATGGTCGCCGCATCGGGAACAACGAGCCAGGCTCAGGCCAACTTTGCCGGGACCGAGTCCGTGGTTACGTCTTTGCAGAACGAGATGGTCACTGGATTTACAGTCGATCCGGCAGGAAACATCTATCTCTGCGACGCGTCCGCCAATCAATTAGATGAGGCAGTATATTCCGCTGGCAGGTACGGCGCTTTGACGCCGATTGTGCAGGGGATGTGTTCGCCTAACTCTCCGCAGCCGCCGTTAGCCGTGGATAGTGCGGGCTACTTCTATTACTTCCATGCCGGACAGCTCTTGAAGGCGCAACTGGCGGCAGGCAGTTTTGGTAGTTCGATAGTCGTGGCCAGTGGGTTGAGCAATCCTGCGACCATCGTGCTGGATTGGGCGGGCGATGTATATATCTCCGATAACGGCACGGGCCGGGTGCTGCTGGTCAGGATCAATACGGGAGGCGGCGGCGGTTATATTGCGCCGATTACCGTGATGAGCGGAGTCTCGGGGATATCTTACCTCGCCGTGGATGGCCAGCAAAATGTATACGCCGCCGGAGGTCATGGGCCATCGAATGGGTTCGTCGTGAAGACGACCTTCAACCTGGGCTCCTATTCGGCGCCGCAGGCGCTGTATTCCAGCTTCGATGATCTGAATGGGCTTACGGTGGATACGATTGGGGATGTTTTTGTTTCGAGCGACGACAGTTATCAGTCGCCGATTTCCGGGAACGTGAATGGACCGGGCGCAATCGTCGATCTTTGGGAAATCCCAATCACCGCCGATGGAACCTACGGTCTACCAGTACCCAAGGGCGGCGGCGACTTCTATATTGCGCAGGGTGCTGCCTCGGATGGGGCAGGAGATGTGTTTGTGATGTGGATAAGCGGACCGAAAGGCGGGTTTACCTACTTCGTGGAGAGGGTGACACCCAACGAGCCGCAGTCCTTCGGCTCTGTTTCTGTTGGGTCTACAAGCCAGCAGACTGTTACCTTCTGGGTTACGGGCACTGAGGCTACGCCGCCGACGATCACTGTTTCGGCGCAGGGAGCCGGCGGCAAGGATTTCATCACTGCGGGCGGCACGACTTGTATGCCGGATGCCGGAGTGCCGTTCTATACGGACGGCTATCCGGTAGCGTGTACTGCGACGGTGACGTTTACGCCGCAGACGACGGGTGTGCGCACAGGCGGGGCGTTGCTGATTTCCGGTGATACCGGCAAACCGATAGCGGGAGCAAGCTTGACGGGCGTTGGAGCAGGGCCGCATCTGGCTCTCAATCCGGGCGCTTCCGCACTGTTTTCGACGAGCATCAGTCCTGTGGACGCGACTGCTACCGATGTCCAGGGTAACTTCTATACCTACGACTTTTCGAATCACAGCGTGGTCAAGCTGCCGTGGAATGGCAGCAGCTTTGGCGCGGCGGTAGATGTAGCGACTGGACTGCAATTTGTGGATGGCTTAGCTGTAGATGGCTTCGGCAACGTGTTCATTTCGGACTCGGGAACGGGACAGGTGTCGATCGTGCCGTGGACTGGTTCGGGCTACGGACCGGTGACGGCGATCCTGACACAGACGAGTTTTTACTTTGAGGGTGGGACGGATTCGTTCTTGCCGGCCGGCGTGGTTGTGGATTTTGGCGGGAATGTTTTTGTGCTCGAGTTAGATATCTTCAACACGGGCAATAGCGTGATTGTTGAGTTGCCACGCAGGGGAGACGGATACGGGCCGGCTTTTGAAGTGAGCGGAGATGGGTTCATGGGTGGGCAGAGGATTGCCACGGATGGAACAAATCTTTTCGTTGTCGTTGATGGACCCAGCGGAGGCTTACCGGGCGGCTACGAGCAGGTGGTCGAGTTCCAGCGCCAACCGAATACGTATCCGGGCTTTAATCCTCCAGTCACGGTGGTGGGCGAGTTGGCTACCTACATGTTGAGCGCGGACGGCAATGGCAATCTCTATTTTCTCGATCAGTCGTTCACAGCGTTATCCCCCGACGAGGTAGTCGAAATCTACTTTTCGACAACGGGTATAAGCCACGCTCGCACCGTGTATACATTGGTCAACGGCGAGCTGGAGAACCTTGCTGTTGGAGCTGACGGAACATTGCTGGCGATGAATGGCGGCTCCTACACGGTGGTCGATGGAAACGTCGTGCCGAGCAAAGTGGGTGCTGGGTTGATACGCGTCGATCGCTCGGTTGCTGCTGCGGAGGCGTTCCAGCCGACGAATGTGGGCGCTACGAGTACCGATAGTCCGCGCAAGGTGCTGGTCGAGAATATCGGCAACCAACCGTTGAACTTTGCATCGCTCACCTATCCCGCGGATTTTCCAAAGGCGAGTGGAGATTCCTCTGCGTGTGCAACTGCAGCCACACTTGTTCCGGCGGCAAGTTGCGATCTACCGATTCAATTCACGCCGTTGAGCAGTGGCCCGCATACGGAGAGTGTGAGCTTCACGGACAATAGCCTGAATCACGCTGCAACGCAGTCCATCGCTGTGAACGGTACGGGCAATGGGCCTGTTGCCGACGCGCAGATTCAGTTGTCGCTGTCGAACTACGCGTACACGTATCCTGCGCAGACGGTAGTCATAGTAAAGGTTTTGCCCAACGGAAGTTCAACCCGCGCTGCAACAGGGACGGTGAAACTCTACGGCAATGGCAACAACCTGCTCACGACGCTGACGCTGAGCGGTGCCGGTGGAGGGAATGCGGCTGCTTATTATCAATTACCGGTGTTGCCGGCGGCGACTTACACATTGCAAGGTGTCTATTCGGGAGATGCGCACAATCCTTCCGGTAGTTCTCCGGTCCTGCAGTTTACTGTGGCCCCCAGTCCGGTGACCCTCTCTGTTTCATGCACGAATTCAACGATTGTGTATGGAACGAACCTGGATTGCTCGGTGTACGGTTCACCCATCGCAGCTACCTCCGGCACCTACATATTGCGCGGTTTCGATGACGGACCCACGACGGGTGTAAATTTCTTCAACGGCCGAGCCTTCTTCACGATCTATCAACCCGCCGTGGGTGCTCATACGATCAGCATTTCCTACCCACAGCAGAATCAGAATTACGCCTCTACTGTGCCCCAGACGATTCACTTTACGGTGGTGGCCAAGCATTGAAACATGGTGTGTCTTCCTGATATGGCGAAGGACTTATCGGGAACTCCGGCATGATGTCGAATCTGTGTCCATTAGAAGCTATCTCATATATGCTTTTGCGGTTTCGGTGAACATCATGAGACCCGCTCTGATTGCGGGTCTCATCCGTGACTCTTCAGACACCCGCGCGTCTATGCGATAGCTTCTAGCGCTCGATGACGGCCTCAATGTAGCCGTGAGGTTCGTCGATGGGGACGAAGATCTGGTTTGGATTGTCCTGGCCGAAGCGGCTTAGGTCGACGGGCAGGCAGTGGAGATTGGGCATGGTGAGCTTGATGCTGGCGATCTCTGCGACCGCGTCGATGGCGGCTTTGCCCATGTCAAAGAGCGTGTGCTGCACGCTGAGGCTGTCGTGCTCTGCGAAAGTCTTGAGTAGAGCCGCGAGCGTGGTTTGGCGCGCTGCTTCGTAGCTTGCTGGGGGTGTGCTGTAGGTCCAGCCGATGGTGGCGCGTGTGCCGAAGATGCGGTCTGTGCTTTCGGGGAGCGTGGTGAGCTTGTCTTTGATGTAGCCGGTGAAGGCGGACTTCGTTGTCTTGAGGATAACGATGCCGTCGATGCCTGATGTGATTGAGACAGGAAGACCACGCTCGCCAACCACCTCAGTCGTTTGCAGTTCTTCGCCACCGAGCTTGTAGGTTGTCGCGTGGGGCGCGCCGTCGATGGGAAGCTGCTGCCAGCTCTTCTCTGCGATCTCTACGCTTGCCTTGCTGGCCTGTAGATTGTTGGCGAGCAGGTATTCAACGAACTCGATGGCGAACTCTTCGAGTGTGGCTGCGTTGGACTCTCGCGCCAGATAATAGGTGGTGTTCTTCATCGTGTCGGTGGGCATGATCTTGGTGTTGTCGCCTGCCGTGAAGCAGCTCTCGAAGTCGCCGTGCAGCAGTACGCGGACACTCCACTCTTTCATCGTGTGATGGGTTGCGTGGCGTACTACTTTCATCACGCGAACGCGCGACTTGCCGTAACGATTTTCGCCGAGATGGGCCATGGCTTCTCCTTGCAGAACGCTAACTGCCTCGATAGGTTGTATAGCTGTTGTCGCTGAGTAAGAGAGGTATGTGGTAATGGTGTTCGCCGTCCACCTTGAAGGTAATGGTGATTTCGGGATAGATGCTGGTGCGGGCCTGGCGGTCGAAGTAAGCTGCGACCGCGAAGGTGAGACGGTACTCGCCTGAGCTGGCGTCCGGGCAGATATCGCGGCAGCGGCCATCGCTGTCGGTGATGCTTTCGCCGATGGGCGTCCATGTGCTGGCAATGAATTTCTCAATGCGCAGGGCAACTTCGGATGCTGGTTTGCCGAGGACTGCGTCGAGGACGTGCGTGGTGATGGCGCTCATGATTGCAGCCACTTTCTGAGTCGGATTTGCGTGATCTGGCGTTGCTGTTCGGCGGCTTCGCAGAGCTCTGTTTCACGGTCACTGGAGAGACGGCGTTTCAGGATGGCGAGCATCTCTTCGGCGGACTTGCCAGTAGCGCACACGATGTAAGTGAAGCCAAAGAGTTCTTCGTAGCGCTGGTTACCTTCGGCGAGTTCGGCGAGTATCTGTGCTTCTGCTGTGCTGGTCGACGATTGTTCCTGCTGCGACCATGCCTTCGACTGCGCGGAGGCATGCGCGGGTTTACGGTCGCCGATGCGTGGATGCGCGCGGAAGGCTTGCATCCAGTCAGGCTCCTGCATGGCAGACCAGACTGTATCAGCTGCTGTAAAGAGATCGTTTTCATTGGGAAAAGGCCGCAATGCTGTCACGCCTTCGACCCAGCGTTCTGAAGCGCAGCAACTTAAGAGTGTCCTCTTCGCATCATCTGCGGACGATTGATTCCAATGCGCGAGTGTGATGCTCATCTTTTGCGATTCTCCACCGGCGAGTTGATCGAAGAACTCATCCAGTAGATTGGCGGCAACCTGCTTGCGGTACGCTGCAGTCGAGCGAATGTCATCGATGGGCTTCACCTCGGCGAGGAGGGCAGTGCGAGCGGCTAGTCTGGTCTCAGGCGAAAGCGCTTTGCCGAGGAGTGCGGCTTCGGTTGCGGACATGCATAGAGGACGGTCAGCGAGGCTTGCGGCAGCGATGCGAATCTCTTCAATGCGGCCCTCATGGACGATGGCTGTCGCGGCGAGCGCGACCTTGGTGATGGCCATGGCTTTGCGTGTGCCCACCTTGCGCAGATACTGCTTGTGCCTGGCGAAGCGGCGTGGCAGATGCAGCGCGAGAACCAGTTCCTCCGGTTGAAGGACGCTTTGCTTATACCCGAGATGGAAGTCGGCGTAAGGCATCCGGCGGGTGCCGTTGCGGGAGATGAGTTCTATCTCGGCGTCGTAAACGAGCAATGCTGGCGGGGCATCAGCGGCTGGTGAGCCGTTGACGATGTTGCCGGCGATTGTCGCGCGATTTTGGTTGGCAATGGAGCCGATCCAACCCGCTGCCTGGGCAAGCAGCGGGAAGTCGGCTGCAATGCGTGGATCGCGGCGAAGCTGCCCGAAGGTGACGCCGCCGCCGATCGATAGTGTCTCGTTGGTTTGGCGAATGAAGTTGAGTTCGGGCAGACCCCAGAGGTTGATGAGCTTTGTTGCGCTGAGTCTTCCTGCCGCATGCGCAACCATCAACTCTGTGCCTCCGGCAATCGGAGTCCATTGACCGGGTGCGTCCGCGAGTTGCGAGAGAACGTCGGCAAGAGCCGGCGCCGCGATGATTTGGAGACCTTCGGGGTTACCGCGCATGAGGATCTCGGGCAGGGTTCTGCAGAGCTGCGCCAGCAATCACCGAATCGAAGATTTTGATGAAGCCGGTGCAGCGGCAGAGGTTGCCGGCAAGGCCTTCGCGGATCTCATCCATCGACGGCGTGGGGTTGTGCGTGAGCAGGTGGGTAGCGGCCATGAGCATGCCGGGTGTGCAGATGCCGCATTGGGCTCCGCCGCATTCGAGAAAGGCCTTTTGCAATGGATGCAGTTCCGCATCGATGGCGAGGCCTTCCACGGTTTGAATGCTGGCTCCGTTGACCTGCAGAGCGGGTACAAGACAACTGTTGACGAGTTGGCCGTTCATCCGAACGGAGCACGAGCCGCACTCACCTTCGCCGCAGCCTTCCTTGGTGCCGGTAAGGCCGAGTTCATCGCGGAGCACGTCCAGCAGGCGCATCATCGGGGGCACATCTACGTGCGCATTATGTCCGTTGATCATGAAAGAAATCTGTGCGCTCATGCCGATGCTGGCTCCTCGACATTCTTCATCGCGTATCGTACAAAAATATCTTCGGGCATAAGAGGTATCGAGGTGAAGTTCTCTCCCGTCGCATCCTGAATCGCATTGAGGATAGCCGGTGCGGGGCCGTCGTGCGGTAATTCACCAATCCCCTTGGCGCCATACGCACCATGAGCGAAGGGGATTTCTTCGAAGTAGACATGAATGGGCGGCACATCCTGCGCGGTGGGCATGATGTAGTTGGTCATCTGGTTGTTGACCATGTGCCCGTTCTTGAGCAGAACTTTTTCATAGAGCGCGTAGCCGATACCCTGGGCCACGCCGCCCTCAATCTGGCCTGCAGCCAGCGTTGGGTTCAGCACACGGCCCACTTCCTGCACGGCATGAAAGTCTGTTACTTCGGCAGTGTATGTCGTCGTATCGACTGCCACTTCCGCTACGTAGACTGCCCATGCAAAGGACGGGTACGCTTCGCCGCGATACTGCTGATCATCCCAGAAGATGTTAGGCGGCGCTTCATAGCGGCACATGGATTCAACCTTGCCATGCTGCTCGCGATAGCGATCACACGCGAGGAAGAATTCATCTGCGTTGTAGCTTTGCGTCAGGCCGGCGCGCTCCTGCAACTGCGCGATGAGCTGCTGGCCGCTGCGCTCGATCAACTTGCCGACGACCATCGATGTACGCGAGGCAACAGTCGGGCCGCTATTGGGCACGATGCTGGTGTCGGGCTGCACGATCTCGACGTCGTCATAGCTGAGGCCCAGCGATTCCGCGGCGATCTGCGTGAGGATGGTGTTAGTACCCTGGCCAAATTCGGTGCTTGAAACCAGCACTCTGACCTTGCTGCCCAAAGGCACATCGATGCCGGCGAGTGAGTTCAAATAGCGTTCGCCGGAACCGGTGAAACCGGAGCCGTGATAGAAGGCGGAGATGCCAATGCCTCGCTTGATGATGGCGTGAGCGTTCTCGCGCGCAAAGCGTTCGCGGCGTGCGTGGTAGTCGCTGACTTCTAGCGCGCGAGCGAGCAGCGTATCGAGAATGACGGGCTCGACCATGACCTGATCGGTCGCCGTGGTGTCTCCGTCGCGGAGAAAGTTTCTGCGGCGGACTTCATCGGACGAGATGCCAACGGCGAGCGCGATCTGCTCCATGTGGCGCTCGATGGCGAATATGGACTGCGGCGCGCCGAAGCCGCGAAAGGCTCCGCAAGGAACGGTGTTGGTGGCCCAGGAGTGGGAGCGGATGCGAATGTTTGGGCAGACGTAGGGACCGGTTGCGTGGAGCGTCGCGCGTGAGAGAACTGTGGACGACAGGGTGGAGTACGCGCCGCCATCGGTGGCGACTTCAATCTCCATGGCCAGCAGCTTCCCATCTTTGTCGACGGCCGTGCGATGACGGGTGCGCGAGGGGTGGCGCTTGGTGGTGGCCGCTAGATCTTCCATGCGATCGTAGACCATCTTGATGGGTCGTCCGGCCTTCTTCGCCAGCAGCCCAGCATGGGCGGCGAGCACCGACGGATAGTCTTCCTTGCCGCCAAACGCTCCGCCAGTTTCCACCTGGATGACGCGCACCTTTTCGGCAGGCAGATCGAAGACAGCGACGAGGGACTTGTGTACGTAGAAGGGGCATTGCAACGAGCCCCAGATCGTCACGCCGGCCACGTCGCTGTATTCGGCGATGACGCCGTTGTTCTCAATGTAGAGATGCTCCTGCGCGCCGGTGCGATATTCGCCTTCGACGATGTGCGCGGCGGTGGCCCATACGTCGTCGACATTGCCCTTTTCCAGATGAAAGTGTTTGAAGAGATTGCCGGTCTCTGTGCCGGCGCCCCAGATGATTTCCTGCTGGGTTTCGCTCTCTTCAATACTGAGCACGGCAGGCAGCGGCTCATACTCGACGCGGATAGCGGCAACGGCTTCCGGCAGGCGGCGCTTATCAGGGTGAGCAATCAGCACAATGGCTTCATCGCAGTGATTGACCTGGCCGTCGGCGAGACAGGGCTGGTCGGCGGCAATCATCTGGATGTGGTTCTTGCCGGGGATATCAGCGGCGGTGACAATGACGAACTCCGACCAGTCGATGCGCGGATCATAGTGGATCGCCCGGACGCGGCCTCGCGGAATGCTGCTGCGGACGGTAGCGCCGTACCACATGCCCTCGCGCTCGAGGTCGTCGATGTATTTCGCTCGACCGAGGACCTTATCGACACCTTCTTTGCGGATTTGCGCGGTGCCGACGACGCGCGTAATTCCTGGTTCGCGGATCGAGGTGTTCGCGCCGGATTCGTGGTTTTCACGCATGGTGGCTCGCAAATCAGGTCGGATTAGGCGTTAGCATACACGGCCCCGCCCGGGTTTGAAAGCATCTTGGCAAATTGGCGCCAAATGCCGCCGACCTGCTAGTGCTGTGGTTTTTGGTGGTTGCGCCTCCGGATTCGCACGTACGGATTGTCGTTCGGCGCGTCTAAGCAGAGGGTATTCTTTTGAAGAACATGCGCGTGCAAATCCTCCCCTTCGGTGTTTTGAAAGATGTGTTGAGTCCGGCTCCTGTCGAATTGCCTGACAAGGCCACGGTGGCCGACCTGCTGGCTTTACTGCGGGAACGAGTGCCTCTGGAGTCCAGCGTCCACGGCTTGCTGCCGCGCATTGCCGTAAGCGTCAACGCTGAATACGCCCAATCGGGCCATGTGCTGCGGGAAGGCGACGATGTGGGGCTGCTGCCACCGGTTTCGGGGGGAGTAGATGCTGTGGTCACGTATCTCACCCGCGAGGTCATTCGGGATCAGGAGATTGTGGCCGCGGTGAAGCAGGGGAGCGACGGCGCCGTGGTGGTTTTCGATGGAATCGTCCGCGACAACACGCGCGGCCGCCGAACCCTTTATCTCGACTACGAAGCTTATGAGGAGATGGCCGACAAGCACATGGCCGAGCTCGCTTCTCAGGCAATTGCGCGGTTCGGAGTGCGCGGTGTGACGCTTGTGCATCGGCTTGGACGGCTACAGATTGGCGAAACCAGCGTGTTGATCGTGGTGGCTTCGGCGCATCGGGCTGCGGCTTTTGAAGCGAATCGCTGGCTGATCGACACACTCAAGAAGACGGTCCCCATCTGGAAGAAAGAAACGTTTGTGGATGGCGCGGTGTGGGCCGACGGCGAGCCCTTCCCGCCGGAATTGACTGCCAGCGCAGGCAGCGGAGAGCCGGCGTGAGAGAGAAATTCTTAACGTGCGTCGGCGCGATCATTTTCGCGATGAGTGTCGCCGCCGTTGGCCAGGCGCAGACTGCCAGCCCTGCGCCGTCGACGAACACCGAAGATGCTCCCGCCGCTGATCTCAAGGTGCCGACGCTCAAGATGAATGTGAAGCTGGTCAATGTCTTCACGAATGTGACGGATGCGACTGGCGCGATCGTAGGCGGACTGAGCAAAGAGGATTTTGCAATTACCGAAGACGGCCGACCGCAGCGGATCGCTGTTTTTGAACGCGAGTCCGAACTGCCGCTGAACCTGGTGCTGGCCATCGACACCAGCGGCAGCGTACGCAAGGATCTGCCCCTGGAGCAAGATGCGGCGCGGAAGTTTGTCCATGCGTTGTTGCGCGGGCAGGACCAGATCAGCCTGCTTGAGTTCTCGACCGAAGTCCGGCAGCTCGTGCCATTCACCAATCAGGCGGGCAAGATTGACCGAGGTATTTCCAGCCTGCGCGGCGGTCCTGCGACCGCGCTCTATGACGCGATCTTTCTCGGTTCGCAGAACCTGGCGGCGTTGGGACGAACCGGGAAGCCCGGTCGCAAAGTACTGCTGCTGGTCACAGATGGCGGCGATACGGCCAACACCGTGACCTATGCCGAGGCGCTTGAACAGGCTTTGCGAGGCGAGGTGATGGTTTACAGCATCATTGACGTGCCGATTGAAGCCAGTGCGGGTCGCGATACCGGCGGTGAGCACGCGCTGATCACGCTGGCCGAACAAACTGGCGGCAAGTATTTCTATGCCACTGCGGGTGGGCTGGACAAGGCTTTCGCTCAGGTCTCAGAGGATCTGCGGACGCAATATCTGCTTGGCTACTACCCGGCGAATCAGGCGCCTGGAACGAATTTCCACCGAATACGAGTGACGGTGCCGAGAGCTGCTACAGAGGCATTCGACATTCGTTATCGGACCGGCTACTACGCGGATGCAAAGCCGGATAATTAAGAGCACGGCTCTCGACTACGCGTCAATTGTGCAAAACCGTACGTTCGACCGCCCTTTCGTCCAACTAAAATAAGGTCATGAACCCTTCGGTTTCACATTTGCGGCGCTCTCGCACCCCGCCTCCGGGCGATACCGGCCAGGAAGCGCTCTATCTTCGTTCTCTCAGTGATCGACAAGTCAGCGTGACGGTGCAGCTACGCGATGGCGAAAATATTGATGGCTGGATCGAGTATTTTGACGACGGCATGATCCGCATCACGCGCGACGGCCATCCGAATCTCTTCATTTACAAGCATCAGATTCGCACCATTACAGAACTCACACGCCGCCGGTTAGGACGCAGTGCTACTGTCGCCGGGGTGGGATCATGAGCTCGATCGAAACAGGCGGATTTGAATGGGTTCCGCAGGCGTCGGAGATTGCGCGAACAGCTGGGGCCAAGCTGCGCGAGTTTTACGCGACTGGCGTGGAGACAGAGTACAAGGGCGACGTCGATCTGGTGACCGTGGCCGACCGCACGGTGGAAGCCTACCTGCGCGAGGCCCTTCTCCTCGCTTTTCCGTCGCACGGCATCTACGGCGAAGAGGGAACTCGCGACCGGCTGGATTCGGAATATCGCTGGTACATTGACCCCCTGGACGGCACGACCAACTTTGCCCACGGATTTCCGCATTTCTGCGTCTCGATGGGGCTGGAGCATCGTCCCGAGGGTCTGGATGAAGCGAAGGATGGGCCGATCGTCTGCGGCGTGATTTACGATCCCATGCGCGATGAGCTGTTTGTTGCCGAACGCGGCAAGGGCGCATTCTTAAACGGGAAGACGATCCACGTATCGAATGTTCCGGAGTTGGGCGAGGCCCTCGTCGCGACGGGTTTCCCCAGCCGCAAGCGCCACGAGAATCCGAATATCCATTTCTATAACGAATTCACGCTGCGCTCACACGGTGTGCGCAGGGCCGGCTCGGCGGCGCTCGATCTGGCCTATGTGGCCTGCGGGCGGCTGGAAGCCTTTTGGGAATTCAACCTGAACCCGTGGGATACGGCAGCAGGTTTCTTGTTGGTGGAGGAAGCCGGCGGCATGGTCACCGGTTTCGATGGAGCTTATCGCAAGCTGGAGAGCCGAGAGGTTCTTGCTTCCAACCAGCATATCCATCACGAACTGCTGGGCTTCTTCGCCGCTATTTTCGCTGGACGTGAGTTGTCTCCGCTGCCCTCCGCAGCCGACTATGCTGCTCGTCGCGCAGCCCGCGAACTGGCGCAGACTTCGTAGATTTGAGACCTCCTGCGGGCATCGCATATGAGCCTGCAGGAGTGTCTCGGTGGACGACTTCAACCCGGACCAAATGATTCGTATATTGGGGTTTATCGTTCAAAGTATCGCCCTTTGGGACCACTTTTCTTTTCGAGATTCGGTGAGGATTTTGTTCGTGCCAGAGGCTTCGCCTGTTGTGCTACTATGAGCGAGTTGATCGATCTGTAGCACCCAGACCCTCGCGGAGAAAAACAGTATGGCTTATGTAATTGCAGAACCCTGTATCGGCACCAAGGACAGCGCCTGCGTGGACGCTTGTCCCGTCGATTGCATCCACCCCAAAAAGGATGAAGGCGATCACGACAGCGCCGATCAGCTCTTTATCGACCCGGTCGAATGCATCGATTGCGGCGCCTGTGTCCCGGCCTGCCCCGTCTCGGCCATCTTCGCGCAGGACGATCTGCCGGAAAAGTGGGCCCACTTCACAGAGAAGAACGCAGCTCACTTCGGCCGCTAGTCTTCGCCGTTCTAGGATCAAAACGCGCATCCCAACATTGGGGTGCGCGTTTATGTTTCGGGGTCAAGTTTATTTCGCTAGTGTCATTCCAGCTGTTTTTGCTGCTTTGCGATCGAAGGTCATCGTTTGTGCACAACCGGCAATCTCTCCGGAACAGGCAACTAAGTAGTCAGAGAAATCCGCGGATCCTTGAAGATATCGTGCAGCTGCTCTTCGCACGAGTTCCTGCTGTTCAATCACCAAGTTTGGCTGGATAAAGAGTTTTTGCAGAACGATGTGAATGGCGACTCTATCGATCTTGAATCGCCTCGACAAAACCCAGACGAACTCCGCCAGGGCCGTTAGCGAAATCCAGCCTGGGGATTCTGCTGTCAGTGAATTCATAATAGCGTTCGCTTTTGGTGTGAGTTGAGGATCGTCCTGGGTGACATACCGGATGAGAATATTTGTATCCAGACCTGTCATGCGGCGTGGTCTTCTTCGCGTTGCGGATCACGGGTGCTCAGTGTGGCTTCATCTGATTGAGCAACAGCGTCGGCGATGTCCTCATTCATTTCCTCGACTGTAGGTGCGTACCCGAGCGGCACATAACCCAGCTTTTGCAAGATCCCTTTCAGATCGTTCATCGATCCTGTTTTTGGCTGCATTTCATACTTGCCATCTTCAGACTCGAAAAAATCGATTTTATCCCCGGCCTTGAGGTTCAATTTTCGCCGCATCTCAACAGGAAGAGTGATCTGACCTTTCGACGTTACTGTCGCGCTTGGCATAAGCTCTCCTTACCGTTTCGATCATACCTTACTTCTTTGTAAGGAATTCATGCTGCGCTTTGTAGTCGCTGGATGCGAAGATAGATGCAGGATGACATTGCTCGCCTCAGACGCCTTGATACTGCGCACCTGGCCGGTGAATGAGGCGGACCTGGTGGTCAGCTTCTTTACGCGGGACTACGGCAAGCTCAAGGGCGTGGCGAAGGCGGCACTGAAGAGCCGCAAGCGTTTCGGTGGCGCGCTGGAGCCGATGACGCTGGCTCGCGCTTTCTTCGCCGACCGCCCGCGGCAGGAACTGGTCCGGTTGGATCAGCTTGAAATCCTTCGTTCCCCGCTTTCGGGCGCTGTCGACTATGCGCGGGCGGCGGTGCTCAGCTTTTATGCCGAAGTGCTCGAAGAATCCCTTCCGGAGCAGGATCCCCAGGAGACCGTCTTTCGCCTCATGCTGGCGGTGCTAGAGCAGACGACCGTCTCCCAGACATGGATGCCGGTGACCTACTTTTCACTTTGGATGACCCGCCTGATGGGCTGGTTGCCCGATCTGACTGCCTGTACGCTGTGCGGGGAGCGTTTTGCGCCGGGCGAAGCGAGCTTTCATCCCATGACCGACGGCCTCTTCTGCCCGCTGCACAGGCAGGGGCCGGGCAGCCTGCTTTCGGCGGATTCCTGGCTGCTGGCGCAGCGCATCCTGCGCGAGCCGGTCACGGCGCTGGCCGGGGAGCAATGGCCGCGCCGCCGCGGGCAGGATCTGCGCCGGTTCACGCTGCAGTCGCTGGAGCGGCATCTGGAGCGCCGGCTGCGTTCCGGCGATGCACTGGCGAAGCTGTGATCCTCGCTCGTAAGCACCCCGCTCCGGCGCTCGCGCGCATCGTTCTGTAGAATGAGGGAAGCTTTTTAGCTTGAGAGAGTTCTGCGTGTCTTCAGTTCAACCAGCTTCCTTTGCTCCCACTGTTTCCAGCGCGCCCGTGCCGCTCACCTTTCAGGAACTGCTCTTCCGCCTGCAGAGCTTCTGGGCCGCGCGTGGCTGCGTGTTGCAGCAGCCCTACGATGTCGAAGTCGGCGCCGGCACCATGTCGCCGGAGACGTTTCTCCGCGTGCTCGGGCCGAAGCCGTACCGAGTGGGATATGCGCAGCCTTCGCGCCGTCCTGCCGATGGCCGCTACGGGGAAAACCCCAACCGGCTCTTCAAGCACACGCAGTTTCAGCTCATCCTGAAGCCGCCGCCGGTCAATGTCCAGGAGCTCTATCTTGAGTCGCTGACCGCGATCGGGATCGACCTCAGCCGCCATGATCTCAAGTTCGAAGAAGACAACTGGGAGTGGCCCGCGGGCGGCGCATGGGGCGTTGGCTGGCAGGTGATGCTGGACGGGCTGGAGATCACCCAGTTCACCTATTTCCAGCAGTGCGGCGGGCTGGATCTTGACCCGATGTGCGCCGAGCTGACGTATGGGCTCGAGCGGATCGCAGCTTTCTTGCAGGATGTCGATTCGATCTATGACATTGTCTGGGCGCGTGATCCGGAGACCGGCGCTGAAGTCACGTACGGCGATGTGCGGCTGGCGGAGGAAGTGCAGTTCTCTGTGTATAACTTCGAGTATGCCGAAGTGCCTAAGTTGTGGGAGCATTTCCGGCTCTATGAGGCTGAGGCGCAGTCGCTGCTGGATCAGGCTGAAGCCCTTTTCAAGCAGGAGGGTGCGGATGCTGTTGCAAAGCGGCGTTTCCCCTTGCTGGCAGCCTATGAACTGGCGCTGAAGTGTTCGCACCTTTTCAACCTGCTCGATGCTCGCGGAGCGGTTTCGGTCACAGAACGTGTCGGCGTGATTGGGCGCATTCGCAACCTGGCCGTGGGCGTTGCCCGGGCCTATGCGCTGCAGCAGGCAAGTTAGTTTTTTCAAGTTATGGCCGGCGGCAACTGCGCCGCTTGAGCGTAAGGGAAAGATAGTCGAGTTATGGCGGATTTGTTACTGGAGATAGGCCTCGAAGAGATACCGGCGCGGATGATCGCCGGAGCCGAGGCGGAACTTGGCCGCAGGGTAAGTGAACTGCTCACGCGTGAGCGGCTCCTCGGGGCTGATGGCAAAGTTACCACTTATTCGACGCCGCGCCGCCTGGCTGTGCGCGTGGAGGGACTGGCCACGGCGCAGCCCGATGCGGAAGAGCAGTTGACCGGGCCTTCGTGGAAGATCGCTTTCCCGAACGGCGAGCCTGGTCCCGCTGCGCTTGCCTTTGCCAAGAAAGCTGGAGTTGAGCCTTCCGCTCTGCAGAAGATCACCAACGCCAAGGGCGAGTACGTCGGCGCGACTGCCTATCGCAAGGGCCGTTCTGCGACCGAAGTCCTGACGGCAGAGCTGCCGAAGGAAGTGCTCTCGATCTACTGGGCGAAAAATATGTACTGGCGCGCCAACAAGCCGGAGCGCTTCGTGCGCCCGCTTCGCTGGCTCGTAGCGCTGCTCGATGAAGCTGTCATTCCGCTGGAGATTGCTGGCATCACTGCGGGGAACCAGAGCCGGGGGCATCGCATTCTGCATGGCGCATCTCCGGTCACGATTACTTCGCCTGCTATGTACCTTGATGCACTGCGTAAGGCATTTGTCGACGCTGACGTTGCTGCGCGTCGGCACACGATTCGCAAGGCGCTCGATCATGTGACTCGCGCGATTACTGAGACCCCTGGCGCGCGCTGGCGCGAAGACGAGGCGCTCGTCGAGACAGTGGTCCATCTCACCGAGTGGCCCACGGTGCTCTACGGCAGCTTCGAGGCGGAGTATCTGGCTTTGCCCGAAGAAGTGCTGGTTACCGTGATGCGTGACCATCAGAAGTATTTCGCTTTGGAAGACAAGGCTGGCAAGCTGGCACCGCATTTCCTCACCGTGCTCAACACACAGGTAGACGAAGAAGGCCGTGCGATCATTCGCCACGGCAACGAGCGGGTGCTGCGTTCGCGCTTCAAGGATGCACAGTTCTTCTGGGAGACAGATCAGAAGATTCCGCTGATCGAGCGTGTCGAAATGCTGAAGTCCGTCACTTTTCAGAAGGAGCTGGGCAGCTATGCCTGGAAGACGGAAGGCAATCTCCGCGTGGTTCAATCCCTGGCGGCGCTGGTGCGGGAACGCGGTGGGGTGGTCTTCGATGAGGCCGCGCTGCTCAAGGCGACAGAGCTTGCGAAAACTGATTTGACGGCTGAATTGGTAAAGGAATTCACTGAGCTACAGGGCATCGTCGGTGGCCTTTACGCAAAGGCGCAGGGGCTGGGCGAAACCGCTGCAGCAGCAATCTATTCGCAGTACACGCCAGCCGCAACGGATGATGCGATTCCGCCGACGGTGGAAGGGCAGTTGCTCGGCCTCGCGGATCGTATCCATACGATTGTGGCCATGTTCGGCATCGGCAATGCGCCTACCGGTTCGAAAGATCCTTTCGCGTTGCGTCGTGCAGCAAACGCCATCGTTAAGATTCTGGCCGAGTCGAGTCTGCCTCTCACGCTTTCCGATGTTACAAAAGCAGCGGGCAGTGAAACGGCTGCTGTGCAGAGTTTCCTAGCAGAGCGGCTCAGCTTCTATCTAAAGGATGTGCGCGGCTTTGCTTACGATGTTGTTGCGGCGGTGCTGGCAGCGGGCGCGGATGATGTGCGCGACGCCATCGCTCGTGCTGAAGCACTCACTGCAGTCCGCGGCTCGGAAGACTTCATAGCTATTTCAGCCGCGTTCAAGCGCATCAAGAACATCCTGCGGCAGGCGACGGAAAAAGGCGAACAGTTCAGCGGAGCAAACCTCACTGCTTCATCCCTTGCTTTAGAGGAGGAGTTGGCATTGCTCCATGCTTCCTCGGAGCTTGCGAGCAAAGTCGCCTCTTTGCGCAGGGATCACAACTATGCAGACGCACTTGAAGCAATCGCTACGCTGCGCCCGGCGGTCGATGCATTCTTCGAGAAGGTTATGGTCATGGCGCCGGAGCCGGAATTGCGTGTTGCTCGTCTGGCGCTGATTCAGTCTGTGCTCGACGGCTTCTCCGGGATTGCCGACTTCAGCGAGATCGTGATCGCATAGCTCGTCAGGAACTCGCAAAACGGGCCTACTTGCCGTCGAGGAAAGTCTGGGCGACAGGGCTGATCTTCGCAGCGTCGCAGACGAAGGCGATGTGACCGCAGTTGGAATTAAGAGGGAATGTCTTTGCGTCGAGCAACTTGGCGAACTCGATGGCCGGGCCGGGGTTGACCATGTGGTCCTGCAATGACGGCACGACCAGCACCTTCGCCTTCACCAGCTTTGCCGCGTCTTCCAGTCTGCCGCCTCGGGCAATGTCGTGGTGGATCATCGCTTCGAGCTGGTACAGCTGATCGTTTACGTCGAAGGCATCTGGCTTCATCAGACCGTAACCGACATAGCGGGCCGGGAAGCCCTCACGCTTGACGTCTTCGGCGTAGTGCTCGGGCGTGGTGAGGTTCATGTCATGCAGCAGGTTCGCGAGCGGGATGGCCGGGTTTTTTTCGTAGTTGCCGCCGCGCCAGGCCGGGTCGGCGTGGATGGCGTCTTCTTCGCCGTGCCATAGCAGCAGATCGTATGCTGTCAGCCGCGTCGAGCCAACGATTGGGATCGCCAGATCCATAAAGGTCGGGTAGTCGACAATCCATTCGAAAGTTTGCATGCCGCCCATCGAGATGCCCATCACCGCGCGCAGATGCTTTAGGTGAAGCGTCTCAGTGGCGAGGCGGTATTCCAGCGAGACCATATCGTGGATCGTGAACGCAGGGAACTGCATGCGCGGCTGCGTGGCGCTGTTCGAGGGGGAAGAGGAAACGCCATCACCCAGCGCATCGACACCGATCAGAAAGTACTTTCCCGGATCGACCAAAGCGTTTGGACCGACGAAGGCTGCGATCTGGGCACTGGTGCCGGTGAACCAGGTGGGGAAGAGAATTGCATTCGAACCGTCCGCGTTGAGCTTGCCCCACGTACGGTAGCCAAGGCGGCAGTTCTGGATCTGCTGACCGCTTTCGAGCTTGCAGGTTCCCAATTCAGCAAACTGTTGGGCGGCTTGTTGCCCGGTTGCCGGCTGCGCGAGCCCCAACCGAGCGGCCGGGTGTAATAGGGCAAATCCAAGGAAAATGCTGACGAGAGGTAGGCGGACAGGCTTCATAGTTCCATGAGTTTAGCAATTCGCGGGCATCCTTGATCGTCCTCGCGCAATCCGCGTTTTGAGCCGAATCCCATCGCCGCGTTTCAGCGTCTAAACTTATAACGATGTCTGACGCATTTTCATTAAGTCTTTGGTATCCGCAGTTGCGGCTCGACGCCCTTGGCGAAAAGATCGAGACCGTACTGCAGCAGTTCTCGCTTCATGGCGGCGAACCAGGTGTTTTTTCAGCAACGGCATGGCCGGTCAACTGGCGCGAAGCAGCGGCTTTTCAGGAAATTTATGGCCTGGGCGAGCACGGCGCGAAGATTGACTACGCCGTGAGCGAGGCGATGGAGCTTCTCCACGCCGACTACGCCTATGAATTCCAGATCGGCTGGACGCTCTGGGAACCCGAAATTAACGCGGAAACCAACTCCGGCTTCGGGCCGAACTGGGTGCGAACGCCGCGACTGGTCCGCGTGATCGGCTACGGGCCGGAGTTCGACGAGGGCGCTTACGAGCAGGAGGGGCATATCCGCATCGATTTCGGCACGGACGCACCGTTCCTACAGGAGGAAGTGGCGCTCACACCGGAGGCGATCCGCTGCATTGAAGAGAACGTTCGGCAGTTGATCGATCTCACCAACGCTGTCGAGAAGGAATCCGAAGCAACCGCGCGGCTGATGTGGTCGGAACTGGGCGAGAGCCTCGCGCAGCGTCTTGTGGCGCGCTTGAACCGTCTGCAATAGTGCCGAAACCCTCCATCATGCCGCAACGTCGACAACGAGCGCAGGAACGAGCTAAGCAATGCCAGTGAAGAGACCGCGCATCACGATCGAGCGGTTGCGCACGCTGGTGTTGATCGGCGGCGGACTGCTCATTCTCGCGATTGCCGCGTTCCTGATCTTCGGCCAGTGGAAGCGCCGTTTCGGCCTTGCCGATATTCCCAAACGTCTCGGCATCGACATCCAACAGCAGGCCGACGGGGTTAATATCACTCAGTCGCGCAGGGGCAAGACGCTGTTCAAGCTCCACGCAGCACGCGCCGTGCAGTTGAAGGCGAACGGCAAATCGCAGCTGCATGATGTGAAGATAGATCTCTTCGGCGAGGACGGCAGCAAGACCGATACCATCTCCGGCGCGGAGTTTGATTACGATCCTACGGTGGGACTCGCCCAAGCTGCGGGAGCCGTCGAGATCACGCTGATGCGGCCCGGTGTGCGTCCTGCGATCGCACCCAAGGGGCAGGATCCCAAGCTGCCCGCCATCGCTTCGCAGGCGGAAGATGGCGAGATTCATGTCAAGACCAGCGGCCTCACCTTCAACCAGAAGACCGGCACGGCGACGACTGAGCAGCGGGTAGACTTCACGCTCAAGCAAGGCAGCGGGAATTCCATCGGTGCAACCTACGAGTCAAGCAAAGGACAGCTCGTGCTGGATCACGCGGTCGAGCTGCATGTGCGGCAGGATCCCGCGTCCAACCGCAATGCTCCGGTGACGGTGTATGCAACGCATGCTGATTTCGAGCGCACCGGCCAGCAGTGCCGTCTTACGCAGGCCGACGCGCAATATGCCGGCGGCGAAGCGAAGATCGGCGACGCGCTCCTGCATTTTCGCGATGACGGCTCGGTGATCAAGCTGGACGGCTCCCAGGGCGTTGATCTCCGCACTGCAACCGGAGGACACATCACGGCTCCGCATGGCACGCTCGATTTCGACGAACAGAATCACCCCCGTAACGGACTTCTGACCGGCGGCACGCGCATGGACGTGACGCGCCAGAAACCTGAGGGTGATCAGCAGATTGACGGTTCGGCTCCGACGGCGAAATTGACGTTCAGCGGAGCAGGCGAACTACGCCATGCGCATCTGGAAAAGGGCGTGCTCTTCCACACGCAGCAACACTCCGTTACCGCCAAGGGCAACGCCGTCGAGTTGAAGCGCACCTGGACCTCGCAGATCGCTGACGTGGATTTTGCCCCTTCGCAATCCAAGCCAACGGGAACCGCCGCCAAGACAGCGCAGACGCATGTTGTGCCGCGCACGATTCACGGCAACGGCGGTGTGGTCGTTACATCGGAGGCAACCGGTGTCGGCGCTCCAGGACCATCGAGGCTCGCTGCGGACTCAGTCGTTGCATCGCTGGACGCGACCGGTGCGCTCTCCAGCATGACCGGCTCCGGGCATACCAGCTTTGACCAGCGGACTCCGGAAGGTGCGCACCAGTCGGGCAGTTCCGATCAGCTCGATGTGCGGTTTACCCCCAGCACCGGCAACACGAAGAGCTCAGAGGATTCCGAGATTGCAAGCGTCGTACAGATGGGACGCGTTGTTCTGGTGCAAGAGCCGGCGCCTGCTGGTGCTCCACGATCCGACAACGCCAGGCCCGGCAAATCCAAAGACTCCGCGGCACCGCAATCGCCTGTACAGGCGACCGCAGACCGCTCCGAATACGACGGCGCTACCCGCCAGATGCATCTCTTCGGATCGCCGCGGCTCAAGAGCGGAGGTCTGGACATGACGGCGAACCAGATGATCTTCTCCCGCGCCACGGGCGATGCGACAGCCTTCGGCGATGTGAAGGCCAGCTTCATCGGCAACGGGGCCTCCAATGCGTCTGGCAATGGAACCGGCACCGCAACTCTGCCGGGCGCGTCGCTTCTCGGAGGAAGCGGCGGTGACAACGGTCCGGTGCATGCCGTTGCCCCGATAGCAGAACTCCACCAGGCGTCGCAGGAGGTCATCTTCCGCGAAGGCCCCGGCACTGGCAACCAGCCGCGCCTCTGGCAGGCAGCCAGTTCTGTCTCCGCGCCTCTGATTATCTTGAACCGCCAGAAGCAGACGCTCGTTGCCCAGTCGCACGGCGCAGCAAGCCCGGTTCGGACCGTGCTGCTCGGGAAATCGCCGGCAAAGCCGGGAGGAAAAGCCAAATCCGACGCGCCCTCGCTCATTCGACTGACCAGCGGCGATCTCCACTACTCCGAAGGCGAACGCCTCGCGATCCTCAACGCCGGAGCGGTCGGAAAGGTGACCGCTGAGACCACCGGCAGCACTGGCGCGGCCACCGTCGTTTCGCAGCAGGCCGAAGTGCATCTGCTGCCGGCCGGGGTTCACAGCCAAACCGTGAAGCCGACGCCCCTCTCCAATGCGTCTAATTCCAGTGTGGAGAGCATGACTGCCCACGGCCACGTCACAGTTGATTGGCCCGGAAGGAAGGGAAGCGGCGAAAAGCTGGTCTATCTCAGCGAAACCGGCGACTTCACCCTGACCGGAACAGCGGCCGTACCACCCCGTATCACTGACCAGGTTCGCGGCACGGTAACCGGTAGCGCGTTGATTTTCCACAGTCGCGATGATAGCGTCACTGTCGAGGGCGACGGTGGCAAGACAACCACCGAAACTCGTTCTCCCAAGTAGAGAACAATACAATAGCAAACAGCAGCGTGTGGCCCATACTTGCCACTCTGGATGGGAATGCAGATACTCAGCGCCGAGGGACTCGGCAAGTCATACAGCGGTCGCCAGGTCGTCCGGGACGTCAGCCTCACCATTTCTCGCGGAGAAGTCGTTGGCCTGCTCGGGCCGAATGGCGCTGGCAAGACGACCAGCTTCTACATGATCGTCGGCCTGGTCGCGCCGGACTCCGGCCACGTCAAGGTCGATGAAACCGATATCACCCGCGTCCCTATGTATCTGCGCGCGCGCAATCATGGCATCAGCTATCTGCCCCAGGAGCCGTCGGTCTTCCGCAAGCTTACCGTCGAAGACAACATCATGGCCGTCCTCGAAGCCCAACCGATTCCAGATCAGGAACGCCGTCAGCGCACCGAACGGCTCATCCAGCAGCTCAACCTGCGCCATATTCGCACCACCAAGGGCTATGCGCTTTCGGGAGGCGAGCGGCGCCGCGTTGAAATCGCGCGCTGCCTCTGTATCCAGCCCAGTTTCCTCCTGCTCGACGAGCCCTTCAGCGGCATCGACCCGATCGCCGTCTTAGACCTGCAAAAGATTATTTACGATCTCAAATCCAGTGGAATCGGCATTCTGATTACTGATCACAACGTTCGGGAGACCCTTTCGGTAACTGACCGGGCGTACATTATTGCCGAGGGAAAAATCTTTCGTACTGGAACACCCCACCAGTTGGGTAACGATCCGGAGGTACGGCGGGTCTATTTGGGCGAGGGATTTTCTCTGGATTAACAAATCGGCCGCGAAATTTCCCTCAATGAATCAGGCCCAATACGGAACTACTGTCCTGATCCCAGACAACTTCCTCCACGCATTCTCGCTGAGAGATTTACACTTGTGAGGAACTACCACCGGGGACTCATCATGCCTTTGTTGCAACCGAGATTGAATCTGAAGGTTTCGCAACGCCAGATCCTTACGCCGGGTCTGATGCAGATGGTGAGCGTTCTAGCCCTGAACAAGCTGGAACTGACCGAGATGATCAACGCGGAGATGGTTGAGAATCCGGTCCTCGAAGAGATTGACGAGTCAGTGCCTTCGCTCGATGAGATCGGCGGCCGCGAGGCGGCCCGTGACCGGGTCGTAGAAGAAACGCCCGTAACCCCGCAGGATCCCTTTGAAGAGATCGACTTCGGTTCTTATTTCCAGGAGTATCTCGACCCCGGCTTCAAGACCAGCCAGGAGTATGAGGAGCTCGATAAGCCCTCTTTCGAACAGTTTCTCTCGCAACCGACGACCCTGACCGACCACCTCCTCTGGCAACTCGGAGCGATATCGCTCGAAGAGCACCTGAAGGAGGCTGCCGAGTTCCTTATTGGCAACCTGGATGAGGACGGCTACCTGTGCACCTCGCTTGAAGAACTGGCCGAAGTCTTCGCCGGGGTAGAAGATTCGCGGGAGAGTTCACTGACTCGGATGAAGGCGGCGCTCGAAGTCATTCAGCATCTCGATCCAGCCGGCATCGGCGCGCGGGATCTAAAGGACTGCCTGCGCATCCAGCTTGATGGCCAGTTACGGGAACTTGAACTTGTTTTTGAGAAGCATCCTGCAGACGAGACCGGGCATGAATCCGGGCACGAACCCGAGTCTCTCGCGCATCCTTCGGACGATGCCGCAGAGCCCGAAGCCGTTTCGATCCAAACTCACAATGGAACTAACAACGGAACATCGATTGGACACACCGCGGAAGAGCCGGCCACTCTCGCCGATTTCAGCCCGCACCACAGCCTGCACGCGGAAGCGGAAGCTGTCCTTGAAGACCGCCGCCAGACCTTCAACACCGCCAAACTGATCGTGCAAAATCACCTTCCGCTGCTGCAAAAGCGCGACTTGAAAGAGATTTCCCGCGCCGTGAATCGCCCGGTAGGGCAGGTCAGCACCGCGGTCGATCTCATCCGCACCCTCGATCCTCGACCTGGTCGCCGTTACAACCGCGAGCAGACCCGCCTGATCGAGCCGGATGTCGCTTTCGTCAAGCGCGGCGATACCTGGGTTGTGGCCATGAACGAAGAGGACATGCCTTCGCTCCGCCTGAGCCAGCGCTACCGGCGCATGCTCGTCGCCGAGAATACTGACAAGGAAGTGAAGGACTACGTCAAGGAGCGCTTCCGCTCGGCCATGCAGCTGATGCGCAACATCGCGCAGCGCAAGAGCACCATTCTCCGCACCTGCGAAGTGATCGTGCGCCGCCAGCAGGAGTTTCTCGACGTCGGCATCGAGGCGTTGCGGCCGATGATGATCAAGGAAGTCGCGGAAGAAATCGGCGTGCATCCATCCACCGTTTCCCGCGCCGTTTCCAACAAGTACGCGCATACACCGCAGGGCGTGATTGAACTGCGCTTCTTCTTTTCAGAAGGCGCAAACGGCCCGGAAGGCGCCGATACTCCTCTGGTGGTGCTCAAGCGCATGGTCCGCAAGCTGATCGAGGAAGAGAACCCGCGCCATCCGCTCACGGACGATCAATTGGCCGCGATGCTTCAGGAGAAGGGAATTCAGGTCACGCGCCGCACTGTCGCCAAGTACCGCGAAGACCTGCACATCCCCTCCACCCACCAGCGCCGCCGCCGCGAAGCCTGAGCTGCGAGGCCTAACGTGCGGGACCTGATCCGCAAATTTGCGCTGTTTACTTATCCTTCATTACGCATCGATTTCTGGCGTGTCCGGCGAAACTATGACACACTGACCCCGTCTCCCATCCGTTCAAAAAGGTTCTGTCGCTTGAAACGTTGCTCTTTTCGCGCCCTCGCCATTCTGGCAGCCGCTGCCTTAGCTCTCTGCGTGTCTCCTGCACGAATCCACGCCGAACAGTCTCCGAACACCAACGCCCTGTATCACCAGCTGCGTGGCCTGCTGCCCAACGGCGCAATGATCCCCGCCGAGAATCTGGTGATCAAGCGCGATGCTGCAACCTTCACCTTCACTCATGGGGAGTTCGCGCTTTTTGGCGAAGTGAACGGCCACATCACAGGGGCGGTCTTCGGCGGAACTGGCCATTTCCACCTCACTCCGCCGACACCGACCGAACGGCATAGCCTGGAGATCCTGACCAGACGGAATGAGTACGACGAAGACTTCACCCAGGTTGTCTTCCGATTCACGGACGGTACAGCCGACGAGCTCCGCAAATCCGCCGCAGCCGTAGCCCCGCATGCTGATAGCACACTGACGCAGGCCGCCATGGAATTTCACACCTTCCAGCGCGAACACATGCACGAGAATGTAGATCTGCGCCTGCTCGAAGATGTGCTCAGCCCCGCCGGCCCGCAATCTGGCCCGCAATCCAGCCCGCAAGGGGGCTTCTTCCTGGCCGCGATCAAGGGCAAGTCAAACCCGCATATCCTCTACGAAATCGATCCGCGTGGCGCGCCCCGCGTCGCTCCTGAGGAAGTGAGCCTGAGCGTTTGGTCCGACTGGGGCTGGGTGTTCCCGTGTGCGTTCCATCTCGCCTCGGAATACGCCAACGGCTCTGCCAGCGGCCGCCAGCAGAATGCCGCTTTCCATGTCGATAACGAAGAGCTCGACACGACGATTGAGAAGGGCGGTTTTCTCAGCAGTCTTGCTACGGTGCATCTTCGAGCCCTGCAGGATGGCGTCTCTGTACTTCCTTTTACGCTTTACCCAACGCTTCGTGTAAGCGCCGCCGAGGAGGAACACGGCGAGGTTCTCGACTTTGTGCAGGAGCGTAAGGAAGATGACCCGGACTTTGGCGTGATTCTCCCCAGGCCTCTCAAGAAGGGCGAGTCCGTCACCGTCAAGCTCACGTACGGAGGCAAGGATGCCGTGCGCAGCGCCGGTAATGACAACTACGATCCCGTCGCCCGCGAGAGCTGGTTTCCCAACGGAGGCCACGGCTTCGGCAGCTACTCCACGTATAAGATGCGCTTCCACGTGCCGAAGGAGATTCAACTCTTCGCCACCGGAACCAAGACCAGCGATAAGGTGGATGGAAAATCCCGCGTCACCGAGTGGGACACGAAAATGCCCTTGCCTGTGGTCGGCTTTCAGCTAGGCCGCTTCATGGAGAAGGACGAAAAGACGCCCAGCGGCGTTTCCGTTGCCGCGCTCGGCAATACCGAGTTGCCAGACTGGGCAGCCCGCTTGCCCGGCGGAGCCACTGGCACCATGAGCGTAAGTTCCATGATGCCGGTCATGCTCTCCGAGGGCACCGTGGCCGCCCAAATCTACGAAACCTACTTCGGCAAGCTGCCCTTCGATCACCTTGTCCTCTCCGAACAGCCAGCCTGCAACTTCGGCCAGAGCTGGCCAATGCTGGTGTACCTGCCGATCTGCGGCCTGTGGGATTCGACGGTACAGCACGAACTCGGCCTCAATCCGGCCGATCTCTACTGGAAGACCGTCACTCCGCACGAAGTCGCTCACCAGTGGTGGGGACACACGGTCGGATTTCAGGGCTATCGCGATCAGTGGATGAGCGAAGGTTTCGCCGATGCCTCGGCTGCGATCTTCCTGCAATCCACACGCAAGAACGCCAACGAATACCGCGACTACTGGAAGCAGCTCAAGCTGCAACTGACTGAAAAGAACGCCGACGGATTCCGCCCCATCGACGTTGGTCCAGTCACCATGGGCTTCCGCCTGAGCTCGCCGAAGACCGGCTGGAGCGTCTACCAGAATCTCGTCTATCCCAAGGGCGCCTACATCCTGCACATGATCCGCATGATGATGTACTCGCAGAAGAACGGCGACCAGGCCTTCATCGACATGATGCATGACTTCGTCGATACCTACCGCCTGCAGGTCGCCACCACGGAAGACTTCAAGGCCATGGTCGAAAAGCACATGACGCCTGTCATGGATCTCGACGGCAATCACAAGATGAACTGGTTCTTCAACGAATTCGTCTATGGCACCGACCTGCCGCACTACCATTTCGAGAGCCAGTTCAAGCAGGGAAGCGATGCCGATACGCTCAGCCTCAAGCTCACGCAGTCTGGTGTGCCTGACGGCTTCAAGATGCTTGTGCCCCTCTACACGGAACTCACCGATGGACGCACCAGCAGGCTTGGCCTCGTCACCATCATCGGCAACACAACCATAGAAAAGCAGATCCAGCTGGCCAAGCCGCCCGCCCCGTTCAAGAAAGCCGTCATCAATCTGAATCACGATGTGCTGGCCATCGAGAACTGATGCACGTTGAGACGTTGCTAGTGATCCTGCGTCTTGATCCCGAAGCGCATCGTGCGGTAGTCGAAGGTGTAGCTCTTTAGCTCATCGAGCGCATCCATGCCCAGGGTTCCGTAAGTGTCGTCCACCGCAGCCTGCCCCAGCGGCTCCGGCAAAACCTGCATGAAATGAAACTGCATGGGCGTATCGCCTACAGTCAACGTTACCGAGTCGGCCAGATACGCAGGCGCGGGAGGCTTGTTCTGGGCACCGGGCATCGTCATTAGCCGCATCTTCTGGCTCGCGAAATCGCTCTCATGCTCGGCAAAGTAGCGCGAAGTCAGGAACGTCTGCTGCCCGCCCGCATCGATCGAAAACATACGCTCATCGCCCGGCTTGCCCAAGGCCACAATCACCCTGTCCCCATCGAGAAAGAACGGCGCGCCGGTGGTCAGCTTCTCGCCCTTCTGGCCCGGTTCCACTTCGATGCGCGCGTTCGCCGTCACCGTCAAACTCCCCAGCGCGGAAACTGCCGGATACCCCAGTACTCCGCGCACCTGGTAGCCCGTCTGCGGAAAAAAGTAATCAGCATCCTCAAACACAAACGCGGTCATGTTCCGGTATGTCACCGTGCCAATCGTGAATCGCGGAATCACGGTCGCATGCACCGTCATCGGCTTGCCGGTAATCGTATGCACTACAGCGCTGGCCGTTGAAACGCGCAGCCCGACTTCCCGCGCCGTCGACCGGCAGATCAGGTTGAAAGGCGCCGTCGGGTCCATCATCCAGTCATGCGACTGCGCATCCACAAAGACCGGCACATCGATCAGCCCCAGCAGATCCCTGTCATACGGCAGCGCAAACGAGTCCCCGGCCTCAACCGTCATCGGCGGATTCGCCGCAGCCAGTGGCAACAGCCTTAGCGGCAGCTCCATTTCGTCACGCTCGTCTGCAGTCAGCGTGGACCCAAGCCGCGCCTGCATCGCCTGGTAGGCCTGTGCTGCCTTGGGGAGATTTCCAGCGCGAAGATAATCCTCGGCCAGCGTCTTGCGCAGGATTTTTTCTTCCGAAACAGCAGCCGGATCGGGAGACTTCCCCGCCGCCTCATTTGTGATGGGTTCGGCGGGCAGAGCGCTCACCAGCGGTTCCAAGAGCTTGATCGAGTCGTCCGGCTTGTTCTGCCGGTTGGCCAGCACGCCACGTAGTAATTGCTTCTGCTCCGTGGATAGCTTCCCGCCCTTGCTGCCGTCGGAGCCGTCGCCCTGATCCTGGTCCAGCATCTGCTGCATTTCGAGAAACTGATGATCCCCCAGCAGAGTCGTCAAACGCGTAAAAAGCTCCAGCGCGCTCCCGTCGCCGACCACCGACCCCGTTCTCACTTGTGTGCCAGCGGCGGGCTGCTGCGTGGCTTGCGGGTCCTGCTTCGGAGCTTCAGGAGCCGGGGCTACAGGCACTGGAGCCTGAGCAAAGGCCAGTCCACCCGTCATCAACCACACCGCGCCAAGCTTGAACATCTTTCCCTGCAAACGATCCATCCCAGCGCTTTTACCACGCAAAACCATTGCTACGAACTTACCAGATAGACCTTCTCTGAAGCTGTTTCGAAAGCAGCGCACCACACCGCGGTAGCCGTGCCATTCTGGTGCTGAGAATGTCCATTCCTCCGCGCGACCGATCCAGCCTGCGCTTGAACTCCCGCTTTGAGACTTCCCTTAGGCTATCCCCGGTACACTAGAGACAGCGATGAAGCGAAGAATGATCGAGCATTACGAGATACTTCGCCGCCTGGGCGCAGGCGGAAGCGGAGTCGTGTACCTGGCCAACGACACCCTGCTCACGCGCCCCGTCGTGCTCAAGATTCTCCGCCGCGGCCTGCTCACCCAGGGCCAGATGCGCACCACGGTCATTCGCGAAGCCCGGCTTGCCTCGGCCATCGAGCACCCCAACGTCTGCGCCATCTATGAAGTAGGCGAGACCGGCGATGAGGCCTACATCGTCATGCAGTTCGTCCCCGGCCAGTCTCTGGACACCCTCATCGCCCGCGGTCCGGCCAACGTCCAGCTCATTCTTTCGGTAGGCATCCAGATCGCCGACGGACTCCACGCCGCGCACAGCCTCGGCATCTTCCACCGCGACCTGAAGCCGCAAAACGTCATGCTGACCGATGGTGGCCTAGTCAAGATCCTCGACTTCGGCCTCGCCCGCCGCCTCAATCCAGCGGAAGCCGACTTCGACCCGTCGAAGCCCGCTGTCGCCCGCAGCAGTTCCATGGCGGAGACCTATACGGCTCGCGGCGGCACCATTCGCTACATGGCCCCGGAACAGTTTGTCACCGGCCAGTCCAGCGTGCAGTCCGACATCTGGGCTCTCGGCGTGCTGCTCTACGAACTCACCGCCGGCCGCCACCCCTTCGCCCGTCCCGACGCCGAAGATTTCCAGGTCATCCGCGCCATCCAGTTTTCCGATCCGCCCGATCTCGACGAGATCGTTCCCGGCATCTCGACCGAGCTCAAGAGCGTCATCTACACCTGCCTCGAAAAGAATCCAGCCGTGCGCTATTCCTCGGCGGCCGAGGTCCGCGAAGCCCTCAAGACCATCATGAAGGCGATGCAGCTTGAGACCGGCGGCATCCCTGGCGACGCGGCAGCCAGTCTCGTGACAACCGGGCCGGAAGCGGAAAAGCGATCGACCAGCTTCCTCTCGATGCTCGCCGAGCGTTTCCGTGAATCGTCGAACGACGCGCCCAGGCAGAATTCCGTCGTCGTGCTCCCGTTCAACAATCTCGGCACCACCGAAGTAGCTCCGCTCTACGGATTCGCCCTGGCCGACGCCATCGCTGCGCGCCTTGCCCGCATCCCATCGATTGTCGTTCGCCCATCCAGTTCGCTGATGAGCCTGCACACCGCGCAGATGGACCCACTCGATATCGGCCAGAAGCTGCTGGTTTCGCATGTGCTGGCCGGCAACTTTATTCGATCGGATCAAGGCTTCGATCTCAACTGGCAGCTTCTCGATGTAGCCGCGCAGAGCGTCCGCTCCGGCGGAACCATCAGCGTGGCCTCGTTCGATCTCATCGCGGTCCAGAATGAAATCTCCAACGAAGTCTTCGCCGTCCTGCAAGGGATCGGCGGCGTCGACAACCGCGGCAATCACGCCGAGAACCAGCGCAACGGCGCTCGCGTCAGCGCCAAGGACGGCTCACTGCCGGACGCAGTCTCCGAGGATTACCTGCAGGCCCGCGCCCTGCTCAGCTCCTTCATGACCCGCACCGGCTCAAGATCTGACCTTGACCGCGCTCGCACACTCTTTGAGAACGTCACGATCAGCGATCCCGAGTTCGCCGCCGGATGGGCTGGTCTAGGCATCGCCAATCTGCAGTATGTACGCCACGGCTTCGGCGGCCAGATTCACGTCATGACCGCTCGCCGCGCCTTCGACCTGGCCTACAAACTCGATCCCGGATCGACGGAGGCCAATCTCTACCGCATCTACATGCTGCTCTCACGCGGCGAAAAGGAATCCGCCCGCCACGGCATTGCCAACCTGCTCAGCTCCGCGGCCAACGACTGGAACGTGCACATGGTCGCGGGCATCACGCTGCGCATTGACGGCATGTATGACGAAGCCCTCGCCCAGTTCAGCGCCGCGCTCAAGCTGAACCCGGCCAACGCCGCGCTGCTCTACAACCATCGCGCCCGCGTCTACCAATACCGCAACCAGCTAGAAGTGGCCGGCGACGAATTAGCCAAGGGTCTGGCTCTCGAGCCCCGCCACCCGCTGCTGCGCACTTCGTCCGGCTACCAGCAGATGCGCATGGGCAACCTGCACTCGGCCATCTCCATCCTCGAAGAAGTCATCCACGATGACGACTCGATGCGCATCGCCGTGCCCACGCTGGCGCTTTGTTACGTGCAGGTCGGCGACCGCGCCCAGGCCGCCTCGCTGCTCAAGGACGACACCCTTGCTGCCGCCGAAGCCGACAGCGAAATGGCCTACCGCCTCGCCAGCTATTTCGCCGTTGAAGGCGACTCCAGCGAAGCGCTGCACTGGCTGCGTCGGGCGATTTATCTCGGCAACGAGAACTACCCATGGTTCGCCAAGAACCCGGCGTGGAACAACCTCAAGACCAACTCCGATTTCGAGCGCATTCTCGAAGATTTGAAGAAAGCGTACCGCAAGAACCAGAAGATCTGGCAGCGATTGCTGGAGCAGGTTGAGAGTGAGTCGGAGTAAGTGCTACCGTCGCGTACCCTAATCATACTTTCCAAATACCACCGTCGCTAGCGCCAGGAGGACAGTGAATACCGGGGCGCTAAGAGTCGACAGGAAGTTCACTGCATCATTGTTGAGCCAGCCCTTTCTCTCCAGCGTGGCGCCGAGCAGACTGTCAAAAATTAGGCCCCCAATTCCGCCCGCTGTTAGCCATGAGAAAACAAGCCAGTCTTCTCCCGCCACCCAACATCCGATAGCCGCCACAATCGCCGCAGCCAGAAATCCTGCCAGAGTTCCGAATAGGGTGACTGCGCCGTCAGTACCCGGTTCAACCCGGCGAAACGTTGTGAGCATTCGCGGTTGACCGCCAAAAACCTGACCAATCTCAGAAGAAACGGTGTCTGCTGCGGCTTCCGCTAGTACTGCGACAGCCAGGATTGTCAGAAAGCCGCTATCAGTGTCACGGATTCGCGAGGTGGGCAAAGCTAACATTGCTGGCGTTGCCAAGAGCGCGGCCACCCCTAAATTCGCCGCCACCTGCGCAGCATTCCTCCCCCGCTTGCTCTCGCCCGTCCCAAGCCGTTCCTTCTTCGCCCGGCCTACCTTCGTAGCCGCATATGTCAGCAGAAACACCGCCAGCAGCGGCATCAGCCCGCCATGCAGCCAGCTTGTTTGGTACGGATACTGCGCCGTGGAATACATCAGGCTCGCCGTAATCATCACACCGGTAAAGGCAGCCCCCGGCGTCCCCGCGCGCATCCACCAGACCACGAGCCCAAAGATCGCGCTGATGCCCAGCGTCTCGTAGGCCACCACCGGCACCTGCGTCAGCCACCAGTGGCTCTGCAGGATCACCGACCCCGCCGTCCACGGCAGTACCAGCAGCAGAATCACCTTCGACTGCCAGGCCAGCGGCCCATCTTCGCGGCGCGTTACCAATTCACACCCCCGGTACACATTTCCACCGAATCTTCAAAGTCCAGACTACCAACCAACACCGTTCGAGCGCGTCCAACTGCTACCTACATATCAGGTCAGGATCTCAAGTTGGCATAGGCAGTCCGGGCTAAGTCTTAGCAAATTATGAACACATTCAGGCAAGCTCCCGGTAACTTTCCGGGCGGGGCACGTGATTTACAATCAACCAGTAAGCAGGACACTGACTGAATGAGCAAATTCTCCCAGCAATTTATCCGGGCGCGTTCCATTGCGCAGGCCTCTCTCGCTCTCACGGCAACCACGGGCATCGCAATTGGTCTCGCAGGATGCGGCAGCAACTATCGGCCCACCACGACGCCCATCACGGGTACCGGCCCGGCTTCGCAGCCCAACGCCAATGCTTTTGTCATCTCCTCGCCTTCGCCCAGCGCGCAGGGCGTCGGCACAGTCATCGACTACTCGGGTGACACCATCTCTGCGACGGCGCCAATCGGCCCCGGCCCCGTGACCTTCGCTCTCAGCAGCGGCGGCAGCAGTGCATGGAGCCTGAATGTTGACGGCACGGTCTCGAATATTCCCGTCACCTCTAATCTGCAGGCCAAGCAGATCACGTACAGCACTCTCGCGCCCATTCCCACCAGCGGTCCTTTCACAGGTCTCGATCCCGTGACGAATCTCTTCTCGGGAGCCGCAGGGCTCTATGCGCTGGACGCAAACCTGAACAACGTCGATGTTCTCACCGGTTCGCCTGACGCCTTCAAGCTCGTCGTGCCCGTGGATAAGACGCCTGTCACCATGGTCGGCGTCAGCGCCGCAACCCGCTACTACGCCATCAGCCAAAACATCGATTACGGCACCGCCTGCAACACCAATCCCTCGACGGTTGGCGTCAAAGGGGCCGCAGATGCCATCGAGACTGCGACGTACACCGTCTCCGCGAAGATCCCGGTTGGCGTATGCCCCGTCTACGCCGTCGGCTCGCCGGATACCAAGCGCGTCTTCGTACTCAATCGCGGCAGCGACAACATCACCGTCATCAACAGCCAGAACAACGCCCTCAACAGCTGTGCCCCGGGTGTGAACCAGAATGGGCAGCCGTACACCTGCCATCCCACCCTGCCGCTCACGGCAGCTCCAGGGAAGGCTCACGCTGGACCGGTGTACGCCGAGTACAACCAGACCACCGGTCAGCTTGTTGTCGCCAACTACGACGGAAACACCGTCAGCATCATTGACGTGAGCCTGGACGAGTACGGCAACGACAGCCCCACGTTCGGAACCACCTTCACCGTTCCCGTCGGCAACAACCCAGCCGCGGTGACAGTGCTCTCGAGCGGATCACGCGCGTATGTGGCCAACCAGACCGACGGCACCATCTCCATCGTCGACATGACCAGCCACACGATCGAGAAGACGATCCCGATCCTCGGCCATCCGCGTACGGTGGTATCCACCCAGAACTCGCTCTACGGCAAGGTCTACGCCGCCTCACCCGACAGCCCGTACATCTCCATCATCCGTACTGACCAGGACATTCTCGACACCACCGTCCTGGTGCAGGGCAATGCAATCGACGTACGTACAAGCTCTCCGGATACCACCTCAGCCAATCCCAACACGGTCAGCCGCCTTCCCGGCGCCGGACAGCCCTGCTACCTGCCGCCGAGCGCGTTCACCACTGCCGGGGCGCCAATCACGATTGCCAATTGCAAGGTTCAGGATCCGAGCCTGTTCACGACAGCACCGTAGGGTTCGAATGGGTTCGACCGCAAACCGCTTCAGACAAAATCGCCTGTCTCCTCGGAGACAGGCGATTTTGATTTGCGCTCGCTGTTTGTGGCCAGAGAGGTAAAACCTGAAATCTGACCTAAATTGAGCGGCGTGCAGGGAGCGTTTGCGGCACTCTGCACGTCGCTCATGTAATCCCATCCCATCACTGCCCGCTGAGCACGATAGGCATAGTCGGGGTCGGCGATCCTTCTTCCCGCTCAATCGTCACGGCAAACCCGCTTGCCTGAACGTTGCTTGGGATATCCGGGAAGATCACCGCTGCATTTCCCTGCAAATCAGGCTTGAACACCCCAGCCGGAATCGGCGCGCCCTTACCCGCAGGCAGTACCCAGAGTTCATACGCCTTGCCGGAAGGAGCGATCGGAATATTCGATGCGGTAAATACCAGCTTGCCCGACGACGCCGAATACAGCGTGTGGCCCTCAGGTGCCTTGATGAGGGGAGGCTTCTCATGCAAGCTGACTTGCTGGACATTGCTGCCCTTCAGGAAGCTCTTCAGCTCCTCCAACTCTGCCGCCTCGCGCTCCAGCCGGGCCATCGCTGGACCCGTCTGGCGCAACTGGTGAAGGTGACCCAGGTCGTCATACGCCACAAGCACCAGAGCCGCAGCCAGCGCGCCCGACAAAATCATCATCGGTATGGGTGTCTCCATCCAGTGCTTGAACGATTTTGAAACCACGTACAGACGGCTCTTATTCCGCATTTGGACGAGCTTCGATTCGCCTGCAGCTTCACTGGCCAGCTTCGTGAGGAAACGATCCTTTGCACCCGCAGGCAAATCCGAAACGGGCTCCGCTGCGCCGAAGGCAGCCAGGTCGACGTACGTCTGCGCCAGTGCATCGCGGCACTGGTTGCAGAGCGAAATATGAGCTGTCATCGTACCCAGCTGCGTCTCCTTCAGAGACCCCAGCGCGTACTGGATCAGATCATCTTCGTCGATATGGAATGCTTCTCGCATGCTCATGCTTCCAGCGCCCTTCTCACCGAGGTCAACGCCATGCGTATGCGCGTTTTGACCGTCCCCAACGGTGTTCCGGTTCGCTCCGATATCTCGGTGTGCGTCAATCCTTCAAAGTAGGCCATGTGCAACGGGGCCTGTTGTTCCTTGGGCAGCGTATCCACAACCACCCTCACCTGATCCATCAGATGATTTTCTTCTACCGCCCGCTGCAAATTGCGAGGTTCCGGGAGGATCATGTCCTCGATCGGAGTCAGGTGCGAGCGGCGTCGTATGACGTCGATCGAGCGATTTCGCGCCACCACCGCCAGCCATGCCCCCAGGCTGCCGCGTTGAGACACAAATCCGCCGGGCTGCCTCCAAACCTGCAGCAGAACCTCCTGCATCACGTCCTCCGCGAGATCAGGCTCGTGCAATACGCGCAGGGCAATGGAATACACCAGCCGCGAGTATCGATCGAAAAGCGTAGCCATCGCAGACTGATCCTGCCTGGCTACAGCTTCCAGCAACTCGGCATCTTCCATTTGCATGGTTCCCGTTTCTCTTTGCCGTTTGCTTGCCTGTCTAAAGTACGAGGCAATGCAGGGTTTGGATTGCATTCGTCCGGATCTTCACCGGATTCCAAGAGCAACACTACTATCTGTGCCGCTTCTCGGCAACTCTATAACCCTTAGAAGCATAATAGAGTCAAAAGGATGAAGAACTCCGAGCGAACCCGCATAGACAGTTTAATGGTGCAAAAAGGGCTGGTCCCAAGCCGGGAACGCGCTCGCGCCTTGATTCTTGCCGGACGTGTGCTTGTCTCGGAACAGAAGATTACCAAACCGGGAACTGTGTTTACTGAAGAGGTACCCATCCGCATTCTCGGCGACCAGCAGCGCTACGTCAGCCGCGGCGGCCTCAAGCTCGAAGCAGCCCTCACCCACTGGAACATCTCCACGGAAGGTCGTGCCTGTCTCGATATAGGTACCTCCACCGGCGGATTCACCGACTGCCTTCTCCAGCACGGCGCAAGCCACGTTTCCTGCGTTGACACCGGCTTCGGCCAGATCGCCATGAGCCTGCGCACCCTGAGCTTGCCCAACCCCGACTCGGGCGCAGCGCCCCGCATCCGCCTCTACGAGCGCACCAACGCCCGCCTGCTGCCCCCCTGCTCTCTCGATCCCGGGGCCACAGGCGATGCACCTCTTACACTGCTCGTCATGGACGTCTCCTTCATCTCCGCCACGCTCATCCTGCCTGCCGTCCTCGCCGCGGCTACCACGCTTACCGAAGCCGTCATCCTCGTCAAACCCCAGTTTGAAGCCGGCCGCGAGCACATCGGCAAAGGCGGCATCGTCCGTGACCCAAAGGCCCATCAACTCGCCATCGACCGCGTCACCCAATCCCTCACCACCCTCAACGCCTACAGCATCGAAGTGATCGACTCTCCCATCACCGGCATGGAAGGAAACAAGGAGTTCCTCCTCCACGCCCTGCTAAAGCCCTCATAACCATCGGCATGTGCCTCTGTGCGATACACTAAAGCCCAAATGAACCGTGTCGCCATCGTCTCGAAGCCACTCCGTGAAGAGCTCAATCGTCTCCTGCCGGAGCTGGTCCTGTGGCTGCGCGCGCACAAATTCGAACCAGTCCTTGACCGCGAAAGCGCCACTTACCTGACCGGCTCCTCAGCGGTCTGCGACGTACCGTCCGGCACCCTCGTTTCCGGAGCCACAGTCAAGGACGTAGAAGTCCGCGACCGTATTGACCTGCCCGCCGCCAAACCGCATCTGGTCATCGTCCTTGGCGGCGACGGCACCCTGCTCGCCATCGGGCGCATCTTCGCCAAGTACGACACGCCGATCCTAAGCGTGAACTTAGGTTCTTTGGGATTTCTAACGGAAGTTCGCCTCTCCAGCCTCTATCCCACTCTCGAAGGCTGGTGCGACAACTGTTGCACCATCGACGCCCGCACCATGCTTCACACCGAGCTCTGGCGCGATGGCAAGTGCATCGCCAGCTTTGAAGCAGTCAACGACATTGTGCTTTCGAAAAGCTCCATCGCCCGCATGGCCGAGTTCGCCATCGAGCTGGACACCATGCTGGTCGCCCGCTTCCGCGCGGACGGCGTCATCGTCGCCACCCCGACCGGCTCCACAGCCTACACGCTCGCTGCCAACGGCCCCATCATGGTCCCCGGCGTGGACGCGCTGGTCATCACGCCCATCTGCCCGCACCTGCTCACGCTGCGCCCAATCGTCGTCCCCGGCAACTCTGCGCTCACGCTGCATATCGAGGGGCCCAAGGGCAGCCAGCCCAACCCCACCATCCTCACCGTCGATGGCCAGCAGGCCGTCGATCTACGCCTCGGCGACCAACTCCGCTGCCACCGCTCCGAACACACCGTAAAGCTGGTCCGGCTCGGCGGCCACGGCTTCTTCGACGCCCTGCGTAGCAAGCTCAAGTGGGGTGAGCGCTGAGTCACTTGAGCTCGGCGTTCAGCACATTCGCCAGCCGCGTCCCCGCCAGCGCTACCCGCTTCTGCGCCACTGCCAGAGAGTTCGTGGCATACGTCGAACTCGGCGAAATTGTATAGGGCCCCTTGCCCGTCCCGATCGGCGGATCGACATACACATCGCTCTGCGCCAGCTTGAAGCTTTCCTGTACCCAGTCGTCCGTGTTCAGGTCCGCTGCGTCCGTCGGGTCGGCGTCCGCCAGGGCCTTCGCTGCGGCAAAAGCCTTCGCGTAATTCTTAGTCGAACCAACGCCCAACAGATCATCCCAGTAAGCATGCAACTCGAGATCGGGCGTACTGACGGCGATCGAATTCCCGCCCAGATCGCCCTTTGGAAGCGCCGCAGTCGCCCGAGTCGTGCAATGCAGCGGCTGGTGAACATCCCCTACCAGGTGCATCAGCCACACCAGGTCATACGACTTCAGCGCATCTTCTTCCGTTGAAGCGATGTCCGCCCGCAGGGCAACAATCTGCGTCTCGGCATTCACCGAAGGCACGGCTGGCAGCTTCGTTCCGTCCGGACTGAATGGCTCGTCGATGAAATGCCAGTACTTGTGCATGTACAGATCCGTATAGCCGGTGTTCATCGTAGCTTCCGGCGTCTTCGGAGCATTGTCCCCGTCGTTCTTGTAGCCGCTGTTCATCGCCTTGATCTCATCCGGCCACGTTGCCGCCATCATGAACACGTACATCTGCTGGTCCGCTGCTGAAGTGCCTGCTGGCAGATAACTCAGCCATGTCTTGTAGTTCGGGTTAAGCTGCAACAGCGCATAGGCGCGAGCCTGCTGAGCAGGCGTCAGGTGTTGATAGGCAACGTAGGCCACAGCCATGTGTCCAATGGAATTCCATCCCCACGCGCTCTGCAGCGGCAGGAACAAACACACGGCAAGCACAACATACAACCGGACACGATTTCGCACGGATCTATCACCTCATGAACCAGCCGAAGCGAGCTGGTTGGATTGAGCAGGTCACATTGAGCAACCTGAAATTGTCGGCTGAATTACGATTAACACTCTACTCCGCAGAATCAGCGGCGTGGTGAATATCTCGTAGCATTCTGCTTTCAAACGTGACGGAGGTTTCTCGTCGCGCGTGCTAAACTCGCCAGTATCCGGCCGCACGATCGTCGATCTTCTCCAGCAGATGCCTGAACCCATCGCAAACGCGAAAGGGATCGCCTTCTGGGGAATTCATATCCAGGGAGATAGTTACTTTGCTGAAGCTCATCGTGTCGTTTCCGCGCACCTTCTCGGTTCTGGCCACAGCTGCCATACTGGCCGCTAGCTCTGCCGCATTCGTCTCCGCACAGGAGCGCCGCGCTACCACTGAGGTGAAAGAAGAACCCTCCAAAGACATTCCAATCCCCAAGGAAGAGCCGTCGGTCACACAGCACCAGATCACGGTAGGCGGCAAGGAACTCCACTACACGGCAACGGCCGGCAACCTGCTCATCAGCAAGGAAGACCACGACGAAAGCCTGAAGCCGTACCATAGCGTCTTTTACGTTGCCTACACACTCGACGGCGCGGACACCAAGACCCGCCCCGTAACCTTCCTCTATAACGGCGGACCTGGCTCAGCCACCATCTGGCTGGAAATGGGTTCAGTTGGCCCGATGCGTGTTGTGACCGACAGCCCCGCGCCCACCCACGGAGCACCCTACAACGTCGTGCCCAACGAGTACACGCTGCTCGACAAGTCCGACCTTGTCTTCATCGACGCGCCCGGCACCGGCTACTCGCACCCCGTCGGGAAGGGAACCATCAAGGACATCGCTGGCGTCGATCAGGATCTCACCGCCTTCACCAGGTTCATCATCCGCTACATCACAGTCAATCACCGCTGGAACTCGCCCAAGTTCCTCTTCGGCGAGTCATACGGCACCACCCGCTCCGCCGGGCTTTCGGCCACGCTCAACGAGGCAGGCGTGCAATTGAATGGCATCGTGCTCCTGTCATCGATCCTCAATTACAACGCGCGTTCGGCTGGCCTCGACAACAACTACCTCACCGACCTGCCGACCTTCGCCGCCATCGCCTGGTACCACAACAAGATTCCCAACAAGCCCGCCGACGTTCTCACCTTTGTCCAGCAGGCAAGGGAATTCGCCGCCGGCCCCTACGCTGCAGCTCTCTACGCCGGTAATGCCCTCAGCGACGCCGATACCGACAAGATCGCGCAGCAGCTCAGCAGCTTCATCGGTCTCAGCCCGGCGTACATCAAGGACGCAAACCTGCGCATCTCCGCCACCCGCTTCCGCAAGGAACTGCTGCGCGACAAGAACATCATCCTCGGCCGCTATGACGGCCGCTTTGAAGGCCCCGACTCCGACGCAGCCGGCGAGTACCCCAGCTTTGATCCCTCGGACACCGGCATCAACGGCGTCTACATCGGCGCCTTCCACGAGTACCTCGAAAAGGAACTCAAGTACACGCCCGACGAGACGTATAACAACACGATTGAGGGTAACGATCCCTGGGACTGGAAGCACCGCGCAGCCGGCGGCGGACGCGGCGGCCAGCAGACCATGCCTTACGTGGCCGGAGATTTGGGCGACACCATCCGCAAGAACCCGCACCTCAAGGTCTTCGCCGCCAACGGCGTCTATGATCTGGCGACACCCTTCTTCTCGACCGAATGGGAACTGTCCCATATGGGCACCAGCCGCGCCCTCCGCGACAACATCACCTGGGGCTACTACCCCTCGGGCCACATGGTTTACCTCAACGTAGACGCTCTCAAATCCTTCCGCCACGACCTCGGCAAGTTCTATGACAGCGCCAAATAAGCCATCAGGCTTTTGGTTATGAATGCTGCAGTCTAGTGAGGAAAGTCAATGCGGCGAGTGCTAAAGGCAGGGATAGCTGGTCTAGCAACAGCTATTCCTGTGTCTGCTCTCATTACCTGGACTACGCTACACTTTGTTTTCGATCCTTCCACCGCGGGTGCTGGCGACACTGCAGGGGTAGTATTGGGTGCTGTCCCTGGTATTGTTTGGAGCGTTTTGGCTGGTTTGACAAGCTTTGTGGTTTGCTTCGTGGTTGCCACATGGCTATTCCATCGCAGGCAAATGAGGACGCAAACTCTTTCTTAATTCTCGAATCGAAGTTGCGTAGAATTAAGTGCCAAAAGCGCATAATGAACTTAAGCAGCAGTGAAGACCACATTCGAGCTCGATTGTTGATTCGCAGTCATGTTGCCTTCTCGCCGTCATTCCCGTAGGGAATCTGCTGTTCCATCGAGCAAAAATTAAATACCCCTCCCCCCATATTGTTTGTCATTTCTTCGCCTTTCCCGAAAGATGCCCGGTCAGCGAGACAGAGTCCGGTACAATCCCGCTATGCCACGCAACCGCATAGCCCTTCTCGCCCTCCTTGTCTGTCCCGCCATCGCCGCTCAAGCCCAGCAGCCCGCTAATCTGAATACTGACCTGAAGCCCTCCGTCGAAGCCCAGCTACCCGCCCTCATCGAAACCTACAAAGACTTCCACCGCACCCCCGAACTCTCCCACCACGAAGATCACACCAGCGCCAAACTCGCCGAAGACCTGCGCAAGCTCGGCTACAAGGTGACCGAGCACATCGGCAAATACATGGACGGCACCCCGGCCTGGGGCATCGTAGCCATCCTCGAAAACGGCCCCGGCCCAAGGCTGCTGATCCGCAGCGAAATGGACGCTCTCCCAGTCGAAGAGAAGACAGGCGTCGATTACGCTTCGACAGTGAAGACGAAGAATCCGGATGGCCAGACAACAGGAGTCATGCACGCCTGCGGCCACGACATCCACATGACGGTGCTGCTCGGCACCGCCAAAGAACTCGTCGAAATGAAGAGCAAGTGGCACGGCACAGTGATGCTGGTCGGCCAGCCCTCAGAGGAGACCATCGACGGCGCCCGGGCCATGCTCGCCGACCATCTTTATGAACGCTTCGGCAAGCCCGATTATGTTCTCTCCGAGCACGACGACGGTGGTTCAGCGGCAGGGGACATCACGATCAAGGGTGGCCCACTCATGGCCAGCTCCACCAGTATCGACGTCACCATGCGAGGCATAGGAACCCACGGTTCGCGACCCGAAGGCGGCAAAGACCCAATTGTGCTGGCAGCGGAATTCATCCTTCTCGCTCAGACCATCGTCAGCCGCCAGGTCGACCCGCAGCAGCCCGCCGTGCTCACCGTGGGTACCATACACGGCGGCCTCAAGCGCAATATCATCTCAGAAGAAGTGAAGATGGGTCTCACCCTGCGGACCTCCAGCGATGCTGTCAGAGACCAGATCATCGCCGCCGTTCGCAAGACCGCTGAGGGCGTCGCAATTGCCTACAACATGCCCGCCGACAGGATGCCCATCGTCACCGTAAGCGAATCTGAAATTACTCCTGCAACCTTCAACGATCCCGGCTTCGCAGATCGCCTGAACAAGATCGCCGTCACAACTCTTGGGGCAGAACACGTCTCTGCTTCGAAATTCAAGATGGGCAGCGAAGATGTAGGACTCTACTCGCTAAACGGCACGATTCCAGCAGTCATGTTCTGGCTGGGTGCCACGGAGCCGGGCAAACTGGCCGAGAGCAGGTCAACCGGCATCTCCGTACCGATGATGCACTCGCCGCTCTTCGCTCCGGTTTACGAACCTACAATCCGGACAGGAGTTACGGCGATGACGGCGATGGCTCTCGACATTCTCAAATGAGAATGTCGATTACTGTTCCAATTCCGCGAGCAGGACCTTAGCCTTCTTGTTCAGGTTCTGCGCACCATCTACATCGCCGGTTGCGAGAGCTTCGCGGGCCTGCTTGAGGAAGTCGCGAATCTGCGCTGCTGTCTTCTGCTCAGCGTCGCTGAGCGGCCGCGTGACGCCAGTCAGACCCTTTTCAGTGGCATTGATCGCGTCTTCCGTCTCCGACTTCCGGTCGCCTGAGGCGCCGCCTGACAACTGACCGATGGCGCTCACGCTGGGCGTAGGTGCGGGAGGAGTATTAGCGGCTTCCTGAGGAGCCGAGGTCGCCGGCGTTGTGGCGGCGGGCTTTTTGGGGTGACGCACAGGCTTCTTCGGTGGCTCGGCAGGCTTGGCGTTCGGATCGACCGCGGGCTTTACCGGCTGCGGCTCACCGACAACAGGCGGAGGCAGTTCTTCTTTGGATACAGTCGCCGGTTTTGGCGGAGGTGTATCCTCAATTGGCGGTGCCAGCACCTGCGGTTGAGCAATGGGCTTGGTTTTGTGGTCGCATCCAGCCAAAAGCAGCGGGAGCAGCCACAGGGCGTACTTGGCCGTAATCCTCATCCTTCGAACCCCTTTACATCTGTCAACATCGCCGGCTGAGGATGCCGTCGTCCCCGGTCCGTGGCGGAGAGAGGTATACGTAATTGAAATACCGAACCACGACCTACTTCTGATTCTACGTCGATACTGCCGTGATGCAACTGGAGAATGCGATACGTCATAGCCAGGCCGATGCCGCTTCCGTCTCGTTTCGTTGTAAAGTACAGGTCAAATATCTTGTCTCGCAATTCCCGCGAGATGCCGCTTCCTTCGTCTCGAACTTCAATCACTGCCGATTTCCCATCCTCTATCAAAACCACCTGGAGCTTTCCTCCATCGGCCATGGCGTGCGCGCCGTTTTGCACGACGTTCAGAACAGCCTGCTTCAGGAGGTCTACATCTACTTTAGCCGTAACAGGGTAGGACGGTAATTCATGAGTCAGGGTTACATTGCGGATGGACATTTCCGCGGCAGAAAGCCGGACCACATCCATCACGACATGACGCAGGTCGTACTCGACCAGTTTGACCTCGACGGGGCGGGAAAAATCCACGAGCGTCTGGACGACGCGGTCGAGGCGGTGAATTTCGGAATCGATGATTTCGAGATGGCTGCTGGCGGGAGCACCGGAGGCCATCTTGGTCTTTAACAGCTCCAGATGCACTACGATCGCGTTGATCGGGTTCTTGACCTCGTGGCCAACGCCGGAGGTCAACCTGCCGATCGCTGCCATTCTGCGCGAGAGTTCCAGCTCGCTTTCGATCACTTCGACGGAGTCCTGATCATGAAGAGTCAGCAGGGCGCCGAGACCCTGGCGGGCGCGATCGTCGTGGATGAAGTCAAGCGAAACTTCGATGCGGTTACCGGCCTCGGTGACGACTTCTTCCTGCACCAGCGTCACGCCTGCATCCCAGGCGTCTCGAACTGCTTTGCCCAACGCGGTGTTTCGATCGAAGATGTCGCGCGCGTGCAATCCCAGCAGCTCATTGCGGTCCATGTGCAGGAATCGCTGCACTGAGCTGGAGACCAGCACTGCGCGGCCGTCGCCCGTGAAGAGGAGGATGCCGTCCTGGAGATTGCCGAGGACCTGGTCGAGGTTTTCCTTGAGGGCCGAGAAGACTTCCTCGACGTTGCGCATACGCTGGCCGATGCGTTCGATCTTGTTGGACACGCGGACGACTGTGTCGGTGCCTGCTTCTTCCGAGGATGAGTCTTCTGCTGTGGGTGTCCAGTAGTCGAGCTGCATGTTCAGTTCTTCCATCGGCCGTAGGGCAAGGTTGCCGAGGAGGAAGGCGACCAGCAACGCAGTCGCCAGTGCAAGTCCCATCAATGTAAAGGCGGCGTTCAACCACGGCGCGTAGAGTGCCTTGAGGAAAGTTGAGCGGACGCCAACGTGAACGGTGGCAAAGGACTCCCCGTTGCGCTGGAGGGGCAGGACCACGTCGTATACCTGCGCTTTGCCGAAGACGGACCTGACCAGTTCAATGGCATTGGCGTCGCGCAGTTGCTGGTAGCTGGGACGAACCGGCAGTGGCTGATCTTCGCCGCCCTGACCGGTCGTGAGCAGCGCCCTTCCGCGATTGTCGCCAATGCTGATGTCATAGACGGTCGGTGAGTAGCGGTTCACCGAATTGATAAAGGCCATCAGCGTGGCGTTGTCGCGAACCGCCAAGGCCGCGAGGGCCCGCAGTTGCACCTGGTCGTTGGGATCGACTTTCTGATCCTTGAGGCCGGTTTCGAGCGCCATTTGCAGCGCGTAGCGAATCTGCTGGGCGACCAGCAGATTTGTGTCGTATGACTGTTGCACGGCGTCGCGCAGGAGCTGGTTCACGTAGACCAGCGAGAGCAAGGCTGTCACAAGGAATACGAGGCTGGTGATGGCAAGCACGAGCTTGGTCTTGAGACTCATTCGCGAACGGCTCCCATTTCACGTGCCATTTCGTACTCTTTCAATTTGTTGTGCAGGGTCTTGAGGCTTACGCCGAGGATTTCCGCGGCACGCGTCTTGTTCTGGCTGGTGTGTTCGAGTGTTCGCAGAATGAGGAGACGTTCTGCCTCGTCGACCGTTGAACCGATCCTGACTGAGATGCTGTTCGCGTCGGTGACTGGCGAGACTGTCGTAGTGGATTTGCCCAGGCCTTGTGGAAGGTGAGCGACCTCGATCAAGCCGTTGTCCGGGGCGAGGATGACGGCGCGCTCCATCAGGTTGCGCAATTCGCGGCCGTTTCCCGGCCAGTCGTGCTGCTGCAGGCGCTCCATGACGGCGGCTGAAACCCCGGCAACGCGGCGGGCATGCTTTGAATTCATGTCTGCCAGCATGACGTCGACCATGTCGGGGATGTCTTCGCGGTGTTCGCGCAGGGCGGGCATATGGATGTGGAAGACGTTGAGGCGGTAGTACAGATCGGATCGAAGTTGACCGGCCGCGACGGCGGCTTCTGGGTCACGGTTTGTGGCGGCAAGCACGCGAACATCGACGTCCTGCTCGCTGCGGGCGCCGAGGCGACGCAGTTTGCGCTCTTCGAGGACGCGGAGCAGCTTGGCCTGCGTGCCGATGGGCATTTCGCCGAGTTCGTCCAGGAGCAGAGTACCTTCTTCGGCGAGTTCGAAGCAGCCGGCACGGCGTTCGACTGCGCCGGTGAAGGCGCCTTTCTCATGGCCAAAAATTTCGCTTTCCATGAGTGTTTCGGGAATGGCGGCGCAATTGACGGCGACGAAGGGGCGGCTCTTGCGCTCGCTCAAGTCGTGCAGGGTGCGGGCGACGAGTTCCTTGCCGGTGCCGCTCTCGCCGGTTACCAGGACGGAGACGTTCGATGGAGCGATGCGTTCAATGAGGCCAAATACCTCCTGCATGGCGCGGGAGTGGCCGACGAGGGCGCCGAGCACGCCGCTCTGGCGGAGCTGGCGGCGCGTAACTTCCAGTTCCAGTTCGGTGTCGAGCTGGCGGCTGGCGTTGGCGAGGATGGTTTTTAAACGGGTGGCGTCGACGGGCTTTTGGATGAAGTCATAGGCGCCAAGCTTCATGGCGTCGACGGCGTTTTCGACGGAACCCTGCGCGGTGAGGACGACGACGGCCATCTTGCTGCCGGAGTCGGTGAGCTTGGTGAGGAGTTCGAGGCCGTCCATACGCGGCATTTTGAGATCGGTGACGACGATGGCCGGATCCCAGGCCAGCACTTTCTCGAAGCCTTCCATGCCATCGCGCGCCGTCTCGGTGCGGTAGCCCCAGCCGGAGATGAGTTCTGCCAGGCCCATGAGTGCGTGGACTTCATCTTCGACGATCAGCACTTTGGTCGGTGTGTGCATGGTCTCCTGTGTCAAATCTGGACAAACTAGACTAGCTTTGGCAACGGCGGCAACAATTTGCTGCCAACCGGCAGAGAACTGCGGCGCAAACAACAGTCTACCCTTGAACTCAGTCCTTGAGCCGAGTCTTACGGATTTTCAACCTTCCTGTCGCGGGTGGAAAGCGGCGGCAAAGGGGTATCCTGAAAGACATGCTTGACTACGAAGTTACTGTCCTCAACGCCTCCGAGCTGCAGCGGGAAGGCAAGATCAAAATTATTGATGTCCGTGAGCCGTGGGAGTATGCGACGGCCCATATTGAAGGATCGGTGCTGATCCCGATGGGGGAGATTCCGGCGCGGGCTCACCAGGAGCTTGATCCAGATGACCGGCTTCTCGTGATGTGCCACCACGGAGCCCGCTCGCTGAGCGTGACCAACTGGCTTCGCCAGCAGGGGTTCGAGTCGGCGCAGTCGATTGCCGGCGGGATTGATGCGTGGTCGCGCGAAGTGGACCCGAAGGTGCCCCGGTACTGAGCAGGTCTTCAGTCGAGATTCGCAGCGCTATCGGCCGAAGGCGTATGTCAGCTGAAACAGCCCATTGTCGATGCCGGGATTCTGGTTTGCTGTGTCGTGGTTAGAGATGTGGTGGTAGCGGTACTCAGCTCGTAGGGACCGGGTTCTGGTCCGGTACAACTCCAGCCCCGCGCCGAAATCGAAGGTGAAGTTGAACGACGCGGAATTATCGACGGGTATCGACTGGGTCGAATACATATAGCCGCCGTGTCCGATCAAGAACGGCTGCAGGGCGTGGCGAGGCCGGAAATTCCATTTGAAGCCTACCGGCGACATTCCTTCGCCAATGGTCCATCTGCGGGAGCACTGGTTGCTGTAGGTGTAGCTGTATGTTGTGCCATCGATGATTTCGCTGCCGCTGCCGGAGTTGGAATGGCATGCGTACGGACCCGTCGAGGTTGCTTTGAAGGTAGACGGCTTTGGCGAGGTCACGGTGAAGGTGTAGTGATCGACCGGGTCGCTCTCGAGTGCAACCGGCAGCACTTCCAGGTCGTACTGCATGGCTACGGCCCGGGTGACGAAGATCCTCCGCTCGTACATGGCGCCGAAGTTGAGCAGCTTCCGGTTTTCCGCAACACCCAGCAGGATATGGCTGGAGTCGTTCGAATATCCGGCGAAGAACCCGAAGGTGTTGACCCGGCTGTAAAAGGGAGTGGCCGGGGCAACCTTTGTGGTCATATCTTGTCTCGTGTCTTGTGCGAGCGCTGAGAGAGAGCAAGCTGTCAGGGCAGCCGAGAGGATCAGAGCAAGTTTGCGCATGTGTGCACTTAGACTAGCGGGAGTTTCAAGGGTTATCCAATGGTATTTGGATGCATACCGGAAGCGCGCAACAGGGCTGAGGTTGGCTTGTCTCTGTGTCCGGCGGGAGGAAGCCTTCCGGTAAAGCGCGGCTCTGGTTGTGGATGCGGTTTTAAGATTGGCGGACCTACGTCCTATACTTGCGCTGGGAGCATTCATGTCATCCGCTATCGCGTTCGCCCGTGAGAATCAGGGGCGCTTTCTTGAAGAACTCAAATCCCTCCTTCGCATCCCCTCCGTTTCCACTGATCCGGCCCATCAGGGTGACGTTCGCCGTGCTGCCGAGGTGCTGGCGGCTGAGTTGACGCGAATTGGCATGGAGAATGTACGCCTTATCGAGACTGCCGGGCATCCGCTGGTGTATGCGGATCATCTGCATGCCGAGGGCAAGCCGACGGCGCTGCTCTATGGGCACTACGATGTTCAGCCTCCGGACCCGCTGGATGAGTGGCTTTCGCCGCCGTTCGAGCCGGAGGAGCGGGATGGCAACATTTATGCTCGCGGTGCTGTGGATGACAAGGGCCAGATGTACATGCATGTGAAGGCGCTGGAGTCGCTGTTGCAGTCGGGGCCGCTGCCGCTGAATGTTCGGGTGATTCTGGAGGGCGAAGAGGAGGTTGGCGGGGAGGGAATTGCAAACTTTGTTGCTAGCAACCCGCCAGAGCTGAAGGCGGATTTTGCGCTGGTTTCGGATACGGAGATGTTTGCGCCGGGGCTGCCGACCTTATGTGTCGGGCTGCGCGGGATGATCTACACCGAGATTGAGGTACGCGGGGCAAAGACGGATCTGCATTCCGGGATGTATGGCGGCGCAGCGCCAAATTCGTTTGTGGCACTGGCGCAGATTATCGCCAAGCTCAAGGATGAGGGCGGCCATATTCTGATTCCGGGACTGTATGACAAGGTGATACCGCCGAGTTCGGAAGAGCTGGACGCCTGGAAGAGCTTGCCCTTCGATGAAGAGGAGTATCGCAAGGCTGAGGTCGGGTCGAAGGCGCTAGTGGGCGAGGCTGGGTATAGCGTGCTGGAACGCACCTGGGCGCGGCCTACGCTGGATGTGCATGGCGTGGTGGGCGGGTTTACCGGGGTGGGCGCGAAGACGGTGATTCCGGCCAAGGCTACAGCCAAGGTTTCGATCCGGCTTGTGCCGGGGATGACGACTGCGGAGGTGTTTGCTCAACTGAGCGGCTATGTCCAGCACATTGCGCCGCCGGGAGTGGATGCTGAGGTGCGGCTGATTCACTCGGGCGAGCCTTGCCTGATTCCGGTGGATAACCCGTATGTGAAGGCGGCGACTACGGCACTCAAGGAGATCTGGGGCAAGGACACGGTGTTTATCCGATCGGGCGGGTCGATCCCCATTGTCGGGGACTTTGCCCGGCATCTGAGCCTGCCCAGCGTGATGATGGGTTTCGGGTTGCCGGACGATAATCTGCATGCGCCGAATGAGAAATTTCATATCGCGAATTTCTACCAAGGGATCGAGTCCATTATTCGATTCCTGGAGCTGGTCGGCGAGTCGGCGGAGAAGTAGCGATTGTCGGGCGACCTGTCCAATGCGGAAGTTTCCGGCTTTGTGCTGGCCGGTGGGCGGTCTTCGCGCATGGGTTCGGACAAGGCTCTGGTTCGCTTTCAGGGGCGTACGCTGCTTGAGAATGCCCTCGAAATCGTCTCGGACGCGGGCGCTGGCAGTGTTCGTATAGCCGGTGCTCGCGGCCAGCTGGGCGGCCGGACTGAGATTGTCTCCGATAGGTTCATGGATGTTGGGCCGATGGGCGGGATTCACGCGGGGCTGGCTGCTTCGGAGACCGAATGGAGCTTGTTTCTGCCGGTTGACATGCCGCTTATGCCGCCGTCGTTGCTGAACGTTCTTATGGAACGAGCATGGATTTCGGGTTGTCCTGTCACTGTGGCGAAGGTAAATGGGCGGATTGAGCCTTTTCCGGTGGTTCTGCGCCGGGACGTCCTTGAGGGGCTCACCGAAAGGCTTCGTGAGGGAAAGACTGCGTGCCATGCGGCATGGCGGTCGATTCCGGAGGATCTAGGGCTGAAGCTTGATGCTGTCTCTGTTGAGTATCTGGCTCAGGCGGGGCAATGCCGGCATTTGTCGGGGTTGCCGCCAACGTTCTGGTTTCAGAGTGCGAATACGCCTCAAAATCTGGAGGATCTTAGCAGAATTGTTATCAAGCTGCCGTTTGCCCTGCCGACTGTTGGACCGACTCCTGAAGTAAGCTAGCAGTGTGAGCGATGAAACACATCCCGCGCCGTTGCCCGAGGAAGCATCTGAGCCGCCCTCTCTGATGGAGCACCTCGACGAGCTTGAGTCTGACAAGACGGTTCAGGATCTGGAGGTTGCGGCGGCTTCGGCACACGCGGTAATTGCCGAGGCGGTCGCAGGGGCCTCAGCGGACCGGGATGCAATCCAGATCCCGCATCCGGAGCCGATTGCGCCGCCCTACATCAGCTTTGAGGATGTCACGATCGCATTCGGAGACAGGAAGATCCTGGACCGGGTGAGCTTTCACGTGGGCCGGGGACAGACACTGTGCATTCTGGGGCGTAGCGGCGTGGGAAAATCCGTTTCGCTGCGGATCTTACTGGGATTCCTGAAGGCGGACTCCGGGTGCATCCGGGTGGATGGCCAGGACATCAGCAGCCTGGATGAAAAGGGCCTGCAGGAGGTTCGCAAGCACGTCACCATGGTTTTCCAGAATGGCGCGCTGTTTGATTCCCTGACGGTGGGCGAGAACATTGCATTTCCGCTCCGGGAAAAGGGTGGTTTGGCGGAAGACCAGGTACAGCAGCTCGTCGCTCGCCTGCTGACGCTGGTGGGCCAGAGCGACACAGTGGATCGGTTGCCGGCCAGCCTCTCGATGGGGCAGAAGCGCTGTATTGCGATTGCGCGGGCTCTGGCGGCTCAGCCGGAGGCGATTTTCTACGATGAGCCGACGACGATGGTGGACCCGATCATGGGACGGAATATCGGTGACCTGATTCAGCGACTCAAGCTGCAGTTAGGGATTACCAGTATTGTCGTGACCCACGATATGCGCTTTGCCATGCGGCTTGCCGATCTGGTGTTGTTTCTGGAGGGCGGGAATGCCCGTTTTTTTGGAACGATCAAGGACTTTCTCGACTGCGGCGACCCCCATGTCCAGCAATTTCTTGCGCTCGACGCGTACGTGCTTCCGACGGCGCCGGTAGTATGAGCGATTGTCGAGACTGTTCGTTCTACGGATGAGTTTTCTCTTGCAATCTGTCTCGTTCCAGTTCACTCTGGGAGCAGATCATTTTCGATTTTGAGCGAGCGACCCGGGCATCCCAAATGCCTTTCACGACTTCTTAACTGTGTATGAGTTAGACTGCAGGTAGTTGGTTCTTCCAGCGGTGTTTGCCGAACCCCTTCGAAATGCCTCGGCAAGCGCTGCAGAATTCGGTAAAAGCCGTTTCCGACGCCGTGCTGATAAGTTCCATGGCACGATGAAAAAAGGAAATCAGTAGCTGGAGTGGCCGCAACCGGGCGCTCCGTTCAAATTCCCTGGAAGCGCTTCAGCGATGTAAGTGAGGGTTAGAAAAGCCCCGATAACGTCGCCCAGCGGACGATTCTTGCACGGTTTTGTGCACCTCTTGAAGCGGGATTGAGCTTCAAAATCCGAATTTGATCGCCGCGCGTTTCTCATGCAGTTCCTTCTCTCTGGTGGTGTCCTCAAGGCGAGATTGCTGCCCGCCTTGCGAACGCCACTGGTGTACTCTTTCGAGGTCTGCGAAACACATATGGCAACATCGGAATTCTGGCAACGAGTCTCCTCCACCCCGCCCTCTTCCCCTCAGGAATGGAATGAAGGAGCCACGGCCAGCCATCAGCGCACCGCCCGCGGCAGCGCTGGCATGTGGATGGTTCTGGATGGGATGACGGTGTTGGGCGCTGCCCTGGTTTCCGCAATCATTCAGCTGCATATGAGCCCTCTTGACAGCGTCCGTGGATTCCTTCATGGCAGCCTGATTCCAGGGCAGTCGATGGGAATCCAGATAGCTTTGCTGGTTGGCTTTACCTTAACGCTAATCGGCGTCAGCCGCAGCCTTCATCTGTACACTCCGGTACGCCTTACGAGTCATCTTCATGAGCAGCGTCTTAGCGTTCAGGCCTGCTTGGTTTCCGGCCTGCTGCTGACGGGCGCGCTGTACCTGATCAAGGCGGAGGCGGTACCGCGCGGCGTGGTGCTACTGACGCTCGGTCTGCTGACGGTCTCCCTAAGTCTGCGCCGATTCGTGTACCGCGCGCTCCTGTATCAGCGATTTGAGCGCGGGATGAATACCCGTAACGTCATCATTGTAGGCACCGGAGCGGAAGCTCACGCCTTGCGCCACCACCTCCAGAGCATCCGGCAGCTTGGCTACATTTTTAAGGGGTTTGTCCACGTCCCTGGGGTGGATACGCAGCTTGCGGGAACGACCGGTGATGTTCTGGGATCACTTGAAACGCTGTTCGATCATGCGCGTAAGCACTTTGTGGATGAGATTTTCTTCACTTCGCCCTGTGAGCGCGGGGTCATCAAGGGTGTGTTGGAGCAGGCGCGTGCGAATGGAATCGATCTTCGTGTGGTGCCTGATATGTACGACGGTCTGGCATGGAACAGCACGATCGAATACATCGGTCAATTTCCGACGATTCCTTTGCACCGTGGACACGTGCCCGAGGTTGGGCTGATCCTGAAGCGACTGCTGGATATTTTCGTTGCAACGACTGCGCTGGTGCTGCTCTCGCCGGTACTGCTGGCGATTGCTATCGCCGTCAAGCTGGATTCACACGGGCCTGTGTTCTATGCATCTGAGCGCATTGGGAAAAAGGCTCGGGTGTTCCGGTGCCTGAAGTTCCGCACGATGGTGAAGGATGCTGATCGCAAGCGTGCCGAGATCATGCACATGAACGAGCGCGAGGGGATTCTCTTCAAGATCTCCGACGATCCGCGTATCACCAAGGTTGGGCGGATTTTGCGCAAATACTCGCTCGATGAGTTGCCGCAGTTCTTCAATGTGCTGTTTGGCGATATGAGCGTGGTCGGGCCGCGGCCTCCGATTGCCAGCGAGGTGAAGCAGTACAACCTGGCTCATCTGCGCAGGCTCGATGTGACGCCGGGAATCACGGGACTCTGGCAGGTTCAGGCACGGCAGGATCCCTCGTTTGACAGCTACATTTCGCTGGACGTGGCTTATATCGAAAACTGGAGCGTCTGGCTGGATATCAAGATCATCCTGCGGACGATCGGCGTTGTGTTTGCCGGGACAGGCTCTTAAAAGACAGGGAACAGGGATTAGGGAACAGGGGTCAGGCGTGATCGACCGAACGCTTGGCCCTATCTGCTTTTCACTGTCTTACACTAGAGATGTGAAGATAGCGCTTGCCCAGATCAATCCTACTGTCGGCGACTTCACCGGCAATCTATCCAAGATCATTACCGCGAGTCAGCGAGCGGCCGGTTTGGGCGCACGCCTGACTGTGTTTCCGGAACTCTCCGTCTGCGGGTATCCGCCGGCGGACCTGCTGGACAAGCCCAGTTTTCTGGCTCGATGCGTTTCAGCTGTAGACGAATTGCGGGAGGCGACTGCGAGCCTTCCCACGGCAATTCTTGTCGGAACGGCATTGCCTGCTCCGGCAGGTTCCGGGAAGCCGGCCGTGAATGCTGCCATCCTCATCGACAAGGGACATGTTTTGCTGGAACAGCACAAGATGCTGCTGCCTTTTTATGACGTTTTCGATGAGCAGCGGTATTTTGCTCCGGCGACCAGCCAGCGGGTCATCGAGTTCGAAGGAGAACGGCTGGCGATCACGATTTGCGAAGATGCGTGGAATGACAAGGACTTCTGGCCGCAGCAACTTTATCCCGTCGATCCGGTGGAAGACCTGATGCGGCAGCATCCTACGATTCTGCTGAATATCTCGGCGTCGCCGTTCTGGCATGGCAAGATCGACGTGCGTCGCCGGATGCTGGCCGCGGTGGCGGAGCGGCACCATATTCCTGTTTTTCTGGCGAACCAGGTGGGCGGAAACGACAGCCTGGTATTTGACGGCTCTTCGTTCGGGCTGGCGGCGGATGGAACGGTGCTGGCGCAGGCTGCATCCTTCTCTGAGGACATGGTGATGGCGGACAGCGCTGCTTCGACTGGCGAGACGCCCGCGCCATTTACGGAGGACTCGGAAATCGGGGCGGCCTACCAAGCGCTGGTACTTGGTACGCGGGATTACGTGCTCAAGACCGGCTTCCGCAAGGTGCTACTGGCGCTCAGTGGCGGGGTTGATTCGGCGCTGGTTGCTGCCATTGCAGTAGATGCGCTCGGGGCTGAGAATCTGCTGGCAGTGGGTATGCCAAGCCAGTATTCCTCGACTGGTTCGATTGACGACAGCCGCAAATTGGCTGAAAACCTTGGCATTCGCTTTGATGTACTGCCGATCGCAGAGCCATTCAAGGCGCTTTCGGAGACGCTTTCGCCGCTTTTTGCAGGTCTGAAACCCGATCTGACCGAAGAAAATCTTCAGTCGCGGATTCGCGGGACGCTGATTATGGCGTTATCGAACAAGTTTTCGGCGCTTGTGCTGACGACGGGGAACAAGTCCGAGATGGCGGTGGGGTATTGCACGCTTTACGGCGACATGGTCGGGGCGCTGGCGGTGATTGGGGATCTGGTGAAGACGAAGGTTTATGCGCTTTGTCATTGGCGCAATCGGAACGGGGAAGTGATTCCCGAGGCGATTTTGACCAAGGCGCCTTCGGCGGAACTGCGGCCGGATCAGAAGGATACGGACTCGCTGCCGCCGTATGACGTGCTCGATCCGATCCTTGAGGCGTATGTCGAGCGCTATGAGACGACAGCGGAAATTGTTGCGCAGTACGGTTTTCCCGCTTCGGTCGTCGAACAGGTAGTGAAGCTGGTTGAGCGTACCGAGTACAAGCGCCAGCAGGCTGCGCCGGTTTTGAAGGTCACTCCCAAATCTTTTGGCATGGGGCGGAGATTTCCCATCGCCGCGCGCGCTCAGGTATAACCACAATCGTGTCCCGACCGGGTGAGTTTTCGGTTTGAGCCGCATTGAGGCACTACAGTAGTAGTAAGGAGATTTCAGCTTGATTCGTTCAACACTTCGTCGCAGCTCAGTTGCTGCTCTTGCGCTGACTGCGCTGCTTTCCGCCTCGCACCGCCTTTCTGCCCAGACCGAGGTTCCTGCCGCTCCGCCGCAGGGAGCCGATGCAGCAGCAGGTCCGACCTTCCCGAAGCCCGATCCGGCCGATTTCACGGCTGATTCTCCGACGAAGGAGCAGATTGCTGGGTTCCTGCAGGCTTCCTGGGGTTATGACGCTAACCGGCTCTACCAGATCCAGCGGATTGCCAAGACGAGCGTGCCGGGCATCACTTCGGTGGTCGTGCTTGTCGGCGAAAAGGGAACCAAGCAGACTGGCGGACTGCAGTTTTTCGTTTTGCCTGACGGCAAGCACCTGATTACTGCTGGCGAAATCCTTCCTTTCAGCGATAAGCCGTATGCCGACAACCGCGCGGCGCTGCTTCAGCGTGCCAATGGTCCTTCGAAGGGCGCTGCCGCCAAGGATCTTGAGCTGGTTGAGTTTGCGGATTTCCAATGCCCGCATTGCAAGGATGCGCAGGCGACGATTGAGAAGCTGACGACTGACTTTCCCAATGCTCATTTCGTTTACCAGAGCTTTCCGCTGGTGAAGATTCACCCTGAGGCGTTCCGCTCGGCTGCTTATGGCGTGTGCGTGGCTAAGGAAGGTGGGAATCCGGCGTTCTTCAAGTTCAGCACCGCGGTTTACGACGGTCAGGCTGGGCTTGCTACGGATGAGGGCGCTACGTTGACGCTGAACAGCGCTGTGACTGCTGCGGGGCTTGCTCCTGAGAAGGTGGCTGCCTGCGCCAGCACGCCGGAGACCAAGGCTGCTGTTGAGGCTGGTATCAAGCTGGCTCAGGATCTGAATGTCAACCAGACGCCTTCGCTGGCGATCAATGGGCGCATCATTCCGCTGGGCGGCGTCGAGTACGACACGCTGAAGCAGATGATCAACTTCCATGCTGCCAATGATGGGGCTGCCAAGTAGCGATTGCTGTTTCGATCCATGAGCAAAGGCCGCTTCGATGAAGCGGCCTTTTGCGTTTTGTGACTGGTGCTGCGAAGTGGCCGGCGTGGCGGTACGTTGTGCTATTCTCCGGCCATCAGCTCCCGGAAATCTGCCGACGCTCCCATAATGACTAACAGCGATTCGCAATTCGATATCAATGCGGCTGGTGCCAACTCTGGCGACCACTCCACTCACATTCTGGTGGAAGTGGATGGTGTTACCAAGACCTTTGGCGACAAGGCTGCGCTTCGCGATATCAGCTTCTCGGTTCCGGCTGGACAGATCTGCGGACTGCTTGGGCCGAATGGTGCGGGTAAGACGACGCTGTTTCGCCTGCTGATGGGCATCCTGAAGGCTACGGATGGTTCGCTTCGCATCGACGGGTTGGATGCGTTTGAGGATCGAGTTGAGGCGATGCGGCGGATTGGGTTTCTTCCGGATGAGCCGGTTTTCTACTCGTACCTGTCGGGGCGAGAGATTCTGCAGTTGAGTGCTGCCATGCATGGGCTGAATGTGCCGGAGACCATGGACCGGATCGGACCGATCATCGCCAGACTGCGCCTGGCAGAAGACATCGACAACTTTGCGGAGGACTATTCCCGCGGTATGAAGAAGAAGCTCGGTCTGCTGCTGGCGCTGCTGCATGAGCCGAAGCTTCTGGTGCTCGACGAGCCTACGAATGGTCTGGATGTTGAGTCAACGCATCTGTTTTACGAGCTGATTCTTGAGGTTGCCAGCCGCGGGACTACGGTGCTGTTTTCGACCCACCTGATGGATCATGTGGCGCGGCTCTGCTCCCATGTGGTGATCGTCAATGAGGGGCGGCTCGTGGCGAATAGCTCGCTCGACCAGCTTCGGGCGAGTCACGGAGAAGCGCCGCTCGAAGAGATCTTTCTACAACTGACGGACCGGCCTCAGCAGTGACCACCGAACGCGCAACACCCCCAACCTTCTGGAAGACGGTCTCGCTGCTGCTTGGGGTTTCGCGGCGGCGCGCCGTGAACCGGGCGCGCCGGCAGCAGGAGTTGCTGAACAGCCGCACGGGTCGGCAGGCCACGAACTGGAACCCGGTCTTTTTCCTGATGGGCATCGTGCTCATGGCGGCGATCAATCTGCTGGCTGCTCTGGTGCTAAAGAATGCGGTGGAAGCCAGCCATACTGAGGAGACGATTCAACGCGTTGCGCGACTTTCAGAAGCCGGGGGCGGCGGTGGCAACACGATTCTGGTGTCACAGCAGTTCCTGGATGCAGTCATTGCGCACGAGAACAATCAGCGGCTTGGCTGGAAGGGCGTGGAGCGATTTCCACCCGACTACATTTCTGAAGCAAAGCGTATTGCTCAGGAGACAGGTGGTTCTCAAGCGTTGCTTGAGCAAAGGCTGCGTGAAATCGTCCGAAACCATCGGTTGAACGATTTGATCACGCAGGATGAGCTTCGTTCGGGGCGGCAGGTTCGACTGCTGGTTACACCGAATCCAAGAGGCGACGCCTTCGCAGGTGCATCGGGGCAATCCAGTTTCAAAGTCCCTGCTGCAACCGGGCGATTTCCTGCCTTTGTGGGATCGCTGATTCTGTTTCTATGGGTCTCGATGCTGGTTTGTCAGGGCGAGGGGTTGGAGCTGGATATGCAGCGGCGGCGCCATCCCATGTGGGAGTGGCTCTACTCACATCCGGTGCCGACGCGGGCGATCTTCTTTGCGGAAATGCTTTCGCCGATTGCGGCCAATCCGCTGTACTGGGGTGCGCCGCTGTTTGCTGGATTTACCTACGGATTCAACTATGTTCCGGGGATCGGATTGCTGGCTACGTTTGCTGTTGGTGTGCCGGTTTCGGTTGCAGCGGCGTGCCTTGGCAAGGCCCTCGAAATTGGTATTATTCTGCGGTTTTCTCCGCGGGCGCGGGGCGGGATCGTCGGGCTGATGAACTGGGTCGGCTACGCTACGATGATGTTGTTCCTGGCTGGACTCGCGTTTATGCCCAATCTCGTTGGAGCCTTGGGCAAGCTGTATGACGTTGTTGTCGCGATTCCGTGGCCGTGGTTCGGGTTGTTCCTGGGGATGCGTGTCGACGGATCACTTTCCTTTGTCTTGGGGTTTCTGGTGTGCTGGGTTGCGGCCATGGTCACGACCGCTGGGGCGGTGTGGTTCAGCGTTTGGGGAGCGCAAAGGGGCCTGAGCGGGAGCTACGCGCAGACCAGTTCAAGGCCGTCGTCTGGGAAGCGGGTTCCGCGTTTTGGCAAGGAGCCGCTGTATCGCAAGGAGTTTCTGTGGTTCATTCGCGACCGGAGTGCGATTGTTCAGACGATTCTGATACCGCTGACGGTGGCCGGGTATCAGGCTTTCAACTTCCGTTTTCTGCTGGTTCACGCACAGGGGGCCTGGAACTACCTTTGCGGCACGGCGATTTTGTTTGGGACGTATTTTCTCTGGGTGCTAGGGCCGAAGTCGCTTGCTTCGGAAGGGCAGGCGCTGTGGATTGCGCTTACCTGGCCGCGCGGGCTTGAGAATCTGCTGAAGGCGAAGGCCTGGCTCTGGTCGATGATCTCGTCGGGGCTGGTGGCGATCATTCTTGGCTACGCTGTGTTTCTGTTTCCGCACTCGGCGTGGAGGATTGCGCTGGTGGGGGTTGGCTGGTTTTTCTTTGGCCGCAGCATGGCGGAGAAGTCGGTGACGCTGGTGACGGTGACTTCGGAGTCCGGGGAGGTGCAGAAGGTTCCGCGCGGACGCTACTGGGCTACACAGCTGGGCATGCTGACGTTCGCGATTGGCATTCTCACCCAGCAGTGGAGTCTGGCGATTGTGGGCATTGTTTACTCCTACATCACGGCGGCGGCGATGTGGCAGAACTTCCGCGCGCGGCTGCCTTATCTGTATGACCCATGGTCGGAGCGTGTGCCGCCTCCGCCGACGCTGATGCACAGCATGATTGGCATCAGCATCCTGGTTGAGGGTGTGGCGGTCTTTACAGCGGCCTTTGTTGGTTTCCTGGGGATGCACAATCTTGGAATTGCTCAGGCGTTCGCATATGGGGTGTGCGCTATTGCTGTCTCGATCGGGATGTCGAGCTTCCTGGATGGGCGGAGTGTCTCACCGCAGCAGATCTGGTGCTGGGAGCCGGGCAAGATCACTTCGGATACGGACCCTTACGAGGCGCCGCAACCGTTCTGGCGCAGTCAGCGGCTCTTCGATGCCCGTTTTCTGCCGTGGCTGGCGGCGGGCGCGGCAGGTGGATTGCTGCTTGGAGGCTTTGCTCTCGGCTACGTGGCAGTGCTGATGCATATTTCCGGCATTGCGGAGTCTTTGCGGAAGGCAAGGGAATTGATGGTTTCGCAGCCTTCCCTGCGTATTTCCTACGCGATCATGGCTGTTTTTTTCGCGCCGTTTGCCGAGGAGTATCTGTTTCGCGGGCTGCTCTACCGGGCGCTGGACCGGGAGTGGGGTGGGTGGCGCGCTGTTTTGGGCAGTGCGGCGTTTTTCGCGATCTATCATCCGCCGACTTCTTGGCTGCCGGTGGGACTGCTGGGGGCGGCGAATGCGATCCTCTTCAAGAAGAGTGGCAGGCTGGCTCCGGCGATCCTTTTGCACATGCTCTATAACGCTGTTGTGTCTATTGGATGAACAACCTGTCCCCGCGGCTTTGTCCTTTGGCCCGTAGTTGGTAGACAATGAGAGCGTGCCCGTAATCGACAAACAAATCATGCCCGATCGAACGATTGCCTCTCCTTTTGTAGATGTGCCTACTGCTCTGGCTGAATTTCGCGCCGGGCGCATGCTTGTGGTTGTGGATGACGAAGACCGCGAGAATGAGGGGGATCTGACGCTTGCGGCGGAGTTCGTCACGCCGGAAGCGATCAACTTTATGGCTAAGTTCGGCCGCGGGCTGATCTGCCTTACGCTGACGGAAGAGCGCGCCGATCACCTGAACCTGCCGCCGATGACGCAACACAACTCGTCGCGCTTCGGTACTGCGTTTACGGAGACAATTGAGGCTCGCGAGGGTGTGACTACGGGGATTTCGGCTGCCGATCGCAGTCACACGATTCGGACCGCGATTGCTGCGGAATCGACTGCGTCGGATCTGGCGCGGCCGGGGCACATTTTTCCGCTTCGCGCGCGCAAAGGTGGGGTGCTGGTTCGGGCCGGGCAGACGGAGGCTTCCGTAGATCTGGCACGGCTTGCCGGATTGAACCCGAGCGGCGTTATTTGCGAAATCATGAACGACGACGGGACGATGGCTCGTGTTCCGGACCTCGTCCAGTTCTGCGCCGAACATGATCTCAAGATGCTGACGGTCGCGGAACTGATCCGCTACCGGCTGCAGCATGAACGCTACATTACGCGTGCCGCGGAGACACAGATTCAGACTCGGTATGGCAGTTTTAAGATGATTGCCTATGAGTCGGAAGTGAACGGTGGGGAAAGTCACATTGCGCTGGTGAAGGGGGATTTGTGCAGCAGTGATTCGCCCGATCATGCCGCGAAACCTGTGCTCGTTCGAGTGCACACGAAATGCACAGCGGGTGATTTATTTGCTGCCGACTGCCAATGCCGCGAGATTCTGGACGAGTCGTTACGCATGATTGCCGAGGCTGGTTGCGGAGCGTTGCTGTACCTGCACAACACGGGTCGCGGGTTTGAGATCGATTCGTCGGCGAAAGCAGCAAACTCTGCCGGTGCGGCTAAGCTGCTGCTCCATAGCGACCTTCGCGCTCTCGAGTCGAATCCCGCGAGCGAAGAGCACCATCGCAGGACGTTGCGTGCGGTAGGCCTTGGCGGGCAGATTCTCTTCGATTTGGGAATTCGGCGGATCCGGCTGCTGAGCAACACGCCTACGCATATTCCGGCGCTGGAGGGCTTCGGTCTGGAGATCGTGGAGCAGGTGCCCATCCAGATTCGCGGCAACGCTTCCTGACCAAAGTCGCTGGTCAGGAAGGCGATTCAATAATGCGCAATCGGAGAACAGGTGCATGCTGGCCGGCGGATCTTTGATCCTGCTGGCCAGCGTTTTTTGGCTTATGCAGCGTGTTCTTCGATCAGTCTCTTGGTTTGGCTGGAGGAGATGAAGTGGCGTTCTACGAGCCAGTAGAAGAGCCGTCCGACGCCGATGGCGATTAGCAGTTGAACCCAGAAAGTGACCCAGTAGCGACTTCCATCAAAGCCAGCCTTCCGGCAAGCGACGTCGATAAATGGCAGGATGACCGGATGGATGAGGTAAAGGCTATAGGAGGAAGATCCCACCCAGAGCAAAGGGCGTAGCAGGCGGCTCCCGGCTAACTTTCCGTCGAAGGGTTTAATCAATGCGAGCAAGAGACAAAAGACGAGGCAGCTGGCGGTGCGTACCTTGCTTGTAGGATGTGAGATATTGACAGTGCCGACCTGGCGTAAAAGGATGAAAACGACGCACAGGACGGTGGTGATTGCTGCTGCGCCATAGAGAATCGATTTGAGCTTCGGCGAGTAGCCTGCAACGGTTTCCTTACGCGATTCCAGGAGGTAGAAGAGGATACTGCCGAGTGAGAACTGGTGCCACATGCGGAAGGGAAAAATGACGTCTCCCAGGACGATCATCGTTAGAAGGGAGGCGCATGTGGTGAGCGCAAGACCAAGGATGAAGGTGAGTTGACCCTCGGCCATTCCGCGGCGGTTGGCGACTTGTTTCGTGATCCACAGGAGCCCACCAATCAGCACGTAGAAGGCGACTTCGTAACAAAGGCTCCAGAAGACGATGTTGGCAAAGTCAGTGTTGAACTCGTACTGGGTGAGAGTGAGGTTGGACAGCCAGTAGAGCGGGGAAGTTTCTAGCGCCTGCGGATGATTGATTTTGCCGATCCAATGATGAGAATCAGCAACGAGAAGAGCGATGGTGGCCAGGACTCCGATGACCAGAGCAATCCAGTATGGCGGAAAGATGCGGCGTCCTCGCTCAAAGAAGTAGCGATTGAGAGTCTTTCCGCTGTAGAGGGCTCCGTGGGCTGCTGCGGTGATGCAATATCCGGAGATGATAAAGAAGATAATGACACCGAACTGACCGCGAATGGCGAAGGCATAAAGAGGGCTGTCAAGATAGCGTAGATTGTCGCCACCCAGGAAGCGGTCGCAGCAGTGCATCATAACTACCCAGATCGCAGCAAATCCGCGGAGAGCGTCCAATGTGCGAAACGGGGGTATACGCTGCAAAAGTAACCTCCAAAACAGAAATCAGTCACTATGAACGTACCATGCGACCCGTCTTCGATAAATAAGATGAGTGAATTGGACTGCCTGGTGAAATCAGCGACGTTGGCGAAGTTGTTGTCAGAGTCGCTTTAGGAATCGGAGAGCCTCGTCCAGCTGAGGAAAGATGCGCTCGTCTGCTTTGAAGGCGGCCGAATGAACACAGCGCCGCGTGCCGCGTACGCTGACAGGATGCTTGAGATGCAACATCTCGTGGTAGAGCAAATATTCGATGGCGTAGCGGGGGCTTGAGGGGCGGTCGAAGACTTTGCTGACGACGATGGTGTTATGTGCGGCATCATAGTGGCCCAGCAGGCGCTTGGCGTGGTGTTCGCTCCAAGTCAGCTGTGGGCGGCCCAGAAGACCGTGGAAGAAACGCTCATTGAGTGTGTCGAAGACTTCGTCAAGGTGGTAATAGCGGCCCTCGGGGCCGAGGATGCGCTTGGCTCCGCGAGAACTGCGGATCTGTTCTGTCTGACGTGCGACTGCTTCGCTGTACTGAAAGCGCTTGTAGCGATGATTGTGCGCGGGGCTGATGGGCTTCTTGTAAATCTTGGCAATCAGAATGTGGGCGATAGCGCGGAGGACCGACTCTGGGGCGCCCTCGAGCAGGTCGGACAGGCTGACGTGAAGCTGACCTTCGCGGAGACGAATGGTTGTATTCAGCGAAACGAAGCGTCGGAAACGGATATGGAACGGCGGCATGGGGGCGCGCGGGCGCAGCTCCCGATACTCCTGCTCGAAGATCAGAACGACTTCGGCCGCAGCGAGTTTTGTCCCAGAGGGTTTGCGCTTAGCCAAAGTAGCTGCCGGAATCGTCGGGTGCTGCAGACTCGCTGGAAGATGAGAGGGCGGAAAGGGGAAGGATGGCTCACCCATCGGATTTACCCTCCATCTCCTGGTCAGGGGCCGCCAACTGCTGCTTCCACTCCAGGATACGTGCGCGTCCGGCTGCTGCTTCAGCTTCAGGAATGTGCCCGGCTTGCTGGAGAGCGATCGACAGGCTGGTGTGAGCGAGCGGATCGCCGGGCGTGAGGTTGGTCAAAGCGATGGCTGCGGCTACGGCTGCTTCAAATTGTCCCGCATCCCGCAGTGCGCGAATCAGGCCATGGTGGGCTTCCAGATGATCTGCGTCCGTTGCAATGGCGCTGCGAAAGGCCTGAGCTGCACCGACAGGATCCCCCGCTGCGAGCAGATCGACACCCTGCTGCGAGAGAGAATCGGCGGTTGCTAAACCGGTCTGGGGGTAAGGGGACACATCTACATCCTAACAAGCCGGGGGAGAGAGGCAGTACCGGAATCAATCTGTAATCTTTTTCCAGGTTGCATTCGTGCTGTCGCCTTCTGGCATGGCCAGGTTAACCCTTGTTTGCGGCCTCACTACTAGGTCGACACGGCGGTTTTCGGCGCGCCCCTCGGCGGTTGCGTTGCTGGCTACGGGGTGGAATTCGGCATAGCCTGAGGCGGATACTCGCTCTGGCCTGATGTCGTGGGTGGCGAGAAAGATCCGCGCGATCCGGGTGGCTCGAGCGGCGGAGAGTTCCCAGTTGGAGTCGAACTCATCGTTGTGGATGGGCAAATTATCGGTGTGACCCTCGATCCGCAGGTCGTACGGAGTTTGACCGAGACGTGATGCGATCTCTCGCAGCACGGGCAAAGCTCCCGGCTGAGGGGTGGCCGAGCCAGAGCTGAAAAAGCCTGCTTCGCGCAGGCTGATGACGAGTCCATCCTTGCCCATCTGCACAGAGACGGTATGCTCCTCGATCTGATTCGAAAGCATTTTTTCCAAGTCTCTTTGGACTTTATCGAGATCCTGCTTGACGCGCGCCGGAGCCATCAGCTCTTCGCCCATTACAACGTTAAGGGGAGAAATGGGCTGATCCTGACTGATGGCCGAGACGTTCTTGAGGTTCGTCGGCCTCTTTGCTGAGTCGGGGAAGAGGCCGAGCATGTGGAAGGCGGAGTCGATGGCCTGCGAGACCTGTTGCTGTTTTTTCTGATCGGCTTTCGATGAGGCGTAAAGGACGACAAAGAAAGCGAAGAGCAGGGTGATGAAGTCCGCGTACGAGACAAGCCAGCGGTCATGGCTGCCGTAGCTGTGCCTGCGGTTGCGTCTCATGCTGCTTTTTCTCGCGCGTTGGGTTGTTCTTCAAGGAAGCCGCTGAGCTTCACCTCGAGCATGCGTGGATTGATTCCTTCGAGGATGGAGATCACACCTTCGAGCATCATCTCGCGTCGCTGGTGCTCGTCGCGGATGCGGATGCGTAACTTGCCCGCGGCTGGAAGAAAGAAGAGATTGGCCGCGCCCACGCCGTAGATTGTTGCCACGAAGGCTACGGCGATGCCTTTGCCCACTTCTTCGATCTTGTCCAGATGCTGCATCACCTGGATGAGTCCGAGTACGGCGCCGAGGATGCCGATGGTGGGCGAGAAACCGCCTGCGGACTCAAACACTGCTGGCTGGCGCTCGTCGCTTTCGCCGCGGGAATCGAGGCTGAGGCACATGATCTTGCGCAACTCTGCGGGCTCGGTGCCGTCGATTGCCAGCGTAAGGGCCTGGCGCAGGAAGGGTTCGTCGATGGATTTCAGGTCGGCGTCGAGCGAGACGACGCCGGAGCGGCGGGCCTTGTTGGCAAAGCTGACGAGAGTTTCGATCAGCTTTTTATTTTCGTCCCGAGGCGTAAAGAACACCTGCGCCAGCCGCCGGACGGCATTGATGACCGTGCGTAGTGGAAACTGCAGAAGGACCGCGCCAAGCGTGCCGCCAAAGACGATCATTGCTGCCGTCGGCTGAAAGATCTGCCCGAGATTGCCGCCCTCGAGCAGAAGTCCGGCCACGATGCCCACGATCGCAAGAATTACGCCGCCAATGCTTGACTTATCCATAGAGAGCCCTCAGAGAACGCTGGCTAATCTGTTGTAGGTGACCGGATGAAAGCTCAGGAGTTAGGTTCTGCGTGCGTTGCGCCTGGTTGCGAGACGGCCAGTACCGGGCCACTTCGGCTGCCCCTGACTGAGGCTCCATAGGCATCCGGATTGTGGCTGGCGAGCGCAACCAGACGCTGCAGGTCGCCGGGGGCCTTAGAATGTGCGGCCACCGCAGCCAGCAGTAAAGCTCTGTACGCCAGCACCTTTTCCAGGATCTCGGCGCAGCTCTCGCGGACGATGAGTTTTTCCCCGTGGATCAGGGTGAGCATGGTGTCTGGAGAGGCTTCGGCGATCTTGATCAGGTCGCTGTTGACCAGCATCTGAGTTCCGTTGAGTCGAGTCACTTCAATCATTGCGCGCGAGTCTCCTGACTGGCTTATCGGCGGCGGTGTGAAAAGCCATAGGAGAGAAGTCCGGCAATGCGCATGCAGTTCGTGATCGGGAAGAAACAACTCGCGGAAGAGGTCCACAATCCTGAATTGATACTCACTAAAGTCGCTGCGAAGTCCGCCGATACAACTCCCAGATGCGATGGCTGTTGTCCCGGTAGCTGCGTAAAAAATCAGCGCAACGGAGCATTCAGCCATAAATCAACGCATCCATCAGGAGCAATCCTGACCAGGAGCGATCCCATGGGATTGGGCGTACTGAATAACATTTCGGCGCTGTATGCAGAGAACAGCCTGAATAACACCAACAGCAGCCTGCAGAATGTGCTGACTCAACTTTCTTCGGGTTCCAAGATCAACTCCGGCTCGGATGATGCCGCTGGACTGTCGCTGGTGAACGGTCTGCAGGCGAATTCGACAGCGCTTACCCAGTCCGCCACCAATGCAACGGAAGGCGTGGGCCTGTTGCAGGTGGCCGATGGCGCTCTCTCGCAAGTGACGAACCTGCTCAACCGTGCTGTTACGCTGGCCACCGAGACAGCGAACGGCACCCTCAACTCGACCCAGGAAGCTGCGGCGAACCAGGAATATCAGTCGATTCTGTCGGAGATCAATAACATTGGTTCGACGACCACGTATAACTCGAACCAGATCTTCACCGGTGCAGCAGCGGGAACGAACATCTATACCGGTGATTCTTCGACCACCGGTGCTTCGGTCGACAATCTCTACTTTGCTCCACTGTCTTCGACCACGGTTGGCGACTCGGGCGGCACGGTTGTACAGAGTTCGGCTGGCCAGTTCGTTGACCTTGCCAAGTTCACCGGCACGGCAACGACAACCCAGGCGCTTGCGTCTGACGCTGTCAGCGGCGGACTCAAGTTCACCTTGACCAATGCCGACGGCACTACGACCAACTTCACGACAACTGCCACCACGGTTGGCGGCCTGATCTCGGAGATCAACAAGGACGGAATACCCGGAGTCACGGCGAGTCTTTCGACTGTTTCCGCGACCGGCGTAGGCACGGGCGCGGCCACCGACGTGGGTTTGCTGCTCTCGAACACCAATTCGAGCGTGGTCATCGCCGACGCTACCCTGCTCGATACAACCAGCGGTGAAGCCGCAACGTCTCTCCAGGCATCTACGAAGTCGGTCGAGACGATCAGCTATCAGAAGGGCACCAACGAAGCCACAACCGATCTGGCCACGACGGATCTGACTACCCAGGGGAACGCGCAGTCGGCACTCACAACCATCAATGCCGCGATTAGTAACGTCGCCGCCCAGCGCGGGTATCTTGGCGCGCAGGTCAACACGCTGAATGCGGTTTCGCAGGTTGCGAGCACCCAGCAGGAGAACATCACCTCGGCACAGAATGCGGTGCAAGCGACCGACTACGCTGCGGCGACGACCCAGTTGTCGAAGTACGAGATCCTGTCCCAGACCGGCATTTCGGCACTGGCTCAGGCGAATAGCCTGCAGCAGGAAGTTACCAAGCTGTTGCAGTAGTCTCGTTTGCAGGACGAAGAGATGGGAAGGCGCGAAGTTGCGTCTTCCCGGCTTTCTGACAGACAAACGCTGGAATTGCGTGCGGGTCAAAATTCTCTAATCTTGTCCATGCGAAATTGGCTATTGGGCTGCGTTCTGTTGCATTGAGGTAGAGATGGGTACAGTAGGAATTAGTTTCGGATCGCCCACCGCCGGCACTGGCTTTAATGTGAGCGCCACCGTGAGCCAGATTGTTGCAAATCTACAGAATATCGAGGCGCCATGGAAGTCGCAGCTTTCCAGCTATCAGGGCCAGGACATGGTCATATCGAGCTTGGGAAGTCTACTGTCTACACTTTCCAATGATGTTGGGCAGCTCACCGATTTCCAGGGGGTGCTGGCAGAGAAGCAGGGCTCTAGTTCGGATCCCGGGGTGTTGGCACTGACCTCAGCATCATCCGCCGCTGTAGCCGGGACGCATACAATTGTCGTCAATTCGCTGGCAGCGACCTCTTCCGGATACCTGGACGCGATCACCAATGCTTCGGATACCGTTTCCGGCTCGATCTCGATTCAGGTTGGATCGGGTACGACGCAGACCATCACTGTCGGGTCTAGCGACAATACGCTTTCCGGTCTTGCGGCGGCCATCAACAATGCTGGAATTGGCGTGACGGCATCGGTGCTGACGGACACGAATGGATCGCGACTTTCGCTGGTGTCCGGGACGTCCGGCAGCGGCGGTGATCTAACGATCGGTTCGTCGATCACAGATGTAAGCACCAACAAGGCCCTGGCTTACAACAAGGCTACCGATGGCGTGAATGCGAGCCTTACAGTCGATGGTGTGGCTATCTCTGCCGCGTCGAATACTGTCAGCACTGTCATTCCGGGTGTCACGTTTCAATTGCTCGCACCGTCTCCGGTAGCGAGCGGAACGGCAGAGTCGGTGCAAGTGCAGATACTCAATGACAACACTGCGGTCGTGTCATCGGTGAACCAGTTCGTCTCGGACTACAACGCAGTCATCAGTGCCGTCAATTCGCAGGAAACGACAACGTCTGGCACGCCCGCCCCGCTGTTCGGTACACCCACGCTGACGCTTCTCCAGGAGCAGCTTCTCAGTGCGATCAATACGGCTACGCCTGCCGGTTACCTGACTGCTATTCCCAAGGCAAATGCCTCCGATACGCTCACTGGATCGCTGTCGATTGCAGTTGGTTCCGGGAACCCAACTGTCTTTAACCTGAGTTTGTTGCCAGCTGCCAACCAAAATCTAGCGGGACTTGCCTCAGCGGTCAATGCCGCGAGCATCGGCATCACGGCCAGCGTGCTGACAGACGCGACCGGAGCTCGTTTATCCCTGGTTGCGAATGCGGGCATCACGTCGGGAGTTACAGTGACTTCGACGGTGGCCGATGGCTCGACGGCTCTGGCATATAACTCGCAGTCTGGCGTCAACAACCTTACGCAGCTTGGGGTGAGCGTGAATAATGACGGAACGCTGAGTCTCGATACCAATGCTCTGAACAGCGAACTCAACACCAATTACTCAGGCATTGTCAGTTTCTTTCAAAACAGCTACAGCTGGGGTGTGGACTTTTCCAACACATTGAACAATCTAGGTACGACGAGCACGACGGGAACTCTCGCCCTGGCTCTCAGCTCCAATAGCAGCAGCGAGTCCGCTCTCAATACAGATATTTCGAATGAAGAGCGTCTCATTTCGGCGCAGCAGGTGAGTCTCACGCTGGAGTTGACGAGCGCCAACGAGATTCTTCAGTCCATTCCCTCAAACTTGAACAATGTCAGTGAGCTCTATTCGGCGATCACAGGCTACCAGGCACCAAAATTCTAAGCCAAGTCAATTGGATCAGGAGTAGCCGAAGTCATGGCAAGTTATCAGGAACATTCGCTCGATGGAGCCTCGCCGGTCGATCTGGTAGTGGCACTCTATGACGGCATTATTCGCTTCCTGCACGCCGCGATTGCTGCAGCCGAGCGCGGCGATGTAACTGGGCGCAGGGTCGCTGTGAAGCGTGCACTGGCAATCCTGATTCATTTACAGGCGCGGCTGCGCATGGATATCGGTGGACGTCCGGCGCAAGTGCTCAGCGAGTATTACGCCTCGATGTTCGCATTGATTCTGCAGGCTTCAGTCGCTGCTTCAACGGAACGATTTGAGGAAGTTATTGACTGTGTGCGGAATGTGCGAGATGCGTGGCGCCAGGTCGCTGCGGATCCCACGATAGCATCGCCTGGCGCCAGCAATGCCCCCCCTAAGGTCAAGCACATCAGTACAGCCCCTGAGCCGGACGAGCGTTCTCGCTGGACCGCGTGACCTGATTCAACGAATCCGTCTGATTTCAATAGCCGCGCAATATTCTTCGGTGCCGGCGCCCTCGGAGTTCTCGAATCAACAACGACAGGCCGATGACAATTGTCAGGAACGGTCCCCAGAAGAGCCACCCTGGTTGAACCACTCGGTCGCCTCCAAAGTTCGCCGATGATGGGGCATGAAGGCTGCCGAACATGACGACAGTATCTTTGCCGACGCTGACGCGTTCGCCGAGACGAACTGATCCAAAGAAGTTGACGAGGCTTCCTCCGACGCTGGTGTCGTCGCCAGCTTCGACGCTGCCAAAAAAGTTGACGACATCATGGTCTGCGCGCCCGTCCGGCGCGTGAATTTTGACGTTTCCGAAAAAGACGACGATATCGCCGTTCACTGTCCCTTCCGCGTTGAGACTGCAGAAGAAGCAGACTGCGTCGTGGATTGAGCTGTCCTTCGGCACCTGAATGGTGTTGCCAAACTCAACCACGTCCTGGGTTGCGTGGACGGGGAGCGTTGCCATCGCGCCTACAGCAAGAAGAACAGCTAGTCCCAATCCGCGCCCGGAAGCAAGGCTTTTCTCGTGCAACCACTGAAGCATACGCACCGTCCTGAAAGTGGAGTACGCGCCTTTGACACTCAAGGTTCCGTTCTGGATACGCGTTTCGCATGACGATTCGATGTTCTGCGCACCGTCATTTCCTTAAGACATTCCAAGATTTTTCCGCGCAGAATGGACCCGCGACTGCAATTGGCAGGAGCGCGAACGGCAAGGAGGTAACCCATGCATGTACATCCTGGACAGTTGAATGCAAGCCAGACAATTCAAGGTACTCATCCATCAGCAGCGTCGGCACAGCAACGCGCTGAGGAAACTCGGAGGAAGCTTGTTTCTTCCGCGGTCAAGTTGGAGCAGCCTGCGTTGCTTGATTCGCCTTGGGCCATTTCGCTGGCCGGTGCGTGGAGCGGGGATACTCCGAGCGGTCGCGCGGATCCGAGCCCAACTGACGCATCAACGGACGATCGCATGCCAGAGCTATCGCCGGCATTGCCCATCGGAATGGTTTCGTTCTGGGCATGATCCTTGATTCTTAGGGCCAGCAGGAACTCCCCGAACAGGTTTGATCGAGCCTCAGTATGGAGGTCTCCACGGAAATTGAGAAAGATGAGGTGAAAGCATGCAGGTCACGAATCCATCCACAGTTGCAGTGAGTTCAACTCAGGCGCAGAACAACCTTGGCCTCCTCTCCCAAAGTACGCTGTACTCCGCGGACGCTGGAGGGAAGACTTACGCGGCCGATATCACACTCTCGTCCGGGGAATATGTAGCATTCGTGCCGCAGTTACCGGGAGTTCGCGCCAATGGCAATACATTGCTTGGAGCGGAAACAGCCTGAACACGCGGCTCAGTGTTCTGGTCTGATCCAGGTGTTCAGGTTGCTTGGAACGGGAAATAGCGGGTGAAAATCCTTGGCGTGAGGCTTAGAACTCGAAGCGCATTGCCAGTTGGATACGCCGCGGCGGACCAACGGAAGTTGTCTCTCCAAAGGAAGTCGAGCTCTCGATCTGGTCCACAGACGTCGTGTTTTCGTGATTGAGCACGTTGAACGCGCCGGCAGAAAAACCTAATTTGGGCGATTCTTCGTCCTTGCTACTGGTGAGATGGAAATCGTGACCCCAGCGGACGTCGAGATCGACGTAGCTAGGAAGGTTTTCCGAATTCCGTGCAACGCCATCTGGGCGTGCGTTGAAGAGGTTGTCGCCGTAGGGGTCGGTGCCGGTTAGTACGGTCCAGGGCTGACCGCTATTGGCAAATACGCCGATCGACAGGTTGGCTACGCTTTCGTGGTTGAAGATGGCGTACATGCCGAGACGGTTGCGGCGATCCCAGCTGGAGTTTGCCCATTCGTCGTTGGGGTTGTACTGGTTTTGAGGAAACCAGGTGATGCCCTCCTGGTTCGACTCGAAGCGCGACCAGGTATAACGACCAAAACCAGTGAAGTACTTATTCAATTCGCCGTGGAAAGACACATCGACTCCGTTGCCCCAGAAAGTGCCTTCGGGCTGCATCTGGCGAATTCGGCCAAATTCCGGATCGGGACGAACGGTGAATCCTGACTGTGGCGTCGGTGCGTTGATATCGACCGAGCGGAAACGGTCAACTCCGCGGATCGAATAGGCGCTGACGGATGCAGTCGCGCTCTTGCCGAAACCGCGTTCGACGGAAAGACCATACTGGACCTGGTAGGGGACTTTGGCGTCCTTCTGCAGCTTGACCAGTGATGTTGGCAGATCGGCGACGTCGACGCAATCGGTGATGATTGCGCAGCCACCGGGCTCATCCTCGGGGTTGAGGGAAGTTGTAACTGAGCGGCGGGCGCCGTTCTCATAGCGAACCAGATCGGCAAGCGGTCCGGAACCGAAGCGGTCGTAATAGAGGCCACCGCCGCCGCGCACGACCGTTTTCGACTCGGGCGAAAGCACCCAGGCGAAGGAAACGCGCGGCGAGAAGGTTAGCTTGTCGTCAGCTAGAAAATTCTGCCAGTCGTAGCGTATGCCGGGGGTCAGCGAGAAGCGTTCGTTGATTTTCCACTGATCCTGGATAAAGGTGCCGAGTTCCTGCTGGTGGTAAATGAAACGCTCTTTCTCGGAGTTTTGCGAGAAACCTGAGGGTTTGTTAGCCGCGTAGTTGTCGAGCGCGGAGTCGATCACGGTGATACCGTCGGCCGCCACAGTGGGCGCGTAGGTGAGGCTTCCCAATGCATTGGTCTGATCATCGAGGGCGCGGCGGCTCATGTGGGGCACGTTGATGCCGACCTTGACTGTGTGCTTGCCATACGTCCAGCTGACCGTGTCGTTCAGGCGGAAGTTGTATTCGCTGGAAACGGAATCATTCTGCGCCGACCCGCCGGAGAAGTAGCCCTGCACGCTGACGTGAGGTGCTTCGACTGCATTCAGATTCTGGTTGCGGTCGCGCTCGAGAACGGCCGAGAACTGGTTAAGGAGGATCGGCGTCAGGGTTGAGTCGGCGTGGAAGATGAGGTCATCTTCGCGATAGTGTGCGCCGTAACCGCCCGAGGCAAGAGTTTGTCCACCGACGCCCTGGTTCAGGGCGTTCCAGTCTTCATAGGTGTACTGAACATAGGCTGAATGCTTGTTGCCAAACTGGTGTGCTGCCCGGGTGCTGAAATCGGTCTCGCGAGTTGGGGCGGGCACGTTTGCCTGGAAAATTCCTGTAGGGTTGTCGGCTGTGGGTGCCAGAGTGGCGACGACGATTGCGTCGAGGTCTTCTTCTGCTCGATTGAAGGACGCGAGGAAACTGCTGTTTTTCGCCTTCGGGATCGGCCCGGTGACGTGGCCTTCGTAGACACGGCGCTGTTCCGCAGGCTTGATGTTGGCCAGAGCGTTCTGCGCGTTGAGAGCCGAATCGCGGAACATGAAGTTGAACTGGCCGTGGTAGTGCTCGGCTGCCGAGCGGGTGATGATCTCCATCTGTCCGCGACCTGGCCAATAGTACTGGGCGGAATAGGGATCCTGGTTGATGCGAACTTCCTGCACGGCACTGGCCGAGACTGTCGCGTGATTGGATTCAACGCCGTCCACGAGCAGCCCTGCTCCCCCGGTCGCTCCTGCTCCGGAGTCCATGAAGGCGCTCATTGCGGTGCTGTAATCGTTATCAAAAATGGGCAGCGACTTGAGTTCGCTGGCGCTCATGACGGACGTATCGGAGTTGGCGTCTGGCGCGGTCAGATCTACGCCGCTTCCGCCATTGACGTTGATTGTCGTCGAAAGCGAGGAGATCGGCAGAACGATGTGCAACATCGGGCCAGCGAGCGGAGCTGTGCCCGGTACTCCCAATTTGACGATGGTGCGAACGGTATCGAAGCCTGCTTCTGAAACGACGAGGGTGTAATCGCCGATCGCAGGCGCGGTGAAGGTGAAGTTTCCCTCACCGTCGGAATGCAGGGTCGCGGTGACAGCGCCGCTGGCGTCCACCACGTCGACCTCCGCATTGGGTACGATCGCTCCACTGGGGTCGGCCACCACACCGCGGACGACGGGAGTTGGTTTCGTTCCAGGTCCCGCGTCTGCGGAAGTTTTTGCCGTGGGTCCAGCGGCGGCCAAGGCAGGTAAGCTCATCAAAAAACAGGAGAAAGTAGCTGGTAACAGGGCGGAACGAATGAGAGCAAGGCGAGGCAAAGCAAAGGACACAGGCAACTCCTCAACGAAGATCATAACCCGGATCGAAAAGGGCTAATACAGTTTTGTGTAGACATTGTTGATAGACGTACAGGATGTGGAATTTGTTTAGGTTCGGGCTGATATTTCTCGGGCGGTCAGAGCGGTCGTCCAAGCCGAGGCGTGGCCTGCTACGGCGTCCGGTTCGGCTGCTTCGAGTGTTTCCGGCGCCAGTCCGAAGCTGCAGCCCAAGGACCATGTTCCCGCATTCTTAGCCGTCCGCACATCGACATCGGAGTCACCGACCATGACTGTCTCCTCCGGTCTTGCGCCGGCTTCCGCCATCAGCGTGGTAAGACCTAGCGGGTCTGGCTTCTTGGTGGCGAAGCTGTCGCCGCCGTAGATTTGGAAGAAATACGGGCTTAGCCCAAGCCCCTCGCAGATCGCAAGGGCCGGTCCGACCGGTTTGTTGGTCAGGACTGCCATGGCTCGCTTTTGACCGTTTGGCCTGGTTCGCAGTGCCTCCAGCGATTCGAAGACGCCGGGGTAGACGGTGGTGTAGTCCAGCTTGTGGGCCCGGTAGTAGGTCAGAAAGTAGGCGAAAGCCTCGTCGAAGATGGCAGTGTCGTGGCCCGGCGGCAATTCGCCCGGAACCGCCAATGCGCGCCGGATCAGCATGGCCGCGCCGTCGCCGATGTAGCTGGCGATCACCGAATCCGGTAATTCCTTCAGCCCAAAGTTCGTTAGGGTAGCATTCACGGAGTTGCAGAGGTCCTGGCGGGAGTCAATCAGGGTTCCATCCAGATCGAATACGAGCAACTTGAGGGAGTCTACGGGAAAAGGGCGAACAATGCGCAGCATTTATCTAGTTTACGGGATGACTACTCACAGCCCTCGATGTAAGAGATTGAGGTCCTGCGTCCAGCATAGATCACCCGGATCTTACCGTCGGCCATGATGAATCGGATTCCCAATTTTTGGTGAACTGGCGCAAAAGTCAAGATGTGGTCGCGGGGTTCGTAGGCGTTTGGCTCGATCTTCAGCTTGTTGGCGTACAACGCGATCAGATGCGCTTCTGAGTCGTCTACATGAGCTCCGGTTGCAGTGGCAAAATGTTTTTCGTCGATGTCTATTCGTGTAAGACGATTTTCTTCGATCATAAAACTCATACCCGGATGTTTAACGGAGTCGACGTAAAAGCAACCTTGTTCATCCTTGTCTTCAGGCCTCTGGAAGGTTTCGCCAAGAACGGCATCCAACTCTGACAAATTCATGCCGATCCTTACTGGCCCAATCCCGTCAGGTCGTATTAAGTTCCAACTCTTCTGCGTCGATGCAGAAACACTTTCATCAGCTCCGATGGCGAAAAGAATTAGGAGAGTTCGCACCAGCATGGCGCTATCGTAACTCAGAGCCGTTCACTTGACCCAGTTCGGCCCAATCAGATCGCGCAGGAATTCTGGAGTGGCCCAGGGTGCAGCGCCTGTATAGCGTTTCACCCATTCCGCTCCTTCGCCGATGCGGACCCGATCTGTGGTGAACTCCGGCGATAGCGCGTTTGCCATCAGCGCGTACTTTGCACCCTTGTGTAGTCTCAGCGCCTTCCAGGATCCGCCTGGAACCGCAATAATTGGGCGCTCGCCATGCGCAACGTCCGTTCCCAGCGTCCGCATTTCGGCGTGACCGTCGGGGTGGAAGATGTAGTAATCGACCGGGCCGCCTTCGATCAGAATATGGGTATCGTCGGGGGCCAGCCAGTGCAGGTAATTGACCGGTAACTGTTCAGTCATCATGTAATACACCTGGCTCTGCACTGCCAAGTCGCGCCCATCAATCTTCGTCTTCTGGGACGATGTGCCTACGAGGGCCAGGTAGCCTGATTCTTTGGGCAGGACTGTCAACTTGAGTTCGCGGATCAGTTCCTTCTCGCGCTCTTCGGAGCCAGCCTTATACCGCGGAGCCGCAGCTTGTACCGGCAACATGACGAGTGCGAAGACTGTCGCAAGAACCACAATATTTCGGAGCAGGGAACTGAGGGATGCCATGCGCACAGCCTATCAAAAGGACTCCGTTCGTATTCGAAACGCAAAAAGAGAGCGAGACCCGTCCCGATTGGGCCCCGCTCGAAATTCGGAGGTTACGAAGCCTCATGAGTTTTGCGATGAAGCCAGAGCGGTGGAGACATGTTGCATGCATCCGCGGCTTCGGCACACCGTGAACTCGATGCGCTCACTTTCGATAGCGGACTTTCTTGCGGAAGTGCGCCAGGAAAACTATTTCTCAAGACAGCAAGGGCCGCTCCGAAGAGCAGCCCTTACCGACATTCCACACTGAGTTACAGGGACCAACCCCGGGGTTACTGCGCTCCCGGCCCGGTTTCCTCGTGAAGGCCAATCGCGTCGCCGGAAACAACGAGCTGGACGCGACGGTTTTGCGCGCGGCCCGTGTTGGTGGAATTGTCTGCGATGGGATTGCTCTTGCCGTAGCCGGCGGCGGTAATGTTCGCGTCCTGTACGCTCTGCGAGATCAGATAGTCGCGAACGGCGTTAGCGCGCTGTTCCGAAAGCTTCTGGTTATAGTCATCCGAACCGATGTTGTCGGTGTAGCCTTCCACCTGCAACTTGAGGCCAGGATATGCGAGGAGGATGCCGGATACCTTGGCCAGCTTTTCGCGGGCTTCACTCTTCAGGGTGTACTTGTTGAAGTCGAAGAGAACGTCCGACATGTTGACGATCAGTCCACGGGCTGATTCCTTGGTCTGCAGAACCTGGTTCAACTGATCACGAAGCTTGGTACGCATCTGCTCGGCTTGTTGTGTCGCTTGCTGAGCGCTCGCTTCTGCCTGCTTCTGCGCATCACGAGCCTTTTGCGCCCGTGCTTCAGCTTCGGCTGCTGCCGCTTCTGCCTGCGCTCGCTGGGCCGCTTCTGCTGCCTGAGCCTGCTTGGCCTTTTCGGCGTCCGCCTGCGACTCTGCAGCGGCCTGCTCTGCGTCCTGCTTGGCCTTCAACTGAGCCGCTTCATCTTCCGCCTTGATCTTGCGGATGGTGATGATGCGTGCATCTTCTGCTGACTGCACTGCTTCTCGCGCGTAGGTGATGGATTGCTTACGGTTGTCTTTGCTGAGGTTCAGATCCTGGGCATTCTTGAGCGCAGTGTGCGCGGTGGCCATCGTGTCAGCCGCGTACTTGTCGGCGCCTGCTGCAGTGGCGATCTGCACCGCGTTCATAGCTTCGTATACTTCAAGAGGCGTGCGCTCATCTCGACGGATCGGATTGATGACAGTGTGCCGGCCCGCCGTCTCAGTGTAAGCACCGCGCGGCAGCAGGGAATAGTGCGCGTTCACCTGCTCAATCACGCCTTCGGTCTTATCTTCCAGTACAACGTTCTGCATTACGACGACGTCGCTGGGCATTGTGACCGCATAGTAAGGCTCGGCGGTGACGATCAAGCCAAATGCCTGCAGGTTTGCAGTCACGGTAATCTCGGTCTTGTCTTTCGAACCTGTCGGCAGAATCTCGCCCAGGTTTACCGGACGGCCCTCAGGCGTAATTGCCCACAAGACATAAGTCAAATATTCCGGTCCAAATCCGTTGGCCGGTGTGAGACCTTCAAGTTCTGCATGGATGGATGTGCGACCTGCCAACCCATCGACCTTAGCCGTACCCTCGGCCTGGGGAAGTAAAGCTGTTCCCTGAAAACCGATTTTCGTTGAGCCTTTGCGATGGAAATAATTGATCGCTGGAATGTCGCGCCCGACGACGGTGACTTTGTATACCAGCACGCCATCACGGACTTCACGTTCCGGTGTTTGCTGCGCGCCCGGCTGTGCTGTTGGATTTGGCTCCTGCGCGTGTGCCAGACCAAAACCGGCCAATACCACTCCCAAAACTGCAGTCGCGCTGCGTCCAGAAATCTTTTGTTTCTTGATCATTCTTCTCTCCTTGGGTGTTGCGCTTTCTACTCTCGGTTGCTTGTAGGAACACAATTCGATTTTGGAGCGCAGCCTAACCCCTAAAAGTAGAAACCTTTTACTCCGGATAAGTTGTTCCAATTAGCACATGAGTGTCAGAAAGATAAGTTAAGTAGAATTGTAAATCATTCTAAATAATAAACTTAAGTGTGATCGCAAGTGATCATGAAAGGCTGCCCTTGAGTGATCCAAAAGAAACATTCATGTTCGGGTGCAATTGCGTCCTGTTCCGTGAACATCTGAATTGTGCCGACTTTCGTGAGCGGCCCTTGGCTGGTAATCCGTCTGCGAGTCCTAAAAACTTAGTTGACAACGCCGCGAAGACGAGGCTAATGTCCTAAGTGTTTAGGAGATGACGATGGCGGAAAAGAAGAAGCAGACCCTGACCAAGCTCGAACTGCAGATCATGCAGGTGATCTGGAAGCAGGGTGCGAGCGGGGTTGCGGCAGTGCAGGCCGGGCTTGAACAGGAGCTGGCATACACAACCGTCCAGACAATGCTGAATATTCTCCTGAAAAAGGGGAAGCTCAAACGCAAATTGCGCGGTCGGGCTTACGAGTACTCCGCGGCGGAGACAGAGGCGAACGCGTCGGGGCACGCTGTGCGCGACCTGATCAACCGGATGTTTGGCGGGTCGAGCGAGGAGTTGGTCATGAGCCTGATCAAGACACGTCAGATTGACGCGAAGAAGATTGCCGAGCTTACAAAACGTCTCGAAAAGGAAGGAGCAGACCAATGAACGGGATGCAATCCTGGGTTGAAGTCTATCTGTTGAACTCGCTGTGGCAGATTCCGCTGTTCTTTGCTGCTGCCTGGATAGCTGCTCGTCTGTTGCGTCCCGTAAGTTCGCATGCAGAGCACCGTATATGGGTTTGCGCAATTCTGGCAGAAGTCATTCTGCCTGCCTGTCAATTCGACGGCAACTCGATTGGCCGTAATGTCTGGGCATTTGTCTCTTCGGCATGGGCTAGATCTGGGCCGAGTGGTTCGGTTCAGGTGGTTTTCATGCCCGGCGCCGTTGCAGATCCAGCAGCGTTTCACCTGTCCGCAGCGCTGTTGAATGGCATCTTCATCGCATACGCCATATCGATTATCTATTTCGCACTCCGGCTTGGCTGGGGCTGCTGGAAAACTAGCGTGATGCTCCGCGATTCGGAACCAGTGGAGGCGGTCGAAGATCTCGCACGGTTGAACGATGTGGCGCAGCGGCTTTTTGTAGTTGGGGAGGCACTGCATTATGCGGAGTCGCCTGCTGCTGCCGGCCCTGTCACCCTCGGCATCGGCCGGGCTGTGCTGCTTTTTCCAAAGGGATTTCTAAGAGGTGTGGCTGCGACTGATCTCGAGGTGGTGCTTGCACACGAACTGGCTCATGTGCGGAGACGAGACTTCGCCAAGAATCTGTTTTACAGCTTTGCTTCACTTCCAGTTGCCTATCATCGGCTGCTCTGGCTGACGGCCTCAAGCCTTGCAGCCACGCGAGAAATGGTGTGCGACGCGACGGCAGCGGATTGCGTGCATACGAGAGAGCGTTACGCACAATCCCTGCTACGACTGGCCGCCATGCTTTCCGATCGCATGCCGGTCCAGACCCTTCACGCCATCGGGATTTTCGATGCCAACATTTTCGAGAGGAGAATTATGCGACTCACTGAGAAACGGCAAAAGGTTGGAAGCGCACGACGGATGGCATCGGTTACGATCGCCACAATCATTGGTCTCGTGGCCTGTACGTCTGCTATCGCACTTGGCATTCATGTATCGCCAGTTTCGGCGACTGCAGTCGCGGCCGACGCGAAGACAATTCACGTCAACATAAACGATTTGAAGCTGACCACGAAAGTTCAACCTGAATATCCGAAGGAGGCCAAACTCGCTGGAATTCAAGGTACGGTAGTGCTGCAGGCAATTATTAATAAAGAGGGAGTGACAGAACAGCTGAAAGTTCAGTCCGGCCCGAAAGAGTTGCAGCGGAGCGCTCTCGATGCCGTCCGTCAATGGCGATGGGAACCCTATTTATCGAACGGTGATCCCGTTGAAGTGGAAACGAGCATCAACGTTATTTTCTCGCTCGGGAAGTAGGCGAAAAACAGATGGGCGGAGCCTGAAGCTTCGCCCATCGTTACTCTGTATCGCGGATCACTTGAAAGCAGAATCGCGCGGATACGCATCCCAGTTCATCCAAGATTGTTAAAAAAAGGCGAGGCCCGTCCCATGGAGCCTTCAGACCTCGCCGAGGAACACCGTTGTACTAAATTCGTTTCGAAGATTGGCTCACATTCCACTTAGTGAATGCGGATGTCGCCAGATCCCGTCTCCACGCGCACGGTTGGTCCGCCGCCGTGGAGCTTGGCTGACAAGTTGTGGTGATCTGAGTGGTTGGTCTCCATCTCGTTGCCTTCCACGTGAATGTTGCCGGAGCCGGTGGACGCTTCGAGGGTCAGGGAAGCGCGGTCTGGCCACATTTCTACGTTGCCGGAGCCGGTGGAAACCTTCCATCCAGTCTTGGGTTGCCCGCCCAACTTGATATCGCCAGAGCCCGTCTCCGCCCGCAGGCCGCCGGAGAGATTGCGCAACTCGATATTGCCGGAGCCGGTGTGTGCCTTCACGTCTCCTGAACCGGTCTGCTCGGCATAGATATCGCCAGAGCCGGTTTCAACCGAGAAGCTGGAGTTGAGGCCCTTGGCGTGAATGTTCCCCGATCCGGTGTTCAGCTTGGCGTTTACTCCCACACCATCATCTGTGACGTTTCCTGAGCCAGACGAGGCATCGAGAAAGGTTCGCGCCGGCGCTTCAATTTCGTAATCAATCGAGATGTTGTGAAGCCCGTCCAAGTGCTCGCCAATGCGCAGGATGCTGCCGGTCTGCTCGATCGGGGGATGAGCGGCAATGTCCTGGACCCGTTGTTCACTGCCGCCAAATCCGGACTTGACGCGGCCGAAGATGTGCACCTGGCTGCCTGAACCCGGCTTGATGTGGATGTTCCCCGATCCCGTGGAAACATGCAGCGTTACCGCGCCGGACACCGAGAGCGTCCGTTCAAAAGTTGCTTCGCTGGCTAGAGCGGGAATTGCGGCCGCGGCCAGGAGCAATGCAGATACCGGAATCCAACGTTTCATTTTGTTCCTCACAGTGTTGCTATTTCGTCTCTACTGTTAGCACTCATCGTGCCAAAGTCACATCGGGGGAAACGACTGATTTCAAACGACTTCAACACGTAAAGATAAATCCTCTCGAGTTGCCATGTCCGCATTTGCAACTGCCGTGTCCGAAAACGAACAACCTTCCGCTTATTGAAGCACTACCGCATCCCCTTCTTTCAGCCCGCTGATCACTTCGGTGATCGTGCCGTTGGATAGTCCAACCTTGACAGGCACTTTCCGCTTTCCGTCCTTCTGTTTCTTTTCCGGAATCTCGACGGAAGCGTTTTTCATTGCGTCATAGATGACAGCATTTTCGGGAACTGTCAGCACGTTCTTGTGTTCATCGAGCAGTATCTCCGCATTCGCAGTCATTTGCGCCTTTAACTCGCCGCCGGGGTTGTTGATGGATACGCGGACCTCAAAGGTTGTGACGTTGTCCTTCTCGACGCCCATCGGGGAGATCTTCGTTACCTTGCCCTGAAAATAGCGGTCGCGGAAGCTTTCAACCTTGATGCGCGCAGGCTGTCCGAGGTAGACGTGCGCAATATCGGCTTCGTCCACCTTACCCTTGACGTAGACTTCAGTCGTATCACCTACGGTCATCACCAGCGTCGCAGTCGAGCCAAGCACGAGAATGGAACTCACTGCATCGCCGATCTCCACGTCGCGCGAGAGCACTACGCCATCCATCGGCGCCAGAATCGTCGTGTAGCTGAGTTGCTCTTCCAGCTGATTCAGCGTTGCCTGGCTCTGCGTAACCTGCGCCTTTGCCTGCTTGAGCTTGGCGTTGTCGACTCCAAGCTGGGCTCGCGCAGAATCTCGCTTGTTTAGCGCTGCTAGGTAGTCGCGATTGGCATTGTCGAGGGATTGCTGCGGTACCAGTCCCTGCTTGACCATTTCGGTGTTGCGATCGAGCGTGACCTTATACATGGGCAGGTCAGGGGCGGCGGCGTTTACTTTGTCCTGCTCAAGTGCTGCTTCGAAGTTGGCCACATTGGCCTCTGCCGCGCCAAGCTGGGCCCGCTGTGCTGCTACCTGCGCCGCAATCTCCTGCTGATCAAGCTGGGCCAACGGCTGGCCTTTGCGAACGACATTATTGATGTCGACGAACAGTTTTTCCACAATGCCTGAGGCCTTTGACTTCACCTCGACCTGGAGGATGGGGGTGATCTTGCCAGTCGCCACCACGGAGCGGGCGACGTCGCCGCGTCCAACCTTGCCGAGCTTACTTGGATCGATGCCAGAGCCGGATGCCATCCGTGCCACGCCATATCCCGCTGCGCTCAGTACCAATACCACTCCCAGCCCAATCCAAAGCCAGAGACGACCATTCTTGCGTGTTGCCACAACTACCCCCAAAACCTGATCCACGCATATCTGAAGATATGCTCTTGAGGTCTGATACGAGACCGCCCAGAGATTAGTTCCACGGCAAGTCCGCCGCTGGTGTTTCGACTCGCCCGGCGAGCATTCCCCGCCAGCTTTGTCCAAATGTTAGACTCAAGCCGATATGCACGGTCTCCCGCTGCTCCAGATTTTCGCTGTCGCCATCCTGATTCTGGCGAACGGATTCTTTGTGGCCGCGGAGTTTGCGCTGGTTTCGATGCGCGACACGCGGATTGAGCAGTTGATTGCAGCCGGGATTCCCGGCGCCTCGGCCGTTCGCCGGCTCCAGCGCGACCTCGATGGCTTCTTACCGGCAGTGCAGCTGGGGGTTACCCTGTGTAGCCTGGCGCTGGGCTGGATAGGCGAGCCTGTGGCTGCTGCCGTTTTCCTGAGCTGGATGGAAGGCCTGCCTCACGCGGTTCTTTTCGCGCACCTGGCCTCTGTCGTCCTTGGATTCTCGCTGATCACCTATCTGCATGTCCTGCTTGGCGAACTTGTCCCAAAATCACTTGCCCTGCGTCGTGCGGAAAATATGGCGATTGCTGTGGCTGGCCCGATGCTGCTGTTCATGGCGGTCACGCGTCCAGCTGTGAAACTGCTGCAAAGTTCAGCGCGAGTGGTCCTGCACATGTTTCGTGTGCCAATGACGCATGAGGCCTCGGTGCATTCGCCAGAGGAACTGAAGCTGATTGCTACTGCTGCACGGCGCATGGGGGTGCTGCCGCAATTTCAGGAGAGCCTGATTCATCGCGCGCTTGAGATGGACGAGGTTCCGGTGCGCGAGATTATGACTCCGCGCCAGAAGATTATCTCGTTGGCAGGGGACACTCTCATCGAAGCTGCCAGCGCTTCGGTCATCGATCATCAGCACTCCCGCGTGCCGGTGTATGACGAAACGCGTGGACCTGAGCACATCATCGGTGTGGTGTATGCCAAGGATCTGGCCCGCCTGATGCACTTCCGCCGCACTGCCGGTACCCGCTCTTCCGCTGCACCAATCGCCGAGTTGCGGCTGAGCCAGATCATGCGCGATGTGCTGATGGTGCCCGAGACCAAGACAGTGCTCGATCTGATCAAGGAGTTTCAGCAGCGGCGAAGACAGATGGCGATTGTCGTCGATGAATACGGCTCGACGGTTGGCCTGGTTACCGCAGAAGACGCGATCGAGCAGCTCACGGGCGAACTCGATGACGAATTCGACGATCCGGCAAGACCTGTACTTACTACTGCATCCGGGGCACTGCTGCTGGAGGGTTCGGTTAATCTGCGCGATCTTGAAACCCAGATGCAGTGGCAACTGCCGCGGGATGGCGGCGTTGAAACTCTTGCCGGATTCATGCTGATGCGCCTCGGTCACATCCCCAAAGGGGGGGAAAGCATTGTGTATGACAACCGCCGCATGACGGTGACGGAAATGGAAGGCCGCAGGATCCAGCAGATAAGAGTTGAGCCAGCCGAAGAAAGTGCGCAAGCGTGAGCATCCTCATTGCAACGCGGTCTAGCGGCTGATACCATTTGGCTTATCCAAATATGGCGATGGGGTTCCGCCATAACCGCCTGTCCTTCGCGGGACAGAGCTGATGACTCCTACGACCTGTAGGAGGATATTTGCCCAAAATCAATTTCGCCCACGCTCTTTCCGAGCAATATCGTCTTGTGACTTATCTGATTCGTTGGATCGCCATCGCCAGCATGGTTGGTGTCCTAGCCGGTTCTGCGTCCGCGCTTCTGCTTGTCTCGCTGAATATCGCCACCGACTTGCGGGACGCTCACTGGTGGCTCATCCTCTTGCTTGCGCCAGCGGGCTTGCTCGTCGGTTGCATGTACAAGTATTTGGGCAGCTCGGTCGAGGCAGGGAACAACCTCATCCTGGATGAGCTTCACGATCCCAAGGCGACGATCCCTCTGCGCATGACGCCGCTCATCCTGATCGGGACGTTTCTCACCCATCTCTTCGGAGGCTCTGCGGGGCGAGAGGGAACAGCGATTCAGACAGGCGCTTCTCTGGCGGATCAACTGACAAGTCCGCTCCGCCTGATGCCGCATGATCGTCGGATCCTGGTTATGTCTGGGATCAGCGCTGGATTTGCATCGGTCTTCGGTACGCCGCTCGCCGGTACAGTCTTCGGATTGGAAGTGCTCGCCTTCGGCAGCATCAGCTATGACGCCATTGCGCCATGCATCATCGCAGCATTCGTGGGGGACCTGGTCACCAAAGCGTGGGGTGTCAATCACACGATCTACCGCGTCGCCGAAATCCCGAATCTCACACTGAGCGGTATTGCCCTGTCGATGGTGGCGGGCGCAATCTTCGGCCTGGTAGCGATGGCATTTGCGAAGAGCACGCACGGCGTTTCGAATTTCGCAAAGCGGCTGATACCGTTCGCGCCACTGCGGCCATTTTCTGGAGGCATTGTGGTCACAACGGCTGTGTTGTTGATCGGCACCACGAAGTATATCGGCCTTGGTATTCCGACCATCGTTGCGTCATTTCACACCAGGCTTCCCGTGTATGACTTTGCCGCAAAGTTTCTCTTTACGGCGGTTACGCTCGGCACAGGCTTCAAAGGCGGAGAGGTCACTCCGCTCTTCTACATTGGTTCTACGCTTGGCAATGCTCTGTCGCGGATCCTCCCGCTTCCGCCTTCGCTGCTTGCGGGTATGGGATTCGTCGGAGTGTTTGCTGGCGCGGCCAATACTCCGATTGCCTCTACGCTGATGGCGGTGGAACTGTTTGGTGCGGAGGCTGGCGCGTATGCGGGCATTGCCTGTGTGATCAGCTATCTGTTCTCAGGCCACTCCGGCATTTATCACGCGCAGCGCGTAGGGAGGAGTAAGTACCGTCATACCGATGCTGAAGAGGGACTATCCCTTGCTTTAGTCGCCAAACAGAGAAGCGAGATCGAACCGAAGTCAGCGCAGGTCTAGCTGAAGTTCATCTGCTCCGAGCATCGAAGCGACGAAACGCGAAGCTAACTAGACTCCAAATAATATCCATCGGTAAACAAATCGTCTTGCTCGAGCGGCAGCGCGTAGCTATACTCGCGTTCTTGAGGAAAGGCGGCTAAGTGCGCGATGTCGTTCTTCGACTACGTCAGGGCTAAGTGGAGGGGTATGTTTTCCGACGGTGCAAGTGAGTCAAGCAGTTCTCCAGCAAATGCTGAAGTTGCGGCGTCACAAACTCCCCCACTGGCGCCAGCTGCAACTTCCGCAGCGTCCAAAACGCCCTTTGCGGCTGGGCGGGTCTTGTTGATCCACGGATACTCGGACAATGGCGAGCACTTGAAACCCTGGAAACAGGCTCTACAGGATGCCGATGTCACAACGACTCCGATCGTTATCGGAAACTACGTAACGTTGAACAATGAGGTAACGATCAAGGATCTTGGAGAGGCATTTGATCGCGCTTTGAGGCTTACTCCGTGGAGTTCGGGCGAAAAAGACGACACGTGGACCTTTGACGCCATCGTCCACTCCACTGGCATGCTTGTACTGCGCCAGTGGCTGACGAGTGATCCATTTCCCAGTGACGATCCGCGAAGCCGAATTCGGCGCCTCAAGCATCTTGTAGGGCTTGCCCCTGCCACGTTTGGTTCACCGCAAGGCAAGCAGGGGCGTAGCTGGCTGGGAGCGCTCGTCAAAGGCAACAAGCATTGGGGTCCTGATTTCCTCAATGCCGGCGATCAGGTCCTCGATGGTCTTGAACTCGCCAGCAGGTACACATGGGATCTTGCGCATAAGGACATGGTGGGCGCTAAGCCTCTTTACGATAAAGGCGCGAACACACCTTATGTTGCTATCTTCATCGGCAATCATGGTTACGACGGAGTTGCCGCTGTTGCTAATCCACCGGGTACAGACGGTACCGTGCGATGGGCGGGCTGTGGACTCGACTCGCGCAAAGTAAGCGTAGATTTTCGTAGGGAAGCGCAATTGAAAGATGGAAACGGCAATACGGTGCGATGCAATATTTCGCCCTGGGCAAGTAATCGCCTTGGCCCTCCGGTGATTGCGGTGGACGGCCAGAATCACGGCTCCATTATTCAAGAGCCCAACCCCGATGTCGCAAAGCTTGTACGGCGCTTCTTCAACGTAGCCGACGATGCGGGTTATGAAACCTGGGCTGCAGCGGCGCAACAATTCGGCGCAGCGGCTTTGCAAAAGATGAATGATGCAAGCAAACCGAATAGTGGCCAGGATGATTCACCTGGGGCGGGTTGGCAGCAACTCGTTGTCCGTGTGGTCGATGATCATGACGATGGAGTACAGGACTACAACATCCAGTTGTTCATGGGAGATAAGCTCACCGATTCGGATGGACCGGCTTATCCATCTATCCCGTTGATCGCCTCTACTTATTCAGGAGACAGCAGCTATCGATGCTTCTATGTGCAACTCTCCGAACATATGTTGAAGATTAATACGCCGGGTAGTAAGTACAGCAAGCTATGGATGGAAATCATCGCATCGAGCGGATCTAAGTTGATCGAATACGAGGCGTACGTTGATGCCAGCGGCGATGCCCATAGCCTGACCATCGACCACGACGGCGGTCAGGCGGTTAAGCTCGATCTGACCGGCCTGGCATCGGGAGATCAGAGACTCCTCTATCCCTATACGACAACCTTGCTGGAGATATTCGTTGAGCGCGAACCCTGGCCGCTTGGCAAGGTGTCGGATCTTTTCAATTTCTTGTCACCGGCATGAGAGAAGCGATCACTGCATTGCAATCTGCTGATACCGGCGTGAAGAGAATTGTCGAAATGAACTGAAATACGAGGATTTTCAGGCTTGCGCCGCGGCGCACTCGTGCTACAGTACGTCTATGAGCGTGCGCCGGACACTTCGAAGAATCCCGATCAAAGTACAGTTGCGCATGATATTTATGGATGTTTGCTGCGGCCCACCGACTCTATAAATAAAGCCCCGTCGCTGCACCCACATCCTGTGGCGTGCCGATCAATACCTGCAATTTGCTACGGTGTGTGCTTTTGCCCATGGGGCATTCGCGCAAACGGGGGAAGTTTCCATGGATTCATCTTTGCTTTGTACAGAAGTCCTTCCTGGTGGGGCGACATGGTCGCACGTTCTCAAACGAGGCACTGCACTCAGAATCACAGACACAGAGGGAAACGCCAACGTCGCGGCCTATTTTCTCAACTTTGAAAATCCATCTGAGCGCTTCAATCTTCCAGATACGCTGAAGGCACAGCATACGGCGCGACTGAAGGCTGGCCACGTTTTGTTTTCGGATATGGGACGTGTTTTGTGCTCGATCACGGAAGATACAGTTGGCTGGCATGATCCTATCGCGGGCATTACAAATGCTGGCCTGATCGAGAAGAAATACGGTAAGACGACTTATCAGCAATCTCGAAATGGCTGGTACCAGAATGCACGTGATGGCTTTCTGGTTGAGCTGGGGAAATACGGCATGGGGCCACGCGATCTGCATTCCACGGTGAATTTCTTCAGCAAGGTCGTTGTGGACGAGAACGGAGATATGAGCTACGTCAGCAACAATTCGCCCAAAGGAAGTTATATCGAATTGCGTGCTGAAATGAATGTGCTGGTTCTCTTAAACACCTCGCCGCATCCACTCAATACCGATCCGAACTATGCCCCTACTTCTGTCGAGCTTGGTATTAGTCGAGTACCGACGCCTATGCGCGACGATCGCTGCCGTACGCTCTGTCCCGAGAACACCCGTGGATTTGTACTCACCGAGTTATACTTTTTGTAATCCCTGCGAGGAAGACGTGTACACAACAAATCTCAAGCCTAGCCACCTTCAGATAGAGGACGCACGGCACAGCATTCGCGTGGAAGCTGGGGATCCGTTTGTCTTTGTCATTGAGAAGGGCCAGGTGGTTCGTATCGTCGATCTTGAGGGAAATCAAGCTGTCGATACCATCTTCTACAATGCTTCCGACTACTCGGACCGGTACAGCGCCCAGGATACGATTCGCGAACAATTGAATATCTATTTGACGACTGGCACAAAGCTGCTTTCGACTAACGGCAATACGCTTCTCACCATTGTTGCTGATACTTGCGGACGGCACGATACTCTTGGCGGTGCATGTGCGACGGAGAGCAATATGGTTCGCTATGACCTGACCAAAGGGCACATGCATGCCTGCCGGAACAGCTTCATCAAGGGCTTGCAACTGTGGAACCACGGCATGGACAAGCGGGATATCACGAGCAACATCAATTTCTTCATGAATGTTCCCGTGACGCCTGTTGGCAAGCTGACGTTTGAAGATGGCGTATCCGATGCCGGCAAGTATGTGGAGCTAGAGGCAGAGATGGATGTATTAATGGTCATCAGTAACTGCCCTCAGTTGAACAATCCCTGCAACGGTTACAATCCGACCCCGATCCAAATCCTAGTATGGGACAAGAATGTTCACTAAAGTCCTGATCGCCAACCGTGGCGCTATCGCGTGCCGCATTCTGCGAACACTCAAGAAAATGGGTATCGCTTCGGTCTCGGTCTTTTCAGAGGCCGACGCCGACTCGCGGCATGTTCTGGACGCGGATGAGGCTTATTGCATTGGACCTGGACCGGCGGCAGAGAGTTATCTCTCCATTGATGCGATCCTGCAGGTCGCGCAGAAGAGCGGAGCCCAGGCAATTCATCCAGGATACGGATTTCTCAGCGAGAACCTTGAATTTGCTCGCGCCTGCGCGCGTCAGGGCATCGTATTCATCGGTCCCGGAATAGATCAGATTGAAGCGTTTGCTCTCAAGCATACTGCGCGCCGTATTGCCTCAGAATGCGGTGTTCCGCTGCTTCCAGGCACCGGCCTGCTGACCGATAAGCAACAGGCATTGGCGTTGGCCGCAGAGCTGACTTACCCAGTCATGCTGAAGAGCTCGGCTGGAGGCGGCGGAATCGGCATGCGCGTCTGCTTGAACGCAGAGCAACTGGAAGATGCGTATGAGTCTGTAGTACGCCTAAGCCAGAACAGCTTCGGCGATGGCAGTGTCTATCTTGAAAAGTTTATTTCCCGCGCCAAGCACGTTGAAGTACAAATCTTTGGAGATGGTGCCGGCGAAATCATTGCATTGGGTGCGCGTGACTGTTCTGCGCAACGCCGCCACCAGAAGGTCATCGAGGAAACTCCTGTACCGGGTCTTCATCCAGACACTCAGCAGAGCCTATTTGCTTCTGCTATTGTGCTTGGCAAGGCAGTAGGATATGGTTCCGCCGGAACGGTCGAGTTCATTTTTGACGTTGATACGAACAACTTCTATTTCCTCGAAGTGAACACTAGGCTTCAGGTTGAGCATGGTGTAACGGAACAGGTAACCGGCGTTGACCTTGTTGAGATGATGATCCAGCAGGCAGCAGGGGAACTACCGTCGCTACAAGGGATGGCGATCACTCCGGTTGGAGCCTCCATCGAGGCTCGCATCTATGCAGAAGATCCAGCCAAGGGCTTTCGTCCTTCGCCTGGGATGCTCGCTGAGGTTGTGTTTCCGGAGCCAGCGCTTGCGCGCGTTGAGACGTGGGTTGAATCGGGAACAGAGGTTACACCCTACTACGACCCGATGATTGCAAAGATCATCGTAACGGGTGCGGATCGCGCCGAAGCTGTGGCGAAATTGCGAGCTGCGCTGGGTCAGTGTCTGATTTATGGCACAGAAACAAACGTTCGTTACCTGCGTTCCATTGCAGCTTCGCAGGTGTTTGCAGACGGCGCAATCGTAACAGCATCTTTAGCGTCGATGGCGTTTGAGCGGAAAGCGTTCGAGGTTCTGGAAAGCGGCACCCAAACAACAATTCAGGACTATCCGGGTCGGATCGGGTATTGGCATGTGGGCGTGCCTCCTTCAGGACCCATGGACTCACTTGCTTTTCGCATTGCGAATCGCCTGGTAGGCAATGCTGACGGCATACCCGCTCTTGAGATGACTGGGATTGGAGCAAAGCTTCGTTTTGATTCGGACGCCATCATTGCACTTACAGGCGCAGACATGGGTGCAGTTCTTGACGGGACGCCATTGAGTTTGTGGAAGTCTACGCGTGTAACGGCAAATCAAGTTCTAGCCCTGGGCGCGGCCAGCGGTGCTGGGTCACGGGCCTACCTCGCAGTGTCCGGCGGGATTGATGCTCCTCAATATCTGGGCAGTGCGAGTACGTTTATGTTGGGTAAGTTTGGCGGTCATGCGGGCAGGGCGCTTCGAGCTGGAGATGTGATCCACTACGGAGTGGAAAGTACGCCTGATCCAGATATCTCGCTTCCTTCCGAACTGATCCCGGTGATGCGTCGCCATTGGAACGTGTCCGTTCTCTACGGTCCGCATGGAGCGCCTGAATTCTTCACCGATGCCGATATCGAGATGATCTTCTCCACCGATTGGCGTGTGCATTATCAATCCGATCGGACAGGCATTCGGCTTGTAGGACCGAAGCCTCAATGGGCGCGTAAAGATGGCGGAGAAGCAGGTCTGCATCCATCCAATATTCATGACAATGCTTACGCCATTGGTTCCATCGACTTCACTGGGGACATGCCGATCCTGTTGGGCCCTGATGGTCCCAGCCTAGGTGGATTTGTTTGCCCGGCGGTAGTGGTTGCCGCGGAACTTTGGAAGCTGGGCCAGATGAAGGCGGGCGATACAGTCCGGTTCGAACGCATCACCGAGGAGCGAGCTCTCGAGATTGAATCTGGTTTCGAAGATCTCATCCACAATTTTGTAATCTCAGATGAGGCTGTTCTTAGTCAGTCGGGAAGCGAGCCAGCAATCCTTCAGTCCTCGACTGGCCGCAGCCCCGGGACGACTTACCGCGCAGATGGCGATAAATATCTTTTGATAGAGTATGGAGAGAGGATCCTTGACCTTGGCCTTCGTTTCCGGGTGCATCTGCTGGAGCAGAAGCTGGCCTCGCTCGGACTACCTGGGCTTATTGATATAACACCGGGTGTCCGATCTCTGCAGATCCACTACGACAATCGCAAGTTGTCGCGTCCTGTGCTGCTCGAAGCGATAGATTCGATCGACCGTGATCTTCCCGAGAATCCCGATATCACTGTGCCCTCGCGTACTGTGTACATGCCGCTGTCGTGGAACGATCCAGCAACGCAGCTCGCGCAATCGAAATACATGCATTCGGTTCGTCCGGATGCCCCGTGGTGCCCCGACAACATAGAGTTCATTCGTCGGATCAATGGTCTCGATTCCGTTGAAGATGTTCATCGCATCGTGTACGAAGCGAGCTACCTTGTTCTTGGCCTCGGAGATGTCTATCTCGGTGCGCCCGTGGCTACTCCGACCGATCCGCGTCATCGCCTGGTAACGACGAAGTACAACCCTGCTCGTACCTGGACACCCGAAAATGCTGTAGGCATCGGCGGTGCTTATATGTGTGTCTATGGAATGGAAGGTCCCGGTGGCTATCAACTTGTAGGCCGCACGGTGCAGGTCTGGAACACGCATCGCTCCACGAAGACTTTTCCGAAAGGAACGCCGTGGTCGCTACGCTTCTTCGATCAGATTCGTTTCTATCCGGTTTCGAGCGATCATCTGCTAGAACTACGCAGCCAGATATTGCATGGCCGCTTTGACCTGAAGACTGAGGAAAGTAGTTTCAATCTACTTGAGTATCAGCAGTTCCTTCGTGGCATCGCGCCAAGCGCTCAAGCCTTCCGCACCAGGCAGCAGGAGGCGTTTCGCGCTGAGCGTGAACGTTGGGAAGCAAATGGTCTCCTTGAGGTTGCGGCTGCGCCCGAGATGCCGGAGACGAATGATGCCGACGCTTTGGTTGCTGAAGGCTGTGTCGCAGTGACTTCACCCATGACCGCGAGCGTCTTCCAGATCGCCGCTGAGGTAGGCCAACCGGTGAGGGCAGGAGCAAAACTAATTGTTCTGGATGCTATGAAAACAGAAATTGTCATCGCGGCGCCGGGTGACGGTGTGGTCGAAGAGATTTTGTGCGCGCCCGGAAAGCTCGTGCTTGCGGGACAATCCCTGCTCGTGCTGCGAACCACAGAATCTTAAGGAGAAGCATGGATATAAGCGCACTGGCGCAGGCCTATCGGTCTGGTAGCACGTCGCCGACAGAAGTGATTGCGGAGATCTACGCAAGGATCCAGCAGATGGGTACCAGTCCAATCTGGATATCACTCGTGGATCAGGAAGAGAATGTCGCGCGTGCGGGTGTTCTCGAAGCGATCGATGATCCGACCCTTCTTCCTCTTTACGGTATCCCTTTTGCGGTGAAAGACAACTTCGATGTAGCAGGACTTCCCACGACCGCAGCATGTCCCGCATTTTCTCATTCCGTCGAGTCCACGGCGCACGTAGTTGAAAGGCTGCTCAACGCGGGTGCCATCCTCATTGGCAAGACGAATATGGATCAGTTCGCGACCGGTTTGGTTGGCACGCGCACTCCTTATGGCATTTGTTCCAGCGTCTTTGATCCCGCCTATATCTCGGGCGGATCAAGCTCCGGTTCTGCTGTAGCGGTTGCGCAAGGACTGGTAAGTTTCTCGCTGGGAACAGATACGGCCGGGTCCGGAAGAGTACCCGCGGCGTTCAACCAGCTAGTGGGGCTGAAGCCAACCCGAGGGCTTGTCAGCAGGCATGGATTGTTGCCCGCATGCAGGACTCTCGATTGCGTTTCTGTCTTCGCAGAAACCTGCCTCGATGCGCTCCAGGTCTTGCAGGTGATCGAGGGCCGTGATGCCAAGGATGCCTATTCGCGCTTGGCTGCACCTGGGCAAGGTGCTGCGCCGTGGGCGGCCTCGCGCTTCAAGTTTGGCGTTCCGACTGCTGACAGCCTAGAGTTTTTTGGCGATCATGAGTCCGAGATTTGCTATCAGAGGGCAGTGGATGCGTTAGCAAATCTTGGAGGCGAGGTAGTCCACTTTGACTACCGGACATTTCTTGCGGCTGCGAGCCTGCTCTACAACGGGCCGTGGGTCGCGGAGCGGCTAGCCGCGATTGAGGAGTTTGCAACAGCACACAGTGGAGCGCTCGATCCTGTTGTGGGCAACATCATTCATGGTGCGAAGCGATTCAGTGCTGTTGACTCCTTCAATGCTGCGTACAAGCTTGAGGCCTTGAAGCAGGAGACCGATAAGGTTTTCGAGCAAGTCGACTTCCTATTACTGCCCACTGCCGCCACGACTTATACCATTGCTGAAGTCAAGGCTTCACCCATTGAGCTGAACAGTAATCTCGGGTACTACACCAACTTCGTCAATCTTCTTGATCTGGCTGCAATTGCCGTACCAGCGGGCTTCAAAGCTGGCGGACGTCCTTTCGGTGTTTCACTGGTCGGTAAAGCATTCACAGACAAGAGCATATTGTCGATCGCCGACAAGCTGCATCGCAGCATGGCCACGACTCTCGGCGGATCGAAGAGACTGCTTGCCGACACCCCGGCCGTTGTTGCAACATCGCGCCCCGATGGTTGCGTATTGATGGCGGTTGTCGGCGCACATCTCACCGGACAGCCTCTCAACTGGCAGATGACGCAGCGAAAGGCGCGACTCGTGCGTACTGTTCGCACGCACCCAGACTATCGGCTCTATGTGCTGCCCAACTCGACGCCACCTAAGCCAGGTCTTGTGTATTCGCCGGGATTCGTGGGGAAGGGAATCGAACTGGAAGTATGGGCGATGCCCGAAGATACCGTCGGAACATTCCTGAATGGTATCCCCGCACCTCTCTCGCTTGGCACGGTTCTACTGGAAGATGGAACCAGCGTAAAGGGCTTCCTGTGCGAACCTGCCGGTATCACGGGTGCAGAAGAGATCACGCATCTCGGTGGATGGCGGCCCTACATTCAAGGGCTTAAATAAGCGGTATTTGTGAAGGACAAACGACGCGATTCGAATCAGACGCCGTCATCATCGTCTCCATCCGGCGGAGGCGGGTCGCCTTCCTTGCCGCCGGCATCTTTCTTCTTGAACGTACCGTCCAGCACCTGCTCGACCTCAACGCGGAACTCGGCATCGTCAGGCTCGCTGTCGGCTTCAAAGCGCGCCACAGGCTTGCCTTCGCGATCAATCAGAAACTTGGTAAAGCTCCAATGAATCTCGCCGCCACCGGCACCATCTTTGGGGTCAGTCAGAAACTTAATAAGAGGAATCGTATCCTTGCCGCGCAAAGAAGCCTTGGAATACACAGGAAAATTCACATGTGCAACATCAGAGTAATAGCGCTGAACAGCCGCGTTATCGCTCAATTCCTGCGAGCCAAAATCGCCGGAGGGGATACCGACTAGCTCTAGTCCCTTGTCGGCATAGGTCTTTTGCAAATCTTCGAGAGCAGCCAACTGATTCTTATAAATAGATTGGCTCGCGAGCGTCACGATCAGCAGAACCTTGCCCTTATAAGTCGAGAGCGAAACCTCTTTCCCATCGAAGGCTACCAAAGAATAGTCGTACACACTCTTATGTTTCACCGGTGCTGGGGCGGGCTTTGAGGCGACAGCCATTGGAAAGGTCAGAAGGACGCAAAATGCAATGTGCTGCGTGAATTTCATGATTTCCTCACATGTATTCTTGCATTCGGCCATCCCTAGTTCAAGGCGATTTGCTGGCAGGAGAGGCTGCGGAGCGGGTATCAATCTTTTTTGTACGCGGCATCAACGAACCCGATTGCACCCGTCAGTCCCCGATCATCTTGATCGAAGTCGGCGGCGGACTGCAACTGTATGAGATTCATCACGCAGCTTAGACAGAGGGGGAAAGGAGCATAGGTGGCACCCGGTATTGGTCGATCAACGCCGTGCTCTTGCAGACAGCGGCTTTTGATTGTTGGGAGAATAAGAATGGTTTATGCTCGTGACTAGACTCGTCACGAGGGTCGTTCTAAAAATCAAGCCCGTTCTTTGCACGAGATGCGTGTTCTCCACAGATTGGTGTCGTGTGTATGGACTTTGAACAGCTAAAGACGTTTCAGCTCGTAAGCCGGTTGAAGAGCTTTTCGCGAGCCGCAGAAAAATTAGGCGTCACCCAGCCGGCAATCTCAGCTCAGGTACGTTCCCTGGAAAATGAAGTTGGGGCGCGTTTGTTTGATCGCGAAGGCGGGAAAGTGACCTTCACAGCTGCTGGCCGTCTTTTTGAGCCATTCGCAGAGCATTGCCTCCAGTGCCACAGCCACATCCTCGCAGGCGTCAGCGAGCTCTATCACTCCCCGCGCGGTGAGATATCGGTCAGCACCAGCGAGGCTACCAGTCTGTATGTGTTGCCCACCGTTTTTGCACATTTCAAGAAGCTCTACAGCCGCGTGCATTTGAGCATTGTTCGCTCCGAACGCTCTCGGACACTGGAAGCTGTTTTCAGCCGCGAAGTGGACTTTGGCATCGTCTCAATGCCCGTTAAAGACAGCAGGCTGTTGATTCACAGCATCCACAAAGACGAAGTGGTGCTTGTGACTCCTAAGGTCCATCCCCTCGCGGAAAGGGATTCGGTGAAGCTGGATGAGATCCTCCAATATCCACTCCTTATGATGAAAAATGGTCGCCAGCGTGAGAAGATCAATCATTTTTTTCATAGTCGCGACGTGCAGCCGCGAGTGGCCATGGAACTGGATTCAAGCGAGTTGTTGAAGCGGCTGATCGTCGCCGGGATTGGTATGGGCTTCCTTCCGTACACCAACGTTCGCGAGGATGAGGCCGCCGGACTGCTTAAGACCATGAAAGTAGACGGCATGCGTGTGCAGCGCGAATTGGCATTGGTGTTCCGGAAGGATAAGACCCTTACTCGCGCAGCGCATGCGTTCCTGGATGTGGCCACCAATGGGCTCAAGCTGGCTGCTCCCACCACAAAGGCAACCGCACGGAATTCCTGATTCATCCACGACGCGGAAACCTTGCAATGGCGTGCTCCGCGCCTTACAGTAAGCTCACATATGCGAATCGAGTCTCCGCTAACCTTCCTTGCCTCTCCTCGACGTCTGTTCAGGATCACGAGTCTCATCTTTTTAGCTTCGTTGTTCTTGCTGGTGCAGGTTGGCTCAGCGCAGCAGAAGGAGGAGTTTCCCAAGAAGACGGGCTCTCTTGAGCCTGGGGTGCAGCACCCGATGACCGAACTGAAGCCGGACGCTGTCTTCCCGGTTGAGGGGCATCCTGACTGGATGGCGGTTACCGGGGATTCGGTTTGGGTTTCGAGCTCGAACGTGAACCACGTTGTCCGTCTTGACCTTGCAACCAACAAGCCTGACACGATTATCTCGGTGCAGCGACCCTGTTCCGGCCTCGCCGTCGACTTCGGCAGCCTTTGGATTCCGAGCTGTGGCAAGCAGAAGCGCGAGCTGATTCGTGCCGATGCCAAGACCGGTGCGATTCAGACGACCATTGCGGCCACGCCGGCGGACTCCGAGGGAGGTATCACCACTGGCGCTGGCAGCGTCTGGCTGGTCACCTCTGACAGCAGCGTTCTGGACCGAATCGACGCGAAAACAAACACGATAGTCGCACACATCGAACTGCCGAAAGGCTCCTTCAACCCGATTTTCGCCGGCGGTTCGGTTTGGGTGGCGAGCAACGCGGGGAATTCGCTCGTCCGCGTTGACCCGGCAACCAACAAAGTCACCGGGACTACTCCGATCGGCCCAAAACCACGCTTCCTCACGGTCGGCGAAGGTTCGGTTTGGGTGCTCAATCAGGGCGACGGCACCATCTCCCGCGTGGACGAGAAGTCGGGCAAATTGCTAGCCACCATTCCGGCTGGAATCCCCGGTGAGGGAGGCGAAATCGCCTATGGAAGCGGTTCTATCTGGGCCACGGTGTTTGGCTACCCGATTACTCGAATCAGCCCCGCAACGAACAAGGTCATCCAGCAGTGGACTGGTGACGGCGGCGATAGTATCCGTGTGACTCATGACTCGATCTTCCTCTCCTTCCTCCTCGGCGCCAAAGTCTGGCGCCTGAAAGTGCCTGCGGCCTAGGCCAGGGTTCGTAATCCTCAACGGTCGATTAGCGGAAGGTGTTTGGAATCATTGGCTCGCGGGCTCTTTTGCCCACTCTCCACCTCAGTCGAAATCACCAACCCAAATCTGCTTGCGGTGGGGTTACAAGGCTTCGAGCAGAAGCCTTCCGAGACCGTTCCTGCCATACGCTTATTCGCGACATAAATGAAATCAATTCGTCTCTGGGATGATTCAGGCCTTGAGATACTTTTGGTATATGGTTTCTGCGTATTCCAATGGTGTATCGTGCGATCTGTCAAACAACGCAAGTTGTCGCTCCCGCGGATCAAAATCGAGAGCAATTCCAGCTCTGAACCTCGCAATGATTCTGACGTTTGTATGCCTGCTTTTTGGATCCTCTCCAGCGGCTCATGCAGAGGCTCCGACGTTCACCGTCGGCTGGTCGGTATATGCCGGTTGGAACCCCTATTTTTATATGGCAAAGTCCGGCATCCTTAAGCGCTGGGCTGATAAGTACGGCATCGTGATCAAGGTGCAGCGCTTTGATTACGCGGCATCGCTCGATGCCTTCGTCGGCAAAAATATCGATGCCTGCACCATGACCAACATGGAGGCGCTCGACATGCCTGCCGCTGCAGGTGTTGACTCGACTGCGCTCATTGTTGGCGACTACTCAAATGGCAACGACGCCGTTCTAGCGCGCAACAATCTCACACTCGCCCAACTCCCCGGCAAGCGCATCATGCTGGTGCAGAAGACCGTGTCGGAGTACCTGCTGGAGCGAGCCATGGATACCAACGGACTCAGCGCTCAGATTCCGCAGCTCAAGCTGGTGAATACCAGCGATTCGGACCTGGTCGGCGCTTTCCTCGGCAGCCAGGGCAATCAAGTCGCTGTCACTTGGAAACCGCTTGTTTCGCAGATTCTTGCGCAGGGCGGCAACGTCAAGTCGCTCTTCGACTCATCCAAGATCCCAGGCGAAATTCTCGATCTGCTGGTCGTGCGCACGGAAGTACTGCAACGTCCGGACGGCTCCGGCTCTCGCTTTGCTAAGGCCATTACCGGCGCCTGGTACGAGACAGTAGCGCAACTGGCAGGTGGTCCAGGCGCAGAGCGCGCCATTCACGATAGTGCCGCTGCGTCAGGAGATTCCGTTCCGTCTTACCAAGAACAACTGCGCACTACGTTTCTCTTCTCTACGCCAAAGGCGGCGGTTCAGTATGCGGAGAGTCCAACCCTCAAGCAGAAGATGGATCTTGTCCGTCAATTCTGCTTCCGTCACCAGTTGCTCGGTCTCAACATCAAGTCCGTCGATGATGTTGCCATTAAGTACCCGGACGGATCGGTGCAGGGAAAAGGAGACCGGATTCGTTTTCGATTCGACTCGAGTTACATGCGCCTAGCGGAACAGGGGAAGCTCTAAACCATGGCGACAGTTCCCATCGTCGGACATTTTGCGGACATCCAGGCGCGGCCGCACCGCCTCTGGACGCAGTCGCTGTCCTGGGTTCTGTTTCTCGTGGGTATCTTCACGTATGCGCACTACTCAGTTGAGCATCACCGCGAAAACCCTGAGGACCGCATCGTCCCATCCGGCGCGCAGCTTTGGGAGGGCATCAAGGTTTCGATCACGCAACCCGCGGATGAAGACGATCCACTCGAAGACGGAGCCAGCCTCTACCAGCGCGTGACGCACAGCCAATTGGTGAAGGATACGGGCGCAAGCGCGCGGCGGTTCTTCATCGCCATTGCCTTCCTCATCCCAATCATCCTGCTCGGTCTGCATATGGCTGTTTTTCCATACGCGGAAGCACTCTTTCTGCGCTTTGGACTTTTCTTTGACAAGATCGTCGCACTATCGCTGTTGCCGATTCTGTTTGGCATATTCAACATCAACGACGCGGGCAAGATCGCGCTGATGGTGATCGGCGTTGGTCCTACCTTGCTGCTTGATACGTACAACATCGCCAAGTCGGTGCCGCGCGAGCAGATCGTCAAAGCGTTCACTTTGAAGTCGACGAACTTCGACGTAGCGTACCGCATCGTTCTCAAGCAGGTGATGCCTCAGATCATCAACAGCCTGCGCCTGAATCTCAAACCGCTCATGCTCTTCCTCTTCGCAGGAGAGATGATCGCTTCGTCCGATGGTCTCGCCTATCGCATCGGACTCATGCGCCGGCACATGGGCATGGATATCATCATCCCCTACCTGCTCTGGGTCGCTGTGCTGCTCTTCGGCATCGACGCTTTGCTGCGTTTCGCCAGCAGGAAGGCGCACCCATGGTACTAGCTGCCGCAGTTCCGGATACACTCTCGATTCCGCATTCTGTCGAGCGGCCGGTAGAGATTGCGCTCGAGGACGTCAGCGTCTCGTATCCTCTCGCGAAGAAGGGCCGCAAGACCGTTCTCTCCCATGTGAATCTGGAGATTCGCGCTGGTGAATTCGTCGCATTACTCGGCGAAACCGGCTGCGGTAAGAGCACCCTGCTCCGCATGATTCTTGGACAGGAGTTTCCCACCAGCGGCACTCTCGTCGTTGACGGCAAGCAGGTCAAACGCATCGATTCACGCTGTGGCTACGTGCCCCAGAAGTATTCACTGTTTCCCGACCGCACCATGATCCAGAACGTGATGTACGGCCCGGAGAATGCCTTCTGCGGCTGGTTGGGACGCCTGCTTCCATCGTTTCACCGGTTCCGCAAACAGCTGCGCATCGAGGCGGAACAGCAGCTCTTGAGCTTCGGACTTCGCGCTACGGACTTCAACAAATATCCCCATCAGCTTTCCGGCGGAATGCAGCAGCGCGTTGCGATTGCACAGGCGTTGATGATGAAGCCTCCGGTGCTGTTGATGGACGAGGCCTTCAGCGCGCTCGATCCGTCCACGCGCGCCAGCCTCCAACAGCAGCTCCGGGAAAAGTGGCATGCGATGAGGCCCACCGTCGTCTTCGTGACGCACAACACCTCTGAGGCCCTCCTGCTCGGTTCGCGACTCATTGTCCTCCGTCCACACCGGGAGGATTCCCAGGAAAGTAATGTGCTCCTCGATATGCAGCTACCTCAATCCAGCGATACAATCTCCGTGAGGGAAAAGAGCCCGGAGTTCCAGGAACTGCGCGACTACGTAGCTCGCCGCGCTTATGGCCGCCCTTCTCAAAACGACGAATTTCAACCTGCGCAGGACATCGATGGACAGGGGGATTCGCTCTGATGCGACTGTCAACGGCACTGTCATCGTCTCAATCACGTTTCTATCTGGCTGCGGCTTCATCACTCGTAGTCGCAGGAATCGCTATCTCCGTCACGGGGTCAGTTCGTGCGCAGGAGGCTCCTGCACCAGACTCCGCTGAGTATTACACCAAGCGAGTCGTGCCTATCCTCGACGACAACTGCTACTCGTGCCATCAGGAATCGCAGTCTGGCGGATTGCGACTGGATAGCTATGCCACCATCCTCAAGGGTGGTAAAACGGGTCCCTCCATCGTTCCCGGCGATCCTGAGACGAGTCTTCTCATCCAGGCCATTCGCCGCACCGGCGCGTTGAAAATGCCGCCGCGCAAAGCCCTCGATTCTGCCGATCTCGAAACGCTCGTAGCCTGGGTTAAAGCCGGCGCAAAGGGAAGCGACACATCCGGGCCCATGACACAGGTTCCTGCTCCTGCTCCCGCAACTGCTGCCCCGGCACCTTCGGCTCCCGTCATTGCTAAGGTCTCCGCACCTTCTACGCCGCATGCGCAGGGCCCAATGTCCGACGCGGACTTTTTCGAAAATAACGTCCGTCCCATCCTCGCCAACAATTGCACCAGCTGCCACGGCGAGAGCACTTCTGGCGGCCTCAAGCTTGACTCCCGCGAAGCCATGTTGAAGGGCGGCGAACACGGCCCAGTGCTAGTTCCTGGCGACCCGTCGAAAAGCCTCATCATCACCGCCGTTCATCAGAACACAGCGCTCAAGATGCCCAAGGGCGGCAAGCTCAACGAGCAGGAAGTTGCGGACCTGACCCATTGGGTGAAGCAGGGCGCCGTCTGGCCCAAGAGCGCTCCCGGCACGGTCTTTTCAGCGTCCGTAAAAACGGGTATCATCACCGACAAGCAGCGCGCCTTCTGGTCCTTTCAACCGATCAAAGTTCCTCCAGTGCCGGAAGTGAAGGATGCGCACTGGGCGAAGACCTCGATCGACAAGTATGTGCTCGCCAAGATGGAGCAGGCGGGCATCAAGCCCTCCGCGCCGGCCGATCGCCGCACGCTAATCCGCCGCGCGACGTACGATCTCACAGGTCTGCCGCCCACGCCCGAAGAGGTCGACGCCTTCGTCAAGGACAAGTCACCCAAGGCATACGAGAGCCTCATCGACCGCCTGCTGGCGTCGCCCAAGTACGGCGAGCGCTGGGGCCGCCATTGGCTTGACGTTGCACGTTATGCCGAAGATGACGTGCGTGGCCTCGATCCCAAGGGCCGTGGTTACATGCCCTTTTCCGGCGCATATCGCTACCGCGATTGGGTCATCAAGTCCTTCAACGCGGACATGCCTTACGATCAGTTCCTGCGTCTGCAAATCGCGGGCGACAAGGTTCCAGCGAAGTCCAAGCAGGAGCAGGAAGACTATCTGACAGCGACCAGCTATCTGGGCGCCGGTCCGTGGGTCTGGGATCAGGCTGAACCGATCCAGGGCCGTGCCGATGAACGCAATGAGCGCGTCGACGCAGTCACCCGCGGGACTCTTGGGCTTACAGTAGCCTGCGCCCGCTGCCACAATCACAAGTACGACCCCATCACGCAGAAAGACTACTTCGCGCTCATCGGCGTTTTTGCCAACTCCACTTACAAGGAATATCCGACCGTCTCCGCTGCTCAGACTGCTGCCTACGAGAGCAACCTGGCTAAGATGGAGAAGCTGCAAATTGAACTGGGCGAGTACACTCGCACGGAGTCCAAACAGCTATCGGCAGCCCTTGCTCACCAGACTTCGGCCTATCTGGTTGCGGCCTGGAATGTGCTCGGTAAGCCCAAGGCTTCTATCGAAGATGCAGCCTCGCAGGCAAAGCTTGATCCGGTCATTCTCCGGCGTTGGGTCGAGTATCTTACGCCCGGCAAGGAGCCGCGTCCCTATGACTATCTAAATGACTGGCAGGCCATGATCGCTGCCGACGGTGGCACCGAGGATGAAGCAAAGGTTCTGGCTGAGAGCTTCCAGAAACAAGTCCTGCGTGTTCGTGAGCACGCCCTTGAAATCGAGGAGCAGAACGACATCGTTCGCGCCAAGAATGATGTTCCAAAGCACCGCGTTCACGACGCCAAGCCAAGCGAATTCGAAACCGACGATCAGTTCTGCCCCGGCTGCGCGCTTGAACTCAAGACGATCCCCATCGATGAAGCCAAGCTTTACTCCGATATCTTCGTTATGCGCAGCGGAGATCAGGAAACGCGTTTTGTTCCCGGCGTCCTGGTATTCGTAGGTTGGGATCTGACCAGCCGCCTCGGGCCTGCTTGGCAAACCTATCTTGAAGCGCAGCAGAAGGAGATGGCCGAACTCAAGAAGAAGCTCGCGCCTGAGAACTACCCCTACGTCCACGGCATGGCTGACAAGCCGCAGATCCAGGACGTCAAGCTCAATGTCCGCGGCAATCCCCACACGCTCGGCGACACCGTTCCGCGTCGCTTCCTTACAGTGCTCACAACGCCGACGACCAAGCCTTATAGCGACGGTAGTGGCCGCCTTGAGCTTGCGAACGACATTATCGCCAGTCCGCTGTCGACACGTGTCATCGTCAACCGCATCTGGAAGTGGCACTTCGGCTCCGGCATCGTCAACACGCCGGACAACTTCGGCCTTGTAGGCGAAGAGCCGACCGATCCCGAACTGCTCGAATTCCTCTCGCATGAATTTCTCACCAATGGCCGCTCCATCAAGAAGCTACAGCGCGAGATCATGCTCTCGGCTGTTTACCAGACCAGCGTTGAAGAGTCCCCAGAAGCGCATGAGAAGGACGGCGCCAACCGCCTATACTCGCACTTCAACCGCACCCGTCTCGACGCGGAAGAACTGCGCGACTCGATGCTCTTTGTGGCCGGCGACCTCGACACCAAGAAGACCTCTGGCCCGTCGACTGATTTTTCGGAAGACAACACCACGCCCACGGTTTTCTGCAAAGTTAGCCGCTACCGTCTGAACAACTATCTGCAGATCTTCGACTTTGCCAACCCCAGCTTCACGTCTGAGCAGCGCTTCTCGAGCAACGTGCCACTGCAACAGCTCTACTTCATGAACAACCCGTTCGTGCTGAAGCAGGCAGGCGTTCTTGCCGAGCGCGTCAACTCTGAGGCGACCGATAAGGATCGCATCATCAAGATTTACTCGTACGTCTACCAGCGCAAGCCATCGGATCAGGAGATCGAACTCGCGCTCAAGTTCCTCAGTACAACTCCCGAAAAGGCCGGTTACGCCGTCGCCGGGGAGCCGATCACCGCCTGGAAGCAGTACGCAAGAATCCTGCTCAGCTCCAACGAATTTCAGTTCCTGGACTAGTCAAAGATCGTCAATCGCAGCTACGCTGCAAAGGATGGAAGAAGCAATGCGACACACACCAGCCAATCAACCGATGACCCGCCGTGAAGCCCTCTGCAAGATGGGCGCGGGCTTCGGGATGCTCTCGCTTGCCAGTCTCCTCGGCGACACCATCGCCCGTGCCGATGAGCCGTCGACCGGCACGACCAAGGCCTCATGGATGATTCAGGAGCCGGGCTTCAAGCCGCGCGCCAAGCACGTCATCTTCCTCTTCATGAATGGCGGTCTTTCGCAGATCGACAGCTTTGACCACAAGCCCACGCTCGCCAAGTACCACGGCCAGCCCATGCCCGGCGGCGACCTGGCCCACGAGCGCAAGACCGGCTCGATCATGAAGTCGCCTTTCGAGTTCAAGCGCTACGGCAAGAGTGGCAAGGAAGTCAGCGAGATCTTCCCCCACCTCGCCGAGTGCGTGGACGACATGTGCTTCGTTCACTCCGTCTTCACTGAGATTCCCAACCATGAGCCAGCATTGCTGATGATGAACACCGGCGCCAACTTCGCCGGCCGTCCGTCGATGGGCTCGTGGATGACCTACGGCCTCGGCACGGAGAACAAGAATCTTCCCGGCTTCGTGGTCCTATGCCCGGAAGTGCCGACGACGGTAGGTCCTCCACTTTGGGGATCTGCTTTTCTGTCCGCCGTGCACCAGGGAACGTACGTTTCTGACAAAGTCGAGAAGACCGATTTTGACCCCAAAAAGCTCATCGCAAACATCCACAACGAAGGCTTCGATCTCAAGCAGCAGCGCAAAGAAATCGACCTTCTTGAGCAACTCGACCAGATGAACATGAAGACCGCCCCGGGCGCGCTTCATGACGGCCAGCTGGAAAGCACGATTGGCGCGATGGAGACAGCCTACCGCATGCAGACCGAAGCTCCAGACGTCTTCGACGTGCGCAAGGAGAGCGAAGCGACCCTGAAGATGTACGGCGAAGGAAGCACCGCTCGCGGCTGCCTTACCGCCGCCCGCCTCATCGAGAAAGGCGTCCGGGTCGTGCAGATTTACTACGCAAAGGGCGATCCATGGGATCACCACTTCGATATCGAAATGCATCGCAAGACCGCCAAGGATTCCGACCAGCCTTTCGCCGCGCTGATCAAGGATCTCAAGGCTCGCGGCCTCTTCGAGGACACCATCATCGTTGCCGGATCAGAGTTTGGCCGCACGCCCGTTGTTGAAATGGGCAGTGGCTTCAACGGCGGACAGACACATAACGGTCGCGATCATAATCCGCACGGCTTCACCATGTGGCTTGCAGGTGGCGGCATCAAAAAGGGCTTCTCCTACGGTCAGACCGACGACTTCGGCTGGAAGGCAACTGAGAATCCGGTCCACGTGCACGACATCCACGCGACGATCCTGTATCTACTCGGTATCGACCACACCAAGCTCACCTATCGGTACAGTGGCCGTGACTATCGCCTCACGGACGTTTCAGGTAACGTGATCCACGACATCATCGCCTAGCATCAAGAAACTCAGCCCGGTGACGAGTCGTCATCGGGCTTAACTTATTCGACGCCGCATTCGACCCCCATTTAAGGTGCCTCATGAAGCTTCGTCTCGCGGCAGTCCTCGCCCTTGCCTTCCTTCCGCAACTCAGTCAGGCCCAGTTTCCGGAGCCAAACGGAGGCGATCTCGAGCGCGGCGTCCTTCCGCAGCATTGGGCGACCGGTGGCCCGAAGTGCATGGAAATGCCCGAGTGGCAGGTCCACGAGTACAACCCCAATCTCTATATCCTTCGCCAGTCCGGCTGCACCGATGCCGAGATGCCGTTTCTCTATCTCTTCTTCGGTAAAGACCGCGGCCTGCTCTGGGACACCGGCTCGCGCAACGGGAATCTCGTCCCAACCTTTCAGCGCGTCGTCCACAACTGGCTCGAGCGCAATCACCGCACCAGCATCCCTATCATCGTTACCCACTCCCACTCGCATGAAGATCACACCTTCGGCGATGCAGCTCTCCAGGCCTTTTCCGATCCGGCGATCCCCATCACATTCGTTCCGGCCAAGGTCGCGGATACCACGGCCTTTTTCCATATCGCCAACTGGCCTGAATCGCCCGGCGAAGTGAACCTCGGCGAACGCAAACTCGACATCATTCCCATCCCTGGCCACGACGTCGTCAGCATTGCCCTTTACGATCGCAAAACCGGCGTGCTTCTCACCGGCGACAGCCTGTACCCTGGCCGACTTTACATCCGCGACTTCGCTGCATTGCAGGCGAGCACCGAACGATTGATCGCCTTCGTCCATGGCAAGCCCGTCGCACATATACTCGGCAACCACATCGAGCAGTCCCGCACCCCGTTCCTCGATTACCCCATCGGCTCGATCTACCACCCCGACGAGCACGTCCTCGACCTGACCTACGGCACATTGCTCGAACTCGAAGACGGCCTGAAGTCCATGCAGGCCTCCCCGCACCTGCTCGCCACCCGCGACTTCACCATCTGGCCGCTCAGCAAGGACGACCGCGGCCTCGGCGCCAAAATGGAAGAAATCTACAAGCAGACGCAGGAGCGCGAGCTCAAGAACAAATGGGATCAGCCGAAGTAGCTTATTCCCTAAGCTGTTCAACCCTTAAGTATCGGAATGCTCATCGTCGCTTGACGATGAACCAACGTTGGTGCCACAATTCCGACCAACATCAGCGCAGACAACCGCTACGCGCGGACTGCGCGCCCGACCTGAACCAATCCTCGCAGTCAGGTTGCAGGTCGCGGTTTGGAGGAATCCCCATGGCACTCTCAGAATGTCCAACCCACCTATCGATCGTTCCAGCCTCCACAATGCGATTCCTCACCCTTCCGTTAGCTGTCTTCCTGCTCGTCGTGCCGCTGGCCGCTCAATCGGACGCTCCGTTGCAACCACCTCTCCTCGCCCCCCAGTCTGGAGCCATATCCCAGGCAAATGCAGTTCCATCTGCCCTCACTCCAGAGCAACTGGGCGATCTTCACATGGCTCGCCGCCGCTATCAGGCGGCCATCCAGACCTATCATCAGATGCCGCATATCTCTCCTGCCGTTTGGAACAAGATCGGCATGGCCAACCAGCAGATGTTTGTCCTTGAGGAAGCGAAAAAGAGCTACGAAAACGCCCTGAAAATGGATCCGAAGAATCCAGACATCCTCAATAACATGGGTACGGTCTATTACTCGTTGAAGCAATTTGCCAATGCCGAAAAGTATTATCGCAAGGCGCTGAAACAGAGCCCAAAATCAGCCTTGATTTACAAGAATCTCGGCACCGATCTTATGGCTGAGGACAAGTTCAAGAAGGGCTGGGACTGCTACCAGGCCGCTCTGGCGATTGACCCCGAGATATTTGAGCGCAGCTTCCAATATAGGGTAGGCGAACCTACTCCCGCCCAAAGGCGCGGCGCGATGAATTTCTATCTCGCCAAGAGCTACGTGCGTGTCGGCATGAACGACCGAGCCGTCGATTACCTGCGCATGGCCATCGACGAGGGCTTTACCGATCGCAAGAAAGTGCTTGCCGACAAGGAGTTTGCCAGCCTGCGTGGAATACCTTCGTTCGAGCAGCTCCTGGTTGAGCAGGCTCACGCCCAGTAGAGAGCGTGCCTGTCAGGTGAGGCGGTTGTAAGGCCGCCTCTGACGGCGTGAAGCGGAAGGCCGGTTGCACGGCGCAAGGTTTGCTGGACTTCTGCCACCGCGGCCAACGCAATATCCGCTGGCGTATCTCCACCCAGATCCAGGCCCATCGGCGCATGAAGACGATCTAGCCAAGCCCCCAACTGTGCATCTACCCTCGCGGCCGGAACGGACAGAGAATGTGCCACGGCCAACAGCACCTCTGACGTTCTGTGACGTGGCCCCAGCACTCCCAGATAAGCCAGAGCTTCCTTCAGTAATTCGCCCAGGATGCGAGTGTCCTGCTCCAGACTGTGCGTCATCACCACAGCGGCATCCGTAGGCTTCATTGCAAATGCAGGCCATTCTACTGCGCCAAGCACGTGCACCACATGCGCCTCCGGAAACCGTGACGGGGTAGCGAGGTTCGAACGTCCATCCGCCACGGATACATACCAGCCAAGCTGCCTTGCCAACTTCACCACCGGGATCGCATCGTCACCAGCTCCAAAAACAAACAGACCTGTCCTGGCCGGTCGCCATTGCAGCGAAACCGAGACCACCTGGCCTCCCTCCAACTGCACACTCTGCGAAAAGGACCGCTGCTGCTCGAAACACTGCTCAGCTAATTCCGAAAGCTTGGCTGTGAGAGCGGGCAATTGAGTAGCCCGGTCGTCGACCGGATTCGGCCAACACACCCGCTTGCCAATCCAATCGCCCTCCAGGACAGTGGCCACCGCCATCGCGTTGCGCTCAGCGAAATCCTCCGCCAGTCGCTCCAGAAAAGCGCTGGCAGTGGCACTCCGCTCCAACAGCAGATGCACTACCCCGCCGCAGCCCATCCCAAACGGCACTTCCCCATCATCAGCGCTGGTGGAGTAGCGCCGGAGCACAGGTCCGTGCTCCGTGTGCCAGAACGCCTTGCGTGCCACCTCAGCCTCCAGGCAGCCACCGCTAATCGTCCCAGCCCGGCGGCCATCGGCGGCAACCAGCATCTGCGCCCCAGGCTTGCGGTAGCCAGACCCATCGACCGCAACCACCGTCGCGAGCACATAATCCGTCCCTGATCTGCGAAGGTCACGCCACAGCGGCAGGATGTTTTCGAGGTCGCTCATTTGAATCCTCTAAGAAACCTCAGACTTCGCGAATCTCGGACTTGAGTAGATCTTCGATGCGCACCGGCAGTTCGCGAACGCGCACGCCCGTTGCGTGGTAAACCGCTGCTGTGATCGCCGGAGCCATCCCCGCAAGCCCGATTTCGCCAATGCCGCGCGCTCCGTACTCACCCATCGCAGGATCTGGATAATCGAGAAATGTCACATCGATCTTGGGGGAATCAGCACACGTCGCCATCAGGTAATCGGCCATACTGCCGTTGATCGGTTGGCCATTCCGCTGGTCGTAGACCGTCTCCTCCAGCAATCCCATGCCGACACCCATTACAACGGCGCCCATGATCTGGTTGGTAGCAGCCTTCAGGTTGATGATCCTGCCGCCGTCAATCACCGTGACTACGCGGCTTACGCGCAGTCGCGCAATATCCGGCTCCCACTCCACCTCAACAAACTGGCAACCGTAGGAGTGCAGCGAAACACCCTTTGACTTGGGATCTTCAAAGGACGGAATTGTCTTGCCTTCGGCACTCAATCCACTCAGTCGCGCAGCCGTGAGAATGTTGGAGAATTCCGTTCCGTTGGAAGCGGCCTGATCGCTCTTGTGGAGCCGTCCGTTGGTGAATGAAACAGTCTTAACATCAGCGCCTTCCAGCGGCGACCCTGCTGTGCTCGTCGCCAGATCGGCAATCTTGCCCATCACATTCGTTGAAGCAGCAGCAATCGCGTTGAGCACGGAGCCGGTCACCATCGACCCGCCAGACATAGGTCCGTCGGGCAGAGCACTGTCACCAATCAGCACATCGATCCGGTCCAGCGGAATTCCAGTCTTCTCGTGCACCACCTGCGCGAAAACCGTGTAGGTTCCGGTGCCGATATCCTGCGTTCCGCAACGCACACAGACGCGGCCGTTGGCGCAAAGCTCAACAGTAGCGGTGCAGGGAAGCCGCATCGCTACCCAACTTGCACCAGCCAATCCCCAGCCGAGAATCTTTCCGTCGCGACGCATCGAGCCAATACCGGCCGTGCGCTTCTCCCAGCCGAACTTCTTCGCGCCGGTCTCCCAACATTCCTTCAAATGCCGGGAAGAGAATGGCATCCCATTGCTTCCATCGGTCTCTGCATCGTTGACCAACCGAAGCTGCAGCGGGTCCATCTTGAGTTCGTCCGCGAGCTCATTCATAGCAGCTTCTAGCGCAAACAACCCCGGAACAGCACCTGGCCCGCGCATGTACATCGGCGCTCCCATGTGTCTGCGTACCAACCCGCTTGTGACTTCGAGGTTCGCGACGGTATAGAGATAGGGGGTAGCCTCACCACAACCCTCATCGTAGTCGTCAAGCTGAGACGTCACGTTGAGATAGTCATGCCGCAACGCCAGTAGCTTGCCTTCCTTCGTTGCTCCCAGCTTGATCGCCTGCTCGGTGCGCGGGCGGTACCCCACATTCGAGAACATCATGCGCCGGTTCATGCTCAGCTTGACCGGCCTGCCCAGCTTGCGCGAAGCTACCGCCGCCATCGCAGTGAGCGGCCAGGGAAACAGCTTTCCGCCAAAGCCAGAACCAAGGAACTTCGTCACCACGCGGACATTCTCAACCGGCAGCCCCAGCACCTGCGCCATCACGACGCGATGATTAATCACTCCCTGCGAAGTCTCGTACAGAGTGACCCGGTCACCTTCCCAAACCGCAACCGAAGCATGCATCTCGATCGGATTGTGCGTCTCGACAGGAGTTACATACAACGCGTCAATCTTGACTGGTGCCGAAGCGAACGCCGCGTCTGGATCACCGCGCTTGGAAACCGATTTGCGCTTGCCATTGAAGTCGTCCAGCTTCGTACGCAGGCTGGCAGGGCTTGTCTCGTACTCTATTTTGACGGCTGCCGCTCCGGCCGTAGCTTGCTCAAATGTCTCAGCGATGACGACTGCTACATGCTGACCCCAGTGACGAATCGTTTCGTCTTCAAAAGCGGAACGCACCTCACTGTTGGTAGCGTTCTGGTCGCCGGGAACAGAGCGATAAAGCTGCCCTATATTGCCGTGGTGGAGCACCAGCACAACGCCAGGCATCTTCTCCGCAACGGATGCATCGAGCCGCTTGATCCTGCCGCTGGGAATTGTGCTCTGTACCGCGACCGCATGCGCCAAGTTCGGGAAGTGAAAATCAGCTGCGTATTGCGCCGCACCGGTCGTCTTCAACGGCCCATCGATGCGCGGCACCGCCGCGCCGATAATGTTCTTACCTGCAGAGCCCTTGCTCATCTGGCTCACTGCTTCCGTCGCTGAAACCATCGTCGTTCTCCTTGCTATGCCCGCTTGCCAACGTGAGACTAAGCAGTCGCCATCTTCAGCGCGCGTGTCACACAACGCCTCGCCAGTTCAACTTTGAACGCATTCTCGGTATGCGGCTTCGCACCTTTCAGAGCAACCTCGGCCGCTGTCTTGAATGTTGCGGGCGTGGCAGCCTTGCCCACCAGCGCAGCCTCTGCCTCATGCGATCGCCAGGGTTTCGTTCCCACGCCGCCCATCACCACCCTCACTGCACGAATGTGTCCGCCCTCAACCTTTGCCACGACCGCCGCAGATGCCAACGCAAATTCATACGAAGCGCGGTCACGCAGCTTCAGATAAACCTGCCTGCTTCCAATGGCGGGAGGCAGTTCAACGTGAGTAATGAGGTCGCCCGGTTCCAGCACATTCTCGATATTCGGCGTCGTTCCCGGCAGCTTGTAAAACTCACCAATCGCCACTGCCCGCTTACCCTTCGTGCCTTCCATGTGGATCACCGCATCCAGCGAAGTCATTGCAACGCACATATCGGATGGATGAGTTGCAATGCAGTGATCGCTCGTCCCGAGGATCGCCATCATGCGGTGATGTCCTTCAATCGCAGAACAGCCGGAGCCCGGTTCGCGCTTGTTGCATCCACCCGAACTGGGATCGCGGAAGTAGGGACAACGCGTGCGCTGCAGCAGATTCCCACCCGTCGTCGCCATGTTCCGTAACTGCGGCGACGCGCCCGAAAGGAGCGCCTGCGACAGCACCGGGTAACTCTTCAAAACTTCGGGGTGATGCGCCAGATCGGAATTGCGAACCATCGCGCCAATCTTCAGCCCGCCATTCGGCAACACTTCCACCTGTGCCAGCGGAAGCGCCGTCACATCCACCAGCGCGGACGGCGTTTCTACACCCAGCTTCATCAGGTCGACGAGGGTCGTTCCACCAGCGATGAATTTCCCTGCATTGCCCGCTGCCTTCTCAATCGCTGTCGGCTGCTCATAGGTAAAGTTGTGCATCGTATCCTCGCTTCAAATCTGCTCTGCTTGCCAATTTTTGCGACCCAGCCCAGGGAACGCTTAAGCCACGGATGGACTAGAAACCTTGCCGCGCACCTGCTGCACGGCCGCCACAATGTTCGGATATGCCCCGCAACGGCAGATATTGCCCGCCATGCCATGCTGCACATCCTCATCCGTCGGCCCGATGGGCTCCTTCAGCAATGCCACCGCGGACATGATCTGCCCCGACGTGCAGTAGCCGCACTGGTAGCCGTCATGTTCGACAAATGCCGCCTGCATTGGGTGCAGGTTGTCCGGCTGTCCGATCCCTTCGATCGTCGTGACTTCCTTGCCTGCGGTCATGACCGCCAGCGTCAGGCAGGAGTTCACGCGCCGGCCATTGACGTGCACCGTACAAGCGCCGCATTGGCCGTGATCGCAGCCCTTCTTTGTCCCCGTGAGGTAGATTCGCTCGCGCAGAAAATCCAGCAACGTGACTCGCGGCTCCAGACCAGCCAACTCATACTTCTTACCATTGATCGATACAGCCGCGAGCGAAGCGGGAGCTTCCTGCGCAGCGGAGACAGTGGCGGCGGGAGCAGCCGTCATCGAAATCGGCGAAACACCGGCCACCAGTCCGGCGGCACCCAGCCCGGAAAGAAAGCCGCGGCGGCTGACCCGGCTGGCGCTTCCAGACTTGTTTCCAGTCTCCGAGAGTGGCTCTAACTCCAGCATTTGCTGGTCCGCGCGCAGCTCGGCCTTCTGTTTCGGTTGGTCTGCCATCGAAACCTCCAAACAATCTATTCGCCCATCCTATCCCATGGACGCGCCGTGCGGTAGAGCGTTACACCACCGCTGAGGCCATCAAATTTCATCCACATTGATCTCCCGGAAAGGGCACTCTTGTGAGTCGTATATCCTCTCGAATCGAGTCGTATCAATACGATTGAGCGGCCACTGACTCGCCTGCCGTATGCTGAATCAAGTGGAAACTCAAGTGCACAATCAGGATCACTCGCTCTACCAACAGATGCTCGCCGTAGCCCTCGATGAAGCTCGTCTCGGCCACGCGGAAGGCGGCATCCCCATCGGCGCAGCTCTCTTCACCCAGGACGGCAAACTCCTCAGCCGCGGCCATAACCGCCGCGTGCAGGAGGGTGACCCATCCATCCACGGCGAAACCGACGCCTTCCGTCGCGCCGGACGGCAGAGCAATTACCGAGACCTGGTCATGGTCACGACCCTCGCCCCTTGCTGGTACTGCAGCGGCCTTGTTCGACAGTTCAACATCGGCACCCTGGTTGTAGGAGAGAGCCGTAATTTCCAAGGTGGAGTCGAGTGGCTCCGCGAGCACGGCGTCAAAGTCATCGACCTCGATAGCCAGGAGTGCGCCGACCTGCTCCTCAGCTATACCTCCGCCCATCCGGAGATCTGGAACGAAGACATCGGCGAACTCCCACCCGAATAGCGAATATGCTCTCCAGCGGTTCTCGGCACCAACGAGTGGCAGCGACTTTGCGAGCGATTTATTTTTCGGAACCCCTGGAAATTGCATTGACACGCGCATAAGGCATAGCTAATCTATGCCTATGTCAATGATGCCTAGCAGCGATATGCCTAAATCTGGCATGCCTTCCGGCGCTCTCGCCATGCTCATCCTCCGCGTCCTGAATTCCGGGCCGCTGCACGGCTACGCGATCGCCCAACGGATACACGTCCTTTCGAGCTCTGTCCTCGAAGTAGAAGAAGGCTCGCTTTATCCAGCTCTCCAGAAACTCCTGCTCAAAGGCTGGGCCTCTGCCGAGTGGGGCATCTCTGAAACCAACCGCAAAGTCCGCTTCTATCGCCTCACTGCCGCCGGGCAAAAGCAGCTCGAAGCCGAGCTGAGTGAGTACGACCGAGTCACTCAGGCTATCCAATCCGTCCTGCGCACCGCGTAGGCAAAAGGCCCATCCGAAGTCTCACATCGAGGTCAATCATGGAAAAGCTCAACGAGATTCTCCGCCGCATCGGTTATCTGTTTACCCGGACTCGCCGCAGCCGCGAACTCGCCGACGAAATGGCCTTCCACCGAGATATGGCTGAACGCACCGGACTACCGGAAGCCCGTCGCCGCTTTGGCAACCCGGCGCTGCTCCGCGAGCAGGCGCGCGAGGCCTGGGGCTGGACATGGATCGATCGCTTCTTCCAGGATGTGACCTACGCCGCGCGTACCCTCCGCCGGTCGCCCGGATTCTCGATCACGGCCATTCTCGTCCTTGCAGTCGGCATTGGCGTCAACGTCACCGCGTTCAGCCTCTTCAACATGATGTTCCTGCAATACATCCCCGTGCGCGGCGCCGACTCCATCCTCCGCCTGCAACGCCGCTCGCCCGACGCTTCCACGAACACCGTGTCCTACGCTTCGATGGCATACTTCCGCGACCATGTCCGCACGCTATCGGCCGTCATGGGCACCATGGGCGTCCCAGGCCAGCAGTTGGAGAACGATTCCAAAGCTGTCCAGATCGGATTCGTCACCGAGAACTACTTCAAGGAGTTGGGCTCTCAGCCCGCTCTGGGGCGCATGATCGATCCAGAGCAGGAGCGGCAGGGGAGCGCTCCGGTTGTGGTACTCAGCAACGGCTTCTGGCAGAGTCACTACGCTTCTGACCCCAATATCGTCGGCAAAATCATCCATATCAACCAGAAGCCAGCCACCGTCATCGGCGTAACCTCCTCTCTCTTCATAGCTCTTGGAAATCAGCATTTTGATATATGGGCTCCTATCACCCAGGCCGGCTATTTCATCGAAGGCAACACCACCGTCTCCACCACCGACTTCAGTGGCTCAGGCGTCGAAATGTGGGGCCGTCTCGCACCCGACATATCTCCTAAAGTCGCTGAGCAGGAACTGCTTGCGCTCACCAACGAGATACGCAAGCTCGCCCCGAAAGACGTCTGGGACAACGAGTACATCCGCAGCGACCCAGGGGGGCATGACCAAATCATGCAGCCCGATATGGTCATCGTCCTCGTTGCCGTCGGTGGGCTCTCCTTCCTGATCCTTGCCGTGGCCTGCGCTAACCTTGGCGGTCTGCTGCTCGCGCGCGGCGTTGCCCGCGAACACGAAATCGGCATCCGCGTTGCCATTGGAGCCACGCGCGGCCGTATCTTCCGTCAACTCTTCACCGAGAGCATTCTGCTCTCAACCGTCGGCTCCATCACCGGCCTCCTCCTCGGCTACCTGACGCTGCGCATCACCATGGCTTACGCGAATGCACCGGTCTGGATGACCGCTAGCCCCGACTGGCGCGTCATAGCCTTCACTTTCGCGGTCGGATTGGTGGCGGCAACCCTCTTCGGCCTCGCTCCGGCCATGCAGATTGCCCGCCAGCGCCAGCGCCGGACGCTCGTCCGCCAGATCTTGCTCGGTGCACAAATCGCAGCCAGCTGTCTCCTGCTCATCGTGTCAGGTCTGCTTGTCCGCGCCGCCCAGCATGCGCTCCATGCCAACCCAGGCTTCGGTTATGAGCAGGTTTTATCTATCGACCTGGGGCAGGGAAGTCACGGCTATAAGCCCGCCGATGCGCGCAACCTGCTGACTCAGTTCAAGGCCCGCGCACTGTCTATTCCCGGAGTGACAAACGTCGCACTCACTTCCATGCAGCCACTCGGTCACAATCGCGTCTCGACCATCTCAAACACCATCAATGGGCACCTGGTCCGCATCTTCCCGTTCACCGTAGACCCGGACTTCTTCGCCACCATGCAGGTACCTCTGCTCCGTGGCCGCAACTTCTACCCCGGCGAACAACACGCCGTCATCATCAGCGACTCGCTCGCCCAGAAACAATGGCCTGGGGAAGACCCAATCGGCAAGCAGGATGCCAGCGGCTCCGGCCCCGGCGACATCGTCATAGGTGTGGTCGCCAACGCCCGTTTGATGGACATGCAGGACGGCGATACGGTCGAACTCTACCACGCCGCGCAGGAAGCCAACATGAACGACCTCGTTGTTCTCGTCAAAACCGCGGGCGCTCCAGACGGCCTTGCTCCGTCGCTTCACGCTATCACCAGCGATCTCGACCCCAAGCTCTTCCCCGAAATTCGTCTACTCAGGGCGGAATTTGTGAGCGAAACCAAGTCAGCGGGCGGTATAGCGAAAACCATCAGCATGCTCGGCTTCGTTGCCGTGCTTCTGGCCAGCCTGGGCATCCTTGGTCTCGTAGCCTACACCGTCTCTCAGCGCACCAAGGAGATCGCCATCCGGCTGGCACTTGGCTCTTCGAAATTTCAAGTCGTCGCTGCCATTCTTCGCCAATTCTCCTGGCCCGTTGTGATGGGTCTCGCCGCCGGCACGATTACAACGGCGGCCATCTCGCAGATCCTCCGCCGAATCCTGTATGGCGTCAGCAATCTCGACCCCATCAGCTACGCAGCCGCCATTGCAATTCTCATGGCTATCTTCGGCATAGCTGCCGTCCTTCCTGCCCGCCGCGCGCTCCAGCTCGATATAGCAAGAGCTCTCCACCAGGAATAAGCCCGTCAGGGTCGAACTCCGGTCTCGCGTTTGAGACCGGGTTCCCCCCGACCGCCAAAATCATCCTTGGTTCCGTGCACCTGGATACATCACAATGGCTGCATGTCCACCGTGCGTCTCTTCGCTTGCCTTCTCGCTCTCAGCCTTCCCGCGGCAGCCCAGCAAATCCCTGCAGCCCTTACGACTGACCCGCCCCGCGACAAAGCCAATCCGGCGGCTATGCAGTCGTTTCAGATTCCCAGCCATGGCGCAGCACTGAACGCCATTGCCTATCTCGCCCCCGGAGCCGGCCCGCACGCGACCGTCATCGTTCTCCACGGTTTCCCCGGCAACGAGAAGAATCTCGATCTTGCGCAGTCCATTCGTCGTGCTGGCTGGAACGCCGTATTCTTCGACTATCGCGGTAGCTGGGGTTCGCCCGGCAGCTTCACCTTTGGCAACTGTATTGAAGACACCCAGGCGGCCATCGCCTACCTGCGCGACCCTGTAAACTCCGCCAAACTCCGCACCGATCCCAAGCGCATTGCCCTCATGGGTCACAGCATGGGCGGATTCCTCGCCGCTTACGCCGGTTCACACGACCCGGCCATCCTCGGTACAGCGATGATTTCCGCCGCCAACATGGGCTACATGCCCAAGGCTGTTGAAGTCCCGAACGATCCCAAGGCGTCCCTCGCGATACTCGCTAAGCGACTTGAAGACGAAGACATCCTGCCCCTCGCCAACTGCACCGGCGAAAGCCTCGCGCAGGAGTTAACTGCACATCAGAAAGATTGGAATTTTCTGGAATATGCGGGACAGTTCGGGAACCGTCCGCTGCTTCTCATCAGTTCCGAGGATGGCCTGGCACCATTCTCGGCAGCTCTGGCAGCTGCCGTTCGCAAGCAGGGAAGCACCCACGTGCAGGAAGCGCACTTCGCCACCGATCACAGCTACTCTGACCAGCGCATAGCCTTGCAGATTACCGTGCTCAACTGGCTCTCGACCCTGAAGTAGGGGAGAGCCAGAAGCATCGGCAAATTAGAAGTGGTAAGCCGCGCCAAACGTAGCCCGCGGATTTACCCGGGAATGCGGCGAGAAGCCCTCATTGTTCGGGTCCAGCACGAACGAAGAAACAATCCCATCGCCGGAAGCCCGCACCGCCCAGTGCTTGGATACGTTGTATTCAAATCCGCCGCCCACAGCGTAAGCGAACGCGATATCCGGCTTCGCGCCAACGTTGCCCGTGTGCGCGCCGCCAAACATCACATGGAAGAATCCAGTCAGATTGTCGGCAGGAATGTAGACCTCAGGGCCGGCCAGAAAAGTCGTCACCGTCGGGTTTGCATGGGTCGTCGAGGTAGCCGTCTTCAGATAGTCTCCGAAGTCGACCGTTCCGCCAAACCACTTCTTCAGCTTCGCGTCAGCTCCAATATTAAAACCGAGAAGCGCTGAGGAACCCTTCACCTGGTTCGCGCTCGAATAAGCAATACCGCCGAAAGCCTCATAGCGGGAAAAATCGGGAGCAGCAGCCGGTTTGGCCGTCTGGCCCATCATGCTCATAGGCAGTAGCAACGCAACAACAGACAACAAAAACTTACCCTTCACCAAAATCTCCTAACACTAGCTCGTAGCTGGTCTCTCAATAGACGGACCAGACCGCAATTCGAGAGTTCTTATTCAGCTTATCAGCCCGAATCCGGCTCATCTTGAGCAATTGGAGCTTCGCCAGCCAACATCAAGGGCGGCGTACCAGTTGGGACGCCCGGGTTCACCTGGATAGAGCCGTAACCGGGCCAACCGTCAGCCCATGAAGCGCCTTAGGCGGCAGCTTATCCTGCAAAATAGCGGATCACCCGTGCCCCGTGAAGGCACGTCAGGAATCGCAAGTAACGTTTGGCAACTCAAAGAGATGCGTTTACATCCAAGAACGTAAATCTGCTCATGGCAAGACTTTCGGGGGCGAAATGGCACTGGTGTACGTCGTAGATGACGAGACGTTGATCGCAACAACCCTTGCGGCAATCCTAAAAAGCAGCGGATTCGAGGCCGTTTCGTTCACTGACCCGCTCGAGGCTCTGTTGGCGGCCGAGTCGCGCTGCCCTGATGTCCTGCTTTCCGATGTCATGATGCCCCAACTCAATGGAGTCGACCTCGGCGTTCAATTCAAAGCCATTCACCCGCACTGCAAGGTGCTTCTGTTCTCCGGCCACGCTTCAACATCCCATCTGATGAGCGACGCGAACAGAAAAGGCCACACGTTTGAACTGCTGACAAAGCCGGTCCATCCCGTCGACCTACTCGCCACGATCAAAGAAATGACGGAAATGACCGTTTAATTTGGGTGAGGAGCGGGCAACTCTGCGGCCTTCTCCGCATGCGCCTCAGGATATTCCCGGTCGAGATACCACGGGATATTGATCACCACGATACTTCGATTCCCCTTCATCAGCAGCAGCACCTTCAGCAGATCAGCACGCCGGTTGTGCATCAGGTTTTCCCACCAGTGCCGGACCACGAGCTCAGGCACCAGTACGCAGATTCGCTGCGACTCATGCGGTTTGATGGCAAGGATGTAATCGACAAGCGGCTGCAGAATATACCGGTACGGAGAAGTCAGCACCACCAGCCTGGGTACCGGCTTGCAAGCCAGATGCAGCGGGTTCACTACCTGCTTCTGCCATTCCCTGCTGATCTGGTCCGGCTCTTCACCGGACTGGACATGCACGCAACGCACATCGGTAGAGAGCGAAAGCCCAAACGAAACTGCCTTCTCTGTAATCCTGCTCCACCGGTCGATAGGCATTACGACAATCGGCTCCTGCACCGATGCCGAAACCAGAGGAGTATCCAGCCTGGTCTCCTCCGCCACATTATCGTAGTGATTGCGCACTGAACGCATGATCACGATCATCGCAGGAATCAGCAGCGCCGTGATCCACGCCCCGGTCGTGAACTTCGTCACCAGAACGACCAGCGTCGTAATACCGGTCGCCACAGCGCCAAGCCCGTTGACGAACATCCGCCCCGGCTTGCCGCCAGCCTTCTTCCAGTGCACCACCATCCCCGCCTGCGATAGCGTAAACGCCAGAAATGCTCCAATCGCATACAGCGGAATCAGCCGGTCCGTAACGCCATCAAAGATGATCAGGAGCACCGCCGTTAGCGCCACCAGCACATAAATTCCCCACGAATACAGGAGCCGACGTCCCCGCAGCAGGAACACATGCGGCAGAAAATTGTTCAGCGCAATCGCCCGGGTCAGCCGCGGAAAATCGGCAAACGCGGTATTCGCCGAAAGTGCGAGCACCAGCAGGATCGACGCGATCGTCGTGTAATAGAACCACCCCTGGCCCATGACCGCCCGCGTCAGCATCGACAGCACGCTCTCGTAATGCCAGCCATTGGGATCAGTCGCCGCCACACCATAACCGCGGCAGAGCAGCGCAATCCCCAGCAGCAGAACAAACAGCAGCGCAATGATAATCGTCAGTGTCTTCTTCGCATTGCCACACGCGGGGTCGCGGAACGCCGTCACGCCGTTGCTTACCGCTTCGACGCCGGTCATCGCCGCGCAGCCCGAAGAAAAGACCTTCAGGATGAGCCAGATTGAGATCATCTCCGTCGCCGCCGCTGGCTTAGGCAGCGGCATCACCGGCACCGGGCTTCCGCCGCTGGCGATGATGTGCCAGCCTCCGACGCCGATGATCACCAGCAGCGTGATCAGAAACAGATACGTAGGCACCATGAACACCACACCGGTGTCATGCACTCCACGCATGTTCACCAGCGTCAGCAGCGCCAGAATCCCCAGGCAAAGCGCCAGCGTATGCGGCTGCAAACTCGGCACGGCCGAAATCAGCGCACCCACACCCGCCGAAATACCCACTGCCGCCGTCAGGACGTAGTCGATCATCAGCGCCGCCGCCGAAAGTAGCCCAGCATTGTCGCCCAGGTTCTCCGTTGCTACGGTATACGAGCCGCCACCATGCGGATAAGCATCGATCGTCTGGCGGTAGCTGAAGTAGACGATGATCAGAAGCGCCAGGATCGCGCAGCTGATGGGCACAATCTCCTTCACGCCCATCAGTCCCAGCGGAATCAGCAGCGTCAGCGCCGCCTCCGGCCCGTAAGCCGCGGAGCTCAGCGCATCCAGACCAAAAATAGGAATGCCCGCAACCGGACCTATGTGCTCCGCGCGCTCCTCCGAAGTAGACAGAGGACGGCCAAGCAGCAAATTCAGAATATTAGAGCCTGAAGCCATCGAAAAAATCCCTCAAAGGACCCGCGTCTGCGTGTCCGCCGAAGGCATTCTCTCACGAAGTGGTTACAGCTTCTGTCTTACTTTCTTCAACTGCAGCCGGCAAAGTAAACAGGAACCGGCTGCCCTTGCCCGGCTCGCTCTCAGCCCAGATTTTTCCGCCATGCTGCTGCACGATACGACGGCAAATTGCCAGCCCGAGCCCGGTCCCGCCAAGCGCGCGTGAGTCCGAAGCGTCGCCCTGCTGGAACCGCTCGAAGATCATGTCCAGCTTCTCCTGCGCGATCCCCCGGCCCTGGTCTTCTACAACCACGCAAATCTCGTTATTCTCGACAGCCTGCGCGCCCAGCTTGATGATCGTCTGCGGCGGCGAGAACTTGATCGCATTCGATACCAGTTCCGCGAGTACCTGCAAAATCCGGTCGAGATCCACATTCACCAACAGCTTGTTCGAAACATCAAAACGGAAAGTAATCTGCGCCTTCAACGCCGCGTCGTGTTCCACATCCGCCGCACGCCGGAGAATATCGCTGATCTTGAGAACCTCGCGGTTCAGCGGCATCCCACCGCGCTCCACCTTGTCGAAGTCCAGAATGTCGTTCACCAACCGGACGAGACGATCGCAATTGCCAATCGCTACTTCAAGCATCTGCTTCTGCTTCTCCGGACGCTTGTCCAAAGAGCCGGAAGAGATCAGTCCGAGCGAGGCCCGCAGCGATGTCAGCGGCGTTCGCAACTCATGGCTCACAGTCGAGATGAATTCGTCCTTCATCCGCTCTAAGCGCCTTCGTTCCGAAATGTCCTGGAATGCTACGACCATACCGGCAATCTGCCCTTCATCCATCAGTGGACTTGCTACATATTCAACAGGAATCGTCGTTCCATCCTTCCGCCAGAAAACATCGTCCCGGATTCGCACACCCTCTCGTTTCCGCATCGCCACCAGGATCGGGCAATTGGTCTTGGAGTGTTGCGTCCCATCGGCGTGACTGTGGTGCACCTTCTCATGAATATCCATCCCGCGCAGCTCATCCGCCGTGTAGCCCAGCATCTTTGCCGCCGCTGGATTGATAAAGCTCAGCTTGCCTTCAAGATCCATCCCATAGATGCCGTCGCCCACCGCGGCCAGGATCAGCTCCCGTTGCCGCCGGATCAATTGCAGCTCATCCTCGGCATCCTGCTGCTCAGTCACGTCCATCCCATGCGTCAACACAAAAGAGGCCGAGCCCGGAAGGTCCATGCGCCGACTGCGAAAGGCAATCTTGCGCTCCGTCCCATCTTTCCGTTCGAAGGGAATCGTTCCCTGGTACTCGCCGGTCTTGATAATCGTCTTCAAACTTTCCGCAAAACTCTGCGAACCAGCCTTCGTCATGAGATCCGATAGCGGCCTGCCCGTAAGCTCTTCGACCCGATACCCAAGACTCTCAGCTGTATAAGGATTCAGCGAAGTCAGCCGACCCTCGATCGTGCAGGTGAACACAAATCCCAGGCTGTTCTCCACCACATGCTTGTACCGTGCCTCACTGGTCAGCAAAGCCTGCTCCGCCTGCCGCTGCCCGGTCACATCCCGGCCGCTCACGATCAGGTATTGCACCTCGCCGCCGCCCAGCGAAATATCCATCCCGCCCGCCGGGCCAACCAGTGGACGCAGCGTCCAGCTCACGCGCCGCGGGAGTCCCTGCTCATTGCGCCACAAATTCTCATAAGGCCCGGCAACCTGTCCGCTCGCCGCCTGCCGCACCTTGTCCTGTGCCCAGCCGCGCGCCTCACGCTCCACCAGTACCTCGTCCACAAACGGGCGTCCCACAATATCCGCCAGCCGTAACCCAGTTAGCTCTTCCGCCGGACGATTCAACCGCACCATGCGGCCCGCCGTATCAAGCACCGCCACCAGCGCCGGAATCGAGTCCAGGGTCGCGGCCACAAAGTTTCGCTCAATCGCCAGCGCCCGTTCCAACCGCTGCCGTGATCGTTGAGCCTGCTCCTGGGCGGCTGTACGGTTATACAGCTCCACCCGGGTTACAGCCTGTCGCGCCAGAATGCTCACCAGCCCGACGTGTTCCTGGCTGAACCGGTTCGGTTCAACCGCCAGACTTGCCAATGTTCCAATCACCCGGTTGCCTGGGCCGAACAGGGGAATCCCAAGATACGACTGGCAGGGAATAGCCCCCTCCAGCTCGACAGCTTCGTTCCCCAATCGCGCGTCAACCAGAGCATCCCGGATCAGCAGCGGTGCCCCCTGCTGTAGCAGCAATAGGCTCGCACTCGTCGACTGTGCCGTCGCGGGAAATCCATGAGTCGATTTGAACCAGAGTCTGTCAGTTCCCAGCCAAGCCAGGTACGCAAAGTCTGCTCCGGAAAGCACCGCCGCCAACCGAACCAGCTCGTCTAAAGCAGGATCAGAAGTACAGTCGAAACCGGCCGCCTCAGGAACAGCCGGCACGACTTTGGTTTCGGGTCGAGTTGTGTCCTGAATCAAAGACATGGCGGCTAATTACCAACTCTCACGAGTATGGAGGAACCTGGTCAAATTGGCTCTCGCACAAACGGGTCAGCAACTACCAGCGGGTATGTGCAACAGAAGTAATGTATGGCTAGCCTTTTTCCAGATGAAATTACAGTACTCCCAATCACCTTCGTACCCGCAAGTTTTTCAGAACGCTAGAGCCCGGGAGGCAGCTTACAGCAGTCTCCCGCGCCAGGAGGCTCATCATTGCTTGAATCCAAAAGCACTTTCCAGCTTCCATCTGTCTCTTTTCGCCAGATGGTGAGGTAACGTCCCGTGGTTACCTTAGTGTTACCGTCTGGATCTTTGCTATGACCCTCGTAGTGGCCCCAGGTGTATCCCATATCCCCCGAAGGACTCATGACTGCGTCCGTAGGAGTCCAGAGGAGCTGGTAGTCCTTCGCCAGCCAGGTAGCTTGTTTGGCAATAGCTGCGTGCCCATGGACCGGCGCCTGGCCATTGCTGAGCGTCACCGCGTCCTCGGCAAACCACGCCGCAAAAGCTTTCCCCCCGCCCTCTGCCGTCTCTCTTGCAAAGCGCGCCTCCAGCTCCAGCAAAAGAGCCTTCCCCGGCTTCATCGCCGTATCCGCCAGGGGACTGGGCTGGGTCGTCGAAGCTCCCGGTCCCAACACTCCAGGATCGAGCACCTGTCCCGCCATGGGGAGTGCGCAGCTGAGCAACCCGAATCCAACCGCCAGCAAGATCAATCCCAAACACCGATTCCGTCGCATCGCATACCCCGCTACCCAGTTGCACCCATATCCTAAACGAACGCTCGTGCCATCTCACGCAAATGCACTGCCGTCCCGTCAAACTCGAAATCAAAACGATTCCGTCCACCAATCCGTTGAGCATTTCAGCGCGTCAAACAGACAGTGGGATCGATGAAAGGCGAATTTCCGATGTTGGTATAATCGTGTGGGACTATCCGGGTCCTTGTGAAGATCAGATTGAATTGAGCCCCAAGCCAATGCAGCGGCAGATTGGGGTTTTTTCTTCGCAAGCGCATTTTCGCGCTTTAGGAAGTGTCGGCGTCATCGCAGGCAGCTTCGTAAGACCCCCCTTCAGGGGAAGGAATTTGAATGGCATCACTGCTCGACACTATTGACTCGGCCCAGGACCTCCGCCGCCTCACTCCTGCGGAACGCGAAACACTCGCCCAGGAAATCCGCGAATTTCTCATCCAGACCCTCAGCAAGACCGGAGGCCACCTCGGCCCGAATCTAGGCGTAGTTGAGCTGACCATGGCGCTTCACATCGCCTTCAACACCCCGGAAGACAAGATCACGATGGATGTGAGCCACCAGGCTTACATCCACAAGTTACTGACCGGACGCCGCGAAAAGCTCGACACCATCCGCCAGCCGGGAGGCCTCAATGGCTTTATGCTCCGGACTGAAAGCGATCACGATGCCTTCGGAGCCGGCCACGCTGGCACCGCTCTCTCCGCAGCGCTCGGCATGGCTGTCGCCCGCGACCTTTCCGGCGGCAATAATCACGTCATCGCCGTCGCTGGAGACGCCGCCTTCACCAACGGCATCTCCTACGAAGCCCTGAACAACATCGCAGACCAGACCAGGCGCCTGATCGTGGTCCTCAATGACAACGAGTGGTCGATCGACCGCAACGTCGGCGCCATCGCCAGCTACTTTCACCGCATCGTCACCAACGACCGCTACAAGCATCTCCATGACTCCGCCTCGCGCCTCGTCGAACGCTTTGGCGGCAAGACCGCCATCAAAGTCGTCCGCAAAGCCGAGGAAGCTGCAAAGGGTATGCTGTGGCCCTCCATGTTCTTCGAGGAGTTCGGCCTCACTTATTACGGCCCTATCGACGGCCATAATCTTCCGCTGCTCATCGAGACATTCAACTTCCTCAAGACCGAAAACAAGCCGGTCCTGTTGCACGTCCTCACGCAAAAAGGCAAAGGCTTCCAGCCCGCCCTCGATGGCCAGAAGAAGTTCCACGGCCTCGGCCCCTACGATCCAGAAACCGGCGAAACCAAGCCGGCTGGTCTGGTCACCTATTCCGAGGTCTTCGCCAACACTCTCGTTCAGCTGGCGAACGAGGACGAAAAGATCGTCGCTATCACTGCAGCTATGCCCAACGGCACCGGCCTCGATCTCTTCCGCCCGCATCACCCTAAGCGCTACTTCGACGTAGGCATCGCAGAAGAGCATGCGGTAGTCTTTGCCGCCGGCATGGCCACGCAAGGCTTCCGGCCTTTCTGCGCCATCTACTCCACATTCCTCCAGCGTGCCTTCGATCCCATCGTCCACGACGTTTGCCTGCAGAAGCTCCCTGTAGTCTTCTGCATGGACCGCGCCGGTCTCTCCGGCGACGACGGCCCGACGCACCATGGCCTCTTCGACATTGGCTACCTGCGTGACATTCCGGACATCGTCGTCATGGCTCCTAAAGACGAAGACGAACTTGCCGACATGATGCGCACCGCCCTCACCATCAATGGGCCCAGCGCCATCCGCTATCCCCGCGGCATCGTTACGGGAGCAGCCCGCAAACCACGTCCCGAAATCCTGCCCATCGGCAAAGCAGAAATCCTCTCCAGAGGTCCGCAGTCGAAGCCCGATGTTGCCATCTTTGGTCTCGGACCGCTCATCACCATGGCGCAGCAACTTGCTGCCCGTCTTGACTCCGAGGGCGTTTCGGCCGCGGTCATCAATCCCCGCTTCGTCAAGCCCCTCGATCTCGAAACCATCGAACATTACGCGCGCCGTGTTTCCGCCTTCGTCACATTTGAGGATCACGCGAAATCCGGCGGCTTCGGCTCCGCTATCCTCGAAGCGCTCAACCAGCTCGGTATCTCAATTCCCGTAGTTCGTATCGGTTGGCCAGACCAGTTCATCGAGCATGGCAAGATCGACCAGCTTCGCGCCCGCCACGGACTTACCGTAGAAGCTGCATGGACCGAGCTCCAGCCGCATCTGGCCTCCATTCGCCATCGCACCCGGATTGCGATCTAAATTGCATCCAAAGGCGAGCACGTTGGAGTCGCCGGCACATCTTGCCTCCGCCCGGGTATGCTGACTTGGGCGGCATCGAACGAGTATCGGGGCGTCGGCTGTCGCAAACCAGGAAACTTGCATCCCATTGGACAGACCGGGGCCAGGGTCGGGCAGCTCGCCATGCAACAATATGAGGAACACTCCCACGATGCCAGCGCTCAAGCGAATGTTGCCACGGTTCTTGCCGCGTAGACTGCTCTTCGAGTGGAGTCGCCCCGGTATATCCCGTTGGCAGGCGACGGGCTTTGTTGCATCAGTGCTCTTCACTCTATCTCTCGCCTACAGTCTGCCGGTTTCAGCGCAGCCCCAACAGACCAAGCTGATTCCCGCGCCACCCCTGGTGCTCGTTGGCGGCACAATCATTGACGTGACCGAATGGGGTCATTCCGCAAATGATCTCCGCGACTCAGTCGTTTTCATCCGCGATGGCCGCATAACCGCTATCGGTCCGCGCGCCAGTCTTCCAATTCCCAAGGGCTCCCGCGTCGTTGACTGCACCGGCAAATTCCTGGTTCCCGGTCTGATTGACGGCTACGCCGGCATGAGCAGCCAGGCGCAGGCCAAAGTGAACCTCTACATGGGCGTCACCACCGTCGTCGCAGCAAGCGACGAGATCCGTGGCCACGTCGATACCCATGCCAGCCCCACACCCCACATTTATCTCATCGATAGCATCGGGTCCACCGACGACTGGAGCTTGCTCATCAGCCGTCCCGAGTGGTCGAAGAAATTGGCTGACCCCAAGAGTTCTCCGGGGCGCTCGGTCGAACTTAGTCCGGAAGACACCGCGCGCCAGCTCGCGGACACCGCGCGTCTCGGCACACGAGTTCTTTGGCTCGGTCACAACATTACCGCGGCAAATACCCAGTGGATCATCGAGCGCGCTCACCAGCTTGGGATGATCACCTATGGAGAATTTGCTTCGACTCCATACAAAGTCGGTATACAGGCCGGCGTCGATGTCCTGCTGCACATGGGCAGATATGAGCTGGGCGTTGTTCCGGACGAGCTCCAGCAGCCGCTCATGGAAGACCCGGAAGGCTCGGCAAGCCGCACCGCCTATGGCTACTCCGAGCGCCTGCCGCCCACCGATCTGCACCTGCGCAACTACGCCAAATTCCTTGCCGCTCATCGCGCCGCGCTGATGCCGACCTTCAGCACCTTCTATCTAAGGCTGCCGAACCACCGCAATCTCTGGAAGGAGCCGGCCGCGCAACTCCTTTCGCCGCAGTCTCTTAACGCACCGCCGGACCCGGAAACCGGTGACGCAGTTTATCAGCTCTCGCCCTGGACCAAGCATCTGCCGAACGTCACCATTCACTGGATGCAGGAGAGCCTGCGTAAGAAGGCGGACCTGCAGGCGGACCGTCTCTGGGCCATCAATCGCGCTCTTTTCGAGGCTTTTCCGCATTACCTTGCCGCCAGCGGAGCGCCCGCCACCGGGACTATGCCCGGCATCTCCATGCATACCGAGCTCGAAATGCTTGTGCGCTTAGGACTTACGCCGAGGGAAGCATTGGCTGCGGCGACCAACAACTACGCGGAGCAGTTCAATTGGCATGAACTGGGGCAGATTGCCGCAGGTCGCCGGGCGGATATTCTGGTGCTCGACGACGATCCGACGGTCAATGTCTGGAACGTCCGCCACATCAATACGCTGTTTGTGGATGGCAACCAGATAGACCGCGACGGGCTGCTGAAGAAGTAGGGAAGCCTCACCTGGCGCCGGTTGCCGCATCTGCAGGCAGGTGGCAATCGATGCGCAATAAACGCTGACCGTTGCGCAATCCGTGTATGGAGATTGCGCAATCGGCGTGGCACGATGCGCAATCGCCGTGAGACGCTTCGCAATTGAAGTGACGAAATCCTGCCTCTTACTTCTTGCCGCTCGCCAATTTCTTCTGAGCGTCCAAAAAACGCCGCAGCCGGTCGAGAGTTCGCGCCTTGCCGAAGACAATCAGGCTCTCCAGCAGCGGCGGACTCATCGTGCTCCCCGTCACCAGCGCGCGGAGCAGCATGAAGTTCTCCTTCACAGACCACTGCTTTTCCTCACCAAGCTTCTTGAGCGCTGCGTCGAGTGCCTCGATCTTCCAATCCGTCGCCTCCAACACGGTAAGCTGCTCGGCGGCAAAGGCCAGTGTCTCCGCCAGTTCGCGCTTCTTGGGCAGAAAGACTTCGGCCGAGGGGAGGATGTTGTCGACAAAGAAGAAATTTGTCAGCTCGCCAAATTGGCCGAGCGTCTCAACGCGGGTCTGCACCAGCGCTGCGATTTCGGACAAATACTGATCGGAAAGTACGGTCGTCCGCAGCGCCGCGTAGAACTCCGCGGGCGTCATGGCGCGCAGGTACTCGCCATTCAGCCACTTCAGCTTGGTGAGGTCGAAGACCGGGCCGCCGAGGCGGATGTTCTTGATGTCGAAGTGCTGCTCCATCTCGGCGAGAGAGAATTTTTCCGTCCCACCATTGATGTCGTTCGGCATGCCGCCGCCCATCAAGCCGAGGAAGTTGATCATCGCCTGGGGTAAGAACCCCGCGTGGCGGTAGTAGACCAGTGAAACGGGATTCTTGCGCTTCGAGATCTTCGATTTGTCGAGATTACGCAGCAGAGGCATGTGCCAGAAGCGCGGCATCTCCCAGCCGAAAGACTTGTAGAGCAGGACATGTTTCGGCGTAGAAGAGATCCACTCCTCGGCGCGGATGACGTCGGTGATCCGCATCAGGTGGTCATCGACTACGTTAGCGAGGTGATAGGTCGGGAAGCCGTCTGACTTCAGCAGTACCTGATCGTCCACGTTGTAGTGGTCGATGACGATCTCGCCGCGCAACTCATCGCGGAACGGGGTGGACCCTTCGCTCGGCACCTTCATGCGGATTACGAACGTCTTCTCTGCGGCCAGGTTCGCCTCAATCTGCTCCGGAGTCAGTACGCGGCACGTACCGGCGTAGCGAGGAGGGAGCTTGGCGGCCATCTGCTCTTTGCGGCTTGCTTCGAGCTCTTCGGCAGTGCAGAAGCAGCGGTACGCAGAGCCGTTGGCGAGCAAAATGTCGGCGTGCTCGCGGTAAATCTCTGTTCGCTCCGACTGGCGGTATGGCCCACACGGTCCACCTACGTCCGGACCTTCGTCCCAGGTCAGGCCGATCCAGCGCAGGGCGTCGAAGATCATCTGCTCGCTGGTTGAGACGAAGCGAGTGCGGTCGGTATCTTCAATGCGCAGAACAAATTGGCCGCCGCGCTGCTTGGCATAGAGATAGTTGATGAGGCCAATATAGGCCGTTCCCACATGCGGGTCGCCGGTCGGCGAAGGAGCAATTCGAACACGAATCGGAGCGGTAGATGTGCTTTGATCTGTCATAGTCGTTAACTCTTTATCGTATCAGTTGGTCTGCTGCCGAAAGCTTCAAGAGGGTTGGTGCATGGACTTGACCAACTTGACCAACTCCGCACCTCAGCTCATACTCAGAGCAGTCGGAAAAGGCCCCGAATCAAGAGCAGGAGGTATGCCATGGCAACTACGCAGGTCAATCTCTACGAGGCGAAAACGCAGCTGTCGAGCTTGGTAGAACGCGCCGCCAAGGGCGAGAAAATTGTTATCGCTAAGGCTGGTCAGCCGATGGCGATTCTGTCTCGTTTTCCAAATGAAGAAACCTGCCCGAAACCACGCAGGGAATTTGGAAACAATCTGCTCGGCGTTACCTATATTGCCGACGACTTCGACTCTCCGTTGCCCGAAGAGGTCCTGCAGGAGTTCGGGCTCTAGCCGATGAGACTTCTTCTAGATACTCATGTGTTTCTTTGGTGGAACGAAGGCAACTCAGCTATTCCCGAGGCATTTCGTCAGGCCATCGCTGCACCGGCGAATGAGGTCGTTGTCAGCGCAGTCGTGGCTTGGGAAATCGGGATTAAGCGCGGCACGGGAAAACTGATGTTCAGCGGCTTGATCGGCGAAGCGATTCTCGGACACAACTTCAGTTCGTTACCTATCTCTGTTCAACACGCAGAAATGGCTGGAGAACTGCCGATGCATCATCGAGACCCGTTCGACAGATTGCTGGTGGCGCAGGCATTGATTGAGGATCTAGTCCTGTTAACCGTCGATCCGCTCGTTCTGAACTACTCCGTACCGCACCTATAGCTTGCTCACTTGATGGGTACGCCATCGAGCGACAGCAGGCGGCCAATAGGGTAGAGCCCGACGCGGTTTTCCTGGTACCAGGGCGAGCGCTCGTAGAAGAACTCCAGACGTGCCTCCGCACTGGCTGCGAAGCGGGGATCGTTCTTCACGCGCTGCTCAAATTCAGCCTTGAGCGCAGGGTCCTTTTCCATCATGGTGCGGGCGACCTTCTCCATCACATAGCCTTCGCCGTACTCCTTCTGCTCGAAGATCGAGTCAAAAAATCCCCAGCGCAGGGCGGAGTCGGGCGCTTCCGGTTCCAGCCAGTGGATGGCTACCTTCGAGAGCCGCTGGTTGAGCGCAACTACGACCGATCCGGCGGGATAGGTCACGGTTTCCGTGGTGAGCGAGCACTGCCCGAACTTGCCCGGCTCCGCCCCTGCGCCTTCGCCGCTGAAGATGGGGTGACGGCCTTCAAACGGCGGTCCCTGCCATTCCATACCGGAGCAGTGGTAGCGCTCGACCTTGCCCGTCCAATCAGCAGTGGTTCGTTGCATCGTGACGTCATGCGCCGCGAGCACGTCGATGGCTCTCGTCCACGCCTGCGGGATGATGTAGGCCGCCGGGGGCGTGGTGGCGAGGGCAATTTTTACCCCGGTTGCAAAAGGGATCGTGGCGTTCCACGGTTCGTGTGAATAATCGATCCAGATGGTGCCGGAGACGGCGCTCAGCTTACGCTCGTACTTATAACCGCGAAACAGAAATGGTGTTGTCTCGCCATTCCATTCAAGGCGCAAAGGGAACTTGGAGTTATCGAGTGGATGTGCGCCTAACTTAGCCGCTTCTGCGTCTGCATCACGATTGAGAGCGATCAACTTCGCTGCGTCACGATTCATGACTTCGAGCAACGCGCGGAGAAGCTCATAGTTGCCGGTGACGCGAGTCTTGTAATCCTTGAGCATGTGCAGCTCGACCAGCATGCCGGGGCGGTTCTCTAGGATCATCTGCCCTGTCGAATAGCGCGGAGGATTGTCATTGAAAGCCAATCCCTGTGCGGGGTCGGAGTCGTCGCGGAGCATGATGTAGGTCGGTGATGTAACGTGCCCTGCGGCATCCACTTGCTTCTGCAACTCGGGGGTTACGGTGTTGCGGATCCACTTCGCAAGGCCAGGGGAAACATCCGGTCCGGCGTCGATCGTATAAGTCACGTCATATTGAAAGTCGGCGCCATCCGTAACATGATCATCGACAAAGAAATCCGGCAGCCAGCGGTGGAATAACTTCAGGAACGCCCGCGCTTCGGGAGTATCTGCCTTCATGTAATCGCGGTTCAGATTGAGATTTGTCCCGTTACCGCGCCAGCCGATGACTTCCGGGCCATTCTGATTGATCCGGTTATAAGGCGATCGTCGTTCGTGACCATCTACGTTGTAGACCGGGATAAAGACGAAGACGGCATGATCGAGAAGAGCGGCCTTTGATTTCGTTATGACGATATCGCGCAACAGAGCGAGGCAGGCATCTTTGCCGTCCATTTCGCCGGCGTGGATTGCGTTCTGCACCAGCAGGATGACGCGGCCGGAGGCGTGGATCTTTTGCGGGTCGAAGACGCCGTCTTTCGAGGCGATAACGATCTTCAGATCGCGGCCTTCGCCAGTCTTGCCGAAGTCTTCGACCTTGACCTGGCCAGGTGCAGCGGCAGCGATTCGGTCGAGATACTTGAGCGTCTCGGCGTAGTCAGGCGTAGTGCGATATCCGGCAGCCTCAGCAGGAGTCTGCCAGTCACTGCCGGTCTGAGCAAGCACAACGTGCGGCAGGGCAGGGAAGAGCGAACAAAACAGAACGGTCAGCGCAAATACACGAATCCTCATGATCCCCCGATCCTGATTGCTGTTCCCTGATCCCTGCGCCCTGTTCCCTGTTTCTAAGTGATGTCTTCAGTGTCGAAGGCGGGCACGATCTCGCGCCGCTTGGGTACGCCGTGGACCTGGGTAAGCAGGTCCTCGACGATGTCTTCCAGCTCGCGCTGGCTCTGCACGACTGCGGACATGCTCTTGAGGTCTTCGGGGTCGCGCACTCGCTCGAGCAGCACAACGGCATGCGCCTGGGCGACATGGTCGAGACCGAGGCCTTCGGGAGTCTTGGCCTTGATGCTGACCTGGTCGAGATCGACACCGAGCAGGTCGGCGACGCGGACGCGCATCTCTCCCGCGATCGGCGAGATCTTGGGCGCGGCGAGAATCAGCGTCGTATCGACGTTGACGATACCGTAGCCCGCGTGCTGGATCTCTTCAAGCGCGAGATTGAGGAAGATGGCCGAATCGGCGTCTTTCCAGCGCGGGTCGTTGGGCGGAAAGAAAGTGCCGATGTCGCCGGCAGCTACGGCGCCGAGCAGTGCGTCAGTGATAGCGTGCAGGAGGACATCGCCGTCTGAGTGTCCGGCGAGGCCGGAGTCATGTGGGAGAGCCATGCCCCCGATCTTCAGCGGTACTCCAGGCTTGAATGCGTGCGAATCCCAACCAAATCCAATGCGTGTATCCATAATTTTCGTGCCTGTCTTATCTCAGAAATGTTGGCCCGTGGCCCGTTCCCGGTCAGCCGCGCTGGTTCAAATAAAACTCTGCGAGTGCGAGGTCGCCCGGCTGCGTGATCTTCAGATTAACCTGAGAGCCGGGAACGACGGCGATGGGGTGTCCGGCGCGCTCAACGACCGAGGCCTCGTCGGTGCCCACGAAGCCGTCCGCGGTGGCTTCGGCGAAGGCGCGACGCAGCAGACCGGAGCGGAACCCTTGCGGGGTCTGGGCCAGCACCACAAATTCGCGCGGGATCGTTGAGGTCACCAGAGCGCCGTGCGCTGTGCGTTCTACCTGCTTTACCGTGTCGATGGCGGGAAGTCCGACGATGGCTGCTCCGTGCTCAACCACTGCGTCAATCGTTCGCTCGATGGTGGCGGCGTCGATCAAGGGGCGCACTGCGTCGTGGACCAGGATCACGTCCTCCTCGCTGCCGGCGATGGCTTCGAGGGCATGGACAACCGACTCCTGCCGGTTGTCGCCGCCTTCAACGACGTGGACTCGTCCGGTGAGACCGTAGGCTTCCGCGTACTCGCCAATCTGGGTTTTGACGCGCTCGACTTCGGTGCGGCGGACGGCGACGTAGATGCCCGTCACGCGCGGCACGGAGGCAAAAGCCTTGAGCGAATGGATGAGGATCGGCAGACCCTTCAGTTCCAGAAACTGCTTCGGCAGCGCCGCGGCCATGCGCGTGCCCAGACCTGCTGCGGGGAGTATGGCAAATACCTGCATAACCTGCCGAGTATACAACGTTTCGCCTGCCCACCTCCGTGTGGCGCATTGGGTCCTTCGACGTCGATTTACTATCGAATCGTGACGATCCCATCCCTGCCGCTCGACCTCACGCTGCTAAAACCGGGCCTGCGCCTGGCCGTCGGGCTCTCGGGCGGGGCTGACTCGGTAGCCCTGACACGCACGCTCGCTGCCCGCGCAGCGGAGTTGGGGGTCGTGCTGCATGCGGCACATCTCAACCACGGTCTGCGTGGCGAGGAAGCTCTTTGGGATCAGGAGTTTGCCGCCGAACTCGCGCGATCGCTGGGGCTGCGCTTTCATACGCACACGGTGGATACTGCGGCGCAGGCGGCCGAGCACCACGAATCGATTGAGGAGGCGGCCCGGAGGCTTCGCTACGTGTGGTTTCGGGAGCTTATGGCTGCGGGGCACATTGATGCTGTGGCCACGGCTCACACTCTGGATGATCAGGCTGAGACAGTCTTGGGCAAATTCCTGCGGGGGGCATGGACGGAGGGCTTTTCTGCGATTCACCCGGTCGTTGCCTATCCGGAAGGGCGGATATTGAGGCCTTTTCTTGGGGTTACACGGCCACAGGTCGAGGACTATCTTACGAATCTTGGTCAGGGCTGGCGCGAGGATGCCTCCAACCGCGACCCGGCCTATACGCGCAACCGAATTCGTCATCATCTCCTGCCTGAACTGGAGCAATGGAATCCGAAGATCCGGGAGCATCTCAGCAATATGGCGGAACTAGCCCGTGACGAAGAAGAATATTGGCAGGCGGAGCTCGCGCGTCTTGCTCCGCAGATGCTGCTGTCAGGCCGCCCGGTCCGCGGCGGTGGACGGGCCAGCGGCGATTCGAGTACGGTCGCGATCGACGTAGTCCGGCTCTCTGCGCAGCCGGTGGCGTTGCAGCGGCGGTTGCTGCGCCATGCTGCGGCCACGTTTGGGGTTTCTCTGAGTTTTGATGCTACGGAATCCCTGCGCCGCATGGTTTCAGACGGCCGGAGCGGCCAACAGCTCGATTTGCCGGGTCCGCTGGCGGCCGAGCGCACTCCGCGGGAGCTGCGTCTTTCGCCCGCGACGCCAAAGCTGGCAGCAACGTTCAAATCTCCTGAGACGAGCCTCGCGGTACCCGGCGAAGCGACCGCATTTGGCCTGGACTTTCGAGCTGAATCGCCAGCACCGCAGCCGGCCGCTGTCATCCGTAACTGGAAAGCAGGGGATCGCGTGACCCTTCGCTATTCGAGCGGACCCCGCAAGATCAAGGAAGTGCTGGAGAGGCTGAAAGTGACCGGCAGCGCCCGGGCTGAATGGCCGGTTGTCGAGTGGCAGGGCCAGGTGGTCTGGATGCAGGGCGCGGAACTACAGCCTGTCGCAGGAATTACAGTCAGAGCTACTAGTAGCCACCTGCAGGCTGACCGGGCGTGATCGCCGGTGCGACAGGGGCCAGGCATGATGCAAGCCCAATCGAATCATCACGATGCAACGCTCTCGACCCGAGTCTGCGCCAATCGATTGCGCTAATTTTGCGTTCCTTACGCAGCGGCGGTGCGGCACTGGAGTGATCCAAGACTGCACATCCCTCATACTTTCGTTCCGTCACTCGAATCGGTCATGCCAGATTTACCCGGACAGGAGTACAATCATGGGATTGCTGGCTCTTCGCCCGCGGCGCCGTTTTAGAACGACGGAAGTCGCCTCCAGACTTCCTGATTCTTTCCGGCCCCTCATGGCGTCTAATCGGCATAAAAGCGGCGTTGGGAGCCCCCGGTAACCCTCCCGCTCCGCAAAAAGGAGTCCTGGTGAACTCGACCGTTAAGACAATCATGTTCTGGGCCTTCATCGTGATCTGCCTGGTGCTGCTCTTCTCCGTAGTCCAGCGCAGCGCTTATATGGGCGGTAAAGAAGACGACGTACCGTTCTCTTCCTTCCTCGAAAAAGTGCAGCAGAATCAGGTGAATGATGTGACCGTGCAAGGTATGGAAGTGCACGGTCATTACAAGGTGGATGGCAAGGCGCAAAATGCCTTCCGCACCAACATTCCCACCAACTATCCCAGCATGTACGACCAGCTCAACAAGGCTGGTGTTCAGACCAATATCAAGGATGCTTCCAGCAATGGAGTCCTGTGGACGGTTCTGATGAACATCGGCCCCCTGGTGCTGATCCTGGGTATCTGGTTCTTCATCATGCGGCAGATGCAGTCGGGCGGTAACAAGGCGATGTCCTTTGGGAAAAGCCGCGCACGATTGCTCTCGATGCAACAGAAAAAGATCACCTTTAAGGACGTTGCCGGCGTAGACGAAGCGAAGGAAGAGCTCAAGGAGATCATTGAATATCTCCGCGAGCCCCAACGCTTCCAGAAGCTCGGCGGCCGCATCCCTAAAGGTGTTCTTCTCGTCGGACCTCCGGGCACCGGTAAGACCCTGCTTGCCCGTGCAGTTGCGGGTGAGGCGAATGTGCCGTTCTTCTCGATCTCCGGCTCTGACTTCGTAGAAATGTTCGTCGGCGTCGGCGCAAGCCGCGTTCGCGACCTCTTCGAACAGGGCAAGAAGAATGCTCCCTGCATCATCTTCATCGACGAAATCGACGCAGTCGGCCGCCATCGCGGTGCCGGCCTCGGCGGTGGTCACGATGAGCGTGAGCAGACCCTCAACCAGCTCCTCGTCGAAATGGACGGCTTTGAGTCGAATGACGGCGTCATCCTTGTCGCTGCGACCAACCGCCCTGACGTGCTTGATCCCGCGCTGCTTCGCCCCGGCCGCTTCGACCGCCGCGTTGTGGTGGGGCTGCCAGACGTTCGTGGCCGCGAAGAGGTCCTGCGCGTTCACGTGAAGAAGGTTCCTGTCGCAGACGATGTCGTGCTCAACACGCTTGCTCGTGGGACACCGGGTTTCTCCGGCGCTGACCTGGCCAACATGGTCAATGAAGCTGCCCTGAACGCTGCCCGCGTCAACCGCAAGCAGGTCACGATGTACGACATGGAGCTCGCCAAGGACAAGGTCCTGATGGGCGCGGAACGCAAGTCCATGCTGCTCACTGACGAAGAGAAAAAGGTTACTGCGTACCACGAAGCCGGCCATGCGCTGGTCTCCGTGCTCCGCGAGCACTCCGATCCTATCCACAAGGTCACCATCATCCCTCGTGGCATGGCGCTCGGCGTTACCGTTTTCCTTCCTGGCGACCGGCACAACTACACCCGCGAATACCTCGAAGCGAACCTTGCCATGTCATACGGCGGGCGCGTTGCTGAGGAAATCTTCCTGAACCAGATGTCGACCGGAGCCGGAAGCGATATCGAGGGTGCCACTGACCTCGCCCGCCGCATGGTGTGCGAGTACGGCATGAGCCGCCTCGGACCGCTGACCTTCGGCAAGAAAGAAGAGCAGATCTTCCTGGGCCGCGAAATCGCCCAGCACCGTGACTTCTCCGAGGAGACGGCACGCCAGATCGACCAGGAAGTTCGCCGCCTGATCGACGAAGCGTACAAGTCGGCCTACTCTCTGGTCGAGTCGCACAGCGATGCCATGCACCGCCTGGCGGCAGCCCTTCTGGAGCGCGAGACCATCGACGCTGAGGAGGTTCGCCTGCTGATCGAAGGTAAGGAACTGCCTGAACTGCGCTCCTCACTGGCTTCGCCCAGTGATCAGGGCGGCGGTGGCGGAGTCACCCAGATCCTCAAGCCGGAAACCGGCCGCGGTTCTGGCGGCTTCCCGGAAGGCTCACCATCCCCGGCATAACCCGCATCAGTGCATGAAACAAAAGGCCATCCGAAAGGGTGGCCTTTTTGTATTGCTATGTCTTGATGCTCTCCTAGAGTTGTGTTTGTTGTCGAGTATGATTTTTTGAATGGAATTTGCACCCCGCATTCGAAAGAACCGTCTGCGTCTTGGATTGGCGCTCACCCTCGGCTTCATTGCCTGGGGACTTACGATGTCGACTGAGTCGACCGGTTCTTCCTGGTCGATCAAGGTTATTCTTCCTGGGATGATCGGGTCCATGATCGTCAGTCAGAATGTTCATGCTTTTCATCTATGGATAGCCGCCATATTCAACTTTATTTTCTATTTCCTGTTGACGTGGGGGTTGATCGGATTAGCAGCTCATTTATTTCGGAAGAAGGTTTGGAGTCCCGAGAACTAAGCCGGACTTAGGAATTACGCCAGCACCATTACCACCGCGCCAGCTGCAATCAACCCACCGCCGACCATCGCCCACGGCGTCATTTTCTCCCCCAGGAAGAGCACGGCAAAGACCATGACCAGCACCACGCTCAACTTGTCGAGCGGAGCCACGCGAGAAGCCGGCCCAAGCTGCAGCGCGCGGAAGTAGCAGAGCCACGAAAGCCCTGTACCGAGGCCGGAAAGCGCAAGGAATATCCATGCTTTCGCGTCGACGTCGCGCAGGCCTTCATGCTTTCCTAGCGCCAGGGCGATGGCCCAGGCGAATACGACGACCACAGTAGTTCGAATCGCTGTGGCCAGGTTGGAGTCCACATTCGCCACGCCAACTTTTGCCAGAATCGCCGTTGCCGCTGCGAACACCGCTGAAAGCAGCGCCCACGCAATCCAGTTTCCAGTCCATGCTCCACTCATTCCTTCATGCTACGTTGGCAGCGAGCCGCATTAAACTAAAGGTATGAAACCGGGCCAAGTCAGTATGACTGCGATGGGAGTGGCCAGTCGCCGGGCGGCACATCAGGTCCTTGATGAGACGCCGAAAGTTCTGGACGATCCAATCGCTGTTCCCATTCTGGGGCCGGAGTTTTTTGCCGACCCGGTACGCCACGCAGATCCTCGTTCCAGAGCCTTTCGCGCCTGGATGGTGGCGCGCAGCCGGTTCACCGAGGATAATCTTGCCGCGGCGGTCGCTACCGGCGTTGCACAATACGTGATCCTGGGTGCCGGCCTCGACACGTTTGCCTACCGCAACCCTTATCCTGCCCTGCAGGTCTTCGAAGTGGACGTGCCGCACATGCAGCAATGGAAGCGGGGCAAACTAGCCGCGGCTCAAATCGCCGAACCGCCCAACGTGACCTACGTTGCGCTGGACTTCGAGCACCAGACGCTCGCATCTGCGCTTACGGACGCAGGTATGGATTTCACGCGGCCTGTGTTTTTCAGCTGGCTCGGAGTTATCCCCTACCTCACGTTGAGCGCATTTCGTTCCACACTGGATCTGATCGCAGCCATGCCCGGGGGCAGCGGTCTGGCTTTCGACTACTCGCTGTCCTATGACGAGCTGAGTCCGCGAATGATTCCCGCTGCCAAGTCTCTCGCTGCGCGCGTCGCCGCGGCTGGAGAGCCGTTTCAGCTGTTCTTCCGCACAGAGCAAATGGACAACGAGCTTCGGTCGGCGGGATTTCAGCGCATCGAGCAACTCGACTCCCGCGATCTGAATGAACTCTTCTTCAACCAGCGCCAGGACGGCCTGCGCCTTGCGGATGAAGGCTTAGGGAAACTGGCTGCCGCGTGGGTTTGAGTACACTGAAGACAGTCATGCGCCGTCTGATTCTCACCGCCCTCGCAGCTGCAATCCTCATCCTTCCCGGTTGCGGGTATCACACCGTCGGTTCGGCGACCCATCTGCCGCCGGGCACCAAGACAATGTCCGTGCCGGTCTTCGCCACGAAGACCAATGCCTACCGCACTGAGACTGTGATGACCACGGCAGTCATCCGTGAATTTGCCGCTCGCACTCGCCTGCGCGTGACCCCCAACGAGGGCGGAGATCCTGACACCGTTCTGCATGGGACGATTCTCACCCAGACCGTTGCGCCGCTTACTTACAATTCTCAAACCCAGCAGTCTTCGAGCTTTCTGATTACCATCACGGTCGCGGTCACCCTCACTGCCCGCGATGGCCGCGTGCTCTATAACAACGACAATTACGTCTTCCGCCAGCAGTATCAGTCGACGACCGACCTTCCCACTTTCCTCGAAGAAAACCCGGCAGCGGTCGAACGGCTCTCGCGCGACTTCGCCCGGGCACTGGTCGCGGACGTGCTCGAAGGCTTCTAAAGTGAAGAAAATCAGGTAACTATTGCAATTCCGTACGGCTTTTCCACCGCGCCCACAGGCCGCTCGAAGGGTATCCTAAAGCCTGTGAAGCCAAGATCTATTGCCGCGGGGCAGCGCCCATGAGTACGCAACGCCAGGGTGTGGGCTTCGCCGCTGCTGACCGCTTCCTCGCGGAGATCGAGGCAGGGAAAACAAAGCCGAGCGCGATGAAGGCCGGATACGTCTTCGCCGGGGACGAGATTTTCCTCTATGAGCGCTGCCGACGCGCCGTCCTGCAGGCCTTTGTGCCGGACGAGATGCGCGACTTCTGCCTGTCGGAGATGGACCTGGCGCAGCACTCAATTTTTGAGATTCTGGACCGGGCGCGCACTCCTTCGCTGATGGCGCCTTTCCAGGTGGTCTTCGTTCGCAACCTCAAGCAGCTCTATACCCGCGGCGCGAAGAAAGACGAGTTCGCAGAGATCGACAGGTACTTTGCGGCTTCCAATCCTCAGGCGCTGGTGATTTTTGTCGCCGACCATATCCGCATTCCCGCTGACCCTCGCCGCATGGATATGGAGGACAAGACCAAGTTCGACCGGCTGCGCGAGACGCTGGGGGATGTGTGCGGGATTGTCGAACTGGCGCGTGTGGACGAGGTGGACGCCATGCGCTGGGTCGCCTCGACTGCGCTGGAGCAGCAGACCAAGATCGAGCCCGACGCGGTCCGCGAACTGGTCGACGCGCTGGGGACGGACATGATGCTGATCGCCTCCGAGCTCGAAAAGCTGCTTCTCTTCAGCTACGGGCGTGGCCGGATTACGCTGGGCGATGTCGAGACCATGGTGCTGAGCGCCAAACAGCGCAGTCTTTACGAGCTTACAGACGCCATCAGCGCGAAGGACCGCCCGCGCGCATTAGCGCTTCTTCATGGATTGCTGAACAGCTCTGAGGCGGGCGAGGAAGCTGCGATCGGACACCTGTATATGCTGGCCCGCACCTTCCGGCAGATGCTGGTGATTCTTGAGAAAAACGTGCGCGACTCAAGGGCCATCTGGCAGGCGCTCTGGCAAGGATTCCGCATGCCGCCTTTCGCGGCTGACGATCTGATCAAGCAAGCGCGTCGCTACAAGAGCCGCCGTGATCTCACCCGCGCTCTGCGGCTGATCGCCCGTGCTGATTTGGAACTGCGCTCGTCGCCGCCGGACAAGCGGATTGTGCTGGAACGGCTCATCTATGATTTGGCGAGCGAGCCGAAGCCATTTGCGGCGAATTATGCTTCACCGCAACTCAGCTTTGAGGGTTAGAGAGCCGCGGCGGCATTCGTGAATTCACGATCACCTCTAAAAGATCGGCAATCGTTTCTCCGGAAAAAGTTCTTCGGGAGCAGCCAGAGTCGTTCTGCTGCCGACGTCGGCCCGGCTCATGATTGCGTCGGCAGTGGGCGATTTGCAAGGCGGCGCAGGTGTCACGACATCGACTGCTTTCCCTCCGCGGTTTTCCGTATGGTGGACAGGCTGCCGGTTGCATTCCATCTCGTCAGCCGCAGCGGCGGTAGCGACGCTTCCTATCATCGACATGGCCTGCGAGTACGAAACGGAATCCCCTTCGACGTCGGCGAAGGCGTCCATGCCGCCTCGCATGTTCATCGCCTCCTGCATGACCGACCTTCCCTGGATATCATTTGCCGGGATGCCAATACCGTAACGCCAGAAGTTAGCGATATAGACCATCGCGTAAACGTCGCCGTTTCGCGCCGCGTGGTCCATATAGCTGAACCCGTTCTTGAGATTAGGCTCTACTCCCATCCCATACGCGCTCATGAGTCCCAGGTAGGTCCAGGCTTTTAAGTTGCCCTGTTCTGCGCTGATGCGCATCCAGCAGTGCGCGCGAGGGAATAGCCTGGCCTCATACGCGACTCGGCCTCTGAGGTAGGCGCCGTTCGCGTCGGTGTGGTCGGGATTGTTCGCCGAGCAGGGCGGCGAGCCATGGTTCATCCAGTCCCAGCGCATGTAGATTTGCTCTTCGTGAGGCAGTTCCGGACTGGTGCCGTAGTAGCGGGCCAGCCAGTAGTCTGACCTTTGCTTGCTGCGAGGTATTCCGGCGCCTGCCTTGAACAATTGCGTCAGGAAACCGCATGCTCGCGCGCTGCCTTGAACGGCGGCTTCCTGTACACGCGCGATCCCAGCAGCCTGGTTTTGTGCAATTCCTCGCCCGGTATAGATCGATTTGCCGTATTCCGCGAGCCCCTCGCCATTGCCGCCAAGAGCAGCGACGTAGAACCAGCAGTTGGCGGTGGGAAAGTCTTTCTCTTCGAGATACAGGTCACCCCGCTGCTCCGCCTCGTCGCCGGAGAGGTGGTGGGAGTTCGCGACATCACACGGGACATCTTGCGCGGCAGTCGAAGACACGCGCACGTAGGTCCATGATTCCATCGCCGGACTGCTCGGCGTTCCGAAATTCACCTTGACCTGGAAATGATTCGCATCCGTCAAAGTCACGTTCATGTTTTCGCCAGTCTCTCTCGGTTGCGGAGTAGCGTCGCGAAATATCCCTGTAGCTGCGGTCGGCGTCGAGAATAAGAAATTACTTACCGGCATGTGATCCGGATAATGCCGCATCCCTTCCAGGTGAGCCAGGAAGACGCGATCTCTCATCTGAAAGGCCAGCACCTTCTCCGGAGTGCCTTCGCGCTGCCACGTTCCGTTCAGGTCAAAGGCTGCCAGCGTCTGTTTCGCCTTCCACTGCACTGCAGGAGGGGGTTGCATCTTGGGCGCGGGGTCGGGCAGCAATACGTCAATCAGTTTTTCAATCGGCACGAGCGGTGGCAGTTGAGCAACCTCGGTTGGTGGCAGCTGTCGTGCGGGTGCGGCTGCGCCAGGGAGCGATCCTCGCCATGTGCTGCCGCCTTCGGACGGCTGGCCTGGCCACTTCCAGCTCACCAGCCCTTCCAGGTTGGAGCCGGTAATGACGCCGACGTACACCGCTTCCAGGCCCTTGAGGGATCCGTTGATTTCATTTCGCCGGATGATCAGATACTTATCGTCAAACCGCTCTACTTTGAGGTTGGCAATGACCTGACTGCCGGAGTTGATCAAGCCTGTGTTGCCTTGAAAGGACCATGGAAAACAGTGGCCGTTCTCGCATACATTGATCGTTGACGGGACAGGACGCCCAGTGCGCGCCGCGACAGGCAGGAGATTTACGGTATCGCGAAGGATAATTGCGCGCCAGTGAGTTTCTCCGTCGGGATGCCCTGGCGATTTCCAGTGGACCGTTCCTTCGACGATAGGGCCATTTCGAGTGCCGGTGTACGTCGCGGTAAGTCCGGCTGCGGCTCCAGTCGTGTCTGCTCTGCGAATCGAGACGACGCCTTTGTCTGCGCTGTCGAATCGCTCCACGGTCAGGCTGCCAATAGCTCCGTTGCTCCATGAGCCGGTTGCTTTTCCAGCGGAGAACTGCCATCGCGAGCAACCGTCCGTGTCTTCACACATCATCAGAAGTGGCGGAGCACTCATTGCCGTCTGTGCCGCGCAAACAGCCGACGCGCCGCCAGCGAGCGCAACAATGGTCAGGAGGATGACAGATGAACAGACAGATCTTTGCACGTGGATCAACATCCAATCGTTGGGTTCGTTCTAGAGTTATGGAATGGAACTGCCGGCGTCAATCTATTTTTTTAAAGAACAAATGGCGTTCGGATTTAGTGCTATCTCACGCCAATTCATCCTCCCGCATGCCCAACTTAGGAAGCAGATCAATTGGACAACGATGCGGGTCTCGCGTACGCTAGCTCAGCAAGATACCTGAGCTACCGCACGCCGCGTTCATGCAGCCACGGAGCATAACTTTGCCCAGCTACGCCGGTGTGCGAGGTGAACCACTTCCGCAGATACTCGACCAGCTCATAGACGGAGCTCATCTGCCAAGGCTCGTGGCGGACATCGAGCACTGCCAGGCGGCCAAGAAGGCGCTGCTGCTCTGCGCGATGGGCTGCCATGCCGGGGTAGGCGTGACGCTCCAGCAAGCGTTCTTCGCTCTCCATGTGCATGCGCATGAGGTCGGCAACCCGGGACAACATGGAACGCACTGAGCGCCATTCTTCACCCTGCAGGAGCGACATGCGGAGTTCGTTCAGAGCGTCGAGCAGGATGCCATGCTGGTCGTCCATTGCCTGCACGCCGATGGTGCAAGAGTGAGTCCATGCGAGAGAAGCCATTTGGAGCCTCCAAATACTACCTACTATCTACAAGCGCATTTATCGGAAAAAGTTGCGCGGTAATTAGGTCGTGTCCCTAGGAAAGCCCCATTCTTTAGTTATTCCAATAGTACTTCCGGGTCAAAGTCGTGACCCCGTGCCGTAAGAGTAACTGCCGCAGCGAGAATCAAGCCGCCTCCGACCCAGGCGAATGGGCCAAGTTTGTCGCTCAGCAGTTGCACCCCAAGCCAGGAACCAAGCGCGGGTTCGATGTTCAAAAAGACCCCGGCCCGCGAGGCAGGCACATGGTGGAGTCCCCAGTTCCATAGCGCCGTTGTCATGGACGTGCAGAGAATGCCGCTTCCCGCCAGGGCCAGCCACGCCGTCAGGCTCACTTTCGCGAAGGGTGGAGGCCCGTCCACTGCCAGCACCCAGGCCACGATCATCGTGGTTCCGGAGAGAATTCCGTAGGCCGTAACGGTGAGTGGGCTGTGGCGGCCGACGAGGCTCTTGTTCATGAGGATCCAGCCGAGCGAGATGGTCAGCGAAAGCACGACCAGCAGGTCTCCTGCCAGCGTGGGACCACCAGAAATCTCGGCAGATCGACCGCCGAGGACAATGAGGGCTGCGCCCGCAGTCGATCCGGCCAATGCGAGCCAGCCAAGCCAGTCCAGCCGTTCGCCGGTGAAAATGGTCGCCCCGAGCGCCAGCAGGACCGGCATCGTGCCGACCATGAGTGAGGCGTGACTCACCGTGGTCATGGAGAGCCCCTTGAACTGCAGCAGGAACTGGATGGGGATGCCCAGCGCGGAGGCGAGAAGCAGCGTCCACTTCTCGCGGCTGGTCCACTTTGGTCCGGTGCGCCGGCTTGACGTCAACAAAATTGGCAGCATGCCGACGCTGGCGAAAAGAAAGCGATACAGCACCATGTGGCCTACGCCCATCTCGCGCAGTGCCAGTTTGCCAAAGTAGAAGCCTGTTCCCCATAGACATCCGGCCAGCGCACATGCTCCGTAGCCGAGCCAGCGCTGGTTGCTTGCGGATGTGTCAGTTTTCTCGGTCGTGCTTGCCGTGCTCATGGATCAAGATTCGCACACTGCGCACCGACGCTTCATTCGAGCGCAAAGACGCTCCGCAGCGCGCTGCAATCGGCGACAATAGACAGCGATGGTGACCCGGCTCCAAAGCGCAGTTCTACCTTACCGCAGCCGCCTCAGATGGGCCCCCGCGACCGTTGCTGCGGTTTTGCTTGTGGTCCTTCTCGCGTGGCCCGCGACCGGAGCCGCTCAGCTTGACCTGGGCGCCCTAGCACCCCAGGCGAACGGCAAGCCTGCCAAATCTGGCAAGGTGAATAAGCATGACAAAGCTGCGAATCAGCAGCAGCCTGAAGGACCTTCCCCGGCATTGAGCCTTCCGATCACTCCGCTTGGTTTCGCCCCTCCTGCGCTCCACTACCTCGGCGGGCGCATCAGCCAGGTTTCCCTCAGTTTTCTTAGCGAAGACACATTACTGTTCACCTTTCGCGTTCCCGGCCTCATCCCTCGCGAGCGTCCGGCTGGTTCTGATTCCGAATCGTCCCATCTGCCAGAGCCGCGCCGTATCCGTGCCGTCGTCCTTTCGCTGCCGACGGGGCAGGTCACTGCCGAGGCGTTATGGGATCTTTACGACAACGCGACTTACCTGTGGCCGTTGAACAACGGTAAATTCCTGCTCCGCGACCGCAAGACGGTCCAGACGGGCGATGCGGCACTCCACCTGACGCCGTTTTTGCGTTTCCCCGGGGAGGTTACGACCCTCGACCTCGATCCCACCCAACACCTGCTCATTGCGAACACCACGGAAATTACCTCACCTGCCAGCTCAAACCAGCCGGCCACGGCAAACGCCAGCACCACCACAAACACGACGGCGGCGAGTGGGGTTTCCACCAACGGCCAGCTAACCATGGATGGCAGTGTTCCCGACGCCACGAAACCCCAGACACAGAACCTGCTGCGCATCCTGCGCATGGACAACGGCTCCGTGATGCTCTTCAGCCGGGTCTCCGGCCCTTCGCGCGTGCCGCTCGACGGGGACGGCTACTTTGAGGCCCTTCGCGGCAGCGGTATGAGCTGGCTGATCAGTTATCAGGATTTTCAGGGCGCTTCCAGTCCGATCCTGAAGGTCGAGTCCACTTGCTCCCCGTCGCTTGAAGTGCTGGCGCACGATATCGTCCTCGCTTCCACCTGCGATGCCAACGGTGGACGCACTCTCGACGTGCTCACACGCAACTTCGACCACAATCTCAAGCCTCAGAAGTCATCCGACAAGAAGTCAGAAAAAAAAGTCGACAAGAAGGAAGACAAGAAGCATGATCCGGCAGACGATCGCCCTCCTGGCCTCCTCTGGCAGGCCGAGAACCCGCCCAGACAGGTCTGGCCGCTGATTGTCCGCTCCGCCGAAGGCCGGCGCTTCGCCCGCGCTACCCTGAATGTTACCCATGCGATCAGCCCCAGCGCGCCGCTGGATACGGAAGATATCCGCGGCCAGAACATTCAGGTCTACGACCTGGCCAACGGCAATGTGGCGCTCTCGCTCTCGGTCTCGCCGGTATTTGACGGCGGGGGTAGCTTCGCTCTCTCCCCGTCCGGACAGCGCTTCGCAGTCGTCAACGGCGATGCCATCCAGGTCTTCAATCTGCCCGCGGCTCCTGCATTGCCGGCACCGCCGGTCGGTCGGCCCTAGAATCCTCGGATTGCCCTGAGATGGCCTTCGCAAGAGCGGCACGCGGCTGCCTGGGTAGCCAATGGAACCAAACGCTGCAGTCTCGTTGTAAACTTATTGCCTGGGAGAACTCTTTGTGGCAACCGCCGTCGTGCGCTATACCGCCGCTGCTCAAACGGACCGCGGCCGCAAGCGCTCCTCCAACGAAGACGCGTATGGTTACTCGGTCGAGCACGGAGTCTATGTCGTCTGCGACGGCATGGGCGGAGCCGCTGCCGGAGAGATAGCCAGTCAGCTTGCCGTTGAAGAGGTTATGAAGCTGGTTACCGAGCGGGTGAACGACCACATCGCCCAGCTGGAGCAAGACCCCGGTCAGTCCGGTTCCTCGCCGCTGCCCGCCATTGCCGAAGAGGCAGTCGTGGCCGCCAACCAGGCTATCCACAGCCGCGCGCAGCGCAACGCCCGGTTCAGCGGCATGGGTACCACGCTGGTTGGCATTCTCGCTCCAACGCCAGAGGAAGAACGCCGTCTCTGGATCCTGAACATCGGTGACAGCCGCTGCTATCGCCTGCGCGACGGGAAAATTCAACTCTGCACGGAAGATCATTCCCTTGTGGAAGAGCAGATACGTCTCGGCCGCATGACCCGTGCGGAGGCGGCGCGTTCGCCGCTGCGGAATGTTATCACTCGTGCCTTGGGCACACAGCCTACCATCACCGCCGATCTCATCGAGCAGGAAGCGCAACCCGGCGACCTGTTCCTGCTGTGCTCGGATGGGTTGACCCGCGAGCTCAGTGACGACAAAATCGAAACGATTCTCAACGGCAGCATTGGCGGCATGAACCCGGCGTCCGCACCGCTTGAAGAGCTCTGCAACCGCCTCATTCAAGCGGCGAACAAGGCTGGCGGCAATGACAACATAACCTGCCTCATCGTCCGTGTGGATTGAATGGACTCGATCGAAACAGTAGCAGTGATAGGAGCAGGCACCATGGGCAGCGGCATCGCCCACGTTTTTGCTCGCTCGGGATTTAACGTTCTTCTCTGCGATGTGCAGCAGGCTTTTCTCGACAAAGCTGTCGAAAGAATCCGCACCAATCTGGGCAGGGAAGCGGCCAAAGGCAAACTTCCCGCCGATCAGATCGAGCCGGCTGTTGCGCGTATTCAGACGACCACGGACAGGAGTGCATTGGCTGCAGCCCACTTTGCCGTAGAGGCGGCCAGCGAGCGCTTCGAGGTTAAATCCGAGCTGTTCCAGTCACTGGACAGGATTCTGCCTGCGGAAGCGATCCTCGCAACCAACACCAGCTCGATTTCGATCACCAAGCTGGCGGCGCAGACTCAGCGCCCGCATCAGGTGATCGGGATGCACTTCTTCAATCCGGTGCCGGTGATGGCGCTGGTGGAGATCATTCGCGGCTTGCAGACTTCGCAGGCGACTTACGAGGCTGTTCGCGACCTCGCGGTTCAACTCGGCAAGACGCCGGTCGAAGTCAATGATGCGCCCGGGTTCGTCTCCAACCGCGTCCTGATGCCGATGATCAATGAGGCTGCGTTTACGGTGATGGAGGGCGTGGCTACGGCGGAGGCGGTCGATGAGGTTTTCAAGCTGGGGATGGCGCACCCCATGGGGCCGCTGACGCTGGCGGACTTCATCGGCCTGGATGTCTGCGTGGACATTCTTCGCGTGCTTCACTCTGGTCTCGGCGATCCTAAGTACCGGCCTTGCCCGCTGCTGGTCAAGATGGTGGACGCCGGATGGCTGGGGCGGAAATCCGGGCGTGGCTTCTACAGCTATTGACCCGAAACCGGGCCGCCTGCCGTTACTAAATAGGGAATCCCGATCCGCGCGGCAGTCCATTCCACAGCGAACGGGACTATCCTAGAAAGATGGTCAGGTTCACCGTTCTCGCCTCCGGCTCCAAGGGAAACAGCTCGATTGTCTCCAGCTGTCCTACGGGCGACGGTCACTGCACCAAGATTCTGGTGGATGCCGGGCTGAGCTGCCGTGAGCTCTTTCGCCGGATGCGGCTGGTGGGCGAAGATCCTGCGACGCTCGACGCGATCCTGATCACCCATGAGCACCAGGACCACATCAACGGGTTGGCGGCGACCGCTCGCAAGCTTGGCATTCCTGTTTACTTTACGGAAGCGACCCACCGGGCGTGGGTTCGGCAGGTAACGCCGAAGAAGCGTATTACGTATGCCGACTGGGCGGCTCAGTACCGTGCGGGAAAGCAGGCGGCAGGGATCTCCGGTCCGCACCCTGATCCCAACCCTATGCCTGATCCTGAGCCTGACCCGGCTCCCGAGCCCGATCCGGTTCCCGATCCAATGCCGATGGCGTCCCAAAGCGCCGGCGACGGCCTCTGCGTGATTGCTCCTGAGGGCGGTGCGGCAGAGGAAAGCTGCGATGGCCCTGAAGCTGTGCCTGATCCTTCACGGCTGCCCGAGGTCAACTATTTTCGCCCTGGCCAGACGTTTTCGATTGGCGATGTCAGTATCAGCCCCTTTACCATACCCCACGATGCTGCTGACCCGGTCGGGTTTGTCTTCGCTGCGGAAGGTGTGCGGCTGGCGGTAGCCACCGATCTCGGCTATATGCCACCCAACGTGCAGGCACAACTCCGGCGCTGCGACCTGATCATGCTGGAATCGAATCACGATCTGGAGATGCTGCGCGACGGCCCGTACCCGTGGTCCGTCAAGCAGCGGGTACTCTCGCGGGTAGGCCACCTGTCAAACGACGCCACAGCCCAGTACCTTGAGCAGACGTACGACGGTACCGCTACCCACCTGATTCTGGCGCACTTATCGGAAAGCAACAATATGCCGGAACTGGCTCGAATGGCCGCAGAACGCGCCCTGACCTCGAAGCCCAGCCTGCTTGCCAACCGGCTGCACCTGGCCAGCCAGCACGAGCCTCTGGCAACGGTCTATTTCTAGCAGGCATTGCCGAGCTGGAGTCCGGGAACTTCTTCCCTCACGCATTCGTAATCGCTTTCAGTTACAATTGGGAGATACGCATGCTCTCGAGAACCTGTGTCTCCCTGCCCCGAGAGTTTTGTCGAACATTCTAAGAACCGAATTTTTGTCCGAGCGAGTCTAACTATTATGGCAAGATCCCAATGCACTGACAGGGTAGTAGGGGCCATTCTTGGTAGCTGGCGCTACGACATCTCCGGCATTTCACCTGAGATGCGCAGGGACTACGAACAGCACCTGGCAGATTGTGCCCACTGCCGATCCCGCCAGAAATTCCATCGCTCACTCGATGGCACGCTGGCCGTACTCACTGCGCTCTCCATGATCAGCTTCCTTTTCGCGCTCGCCGTGCTGCAGCGGGTGAAGTACATGGAGCACGTCGCCTTTAATATCCTCCACCTGGAGACTGTTTCCATCTATCAAATGCTCGTTTCTGCCGCCTTTGCAGGACTTGGATTTTCGCTGATCGCGTTCCTTCTGGTGATGGCGACTACGCCCGCCTCGTCGTACCTCGGCGACATCGCCATGAGGCGCGCTCGCGGCATTGAGGCCCGCCTGCCCGAGTCGATCCGCAGCATGCGCTCGCGTTAATCGGTTTCCTCTACGTAAGAAGAAAGCCCGCCGGAATTTTCTGGCGGGCTTTCTTATTTAGCTTCCCTGTGCCACGACCGGAGTCGCGGGCTTCACGTACTTGTCCATCCAGTTCTCCATCTCCCAGAGCATGTGCAATACGCTCTCGCGGCCTGCGTAGCCGTGGGACTCCAGCGGCAGCAGGACAAAGCGTACCGTCGCACCTTCGCCCTTGAGCGCCGCGTAGAATCGCTCGCTCTGGATCGGGAAAGTGCCGGTGTTGTTGTCTGCCTCGCCGTGGAAGAGCAGGATCGGAGTTTTGATCTTGTCGGCGTACATGAACGGGCTCATCTTGTTGTAGACATCGGGAGCCTGCCAGTAGGTGCGCTCTTCGTTCTGGAAGCCGAACGGCGTCAGCGTACGGTTGTACGCGCCGGACCGCGCAATGCCCGCGCGGAACAGATCGCTGTGCGCCAGCAGGTTCGCCGTCATAAACGCGCCGTAGGAGTGTCCCATGACAGCTACGCGTCCGCGATCCACCGCGCCTGTAGCCACACCCGCGTCAATGGCGGCTTTGGCTCCATCGACCAGCTGCTCTGTATAGGTGTCGTTGGGCTCAGCCTTGCCTTCACCGATGATGGGAATTGCGGCATTGGCCAGCACCGCATAGCCCGTCGTCGTAAAGAACATCGGTGACAGCGCGCTGATGCGGGTGAACTCGTAGGGCGACCCTGTCACCTGGCTTGCCGCAGCGCGGCTTTTGAACTCGGCCGGATAGGCCTCCATCAGCGTCGGTAGAGGGCCTTTGGACTTGTCATAACCGGCGGGCAGGTAGAGATCCGCTGTGAGGTCGACACCGTCGGCACGCTTGTAATGCAGCAGTTGATGTGAAGGCATCGGCAGGCCCGCGTAGGGGTTGGGGAAGTTCGTAACCTGCGTCCACTGCGCGCCCGGAGTTGTTGCGGTAAGGAAGTAGTTCGGGCTCTGCTCGATGGACTCGCGCCGCGCCAGAATTTCGACGCTGCCGCCGGTTTCCAAAACGGCCAGCGGCACTTCATAGAACGGCGCCTGCGACTGCCAGAGCTTGGTCTCCTTGGCGTTCTCGGCCACCGGCATCACCGCGACAAACGGCATATCGCCCTTCGGCGAAGCGCCCTGCCCGGTGAAGTAAATCCCTTGCCCGTCCGATGTGGTCTGCAGTACCTGGTGCCCTGAGACGTTGGCGACAGTAAGCGGTCGGCCCGGATTGTGATAGCGGTCCTGCGTCGAGCCTTCGTAGAGTGTCGTCAGCTTCCCCGTCGCCGGATCGAGCGCGGCCAGGATCGACTTGCGATCCTTCCAGCGGCCTTCGGTGACGATGGCCAAGTGCTCGTTGCCCCAGGCGATGCCGCGATAGCGAATCGGCAATTCAGCGACCACTTTGCCTTCGCCGGTGAACGGCGCGTCGAGGGTATACAGGCGGTCGCGGATCGCCGATTCTTTCTTGGCGTCGCCGCCATCGGCTGCCTGCACCCAGGCAATGGTAGCCGGCGCATCATCCCGCCAGCCGTATTCGCGCGGCCCGGGTTCGACGGCATCGCGGTCGATGGGCAGATTGTCGATCAGCGGAGCGTCGTTCAGCACTTTTGCCTCGCCGGTTGCGACAGCGAAGACCTCGCGACGAGTGGGGAAGCGTTCATAGGTCTGGTGGTAGGAGAAGGGTTTGTGAAGCTCTTCGGCAAAAATGTACTTGCCATCCGGCGAGCCATCGATCGTCGCGAAGACGCCGGGCTTGCCGAGTTTCTTCGCCGCGCCGCCGAGCTTCAGTTCTTCAAGTTGCGATGTCGCGTAATACGCAAAGATGGCCTCGTCGGTAGGGTTCTTCAACAGGTCTTCGTAGGTAGGAGCCGGGGTAGCTTTGCCGTCGTTTTCTTCAACAACCGGGCCGGTAGGGACCTCGGATTTGACTGGTACGGGGCCACGGTCGGTGGGGACGGCAAGCACGGCGAGAGCCGAGTCGCTGAGCCATTGGATGGGCGATGATTCGGAAGCACCGAAGAAGGTGTAGACAGGCGCTGATAGGACGCCGTTGACGTGAATGCCGGGCATGGGTGCGGCGTGGGCACGGGCAACGTCCAGAATCCAGAGACTAAGGCCAGCCTGTTCCTGGTTGGCGAAGGCGACATGGCGGCCATCCGGAGACCACCGCGTGTAGAGGATATGCGGGTGAGCGGGGAGGCCGCTGACAGCAGTCTCAGTGGTCTTCGCGCCATTCACGGGTACTTGCTGGAGTTTGATCGAGGTGAAGTAGCGCGTACGGCTCTGAGCGTTCGCCCGTGGGTTGAAGCGCAGGCCAGCCAGACGGAACTCCGGCTCGGCGAGATCGGCGATCGTTGGCAGGGAAGAGCTCTGCTCGATCAACACCATGCGCGGGCCCGAGCCGTGCGCCGGAGAGATACTCAGCAATGGCGTGGGTGCGGCGTCGACCAGCTTCACCATCACGTCGGGCGGAAGCTGATACTTCAGATCGGAAGCATTTTCCTGCGCTGTTAACGCAGAAGAAGCGAGTCCTGCCATTGCGGCAGAAAGGACGACAGAGCGGCAGAGCCTCGAAGCCATGCGGAACCCCTTTAATTTTCAAATTTTGAAGTGTGGGAGCGAACATCCCGGCGTGCAGGGATTGATAGCGTTGAGTATACCCAAGCTGCCCGCGTGTATCGCATTGCGCGATCTATCAGCGGCCATCGGCGGAACTATTTTTGCCAGGGAATGGTAAGGCCGCCTGTAAGGCTGGAAACTTTCTCGACGTTGTGGCTCTTGCACCATCCTTCGAGTTCTTTGACCAGGCGCTCGACGGCACGCGGGTCGGCGTAGCTTGCCGTGCCCACCTCGACTGCGGTCGCCCCTGCGAGCAGGAACTCGACAGCATCTTCCGCTGTCACGATGCCGCCCATCCCCAGAATCGGAATCGAGACTGCCTTCGCGACTTCATACACCATGCGCAGAGCGATGGGCTTGATCGCCGGGCCGGAGAGGCCCGCAGTGATGTTGCGAATCAGCGGCTGGCGCGTTTCCGCATCGATAGCCATGCCCAGGAAGGTATTCACCAGCGAGATCGCATCGGCGCCTGCAAGAGCCGCCACACGCGCCATCTGGCTGATCGACGTGACGTTGGGTGACAGCTTCACAATCAGTGGCCGCTTCGAAGCAATCTTGGCCTTGGCGACCAGCACTTCCAGCGCCCCGCAGTCGGCACCGAAGGTCATCCCACCCTCATGCACGTTCGGGCAGGAGACATTCAATTCGTACGCAACGATGCCTTCCGCGTCATTGAGCCGCTCGATGACCGCGATGTAGTCCGAAACCTGGTAGCCGAAGACATTCACGATGCACTTGGCCTTCGGATAGCGCTTCAACTCCGGCAGCTTCTTCGCGATGAAATCGCCTACGCCGATATTCTGCAGGCCGATGGCGTTGAGCATGCCTGCCGCGGTCTGCACAATGCGCGGCGCCTCATTGCCTGCCATTGGTTCGAGCGACAAACCTTTCGACACGAAGGCGCCGATCCGTTCGAGTGAGACGATCTCCTCAAACTCGATCCCGTAACCGAAGGTTCCGCTGGCGGCAATGACCGGGTTCGCCAGCTCAATGCCGGCGAACTGCACTCGCATATCAGGCTTCAAAGGCAATCGCTCTCTTACTTCACGCTCTTCCGATTTTACCGGGCCTTGCTGCCGTTCTCCTTGAACGACTCGGTCAATATCCGGCCCACCGCTGCCGATGGCTGATTGATTCCGAGAAGGGAAGCGAATGTCGCCGCCAGATCCACCGGTTCAGCGCGGCCGCGATACGTGCCCGGCGCAAAGGCCGAACCATAGAAGGCCAGCGGTACATGCCGGTCGTAGGACCAGGGGCTGAAATGCGTCGTGCCTGACCCGTGCTGATCCTGCATCTGATATCCGGCCAGCACCAGCATGACGAACCAGTTACCGTGATCGACGTAGCTGTGGCCAAGCTCTCGGCCAAACTCGGTGGGAGGCAGTTCCCCATGCGCGAATTGAAGCCGCGTGTAAATGCCGCCGACGATCGGCGTTGGCGGCAGACGATGCGTGGCTGGCTCCTGCGGTACAGGCGGGCCTAGCTTGGCGACTGCCTCCGGCAGTGCATCGCGCAACGCTCCCTCGGCCGTAGCTTCATCAATCTTCATGGCCTCGAAGATGCGGCGGTTCAGATTCAGATAAGGCAGGTCGCTGGTCGGCATCACGTACTCGATTGCGTTGCCGACACTTCCAAACCGCTCGTTGAGCGCGGTATTGACGTTCGCTACCAGGCCGTTGAGATCGAAGGTCGCAGCATTGATGCCGAGAGCCGCAGCGTTTGCCGGAACAGGAGCCACGCCATGATCGGCGGAGAGGCCGATCCACACGTTCTTCAGACCGACCGTCTTGTCCAGCCAGCCGAAAAAGCGGTCCAGATCCTGATCGAGACCGAGCACCATGGCATGCTCCTGGTCGGAGTCCGGTCCATACCTGTGGCCGACCAGATCGTGCGCCGACAGCGAAACCGTCAGCATGTCCGTCGTCGGTCCCTGGCCTAATTTTTCGCCCGCTACCAGAGCTTGCGCAAAGTCCAGCTCAAAGTGGTTGGCCACGGGGCTCAGCTCGATCGTTGCGGAAAATTTACCGTCCGCCGGTACTCCGGCTTCCTTCGCCGCTTCAGCAAGCCGTCCGCTCGTGTTGAAGGCCGTTGCCCAGCCGGGCAGATGTTCCATGTAGTACGTCGAGGTCGTGAATCGCCCGCTTGCGTCGTCCAGCCAGAATGCGCCGTTGGCCGATTGTCCCGGTGGCAGAATGGCTGCGCGATCCTTGAGCGACACTCCGAAGACCCGCGACTTACCCTGGGTGGCAAGACGAAGCTCGTCGCCTACGGTGGAAGCCCGCAAATTGCGCGGGGAAGAGCCCTTCAGTTCCGATCCAGCAGGCAGGTCCACGAGCGTGTACCGTTCGTCTTCCACCGAGGAAACCTTGCGGTCGTACCAGCGGCTTGCATCATAAAACTCGTTCGACTCGATGCCGTGGCCGTCGGAGTACGCGCCGGTGCCGATAGTCGCATGCCCCGGTGCAGTCTTGGTGTTCGCGTAGTTGTAGTAGCAGTCGGGGAACCATGCGCCCTCGTCCAGAAAGAGCTTGAACCCACGCCCCTTGAACTCCGAGCGATAGCGCTGCAGCATGTCGGAACGGAACTGGTCGATGACTACGATGACTACGAGCTTGGGCTGTGCTTGATAGGCCTGGGCGTTCAGAGCAGGAGGGTTAAGAAGACCGGCTAGCAGGGAGACGATGGCGACGACGGCAGCGAGGGAAGAAAGACGGCGCATTCCTCAATCCTAAAGGCAGGAAACAGGGAATATGGCACAGGGAACAGCGAGTTGCTGAAACGTTAATGAAGGCGAAACAACGGAAGACCGTCAGGACTTCATTATGCGGAACGCTCCTCCGCTTGGTGCAACAAAGCGCCTTCTGATCCCTGTTCCCTAATCCCTGTTCCCTCGTCGATCTTCATTTCGCGCATCACGCGCTCGGTCACTGGCCGGCAGGGGCTGCCTGCGCAGATCATCCAGGGCGGCATCGGCTTGGTGACTACCGACCGCACGGAAATCACCGCGCCTTCGCCCACCTCAGCTCCCGGCCCGAGGACGCATTCTGAAGCTACCCACGATTGCGAGCCGATCGTGATCGGCGTCGAAATTGTCGCGAAGTAAGGATCGGTATGGTCGTGGGTTGAGGTGCAGATGTAATTGCGCTGAGAAATGACCACATGCCGCCCGATGACGACCGGCAGAAAATTCTGGACTTCGGTGTTGGCGCCGATCGTCGAGCGCTCTCCCATGGTCAGGTTCCAGGGCACCCACACACGAACTCCGGGTCCGATCAGGCAGGCCGGACCAATCTCCGCGCCGAAGAGCTTGAGCAGAGCGATCCGCAGCGGGCTGAGTGCCGAAGGTGTGTGCTCCCAGAAGGGAATCTGAAACAGTCCCCAGAGCGCCCGCAGCAGCTTTACCCTGAGAGGCGTGCTGCTCGGCACCTTGTACAGATCAACCCGCAGAGGCCCCTCTCCGGGTAGGGCTCCTGAAAGGTCCGGCTCCTGCTCCCGCGACTGTCCAACATTCGGCAAAACCTCAGAACTCAACCCAACCTCCGAGAAAATTCGCTACCGTTGTTCACGGACCACTAGCCACTGACCACGAACCACTGCCTTACCTCGTCTATAATCGCAGAGAACCAAGAATTTCTGTAGGAGAAGTTCGTTTCGAGCCAGGCAGCCAGACATCGCAGCCGGCCAGCAACGTCCATCCGCTAAAGGTCGCTACCCGCACATGATTCGTTTCCTGCAAAGCAAAGATAATCGCCTCGTCAAGGCGATCTTTATAGTGATCATCGGCGCCGCCGTTGTCACCATGGTCATTACCCTGATTCCCGGCATCTTCCAGGACTCAGCGGTCACCCCGGACACCTACGCGACGGTTTATCCGCATTGGTACAGCAAGCTGCTCTTCAGCGGCGAAAAGGTTTCGCTGGCGCGTGTGCAGCAGTTCGCCCAGCAGCAGGCTCAACGCCAGGGACAGCGCATCCCGCCCCAGTTCATGGATCAGTACATCCAGATGATCCTGCCGCAGGCGGCGCAGCAACTCATCCTGCAAAAGGTCATGCTGGTGGAAGCCGGCAAGCTAGGCCTGACCGCCAGCAATGATGATGTGCGAACCTTCCTCACCAGCGGGCAGCTGGCCGAGTACTTCGCGCCCAATGGCCAGTTCGTTGGCGAAGACAAGTACAAGAACATCGTCTATCAGCTTACCGGCGGCCTTTCCGTTGACCAGTTCGAGAAGGAAGTTCGCGACCAGATCGTCCTGACCCGCCTGCAGAAGCTCATCACCGCGGGTGTCACCGTCAACGACAACGAGATCCGCGACGAGTACCGCAAGGCCAACATCAAGATCAAGTTTGACTATGCGGTCATCTCCTCGGACGACCTGCGCAAGCAGATCAACCCGTCGGATGCCGATCTGCAGGCTTTCTTCACGAAGAACGCAGCCCGCTATGCCTCGGCCGTTCCGGAAGAGCGCAAGATCAGCTACTTCGCTTTCACCGCCGACCAGATCCCCGGCGGTACGCCGAAGGTTACTCCGCAGGAGGTTCAGGCCTACTACCAGCAGCATCAGGCTGAGTATTCAGTTCCCGAACAGGCCCGCGCCCGCCACATTCTCATCAAGACCTCGGGCGGCGCAGCCAAGTCGGATGCGGAAGCCAAGGCCAAGGCCGAAGCTCTGTTGAAGCAGATCCGGGGCGGCGCGGATTTTGCCGAACTGGCCAAGAAGAACTCCGAAGATCCCGGCAGCGGCGCTCAGGGCGGGGAACTCGGCTTTGCCCGTCGCGGCATGATGGTGCCGGAGTTTGACAACGCCATCTTCACCCAGAAGATCGGCGACACGCAGATTGTCAAGACCAACTACGGCTATCACATCATCCAGGTGGAAGAGCGCCAGACGGCTCACTCCCAGCCACTCTCGGAAGTGGCGCCAGCTATCACCATCACCCTAACCCGGCAGAAGCAAACCGCCGCCGAGCAGCTCTATGCGCAGACCCTCGCCACCGAAGCCGCCAAGAACGGCCTCGCCAAGACGGCCGCCGCACATGGGCTTCAGGTCGTCACCACTCCGTCGATTCCCGCCAGCGGCGTCATTGCCGGCCTGCCGGACGGATCGCAGGTCATCTCCAAGGCGTTCACGGCCAAGCTCAATGGAGAGCCCGGCTTTGCGACAACAGGTGAAGGCTACGCGATTTTCCAGGTCACCGGCGTTACCGCGCCGCACGCGCCTGTCTTTGCTGAATTCAAGTCGCAGATCGCCAAGGACTACGCGGATGAGCGTCTGCCGCAGCTCCTCGCGGAGAAGACCAAGGCCCTCGCCGACAAGGCGCATGCCTCAGGCGATCTCGCGAAGGCTGCCAAGGAAGTCGGCGCCACGGTCAAGACCAGCGACCTCGTCGGGCAAGCTGGCCAGGTGCCTGACTTCGGCCAGGTGGGCAGCGTAGCTCCTGACCTCTTCAATCTGAAGATCGGCGACATCAGCGGACCGATCAATGCCCAGCGGACCGGCGTCGTCGCCAAGATCGTGGACAAGCAGGAGCCAACCACCGACGAGATCAACAAGAACCTCGATCAGACTCGCGAGCAGGCACTTGATCGCCGCCGTGAAGATGTCTTCAGCGTCTTCGTCAGCACGACCGAGGACCGCTACAAGAAGGCCAAACTGATCGCTCTCAATACGAAAATCGCCAAACAGGGCCCCACCCTGCCAGGCCAGTAAGTCAAAGCCGGCAATCAGGACCAGCCGGAACTACGCGGACCAACATAGAACTCCCCGGAGCCACAACTCCGGGGAGTTCTACTTTCTAAGCCTCCTCTGACGGGGCCCGGGGATCGAATCCATACGATCGTTTCGTTCCCACTCGAATCGACGATTGTGATCCTGTCAGTTCTAGCTGCAAGGAAGAGCAATAACGACCATACTTCGTTTCCCAGTTAAGGCTAGCGTGACGGCAGAGGTGGAATAAACATGTCTAATTCTGCGGAAATGAAAGACTTTATGGCGACGATCAACTCCATTCAAAGCAGGTTTATGGAGAGCCTCATCACCGGGAGACGCGATGCAATCTTTTGCCAGGCAGCAAAACGTGAAACCCCACAGTCGGAAGTAGACCCAGGAAAGGCCTACACTGACTCCCAGCGAGGAACATTTTAGGGCGCGCAGCGCTAGGGCCAGTATTTAGGTGGCTTTCATTCCCGATGAGATTCTGCCGCTGCCTCCGCTGTAGCATTTTGTGCTCTCATCTTCACAGAGTCAGCGGATAATGAACCCATGCGATTTCAAAGATCTTCCGGCGTCTTGCTGCACATCAGCTCACTCCCCTCCTACGGCGGCATCGGCGATCTCGGCCCGGAAGCCTATAAGTTCCTTGAATTTCTTGCAGCAGCCAAGCAACACGTCTGGCAGGTTCTGCCGCTCTGCCCCACTGGCTATGGAAGTTCGCCGTACGCCGGCAGCTCAGCTTTCGCCGGCAATCCCTTTCTGATCAGCCTCGAACTCCTCGCCGACTGGGGATGGATCGCGGGGGACCGGATTGCCAACCTCGCCGGCCGCAGCGGCAACGTCGACTTCGAAGACGTGGAATCCCGCAAGCTACCCATTCTCTATGAGGCAGCCCGCAACTTCCTCGAACGCGGCGCCAGCGAAGACCAGTTTCACGCCCAGTGGCAGCGCTTCACCGCCTTCTGCACCGCGGAAGCCTCCTGGCTCAACGACTACGCCTACTACGCTGTTTTCCGCCGCCACTTCAACACCGGCGCATGGGCTGCATGGCCCGACCCCATCCGCCGCCGCCACCCGGAGGCGATGGCGAAGGCCGCGATTGATTTCGGCCCTGATCTGGCCGTCGAGCAGGTACTTCAATTTGCGTTTGAAGAGCAGTGGCGTGCCCTGCGCTCCGCCGCAGCCAAGCAGAAGATTCGTATTCTGGGCGATATCGCCATCTTCGTCAGCATGGATTCAGCCGATGTCTGGGCCAATCCGGGCCTCTTCGAGCTCGACGAAGACCTCAATCCCATCCACGTCGCCGGCGTACCCCCCGACTACTTCTCCCCGACCGGCCAGCGCTGGGGAAACCCGCTCTACCGCTGGGACGCTCTGGCAGAAACCGGCTACGCCTGGTGGGTGCAGCGCGTTCGCCGCAGCGTGATGGTCTACGACATCGTCCGCCTCGACCACTTCCGCGGTTTCGAGGCCTACTGGTCGATCCCCGGCAACGAAGAAACCGCAGTCAACGGCGAATGGGTGAAAGCCCCCGGCGCCGACCTCTTTGCCCGGCTCGAACACATCCTCGGCCCCCTGCCGCTGGTCGCCGAAGACCTAGGCCTCATCACACCTGAAGTCGATGCTCTCCGCCTGAGTCAGGGCATGCCCTGCATGCGGGTGCTTCAGTTCGGCTTCAGCGGTGCCGATGCCCACGATCATTTGCCGCACCGCTTCGTGCCCGGCACGGTGAGCTATACCGGCACGCACGACAACGACACTACCTTTGGCTGGTGGCAAAAGGCCACGGAAGTCGAGCGCACCGCTCTCGAAACCTATCTCGGCGCTGTACCCGAAAGCCCGGTCTGGCCGCTCATGCGCGCCAGTGCCGCCTCCGTCGCCGAACTCGCCCTCGTGCCTGCGCAGGACCTCCTCAATCTCGGCTCGGAAGCTCGCATGAACACCCCTGCCGTAGCCGTAGGGAACTGGAGCTGGCGAGCCCCGGAAGGCTCGTTCCACGAAGGCCTTTCCCGTGGCCTCGCCGACCTGGCCCAGGTCACCGACCGCGACAACGACCCGCTGGCGCCGTTTGCTGCACCCACGCCCGTTCCTCCCACCGGCTCAGTCGGCGGCCAGGCCTAATTTTTCCATAAGGATTGCCCCCCAAACCCAAGGCTGCCCTGGCAGCCGTCACCCCGGTAGCCCTATCCTGAAGCCATCCAAAGGCTTCGAGGGCTATCCGGCATGGGCAATTTACTCCGAGTCGCATGCACCATTGCTATTGTCGGCTTCCACATCGCTCACGCTCAGACCATCGCGGTCGTTACCGGCGACGCGCGTGTAGACAAGCTCCTCGGTCAAATGACCCTCGCCGAGAAGCTCACTCTGATCCACGACAGCCGTGAGGATCCTTCCACTTACCAGGGGCAGGCTGGTTACATCCGCGGCATTCCCCGCCTCGGCATCCCCGGCCTCCGCCTTGCCGACGGCCCACCCGGCGTCCTCACACGCCACCCGTCGCAGGCAGAAACCGCCACCATGGGCGTCGCCGCCACCTTTGACCCGCCGCTCGCCGAGCAAAACGGCATCGTCATTGGCCGCGAAGCCCGCGCACTCGGCATCGATGTCACCCTCCAGCTTTTCGTCAACCTTGACCGCGACCTCGCCTTCAAGCGCGCCTACAACACCTTCGGCGAAGACCCGCTGCTCACCAGCCTCATCGGCGCGGCTGAGATTCGCGGCATCCAGTCCCAAGGCGTGATGGCCCAGGTCAAGCATTTCATCGGCTTTGACAGCCCTGCCACCGATATTTGGATCGACGACCAGACGCTCCACGAGGTCTACCTTCCGCCCTTTGAAGCTGCCGTCCAGGCCGGAGTCGCCTCCGTCATGTGCTCCTATAACCACATCAACGGTTCGCACTCCTGCGGTAACGCCTCCACCCTCACCGGCATCCTGCGGAACCAGCTGGGCTTCAAAGGCTTTGTCACCTCCGACTGGGGCGCCACCCATTCCGCAGAGTTTATGAACGCCGGCCTCGACATGGAGATGATCGACGGTCCCGACAGCACCGGGTACCAGGAACCAGCTTTCCTCGGCGCGGAAGCAGCCGCCCTGCCACTTCCGGCCGATCCAGAAACCGTCTCTTCTGGCGATCTCTACGGCGGGCAAATCCCCGAAGAAGCCGCCCCCGCTCCCTCGGACGGCGGCGACCTCGGCGCCCAGGTCAAACCGAAGACCATCGCCGAAGCCCTGAAAGACGGATCCGTCACGGAGGCCGCGATCACCCGCGCCGCCGGCCACGTCCTCCTCCAGATGCAACGCTTTGGCCTGCTCGACGGGAAGTCGAAGCACGAAATCACCCCGCCGGCCATCGAAGCTAACGCCAGAATCATCCAGCGGACCAGCGAAGAGGCCGCAGTCTTGCTCAAGAACGAAGCCTCAGCCCTGCCCCTCAAGGCAGCGGATCTCGACTCGATCGTCCTCATCGGCCCCACCGCCGGCCAGGTTGATGCCATCGGCATCAATGGCGAACGCTCCCAGGGCATCACCAGCCGACAGATCGGCCCGCTGGAAGCCATAAGAAAAATCTCCGGCCACCCCAACATCCAGTTCGCTGTAGCCGACGACATGACCGGAGTTCCCATCCCTGCCACACTGCTGAGCCACCAGACCCAGCAGGGCAGCCACCCCGAAAGCCAGCCCGGCCTTCAGCGGGTCGTATCCGGAAAAACAACCACAGACCCACAGCTCAACTTCACACACCAATCCGGTAACCCGCTCGCGCCCAACATCAGGGCCACATGGACCGGCATTCTCACCATCCCCAAAGCAGGGAATTACTGGCTCTACCTCCAGGCCCTCGGCACCGATGCCAGCCTCTCGATCGATGGCAAGCTCATCGGGATAACGGGCACGTTTCAGGGCGATGTCCACGGTGACATCCTCCAGGCCAACCAGGACAACGTCCTGCCAACCACCGACGGTCTGGACAACATCCGCCACGCCATCGAACTCACCGCCGGCCCTCACACCCTCAAAGTCCAGATCAGCCCCGACACCTCCAACGCCCCCGTCCAGATTCGCCTGAACTGGTACACCCCCGAGCAGCGTCAGGCCGACCATGCCGCCGCTATCGCCGCTGCCCGCCGCGCCAATGTCGCCGTCGTCTTTGCCTGGACCCGCCGCGTACCCTTCTTCGCCCTCGCCGGCGACCAGAACCAGCTCATTGAAGAGATCGCCGCCGTCAATCCCAACACCATCGTTGTCCTCAACACCAGCCAGCCCGTAGCCCTGCCCTGGGTGACGCGCGTCAAGGCAGTCCTCGAAATGTGGTGGCCCGGCGACGAAGGCGGATGGTCCACCGCGAATCTACTCCTGGGCAAGACCAGTCCCGCCGGCCGCCTGCCCATGACCTGGGCCAATCGCCTCGCAGACTACCCCGCCACAGATCCCCGCTACCCGGAACGCTCGGCCGAGGGTGTCAACCATAAGACCACTTTCTCAGAAGGCGTGAACGTCGGTTATCGCTGGTTCGATCATGAAAACCTCGCCCCGCTCTTCCCCTTCGGCCACGGACTCAGCTACACGTCGTTTGCGTACTCCGCCCTCAGTGTTACAAAGGCCCCGGACGGAGGTCTCACCGCCACTTTCCGTCTCCAGAACACCGGCAAGACCGCTGGCGACGAGGTTCCGCAACTTTACCTGAGCGCCCCCAACCCACCCCCTGCCGGTGCTGCTTTCCCGGTCCGCAAGCTCGCCGCCTTCGATCGCATCCACCTCAACTCAGGCGAAGCAAGAGTCGTCACACTGCGCGTCCCGCTGCGCCAGCTCCAGTACTGGTCCACCGACGCCCATGCATGGACGACTCCTGCTGGCACCCGCATCATCAGCGTCGGCTCATCCTCCCGCGATCTCCCCCTGCAAGGGGAGGCAAGGGAGTAGCCCGTGATCCGCACCGCCGCACTCAGGGCCAAAAGCCCGCCAGGCACGAGCGCTGCGGGGCCCAAGATCCAGCCGTCACCCTCTTTTTTGTCAAGTCTCCAGCCCCCCTCTTCCCGCACTCTTGGCTGATCCTGATCCCCCGCGGAGATGCCTTGACCCCTGCGTTTATCCCCGTCTTTCCTGCCTTTTTGTCACCGCTTGAGCCGCCCTGCATCCCCCGCCCGCCGCCCAAAATAAGTCCGTTTCCAGTTGCGTTGCATTTTCACCAGAACGCGCACAATGGAGGTATCGGATACCTCCAACTTCGGAAGCCTCGTCATGCCCAGGAGCGATCCCGATCCTGAAATTGCACCTTCATCCTCGTGATGAGTGCCGGTCCGCTCCGGGGTGGCCAAACCTGCTCTCACGTGCACTTAACCCCCCTTTAGCATCACTAAAATGAAGGGCAAACCGCACAAAATGAGCTAGATAAGGGGAAAACAGCATACCCCAACCCCCTGCCCCAGAAAAATCACGATTTTCACCACATTCGCACCACCCGCGGAACTTCTCTATGATTTGAGTTCACCATGACCGACTCCATCACCGTATCCAAAGAGGATTACCTCAAAGCCATCCTCGAAGCAGAATCCGAAGGCCACAACGTCATTCCTGCGACGCTGGCCCATTGGCTTTCGGTTTCTCCTCCTGCCGTGACCAATGCGCTGAAGCGGCTGAAGCGCGATGGCTTCGTCGACGTGAAGGCCGACGGCATTGTGCGGCTGACGGCAAGCGGCAAGGAGACGGCCTATCGCACCGCTCTACGCCACCACCTCATCGAGCGGATGTTAAGCGAGGTTTTCGGCATGGAGTGGTACGAGATACACGCGGAAGCAGAACGCCTCGAACACGCCGTTTCACCAGCCTTCGAAGCGCGCCTCATCGAAAAGCTCGGAGAACACGGTACTTGCCCCCACGGCAACACCGTCCTGCCGGAAAGCCCGGCGCAGCGCCGCAAACGCGGCCTCATCCAGCTTTCCGAAGGCACGGAGAGCGCCGAGTACACCGTCGCGGCCCTGTACGAACGCGACCCCAAGCTGCTGATCTTCCTTCATCAGTCGGGCATCAGCCCCAACACCCGTCTTCGTCTCGTCACCAAGAACTACGACCAGACCGTGGCGATCGAAACACCAATAGGCTCGATTACCCTGGGCCGCCCTGCAGCCGAACGTGTCTGGGTCAAGCGTGCAGGGTCCGCCGGGTCGAAAAACGGTACAAGGGATTCGATCAAATGAATACGCCTGGAAAATAGTTATTAACCATGGTTAATAATCTGTGCCATACTGGCGATAACAGGACATTCACGAACGGGAATTCCCTGTCGACGCCATGGCTACTCAAACGACCCAGAATCCGGCTCAGGAAAACCTTCGGCCCTCGATGCCGGACGTATTTTCGTCGGTGAGCGTTTCCCAGTCGCCGCAGCTATGGCGCCGGCTGCTTGGCTTCCTCGGCCCGGGCTTCCTGGTGGCTGTAGGCTACATGGATCCCGGCAACTGGGCCACCGACCTCGCGGCCGGCTCGCGATATGGCTATACCCTGCTGTTCGTCATCATGCTGTCGAACCTGATGGCGATTTTGCTGCAGAGCCTGGCTGTCAAGCTGGGCATTGCCACAGAGCAGGATCTGGCGCAGGCCTGCCGCAACCAGTACAGCCGTCCCGTCGCCATCGGACTTTGGATCCTCGCCGAAATTGCCATCGCTGCCTGCGACCTCGCGGAAGTGATCGGCTCGGCTATCGCGCTCCAATTGCTTTTTCATATCCCGCTGATCTTCGGCGTGCTCATCACATCGCTCGATGTGCTGCTGATCCTGTTTCTCCAGAATCGTGGATTCCGCTATCTCGAGGCCCTGGTGATTGTTCTCATCGGCACGATCGCGGCGCTCTTCGGCATCGAGATCGTCCTGGCACGTCCAGAGTTCGGGCCCATTCTCAGCAATCTTTTCATCCCCTCGCGGGAGATCCTTTCGAATCCTGACATGCTTTACATCGGCATCGGCATTCTCGGCGCGACGGTGATGCCGCACAATCTCTATCTGCATTCGTCGATCGTGCAGACGCGCAACTACCCGCGCACGCCGGAAGGGAAGCGCGAGGCCATCCGCTTCGCCAACTGGGACTCGGCCGCGGCTTTGACGATGGCGTTGTTCGTCAATGCGGCGATTCTTATCGTTGCCGCCGCGGTTTTCCACCGTGGCGGTCACACCGAGGTTGCCGAAATTGAAGATGCCTATAAGCTGCTTTCGCCCATGCTCGGTGTTGCCGGAGCGTCGGCTATCTTCGCTATTGCGCTACTTGCTTCCGGTCAGAACTCGACGCTGACGGGAACGCTAGCCGGACAGATCGTGATGGAAGGGTTTCTGAACTTCCGCCTGCCGCAATGGAAGCGACGCCTCATCACTCGCCTCACGGCTATCGTTCCGACGTTGATCGTCGTGGCGCTCTACGGCGAGCATGGCACGGCAAAGCTGCTCATCTTCAGCCAAGTGGTGCTGAGTATGCAACTCAGCTTCGCTGTCTTCCCGCTGGTAGCGTTCACCAGCAACCGCAAGTTGATGGGACAATTCGTCAATGCTCTGTGGTTGAAAGCGCTGGCCTGGCTGATCGCGATCGTGATTGCAGGGCTGAATGCGTGGCTGCTCATCCAGATATTTCAGGGCAAATAGCGTGCTTCGCATGCTAGTATCTTGCCATTCGCCTATGACCGCCTCTCGCTAAATCCAGTGCATCGACTACGCATCTGCCGCTGTCAAAGCGGAGAAGGGTTGCGCAGTCTCATCGTGAACCTGGAAACCGGCCAGCACACAAGCGAGGCATCCCATGCAGCGATCTTCCGTTTCACGTGTCTTCGAAGTGATCCATTCGGCGCGACTCGATCTCATTCCAGTCACGGTTGAGTCGCTTCTCTGCCAGCAGCGCAACAGCTCCAAAATGCACATCGAACTGGGAGCGATCCTCAAGGCTGAAATCCCGCTATCGTGGCCGCCTGTCGACTGGGAACCGCATGTCCTCCAATACCTGCTCGACCTGATCGGAACGGACGCGGAAGCTACGGGCTGGTGCCGTTATTTACTCTTGCGCGATGAGGGTACACAGACACGCACGTTGATAGGTACCTTTGGCTCCGGCTTTCCCAAGCCTGAGACCGGACTGTCCGAGATCGGATACGGTCTGCTTCCCGAGTGGCAGCGACGGGGCCTTGCGGCAGAGGCCGTTCTTGCGATGCTGCCGTGGCTGCGGACGCGGCGTGCGATTACTGCTTTCGTGGCGCAAACCTTCCCGCATCTGCGCGGCTCGATTCGTGTTCTCGAAAAGACCGGCTTCCGGCCAGCGGGTCTGGGATATGAGGACGGTACGATTCTTTTCCGGCGAGAGTGCGAGACAATCAAGGCAGTTGCGTCGCCGGAGAAGAGATGACTGCTATCCGCAATTTGCCCTCCTGGAAGAATTTGTTTGCTGCGACGCTTACGGCGGTCGTTCCCTTTGCCCTTCGCTCGGTGAATGCGCAGACGCCGGTCACGATCACTGTGCACGCCGATCAACCAGCGGGAGCATACAGGCCGCTGTGGAACTTCTTTGGCGCCGACGAGCCAAACTACATCTACGCGCCGAACGGCCAGAAGCTGCTTCGCGAACTAAGCAGCCTGAGCCCAGTTCCGGTGTACTTCCGTCCGCACAATCTGCTGACAACGGGTAACGGCGACGGCTCACTCAAGTGGGGCTCCACCAATGCCTACACGGAAAAGCCGGATGGCACTGCGGTCTACGATTGGACCATTACTGACAGAATCTTCGACGCGCTCATCGCAGCCAAGGTTCGTCCGCTGGTCGAGATCGGCTTCATGCCGGAGGCGCTGTCAACGCATCCCGAACCTTATCGGCACACCTTTCCCAGAGGAGACATTTATACCGGCTGGGCCTATCCGCCGAAGGACTACGATAAGTGGGCTAGGTTGGTTCTCGCATACACAGAACACCTGAAAGCCCGCTACGGGGTGCAGGTCGATACGTGGATGTGGGAAGTCTGGAATGAACCGGATATCGGTTATTGGAAGGGAACTCCGGAAGAGTACGACCACTTATACGATGTCACTGCAAACGCCGTGCGCCAGGTGCTGCCAAGGGCTCGCATTGGCGGCCCGGAGTCGACCGGTGTGACCTCAGATCGCGCTGAAGCTTTCCTTCGTCAGTTCCTCGAGCACTGCGCTCATGGCAGGAACACGGCGACGGGAGCAACAGGGGCGCCACTCGACTTCATCAGCTATCATCCGAAGGGCCGTCCGTCGAACATCAGTGGCGCGAACGGTTCGCATGTGCGCATGGATATTGGGCATCAGCTGCGCGCTATTGATCGTGGCATGCGTATCATCGCCTCCTACCCGGAGTGGAAGAACACGCCGATCGTCCTCGGCGAAAGCGACCCCGAAGGCTGCGCCGCCTGCAAAGGTGCGGAGAACGGCTATCGCAACGGGCCGCTTTACGGCGTCAGCGTTGCCGAGGCTACGATGCGCACATATGAGCTGGCGCATAAGTACGGACTTACGGTTGAAGGTTCGGTAACATGGGCCTTCGAATTTGAAGATCAGCCTTACTTTGCCGGCTTTCGCGAGTTAGCTACGAACGGTGTTGATAAGCCGGTGCTGAACGTATTTCGCATGATGGGCATGTTAGGCGGCGATTGGCTCAAGACGGAAAGCTCCCATGCAGTGTCGCTCGAAGATATCGAGCAGGAGAGCGTCGTTGGCTCCTCGGACATCAATACAGTCGCTACGGCTCGTACTGACGGCTCCCATCACTCCATTGATGTGCTGCTGTGGAACTACAACGATGACGATGTCGCAGCCCCGGAAGCTGCGATCCAGCTCAAGATTGCTGGTTTGGACGCAAGCACCGTCACAGCCGAAGAGTTTCGGATGGATTCGACGCACAGCAACGCGTATGCCGCCTGGCAGCAGATGGGAAGTCCGGTAGAGCCGACGGCGGAGCAACAGCAAAAGCTCGAGGCCGCCGGCACCCTCGAACGCTCCGTTGCGCCCGGTCCACTGACGGTTCAGGCAGACGAGGGCACCATCGACCTGAAACTTCCGCGGCAAGGCGTGGCGCTGGTTCGCCTGAGCTGGTAGCCGCCTTTACACCTTGTACCCAAAGCGCCGACAATAGGCCTGAACACATATCGAGCGAGGATCCCCGAATGCCACTTTCCGGCGAAGCAATCCGACTGATGAACTACATCGATGACGTCTCCGTAACCCTGCGCCGCATTCTGACCGGGGTAGCCACGCTCGACGACAGCGAACGCGCTCTCGTCTCCGCCCACCTCGCCCAGGCCAAGCCCAGCGCGACCGACGTTCTTGACGCTCTGGCAGCCAAGAGCCCGCTTAAGGAAACCATCTAGGTTCGTTGAGTCCTATTGAGTCCCATCCAGAACCGGTCAGGTCTGTCTTGAGTCATCCTGCAATCACCGTAGCGATCATCGGCGCCGGCCCTCTTGGTCGGCGCCTTGCATTTCATGCGGCGCGCGCCGGTTTCCGGGTCATTCTTGAAGACGTGATGCCTTCAAGCCTGCGTCATGCCGAAGGAGCTCTCCGCGAAGGGCTGGGCCCAGGGGCGATGCCCCTCGTCAGTTTTGCCAGCACGGTAGAAGAAGCTGTGCGCGAGGCTGATCTGGCCATCGACTGCGTTCCCGATGAGCTTGAGTCGAAGCTGGAGATATTCTCACTGATGGACCGGATGGCTCCGCCGAAAACAGTCTTCGCCACGCCCACCACGAACCTTTCGATTGCGGATCTCGCGAGCTGCACCTATCGTCCGGCACAATGCGTCGGCCTGGCGCTGGATGCGGCAAAGCTCTCAGAAGAAATGCCGGTATCCATCGAGATCCCCATTCGCATCACGACTCGTACCAGTGCGGCAGCACAAGCGGTTGTGATCGAGTTCTGGCAGCAACTCGGTTATGTGCCAAAGGTCGAGCTGGACGCTGCGGAAGCGATGTTGCGGTAGCCAATTCGTCGGTGCACCGTCAAACCGGGAACAAAGGCTGAGCAGACTGCGTACAAAGATCAGGCAGAACTCCGCCGCGGCTCCCTATGCAAAGCTTCAGTGACATTCTCGGCGAAGTCTTCCGTGCCATGATGGCCAATAAGCTGCGCACTTTCCTGACCATGTTTGGGATTGCGTGGGGAGTGGGTTCGCTGCTGGTGCTGGTCGGCCTCGGCGAAGGCTTTCGCAGTGGGCAGCAGCGCAATCTTGCCAGCGTCGGCAATGACGTCATCATGATGTGGAGCGCGACGGTTCCAGCACTTCCCAATCAACACACTGCCCAGCGGCCTTACAAGCTCACGCCAGCGGACGAAGCAGATATGCGCAAGCTGCCTGAGCTGCGCTCTGTTACGGCGATATTGAACCGTCAGGATCTCTACCAGGTGAGCGCCTGGTCAAATACGTCGTCACAAGTGCTTGGCGTCGAGCCTAACTTCGCGCAGGTTCGATTTGTCCCGCTCGAAGAGGGCCGATTTATCAATGCCGGGGACCTGACAGGTCGCCGCCATGTTGCCGTACTTGGATTGAAGTCAGCGAAGCTGCTGTTTCCCGGCCATCCGATGGTCGGGGAAACCATCACCATCAATGGGACGGCTTTTACGGTGATTGGACGTGTAGGCACAGTGAGCCGCGGCAACAGCGATTTCGACGATCAGAAGATCTATATCCCGCTCACCACCATGCAGCAGCTGTTCGCGATGAAGGGCGAAAACATCCCGCAGGACGCGCTGACCTCGATCCAATATCAGCCGGCAAAGAAGGGCGATGACACTGCCGCTCTCCGGGCTGTTCACGAGGTCATCGCTCGGAATCACGGTTTCGATCCCTCGCTCAAAGAAGCCTTTGACGAGTGGGATACGATTCACACCTCGGCGCTGATCGGGAAGATCTTCGACGCGATGGATATGTTCCTTGGCGGCGTGGGAATTGTCACGCTGGGTTTGGGAGCGGTGGGCATTGTGAACATTATGCTGGTCTCGGTCACGGAGCGTACCCGTGAGATTGGCCTGCGTAAGGCTCTGGGCGCGACGAAGCGAAGCATCCTGACACAGTTCTTTCTGGAAGGGCTGATCCTTACGACCTTCAGCGGCGTTGTCGGCATAGGGCTTTCGGCTGCCTTCATGGGGCTGCTGCAGGTAACGCTGGGCGGACAGATGCCGGGATTTGATCCTCCGCAATTGGTCTGGTGGTCGGCTGCGCTGGCGCTGGGGTCGCTGGCGGTCTGCGGGGTCGTGGCAGGGGTATATCCGGCGAGTATTGCCGCGTCACTTGAGCCAGTTGAAGCGCTGAGAAGGGAATAGCAGATGTTGAAGGACATTCTCATGCAGGCGTGGGAGGCTATGGTCTTCAACCGCCGGCGCACCATGATCACCATCGTTGGCATGGCGTGGGGCATCGCTACGGTGGTGCTGCTGCTGGCGTATGGAGCAGGTTTCAGTCGGGCGATCGAGAACATCTTCGCCACCTGGGGAACGACGCTGATCGGGGTATTTCCTGGGAAGACGAGTGAACAGGCGGGCGGAGACAAGGCCGGGGTCAAGGTTCGCTTTACTCAGGACGATGTGGACCTGGTCTGGAATAGTGTTCATGGCCTCAATCACATCACGCCGATGGTCAACAAAGACGTGCCGGTGCAGGACGATCTGCATACATTCACGTGGACGGTGAACGGCGTGCTTCCGGCGGCGCAGGAAATCATGCATCTTCCAGTCGAGACCGGGCGCTTCTTCAACGGGGGAGAAGAGGAGCAGCGGGCGCATGTTTGCGTGATTGGGTCCGAGGCGAAGACGAAGCTGTTCTCGGGTGGATATGGCGTTGGTGAATCGATCCGGCTGAGTGGGATTCGTTTTACCATCGTGGGCGTGCTTGAGGCGAAAATCCAGGAGGGCGATAGCGACGTCAACCGGCAGATCTACATCCCGTTCAGCACGATGGGCGACATCAAGGACACGAAATACCTGGATGGGATGTGGATGAACTATACCGGCGACCACGAGAAGATCGAAGCGGATGTGCGGGCCACGCTGGCTGCAGCGCATCACTTCCGGCCGTCTGATAAGCGGGCAATCTTTGTTGCAAATCTCATGGAGCAGCTAAGCCAGTTCCGGATTCTTTCCATGGCACTTCAGGTATTGCTGGGCCTTGTCGGCGCGCTCACGCTTGGCATTGCTGGCATCGGGCTGATGAACATCATGTTCGTCGCTGTGCAGCAGCGGACCCGCGAGATCGGTATCGAGAAGGCGCTTGGTGCGCGCAAGCGGCACATCCTGATTCAGTTTCTTGCTGAGGCATTCGTGATTACCGGGGTGGGCGGAGTGACAGGAATTGTGCTGGCTGAAGTGGTTTCGCTGCTGGTCGGGCGAATCACGTTCTACAGCGCTATTGCAGCGCATGCCGAGAACACGGATATCGTTCTGACCATTTCGCCGGCTTCAGTCATGGTTGCGACGGGAATTTTGATTGTGACAGGGCTGGTCAGCGGAATGATCCCTGCGATGAGAGCCGCCAATCTTGATCCGATCGAGGCACTGCGGTACGAGTAGGGTGCAGGGGGCAGCGGATAGCGAACTATACCGGCGGTAAAGCGTCTACGACCGGAATTCCAGGGGGCGGCGCAAAATGGAATTGCGCTTCCGGGATGGCCGCATTTGCTTCCTCTCCAGAGAAGGAGAAACTGGTCTTCGCGCCGTCGACTTCTTCGATCGAAATCGCGGTAATCGTGCCTGTTGACGTAACCGTCAGGGATAGTTTGCTGATACGTTTCTGCTGTCCTTTTGGAATTCCCGAGAGAGTTAAATCTCCGCTGTTGGTCGATGCGAGGGCGAGACCTGTCAGTTCTGACTCGATTTTGGTGTGCCCGAGCAGGAAACGAAGCGGTGAGCGCAGGTCGTCGAGCTGGCTGGCAGGGATGCGCTGGACCTGGCTCTGCCCCGGCGAGTAGAACCAGGCGTATTTGCCGTCGAGCACAAAGACTTTGCCCTGCGTGCTCTGATAGTCCCACCGCATCTTGCCGGGCTTGCGCAGGAGCATCGTGCCGGACTCACTTCGGCGCATGCCGAGGCCCTCATACTGCTCATGGAATTGTGCTTTCAGGCTTTGCAGGTGGTTGTAGTGCTCGTCGACTTTCCGGGCAATTTCTAGTGCACTGGGTTGCGATGACTTGCCTTGCGCATGCGCTGGGGGAAGGCTTGCTATGACTAATACGAACAGGCTGAACACGACGCGCGTGATCAGCCTGCATGTTTGGAATTTGAATTGCACTTCGATCACTGGGCGAGTTCGCTGCAATTTGTGCCGCCCTGGGGATCATCCTTGATGGTCCCGCCCTCGTCCATGCAGAAGCCGCGATTGCCGGTGGAACCGGGGACGCGTGGAACAGCGTTGACCATGTACTTGACGTTGCTGGCGGAGTCGTCGGCCTTCTGCGGACAGCTGATGGTGAAAGTGTAGCCGTCCTTTACGCCGCTGGCGAGGTCACCGGAGATCATGCCGGATTTACTGGCGGTGTTGGTTGCCTCATCTTCGCCACCGAGAGCCTTGATATCGCAGGCGTAACCGATCTTGGCATAGGCGCCGGTGTAGAGCGATTGTCCGGTTTGGATGGCTTTGAGCGAGGTAATGGCGGAGAGCTCATTGCTGTGGATGCGGAACTTCTTATAGCTGGGCACGGCCAGCAGCATAAGGATGAGCATGATGCTGATGACGATCAGCAGTTCCATGAGGGTGAAGCCGTTTGGGCGTTGGCGGCGGGAGCGTTTTTGCATGGTGGTCATAGAAATCCAAAGCCTCAATGTTTCAGCCTGAAACGGTTTGGCAGGCGCGTTGGGTAAAACGGCAAACCTGCTCGCTTGAATCGTAACGCCTGCGGGAGGCAAAAGGAAAGCCCGGTTGTGGACAGTGCTCCGGGAAATTCCCTCAAGGCGATAGACGCATCTGCTGCGAAATCCGCTCGCAGCCGGCCTGCTAGCAGACGAGACGATTACGCTTGAGCTTTAGGCCATCCAAGCGGCCGAGTAGAGTGACGGCGATGCGCTCGGAGATGAACAGCTTCTGCGCCATCGCCTGCACCTGGTCAGCGGTGACGGCATCGAGACGCTCGAGGACCTCTTCGACGGAGAAGAAGTGTTTGAAGTACATCTCCTGACGGGCGAGGTTGGACATGCGCGCGCCGGAGCTCTCGAGGCCGAGCAGGATGTTGCCTTTGACCTGCTCTTTGGCGCGATGGAGCTCTTCGGGCGTAAGGAGGGTTTCCTTGAGCGTGCTGAACTCGGCCATGACCAAGTCGAGCATTTCGAGGGTCTTGTCGGCGGACGTTCCGGCGTAAACGCAGAGAGAGCCGGTATCGCTGTAAGGGCTCAGGTCGGAGTAGATGGAGTAGGCCATGCCGCGCTCTTCGCGGATGGTCTGGAAGAGACGCGAACTCATGCCGCCGCCGAGAACGGTGTTCAGAATGAGGGTCGCATAGCGATTCTCGTCGGTAATCGGCGGGGAGGGCACACCCAGGCAGATCTGAACCTGTTCCAGAGACCGCTTGTTGCGCAGGATGATCGGTGCGCTCACTTCGGGAGACTGGAAGGCGAGTTCCGTGGTTCCGGCGGCGAGGGTGCTGAACTTGTCCGCGACGGAGGCTACGAACTCGTCGTGGTCGAGGCGGCCGGCGGCGGAGAAGACCATGTTTCCGGCGCGGAAGCGATCGCCGTGGTAGTCAAACAGGGTTGTCCCGTTGAGGCCGGAGACGGTCTCCGTTGTTCCCAGAATGGGCTTTCCCAGGGGCTGGTCTTTCCAGAAGTTCTGGGTAAAGATTTCGTGGACGAGAACGTCCGGGTTGTCTTCGTCGATCTTGATTTCTTCCAGGATGACGCCGCGTTCACGCTCGATATCCGTGTCGGCAAAGATCGGGTTCAGGACCAGGTCGGAGAGCACATCGAGAGCGATGGGAACGTGGTTTGAAAGCGCCTTCACGCTGAAGCAGATCGTCTCTTTGCCGGTGAAGGCGTCGAGATTGCCGCCTATGGCGTCCATTTCGCGGGCGATATGCTGGGCGGAGCGCGAGCGGGTGCCTTTAAAGAGCATGTGCTCGACGAAATGCGAGATGCCGTTGATTTCAGCGGCCTCATAACGCGAGCCGGACTGGACCCAGACACCCATGGCGACGGAGCGGAGGTGTTCCATGCGCTCGGTGAGGACGATGAGGCCGTTGGGTAGGACAGTACGGCGGAGATTGCGTTCGATGTGTTCGTCGGGCTGAGAAATTGGTTTCGTCATGGATAGTTAGCTAACTCTTCGATTGTAATCTTCTGGGTCAGGATGCGCTTTTCTGGGAATTTGGCGGCGCACAGGGAGAGTTGCGGATTGACTTCCGAAATGGGCCGGCGCAAACTATTGCTGTAGGTAGATCCGGAAGCCGTGCAAGGGCTCCCGGAGTAGCGAGCACTACTTATGAAGCAGCACTCGGATTAGAACAGCCAAAGCTAGCAGGAATCGCCAGTCGAGCACGATACTAATAGCCACCTGGAGCCATTTCGGCTCTCTTCTGGGCATTCTGCCCCACCTCCTTACATCGGTCGGTCCCGAGGACGTTCCCGCGGCCTCAGGACCTCACCATCCTGGTTCCGTTGCACATGTAAGAAGGTAGACTGCCAGCCATCTTACCCTCGGTAGGCGTGAGCGCTCCTTTAGCGAACAGGATTTATTTCCCTGAGCCCGATATTCTTTCCCAAAATTGAACGGCCCGTATACTAGATACAGAGACTTCATGACCGACTCCCAGCAAAATCCCGATAACCTCGTTCGACTTGAGGGCTACACATCTGATCCCAACGTGCTGACCTCCACGGCGATGTTCCCCCTGTTCGGGCTGGATGTGGCGGCGCTGACGGAAATTTTCAGCGGGTTGGGAGAGAAGGCGTACCGCGGGCGGCAGCTTGCGGATGCCTTGTATAAGCAGCGGGTGCGGAGCCTGGACGAGGTGACGACGCTGCCGCAAGCTTTACGCGACCGGCTAAATGCTGAGGGCTGGCATGTGGGCCGGCCGCATATTGCTGAAAGCTTTCGCAGCGTGGATGGAACGGAGCGATACCTCATCCAAACTGGCTTACAGACGGTCGAGACGGTCTGGATGCCGGAGGGCGATGACGGCGCGGAATTCAGTGATGACGACGTGGAAGTACCGGCTACGGCGGGTTGGAAGCGGGCGACGATCTGTGTTTCCAGCCAGATCGGGTGCGCGGTGAATTGCCAGTTCTGTCTGACGGCTAAGCTTGGCCTTCAGCGGAATCTGACGCCTGGGGAGATTGCCGGGCAGGTGGTGGCAGTGCTCGCGCGGCACAAAGTCGAGTTGAACAAAAGCCGGGTAAACCTGGTGTTCATGGGTATGGGCGAGCCGTTCCTGAATTACGACAATTTCATGGCTGCGGTTCGGTTGCTCATGGATGAAGTGGGGATTGCGGCGCCGCGGATGACGGTTTCTACATCAGGGATCGTGCCGGGAATCTTGAAGTTTGCGCAGGAGAAGATCAGGCCGAAGCTGGCGATCAGTCTCAATGCGCCGAATGACGATGTGCGAGAAGCGATTATGCCTGTGAACCGCAAATGGAATATTGCGGCGGTGCTGGACGCTGTGCGGACAATTCCATTCAAGACGCGGGAGCGGGTTACGTTCGAGTACGTGATGCTGGGTGGAGTCACCGACCAGCCTGAGCATGCGGACGAGGTCATCGAGCTCGTGAGGCGGTCAAATCTGCCGGCGATGGTGAATCTGATTGCCTGGAATCCGGGGCCGGGGATTGAGTACAACAGTCCAACCACCGATTCGGTCGCGGCGTTTCAGAAACGGCTGATTGCGGCGGGGATTCAGACCTACATTCGCCGACCTCGCGGGAGGGATATCTACGCGGCCTGCGGACAATTGAAGCGGACGACTGAAGGTACTGCGTTGGCCAGTTGAAGTATGAGGATTGAGAGCCCAGGTCTGCAGTGAGCAGCCTGGGCTTTTCTGCTTTTTAGCTCACTTAGTGGGTGGTTCGATGGGCTTTACACTGCCGCAATCAGCACTCTTGAAAGTTGAGGTGGATTCGATGGTCCACTCGACCGGGCGAGGATTGGGGCCAGCCTGGAGATTTCCCTTGAAGTGGACCTTGCTCTTGGCATGATCCGGGTCATCCCAGGTGGCTTCGATGGTGCCGGAACCGCTCATCGGTCCGGCGCATGTCATGACCGCGCTCATGCTGTGGTCTGTCTTTTCCACGTTGGAAATCTGGCAGCCTGCGCGCGTCTGAGCCATCGGAGAGCCAAATTTGTCGATCATTGCCTGCGTGACGCAGACCTGAGTGGTACGGGGCGCTCCGCCACCAAAAGCGCCTACCGGGGGCGGTCCGCCACCTGGCATGGGTGATTGTTGCCAGGTCATGTTGCTTGTTACATCCCAAAGACCGGGTTTGCGGGACTGAGCCCAGACGACGATGGTGGCAGAGAGCACGCAGACGATGGCTGCGGCAATGGCGAGATTGCGGGGAATGCGCATGGGTTCTCCAGAGTGAGCTTTGGATTTTGCCGCGAGCGGGGGCGGGAAAGTCCAGCGGCACAACTCTAAGGGATGGGGGGGAGGGGTGGGAAAGGGAATTGTGAGTCCGGCCCTACCTCAGCGGACCGGCTGAGGGATGCGGCCTACGAGTTTGCCGAGTTCCATGAGGGCGGCGGTAACGCGGTCGCTGGCGTGGCGCAATACATCCCCCTCGCTCAGGAAATTGCCTACGATGCATTTCACTCCAAGGGATTCGACACGATCGACGTCAGGAGCGATAGGAACTGCGCCTTCGGCGGCGTAGCGGAGGAGCATCTCGGGGGACACAGGTGCGGTGTTGAGGATGGCGTAATCGAAGACCGGCGCTCCGGTGTGCTCGTAGATGCGCTCGATGTGCTGGGAGGCACTGAGGCCGAGGCTTTCGTTGGCCTGGGTCATCAGGTTGCAGACGAAGACGCGTAGACCGTGGGCGGCAGCGAGGGCCTCGGGGATGCCGCGGACGAGCAGATTGGTAATCAGCGAGGTATAGAGCGATCCAGGGCCTACGGTGATCAAATCCGCGCGTTCGATGGCTTCGAGCGTCTCTGGAAGTGGGGCTGCGTCAGGCGGGTCGAGCATGAGCTCGACAATGCGCCGTTTGCTGGCGCTGATGTTGGTCTCGCCGCGTACCAGGGTGCCGTCATCCATGCTGGCGACGAGAGTGGCATTGGCGGTGGTCACGGGATAGATGCGGCCGCGGGTATTCAGAATTTTGGATGCAAGCTGGATGGCCTGACCGAAGTCGCCGGTGATCTCTGTCAATGCAGCAACAAAGAGGTTGCCGAAGTTGTGGCCTTCGATATCGCCGCCGGAGCGGAAGCGATGACGAAACAGCTGGGCAAGCAGATCCTCTTCTTCGCTGAGGGCAACCATGCAGTTGCGCAGGTCCCCGGGCGGGAGCATGTTGAAGCCCTTGCGAAGCCGGCCAGAGGAGCCGCCATCATCGGTGACCGTGACCAGGGCGGCCAGGTCTGTGATGAGGCAGGGCTCGCAGTCGGAATTGAGAATACCGGGAACCGCGACGTGCCGGCGCAGGCCGCGGAGCAGCGTAGAAAGCCCGGTGCCTCCGCCAATGGCTACAACGCGAAGGGGGACCGGGCTTGGATTGGAACTGGGCAAATTGACTTCTTTCGTGGCCTGTATTCGCTCGGGGAGCTCAATAGCCAGAGGTATCCCGGGACGTGCCTACGGAGCTTCAGGATACAGCAGTTCGGTGAAGCGGGGATCATCCTGCATGGCCTGGAAGTCGGTGTCCGTGCGGGCCTGGAGGCGGTTCCTGGGGTTCTGCTCAATCGACAGCGCGAGATGCTCCAGGCATTCCTCCACCTGACCGGTTATCGCGTCGAGGACCGCTAGACCATAGAGAGCATAGTCCGCGCTGGGAAAGCCGCGCAGGATGGCATTGAACTGCTCCCGGGCTTCCTCGAAGTAGTCGGTGTTGAGCAGGGAGACGGCGTAGTCGTACTGCTCCTCGGGCGTGGCGAAGGTAAGCTTCGATTTACCGAGTTCGCGATGGCAGGCTGTCACGTACATGCGGCAGCGCTCGGCCAATGGAACTGAAGCCGTGCCAATGAGCTTTTCGAAGGCGATGAGCGCCTTATCGAACTTGGCCTGCTGCAGCAGCTGGACTGCTGCCTGATAGTTCTGCAGGAGTGCTGCGTCATGACTCGGCGCTGTTTGCCCACCTGCGAGTGTTACCGGCGGAGTTGCCTTCTTTCGGCTTGACAAGTTTGTTCGGGCCTCGAGCATCATGGTCAGTCGTTGCGCTACAGGTATGTCTTTGCTGCGATACGGTCGTAAATCTGTTTGTAGCTTCAGCCCCTCTTTATACGCACAACCCCGTCTCGCGTCAATGGGCTGTGGTGTGCTCACGGGTGTACAAGCTCATGTAGAGGCTAGATTCTGCTTGGCAATCGGAGCAGCTTCGAAGATTGTGTGAGCGAAAGTGCTCATCGGATGGCCCAGGCAGCGGGTTGAATTGGCATCGAAAGCAATGTAGTACGCTGCCGGCTGGATCGGAAGCGAACCCTGGAGGAAATTGATGAGCGAACCGAAGAAATGTGGCAATCCTGTATGTAGTTGCACTCCGCCCGAGAAAGAGAAGTATTGCAGCGCCTATTGTGAGTCGATGGCAGGCTCGGTAGCAGTTGTGTGTAAATGTGGCCATCCTTCCTGCGGTGGCGAAACGATGAACGCGTAATCTCGCCTTTCTTGCCAGTCGGATAACGACGAGAGCGCCCGGTGAACCGGGCGCTCTTTGTCTGCATGGCCGGAATACCCCGAAACCTTGATCGAAACGAATATCAGGGAATGTCAGGGTGGCTCAAGGCAGTGATTCGGTCGCGGCGTGATAGACCGCGGGATTGAGTGTCGGGTCGTTGTACATCTTGAGCTGGCGATAAAGTTTAAAGCGGCGTTTACCGGCGAGCGTCTCGGACCACAGTGTGCTGAGGCAGGCCGCGAGGTCGGTGCGCTGGGTCAGCAGGATTTCCAAGCGCTCGCGGTTTCGCTCCGCGTGGCCCGCAGGCGCGTCGACTCGCTCGGTTTCCTCGCGCGTATGAAAAATTTTGAGTGCAAGGATGGACAACCGGTCGATGATCAGGCCGGGAGACTCCGAGTGCAGTGGCGCGTCAAGGTTTGGCAGATTTTCAGCGGCAAGGGTTTTCAAGAGAAACTGATCCAGCTGCTCGGAAAGGTCATTGCGGCGCTGGTTGGTTTCGTCGATGCGTCGCTTCACCCGGGCGAGGTCTGAGTCGGTGGCGTCCGGAGTGCGCGCCTGGTCTTCTGTATGCCACAGTTCGAAGTTCGCCAGATGCTGACGCGCGACAAGGGAGATCCATCCGTCCGTGTCCGAAGAGGGCGGGCGCCAAGTTTCAAAAGCTTCGTGGTGCCAACGTTTGGTTAGCTCATCATGCAAGGCTGCAATTTGGGTTATCTCAGGCATGTGTTCTTCAGTGTGCTCGATCTGGTTGATTCTAGTTGCTGCTTGCACTCCGCGTTCGACATTGTGCGGGGTGCCGTGAAGTGTATGTCAGACCCGATGAATCCATGGATTGATGAGCGTGAGGCCTGCATCTTCGAAATGGCGGGTATTACCAGTAGCGAGCGCAGCGTTGGCTGCCAACGCGATGCCAGCAATCATGGTATCGCGCAGTTCCTGAGGTTTGCCCTCCGATTGTCTCGATGCCATGAGACGTGCGGCCTGATCAGCTGCTGCCGCATCGAAGTTCGCAATCCGGAGTTCGATTTTGTGGTTCAAAACGATGTCAAAGGAGGAAATGAGCTGATCACGACGTCTACCGGCCGGCAGAATTTGTAGTCCGAAGCGGACTTCGAGGATAGTTACCGACGTGGTCCAGATGGACGTGCGGGATTGACGATCAAGCCATGCTACGACGCGCGGATCGGGATCAGACTTCATCAACTCTGAGAGGACATTCGTATCCAGAAGGATCATGTATCCGGCTCAAAGATCGAACGTTGGCGGCTTGACGGAGTAGCCATGAAACTCAGGAATGTCCTCTTGGAGCCCGGTGGAGCGGAAAAGTGCAGCAATCTCCGTTCCCAACCCCGTTGAGGCGGGCAGATCGGCTTTCAAAGCATCCCGGAGGATGTCGCGAGCCTCTTCCTCCATGCTTCGCCCATTTCGCGCTGCGCGACGCTGGAGGCGGGCTTTGACTTCCATTTCGAGATTTCTGACCAGCAGCTGGGCCATGGTGGTCTCCGTTGATAGCATGATATCAGCTGTTTCTGGGTCCGGAGACATTTGATGATTCTGGCAGTCAGCGGACGTTATGGTAGAACTATCCACACTTGGCCCAAGTCCTTTGCGAGCTTACGAGGCGACGGCCGGTTGTCATTCTTGTCATATTCCGGGGGAGACTGGATGTCCGATCGCATTGAGCGGTTTCTGTGTGTTGCCAGCTATGAGAAGGGGCAGGATTTTATGCGCCAACTGGCCGATCTGGGCGTGAAGCCGACGCTGCTAACCATGGAGAAATTGAAGAACGAGCCGTGGCCGCGGGAGATTCTGGAGGAAGTGGTCACGATGCCGAGTGGCCTCACAAACCAGCAGATCACGAACACGGTGACATGGCTGGCTCGCGGGCGGAAGTTCGACCGGCTGGCGGCTCTCGATGAATTCGACATGGAACTTGTGGCGCAGCTTCGCGAGCATATGCGGATTCCCGGGATTGGTGTTTCCGCAATTGCCTACTACCGGGACAAGCTGGCCATGCGCACGGCAGCGCGGGAGAAGGGTTTTCTGGTTCCCGAATTCACGCGTGTGCTCAACTACGACGAGCTCCGTGAATACATGCAGAGTGTGCCGGCCCCGTGGCTGCTGAAGCCGCGGTCGGAGGCATCGGCGCTGGGGATCCGGAAGATCCAGGAGCCGGAGGAGTTGTGGCGAGCGCTCGACGAACTGGGCGACCGGCAGAGCTACTTCTTAATGGAGCGCTTTGTGCCGGGGGACATCTTCCACGTTGACTCGATTGTGAGCGAGGGTGAGGTCGTCTTCTCGTCTGTACATCAGTATGGGCGGCCGCCGATGCAGGTGATGCACGATGGCGGCGTATTCACGACGCGAACGGTCGACCGAAAGAGTTCTGACTGGGCCGAGCTAACCGAGCTGAACGCAAAGCTGGCTCCGGCGCTGGGCCTGAAGCGCGGTGTAACTCATGCCGAGTACATCAAGGCCCATGCGGATGGCCGGTTCTATTTCCTGGAGATTGCGGCGCGCGTGGGCGGAGCCTTCATTGTCGATCTGGTGGAGCATTCGACCGGCGTAAACCTGTGGCGTGAGTGGGCCAAGATCGAGGTGGCGCAGTTGCGAGAGGAGGAATATATTCCACCAGCGGCTCGGGAGGACTACGCCGGTAGCGTGTTGTGTCTGGCAAAGGAAGAGCAGCCGGATACCTCAGCCTTCAACGCTCCGGAGATTGTCTACCGCATGAAAAAGCATCATCATGCCGGTCTGATCGTACGTTCCGAACGGCCTGAGCGGGTGGCGGAATTGCTGGAAGAATATTCGCAGGCGTTCCTTGGGCAGTTCATGGCCTCCATGCCTGCGCCAGACCGCCCAACAGCTTAGCTATGGTGTGGGTGCACATTTGAACTGAATTGAGGAGGAGTGCGACCCGAAAAGTGGTGAGCTCGCTGGGATTCGAACCCAGGACCCACGCATTAAAAGTGCGTTGCTCTACCAACTGAGCTACGAGCTCGAAACGCTCACCAACTGAATAAGTCTCCTGGAATCAGTAGGCTTATCAGATTTTCTTGCTTGCCCGAATATTGATCTTGGTCAGAAAGCCATCGAGCGGCCTTTCCATACCAAAACCTCACGGGTTGTGGCCATCAGATCCAGCGCCGTTGAATGACTCATCGGAGAGGGATGGACACACATTGCAGTCATGGCGGTGGTGCTGTGACCCATGATTGCCTGCATCGTCTCTAAGTTTACCCTAGCTACGCCTAAACGAGAAGCCAAGGTCCGTCGAAGGACATGTAGGGCAACGCATTGGTGTTCGCCATCTAGAAACTGCCGATGAGAAATCAGGATGTAGCGGACTGGGTCTGCGTGGGGCTGGCCATGCTTCGATTTGTTTGCGTTGGGGTATTCATCCCGCCTGGACCGGTTGCAGAGTGGAAGTTCACCTGGTCGGCTGAGGGCAGTGGAACACGAGCTCCACTGCTATCAATCTCGTTTGACTCCACGTAGAACTTGACGAGAGTCGTGCTTCCGAAGCTGGTGGTGATTGCGACATCGGCAGCGTCGCGGCCGGTAGCCATGAGGACGCGACCGAAGCGCGGATAGTTATGGCGCGCGTCGAGATCGACCCACCGGCCATCGAGAAAGACCTGGTACCAAGCACTGAAGTCGCCTGGACCGCTGAACGGCTGACGAATATCCCCAATGTAGCCAGTGACGTACCGTGCGGGAATGTTCATGCAACGGGACAGGGTGATGGCGAGGTGTTGGAAGTCGCGGCACACTCCAACTCGCTCGATAAAGACATCCGTCGAGGTCTTGGTAGGACGGGCGGCGTTGTAGTTGAAAGTGACGCTGTCGTGCACCCAGTCGCGGATTGCGATGGCGCGCTCCCAACCGGCTTTGGTCCCGCCGAACTGGTTCTGAGCGATAGCGCCGAATTGATCAACCTCGCAATAGCGGCTGGGGAGGAGGAATTGAAGCACGTCCGACGGAAGATCCTCGATTGGGATTTGCTGCGCATCGGGATAGAGAACGTCCGGAAAAGGATCCGCCTCGATGACATTGGAGCCTGAGAGTCTCAAGTGACCTGCGGGCGAGACGAAGCGGGTACAGCGATTCCCGAAGGAATCGATATATTCGGAGGTCGGAACGACCGTGTTGGGAGGTGTGGGGACACCCAGTGACTCAACCAGGAGTTCGTTTCCTGAAAGTAGGCGTGGCTCCAGTGAAGGATGAAGATGGAGAAGTGCCACCACGGCGGTCGGAGCGGGCAGAGTAAATTCGATGTTGAATTCAGACAGTATGAGCATGGTCTTCCAGAATTGCGTCAGATAATTCCTTGGATGCGCGCGAGCGTGCAGGAGTGGGTCCGGTCAGAGTGTTGATTGGCGCGAATGCGAGCGAAACAACACAATGTGCACGAAAGAGCAATTTCCAGCCAAGGAAGTGGCTTCTGTCGCGACACAAATGAAAGGGCAACGTATAGGATCAAGAAACAAATGGGTATCCAAGTCGAGTTGCGCCACCGCAGTCAATATGTGTACAGCAAAGCCGTTTCGCTCGGGCCGCAAGTCATCCAGTTGCGGCCTGCGCCCCATGTTCGCACCGCGATTTTGAAGTATTCGCTCGACGTGAAGCCGGCCGACCACGTCCTGAACTGGCTGTTCGATCCGCTTGGCAATCATGTCGCACGGGTGATTTTCCCGAGCAAGACCGCTGACTTCACGGTTGATGTGAGCCTGGTTGTGGATCTTGCCCCGTTCAATCCATTCGGCTTTCTACTCGAGCCGACAGCTGAATCTTATCCATTCGCTTACACCACAGACCAGGCCATCAATCTGGGCCCATACCTTTATGCGCAACCGGCTGGGCCGCTGCTCGCTGACTTCCTGCGGGGGATCGGTACGGAACGGCAAGGGACCATGAGCTTTCTGGTGGGATTGAACCAGAGGTTGCGAGACCGTGTTGCCTACACAACGCGCATGGAACACGGTGTGCAAACGTGCGAGCAGACTCTCGGGGAAGGCAGTGGATCGTGCCGCGACTCGGCATGGCTGCTGGTGCAAGTACTGCGAAACCTGGGATTTGCTGCTCGATTCGTTTCCGGTTACCTGATCCAACTGGCAGAAGATGAACCGCGGATCGATGCAACGAATGGCCCGCTCGTGGACTCGGCGGATTTGCATGCATGGGCGGAAGTCTTTCTACCGGGTGCGGGCTGGGTTGGGTTCGACCCGACTTCAGGATTGTTAGCAGCGGAAGGGCATATCGCGCTGGCTTGTACGCCGACTCCGCCTGAAGCTGCACCGATCGGCGGCACCGTCGAGCACGCAGGCGTGGAGTTCAACCACGCGATCACCGTAAAACGACTCAATGAGCCTCCCCGGCTGAGCAAGCCCTACAGCGATGAAGAGTGGGGTGCGATTCGGGAAGTTGCGCATGGCATTGACCGTGACATCGTGGCACAGGACATTCGCTTGACGATGGGCGGCGAACCTACGTATGTCGGGATCGACAATCCCGAAGACGGCGAATGGAATCTCGATGCTATGGGGCCAAGTAAGCGAAGCCGTGGCCTGGCGCTGATTCGGAACCTGCGGGAGAGAACGGCTCCCGGGGGATTGATGCATTTCGGGCAAGGGAAGTGGTATCCGGGTGAGCCTCTCCCTCGTTGGGCTTTTCATTGCATTTCAAGGTTGGACGGGGTTCCTGTCTGGGAAAACGGAGACCTGATAGCGCGCGAAGAGCATGAGTCGCATTTTGGAGTAAACGACAGTCTTGCCTTTGTAAAGGCTTTAGCAAACCGCCTCCAGGTGAGCTCAACCAACGTGCTGGCCGCATTTGATTCGATAGAGGACGTGCCGGACCAGCCGGTGGGATATGTGCTGCCGCTGCGTCGCCGCCAGGCAGAAGGGCAACTTTTCTGGTCGAGCCAGTTGTGGTTTCCAAGGCCAGATCCACTCGTGCTCTCAGGTGGAGACTCTCCAATCGGCTACCGAATTCCCGTTGACATGATGCCGTTCGTCGCGCCGGATGATTTGACGTACGAGCGCGACGAAGCAGAGTTGGTCAAGCTTCCCTCTTCTCCGCAACGGCGGACGGATCTCTTTGGAGTTGAAGCAACGCCAGACCCGCTTCCACCGCTTTCCAGTACGGCGGAATCGGCGACGGTATTGATCAGGCCTTCGCTGTGCGTCCAAGTCCGCGAGGGGCGCCTGTGTGTGTTCCTGCCTTTTGTGCCAGTGCTGGCAGACTACCTTGATCTGATTGCGGCGGTCGAAGACACATGCGTATACCTGAAGCACGCAATCTGGATTGAAGGCTACACACCGCCAGCAGATCTACGTATTCGCTCTTTCAGTTTGACGCCGGATCCTGGAGTGCTGGAGGTGAACCTACCGCCCACAGACAACTGGGATGACCTTGAAGAATTGAATACCGTCCTGGCGGAGGAAGCTCATAAAAACCGTTTGATTGCCGGAAAATTTGCTTACGACGGCAGTCATCTGGCGACAGGGGGCGGAAGCCACATTGTTCTTGGTGCGGCTACTCCCTTGGATAGCCCGATTCTTCGGCGGCCAGATCTCCTTCGCAGCATGGTCGCGTTCTGGCAGAATCACCCATCGCTGTCCTACCTGTTTTCAGGGATGTACGTCGGTCCCACGAGTCAGTATCCTCGCGTGGATGAAGCGCGTGTCGATGCGCTCTATGAACTGGAGGTCTCTTTCGGGCAGATGCCTAAAGATGGTTGTCCTCCTCACATTCTGGACGGCCTGTTCCGAAATCTCCTGGTGGATGTCACCGGCAACACTCATCGCGCAGAGTTCTGCATTGACAAACTGTTCCCACCGGAGAATCAGGGGCTGCCTCTCGGACTGCTTGAACTGCGGGCGTTCGAAATGCCTCCGCATCATCGCATGGGGTTGGTGGAAATGCTGTTGGTTCGGGCTCTTGTTTGCATGTTCTGGAAGCAGCCATTTGAGGGCTCATTGAAGCGTTGGGGCACCTCACTCCACGACCGATTCATGCTGCCGCACTTTGTCAGAAAAGACTTCGACGAAGTCCTGGGCGAGTTGCGCCAGGCGGGATACATGCTGGAGCCGCAGTGGTTTCGTTCGCATCTTGATTTTCGCTTTCCGAAGATTGGTTCGGTCACCGCGAATGGGGTGGAGCTAGAACTACGACAGGCGCTGGAGCCCTGGAATGTGCTCGCGGAAGAAACGAACTCAGGCCGCACGGGCCGCAGCGTGGACTCATCGCTGGAACGTATGCAGGTGAAGGTCACTGGCTTGACGGAAGGGTCTCGCTATCAGATCGCGTGCAATGAACGCAGAATCCCGTTGGTTGCCACGGGAGAGCCCGGCGAGGCGGTTGCAGGCCTGCGGTATCGCGCGCGCCGGCTGTATGCGGCGCTGCATCCTACGATTCCAGTGCACACGCCTCTTACGTTTGACCTGATTGATACCTGGAAAGACCGTTCCATCGCCCGCTGCACCTACTACGCCGGTCCGCCGGATGGCACTGTGTACACGAAGCGGCCAGCGGATGCCGCCGAAGCGAAGGAGCGGCGACTGCGGAGATTTGTCGCTTCGCCGCCTCCAGATGCGCCAATGTATGCTCCGGAGCCAGAGGATAATCCGGAGTTTCCAATGACGCTTGATATGCGGTGGACCGGGCTGAACAGCAATGATCAGAGGCGCTCAGAGGGAAGATGATCGTTGACCTCTATCAATCCGAGCTCCGTTATGGTGCAACCTACGAGGAGTCATCTGCCGACGGTGTGAACCCTCGTGCGCACTGGTTGCCGCTCATGGAGTCGTTGAGAGAGATTGGCCCGGAGGAGATCGCCAGGCGTTGGTCGCTTGCTGAGCGGCGCATTCGCGAGAACGGCATCACGTACAACATTTACGGCGACTCATTGGGAGCAAACAGGCCTTGGAGCACGGACATCGTCCCGCTGCTGATCTCGGCCAAAGAGTGGCGCTTTATCGAAGCAGGAGTCGTCCAGAGAGCCGAGTTGCTGAGCAGGCTGTTGGAAGATCTGTATGGTTCCCAGCAATTGCTGAAGGATGGGCATTTCCCCGCCGCATTGCTGTACGGGAATCCGGCATTCCTCCGGCCCATGGTGGGGGTGAAAGTACCTCCTCGAAGCTATCTCCATATGCTTGCGGTGGATCTGGCGCGGTCACCGGATGGGCAGTGGTGGGTTCTGGCAGATCGCACGCAGGCGCCTTCTGGCAGCGGATATGCACTGGAAAATCGGACGATAGTGGCGGACTTGTTGCCGGAGCTTTTTCGGACATCGAACGTGTTGCGATTGGCGCCGTTCTTTCGTGCACAGCGAGACGCTCTTATCGCAATGGCAGGAATTCCGAATCCTCGGCTGGTGCTTCTCACGCCGGGGCCGCACAACGAGACGTACTTTGAACACTCCTACCTGGCGAAGTATCTCAGCATCACCCTGGTGGAAGGTGCGGATCTGACGGTGCGCGAGCGTCGTGTTTATCTGAAGACAGTGGATGGTCTGGAGCAGGTGGACGTGATTCTGCGGCGCGTTGACGACGGATTTTGCGATCCGCTTGAATTACGTAGCGACTCTCTCCTCGGGGTGGCTGGGCTAGTGGATGCGATCGTAGCCGGCAACGTGACAGTCGCAAATGCCCTCGGAAGCGGATTGATCGAATCTGCCGCCATCATGCCGTTTCTGCCTGGTCTCGCGAGGCATCTGTTGGGGGAAGAGCTGAAACTGCCCTCCGTTGCTACCTGGTGGTGCGGACAAGCCGACGCTCTCAATTGGGTACTGAATCATCTGGACTCAGTGGTTGTGAAGCCAGCGTTTCCGCTTCGAGGTATGGAACCCGTGTTTGGTTCCGAGCTGCCCGAGTCCGAGCGCGCTGAGTTCATCAACCGGCTAAGCGCTTTTCCGCACGAGTACGTAGCCCAGGAGCAAGTCGCGCTCTCCACTGCGCCGGTGTGGGAGAACAATGGTCTGAAGTCGCGCAGTATCGTATTGCGCACCTATGTGTTGAATACACCAAGTGGCTGGGTGACGATTCCGGGAGGCCTGGTACGTGTCGCAGAGGCCGAGGGATCGGTCGTGTCGATGCAGCGCGGCGGCCACAGCAAGGACGCATGGGTGCTGTGGGATGAGCCTATCGATACCTTCAGCATGCTGCGACCGAAGACCGAGCCGGTCGAACTGCGAAGAGTCTCGCGCGTGGTGCCAAGTAGTGTCGCGGACAATACCTTTTGGCTCGGACGATATGTGGAGCGCGCTGAAAATATCGCACGCATTTTGCGATCCATGGCTGGACGCGTTCGGCATGGCGAAGACTCCGAACTCACGAGCCTTATGCAACTGCATAGCTGCCTCGGTACAAACCAAAGCAAGTTACCGAAGAGTAGACGTAGGCCACTCACCTACGCAGTGCTGGAAAAAGAGATGCTTTCCATGCTGACCGATAGCAAGCGTTCAGAAAGCCTGCCCGCGACGCTGGCTGAGGTTGCGCGCATCGGAGGTAATGTTCGAGAGCGGCTCTCAGCAGACATGATGGTGTTGCTGGGGCAATTGAGGGATGTTATGCATGCGCCGAAGCGAGCCACCCTCTCAGAATATTCAGCATTGCTGACCGACTGCCTTGAGTTACTCTCCGCTTTCTCAGGCATGGAGCGCGAGAACGTAAATAGAGGCTCGGGCTGGCTCTTCATGAGTATAGGAAGAAGGTTGGAGAGAGCTGTTTACCTCACCAGGCAGCTGCGAGTTATTACGAAAGGTATCGCTCCCGAAAACTGGGGATTCCTGGAGTTGCTGTTGGGGGTAGCTGATAGTTCTGTCACATACAGAACGAGGTATTACACAACGCTGCAACCACTCGCGGTACTCGATGTCTTGATGGCCGATGAGACGAATCCGCGCTCCTTGGATTTCCAATTGGAACATCTGGCGGAGCTGTACGAAAAGCTGCCGCGCCATGATCCATCCGATTTGAAAACCATGGAGGATGCACTTCGATCTCTTCGCAAAATGGACCTGCAGGCAATGGAATATCTGCCATCAGGGAAGTCGACGCGACACGCAGGGGGGCTGCCGCAACTCGACAGCTATCTTGCTGAACTTGAACGGCTGCTTCCGTCGTGGTCCAATAATTTGTCAAGTCGATATTTCAGTCACGCGCGTACATTGCCAGTCACGATGGGGCAGTAAGGAAGTTAGATGATTTATCGAATCAGTCATCGGACAACATATAAGTACGTCCATCCAGTGTCTGTGGGTAATCATGTAGCGTGCTTGACGCCGCGCTCCTATACACATAATCGGGTTCTGTATTCCGACTTACGCATCTCTCCAGCTCCAATCACCCGAACCGAACGCGTGGACTACTTTGGAAACCTGCTTTGCTTTTTTACGTTGTCCGAACCGCATAGGGAACTGGTCGTCGAGGCAACAAGCGAAGTAGAAAGATCGTATGACTGCGAGACGGTGTATGGCGTTTCAGAGCGGCGTTCCCAAGCGTGGGAGCAATCGACGCTTGCTCTAGCGAACGATCACAGTCCCGCGGGCCTTGAAGCGTATCAGTATCAGTTTGAATCGCCTCGTATCCGCATTCGCCCCGAATTTGCCGCTTATGCGCTGGGGTCGTTTACCCCGCGCCGTCCGATGGGCGAGGCGTTGATGGAGTTAACGACCCGCATCTACCAGGACTTCAAATTTGATTCGAACGTGACAACTGTTCGCACCCCGACAGAGGACGTATTCAAGAAGCGGCGTGGCGTTTGTCAGGATTTCGCTCACGTCCAGATTGCATGTCTGCGATCCATCGGTATCGCAGCGCGGTATGTGAGTGGGTACCTTCGAACGTACCCGCCGCCCGGAGCAGCAAGACTAGTCGGCGCAGATGCATCGCATGCCTGGGTTTCCGCGTATAGCCGTGATCTCGGATGGCTGGATGTCGACCCGACCAATAATGTACAGCCCACAGACGGGCACGTAACGCTCGCGTGGGGAAGGGACTACGGCGACGTCAGCCCGCTCCGCGGTCTCATCCTGGGGGGAGGAAACCATCTGTTGAAAGTAGAAGTGGACATGGAGCCAATCGAGACTCCTCGAGCTGTGGAGCATCCGATGACGTCCACCGTTTAGTGCACTCGAAGACTGTTTATTTCATTCGATCAGGCTCTAGGTCGCTTCCACTCAGAGCGAGAGAGGTTGCATTTCGAAATCTCGCACCAACCCGCGCATTCTATTGCACGAGAGCACCAGACTTGCTATCTCAAAACGCGATGCGCGATGGTACTGTACAGCATGAAAAACCTTCATTGCGTGTCCGGCGGGCTACTGGAAGCGTGGACAGGGGCTCGGGTAACAAAATAACAGTACCAGAGTAACCGACAAGGTGTTATCGTTTCGGTAATAGGTCAGTCCAAAAATCAAACCGGACGCCTGGATGAGCAGCCCCGGGATATGAGGATTGGACAAGCAGAAATAGTGATTTCTGTTCCGGTTGCGATTCGTCGTACGATTTGGGCATGCACCGGTTGAATATGGTTTGAGTTCCATGAAGCAGCAACGGAGACTCGCAGGTGGGTATGACCGATCCCAAATTGCCGAACGACTCGGGTGAAGCGACGACGCCGGACGATGTGGCGACCCTTTATTCGTGGGCCAATTTACATGGGGCGAAATATCGGGATTTCTCTGCCTCCCGGGCTCAGGCCAGGGAAGAGGCCCGGCTGAGGGTAGAAGAGGCCGAAGCTGCGGAGCGCAAACGCCAGGAAGAAGAGGCCGAGCGCAAGGCGCAGGAAGAGACGCAGATCGCGGCTCGTCTGGCCGCCGAAGCCGCGGAGGCCGCGCGCCAGGCCGAGGCGGAGCGGATCGCGGAGATTGCGCGTCAGGCCGAAGCGGAGCGCCAGGCAGTGTTGGCAGCACAGGAAGCCCAGCGGCAAGCGGCATTGCAACGATCCTGGCAGCCTGCTGCTCCGGAAGCTTATCAGGTTGATTACTCGAGCTCCTTTGCGGGCCATGGGATGCCCGTCGAGGAGCCGGCTCATCCGGTTGCCAATTTTGAGGTGGAGAACGTACTGGCCGACAGGTACGAGGTTCGTCCACAGTACCCCGCGAATACCAGCGAACGGGGGGTGTCTCCGTCGCAGTATTTTCCGGAGGCTCCCGCAACTCGGCCTGTGCAACCGCCAGCGGCGCAGCGTCCCGCGACGTCAGTTCGTCCGGGTGGCCAGACCTTTCCGAATTCGCCCTACCCGCCCCTGGGATCTGCTCAGGTTAGCAACGCAGCTGGCGCGGGCTTCACCAGTCCGCCGGCTTCTGCCTCGTATCCCGATGATTCCGACCAGGGAAAGGGGCAGCCATCCTATCCGGGGACCAGCTATCAGCCGGAGTTTCCCGCCAATCCATATCCGTCCTCTTCGCAACAACAGTTTTCCGGTTCGCCATGGTCCATGCCCGACCCGCGTGAGTCGCAGGAGATGGCTTCCCGTCCGGCTTGGCTGGCTCCGGAGCCGCAGGAAGCACAGCCGGTCCCGTCTGCTCCCCGGATTCCTCAATCGCAGCGGCCGGCCCCTCCAGCTGTGCCGGTGCAGGCACCGAAGCAACCTTTCTTTCAATCAACAGCTCAATCCACGTTTCAAGCTCCACCTCAGCCTTCATTTCAGCCCCCGGTGCATCAACAGGCGCCGCCTCCTGCTCCAGCCCTTCAACCGCAGAACTCCTCGCCTTATGGGCCGGGGATCGGCCCGTCGTACGCTGTGAATCCGGGACACATGCCCGCGAATCCGGCTCCGATGGAAGATGCGCTGACGAGTTCGCGGGAGCGGGCAGCCAACCGCTGGTATGCGCTGAAAAGCGTCTTTGACCCGCAGGCAGCTCCCGTCGAGCAGCAGCCCCAGCAGCCTCCTGCGCGTGTACCGGTGTTGGCTGTCTTCTCGCTTGCGGGTGGAGTAGGGAAGACCAGCCTGGTGGCTTCTCTGGGACGAGCGCTTTCATCCCGGGGCGAGCGGGTTCTGCTCGTGGATACCGCCGCGTATGGTCTGCTGCCGTTCTTCTTCGGAGCGCGAGATCAGCGGCCAGGACAGCTCAGGACATTTAACCCGCCGGGCGCGAGCGTGGACGCGCCGATCCAGCTTGTGACCTTGGATCCGGAAGCGCCCCCGGCAGAAGCGCAGCAGTTGCCCGTCAATCAAGACCCGAACCAGAGCCTGCAGCAGGTGCTGCACGCGGTGCAAAATCAGGCTGCCCAGAGCCAGGATTGGCTGGCGCAGGAAGTGATGCGCTACAGCCGGGGCGTGAATCGCATCCTCATCGATCTGCCAACAGCCTCAGGCGCGACAACGCGCCGTATCTTGCGCATGGGTCCGGTAGTGTTGGTGCCCTTGGCGCCGGATATGAGCTCTGTCGTGAGCGTGGGCGCAATTGAGTCGTTCTTTCGTCACAACGGGGCGAGCGTGAATGGTAAGCCCATTCTGCCGTACTATGTACTGAATCAATTTGATTATTCACTGCCGCTTCATCTCGACGTGCGGGAGATTCTGCGCGAACAGATCGGGGAACGCTTGCTGCCGTTCGCGTTGCGCCGCAGTCCGGCGGTGAGTGAGGCTCTTGCTGAAGGAATGACCGTGATCGATTACGCTCCAACTGCCTCGGTGGCCGAGGATTACGCGCATCTGGCTGAATGGGTCCGGAGTCTCTCTGCGCCTGCAACGCAAACGTATCGGGGCGTGCGTTGGAGTGAACGATGAGCGTAACGCAGATCTGGCATGACATTGGTGCCGGAGAGACATTTCTCAACAAATTGCTGCGTTTCATTTTCCTGATCGCGGCACTCGTGATGTTCTATTTCTTCGCATCGCTGCCACTGACCTGGCCGCAGCAGGCGGTCTGCGGTCTGCTGACCCTGCTGATGGGTCTGGCACTGGGGCGCACGTCCGAGTCGTACCTCGTGACGCTGACGCTGATGCTGCTGTCGCTCTTCGCGACCTTTCGCTATGGCTTTTGGCGTGTTTCGGGGACGATCGCATTCTTTCAGGACCCCGCCAACCACTGGGGAGCGCTCGATGCGTTCTTCATCATGTCGCTGGTCTTCGCCGAGAGCTACGCATTTGTCATTCTCTTCCTGGGCTTCTTTCAGACCATCTGGCCATTGCGCCGCGCGCCGATGCCTCTCCCAGAGAACACAGAAGAATGGCCGCATATTGATGTCCTGGTCCCGACGTACAACGAGCCGCTCGAAATCGTTCGCTATACCGCTCTTGGAGCACTCAACATTGACTGGCCGACCGACAAGCTGCATGTCTACATCCTCGACGACGGACGGCGCAAGGAGTTCGAGGAATTTGCGTTTCAGGCAGGTGTTGGCTACAAGATCCGTCCGGACAATTTCCATGCCAAGGCAGGCAACATCAACACAGCCCTCAAGAGTCTGACCTCGCCCTACGTGGCCATCTTCGATTGCGATCACGTGCCGACGCGCAGCTTCCTGCAGATGACGATTGGCTGGTTTCTGCGTGACCGCAATCTTGCGATGTTGCAGACGCCTCACCACTTCTATTCGCCGGACCCGTTCGAGCGCAATCTTGGCCAGTTCCATGTCATTCCGAACGAGAACGAACTCTTCTACGGCATCGTGCAGGACGGCAACGACTTCTGGAATGCGACATTCTTCTGCGGCTCTTGCGCAGTACTACGGCGCGAGGCGCTGGATGAGATCGGCGGCATCGCCGTCGAAACAGTGACCGAAGATGCGCATACCTCGCTGCGCATGCAGTCCAACGGCTGGAACACCGCGTACATCAACATCCCGCAGGCTGCCGGCCTCGCGACGGAACGTCTGTCAGCGCACGTCGGCCAGCGCATCCGTTGGGCTCGCGGCATGATCCAGATCCTGCGCACAGACAATCCGCTCTTTGCGCCCAAGCTCGATTTCGCCCAGCGGCTTTGCTACTTCAACGCGATGGCGCACTTTCTGTATCCGCTGCCACGATTGATCTTCCTTACGGCGCCGCTGATCTATTTGCTTCTGTCGCACACCAACGTGCCCGGATATTGGGCTGCGATTCTGGCGTATGCGCTTCCGCATCTCACGCTTTCGAACATCACGAACTCGCGCATCCAGGGGCAGCACCGCCACTCGTTTTGGAACGAAATCTATGAGACGGTCTTGTCGCCGTATATTTTGCTGCCAACCATGCTGGCGCTGATCAACCCCAAACTGGGAAAGTTCAACGTGACGGCCAAGGGCGGCATCGTGAAGCGCAGCTTCTTTGATGTCAAGATTGCGCAACCGTTCCTCGTCCTGCTGTTCTTCAACTTCCTCGGCCTCGTTGTAGCCATTCCGCGATTCTTTATCTGGGACCGTGACAGGCCGGGCACGGTGATCATGAACTGCATTTGGTGCTTCTTCAACATCATTGTGCTGGGCGTGTGTTCGGCGGTTTCGCGGGAGATGCAGCAGTTGCGCGGTCATGTGCGCATCAAGATCGTGACCGAGGTCTTCGTCAAGATGCCCGATGGGCGTTCGCTGCGTGGCGAGACGATCGATATGTCGAGCGGCGGGACAGCGGTACGGATGGATGAGCCAATCGAGATTGAGCCGGGCGCACTGGCTAAGCTTTACTTTCCTACTTCATCGGTGGAGGCCGATTTGCCTGTGACCCTGGTTCTCAGCAATGGCACGACACTGCGCGCCAAGTTCAACGAACTAACCATACCGGAGCAGGAACTGCTGACGGTGCTCTTGTACTCGCGCGCGGACACATGGCTGGGCTGGGGCGAAAGCCGCGAGGTAGATCAGCCGATGAAGAGCCTGGGACGCATCTTCTACCTTTCCTTCCAGGGTCTGAAGATGACCTTCGTAAGCCTGTTCTTCAAGCAGAAAGCGAAAGCCGCGCCCAAGGCCAAAGGCAAGAAGGCTGCAGTCAGCGCAACTCGGGCAGCACACATGCTGCTCTGGATGCTCCTGCCGCTGGGTCTCCTCGCTGCTTTTGCTGGTCGTGCGGCAGCAGCGCAGAACATGGCGCTGCCGCAGTCGGCCACGCCGAAATCTACGGCTGCGCCGATGCCTGCAGGACAGTTTCGCGATACCTTTACGTTGGCCGAGGCAGGATCAGGCACGATCGAGATGCACGGCATCGACAGCCAGAACACGATCTTCTTCACACTCCCGCAAACGCACGTGGTGAAGACTGCAAAGATCCACATCTATTACACGTTCTCTCCGAGCCTGTTGCCCGCGCTGAGCCACATGCAACTGCTGGTCAACGGAACGCTCTTTGCGACGCTGCCGATTCCGCCCGGACAAGTCCCGGGCTCCGCAGGCAAGCAGGAAGAAGCCGATATTTCAATCCCAGCCGAACTCCTGGTACGGAAGAATACGCTGACCATGGAGTTTATCGGTCATTATGTGATGGTCTGCGAAGACCCTTCGAACACGACGCTGTGGGCGCGTGTGGGCACTTCGACATACTTAGACTTTTCAGGCGACGTTCTGCCGCTGAGCGATGACGTAAAGCAGTTGCCGCTTCCGTTTCTGGATACGGAAACGATCTCCTCGCCGAAGATACCGGTGCTCTTCCCGTCTGCTCCTTCGACGAAAGCGATTCAGGCTGCAGGCATCGTAACCTCGTACTTTGGCATGGAGTCCGAGAATCGTCCGGCGCGCTTTCCGACCTACATTGGCGCGGTGCCGGCAGGGAACTCGATCATCATTGCTGAGAATCCCGCGACTCTGCCGGGAGGCCTGAATCTAGGCACGATCACCGGGCCAACCGTGGCGATGAAGCCCAACCCCAGCGATCCGTACAGCAAGGTACTCATCGTTACGGGAGCCGATGCGGACCAATTGTTGATCGCGGCTCAGGCGGTAGCGTTGCATTCGAGCTTTCTCCAAGGCTCGGTCGTGCAGGTAGGGGACACGCTCAAGTTGCCCGACAGCCCAGGCGTAGATGAGGCGCCGCGATGGGCGCGTATTGACGGATCGATTCCCCTATGGGACTACGCCTCCGCGGATTCACTGCAGGGCGACGGTTCAGCGCCTGTCAATGTCTACTTCCGCGTTCCGCCAGACATCTACTACAGCGAGCGCAAGCCCAATGCCGAGCTGAACATGGTTTACCGGTATAACCCAATCCCAATCGGGCCAATCTCGAGCATCCAGGTGCGTGTGAATAATGCGTTCCTCGGATCGCTGCCGTTGACGCCTAGTTCTGAAGCCTCAAAGGTGATGAGCAAGCGGGTTCCGGTGCCGGTCGTCAACCTGCGACCCTTCTCGAACTCGCTCTCCTTCGACTTCACCTTCCAACTGGTGAAGAAGGGCGGTTGCACCGACACCACGCCGATCAACATGCAGGGCGCGATCATGAAGGATACCTTCCTCGATCTGCGCGGCTACGCTCACTATGCGCAGATGCCGAACCTTGAGATCTTCGCCAATGCCGGCTTTCCCTTCACCCGCCGTGCGGATCTGAGTGAGACAACCGTCATCCTGCCGTCCCTGCCGACACCGCAGGAGCTGGAACTGTTCCTTACCCTGATGGGCCACTTCGGCCGCCAGACAGGCATGCCGGTCTTTCGCGTAAAGGTCGATGGTTCAGACGCTATGAAGGCTGGCGCGAATACCGACTTCCTGGTGCTCGGCACGGGCGACGATCAGCCCGGATTCGAAAAGCTGCAGACCAGCCTCCCGGTAAACGTACGCGGCGGCCAGGTCCAGTTGAAAGACACGGAAGGTCTGTTCGGCCTGCCGCACCGGGCCTGGTGGAAGATTCCCGCGCCGGAGCATACAGACTCCGGCGACCTGACTGCCTCTGGAGCTCCTGACTCGGTCATTGAAGGTGCAGAGTCACCCTATCTGGCTGGGCGCAGTGTCGTCGTCATCAACGTGAAGGACGCAGCCACCTACGACAACTTCCTGACCACTTTCCTGAAGGTTCAGCAGGCGAGCGATATCAGCGGCTCCGTTTCGGTACTGCATGGCTCGCTGTTCCAGTCATTCAAGATCGGCAACAGCAAATACTTCATCGGCTCGCTGCCGCTTTGGACCAGGCTGACAAACTGGTTTACGACGGTGCCATGGCTGGCGGCTCTGGGCGCGCTGGGACTCTCCTTTGTTTTGGCGATCTGGGTTCGCATCTGGCTCCGTACGCATGCCCGGAAGCGGCTGCAACTGGACGACAACTAGGGCGTTTCTTCGAAAGATTTTCAAATCAGGATGCTGGCTTCGCAGCGATTCCGCAAATCGAACGGGAAAGCTGCACAACATCGCGGCAGTATTAGGAGAAGCGCTCTCATGCTGGGATTGAATCGACGGGCACTACGGGGAATCGCAATGGCAGGTTTACTCGGGTGGCTTGGATTGAGCGGAGCGCAACGCACCAGCGCGCAGACCGACCATGATCGGCTCTGGCAGGCGTACGCCGGCCGCTTCATCAGCGGCGACGGCCGCGTCATCGATCCGCAGGGCGAGGGGCGCACGACCTCCGAAGGCCAGAGCTACGCGATGTTCTTTTCGCTGGTGAACAACGACCGCGCCCACTTCGACAAGCTGCTGGCGTGGACCGAGAGCAACCTGGGCAAGGGCGATCTGGGCGCTCACCTGCCGTCGTGGAGCTGGGGTCAGGCAAAGGACGGCACTTGGGGCGTCCTCGACGCGAACTCGGCTTCGGACTCCGATCTGTGGATTGCCTACGATCTCATCGAGGCTGGGCACCTTTGGAACGATCAGCGATATGCCCAGCTCGGCCGCAAGATAGCCCGAATGATCGCGCACCAGGAGGTCACCACGCTTCCAGGCTTTGGACCCGCTCTGCTGCCGGGTCCAACCATTGCTTTCAAGCTCGGCCACAGCTACGTCCTGAACCCAAGCTACTCGCCAGTCTTCCTGCTGGACCGCATGGCAGCCGTTGACCCTGCCGGGCCGTGGGCTGACGTGGCGGCGATGGTGCCGGTACTCCTGCAGAAAAGCTCCAAAAACGGTTTCGCGATGGACTGGGTCTGCTACACGCCCGGCGAAGGATTCTCTCCCTGCCAGGCGAACGGGAAAAAGGCGCCCCCGCCATTGGGCAGTTATGACGCCATTCGCGTCTATCTCTGGGCAGGCATGCTGGCGAACTCGAATACGGAGAAGAGCAAGATGTTGCAGGCAGTGCCAGGCATGAACTTTTATCTGCAGCATTATCCGGCCCCGCCAGAGAAAATCAACAGCGACGGTTCAGCCCAGAGCCAGCCCGGTCCGGTAGGATTTTCCGCGGCACTCTTGCCATATTTGCAGAGTGTTTCGAACGACGCAGGGGTTGCCCAACAGATGGTGCGGCTAAAATCGCAACTCGATGAAAAATCAAATCTGTACGGACAGGGTTACGGATCGGGTCCGACGTATTACGATCAGAATCTAGCTTTGTTTGGAACCGGCTGGATGGAGAAGCGCTTTCAGTTTGGAAGCAGTGGGGAGCTACTAGTACGATGGAGTCGCTAATGCGACAGGGCCAACAACGGCGTTTACTTATGCGGGTGGTCGCGGCGGTGTTGTGCCTCGCGATGCCGGCAGCGAGTTCGGCTCCCGCTTTCGGGCAGGTGCCGAAGCAGAGTGACGCGGAAAAAACGCTGATCCAGAAGGCGCAAGCACTGGAGAATCGCGGCCGTCCCGACATCGCAGTCCAGGTCTGGCAGCAGATCCTGGCCGCCGATCCGAACAATCAGCTCGCCCTTCAAGGGGTCGCCAGGGATTACCGGCTCAGCGGCAACTCGTCCGCCTCCGATGCGGCTCTGGACAAGCTCCGCAAGATCAACCCCAGCGACCCAAACATCAGTCGCATTCAAGGCTTATCGAGCAATAAGACCCGCGACGTGCGGTTGGGACAGGCCGGAGCGCTGGCCAAGGCGGGCAATCCGGAAGCAGCAATGAGGATTTATCGCGAGTACTATGGCGACCATCCGCCGGACGGCGACATTGCGCTGGCCTACTACGAAACGCTCTATGCCACTCCGAACGGCAAACAGGAAGCACTGAACGCAATGCGTGCCGGAGCCGCTCGGAATCCGGGCGATCCCCGGTTCATCGTGACCCTGGGCCGGATGCTCACCTACGACGCAAAGACCCGCGCCGAGGGCATCAAGATTCTGCGCGAGCACTCGGACAATTCCGACGCCCAGAACGCGCTACGCCAGGCCTTGATCTGGGATTCTGCCAACCCCACTTCCGCCGCCGAGTTGCGCGAGTATCTCAAGTCGCATCCTCGTGACACAGAGCTCGAAGACAGGCTGAAGGCCAACGAAGGCAAGCTGGCCGAGATGAACGCAGGCATTGCGCGGACTCCGGCAGAAAAGGCAGCATTTGCCGCGTTGAATGCGCACCGTCTGCAGGAAGCAGAAGAACGCTTCCAGGCCATGCTCGCCGACGATGACAAGGATGCACGTGCCGCTGCTGGCATGGGCTTTCTGCGCATGCAGCAGAACAATTTCGGCGAGGCCATCACTTACCTCGTCCGCGCCGAGCAGAACGGCTTCCGCGATCACTCGGTGGTCGAAGGGCTGGCGACTTCGCGATTCTGGTACACCATGGGCGAGGCTTCGCTCAGCTTCGATGTCAACCAGCTCGATGTAGCTGCGGAGAAGTACAAGGCGGCTTTGGAGATGCGTCCGCGTAGCCCCGAGGCGCTGAACGGCTTGGCCGGTGTGTACTCGAAGAACCAGCAATGGGCGGAAGCAGCCGACCTCTATACGCAGATGCTCAAGGTTCAACCCGGCAATCAGGATGCCTGGCGCGGCTTATTCCTCTCCTACGCGAGAAACCATCAGAACCAGCAGGCTCTTGCGCTGATGCAGCGGTTTCCGGCCGGGGTTAAGTCCAAGTTGAACAGCGACCCGGATTATTTGCAGACACTGGCAAGCATCTATCAGGCCAAGGGCGATGATGCTTCGGCCCAGAAGGTGCTGGCTCAGGCGCTGGCTCTCCCGTTCCCCGACGACGGTTCCACGCTCAAGGCTGGAACCCGTCTCCAGTACGCCGGAATCCTGATGCAGGCCAAGCGCTACGATCAGGCCGCGGAACTCTACAAGCAGGTGCTCAGCGACGATACCAGCAGCCTTCCCGCGTGGATGGGACTGGTCACCGCAGAGCATCAGCTTGAACAAGACCGCGACGCAATTGCATTGGTCGAAAAGATGCCGCCCGACACGTACGAGGCCGCATTGACCGACGTTGGATTCCTGACGATGCTCGGTTCCATCTACCAGCAGTCGAACCAGCTCGAAATCGCACAAGGCCTGCTGGAGCGCGCAGCCAAGCTGCAGGCGCAGGCCGGCGGCCAGCCCGCCCTCGGCGCTCAGATTCAGCTGGCTTCGATCTATCTGCAACAGAATGACGCCGCCCGGGCCTACGCCCTCTATCACCAGATTCTCGAAGCGCATCCAGACAACCTCGACGCCTGGCGCGGCCTGATTGGAACTATGCAGCAGACCCATCGCGATGCCGAGGCGCTGCAGGAGATCAAGCTGATCCCTCCAGCCATTCGCAAGCAGCTCGAGAACGATGTGCAGTTCGAGCAGAGTGAGGCAAGCCTCTACGCCGGAGCGGGAGACACGGTCAACGCCATCGCGCTCTTCAACCGCGTCGAAAAGCACTACGCGCAGCTGCAGCAGACGCCTCCAGCCGACGTCGAGATTCAGAACGCCTATCTGCTCTACAACACCTTCAACGACAGGGCGCTCTATCCCGCGCTCATGAAGCTGGGCGCTCGCGAAGACCTGACCAATGCGCAGCGCGAGACGATCCAGGGCCTCTGGGCCAACTGGAGTGTGCGGCGTTCCGCGGTAGCCTTCGAAAACGGCAACAACCAGCGGGCCATCGACATTCTCGATGCCGCAGCGCAGGCCTTCCCGGACAATGTTGGTGTGCGCAAGGCAGTCGCCGGTGGATATCTCAAGGCTGGCAAGACAAAAGAGTCGTTGGCAATCTTCAAAGAAGTAGACTTCCAGGACGCAACCGCCGGAGATTTCCAGGGAGCCATCGCCGCCGCTCTTGCCGCAAACGACAAGGCGCAGGCCGAAACATGGCTGCGGCAGGCGCTCGACAGGTATCCGCGCGACGCCGCGATCCTGGCGGAAGCAGCGCGTTTCGAGCAGGCCCGCGGAGACAATGCGCGTGCCGCCGACTACTGGCGCGCTTCCCTGGCGGCCATGCCCGAAGTGACCCCGGCAAACCGGCTCGCGCACCAGTTGATGAATCCGGAGCCGGTCAAGCCGAACAGCCGGGCGGCCACCCCGAATGACCTGGCGAACCTACTGAATCCTGACGCGGAGCCGGTCTCGAAGACGGGCAGGACGAATCTGCCTCCACTGCCGAGCTACGGTGCGGATCCATATAATCCCGGTTCGCCGGTAGTGCTCGCGCCGAACCAGACAAATTCCTCCCGGGGTATCACTCCGGGACGCGCCCCCGTCTATCCGGTACCAACGACCACGACCACTCCAGTCCCTTCATCGGAGCTCGTGCAGCCGAACACGCCCATCCCGCCCTACACTCCGCAGTCCTCGAATCGCTCGACGAAAACTCCTGGCGTCAAGCCGAGCGCTGCCGGAAAACCGACAGGCGTGAGTCAAAAACGGGACACAGGAACAGGAACCTTTTCGGGACGGATGCACCTGCCCCAAAGCGGCGATACCGTTTCTTCGATCGACACAGGTTCGCAATCGAACGGGTCACAGGTATCTCAGGCAGGCCAGCCTGCGCCGCTCCCGGCATTGCCTGCTCCAAGACCGCTCCAGGCGCAGCAGCCCTCGTACCCGCAACAGGTTCCCCCGACCTACCAGCGGACAACTCCACCGCAGAACTCTCTGCCAGCTCAATCCCAGGCGACCCTCCCCCCGCCCCGGAATGTTCCCGACGCATCAGCAACCACTGGATTACGGCTCTCTTTCGAGCCCATGAATCCAGCGGCTTCGCGCGCGCAGGCAATGCTCGCAGGGGAGACAGATGGGCAACTGGCGCTGAACTATGCCGCCAACCCAATCCACAACCTGCCGAATGCAACACTCCAATCCTCGGCATACACCGGCGGCACAGCGGACGTAAATTCGACGATCAGCAACACGCAGTACACGCCTTCCGCACAGGACGCGGCGGCGGGCGCATACTCGGCCCAGAAACCCGGCCAGGCGCCCCCGCAGCCTATCGTGCAGCAGCCCGCCCTTTTGCCTGCTCCGCCCGTGCCGCAGCAGCCCCAAACTCCCGCGCCGAAGCTGACAGGAAACAAGACCTCGAAGCGGCGCAAAGCGAAAGCGGCGAGTGGCACAGAGCTCCCAACCCTGGTAACAGCGCCAGGCCAGCAGCAACAGCAGCAGCCTACCCCGCAACTTCCAGTAACGGACGCTCCCACGCAGGGAACGCAGCAGACGACCGGTGCCGGTCTGTCTGATCAGGAGCTGCAGGAGCGCAATCTTCCTCCGCTGCGCGGGCCCTGGTCGCGTGCCGCACACCGTGCGCCCGAAGTATTGAGCCCCAGGGATGAAGCAGAGATGCAGCTTCGCCAGATTGAGGGTGGTTACAGCGGTTGGCTCGGCGGCACTGGCGTTATCGCGCATCGTACCGGCGCAGCCGGGTACGACGGACTCAATTCGCTCGATGCGTCCTTTGAAGCATCGGCTCCTCTCGGCACCAAGGCACGGCTCACCATCATTGCGCGTCCGGTCTTTCTGGATTCAGGGCAGGCAGACGGCAATGCGGTTGTCACGCTCACCACGGGCATCGTGCCAGAGCCCTTCGGTACGGGCGACGGCACGACGGGCGGCGCCAACGATCCCTCGGTCAATCCTCCCGCACAGCAGAACGCAGCCGGTATCGGCGGCGAGGCCCAGTTGGCGATCGGCAATTTTGCGATTGCCGGTGGCTACACACCTTACGGCTTTCTGGTTTCGAACTGGACAGGCCGTGTGGCATGGCGGCCGGGAAAAGGGCCGTTCACGTTCAACTTCAGCCGAGACTCGGTAAAAGACACGCAGCTATCCTATGCCGGTCTCCGCGATCCCTACTCCGCAACCTCCTTCTACCCCGGTAATGTCTGGGGAGGCGTAGTCGCAAACTCCGGCAATCTGCAATTCGCCAAGGGCGATCTGAACTCCGGCTTCTACGCCGGCGCGGGCGGGCAGTACATTACCGGCTATAACGTGCTGTCCAATCAGCGCATCGACGGGTCGATGGGTGCGTATTTCCGCGTCTACACCATGCCTGAATACGGCACACTGAACGTCGGCGCCAACTTCTTCGGCATGCACTACAAGACGAACCTGCAGGGATTCACTTACGGCATGGGCGGCTACTTCAGTCCGCAGGCCTACTTCCTGGCCAATATTCCAATCACTTGGAACGGCCACTACATGACCCGCTGGCACTACAACATCCTCGGCAGCTTCGGCGTACAGGCCTTCGAGACGAACTCCGAGACCATCTTCCCGTTAACCAAGGTCAATCCGATCGGAACCCCGGCACTGCCGGCCCTGACCAGCGTTGGACCAAACTACGATCTGCGCGGGCAGGTTGCATACGCCATCAGCGACCACTGGTTCGTCGGCGGATTTGCAAGTGCGAACAACTCACGCAACTATACGACCGTGAATGCCGGTTTCTCCGTGCGCTATCTGTTTCGGTCGCAGCCCTCGACAGTGGCAGGCCCGACCGGCCTCTTCCAGACGGACGATGCCCACGCGCTGCGCCCGCTGACGGTGCCGTAGGCTCTGAGGCTTATCCCTTACGAATCGGCTTCTGCATCGGAACAACCTGAACCGTTACATCGCGGACTTCGGCGAGGAAACGGTTCAGGACCGAGCCGCGCAGCAAAATATCCCAGCGCGAGCGGACAGACTGCCCGAAGACCACATGCGTAATGCTCTCCTGCTGGGCAAAGCGGATGAGCGCATCGGCAATGTTCTTATCGTTCAGCGTAATAATCTGCGCTCCGAGGTCCTTGGCCATGCGCTGCGTGTCCTGCAGGCGCTGAAAAGCCTCCGGATCGCCATGTCCCTTGTCGTGTTTTGGGCTGTCGACGTAGACCGCGTACCAGTTGGTAGCAAGACGGCCGGCGATGCGCGAGCCAACGCGCACCAGCTTTTCCGTACCCGGCCGCGTCGACAGGCAGACCATCACCTTCTCCGGCGTGGCTGCCTGCTCGAGTCCCTGGTTGCGCCTGTATTGCGCCGCCTGGGAACCGACCTGCTCCGCCGTCGTGCGCAGAGCGAGCTCCCGCAGCATATTCAGGTTGCCCTTGCGGAAGAAGTTTGCAAGGGACTGCTCAACCTTGTCCGGAGCATAGATCTTGCCCTGGCGCAGCCGTCCGCGCAACTCATCCACGGTGACATCGACGTTCACCACTTCATCGGCGCGCTTGAGCACGCTGTCCGGGACCGTTTCGCGAATGGTCGTATTGGCAGAGCGGGCAACGGCGTCGTTCAGCGTTTCTAAGTGCTGGATGTTGACCGCTGTGAGCACATTTATGCCCGCGGCGAGCAACTCCATCACATCTTCATAGCGCTTGCGATTCCGGCTTCCCGGAACATTGGAGTGCGCCAGCTCATCGACGATGACGGTATGCGGCCTGCGTGCCAGAATCGCATCCACATCCATCTCCTTGAGCTGGACGGTGCGGTAGGGAATCTGGCGCAGCGGGATCATTTCCAGGTCGCGAATCTGCGCCTCGGTCTCCTTGCGGCCATGCGTTTCCACCAGACCGATAACCACATCGACGCCCTGCTCGCGAAGCAGGTGAGCGTCGTTGAGCATATGAAACGTCTTGCCGACACCAGGAGCCGCGCCGATATAGATGCGCAGGCGGGCGGGTTCCGGGGTCCGTTCGGGAGCGCGTTCGCTGCCGGGGTCAAGCTGCTGCAAATCAGGAGGTGTGGTGCTCATGGTTTAGCCGACCTCGACCGGGTGCCGGCCGGCTTCGACCGTGGCGATGGGTAAAGTAAATCGGAACGTAGCCCCGTGTCCAAGGCGGCTCTCAACCGAGATCTGCCCCCCGAGCGATTCGATGAGGCGCCGGGAAAGCGCAAGGCCCAGCCCGGAGCCACCATCCGAAAAGGAGCTGAAGCGGTCGAAGATCCGCGGAAGCCGGTCAGCAGCAATACCTTTGCCGGAGTCATGCACAGTGAATTGGATAAAACCCTTGCGTTCCTCCGCTTCAAGCATGACTTCGCTGCCCGCCGGGCTGTAGCGAAGCGCATTCGTAAGCAGATTATCGAGAATTGTCCGCACTGCGCGGCGGTCGGCCTGAATGTACGAAAGGTCGGCAAAGGCATGAACCTCAACGCGAATGCCCCGCGAACATGCCAAATCCGTCATGCGGTTCCGCGCTTCTGTCAGTTCGACAAATGGGCGCAGTCGCTCGATCTGCGGCTCGCGCTTGCCGCTGTCGAGCTCGGCCACTTCAATCAGGTCGCCCATCAGGTCGTCCAGCTTCTGAGCCTCCTGCGTGGCGCCCGTCACCAGCTCAGCCTGCAGCGGGCGCAGTTCGCCGGCAAAGCCCATGGTGAGCGCGTACAGCCCCCGCCGCAGCTGCAGCAGCGGATCACGCAGCTTGGCCGAAGCGACGGCAATAAACTGTGTCTTGAAGCGGTCCGTGTCCTGCAGGGAAGTCACATCTTCAAGCGTCGTCACAGCGCCAAGCAGGCGGCCGTCGGAGTCCCGCATCGGCGTGGTGCGCAGCCGGTAACTCTGCTCGCGCTCACCAATCCGCATCGGCAGCATGGCAGCTTCGCCTTCAGCAGCCACAGCGCGCTGCATCGACACAGCATTGCGAATCGCTTCGAGAATCTTGTCGCCGCCCGGCGTGTTGGCCAGGTTGATCAGCGCCATCCGATCGGTCGCAGCCGCGCCCAGAACCTCGGCAGCCGACTGGTTGATCTTGAGTACGTGGCCCTTGGCATCGGTCACGATAATCGGCTCGAAAATGGACTGCAGCACGGCATCCGAAAGCTGAAACTCCATCTGCCGCCGGCCGGCCTCGGTTTCGCGCAGCTCACGAAGCCGGACAGCAAGGCGGTTCATCTCGTTGGCAATGACGCCGAAGCTGTCGGGAGTCTTACCGGTACTCTTCCACTCGGTGCGATGCGCCAGGTCGCCCTGGGCGATACGGCTGATATCCCTGGAAAGCTGCTGAATCGGGCGAAGGACGAAAATCAGCGTCGCACTTGCGACCAGGATCGCAGCACCCGACAGCAGCCACAAAATCGTCGCGGCGCGGCCCTGGGCTGCGTGCAATGGCACCAGTTCGCGGTGCACCCAGACCGCAAGGGTAATCGACAGTGCCACAAGCACCGTGCATCCGAGCGTCAATCGCTGGGTCAGGTTAAGCAATTCGAGTTCTCCATTCCCTATTCTGGGGGATAGAGCATGAATCGCCAAGTCGTCGCGTCACCGTAGTTCAGCGACAGTGGCCACCGGCTGCAATTTGCACACCGCGTAGCCGCGCTCCTGGTACGGGCAATCGAGTCCCGAAGGCGCTGTTCCGTGTACGACTGTCCAGGTCACTGCGGGATATTTCCGCTGCAAATCCCGAAAGTCGGCAGGCGTAAAGTGATTCAGGCCATAGGTGGCGTTGCTCATCTGCTTCCACTCCGGCGCTAGGGCAGGGAACAGCGAAACCACTCCGCCATCCTTGTAGTAGTCCGCCAGTGCCGATCGCTCGGAAACCGCGCGAAAGCCGTGTACGTCCGTGCCTTCTTCCTCGAAATAGCGCGAGTCCACAGCAAAGACAGCATCCTTTGGCGTATTTCCGCGCACCCAGAGGAGCGCGTTCACCCAGGCATTGGAACTGGTCGAGGAAGGCCATTCCACTTGTGGACTGTGGGCGTACGTCTCCTTCGCAACAAAGAACATCCCGATCGCCAGCGGCACAGCAATCGCAGGCACCACCCAGGCTCGACGTCTGGCCAGATATTCACCCGCGATTCCACCCAGCAGGATCACAAACACAATCGTAATCAGATGGAAAGAACGCAGCGGCTGCAGCCGGGCAAACATATCGAATGCGCTGGATGAGGAGAAGACCAGCGCAACGGCGATCGAAAGCAGCCCGAACGGAATCAGCGCAAAGCTGACCCGGCGAAAGCCATCCGTAGTCCCCCGCAGGTTGCCGCGCCAGAACCAGGCAAGAATCGCCAGCGGAGCAAGCATGCCGATCCAGTGATACCAGCTCCAGTTATAGAGAAAATAGTAATCTCGTGAGTAAAGTGCTTCCCGGTATGGCTCCGTTGCGGGCGTAAGGTGGAAGCCCGTGGGAAGCGCACCGGCCAGAAAGGTGAGGGAAGCCATCACCGGGACTGGCTCTTCCACCCGCGCCTTTTTCCGCTCCGACAGCCAGATGACGCCTGTCAGGAATACCAGGTAAACCACCATCTGGGGATGCACCGCCGCCGTGACGAGTGTGGCAACGCTGACGCGCGCATATTTCCGTTCGAGAAAGCTGGCCAGGGCAAAAAGCGTCAGAGGTGTCGAAAGCGACCGGGCCGTGAGGTAAGGATCGATCAGCAGCAGACCCGTATTGGTGGCGGGCATGGTCAGCACAGCAGTTGCAATGATCACGGCGCTCCATCGCGCCCGAGGAGACTTGAAACAGGCTGCAGCCAGCATCCAGCAGGAAGCAAGCATGGCGAACAGCGTTGCAACATACCAGCCGAGGATCGTCCAGTCCATCGGCAAATGGGTCAACTTCGCAGTCCAGGCCAGTATGGGGCTGAACAAAGACATATGTCCATGGGAGAGAAAGAACTCGGTCGCATACGGATACAGTTCCGGATGCACCAGCCGTTTCGCTGCTGGAATATAAATTTCGCCGTCTTCGACGCCTAAGTGATATCCGTGAATGGCCAGCGCAGCACCTGTGAGGGCGGCAAGGCGCAAAAACGGGAAGCGCCCACTGGGGCTCACCCTCATATGTACTCCTGATCTATCGAAATTGTCTCACTCCCAGGGCACATTGAAGGAAGCAGATTCCAAAGGAATTTTGATCCGCCTTCTAGGGATGCGATTTTGGGAAAAGGCTCGCTATCCACGGAAGATCAACAAACAAAAGAAGGGCGAATGCAGCAATGCATAATCCCAGCGCCAACATCAGTTTCGGCTCACGATACAGCTTTTCGGGATTTTGAACCGCGCTCTCATGGCGAAACGACAAACCGAAGTAGATAGCCATCAGCCACGCTACGAGAGGAAAGGCCACAATCAGTTCCATGCGGTAGCGCATGATGAAAGCACCAAAGAACAGCATGGACGTCGCCGCATAGAAGACCACCGAATTCAACAACGACTCCTGGCGGTAATAGCGAAACGACCTGCGATAGCTCGCCGCAACGCTGTGGTCATCGATCTGGCGAAACTCGCTGAACCGCTTGAGCGCCATAAAGTAAGCCCCCAGCATCCAGTACGAGAGCAGCAGCGAAAGCGGTGGCAGTAGCGCCGCCGTCACGATGTACCAACCGAAGCAGAACCGCAACGGATTGTTGATCGATTCGCTCAGAACGTCGATGTAAGGCAGGTCTTTGCTGCGCACCGGCGGAATGTTGTAGATGCAGCCCATCACCCAGAGCGCGATCGCGCTGAGCAGAAATCCGCGGGAAAGAGTGCTCGCCAGTGCCAGCCCGGCGGCCATCATCGCAATCCACTGCGCATAACCCCAGCCGAAGTGCACAAGTCCGCGCGCTGCAGGGCGGTTCCACTTGGTCGGGTGCAGGCGGTCGAATGGTGCGTCCAGCATCTCGTTCAACACGTAATTGCTGCATGCGATCAGAGTGGCCGAGATCAACCCGATGCCAATGCGCAGGATGAGCGGCCAGCTTAACCGTTCTCCGGTAAGGGCCATCGCCAGGATGATGCCTGGAAGGATGAAGATCTGCTTGACGCTGTGGTCAATGCGCGCGATCCGGAAATGAGCCGCCAGACGGTCCCGCCAGGAGACGGGGAGCTGGCCGATCATGATGCTTTCTAGATTTACTGTCATGCAACGCTGGTCCGGCTGTTCCCTTCAAACTGGATGAGCACGTTTCAGTAAGTATAGACGGCGGTTCGGCGAGATCGTATGGATGGCGAGGGAGAAATAAGCGGTTCCTGCGCATCGGTGATCTGGCACCTCTGAACTGACATTGTCACGTCTATCCCTGTCGAACCACGCGTCTCTTCGACACAACTCGTGACAATGCCCTGCGCAAAACTCGTACTTCGTCTACACCGAATCTCTCGTAACTTCGCTCACGGGACGGCGTTGCCGGAATCTCCGGCAGCGAGCGGTTCGAGAGAATCTCCAACGCCAAACGAGTCCAGGAGATCCTTGAGCGTCACGATCCCAACAAGTTTTCCGGAATCGGCGCGGTGCACCACCGGAAGCAGAGCCAGTTGGTACTTGCTCATGCGCTCCAGGGCAAGGTAGGCCGGCTGATCGGTATGCATGTGTGGAACATTGCCCGAGTGCATCAGGCTCAGCAGTGGTCGACTCGAGTTCCCACCCGCGATCGCTTCCTCAACACTTTCACGGCTGATCAATCCACGGTATCGCGCACCCTCGACGACTGGCCACATGCGTGCGGAACCCGTGCTCATGCGTTCCAGAGCATCCGATGCCGGCATGTCTGCTGACAATACTTCCGGATTGCTCTGCATGACCTGGGCAACGGTCCTCTGCTGCCCCTCATCCCGTTCGGCGGAAGTCGGCAGATGGATGCCGTCCTGGTGAGCGAGAGCTTCGTAGATCGGTTCCTTCTGCAGACGCGATGCAATGAACAGGCTGGTCATGTTCGCAATCATCAAAGGCACAATGACCGCATAGTCATGCGTCATTTCAAAGATCATCAGCACGGAAGTCATGGGCGCCCTGACGATGCCCGCAAACAACGCACCCATACCCACCAGTGCGTAAGCGCCCGGCGCAGCGGTGTAGCCAGGCAAGTAGTGATGCGCTACAGTCCCGATGGCTCCGCCCAACATAGAACCGAGCAACAGCGACGGTCCGAAGATGCCGCCGGCGTTGCCACTCGCGTAACTGACCGTCACACCCAGGAATTTCACGACGATCAACAGCAGCATCATTTTCAAGAACATGTTGCCGTTGAGCGCGTCGCCCACGTAGGTGTAGCCGACTCCGAGAGCCTGCGGCACGAACCATCCCATCGAGCCGACCAGAATCCCGCCCACGACCGGCTGCCACCAGCGCGTTTTGGCCGGCAGCGACAGGAAAAATCCCCTGATCCGTATCAGAGTCTGTGTAAAGGCCACGGAAAGAAACCCGCCTGCAACGCCCAGCAGCGCGTAGATGGCAAACTCCAGCGGATGCACGAGAGTGTATTCGGGCACGTGAAACAGGGGATTGTTACCCAGCAGCAGGCGCAACACTGCCCACGAGGTCGCGGATGCCAGTACAACCGATCCCAGGACAGGCGCGTGAAGATCACCCATCACTTCTTCGAGGGCAAACATCACAGCGGCGAGGGGTGTGTTGAAGGCCGCAGCGATCGCTGCCGCCGCGCCTACCGGAATCAGAGCCTTTACTTTTTCCGGACTCAGGCCCAGCCAGCGGCCGAGCACCGATCCGATGCCTGCGCCTACCTGGACGGACGGCCCTTCGCGGCCTAGCGGAATGCCGCTGGCCAGGGTCGCCGCGGTGCAGCCAAATTTGCCAAGCACAGTGCGCAGGGAAATGAAGCCGTTATGCGCGAAGAGAGCAGCCTTGGTCTGTGGCACGCCGCTGCCGCGGGCGTTCGGGAAGTACCTGTACAGCAGATATCCCATTGCCAGCGAGCCAATGATCGGAGTCAAAAGGCGGCGCAGGGCAGCCGCATCGCCGACCGGAAAGAGCCGTGTCCCCAGGCGCTCTGTCACCAGGATGAACGCGACCACGGCAAGTCCAGTCAAGGCGCCGATGACGAGTGAGAGGACGAGGAAGACACGTTCTTCCCGCTTTAGCAGGTCTGAAACCCAGCGAAGACGCCGATCACTCCGCCATTTTCTCTGATATTGATTTTCTGTAGAAGCGACCAAAGACATGTTTTTAGTCTACTCGCTCATTTTATTCAGGATGAGATCGAGATGACACGCAGGCCAGAAACTAGATCGCGGGCATCAGCATGCGCAGCAGCAGGAACCCGGCTACTCCCGCGAAGAAGACTAGAGCCATGCGGATGCCGGGCTCGCGGTTGACCTCGGGTACCAGGTCGGTGGCAGCTACGTAGAGGGCTACTCCGGCGGAGACGGGCAGGCCGTAGCGAACCATCTGCGGGGCGAGGCCGATGACGAGGACTCCGATGAGCGTGGCGGCAGCGAGTGCTATTGCGGAGTAGAGTGCGGTGCGGCTGCTGCGTCCGCTGGCGAGCATGACGGAGGCCATGGTGAAGCCTTCTGGGACTTTGTGCAGGAAGATGGCGGTGAAGATCAGCCAGCCGAGCAGGGAATTGATGGCGAAGCCGGAGCCGATGGCGACTCCGTCAAAGAGCGCGTGAACCGCGAGGCCGATGAGGACCGAGTAGCTGGTGTGTTGCGAGATGAATTCGCCGTGGTGGGTTTCCTTGCCGAAGTGGAAGTGAGCGTTGATGGTGTGTTCGAGGAAGTGGACGGCGGAGTAGCCGGCCATGACCAGCACTGGCGCGAGCTTCGCGTCCTGCTTGAGGCTCTCGGGCAGCATTTCGAGGACGGTTGTGGCCATGAGGAAGCCGGCGCCGAGTGCGACGAAGTAGCGCAGGTAGCGCTGGATGCCTTCGGCCCGGACCAGCACGAGGCCACCGGCCACGTCCGCGAGGGCTGCTGCTGTTCCGAGGAGTAGAGAGAGCTTTAGCATTCGTCAGGATACTACGGCTGGCTCTCTTGCCCTGTCCCGCGAGATTGGCCGGAGCTTATTCGATGTTGCGAACGGCCCTGGCGATTGCTGAAAATGCTCCCAAGATATATCTAGTGGGGGGGAGGGGTATTTATTTTTTGTATCTTCAACGGAATCAGGGAGATCGGGGCGGTTTTTGGTGCGTTTTGATGCACTTTTGTGCACTTTTCTTGTGCGCACCGTGTGTGCGGCCCGAGGGCTACTTTTCATCTGGAATGAGTTTACGCTTCTGGGGAATAAATATACGCAACTGCGCTCAAGAAAATTTCAGGTGCGCTGAGGTGCGTGGATGCTATCGATTTGCGATTTTTGCGGGGGCTGAAGCCCTACTCTCGACTTGACAGTTTTCGGCCCGGCTGAAGCCATGCCCTTTTGCGAAGCTTTGTTTATCGGAGAAGACGAGGTGTGGTGGGCGGTTGCCGATGAATCAACTGAATCGCGCTATTCGGGTGAGAATCGAGAAGATTTCGATGACGTGACTCGGCAAGAGTCTCGAACTGATCCTAGTGCGATGTCACGTACGGTGCGCGAGATCGTGCCTTGGGATTTAGACCATCTTACGATCCGAGCCACCATCAGTATGGAAGCCAAAGCGTCAGAGAAAGGCTAAACGATTCTGCTACGTATATAAAATCGTCCTAAGCGTGCATTATTGTCATTTTCTGACGCAATCCCATTCGAATCCGCATGTAAAAGCTGCATTGGACACTCAATTCTGATGGTAGACTAGCCAAAAAATTAAGGAATAACCAATGTGCCCGAAGGACCTTTTGAATCGCTGTCATACAACGCTGCTGACAGGCGACGTGCAAGGGGCTATGGAATCCCTCGTAGTCGGGCTGTCAGAGGTTCGCTCCTCGTTAAACTCAACAGAATGGGACACCGTAATCCAAACTGTTTGCAGGAAACACCCCATCTTCGATGACCTACTGAGGGATCCCTTTACTAATAGAAGCTTCAACAAGCCGCGCGGTTACTCAGGGGACGCTGTAATGCTGGATATGATCTACGATTTAGGAGCCGACGGACGTAATCAGGATCAGCTTGGCAAATCTATTCATACCTACACCGCTGGCGCGGGAATATCTCCACGGGCTGTTCGCCACAGGCGTTCAGTAATTGCTAAAAATGTGGACGAAATATGTAGAGCAAGAAAAATGCCTCGCATCCTTTCAATCGCTTCTGGACATCTGCGCGAGGTCGAATTATCCGACGTATTCGCCGAAGGATATGATGGCGAATGGGTTGCTATCGACCAAGATGAACAAAGTCTAGATGAGTGTGCTCGATCCTACAGTCATCGTTCTGTAAGAGTGGTGAAGGGCTCAGTCAGGCAGCTTCTCGCTAAGAAGTTTTCGTTAGGCGAATTCGACTTTGTTTACGCGGCTGGACTGTTCGATTATCTGAAGGCCCCCGTTGCTGAAGCGTTGGTAGCTCGAATGTTCGAGATGCTACGACCCGGGGGTAAGCTTCTCATCGCCAATTTTCTCTCAGGTTTTTTGGACGCGGGTTACATGGAAGCATTCATGGATTGGAAGTTGATCTATCGAACTGAGCCCGAGATGAAAATGCTTCTAAGCGTTCTTAATCCCAACTCGGTTGCTGGTAGAGAAACCTTCATTGACCCAATGAAAGCCATAGTTTACGCCACAGCGAATAAAGCAACCGTCTAGTATCGTTGCAGAAGAGATAATCGTTCATACCCTATTGAAGTTGAATCAGCCTGTCGCAGTGCAGTTAAGCATGGCTCAATCGCACATAGAACCGTTTGCCTCGCTCCAACGGAAACAACGACTCCAACAATCAATCTTCTACCGTTTTCGGAAACGTGGCCTCCCCGCTCCGGTTACTTCGCAACAATGGATACAAGTAATGTGTAGGACTCAAATGTGAGGTGTTGATTGTTACGACAAGGGAAACAGCAGATTCCCTTCGGGAATGACAACAAGAAAGGCAAAGGCAACGACAGGCCGCATTCGCCACTCCCACCTTAACCGCATCTGCTCGCCCCAACTACTAAGACCTGTTGGTTGGGGGCCCGGATTGCGTCGGCAAAGGTGAGGCACCCGGTGGACTGCTTGCGGGAATGAAGGCCAGAAAGACAGATGCTAACGGGGACGGGGAGCTTCTACTGCGACTGACGGCTCGGGGCCGTCGAGGCCCCTCGTCGGTGTTCTTGTTTGGGCTGGATTCAGTGGCCTGAACGCCACTGCTCCCTCCGGTTCGTGCTTTGCATGGCGAGGGTGCATCTGTGGGTTGAGGAGTACAGCAAGTGCAGCAGCAGATTCTCTTCAGGAATGACAGAAAGAAGAGCAAAGGCAACGACGGGCGGGCATTTGTTACTCCCACCTTAAGCGCCCAACCACCCCAGCGGCGAGAACCTGCAGTTGGGGGCCTGGATTGCCACCGGCTTCTACCACGCCGCCTCGCATCCTCGGCAACGACGCTGCGTGGCAAATCAGCGCGTCGTGTATCTTTTATGCGATGGATTTCTACCCGGACAAACCGGCAAGTAGGCAAGTGGCCGGTTTGTCCTCGGTAAAGCCTCTGACCAAATATATTTGGAGTCATATGCCCTGCCGTGAACAGCTGCAGTCATCTCTCGAGGCATGTCTTACGCGCGATTCTGTACTACTACAGTCAATTTTCGCGGAGCTGCGATCCACGGCCGCATGGTGAATCATCAGGCACTCACCGTCGGTTGCAGACTTCTCTTCCAGTCCAAAAGTAACTGCAGAGGTCCTTCATGAGAGTCATTCCGTCTACCCTTCGCCGCCTCCTGATATCGCTCCTGCTGTCACCTTCTGCAGCGCTGCTGTTTGGTGAAAAGCCTGTCATCGATTCGATTGATCCTCCTGACTGGTTCATCCAGCTCCCCAATCCCATGCTGCTGGTCCATGGAACCGGACTCGACCATGCCAAGTTATCCATCCAGGCGCATGGAGTCGAAGTTGAGCGCACCCAGGTTTCACCTAACGGTCACTGGGCTTTCCTTTGGCTCAAGACCGCGGCAGCCGAGGCGCAGACGATTGAAATCGTGGCGGCCAATGGAGAGGGTCGCGCCGCACATCCATTTCTGCTGAAGCCACGCACTGAACCGGCGGACGCCCATCGTGGATTCGATCCCAGCGACGTGATTTATCTGGTCATGACAGACCGCTTCGCGGATGGCGATCCTTCCAACAACCGGCCCGCTTCCAGTCCTAACGGCTATGACCGCACGAAGGCGCGCGGCTGGCATGGGGGCGACTTTGCCGGCATCAGGCAGCATATTGACTACCTGCAGTCTCTTGGCGTCACCGCGCTCTGGACCACGCCGGTGTACGACAACGGCGCCATGCCAGAGTCGTATCACGGTTACGCAGCCACGAACTACTACGCGGTCGATCCGCATTTCGGCACCTTGGAGGAGTATAAGAAGCTTTCCGCTTCTCTTCATGCTCACGGCATCAAGCTGATCATCGACCTGGTTCCCAACCACATTGGCGTACAGCATCCATGGGTGCTCGATCCACCGGCGCCGGACTGGTTTCACGGTACCTTGGCCAATCATCCCAAACTCGGTGGACCGAACTTCGACTACGATCGCGACATCTACAACCTGATTGATCCGCACGCTCCGGCCGCCAGTAAAACTCCCATCACCGACAGCTGGTTCACCGATGCTATGCCCGATATGAATCAGGAGAACCCGCTGGTATCGCAATACCTGATTCAGAACGCGCTGTGGTGGGTCGAAACCGCACAGCTGGACGCGATCCGACTCGACACGTTCCATTGGGTCGGCCGCCCCTTCTGGCACGACTACCACGCCGCACTGCATGCGGCCTTTCCGCATCTGACCACGGTGGGCGAAGTGCTGTATCAAGATCCCGTCCTTACCTCCTTCTTCGCCGGTGGCAGAGAGCATGAGGGAATTGATACCGGTCTTGACACGCCGTTTGACTACCCGGTCTTCTTCGCGGTTCGAGACGTTCTGGCCCATGACAAACCCATGACGGAGCTGAGCGCGATCCTTCGTCAAGACTCGCTTTACCCTCACCCGGATCGCCTCGTCCATTTCTTTGGCAACCACGACCAGACGCGTTTCTTCACCGAAGCTCATGGCTCGTTGCCTCGCCTCAAAGAGGCGTTGGGGCTGATGGCCACTCTTCGCGGCGCGGCGGAACTCTACTCTGGTGACGAAATCGCCATGCCTGGCGGAGAAGATCCTGACAACCGTGGGGATTTTCCGGGTGGTTTTCCTGCCAATGGAATTGACGCGCCGCCGTCTGCTTTTTCGGCCTCCACGCGTACTCCGGATCAGCAGTCTACGTTTGCCTGGACCTCTGCTCTGCTGGCCGCTCGCAAGAGTCATCCTGTTCTGCAAGGCGCCGCCCAGCAGGATCTTTTCGCGGATGACACCGCGATGGTATTCGCGCGTACCGCCAGCCTCAAAGGATGCAATCCCAGCGTGCCGGAAGATGCGGTTCTGGCTGTGGTTAACAAGAGCTTGTCCCCACGTACTCTGACTATCTCAACATTCGCCACGGCACTGGCTGGCTGCGGCCGATTTGAGCCGCTGGCGCCGGCCGATGGCGGCCAAGCCAAACTGGAAGATGGAAGGCTTGAAGTGATCGTACCCGCGGATTCCTTCACACTGTTCTCCGTTCGCTGAGATGCATCGGCAGATCGAAAAAGGAGTTGCCAACGGCAAAACGACGCGGGCGACTTGTCGCGAAGGCGGCATCAGGATCCCGAAACAATCTCGAATATGATTCGTCGTCTCCTACGAATCGACGGCAGGTTGGTGCCAGAGTGTTTGCCAGTTTCAGCGAATCGAACTGCGCAACATTCGACACGATGAAGGCGTGAGATTGAATCTGTGGGGTTGGGAATTGTGACCAGTGCAAGAGCAGATTCCCTTCGGGAATGACAACAAGAAAGGTAAAGACAACGACAGGCGCGCATGTGGGGCCGGTGAACAAGACGACGTTGATCAGGGCTCACTTTGTTTGCCCTGGCACGGGGGCGGCGATTCGGGTTTATGACTGTCTTGTGGCGTCATAGGAGCCTGGGGGCTCACGGAACGGTTCGACCTCGATTCGCTCGTAGCGCACTTCGAGTACTGTGAGGGGTTCTTTGCCGCCTGGGGCTTCGAGAAGGACGGTGTCGCCTTCCGATGACCGCATGAGCGCGCGGCCCAGGGGCGATTGCCAGCTGACGTGGTTGCGGTCGAGGTCGACCTCGTCGGTTCCAACGATGCTGACCTGTCGTTCCTCTCCGGCGGCATTGGCGTAGAGCACGGTTGCGCCGAAGTATGCCTTGGTGGCGCGCAGGCCGGATCTTGGAGCTTCCGGATCCACTACTTCCGCCGCTTCGATCCGCTTGGAGAGAAAGCGGATGCGGCCATCGATCTGGCGCAGGCGGCGTTTGGCGTATTGATAGTCGGCGTTTTCACTGCGATCGCCATTGCTGGCGGCCCAGCCTACCACCTCGGTCACTGCGGGGCGGTCCTTCGTGAGGAGAAACTGGTGTTCCTGCTTCAGGCGCTCGAGTCCGCCGGGTGTGATGTAGTTCTTGACCGGTACTGCTGGCGAGTCATCCTGGGGTCTTCTGGTATAGCCTTTTCGCATTTCGTTATTATCCCAGCATCCATTCAAGCAGCTTCTCTCAATGAAGGCGGATAACGGCTCTGAGACTTTTTAGCCGGGTGCTCGTTGTATCAATCCCGGGTAAGGGCTGTCGCTATGTGTTCAAGACATTCCGTGGCGATTAGCCTGTAGTGAGCTTTGTGGCGTGAGCGGACAAGGGGAATCGTAACTGAGTCGCAGAATGCTAAATCCACTGCGCCCAGAGTGATGGGGGTTTCCCTGGTGACCAATTTCTCTTTCAGGGTATGGTGGCTTCCAAGTTCAGGGGCGAGGAAACTTCGAGCCGTCTTCAGCAAGCTCTCACTCACCGATACGACTGCGATAACCGACGCACTCTGTAGTTTGCGGATGAGATCGACCTGCTCGTCCGCGCGAGAATAGACTACCCCGATCGCTGGCCAAAATGGCGATACGAATGGCTTCATCTCTTCAACAAGGTGATTTGCGACCAGCACCTGAGCGCCGATGGCCAGACCTGGTTCTGTTGTGAGTTCCTCAGGGGAGCAGCCCTCCGAGGACCAACCCAATCGCTCGCGAACTTCTGCTTCCAGGATTTTTCTTAGACCCGGCTCCTGCTCTACGACGAGAACGTGATCCGGTGGCTGAGCCAAGAGGTGTTCACGGACGCGTTGTCTCAGTGCCTGCAAGGTGTAGCCCATCTTTCTGGCACGTTCGATGCTGTCATTGATCAGTTCATCAAGATCATGCGGCAGGCCCAGTGGCGAGCCCGATCCTGTCCTTACTACCAGTCGAGATCCATGACGGCGGGTGAGCCAACCTCGGCGAACGAGGTCCTGGTAGGCTTCGCTCACCGTGTTGTGATGCACATCGCTTTGTCGTGCCAGCGCGCGAACGCTAGGAAGTTCCTGGCCAGCACGAAGCTGGGCAGTAGTAATGAGGAACACTATCTGCTCAGCGAGCTGTTGCCGTAGAGGAACCTCACTTTTTTTACTCAGTACAATCTTCATCGGGCCTGCCTCGGGTCTTCCGTCTCGATATGCCAAGGGAGCGGAAGGTTACATATACAGATAGGTGCTCTCCAGTTGAATGGATGGAACTGACGCTGTGACAGTCTGCGAAACTGTCACCTCCCCGGTGTTTCCGATGACACCGTTCTCCTAGCCTCAGTGCATCGCATCTTCGCGATCGAGGAGATAGCATGTTCCCATTCTTGATAATCGTCGCCGCTACGCTGTTGTTCTTCGTCATCGAAAGGATTCTTCCAGGCCGAGAATTGCCGGAAGTACCTGGATGGTATGCCAGGGCAGCCTTTCTTAATCTTTGCCAGATAGGAATAGTTTTATTGGCAGGGATCGCGTGGAATCGCTGGCTGCAGTCTTGGTCTCTCTTTCACATTTCAAAATCGATCCCATCGATACTGCAAGGATTTATTGGTTGGTTTCTTGGTACGTTCATTTTCTACTGGTGGCACCGTGCGCGGCATGAATGCAAATTTCTGTGGCAAGTCTGTCATCAAGTTCACCATAGTCCGGCGAGGATTGAACTGTTAACGGCATTCTACAAGCACCCCATTGAGATAGCCGCCGACTCCATGATTGCGAGCGCGATGATGTTCTCGTTGCTTGGAGCGTCTCCTGCTGCGGGGGCTTGGTTCAATGTGTTCGCCGTACTAGGTGAGTATTTCTATCACAGTAACCTTCGCACTCCGCACTGGGTCGGATACGTACTACAGAGGCCTGAGCATCATTCGGTCCATCATCAATTGGACGTCCACGGGTTCAATTACGGAGACATCACTTTGTGGGATCGTTTGTTTGGCACGTTTCGAGAGGCAGATGCCTTCGCTCCACAATGTGGGTTCCCTGACGCGCATGAGCGGAACCTGGGAGGGATGCTGGCCTTTCGAGATGAATATTGAAAGATTCTAGCGGCCGCTTGCAACGTCAGACCATGCCCCTGAAGCGATAAGCACAGTTGCCGGAGAAATGGGTGGAAAACGGTGCTTCATGAAACTTGGTCTGACGCCTGCTCCATTCGCTGAATTCTTGTCGCAACAGCATAGGCAATGGATGGGAGAGTGCATCTGTGGAGTTGAGGATTACAACAAGGGCAACAGCAGATTCCCTTCGGGAATGACAACAAGTAAGACCGATGCAACGGTCTCAGCAACTGCTGGAACAGCTGGTGGGTCGGGCAGTTGCGGCAACGCGTGGTTTTTTGTGCGAGGAGGGTACAAACAAAATGCTAAATTTTCCGAAGCTCATCCGCCATGAGCTTTCCTATTTGGTTGTTGATGAGCCATGCTGAAGAGCGCTTAAAATAAGCGGCGATGTTGGTGGCCAGGTAGGGGGCCCATGCGGGCTTGCTTTCATCTCGTTCCAGCGCAAAGCGCGCCAAGGCGTATCCGAACTGTTCCTCTGTGAGATATCCCTGCCGGTTAGTCGACCAGCCCTGAGAATTGGTATCGGTGAACTGCTGGAAGCGAAAGGCGGAGTTAGCCGTAAAAACTCCGAAGCCGAGGAATACTGTCAGGAGATCGTTGAGTGGTTCCATGTCCGGCTCGCGGGGATCGACCACGCCGGGACGTAGGAGGATCATGTGGCCTAATTCATGGGCTATTGTGGCGACGAGTGACATCGGGTCTTTGAGTTGTGCTTTGTTGAAGGAAAGGCGAGGTTTGCTCGTAGGGTCGTGATGATAAAGTCCAGCTGCGCCATTGGATCTACCGGAGTAGAAGGGCATGAGGCTTTTTATCGTCTCGCCTTCGGATTGAAAGAGTGTGATTTCAATTTCGCTGGCATCGACGTCCATCGCGTCGGCAACGCGGACGAAGATTCGTTCGAGAGATTCTTCGGAACGATCGTAGGGGTCGGGGAAGTGATCGGCGTTTGGCAATGCGACCACTCCTTGCAACATGCGTTCATAGCCGAGAAGACTGGCCAGACGAACAAAGCTGCTATCGATCCATTTCTGTTCCTCTGCGGAGACGGGCAGCTTTGGCTTCAGGAGTCCGAACATTTTTTCTTTATACCAGCCTATGCGGGCTAGTCGCGGCCCAGGGTGCCGCTGGTGGAGCCTGCGCTTAAGATGACTACGATTACTCCGAGGAGGAGGACTGCGCCTTCTACTTTTGTGCTGCGGTTGTGGAGGGTGTCGAAGTGGGCGCGGTTGGGGTCGTCTTTGGGGACTGCGTCGATGACGCCGCCGGCGGCCTGGCGGTCGCGTTCCATGGCGGGGATGATGCCGTATTGGGAGTAGGCTGTCAGGCCGATCATGGCGAGGACGAGGCAGACTGAGGCGAGGGCCAGGCGCGGCTTGAAGATGCCCCAGGCGGGCGAGAGGGCCAGCAGGGCTATGAGGACTGTTCCGCAGACCAGGCCCGTGCCGTGGAGGATGCGGAGGAGTTGGCCGACGATTTGTCCGGCGGCGTGGGTGTCTGGCGCGAGGGTGGTGAAGGTGACGGCGGCGACTACGGGGAAGAAGGTTTCCGCGCCGAGCCAGACGATCAGCGAGAAGAGTAGAAGGGTGCGGATTACGGTCTTCATTTTGATGCTCCTCTCGGTTTCGCCATTCTGGTCGGTCTGGCCACAATCAAAGTCATTTGCGTGAATCGACCTTATGTTCCAGTCGTGTGAGCCCAGACTTGAAATGCGACTACAGCTATCGCTCTTACCGCAGACGATACGTAAAATCCGAACAGAAAAAACATCATTCCCAGTTGTCCGGAGTTGAAAGTTCGTCCTCTAAAAAATCTAGCGAACCACCACCACACGACGAGTGGAGCAATCAAGGCGTAATAGAAATTCTCCGTTCTTAGCAGCATCCCAATCAGTCCTTCATTCTGGACTGACAGGGGATGGCTCTTGAGCGGAACTAGAAAGAACTCCAGGACTAAACCAAGAGCCATACCCACGATCGCAGGCTTCTGTTTTAGAACGCTTATTTCTTTCATCTTCGAACTCCAAGATGTGGCTAGTATCTGGCGGCCATTCTTAGAAAAACTAGCTGCTTATTCGCGTCCCAGGGCGCGACGCAGGACGGTTTCTAACGCTGATTTCAGGTCGGCGTATTCTGTGGGGCTTAATTTGCCGGCTATTTTTTCGCTTTCAATGGCGAAGAGTTCTTCTTTCAGGGCTTCGAGCAGTAGTTGGCTCTTGGTGGCTGGGGTCATGGCTGGGGTTAAGGCCGGGGCTGGGGTGTAGGTTGCGTTGGAGATGCCGGGTTGCGGGATGGCTTCTGCGGTGGTGGCGGCTACTCCGGTTGGCTTGCGCAGGAGGAAGGCTGCGGCAACGGCCAGGATCAGGGCGAGTGCCCCGAGGATCCAGTACTTGTATTTGTTGAGGGGGTCAGGGGTGTCGATGGGGTTGGCCATGCCGCCGCCGGGTTTGCCGCCGGGGCCGCTGGCGGTGTCGTCGCCTGCCGGCAGTGCTCCGGGGCCGCCTGCTGCGCCTGGACCGCCTTGTGGGCCTTGAGGGCCGGCCTGGGTGTCGCGGGGCATGGCTCCGGTGCCGGCTACGGTGAATTCGAGGGGCTGGCCGGGCTTGATGTTGCGGGCGAGGAAGGTCTGGATGCTGAGGTCGTCGGGGACCGAGGTGTAGCTGGTGCCGGCGCCGGGCTCAAACTTCATGCTCTTGGGGAGCATGATGGCGACGTTATCGGCGTTCTGCATGAGCTTAGGCGAAAACTTATAGCTGCCGTTGTAGGGCAGGTGGTAGGTGAGCTGGAAGCGCGTCCCGCTTTCGCCTTCGTTGGGGCGGATTGGGAAGTTGAAGGCGTAGTGGCCCTTGGGCTGGACCGGGTCGGGGGTGGCGGCGAGGGGCATGTTGCTGGGGCCGACGGTGGCTGCGCCTTCGAGGGTGGCGTCGGAGGGGAGAACGATTTCGTAGCCGTGGTCGTTGGACTCGGTGCGGGGCGGGGAAGAGATGTTCTTCACGAAGTAGTTTTCGGTGACCTTGAGCTGGCCGTTTTCGGCCTCGATGCGGAGGACGTCGGCTTCGGTGGAGACGCCTTCGACCTTGCTGGCTACGTCGTAGACGGTGATTTCGACCTGGGTGGTGCCGGGCGGGACGTTCTTGAAATAGGCGCCCTTCTGATGCTCGACCTTGATGAGATAGGGAGCTTCCGACGGGGTGGTGAGTTTGAAGTGGCCGGAGCCGTCGGTCTTGGTGGTGCCAACTTCATCGAGCGCGGCGGAGAGGCTGAGCAGGGTGACCTTGTCGCCGGAGGAGACTTTGCCGGTGGTCTTGTTGGTGACGGTGCCGTTGATGGTTCCGGCGAAGGCGAAGGGTGCTGCCGCAAGCAGGCTGAGTGCCGCTGCCTGCAAGGTAAAAGTGCTGAAGCGTGTCAACGTGTCGATCCTCGTCGTTTCTTTGGACTGCTTGTCTTGGTGGCGCTTATTTCTAGCGAGCTGGCGCGGAGAGGGTATCCATCTCAGCGAGTACTGCTGCGGCTTCTTTTTCGAGAATGGTCCGCTGCACTTCGTAGTCTTCTTTGGGGTATTTGCCGGCCTGGAACTCGAAGTTGAGGTCGCGCAGGTTGGTGTAGATCTGCTCTTTCAACTCTTCGAGAAAGTCGAGGCGGGTTTTCTGCCGCTGGACGGCTGCGTTCTTTTCGGGCCAGAAGGCGTAGGCGAAGAGAACGAGTGCCAGGATGCCGCCGAGAATGATGCCTGTGGATTCTGTCATTGCTGCCCCTTACTCCGTGTCCGTTTCGCGGCGGATGCGCTCGCGCATGTCATCTTCAAAGCGTGCCTGTGCCGGATTCTTGGATCGCGCGGCTTGCGTGGCCAATGTCGGTTGCTGCTTGGCCCAGTGACGCACTAGCAGCACGGTGCCGAGCAGGCCCGCGAACGCTACGGCGAAGGGCATGATCCAGGCGAGGAGGTCGAAGCCTTCCGTCGTGGGCGCGGCGAGGACGACTGCGCCGTATTTCTGGACGAAGCTCTGCAGGATGAGGCTGTCGTTCATGCCCTTGGAGATGCCGTCCGAGAGCTCGTTGCGCATGACCGGCGAAACGGGGCAGCCGACGTGGTTGCACTCCAGCATGACCTGGCTACAACTGCACTGGCAAATCATCTTGTGGCCGAGGTCGTTGAAGCGCGACTCGGGGTCGGTGGCGCCGAGTGTGATGCCTACGATGGCTACTACGAGCAACGTTTGCGCGAGCCGGGGAAGGAGTCTTCGAATATGCATTAATCTCCACTCCGGGCCATGCTGGTGGCCGGTGTTGCTCCGGGTATACCGACGGGCTTGGCAGGGACTGCAACTGCCGCGCGGTGGGGCTGGATGCTGGGGATCTGTGCGACCAGGGTGCCGAAGACGACGATGGCGAGGCCGACCCAGATCCACATGACGAGCGGGTTGAGGAAGGCTTTGATGATGGGCAGACCCGTTTCGGTACTGCGGCCTTCATAGACGACGTAGAGGTCCCAGCGCATCATGGAGTGGTTGGCGACGATGGTCTGCGGCTGGCCGTTGGAGGCGTAAACGCGCTTCTCGGGAGCCATAGGCTCGTCGAGGACCTTCTTGCCGTTCTGGTAGACGTCGAGCAGAGAGAACTCGGTGTCGTAGTTGGCGTTCGATTCCTGGGTGTTGCCGAGGTTCTTCAACGTGTAGGGGCCGATGTTGAGCTTGTCACCGGGAGCCATGGGCATTTCAACGCTGCGGTTGAAGGCGTATCCGGCGAATCCGATGAAGATGACCACGAGGCCGAAGTGGACGAGGTAGCCGCCGTAGCGGCGGGTGCTGCGGCGGACGAGCAGGATCATGGACGAGAGGAAGTTCTTGCCCGTCTGGCGGTGGATGACGCCTGCGCCGCGGAGGAATTCTGAGGTGATGGCGGTGGCGACGGCGGCTGAGAGCGAGAAGGTCATCAGCGAGTAGAAGACGCCTTCGTCTTCCCAGGGCTTGGTGCCTCCGTTGGCCAGAACGATGGTGAGGACGATGGCTGTGACGAGGAAGGCGACGCCGGGAAGGATGAAGTTCTTGCGCAGGCTGCGGAAGGAGCTGGCGCGCCAGGCGAGGAGTGGTCCGACGCCGGTGAGGAGCAGGAGGAAGATGCCGATGGGGACGGCGACGTGGACGTAGTAGGCGCCGGAGAGGGTGGTTTTGGTGCCTTGCACGTATTCCGACAAGACGGGAAAGAGCGTGCCCCAGAGCAGGGCGAAGCAGGCGGCGAGCAGGACGACGTTGTTGAAGAGGAAGCTGGACTCGCGGCTGACGAGGGATTCGAGGCGATGCTCGGTCTTGAGGTGGTCGCGCTGGAGGATGTAGGTGAAGAGGCAGACGGCCATCGTCAGAACGAGGAACCATACGAACCAGGGGCCGATGGAGGATTGGGCGAAGGCGTGTACGGAGCTGACCAGACCCGCCCGCGTGAGCAGCGTGCCGAGAATTGTCAGCATGAAGGTGGTGAAGATGAGCCAGACGTTCCAGCTCTTCATCATGCCGCGCTTCTCCTGCATCATGACGGAATGGAGAAAGGCGGTGCCGGTGAGCCAGGGCATGAGCGAGGCGATTTCGACGGGGTCCCAGCCCCAGTAGCCGCCCCAGCCGAGGACCGCGTAGGCCCAGTGCATACCGAGGAAGATGCCGATAGTGAGGAACATCCAGGTAAGCATGGTCCAGCGGCGGGTGATGTGGATCCATTTTTCGCCGGGGTATCGCATCATCAGCGCGCCGAGGGCGAAGGCGAAGGGGATGGTGAATCCGACGTAGCCGAGGTAGAGCATCGGCGGGTGGATGACCATCTCGGGATACTGGAGGAGGGGATTGAGGCCGTTTCCGTCTGCCGGGACGATGCCGCCGCGAACGCCCGCGAAGGGGTGGGTGGCGAAGGTGACGAGCAGGAGGAAGAAGACCTGGACTCCTGCGAGGATGGTGCCGGCGTAGGCGTGGAGCTTGACGTCGATCTTATGGCGAAGGCGCAGAACGAGGCCGTAAGTCGATAGCAGGACGACCCAGAGGAGCAGTGAGCCTTCCTGGCCGCTCCACATGGCTGCGAATTTGTAGGGGGTGGGCAGCGCGATGTTGGAGTGTTCGACGATGTATTCGATGGAGAAGTCGTTGTGGAAGACGGACCAGATCATTGCGAAGGCTGCGGCGCAGACGGCGAAGAAGCCTGCGATGCCGGCGCGGCGGGCGGTCTCGGCCATGCGTTCCGGGGAGAACCGTGCGGGTTTGCCGACTGCGATGAGACGCAACGCTGTGGCTCCGGCGATGAGGTTGTAGGACGCCAGGACCAGAGCGATTAGAAGCGCAAAACTGCCAAATGCTGCCATAGGGTAGGAAGACTCCAAGGATCAGGCCACATCTATCATTGTCGCACCAGCAACCGGCGCTCACAACGCGCTGACGCAGCCTGATCTCATCCTACGGAAAATCGATGCGACTTGCGCCCTCCTAAGGATTGACTGCTAGCGAACGCCCCATTGCCAGAGGCCGAAGTTGACTCCCTTTGAGACGGGGTGGCCGAGTTGGCGGGCCAGCTGGGTCATTTGGCCACGGTGGCGGGCTTCATGGCCGATGAGATAGCCGACGAAGGCCCAGGCGTCGGGCTTGAATTTGGGAACGCGACCGGTTTCGAGCGCGGTGCGGAGGAAGCCGGTGAGGGCGGCGGCTCGGCTGGGGATCTGCGGGATCAGGATATGTCAGTCTTGGCAAATTTCGGACGAAGAATTTTGCTGTCGGCCAAGCAGGTAAGTGCTATTGACGCCCCGTAGACGGCGAAATGCCATGGGTCGAAGACTCTGCCGAGGAGGAGGATTCCCGCCGGCGTGAGGCGGAAGGCGTCCAACCCTGGGGAATGGTAGAGGCGGGAGAGTTCAACTAAGCCCGCTACGACGGCGGAAATCGCAGCGATGAGGGATGGACGACGCCGAGGCAGGACGGCTGCCAGCAGGAAATAAACCATTGCTGCCCAGAGGACCGAACCGCCCCATTTCACGAGCGGAAAAGGTAAGCCCATTGGAAGCTTGCGCAGTGCGAGCCCGGCTGCGATCGTGAGGAAGGCCAGAACCAGCATCGACATGCGCGGAGATCTGCGCACTCTCTTGCCGCTTGTGGCAGAACGATTCATGAAGCTAACTCTACCGACACGAGTGGCGTCGCGCCAGGACTAGCGTGGGTACGGCCTGCTCAAGCGGATTGCCTCTGGCCGATGGAGAGGAGCTGACGCACCAGCGTGCGCAACTCATCGGGAGATGTGGTCTGGGAGTGGAAGACGTGTTCTATTCCGGCATATTGAGATTCGACTTCCGGTGTGGCGCTTAACACCAGAACAGGAACCTGCGGCATGCGCGAACGAAATTCAGCTACGAATTCAGGGCCCGAAATTCCGGTCATGACATGGCCGGTTACAACGAGGGACAAGCCCTCCGCGAACTCAGGCGACTCGACAAGACACAATGCCTCGGCTGCATCCAGAGCACGGACTACTCCACGCGCCGCGGTCGACGAGGATCCTTCCAAAAGGGACTGCCGTAGTGAAGCGCGCAGTGGATTGTCATCCACCAGCAGAATTATGTCCATGTGTGCCCGCGACCGAACCAAACTTAGCATCAATCTTTGTCTCGGCATTCCCCGTCCAAAATTGCAACTTTTCATTGGGATGTAAGAGAATGCCCAATGGTTGCCCGGACGCGCGGGGGAAGTAAAACGTTCAAGTAGAGATCGTTCAGCCGATCAGGAACTCCTTTGTGCGGAGGTCTTTGATGGTGTCGCGCAGTTTGGCGGCTTTTTCGAACTCAAACTTCTTGGCAGCCTCGCGCATCTGGGTTTCCAGTCCCTCCAGATACTTGTCCATGTCAGCCTGCGACTTGAATTCGGGGACTCCTTCGGCGGCTTCTTCGAGCGGGTCGCCGTATTCGGCTTTGAGGATGGCAGCGAGGGAGTTGTCGAGTTTGCTCAGGATCGACTGCGGCGTGATGCCGTGCTCTTCGTTGTAGGCGCGCTGGATTTCGCGGCGGCGGTCGGTTTCGTCTATCGCCCGGCGCATGGAGTCAGTCATCTTGTCGGCGTAGAGGATGGCGCGGCCTTCGACGTTGCGCGCGGCGCGGCCGATGGTCTGGATGAGGGCGCCGGTGGAGCGCAGGAAGCCTTCCTTGTCGGCGTCCAGGATGGCGACTAGGGAGACTTCGGGGAGGTCGAGGCCTTCGCGGAGGAGGTTGATGCCGATGAGGACGTCGTATTCACCTTTGCGCAGGCCGGCGAGGATCTTGATGCGCTCCAGGGTTTCGATTTCGGAATGCATGTAGCGGCAGCGGACGCCGACCTCGGTGTAGTAGCCGGCGAGGTCTTCGGACATGCGCTTGGTGAGGGTGGTGACGAGGACGCGTTCGTTCTTTTTGACGCGATCGCGGATTTCGCCGAGCAGGTCGTCGATCTGGCCTTTGACGGGGCGGATTTCTACTTCGGGATCGACGAGGCCGGTGGGGCGGATGACCTGTTCGACGACGACGCCTGAGGCCTTGGTCAGCTCATAGGGGCCGGGGGTGGCGGAGACGTAGATCGTCTGGTGGATGCGGTTCTCGAACTCGTCGAACTTGAGCGGACGGTTGTCCATGGCCGAGGGCAGGCGGAAGCCGTAGTCGACGAGATTCGATTTGCGGCTGCGATCGCCGTGCCACATGCCATGGACCTGGGGGATGGTGACGTGGGATTCATCGATGAAGAGCAGGAAGTCGCGGGGGAAGTAGTCGAGCAGGGTCGGCGGCGGTTCGCCGGGTAGGCGGCCGGAGAAGTGGCGCGAGTAGTTCTCGATGCCATGGCAGTAGCCCATGGACTTGATCATTTCGAGATCGAAGCGCACGCGCTGGTGGATGCGCTGTGCCTCGACCATGCGGCCCTGTTTTTCGAGCTCGGCTTCCCACTCGGTGAGCTCGGCGACGATGGTGTCGACGGCTTGGGCCTTGCGCTCGGGCTGTACGACGTAGTGACTCTTGGGGTAGATGGGCAGGCGCGAGTACTTCTGCTTGACGGTGCCGAAGAGCGGGTCGATCTGGGAGAGGGATTCGATTTCGTCGCCGAAGAGCTCGATGCGGTAGGCGAGTTCGTCGTAGGTGGGGAAGATTTCGATGACGTCTCCGCGAACGCGGAAGGTGCCGCGGCGGAAGTCGTGGTCGTTACGCTCATAGAGGATTTCGACGAGGCGGCGGACGATGTCGTTGCGGTGGATGCGCTGGCCTTTTTCGAGCAGCAGGAGCATGCCGTAGTAGGCTTCCGGCGAGCCGAGGCCGTAGATGCAGCTGACCGAGCTGACGATGATGGCGTCGCGGCGTTCGAAGAGGGAACGGGTGGCGGAGAGACGCAGCTTGTCCAGCTCTTCGTTGATGGTGGCTTCTTTTTCGATGTAGAGGTCGCCGGAGGGAATGTAGGCTTCGGGCTGGTAGTAGTCGTAGTAACTGACGAAGTACTCGACGGCGTTTGAGGGAAAGAACTGCTTGAACTCGTTGTAGAGCTGGGCGGCGAGGGTCTTGTTGTGCGCGAGGATGAGCGCGGGGCGGTTGAGCTCTTCAATGACCTTGGCCATGGTGAAGGTCTTGCCCGAACCGGTGACGCCGAGGAGGACCTGGTGCTGCTCGCCGGCGGCGATGCCCTGTACCAGTTCTTCGATGGCCCGGGGCTGGTCTCCCTTGGGCTGATAGGGCGTCACGAGCTGAAAGTCCATGTAACAAGTATAGCCTAAAGGCGAATCTTAGGCGAAGGAGACTCAATGCTAGAGTCTGTGTTGATTTTCACACTCAACGATGTGTAATACTCTACACATTGAGGTGATGCGTGGCGACGAATCTCGCGATTGAAGATTCGCTTATTGAAGAAGCGCGGCAGGTTGGCCGGCATTTGACCAAGAAAGCAGCGGTCACGGCGGCACTGGAGGAATATATTCAGCGGCGTAAGCAGTTGGAGATTCTGGACCTGTTTGGAACGATTGATTTCGATCCTGCTTACGATTACCAACAGGGGCGTCGACTTGATCGCGTGGAACTCGATGCGGTCGAGGTTGGCCAGTAGGCATATCTGTGAAGACCCTGGTGGACACCTGCATCTGGTCTCTGGTTCTGCGGCGTAGATCTATGATCGCTCTCAGTACAGAGGAGCAGCAGCTAGCCCAATCGCTTTCTGATGCGATTCGTGATGGGCGCGTCGTGATCATCGGCCCAATTCGTCAGGAGATTCTTTCGGGCGTGCGAGAGTCTGTTCAGTTCGACAGGCTAAGCCAGGCGCTCAGCTCCTTTCCAGACGAAGCTTTGGCAACGCCGGACTATCTGAATGCGGCTCGTCTATTCAACATCTGTCGCAGCTTTGGTGTGGAGTGCGGACCAGTCGACATTCTGATCTGTGCCGTGGCAGATCAGCGCGGATGGTCTATCCTTACGAACGATCAAGCTCTGAAGCGGTGCATTGGAGTTATCCGTGGGGCCAAGTAGCTTGGCTTATCTGACCCAGAGGAAAGTTCGTCGGCGGACCAATATAGAACGTCGCGCGGAGTCGTGCTAATCTCAGCGCACAGCCATGCTTGATCTATACGGAGAAGAAGAGTCCGAGGCGCTCTCGATTCTGAAAGTGGAATCGGCGGCAAGCCGGGATCCGCAGTTCAAGACTGCAGAGCTCAGCCATATTCCAGGGACTGAAATATGCGCGATTTGCTCAGAACGCATCCGCGAAAACTACTTCCGGGTGCATGGGCAAATGGCTTGTTCATCATGCGCGGAGCGGGAAAATAAAAGCTTAGTCAGCAGCACACGGTGGGCTGGCGTGCGGACAGCCCTGTTCAGCACCGCTACGGTATCGGTTGGGATTGCAATTCTTACAGCGACAACCTTCTTCGCGGCGGGATACGAATTCGTTTGTTATTTTTTCATCGCATGGATTGCCGGCAAGGCGCTGTTGAAAGCGTCTGGGAATCTGGGAGGGCAGCGCTATCAGATTCTCGCAGCCGTTCTCACTTACCTGGCTGTTGCGCTGGCGAGTATACCGATTCAGATGATTGACGTTTCTCGCCATTCTCATGAGCATAGCCGGCTATTTTCTTTGCCTTCGCAACCTGCGGACGGTTCGAGCGCCGCAGGTCTTGATCAGTCGCACGACAGGTATTTAGGCCATATTCCGGCTGTGATCAGAGAACTCTGGATGGCTTTGATCTCGCCCTTTCCGCAAGTTCTACTGCTACCCATCGTCGGCTCCTGGTTTGTGGGAATGCTCGTGGCGTCCATGCGTGTCGCGTACTGGATTCCACGTCGCAAAATGATTTACGTCGACGGGCCGTACCGCGTGTCGGAAACGTAACGCCGTGATAAGACGCTAGAATAGAGTAGGAACGATCTTGTCTACGCTTACGCATTCTTCGATACGAACTTGCCCTAACTGTGAGGCGGAACTGCCGCTGGAGTCGCTGGCGTGTCCGCAGTGCCAGGCGCTGGTGCATGGAGAGCGGCTGGACCAGCTGGCCAAGGATGCGCGTGCGCTGGAGTTGCGTGGCTTGCTGGCGCAGGCTCGGGAGCTTTGGGAATATTCGCTGACGCTGATTCCGCCGGATGCGAAGCAGGCGCAGTGGGTGCATGACCGGATCAAGGCTCTGCTGGCGGCTGAGGCTGGGCCGCAAGCGGTTGACCCGAATGCGGCTCCGGCTCCAAAACAAAAGGCTCCGCCGCCTGCGTGGGTGAAGAAGCTGGGGCCGTTTGGACCGGTGGCTTTGCTGCTGCTGAAGCTGAAGAGTGCACTGTTCTTTGTCTTCAAGCTGAAGTTTCTCTTCAGCTTTGGGATCTACATTGCGCTGTATGTGGGCCTGTTTGGGTGGCGGTATGGGCTGGGGATTTCGGCCTGCATTCTGATTCACGAGATGGGTCACTTTATCGACATCAAGCGGCGCGGGCTGCCTGCGGATATGCCGGTGTTTCTGCCGGGCATGGGCGCTTATGTGCGCTGGAGCGGGCTGGGTGTGACGCGGCGGACGATGGCGCAGATTTCGCTGGCTGGCCCGCTGGCGGGATGGATTGCTTCTGCGGTGTGCTTCCTGATTTACACGAAGACGGGCGACCCAATGTGGGCGGCGCTGGCGCGTACCGGGGCTTTTATCAATGTGCTGAATCTGATCCCGGTTTGGGTGCTGGACGGTGGCAAGGCAGCCGACGCTCTCAACGTGGTGGAGTGTGCGTCGTTGCTGGTGCTGACCGGCGGGCTCTGGTTTTATTGCCGCGATGGGTTGTTTCTGCTGGTGGGCGCAGGATTTGTGTGGAGGCTCTTCCGCAGAGGACAGCCGGTGCAGTCGGACTGGAGCACGCTGGTCTACTATGGAGCGCTACTGGTGGGGCTGGCGGTGATGCTGCATGCGGTGCCGAATACGCTGGCGGATCAGGCTATGAGCTTCGGGCGATAAACTGGTCGCGTTCCTATTTTGTTTCGCGAGCGTGTTCTCTTCATGACTATTTCTTCCAATCCATATGCCAGCTATCCCAGCCTGCATGGGCGGCGAGTCCTCATTACCGGTGGGGCTACGGGGATCGGCGAGGCGTTCGTTGCGGGCTTTGCTGAGCAGGGTGCACGGGTGGCTTTTCTTGACATTCAGGACGAGGCTGGTGCGGCGCTTTCGCAGCGATTGGCAGCGGCTGGATGTGTTGAGCCGCTCTATCTGCACTGCGATATGACGGATGTTGCGGCGGTGCGAGATGCTGTGGCGCATGTGACGGAAGCGTTGGGTGGACTTGATGTACTGGTGAACAATGCGGGCAACGATCAGCGGCACAAGACTGAGGACGTGACGCCTGAGTTCTGGGATCAATGCATGGCGGTGAACCTGCGGCACCAGTTTTTTGCTACGCAGGCTGCGATTCCGGCGTTGAGGGCTTCGGGTGTTGGTTCGGTTGTGAATTTGAGCTCGATTGCGTGGATGATTCCTTCGGTGGGGCTGCCGGTGTATGTGACGGCGAAGGCCGGGATTTTGGGGCTGACGCGGACGCTGGCGCATGAGCTTGGGGTGCATAACATCCGCGTGAATTGCCTGCTGCCTGGAGCGATTGTGACCGAGAAACAGCGGCGGCTTGTGCTGACCCCGGAATACACTGCCGAGATTCTGGCGAGCCAGGCGTTGAAGCGGCACCTGGCGCCGGAGGAAGTGGTGCGGATGGGCTTGTTTCTGGCGGCGGATGACAGCAGCGCGATTACCGGGCAGGGCTTGATTGTGGATGGCGGGTGGATGTAGTTCGATTAACTTGCTGTCGAAAGTTCCTCTTCCAGCAGCTGCTTTTCGTGCAGACCGGCGTAGTAGCCGCCTTTGAGCAGGAGCTGGTCGTGGGTGCCTCGTTCGATGATGCGGCCGTGGGATAGGACTACGATCTGGTCGGCGTCGCGGACTGTCGAGATGCGATGCGAGATGAGGATGGTGGTGCTGTCTTTGGAGTATTTCTTCAGGCCTTGCAGGATGCGCTCTTCGGTGTAGGTGTCCACGCTGGCGAGAGCGTCGTCTAGGATGAGAATGCGGGGGTGGCGCAGGAGCGCGCGGGCGATGGAACTGCGTTGCTTCTGGCCCCCTGAGAGGGTGAGACCGCGCTCGCCAACGAGCGTTTCGAAGCCTAGCGGGAACTCTTCAAATTCGGTGCGAATATGGGCGGCTTCTGCTGCTGCGAGCATCTCTTCGCGTGTTGCGTTAGGTGCGCCAAAGCAGAGGTTTTCGGCGATGGTTTCGCTGAAGAGGAAGGTCTCCTGCGGGACTACGCCGATGTTCCTGCGCAGTGTGTGCAATGGATAGCTGCGGACTGGACGGCCGTCGATCCAGAGGGTGTCTTCGTGGACGTCGAGCAGGCGGGGGATGAGACCGATCAGTGTGGATTTGCCGGAGCCGGTGGGGCCGACGATGGCGAGCGTTGAGCCTGCTGGGATGGTGAGTGAAATATCGCAGAGGATCTTGGTATCGCCATAGGAAAATTTGAGGTGGCGGAACTCGATGTCGCCACGCAATGTCAGGTCGGCGGGGATGGATGGGTCGGCGTCGCGGTCGTCGATGGTGGGCTCGGAGCGCAGGATTTCGTCGAGGCGCTTGATGGATGCGGTGCCGCGCTGGAAGAGGTTGATGACCCAGCCCACGGCGATGATGGGGAAGGTAAGCAGGATCATGTAGAAGTTGAAGGCGACGAAGCTCTCGACGGGAATCTTGTGCTCGATGACGAGACGGCCACCGGCAAAGAGCGTGATGACCATCGATACGCCGAGGACGAATTCAAGCGTGGGCCAGAGCATGCCCATGAGTTGCACGAGCCGCAGGGCGCGCTTGATGTATTGCTGATTGGCCTTTTCGAAGGAGTCGATCTGCGACTGTTCGCGGGCGAAAGCGCGGATGAGGCGGGCGCCGGAGAAGTTTTCCTGGGCGGCTGCTGTAATTTCGGAGAAGCTCGCCTGGATGCGCTCGAAGCGCTCGTGAATGCGTGCGCCGAAGTACTGCACGAGGATGCTGACGACGGGCATGGGCGCGAGCGCGACCAGCGTGAGCCAGGGGCTGATGTGCAGCATGAAGAAGAGCGCGCCGACCGAAAAGAGGATGGTGTTGGCGCTGTACATGATGGCGGGGCCGAGGAGCTGGCGGACGGCGCTGAGGTCGTTGGTCAGCCGGGCCATGATGTCGCCGGTGCGATAGCGCTGGTAGTAGCCGGAGTCCTGCTTTTCAAGCTGCTTGAAGAGATCGTTGCGGAGGTCGAATTCGATCTCGCGGGAGATGCCGATCAGGATCCACCGCGACGCGTAGAGAAAGACGCCTTTCAGCAGTGCGATGCCGACCAGGATGCCGGCGTAGAAGAAGATTTTCTGGCGGGTGGCGGAGGTGTTCAGGTCCTTGATCGCCTGCTCGATGACCTTGGGCACGAGCACGTAGATGGCGTTGGTGGCCATCAGCGCGAGGGTGCCCCAGAGGTATCCCCAGCGGTAGCGCGCCATGTAGCGAAAGAGCGGTTTCAGGTCCCGAAGCATAGTTTCATTGTACCGGGCGGTGGGTTGCCGTTAGGTTGGGGTGCGGAGGAGCAGGTAGCCGCCGGTTAGGCCGAAGAGAATGTCTGGGGTCCACGCGGCGATGGCTGATGGGAGGTAGTTGACGTTGCCCATGGCGTCGAACATACCAGCTACGACCCAATAGCTGAGGGCGATGCCGATGGCTGCCGCCACGCCGGTGAGTGAGCCGCGCTTGCCCATGGAGAGCGCGAAGGGGATGGCCAGCACGGCCATGATGATGGTGACGAGCGGATAGGCGAGCTTGTGATAGAGCTGCACGCGCAGGCGCATGGTGTCAAAGCCGCTCTGCTGCAGGTCGCTGATGTAGTGTTCGAGCTGGCCGAAGTTCATCTCCTGCGATTGCAGGCTTTCTTTCTTGAAGTAGCCGGGCTCTTCATGAACTTCGGCGAAGGTGGCGGTCTGGAATTCGCGGAAGTTGAGCATGTTAGCGTCGCTGGTGTTGCGCTGCCAGCCGTTTTCGAAGTTCCATGCGTGGGCCTTGTCGTCCCAGACGACGCGCGAGGCGAAGATGCGCCGAGTGAGTTTGAACGTGGTCGGGTCGAACTCGAAGAGGCTCAGGTTGGCGAAGGCGTTCTGGTCGGGATCGAAGAACTGGTAGTAGAAGATGCGGCCGGGTTCGCCGGGATGCTGCTGGCCGAAGATCCATTTCTGGTCGGGGTTGAGGGTGGTCTGGGCGGGGCGGCCTTTGATGATGTTGCGGAGGGCTTCCTGCCTGAGGTTGGCCTGGGGCAGGTAGTACTGATCGAAGGCGAAGAGGCTTGCGGCGAGGGCCGCGGCGATGACCAGGACCGGGATGACGAGCCTGTAGATGCTGATGCCGGTGGCCTTCATGGCGATGATTTCGCTGCTGCGGCTCAGCAGGCTGAAGGTGACGAGGACGGCGATGAGCACGCTGAGCGGCGTGATCTGGTAGAGCATGGAGGGCGCCAGATTGACGAGGTATGCGCCTACGGTCGAAAGCGGGATGCGGTTGCGCAGGATGTCGCCGATGAGCTCGAAGAAGGTGAAGACGAGCATCATAATGACGAAGCCGGAGAGGATCATGGCGAACATTTTCAGGAATTCGCGCAGCACGTACTCGTCGAGGATGAGCGGGAAGCCTCGGGGTTTAAAGCGGTGGAGCGTCTTACTCAGTTGTGGTCCAAATCTTCTGCGGTAGCGGGCACGGACGGCATTGCGCCAGCCACGGTCCGAGATGGGAGCGACTTCGGCGATCTGGCTGGAGTTGGTTTCGTCGATGTCTTCGGCTTTGGGAGTGCGCGAAAACCAGCCGGTGATGGCGTTGAGGACGTTGCCGCCGGTGGCCATCTGGCTGAGTAGGAAGATGCCCGCTGCGGCGAAGACGAAGTTGGCCAGCCAGACTCCGACAGCGGCCGGCAGGCGGCCCTGCTTGGCCCAGGCGATGCCGAAGTTCGAGAGCAGATAGTAGGCGAGCACGAGCAGGATGGTGAAGATGAATCCGCTGCTTTTGCCGCCGCGGCGTGAGGCTGTGCCGAGCGGAACGCCGATCAGCATGAGTACAAGGCAGGCGACAGGGAAGGCCAGGCGGCGGTGGAATTCGATCCAGTAATGCTTGCCATCTGGGCCGTGCGCTAACTGCAGGAGTTCTGAATTGCCGAGCGCGTAGAGGGGGGTGTCCATGCGGCCGAGGTGGACGTCGCTCTGCGGGCTGAAGACGAGTGGGCGGTCGGTCTGGGTGAAGGTGGAGATATTGTACTGGCCGGGCTGATTGGCGACGGTCTCGTGTTCGGAGCCGTTGCGCAGGCGGATGAGCAGGCCCTGGCCGCGATCTTCAACGACGGTGGCGGATTCGGCGGTGGTGATGCGCGGCGCTGTCGGGTCGCTGACGTCGGCAATGAAGAGATTCTGCCAGTTGGATGCGCCTGCGCCGTCGCGGACGTTCTGGACGTAGATGACGGTGTTCTTGAAGTCTTCGTAGAAGACGCGCGGCTGAATTTCGAAAGATGCCTGGGAGGTTGCCAGCTCGCTCTGAATCGACAGGATGGCCTGGTTCGCTTTGGGGATGACATAGAGCGAGTTGACCAGGCCGAATGCGGTGCCGAGTATGGCAACGACAGCGGCCACGCGCACGAAGTACCAGATGCCGAATCCAGAGGCGCGCATGGCGGTGATTTCGGAGTCAGCGGCGAGGCGGCTCAGGCCGAGGAGGACGCCGACCAGCACAGCCATTGGGATGGTGACGAGGAAGGTGTTGGGCAGGGTGAAGAGGAAGATTTGGAGAACGGTGGTGAAGCTGGAGCTGTTCCGGACGACGGCGTCCAGTATCTGTTGCAACGGCTTCATGAAGAGGATAAACGTGAAGAGTGCGCACCCAATGAGGGCGTGAGAGGTGATTTCGCCGAGTATATACCGACTGAGAATGCGCACAGAGATGGGCCTGGGTTTCGTTTCCTGACTCAGTTTATCGTGACGGCCCGTCCGGCGGAGTCACTTTGAAGAATTGAGTGGAGCCTTCCAGCTTCTTAGACGCAAACTGTTCAGCAGGACGCTTACGGAACTGAAAGCCATTGCTGCCGCTGCCATCCAGGGAGTGAGCTGGAGATGGAGCCAGGGGTAGAGCAGGCCGGCGGCGAGCGGGATGCCGATGACGTTGTAGCCGGCGGCCCAGAAGAGATTTTGCCGCATGACGCGGGTGGTGGCACGGGCCAGAGAGATTGCAGTGGCGATGCCAGCCGGGTCGCTGGTGAGCAGGAGGACGTCGCCTGCTTCCTGGGCGAGCGCTGCTCCTGCGCCCATGGCCATGCCTGCGTCTGCCTGGGCGAGCGCTGCGGCGTCGTTGATACCGTCGCCGACCATGGCTACGCTCTGGCCGCCGGTCTGCACGGCGCGGATTCTTGCGAGCTTGTCTGCCGGCATCAGTCCGGCCGATACATAGGTGATACCAACGGCTTCAGCAATGGGAGCGGCTGCCTGCGCGGAGTCTCCAGTCAGCATTTCCACGTTGAGGCCCTGCTGCTGCAGCCAGACGACGGAGGCTTTGGCGGTGGGCCGGATGACGTCCCGTGCGTCGAACCAGGCGGTGATCTTGTTGTCGACCGCCATCCAGAGGCGGGTTATGCCGGGTTGGGCGGGTTTCAGGTCTGGCGGAAGAGAAATCGACCATTCCTGCATCAGTTCGGCATTGCCTAGCAGGATGGATTTGCCTTCGGCCTTGGCTGATAGTCCGCGGCCGGGGATGAGCTGGACGTCTTCGGCGGGCGGCCAGCTTAGGCCCTTGCTGCGTGCCTCGGCGACAACGGCGTGGGCCAGTGGATGGGCGGAGTGATCCTCGGCGGCGGCGGCGATGCGGAGCGCGTCCGTTTCCTGGATGTTTCCTATGGTGGACATGCCGACCAGTGCGGGCTTGCCCAGGGTCAGTGTGCCGGTCTTGTCCATCAACACTGTTTGCAGGCCGGCTACGCGTTCCAGCGCTTCGCCGCCTTTGATCAACACGCCGAACTGCGCGCCGCGGCCGATGGCTACTGTCAATGCGGCTGGGACGGCGAGGCCCATGGCGCAGGGGCAGGCGATGACTAAGACTGAGACCGTTGCTGCGATGGCGTCGGAGATGCTGCCGGTGGTCAACACCCAGCCAGCCAGGGTCAGGACTGAAAGGATGAGAACGACGGGTACGAAGATAGCGCTGGCGCGGTCGGCGAGGCGCTCCATAGGGGCGCGGGAGCCTTGTGCCTGCTCTACGAGGCGGGCGATCTGGCGCAGAGTGGTGCCTTCGCCGGCGGACTCGACGCGGGCGGTGACGGCGCCGTCGTAGTTCACCGATCCGGCGAGGATGCGTTCGCCTACGCTGCGGCCTACCGGGACGGATTCGCCGGTGAGCATGGATTCATCGACGGTGGTGCGGCCGGTGACGATCTCTGCGTCGGCTGGAATGCGTTCGCCGGGGAGGACAACGATTAGGTCGCCGATCGCCAGTTGCTCGATTGGCACGAACCGTTCGCCGTCATCGCGGCGGACTCGCGCTGTGGCAGGCTGCAGTTCGGCGAGGGCATCAACGGCGGCCAAGGCCGAACTGCGCGCTCGGCCTTCCAGCCACTTGCCGAGCAGTAGAAAGCCGAGAATCAGGAGGACGGAGTCAAAGTAGACCGCGGTGGGCTCGGGGCTATCGCTGGTAAAGATGGTCCCGTAGGCCGAATAGAGAAAGGCTACGCCGGTTCCCAGGGAAACCAGCGTGTTCATGTTGGTTTCGCGGTGCAGCAGGGCCTTCCAGGCGCTGCGGTAGATGTCGCGGCCTGCCCAGACGGCGAGGATGGCGGTCACGACCAACAATGCCCAGCGGAGCGGGGTTTCAGGAATCTCATAGAGCCAGGGCGCGGTCACCATGAGGACTGCGTCGAGGCCGCCCATGCTTGCTGAATCCATGCCGAGTGGCATCGAAAACAGCATTGCCGCCACGCCGGCCAGAATGGTGATCGCGGCCTTCCAGCCTGCTCCTGAGGAGTGTCCGGTTGAGGCTGGTTGGGATTCAGCGGTGGAGCGGGGAACGGCTGAATCGTAGCCGGAGTCACGGATGACGTCTACCAATGTCCGAGGAGCGGTCACAGTGCTGTCAAACTCCACCGAGGCGCGGTGGCGCATCAGGTCAACGCGGGCGTAGAGAACTCCCGGTGCTTCTGACAGCGCGCTCTCCACGTGCTGGCGGCAGGCTGTACACGTCATGCCGAGAACCGGCAGGATGATGGTTTGCGTCGACTGCTCTGCTGGTGCCTGGGATTCTATGTCGTTCGGTTTGCCGGAATGGGTCAGTGTCGCCCCCATTATTCGCTTATCCCGACGGCTTCGGGCCGAGCTGCAAAGCCTGCTTTGGCCAAAGCGGCCACGGCGAGCTCAGTCGATGCTAAGGTCGTCTCTTCGGGGGCGTCAAAGCGAGCCGCCCCGAGGCGAACCTCTTCTACCTTGAATGGTCCCGCGTTATGAATAGCCTGCGTCACTCGCCGGATACAGGAACCGCAGTGCATTCCGTCGATGTGTAATGTAATTTCCGCCACGTTCCAACTCCTGTCTACCTAGTTAGGATTCCCCGGGAGTGACAAAAGATGCAACGCGGTCGCAGTGAGCGGGAACAGCGGGCTACCAGACGGCCATTTCTGCCTGCGGAAAGAGATGTGGACCGGCGATTTCGGCCGACAGGGGAGATTCACTGGCGCAGCGCAAAGTGTCGGGCCCGGACAACTTCGCCTGGGCTAGGGTGTGTTCCGTTTCGCGAAGGATGATGATGGGCGATCGTCCGCGGCTGGAAGCGACGGCGGCGCATGCGGTCAGTTGAATTTGCGTCTCTGTACCCTCGTTCGGGGTACTTAGGAAAGGCTCACCGAAGACCTCAATGCGCATGCGCTCGGCCAGCATCATGGCGTTGATGGTGCTGCAGCCGGGGAGAGCCATGAGAAAGGATTCCGGACCGCTGCGCCCGAGCAAATCGTAGCTTCTCAGCATGCGGCCCAGCCGGATGGCGACCTCCCGCAGAAGGTAGTCGGCGGTCCCGGAGCCGAGGTTGTTACGGAGCCGGGCAAAGCCGTCCAGCTCGAGCATCACCGTGCTGAGCGCGCCGCGCAGTCGTTGGACGCGGTCGGTCTCGCGAAACAGGAGGGTCAGCATGGTGTCGCGATTGAAAATGCCGGTCACCGGGTCGTGGCGGACTTCGAGAAGACTGATTTCGCGCAGGTGTTCCAGTTCGCAGTAGAGCCCGTGGCCGCGCTGCATGGAGTGGATGTGGGTGTTCCATCCGGCTGCGTCGAGGTTGCGGGGGACAATGTCGTCGATGGCGCCTTCCCGCAGCCGGGCAATCCATTCGTCGGAAACCTCATCGGCGATCAGAGCAATGGCGCAGCGCTTGTGTACCTCATATTCGGCCATTGCCGCAAGCAATTGGCCGTTGCTCAGACCGGCCAGGCGCACATCCAGCAGCAGAATTCCCGGTGTTCGCAAAGTTTGTATCGCTGCTATGGCCTGGTCTCCAGCGGAGACTGTTTCAACGCGCAGGCCGAGAGAGTTGAGGATGCTGCGCAGGTCTGCGAGCAGGACCGGATCGGGCGAAGCCAGAAGTACCGCTGGGCCGGAGTTGAATGGCTGGATTGTGCGGGAGTGTGTTCCGGAACGCATGGTGGTTCCTCCGTACTCTTCCCATCGGAGGAAATTAGAAAGTCTTTAGCTCATTTCGGGAATTGCCGAAGAGATTTGGACTGTTCTTGGTCGCGTCATATTGCAGGATGGACCTGCGGCTGATGACTCGAAACTGAGCGCAAAGAAAGAGGGTGACCGGATGGCCACCCTCTTCTCTTGTTTGGTGCGGGATTCCGTTAATCGACGAAGTCGACCTTGGGCTTGATGGGAATGATGCCCTTCTCGTAGCCGAGGTCGAGCAGCTTGCGGATGGCCAGCTGGCCGTCGTCGCCATAGCTCAGCGTGCGCTCGTTGACGTACATGCTGACGAAGCGGTTGGCCAGGTTGGCGTCCAGATCGCGGGCGAACTGCATGGCGTATTCGAGGCCCTGCTCCCGGTTGTCGAGCCCGTGCTGGATGCTGTCGCGCAGTGCCTGCGTGACGGTGTGCAGCACTTCCGGTCCGAGCGAGCGGCGGACTGCGTTGCCGCCAAGCGGGAGGACGAGGCCGGTCTGTTCGCGCCACCAGACGCCGAGGTCGATGACCTTGCGCAGTCCGTCGGCGGCGTAGGTGAGTTGGCCCTCGTGGATAATGAGTCCGGCATCAAACTCACCGGCCTGGATGGCTGGAATGATTTTGTCGAAAGGGACGACTTCGGTTTCGAGGTCAGGATTGAAGATCTTGAGCGCGAGATACGCGGTGGTCATGGTTCCGGGAATGGCGATGCGAGTCTTCTTCAGGTCGTCGGTGGTCATGGGACGGCTGGAGACGACCATCGGTCCGTAGCCTTCGCCGACGCTGCCACCGCAGCTCATCAGGGTGTAGTTGTCCTGGATGTACGGGTAGGCGTGAAACGAAACCGCTGTGATATCGAAGAAGGCTTCGTTCATCGCGCGCTTGTTGAGCGTCTCGATGTCGCAGAGCGTATGGGTGAAGCGGTACCCGGGGACACGGATTTTATTCGTGGCGAGGCCGTAGAACATAAATGCGTCGTCCGAATCCGGACTGTGGGCGATGGTGATAGTGCGCGTATCTGTTACCGACCCCGCGCTGGCCTGAGTGCTACTCACTGAAGATGACTCCCTTTCAACTGACTTGCAAATGCTGGCTTACGAATACTGCTTTGCGATTTTGGACTAGCTGTTTTGCTTGCGAAAACGTGCTGCGCCGGCTGCGATCCCAGCGGCGAGGACGACCTTCAAGACGTCGCCCGGCAGGAAGGGAAGGACAGCGTGGCTCAGAACGATCCACGCTGGCGTATGGGTAAAGAGGGCGAACCAGATGGCGCCCATGCCCAGCGTGACGAGACTTCCTAGGCCGGCAGCGACGACGCTGCGCGAGAAGGTTGTTTTGCCGCGACGCAGAAGGGTCGAAACCAGCGGAGCTACAACGGGGTAGCTGAGCAGGTATCCGCCGGTGGGTCCGAAGAGCTGGAGCAGGCCGCCTGGTCCGCTGGGAGTGAAGACCGGCAGGCCAGCCGCGCCTTCTGCCAAATAGGCGACCATGGTGGCGAAGGCCACGCGCGGGCTCAGCAGCAGGCCGAGCAGGATCACTGCAAACGGCTGCATGGTCACCGGCACCGGCGTAAACCAGAGCGGCACCGCGACGTGCGCGGAAATGGCAATCAGTGCTGTCCCGGCCAGGACAATTCCGCCGGTACGCAGCAGGGTCAGGGCGGCACTCGGCTGCCCGGCCGCTACGGCCACACTGCCGTGGTTATCTGTCGTCAAATTCATAGCTTTACCCCCGGTTCGATCTGTTCCACATCTTCGAGCTTTGGTTTTTCTTCGACTGTGACCGCTTCCAGCCCCGGAACTTCTTCCGGCTGGGATCGTCTCTGGCGCCAGACGTGACGCGCTATAGCGCCCGCCACACAGACCAGCGCAACCACGGAGACGAGAAGCCCAATTAGCAACCAGCGCATCAGCACAGCCAATTCGAAGAATATCAGACCCCCGGCATGAGCCTTATGCCCCTACTTCAACTTCAACAAAATCAGCGCTTAGCCCGGATCCCGACTCATTCTGCGCTTGCCGATACCGCTCGCGTGGGGCAAGATTACTGTGCAGCTTCAGGAAGGATATCCATGGCTACCCCCATCAAGTTCGGCACCTCCGGCTGGCGTTCGATCGTCGCCGACGAATTCACGATTGCCAACATTCGCCGCGCTGTCGCCGGCATTGCCGCGTACGTCAAAACTCAGCCCGAGCCGCATCGTGTGCTTGTAGGCCGCGATCCTCGGTTTCTCGGTGAGTCGTTCGTGGATGAGGCCGCACGCATACTCGCTGCTGCCGGTGTGACGCCGATCGTTATCCCCGATGCCGCGCCCACTCCGGCCATCAGCTATGCCGTCAGCACGTTCAAGACTTCCGGCGCGATCAACTTCACCGCCAGCCACAATCCGCCGGAGTACAACGGAATCAAGTTCTCGACGCATGACGGTGCGCCTGCGCTGCCGGAAGTGACGAAGCAGATCGAAGCGGCCATTGTTGCGCTCGGCGACGATCCGGTGATTCCGCGGCTGAACACGCCTGAGCCGAATTTCGAAACAGTGGACGTGAAGCCCGCCTACATCGCGCGGCTGGCGGAGCTGGTGGATCTCAAGGCCATCAAAGCGTCCGGGATCAAGGTGGTCTTCGACCCCTTCTGGGGTGCGGGACGAGGCTACAGCTGCCACATTCTGCGTTCCGTGGGCGTGGAAGTCGCGACGGTGCATGATTATCGCGACGTACTCTTCGGTGGTCATGCTCCTGAGCCGGATGATCACCTGCTTGCGGATGCCAAGGCGAAGATGAACGAGACCGGCGCCAGCCTGGTCATCGCCACCGATGGTGATGCTGACCGCTTTGGGATTGTCGATCAGGACGGTACGTTCATTCAGCCGAACTACATCATTGCGCTGCTCTTTGACTACCTGGTGGAAACGCGCGGGTGGAAGAACGGTGTCGCCAAGTCAGTCGCAACCACGAATCTCATCAATGCGTTGGCCGATTTCCATCAAGTTCCGCTTTACGAAACTCCGGTGGGCTTCAAGTACATTGGCGAACTGATCATTGCCGACAAGATCGCGATTGGCGGGGAAGAGTCTGCCGGGCTCACCATTCGCGGCCACGTGCCGGAGAAGGATGGCGTGATTGCCGGGCTGCTGGTGGCGGAGATGGTTGCGAAACGCGGTAAGTCCATTGGAGTCCAGCTGAAGGAGCTATTTGCTAAAGTAGGTTCCTTCTATCCCAATCGGGAGAACTTCCACTTGACCGCGGATGCCAAGGCCAAGTTCACTGAGAAGTTGAAGGTAGATCCCACGGAGTTAGGCAGCCGCAAGGTGACGGCGGTTGTCCGCACCGACGGCCTGAAGCTGGTTCTGGATGACGGCTCGTGGGTTTGCTATCGCCTTTCAGGCACCGAGCCGGTGGTTCGCGCCTATACGGAAGCCAGGAACGAAGCGGATATGGCGGCTCTTTCTGCCGCGGCAAAAGACTTCGTACTGTCATAGAAACGATCGACTGTATTCGAACGCAGTATCTCTGTAGACCACTCCGTTCCGTCGGGATGGAGTGGTCTACGGGCTAAGGCGAAGTCCCCCGAGCCGCAATGCCAGAGACGAAACAACCCGAGCCCAATCCAACGCTTTTACAGCGCTGGTGGGCACAGTATTTGAGTAACCGTCGCCGTCTGGGCACGGTTGCAGCGATTGTGTTCGCGCTCTTCTTCGCCTGGCACGTGGTCAACGGGCGCAACGGCCTGAACAGCTGGCAGCAGAAGCGTGCAGAAGACAAGTCGCTGACCCAGGAAATCGACCAGTTGACGCAGGAGAATGCGCATCTTTCTCAGCACGTCGATCGCCTGAAGTCTGATCCCGGCGCGATAGAGCATGAGGCCAGGGAGCGCTTCCATTATGCGCGGCCCAATGAGGTCATCTACGCGCTTCCGGACGCGGCACCCAAGCCGGCGGGTCCGGTCGCACTGCCGTGATTTTCTCGATGGCACTCCGCGCCTGAGATATTCCTGCGACGTGACGTGCAGGTAAGCGCGCTCTCCATGAATGCGCAAATAATTTTGCGTAGAGCGATGGATTTCCGCAACAATCAGGCTAGCGATAACGTATGACTTCGAGAGCGCATGTGCGTCTCTAGTTTCGGCGTTCCAGTTTCGGCGTTTATTTGCAGGTTTTCAGTGGTCACAGAATGTGCCTGTTCACCACTCGTTTGTGATCTGTCCGGCAGCGGACAGGCGTGAATGTCTTTGGACACATTTTGCTGCGATCTTCTCTTATGCATTTTTGGCAGGCCGGCTTAATTGCAAGCAGACATTCGAGATAGGCCGGAGGTGGCAGATGACAACTGTGGCTACTGATTTGCTAGGACAAGGCACGAACCGCAGTTTGCCGGAGAGGCCGGCGGCATGAAGAATTTTGATTCGTTTGGACTCGATAGCGTAAATCAGTGTTTGTGGCACAGAGGTGAGCAGATTGCAGTCCCGCTCAAGTGCTTTTCTGTTCTGCGATACCTCGTCGAAAATCCTGGCCGGCTGATCACGCACGATGAGTTGCTGGACGCACTGTGGCCGGAGACCTATGTTCAGCCGCAGGTTCTGCGGACGTATGTACTGGAGCTGCGCAAGCTGCTTGGGGATGATGCGGGAAGTCCGCGTTTCATTCAGACATTGCCCAAGCGCGGCTATTGCTTTGTCGCGAAAGTTTCCGATTCACAAGCGAACGCTGGCCAGCCAGAGCGAAGGCGGGCTTCGGATAAGGCTGCGAAGCCGGATTCCGAGCAACTGGCCCCTTCACCCGCCAGCGGACGCTTTGACAAGACCGACTTCAGTGCGGTTGCAGCGCGCGAAATCGTTGGCCGGAATTCCGAGTTGGCACATCTGGCAGCAGAGGCGCAGTTGGTCGCTTCCGGCCAGCGCAGAGTGTGTTTTGTCACAGGGGAGTCGGGTATCGGAAAGACCTCCCTGATGGATACCTTCTGCAGGCGACCGGACTTGAACGGCAACGCATGCGTGGCCCGCGGACAATGTGTTGAAGGCTTTGGCTCGAGAGAAGAGTATTACCCGGTGATGGAGGCGCTGAGCCAGCTGTGCGGATCGCCTGATGGCGAACGCGTCTGCCGTGTGCTGGCGCGCATGGCTCCAGCCTGGCTCTCGGCGCTTGGTCGCGATTGCGGTCTGGCTGTCGATGCAGGCAGTCTCAAGCGGATGCCTGGCGATCTTTGCCTGGCGCTTGAAGAATTGGCGGCAGAGTGCCCGCTGGTCCTTGTCTTCGAAGACATGCAATGGGCGGATGAGGCGACGCTGCATCTGCTTTCAGCGCTGGCCCGGCGCAGGGCGCCGGTGAGGCTGATGATGATTGCAACATACCGGCCCTGGGGTGGCAGGACGGATGCGTCCGCTGAGTATGCCGACCGCGCCCAGGGGGCTGAGAACGCTGTTCACGCATTGAAGCAGGATCTTTTGGTGCGGCGCCTGTGCACGGAGATTGCTTTGCGTCCTCTCTCGAGGAGCGCAGTCAGGGAACTGTTGATTCAGGAGCTGCAGCACGAAGCCATTCCGGCAACTCTTTCGGAATTTGTGCACCATCGTTCCGAGGGAAATCCTCTCTTCGTGCTTGCGATGTTGGAGCATTTGATTGCAGAAGGGGTCTTGGCGCGCTCCATGGTGGATGGTGTATCTGCGTGGACGTTGGTGCGCCCGCTTAAGGATCTGCAGACCGAAAGAGGCAGCGTACCGGACAGCCTGGAGCAGATGATTGAGCTCGAAATTGGCCGCCTGAATGCTCAGGAGCAGAGACTGCTTGAGGGTGGCAGCCTGGTCAGCTTTGTCTTCTCCGCATGGACGGTGGCGGCGGCGCTGGAGCAGGATGTGGAAGCGACGGAGGAGGCGCTCGACGATCTCGCTCGACGGCTTCCGTACTTGAATCGCGCCGGTGTGGACGAGCTTCCCGATGGCACCTGCTCGGCCTTCTACGTGTTTGCGCATGAGCTCTATCGTGAAGTGCTCTACCACAGGCAGACTGCTACCCGCCGGGCTCGACGACACTGTCGCGTGGCTACAAAGCTGGGCGAGTTGTTCGCAGGTAATGCCGCGAGTGTAGCCAGCGAAATGGCTCAGCACTATGAGGCGGCTGGGGACTGGAAGCATGCGGTGGAAGCGTTGCGTGTTGCCGCAGACCATGCACACGGCCGCCGCGCTGCATTGGAAGCAGCTGCACTGCTGGATCATGCGACACGGATCGCCGCGAACCTTCCGCAACTGGAGCGTGCCCAGGTGCAGGCAGAGATTCGCGAACATCCGGCATTCCGTTTGCAGAACGAATTCGTCGAAAATCATTTTCTGGACACAGCAAAAGCTTGACGCTTTCTCGACGGAAACTTAACACCTTTTATTTTGAAGCTCGCTAGTGTGATTCATGTAGTCAGGAGGACACACACATGCGACTCTCTCTTCGTAACATCGTTCTCGCCCCAGCAGTGATGGCCGTCGTAGTTTTGGCCAGCCAGTCCGCCCATGCCGCAACCACGAGCGTGATCAAGATTCCCTTCAGCTTCACCGCTTCGGGCAAGGTTTGCCCTGCCGGCGAATACACCGTGCGCACCGATTCGGCTTCGCATATCATGACGTTCGAAAACAAGAATGCCTCGGTCGGATTCAACTGGCTGGTCGGGCCCGGAAACGATGCGCCGGCGCAGGACAAGATCCGGCTGAAGTTTGACAATGTCAATCAGAACCAGGTCCTCGACTCTGTGCAGGTTAAGGGGATGGTGGCAAGCGGTCTCGATCGCGGTACTCGCTCAGCGCACGTTGCTGCTCCTCACTCCTCGGGTCGTTAAGGCCATGAAGTCTGGAACGAGTAGTCTGGATCATGCCTTCGAGATTGTGGTTCCCCGAACCAAAATCTCGAAGGCATTGAGCCGGAAACGTTACTCAAGAAGGTTGCACTGGCAACAGCTCTTGAAGGCGGCTTCGCCGGGACTTCCTATCGAGTAGTTTCGGTCAGAAGCGGTACAGCCAGTAGGGCGTTCCGGGAATGGCTGTCCATCCTACTGCCTGAAGATCGGCCGGTTTGGCCATCGCCAGCACGGCTCGAGCGCCGGTGTGATGGAAGTTCTCAAGCATTGCGCGCTGGGCATCCGGCGTCGCTTGCCAGAAGGCATCGAAGTCTATCGTCTGCGTCTCCAGCAGAGAACCACCAAGAATTCCGACAATCTGGAACTCGTCCATGTAGGCCCAGGTGGATCGTGTGGCATCAACCAGGTTTGCCACGATGGCGACCTTGTCGCCCGGATGCAGTCCGGCCTGTCGCAGATACTTTCCGGCTTTCCACTGCTCATCGTTTGAGTAAAGCTGGTGATGGCGGATATGGCCAATCAGGTCACGATCGGAATCATGGGCATTCGCGAGCAGGGTGGCCAGGCAGCCGGCGAGCAACAGAGAAATGGTGACCAGCTTGCGCTGCGATGCTGCGCTGTCCTCCTGCCGGACGGCCTCTCGTCCTACGAGTGACAGCAAGCCCACCAGGAGCGTCATGGCCAGGAACGATGCGATGTAGCGTGCCTCGACAAAAACCAGCAGATAGATCGCTGTTCCGCCGACCGCTACCAGCAGCAGAGGCCAAGCCGTCGCGAGTGTGCCCGGCCTTGGAGAAATTGCCTTACTCCCCGGCCTGCCGACCGCCCAGCACAGCACCATTGCGTAGATGACAAACTGGAGATGCAGAGTCTTGACCAGGCGGAACAGGTTTCCTCCGAAAGCATGAATCTGCGCCTTCATGCTGAAGAAGTGTCGGTACCCCTCGTAGTAGTAGGGAGAGTTAAAGAAGGGGGCAAAGGTGACGGCAAAAGGTCCATCGAAGAGATAGATATGGGGTACGACCGAAACAAGCTTTGCCGGGTGAACCGGTGTTCCGAAGGTTGGCGGCTGCCCCTGCCACAGCCCGCCTGGCTCGAGCTTGTTTACATTCCACGCGTAGTTCAGCGGTCCGGCATCGCCGTAGGTGAATCGCCCGGCAGCCCAGGAGAGTCCTGCAACATACGGCAGAGCGAACACTGCTGTCGTCAGCAGGGTAAGCAGCAGATAGCGAAAGCGCGGCCTCTGCTTCCACATAGCCACAAGGGCGGTGAAGGCGAAGACCAGCGTCAGCGGCAGGAAGATTGCTTTTACAACGAATCCCAGACCAAGCAGCGCTCCCAGCGCTATCGCTCGCTTCGCCGTCGGGCCCTCTTTGAGCCGCACGAGCAGAGCCGCTGCCGCAAAGACGATTCCTGACACCAGCATGTCCGGGCCGACGCGGGAGACATTGTCCATCGTCAGCTCCGTCGAGAGAAAAATCGCAAATGCTCCCAGGATCAGCACCATTCGCCAGGCTGGATTCAGCTTCGCATGCAGGGACAGTGCCTGCGCCGCCGTCCCCGTCAGCCAGTAGAACGCGCCAAAAGTCGCAGCGAGGATCAAGACATTGAGCACATGGACCGCAACCCATTCTCCAGCCGGCGTGGTAGGAAAGAGCGGAGTTGCGATCGAGATGAGCAGCGGATACCCCAGTCCCCAGTAGGAATTCAGCGCCAGCTTCCAGTCGCCAACGTGGATGGCGCGGACGATGTTGAGGTAGTTGATGGCGTCGCCGGAGTAGCGGACACGGCCATACACGCCTTCGACCGCGCCCAGCACAATGGTTACCGCTAGCAAAAGCAGCAGCAGCGCACGGCTGCGCGCAAAAGGGGCTGGAGATGTCTGGGTCGTCACGCACGAAGTATAGCCCAGGATCGTCGCGTGACCAATGATTTCTGAATTTGATCTATTTCGAGAGAACTTACGCTATTCCTTCTGGAGACCTCCGCATCTCTTGCCTTTTCGGTTGAGAATCCAATTGCTAGGATCGGAGGGCGCTGAGAGAATGGTTTCACTCAAGGGAAGTGAGAGATTCGATGAAGTATTGTCCGGTCTGTTTCACGGCGCATCCGACGCATCAGACTAAGTGCCCCGAACACGGGGTCATGCTGATGGAGTCAGGTCAGCTAGAGCCGGGCATGATCATCCGAGAGAAGTACAGAATTGTTCGCATGCTTGAGCGCGGCGGCATGGGTGTCGTCTACCTTGCGGAACACATGCTTCGCGGCAAGATGCGTGCTCTGAAATTTCTCTCCACTGAACTGAGCGGTGATCCCAAGTTGATGAAGCGTTTTCGGCAGGAGGCACAGATTGAATTGCGCCATCCTAACATCGTCGAAGTCATCGATCTGGAGCAGGCTGAGGATGGTTCGCCTTTTATTGCGATGGAGTTTGTCGAAGGCCCGGACCTGCGCAAGGAACTTGCCGGCGGTGCATTACCGGTGGAGCGAGCACTTGCGATTACGCGGGGCGTGGCGCAGGGACTGGCTTCAGCGCATGCGCACGGCATCATTCATCGCGACGTGAAGCCGGAAAACATCATGCTGGCGCGCGGCACAGGGCAGACGGAGATCCCCAAGCTTTTGGACTTTGGGATTGCGGCGGTGAAAGAGAATGTCACGGTTGTGAGCCGCACGCGTGGGCTGATGCTGACTCCGGAATATGCCGCGCCCGAGCAATGGAAGGGCATGCCCTCTGATCAGCTTGACGGCCGCGTGGATCTATATGCTCTAGGCGGCGTGCTGCATGAAATGCTTACGGGCCGGACGATGTTTCATTCGCCGACGCTCGATGGATGGATGTTTCAGCACCTGATCGAGGAGCGCGTTGCTCCGAGCCGAATCGTGCCGCAACTCGCGCAGTGGCCTGGGCTGGACGCGATGGTGCTTCGCATGCTCGCCAAGGAACGTAATGACCGCTTCGAAAGCGTGGATGACTTCCTCCTTGAACTGGAGGCCGTGCGACAGCGCAAACCACGCCCTGCAACTTGGCAGGAGACACGAATCGAAACTCCACCGAAAGTCGAGAGAACTTTCGTCAAGGAGACACCACCGCCGCCGTCGAAGACCGGTCCACAGCAACCACAATGGCAGAGAACGCCGCCGCTTTCACCGCCGCCACCGCCCCGCCGCGTCGATAGTGCGAAGGTAGTGCAGCCCGCGACGCCAGTCCGGCTGATTGGCATCTTCAAGTCTTACGGGCGCTCGAAGACTAATCCGGCCGCCGCGATCGTGTTACTGGTATTGCTAATCATCCTATTGCTCTCGATTGGATTCGCGATACTTAGTAATGGTTCCGGCGGGGAGCTGATGGTCGGCGCAATCCTGGTACTTGGCGGAGTAGTGATTTTCGGCGGGATGATCCGCTGGCTGTCCAGCGGCGTGGCTTTCAGCAAGATATGCGTTCATTACCGTGCGCCATTCGCCGCGCCGGCGGCGGTCGCACTGTTCAAGGCTCTGAAGGAGTTTGGCCTGCAGCCGCAGAACGATTCGGATGTCTATCTTATTCAAGATGCTGGCAGGCCCGTGGTGGCTTTCGCCATGCAGGCCGGCGCATGGGACAGGCCGGAGCAGATACAGGAGATGACCCGCCTGGGTCGAAGTATCGCTGCTTCTGTCGGCGGCCTTCCGCTGCGCATGCAGATGGTCGATTATCAGCTCATTGTGCACAAGGACTTCCTGGTAACCTGATGCCCGACTTAGTCAGATTAATCCAGGCAACTTAGTTCTTGAATTGAAATCGATAACTCCCTGAAGTTACAACGCAGGTGGTTGCGCCGGTTTGCGAATCACAGGATGTAATTCCTTTCGCCTTGGCAAGCGTGCCGTTGCTCTCTCGAATCGAAGCTGCATCGGCAGCAGGAATGACCACGGTGGCCGTGGCGCCGGGTGGGATGCGAACGTTCATGGTGACCACATTCCCCTTGCGTGACCAGCCGCTGGCAATCGTTCCCAGGACCGACTCGTAGGTAGCTGACGCATCGTTCGTGCCGGAGACGGGCGTGGGATGAAGAATGATTTGTCGCGGGGTGGTGCGGCTCATGTCGATGTCGATTCCAGCCAGTCCTCGATAGAACCATTCCTCCGCGTGGCCCAGCATGAAATGATTCTGCGAGTTGTCCTTATTGGTGTCCCATGCTTCTGTCAGCGTGGTTGCGCCTTTCTCCAGTTGATAACCGTAGCTCGGCGAATCCTTGCGCAACAGCATGGCATTGAGCACGTCCGAGCGGCCCGCATCGGTTAGCGCCCGCACCACGTAGTGGAAGCCAATGTCGCCCGCCGTCACGTGATCCTGATGCTGATGTATATCGTCGACCAGGCTCTGCAACACGGCCTGTTTTGCAGCTTCGGGAACGATGCCGAGCGCAAGCGGCATTGCATTGGCAGTTTGACTGTTGCGATCGTACTGACCCTTGTCGCTATGCAAGAGGTGAGCGTTGATGGAGTCGCGAACTCCCTTTGCTTCGGCGTGGAAGGCGGCGGCCTCCGAAGGCTTGCCGAGAATCTCAGCTATATGCTCAAGAGCAATGAGGCACTCAAAGTAAGTTGCCGTTGCTGTCATGCCTTTCTCTGTCAGCTGCGATTCCCCAGGATCTTTCGGTCCGATGTCGTACCAGTCACCCAGCCCGTATGTGAGCATGCCATTCTTCATGCGGCTGCGAAGGTAGCTTGCATACTTCACCATCATGGGATAGCTTTCGCTCAGCACTTCCTGATTCGCAGTCAACTGATACTCAGTCCAGGGACTCAGAATGGAAGCACTGCCCCATTCAGGCGAATCGCGGAAGCTGGTACTCACGCCATTGCTGTCCACGAAGGCTACGAACTCCGGGGCGATCGCCGGCACCATGCCGTTCGGTAGCTGGGCATCACGCATATCAAGCGCCATCTTGTCGTAGAGCGCGGACGCATCGTAGTTGTAGAGAATCGAAGTTCCAGCAAGATGCGTCTGCTCCAGCCAGCCCAGTTTTTCGCGATGCGGACAGTCGGTCAACACGCTCACCATGTTGCTGAGAATGGCCATATCGATCAACGTGTGTATGCGTTCAAAGAGCTGATTTGACGTGGTGAAATGGCCTACGACGGGAGCTGCAGCGTGGATAAAGTCGCCGCGCATGGCTACGATGACAGGCTTGGCCGCAGAGGGCGTGAGCGCTGCGCCCTCCACCTGCACATAGCGGAAGCCGGTATAGCTGAAGCGTGGATGCCAGTGCTCGATGCCGTGTCCGCGCAGCGTGTAGACAAACAGGTTTGCATGCTCAGGATCTGCGTTCATGCTGTGTTGCGTGACCAGTCCATTTGCGTCGAGCAGTTCGCCCGGGATGAGTTTGACAGTGCTTCCGCGCGGCCCCTGCACAACGATTTCCGGCCACCCGGAGAAGTTCTGCCCCAGGTCGTATACCAGCGTTTCGGGCCGGGGACGGGTTGGCATGCGCGCGCTGTAAACGTGGGCAATCTTGATCATCAGCGCTGATTGCGATTGCAGGGTTCCGCCTGGACCGGATACCTCGAGAGCATCCGCCCAGGATGCGTCATGGAAGCCAGGCCGATCCCATCCTGCCTGCTCGCGCTGCGCATCATAGTCCTCTCCGCCGTATATCGATGAATACGTGATGGGCCCAGCAGTCGTCTTCCAGTTGTGATCGCTTACGATCGTTGCGTGGGTGCCGTCGGTGTACTCGATGCGCAGTTCAAGAATCATCTTGGGCTGACCGAAAGTGCCGATGAATTTGGTGTACCGCCCCTTTGTTCCATCGACGTTGTACATACCATTGCCGAGCATCGCACCCAGTGCGTTGCTCCCTGGATGCAGCAAGTGGGTTACATCCCACGAGTTATACAGAACTGTCTTCCGATAGTCTGTCCATCCTGGATTCAGAGTGCTATCGGTGACATCGGTTCCGTTGATACGCAATTCATACTGCCCAACGCCGGAGACGAATGCGATCGCGCGCCGAATGGGCTTTTCCGCAAGAAAATCGCGCCTGAAGATCGGCAACGGGGGAGGGTAGTCGCCGAGTTCACCGACGTTCTCGCGTGTCTGTCCGGGGTCTGGCTTGTCGGGCGAGGCAGCGATCCAATGCGCACTCCAGTCGTTTGCGTTCAACAGCCCGGTCGTCCATTTCGCCACTGGACTCCACGGGGAAGGGTGGCCATCCTGATCCCAGACCATAACCTTCCAGTAATAGCTGGTGCTGGAGCGCATGGATGGCCCTGCGTACGCAATGCCGAAGGTCTGCGACGATGCTACTTTGCCCGTGTCCCAGATATCTCCCTGAGCCTGCATTAGCCTTTCAGGAGACGAAGCGATCAGCACGCGGTAGGCGCTCTGCGATAAGCCTCTCGACGCCGTCGATCGAGCGGCCAGTATCCAACCCAGACGAGGATTCGCCGCGTCGATGCCGAGCGGATCGACGGTAGACTCGGTTTTCAATTGAGTTGCGACGATGCCCGCTGTACCTGCGACCGCCTGACGCGGCTTGTTGATCCGCACCGGAGATTGCGAGTGAGTGTTCAGGGCAAGGCCGGCTGTAACGAGCAAAGCGGCGAGTACGTGGCGGGGCTTGATTCGAGGCAAGGCATCCTCTTCTTCGCGATTTTCCGGCATAACGAACTCTACGCAAGACGCGGTACTTCCGGCAATATTTCATTCTGCAGGCATTTCCGTTCGGGATGCCAACGCAAGTGAAACATCTATTGACGATGGGATTGGCTCTCCACGAATCTCTTTTCTTGACCTGACGCCGGGTGTAGGCAACAATGAGCGAAAGGCTAGTCCCAATCATATTCAGAGGATTCCCATGGACCCTGCCATCACTACGCTCACAAATGTTGATTTCTCGGCTCCGCAAGTCGAAGAGGCCATCGTTATTCCTGAGCAGCCTGCCGTGAAGCCCTGGCCGGTTGCGGCACGAATTCTTTTTCGAATCGCATTCCTATATTTCTTCTGCTTCCTCTTTCTGTTCGGCAACGGCACCGTGTTCGACCTCTTTCCTGTTGTCGGAGGATGGATAGACTCGGTGCTGAACTGGCCGTTCGATCACCTGGCAGAGTGGATGGGCCAGCATGTATTTCACCTCACCGGCATCGCCGCGCACTGGCATCCGACAGGTTCGGGCGATACTACGCTGCACTGGATTCTCAATGGGCTGTTCATTGTCTTCTCACTGGTTGGCGCCATCGTCTGGACTATCGTCGCCATGCTGCGCGGCAACCGGCGCAAGGAATACAACACGCTGTACGCATGGCTGCGTTTCGGCCTGCGCATCACCTGCGGCTTGTTCATGCTGAACTACGGCCTCGCCAAGGTCTTCCCGTTCCAGATGGCGCCCATCTCTGTCGGCATCCTCAACGAGCCAGTCGGGAATATGTCGCCGATGACCTTCCTATGGGCTCTGATCGGCATGAATCCGGTGTACGAGATGGTCTGCGGCGCAGCTGAAGTCATCGGCGGCGTCCTGCTCCTGTATCGCCGCACCGCACTGCTTGGAGCACTGATCTCGGCCTTCGTCATGGCCAACGTGGTGCTCTATAACTTTTTCTTTGATGTGCCGGTAAAGCTGTTTGCTGTGAGCCTGTTGCTTGCTATTTGTTTCCTTACGCTGCCGGATGTGCAATCGCTTTTCAGCTATTTCTGGCTGCATCGGCCCACTGCGCCATCCGCCACGTGGATCCCACCTGCGAAGCGCCGCTGGTATCGCATCACTCTGCTTACAGTGGAATGGGTCTTCTGCCTTGGCTTCCTCATCATGATGCCCGTCTCCGATGGCATTGGATGGTTCCAAAATGCTGCGGCGAACAAGGTGCAGACGCCTCTTATCGGCTCCTGGAAGCTGGACGCTACGCACCCCGCCAGTGGCTCATTCATCACCGGCGAGGGACTTCCGGCAACCGACTTGTACATCGATACAGCGGCCCGCGGCCTGACGCGCGCAAGTGACGGCGCGTTGTGGCGTACTCGCTTCAAGCTGGATGCGAAGGCACATACGTTACGGATCAGCGACTTTCCGACAGACGCAGTGACGTACAACTTTCAAATGCCTGATAACAACCATCTGATCCTGACGTCTGTGGCTCCAGATGCGGCAAAGAACAAGAGTGCTGCCAAGTCTGCGGCGCCGTTTACTCCGGCGGTCGTCACTTTGACTCGCACTCCCATTCCGGCCCACTATCCTCTGCTGGATCGCGGTTTTCACTACGTCAATCAATGGGGCCTGGAACGCTAGACGGGCGATCGAACTTAGAAGTCCACGTGAGCGCGGACCGAGCCAACCCAGGCTGGTCCGCGGTCGCGGTTATAGCCGGGATTAGTGATCTGCTGGACATCCAGGGCGTAGAAAAGGCCTCGCCAGAAGTGGCAGTTGTAGTAGCCTTCGACAATCGTTTCGCGGCCGTAATTCAGATTGCCGTCGCCCAGCAGAAAGCCCTTGCCGCCCAGCTTTAGATACTCCTGATGGTCGCTCTTAATGGCGTTCGAAACGAAGGCTATTGCGACCTTGTCCGCAGGCCGATGCCAGGATGTTCCAGCGTAGTCGGCGCCTGCCGAGACCGTCTGATCGACCTCGGTGTAGGCATACGACTCATGCTGGCCCTCATTCCAGCCGAATCGTCCAAAGACGCGCAGACTGGCGGTGATTTCCTGCTCGGTGTTATAGCCGAAGCCATACTTGAGCGCGCCTTCGTGCTGGTGCTTGGTGATGTCGGGAGTGGCGTCCTCGCCGCGCAGGAAAGCATCGTTGGCTTCGCGATACGTGCCCATGTGTGCGCGATTGGCGAAGAAGAGCAGGCGGGTTACGCCTTTGCGGTTGGGAAACCAGCTGTGCCGTAGTTCAAACTCACCGTTGTGTCCGTGCGCGCGGCTGAAGGCCCAATCCATATCGATGCCGTTTGCCACCACTGGCATCGCAAACAAGCCGTAACGGACAGACCATGAGCGGTCGTCATACTCCGCCATGGCGCCCACGGTGTAGCCGCGCGTATCGGCTGCATAATCCCATGCGCCATTGTTGTCGATCGTCCAGTTCATGAACTGCAGATGACTATCGGTACCGATCGAATTGATGTCGAAGAAGTCGGGCAGCGTGAGCTTGCCTCCGCGCAGTTCGATGCGCCGCACCGGGACAGTGGGAGCCACCGAAAACGGGCCGCGCTGTTGCTCGGTTGTCTCCGAGCTGAGGCCGATGGTCTGGTGGATCTGGTATCGCGCCAGATATGGCTTTGAGCCGAGGTTAGGGTTGCGCACCACGTCGAGGTTGGTGAATCCAGCGAGACCCAGGGCCTCGCTTAATCCGCGGCCACCGGCGCTTTCGAAGTCCAGGATGAGATCGGTGTTATAGCGAGTCGACTTGCTGGCGCGTAGCGCGGTAAAGAGCGTGCCCACCATGGAGGTCTTGTACTCGGCCGAGTTGCGAAAGCTGTTGGTGCTCTCATAGGCGGAGTGAAACGCAGGACGGCCCTGAAAGATGATGTTCGCCTGCCCGGAAAGCCACCATGGACTGGTGTCCGAGTGGGGCGACATGGTGACGATGGGCGCATCGAGATTGTCGGGCGCTGGCACGTCCGCCTTGGGGACGACCGGCTCCGGAGTCTGCGCCAGCGGGGAAGCGGCTGCGTAACCGGCAACAATGGCTATCAGAAGCCAGGTTCTTACATTCGAGCGAACATTAGGCAAAACGAAATCTCCGGTCGTGATATCGGGTGCGATATGATTGCGATGAAGGATACCCTACTAGGGTATATACCATACCCCCTGTGGGTATACCAGTCCTAAATCGCAACTTCACGGGAGATTCACGATGTCGCATGACGAGCGGGAAAAACTGAAACTGTTGCAGCGCATTCGCAAGCTCCGTGGCCAGTTGGATGCGGTGGAGCGTGCACTTGAGGGCAAAAAAGACTGCGGCGACCAGCTTATGCTGTTGGCGGCTGTTCGTGGCGGAGTCAATAGCCTCATGGGAGAGGTTCTGGAAACGCATATCCGCTTTCACCTCACCGATGGTTCCCAGGAGCAGATTGCGCCGGAGCTTGCAGAGGACCTCATCGACCTGGTTCGCGCGTACCTCAAATAGAACGGGCTTTCTACGTCAGAAATGGAAAGAGGCTTGTAAACCTTAAAGCGCGAAGATGAACGTACGATAAAAGACTCGTCTCCCATCTGTTGCGGGGCGCCTACGCAAGGCCCAGGGCATGACCAATTACGTCGGTGTACTTGTTCCCGGAGCCGGTGTTGAAGAGCACAACGCGATCCGATGGGCTGAGAAATCCCTCAGCCATCAGCTTGTCATACGCTGCCGTCGCCGCTGCTCCCTCCGGTGAGAGAAGTACTCCTTCGTTCGATGCCCAGTCGCGCAGCGAAGCAAAGATCTGCTCGTCGCTGAGCGCTACGACGGTCCCCAGCGATTCGCGAACGATATCGAGGATCAGGTAGTCGCCGTAGGGCTTCGGCACGCGCAGCCCGCTGGCAAAGGTCGCGGCGTTCTGCCACATCTGGCTGGCCGCCTGGCCTTCGTCAAAGGCGCGAGCAACCGGTGCGCAACCGGCTGCCTGGATGGCGATCATCTTCGGGCGCTTGCCGGTGACCCAACCCAGCTCTTCCATCTCGAGGAATGCCTTCCACATGCCGATCAGGCCAACACCGCCGCCTGTCGGGTAGAAGACTGCGTCGGGATACGTCCAGCCAAGTTGCTCGACCAGCTCGTAACCCATGGTCTTCTTGCCTTCAATGCGAAACGGTTCCTTTAGCGTGGACAGATCGAACCAGCCCTCCGTCTGCTTGCGCTCGGCTACGATGCGCGCGCAGTCAGAGATCAGGCCATCGACCAGTGTCATCTTCGCGCCGTATGCCACGCATTCGACCTGATTGGCCATCGGCACGTCTTTCGGCATGAAGATGTGCGCTTCGATACCAGCGGCAGCAGCGTAAGCCGCCGCAGCTCCACCCGCGTTTCCAGCCGAAGGAACAGCGATTTTCTGAATGCCGTAATGCCGCGCCATGGTCATCGCCAGCGAAAGCCCGCGCGCTTTGAATGTGCCGGTAGGGTTCGCGCCCTCTTCCTTGAGAAAGACCTGATCGTAGCGGCGGCTCGGCAACATCGGCGTCCAGCCCTCGCCCAGCGTGACGGGTTCAATCGAAGGCAGGACGGACTGGTAGCGCCACATGCCGGACCAGCGCCGATCGTGGGCCGTCGAACCTATGGCATCGCGCACCGCCAGCCCCTTCGCGGCTTCGAGGTCATAGCGTACGTAAAACGCACCAGCGCACTTGCTGCAGACGGTCTGCGGGGTTGAGGCGTCTTGCGGAGCGTGGCAGCGGGAGCATTCGAGATGGGCAATCGGCGGCATACACCCTAGAATAACGAATGCTGCTCATTCGCAAAGGAACCTGATGCCCTCGTCCTCTTCCAAATCCAGTCGCGGGATGCTGATTGCCACCATCGCAGGCCTGTCGGTCTATGGGCTGGGGATTGCCTTGTCACATCCTCCGCTCTGGGGCCTGGTGGTCCGATGTGCAGCATTGCTGCTCCTGCTTGTCGTAACTGCGCGCAGGAGTTCGTTGACAGGATGGACATTTTTTGCCATTCTCGCGGGCGCCGAACTTGGCGTGGATGTGCCATCGCTGGCAGTGCATCTGCACATCATCGTCGAGATCTTCCTGCGCCTCATCAAAGTCATCGTCGGCCCGCTCATTCTCGGCACGCTCATCACCGGTATCGCTGGCCACGGCGAGTTGAAAAGCCTTGGCCGCGTTGCCGTGAAAACGCTGATCTACTTCGAAGTCATCACCACTCTGGCGCTGCTCGTAGGAGCACTGGCCATCAACATCACCCGCGCCGGGGAAGGCGTGGTCGTACCTGCCGCTCTGATGGCGCAACAGCCTCCGCCCACTGCGCTGCATGCCGACGCGACGCACAATGAACTCGAAGGCTTCCTGCTGAACGTATTCCCGGAGAATCTGGTATCGGCTCTTGGCCAGAATCAGATCCTGCAGGTAGCCGTCTTCGCCATCTTCTTCGGGTCAGCGCTCGCCATGCTGCCCAAAGAGAAGAGCGCGCCATTGCTGGCTGTACTTCACTCGATGACCGCGGCGTTGTTTCAATTCACCAAGATCATCATGTACCTCGCGCCCTTCGCTGCGGGCGCTGCATTGAGCTACACCGTTGGTAAGATGGGGATCGCAACACTGCTGCCGTTAGCGAAGCTGCTCGCCACTTTCTACGGAGCGCTGATTGCATTCGTCCTGCTGGTGCTGCTGCCTGCGGCGCTCCTGGCCCGTGTTCCGGTTCGCCGTTTTCTGAAAGCGGTCAGCGAGCCGGCCGCCATCGGCTTTGCCACCAGCGCGTCGGAAAGCGCGCTCCCGCTGGCGATGGAGCGGATGGAAGAGTTCGGCGTCCCGCGCTGGGTGATCTCGTTTGTCATTCCGCTTGGCTACAGCTTCAATATGGACGGTGGCAGCCTCTATCTCTCGATAGCCGCCATCTTCGCTGCGCAGGCTGCAGGCATGCACCTCAGCGTCATGCAGCAGGTCATCATGCTGCTCACTCTCATGCTGACCAGCAAAGGGATAGCCGGAGTGCCGCGTGCCACCATCGTGGTGCTGATGGGCACGGCTGCATCTTTTGGCCTGCCTCTCGCTCCGATCACCATGATCCTCGCCATTGACGCCTTGATCGACATGGGCCGTACCGCGCTCAACGTCACCGGCAACTGCCTCGCGGCAGCAGTCGTAGGCCAATGGGAAGTGCCGGAAGAGATCAAGCCGGCGGTAGCTGGAGAGAGCTAACTAGAAGTCAGGAGGCACTTAGGAGGCAGGAAGCAGCAAATCGAGCGACTGCTTCAGGTCCAGCTTCACTTCTTCCTGTAGCTCGGCGGAGAGCTTTTCTTGCCCTTGGGTCAGGTAGAAGACGTCGATAGCGGTTTCGCCTTCCGTGTCCACCAGGGCAACTTCGATGTTGCAATCATGGCTATGCAGTACCAGCGCGATTTGCCGAAGCAGACCCGGGATATCCTGCGCTACCACCTGCAGCAGAGTGCTGTGCGTCGATGACTCCGAATCGAATTCAAGGCGTGTCGGAGTTTCTACTTTGACCGTGCCATTGCGGGAGCTCTGGCGACGGCTGGCCAGTAGTTGCTCCACCTGCACCTTCTGGTCCAGGATGTCCTGCACATTCTGCAGAAAGCGATCCTTCTCCGTCGGGTTCAGCTCCAGTGTGCGGAAAGTATCGGTGAATTGAAAGCTGTCGACAATGACGCCAGCTTCGTTCGAGAAAGCGTCGGCTTTCACAATGTTCATACCCCAGGCGGCCAGCGCCCCGGCCACGTCGGCAAAGAGCCGGCTGCGGTCCCGCGCTACGACTGTCAGTTCGACGAGCTGCCGGTTGGGCCGCAGTTCAAGCTGGATTGGGTCAGAATCGAGCTTTGCCGCCATGAGGAAGTGATTGCGAATCTGCTCCGGCAGGCGCGTTTGCAGATACCGCTGCGGCAGGCCTTCGAGGAACTTGCGAATGGCAGCTTCCTGGCTTGAATCCACATGATTCTTTGCGCCCTTGCCGGCGGTCTTGCCGTTGGTCCTCGGCAGCATCGAAGCGATGCGGTACAGCAGCGTTGGGTCAAGATCCGCATGATAGCGAACCTCATCCACGCTGCGATCCATGAAGTTCGCCGTCGACATGTAGAGCTGCCAAAGATTCTCAGCCTTCCACGGCGTCAGTGCATCCGGATGCACCGCCTTGATGTCCGCGTAGGTCATAAGCGTCAGCATTTTTAACAGGATCGGGCTGCCGACCTTATCTGCCAGGATGCGGATATTGTCGCCGTCGAAGATATCGCGCCTGAGCGCGTTGGACATTTCGAGATGAATTCGGATCAGCTTGCGCACAATCTCGCGTTCTTCGATATCGAAATCCAACCTTGCGAGAAAGCTGTCCGCCAGTTCCACGCTAGTCGTCGTGTGCTCGCCGGTGCGCCGCGCCTTGCCTGTGTCGTGTAACAACAGCGCAAGCAGCAGCAGATCGAGCCGGTCGAGTTCTGGAAGTAACACGCCAAGCCGTTGACCATCTTCAATGGGCGCGGCATTGTCCGGTCTGCGCAGCGCGTGCACATTGTCGATGGTCAGGAACGTATGCTCATCCACGGTGTAGCGATGGTAGCTGTCGCGAATCACCAGTGCGTCGATGCCGTGGAATTCAGGGATGAGCATTTCGAGGATGCCCAATGCATGCATCGTGCGCAGAGCATGCGCCGCATGCGGCCCCAGCAGCACTTCGCGCAGGCTGTTCCAAAGATATGGCCCTTCCGGCAGGTTGATAGCCAGCATAGGCAGCGCGTCGGTGATGCGATCTTCCGCAGCCTGCGTGAGCGTGTATCCATGGTTGGCAATGGCGGCAAAGACGCGCAGCAGGCCATCGGTATCGTTGGCCTGCGTGAACTGTGCTCCGGGGCTGATGTCGATGCGGCCTTGATCGAGCGAAAACTCCGTTCCCTGGATCGGCGTACGCCGCTTGCGGAACTGTTTGTAAAAACTGACCGGTGCCGGCAGATGCTCCATCAGCAGGACGGCCCGGCGATAGACCGTGCGCGCATGCCGGTAATAAGTGCGCATCCAGTAGGCTGGGTCGGCAGTGCCGCGCGTTTCAAGGCCGATGCTCTGCGCTGCTGCCTCATCCTGCGATTGCCAGTCCAGCGTATTGTCGTCGCGATTATGACGGAAGTGCAGAAAACATCGCGCAGCGGCGAGAAAGTCAAAGGCCGACTCGGCATCCCCATGAGCCGATTGAAAACCGCCGCTGCGCTGTGCGGGCCAGGTCTTGGTTTCCTTCAGATGGAAGAGCAGCGCGAACCACGGCGCCAGGTTGAAATCGCGCAGTCCACCGGGGCAGTCTTTGATGTTGGGTTCGAGATGGAAAATGGTGTTACCGTACTTGGCGTGCCGCGCGCGGGCGATTTCACCGAGCTTTTGCGCGATCGTGTTCCACTCACTCAACACCAGGCCGGGAAACGTCTCATTGTGCAGCTTCTGATAGAGCGGAAAGTTGCCGGCAAGAAAGCGGTGGTCGAAGGTGGAGAGCGTAAATTCCAGGTTGTCCGGATCGAAGCGGCTACATTCCTTGATTGTCCGGAGAGTAGGGCTCGCTCGCAGCCCGATATCCCACATCGCCTGAATGATCGTCCGAATCGCCGGACGAACGGCCTTTTCTACATCGTCGTCAGCATAGGCAAAGAGTACATCGATGTCGGAGAAAGGGAAGAGGTCCTTGCGTCCGTACCCGCCAAGAGCCAGCATCGCTACCCGCGGGTTCGGCTCCGGGCTGCCCTGCCCGTCACTACAGACGCGCCGCCAGATCTCGATCAGCAGCCGGTCGACGATGGAGGCTCGCCGGCGAATGGCAGCCGTGCCGTCTCCCGTACGCTCGTAGGTCTGGCGCACCTGCGCCATCTGCGCGCTGTACTGATCGCGGAGGTCGTCGATAACTAGAGGGGCAGTTTCCATCAATATACTGAATACCTGAATGCGGTACTGGAATGAGTCTCAGAAATCGGTGCGCTTGGAGCAGGGTCACTATGAGAATAAGCGATTAACGGGGTGGAAATTCACACGAGTGGGAAAGAATGCGGTTCAGGCTTCGGATCGTCCCAATATCCACCCTTCAATCGCGCGGATTTCGTCGTCCTCGGCGAGCTCCTCAGGCGGTCCCGGCATTCGCACGCCGAGGGCGACCTCGATCATCCCAAACAGCCCCAGCACCGCATCGAAGGCATCGCCTCCGCCATCTGGAAATCCCGCGTCGATTGCCCGAGACAGCTCTGGCGCAAGCCGAACGGAATTCCGCTCAGCCCAATCCAGCAGTGCAGAACCTTCACGCTGACGAACTTCGATCCGGTTCTTGCCGCTGATCTGATGGCCGACAATCGACCGGTGATATTGCGTCGGATACGCCTCCGCCACGACCGTCACGCCCGGTTGCAGCAACCCAGCCAGACTCCCCTGGTACGGCCAAAGCCGGATGCTGTTGTCGCGCAGTCCGGGCGCCAGTACATGCTTCCATCCCTCAATTGCCCCGCGTCCCGGCGCATTGGCGCCAAGCGTCCAGAAAAGCGGCCCAGCGGCAGGAATTCCTTCCTGGGCCCGCTCGCAACGCCGAAGAAGCTGGTCAAAAGAATCGAGGTCCAGCGCTGCAGTCAGATGTTCCCGCTTCCGCGAACCCTTGGGCGTGAAGTTGTACGGATAGAAAGGCCGATGCGCTGAAATCTCCTCCTGCTCGCGGGCGACCGAGAAAAACTCGCTCTCCGGAGCGAGACTGCGCAGAAATGCCGGAAAATTGGAAATCCCGGCATTCTTCGCATATTGGCGAGGGAGCCCGATAGGAAAGTCGAACCCAACCAGCGCAGTGCCATGTTCTCCACGGAGCTGGTTGGTCCGTTCGATAAGGGAAGGTAGGTCGCCCACCGGCTCTGGGGGCTGCGCCGCGTAGGAGCCGTCAGATTGGATAGCTTTCGCCATCCATCTTGCTTCAGGGCTGCTACCCCAGTCGCAATGAACGATCAGGTCTGGCATTTGTATTCGCCTTACGATGACCTTTCGCCTTCGGCGTTGGATACAGTGCCTTTAGTCCGCGCTACCATTTTCAAATATTCGAGCTCCAGAGCGGCAGAAGTACGAAAGGTCGTCTTGGAAACTAGTGCGCGGTATGTTGTAACCGGGTTAACCAACCCAAACTCGCCGGCCCGCAACAAAACACCGAGCGTACCGGTAGTCATCAACCCTCGGCGTTGAGCGGCTAGTCGGCCTTTGCGTTCGTCGATCAGCAACAAATCCGCGCTTCGCTCTTGAGCTAATTGGATAGCTTCCCGTTCACCCGGGCCTAGGTAGGCAAGGTCCGGATAGGGAGCCTTTGCGGTCTCAAGAACCTCGAGCCAAACTGGCACATGATTCGCCCAGCGGCGCACTATTTGCGGTGCATCTCGATTGCGAAGCTCGCGAACGACAGAAAACGGTACCAGGACACGCTGGTATAGCTGCGTTAGAAGATGATCAGATTCAATTTGAATCAGGTAGTTGAGCGGGGAAGTGTCGGCGACTACGATCACGCAGGAAGATTTTCCTTCGCACGCAACCGGTCGAGCGTCTCCATATCCTGCTGCAGGTCCTGCTCATCGTACGCGTGATCGAAGATTTGACGTTCCTTCAGCAGACCATCGAAGTCGAACCGCCACAAACCGAGCATTTGGCTGGCTTGATGATGGGAGAGCACACCGGTCCGGTAGCCTTCAATAACCATAGCTTCGAGCGCTTCGCGTCCCGCATTGGGATGCGAAGCCACGTCATCCGGAAGCTGGACGGTGATTTGCATAGCCTGAGGGTAGCAGAACCCAAATCAAAAATCGAGAGTCAGGTTCCGCCGATACGGTTGGGCAGTCCGCTAGAGTGCCGACTCGCCGTGCTCGTCGTTGCGGATGCGGATTGCCTCATCCACCCGGGTCACGAAGATCTTGCCGTCGCCGATTTTGCCGGTGCGGGCTGCGCCGATGATGGCCGCGACGGTCTTATCCTTCAACTCATCCGGCACCACGATTTCGATCTTGACCTTGGGCAGCAAGTCGACGGTGTATTCGCGTCCTCGATAGAACTCCGTATGGCCCTTTTGGCGGCCGTGGCCGCGCGCTTCCAGAATGGTCATGCCCTCAATCCCCGCTTCCAGCAGGGCGTCCTTTACTGCATCCAGCTTCGACGGCTGGAGAATTGCTTCAATCTTCTGCATGGCAAAAAAAACCTCGTGCGAGTCATCTCGCATCCTGCGTTAGCCTAACAGGTTGGTGGAGTGCTCGTGGAATCCCACAAAATACCCACTCCACAAGAGGAATCCGGGATGGCACGGGTGCCTGGAAGTTGTACTGCCAGCCGGACAGCTGCACCATCCCCACGTTCCTGCACATCAAGCAAAACCACTGTTGTCTACAACGCGGCCCGCTAAGAGGCCAGGTCGTAGCCCTCTTCTCCGTGTTGCGACAGATCCATGCCCGTGGCCTCATCCTCGGCCGACATCCTGAGCCCGATCGTCTTGTCCACGATAAATAGGATCACCAGCGTGCCGACGATCGAAATACCCCAGGCAATCGCGACACCGACCGACTGATTCACCAGCTGATGCCAGTTGCCTTCAATTCCACCCGAGGCGAGCACTTTGCCAGCCGCATCCTTGAAGACCGGATTGATCGCCGAAACCGCGAATACGCCGGTCAGAAGCGCGCCCAGCGTGCCGCCTGCTCCGTGAACGCCGAAGGCATCGAGCGAATCGTCATAGCCGAACCAGCCCTTGACCCGCGTCACCATCTGGAAGCAGAAGACACCGGCAATGAGGCCAATGATCAGCGCTGGAATCGGCTCAACGAAGCCCGAAGCGGGGGTAATCGCCACCAGCCCGGCTACTGCTCCCGAAATCGCACCTAGAGCCGTCGGCTTCCCGTTATGGATCCACTCGGCAATGGTCCAGCTCACCGCAGCTGCCGCGGCGGCGAAGTGCGTTGCCACAAATGCGCTCGTTGCCAGCGAACCAGCGCTCAGAGCCGATCCAGCGTTGAATCCAAACCAGCCCACCCACAGCAGGCCAGCGCCGATAAAGCTCAGTACCAACGAGTGCGGCGGCATGGCCGTCTTCGGGTAACCAACGCGTTTGCCCAGGTAAAGTGCCGTCACCAGTGCCGATACGCCCGAAGTCACGTGGACAACTGTGCCGCCGGCAAAGTCCAGGCAAGGGAAGCGTCCGCCGGCAATATTCAGCAATCCGCCAACGCCCCAGACCATGTGCGCCATCGGGTCATACACCACGATCGACCACAGGATCAGGAACACGCACATTGCGCTGAACTTCATCCGCTCCGCAAACGCGCCGGTGATCAGCGCCGGCGTGATGATCGCGAACATGAGTTGGTAGACCATGTATGTCTGGTGTGGAATCGTCGGTGCGTAGTCGCTCGGGCTCAGGCTCACGCCGTGCAGCAGGAAATACTGAAAGCTTCCGACGAAGCTATTTCCCGGACTGAAGGCCAGTGAATAGCTGATGATCGCCCACAGCACCGTGATGATGCCCATCATCGCAAAGCTCTGCATCATGGTGCCCAGGATGTTCTTCTTGCGCACCAGGCCGCCGTAGAAGAGGGCCAGTCCGGGCGCAGTCATCATCAGCACCAGTGCGGCCGAAACCAGCATCCATCCGTTGTCCGCGTTGGATTGAGCTGCCGTCACCGCCGCTTTCAGGTCGGCAATCTGCGCCTGTGTCGCCGGTGCATTCGGGGAGGAAACGGTGGGTGCTGCTGCCTGAGCGTGCGCTGCCAGGGGTGTCATCCAAGTACTGGCAGTCATCAGGGACAGGTATAGGAAGGCACGGGAGAGAACCCGAAAAGAACAGAAGTGTCTCATTTGGTCTGATTGTAATGCGAACTTCTCCGGTTTTCGCTATAGGAATTTTTCGTCCCCGCCAAGCCGTTGGCAAACGAATAGTATCGGGTGAGAGAACCACTCGATGCCCACAAAGCCCCAAGCCTATCCAGGCAACTCGCGCAACACGATGGGAGATTGCTGCGTGACCACCCGCAGCGAGACGTTGAAACATCCATTTCGAATGGGTGTATTGCGCCGTGGCCGATCATTTCTATTGCCGATTTTGGTTCCTGCGATCGCGCTTCTGGGTGCGGCGCCGGCCCATCCGCGACAGTCCTCGCATCCTCCAGCATCCGCTACACCAAGCTGCCACAGGCTGATCATCACTGCCGAAGCGAGAGCTGGCCAGGAGTGGTCCGCACCAATCGGTCAGGGATGGTTGCTGCGCCTTGTTCCCATCGCTCCTTCCGGACAGGACTACTCCGGCTGGGATCTCGCCGTTTCTCCCCCCGGTGACACTGCTTATCCGGACGCGCTCTTGCTCGGTACGCCGCCCTATGGCTCTCTCAGCGAGCGTGAAATCGGCACCACCTTCGGTCTCCGTGCGCAGGACGCCATTGCCTGGCAGCTTCGCCACTTTCACTTTCTTCTTTCCGCGCGCGACCTGGCCACGGCACGGCGACTCTTCCAGCAGCTCACCGCGGCCAGTTCCGCACAATCTGCCAGCACTCGCGCCTCCGCCGAACTCATGCAACTGGTCACACACCAGCAAGGGCCGCGAGCTGGTCAGAAACCCGGCTCGGGTCAACTGACAATCCTCGATGCGAAATACGTTGCGGGCACAGCCGATCCCGTATCTTACGCCCAACAGTGGGCAGCCCAACTCGGCCATGTTTCCCACACAGCTGTCGAAACAGGCCACTCCGCCACTGCCAGGGGCGAGTTGCTCTCCATGCGTTTCACAGCGGTACTGTGGCTGCCCGACGCATGGCAATTGCCCGCAGACCTCCCGGCTGGAACCAGCTCGAATCGGACAACTTGTCCCGAATGATACAGATCGGGGCTTTTCGACTCAGAAAATGGGACAGTTCTGTTCGTTAGAGAACAAGTGCATCGTATACTGCTGTTATGTCAGAGAGCACAGTGACCGGACGCTCGGGCGGCGATTTGCAGGAAGCCCCCTTGAAAGATCAATACTTCTTCGGTGCCCTCGAAAGCAGTGGCAAGAATCGCGGTAAGTTGCGCGAAGTCAGCTACGGTTTCGAGCAACCCGAAGGTGTGTTTATGACCTCGCTCGATTTCGCTGTCAACTGGGTTCGCAAGAACTCCGTCTGGCCCATGACCTTCGGCCTCGCCTGCTGCGCAATTGAAATGATGTCGATGGGCGCCTCTCGTTTCGATCTGGCCCGATTTGGCGCGGAAGTGTTCCGTCCTTCGCCACGCCAGTCGGATCTGATGGTGATCGCAGGCCGCGTTTCGCAGAAGATGGCGCCGGTCATCCAACGTCTTTATGAGCAAATGCCCGAACCCAAGTGGGTCATTTCGATGGGTGCCTGCGCGACATCCGGTGGTGTCTTCAACAACTATGCGCTCGTGCAGGGCGTGAATCAGGTCATCCCCGTTGACATTTATGTGCCTGGCTGCCCGCCGCGTCCGGAACAGCTCTTGTACGCGATCACCCTGTTGCAGGAAAAGATCCAGCGGGAGCGCGGCAGCCTAAGGAAATCTCTAAACATTGGGTAGTGAGCAACCTGAATGCCATACCGTACATCGGAACTAAGAGACAACCGGGGAAATTTGTCGAGTACCCTCTCCAGTAACTGTGTCGGCAACTCATTCAAGAAATTTGTGTTCTGCTCATTTCGCCCTATGGTAAGTTGATATTGTCGTTCGTGTTCTTGGCTTTACCTCGATTTCAAACCATCAATGTCCGTCATAAAACGGACAAAACAATTCACCAGTTGGAGACTTGAAATGCATTTTTGCTTTCAAGCCAATGTTGCGGAGGAAAACGTATGAAATCTCGTGTTACGAAGTCTGTAGTTCTGGCTGTTGCGGCAGCGGCCACATTGATGTCCGCGGGCGCCTATGCTCAGGACAAGCCGGCCGCCAAGCCCATGCCCCCTGCGGACACTTCCGCATCGCGCTGGGATATTTTCGCTGGTTATAGCTACCTCGCCCCTCACGACACGGTTCAGGTTAAGCAGTCCGACGGTACAGTTCTGCCGGTCGACTATAAGGCCGTCAACGTTGGCGGTATCGCCAGTGGTTCCTACTTCTTCAACAAGTACGTGGGTGCCCAGCTCGAGTTCGGCGAACACTTTTACGGCAGCGACTCGAAGAACGGCGGCAACAACGACTCGTTCTTCACGGGTTCTGCGGGCTTGATTTTCCGTTATCCTACGGCTGACATCACTCCGTTTGCGCACGGCCTGGTCGGCGGCGCTCTGGTGGGCGGCCCTGAGCACGAACCTCTTACCTGGGGTCCCGCTCTCACCGTCGGCGGTGGTATGGATTACAAAACGCCGCTGCTTGGCGGCAAGCTTTCGGTTCGTCTGTTCCAGGCGGACTACGAATACATGCACGTCAACTTTGGACCTGTAGTCTTTGGTGGCCGCGCGAACATCAATGCGGCTCGCCTCAGCGCCGGTCTGGTCTACCACATCGGTAGCATCGTTCCTCCTCCGCCGGTAACCCTGGCCTGCTCGGCAAGCCCTGCTACAGTTTTCCCGGGCGACCCGATCACCATCTCGGCAACGGCTGACATGTTGAACCCGAAGATGAAGGCGACCTACACCTTCACCGGTGATGGCGTCACCACCTCGGGAACGACCGCAACTGTTGCAACCGGCTCGCTTGCTCCCGGGACTTACACGGTCAAGGGCAACGTAAGCGAAGGTCCGAAGCCTGGCCAGTCCGCTGACTGCTCGGCCACCTACACCGTCAAGGCCTTCGAGCCGCCGACAGTGAGCTGCTCGGCGAACCCGACCACCATCAAGCCGGGCGACACCAGCGCGATTACCGCCAGCGGCGTCAGCCCGCAGAACCGTCCTCTGACCTACTCGTACTCGGCTTCGGCTGGTTCGGTCAGCGGCAGCGGCACCTCTGCAACCTTCTCTTCAGCCGGCGCACCGACGGGCACGTCGACAGTCACTTGCACCGTAACTGACGACAAGGGTCAGACCGCAACCGCGACCACCCCGGTCACGATTGAAGCTCCCTACGTCGCTCCTGCACCGACCGTTTCCGCTCTTTGCTCGATCACCTTCGACAAGGACAAGAAGCGTCCGGCCCGCGTGGACAACGAAGCCAAGGCCTGCCTCGACGGCATCGCCCTTACCCTGAAGAGCAAGTCGGATGCGACCGTAGCCATCGTTGGTTCGGCCACCGCAGACGAGAAGATGCCTCCGAAGGGCCACAAGAAAGCCAAGGTTGAAGACCTCGCAGCGCAGCGCGCCGTCAACACCAAGGACTACCTCGTAACCGAAGGCGGCATTGATGCTTCTCGCGTCAACGTCTACACCGGTTCCGGCGACGGCAAGAAGGTCGAAGACTACCTCGTTCCTTCCGGCGCAACCTTCGACGTAGCTGGCGCAACGAAGATCAGCTCCGAGCCGAAGGCTCAGCCCCGCAAGGCTCTTCCTGCCAAGCACCACAGCAAGAAGGCTGCCAAGTAGTCCAATCAGCAAATACAGCGCGGGCAGAGACTCTCAGTCTCTGCCCGTGCTGCATAAGTAAGTCAAGCAACAGCCGGGGCTGACCGATTCATCCGGTCAGCCCCGTTTTCTTTGCCTCAATGATCCATCGATTTTGTTTTCGATTCAGCCAGTTCACGCAATCCTATCCGGTGTCGGAGACTCGTAGTTGGTAATGACGCACCCCTCACATCCTTTCCGCTTTGTCGCCCGCTCGATCCGGATGATATGTCTTCTGGGAGCCGCGGCGGTTTCAATGAGCCTGACTGTACTTGCTCAGAGCACGCCATTCCAGTGGCGATCCATCGGTCCTTATGGTGGTGACGCGCGATCCTTTGCGGCCGTTCCAGGCGAACCGAACCATCTCTATCTCGGCGACACGAATAACTGGATCTTCGAATCCCACGATGCCGGAGCTAATTGGACCCGTCTCAGCAAAGTCGAAGCCGGCGACGATCTGATCGTCGACAGCATCGTTGTCGACGCCTCCGATCACAACACCGTCTTTGCAGGCGCATGGCGCGTCGATTTTTCAGACGGCGGCCTCTACGTCAGCCACGACGGCGGCAGAACCTGGAAGCAAACTCCCTCGCTGAAGGGGCAATCTGTTCTGGCACTTGCCCAGGCTCCTTCCGATCCAGCCATCCTCGTTGCAGGATCTCTCAAGGGCGTCTACCGCAGCAGCGATCATGGCATCAACTGGGAGCTCATCAGCCCGCCGCAGGACAATCCTCTCAGCAAAGAGATTCACGAAGTCGAGTCGATCGCCATCAGCCCGAAGAACCCGGAGATCGTCTACGCTGGCACCTGGCATCTGCCCTGGAAGACCACCGACGGCGGCAAGACCTGGCACAACATCAAGCAGGGCGTCATCGACGACTCCGACGTCTTTTCGATCATTGTCGACCCCGAGCGCCCCACCACGGTCTATGCCAGCGCCTGCTCCGGCATCTACAAGAGTGAAAATTCGGGTGAGCTCTTCCACAAGATTCAAGGCATCCCAGCGACCGCCCGCCGCACCCGCGTCCTCATGCAGGACACGCATCACCGCGAAATCGTCTATGCCGGCACCACCGAGGGTCTTTATCGCACGCGCGACGGTGGCCGCGAATGGCAGCGTCTCACCGGCGATAACGTCATCATCAACGACATCTATCTCGATCCCTCCCACGAAGGCCATATTCTACTGGCGACCGACCGCGGCGGAGTGCTATCCAGCACGGACAATGGCGTGAGTTTCGCCGACTCCAACGAAGGCTTCTCAGCCCGCAAGGTCGAAGCGCTCGTAGCCGACGCCCGCGATCCGCGCCGCATTCTGGCCGGCGTGGTCAATGACAAGGCATACGGCGGCGTTTTCCTCACCACCGACGGCGGCACCACCTGGGCGCAGATCTCCGGAGGACTCGACGGCCGCGACGTCTTCACCCTCGCCGAAGCCAAAGACGGCACAGTTCTCGCAGGCACCAGCCATGGCATCTTTGCGCTTGAGGCCGGACAGGGATTCACCGACCCGCACTGGGTGATGCGCAGCAGTATCGTCAACTACGGTACAAAGATCGTTACCGAGACCGTCAAAGGTCGCAAGGTCAACCGCCTCGAAAAAATCACCATCCCGGCCCGCGCCATGAGCTCCCGTGTCTCCAGCTTCGATCTCTCCGGCGAAACCTGGATTACCGCAACCGCGGAAGGCGTCTTCACCAGCGCCGACAAGGGCGTGACCTGGCAGGGCGGACTCGTCCTCGGCTCGGCTGCCTATCATTCGGTCGCTGTCTGGGACGGACTCATGCTGGCCGCCCGGCGCGAAGGCGTCGTCTATTCCAAGGACCAGGGTAAGAGCTGGGACCCGCTGCATCTGCCCGCGCGCGTCAAGGACGTTCGCAAGATCGCTTTCTCCAAAGAGGGTGGCCTTTGGGTCGGAGCCGGCGATGGCGTCTACTTCTCCCGCGACCTCAAGAACACCAGCAATCCATCGTGGTTCTGGCTCGAGAAGGTTCCTGTCCGCGACGTAGGTGATCTCTCTTTCGACGAGCAGACTGGACGCATGCTGGTCACCTCTCGCAGCAGCCAGGTCCTCTACTCCGTTGACCCGGCCTCGCTCAGCTTCAACGGCGAAGGCACCGGCTTCCGTCTGTTCCTGGCCCGTTCCGCAGGAGGCGTCCGCTTCGCCACATCGCTTCAGGATGGCGTTTTGGCCGAGCCGCCAGTCGCCGCCAAGGAAGGGAAGAAGGAAACCCCAAGGGCTGCCGATCCCAAACCGGAACCCAGCGCCAGCTCACCGATCAAGCCCGCGCTACCGCACAACTGACCTGCGAACTGGTGACCGAAGCAGTCCTTGCCGAAATCGAATCTGTTCAAAATCCGAATCCTCAGGGCGATTTCCAGTATCATCTGTATAGGTGAACTCGATATGCAGACTGACTCCGTAGCCGCGCGCCACTCCTTCCACACCTACGACCCACGTATCGAGACCATCGCTGAAAAAGTCTTCGCCAACGAGCGCCTCAGCTTCGACGACGGCGTAGCCCTCTACGGCACCAGCGACGTGCTGGCCGTGGGCTGGCTCGCCAACCACGTCCGCGAACGGATGCACGGCGACATCACCTACTTCAACGTAAATCGCCACATCAATCCGACCAATGTCTGCGTTGCCAACTGCCGCCTCTGCGCCTTCGGCCGCAAAAAGGGCGACGCCGCCGGCTATACCATGGCGCTCGAAGAGGCTTTCGAGACCGCCGCCTCCGGCTACACCGAGGCAGTTACGGAGTTTCATATCGTCGGCGGCCTGCACCCCGACCTGCCTTTCGAATACTTCCTCGACCTCGTCCGCGGGCTCAAACAGCGCTTCCCCAAGGTCCACATCAAGGCCTTCACCATGGTCGAGGTCGCCTTCCTCGCCCGCCGCGCCAAGCTCACCATCGACGAGACTCTGGTCAAGATGAAGGAAGCCGGAGTTGACTCCATGCCCGGTGGCGGCGCTGAGATCTTTGCCAGTCGCGTCCGCAGCATCATCTGCGACCACAAGATCGACGGCAGCGAATGGCTCAACACCGCTCGCCTCGCGCACAAGCACGGCTTCCGGTCGAACGCGACAATGCTCTACGGCCACATCGAGAACAACGAAGACCGCGTCGACCACATGCTCAAGCTGCGCGAAGTGCAGGACGAAACCGGCGGCTTCCAGACCTTCATCCCGCTCGCCTTCCATCCCGAACACACCGCGCTGGACCACCTGCCCGTGACGACCGGGCTGACCGACATTCGCCAGGTAGCTGTTGGGCGCCTGTTGCTCGATAACTTCGCGCATATCAAGGCGTACTGGCAGATGCTGACGCCGAAGATCGCCCAGATCGCCCTCCGCTTCGGCGCGGACGACCTCGACGGTACCGTCATCGAAGAGAAAATCTATCACGACGCAGGCGCGACCACGCCGCAGGGCATGACCCGCAAGCAGCTTTGCCACCTCATCGAAGCCGCAGGCCGCGTCCCTGTAGAGCGCGACACTCTCTACCACTCAGTCACCCGCACAGAAGACAGTTTTGTCGTCGCTGTATAGACTGGGTTCGCGCTATCCTTGAACCAAACGAGGGTTATCATGTCCACCGTGAGCATCCCAGAAGCGAAGACACAGCTCTCCGAGTTAATCGACCTTGCTCAGCAGGGGGAGGACACGATCATTGTCCGGGAAGGGAAGCCAGTTGCTCGCTTAAGTGGCCTGGACGCGGGAAATAAGACCATCCGGTACGGCGCCCTGAAGGATTCAATCTGGATAGCCGAAGATTTTGATGAGCCTTTATCGGAAGACTTTTTGCTAAGGTCTGGCTTCTGATGCCCTCTGTTTTACTGGATACACATATCTTTCTTTGGCTCACGGCAAATGATGTCAGATTAACTCCACAGGCAAGACAGCAGATTGAAGCGGCAGAAGCCGTATTTATTTCAGCTGCTTCTGTTTGGGAAGTCGCAATCAAAGTTCGGTTAGGCAAGCTCAAAGTAGGCGTGTCAGATGTGATAGATGAAATTCACAACAACGGGTTTATCGAACTTCCAGTGACTTCACGACACGCGCAGGAAACAACACAACTGCCTATGCTTCATGGCGATCCTTTTGATCGGTTGCTGATCGGCCAAGCCATTTCGCAGGGCTTTCACTTACTCACCGCCGATGCGCATCTTGTCCCCTACTCTGGCTTGGTAGTCCAGGTCTAGTGATCTCGAATACAACGAACCACTGCTTGCACCTTTGCTTTTCTTGTTGTCATACCTACAGGGAATCTGCTTCTTAGAAAGAGCCTGCACGATGGAAGTCTTTGGCTTCGCAGCCTTATTCGGCTTGATCCTCGGTTTCATGTTCGGAGTAGGATGCGCAGCCGCGGTCATTTATACGATCTATATGGGCGGCTACCGAAAAGCAATCCAGGACTCGCTCAGCGAAGCAAAGCCGGTTCGTTACCGGGATGCTCTCAAGAAAATTCTTCTCAAGACCCAAATGCCAAAAGCATCCTCACCGCTGTAGAACGTCGCCGCGCAACATGAATGATAACCCGCTGCGAGTTTGCTCGCGTGCCCTGCCATTGAGTATGGTGGTCGGATGTCATCCGCACATCGGTGCCGCTTTCTCTCGCTCACTGCAGCAATTCTCATCGCCATCGCCACTTACGCACCTGTCCGTGCGCAGAATTCACCGCAATATGCAAGCGTGCAGAAGCGCCTGGCGCGCGGTTGGAACACCTGGGACAATCACAGCGTCACCACGCACGTATTGCTTCCGGAAGGTCTCGCGGTCAGAATCGGCGTGAAGACGCAAGGGACAGTCAGCGGAGAAGCCTTCCTGCCGGCAGCCCTCATCGGCCGCCAAGGCGCCACGGATGAGCATGTCATGCCCGGCGCGCATTCCTACGATGGCAGCTACAGCGACGTCAAACTCACCTGGCAGCAGCGCACCCTGCGAATCCAAAGCGCTCATGACGGGGCCGACCTCGTCCTGCTCGTCTCCCCACTTGATCCACCCGTTGCATCACGGCTTCCACTCGAAATCGTCTTTTCGCTCGGCATGCTGTGGAATCGTCCCGGAATGATCGCGAAATCCGGCAACCTAATCACAGCGAGGTTCGCCGCTGGAAGCATCCCGTTCTTTCTCGCAGGCTCTGACACCGCTGACGTCAATCTTCCCGTGACCGGCTCGTACTTCTCTGCGAAGCTGGACGCACCGGTCGGTCTCAGCTCCGGTCATCCGCGAACCGTCGCTCAGATTCAGGCTGTGCTGGACAGGCAGAAGTCAGCCTATCAAGCCTCCTTTGCGGAGTTTGGCAACCGCGCATCGGTCGCCGAGGCAATACAGACCGTCATCGGCTGGGACACCATCTACGAACCAAGAGGGAAGCGTGTCATTTCTCCCGTGAGCCGTATCTGGAGCGAAGGCTGGGGAGGCTATGTCCTCTTTGACTGGGACACCTTCTTTGCCGCCACGCTGGCCTCCGTCGGCAGCCGTGACCTGGCCTACGCCAACGCGATTGAGATATGCAGAGAGGCCTCGTCGCAAGGGTTTGTTCCCAATTTTGCCCGCGGCTCCGGCTGGAAGAGTGAAGACCGTTCCGAACCTCCCGTAGGCGCCGTCACAGTTCTCAATCTCTACGAAAAATTCCACGACAGCTGGCTGCTCGAAGACACCTTTCCAGCCCTGCTGCGATGGAACCGCTGGTGGGCTGCGCATCGAGACCGGCAGGGATATCTTGTCTGGGGAACCGACGAACAAAATCAGCCGCGCAATCTCGACGACTCGTCAGTCGGCACAAAGGCTGCCGCCATGTTCGAGTCCGGCCTCGATAACAGCCCGATGTACGACGGCGCCGTCTTCGATCCCGCCACACACCAATTGCTCCTTGCCGATGTCGGCCTGCTGAGCATGTACGTCGCCGATTCCGACGCGCTGGCTCGCATCGCCGGCATCCTCAACAAACCTGCAGAAGCCGCCGAACTGACCGCGAGAGCAGCCAAATATCGCGCCACGCTCAACACCCTCTGGGACGAAAAGTCAGGGATCTTCCTCAACAAGGATTTGAGTACTGGAGAATTGAGCCATCGTCTTTCGCCGACTAACTTCTATCCGCTTCTGGCCCACGCGGCCACGCCCGGGCAGGCCCACCGCATGGTGCAGGAGCACCTGCTCAACCCGAGCGAGTTCTGGGGTCAGTGGATCATGCCTGCCATTGCGCGCAACGACCCCGCCTTCCGCGATCAGGACTACTGGCGCGGCCGCATCTGGGGTCCGATGAATTACCTCGTCTACCTCGGCCTGAAGAATTACTCAGGCCCCGAGATTTCAGCCGCACGCCAGCAATTCGCCGAAAAGTCCCTGCAGCTTTTCAACAAGGAATGGCAAGCCAACGGTCATGTCCACGAAAACTACAACGCCATCACCGGCGAGGGCGATGACGTGAGCAGCAGTGACCGCTTCTACCACTGGGGAGCGCTGCTGGGCATCATCGACCTGGAAGAGCATCGTCCGAAAACAGCAAAGGATTAGCGGATACCCTTAAGAATCCAAAGACCTCGATCGTCCGTTAAAACGCAGCAATCCCCGTAATGTTCTGCCCGAACAACTATTCATGGCCATAAGCGATAGAAGGCCGAGACAGCAAGGACACAGATAAACCACTCAATCAAGATTCCGGCGAAGACAGCTGTTCCAGATATCACGAACAATACAATCGGTGAGCTATTCCTGTCTCTTCTTAAATCACAGTAAATAGCTACCCACGCAGCCAGATAGAAAGTCCCGAAGACGGTCCAAAAGATACTTAGGTGGACGGAAAGGTTAGCGTCCTGCGAATGACCGCCGATGACAATCGGTTTTAGCCCGATGCTTGCCATCGTGCAGGTAATCAGGAAAATAGAGAGCGGAAGGTTAATCCGATTCCGTACCTGTCTGCGTCTTCTTTCCAAGTAGGGAGCATCTTTCATCTTTTGAGTCTCTCGGTCAGCGCATAAGTGTTCACTGACCGAAAGACGCGAAGAGCCTGAATGCGCTCGCTAGAACGCAGCAATCCCAGTAATATGCTGCCCCATGATGAGCGCATGAATATCATGCGTGCCTTCATACGTAATCACAGACTCCAGATTCATCATGTGCCGCATGATCGGATAGTCCTCGGTGATCCCGTTGCCTCCCAGAATCTGCCGTGCACTCCGCGCACATTCGAGAGCCATCCATACGTTGTTCCGCTTGGCCAGTGAAATCACTTCATGTCCCAGAGTCCCCGCATCCTTCATTCGCCCGGCATGCAGCGAAAGCAGTTGCGCCTTCGAGATCTCTGAAATCATCCACACCAGCCGTTCCTGGACAATCTGGTGGCTTGCGATCGGCTCATTGCGAAACTGCTTGCGTACCTTCGCATACTGCAGCGCCGTGTCGTAACAGGCCATCGCCGCTCCAATCGCGCCCCAGCTGATGCCGTAGCGCGCCTGGTTCAGGCACATCAACGGACTCTTCAGCCCGCCCGTCCCCGGCAGCAGATTGCTGGCCGGCACGCGCACTTCCTGAAGCGAAAGCCCTGACGTCACCGAAGCCCGCAGCGACCACTTGCCATGCACCTCATCGGCGCGAAACCCGGCCCGGTCCGTCTCGACAAGAAAGCCGCGAACCTTGTCGTCCTCGTCCGTGACCTTGGCCCAGATGATCGCCACGTCGGCAATGTTGCCGGACGTGATCCACATCTTCTCGCCAGTGATCACGTATTCGTCGCCGTCCTTCGTGGCCCGCGTCGTCATCCCGCCCGGATTTGACCCGAACCCTGGCTCGGTCAGCCCAAAGCATCCCAGCTTCCGTCCCGCGGCCAGCTCCGGCAGCCACTTCTTCTTCTGCTCCTCCGATCCAAACGTGTAGATCGGATACATCACCAGCGCCGACTGCACGCTCACAAAGCTGCGAAAGCCCGAGTCGCCACGCTCAAACTCCTGCATCACCAGCCCGTACTCGACATTGGACATCCCGGCGCAACCATACCCGTGCAGGTTGGCGCCAAAGAAGCCCATCTCGCCCATCATCGGCACCAGCTCACGCGGAAACCGCCCCTCGCGAAAGCAATCCTCAATGATCGGGATCAGGTTGTCTTCAATGAAACCGCGCGCCGTATCGCGCACCATCCGCTCATCTTCATTGAGCAGGGAATCGAACTTGATGAAATCGACATTCTGGAACTTGAAACCCATTCGGCATACCTTTCAAAACACTTGAGGTTACCAGACCGCGCTATCGACGGGAAAGACGGCACTTTCAGCGCCTCTACAACAATTCCGCATTTGTTCAATCCTGCACATTCTGGCAAGTTTGTCCCTGTTACGAATTGCAGTGCTAATGCCTGCGCAATGCGCGAAGGCCGTTAAGCAGCCGGCAAATCCCACACGGAAACCACACAAAAATTGGAGCAAAACCATGCGCATCTCCCCCACGCTCTCCGCCCTCGTACTGTGCGCCGCAACAGCGCTCGCCGCAAACGCTCAACAGCCCGCCAACCCTGGACTCAGCCGCAACCCCACGCCAGTCAGCAAGCTTCCCCAGGGCATTAACTTTGCCTTTGACTCCCAGACCAATGCCGTCACCGCCTCCGGCGTGCGTATGAAGGCGACGACGCAGAAAAGCGGCAGTGTGTCGCCGACGGAAGGCGTGATCATCGTCACCATCAACATCAACGTGGCCTCGAAATTCGAATCCGGCACCACCTACCACTGTTCCGTGTACGCCATTGGCGGGATCATCGATACCGACACAGGCACCGTCGACGGTGGCCTGGAGAACGCCAACAATTTTGCCACCGCATCGGGCGGCAAGTATTCCTGCACCCTGCGCATTCCGTATGCATGGACTCTCCCATCCACGCCCGGCGCGGATAGCGGTCTCATTCTTGGCTTTGGTGTGGCAGCAGTCAATCCGCAAAGCGAAGTCCAGCGCTCCACGCTTCAGGTGGACGGCATCGAGAATCTACCAGCCAACGGCGCGACTTCGAAGTTCACCTTCAACGTTGCTCTCTAAATCCGGGCCCACGTTCCCTTGCATTTCAGCCTCACCGCTCTTGGCGTGAGGCTGAGTTATTTGGAAATCAAATATGGTCTGAGCAATTCCTGGCTGGACTAGTAAAAGGAAATTTCAGGCATCGGGTAATGTTTCCGATTGCGAGTCCACAACAGCGCTTCGCTCTTCACTGCGGAGGCAGCGATAATTGCGTCCGGAACTTCCAATCCATGGCTTTTGCTGAAGCGCCGAAGAAATTCACCGGCAAGTTCGCCGGTTGCATGATCTGTCGGAACGCATTCTAGCTTTTCGAAGAGTCTTGCAGTGCCTTCAAACTCGTTTGGACGAACCCCAGCCCAGATTTCGGCAGCGCTTATGGGGGAGTAGAGAACCGCACTATCACCACCCATGAGCGAACGAAACGCAGACAAGATCGGTTCGTTTCGTCCTCGTGAGGTCTCGATAAGTATGTCGGAATCGACGAATACTATCATTCCTCCAGCATCTTTCTGCGTCGATCCCCTCTACGTAAATCACGAATGTAGCCGTCGACATCATCGAATTCGGGTCGATCCGCGCGAATGCCAATAAAGCCCTCCAGAGCTGCGAGTCTTTCGTTTGGGCTGTCGACGTAACACTTCCGAGCTGCTGAACGTATCAGTTCAGAAACAGAAGTGCCGTCCCGTTTGGCTCGCGCTTCGAGTGTGGTCCAGAGAGATTCTTCTAGATAGAGCTGCGTCCGATGCATGATGTATAACATACATCATGCATCGGCTAGTTCTCAATCGAACGGGAAACTCAGGCTAGAAATTCCTTGATGAACGGATCCTGGCTACCCACCAGTGCCTCAGTGCTGCCATCAAAGGCCACTTTGCCCTGATGGAGCACCATGAATCTGGTCTCAGGATCCGTCTGGCCCTTGGGCAGCGGCGCCATCTTGCCTTGCTCCTGGTCGAACCGGTGCGTCGCCATCGTGAAAGCATCCTGCAACCGGTGCGTCACCAGCAGGGAGGGTGTCTTATAAACGTCCCGTTCCTTCACGATCAATTCCACGATGGTGGTCGAAGTCACAGGGTCCAGCCCGCCCGTCGGCGAGTCATACAGCAGCAGCTGCGGCTGGTCAATGATTGCCCGCGCAATCGCGACACGCCGCCGCATACCGCCCGAGAGCGATGCCGGCAGCATGTCATACGTATGCTCCAGCTCTACAAAGCGCAGCGCCTCGCGTACCCGCTGGTCCACCTCAGCCACGGGCACGGCGCGCTCCATTAACTGGTAGCCGACATTGTCCCGCACCGTGAGCGAATCAAACAGGGCGCCTTCCTGGAAAACCATTCCGGTGCGCAAACGCAGCCCAAGCAGTTCTTCCTCGGGCATCTGGGTAATCTCCTGACCAAAGAGGTACACGTAGCCCGAATCCGGCTTGAGCAACCCGTTGGCCAGCTTCAGCAGGACGCTCTTACCCACGCCCGCCGGACCCAGCAGGATGCGCGTCTCTCCGGGCGCCACCTGAAAGCTCACATTTTCCAGCACCGGAGGCCCATCGAACCGCAACGACACATTGTCGAAAATCACCACCGGGTCCAGGACCGCGTTGGCCGTCTTCGTCAGGTCAAGCTGGGTGTAGGTCTCCATCCGTCAGAATCCCGGGAACAGCCACAGCATAATGCGGCTGAGAATGAAGTCGCTGACGATAATCATCACGGAAGACACGACCACTGCCTGCGTCGTCGACCGTCCAACGCCCTGCGTTCCGCCTGTCGTCTGCATGCCAAAGAAGCAGCCCACGGTTGAAATGATGAATCCGAAGAAGAGAGGCTTCGTCAGCCCCTGCACGATGTCCGCATAGACCAGCGCCTGGTAGGCAGAGGTAAAGTACTGCGTCCCGTTTTGCGCGCTCATGAAGACCGACACAAACGCTCCGCCCGCCGTGCCCACCGTGTCTGAAACGATCGTAAGCAGGAACAGCATCAACACGGTCGACAGCACACGCGGCGTGACCAGCTTTTTCATCGGGTCCGTGCCCAGCGCGCGCATCGCGTCGATCTGCTCGGTCACCACCATCGACCCGAGCTCGGAAGCCATGCCGCTCGCGTTGCGGCCAGAAACCATCAGCCCGGTTAGCACCGGAGCCAGCTCGCGAATCATCGACAGCGAAACAAACCGGCCCGTCTGGGACTGTGCGCCAAACTGCGCCAGCGAAGCCGCCGACTGCAGTGCCAGCACGCCGCCCGTGAAGAAGCCCGTAAGCACCACAATTGGCAGCGATCCCACGCCGATCAGGTCAGCCTGGGTCAGCGTATCGCCCCAGTAGCGCGGCTTGCGGACCACGTTGCTGACCGCCTGCCAGCAGAAAAGCGAATATTCCTGCACCGAATAGATCAGGCGCTTGGCAATGCCGTCGAAGTTTTCTAATGCGAAGGGCATAGGAGACAACAGTGTCCTGATCTGGCATCCCGCAGATGGCCGGGTTCGCTGCGCACGTCTGTACTACCGCTTCATGGTCAGAATAGCCTATCGGCTCGCCCCTGCGGGACCTGCTTCACAACTCATGCACGTTCTGATGCTCGATCCCGCCAATTTGATCGGGAAGTTCCCCGATTGCACACGTTTCCGGCATGCATCCAAGAGACAATGAGCCATATGACCATGCTCTACCTGGCCGGCAAGAGAGCCGCCCGCTCCTCCGCAAAGAGTTCTCATCTACTGCGCTGGCTCATCAGCCTTGGCGGTGTCGGCCTGTTCGCCGTCGCCATCATCGACTCGTCGGTCATCCCCCTGCCCCTGCCTGGAAGCACCGATCTGCTCCTTCTTCTGCTCTGCTCCCACCGCGGAGCAACCGCCGTGACCGCGGTTACGCTCGCCTCCAGCGCTTTCGCCGGATCCATGCTCGGCGGCTACCTCGCTTGGGGCGTCGGCAAGAAGGGTGGCGAGAAGGCTCTCGAACGCTACGTTCCCAAGCGCGCCCTCGGCCGCGTTACGAACTGGGTTGAAAAGCGTGGCGCATGGTCCGTCGCCGTCGCCGCCATTCTGCCCCCGCCAATTCCCCTCACCCCGTTTATCCTCGCCGCCGGGGCACTCGGCGTCCCGCGCAATCACTTCCTCGTAGGCTTCGGAGTCGCCCGCCTGTTCCGCTACGGCCTGCTCGCCTGGATCGGTGTCACCTACGGCCGCCGCGTCGTCCGCCTGTGGCAAAAGGAGCAGAATGGCTGGTCCACCACCATCCTTTGGGTCTACGGAGGACTCGTCCTGCTCGGCATCCTCTACGGCATCTGGAAGTTCAGAAAGGGTCGCAACACCTCCACCCGAAACTTGGCCCCTAGCGAACAATCCTCCTAGGGAATGTCGGAGCTTGTTCTTGCTGTTTGCTCTTGCTTTTCTTGTTGTCATTCCCGGAGGGAATCTGCTGTTGCTTTTCGCAAAAGCCAGCTAGTTCCCACCCGCCTCCTGCACCTCAGGCACATACTTCACAGGGATAATCCCCAACTGCTCATAGATCGGCCGCATCGCCACCCGTACCGTCTTCATCTGCGACCAGAACCACCCCGCCCCCAGAATGCAGCTCACCCCGCTGATCACAACCGTCCAGGGTGCGCCAATCCCCGCCGCTAGCCACCCGGCCAGCAGGCTCCCAAACGGCGCCATGCCCACAAACGCGACCGTGTAGTAGCTCATCACCCGCCCACGCTTGTCCTCCGGCACAATCGTCTGAATGATCGTGTTGCTCGCCGTAAGACCCTGCATCATCCCAAAGCCGATCAACAGCAGCTCCACCATCGACAGCCATTGGTTGGAAGAGAACCCAAACAGCACCAGCCCCACTCCAAAAGTGGCAGCCGCAATCGGAATCATCTTCAGCAGCCCACGCACCGACTTCCGAAGCACCAGCGAAAGCGCCGACCCCAGCGACCCCACCCCCATCGCCGCCATCAGGAAGCCCAGCGTATGCGGTCCGCCCTTCAGCACCTGCCCTGCAAAGATCGGCATCAGCACCATGAACGGCATCCCCATCAGGCTCACGAGAGAGAACAGCAGCAGAATCGTGCGGATCGGCGCAAACCCCCGTACAAAATCCCAGCCATCCTTCAACTGCACCAGCAGGGAAGTCCCGGCCCGGTTCGCCGCCTCGGCAATCTTCGCGGCATCCAGAGCCGGCAGCCGCATCATCAACAGCGACGCAATCACGGCAATATAGCTCACGCCGTCAATCAGAAAGCACCAGCCCTCGCTGGTCACCGCAATCAGCATCCCGGCCAGCGAGGGCCCCACCAGCCGCGCCAGGTTCACCATCGAAGAGTTGATCGCAATCGCATTCGAAAGATCCGCGCGATCCTCGACCATCTCCATCAGAAACGATTGCCTACCCGGCATATCGAACGCATTGATGCACCCCTGCATCGCGCTCAGGATCAGGACCTCAGTGATGTTGATGTGATGTGTCAGCGTCAACGCAGCCAGCGCCAGCGACTGCACCATGGACAGCGCCTGCGTCACCACCAGCACCGTCCGCCGGTTCCAGCGATCGACAAGCACCCCGGCCAGCGGCGCCAGCAGAAATGTAGGAATCTGCCCGGCAAAGCTCACCGTCCCCAGCAGCACCGCCGACTTGGTCAGCTGATAGACCAGCCACGCCGTCGCCACCCGCGTCATCCAGGTGCCAATCAGCGATACACTCTGCCCCGCAAAGAACAGCCGAAAATTCCGATGACGCAGCGCCCGGTACGCATGCGCAAACCCAGTTCCACCTGTCTCAGTCACATCTCTTAGGATGCCAGAAAGCCAAAATTGATGCCGGGCAGCCTCGCCGGCTGCGATCTTTGCACAAGCTATCGCACAGCTTCGTCCTTCCCATGAACAAGCACGGATAGGTCGCTGAAAGCGTTCAAAGCGCCAAAGGCGCGCCACCATACCAGCCCAGCCCAACGGGCTGGGTCAACGAAGGCAAAGAGACCTAAGGGCTGAAAGCCCGCTCTACCTTATGATGTCCAAATGCGCAACGAAGTGAGAGAAGGCTATCCCGTCGCTGACTTCGGCGCAGTTTGGGAGAAATATCGCAAGTACTTCTGGATCTCAATCGCGATGTTCGTGGGCTGGATGCCATTCGGTGTGGTGATCATCGGCGGACTGGAGAGATGGAGTCTCAACTGGGCCGTCTTTCCTGCCATAGCGATTTATATCGTCGCCATGTCGGCTGCGTCCATCAAGGCGTCAGGCCTTCGCTGCCCCAGGTGCGGGAGCAGATTCTTTGAATGGGGACCATTCGGAGCTGGACACAACCCATTCGCAAGAAAATGCGGCAACTGCGGTTTGAAGAAGTGGCAATGCCAAACGATTGCCGAAGCTATCGAAGGCTTGAAGCAAGACGAATATTAGTAGCCTTCCAGTAGCTCCTATTGTGGTTAGGGAGTTACAACCAAACTAGTGCCCATTCAACGCGCTACGCCACCGGCGTCTCCCAATCATCGGCCGCCGTGATCCCGCCCTGTGTCCATGTCCACTCAATCTTCTGGTAAGTAAACGAAATCTGTTCCAGCAGCGGCAGCTTCGCACTGTTGGGATCATCGTTGTCCGGCATATATTCCCGCATCGAAGCAATGCTCGCATTCGTCAGCTGGATCGTATAAATCTGCCTCTCCTCACCAGCACCCGCCGGCGCAGGAGTCCAGAACCGCAGCGTCCATTCCACCAGCGTCTCGTTGGTCACCAGCGCGCTCCACAGCTTCGGCGAACTCGCGTCCACTTCCTTCAGGATCGTCACCGGCTGATGCTGCCGCTTGCCGGTAGCCAAACCTGAGGCAGGGTCGCGCGGACTGGTGATCTCGCAGTTGAACGAGTGCACCAGGATGCTCCCTTCGTGTCCCTTCTGATCCACCGATCCGCCAATGTTCCCCTGCTTTGCTGCTTTCAACGTCAGGTATGCGTTCTGTGCCATGGTCGTACTCTCTTTCTCATTCGTGCTCTTGCATTGGAAACCTTACTGCTTGAACGCCGGATCGCTCTCTGCCCCAGGCCGCGGCTTCCACGCCAGCGAGTAATACTGCCCGCGATCCCGCGCCCATGGGTCGAACGCGTTGATCACCGGATCAAGCTCCGGCTTCAGTTCAGGAATATTCCGGATCAGCACCCGCTTCAGCGGAGAAACCGGCTGCACATGCCCGTTCGGCGCACCCTTCTCCATCTGCTCCGGTCCCGGCCCGTTGTGCACCACCCATTGCACACCCAGCGTTGTATAGAACTCCGGCCGGAAGCTCGATGTAAAAAACCGGTCCGAAAACAGCCGCCGCGAAGCATTCAGAATGAACACCACAAACTGCGTCTCGCTGATCGCAAACCCATGCGGCCGCGTTGACTCCGCAAGATACCCGACCACTGTATCCACATCCTCAATGTTGTCCACCACCGACCCGTTCGGATGCCCCAGGCAGTCGTTGATCGGCGTCTTGTCCTCGTTCACCTGCGCGTCGGTGATGATCTTTGTCGCGTCGCAGACGTGCGTCCCATACACCTGCCGCAGTTCTGTCACGATCGTCTGCTGTTGCTGATAAGCGGCCGACGCCGGATCAAGATGATGATCGATGAAGTCGTCATAGCTGGTAAGCTGACGCAGCCCATACTGCCGCCGGAATTCGTTGAAGCGCGGCACGCCATGTTCGCGATCGCGAATGATATCCATCGCCGCCAGATCGATCTGCTTCGTCGGCGTGTCCAGTCGCGGCAGCGTGATGCTCTGCATGAACTGCGGATGATTGTGCAGCGCAAGAATCCCCAGCCGCTGCCGCCCCAGCGACAGACCCCAGTTCGCCATGCCGCCCGTGCGCATCGCATCCGTAGCCTTGCCTTCGAACGTATTGATCACGGCAATCTTCTGCGTAATCTGGTTTGGGTCCTTGCTCAAATCACGAAATTCAATCAGGTCCGGCACCAGAGGATGCAGCCGATAAACAGAAACGAATTCCTCAGGAAAGTTAAACGGTGACCCAAAGTGATTCACCCCGCCATTGATGCTGTCCGCCTTGGTAATGTCGTAGTGCGGCGCGGTGCTACCCAGACCGAAAATCCCCGGCCCCGAGGCAAACACCGAATACCATTGCGTAGCCTTCTTGTTATCCGCCGACCTGCCGAAGTTATGCGTGATGATATCCGAGAGCGCCTTTGAAACATCCGGATCGCCCGTTCCCAGCAGCCCATTCCAGTTCGCATTCATGCCCTTGTACAGCGGCTCGTTGTAAAGCAGTTGCGGCGTCCACTCCGTCGTATGAATCTTCGCAATCTCTGCAGCAACCACCAGTCGCGCCGCAGCAAACAACTCATCCGCCGTCACCTCTTTGTAAGTGATCACATGCTTGGCCTTCGCAGGATCACGTAGCCCGCTATCCGCATTGGGAGTAAGCGCAGCCTGCCTGCGGAACTCCATCACAAACGAGTTATGCTCGCGCACAAAAAGGTTATGCAGAAAGCTAAGCCCAATGGTGAAGTTATCCGGAAACGCAACCGCCTCCTGCCCGGCCCACTGCGGCTGCTGCGGGTCACTCGGCTGCAGAACCGGCAGATACCCCTGGTCTCCCGCAGGCTCGCCCGGAATCCGCTCCAGCAGCAGCAGGGCCGTATCCGCAGGATCGCGCTTGACACGTTTTACGGATACGTCGTCATACCCATAAATCTGCGAAGCATCCCACCACGCCGTATTCGTATTTGCAAATGTCTTCGCCGCCCGCGACTGGTACTCTTTGCCATTCGCCTTGAACTTGTCCGGAGCCGAATCTTGCGCCACATACGGCTTATCCACCTGGTCATCCGGTCTGCAGCCTAACTTGGCAATATCATCCGCAGTAAGTGGAACCTCAACTCCATCCACTAACTTCGTCTTGCATCCCGTATCTTCGAGGCCCGGCGCATTATGCCCCTCTTCCATATGCGAGAACCAGTCATGCGTCATGAACTGAATCCAGTACGCAGCAAGCACATTGAAGAACGGAGCCTTCTGATAATCGCAGTTCGCCTCGACAGCATTGCCTGCAAGTCCAAACCCACCCTTGCATGTGTCGGGCGTGGATTGATTCCGCGTAAACAGCGTCCTGCTGATCACCTGCGGATCAGGCTGCGTCAGGCTCAGCCTGTTTCCATGGCGGTTGCGCGTCAAATCATTAGCGCCCATCTCAGGGAACGCAGTCTCAAACTCAACATTGCGCGCAAACAACGTCCCCGTCGAGCCCATCAGCGGATTCTTGACGTCATTGCAGATGCCCGTAGTCGTACGTCCACGCACCAGCTCACCCTTGCAAACCTGCTCTCCGTCGCCGCCCACCGCGGCAAAGTTAGGATCCGTCTTCGGCAGCCGCATCTGCGCCCAGGTCTTCAGCGCCTGCCCGCCCGTCCCATGGCGTCCATTGATAAAGTCCTCATACGTCCCCGAGTTATCGAATAAGTTGAACTTGATAAGTTCCACCCGTTGAAACTCAAGATCGATCAGCGCACCGTTCACTCCGCGAAACGCCGGGCCTTTGTTCGAGAGGAATCCCGAGGGCAGGGAAGCCATATCGCCCGTTCCCCAATAGTTCGTCCAGTCCACCCATGGCGTCAGGCGAAACTGCAACGTCCGCTGCCCGCCGCGGCAAAGATCACGCGCCTGGCTCGGCTTGCCCTCGAACCGGAACTCCCGCGAAGGCGCAATCGGCCGTATCCCTTGGAACAACGCGTCGACGCAAGCCTTGGCAGCATCCGCCTCATCCTTCAGCTGGTCGATTTTCTTCGGTTGGTCGGGAGCCTGGGCAGCAGCGGCGAGCGAGACGGCCGTAAGACAGAGCGTGGCGTACATGAAAAGTTTCTTCATGGTGTGAAAGATTCACCCGTATCCCCTCAAAGAGTCAAGCAATTACTTTGTGGGACCGCAAGTGAAATTGTGACTGCTCTAACCAGCTCGCCCTATCTCCCGGAATGGTCGTGCCCGCTCGTCTCCGCCCCAACCAGCTCCGAAGTAAGCCGCTCCGGAGTCTGCGCCAGATGCGCCAGCACGCTCTCCATCTCTGCCAGCAGCCGGTGCGCCATCTCTTGCGTAAAGCCATGCCGGATCAAAATCCGCTGAATCACCAGGTCCTCGCGATTGGGCGGCATCGAGTAGGCAGGCACCAGCCACCCGCGCTCCCGCAGCCGGTCGGCAAAATCATACAGCGTAAAGCTCGACCCCGCCGGGTCCTTCAGCTCCCAGCAAAGCCCCGGAATGCCACCCTCGCCGTCATAAATAATCTTGAACGGGCCAAGCGCCGCAATCTTCTCCGCCAGATACCGGCCGAATGCATAACATTCTGTCTGGATCGCCCGATACCCCTCTTTGCCAAGCCGCAGAAAGTTATAGTACTGGCAGATAATCTCCCCGCCCGGCCGCGAAAAGTTCAGCGCAAACGTCGGCATGTTGCCGCCCAGATAATTCACCTCGAAGATCAATTCTTCCGGCAGATCCTGCTTCTCCCGCCACAGCGCCCAACCCACCCCGAGCGGTGCCAGCCCAAACTTGTGCCCCGAAGCATTGATCGACTTCACCCGAGGCAGCCGGAAATCCCACAGCAGATCAGGCTGCGCAAACGGCGCCAGAAACGCCCCGCTCGCCCCATCGACATGGATCGGCACATGCAGGCCCGTCGCGGCCTCAAACTCATCCAGCGCCAGGCTGATCGCATGCACCGGCTCATACTGCAGCGTGAACGTGACCCCCAGGGTCACAATCACCCCGATCGTGTTCTCATCGCAGCGCTTCACTACTTCGTCAGGAGTCAGCAACAGCCGGTCGCCTTCCATCGGCACCTCACGAATCTCTACATCGAAGTACCGGCAAAACTTATGCCAGCAAACCTGCACCGGCCCCATGATAAGGTTCGGTCGCTCAGTCGATTTCCCCGCCGCAGCCCGCCGTTTGCGCCAGTTCCACTTCAGCGCCAGCCCGCCCAGCATCGCCGCCTCGCTCGAACCGGTCGTCGAGCAGCCAATCGTCGTCGCCGCCGCCGGCGATCCCCAAAGGTCCGCAAGCATGTGCACGCAGCGCTCCTCGATGGCCGCCGTCTGCGGATACTCATCCTTGTCGATCATGTTCTTGTCCGCGCACTCAGCCATCAGCTTTTCAACTTCCGGCTCAATCCACGTCGTGCAAAACGTCGCCAGATTCTGCTGCGAATTCCCGTCCAGCACTAACTGATCATGAATCGTCTGATAGACCTCCTGCGGGTCCTGCGCGGCAACGGGAAATTCGTAGGTCTGCTCCGCCGCATCATGCGACTCGGCCTCAATCTTGCTCGTCGGTTCAGCGGAAAGTTCTTCGGTGTTGTGCAGGGCCATGTATCTCTCCGGGGTTTGCGGGAGTTCCGTGAAAGACAAAGTGTAGCGGGTCGTCTCGAAGCAGCGCGAGAAGAAATGGTGAATCTAGAAATAGAAAGTAAGCGATAGAAGGGCCGTTACTCGCGGCCCTTCTTCCGTATCTCGATATTCAGCCGCTTGATCTTCTGGTTCAGTGTGCTCAGCGGAATATGAAACTGCTCCGCGGCATCGGTCTGGTTCCACCCGCAGCGCTCCAGCTTTTCGACGATGATCCGCCGCTCGATATCTTCCAGAATGTCGAACAGGCTCGCATTCGGATTATGGTCCAGCAGCGCATCCTGAAACGTGCGACCGGTGATATGTCCCGGCAGCAGCGTTGAATCAATCAGCGTCGTGCTCGACAGCACTACGCCGCGCTCGATGATGTTCTCCAACTCGCGCACGTTGCCCGGCCACTCGTAGTCCACCAAAGCCCGCATCGCATCCGGTGTCAGCTTGCGCGGCTCAAGATCGTTCTCCTTCGAGAAGTGGTCGAGAAAGCGATTCACCAGCAGCGGAATATCCTCGCGCCTCGCGCGCAGCGGCGGCAGGTCCACTGAAATCACGTTTAGACGATAGAACAAATCATCGCGGAATTTCCCATCGCGCACCGCCTGCCGCAGGTCCACATTGGTCGCAGCCACAATGCGCACATCCACCTGCATCTCCTGCGTTCCGCCCAGCGGAGTAAAGCGCCGGTCCTGCAGCACGCGCAGAATCTTCGCCTGCGTATCCATGCCCATGTTGCCAATTTCATCGAGGAAGAGCGTTCCGCCATTGGCAACTTCAAACAAGCCCTTCTTCGTGGCAATCGCCGAAGTAAACGCGCCCTTCACGTGCCCGAAGAGCGTGGACTCCAGCAGTTCCGAAGGCATCGACCCCGTATTGATCGGAACAAACGGCTTATCTTTACGCGGCGAATTCGCATGCAGCGCCTTGGCAATCAATTCCTTGCCCGTTCCGCTCTCACCCTGGATCAGCACCGTCGACCTGCTCGGCGCCACCTGGCTCACAAGATCGAAGATACGCAGCATAACATCTGACTTACCGATGATGTTATGGAAGTTATACCGCTGCTTCAGCGCGCGCTTCAGCTGGATGTTCTCCGCCTCAGCCTTGTGTCGCGCAATCGCCGAACGAATATCGGCCAGCAGCTTCTCGTTGTCCCACGGCTTCTGAACGAAGTTCTCCGCGCCTGCGCGCACCGCTTCCACCACGTTATCGACTGTGCCGTAAGCGGTAATCATCACCACCGGCAGCTCCGGATATCTCTCGTGAATCTGCGGCAACAGCTCCAGCCCGGTCTGCCCCGGCAACGCCAGATCCAGCAGCACCAGGTCATAGCTGTTTTTCTCCAGCATCAGCAGGCCTTCTTCGCCGTCGATGGCCATCTCGACGGAGTAGCCTTCCAGCGTCAGCAGCACTTCCAGCGATTCGCGAATGCCCGCTTCATCGTCAATGATGAGAATCTTCGAGGCAGTGGCCCTCGAATCAGTGGAACCATGATCGGCATGTGTCAACAAAGTGGACTTGCTCAATGGAGATAAGACCTCAGGCATGTACAGAATTCCTTAACAGTGGAAACTCAAGATGGAAGGTAGTTCCAACGCCAACCGTGCTCTCGACATTGATCTTTCCGGCGTGTTCCTGAATGATGCCGTAGCTAACTGAAAGACCAAGTCCGGTACCGCGCCGCTCGCCAGGTTTGGGAGCGGATTTTGTCGTGAAGAAAGGATCATAAATACGCTTCAGATACTCGGGCGCAATCCCCGCGCCGGAGTCGGCAATCGTTGCCTCAACATGTCCGTTTGCCGTCGTCGATACTCGCAATTCTCCGCCCTTGGGCATGGCGTCCTTCGCATTCAGCAGCAGGTTCAGAAACACCTGCTGCAGCTTTCCAGGATTGCCATGGATACGCGGCAGCTGTGCATCAAGTTCCATCAGCACCGTGATCCGCGCCGTCTTCATCTGGTGCTCAACGAGAGCCAGCGTATCGCGAATCACCTGGTTCAAGTCCGTATCGCGAAACTCCGTCGTCGAAGTCCGCGAAAAATTCAAGAGGCCATTGGCAATCTCAGAAGCGCGGAACGTCTGCTGTGTGATCCGCTCCAGCAGTGGCGTCAACCGCGTGTCGTCCTTCATCTGCTTGGTCAACATCTGCGCGTAGCTCGAGATCACCGCCAGCGGCGTATTGATCTCATGCGCCACACCCGCGGCCAGCAAACCAATCGAGCTAAGCTTGTCCGCCTGCGAAAGCTGAGCTTCAAGCGACACGCGCTCCGTAATGTCGTCCACCAGCACAATGCGGCCCACAGCAACGAAGTCGCGCGACAACAGCGGAGCAACGGCGATATTGGCAGTGCGCGCCTCACCCGCCCTCGTCGTTAGGCGGAACTTGTACAGGTGATGTACACCAGACTCGTTGCGGAAGCGGTCGAAAGCCTCAACAAACTCGACAGGGAAGACCGCGCTCAACGGCTGCCCAATCGCTTCCTTGCGGCTCAGCGCATACATCGCTTCCATCTGCGCATTCCAGCTCTCGATGCGGTCATGGAGATCCACTGCCAGGATGCCCACATTGATCGACTCGACGATGTTCTCGTTGAACTCCTTCAACCGCTCAAACTCCGACACCTGCTCCTCAAGCCGCGCATACAAACTCGCCGATTGCAGCGCAATGCCGATGTAGCTCGCCAGCGATTCGAGCAACTCAACATCTTCGCTCGAAAGGAAATCGCCGCCAATCGTCCGCCCCAGCCCGATCACCGCGATGGTCCGCGTCCGCCCGCCTGTCAGCGGACCGGTCAGGCTTCCAGCCTGGGTCCCGTCCTGCACACGACAGGGGAGAAAGTAGTTGAGGTCCAACAGCGCAGCGGTGCGCTGCTGTTCCTCCGTCAGATGCAGCGTTTGCTGCGTGTTTTCAAAGAAAATATGCGGCTGTCCGCCCGCCACATCGAAATGAAAGAATCCCGTGTCGAGCCGCGGCACGTATTGCTCTCCGCTGAAGGGCAATCCATGCGAAGCCGCCAGCCGGAACCCGCCGCCCTCCTCCGGACCCTCCGCCAGGAACACCGCCACCTTCGCCACCAGCAGCGTCTTCGGCAGCCGGTCCACAATCGACCGCAGCAGCGCTTGCAAGTCCGTCTCCGAACTCAGCCCGCGCCCAAACTCCACCAGTGCCTTGCGGTAGTCATACTTGTGCCGGTCAAAAACCTTGTCCACCCACCCCTGAAAGCGCCGCTTCAACGGGTCAAAGAGCTGCGCCGTGATCAGGATCGTGATCACCAGCCCCCACTCCCGCACCGCTTCCGGCAGATGCGTATGCACCTGTTCGGAGATCAGCGCAATCGCCCCGAAGTACACACCCACCAGCGTTCCGGTTGCCAGCGTATACGCCACACCGCGCTTGAAGATCAGGTCCGTGTCCATCAGCCGGTAGCGCACGATTGCCCAGCTGAAGGTCAGCGGCAACACCACCAGCGACAGCCCGGCCAGCTTCTGCAGCGCGCCCGGTACAGGAAATCCCGTCAGGAAGGGAACCGCGTACAGCAGCGTGAACGGCAGCACGGCCAGCATGGTCCCGCGCGTCAACCACTTCAACTGCTGGCGCAGCAGCGGCGTGTTCGCCCGCGCATAGCTGCGCAGGAAAAAGATTGTTGCCAGCACAAAGTACGTCGCAACATACGCCGTAGCAACCTGGTCCAGCTTCAGCTTGAGGGCGAACGTCGCCTGCCAGAACAGAAACGCCGTAATGCGCAGCCCCACCGCCGCCAGCCCCGGCACATACAGCATCGGCACCAGCCAGCGGCGCTGCCAAAGCCTCAGCCGCTCCTCAGGAAACACAAGCGCAAAGTGCAGAAACAGCGCCGGCTGGATCGCCTCCGCCAGCACATTACCCCAGTAGACCGTCCAATCCAGGTAATCCAGCTTGGTCGTATAGTGCAGTGTATTCAGCGCAAATGAAACCAGGCAGAACACATAAAAGTGCGTCGCCCGCGGCGCAGTCCACCGGCGAAACAGCACATACAAACCAATCGCCAGATAGACGAGCCCAATGACACGGGTAAACTCCAGCAGGCTCCGGTCCGCCGGCACAGGGTACACCACCACCGGCGTATCCAGCGAAATGCCCCGCCGGATAATGCTGTAGTCTGCCTTACCGTACACATCGGTCCGCTTGAGCTGCTTGACCAGGTCCGCGCCAATTTCAACGGTATTGTCATTGATCGCCGTCAGCAGATCGCCCGGCTCGATACCCGCCTGCGCTCCCGGGCCGCCGGGGAGCACATGGACCGCAATCAGCCCCGGCAACACCCTGCTCGAGGCCTCAGTCCACACCACACCATCGTCCGGCTGCTGATAACGGCCCTCCTGCTGTAGATTGAAGAGCGCAAGCAGAACCAGGGCTACAGTGGCGACAGCCAGCAGCGTAGCGACAACCCGGTTATAAAGATTGGTCTCCATGGGGAGCTCCGAACCGACCAATGATGCACGTACGATGCCATGTTTCTTACTGTCGAGTGGCCCACCTGCTGAAAACGTGACAAACCGTTGAAAAGATTACGCCTATAGACGGAATGAAGTTCCCAAGGTCACTCCAGAATCCCCATTTTATCGGTATTTTACGATCTTCGAGCTGAGATTCTATGTAAATCAGAATTGCGCTATGGAATTGCAGATTAGCTTTGCAATGAGACGGTGACTCGCCAGACAGGGACATGACTGCTTGGGTCTGTGGTTGAGGCGAAAAAGCCAAAAGGATCGTAAGCACCGCTCCATCAGCTCTGCATACGCAACCGAGAATCAGCAGCCCTGCCCGTAAGTAGCCTTCGGACCGTGCTTGCGCATGTAATGATGTTCACCCACATACTCGGCCAGCCTGCACTCAGCGGCCCCCAGCGCCACCGTCCGCCACGCCAGCTTTGCGATGTACTCCAGCAGATCGGCATGCTCTACCGCGGCCGTCGGCGTCTTGCCCCATGTGAACGGAGCATGCCCTGCCACCAGCACTCCCGGCACCGCCAGCGGATCCAGTCCCTTTTCCTTGAACAGCCGCGCAATCACCGCTCCGGTGTTCAGCACGTAAGCCTCGGCCACTTCCTCTGCTGTCAGCTCAGCCGTTACCGGCACCGGCCCATGAAAATAATCAGCGTGCGTCGTTCCATAGCAGGGAATCGCCTTGCCCGCCTGCGCCCATGTCGTTGCGAACTCCGAATGCGTGTGTACGACTCCGCCAATCTGCGGAAACTCCCGGTACAGAAGCAGGTGGGTATCGAGGTCGCTCGAAGGCCGCAGCAACCCCTCCACGATCGTTCCATCGAGAGTCGTCAGCACCAGATCTTCCGGCTTCATCGACGCGTAGGCCACCCCGCTCGGCTTGATCGCCACCAGCGGTCCAGACCCATCCACGCCCGCGCGGTCAATGCCGCTTACATTGCCAAAGGTGTGGATCGCCAGCCCCAGCCGGGCAATCTCCTTGTTCGCTTCCAGGACTTCTTCGCGCAGTACAGGCAGTAGCATCGGGTTTACCTCGATGGTCCGGATGGGCTGGACCAGAAATCGTTTACCCAGACAGCATACCAGCCCTCCGCAACTCCGCCCAATCCGGACCAAGACACGCGGATACCAAGTCTTATACGATGAGCTACCTCAGCAACGAGCTGGCTGCCGAATTTTGAAGGAGTTTCAATTCATGAACCGTCGCAACTTCCTACGCTCCGCAGCCATCCTTCCCATCGCAGCCAGCGCCTCTCCCTCATTCGCCAGCCAGAATCCCGCTCCTACGCCAGTTCCGGCTCTTGCCACGCCAACCGCGGCGAGTCCCCTCCCGTCCGCGGATCAAACGCCCGTCCAGGCCCGCTACCAGCAGACCCTCGACCGCGTCCTCAACGGCCAATCGCCCGCCTATACGCAGGAATTCATCCTCGAAGACGTTATCCCCACCCCCGGCCGCCGCTTTACGGAGTACAGCGGCGACGTCTCCGGCCGCTACATCGGCGCGCTTTCGACAGCCTCGCGCATCTACGGCACGCAATTTCCCGACCTTGACGTTCTCGTCGCCAAAACCATTGCGTTGCAAAAGTCCGAAGGCTACTTCGGCAGCAACTTCCGCTATGATCAGCCCGGCGACCACGACCTCGCGCTCCTCTGGGGCAACGGACGCCTCCTCGTCGGCCTCACCGAGTACTACCGCCTCAAGCCGTCCCCGCAGGTGCTGGCCGCCTGCAACGGTATTGGAAATTTCCTCGTCCGCATCGCCCCGCTCATGATGTCCAAAGCCATCCGCGACGAGTTCGGCGCCCAGCACTTCGCCTCCAGCTACATCTGCTGGACCCAGCAGACCGAAGGCCTCGCCAACCTCTATGACCTCACTCACGACAAACGGTATGCGGACCTGACGACAAAAATTCTCGCCGTCACCGAGCGCCGACCCGGCGATCACGTCCACGGTTACCTCTGCAGTCTGCGCGGAGGGATGGACCTCTACCATCTCAATCACGACCCCGTCCTGCTCGCTACCTGCGAAGCCGCCTGGACCAGCATCAGCAATTCGCCCGATGCCCTCATCACCGGAGGCGTCCCCGAAGGCTGGAGCCCCAATAACCACCGCACCGAAGGCTGCGGCGAAGCAGACTGGCTCCGCCTCAACCTCGCCCTCTGGCGCGCCACCGCCAACCCCAAATATGTGACCACCGCCGAGCGCACCGCATTCAACGAGTTCAGCTTCAACCAGTTCGCCACCGGCGACTTCGGCCACCACGTCTATACCGAAACCGGCCTGCCCGCCGCCGGAGCCATTCGCGCCTGGTGGTGCTGCACCCTCCACGGCCTTCGCGCATTTCCCGACCTCCAGACGCACGCCTTCAGCGAAAGGGTAGGGAAGCAGCACAAGGAGCTCAGCTTCGATCTACCCATCGACGCGCAGTACAAGTTTGGCGAGCAAACCGTGACCGCGACCTCCGCTCTTGCCCAGGACGGCTCCATCCGCATCACCGCCGCCGGCTCGGCGAAGCCGCTGACCCTCCACGTCCGCAAGCCGGAATGGGCCGAAACCCTCACCCTGAGCCTCGACGGCGCCCTCATCTCCGCCCCCATCGACAGCAACTATGCCAAGGTCGAGTGGACTCCCAAGCCCGGCGAACCGCTTACCATTCAGTACAAGATGTCCCTCCGCGTCGAACCCGCCGGCAAGGACCGTGTCTCCTACTGGTTCGGCCCCTGGCTGCTCGGAGCCCCAGCCTCCGACAACCCCGCCTACTTCAACGAACTCACCACCGACAACCGCCTCGTTCGTGCCACAAATCAGCAGGCTACCGCGTCGTCAACCAGCCATTTCGCCGTCCCCATCGCCGCGCAAACCTTCCACTATATCCCCGCCGAATACGCCGACCAGCCCGGCACCGTAACCCTCCGCCCCATTGCCGAACAAGCCGGCCAGCCCACCACCTCCTGGGAACTCCGCCTCCTCACCACCACCTAGACATTGCGCGCCGCCAAAGGAAGACAGATTGGTGCTGAACGCGGCGTGTGGATCGATACTCCACGCAGGGAGATTGAGACACCATGCCGGAGGGAAGCGGTGGCTTCAGTCACCGCACTGGGTGCTTTCGCTTGCGAAGGCTTTAGCCTCGGATACAAGAGCCGGGCAGCCAACATTTTTTGCACCATGTAATCTCCCCGGAAAAACCGCCGTCTACCTGAGTGATGGCGACCACGACTACAATTCTCGAAGGTTTGTCCAAGCCAGCGGTGGCCATGCAACAGATGGATGCACAACAGGCTGCGGCCGAGTTCGCCGCCGTAGCCGCACAGTTTCGGCCACAGATCTTCCGCTTCCTGCTCGCGTCCCTGCGCGATCCGGACACGGCGGAGACCCTGACGCAGGATTGCCTGCTCAAGGCGCATCGCAACTGGCACAGCTTCCGCGGCGAGTCCAGCGTGCTGACCTGGCTTCTGCGCATCGCCATCAATCTGCAAAAGGATCACTGGCGCAATCGCCGCATGCAGTTCTGGAAGCTCACCGCGACCAATTCTGTCGATGCAGATGACGCCAGCGGCTGGCTCCCCAGCGAAGCGTCTTCGCCCGAGCAGCAGGTCGTCGCCAAGGATCAGGTTCGCCTGGTCTGGAAAGCAGTCAAAGGCCTCAGCGAACGTCAGCGCACCGTCTTCGTTCTGCGGCATGTGGAAGAAATGGACATCCCCGAGATCGCCAGCACCATCGGCCTCAGCGAGGGAACAGTAAAAGCGCACTTGTCGCGGGCCATGGTCCGCGTACGTGCAGAGTTAGGAGGCAAACGATGAACAACGATATGCAAAAACAAGACAGCCATCTTCTCCATGAAGAAGACCCTCAGGTAGAGGCAGCGCTGCGCAATTTCCGCCAAAGCGTCCATAGCTGGAGCGAGCAGGAATACAGCCGCACCCGCATTCCCGCATCCTCTTCGCGCCGCGGCAGTTGGTCTCTCTTCTCAAACCCCATCGCCGCCTGGGGCCTCGCCGGAGTCCTTGCCGTCTCCGCTGTGACTGTACCCACCAGCATTCACTATCGCCATGCCCAGCAGCAGCGGGTGGCCGAGCAGGCAGCCGCTGAAGCACAGCGCCAGCAGGAACTGCAGCATCAGCAGCAACTCCAGCAGGCCGCGATGAAGATCACGGACGAGGAGCTGCTCAGCCATATCGACAGCGATCTCGCGCAAGCTGCGCCCGACGCAATGGAGCCGCTGGCCAGTCTCATGACCGAGAGCAAGGAATAGATACAAGCCACGTACGTTACGGGCTCAACCGATACCATCTTGACCAATTGTCCAAGTACGGCACGCAATCGCAGCGGAGCTACGGAGAAAAACATGCAGAACGCGACACGGAACACGAATTTCAAAGCATTACGAACCGGCCTGGCAGTCGTTGCCTTCTCCGCATTTGGCGCGCTTACTGCCTTCGCACAAGGCCCTGGTGATGGTCCCGGTTTCGGTCCCCACCGTCCGCCGATGGAGCGGGCGTTCGGCCCTGGTGGCCCAGGTGGACCCGGCCGCTGGTGGAATGAGCCTCGCGCCATCGAAAAGCTCAAGCTCACCGAAGCGCAGCGCAAGTCGATGGACGATATCTACCAGAAGAACCGCCTGAATCTGGTCGATCTCCACGCTAACCTCGAAAAGGCCGAGCTCGTCATGGAACCGCTCATGCAAGACGAGCAGCCCGACGAAACCAAGATTCTTTCCCAGATCGACAAGATCGCCCAGGCCCGCGCCGAGCTGGAAAAAGCCAATGCCCGCATGCTCCTCGGACTGCGCAAGCAACTCACCCCCGACCAGTGGAAGCAGATTCAGGCCGAGCGTTCAGCCCATCGAGAAGGACGCGAAGGCGGTCCGGGTCGTGAAGGACGCGACGGTGCAGGTCCAGACCGTGACCAGGGTCGCAGATGGCACGGGAAGGGAATCCAGAATGCCCCTCAGGGTGGCACGCCGGGTAGCGGACCCGGCCAATCCACACCTCCTCCGCCTCCAGGACCATCGGGCGATAGTGGTCCTGACGCCGAGCAATAGCAGCTTCGCGTGCTTCCTGATTGAGTTCAGGGAGCACGCCTCAGGTTTGGCGTACCGGGCCATACATCGTAGTTCAGCCCGGTACGCCAAAAAGGAACTCGTTAGCAGGACCCAGATCCTGGCGGGTTCCGTTCAGCAATACAGAGCAGAGAGCATTGCGGTGGCCGGATGGCCACCGCGTTTTTTATGTCTTGAGCAGAGATTTCAGCAACTCGAATGTTGGCCAACAAAGGGGCGACGACGAACGTGCAATTGTCTTTGCTTCTATCGCAGGCATGCCTGCAAGCAATCCGCTCTTGTTCGCTATTCCCTAATCCCTATTCCCTATTCCCTGTTCCCTGTTCTATCGCTTCTTCCGAAATCAGCAGCCGCAGATCCCGCAGGTTATGCCCCGTCGCCCCGGTAACAACCGTATCCCCCAGCGAAGTCAGCAGCGGGCAGGCATTGAACTCGGCCAACGCCTGCTCCGGCGAAAACCCAAAAGCAATCGCCCGCCGTACTGTCGTCGTATCCACAATGGCCCCAGCTGCGCGCGTATTGCCGTCAATCCCGTCCGAACCGGCGCTGAACACGATCAGTTCCTCGCCCTCATACTTCGCCAGCCCCAGCGCCGCCGCCAGCGCAAACTGCATATTGCGCCCGCCCGCGCCCGGCGTCTCGCTTAGCGTCACCGTCACTTCGCCGCCCGAAATCAAACAGCAGCGCGGATGCTCCTTGCGTAGCGCATCGAACCGGTCCAGCAAATACCGCGAAGCGTCCGCATAATCCCAGTCGTCGCAGGTATTGTCCACCACCGTGTAGTAGCCAGCCTGCTGCGCCCGCGCTCGCGCATTTTCCAGCAGATCGTGGCTCGACAGCAGCACCTCAAACATCGAGTTCTGAAACGCCGCATCCTCAGCCTGCAGCGAAATTCCCGTGATCTTCCGCCCGGCAATCGCCCGTCCTTCAAGACGCGCCTCAACCCACGGCAGCCGCGGCAGGAATGAAGCCCGCTTGCTCTTGTTCCCCGGCGACTCCGGCAGATCCTCACGCTCAAAAAAAGCCCGCACCGACGCAGGAAACTTCGCCAGCAGATCGTACTTCGCGAGGATCGCGTGAACTTCCTCCAACGTCGTATGATCCGGCGAACTCGGCCCCGAAGCCAGCGTATCCAGGCTGCGCAGCGGCACATCCGGCAGCAGGATCGAGAGCTTTGTCGCCTCAGCCGCAGCCATCGCCAGCCGTCCGCCCTTCACCGCCGAAAAGTGCTTGCGAATCGTATTGATCTCGGTAATGGGAGCGCCGCTTCCCACCAGGGCTTGGTGAAACGCACGCGTATCTTCGAGCGAAATTCTCTCGTCCAGCGGCAGATCAAACAACGCCGATCCTCCGCCCGAAAGCAGGAAGATCACCAGCGTGTCTTTGTTTGCCTTATGCAGCAATGCCAGCGCAGCTCGAGCCGCTTCCAGCGACTCGACATTGGGCAGTGGATGCCCGCCCTGAAAATAGCGGAACCGCCAGTTTTTCTTCTCCGCAGCCTCGGTGGAACAACACACTCCACGCAGACCCAGCCGCCGCGGCATCCGCTTCAGCAGCACATCCAGCATCGGCAGCGCAGCCTTGCCAATCGCAATCACATGAATCGACTTGAACGCCTTCATATCCAGCGTCGATGGCCCGTTGCCGCCGTCAATCAACCTGTGAAGTTTGCCGTCTTCAAAGCGCAAACGCCGGTCAAACGCGGATTCGATGCTGCAATCGTCAAGAGCCTCGCGGAAGATCTCGGTGGCCGTGGAGTGAAGGGATTCAAGTGCGATATCGGTAGCTGTCATGGAATAAGAACGCTCGTGTCAAGAATCGATGTGGGGAGTAGTGTGTGGACTGCTGATGGGACTCTCGCTCATGTACCTGTCGCGAAGCCATTGGCCCAGCGCCGCCTGCATCTCGGCAAGATGTCCGGTAAAAAAGTGATCCGCGCCGGGAACGAGCACAAATCGCTTCGGTTCCGGCGCGGCATTGGCAATCTCAGTGAGCTGCGAAGCAGGAGCATACTGGTCCCGGTCGCCGCTTAAAAACAATTTGGGGAATCGACATTCAATCATGTGCGGATAGGAATAATCGCGGCCCTCGGCATGGGTGGGCAGACCCAGCGCGGCAAATCCAGCCAGCCCGTCAAAACTCCGGGCAGCCTTCAAACCCATCGCTGCGCCAAACGAAAATCCAGCGCCAACTATTGGCTTGCCAGATTCCGCGCTCATCCAGTCCAGCGCCGTTCGCACGTCTTCAAACTCGTCGCGGCCGCTATGTGCGCCCTCGCTCAACCCGGTCCCGCGAAAGTTGAACCGCAACACCGGCCATCCCAGCCCATGAAATACCTTCATCGCGTGGTAGACGACCTTGTTATGCATCGTCCCGCCGCCCTTGGGATGGGGGTGCGCCAGCACTACGGCATATGGAGCATCCGCCGAGCCCTCGTTCAACAGGGCCTCAAGCCGTCCTGCCTTGCCCTCGAGAAAAAAGCTGCGAATTGCCGAAGCCGGAGCAGCTTGCGCCGTTTGATCTGTCGTCGGTCCCAGCAAAGTCATTTCTCTACGCCTGATCGGAGGAAGCAAAGGCCTTCATATCGCAAAACAGAATCAACATCATCCCGAGCGGACGAAGGACCTGCATTGCTTATCCTTGGCAACCACCACATGGAAAGTAGGAAGGGAATCCGTTTTCTAATCCCTGATCCCTATTCCCTGTTCCCTATCTTTTAAGTGTACCGCGTAAGTTATTCTGGCAACATGATGGCCAGCGCAAACACCACGGATTCCGCCGAATTGACCACAAGTACCCAGAAACCGGCAGCACTTGACCCGATCCAGTTCACCCGCGACCTCGTAGCCATCGAATCCACCACCTACAACGAAGGCGCCGTCGGCGACTACCTCGAATCCTTCCTCGCCGGCCGCGGCTGGTCCGTCGAAAAGACCCCCGTCCCGCAGCCCACCAACAGCGGTGACAGTGGCCACAAAGGCGCCCGCTGGAACGTCTACGGCGGTCCGGCCACCGGCAACCCGGACCTGGTCTTTTCAACGCACATGGACACCGTCCCGCCCTACATTCCCTTCAGTGAAGACCAACACACCATGTACGGCCGCGGAGTATCGGACGCAAAGGGCATCATCGCCGCCCAGGTAGCAGCCGCGGAAATCCTGCGCGAAGAGGGCTACAACATCGGCCTTCTCTTCGTCAGCGGTGAAGAGCGCGACTCCGCCGGAGCCAAGATCGCCAACGAAACCCCCAAGGGGAGCCGCTTTCTCATCAACGGCGAACCCACCGACAACCGCCTCGCCCTCGCCTCCAAAGGCGCCCTGCGCTGCGTCGTCACGGCCAAAGGGAAAATGGGCCACTCCGCCTACCCCGAACTCGGCGAATCCGCCGTCCACAAGCTAGTCGACGTCCTCGCCAAAATCCGCGCCCTTGAGCTACCTATCCTCGAAGACATCGGCCCCAGCACCCTCAACATCGGCCAGATCGAAGGCGGCCGCGCCCCCAACGTCATCGCCGACCACGCCCAGGCCCAGATCCTCATCCGCCTCGTCGGAGATTCCGCCAGCACCCGCGCCGCCATCGAAGAATGTGCCGCCGGCCTGGCCGAAGTCGAATTCACCCTGGAAATCCCCTTCGTCCGCCTCCGCGCCGTAGAAGGCCTTCCCACCATGGTCGCCAAATTCACCACCGACATCCCCCAACTCTCCAAATGGGGCGAGCCATTGCTGCTAGGCCCAGGCTCCATCCACGTAGCCCACACCCCCTACGAAAAACTGGACAAAAAAGAACTCCTCGAAGCCGTAGAACTGTATGTCCAGGTAGCTAAACAACTCCTCGCATAGCAAGTAGCAGCAACTTGGGAACTGCACCCTCTGGCACGGCGTAATGCAGGCATGCCTCCGGTAAATATTCGTGTCAGCCGCTTACGACTTCGATTAGTTCAGTTGGTGATGATCGCCATCGGATCCTATCTGTTTCTTTCGGTCGTTCTGGGCATTCTGCTCATCGAATCCGCGATGCACCCGCAACGCCTGATAACTCAACAGCAGTTCGTGGCAGGCGCAACGCACTCGCACTCGCAAGATGTTGCCCTGACAACCCCGGATGGCGCGATCCTTCGCGCCTCGCTGATCCGGCCGCAACAACCCAACGGCAACTCAGTCCTTTTGCTTCACGGCTCCGGCGATAATTGGCACGGCATGCTCGGCTATGCGCCCATGCTCCTTGATGCCGGTTACAACGTCCTCCTGCCGGACTCCCGCGCTCACGGTGAAAGCGGCGGCAATCTCGCCACATACGGCCTTCTCGAAGCCGAAGACATCCACCGCTGGTCTGAATGGCTGCAAGCTCAGTCCGTCGGTAAAGGCTGCGTGGACATCCTCGGCGAATCCATGGGCGCAGCCATCGCTATTGAAGCCGCTCAATTGCCATTGAATTGCGCTGTCGTAGCCGAAGCACCCTTCTCCAGCTTCCGCGAAATCGGCTACGAGCGCATTTCCCAGAGCCTCGGCACCAGCGTCGGCCTCACCCGCATCGCCGCTTGGCCAACCGTCGAATCTGCCTTCCTCTACGCCCGCCTGCGCTACGGCCTCAACTTCGACAAAGCAAGTCCTGAACGGGTGCTGGCGTCGTCGCATGTCCCAACCCTGCTCATCGCAGGGCTGGCGGACGACAACATCCCGCCACGCCATTCCGAGCGCATCCTGAGCCAGGCGGGACAGGAAACGGAGCTGTGGCGAGTCCCTAAAGCAGGCCACACTGCGGCAGCCAGCATCGCCCCAGGAGAGTTCCGCACCCGGGTACTAAACTGGTTCGCCGCCCATTCCCGCCAAAACCCCTGATTGCATTTTCCGCCCCAGCGCGTCCATCCCACAGCCGCCCGCCCCGCTCGCGGCCGGCTGTAGAAAGCGAAGAGACTGCCTAATACGGCACTTCTCTCGCAATCACCCGTGAATACACTGGTGATTCAGAACGCGCGAAGCGCAACTCCACCCCCAGGAGAATCACGAAATGCGATTGAAAGTCCTCATAGCGGCAATTGCCGTTTCCGCCCTCACATCCGTATCACCTAGCCTCAAAGCTCAGGTAGCCCCAGCCGCCCGCGTCGGCGGAATGCCCATCTCCGTCGGCTTTGGCATCTCCAGCTACGACCTCGATTACGGTCCCGGCCGCCGCATGGAAGGCGCCGACGTCCGCGCCGGAATCGGCATCTTCCACGGCATCGGCATTGACGCCAGCGCTCGCTCCATCTTCATGTTCACCCCCGCCGCGCTCACCCGCATGCAGCAGAACACCTTCCTCGGAGGCGTCTACTACGACGGCAAGCAATTCGGCCGCGTCCGTCCCTTCGTCCGTGCTGCCGGCGGCCTCGGCACCATCGAGTTCCCCTCGCGCAACCCGAAATACACCCGCGATTCCTACACCGTTTACGCTCCCAGCGCTGGCGCGGAGTTCCGCATTACCCCCAAAGTAGCCCTGCGCGCCGAATACGAATACCAGTTCTGGAAAGACTTCCAGGGCCCTCGTTATCTGAACCCCCAGGGCTACACCATCGGCGTTAACTACTACATCCGCCCCCACCGCTACCGCGTCCACAACGACTAACCGGTGATCCCAGCCGCGGCAAAGCCCTGCTATCGTTGGCGGGGCTTTTGTCATTTCACGCTGCTTCCACGCCGGACCGAGCCACCGCTGGACAGCCCTCGCGTTATCCTGAAAGCATGGCCGGTCATGAACTCGCACCTGAATCCGTAGCAAACCTGCTCGACCAATCAGCATCTTCCTACCTGCGTTCCGCCCGCCATCAGCCTGTCCAATGGCATCCCTGGGGCCCGGAAGCCTTCGCGCGCGCCGCCGCCGAAGACAAGCCCATCCTTCTCGACATCGGAGCCGTCTGGTGCCACTGGTGCCACGTCATGGACCGCGAGTCCTACGAAAATGCCGAGCTCGCCGCCATCCTCAACGAGCACTTCGTTGCCATCAAAGTCGACCGCGACGAGCGCCCCGACGTGGACGCCCGCTACCAGTCCGCCGTCTCCGCCATCAGCGGCCAGGGCGGATGGCCCCTGACCGCCTTCCTCACCCCCGACGGCCACCCCTACTTCGGCGGAACCTATTTCCCCGCCGACGAACGCTACGGCCGCCCCAGCTTCAAGCGCGTCCTGCTCACCATGGCCGGCGTCTGGAAAAACCAGCGCGAAGAAGCCCTCGAATCCGCCGCCGCCGTCATGGCCGCCGTCGAAGAAAACGAAAACTTCGCCGCCCCCGCCGGAGTGCTAAACCTCGCCCTCGTCGAAAAAATCGTCGACTCCATCCTCAAGCAGTTCGACCCCCGCAACGGCGGCTTCGGCTCCCAGCCCAAGTTCCCCTGTTCCGGCGCCCTCGATCTGCTGCTCGAAACAGCGACCCGTACCGGCGACTCCAATATCCGCGACACTGCGCTCTTCACCCTGACCAAGATGAGCCAGGGCGGCGTCTATGACCAACTCGCCGGAGGCTTCCACCGCTACTCCGTCGACGAGCGCTGGGTCGTACCGCATTTCGAAAAAATGCTCTACGACAACACCGAGCTGCTCAGGAACTACGTTCACGCCTACCAGAGCTTCTGGCTCCCCGAATTCGCGCACGTATCCCGGGAAATCATCACCTGGCTTGATACCACCATAACCGACCGCGACCGCGGCGGCTTCTACAGCTCGCAGGACGCCGACATCGACCTCGAAGACGACGGCGACTACTTCACCTGGACCAAAGCCGAAGCACAGGCCGTTCTCCCGCCCGAAGAATGGGCGGTCGCCAGCCGCTATTGGGACATCGGCGACCTGGGCGACATGCACCACAACCCCGCCAAGAACGTCCTCCACATCCGCTACAGCGTTGCTGAAATCGCAAAAGAGGCCGGCATTTCGCTCGAAGAGGCCGTAGCCCGCCTCTCCGCCGCCCGCGCCAACCTGCTGGCCGCTCGCCAGACCCGGCTCGCCCCGTTCATCGACCGCACCCTGTACACCAGCTGGAACGCGATGGCCATCACCGCCTATCTCGAAGCCGCCCGTGTCCTGCAGTTGAAAGAACCCCGCGACTTTGCCCTCAAGACCCTCGACCGCCTCTTGGTCCAGGCCTGGGACGGCGCGTCCGAACTCGGCCATGTCATCGCCTATCCCGACAACCTGCAGCCCGCCGAACGCGTCCCCGGCACCCTCGACGACTACGCCTTCACCATCCACGCCTGCGTCGATGCCTGGCTCGCAACCGGCATCGTCGCCTACTACCGCGCCGCCATCACCCTTGCCGAAACCATGATTGCCCGCTTCTTCGATAAGGCCGCCGGCGCCTTCCAGGACACAGCGATCAAAACAAGCGAAGTAGAAAAACTGGGTGCTCTAACCGCCCCCCGCAAACCCCTCCAGGACGCGCCCACTCCCGCAGGCAATCCCACCGCAGCCTCCGCGCTCCTGCGCCTCGAAGCTCTCTCCGGCCGCGGAGTCTTTCGCGACATCGCCGAAGTCACTCTTGCCACGTTCGCCGGCATCGTCGAGCACTTCGGCCTCTACGCCGGCAGCTACGCCCTCGCCCTCAACCGCCTGCTCCTCGACCCCATCCAGATCGTCATCGTAGGCCGCGGCCCCGCGGCCGATAAGCTAGAAATTCTAGCTACCTCCCGCTTTGCCGCGAACAAGACTGTGATCCGTCTCCAACCCCGCCAGTTAAACGCGGACACGCTCCCCGAAGCTCTCGCGGAAACCCTGACGCAGGTTCCCATCCCGCCAGACACCGCAGCGTGGGCGCTAGTATGCAAAGGCCGCACCTGCCTGCCCCCCATCACCGACCCGGAGGAGCTGGCGAAAGCCCTGGAAACTGGCCAGTAGGTGTGACTGGCCAGTAGCTATAGTTACCCCTCTGGTTGTCATTCCCGAAGGGAATCTGCTGTTCCCCTCAAGCCTCACCAGTCAGCGGATTGATCGTCACCGCCGGAATCGTCGTAGGATCAACCGCTGGCTTCTCCTTGGGAGCATTCGACTTCGGACCATCGTCCGTGGCAGCCGGCAATTGCCCAGCCGTTCCCTTGGCCGAAAATTCGCGGAAGACGCGGTTCGGGTCGCCCGGCAACAATCCCGCATCCTCAAGCGCGATGCGTACGCGGCGCCGGAACTCGCGAATCGGCCCATACTGCTTCTGCGCCAGCGTCTTGAAGACCACCGGGTACACCATCTGCGACCCATTGATCGCGTCGACGCCCAGCACCTCCGGATCCTTGATAAACACATCCTTGAAGGCCTTGTCATTGCGAATATCCAGCGCAATCTGGGTCAGCAGCGGCACCACCTTGTCCGGCGAAGCCGAAAAATCCAGCGACACATTCACCGTAGCCACCGAGAAGTCGCGGCTCAGATTCGCCACCGTCGTAATCTGCGAATTGGGCACCACATACAGCGTTCCATCGCCGTCGCGAATCTCCGTCCGCCGCAGCGTCATCACCTCCACCGTCCCCGTCATCCCGGTCAGCCGTACCACTTCACCCACGTTGAACTGGTCTTCCACGATGATCAGCATTCCGTTCAGCACGTCCTTCACAATCGTCTGCGCGGCCAGACCAATCGCCACGCCCGCGATGCCTGCGCCAGCCAGCAGCGGTGCGAGGTTGATGCCTGTAATCTCCAGAAGCTGAATCGCCGTTAGCCCCCAGAGAACGCCATTGAGCGACGTTTTCAGCACGCTGGCAAAGGTCTTTACCTGCGAATGCCGCCCAGGCCGATTGTCCTTCCGTTCCGCCGCTGTCGTAATGCGATTCGCACCGAACACGATTAAACGGCTCAGAACGAACGCGACCAGTAACAGGACAAGGATGTGAGGCAGCTTCGTATGAATGAATTCCTGCGTGTCGTCCACCCACTCATCGAATACCTTGCCCAGGAACTGACCCTTTGCAAACAGGCCAGTTCGAAAAATCATGGCAAAAAGATACATGTTCACTCCTCCTGTTTCTCTCTATACTGTGTGGCATGAGATGCAGGTTCGCACCGCCCGAATCGAACGCCGCCAGGAATTTTTCATATGGCGTACTTCGGCGATCGGCCTCCGCGGCCCTGCGACTGTCTTTATTCTCACCGCGGACACGCTTTTTCTGCTGTCTGCTAGTGGTCACCATATCGCCGCTTCCCATGGTGCATTCGCAGAATCAGCCCATCGGAGTTCCAAGTCCGCCATCGTTGAGCGACCCGGCTTTGGATGACTTCGCAAAGGATAAGTTCGATCGCAAACGTCTGGCGCTCCTGAACGTGCAACGGCAGAAGCAGATGGCGTCCGAAACAGAAAAGCTCCTGGCCTTGGCGCGCGAGGTCAAAGCTGACTCCGACCGGAACGACAAAAATCTCTATTCCACCGCTGAGCTTCGTAAAGTTGAGCAGATCGAGAAGCTCGCTCACTCTGTCAACGAAAAGATGCGTAACCCGATAGGAAACTAGGGAAACGAGGAAGGTGGGTATATGGCTGTTAACTTTCGATTTGGATCACTCTTGTCGTCCCCGTTCTTGCCGTCATGGACAGTGGGCGTGGGCTTCCTGCTGATCGTCATCACAGTGCCCGCGCCTGTTGTCAACTCCCAGGTTCAGTACAACGGCGGCCTTCCCGGTGTGCAGCGCTCAGCATCCGGCTTCCCGGCTCTGCCTGAAAACGCCAATCCACATCCCGATCAGAACCGCATCCTGGAAGACGCCATGCACCTCCAGCTCGACCAGAAGCGGCTGACCATGATCAACGTCGCGCGGCAAAAGGAAATGACCTCGGACACCGCCAAGCTTGTCGCCCTCGCCACGGAAGTCAAAGCAGAAACAGATAAGTCAGGCAAAGACGCTCTCTCGGCCATCGAACTTCACAAAGTCGAGCAGATTGAGAAACTGGCCCACACCGTGCGCGAAAAAATGAGCGCCTCAGTGGTGAAATAACCGGAAATGAGGCAGACAATGAGCTTCGCAACCAATCGAAAACTGGCGCTTCTCGCGGTATTGCTGGCAGCAGCAACCTCCGCCTCGGTGGCCCAGACCTCAGGCAAGCCCGAAGTCCAAGCCAGCCAGGCGCAGGGAATACGCGCCCCGGAAAACACCCCCGACACTCCCGTCGACAAGGCACGCCTCGCCGATATGAAGGCCGAGCTCCGCCAGAAGCAGCTCGCCGAGGACACCGCCAAGCTCCTGGTCCTCGCCAACGAACTCAAAGCCGAAATGGACAAGTCCACCAAGGACACACTCTCGATCGGCGTCATCAAGAAGGCAGAGCAGGTAGAAAAGCTCGCCCACAAAGTCCGCGACGAAATGCGCGCCTCGCTGGTGAACTAGGCAGGGAAGCGAACTCTGCGCCTGTCCCTGCCCTTATCTTGGTTGTCATTCCCGAAGGGAATCTGCTTCTCGCTACACAAACAACGGCGCCAACACCAGCGTCACCGTAGCCAGCAGCTTGATCAGCACATGCAGGCTCGGCCCCGCGGTATCCTTGAACGGATCGCCCACCGTATCGCCCACCACCGCAGCCTTGTGCGCCTCCGAACCCTTCCCGCCAAACGCACCCGTTTCGATGAATTTCTTCGCGTTATCCCACGCGCCGCCGCCATTGTTCATCAGCATCGCCAGCAGAATCCCGCTGATCGTGCCCACCATCAGGAACGAAGCCACCGACTCAGCTCCGGCCAGATTCACAATGTTGCCAAAGCTCGCCGGCAGATCCGTGCTGCTCGCCAGGTGGAACTTAGGACTGAGATGCCGGAACAGCACTCCGATCGTCACCGGCATCAGCACCGCCAGAGCGCCCGGCAGCACCATCTCCTTCAACGCCGCGCCAGTCACGATGTTCACGCACCGTGCATAGTCCGGCTTGCTCGTCCCCAGCATGATCCCCGGATTCTCCTTGAACTGCGCCCGGACATCCTCAATCACTTTCTCCGCCGCGCGACCCACGGCACTGATCGCCATCGAAGAGAAGAGATACGTCAGCATCGCTCCCAGCAGCGCCCCCACAAACACCGGCACGCTCGCCAGGTTGATATTCGAGAACGTCCAACCCGCCGGCATCGTGAATCCGGCGGCCTCAATCCGGTGCGCCACAATCTCCCGGATCGTCGCCAGGTACGCCGAGAACAGCAGAAACGCAGCCAGCGCAGCCGACCCGATTGCATAACCCTTGGTCAGGGCCTTGGTCGTGTTGCCCGCCGCATCCAGCCGGTCCGTCCTGTCGCGAACTTCGTGCGGCTGGTTGCTCATCTCAGCAATCCCACCAGCGTTATCCGTGATCGGCCCAAAAGTATCCATCGCCAGAATGTAAGCCGCGCTCGAAAGCATGCCCAGCGTAGCAATCGCCGTCCCGTAAATACCCTTCGCGTAATCCGAAATCCCCACCCCATTCGGCAGCACCAGGTGGTCCAGCCCGATCACGCCAAAATAGTAGCTCAGCAGTAGCGCGCCGCTGATCACGACAGCAGGCATCGCCGGAGTCTGCATACCAACCGCCAGCCCGGTAATGATGTTCGTCGCCGGACCCGTCTTGCAAGCCTCGGCAATCGACTGCACCGGCCGGTACTGCGTCTCCGTGTAGTACTCCGTGATCCGCACAAACAGGAACGAAGTCACAATCCCCACCGCGCCCGCCGCCAGCAGCCACCAGCGGTCATCCAGCAGAAAATGCACCCCAGCCGCAAACCCAAGAAACGCCAGAAAGCTCGTAATGTAGAAGCCGCGATTCAGAATATGCATCGGGTCATCTGTCTCTTTCGCATGCACGGAAGCCACCCCGACGATGCTCGAAACGATATTGATCGCATGCACGATCAGCGGAAACAGAATCCCCTTCAACCCAAACACCGGATACAGCGCCGCGCCCAGAATCATCGCGCCAACGCTCTCTGCCGCGCTTGACTCAAACAGGTCAGCACCACGCCCGGCGCAGTCGCCAACATTGTCGCCAACCAGGTCAGCAATCACCGCCGGGTTCCGCGGATCATCCTCCGGGATTCCCGCTTCGACCTTGCCCACAAGATCAGCGCCCACGTCAGCAGCCTTCGTATAAATGCCGCCGCCCAGTTGCGCAAACAGCGCCACCAGCGAAGCCCCAAAGCCAAACCCCACAAGCTGGAAGGGAACTGCCTTGGCCATCTCATCCCCGCCCAGCCCGCCAAACAGCAGGAACAGCGTCCCAATCCCCAGCAGCGACAGCCCGACCACGATCAGCCCCGTCACCGCGCCACCGCGCAAGGCAAGCTTCAGCGCTCCGCCCATGCTCGTCCGCGCCGCCGCCGCCGTCCTCAGGTTCGCGCGGATCGAAACAAACATCCCCGTATATCCCGAGAGCCCCGAGCAAGCCGCGCCCACCAGGAAGCTCACCACCACCTTCAGCGCCAGCGGAGCCGTCGGCCCATACATCTTGTACCCGCCATAGAGCACCACTGCCAGCACAATCGCCATAATGGCAATCGTCTTGTACTGCCGGGCCATGAAAGCCTGAGCGCCCTCGCGAATGGCCCCTGCAATCTCCTGCATGTCAGTAGTGCCCGTGTCCGCCGAGAGCACGTTCCGGGCAAACAGCGTAGCGGCGACCAGAGCCAGAACACCAGCTCCCAGAGCAATCCATAAATAGATCGAATCACTGCCTGAAGAACCGCTGGTAAGTGGATCGGCCAGCGTGGCAAGCGCAAAATTGAATGCGAACATTCGGGGAGTATCCTCCTGAGATATAGCTGGTTGCTGTCATGTGTGCCGCAGAACGGCACAGCCCAAAAATCTTCGAACGCCTGATCGAACTCGAATCCAGTCCAAAGTCAGCCAGCGCAGTAGACGAATAGAAACACGGCAGCAATTCAATCGTCAATATGTCGAAATACGCTATGCCCGCGTCGCGCCCGCGACCTGATCCAAAGCGCACCCTTTTTCCACATCCCCCGGCGTTGTTACAATCGACAAGGCTTAACCCTGAGCACCGGCCAGTTTCCCGGCCACGTACCCCTCAGGCAAAGTTGCCAGGGGAGGTGGCAGGCATGGCAAGATCAGCTTCCAGCACCAAGGAACGAAGCGGCACCACCATCACGGTTGCGCAGGGAACCGATACTGCAACCGCAACGGAGGGCGATCTGGGCATTTTAGGCCCGCGCCAGCTCGTCGACTTCTACCGCCTCATGTACACCTCGCGCCGCATCGACGACCGCGAAATCCTCCTCAAACGCCAGCAAAAAATCTTCTTCCAGATCTCCGCCGCCGGCCACGAAGCCTTCCAGGTAGCCATCGCCCTCGGCACCCGCGCCGGATACGACTGGTACGTTCCCTACTACCGCGACCGCGCCCTCTGCCTCGCGCTCGGCATGACCGCCGAAGACATGTTCCTCCAGGCCGTCGGAGCCGCCAGCGACCCCTCCAGCGGCGGCCGTCAGATGCCCAGCCATTGGGCCAGCGAAAAGCTCAACATCGTCAGCACCGGCTCCTCCACCGCCACTCAGGTCCTGCACGCCGTAGGCGTCGCCGAAGCCGGCCTTTACTACGCCAAGCACCCCGAAGCCGCCGCCAAAGGGGAAGGGGACTATCGCGCCTTCCACAACGTCCGCTTCCACGCCGACGAAGTCGCGGTCACCACCATCGGCGAAGGTTCCACCTCGCAGGGAGAATTCTGGGAGGCCCTCAACACCGCCTCCAACAAGAAGCTCCCCGTCATCTTCTGCATTGAAGACAACGGCTACGCCATCTCCGTTCCCGTCGAAGCCAACACCCCCGGCGGCAATATTTCGAAGCTCGTCGCCAACTTCCCCAACTTCTTCTTCGCCGAAGTCGACGGCACCGACCCCGAAGCCAGCTACGCCGCCATTCAGGCCGCCGCCGCCCATTGCCGCGCCGGCAAGGGCCCCGCCTTCGTCCACGGCCACTGCGTCCGCATCTACTCGCACTCCTTCTCCGAAGACGACAAGAACTACCGCCAGAAGGCCGAGCGCGAAGCCGACGCCATGCGCGACCCCCTGCACAAGCTGCAGATGCGCCTTCTCCGCGAAAACATCCTCACCACCGCCGAGCTCACCGACCTCGAATCCCAGATCGACGAGCAGGTAGCCGCCGCCGCCGCCCGCGCCGTAGAAGCCGCCATCCCACCCATCTCCAGCATTACGAAGCACGTCTATTCAGAAGACTTTGACCCCACCAGCGAGTCCCTGGAGTCCGACCCCATCTGGATGGAAGTAGGCGACGGGCAGGCCAACCACAAGGCCGATAAGACCATGGCCGACCTCATCACCACCTGCCTTCGCGACGAAATGCGCCGCGACCCGCGCATCGTCGTCTACGGCGAAGACATCGCCGACGCCACCCGCGAAGAAGCTCTCAAGGAAGCCAAGGGAAAAGGCGGCGTCTTCGGCCTCACCGCCGGCCTCCAGTCCGAATTCGGCTCCGACCGCGTCTTCAACTCGCCCCTCGCCGAAGCCAATATCGTCGGCCGGGCCGTCGGTTACGCCGTCCGCGGCCTCAAGCCCATCGTAGAAATCCAGTTCTTCGACTACATCTGGCCCGCAGTCCACCAGATCCGCAACGAGCTCTCCGTTATGCGCTGGAGGTCCAACGGCCTCTTCCGCGCCCCCGTCGTCATCCGCGTGCCCATCGGCGGCTACCTCACCGGCGGCTCCATCTACCACTCGCAGAGCGGGGAGTCGATCTTCACCCACATCCCCGGCCTGCGCGTCGTCTTCCCGTCGAACGCGCTCGACGCCAACGGCCTCCTGCGCACTGCCATCCGGTGCGACGACCCCGTCCTGTTCCTAGAGCACAAGCGCCTCTACCGCGAACCCTACGGCCGCGCCCCCTACCCAGGGCCGGACTACATGATCCCCTTCGGCAAAGCCGCCATCACCCGCCCCGGCACTGACGTCACCATCGTCACCTACGGAGCACTCGTCCCCCGCGCCCTGCAAGCCGCGCAAAAAGCTGAGCGCGAACACGGCATCCAGACCGAAGTCATCGATCTCCGCACTCTAAGTCCCTACGACTGGGAAGCCATCGCTACGTCAGTCAAAAAGACCAGCCGCGTCATCGTCGCCTACGAAGACATGCGCAGTTGGGGTTACGGCGCGGAAATCGCCGCCCGCATCGCCGACGAACTCTTCGAAGACCTCGACGCCCCGGTCAAGCGCGTCGCTGCCATGGACACCTTCGTCGCCTACCAGCCAGTCCTCGAAGACGCCATTCTCCCTCAGCCCGAAGACTTGCTAAAGGCCATCCTGGAGCTGCGCGCCTTCTAAGGTAGGGCGCGGCTTTAGCCGTGCCAATCAAGAGCGAATAATGTGCGGGGCTTTAGCCCCTGAGGGACATCCATCCTGAGCCAGAAACTCCGCATCCTCCTCGTCGGCAACTACGAACCCGACCAGCAGCAGAGCATGCAGCGCTACGCCCAATGGCTCCTAGCCGCCCTCAAGGCCCGCGGCGTCACCGTCCTGCTCATCCGCCCTGTCCCGTTCTTCTCGAAACTCGCCGCAGGCCCTTTCCGCAAACAGGCCATCATCAAATACCTCGGCTACCTCGACAAGTACTTCATCTTTCCCAAGCAGCTCAAGACCGCAGCCAAACAGTTCGACCTCGTCCACATCTGCGACCACTCGAATTCCATGTACGTCCGCGCCACCTCCGGCGTCCCGAACCTGATCACCTGCCACGACGTCCTGGCCATCCGCTCCGCCCGAGGCGAATTCGCCGCCACTAGCACGGGTTGGTCCGGCCGCCTGCTCCAGTCCTGGATCCTTCGCGGCCTCAAGCAAGCCCGCAACATCGTCTGCGTCTCAGAAAAAACGAAGTCCGACCTGCTCCGCCTGACCGGCGATACAGCCGCCAAAGTAGAAGTCGTCCTGAACCCGCTCAACTGGCACTACAAGCTCCAGCCAGGCCTGCCTGCAGACTTGAAGTCGCGCCTCGGCCTTGCAGAAGGCGAAACATACTTCCTTCACGTAGGCGGAAACCAGTGGTACAAAAACCGACCCGCCGCCGTCCAGATCTTCCGCGAACTCATTCCGATGCAGGAGTTTAGCAGCGCAAAGTTAATCCTCGCCGGCAAGCCTCTCCCCGCCGCCCTGAAAGCCCTGATCGACGATTCGAAGTTGGCCGACCGCGTCCTCCCCATCATCGGCACCAGCAACGAAGAACTCGAAGCTCTCTACAGCAACGCCCTTGCCCTCATCTTCCCTTCATTGGAAGAGGGCTTCGGCTGGCCCATCGCTGAAGCCCAGGCCTGCGGCTGCCCAGTAGCCACCACCAACCGCCCCCCCATGACAGAAGTAGCCGGAAACGCAGCAATTCTCTTCGACCCCGCCCAACCTAAGGAAGCTGCCGAAGCAATCCGCCAGGGTCTGAGCAATCGTGAATCTCTAATAACCGCGGGTCTGGAAAACGTTCAGCGCTTCGAGGAATCCAAAATCATAGAAGAATATCGCCGTTTTTACTCGGAGATCCAAAATGTATAAACTATGTAATTTCAATTGCTTACTCTAGCGAATCAAGAAGATACTGTCACCTTGAGCAAAGCGTAGCAGAGTCGAAGGGCCTGCGGTTGTTCTTGCTGTTGCCGTCGCTCTTCTTATTTGTCATTCCCGAAGGGAATCTGCTTCTGCATTTGCCTTTGCCTTTCTTTCTGTCATTCCCGAAGGGAATCTGCTTCTGCATTTGTCTTTGCCGTTGCCCTTGCCTTTCTGTCATCCCTGAAGCGAATCTGCTGTTCTCCCAACTCGAATCAACATAAGCACAACTTCAAAGCCCACAAACCCAAGGGCCAAAGGCCCGCCGCAATACCAGCCCAGGGCAACGCCCTGGGTAGCAAGCACCAAAGAAAGCCAAAGGGCTGAAAGCCCGCCCTATCGCCCACCCGGACCTAAATCATCCAACCACCGCCGCAGCCCAGAATCGAAGAATGGATCCCCCACCACCGGCGCCCGCAGCCAGACCTTCGTCCCGCCCGCCACCGCAGGCAAATCGCCCTTTCCCTGCGCCAGCATCCACAAAGAAGGCACGCGCACCACGCCAGCCGCAGCAGCAAGATCCCACCGGTCCTTCACCATCCAGGAAACCGGCACCAGCCGGCTCCGCGCATCGCCGTAGACAGGCGCCATGGCATCCACCAGCGGCTCGTCCAGGATCACCCCAGCAATTTCCGAATGATCCGCCGCCACCTCAGCCGCCAGATTAGCCCCCAACCCCGACCCGGCAATCAGAATCCGGTCGGCAGGCAAATGCCGCATCTGCGTCAGCCAGCTCAGAGACCACTCCGCATCCTGCCGGAATTGCTTCTCACTCGGCCGAGGCAGAGCATCTCTCACCGTAGAAAGCCCATACCCGCGATAGTCCACCGCAAAGACCGCCAGCCCGTTCCGGTGCAGCGCCGCCAGCATATCCACCGAATCGCTCAGATTCCCATCCGCCCCATGCAGATAGAGCACCGTAAGGTGCGCATTCTCAACGGGAATCCACCAGCCAGTAAGCTGCGTGACGCCAGCCTCGGTAGCCGCAAACTTCACCGGCTCAAACGCCAGCCCAACACTCGCCGGAGTGCGCGTGATCGCCGCCTTGGGATGGTAGAGGAGCTGCCAATGCCCCTGCCAGAACAGCAAACAAAGCACCAGCCACCCGCACACCGCCGCCCCAACCAGGACAGCCGCTAACGCTCCCAGCAGCCACCTGGCCGAGACCGGTTGGAACACAGGCCGCGTCCCACTCTCCCGCTGCAAGCGCATTTCGTCCATCGCCTTCTCAAACCCGGAAAGTTTCGGAGGACTCGACGCGCGCGTGGTTTTCTTCTGTGGTTTCGAGGAACGATTTGTAGGACGGGCCATAGCTAACTCCATCCTATCGTGCAGGCTGCGATAGATTATTCAGAAGGAGTTCGCGAATGCGTGAGCTGGTAAAGATCTGCGACGAGAGTGATCTGCCCAAGGAAGGGCGCGTTTGTGAAATGGCAGGAGGCCGCCTCTGCGTCGCCCGTGTCAACGGCGAAATCGCCGTCCTCGACAACGCCTGCCCCCACCACGAAGGCCCGCTCGGCCAGGGACTGGTGGAAGACGGCCGAGTCGTCTGCCCGTATCACGCATGGGCTTTTGATGTGAAAACCGGTGCAGCACTCCATAATCCAGCCGCCAAAGTCCGCGTTTACGAGTCCGTGATCAAAGACCACGAGCTCTGGGTTCGCCCGCCGGATTATGCGGCTGAAGCTTGAGGCCAGAGTGTGGAACATAGCATTCCTGCTATGCCTGTTTTCGACGTATTCTGCAATGCACAAAACGGCTCAATTCAACGCAAAAGAATAGTTAGCAGAATCAATGAGTTACAACTATTTTGCTTGACAAAAGTTGAGGTCGGAAAAGCCGCAAATTGTTCCACGCGGAACAATCGTGGAACAACGGATTGTTCCACATCACCGTACGTCCTGAGCGAAGGCTATTTCGGGCAGGAATCGAGCGGTCCCAGCTCTGAGCCGATCGCCTTGAGCTTGGCCCTCAGACGGTCTTGCACTGCCAAAAACGAACCATTCGGCAGCGCATCCAGGTTCAGTGCTTTCTCCGTTCCGCAGAGTTGCAGTGGCTCTGTTTTCAGCTTGAGCGACTTCAACAGGGCCGGTTCGCCGTACACAGGCACGCCGTTGATCACTACCAGGTCGATGCTGCTGGCGATATTTCCGGCCACAATCTGGTCATAGGGATTGCCCGTACCAGGTTTGTCCGATTTGACGAGAAAGAAATCCGCATACAATCCAGCGGTGATCGTGCCTACTTTATCGTCGATCCGGGCTACGCGCGCGGGTATGCTTGAGGCCATTTCGACCAGCTGCCGTGCCGAGAACAGGCCGTTGAGTTGTTCCACGTTCACCTTCGCCGCGTACTGGATTTCTTCAAACATATTGTCCGAGCCGGAGGGCGACCAGTCGGGCGCGAGCGAGATGGTCACGCCTTCGCGGAATGCGGCTGCTACGTTTGCCGTCTGTCCGTAGAGCTCAAAGTTGCTGCGCGGCGACCAGACGATGGACGATCCGGCGCGGTGCACGCGGGCCAGTTGCTGCGGCGATAATCCGACGGAATGAATGAGCGCTGTGTGTGGTCCGAGCAGGCCGTGGGAGTCCAGAATGTCCAATTCCTGGGCGGATTCGGCGTCGGTGGGCAGCCCTTCGGCGATGTGAATTGCTAACAAATCCAGGCTGCCGTCGGCGATCTGGCGGGCGCGGAGTGCCGCAGTCTGGGAATCCATATCACGAGGCAGGATGCCGATCGAGTTGGCGATGCGCTCGTGATCGAGCTCTCTGCCATAGAAACCGGTGTAGTGGTCGAGGTTGCGGACCAGTCCGCGCAGGCAGCTTGGCGATTCGCTGCTGCCTTCGCCCGGCATGTGATTGGAGCCGAGGCCGATGATCGATGTCGTCCCGCCGATGAGCGCTTTGACTTCGGCGTACTCGTCAGTGTCGCAGAAGTTGGCTGGGTCGGCGAGCATGGCGTAGCCCTTCGATTCGAGCTGCTGCTGGTAGACGAACCAGTCGCGCCAGGCGTAGCGGTTGGGGAATTTGTGCGGCGGATTCCAGCGGGGGAAGATGTTGAAGGCCGGATGATTGTGCAGGTCGATGAATCCGGCGAAGACGAAATCGTTGGTTTCGAGCACCTGCGCGCCGGGGATATCCGGCTTCTCTCGTTCTACGTGGAGCATCTTTCCGTTGTAGACATCCAGCCAGCCGCCGGCGATTACGCCGTCCGGAGTGACGAGATTACCGCGCAGCAGTAGGTGGCTCGCGCCGGCGTCCTGGGCGTGAGAGACGGATGCAACCAGTAAGGCGAAGAAAAGGAGAATCAATTTGCGCAGCATCGTTTTGTCATCATGCCATAACGGGCCGGGGGCCAGTGGCTAATGGCCAGTGGTCGGTGGTCGGTGGCCAGCGATCCGTGATTGGTGGTGCCTGGCGATGCGGGACTTTGCCGATGGGTGCACTGGCCTCTTGTCGTCCTTTTTCAATGCCATATCGGGGGCGACTTCCGTAAAGCCGAGATATCATTACTTATCCGGCTCAATGAGCCCATTGGCGATTTATCTTGAAGCCAGATTTTACAGTTGTGGCAGGCAACAATACAGAGGCCGAACCGGCTAGACATATCAAGCATTACGATGAGTCTCGGCGATGGGCCAAGTTCTGGATTTACCAGATGGTCCGTACTTTCCCATTTCACGAGGATTCAGATGGCGCAAAATCTTATATCTTTGGCTATAGCTCGTTTTCAAAATCTGACGGCTGCGGAAGCATTGGCGATCAACGCCGCGGCAGCCGGAGAAGTCGCCGCGTGCGGCCCAATCTCGGAATATACCGACTCCCTGGACCCCTTCAAGCTCAACACCGATTGGTCAAAAAGAGTGATCCGGGCCGATATTGTGCGCTGGCTATGCCTCGAGGGTGGAACAACGGAACTAGTTCCACGCAGCGGGATTCAGATCTTCGCCGCCATGATTGTTGGTGAGCTCGATATGCAGTACACGTTGACACCGTTTCCGCTCACTCTGCAAAGCTGCTTCATTACTGACACTATCTCGTTCAAGAATGCACGCCTCTCTTCGTTGATCCTCTCAGGAAGCCACGTCTCGCGAATCCTAGCCGACGGTTTAGAAGCGAAAAATAACGTTCTCTTGAACAAGGGATTCGAATCCACGAGTGAAGTAGTGTTTCGAGATGCAAAGGTTGGAGGAGGCTTCAATACAACGGGCGGCATCTTCAGGAACCCTGAAGGAATGGCTTTAGGGTGTGACAGGATGCGTGTTGAGGGTAGCGTCTTCATTTCGCGCGCCAAAATAGGGATGCAGAGCCAGTTCTACGGGGAGGTTCGGTTCGCCGGAGCCCAAATTGGGAGCAACTTGGAATGTGATGGCGGTTCGTTTGCGAACCTCACCGGCCCTGCAATTACAGCGGACAGGGTCGCTACGAACGGTGGCGTGACCTTGAGAAATGGTTTCACGGCAAAAGGCGAAGTCCGATTCCAGAACGCGAGCATCGGGACCGCCTTCGACTGTAGCCATGGTACCTTCTTCAATCCAGATTGCAAGGCATTGAATGCCGAAGGCGCACGAGTAGGCGGTAGCGCATTCTTCGCCGGACAGTTCACGTGCACTGGCAGCCTCCATCTTTGGGGTTTTGCGGTAGATGGGGGCGTCCAGTGCCAAGCCGGGAAGTTTACGAAGATGGACCTGCGCAGAGCTTCAATCAAAGGACCGCTCCGCTGGATTGATATAACCAACCCAGGTGAGACGGATCTTGATCTTAGGGACGCGACAGTCGGATCGATCGAGGACACCGAGGAGAGTTGGCCCCGGTCGGGACACCTGCATATTGAAGGCCTGAGATATGAGCAGTTCGTGAATCGACCGAACGACGTAGAGAAGAGGTTGAAATGGCTGCGACTGGACACTTCAGACTCCTCTCGACCTTATCAACAGCTTGCTACGCTCTATTCTGAACTCGGCGAACCTACGATCGCTCGCCGTGTTCGGTATGAAATGGAGGAGATGCGATATCGTGGTCGCTCTCAGATCCTCGGCTTCCTGCTCAAATTGACGATTGGTTATGGATACCGACTTGGCAGGGCCGGTTGGTGTCTGGCTGTGATGTGGATGCTGGGATTCATCCTCAGTTCGATCGGGTACGCGAACGGTCTTGTCGTCCCCACCGAAAGTGACGCTTACAAGTATTTCGTTGTTCATGGAGATGCGCCACCGCAGTACCAGAGATTCAGTTCCGTTATCTACTCTTTGGAGCATTCAATTCCTGCACTCAGCTTGGGTGTGTCATCCGCATGGACTGCTAATGTTCCTGCAAATAATGTGCGACCGCGAATAGATCGCGGTCTCCGTTGGTGGTTCTGGTTGCAGACAGCACTAGGGTGGATACTTTCGATCTTTTTCGTAGCTGGCCTGACCGGGCTGGTCAAAAAAGATGCCTAGAACTTAGTAGAGCCGTCAAGACCAACGACTAAGGAGTGTCAGGCATCTAGCCCGACATGCTCGCCAGTTTCGATTTTTGATTTCAGTCTAATGTACTCATCGAGCAAGGATTGGAAAGACGAACACGACATTTAGTCCCGTGAGACGCGCTTGTCGTCAGTTGGGATCTGGGCGAGTGCCACATTCGCCATGCGCTCATGGACGGCTGGATTGATGTTTTCTCTGGCGAGATTTGATTTGACCGGCCTTACTTCCCTCAGGGGCGAAAGCCCTCATCGGTTGGACTGGCTTTTCGGCACGACTTAAGTCGTGCCCTTTCACAAAACTAACTTCCATTGGCACGAGTGAGGTCTTGCTCTTTCACAAAACTGGCTTCCTTTGGCGCGAGTGAAGTCTTGCTCTTTTTCACAAGCTGATTTCATCGGACTCAAGCAGAGGGTCTTCAGAGAATCCGGCGCAGGCCGGGGAGGCGGACGAGTGGGTCGGAGATCAGCCCGCAGGCGGCGATCGCAAGAGAGCCCGTAGTCGCGAATTTGATCAATGCTGGGGCGTGCCATGGATGCAATAGCAGGGCTACGGTGACGAGGACCGGCGGGTGGATGATGTAAACGGCGTAGGCGCGGCGGTTGAGCCAGTCCCAGAATCTGGAGGGCTGATTCATGTGTTCGCGGAAGAGGAGCAGCCAGAGACAGATGGCTCCCCAGGCTACGAATGGTTCCCACAGAGCGTAGAGAAGGGCTGTCCAGCTGAGTCCACCGTTGAAGCTTCCGCCGCCGCCTCCGCTGGCGAGTTTTTTCGCGAGTAGGATGCCGATGGGCAGGCATGGCCAGGCGATGACGAGGTTGATGATCCAGGGGCGGGCTTGTTTCCAGTTGAGCTGGCTGAGCCAGTCGTGACGCCAGGCGGCGATGCCTACGGCGAAGAGGAAGATGTAGCCGGGGAAGTAGCCGAGTTGCAGGCCGAAGACGTTCACGCCGACGGGGACGAACAGGCGGACGACTAAGGAGACTGCGGCGACGCCCAGCGCACTGATCAGCCACCAGAAGCCGGATGGGACTGGGGCGGCTTGCTGGCGGGCGGTGTCGAGTTGGCTGCCGAAGAATTTGCGCCAGAGGCAGTAGGCGAGGGCGAAGATGAGCAGTGCTTCGGCGAACCAGAGGGGGCCGTTGATGATGCGCTGGCGGTTCCAGAGGAAGCGGATGCAGGTCCAGAAGCCGTCGCCCTGCCACCAGTTCACGATGGCTGCCGTGAGGGGGCCGAGGAACAGGATGAATCCCAGCAGCGGGAGGCCGAGGCGGAGGAAGCGGTCGAGTAGGAACTGTTGGTAGCCTTTGCGTTCCAGGGAGCGCGGGGTGAAGTAGCCGGCGAGCAGGAAGAAAAAGCCCATGAAGTAGGCCTGGTTGGTGGCGCAGAAGAGGGTCAGTAGGAGGCTGCTGGGACGCGCGGAAGTTTGGTCTTCGTGCCAGAACCAGCCGCCCGAGCCGCCGTAGGTGATGGCGGTGTGGTGGAGGATGACGAGGGCGGTCATGACCGAGCGGAGGCGGTCGATGGAGTAATCGCGGGGTTTTGTTGCTTCGGTCACGAGATGAGCATACGCGAGGCGTTGCTGCGGGGTTCCGTAGCTGTTTCTTATCTGCGGGAGATTCAACGACAACAGCAGATTCCCTTCGGGAATGACAATAAGAATGGCAAGTGCAACCGCAAAAAACAACAGCAGATTCCCTTCGGGAATGACAACAAGGAAAGCAAAGACGACGACTGCGGTCTAGAAGATTTTGCGGAGGATTGGGAGGCGGACTAAGGGGTCTACGAGGAGCCAGACTGCGGCGCAGGCTAATGGGCCGGCAACTGCGAATTTCAGGAAGCCGGGAGCGTGCCAGTTGCGCAGGAGCAGGCAGACGGCGACCAGAACTGGTGTGTGGAAGACGAAGACGGCGTAAGCGCGGCGGTCGAGCCAGGCCATGAAGGCCGATGGTCGGTTGAAGTGGCGGCGGAAGATGACCAGCAGGAACGAGATGACGCCGACGGCCACGAGCGGGTCCCACGCGGCGTAGACGAGAGCTTCCCAGTGGAGGCCGCCGAGCAGGTGGCGGATGGTGTCGGTGGTGCGGAGGAAGGATTTGGTGATGGCCAGGGTGGGCCAGGCGAGGATGGAGACGACGATCCAGGGGCGGATGTGGCCCATGTTGAGCTGGCTCATCCACTGGTGGCGGCGGGCGGCGACGCCGATGCAGAAGAGAAAGATGTAGGCGGGGAAGTTGCCGAGCCAGAGACCGCCGAAGCGGGCGTCGGCGGGGAAGACGAGGCGCACGAGGAAAGTGGTTGCGATGACGGCGAGGACGAAGAGAGCCCAGGCACCGTGGCCGGGAAGGAGCTTCCAGCTGATGACGTGTAAAGGCTTCCAGGGCTTGCCGGCTTCGCTGCGTTCGTTCGCTGAGTGCAGTGAGCCGATGCGGAGCGTGCGCCAGCCGGCGTAGCCGATGCTGATGGCCAGCAAGCCTTCGGTGAACCAGAGTGGACCGTTGATGAAGTTGCGCTGCTGCCAGATTTCCTGGATGGCGGGCCAGAAGCCGTGCCCGGTGGCGGCGGAGACCATGGCGACGCTGAGCGGCGCGAGGACGAATCCGAAGAGCAACAGGGGAAAGCCGAGGCGGACGGCGCGGTGATAGAGGAATTTTGCCGGGCCTTTGCGGTCGAAGGAGCGCGGGGTGAAGTAGCCGGCGAGCAGGAAGAAGAGGCCCATCAGGTAGGCCTGGGTGGTGATGACGAACAGGGTGAAGAGAACGCTGGTGGGCGAGCGGGAGTTGCCGATTTCGCGATAGAACCAGAATCCGGTGCCGCCGTAGGTCATGGAGGCGTGGGTCAGGACGACCTGGGCGGTGGCGATGGTGCGCAGGTGGTCGATGTAGCGGAAGCGATGGGCGGATAGCTTCGGCGTCGATGGATTGGAAGCGGAGTTCTGCGCACCTGGGGAAGTGGAGAGACCGGATTGACGAGCGGCTGGATCCGGCTGCGCGGTGAGCGGCCCGGATGCGGACTGTATTGTGTGCAACGAGAGATCCTCCACGGCGTTCGGAGGTTAGAGGAAACGTTCAGCAGCAAAGGGGGAAGAGAGCGAGAAGGTACAGCACAAGGGAAACAAGTGAAACCGATGACGCAGATGGATATCAGGGTGCGGTGAACTAGCAATCCAACAGAGAGTGGTCGTTCAGGACATTGTGTGACGAAACATGAAAATTAGCCAGCAAAAAGCCGGGGATGTTCCCCGGCTCAAAGAAAAGCCTGATTGATTGTTGTCCGCCGCGAGCGGTTACGGGAATAGCACTGAAGGGTTACTGCTTAGTACTTGACGATAGCGGCGAAGGAGTCGGGCTTGAGGCTGGCACCGCCGACGAGGGCGCCGTCGATCTCTTCCTGGCTGAGGAGTTCGGTGGCGTTATCGGGCTTGACGCTTCCGCCGTAGAGGATGCGGGTGGCCTTGGCGGTGGCTGAGCCAAGAATGTTGGCGAGCTCGGCGCGAATGATCATGTGGGCTTCGACGGCCATTTCGGGGGTGGCGGTTTTGCCTGTGCCGATGGCCCAGACGGGTTCGTAGGCGATCACCAGAGAGGTGGCGTGCGCGGCATCAATGCCGGCGAGGGCGCCCTGGAGCTGCTTGAGGAGGACGACGCCGGTGTGGCCGGATTCTCGCTCGTGGAGATGTTCGCCGACGCAGACGACGGGGACGATGTTGTGCTTGAGGGCGGTGTGGAGCTTCTTGTTGACGATCTCGTCGGTTTCGTTGAAGTACTGGCGACGCTCGGAGTGACCGATGAGGGTGTGGGTGGCGCCGACGGCGAGGAGCATGGAGGCGGAGGTTTCGCCGGTGTAGGCGCCTTCTTCGGCGAAGTGCATGTTCTGGAGGCCGACGGCGACGTTGGACCCGGCGGCGGCTGCGACGACGGTGGCGAGCGAGGTGACGGAGGGGAAGAGGGCGATTTCGTCGCGGTCGTGGCCGGCTACGAGGGGGAGGAAGGCGTCGGTGAAGGCCTTGGCTTCGGCGGGGGTTTTGAACATTTTCCAGTTGGCTGCGATGAGTGCTTTACGGGACATTGGGTGTTTTTTCCTCGCTGCCATTCTAGTGGATTGGGGTGAGGGGCGACGCTTCCTCGGGTGGGATCAGTTGGAGCGGGGGGATTGGACGAGTTGTTTAGAGTTCGTGGCGGTGGTCCATTGCTCTGGACATGGTGACTTCGTCGGCGTATTCGATGTCGCTGCCGGCTGGGACGCCGGTGGCTATTCTGCTGATCCTGACTGGATGGGTGTGGGCGGTGTTGCGGAGGGTGGTGGCCAGCCAGCTGGCGGTGGCTTCGCCTTCCAGTGTGGGGCTGGTGGCGAGGATGACTTCGTCGATGTCGCCGCGGTCTACTCTGGCGATTAGATTTGCGGAGCGGAGCTGGTCTGGGCCTACGCCGTGGAGGGGCGAGAGGGTGCCGTGGAGGACGTGGTAGACGCCGTTGTAGTTGCGGGTGCGTTCGACGCTGGCGATCGAGGTGGGCTCTTCGACGACGCAGATGAGGCGCTGGTTGCGCGTAGGGCTGGTGCAATAGGCGCAGGGGTCTACGTCGGTGACGTTGTTGCAGATGGAACAGAGGCGCAGGGAGGCCTTGAGGGCGCGGACGGCTTCGGCGAGGGCGGCTGCGTCTTCGTCGTTGGCGCGGAGAAGATGGAAGGCGTAGCGCTGGGCGGTCTTGGTGCCTACGCCGGGGAGCTTCTTGAGTTCGTCGATGAGCCGGGACATGGGTTCGGCGTATCTGGACATGGTTCTAGGGTATAGGAGTTGGGTGGAGGTGTGATGGAGCTGGGTCACGGGTGTTTCAGTGGTTCGGCGCGGGCTTAAGCGGGCTGGGCGGTGTGCCGGGCGGCGTACCGGGTAGGATCGCTCCTGTGCGGTCGGCCTCCGGGGTCGTATCGGAGGGTGACGGTCTGTATTGGGTATCGAGGATGGTCTGGAGGTAGAGGCTTCGCTTGGGGCTCTTCAGTCTTGCGGGGTCTTTGGGAAGACGGGCCGGTGCCAGGAGCCGCCATGCCTCAGGCGCCTGGTGCGGATCGAATCCTGCATCGGCGGTGAAGGACAGGGCCATGCGGGCCCGCTCGTGTTCGTCGGTGCGTCCGGCATTGTGCAACGCGAGCAGGCCGCCAGTGCTGCCGATCGCTCCGGGGATGGGGCCTGCGACTCCTAACGCGCCGGACGCCAACTGCGCGCCATCTTTCCAGGTGTAGGGACGCCCGTTGAATGCCTGCAACTGCAGCTCTCCGGCGATGCCATCGGCCAGCACTGCGGCCAGCTGGTCGTCGTTGTGAAGGCGGCTGACTGCTTCGATGGGTACCAGAACGAGTCCGTTATCGCAGAAGATGGCGGAGCGGATGGCCTGCTCCTCAACCACGTAGAAACGGAAGGGGATTCTTGCGGGGTCATCGACAGGAAGGTCGCGCTGATACTGGGGGACTAGCTTCATCCCAAGGCGCCGGATATGCTCCTGCTGCGCGGGGTTGATGGTGACGTCATACCAGCCGCACCATCCGCCGTGATCTTCTGCGGGGAACACTCCTGGACCGATTGCAAAGCCGCGGTTGCCATCGACCTTGCTTTCGGGAGGGAATGTCGTCACTTGCCCGGCGGGGTTGCTTTTGGGAAGTTTGAGTCTGGCGAATGTTGCCTTGGTTGCTGCGATTGTGCCTGAGCCGTCTGGCTTGCCTTCTACGGTCGTCCAGGTGCTGGTGCCGACTTCGCTGAGAGCCTGCAGGCCTCTGCCGAAGCGGATTTCGGTGGCGGGAAGGATGCGGAACGAGTATCCTCCGGCTCGGAAGACCGGTTCCGAGCCTGGGGCGATCACCCGGTCGATGATGGCCTCGATCTTGATGGGTTTGTCGACATTTGGCGGAGGTGTGCAAACCGCGAGAGGAGGCGCGGTGAGTGCGATGAGGAATAGAAGCTGGAAGCGCGCGGCGATGGCTGATTTGCTCATAGGTATCCACGAAATGAAACATCCGGACTATGCCGGGGAATAGATCTCTACGCAGTTGACTCCATGCCGTTCACAAAACGGACTCTGTGGTTGGCAGCTAGAAGGTGGTTGGGCCTTTGACTTGCAGCGCCTGCTCTTTTCCGCCCATGGTCATGCGGCAGCGCCACTCGTTGAATTGTGTGCGCCAGCAAGCGCCCTGGCCTACGTCGCCACCGAAGGACTTGCTGCAGTTTTTGCCCTTGTTGTAAGGGTTTTCTGGAGTGCAGGTGTAGCTGGTGGAGGAACCACGCAGGGGGTAGACCTTGGCTGCGGGATCGATGTTATCCCAGTAGTTATCGACGCCGGGGTTGTAGGACTTGGGATTGCCTATCTGGACGACCACGTCGGTGGCCAGCATGAAGACCGGGCTCGAACCGCCGGCGTTGCTGTTGGATTCGAAGTCGCACTGGGCCATGACGGTGGCCTCGGCCATGCTGGGCACGTGTGTCACCTTCGCGCAGACTCGCGGGTTGCGGGCTTGAAATTGCTGGTTGAAGGTTGGCGGCGCGGGGGAGATGTCCGCGACTGATGCGCCGGAGGCCTCGACCGAATCGGATTTGCAGCCGGAGATCGCGGTGGTGACAGCGAGAAGCAATAGACAACTGGCAGCTGCGGGGAACTTCATGTTGAAATCTCCTGGCGGTTTTTGACGCCAAGAGTACCATGCCGTGTCAATCCCGTGTAAGCGGCTGCCCTTCCATCAGGAGGGCAGGGACAGAGCCACGGCAACGCGCAGTTGTCGTTGGGAGAAGAGATCAGTGCTATGCTGCTGAAACTTATTCGATGCCGAGGATTTTCACTATCACTCGCTTGCTGCGCTGGCCGTCGAATTCTGCGTAGAAGATGCGTTGCCAGGTGCCTAAGTCCAGCTTGCCATTGGTGATGGGCAGGGTGGTTTCATGGTGGAGTAAAAGCGCTTTCAAGTGGGCGTCGGCGTTGTCTTCTCCGGTCTGGTGGTGCTTGTAATTGGGGCGGTCGGGGGCTAGTTCTTCGAGCCACTTGCCGATGTCTTCGATGAGGCCGCTTTCGTGGTCGTTGACGTAGATGGCTGCTGTGATGTGCATGGGGGAGACGAAGCAGAGGCCGTCGCGGATGCCGCTGCGACGGACGATGGCTTCTACCTGGTCCGTGATGTGGACCATCTCTTTGCGTTTGCGGGTGTTGAAGGTGAGGTATTCGGTGTGGGCTTTCATGTCATGACCAGGGTACAGGGTGTAGGGGATAGGGAATAGCTTACAGAGAACAGCTTACAGCTTAAAGTTTTTTGGGGGAAGGATGGCCGGTGTTCAGGCTATTTCTGCTTTGGCTAGTTTGAGGTCGGACAGGAGGGCCGCTCGCATTTCTATACCTCGTTGTGGGTCGGGGGCGCGGAGGATGGCTGAGGGGTGGAGGGTGGCTATTACTTTTTCTGCCCAGGGGCTGGAGACGATTTTGCCCCGCTCGCGTGTGAGGGAAAATTTTGCGCCGAGCAGGGACTTCGATGCGGATGCGCCGAGACAGAGGACCAGGCTGGGCTGGACGGCGTCGAGTTCGGCGAGGAGCCAGGGGCGGCAGGCGTTGATTTCACCGAGGCGTGGGTTTTCGTGGAGCCGGCGCTTGCCGACCTCTTTGAACTTGAAGTGCTTGACTGCGTTGGTGACGTAGGTTTGGGCGCGGTCGATGCCGGCTTCGGCGAGCAGCTCGTCGAGGAGGCGGCCGGCAGGGCCGACGAAAGGGTGGCCTTGACGGTCCTCTTCGTCGCCGGGCTGCTCGCCGACCATGAGTAGTTTGGCGTGCGCGGGGCCTTCGCCGAAGATGGCCTGCGTGGCGCAAGCGTAGAGTTCGCAGCCTTTGCAGCCGGGGATGGCGTCACGCAGGACGGGCAGGGTGTGCTGCCTGGGCACCCAGGATTCGGCGCTTAGTTGAGAGCGTTGATCGACCATGGTTTGGACTCGATGTTCGGCATGCTGGAGGAGATCGGGCATGCTTTGGAGTTCGGGCAGGTTTTTCCAGTAGCGCACGGGCATTTCAGAGCGCATGGCCCGGAGGTTGGTGCGGGCGGGGTTGTAGATGGAGCCGTAGTAGGTGCGCCAGAGGTCTTCGAGCTCATCTGCCTGCGGGGCCAATTCTTTCGGGACGCCGGGGCCGAATTCTACTTTCCTGGTTGCCGGGTCCCAGAGCATGGATGCGTCGGGGGTCAGGATGGACCAGCGCATGACGGAGAATCGCTCCGCGAAGAAGGATGACGCGAGAGGGAGGATCCGGTGGTCGGGCTCGTACCAGGCGACGAACTGTTCTCCGCCGGGTGTGACGACCTGGCGGAAGCGAACGAAGGCGTGCATCTTGTGCAGGTCCCGTTTGACCTGATGCTCGAGACGCCGGAGGTCGGCTACATCGTCGTCGACGGCTATGTGCATCAGATCTCGATTGCTTTGGAGGCGCCACAGGAGGCTGTAGAGGATGTTCCAGCGGTCGGGGCTCCGATGGCAGGCGGCGATGGCGGCGCGCCGGAAAAATTCCGCGGGCACATGCGGGGTGGGGAAGGCTACGGGGACGTTGGTGGACTGTAGCTTCTGGGCCGCGAAGAGAGATGGTGCGCCGGGGGTGTGGGTGCCGGAATCGATGAAGTCAACCTGGTGGGGATGAATGCCTGCTTTCAGAAGCGGTCGGGCTGCTTCTCGCCAGGCGGCCAGTGTGGGCTCGATGTAGATGGGGTGTGCGAGGCCAGCGGTGGGGTTCATAGCTGTCCGGTGAGAGCGGATTGCGGGGTGAAGAGGTCCAGCTGAAGGGGGTGCGCGGCGGTGATTTTGCTGGACCGGGCGGGGAGCGGCAATTTTTTGGGGGGAAGGTGATCGTGCGCCATGAGGTAGTGGGCCGCGGTGCTGGTGCGGACGTGGAGCTTGCGCAGGTCGTCGAGGATGAGCTTGTGGTAGCGGCGGATTGTCAGGATGCGCTCTACGTTCTTGTGGCCGATGCCGGGAACGCGCAGGAGGGCTTCGCGGGAGGCTTTGTTTACATCGACGGGGAAGAACTCGGGGTGGGCCTGGGCCCAGGTGAGCTTGGGATCCTGGTCGAGGCGAAGGTTCGGGGTCTGGTCAGTGGTTAGCTCGGCGGCCTGGAACTTGTAGAAGCGCATGAGCCAGTCGGCCTGGTAGAGGCGGTGCTCGCGGACGAGGGGCGGGGCTGACTGCGGGAGGCGGCCGTCTCCGAGCGGATAGGGGGAGAAGCCGGAGTAGTAGATTCGGCGCAGCTTGTAGCTGCCGTAGAGGTGGGTGGCGGTGGTGAGGATGTCGCGGTCGGAGGTAGCGGTGGCTCCGATGACCATCTGGGTACTTTGGCCGGCGGGGGCGAATTTGGGGGTGGAGCGAATGCGGCGGCGGTCGTGGTCGAGCTCGTCTTTGCGTTCGCGGATCTGGCCCATGGTTCCTTCGATGACTTCGACTTTCTTGTCGGGGGCGAGCTGGACGAGGTCGCTCTGGGTGGGGAGCTCGATGTTGGCGCTGAGGCGGTCGGCGTAGGTACCCGCGCGTTCGGTGAGAGCTTGTGAGGCGCCGGGGATGGCTTTGAGGTGGATGTAGCCGCCGAAGAAGTGGTCTTCACGCAGGGAACGGGCGATATCGATCATTTGCTCCATGGTGTAGTCGGGCGACTGGACAATGCCGGAGCTCAGGAAGAGGCCTTCGATGTAGTTGCGGCGGTAGAAATCGAGGGTGAGCTGGACGACCTCGGCGGGGGTGAAGCGGGCACGGGGGATGTCGCTGGAGACGCGGTTGACGCAGAAGGCACAGTCGTAAGTGCAGTAGTTGGTGAGGAGGATCTTGAGCAGGGAGACGCAGCGGCCGTCGGGGGTGTAGCTGTGGCAGATGCCGGTGCCGTCGGAGTGGCCGATGCCTTTGCCGTTGCCGGCGCGCCTGGAGCCGCTCGATGCGCAGGAGGCATCGTATTTGGCTGCGTCGGCGAGGATGGATAGCTTCTGCTGGGTGGTCATCATGGGAAATGATCCGTCTACCAGCTTTTAGTGTAGCGAATAAAAGGCGAATTCATGAGCGAAATTGCGCACGGAAAGCCAGCCTTTGACGCGATCAAATGCGCGGCTTGAAAGCTACGTGATCTGCAAAAGCTGGCGGTAGGCGGATTTCTTTCTCGCTAGATGGTGCGGTAGGCAAGGCCGGCGAAGGCGTCGCCGTTCATCATGCCACCTGCCCACTTCGCGTCCCAGGGGGCGGTGGGTTTTTTGGCGATGGCTTCCTGTTCGGTGAGGCCGGAGGATTTGAGGGCGGCTACTTTCTCGCGGACTCCGCTGAGCATGTCGTGGAGGGCTTGCAGGTCGGCTTTGGTGCCGAGCGGGCCGTGGCCGGGGATGATTTTTGTGTCGGCGGTGGCGAGGGCGAGAGCCTTCTCGTTGGCGCGGATCATGCCGCCGATACTGCCGCCTGAACTCTCGTCGATGAAGGGGTAGAAACCGTTGAAGAAGGTGTCGCCGCAGTGGAGGACGTTGGCTTTCTGGAAGTGGATGTAGATGTCGGTGTCGGTGTGGGCGGGGTCGAAGTGGACGAGGTCGAGGGCGTCGCCGTTCTGGGAGATGGTCTTGGTGGAGTCGAAGGTGATGGTGGGGATGGCACCGGCGGGGTTTGGCGGGAAGTTGAGGTTGAAGGCTTTGATGAACTGCGGGGTGGAGAGGCGTTCGCGGGTCTTGGTGTGGGCGGTAATGGTGTAGCCGGCGGAGTGGAGGTTTTCGTTGCCGTCGGTGTGGTCGTAGTGCCAGTGGGTGTTGATGAGGGTCTTGGGTGCGCCGGGGCCGGCGGCTTTGGCAGCGGCGAGGATGGCGGGGACGGCTGTGGCGAAGCTGGAGTCGATGAGCAGGTGGCCGTCGGGGCCGGTCTGGAGTGCGATGTTGCCGCCTGCGCCCTGGAGAAGGAAGACGTTGTCGTAGAGTTTGGTGGTTTTGATCGGGGTCTTCAGGGCGGCTTCGCGCGCCTGGAGGACGCGGTCGGGGAGCTGAGCTTTCAGGAAGCGGCTTGCGGAGAGCGTGGCTGCTGTGGCCATGGCGGTGGTGCGGAGGAAGTGGCGGCGGGTGAGATTTTGCGGGGTGGGCATTTTGGCTCCGGGGCTGGACTTGGTGAAGGTAACAGCAGATTCTCTTCAGGGGTGACGGAAAGAGAAGCAACTGCAACAGCAGATTCCCTGCGGGAATGGCAAACCCAAAAAGCAAGGGCAAAGGCAAGTACGGCGCTAGGTGAGGCCGGGGATGTTCAGGCCGCCTAATGCGCCTTTCAGCTGGCCTTTGAGGGCTTCTTCGGCTTTGCGGCCTGCGTCGTTGACGGCGGCGACTACGAGGTCCTCCAGCATTTCGAGGTCGGCGGCGTTGCTGGTGAGGCTGGAGGCTGCGGCGGGGTCGATGCGAATTTTGAGGAGCTGCTTTTTGCCGTTCATGGTGGCGGTGACGGCGCCGCCGCCGCTGGATCCTTCGAGGATGGTGTTGGCTAGCTTGCGCTGGACTTCTTCCTGCATCTGGCTGGCTTGCGAGAGCATTTCCTGCATTTTTAGCGGGTTAAACATGGTCGCTCCTTGACAGTGAACAGAGAACAGCCGACAGAGAACAATTTTAGGTGCGGAGGTCTACTACGGCTACGATTTCGGCGTTGAAGAGGGATTGGGCTTGCAGAACTAATGGGTTGCTGCGGGCTTCGGCTTCGATGCTGCCTTGCGGGGCGCGGACTTTGGCTGGGCCGCCTGAGGCCTGGCCTTCGCCGGGGACGATGAGGAAGCGGGTGGGTGCTCCGGCTTGCTGGAGGCCGGCGCGGATGAGCTTTTCGGCGGCGGCGTTGAAGGTGATGCGGATCATGGTAGGCTTGGCGGCGACTTCGATGCGGACACTGGAGCCTTCGATGAGCCATTTGCCGTCTTCGAGGATGACGGCTGCTGTACCGTGGCCGCCCTGCGAGAGGGATTCGGCTACTGCGGTGCGGGCGGCTTCTACGAGTTCGTTGGACGCAGCGGCGGGGGGCTGGGGAGGAACGATTTGGGGGCCCGGGCTGTGTTGTGCAATCGGCTCTTCGGCGAGCGCAAGAGAGCCCATGGTCATGGGTTCGGACAGATGAGCCGATTCGACGTTATGAAATGCAGGTTCCGGAGTGTTGTGTTGCAGAGTGCCCGGGGCTGAAGCCGCTTCTCTGTCTGAGCCGACATTCAGGGGGCTGAAGCCCCCTGCTCCCTCCGGGATGGCCGCTGTCGCGCCCATGGGTGTTGAAGGAGCGGCGGCTGGTGCTTTGGCAGGGGCTGAAGCCCTGGTGATCTCAGGGGGATTTTCGGCACGGCTAAAGTTGTGCCCTGTTACAGAGGTTTCGGCCTGGTTGAGCTTTGGTGCTGGTGAAGCTGAGATTGAAGCTGGTGAAGCCGAAATTGACGCTGGCGTGGGCGAACTCGAAGCTTCCGTGGTGCGTTGAGTGCTGGCGCCGAAGGGGGACAATGATGCGATGGGTGAGGCCGGGGCTGCGGGTTGTTGCACGTGCTGTTGCGCTGGTGTGGGTGCTGACTGGCGCGGAGCAGAGGCGGGCGGCGCGGAGGGGCGCTGGCCTGTTGGGGGCGCTGGGAGGGACGGGCGCTTTGAGCTGCTTTGGAGGGAGAGGCCGCTCAGGATTTCTTCGACTGGCAGGAGGCGCTGGGCCTGGATGAGTTTGAGCATGCCCAGTTCGAGGTGGAAGCGCTGTTCCTGGCGGTAGTTGAGCTCGTCGAAGGTGCGGAGGGCGATCTGGAGGTTGCGGGTGAGTTCGTCTTCGGTGAAGAGCTGGGCGGTGCGCCAGGCGCGGCTGCGCTCGTCCTGGGCGATTTCGAGGAGCTGAGTGTTTTCGCCGCCGAGCTTGGACATGAGGCAGTTGCGGAGGTAGCGGACGAGCTGGCGGGCGAGGGCCGATGGGCTGTTGCCGGAGCTGATGAGCTTGTCGAGATCCTGCATGAGCGCGGCGGATTGCTGGGCGCTGACGGATTCCATGAGGCGCTCGAAAACGGCGTTGGGGACGGAGCCCATGAGCTCGCGGATCTGGTCGGTCTGCAGGACGGCGCGGCCGTTCTCCACCGGGGCCGAGGCGATGGCCTGGTCCATGATGGAGAGCGCGTCTCGCATGGAGCCGTCGCCGGCTTCGGCGAGCAGGGCGAGGGCGGCGTCTTCGGCCTGGACGTTCTCTTTCTCCGCGATGGCTTTGAGCTGGGCGAAGATGTCGTCGAACTTTACGGCGTGGAAGCTGAAGTGCTGGCAGCGGGAGCGGATGGTCTGCGGGATCGACTCGGGCTCGGTGGTGGCCATCATGAAGATGGCCCACTCGGGCGGCTCTTCGAGGGTCTTGAGGATGGCGTTGAAGGCGGCGTCGGTGATCTGGTGGGCTTCGTCGAGGAGGAAGATTTTGTACTTGTCGCGGGCGGGGCGGACGTCGGCCTGGGCGCAGATGGAGCGGACGTCGTCGATGCCTCGGTTGGAGGCGGCGTCGATCTCGATGAAGTCGAAGGAGTTGGAGGCGATCAGGTCGCCGGAAGCGTTGCCGCCGGAGGCGATTTCCTTGCAGGAGACGCATTGCAGGCAGGGCTCCACAGTGGGGCGGAGCTCGGTACCGACTTCGGTCCGGCAGTCGAGGGCCATGGCGAGGATGCGGGCGATGGTGGTTTTACCGATGCCGCGGTGGCCCGAGAAGATGTAGCCGTGGGCGATGCGCTTCTGGGTGAGGGCGTTGACGAGAGTGCGGGTGACGTGGTCCTGGCCGGCGACGTCAGAGAAGCGCTGCGGACGGTATTTTCGTGCGAGAACCTGATAGCCCATGCGATGCGCTCCCTGGTCGATTGTACCGTTTGGCGGGTGGGTTGGGGATGCTAGGGCTGGTGGAAAACGGGGGTCTGATCGGGGGACTGGTCATCTTTTCTATATGCAATCGGCTGACATCGTTTGATGCTAATATCCGTGCATGGAGGGTTTATGCGGACAACATTGGCCTTGGACGACGAATTAGTGCGGGAGGCGCAGGAGTTCAGCGGAGTTTTCGAGAAGACAGCGCTGGTAAGAGAGGCGCTGAAGGCGCTGATCGAGCGGGAGGCTTCGCGCAGGCTGGCCGCGCTAGGCGGCACGATGCCTGAGCTTGAAGATGTGCCGAGATTACGGGTGGCTAATCTGTGAGGTTGATTTGATTTTAGCTGACACAGCAGTTTGGATTTCCCATTTCCGGAGTGGGGTGCCGGCGATGGTGAGGTTGTTAGGACAGAATCAGATTGCTATGCATCCATTTATCGTGGCGGAGCTGGCGCTGGGGTCCTTGCGGGATCGGGTGCGTACGCTTGGGATGCTTGAGAGGTTGACGCAGGTTCGGGTGGCGCAACTGGGAGAGGTGCGCCGGATGATTGAGACGCATACGCTTTACAGTCGCGGCATCGGGCTTACAGACGCACATCTGTTGGCGTCTGTGCTGATAACACCTGGTACGCAACTTTGGACGCTTGATAAGAGGTTGATTGGCGTAGCGCGGGACTTAGGAGTGGACTCTGGTTTGTAGACCACGAGGTCGACAGAGGGAAAGAGCGGACGGCAACCATTGCTACTGGGTGGTGCCGTTTTTTGTTGGCTGGTGTCTACTTCGCTAGGAGTCAATTGCAGGCTGGATCTTTTAGCTTTTTATAGGGAGAGTTATGGCTGGCGCTGCGTGGTTGCTTTCCGGGTTATTGCTAAGCGCTTGGATTCAGGCTCCTGAAAAGATACAGGCACCTGAGCCTGCGCAGGCTGTGGCCCCGGCGTCTCAGGCGGAGCCAGGTCTTCGGCCTGGGGAGATTTATCAGCAGGCGATGAAACCGTTGGATCTGGTGCGGAGTTCGCTGGATAACTGGTCGGATACGGAGCTGGGTGCTTTGAGCGCAGGGATGCGGATGGCCCGGGTGAGTTGCAACGCTGTGAATATTGAGCAGCTGGTCATCGATAAAGCAGGAGCGGCCATGAAGCAGGTCGATGCGGGTGGCGTCAGCCTCACTTCTGATGACGATCTTTTCGACCTTATCCGTTTATGCGCGTTGGGGCAGGACTGGAATCAGAGTCTCGCGGCGGCGAAGAAGTACCTGGCAGTTGGAGCTGCTACGCATCGGAGTCAGGCGTATGCGCTGAGCATCAATGCGATGGTACGTATCAACGATCTGGATGGAGCTGTGGAAGCGGCGCGTGCGATGTTGCATGATGTGCCGTATGACGCCGAGGTGGCGTATGCGACGCAGTTTCTCAAGGCCTATCTGACGCAATCCGTCGACCCCAGGGCTCTCACCTTTGCTACCGAGGAACATGGCGCGCTGGTGGAGGCATTGAAGAGTGGTTCTACGTTGAAACCGCTGCATGGGGGCGCGGTGATGGGGGTAGGAACGCTGTACACGTCGGGAATGCAGTTGGCGTTCTTGCAGCGGTACGCGGGCGATGAGCGCGGGGCAACGCGAACGATCGTGGAGCTGGATGCGGCGGCGGCGACGTCCCAGTCGCTGACAGCGCCGGATGTGCAATTGATGGGGGCTGTCCGGAAAGAGTATGGATTGCTGGGGCATGTCTTGCCGGAGATTGAGGCGCAGGGGATTACCAGCGGCGCCGCTCCAAGAAAGTTCAGAAGCGATGAGGGATTTGTCACGGTTGTTGTGATGTTTCCGGATTATTGCCCGCAGTGTGTCAAGACGATTACGGATCTGAAGGAGTTTGCGGCGGAGCATGTAGCAGCAAAGGTCCATGGGTATGGGTTGGTGGTGCGGGAGGTTATGGAGGCTGCGCAACCGGAGAGTTGGAAAGCTCTTAAGGGGGCGAACCTTTTGGCTGTAAAGCCGGGTGTGGCGCAGATGTTGGGAGCTGTTGACTATCCGCTCTTTGTGGTTACAGACGAGCATGGATTGGTGTATTTCGTGGGGACGGCTCCGGCGAATGCCTTTGTGCCGAATGGGTATATGGAGCAGACGATCGGGCGGATTGTGGGTGAGGTTGCTTTGGAGCGCAATGCAGTAGTTGGGAAGGGTAAGCAGGTGGTCAGGAAGCCTAACTAATGTAAGGGCGTGCCTATTTGGGTTACAGGTTCTTTGTTTTCGAGTGGATTGAATTTCTGATTGGTCTGCTGGGGGCGGGGATGTTTCAGAATTTCATTCCGTGTTCGCCGATGTGGGAAAAGACATTTAAGAGGCCGGTGACGCCGAGGAGTTCGCGGATGCGTTTGCCTAGGTGGGTTAGTTCCAGCGTTACGCCGTGGGTCTTGGTGTGGACGTAGATGCGGACCAGGGTGCCGAGGCCCATGCTGTCGGCGTATGTGAGGTCGGACAGGTCGAGGATGATGTGTTTGGTTTCGGGGAGGAGCTGGGTGACCTGGGTGTAGAGGGTTGGTCCGGTTTCTGAGATGAGGCGGCCGTGGCAGTGGACGATGGCTTTGCCGCCGTGGCGTTCGATATCGAGAGTTAGCTGAGGCGTGGCCGGGTTGGTGGCGGTGGACATCTTTGGCTCCTTGAGGACTTCGGCGTGGATGGGGTGCGAAGTCGGACGACCATAGATTTCAAGAGTTTGGAATGTGGAAAGCATACCTCAGGGGATAAATCCCCGTCGAAATGATTGGTTTTTGTGCCTGGGATAAATCCCCGGCCTACCTTGGAGACGACTTCATCAGGGGAGATGGATTTCCGTTCTACATATGCCGACGGTTCTTCTCTGCATGGGGAGCTTCATTTGCTGGCTTTGGCGCGGGTTTTGGCGGCTTTGCGTTTGCCGCGTTTTTTGGTGCGGGCTTTGCGTTCTTCGGCTTTGCGGCGTTTGATTTCTTCTTTGGAGTACATGCTGCCGCGGCAGTTGGGGGCTTTGCAATAGCAGGTGCAGGGATCGTCGGCGCCGTCGTAGAGGCAGTAGTCGTAGGTGATTTCGCTGCCTGCGGGGATGTCTCGGAGGGCGACGATGAAGACGCGGCCATCTTCTTCGATGGTTTCGGAGTTGCCGTCGCAGCTGTGGTTGATGAACATGGCGGTGCAGAAGCCGTCGATGACGATCGCGCCGTCACCGAGTCCAAAGAGGTAGGTGACGGGGTAGTCCTGATAGAGCTCGTCGGCTTCTTCCTTGGTGATGCGGCGGCCGGTGTATTCGGCGATACGTTCGCCTTTGCGGACGGCGGTGGTGGTGTAGCAGCCGGCGGCGTGGATGGCTGATGATTGAACGATCAGTCCCATGGGGTGAGTCTCATAAAATGGAAAGAGGCCTTTGTGGGGATGGGGAAATTTTGTAGCCCAGAACCGCATCCTAACATTGCGTGGTGCGGGACGGTAGAGGTTTGATTTTGCTGGGGAATTAGAGCTGGAATGCTGAGAGATTTTTCAATTCGGGGTTGGGGATGGAAGGCGGCTGCCGGACTCTGGCTGGGGCTGTTGCCTGTGCTTGGGATGACGGCGGCGCTTGGGCAACAGACGCCTCCGCCTGCTCCGGCCCAGGATAAGCCTAAGCCGGACGCGCCGAAGTCGGACAACGACAATCCGTTTCCGGGGGAGAACTCGAATGCTCCGATTATCCCGGTGGAGCAGCCTGCGGACCCGAATGCTACGACTGCGGGCAGGAAGCCTGCGATTCCAATGGAGGATGCCGGAGTGGCGCGGCCGGCTCCCGATCCCGATGGGGATCCGGTGCGATCGCCGGAATCCGCTGAGGGCGCTGAGGGTGGTTCGGATGACGGGTTCAGTTCGAGCCGGTCTGGGTTGAACCATCTGCCGGTGGAAGACGATGCGGAGGTGAAGCCGGGGTCTTCAGCGAAGGTGAAGACGCGGCTGCAGGTGGTGAAGGAAGATGTTGATGTTGGCAATTTCTATTTAGAGAAGAAAAACTGGAAGGCGGCGCAGGCGCGGTTTGCTTCGGCGTTTCAACTGGATCCGGAGAATGCGGATGCCGTGTTTGGGATGGCGGAGGCGGAGCGGCACCTTGATCTGTTCAAGGATGCGGCGGAGCATTACAAGGTGTTTCTAAGCTACGATCCGGATGGCCCACATGGGAAAGCTGCTCGCAAGGGGCTGGACCAGGTAGAGGCGGGTCTGGCGCATGCTGGAAACGGGCCGGCGGCTGCGGCTCCAAAGCAATAACTCGATAAATTGTGTTACCTTGGTAACGATTTTTGCGAGAAGATAAATCGTTGGTTTTCCACCTATCAAAATGAGCGATTTGACTTAGTCTTGGAAAAAAGCATCCAAAAGTCTTGCCGTTACGTTAGGTATTCAGAGAGGACACGGTCGATAGCTTTCATGCATCCAGTCTTGAAGTCTGCCCTGGAACCTCTAGCTGAACAAATCTCCACTGTGAGCAAGGAAGAGGCTCAGGTGGCTCCGCTTCCGGGGCAGGACCGGTGGTGTGCTCAGCAGATCCTGGAACATTTGATCCTGACGTACAAGATGACTACGGACTCGGTGAACCGGCAGTTGAAGACGGGCCGGGTGCTTAAGAACAAACGGGGGCTGCTCGAGTTTCTGCTGCGTGCACAGACGATCGGGCTGGGGTATATGCCTTCCGGTGTCATAGCGATACGAGCGGTGCGGCCTACGGACTTCGAGCCGGAGAGCGGTGCGGAGACGGCGGTACGTTTTCTGGCTGCAGCTGAGGAGATGGACGAGGCGCTGGTGGCGGCACGGAAGAAGTTTGGGATACAGACGGTGGGGGAGCATCCGTTTTTCGGAGTGATGCGGGTGGATGAGTGGCGGCGATATCATGCGGTGCATGCGAAGCATCACATGGGGCAGCTGAAACAGGCGATTCGCTATGCGCGTACGACGAACCCGGTTTAGAGGCTGCTTAGAGCTTTCGATACGTTAGAACTTTAGAGGGTCAGGCGGGTCCATACTTCCCAGGGCCAGTCGGGGTAGAAAATTTCTGATAATGCGGCGATGCAAAGGAAAGTGCCCAGCGGGAGGGTTGCTTTGGCCCACTCGCGCGTTTCAGCCTTGTCGCGGCGGAGGGCTGAGGCGGCGAGCGCGATGAGGGCTGCTGCTGTCGCTCCGAGGACGGCAAGGGCGAAACATTCGAGGGCGCCGATGAGGCCCAGCCAGGCGCCGAGCATGGCCATGAGCTTGGCGTCGCCGAGGCCCATGCCTTCTCTGCGACGGACGAGCCAGTAAGCCAATCGGATGACGAGGACGATGGCGGCTGGAGCGAGAAGTTCGACGACTGGAGGCCAGGCTTCGGTGGGCCAGTCGAAGGGATGGTGGCCGGGGTTTCTGGTCCAGGCGAGGGCGACGGTGACTCCGTAGCCGAGGAGAATGCCGGGAAGGGTGAACCAGTCAGGGAGCCAGAAGTATTCGGCGTCGAGGGCGGCCAGGGCTACGAGAAGCCAGGCCAGCGCGGCGTGGCCGAGGAGCTGGATGAGGGTGTTGGCTAGCTGGTGGGGGACTGCGCTTGGGTCGTTCGTGAAGAGCGGTTGGCTGAATTTGAGCCAGATCCAGGCCCAGAGGAGGCCGATGGTGAGTTCGGTGAGCGGGTAGCGAATGCTGATGGGGGTGTGGCACTGGCGGCAGCGGGCGCGGAGGATGAGCCAGCTCAGGACGGGCAGGTTTTCCCACCAGGCTAGGGTGTGGGTGCAGTTGCGACAGTGGGAGCGGGGGTGGGAGAGATTTTCGCCTTCGGGAAAGCGGATGAGGACGACGTTGAGGAAGCTGCCGAAGGCGAGGCCGAGGAGGGCGGCGAAGAGAGTTCCTAGTTGTTGCATCTGTTGGCCGGGTCTCCTGGGATCATGTGCCGTGAGGGATAGACGGGTGGGCGGGATGGGACGTTCGTCGTCTCCGAGTGGGGGCTAAAGGCAGGTTACAGTATTCGTATGACGGAGCCTTTGGCTGGGGATGATTTTCGGGAAGAACTGCGGTTGCGTGAGTTTGGAGCGGCTGGGACGGCGTTTGCTGAGGCTGTGGCGATTATGGCGCGGCTGCGGGGGCCGGGTGGGTGTCCGTGGGACCGGGAGCAGAGCTTTGACTCGATCCGGAAGTACACGCTGGAGGAGACCTATGAGGTTCTGGACGCGATTGAGCGGCGGGACTGGGCGAATCTGACGGAGGAGCTTGGAGATCTGCTGCTGCAGGTGCTGTTTTATGCGCAGATGGCTGCGGATGAAGGCAGGTTCAAGATCGAGGACGTTTTGGAGGGGTTGAACCGGAAGCTGGTTCGGCGGCATCCGCATGTGTTTGGGGAGGCGGCTTCTGCGGCGGCGGGGAATGAGGCTCAGGTGGATTCGGCAGTGGATGGTTCGGCCGCAAGGGTTCTAGCGAACTGGGACGCAATCAAGAAGGCGGAGAAGGGTGAGGCTGGGGACGCTTCGCTGTTGGATGGGGTAATGCGCGGGCAGCCTGCGCTGCTGGAGGCGGCTAAGTTGGGGTCGAAGGCGGCTAAGGTGGGGTTTGACTGGCCGGAGTGGCGGGGATTGCTGGCGAAGGTTGAGGAGGAGACTGCTGAGCTGGTGGAGGCTGTGGAGAGGCAGGGAATCGGGAGAAGGAAACAGGGAACAGGGAATAGGGAACAGGGAATAGAAGACGGGGTAGAGGGTGGCGCAGAGAAGCAGATTCCCTTCGGGAATGACAACCAAAAAGGCAAAGGCAACAACGAAGTTGGCGGCGATGCGGTTGAACAGGATGAGGTTGAGGCTGAGCTGGGGGATTTGCTGTTTACGGTGGTGAATCTGGGGCGGCATCTTGGGGTGGATGGGGAGATGGCGCTACGAGGGACGAATGCCCGGTTCCGGAAGCGGTTTGGATGGATGGAAACTGCAGCTGCGAAGCCACTGAATGAGCTTTCGGCGGACGAGTTGGAAAGGCTTTGGAGTGAGGCGAAGGTTAGTTTAAGCAATTCTGGGGTGGGGAAATGATTGTGATTCGGGAGTGCCGCGGGTTTGCGGAGTTGCAGGCTTGTGTGGATTTGCAGGTGGAGGTTTGGGGTTACAGCGATGGGGATGTGATTCCGCGGCGGGTTTTTTTAGTGGCGCAGAAGATTGGCGGGCAGGTTTTGGGGGCGTTTGAAGAGCAGGGAACAGGGAATAGCCACCCCAGCGAGCAAAGACCGCTCGCCGGGGACCCCGGCAGGGAACAGGGAATAGAGAGCAAAGAACAGCGGACAGAGAACAGAGAACAGTGGACGCGCGAGGCTGCGGAGAAGATGGTTGGGTTTGCTTTGGCTTTGCCCGGGGTGAAGACTGGGGCGAAGTCTGGCACTGGGAAGCCGCAGAGTTATCTTCATTCGCACATGCTGGCGGTGCGGGAGGGGTATCGGAACCAGAGTATTGGGGCGAAGCTGAAGCTGGCCCAGAGGGCGGATGCTTTGGAGCGCGGGCTGGTGCGGATGGAGTGGACGTTCGATCCGCTGGAGATCAAGAACGCATTCTTGAATATTCACAAGCTGGGGGCGATTGTGCGGCGGTACGAGGAGAACTTTTATGGAGCCTCTTCTTCGCCGTTGCAGGGTGGGTTGCAGACGGACCGGCTGGTGGCTGAGTGGTGGCTTGCTACGCCCCACGTCGAGGAGGCTGTGCAGGGGCGACGATCTGCGACGCCGGGACGGCCGGGTGAGGGCTGGGTCGAGTCGATTCGGGTGCCTGCTGAGGTCTATGCGTGGAAAGCGGATGACGCACAGCGGCACCTTGCGGCTGAGGTTCAGAGGCAGAATCGGGAGGTTTTTCAAGACGCGTTTGCGCGGGGTCTGGCGGTGATTGCGTTTGAACGGAACGAGCGGGGTGACGGGATATTCTATTTAGGTGAGTGGGTCGAGCCGTAGGCTCGGGTGCGCGAGTGTGAGTGTGTCAAGGCAACAGCAGATTCCCTTCGGGAATGACAAGCAAAGTGCAAATGCAAGTGCAACAGCAGATTTCCTTCGGGAACGACAACAAGAAACGCAAAGGCAATCGATTGCACCGGAAGTGGAGCGATTGGCCGGGAATCTGCGTTTTATACAGTGTGCGCATGATGGAATGGCGCGCGGGCCGGGGTATTCTGGATTCGAAACGCGGTCTTCGGCATCTGACATAGCAATGGAAATCAGGACCCTGACGATATGAAGATTGATGCGATTTATCTGCGCGAGTTGAACATGCCGCTGGTGCGGCCTTTCCAGACGAGTTTTGGAGTGACGACGGACCGCCGGGTTGTGCTGGCGGAGATTCACTCCGAGGGTTTGATTGGCTGGGGTGAGTGCACGGCGGGGGAGCATCCGCATTTTTCGGAGGAATCGGTGGATTCCTGCTGGAACGTGATTGTGGATGAACTCGGGCCGAAACTGGCGGCGAGCGAGCCGGAGTGCGGTGGGCAGGTGCCGCGGATTCTGGAGCAGGTACGCGGGAATCGCATGGCGAAGGCTACGCTGGAGAACGCGGTCTGGGACCTGGAGGCGCAGCGGCAGGGTGTTTCGCTGAGCCAGTTGCTGGGCGGGGTTCGCGAGACAATTCCGTGCGGGGTTTCGCTGGGAATTCAGCCTTCGATTCCGGAGTTGATGGATATCGTGGAGCGTGAGGTTGCGGCGGGATATCAGCGGATCAAGCTGAAGTGCAAGCCGGGCTGGGACGTTGAGGTTTTCGAGCGGGTGCGGAACAAGTTTCCGGATATTACGCTGAGCTGCGATGCGAACTCTGCGTACCGGTTGAAGGATTCCGATCATCTGGCTACGTTTGACCAGTTCGATTTGCTAATGGTGGAGCAGCCGCTCTGGTATGACGACTTCTACTACCACTCCATGCTGCAGAAGCGGTTGAACACGCCGATTTGCCTGGATGAATCGATTCGGAACCGGCGGGATGCGCTGGCGGCGATTGAGATGGAGAGCTGCCGGATTATCAATATCAAGCTGGGGCGCGTGGGCGGGTTCTCTGAGGCGATTGCTGTGCATAACGCTGCTTATGAGCGCGGGATACCGGTTTGGTGTGGCGGGATGCTGGAGTCGGGGATTGGGCGTTCGCACAACATTGCCCTTTCGACGCTGGAGAACTACAAGTTGCCGGGGGATGTTTCGGCTTCGAAGCGGTACTGGGCGGAAGACATCATCGAGCCTGAGGTGACTGTTTCGCCGGAGGGTGAGATTGCGATTTCGGATGCTCCGGGGCGCGGATATGAGGTGCGGACGGATTTGGTGCAGCGGCTTACGGTGCGCAAGCATGAGATTCGGGCGCATGCGCTGGTGGGGATCTAGTTTTAAAGCAGGGAACAGGGAACAGGGAACAGGGAATAGGGAATAGGGAATAGGGAATAGGGAATAAAAAACAACAGCAGATTCCATTCCGGAATGACGGCCAGAAAAGCAACGGCAGTGGCAACAGCGGATTTCCTTAGGTATGAAATGTAGAGTTCACGCTGCGGTGGTTGTGCTTACGCTCCTAGGTTTTGTGGGGTGCCGGGGTGGTCAGCGGCAGGATACGGTCATTTCTTCGGCTACGAATCCCAGTCACACGTACCGGGCGACGATTCTTTTGCGGGAGTACATTGTGGACGGGCATGTGGACAACAGCCCTACGACGTATGTTCTGCTGGACAAGATTTCCGGGGATACCGGTGGACCAGAATATGACCAGGGGCAGGATTTCAAGGACTCGCAGATTGTGATGAAGCCGAAGCAGTGTGGGCCGCTGAGCCTGCACTGGCCGGACGACAATACCCTGAAGATTACGTGCGAGAAATGCGGGCTGGCGGTTTCGGCGCTGGGGGAGCACGCGAACGGGGTGGGGGCGATCCAGGTGCAGTATGACGAGTTTCCTGCTGTGTCTTCGTGGGAGGGTGGGCCGCAGGGGCGTTGAGGCTGCTTGTGGAACCCCGGTTGGGCGCCGTGCGTAGAATCTGATAGCTGAGCAACTCTGCTGGCTGGATCGCGTCTTAACTGATGAGAGCGGAGCCGGATTTGCGGGTTGCCGCTGGAGGTTTTACTCGTGACTTCACAGGAAGAACAGATGCTGAACTCGCTGGTTGAGCGAGTGAATTCGACACAGTTGCCGGAGAGGGATCCGGATGCGGCTGATTTGCTGAAGAAGGGTTTCAGCGGGAATCCGGATGCGGTTTACATTTTGTCGCAGAGCGTGCTGGTGCAGAACATTGCGCTGGAGCAGGCTCGGGCGCAGCTTTCGGACGCGCAGGCGCAGTTGCAGAAGCTGCAGCAACAGCCGCCGCGGGCGAATACGTTTTTGGGGAATCTTCTGGGGCATCGCGATCCTGCGCCGCCACCACCGCCTTCTCAGGGATATCAGCAGGTTTATAGTCCGCCTGCGCCGGAGTATCAGCAGCCGTATTACGGCAACCAGCCCTATGGGCAGCCTTATGGCGGGCCTCAGTATGGGGCTCCTCAGCAGCCTAGTTTTTTGCGTTCGGCGGCCACCACGGCTGCCGGTGTGGCAGCGGGTGCGCTGGCGTTTGAGGGAGTGGAGGCGCTGCTGCATGGCGGCTTTGGGCATCCGGGCTATGGCATGGGCGGCGGGTTTGGCATGCCTGGTGTGGGGATGGGCATGGGGCCGGAGGTGGTCTATGATGCTCCTCGCGAAGAGATCATCAACAACTACTACGACTCGCCGGGGGGCGGGGAACATCATCACAGCGAGGGCTATTCGGATGCTTCTTCGAGCTGGGGGGATGATTCGGGGAGTACTCCTTCGGACTTTGGGGACTCGGGTGGTGGTTTCGACGATGGTGGCGGATCCTCTGGCGGTTCCGGGAATGATGACGGCGGATTCTGATCGGTGGGCCTCATGTCTCAGAGAGATGTGAGGCCTTTTTCTTGTTCGCAATTTGATCGCCGGAATTGAAGGCACGAAGCTCTGTTCAACAGAGACCGTGCAGGAGCCTGTCCATGGAGCGCAAGAACAACTGTGTGAACTGGCGGCGAGAGAGCAGGATTCGCCCGCTGAGGTAGAGCGTTACGAGTCCGTGGGCGTGGGCCCAGATGGTCAAGGACGTTTCGGTCACGTCGTCGGCACGAATTTTGCCTTCCTGCATCACACCGCTTACGGAATCGCGCAGCATCTTCAGGGATGGTGACTGTCCCAGCCGGACAGCGTCAGGATACGCCAACACGTCGGCCCGCTGTGAGAAGTATATGTAGCGGAACAGGTTCGGATGATCTAGCGCGTAGTCCAGATAGCCTCGCATCACGCGAAGGCCGGTTGCGTCTTTGCGCGCTCTCGATACCTTGAAGTAGTCGGCGATGCGCTGGTACTCGATCTGGGTGGCCGCTCTCAGCAGGGCTTCTCGATTGGAAAAATGCCGATAGAGAGCCATCGGGGTAATGCCAACTTTTTCAGCGATACGCCTCATGCTCACGGTGGCTGGATCTTCGGACTGGTCGAGGAGTTCCAGAGCCGCAGCGCAAATTTTTTGCGAGGTCGTCTGCGAATCCTTTTGCGACGTAGTTGCGCTCATACGTATACAGTGTATACTCGCCTCCATAAGTATACAGCGTATACATGGTGGGAGGGTTTGCGATGGCACACGGCTGGAATCGAATCTCGAAAAGGGCCTGGAAGCGCATCTGGATTTGGATTGGGATCAGCGCAGTGATCTACCTCTTGGCGATGTTCGCGGTTGCCGGAGTGCTGGTGCGATCCGGCCACATCACCCAACCCAAACCCCTGGAATCGGTGACCGAACCGTTTGCACGAATGGACCTATCCGGTCTTCCTCCGGTGACACGCTACAAGGCGCGCGATGGCGTTGCGCTCTCGTATCGGTTGTACGAAGGCGGACACGCCCAGATTGCAGTGCTGATTCATGGCTCGGCGGGAAGCAGTTATGACATGCATAGCATGGCAGAGGCGTTGTTGCAGAGGGGCGTTACGGTCTTTGTTCCCGACCTGCGCGGGCATGGCGCCAACTATCCGCACGGAGATATCTCCTACCTCGGTCAGCTTGACGACGACATGGCCGATTTCCTGAGTGCTGTCCACCCGCAATACGCTAGCGCCCAGTGGACCCTGGTTGGATTTTCGTCCGGAGGAGGTTTTGCTTTGCGGATCGCCGGTCGAGATGCCGGCAGGGACTTCGACAGGTTCGTCTTCATCTCTCCGTTCCTACGCTATAACGCGCCGACTGTCCGCCCTGCCACTCCGGGGGAGGAGGCTTCGCCTGATAAGAACATCTGGTATAGCGTCTCCGTCAAGAGGATCGTCGGCCTGTCCATCTTCAATTCCTTTGGCATTCATCATTTTGACGGTTTGCCCGTGCTGGCGTTCCCGGTACCTACCGACATTGAGGCTACGACCGCCACGTATTCGTTCCGGATGGAAGAGAACTTCGAACCCCGGGCCGACTACAAGGCAGACATTCGGGCTATCAAGAAGCCCACACAGGTCTTCGTTGGCGGCCGGGACGAATTGTTTCTTCCAGAGAAGTTCGCGGAGGTCTTCGATCACGGGCGAAGCGATATTCCTGTGACGATTGTTCCGGGAATGGGTCATTCCGACATGATTACGAAACCTGAACCTATCAGTGCGGTGGTCAATACGTTTCCCATGAGTTAGTTTGCAGGGCAATCTTGTCGAGAAGTGAAGGCGACGACTGATCCGACGTGCAACAGAAGATTTTCCAATGGAATGACGGAGAGAAAAGCAAAGACAAAGACAACAGCAGATTCCCTTCGGGAATGAAAGAAAGAAGAGCAAAAACAAAGACAACAGCAGATTCCCTTCGGGAATGACACATAAGAAGAGCAAAGACAACCGCAGGTCCTTCGTCTTCGCCTCCGGACTTCGCTTAGGACGACATTATTTTGAGAGTTGGCTGACTACTTGTTCTGTGCGCGGAGGAGTTGGATGGCTTGCTGATAGTTGAGGCCTGGAGTGACTGGGCTGAAGTTCGAAAGTTCGAGGGTGGTGTCGAGTTTGATGGATTTGAAGAGGACTCTTGCGTTCATGATGAGGACCATGTGGGTGGTGCGCCACTGGTGGTTGCCGATGTCGGCTTGTTCGAGCAGGAGGGTGCCGCCCTGGTCGAGTTTGCCGAGGATGCTCCAGCCGTAGTCGACGTCGTGGAGACGCTTGCCTTCGAGGCGGGTGACACGCTGCTGGGCTACGTCGATCCAGAGCTCGCCGGCCATGGCTTTGAGGACCTGGGCTTCAATGTCCTGGGGGTCGAAGTGGGGATTTGGCTGGTAGGTGAAGCGGTAGCTGGGGCCCTGGGGCGTGTTGACGAAGCCGGCGAACTGGTAGAGGAAGGCGTCGGGCAGGGCGCGCATGATTTTGCGTGCGCGCTCGGCGTCGTCCTGCTCGCGCTGCTGACGGTGGCGCTGTTTGCCGGGGTCGCTGAGGAGGCCGTCGAGGCGGGCGTCTTCGGTGGCCTGACCGGCGGCGTCGAGTGAGGCGTTGTTGACGGCGATGAGGCGGGCTACGTCGCCATCTTTGGTTTCAACGATGAGCTTGGTGGTGGAGAGGCGCGGGCTTGTCTTGCGCAGCCGGTAGAGCATGGGATGGGTGGCGGCGGGGTCGTGGGCGGCTTCGAGCTCGACCTGGAGGACGCGCTTGATCATGGCCTGGGTTTGCTCGTTCGAGAGCGGGGCGGGCGTCTGTTGGGTTGCCAGTGCAGCGGCTTGGATGATCCTGGGCGTCGTGAGCAGGGCGCATAAGACGAGTGCTGGGACATGGCGCAGCCAGGCTAGCCGCCAGCGATGCCGCCGATTGGCGGGAGGCGCGGCGCGGCGTGTTACAGCGCGGCGAGCAGCGGCTGGACGGAACTCGAGGCGCGGGAAACGCCTGGGACTTGGGGAGGAGGGCATTCCTCTTTTAGACGCGAATGAGCGGCTGGCGTTGCAGGAGTTTTGTCAGGGATGGCTGGGGTTGTTATAGTGCGGGCAGGGTTTCGTAATTGGCCCTCGAGGGAATTGACCAATGGCAGTTGAGACAGCACCGGCACGGATTGGGAAATCGGTAATGATCCGCGGAGAACTGAAGGGTAGCGAAGACCTGTTCATCGACGGTCACATTGAGGGAACGATCAACCTGTCGGAGAGCCGTTTGACGGTGGGTCCGAATGCGGTGATGGCGGCGGACCTGTCGGCACGGGATGTCGTGGTGCTGGGGCAGGTGCAAGGCAACATCGTGGCTACGGGCCGCGTGGAGCTTCGGGCCGGGTGCCTGGTGACGGGCGATGTGAAGGCTTTGCGGCTGGCGATCGAGGACAATGCGGTCTTTCGCGGCAAGGTGGATCTGACGCAGGGGCCGGCGGTAGCGGGCAAGAGTCCTGAGCCTGAGACAGGCGCTGAGTCCAAGCCTGCAGGTGGCCTGTTTTAGTCGGCCCTACCGGGCTGGCGTGGCGCGCTGGCGAGGTTTCGCGGGTGTTGCTTAAGCAGTTTGGATCAGTGCTGATGACGCGCAGGGAGCGACGGCCATGCTAGGCAGATTGTTTGATCGGCAGCCATCGGCTGGGACGGGTTTGAACCTGGGAGGCCCGCGCGTGGCGCGCCACTCGGGTGGATGGGCTGCGCTACGCAAGCGGCTGGCTGCGGAGCCGGGGCTGCGGGTGCTGGATGTAGGGAGCACTTCGCCGAGCAACATCAACTACCTGACGAGTCTTGGGCATAGTGTCTATATGGCTGATCTGGTGGAAGAGGCTGCCACGGACGGCTGGCAGACGGGTGTGGACGAGGACGGCAAGCCGGTCTGGAATGTTGAGGGATTTACCGAGCAGAATTTGCAGTTCTCGGGGCGGACTTTCGATATTGTGCTGCTGTGGACGACCCTCGACTACTTGCCAGAAGCGCTTGTGGCTCCGGTGATTTCGGCATTGCATCGGTCGATGGCTCCGGCGGGGCAGTTGCTGGCGCTATTTCATACCAAGCTGGTGCCGGAGCAGTCGCCGTATCAGCGGTTCCACCTAACTCCTGCGGATGATGTTGAGTTTCAGACGGCGCGGGCGGCTGTGCAGCAGCGGGCTCTGACGAACCGGAATATTGAGCGGCTGTTTGCAGAGTGGTCGGGGTTAAAGCAGTTTCTGGCTAAGGATGGGGTTTCTGAGGCGATTATTGTCCGGTGACGGTAGGGATTAGGGATTAGGGAAGAGGGATTAGGGAACAGGGATTAGGGATTAAGGAACAGGGAAGAGCGATTTGTAACGACGAAAGTAGATTGTGGTTGAGTAAGGAAAATAGGGTGTATCTGCAAACCGCCTAGGTTGCCGCCTGGGCTGTCGGGGTAACTCAGAGAAGACGAAATCTAAAAATGGAAAGAAGGCTGGGGAATTCCTCAGCCTTCTTTTGATTGCCCGGATTGCTTTCTAGAGCGGAGTTTTATTTTCCGGCGGCCTTCTTCTGCAATTCCCAACGACGGCGGACGGCTTCTGCAATGCGCTTGCGGCCTTCCGGAGAAAGGTTGCGCTTCTTTTTGCGCTTGGGGGCTTCGATGCTCACTTCAGCGGACTTAGTTTTGCGGGTCTTTTTGGGGGCCGGGGCGTCATCTCCGGAAAGCAAGGTGCGGGCTTGTTCCAAACGAGCAATCTCTACATCAATTTCAGCCAAAATTTTCGACAGTTGCATTCTTCCTCCTGATATCGCCAGCCAGCTCTGCAGTGCGTGAGCCCTTAGGGCAGAGGACAGGTCGTATTTACTATGTATAAAACATGAGCCATGTTTGTAAACCCAAATTCGCACTTTTTGTGCATGAAATACAAAGAGTTATCTAGGTTTGTATGTTTTTTCGGTTTATCTGGTGTTTTGAGGGCTTTGCACGGGGTTCCTACGGGCTAGCGAGCGGTGAGTCTCTATGTGTGACTCGTAAATGTTATGACAAATTCTGACTGGAACTCTTGAGGCAGGATTATCGCCTCAAGAGCAAATTTTTCGTCAGAGTTGAAAGCGGCGGGAGCTCGTAAGTTCGCAGAGGGAGTTATGCAGGTGTTGTGGATCACGGCAGGCGTTGGGAGTGCGCCGGCAGAAATGGCACGGGAGTGAACCTTCGATTTCTGCCAGTGTTGCGAGGCAACTTTACGGCGAAGGATCCAGGACGGTCCCAGAACACGGAGTTTGTATAAGGGAAACGGTGAGGCCCATCAGGGGTGCAGTGAGATGCGTCCCTGATGGGCCCCCAATTGCACTATTCTTTGTCCGAGCTATCGTTGCCGCGTACATCGAGATTGCGGGTCTTGGGCGGAGTGTAGGACGAACTCAATAGGGAATCGCTGCCGGATAGCTTGAGGGATGCAGGCAAGTCGGCGGACTTATAGCCGCGGAGGTCCTTGACGATCTCCTGCTTCTCACGGGCGTACTGGCTGGCTAGGCGGGTGAGGGCGTAGGTGATGATGTCGCTGTGGTGGAGGTCCTGCATGGATGGGTCGCGGCGCAGGTTGAGCCAGAGGCGGTGGACGAGCTGGACATCATCGGGGCGCAGGGATGGGGCGTGGGGGCCGAGGTAGTAGACCTTGGATTCGCCAGAGGGGTTGATGACGTAGAAGTTGAGCTGGCGCTTGGGCTCGGGGAGAGCTTCCCAGGCCTGGCCGATGTGGAAGGCCTGGTCTTCGGCGGACATCTTGGTGGACATACCGGAGACGACGGAATCGACTTCGAGGGAGTTAGCGGTCTGCATGAGGGCGGCGAAGATGTCTCCTGCGGGCACGACGAGGAGGGAGACTTTCTTGCCGAAGCTTTCGGCGACTGAGATGGCTTTGGTGAAGACCATCTGCTCGTGCTCGGAGAAGATCTGGTCTTCGGGGCCGAGGAATTCGGGGCCGCCTACGCCCATCATGCGGACGGTGAGGACGACGACGTCCTGCTCGTCGGTATCGGTGCGGGAGAGCGCCCACTTGAGAGCGAAAGGGTTTGCGGCGTCACGCATGGTGACCATGACCGAGCCGGGGCGGACATCTACGGTTTCGCGGTTGACGACGTCCTGGTGGTCGAGCTGGAAGTGCTCCTTCATCTGGCGGGCATTGAGGGCGTGCTGTTTCTTATTGCGATGCTCAGAGATGGAGAAGATGACGAAGAAGGCTGCGGCGAAAATGATGCCGCTGACGGTGGCTACCGACTTGGTGAAAAGGTTTACGATGGCCGTCGTTAACAGCACCAGGAAGACGGAGGCGAGGCCGACGGGGAACTCGGTCTTGCCGATGGTGATGTTGGGCGGGACTTTCCAGCCGCGTTCGCCTTTGTACTTCCAGCGCAGGACAAGCATCGCGAGCGAGTTGAATGTAAAGGACCAGATGACACCGAAGGCGTAGGCCTCCCCGAGCATGATCACGTCACCGCGGGTGACGATGATGGTGAACATCTGCATGATGAAGACGAGGTTGACGATGCGGTAGCTGGTGCCGAAGCGCTTGTGTGGTTTGCGGAACCAGTCGGTGAGGACGCCGTCTTCGGCGACGCGCATCAGGACGCCCGTTGACCCGATCATGGAGGTGTTGATGGCGCCGGAGAGGATGAGGAAGCCGACGATCACGACGAAGACGCGGAAGGCGATCTTGAGGACGTCGGGGCCGGTCATGAACATGGCGAGGCCGGCGATGAGGTTGTCCTGGTAGAGCTGGGTTCGCGGGCCGTCGGGGATGAGCATGGAGGCGAGCAGGGATGCTCCGCCGGTAAAGATGAGCGAGTAGATGGCGATGACGATGGCGGCGCGTTTGAGGTTCTTGAGCTTGGGGTGCTCGATCTCGCGGTTGACCTGAGCGAGAGATTCTTCACCGCTCATGGCGAGGACGGAGTGTCCGAAGGCCATGAGGATGCCGAAAAGGCCGAGCATGCCGGCGTATTTGGTGGAGCGGAGGAAGCCGAGTGCGTCGTTGCTGAACTTGAGGTTGCCGGGGGTGGGCAGCGGCGGCAGGCCTTTGTGCTGGGCGAAGACGGAGTAGATGCCCCAGGTGAGCAGAATCACAACCATGACGGTGGTGATCTGCATGACCTTCATGGCCTTTTCGCTGGACTCTTCGATGCCCTTGGTGTTTTCCCACCAGTAGTAGATGGTGACCGCGGCGGCGAAGACGGCCGAGGTGTGGTTCATGTCGAACTGGAACAGTGGGTGGCTGGGGCTTGGAGCCATGATGACGGGAAGCCAGCCGTGGTTGTTGCTGACGGAGATGATTTCGTTGAGTAGGCCTGTAATGTATTGGCCGGCGGACACGCCTGAAATGGGGCCGGTGAGGATGTAATCGAACATCAGGGCGGAGACGCTGAGCTTGGCAAAGGTGCCGCCGAGTGCCTCCTTGACGACGCGGTAGACGCCGCCGCGGGTGAACATGGAACAGCTCTCGACGTAGACGGCGCGGACGGCGAAGGAGAAAAGCATGACGCCGAGGATGAGCCAGGGGGCGGATTTTCCGATGGCCTGTTCGGCGATGCCGCCGGCGTAGAAGGCGGACGATCCGAGGTCGTTCAGTACGATAGCGGCTGCTCGCCAGAAAGAAATGAAGGTGAGCATGACCGAGGACGCCACAACCAGCCGGACGCGATCAGAGATTGGGGCGTGAATAGTTTTAGGAGTTCCCATGAGTGCGAATTGGGCCTACCGGGCCTTACTTCAGAGTTGCAAGAGGTATTTCAGTTGGAAATGCGTTGGGCAAAACGCTGACGCCCAGCGGTGAGTCTACGGCGCATCGGAACGCCAGTCAATCGAAAGTTGGGGATTTTAGGGGTTGCCTTCGGCGCGGTCGCAAATTTCGGCGCTGGGAGGGGCAATGGGGAATGCTAATCCTCGCCGAAGAGTTCCTTGGCGTCTTCAATGAAGCTGATGACGACAACGATGGCAGAGCCGGCCATGCCGACGAAGAACATGACCTCAAGGATGTGCATTGCGAGTAGTCCGAAATCCATTCCCTTATTGTATGCCCGATTATCGTGTGCCGGGTGGGCTTACGTTGGTAACGCTTCCATTTCGTTTGACGGGGGCCTGCCAGGCGCTCTGCTAGACTCGCGGCATGCGTGGGATTCCATGGAGGCTTTTGGCGTTGGCGGTGGGTACGGCGGTGCTGCTGGATTTGGCGTTTCCGGTGGCCGGGCCTATGCCGGCGTGGCGCGGGGTGTTTGGGTGGTTTGGGCTGGTACCGCTGCTGGTTGGATTGATGAGGCTGCCGGTTGGGGAGCGGAAGCGACGCTGGGTGTTGGGCTGGTCGCTGCTGGGAGGATGGCTTTCAGGCGCGGTGTGGTTTGGGGCGAACTGCTATTGGGTGTTTGACACGATGCACCTATATGGCGGGATGGACAAGCCGATGGCGGCGGTGGCGCTGGTGGCTTTCAGCTTGTACCTGGGGTTCTGGTTTGGGGCGTTTGGGCTGGTGCTTGGGCTGGTGCGGGTGGTTACGCTTATGCGCGGGCCGCGTTGGCTGGCGCTGGTGGGTTCGCCGTTTCTCTGGGTGGCGATGGAATTTGCGCTGGCGCGGGTGCCGGGGTTTCCGTGGGACTTGCTGGGGTATTCACAGGTGGACAATGGGCTGCTGATGCGGCTGGCACCCTTGACCGGGGTTTGGGGAATCAGCTTTCTGCTGGCGGTGGGGAACGCGCTGCTGGCGGCTGGAGTGGTTTATTGGCGACGGAGTCTGGTGATTCGGCGGGCTCCCGTGGTGGATGTTGCGCTTTCGGGAAAGGCTTTTGGGGCGTATGGGTTGGTGCTGGTGTTGGTGGGGTGTGCGGGGTTGAAGGAGAAGACTCCTGTCGCGCCGACTGAGGCTACGGCGGTGCTGGTGCAGCCGAATCTGGATGTGGCTGGTGATTCGGCCTGGTCGGATGCGGAGTGGAGGCGGCAGATTGCACAGTTCGGCAGATTGGCAGGGCAGAGTTGTGGGAGTTTTCTAACGGGTATGCCGGAGACGGGTGCCTCTGTAACCAGCTTGGATTGTAATGTTGCTCCGACACCTGTTTTGGTGGCCTGGCCGGAGTCGCCTGCGCCGTTTCGGGACAAGGATCCCCGGTTTCAGGAGGCTATGGCGCAGGTGGTGACTGCCTCGGGTGTTCCGCTGATTGTGGGTGCGATCGGACTCGATGAGGACCAGGCTGGGCAGCAGACGTTGATTTACAACTCAGCGGTGATGATCCAGAAGGACGGGCGGTCCATAGGTCGTTACGACAAGATGCATCTTGTGCCGTTTGGGGAATATGTGCCGTTTCGGCGGGTGCTGTTTTTCATCCGGCAGGTGGCGCAGTCGATGACGGATATGAGCACGGGGGCGGAGCGGAAGGTGTTTCGGTTGAACGGGCACCGGTTTGGGACGTTTATCTGCTATGAGTCCGTATTTGGGGATGAGGTGCGGCAGTTTGCCGGGTTGGGGGCTGAGGTCTTTGTCAATATCTCGGATGATGGGTGGTATGGGGATACGAGTGCGCCCTGGCAGCACTTGAATATGGCGCGGATGCGGGCGGCGGAGAACCGGCGGTGGATTCTGCGGGATACGAACAATGGGGTGACTTCGGCGATTGATCCCGAGGGGCGAGTGCGGCAGAGTATTCCGCGGCACCAGGTGGGGGCGCTGGCGGCGCGGTTTGGGTATTCATCGGAGATGACTTTCTATACGGTGCATGGGGATTGGGTGGCCGAAGGGTGTGCCGCAGTTGCGCTGGGAATTTGCTTGTGGGCGGCACGAGTGCTCCTACGTCGCTAAAGAACAGAGCTTTCATTAAATTGATCTTTTCACTCGCTTTGTTCGCCTTGATTGTGGAGCTAATTGTGGAGTATCTTCCACATATGGAAACGATCCAGATCGTGCTTGATAGCGAACTTCGGATTGCTGCAGATGAGGCGGCGCGCAGCCGCCAGGTGAATCGATCGCAGTTGATGCGGGAGGCGTTGCGGGAGTATCTGCAGCGGCTGGAGATGAAGGCGCGTGAGGAACGCGACCGCGCGGGCTACCAGAAGACTCCGCCTGTCCTGGATGAATTGCAAGGTTGGGAGAGCGAGGCGGCGTGGCCGGAGCTATAGCAAGAGGAGATGTGCGCCTTGTTCACTTCGCCGCTCCGGACAAGAATAGGCCGGCGGTGGTGCTTACGCGCGACAGCGCCATTGGCTATCTGGCAACGGTCACGGTAGCGCCGGTCACCTCCACGATTCGCGGAGTTCCTTCCGAAGTACTGCTGGATACCGAAGATGGGATGAAAGGCCCGTGTGCAGTGAATCTGCACAACGCCATAACGATCTCGCAGGAAAGGCTGGGTAGGCGCGTAGCGAGGCTTGATGCGGCTCGGATGGACGAGATTTGCGCCGCTCTGGCTTTCTCCCTCGGCTGCGATCCAAAGGAACATTGATGGCTCCGGGCGTGTGTCCGCAACGCACTGTTACTCTGTAAACGTAAGTAATTTCTGTAAATCCATCCTAAAGTCAGGTCTTGAAGCGAAATGGCGTCTTTGAACGATTTAGAGTTTGCCTTTGCTCCCCTCCGCGATACTGTGCGCGACCTGCGGGAGTATCTTTGACCCGGCGCGCCTGCACCGGGAACTAGAAGCAATTGGGAAAAAGCTGGAAGATCCGGCGTTGTGGTCGAATCCGGCGGCGAGTCAGCCGTTGATGCGGGACCGCAAGCGGCTGGAGACTCTGATTGCCGACGATGATGAACTCGTCCGGCGGCTGGGCGACATTGACGCCTACTTCGAACTCGCCAAGGAAGGCGCCGAAGAGGTGCTGCCAGACCTCGAGCGTGAGATGGCGTCGCTGCGCGAGTTCTGCGAAGTGCTCGAGGCGAAGACGATGCTTTCGGGGGAGACGGATCCTCTGAATGCGATCGTCACTGTCCATCCGGGCGCGGGCGGGACGGAGAGCCAAGACTGGGCCGAGATGTTGATGCGGATGTATCTGCGCTGGGCGGAACAGAATGGCTACAAGACGGAGATGAACGACCTGCAGGATGGGGATGAGGCTGGCATCAAGTCGGCTACGTTTACTGTATCCGGCGAGAATGCGTTTGGCCTGCTGGCGGGCGAGAGCGGTGTGCACCGGCTGGTGCGGATTTCGCCGTTTGACTCGGCGAAGCGAAGGCATACTTCGTTTGCGAGGGTGTACGTTTCGCCGGAGATCGATGACACGATCGAGGTGAATATTCGCGAAGGGGATTTGCGGATTGATACGTACCGGTCGGGCGGCAAGGGCGGACAGCATGTGAATACCACGGATTCCGCAGTGCGGATGACGCACTTGCCGACGGGGATTGTGGTGACCTGCCAGAACGAGCGGTCGCAGATCAAGAATCGCGATAAGGCAATGAAGATGTTACGTTCCCGCTTGTACGAATACGAACTGGCGAAGAAGCGGGCGATTACCAAGGATATTGAAGACGCTAAGCTGGAGATCAATTTCGGGTCGCAGATTCGGTCGTATGTGCTGCAGCCCTACCGCATTGCCAAGGACCACCGGACGAAGGTGGAGGTGGGCGACGTGGACAAGGTGTTGGATGGGTTTCTTGAGCCGTTCCTGCGCGGATTTCTTTTAATGAAGCGGCGGGGGACGGCGGTTGCATCGGATGATGGGGATGATCTGGACGTCTAGAGACAGTGCGAGTGTGAAGTGTGAGTGTGAAAAGCTTTATTTCTGAGGTGGTTGAATTGGCGGATAGCGCGAAGTTGATTGATGAGATGTTGACCACGGCTAAGACGATTGCTGTGGTGGGGATTAGTAACAAGACGGAGCGGGCTAGTCTTCATATTGCCAACTACCTAGGGAAGCATGGGTATCGCGTGGTGCCGGTGAATCCGGTGCTGAGCGAGGCGGTGGTGAATGGGCAGGTGCTGACTTGCTATGCCACGCTCGAGGATGCGCAGACTGCCTTGGCTGTTGAGGGTGGGAAGATCGATCTGGTGGATGTTTTTCGTGCTTCGGATGCGGTGCCGGGGATTGTTGAGGATGTGATCCGGCTGCATGTTCCTTATCTCTGGCTGCAGGATGGGGTGCAGCATGACGAGGCTGTGGCGAAGGCTGAGGCGGCTGGGGTGAAGGCGATCCAGAATGATTGCATTTATCGGGAGCATGCTGCGCGCGGTTAGCGCGGCTGGCACGTCGATATGGGTATATATGTGATATATACAAGTTATGAGAAAGAATCCACTTACCGAATGTGTCGGGTTTGAGTGGGATGAGTGGAATTCCGGAAAGATATGGGAGCGGCATCGTGTGACGCCGACGGAAGCCGAAGAGGTCTTCTTTTGTGATCCATTGGTGTTGAAAGACGACTCGGCCCATTCCTTGATCGAGAAGCGATACGGGATCCTTGGACAAACTGCTGACGCAAGGTTGCTGTTTGTTGCTTTCACCATTCGCACAAAGCATATTCGTGTAATTTCTGCGCGCGATATGAATCTAAAGGAAACGAGGGAGTACCGGCGACATGAAAAAAGAGATTCCTGAGTTCAAGAGCAAAGAAGAAGAGTTTGAGTTCTGGAGTACGGCGGATTCGACGGAGTACTTCGACTGGGCTAAGGCGGAGAAGACGAAGTTCGTCAATCTGAAACCCACGCTGCGAACGATCTCCGTGCGGTTGCCTGTTGCGATGGTTGAAGACTTGAAGTTGCTGGCGAATCAGCGGGATGTTCCGTATCAGTCGCTGCTTAAGGTGTTCTTGGCCGAACGGCTGCAACAGGAACGCGGCATGAGGAGAACGGGGTAGATGCGAGTCTCTAAGGTAATTCTGTTCGGTTTTGCGACTCTCATCTCGGCGCCGGCTGCTTTTGCTGCTGTGTCTTCGGCGGATGCGCCGCATGTGCATGTACAGCTTGTGGCTCCCACGCGGGTGCTGGTGGCTGGGGCGCGGGCGGATGCTGGGGTGTACTTCAAGCTGGATGAGGGGTGGCATGTTTATTGGAAGAATGCCGGGGATGCCGGGGAGCCGCCGCGGGTGCGGTGGACGTTGCCGGACGGTGTGACGGCGGGGGAGATGCAGTTTCTGGCGCCGAAGCGGCTGCCGAATGGCCCGCTGATGGACTACGGATATGAGGGGGAGGCGCTCTTTCCGGTCACGCTGACGGCGGCGAAGACGGTGAAGGCTGGCGCGACGCAGGTGCTGGGCAAGGTTAGCTGGATCGTTTGCCGGGAGGTTTGCATTCCGGGCAAGGCTGAGCTTGGATTGGATTTTCAAGTCTCCGATCATTTGCTGAAGGACGTGCCCGGGAAAGGGCCAGATGCGGCGCTCTTTGAGAGAATGATTTCGAGGATTCCTGCGCCGCTGCCGGCTGGGGTGAAGGCTGTGTTTGCGCCTACTGCTGCTGGGTTCAAGCTGGCGATTCTTACGGGGAAGAAAGAGACGGATGCGCAGTTCTTTCCGGATCAGCAGAATGTGATTGATAATCCTTCGCCGCAGATGGCTGCTGCTGTGGCGAATGGCGTAGTGCTGGAGCTGAAGAAGGATGCGAATCTGGCGGCTGCTCCGACGACGCTGACGGGGGTGGTGGAGCTTTCGGGAGGGCGGGCTTACGAGATTACCGCTGTGCCAGGGGCGGTGCCTGCTGCTGCGGTGAAGGGAAGCCTCGGAGATGCGGCGAAGTTTGCTGGGCTGGCTTTTCTGGGTGGGATCATTCTGAACCTGATGCCCTGTGTGTTCCCTGTGCTGTTTCTGAAGGGGCTGGCGCTGGTGAATTCTTCGCGGCATGAGCGGTCGCATCAGCGGGGGCATGGGCTGGTCTATGCGGCTGGGATTGTGGCTTCGTTCTGGGTGCTGGTGGGGGCGTTGCTGGTGCTGCGATCGACGGGGGCGCTGCTGGGGTGGGGATTTCAGTTGCAGTCGCCGGTGTTTGTGGCGCTGACGGCTGGGTTGCTGTTCTTTCTGGGGTTGAGTCTGGCGGGACAGTTTGAGGTGGGGTTGACGCTGACTTCGGCGGGCGGTTCGCTGGCGCAGAAGCAGGGGTATGCTGGGAGCTTCTTTACCGGGGTATTGGCGGTGGTGGTGGCTACGCCTTGCACGGCTCCGCTAATGGGGCCTGCGGTGGGGTTCGCGCTGACGCAGTCGGTGGCTGTCACGTTTGTGATCTTTACGGCGCTGGCGTTGGGGTTGGCTTTGCCTTATCTTGCGCTGACGTTTCAGCCGGCGTGGACGCGGTTGCTGCCCCGGCCTGGGGCTTGGATGGAGGTGCTGAAGCAGGCTACTGCTGTGCCGATCTTCGCGACCGTGATCTGGCTGGCGTGGGTGCTGGCGCAGACGCGCGGGGCTACGGGTGTGGCGGCGCTTCTGGCGATGTTCCTGCTTCTGGCGATTGCTGGATGGATTCTCGGGCGATGGCCGGCGAAGCGGGTGCCTTCGCTGGTGGCTGGGCTGGTGATTGTGGCGGCTGTGGCTACTTCGATCTATGGGATCAGTGCGCTGTCGGTTTCGGTGGTCACTACTTCTTCGACGGGGTCAGGGGCAGCCGGCAGTTCGGCGTGGGAGCCCTGGTCGCAGGCTGCTGTGGACAAGTATCGGGCTGCCGGGCGGCCGGTGTTTGTGGATTTTACGGCTAGCTGGTGCCTTAGCTGCCAGGTGAATGAGCGGGTGGTGCTGCGGACGGATGCTGTTGGAGAGGCGTTCAAGAAAGGGAATGTAGCGCTGCTGAAGGCGGACTGGACGGAGCATGATGATGCGATTTCGCAGGTGCTGACTTCGATGGGGCGGAGTGGCGTGCCGGCGTATGCGCTGTATCCGGCGGGGTCGGGAGAGCCTGTGCTGCTGCCTGAAGTGTTGACGCAGGGGATTGTGATGGATGGGCTGAACCGGGTTTATGCGCTGGGTGCTGCGGATTCGGCGATGAAGGCTACTTCGGATGCTGCGAAGACTGCTGAGGAAGCTGCGCGGAAGGCCAAGACTCAGTAGGCAGTAAAGCAGTAAGACAGCATCGACTCGAACGACGAGCGAGCCGTCCTTTTCAGACGCTCGCCGTGGCCGCTTTCAACTATTCGGCCGCGGGTTGGAGGCCTATGTGGATTTCTACGACGGCGTTGGTGGGGTCTGTGGCGCGTTCGCCGTAGACTTCGTAGTCGGTGAGGAAGGCTCGTTTGCCGTCTAGCTCTTCTGTGGGCATTTGCCAGATCTCTTTCCAGGTGCCTGCGACCATTTCTGATACCGGGCCTTTTTCTGTGGTGACTACGGCGTAGCGTCCGGTGGCTATGGCCGCAAAGGTTATCCCGGGTGGAAGGCTCTCCACGGAAGTCACCTGTGTTCCTAGCAGAAAGTCGTACTCGCCGTACTCGTCGCTCTGATAGTTGGAGTAGACGGCGTAGAGGCTGTTGCCGGTCTGTTGGGGGATTTGGGCGAGCAGGTTTTCGGCGAAGAAGCGATGCCAGAGGGGGCCGATTTTGCCGTCTCCTGAGAGTTCCGCGGCGTTGGTGGTGCGGGTCTGGATGCCGGCGATGATGAGGGGTTCGTGCAGGGTGGTGTGGCTGATGCTGCTCATGCTGGTTGCTCCGTTCACGACTTGGAATCGAGAGTACAGCCTATTGGTTGTGTTTGGACTGCCGGATTTTTCTTATTTCATCGAGCCGCTGGGCTAACTGCTTTTCTCGGCCCTCGTGTGTGGGCTGGTAGTAGCTGCGGCCCAGGAGCGAGGGTGGGAGGCAGTCCATGGCGGCTACTTTGCCTTCTTCGTCGTGGGCGTATTTGTAGCCTCTGCTGTAGTCGAGGTCTTTCATGAGCTTGGTGGGGGCGTTGCGCAGGTGGAGCGGGACTGGCTCCTGGCGGGTGGCTTCGATGTCGGCCTGGACGGCGCTGTAGGCGGTGTAGACGGAGTTGGACTTGGGGGCGAGGGCGAGGTAGACGACGGCCTGGGCGAGAGCGAGGTCGCCTTCGGGAGAGCCTAGCATTTCCATGGCCTGGCGAGCGCTGAGGCAGAGGTTGAGGGCTTCAGGGGCGGCGAGGCCGATGTCTTCAAAGGACATGCGGATGACGCGGCGGGCGAGGTACATGGGGTCCTCGCCGGCGGCGAACATGCGGCCGAGCCAGTAGAGGGCCGCGTCGGGGTCGGAGTTGCGGACGGATTTGTGGAGGGCGGAGATGAGGTTGTAGTGCTCCTCGCCGGATTTGTCGTAGATGAGAACGCGCTGTTGGAGGGCTTCTTCGGCGATGGCGCGGGTGATGCGGCCAGGTTTGCCGTGTTCCTTACGGTCGAAGGCGATTTGGGCGGCGATCTGAGCAGCTATTTCCAAGGCGTTGTAGGCGTTGCGGCAGTCTCCGCTGGAGTAGCCTGCGAGCATTTCGAGGGCGTCTTCGTCGGCGGTTAGTTCGAGGTTGCCGAGGCCGCGTTCGCGGTCTTCCAGGGCTTTGCGGAGGAGGGTGACGATCTGGTCTTCTTCGAGGGCTTTGAGGACGTAGACACGGCAGCGGGAGAGGAGCGCGGAGATGACTTCGAAACTGGGATTCTCTGTTGTGGCGCCGATGAGGCGGATGGTGCCGCGTTCGACGTAGGGGAGAAAGGCGTCCTGCTGGGCTTTGTTGAAGCGATGGATTTCGTCGACGAAGAGGATGGTGCGGGTGCCCATCTGCGAGGCTTGCTCGCTTTGGACCATGACCTGCTTGATTTCCTTGATTCCGCTGAGGACGGCGGAGAATTCTAGGAAGCTGGCGCCGGTGGTGGCGGCGATGATCTTGGCTAAGGAGGTTTTGCCGACGCCGGGCGGGCCCCAGAAGATCATGGAGGCGGGGTCGTCGTGCTCGATCTGGATGCGGAGAGGTTTGCCGGGGCCAATGAGGTGTTCCTGGCCGGCGTACTCGGCGAGATTGCGGGGGCGCATGCGTTCGGCGAGCGGGGCGGCGCGGAGGCGGCGGGCTTCGCTCTGGGGTGTTGCGGGGGTGTCGAAGAGGCTGGATTCTGCGGTCATTGGCTGTGCCTCTGGCGGGAGGCTTCATAGAGTAGGATGCTGGCGGCTACGGCGGCGTTCAAGCTTTCTACTGGGCCAGGGCAGGGGATGGTGATGCTGGCATCGCATTGGGCGGTGAGTTCTGGCGAGAGGCCGGAGCCTTCGGAGCCTATGAGGATGGCTACCGGGCCGGTTAGCTCGTGACTTGTTAGCGGCTCGGCGTTGTGGGATGAGGTGGCGAGGGTGCGGATGCCGGCTTCCTTGAGGTGCTGGAGGGCTTTGGCTTCGGAACTGGTTAGGGTGGGGAGGCGGAAGACGCTGCCGGCAGAGGCACGCATGACCTTTGGGTTCCAGCGGGTGACAGTGCCTGGGAGGGCGATGACGCCGGTGGCGCCGAAGGCTTCGGCGGAGCGGAGGATAGTGCCGAGGTTGCCGGGATCCTGGATGCCGGATAGGACGAGGATCAGGGCGCTTTCCGTCAGAATGCTGTCCCAGGGCCAGTTGCGCGGGTGAGTGAGCGCGGCGATGGGCTGGGGAGTCTCGGTGGTTACGGTTTCGGCTAGCAATTCCTGGGGCACGACGAGGACTTCTGTCGATTCCGGGAGCTTGAGCGGATCGAGCAGAGATTCGTGGCCCTGGGCGATGAAAACGGACTGGAGATGCATCTTACTGCGGAGGGCTTCTTCGACGAGGTGGTAGCCTTCGAGGGCGATGAGGTCGGATTCGCCTCGGCCGGGGCGCAGGAGTGCGGAGCGCAGTTCTTTGATCCTGGGGTTCTGCTTACTCTGTACAATTCTTAGAGCCATTGGATAGTGCCTCGGGCGCGCTTGGGGCCTTAGCCGATTGTAGCGTTACGGGTTACGTGAGATTTCAAGAGCGGGAACGGGTATAGTACGGGAAACGGCAGCGGTTACTTGCGCGATTGCCGGGGAACAAATTGATTCGGCTTGTTGGGCAATCAGGAATTCAAATAAGCGATCTGAGGTAGAGCATTTGTCCGCGGAGATTTTGCGGGTTCATCCCGACGAACCACAGCCAGACCGGATTGAGTACATTGTCTCCTGCTTGAGGCAGGGAGACGTGGTGGCATTGCCTACGGACACGTTCTATGGGTTGGCGGTGGACCCGGTGAATCTGCATGCGGTGGAGCAGATTTACCAGATCAAGTCACGGCAGAAGCACAAGCCGCTGTCGCTGCTGATTGCTTCGGTGGCGCAGGCGTATGAGCTGGCGCGGGAGATCGATGACCGATTTGACCGGCTTGCGGAGAAGTTCTGGCCGGGGCCGCTGACGATCATCGTGCGGGCTGGCAGCAAGCTGCCGCTGCGGTCTACGGCGAATACGGGCAACGTGGCGCTGCGGGTACCGGATGCGCCAATTGCGCGGGCGGTGGTGGAGTGTTTCGGTCTGCCGATTACGGCGACGTCGGCGAACCTGGCGGGTGCGAGCGAGTGCGCGCATGCGGCTTGTGTGCGCGATCAGATTGGGGACCGGATTCCGCTGATTGTGGATGGCGGGCCTTCGGGCCACGCTTTGCCTACGACGATTGTAGATTTGTCGGGAAGCGGGTCGTGGCAGATTTTGCGTGAAGGGGCGATCTCGACGAGCGAGATTGCACTGGCCTTACAACGATAGATGGGTACGCCTGAGAAAGACGGCATGGTGCGCGCTGAAGTTTTGCGGGACGGGGAACTTCCTGCGCGACCACGGCGGCGGGGATGGTTTGGGTCGGCGGTTGGTTTTCTGCTTGTCTACCTGATTGCCGTGGCTTTGCTCTCTGCGCTGGCCTGGTGCATCTGGGTGTATGTGCAGATTGAGCGGGCTGCGTATGAAGACCAGGCTGTGCCGGCGGATGTGATCTGCGTTTTTGGGGCGGCGGAGTATGGCGGGCGGCCTTCGCCTGTGTTGCGGGCGCGGCTGGATCATGCTCTGGCGCTGTATGAACATGGAATCGCTCCAATTGTGCTGACGCTGGGCGGGAGTGCTCCGGGGGATAAGTTTTCCGAGGGGAAGGTTGGGCAGGCTTTCCTGATGGCCAACGGGGTTCCGCTGAAGGCTATTATTGCCGAGACTTCAAGCCGGACGACCGAGGAGCAGACGGCGCGGATTGTGGTGATTGCGCGGACGAATGGATATAAGCGGGTGGTGATTGTCAGCGATCCTACGCATTTGTTTCGGATTCGGGAGATGTGTGCTCGGCAGGGGCTTGAGGTGCTGACTTCACCGCGACCGCAGACGGCGGCGGTGGGGAGTGCTACGGAGTGGAAGCAGGTTTGGCATGAGATTGTGGCTTATACGGCGTTCCGAATGCATTTGGATGGATAAGGAACAGGGATCAGGGAATAGGGAATAGGGAATAGGAAAACAAGTGCAAGGGTTACCACAGGTCGTTCTGCTTTGCTCAGGATGACGGTGTTTCGCTGATTCTTTATAGCTCGCTTGAAAGCAAAGACAACAGCAGATTCCCTCCGGGAATGACAAACAGCAAAGCAAAGACAAGAACAACGGCAAGGACTCACGTACATTTGTCTTTCCCACCTATCCGGAAAAACAAAGACCCGGCGAGGGTGGGGCACCCATATCGTTTTGAACTTTAATGTCTTGTACTTTGTGATTGCTGGGTTGGTTTGGGGTGGTAGTCTCTTACGCTATGAGACTCTTTCGATACGTTTCAACTCTTCTGATTGCTGCTGCCCTGGTGTGTGGTTCGGCGGCTGCTGTGGCGCAAACTTTCTATATCGACTTTCCTAAGAAGCTGAGTGCGAAGCCGCTGGATGGGCGGTTGTTGCTGATGCTTTCTACGGATGATTCGGCTGAGCCGCGGATGCAGATTAATGCTGGCGTGAATACGCAGCTCATCTTTGGCGTGAATGTGGATGGGCTGGCTCCCGGGGCTGCGGCAACGGTGGATGCCAGCGCGCAGGGATTTCCATACAAGAGTCTGAAGGATGTGCCTGCCGGGACTTATACGGTGCAGGCGGTGCTGAATCTTTATGAGACGTTTCACCGGTCGGATGGGTCGGTGGTGAAGCTGCATATGGACCAGGGCGAGGGGCAGCACTGGAACATGACGCCGGGGAACCTTTACAGCAAGCCGATGAAGATGCAGTTGAAGCCGGGCGGCGCGCCTTACACGCTTTCGCTGACGGAGGTGATGCCGCCGGTTCCTGAGAAGAAGGATACGAAGTATGTGCGGCGGATCAAGATACAGAGTGAGCTGCTGACGAAGTTCTGGGGCCGGCCGATGTTTTTGTCGGCGGTGGTGCTGCTGCCGGAGGGGTTTGACGAACATCCTGAGGCGCATTATCCGGAGATGGTGTTTGAGGATCACTTTACGGATGAGATCAGCGATTTTCGCGAGACGCCGCCTGATCCGAATCTGAAGCCGGATTATAGTGAGCGGTTTCATCTGGCGGGGTACAACCGCATTCAGCAGGAGGAGGCATACAAGTTTTATCAGCAGTGGACGGGTGCGAAGTTCCCGCGGTTTATGGTGATCAAGATTCAGCATGCGAATCCGTTTTATGACGATTCGTATGCGGTGAATTCAGCGAACCTTGGTCCCTACGGGGATGCTATTGAGACTGAGCTGATGCCGGCGATTGAGAAGAAGTTTCGCGGGATCGGGCAGGGCTGGGCGCGGTTTTTGTATGGTGGGTCCACGGGCGGGTGGGAGTCGCTGGCGGTGCAGGTGTTTTATCCGACGCACTATAACGGGGCGTTTGTGGCTTGCCCGGACCCGGTGGATTTTCATGCGTATACGAACATCGATCTCTACAACGACAAGAACGCGTTTTATCGCGAAGGGCCGCATCAACGGATTGCTCAGCCGGCGTACCGCGACTACCTGGGGCGGACGCTTGAGACTACGGAGGGCGTGACGCAGCTTGAGGCGACGTATGGGGATCATGGGCGGTCAGGAGAGCAGTTCGATATCTGGCAGGCGGTGTATTCGCCGGAGGGGCCGGATGGGTATCCGATGCAGATTATCGACAAACAGACGGGCGCGATCGACCACAAGGTGGCTGAGTACTGGAAGGAGCATTACGACATTGACGCCATCCTGCAGCGGGACTGGGCGAAGCTTGGGCCGGATCTAAGAGGGAAGCTGCATATCTATGTGGGCTCTGACGATAACTACATGCTCAATGATGCTGTGTATCTGCTGGAGGATTATTTGAAGACGACGAAGAATCCTCCGTATGAGGGCGAGGTGGCTTACGGGCCTCGGGCGGAGCATTGCTGGAATGGGGATCCTACGCTGGCGAATGCTTATTCACGGCTGCATTACGAGACGATGTATTTGCCGAAGATATTGGAGCGGATTGAGAAGACTGCGCCGGCTGGGGCGGATGTCAGTAGCTGGCGCTACTGAAGGGAACAGGGCTTAGGGAATAGGGAATAGAAGCAGATTCCCTTCGGGAATGACAAACAAGAAAGGCAACGGCAACAACAAGTACAACTACCAGAGCGACAACAACTACGCCATTGATTACGAAATGAACTTGAGTGAGTAGGCCTGGGTGGGGTCGATGGGGTTGGTGATTACGCCGAGGCTGGTTAGCTGCTGGTTTAGGGCTGTCCAGCGCTCGGCGTTCATTTTGCCGATGTCTGCGCCGGACTTGTCTGCGCCCGTGATGAAGTTGCCGTCTTTCATGGCCTGGATGGTGAACTTCATCTGGTCTGGGTTCTGGGCGGGGTTGAGCTTAAGGATAAAGGCGTTGGCGGGGGCTGGGTCTTGCAGGTATTCCTGCCAGCCCTTGATGCTGGCGCGGACGAATCTGGCTACGACTTCGGGGTTTTGTTCGATGAGGTCGCGACGGGTGAAGAAGACGCGGTAGGGGTCGTAGCCGGTCTGGCTGATGAGCAGAGTGCGGTAGGTGCCGCCGGCTCGGGTGACGAAGAATGGCTCGCTAGTGGCGAAGATCTGCTGGATGTAAGTGGGGTCGGCGAGGAAGTTGGCGACGGAGTGGGTGGCCGGGGTTTCGTGGACGTTTTTCAGCTTATATTTGCCTACGAGGTAGCGGAGCCAGGTGGCGCCGGGTTGTGCGGCCACGGAGCGATTTTCCAGGTCGGTAAAGTTGTGGACTGGTGACTCCGGGTGGACCATCAGAGCCTGGGGGTCGTGCTGCATGGTGGCTCCGACGGCGACGAGTGGGAGACCGTTGGAGACATACTGGAGCACAGCATCGGAGGAGCCAAGACCGAATTCGGCGTGACCGCTGGCGAGCAGTTGGACGGCGCTTCCGTAGGGGTTGAGGGGTATGATGCTGACGTCCAGGCCCTCTGCCTCATAGATACCTTTGACTATCCCTGTGTAGAAGCCGCCTTGCTCGGGCTGGGGGTACCAGTCGGCCTGAAGGCGGACGGGGATGAGGCCGTTGCGGCCGCGGGTGGGGTTGCTGCGGCAGCCGGTCAGGGTGGCCCCGGCAAAGGCGCATGCGGTCGTGAGGAAGGTCCGGCGGTTCAAGCTCTGCTCCTTGCCCTGGGCTGCTTTTCTTTCACGCTAACATGGGCGGTTCTTAGGAACGCTTACTGCTTGTTGGCTGCTCTGCGGTGCTGGCCGATTTTTGCGGCTAGTGCGAGGAGGCGAGCATCGTCTTCGTGGGCGGCGACCAGTTGCATGCCGCCTGCGGGCTTGCCGCCGTTTGTATAGGGCAGCGTGACGGCGGGCATCCCGGCGAGGCTTACGGGGGTGGTGTAGCGGAGCAGGCGGGTGCGGGTCTGGCTGTGATCAGCGCCGGCTGGAAGACGCGTTACCGGGGCGCAGGGCATGAGGAGAAGCTGATGGTTGGTGAGCAGCAGGTCCATGCGGTGGTTGAATTCGCTGTGGCGCTGGCGCAGGGCGGTAATTTCTCCGGTTGATAAGCTCTTGCCCCATTCGAGGCGCTCGCGGATAGATGGTTCGATACGGGCGAAGTGGCCGGCGTGGATTTTCGCGGCTTCGGATGCCTGTATGGGGGCGAAGATCTCGCGGGACTCTGACCACCATGAGACGTCGACGGTATTTGCGGTCAAGCCTAGGGCCTCGAGTTCTTCGATGGATTGGCGGTAGCTCTCGATAACGGCTGGTTCGCAGTCGTGGAGGAAGTCATCTTGAACGACGGCGAACGCGGTGGGAAGGCGCATGTTGCCGAAGACCTGAATGCCAAAGGTGGATGCGAGCAGCGGCGCGTCTTCGAGATGGCGGAAGAGCCAGCCCATGGTGTCGAAAGATTGGGCGAGGTGCGCGCCGCCCTGCCAGTCTCCGATACCGAGGGAGGAGCGGTAGCCGGCGATGCCGCAGAGTGCTGCTGGGACGCGGATGGAGCCGCCTGTGTCTGTGCCGATGGCGGCGAGAGCTGAGCCTTCGAGGATGCTGGCGGCTGCGCCCGAGGAGGAGCCTCCAGTGAGCGAGGTGGGGTCGCCGGGTTGGAGGCAGTCGCCGAAGTCGGGGTTTTCGCCGGTGATGCCGTAGGCGAGGGGGTGGAGGTGGGTCTTGCCGGTAATGATGGCGCCCTGTTGGCGGAGGCGGTGGACGAGCCATGAGTCGTGGCTGGAAATGCCGTTGAGTTCGCGGTAGTAATGCGTGCCGCAGCTTGTGGGTGAACCGGCGAGGTCGAAGCAGTCTTTAACGGAGATTGGGATGCCGTAGAGCAGGGCGTCGTGCGAGGGGTTAGCGAGAACTCGGGACTGTTCCCCGAGGGTCCACTCGGGGCTTTGCCAGAGGTAGGTGTTGCGGGACTGGTTCTGATTGCTGTTGGCGAGGGCTTCGCTGACAGCTTCTTCAATAATGGAGGCGCGCTCGCCTGCGTCTGCGGCGGTGCTGATGGACAGGCGGAGCTGAGTGATGGAGCTGGGGCTCATGTTGGCATTGTAGACAAAGGCAGGGAATAGGGATCAGGGATTAGGGAATAGCGGATTCCCTTCGGGAATTACAACTAGAAAGGCTAAAGCAGGAACAAGTGAAGATTTGCTGCTCACACTCTAGCCACAAGAACAAAGGGGTCGCCTGCGTGGGGTACTCGCATTGCTTCAACTCATTTGAAGGACAATGGATACGGTGAATGTTGCTGGCATTTTTGCGTAGCGGAGGGCTGGGGGCGTCGTGCTACGTTCGAGTATGAGTTCGAGTGCTGCTGCGGATCGGAAGTTGAAGAAGCGCGATGACGCGGATGCGGCGTGGATGGCGGATGTTGTGGCTTTTACTGCGCGTACGCTGGGGACGGACCGGCCAGTGCCCTTTGGGGCTTCGATTGTGCATACGAAGACCGGCGAACTGCTGCTGCGGGCTATCAACAAAGTGGCTCCCGAGTTTGATCCCAGTTCTCATGCTGAGGTGCGGGCTATACGGCTGGCTACGAAGCGGCTCAAGAATCTTTCACTTTCTGGATACACGCTGTATACGACTTGCGAGCCTTGTCCGATGTGCATGAGCGCGGCGCTTTGGGCGCGGGTGGATCGCGTCGTATTTGGCGCAACGATCGACGATGCGAGCAGGCACTGTAACCAGATTCATATTGCTGCTACGGAAGTGATGCAGCGGAGTGATATGCGCTGCGTAGTGGATGGTCCGGTACTGCGCGATGAGTGCTATGCTCTGTTTACTCACCCGAACATGCTGCGGGCTTTCGAGGCGTGGTCTACGAAGAAAACCTCGAAGAGAACAGAGAACAGCGGACAGTAAAAGTGTTTGCGATCGCTAAGATTTGCGACAGTGCAGTGCAGGGTTTGAGGGAGTTCCATGGTTGAAGAGTTATCTGCCGGGTTGATGAGTTTGATTGGGGATGCAGCGCGGGTGATTACTACGCCTGCTGTGGTTGAACGGCTTTCGAAGGATTTTTATTGGTATTCGCCGGTGCTGAAGCGGCAGTTGCAGGATAAGCATGGCGATGTTGTGGTGCAGCCGGTGAACGTCGATGAGGTGCTGGCCGTGGCGCGGTATGCGCGGGCGCATGATGTGCCGGTGACGGTGCGCGGCGCGGGAACAGGGAACTATGGACAGTGTATTCCGCTGCAGGGTGGGATTGTGCTGGATCTGCAGTTGATGGACAAGCTGGAAGAGATCACCGCGGACGGTGTCGCTGTTTGTCAGCCTGGGTTGCGGCTGGGTGCACTGGAGACGGAGGCGCGCAAGGAGGGGTGGGAGTTACGGATGTATCCATCGACCTTGGCGAAGGCATCTGTGGGCGGGTTTCTTTGCGGTGGGTCTGGTGGGATCGGTTCGATTTCGCACGGTGGATTGCGGGACTTCGATACGGTGCGGGCTTTTGAAGTGGTGACGTTGGAAGAGGAGCCGCGCGTGGTGCTGCATGAGGGCGCGGCGATCCACGAGATTCTGCATTGTTGGGGTACCAACGGGATCCTGACGCGGATATGGTTTGCGCTCACGCCTGCTGTGGAGTGGACGCAGTGTACGGTGGCCTTCGGTACGTTCGAGGATGGTGCGTTGTTCGCGAAGAAGTTCGCCGAAGATGCCGCGTTTCGCAAGCGGCTGGTGACTGTATTCGAGTGGCCTATTCCTTCGTTCTTTTCGCCGGTGAAGCAGGTGGTGAAAGCGGACTGCACTCTGCTGATGCTGATGGTGGCTTCGGATCAGTTGGACGCGCTGAAAGAGGCAGCTTTGGCTGCTGGCGGCGAGGTGACCTTCAGCGGCGCATATACCGGGCCGCGTACGCAACCTTTGTTGAGTGATTACACGTGGAACCATACGACGCTTTGGGCGATGAAGGCTGATCCTAAGTGGACGTATATTCAGGCTGGGTTTTCGGCGTCGAAGTGTATGGAGCAGTTTGCGCTGTTGCGGGAGAAGTTTGGCAAGGAGATTCTCTTTCATCTCGAGTTCATCAAGAATGGTGCGGGAGAGATCTTTCCGGCGGCGATTCCGCTGGTGTATTTCACGACGGAAGAGCGTTTGAATGAGCTGATTGCTTATTGCCGCGAGATCGGTGTAGGCATTGCGAATCCGCATGTGAATTATCTTGAGGACGGCGGGCGGTTTCGCACAGATAACATTCAGCTGGAGGCGAAGCGGAAGTATGATCCGCGGGGGCTGCTGAATCCTGGAAAGATGATGAGTTTCAAGCCGGAGGCGCAAGCGAAGTGAAGACGTGGATACCTGACAGCCGTAATTTTGCTTATAAGACGTGGAAAGAGATTGATGCATTGCCGCGCGAGTCTACGCTGCTAGTGTTGCCGACGGCGGCGATCGAGCAGCATGGGCATCATCTGCCTTTGGCTACCGACACGCTGATCAACAATCTGCTGCTGGGCAAGGCGTTGGAGTTGATTGCGGAGGACGTGCACATCTATGCTTTGCCGCCAGTTTGCTATGGGAAGAGCAATGAACACATCGGGTTTCCGGGGACGCTCTCGGTTTCGGCTTCTACGTTTATGGCGGTGGTGAGAGATCTTGGCGCTAGTGTGGCTGCTGGAGGATTTCAGAAGCTGACGCTGTTTAACACGCATGGCGGAAACACTTCGCTGGTGGATGTGATGGCGAGGGATCTGCGCGCTGAATTCGGGTTGCGGACGTTTACGTTGTTTGGGTCGGTGGGTGTGAAGTTTGAGTCTGTAAGTCTGCAGGAGCGGACGTATGGATTTCATGCGGGCGAGATCGAGACTGCGTTTCTGCTGCATGGTACGCCGGAGCTGGTGAAGACGGATCAGTACACTTCGAACTACATTGCGCGCGTCGATGCTCCGGGGCTGTTGAGGCCGGAGGGCTCTTCGGCGAATTTTGCATGGCTGACGCGGGATATTGCGCCGAGCGGGGTGATGGGTGATCCGGCGCTGGCGTCTGCTGAGAATGGCGAGAAGTGGGTGAATGAGGCTGCGGGGAAGATTGCCGCGGTGCTGATGGAGATGTATCACTTTGTGCCTCGGCACGACGCCTGACACGATGCCGGAAGGAGAGCCTGCATTGCCGGATGCCTACGTCGACTGCGGGAATGGGGTGCGGCTGGAGCGCGGCGTGCGCTGTTTGCTTTCGGATGGGGTGGGGCTGGTTTCGGATCACTACTATCCTTCGGCTACTGTGCATGGAGATGGGCCTTGGCCGACGTTGCTGATGCGGCAGCCTTACGGGCGGGATATTGCTTCGACGGTGGTGTATGCGCACCCGGTGTGGTTTGCGCGGTATGGGTACCATGTCGTGATTCAGGATGTGCGCGGACGTGGGGACTCTGGCGGCGAGTTCTATGCGTTCCGGCATGAGGCTAAGGATGGTGCCGAGACCATTGCGTGGCTTCTGAAGCACTGGGCCTGCAACGGGCGCGTTGGGATGTATGGGTTCTCGTACCAGGGGTCGACGCAGTTGCTTGCGGCTGTAGAGAAACCTGAAGGACTTGTGTGCATAGCTCCTCATATGACGGCGGCTGACTTATACCACGGCTGGTTTTATCACCAGGGTGCGCTGCGGCTTGCTTCTTCGCTGGGGTGGGGTGTGCAGATGCTGCGCGAGGATGCGCGGCGGCTAGGTTTGCGTGAGGCCAATGCAAAGCTTGAGGCGGCGTGGGCGAATATTCGTGCTCAGGCGGGCTTTGTGCCGTATGGGGCGCATCCGGCGATTGCTGATCCTGGGCTGCCTGGCTATGCGCGAGACTGGATGGTGCATCGACACTATGGCGAGTTCTGGAGTGAGCTGGACATTAGTGCTCGGTATGACCAGATCGAGGTTCCGGCACTGCATATTTCGGGTTGGTATGACACGTATCTGGCTGGATCGGTGGCGGGGTATGTGGCGCTGCGCGAAGGCGCTGGAACGGAGTTTGCGCGGGAGAATCAGTATCTGCTGGCGGGGCCGTGGGTGCATATTCCATGGGGTGATCGCGCGGGGGATGCGAACCTGGGTGAGGCTGCGAACTTCAATACGGATGAGCTTCTGCTGCGGTGGTTTAACCACTGGTTGAAGGATTCCGGGGAGTTTGCCGAAGAGCCTCGAGTGCGGCATTTTGCGCTGGGGGAAAATGCGTGGCATGCGGCGCAGGAGTGGCCTTCGGATTCTCCGTTGAGCTTGTATCTGCACAGCAAGGGCAATGCAAATTCGCGTAAGGGTGATGGGTGGTTGAGCGAGGATAAGCCTGCTAAGGATGAGCCGAGGGATGTCTTCAACTACGACCCTGAAGTGCCGGTGATGGCGCCGGGTGGGCCGCTGGCGATGAGCGGCCCTGCGGATCAGGCTGTGCTCGAGATGGGGAATAACCTGCTGGTGTATACGACTCGGCCTGTTAGCGAGCGGGTGCATATCTTTGGGCAGCCTCGCGTGACGTTGTATGCGGCTACTTCTGCTGCGTATGCGGACTTCACGGCGAAGCTGGTGCGGGTGACTGCGACGGGGCGGGCTGAGTTTATTTCGATTGGAGTCGCGAGATCTTCCTGGCTATTTCGGGATGAGCCGCATACCGCCGACGCTGTCCAGAAGTGGGAGTTAACTTTGGAACCTACTTCGGTGGTGCTAGCTGCTGGTGAGCGTGTCCGGCTGGAGATTGCGAGTTCGGCGTTTCCGCTGTATGACAGGAATCCTTCGACTACAGTGCTACCGCAGGAGGCGGATAACTGGAGTTGGGGACGTTCGACGCAGCAGGTGCTGCATACGGCTGCGTATCCTTCGGCGTTTCATCTCCCGGTGCGAGGAGCGTGTGCATGGTGAGTGCTGGTGTTGCTGAGGTGATGCTGAATGGTGTCAGCAAGCAGTTTCGCTCCGGTGCGCTGGCCTTGCGCAATGTTTCGCTGCGGGTGGATAAGGGTGAGTTCGTTTCGCTCCTGGGGCCTTCTGGTTGCGGGAAGTCTACGCTGCTCCGGCTGGTTTCTGGGCTTACTTCAGCCACATCGGGCTCGGTCGCAGTGAATGGGATGACTCCTGCGAATGCTCGTGAGTTGATGAGTTTTATCTTTCAGGATGCGACGCTGCTGCCCTGGCGGACAGTGGAGCAGAACGTGGGGCTGGGGCCGGAGCTTGAGCACGCGGCGCGGGCGGGGCGGCGCGAGAAGGTTGAGAAAATGCTGGAGCTGGTGGGGCTGACGCATGTGGCCGACAGGTATCCACGGCAGCTTTCGGGTGGGATGAAGATGCGGGTTTCGATTGCGCGGGCACTGGTGAGCAGACCGCGGATACTGCTGATGGATGAGCCTTTTGCGGCGCTCGATGAAATGAGCCGGGACAGGTTGAACGAGGAGTTGCTGCGACTCTATCTTGAGCATCAGTGGACAGTCTTGTTTGTGACGCATTCGGTGGCGGAAGCAGTGTTTCTATCGACGCGGATTGTGGTGCTGGCTCCGCACCCGGGGCGGGTAGCGCATGTTGTGCCGGTGGATTTGCCGTGGCCGCGGACGGCGGAGACGCGGCTGACGGTGGCGTATGAAGAAGAGGTGGCTCGGATTTCGCGGCTGCTGCGTGGGGTACAGGCTGAGACTGTGGTTACGCAGGGAGGTGCGGTTTGAAGCGGCATCTTGTCTTTGCGATGAATAGCTTGATTGTGCTGGTTTGCCTGCTCGCGGTCTGGCACTTTGCAGTGCTGCTGCTGAAGATTCCGTTTTACATTCTGCCGGGGCCGCTGGTGGTGGCTAAGGCAGTTGGTGCGAAGTTTCCGGCGTTGTCGCATTCGCTGCTGTTGACGAGCGAGGCAGCGGCGCTGGGGTTGAGTGCAAGCATTGTGGTTGGCGTGGCGGTTGCGCTGGTGTTTGCGCAGTGGCGTTGGCTGCGGCAACTGCTGTTTCCGTATACGATTCTGCTGCAGACGGTGCCGATCGTTGCTGTGGCTCCGCTGATCATCATGTGGGCGGGTACGGGGATTTATCCGGTCGCGATTATTGCGTTCATCGTTTGTCTGGCGCCGATCATCGCGAATACAACGCAAGGGTTGATCAGTGTGGATGCGAACATGATTGATCTCTTCCTGATGAACAAGGCTACCGCGGCGCAGGTATTGTTCAAGCTGCGGCTGCCGAACGCGATGCCCAGCTTGTTTGTGGGGATCCGGATTTCGGCGGGGATTGCTGTCATTGGCGCAATTATTGGGGAGTTGTTTGCCGGGTCGAGCCGGGTCGGTGAGGGTGGGCTGGGGTATTCGATTACTTATGCTATCTCTCAACTTGAGACGGACTATCTGTTTGCGCTGGTGTTTGCGGCTACTGTGCTGGGGTTTCTGTTCTTCTTTATCGGGATGTTTTTGGAGTGGTACTTTCTGCATAACTGGCATGAGTCGAGTAGGTCGGGTGCGAGGGAATAGAGGATAGGGAACAGGGAATAGGGAATAGGGAATTCGCGCTCGTACTTGGAATATGGTTGTATAGCGATAATGAGCCGTTTGTATGCGGGAGATTTGAATGCTTCGGATGGAATCTGACAATGGGTGGTGGTTGATTACGCATCCGGATCATGCGCGGCTGGCTGGGGCCTTTGCTGCTGCTTGGGGGAATGAACTATTTCGCAGGCCGGAGCCGCGGGATAGGGTGTTGTTCGGGATTGCTTCGCATGATGATGGATGGGCGGCTCGGGATGCGCATCCTAGCATTACTAAGGCGGGGAAACCTTCGGCTTTTTCTACGGAGCTGGTGGGGAAGTATTCAGCGTTTGAGGAGATTGATCTGGCAGACTATCTCGCCGTGCGGGAGCGGGCGGTGCGGATCATCGCTGAGAAGGATCCGTATGCCGGGTTGTTGATTGCTTTGCATACCTACAATTTGCTGACGGCGCATGCGGATCGTTCGACGATTGCTTCGGAGCAACTACCCCTGTTGGATGAGTTTCTGGAGAAGCAGAGGTCGAAGCAGGGGGAGATGCTGGATGCGATCCGGGCCGATGGGTTGTTAAGTGATTCGGAAAAGGATCGCGAGACGATTGAGGAGCATTTCCGGCTGTTGCAAGCGTGTGACAATCTTTCGCTTTTGACTTGTGTGGATTTTGGATTGCCTGCGGATCTATTGCATCCGTTGCCGTTGCATGATGGAGGGACTGCGGAGATTCAGGTGGAGTCGATTGGGTCGAGGCATTTCCGGCTGGAGCCGTGGCCTTTCGCCGAGCCCGAGGTTAGCTTTGATTTTCCCGCGCGGCATGTCGAAGGGAAGACATTTGCCTTATCCTCGCAGCTGGATGAGGCTTTTCATGTAGCACCGGTTGAGACGCTAACGGTAAGGTTTTCTCAGTGAGGCGCGGGTAAAGCAACGGCAAATTCTTTTCGGAATGACAGCAGACATGCCAAGGCAAGAATTGAAGGGCGTCCCAGATGGGACGCCCTTCAATTTTTGGAGTTGGAGACAGCCTCAGAAGGTCAGGTGCAAAGACATCTGGACCTGACGCGGGCTGCCAATGGTGTGGGTTACGATGCCCAGACCAGCGGGGCAATTGTAGAAGCTCCCTGAGACGGTTCCGTTGCCCTGGGCGTCGCAGGTGCCGGGCAGGACGGGGGTACCGGCGGTGGGAAATGCGTTGTAGTCCTGGTTCTGTGAGACTTCGTTGCCAGGCACATCGAAGCTGGTGGTGTTGGTTAGGTTGAAGACGTCAAAGGTGAACTTGAGGTCGTAGCGATCCTTGAAGTTGAGCGATTTGACGAGCGAAGCATCGGCGCGCTTTTGGAACGACTGACGGAAGATATTGCGCTGACCGGTAGTGAATCCGCTCTCGAAGGTATCGGAGCTGGGAATGGCGCCACCCAATCCGCCTGCGGGAAGCAGGGGCAGGGTGAAGCAGGCGGGGTCGAGTGCCGGTTTGCCTGTGCCGAGCGTGAACGCTCCGGAAGCGCCTGTCTTAGCGGATTTGGCGGTGCAGCCGGAGGCGAGCGGGACGATCGGGTTGGTGATGCCGTTGGCGGTGGAGTAGTAGATAGAACCTACTGCGCCGGTGAAGTCGATGACGCTGTAGGGCTGACCGCTCTGCAGGACGGTGAGGCCGATGAGCGACCAGCCGTCAACGACTTTGCCCGCCAGGGTGTGCTTGTTGGCCAGATCCGGCACCTGGAAGACGTAGTTGAAGTTGATGACGTGGGTGCGGTCGAAGTCAGCAGAACCGTAGCCGCTGCGGAGATTGAGGGCGTTGTTGCCGTTGTAGAAGAGGCCCAGACCGCTCTGTTCGTCAAGGGTGTGCGAGTAGGTGTAGGAGGCAGCGATGCGGAAGTTCTTGCTCATGCGCTTTTCAATGTGTGCCTGAAGAGCGTTGTAGGCATCGACGCCAGCGGCCTTGTAGCCGATGGACTCAGCCGCGTAGCCGATGTATGGAACGCGCAGGTCGACGTTGCCGCCTTCGTAGTTATAGAGGTACGGAGAGCCGTCGTCCAGGGTGGCCCCGCCAACGGTGTAGCCGTAGCTGTACTTCTGCGCGTAGGGTCCTTTGGCCAGGGCCGGGTTCGTCGGTGAGACGATGTTGGCCTGGTTGAGGGGCACGGGGATGACCTGATGACGGCCGAGATTACCGACATAGCCGAGCTCGATTGCAATGTCGTTTCGAGGCTGCCACTGCAGGTCGAGCGTGTAGTTGAAGGTGTAGGGAAGTGTGTTCTTGCGATCGTAGACACCGAGCGAGATGGGCTGGCCGTTGTTGATGACGTTAGACGCGCCCGAGCCCTGGTTGATGATGCTGTAGGCGTTGGGAAGATACTTGGCCAGATCAGAAGCCTTGGGGCTGGTCGGAGGAGGAAGAAGCGTAGTGCCGTAAGGATTTTCCAGGTTGCCGGTTTCTGCGGTCGGGGCGGCTCCGCCCTGTCCGCCGCAGGTGACGATGTAGCCCTCATAGAAAGACTGAGTTGCCGAAGGGCAGCTTGAAGCGTTCACGAACGGCAGCTGCTGGTTCACGCCGAAAGGACCGCCTGTGACGGTACCGATCGCGTATCCAGGCGAGAAATAGCTGAAGAGTTCGCCGCGGTCGTAGTAGATGCCGAAGCCAGAGCGGACGACCAACTTGTCATGGAAGATGGCCGGCTGCCAGGCGGCGCCAATGCGGGGAGCGATTCCCCATTGACGGCCTGTCAGGGTGGTGTTGCTCACTCCCTTGGTGCCGTTGGCGTTGTTGCCTGCGATGATGAGGCCGGGGTTTACGATCGTGTCGGTGCCCTGGTCGTAGCAATAGGCGTTGGGGTCAGTGGTGCTGCAGGTGCTGGGATCGGAATTCCCTTCAAAGTTGAAGAGCCGGCCATACTTCTCCGTAAGGCCGCCGTTCCAGTCATAACGGACGCCTGCGGTGAGCGAAAGCCGGGGACTGATCTGGTACTTGTCCTGAACGTACATGCCGACCTGGTTGGATCGGTAGTAGCGGCTTGCGTTGCCCTGGAGGAAGGAGCTGACATAGAAGCCGGTGGAGGAGCTGCCGGGGGTGACATAGCCCTGAATCATCTGGCTGAAGTCATCGGTGGCCACTGTGCCGGTGCCGGTCCGCTTGTCTATGGTGTTGAGCTGGGTGTAGCTGTAGGCGCCACCGAAGCTGACGGTGTGGCGGCCCAGGGTCCAGATTGCGTTTGCTGAGGGTGCAATGCGGTTCTGGAATACGCCCGTGTTGGGAGCCTGGCCTTCGGCGTTGGGGCCGATGTTCAGGATGCCGGTCGGAGTGTAGTTGCCATTGGGGTTATAGCCGTAAACGTTGTAGACCGAAACTCCGGGGAAGTAGTTGGACCCGAAGACGTTGATGGATCCGTTACCGGCGGCGCCACCCGGGATGGAAGAAGGACCGAAAGGCTGCTGGTTATCGCCCCAGATTTTCTCGCGCATGATGCCAATCGTCTCGGTGGTGCTGAGATTGGACTTGATCAGGTAGCTATTGATGATGGAAGCGACCTGAGCGCCGGCATCAAGGTGCTCGGTAAAGCCGGGCACGCTGGAGTAGGCGAAGGGCGAGACCGTTGGGTCGTGCTGATAGTAGTACTTGAGGGCGAGTGAGTCCTTGGCGTTGACGTTGTAGTCGAGGTTCGCGACGGCCTGATCAGCGGTGAAGCGTCCCGTGCCGGGGATGAAGGCATTGGTGGTGTGGGATGCGGTTGGCCAGCCAAACTGATCGTTCGGAATGAGCCACTTGCCGGGTTCGCCGGCAACGGACGGAGCGTTGAAGAGAGCCAGTGCTGTTCGGTCGATGTTGGCATTGTTGAGGCCGGTGCCGAAGTTGGTATTGGTGAGCGAGGCCAGCGTCGAGGCAGACCGGTCATCGCTGAGTCCTACGGGAACATCGAGGAAGGAGGAGCCTATTTCCTGGTCCGAGACGTGCAAATGCTGGTAGGCGAGGTAGATGAAGAGCTTGTCCTTGATGAGGGGAGCGCCCGCAGCTCCGCCGAGCGTGTAGCGATGAAGCTGCGGCACCTTCTGGACAACGTCGGGATCCTGATTGAAGAAGAATGGCGCGGCGTTGATCCAGTCGGTTCCGCGCAGGTAGTAGGCGGTGCCGTGGAGATTATTCGTGCCGCTTGAGGTGGCGAGGTCAATGTGCGCACCGGACGTAGAACCCTGGCTGGCGTCATACATGGAGGTGTTGACGCGGACCTCTTGAATGGTCTCAGGAGCCGGGGTTGGGATAGCGTTGCCGATGGAGAGGTAAATCGAAGCTTCGGAGTGGATCACGCCACCGGCTCCGGAGCTGGTGGAGGCGCCGGTCGAGTTGATGACGCGAGCCGAGCCTACCTGGCTGGTTGACTTGCCATTGAAGAGGTTGGTGGCATCGACGCCGTTCAAGGAAAAGCTGTTTGAGGTGTCGCGCTGACCGTTGGCCCAGATGGGCTGGTTGCCCAGGCCTGAAAGTGCGCCGGTTCCGCCGGGGAGTTCTGCATTGACGCCGGTCGACAGGATGGCGACGCCGGTAAAGCTGCCGGTGGGCAGGGGAATCGTTTCGATCTGCGCCTTGTCCAGGATGTAACCGTTGGTGGTGTCGACGGCGTTCAGCAGCGGAGATCCGGTGACTTCGACCGTGGTGGTGGTGGCGCCGGCTTTCAGGGAGGCGTTGAGGGTGGCGGTGCGGTCACCTTGAACGTTGATGTGCGGTGTGGTCTGGGTCTCGAACCCCTCCGCTTCGTACTTGATGGTGTAGGTGCCGATGGGAAGGTTGGTGAAGAGGTATTGGCCGGTACCGTTGGACTTTACGACGCGCGTGAGGCCTGTCTGCTCGCTGAGGATAGTGACGGTGGCGTTTGGAATGACTCCGCCGGTGCTGTCTGCGACCTCGCCGGTGACTCCGCCGAGAGTTTGCTGTGCCAGCAGGGGAGAAACACACAGCGCTGCGACTGCAACCAACATCAGCAGCCGGGACAACGACAGAACGTACTTACAGACAGATGATTTCAAGTGTGAAGCCTCGCAAAGTAGAGATATCCCAGGGCCTTGAATGCAGCTCAAGTCCTTAGGGTGGTGCAACGGCCTACCTGTTCCGGCAGGGCCAAAAAGTGAATGGATAAACGTAAACGGGTAATTTCGGGCGGTTGAACCGCTTGTCGGAAATCTCGGGGTTACCACTACAATACCCCACGCGTGGATGAAATCAACGAAAATTTACGGTGGGCGGAAGCGCGGTATGATCAGCAATTACAAAGGTTTATCCGCCAAATAAGTTAAACCAATCCGGTTGCCTGGTCCTAGTTCATGGGTAGCAGCGACACATGGGCGGAAACGATGCGCCAGCCCTGTGGAAAGCGGACCCAGACCTGACTTTGGCGGCCGCGGACTGTGCCTTTTGGAGTGTCCCGTTCGAATTCCAGGGTGATGCTGCCGAAGTCGTGACCGAAGCTGACGATTTCGAGGCGCTTGACGGTGCGGGCTAGGCCGGCGGAGGGGCGGGACTTGCGGAAGGCCTCCAGCTCGTCGTGGCCGTATAGATTTTCTGTGACGCCGAAACGCATGACTTCGGGCGAAGCCCAGAACATCGCGACCAGGGTGTCGACGTCGTTCTCGACGAGGGCTTTTTCGTAGCTCGGGTAAAGGGCAGCCAGCTCTGAGACGACTTCGGGGATGTTCACTTGCTCGGAGGCGATTGGCATGCGGACAGTCCTGGTTTCTTGCTGGCTATGACGTGGGAAAGAGTTCCCGGTCAGGGAGGATCTGTTTGCTGATGGCGCCGCTGACGGTGAAGACGGGCTCGTTGACGACCTGGCTTAAACGCAATTTGAGGGCAACGCTGCAGAGGATGTAGGCATGGACTTCGGTGAAGGCCCAGCGGCTTACGAGCAGGTCCACCATGCGGCTGGTGGCGGCGCGGGCGGCGGAGGCGATGTCTTCGCCGGACTCGACGACGACCCAGGCATTGGCGCTGGAGTCGGTGGTGACGGCCTCGCTGGCTTCGACGATGGGGCCGGAGAGCGGCTGGTTCTTATGCAGATGGAACCGGAGGGTGACGTCGAGAGGGCACTCGATGCCGTTGATGCAGACTTCGCCATCGCCTTGGGCGGCGTGGCCGTCTCCGCAACTGAAGAGCGCGCCGTGGTTGTAAACGGGAAGGTAGAGCTTGGAGCCGGCGCAGAGTTCGCGGACGTCGAGGTTACCGCCGAAGCTGCCGGGCGCGCGGGTGCGGAAGGAACCATCCTCGGCTCGCGCCACGCCCATGACGCCCAGAAACGGTCGAACGGGTACGACGGCGGGTCCGAGGGAGCGGGTTTCATTTCCGTCGAGGTGCCAATGGAAGAGGTAGGGATCGCGGAAGCGGTCTTTCAGGAAGCCGAGTCCTTCGATGACGCTGGACCATCCCCAGCCGCGGTGCTGGGTGGATAGGACGTCGACCTGGAGGACGTCGCCGGGCTCGGCGCCGTCGATGAAGACGGGTCCGGTGAGGGCGTGGATGCGGGTGCGGTCGACGGACTGAAATTCTTCGGCGGTCATGCCCGGGACGACCTGGCCGCCGCTGGCGTCCACGCATTCGAAGAGGACTTCATCGCCGGAGTTGATGATGAGGCGCGGCTTGAGCTCGCGGTTCCAGATGGAGTGGGTGGGTTCGGCGCTCAGGGTGTGCTGGGTCATGCTTCGATACTCGGCGGGGTAGCTCTGGCGGTCATCTGTATTTCTACGATGGCGTTTCTGGGCAGGGCGCTTACGCCCACGGCTGCTCGGACATGCTGGCCGGCGTCACCGAGGATTTGGACGAGCAGGTCAGAGGCGCCGTTGATGACTGCTGGGGAGTCTTCAAAGCCGGCGATGGCGTTGACATAACCGTTGACGGAGACGATTTCGGCGATGGATTCCAAGTCGCCTAGTTCGCGCTTGAGGACAGCAAGTTGGGTGAGGGCGCAGGCGCGGGCTGCGGCGTAGCCGTCCTGCACGGAGCGGTCGAGGCCGACGGTGCCGGTCATCACTCCGGCGGTGTTGGTGGAGATGACGCCGGAGAGGTAGACAAGGTTGCCGATGCGCTTGGCGGACACGTAGTTGCCGCCGGGCGCGGGCAGGTTGGGCAGCGCGAGGCCGAGTTCGTTGAGTTGTTCTTCCCGTGTCATTGACATGAATGTAGCACGGGGCAGGGTGTAGCCGGGAAGGGCTGACGGTTGGGATTTCGCTTGGGGATTTGGATGCTTCGGGCTAGGATGAGCCATACTTTGCAACGTTAAGGGATACTTCATGATGATTCGTTCGGCGAAGATTGCGCTGCTGGCTGCCGTGGCCTTGTTTTACACGCTGGTGGTGTTCAACAACACGACAGACTTCGATTCGAATTACCAGTTTGTGCGGCATGTGCTGATGATGGATTCTACGTTTCCGGGGAATCAGGGAATGTGGCGGGCAATCCCGGCGGTTTGGGTGCACAAGGCTTTTTACTTTTCGATCATCGGGTGGGAGATTGTGACCATGGTGCTTTGCTGGTGGGGCGCTGTGGGATTGCTGCGTAAGCTGCGTTCGCCTGCCGCGGAGTTTGAGGCAGCGAAGCGGGTGCCGGTAATCGCGCTGACGCTGAGCATGCTGATGTGGCTGGTGGCGTTTCTGGCCGTGGGTGCGGAGTGGTTTTTGATGTGGCAGTCGAAGACGTGGAACGGGCAGGAGGCTGCGTTCCGTATGTTTGTGACGGTTGGCGTGGTAATGCTGCTGATGGTGCAGCCCGAGCGCGAGGGGCAGGCTTAGTTCGTTCAGGCTGGATTTCTGCGCTCATGGATAGTTTTGCGGCGGACGACGAACCATGCCATGCCTAGCGCCATATAGATCAGATAGACGTATGGAAACCAGCGCGCCGGTGCGGGAGGGATTGGGTAGACGCTGCCGATCCCGACGCCCAGCAGCACCAACACCGTGAACCAACTGACGGCTGTCACCAGATGCGAATGCTGGCCGACGACCTTACGGGCGAAGGGCAGGGAGACGGCGACGAGCGCGTAGGCGGTCAGGAATCCGAAGACGGAGATGGAGCCCAGCCAGAGATACATGTCGAAGCCTTCGATACCGTTGAGGGCAAGAGCCGCGGTGGCTGCGAAGACGGCGGCACTGGAGAGGATGACGCCGGCGGTAGGTGTGCCGAATTTCTTGTGGGTGCGGCCGAAGGTGTCGGGGAGCAGGCCGCTGTGGCCCATGCGCAGCATGACGCGGGCTGCGGCGGTGGTGCAGGCGAGGGTGCAGGCGATCATGCTGACGAGCGCGCCGATGTCGATGGCAGTGCCGAGGACCGAGAGGCCAACTTTCCCGGCCAAAACGTGGAGCGGGCTGGTCGAGTCGCTGAGCTTTCCGTTTTCACCCTGAAAGCCGAGAACTTCAGAGTAGGCGCAGAGCATGAAGAAGATTCCGGCGAGAATGGCGACCTGGATGACGGCGCGTGGGATGGTCTTCAGTGGTTCGCGGGCTTCTTCGCCAAGGGTGGTGGCGCTTTCGAAGCCGACGAAGCTGAAGAGTGCGAAGACGAGTGCCGGACCGAGGCTTGAGAAATGTACGCCTTTGAGCTTCACCTGAGCGATGTCGATGTGGAAGCCCTGATGCGCCAGGAGCAGGACGAGGACGATAGCGATGAGCCCGACGGAGACGACTTCGATCCAAAGCATGAGCTCGGCGGAGAGCTTGACGTCACGGTAGGCGACCGCTCCGGTGAGGATGGCGACGGCGAGTAGGGTGACGAGTGTGGGCGGAGTGAAATGGAAGAACTGGGCGACGAGGAGGTTGGCGTAGTAGAGGGCGCCGCCCGCGACGGAGGCTCCGGTGGCGACGTAGGCGAGAAGCAAGGCCCATGCGGCGACGGCGCCGAGCGAGGGGCGGAGGGTGTCTGCAGTGTAGGAGTAGAGCGAGCCGGGCGAGGCGGACATTTTGGCGAATCGGCTGACGCAAAAGCCGATGAGCAGGACGGCGAGCGTGGCAAGAAGGTAGACGAACCAGGTGCCGTTGCCAGCAAGGCCGACGACGAGCGGAATGGTCAGCGACGGCGACGAGGATGGCGCCATGGCGGAGACGGACTGGGCGAGTGTCTCCATGGGGGAGAGAACGCCTTTGTGGAGGCCGTAGCCCTTGTCCAATAAGGATTCGCTGTCTGAATACACCTCTGCTGTCGCGCTGGTCTTGGTCACGCACACTCCTGGGCTAATAACTGTCTGGAATTTTTAGTCTGTGGCTTTGGCGGGGGTGAGTCAAGGGGAAAGGCGAAGTACAGGGAGCAGGGATAAGGGATAAGGGAATAGGGAATAGGGAATAGGGAATAGCCGACGTTCTGCTGGAACGCGGAATATGTTTTGTTACTGGGGATAGACTGGTTCGATGTTAGTACCTGCGATTGTGCTGGCTGCTGGGGCTAGCCGGCGGTTGGGTGAGTCGAAGCAACTGGTGATGGTGGATGGGGAGACGCTGCTGGGGCGGACGGTGCGTGTTGTGCGTGAGGCGGGTGTTGACGAAGTGCTTGTGGTGCTGGGGGCGAATGCTGAGCGAATTGAAGCGGCAGTTGATCTATCGAGCGTTTCCGTTGTCGTGAATCCGGATTGGGAGTCGGGGCTTGCGACGTCCATTCATGCCGGGGTTCAGGCGGCAGGTCCGGGAGCGGATGCGGTGATGCTGCTGGTTTGTGATCAGCCTCGGCTTTCGGCGGGATATCTGCGCCGGATGATCGAGGAGTTTGAACGGCAGAATGGCGCGGTGATTGTGGCTTCCGAGTATGCGGGGATGGTGGGGATTCCGGCGGTATTTCCTGCCGGATGGTTTCCGGCCTTGCTGTCGCTCGAGGGGGATTCGGGTGCCCGGAAGATTCTGCGTGAAGCTTCGGACTCTCTACTGACGGTAGAGTTCGACGGCGGCGAGGTGGATGTGGATACGCCTGCGGATGTCGAAGCTCTTAGGCTAGGGAAGTTATAGATATTTCTGGAAGATGCTGCGGAAGCGGGTGTAGAGGAACGAGACCAGCAGCAGGACACATCCCATGACGATCAGAGTGATGTAGCGGTCCGTGGGTGGAAGCGTCCAGACGTCCATGAGCAGGATCTTGGCTACGCTGAGCAGCAGCAGGGCGAGGCCGGCGAGACGGAAGCTGCGTTCGCCTACGATGAGGGCGAAGATGAAGCTGCCAAGGCCGAGGAGGCTCCAGCCGAGGGTGATGTTGCCGGAGCGGAGTTCGGAGGCCAGCGTGACGATCATGATGGCGAAGGGAACGAAGAAGAACCATTGCTCTGGGTGAAGCAGGAAGACGCTGCTGGCGGACCAGGGGTTATCGGTTGCGGGGTGATCCTTGGAGTTGAGGCGGCGCAGCGGGTATGCGAAGGCTAAGCCGCTTAACAGGATGGCAGAGGTGATTGCCATACGGGCCAGGTTGGTTTGCCACCATGGGAGAGCGCCTGATTGCGAGACGCCGCCCGTTGCGATGTACAGGCTGTAGAGGGACGGGAACAGTGTGACGAGTGTGCCGTGAATCTGGAAGACGCCGCGTTTGGTCAGTAGCGCGACGGCCAACAAAAAAGTGGCGAGGGTCGCCCATAGGATGGGCTCGGCTTCCGTTGCACCCCAGGAAGGAAGGATGAGGGGGAGCCAGAGTACAAGCGAGAGCGTTCCGGCTGCCCCTAGTATGTAACCTATGAAACGTTCGAATTGGCCGGATGTTGTAGCGCGGGCCGTTGTGCGTTCCTGTAGCCAGTAAGCCATTACCACTACACAGAGGAATGACAGCGGTTGCGGCCATGGGACCTGTAACCAGCCGTGAACGATCTGGTTCTTGGAGAGTTGCCCGATGCAAAGCAACTGCAGTGCGCCGACGGCTGCGATGGCAGAGGCGATGCCTTGCCAGCGCAGATAGCGCTTGCCCAAGCTGCGGCCCAGCTCAAAGAGAGCTAGCGAGATGCCAGTCCAGCAGAGAATGTGCCAAGGGTCGGGGACGACTTCTTCGATCCAGTAGAGGAGCAAAAGCGTGGCGATCCATGAATACGCTGGCGCGATGTACGCAGGGAAATCGGCGGGCTTGGTGCGGCGGCGCATGGCTGCATAGAAGAGGGCGATGGCTATTGCGGATGGAATTCTTTCGATTGTGGTTGTTGAGGAATCCCATACGGCGAAGTCCCAGACGATGAGGGCGGGGACGGCGATTGCTGCCAGAAGGTCGGCCTGCAGGGCGAGGGACACGATGGAGCGCCAATCGGCGACGAGGCCTAGCAGGAAGACGAGCGCGAGATAGCCGACGGGTATCCATGGGGTGGGCAGGACTACCCAGAGTGCTGCAGTGGCAGAGGCGAGGCCTAGCCAGCTGATCAGTTTGAAGCCGATGGCTTCGATTTCGAGAGCTTCCGTTTCTTTCAGCGTGGTGGCTATCGTGGGCCAGCGGCGGGGGTAGAGTTCGCCGTGGATCCAGAAGAGAGCTGCGGCAAGCGCCAGAGCAACAGACAGTGAGAGATGGTGACTGGTGTCGGGGTAGGAAAGGCGGAACTCTGCCAGCGGGAGGATGTCGTGGAAGAGCAGGACTAAGGCAGAGCCGATACCGGCGATCAGGCCGAGGCGGCGGAAGACGGGTTCGCCGAGGCGGATGCCGCAGAGGGCGAGGACGTGGGCTTCGACGAGCCAGAGGATGGGCCAGCTTACTCCGTGGAACTGGAAGGGGACGGCGGCCACCAGCAGGACGGTGCCGATGGTGGTGAGGACGATGAATGCTGATCGGCGGCGCGGGCGGGACCAGAAGGCGAGCAGGACTTCGATGCTGCCGAGGACGAGCAGGGCGCGGAAGGCCCATTCAGGGCGGGTGGATTGATATTTGAGCAGGCCGAGCAGACCGCCGGCGTTGAGGATGGCGGAGAGGCTGGAGATGCGATCTTCTTCGGCGTCGAGTGGCTGGCGGAGCAGGTAGGCAGCGCGGAAGAGAACCCAGTAGAAGATGATGAGTGCGGCGGAGGGCAGGAAGAGCGGGAAGGAATTGCCGTTGCGCGTGGCAGGGAGGATGAGTGAAAGCCACAGGAAGTGGTTCACGTAGACGGCGATCAGGCCGGTGAGTTCGAGCCAGGCCCAATGGCGGCGGGTGGTGACGATGACGAGGCCGATGGCGAGCACGGCAGAGGCGAGAAGGCTAAAAGCGATGGTGCCGCTGGCGGATTCGAAATGGCTGGTGGCGAGAGTTGCGTAGCCGAGGAGGAATGCCAGACCGGTCACGGTTTGGGATTTGTAGCGGAGTGAATGCAGGACCATGCCCGCAGCTACGACCAGCATCAGGATCAAATCCGTGATGAGGGAGTCGAGGATGTGGGCGGCATCGACATGATGCATGGCGTAGGTGGTAAAGAAGAGCAGAGCCCATCCGCCGCCGATGCCCAGGCGGGCGAAGATGCGATAGGGCTGCTTGCGTTCGAGCCACAAGCCGCCGCCGAGCAGGCCGAGGCTAATGGTGATGCCAGTCAGGACTTTGCCGCCGGGGCCCATGCTGCCGAGGTGGGTTGCGAGAAGGAAAGCAAGGCCGATGACGAGGCTGGCGATGCCGAGTTTACCGATCCAGTTGGTGCCTAGGCGCTCTTCGAGGGATGGGGTCGGCTTGGGTGTGGCCGGGCGCGGAGGTGGTACGTGCGCCGACGGTCCTGGCGCATGGACGACTGCTTTGGCTGCAGGCGGAGGCGTATGGGTCGTAGCCTGAATCGGGTCAGAGACGGCGGCAGGGACCACGGCAGGGACCACGGCAGGGACCACGGCCGGCTCAGCTACGGCGACGGTTGCGACCATTGGAATCGGCGGCGCAGATTGCAAGACTGGTGCTGGCTCGGTGACGGGTTCGGGGACGGGTTCATGGACAGGCTGGGGGATGGGTGCCTGTATTGGCTCGGGCTGCGCTACCGATGGGGCTGCAGGTGGCTGGGTGGCTGGCGCTTCGCGGAGTTGGGCTATCGCTTGATTCTGTAGGGCGGCGTTGGCTTCCAGCCTTTGAATTCGTTCGAGGAATATCCTCTGAAGCTCGGTGATCGACGACTTTAGCTCTCGGATGCGACTGAAGAGATGCCCGATGAGCAGAGCCGCGACGATGAACAGAACGACGGTTAAGAATCCCATGGCCGGAGTGCAATCAGTATGTCACGGTCGCCGGCCCGATCTACATGGGAAGTTCCCGTTACGGAAGTCAGCGAGTGGCTGCGAGCTCTTCTTCGAGCTGCTTGCGGATGCGGGGCTTGACTGTGCCGGGTTGCCATGGAGGCAGCAGTGCGAGTGCCTCGGCGGTAGTCGCATGGGCTTTAGCTCTCTGCCCGGCGGCGGCGTAGGTTTGGGCGAGAGTGAAGAGGCGAGATGGGGTCTTCGGTTGACTTTGCGCCACTTCCCGCTCGGCGAATTGCACGGCCAGCTGCGGATCGCGCAGGCTGGCGGGTTCCACCGTGATGAGGGCGATGGCGGCCTGATCGAGGATCTGTGGCGGAGCCTGGTCGACTTTCGCCACTTTCTTGAGCATTGCAATGCCCTTTTGGCCGATTGCAAGTGCATCTCCCGGTGAGTGCAGTGCTTGCTGCAGAGTGGACATCCGCCATTGTGCGTTAGCCAGATTCGCCTGCCAGTTCTCATTCGAGGGGTCGTGTTTGAGCAGCTCTTCCATATCGGCGATCATCTGGGCGAGGAGCGTACGTGCGGTTTCGAGGTTCTTGCGACGATCGGCTGCGGAGAGAGTTCCTGAGGTGTGGAGTTCGGGGTCGGCGGCGTTTTCGTAGCTCTGTTCGGCGTCGTCGAGGATGGTGGCGACGTCGAACAGAGCGCGGAGGTCGTCGTGATCCTGGTCGGCGAATTTCTGGTAGATCTTCGTGTCTTCGGTGTAGATGGGATTGGCCTCGCTGTAGCGTCCTAATTCGCTGAGAGCGTTGGCTTCCTTGCGGAGGAGGACGGCGCGGAGGCGCATGGTGGGGAAACTGCTCTGCTGAGCTGCCGGTAGAGCATCGGTGCGTTGGAGACCGATCTTGAATTCCTTCAGGGCCTGCTCGGGGTCTACATCCATGACGGCGCTGCCGATCTTGATCTGCATGATGGCGAGGCCGCGCTGCGGGCGGACGAAGCCCGGGTCAATGCTGAGGGCGCGATTGTCGATCTCGATGGCTTTGCGGTAGGCGGTAAGCGCCTGTCCACGGTCGCCAAGGCTGGGTGTGCCGGGTTGGCCGAACTCGTCACCGAGGCTTCCGTAGGCGCTGGCAGCGTCCCCGAGCAGAGCGACGGGTGTGTGCGGGTCGGCAATGAGGAGGTCGAAATTCCTGACTGCCTCCTGCATTGCGGCGACGGCTTCGCGGGTCTTGGCGGACTGGAAGAGGATTTCGCTTCGGGATTGCTCGACGAAGGCGAGGGCGTGGATGGCTTCGTGATCGTTCGAGTGTGCGGCGACGAGGGGCTGAGCGATGGCGAGAGCCTTGCCCAGGCTGACGAGTGCGCCGGTGGGGTCACCGAGGTTCTGATCGTAGGCGTTGCCCTGGATGTTGCCGAGGCGGGAGTAGGCGTCGATGAGGTCGAGTTGGGTCAGACGGTCGCCTTCGGCGTCCTGGGCCATGCGATCGAGGTGCTCGAGGACGCGGGTGACGAGGAGCTTCTGCACACCGGTGGAGCCGGGGAGTTGCTTGATGGCTTCGTCGAGTTCGGAGAGGAGACTATTGCTCAGCTGGCGGAGATCGGCGGAGCGGGCTTCGGCCTTGCGACGCTGCTGGTTGGCGATGCGTGCCTGCCAGAGGATGCCGGCGACGCCGATAACGAGGATCCCAGCGAGGAGGGCGACGGCAGCGAGGGCGAGGCGATTGCGGCGGGCGAACTTGGCGGCGCGATAGCGGAAGGTGCCTTTGCGAGCCGCGACAGGGCGGCCAGCGAGGTAGTCTTTTAAGTCTGCGGAGAGCTGTTCGGCGGTGCGGTAGCGTTCGGCGGGTTCCTTGCGCAGCGCTTTGTTGAGGACTGCCTGAAGGTCCGGGTCGAGATTGTCGGGTTTGCGGGGTGGATCCTGGCAGATGACCCGCATCATTTCCGTGAGGCTACCCTCCTTCAGCTGGTAGGGCAGATTGCCGGTGAGCAAGCGATAAAGAAGGACGCCGAGCGAATACGTGTCTGACGCGGTGGTGATGGGATTGCCCAGCACCTGTTCCGGGCTGGCGTACTGGGGAGTAAAGGACTGAAAACCCTGGCGGGTCATGTCGCCTTCGAGCTTTTCGTGCGAGGGGGAGACAAGCTTGGCTGTGCCGAAGTCGAGCAGGCGCGGCGTGCCGTCTTCCGCAACGAAGATGTTGTCAGGCTTGAGGTCGCGGTGGACGACGAGGTTCTGGTGGGCGAATTGGACCGCTTCGCAGACCTTGATGAAGAGGCTGATCCGGTCGTTGATGGAAAGCTCTTGCTGGTCACAGTAGCGGTTGATGGGCTCGCCATCGACATATTCCATGGCGAGGTACAGGTCGCCATCGGGGGTGACGCCGCCGTCGAGCAAGCGGGCGATATAGGGATGATGAAGTCCGGCGAGGATTTGGCGTTCCTGGCGGAAGCGTTCGCGGAAGAAGTCAGTGGCCAGTGGCAGGTCAATGAGCTTGATGGCGACCTGCTGCTCGAATTGACCGTCAGCGCGGTGAGCGAGATAGACGGCACCCATACCGCCCCGTCCGAGGAGGCTGTCGAGTTCGTATGGGCCGATACGGCGGCGGTCGGGGAGGGGATTGGGAGTGTCTTCTGTTTCCTGACGGCGTGAGGCGGTGACGAACTCAACTGATTCGTTGGCGCGAAGAAGGGCTTGAACTTCGGCGGTCATTTCTGCATCGTCGCCACAGAGATTGGCGAGCAACGCGGCTTGCGCTTCCGGCGGAGCGTCGAGCATTTCGTGAAAAATGGCTTCGATCCTCAGAAAGCTTTCGGTCGATGGATTCATGCCTGCAGCGACCCCTTCCGTGGCCCTTGGATTCTTATGAGAGACTGCGTCAAATGGAGCCGAAACGCCTCACGATTGCCCGGCATCTTCGCCGGTTTCGGGCAGGCCGTTGGGGTGAAGACGGCGAAAGAGCCAGCTTTTGATGAACTTGAGATCGCGGTCAACGGTGGCTTTGGAGACGCCCATGAGTGAGGCCGTTTCCTCGGAAGTGCAGCCGAGGAAGAAGCGCAGTTCGACGAGCTGGACTTTATAGGGGTCAATGGCGGCAAGAGATTCGAGGGCGCGGTTGAGATCGAGGAGTTCGGGGCTGCCGATGTTGACCCACGCGAGATCTTCGTTCAATGGGACGCGCTGCAGGCCTCCGCCGCGAATCTGGGCCTGGTTGCCGCGGGCATGGTCGATGAGGATCATGCGCATGACCTTGGCGGCAAAGGTGTAGAAGTGGCGGCGGTCGTCCCAGGCGGCCTGCTTCTGGTTAAGCAGACGGAGGTAGAGCTCGTTGACGAGGGAGGTGGCTTGCAGGACGTCCGGGTTGCGTTCGCGGCGGACGTAGGCGGCGGCAACTTCGCGCAGGTGAGGGTAGACGAGCGGCATGAGCTGCTCGAAGGCGGACGGTTCGCCCTCTTTCCATTTACCCAGAAGTACGGTGATCTCTCCCTTGCCTGGGGCCACTCCCGACTCCGTCAAAGCTCAAAGTATGCAATGGATGCCACTCGAAGCCTATCATTTCCTACGTTGAGGCACAGTATAGCCGGATACGCACGGTCAAGAAATTGCCGAGGTCAGTCCAATCTAGTCCTGTGAAAGCACGATGCAGGTGTAAGCTCCGATGCCGATGTACCCGCTGGCCGGCATGCCGTTGATTGGCGCGCTGCCTGCGTCGGTGTCGAAGCTGTTCCAGTTTTCGAAGTAGCCATCGTAGGAGCCGGAGTTGCTGTTGAAGCGAACGCGCCAGAGGCCGGTGCGCGGGAAGCCGATACTGTAGCTGGAGTATGGCTGGTTGGAGAAGTTGCAGACAACGATGACGTCGTCGCCGGGACCGCCCTGACTCCAGCGGTGATACACGAGGATGTTGTCGCAGATTGGGAGGACGTTGATGTTCGCGCCTTGCAGGCCGAGGGTGTTGTTGAACCAGTTACGGCGCAGGTGGATGAGGTCGCGATACAGGTTCCGGATACCGGAGTACTGATTGCGCAGGTTCCAGTCGATGGGGTTGGGGTAGGAGCCGCTGTTGGGGAAGGGCTGAGATTCGAGGAACTCCTGCCCTTGGAAAAGCATGGGTATCCCCGGAGCGGTGAGGACGACGGCTGCCGCGAGGGTAGAACGTTTTTTTGCGTAGAGGCTTTCTGGATTGGCGCCGTCGATCAGCACGGTCATGCGGCCACCAGATTGGTTGGGGTCGTCCTTGTCATGATTTTCGCTGTAAAGGACGGATTTGAATGCGTTCCAGCCATTCAGCGAGGAGAGTGCGCCGGCGAGTGCCGGGAGGTTGCGCCCGGCATCGTCTGAGGCAGTGACGGAGTTGCGCAGGATCCAGTAGAAGCTGTCACTCCACTGCGTGCCGAAGCCGTAGCCGCTGGGATCGTTGAGTGGAGCTGTAATTGAGGATTCGTTCTGGAGGTCTTCGGCGATGGTTAGCTTCCAACCCTGATTCGCTTGAATCTGGCTATTGATGCGGCGCAGGAGGGCTTTGCCGTCGGGAAGTTCAGCCTTGATCTGACCTTGGTCCTGCACCGCGCGGATGTTGACAACGGAATCGAAACGGAGACCGTCGACGTAACGGTCCTGGAGCCAGCGGAGGGCGTTGTCGACGATGTACTGGCAGACTTCGCTTCGGCCCATGTCGAATCGGGAGTGGCCGAAGTCGGTGTGGGCGCGGTAGTCGGTGTAAAAGTAAATGCCGCCATTGGTGGAATAGGAGTCGTAGGGGCAGTCGACGTTGCCGGGACTCCAGCCGTCAAATTGCCAGAGGTCCGTTTCGCCGAGGTGGTTGTAGACCACGTCCAGGATGACGGCGATGCCGTATGCATGGGCCTTGTTGACGAAGTCGCGGAACTGGTCGGGGCCCCCAAAGGTGTCTTCCACCGCAAATATGTAGCCCGGATTGTAGCCGGTCGACTGGATGCCGTTGAATTGGCCGAGGGGCATGATTTCGATGGCGTTGACGCCGAGGTCGGCGAGGTCGGGCAGCTTGACGGTTGCGCTGTCGAAGGTGCCTGGCTTACCGTCCGGCTGTGTGGTGAAGGTGGGAATGTGAAGTTCGTAGAGGACGGCTTCATTCCAATTGGGTGTGTTGTAGCCGCTGCTGTCATAGACTCCGTCGGATGACGCGACGAGGCTGTTCATGTTGCCGTTGCTGTCCTGCTGGATCGACCTGGCGTAGGGGTCCATCCGATACGGGGTTGCACTGTTGGCGATGTAGAACCTGTAGGTGTCACCGACTTTGGCACCGGGTACGTCGACAGACCAGTAGCCGCTTTCTCCTTCCTGAGCCAGAGGATTGGCGGTGGTGACCCAATTATTGAAACTGCCAACGACAGAAACCGAGGCTGCGAACTTGGCCCAAACGCGGAACATCACGCCGCCGTCGTAGGGCAACGCTCCCATGCCCAGCCGGGATGATGGGACGGGTGGGGTGGCAAGGGTGGCAGATGCGGTGCTCATTGGATGGCTCCTTGACTGAGAGTTGGTCAGGACCGCTGGCTACGCTGGTGGATTGCTTGTGGTCATGGTACGCGCTCTGTGTCTGCGGACTATGAAATTTCTTCAGCGGGTTTTCTCTCCGCATCCGTTGCAGGCTGGGAGCATCCAATGTTGTATGAGAGAGCGGCTGGCGTTTTCGGTGTTGGATCTGGTGGGGATGCGCGCGGAGGAGACTCCGAGTGCAGCGATTGCGCGGAGTGTGGACCTTGCGCGGCATGTGGAACGGTGGGGATACACCCGTTACTGGCTGGCGGAACATCATTCGATTGCAGGGCTGGCTTGTTCGGCAACCTCGGTGCTGATTGGCCATTTGGCTGGGGCGACGACCTCGATTCGTGTGGGCAGTGGCGGGGTGATGCTGCCGAACCATGCACCGCTGGTGGTTGCGGAACAGTTTGGAACTCTGGAGGCGCTGTATCCGGGGCGTATCGATCTTGGTTTAGGGCGGGCTCCGGGGGGCGACTTTGCGACGATGCAGGCGCTTCGCCGCGATCTTGCGCAGACCGGCGATGATTTCCCGGCGCTGCTGGAAGAGTTGCGGTCGTACCTTGGGCCGGGCAAGCCGGGGCAGCGGGTGCATGCGTTTCCGGGGCAGGGAAGCAATGTGCCGGTGACGCTGTTGGGGTCGAGCGGTTTCAGCGCACGGCTGGCGGGAATGCTGGGATTGCCGTTCGCCTTTGCGGCGCATTTTTCACCTGAATACCTCTACGCGGCAGCGCGGATTTATCGTGATAGCTTCCAGGCGGGCAAAGTACTGCAGAAGCCTTACCTGATGGTTGCGGTACAGGTGATTGCTGCGGAGACGGATCGTGCGGCGCAGCGCTTGTTTACGACGCCGCAACAGCGATTTCTGCGCTTGATACGCAATCAGCCGGTGGAGCTGTTGCCGCCGGTCGATAGCATGGATGGCCTGTGGAACGAGCAGGAGCGGGACGCTGTGGATAGCAAGCTAGGCGCTGCGATTGTCGGCTCTGAGAGGACCGTGCAAGCGGGTATTGAGCGGCTTGTGCGGGAGACCGGGGCGAGCGAGCTGATCGTGGTGACGGATACATACGAGCATGCCGACCGGCTGGATTCCTATCGACGTACGGCGGATGTGATCGCGAGTCTAGTCGAGGCACCTCGCGCTGTGTCTGCATGAGCTTTGCACTCTTGCTTTTGATTGTGGAGTGAACATTGCGCCTGTGGTTGCGATGTGCTTCAGCGACAGTTCCTCCTTTCCACGCTTGCACCGATCGTAAGCGGGGAAAGTGCTGGGTCGCGAGCAGCAGGAGCAATGTTGCTCCAGCGGCAGCCAAGCCGCTGCTGATTGACCCGCTCCCCCTGAACAAATCTGGACAAGCCTGAACAAGAGAAAGATCCTGAGAAGAGGCTCTTCAGCCCGGAATGTTAGCCTAACCCTGCCATGCATTGCACAAGAAATTTGCTGACACATGGCGGAGGCGGATGAGTCAGGCGCAGCCTAAGCTGGTACGACAGATCGGATTATTTGATGCCACCATGATCGTGATGGGCGGTGTCGTTGGTTCGGGCATCTTCATGAATCCATCGGTGGTTGCGGCGCGCGTTCATTCGCCGGTGCTGATGTTGTTTGTGTGGGTTGCAGGTGGCCTGATTGCGCTGATCGGCGCTTTCATTTATGCGGAACTTGGCGACCGGATGCCTGAGGTTGGCGGCCAGTATGTCTATTTGCGCCAGGCTTACCATCCGGTGGTTGGCTTCCTGTATGGATGGGTACTGTTGCTTGTGGTGCAGACCGGCGGTATGGCTGCGGTCACTGTTACGTTTGCGCGCTATTTTCTGGAGCTGACGGGATTGCCGTTCTCGGAGCGTTGGGTGGTCGTATTTACGCTCGGAATTCTGACGGCGATCAACTGCCTTGGGGTGAAGCCGGGAACGCGTGTGCAGAGCATCCTGATGATGCTGAAGATTGCCGCGATTGCCGGCCTGGTAAGTGGTGGACTGTTTTTTGTGCACAACCCGCAACCGGTTCTACACCCTGTCCTGGATGCTCCGTTATCGATGAATCTGCTGACGGTTGTTGGGATGGCGATGGTGCCTGTGCTGTTTGCCTATGGCGGGTGGCAGACCACCAACTTCATCGCCAGCGAGATCAAGAATCCCAGGAGGAATCTGGCACGCGCACTGATCATCGGAGTGTCGGCGGTGGTTGCGCTTTACCTTCTTGTGAATCTGGTCTGTATTCGGGTACTCGGTGTGACGGCGCTGGCACAGACCAGTGTTCCGGCAAGCGCAGTGATGCGAATCGTTGCAGGGGAACGGGGCGCCAAGCTCATTGCGCTGGGAATTGCAGTTTCGACTGTTGGCTTTCTGAGCCAGGCGATCCTCACTGCGCCGCGCGTCTACTTTGCCATGGCCGAGGACGGGCTCTTTTTCAAGAGCGTTGCCTATGTGACGCAGAAGACTCGAGTGCCCATTGTTGCAATCGTGCTGCAGAGTGCGTGGGCGGTGATCGTGGCCTTCACTGGCAAGTACGATGAGATCCTCAACTTCGTGATCCCCATGGATTTCTTCTTTATTGGTCTGAGCGCAAGCTGCCTGTTTATCTTTCGCCGCCGTGAACGGTCGCAGCCTCCGCTGCCGGCAGGTTTTCGCGTGCCGGGCCATCCCACCACAACAATCGTCTTCATCCTCGCGTGCTGGCTGGTGGTGGGAAATACGCTTTATAAGTATCCAAGCCAGAGTCTGGTGGGAGTGGGCATTTTGCTCGTTGGCTTGCCTGTGTACTGGTTCTGGTCATGGAAGCAAAAAGACTTACAACGGAGAACGGCAGCATGACTCTCGCAACACGCGCAATGGCATCCGTCTATCTGGAATGGGCCAAACTTCAATCCGCAGCTCCCTACAATCTGGCCACCAGTGGCATTGCCAGCTATCCTCTGTCCGCGCTGCCCATTACCATTCAGGACCTCGAAATCAACGGGCCCAACAGCTATGGCTACGTTCCATTGCTGGAGAGATTCGCAGAAAAGTGCGGCGTCGCTCCGGATCATGTCGTGACCACGAATGGAACGTCGATGGCAAATCATCTTGCCATGGCTGCGATTCTTTCGCCCGGCGACGAGGTGCTTGCGGAATTTCCTACGTACGGCCTTTTGCTGGAGGTTGCCTCGTATCTTGGGGCAAAGATCGAGCGGTTTGATCGCTCCCCGCAGAACGGCTACCAGATCGATGTTGAGGAAGTTCGGAGCAAGGTCACTCCGAAGACACGACTCATCATCCTGACCAACATGCACAATCCAAGCGGTGCTCTGACAGATCGCGAGACGCTGCTGGCTCTGGGTGAACTGGCGGTTCAGGTGGGAGCCCGAGTGCTCGTCGATGAGGTCTATCTCGCGATGCTTCCCGAGATGAACTTTGCTCTGCCGACGAGTTCAGCAGTGCATCTTGGCAACCAGTTTGTGGTTACGAACAGTCTCACCAAAGCCTTCGGCCTGAGCGGTATTCGCAGTGGATGGATTCTCGCCGAACCGGCGCTTGCCAAACGTATCTGGCGGCTGAACGACCTGTTTAATGCAACCCCTGTTTATCCAAGTGAGTTGATCAGCGTTGTAGCGCTCGATCATTTGGAGCAGATTGGCGATCGCGCGAGGAAGCTGCTCCAGACGAATCGTGCAGCACTGGATACTTTTCTCGCCGACCGTGATGATCTCGATGTATTTCTGCCGCCCGGGGGAACGGTAGTGTTCCCGCGACTACGGCATGGATCGGTGGATGATTTCTTCAAGCTATTGCGGAATGAATATCAAACGTCCGTCGTGCCCGGAGAGTTCTTCGAGATGCCGAGTCACTTCCGTATCGGCCTGGGCGGCGACCCGGAGATGACTGCCGAAGCGCTTAGCCGCCTTGGCACGGCCCTCGACGACTATGCCAATAGGATTGGCTGATTCGATGTGCTTTTGGGTACGATGGATGTCGTTTGAACGAGCGGGCAAAGGTGGCATCGTATGACGGATCGCCGAAGGTTTCTCAAGAATGTTTCGCTGATGGCTGCGGGTGCCTCTTTGCCTCCGCTGGCCGCATTCGCGAAATCAACTGCTGCGGGCCCGGACATTCGCTTGCGAATCGAGCCATGCAGCCTTGAGATTGGACCTGGAGTAAAGGTCGATACCGTTGCTTACAATGGGCAGGTTCCGGGGCCATTGTTACGTTTGAAGAAGGGCAAGCCGGTCAGTATCGACGTGACCAATGCAACCGGTTCTGCGGATATCGTGCATTGGCACGGCTTGACCACGGATTCACTCAACGATGGTGCGGTGGAGGAGGGTTCTCCGCTGATCAAGCCCGGTGAAACGCTGCGATACCATCTGACACCACGGCCTTCCGGCACTCGGTGGTATCACACGCATGCGATGGCCATGGGTGATCTATCTGTTGCTTCCTATACTGGCCAATTTGGCTTCCTGCTTGTGGATGGTGGTCCCGATCCAGGCCACTACGATCATGAGGTAAACCTGGCCATCCATCACTGGGGTCCCCATTTCGTGCCCATGGTGGAGACGATGCGGGAGCACTCACAGAATGCGCCGCAGACTACCGGTTCGGATGTCGGTTACAAGTACGCTACGATCAACGCGCACATGCTTGGAGCCGGGGAGCCGATTCGCGTCAAGAAGGGACAACGAGTTCTATTCCGTCTGCTGAACGCGAGCGCCACAGAGAATGTGGTTCTTGCGTTGCCGGGACATAGCTTTCGCGTGGTGGCTATGGATGGAAATCCGGTGCCGAACCCACGGACGGTGCCGGTGCTTTCTCTCGCTGTTGCGGAGCGCATTGATGCCATTGTTGAAATGAATTCTCCGGGTGTATGGATTCTTGGTTCAACGCTGAAGGAGGCGCGGGACATCGGGCTCGGGGTTGTCGTCGAGTATGCCGGACACAAGGGCGAGCCCCTGTGGAAAGATCCGGAGCCCGTTGAGTGGGACTACAGCCTCTTTGCGGCTTCCGTCGCCGTTCCGGATCCGGAAGAAACTTTCACGATGACGATTCGAGATGCGGGCGCACTCAATGGCGCGCAGTTTGACACATGGACCATCAATGGGGATGCGTGGCCCAATGTGAAGCCGATGATGGTGAAGCGCGGAAAGCGCTATCGTATGCTGTTTCGCAATGCCAGCGGTGATCAGCATCCAATGCATCTTCATCGTCATAGCTTTGAGGTGACGCAGATCGGCGATCGGCATCTTAGCGGGTTGATCAAGGATTGCATTAATGTGATGCCTCTCGATACGGTAGCCGTGGACTTTGTGGCGGACAATCCTGGGGATTCTCTTGTGCATTGTCATCAGCAATTGCATATGGATTATGGGTTTATGCAGATCATCAAGTACGTCAATTAGGTTTCAATCAGGGGAGTTTCAGGCGATGCATAGAGTGAAGGCGACGTTGGCTCGATATAGTGCGTTGACGCTGGTAGCAGGGACTCTTGCCGGCATCGCCGTTTCCTTCGAGGTTGGACATGTGCTCGCCGCTCAGCGGAAGGATCAGCCTGCGGTGCCAGCGCGTAAGGACTGGCCAGTCTATGGCGGGAGCAACGCAAGCGACCGTTATTCTCCCTTGCGGCAAATCAATCGAGACAATGTGAAGCTGCTGAAGCAGGCGTGGATATTCGATCTGCACGAAACAGGCGGGCTCCAGACCAATCCACTCGTCATCGGACGACTGTTGTTTGCTTACTCGCCAACGCAGAAGATCATCGCGCTCGATGCAGGCACAGGAAAGAAGATATGGCAGTTCGATCCGGGGGAGCCCGGACGGCAGCCTGCGCGTGGAATGTCCTACTGGACCGACGGGAAACGTAACATTCTGTTTGCCGGTGCGCTTACGAATCTGTATGCGCTCGACCCCGCAACGGGAAGGCCCATTGCCGAGTTCGGCGATGGCGGTCATATTGACCTGCGGAAGGATCTTACCGACGGCGATTACAGCAAGGGTTTTGTTGCGCTCACAACGCCAGGAATTATCTATAAAGACATGATCATTGTGGGCTTTCGTGCACCTGAGACACAGCCCGCACTGCATGGCGACATTCGTGCCTACGACGTCCATACCGGCAAGCTGCGGTGGATTTTTCATACGATCCCGCATCCGGGCCAGGAAGGCTATGAGAGTTGGTCCAAGGACGCGTGGAAGGTGACGGGCGCGGCCAATAATTGGACAGGGATGGCGCTGGATGAAAAGCGTGGGATTGTCTACGCGCCGACCGGCTCCGCAGTAAATGATTTCTATGGTGCGGACAGGGCGGGCGATGATCTCTATGCCAATACGTTGCTCGCTCTTGATGCCAACACGGGAAAGCGCCTTTGGCACTTTCAGGGTGTACATCACGATATCTGGGATCGCGACTTTCCTTCTCCTCCAACTCTGGTCACGATTCGATCCAACGGGAAGATGGTGGATGCAGTTGCGCAGACGACAAAGCAGGGATTCCTCTTTCTATTTGACCGCGTGACCGGTGCGCCACTATTCCCGATCAGTGAAAAGCCATTTCCAGCCTCAACAGTGCCGGGCGAGTACACCGCACCAACGCAGCCGATTCCGTCACTTCCCGCGCCATTTGCGCGGCAACTTCTCACCGCGGATATGTTGACGAACAGGACGCCGGAGGCACACGCGAATGCTGTGGCGCAATTCAAATCGATCCGCAGTGAAGGCCTCTTTATTCCATTCAGCGTTGGCAAACAGACGATCATCTTCCCAGGCTTCGACGGGGGCGCGGAATGGGGCGGCTCTGCATTCGATGCAAAGACTGGCGTCATCTACGTGAATGCAAACGATGTTCCGTGGACCGGCAGTTTGATGGAGACAAGGACTGGTGGGGGTGCGGGGTCGATCGTGTATCAAAGCCAGTGTGCCCTTTGCCACGGCTCAGACCGCACCGGCTCACCGCCTGCGTTTCCCTCGCTCATCGATGTGCAGAAACACATGACAGATGCGCAAATCATCGAGGTGATTCATGCGGGGAAAGGCCGTATGCCATCCTTTCCAAATGTGGAAGCTTCCGGGCTCAATGCGCTTCTCGATTATTTGAAAACGGGAGTGGAGGCGCCGGGCGCTGTGCGAGCGACTGTGGTGAAGTACGGAGATCGAACAGAGATTGGCGGCGCAAAGGTTTACGACCACAACTGTGCCCTTTGCCATGGGGAAGATATGCAGGGGGCTCCGTCGAATTACCCTGGGATCCTGGGAGTAAGGGACCGCCTCACGGACGATCAGATTCTCACGATCATTCACAATGGCAAGGGCCGCATGCCTGCGAACGCCAAACTCAGTCAGTCCGATACGGCTGCACTACTTCGTTTCCTTAATAAGAGTTCGGCGCCTTTATTGCCCACTCGAGCTACGATGACCTCCGACAAGACTGAGGCTGAATCGACAAAGGCTGATCCTGCGGAACAGCCTAAGTACCAGTTCACGGGGTACAAGAAATTCCAGGATCAGGATGGCTATCCTGCGGTCGTGCCGCCATGGGGCACACTCAATGCCATTGATCTGAATAGTGGAAAGTATCTATGGAAGATTCCTCTTGGTGAGTATCCCGAACTCGCTGCCAAGGGATTGGCAAACACGGGCAGCGAAAACTACGGCGGACCGGTAGTGACCGCAGGGGGCATTGTCGTCATTGGAGCAACGATCTTCGACAACAAGATTCGCGCCTTCGACAGCAAGACGGGGAAGCTTCTCTGGGTGGGAGACCTTCCCTATGCCGGGAATGCCACGCCTGCGACTTACATGGTGGATGGCAAGCAGTTCATCGTGATTGCTGCAAGTGGACAGCGCAATCCAAAAGGGCCGCAAGGTGCCGCGTACGTGGCGTTTGCACTGCCTTAGGGCATCAGAAAGGCTTGAGTTCGCTGACTATTCGGTTCCGAGGTCAGCTCCGCAAAAACTCGCCTTCACTGCCGCTGCTAGAGGAACTTGCCGGCTTTCTCAATATCGATAGATTGATTCATCGCAGGCAACCTGCGCCAGGGGTCACGCTTGAGCCGCTGCTTCCAAGTGTCGAAGTCGGCCACACGAAAGACTGGCCGCTCCTTTGCATCTAATTCGGACCAGTCCAACGGCATTGAGACACTCGCGCCGGCCCGGGCACGGGGTGAAAATGCGGCCACGGCGGTGGCTCCACGTTCGTTCCTGAGATAGTCGATATATATTCGCCCTTTGCGAGCGGCTTTGTTCATCTTAGTCAAATAGAGCTCGGGTGACTGGCGTTCCAACGCCAGTGCAACGGAATGTGCGTATTGCTTGATCGTGGCCCAGTCATGTTCCGGAGCGATTGGAACAACGATATGCAGGCCTTTGCCTCCCGTACTCTTCAAGAAGCTATCGAGGCCAAGCTTCTTCAGGAGCGCCCGCGTCTGCTTCGCGGCGCCGGCCAGTGTCTGCCACGAAATTGTTTCGTCGGGGTCGAGGTCAATCACGATCCGGTCAGGGTGCTCAAGATCATTGTTCTGCGAACCCCAAGGATGCAGTTCAAGCACTCCCATCTGCGCCAAGGTGGCGAGGGGTTCTCTCGTCGACAAAGTAATGTACGGCTCTTGCTTGCCGGTCTTCTTGTCCGGAACCTGAATCGTTTCGATGCCCGGCGGCAAGGTCGAATTAGTGTGCTTTTGAAAGAAGCATGGCTTGGTTGCGCCATCCGGGCAGCGTACAAGCGACAACGGCCGATTCGTAATCTGCGGAAGAATATAGTCGGCGATCGCCCAATAGTAGTCGGCGAGTTGCTGCTTGGTAAGGCCTGACTCCGAATCAAGGATCTTGTCGGGATGGGTGAGACGGACTGCGGCGTGAGCTGGTCCCGGACTCCCAGAAAAATCGTGCGTTTCGCCAGCGCTGGAACCCACTTTGGCCGCAGTTTTCGAGTGTGTCTTATGAGTGGCAGTCAGAGGCGAGTCGATTGCATCTTCTCGACGTACTTCCATGGGGGACTTGTCCTCTCTGAGAGCCTTGAAGGCTGCTTGTCGTACAAGCTTATCTGATGTCCATGTCGCGAAGCCCACCTCAGCCACCAACTCAGGCCGCACCCAGATCACTCCGCGGCGGAGCGCTGGCGAGATATCGGTAAACGCGGATTTGGTCACCCGCAATTTCTCAAGCCGGTCGCGGAGAGAGCGATGTGTCTTCTGAGTGAAGCCCGTGCCCGTGCGACCCGCATAGATCAGTCTTCCATGGTCATCGTAATAACCGAGCAATAGTGCTCCCACTCCGTGGATCCCATTGGAGGGTAGTGTGAATCCTCCGATGACAAATTCCTGCTCGTGTGAGCACTTCGTCTTGATCCAGCTGCTGCTTCTTCCAGACACGTACTTACCAGATGCGCGCTTTGAAATAATCCCTTCAGCGTGCAAGCCGCAGGCCTTTGCGAATACGATCGAGCCGTCCATATCCACGTCTTCGCTGAATCGCACGATGCTCTTCTCACCGCCGATGGGTACAATCAATTTGGATAGGATCTCTTTCCGCTTGATGAACTCCGCTCCACGAAGATTGTGACCCTCGAGGTGGAGCAGATCAAAGGCGAAATAGGTCAGTACATGCTGCTCTCCCTCGCGAAAAGAAGCCTGCAGATTGGCGAAGCTTGTTGTTCCGTCTGGGAGAAGCACGACAACCTCGCCGTCGAGGATTGCTTTTTCTGCTGGCAGCGTGGCGATCTCTGCTGCGATGTCCTTCATGCGATGTTTCCAGTCAAGGCCAGTCCGTGTGAGAAGACTCACCGTGTCGCCATTCTTGTGCGCTTGAATCCTATATCCGTCCAGCTTGATCTCATGAAGCCACCCCGGCTGGTCCGGCGGAGAGTTGGCCTGGACTGCAAGTTGCGGGGCAATGAACCCAGGCAATCGTTCCTTTGGGAAAGCAGTTAAGTCGAATGAGAGAGATTTGGCAGGCGTCTTCTTCGCATCACGCGGGGGCTTCGTACTTTTCGCTCGCTCTGCCGATAAGCCGTACTTCGCCCCTCCTTTGGAGTTCCAGACATGATCCTTCTGAGCAGCAATCTCTTCCATGCTTCTGCCCGTCAGGACACTCTCGGGAGCTTTCTCTGTGACCGCATCCTCATCTGCGGATTGCTCATAGGAATCATGTTCCTTGATGAGCAGCCAATTCGGCTTCTTCTCGTTGGCGGCCTTACCACCCATCCGCACCAGCGTCCACTTTCCTTTCATTTTGGTCCCATGCAGGATGAACTTGAGAGACCCATCTCGCAGGCCGGCATCGACGTCGGTGTGTCCCTCCTGTGGCTCCCAGGTGCCCGTATCCCACAGCAAGACGGTGCCGCCTCCGTACTGTCCTTGCGGAATGATGCCCTCGAAGCCGCCATATTCAATGGGATGATCTTCCACCTGTACTGCAAGGCGCTTGTCCGAGGTGACGTAGCTTGGTCCTTTCGCAACTGCCCAACTTTTCAGAACGCCATTCCATGCAAGCCGGAAATCATAGTGCAGGTGAGAGGCCGCGTGCTTCTGGATCACGAAGGGCAGGGAACTGGCCCTAGCTTTTGCTCCGGGCTTGCTCTTGACTGTGCCGGCCGGTTCTGCCGTCACTGAGAAGTCTCGCATGGACCGATACTTCTCGAGCTGCCTGTCCACAAGGTTCGATGACTGGTGCTGAGAGATCCGCTTCGTAACCATGGTCTATGCCAATCTGCGTTTTGAACTTGTCTTTGTGGACTTGGCCTTCGAAGCTCGACTCGAACCGGGCTTTGGTGGAGGGGGAAAATCAAGCTTCTTTCCAGGCGATTTGCTGCCACCGGCCTTAACACTCGGATCTTTTATTCCGGAGGGCTTTGAGTCTGCCTGAACTGACTTCCGCAGGGCGTCCATCAGGCTAACCACCTTTGTGGATTTCGGCGCAGTGGATCTTTCCTTCGGAGCAGGGGTGTGTTTGATCTTCGCTTCGACCATGGCTCTCAAGGCAGTTTCGTATTCATCGGAATATCTGGAAGCATCGAAGGACTTGGCTTTACGCCCGATAAGTTCTTTGGCAAGGGCCAGTTGGTCTTTGTCCACTGCGGTCTTTCGAATACTGCCAAAATACTCCGCGGCGTCGCGCAGCTCCTCGGCATATCGAAGCGTGTAGGCCATCATGCCAGCCTCGTCGTCTGTCGCCGGAGCGGAGATGGCGACCAAATGCTCGCGGCCACCGAAGGCGATCTTTCCAACGGCAATTTTGCCTGTCGACTGCATGGCCTTACGTACGACCGCGAAGGCCTCTGTCTGAGATGCACTGTCAGGCGTTACAAAGTATGGCTTTTCAAAATACTTGAGATCGAGTTCAGCCATATCGACAAACTGCTCGACGGTAAACGTCTGTCGCGAGGGAATTCGAAGTTGCTCGATATCTTCGGATTCGACCGTGACATACTCGCCCTTGCTGTATTCATAGCCCTTGACGATGTCATCCTTATCGACCGGCTGATCGTCCGCCGTCACATTCAGGTGCTTGATGCGCTCCCCTGTCTTGCGACTGAGTTGGTGGAAGTGAATCTCGCCCTTGGCTTCCGTTGCCGGAAATAACTGAATGCCGAAGGACACGAGCGATAGTTGGAATTGGCCTGACCAGAAGGGGCGCATCATGCATGAGACTCCGTAATTGCTTGGACGCATCCCACTGTTGCTGAGATGTATCAATAGTTTGCACTCAATCAATGAAATTCAGAAACGTCGAAGTTTTGTGCTGACCGGCAGACTGATCGACTCCCTTTAGCCCGCCGAACAACCTAACCGCCGATCTGAGTCTCCTAATAGAGTGAGATTGCAAATATGGAGACTTTCATGCGGAAGTGGCCATCTTCCACCTACCGAGTTCAACTGCATGGTGGTTTCAACTTTGAAGACGCAGCGGGCATCGCGGACTACCTGGCAAAGCTGGGGGTCACGCATCTCTACGCCTCACCCTATTTGCAGAGTGCACCGGGCAGCACGCACGGATACGATCTAGCTGACTTCGCAATCGTCAATCGTGAGTTGGGCGGAACACAAGCGCACGCAAAATTATGCCGGCAATTGCGCGAATGTGGCCTTGGACAGATTCTTGACATCGTACCGAATCATATGTCGCTCTCGCAAAATAACCCCTACTGGATGGATGTGCTCGAGAACGGCAAAAAGAGCCGCTATGCCAACTACTTCGACATCGATTGGCATTCGACTGAAGGACGTCTCCGCAACAAGATTCTGCTTCCGATCCTCGAAGACCAGTATGGCGTAGTTCTTGCTGGTGGAACGATTCGCTTGGTCCGCCATGAAGAGCGATTTGAAATCGAACTGAACGGCATGCTCATGCCGGTTGCATCCTCATCCATGTCTGTGTTCCTTGCACCTGCGGCACAGGCTCTGCGATCGGAGAAGCTCGCCTTCCTCGCGGACTCTTTCGGCCTCTTGGCGACTCCGCCTGATGAGGATCCTTCCACGGCATCCAAGGCACAGCGTGATTGCAGAGTACTTCTCGATACCTTACATGCATATCTTGCCGACAACGAGGAAACATTCAAGGCGATTGATGACGCGATCGCTGCAATCAACGCTGACATTGACGCGCTCGATGCTTTCTTGCAACTACAGCACTATCGCTTGGCGTACTGGAAAGCGGCAGATCAGGACCTTGGATACCGGCGCTTCTTCGATGTCAATTCACTGATCGGTATGCGTGTCGAAGATGAGAATGTATTCCTTGACACGCATAGACTCATCCTTCAATGGCTTGATTGTGGAGTGTTGGATGGAGTCCGGATCGACCATGTGGATGGACTCTTGGACCCGCAGCAATACCTACAGTGGCTGCGGGACGCTGCCCCGGGTGCGTGGATCGTCGTGGAGAAAATTCTGGCAAGAAATGAGGAATTGCCATCGTCGTGGCCGGTACAGGGCACCACAGGTTACGAATTTCTGAATCTCGTCAACGGTCTCCTCATATCTCCGGAAGGTCTGACGAGCCTCGATGAAAAGTACAGGGAAGATTTCGGGCAGAACATCGACTTCTCTGCTCTTGTTCATGACAAGAAAGTGGCCGTCACTGTTGAAGGATTAGGAAGCGACGTCAACCGTTTGACTTCTATCTTCCTGCGGATTTGTGAGTTGGATCGCAATCACCGGGACCATACCCGTGCCGAGATTCGCCACGCTATTCGTGAGATAGCAAGTTGCTTCCAAATCTACCGAACCTACGTTTCTCCGAGTCGTGATGAGATTTCGGAATTGGATGCTGCGGTTATCCAGAGTGCGATCGACGTTGCTGCAGGGTATCGACCCGATATTGACAGAAGTCTGTTCGATTTCATCGCGGACGTTTTGTTATTAAGACGTAAGGGCCAATTTGAGTCTGAGTTCCTTCAACGCTTCCAACAGTTCACGAGTCCGGTAATGGCTAAGGGGCTTGAGGACAGCGCATTATATTGCTACAACCGTCTGATCGGTTTGAATGACGTCGGATCAAATCTCGCCGATCCAATTGTATCGATGGATGACTTTCATCGAGCGAATTCGATGGCCCAGAAATCTCATCCGTACCGTATGATCACGCTGACCACCCATGATACGAAAAGAGGCGAGGACGTACGCGCAAGGCTGGCTGTTCTCACAGAAATTCCTCTCGATTTTAGGTCTGCGGTTCGACGATGGTCTCAGATGAATGCGGTTCATCGAACCAACGGTCAACCCGATCCGAATACGGAGTATCTGTACTACCAGACACTGATTGGCGCGTGGCCGATAGACGTGGATCGCGCAGCCGCTTACATGGAAAAGGCAACCCGCGAAGCCAAACAACAGACATCCTGGACCCAGAACAACAAGCAGTTCGAAGATAGTCTGCGGAACTTCATCCAGGCGACTCTGGCTAGCAGGAGTTTCTGTGAAGAGCTATCGCGTTTCGTCAAGAGAATCGATTATGCCGGTCGCGTCAACTCACTGACACAGACGCTCCTGAAGTACACGGTGCCAGGAGTGCCTGATCTCTACCAGGGCAGCGAGTTGTGGGATCATCGGCTCGTAGATCCGGACAATCGCAGTCCGGTAGACTTCCCGAAACGTCGCCAACTTCTGGATGATCTATCGACTCTTAGCGCTTCTCAGGTCATGCAGCGAATGGATGACGGAATGCCTAAGCTGTGGACGATCCATCGGGCACTGGCGACCCGGCGCAGATTTCCAGAATGCTTTGATGCTTCGGGCACCTACACGCAACTGAGTGTATCGGGCAAGCGATGCGAGAGCGTCGTCGCATTTAGCCGTGGAGACTCTGTTGCAACAGTTGTTCCCCGGTTAGCGATGAGCCTCAACAAAGAGTGGAAGGACACAACGGTCGTTCTTCCCGAGGGAACTTGGGCGAATGCCCTCACGAACGAGTTGATCGGTGGCGGCGCTGTTCGAATCGCTGAACTTCTCTCCGCATTCCCGGTAGCGCTACTCACAAAAGAGGAAGACTAATGCATCGATTCTCGGTTTGGGCGCCAAAAGCTGAATTCGTGGCTGTGCAGGTTGACGAGGAACTGATCCCGATGTCGAGCGATCCGCATGGTTATTGGTCCGTTGAAGTCGATCAGGCTCATCATGGATCAAATTATGCTTTTTTGTTGGACGAGGACGTACAGCCATACCCTGATCCTCGCTCCAACTGGCAACCTCAGGGCGTGCATGGGGCTTCTCGCGTTCTCGACCACGAGCGTTTCCGTTGGCATGACGAACGTTGGTCGGCCCTGCCATTGTCGGAGGCCGTGATTTATGAGCTTCATATTGGCACATTCACGCCTGAAGGAACCTTCGTAGCAGCGATAGGAAAGCTACCTTATCTGCGCGATCTTGGAATTACTCACGTTGAACTGATGCCGGTGAACTCGTTTCCGGGTAGGTGGGGATGGGGGTACGACGGAGTAGCACTCTTCGCACCCCAGGAAGAGTATGGCGGGCCGGATGGGCTCAAGCAGTTGGTTGATGCTTGTCATGAGGCTGGGCTCGCCGTCTTGCTGGATGTCGTCTACAACCACTTTGGACCTGATGGAAATTACACCGGAAAATTTGGTCCTTACATCACGGAGAATCATGGAACTCCGTGGGGTGGCGCGGTGAACTTCGAAGAGGACGGCAGTGCGGAAGTGAGGCGATTCTTCTGCGACAACGCGTTGATGTGGCTGCGTGACTATCACATCGATGGATTACGGCTGGATGCTGTGCACGCCTTCGTTGACCGCTCAGCCATCCATTTCCTAGAGCAGCTCTCAACCGAGGTTGCGGAACTCTCAAGTCAACTAGGCAGCTCTCTGGTGCTGATCGCAGAAAGCGATCTGAATGACCCTCGGATTGTCGCACCGCGAGAACCGGGCAGCAACGGATATGGCATTGATGCGCAGTGGAGCGATGACTTCCATCATGCGCTGTTCGCGCTGCTCACCGCAGAACGCCGTAGCTACTACAGCGACTTTGGCTCGCTTGCCCAACTTGCAAAATCGCTCAAAGATGTCTACGTCTTCGATGGTGGCTATTCCGAATACCGCGGACGTCATCATGGACGTCCCTTGCAGGACTTGAGCGCTCATCATTTCCTAGGTTATATCCAAAACCACGATCAGATCGGGAACCGCGCCTATGGGGACAGGCTGCATGCAATCGTCGGAATGCGCAAAGCGAAACTTGCTGCGGCGATGGTGATGACTGCGCCATTTGTCCCCATGATCTTTCAGGGGGAAGAGTTTGCAGCATCGTCACCCTTTCTGTACTTTGCCGATCACCAGGATCCTGACCTGGCCCGCGCAGTCTCTGAGGGGCGGCGGCGCGAACATGCTCCTGATGGCGCGTGGGACTCAATCCCAGACCCTGAGTCTGAAGAAACATTTGAGTTGTCGAAGTTGCATTGGAGCGAGGTAGCTGATGTTGACCACGCTGCAATGCTGGATTGGTATCGCGCTTTGATCAGCTTGCGCCAGAACAGCGAAGACCTGCGGGATGGCCGTCTCGAGAACGTCAAAGTGGACTTCGACGAGTCGAAGAACTGGCTCCGGTTGCAGCGCGGGCAGATGCAATTGTTCTTCCATTTCGGCAGTACTGAGCTCAACCTGCCTTTCGATGACAACGTCCGCTTGCTTCTCACTTCCGATCCAAATGTTCGCCATGAACAGGGAGAAGTCACGCTCGCAGCGGAGTGCTTCGCTGCATTTTCAATGGTACCGAACGTGATATAGACAGTTGCATGGGATCGAGTGAACGATCTTTCCGCTGGAGCAGATGATCGGGAACATATTGGATGTGCCGTGCCAGCGCAAAGCCATGCATGGCCGTCGGTCAGGACGGATCGTATTCTATCTCTTGCGCTTCAGTCAGAAACGATCGCGTACCGCGCGCTCTATTTTTTGGTGGATATCTTCGTCGGTTAGGCCTGCAGGGTCGAAAAAGTGGCTCAGAGCAAGACCGTCAAGCAAGGCTCCAAACGATGCAATCATCCGGCGGCGCTCAGTGGGATCTTCAATTGCGAGTTCGGGGACCAGCTCCAGTTTGCGCCTCGTGCCTTGATCGCACATCGCGGCACACAACTCGGCCAGCCTGCGCTGCTTGTGCGGCCTCCGTGCGGCATACAACTTGAACTCGACATAGAGCAATGCGCGCTGCCGGTCGTGAACAAGAGCCTCCAACTGTTCCGTCAGGACAGCTATGCGCTCCTCGGACGAGGAATCTGATCGCAGCTTTCGATGGTATGCGGCATCGTCCAGAACAAGATCCTGCGCGATGAGCGCGAAGAAGAGATCTTCTTTGTCTTCAAAGTGATCGTAGAGTGCGCCGCGAGTTTTACCAGCGGCCTCTGCAATATCCTGCAGGTGCGCTGCCTCGAAGCCATCTCTTGCAAACACGAGTCTGGCCGCCTGCAGCAGTTCCTGCCGCGTCCGAATTGCACGCTCCTGGGTAGGATTCCCGGCCGGACTTCTCGCAGGGGTACGCTTCGCATGCTGCTTTCGTGAATCCACCGCTGCCCGAGTCGCATCCATAGTACAAACATACATCCGTGTATGGTTTTCTGCACGCGACCGCGAGACAACAATCAAGGAGTTTTATGCGTTTTTATACGAGCCGCCCCGCCGCGCAAGCGAGCGTCAGCGACCGCAACATCCAGATGACCGCGGGCCTGGCGCTCTCCGCTGCAATGATTTTCATTCTGACAGGCTGTGAAAAGAAACAGGCGCCGCCAGCCATGGGCCCCATGCCAGTATCCGTAGTCACCGTTCAGGCAAGTGATGTGCCCTTGCGGAATGAGTGGGTTGGCACTATGGACGGCTATGTGAACGCCCAGATTCAGCCGCAGGTAAGCGGTTATCTCATCAAGCAGGACTACCGTGAAGGCTCCGTGGTCAGCAAGGGCCAGGTACTGTTCGAGATCGATCCGCGTCCGTTCCAGGCCGCTCTTGATCAAGCACAAGGGCAGGTCGGCCAGGCACAGGGTGCATTGGGACAGGCGAAGGCGCAACTAGAGCTTGCTGAGATCAACGTAAAACGTGATACGCCCCTGGCCGAACAGCATGCCATCGCGCAGAGCACGCTCGACAACGACAAGCAGACCGCCGCGCAGCAGGAGGCCAATGTCCACGCGGCTGAAGCGCAGATCGCCACTGCCCAGGCGGCCGTGGAAACCGCCAGGCTGAACCTTGGATTCACTCAGGTTCGTTCACTCATTTCAGGCGTGGCCGGCCAGGCAACGACTCAGGTTGGCAATCTTGTAAGCCAGCAATCGGTACTCACCTCGGTCTCGCAGATGGATCCTATCAAGGTGTACTTCTCCATCAGCGATAGTGAGTATTTGTCTTTGTCCAATCTCAGCGGTACTAAGAGCAGCGATCTGCTCAGCAGCTCCGCAAACCTGCCACTGACGCTCACGTTGTCGAACGGCGACAAGTATCCGAAGCAGGGTCATATCGTCTTCGTCGATCGCCAGTTGAACGCACAGACTGGCGCCATTCGAATCGCAGCGGCATTCCCAAACCCCGGCAATCTTCTCCGTCCCGGACAGTTTGGCCGCGTCTCGGCAGAGACCCACGTGCAGCATAATGTCATCCTTGTTCCGCAGGCTGCGATTCAGGAGCTGCAGGGTACGCAGCAGGCATTCATCGTCGGCCCGGACAACAAAGTGAAAGTCGTCAATGTAAAGCTCGGTGCACAGGTCGGAACCAACTGGGTCGTTGAAGGCGGACTGCCTGCGGGCTCACAGGTGATCGTCGACAACCTTCAGAAACTTCGTGAAGGTGTGCCTGTCTCTCCCCACGCCGCACAAGCACCCGCGGCGAACGATGCGGCCGGGAGGTAAGCATGTCGAAATTCTTTATTCGCAGGCCCATTGTGGCCATCGTCATCGCTATTCTCACTACGATCATCGGCGTTGTAGCCATGCTTACGCTGCCGACTGCGCAGTTTCCTGATATTGCGCCACCGGAAATTCAGATCCAGGCTAACTACGCAGGCGCTGATGCAAGAACCTTGCTCCAGTCTGTCTCCACGCCGCTCGAACAGCAGATCACCGGCGTCGACAACATGCTGTACATGTACTCGGTTAACGCCAATAACGGACAGTCACAGATCTTTGTCGACTTCGACGTTAAGACGAATCCGGACACAGACCAGATTCTGACGCAGCTCCGCGTATCGCAGGCACAGGCGCAGTTGCCTGTGCAGGCAACTGCGGGCGGCATTACGGTGCAGAAGTCGCTCACGTCACCACTGATGATCGTGGCTCTTTCATCGCCGAACAACCAATATGATGCGACGTTTCTTACCAACTATTCGATCATCAAACTGCAGGACGAAATTACGCGTGTACCCGGCGTGGCTCGCGTGCAGGTATTCGGCGGTCAATATGCACTGCGTGTGTGGGTTCAGCCAGACAAGCTGGCAAAGCTCGGCGTAACCGCGCCCGAAGTCATCGCTGCCCTGCAGACACAGAACAACGTGAATCCTGCCGGCCAGGTTGGCGGCGATCCTGCACCAAAAGGTCAGCAGTTCACCTACACTGTTCGTACCGAGGGCCGCCTCGTCACTCCCGAAGAATTTGGCAAGATCGTCATTCGTGCCAACGCAGACGGCTCGGTGCTTCATCTGAGTGACGTTGCCCGCATCGAACTGGGCCAGCAGTTTTATACGCTCAATGGGCGCTACAACAAGGCTCCAGCCGGCGTCTTTGGCGTCTATCAGCTTCCCGGTTCAAACGCCGTTCAAGTAGCCAAGCAGGTGACTGCGCGGATGGAAGAACTCTCGCACAGCTTCCCGTCCGGACTGAAGTACGATATCCCGCTCGATACTACAAAGGCCGTGACCGCCGGCTTGCGTGAAATCGTAATTACGCTCATCGAAGCGCTCGTGCTCGTTGTGGTGGTCGTATACATCTTCCTGCAGGGGTGGCGCGCAACGCTCATCCCACTGCTGGCCGTGCCGGTTTCCTTGATCGGTACCTTTATCATCTTTCCGTTGCTCGGCTTCTCGATCAATACGCTGTCACTCTTCGGATTAGTGCTGGCGATCGGACTTGTCGTCGATGACGCCATCATTGTTGTCGAAGCGGTCGAGCACCATATCGATGAAGGGATGGATCCGAAAGAAGCAACCATCAAGGCAATGGAAGAGGTCGGCGGTCCGGTAGTCGCCATCGCGCTCATTCTTGCCGCGGTGTTCATTCCGACAGCAGCAATTCCAGGCATCACCGGCCGACTGTATCAGCAGTTTGCCATCACCATTGCGATCTCGGTACTCATCTCTGCATTCAATGCGTTGACGCTCAGCCCGGCACTCGCCTCGCTGCTGCTCAAGCCCAAGGACAAGGAGAAGAAGAAGGGCCTTCTCGGACGTTTCTTCGGGTGGTTCAACCGCTTCTTTGGCAGAGCCACGGACAACTATGTATCCACGTCCAGTGTGCTGCTTCATAAGGCCGGTTTCTCAATGCTTGCACTCGTAGCTGTCGGCATCATTGCGGTGCTGCTGGGCTCACGCCTGCCCACGGGCTTCATCCCGACCGAGGATCAGGGCTACGCATTCGTTGCGTTGCAGCTTCCGGACGCCTCCTCTTTGCAACGGACCGATGAGGCTGCTCTTAAGGTGTCTGACGCTCTCTTGAAGACGCCAGGCATTCGCGGCGTCATTCAGGTCAACGGCTTCAGCCTGCTTACGCAGACACAGAGCACAAACACTGCATTCTTCTTCGTCGCGTTGAAGGACTGGGACGTGCGCAAGTCAAAGGAGGAGCAGTTCAAAGCGATTCAACTCAATATCGCCAAGCAACTGGCGATGAATCCGGATGGCATTGCCTTCAGCTTCCCGCCGCCGTCGATCCCTGGCGTTGGCACCTCCGGCGGCGTAACGTTTGTTCTCGAAGACCGCTCGGGCAACGACGATCCGATGTATCTCACGAAAAACCTTGGCGCGTTCCTTGGCGGCTTAAAGGGCCATCCTGAGATCGCTGCCGCCGTTCCCGCATACCTGCCCGCTGTGCCGCAGATTTATGCTGAGGTGGACAAGGACAAGGTTGTTCAGCAGCAGGTGCAACTCTCGGATGTCTACGCAACTATGCAGACATTCATGGGCGGCTACCTCGCAAACTACTTCAACCGCTTCGGCCGCCAATGGCAGACCTACGTTGAAGCAGAGTCAAATACTCGAAGCAAGATCGAGAATATCAACCAGTTCTATGTAAGAAGCGCCAACGGAGGACAAGTCCCTCTGGCATCGCTGGTCAACATCAAGAAGATCAACGGGCCGGAGTTCATTCTCCGCTTCAATGAATACAACGCTGTCCAGATCACCATCGTTGGCGCGCCCGGTTTCAGCTCCGGGCAGGTCATGAAGGCGCTCGAGGCGACGTTCCATCAGACGATGCCAGGCGATATGGGCTTCGATTACTCGGGCATGTCCTACCAGGAGGATAAAGCTGCCAAGGGACTGCCTTCCTGGGTTGTCTTCGCACTCTCGCTGCTGTTCGTGTTCCTGATTCTCGCAGCCCAATATGAGAGCTGGACGCTGCCGTTCAGCGTACTTCTCAGCACACCGGTTGCCATTCTCGGTGCATACGTTGCATTGAATGTCCGCGCTCTCGAGAACGACGTCTTTGCGACGATCGGTCTGATCATGTTGATCGGCTTGTCTGCAAAAAATGCCATCCTCATCGTCGAGTTTGCGAAAACGAACTATGAGAATGGACAGAGCATTGCCGATGCTGCGTTACACGCAGCACGGCTTCGTCTCAGGCCAATCATCATGACGGCACTGGCCTTCATCTTCGGCTGCTTGCCGCTATGGTTTGCCTCGGGTGCCGGTGGCGTCTCGCGGCAGATTCTCGGTACGGTTGTAGTCGGCGGCATGTTGCTTTCAACAGCGCTCGGCATCCTCTTCGTACCAGTAACCTTTGCGTTCGTCGAATACGTTTCGCATCGCTATGGCAGGGGAGGGAAGGGCACCACGATGGACTCCAAGCCCGACATCGATCCTGTCGAACTCGGCAGGCGGGCAGGCATCAACCAGCCGCCGACCAAGGGAGGCCACGCTTGAGCAACGTTATGAATAGGACAGCCGCACTACTGGCGTGCACCGTAGCTTTCACTCTGGCCGGTTGCAATGTTGGACCCAAATACTCGCGCCCGCAGGCTCCTGCGCTGCCGGCATATCGCGGCGCAGATGAAGCCGCCGTCTCCAGCGATCCTAAGGATTCGCTAGGCGACCAAAAATGGAGTGAGGTCTTCCGCGAGCCGGAGCTACAGGACCTCGTCCGCCAGGCACTGGTGAACAACTACGACCTGCGCGTGGCAGCTCAGCGCGTCCTCGAAGCGCAGTCGCAGGTCCGAATCACACGAGCGGGACAGTTCCCTACGCTCAGCGTGGGAGGTACCGGCATCGGCGCTGATCTGCCGGACTCGCTATCGAAGACACTCGGAAGTAATCCCCTGGCCGAAGGCAGCTTGAATCTTTCGGCGACATGGACTCCTGATTTTTGGGGCCTTTATCGCAAGCAAACTGAAGCCGCACGTGATCAGCTGCTCTCACAATCATGGGCGCAGCGTGCTGTGCGCGTGACGCTGGTCAGCGAGGTTGCTACATCTTACTTCACGCTTCGTTCGCTCGATCAGCAGCTTGAGGTAGCGAAGCAAACCCTCAAGGCCCGCCAGGACTCAGTCGACCTGACAAACCGGCTCGAGAAGGGCGGGTCCGCACCGCTTTCGGACGTCCGCCAGGCAGAGCAGTTGCTCTACACTGCTAGCGCACAGATCCCGCAGTTGGAAGAGCAGATCCAGCAGCAGGAAAACACGATGAGCCTCCTTCTGGGTAAAGTGCCGGGACCGGTTGCACACACCGACCCATCCGCGCTTTCTCCCGTTCCGCAGGACCTGCCAGTCGGCATTCCGTCGCAACTGCTTGAGCGGCGGCCCGACATTCAGGAGGCAGAGGCACAGCTGAAGGCATATAACGCGCAGGTTGGCGTTGCGAAGGCGCAATTCTTCCCGCAGCTCTCGATCAGCGCTTCGGCCGGCGTCGGTGGTGACAGCCTTTCCAGTATTTTCGATCCTGCAGGGAAAACCATCTACGGGCTCGGCAGTCTGGCGCAGCCGATCTTTGAAGGCGGCAAACTACGCGGCCAGTTAGAGCTCTCGAAGCAACAGAAAGAAGAGGCGATCCTCACTTACCAGAAGACTATCCTGACTGCTTTTCGCGACGTTTCGAACTCATTGATCGCCGTCAACAAGCAGCATTCCACACGCGCCGAACAGCAGAAACTGGTTGAAGCAGCACAGGATGCAACCCGTCTGGCCCGCATCCGCTATCAGGCCGGCTCCACGAGCTACCTGGAAGTGCTCACGACGGACACGAACCTCTATAACGCACGCCTCAACCTCATCAATGCGGAACAGAACGAAGCACTCGCCCTCGTCCAACTCTACCAGGCACTCGGCGGCGGCTGGCAAGAATAGTCCACTTCAAACTTCCCAGCGTACATCCAAGAGCGCAGGTTCGCCGGCAATGGCCGCCTGCGCTCTTTATCCCCTGAATGAATTCCATTCGCGCGAAAAATACCTGCCGCCATCGGGCGCAGCGCATTGGTCAGCGACGTTTGGCTTAATGCCGCTGCGATGGTAAACTCGTAGTTGGTAACTGCTTGCAGAGCCACGGAGAGTTGGCAGAGCCCGGTTGAATGCACCTGACTCGAAATCAGACGTAGTCGAAAGGCTACCGGGGGTTCGAATCCCTCACTCTCCGCCATTAATTTAAGTGATTGAAATTAGTGGTTTTATAAGAAACCTCGGTTTGCTCCCAGTATCGCTACCGATTATTTCTACCCATTGAGCGCCGTTCGCGGCCCCTCGCCGGTATTTGGCCTGTAGGCTCAGTACGATGCGAAGTCTTACCAAGCTATATCTGAGGGTCCGTTGCGCTTCCGGAGCTTGGATCTAGGCAAAACCAGCTCGATCATCCAATCACAAATTCAAGGCTCCGTATGGCGTCAGCAAGCCAACCAGAACCAAGGATACCGTTTATGCCTGAGTTCATCGCCAGCGGGATTGTTCCGCCATCCCCAACGTCATACGGCACCTGACCTGACGGATCAAGCGTGACCTCAAGTTGGCCGAAATACATATTGACGACCATAAGTTGATCGACTCCCTCATCGCGAGGAAACCAACGTTCTCCTTCGGGAAATTCATGAAGATTCTCCGGACGCCCCGCTCAGAGACAGTACCAAATAGACGTTTCCGGTTTCCAGATTCACGGAAGCCCTCTTCGGGGGCTTTCTTTTTTGCTAAATTGCTCAAAGCGCGATACATCCCCACCGAAATTACGAGAATCAGATCAGTTAACAGAGGTGCAGGATGGCGCGTCCCTATTGGTCTGGTCAGGTTCAGATTTCCCTCGTCTCCTTCGGTGTGAGCCTTTACGTAGCAACCGAGTCGAAGAGCAATATCAGCTTTCATCAGATCAGCCGTTCTACTGGTGAGCGTGTCCGGCATCAGAAAGTGCTCGAGAGCGCAGCCGAGAGCGGAACGCAAACACCTGGAGCGGTTGTCGAGAAAGACGAAATCGTCAAAGGTTACGAGTACAGCAAAGGCCAGTACGTCATCATCGAGCCGAGCGAACTAGAGAATCTTCGGGTTCCATCAAAGCACACGATCGCGGTGTCTCAGTTTATCGAGCAGAGCGAACTGAACCCGGAATACGTGGAGAAGCCCTACTTTGTCGTTCCCGAAAACGATGCTCAAACTGAGGCTTTTGCTGTGGTCCGGCAAGCATTGGTTAACTCCGGCAAAGTCGCTATCGGCAAGATTGCATTCTCTGGCAGAGAACACATCTTTGCTCTCACTCCAGCCGGAACGGATGGTCGGGGGATGATGGGCTATACGCTCCGCTACCAGAGCGAACTCAGAAATCAAAGGGACTACTTCCGCGACATAAGAGACACTGCGATCAGCGAGGACTCTCTGGAGATGGCTGAAGCACTCATTTCCAAGAAGTCGGCGAAATTCGACCTTGGTAAATTTGAGGACGGTTACGAAGTCGCTGTGAAAGAGCTGGTAGACGCGAAGGTCAATCACCTACCCATTCCGAGGGACGAAGCACTACATGTTGCCTCCGGTAAGATCGTGAGCTTGATGGATGCGCTGCGAAAGAGTTTAGGAGAGAAATCGGCGAGCGTACCCAAGAAGCCAGTCGTCAGCGAAAGGTCACCTGTCCGTAAAGGTATCGGGCTTGTGAAAACATCGGCGAAGTCGGCAACCAAGCGCAAGTCGGCATAAGAGAATCTGCTACGAAATCGTACTGTACGCTAAGCCAGCGAGTTGTTAGGCGCGCGATTGCTCCACTGTTATCTGCCGCCGGTCAGTTCCTGGCGTGCAGCGGCGAGCGCTCCCGCAATCACCTGGTGCATGTCGTAGTACTTATACCGCGCCAACCTGCCGCCGAAGATCACATTCGGCAACTCATTTTGCAGAGCCGCATACTTGGCGTACATCTCCCGGTCTCCATCAAAATTTACTGGATAGTAAGGCTGGTCAGCGTCGACGCAAGAAAATTCTTTTACGATTACCGTAGTGCCCTTATTCCACGGTCTTTCCAGGTGGAAGTGTTTTGGCTCATGGATGCGCGTCCACGGTGTGCTTTCGTCGGCATAATTCATCACTGAAATTCCCTGGTAATCCTCTACGTCCAACCGCTCCAACTCAAACCGCACGGAACGCCAGTTCAACCGCCCGTAGCAATAATCGAAGTAGCGATCGATCGGCCCTGTGTACACGACCTTGGTTGCTTTCTTTTCCCAGACCTCGCGGTCACTAAAGAAATCCACACCTAATGCGATGTCTACACCTTCCAGCATCCTTTGAAAGATAGGCGTATATCCCTCGAGGGGAATCCCTTGATACCGGTCATTGAAGTAGGCGTCGTGATAGGAATGACGAACCGGCAGACGGGTGATGATGCTGGCCGGCAAATCCTTTGGATCACACCCCCATTGCTTTCGCGTATAGCCGCGTATAAACGCTTCGTACAGCGGCTGCCCGATCAGGCTGATTGCCTGCTCCTCAAGATTCACTGCCCGACGCCCTGGCGTCCTCTGCGTATCCAGAAAGCCAGCAACCTCTTCTGGTTTCAGATTTGTACCAAAGAATGAGTTGATCGTTCCCAGATTGATGGGCATCGAATATACCTTGTGATTGTAGGTGCTTAGCACTCGATGCTGGTGTCGATTAAAAGCTGTGAAGCGGTTGATGTAGGTCCATGTCTCATGATCGTTGCAATGGAAAATGTGGCTACCGTACTTATGGATAGAAATGCCAGTGTCTTCAAAGTCATAGGTGTAACAATTGCCGCCGATGTGTTCCCGGCGTTCAATCATAAGCACGCTTTTACCATTTTCGCGGGCTTGTTGCGCGAAGACCGAGCCGAAAAATCCACTACCAACCACCAAATAGTCGTACACCACGGTCTAGCTCCTCACTGCTCTGAAAAAATTCGGTTGTACAGCAGGAGGCAAAGCCACCCGGGAAGGATTGAAGAACCTCACGAGTGGCGATACTCGTTACAGCTTGCACTGCTCTACAGAAGGTCAAAAGCGTTCATCTCAGGCAAAGAGATGGGGTTGATCATCGATCCTTCAGTCGGAGCCGGGCGCATCTCTCTGAAAGGACTGCGTGCCGCCTGCTTGGCATTTCTTTTGACCATCTGTGCGATCTGAATTTGTTCGCTCATGGATGACCATGTCGAGTCCCATGAGTGGCGTTCCAGGGTACGCGCCACACGTCGTATCCAGGAAGGTGTCGGTGAGCACAGAGCCGCATCCAGTGCCTTTGCAAATGCCTTCGCAGACTTTGCAATCGTTACCAGTCCTGAATCTCCGTAGTCTCGGACAACGTCATGGATAGGCGTAGACACGACCGGCTTTCCGGCAGCAAGATACTCCGGCGTCTTGGTAGGAGAGATGTAGCGGGTCGCATCATTCAAGGCAAAAGGCAGAATGGCCGCGTCCCAACCTGCTAAGTAACGCGGCAGATCGTCATAACTCTTTGACTCCAAGTAATGTATGTTGGAAGATAGCGGAAGTATCGAGCGATCGATCTTAACCACAGGGCCGAGCAAGACAAACTGCATTTCTGGCCGGAGCGTTGCCACTTGCGCCAACAGCGTGACATCCAAGCGCTCGTCGATCACTCCGTAAAAGCCAACGCGTGGATGAGGGATGCTCGACTGATCGGCAGGTTCCAACACGTCGGTACTTTTTGCCTTCGCAAAGTGTGAAACGTCGATTGAACTGCGATAGAGGTGCACGTTCTCGTGTCGGTTGCGTTTGGCCTCATATAAGCTCAAGCCACCGGTGAAGACGACATCGGCGATCTCAAGCAACTCCTTTTCACGCTGCAGTATCATTTTGGATGCACCCTGAAATGAGCTAAGTTCATCCATGCAGTCATAGACAGAGGCCTGCGGGTTCAGGTGCGCGGAAAACCCGACAGCCATTGGGGTGTAGTACCAACTTACGAAATCATTAATCGAAAAACGCAGCAGAAACTCATCGAGCAATTCACGCTGTCCCTCGTCACAGTCAATGCCCCAGGTTAAGTGAGGCCGTATTGTCCACAAGGTCGAAGATTCGTGCGAAACTTCCAGATGCTTTCCCAACCGTCCGTCGGGTAATACCGCTAACTCACCTGGTTGATGCCAAATAGGCTCTTCCCAGAAGAAGACGCGACGATCGACCGCTGCCCGCCGCAACAGATGCTGGGGCCTCTGGGTTACGAAGTCCCAACGAAGGTGGCTGAAGCATAGGATGTCTGCACGATCTGGCCGGATCTGCTCACTCTGCATGGCAAGTGATGGTTCGACGGATTGACCTAACAAGATGGAACCTCAGGGACAATAGGATGAAAAGAAAAATGGTTCGCAGTCGCTACCCATCTTTAGGGGTAGATGTAACTGGAAGAGTGCGAGTTGGACGCGCAAGAGAAATATCGACCAATAAGTTTGATATCAAAAAAAACTATCATACCCTGCATCCTTATGAGTCGCAGAGCGCATCTACGTACAGGTGTGACGCGGTGATTGCGCGGCCAACGAAGTACCTGACGCGAGGTTCTTTCGTTTTGAATATTGTGATTGTGTCTCCGCACCGGGACGATGCAGCTTTATCGTTAGGTCTAGCTGTGCAACATTGGTTGGCGCAAGGAGATGCTGTTGAAATCCTCAACTGTTTCACGCGCAGTGAATATGCTCCACTGGCACAGGGGATTTTCCTCGCTTCTCACGATCGTTGCACCACCGTTTCTGCACTAAGGGCAAACGAGGACGAGGCATGGTTGCGATTACATCCAGATGCACATCGATTACGTATCGTCGATCTGAACCTTGATGATGCGCCAATCCGCTTGCAGATACGCGATGATGAAGTTTGCTCGCAGACGGTCGCTGATCGTAGCTCTGAACAGTTGGTGCGTTCTGTGATCCTCCGTGCGGTTGAGAGTAGAAATCCGGATGCTCTCCTTCTACCTTTGGCGTTGGGGAATCATATTGACCACCTCGCCGCAAGGGACGCCGTATTACGCTCCGGTATATGCGCCTCACGTCCCTGTGCCTTCTATGAAGACCTGCCTTATGCCTCTCGTCCGGGGGTTGATGGACAAATTGAACAGGCAGCACAATCACTTGGATTACATTTAGTGGAAGCATTCGCTGGCCGGCAGCGCGACAGTGCCTCAGCTGTCGAGAGCAAGCGTCGATCAGCAATGTCCTACTCGTCTCAACTAGAAGCTTGCATTGTAAAGGACGTTGCTGAGTTCTGTGTCCGCTATGGCGGCAGGGAGCGCATTTGGGTTAACCACCTCTGGAGCAAGTCCCCACTGATGGATGTTGAGGAGCAAGTGGGCGGTCGCGTCGCATGATGACCGAAGCGCATTTTCAACCGGTTTCCCCCATCCTCGAAGGTAGAGCTCATCCTAACTGCAGGGCCTCGGTAATCATCCCCGCACGGAATGAGGAGCAGTCCATCCCGTCGGCCCTAGACGCGCTTGCGAACCAAGTCGATACGTCAGGACTACCCATGGAAAATACCAGCTATGAAGTGTTGCTTCTCCTCAACAACTGCACAGATGCATCGTTAGAGGTTGCAGCCCATTGGCGATGCGCACATCCCTCCCTGACCCTCCACATCGTCGAATGCGAATTGGAGCCAGAAGCTGCACACGTGGGGACGGCGCGGCGTATGTTGATGGACACGGCATGGCATCGGTTGAAGGATCAGCCACATCCACATTCCGGAATTCTCTCTACCGATTCCGACACGGTGGTAGCACCTGATTGGATCGCGCAAAATATGAAGGCTTTGGAGCAGGGAGCGCATGCCGTCGGCGGCGCAATCCAATTGAAGCCGGGAGAAATCGAAGCACTGCCACAAGGCGCCCGACGCGCCTATATCAACGATCGTCAGTATCAAAGGCTTGTTGCCGAGTTAGAGGATCTCCTGGACCCACAACCGGGCGACCCATGGCCGCGCCATCTGGAACACTTCGGAGCTTCCTTATCCTGTACGCCTAATGCCTATGAAGCAGCCGGCGGAATGCCGCCGGTGAAGCCTTTGGAAGATGTTGCGTTTGTTAACGCACTGCGGGCATCAGACGCACGGTTGCGTCATGATCCGAGCGTCATTGTCTACACCTCATCAAGGTTTGACGGGCGAGCGGAGATTGGGCTTTCGTTTCAACTGAGAGAGTGGCAACGTATGAGCGTGGAAAACGAACAACATGTCGTACCCACGACGGAGTGGCTAGCTCATCGTTTTCGATCGCTGTTCCAACTGCGCCGATTTTATCGCGAGGGTGAGTCTAAGCATGCCCGGTTGTATCCGAAGCACGTGCTGGCAGAGATGCGGGCTGTGCGAGAGGTCACTTCTTCTCTGGCCCAATTTCTAGGAGCAATCAACTGCGATCAGTTTATCGAGAACACGTTCAAGGGCGAACGTCACGGGCTTGTTTCAGACGTGAATGAGACCTTGTCTCAAGAGATTGAAATCCTTAGATCTGAGTCATTCAACGCATGTTGCGATGGCGCGACTGGCGAGCGATCTCAGCGACGCTCGAAAACGTCGATTCGATAACGTGGGTATCGCGACTGCCTGAGGAGCCGCCATTCAGGGCGCTGGATCCACGCCTCGTGCACCTCATCTCCTGTAAGCGGATAATCCTCTACCGGCGTCGTAAGATGCACGAGGATCGTATGATCACCTGACTTCTGATGCGATGCGATTTGTGTAGCAGCAAGTTCGAGCACCTCCCGGCTCCAGTAGTATGCAATCTCGCTGATAAGGACAAGCTGGAAGCACCCTGCCGGCATCTCGTGTGGCAACTGTGCGCGAATGAAGCGCACGTTGCTACTGCCCGCGCACCGGCGTCGGGCCAGTTCCAATGCTCGCTCTGATACGTCGATGCCTAACAGTTCATCGCAGCGTCGAGCGAGCTGTTGGGTAAGGACTCCAATGGAACATCCGATCTCAAGAGCGTTGATGTAATGATCAAGAGGAAGACTCTCCAGCGTATTGCGGTATTTGTCGGCTTCGTACTCACTGGCCTCAAAGTTCCATGGGTCCGGTGATCGATTGTAAATATCTTCGAAATAGGTTGGTGGAAGGGAACCATCTCTGAGGAAGTTCATCCACAAGCCGCTCTCTGTGCCACCCAGTCGTAGTCTGTTCCTGCGTAGAGATGCCCGGCCTACATCAGCCAGCGCTCGATCAGGCGATGGCTGCCTGAGATACATGGTCAAGTCTCGTATGATTCTTTCCAGCTTGCCGGGTCGAAGCAGACCGTGGGCGCCCATCCCCTGAATCACTTGCTGCATAACTGAAGTTGCTATGCGCTCGATCGCAAGGCGAGTCATGTTGGCACAGTCCACCATTTGCTCGGAAGCTACCTTATCAGCGCGAGTAGTGAAACATTCCTCGGCTATGTTTGCCGCTCGCTCAATCCACAAGACCACTTCCTGGACACAGATTGCCACCTGGCCTAGTCGCGCAACTTGGTAGGGATCATCTCCTCTTGCTGTCGCCAACAGCCAGTCTGCGAAGATCCGTTGCAACCGGATCACTGCCCCTCCCTGGACAGCCGCAAACCGAATAGCACCACCCCTGAAGAGAGGGTCAGCATAGAAGTCACCGGGATTGCCAATGAGATCTTCAGCGTCGATGGTTGCGCCTGAAAAATCGATGCTGAAACTCTCCGAAGCCTCCATGCCAAGGGGATTCCAAGAATCAGGGTCGAGCTTTATATCACTTTGTATATCGACAGACTCCATCCGTGGCAAAGTCATCTGCCAACCCCGTCCCTCCAACTCTGCAGTCACGATTGGCCGCTTTACAAACGCAGCACCGGACGCGAAAGTCTTGCCTCCTAAGAAGGAAAATCTTTCGCAATTCGGAATGAGTCGAAGAGGTTCTTTGCCACCCGTGTTCCATACGCCGAAAAGAAGTCCGCTCCCAGCATCTTCCGCAACACGCTTGAGTTGCGTATCGGTCCCGAAAGCTGCAAGGAGAATCAATGCATTGACGTGGCCTTCATAGAGCCGTCCGAGAGCGAGGTCAGCTCCTCCGATCAAGGACATCAACCTCATCAACGGAAGATGACCACCTGCCTCTGTGCCAAGGCCCAGCCCGAAAAAACGCTCAGGCAAAGGTGCCGTCAACAAACCCAGTTCCGCCATTTGTTTCAGGTCTGAAAGAGGAGCCCCGTTGGCTCCCACGTTGGGGCGCGCAGCAATTGAATTCGCAAAATCCTGAGCAGCCGAAAGCAGGTCTGCAGTCTTGCGATCCCGGCTGATAAAGCTCGGCGGCGGGGAATCCGGGTGGCCATTGCGGCGTGCCAGGCGAGGCTCTGCTGAAACCACGAGGGACTGGCCCATTTCAGCCTCATGCGCAGTTGCGGCATCAAAACCAGAATGCATCAAGTGGCTCCGTGGATATACCGGTTGAGGTGAGCTCAGATTTCAACACCGCTTGCGCAGCAAGGCGAATCACGGTGGTGTACTCAATTGGAAATTACAGACGAAAGCTCATCCGCTGTAAAACCTTGATGCGGAAAGTGCGACGCATGTAATGCGGACAATGAAGCTTGCAAGGAATGCTCCTGGATCGATACTTCCGTCACCAGATCAGTTCTAAGAGTTCGTGTTGTCCAATCAGATGAAACCTCAATCAGTCCACAGGAGCAATGTCTATCATCGTCCCAACCTGGATAGTCCATCACTGGGTACAGACAGATACCCAGGACGGGAACTCCAAGCCGATGAGCTTGCCGGACTTCTGCTGAGATATATCCAAGCCATCCATATTCTGCTCCAGCTTCCGTACCTGTTTCAGAGATCAGGAGAGGTCGGCGGTACCGGTCCCAAAGCTGCTTCAGCATGCGATGAAGTGGCACATGCAGTTCGTGCCCCGGGGGAGTTCTATCGCCTTCGTGAATCCACTGGTTGTTCCAGTAGTAGTTCACGCCAATCACGTCGAGCATGTCAGCGTTTCCGCCAAGCTCCCGCGCTTTAGCGCCAAGTAACATATCCCACACTTCAAACTGCGACTCTGTATGTTGCAGAGCGCTGGCTGTATCCTCTTCTTCGTTAGCGGAGATGTGGATAATCGGCTCTACCTGGATGAATCTGGCAGTGGGATCGATTTCACGGATTGCCTGAGTGGCCAGCAGGGTGGCCGACGCTAGTTGTCGCTTGAGTATTGGCCCCATGCTCTGCGTGTAGGGATCGAAATGCCCTTCGTCGCCGCCAACCCAAGACCAAAATGAAATTTCGTTGATAGGGCAATACAGGGGAGCCTCTTGATTGGGCGATGTTTTGTTGAAGTCGCGAACAACCAGAGCCGCAGCCTTCGCGAAGTTGGCGAAGTGCTGCGGGAAGTCTTCGGAGTATAAGTCGACGTGTGCAGGGACGCCCCAGTGACATAGGTCCCAAATCACCTGTACGCCGGCTCTTGCCGCGCTTTCCACCATGATCTTGAAGGAAGACCAATCATAGCGTCCAGGCGCGTACTCGATGACATGCCAGCGTGCTCCATCACGTACTGTTCTTATTCCGGCTTCTTTCAGCAGGGAGTAGTCAACCTCCGCAAATGCGTCGTGTTTCGTAGCTGCAATCACGTCGATTCTGGTCCGATCGCGCCGCCGATGAGTTGCGCATTCAAACCCACCTAGAAAAAATCCTTTGAAATCAAGCCATGGATTGGAGTGCAATTAAGGTCTCCGGAGACAAATCTACGTCTGCACAGATGCCAACTTTATCGCTACTTGCACCTTTATGTCGTTCTGAATGGAACAAACCTAATTGCAATCTGGCGATAATGCGAATCCGAGCTTTCCTCGGTGGTCCTGACGACTTGCTTCGATTCCTCGCGAAATGCAGCAGCACAAGAGCGAAGCCCGGACCGCATACCGCATGCGCCTTCAGCTCGGATGGAATTAATCTCACTGAGACGACGACCGGCGCATCCGTCATGCATGCCTGCTCAGGCAACATCGCACCGGCTATGGGAAGACCCACAGCATATGCAGGCTTCATCGCCGGTGCCGTAGCGCTCAACGCTGTTCAGAACATTCTGTCCTGGACGTTCACTGGAGGCAAGGAATCAGGGGTGCGAATCAGCTCGAAACAACCAACACGACTGGAGATATCTTCCGGGGATGCGATAAAAACAATCGCATTCCGAAGCTATTGGTTAGAATCACTCAGAGTCCCGGACGCAGCTTTCCCTTGGGCAGGAGAGACGCATTGAGCCGATTGTGGTCTTCCGCTTGATCGTGCAGCAGAATGTTCAGCAAGGATTTGTGCACACGAATGCGGCCGTTGTATTCGATGAACCCAAGACTCCGAAATCGATTCATAAAGAAGCTGACCCGCGATCGAGTAGTGCCAATCATCTCTGCAAGAGTTTCCTGGGTGATGCGCGGAATCAGTGTCTCTTCCTGTCCAGGCTGACCGAATTCAGCCATCAGCAAGAGAATTCGAGCCAGTCGCTTTTCACTGGAATTGAAGAGTTGATCCACCAGGTCCGCTTGAGTCCGCATGCTGCGTTCGAGGAGAAAGGCTACAAACAAGTCGGAGAACGAGTGTTGTTCATGCAACACCCGAATCATTTCGAGCCGGTCGATCTTCAGAGCAGTGCAGGCGGTGATCGCAGTGGCAGTTGCAAGGCGTAAACCGTTGACACCGGCTACGGCTTCCTCTCCGACGAAGGCTCCTGGTCCAATCAAAGTTATTGTAGCTTCTTTACCAGTCATCGAAACGACGGTCAGCTTTGCCCGGCCCTTCTGAATATAGAAAACAGAATCGGCCTGGCTGCCTTGTGAAAAAAATGCTCCTTTTGCTTTCAAATGGACGACCCTGCGCCCCAGTCCAGCCTGGGTTAAAAAGGTTGCGACATCAAAACTCTCTCTTTTAAATTCCGTCATTAAGGGGCCCGTCTTTCTATTTCGTAACGAGTGTCTTGCGGTTTTATCGCGATTAGCCCGGATAGATTGCATCACTCGTCAACATTCACAGGCCTGCACAATTGCTTGAAAGGATTACACCCGAAGGTGCCCTTTCCTGCGCTTAAAAACTGTTCAATTTTGACCACTTTCGTAACGTTACAGTTTAGTCCGAAATGAGTCCGTGTGCGAGTTTCACCGGAATGATCTGCAATCGTTGACGAATGAAGAAGGTTGCCTCGACCCACTCGGTGCCCAAAACATCGATAATGTTACGTCGATTCAGTGTTCACTATTGACCATATTTCTAGAAGAACGATGTGGCATACATCGGATGAGATAACTCGTTGGTGACTCTAGTATGAGGCTGACTAAGGAGAGTCTATGGCACAATTTCAGACGGTGCTTCAAGCTTTGAACCAGGGCCAGAGCGTTCGACGCGATGAGTGGGAGCCAGTTATCCGAATGTTCGTAATCAGAGATTTGCTCATGTGTCAGTGCGGCACATCGAAGCCGTGGAACCATGCATTAGGCTGGGACGAGATTACTGCAAACGACTGGCATTTAGCCGAAGATGCAACTGGATCGAGCAACATAGAAAGCTCTTTCCTTGATCATTCTGTGACCTTACAGGCAGAGATTCATGGCAGTACCGTCACAACGACGTGGACGATCGAACGTAACAATGGCTCAAGGGCCACTCTGGCATCGATGAAGCAGCGGAAAGAAATCAAACGTCCGAAACGCATGACCAGGCGGGGTTTCCTCTGCCTGCTGACTCCGGGGACAGAGATTGACGCAAAAGCATTGAGTACTCTATTTCGATTGTGGCTTTGAATACGTGCTAATTTGAACCAGAGTCTTGTGGGTAGTCTTCTTCGCACGGCAGTTATCAAGTGATTGCCAATAGTACTAAGACCATCGCGGGAAGAAATCGTCGAAACGAGAGCAACGGCGCTTCGGATAAGTTACTTAAATGAGGGCCTTATGAAGATTGATCTTACGGTTCAACAATTGGAAGAACTGAAAATGCTGGTGCTTGAAAAAGTTGGGAGCGGCACCTCGCGTATCCCCCATCAATTCTGGGAATCTCTTGCCATCCGGCTGCACGCAAGTATTGAAGAAGAGTCTTCTCGTCGCCGCTATTGGATTCACTAGCTAGGCGCCCACTCGAATAGCTGTTTCAGCAGCGTTCAATTGCATGACTTGAGAGTAAGCGCGACAAGCAGCGAGTCAAAGTCCTAGCTTCAGTAGAGCTACGGAAGGGAATTGAATGGCGATGCTGGCAACCCTTCGCCGTTGTATAAATGGCATTCCGGGCTGTTTGTCCACCCGTAACGCGCCGCCACGGGCAGCGCTACAGAAGAACTGGTCAGCACAACCGTTTCCCCGTCGATCCTGGTCTCAGCCGTAGCATATTTCCCGTCAGCTCCCGCAACTTCAAAGCCGGTAAGCGCACCGCCCATCGATTTCAACCCTTGAGCGTGATCGAACCACACTCGCAGGCTTGCGCCCTCTGGCGTCACCTGCCGGTACAGCGGGCCGGAATACTCCTGCTTCCCGCCGTACGCAACCGCCAGCCCAGCCAACGCCAGCCGATGCCCCACTGTCAGCTTGTCGGTAGGATGGACGTCTTCTGGATTGCCCACATCGATCGTCACCGCCATTGCCGTATTTCGCAGCTCCAGCGAACGCCGCTGAGCCTCACGAATCTGGAAATATTCCTCCGTTGGGTTTGACTTGAAATTTGCCAACTGCACGAACAGGAAAGGGAAGTCGCCGACCTTCCACTGGTGCCGCCAATCCTCAATCATTGTGCGGAAAAGCCGCTCGTACGTCGGATAGCGCTCCAGCGGGCTATTGCTCTCGCCCTGGTACCAGATCACGCCCTTGATCGGAAACGGCGTCAGGGGCGCAATCATCCCGTTGTAAAGCGCGGAGGGCGCCCACATCGTCAGAAGCGGGTGCCACGGATAGGTAGGCGCAGGCTTACCGGAAGCCTTGGCCTCCGTCAGCGCCTTCTGCCGAACATCATCCTGCAACAGCGCTGACGCCTCTTTCTCCGTCATGTGTCCGCGCGCCGTAAAGATGGGCGCCAGCCCCGGATCGGCGCCCAGCGCGGTCAATGAAGTCCACGATTCCGCCAGAGTGCCGCCCCAGGTCGAATCAATCACTCCGATCGGAACATGCTCTTTCTCTTCAATCTCCCTCGCAAAATACCACGCCACCGCGGAGAAATCCTTTGCCGACTCGGGCGTAGAAGCCTTCCAGCCATATCCGTTGCCTTTCGGATCCGAGTTCACATCCGTCAACGGATACTCCGAGGCTGTCCGGCTCACAATCATCAATCGAATGCGTGGATTCCCGGCCTTCGGCAAGTCCGCCGCCGCCGTAGCCGCCTTGCGCATCTCGAATTCCATGTTCGACTGCCCGCCTGCCACCCAGACATCGCCCACCAGAACGTCCTCAAGAGTGACGGAGTTCGCAGCTTTCACCGTCAGCGAGAACGGCCCGCCCGCAGCTCCAGGCGGCAGGTAGATGCTCCATTGGCCCAGCTCGTCAGCCTGCGTAGTGCGGCTCGCTCCGCGAAAACTCGCAGTCACAGCTTCCCCGGCCTTTGCCCAACCCCACACATGCACCGGCAAATCCCGCTGCAACACCATATGGCTGGATAGCACTCTGGGCAGCGTTACGTCGCCGTACAGGCGGACTCCACCTGCGGTGCCCACCAAAGCAAAAGCAATCAAAAGTCTTTCCAAGAAAGGAGTGTGCAGTTTCACTTCAGCCTCGCGAAGTTCTTATCAGGTTGAAAGGGTGCAAAGAAATCGTATCGAACTGGTGCAAGAGAACCATATCTTCCCAGCTCCGCCAACTGCAACTGTTCCGCATCCTGATCTGGAGAATCGATCACCAGGCAACTAATCCCCGGATTTTGGGTTCTTTCTATCGGAGGGTCTGAGCACCAAACGCTTTCTTTCCGTCTTAATTTCGTCTTCCTGGCGGCGCACGGCTCTCCTCGCGAAAGGAAACTGCATGGTGAAGTCACCAGGCGCAAGCAGCCTTAAGTTCCGCCTTCTTGTTGCATCAATTCTGTTTCTGTCCGGCCCCCTGCTCCGCTCACAGGCAGCACTTCTCCTTGAGCAGCCCTACGGCGTCTTCGGCACCGTGAACCCAACCGGTCACGCCGCCATCTATCTTGCACGCGTCTGCGCGGATACTCCCGTACATCTTCGTCTCTGCGGCCCCGGCGAAAATGGCGTCGTCATTAGCCGCTACAAAGGCATGGGCGGCTATGACTGGGTCGCTGTTCCGCTCATTCCCTATCTCTACGCCGTCGATGACCCCGCCCAGGTTCCAGCTCAGGTCGATGAGGCTTTAGTCGATCGCATGCGCAACCGCTACCGCGAAACCCGATTAGGCGCCTTCGGCGAAAATCTGCCACCCGGCAACTTCATGAATGGCGGATGGACGCAGCTCGTCGGCACCGCCTACGATCGCCGCACCTACGCATTCCGTTTCGCAACCACAGTCGCCCAGGATGAGCGGCTGATCGCCGTGCTCAACGCCCGCCCCAACGTGTCGCATTTCAACCTGCTGTATAACAACTGCGCTGACTTCGACCGCCTTGTTCTGAATACCTATTTTCCGAAGTCCTTCCGGCGCGCAATCTTCCCCGACGCCGGAATCACCACGCCAAAACATCTCACTTACCAGCTGCTCAAATACTCCAAAAATCATCCTGAAAGCGATCTCTCCGTGCTTGCTATCCCCCAGGTTCCGGGCTTCCGCCGTAAGAGCCGCAACATCCACGGCGTTGCCGAATCTCTTTTTGCCAACGGCTATGTCATCCCCATCGTCTTCATCAATCCCTACGTCGCAGGCGGCCTTCTCGCGGACTATCTGGTTCGTGGACGCTATCCGGTCGTTCCGAGGAATCTGGATGAGATTGAACCTGAGCATATGGAAGCCCTTACCCAGCCAATTGCGCCCGGATTGGGACAGCCCGCAGCGATCTCAGACAATCAGCAGGAAGCAGAGAAAGCCGGGGAAAAGCCCGCTGAACTGCCGGTCTCGGCTACACTGGTCTCACAGCCTGGTAGCCCCTAAGCGCTCGGTTGTCCCGGTTGTCCCAAAAATCGATATCGGCAACAAGAACGGCACCTATGACTCCACCGAAGCAACAGAATCTCAAGAATCACGCCAGCTTTGACCCCTCGTATCACGCCGTCGCATCCATTGCCCTACTGGGTAACCTGATCATTGGAATCATCTTTGTCGTACTGAGTCTGCACACCCAGTTGCTCCTTTCCATCTGGATACTGGTTCTTTCCGTCACGTTGCTAATTGTCTTCATCAAGCTGCGCACCTACCCCCTCAAGATCCAGGACCGCATCATCCGCCTCGAAGAGCGCCTCCGCCTCGATGCGCTGCTGCCAGAGTCGACGCGCCGCCGCATACCCGAACTCACCGAAGACCAACTCATCGGGCTCCGCTTCGCCTCGGATGAAGAGATCCCCGCGCTCGTTCTCACCACGCTCGATCACAACCTCACCCGCAAGCAGATCAAAGAGAAAATCCAGAATTGGCGCCCCGACCACTTCCGGATCTGAACCTCGCCGCATCGGACCAAACGCCAAAAGGCCGCCAATCTCTTGGCGGCCTTTGTCGTTGCTCTCGTCCGGCTACTTCTTCAACCACTCTTCGTAAGGACCCTTGTGGTCTTCAATCGTGCCATTCTCAAAGTTCCAGATCCGTGTCCCCACCTCTTCCAGCAGATCCTGATCGTGTGTGACCAGGAATACTGTGCCCTCGAACCGCTGCAGAGCAATGTTCAGCGCGTTGATCGATTCAAGATCGAGATGGTTGGTAGGCTCATCGAAAATCAAGATATTCGGCTTCAGCAGCATCAACCGGCAGAAGAGCAACCGCGCCGTCTCACCGCCCGAGAGCGCCTTGGTCGGCTTCAATCCTTCCTCACCGCTGAACAGCATCTGCCCCAGCAGTCCGCGAATCTCTTCGCGAGTCACCCGCGGATCTACTTCATGCAGCCAGTCCGACACGGTCATTCCGTGCTTGATCATGCCGGTTACGTCCTGCGGAAAATACCCGATCTGCGCTTCGTGGCCCCACTTCACCACGCCGCTATCGAGCGTAAAGTCCTTATCCGCTACATCGGAAACCTGGGCCAGAATCGACTTCAGCAAGGTCGTTTTGCCAACGCCGTTACGCCCCATCAGGCAGACCTTTTCACCTCGCATCACAGCCGCGCTGAAGCCGTTGATGACCTTCTGGTCACCGTAAGCCTTGGTGAGCCCTTCAAACTCCAGCGTGTGCTTACCGCTCGGCCGAATCTGCTCAAACTTGATAAATGGCCGCTGAATGTTGGACCGTGAAAGCTCAGCCGACTGCAGCCGTTCCACTTCCTTCTTACGGCTTGTCACCTGCGTGGAACGAGTACCTGCACCAAACCGCGCAATAAACTCGTTCAGCTGTGCGACCTTCTTCTCTCGCTGCTCATTCTGTGACTCAAGCTGCGAACGAATCTGCGTCTTCGCCACTACCATGTCGTCATACCCACCGGTGTAGGTAATGATCGTCTGGTAGTCGATGTCCGCAGTGTGCGTCGTCACAGCGTTCAGGAAGTGCCGGTCATGCGAGATCGTGATCACAGTGCCCTGGAAACCCATCAGAAACTGCTCCAGCCAGTGAATCGACTCAAGATCCAGATGGTTCGTAGGCTCGTCCAGCATCAGCGCGTCCGGCTTGCCAAAGAGCGCCTGCGCCAGCAGCACGCGAACCTTCTGCCCGCCCTGCAACTCGCCCATTTTGCGCTCATGCAACTCGTCGGGGATATCCAGCCCCTGCAGTAGGACAGCCGCATCGCTCTCCGCAGTGTAGCCGTCTTCGTCGCCCACAATGCCTTCCAGCTCGCCCAGCCGCATGCCGTCTTCGTCGGTCAGTTCGGCCTTCTCGTAGATGCGATCCCGCTCCTCAAGTGCCTTCCACAAAGGAGCATTGCCCATGATCACCGTATCGATCACTCGATAGGCGTCAAACGCAAACTGGTCCTGGCGCAGAATGCCCAGCTTGCGAGGCCGCACGATCGTACCCTTCTGTGCCTCCAGCTCGCCGGTCAAAATCTTCATAAACGTAGACTTACCCGCGCCATTCGGCCCCGTCAGGCCATACCGCCGCCCCGGCGTAAAGCTCACGCTTACGTCTTCAAACAGGACCTTCGAGCCGTAGCGCATCGTTACATTGCTGACACTGATCATTCGCCTTCTATTCCTTTACGCAGTCCACACCTGGGCGCCGTCTTCGGCGGACGATGGGCAAACCTGCATGGGTGTCCAATTTGGGTTTGGAGGAACTTCGCGCCGCGCACAAAACCGCAGCTGCCGCAAAATTATTCTTCTCTACCAGTTTCTCACAGGATAGGAATTTCTACCGCGTCGCACGGCCCCGTCCCCAACCATTGCCCTGGATCCATTCCGCTGCTAACGTCAAATTGTGCTCAACCGGCGCAACTTCCTAAAAATCGGCAGTTTCACCGCAGCCTCCGTCACCCTCGCGCCGAGTGTAGTGGCCCAAAGCCTCGCCCCCGCAGATTATGCAATCGACATCGCCGCTTACACCCTTGAACTCTCCCCGAAACATCACATCAAAACCATCGCTTATAACCAGCAGGTTCCCGGGCCGCTTCTGCGCTTCACCGAAGGTAAACCTGTCACCATCGACGTCACCAACAACACCACCAGCGAAGAAGTTGTCCACTGGCACGGCCTCTTCCTTCCGCCCGACGTCGACGGTGCCATGGAAGAGGGAACTCCCATGATCCATGCCGGCGGCAAGGCACGCTACACCTTCACGCCGCGCCCCTCAGGCTTCCGCTGGTTTCACACCCACACCATGGCCGGTACAGACCTGAAAAAGGGCCAATACACCGGCCAGCATGGCTTTCTCTTCATCGAGCCCCGCACCAACCCCGCTCCTTACGACCAGGAAGTCTTTCTTGCCCTTCACGACTGGGAGGGCGAAATGGCCGCCAACAGCGACGGCTCCATGAACCCGACGTACCAATTCAGCGCCATCAACGGCCGACTCCTCGGCTTCGCCGTTCCGATCCAAGTCAAATCCGGCCAGCGCGTCCTCTTCCACATCCTCAATTCCAGCCCGACCGAGCCGCACTGGATAGCCCTGGCCGGCCACCAGTTCCGTGTCGTCGCCCTCGACGGCAACCCCGTTCCCACCCCTCGCTCTGTGCCAATGCTCCGCCTCGCACCCGCTGAACGCATCTCGGCCGTCGTCGAAATGAACAACCCAGGCGTCTGGATCCTCGGCGAAGTCCGCAAGCACCTCCAGGCCGCCGGTATGGGCATCGTGGTGGAATACGCCAACCGGTCCAACAAGCCGCAATGGCAGCAGCCCGATTCGCTCGTCTGGAACTACCAGCAGTTCGCCGCAACCGCCCCGACACCTCCAGCTTCCGGCGAAGTCCATGAAATTCCGCTCGTCTTTGAATCCAAGTTCGCAGGCCACGGCGCTCCCGACCACTGGCGGATCAACGGCAAATCCTGGCCGAACACCGAAGCCCCACCGCTCACGGAAGGTCAGCGTTATCGTCTCAAATTCATCAATAAGAGCGCAGACGATCACCCCGTCCATCTCCACCGCCATACGTTTGAACTGCGCAGCCTTCCCGGCAGCCCGGAAACGCATGGCATGATGAAAGACGTAGTCCTCGTCGAGGCCAACACTCAGCTGGACGTCGAATTCACCGCCAATCACCCCGGCCCGACTCTGTTTCATTGCCACCAGCAAAATCACATGGACGAAGGATTCATGCTGCTCTTTCACTATGCCTAGACTGCTACCCAAATTCGCAAAGTTCCTGTTGCTGGCTTTCGCCGTACTTTTCCTCCGGGCCGCCCATGCTCAGGGCAACTACGAAATTCAGGTATACGGCGCCGACACCATCGCTCCCAAATCCCTCATGGTCGAGTTGCATTCCAATTTCACCTCAGCTGGCCAGAAAAAGCTCATCGACGGTATCTATCCCACGAATCATCAGCAGCACGAAACCCTCGAACTCACAGCTGGAGTCAACAACTGGTCCGAAGTCGGCTTCTACGTCTTTACCAGTGAACAGGATGGTCACGGCGTCCAATGGGTCGGCGACCACATCCGCCCACGCGTTCGCGTGCCTGACTCCTGGCACTGGCCCGTCGGCGTGAGCCTCTCGACCGAAGTCGGCTACCAGCGCGCCGTTTACTCGCAGGACACCTGGACCTGGGAACTCCGTCCCATCGTCGACAAGACCATCGGCCGTTGGTACTTTGCCGTCAACCCCGCCCTCGAACGCACCTGGCACGGCCCCGACACCCGCGGAGGCGTTGGTTTCGCTCCCGGAGCCAAGATCGGCTACGACTTCACCAAGGTCATCAGCGGCGGCGTCGAATACTACGCCGACTACGGCCGCATCACAGCCGTTTCAGCGCTTCACGATCAGCAACAGCAGATCTTCCTAGTGAGCGACCTTAACGTCTCCCCCAAGTGGGAAATCAATATCGGTGTCGGAATCGGCGCAACCGCCGCCACGGACCATTGGATCGTCAAAGGCATCCTAGGCCGGCACTTCTCCTGGGGACACCAGAGCGCCACCGACTAATCTCATTCCACCGGTAACGTCGCATCAGCGTCAAGCGTCCTATACTTCAGATATGCAGCAAGCATGGCGGATCTTCGGAGTGGTAGCAGTCTTCGTCGTGATGCTTGTTCCAAATTTTGCCTTCTGCCTCGCTCCAAACCATCCCGATCACGCCTGCTGCGCCAACCAGACACAGATGTCCGCGCACCCCTGCTGCCCGAACCTCTTACCGCAACCCGCGGCCGCGACCTCTCCACTTGTCAACTGGGCCGGCGAACTCCACTTCGCGTCAGCGATCGTCGCTTTCACAAGAGTCAATCCGCTGACCATCCGCCCCACTACTCACGTCTTAGCGTTACCTAACCAGCCTCGCGACACTATTCTTAGAACCTGATTTCTCTCGCCTCACTCTGACAAATGAGCACACATCGGCGCACCCTCGCGCCCGCATATGTCGTTTCAGGCCAGCAAATCAGGAGAATTCCCGTGTCTTCATACAAACATGCATCACGCTTCTGGAGCTTTATCTTCCTTCTGATCAACGCTCCGTCGCTTCGCGCCCAGATGGACCCCAAGATGAAGATGCCTCAAGAGGACGCCAAGCCCATGGAAACGCATATGCACATGGACATGCCCATGGGCGGTCCCGCAGCAGACTTGCGCGACAACGTCCTCCGCCACTCCACCTCCGGCACCAGCCTTGAGCCAAACTCCGTGGATCCGCCCATGCTGATGAAGATGGATGGTAGCTGGATGTTCATGGTCCACGGCCAGGTCTCCGTTGCTGATCAGCAGCAGACAGGCCCGCGTGCTCACGACAAATTTTTCTCCGACAACTGGTTCATGCCTATGGCCATGCACTCCGACCCGCATGGCCAGCTAACCCTACGGATGATGCTGAGCCTCGAGCCCGCCACCATCTCGGGCCGCTACTTTCCCGAACTTTTTCAGCAAGGAGAAACTGCCTTTGGCGTGCCTATCGTCGACGGTCAACATCCGCATAACCTATTCATGGAAATAGGCGCCCTCTACGACCTCAAGCTTAGTAGGCACTCGCTTCTCACCTTCTATGTCGCTCCCGTCGGAGATCCCTCTCTCGGCCCCGTAGCCTATCCGCATCGAGCCTCAGCCGCGGAAAATCCGATAGCCCCCCTCGGACACCACCTCGAAGACTCCACCCACATTGCCGACGAGGTCGTGACCACGGGCCTCACCTGGGGAAAGATTCACCTTGAAGCCTCCGGCTTCCACGGGCGCGAGCCAGACGAAAATCGCTGGCACATCGAAGTAGGCGGCCTCGACTCCTGGTCCACACGTCTCACCGTCGCCCCGGCCAAAGACTGGGCAGGGCAGTACTCCATCGGCCATCTCCACTCTCCCGAAGGCCTTCACTCCGAAGAAAGCGTCCTTCGCCAGACGGCCTCCATCAGCTATCACCACACCTGGGAACCGGCCGCCAAACCAGTCTCGTTGGACGCACTAGTCGTCTGGGGCCGCAACCACACCATCGCTTCCCCGGAGAACTCCAACGGCTACCTGCTCGAAGCTACCGCGCACATCCACCAGCGGCATTCCCTCTGGACAAGAATCGAAAACGTAGACCGCACCACTGACCTGTTGGGCGCGCAAGCCCCACCCGAAGAGTCGGTCATCGGCAGAGTCCAGGCCTACACCGGCGGCTATGCCCACCATGTCTACAGCACCAGTTGGGCTACAGCAGAGCTAGGCGCCCAGGTCACCCTCTACAACACGCCCACCCCGCTCAAGACACAATACGGCGACCACCCGGTAGGCGTAGCTACCGTTCTCAATATTCACCTTGGTCACTAGTTTTTGCTGGAAATATCGGGCGGAGCCAGACAGAGCCAGCTCCGCCCTGATGCGGACCAATGTCACTGGCTTTGCGCCGACAACACAGTCTCCGTTGTCACCGCGAAAAAGGCATGGCCAAATTCCGTCGGATGCTCCACATCCCAGAAGAAAGTATGGTCCGGATCGCTGCATACCGTTCCCGTGACCGGGTTCAAGCAGGGCGACGTAATGTTGGTAAAACCGAAGTGGAAAGGATCGGTCTTCACCGCACTCAGCAAGCTGAAAACGTCCACCCGCAGAATCCGGATCCCCTCCAGGAAGCTCTCAAGACCAAGCAGTTTGGTGAGCCAGCTGTTCGTCGCATTGCTCGCAGCCGTGGCAAAGGCGGCATTGGCCGCCGCCGCAGGAAGCGCCCCTACGTTGAAGAGATTCGGAATCAGGAAATTGTGCGCACCTGCCCGCCGTAGCAACAATTCACTCTCCGCGATGCCGGTTGCGATCTTGAATCCCAGTGCGTCCGCTGAGCCGCTCGTTGTCCCAAGAATGTCGTTTCCGCCTCCTTCAATCACATACAAAGCCTTGGGATCGGCCTTCCCTCCATGCAGACTCAGATACAAAGCCACCTGCTGCGGAACACTCGGAATCGTCCCCTCGGGTGTGACTTGTGGAGCGGTCATCCACGCCCCGCCAAAGGCATAATCCGTGCCTCCAGCCAGATACGGTTTCATCGGCAGGCCAAGATAACCAGCCACATGTTCCACCCAGATAGGTCCATTCGAAAAGTGTCCCTGGAAGTAAGGGGGAGAACTGGGGATCGCACCCGATGTAGCCAGGTAGACGTTCCCAACATCACAATAACTATCGCCAAACACATAGATAGCGTCGTAAGCCGGGGCACTCGCATACGCCATCAGAGGCGTTGCCAGCAGCAGGGCCAAGAGCGGCCGCAACCAGGAAAATTTGCGGATCATCGACAGGTCTCCTTTTCGCTGAAATGATCGATCGATTTTTCAGTGTGGGAGCATCCTATTGGCGAACGGAGTCAAAGTAAATAGATTCGCGTATAAATTTCGGCATCTGAAACTGTCATCCAGCGCGTCCACTGTCCAAATCTCACATTGGGACGAAAGAAGCCCAACACTCTGCCGTGGCGCAGCTATCCCCAGATCGCAGTCACAATATAGTTCGTTGCAAACGCCGCACAATACGCTAGCGTCAGCATATAAACAAACTGCACAGCCGGCCACTTCCAGCTATTCGTCTCCCGCCGCACCACTGCAATCGTCGAAGTACACTGCAGTGCAAATGCAAAGAAGACCATCAGCGCCACCGCACCACCCAGTGGCAGATCATGGTGAAGCGCCGTTTGCAAACTGAGCGACTGCGTCTCCGGATCAGCCCCGTAGAGCGTCCCCATCGTTCCCACCATCACTTCGCGCGCCAGCACGCTCGTCAGCAGACCAATCCCAATTTTCCAGTTGAACCCAAGCGGCGCAATCACCGGCTCAATAAAGTGCCCCAGCCGCCCAATCACGCTCTCCGCCAACTCCGGCGGCTGCCCGTTGTGAACCGGCACATTCGCCAGCACCCAGAGCCCCAGCGTTACGCACAAAATCACCGTTCCCGCCTGCTTCAGAAACACCATTCCACGATCCGCCAGTCGCAGCGCCAGCGAACGCAGCGTAGGAGCCCGGTACTGCGGCAACTCCAGGATGAAAGGCGTCTCGCTCGACTTCAGAATCGAACTCTTCAACAGCCTCGCGGTCACCAGCGCCGCCAGAAACCCGATCGCATACAGGCTCAGCATCACAATCGTCTTCAGCCCGATCAGCCCGCCAAGAAACGTCTTCGAAGGAATAAACGCAGCAATAAACAGCAGATACACCGGCAGTCGCGCCGAACAGGTCATGAACGGCGTCACCAGGATAGTCGCCAGCCGGTCGCGCTTGTTTTCAATCGTGCGCGTCGCCATGATAGCCGGTACCGCGCAGGCATAGGCCGAAAGCAGCGGAATAAACGCCTTGCCGTTCAATCCGATCGACCGCATCACGCGGTCCGCAATCAGCGCCGCACGAGCCAGATAGCCCGTATCTTCAAGAATTCCGATGAACAAAAATAGCAACAAAATCTGCGGCACAAACACCAGCACGGAAGTGACGCCATTCCAGGCTCCGTCCAGCACCAGCGACCGAATCCATCCCGCAGGCAAAAATCCCGCGCCCCATTTACCAAAGTGCGCCAGCACATCCTGCATCGCGTTGCTTACAGGCAGACCAACGGAGAACACCACCTGGAAGACTCCAAACACAACCACCAGAAACAGCAAGGGTCCCCAGAATCGATGCAGCAGCACCGCATCTACCTTCTGCGTAGCCTTCGCCGAGAGCGGTGCGCGATACCCCGTCTTCGAGCTCACCTGAGCGGCCCACCGATGCGTGCTCATCGCATTCCCCAGCACCGGCAGCATCAGTTTCTGCTGCTCTCCGCCGCTCTGGCGATTGAGAAAAAGCTGAATCGCCCCGAGGCCCGTCCCCTTGCTTCCGCTGATCAGCGCCACCGGCGCGCCCAACTCCCGGGCCATCAGCAGCGGATCAACGACACCACCGCGAGTCTCCATCAGGTCGCTCATGTTCAGCAGCACCATCGTCGGCAAACCCAGCGCCAGGATCGGAGCCGCCAGCATCAGCTGCCGTGTCAGGTGCAGGGAATCGAGCACCAGCAGCACCGCGTCCGGCTTCGGTGTCCCAGGCATATGCCCGGAAAGCACCTCGACAGAAACGCGAGCATCCTCGGAATACGCATCGAGCGAATAAATCCCCGGCAAATCGATCAGCGTAAGATCATCGCGGCCAATGCCCGCCATCCGCCCCATGCGCTGTTCCACCGTCACGCCGGGATAATTGGCAACCTTCTGCCGTAACCCGGTCAGCCGATTGAATAAAGTAGACTTTCCAGAGTTAGGAGGTCCAATCAGCGCAATCGTCCGCAGCTCACCAGCAGACTTCGGCGGAAGAGCTGGAGCCACAAATGCCGGCGTTTCGCAGCAGTCATTCATCGCCCCGCCTCAACCAGTTCCTCTTCCGGCAACCTGGGAAACTTCGCTGCGTTCGCAGCCGCCTGAACAGGGTCAGGAATCGGCCCAACGCGAATCATCCGGGCAGTCTCACGCCGCAGCGCAATCTCGATTCCATCCACCGCGTACACCGTAGGATCGCCAGCCGGCGCGCAGTGCAGCGCCTTCACATGAGCATCCGGCACAAACCCCATGTACATCAGGTGGTTCTGCACACCAGGCGGCAGATCCAGCGCCACCAGGACGCCGCTTTCGCCTACTTCGAGATCGCTCAGCACTCGCAACTGCCATACCCCAGAGTTCAACCCGGTCTGTTCCAATCAGCAGAAGCGGGCATAAGTGCGACTAGATCAGTCGTACTTCAGTATACGACCGATTCGGTCTGCATTGCAAAGGTTGCACACCACACGAACCCTGCGCGGCACCTCAGCACCTCTGCTTGGCTCTGAAACCGCTCTCCGTTGTTGGTTGGTAGCTTGATAGTAGGTCGTTTCCCATCCAGACAAACTTCCTCAGGCGAGCCAGCTTGCTACAACTTCCCGGCAATATCTATTTCCTGAACACACAAAGGGCTCCGTGAGTGTCGGGCCGGAACTTGCACTCTTTCAAACGGCACGTCTTCAGCCAGCACACCTTCCAGCGGTACATTGGAAGCTGAGAGCGCACCAATGCATATTGAAGCTTTCCGTCAATCCGCCAAGACCGACACGCCGCCCGAGAACCTATCCGCCCCGCTGGAAGCTCTCTGGTGGGACGCAAAAGGGAATTGGTCCAGAGCCCACGAGCTGGTCGATCACCTTGAGTCGCCAGAAGGCATGGCCGTCCACGCTTACCTCCACCGCAAGGAAGGCGAACAATGGAACGCAGATTACTGGTACCGCCGCGCCGGTCGCCAATATCGTCGCAACGACTTAGGTGACGAATGGCAAGCCCTGGTAGAAGGCCTGCTCAAGGGCGATTAGCCCAAATGCACCAGTTCGCGTGCCTGCTCCCGCTGCCCCAGGATCGACATCCGCGGAATCTTCCCGCGCACCATGGCCACCTCATCGCAGCGATGCAGCCGCGGGCAGCTCTGACAATCCTTGAAAACTTTATCCGGCAGGTCAGCCTTATCTTCGACGATGCGAAACCCATACTTGAAGAAGAAGTCCGGAATGCGCGTAAACAGGCACACCGAATGGATCCCGTGCTCTTCCGCTTCGTCGATCAGCGCATTGAGCACACGCCCGCCAGCGCCCTTGCCCTTCGCTCCCGGAGACATCACAATTGACCGCACCTCAGCCAGATGCGGCCCATACAAATGCAGCGCCCCGCAGCCGAGAAAGACACCGGTATCGGACTCGGCAATCGTGAAATCGCGCACGTTCTCGCAGATCTCCGCGAACTGCCGCTTCAGCAGCGTCCCATCCCCGCTCAGACTGTTCACCAGTTCAAAGATGTTCGAAGCATCCTGAAGGCGCGCCTTACGCACCAACATGCGCAACCTCCAAATGCAACAGCTCAGCGAGCCGTTGCTCTACCACCGCCAGCGCCTCGCGAACCTGCGTCCGCGCCGTTCCACCAATCACATCATGGCAGTCGAGCGTGGCTTCCAGCGAAACAGCCTCGTAGAAATCCGGTCCAAACTCCTCACCAAACTGCTGCAGTTCATCCAGCGTCAGCCCGTTCAACTCGACATGCTTTTCCAGCGCAAACCGCACCGCATTGCCGATCTTCTCATGCGCCTTGCGGAAGGGAACTCCCTTATGCACGAGATAGGTCGCAGCCGCCATCGCATTCAGGAAGCCATTCTCGGCAGCCTCCTGCATGCGCCCGGTGCTGAACTCCAGCGCCGTCGTAAACCGCGCCAGCAGCCCCAGCATCTGCGTCGTTCCACGCACAGCAAACGTTGGCTCCTGAGTCTCCTGCATATCCTTATTGTAGGCCAAAGGCAAACCCTTCAACTGCAACGTGACCGCCGCCGCAGCCCCATGAATCCGCCCCACCTTCGCGCGCACCAGTTCGGTCAGATCAGGATTTTTCTTCTGCGGCATCGCACTCGATCCTGTAGAAAAAGCCTCCGGCAACTGCACAAAGCCAAACTCCGCCGTCGCAAACAAAGTGATCTCTTCCGCAAACCGGCTCGCATGAAGCCCGACAAAGGTAAGCGCCTGCAAGTATTCCAGCACAAAATCACGATCGCTCGTAGCATCCATGCTGTTCGCCGTCGGCGCCGTAAACCCAAGCTCCTTCGCGGCAATCCAGCGGTCCAGCTTGAGGGTAGCTCCAGCAATCGCCCCTGAACCCAGCGGACAATAGTTCAATCGTGCAGCGCAATCCTGCAGACGCGAAATATCCCGCAACAGCATCTGCGCATACGCCAGCAACCAATGCGCAATCAGCACCGGCTCAGCCCTCTGCAAGTGCGTATAGCTCGGCATCACCGCGTCGCCCGCAGCCTTCGCCTTCTCGACGAGTGCCACAGCCCACGCACCCAGCGCATCGATGGTGAGGCCAATCTGCTTACGCACATACAACCGCAGATCGGTAGCAATCTGCTCATTGCGGCTGCGTCCCGTATGCAGCTTCAGCGCCAGCGCACCAAGCCTCTCCGTCAACGCCAGCTCAACGAAATGATGAATGTCCTCGGCCACCGGATGCTCACGCACCGCAGCCTCACCCTCGCCATCCGCATGATCGCGCTGCACGGAGTCAAGCGCCGCACGCAGTTGCGTCAGCTCGTCGGCAGTGATGATGCCAGCAGCCGCAATCGCCGATGCATGAGCCTTGCTCGCTGCTACTTCTTCCTCAAGCAGTTGCCAGTCAAACACGATCGATCGTTGCCATGCTTCAAACTCCGCATCGAGTGGCTCTCGAAAACGGCCAGACCACATCTTCACAACAAAACCTCTTTCATCATTCGCGCTCACTCACGCGGTTCAAAGCAAAATCCGGCGCAGCAGATACTGCGCCGGATTGGCGTTCATCATGGATGCCTAAACACTCTGCGTAAAGCTAGCCGTATTCGAAAGCCCGCCCAGCAGCAACAGCAGAAGCGCTTTCTGCGCATGCATGCGATTCTCCGCCTGGTCGAAGACAATCGACTGCGGCCCATCCAGGACCGCATCGGTTACCTCAGCATTGCGATGCGCCGGCAGACAATGCATAAACACCGCATCTTTCGAAGCTACTGCCATCAAATTCTCATTTACCTGAAAAGGCCGGAAAATCGGTGCGCGCTTGGTCGACTCATGCTCAAAGCCCATGCTCACGCATACATCCGTGTACACCGCATCGGCATTCTCAACACCCGCCTGCGGGTCCTGCGTCAGCTTGATCTCGCAGCCGTTCTGCTCAGCTTTCTCTCGCGCTAGCGTCACAATCTCGATGTCTGGCGAATACCCACGCGGCGTCGCAACAGTGACATTGGCGCCGAGCTGCGCACCCGTCAGCATCAGCGAATGGCAGACATTGTTGCCGTCGCCAACATACGTAAAGTTCAATCCGCGCACCGAACCGAAATGCTCTTCCAGCGTCATAAAATCCGCCAGTGCCTGGCAGGGATGCTCGAAGTCCGACAGTGCATTGATCACCGGCACGCGCGAATGCGCCGCCATCTCCGTGATCGTGTCATGCGCATAGGTACGCAACACAATCACATCCACCCAACGCTCCACATTACGCGCCACATCCGCAATCGACTCACGCTCACCCAGCGGTGAATTCGTCTGATCGAAGAAAATGGCATTGCCGCCCAGCGTGCTGAAGCCAGCCTCAAAGCTAAGCCGTGTACGCAGGCTCGCCTTCTCAAACATCAGCACCATCTGCTTCGCGTCCAGCGCATAGCGGTATTCACGCGGATTGCGCTTTACATCATGCGCCAGCTTCAGAATCGCGCGCACCTCGGCACTCGAAAGATCGCTGATCGAGCACATATCCTCGCCAGCCAACCGCGCTGCGGCCTCCAGCACATCCGCATCCTGCTGCACCGGCGTTGCAGCCACGAACTTCTCTTCAAAAACTTTGCTAACCACGGACCTCTCCCTCACTAGCTGCCCCTACGGCATTGTTGTTCGTGTACTCGGTGAAGATCGCATCCAGGGCCGCAATCGCCACATCCACATGTTCCTTCTGCAAAATATACGGAGGCAGAAAACGCAGCGCCGTATCGCTCGTGCAGTTGATCAGTATCTTCTTCGCCAGCATCTCGCGTACGACATGCTTACCCAGCTCCGCCGACTCTACTTCCGCAGCAACCATCAAACCCTTACCGCGCACATCCACAATCGAGTCATGCTTCGCAGCAAGTCCACGCAACTGCTCCTGGAAGTAGTCGCCAACCTCAGTCGCATGATCCAGCAAACCGTCGCGCTCAATCGTGTCCACCACTGCAATCGCCACAGCGCAAGCCAGCGGCCCACCACCAAACGTAGTCCCATGCATGCCCGGATGAATCGCGCGCGCTACCTCATCCGTACAAAGCACAGCACCCAGTGGAATACCACCAGCCAGCGGCTTAGCAAGCGTAGTAATATCCGGCAGAATCCCATAGTGCTGATACCCGCACCACTTGCCAGTACGCCCCATGCCCGCCTGAATCTCATCGACAACAAGCAGAGCACCCGTCGAAAGCGTCAACTCGCGAGCCGCGTTAAAGAACTCCTGCGACAGCGGACGAATCCCACCCTCCCCCTGAATCGACTCAACAAGAATCGCGCAGACCTCGTTCGAGAACTTGGCCTTCAAGTCCGCAACATCGTTGAAGCGAACAAACTCTACACCCGGCACCACCGGCCCAAACGGCTCGCGATACTTCGCCTTCGCCGTCGTCGAAACTGAGCCATACGTGCGGCCATGGAAGCTGCTATCCAACGCCAGGAACTTCGTCCCGATCTCCTTGCCTTCCGCGCGCAACAGGCCGGCATGAGCCCGCGCCAGCTTCATAGCGCCTTCCCAGGCCTCCGTGCCAGTGTTCGCAAAGAACACGCGGTCCAGCCCAGTGTGCTGCGTCAAGCGCAACGCCAACTCCGCCTGCCCCTCATGAAAGTAGAGGTTCGAAGTATGGATCAGCTTACGGCTCTGGCGCAGGATTGCCTCTTCAATCGCAGCATGGCTATAGCCCAGCGCATTCACGCCAATCCCACTCAACAGATCGAGATAGCGGTCGCCGTTCTCATCAATCAAATAAACCCCTTCGCCGTGCTCAAACAGCAGGGGATTCCGTTCATACGTCTCCAGCAAAAGCCGCGCTTCCGCAGCACGAACAGCTTCCAGTTTCATCGCGCGTTCCTTCCTTCAAACACCAACTTAGGCCACCATCACTTCTGTACCCTCTGCCACTCGCGAAGTGCAAAGGTCCGGCAACACATTCGCAGCCTCGGCAGGCAGTATGCGAACACGCTTCACGCCATGCAACAGTGCCTCGCGGCAAGCACTCAGCTTCGGCAACATCCCACCGGAGATCACCGCACTCTTGGCCATCTCCGCAATCTGATCGATGCTCAGCCAACGCATCACTTCACCATTCGCTCCACGCACTCCGGGCACGTCCGTCAAGAACACGAGCGCATCCGCGTGACAGGCCCGAGCACACGCCGAAGCCATTTCATCGGCATTGATATTGTAGTATTCCCCATCAAAGCCAAGCGCCATCGAACAGATCACCGGCACACCCTGCAACTGCCAGATTGCCTCAATCCATCGCGGATCGCTCGCAGCAATCTCGCCTACAAATCCGAGATCAGGAGCAGTCCTCTTCTTGCGCGCGCGAAACATTAATCCATCCCCGCCCGACATACCAATCGCTGGCTGTCCCACCGCACCAAGTGCAGCGACGAGGCCTTTGTTCACGCGCCCGCCAAACACCATCAACGCCACATCACGCGTCTCAGCATCCGTTACGCGCAGGCCATTGATAAACTCGCTCTTCTTTCCCAAGGCCTCCAGTGTCTTCGTCAACTGGATCCCGCCGCCATGCACCACAGCCACTTGGTTGCCGTCACGCACCAGGTCTGCAATCGCGCGCACGCAGCCCTGCAACAGCGTAGGGTTTTCCAGGCCCGCTCCACCTAACTTGATTACATACTTCATTCCAAACCCTCCGCTTCGCTCCAGCCCTGCATCACATTCAAATTCTGCACAGCCTGGCCAGCCGCGCCCTTCAGCAAGTTATCCAGGCAGCTAACAATCACCGCCCGCTTTCCATCCTTCGCAACGTTGAACCCGATATCCGCGTAGTTCGTCTTCACCGAATACTGAATCTGCGGCAACGCAGTTCCATACAACCGCACCATCGGACTGCCTGCATAAAACTTCGCATAGCAATCCTCGATCGCGGCCGCCGTCTGCTTCTCGCGAAACCGCACATAGATCGTAGAAAGAATTCCGCGCGGTATAGGCAGTAGATGCGGCGTAAACGTAATTGCTTCCGAATCAATCCCTAACTGTTCAACTAACTCCCCCGTATGCCGGTGCGAAAACACACCATACGCCGAAAGATTATCCGCCGCATACATATAGTGCGTCTTCGCCGTAGGCGACTTACCAGCACCGCTCACACCGCTCTTCGAATCGCTGATAATGCCATGCTCAACATCAACGAGACCAGCCGCAATCAGAGGCTTCAACGCAAGGATGACCGAAGTCGCATAGCATCCAGGATTCGCCACCAGCCCAGCCCCGCGAATGGCATCCCGATGCAGCTCCGGCATCCCATACACAGCCTCAGCCTGCATCGCCAGCGCACTCGCCGAATCCTCATCCTCAAATGCATACACGGCACGATTCGTCGCCTCTTCAAGCCGCCACGCACCGCTCAGATCAATCACCCGAATGCCACGCTTGCGGGCCTCAGGAACAGCCTCACGCGACATCTCGTGCGGCGTCGCCAGAAACACAACCTCAACGCCAAGATCCTCAAGCCGCTCCCACGAGAACTGCTGCACGCGAAGCGCCCCAGTCCCGCGGCTATCCCTCAACTCCGGATGTATCTCACCCAGCGGCATGCCGCCACGCGCCTCATCCTTTGCATCAATTCTTCCAGCAAAAATCGGCGCCTTACCCGCCAGCCGCGGATGATGCACCAGCAGCCGCGCCAGCTCCGCGCCGGAATATCCAGTCACCCCAACAACAGCAGTCTGCAACCCTTCGCTCATGACTCCAGAATCTTCCTCAGCTTCGCCTGCACTTCAGCGGCCCGCCGTATATCTGGGCAAATCACCAATACCGTGTCATCGCCAGCGATGGTGCCCACCACCTCCGGCCACTCTTCGTAGTCCATAGCTGCCGCCACCGGCTGCGCTCCGCCCATCACCGTCGAAATCACAACCTGGTTCATTGCCTGCCGGCTGCGCATGCCAAACGTTTCCAGCACTTCAGCCACACCCGGCGGACTGTCATCCTCTTCTTCGACGGCTACCGCACTGCTTCCGTTCGGTACGCCATAACCCGTAGGCCCTTTGAATAGATGCAGCTCATGTAGATCGCGCGATAGCGTAGCTTGCGTCACAGCAAACCCACGACGCCGCAGCTTGCGCCGCAGCTCGTCCTGGCTGCTGATCGGCGAACTTCCGACCAGATCCCGTATCGCATTGTGACGTTCCAGTTTCATCGTTCCAATCCAGCGCCCGGCTTTCGGCAAATCGAAAGCGCGGCCCCGAAATCAGGACCGCGCTTGCATAAATATACGCCACCTTGTATAAATATGCAAAGCTGTTCCGTGTTTTTTCGGCCCTGCTCCGCGTTTTATCGGAAAGCCCGTCATCCCCGCCACGACACAGCCTGTTTCGCCTGCGCCAGTCAAGCAATATTGCTGCTGCGCGGGCTCTTCGCATTGTGGATTTTCTATTTCCAGAGGTCGTATAGTTACGTATGGATCGCCATCGTCTTTTTTCCGGCTCTCGTAGTCAGCGCCCCGCTGTCAGTGATTCCAGCTTTACTGCGGCACTCACCCTCGCATCCATTCCGTCTTTAGTTGACCCGCGTTTCGACCAGGATTCATGCGGCGTCGGTTTCGTCGCGCACCTCTCCGGCGAACCGAAACACGCCATCTTGAATCACGCCCTCACCGCCCTCGCCCGCCTCGAACATCGCGGCGCAGTCGCGGCAGACGGTAAGTCCAGCGACGGCGTCGGCGTTATGACCGCCATTCCGCGTGACATTCTCCTCGGACCCCTCGGCATTACGCTCGACCGAAGTAAGCCGCTCGGCGTCGCCGTCGTCTTCCTCGACGGAGAATCGCTCGAATCCCGCGCAGAGCTCGAAGCCGCCCTCGCCGCGCAGCAGATCACCCTGCTCGCCTGGCGTCCCGTGCCCATCTGTCCCCAGATCCTTGGCTCCATCGCCGCGTCCACTCTGCCCAATATCTGGCACCTGCTCGTTACCACTGAAGACGGCTCAGATTTCGACCGCCGCCTCTACCTCGCCCGCAAGCAGTTCGAACGCTCCGCCCTCCCCGGTTACATCGCGTCGATCTCGTCCAGCACCATCATTTACAAGGCCCTTTGCGCCGGCCGCCTCCTGCCGCAGTTCTATCCAGACCTCGCTGACCCAGCCTTCGAAACGCCGTTCGCCGTCTTCCATCAGCGCTACGCCACCAACGTCCTCCCGAGTTGGGATCGCGCACAGCCCTGCCGTACCCTCGGTCACAACGGCGAAATCAACACCATCTGGGGCAACCGCTCCCGCATGCAGGCCCGTGCCGCAACACTCTCGCTCGACCTGCACCCCATCCTCAGCGTCGGCGGGTCAGACTCGTCTTCTCTCGACGAAGTCGTGGAACTCCTCGCAATGAACGGCCGCACGGTAGCCGAAGCTCTTCGGATGCTCGTGCCACCAGCCAACCACGGCAACAAGTCCTCCTTCCTCCAGTACACCGGCGACTGTGTTGAGCCGTGGGACGGCCCCGCCGCCCTCGCCTTCGCCGACGGCCGCCAGGTCGGAGCGATCCTCGACCGCAACGGCCTCCGCCCTTGTCGTTACGCTGTCAGCGAAGACGGTCTCGTTGTAGCCGGCTCCGAAGCGGGCCTTGTCGACATGGACCCCGAGCACGTTCTGCACTCAGGCCGTCTCGGCCCGGGCCAGATGATTATGGTCGATCTTGAGACACACGAGTTCCTTGAAAACGACGAGCTCCTCGCCCGCTTCGACCAGAACAACCGCTACCAGGACCTGGTGCAGGCAGATGCGCCGCTCGTCGGCCTCGAAAACAGCGCAGCCACTCTCGATCCATCCGAACTAAACCGCCTGCAGCACCGCTTTGGCTATAGCCGCGAAGAAGTCCGCATGATCCTCGCGCCCATGGCCGCTGAAGGCAAGGACGCCGTGTGGTCCATGGGCGACGACACGCCGCTCGCTCCGCTCGCCCGCGCTCCGCGCCCCGTCTATTCCTTCTTCCGCCAGCGCTTCGCCCAGGTGACCAATCCGCCGATCGACCCATTGCGCGAGACCGTCGTTCTGCAGATGCACACGCGTCTCGGGCCCTGGCCGCATATCTTTGAGCCCCGCGAACCGCTGCCAGGCCTTTCCCTTCGCTCTCCCTTGCTTTCGCTCGACCAGATGGAAGCCCTGCGTAAGCGTCAATACCCGCATGCCGAAGCGCTCCCGCTCGAGACGCTCGACTGCCTCTTCTCGCCCGATGAAACCATGGAGGACGCTCTCGACCGCATCACCGCGCGCGCCGTCGAACTCGTCGCCGATCACGCCATGATCCTCCTGCTTACCGATCGCGCGGCCTCGCCCAACGCACTGCCGATCCCGATGGCCATCGCGCTCGGCGCCGTCCATCGTACGCTGACCACCGAGGGCGTCCGCACCGAAGTCGGACTTGCCGTAGAGGCAGCCGACTGCCGTGACATCCACCACGTCGCCGTCCTGCTCGGCATGGGCGCCGGAGCCGTCTGTCCCTGGCTTGCTCTCGAAACCGCCCGCGCTCTCACCCCGGAAAAGGGCGAATACAACACCCTCAAGTCGCTCGAACTCGGCCTCGCCAAAGTCATGTCGAAGATGGGCATCAGCGTCGTCGACAGCTATCGCGGCGCACATCTGTTCGACGCCATCGGCCTTGGGGAAGAAGTCATCGCCAAGTGCTTCTGCGGCACCCCCTCGCCCCTCTCCGGGATCGGCTTTGCGGAAATCGAAAAGACCGTCCGCCAGTCGTGGCATGAACAACCAGTTTTGGCAGAGTCCTCCAACGGCGAAGGCGGCACACTCGTAGCCGCAGCCACGATCGCCCCTGCAATCAAGGATCTCCCGGACTACGGCTTCGTCCGCTTCCGTAAAGCTGAAGACGCCGAATTCCACGCCTGGCAGCCCACGACCGTACGCGCTCTCCAGGCTGCTATGGGATCGACCAAACAAGGCGCGGCGCTGGCGCTCACGCCGTGGTCCAGCTTCGCCACCCAGGCCGCCGATCTGCAGCCGGCCAACCTGCGTGATCTCCTGGAAATTCGCCCAGCCGGCCCTGAACTCGCCGTAGAAACTGTCGAAGGCCCCGGAACTCTCGTCAAGAAGTTCATCGCCTCCGCCATGTCCTTCGGCTCGCTCTCGCCGGAAGCCCACCAGACCATTACCCAGGGCATGAACCTGCTCGGCGCCCGCTCGAACACCGGCGAAGGCGGCGAAGACCCCGCAGTGTATGCCGACATCAACGGTGCACCGTCCCTGCTCAACAACAAGATCAAGCAGGTCGCCAGCGGCCGCTTCGGCGTCACCGCCGAATATCTCATCCACGCCGAAGAGCTCGAAATCAAAGTTGCCCAGGGCGCAAAGCCAGGAGAGGGCGGCCAGCTCCCCGCCTACAAGGTCACCGAACTCATCGCCCGTCTGCGTCACGCGCAGCCCGGCATGCAGCTCATCAGCCCGCCGCCGCACCACGACATCTACTCGATCGAAGATCTCGCCCAGCTCATATACGACCTCAAGCGCGTCAATCCCCGCGCCACCGTCGGCGTCAAGCTCGTCTCCGAGTGCGGCGTCGGCACGGTCGCTGCAGGCGTCGCGAAAGCCTACGCTGACTACATCGTCATCGCCGGTCATGGCGGCGGCACCGGCGCGGCGGCGATTTCCAGCATCAAGTACGCCGGCGATCCCTGGGAACTCGGCCTCGCGGAAGCCCAGCAGGTCCTCATCCTCAACGGTCTTCGCGGTCGCGTCCGTCTGCGTACCGACGGCGGCCTGCGCACCGCCCGCGACATCCTGATCGCCGCTCTCCTAGGCGCCGACGAGTTCGCCTTCGGCACCTCGGTTCTCGTAGCCCTCGGCTGCGATATGGCTCGTCAGTGCCACCTCAACACCTGCCCAACCGGCATCGCCACGCAGAAGCCTGAGCTTCGCGCCAAGTTCCGCGGCAAGCCGGAGCACGTTGTCCGCTACTTCGAAGAGCTGGCCATCGAGCTCCAGCAGTTGCTCGCCTCGCTCGGCCTGCCTTCGCTCGCCGCGGCAACGGGACGAACCGACCTGCTCGAGCAAGTCCGCTACGACGGTCATCTCAATCTCGAACCTATCCTCGCTGCAGGCAAACTGGTCGAAGACCCGAACATCGCCATCCGCTGGCAAGGCAAGCGCAACGACCGTCCGGAATCGCATCCTGCGCTCGACGATGCCTGGACCGAACCAGCTTTCGAAGCCTTCAAGTCCAACCAGCCGTTCTCCGTCACCTCGCGCATCACCAACGAGCACCGCACCGTCGGCGCGCGCCTTTCCGGCGAAATCGCAGCCTTCCGAACCCAGAACCCGACAGCCTCTGGCTCCGCCATTCAATATGACCTGAAGGGCGTCGCCGGTCAATCCTTCGGGGCCTTTGCAGTCGCAGGATTAACGCTGAAACTGGAAGGCTTAGCCAACGACTTCGTCGGCAAAGGCCTCTGCGGCGGCGAACTCATCATCCGCGCGGAAGGCCGCGCCGCCCGCGAATCCACCAAGCACACCATCCTTGGCAATGTTGCTCTCTACGGCGCCACCTCCGGCTCACTCTACGCCGCAGGCCGCGCAGGCGAACGCTTCGCCGTTCGCAACTCCGGCGCTCTGGCTATCGTGGAAGGCGTCGGCGACCATGGCTGCGAATACATGACCGGCGGCCTGGCGGTCGTTCTCGGCGACACTGGTATCAACTTTGGTGCTGGTATGACCGGCGGTCTCGCCTGGGTCTACGACGACAAGGCTGCTTTCATTGAGAACAAGATGTACCACGATGAATTCCTGTTAGCGGAGCGCTTCAACGACCTGGACTTCACCGCGCAGAGCTCGATCTACGAACTGGTCGAGCTGCATGTTGCCAAGACTGCAAGTTCCTGCGGCGTTGTTTTGCTCACACAATGGGATAAGCTCGCGAAGAACCTCATCCGGCTCACGCCTCGCGCGCAGGTGTAACCTGATCAGGCCTGATGCAGCGCAGCGGTCAAGCGAAACAGTCAACTTGATGAAACTGCAACCGAGGTTCGTATGACAGATTCACCCGCAAGCTTTGATCCAAAGGGAATAGTTCATCGCCTAAGTCCGTACTCTGTCGATGAAACGCTGGAGCGGCTGGGCAACATCCTCCAGACCCTCGGCATTCCGATTCTTGCCACCATCGATCACAGCGGCGGCGCGGCGGCAATGGGTCTCTCTATGCGGCCGACCAAGCTACTGATATTTGGCAATGCCAAATCTGGCACGCCGCTGATGCTGGCTGCGCCTACCTTGGCGCTAGATTTGCCGTTGAAGGCTCTGGTCTGGGAAGACGCCGATGGCCAGGTGAACGTGAGCTACAACACTCCGGAATACCTGCGCGAGCGCCACGGATTTCCGGAAGAGCTGCTCAAGAATATTGCGGGCATCCGTCTGATCGTGGACGAAGCTGTCCGTCCGGCAGCCGTTTAGTCTCTCTTCGGTGGGGCGAAGATTTGGCACAGGGGAATTGGGGGAGGGGTATGATTTTCTTCCCGAATGCTCTTGGAACTGTGAAGTGGACGATTGACTCACACCATACGCTTTTCTGCTTAATGTAACGCAACAGCCAAACGGGGTCCCGAAAACTCTCTTCTGAGGATTCGGAACCCCGTTTTCTCTTGATGTTAGAACTTCAGTGAAAAGGTACCCACCACTGTTCGCGGCGCACCTACCTGTAGCGTGTTATTGCTGACCGACGTCGGATCGCTGGCGATGAAGCCGTTGGTGCCGACGGTGGAGTAGTACTTGGCGCTCATCAGGTTGTAGATGTTGAGCTGTAGCTTGAGCGCGCTGAAGATGCCGAGCTGCTCACGCGTATAGCTGGTGCCGAAGTCGGCGAGGAAGCGGCCATCGACACTGTTGTCATCCGTGTATGTGAAGTAGCGGCGGCCCATGTAGTCCGCGCCAATGTGGGCGTTGAAGCCGTGGGTGTTGTATTCGAACTCATCCTTGTAGAGGAACTGAGGCGAATCGACGGTGACTTTGCCCTTGGTCAGGATGGTCGAAGTGACGCCGGAGCTGTTGGTGGTGACGACGTCCGAATCATAGGTGGACTTGCTCCAGGTCACAGCGTTGTAGAGCGAGAACTGCGGCGAGAGCTGGATGGTGCCGGAGGCGTCGAAGCCGTTGGTGGTCACGCCGCCTACGTTCGAGAGCAGCGAGGCCGCGCCGGCAATGGACGGACCCTGCTGAATTGCCAGCAGCCGGTCGTTGAAGTTGACGTGGAAGTAATTGGCCTGTGCAATACCTTTCGAGCCGAGGATGCGGTAGCCCACTTCTTCGCTCCACGAAGTTTCAGGTTTGAGGGTCTTCTTCAGATACTCGAAACCCGCCTGGCTGGTGCCCCACGGCGAGTTGCCGAAGCCTGGGCCGCCGGCCTGGTAGGCGCGGACGTTGTACGCTACATCGGCGAAGATTTCGTTCGACTTGTTGATCTTCCAGTTGGCGCCAAACTGCGGCAGGAAGGGCTTGCCGGATTCGAGCGAGCCCTGGGAATAGTTGGACGCCGATGCCGTAGGAGCAAGGAGTGGCAGGCCGGTGTTGAAGGAGTTCAGCTTGCCGTCGGTGTTGGTTTCCTGGGTCTTGAAGCCGGCGGAAACAGTGACTGCGTTATTGATCTTGAAGGCGTCCTGCACGTGGAGTTGATAGACGGTTGTCTTGAAGGTGAAAGCCCACTGCGTATAGAAGGGGTTGCTGGGGAAGTCGTACAGGGAGTGGAGCGGGCTGGCGAGGCTGGTGGCATAGAACTTGCGGGCCAGATCAAAGGTTTCGTCTTCAAACCATGCTCCACCCTCCACCTTGTTGCGGCCGCTCTCGTAGGCGAGCGAGGTAACGAACCCACCGCGCTCGATGCCATACTCCGAGGTGCGCAGGGAGATGGGCGAAACCGGCGTGTATGAGGCGTCGTAGGTGGCGAGATACGGGGTAAACCAGAGGCCGCGGCCATTGTTGGTGTGGCCGTAGGCGGTGGTTTTCCAGATGAGGTGATCGGTGATGGCGGTCTTGTAGCTGACGTAGGTGAGGAAGTCGCGGCGCAGTCCACCGCCGCCGTAATAGGCAGCATCCTCCGGGTCGTTGGAGAGGTCGCCGAAGCCGCTCTGGAGCTTGGTTACGGGGTAGGGAAAGTCGGTTGAGATACCGGCAAAGACCGGTCCGCCGCCGCCCTGAGCGTTATAGGCATTGGCGGCCTGGATGGCCTGGCCCCAGTTGCCGAAGTTGTCCCAGTTATAGCCGAGGGTCTTGGTCCAGACCTTGTTGAGGTCCTGGTAGTCCACTTCGCGGCGGTTGGAGTAGTCGGCGAAGAAGGTGAAGAGGCCCTTGCTGCCGACCTGGCTGGTGAGCTTGGTGTTGAACTGGTAGTAGTTCTGGCCGATGTCTCCGTGGCCTTTCCACTTGTCGGCACGCTGGTAGACGCCGTCGATGAAGAAGCGGGTGCGTCCGCCGAGTGTGCCACTGTCAAAACGGCCGAAAGTGCGCAGGCCGTTGAAGCTGCCGAAGGTCTGGTGGACATCGAAGCCGCGCTTGTCGAGCGGGTCTGCCGAGTAGAACTGGACGGTGCCGCCGAGGTTGCTGTTCGAGGCGGTTTCGAGCGCTCCGGTGCCTTGCGAGAGAACAGTGCGGCCCATGTTTTCGTTGACCAGGGCGCGGCTGATGTGGAGACCGTTCAGGTTGCCATAGGACATGTCTCCGAGCGGCACATCATCGAGCGTAAAGCCGAGCTGGTTCTGATTGAAGCCGCGAACCGAGATGCGCAGCGCCCACTCGTAGGTGCCGTAAGGATCGGCCGTGGTCACGCTAACGCTGGGCAGCCGCGAGAGCACTTCGATGGGGCTGGTGCCGGGAGCGGCCTCAAGCATGCTGGTCGAGTCGATGGACTGCTCGCTGCGGTCTTCGCCGGGAGCGGTGACGGTGATGCTTTCGACGTTGGTGATCTTGACCTGCGGCGTAGCCTGGTCGTCGGCCTTCTGGGCTTCTGCCTGTGTTGCTGTGGGTTTGCTATCGGCCGCAGTAAAGGCTGCCTGCTGCGCCGTGGCGGATAGTGTGCTGATGAGAGCGAGAGCTAACGCTCCTGCGAGATGATGACGGTTCATTGCCTCTCCATAGGAATTTCCTGCACGGCCTGCCGATCAGCATCGATGTGGCGATACGGGCAGGACGGTATTGCGCCTCTACGGGCGCGAGGGTTCAAGATGACGCTTTCGTCTGGACAGTGCTCCGCGCAGACGGGACGATGGCAAGAAGAATGCCAATCTCGAACTTAGAGGGCTTGATCTTTCTGGGGGTGAAAAGGGCGTAAAGATTGGGTGAAGGTTCGAGGCACGATGCACAGGGCTAAATTGCAGTATTACTCAAGCGAAACAGCAGATTCCCTTCGGGAATGACAAAAGGAAAGCCAGAATATAAATCCTGCCCATGGATCTGCGTGGCGGAACTCTAGTTGTCGAAGAAATTATTTCTAGATCATGCAGCAGCAGGTTCCCTGGGCTCCATGAAGAGCTTGCCGGCAAGAGTCAGCAGGACGAGCACTCCAGCGCACAATGCGAAGACTTCGCGGACGCCGGTAACTTTGGCGAGTGCGCCGCTGAGCAGCAGGCCCAAAATCTGCGCGGTGAATACGCAGGACATGAAGGTGCTGCCGACGCGGCCCATCAGGGCAGGGGGAGTCTCCTGCTGCATCAGCGTCTGCGCGGGGATGATGATGCAGGCAACGGCAGCGCCAATGACGAAGTCGCCAAGCAGTGTGCTCCAGATGAAGGTGAGTGCGGTGAGAACTACGAGCCCGGCTGCAATGCCGAGCAGGCCGGTGTAAACGAGGATGGTGTTCTTGACCTTGGCTGCAAACTTATTGAGCGAGGCGACACCGACGAACATGCCGACGCCGATCATGGCCGAGGCGATGCCATAGATCTTGGTTTCCGCGTGGACTGAGTCTCGCACGTAAACGGCGATGAGCGGACCGAAGCAGCCGATGATGAACATACCTGCTGACATGGCCAGGACGACGAATAGCAGCGCAGCATGATGGACGATGAAGGAGATGCCCTGCTGCATGTCGTGCCAGACTTTGGCGACAGCGCCCTTGTCTTCGGCCACGGTGTGTTTGTGGACCGTTTCGCGGGGCTTGATGGCGACCGAGGCGATGAAACTGGCGGAGGCGAAGAAGCTGACGGCATCAATCCAGTAGCAGGGGTTGGGTCCAAAGGATCCAACCAGGATGCCGGCGGCAGATGGGCCGACGATGCGCATCATGAACATCACCTGCTGCATCAGCGCGTTCGAGGAGCGGAGGCCGTGGAAAGGCACAGCTTCGCGGATGACCACGCCCTGCGCCGGGCCGAAGAAGCTCGAGACAACACTGATGGCCGCGAGGATGAGGTAATAGTGCCAGACCTGGTTGGCGAACAGGAGACCGAGGCACAGGAAACCGCGGATGATGTCGCTTGAGACCAGCGTGCGCTTGAGCGGCCAGCGGTCGACGAAGACTCCGGCAAGGATGCCGAGGATGGCAATGGGCACCTGGTAAGCGATCTGAACGCCCGTGATCTGCTGGGGATTGCCCTTGAGCTTGAACGTCAGCACGCCGATGACGGCGAAGAGCGCCAGAAAGTCGCCAAAATTCGACACGATCTGGGCGTACCAGAGGCGGCGCATCGTTGTGATGCGGAGGACCTCGCGCATCGACAATGGCGTTGGCGGCGCTTGCGTGGACGCGGGTTGTGCGGGTGCTGTGCTCATGCCGGTCCTTTCATCTTAGCCCAGGAGCGATTTCCCAGTTAGGATGCAACACCGGCGTATACGGATGATCTATTTGCGCGCTGGAGTGCGAGTGCGTGCGTCATCTAGAGTGGTGGTTGCCTGTTGGACCACCTACGGCGGCAGCTTTATCCGTGAGAATGGATGCGCAGATACTTGATTTTCCTGCATCTTATTGGTTTGAAAGAATCTTGTGCCTGGCTGGCTCATCGAAAATCTGTATATGCGGGTCAGTGGTTCGAGTGTTACGAGGAAATCGAGGGTTGATATGGATCGGAGCCTGAGTTCGGAATGACGACATTGCAGCGGGCGTTGAAGGTGGAGGGAAAGTTTCAAAATGCCGTGCCAACCAGCGTAGGCGACTGGAAGATGATGTTCCGGGTACTGAAGCAGTACCTTACGAACAAGGAAGAGCGGACGCCTCGCGCGCCTCTCGGGCCCTTTCGCACGGACGCATCGGTATTTGCAAAAGCTCCGGACAGTGGCTTGCGGGTAACCTGGATGGGCCATTCCGTGATGCTGGTGGAGATCGACGGTGCGAGGGTGCTGATCGATCCGGTGTGGGATCAACGAGCCGCCCCCGTGCAGTGGGCGGGGCCGAAGCGTTTTTTCCCCGCACCTCTCCGGCTGGAAGATTTGCCGGAGATCGACGTGGTCCTGGTTTCCCACGATCACTACGACCACCTCGGTGCTGGCACGATCCGAAAATTGGCAAGATTGGCCGCTGTCGCCGGGGCAAGGTGGATCACCCCGCTCGGAGTTGGCGCAGAACTGACGACGCTGGGTCTGGCGGCGGATCGCATCACTGAAGTTGATTGGACCGATTCTGTTCGCGTCGGCGACATCACAATTACCGCGTTGCCGTCCCGGCATTTTTCGGGGCGGAGTCTGTTGAATCGGTTCGAGACGCTGTGGGCTTCCTTCGTACTAACTGGCCCGCGCAACCGTGTTTATTACGGCGCAGATTCAGGCGAATGGCCCGGATTTGCCGAGATTGGCGCTGCGTATGGCCCGTTCGATCTGACGATGCTGGAGATTGGCGCCTTCAACCAACTCTGGGCAGATATTCACATGGGTCCGGAGGGAGCGATTCGCACCTTCGCGGCGCTCGGTGGGAAGGGTCTGCTCATGCCGATCCATTGGGGACTGTTCGATCTTGCCCTGCATGCCTGGCGGGAGCCGATTACGCGAATGTTCGCGGAGGAGGGGCTCAGGCTCTGGTCTCCGGAACCCGGGCGGCCGACGGAGGTGGTGCCGGGTGTTGAGCTGCGGTCGGAATGGTGGCGGTACTAGAGCATGCCACGCTGGTACACTTGCTCGTTGGTGCAAGCGGCAAGCATTGTCCGCGGTGAGGGCTTATGAGTGATGTAAACGGCAAGATCGCGGCTGGCGGAGCGCCGGAGATTCTGACGGTCAATGAGCTTTTTCTTCGCGTGGCTGGGAGCAAGCGTTCAGATGTCATGTTGTGGCAGAATGACGCCGGCGAGTGGAAGGGAATTTCTTCCGCTGAGGTCTACCAGCGGGTGCGGGCGCTGGCGCGGGCTTTGCAGAGCTGGGGAATTCAGCGCGGAGACCGCATTGCGCTGCTGAGCGAGAATCGCTGGGAATGGGCGGTCACCGACTTTGCCGTGCTGGCCATTGGCGCCGTGGACGTGCCCATCTATCCCACGCTGACGCCGGAGCAGATTGCAGAGCTTCTCCGGGACGCCGGTACGCGGGTGATCGTGGTGTCCACACGGGCACTCTATGACAAGGTGCAATCGGTGCGCGCGCAGACACCGCTGGAGCACGTGGTGATGATGGATTCCACCAACGTGCCTGCAGACGCTGTGATGTTTGCGACGCTGCTGCGTGAGGCTGAGGGCAGAGGCAATGAACGCGACGCGGAGTTCGATGCTGAGGTGATGTCGGCAAAGCCGGAGGAACTGGCAACGCTGATCTACACTTCGGGTACCACGGGCGAGCCGAAGGGCGTAATGCTGACGCATGGCAATCTGGCCTCGAATACGAGCTACTGCACGCGTGACTTTGGCTTTGACGCCAGCGACTGCTCCGTTTCCTACCTGCCGCTGTCGCACATTACGGCGCGGGCGCTCGACTACGCGATGTACTTCAACGGCGCGCAGGTGGCGTACTGTCCTCTCTTCGACAAGCTGATTACGACGCTCAAAGAAGTGCGGCCCACGGTGTTCGTTGGCGTGCCGCGCGTGTACGAAAAGATTCGCCATGGAGTCCAGCAGAAGTCAGCTGCAGCATCGCCGATGAAGGCCAAGATCCTGAACTGGGCAGTGAAGACAGGCGGCGAACACAAGGAAGAGATTCACGATGGCCACAAGCCCGGATCTCTCGGCTGGAAGCTGGCCAAGACGCTGGTCTACGGCAAGATCCAGGAAGCCTTTGGCGGGCGGGTCAAGCGGTTCATCTCGGGCGGCGCGCCGCTCGGCACGGACACTGGCGACTGGTTCGCTTCGGTCGGAATCTCTGTGCTCGAGGGCTACGGGCTGACGGAGACTTCGCCGGTCATCGCGATCAATACACCGGGCGTCCACAAGATGGGCTCGGTGGGCAAGCCGCTGCCGAATGTTGAGTGCAAACTGGCTCCCGATGACGAACTGCTGGTACGCGGGCCGGGGGTCTTCAAAGGCTACTGGCAGAAGCTCACCGCGACAGCAGAGTGCATCGATGCCGATGGATGGTTCGCAACAGGCGATATTGCGAAGATCGACGGCGACGGTTTCCTCTTCATCACCGACCGTAAGAAAGAGTTGCTGAAGACTTCCGGAGGCAAACTCATCGCCCCGCAACCGATCGAAGGCAAGCTGAAGACCAACATGCTCGTGGCGCAGGCCGCGCTGGTAGGCGATCGTCACAAATTCGCCAGTGTGCTCATCTCCCCCAACTTCACCGCTCTAGAAGACTGGGCGCAGAAGCAGGGAATCACCGCTCTCACGCGCCGCGATCTCGTAGCTGACGGCAAAGTGATTGCGCTCTATGGCGATATCGTTGCAGGCGTCAACAGTGGCCTTGCGAACTTCGAAACCATGAAGCGTTTCAGAGTCGTTGCCGAGGACTGGACGATTGAAACGGGCGAGTTGACACCAAGCATGAAGCTGAAGCGGCGTGTGCTTACGGAGCGATACGCGGAGTTGATCGCGGACCTTTATGCCGACGAGGCCACCTCACGCGGCGAATCGGCTTGAACATGCGATGGCGGAGTCTGCCGCCTTTGCTCCACAGTCGCTGTAAGGATTGAAAGAACGGCGCGCCCCATGCGCCGATCATCAGCAGCGAGCCGAAGAGCACGACAGCGTCGATGCTGAGGCGGCCGCCGGTCTTGAGCCAGTAAACGTCTGGATCGAGATTCAGCCAAAGTGTGAACTCATCGAGCGTAAGCGCTGCGCCCGCGCCATACGCAATGCACATGATGCGGCTGAAGAGAATCGACAGCGGGGAACTAGCGCGGCCAAGGTCGAGCAGCCATCCGTAACCCACGAAGAGCAGGATGAGAATTCCCCACACAAGATGGTGAATATGCTTACCGCCCATCGTCACCCAATGGAACGGACCCGTGCCTTGCACCACCAGGTAGACCGCCAGGCGGCAGCCGAGAAATGTCACAAAAAAAGCAACCGAGGCCAGGAACATGCGACGTCGCGGGCGGTCGACGATCGAGGTCCGCATGAGATAACCGAGCCGCGTAAGCTGCAGAACCACAAGCAGGACAGCGGCGACCGTGAGAACAAAGACGAGCAGGACGATGGTGCCAGTTTGCGGCATATCGTCCTATTGAAACATTCCTGGCGACTATCGCCAAAAGAGCAATACCCTCGCGGCGGCCTTCCGGTCGTACCTGATGCGCTCCGATCCGACCGGACGGGCTTTCACCGGCTGTGCTGCTGAGCTTTCCACTCTTCCGAAGCGAAGAGGCGCGGGCCGACTTCGATCAGGCGCGGCATCATGTTGAAAACAGCGACCCGGCTCCACGGCAGACCGGACCGTGTGCGAAAGCCCTTCTCGTTCAGGTCGCTCACGATCGACGAGTAGGAGAAGTCCTGTCCGAGCAGCTCCATCATGAGCATGAGGGCGCGGTTTTCGGTAGGGTGCACTTCCAGGCGGAGGCCATCGTCCGAAATGCGAAGGCCGTAGGGGATGTCTTCGCCATAAGCGCCTTCCGAGGGTGTTTCAGAATCAGGTAGCTCGCGTCGCCACTCGAGCGAGACGAGTTGCCAGCCGGCTAAGGTGCGCTGCTGGATGATCTCCGGGCTTGCTGGTCCGGAAACGATGTCGCGGATGCGTTCGAAGTGTGGCATAGGAGCCTCCCTGCGCTACGGGACAACTTGGCGCATCGTGTGACATGCAATTTGCAAACCACATAGGCGTTTCTGGAAACGCTTTGTGATGTGGAGGATGCAGTCGCTTCGGGGTAAGCGCCCTGTCCGAATTTGGAAAGCAGTGTTCAGCAATGGACGGACCTAAATCGACGTAAAAGAATGGACGGCATATGTGTCAAACGGCACAGGTAACATCGCCAAGTTTGTTGACCGCACACAACCATTCTTTGATCGGACGACTCCAACGCTGTGAGGTGAAACAATGAGTTCAAATATTCGTACCTTGAAGTACTTGGCACTCACGAGTGCCGCTGCCGCCCTGTTGTTCGTCTCAGGACCGAAGTCTCAGGCTCAAATCTCCGTTCAGATTGGCGCTCCGCCGGCTTGTCCCTACGGCTATTACGAGGTTCCCCCGTACAACTGCGCGCCGGACGGCTACTACGGACCTGAGTGGTTTAACGGTGGCCTCTTCATCGGAGCGGGCCCATGGTTTCACGGCCCGGAACACTTCTACGGCCACGTAGACCATCACTATGACTACCGGCATGGCTACCACGGACCGATGCCTCAGCGTGGAGAGCGCCCCGGCGACCACCGCGCAGAGTTTCATGGCCAGGCAATGCATGACCCGCACGGCCATGAAGGACCGCACCGCCGCTAACCCGCGCTTGTCCCTACTTGGCTCGGGCACATCACAATTCAGCATTCAGGCTCTCTTCGGAGAGCCTTTTTGTTTTCGTGGTTCCTTTATGCAGTAGCCGGGAGTCCAGGTCGAGTGGCGGCGGTACACTGTCTGTGGTTTGCTTTGCCCGTTTTGCCGTGGCGAAGTTGGAATATCCATACTCTCTAGGAGAATTGCGATGCGGATTGGTTTGTTGACCGGCGGCGGAGATTGCCCTGGGTTGAATGCGGTCATTTATGCCGCTGTGAAGAAGGGAATCAACAAGTACGGCGACGAGTTTGTCGGCTTCCTGAACGGCTGGCGCGGTGTGCTGGATAACAAGTGGATTCCGTTGACCCTGGAGCGGGTAGATGGGATTCAGTTGCTGGGCGGCACGATCCTGCACTCCTCGCGCACCAACGTGAAGAAGATTCCCGGTGGCATCGAGCAGGTGGAGGCCGTGCTGAAGGCTAACGGAATCGATGCGCTGATCGCCCTCGGTGGCGACGACACGCAATCAGTAACGCTGGCTCTCACCGATGCCGGCATCCCCGGCGTTGGTGTGCCGAAGACGATCGACAACGATATCAACGGCACGGACGCCACGTTCGGCTTTGATACAGCAGTGGCCATCGCCACTGAAGCTGTCGACCGCATTCGCACCACGGCAGATTCTCACAATCGCGTGGTTGTCATCGAAGTAATGGGCCGCGACGCAGGCTGGATCGCTTATGCCGCCGGAGTGGCAGGCGGTGCGGACGTCGTGCTTGTGCCGGAAAAGGAGATCGACATCGATCACGTGGCCAAGCTGCTCAAGTACAACTACGACAAGGGCAAGACCTACGGCCTCGTCGTTGTCGCCGAAGGCTGCCATCTCCCCGAAGTCGGGCAAGTCATCGGCTCAGCGGAAGTCGATTCGTTCGGCCACGCGCGCCTTTCCGGCATTGGCGAAAAGCTGGCTGACCTGATCGAAAAGAAGACCGGCTTTGAGACGCGTTCCGTGAACCTGGGCCATACGCAGCGCGGCGGTTCACCGACTGCTTATGACCGTCTGCTCGGCCAGCGCTACGGCCTGCACGCCATCGACATGGTGCATCAGCAGAAGTGGGGACGCATCGCGGTGCTGAAAGGAACCGATATCACGGACATCACGATTGCCGAGGCCGTAGCGACCAACCGTCGCCTCGATCAGCGTTTCTTCGATGTCATCACGGATCTCGAAGCGAACGTCTAGAGACAGTGTGAGTGTGAAGTGTGAGTGTGAGGGGCTCTGGCTCCTCACACTTTTTTGGCTAGAGATATAGCAATGTCTTTGCTTTTCACACTCACACTGCCCACTCACACTCGCTCTCAGTGTCCATAGCCTTCCGCAGATTTCGACACTTTGCCGCGGAAGAGATAGAAGACAGTGGCTGAATAGAAAACGGCGAGCAGCATCCCGATCGACCACCACACCAAACCAACCTGCAGCGTATGCGGTCCCGCGATAGCGTTCGCGATCGTGATATCGCGGCCGTGTCCGCCAACCGATGGTAGTAGCACTGGGAAAAGCCCTGCTGCCGCTCCGGACAGCATCGCAGCGAGATAAGCGCAGGAGCTGAGGAAGGCCACGAGTGGCGCTCTCCGCCGAATTCCGATCAGGATCGAGATGAGGCTGGCGAGGACCACACCGGGTGCCAGGAATGCCAGGCTGTGCGCCTCGTAGTTATGGAGCGAATCAGGCCGCGCAAGGATCGTCGCGGGAATGCTGATCGCAGTCAGCAAGAGCACGGCAACCAGCAGTTTGCCGGCGAGACTTCGGGCACGCTGTTCCAGTGCACCTTCGGTCTTGAGTGCGAGATACAAAGCGCCGTGAAGCGCGAGCGCTGCGAGCGCCAGCACACCGCCCAGCACCGTATACCAGTCAAGAATGCCGGGGCTCGGTCCGGGGCGCCAGTTCGTCCATAACGGCAGGAAGAAGTAGTCGTCCGGACCAATAGGCACGCCGCGGACGACATTGGCCAGCGCCGCACCAAAGAAGATGGCCAGCAACGTGCTGGCAACGGCAAACATTGCGTCAAAGAAGGTGCGCCACAGCGGATCCGGCGAATGATGCCGCAGCTCGATGCTGAGCCCGCGCAGAATGAGCAGCCAAAGCACGATCATCAGCGGCAGATAGAAGCCGCTGAAGGACGATGCGTACAGCAGCGGAAAGGCAAAGAAAAGTGTGCCCCCAGCGGCCAGCAGCCACACCTCATTGCCATCCCACACCGGCCCGATGGCCCGCATGGATTGCTGCCGTTCTTCTTCCGTGCGAGCGACAAAAAGATAAACGATGCCCACGCCGAGGTCGAAGCCATCGAGCACCACGTAGCCAACGAGCATGAGTGCGACGATCCAGAACCAGAGGGTTGCCATGCGTATCTCCTAAGCCGCGGTGAGCGAGGTTGGATTGGGTGCGTGAGCTGGAGCCGAGGGACCCTTTTCAATGAAGCGATAGACCAGCACAATCCACAGGATGGAGATGACGGTGTACATGCCAAGGAAGCCCAGCAGCGTGAAGAGGCTGGTGCCTGCCCCGATGTGTGTTGACGAGCCCTGAGCGGTGCGGATCAGTCCATAGACCAGCCATGGCTGCCTGCCAATTTCGGCAGTCATCCAGCCCGCCGTGGTGGCGATGTAGGGCAGCGGAAAGCTGAGCATGATCGGCCACAGCAGCCATCGCTCATGGAACAGCTTGCCGCGCCACAGCAGCAGCGCAGACAGTCCCATGAGCGCGAAGAAGTACGTTCCGAGGCCGGCCATGATGTGGTAGCTGTAGAAGAGCAGCGGCAACGTGCTTGGCCACTGGTCTTTCGGGATGGAGTTAAGCCCCTGGACCTCGCCGCTGGTCGTGCCGTAGATGAGAAAGCTGAGAACGCTGTTCACCACGAGCGGATTGTCAATCTTCTGGTGTTCCACATCCGGCTGGCCCATTAGAACCATGGGTGCGTCTTTCTCTGAGTTGAAGACACCTTCCATGCCGGCCATGGCGGCGGGCTGATGCTTCGCAACATATTTGCCCTGCAGGTCGCCGGTGGGGAAGACCATCAGGATGCAGGAGATGCATCCGGTGATCACGCCGAGCTTCAGGAAAGTCCGGCCGTATTGTTCGTCGCGCTTCTGCAGCAGGTAAAGCGCGCCAACAGCGGCCATCACAAAGCTGGCGGTCACGACGGCTCCGCACATGTTGTGCACATATTCCAGTAACGCCCATGGGTTGCTGAGAAGTCCCCAGAAGCTGCTCACTTCGAAATTGCCGTTGGGCAGCAGATGATACGCAACGGGATGCTGCATCCAGGCATTGGTCACGATGATGAAGAAGCCGGAAATCCACGAGCCTACGAAGACCATGAACGCAGCGGCCCAGTGCCCCCACTTGGGCAAGCGCTTTTCACCAAAGAGAAATAAGCCAAGGAAGGCTGATTCGAGGAAGAAAGAGAAGACGCCCTCCATCGCAAGTGGCATGCCGATCACGCCGCCGGTGCGTCGCGAAAATTCAGACCAGTTGGTCCCGAACTGAAACTCCATCGGAATGCCGGTCACCACGCCAAGCAGAAAATTAACGGCGAAGATCTGAGCCCAGAACCGGGAAGAGATGGCGTATCGCTCATCACCGGTTTTGAGCGCGAGTGTCTTGAGGATCACGATCAGCAGGGCGAGGCCCATCGTCAGTTGCGGGAAGAGATAGTGATAAGTGATGGTGAAGGCGAAGTGGATCCGGTGGAGCGAGAGAGCGTCCATGCTTGTCCTCAGTTAGATCTGCAGCAGCTGGTTGTCTTGTGACCGGTTGTCTCGTCATGATGGTCGCAGACCCAGCGAGGACAAAGCTGTGACTGTTATCACGGACATTCCACCGGATGTGTGCTACCATTCGGCTGAACCCGCATGGATTGCCGCCCCCACCGGGTCCAGTGTGGTGTTGTCACGCAAGATTGCTCCGTACAGTTCGCGGGATGAAAGTGTGAATTTCCCCAGATGTCCCCAGCCTCGGCAGTGCGAACCCTTTTGGATTGCTTGCATTGCGAGCACCGCTCCATGCGGCAGTTCTGCAACATGGACACGGCAGCACTCGAAGACTTTGATGGGCTGGGGACGCAGCTCTCTGTTGCTCCGGAGACCATCATTTTTGAAGAAGATTCGCCGACGCGCGGCGTGTTTGTGATCTGCACCGGGCAGGTGAAGCTCTCCTGTGTCTCCAAGCAGGGGAAGACGCTCATTCTCAAGATTGCCGGGCCTGGAGATGTGCTGGGCCTTGGTGCGGCGCTGTCGGGCGCGGCCAACGAAGTCACCGCTGAGGCCATCGAGCCGGTGGAGATGAAGCGGATTGCGCGGCCTGAGTTTATGGCGTTCCTGGCGCGGCATGGCGAGGCAAGTATGCACGCAGCGCAGGCGCTCTCGAACGAATACAGGGCAGCATTTTTCGATGTGCGGCGGCTGGCGCTTTCTTCCTCCGCGGCGGCGCGGCTGGCTGGCGTCCTGCTCGACTGGGGCAAGGCAGCCTCGTGCGGCAAGCCGGAGATGCGTTCGGCGGAGATGCGCTTTACGATGGCCATGACCCATGAGGAACTGGCGGGCTTGATTGGCAGTTCGCGCGAGACGGTTACGCGCATGCTGGGCAAGTTCAAGAAGGAAAACCTGATCCAGGTGCGCGGGGCAACCGTCCGGATCATGTCTCCGGAGAAGCTTGAGCAATTGGCAGTTTGAGTTGCGGGTCTTTGCGCATGGTTGTGACGCCGGTCACATCTTTTTAAGGGTTAAGCCCTGACGATGGAAGCAGAGGCAAATCCCATGTCAGCCAATGCATCCTACGATTCCAATTCCTACAAAAATGAACCGTGCCGTGGCGATTGTTCCGGATATGGGACGCGCTGCTCCTGTCCTCCGCTGATTGTGCTGGCTATGCATTCGCAGCGGCAGTCTCAGGCCGACTCCGAAGCTCACTGCATGCACCACAGGCATTCTTCTGACCCTCAGCCTGAGTCGCGGCGGACGGGCTATTTCAGCAGCGAACTGGCGTCGCCTGACTTTTGTGGTTGCCTGTTCTCCTATCACGAGCAGCAGGCCGGCGCAAAGACGGAGATGTAGCCGCTCTTCGGCGGATTGGAATGTCCTCCCCCAGGACTTTCTCCGCGCGCGCCTGGATTTGAATCTGTCCGGCCGTTCAACCATCCAAGAGACAGTGAACGAATCCACCACAATCCCGAGTTCGCGGCTCTTTGAGGCCGGCGACCTGCGCGCTCTGTACGCGATCGAAGAGGCCTGCTTTGCCCCCGAAGTGCGCTTCAGCCGCGCTCTGATGCGTTCGCTGGCCACGGATGAAAATTCGCGTACCTGGCTGGGGATGCTGGACGGTGTGCGCGCGGGCTTTGCCATCCTCGGACTGCGTGCTGACGAAGACTCGACTGCAGCCTATATCTGGACCATCGAGGTACTACCGGGGTTTCGACGCATGGGTGTCGCCCGGGAACTGCTGGCGCGCGTCGAGCAGAGCGCGCGAGAGGCGGAGTGTTCCGCGGTGGAATTACATGTCTCCGAGCGCAACCTGCATGCGCTGGCGCTCTACGTAGCTGCCGGGTATGAACGAGTCGGGGTCGAGCCGGGATACTACGGCCGCGACGAGGATGGTTTCCGGTACCGGAAAGTCCTCGCCGGGTAAGCTCTCTCACCCAGCTAAGGATGAGCCGCGATTGCCCCGGTTGCGATGCACATTTCGCGACGAGGATTGCGCAACGTCTCACACGGATTGCGCAACGTTACAACGCGGATTGCGCATCGTGACACACGATTTGCGCAATCACGGAAGCGGATTGCGCAAATCTTTACGCCGCTTAAGAGAGTGAAATTACTCATTTTGCGGCTGCACGGTAGACGAAAGCCCCATTGGCCATGGTCCATACAACCTTCGTTTCGCGCGCTTCCTCCGGGGAAACAGTGAGTACATCGCGGTCGACTAGCGTCAGATCCGCCAGCTTGCCCGGCTCGATCGAGCCGATCGTCTTTTCCTGATTCATAGCGCGTGCGGCATTGATGGTGTAAGCGTAGAGCATCGCCTCGCGGGGCATGTCCTGACTGGCGTCCAGCACACCTTTCGGACCTTTGCGAGTTTCCGCGTTATAGATTGCAAGGAAAGGGTTTGCAGTCGAAACAGGCCAGTCGCTGGCGCCTGAAATCGTTGCGCCTGCGTCGAGCATAGAGCGGGCAGGGTACTGCCATTTGTAGATTTCGGGATCGACATACGGTTGCAGAATGTCGATGGTGTCTGTTCCGGCGACGGCCCAGTAGAGCTGATAGGCAGCGATGACGCCGAGCTCGTGGAATCGATCGATATCGGTGGGTTTGACGAACTGAAGATGCGTGATGGTGTGCGGCAATCCGCTGCTTCCATTGGCTTTGCGCGCAGCCTCAATGCCATTGAGAGCCTCGGTCACGGCGCGGTCGCCGATGGCGTGGACGTGGATGATGAGCCCTTCCTTGTCGGCCTGAATGCACATTTTCTGGAAGTTTGCGGGCTCGAACAGCAACTCGCCGGTCTTGCCTGTGACGCGATATGGGGCGGCCATGGCGGCGGTTTGCGAGGGAAATTCTGCGACGCCGTCGGCGAAGACTTTGAGGCCGGGAACGGTCAGATTTGGGACGTCCGCGAACTGTTTGCGAAAGGCGCGGACCTGCACGAGAGCATCCGGGTCGTTGGGATGGACGACGGGGAATGCGGCTACATGTGCGGTAAGTCCTTTTTCCTGAGCCAAATCGGCATAGGCGGTAAGGATGGCTTCGCTCGCGGCGGGATCGACCCAGGAGGTGATGCCGAGAGAGTGGAGAGAATCGACGGCGGCGTGAGCGGCCTCCAGCATGCGCTTGCGGTCCGGCTGCGGGACCTGCTTTTCCAGGACTTCTTTGCCAGCGTCGACTACAAAACCATTTGGAGTCAGGTCCTTATCAAGGCCGTAATAGGCCTGCTCAGGCTTGCTGAGCTTGGCGATGAAGGCTTGGTCGAGGCCGGCTTTTTTGCGCAGGGCGAGGTTGGCCCAGCCGGTGTGGCCGTCCATGCCTTCGAGCATGACGGGCTGATCGGAGAACTGCCCGGTGTTGAAGTGGCTATTAAGTTCCTCATTCTTTGACCAGATAGCCAAAGGGATGCCGGAGACGACCAGCACATTCCCGAACATGCCTTTGCCGGATGACTTTGCGGCTGCGGCGATGGTGGCGAGTTCGTCGACAGTGGCGAGGGTTTCCGGTGCATCAACGGTGATGAGGGTGACGCCGCCGTCGATGGCGTGGTTGTGGCTGTCGATGAGGCCGGGAAGGAGTGTCCTGCCAGCTAAGTCAATGATTTCAGGCGACGCGCCGAGGCTGGCTGCGGCTTCGGCGCGGCTGCCTACGGCGACAATCTTGTTGTCGCGGAGAGCGACAGCTTCGGCGTAAGGGTGCAGCGGGTTGGCGGTGAAGACTTTGGCGTTGACGAGGAGGCGCTCCTGGGCGGCGAGCAGGGACGGGGTAAGGAAGATGAGGAGGGCGGCAAACTTCAGGATCGGTCGACTGGGCATCGTGGGCTTAGGTTACGGCCAAGATGCTGAATCGGCAAGGATTGATTACGGGGCTCGTGCTGTGCGGGACTGTAGATCGCGCCTTTAACCCGGTGAAGCTGTGTTGAAGGCGGGGCATCTGAATCTCCTGCCTTGCTTAGACAAGGCCAAGGAATTGATTTTGGTTGATTCTGGCGGTGGGGAAGATGGTGGCGAGGTTGGTGTTCGGTAGAGTCTTGGAGAGGACTTCGCCCAAAACTGCGCGGTAGTCGGTGGTGATGGTGAGGTCGCGGCCTTCATTGAGCTGATGGTCTGCAAGGCCGGGCCATTTGCCGTAGACTTTGCCGCCTTTGACCTGGCCGCCAAGGACGAACATGGCATTGGCGTGGCCGTGGTCGGTGCCGCCGGTGCCGTTCTGGTGCGCGGTGCGACCGAATTCGGACATGGTGACGAGGGTGATCGACTCGGCGTCGTGGCCCATGTCGCGCCAGAAGGCGGCGATCGAGTCCGAAAAGTCGCGGAGGCGGTTGGCGAGCTGGCCGTCGGTGCTGCCCTGGTTCTGGTGGGTGTCCCAGCCGGTGATGTCGGTGAAGGCGGCTTCTACGCCCAGGTCTGCTTTGAGAAGCTGGGCGATCTGCTTCATGTTCTTGGCGAAGGAACTGTCGGGGTAGTTGGCGTCTGCGCTGGGCGTGTAGTGGCCGGGATCGGTGGCGCGGAGCATCTTGATGGCTTCGAAGGTGCTGTCTCCGGCGCTGTGGAGCAGGTTATCGCCAGACTGGCCGTACATGGATTCGAAGGCGTTGCTTACGGGGGCGGGTTTGGGGCCGCGGCCGCCTACGGCGAAGTCCTGCACGTTGCTGATGGCGAGGGCCGGGATGCGTCCGGCGAGGGTGCGCGGGACGTCTGGCGTTAGTGACACTGCGCGGAAGGCGGTGTGTGGCTGAGGGGTGTGGAGTGTTGCCTGGTGGAGCGGGGATGGTGCGTCTTCGGCTTGAAGGGCGCGGTTGAGCCAGCCGTCGCGGGTGCTCTTGAGGCCGGGGGTGCCGGATTCCATGTAGTCCTGGGCGTCGAAATGGGAGCGGGTGGTGTCGGGCGAGCCGGTGGCGTGGACGATGGCGAGGTGGCCCTGCCGGAAAAGCGGCTGGAGCGAGGCCATGGCGGGGTGCAGGCCGAAGAAGCCGTCCAGGTCGAGGACCTGCTTCTGCGGGATGGCGATGGTGGGACGCATGGCGTAGTAGTTCGGCTCGCGCCAGGGAACGACGATGTTGAGGCCGTCGGCGGCTCCGCGCTGGAAGATGACGACGAGGCGCTTGCCGTTGGCTTTGGCTTCAGCGGTCGCGGCCATGACGGCGCGGGTGAGGAAGGCGGGCATGGCTGCGGTGCCGGCGAGAGCGAGTGCGCCGTTGCGAAGGAAGAATCGTCTTGAGCTGTTTATGGCCTGCTTATTCATGGTCTGCTCCTGCATGGGTGACGCACCGCTAGCGGCGTTGAAATTCTGGTGAGCCGAGAAGAAGCCCGGCGAGTTGCGAATCCTGGCGGGCGAGTGCGGCCTGTCGCGCAGCTGCGGCTTTTTGCGGGTCTTTTTGCGTGTCGGCCGGCTTGGGTGGCGGAGTGGCGCTGGCTGGCTTTGCAGCTGCAGTGGCCGGTTGCGCGGTCTGCTGCGGTGTGGTCTGGCTCAGGACGGCGGTTCTTGTCTGATCGCTGATGCCGGTGGGGATGAGGCGGGCTTCGAGGCGTTGCTCGGCGTCGGCTGGGGTGTCCTCCGTTTTGCTGGCTGGCTCCTGCGGGAGTTCCCAGTTGGTGCTGATGTCGGGGTAGTGATTGGTGGCGAGCGAAAGGCCAAAGTTCATGCGGGTTACTAGCGCGCCGGTGCTGACCCACTCGTCCGACTTGGCGGAATAGCCGGTGGGCGGGACGCAGGCGTAGAGGGGCATGCCCATCTGGTTGAGGGCGTTGATGAGCGGCTGCGGGTTGGTTACGTCGGTGCCGCTGGCACGGGCTGCGGAGACGACGTATTCGAGCGGCGTCTTGACCTTGGCCTGGTAGATGGCGGGTGACCAGAATTCCGGGGAGTGGAGCATGGTTTTGAGGACCGACGGGATGTCGCCGTGGGTGCTGAGGAAGGTGTGGGCCATACGGCTTACGAGCGCGGGCGGAGGATTGTCGCTGACGAAGGCGATGGCCAGCTCCTGGGAAATGAAGTGCGCTGTGGCCGGGCTGGTCGCGAGCATGTGCAGGAGCTGGAGGCCTTCTTTCTGGCCGTTTTCCTTGATCTTTTTGCCGAGCACCAGCTTCTTGCCGGGCTCATGGCGGGATTCGTCGAACTTGAAGCCGCCGCCTTGTTGGGGCTTGCCAACGGTCCAGCCGGTGAAGACTTTGGCTACTTCGGTAACGTCCTTTTGCGTGTAGCCGCCGTTGACGCCGAGGGTATGGAGTTCCATTAACTCGCGGGCGTAGTTTTCATTCAGGCCGGGCGAGGTGGCTTTGGTGTCTTTGCCCTTGGCGGCGCGCTGCTTCTGCTTTTCTGCTGCCTGCGAGTCGGGGCCGGTGCTCTGGGAGTTATCGAGATAGAGGAGCATTGCCGGGCTTTCGGCGGTGGCGACTAACAGGTCTTCAAAGTTGCCGAGAGCCAGCGGGCGGATTACATCGCGCTCATAACTGACTAGGTAATATGGCTCTTCGTCGTTCTTGTGGAGATAGACGTTGAAGTGGTTGAGCCAGAAGGTGGTCATCACCTCCTGTAACTGGCGTGAGGAGTAGATATCGCGGAGGAGTTTCTGGGACTGAAGCTCTTCGACTACGGTACGGGTGGGGTTTTCGTAGCTGTGGAGATACTCCTGCTGCTCGGGGAGCAGGCCCTGAAGGAGCTGGGATTTCTGGGGGCCTTTGAGGCTGCTGCGGAACTGTTCGTACTCGTCCGGGCGCATGGAGACGATGCGGGTGATGCGCTGATCGGGTGGGAGGGCGAGGACGGACTTGACCAGGAGGTCGGTGAAGCTGGGACGGGCTGGAGCTTCGGGCTTGGGGGCGGCGACGGGCGTTGCAGGAGCGGGCGCAGCCATTGCGGTTGGCTGCATGGCCTGAGTTTGCATGGAGGGCTGCTTGTCTGACTTTGCCGCCTGCTTCTTTTCCTGCTTGTCTTGATAAAGGGCTATGTGGCGGCGGTAGACGGCGGCCAGCCAGGGGTCGGTGGGCATGGGGAGCTTGCCATTTTCCGTTTGGCGGATGATGCCGTTGCTGGGGTAGCGGTAGAGGAGTTCGCTGACGGGGAGAGCCAGGGAGGGGAACTGGGCAAGGCGGGCTTTGACTTCAGGGTCACGGATGTTGCCGGGGTGGAGCTGCTGGTCAAACCACTTGTCGACGCCGAGCTTCTGGACGGCGGCGATGTCCTGCGGGGTTGGACCAAAGGTGAAGCGATTGAGGAGATGGAGGGTGCGCTGGTCTTCGGTGAGCGCCGCCGAAGGCTGTGGGGTCTGCGGGGTCTGCGGCGACAGAGACTGGGCGGGCAGAATCTGAGCGGGGAGGAGCAGGGACAGAACCAGAGCGGAGATGGTACGAAGGCCGGTGGGCAAAGACTGGGACATACGGATTTCTCCTCGCGATGAGTTACTCAAGCAAATGTGGCTTAAGCAAACCTGGCGGAAAATGACGAGAGAACCAAAGGAGGCACTTGATACAGGGAGAGCATGTGCGGGTCAGCCGAGCGTTTCTGGCCGGACCCTGTGTTGTGGTAAACACTGGGGTGTCCGGGAAGTTGCTTCCTGCGGTGGAATTTTGTCGTGCGGTGATCGATCTGCACCATCTGCCGCAATGACCCTATGGGTTGCGGTGGGTTCGCACGTGGGCGCTATGGGCAGGGGACGAGGGCTTTCGGCCCGGTTAAATGATGCGGAGGAAAATCGGAGGAGAACCGGAACAGGCGGACGAAACGCGGAAAAGCCTTGAATCTACCGGTGATTCCGGGGTATACACAGGATACGAGTTGTCCGGTCCCCCAGACCTTTCCTGCAATGAAACATGGTTTGAATTCAGGAGTTCTTATGCGCAGTGCTGTGAAGAGCAATTTGCTGGTGCCGGAAATTCGCGAAGTGATGGATATTCGCCAGGCTTCGGATTATTTAGGGATTTCGCCGGACACGCTCTATAAATATGCTTCGGAGGCGTTTGTGCCGGCGTTCAAGTTGGGGAATCGATGGCGTTTCAAGCGTTCCCGATTGGATGAGTGGATGGACCGGCAGTCGGACCAGATGACGGCGATGCCTGAACCTGAGGTGGGTGGGAAGACTCGGAAGCCGGTTAAGGCTGCTTATTAGCTATTGATCGACTTTCTAGTAGGCCTTTGCTGGAATCGCAAGTCTCCTCGTAACACTCCTTGCTATCGGCGTGAAACTTTGGGTTGGCGGAGGGCTCATTTCTGCCGATCTTGCTACCTGGTTGTTTCCTGCCTTGAGCTTTCCGATATTTCTCTTTTCGTTGCGGTTTCGCCTTACGGGCTTGCTCGTATCTACGCTGATCCTGCTCGGAACTTTCTGTGCTACCTCCACTGCGAGAATCGAGGCTTGTCAAATCGGCGGCTGCGCGACGACTAACAAGCTGCTGATTATATTTGGTACATTGACCGGACTATTTAAGATGTGGACTGTGCTTTCAGTTTTACCTATCTGTCTTTACTTCGTTTGCCTGCTTCGAAAGCCCTCGGTGGGAGTGGCATCATAGGCTAAGTCTGCGCTCAGCGGCAGGAACTTGCGTAAATGCCGGTTCTCCTGCGGCCTTGGAATCGAACAGCAGATTCCCTCCGGAATGACAACCAGAAAGGCAAGAGCAAGTGCGAAGGCAGAGCCCTGAGCGGAAGCGGATTTGCGAGTTGACCACGGGCTGAGAGACCACCGCTTGGCGGTGGTGCGTTGGTTGGCGCGATTTCGAGCTTGGGAATGGTTCTGTTGGGCGTGATATATCTATCCGGATGAATGGGCGGATGAATTATTCGAAGCGGGTTGGATTGTTGCGGCGGCGAATGGCGGTGGAGAAGCTGGCCGGGTTGCTGGTGACGCATTTGCCGGATGTGCGGTGGCTTTGCGGGTTTACTGGGTCGAATGCGGCGCTGGCGGTGACGCGGCGCGGGGTCCGGTTGTTTACGGATGGGCGGTATATTGCTCAGGCTGCTGAGGAAGTCCAGGGCGGCAATTCTGGCGCGAAGGTAGAGATCGTGCCTTCTGCGGCTTCTTCGGCGGCGGTGCTTTGGCTGGCGGTACAGATTTCGGAGTCCGGCGCGGAGGGATCCGTCGGGATCGATGCTGCGCATACTACGGTTTCGGAGCTGGAGCGGTGGCGGGCGGCTTTGCCGGCGAAGCTGCGGCGGAAGCTGCTGGTGCCGGTGGGGTCGCTGGTGGAGCGGCTGCGGTGGCTGAAGGACGAGAATGAACTGGCGATTATGACCGAGGCTGCTGCCCTTGGCGACGATCTGTTTACGCACATGCTGGGGTTTATCCGGCCGGGGCAGACGGAGGTGGCGGTGGCTGCCGAGCTGGAGTACCAGGCGCGGGTGCGTGGGGCGGAGGGGATGTCGTTTGAGAGCATTGTGGCTGCTGGGGCCCGGTCGGCTCTGCCGCACGGCCGGGCGAGCATGGCGAAGCTGCCCCGGCGTGGATTTTTGACGCTCGACTTCGGTGTTATTCTTAAGGGTTATTGCTCGGATATGACCCGGACTGTGTGCCTGGGCAAACCGAGTGGTCGCGAGCGACAGGTGTATGAGACGGTGCTGGCGGCGCAGGAGTCCGCGGTAGCCTCTGTGATTGCCGGGGCCTCATGCGGTAGTGTGGATGAGGCGGCGCGGTCGATTTTGCGGGATGCCGGGATGGCTGAGGCGTTTTCACACTCGACCGGGCATGGCGTGGGGATTGAGATACACGAGGGTCCTCGCATCGGGGCCGGGCAGGAAGAGAAGCTGGCACCTGGCATGGTGATTACGATTGAGCCGGGTGTGTACTTTGCCGGTGAGTTTGGATTGCGGATTGAAGATATGGTGGCGGTGACGCGGACGGGTGGAACGGTATTGACGCGGTCGCCGAAGGCTTTGATTGAGCTTTGAGAAGCAGGGAATAGGGAACAGGAAATGCAACCGCAGATCCTTCGCTGCGCTCAGGATGACAACCAATTCATTTAGGATGACAACGAATTGGTTCGGAATGTTGGGACTTTTGTTGCTTTGGAATTGTTTGGGGAGTAAGAGCTAAACACTATGAAATCAGACGATATTGAACAGCTGAAAGAGCTGGTTGCGTTTTTGAAAGAGAACGAGATTGCCGAGTTCGATCTGGACCGGGGCGATCTCAAGGTGCGGTTGAAGTTTGCTTCCGCGATTGTCCCTCCGCCGCCTGCGCCTTCGTCGCAGCTGGATTTGGCTTCGCTGGCTCGGTTGATGGGTTCCGGGGCTGCTGCTCCGGTGGCGCATCTGCCGGCGGTGGCTGCGACTCCAGGTGCGCCTGCTGCTCCGGCTGCGCCTGCGGTTGAAGAAGAGGTGCTGCACATCATCAAGTCGCCGATTGTGGGCACCTTCTATGAGTCGCCTTCGCCGGGTTCTTCTGCGTTCGTCACGAGTGGCGACCGCATTGAGAAGGGCCAGGTGGTGTGCATTGTGGAAGCGATGAAGCTGATGAACGAGATCGAAGCCGACGCTGCCGGCGAGATTGTGAAGCGCCTGGTGACGAACGGCCAGCCCGTCGAGTACGGCCAACCCCTATTTGCGATTCGGACGACATAAATTGCCCATGTTGCGTAAAGTTTTGATTGCCAATCGCGGCGAAATTGCGCTGCGCGTGATTAGTGCCTGCAAAGAGCTGGGCATAAAGACGGTTGCTGTGTACAGCGAGGCGGATCGCAATTCGCTGCATGTGCGGTTTGCGGATGAGGCTATCTGCATTGGGCCGCCGCGACCGGGGGACAGCTATCTCAACGTGCCGGCAGTGATTTCGGCGGCTGAGATTGCGAATGTGGACGCGATTCACCCGGGGTACGGGTTGTTGAGCGAAAATGCCAACTTTGCCGAGGTTTGCCGGGTTTCGAATATCAAGTTCATTGGGCCTCCGCCGGAAGTGACTCGCCTGATGGGTGAGAAGGAAAAGGCGCGGCAGGCAATGAAGAAGGCCAATGTGCCGATTCTGCCTGGTTCTGACGGCGTGGTAGCCGATGCGGAGGAGGCGCTCAAGGTGGCGGAGGAAGTTGGGTATCCCGTCATTCTGAAGGCCAAGGCTGGTGGCGGCGGGCGTGGCATGCGCATCGTGCGGACTGCTGAGGAGTTGCCGAATCTGTATGCAGCGGCTTCGCAGGAGGCTGCCAATGCGTTTGGCAACGGCGAGATGTACATGGAAAAGTTCATCGAGCGGCCGCGGCATATCGAGTTCCAGGTGCTGGCCGATGAGCATGGGAATGTTGAGGTGCTGTTTGAGCGCGAGTGCTCGATTCAGCGGCGGCACCAGAAGCTGATCGAGGAGGCTCCGAGTCTGCAGGTCACGCCGCAGATCCGTGCCGAGATTACGGCAACGCTGAAGCGCTGCCTGACGGAGATTGGCTACCAGAACGCCGGGACGATCGAGTTCCTGATGGATGAGGATGGGTCGATCTACTTCATCGAAATGAATACGCGTATCCAGGTGGAGCACCCGGTGACGGAGGCGATTACTGGAGTCGATCTGGTCAAGGCGCAGTTGCGGATTGCTTCGGGCGAGCGGCTGGATGAGATCTTACCCAAGGATATACAGATTCGCGGACATGCCATCGAGTGCCGTATTAATGCGGAGCATCCGGTGAAGTTTACGCCGAGTGCGGGCAAGATTACGGTCTTCAACCTGCCCGGCGGGAATGGTGTTCGCGTGGATACGGCGCAGTATGCGGAAGGCGTGGTGCCGCCGTATTACGATTCGCTGATTGCCAAGCTGATTGTGCATGGCAAGGACCGCGAAGAGGCCATTGCGCGGATGGAGCGGGCGCTGGAGATGTTTGTGGTGCAGGGGATTGAGACTTCGATTCCGCTGCATCGGGAGATCTTCCAGGATCCGGACTTCCGGGCGGGGAATTTCGATACGAAGTTTATGGAGCGGTTCCTAGCCAATCGCGGTTGAGCCTTGTTCGGACGTATTTTGCAACAGCCTTCTCCTTGGAGAGGGCTGTTGTGTTTTTGCCGCCGTGTGAGACGCGGAGGAGGCATGGTTCGGTATGCTTTTTTTCATGGCGATCGTGATTCCGAAGGTTTATCCAATTCTTGATTCGTCCGTCATTCCCGGGAATGGCAGAGAGGCTTTTCTTGAGCGTTTGGGGAGAGCTTTAGCCGATGCTGGTGTGAAGCTTCTGGAGTACCGGAACAAGCCAGGGACGGATGCTGAAGTGCTGGCGGATGCGCTCGTGCTTCGCGCGGCACTGCCGGCTGGGCGGGTACGGCTGGTGATGGATGATCGGGTGGATGTGGCGCTGGCGGCGGGGTTTGACGGGGTGCATGTGGATGCGGGGGATTTGCCGGTGCCGGATGCGCGGCGCCTGCTGGGAGTTGAGCGCATTGTCGGGACCTCGGCGGGGGATGAGGCTCAGTTGATAGCGGCGTTAGTGACTCCGGTCGACTACGTGGCGTTCGGGCCGGTGTTTCCTACGACGACGAAGCAGACTTCGGCTTTGCCGATTGGGGTGGAGGGGGTGCGGCGGTTACGAGCGGCGGTTGGGCCGCAGGCGGTGCTGGTGGCTGCCGCTGGGATCACGTTGGAGACGGCACCGGAGATTTTAGCGGGGGGCGCAAACACGGTTGCTGTGGCTGCGGCGATCTTCCGCAGCGCTGATCCTGCGGCAGAATTTCGGCGGTGGGTTGCTGCGTTAGAGTAGGGCTTGAAGAATCCACAAGACTTTTTTGTTTCATTCGGGTAGAAACTAAACTAGTGACGATCCCGACTGAATCCCTGAAAAATCAAGTTGCTGCCGACGGCAGTGTGCGTTCCGCTGAGAGTGGTCCCCAGATGGTGCAGTCGCTCGGGCTTTTCAGCTCGACTGCGATTGTGATCGGGTCGATGATCGGTTCGGGCATTTTTCTGGTAAATGCAGAGATTGCGCGAACGACGGACTCGCCGGCGCTTTTTATCGGCGCGTGGGTAATCACAGCGGTGATGACGATCATTGGTGCGCTGAGCTATGGCGAGCTCGCGGCGATGATGCCGACGGCTGGTGGGCAGTATGTCTATCTGCGCGAATCGCTGGGGCCGCTGTGCGGCTTCTTGTATGGGTGGACGCTATTTCTGGTGATCCAGACGGGGACGATTGCTGCGGTGGCAGTCGGTTTTGGGAAGTTCCTCGGGGTTTTCTTTCCTTCGATTTCGAGTACGCATTGGCTTTGGCATATTGCGCATGTGCCGACGGTCCAGATTGGGCCGATGGCGCTGGGGAATATGGAGATCGGGATCAGCACCGCGAATCTGACGGGAATCGTCGTGGTTCTGTTGCTGGCGTTTGTAAATGTGTTTGGCGTGAAGCTTGGTTCGTTGATCCAGAATGTTTTCACTACGGCGAAGGGGCTTTCGCTGGCAGCCTTGATCGCGTTGGGATTTACCGTTGGACGGAATGCGATTGCATGGAGAGCAAATTTCGGCGACGGGCTGAGCGCGTTCTGGCGAAATGCGAGTTGGGAGGCGCTGCATCCGGTGCAGGTGGGCGCGGGTGGGCCCACTGTGATGGTGAACCTCCTCATCGTGCTGGCGGTGGTGCAGGTGGGGTCGCTTTTTTCGGCGGATGCGTGGAACAACATCACGTTTACGGCGGGCGAGGTCAAGAATCCGAAGCGCAATATTCCGCTTTCGCTGGTGCTGGGGACGGGGTTTGTGCTGACGGCGTTCCTGCTGGCTTCCCTGGCTTACCTGCTGGTGCTGCCGTTGCATGGAGACCCGCACGGGACGACAGTGCTGGCGCGCGGGATTCAGTATGCGTCCGAGGACCGGGTCGGAACGGCGACGCTGGAGCAGATATTTGGGTCGGCTGGTGCGTTCCTGATGGCTGGAGCGATCCTGGTTTCGACGTTTGGCTGCGCCAACGGGCTGACCATGGCCGGGGCTCGGGTGTACTACGCGATGAGCAGGGATGGATTGTTCTTCAAGTCGGTGGGCAAGCTCAGTCCGAAATACAAGACTCCGGTGGCCGGTCTGGTGGTACAGGCGGTGTGGGCTTCGGTGCTTTGCATTTCTGGTTCGTATGGGCAACTGCTTGATTACATTGTATTTGCTGTGCTTCTGTTCTATATTCTTACTATCGTGGGGCTGTTTGTCTTACGGGTAAAGAAGCCCCGCGAGCCGCGACCCTACAAGGCGCTGGGGTATCCGGTGCTGCCGGCTCTCTACATTGTGATGGCGGGATGGATCTGTATCGTATTATTGCGATACAAGCCGCAATATACCTGGCCCGGATTGATCATCGTACTGCTTGGCATTCCGGTTTATCTCTTCTGGACGCGGCGTGGTCGAGTAGGCGTCGCATAGACATCTGATTTCCATTTCACCGTAAAGGAAGGCTCCTTTTCATGTCCCGATTGATGCGCATCAAGCCGCTCTCGCTTCTCTCGTTAGAAGCAGGAGAAGAAGGCGAGCACACACTCAAGCGATCCCTGGGAGCTTTGAATCTGGTCACGCTTGGTATAGGCGCCGTTATTGGTGCTGGTATTTTCACGCTGACCGGGACGGCTGCTGCACTGCATGCTGGACCTGCTGTGGCGCTGAGTTTCATCCTTGCCGGGTTTACCTGTGCTTTTGCCGGCTTGTGCTACGCGGAGTTCGCATCGATCATTCCCATCGCTGGGTCGGCATATACCTATGGCTACGCGACTTTGGGCGAACTGGTGGCGTGGATCATTGGTTGGGATCTGTGCCTGGAGTACGCCTTTGGCGCTGCGACGGTGGCTTCGGGCTGGGCGGCGTATTTCAACAGTCTTCTCCAGCAGGTGGGCATCGTAATCCCGCCTCCGCTTACAACAACGACGGGGACTGTCCTGGTGAGATATCAAGGCATCTGGATAGAGAAGATGTCCTTGCCACCTGGTGTGAGTGACGTGGGTCTGCAACATGCGACTGGCCTGTTCAACCTGGTTGCCGTACTGATTGTGGCAGTGGTTACGACGATCCTGGTCGTGGGTATCAAGGAATCGGCCAACTTCAACTCCGCGATCGTGATTGTGAAGCTGGGAATCGTAGGTGTATTCCTGGTGATCGGCGGTTACTTCCTGTTCAAGCATCCTGAGGTTGCGAGCCGCAACTGGCACCCGTTTATTCCTCCTTCAGACGGACACGGCAATTTTGGGTGGGGTGGCATTCCGACCGCGGCAGCTTCGATTTTCTTTGCTTACATTGGATTCGATGCTGTCTCGACTGCAGCGCAGGAGGCTAAGAATCCGAAGCGGGATATGCCGATCGGTATTCTGGGCTCTCTGGTTGTCTGCACGATCCTGTACATTCTGGTATCACTTGTGCTGACCGGGCTGGTCAGCTATAAGACCCTGAATGTTTCGGCTCCCGTGGCACTGGCTATTGACGCGACCGGAGTGGGCTGGGGATCGATTCTGGTCAAGATAGGTGCGGTGTTTGGTCTGGCGACCGTAATGCTGGTGATGCTGCTCGGCCAGTCGCGCGTTTTCTATTCGATGTCGAAAGATGGCCTGCTGCCGAAATGGGCTTCAGCGATTCATCCGAGGTTCCGAACTCCGTGGATTACGACGATCATATTCGGCGCATTTGCAGCGATCATGCCGGCTGTCTTCAATATTGACGTGCTGTCGCAACTGGTCAATATCGGTACGCTTCTGGCGTTCACGATTGTATGCGCTGGCGTCTGGATTCTGCGTGTGCGCAACCCAAAACTGGAGCGGCCGTTCAAGACTCCGCTGGTGCCGCTGGTGCCGATTCTGGGAATTGTCTCGGCTGTTTACCTCATGTCTCGGCTGACTCTTTTCACTTGGGGAGTGATGATTGTCTGGTTACTCCTTGGACTGATTATCTATTTTGGATACTCGATCAAACACAGCAAGGTCCAGGCGTTGCCTGAGTCTTCGCAGACAAACTGACCTGACGGATCGCAAATAGAAACGGCCTCCTGCGAGGGAGGCCGTTTCTATTTGTGTACTGAGAGGGATTGCTTACGCTGTAGCCTTGGCGCAAAGTTCGTCGAAGGCGCGGGTGAGTTCGCCGGCGATCTGCGGGGCGGTGCTGGACTCGATGATGTAGCGCTGCATGAGGTAGACGAGCTTGCCGTCGCGGAGGATGCCGATAGCGGGCGATGTCGGTGGCTGGCCGGCGAAGTAGGAGCGGGCACGCTCGGTGGCTTCGCGGTCCTGGCCTGCGAATACGGTGATGCTCTGGTCGGGCAGCGTTGCGTGTTGCAGAGCCATGCGGACGCCGGGGCGCATCTTGCCGGCCGCACAGCCACAGATCGAGTTGACGACCAGCATGGTTGTGCCGGGTTTGGCGAGGGCGGCGTCAACTTCTTCCGCAGAACGGGCTTCCTGGATGCCGGCGCGGGTGAGTTCTTCGCGCATCGGTATGACCATGACTTCGGGATACATGTGGTTCTCCTTGGGTGCTTTCAGTTGCTCGACTTGTCAAAAGCTTACAGGTAGTTGATTCGTTTTGAGTTGCTTGGATTCATTCCGCCGGCAGATCACGGGCTTTCCAGCCGGTGGCTTGGAAAATTGTCGAAGGTTGTGCGCACGAAAGATCACTCCTTCTCGCGCCCGTAACCACCTGTGCATATCTTACTCCCGGCGGGGATGCCGGGAAACTGAGGAATTGGTCAAAACGTGCTGGGGCGTGCCGGGGATGGTGCGGGGGACGCTAGACGGCGGGTTTGCAGTCACATTTTCGCGAGTGTACTGAACGGGCGAGCCAAAGGCTGGTAGCAATAAGGACGACCCAGAGCAATACGCGAGCTTCCCGGGGAAGATTGAGCCAAGCTCCGCAGGCGGCTACGGTGGCTGCTCCGGCCAGGCAGGTTGTCGTGCGCAGGATCGATTGGGAGCGACGGCGGAGGATTCTCCATAGGGCAAAGAGGAAAATCGCCAGGCCTCCGATTTCGAAGCCACGTTGGGCGTATCCGGCTGCGGCGAAGGAACCGGAGAGTGCCATCCAGCAGAGGGGGCATTTGGGGAGCAGAAGGCTGGCCGCAGCACCGGCGCTGCCGAGGAGGCTTTGCGCCGGTGTGCTGCGGATTGACGGTTTCAGCGGGATCGGTGTGGTGGCCAATGCTTCTGCTCCGGTTTGGTGGGGCTAGAGTGCGGCTGCGCCGGCTTCGGCTACTGCGTGGTCCTGGTCGCCCGAGCCGCCGCTCACGCCGATGGCGCCAACGACTTTTCCGTCCTGCTTGAGGGGGATGCCGCCGGCGAAGATCATGATTTTGCCGTCGTTGCTGGCGTGGATGCCGAAGAACTGGTTGCCGGACTGCGAGTGGGTTGCGAGGTCTTTCGTGGCGATGTCGAAGGCGCGCGAGGTGTATGCCTTCTTGATGGAGATATCGATGCTGCCGATCCAGGCTCCGTCCATGCGAGCGTGTGAGATCAGGTTGCCGCCGGCGTCGGCTACGGCGATGTTCATTGGCTGACCGATTTCGGCGGCTTTGGCCTCGGCGGCTTCGATGATGCGTTTTGCGTCTTTCAGGGTGATCATGAGTACTCCTACAGCGGGTTAGCGCGCTTGGCGCGTTAGCGAGTCAGCAAGTGAGCTGGATTCGTTCAGTGTTTGCAGCACGAGGTTGATTTGGCCTCTTTTTCTGCTGCGGCGGATGGTGGGACGTCGTTGGCTGGGTTTTCGTCGAAGAAGCCGTTGGGCTTGAGTAGGAAGCCGATGTAGGCAGTGGGCATGACGGGGTAGTCTTCGGGGCGCGGGATATGCGTGTGGCCGAAGGTGTACCAGAAGACGAGATCGGTGTCGGCGATGTTGCGGTTGGCCTGGACCCAGGTTTCGAGTCCTGCACCGCCGGTGCTCTGGTTGGGATAGTCGCCGGCGGCGAACTTCTCGTCTGGATGGTAGGGTGTGACCCAGACGTGATGGTCTACGAAGCGGGCACGCTTGCGCCACCAGGCGTTCGGCGAGGCGAGGGGAAAGGCGTTGTCGCCGGGGAAGAACTTGTAGCCGGTGGGATAGCCCATGGCGTTCTTGACGCTGGGGTTGATGATCTTCCATGCGCGGCCGGTTTCCAGGTTGAGATGAGCGAGGGATTGCTGCTCGGTCTCGAGGTTGGTGGCTTTGAGGTAGAAGGCGTTTTCGAAGGAGTTGGCTTCGCCGAGCTCTTCGGCAACCGCGTCTAGCTGCTGGACGGTGTTGCGCAGGCCGTCGATGCCGAAGTCGAGGCGCATGTTGAAGAAGTGCTGGTGGTTGGGGGCGTAGAGCAGCGGGGCAATCACGGTACCGTACTTGGGCCGGTCGCCTTCGCGGACGGTGGCCAGTGAGAGGATGCCGGTGAGCTTGATTTCAAACTGGATGTTGCCGTCCTGGTAGAAGTACCAGAAGAATCCGTATTCGTAGTTTTCGACTGTGGAGACGGACGAGATCACGAGGCGGCGGGAGCGACGAACTTCCGGGGTGTCTGGAAGACGGCGGTCGGTGTGCTTCCAGAGGATGCCGTAGTCTTCTTCATGGATGCAGATGGCATTGGGGATGGTGAGTGCGCCGCCACGGCTGTCGGTCATGTGCGCGTCAAGGTACTGAATGTAGCCGAGGCAGTCGCAGCCGAGGCGCAGGCTGTTGGCGCACATTCCCATGCCGTATTCGCCGACGTCGAAGGCGTTTTTCCGAACCTGCTGGGGCTGGGGATCGCCGTAGGGCACGACCATTTCTGTGAGTGAGGCGCGGTAGAGGATGGGGCGCTTCTTGCCTTTGTCGGTGTAGCGGATGTCGTGGAGGGTGAGGCCTTCGCGGGCGTTGAAGCCGATGACGATATCCCATTTCTGCCAGGCGATGCTGTTGCCGTTCATGGTGAAGCTGGGGCCTTCGGGCTGGGTGATGACGAGCGGCTTGATGTCGGTGCGCTGGTTTGGAACTCGGGCGGCGGCGTAGTTGCCAGACTGCGGTGGGAGAGGCCACTGGCCGTATTCCTCGACGCGAATCACTTTCATCAGGTTGAGATCGACGACGGGGCGGATGCCTTCGATGGGGCGGGCGTAGCCGTTGTCGGTTGCGTCGGAGCGGAGGAAGCAGAGCGGGCGGGTTAGGCGGCGGGTGCTGTCTTCTTCAGAGCCGTAGTTGCCGGCACTCCAGATATCGACCATGACAAGGGAAGTGTCGGTGATGCCGTACTGACGCTCGAGTGCAGCCCGGAATTCTTCACTGTGGATGACGGCGTGTTCGCACTCGACCTGTTCGTCGATGGAGAGCGTGGGCTGTGAGCCTGCAGGCGCTGTCGTTTGAGCGGTGACTTTGTCCTGGGTGAGGTTGAGAGTTACGGTATATGCGGTGTTGAGACCGTTGTCGAAGAGGACGGCGTCGGCTTCGCGATCCGGAGTCGCAGACGTTGGCAAAGCATAGATTGCGGCCTTGTCTGGCTCGTGGAGGGTGATGCTGATGATGCGGGTGGTCGCGGTGAAGGCGGGAAGACTCTTCAGGAGAGTGACGGCCTGGGCGACTTCTGGGGCAGTAAGTGGTTCGAGTGGGTGGAACGGCATTTGGGCGATGTTCCTTTCCGCTGATTAGCTGGAGTATAGATTCGGATTGCCGCGCAAAACCTATCGGATGAAGATGATTCTTGTGTTTAATGGCTGGCGCTTACGAAATCGGTGTGGGGATTTGCGGGTGCGCATGGCGGGGCGCTATGGTGAGCCATGGCGTTGAATTGGTGGAAGAGTGTGCGCTGGACGGCAACTCGGATGGCGGCCCAGACGGCATTGATCCTCGGGCTTGGCTCTTCAGCGTGGACTGCGTTTTGTCATGCGCAGACTCCGGCCGCCGATGCCGCTGGCTTTGATGCGCTGCTGAAGCAGGGCTTTTCACTGCATCAGGCTGCGCGGTATGCCGAGGCGATTCCCTTGTTGGACCAGGCACGGCGGATGATGCCCCAGGATTACTTTGCCAATCTTTTGTTGGGGATTGATCTGCTTCGTTCTGGCAAAGCGGCGGATGCGGTGCCGCGCTTGCGGATGGCGGCGAGGGTGAGGCCGACAGAAGAGTTCCCAATGGATTATTTGGGCGAGGCTGAGGAGGCGCTTGGCGAGCACGCGCTTGCTGCGGAGGCTTATCGGCAGGCAGTAATTTGTGGGCATGATTCGGAACAAGCGCTCGAGGCGTGGGCCGGGTTTGCGTTGGAGCGGTTTCGGAGTGTCGGGGAAGGTCTTCGAAGTTCGCAGGAAGGGTTGGCTGTGGCCAAGCGACTGCAGGCTGCGGATGTGAGCGCTAAGGGTGGCGCAGGTTGTGCTGAGGCAATACCGGGTTTGGAGCGCCGGTTGGCTTTGAAGAGTGCTCGTCTGGATGCGGAGGCGGCTTACCGGCTTTCGGTTTGCTATGCGGTGGAGGCGGGAAAGGCTGCGGTTCGGCTGGAGAGTGCTTCGGAGGATATGGCGGCGGTGTATCGCCTGCGCGGGGATGTGCTGTTGCGGTTGAAGGGCGATGGCGCTGGGGCAGAGGTTGAATACAGGAGAGCATTCGCAGTGCGCGCAGGAGATCCGGCGCTTCTGGAGCGGCTGGCTGAGGCGCAGTTGGCGGCGGGTGAGATGGATGCGGCCAAGCAATCGGCGCGAGGCGCGCTGGCGATCGATCCTCATCGCCTGGGAGCGCAGCGTACGCTGGCTGCTTTGGCGATGAACAATCGGGAGTATGCAGACGCGATCCCGCTGCTGCGGAAGTTAGCCGTAGAGGCTCCGGGGGATCGGGGTGTGGAGGTCGAATTGGGGAGAGCGCTGGCGCAGACGGGCGAAACGGAGGAGGCGCTGAAATTGCTTGCTCCCGCACTGGCTGCGGGGTATCCGGATGAGAAGGGCGCTTCGCATGCGCTGCTGGCGCGGTTGCTGCGCAAGGCTGGACGCGAGGCTGAGGCGGGTAGGGCTGAGGTTGAGGCGAAGCGGCTTTCGGATGCTTACCAGGCTCGGGACCATTCCGGGGAAGTAGAGAAGGTGCCGGATGCGATTCACTAGGCGGACTCTGCTGGGGGCACTGCCCACGTTGGCGGCAGGATCCTGGCTGCGGCGCGCATTTGCGGATGCAGCCGGGCCTACTTCGGGCATTCGTTTCGTGGATGGAGCGAAGGCGGCGGGGTTGGATTTTGTGCTGCGCAATGGGGCTGCGGGGCGCAGATATCAAGTAGAGACAGTACCGGGCGGAATGGGTGTTATTGACTTTGATGGAGATGGGTGGCCGGATCTTTTCTGTACGAATGGTGCGGCTTTGCCTTCGTTGGTGAAGAGCGGCCCGGAATACTGGAACCGGCTATACCGGAACAATCGCGATGGGACGTTCAGTGATGTGACGGAGAAGGCCGGGCTGGCTGGGGAAGGGTATTCGATGGGCGTAGCTGTTGGGGATTACAACAACGATGGCCATGAGGATCTGTTCGTTGCCGGGGTGCACGGGAATCATCTGTATCGCAATGATGGCAACGGTACATTTTCGGACGTGACGGAGAAGGCTGGGTTGGCTGGGCCAGGTTCTCTGGGACGACCGGCCTGGACGGTGGCTGCCTGTTGGATTGATTACGACGGTGACGGGAATCTCGACTTGTTTTTATCCAATTACTGCGACTGGGCGCCCGGAATTGATCCGATCTGCGGCGGGATGGAGGCGGATGCTCGAACGTACTGCCATCCTGATCGCTATAAAGCACAGCCGATGCAGCTCTTCCACAACAATGGCGATGGGACGTTTACGGAGATCACACACAAGCAAGGTTTGCCGGAGATGCTCGGTAAAGGGATGGGCATAGCTATGGGAGACTTTTCCGGAGATGGAATTCCAGGGTTGTTTGTTGCCAATGACAATGCGCGTAATTTCCTGTTTCGCAGGGGAAGCAAGGGGTTTCAGGAGACGGGGATTGAAGCTGGGGTAGCGTACAACGGCGATGGACGGAATATCTCCGGAATGGGCGCGGATATAGGGGATATCAATGGTGACGGGCGCGCGGACATTGTGATGACCGGGCTGAAAAATGAGACGTATGAGGTGTTTCTGAATCAGGGCGACGGGACGTTTGAGGATGGGAGCGCACAGACTGGCTTGCTGAGCCTGAGCCGACCGTGGAGCGGGTGGGGTTGCGGGCTGATCGATCTCAATAACGACGGATGGCTGGATTTGTTTGTGGCTGGTGGTGGGCTTGACGTTCAGGATGCGCAGCCGAATCGGGTATTCCAGAATCTGGGTGGGAAATTCAAGGATGTTTCGGCGGATGCCGGGCCCGGGTTTGCAAAGGCAGCGCTGCACCGTGGAGCGGTGTTTGCGGATTTTGATCGTGACGGACGGATCGATGTAGCGGTGAGCGCGCTGAATGCTCCTCTCGAACTGTGGTGGAACCGCAGCGAGACTGAGGCACGACATTGGCTGCAACTGCATCTGACCGGGAAGAGCAGTAACCGGTCGGCGATTGGGGCTATCGTCAAGTGTAGTGCGGGTGGGCGCACACAATCGCGCATGGTGACGAGCAGTGTGGGGTATGCGTCTTCGAGTGATCTTACGGTTCATTTTGGACTTGGAGATGCCGCGCGCGCGGTGGTGGAGATTCACTGGCCTTCGGGGATTGTGCAACGACTATTCGATGTTGCTGCAAATCAACGATTGACGGTCACGGAATCAGAACGCCCAAAGTAAAGGCCGTTTGCGGTGCAAATATTACAAAACCGCTAAAGCATAAGAAATATCGTCCTCTCGCATAGACGGCCATTTCTCGCAGGAATATCAATTAGTGCAGACGGGCCCGGCTCAGATTGAGACGTTCTGGCAGGGCTGGCTATTGGGAGGCGAGAAAGACATGCGTTCACTGTGGAGACAATTGGTGGGATACCGGGGTTTGATGTTCGCGGGTTTTGTGTTGTTGGTGGCCGCAATATCTTGTCCTTCGATGCAGGCCCAGACTGCGAATGCGCAGCTCACGGGAGAGATCACCGACACAACGGGCGCGGTTGTTGCTGGCGCGGAGATCAAGGCCGTGAACACTGCGACCAATGTGACTTACAGCAGTGTGTCCAATGGGGCCGGAATCTTTGTACTCCCTGAGTTATTGCCGGGTAATTACTCAATTACAGTCAGTGCGCCGGGATTTGGTACAGAGAAGCGCGCGGGCCTTAGGCTCAGCACCGGCGATCATCTTTCGCAGAACTTCGCTTTGAAGCTTGGCTCGGTAGAGACGACGGTGACGGTGAGCAGTGCTGCCGCGCTGATTTCTACGGATGAAGCGAGCACTTCCGCGGTGCTGGATAACAAGATGATCACGGAGTTACCGCAGCTGAACCGGAATGCGCTGGATCTTACCTCGACGATTCCTTCCATTCAGGGTGGCGGACCGGCTGTGGACCAGATTGGCACGCTGGGTAACTCGGCTTACTTGATCGCGAATACAGGAAATGGATTCTCAGTATCGGGTGGACAGGTTAACGGGACCAGCATCTATGTCGATGGAAGTTCCGTTCAGGAAGCTGAATTCAACGCAACGAACCGCGCTATTCCCACGCCAGACTCGATTGCGGAATTCCGCGTGGACAGCGGGGTTTTGACTGCAGACAAAGGTCGCTATGCCGGCGGTATCATTTCCATGCAGACACAGAGTGGCGCCAACATCTTCCATGGCCGCAGCTTCTTCTACTTTCGCAATCAGGATCTGAATAGCAACAGCTGGGTGAACAATTCACTGGGAACGCCGCGGCAGGATTTCAACCAATACAACTATGGCGCAGCAATTGGTGGACCAGTGCGCATTCCTCATATCTATAACGGCGTCGACAAAACATTTTTCTATGCCGCGTGGGAGGGGGAACGGTTTTCGCAGGGGCTTTCCGTGGTCAGCACTGTACCCACCGTGCTGAACCAGCAGGGTGATTTTTCACAGACGGTAATTAATTACAGCAACGGCAATCCGGTAACTGCAAATATCTTCGATCCGTTCAATGGGACTTACTCGAACAGTCCGGCAGATTGCACTGGGCCATTGGCAGGACAGTCGCCGTGCTGGATTCGTCCCCAGTTTCCAGGAAATAAGATTCCCGTCAACTATGGAAACTCGGTGACTTGTGGCAGCCAGACCTGCCCTATCTCCGGGCAGAGTAAGCTTTTCCTGAATTACCTTGCACTCTGGCCACAGCCAAATCATAGTCCTGCCGCGAATAACGATCACACGAATAATCGCTACGACACGATTAATACAACGCGTCCTACGGACAAGCTTTTCTTCCGAGTGGATGAGGCTTTACGGGCCAATCAGCATTTGCAGGGAACGCTCAGCCGGTCGAGCTTAACCAACAATATTCCTGCTCCATTTGCCCATGCGGCTGAGTCGGTAACGACGGACCGTGACTGGATTGGAAGCCTCCTCTACACATGGACACCGTCGCCGAAGACGGTCATCAATGCGCATCTTGGCTTTGCAGTTTCGAAGCTGATCAGCAACGGCGTTTCGGGCTTAGGCTCGGCCCCTGATCCAAAAGTGGATACTTCGAAATGGGCTTTCGATCCCTTGCTGGAAAATAACTCGGAGAAGTCCACAAATCAGATTCCTCCGGCTATGACCATCAGCGGATACACGCCGGTTGGTGGTGCAGAGTTTGACTCGTTTATCACTCAGTCGGATAACGGTTCTGTTTCTGTTACCCGGTTGCTGGGGCGGCATACGTTGAAGCTCGGTTATGAACAATCGTTCATTCGCTTCACAGAGCAGGGTGGCGATAAGACAGGAGCTGCGTGGGTCAATCCGGGCGGCGGTTCAAACCAATATTGGAATCAGAACGATGGGCTGACGGGTAGCCCGCTCGCTGAATTGATGATGGGGTCGTCGCAGTTCTTTCAATGGGGCAACTGGGACATCACTCCGTACGGATGGAACCAAGCTGCTTATGCGATGGACGACTGGAAAGTGAATTCCAAGCTGACGATTCAACTTGGTGTGCGCTGGGATCATGATGGAGCGAGGCAAGGGCGTCACGTACAAGGCAGTCTTGTGTATGACCTAAATGCGAAGAACGTGTTGACGGCAAACAGCGACTGGAACTGGGGCCAAGTGACGGCAGCTGTGCCGGAGTTGGCTGGAATGCCTGCACCGGAGTGGCTTTCCAAGGGAGCGACCGGCCGGGTGGCGCTGCTGGGGACGAAGGAGTATCCGCAGAAGAATCTGTATACAACGAACATTGCGAACTTTGCGCCGCGGCTTGGTATCAACTACGCGATCAATGACAAGACGGTGCTGCATCTTGCGGCGGGCATGGTGGATCAGGGGCTGAACGGCCTGGCTACAGACTGGTTGAGCTTCTACTACAACTCGAATACCTTCAACCAGGTATCGACGCTGGACGGGCAGCATTGGATCAGTGAGTTTGGTAACGATCATGGGTTGCGCAGCTTCCCTCAGCAGGCTAGCGGATCGAATCTTGGGTTTGTGCCGCCCCTTACGAACAATCCTGACTACTGGTATGCAAGCTATGGCGCTGCCGGTAACTTCGATCAGGCTGGAACTACGCTTGGACACTACGATACGCCGATGGACTACATGTGGGGTGCGAGCATCCAGAGGCAGCTTGGTAAGGACTGGGCTTTGACGGCTGAGTATCAGGGCATCAAGGGTGTGCATCTACTGACGAATATCTTCGGGTGGAGCCTGAATAACACGCCGACGTCGTTCTATTCGCTGGGCAGCCATTTGAACGACCAGGTGCCGAATCCGTTCTATGGGCAGTCGCAGACGTTCGCGAGTCAGCCTACTGTTTCGCTGAACCAGTTGCTGGCACTTTCGCCCCAATATGCTGGAACAAACTCGACGACACCGGGACAGGCGACATGGGGTAAGTCGTTCTCGAACTTCGCTAATATACAGATCCAGTCGCGTAATTATCACGGGCTGGCACTGCTGGCTTCCTATGCTATTCGCAAAACGCTGAGCAACACGGCGAGCAGCGACATTCATCAGTACGGGGCGACTGCGGGTAAGCTGCAGAATCCGCATGATCTGATGGAAGGCTATGGTGTGGCTCTCTATGAAGAGCCGCAGACGGTGAAGCTGAACTATAACTACGATCTGCCGTTCGGACGTGGCCGTGAGTTTATGAATCATCCGGATGGTATTGGCGGACATCTGCTCGATGCTGTTGCCGGCGGCTGGGCATTCGCGGGCATCACGACGTGGGATCCTAAGGGAACTCCAGTGCTGTTGCCGGCTGTTGATGGTGGCAACACTGCTCCCGGCGCGGCGTTGCGGTGGTCCTTGGCTAACCATAGCTATAAGCGTTCAGGAGCGAGCTACAGCGATGCGCTAGTGGTAAATGGACAGTTTGTGAACAGCACAGGTAAGGGCGTGCTGAACAGCGGCGCCTTTGAGCGGACAGCGGATTACACTTTGGCTAATTCCCCTGTGATGTTCTCGAACCTTCGCAATCCTGGAGACTTCTACACGGATGCAAGTATTCTGAAGAAGTATTATTTGAGCGACAATCAGAGTCGATATTTGGAGTTCCGGATTGAGGCCCTCAACATCTTCAATCACCCGAATTTTGGACAGATCATTGCCGATCCAGATTCACCGACCTTTGGCGGCATCAATGGCAAGACGGGCCAGAGGGTGATGCAGGTGGGTGGTCGATTCTTCTTCTAACGTGGCTGGTCATTGAGGGCACGGCATGGCGGTTGTGGCCGAGCGGAGCAGCCGCCATGTGTTTGTCAGGCAAAATTAGCATGAGTAGTCAGTGTGGTCAGACGATGGCACATAAGTTCGTGAGCGGTTTGCGATGGGCCGGCGTATATGGCTCGTTTGCAGTATTGGGCTTGTGTTCGGTGGCTGGCATGGCGAGACCTTCAGCAAAGGTTTCGCTGCAGACTTCGGACACGATGGTTGAGTTGCAGGCTGGACAAGAGGCGCCAGTGTTGCTTCGGCTGGTGGAAATTCGTTCCGGCAAGCCCGCCAACACCTGGGCGAATACTTCGACTCAAGCGCTTCCCGCAACGATCTATGAGGGAAGCGCGGCGGTGCCGGTGACATGGAAGCTTGTCGCTGGCGCTGGTCAGGTGGATCGTAAGCGGGTTGAGCTCATTTATGAGTCGATAGAGCCGCATCTAAAGCTGCACTGGATATGGGATGCGCGCGCGGCCTTTGGTCCTGTGGAACATCGTGTCTTGATCGAGAACTTGAGCGGTCGCGAATTCTGGCTGCCGATGATCGATAGTCTTTCCGTTGCTTGGAAGAGCGCGCCGGGCGAAGCGATTCGCGAGTTCCATGTAGAGAAGGGCGCGAACACTCCTTCCAAGGAAGGAACGCATCTGTCAACGGTCGGAGATGGCTATGCGTGGACAGGAAGGTCCGGGACGTATGCGCATCCCGAGGCTGGTGAAGCACGGGAGATCATTCCTGGTGAGTTTGTTTATCTGGATGATGCAGCAAAGGCGGGTTGGTTTGCCGGGATTGAGTTTAGCGGGCGCACGCGCGTTCATCTGGAGCGACATGGAGACAAGTTGATTAGCGTGCTTGGGCTTGATCCGGAGCCTGGGCCGTATCGTACGCGGCTTGAGGCGGGCGGGAGCTTTGAGACGCCACAGGTGTTTCTTGGGACGTTTCGTGGCGGGCCGGATGGTGCAGGGAACCAGTTGAGGCCATGGGTGCGAGCGGTCTTGGGGAATCCGCAGGCCTGGAAAGACCCGCAATATCCAGTGATGGTGAATAACAGCTGGGGTAGCGGCATGCAGGTGGATGAGGCGCTCGCGTTGCGAATGATCAAGGAATCGAAGGAACTAGGCCTGGAGATGTTTCATATCGATGCGGGCTGGTTTCGCGGGGTGGGTGACTGGTACCCCGACCCGAAGAAATTTCCGCACGGGTTGACGGCGATCGCTGATGAGGCACACAGGCAGGGGCTGCGATTTGGCATATGGGTGGACTGGACGCAGGCGGCGCTCGATACCGAGCCGGGTGCTTTGAACGTGCGGGATCCGAAAGTGAAGGATTGGCTTGTGAACGATCTGCCTGCAGACTGGAAGCCCGAGGAATTCAAGGGGCAGACGATCGATCTCGGTGTGCCTGCGGCGCGGGAATATGCGCGTGGCGAGGTCAAGCGGATTGTCGAGGACTATCACCTGGACATGTTGGAGCATGACGGCTACCTGGTGGCGCAGGGATGTACTCGGGATGACCATCCACATGCTCCTCCGATCATGAGCACGATGCACAAGACGCATGACAGTGGGTTTGATTTTTCGCTGGGATCGAACTCAACGGATGTGAGCTATCACGCCGTGCGGGCTTACTACGATATCTACTCGCAGCTTCGCCGGGAACATCCAGGGATACTGCTCGAAATCTGCAATGATGGCGGGCGCATGGTGGATTTTGGGTCGGCGGCGCATGGCGATTATTTCTCGATTACGGACTCCTATGATCCGCTGTCGAATCGTAGGGCTTTTTACGATGCGAGCTATGTGCTTCCGACGGCTATGCTCGAAAGTTACGTAGAGAAATGGCCGGTGCCTACGCTCGATAACTTCCGTTATATGCTGCGGAGCGGGATGATGGGCTGGACTACGATCATGCTGGATACAACGCAGTGGTCGGAAGAGCAGCATGCGGCTGCGAAGGATGCGATTGCCTTATACAAGGGGCAGTTGCGTCCGCTGATTCGTGATGCGCAGCTTTATCACGTTTCGGAACGGCCGGACGGAGTGCGCTGGGATGGGATGGAATACTGGGACCCATCCCGAGGCAAGGGAGTTGTGTTTGCGTTCCGTGGGAAGACTGCGGATGAGGCGCGGCATGCATTTGTGCTGAGCGGGCTCGATGCGCAAACGCGCTACAAACTGCACTACCAGGATGGGAGTGCGCCGGATGCCGAGACGACCGGCCGGGAGCTGATGACTACTGGGGTGCCAGTGCATTTAGAGAATGCGCTGAGTTCAGAGATGGTGTTTGTCGAGTCGGTTCAGCAGGGTAAGTAAACAGATAGCGCGGCACACTTTAAGGGAGTCAGGCAATGCTGGGTACATCGCCCGTTTGGAAAAATGAATTTGCGGGCAAGGTCGCTTTGGTGACAGGTGCAGCCCAGGGAATTGGGCAGGCAATTGCCGAGGATCTGCATGCCCGCGGAGCTCGTCTGGTGTTGGTGGATCGCAACGCCGCTGGCGTGACGGCTACGGCGGCAGCGATGGGCGGACGTGGCGGGGCTCCAGTCGATTTCATTGTTGCCGACTTGTCTGATCCGGATGCGATTACGAAGTTAGCGAAGCAGGTCAACGAGCTCGGTGCGGCGCAGGGGTATGGAGTCGATGTGCTGGTGAACAATGCCGCGATCGAACTCGATCTTCCATTCCGCAGCGTGACAGCCGATGTTTTTGACCGCGTACTCGCGGTCAATCTGCGAGCACCGCTGCTGATGAGCCAGGCTTTGGCATCGCAATTTCCCGCTGAGGGCGGCGCAATCGTGAATATCAGCTCGATCCATGCGAATTACGCATTTGCGAACTCGATTCCATATGCGTGCTCGAAGGCCGGTCTGGTGGCGTTGACGCGGAATTTGGCGCTGGAACTGGCACCACAGCGGATTAGGGTCAATGTGGTGTGTCCTGGGTATATTGACACCCCGATGTGGGAAGAGTGGCTGCGGCTGGCAGCGAACCCTGAAGCACTAGCGAGCGAGACTGAGGCGTTACATCCGCTTGGGCGTCGCGGTTTACCGGCGGATGTCGCATCTGCTGTGGCGTATTTGGCGAGTCCACAGGCGGCGTGGGTGACAGGAACGCAGCTGGTGGTGGATGGCGGGTTGACGATTCGTGCGCACCCATAGTCTATTTCGCCAGGTAGATGCTTCAACGGGGCGAGAATTTCAGGATGCTAAGCAGCTTATGCGAGTGTTTTAGGCGGAATTTTAATGAAATTCATCAATAGCCGATGATTTTGGCTGCTTTTCCAGTATCGCGTGTATTCAACGCACCCTATGATGAAGGCTCAATTCAGATATCGATCCCCCGATATCAACTCTTGATATTTGCGACAGGCATAGCCTCAGAGGCGGTCAGCATGAAGAAGCGGAAGTCTGCGTTCAGCGGCACACTCAAGCAGGAGTTCAAGAAAGATCTTGAGCTGTTCGAGTATTTCCTTGTTCTGATCAACAATTCCAGTCCGATCCGGAATGTCGAGTTGATGTGGGCGGAGGATCTGGAGCAATTCGATCCTGGGGAAAAAGTCACTACGGGCGATGCCTTGGTGCAGCTGCAACCACTAGGGTCGCTGTCCTCCCTTGCGACGAATGGTATGTCTGGGCTGGCGGGTGTGGAACAGCCGGCGCGGACTTCGCCCAGTCCCAGCACCTATTTTTGTGATCTGGTGCATGGCTTCGGGGCACATGAGGAAACTACCTGCGGGTTAAGCGACAAGCCTGCGAAGGAACGTTGTCGCAATACCGGCTGCAGCCAAGTGTATCCCTGTCACGTTGGCCTGACAGATATTGCGGTGCCGGTGGTGTGCGAGGGTCGCTACCTCGGAACGCTGTTCAGCGGTCAGGTGCTGGCAAAGCAGCCTTCGGCCGAGGGATTTGCACACGTGAAGGCTGTTCTGGAGGGTCAGGCTCACATCGATATGGTCAAGCTTGAAGAGGCTTACTACAAAGTTCCCGTAGTGACTACGGCTCAACTCGCGGAGATGGTGCGGATGCTGGAGGTGTTTGCGCGGTATCTGGCCAATGCGTGGAAGCGGCTGGAGATCATGAGCGAGTTCCAGCGGGTGCGGGAGAGAGAGTTGGCGCTGGACCGGCGGCAGTTGGCGGAAATGCTGCTGGCTGGGCAGGTGAATAATGGAGCGGAGAGCAACGGCGAGGCAATGCGGGCGCTGGCGCGGAATGTGGGGATGGACAAGCTACCGGATCGGGTGCTGGTGCTTCGAATGCCGGCCGTTGCACAGGAGACGAACGAATTCTCCGCAAGCAGGCGCGAGGCAGAGCGTGCTGCAACGATCGGCAACCATCTCACGCTGGCCAGGGTGGCGCATCTAATCGAAGATCGATGCCAGACCTGGCCGAACACGCTGGCAACGGTGGTGACGCCGGGCGAGTTGTGCATCTTCACGGCGCAGAAGTCGCGGACTCCGGGGCACGAACGAATGTTATTGGAAGAGATGGCTCAGACGCTGCTACGGACGGCGCGCGGGCAGGGACTGTCGCTGGCGCGGGTAGGCATCAGCGGATCGCATACACAATCGGCGGAACTGTTGCGGGCGTATCATGAGGCGGCTTCGGCACTTGATTCCGCGCATGCAACGGTGAACTGGTTTGAGGCACTGCCCGAGCGGCAACAGCAGCCAACGCAGACCTTGGCCAAGGTACTACGGGCGTTACAGTCCTCCGACCATGCGGCGATTACGGCTTCTGTGCGGGAGTTCCTTGCTGCTGCTGCGCCGGCAGGGGCTACTGTTGCGCAATTGCAGCAGGCGCGTGGCTTGCTGACGTGGGCGTGCGAGCACTTGGCGCGGGAGTTGACTGCGCTGGGCACCAGCGTGCCGGCGGTGACTGCAGCGAAGGAGCGTGCTGTCCAGGTGATTGTCGGATCATCCAGTTCTTTTGCCATGGCGGAGGCATTCCGGAGTTTCGTGGAGCAGATGCGGCAGCAGTTGCAGCAGATCTACAGTCAACGCGACGAGAAGATTGTGTTGGAGACGCAGAGGCTGGTGCGCGAGTTCGGGCCCGAAAAGGTTACGATCCAGGATATTGCGCAGGATCTCAAGCTTTCGGCGGGGCATCTAGGGCGCGTATACAGTCGGACCACAGGGCACACGCTGGAGGAGTACTTGATCCGGCAGCGGCTGGAGATGTCGCGGCGGTTGCTGCTGGATCCGCGACTTCACGTCTCAGAAGTGGCGGATCGATGCGGGTTTTGCAATCCGGCTTACTTTGCTTCGGTCTTCAAGAAGTATATGCACTGCACGCCGCGTGCGTATGCGAGCCAGCCGCAGCGGTGGAGTGTGCCCGAGTTTGGCATGTCGGCAGAGATTCTGGAGCAGGCCGGCTAGATTCTCGAGCAATGAGTTTTGCTGAGTCAAGAAATCAAGGTGGGTTATGCGCGTATTGATGTATACAGCGCCGCATCAGGTTGCGGTGCAGGATATTGCACGACCGGAGTCTTCGGCTGGAGAGACGGAAATCGCAGTAGTTTCGGCGGGAATTTGCGGGTCGGACATTTCGGGGTTTCTGGGGCATAGCAGGCGGAGAATTGCTCCACTGGTGTTGGGTCATGAGCTGGTGGGACGGACTCTGGATGGACGGCGCGTAGTAGCCAATCCGCTGGTGAGTTGCGGAAAGTGTACGGCATGTCTGAGTGGCGCGCAGAATCTTTGCCCAACGTGGCGGCTGCTGGGGATGGATCGGACTGCCGGATGTTTTGCGGAGTACGTGAGTATTCCGACGAGCCAGGTCTATGTGATTCCTGACAGTCTGCCGGATACGAGGGCCGTGCTGGCCGAGCCGCTTGCGAACATCGTGCATCTGTTCCGCCTGGCTGCGCCGCTGCCTTTTTTTCGGATGGGGATTGTCGGTGGTGGAACTATGGGCGCATTGGCGCTCTTGACGGCACAGCGGCTCGGAGTGCGCGAGGTGCTTGTGCAGGACGTGAGCGAGCAGCGGCTGGCCGTAGTGCGCTCGATGGGCGCGACCCTGGCGGTGAATGTTGCGACGGAAGAAGGACGCGCTGCGGGAAGCGATTTTGCCGGCTATGGGTTGGATCTGGTGCTGGATGCGAGCGGTTCAGACACGGCGCGTCAAGCGGCGTTTGATCTGTGCCGGCCGGGTGGAATGGTGATGCTGCTGGGAATGGCGAAGGAGCGAAGTGAGATTGATTTCGTGACCAGCATTCGCAAGGAGCATCGCGTGGCGATGTCGTTTGCTTATACGCCGGCGGACTTTGAGCGTTCGCTTAAGCTGCTGACGGCGGGCGAGATCGACCTGACGCCATGGACCGTTGAAATGCCGCTGGAAGATGGGCAGAAGGCCTTTGACTTGATGACCAAGGCGCCGGGAGACACTCTGAAGATGCTGCTGCGCGTGAGCTGATGCGCAGCAGCTTTCCGGGTCTACTTGCCGAAGCGGTAGCGCTCGATGGTCTCTGGGTTGAGCGTTACACCGAGGCCGGGCGCTGCGGGGATGCGGACGGCTCCGTCGGACTCGACAGGGAAGTGCTCATTGGTGGTTTGCCAGCGCAGCGGCGAGTGGCTGAGGGAGAATTCAAGCGGCTCGACGTTCGGCTGGGTCGCGAGGAAATGCAGGTTTGCCGCGATCTCGATGTTGGTTTTGTAGCCGTGGGTGATGACGCGCTTCTGGCGAGCGTAAGCGGCTGCGGCGATCTGCAGGATACCTGTGAAGCCTCCGACCTGGGAGATATCTGGCTGGCAGATGCTGGCGCCGCCGTGGTCCATCATTTCGATAAACTCGCGAACATGGGTAAGGCCGAGGTCGCCGACACCTGTCTGGATGCCGTGTTGGCTCATCTCGAAATGACCCTCGACGTCGTCGAGCGGCAGCGGAGCCTCGAGAAACCAGATGCCGACTTCCTTGAACGCGGGGAAGAGGCGCAGGCCTTCGGCGGCGGTGCGGTAAGAGAGTGCGGCGTCGACGATGAGATGAGCCTCATCGCCAGCCTGCTGGCGTGCGGCGGTCAGGAGCTTGCCGGTGTGGGCGATATCGTCGAGCCACCACGGGTCGGCAGCGAATTTGAAGTTGCGGAGGTTTTTGGCCTGGCCTGCGGCGACCTGCTCACTGACTCCTTCGGGAGTCTGTGCCATGGGATAGATGGTGCCATAGGCCGGAAGACGATCGCGCTTTGCTCCGCCGATGAGTTCGTGGACTGGCTTGCCTTCGATCTTACCTTTGAGGTCCCAGAGGGCTAGGTCGAGCCCACCGATGGCGTGCATGGCTAGACCGCGACGGCCTACGTAGTCCGTCGATTCGTACATGCGATGCCACAGGTCTTCTGGATCGGACGGATCGGCTCCTACGAGGACCGCGGAGAGCGAACGAGCATGGTTGTGTGCCGAGGGGCCGCGTACGATGGCCTGAATGGCGGGCGCCATGGATTCGGTTTCGCCGATGCCGGTGAGGCCGGAGTCAGTGGAGACGACAAGAACGCAGTCGTCGTAGGAGCCGTCGAAGAGTTCGATGAGTGGGTCTTCTGCACGCAGGTGAATGGCTTCAACGGATGTAATCTTCATGGCTTTGAACCTCTATTGGGCCGATGATAACGGGCTGAGTTGGGGCGATGAAAGATACAGACAGCCAGAGCGAAAGAATGAACCGGAAAACACGAGTGCAAGCGCATTGCCCACGGCTGGCTGGGCGGGTATGCTCGGCCTAACGAGGAATGGGATGACGGCAGAAACAGGATCGAGAAGATTTCCTTTGTGGTTGATCTGGTCGGTGACGACGATCCTGCTGTGGGGTGCGTGGGGACTTGTTTCGAAGATCGCGTCCGATGGCGTGGATATGTATGTGAATCAGCTCTTGTATACAGTGGGCCTGCTGCCGCTAATGGTGTTTGTCGGCTGGACGGTTTGGAAACGCAGCCCGCGTGAGGAACCTAAGGCGCGGCGCAAAGGTGTCTTCTGGGCTTTTCTGACGGGCATTCTCGGTGGGCTGGGAAATCTTGCTTTTTTTCAGGCTTTGGTGAAAGGCGGCAAGGCTTCGGTTGTCGCTCCGGTCACGGCGCTGTTTCCCATGGTCACCGTGCTGCTGGCGATGTTGTTCTTGAAAGAGCGGCTGGGAAGGGTGCAGTGGGTTGGGCTGGGGCTGGCTTTTGTGGCGATTTATTTATTGAGCGCTTAGGGGGGATTGCATGCAGTTATGGCTGGGGTTGGCGGCGCTGGCGCTGATTTTCTGGGGTATCACTGGGATTACGCAGAAGCTCTCGACGAATTCGATTTCGAGCGAGCGTTCGTTCCTCTGGTTCTGCTGGGCGATGGTGGCGCTGTCGGCAGTTGTGCTGCTGGTGGCGCACATTCATTGGGGCTTGGGGACGCTTGTAGTGGTGTGCGCGATTGCCGGTGGTGCACTGAACGGGATGGGCGCGTGGACGAGCTTTCGCGCATTAGAGTCAGGTGGGAAGGCTTCGATTGTAATTTCGCTGATCTCGCTCTATCCACTGCTGACGGTTGGGCTGGCTGTCATTTTTCTGCATGAACGGTTGACATGGATGCAGACGGCAGGCGCGCTGGTGGCGATTACCGCCGCGATTCTGCTTTCACTGGAGCCGACTCCGGCGAAGAGCGCTTAGCTTTCTTCGCCTTGAAGAATCGTTCCGTCGGCATTGACTCCGACGATTGAAGCAAGTCCTTCCTGCGTCGCGAAGACGACGGTGGTTTCGAGGCTCTCATTGGAATTGAGCCATCTGGCTTGGCCCTGGTCGATCATGGACTGGATGCGGAACGGATATCCAGTGGCTGGTTCGAGGACCGCTACATTCAGGTTGCGCCAGCCGCCGTGGCTGGCGAAGAGCCAGCAGCTTGAGAATATCCCGGGGTCGAACTTAAGCGCGGCTGAAAGGCCGTTGGCGCGATTGGTGATGCCGCACCAGCCTGCTGCGAGCTCTGTTCCATAGAAGAAGTGCACCGCTCCAGAATCCGATGCGGGGATTTGACGGAGGTCGATGCTGCGGTCTGGGAGTGGGGCTTGAGGCCAAGGAAAGCTGAGCGGAGCTTCGCCCAGGCTTCCTGGGAATCCTGGCTCGCGGACCGCGATCATGGCTGGGAAGTCGAGGCGATGATCGGCGGAGACGGCGAAGGCTGGGTGAAGCTTCCAAAGGAAGGGAAGTCTGTCTGCGCCCTGATTGAGGAACCGATAGTGGATCTTGAAGTTCCGGCTGGCGCGCTGGAGAACTATCGTTCGCTCGACGAGGAAGCTGGTGATAGGGGTCAGAAACTTGAGGCGAACACCGACGGTGTCAGCTTCTTCGAAGGTTTCGAACTTCCATGCACCTGTCCAAAGCTCTCCGTGGTCAGGAACGAATTCGCCCTGGAGATCGCCGGCCTCGTCGTTGGGGAAGAGCTCGTCCCAGCCGCCACTCCAGACGTCATCGTAGCGGGCGTGGATAGCCTGCTTTGCCGGCTCAATACGCGGATGGTTCCATAGCAATGGAGCATCGAGGGGCTTGTAGGTGATCTGCCAGATTTTGGCGCCGGCTTCGGGCAATACGACGATGCGCAGAAAGCGGTTCTCGAGAATGATGGTCTTAAGGCCGTGCAGCGTCCAGTCGGTCGATATCGAGAGAGATTCAGTGATGGCCAATGCCGGTGTCCCGTTCCGGCGCTCATATGCGAAGCGGTTTGAGCGCCGTCTCAAGCGTAGCGGGATGCGCGGAGTTGCTCAAGAGAGAAACCGCTGGATAAACGAGCATAGGTTTGCTTTCCCGGCTCACTTCTTGTTCAGCTGGCAGTGTGCTGCGATACGTCACACGCTAACTGAGCTTGTGGCGGAGGTAGCGGTTCCAGTACATAAGCAGGCCGGTGGCGGTTAGGACAGCAAGGCTGATGCCTAGGAAGCACCACACAGTTTTGAAGCCGAGGCCCCAGACGGTGCCGAAGTGAAGCGGATGCTGAGCCCACATGAACCAGTCACCGGCGGAATGATTCTGGCCGTAGTGCCAGACAGTGAGTGTCTGCGCATTGGTTGTATCGATGGCTACGATATCGCGATGAGAGAAGTCTGCAGGACGGCCCACGTCCATTTGTGCGTAGACGAGCGTTCCGGTAAGCGAGGGATCGCTGAGGCCGAAGAGCCGTCCGTGCGGCGAGGCCTGCTGCGCTGAGGCGATGATTGCATCCAGCGAGGCGCGTTGTGGCCCGGCGGAGAGTTTGGCTGGCAGAAGCGGTGGGGCCATGCCTTTGAGTGGCGAGACGGCGTTCACTACCGCAGTGAACTGGCGGAACCAGCCAAAGTAGACACCGGAGATAGACCACCAGACGACGATGGCCAACGTCCAGATGCCTATGGCGTGATGGGCGTCGAAGTTGAGGCGGCGCCAGTTGCGGCGAAAGTCTATCTTGAGGGCACGCGTCCAGTTCTTGAGGCCCTGCCACCAGAGGATCATTCCGGTGATGGAGAGCAGCAGAAGGATGGCCGCGCCGACGCCGTTGACCTGCGCTCCGTACGACGTGTTGAGCAAGAGATACACGTGCAAATCGTGGACCCAGTTGACCCAGGTTTTGGGTTGAGGGCAGAGGGCGGCCGTCGTGGGATCGGCGATGAGATTGAACTCTTCGCCGGAACCAAGTGCAGCTTGCAGGCTATACGCCGGGACGGTGGGCCACGGTGTATCGATGGCGACGACATGCGCGCCGGGATAGGCATGTTGGAAGGACTGCATGACGGTGGGGATCGAGGCTGTATTCGCGGGATCGTAGGGCGAAAGGTGTGCTGGCAAAGTGGTCGAAGTGAACTCATCTTCGAAGACGAGAATCGCACCCGTGAGAGCGATGACGATCATGTAGAGCGAGATCAGGATGCCCGACCAGAGATGAATCTGAAACGCAGCTTTGCGCAGAAAGAGTTTGCGCGGATTGTGGATTGCGTTATGGAGGAAGGCCACGGTCTGACTCGCTCTTATGCAGGTGGACTGGCGCTTGGGTGAAGCGCCAATCCGTTCTCTTCTAGTTTCCAGTGTGGGCGTCGTACCAGGCAAGGATGCGTGTGAGGGAATCGATCTGATGCTCGCGTTCGCGGAAGATGTGTGGCTCGCGCGGGTAACGAATCATGGTGGCGTCTTTGTTGAGGAAGTGGAGAGCGTGGTAGAACTCCTCGCCTTGCGAGATTGGAACGCGTGGGTCGGCTTCGCCATGAAGGATGAGTACGGGTGTGTTGCACTTGGCGGCGTAGCGTACTGGTGATTCGCGATCGTAAGAGGCGACGTTGGCCTGAAGTTCGCCCTGGTAGCTGGTCTCGTAGCGTGGTGAGATATCTGTCGTCGTCGCCATGCTGTAGAGGTCGGTGACGGCAGCGCCGACCATTCCTGCCTTGAAACGGTCGGTGTGGGTAACGGTCCACGAGGTCATGAACCCACCGAAGCTCCAGCCGCCTACGACGAGCTTGTCCGGATCGCTGATGCCCTGCGCTATGAGGTAGTCGACGCCGGCCATGATGTCGCCGAAGTCGCCTCCGCCCCAGTCCTGAAAATTGGCTTCAGTGAATGCTGGGCCCTGACCTTCGGAGCCGCGCGGGTCGGCGAGCAAAACAACATATCCATGCGAGGCGAGCATGGTGGCGTAGTTATACCAGTTGCCGTTGAAGCCAACCATCCAGGCTTCTTCGGGACCGCCGTGAATGTGAACTACTGTCTTATATTTCATTCCGACTTGATAGCCCGGAGGCAGAACAACGACTCCGTAGACCGTCTGATGATCCTTGGGATTGGTCCACGAGACTTCGCGCTGTGTGCCGATGTTCCAGTTGGCGACCTGCGGGTTGATTGTGGCAATGGCTTGCGATTTGCCATCGTGCCATACATAGGGATCGGTATCTTCCGTCGGTGTATCGCCGAGGAAGGCAAAGGTCTTGCCGTCAGGGGTGACGCTATAGGATTCATTCGATACGGGCAGGCCGGTGATGGGCTTGAAGGTAAAGTTTGAGGTGTCGAGATCCACGGCTTCGGCGTGTGCTGCGAAGATGATCGTGACCAGGAGGTGCGAACCGGTGCCCAGCCAGTGCATCTCGCGAATCGTCCCATGCAGCTTCGATTCAAGCTTGGTCTCTGCGCCACTGGAGAGGTTCCTGATGAAATGTTCATCGGTGATGCTGAGCTTGGTGAAGCGCGAGAAAGCGATGCGTTGGCCATCATGCGAGAAGGTTGGCGCGGCGTAGCCGGATACCTCTTCGGGAGTGCTCAGGATGGAGCCGCTCTTGGCGTCGAAGACGATGACCTTGGAGACGCGCCAGTAATCGTCGAGGCGCGGTGTCGCTGAGACGCGGGAAATGATGCGCGCGCTGTCTGGCGACCATTCAATCGTGCAGATATTCATGTCCTGCGAGGTAAGCAGGCGTGCCTGATGTGTGGCGAGGTCATAGATCCAGGTGCGGTCGTAGTGATAGTCACGATCGACAATGATTTGGTCGTTCTTGGCCTTTTTGCGGTCGCGCTCTTCGGGTGTGTCAGTGTCTGTTCGGACGAAGGCGATGGACTTGCCGTCGGGCGCATACTTGAAGGCGCGGATGCCGCCGGGGATATTTGTAAGCGGCTCGGCTTCCCCACCGTTGACCGCGATCTGCCACAACTGCATTGCGTCTGCATCGACCTCTGGCTTTGACGGAATGTCCTTGCGATTGGTCCCAGGTGCCAGGGAGAAACGATAAGGTGTGGGGGTGTCTCCTGCCAGTGGGTTGGGGCGGTTCGAAAGGAACGCGATATGTGTGCCGTCTGGTGAGAATGCTGGCGCATCTTCGGAGGCACCGCTGAAGGCAAAGGGGTGCGCTGAGTTCGCGCTGTTTGCGGATGCCAGATAGATGTGCGCATCGCGCTTCTTGCCTGCGGCTACCGGAGTATCGACGACGTAAGCAACAAGCTTGCCGTCTGGCGAAATTGCCGGTGATTCAGCGCGCTTGAGGTTGGCGATATCACTGGGTTGAATCGTGGACTTTTGCGCAATCAGTGAAACAGGAAAAATGGCAAGTAAGACCAGCAGATGTGTGTGGCGAAATGATTTCATTGAGCATGCTCCGGAAGATGTAACTGCCAGTTGAGGAATTCAAGTTCGTTCGCTGTTTGCTCGACTTCGGCATCGGCCGAGGGAACGCCGGAGTGGCCTGACTTTGAATCATAGAGCAGCAGGACTGGCTTGCCGGATGCTGTTGCGTTTTGCAGTGCCGCGGTCATTTTGCGTGCATGCGAAGGATCGACGCGTGTGTCGCCGTCGCCGGTGATGAGCAGTACGGCAGGATAATGCGTGCCCTTGATTACGTGATGATAAGGAGAATACGCGTAGAGCCATTTGAACTGTTCAGGGTCTGCTACAGAGCCGTATTCCGAGGTCCACCAGCGAGCGATAGAGAAGCGTTCGTAACGCAGCATGTCGATGAGCGGATAGCGGCCGATGGCAGCGCCGAAGAGTTCGGGATGCTGTGTGATTGAAGTGGTTACGAGGAGGCCCCCGTTGCTCAGGCCCTGGATGGCAATGCGCTCTGGCTTCGAGTAGTGATTGGCGATCAGCCATCGTGCTGCGTTAGCGAAGTCGTCGAAGGAGTTCTGCTTGGATTCGCGTTCGCCGCTACGGTGCCATTGTTCTCCGAACTCATTGCCGCCGCGAAGGTTGGCTACCGCGTAGACGCCGCCAAGCTCCATCCATACGGCTTCTTCCGGTGAGAAGCTTGGCAATTGAGCCCAATTGAATCCGCCATATCCGTAGAGCAGCACTGGCAGATTACCGTCCGGCTTCACGCTGCGTCTATGCGCGAGGAACATCGGTACCTTCACATTGCCTGTCGATGTGTACCACACTTGTTCAACGACAACATCAGCCAACTCAGCGGGGACTTCAGGAGCGCTGACGGCTGCGGGCTTCGCTGTACCCATACGCCATGTGTAAAAGCTATTTGGGGTCTGAAAGGACGAGTACGAAAAGCAGACCTCGGGCGAGAGCGGATCGGCATCGACAGTGTATACGGATCCCATTCCGGGGAGTCGAATCGCGTCTCGCTGCTTGCCGTCGAAGGAGTAGACCTGTAGCTCCGAGTGCGCGTTGCGCATGGCGTTGAGGATCAAGCGGTCGCTACTAACCGCGATGGCGTCGATGATACCGTCCTGCTGTTCCGGTATGACTACCTTCCAGTGCGACTGGTCTGGAGTGGCCAGGGGTGCGGTGAAGACCTGGCCGTGGCCCGCCTTCCAGTTCGTTTCTATGTAGAGCTTGCCGCCGGCAACGAGCCCGGTGAAGGTGGAGGGAATTCCCGAAACAACCGTCTTGAATCCATCGCTCGTGCGGAGGTCCTTGAGGAAGAGATCGGTCGCGCCGGAAGCGCCATACAGGACGGTGGCAACGAGATAATTGCCATCGGCTGAGATGCTTGCAGAGAGAATCTTTTCGGGACCCAGCTTGTCTCCGAAGATCATGGTGTCTTCTGCTACCGAATGGCCGAATTGATGGCTGTAGATACGAGGGCCTGCATCTTCGAACTTGACGTAATAGACTGTCGAACGGTTGGGCGAAATGAGCAGAGACCAGTAGATATATCGGGCTTCCGGTAGAGTGTCCGCGGCGAGGTCTGTACCTTTCGCAATATCGCGAAAGCGAATGCTCAACTGATCGCGTCCACCCTGGCGAACTCCATATGCAAGCAGCGATCCGTCTGCTGAGACACTGAGCAACTCGACGGTCGCGGAGTGATCGGAACTCAGTGTTACCGGGTCGACAAGCAACTCGTCCTTGCCGCTGATGCCATCGCGCATGAAGAGAGAGGCAGCCTGTTGTCCAGCCGGTTTTTTCTCGATGAAATAGCGATTGCCGCGGTGCAGTACGCGATGTGGCTCTTCAAGGTCGACCAGTTTGCGCGTGGCTGCGCGTAGTGCCTGCATGCCGGGTCGTGCAGAGAGCAGAGCGCCGGTGTATTGTTGCTGGCTCTCGATCCAAGTGCGCGTCTCGGTGCTCTTTGACTCTTCGAGCCACTGGTAGGGGTCGAAGACTGTAACTCCATGCAGGACGGCCCTTGTATCGTCTGCGCGGCTAGCTGGCGGAGGCGGGACGGCTGCCGGATTCTGAGGAGAAGCTGCGATTGCGCTTGGAATAAGGATGAGGGCGCATAGGGATACACGTCGAAGATAGGGAAGAGATGGCACAGGCGAAGCTCCGGCAGATGTAAGAGGCAATGGAAGAAGGTGAGCCACTCGCGTGACTCACCTTCCGATTGTATTTCCGGTTAGAAGCGGAGCTTGGCCGCGAACTGGAGCGAACGCGGTGCGCCGATCTGGTAGAGGCTGCTAAAGCCTCCGTCTGCACCACCGCCCCCGAGGCTGGAGGCGAGTGTCTGCGAGGAGATACCGAAAAACGTGTTGGTTGCCCCGTAATTGGTTAAAATGTTGCGCCCGTCGTTGACGCCTACGTCGCCGAACAGGGGCTTGTTAAGTACGTTGAAGGCTTCCGCACGGAAGAGGAGGTCGATGCCGTCGCGAATGGGGAAAGTGCGACGGAGAGCGATGTCTTCCTGCCAGACATTGAAGCCACGGACGCCGTTACGGGCGAAGTCACCTTGAGTGAAAGTGCTGGCTGGCTTTGAGAAAGCCGCTGCGTTAATTTTCTTACCTCCAGGTGCCGACGAATCCTGAACCCAAAGAGGTGCGTCAACATTGCGGTTGGGACGCTGGTTGGTTGCAGTTTCGTTATATACAAGCCCGAAGGAAAAGACACCTGTCGAGATGTTAATGGGGGCCGCGCTGTTGGAACGGAAGAGACTGTCAACAGCCCAGCCGTTGGCGAGGTAGTTGACGATCGCATTGCCCGGGTGCACCGTGGGTACTTCGTAGGTGATGGCGGTCGTAAAGGTATTGCGGATGTCGTAGTCAGAATCCCCGTAATCGAGAGTCGGGTTGTAGACGGTGTGATAGGGAACGGGCAGCGCAACTCCGGAGCCATTGTCCAGACCATGCGCCCACGAATAGTTGGCCAACATCTGGAAGTGATTCCACAGATTTTGCTTGAAGACAAACTGCAGAGCGTTGTAGTTCGAGTAGTCAGCATTCGTGACGACATCCAAGTACTGGAAGTTCGCGTTGCCACCCATGGCTGGCGTGAGCATTTCGTTGCGGAGCAAATCGCTGCCCTTGTTGCCAACATAGGTGATCTGTATGCTGCGGCTTGCACCTAGATTCTGCTGCAGGGAGACGTTCCACATGTACACCTTCGGATCACGCAATTGCGGATCAAAGGCGAAGACGAACGAATACGGCGGGTCAAGGGTGAACGGAATGGGTGCTGCCGCTGCGGTGGTCAACGGATACTTGCCTGCTTCACCGTAGAGATACTCAGAGCGGCTGTAAGGGAAGCCGAGCGTGCCTTGGCCACCCTGCTGGTTGCCGAGCCCGTAGAAGATCCCGCCTCCGCCCCGGACGACTGTTTCTGTACCAGCGGCAGGATGGATCACATACGAGAGCCCAAAGCGCGGAGCAAAATTGTGCTTGCTTGCGTTCCAGAGCTTGGTGCCCTTAGGCGCTAGAGCAACGTTGGCTGGATCATTGAGGTTGAGTGCAGTGTAGAAGGGATGACCGGTGTTTTCGCCCGGAGGAGGATCGAAATCCCAGCGAAGGCCGTAATTCAGCGTCAGGCGGGAGTTGACCTGCCATGCGTCCTGAGCAAAGAACGAAACGTTGTCGAAGACCGGCTTGAGTTCCGATGTTTCTGTGGTGTCGACATTGGCGTAGCCATTGGTTGGAATCTGCGTCTGGACTAGTTCCTGGACGCTGTCGAAGTCATAGCCTATATCCCAGGCGCGATAGCCGTTGGTCGGAGTCAGGTGGCGGAAGTCACCACCGAACTTCAGGTTGTGTTTGCCCTTGGTCCAACTCACGGTGTCCACGTAGTTCAACTGGCGCTGATGGTTGGTGGCGTCGTTGCCCACGTAGTAGTCCGTAGTGCCATCGTTGAAAAACAGCGCGAAGACCGAGTTGTTGATGCTGTAGTTCGGATCGGATTGAAACAGGTAGTCGCTGCTGGGGATGGTGGCTCCGCCGAAGGCGATTGGAACAACGGTCGTTGAGCCCTTGGCATGGCTGATGTTGAAGCGGAAGTCATTTACGATCGAGGGGCTGAAGATATAGGTTGCGCCAGCCGTGATTGTATCCACGTTGGCAGCCGTGGTGCTCAGACTTGATGTCGCATAGAAGTCGAATGCCCCGTGCTGTGATCCACTCGACGGAGCGTAGTTGCCACGGACGAAAAGGTTCAGTTTCGGGGTGGGGCTATAGTCCAGGCGAACGCTGGTCGCATTGAGGGTTGAGGGATTGGAGAAGCCGGCAAAGAACTGGCCGGTCCATGCGTTGGGGTCGTCCTGTCCAGAGGAAGGGAGTGGATATGCCTGCAATAGCGGCAGGACGACGGCATTTGCCTGACTGCGCGCATACGTGGTCGGAACCAGGTTGATCTTAGATTCCGGCACGCGCAGGCGGAGACCTTCATACGATCCGAAGAAGAAGGCTTTGTCGCGCAGGATGGGGCCGCCAACTACTCCGCCGAAGTCATTCTGCTTTTCGGCCAGACGGGCGATTCCTTCGTTGTTGTTGTACCAGCTGTTGGCGTCGAAGATATCGTTGCGGACATATTCAAATGCGGTACCGTGAAACTTGTTGGTGCCGCTACGGGTGACGATGGACAACTGTGCTCCAGGCGTACGGCCGTACTGCGCATCGAAGGAGTTGGTCTGAATCTTGTACTCCTGCATGGCATCGATCGAGACCATATTGTTGTATCCGCCGTTGCTGCTGGTGGCCTGCGATGCGCCTGCACCAGCTGCACCAAGGTAGACGTTGCTTCCCTGGGTGATGCCTACGTTTGCGCTGACACCGTCGATGGAGAAGTAGTTGGCATCGGTTCGCATGCCGTCAATGCTGAACTGGCCCGCACTGGTGTAGTAAGTTTTTGCCGTCACGTTGCCGGGAGTGAGCGCAATGAGCGCCTGGAAGCTGCGTCCGCTGAGAGGCATGTTCTCGATGAACTTACGGTCGACCGTGGTGGAGACTGAAGCCGAAGTTTCGATCTGCCCTATTTCTGCATTGACTTCCACCGAGTCCGATGATGAGCCCACAGAGAGCGTCAGGTTCTCGGAGAGCGCGTCCTGTGTGTGCAAGGTAATATCTGTGACGACCGTCTGCTTGAACCCGGCTGCGTCCACCGTGATTTTGTAGTGGCTGGCGCGCAGGGTCGAAAACGAGAATGCACCGTTATTGCCTGTGGTCGCTTTCACAGCGACGTTGGTGCCGAGGTCAGTAATGGTGACGGTGGCGCCGGCGACAACAGCTCCGCCAGGATCGGTAATCTGACCGGTGATGCTCCCCGTGTCACTCTGCGCGAAAAGCTGCGTACCAGCGCTTAGCGCCAGCAGTACAAGCGGTAGTAGGAACCTTAAATGACTGCGTTTCATGGAGTCCTCCTGGAGAAAGTACGGATAGGAAAAGTGGAATGAAAAGGCTCTGCTGATCACTATTCCCTTGAGTCTCAAACGTTCTGGGTTGTCTTCACGCTGCATCTTCATCGTTTTGCCTGCATTTTGAACGGAATTTGTAGGCCAGCCGATGAGCGCGCCGTCAGCAATGACGCGCTTGATTGTGCTTGCGAATGAGACCTGCAAGCGCGCGAGCATCGGGTGCCTCGCGAGTGTCGAGAACTTCAGCGACGGCCAGGGCATCGCGGATTGGTTCATCCTGGCCGAGTTTGAATTTGGCTTCGAACTTCGTCACGTTCATGCGGAAACCGACGATGCCGGCGAAGCGGCGCGTGATCTCACTGCGCGGAATTTCATTGGTCTTCCAACCCTTGGGGTAGCTCGACTCCATGTGTTGGGTCAGCGTTTCCAGCGATGCGTCGAGTGCTGGTTCTTCTTGCAATTCGATGGTTCCGTAGCAGTGAACGGCAGTGTAGTAGTAGGTCGAGGGCATGTCTCGGTTGGGATACCAGCTTGCCGTCACATAGCTCCAAGGACCTTCGAAAATGGCCAGTTGCGGTGCGGTTGCCTTGGCGAGATGCCGGGCATGTTCGTTGGCGCGTGCAATATGACCCACCAACACGAGATGCGAATCTGTGCTTGAGGAAGGAATGGGAGACTCGATCAGGAGCGGAAGATTGGTGGCCAGCGGTCCGTTCTCCCCATTGCTCACGAGCAGCGCCCAGGGATTCTGCTCGATAATGTCGAGCGCGTCCTGGGGAGAGGTTGGCTGCCAGCATGGTCGAACGAACATGAAGTGAACTCCTGACTGGTTGTGAGTGGTACTGATTGATGCTTGACTACTGCCGGACGATCTCGCCGCCGAGAACAGTGACGGCAGCCTTGACATGCTCGATCTGCACTGGATCGAGATGGAAGATGTCTTCGGAAAGCACCGTAAAGTCGGCGAGCTTGCCGGGCATCAGCGAGCCCTTGATATCATCCCGGCTCTCTGCATAAGCGGAGCCGACTGTGTAAGCGTGAACGGCCTGTGGCACGGTTAGCTTCTGCTCGGGAATCCAACCGTCAGGGTTTTTGCCGTCGAGGGTGCGCCGCGTGGTGGCGGCGTAGATGCCGTCCATTGGGTTGATGGGCGCTACGAACCAGTCAGAGCCGAAAGCAAGCACCGTGCCTGCATCGAGCAGCGACTTGAATGCGTAGGTGGTTAGCGCGCGCTTGTGGCCGATGCGCGTTTCAGCCCAGCGGCCGTCGTCGATGGCGTGATACGGCTGCACTGACGCGATGACCTTGAGCTGCGCGAATCGAGGGATGTCTTCTGGACGCAGATGTTGCGCGTGCTCGATGCGGAGGCGCCTATCTGCTGGACCATTCTCCTGCTCAAGACGTTCATACAAATCGAGGATAGTCTTGTTGGCTCGGTCACCAATGGCGTGCGTCGCGATATGAATGCCGAGGTGATCTGCGTTCTTCATGTCGGCATACATCTGGTCGGCGTGGGCCAGTTGATCTGTTGGCATTCCGGAAGACGAAGGCATGTCGTTGAAGGGATCGAAAAACCAGGCTGTGCCGGAACCGAGAGAGCCGTCCGCGAATGCCTTCACCGAGCCGATGACGAATGTGTCATTACCCATGTTGGTCATCACGCCGAGGTCGGCCAGGCGCTTGTAGTGGTCGAGCGGGAAGCGGGCGGCAACACGGACTTTCCATTTGCCCTGCTGTATGAGCCGCTGGTAGCCACGCACCATGATGGCCTGCATGTCTGCGGCGTGCGCGCCGGTGAAGCCCATGTCCTGCACACTGGTGACGCCGTTATCGAGTGCGTATTTCTGTGCCGCGAGTAAAGCCGCATCCACTTGTGCGTCGGACGGTGGCGGCATCTTCAACTCAACCAGATCCTTGGCTGCATCCTTGAAGATCCCGGTCGGATTGCCGTCTTTATCTCGACCTATGACGCCGCCCGGGACATCAGGAGTATCTCGGGTGATGCCTGTCAGCTTCATGGCGAGCGCGTTGGCCAGCATCATGTGGCCGTCAGAACGATTGACCCAGACGGGATTGTTCGGCGTGACAGCATCGATCCAGTCGTGAGAGGGCAGCTCGACTGGATTCCACTTCTGTTCATCCCAGTTGCCGACGACAATCCACTCTCCTGGAGGGATAGTTTTCACGAAATCGGCAAAGCGCTGAGTGAATTGAGCACGGCTGGTGACATCGCGTAGTTGAACGCTCGCGATGCCCTGGCCTCCCCAGAAGAAGTGAACATGCGAGTCATTGAATCCGGGAACGACACGACGACCACCGAGGTCGAGAACCTTCGTCTTCGGACCGGCAAGGCGCTGAATCTCGGCCGTGGTGCCGACGGCGACGATGCGATGGCCCGAGACCGCGATTGCTTCCGCTTCCGGCTGCCTTGGATTCTCCGTCCATACCTTGCCGTGAATGGCGATCAGATCGGCCTGCGCTTGCAGGTTGATCTGCGCCAGAATAGGCAGGAGAAGGAGGGTCGTCAGCATCAGGCGCTTCATCATCGGTGCTCCAAATTGCAATTGAGGCTACTGGTGAGTTGCGGAGTTCTGCCGGGTCAAGACAAGGGGAGCTATGAAATTGAACCGGTGCGAATGGCTGAATGCACTATGCGTTACGACTACCAGGGAAATTCAGAGGCGGAAGTTCTGTGTGATGCGATTGGGGGTATCGATCTGCTTCCAGCTTTCCTTTACAGTAAGGTGAATGCTGGACCACGTAAAGGGCCAGAGTTTGGCTTAGTGATGGTGCCAGATGTGCGAGGGTCTGCATGATACCGCTGCAAAGGCTGGTTTCAAACCGACTGGTTCTTGATCGCGAGACTGCAGGGTCGCTGCAGACGCAACTCGCTGCGCAGTTAAAAAAGCTGATTCAGACGGGTGAACTTGTGGCAGGCCAGCGGATGCCATCTACGAGGGAGTTGGCGACGGGACTGGGCGTTTCACGCAATACCGTGGTCGCTGCGTACGACATGTTGATAGGGCAGGGCTATGTTGAGGCTCAGATGCGCAGCGGCTTCCAGGTGTGCCACGCAGCGCAGGCTTTTCGTAGTCTGCCTGGAGTGGCGCCGAAAGACGTTCCGAATACAGGTCGGAGCGGAAAGGCATCCCCTTTACAGCCGGGTATTCCGGTGCCGTTTCGTCCCACGCAACCCGATGTGAATCTCTTCTCTCTCCAGACCTGGAATCGCCACCGGACAAGAGTGTTGAAGCGTGGTTCCTGCCTTCTTCACTATCAGTCCCGCTTTCCCGTTGGTCTTGATGAGCTGCGACAGAATGTGGCCGCCTATCTGCGCGACAGCCGGGGTGTGCGTTGCGACTGGCAGGAAGTAGCGATCGTGAACGGCTCACAGCAGGGACTTTTTCTGCTTTCGCACCTGCTCTTGAAAGTTGGGCAGCGGGTCTTTATGGAGGAGCCAGGGTATCCCGGCGCTCGTAATGCCTGGACGCAGGCGGGAGCCAGTGTTGTCCCTTCGCCGGTCGATGATGAGGGGATTTGTTTGCCCGAGGGTGACGCGGAGCCAGCGTCGCTGATTTATGTCACACCTTCACACCAGTTTCCGCTGGGCACGTGCATGTCTCTGGCGCGGCGATTGAGCCTGCTACGCTGGGCGCGTGACGCCGGAGCGTGGATTGTGGAAGACGACTACGATGCGGAGTTTCGCTACTCAAGCGCTCCGCAACCGAGCCTGCAGAGCCTCGATGAACATCGTCGCGTGGTCTATATCGGCTCATTCAGCAAGACTCTCTTTCCGGCGCTGAGGCTGGGATATGTGGTGCTGCCGCCTTCCCTGGTGGATCGTTTTGCCGAACTTAAGTCGATTGCAGACGACTACAGCCCGCTGATTGATCAAGCGACCTTAGCCAGTTTTCTAGAAAGCGGTGCCTTCTATGCTCACTTGCGCCGCTGCCGCAAGCATTACGCGGAACGGCAGAGTCACTTTCTGGAACAGGTTGCACGGTGTGGGTTGCCGCTGACTTTTCCGATCACCGGTCGGGGGATGAACCTGGCTGGAATGCTTCCCGATAGTTCCGACGACCGCGCGTGGAGCGAACGGCTGCGGAAAGCCGGGTTAGATGTGCCGCCTCTCTCGCGCTACGCCGTTCAGCCGACACAGCCCGGACTGTTGTTTGGCCTGGCCGCGTTCGATCTGCGGGCGATCGAGCGCGGCGTGGTCAGGATGGCGCAAGTCTGCGGCGAAGGCTAGGTGGTCTTTGGCGAGATTGTTTGAAACCCGGACGTCTCGTAGCGCCAATTGATCTTGCCATCGCGCAGGCTGACAACCGTGAAGCCTTCTGGCGTTCCCATACGCGAGCCATGCCACCAGTTGCCGCAAACGGCGCCGCTGGTGACGTAGTGTATCCCGTGATACTGCACGACTTCGTTGATGTGCGTGTGCCCCTGGAAGACTGCGAGTACGTTGTATTGCTCGAGGATGGGCAGTACTTCATACGAGTTCGCGACGACAAGCTGGGGATGGGCTGAAGGCGGCGTCAGACCTGAGCCGGTTGTTGCCGGTTTCTCGTAAGAAGTGAACGCTGTAACCAGCGGTACGTGGCAGGTAACGATGACCGGCGCACCCTTGGGCAGCTTGGCCAGGTCGGCGGTAAGCCATGCGAGTTGAGGAGCGTCGATGCGAGCCTCCCACGAACGGTCCGGCGTGGGCTGCACCGTATCCAGGGTGACGAAGTGGTAACCCTTGTGATCGAACGAGTAGTAGGTCGGGCCGAGATGCTCTTCAAAGAACTTCTTGCCGTAGCCAGGATCGGTGGCCTGCACGCCGGCCTTGTTCGTGATCCCAAACTGATCGTGGTTGCCGATGGTGTGGTGGACCTTGAGTCCCAGAACCTGCTCGGTGTGAGTGTAGAGGTCGAAAAGGCTGTCCGCATTCTTACGGTCCACGCCCATGATGTCCATGGCGTGGTCGCCGCCCTGAATTGCGAAATCGGCGTGGAGGGCTCCAGCTTTCTTGAAGGCCAGATTGCAGCCTTCCGGGGCATTCAGTTCCGGGTAGAGATGGGTGTCGGTAAAGAAGATGTAGTCAAAGCTGCCGGGAGTTGCGGTTGCGTTGACTCCTGCGCCATGCGCGAGGGAGGGAAACGTGACTCCGGCGGCAGCGGCGCCGGCGGTCATGGCGCTGAGGGAAAGGAACCGTCTGCGATTCAACAAGCTCATAGGGCGCATGGTAGCATGAGGCCGGTGAAAATTGCGCTTGTTGGAGCCTTCGTTTTCGATAGCGACGGTGCCTCAGGTCACTACTACGATTCACGTTGTCGTGACGGCGTATCCGAACCAGTGCATGCCAGACCAATTCCAAAATTGTTCTACTTTTCTCAACTATCAGGAGATCCCTTGCGAACCTATCAAAAAGTCCTTTCCCGCCCGTCGCTGTTTGTCGCCGCTGCATCCCTGCTTTTTGTCGTCTCGTGTCCGGCACAGTCGTCTGAGACTGGTTCCAGGCCGCCAGCGCCACATTCCAAAGAGATTCATGTGAAGCACGTTCTGGTGATCGCGCAGACCAAAGGCTTCGAGCATGACTCCGTCTCGACGGCGATGGCGACGATCTTCAATATGGGCAAGGAAAGCGGCCTGTGGGAGACGACGCTGCGCACGGATACAGAGCTGCTCACAAAGGGCGACCTGAGCAAGAAGAACGGCAAGAACCTGAATTATTTCGATCTGGTGGTCTTTGCCAGCACTACCGGAGAATTGGATATGGACGATCAGCAGAAGCGCGATTTGCTTTCGTTCGTCAAGGAGGACGGAAAGGGTTTCGTCGGCATCCACGCGGCTATGGACACTAACTACCAGTGGCCGGAGTATGGCGAGATGATCGGCGGGTGGTTCGATCAGCATCCATGGATGACGTTCAACGCGCCAATTGTGGTCGAGGACCCAAGTTTTCCTGCCGTGATGCACTTTCCGAAGGCTTTCACCAAATTTGACGAGATTTACCAGCCCAAGAGCTGGTCCCGCGAGAAAGTCAATGTGTTGCTCAGCCTGGATGCGAGCAAGCTGGATTACTCGAACAATCCGCGAATTCACCGCACCGATCACGACTTTGCCGTTGCCTGGAGCAAGATGTACGGCAAGGGTCGGGTCTTTTACTCGACACTGGGGCATACGGAAGAGTCCTGGTCTGACCCGGATATTCGCAAGATGTACTTCGAAGCGATCAAGTGGGCATTGGGCATGACGGAAGGCAGCACGGCTTCCCATCCCAAGCCAGCGATGTAGCTGGCATTACGGCGAGCACCTGCCCCTGAGGATTGTGAGGGTGGCTGTTATAGGCTGACGAGAATGGAGATTCAGGAACAGGTTCCTCTCGCGCCCTTTACGACCTTTGGCATTGGTGGTCCGGCGCGGTGGTTTGTCGAGGCACGGAGCGAGGCGGAGATTGCCGAAGCGGTGCAGTGGGCTCAGAGGCGGTCGTTGCCAGTCTTTGTTCTGGGCGGTGGAAGCAATCTCTTAATTTCGGATGCCGGTTTTGCGGGTTTGGTGTTGCGGGTGGCTCTGGCCGGGATTGAGACAGAGGATGGACCCGATTGGCGCTCGTTCCGTGTCGCAGCCGGCGAGAACTGGGATGCGCTTGTCTCACGCGCGGTAGCAGAAGGTTGCGCGGGGATTGAGTGCCTCGCGGGGATTCCCGGTACCGTTGGCGGTACGCCGGTACAGAACGTAGGCGCCTACGGACAGGAAGTGGCCGAGACGGTCGAGCTGGTTCGGGTACTTGACCTGGAGACGCTAGGGTTCTCGGAAATGATGGCCAAAGAGTGCGGGTTCGCTTACCGGAGAAGCATATTCAACTCCACTGAGCGCGGACGCTTTCTTGTGACACGGGTGGACTATCGGCTCCACCCCGGCGGCGAGGCGAATTTGCGCTATGCCGATTTGCAGAGGGCTTTTCCGTCTGGCATCATCCCGTCACTTACACAGGTTGCTGCTCAGGTGCGGAGGATTCGCCAAGCCAAGGGCATGCTGCTGGTGGAGGGCGATGTGGACTGCCGAAGTGCGGGGAGTTTTTTCAAAAATCCAGTCGTTGACGAGGAACAGCTCTTCGAAATCACCGCCCGCTTTGGAGAGCGGCCACCGACCTATCCAGCAGGCGAGGGCTACGTCAAGCTGCCGGCGGCCTGGTTGATTGAAAAGGCCGGTTTTCTCAAGGGATTTCGGTTGGGGCGGGCAGGAATATCTTCGCGGCACACCTTGGCGTTGGTGAATCTGGGCGGAGCCACTGCCGCCGATATTCTCGCATTGAAAGACCTGATTGTTGAGCGCGTTTCTTCGCAGGGCAGGGTGCAGCTGGAAATGGAGCCGGTGATGGTCGGCTTTTAGGGTTTCTTGTGAGCTGTTTTTTTTCGCATAGACGCTTTTGGTAAGGGCGCGGTTTCGATTTGCCGGTCCTCGCCGATCGCCAGGCGGTCGAGCAGTCGTCTGCGTTCGGCCGCGAGCACTTGCACTGCCGGTCCCTGGGCGATCAACCTGCCTTCTCGCATCAAGGCCACTTCGGCTTTTGTAGCGAGCGCATCGGCGGCGTCGTGGGTAACCAAAACAGTCTGAATGTTCTGCTCGGCAAGCCAGTCTCGCAGCCGCGCCAGGACTTCGTCGCGCGCGCTGGCGTCAAGTGCAGAAAGCGGCTCATCGAGCAGCAACAGTTGGGGCATGGGAGCGAGCGCACGTGCAAGCGCAACGCGCTGCGCCTCTCCACCCGAGAGTGCGCTGGGCATGCGCGTGGCGAGGTGCTCGGCGCCGACCAACTCCAATACAGAATTGATCCGTGTCGATCGAAGTGAAGGGGACAGGGACGGCAGACCGTAGGCGACATTGGCAGTGACACTGAGGTGCGGGAAGAGTGCCGGTTGCTGCGTGACCATCCCTGCGGAACGCTGAGCTGGATGGCTTCCGGGCGGAATCTTGAGGCCGATTTCTGTGTCTGTGACGTAGCGTCCGTGGATGGAGATTCGTCCGTAGTCTGGCTTACGGAGCGTGTCCAGTCCGGCGATCATGCGCAGCAGCGTTGTCTTTCCCGCAGCAGAAGGACCAAAGACTACAGTCCACGGAGCCGCAAACTCACAGTCGATATCCAGACTGAAATGCCCGCGCCGGGCTCGAATCTCGAATGCGATCATGGCGCACTCCGATCGGAATTCGTTCGGCCTTTCGAGATGCCGGAGACAAGAAAACCGGGACGAGCGTAAACCAGCGCAAGCGCGACGACACAGAAGAGCAGAAGCATCAGAGCCGTCCGGTTGGCGGCTGCGTAGTCAAAGCCTTCTACTTGGTTGAACAGGACGATGGAGAGTGTACGCGTGGCGCCGGGGATGTCTCCGCCAATCATAAGAACTACGCCGAATTCACCGACCGTATGCAGGAAACTGAGGATGGCGGCCGTAAGTAAGGACCGGCCTGCAAGCGGGATGAGGATGGTCGTGACGAGACGAACCGGGCCAGCGCCGAGTAGTCGGGCTGAGTCAAGAAGAGAAGCGTCGATGGCTGCGTATCCAGCGACGACAGGCTGCACGGCGAAGGGCAGGCTGTAGATCACTGAGCCGACGACCAATCCTGCGAACGAGAAAGCCAGGGGGTGGCCAAGCAATTCAGCAATCCAGCGGCCGGGACCAGTGCGTGGTCCGAGAAGAAAAAGTAGATAAAAACCTAGGACTGTCGGCGGCAGCACGAGTGGAAGACCGGTGAGCGCTTCGATAATGATGCGGAAGCGGGAACGTGTAAGCGTGAGCCACGCGGCAAGCGGGATGGCCACGCACAGCAGTATCACCGTGGTAATGGTTGCGAGTTTGAGGGTGAGAGCGAGTGCGTGCCAATCCATCGGTTATTTCACGGGCGTCAGGCCGCTCTGCAAGAGCTGCTGCTGGATTGGTTGAGATAGTAGGAAGTCGAGGAACTTACGAGCATTTTCATGCTGGGTCGAATGGGTCATCACGACAGCGCCTTGTTCAATAGCAGGATACAGTTCGGCGGGAATGACAAAATAGCTGCCTATCGACGCGAGGTGCTGAGTTTTGGCTGATGTCAGCGAGATCAGACCAGCATCGGCGTTGCCCGATTCCGCAAACTGCGCCGCCTGCGAGATGTTCTCAGCGGTAATCAGTTTGCCTTTGAGCGTATCCATCAGCTTGAGGCTGGTAATGGTAGCCATTGCGGCGCGGCCGTAGGGAGCGCGTTCGGGGTTCGCAATCGCCAGGCGGTTGAGGGCAGGGTCGCGCAGTGTGTCCAGCGTCGGGGTCGGCCAGTGAGAATCCTTGCGCGTCCACAGAACGAGGGTGCCACGCGCGTAGGTCAGGGGTGCTGCTGGGCCGCTGCTCTTGATATTCAAAATTCCCGCAGTGTCGGCAATGCCAGCGTCAATCAGGCGCTTTGGATAGCCGAGATCGGCAGAAAGGAAGAGGTCGAAGGGAGCTCCGTTCTGTATCTGCACAGTGAGCGCGGCGGAGGCCTGGTAGGTTGCCTCAGCCTGAATACCGGTCGATCTCTTGAAGGCCACCAGGATCGGAGGCAGGACAGGCTGCAGGTCGGCTGCGGCAGCGATTCTGAGAGGCCTATCCTGCGCAGCCGCAATGCCCGAAGCAACTCCCACGATCGCTAATGACAAGGTAACGGAGAAAAGAGCCGATGAGAGCAATGACAACAGCAGGAAGGGTTTTCTCATTCCGGAACCGACACTGCGCGCACTCTGAGACATCCCGCTTGCTCCCCCACACTACCCAAAACGCGGGTGCTTGCTGGTAGGCTAACACTTGAGATGAACGACAATCTGCATCAGTTGCGCTGTTTCGGTTGCGGCGCTCGCATTCGTGGGGAGCAAGCTGGAGCCACCTTCCGTTGTGTTGAGTGTGGCGATCTTTTCGAGGTGGAGTACCCGGGCTGGGGACTTGGTGCCAAGTCTGATGGCCGCCCTAATACAGACCGCCCAAATGCGGGAGCACTGAAGTGGCTTTGGCGCGAGCGCCGGGCTTCCGGAGAGTTACTGGACCATTCAGGCGTATGGCGTTTTCGTGAATTGCTGCCGGTGCTCAACAGCTTCGGCAATGCGGTCACGCTGCGGGAAGGGAACACGCCGCTCTATCATCTGCCGCGAGCCGCAAAGGCGTTGGGCGTGGACCAGCTCTTTGCCAAGCACCAGGGTATGAATCCGACCGGGTCCTTTAAAGACACCGGCATGACCGCTGCCCTGAGCGTGGCTAAAGAGCGTGGTTACGAGTGGGTTGCATGCGCGTCGACCGGGAACACCTCGGCGGCGATGGCCGCGTACGCTGCCCGTGCCGGGATGAAATGCCTGGTTCTCATTCCGCAAGGAAAGATTGCCTGGGGCAAGCTGGCTCAGGCGATGGATTATGGCGCGGTTACCTGCCAGCTCAACACTGATTTCGACGGCTGTGTGAATGTCCTCTCGACAATCGTCCAAGAGGCACCGATCTACCTGCTGAATTCCGTCAATCCCTATCGCCTGGAGGGACAGAAGACTCCGGCGCTGGAGATTGCCGAATACTTTGACTGGAGTGTCCCAGAGCACATTCTCGTTCCCGGTGGAAACCTGGCTAATAGTTCGGCTCTGGGTAAGGGTTTTCGGGAGATGAAGGCGCTGGGTCTAATTTCGCGGCTTCCGAAAATCTCTGTGATTCAGGCGGCCGGAGCTAATCCGCTGGCAGCGAGCTTTGCCGCGAACGACGGGCAATCCTTGGAGCCGGTGGAGGCCAATACGCGCGCAACTGCGATCCGTATCGGCAACCCGGCTTCGTGGCGCAAGGCGGCTAAGGTTATCCACGAGAGCGGCGGATGGTGTCTCGATGTGACCGAGGCGGAGATTGCTGTTGCCAAGGCGGAACTGGGCCGCGAGGGGATCGGATGCGAACCGGCATCGGCTGTGACCCTCGCCGGGTTGAAGAAGCTGGTGGCGCGCGGCGATGTGGCTCCTTCCGACACCGTCGTTCTGTTGCTGACAGGGCACACGCTCAAGGACGCCGACTATACCATCGATTTCCATCGCGGCACACTGCTGCAGCCGCAAGAAGCTGCGGCCCAAGCGCAGGAGATTGCCGCGCTGCGCCGCAATGCCGTAGAGGTCGAGGCATCGCCGGACGCGGTGCTGAGGGCTCTGGCGGAAATACAAAGCAGGTGGGTCTAGCTGTGAACGCCTTTCGACTTCGCCTGCCTGCTACTTCTGCCAACCTGGGAGCAGCTTTCGACACCGCTGCTGTCGCCATGGGTTTCTATCTCGAAATCGAGGCGGAAGTTGCCTCAGAGTTCTCGATCCTCGCTTCGGGAAGAAATTCGGAGCTATGTTCAAGGCTTGAAGACAACCTGATTCTCCAGACATATAGCTCCATTCTTAAGCGCGAAGGCCGTGCTGTTTCGCCGTTGACGGTCCGCATGGTGAACCAGATCCCTCTTGGAATGGGTTGTGGTTCTTCTGCGGCCGGGATTCTGGCGGCTGTGGCGATGGCGAACCACTTCGGTGAACTTGATTGGTCAAACGAGCGCATTCTCGCTGAAGCTTGCAAGCTCGAAGGGCATCCAGACAATGCGGCGGCCTGCTGGTTGGGTGGGATGGTGGTTGCAGCGATCGAGGGCGACCAGATTCATGTTGCGCGCGTCGATGCTCCTGCCGATTGGCGAGCGATGGTCGTGATTCCAGCCAATCCTCTGGCAACCAGCAAAGCCCGCGCAGTGCTTCCTAAGGAATATTCCCGAGCGGACGCCGTGGCAAATATCCAGGCTGCATCGCTGCTCGGCCTGGCCTTCGCCCATGGCCGGGGGGACCTCTTGCGACCGGCGATGGCTGACCGGATTCATCAGCCGTATCGCGCCGAGATTTGCCCGCTCCTTCCCCTCCTTCTACCCTTGGCAGGCAATCACGGAATTCTTGGAGTGGCCCTGAGCGGAGCTGGTCCGTCGGTCTTGTTGGTACTTGCGTCAGAGGCCGCGGCAGATGAGGCAACTTCGGCAGTTCATTCCTCGTTAGCTGGACGGGAGACAGCGGAGGTCCTCGTGGTCCCTTTTGCGACAGAGGGCGCTGCAGCAGTTCAGGAACGGTAAACATTCAATTGCACAAGCACTTAACTGCGCCTTACACATCAAGTTTCAAACTTTGGTGCAAACTTCACGGCCAAACTCGGAGCTAAGGCCGACTCTTTGGGGATTACTTTTTGCATTACCTAAGATTTCTTGCATTTCCCTGGACGAAAACCTAGATTCACCGTGTGGGCAGTTCTGGGGGAGGGCTGCTCTAGCGCCCGAGATTCCTTTATGGGATCCGGGCGCTTTTTCATGTCTGTGCAATTTCGTTGAATTCTTCCCTTTCGGCGACGGGAAGACGACTTGCGTTTCCTACTTTGCGACTTCCTTCCAGGTTTTGCATCTTATGGAGTGGCAAGTGCGGTTAGACTGGCGTAGAAGGTATCTCAAAACGTCGGAATCGCGAGGAGACACATGGCAGGAACCGGAGTATTTGAAGTAAGTGATGCAACCTTCGATCAGGACGTGCTCCAGTCGGAGCAGCCCGTATTGGTCGATTTCTGGGCAGTATGGTGCGGTCCCTGTAAGGCCATTGCCCCGATCGTCGACGATATTGCTGCGTCCTACGCGGGCAAGATTAAAGTTGCAAAAGTCAACGTCGATCAAAATGGCGCTACACCTTCCCGGTACGGAATCCGCGGAATCCCGGCTCTCTTGATCTTCAAGGGTGGTAAAGTGGCTGACCAGATCGTGGGCTATGTGCCTCGCGAAGTGATCGAAGAGAAGATCAATCGTGTATTGGCGCTGTCTCCTGCTGCTGTCAACTGACGGGCGCCGCCGACATTAAAAATCAAAGCGGTCCGGCACTCCTGCCGGGCCGCTTTTTGTCTTGCATCAGGCGATACCGCTAGCGGTATCGGCGCAATACGCCTAGCACGCGGCCCTGGATGGCTACCTGCGCTGCGGGGACGAAGATAGGATCCATTTCCAGATTGGCCGGCTGCAGCCGCACTTGGCCACCCTCCAGGTAAAAGCGTTTCAGAGTGGTTTCTGATCCGCGAACCAACGCCACTACGATCTCCCCCTGGCGAGCCGTCCTGGTACGCTCAACCAGCACGTAGTCTCCACTGATGATGTGCTCATCCCGCATCGAATCCCCACGCACTTCCAGTGCAAAGACGTCTTTGTTGCCGACAACGTCATGCAGGGAGATGCTTTCCACGTTTTCGGCGGCCTCGACTGGCAGACCGGCAGCGATCCGGCCCATCATGGGAAGGCGCTCGCTGGTGCGTGTACGTGTGCCGACCGGCACCACGTCGATCGACCGGCTGCGGTTGTGGACGCGGTCGAGCAGACCCTTCTTTTCGAGATTGGTGATGTGCTTGTGAACGGTCGCAAGGGACTTCAATTCCAGTCCTCGCGCAATCTCTTCAAAGGAGGGTGAATAGCCGTTGCGGTTAACGAACGACTCCAGGAAGTCGAGAACCTCTTTTTGTCTTCGAGTGACAGCCATGCGCGCATTCTAGCGAATGAAAAGCGAAATTGCCAGAATTATTTTCGCTCTCCGTTCTCCTCCCCGCACAATAGTGAGTTGGCTAAATTGTTTGCCCCTCCAATGGCCCTGACTAGCGAAGAGGGCACTCTCCATCTCTTTTGGGAAATTTTGTAAGGGAATCCCAATCTCGGAAGATCCTCTTTCTTCTCTTCACATTTGTCTTGAGTTGGAACGCTTTAAGCGGGAACGTTGATTCACGACACCCGGATTCGCCGTTTCAGCAAGCTTTAAGTACATGAGGCACCTACCGAGGGAAGAGAGCTATGAGGCTACTAATCGCGGAAGACGATCGGGCGCTGGCCATGTTTCTCACACGTGGACTGGAAGCGGAGGGGCACCGCGTGCGCTGCGCCATGGATGGTGCCGAAGCTGTGGAGGTATTTCGGGCTGAGCTGCCTGACCTGACCATCCTGGACCTGAATCTTCCAGTGAAGGACGGCGAACAAGCATTAGCCGAAATGCGCTCAGTCGACGCGCAGTCGCCGGTGCTGATCCTGACCGGAAGACAGGAGGTCAACACCCGCATCCGTTGCCTGGATCTAGGCGCCGACGACCTGATGATCAAACCCTTCAGCCTGCATGAGTTGCGGGCGAGGTGCCGCGCCTTATTACGCCGCAAGAGAGAGGCGAAATTGATGCTGCGTGTTGCAGATCTCGAACTTGACCGGCTGGACCACACCGTTCGACGGGCGGGAGAGCTGGTTTCACTCACGAACAAGGAGTTTGCCCTGCTGGAGCATCTGGTTCTACATCGCGGTCAGTGCATTTCACGGGTCGAGCTTTTGGATGCTGTCTGGAACATGGAGCCGGCGCAGACCACCAACAACGCTGGGACGGATCTGGTTGGAGATAACGGCAATGCCGGAGATATTTTCAGTGCTCCCACACAGGTTGCGGGCAGCGCGTTAAGTATGCAAGTGGTTATGAACGATCCAAACAAGATTTCCGCGGCTGCGCTAGGGCAGGGAACGGGTGACAATACAAACTCTGTTACTGCTGCGAGCCTTGCCACCCAGGCGATCATTAACGGTCAGACGCCCTCCGACTTTTACTCCAACCTAGTCAGCACACTAGGCGCTACTGTCTCTGAGACGACCATTCAGAACACGGCTCTGACGGCCTCAGTCAGCCAGTTGCAGACGCAGCGCGACTCGCTATCGGCGGTTAGCCTGAATGAGGAAGCGAGCAATCTACAGGAGTTTCAGCGCTCGTATCAGGCTGCTTCTCAGGTGTTTACGATCCTCAACAGCATTTACGCATCGGCTCTGAACCTAGGCGTCGAAACCTCAGTGGCATGACTGCGACGAAGCCCTAATCTTCGCCGGAAGAGGAAATTCTATGCGCGTGGACCCGTTTTTTGTGGTGAATCTGGCTGGTCCCTTGGATCGGACGCAGGTGACTCAGCAGCAGTTGACCGAGGAATTGTCGAGCGGCGTCCGGGTAACGTCTATCGGGCAGGATCCTGTGGCGGCGGCTCAGAATGTGCAGCTTTTGAATCAGATCCAGCGTGACGACTCGTTTACTCAGACAACGAGCCTGACGCAGGGACATCTGCAAGTTACGGATTCCGCGTTGGGAAGCGTCGTGGACCAGTTGAATCAGGCCATCGCGCTGGCTACGCAGGCCAACAACGGGACGCTTAGCTCCAGTGATTTGAAGTCGATATCGAGCGAGATTGCGGGACTGCGGGACGAAGTTCTGTCGCTGGCCAACACCAACTATCAGGGGCAATACATCTTCGGCGGCAGCCAGACGGCGGCGCCGCCGTTCACCATTGATAACACTACGACACCGGCCACAGTGACCTATAACGGCGACAGCAACGTGAATACGCTGACGGCTCCGAACGGCCAGACAGTCGAGTTGAATGTGCCAGGGAATCAGGTATTTACGGCACCTTCCTCGAACGTGCTTGCAGCCTTGAACAGTCTGATTGCCGACTATGCCAGTGGCACACAGGGCAGTGGTGTAGGGGACACGGCGGCGCTGAACACTGCCCTTAACTACATCGGGCAGCAGCGGGTGGCGATCGATAACTCGATTTCTCGGCTGAATGCTGCTTCCGGCGCGGCGAAAGCGGAATCGCTGCAACTGACGACGGTTCAGACGAACTTGATGCAGGCAGATCTTCCTGCCATTTCGACGCAACTCTCGCTGACGCAGTCGCAGCAAAAGGCCTTGATCAGCGTGATTTCGGCGCTTGGATCTGGAAGCCTCTTCGACAAGCTGTAGATGCGCGAAGAAAGATATGGCCATTGTTGACGCCGGAACTTCCGCGCAATATCTGGTCGGATACGCGCAATCCTCCTGTCACCTTGCGCAATCCGCGTGGCACACGTTGCAATCAGCGTGCGACGTTGCGCAATCCTCGTCTTGAATTTGGAGAAATTGTGACCTTTGGTCTCGGCGTCATCGCAGGACGTGTCTCGTTCGCTTCGCACTATACTTCTGGAAGAGGGACGAAAGCATGTTTGCGCCGCTGCGATTTATCTGGAATGCCACCCGTGGGAACCGGCTGACCCCTTGGAGGAGCGAGTACCTGAAGTGGCGTATCGAGACTTTTTCCGGCAAGAAGGCGGAAACGCTGGGTGCGCGCGAAATCTTCAAGTTCGTGTGGGAGTCCAAGTGGGAGCTGTTGGATTTTCTTTCCTGGACGGGCCGGGTGGAGCGCGATGTTCGGGTGGTGCAAGCTGGACGGCGTAAGTCCTGAGTAATCCTGAGCAGTCCGGGAGGCGGATTCGATGGGGCAGTCTCGAAAATGGACCCGGCGGGAAATGGTCCGGATGGCGGCTGTGGCTGGCTCGGCTGCGGTGGTGTGCTCATCGCTCCCCGTCTGGGCTTTTTCTAAGAAAGACAAGCAGGCTAAGGCAGATGGACCGGCGGCGGTGAACGGCGTGAATTCTCTGAGGGCGCATGCTTCCGCGGTTGGGCTACTGACCGGTTGCGCGGTGGTGCCGGAGCGGCTGGATCTGTCGCCCGCGACAGACGACCTATACACGCGGACGGTCATTGAGCAGTCCGGCATTCTAGTAGCTGAGAACGCGATGAAGTGGGCGAGCATGCGGCCTTCTCCTACGACATTCGAATTTTCAGCTGCGGATCGTCTCTTCGATTTTGCCGGGCGGAATGGCCAACTGGTTCGCGGGCACAATCTTTGCTGGCATGAGCAGTTGCCGTCGTGGTTTCAGGCGACTGCGACACGCGACAATGCGCGGGATTTGTTGACTCAGCATATTCAGACTGTGGCTGGACGCTATGCGGGCCGCGTGCATAGCTGGGATGTTGTGAATGAGGCGGTTCACGTGCCGGATGGCCGAGCGGACGGGCTGCGCAAGTCGCCCTGGCTGAACCTGATTGGGCCGGAATATATCGAGCTTGCGTTTACGACAGCGGCCAAGCCCGACCCGCGGGCAAAGCTGACCTACAACGATTACGACATCGAGCTGGATACTCCGGAGCAGACGGCCAAGCGGGCGCAGGTACTGTTGCTGGTCAGACGGCTGCACGCGCGGGGAGTTCCAATTCACGCGATCGGCATTCAGAGTCATCTGCAGGCGAACGGGCCGCGAGCAGGGACGGGAATCGTGAGCCTGATTCGCTCTGCGGCGGAGATGGGATTGGAGGTCTACATCACCGAGATGGACGTGAATACGCATGCTCTGCCTGGAGGACCAGAATTGCAGGATACTGCGGTGGCCGATGTTTATAGGAGCTATCTCGATTTGCTGCTTCGCGAGCCGAACGTGAAAGCGGTGCTGACATGGGGCATCACCGATCGATACACGTGGCTGAACCAGATCAAGCAGCCGTGGACGCAGCGTGCGGATGGTGCGCGACAGAGGCCACTGCCTTTCGATGATGATTACGTGCCAACGCCGGCGTTCTTCGCGCTGCGCAATGCGTATGACACGGCACGGGCGACGGTGACTCCGGCGGACATCATGAATCCGAGCGCAGCCGCACCGAAATCCGGCGAGAAGCCATTTGCGCCGTTCGCTGTGCCGGGCAGTCCGGGGACTGCTCCAGTTCCCCAAATACCTCCTCAATGAGAGCGACTGAGATCATAGGTGATCCTCACAGTTGACTGGAGAAGCCTCGTCAGGAGAAGCCTTGTAATTCAAGTACCGATCACACGAGTGAAAAAGCAATGGCTATTCTCATCTCGATTGCAGCAGCACTCGTTTCCGTTTGCGGTGTCTAAGATGTCAGGGCTCCAGTCGGGTCCGCATATTTCTTACGGAGATAGAAATGCTGCGTCCGAACGCGCTTCTCGCGAGTTGCCTCATCCTCTCCGCCAGCTGCTCACGTTCTCAGGCTAGAAGTACTCTAGTCTCCAAGACAATGCCGCAGCATTCGCCGAATGCGGTAGCAGGAGTAGACCCTACGGCCCTTGCGCTGGAATTGGATCGTGCCATCCTTGTCCTGAAGAAAGGATTAGCAGAAAACTGGGGAACTCGCGATCAATACCTCACCGCATTTGACAGGACGCCAAGCACTAACTCAGCAGGTCGATTGGTTGCGGAAGAGAAGGGGTATGTCGAGTGTGCCATTGGCGCACACCTCCGAGCTCATCAGGTCTGGGATGAGGGCCCTACCATCGGAGTAGAGGTCAGGCAGGCGATTATCGAGTTGGCGAAAACGCGCGACAAGGCATGTCAAGCGCGAGGGGCCCAAGCCTCATCTTCGAATCTAGAAGGTCAAGCCGCAGGGCTTCAGTTGCCGCGCTGCGCCGCCGGAGAAACACGCAGAGTCAAAGTCTCCGCTGGTGTAGCGGTTGGCCTGCTGAAGACCAGGATTGGTCCGGTCTATCCGTCCGAGGCGATCAAAAAGCGTGTCTCCGGCACGGTCATTCTTGGCGCCACGATAACCGCGGCGGGACTTGTGGAATCGCCACGCGTTATCAGCGGCCCTACGTTGCTGCAGCAATCCGCATTGAATGCTGTTCGACAATGGTCATACCGGCCCTATCTGCTGAACGACATGCCAGTCGAAGTCGAGACCACCGTCAACCTCGTCTTCTTGCCGAGGTAGCGGCACGGGCGTCTATCGGATCCTGTTCTCGATAATGGAATCGCAGGTCAGAAGACGAAACGGAAGAGTCATTCTCCGGTCCTGAAGCGTTCTGATCGAGATGCGAGGTAAGGGCGGTTCGCTAAGGCTTTTGACGGACCATAGGCAGCTGTCGCCGTACACTGTGCACCTTCGCTGGAAAGACAACTGCGGGTTGAAGGTGAGGTCACCGCATTCTTCTCTTGAGGAAAATGTGTGGCGATTTATCGCTCAATACTTTTGTTTTCTTGCGCGCTGAAAATGCTGGGTGTTAGCATCCGGGTGTCTTCTTCTTTTCCTTGTTTGCGGGCTTCCTCTGCTTCCTATTTTTCGCAATCTGGGTGTGTCCTTGGTTCAAGGTACGTTCGTTCGCCGCTGTGTAAACCTATGCCTGTTGCCGGGAGTCCTGCTGGCCACACTGCCGCTTGCCGGGACGATTCCTGCGACAGTCCAGGCGTCCGCCGCTTCCCACGCCGCTACAACGCAGGGCGCGCTGAATGGGATGCCGGTGGTGCAGAGCTACACCATCAAGGATTTTGGCACCGGAAACCAGTTCTGGAGTGTGGTGCAGGACAATCGCGGCGTGATGTATTTCGGCGCCTCGGGCGGCATCATTCTGGAATACGACGGTGTCACCTGGCGCAAGGTCTTCATCCCGACCGATGCGGTTCGTTCGATGGCGGTGGATGAGAATGGGCGTATCTGGGTGGGTGGTGAGCCGAACTTCGGCTATCTCGAGCCCGATGCCATTGGGGCGTTGCACTATGTTTCCCTCGTGGACAAGCTGCCGGCGGAGGAGCGGCATTTAGGCAGCATATGGCAGACACTGATCACACCGCAGGGGATCTACTTTCGCTCCTACGAGAGACTGATGCGCTGGGACGGAAAGCAGATGCGCGTTTGGGCTCCCGCGCCGGGCTCCAAGTTCCAGGGCATCGGTGAGGTCCACGGACATCTTTATTTGATCCAGGACGGAGTAGGTCTACAGGAACTGGTAGGGGATGAGCTTCATAGCTTGCCTGGTGGGGAGGCGTTCCGGGGCTATATCCGCGCGTATATTCTGCCTTATGACGACAGCCGCCTCCTGATCACGCATCGAGGCGGCCTGGTGAGCCTGTATGACGGGCAGAAAGCCACGCCCTTTGTCACCGGAGCCGATGCCTATCTTAAGGAACATTCTGCGTACAGCTCCCGTTTGTTAGCGGATGGGAGTTTGGCCATTACGACCCTGACGGGCGGCGCGGTGATTCTGGACCATGACGGCAAAGTACGCCAGACGATTGACGAGAGTACCGGGCTGACCAATGGGAATGCTCTGAGCGCCTATCAGGATCGAGAGGGTGCGCTTTGGCTGGGTACACTCGATGGGATCTCGCGGGTGGATATCGACTCGCCGATTTCGGTTTTTCTGCGCTACGCGGTCAATGATTCGATCCCGTTCCAGGGGTCGATCTACGCTGCGGCGAGCGGCAGCCTGAATGCTGTGGCGCGGTTGAAGACCGATCCGAAGACAGGCCGTCCGGTTCCGATCCCTTATCCGGCGGTGGCGCAGGTCTTCAGTTTTACGCCGTATAAGGATCTCGGCGGCACAATACCAGACCAGTTGTTGGCGGCGACCAGCGATGGGCTCGTGCGAGTGGAAATGGATAAGCTCGTTCCCGTCTTGCCGAATCCGAAGGGCGGCTCCTCGCCCTCTTTCGTTTCTTTTCCATCCAGCAAGACGCCGGGCAGGGCATTTGTTGGGCATAGCGAAGGTCTGAGCGCGATCCGGTGGAACGGCCATGCGTGGGAGGACGAGGGCGTGCTCCCGAAGGCTGCTTACGAAGCGAAGAATGTGATCGAAGATGGGGACGGAGTGGTCTGGGCGAGCGGCCAAGACGGGACTGTTCTGCGAGTGGAGCCGGATAAGGACCATTTTGCGCAGTCCCGGTTCGAGTATCTTTCGCACAATGCAGGACTGCCCGACGGCTCTTCGGATGCGGAGTTCATCGACGGACACGTCTTTGTCACGATGAACCGGTCGAAGAATATATATCGATGGGACAAGGCGGGTCACAAGTTTGTGGTGGATAACCGGTTCCTGCTGCCGGTGGATGCTCCCGACGCATCGGTTTCCCTCATTCCGGGGGATAAAGACAGCTTTTGGTCGGTTACGGATGCGGCGGATGGCCGGCGGATCGGCCAGTTTCGCCGGCAACCGGACGGATCCTGGCGGGTAGATGAGAACACGTATCGTGGCTTGAGCCGCTACCGTGTAGGGTATATACGCTTTGACCCGAGCGGCGCGATCTGGGCTTCGGGCGATCAGCTGATCCGACTGGCACCGCGCTCAACGGTGGCCGCGCCGCCGCCGCTGCCGACGCTGGTAAGGCAGGTAGTGGCGGGGTCGAAGGTAGTCCTGGGAGACTTCGCGGTTCCTTCGGCGATGAATCCGCAATTGGCTGCGGGAACGGATGCGATCCGGTTTCAGTTTGCGGCACTGACCTTCGACAACCTGACAGGCACAAGCTACCAGTACATGCTGGAGGGCGCGGACAGCGATTGGTCGCCCTGGGGAACGCAGAAGGAGGCGAACTACAGCGGTCTTGGGCCGGGGAGCTACCGCTTCCGGGTGCGTTCGCGAACGGATGATGGACGCGCGGGGAACGAAGCGGAGTACTCTTTTACGATTCTTGCGCCTTGGTACCGGACCACGCTCGCCTATGTTGCTTATGCTGTTTTGCTTCTGCTGCTGGGGGTCTTTGCGTGGAGGCTGATTGTTCGCTATGAGCGGGCGCAATCGAAGCGCAGGACACAGGATCTGGAGGATCAGGCGAAGGCTCTTGAAGCTACAGTGAACGAGCGCACGGAGGAGATCCGCGCGCAGGCTGCGGAGATCACGGCGCAGAAGGATTCGATCGAGCTGCTGAGCGAGATTGGCAAGGAGATTACAGCGTCACTCGATCTGAATACGATCCTCTTCAAGCTGTATGAGCGGGTCAATCAGATCGTGGACGCAAGCATCTTTGGCGTGGGCTTGTACAGGCCGGAGAAGAAGCTGATCGAGTATTCGCTGGCGATTGAGAACGGGCAGCGTTATGCGCCGTATACGCGCAGCACCGAGGATAAGAATCAGTTTGCGGTGTGGTGCATCGATCATCGGTTGCCGATCCTGCTGAACGATGTGGATGCGGAGTACGCGAAGTACATTCCGGTGTACGCGCATACCGGAGGGAGGCTTGAGGATGGCAGCGTCGCGCAGCCCCCGGCGTCGATTATTTACCTGCCGTTGGTGGCGCAGGAGCGCGTGTTGGGAGTACTGAGCATTCAGAGCTTCAGGAAGAATGCTTATACGGAGCGGCATTTGAGCCTGCTCGAAAACCTGGCGGCGTATACGACGATTGCTCTCGACAATGCGAATGCTTACCTGACGATCAACGAACAGGAGCACAAGGTTCGCGAGCGGGCTGCGGAACTGGCGACGGTGAACCGCATCACGCAGGCGCTGGCGACGCAACTGGATCGGGACAGGTTGATTCAGCTTGTGGGCGACCAGGTGAGGGATGTTTTCCGCGCGCCCATTGCGTATGTTTCGTTGCTGGACAGGGCGACGATGATGCTGCATTTCCCCTATACCTTTGGGGAAGAGGCGCCTTCACGGCCGTATGGGTCGGGATGGACTTCGCAGATCATCCGTACCGGGCAGTCTCTCCTGATCAACGAAGATATGGAGCGCAATCGCGAGCGGCTGGGCATTGAGCAGATCGGCAAGCTGACAGCCTCGTTCCTGGGAGTACCGATCCCCTCGGGAGGGCAGGTGATTGGCGTGATCAGCGTGCAATCGACTGACCAGGAAGGGCGGTTCACGGAGGCAGACGAGCGGCTGCTTTCTACGATTGCGTCGGCGGTCGGTGTGGCCTTCCACAATGCGCGGCTGTTTGAAGAAGCAAGCGCTGCGCGGGCTGCGGCGGAAGAGGCCGATGCGGCGAAGAGCTCGTTCTTATCGACGGTGAGTCATGAGCTGCGAACACCGCTGACTTCGGTGCTGGGCTTTGCCAAGATTATTCGCAGGCGGCTGGAAGAGCGGCTGTTCCCGCTGATTCCTGAAGAGGATCGGACTGTTGCGCGGGCCAAGCAGCAGGTGATCGAAAACCTGGGCGTCGTGGTTAGCGAGGGTGAGCGGCTGACCAAGCTGATTGATGATGTGCTGGATCTGGCAAAGATTGAAGCCGGTAAGTTCACCTGGAACATGGGCAGTGTCTCGGTGGCTGAGGTGATCGACCGTGCAACTTCGGCTACGTCGTCGCTGTTCGAGGCAAAGAAGCTAAAGCTGGTGACGGATGTTGCGCCGGATCTGCCGGAGATTACCGGGGATCAGGACCGGCTGATTCAAGTAGTGATCAACCTGATTTCAAACTCGGTGAAGTTCACCGATGCGGGGTCAATTACTTGCTCGGCCTACAAACGCGACAGCGAGTTGGTGGTAAGCGTGATGGACTCGGGCATTGGCATTGCGCTGGCCGATCAGCCGAAGGTCTTTGAGAAGTTCAAGCAGGTCGGCGACACGTTGACGGACAAGCCAAAGGGCACAGGGCTCGGGCTGCCGATCTGCAAGGAGATTGTGGAGTATCACGGCGGGCGCATCTGGGTTGAGAGCGAAGTGGGGCAGGGCAGCACGTTCTCATTCACGCTGCCGGTGCTTGGGCCTTCGGGACAACTTGATTTGCTGCCGGTGCGGCATTCGGTCGATCTTGAGGCGCTGGTGCGGCAATTACGCGATAAGGTTGCCACGCATCAGCCGCGTGACAAGTCAGTGCTGGTGGTCGATGATGACTCGAATATCCGATCGCTCTTGCAGCAGGAGTTGACCGAGGCTGGCTACACGGTGCGTCTGGCGGAGGATGGGCGCAAGGCGCTGACGCTGATTCGCGAGGAGACACCGGGGCTGGTGATTCTGGATGTAATGATGCCGGAGATGAATGGGTTCGATGTGGCGGCGGTCTTGAAGAACGATCCGGCCACGATGGACATTCCGATCATCATTCTCTCGATTGTCGAGGATAAAGAGCGCGGTTTCCGCCTCGGTGTGGACCGCTATCTGACCAAGCCGATCGATACGGCTTCGCTTTTTCACGAGGTAGATACGCTGCTCGGGCAGGGCAAGTCGCGCAAGAAGGTGATGGTGGTGGACGAGGATGCTTCGACCGTCCGGACGCTGGCCGATGTGCTTGAAACACGCGGCTATCAGGTTGTCGAATCGAATGGCTCGGAGCTTGTTTCACGAGCCGTCAATTCCAAGCCGGACATCATTATTTTGAGCTCTTTGCTTTCGAATGACGAAGCGGTGCGAGCGTTGCGCTTCGAGAAAGGGATGGAGAACGTTCTGTTCCTCATATACCAGTGAGACCGATGAAGATACTGATCGTTGACGATGAACCACACTTGCGCATGCTGATCCAGCAGACCCTGGAAGAGCTCGAAGACGATGGCGTTGAACTGTTCACGGCCAGCAATGGCGAAGAGGCGTTGGCGACGATTCGCGAGGAGGAACCGAACCTTGTGTTCCTTGATGTGATGATGCCGAAGAAGAATGGCTTTGATGTCTGTAATGCGGTTAAGCATGAACTGGGATTAAGCCATATTCACATCATTCTGCTGACGGCTAAGGGGCAGGAGTTCGACCGGCAGCGCGGCACGGAAGTAGGCGCGGATCTTTACATGACCAAGCCGTTCGATCCCGACGCGCTGGTGGCGAAGGCGCGCTCTGTGCTGGGCATCGCGGCGCCGGGACGATAAAAAGCTATGCCTGCCGTTTCCCTCAAAGCATTGCTCAGTGTGCGTTCCGGCAACCTGCCGGCACTGACTGCAATGCTTGCTGCGACAGGTGGCAGTGTTTCTATTCGTGACGCTTCGGATAAGGTGCTGCTCGGAGATTCTTCTTCGACGAATGCAGTGCGAGTTCCAGTTGAATTTGAAGATGCCATCCTTGGCTACGTAGATGGGCCGGAGAGCGCCGCGAGCGCAATCGCACTGCTCCTTGCACGGATGGCGGCGAAGGAGTCCGAGAGCAAGGCGCTGGGCTCTGAGGTGCTGCATCTCTATCGCGAGATGCATTTGATTGAGCAGCTCTCGGAGCAGCTCTCGGCACTCCTGCACTACTCGACGGTAAGCCAGTCAGCATTGGAACAGGCGCAGCGGCTGATCTCTGCGACGGCGGGCTGCATTCTGGTGATGGAGACGGCAGATGCACCGCTGGTCCAGGCTGCGTCCTTCGGGGATATCTGCGCGTTGACGCCCGATTCGCGCTTTGCGACTTCAGTGCTCGAACGTGGTGTGGCAGAGATCGTGAATGATTGCGCCAATGACCCACGGGTACTCTCATCGGAGTGTCATTTGAGTGCGCTGATGTGTGCACCACTGCGCTCCGGTCAGCGAACGGTGGGTGTCATTGCGATGGCAAGTAACGAACCGGGAGCATCGTATTCAGCGGCCAATCTGAAGCTGCTGAATACGATTGCGCTGCAGACTGCGGCGGCAATTGCCAATGCGCTGCTATGCGCGGAGATGGTGGAGACGGCGCAGGCACGCGCTGCGTTTGCGGCAGAGCTGCATGCGGCCAGTACCGTGCAAAATCTGCTCTTGCAGAGCGCTTCGCGACCGACGCCGGGGTTTCGCGTGGAGTCGGTCTATGTGCCGGCAAGCGAGGTGGGCGGGGATTTTTTCTTTGTGTCGTCGGCGCCGGATGGTTCGCTGACTGCGATTGTCGGGGATGTATCGGGTAAAGGGCTTACGGCAGCGATGCGCGTGGCGATGATTCTAGGCGTGCTGCGCCGTGAGACTTCGCATGATCCCAGCACAATTCTTGCGGCGTTGAATAATGCGCTTATCGTTGAAGGCCAGTTAGGGTTCACGACGGCTTGCTGTATCCGGCTGTCCCTGAACGGAGAATTTCTACTGGCCAATGCAGGTCATATCGCTCCGTATCTCTCAGGGCGCGAGGTGGAGACTGCACCTGCTTTGCCGTTGGGCCTTGTGCCGGACCAGCATTACGAACTAGTCTCAGGCAGTCTAGGAACGGATGATCGGCTAGTGGTGCTTTCAGATGGCGTACCTGAGGCTCGTGCACTTGATGGCGAGTTGTATGGTTTTGACCGGCTGGCTGAGCTGACTCTGCTGCCAGCGGCGGAGATTGCGGCAGCAGCGCAGGGGTTTGGGCAGGAAGACGATATTACTGTCCTCACCCTTGCCTTGGGCTTCTAGCTACGGCTGGTGGACTAGCTCTTCTTCGTTGTGATGCTCCACACCGTCAGCCTTGCGCCAGTAGGTCGCGTTGCCTTCAAAGAAGCCGTAGACGACTGGGATTAGCACAAGAGTCAATAGTGTTGACGTGAGCAGGCCGCCGATGACGACGATGGCCAGAGGCCGCTGAATCTCTGAGCCGGGACCGTTGGCGAAGAGGAATGGAACCAGGCCCAGCGCCGCTACTGTTGCTGTCATCATGACCGGGCGGAAGCGCAGACGAGCGCCTTCGCGGATGGCTTCCGCTTGCGAGAGGCCTTCGTTGCGCAGCTTACGGATATAGGAGACGAGTACTACACCGTTGAGCACCGCAATTCCCCATAGCGCGATAAAGCCGACCGATGCTGGTACTGACAGGTATTCGCCAGATAGGAAAAGGCCAAGCACGCCACCGATCGATGCTAGCGGAAGTACAGTGATGATGAGCGCGGCAAACCGCACGGAGTTGAAGAGAATAAAGAGCAGGAAGAAGATGGCTGCGATCGTGATAGGCACGATGATCATGAGGTGATGAAGCGCACGCTCCATGTTGTGGAACTGGCCGCCCCACTCGATGGTGTATCCAGCGGGCAATGGTACCTGCTGCTTGACCTTCTGCTTTAGCTCTGCGACGAAGCCGCCCAGGTCGCGGTCTAGTACGTTAATGCCGACGACGATGCGGCGCTTGGCCATGCTGCGATTGATGAGCGCCGGGCCTTCCTGCACTTTCACCTTAGCGAGGTCTTCCAGAGGCACGCGTGGGCCGTCGGGTGAACTGATCTGAAGATCCCGAATGTCGGGCACGCTATCGCGCAGATTCTGAGGCAGGCGGACTACGGCCTGAAAGCGGCGTTCGCCCTCGTAGATGTCGGTCGCAGTTTTCCCAGCGATGGCGGTCTCGATGACTTCGTTGACATCGGCGGCGTTGAGGCCATAACGGGCGATGGCGTTTCGGTCTATCTCTATGTTGAGGTACTGTTGGCCGCCGACGCGATCAACGCGTGTGTCCTGCGTACCACGCACCTGTGAGGCGACCTTGGCGATTGCGTTGGCCTTCTCAACAAGTACATCAAGATCTTCACCGTAGAGCATGACGGCGACATCGGCACGAACGCCCGAGACCATCTCATCGACGCGATCGGAGATGGGTTGAGACATGACCAGGTTCACGCCTGGGATAGACGCGAGGTTCTTGCGCATGTCTTCGGCGATCTTGTCCTGCGTGAGACTCGATGGGCGCTCATCATAGGGTGTGAGTGTTGCGAGCACATCGGCTTCATTGGGACCAGCCGGGTCGGCGGGAGACTCGCCGCGCCCGATGCGGGAGACGACGCTTTCAACGCCTTGCGATTTGAGCATGATCTTTTGCATGGCCATCTCCATCGACAGCGATTCATCGAGGGAGATGTTGGGGACGCGGTCGGCGTTGGGGGAGAGCGTGCCTTCGGCCATCTCAGGGATGAAGGCTGTGCCGAGGAAAGGGAAGAGGCAGAGAGCAAAGATAAACAAAGAGACAACAGAACCGACAGTGATGAACCGATGCGTGAGCGCCCAGTGCAGCAGCGCGTCATAGGGGCGGCGCAGCCAGCGAACGAGAAAAGTATCCTTCTCCGAACCACCCTTGAGCAGGTAGGAAGAGAGGACCGGCGAGAGTGTGAGCGAAAGGATCAGCGAGATGCCGAGAGCGATGGCGATGGTGTATGCGAGCGGCGCGAACATTTTGCCTTCCATGCCTTCGAGGGTCATAAGCGGAAGGAAGACAACGATGATGATGGTGACGCCGAAGACGACAGGCGTTGCGACTTCCTTCACGGAGTCAAAGACAAGCTTGATGCGTTGTGCTGGGGTCTTGACTTCATGGCCGCTATGACGCGCATGACTGAGCTTGGCAAAGACGTTTTCGACAATCACTACCGAGCCATCGACCATGAGTCCGATGGCGATGGCCAGGCCACCGAGTGACATAAGGTTCGCGGACAGGTTGACCGAGTTCATCACCAGGAACGTCAGCAAAGGTGTGAGCACCAATGTGGCGCAGACGATGAGGCTGGAGCGGATGTCTCCTAGGAAGAGCACAAGGACGATGATTACGAAGATGATGCCTTCGCCGAGTACTTCCGTGACAGTGTGGATCGCCGCATCGACGAGTTTCGACCGGTCATAGTAAGGCTTGATCTGCAGGCCGCCGGGGATCATGTGTTCGCTGTTGATCTCTGCGACGCGCTCCTTCACGCGACCTACGATCTCCTTGGCATTGCCGCCAGAGGTCATGAGGACCACGCCGCCAACGGCCTCGGTGTAGCCGTTTTTGATCATGGCGCCATAGCGGACTTCATTGCCGATGCGCACTTCCGCTACGTCGCGAATGTAGACGGGCGTGGCGCTTGACTCTTTGAGAACGATGTTGCGGATGTCGTCTACTCCGCGAAGAAGTCCGACAGAGCGGATGAGATATTGCTCGTCATGTTGCGGCAGGATGCCGCCCCCGGAATTGGCGTTGTTGCGGGCAAGGGCGTTGCGCACGTCCTGAATGGCGAGGTTGTAGTAGCGGAGTTTTTGGGGATCGACGAGGGTTTCATACTGCTTGACGTAGCCGCCAGTGGAGTTGATTTCGGCCACGCCGGGGATCGAGCGGAGCAGCGGGCGAACGACCCAGTCCTGGATGGTGCGGCGCTCCATGAGCTCTTCGCGCGTGAGCGGGCGCTTGCCGTCGGATGGTGTTTCGAGCGTGTATTGGTAGACCTCGCCAAGCGCGTTGGTGATAGGGCCGAGGATGGGCATGACACCCTCGGGCATGCGGTCGCGCAGCTCACTCAGGCGCTCTGAGACCATCTGGCGTTCGAGGTATAGGTTGCGGCCGTCTTCGAATACCAGCGTGATGAGTGAGAGGCCGGGCTTGTTGAGGGAGCGCATGTCGGTCATGCCGGGCAGGCCAGTCATGGCGATTTCGACGGGGATGGTGATGAAGCGCTCGACTTCTTCGGGGCTCTTGCCGGGGGCTTCGGTTGCGATCTGGACCTGAACGTTTGTCACATCGGGGAAGGCGTCAACCGAGAGATGCTGCGCGGCGTTAAAGCCGAAGCCGCACATGACTACGGCGACCACAACGAGGATGAGGCGGTGCTTGAGAGCGGCGTGAACGATGGCTGGCAACATGGGCTATTTCCCCCCGCGAATAGCGTTCTGCTTGCGCTGATTGTTGAGGTGGAAGGCGCCGTCGAGAACGATCTTTTCACCGGGCTTTACGCCGCTTTCGAGTACGCGGTCGTCCGCGTCTTCCGCGCCGAGGGTGACTTCGCGGAGGATGAAGTGGTTCGGCTCAAGCTGCACGAAGACGTGATCCTTGTTGTCCTCGCGCACGACTGCCGTAGCGGGTACAGTGATCTTCGGCTCGCTGGCATCGAAGAAGGTCATCGCGGCCAACATGGCGGGTTTGTACAGGCCCTGGGGGTTGTGCAGATCCATGCGAACCTGCACTGTACGCGTGGCTGGGTCGACGATGGGGGAGACGTAGGCTAGCTGGCCCTGGATGACTTCGTTGGGCAACGCGGGAATGTGTACCTTGACCTGCATGCCTTTGTGCAGGTGCGCTGCGTGTTCTTCGGGAACGTCAGCGAGCACCCAGACTGTGGAGAGATCGGCAACGAGAAAGGCAAGTCCAGCGGGTTGAACGATCTGGCCCAGCGTCACTTTGCGTTCGAGGATGGTGCCAGAGATCGACGAGAGCACAGGGTAGTCGGCGTTGAGCTGACGATTCTTTTTGAGTTCGGCCAGGGATGCTTCCGACATGCCAAGGCCGCGAAGCTGAGTGCCGAATGCGGCTACTTCGGCACTGGCCTGCAAGAGCTCGGCGCGGCGACGTTCGAGTTCGGCTCGACCGATAACATCGGCCTTGACGAGCTGCTCGGCGCGGTCGGTGGCTTGCTCTGCCAGCTTCTCCTGCGAGTAGGCCTTGATGAAGGAGAACTGGGTGTCGGAGAGGTCCGTGCTGTGCAACGTGGCTAGGGCCGCGCCGCGTCTGACGTGCTGGCCTTCAAGTGCGAGCAACCGTGTGATGCGTCCGGCAACAGGTGATCCTACGCGGGCAAGCTGGCTGGCGTCGGTGTCGATACGGGCGGCGACCTCGACCTTGGCGGCTACTTCGCGGCGTTGAGGTTCGCCGATCTTCAGTTGGAACGAGACATCGGGAGTGAGCTTGATCTCCTCCGGATTGTTGTCAGGCGTGGCTGCGGCTTGGACGGACTTCTTCTTGCAGCCGGCTGCGAGGAAGACGGTGCTCAGACAGATTGCTGCGATATAGGATCGGGTGTTGCGCGAGAAACGATGGCGTGCAGGGATCAAGGTCTTCCTCCGGGAATGACGACTCCGAGTTGTTCTAAATCGACGAGCGCTGACTGGCGGGCGAAGCGGGCGCCGAGCAGATCGCCGCGAACGCTTTGCAGGACACGCTGCGCATCGAGGACTTCGACGATGCCGCGCTCGCCAAAGCGATAAGCGGACTTAGCGGCCTCGACGGCGCTTTCGGCCTCGTGCATGGAGCCAGATTCGAGTGCGGTGGCTTGCTGGTCGGCGAGCTGGTACTGGTTGTACGCGCGTTCGAGAGACGAAATCAGCTCGATGCGGCGCTGGTCCCGAATGGCTGCGGCTTCATGAGCGATCGCGGTCGCTTCGGTGATCTGGCCTCGGCGCTTATCGAAAACAGGCAGCGGGACAGTGACGCCGATCCGCCAGAAGGTCTGGTCCGGCTGCCGCTCGTACTCCCCGTAGAAGTCGGGCCGGGGGAGACGCAGAGCCTTCTCATGCTCGATAGCGGTCTGATTCGCTGAAACGACGCTCTTCGCTTCAGCAAGCTGCGGATTTGTGCGCAGGACGAGTTCGCGGGTCTCGGTGAGTGGGGGGAGGGGGAGGGGTGTTTCCAGGTCGCCGGTGGGGTCGAAGACTGCATCGGCCGGAGCACCCATGACGGCACGTAGCACAGCGATTGAATTTGCCAGTGCGAGCTGTGAACTGCGGACGGCGAAGCGAGCGCGGGCGAGTTCGGCTTCGGCGCGGGTGAGTTCGAGGCGGCCTTTTTCGCCAACCTGAAACTCGACTTCCACGCGGCGGCGGAGGTCTTCGACAAGCGTCAGATTGCCCTGAGCGAGATGGACCTCTTCCTTGCTGCGGAGAGCGTTGTAGAAGGCGCGCTTAATGTCGGCGGTGAGGGCTAATTCTTCTGCCGCCGCACGGAGGCGGCTGGCGGACTCGTAGTTCCTGGCAACGCCGAGGCGTGCCGCGCGCTCGGAAGGGATTTCTACGGTCTGTGAGATCGAGAAGTGCTGCGTGATGCCCGGGACCGCGGGATTGGCCACGTCTCGAGCGCGCACGTCTCCACCCAGATATTGCACTTGAGGATTGCTGTAAGCTCGGGCGGTTTGGACCGCACCCGATGTGCGTTCGACAACGCTGCGGGCGGCGCGCAGGCGGGGGCTATTCTGCTGGCCCATCGCCAGAGCTTCGGTCAGTGTGAGGGGTTCGGATGGTGCTGATGAAATGGTGGGGGAGGTTTCGAGGAAGGACAGCTGGGTTGCGTCTGTGGAATGCGTTTCGGCGTTCGTTGGCTGCTGCGCGAGGACTGCGGCGCAGGAAACCGAAAGAAGGATGGAAAGGACAGTTCGATAAGCCACGCGCTCTACTTTGCAATTGCGAGGCCAAAAGGAAATGTGCGCAAATGGGGGTTATTTCGAGGCTTCTCTGTACCATTCCGTACAGTTGACGGTTGCCGGGTGTACGAAATGCGTAAGTGCGAACGCAGAATCGAGCGATGGCAGGCCAGGTGGAAAGTGGCGATGCAATTGCAATGATTGCGAGGTATGCATTCTTGGTTTGGCGATGGACCGATTACTGATGCTCAGCCTCTTGACTTCACCCGGAGGCACCAGATGACGGAGCACACTAGCCAGCCCAAGACGGGTGTGTGGAACAATATAAGCGGCATGGATAAAGCTGCGACCAATTTGAGCAAGACGATTTGGATTGCGGCGATGATCGTGCTGCTGGGTGTGGTGACCTGGTTTGTGCCACCAGAGATGGTGGAAGTTCACAACGTACTGCATCATCTGAACTTCTTACCGCTGATGATCGCCGGCATGCTGTTCGGCTGGCGCGGTGCGCTCTATGCTCTCTTGTTGGCCGCTGCGGTGGATGTGCCGAGCATCGTCCGGCACTGGAGCTCCATGCCTCTCGACGCGCAGGACCAGCTCGTGGAACTGGTGATATTTGGGGCGGCAGGGCTTATTGCTGGTGTGCTTTCGGATCGCGAGCGGGTGCAGAGGAAGCGCGTGGAGACGACTAAGGTCGAGCTTGAAGAGGTCTACGTCGCGCTGCGAGACAATATCGAACAGATGAAGAAGTCCGAGCGTCTTTCAGCTGCTGGAGAGCTTGCGGCAAGCCTGGCGCATGAGATTCGCAATCCGCTGGCAAGCATCTCCGGAGCGGCAGGGATCCTGAAGCGCGGCAATGCAACCGCCGAGAACGCTGTCGAGTGCCTGACGATTCTGGAAAAAGAGTCGCAGCGGCTGAACAAGCTGCTGACGAACTTCCTCGACTTTGCCAGGCCGCGGCTGCCCCGTTACCAGCGTGTCGATGCAGGCGCCATTGTGACTTCTGTTGCGGCTTTGGCCCGCCACGCGGCAACGCTGCAGCAGGTGGAGTTGAGACTTGAGGTGGGCGAGAGTCTGCCGCAGATCGAGTGCGACGCGGAGCAACTGAAACAAGTACTGCTGAATCTTGTCATTAACGCCGTGCAGGCGAGTGGCAGCCGCGCTGTGGTCGTGATTCGCGCCCTTGTGTATCGGGGCGTTCTGTCGATCGACGTGCGCGATGAGGGAACGGGAGTCCCGTTGGGGATGGAGGATCGCATCTTCGATCCATTCTTTACGACCAAGGAAGGTGGTACCGGGCTTGGCCTTGCAGTTGCAGCCAATATCGTGGAGCAGCATGGCGGCCAATTGAAGTGCTCTAACAACGCTGGTCGCGGCACGACCTTCCGTCTGGAGCTTCCTCTGGAGCAGCCCCTGAATGGGCCGCGGCTTGTGCGCAAAGGAATAGCGACACGATGAATGCCTTTGGCACTAAGGAGCTCAATCGCATTCTCGTTGTGGATGACGACAGCAGCCTGCGTTCTGTCATGAAGATGCAGTTGGAGGAGGCTGGGTATGACGTCGTGCTGGCTTCTGACGGTGCAGAGGCGTTAGCGATATTGCCTGACGCGAAGCCTCACCTGATCATCACTGACCTCAACATGCCGATGACCGGGCTGGAATTGCTGCGGCGCATCTCGGAAGAATTAGAAGTTCCTCCGACGCTGATTATCATCACTGCTTTCGGCTCGGTGGAGACGGCAGTACAGGCGATGAAGATGGGCGCGTATGACTATGTGACCAAGCCGCTGGACTTCGAGGCGCTGGTACTGGCGGTACATCGCGCTATGGAGCGCCAGAGTCTGCTTGAAGAAGTACGCAATCTGCGTTCGGTGCTCGATCAGCGATATGGATTCGAAGGGATCATAGGACGAGCGAAGAATTTTCTTCGTGTGCTGGATCAGGCAGCACGAGTTGCTTCGCGTGATACGACGGTGCTGATTCGTGGCGAGACGGGGACTGGTAAGGAGCAGCTGGCGCGGGCCATTCATCAAAACAGCCTGCGCAAGAGCAAGCCATTCGTGACCATCAACTGCGGGGCGATCCCCAGGGATCTTGTTGAAGCGGAGTTGTTCGGCTATGCGCGTGGAGCGTTTACCGGTGCAGTGCAGTCGCGCCCCGGCAAGATCGAAATGGCCGATGGCGGGACGCTCTTTCTGGATGAGATTGGTGAGCTGCCGCTGGAGGCGCAGGTGAAGCTGCTGCGCGTGTTGCAGCAGGGTGAGATTTCGAAGATTGGCGCGGGCGAAACGACGCATGTGAATGTGCGCGTAGTCGCAGCAACGCATCGTGATCTGACAGCCATGATCGAAGACGGAACATTCCGCGAGGATTTGTATTATCGCCTGGCCGTCGTGCCGCTGTTCCTGCCGCCGCTGCGCGAGCGCCGCGAGGATATTCCAGAGCTCGTCGAGCATCTGTTTCGCAAGGCTAAGGAGCGGCACGGAATCGAGGACGCGCAGTTGGCTCCGACAGTCATGCCGCATCTCACGGGATATCGCTGGCCGGGCAACGTGCGTGAGCTTGAAAACGTGCTGGAGCGGCTGCTGGTTTTGAGTGCTCAGCCGGTGGTGACCGAGGCCGATCTGCCGGAAGAGATTCGCCGTGTACCCGCGGAGGCCACAACGTTTCGCGTGGAACTGCCGGAGGGCGGAATCAGCCTTGAGGGGATTGAGCGCGAGCTGATTCTGCGCGCGCTGGAACGCTTCGAAGGCAACCAGACGCATGCCGCGAAGTATCTCGACATCAGCCGGCGAACGCTCATTTATCGAATGGAGAAGTATGGCATTGCGGCGGAGTAAGTTGTGCACGTTGACGGGTTGGATTGGAATTGCGCTAGGTTATCTGCTCATGCTCCTGCTCGCGGCGTGGGCGGTCTCTGCGCTGTACTTCGATCTGCCGGTCGCTTCGGTGCGTGCTGTGGCTGCGGCAATTTATCTGGCAGCATGGATCACCGCGATGGTTTTATTGCGGGGTCTGCTGAAGCGGATCCTCATCTCGGTTGGATGCTTTGCGGTGGTGCTGGTCTGGTGGCTTACGCTGCGTGCTTCGAATGATGGGCAGTGGCAGGCTGATGTTGCACAAACGGCTTACGCGGATATACAGGGTTCGCAGATCACATTTCATAACGTCCGCAACTGTGACTATCGCGCAGAACTCGACTACACCTGCGAGTGGAAGACCCGGCAGATCGATCTGAACCGCATTGAAGGAGTAGACCTGTTCATGGACTACTGGGGATCGCCGTGGATCGCGCACACCATCCTGAGCTTTACCCAGCAGCCAGGCCCGGATGGTTCGGCGCCTGAGCCGATCTCGTTTTCAATTGAGGCACGCAAGCAGGCAGGACAGAGTTATTCCAGCATTCGCGGATTCTTTCGCCAGTACACGCTGATCTCGGTGGTGAGCGAGGAGCGTGACGTGGTCCGGCTGCGTACGAACTATCGTCACGGCGAAGACATCTATCTCTTTCATACCGAGGCAACGCCGGAGTTTGCGCGGTCGCTACTACTGGATTACGCGAATATGACCAACCAGCTTCACGACCATCCGCAGTGGTACAACGCTGTAACGCGCAACTGCACGACCGAGATCTTTACTTTCCAGGCGATGAAGGGAAGACCGAAGGACTGGCGGATCCTCTTCAATGGGAAAGCTGACGAGATGCTCTACAATCAGGACGAACTGGCTACGGATTTGGCTGGACAGCAGTCCGCCGGCGCGAGCCGAATGAGCTTTGATGAACTCAAGCGGCGGGCGTTCATCAATCCCGCGGCGCAGGCTGCAGACAAAGACCCACAGTTTTCACGAAGCATTCGTGTGGGGCGGCCCGGGTTCGTGCATGTTCCAGAAGTGAGTGCCCCATAGGCAGATTGCCGCTACAGTATGACTCTGCGGTCTGCACCAGCTGCGATTAGCCATCGAAGAGGAATTCGAATCAATTCATGAAACAAGCGTTTCGCACTCCCCCTGTCCCTTCGTATGTTGCAGTCATCCTTGTAATGCTCATTGCCTCGGCTTCGGTCGGCATGGCGCAGTCCGGTGCTCCGAATCAGACACCTCCGGTAGAGCCGCAGGTGGAGGCGCCTTCTCAGCAGCCGAGTGGAGTTGACCAGGGTGGCCTTGGCCAGTTCAAGGTACAGTTGGTCCCGCCGAAGAGCGGCCGGGCAAGTGCGACGGACAACATCGATACGTCAGAAGCAAGCCTCAGCGCTGCGCCTGCTGTTACGGCGAATCTGCCTGCAGTAACTGGACGGCCGGTGATTGGGCTGGTTCTGGAGGGCGGCGGTGCGATGGGGTTGGCACACGTCGGCGTGCTGCGCTGGATGGAGGAGAATCACATCCCCGTCGACAGAATCACTGGAACGAGTATGGGTGCTCTCGTTGGCGGATTGTATGCCTCTGGGCACAGTGTGCAGGAGCTTCAGGAGATTGCGACGGGCAGGACGCTCGACACCGTGTTCACCTTGAGCGTGCCGTATACAGACGTGAGCTACAGGCGCAGGCAGGACAGGCGCGATCTGCCGCAGGCGATCCAGTTCGGGTTGAAGGGCGGGTTGAGCCTGCGCAATTCGCTGCTGACAGATCGCGCGCTGGACGCCTTTCTGCGCGAGCAGTTCACCTCGTACAACAGTCATACCGTTGATTTCGATCGGCTTCCGATCCCGTTTCGCTGCGTGGCGACCGATCTCAATGAGTTAAAGCCGTTGGTCTTCCGTGGCGGTCCGATGCCTTCGGCGGTCCGCGCCTCGATCTCGATTCCCGGCGTCTTCTCGCCAGTCGATTACCACCACCACTACCTCGTAGATGGCGCGATCATGGACAATCTGCCCGTCGATGTGATCCGGCGCGACTTGCAGGCGCAGGTGGTGATCGCCGTGCATCTCACGGATACGCCGTTTTCAGAGGGGGATATCGGTTCGGTTGTGGGAGTGTTTGCGCGAGCCTTCAGCGCAGGGACGCAGCGCAATGTGGAGGAGAGTGTCAAGCAGGCTGACATTCTGCTGCTGCCGGGTACGGAGAAGTTCACGACGATGGACTATGGCAAGGCGCAGCAATTGATCGACGTGGGTTACAAGGCGGCCGAGGCTCAGCGGGCGAAGCTGGTGCCGTATGCCCTCAATGACGCCGACTGGGCAGCTTATGTGGCGGCAAAAAACGCGAGAATGCGTCCCAAGCCGGGGCTGATGCAGTCGCTGCACGTCGAGACCGCGAGAGAAGCTGCCGGCTCAGACGGCGCCGAGCGCGAAGTGGCGATTGACCTGGCGCCGCTCAAACAGAAGCCGATTGATCCGCAAGCGCTCACCAAGGACCTCCGCCGCATACAGGGGAACGGAAGCTATGAAGCATCGTTTGAGACGTTTTCCGATGCAACACCTAAGCCCGGCCAGACTACCGGAGAGCATACCGTCAATCCACTTGATTCCCCTGACACAGGTGTGCTGGTGCGGTTGAACCCGGTGTCGAATGGGCCCCCGTTCCTGCTGATTGGCGGCGACCTGTCCGCGGCGAACTCGAATGTAACTCGGAGCGGCTTCGATTTCAGGCTGATTGATCAGAACCTGGGAGGCTTTGGTTCCGAGCTTCGTGCCGACCTTCGCGTGGGTTTTCTGACTCAGGCGAACGTGGAGTATTACCGGCTGCTTACCCCCGCTGGATGGTTCGTGCAGCCGAAGGCCGGTCTGCTGCGCCAGCCGGTGTACGAGTGGGTTGACCAGAAGCGCACCTCGGAGTGGTTTGAGCAGCAGGCCGGCGGTGGACTGGAAATCGGACGCACCTTCAATCGCAACTTCCAGAGTTCGCTGGAATACCGGAATCAGCTCCTTCGCTGGCATCTCACCTCAGGCAACGTTGCTGGGGACAATCTCTCCGGAACCGTTCAGACGGCAGTGGCGCATGCTTACTACGACAGTACGGAGTCAGGCACGATTTCGCCGCGCGGCTTCCGGATGGAGATCACCGCAGGCGCGCTGTTCCATGCCGTGTCTAGCGACACGGCGCCGCTGTTCCAGGCACGTGCGGCCAGGTCATTTTCCTGGAGAGAGAAGAATCTCTTTGGCGCCACCTTCGAGGCGAACAGCTACTTCCGCCGCAATGTAGCCGATCCACTTCGATTCACCCTGGGAGGCCCGTACCGTCTTTCAGCCTCTTCAACCGACGAATATCGAGCCACAGATGACTACCTGGCTCGCCTCGGCTACCTGCGCCGGCTGGCTTCGCTGCCCACCGGGCTCGGGCAGGGGCTGTATTTCTTTACGGCTTACGAGGCTGGTGAAGTCTGGACACCGGAGCGTCGGGCATACCTGCGCCAGGATATCTTCTCTGGCGTGACGCTCGATACTCCGCTAGGTGTGATTACGCTGGGCGGAAGCGTCGGCGATGCTGGACATAGAAAGGCGCTGATCTCGATTGGCCGGCTGTTCTAATGCGCGAAGTCAGCGGATGTGCAGTTCCTTCTTGTCTTCGAGCTTTCCGTTCAGCAGGTGAAGCGTGGCTGGAGTGCCGCCGATGGCGTTGAAGGCAACTTGTCCGATGCGGTCCAGCACTGGGGCTGCTTCGGGATCGTTCCAGACGCCTTCCTTCACAATGATGTAGACATCGACTCCGTGGCTACCCTTTGTCAGTACGGCTTCGCCACCCTTGCCCTGGAAGAAACCAACTTGGATCAATGCCTTGCCCAGAGCATCGGCATCCTGGCTGGTGGCCGAACCGGAGTACGACACGCTGTTGTCGCTGCCGACTTTGACACTCGGCCCGTATATCGCTTGATAGAAGGCGAGACGGTCCGGGCTGCTGTCTGAGGCCAGTGCACGTAGCGCAAGTGCCGAAAGTCCGCAGCCAACGAGGATCACGATTGCGGTGCGTAAAGGGTAGATGCGCTGACCGGAAGGGAAAATCGGACGGGCCAGCAGCGCTCCCACCAGGAAGCCAGTTACAAAGCCGCCAATATGCGCGGTCATATCGGTGTTGGGGCTTCTGAGGCCATAGACGATGTTGATCGCCAGAAAGATGCCGGATGACTTGGCGATTGACATAGCGCTTGCCTTCGGAACGACGCCACGCTGCACAGCCAGGTAGGCAAGCAGCGCTCCGTAGACGCCGAAGACTGCTCCCGAGGCTCCGGCGCTGACAGTGTTGGGGTGGATGTACAATCCCGCTAGATTGCCGCCCACACCGGCCAGGAGGTACATCACCAGATATCGCACGTTCCCGTAGAGTTTCTCCGTAAAGATGCCCACCTGGTACAGCACGATCATGTTCATGGCGATGTGGATCACGCCAAAGTGAAGGAAGCAGCCGGTGATGAGCCTCCACCATTCGCCGTTGAGGGTGAACGGGCCGAAGTTCGCTCCGAAGGGCAACACATCACCCGCCGTCGGCTCCATGAACGGCACGCCCTTGATGACCATGAGCACAAAGATCAGCAGATTGATGGCAATCAGCGTGATGGTTACTACGGATTGTGGAGCAGCGGCATAGGCGGCGCGGAAGTTCTCCGCCTCCTGCAGGTGTTGCTGAAACTCGGGAGGCACCTGGGGCTGGACCTGCTGCGTCGGCGTGTGGGTAAATGAGGGCGGCTCTTCAAACATGATGATTTCTCTCGCTATGTCTTCTGTTGGAGAATTGCAGGGTATTCATACCATACTGCGCAATCATGCGCTGTAACCCTTCAGCGATGTTACACATCTATGAAGACTGGGGCATTGCGAGTGACGGGTAACGCAAGGGGAGCAATTTCGGCAGGGGCTGGGCCAAACGGTTCGCCGGACGCGGTAATGGCGACCATTGCCCGCATTCAGGCCGGAGAAACGCAGCTCTTTCATTCCCTTATCCGCCCCGTGGAGCGCGCCGTCTACGTGATGCTGTTCACGATGTTACGGAACGAGTCCAACGCGGAGGATGCGGCACAGGAAGCGTTTATCAAGGTTTACCGCAACCTGCACAGCTTTCGCGGGGATGCCAAGTTCTCGACCTGGGTGCTGTCGATCGCGCGCAACGAAGGGCTGGCCTTTCTGCGAAAGCAGAAGACTCGCCCGGAGGAGCCGCTGGAGGCTGCAACGGACGAAGATCGCGGCGACTATACGCCGGCGCTACTGACCGACTGGCGAGAGGTTCCGCTGGAAGCGCTGGAGCGCAAGGAACTGCGGGAGTGCCTGTGTCAGGCTATTCTGAAGCTCCCACAGATCTACCGGGATGTAGTTCAATTGCGCGATATCGATGAGCTGGATGTGCAGGAGACGGCGAATTTCCTGCAAATCACGGAGGGCTCGGTCAAGGTGCGGCTGCACCGAGCTCGGGCCATGTTGCAGAAGGAGCTTGTCTCAGTCATGAAGGATTTTGCTCCAAAGGCATCGGGTTGGCGGGGGTTGTTCGGGAGGCGCGGATGAAGATCGATTGCAAGCACGTCTGGGATCACATCTCCGCCTACATTGACGGCGATGTGGACGAGGCTCTGCGCGCCGAGATTGACCGCCACCTGGAGCACTGCGAGATCTGCTCCGCGGTGATGGATTCGACACGCAACGTGGTCGTACTTGTTGCCGATGAGCGCGTCTTCGAGATTCCTGCAGGGTATAGCGAACGTCTGCATGAGCGGCTGGATGCCGTGCTGCGCGAGGAACCGCCGCCTGCTTAGCGAGTTTGCGTTTGCTGCACTGGCGGGGGGCCGGTCCGGTGGACCATCGAGTGCGTGGTGACTTCAGCGCCGACCAGGATCAGGGTCAGCAGTGAGAGCGCGAGCTGTAGCCGTTCTGAGCGGCGTTCGCGGGGGCTGATGCTGCGGCGACGCCATCCTGCGGAGGCGCGGGCGCGGAGTCTCCACACACGAATCAAAATGGCCAGATTCACCACCGCGCCGACCGTGCCCAGGATGAGCATGGGGATCCGGATCGCGTCCTGGTGGAACCCTCTCGCCGGGGTGTATACTCCGCTCGCGGCAGCCAGGGCGGTCAAGCCGATCGCAACACGAACCCCGCTCAGCGCCAGAACTGCCGTGCAGGCGCTTTGAAGTATGGCAAAAACCAATCCAGTTGCCCCAGCGATGCGTACACCAGTGGAAGGACGGGCTGTGGTAAGAGCGGCAGGTGAATCGGTATCAATCACAGGCCAAAGACTACCGCATTCCCCTATCCTCGATCAAAGTTGACATCGTTTTACAAAAAAGAGCTTCTAATTGGATCATTTCGCACGGACGCATATTTTTTGGTTGCGTCTTGTAACTTTTGCTCCCAGGCTTCACTCCAACGGGGCGAAACACCTTTCCTGTGGATGCACGAGAAAGCAAGTGCTTCTGCCAAGTAACGACCAGCGGAACCTTCCGCCAACCAACCTAAGTGAGGAATCAACATGAAGAACTCAATGAATGCACTTCTGCTCACCGCTGCTTTGACCGGTATGGTCGGTGGCACGATGGCCGCTGCACAGCCAGTCCAGAACAATAGCGGCTCCAAGACCACCTCGGTGAAGGCATCGGCAGCCGGCTATCGCATGGTTGGCATGGACGACAAAGACAAGCATGCTTGTAAAGGCAAAAACGATTGCAAAGGCAAGGGCGGCTGCAAGACAGGCGACAATGGCTGCAAGGGCAAGAACAGCTGCAAGGGCAAGGGCGGTTGCGCTACCGACGGTTCCAAGCCACCCAAGACTGTCTAACGTAACACTTCGCCACTCCGGCGAATGGAGTTGTTACGGGGACGGGCTCAACCGCCGTCCCCGTAGCCTTCTCGAACTAAGATAAGAATTCATCTGTGCAAGGGGCGCTCATGGCAGGGAACCGATTCAACGCATATCAGAATCACGGAGTCGGTATCGGTCTGCGCATTCCGCACTACGACCACATCTTTTCGCACAAACCGGCTGTCGACTGGTTTGAAATCATCTCTGAAAACTACATGGTCGATGGCGGGCGTCCGCTGCATATGCTCGACCGCATCATGGAGCAGTACAAGGTGGTCCAGCACGGCGTGTCGATGTACTTCGGATCTGCGCAGCCAGCCGACCAGGAGCATCTGCGCAAGCTGAAGCGCCTCGTCAAACGCACCAACACTCCCTGGCTTTCCGATCATCTCTGCTGGGGAAGCATTGATGGCAGCTATTCGCACGATCTGCTTCCGCTGCCGTATACGTGGGAAGCGGTTGAGAAGACAGCTGCCCGAATCCGCGAAGTGCAGGACTTTCTTGAAATCCCTGTAGCCGTTGAAAACGTCAGCAGCTACGCCGAGTTTGTCGCATCCGAGATGACCGAGTGGGAGTTCCTGAATGAAGTCGTCGAGCGCGCTGATTGCGGCATTTTGCTCGACGTGAACAACATCTATGTCTCCTCGGTGAACCACAATTTCGCCCCAATCGATTACGTCAACGCCATCCCTGCGGAGCGAGTAGCGCAGATTCATATCGCAGGACACACGAAGTACGAGAAGTACATCCTCGACACGCACGATCATCCCGTGATCGAGCCTGTATGGGACCTGTACGCTCGCGCCATCGAACGCTGCGGATCGACACCCACGCTGCTCGAATGGGATGACAGGATCCCCGCCTTTGACGAAGTCTGGGCGGAGGCGCGCAAGGCGGAACGCTATCTCCAGCCAGCGCAGGATCGTGTCCAGGAAGAGATGCTGGCGGCGGTGGCTCAATGAGCGCCTTAACGACCGCATCGATGAGTCTCGAAGAGTTGCAGCGCACCATGGCGGCTGCGGTGATGCAGCCTTTGACTTCCGACGAGGAGATGCAGGCGCACGACACGACCGGCCGTTGGAACGGCGCTCCCATGCAGCATGTCGTCGGGGAGTTCATCCGTCCGAACGATCGCCTCACCGCATTCGAGCGGCTTGAAATCTACAATCGCCAGTACTGGTTTCGCCTGCAGAGCGCATTCCTTGAAGACTTTCCGGGACTTCGTGCCGTAGTGGGAGCTGCGCGATTCGAGACGTTGGCTAACGCCTACCTAGGCGCTCATCCAAGCCGATCTTTTACATTGCGCAACCTGGGTTCAAAGCTGGCCGCATGGCTGGAGCAAAATCCGAAATTCGCAGAGCCCCGCATTGGGCTTGCGCTCGATGTTGTCCGGGTTGAGTGGGCCTGCATCGAAGCTTTTGATGATGCTGCGTTCGAGCCGCTCTCGCTTGCAGAGGTATCTGCCCTCGGGGGAGATTCAACGCTCACATTGCAGCCGCACGTGCATCTGCTTGCTCTGGACTATCCCGCGGATGATCTGGTGCTGGACATGCATCAGCGTCAGAGAAGGGAATCGAGCGAGGCTGGCACCCGCTCACACGAGGAAGCCGTACCGGTGAAGCCTCTTCGCTTACGCAAACGCGCAACCTGGCTTGCGGTGCATCGTGCCGATCACTCGCTCTACTACAAGCGTCTTTCGCGCGCCGAGTACCAAACCCTCCAAGCACTGCGAGAAGCAATGCCTCTGGGCAATGCGCTGGAAGCCGGCTTCAATGGATCGCGCTCTTCCACCGCGACCCGAATTCAGCTGGTCCAGGAATGGTTTGCCAACTGGGCCGAACTTGGCTGGATCTGCAAGCCAGAACACACGGAATAAAACCGAAAGACAGGTATCCAAATGATGCAACGTATAGCCACCTTGAATGAGTTCATCGTGGGAACGCTCGACCGTGGCCAAAGCCTGCTGTTATTGGCCGTTCGTCTCTACTGGGGCTGGCAGTTTGCCCAGTCCGGCTGGGGCAAACTCCACCGTCTCGACGGCGTCACCGACTTCTTCACCACGCTGGGCCTGCCCATGCCACACACCACCGCCATAGTCGTCTCACTGATTGAATTTGTCGGTGGCATCCTCTTCGCACTTGGCCTTGGCAGCAGGCTTGTATCGCTGGTTCTTTTCGTCAATATGTCTGTGGCCTATTGGACTGCAGATAGGGATGCGCTGATGCAGATCTTCAACGATCCAGGCAAATTCTACAATGCGGATCCCTATACGTTCTGGTTCGCGGCTCTAGTGGTTCTTGTATTTGGACCCGGCCTCTTCGCTGTCGATACGTTGTTGAAGCGGCTCTTCTTTTCCAGGAAGCAGACAAGCGTTTATGCCGTGGGAGCAGCGAGCTAAGCCGGCACGATATGATTTGCACATCCGCATTGTGCTAACGTAAGCAGCGGACCTTCCCTCAGTGCGAATCCTCTATCTACTCACGAGCCTTGGCATAGGCGGCGCGGAAAAACAGGTTAGCGACCTCGCTGAACGCATGGCAGCGCGCGGTCATACCGTCGCAATCATGTCTCTGAAGCATGTCGAAGAAGAATGGCCGGTGAAGCTGCCGGTCGTTCGACTGAACCTGCTCAAAACACCCATGGGTATTTGGCGCGGCCTGCGTTTCGCGAAGAGCTTCCTGACAGTCTTCCGCCCGGACGTGATCCATAGCCACACCTTTCCGGCCAATATCTTTGCTCGTATGCTGAAGGCCTATGGCTGCAAAGGCATCGTGCTGAACACCATCCACAACATCTACGAAGGCGGCTGGCACCGCATGCTTCTTTACCGCGCAACCGAGCCGTACGCTCAGGGTGTAACAGCAGTGAGCGACGCGGCAGCGCAGAGGTTTGTGCGCGGTGGCGCAGTGTCCGCGAGAAAGATGTCGGTGCTGACGAACGGCATCGATACAACATATTTCTCTCCAGATAAGAAGCGCCGCAAATCCGTTCGCTTGCGCATGCAGGCGGGACCCGCATTTATCTGGATTGCAGTAGGACGTCTCGCTGCGGCGAAAGACTATCCCAACATGCTGCGGGCATTTGCGCAGGTCCGCGATACGCATGCAGATGCTCAGCTTTGGATTGCAGGTGACGGCGATGACGGCGTGATCGATGTGACCGCAGCAGGCGTGCTTTGGCTGGGCTTGCGTCGGGACATTGTCGACTTGCTCGATGCTGCGGACGGCTTCGTGCTCTCATCGGAGTGGGAAGGAATGCCCCTGGCTGTTGGTGAGGCCATGACCATGGAGAAGACCGTCGTTGCCACCGATGTAGGCGGCGTTCGGGAATTGATTGGCGAAGCGGGCATCATCGTAGCCCCCAGGAACAGTGGCGTTCTAGCCGAGGCGATGCTGCAAGTGATGGCGTTGAACGAGTGGCAGCGCGGTGTGATGCGAAGGGATGCGCGCGAGCGTATTGTGCGGCTGTTCTCGATGGATGCGAAGGCCGCCGATTGGGAAGCATTGTATGAAAAGCTCATGCCCAGGGAGCAGGCATGAGGTGCTTGCTATCGCTCCGAATAAATGGAATGATTGCGCCGCTGGCCGTGGCTGTGCTGTTGCGATTGTCACTGATGATCGCAGCCTATCTGCTCACTGGAACCACCGTCATGACACAGGGCGATACGTTGAGCTATCTTCTGCCCGGACGCAACCTGCTGCTGCATGGAAGCTACGCTACAGCCGGTGTCCCGGAGATGGATCGCACTCCTGGATATCCGGTCTTTGCGATGCTGAGCGGCATGCTCTTCGACAATGTGCTGCTGGTTATCATCGCGCAGATTGCGCTGTCCGTGTTGTCACTCTTGTTGGTCAGGCGCATTGCGGCATTAGTCTTTTCAGACGCGCGCGCAGGTACTTTTGCAGCTTGGCTCTATGCTGTGGAACCTTTTTCGATCCTCTACTGCGTACGCGTGATGCCGGAGACTCTGTTTGTTTTGCTGCTTCTTGTTGTCATCGAGAGAGTCATTATCTTTCTGCGTACCGGACGACTCGCTGCCCTGGCGTTGTGCGGCGTCGCGCTCAGTGCTGCGACTTATGTGCGGCCAGTCAGCTACTACCTCGTGCTGCCATTGGTGATTGGTCTCATCGTTGTTTTCTGGCGGCAGAAGCGATTACGATGGCAGCCAACGCTGCTGCTGTTGGTCACCTTTCCTCTTCTGGCCGCATGGCAGGTTCGCAACTTTGTCGAGACGGGATACAGCGGCTTCTCCAGCATCGTCGAGAAGAATCTCTACTACTTTCAGTCGGCTGAAGTGACCGCTGAACTGCGACAAAGTTCACTCGAGCAGGAACAAGAGCGGCTTGGCTATCCCGATGATGCGAGTTATGTTGCACGCCACCCAGAGCAGCGCAACTGGAGCCAGAGCCAGAGATTACGCTTCATGAAGGCGGAAGCGCAGCGGGTCCTCATGGACCATCCGATGTTGTATCTCAGGACACATCTTGTGGGTGTGGGTATCGTCGCATTGACACCTGGCACGTCTGAGGTGCTTCAGATGCTCGGCGCCTATCCCGTAGATGGCGTGATGCCGCATCGCATGCTGAACGAGGGCATATTCTCTTCCTTGCAACGAGTGATTGCAGCGCATCCCATGATTGCCGTGGCCATGGGCATCATGGATGTGTTGCTTGTGCTGCTGTACTTTCTTGCCATCCGTGGCGCAAGTCATGTGCAAGAGAATCGGACGATGGTCCTGACACTTGTTGGTATAGCTCTGTATTTCCTGCTGATCTCGGGAGGAGCACAGGCAGTCGGGCGCTATCGTTTGCCGGTCTTGCCTGCGCTCTGTATCCTTGCGGGCGCCAATGCGAAACGGCACGAATCGCGAGACCAATTACGTTCGCAATCCGGGCCGTTTGCTGTTATGGCTAACTAGCTCTTAGAAGCTCCAGACAGCCTGCAAAAAGATGCGCCGTGCCGCTGAGCCCTGCGAGAAGATGCCGCCCTGCAGGCTCTTCGACTGGCCAAACGTATCCTTCTGTCCATTGAGCAAGCCTGGGGGAATGACTGTTCCGATCGGGGTGCCGTAGTCAATGTTGTTGAAGAGGTTCAGCGCCTGCACGCTGAAGTTCAAGTTGTACTTGCGGCCAGTGTTGGTGGGACCAAACATACCGCCCGGCCCACCGCGCCCGCTGCCGCCACCACCGAAGCCACCAGGACCGAAGCCTCCGCCAGGGCCACCACCACCCGGACCACCGCCGCGTCCACCCGGAGGTCCGCCACCCGGAGGTCCACCGCCCTGGTTAGCGTTTGGATCAGCCTTCACCAACTTAGGCCCTACGCCAAAAGTACGGCTGATGCGAATATTCACGGCCACAGCTGCGGGTCCGTTTCCGGCGTTGTTAGGAAGATAGGTTTCATCCGTCGTTGGTATTTTGCCCGTATCGAGGCACCCATAGCTTGTGAGTTTGAAGATGGTAGAGTCAGCCGTGCAGTTTGAAACCGGAGCGATGCGCGGACGATCATTGAAGAACGAGTCGCCGTTATTATCGTTCGCGTCCACGATGTTGAAGGGCTTGCCCGACTGCGCAATCAGGAACGGGTTGAAGCGCAGACCCCACGGGCCAGAGTAATTGCCGATTAGGAAAAGGCTGTTGCGTGAGACAAACGCGGCCCGGCCATAGTCATGACTGAGATTGTTAGAGTCGGAAGCCTGCGAACCGCCTGCGCCGTCTGTGTTGGCAAAGCTCAGTGTGTAGAAACCGAAGATGCTGAAGTTTGGGCTGAAGCGTGCATTCGTGTTCAATATGAGTTGGTTCTGCTTAAACACGCCTTCAGGCAGATACTGGTAGGCGTTGCCAGTACCGGTCGCGCCGAAAATCGAATTGGCATTGATTTCGACAAGCTGATGCACTCCGGTCGAGTGTAGGTAGGTCAAGGTCACAGTCTGTGCCTTGGTCAACTGCCGTTCCACGCTGGCGCCAAACTGCTGCGTGTAGGGCGAGTGATAGTTCGGCGCTACCGCGTAGGTAGAGCGAGCTGCGCTCGTTCCTGCACCGCATACGCTGGTATCCGTCCCGTCTTCAAACGCTGCAAAGCACGCGCCAGAGGGGTCGGAGATCGTGAACTGATCCAGAATGTCCGAGCGGTTAATCGTAAGAAAATTGTTCACGCCGAGGCGGTCGTAGAATATGCCATATCCGCCGCGCAGCACCGTCTTGGCCTGTTTGCTCTTGCCGCCGTCGACTGCCCATGCGAACGAGACACGAGGTGCCCAATCACTGTGGTCGCCCACATGATTCTGGGACTCCCAGCGGAGGCCGCCGGAGAGCGTCAATCGCGGACTGAACTTCCAATCATCCTGGATGAACGCTGCTCCATCGAAGACATTGGCTAAAGCACTTTGCGTCCCGCCGGCACCGCTGGTCGAGTATGTCAGCTGCTTGGCCGCAGCCGCTGCAGGATTCGTGACAGCAGTCTGAAAATCGGTCGTCGTGCTGAAGGTGAAGGTACCGTTGAAGCCAGAGTCTGCGTAGTTGGCATCGCGATTGTCGCGCAGCCGGGTGCCGAACTTCACCGCATGCTTGCCCAGCGACATGGTGGTCAGGTTCTGGAACTCCCAGCGATCGGAGTGGTCACGGATATTCTGCGATGCGTTACCACCGGCAGAGAAACCGGTAGAGACGTTGAGAGTCGGCTTGTTGCTGACAGGTGTCGTCGTCGTGATATTGCGAGCATATTGAAAACGCGTCTCGTTCACGATGCGGTCGGTGATGATCTGCGTATCGCTGAGCTGGATACTGTTGTCGTTGGTCTCGGTGCTGACAGCCAGCGTCGGTAGCTCAGTGGAACTGATGTCGCCAGACTCAGAGTCGCGGAAATACTGATAGCGCAGCGTGAGGGTGTTCTTGGCCCCGATCTGCAGATCGATGCGTGGCGAAACGTTGGTACGCGAGTGTGGATTCGAGAGCGTTCCACTCACACCATCTGCGGGGCAATCACCTGTGGCGTCGCAGGCTACGTTATATGGATTCTCATTATTGATCGAGCGGTGCTCCGCAGAGATGAAGAACGAAGTGTTCTTGTTCAGCGAGCCATTCAGCGTGCCGTTGTACTGGTAGCTGTAGTAGCCAGGTATTTTCTGCGCGAAAGGATTTCCGGTGTTGAAGTTGCTGTCGTTGCCCTGAATCATCGCCTGGCCATGCAGCTTGTCAGTGCCCGGCTTGGTGAGAATCTCGATGCGGCCAAAACCGAGCCGGTCAAACTCGGCAGAGTATGGGTTCTGGTTCACCCGAATTTCACGAATTGAAGACTTCGGCGGCAATTGTCCGCCGGTGAAGCCGTCAATGTAGATCTGTCCACCGTTCGGACCAGCAGAAGGACCGGCCAACGCCGAGAGCTCGTTGGATAATTCATCAGGATCGTCTGACAGAGCATCGAGATCCTTGCCCTTGATCACCAGGCTGTTGGCGTTGTTGTCGGCTTCGGTGCTCACACTGGGTGTTTCGTCAGTAACGACGACATTCTGCTGCTCGGTCTGGATCGCCATCGCGATTTCTAGGCGCTTGGCCTGTCCAGCTGTAAACACCATCGGCGCGGAGACGAAGGGAGCGAAGCCTTCGAAGGTCGTGGTCACGCGGTACGTTCCGGCAGGGAGCGTATGAATTTCGAAGTTGCCCTGAGCATCTGCGGTCGCCGTGGCCACAGTCTGCCCTTTCAGATTACTGACGGTCACCTGCGCGCCCGGTATCAACGCTCCCGACGGATCGGTGACCCGTCCGCGAAGCGTCGCCTGCGCAGCGGCGGCTGTGGCGGTAGTGGCCTGGGCCGCCTGAGGCGTTTCAGGCGTCTCAGCAATAGCCCCGGCTGTCGCGCTGAGCACCAGGCTGGTTAAGAACAAAATAGGCAGTTTTGAGTACACGAATCCCCCATGCATTGCGTTGCAAGATGACAAGATGAATTATTGAGCTGCTTCCGCTCCACCGGAACCCATGTTCCAGTTGGAGAGCAGCATGTTCTGCGTAGAGGCTGGAGCTTGCAGAAGCGGCTCGACGCCGGAAAGCAATGTGATTGCTGTGACCTCGCTCGTGCCCTGCGTTGAGACGAGCATGATCGCATCGCCCTTCTGGAGGTCGGCCAAATGAATTGCGGGCGCGCGACTCAGCATCTGCTGCAGATCGCCGCCGCGTCGCCCGGACGCTGTGTCTGCACCTTGGCCGCCCGGATAAGACTGACGCTGCTGGCCGCTGCCGGACGGAGTTGTCGGCGTTCCTGACGATGGTGGGTTCGCCATTGCCGCCGGTGTTCCGTTGGGTGCGCCGCCCTTCGCATCGCCTGCTGCTGGATTCGTCATGCTGGCCAGCATCTTTGCCATCGTTTCGGGAATCTTCCGCATCTGTGCGTCCGCCCCGATATGGACGATTACGTTCTGCTTGGTAGCCAGGTCCTTCAACGTGACCGTCATGGCTGACTTGTCGATGGAACTGATGACGCCGGAAATATTGCGGAAGCTGCCCGAAACTACCTCGGCTGCAGCCACCTCCAGTCCGTCGGGACTCTTGGTGCCACGGGCGCGCAACTGATCTCCCACCCGGATCGTCTCGATTGGCGCAGGTTTGGCCTGATCAAAACTGACCGAGTCCGGAGCATATCTGCGAAGAACCGTTGCCGGTGTAGTGTGCAGCGTGATCGTCTTTTGCGTCGGTCCGGCACCCGACGTAATGACAACGACGCCTGTGCCTGCGTCCACGCTCTTCACCAGGCCGCCAACACCGTTGCGCGCCCAGTCCTCGCGCTCCCTCTGCTGCTTCTGAGCGAGATCCGCCTGCGGAATCGCAACAATCAGAATTGCGGTGACCGGGTCGGAGGCCGGTTCAGGAGCGATGCGGACCAGAACTCGATCTCCTACAGCCAAATCGCTGAACTGGATCGTAGCCGCCTTGCTCAGGTCTTTTTCGCCGGGTGCAATGCGCTGGATCTTGATCCCCTCTGGCGCGGTGACCTTACGCTCCACTCCGGCATCGGTCTTGACGGAGAGCAGTCCGGGTCCAACAGATGTGATGGTGCCGACAAAGCGGTTCGCCGCTGCGGCCGGTGGCGCAACTGCAGGGGCCTGTGCGACTGCGGGACGCATCGCAGCTCCGGTCAGGTTCACGCCGAGGATCACGGCGCAGAATATCTTTGCAGTCTTCGATTGGAAAATGTTGGGTTGCATATTTTCTCCGGAGTTCAGGCAAACTAGCATAGCCAGGGAGCAATTCAGGCAACTTAGGCGTAACCGATTGCAAACCGCGTGACTCGATTCCCTCATGTAGACGAGGAGGCTTTCGAGAAAGTTTACTTTGGCTTTGTAACGAATCGTAACAGAATGTTTATTTTCAACACGTTGACTTCCCCCAATTGGACACTGCAAAAAGGGCTCTCCAGCGAATCACAGACCCCGACACGAATAGCCCGAAAGCGACCTGGGAAAGTCCTGGGTTTCGTATACGCATCGAGCCCTCGACAAGGATCCCCGAACGACCAAAAGATACTTGGCAGCATACCTCAAAGCCACACGTCCATGACCAGCGGGCACCGTGTCCCGGAGTCCGCAATGGCGATCGTTTGCATTCGCGAGAATTGTATCGACGTCGGTTGACTCCACACGTCAGAGGCGATCGTCTCTATCATGACCTTCGATACGAATCAAGAGTAGAAGGGGCGCAGATGCAGGAGGGCAGTGAAGCAGCCTGCCATCGAAGAAGCCTCACCAGCGCAGTGACGATGCTCTCCGAAAGACTGGTCTCGATAGCGCATAGCGCTCAGCCGTATCCATCCATTCCTAAGTCTTTGATTCGCGAAATAAAACGAGCTACATTGCTCAGACCCCATCCTGTTGTGAGGTCCATGCTGGGCAAGTCTTCCGCTTCTGCGACGCCGGAGCTTAGACGGACAGTTGTTCTGTGATCGCTGTCACAGCAACCCTTACAACCGGACGGTAACCTGTGATTGCCATCTGGGAGCAAGTCAGACACAAGCCGGTCAGCAGTCCATCCAGGCACTCTTCACCGAAGGTCAGGTGCAAATTGAGAAATTGGTCCAGGACGTTAGCGATGGCGATGGGACTTCTCTGTATTGCTCAGTCGCACGCAAATGCCCAGACCGTTTCGAACCCTCATCTGAAGGATCCACCTATCAGTACAGTGGTTCCACAAAATGCCTCAGACTTTGTCGGTTCTGAGACTTGCGCAACGTGTCACGCCACGGAGTCGAACCGCTTCGATTCAAGTCCTCACGCCAAACTGGCGCTGGAGCATGGAGGCAAGGGCGTCACCTGCGAAAGTTGTCATGGCGCGGGGAAGGCTCACGTTGAGTCAGGTGGCGACAAGACGAAGATTCTCGATCTTGCGGAAGCTAGTGCCAAGATCGTCGATGCCACTTGCCTTGGGTGCCATGCAGGCGCTCATCCGAACTTTCTTCGCTCTCCTCACGCGAGGGCGAACGTCAGCTGTGTCAGCTGCCACTCCGTGCATCAATCTGCTCCAGAGACTGCATTACTCAAAGTCAGCCAACCAGCCCTTTGCTTTCAGTGCCACACCGATGTCAAACCGAGCTTTGATATGCCCTTTCATCACAAGATCAATGAGGGCTTGATCAAGTGCTCCGACTGCCACGATTCGCATGGAACCTTTGGCAACAACAATCTCAAATCCACTGTCGATCAGAACGCGATCTGCACGAAGTGTCACACAGAGACACGCGGGCCTTTCGTCTTCGAGCACGCCCCAGTCAAGGCTGAGGGCTGTCTAGGCTGTCACACTCCGCATGGTTCGCAGAATGCAAGGCTCTTGAACATGCCGAATGTGAATACGTTGTGCAATCAGTGCCATAGTCCGGTCGCATCCGCTGCGGTCCATGGGATAAGTGCGGGATCGTCCGAGCTGACGCCGTGCACCAGTTGCCACACTTATATTCATGGCTCCAATGTCAATCCGGCGTTCCTACGATAATATGCGCGGATTGTTTTGACACGAGCTGTGAATCTTCTACAGAGGCGACGGGTTTTCTAGTGAGGCTAGTCATGAACACGGGCTTGTTATCCCGCAGATCAGATCAACGGTTCTTTCCGGCGACGGCCAGACGCATCGCTCCATGCGCTGTAGCTGTAGCATGGATGGCGACAGCCGGATTGGCCTTTGCCCAAAACCCAACGCCCACTGACCCAATCCCAACACCGGAGCCAACCGTATCTGCACCTGCCGGCTACAGCATCCACCACAGCCTAGACGTTGGGGGAAGGATCACCGGCCTTACGGGCAGTGGCGCCATGTATGACACCCTTGTCAACCTCCAATCCGGGCCTCGGGTGCTTGGTCAAACATTCGAGATGCGCGCTCTGAAAGGAACGAAGAATACCCTGGTCGACAGCTTCACCGGCGTGAGTACAGGATTCGGCGGCGATCCAAATAGCTTCACGAGAGTCAATGTATTCAAGGGTAAGATCTACGAGTTTACGGGGATGTTTCGACGCGACCGTCAATACTTTGATTACGATCTGCTTGGAAATCCGAACATTCCAGGTGGGCAGTCGATTCCGATCGGGCCGCCAAGTGCGCCTACAGGATCCTTTGCCTGGCCACAGGTTACACAATCTCCGTTCCTGTTCAACACAGTCCGCCGCATGACGGACACCAACCTCACCGTGTTTCCACTCGCAAGAGTTACATATCGCGCGGGCTACTCTCAGAACATTTTCGAAGGTCCGAGCCGCAGTCCGAGTGGTTATCCCTTCGCCATGTATGCCGCTGTGCTCGAAGAGTACCAGCGCAATAGTTCCGATAATTTCACAGGAGCCATTGACTGGAAGCCGATCCGGGGAACGACGTTCACCTTCGCGGAAGAGATCGATCACTACAAGGGAGATTCCTTCTTTACGATGCTCCCCAGCGACTTCAATGCGCAGGAGGCTGATGGAACGAAAGTAGCTCTGGGGGACTACGACAGTCAGACACCGTATCCCACAAGCAAGGCCTGCAATGCAAACAGCATAGGCGCCACGCCCATCTTCTCCGCGCCGTCAACACCAGGCGGTCTTCCGGTGATCAATGCAGCATGCGCCGTCGTCACCGGCTACCTGCGTTCGCAACCCACCAGGATTCTCTATCCCACTGAGATACTTCGATTCCAAAGCTCGAGTATCAAGAACATCGCGATGAACGGCGACTTCCGCTATACCAACGCGAACATGAACCTGCCGAATTATTACGATAGCTATCAGGGCCTGAGCGGTACGACTCGATCGCTCACTTACACTGCCAACGCGAATGCCCGCCGCGCCGTAATCGCTACAGACTTCGGCATCGTTTGGCAGGCATCCAAATCGATCAGCCTCTCGGAACAGGTGAATTTCTCCAGTGCACACCAACCGGGAAGCGCCACATTTACCAGTGTCACAACTCTTTCGACTCCTGCAACTACGGGGAACGAGACCATCAATTATTCGGGAGGGCTGATCACAAAAATTGCTGCACCCGGATCGTCATCCTTCGAAGGGAGTGGACCAGTCGGCACTGCGCTTACCGCGTACTTTGGCCAGAACTTTCTTACCAATAATGTAACGGGAACCTGGGATGTCTCATCACGTGCTACGGTTTCGCTCACTTTTCGTCATGAAACTCACACTATCGCTCAGGGTACACCCCACAACGTTCCACTGGCAGTTGGTGCGACTGAAGATGGAACTGTAACTATCAATCAGAATGGTGGAATCTTCAATGCTGCTCTGCGTCCTTCTGCAAACTGGAGCGTGAACGGCACTGTCGAAGTGCTCTATGCCGACAACGTCTTTACCCCGGTCAGCCCGCGACAGACGAAGCATTACCGCTTCCATACCATGTACCGTCCAAAGCCGTGGATTACGATTTCGGGTGCGTTCAATGATCTGGAGCGCCACAACAACACGAACAATAACCAGAGCGCAGTCTTGGCAGGCGACGATCCATACGAAGGCCCCATCAATCATGTCGATCACAGTAGAATCGTGAGCCTGGGTACTGTTCTTTCACCCAACGAACACTACGGAATTGATTTCAATTACGCCTACAGCGACGTATACACTGCGACGAATATCTGCTACGACAGTGGCGCTACAAACACTTTACCTGGCACCGCCTCTTTGACGAGCGGTGGGTTGCCGGATGTGTGCCTGGGAATTTACTCGCGAGGTTCGAAGACTCAGCTCGTGGATTGGCATGCGAGAGATTTCATGGATGCTCCGACGCAGTTCGGATCAGTGGCGATAACACTTTCTCCCGTAAACAAGATCCACTCTGCATTTGGCTATCGCATCAGCGCTGTAAATGGGAGTCAATTCTTCAATGATGCTCGATCTGTTAATGGATCGCTGAACTCCACTTACCAGTCGCCATTCGTCAATCTTGCGTGGACCATCCACAAGGGATTGATCGCAAAGGCGGAATACAACTTCTTCGGTTACGGTGAGGGCGGTCCGTCCGGGCCTCAGTATTGCAGCACTTCCACATCGACTACGTCGGCGGTCGTGCCGTGCGCCTCTTTGCCCTTTCCCACAGGTCTTACAGAATCGCCAGCCGGCCTGACTGCACCACGAAACTTTCATGCAAATAACGTGACCCTGAAACTGCACTACGAGTTCTGACGGTCGCGTAAGCCAAACCTTTGTCCCATAGGAGAAACAAACCATGTTGAATCGAACGTTTCGCGTTGCAGTCATAGTCCTGAGCTTGTCGATTACGGGTAGCATCGCCCAGGCGCAGGCGTCCGGATCTGCCACCTACACGGCCAAGTGTCAGATGTGTCACGGCGCAGATGGAATGGGCGCAACTCCTGCAGGCAAGTCGATGAAAGCGATTCCGTTCAACGACCCGCAAATCCTGAGTAAGTCAGACGCGGATTTGTTTGCGGCCACGAAGAACGGCAAAGGAAAGATGCCTGCGTACACCGGCAAACTCTCCGACGGAGATATCAAATCGGTGATTGCTTACATCCATACCTTGCAGAAGAAGTAGTGTTCGGAGTCGTGCGTATATGACCCTGTTGAGCGACTTCAGCAAGAACTGGCTACGCCCGATACTGTTCTTCGGGAACAACCCGGTAAGTCTCATTGGAGGTGCGATCACGAGCGCCTCCGCGATGACCCTCATTGGTTTCTGGGTCGTTGCAGTTCTGGGCCACGGCGGTTCCAATAACCCTTACCTTGGCATCATCTTCGATCTCTGCCTGCCCGCTGTTTTCATCTTCGGACTCATGCTCATTCCATGCGGCATATGGCTGCGGCATCGCCGTCTGAAGGCACTGGGACAATTGCCGCATACCTTCCCCAAGATCGATTTTGCAGACCCCGTGTTTCGGCACGGCATAGACTTCGTCGTCATTGCCACGTTCATCAACTTCGTCATCGTCGGCACCGCAAGTTATCGCGGCGTAGCCTATATGGATACAACAAGCTTCTGTGGTCAAGCCTGCCACGTCATGCAGCCGGAATTCAGCGCTTACCACTTCGCGCCACATGCCGGCATTGTCTGCACGGAGTGTCATGTCGCGCCGGGTGTGCCTGGATACGTGCATGCCAAGGTGAACGGAACAAAGCAACTGCTCATGGTGATCTTGCATAACTATCCACGACCCATCATGGCAGATGGCAAAGTCCCCGCCGCGCGCGATACCTGCGTGAACTGCCATAACCCGGACAGGCTCTCGGCAGACAAGCTGCTGGTGAGTTCAACATATGCCGACGACGAAAAGAATTCCGTCACGCGGTCACTCGCAATGATGCACGTTGGAGGCAAAGATCATTTAGGCAATCTGAGCGGGATCCACGGAGCTCATATGGGCCACATCGAGTACGTATCGACTGATTCGACGAATCAGTCGATCTCATGGGTTGGCAAGAAGAATGAGGACGGGTCTGTGACCGAGTTCACCGTCACGGGTGCACCAAGTGCTGGCTCCGGTCAAAGGCATGTGATGGACTGCATCGATTGTCACAATCGCGCAGCCCATTCTTTTGAGACACCGGAAGAGGCTCTCAATAAAGACATGGCTCTGGGCTCTCCCAGCGTGTCCCTTCCTTTCGCTCACAAGGAGGGGCTGGCGCTGATCAAAGCGACCTACACCTCGGAACAGCAGGCGAATGGAAAGATCACTGAAGGCTTCGAAGACTTCTATCGATCGCAGTATCCACTCGTGTGGAACGCACAACGGAATCAGATCAAGTTAGGTGCAAGAATCCTGGCAGGCATCTATAGCAGGAACGTGTTTCCCTCAATGAAGACCGGTTGGGGAACACATCCGAATAACCTCGGCCACAACGACTATCCAGGCTGTTTTCGCTGCCATGACGGCAATCACAACACCAGGCAAGGGAAGACCATCACGAATGACTGTTCGATGTGCCACAATCTGCTCGTCGTGGATGAGGCCAGTCCAAAACTTCTCACAGACCTGGGCATGAAGTAACCGTCGAACGGTCTCTGATTTGCCGTTATAGAAACGATTGAATGTAAATAAGAATAAGGTGGCGGAGAGACAGGGATTCGAACCCTGGATACCTTGCGGTATACACGCTTTCCAAGCGTGCGCCTTCAGCCACTCGGCCATCTCTCCAGTAATGAACTCGCCGTAAATCAGTGTACCAGAGGAGGCTGCCTAGCGGCATGCAGGCCGCAGGCTGGCTTCCAGGATGAAAGCGTTTACCATCCGCACCTCGATCCTGTATATTCGCAGTCGCACAGACACTGCCATCCTGCTTCAAATGAGGACTTCCGTCATGTCCAGCTTTTCGCGCCGCGACCTTCTCCGCACCGGCCTGATTTCAGGCACCGCCCTGTCCGCTTCCTCACTGATTACGCGCTCCGCATGGGCGCATGCCGACGCACTTCAGGCCCTAGCCGACGCCACGGAGCCCGCCGTCGCTCCACGTGAAAAGCTTCTCTTCGATTTCGATTGGAAGTTCCAGTTTGGCCACGCCAGCGATCCGGCGAAGGACCTCGGATTCGGCAACGATCAGGGTGATTTCGCCAAGACGGGCGACTTCAATTTCGCCAAAGTGAAGTTCGACGACGCAAAGTGGCGCACTCTCAATCTCCCACACGACTGGGCCGTCGAGCTACCCTTCGTCCGTGACGAAGCACTCGCTTCTCATGGCTTCAAGCCCCTCGGTCGCCGCTACCCGGATACAAGCGTAGGCTGGTACCGCCGCACCTTCGACCTGCCCGCTGGAGACCTCGGCCGCCGCATCACCCTCGATTTCGACGGCGCCTTCCGCAGCGTCATCGTCTGGGTCAACGGCTGCTTCATCGGTCGCAACGACAACGGCTACGCACCCTTCCATTTCGACATCACTGACTTTCTAAGCTACGGTGCCAAGAACGCCATCGCCATCCGCGTCGACGCCAGCTTCGGCGACGGCTGGTTCTACGAGGGTGCCGGCATTTACCGCCACGTCTGGCTCACCAAGACCGATGCCATTCACCTCGGCAAATTTGAGAGCTACGCGCGAACCGCCGTGAACGGCGATAGCGCCACCGTAAGTTTGGGCACGCTTGTGCAGAATGACAGCGCACAACCAGCCACCGCTAAAGTCTCCTGGAAGCTGCTTGATCCGGCAGGGAAGACCGTAGCCACTGCGGAAGCCGCGCAGCAGTCGATCGCTGCAGACGGTTCTGCCATCTACACTGCAAGCGCCGCAATCAGCAATCCGGCGCTATGGTCGATCGAGACTCCAAACCTCTACAGCGCCGTAGTTACAGTCGAATCTGCAGGCAAGACCGTAGATGCCGAGAAGTTCGCCTTCGGAGCGCGGACCGTACTCTTCGACGCCGACAAGGGCTTCTTCCTTAATGGAAAATCGATGAAGATCCAGGGTACCTGCAATCACCAGGACCATGCCGGCGTAGGGGCAGCATTGCCTGACCGCCTGCAGTACTTCCGTCTTGGCGTACTGAAAGAGATGGGCGGAAACGCCGTCCGCACCTCGCACAACGCTCCAACCCCGGAATGGGTTGAAGGCTGCGACCGCCTCGGCTTCATGATGATGTGCGAAACCCGCCAGATGAGCTCGAACCCGGAAGGCCTCGCGCAGCTGGAAGCCATGGTCAAGCGCTATCGAAACTCACCCTCCATCATCCTTTGGTCCATTGGCAACGAAGAGTGGGCGCTCCAGAACGACGATGCGGAACAGGGCCTTAAGATTGCCGGCACCATGGTCCGGCGCTGCCACGAGCTCGACCCCACGCGTGTCGTCTCCGCCGCCGTCAACGGCGACAACGAGAAAGGCATCTCAAAGACCTTCGACATCATTGGGTTCAACTACAACCTCAAATTTCCCGAGGATTACCACAAGAAGCACCCCAAGCTGGCCATCTACGGCTCGGAAACCTCCAGTGCCATCTCCACGCGCGGCGTGTACTCGTCCGATCCATTGCGCAACACCGTCAATGACTACGACGGCGTCGTGCCCTGGGGCGAGACTGCGGAAGAGTGGTGGAAGTTCTACGGCGAACGCGAATGGGAAGCCGGCGGCTTCGCCTGGACCGGCTTTGACTACCGCGGCGAACCAACTCCCTACGGCTGGCCGTCGGTCAACTCCCAGTTCGGCATCGTCGACATGTGCGGCTTTCCCAAGGACACCTTCTACTACTACAAAGCATGGTGGCCGCGCGGTCCCGTAGAGCCCGTCCTGCATCTCTTTCCGCACTGGAATTGGGAAGGGAAGGAAGGAGAGCCAATCAAGATCTGGGCGTACACCAACCTCGATGAAGTTGAACTCTTCGTTAACGGGACCAGCGTTGGCAGTAAGAAAGTCCCGCACCTCGGCCACGTGGAATGGACCGCCAAGTATGTCGCAGGATCCATCGAAGCCCGTGGCACGAAGGACGGCAAAGTCGTCCTGACCGAAAAACGCGAAACCACCGGCACGCCCGCGGCCATCAAAATCACAGCCGACCGTACAGAGATCGACGCAGATGGTGAAGACATCAGCATCATCCGCGTTGAGGTTCTTGACAAGGAAGGCCGCCACGTCCCCACGGCTGGCAATCTCATCGGCTTCAAAGTCTCCGGTGCCGGCGCGCTCATCGGCGTAGGCAACGGGGATCCGAACTGCCAGGAGTCCGACAAGGAGCCCAAACGCAGCCTCTTCAACGGCCTCGCCCAGGTCATTCTGCAATCCACCAAACGCCCCGGCGAAATTCACATCGAAGCCGTCAAGGAAGGCTGGGATGGACCAGAGTTAACCCCCGCCAAGCTAACGATCACCACCAAACGAGTAACGCTTCGCCCCGCAGTGCAATAGCGACCTAGCCAGCCAGCACACCACCGAGCGTCAACTTCGGTTGACGCTCGTCACTGGCTTCCAATTTATCCTTCATCATCTCCATGAACGCTGACATCGCCGGCGAAATCCACTTATCCTTGTGCCACACCAGGTGCGTGGCGATATCCAACGCCGGACCATCCCACGCCAGCGCTTTCAACTGCTGTAATCGCACCTCGCGAGACACCACAATCTCCGGCAGCAACGCCAGTCCCATCCCCGCCGCCACACACTGCTTGATCGCCTCTACGCTCGAGAATTCCACGATGCTCGCAGGCCGTACATTGGCCAAAGCCAGTACTTTGTCCAGCTTGGCCCTGTATCCGCAACCCGCCTCGGTCAACAGCAGCACCTGGCCCTCCAGATCGCCGGCACGTACCGTCGCGAAACGCGCCAGCGGATGACTCATGTCTGCCAGCAGATGGACAACCTCATTACGCAGGTGCATCGAAGTGATCCGCATTCCGGCCGCAGGCTGCGACGTTGGCGGAATCCCCTCATCATCCATATGAATCGCCAGATCCAGCTTGCCTGTCTCCAGTTCGGCCGCCAGCTTCGCATCGGCAAATGGCCGGAACACCAGCTCTACCTCAGGAAACTTCTTCCGAAACGCTCGTATCACCTCTGGCAACCGGTATGCCAGCACACTCTCAGGAGCACCAATGCGCAGCGGGCCGCTCGGCCCCGCACCCGCCACTATCGCTCTCTGGCCCTCCTCCATTGCCTTCAGAGCCCGCTCTACGAACGGCTGAAACCGGCGCCCGGCTTCCGTCAGCGAAACGCGTCTGCCCAGCCTGTCAAACAGAGGCGCACCCAGCTCCTCTTCGAGTGCCTTGATCTGCGTCGTCACATTTGACTGCACGGTGTGCACCAGCTCCGCAGTCCGAGTGAAGTTCAGCTCTTCAGCAAGTATCCGGAAAATCTGCAACTGACGAACTTCCATGGGAACTATCTCCAATTCAGATGGATACGATTCTATCAATCTATTGGACGCATCAGAAAAACGGGCAGAGACTTGGCCCATGAGAGTCCGAAGCCGCATCCATCTTCTGCTTTCGTTCCTAGTAGTCGTCACGGCCGAGGGCGCCTGCCTCAGTGCACAATCGGAGCCGGCCGCCAGCCCTGTGACCATGGCGATCTTCTCCGATCGCCCGCTTCCAGCAGAGGAGTGGTCCGCGCTGAATGCGGCGATCGAGTCCGAACGCACCGCCGGCGTCCCGGCGCTGGCTCATATCCGGCTTCAAATTCTGCGCGGCGATGCAATCGCTCCCGGCATCGTAGTAGACCAGTCTATCTCCGTCTTCCTGCATGGCAGCTGTATCCTGACCCCGCACATCACTCCGGCAATTCCGCGTCCCGTGACAGGTCCCCTCGGCTGGACCAAATCGACCCAAGGCCACCTTGAATCCTTTGCACACGTCGATTGCAACCGCATCACCCAGCTGCTCGCTCCACGAATCTCCGGTATGAACCGCGACGAGCGTAACCAGGCTATGTCCCTCGCTCTCGCCCACGTCATCCTGCACGAGTGGAGCCACATCGCCACCCAGAGCGCTCATCACTCCGAACGCGGCCTCACCAAGTCCACCTTCAACGCGCGGGACCTCGCGGTTCCGTTGGCGGAGCCTCTTGCCCGACTGCGCCAGCCATAATAGAAGGTCGTTGCAGACAGCTCCGGGACCAGCCGTGTATCCTCATCTGGGAGTCGCAATATGACCTGTTGGATGGCCCGGTACATGACATGGAAAACCCATTTACTCATAGCGCGCACAACCGTTGCTTTGCTGCTCGCCATGCCATTCTTCAGCCCGCTCCATAGCCAGACCTCATCCGATGCGCAGAAGCCCTACTACCTGCACGCGAATGACACCGTAGTCTTCTACGGCGACAGCATCACCGAGCAGCGCTACTACACGCAGATGATCGCGGTGTACACCACCACGCGCTTTCCCAGCATGCCCGTTACGTTCTACAACGAGGGCATCGGCGGCGACCGCGTCACCGGCGGCGGAGGCGGCCCGATCGACCTGCGCCTTACCCGTGACGTCTTCCCCGAAAAGCCCTCTGTCATCACCATCATGCTCGGCATGAACGACGGCGGCTATCGCGCCCTTACCCCTGAGATCGAATCGCAATACACCCAGGGCTACGAGCATATTCTCGAATCAATCCACAAGAATCTCACGGGCACACGCATCACGCTCCTCGGCCCGTCACCCTACGACGAAGTGACCCGGCCGGAGAAGTTCCCAGGCGGCTACAACGCCACTCTCGTTCACTTCGCGAAACTCGACGAGGGTCTCGCGAAGAAGCATAGAGCCACATTCATCGACCTGAACGCACCCTTCGTTGAAAGCCTGAAAACCGGCCAGGGCCTTATGCCCACCGCTACCCAAATGCTCATCCCCGATCGCGTTCATCCCGAACAACTAGCTCACTGGTTCATGGCAGCAGCCATCCTCAAAGGCTGGAACGCGCCGTCGCTCGTATCATCTGTCAGTATTGACGCGGCAAGCGCCAAAGCCCTCGATCAGCAGCGCGCCCGAGTCTCCGCGCTCACCGCCAGCAATGGCACGCTCTCCTGGACAGAGCTCGACGAAGCCCTTCCATTGCCCGTCGATACCGAAAACCATGCCGGCTACCATTACCTGAGCCAGCTCAGCACCTTCGTTGATGATCTCGACCAGCAGCCACTGAAGATCGAACACCTCAAACCCGGCACCTACCAGCTCACCATCGACGACAACCCCGTCGCAAAGTTCACCAGCGATGAGCTCTCCCACGGTGTCAATCTCGCTCTTTATGGAACCCCAATGCGCGGGCAGGCATACAGCGTGAGCTGGCTCATCCGTGACCGCGATGATGCCCACTACGTGCGCCTCCGCATGCTCGTCAATCAATGGAAGACAGGCGTCAATGCCGAACCCGGTGCGACCGACCTCACGCACTTCGAGGACGTCCTTCAGACCCGCATCTACGACGAAGCCAAGCCTAAACCCCACAACTTCCGGATCACACCAACCACCCCAGACGTCAAATAGGAGACATCGGTGCCTCACTTCGGCGCTTCGCGAAACCTCGCTCTAAAGACGACATGGATCTTCCTCGGCATGTGTCTCTGCTTTCTCGCGATGCCCGCACCGTTATCGCTCGCAGCTCAGTTGCAACCCGGAGAAAAGCAGAGCGCAGTCGGCGATGCACCGGCGGACGCCGGCCCACTGGCCACCGGCCTCTCGCCTGCATTCAAAAAGAAAGATGTCGCCCACGCCATCCGTAAAGTAGCCGACTGGCAACTCAATCGAGCGAAAGGGAACTACCTCCAGGACTGGACACTCGCTGCGCTCTACGCAGGTTTCATGGCCGTTCCACCTGAGATCAACGGCACCACGTACCAGTCCGCGATGCACGACATGGGCCAGCAATTTCAATGGCAGTTGGGGCCACGCAAAAGGTTCGCCGATGACCACGCCATCGGGCAGACTTACCTTGAGCTGTATCAACTTCACGCTGACCCTGCCATCCTCGCCCCAACGCAAGCCAGCATGAACGCGCTCGTGCAGAGCAAGGACGATCCCGCTAAAATCCTTTGGTGGTGGTGCGACGCGCTCTTCATGGGACCTCCTGTCCTCGCGGACCTCTCCCGCATCACCGGCGATCGCAAGTATCTCGACTACATGAATCACGAGTGGTGGCTTACATCGGCCCTGCTCTACGATCCCCAACTCCACCTTTACTCACGCGACGCGACCTTCCTCGACAAGAAGGAAGCCAACGGCAACAAGCTTTTCTGGTCTCGCGGCAACGGATGGGTCATGGCCGGCCTGGTCCGCGTTTTACAAGCCATGCCCGCCAACTACCCCGATCGTCAGCAATACGTGAAGCAACTGCAGGAGATGGCCAAAGCCCTCACCACAGTTCAAGGCGCTGACGGCCTCTGGCGTCCGGGCCTGCTGAATGCAGAAGCGTACCCACTTCCCGAAATTTCCGGCTCCGCATTCAACACCTATGCGTTAGCATGGGGCATCCGCAATGGCATCCTGGATCGCAAGACCTATATGCCTGTGGTACAGAAAGCGTGGGCGGGTTTACTCCAGCACGTCTACCAGGATGGCCGTCTCGGCTGCATCCAGCCGGTCGGAGCATCGCCCGACAAGTATGCTGCCACATCCAGTTATGTCTTTGGCGTAGGAGCCTATCTGTTAGCCGGGTCCGAAATCTACAAGCTCTCCCCGAAATAACACCTTCACCACTCGAGGGAATTCATTGAAGCATTTCTTGTGTGCACTCCATCTGTCTGCACTCTCCATCGCCTCTTCTGCATGTATTGCTACGTTCTCTTTGGTATCACCTTTGTCAGCCCAGCAAACCAAGGCTGATGCTCCAATATACAAAGATCCAAACGCCCCCATTGAAAAGCGCGTGGAAGACCTGCTTTCGCGCATGACCCTGGAAGAGAAGGTCCGCCAGCTTGATCTCTATTCTTCCGCCAGGCTGCTCGTCGACAAGACCAGCGACGAAACCCACGCCACGCCGGACGCAAAGTTCCTTCCCGCCAAAGCCGAAGAGGCCTGGGGAACACTCGGAGCCGGAGGAATTCACGACCTCTACCCCTCGCCCGCGTTGGCCAACGAAATTCAGAAATGGGCCATTAACCATAGCCGTCTTGGTATACCGGCTCTCTTCATCGAAGAAGGTCTTCACGGCTTCGACAACGGCACAGTCTATCCCGCTCCATTGAACCTGGCCGCAACCTGGGATCCATCTCTGGCGCAGCAAACCGCCGCTGGAATTGCCGCTGAAACCCGCGCCACTGGCGTACACATGATTCTCGCGCCGGTCCTCGATCTCGCCCGCGAACCACGCTGGGGCCGCATCGAAGAAGACTTCGGCGAAGACCCCTATCTCACCGGCCAGATTGGTTTAGCCTATGTCCGCGGAGCGCAAGGCACGAGCCTCGCTTCCGACCATAACGTCATTGCAGAACCCAAGCATTTCGCCGGCCATGGTTCGCCCGAAGGCGGCACCAATACTTCGCCTGTCCACATCGGCGAACGCGAACTTCGTTCCGTCATGCTCAAGTCCTTCGAGCCGGCATTTCGTGAAGGTCACGCCATGTCCGTCATGGCTGCTTATCACGAAATCGACGGCGTCCCCGTGACCGCGGACTCGTTGCTCTTCGAAACAATTCTTCGTAAGGAGTGGGGATTCCATGGCTTCGTCCTCTCGGACCTCGGTGCGATTGAGCGTCTCTACACGGCGCACCGCGTCGCCCCGACACCGAAGGACGCAATCTGCCTCGCCAACCGTTCCGGCGTCGACATGCAGTTTTATGACTTTCCGCATGATGTCTACCAGAAGGCCCTGATTGACTGCGTAAACGAAGGCTCTCTGCCATTGAGCGATTTCGACTACAGTGTACGAGCGATCCTGCGCGTCAAGTTCATGCTCGGACTCTTCGATCATCCTTACGTCGATCCTTCGCTCAACGCCCACGTGCACCGCGCTCCCGAGCACCTTGCTGTTTCACTGCAATCTGCGCGCGAATCGATGACGCTGCTCAAGAATGACAACAGCGTTTTGCCGCTTTCAAAGTCTCTGCGTCGCATCGCGATCATCGGGCCCAACGCAGCTATTGCCCGCTATGGCGACTACGAGAAGGAAGAGAATGGCAAGCGGATCAGCATCGTGCAGGGCGTGAAAACATTGCTGCCCCAGGCGAGATTAGAAACCAGCGACGGCAGCGATATTCCCGCTGCTGTTGCACTCGCGAAGAGCGCGGACACAGTTATCCTCGCGCTCGGCGAATATCAGGGCATCTCCGGCGAAGGCTTCGACCGTTCCAGCCTTGATCTCCCCGGAACGCAGGAGCAACTGCTCGAAGCAGTAGCCGCCACGGGTAAGCCCATCGTGCTCGTACTGCAGAACGGCCGGCCGCTCACCATCGGCTGGGCGAAGGCGCATATCCCAGCTATTCTCGAGGCCTGGTATCCCGGCGAGTTCGGCGGTCAGGCAATCGCGGAAACGCTCTTCGGCGACAACAATCCCGGCGGCAAACTAACCATCACTTTCCCGCGTAGCCTCGGCCAGTTACCTGTCTTCTACAACGCCGATCCCTCCCGCGTTCGCAAGTACGTTGACGATGACGGCAAGCCGCTCTTCGTCTTTGGCCACGGCCTTAGCTACACCACATTCGCGTACACTAACCTCGTTGCCAAGGCACCCGCTGCAAAGAGCAATGCAGATGTGGAAGTGACAGTCAATGTCACCAATACCGGCACCCGCGAGGGCGACGAAGTAGCCCAGCTCTACATGCGCCAGGACTACAGCAGTGTGGAAACGCCCGAGCGGGCACTGAAAGGCTTCTCGCGCATCCACCTCAAAGCTGGCGAAAGGAAGACGGTAGCGTTCCACATACCGCAACATGAACTCGAGATATGGAACATGCAGAAGGAATGGGTTGTCGAGCCAGGGCAATACACCTTCTGGGCTGGTGGTTCGAGCGAGGCTGCACTCACCGCCACGATCACCATGCAGCCATAGGTGGCCTGTGTGTGGAGTACTCTATCGCGTGTAGTACCAGGCCCATGCAATCAGTGGCATCTGCAGCGGCAAACGTATCCAGATCGCCCATAATGGAATGGTCGGGAAGTGGTCTGGATGCAGGCACATGTTGATGTGCACTGGAAGAAACGCGATGAGCATTAAGACCAGTCCCCATGCAGAAAAGGTTCTGGTGCGCGGCACGAGCACTCCGATACCGCCCAGTATTTCTGCCACGCCGCTGATCGCAACCATCGCCGCAGGCTCAGGAATGTACGGCGGCATCACGGCAAGATACGTCTGCGTGCTCAGGAAATGATTGGCTCCAGCGCCAAGGTAAAAAATCCCCATCAAACCAAGGCCGATATAGTATCCACGCGAATGTGTCTGGGCAGGGAAGTCATCCTCATCGTCATTCTCAGTCATAGATAAAGAGCCCTCGCAGTCGCCAAGCCTTGCAGCTCTTCAGTCCGGTTCGACGTAACATTTAAACTACTCCGATGGGCCAAGCTGCACAACACGGAAAAGGGCAAGAGTGGAAGAGGGAACTCGCGGCCCTGGTGAAGCTCGCGATCCCCGTCGTACTCAGCGAGCTCGGCTGGATGGCGCAGGGCGTCGTCGATACCATCATGGTCGGCAAACTTGGTCCTGCCGCCATCGGTGCGGTCGCCGTCGGCAACGCGGTTTTCTACACACCCTCACTCTTTGGCATCGGCCTGCTGCTCGGTCTCGATACTGTGGTGGCGCAAGCCTTTGGCCGCAAGGATTACGACGATTGCCATCGCTGGCTCGCGCAGGGCATCTATCTCGCACTCTTGATCTCGCCAATCCTGATGATCGTCGTTGCCATCGCCAGCTTCGGTTTTAGCCCGTTCGGTATTACGCCTGAAGTTGCCGGCCCGGCAGGCTCCTACCTCCGCATTCTCGACTGGAGCATACTGCCTCTGTTGATCTACGGCGCGTCGCGCCGCTATCTGCAGGGAGTCGGCCAGGTCCGCGTCATCACGCTGACGTACATCGGCGCCAACCTGCTGAACTGGGGAGGGAACTGGGTGCTCATCAGCGGCCATCTCGGCTTCCCCGCAATGGGCGTGCGCGGCTCGGCATTATCGACCGTCGTTGCGCGCATCATGATGGCCGCATCTATGCTTGGCTTTGCCTGGCGCTATGAACGCAAGCGCGGCCATCCGCTCTTTCAGCATTGGGCCCGTCCGCAACTCGATCGTATACGCCAACTTGTCCGCCTGGGCCTGCCTGCCGCCGGGCAGATCACCCTTGAAGTTGGCGCGTGGAACGTAGCAACGCTCTCCGCCGGATGGCTCACACCAATTGCGCTGGCAACGCACCAGATTGCGATCAACTACGCCAGCATTACCTACATGGTGCCATTGGGCATCTCGGCAGCAGCAGCCGTAAGCGTCGGCCACGCAGTAGGCGCGGGCGATAAGGCTCGCGCCCGCCGTGCCGGATGGCTTGCTCTCATGTTGGGAACGTGCGCCATGATACTCGCAGGCATCGTGTTCTTTATCATTCCGAAACCGCTGATCGAGCTGTACACGCACGACCCTCGTGTGCTGGCCGTAGGCCCCAGCCTGCTCTGGATTGCAGCCGCTTTCCAGGTCTTCGATGGAGTTCAATCTGTATGCACTGGCGCACTGCGTGGACTCGGCCAGACTCGCGCGCCGATGATCGCCAACTTCATCGGCTACTGGTGTGTCGGTCTGCCTCTCGGCCTTATCTTGTGCTTCGTGCTCAAGCGGGGCATTTACGGTATGTGGATCGGGCTGACGCTTGCGCTGATCGTGATCTCATCTATTTTGCTGCACCGGTGGCATAAGGATTCGCAGAAGTTGGCGCTCACGGGTGTGACGCCAAACGGCGCAATGCTGGTCTCACCAGCAGTTGAGTGATCGAAAAGGGGACTGAGCGGTCCCGAGGCAGGAGATTGTTCCACGATTTGTTCTACAGATTGTTCCTCGTGGAACAATTTCGATCCCCGGCAGCTAAACTTCTCTGTCAAGTAATTTTGTTGTAAGTTGCTTAATTTTGAGCAAGATACGATTGCGTTGAAGTATGGCTGTTTGTGCATCCAATTTCTGGCGATTTCCGGAATATCACGGATCGGCTATATTCGTTGTTTATTCGCCCACGGCACATTTCATCTCTGACTGGCTTCGCCGGCTGCGACCTTCTGGTTAAATTCCTGAGATTTGTTGCGAGGGACGCTCAGGGATCGCCAGTTTTGGCATTTGAGGTGTTTAGCCCAAAAGACGATTTGACCGCAGTGATACGGGTAATGGGCGAGTTGGCGATTGATGGTTTGCATGACCGAATGCGCTTCTCCGCGGATGGTTACGACGCGGCTTAAGTCAGATTCTGTCAGCGGTTCCAGGGCGGAGAAAAGCGCTTCCCAGCCGCTCTCCCAAAGCTGCATCAAGGCTTCGGGGGTCTGCGGCGGCTGTTCAAATTCCTCATCGCGATTGCGCCATGGCTTTTCGCCGTCGGAGTGGAGAAAATCGCTCCAACGGGAACGCATGTTGCCGGACATGTGCTTGACGATGACCGCAATCGAGTTCATCTCCGGGTCAAGCGACTCGTGGAGTTGGTGATCCTCGAGCTGAGCTATCGCCTCATCGGCGAGCCGCTTGTAGTAGCGAAAGACAGAGATCGCGTCGTCGAGATACGAGGTGGTGAACTTGAGTGCCATGGAAACCTCCACAAGGATCCGACTCAAGCATAAAAAGGGAAGCCCCTGCTGCGCCAATTGTGCGCACAGCAGGGGCTATCGGAAGGTAAACAGTGGGAGAATCAGGCTTTCGCTGCCGCCTCGATTTCAGCCCACTCGGAATCCGACAGTTGGACATCGGCTGACTTCAGGTTTTCTTCCAGATGTTTGATCGAGGAGGTGCCTGGAATGGGCAGGATCACCGGGGAATGCTGCAGCAGCCACGCGATCGAGATCTGTCCTACGGTTGCGTTGTGCCGCTTGGCTGCTGCGTCCAGAATGCCGCCGGGCTGAGCCAGCTTGCCGGCTGCGATAGGGAACCAGGGGATGAACGCGATATTGTTCTTTTCGCAGTACTCAAGGACATCTTCGTGGGCGCGATCGCTGAGGTTGTACTTATTCTGAACGCTCACGATGTCAACGACCTTGCGGGCCTGCTCGATCTCAGGCACCTTCACTTCGCTCAAGCCGATATGCAGTATCTTGCCGACTTTCTGCAGATCTTTGATCGCCCCCAGCGATTCTTCGACGGGAGTCTTAGGGTCGATTCGATGAAGCTGCCACAGGTCCAGCCTGTCCGTTTTCAGCAGACGCAGACTCATTTCGACTTGCTGCGTAAGGTACTCGGGGCGACCGACTGGCAACCACTTGTTCGGGCCCTGGCGGGTGAGTCCGCCTTTTGTTGCAATTACTAAACCGGGCGCGTAGGGTGAGAGCGCCTCGCCGATCAGTCTTTCGCTTACATCCGGACCGTAGGAGTCAGCTGTGTCGATAAAATTCACGCCGAGTTCTACGGCGCGCTTCAACACATTCCTGGAGTTTTCAGCATCTTTCGGCTCACCCCACACGCCATCGCCAACGATCCGCATGGCACCAAAACCGAGACGGTTGATCTCAAGATCCCCGCCTAGTTTGAACGTTTTTTGAAAATCACTCATACCGGGTTCGATGCGGCGGATTGCCGAAACGGTGCGGCCGGATGTCCCGCATTGAACGGAAGCGAGAAGTTGGTCTTACTTCTTAACAGCGGGTGCGGGGGCCATGGGGGCGTCGGAGTTATAGGTGTCGGCTACGCATTTCCATGTTCCGTCTGGCTGCCTTTTCCAGACTTCGAGCAGCTTGCCGGAGGCTGGAAGGGTGGAGCCTTTCGCGCCTTTGATCGTACCTTTCCAGGCACCAGTGAGGTATGCCAAATCGCCTGCCCGGGCGACCTCGATGGTCTTGACCTCCCAGGAGAGTTGAGCAAAGGTTTCAAGAGCACCGGCCCAAGAGTCCCGGATGGCCGGCTTCCCCTTGGAGACGGGTTCATCCGGTCCAAGCAGGAGGGCGTCGTCAGTGTAGTAAGAAACCACAGCCCCCAGGTTGTGCGCGCTTGCGTCTTTGGACCACTGCGCGTCCAGATCACGGATCGTCTGCTCATCCGCCACGCGCGTGTCCGGATTCGGAGCGTGCAGGCAGGCTGTGAGTGGCAGAAAGAAGACAGAAGCTGCGGCAAAGAGCAATTTTGCTGAGGATCGTTGGAAGACGTTCACTTGTAAGGATTCCTTGAAGTACCCGTTTGGGACGAGCCTAACATGTCTCAAGCGGTGTGGTTGTAACGACTGGTTGAAGGGGGCAAACCTATCCGTTAGGAGCAAGCTTCGATTGAATCATGTCTGATAACAGATATTCTGTAATAATTAAATCAGTTTCCATGTTTTTAATCATATTCCTTTCATGAATCATCACTTACGCTTCCCGTTACTTCCCCTAGGCAAGCCGCTTTTCATAGCAGAGAAAGCGTAGCCCTGGTCTAAACGCGAGTGTGATTTCGCCGGCGAGCTTGTAGCCGAGTTTTGGGAAGAGACGCCGGGTGACCTGATTGTTGGTGTTGGTGTCTACGCGTAACGCGGCGATTCCCTGGGACCGGGCTACCTCTTCTGCCTTAACCATGAGAGCCGCTGCCACGCCTTTTCCCTGGAAGGCCGGGTCTACGGCAACCCTGTGGACGACGATGGCGAGTTCGGTAATGTCCCAGCCTACCTGGGTGTATTCCTGGTCCTGATCGGTGGTAATCGCGGCCACTCCGGCGATCTGCCCGTCGAGCTCGGCGAGCCAGAGTTGATTGAGCGCGACATCCCGTTCGAAGACGCTAGGATTCGGGTAATGGTCATCCCACTGCAGGTTGCCGCTGGCGCGCATCAGTGGGACCACGCGGCGGACGACCGCCATGACTGCTGGTATGTCTGATAATGAGGCGAGCCTTATCTTCATGTCGCGTCGGTCAACTTCATATATATGTTTATCATACAGCCCATTCCTAATGCAGGATTGCCCGACAGCCCAAGGATGATCGTCTTGGGCCGTCGGGTCGGGTCGTTATTTCGCAGCCGTGACGGATGGAGGCCGATCCCCTGTCGCTGTGGCCCAACTGCTGGGCTGTTCGCCCATGGTGAACTCGAGCCGGCTCTCGTGTCCGAGCAGCTCTGCAACCGGAATCCACGAGCTGGATTGCGGTTTGCCGTTGAGCATGACCGATTGCACGTAGATCCCGGAGCCCTTGCGGGTGACGGTCAGCGTTCCCTTGCCGCCAAGTTGAATGACAGACTTGTCGAACATGGGCGTGCCGAGGACTACGCCGCCGAGTCCGGGGATGGCCGGATACATTCCCAGGGCGTTCCAGATATAGACCCCGGAGGTAGCGCCGAGATCGTCGTTGCCGGGGATGCCGCCGGGGGCGGTGTTGAAGGTTTCCTTTTCGACCCGGTCGATGACGGAGGCCGTCTTGGCGGGCTTGCCGAGGAAAGTGTAGGCGTAAGGGGTTACGAAGTCCGGCTCGTTGGCCATGTTGAAGCAGGGTTCGCCCCAGCAGACGAGCTTGGTGAAGAAATGGTCAAGGCGCTTTTCGACGACGGCGTCGTCACCGATGGCGTCGAAGAGGCCGCGATAGTCGAAGGGCAGCATGAAGGTGTACTGATAGGTGTTCCCTTCCTCGAATCCGGCCTGGTCGGTGGAGAGCGGCGAATTCTGGCGCTTGGGCAGAGATTTTTCTGCGTCAAAGCCCGGCTCCCAGGTGCCATCGGCTGCGCGTGGACGGAGCCAATGCGTTTCGGGGTCCATGACATTGCGCCAATTGCCGGAGCGCTTGAGCATCCGTTCGTAGTCGGCGTTGTCGTTGAGCGATTTGGCCAGTTGGGCGATGGAGTAATCGGCGCTGTCGGTCTCGAGCATTTCAGAGATCGAGATGTCGTCGGTCGAGGGGATGTAGCCGAGCTTCAGCGATTCGGCGAGCATGACGCGCTCGGGTCGGCCGTGCTGGCCGAGGCCGGGGGTGTCGGCGACTTTAAGCGCGTAATTCAGAGCTGTCTTCGCGTCGAAGCCTTTGGCTCCGAAGGCGTAGATGGAGGAGACGATGATTGCCGGCGAGTCCCCGCCCATGACATAAGTGCTGTCATTGGCCGCCACCCATCGCGGGTAGGAGCCTAGCTGTTCGGCAAAGTTTACGAGGGACTGGGCGAGGTCGGCGGCCTCCTGCGGAAACAGCAGGGCCTGGAACTGGACGGTGTTGCGGTAGATGTCCCAGTCGGAGACGTTGGTGTACTGGCCCATCTGGCCGGGCTTGACCTTGTAGATCTTGCCGTCCATGCCGGGGTATTCGCCGTTCATGTCGCTGAAGAGGGTCTGGCCGATGAGTTCGTGGTAAACGCCGGTGTAAAAGATCTTGCGCTGAGCTTCGGTGCCGCCATCGACTTTGACCTTTGCCAGAGTCTTCTCCCAGCGCGTTTGCGCCTGTTTGCGGACGGTGTCGAAGTCCCAGCCGGGGATTTCGGCTTTCAGGTTGGCGCGGGCGTTGTCGTCGCTGACGTAGGAGAGGCCAACTTTGATGATCTGCGTGGACTGGCTGCCCAGATCAACCCAGGCTGCGGCGCGTTTGCCAGAGACGTTCGTGGTTTTTTCCTGGAGTGTGCCGTTCTGCCAGAGAGCGACGGAGGTTGGCTTGCTCTTGAACTGGAAGGCGACGTGGATCGTGTATTTCGTCGGTGTGCCGCAGAAGCCGCCGGCGGTGATGGTGCCGGTGACGGCGCCGTCCGGTCCTACGGTGAGGGCTTCGGCGTCGTGCTCGCGGCCTACTGGCGGCAGGATGGCCATGTGGACGTCGGCAGAGGCGCTGCCGGGGCCATTGATGAGCAGGCCGGCGTGCTTGCCCTTCGGATAGGTGAGGCGGGCTATGCCGCTGCGGTCTGTGGTGGTGAGTTCGACGCGGGTACCGTCGGCGAGAACGACCGAGTAGTAGCCGGCCTGGGCGGTTTCTTTGCTGTGGTCGAAGGCGGCGGTTTCTGGATGCTCGAGGTCGCGTTGCGCTGCGGGGCGGTCGCTGAGCGGCAGGATCGGCATATCGGCGTAGAGCGGGCAGCCGGCGCCGCTGAGGTGCGTCACGCTGAAGCCGCGGATTGCCTTGTCGCCGTAGTAATAGAAATTCTGGCTGGTGTCGGGGCTCCACTGGATCATGCCGAACGGCACGGTTACTCCGGGATAGGTGTTGCCGTCGTTGGCAGTTCCGATCATGGGATCGACGGCGGCAACGAGCGAGTTCTGAGCGGAGAGTCCGGCAGCGCTCAGCAGCAGCGAGCCCAGAGCCAGGAGCGAAAATGGTAACGATACCTTTTCGGAGCGAGAGTTGCCAGGAATTTTCATCCCAGACAACTTATCAGACGATGCGCTGACCTGGCTTTCGTACGGACCGACTACTTTTCGTCGAGGTGTTTGACGATGGCCGGAGGGGCGGATCCCTGCTGGTTCGCAAGCAGCCAGTTCACTCGCTCTTCGATCTCGCCGGGCTTCATCTGGCCCAGAATGCGAGCGCGTACGACGCCTGTTTCGTCCAGGAAGAGGGTCGCGGGAACGATGTTGCCGAGTTGGAGGTGCTTCATGTCGTCGTCGGTTGCGCCGATCCAGATGGGGTAGGTGATCTGGCGCTTCTGGATGTAGGGAGCAATTTTCTTCTGTGTCTCTTCTTCATCGACAGAGGCTCCGATGAAGGCGACGTTCTTGCCGGCATAACTAGCAGCTGTCTTGACGAGCATCGGCATCTCTGCGTCGCATGGACCGCACCAGGTGGCCCAGAAGTTGAGTACGACGACCTTGCCGCGCAGGTCGCTTAGCTTTACTTTGCTTCCCTGCATGTCTTTCAGGGTTAACGAGGCGGGCTTCTCAGCTCCGGCACCCGCAATCGTGACCCAGCCCAGCACGCATAGAGCCATACATGCGAGACGCAGCAGACGGTAATTCATGACTTCTCCCATTTCCTCATCGTAATGACCAGTTGGCAAAAAGTTGCCCCATCCTCACCCTGCCGTACGCGAGTGAGAATGAGGCATGGCTGAAATTGTTGCAAAAACCTAAGACTGCGAGCTTAGAAGCGGTGCTGGAAGCTCGCCAGCCAGAGCCAGTCAGCAAACGCTGCATCGCCGTGCGTGCCCAACTGCATGTCCGGTACGCTGGCAATGCGGTTGCGGTAGATGGCGCGATCGATGTTGGCGGTGATAACGTCGTGACCGTTTTTCATGCTGTAGACGACGCCGGGTTCAAACGAAACAGCGTAGCCTGGGCGCCGGAAACCTTCGTTGCCGCCGATGAGGTCATGGGCTACAACGCCTTCCTTGCGGAGGCCGGCGGTTACGGTGAGTCCGGGAACCCGGGCGACCATGTAGGCGAAGCCGGCTTGCAGCAGATATTCGTCCGCAGCCGAAATCTTGGCATCCTGCGCTGGTTCTGGCGTTCCGAGCGGCGAAACGTTGGCAACGCCGTTGGTTTCGGACGGAGTGACCAGGTAGCTGCCGTTGAAGTAGGCCTGCGTCGAATGGCTGAGGGATTGGAACGAATTGATTGCGAATGGGATTGCCCAAACGCCGATTCCTGGCTGGACGGAGTAATCGGCGGTGTTATCGGTTGCCGGGCCGCCGGCGATCGGGGCGAAATGGTTCTGGATGTTGTCACGACCGGTTGGCATCTGCACGCCGAGGCCGATCTGGATGTTATGGGAGGGGTTCTTCTTTGGATTCCAGATCCAGCCCTGGCCCATGAAGCTGATATCGCCGACGCCGGAGAGGCCGAAATCGCCTACCAGGTTAACGCCTGGAACCCCATTGCCAAGACTGCCCGCAGCGATGTAGTAGCGGCGGCTGGCGAACTCGACGGGAATATTTCCCTCGACGCTGAAGCGCGCGGTGATCTGGTAGGTGAGGCCTGCGTCGAAGAGATTCACGCGGTTGCGGACGTTGGAATGGCCTTCGGTGCGGTAGACCTGCTCCACGGAGCCGACAAAATGTCGGAAGGAATACAAATGCCGGTAATCCAGATTCAGTTGCCAGTGCCCTGCTGTGAGATAGCCGCCGTCGTTATCGGGGCCTCCAACAGAACCCACGGAATGAGCTACGACGCATCCCTGAGCTTTTGATTGGGTGCTGAATCCTAGTGTTGCTAATAATGCTAAAGTTGCGCACGCGGCGACGCGTACACCCTGCCTCTTAAAAAACATCCAGTACTCCTTATTGTTTTTGCGTACTGGAGAACCATACTTGGTGCAAAAAAGGGTGTCATGGATCCAAAGTCAGAGGTGACAGTCAGCCTTAAGGTTGAGCCGGGTGAGGGTAATTACATCTTGTAGCGGCCGAGATCCTCGTCGTTCAAGCCCTCAAGCCATTTGCGCAGATGCTCGGTGCTGGCACTGTCCGGGGGACCTGAGGTGCTTAGGCGAGCCATGGCGAGGACTGGTTCGGCGACGTAGATTGGGCAATCGGAACGCAGAGCCAGGGCGATCGCGTCCGATGGGCGGGCATCGACGGTCATTTGTTCGCCGTTCTGGGTAAGCCAAAGTACCGCATAGAAAGTGTCATCAATAAGCTCTTTAATAACAACACGATCGAGGCGGCCATTCATGTAATGAATCAGGTTTTTCGTGAGATCGTGCGTCATCGGACGAGGTGTCGACATCTTTTCTATTTCGATGGCAATGGCATTGGCTTCGTAAATGCCGACCCAAATAGGCAGTACAGTGTCGGAGGCGACGTCCTTAAGGATGACGATGGGCATATTCGTGTTGGGGTCCATCATCAGTCCGCGAATGCGCATTTCTACGTCCATGTCGTCCTCCTTGCTTCCGTTCGTCTTCTAGACCGCTTCGCCGACCAGGCTGTTGGGGAACGTCTTAGTGATGAGAACGTTCCGATAGCTTCCCGGCGCGGGTGCGATGGGGCTGGCGGTGGTGAAGTTGACGGGCTTGTTCTGGGAGCTGCGGCCGATGATCTGCCCGCGTGCTGTGTTGGTTCCCTCAACCATCACTTCCATGACTTCGCCTAAGTGCTTGTCATAATTGAGGCGTTGAATGTCCCGCTGACGATCAAGGAGCACTTGAAGCCGGGTCGATTTCTCGGCATCCGGAATGGAATCAATCATGACGAGTGCCGGCGTATTGGGACGAGGCGAGTACTTGAAGCCGAATACCGCGTCGTACTGGACCTCATTCAGCAGGTCGACGGTCTCGATGAAGTCGTCGGGAGTTTCGCCGGGGAAGCCGACGATTATGTCGGTCGAGAGCGCGATCTGGCGCTTGGCGGACTTGATCCAGGAGATGCGCTCCAAGTACCAATCGCGGGTGTACTCACGAGCCATCATGCGGAGGATGCGCGACGAGCCGGACTGGACAGGAAGATGCACGTGGTCGCAAAGGGTCGGAGTTGCGTCGATGGCTTCGACGATGTCCTTCGTGAAGTCGCGGGGATGGCTGGTGGTGAAGCGGACGCGACGGACTCCGGGCAGTTCACCAAGGGCCACGAGTAGTTCGGCGAAGGTGCGCTTGCCGGAGGGGTCACGGAAGCTGTTCACGTTCTGGCCGAGAAGCTGGATCTCGGAGTAGCCGAGGTCAACGATCTTACGGGCTTCGTCGAGGACGGAGTCGGAGGTGCGGCTGCGCTCCTTACCCCGCGTGTAGGGGACGACGCAGTAGGCGCAGAACTTGTCGCAGCCTTCAATGATGGTGATGTAGCCGCGGTAGGGATTCTGGCGCGACGTGAACTCAGTCTCGAAGGTCAGGTCGGTCTGCCGGTCGTCAAGGCCGGTGATGCGGTTTTCGCCTGCTTCGAGGCGGGCGAGCATTTCTGGCAACTTGCGGTAGGAGGCGGAGCCGGCGACCATCGAGACATACGGGGCGCGCTCGAAGATCTTCTCGCCCTCCTGCTGAGCGACGCAGCCGATCACGGCAAAGCGCTTGCCCTGCTTGTGGAGCTTCTTATAGTCGTTGAGGCGGTTGAAGACTTTTTGCTCCGCCTTGTCGCGGATGGAACAGGTGTTGTAGAGCAGCAGGTCGGCTTCTTCTTCCACCTGTACCTGTGCGTAGCCTTCTGACTCCAGAGTGCCAATGACCTTCTCGGAGTCATGCGCATTCATCTGGCAGCCGAATGTTTCGAGATAGAAGGTTTTGCCGGTCGCCATAGTCTCTCCAGTATAGCGCCGTGAAGATTCCGAAACTTTCGCCGGGTGCGGAACGTTCTTGAGAACAGACTGAATCCATGCGTAGTTTTTGGAACGAAAGACTTTACGGAGTGCTGTCATGAGCGCTATGCGCGCCTGTTTGTCTAGGTTTCGGCCGTGTTTTGTTTGCTTTGGTGCTTCCCTGCTAGTTGTTCTCAGTGGCTGTGCTGGTCTGAAAGTGAAGATGGGTTGGCGAGTCTCGCTGGTAAAGATTCCGGTGACTTCCCTGGAGGCCAAGCTGGCTAAGAATCCTGGGATCGCGCCGGGGGAAAAGGCTGCGCTGGTGGTGACGCTGACCGATCAGACGGGCAAGGTCTGGGTGACCGAAGGCGCCGGCAAAGGCAAGGTTCTTTGGAAGGAACTGGCTGTCACGCCCACGGTTGTTTCTTTCAACAATAAGGGAACGCTGACGCTGCCGAAAGATCCGCGCGTGAGCGATGGCAAGGCGGGGCACGTGAGCATCACGGTGCCGAGCCATCCCGGACTGCAGGCTGAGCTTGATATTCCGCTGCGTTATGACTATGCGTTCCGGGCAAACTTTCAAGGTGCCAGCGGAACGAATGGCTTTGACGGAACTGCCGGCATAGACGGAACGAGCGGTAGTCCAGGCTCAACCGATCCGACTAATCCTTCACCGGGCGGTAACGGAACAGACGGCACGAATGCGACCGACGGAGGCAATGGCGGTGATGGCAGCGATGCTCCTGCGGTGACGGTGCGGATGACGATGCATCCCGCTACTCCGGGTCTGGCTGAGACTCCAGCCCTGGTTGAGATTTGTGTCTCCTCTGCGAATGGAAAGGAGCGATTCTACCTTGTCGATCCGCAAGGGGGTTCGCTGACAATTGACTCGCAGGGCGGGGCTGGCGGCAACGGCGGAAAAGGCGGCCGAGGAGGCCGGGGCGGTGCTGGTGGCATTGGCACCCCGAATGGTTCCAACGGACACGATGGCTCGGATGGGCACGATGGAATGAATGGCTCACCAGGGCGAGGCGGGTTCATTACCGTGACTTATGATCCTGCGGTGAAGCCATACCTCAGTCTTTTGAGGACCGCGAGCGAAAATGGACCCAATCCCGGTTTCTACGAGGAACCTGTGCCGCCGCTCTGGTGAGCGACGGTCCCGGAGTGTCAGGGTTTGGGAGTGAAGTCGCGCAACTGCTCGACTGTGGCGGCGTCGAGCTTGCCGAGAAGAGCGACGATGAGGTCGACCAGCTGATCGAAGTCCTTGCGGTTGAGAATGCCGCTGTGGGCATGCGTGTAGCGGATAGGGGCTACGAGATTAATCGTGGGTACTCCGCCGTTGCTGGTCTGGATCTCCGCGGAGTCATCGCCATAGCCCTGCACCAGGTCCAGCTGAAGCGGGATCGACTTCTCCTTCGCGGTGCGTTTGACGAGGTCGACAAACTTGCGATTGGCGAGGGCGCTGGAGTCGTAAAGAAAGAGGCCGGGGCCGGAGCCTAGCTTGGCCTGCGTCTCTTCTGGGTGCCCGCCGTAGGTGTCACCGGCAATGCCGCCCTCGATGGCGATTCCGATGTCTGGCTTGATGAGTTGAGCTGCCGTCCTGGCGCCGCGGAGGCCAATCTCCTCCTGGGTGGTCGCAGCGAAGAATATCTGGTTTGGGTGAGGCGACTTCGCGGTGCGGCGCATGGCTTCGAGCAAAGCCGCGCATCCGACGCGGTCGTCCCAGGCTTTGCCGAGATAGTTGTCAGTACCGTTGAGCTGGACGAAGGGGCTGTCGGGGACGACGGGGTCGCCCGGTTCGAGGCCCATGGCTGCGGCCTCATCGGCACTTTTCGCGCCTACATCGAGGTAGAGCTGATCGCGAGGATAGACCCGTGTGCGCTCGTCGGCCGGCGCGACGTGGATATCGCGGATACCGGTGACGGCATGAATGGGACCTTTGGAGCCGAGAATGATCCAGCGCTGATCCACCAGGGCCTGATCGAGCCAGCCGCCGAGCATCTGCATGGTTAGAAAGCCGTTGGGAGAGATCCGGCGCACCATGCCGCCTAGCTCATCCATGTGGGCGTCCACCATGATGCGTGGGCCGCTGCTTCCCTGCTGGGCGATGACCGATCCGAGGCCGTCATAGCGCAGGCTGTCGGACAGCGGCTTCATGACGCCGACCATGATGGCGCGGACAGGCTCTTCCGCTCCCGGAGGTCCGGGGGCATTGGAGAGTTGTTCGAGCAGCGCTTTGGTTGAGTCCTGCGCAAAGGCAGGCAACGTCAGGAGAGCAAAAAAGGCCAGTACAAGCTTCTGCATGGCCACGAGAGTAACACACGGGGTAGGGACGGAAGACTGTCTCGTGCTAACGCATTGCGGTGTGGAGATAGGACAGGAGGGCTTGCATTTGTGGCTCGGTAAAGCGGCCCTGGAAGGCTGGCATGTTGCCTTTGCCGAGCAGCACCTGGTTGCGAACGACGCTATCCGATGCGGGGATACCGCTGGGGAGTTTGGGCCTCAGAAGCACGCCGTGAATATCGGGAGGCGGGGGTTTGAGGGCCAGATCGTTGTCTTCGTGGCAATGGGCGCAGCGGACTGCGTAGAGATGCTGGCCTTCGGCTTGCTGCGGAGTGAGGGGAGTTTCTGAATGACATCCGATGCAGGCCATCCATGGGGATAGGAGCACTGCCAGCGCGAGCGTGTTTCTCTTCATTTTGCTTCGGCCACCAAGACAATGGATGCTCCGTTCCAGGAGCTCTTTCCGGAGGATACAGGAGCGGTGGCGTCGAGGGGCATGATGCCAATGTTCTTTGCAGGGAGATGGAACCGCTTTTCGATGTAGGAGGAGACGAGCAGCGAGCGGGAGCGGGACAGGATCAGCTCTTCTGCTGCAGAGGTTTGGTTGGCATATCCTTCGACGACGATGGGCCGGGTTGCGATGGATTCGCCGGCAGCGCCGATGAACTGATCGATCTGCATTTTGCCGGCTTCGGAGAGGACTTCGTGGCCCTGCTGGTCGTGGGTGAAGGCATCGTCGGCGTTGAGCCAGCCCCGCTGATTCTTCTGGTTCTGGAAGTACCGGTTGCTGCGATATTGCTGCGGCGTCAGTTCGGTCAGGCTGTAGAAACCCCGCTTCTTGAAAAATCCCCTGAAGAAGAAGCTGTGCTTTAGGGCTTCGGTGTCGTCAGCGAGATTTACCGTTGCGAGATTCACATTGGACAGAGTTTCGCGGATATTCTGTCCGGCGGTAGCGCCGCTCGAATCTGGTCCGAGTGCCTGATTCAGGGTCGTATTCAACTGTTGGGTCGTCAGGTCGATTTGGTGTGAGGCATCCCTAGCGTTGTTGAGGGTGTCCTCAGCTTTTTGAGGGAGGTTGCGGGATTGGAAGTCTGAGACGACCTGCTTTGCCTGAATAGAGACCTGGTTGAGATTGGTCGAGGCCTGGTCGGCATTGGCGACCACCTCTTTCATCTTTGCGGCGGTTTGGGGATCGTTCAGCAGCATGCCCACAGCTCCCTTGCCGTGGCGCGCATCGGACACGAGACCATTGGTGTTGACCACGGCGGCCTTCATCGAGTCGAGTGTGCCATCCAGCCTCCCGTGCAGGTCACCGATGGTTGCATTGGCCTGATCCATAATGCTGGTGGCCTTGTTGAGGACGGCTGAAATCTCGATCGGTTCCTTACTGAGGAGGGTGGTGCCGGGAGTTGCGACAGGGGCGTTGTCGCTTCCCTGCTGGATCATCAGGTATTTGTCGCCGACGAGGCCGTCGGTCTCTACCGAAACGACGGAGTCCTGGCGGATGAGGTTGTGGAGTGTGTCGTCGATGTGGAGGCGAAGGCGGAACTTAGCGGAAGGACGGCCGGGAATCTGGAGGCTGGTGAGCTCTCCCGCGTCGTAGCCTGAGACTCGGACTTTGGAGCCTGGAACGAGACCGTTGACGTCGCTGATCTCTGTGTAGAGGTCTTCGTGGTGGCTGAAAGCTTTGTGGCGGTCTCCGATAAGAAAGAGCGCGCCGCCGAAGAGCAGGAGTGCGCAGACGACGAAGATGCCTATGGGAAGCATGGGGATTTTCATGTGCAGGACTCCGAAACGAGCTGGCGTACGACGTCGTTGTCGCTGTTTTCAAGTTCAGCTGCAGTACCAAAGCCGACGAGCCGGCCCTGGTCGAGCACGGCAATGTTGTCGGCAATGCGTCTGGCGCCGCGGACATCGTGAGTGACGACGACGAGGGTGGTGTCGCTCTCCTCCTTGACTTTGAGCAGGAGGTCATCGATTTCAGAAGCGGTGATGCGGTCCAGCCCACTGCTCGGCTCATCGACGAGAAGAAGTTGCGGGTTGAGGACGAGGGCGCGGGCCAGACCGGCACGTTTCCTCATGCCGCCGGAGAGCTCGTTGGGCATCTTGCCTCGCTCTTTATCCAGGCCAACCGATTTGAGCGCCTGGCAGATGGCGATCTCGATTTGCTCTTCGGATTTGGATTTGTCGAGGCGGCGCAGGGGGAGCGCCAGATTGTCACCGACGGTGAAGGAGTCAAAGAGCGCTGCGCTTTGGAAGAGAAAGCCGATATGGCGCCGGACGCGGGAAAGATTGTCGGGATTAAAGTGTGAAATGTCCTCTGACTGGATGCAGACTTCGCCTTGATCTGGCTTGAGGAGGCCGATCATGAGCTTGAGGGTGACGCTCTTGCCGGTGCCGCTGCGGCCCAGGATGCAGAGGGCCTGGCCCCGGGGAATCTGAAAGGATACGTCGTCCAGGACTTTGCGCGTTCCGAAAGACTTGGTGACGTGCCGGAACTCCACCGCGAAGTCGCTTGCGTTGCCTGGAGAGGATCTGGCGACCGGCTCGGCAGCAGATTCTGGGCCGATTGCCTCGCGGGCGATTGCCTGGCTCATACCGCACTCTCCGGAAAGAGGAAGAAGATGCCTTTGACGAGGATGACATCGATGAGGATGATGAGCAGCGACGAGAGGACGACGCTGTTCATCGAAGCCCGGCGGACCCCATCGGAGCCCTCATTGGTGGTGTAACCGAAGTAGCAGGAGACGGTGCCGATGATGAAGCCGAAGACAGTGGTCTTGAGAGTGGGAGCGAGGAAGTTGGACCACTGCACGCTGTCAAAGGCGCGACTGACATAGAGTTCGAGAGAAAGATGGGAGCTAAAGTATTCGGAGATAAAGCCACCGATGAGCGCAGCGAAATCCATGAAGACAGTGAGCAGTGGAAGCGCGAGGATGCAGGCGAGGATGCGGGTGACGACGAGCATTTTGAAGGAATCGACGGAGAGCGATTCAATCGCGTCGATCTGCTCGGTGGCGCGCATGTTGGCCAGTTCCGCTCCGATGCCTGAGCCGACCCTGCCGGCGATCAGCAGGCCGGCGAGAAGCGGGCCTAACTCATTAAAGAAGCTGGTGGACTGAAGGGTGGGGATCATGGCGTCGGCACCGAAGCGGACGAGTGTGCTTCGGGTGTGAAGGGTGAGCACGACACCGAGAGAGAATCCGGCCGCGAGGATGAGAGGGAGTGAACGCCAGCCAATGTCTTCGAGGACGACGAGAAAGTATTGCCACTCGACGGGAGGGCGAAAGGCCTGAACCAAGGCTTTTACGCCGAAGTAGCTTAACTCGCCGATAAAGCGGAAAAATCCTGACACAGTTGCCATGGGCTGCTTGAGCCTCACGTTTTGGATGCGTCCGAGAGAGTGAAGATGCAGCGGAAGCGCACAAAAAACGGCCGCGTCATGGATGATTCATGACGCGGCAGAGGGTATACAGAGTCGGTCCGCAGAAGCTGTATCGGGCGATACGTTTTCCGGTGTTTATTGTGTGATGAAGCTTGAGGCTAGGCTTTCTTTGTATCCGCAAATTTGGCGCTGACTGCGTCCCAATTCACGGCTGAGAAAAAGGCTTTTACGTAGTCGGGGCGCTTGTTCTTGTACTTGAGGTAGTAGGCGTGCTCCCAGACGTCGATGCCGAGGATGGGCTTGAGGCCTGCGGTCAGCGGGCTGTCCTGGTTGGGCGTGCTCTCGATTTCGAGGCCTGATGGTGAAACGACGAGCCAGGCCCAGCCGCTGCCAAATACGCCGACGGCCTCCGCGGTCAACTTCTCCTGAAAGCTGGAGAAGGTGCCAAACTTCGCGTCGATGGCTTTGGCCAGTTCGCCTGTCGGCGCTGCTCCGCCTTTGCCGAGCGTTCCCCACCAGAAGGAGTGGTTGGCGTGGCCTCCACCCTGGTTGCGGACGGCCTTGCGGATCGGCTCCGGAACTGCGCTGAGGTTGGCCACTAACTCATCGACGGGCTTGCCGGCTACTTCGGGATGCCCGGCGACGGCAGTATTGAGCTTGTCAACGTAGGACTGGTGATGTTTGTCGTGGTGCAGGTGCATGGTCTCGGCATCGATGTACGGCTCGAGTGCGTCATAGGCATAGGGCAGCGGCGGAAGCGTGTACGGGCCGGTGGGCGCTGGTGCGGGCGCGGCCTGGATGCCCGAAGAGCTTGCCTTCATACTTGCGGAAGTCAGCAGGACGGCGCTGGCCAGTCCTCCCATTTGCTTGATAGCCATTCTGCGATTCATCGTGAAAATCTCCTCGGCATTGTGATTCAGGTTGCTGGAACCTGTACGTTACGCCCAACACATTAAAAGGGCGCTAACCGGAAGGATGGTCCAAATGCCTCATCCGATGCCGGTTGTTCGGTCCACCCTATCGTAAGCTGAAAATATGCAATTGCCCACTCTTGCTGAAATCGAAGATGCACAGAAGATTGTCTACAGCTCCATGCAGGCAACGCCGCAGTATACGTGGCCGCTGCTGAACCAGCGCGTTGGTACTGAAGCCTGGATCAAGCATGAGAACCATTCGCCGGTCGGCGCATTCAAACTACGTGGGGCGCTGGTTTACGCAACGTGGCTCAAGGAGACGCAGCCCGGGCTTACCACAATTGTTGCTGCTACGCGCGGCAATCACGGCCAGGGTGTCGGGCTGGCTGCGCGGCTGCTTGGGCTGAAAGCTGTTATCGTCGTGCCGCATGGCAATAGCAGGGAGAAAAATCTTGCCATGCAGGCGCAGGGCGCGCAATTGATTGAACATGGCGACGATTTTCAGGAGTCGCTCGAATATGCGCGTACGCTGGCCTCGCAACCGAGTTACGCGATGGTGGAGTCGCTGCATCTGCGCCTGGTGATGGGGACGGCAACATACGCGCTTGAGTTCCTGCACGCCGCCCCGAAGCTGGAAACGGTCTACGTGCCCGATCGGGCTTGGTTCGTCGATCTGTGGCGTATCCGCGGCTCGGAATGTTCTCGGTCTCGACACGGAAGTGGTGGGTGTTGTGGCGGCAGCATCGCCTTCATATGCGATCTCTTTCCGCGAAAAGCGCATTGTCGAATTTTCCTCCACCACGCAGATTGCCGATGGGCTCGCCTGCCGCTTGCCCAATGGGGACGCCATGGATGTGATTTGGAAAAACGTGAGTCGCATTGTTGAAGTGTCGGACGCTGAAATCTCCTCGACGATGCGCGCCTATTACGAGGACACGCATAATCTCGCGGAGGGCGCGGCTGCTGCTGCGCTCGCTGGAGCACTCCAGGAGAAAGACTCGCTTGGTGGCAAGCGGATCGGGATTATCCTGACTGGCGGTAACGTTGATCGCGAGAAGTATGTGCAGGTTCTGGAGGGAAAGCTTTGAGCGAGCAACCTTCGCAGGATCTCACTCCCCTCTTTCATGGTGCGCAGAATCACTGCTTCGGGTGTGGACCGAACAATGATGTCGGGCTGCGGTTGCAATTTTCTGTCGCTGAGGATCAGAGTGTCGCCTGCGAGACTGCAGTCTCCGATCAGTACGAGGGGCCTCCCGGCTACCTGCATGGCGGCATTATTGCGACCCTCCTGGATGAAGCGATGAGCAAGGCGAATCGCGCACGCGGCGTCACCGCCATGACCCGGCAGATGCAGGTTGAGTATTTGCGGCCCGTGCCTTCGGGATCTTCAATTCGCATCGAGGGGCGTGTGACACGTAGCGAGGGCCGAAAGCACTGGACGGAAGCGCAGATTCGGAACTCGCAAGGCACCGTTCTGGCTACTTCCAGCGGCCTCTTCATCGCCATCAAAGTCTGATAGGGCGCGGGAGCAAAAGCGGTAATCAAATTTATGGTTACCGAATTCTCTCCCGGTCTACCACCTTTGCCACAGCCGTGTGACGCCGAACGGGTATGTTGATTTTCTCGCGCGGCGGTGATACTTCGATTCAGGAATTCGGCGCAAGCCAGATAAGAAATCGGCACAAGCCTGAATCCACAAGTACGACTTTCAAGTCTTGATTGCACTCCTTAGCCTAGGTTCTCGCGCTGGTCGCGGGCACGCTCCTTGTGTCCGCGGCTGCGTCTTTTTTTTCTTGTTTTGCAAAGCGGCGTGCCTGTTAGCCAACTGGGTCCGCGACTGCAAGCCCGGACGTTCCGGCGGAAGATTCCAACAGGCCACCCCGGTAGAATGGGACTGTGCCTTCCGAAACTGCCAGCCACCGCGCCGTAATCGAATCCTCTTCACTGGCAGAAATCCTCCACAGCGCCTTTGGTTTCTCCGCCTTCCGAGCCAATCAGGAAGCGGTCTGCCGTGCTGCGGTGGAGGGGGATGATGTACTCCTCGTTATGCCCACGGGCGCAGGCAAGTCCCTTTGCTATCAGCTTCCGGCGATTGCTCGCGGTGGAACGGCCCTTGTCGTGAGCCCGCTCATCGCGCTGATCGAGGACCAGTGCGCCAAGCTCGCGAGCCTGGGATTTTCGGTCGCACGGATTCATTCCGGACTGGATCGTGCCGTCAGTCGTCAGGCCTGTGTGGACTACCTGAATGGCACGCTGCAATTCCTGTTCATTGCGCCGGAACGCCTGCGTGTGCCGGGCTTCCCGGAGATGCTGGCGAAGCGCAAACCTGCCCTGATTGCCATTGACGAAGCCCATTGCATCTCGCAGTGGGGTCATGACTTTCGCCCCGACTATCGAATGGTTGGGCAGTATATTCCGGCACTGCGTCCGGCGCCGGTGGTGGCGCTTACGGCGACCGCCACACCGTCGGTTCAGCGGGATATTCTCACGCAACTGGGACTGACTACAGCCAAAAAGTTTATCCACGGCTTTCGCAGGACCAATCTCGCTATCGAAGTGGCCGAGGTGCCGCTGCCGATGCGCGGCGAACTGATTGCCGAACTGCTCAAGGATCCGGCACGGAGGCCCGCCATCGTGTATGCGCCTGCCCGCAAGAAAAGCGAAGAGCTGGCCGCGCTGCTGAACCACAGCTTCCCTGCTGCGGCGTATCATGCCGGACTGCCGGCGGAGATCCGCGAGAACGTGCAGCAGAATTTTCAATCTGGGAAGCTGGATTGCGTCGTCGCGACCATCGCTTTTGGTATGGGCATCGACAAGGCTGATGTGCGTACGGTCATTCACGCTGCGCTGCCTTCGACGCTTGAGGGCTACTACCAGGAAATTGGACGCGCTGGACGGGATGGCAAGCCGAGCCGTGCCATCCTGATGCACTCCTACGCTGACATTCGGACGCATGATTTCTTCCTCAAGCGCGACTACCCTCCCATGGATTCGGTGCAGAAGGTCTACCGCGCGCTTACAGACGACCCCACGCCGCTCGATGAGATTCGCGACGCTCTGCTGGCGAATCCGAAGAACGGCGATCTGGATGAAGAGATCTTTGCCAAGGCGATCGAGAAGCTCTTCATTCACGGCGGCGCGGCGGTTGACTACAACAACAACGCCAGCCGCGGCGATAACCACTGGTCCGCGCCTTACACGCGCCAGTCGGATTACCGCCGCAACCAACTCGACCTGGTGCAGCGCTACGTCGATGGCAACCAGTGCCGCATGGCAGCCCTGGTGCTGCATTTCGGAGATGTGCAGGATGGGAAGGTGCGCTGTGGTGTCTGCGATTTCTGCAGTCCTTCGGGCAGCTCCGCGCAGAACTACCGCCCTGCGGACCGCGCCGAGATGGCCACGATGCACGCCATCCTCGACTGCCTGCGGCTGTCGCCGGGCAAGTCCATCGGCAAGCTGCTGAAGGAGGTTCCCGGCAATCTCAATCGCAAGGAGCTGGATACCTACCTTGCTGCGTTGGCGAAGGCTGATCTCATTACTGTCGAGGACGCGGAGTGGATCAAGGACGGCGAAACCATCCTCTTCCGCAAAGCCATTCTGACTCCGCGTGGCGAAGAGCTCGAACCCTCGGCTGATTTCGAAATTCAATTGCCGGGCACAGACCGCACCGGCAAGTCGCAGCAGGGCGGAACTCTCTTCGGGATCAAGAAAACTGCAGCCAAGAAGGCTGCTGCGCCGCAAGCAGCAGTCCCCGAAGAGCTCAGCCCCGACGCGCAGCAGTTGGAGCACGAGCTCAAAGGCTGGCGTACCACGATCGCGAAGAAGGTCGGCATGCCGCCGTTCGTCGTGCTGCACGACAAGACGCTGCGGGCCATTGCACATGTGCGTCCGGCGACTCCCAATCAGTTGCAGGAAGTTCCCGGCATGGGCCCGGCCAAGGTAGACAAGTACGGCGACCAGATCCTTGCTATTTGCAACGCGAGCTAGATTTGTCGTCGAGGTCCAGACCTGTCACTAGAACTTGATGTTGGCAGAGATCGTCAGGCTTTGCACCATGCCGGCAACGCGATTGTTGTCATACTCGCCGGCCAGCAGTTCACTCTTGCCTGACTGTTGGGAAGCGGGCAGTTGCACCTGGTAGGCGGCGTTCCAATGCCAGCGTTCGCGACTCCATCCGGCTCCCGCAGAAAGCGTGTTCTGCAGGATGGCCGAAGTCAGCTGCATGAGTGTTTTGTTGGGAACGGGGTTGGACATGAAGGCGTAGCCTCCGCGGACTACCCAGCCGCGTTTCAGAGGCATCTCTGCGCCCATGCGGACCACTCCCTGATTGCGCCAGTGAAACGGGTAGAAGTCTGTGATGTCGCTGCTGCCCGCAACGCTGTTAATGACGGCATTCGTACCGCCGGTAAGCTTGATTGGCAACTGTTTGAAGGCGTTACTCCAATCGACCCAATCCCCTTCCAGGCCGAGCCGAATGCGACTCGCCTGCCACGCCGCACCCACGGTTGCGGTATGCGGGAACTGATTGTCTACCTCTGCCTTGTACCGGAAGGTCGGGTCGGCACTGACGCCAAGCGCGGAGAAAAGTGCCGAAGCTGTTCCGGAAAGGCCGCCGTGGCTCTGCACATAGGTCGCGCTCTTCCATGCCGCACCGATACGCAGGCGCTCTGTCGGCTGCCATTGCGCGCCGGCACTGCCGCTCCAGCCAAAACCCCGCGTGTGCAGGTCGATCAAGACTTTGAGACCGGCCAGCTGCGGCTGCTGCTGAAAAATGTACGGAGCCTGCAGGGTGTTGGTGTTGTAGTCCAACCCGAGGGAAGCACCCAGCGCCCATTTCGGCCCGAAACGCTTCGCCAGAGCCACGGGGGTTCGCATCACGGCTGTCTCGGAGCTATTCGTCTGCAAACCGTAACTGACGCCAGCCGTACCCGCAGGATCGACATAGCGCCAGTGAACGCGCATGAGCGCATCGGGCGTGACACCGAGCGCAGCCACCCAGCCACTTTTGCTGAGCGGCAGGGCAAAGGCGCCATAAGCCACGGCGCCGGCATTGCCTGTAAGATGGCCGTGGTTGTCGGCGGAGTTCTGGTAGGAGCCGGTGGCCAGCAGCCCCGCACCGCTGACGTTGAGTACTCGCTCATGCAATCCCGCGAGCCCCGCTGGATTACCTTCCAGCGCGTCGAGTGGATCGCTGTGCTCGGCGGTCATCGTACCGCCGCGCCCCGCTGCTACGGCGCTCAGACCATTGGCGAACGCACCGGCAGTCTGTGCTGCGGCACCAACCTGGAACATCCCGCAGCTGACCAACACAATCAGGATGTAACACGTCTTCCTTCGATTTGCCGGAGGGAATGTCATTGGCACCTCTGCATCCGGTTCGCGTCCTATGCTCGCGCGCCCTGAATTTCAGCAAGCGGCTATCGCCTGTTTAGCCACTACAACGTTCGGCATCAGCGAGATCGTTACTATGGTTATCCGCCAGGTCCGATTTTCGGGAAATCCCTCAGTCAGTTGCTTCTATGACACGAAAGAGTCATGAGGCCCCATAACTCTCTCGACCATAAGTTATGACTGGCGCGTTGATCTCTCCGTTGCGCTGAGCTTTGAACGGCGTTTCCCTGTATGGATATGGGTTTTTCGTTATGGGAATAAGCCATCCCGGCCGAGATTTCAAACTGAACTCAGCGGCCAAGAACTTCGGAAATTCTAGATCCATGTCGACTGCCATTCAGTTTCTGCGAGCTGGGCCCCAAGCCCGCCTCATGCTTGTAAGTTAAGCAATATAAAAGATTAGTTTAAGCTGTTCGCTGCTGCCAGAAGAAAGACCAGCGGAGCGTTCCAGTTGATGGCGATTTCGTTGAGCGAGTAGGCGCGCTGATCATCCAGCCACATACGCATCGGCGGCTGCTTCGGGAGGGTTGCCGCGATCTCGTCGCCGCCTTTGGCATTGGGACCACCCGACAAAAGACCGGGCCATGGGGCTGCGATTCGATCCGCGGCGCTCGGGCGGTGATGCGGGTGTTGAAACGGCCGCTGTCCCAGCCCTGTCACCCAGGAAACGCCGAAGCAATTGCGTCCGACCAGATAGTGCAGGTTTCCCAGGGCCGCATCGCGCAGGACGCGGTCTGGGTGCATCCTGTCCGCCACGAGCAACAGCAGAGACTGGTTCGCCGCCTCGCCGTTCGAACCCCAGACATAGTCGTGCAGGCCCAGTGTATTGCCGTAGCCATTGGAATGGCTGCGAACAACAAGTGCCGAGGCTGCGGTGAGCGTGGCTTCACGGATGCGAGCCTTGACCGCCGCATTTCCTTCACGGTCGGCCAGGGCGTAGGTCCAGAAAGCCATCGAAGCCACGTCTCCCCATCCAGGAACACCTTCTTCGAGAGAGCCTTTGGGAACGCTGTCGAGCAGCGCCTTCTCGTACTGTGCTTCGCCGGTGGTGCGCCAGAGTTCAGCTGAGGCCCAGAGGATCTCGTCACCAACCTCTCGATCTCCGTACTCTCCGGTCGCTACACCGGGCGGATTTCTGAAAACGACGTTCGGATAAGCAATCGCCCAGCTCCACGCCCGTTTCGCCGCTTCCAGACAACGCTTCGCGAACGCGGCGTCGTAAGGCGCGTAACAGCGCGCGGCAATTGCCATCACAGCTGCCAGGTCCGCTGTGGCACCGGTGCTCTTGTAAGGCTCGCTGCCGGTCCCGATGATGTAGCTCACGAGCGAGTCATCCTGGGGCAGGATGAAAGCGCAGAACTTTTCGCTGGTCTGCTTGTGCCACACGCCGCCGTCGGCGTCCTGCAGGGTAAGCATCCACTCCAGATTCCAGCGCACTTCGGCGAGGTAATCCGGCAATTTGCCGCCGCTCTCTGGAATGGCGAGAGAAAGACCGCTCAATGGCTGCGGATACATTTCCCATGCCCAAAGCAACGTGCCGGTCGTGATCCCGGAGTTGACTATATAGCGACCGTAGTCTCCCGCATCGTGCCAGCCGCCGTGGCTCGCTGCCGGCCCGGTTCGTCCGGAAGAAGCGTGGTACGCCCCTGCTCCGTGACATGCGGGATGCGCATAGCCGCCGCCCAGGTCCACGACACAGCCGCAGCGTTGCCCATAGTAACTGCGCATGGTCAGTTTCAATGCGTCCGCATAGACATTTGGCTGGATGACAAATGGCTCGCTTACCTGGCCGCCCGTCTCGAGCGCGTAGGTGCCGGGTGTCTGCAAGGGGGAGAAGTCCGCAATCTGAATCGAGTCGCCAGAAGCAGCATCCACCGATGCTGCTTCCAGTTTCCCTTTGAGAATGACTGCATGGGTGCCGGCCGCGCGCACGCGGAAACCGTCGCCAGCCCGCTGCTTGCCCGGTTTGCCGCAGATGCTTGCCTGCTTCAACCCGTCCGGAAGGTAACCGAGCTGATTGAGAAATATGCCCTTGCGCTTGTCTGTTGCGTTGGCCGTCTGTGCCAAGCCAAAGGAAGAAGTCTGCAACTCCGGGCGAGCATACACGCCTGAATAGAGCGCAACACCCGACACGCCAAGATAGCGAAAGAGCTCACGACGGTTCATTGCGCCAATTCTATCCCGCGCCCGCCAGAGCACCTTCGCTATCCTTCACAGATTCTGCATCATCTGTGCAGTCCAACTTGAAGTTGTGAAGCAAGCCGGTCGTCGCCAGCCCTTAACCGGAGATGCGGCGGCGACCGTGCGCACCGTCTCTAGGGTCGGGGCCAGGAACGCTGTCCTGTCCGTTGCCGGCGACATGAGAGCTGACGTTCCGCCCGCTGTGACCACGGTAATATCGGTCACTCCGATGAACCCAAAAACGGCTTTCAGGTAGGGTTCAACGAAGTTATAGGCACCGTATGGACTTCCGGGCTCGTAGTTGCCGCCGGTGGCGATCAAGATGGTCAGCTTTTTGCCAGTCAAAAGGCCCTTCGGGCCGTCCGGACCGTAGGAAAAGGTGCGTCCTACGCGGGAGATCTGGTCGATCCACAGCTTGAAGACCGACGGAATCGAGAAGTTATGCATGGCCACGCCGAAGACGTACTCATCTGCCTGCTCCAACTCTTCGAGCAGCGCATCAGAAGTTGCCAGCGCCGCTGTCTGCTCGGGCGTACGGGCCTCGGGCGGGGTGTAAACCGCATAAATCCATCCCGCGTCGACCGGTTTCAAGGGTTCGGACGCCAGATCACGATAAATTACCGTGCCGTCCGGATGGGCGGCTTTCCAGGTTTTCTCGAATTCCTGTCCGAGTTCGCGGGTGACTGAGGTTGCCAGTGGGCTGGTGTCCAAATGAAGTAAGGTTGCCATAATCGCGAGTCTCCTTAAACAACGTATGTCGCCTATCTTAGGCGACACTCGTCGTTTAGTGGATTCTCTTTTCTTGGAAATTTTGTGATTTGCTACTCTGATTCAGGCGCCAATTCCTTATGCCAATCTCTGACTGCGAAGTTCGTGATCCTCGTATCCGCCGCACCCGCCAGCTTCTACAAGGGGCGCTGAAGACCCTGCTTCAGACGAAAAACTTCGACGAAATCACAGTGCAGGACATTACTGAAGCGGCCACGGTGAATCGCGCCACCTTTTACGATCACTACGCGGATAAATTCGCGCTTCTGGACGCTTTGGTCGCCGGAGGCTTTCATGCTCTTCTCCATCAGCGCGATGTACGGTTTGAAGGCAATTGCCCCTCAGAGGCGAGCGAGATCATTCGTGCAGCTTGCGACTACATTGTGCTCATGCGAGACGGACATTCCGATTGCAAGGAGCAGAGCGCCTTTGAGCCACTGATCGACGCTGCGATCACCGCCGCTATTCGTCGCGTCCTGACCCGGAACGACTCGCCCAGGTTGCGACTCTCCCCGATGACCGCGAGTGCAGCGAGTTGGGCGATCAACGGCGCTGTCAAGGCTTGGTTCAACACGCCCGACCGGCCATCGGTAGATGAGGTTGTGCCGCAAATTTTGGCTATGATCCTGCCGATGCTCGAGGGCGGCTCGCCGGGAGCGAATGGGTCGCCTGCGCATCAAGAGCACGTCGCCGCAACTCGCTAGGCGACGCCGTAGCTGAAGCCTATCTCCCGGAGCCATTTGCGATAGGCGATGGCCATGCGGTCGGAGCGTAGGTGCAGCTCTGCCTGCAGATCGAGCGGCAGCATTTCCGGTCTTTGCGACTCCACAATCACGCGGTCCTGGGCTACGACGCGATCCTGAAACGCAATCAGGTCTGCGTTGGAAATCTCCTCGCCGTAGTTGATCGCCATGATCATGCGCATCTCGCTCGTTTCTTCGTCGATTGGGGCCACCTGGGCCAGAAATCCCAGCCGCTGCTTGCCGCTGAGCTTCACGAAGCCTGCTGTCAATGGCCCTTGGACTGAATAGTGATAGGCAATCATTGCACCTACGCCGGTGCCGTCGGGATCCGGCTGCCAGATGCGAATTTCCTTCGCTTCCGGCCCTCGTACGCCCATGCCAACTTCGTAATCCTCGATCTCGCTGCGCTCCGGCTCTCCAAGCAGCCCGGCGTGCACGATGCCGAGGTGTGCCACATCCAGCAGATTCTCAATCAGTCGAGGGCCAAGTGCCCGGAAACGGTACGGGCCGGCGTGAAGGACGCGAAAGCCGGGCTCAGCGGCGACGGGAAACTCAGGAAGCCCGGTGGTGGGTTCGCCAAGGCAGACCCAGATCACCCCGTACTCTTCTCGAACCAGATAAGCGGTCGCCCGTGCCTTCGCCGGAGGGGTCATGCCTGGCTGTGCAGGAATGGCGACGCACTGCCCTGAGCCTGCGTATTTCCAGCCGTGATATGGGCAGACGAGACAATCTCCCGAAGTGGTTGAGGGCTGGATGACGCCGAGGGAGAGCTTGGCGCCACGGTGGATACAGAGATCGAGCCAGCAGTGCAGATCGCCATTCGCGGAACGCCACAGCACAACATCCCGGCTGAGGATTCGCCGGGCAAGCGTCTTCCCTGCTTCCACCTCGCTCGACCAGGCTACCGCGAGCCATTCGCTCAGCAGCATTGGATCGTTCAGACAGTTGTTGCCTTTACTGGTCATGCCGCCCCAAACAGAAATGCCGTGAATGCTCGCAGTCTACACGAGCATTCACGGCATATTACGACGATTGGTTTAGCGCTGTTCGTTCAGTTTGGAATCGACTGGCTTCAAAGCTGACACTGACTTAGTTCCAGTACGGCGCTTGGGCTTAACTGGTGGCGCGGAGCTGGGCGGATTCTTCTTGCCGTTGGCCCGCTTGCCCGTCTCGATGACGCCGCGCATCCAGTAGTCGCCGGCTGCGTCCACTTCGATGCCGTGAACTTCACGCTCAAAGCCCGGAAAGCGCTTGCCGAATTCTTCAAGTGCAAGGATGAGGTTGATGACGGGACTGTCCGGACCGCCTAGTCGCTCTCCGGGCATGCAGACAGGGATTCCCGGCGGATACGGCACGAGCATGACGCCGGCGACGCGTCCGGCCATCTCGGTGAACTTCACCTTTTCCGTGCCGTTGCGCAGGAGCTTCTGGTAGGTCTGCGCAGGCGTAAGTACCTGCACTTCTTCTACTTCGCAGGCTTCCCCTTCAAGAGCCGACAGCCGCAACTCCACCATCGCTGAATGCATCTCGTCGCTAAGCTCCTTCAGAGTGACGTTGCGGTAGCGCTGAGGATATTTTTCGACCAAATCTGGCAGGGCCTCGTGAAGGGGCGCTTCGGTGTCGTAGAGGCGCTTGAATTCGAAGAGATTTTCGAGCAGGCTGCCCCATTTGCCCTTGGACGTTCCGACCGAGAAGAGAACCAACACGGTGTAGTCGCCGGTGCGGGCGATTTCGACGCGTCGTGCGTCGAGGAATTCGGTCAGGATGGCCGCGGGAATTCCCCATTCCGCAACGACTCCCTGCGCATTCACGCCGGGCATGAGGATCGTGACCTTGGTCGGGTCCAGCATGCAGTAGTCGTCTTCAACGTCTTCGTCCTGGTAGCCGTGCCAGTCTTCGCCTGGCTTCAGCGTCCAGCAACTGGAGTTGGTCGAGAGTAGCTCGTCGGGAGCGTCTTCGATGAGGTAGCTCTTGTCGTCCTTTGGATCGACAACGCGGTCTGGCTGGAAGAGGCGGAAGAACCAGCCATCGCCTTCTTCGTAGACGCGGAGCCGATGCGCGATCGACGACATGGCTTTGCGGAAGCTGATGGCGTCGGTGATCGTCTCTTCCATCAGCGTCGTTCCGGCGGGCTCGTCCATCATGGCCGCGGCGACGTCGATCGAGGCGATGAGCGGATAAAACGGCGACGTCGTTCCGTGCATCATGAAGGCTTCGTTGAACTGGTCGAAATCGAGCGGAGCACGCGGGCTAAGCTTGATGTGCACCATCGAAGCCATTGAGAACGCCGCCAGCATCTTGTGCGTGGACTGGGTAGAAAAGATCGCTGGGCGTTCCGGCATCTCGTCGGGGACGTCCATCGCAAAGCGACCGCGATACAGCGGATGAAACTTCGCGTAGGCATACCAGGCTTCGTCGAAGTGCACGCGCGATACGGATGGGGCAAGCTCCGTTACGACCTTGTTTACGTCGTAACAGAGGCCATCGTACGTCGAGTTGGTTACGACGGCGTAGGTGGGAGTCTGCGATGCTGCTCCCTTTGAAAATGGGCTCTTGTCGATCAGTTCCTGGATCGCGGCAGGACTGAATCGCTTGAGCGGAACCAGGCCGATCATGCCGTAGCCGTTGCGCGTGGGCGTCACGTAAACAGGGCGCGCTCCGGTTACGGTGAGCGAGTGGCAGATGGACTTGTGGCAGTTGGCGTCCACGATGACGATGTCATCCTGCCCGACGACGCCGTGACCGACGATCTGGTTTGAGGTCGAGGAGCCGCCGAGGACGTAGAAAGTCCAGTCTGCGCCGAAGATGCGCGCCGCGTTCCGCTCGGACTCGCCCGGAGGTCCGACGTGGTCCAGCCACGAACCCAGCGGCGAGGTGGAGATGCCGAGATCCGAGCGCATGATGTTCTCACCAAAGAACTTGTGGAACTCCATCCCAACCGGATGCTTGAGGTAGGCCACGCCGCCCATGTGCCCCGGCGCGTCCCAGCTGTAGGCGCCCTGGTCGTTGTACTTCTTGAGCGCCTTGAAGTACGGAGGCAGGAGTTGCGCCTCGTAGCGCTCCACGGCGAAGTCCACGCGGTTGGCGATGAATTCCGGGGTGTCACCGAAAAGGTGAATGTATTCATGTACCTGCCGCACGACTTCCAACGGAAGTTCGCTCACCAGTGTGCGGTCGGCGATGAGGAAGATTGGCACTTTCTTGCTGCGGTGACGCACGGCGCGAATAATGGTCAGCGCGGCGCGTTCATCGAACTGATTGTCGCCTTCGAGGTCCCAATCCAGCAGAATCGCCGAGTGTGAAGGGTCAGACTTGACCAGTGATAGCCCATCTTCCGGCGTTGAAGTCCGAACAACTTCGTACCCCTCTTTGCTGATCGCGTGAACCAGGCGCTCCATAGCCCGATCTGAAACAGAATCCGTTCCGCCAACTTCGCTGGCGATCAGCAGTACCCAACGACCCTCATCCATCTTGCCCATCTCACCTCGATACTTCCTTCGTAATCCTACAACTTGCGGACGGTCAGCAATCCCCTGCGGGTCTCCGTCCGGCCAAATTCATAAATTTGTAACACCTCCGGCAAATCGCTGGATTTCGGCTCAAATTTCGTACCGCAAAATCCGGGTCTCGCCCCGGCTGCAGCACACCCGCATCACTGGTACACTTAGGTGTTGAAACGACAAGTGAAAAGCAGCGGATACGAGTCCGCGCTACCGGATTTTTAAGGAAGTGAGGAAGACAATGGCGGAATCGAACAGCAACGGAACTCACATCAACACCAGCCTTCGGCTCAAGGTCGGCCTGGCAGAAATGCTCAAGGGCGGCGTGATCATGGACGTGATGAGCGTCGAACAGGCCCGCATCGCGGAAGAAGCCGGCGCTGTCGCCGTCATGGCTCTGGAACGTGTGCCGGCAATGATCCGTGCCGAGGGTGGAGTTGCCCGCATGGCCAATCCGCGCCTGATCAAAGCCATCAAGGCCGTTGCGTCGATCCCGGTCATGGCCAAGGCCCGCATCGGCCACTTCGCTGAAGCCCAGGTGCTGGAAGCGCTCGGTGTCGATTTCATTGACGAGAGCGAAGTGCTGACACCGGCTGACGAAGTGCACCACATCGACAAGCACAAATTCACGATTCCTTTCGTCTGCGGCGCCCGTAACCTGGGCGAGGCTCTGCGTAGAATTGCGGAAGGCGCAGCCCTCATCCGCACCAAGGGCGAGCCGGGCACTGGCGATGTCGTCCACGCTGTGCAGCATATGCGCCAGATTCGCAAGGAGATCCGCGCTCTCACCGTTCTCGGCGAAGAAGAACTCTTTGCTGCCGCCAAAGAGCATGGCGCTCCCTACGAACTCATCCGCATGGTCGCCAAGGCCGGCAAGCTGCCTGTGCCGAACTTCTCGGCAGGCGGCATTGCCACCCCGGCAGACGCTGCGCTGATGATGCAGCTCGGCGCCGAGACAGTCTTCGTCGGCTCCGGCATCTTCATGAAGTCCGGCGCGACTCCGCTCGACGTAGACAACAACCCTGCGGAACGCGCTGAGGCTGTCTCACGCGCCCGTGCAATCGTACTCGCCACCGCCCACTTCGACGATCCGAAGATCATCGCCGAAGCCAGCGAAATCGTTACCGGCGAAATGAAGGGCTTGGCCGCTGCCGCAATCGAAGAGCAGCACCTGATGCAAACCCGCGGCTGGTAGCATTTGCCGTGCAGGCTGACCGCCCTTCGGGTGAAAGCAAGGACAAGAGCCGGAGATGCCTCGCGCATCTCCGGCTTTTGATTTGCCCTCGCATACCTGAAAAACGGCTATTGATATCAGCGATTGGACCCGCAAGCCTTCGAATGGTATCACTAGTAGGAAGGAGTGTCTCAGGAATGATCTCTACTGCCGATGACGCGCAGACCAACCTACGCGACCTTGTTGAGACCACTCTCAGAGATGGTCCTCTGGTCATCACTCAGAACGGGGTGGAGACAGCAGTCCTCGTGTCCATTGACGAGTGGAAGCGCATCAGCTCAAATACAAAACATTACGATACGCAAGCGCGAAGAACCCTGAAGGAAATCTTGCTCGACCCAAACGGTCCGCATGACATCGACGTCCCGCCGCGTGGAGAATATCGGAGCCGTCCGGTGGTTGAGTTCGAGTAACCGATGATTTTCCTTCTCGATACGAACGTGATTTCCGAGTTGCGGAGAACCAAGCCACACGGAGCCGTGCTGGCATGGTTTCAAGGCATAGACCAGATCGATATTGCGATACCAGCCATTGTTCTTGGAGAACTCCAGGCTGGCGTAGAGATTACTCGTCGACAGGATCCAATCAAAGCCGCAGGACTTGAGGCATGGATAGATGAAATCAGCCTCACCATGGCTGTGCTACCAATGGATGGCTCGATTGCTCGAGAGTGGGCCAGAATCATGGAAGGGAAAACCAAAATTCTTTCAGAAGATGCGATGATTGCCGCTACCGCACGCATCCACGGACTCAATGTTGTTACGCGGAACACACGTGATTTTGAACCTTTTAAAGTGAATATCTTTAATCCCTTTACATTCAAGTCCTGAAACTTTTCTTCAAGATTGAGCGAACGGGTTTCCGTGCGACTAAAGAAGTTTCATGTATTCTGTCTCCGCCCAAGAATCTGCGATCAGGTCGTGCGGAACATGAAATCTTCAATGCATTTCTTGCTTGCTCTTGCCATATTCACGGGCGCATGCTCAGGCAAGGCGCAGACGGCTAACACCTGTGCAGCACTCGCAAAGCTTGCCCTGTCCAACACCAGGATCACTGCGGCGGAAGAGATCAAGGCTGGCGCGTACAGGCCCACTTCATCGGCTGACCGCGAAGGCGACCCCGCCGACGCGGCGATTTACCAGAAGCTTCCCGCCTTCTGCCGTGTGGCTGCTGTGCTCGCACCGTCCAGCGATTCGGAGATCAAGATCGAAGTATGGCTACCGGTCGCAGGGTGGAACGGAAAGTTCCGCGGCCAGGGCAATGGCGGCTTTGCAGGGGTCATCGACCGCCGCAATCTTGCCGTCGCTGTTAGCCTCGGCTATGCCAGCGGTGGCACCGACACTGGTCACGAAGCCAGCGGAATTGACGCTCGCTGGGCACTCAATCATCCAGAGAAGATCACCGACTTCGGCAACCGCGCCGTACACGAAATGACGCTGAAGTCGAAGGCGATTGTTGAGGCCTATTACGGCAGCGCCGCCAAACGGTCCTACTTCGCAAGTTGCTCCGACGGCGGCCGCGAAGCGCTCATGGAGGCTCAGCGATTCGCAACCGATTACGACGGCATCCTCGCTGGCGCCCCCGCTAATAACTGGTCGCACCTGCTTGCGAATGCGGTGGTCAATGCGAAGGCGCTTACGGCTACCCCTGCCAGCTACATACCAGCCAGCAAGATTCCAGCGATCTCGGCAGCCGTGCTCGCAGCTTGCGACAAGACCGATGGCGTCGTCGACGGCATCGTGAGTGATCCGCAGCATTGCCGCTTCGATCCTGCAGCGATGCTTTGCAAGGGGGCGGATTCCAATAGCTGCCTGACTGCGCCACAAGTTACGGCGATGAAGCAGCTCTATGCCGGATCGCATGACGCAAGCGGTAAGCTGATCTTTCCTGGATACGTTCCGGGCGCGGAAGAAGGAGGCAATGGTTGGGGAAGCTGGATCTTCGGGCCCACGGCAAACCAGAGTGCGATGTATCTCTTCGGCACAGGCTATTTCTCGAATATGGTCTATAGCGATGCCAAGTGGGACTACAAATCCTTCGACACGGACGAGGGTCTGAAGGCCGCGGTGGATAAGACCAGCGTTGCTCTCGACTCCACCAATCCTGATCTGAAAGCCTTCGTCAAACGTGGCGGCAAGCTTATCCTTTACCACGGATGGAACGACCCAGCGATCTCCGCGCTCAACACGATCAACTACTACGAAGCGATGCTGAAGACCACGGGAACCGCTGAGGCTACGGCAGCGGTGCGCCTGTACCTGGCTCCGGGGGTTCAGCATTGTGCGGAGGGGCCGGGACCTGATCGCTTTGGCCAGGGAGGCGCATCTCCCGAAAGCCCGGCGACGGATCCCGAACACAACATGTACGCTGCGCTTGAGCAGTGGGTCGAAAGCGCCAAAGCGCCCGAGACCATCATTGCCACCAAGTTCGCGGGAGAAGGCGAAGCGCGCCATGCCACCATGACCCGCCCGCTCTGCCCTTATCCGCAAGCGGCCAAGTACAAAGGTAGCGGAGACTCGAACGACGCAGCCAACTTCACCTGCGTAGTGGGATCGAAATAGCGCTCTTTCATTTCGATGGGGCTGATGCAGGGCCATAAAACAGCGGGAGCTCCCTGCTCGTAATACGCGTATCCTGGGCAAAGCTGTAGAATCCTGCCAGCGCCACTACCTCAGCTCAGAAGGTCTGCGTCCCTTGCGTCCTCGATCGGCAATCATGCATTTTTTTTCTGCACGGCGAGGCCCTGTCTTCGTCTATTGCGTTTTGCTTCTTGGATTTTTCGGTGTTTCCACAATTTCGTTTGCGCAGCTGGACAAGCCTTCTGAATCCGCGAACGCTTCCCCAGCGCTCATCGATCTCAGACAGGGCCGCCAGGCCATCACTGTCGTCAGCAAGCAATGGAAGTTCCACCCCGGCAACGATCTGCAATGGGCGAACCCCACCTTTAACGATCATGACTGGAAGTTGCTGAACGTCAGTGACGACTGGGATAAGCAGGGATATCACGAAGAGCAGGATCAGGCATGGTTTCGCTTTGCCATTCTTGTTCCCGCAGACACCCCAGGCCTCGTCATCGAGATGCCCAAGATCCACAAGAATTACCAGCTCTTCGCCGACGGTAAACTTATCGGCCAGGTTGGCTTTTTGCCGCCTGAAAAAAGCTACTCGACCAAGGGCGCTGCGAGGGTGTTTACCCTTCCAGTAACACCTTCTGACAAGCCTCAACGCATGACGATGGCGCTGCGGCTCTGGCAGAGTCAGGCTTTCAAGTGGGCTGAGCGTGACGAGTTTGGCGAGGTGTTGATCGGCGAGCCGGACGTTCTGCTGGCTGACTTCGAACGCTCAAAGGCCGCCGATCTTGTCCTGAATCAGGGCATGGACTCAACGACTTTCATCTTCACGATTCCAGTGACGATTGCAGCCTTGCTCCTCTTCTGGCTCACGCGAAAGAGCCTTTACCTCTGGTTCGCTGGTGACATGCTGATGGGCTATGCCCAGTTCACCTGTACCGTGCTAGCCGGCCATTATGCCTGGCGGTCTGATGTAACACTCGGCATCCTTGTCGTTAGCGATATCCTTGCTGCGTTTGCGAACATCATGTTCATCATGGGGCTGCTCGGGTTGAGGCGGTCACGCTGGATGGCCACGGCGATCGGTTGCACGATTGTCGCCGAACTGAGTACGCAACTCGTGGTATTTCGCTTGCCCTTCGTCTGGGCCGACGGTCTCTTTTTTACCTTCACATTCGCGAGCCAGCTCATTCCGGCATGGTTGATGTTCCGGGCATGGCGCAAGGGCGGGACGGATACCGGCATTTTTCTCGTGCCGTTTGCTTTCAATTTGCTGGTTGCGGCCTCGCTCAACTTTGGATACACCCTCATGGATGCGGGAGTTGCCCCAGGCGTATTTTTGGGATTTCCGAATTTTCTGATTCTCGATAAGCCCTTTCCGGTCAATATAGTCTCTACGGCCAACTTGCTCCTGATGTTTGGGTATCTGGCTGTGATGGTCTATCACTTCGTGCGCATGAGCAGCGAGGAACAGCGCCTCTCCACTGCACTGCAGGCTGCCCGTGAGATCCAGTACAGCCTTGTACCCGCGCGGCAATCCGTTCACGGCTCTTTGCAAGCGGATATCGCTTATCTGGCTGCTGAGGAGGTCGGCGGCGACTTCTGCCAGATTCTCCCCCGTGCCGACGGCTCGGTGCTGGTCGTCGTCGGTGATGTGGCGGGCAAAGGCCTGAAGGCAGCCATGGTCGGAGCGATTGCCGTCGGCGCGTTGCGCACCATGACGGAGGAGCAAGTGACACCATCCATCCTCCTGCGCAGGATGAACGACCTGATGGTTCGCAACGATGAGCGTGTCTTCATTACGTGCCTGTGCCTCGAAATCGATCCGGACGGGACGATGACGATCGCAAACGCCGGCCACCTTTCGCCGTATCTCAATGGGGTTGAGATGGAATGTAACTCAGGACTGCCCATTGGCCTTATCTCCGGATTTCCTTACGGGGAAATACGGGCGAGTCTTCCTGACCGGGCGCGCATCACACTTATGTCTGATGGCGTGGTGGAAGCTCGCTCCAAATCCGGCGAACTCTTCGGCTTTGAACGGACACTCGGCATCAGCCGCCAGAGCGCCAGTCAAATTGCCGCTGCAGCCGAGCAGTTTGGCCAGGAAGACGACATCACAGTCGTTACACTGGATTGGATGGCATTGCCAGTAGCCGCTGCCTGAAATCGGAGACCCCCACTTGAACGAAACAGCCTCGTCGCCGCGTATCGGCGTCCTTGCCATCCAGGGCGACTATGAAGCCCACGCCATCGCGCTCCAGGAGTCCGGCGCGACACCGTCTCTCGTCAGAAACAAGGAAGCACTGGCCGGACTCGATGGCCTCGTGATGCCCGGCGGCGAATCCACGACGATGCTTAAGTTCCTCTTGCAGAACGGCTTTCTGGAGTCGCTCCAGGCGTTTGCTCACGAAAAACCGGTCTTCGGAACCTGTGCCGGAGCCATCCTACTTGCCAAGGAAGTGCGAAATCCCAGCCAGCCCAGCCTCGCCGCACTGGATATCGCCGTCGAACGCAACGCCTACGGTGCCCAGCGGGATTCGGCAATTCTCATGCTGGACACCGAACTTCCGGGAGGTCCACTGGAAACAGTCTTCATCCGCGCCCCGCGCATCGTGGCGGTGAACGAACAGGCTGTTCCCGAAGTCGAAATTCTCGCTGAACGCGACGGATTTCCTGTCCTTGTTCGCCAGGGAAACATCTTCGCGGCGACCTTTCACCCGGAGATGTCCGCAGACCGGCGTGTCCACGAGCTATTCGTTGGTACGGTGAAGGAAGCACGGGAGCAGCCGGCCAATTCGCCAGGGAATGCGGAAGCAAGAGGTTCAAAGCAGGCAACTTCTTTGTGAGGATATGCAACGTCCGCTGATTCCAGTGCATCATTTTTGCAGTGCGTGTAAGCTGAGTTCTATCGAGGGCCTAGGCCATGCCCACCACATACACAAAATATCCGGTAGAAACCGAGCGTAAAGACCCTGGGATCGGTGGCAAGCCGCCCGTAGACCGTCGCCCAACCGGCGGCGGGGGTAGCGGCGATGATGATGAATGGAAGAAAATGGGCAAAACCGGCCCGCGTGAGCTGCTGAACCGCATCCGCCTGTCGGTTTTTGTCTGTCTGGCCGGGGATATGATGTTCTTCCTTGCGCTGGCCGTGATGTTTTACGCTCACCAGGGGGCTGGCCATTTCAATCCCCGCAACCAGGACTTTATCGGCGACTGGCACCCGGTCCAGCTTCCGCCGATCCTCTTCCTGAACACTGCGGTTTTGATCCTCAGCAGCCTTACCATGGAGGTTGCGCGCCGTCACATCTTCCGCGAATTTGACGTTGTGGAAGAGTGGCTGGGTATGGGCCGCCCGGCCCTGCGCCGCACCTTGCCGTGGATTGCCGCAACGCTCGTTCTGGGCGTCCTGTTCGTTGCTGGCCAGTGGAATGCGTGGACGCAGCTCACCAGCGAGGGATTCGGTTTCGATCGATGGGCGACCCCTGCGCTTTACTTTTTCTACATCATCACCGGAATTCACGCTGCTCACCTAGCGCTCGGCATCCTCGTTCTTGCCGGCAGCCTTGGTACGCTCGGCTTCCTGCGTAAGGTGGAATACAGACAGATCGTCGTCGACAGCGTTGCGTGGTACTGGCATGCCATGGGTCTTGCCTGGGTTCTGTTGTTCGCACTGCTGTCCAAGGGATAAGTCTCTTATTGTCGACGTACGAGATTCGTAGAAATATCATGCCGGTAGCAGATCGCCCGGTTGTCGTTCCAGGTTACTTGGGGGCTCTTAACGCCGGTGGATTTGCGGGGATGGCGAAAGTGTCTTTCGCCTCGACCTGGAGATTGGCGGCGTTCGGGTCTGCCACTTTCCACATGACTCCCTGCAGCTTGTGATCACGCACCTCAACGGTGAGGTAGTGATAGACCGGAAACCCCGAATCTCGGTACAAGTCATGCGTTCCGCGGTAGAGGATCGGATACGGCACTGCGCCTCCACCGCCCGTTACCACATATTCAATCCCATGCTGCTCGAAGCGTTCGTAATTATGGATGTGCCCACTGAACACCACAACCTTGGCATGCATATGACTTACGCGAGCTTCGAGCATGCCGCGCAGTAACAAAGCGTCCTTGGTAGGCAAGCTCGCTACGAGCTGCGACTGTGTGTCCGCCACCCAAGGTATGTGATACAGAATCAGTAGGAACTCGACCGACGGCGGAATGTGATCGAGTTGCGCCGCAAACCACCGGCCCTGGTCTGAGTGCGGACCTACCTGCGAATTCATGTCCAGCGACAGTACTTCAACTGAACCCAGCAACGCAGAGTACCAGCGGTGCCCCTTTAAGTCCGGATAGTTGTTCAGGTAGTTTGCAACGCCCTTCGCCTTGTCGTGGTAGATTTCGTGATTGCCCATTGTGGGAAAGACGGGAAACCCTGCTTCCTTCCACGAAGCGGTCTCCTTCTGGTACTCATCCCAATCGGCCTGCACCTCACCGGTATACGGCATATCGCCTGTTACCAGGAGTGCCTGCGGTTTCTCCGCGCCGATCTTCTCCGCCAGCCATCTTCGCAGCCTGGGGTTTGTCCCATCTGTGCGCGCGGGATCGGTAAAGCGCATGTCGCCATAGGCAATCAGCCGCAGTGGTTGCCCGGCGGAGAACTGCTTCAGCACAAACGTCGGTTTCGATTCCACCGCAGCAGGCTTGGGAGACTGCGCAGGCGCATACAGAGCAGCGCAAGCCAGCAAAACTAGAAGAATGGGGGACCGGAAGCCATGAATCATCCAGCCCAGATTACCACCGCCCCAGTTCGCTCAGTACAACGTTATGCCCGCTGCACATGCAGCCACGCCCGCAACCGCTCGCTCAGCGTGGGTACTTCCGGGCAACTGAAGTAGACCTCGCGGTTACGCGCCATGAGCACTTCGATGGCCGCTACCTGCGGATGCTTCCCTTTCCCAACTTGCTGCCGCTCCTCGATGCAAGCCAGGGCGTGCTCGTCCGCCAGATACTCGATCGCGTGGCCCAGGATCTCAATCGCGCGGCCTGCCTCGGGAGAAATTCGACGACGCCTCACGACCTGTGGAGCTGGCGGGTTCTTCGCCATCGGGACACGCGCATTAACCGGCGTAGGGGCAGGACCACACAGCATGCTGTCGTTGGTCGCGCAGGCTATCAAATGAGCTACAAGATTCGCTGTATGGGTTGCCATGAAGAGTGTCCTCACAGCTCCCATCGGCACGATTCTGACCTGTTCCAGAGGACGAAAGTAACGTTTGGAGCGGAAAAATTTGAGAACTCTCATGTCTGAGATGCGCAGCAGCGTTGCTCAAACCCGCTTTCATCCAGCGGAAAGTATCCAGTCAGCCGTCCCATTTCGAAGCTGCCAGCCTGTTCGCAAACCTAATCCCGGCTTGACTCAGCGAGGGCGAAAACCTAAGCTCAAATCAGTGGTTTCCCAGCAGGTTCCGGGTTTGCAGCCCATTTTGCTCCTCCGGACGGTGCCTTCACCACATTCACTAAACCGGTTGGCCTAAACAACTTCGCCAAACCAACGAGCAAAAACCAGCTCGCTAGACAAGTTCGACAAACCAGAGAGTGTGCATGACAACTCCAGCGTCAACGATCCCTAACTTCTGGCAGTACCTGCCGCTGCTCCTTCAGATTCTGGCCGCTTTCGGGCTGGGCCTGGGAATGGCCTTCGGCTCCTACTTCATCGGCAAGCACCGCAATACCAAGACCAAGCTGGCCACGTATGAGTGCGGCATTGAGGCCGTTGGCGACGCACGAGGCCGCTTCAGCGTGCGTTTCTACATGGTCGCCATGCTCTTCATCCTGTTCGACGTCGAAGTGGTCTTCATGATGCCGTGGGCCGTGATCTACCGCGACCTGCCTAAGTACGTCGGGCCGTGGTTCGGCTTCTGGGAGATGCTGGTCTACCTCGGCTTTGTCGCCGTCGGACTCTTCTACATTGTGAAAAAAGGGATTCTGGATTGGTCGAACGATAAAGGGGATCTTTAAATGAGCACCACACTGCCCGATAAGGAAGCTGTTCTCCGCGAGAAGGCCGACCACCCTGGATTGTCCGCCGTTCTTTCCGCGGTGCCGGAAGCTTTGATCGACGCTCGCTGGGACCGGGACGAGATGACGCTGACCGTCGCCCGCGAAGGGATCGTAGCCGCAGGGTTCGCCGTGCAGGCCGCTGGATACAACTTCCTCGAAGACGTGACCGCCGTCGACTGGCTCCCTGCTTCGCCGCGCTTCCAGGTTAGCTATCACATTTTGTCTCACACTCTGAAGGAGCGCATCCGCCTGCGCGTGATGCTGGATGAGGCCAGTCCTGCGGTCGAGACGATCACCAGCGTCTGGCCCTCGGCCAATTACTACGAGCGCGAAGTTTTCGATCTCTTCGGCATACGCTTCGACGGTCACCCTAATCTTCGCCGCATCATGATGCCCGAAGAATGGTCTGGCCACCCGCTGCGCAAGGACTACCCTGTAGAAGGCTACCGGTGAGGTTGTGCGAGTGTGAAAAGCGATTTGCACACCCGCACTCCACACTCACACGCGCCGTTGTAAACTGAAGAGTCGCGACCTAAATCGACCGAAACCGTAACGCAAGGCAGCACGCGGGAGAGCCGACCTGATGGCCCAGTTCACAGAAACACCGATTCTCGAAGCACCGATCGCCGAGGGCTCCGCCGACCAGACCATGGTCCTCAATATGGGTCCGCAGCATCCTTCGACCCATGGCGTTCTCCGCCTCGTGCTCGAGATCGACGGCGAAATCGTCGTCCGCCTGTACCCGGAGATCGGCTATCTTCACACCGGCATTGAGAAGACCTGCGAAGCGAAGTTTTACCAGCAGGTTGTTCCCCTGACAGACCGCATCGACTATCTGAGCCCGATGCACAACAATCTCTGTTATTGCCTTGCCGTCGAAAAGCTGCTTGAACTTCCGATCCCAACCAAAGCGCAATGGATGCGTGTTCTCCTCTCGGAACTGACCCGCCTTAATTCCCATCTCGTTTGGCTTGGCACGCACGCCATGGATATCGGCGCGCTGACGGTCTTCCTCTACACCTTCCGCGAGCGCGAAGACATCCTCCGCATCTTTGAACTGGTCGCCGGCCAGCGCATGATGACCAGCTACTTCCGCATCGGCGGACTGTCGCTTGAACCGCCTCTCGACTTCTTCGACCGCGTACGCGCGTTCATGAAGACCTTCCCGGAGAAGATCGATGAGTACGCCAACCTGCTCACCGGCAACCCGATCTTCGTCAACCGCCTGCAGAACGTAGGCCATCTCTCTGCTGCCGACGCCATCGCGCTGGGCGTGACTGGTCCGCCGCTGCGCGCCTCCGGTGTGGACTTCGACCTGCGTCGCGACATGCCCTACTCCAGCTACGAGAAGTTTGACTTCAAGGTACCGACGTCGGACCGTTGCGATGTTTGGGGTCGCTACCTGGTTCGCCTCGCCGAAATGCGCGAGTCGGTGAAGATCATCAACCAGGCGCTAGACGGCATGCCGGAAGGCCCCGTCAAGGCGGACGCGCCAAAGATCGTGTTGCCCGATCGCGAAAAGATGAAGACCCAGATGGAGTCGCTCATCCATCACTTCAAGATCGTCACGGAGGGCTTCGCCGTACCTGCAGGCGAGGTATATCAAGGGATTGAATCCAGCCGCGGCCAGATGGGCTATTACGTTGTGTCGGACGGCACGGCAAAGCCCTATCGCGTACACATGCGCAACCCAAGTTTCGCATCGCTGCAAGCTCTTGAAACCATGTGTAAAGGCCGCATGCTGGCCGACGTTGTCGCTGTCATCGGCTCCATCGACGTAGTGCTTGGTGAAATTGACCGCTAGCGTTTGTTTTGAAGGGTTCGGCTTCAGCCGTGCCACACATTGCGATAGCAAGACCGGGGCAACCGCCTCTGAGGTAAAGATTTCTTGACCGTGGCCATCGACAATCCGAAGCTTCCCGCAGCCAGCCAACTCTGGCCGGAACTTTGGGTTTCGCTTGCCTCGGTCCTGCGTAGCTATACCGCAGCCCACGGACTGAACCGCCAGCATCAGGCCACTGTCGAACTGGGCACCGAACACATCATCGTCCGCGCGGGCGACCGCTGGCTCAAGCTTGACCGCCACGATGCAGAAGTCATCTGGTTTCGCGAAGACGGTACGCGTGGTCTGATGCGCTTTACCGTCGAAGGCAAATTGAAAACCCACGTTGGCATTGAAGAACATGAAGACGCAGAGGAAGAAATGGACATGCAAGCTGAAGCCTGGGCCAGGGAGTTAATGCAATGAGCGCCGAAACGATGTCGATCTTCTCACCTGCGCTCGCGTCCAAGTTTGACGCGTTGGTTCTTAAATATCCGTTGAAGCGATCCGCTCTCATTCCCATGCTGCTCTACGCACAGGACGAAGTCGGCTACCTCTCGGATGCTGTGATGGACGAGATTGCAGAACGCCTCTCGATCACGCCTCTCGATGTACGCAACGTGGCGACCTATTATTCGATGCTGCGCTTCAAGCCTGTGGGCAAGTACAACGTCCAGGTATGCACGAACATCAGCTGCATGCTGCGCGGGGCCTACGATCTGTTCGAGCATCTGCAGGACAAGCTCGGCATCGGCCATAAGGGCGTAACCGCTGATGGAGTCTTCTCGCTTGAAGAAGTCGAATGCATCGGCGTCTGCTGCTGGGCTCCGGCCATTCAGGTAAACTACGACTTCCATGACGACCTGACCAACGACAAGGTCGACGCCGTCCTCGACAGCTACAGAGCAAAAGCCAAGGAAGGGGTCAGCTAATGCCCAGGCTCGTATCCCACCCCGATGAAGTCAAGATTGTCACCAAACGTTTTGGTATGGGCGCCGCTGAAATCGACCGCTATGTCGAACTCGGCGGCTATGAATCCGCCAAGCGCGCACTCGCCGAAGGTCCTGAGTGGATCATCAACGAAATGAAGGCCAGCGGCCTTCGCGGACGCGGCGGTGCAGGTTTCCCGACCGGCCTCAAATGGTCTTTCGTCCCCAAGGTCTCGGCTAAGCCCAAGTATGTTCTGGTCAATGGCGATGAGTCCGAGCCGGGCACCTGCAAGGATCATCTGATCTTCCTGCACGATCCGCATGCGGTCATCGAAGGCACGATCATTGCGGGCCTTGCCATCGGTGCGAAGACCGGCTTTATCTACCTGCGCGGCGAGTATCGCTATCTCATCCAGATCGTCGAGAAAGCTGTTGCCGACGCTTATGCGAAAGGCTATCTCGGCACCAATATCTTCGGCAGCGAGACTGAGTTCCAGGTCATCGTGCAGACGGGCGCCGGGGCCTACGAAGTCGGCGAAGAGTCGGCGCTGATGGAGTCGCTTGAAGGCAAGCGTGGTGTTCCTCGCATCAAGCCTCCCTTCCCTGCTGTCGTCGGCCTCTACGGCGGTCCCACGGTCATCAACAATGCCGAGACCATCGCATCGGTTCCGCACATCCTCGCCATGGGCGGCCCGGCGTACGCAGCGGTTGGCAGCGAGCGCAACGGCGGCACGCGCCTCTTCGGCATCAGCGGTCATGTCAACAACCCTGGCATCTATGAGCTGCCCATGGGCTACAACCTCAAGAAAATGATCTACGAAGTTGCTGGCGGCATTCGCGGAGGTCGTACTTTAAAGGCGGTAGTTCCCGGTGGGTCTTCCACTCCCGTTCTGCTACCGAGCGAAATTGAAAACCTGGGCATGGACTTCGACCAGGTCGGCAAGGCTGGTTCGATGCTTGGCTCGGGCGGCGTAGTCGTGATCGACGACCAGACCTGCATCGTTGAATTCGCATTGCGCACCATCAGTTTCTACCAGCATGAAAGCTGCGGCTGGTGCATTCCCTGCCGCGAAGGCACCGACTGGCTGAAGAAGTCGCTGACGCGTTTCCATGCCGGCTTCGGCACCATGAAAGACATCGACAACATTCAGTACCTCGCGGAAAACATGATGGGACGCACCTTCTGCCCGCTCGGCGACGCAGCAGCCATGCCCACCATCGGCTTCGTGAAAAAGTTCCGTAAAGAATTCGAAGACCACCTTGACGGTAAACCATGCCCCTACGCCAAGCACCTTGAAGTGGCTTTGGTCTAGCAACGCAATATAGGTAATAAGACAAATTCACAACGGGCTTAAGCCCTTGAGGGAAGCACACAAGCCCCTCGCGAGCAAACGAGAGACGAATGGCAGACGTAACCTTCACAGTCGACGGCAAAAAGCTCACAGCACCCGCAGGGATGCTCCTCATCGACGCATGCCGCAAGGCAGGCATTGAGATCCCCGCCTTCTGCTACTATCCCGGTCTTTCGCTGCAGGCCGCCTGCCGCATGTGCGTTGTTCGCCAGGAGAAGGTGCCAAAGCTCCAGACTGCCTGCACCACCACGGTGGCTGAAGGCCAGGTTTTCACTACGGAATCGCCGGAGATCGCACAGGCTCGCAAGGCCACTATTGAACTCCTCCTCGGCAACCATCCACTCGACTGCCCCGTATGCGATGCCGGCGGCGAGTGCGAACTGCAGGACATGACCTTCAAGTACGGCGCAGGCGTGAGCCTCTATGCCGAGGCCAAGAATCACCGCGAAGAGCAGAAGTGGTCCCCCGCGGTCTACTTCGACCGCCCGCGCTGTATTCTCTGCTACCGCTGTGTGCGGATGTGCGGCGAAGGCATGGATGTCTGGGCGCTCGGTATCCAGAACCGCGGCTCTTCGGCCATCATCGCCCCCAACGGCGGTGATCATCTCGACTGTGAGCAGTGCGGCATGTGCATCGACGCCTGCCCTGTCGGTGCGCTGACGTCGGACACCTACCGCTACAAGACTCGCCCCTGGGAGATGAATCACGTCTCGACCGTATGCACCCATTGCGGTGACGGATGCAAGGTTACGCTCGGCGTGCGCCAGGCCAACGAAGGCACCGAAATCATCCGTGCCGACAACCGCGACAAGTCCGGCATTAACGGCGACTTCCTCTGCGCCAAGGGCCGCTTCGGCTTCGACTTCGTCGAGTCCGCCGACCGCCTCACCAAACCGCTCATCCGCAACGCCGCAGGCAAGCTTGAGCCCGCCACATGGGAACAGGCCATTCGCCACGTTGCCGCGAAGCTGAAGGAAATCCGCGACAGCAAGGGCGGAGCATCGATCGGCGTGATCGGCTCGAATACGACGACCAACGAAGAGAACTACCTCCTTCAGAAGTTCGCTCGCACCGTGCTGGGCACGAACAACATCGATCACGTTCGCTCGACGGATTACGCAGGGTTCGCCCACGCCCTCGCCGGAACCACTGGCCGCACCGCCAGCCTGCGCGATACGGAGTCAGCCAAGGCCATCCTCCTCATCGGCGGCAACCCGACCGAAGAGCATCCGCTGCTGGCCTGGAACCTGCGTACTAACTTCCGCTTGAATCAGGCGCGCCTCTACATCGCCACCGACAGCCCGATCAAGCTGGAGCGTCAAGCGATCAAGACGCTTCGTCTTCCTCTCGAAGGCTATGACTCGCTGGCCGGTTTCCTCAGCGGAGATGACTCGGCCCTTGAGGCGACCACCGACACCAAGTCCTTCCGCGATGCTATCGCTGCCGAAGATTCGCTTCTCGTTATCTTCGGCGAAGAGTATCGCGGCACCGCCATCGGTTCGCTCGTCAAGTGGGGGCTGGGCAAGGAAGGCGTGAAGTTCGCCTACCTCGGCGACTACGCCAACTCACGCGGCGCAGCCGACATGGGGCTCTTCCCTGACCTGCTCCCCGGCTATGTGCCAGTAACCTCCGCCGGTGCTTTCGGCGAAGAGTACAGCAACCTGTCTACCGCCAACGGCCTCGACTCGACGGCCATCTTCGACGCCGCGGGCGCAGGCAAGCTCGGCGCGCTCTACGTAGTCGGCGCAGACCCGGTCACGAGCTTCGGAGTCGATCCTGCCGCGCTCAAGAATACCTTTGTCGTCGTGCAGGATATTTTCCTCACGCCGACTGCGGCTGTAGCCGACGTAGTGTTCCCGTCTCAAAGCCTCTACGAGAAGACCGGCACCGTAACCAACAGCTATGGCGACGTGCAGCTCACCAAGAAGGCTGCCGACAAGGCAGGCACCAAGCCCGACTTCGAGATCCTCGTCCGTCTCGCTGGTGGCATGGGTGCCGATGTGAAGAAGCTCGTCCCCTTCGGCAAGACGAATGGTGTTTCAGCCGACATGGGCCAGTCCCGCGGCGCGCAATCGGGCGAAGCAGACCGGCACGCCGTCTGGCTCACCGCCAACGGCCTCGAACCTCGCCTCAGCCCTTTCGATCCGCTCGCCGTACTCGACGAGATCGAGAGGCTTATCCCCTCCTATAAACTGGACAGACTCAACCTCTTCGGCGGCAACGACACAGCCACCCAGCCCGGTTTCGTTCCGGTCAGCAGCTTGATCTCGGCAAAAGATCTGATCCTGCCCGCCCATGACGGCCTCTTCAGCTCCGGCGTCCTCGGCGCGCACACAGCAGCTCTTGTGGAGCTCAACCAGTATCAAAACGAGACGATAGCCGGAGTGAACGCCGAAGTCGCCGCAGACTGACGTAACCGGCAGCAGCCCGGTCGTATGGCCGGTGATGAACAAAAAGATAGAAACGAGGCTGTCGCCTCTGAGGTTTGGATTTTGAACATCTTCTGGGTGTTTCTGCTGTTGAGCATCTTAAAAATCGTGGTCGTGCTGGTGATCTTCCTCACCGCCGTGGCCTATACTGTGCTGCTGGAGCGCAAGCTCGTTGGCCGCATCCAGAACCGCTGGGGACCCAGCCGTGTTGGCCCATTTGGTCTGCTCCAGCCTCTCGTCGACGGCGCCAAACTCTTCCTCAAAGAAGACATGATCCCGACCGGCGTCTACAAGCCGCTCTACCTGCTGGCTCCGCTAATCGCCCTCGGCTGCTCACTGCTTTCAATTGCAGTCATTCCCTTCGGCGCGCCGATCACCTATCGCGGCATCAAGCTCTTTGAGATCGCCGACCTCAACGTCGGTCTGCTCGTCATCCTCGGCGTTACGTCCATCTCGGTTTACGGCATTGCGCTCGCCGGTTGGTCTTCGAACAACAAGTACTCGCTGCTTGGCTCCCTGCGTGCCTCGGCGCAGATGATTAGCTACGAACTAGCCCTGGGACTCTCGCTGGTTGGCGTCGTTCTTCGCACCGGTTCCCTATCGCTCTCTGACATCGTCAAGGTCCAGTCGGTCCACGGCATCTGGAGCTGGAATCTTTTCGGCGGCGGACAGTTCATCGCCTTCTTCATCTATCTCACCGCCGCATACGCCGAAACCAACCGCGCCCCCTTCGATCTGCCCGAAGCGGAAACAGAGCTCACTGGCGGCTATCACACCGAATATAGCTCGATGAAGTTCGCCATGTTCTTCATGGCAGAATACGGCAACATGATCACCGTAGGCTGCGTTGCTACGCTGCTCTTTCTTGGCGGTTGGTCAAGTCCGTTTGGAAATACCTTTTCTGCGATGCAAGGAACATTCGTTTCGGTCGTCATGCCGATTCTTTGGTTCGTAATGAAGGTGTTCTCGTTCCTCTTTCTCTACATCTGGGTACGCGGCACACTCCCGCGTTTCCGCTATGACCAGCTTATGGGCTACGGATGGAAGTATCTCGTCCCAGTTGCCATGCTCAACATCGTGGGAACGAGCCTCGTGCTCGCACTGCCCTAACTTTTCAATGCGTTACAATCGGGTTTGACCGGACGCAGCTGGCTCGCTTCAGATTCAGCATTATCAACAGCAGTTACAGACATTCTCTGGACGATTGAAGACACAATGCACCTGGTTCTCTTCCTCATCTTCGCGGGCTTTTGTCTGGCAGGAGCGATCAATCTCCTCCTCCAGACGCACCCCATCAACTCGGCGCTCTCGCTGATCGTGGTCATGAGCTCGCTTGCCGTCCTCTACCTGCTGCTGGGCGCTGAGTTCCTGGCCATTGCCCAGATCATCGTTTACGCCGGAGCGGTCATGGTGCTCTTCACCTTCGTCGTCATGCTGCTCAATGTCGGCGAGGAAGAAAAGACACACGGCAGCAAGGTTGCCAAGACGCTCGGCTTCCCCGCCGTTGCCGTGCTGTTGGGCGTGCTGACGACCATCCTGCTGCAGGCGCAGAAGAGCTTTGGTAACATCGTCCTCGCTGATGGCGTCACCACTCGAGAGTTGAGTCGCGTGCTCTTCACTGACATGCTGCTGCCTTTTGAAGTCACCTCCGTCCTCATCCTCATCGCCATCCTGGGCGCGGTAGCTCTGGCGCGAAAGGAAGGTCATTCCTAATGTCAAACCTGCCATGGAATGAAGTACCAAGCTCCTGGTATCTGATCCTGAGCGCCGCACTCTTCACACTCGGCGTCATCGGGTTCCTTATCAAGCGTTCGCTCATCACCGTTTTCATGTCCATCGAGCTCATGCTCAATGCGGTGAACCTTTCGTTCGTGACCTTTGCCCATGAATGGCATGCCGTTAAAGGCCAGGTTTTCGTCTTCTTCGTCATGATGGTCGCAGCCGCTGAGGCTGCCGTTGGACTCGCCATCATCATCAGCATCTACCGCGCACGCGCCACACTGAATGTCGATCAGATCGACCTGATGAAGCTCTGATGAACCTATACCTCTATCTCATTCCGCTGCTTCCTTTCGCCGGCTTCCTGGTGAACGGCCTCCTTGGCAAGCGCCTGCCTAAGCCGCTCGTCTCCGCCGTCGCACTGGCCTTCCCACTGGCAGCCTTTGGAGTCGTTCTCCGCGCCGCCATGCTGGTCTGGCCCGGCAACACTTCCGGCCCGCTTGCCGCAACGCTGCCTTTCAAGGAAACGCTTGGCTCGTGGATCAGTGCCGGCCCGCTGCACATCGACTTCACCTTCGCCGTCGACCAGCTCACGCTGGTCATGCTGCTCATCATCACTGGCGTCGGATTCCTCATCCATCTCTACTCGGTCGGGTACATGGCCCATGAAGAGGGCTACTGGCGCTACTTCGCCTATCTGAACCTCTTCCTCTTCTTCATGACCATCCTGGTCCTCGCCGAGAACTACCTGCTTATGTTCGTCGGCTGGGAAGGCGTCGGCCTCGCGTCCTACCTGCTGATCGGCTTCTACTACGAGAAAAAGTCCGCAGCGGACGCCGGCAAGAAGGCCTTCGTCGTCAACCGCATCGGCGACTTCGGTTTCCTTCTGGGAATGTTCCTGCTGCTCTCCCAGTTCGGTTCGCTCAGCTTCGGAGATATCAACAGCTGGCTCTCAACTCACCAAAGCACCTCGGGCGGCATCTTCACTGCTATTGCGCTTTGCCTAGTTGTTGGCGCCGCTGGCAAGTCCGCCCAGATCCCGCTCTACGTTTGGCTCCCCGACGCGATGGAAGGCCCCACCCCCGTCTCCGCTCTCATCCACGCCGCCACCATGGTCACCGCCGGCGTGTACATGATCGCCCGGACACACGCCATCTTTGCGCTGTCGCCCTTCGCGCTGTCGGTCGTAGCCATCATCGGCGCGGCGACGGCACTCTTCGCGGCAACCATCGCCCTTGTCCAGACAGATATCAAGCGAGTGCTGGCGTACTCGACAATCTCGCAGCTTGGTTACATGTTCCTTGGCTGCGGTGTCGCGGCTTACTCGTCGGCGGTCTTCCACCTCATGACCCATGCCTTCTTCAAGGCGCTGCTCTTCCTGGCCGCCGGCTCCGTTATTCACGGCCTGTCCGGCGAGCAGGACATGCGCAAGATGGGTGGCCTCTGGAAGAAACTCCCCGTCACCTTCTTCACCATGACGGCTGGAGTCATTGCCATCGCTGGCATTCCACCCTTTGCCGGCTTCTTCTCAAAAGACGCCATCTTGTACGAGGCCTTCCAGTCTGGCTCGCTGGGCAAGCTGCTCTACGCCGTCGGCCTCTTCACAGCATTCCTGACCAGCTTCTATATGTTCCGCCTCTGGTACCTCACTTTCCTGGGTGAATCCAGAGCGGATGCTCACGCGGACTCCTCGCACGCCGAGCCGAACCAGCATGCCGAGCATGCGCACGGCATCCACGAGAGCCCTTGGATCATGCTGTTCCCGCTCGTCGTTCTGGCTCTGCTCTCCATCTGCGGTGGTTGGATCGGCATTGAGCGCTTTGGTGGCTTCCTCGCGCCGGTCGTCGGCAAGGTGATCGATCCTGCAGAACTTCCCGGCGACAAGAGCCTTGACCTGATCCTGAGCATCGTCGCCGTCGCTTCCGGAATATTCGGCTGGCTTCTGGCGCACATTCTCTATGGCAGCAAGAACAAGCGCGCCGAAGGCATCGCCAAGAGCTTCTCCGGCGTACATACCCTGCTGACCAACAAGTACTGGATCGACGAGATTTACCACGCTGTCTTCGTCAAGCCGCTGCTGCTGATTTCCCAATTTGTCCTCGGCTGGATCGGCGAAGGTGTCATCATCCGCGGCTCAGCGTGGCTCATCGCCGGCATTACGAATCTCATTGGCGAGTTCCTCCGCCGCTGGCAGTCCGGCAACCTCCGCTCCTACGCCGCATGGCTGGGCGCGGGAGCAGCCGCTGTGCTCGTCTTCGCCTACATCTTCGGCTACACCAACTTCGACTTCGCATCTGTCGCGCACTGGGCGGGGCACTGAGACAATGAATAGTTTCGATACCATCATCCTCTCCCTCATCCTCGTGACTCCGCTCATCGGAGCCGCGCTGATCGTGCTGCTTCCCGATCGCGGCAAAGTGTCAGCCACCATTGCGCTTCTCACCGCTCTCGTCACTTTTCTGCTGACGCTCCACCTGCCCGCACACTTCGTTTATGGTCAGACCGGGTTCCAATTCGAACAGGAAATCCCCTGGATCGCCAACCCTAACATCAGCTACTCCGTTGGTGTTGATGGCCTATCGCTTTGGCTCGTGGTACTTACCGGACTGCTCGCCCCAATCGGCGTTCTCGCAAGCTGGAAGACCATCCAGACCCGCAGCAAGGTCTTCTACTCACTCTTCCTCGTCCAGCAGACCGCGATGGTCGGCGTCTTCGTCTCGCTTGATCTGATGCTCTACTACGGCTTCTGGGAGCTCTCACTCGTTCCCATGGCCATCCTCATTGCCATGTTCGGCCGCGGTGTGACAGAGAACGGTGGACCCAAAGCAGCCCTCCGCTTCTTCCTCTATACCTTCATCCCATCCGCGCCGCTGCTTGTTGCTATCCTCTATCTCTACGCGAAGACAGGAAGCTTCCACTTCAACGCATTGCGCGTCGCCATTCTGAACGGCCAGTGCCCTGCCGAAGCGCTCTGCTGGGTAGCCTTCGCGTTCCTCATCGCTTTCGCCGTCAAAGTCCCGGTCCTCGGCCTGCATGGCTGGCTGCCGGACACATTCTCAGAAGCCCCAGTCGCCATGGGCATGATCGTCGCCGGAAAGCTCGGCCTCTACTCGCTCATCCGCTTTCACGTTGGCCTCTTCCCTGTCCAGGCCCGTCAGGCGGCTCCGTGGCTCATCGGCCTGGCGGCCATCGGCATTCTTTACGGCGCTCTGCTCGCGCTGGTCCAGAAAGACTTCTGGAAGCTGCTTGCCTATGGAACGATCAGCAGTCTGAGCTTCTGCACCCTAGGCATCTATGGCTTCACTCTTGCAGGCCTTGATGGCGCTGTGTTCCAGACCGTCAACGAAGGCGTCATCGGGGCAGCCTTGTTCGTCTTGCTCGGCGTCCTCTACGACCGCTTCGGTACCAGCAAGATCGAGACCTACGGAGGCCTTGCCAAGAAGACCCCCTACCTCGCAACTCTCTTCGTCGTCACCAGCCTGGCCATGGTCGGCCTTCCGCTGATGAACGGCTTCATTGGCGAATTCCTCGTCCTCTCGAACACTTTCACCGGCGTCAGCAAGGGCTGGGCTATCGCAGGCACTGTTGGCGTCATCTTGTCGGCAGCCTACATGCTGACGCTGATCCAGAAAGTCTTCTACGGGCCGCAGTCGAACGGCGTCATCGCCAATCCAGGTAAAGATTTGACGTTTGCCGAAAGCATCATTCTCTGGCCCCTCGCTGTGCTCATGCTGGTCATGGGTGTCGCACCAAATCTGTTCCTGCAGGGCATCGAAACGCAGGCCAGCAACTCTGTCGCCATCTCGAAAGCGGCTCCCCATCTCCTCGATTGCATGACACACCATAACTGTAAGACCGTAGTGATCTTCACCGATAAAAGAGGCCAGCAATGAACCCTGTTATCCAGCAGGTCCCTGACCTCTACCGCATCCTTCCCGAAGTTCTGCTCACCCTGACGGGCGTGCTCGTCATGCTCATTGACGCAGCCCTGCCGCCCGCCAACACCCGGCGCGGTCTCGGCTGGGTCGCCAGCTTCGGAGTCATCGCCGCCCTCTGGGCCAGCCTCTGGCAGCTCTCCCTGCCCGCCGGCACAGCATTCTCGAACACCATTCAGACCGATGCCTTCTCTGTCTTCTTCCACGTCCTAATCTGTGGGATCGTCCTGACTGCGCTGCTCATCTCGCTCGACACGCTTCCAGCCGGTCAGCATCATCGCGGCGAGTATTTCGCCCTTATGACCTTCGGCGCGGTAGGCATGTGCCTGCTGACCTCGGCGGTCGAGTTACTCGTTGTCTTCATCGCCCTCGAAATCTCCTCGATCGCAACTTACGTCCTGGCGGGCTTCCGCAAACACACAGGCAAAGGTCCGGAAGCTGCCATCAAGTACTTCCTCCTCGGCTCCTTCGCCACCGGGTTCCTGCTCTACGGCGTCGCCCTGGTCTTTGGAGCCACCGGCACGACCCAGCTCAATGATCTAGCGGCGCTCATCCCCGTCGCCAAGTCGCACTCCCTGATCCTTGCGGCCTTCGCGTTCCTTATGGTTGGGATTCTCTTCAAGGTTTCCGCAGCACCCTTTCATGTCTGGACGCCCGACGTTTATGAAGGCGCACCCTCGCCCGTAGTCGCACTGATGTCCACGGCCCCGAAGGCCGCTGCCTTCGCGCTCCTCATTCGCGTCCTCTACACGAGCTTCCCATCCATCCGGCCCGTCTGGCTGCCCCTGCTCTGGATCGTCGCCGTGCTCTCGATGACCGTCGGTAACCTCGCCGCGCTCCGGCAGGAGAACGTCAAGCGCATGCTCGCCTACTCCTCGATCGCCCATGCCGGGTACCTGCTGGCAGCGTTCGCCGGGCTCGGAACATCGGGCATCGCCGCAGCCGCGTTCTACACCGCTGCCTACGCCGCGATGAACGTCGGAATCTTCGCAGTCGTCACCGTCGTCAGCGGCTACGACGAAAAACTGCCCCTCATGGCCGACTTCCGAGGGTTGCTCTATCGCTCGCCACTGCTAGGTGGTCTGCTGCTTTTCTTTCTCATCTCGCTTATCGGAATTCCCTTTACAGGCGGTTTCTTCGGCAAGTTCTACTCCTTCTCGACCGCCGCGCAAGGCGGAGCCATCTGGCTCACCCTTATCGGCCTGCTCAACTCCGGTGTCGCCGCAGCGTACTACCTCAAGCTGGCCCTCTCCGTAGCCCAACCAGCCGCAGCCAACGCCGCTCCAGTGCCTGCTCCCAAAGTCGGCATTGCAGTAGGAGCAGCCCTCGGCCTCTCAGCTTTGGCCACGCTGATCCTTGGGGTTGCTCCCAGCCAAGTCCTCGGAGCAGCCCAGGCTGCAGCAAGCACCTTCACCACAATCCTGCCCTCAATCAAGTAGGCCGTTCAAGAATCTCTACCCCATCCTTCCTGCGTAGTATCCAGGACGGATGGGGTACGTTAACTGCCTCGGGCACTCACACCGGCCATCGCTCGGTAGAACTCGACGGTCATCCGGAGCACGCGCTCCTGCGAGTATCTCTCTGTCGCCCATCTCCGCCCTGCTTCTGCCATGCGTTTGCGCCGATCCGGATCCCACAGCAGACGTAAAGTCGCATCGGCGATCGCCCCCACGTCGCCAACAGGAACCAGTATCCCCGTGACCTCGGGATCAACCGCATCCCTGGCACCTGTGGATTCTGTTGCGATGACTGGAACTCCGGAAGCCGCAGCTTCAAGTGCCACGTTGGGAAAGCCCTCACGGTGTGTCGGCAAGACCAGAATATCCATCACCCGGTAGCAGTCCACAACGTCCGTGACGTATCCCGTATGTCGTATCCGTGGATGCTCGCGAATTCGTCGCCGCCATTTCTCCTCGAGCGCATCTTCTGCCCCATCAAACCAACCCACCAGCAACAGCCAGCAACGTGACTCCCGCCGCAGCACCAACTCAAATGCCTCAATCAACTCCGGAATGCCTTTGTCCGTAGTCAATCGTCCAACAAACCCGACGACCCAGTCGCCATCCGGGATATGGAGCATCTGCTTCATCTGGCTCAATCCGGGCGAAAACCTGTTCGTATCCACGCCGTTGCTACTGCCGTTGCCGACCATGCTCAATTTTTCGGCAGGCGCGATCTTCAATTCCAGCGCTTTCCTTAAGAGACTCTCACTGTTACAGAACACTCTGTGAGCGCAACGGGCTGAGATGCGCTCCGTTGCAAGCAGAAGTTGCTTCTTGAACCCGCTCGCCGACTCCAGCTTGAGTCCTCGCAAGGAGTAAACGCGGTGCGGCACTCTTAATGTCCAGGCAGCTATATTCCCCAGCAATCCAGCCTTGGGCGTACTGAAATCCGTGATCAACGGCCGTATCCGGTACAGGAGTGTCCACAGTTGCACCAGCGAACGCAGGTCAGCCATTGGCGCGATGCAGCGCTGCATCCGAATCGGGCACACCTTCACGCCCTCGGACTGAGCCGTTCTCAAGAGCAGACCATCGGCCCCCGGCGAGGCCATCAGAGTCACATCGAAACCAGCTTTCTGCAGGGCCCTCAATCGTCCTGTCAGCACCAGGCAGGTCTGGTCCGTCGTAACGCCGACAACCATTCGTATCGACGCCCGATCCGTTTTGCCAGAGGAGGAACCCGGCGTTCTTTGAGAGTGATGATCCGTCCCCGGCAAAACTTTAGACATACCCATACAGCCCAATTTGAATGGGAAATCGGCGGATTGAAAAGAGCAGAGCTGCAAAAGTCCCGTATCAATTCAGATGGGCTGGACCATTGCGGGAACTGTATCGGAATGGGACACGTTGCGACGAAGAACAATCAATCAACAGCAATATCGTATTCGCAAGTTATCTAGATTTGAATTCACATCAGCACTTATGCCCCCGCGAACCAAACTTCTGCTGACCATCCCACATCTCGGCGGAGGCGGCGCGGAACGAGTCACCTGGCTGCTCGCGCGCCATCTCGACCCCGTGCGATTTGAAGTTCATCTCGCGCTCATCACAGCAGACAAACCCGGCTCACAGCCGCTGCCGGAAGAAGTTCGCCTCCATCGCCTGAATGTCGCCCGAGTCCGCTCAGGTTTGCTGCCTCTGTTGCGTCTTATCCGCACCCTGCGGCCCGATGTCGTTCTCTCTAATATGGCGCATTTGAATTTTCTGATCTTGCTGTTAAAGCCATTGCTACCCAAGCAAACTCACATTCTGATCCGCCAGAACAGCACCGCCTCCAGTTCCGTCCGTAACCGGATTGAGCGACTCTCATACCGCTATCTCTACCCCCTCGCGGACGCCATATTGTGCCAATCCCAAGCGATGGCGGACGACCTGGCAATCCGCTTCGGAATTGTGTCAAAGAAACTCGTCATCCTTCCCAATCCAGTTGAATTCCCGCTTCCGATCCGCGAAACAGCGATCAGCCCGATGCTGCTGGCGGTAGGCCGCCTCGCTCCAGAAAAGGGTTTCGATCTCCTGCTCTCGGCCTTCGCTCAGCTTCTTCCAGACCATCCCAGCCTGGAACTCACCATCCTCGGCCAAGGTCCCGAAGAAGGGCAACTTCGTGAGCAAGCCGAGGCTCTTAACATCGAGTGGAAAGTTCACTTTCCCGGTTACACGGACCCCGCGCCCTACTTCGCAAGCGCGACACTCTTCGTCCTGCCATCCCGGCACGAAGGCATGCCCAATGCACTCCTCGAAGCTGCAGCGCATGGCCTCCCCATCGTCGCTACTCCATGCTCTGAAGGCGTGAAAACACTGCTGGACAATCAACCTGGCACCTGGCTCTCCCAGGGCACCAGAGCCGAATCCCTCGCGAAGACTCTCCATCATGCGATCTCTGAGCTGGAAACTTCGACAGGCCGGTTCCAACATACCTTCCTGGCTCCATTCCGTCTCGAAAGCGCAATAGCAGGCTACGAAGCAGAAATCAGCCGCCACGCCCCGTCCACCCACCTTGCTCTCATCCTCCCCACCATCGACCAGATTGGTGGTGCCGAGAAGCAGGTTCTTCTCCTGGCCGGGGGATTTGCCGCCCGAGGCTGGCGGGTCACGCTGATCGCGCTCAGTGGCACCGGCCTCGCTCAGAAAGACACCTTGGCTGCAGCAGGCATCAGCTTCCTCTCGCTGGCTATGCGCAAGTCATGGATCGACCCTCATGGCTGGCTTCGCTACCTTCGCTGGGCTCGCAGCAACCGTCCGCGCATCGTCCACAGCCACCTTGCTCACGCCACGTGGTTCGCCCGTTGCATGCGTCTGCTGTTGCCAGTATGCGTCCTCATCGACACCATCCACACCAGCCAAACCGGCAGCGTAGCCAAGCAGCGTGCCTACCGCATCACCGGCTTCCTCTCAAACCAGGTCACGTGCGTAAGCCGCACAGTCTCGCAAGCGGTAACAACCGCCAGAATCGCCCCAAACCATAAAAACTGCATCCTCCCGAACGGCATTCTGGTGCCAAAATCGGCAACTGCGGATGCCCCGTCGCTACCCGCCGCTGCAGACGATTTTGAGCGCAGTCCATTCCGTTGGATTGCCATAGGACGCCTTGTTCCGCTCAAAGACTACCCGACCCTCATGAAAGCCGTGGTGCAACTCCCCACCACAACCCATCTCACCATCCTCGGCTCTGGCCCGGATGAATTGTCTCTTCGCGCCCTCGCCAAAGAACTACAAATCGCAGAGCACATCGAATTCGCAGGCTTCCAGCCCGACATTCATCCATGGCTAGCGCAGGCGGACGCGTTTGTTCTGAGTTCCCTTTGGGAAGGCCTGCCTGTCAGCGTCCTCGAAGCCGCATCCGCCGGTCTACCCATCGTTGCCACATGCGGCCCCGGAACCAGCGAAGCTGTTCCGCCAGGGGGCAAGCTGGTTCCGATCAGCAACCCGGAAGCCCTCGCCACCGCCATGGCGGAGATCATGGCGCTCTCCGAAATCGAGCGGCACGCCCTCGGGACAGCAGCCCGGCAGTTCGCCTCGTGTAACTTCGCGTTACCGCTCATCCTCGATCGATGGGAAACTCTCTATCACCGGCTCCTCGCCGAAAACCCAACGCCATCGCGCATGAGCTAGTGGCGAGCCAGCATTCTTCTTCGCAGTCGGCTAACGGCAATCCGGGCCAGCATCCACCGGTGAAACATATGGTCGCGCCAGCCGCGCCTCCGTGAAATTCCGTTCTCTACCACGGCATCCACGGAACAGAAGGACTCCGCAAACCGGCCTAGAAAGTTCCCTAGTTCCTCTACCGCAGCGTCCGAAGCGGTATTTGCATGCAGGCAGATCGTCCACACGCCATCCCGCTTCTCCACCGGCGCCCAGAGCTGCTGCGGAATCCAGGTCACTCCATGCTCCAGGAATGGCTCTCTAGCAAAACCATCGGAAACGAGAACGATCCCCTCTTCCCGCAGAACCTCCAGTGTGACGCGGTCAAAACCATGCCGCGGAGCCACCCATATCCGCGGGTCGAGTCCGTTCGCCCGCAACATGGACAATCCAGTGTGAATCCACTCCAGTTGCCTATCCTTTGCGACACCTGCAAATTCTGTATGTTTGTGCAGAGGAATCAATCCGCCACCGGTTCCTTCGCAAACATGGCAAAAGCCATGAATCCCAATTGTGGCGCCAGAAGCCTGGAGCCGTCGCATCCGTTCCCAGAACGTTGGATCAGCCTCTCCCCGCACCAGTTCAGAATCCCGGTTATCCGGCACGACCGCCAGGATAGGCCTCATGCGATGCTGCTCAATGAGCCGCTCGAACCGCAGCCACTGCTCCAGATCCATCGTCGGACACAGATCGTCGAAACGCAGCAGATATCGCGCACTCAAGTGACACCCTCCGCTTCTGCCTCAGGGGGCGGCAACAGCCGGTAAGCCCACCACGCCAGAAAGACGAAGGTGCTCACAGTCCACAGGGAAGTAGCCAGCGCAATCCCGGCGACCCCGTACCACCGCATGAGCAGCAGGTTCAACACCACGTCCAGCACTAGATTGATGATGCCGCAGTAAAGGATTAGCTTCGTCCGCCGGATCGCCACCAGGTACCGGTAAAACACCCGGCTAACGATATAGAACGGCAGCTGGATCGCGTACATCGCCTGCACAGGCGCGACCGCTGCGGTATCCGCTGCCGTGAATGCACCATGCTGAAATGTCAATCGAATGAGCAGCCGCGACCCAAGGATCATCGCCACCGCCACCGGCACTGAAACCAGAGCCGTGATCCGGACGTATGTGTTCAACGTGTGCCGGCACCCTGCCCAGTTTCGCTGCGCCACCATTTGGGAAAAATAGGGTGTCACTGCAGTCGCGATCGCTCCGGCTAGCAGGTTCAACACCACACTCACAAACCGGTTCGCGTATACCAGCGTCGAAACAGACCCAGAAGGCAATGCCGCCGCCATCCCCTGATCCACTAGCAGCCCACTCGAAGCCACCAGTCCGCTCAAGAGGATCGGACCATACTGCCCCGCCACCTCTCGCACGGCCGGCCGTATCGCCTCGCTCGCTCCATGCCAGTACAAACGGAAGCGATATCCGTGTGTCTCCATCATCCAGACCATCAACCCCGCGTGGATCGCTGCCCCGGCCACATTCGTCCAGACCAGCGACCACACCCCAATGCGCGGCGCCAGCAGCCACGCTCCCAGCATGATCGTCAACGGCGTCACGACCGGCACGATGGAAGGCCAGGCGAACCGCTCAAACGTGTTCATCACTGCCGTGCAATTGGAAGCAATTCCAGCAATCAGCACCACTGGCAGCAGTCCGTAAAACAGCCGTTCCGTCAGCAGCAACTTGTCCGGCGAAAAATGCTGCACCATCAGCGGAAAGAACAGTCGAGCCGCCAACCCCATGGCCAGCGAGCCACCAGCAAGCAGCAGACAGGTCCACGCCATTGCACTTGAAAGCAGCTCCTGCGCCCGGTCATGCCCCTGTTGCTCGCGCACCTTTACGAGGGTCGGAATCAGCGCCTGGTTCATCGACTCCGAAAACAGATTTACCAGCAGCCCCGGGATCAGGAAAGCAATCAGAAACGCATCCATCCCGTCACTGCGCCCGAACGCCCCGGCAACAACGAATTCCTTGATCGTTGCCACGACCTTCACCAGCACACTTGCCAGCGTCACAATGGCAGCAGCTCGAAAAATGCGCTGGTTCACGCTCAGCCCACGCAACGGGCCGGAATCGGAACTAGGCATCACACTCGAACTGTCGGAAGGTGAAGTCATCAGGGGAGGAATCAGACCTAACACCACTCTATCGAACGGCCTCTATCTGCGACGCAAGTTCCATGCGCTCCACTCCTGAAAACAGACGTTCCATCGCGTAAGGCTTCTCCGCCGCCAGCCGCCCGGCAACCGCCATCGCTCCAAACAGGAGCCATGTCACGCGATTCTCCTCGACCGAACCCACCATCGAGGTCATTCCCCAAACTACGAGCACGCTGCCCAGCGCGATCCGTAACAACCCCGCGGTCCGCCACACGGCCGCTACTGCCACAATCACAATCCCCAGAAATAGAGCCAGCCCGGCGACTCCGCCCATGACCATCACGGCCATCACTGTGTTGTGAGCTGTATCTCCAGGGGCGAGCTTTGCCGCCGCGGCGTAGGTCCCTGCACCATACCCCCACCACGGCGCCTGCACGAACGCCCGCCACCCCGCGCTCCAGATTCCGAGCCGGTCGTTCAGATCCCCGCCGCCGACCTCTTGCGGAATCGTAGCGAGACGCTGCAGTGAGTCTCCCGGCACGTAAGCCCAAAGAGCTGCCGCAGTCACAGCCAGCCCAGTAAATACACTGGAAGCCGATCGGGGCCGCCAGCTGAGCAGCAACACCGCCGACCCCAGCAGAGCCGCCATCGCCCCTGAGAATCCGCCCCGGGAAGCGGTTAGTAGTACCGCCAGCAGGCCGACGGGCACATAGAGAATTGCCATCAGCCGGACATACCACTGCTCCTCGATTGCAAACAGCAGCGCGGCCAACGGAAACCCCAGGTCAAGAAACCGCGCCACATCGTTCGGATCGGATCCCTCTGCAAAGAAGCGGACCTGCTCCGCTGCTGCCGCATCCGCAGAGAGATAACTCACCATTGTCAGTACGGCCAGCACCCAGCATCCAGCGACGAATGCCCGCATGACTCCGCGCAGCCCTACCGGCGACGCCACCACCTCCCAGGCAATCCAGACAACCATCATCACCTGAAAATACGCTCGCATCTTTTCCAGCGTCGCAACCGGATCAACCGTCCAGAAGTAACTCGCCGCGAAGTAGAGATACAGGCTCAGCACCAGCCATTGCATTGGGCCGGGCATCCGCATTCCCCAACGCCAAATTACCACCGCAACCGTACCCGCCAGTAGCAACAACCCGAGCACCCGCGCCACATTCCCGAGCGGCTCGCCAAGGTCAAGCGAGTACTCCCATGGCACAGCAAAGCTGTACAGCATCAGCAACCCAAGACAAACTCGCCGCACAGCCACCCCCTGTCGCTCAACTCTGTGGTCAAAACCGTTGCGAATACACCAAACCCGCGTAGATTGAAACTCCGATCGCCGACTGGATCGCAGACTCCAGCGTCTTGTTCATGAGCGCCTTGGTCGCCGAATCTGGCACGAACAAAATATCCCGGTCACGCACCGGCTGATCGGGATCCTCCCCGCGAATCATGCGACGTAGATTTAACGTCGTCAGTGTCCGCCCACCCGCCTGGTCGCGAATCAGGACCGCTTTCGAGAACGAAGCATTCGGTGTCGTCCCCCAGGCCAGCGAAAGCGCCTGGACCACGGTCAGCCCCTGTACGGGATCCACCGCAAACCCGCCCGGCCGCACCACATCCCCAATCACGTACACCAGCCCTGCACGGCTGACCATCACCGTATCTCCAGGCAAGAGCTCGGGATTATGCTCCGTCTTGATATCAGTCCCGCTCGGGTCAAGCACGAACGGATACACCGTCTTGGCGTCGTCACGATGCAACACAGTCACCAGGCGTCCCGCATTGGCGGTCAACCCACTTGCCGTAGAAATCACATCCAGCAGCCGGTGATGCAGCGTGTACGGATATACGCCTGGCCGCGCCACTTCGCCCATCACACTCACATCCTGTCCTACCGCATTCGTCACCAGCACTGACACCTGCGGGTGCAGTAGGAATTCTCCGTCAACGAAGGCCCTCTCAACTGCCCGGGAAGCCTCCTGCTCCGACAACCCCACCAGCTTTACCTGCCCCAGCATGGGCAGATGGACCGTCCCATCCGAGGCTACCCTTACAGCCGACCGAAACTCAGGCGTATGAAATTCGCTGATCTCCAGGAAGTCTCCCACCCCAATTGGCAGCGCCATTGCCGACCCAAGAAGTCGCGCTCCCTGATCCGGCTCTGTTGCTGCCGGAGCCAAAGTATTCCAGACAGGCGGCGAATCCTTCGGGTTCGGGGTTCGCGGCACGGGTGCATCCAAAGGCACCTTCACCACCCCACTCGGCAACCCCTGCGTATTCGGCGTAGGCGCCTGCGCCCAGCCCTTTGCCCCAACGAAACCGAGCAGCAACAATACCGTCGCCGCCACTTTCAGTGGCCGCCAGCGGTCCAGTCCAACCACCGCCGCCAATGACACCCAGAATCCTGTAAACAGCGTAATCGCCAGATAAACCGGAAGATCCGGCGCGACCGGCTTGAACGGCTCGCGTGCCCAGTCCACCACCACGATGCTCGAAGCGTGCACGCCGGCCGATAATCCGGCCTCCTGAATCCGCCTTCTCAGTCGCGAACAAAGCTCCCGCCCCGCCTGCACCTCTTCATGCAGCACTGCGTACTGAATCGCCGCGTCATTCTGCTTTACACCCTCCGCCATGCGCGACTCAACCTGGGTCTTTAGCAGTGCCTCTCGGCCCGCCGCAGCCTGCCAGGTTCTCCGAAATGCCTCCACCAGGTTCGCGTCTTCCGCACTGATCTGCGCATTGATATCCGCCCGCGCGCGCTCCAGTTCCACAACCCGCGGAAACTTCGGCCCATGCTCAGCCTTCAGCTCCGCCAACTCGACACCGAGATCGCTCGACTTTGTTCGAAGCTGCTGTACCAGCGACGCCCCGCCGGGCCCCATCTCAGCCTGTAATTCCGGGTTTGCCGCCAACACCAGCTCGGGATTTCCCGCCTGTGCTTCCCGATAAAGCGCCTCTCGCAATATCCGGTCTCCACTAGCCGCAGCCAGCAGCCGTCCGGCTTCGTCAATCTGGATCGCCGTGGGATCATGGAGAGTTTCTACAGGCTGCCCACCGGGCACCGTCTGCTGTGTTGTCGTGAACCCATGCTGACGTTCGAAATCCGCCAGCCGACGCTCCTTGCCTTGCACATCCGAGGTAAGCACATCCAGCTGCCGCTGCAACCACTCTGAACCCTGTTCAGTTGCCTCCAGCCGGGTTTCGCTCTCAATCTCCATGTAATCGCGAATTACCGCATTGACCACCTGAGCCGCCAATGCCGGGTCTTTGCTGCGAAACCGGAGCTCAATCAAGAATGTCCGCGGCATGGTCCGAACCATCAGCCGCTTCTCAAACGAATCCAACAGCAGACTTCGTTGCTCCGCTGTAGCGTTCCCGTACTGAAATCCTCCAAACCGCCGCACAAAGGACCGGTTAAACGCCTCGGATTGATAGAGCCGCTCCTCGCCGATCACCCGCCACGCCAGCCGCTCACTGCGAATCACATTCACCAGGGTCTCCAACTGCAGCGGTGTGCTCAAAATCGAGGCCGGAGCAAACGCCTCGGCCCCGTCTACGCTGAGCGTAGAGACAGCCTGCATCCGGAGCGCCACCTTACCGGAAGCCTCGTATTGGTTCGGCGCGATGAGGCAATACAAGAAGCACAGCACCACCAACCCACCCATCAATCCCAGGAATACAGACGAGCGCCGCCGTACCGCTCCGGTCAGCTTCCGAAAGGAATACAGTTCTGCTCGCCGCGCACTATCCTGCGGCAGAGCAATACGCTTATTGTCAGTTCCAGGAAAATCCGCCACGCAGCAAAGTCCTCAAGCCAGCAAACCACCAGCAAGGTCAGTACGCGCAGATTGGGAAGAATCAAACCAAATGCAGCAAAGTGAAAGTGCAGCCAGTGTCCCGCATTCGAACAATTCCGTCAAATCTATTTTTCAAAAACCTAATTTGTGCGCTCGAGATGGCACGTCTGCCCACCTCCGCCGCGCTTCCGAGGGAACCCCAACGACATGCCCTAGTCGTTGGCGAGGTGATTCAGGTGGGACCAAATTCGCGCCAGGCGTGAAAAGCTATTCCCTGTTCCCTAAGCCCTGTTCCCTGTACTTCGGTACCACGCGACGGTTTGCCGCAACCCATCCTCAAAGCTCACCGAAGGCCCATATCCCAGCAGCTCCCCAGCCAGAGAAATATCTGCGAGCGAGTGCTTGATATCCCCGGCCCGCTCCGGCGCATAGTGGACTGGACCAGCATAGCCGGTAATCCCTCGCAATACTTCGACGACTTCATTCAGCGTGATCCGCACTCCGGTAGCCACATTCATGACCCGCCCAGAAGCCTTTTCCGCCGGGGCAGCGGCCGCCAGCAAGTTTCCTTCGACGGTGTTCTGAATGAAGGTGAAATCCCGGCTCGTCTCCCCGTCCCCATAGATCGTGGGAGCCTCACCAGCCAGCATCTTCCGGCAGAAAACGGCCAGCACTCCCGAGTACTGCGAGGTCGGGTCCTGATACGGTCCAAAGACATTGAAGTAGCGCAGAGCCACCGTTTCCAGCCCATAGACCCGCGTAAATGACCGCAGGTAATACTCCCCCGTCAGCTTTGCTACCGCATACGGCGAGATCGGATCGGGAAGCATTCCCTCGTGCTTCGGTAGCGTCGGTGTATCCCCATAAGCAGAAGAAGAAGCGGCATACACCACACGCCGCACCCCTGCTTCCTTTGCCGCCCAGAGCAGCTGCACCGTGGCATCCACACAGGCCACGTTCGATCCCACTGGATCGATCACTGAACGAGGCACGGAAGGCAGCGCGGCCTCGTGGAAGATAATCTCCACTCCCTCACAAACCCGCCGGCAAACCGATGGATCAGCCAGATCGCCTTCAACAAACTCCATCGCCTCAAGCCCCACCAGATTCTCGCGCTTACCGGTGGAGAAATTGTCCACCCCCCGTACCGAATCCCCGCGCCCCAGAAGCGCAGCAGCAATCGACCGCCCAATAAACCCAGCCACTCCAGTTACCAAATACTTAGCCAAACCACACTCCTCAATAGACCACTCCCCAGCATACAACCGGCCATCGAACCGATACAGGCACCCAAGACAAAGCCCCGCGACTCAGACTGAGCCACGGGGCCGCATCGAATGTTGGAAATCAGTTCACAGTCTCTTCCCGCTGCGTCACCAGGTCCGTGTCCACCAGTCGAAGTTGCACTGGCAACCCGCCTACAGAAGGCGCTGCCGTCCGGGCAATGCTCTCGAAAGCCGCCACACTCGTAGGCCTGTTCCATGCCCCCTGATTGACTGCAAAGGACATTGTCGTGACCCCTGCCTCCTTGTTGATCGACACGTAGAAATTCTTGCCTTGCAGATAGTCCTGGTCCTTCAGCGACTGCCCAAAGGCGCGTGCATCCGCTTCGGTCGCCGTTCCCTTGTAGACAACGGCATCCCCCTCGCCAATCGCCACCCGGCCAACTGTTCCCTCCTTCTGTACTTCCTTCTCTCCGTTCAGCAGCTTCACATGGATCGGCATTCCGCCCACGGTCGGCGCCGCCCGACGGAAGATATCTTCAAACGTCTCCAGCATCCCCGGCTTGTTCCACATGCCTTCCTTCAGGATGATCGAAATGGTAGTACCGTCGGACGCCTTTTTCAGAAAGACATTCGCACCCTGATCCTGCAGCAGCCCCTGCGTCTTCAGAGAGTCGCCGAGAGCCTGCGCTTCATCCTTCGTAGCTGTCCCTGCATAGTAGATTTGATCGCTCGTCCCAATCGTCACCTTCGTCTTCGTCAACGATGGCAGCAGCGGTAGCAGAACCAGGCCCATCACAAGCGTCAGGAACGCCATTCCAACGCCAAAGCCAATCCACTTCGTCGCAAGCTTCCCGCCCGCGTCGACATGCTTGGCAATCGCTGGCCCCTGCAGCCGCTCTGCTACTTGCCGCATCGCCACAATCAGCCCAATCGCAATCGGGTACTGCACGCCATGCGGAATCACAAAGCCAAGCCCTGCAGCAGCCGCCATCACAGCAGCGCCACAAAGGTACGAAGACCAGGCCTTCCCCTGATCCCCCAGCCGCTGATAGTTGAGTCCCAAGAGAATCGAACCCGCCAACGGTCCGCCAAGGAACGAAGCAAGCGTGATATTGCCCACATCGAACAGCTTGTAGCGTGGCTCCCCGAATTGCTGGCTTACGCCCCACATCGAAGGTGCCTGGGCGGCCTGAGGTGAGTACTGCTGCGCGTACTGCGGCGCATTCGGTGGAGGCGGCGGTGGCGGAAACGGGTTCGAATAGTTGGACATAACGGTAGCGCTCCTCAATCCCATCGCTCAAGATGAGAATCTACCTCTATATGCGCAAAATCCTCGCGAACCCGCTCAAAAATTAGTGACTATTTCAGCGAGGCGATCTCCAGTCCGCGATAATAGGTCTCCGCGCCCTCGGTCTGGAACAGAATCCGTCCCTTCGTCGAGTTCAACTCGGTACCTTCATTCACAAGCTTCCCATTGACGTAGTACCAGACGTGGTCGCCCTTCACGACCAGTTCCAGCAGATTCCACTCGCCATGAGCCTTCTCCACCTCGTTCACCGGATCGCGATACCCCGTCACATCCTTCCAGGGGCCGCCGCCAAACCGCTGCGACTTCACATATTCCTTCGGTCCCGGCGCGTCCTCGCTGGCCACTTCCACACCCTTCACTTTCAGCGCAGCGCCCTTTACCAGCCAGATATCACCTGTTCCGCCTTCCTGGATCTGGAACTCAAACGCGCGCGGCCACGTATCCTTCGGCACTTCCAGCAGCGGCTCCGAGATGTGGTACAAAATCCCGCAATCCCGCGCCTTGCCGATCTTGTCCTGGTACGTCTTCTCGCCCCACTTGAACTCGGCGCGAAGATAGTAGTTTTCATAGGACTTCAGCGTTACGATGCCGCCAAAGTCATTCCCAGAAACATGGATAACACCCTTCTCCACGGAGAAGACATGGTCAGGGTCGCGGTTCATCCCTTTCGACTTCAGCATGATGTCGAAACCGGTAAGATCCTTCCCGTTAAAGAGCCGCTCCATCTTGCCATGCGCAGGAATATCCTTGGCCCCCTGCGCCAGTCCCATTCCCGAAGCCAACCCCGCAACCAATACAGCCGAGAGCAAAGCTCCAGCAAAACGTAACGAAGACCGCATCCCATCACCTCGTCTACCAAACCTACACGCAAACCACCCAACCAAGGCAAGCATCTGGTGAACCCAGTATTCCCACAGCCGTACAATAAGAAAGACATGACCACCGCCACGCCCGCCCCAGCCCCGACCCGCCTAGAAGCTCTTAAACGCAAATTTGAAACCCGCGAAGCCCGCATCGGCATCGTCGGGATGGGCTATGTAGGCCTCCCGCTCGCGCTCCTCTTCTCTGACGAAGGCTTCCGCGTCACCGGCTTCGACATCTCTGCGGAAAAGGTCGAAACCCTCAACTCCGGTGGCAGTTACATCGTCCGCATCCTCCCCGAAGCCATCCAGCAAGCCCAGAAATCCGGCTTCTGCGCGACCAGCAACTACGCCGACGTGGCCGAGATGGACGCCGTCATCATCTGCGTCCCCACTCCGCTCAACGAGTACCACGAGCCCGACCTGAGCTACGTCACCGGCACTGTCGAATCCATTGCCCCTTGGGTCAAAGAGGGACAGCTCATCGTCCTCGAAAGCACCACCTACCCTGGCACCACGGAGGAACTGGTAGTCCCTCGACTCGAAGCCGGAAACAAGCTCAGCCTGAAAGTAGCGCGGACCACAGAAAACAGCGGCCTCCACGTAGCCTTCAGCCCCGAACGCGAAGACCCAGGCAACGACACCGTCGCCCGCCACGATATCCCCAAGGTAGTAGGAGGCTGCGGCCCCGTTGCTTCGGAGCTTGCCGCCGCCATGTACGGCAGCATCTTCCGCCGCGTCATCCCCGTCAGTTCGCCGTCAGTTGCAGAGATGACCAAGCTGCTCGAAAACATCTACCGCTGCGTCAACATTGCCCTGGTCAACGAGCTCAAGCAGCTCTGCATGAAGATGGGCATCGATATCCATGAAGTCATCGACGCAGCCAAGACCAAGCCCTTCGGCTTTCAGGCCTTCTACCCGGGCCCCGGCCTCGGCGGTCACTGCATCCCCATCGACCCTTTCTACCTGAGCTGGAAGGCCAAACAGTACGACTTCCACACCCGCTTCATCGAGCTCGCAGGCGAAGTCAACACCGCTATGCCCTACTTCGTCATCGACCAGATCGCCGCCGGCCTCAACGAGCACAGCAAAGCCATCAAGGGCAGCAAGATCATGGTCCTCGGCCTGGCGTACAAACGCGACATAGACGACCTCCGCGAATCGCCCAGCCTGACCATCCTCGAGTTACTCCGCGAAAAGGGCGCCAAGGTCAGCTACAACGACCCGTACTTCCCAAAGGTAGGCCACGGCCGCCACTACGCCCTTAACATGACGAACACATCGTTGGATAACTTAGGCAGCTATGACGCAGTCGTCATCGTCACCGACCACACGACCTATAACTACCAACAGATAGTCGACGAATCGAAGTTAGTCATCGACACCCGCAACGCCACCAAAGGCATCGTCAGCGAAAAAATCCTCCGCTGCTGATCGATATGAGATATCAACTTGTTTTACAATTCCGGGCATCCAGCGTAGACGATTACGACAACCTGATCGAATTGGAAGATGCATTGATCGCGATGCCGGCTCGGGAATTCGAAGTCGATGGCCATGATATGGGGTCTAAGGAGTTCAATAGTTTCCTCTTTACGGACGATCTCGAGAGTGCCTTCGCACAAGTGGAAAGGGTCATCGAGCGTAAACAGTCAAGACAGCCAATCAAAGCGGCATATCGAGCCGTCGGTACAAAGGATTTTGTCTTCCTTTGGCCACCCAATCTACAAGACTTGAATGTTGAATAGAAATCGACTCTTCATCATCAGGAAAGGAGCTAAGTGTCGATACAGCCCATCATCCGCCCAGTGACACAGGAAAACGACAGCCAATGGCTAACCCTCTGGCAGGGCTACAACAAGTTCCACGGCCAGCAAGCCGAAATCGCCCTCCCCGAACCCATCACCCAGGTGACCTGGTCTCGTTTCCCTGAACCAAATGAGCCAGTCCACGCCCTCGTAGCCGAGCAGGATGGTGAACTCGTAGGACTCGTCCACTATTTCTACCACTGAACCACTCTATCTATTTCCCAAACCTGCTACTTGCGTGACTTATTCACCTCAGAAGCAGTAAGAGGCCGAGGCATAGGCAGACAGTTAATACAATCCGTAAATGAAGAAGCGCGAAAAGCTGGAGCATTCCGAGTCTACTGGTTAACTCACGAAACTAACAAAACGGCTACGTATTTATATAACAAACTAGCCGAAAAATCTGGCTTCCTGGTTTACAGCAAATCACTCGAATAATTTATCTATCCAACTCAGCAAAGACCTCGTTCAGAACCACCCGAATCGGCGTTCCGTCCACAGTAAGTTCTCCCGTTTCAACCAAGTGAAACCCTCCTCGATCCGCCCACCAGGCCACACGCTTCTTCGGATCGAAAACCCAGATATGTTCCACCCCAAACGCCAGGTACTCGTCGGCCTTCTCCTTCAAATCCCCAAGGCTGTCATCAGGCGAGAGTATTTCGATCGCAATCAACGGTGGTTGATCCAGCACACTCTCAAATTGCACCCCGGCCCGCACCACGAGCACGTCCGGAATCCGGAAACTCTTCAAAGCCACCCGAGTCCGTAATTCCGGATACACCTCAACTCCCCAAGCCACACGATTGAGCATGAAGAGAAAGCCCAGAAACATCTGCAGCCGAGAATGCCCTTTATCTCCCACATTCCGCTCCACTATGCGCCCATCAATATACTCGCAATCCGGGCTGTAGCTCGTCCGCAGATACTCGCGCACCGAAACGTATGTCTCGTCAATCGGTAAAGTCGCCATACCATCAGTATCCTCTCATTTCAACCATCCGCCAATCCCCGAAATTCACTTGCCATCCGCCCCTGGCCCCATTATTGTTCCCCCATTGCTGTAACTTTCCCGAAAGGATATCTATGCGGAAATTGGTTTTACCTCTTGCTCTCGCTTGTCTCGCGCTCTCAGCGCCCGCCGCCCAGGCCGCTCACATCACCTGCAATAACTCTGGCCAAGTCCCCAACGCAAACCTGCTCAGCTACGATTTCAGTATCGATGTCGCTGTCAGCAACACAGGGTCGGGCGGTAGCGCCAGTAAAGCCACGACCAGCCTGTCTGTCACCGTGCCCCTTGACGCAAGCGCCGTAGCGCTCAGCCAGTTTGTTGCAGCAGGCAAACACACTGCCTCCTGCACCATCAGCGATTCAGGTTCGCCTATCGAACTCGTACTGTCTGATGTCGTTTTTTCGAAGTTCGAAATCGTCAACGGACCAACGTCCACTGGAAAGTTGAGCAGTGCAGTCCTGCTCAATCTCAGCTACTCCAAGTACGCCTTCACTGGAATCTAACAGCGACACCTGTCCGGCTGCTGACGCCGGCAGCCGGACCCTTACAACCAGCGTCACAGACCCTCAAGGAAAAGCAATTCGGGCGGCAATAAACACGCGCCGCACTAGCTTGCGTGCCCGCTTCGGTAGCATCCGTTGCGAAAACGGCATCACTAACCGGGCGCATATCTGTCGCAGTACCAGGCTTCGGTCATCCCAGGGAATAAACCGCCAGACGCTGAACCGGTTCACGAGCAACTCCCAGGGCTGAACGCGCAGAAAATGCGCCATCTGCACTGGCTCGCAATCGGAGCCATCGCCCAGGCCTTCCCGGCATAGAGTTTGTCCTGCCACGAACCAGCCGCGAATCCTTCCCGCTGCATCCTCGCCGTAGAACCTCGACATATCAACCCACGCATTCGGACGCATATCCGCCTCAAAGTAGTACCGTCCCGAACCATCCGCAGCGTCCATGCAGGTGATGTTCACGCATCCATTCCCATCCAGTGCAAGTCCCAGCCGCTCAAGCTCGTCAAATACGGCATCCTCCACCAGCGGCAAAGGAAAGAACGTTCGTACCGCCGACACCGCCTGCGATTCCCGAATCGACCGCTCCACGCGGGAATACGCAAAATGCACCAACTTCCCGTCGAAATAGATCGCCGAAAGATCCAGCTCTCGGCCAGCAATCCACCGTTGCACCAGCAACGGCCGCACTCCGAAAAGTCTTTCTAGCGCTCGAATCTCTTCCTCACACGCGCAACGATGAACCCCAAATCCCCCACGATCGGAGTCCGTCTTGATCAGCACCGGATAACCAAGTTGCGCGGCCGCCGCCAGGGCCTCCTCAAGACTCCCCGCCACCCGATACGCCGGTGTTTGCACCCCACCCTCGGTTAAAGCTTTGGAAAGCCCGATTTTGGAGTAAATGTGGTCGAACCGGTCCGTTCGAGATCTGGCCAGATGCCTGGGTTCCCTTCCCTCGGGCCAATCCAGTCGACTCAACTTCCAAAGCGTCGGATCGTCGCACGCAATCACCCAATCATAGGGCCGGTCGCGACGGCTGATGCGTTCCCACGCCAGCTCTATCATGGCTTCCGCTGAATCGAGACGATCGACCTTCCGAACAAACCGGCTCGCCTCGGGCAGCCCACTGGTTGTAATCACGTCCACCGCAAAGCCAGCTCGGGCTAGCAGGAAAGGAAGGGGCCCGATCAGAATGCTCGCCTCGCCAACCACACATGCTTCCATCGACCCGCCAAATTCTGTAATAACTTGTTTACAACACTATACGCAGCCCCCCGAAGCATCTGGCAAGAGTCGACTTCGAATCAGATCGATCAGTTCCGCAGAAGCCCACTCCCCCGCTGCCAGCATAAAAATACTCTTGGTGTCGGCAGGTACGAAAGATGCCTGTGTTGCACCACCTGCAAACACAAGAGCATCGGCTCTTCGGGCAAAATCGATAAGGGAAAACTTAGGGGGGCGCTCCTCGCCCGCGATTACGGAAATCGAAAACATGGCCTCAGTGGGACGAGCCAGGGAACTTGCGACGATTAGGTTCGACTCCACCAGCAGCGAATCGCAATCGGTTGCCAACCTGCGCACTTTCTCAAGGAGCGAGAGCGCGTCGCCGACTCCTCGAATCAGAAAAGCGCGTCTGGCACCAGCCCTCAGATACCTCCCGGTATCCTTCTCAGAATCGCGGTCCGCTTCTTCCCGGAACCCGTCTTCCAGCTCATGAGAATGTGGTGAAACCTTGACAGCCACCCACCTTAACTCAGGCATGGCCGCCATCAGTGCGCAGGCTACAGCAGTCTTCCCAGTTCCACGCCCGCCACCGCCAACCACCAGGACTGCCAAGTCTGCCTTCCTTCCCTACAAAGACACATTCGGGTACCCCATCCTTTCCGCGTACCATGCGGAAAAGGGTAGAAAAACTAATCCCAATAGCCTTTATTCCTTCTTCCGCCGCGCCAGCCGGCTAAGCGTAGCCAGCTCCCGCAAATACTCACGCAAAGGCTTCGCCGGAGTTCCCCAGAGCACTGTTCCAGTCGTATCGACGGTCTTCCCGCTCAACACCCCAGCTTGCCCGCCCAGAATCACTCCAGGTCCAACATGCGCATGATCCCCAATCCCTACTTGCCCGGCAATCACCGCGCCCTTACCCACCGTAGAAGATCCCGAGATCCCTGTCAGCGCGGCAATCACAACATCCTCGCCAATATCGCAGTTGTGCCCTATGTGCACAAGATTGTCGATCTTCGTCCCCCGCCGGATTCGCGTCTCACTCAGCGCTCCCCGGTCGATCGTCGTATTAGCGCCAATCTCAACATCGTCCTCAACGATCAGCTGACCCTGCTGAGGAAACTGCGTATATGCTCCCGTCTCTTTATCGCGGACATAGCCAAACCCATCCGCTCCGAGAACCACTCCGGCATGAACCAAAACCCCGCGACCGATGGATGTACCGCGATAGATCACAGCCCTCGGATAGATGTGGCAGTCCATTCCAACAGTTACGGAATCTCCGATGACGACCCCGGCTTCAATTCGACTGCCGTCACCGATTTCGGCCTGATCCCCAATCACTGCTCCCGCTCCAATTGACACATTCTCTCCAATTCGTGCGCTGGGAGAGACTACTGCCGCTGGATGAACTCCGCTCGCAACCTTGGCGATTGCAAGCAGCTTGGCTGCTTTGGCAAACCAGAGCCGAGGCTGCCGGTAGGCGACCACCGCGCCTGCATTCTTCTTGCGATCCGTTGGAACAGCGAAGCCTGCCGGCACTACCGCCAGCCCAGCACAGGACCGCACTGCCCGCTCGGCACCGTCCGCATTCTCGCCAAAAACAATCTGCCCCGCGTCTGCACCTCCGATGTCAGCGACACCGACCATCTGTGTCCCTGCATCTCCGAAAAGCAGCTCCCCGCCCAGCTCGTCGATCAACTCGCCAACAGTCACCCGCGCTCCCTCGTCTTTGTTCCTATTCCCTAATCCCTATTCCCTCGTCCCTGGTCCCATCCGGCCGAGTCTTCCAACGGCGGTGAATCCACAACCACTGATCCGGATACCGCCGCACCCAGCTCTCAATCACCGCGGTACATCGTCGCGTCAGCTCCGTCACATCCGCTTCTGAGTCACCCGTCTCAGGAAACCCAATCTGCGGCCCAAAGTGCAGCACATACTTCCCCTCAGGCTCTTCCCAAAGCAGGAAACCGGGCACCACCGCCGCGCCTGTCCGAAGGGCCACTCGAGCCAGCCCTGATGCCGTGCATGCCGGCGTGCCAAAGAAGTCCACAAACACCCCAGCCGGCGGCGTCATGTTGGTGTCCATCAAGATTCCAACCGACTCCCCCGCCCGCATCGCCGTAATCAGTCCACGCGCAAAGTCATCTTTGTGAAACACCTTGTTCCCATGCAAACACCGGATCCGGTTGACGAACCGGTCCAGGAGCCTGTTATCCAGTCGCCGGATCACCATCCCCATCGGATGGCCCATCAGCGAATGATAAAAGCTCGAAAGCTCCCACGCTCCAAGATGCCCCGTCAGAATGAGAACGCCCTTACCCTCAGCTTCCGCCGTCAAAAAGTGCTCCAGCCCCGAATAGCGAATCAGTCCCGCTGTATTCGCCGCCGTATATCGCTCCATGCGGCAGAACTCTGCCAACTGCCAGCCAAGACTGCGGTATACCCCACGAAGAATCCGCTCCCGCTCCTCCACCGGCAACTCAGGCATTGCCATCTGCAGGTTGCGCTGTCCCGTCCGCCGCAGCCGTCCAAGTGACGCATACACCACTCGCCCCAGCCCAGCTCCCAGCCAGCGTGCCAACCCGCGCGGCAACCATCCAAGACACCGGGCAAGGCCCCAAACCACTAAGAATTGTAAGTATTCAACGGTTCTCGTCATTTAACCCGCATAAGAAATCACTCCCTCAAGTGTAACCGGGCGCACATCACGGGCCTACGAAACTGAAGATGGGAGGAATATCGAAATCTTGAGAAGGAAGCATCGCGTCAGCCATCGATTGCACAAAGAAGAAGGGAACAGTCAGTCCACCAAAAGCCGCAAAATTAGCGACCCAGCGGACCAACTGTTCCCTATTCCCTGATCCCTATTGCCTAAGCTTAGTTCGCTTTGGCAGTAACGAAAGCCTTGGCCACGGTCTTCACGAACGGAACCGCGCCAGCCGGAACAGCAACATTGCCCTTCAGAATGCTCTGGAAGGTATGCGCCTGTCCGTAATACTTTTCCGTGTCGTCGGTGCTCTGGCTGACAGCGACGCCGTTGAGATCGATGCCGGCAAACAGACCCTTGCTCCGTGAGTAGGTCAGCAACTCAGCATTCATTTTCCAGTCGGTAGCTGCCTGCGAGTTGCGCCCCACTGGACCAGCAGAAGCAGCAGCGTCGCCGCCGATCTTGAACTTGCTCTTCAGCAAATCCTGAAAACCCTTGTCGTTGACAGCAACCAGAACAAGGTCAGTCGCCTGTCCGCCAATCTGGAAACCAAACGATCCACCGGCCAGAGTGATGAACGCCGGTGCGCTCCAACCGTGCCCTGTGCGGCAGCTCACAACGCCGCGGCCGTACTCGGCGCCAACCAGAAATGCGCCCTTCTTAAGGCTCGGGATGACAGCAACGCAGGTTGCCTGCTCAAGAATATTCAGTGGAATCGAGTTGTCCGGTGTGTTCAGAATCTGATCCAACGCGGTTTTGGCCGCGTCTACTCGGTCCTGAATGTCGTCACGGTTAGAAGCTGCAAATGCAGAGCCAGGGATAAGGAGACCCAGGCAAAGGGCTAGAACTGGAGAAACCATTTTCTTCATCATCATTCGTACTCTCCTCGTGCGCGAAGTACTCTTTTTGACTTCGCTGTAAATACTACATTCAATTCGAAGTTGCTTGGTCACAGGCCAAATGAAAGACGGATCGGCCTGCATATGTATGCAGCGGGATAGTCTTAATCTGCGTACCCAAAAAGTGGACGTTGGCAGACTGGATACCATCCCGAAGGGGTTCGTCGGCTACGGAACCCGAATCCGAAACGTGAGGCTTCGCTGGCAGATAGCAAACGAAATCTCACACCTTCACTTGACTAAGACGCTGTATTCGCAAAAAAGGTTGGCAGGGAAATCGCACGAACCGTTGTGTTCACCTTGAAAGGAACCATGGGAGGGAAGCAGATTCGCAGCAACGGAGCGCTGCAAAGCCACGATGATAACAAGCAACGAACCAAAAAAGAGGACTTCCCTGCTGCCTCGAAGTACAAGATATCAGGGAAGTCCTTCCCCAGATCTGCGTTGTTATGCAAGTATCATGCGGCACTCAGCGTAGTACTTCAACATAACCAACGGGCATTGTCTTGAAGTAACTTTCCTAGGTAATCGGATATATACAGAACATACAATATCGACGATGAGCTGCTCCTGAGCGTGCAAAGACGTCTCCTTCTCGCAAACTACAAAGAGGGTGGCAGTGACGTTTTTTTGATGGATTAGGAAGAGAGTCTATCTATTGAGCACACACCCTACCACCAAGTTATCCCAATTTAGGAAAGTTGCCGCTGTTGGTCCCGTAATGAAACTTGAGTTGCCTGAACTGATAGAGACACGCGGTTATCCGAACCCGTCTTGCGAAGCAGGCTCGTCACATACGCCTTCACCGTGCGCTCTTCAATACCTAGCTCCATCGCAATCTCCCGATTGGATCGCGCCGTCATGATCAAATCCAGCACCTGCCGCTCACGGGGGCTTAAGACTGGAGCGGGTGGCGGCGTTCCCGGTCCCGTGGTGGCGAGCAATCGATCAATCAACATAGACAGCAATCTTCGCGGTGCCCAGATCGATCCCTGGATGACCGCCTCCACTGCCTGTCGCACCGCCAGTGGCCCGCAATTGAAATCAAGATATGCGCGGGCTCCCGCCCGAAGGGAGCGAAGAATTAACTCATCATCTCCGGAGGGACCGAGCACTACCTGACGTATGTCTGGCCTGGCTCTTCTCACCAGAGTCTGCGTCTCCATGGTTCTCGCAGTGTCTCCCAGATCCAGCACTAAGTGATGTACAGAAAAATCGAGAAAGATAGATTCGAGATCTCCAAGAACGATCTGAATACTAGGATGATTGTCAAAAACGCTTACCAGGCCGGTGAGTCGAATTGGCTCGGACGCAATAACTCCAACCACAGGCGGAAGCGGCCCGCAACTATAAGGCATAGATACTTTACCCCCCGATAAAGTCCCAACCATAAACGCAGCGCGACACTGGTCTCTCCCCTAAGAGACCACGCTCAGCGTAACCAATATATCAGGGGGCCCGTATTCCAGAAGTAACTTGAAGTCTGCGTCGAATTGTAACCGTGAACAAAAATATCTGCAAGGAGCTTTCATTGCAGGAAAGCCACTTGCGAATAAAACATCGAAACTACCTAAAAATCATTGACTAGAAGTCTCATGCCGATGGGAAAAAGCTCTTCAATGTCCTCGCAAGCCGTCCCGGAATGGATCAGGCGAGTACCACGCACCGCAGCTAAAGCCTCGGCAGAACAATCCCCTGTTGCTTCTGATATTTGCCCTTGCGGTCGGCATAACTCACTTCGCACGGCTCCGATCCGCGAAAGAACAGAATCTGGCAGAGCCCTTCGTTCGCATACACCCGCGCTGGCAAAGGTGTTGTGTTCGAAATCTCCAGAGTCACATAACCTTCCCATTCCGGTTCAAACGGAGTTACGTTCACGATGATCCCACATCGCGCATACGTAGACTTGCCCACGCACACGCTGATCACATCCCTCGGTATCCGGAAATATTCGACCGACCGCGCCAGGGCAAAGGAATTTGGCGGTACGATCACCGAATCTGCCTGTACGCTCACAAACGATCGCTCATCAAAATGCTTCGGATCGATAATTGCCGAATTCACATTCGTGAAAATCTTGAATTCGTCAGAAACCCTCAAATCGTATCCGTACGAAGAAAGCCCGTAGGAAATTACGCCTTCCCTCACCTGTTTTTCGCTGAATGGCTCGATCATTCCATGCTCAAGTGCCTGTTCTCGTATCCAGCGATCGCTTTGAATCGACATAGTCCGTTCTTCCTCCCCTGTCAGGCGGCACGTGGCCCCCATGCGGCGGTACAGATGCTGAGTCCCTAAGTTGCTTATGCTATTGGAGTACGCGAAGATTGACAACCGCGCCAACTCACAATAGCATCTGGCCAGCAGGCCACTGCGAGCAGGCGAGCAATTCAACACACCAAGGGGCTACGACATTGATCAAGCAGGACATCGTCCATCACGTCATCGAGCGGACAGGCTTGCCGCGGGCCAAGGCTGAGGCGGCTGTCGATACTGTTTTTGAAGGCCTCAAGCAGGCCCTCGCTGCCGGCGACCGCATTGAGCTGCGCGGCTTCGGCGTCTTCAGCGTCCGGCCGCGCAAAACCGGGATCGGGCGCAATCCACGAACCGGTACCGAGGTCAGCATCGCTCCAGGCAAAGCTGTTCGCTTCAAACCAGGCAAGGAACTACACGTTCTGGACACGGGAAAATGACCACACAGCCAGTTGCCTCCCGCGCCGCCGGCAACTGGGTGTGAAGTAGAAATCCACATCCGGTCCTGCCTTGCGTCCATTCGCGCGCTCAAGGGCCCCAGCAAGGAAGAGAAGTTGAACGATACCCAGGGGACAGTCTCAGTAACGGCTCCCCCTATCCGGTCCGACGACACCGGTACAGCCGGAGTGTCTGCCCCGGTGTCGCCAACCCTCCGTAAAACGGAAGACCGTGGCCTTCTCAGCAAGTACGGCATGCCCCTCCTTCTTCTGCTCATCAGCATCGTCACCACGACGGCCATTGGCGCCCGCTTCATGCAGAACTTCAACGACGGTCTACCCGCCGTCGCGCGCGATGGCGACCTGTGGCCCTGGCCTTGGCTCCTCGCCGATCCCTCCCGCTTTTTTCTCGGATGGCCCTTCTCGCTCTCTCTTCTAAGCATTCTGCTCGCCCATGAATTCGGCCACTACTTCGCCTGCCGCTACCATGGTATCCGCGCCACTCTACCCTGGGTTCTCCCCGCCCCCACTCTCAGCGGCACCGCCGGCGCCGTCATCCAGATCCGCAGCCGCATCCCGAGCCGCCGGGGTCTCATGGACGTAGGTGCTTACGGGCCGCTAGCTGGCTACCTGGTAGCCCTTGCCGTGGCCGCCATCGGTTTTTGCAAATCACACCCCGGAAAGCCTTCCCCAGCCATCATCCACTTCGGCGAACCTTTTTCGCTCCACATCATTCACCGAATACTGCTTGCCTTCCGTCCCGAAACTCCCTCCTTTGAAGCAGCCCTGCGCCACCCCATCCTGATCGCTGGCTGGGTAGGACTCTTCGTCACCGCCCTGAATCTCATCCCCGCAGGCCAGCTCGACGGAGGCCACATCCTCTACGCCCTCTCTCCGCCCTTGCACAAGTGGGCTACCAGGATCATTCCCGCTGTTCTCCTCATCTGTGGCTTCTTCTACTGGGTCGGATGGGTCCTATGGGCAACCCTGCTCCTCATCCCCGCGATGCGCCATCCACGCGTCCCAGCCGATCAGCCTCTCGATCGAAAACGCATCCTCTTGAGTGTCCTGTGCCTGGCCATCTTCCTGCTCACCTTTGCTAAAGAGCCGTTCCGGGATAGTTCCATCCACCACTACATCCACTGGCCTGCCGGACAAAACAAAAGGCCAGCCCCGGATACCCCCTGAGCCAGCCTCGTTTTCATTCACTTCTCACTGGATTGCTTGTCATTCCCGCAGCGAATCTGCTTCTACAATCTAAGTCTGACCAGCAACAGCTAATTCGCAGCCTTTGTGATATCCAGGGCAGATTCCTTCACCGGCCTTCCCTTGACCTCACTTGCCTGCCCGACCACCGGCCGCTCCACCAATTCCCGCGCCGGCTTGTGTGTCACTTTCAGCAGTCGCCCGCTCTGCGCAAAAGTGAGGGTCCAGTCCTTGGCCCCTGGCTTTGCCGAAGTATCCGCAAACCGCACCTCAGCGCCGCCCTTGCCCGAAACTGCCAGCGTTGCCGGGATCACCAGCGGATAGTGCTCGTCTGTGGCCGACTCAGCAATCAACCCGGCCCGCACGTGGCCACCCGCAAGCGCGCCGTAGCATAGCCCTAACGTCAGCCAGTCCGCCGAAAGTCCCGCAGGCTCTTCCTTCACCATGTGGTTGAAATCGTTCAACGTCAGCGCATTCGAAGAGGCCGGTGTCCACAGTGAATACCCCCGTCGCCGTACCGGAATCACGCGCACATGCCCCTCGCCCCGCGGCACCACAACAGAAAACAGCGTCACATCCCCGGCGCCATTGTCGCGGCTGTACTCGAGCACAACCTGGTTCGGGAAAACAGGACATACCGCCTGCTCATATCCCCAACCTTTGTCGCCGCTCCCAGCGCCATCCAGCCGGAACCCCTGCAGCTCCGCACGGCGCTCAATCTCGTCTTCGTTGGCCTGCACCAGCGATGTATCAGCGGCCGTCATCTGCTCCGGAGTGCGAAACTCCAAGGTCTGCGTCCGGCCAGTCGGCACTCCCAGCGGAAAAGGCGTAGGCGTCTCCGGCCCGTGTGTCTCCCGCACCGTCAAGCCGTGCAAATCTTCAGCAGGTCCCGGCTTCGCACTCTGCGCAAACGCCGCTCCACTCAGCCACACCACAGATACAGCAGCGAACGAGACAGCTCGGAAAGAAAAAAGGCTCATATCACCTACAGCTTACCATCCGCCAAATTCCAGAGTCGGCTCCGATGGATAACGAGCCCCGCCAATCTGATCTCTTTGCCGCACCCTATGACAGAAAAGGCGCCCCCGAAGGAGCGCCTCTTTCGCAAAGCCCACCTGAGGTCTAGGCTGGCTTCTTGTGCGCCGCTGAAGGCTTGTGCGCAGGAGTCGTCGGCTTCTTCTTCTCCGTAGGAATTTCACCATCGCGCAGGATAATCTGCGGTGGGTCCTGCGTGTATGAGTCAAAGGTCCCAATCACACTCTTCAGCTCAGTACCCGCTGCTGGAATCGCGCTGTCCGCCAGAGGAGTCTTGAGGTTCACCGTAACGTCAGCCTTCTTGTCGGCCTTCGCATCGTCAGTCACAGCAAGCTGGAGCTGGCTGGCCGTCGCAGCAATCACCACCGCCGGGAACTGGGCAGTCTGATCCTTCACAATAGCCCAGACCTTCTCGGCATTCTCCTTGGAACCATTCGCAAGAATGAATTCCTTGTCCGAAAGTCCCAGTGCGTTCAAGTCAGGATTGTCCGCAACAGCCTTGTCCGCAATTTCCTTCGGTGTTGGAGCAGCCTTGATCGCATAATCAGCTGAAGGGAAAACAGACGTGCCGGCTTTGGTCTTGATGTCGTCAAAGCCATCCGTGCCGCCGTGATAGCGGTTGTACCAATACTTGTCCGTCTTGTCGATCACCGGCTTGAAGTTGTCGGGAGCAAAATCTTCCGCACGCGAAAGGAACCAGATTGCGTTGACGGGGTCAGGAGGCGTCAGCTGCAGATACGTCTGTCCCAGGATTAAAGTGTCATTGAGATAGGGAGGCTTCTTCGTGCTTTCCGGATCAGCCGCCGCTGCCAACTCCAGCTCCGTACGGAACTCCGAGATCGCAGTCTTGTAATCCTTCTTCGAATACAGCGCGTCATACGCCAGCACGGAGTGGAAGAAAGGATCGGTGGTAGCCTTTTGCGTTTTCCATTCAGCGTCACTGACCCCATCCGGCTTGGTCGCCACCAGGCCCTTGGTCGCCAGTGCCGCCGCATCGTCCAGCAATTGAGCCTGCTGCGACGGATTGCTCTGCGCCACCTGAGCCGCTTGTGTCTTCTTGATATACGCGATCAGGTACATCGACTTCAGGTTGTTCGGGTCAAGCTGTAACATTCGGGTTGCTGCGTCGACCGTCTTCGTCTGGTCAAACGTGGCATAGGCACCCAGTACGCCATCCAGGACGGCCTTTTTCACAACACTTTGCGGGTAGGTTATCAGAAACGTTTCGCCCGCCGCAGCCTTCGCCTTGGGGTCGGTAGACGTCGCAAAATCGTTGTAGGCCTTGTACTCCGCAGGATCTTTAATCGTGACTTGGTCTGTGGCTGCTGGAGCCTGTGCCAGAAGGGTGGGCGCGGTCGCAAGGCTGAGCCCGGCAAGAAGGATTACGGGCGCGAATACAAACTTCTTCATTCATTGCTCCTGGGAGTTCGAGAAAATCACCAACAATCAGCGGTTAAAGACCCTTCAATACAACTATTTCGGTGCCCCGCAAGAAAAAGCTACCACATTGCCCCTTAGACGCGATAAGGCAACAAACGGCAATGTTGTCTTGTTTTGCACCCGCTTCCCCGGTCTGCGGAACGGGCGCTGTAGGGGGATTATAGAAACACAGCCGCCAAGTGACAAGCATCGAATCTGCAGCACCTTGCATGCAGCTAGTTCGACCTCAAATGCAATAGGCGAACAAGTTCCTCCTGCTCCGCCAAAAACGCATCGTGGCCATGCTCTGTCACCATCTCACGATACTCCGCCTTGGCCCCCGCATTCGCCACTTCCTCCGCCATTCGCCTCACGTGCGCGGGAGGAAACAACCAGTCCGAGCTGATCCCTACCAGCGTCATCTCGGCCTGTATCCGCCCAAAGGCGTCAGACGCAGACCGAAACGCACGCGCCGGATCCCAAGTATCCATCGTCCGCAGAATCGCAAGGTAAGCGTTCGCGTCGAACCGTTCCAGGAACCGCTCTCCCTGGTAATCCAGAAATCCGGCCACATCAAACCGGCCGGCAGATCCGCCGCCTAACCCTCCGCCGTGATTGTCCAGCGCCCACGGATCTTCCCCATTCCGGTTTGGTTGCCGCGCGAACCGCTCCTCAAACAAGGCGGCAGACTTGTAGCTCAGCATCGCAATCTGTCGCGCCAGCGCCAATCCCTTCCGCGGCTGCCTGAGATAATTCCCACCCAACCACTCCGGATCATCCTGGATCGCTCGCCGCTGTAAATGATTCAGCGCCAGCCCCATCGCCCCCAGCGGAGCAACAGCAATGACGACCGCCCGCGCAATCCGCTCAGGATACAGAATTGCCCAATCCAGCACCTGCATCCCGCCTATCGACCCGCCCACAGCCAGCTTGATCCGTTCAATTCCCAACGAATCCAGCAAACGAGCCTGCGCCCGCACATTGTCCGCAATCGAAATCAGCGGAAATTCCGCCCCGTAAATCTGCCCAGTCTCCTCATCCACTGAACCCGGCCCGGTCGACCCATAGCAGGACCCCAGCAGGTTCACGCAAACCACGCAATCCCGCTCCAGATCCACAATCCCACCCGGCGCAAACAAACCCGGCCACCAGGTACCCACCAGCGCCGACCCGGAAAGCGCATGGCATACCAGCACAGCATTATCGGCAGCCTCGTTCAGCCGACCATAAACGGCGTAGTGCAGCGTAGGACGCACCAGCGTCCGCCCACACTCCAGCAGCAAGTGCCCCTCCAGCACAAAGTCGCCTTCATACGTAGGCACCAGCAAGTCCGTACTCACCAAAATCGCCAAACCATCTCCGTAAACGGCTGCTGCTTTTGCCGTTTTCCCTGCCATTTCCTTTTGTTGTTGTCATTCCCGAAGGGAATCTGTTTTCAAGTCATTCGACCGAAACAATTGCCCGTTGCCCCATCCTTTCGGCGTTCTCTGCCGAAAGGGTGGGACAAACAGATACCCGGCGACCTACCCTACCGCCACAGCAGCCGTAGCCTTAGCAATCGCCTGCTCCAGATCCGCCAGGATATCCCGCAAATCCTCAATCCCCACCGACAGCCGCACCAGTTCCGGCGTAACCCCGGTAGAAGCCTGCTCCTCGACAGTAAGTTGCTGATGCGTAGTAGAAGCCGGATGGATCACCAGCGACTTGGCATCGCCAATATTGGCCACGAGAGAAAACAACTTCAGTGAGTCGATCAGCGTCTTCCCAGCCTCATACCCACCCTTGATCCCAAAGGTGACCAGCGCACCCTGCCCATCGGGCAGATACTTCTTCGCGCGTTCATAGTATTTGCTCGAAGCCAGCCCGGGATAATTCACCCATTCAACCCCAGCATGACCCTCCAGCCACTTCGCCACCGCCAGAGCATTCGAAGAATGCCGCTCCAACCGCAAATGCAATGTCTCAATCCCCTGCAGCAACAGGAACGAGCTAAACGGCGACAAAGCCGCCCCGGTATCCCGCAGGCCCTGAATTCGCGCCTTCAGGATGAAAGAAATTGCCCCAAAAGCCTCCCAGTAAGACAGCCCATGGTACGAAGGATCAGGCTCTGTAAACTCCCCGAACCGCCCCGAAGCAGCCCAGTCAAATTTGCCGGCATCCACAATTACGCCGCCAATCGTCGTCCCATGCCCGCCCAGAAACTTCGTCGCCGAATTCACCACGATATCCGCGCCGTGTTCGATCGGCCTCACCAGCGCCGGCGAAGGCGTCGTATTGTCCACAATCAGCGGCAACCCATTTTCATGCGCAATCGCCGCCAGCGCAGCGATATCCACCACATCCAGCTTCGGATTCCCCAGCGACTCCGTATAGATCGCCCGGGTCCGCTCATTCACCGCCGCCCGCATCCCATCAAAGTCATCCGCGTCCACGAACCGGACCGTGATCCCCAGCCGCGGCAGCGTGTAGTGAAACAGGTTGTAAGTCCCGCCATACAGCGAAGTCGTCGAAATAATCTCATCGCCCGCCTGCGCCAGCGTCGTGATTGCCAGCGTCTCCGCCGCCTGTCCAGAGGCAGTAGCCAAAGCCGCCACGCCGCCCTCGAGCGCCGCCACCCGCTTCTCAAACACGTCGGTCGTTGGATTCATCAACCGCGTGTAGATATTCCCAAACTCTTTCAACCCAAATAGACGCGCCGCATGATCCGCATCCTGAAAAACATACGAAGTCGTCTGATAAATCGGCACCGCCCGCGCCCCGGTCGTAGGATCAGGCACCTGCCCGGCATGCACCGCCAAAGTTCCAAAATGCTGCTTCACTTCATCCGCCATAGAAACCTCCTCATTCGAATCTGTGATCAAACAGTCTTTTTCGTGACTCAGAAATGTGATTTGTCATCCTGAGCGAAACGTGGAATCAGCTTCCGCCTTCTTCCGTGAGCAAAAACAAAACGGCCCAAGTCCGTCAGGACCCGGGCCGCTCGGCTGAAACTTGGCGCTTAGCGCAAACTCAAGCCAACGGCACAGATCCCCCGCGCATGCTCAGAAACATGCAGCAGCAACCCATCCCGAATTGGCAATCGTTCATCATCGACTGAAGTATCCCCTCCCCCACCTCACCAAGTCAAATCAAAAGTCCTACTCCTGAACTCCCAGCGCATACCGCCGGCAGTGCTCCAGATAAGCCATCTCATGCGCCGCCACCAGTTCCACGACGCTCGTCCACAGCCAGCTCGGCGCATCTAGTGAGATCCCTGTCTTTCGCTGACGGTTCAGCTTCACCAGCCAATTCTTCCGTGTAGTTGTATCCATCTGCCGCGCATGAGCCCGGCCCACCACGCCCGCCAGGAAACGCGCCGCACCAACCGCCTCCTCCTGCGTAATCCCCTCCAACTCAAATTTCAAATCCTGCGGTCGAAGCTCCCGAATCACCACCGACCGGCCCAGTAACTTCGCTGCCACCATCCTCTCGCCAAGATAAGGCGAAAGCGCCCGTGCGCCCGTCACCAGCCTCTCAGCCGGATCTCGCGGCACCCCGCCAGCAGCAACGCTCGGCGCACTAGCCTTCACCGCTTCTTTGATGTCGATCAGGCAAAAACTCTTCCCCACACTCAGCAGCACTGCATAGCGCAACTTCCCAAGCGAGCTGCAGCCCTTCATCCAGTAAGCCGCATCCAGCACCTTCGCTTTGTGCTTCTTGCCGTCGTTGCGCAGCCGCGCCACCAGTTCCCGTGCAGCCTTCGACTCAAACAGTTCCTTGATCTCCTGGTGTTCCGTCTTCGAAAGCGCCCAGAACTTTGCCCCGAGCGGAATCGTCGGCCGCACATCCTCGATCCGCTCCGTCGCCAGATGCCGCCACTTCCGCTGCAGCGATTCCTTGAGCACGAGCCGGATCGACTCCGCCGCCTTCTTTGGAAGCTCAACCTCCCCGTCCTTGGTCTTCAGCGCATCCGAATAGCCCACCATCATCTGCTCCACCATCAGCGCCGTCGTCACTCCCGGCAGATCCGACCCACGCGAGGCCATCGCCAGCGACAACGCCAGCCGGATCAAATCATGCGCAGGATTGCCAATCACGGTCTGGTCCAGATCGCGAATCTCAATCTCGATCTTCCCTTCCGCATCCGCTACCGGCCCCAGGTTCCCCACATGGCAATCCCCGCATATCCAGATCGGCGGCCCGGCGGGTATCTTGCTCTTCGCCTTCTCCAGCCACTCGTAAAACTTCACCGTGCTCCCGCGCACGTACGCATGCGCCGATCGCGCCATCTTCAATTGTTGCTGCCGCTGCAAGATCTCCGCGCGGTCTCGTTCCTTCGGTTGTGTGAACGTCATCGCGTAACACTATCACCTGCTGAAAGCCCTTTCCCGAAAATCTGTTCTCTTTAGCTCAGGTCCTGCACAACTTCAAACACCCGTTGCGCCTCTCACAAACGGGCACCAATCCGATTCACATCGACTCGCAAGGGAGAAGCATCAATGGCACTCAAGGACGTTCTCATCGACGAACTGCGTGATATGTACAGCGCAGAAAACCAGCTCATCAAAGCCCTGCCAAAACTGGCCAAAGGCGCAAAGAACACCGAGCTGAAAACCCTCTTCACCGCCCACCTCGCCGAAACCAAGGGCCAGGTCGACCGCCTCAAGCAGGCCTTTGGCATCCTCGGCACAAAACCCACCGGCGAACACTGCAACGGCATGGAAGGCGTCATCGAAGAAGGCGCGGACGCACTCGAAAAAGACGAAGAAGGCCCATCCTTCGACTCCGGCATCATCGGCGCCGCCCTCCGCACCGAGCATTACGAAATCGCCGGCTACGTAGCCGCCATCGACATGACCAAAACTCTCGGCCTCTCCGACGTCGAAGCCCTACTGACAGAAAACCTCAACGAAGAACTCTCCGCCGCGAAGAACATCCAGGCCGTCTCCCAATCCATCTTCCAGGAAGCCTCCGGCCAGCCCGAGGAAGAAGAGGAAGCCCCCAAAACCGCAAAAGAGAAGACCTCCGCAAGAAAGAGTAAGGAAGACGAAAAGAAAGCCGCTCCAGAACTAAAGAAACGCAGCAAATAAAACAAGATGAGGCCGCCAACCCGGCGGCCTCACTTATAAGCCTTTTGGTTTGTAATTCTGCAGGAAATCTGCTGTTGCAATCTAAGAATAGAAACGCATTTTCACGGTCTAACAAATAAAACGAGAATGCATCCTACCAATTCATAAACCTTCTCCGCCGCCGGTCCACGCTCTTCCGAATCACCGCATACACCTCTTCCATCGCCACCGGATACGTCAGGAAAGCATCCCCTGGATGCCGCGACCCCGGCACCGAACCCTGCGCGGTATGAAACACCACCGCCACATTCGCTGTCCGCGGATCGTTCCTTAGCTTCCTGCACACCTCAAACCCGTTCATATCGGGCAGATTCATATCCAGCAGCACCGCATCCACCGGATGGTTCTGCGCAGACTCCACACCAGCCCCGCCAGTCAACACATGCGAAGCATCAAACCCAGCCAGCTGCAACAACTCCGCCAACCCCTCGGCATGCGCCTTGTTGTCATCAATCACCAGCACCCGAATTGCAGCTTCCCCCGTCAACGTGCTCTCCGCCTAATCTCTTTGTTTAAGTATCGAAATACCTGCATACCAGCATAACCTGCATGGTACCAACCCACGAGAGAACCCAGCACTGCATAAGGATTTCCTCAAAGAACCCTATGCAATTCATCAGGAATTGATTGCCATTCCATAAATCCAAAGCCAGTCTTTAGGGAATCTTGATAGCTTTGCGAGTCTCCTCAACTCAGGGCGGTTGCCAGATAAACCGCCAGGAGACCATCATGAAACGCCACAGAAAGAAAAAGAGCATACCTTCTACCGTCCTGATACTCGCCCTACGTACACTCTCGCACCGAGCTTTTCTCCGCACCTGCGCCACCGTCCTCGTCGCTTTGGCTCTCTGCACTCAGGTCACGCTCGCGCAATCCACCTTCGGCAGCATCCGCGGCATCGCTCAAGACAACTCCGGCGCAGTCCTTCCCGGCACACAGATCACCCTCCACAGCATCGACGAAAACACCGACCGGCTCATCAAAGCCGACGACGCGGGCAATTTCGTCCTCGAAAACGTGAAAGCCGGCCACTACACCGTCCTCGGCCATCTAGAAGGCTTCGCCGACACCAGGCTCAACGGAATTACCGTGGAAGCCCGCCAGGACCTCCGTCTCAACCTCACCCTAACCGTCGCCGCCAACACCACCACGATCGAAGTCACCAGCGCCGCCGACCAGATCAACACAGAAAATGCAGCCATCGGCGACTCCAAAGACAACACGCAAATCACCGAACTCCCGCTCAACAACCGCGCCACCACCACCAGTCCGCTTGGCTCCTTGACCCTTTCGCCGAACGTCCAGCAGGACTCGAGCGGCAACATCGCCCTCGGCGGCGCCAGCTCATCCATGGTCAACTTCTCCGTCGACGGCATCTCCACCGCCAACGTCCGCCAGAACGGCGCCCTCCAGGATGCTTACCCCTCGCAGGAAGGCATCTCCGCCGTCAAAGTCACCGCCTTCAATAACAGTGCCGAATTCTCCCAGGTAGGCGACGTTACCTTCACCACCAAGAGCGGCACCTCTTCCTGGCATGGCAGCCTCTTCGAATATCTCCAGAACGACGCTCTCGACGCCTCACCCTACGGCTTCAGCGGCAAAGCCCCCAAGCGCTTCAACACCTTCGGCGGCTCACTCGGCGGCCCGGTAAGCATCCCGCATGTATCGGATCTCGGCGGCAAGACCTTCTTCTTCGCCGACTACGAAGGCAACCGCCGCACCACCGCCATCGCCCAGCAGTTCCTCGTTCCCACGCAGGACGAACGCAACGGCAATCTCTCCGCTCTCGGCAGCGATGTCATCATCCCCGAAGCCAGCATCACCCCCACAGCGAAAGCCCTGCTGGCCTACTACCCGCTGCCTAACGTCACCGGCCAGCCCAATTACAACTACGAGCACTTCCAGTCCACACCCGCCACCACCAATGGCGCGGATCTTCGCGTCGACCAGACCATCACCTCGAAGCAGTCGGCATACGCCCGCTTCAGCCGTAAAAACATCGCCTCTGACTACGCCAACCCGCTCCTGCCCAACGACGTAGACAGCATCCACAACCGCAGCCTGCTCGTCTCTCACACCTATGTCATCAGTCAGCGCCTGCTCAACGAAGCCCGCTTCGGCTTCACTAACGCCATCACCACTGTCAACTTCCCCATCGAAGGCGCAGATGCCATCGCCCAGCTTGGCCTGCAGGGCGTAGACCTAAGCCAGCACCCCACCACCCACGCCTTCCCAACCTTCAACTTCAGCGCCGGCACCAATTTCACCCCCATCGGTCGTGACAAAACCGGCTCGACGATCTCGAAGACGCTGCAGTTCAGCGACAATCTCACCTACACCCTCGGCAAGCACACGCTGAAGGGAGGCATCGACGTCCGCCGCCTACGCTACTTCGATACCGAGCTCTTCCTTCCCTCCGACGACTTCGGCCTCTTCACCTTCCAGCCCACCTTCACCGGCAACGCCTTCGGCGACCTGCTGGAAGGCACGCCGACCTCGATCTTCTTTGCCGTTTCCAGTCCCGACGTAGGCGGCACCGCCACCCAGTACAGCCTCTTCGCCCAGGACGAGTTCCAGCTCTCGAGCCGACTCACCCTCAGCTACGGACTACGCTGGCAGCTTCTCCCCAGCTTCCACGAAGACGGCGGCAACCTCGCCAACTTCGATCAGCGCAACAACTCCATCGTTGTACCCAACGAGCTGAGTTCCTACCTCACCAAGGACAACCTGCAGGCCTCCAACCTCGCCTTCCAGCAGTCCTTCAACGCCTGCAACCTCAACTACACCGCACTCCCTTGCACGAACTACGTCACGGCGTCACAGGACCATCTCCCACAAGGTCTCCGCAACACCTATCACTTCAACTTCCAGCCCCGCGTCTCCATCGCCTATCGCCCCTTCGGCGATACGAAAACGGTTATCCGCGCAGGCTTCGGCATCTACACCATGACCAACCTCGGCCCGCTCTCTTTCAACAACAGCGGCAACCCCACCTCCAACCTCCACACCTACGCCAATAGCGAAGTCACAGACGCGAACGGTACGCATCCGCTCATCCAGTTCCCCAACACCGCACCCGCCTCAGTAGGCGTCCAGTACGGCGGCGGCAGCCTGGACCAGGGCGTTGACCCCGACTACCGCGACCCGCAATCCAACCAATGGAGCCTGACCGTAGAGCGTCAGCTCGGCGCCAGCACCTCCCTCCGCGTTAGCTACGTCGGGATGCACACCTATCGCCTCAACATCACCTCGGACCTGAACCAGATACCCGCCAGCACCACCCCCTACTCCACCACCGCGGCCAGCCCGTACGTGGACCCCCGCGCCCAATACCTCAACTGGTTCTCCCTCTACAGCACCTTCAACCAGGGCAAATCCAACTATCGTGCTTTCGAATTCGAAGCCACCCATCGCATGGCCCACGGCCTCTACTTCGACGCCAACTTCACCCAGTCGAAAAACCAGGCCGACAACCAGGGCGATGCTCCCAGTTCCTTCGCCGGAGAAGTCAATTACGGCATCCCCGTAGCCGACCGCTTCCACATCGACCGCAACTACGGCAACGTCGAAGGCACCCGCCGCCAGCGCTTCCTCCTCACCGGCGTCTACCAGCTTCCCTTCGGAGCCGGTCGCGCCTTCCTCAATCACAACGGCCTGCTCGACCGCGCTCTCGGAGGATGGGAACTGACCAACGTCACCCTGCTCGAAACCGGTCCATGGCTCACCCCTTCGATCAGCGGCAGTTACGACCAGTCCAACACGAACGTAGTCAACCGCGGCGCCATCCTCCGCCCCGACGTCGTCAGCACCAACTACTCCGCCGGCCGCTCCAACGCTCACTACTTCAACCCCGCCGCCTTCGCCCCAACCCCCTCCGGAGCAGGCCGCTTCGGTAACGCCGGCGTCGGCATCCTCGAAGGGCCTGGAACCGCAGCCGTCAGCCTCGGCGTCGGCAAGAACATCAAGATCTCCGAGCACCTGAAAGGCCGCTTCGAGTCCACCTTCACCAACGTTCTCAACCACACCAATTTCGCCCCACCCACCACTCAAATCGACAACACAGCAGCCTTCGGCGTCCTGAGCGCCCCGCAAACCGCTGAAAATGCAGGCAATCGCACCGGCCAGGTAGCATTCCGTCTGGACTTCTAAACCGCATCAAACTGCATCGAAAACCACAAGAGGCGTGTTCCGAATCAAGCTCCGGAGCACGCCTCTGTGCGAAAACCACCTCTTCAAGCGATAATCATTCCCATGATCCGCCCGTGCTTCCTCGTCATCGACCGCGAAACCTCAAGTTCCATCTCCACCCGGAAGCTCATCCTGGAGACCGCCAAGTTCAACGTCATCACTGCCTACAGCTCAGAAGAGGCCATCCAGACCCTGAAGAAGTACCCCGCCCTAGACGGAATCGTCGCCGACGCCGTGATGACTGACCTCTCCTGCGAAGAGCTCGTAGACGCCCTTAAAGACATCAACCCGACCATCCCCATCGTCGTCATCGCCAGTCCGCGCTGTACCCCCAGCAAGCGCGCCGACCACGTCCTCGACAGCTTTGACCCCCGCAAGCTCCTCGGTCTCCTGCAAAGCCTCTTCCCGGAAGCCACCATCCAGATCGAAAAGCGCAACGAAGATCTCGAAGACCGATATCACCAGGTTGAAGGCTCCAGAAAATAACCGTCCTCACAAATCCGTCCTCCGCATCGCAACATCCAGAAATACCCCTCCCCCCAAGCTCCCGTCACAGTTTCGGCTCCGAAACCACTCCTATTGCGGCGGACACTTCCGCCGCGTTCGGAGCAATCCCGCTTCGCCACCCTAAGCCGATAACCACCCACCATCGGAGTCCGGCAATGCCACAGACCATTCGCAAATTCTGGGGACCCCTCCAGGGCCGTACCACGCTCAATTTCAACTGGCCCATCATCAACCACGACTCGGTCGTCCTGGTCACCGCTTCGGAATACGCTGCCGCCGTACCCGCAAGCAACGAGCACCGCTTCATCGGCGCTGCCTCCATCACCGTCGAAAACATTGCACCCCACGGCCCGCCGTTCGACCCCAACCACGGCGTCACCTTTGTCGTGAATGTCGATTGGGGCGCACCCCTCACCATCGTCACCGACATCACCGTCCTTGACGCCCCGCCCATTGAAGTGGACTAAGCCTGCACCCATAAGGAAAAAGCGATGCCCAAGACCATTCGCAAATACTGGGGAGCCTTCAAAGGCCGAGTCACCCTCAACTACAACTGGCCCATCATCGACCAGGACTCAACCGTCCTCGTCACCGTCAGCGAATACGACGCCCGCCGCGTCCGCTTCATCGGCGCAGCCTCCATCACCGTCGCCAACATCGCCCCCCATGGCCCGCCCTGGGACGGCAATCACGGCGTCACGTTCGTCGTAAACGTCGACTGGGCTTCACCCCTGAACATCGTCACCGACATCACGGTTCTCGATCAGAAACCCGTCGAGGTCCAGTCCTACACCCCACCCACCCCGAATAACATCGGCCTCCGTATGCAATATCAGGAGTCCGACGAGTGGTGCTGGATCGCCGTCGCCACGAGCATCAACCACTTCTACCACCCCAACAGCACCTGGACGCAGTGCAAGGTCATGACCGACGTCGGCCAGCGCATCAACAAGTTCGCCAGCAACACCAGCGGATGCCCCAGCAGCGCCGTCATCTCCGCCAACCCCGCACTCGCCAACGCGCTCAACAATCCATACAGCTCCGCCGCCGAGTACATCCTCGACAATCCCAACTACGGGGTTGATCGCGAATACCTCAAATCGGGGGGCGTCTCCGACCCTCTAACCACCACCGGCAACTTCGCCAGCTACCACGGTTCCGACCTCACCCTCGCGCAAATCACCGCCGAGATCAACGCCGGGCACCCCATCGCTGTCGACATCACATGGAACAAGGCAAACTCAGGCTCCCACGTAGTCGCCATCGCAGGCGTCTCCGGAGACAACCTGCTCATTCTCGATCCTGCCAATGGCACTTCAGTAGTCCGCTTCGGCGTCTTCCCCAGCACCTACTTTGACGGCGCCAAGCTGGACGGCTACACCTTCACCAAATCCTGAAGAACTCACACTGGAAAAGGAAGCGGCCCCATTGTTCAGGAATGGGGCCGCTCACTGGCTGAAATTTCGCTAATTGAGTTGAAAAGCCTGAAAAACCCGTAGAAGATAATCCCGTCGACTCAAGCCATGGAAAGGCACGTACGATGGCCACCACATCTCTGCCCAGCCGCACCAAGCAGCCCGTTCTTTATCCATACGCGCAGTGGTATTTCTTCCTCGCCATGGCCATTACGTGGCTTGGCTTCTCCCGCACTTACTTCGTCGTCATCACAGCGGAACCATTCATCCATCACATCCACGGTGCGCTCATGGGTGGCTGGATTGCCCTCCTCATCCTCCAGCCCATCCTCTATCAGCGCGGCAAACTCCAACTCCACCGCACTCTCGGTCGCTGGGGAGCCTACATTCTCGTCCCCGGCATTGTCGTCTGCGGCTTCCTGATGGTGCAGCGAATGCTCGCCCTCGGCACCGCACCGCCGTTTGTCATCGACCAGTTGGCCTTCCTCGACCTCGCTTCACTGATCGTGTTCCCAACCCTCGTCATCCTCGCCATCTTCTACGGACGCAACACCGACCTCCACGCCCGCTACATTGTTTGCACCGTCCTGCTCCTCATGCCACCGGCCCTCACCCGGGCGCTGTTCATGATTCCGTCGATGCGATCTTTCCAGGTCAACGGAAACACAGCGGAACTCCTCGTAGACCTCGTGCTCATCGTCCTCATCGCTGGCGATTGGCGCCGCGGCAAGATATATGCCCCCTACCCTCTTGCGCTTGCCACCTTTACGGCATTGACGGTGGCCTCAAACTACGCCAAAGACTGGGCCTGGTGGCACCGCCTCACGAGTTGGATCGCCTGAGATGCGAATATGAGTGAAATCTCACTCTGCATCAGAATCACCTACGCTCTTCCGCCCGCAAACACCAGTTGACCAGAGCGCCCACGCCACCAGCAGCGGCTGAAAAAACAACCGCGCGAACCGCTTCTGATCCGTATCCAGTCCGAACGCGCTGCGCCGCTGTGTGTACTGCGAAATATTCCCCGGAAAAATAGCGGTAAAGAACGCGCCTGCCACCAGTCCCACCAGCCGCTTCTGCTTCGGCAGAAACAGCAGCGCAGACCCCAGAGCAATCTCCACCACCCCCGACTGCAGAACCACGGTATCCGTGTCGATTCCAGTCAGCTCCGGCACCCAGTCCGGCACCTGCGCCTTGAAATCCTCCCGTGCAAACGTCAGGTGCGAAGTCCCCGCCGTGGCCAGCATCACTCCCAGCGCAATCCGCGCCGCATCTTGCGCTCGGCTTGTCGCGATCTCCCGTTTCCCTGCAACTTCATCTTCCAGTTCATTCAGCAGCTGAGCCATTTCGAGCCCTCCATCCCCGCTTGGATGCCAAAACCAGAGACGCCGCCGTCAGGACCCCGATCCTGCTACCCGGTCGACGACACACCCCAAGGCCTAAAAGCCTGTGAATAACCAGCCGCGAGGCAAAATCCGGAATCGTGAAATAAATCCCTGCGCAATGACAGTTCCGGGAGATTCCCTGCGCAATGAGAGGTAAGGGCTGACAGCTTCCCCCGATGCGACCAGGCCTGGACCCATGTCTGCGAAAGAGGAAGGTAACTAGTATGGCGACGGCGACGAATCAGCTTCCACACGAATCAATCGTGCACCTGCCTTCGAAAGAAACCCGAAATGCGGGCAAACAGTCAGGTCAAAGTTCTTGCGCCACGACCGGCTTCCGCTGGTGGGCATGGCTCATGTGCCTGGTCGCCGTTGCATCGGCCCTGCCGCTTTCCGCAAGCGCGCAAACCTTTAAGCCAGTACCGGCCCTGAGTTTCAGCAAGACCTTTGGGGGCGACAACCCTCTTCCTCAGGTCATCACGATCGCCAGCACAGGTACGGCCTTTGACTTCAATGCCACCGCGACGGCAACCACCGGCGGCGCCTGGCTGACCATTACGCCGAGCTCCTTTGGATGCTGCGCTGCAACCCCGACCACAGTCACCGTAACCGCAAATCCCGCAGTGACTCTGGCCGCAGGTACCTACACCGGCCAGATCCTCGTCAAGTCCAACTCAGGCACCACCACCATGACGATTCCCGTCAGCCTGACGGTCCACGCAACCACCGACACCTACTTCGATCAGGTGGCCGGAGGTTTGACCTTCACTATGCAGACAAACTCCATCGCGCCCCCCGCGCAAACCATCTCGATTCGCAATGCCGGCACCGGATCGCTGGCCTGGACCTCGTCCGTCAGCACATCCGATGGCGGCGCCTGGCTCAGCATGGCAGCCGCAAGCGGTACCGCGCCCTCCGTAGCGAACGTCAGCGTCAATATCGCAAAACTCCCGGGTCTCGGATTGACCGCAGGAACCTTCACAGGGCAGATCATCCTGAAATCCACCAGCGACACGATAACCATTCCAGTCACAATGCAGGTTGGCGATTCCGTCTTCCGCCAGATCAACCCGATCAGCTTCACCAAGGCCTATTCAGGAGCCAACCCCGTCTCACAGGTCATCACCGTCGCCAGCACAGGCTCGCAGTTCGACTTCAGCGCGGCAGTGCTCAACTCAACCGGCGGCAGCTGGCTCACGATCACCCCAGCCTCCTACGGATGCTGCGCTGCCACTCCGCAGGCCATCACCCTCACCGTAAACCCGGCCGTTACCCTCGCTGCAGGCACCTACATGGCAGAAGTCCTCGTGCGGTCCAATGTCGGCGATGAAGCGCTCAGTATTCCCGTCACGCTCACCATCAATCCATCGACCGCAGCCTTCTTTGACGATATCGCCGGCGCTCTCAACTACTCCATGGCAACCGCCGGCACAGCCCCGCCCCCACAGATTCTCCAGTTGCGAAACGCCGGCACCGGCAGCTTGGTATGGACTGCCGCAACAACCACGGCGGACGGAGGCAAATGGCTGACGATCAGTGCCGCGAGCGGAACCATAACCACATCACCCGCTACATTGACAGTCACCGTGACACCGGCAAACCTGCCCGGCCAGGGGCTCGTAGCCGGAACATTTGTCGGACAGGTAGCCTTCCAGACAACTACGGGATCGGTGACCGTTCCAGTCACCATGGTTGTCGGCGCAGGAGTCTTCCGCCAGATCAACCCCCTCAACTTCACCAAGGTCTTCGGCGGAGCCAATCCACTGCCGCAGGTATTCACAGTTGCCAGTACAGGCACGGACTTCGATTTCAATGCCGTTGTGGTCAACTCCACCGGAGGCAGCTGGCTCTCCATCACACCCGCGTCCTACGGTTGCTGCGCCTCAACGCCGCAGGCCATCACCGTCACCGTCAATCCAGCCGTCACGTTGGCAGCAGGCACCTATCAGGCAGAAATCGTCGTAAAGGCCAATGCCGGCAGCCCATCCTTGACAGTACCGGTAACGCTGACCATTCAGCCGCCAACCGCAACCTTCTTCGACACTCTGCCCGGACAGTTGACCTTCTCCATGGTCACCAAGGGAGCCAATCCTCCGCCGCAGCCCCTCGAAATCAGAAACGCGGGAACTGGCACACTCACATGGACCGCCACCACCAGCACCGCCGACGGCGGCGCATGGTTGACCATCTCTCCCGCCAGCGGAACCGCGCCCTCAACTCCCAGCGTCGCCGTGACAACCTCGAAACTTCCAGGAGGCGGACTGACCGCCGGCACCTTCACCGGTCAGGTCACGCTCATCAATGGAGTCAATCGCGTCACCATACCGGTAACCATGATCGTCGGAGACTCCGTCTTCCGCCAGATCAATGGACTCGACTTCAACAAGCTCTTCGGCGGACCCAATCCGCTTCCGCAAGTGATCACCGTCAGCAGCACTGGAGCCGCATTTGATTTCAGCGCTGCAGCGGTAAGTTCCACCGGCGGCAATTGGCTGGTCATCTCTCCCAGCTCCTACGGCTGCTGTGCTGCAACTCCTCAGGTCATCACCGTGAGTGCCAACCCCGCAGTCACCCTCGCGGCCGGCACGTACACCGCAGAGATCATCGTGAAATCGAACGCAGGCAGCCCATCCATCGTTGTCCCCGTCTCGTTAACCGTTAACCCGCCAACAGCAACCTTCTTTGACGACCTGCCCGGAGGCATCAGCTTCTTCCAGGCAACCTCAGGAACCGCCCCCGCGGCACAAACAGTCCCCATCCGGAACGCAGGAGCAGGCACACTCAATTGGGGTGCTACGGTAACCACTTCAGACGGTGGCGCATGGCTGGCCCTCTCGCAGGCCACAGGGACCGCGCCGTCGAATCTGACCGTCAGCGTAAAGCCCGCCAGCCTGCCCGGAGGAGGGCTCGTTGCCGGAATCTTCAACGGAACCATCCTTCTCAGCAACGGAACAGACCGCCAAACCATCCCGGTCAGCTATGTCGTCGGAGCAAATGTCTTCAAGCCAGTTCCCGCTCTGTCATTCGCCAAGTCTTTTGGTGGAAGCAATCCGGCAGCACAGGTCATCAGCCTTGCCAGTACAGCCGCCGCCTTCGATTTCACAGGAGTCGCCACCAGCGCCACCGGCGGCAACTGGCTCACCATCACCCCATCTTCCTTCGGTTGCTGCGCCGCCACCCCTCTTTCCGTGACAGTCACCGTGAACCCGGCAGTCACGCTTGCAGCCGGTTCCTACGTCGGAGAAGTCGTCTTCCGCTCGAATGCAGGCGATCAGGGATTGGTCGTTCCCGTCACCCTCACCATCACCGGCACAGGAGCAACCGCAACACCAACATTCACACCGCCAGGAGGCAGCTACTCAACCACGCAGTCAGTCACGCTCAGCGACACCACACGGGGCGCGGCAATCTATTACACGCTCGACGGAACCACACCGACCACCGCCTCAAAACAGTACAGCCTGCCTATCTCGGTGACCGCCACAGAAACCATCAAAGCCATCGCAATCGCCCCCGGATTCACCCAGTCGGCACTCGGTACGGCCATCTACACAATCACAACTCCACCAGCCGCCACACCAGTCGCAACACAGACCGTAACCATCAGCGAAGCGACTACCGGAGCAACCGTCTACTACACCACCAACGGCTCAACGCCCACCACAGCATCAACGAAGTACACCGGCCCCATCACCTTCTCGACCAGCGCAGTTCTCAAGTTCATCGCGGTCGCAACAGGTTACTCTCAATCGGCTGTCCGGACAATAACCGTAACCGTTCAATAGAGCGTCCCAACAGCACAAGCAGGCGGCCCATTCCAACCATGGAATGGGCCGCCTGCTTGATGTAAACATTTGAAAAAGGGCATAACTTTGGTCGCTCTACCCTGCTGCCACGAGCTCCCGCGTGTGATCTTTAGAACTTCGCTTGGCAGGAATCGAACAGACCGTCCCCGACCGCGCGTATTGCCTCGGAGAACATCCCATCACGCGACGAAAAGCCTTGCCGAAAGCGCTCTCGGACTCATAGCCCAACGACTGCGCAATGGCAGAAAGACCATCCGAGGTACTCTTCAAACGATCCGCAGCCAACAGCATCCGCCACTGCGTGAGATATTCCATCGGCGTGACACCCACCGTCTCGCGAAAACGCAGCGCAAAAACCGACCGCGACATGCCCACGCGTTCCGCAAGCAACTGCAACGTCCAGCCATAGCCTGGATCAGAATGCATGCTGGCAATCGCAATGCTCATATGTCTGTCAGCCAGCGCAAAGAGCCAGCCGCGGCCAGCACTCGCCCCATCCGCCAGGTGCAGCCGCAGCGCCTGGATCAGCATCATGTAAGCAAGCTGTTGCGCAATCAGCGAGCTGCCCGGCTGCGGGTCGCGCAACTCCTCACGCATCCGCTCCAGCGACCAGCGCATCGCGGCCTTATCCGACTCACGACGGATGTGAACAATCGGCGGCAACGCCTGAAGCAGCATCTCCGCATGGCCGCCCGTCAGCTTAAAATGGCCGCCGGCAATGTACCGCGCAGCACCCGTGACTTCCGGTGTCTCGCTCCGGACGCCGAGCCGCGCAAAGGCCTCAGCATAGGGCATCGGTTCGAGCGAGAGGTCCGTAGTGAGCTGGAACGGAAGTCCACGCGGAAGCAGAAAGCAGTCTCCAGCCCGCAGCAACACCGGCTCTGCGACACTTTCCACCACCAACCAGCATTCACCCGCAAGCACTGCATAGCACTTGATCCCGTTATGCTTCGGAAAGTGAATGGCCATGTCGCCCAGCACCGCAAACCCTCCAGCGACATAGAGCTGCGGCTTCATCAGCGCCAGAACCTCCGACAGCGGATCCATCCGCTGACCCGATTCCAGGTTCAGCTGCAAAAGCGGTCGACCCGACCTTTGAGGCTCCGAATTGTGTGGCGGCAGGACGATTGAACCGATCATACGGACTTTCAGTATAGATCGTCCGCGTACTGAGCCCATCTACTATGGGACGGCATAAGTTGGCCCTTTCCAACACGGCCGCAGTCCACTTAAGGGAGACACATCATGCGTATCTTTGTCACCGGAGCATCAGGATTCATCGGTTCGGCACTCGTTCCAAGGTTAATCAAAGCCGGGCATAGCGTCCTCGGGCTTACCCGTTCCGAGGCAGGCGCCGAAGCACTTCGTACCGTAGGCGCCGACGTCAAATATGGCAACATCGAGGACCTGGACAGCCTGCGCGACGGGGTAGCCAACTCCGACGGAGTCATCCACCTTGCCTTCAACCACGACTTTTCGCAGTTCCAGAAAAACTGCGACGACGACCGCAAGGCGATCGAAGCCATTGGCGAAGTCCTCATCGGCTCCGACCGTCCCTTCATCATGACCTCAGGCACAGCAATCGCAGCGAGTGTGGACGGCAAGCCATCCACCGAAGATGGTCCAATAACCTCCTGGAATCCGCGCGCAGCCTCAGAAGCGATGATGAAGGAACTGACTGCTCGCGGCGTCAACACCACCGTAGTCCGTCTGCCGCAGGTGCATGACACCCGCAAGCAAGGCCTCGTTCCCTACATCACCGCAGCGGCCCGCGAAAAGCGCGTCTCCGCCTACATCGGCGACGGCAGCAATCGCTGGCCCGCCGCCCACGTCTCCGACGTAGCGCGGCTCTACCATCTCGCCTTCGAGAAGGCCGAACCCGGCGCAATCTACCATGCCGTCGACGAGGAAGGCATCTCCATGAAAGCTATCGCGGAAGCTCTTGGCCGCGGCCTCAAAGTCCCGGTTGTGAGCATCAAGCCCGAAGAGGCAGACACCCACTTCGGCTGGCTCGGCCGCTTCGCCGCGCACGATATGCCGTCCTCAGGCGCCATCACCCAGCAGAAGCTCAACTGGAAGCCCACCGGCCCCGGCCTCATCGCAGACCTCGACGGCATGGACTACACGCAGTTCTAAACCATCCAGCAGCGCACCGGCGCCCATCCCCAGGGCCGCCGGTCCGCTGCATCGATCGGATCTACCGCGCCCCGCGCACTTTGCCTCTGAAAGAGTCTTCAATCACCGGCATGAATGCGCACTGCCGAAGCTTCTCCGGCGAAGTAACGGCCCCGTATCCAGAAAGCTACCCTGACGAGACCAATGAGCGCCGGAACTTCGATCAGCGGCCCAACCACGCCCACGAATGCTTCTCCCGACTTGAGCCCGAACACCGCAACCGCGACCGCAATTGCCAGTTCGAAATTGTTGCCAGCAGCGGTAAACGAAAGTGTCGCCGACTGAGCGTAGTCGGCACCCAGTTTCTTTCCCATCCAGAAGCTGACGAGAAACATCACCAGAAAATAGATAACGAGCGGGATAGCGATCTTGACTACGTCGAGCGGCAGGCGCACGATTAGATCGCCTTTCAGCGAAAACATCACGAGAATCGTGAAGAGCAATGCCACAAGCGTGAGCGGACTGATGCGAGGCACAAAGCGCGTCCGATACCACGCCTCTCCCTTCCACCGGATCAGAACGAAGCGCGTCAGAAATCCAGCCACGAACGGAACCCCAAGATACAGTCCCACACTCTTGGCAATCTGACCGATCCCGATCGGTAAGACGCTGCCCTGAAGCCCCAACCACTTCGGCAGAACCGTGAGAAACACCCACGCATACAAGCTGTAAAAGAACACCTGGAACACACTGTTGATCGCAACCAGGCCGGCAACATAATCCGTATCGCCATCCGCAAGTTCATTCCACACCAGAACCATTGCGATACAGCGCGCGATTCCGATCAGAATCAGGCCGCGCATATAAGCCGGTTCACCGCGCAGAAAAAGGATCGCCAGCAGAAACATCAACACCGGACCGATCAGCCAGTTCTGCACGAGCGAAAGTCCAAGAACACGTTTGTTCCGGAAGACCTCGCCAAGCTTTTCATAGCGAACCTTCGCCAGCGGAGGAAACATCATGATAATGAGGCCGATTGCAATCGGAATATTCGTCGTACCGCTCTGGAAGCGGTTCACAAAATCAGAGGACGAAGGAACAAAATGCCCGACCGCAACCCCAATCGCCATCGCAAGGAAGATCCAGAGCGTCAGGAAGCGGTCGAGAAAGGACAGTTTCTTCCGAGCAGCCGGTGCGCAGACTTGGCCGTGTGTCACAGGAGAAGCAGACATCAGCACCCTTCGCAGCAAACTTCGTTGATGGTGATGGGAAGCGGTGCACCTTCAAGAAGTGCGTACCGGGAAGGTGAGCAGCAGGCCTTTGTGAGCTTAGCCCGATCCGCTTGCATAGCTTTTTCCTCTTTCAGCCAGCTGAGAGTCTGCCGCAAAACCTGGGCAGCCCCGATGTGTGGCGGCATGACGATGCGGTAGTGCATCCACTTCCCTTCCCGGCGAGCCTCAACAATTCCTGCGCTGCGCAGATACGCCAGATGACGGGAGATCTTTGGTTGAGGACCACCCAGAATCTCGACAAAGTAGCAAACGCAAATCTCTTGTTCGCCCATCAGGTTGAGTAAGCGCAGCCGGGTATTGTCGCCGAGCGCCTGAAAGAATCGCTCCGTGTCATATGTCTTTCTTGCAGCCATGTCTAACTTATACGCCTTGACGTATACGAGTGCAAGACATATAGTCGCCTAAGCAGATATGAGGGGGCATCGATGTCAGAGCAACTATTGGAGTCTGTCAAGTCGAAGTACGGAGCAGTTGCAGAGAGTACGCTATCCAGCGACCACGCAGGAGTGAAAGCCGTCGCAGAGGCCTTCGGCTACAGCGCAGAGGAATTGACCTCGATTCCGGCGGAGGCCAACATGGGCCTCTCTTGCGGCAACCCCACAGCAACAGCGCATCTACGCCCAGGAGAAGTTGTGGTCGACCTTGGCTCAGGCGGCGGCCTCGATGTGTTTCTGGCGTCCAAGATGGTCGGGCCTGAAGGCCGCGCCATCGGCATCGACATGACAACAGCCATGATTGAGCGCGCAAAAGACAACGCAAAAAAGGCTGGATATACAAACGTCGAGTTCTACCAATCCACCATCGACAGGATTCCTCTTCCAGACGCCTCCGTGGATTGCATCATTTCAAACTGTGTCATCAATCTCGCCCCCGACAAGCCTGCCGTATTCCGCGAGATCGCCCGCGTACTCAAACCAGGCGGACGCGTAGCGCTCAGCGATATCGCGCTCAAGCACGATCTTCCCGATGCCGTTGCGAACAGCATGGCAGCCTACGTCGGCTGTATCGCTGGAGCGATTCGCATTGACGACTACCGCGCTGGACTGCTCGAAGCTGGATTCCAACACGTCGAAATCGTGGACAGCGGGGCCGACCTCAATGCTTATGCCAAGGTTGAGAACCAGTCCGCATGTTGCTCTCCCGGCATGGATGCCAACAACCCTTTTCAGGTCGTTCCAGAGTCCTGCTGCACTCCCGCCGCCTCGCCATCGCTGCATGAGCAATTGACGACTCTCCTCTCGCAATACGACGTAAACGCGGCTGCAGCAAGCGTCAAGGTCTACGCGCTGAAACCCATGGCCTGATCCAAGATTGCTGAGCAAGCTTTATGCAGCCGCACAAGAAAGTTCTTCTCCGCTGCATGAGCAAATGCTAAGGAACGGGAGACCGCTCGTGCTTGCACTTCCCCTCGCAACAATCGACTTGCTCGCGATCATGCGTGAATTCCTCAACGTCGGCACGAGCAAAGCAACAAATTTCTCAACACCCCAGGAGAACGGATGATCAAAGTGATCTTCGCCTGCGTACACAACGCCGGTCGTTCGCAAATGGCGGCAGCTTTCTTCAATCAGCTTGCCGATCCATCGAAAGCTACCGCTGTATCCGCAGGGACAGAGCCAGGTCCGCGAGTCCATCCTGAAGTCTTAGAAGTAATGAACGAGGCTGGCATCGATCTCAGCAAGGCTCAGCCCCGGAAGCTCACGACAGAACTCGCCGAGCGGGCGCAACTGCTGATCACCATGGGTTGTGGCGAGAACTGCCCTTACGTGCCTGGCCTTCGCAGAGAAGACTGGCCCCTGCCCGACCCCAAAGGTCGCCCGCTGGATGAGGTACGCCGGGTTCGCGATGATATCCGCTCCCGAGTCCGCGCATTGTTAGAGACAGAGGGCTTGTTGGCTGCTTAGTCATTGTGTGGCGGCGGACAGCTCCGTCTCTCCAGATGGGTGATACGAGGGAGGGTTCCGAAGAACCCTCCCCTGCGTTTACTACATCTGTGCCTGTCGGCGTGCCGTTTTCATGATGGTAATCATCAGCTTTTGCAGTTGATCTTTCCGGTCAGCCTCCGCTGGCTCCGGACCGCGATCCGGGAAGTACACCTTCTCTTTTATCCGCTTTTCCCGCAGTCGCCGCGCCGTCACATCCGGCCGCATCCGCATCGACAGGCTCGCCGCATCCAGGTCCCACTTTTCCATGCGCACCTCCGCCCGGGTCACACCCATCCGCCTGAGCGTCGTCAGCGCAGCCGCGGGATTCAGGAATCTCCGCAAACTCTTCCGGTGAGCCGTCACCATCTGCACACGCACGCCGGAGATTAGCTCCGCCCATATCTCAAATTCGGCACCCTTCGTCTCAATCCAGATCTGACGAACCGACCTCGCCTCGATCAGGGTGACAAATTCCCCTTGGGTGTACTGCACCGTCTCCACTGCAACCTGTCTCTTCCTGCCCATCGCTCTTCCCTCCTTGTTTTTCCGCAGTTCGATTGCGCAATCGTTCGAACCGCATTGCGCGCCAATCCTGCCGGCATTGCGCACGCCTGGACGCCGATTGCGCAGCATCGAACAGTTATTGCGCAACCCCCGACGCGGCTCCCACGCGTAAACTCGCGAAAGCCTATAATCAGGATTGGATTTTTGTGTTTGGGTCCCTGCAATCATCTTAGCGAAACGGACCATAATTCAACGCAATCCGGCAGTCCCAAAGGTCAAATGTCGAACGATGCAATCCAGATCCGCGGCGCGCGGACACACAATCTAAAGAACATAAGCTGCGACATTCCCCATGGGAAACTCACCGTTGTCAGCGGCGTAAGTGGTTCAGGAAAAAGCAGCTTAGCCTTTGACACCGTTTACGCCGAAGGCCAGCGCCGCTACGTCGAAAGTCTCAGCGCATACGCCCGTCAATTCCTGGAACGTATTGAAAAGCCAGATGTTGACCTCATCGACGGCCTCGCTCCTGCCATCGCCATCAAGCAGAAAAACACCACGAGAAATCCCCGCTCAACCGTAGCCACAGCGACGGAAATCTATGATTACATGCGACTTCTGTGGGCCCGCTGCGGCACCGTCCACTGCATCCATTGCGACGGATTAGTAGGCCGCGACTCGGTCGACGAAATCGCAGAGTCGATTCTCGCGTTACCCGAAGGCACGCGCCTGCACGCCATCTTCCCCGTCCGCTCGCAAGCCATTGAAGCCAAAGAAGATGCGAAGGCTACAGCGCCTGCCAGGCGCCCCCGCAAGACAGCCGCAAAGCAGGTCCCGGAAGTGGACCCCTCGCCACTATCCGAAGCTATGAAATCTCGGCTCGTAGAGCTAAGAGCCAATGGATTCAATCGCTTATACCAGCACAACCAGATCTTCGAATTCTCCAGCCCGGAATCGCTGCTCGACCTGGACTTCTCGCTCCCGGTTTTCGTTCTCGTCGACAGAATCGTAGTCTCCGCAGAAAATCGCGCCCGTATCGTGGACGCCGCCGAGATTGCCTACCGCGAAGGCGGCGAGATCATCTACGAAGAAGTGCCCCGCGACGACACCGGTGCGGAACGCACAAGGCACCGCTTTTCAACAGCTTACGAGTGCCGCACCTGCCACCGCCCCGGTCAGGAACCGGAGCCGCGCCTCTTCTCATTCAATAATCCCTTCGGCGCCTGCCCCCGCTGCCAGGGCTTCGGCAACACCATCGACTTCGACCTGAACCTGGTGATTCCAGATAAGTCCTTATCCCTCAACGACGGAGCCATCGATCCGTGGAATCGCCCCAAGTACCGGACCTGGTTCACCGATCTCAAGCGTCAGGCCAAAGCCCTCAGCGTTCCCATGGATGTGGCGTGGCAGGATCTGACACCCGAGCAGCACGAGACCCTTCTGTACGGCAAAAAGGACATTGGATTTCTGGGGGTGTATGGATTTTTTGAGGAGATGGAGCGCAAGAAGTACAAGCTTCATGTCCGCGTAATGCTCTCGAAATACAGAGGTTATGCCACCTGCCCCGAGTGCCGCGGCCAGCGCCTACGCGCCGAAGCCCGCTCCGTCCGCATCAGTGGCAGAAACATCTGTGAATCCGCTGCGTTGACCATCGCTGCCGCATTCAAGTTCTTTTCGGAGCTCAAGTTGAGCCCAATGCAGACGGAAATCGCTGGTCCGATTCTCGAAGAAGTGCGCGAACGCATTAGTTTTCTAGATGCAGTCGGTCTCGATTACCTCACGCTCGACCGCCTGGCCAGCACCCTCTCCGGCGGCGAGGCGCAGCGCATCCAGCTCGCGACTTCGCTTGGCTCGCGGCTGGTTGGCGCGCTTTACGTACTCGATGAACCATCCATCGGGCTGCACACGCGCGATACCGATCGTCTCATCCGTATCCTCAAGAATCTGCGCGACTTGGGCAACACCATCCTGGTAGTCGAACATGATCCAGATGTACTTCGAGCCGCAGATCACCTGCTCGATCTCGGCCCAGGCGCCGGCGAATTCGGCGGCAAACTGCTGGCTGAAGGCACAGTTGAAGAAATCCTCGCGAACCCGAATTCGCTGACAGGCCGCTATCTTTCCGGCCAGTTGAGCATTCCGGTTCCGACACGCCGCCGCGAGCCTGGCAAGGAAAAGCTGATCCTGCGCGGAGCCCGCGCCAACAATCTGAAGAACGTCGATGTTGAGATTCCACTAGGAATGCTGGTTGCGATCACTGGAGTTTCCGGCTCAGGTAAGTCTTCGCTGGTGCATCAGGTTCTCTATCGCGCTCTCGCTCGCGCCCTTGGCCAGACGGAAGGCGCAGATCCAACCGGACTCTACAAGGATCTCAAAGGCGCTGAGCGACTGAACGACGTAGTGCTTGTCGATCAAACGCCGATTGGGCGCACACCTCGTTCCAATCCAGTCACTTACATCAAGGCATTTGATCTGATTCGTGAGCTTTTTGCCGCACAGCCAGACGCGAAAAAGCAATCACTTACGCCCGGCCATTTCTCCTTCAACATCCCCGGCGGACGTTGCAAGACCTGCGAAGGCGACGGTACCGTGACGGTCGAGATGCAGTTCCTGGCCGACGTGGAGCTGCCCTGCGAAGACTGCAACGGCACCCGGTTCCAGCCGAAAATTCTCGCCGTGCAGTACAAGGGCAAGAACATCCACGAAGTGCTTAACCTCACGGTGAAGGAAGCCCTGCGCTTCTTCGTCGGCCTGCCCCGCCTGTTGGACAGGCTCGCGGTACTCGACGAGGTCGGCCTCGGCTATCTGCGACTGGGCCAGTCGGCCACGACGCTTTCGGGGGGCGAGGCCCAGCGTGTGAAGCTGGCCGCGCATCTTGCCCAAGTGCGAGCGTCGAATGCGAACATCCGCACCTCGGGCGTGAGCCGCGTACTCTACGTTCTCGACGAGCCGACGACCGGCCTGCACTTCGACGATGTCTCCAAGTTGTTGACGGCATTGCGCAAACTGATCGACGGCGGTGGCTCGCTGGTCGTCATCGAGCACAATCTGGACGTAATCAAGTCAGCCGACTGGGTCATCGACATGGGCCCGGAAGGCGGTGCCGGCGGAGGTCGGGTCGTCGCTGTCGGCACACCCGAGGAGATTGCTGCGAATCTGCATTCGCACACCGGAAAGTGGCTCCGAGAGGTGCTGTAGCGGACTCATTTCAACCTGGTCAGAGGGAAAAACCTGATTCCGGCGGATCATTCGAGCCGTCTAATCTTCATATCCGTTTCAGGCTTCCTGGCCCGATAAACTGGAGATGAGGTTTTGTGTGCGTCGTTTCGCTTTTGCTCTCTTTCTGTTGCTTCCTCTTCTCACTCCCGCATGCGCGCAGGAATCTTCTTCCCTGGACAAACCCAAAGAGCCTGCTGCCAGTGATTCCGCTGAAATAACGTCGTCCGAGGTGGCCAAGGCGGAAGCGGCCATGGTCAAGAGCGACTGGAAGACGGCTGAGACGGTGCTGGACACGTGGCTCGCCGGCCATCCCGGCGATGCTCGCGCGCTGTTTGACGCGGGCTACATCGCGGATGCGCAGGGTCGCAACGACGACGCTGTTGGCCTGTACCGCAAGGCGACGGTGGCGGATCCGAAAAGCTTTGAAGCGCAGATATCGCTGGGGTTGCTCCTAGCGAGGTTAAATAAGCCAGCCGAAGCGCGTGCGGCACTGGAAGTGGCCACGACGTTGACTCCTGATCCTCCCGCGCCAGCGGTAAAAGCGAAGGCGTGGCGTGCCTTGGCGCAAATCGACGAAGCGGGGATCGACGGCAAGCCCGACGCGGCGCAGGCCTCGATCGATCTGCTGGAAGCTCTCAAGGTATCTCCGGAAACTGCAGCGGACACTGTGATGGCGGCGCATCTGGCAGAGATGAACAATGACCAGGCGGGCGCAGAGACTGCGTATCGCCGGTTGTTGAAGAACGATCCGGACTCGAGCGCTGCGCAGGCTGGCCTTGCGCATCTGCTGATTGTGCAGAAGAAGTATCCTGAAGCGGAAGAGATGCTGCAGGCGGCCTTGAAGAAGTCCCCCGACGACCCTGCGCTGACCGCACAACTGGCAGCTGTATTGGTTGCGGAAGATAAAACGGATGCGCTTCCTCTCCTCCAGGGTTTCCATGACAAGCACCCTCAAGATGTGACAATCACCAAAATGCTGGCGCAGGTGCAGGCGGATGCAGGAGAGTACGAAGCCTCGGACAAGTTGTACGTCAGGCTACTCGCTGCAAATCCCGAGAACGCGGATTTGCTTGTCGGTCATGGACAAAACCTGATCCGCCTTCATAACTACGCTGAAGCGCTTACCCTTTTCCAGCGGGCCGCGCGGATTGATGAGACGAACGGAGACGCCTGGAATGGCGTAGCGTTTGCATCCTTTGAATTGCATCAGCCGACGGTTACGCTGCAAGCCCTTTCAGCCCGATCAAAATATTTACCGGATTCGCCAACAATTCTCTTCCTATGGGCCACGGCTTACGATACGCTTCACGACAAGAAGCAGGCAGCCGCCTACTATCACAAATTTCTGGACGCCTCAGCCGGCAAGCTTCCAGATCAGGAATGGCAGGCAAAGCAACGATTGGTGCTACTGGAGAAATCGAGGTAGCGCGCCGACAAACTGAATAGCTGTGGAGGTCCTGTTATGCGTGTCCTCTGTTCCCTTCGCTCAATCGGCTCCGTTTCAGTTCTCTCGCTTGTCGTCGCAATCACCTGCTCTGTCAACGCAAACGCTGCCATCGATAATAAGCAGCCCGATGCTCAAAGTATTGCTGCGCTTGAGGCCAAGGCCAGTCAGGCCTCGCCTCGCGAGCAGTGCTTCCTGTACGCCGAACTGGTGCATGAGATGATCGAGTTTTCCTCGGCACAATACGCCGCCGGAGAGTTTGACAAGGCATCAGAAACACTGAAGCGTGTCAGCACGTTTGCGCAAAAGATCCATATCGCCGTTGCCAACGACGAAAAGCGGCTGAAGAACGCCCAGATCCTGCTTCGACACACTGCATTCCGCCTGAATGAGCTACTGCATGCCACCGCAGTCGAAGATCGTCCCCTGGTCGAGCAGACTCTGGCGCAGTTGAACCAGGTGCAGACTGAGACAATGATGCAGGTATTCCGCAAGTAACAGACCAGTTTCGACTCCGTGCGTCCTTCCCGTCTAACATGTTTCAATGAAAGGTCTGTGAGGACCGGCCTGTCATTCATGAGCACTCCGCCTATCGTTCGTGCCATCTTTTTTTGCGCGCTCATCGCTGCCAGCCCCCTGGGTGCTCAGCACGTTCGCACCGCCAGCCTGACAGAGGCTGAGGTGGAGCTGGTACGGGAGAGCGCCGTCTTCCCTGCCGAGCGCGTCAAGGTCTATACCAAGTTTCTGGAAGAGCGCGCGGCTCGGATCAAGGATCTGACTGGGCGTCCGAAGTCGGCGCAGCGGGTTTTGAAGCTGGATTCTGCCTTGCAGGATTTCACCGCGCTGATGGACGAAGCCGGCAGCAACCTAGACCAGTATTCGGACAGGCATTCTGATATTCGCAAAGGGCTGAAGCCATTGACCGAGGCGATGCCGCGCTGGCTCAGCATTCTGCGGACGCTGCCGGGTGAGTCCGGGTTCGATCTGGCGCGCAAAGAGGCGATCGAGAGCGGCGAGGAACTTTCCGATCAGGCGACCCGGCTGCTGCGCGAGCAGGAAGAGTATTTCGCTGCGCATAAAGACGAGAAAGATCAGGAGCGCAACGACGATGCGGTGAAGCCTGCCGATCCCAAGCCTGCTCCCAAGCCGAGAACTTAGCTCAGGAACCTCATCAAGCCGGTTGGTGGCAGATCTGGCAAAAGGATACTGCGTGGCTCGCCCAGGTTGAGGCAGAGGGCTTCAGCAGCCAGATGACCACTGCGCGCGGCGGATTCCATGGTGGACGGCCAGCCAGTCGCAGTCCAGTCTCCGGCGAGAAAGCAGTTGGGCCAGGGAGAGTCGGCGGTGGGACGGATCGTGTCCACTCCGGGTTGCACGCCGAAGGTGGCGCGGACTTCCTTGATGAGCGCTGACTTCACGATTGTCGCTTCTTTCACAGATGGGAAGAATTCCGCGAGCTGGGTGATGGCTCGGCTGAGCGCCTGTTCACGGCTGAGCGCGGCGAATTCGCGGGATACGCTGATGACGAGTTCGATATAGCTGGCCCTGCGGTCGCGCGAGGGCTGCCAACGGGACTTGTGATACATCCAGTGGATGTCGCGGTCGAGGAGAACGGCGTGGTCGAGCTCGGTGATTTCGCGATCAAACCAGAGATGCACGCTGCAGATGGGCCAATGTTCCAGCTTGCCGATGCGATTGGCGAGCTGGGTCGCAGCTGGGTTTTGAGGCATGCGCGAAAGAAGCTTGCCGGTGGCTTCGAAAGGCAATGCCAGAATGAGATTTTCTGCGATGAAGGACTGGGCTGAGCTTTGCAGGTTCCAGGTTTTGTTCGCTTCGTTCCAATCCGCGGACTCGATGTTGGTGTTGAAGACGATGCTGCCGCCGCGGGCTTCGATGTACGCCTTGGCTCCCGCGTAGAGCTCAGTCAGCGGCACGCGGCTCATGCCCATGCTGCCCGCGTAGGCGGAGTTGAGGAAGAGCTCGCGCATGACCTTGGTGGCGTAAGGGAGCGAGATGTGATCGAGCTCTGAGTTGAGCGCGCTGGCGATGACAAGGTGCCAGAAGCGGTTCATGGCGCCTCTACTCTGGTGGTGTGCCTTGAGCCATTCGGAGAGACGGCGCGATGGATCGGGCCGGCGAGTGAACATGACCGAGGCCAGGGCGCCGATGATCGAAAGCTTGTCGGCGAGCGAGAAGCATTTCGCCTTCAGAATGCCGGAGAGACCGTGCATCGGCGCAGGCAGCGATGTCGGCTTCAGCGTGGAACGGCGGCCGCCGGGCTCGATCAGCGTCATGCGGTTGTCCCAGAAGATTTTGTCCGCGACGCCGATGCGTTCGTAGAAGCCGACGAGGTTGGTGCAGCAGCCGAAGAGGACGTGCTGGCAGTTGTCGATCATCTCGCCTGTGCCGGGATGCAGGTAGGAGGATGCCCGACCGCCCAGGTAACCGCGCCGCTCGAAGACTGTCACTTTGAAGCCCGCATCCGCTAAAGCACACGCCACTGCAAGTCCTGCGACACCGCCGCCAATGATGGCGACAGTGCGGGCGATTGTGTGGACCGGCTGAACTTCGGTGGCGGGAACTGAGGACATAGGCCTATTTCGAGGATAGCGGCTTTGGCGGCTTGAACAGACGCATGGCACCCATGCGTGCCATGCCGCTGGCAAGGATGGTCAGCTTCTGGATGGTCGGTACGCTGCGGCGCTGGGTGAAAACGTCGTAGTCGGCGGCGATGATTCGTTTGAGGAGCTGGTGGTAGATGGAGACAAGCACATGCAGGGCGGGACGGCTTTCGGCGTCGATGAGCGGCAATAGTTCGGCAGCTGAGGCGTAGTAAGCTTCGGCGCGGTCTGCGATGGACTTGAGCAGGGCGCGTTCAGTTGCGGTTGGCTTGGTGACCCCGTGGTTGCTCAGCTGTTCGACGGTCACGCTATGCGCGGCGAGATCTGCGAGAGGCAGGTAGATGCGGTTGCGCTCGGCGTCTTCCGCTACGTCACGAAGGATATTGGTGAGCTGGAAGGCGATACCGGTTTCTTCTGCGAGCTTTTCAGCCCGCGGGTCGGAGTAGCCGAAGATCCGGATGCAGACCAGCCCGACAACTGAGGCTACAAGGTAGCAGTAGCGGTAAAGATCGGCGAAAGTTTCATACGTATCGGGCCTAGCGGAGGTGGGAGCCTCCAGGTCCATAGTGGTACCGGCAACCAGTTCATCGAGCAGGCTGTAAGGGATGTTGAAGCGCGCTGCTGCGTCGCGCACGGCCACGAACACTGGATCTGCGGTCGGAGTTCCCTGCCGGGCTGCGTGCCACTCTGCCAGCCAGCCATCGAGCTGCGCCCGGCGTGCTTCGCGGGTGAAGCTTTCGTCGTCGGAGAGATCGTCTGCCTTGCGCATGAAGGCGTAGATGGCGCAGATGGCGTTGCGGCGTGCAGGAGGCAGAGCGACGAAGGAGTAGTAGAAGTTCTTGGCTTCGCGCTTGGCGATGGCGCGGCAGATCTCGTAGGCTTCTTCCAGCGTGGGCTGGGTCACTTGCTGTTCAACCACGGTCACGCCGCCTTGGCCTTGAGGCGCAGCCCTGGCAGTAGCTTGCCACTGACGGCGCGCAGGGCTAGAGCGATCTTGGTGGTCTTCGAGATAGCGGGGCGGGCGCTCAGAACATCATAGTTGCGCTGCTCGACTGCATTGAGGATTTCCAGGCCGCCGCGGCTGAACAGGTCCAGGTCGAGCGCGAGGTCGTTGTCGACCATGCCGATGAGCGGCAAGCCGGTTTCAAAGAGCTGGCGTGCCCAGGCGACCTGATCGGCGAGCAGGGCGCGGAACTCCGCCGTTGCAATCCCACCCGCGATCGTGGCCTCGGTTACGCCGAAGCGCTCCATGGCGTCCTGAGGGATGTAGATGCGGTCGCGCTGCTGGAAGTCGCTGGCTACGTCCTGCCAGAAGTTGGCGAGCTGGAGCGCCGAGCAGGTGGCGTCGGAGAGCCGGAAACGATCCGGGTCCGAGTAGCCGCAGGTGTAGAGAACGAGTCGGCCAACCGGATTGGCCGAGTAGCGGCAGTAATCCAGCACCTCTTCCGCGTTGCGGAAGCGGGTTTTGGTCTGGTCGCGCTCGAAGGCGGTCAGCAGGTCGGAGAAAGGCTCCTTGGGAATCTGGCAGGCGCGGATGGTTTCCGCGAGCGCCACGAAGACCGGATGCCGGGCCTTGCCCTCGTAGCAGGCATCGAGTTCCTCGCGCCACTGGGCCAGCAGTGCCAAGGATTGCTCTCGACTGCCGGTCTCGTCGCCGAGGTCGTCCGAGACGCGGCAATAGGCGTAAATGGCGTGGAAATGGGGCCGCAGCTTCTTCGGCAGAAACCAGCTAGCGACATGGAAGTTTTCGTAGTGCGTCTCGGCCAGATGCTTACACCAGGCGCGGGCCTCGTCGAGCGTGGGCGCAACGGCGGGGATGCGGTAACTGGCGGGCAGCGCCGCCCAGCCCTGCTCTCTCAGGGACTCGATATCGGCGATGGATCCAGTGGTCACAGACACTATCGTACCGCTTCCGCAGCCGTGCCGGGGAGGATGGCTGTCTTGATCAGGTTGGCTCCGGCCTCGCGGTTGAGCAGTTGGGCGAAGACAGCATTGAAATCTCTTAGGGCCGCATGTCCGGTGATGAAGCGGTCGGCCTTGAACTTACCGCCAGCGATGAGATCGAACGCGCGGCGGCATATGGCAGGCGTGTGGTGGAAGGTCGCCTTCAGCGTGAGGTCTCCGTAGTGCAGGCGATTGGTGTCGAGCTTGACCTCAGTGCCTGCTGCCGGGCCTCCGAAGAAATTGACCGTGCCGCCGTTACGAACCATCGCTACCGCCTGCTGCCATGTCTCAGGGAGAGCGACAGCTTCGATGGCGATATCCACCCCGCGTCTGTTTGGCGTCAGTTCTCGAACGGCTGCGACGACGTCGTCAGTGTGCTTTGTCTGAATCACGTGTGCGGCGCCCAATGCACGCGCTGCTTCGACCTGCGAGTCGTGCTTGACGACGGCAATGACTTCGCATCCAGCCAACGCTGCTACGTGCAGGATCATGAGCCCGAGCGGACCACCGCCGATGACTGCAACCGTGTCGCCTGGACGTGGGCTGGAATCTTCAAAGCCATGGACTGCGCATGCAAGCGGCTCGGTGAGAGCAGCGTGCTCGTACGGTACATGCGCGGGGATGTGCAGGGTATTCTTCGCCACGATGCGCGCGGGGATGCGAATGAATTCCGCGTATGCGCCGTTGTTGAAGAGCAGATCTTCGCACAGATTTTCCTGACCTCGCTCGCAGAAATAGCATTGGCTGCAGGGCGCGGAGTTGAGCGCCACGACGCGGTTGCCGAGCCTGCAGGTCGTTACACCTTCGCCCACGTCTGAGACTGTGCCTGCCAGCTCGTGTCCGAAGAGAGCGGGCGGCGTAATCATCTTCGCGTGATAACCGCGGCGGAAGACCTTCAGGTCGGTCCCGCAGGTTAGAGCGGCCGCTACGCGAATAATGATTTCGCCGGGCGCAGCGCGAGGCACAGGCACCTGCTCGATGCGCACGTCTTCCTTGCCGTAGAGTACGGCCGCGGTCATGGTTGATTGAGATTCTGGCATCGCGGGCTAAAGACCAGACTCGATACCGGGCTCGATACCGGGCTCGATCATGATCTTCATCGAGCTTGCGGTTGGGTGCGAGGCAATGTCAATAGCCTCGACGGCCTGTTCGAGCGAGTAGCGATGGGAGATGAGCCGCGTGAGGTCGAAGGTGCCGTCGAGGTAGCCTTCGAAAACCAGCTTTGCGCCCTCTTCCTGGATGTCCACTGCGGCGGAGTAGGAGCCAAGCATCGCTTTCTCATCCATGCAGACTGCGCCGGGATCGAAGGTGGCCTCGCCATGCTGGGTCTGCGCAAAGAGCAATACCGTGCCACCGGGACGCACGGCATCCATCGCAGTCTTGATGAGCGCGTCGTGGCCTACGGCGACGAGCACGGCATCGGCGCCACGGCCTTCCGTTGCGTCGCGCAGTTGCTGGGCAACGTCGGTACGGGCATCGATCGGATGCTTGAGGCCGAAGGTTGCTGCGACTGCGTGACGTTCGGGATAGAGATCAGAAGTGTAGACGGTTGCACCGGTGCGCTGCGCCAGGGCTGCGAGCAGAATTCCGATGGGCCCCTGGCCGATGACAAGTACCGTTTCGTCGGGCTGCAGGTTGAGCATCTTCACGCCCTTGAGACAGGTATTCACCGGCTCGACGAAGGCAGCCTGCTCAAAGGGAATGCCGTCGGGGATGCGAACGACACCGCCGTCGCGAACGATCCAGTCCATCACGCGCACATAGCCGGCGAAGCCCCCGCCGGCGGGCTCAAACCCTGCGGTCACGCCGACCTTTTTGTATGTGGCGCATTGGGCGAAAGTTCGTTTCCGGCAGTAGTAGCAGTCGCGGCACGGGATGTGATGGAAGACCATCACGCGGTCGCCAACGGCGAAGTCTGTGACGCCTTCGCCAACCGCAGCAATGGTGCCGGCCGTCTCATGTCCGAAAATGCGCGGGGCAGAATGCGAGCCGGTGTGGATCTTCTTCAGATCTGTGCCGCAGATGCCGCATGAAGCTACCTGAATGAGGACTTCGCCCACGCCGATAGAAGGTACAGGGACAGTCTCGACGCGCACGTCGTTGACATTGCGATAGACGGCTGCGCGCATCGTTGTTGGGATTACTTCTGCGGTCGTGGAAGAGGATGCTGTGGCAGTGCTCATGCGGTTCGATTCCGGTGTTGCGAGATGTGCTTTCGAATTGCTTCCTGCAGGTTCGCTGCTGCCAGTTTACTGCCTTTGGCCATGGCGATGACAGGCTTCAACAGAGCAGGGTGCAGGGCGACGTGTAATCCGAATGCCGCCTCGCGAAGCTGGCCGCTGGACGTTGTAAAGGACGAAAGATCAGGCAGTTCGAAGCGGGCGTCATCGCTGATGGCTTTGATAGCGTGGAATGGCAGTTCATGGGCGCGTGCGATGCGAGCAACAGCCGCTGCTTCCATGTCGACCGCAGACGCGTAATAGCTCACGGCCAGTCGTTCTTTCTCAGTCACAGTGGCTGGAATCGGCACGGTGACCAGGACTTCCAGGCCTTCGATTGCTTCCCGATCGGTGTCAGCGAAGAAGCGTTCGCCTGTCTTGCTGTCGACCACGACGTCCGGCGTGATGACTTGCCCTACGCGCAGCCGATGAATGCATGCCCCCGCCCAACCGATGGAGATGAGCTGCGTCGCTGGACCGAGAGACAGTGCCGCTTCGACGGCAATCCGCGCGCGGTCGGCACCCATGCCTGCGCAGGCGATGATCGCTTGCGCGTGCTCGAAAAGATGAATGTTGCGCGAAAGCAGCTTTGGCTCAGCGCGCCAGCCGCGTTCACGAACCAGGCCGGCGATTTCACGCGGAAGTGCCGCGATGTAGACGGGACGAGGTGTGGGCTGGCTGCTCATGATTTCGGCGCGTAGCCGTTGGCGCGGAACCACTCGATGGCTGCCCGCATCGCGGGATAGACAGGCGCGACCCGGAAGCCTAGCTCCTGCTGGGCGCGGGCAGAAGAGGCGTACATCTTCTTGCGGCCCATGCGAACCTCTTCGAGTGTGGCGCGCGGCTCTTTACCTAGGATGCGGCCGGTGATGTTCTCTTCGAAGAAGGCATAGGTGGCGGCGACGGCAAATGGGATTCTTGTTTTAGGCGAAGGGATGCCGGTGATGGCGGACATCTTATCGAGGATCTGCTTGAGTGTGAGGTTCTCGCCGCCCAGGATATAGCGCCGGCCGGGTGTGCCGACTTCGAGGGCCATGGCGTGCGTGCGCGCGACTTCCTGCACGTCGACGAGGTTAAGGCCGGTATCTACGTATGCGGGAAACTTGTGATTCAGGAAGTCGACGCAGATGCGCCCTGTCGGCGTGGGTTTGGTGTCATGCGAGCCAATGGGCGTCGTCGGGTTGAGGATCATGACATGCTGCCCGGACTCCGCAGCTTTGATGGCCTCCTGCTCGGCGAGGAACTTCGACCGCTTGTAGTGACCAACCATGTTGGCGAGCGATACAGGCGTCTCTTCGTTCACGATCAGGCCATCGCTGCGAAAGCCCATCGTTGCCACGCTCGAGGTATAGACAAAGCGCGGAACGCCGGCTTCGCGCGCCATACGCAGCAGTTCGCGGGTGCCATCGACGTTGGCGCGATACATGGCTGCGGGGTCGGGGATCCAGAGGCGGTAATCCGCTGCGACGTGCATGACTGCGTCACAGCCTGCGAGTGCAGGGGCAATGGTGGCCGGGTCGCTCAGGTCGCCCACATGCGTGTCGCCCGTGATGCCTTCCAGATTGGCTAGATTGCTGCTCTTGCGGACAAGAAAGATCAGCTTGGCGCCCTGATCGGCAAGGGTGCGCGCCACATGGTGGCCTACAAAGCCGGTCGCGCCTGTCAGAAAGATTTTCATTGGAAGGACTTACTGGTCGGCTTTGACGCCGCAAGCGGCTCCAGTAGTCGACTTCGAAATGTCTGCCTTTTGAATCAGTGTAAGTGTAACGCTGGAGCCATCTTCGGTGGCCTGAAACTCGAACGTCGCTCCGGGGTAGAGCCCCGTGATCGCCTGCAGATCGGCAGGGAGAGCAATGCACCCACAGTCCTGAACGGAACCGCGGGCGTTGATCTCTTCCGCCATGACTAGTCGAGCGCCTCGGGCATCAGGGCGATGTTTTTCTCGCCTGCGGCCTTCTTCTCGGCGTACTTCTTGAGCCAGGCTTCCCAGTGCTTGCCGGCTGCGCGATCCTTGCCGCTGAACTCGATGCGGGCGATGTCGGCGTAGCTGGCTTTGCGCTTATCGAGTGCGTTTGCGGGGTAGTACTGGATGAAGGAGTCTGCGAGGCCTTTGCCGGTCTGCCGGTTGAAGAGATATCCCTCGACCTTCTCGCCGTTCTTGAAGGTCAGCGAGATATCACCACGATAATCGAATGCCTTTTCCAGAGCGACTTTCAGATCAGCTTCAGAGGCTAGTTCGGGAATCCAGCCTTCCAGATTCTCGTGCGCGAAGCCGTCGACTACTTCAATGTCATCGACATTCACAACTTGAACAGGCTGGCTCATGCGCGTGTCTCCTCAAGCTGGGCCACGGGAGCAGCTGGCGCGATGCTGTCGATCTTCACGAAATGGTCGTGCTGCGCGGCGAAGGTGGAGTGATTGTTGAGCAAGTCGAGTGCGCCCTTGTCCTTGTAGCTGGAGAAGAGTGCTGCCTTGGCCATCGCGAAGAAGCCGGAGAGGGAGCCGAATCCGTGGCTCACGGCGCTCGGCTCATAGCCGCAGCTCACCATGCAGTTGGCACACTTGGGATTGCCGCTGGCTGTGCCATACTCTTCCCACTTCGTCGTTTCGACGAGTTCCTTGAAGGTGTCGACGTAGCCATCCTGGAGCAGGTAGCAGGGCTTCTGCCAGCCAAAGATGTTATAAGCAGGCGAGCCCCAGGCGGTGCACTCGTAGTTGCGCTTGCCCATCAGGAATTCGAGGAACAGGGGAGACATGTTGAACTTCCACGACTTCTTGCGGTTGGACAGAATCGCGCGGAAGAGGCGGCGTGACTTGGCGCGGCCGAGGAAGTGCTGCTGATCGGGAGCCTTGTCATAGCTATAGCCCGGAGAGAGCACGATGCCCTCGACGCCCATGGCCATCACTTCGTCAAAGTATGCGCGAACCATGTTCGGATCGGTGCCGTCGAAGAAGGTCGAGTTCGGCGTTACGCGGAAGCCACGCGCAACCGCCTCCTTGATGCCCTCGACTGCGAGATCCCATCCGCCTTCGCGGCAGACAGACATATCGTGGTGATTGCGCTGGCCGTCGAGATGGACTGAGAAAGTCAGGTACTTCGAGGGTGTGAACTCGTGGATGCGCTCCTTGAGCAGCAGCGCGTTGGTGCAGAGGTAAATGTATTTCTTGCGGGCGATGAGGCCGTTGACAATCTCAACGATGCGCTTGTGCAGCAGCGGTTCGCCACCGGGCAAAGTGACCATGGGTACGCCGCACTCTTCTACCGCGGCGAAGCACTCCTCGGGCGTGAGTTCCTTCTTGAGGATGTGCGGCGGATACTGCACTTTACCGCACCCGGCACAGGCCAGGTTGCAGCGGAAGAGCGGCTCCAGCATCAGCACCAGGGGATACTTCTTCTCGCCCTTGAGCTTCTTCTTGATTACGTATGATGCAACGGCCCACATCTGAGATATAGGTACAGCCATTCGTCAAACCTCCTGCGCCCGAGGGCGGTTTTGCATTGCCCTAGGCGGGTGTTTCCATCGCCCGCTTGTAGGTGGTCAGCGCCAGCAGCGGGAAGAAGTTGCGATACATGTGGTACGCGAGATAAAAGACGCGCGGGAAGCCGGTTCCGGTGTACATGGATTGCCGCGTGATGCCTTCGCCGGTCGATTCATCCCAGGAGCCATCGGCCTGCTGGCGGTCGAGCAGCCAGCGTATTCCCTTGGCCACGGAATCGCTGCGATCGTCGCCAGCGGCGAGCAAACCAAGAACAGCCCAGGCCGTCTGTGAAGGCGTGCTGGGCCCGATACCACGCTGGTTTGGGTCGTCGTAGCTGAGAAGGCTTTCGCCCCATCCACCGTCGGAATTCTGCACCATGCGGATCCACTCGGCGGCCTGCTGAATCTCCGGCTCATGGTTCCAGACGCCCATGGCCTCGAGGCCGCGCAGAACCAGGAAGGTGCCGTAAAGATAGTTGACACCCCAGCGGCCAAACCAGCTGCCGTCCGGCTCCTGCTCCTTGTAGATGAACTCAATGGCCCGCTGCACACGCTTGTCTTCCCGTGTATAGCCATAAGCTGCCAGCATTTCGAGCATGCGCCCGGTGATATCGACTGTCGGCGGATCCAGCATCGCGTTGTGATCGGCAAACGGGATGTACTGGAAGATCATCTTCGTGTTGTCTTTGTCGAAGCTCGCCCAGCCGCCGTTCTTGCACTGCATGGCGAACTCCCACGCAATGGCGCGCTGCGACACATCGTACTGATAACGCTCGCGTGGATTGCTGACCTTATTCAGCGCCAGCAGCACCTGCGCGGTGTCGTCGGTGTCCGGGTAGAACTCGTTGTTGAATTCGAAGTACCAGCCACCAGGCTCAGTATTCGGAACCTTCACTGCCCAGTCACCCTTGTGGCGAACTTCCTTCGAAAGCATCCAGTCCGCCGCCTTGAGCAGCCGTGGGTCGTCGCTGGGAACACCAGCCTCGCCGAGCACAAAAACCGCGTAAGCCGTGTCCCACACCGGGGACATGCAGGGCTGCATGCGGAAGGTGGGCTCGATCAGATCGGGAACGCCCGGATCTTCGATACCCAGCTTTTCAAACTCGTCACGCGCGCGGATGACCTGAGGATCATCGTCAGAATATCCGAGGCAGCGCAGAGCGATGATGGCGTTCAACATGGCCGGGTAAATGGCACCGAGACCGTCGGACATCTCCAGCCGTTCGAGCATCCACTGTTCGGCCTTCTTGAGCGCGAGTTTGCGCAAAGGACGGATGTAGACAGCTTCAACCCAATGGAAGGCGCGATCGGCGACGAGAAAGAAGTTTCGCCAGCTGACGATTTTGTCTCGATTGAAGCGGAGGCGAAGATTGGCGTTCTCGCGGCCACCGACGAAGAGTTCGGCGATGCCCTGCTCTGGCGCGATCTTCTTGTAAGGCTTTTTCGCGTAGATGATCGAGAGCGGAACGAGAATGGCGCGCGACCAGGATGAGATTTCGTAGATGTTGAAGTAGAACCAGTTCGGCGCGAGGACGATCTCCGGCGGAATCGCCGGGACAGCGTCGTAGTCGTATTGTCCGAGCGCGCAGAGGTAGATTTTGGTGAAGGTATTGCACTCCACCACACCACCATGCGCGAGAATCCATGCGCGGGCTTTGACCAGGGTCGGTTCATCCGCACTCATGCCCATCAACTTGCAGGCGAAGTAGCACTTGACGGAGAGGGAAATATTGCCGGGGCCGCCGGGATAAATGCTCCAGCTGCCATCCTCATTCTGATAGCGCAGCATTTCGATAAATGCCCGGCGCATTTTTCCGGGGTCGCCGCTTTCGAGCAGGACGTGGAGGAAGATGTAATCCGCCTCGAGCATCGAGTCGGCCTCGAGCTCCGCCGACCAGTATCCGTCCGGGTGCTGCTGAGCCAGAATATAGTCGCGCGAACGGTGAATCGAGGCTTCCACCTGGGACAAATCGGCGTCGATCCGGCCGAAGCGCGGAGCGACAAATCCAGATGCACCGGGTTTTGCCTTCGTGGGTATTGAGCTCATGTGTACCAGTTTGACGGGTGACGCGTCGGTTGCTACGGCAGCACCCACAGCAGAGTGCAGTTCTCAATTACAGCTATGGAAGTTACTCTGCGCATCTAGCGAACAGGAATAGCCTGACCGCCGCCCGCGCCGCCAATTGCCTGGATGATCTCGGGTGGCAATCCAAAGCGAACATTCTCCGGCATTACTTCTACTTCTTCGACGCTGGAATATCCGTTAAGTTGCAGATAATTGATCACATCCTCAACCAGAACCTCAGGAGCCGAAGCGCCAGCGGTAACCGCAACCGAATCAACACCCTCCAGCCACGTTGGATCAATGGCAGCAGAGTTATCGATCAGGTACGCCTGGGTGCCCAGGTTGTTCGAAACCTCAACCAGACGGTTTGAATTCGAACTGTTCGTCGAGCCAACCACGAGAACCAGGTTCGCACCCGGCGCTACGTTACGCACGGCAACCTGGCGGTTTTCCGTTGCGTAGCAGATGTCCTGCGTGTGGGGACCGACGATATTCGGGAACTTTACCTTCAACGCGTGGATGATGTCGCGCGCTTCATCCAGCGAGAGGGTGGTCTGCGTAAGGTAAGCAACGCGGTTCGGATCCGGGACAACTAGCGCCTCAACTTCTTCGACATTGGAAACGACCTGGGTAGCCTCAGGCGCCTCGCCCAGTGTGCCCTCGATCTCGTCATGATCGCGATGGCCGACCAGTACCAGGGAGTAACCCTGTTTGGCGAACTTGACAGCCTCAACGTGGACCTTGGTCACGAGCGGGCAAGTAGCGTCGATCACTTTAAGACCGCGAGCCTTGCTTTCGTCGCGAACCGCCGGAGAAACGCCGTGAGCGCTGTAAATGACGCGCTGCCCCTCGGGAACCTCGGAGATTTCATTCACAAAGATCGCGCCCTTTTCCGCCAACTCGTTGACGACGAATCGGTTATGCACGATTTCGCGGCGAACGTAGATCGGTGCGCCAAATGTGTCGAGGGCAATCTTCACAATATCGATCGCACGAACGACGCCCGCGCAGAATCCGCGAGGCTTGAGCAGAAGAACGCGCTTCTGACCAGCGGTTACGCCTGCGTGGTCAGAACTGGATACGGAGGTGGCTACGGAAGTTTCGGCTAGTAGTGTCACTTCCCAAGTATACCAAGGAGTTAGCCCCCCGGGGATAAGGGATTCGTGGGTGGGGAAACCAGGCAGCCAACGGTCATTCCGCTAGGCTGAATGGCTGTTGCCTGCTTTTCAACCCTACAGGATCAATTTGCGATCACTTCTTTCTTGCGGGCTGCTTAGCGATGATCAATCCCGCAATCTTGTCATAGGTTGCCGCCGGCACAATCCCCTTGGTCTTCAACTGCGTCTTCATCGCATAGGGGCGGCCGTCGATGATGCGTTGCGAATAGGCATCGCCAATACCCGGAAGGGCTTTAAGTTGATCCTTCGTCGCAGAGTTGATGTCTACCAGAACGCTGGATGCAGCCGCAGGTGCGGCAGTAGCGATTGGATCGGCCTTCCACGCTACTGCCGGCAAGACGCCGAAAAGAAGCGCAGCAACAAAGCACAACACCGGAGCGATCGATCGATTCAGTTTCACCATTCCCTCTTCCGTTGAGCAGGGTTCCGGCCGTGAGAAGCCGGGCGCGGTAAGCACAATCCCGATTAATGCGAGTCTGGCAAGTGGATTCCTGCTTCGCAAATGCCGTGCTAGCGGCTAGCTTCAATCATCTGGCTGGCGTGGTGCTGGCTGGCTTCCGTTACCACAGCCCCGCTCAACATGCGGGCAACTTCTTCCACTCGAGCACGGTCGTCAAGCAGCCGGACGGCGGTCTTGGTGCGGCCGTGATCCTCACGTTTTTCGATGAGGAAATGCTGATCAGCGAAGGCGGCGATCTGCGGCAGGTGGGTCACGCAAAGCACCTGCTGCGCACGGCTGAGAACTTTCAGTTTGTGGCCGACAGCCTCAGCAGCGCGGCCGCCGATGCCGATATCGATTTCGTCGAAGACCAGTGTGCGCGGCGAAACCAGCTTGTTACGCACATCGGCAGGCTTGGGCTTGCCGCTTCCCTCTTCCACGCTGACCTTGAGCGCCAGCATGACGCGGCTCATTTCGCCTCCGGAGGCGATTTCGTCGAGCGGCTTCAATGGTTCGCCAGGGTTGGTAGCTATGCGGTATTCAACCGCGTCCCAACCATGTGCAGCCCAGGCCGACTCACTCTGCTGGCGGCTCACGGTAACCTCGAAGCGCACCTTCATGGCGAGATCGTTGATCTGCCGCTCAGCCAGCTTGGCCAGTTTACCGGCAGCGGACTGACGGTTCTCGGTAAGCGCCTGCGCTGCGGCGACGTAACCAGCACGCGCCTCGGCCAGCTCCATCCGAAGTTGCTTCAAAATCTCGTCGCGATCCTCAACTTCAGCCAGCTTCGACGACACGCTCTCGCCGAATGCAATCACCTCAGCGATCGTATTCCCATATTTGCGCTTGAGCCGGTCAAGCGTAACCAGGCGGTCTTCGATCTCCGCCAGCCGGTCAGGTGAGGCATTGATGCCCTCGGCGTAATCACGCAGGGTATCTGCCAGGTCGTCGACGATGGCTCGCGCTGAAGTCAACTGTTGCACCGCATCGGTGAACTTGTTGTCGTAGCGAGCCAGCTCCTCAACGTTGCGAAGAGCACTGCGCAGCGCCGATTCCGCCGAACTCGAACCATCATAGAGCTGATCAAATGCGCCCATGGCCGCCGCGTACAACTTTTCAGCATTCGCTAGAACGCGTTTCTCATTCTCGAGTTCGTCATCTTCCCCGGCCACGAGCTGCGCGGAATCAATCTCCTTGCGCTGGTAGCTCCACAAATCCACCATGCGCAGCCGGTCCTGCTCACCCTCTTCGAGTTCCGCAAGCTTGTTGGCCGCCGCCCGCCAGCCAGAATAAGCAGCAGCGACCGGTCCAGTCTCGATACCCGCAAAACGATCAAGTAGGCTCCGCTGCTGCGCCTGGTCAAAGCTGCTCAACGTCTCGCTCTGTGCGTGCACCAGTGCCAGCTCCGGCGCCAGCAGCTTGAGCACGGTCACCGTCGCAGGCTGGTTGTTGACGAAGACACGGCCCTTGCCGTTCACGAGAATTTCACGACGGAGAATGATTTCCGTACCCGTCGAATCGATCCCGTTCTCTTCGAGAATGCCGTCGGCAACCGCGGTCGCCTCAAAAACGCAGGAGACGACCGACTTGTCCGCACCGTGCCGAACCACATCCGCGGATGCCTTGCCGCCCATCAACAGCGCAAGTGCGTCTACTAATATGGACTTGCCCGCGCCGGTTTCGCCGGTCAGCAGGTTAAGCCCCGGCCCGAAGACCGCGATGGCATGATCGATGACGGCATAATTCTCAGCGCGAAGCTCTACCAACATAATGTGCTCATTCTCGCTGAATTTACCGGTTCACGCTGGCGGTCTGTGTGAACCTGGTTAACCACTTGGATACTGCCAACCCATCTGCTAGTTTTGAAAGTGAGGTACAAGCCGATTTTTTACGCTCCCCTTGCCCTGCTACTTCAGACTGACCCTGCAGCTCCGCCCACGGCGGCCAGCTCCAATGCCATCGTCGAGATGGTCTCGAACAGCGGACCTGTCGCGCTCTCCGTTCTGCTCGTTCTGGCCATCGCCAGTATCTATTCGTGGACTCTGATCTTCGGCAAACTTGCCGCTTTTTCAAAGGCCACCAAGCAGAGCCGGCGCTTCCTGCGCACCTTCCGCAAAGCGACGCGCCTGCAGGATATTGCCGCGATCACTGCCGATTACGCTCCAAGCCCGCTCGTGCTCGTCTTCGAAGAAGTTTACGAAGCATACAAGCGGCAGACCGGCGGCTACGGCCCACCGCGCAACCTTGCCCCACTGGAGCGCTCGGCCCAAACGGCCAGCAGCGAAGCCGTCACCCGGCTGGAACAGCGGTTGACCTGGCTGGCCACGATTGCTTCCATGAGCACCTTTGTCGGCCTCTTCGGCACGGTGATGGGTATTGTCGACGCCTTTCACGGCCTCGGCACCGCCGGGTCGGCCACCCTGCGCGCGGTCGCACCAGGCATTTCGGAAGCTCTGATCACCACCGCTGCTGGCATCCTCGTTGCCGTTCCTGCGGGTGTCGCCTACAACCAGTTCGCCGCGCGGCTGCGTAACTTTGCTTCCGGTACAGACGATTTCGCGCGCGAACTGCTGAATTCTCTTGAAGAGATTCCGCAGCGTACGGCTGCCCAGGCTGCGCCACAGGGTGGTCCTCGTCCGCTGGACCGGGAGTTTTAGCGATGGCCTTCACCAGCAGCAGCGGACGCACGCAAACCTCGATGGCCGAGATCAATATCACGCCGCTCGTCGACGTGGTGCTTGTGCTGCTCATCATCTTCATGCTGGCTGCGCCGGTGCTTCAGTCTGGCATTGAAGTGGCTGTGCCCAAAACGCGAACTGTAAAGGAAATTACTGAGCAAAGGCTCGTGGTCAGTATTTCCAAAGATCAGTCCGTTTACCTTGGCGACAAGATCATAAATATCCACGATCTCCCTGTTCAATTGCGCCAATCAGGCCAAGACTCTGGTCACGACCCGGCTCACCAGTCGATCTACCTTCGTGCAGACGAGCGAGTTCCTTTTGGTGTAGTGGCAACGGTGATGGATGCAGCTAAACAAGCTGGCATCACCAACGTCAATATCGTCACCCAACCCCTGGAGTCAAAACCCGGCGGAGAACGGTAATTTTCACCGTCGAATCCATTGCAACGACAGAATAGCCAACGGGAACCATGAGCAGCCTGATGCCAGCGCCGGAGTCGATCGAGAGGATTGAGCGGGAGTTCGCGCGCGAGCCGATCGGCAAATTCATGTTCGCGGCGCTGGCTTTCCATGGGCTGATGATCGGGGCTGTTTTCGCGTACGCCTTTGTGCATGGCTTCCTGCCGCACTACGTCGGTGGCGGGGGCGAAGGCGATGCAATCGCTGTGAACCTCGTCAGCAATGCAATTCCTCTTCCGGCCAACGAAAAGCCCAGCGACAACGTTCTGGCTACGGAGCATCCGAGCGAAGCTCCGGCACCGCCAGCGCCGAAGGCTCAGGCAACCGTCGATCAAACTGCGATACCGATTCCCAACAAAATCGAAGCCCCCAAGAAGCCAGCCGAAAAGAAGCAGGAAATCAGCAAACCGACCAAGCCAACCACTGCCCCGCCGGTGACCAAGCCGTCACCGCACAACGTACCTGTTCCCAAGCCTGATAACCGCGTTCAGGTAGGCGAGCAGGCGAATACGCAGCTTCAGCGCGCCACGCAGACTTCGACCACTACGACCGTGGGCACAGTAACGGCCAGTTCAGGAGGGATTAAGGGCTTTCCTTATCCCTGGTATCTGCAGAACCTCGAACGCAAGATGCAGCAGAACGTTTATATGAACGAAGTCGACCCCCGTACTCCCAAAGGCGCTGAAGCCAATATCACCTTCGTGATTCATCGCGATGGAACCCCCGCGGAGGCCAAGCTGGACCGCTCCAGCGGCAGCCCAACGCTGGATCGTGCCTGCCTTAACGGCGTTCGCCGAATCGACACCTTCGGCCCGCTTCCTTCCCCGCCCGGCGAAGGCAACCTCTACGTCTCGCACCATTGTGACAACCACTGAGATCCTCTCAGCTTCAGGTTGACACTTTTGGGCCATTCTCGCGACGGATGCGCAAAACTCCTTGCTCCAATCTCTTATGATGGATGTGTCTTCACGTGTCCTGAATTTTCACAGGCGCATCCAATTCTCGTACCCTGGTCTCAACCCTGGCTCTTTCCAGGAGAAGGACAGATTCACGAATGACTGCATCCCTTCGCCATCTTCCCCGCTTTCTGGCTGGCATCGTTTCCATCGTGTTCCTCGGTTCGTACTCTCTCTCCGCAACAGCACAGGTTGGGCAGCAGGACTGGGTTCGCACGGGCAGCGGCCTTTCTGACCAGAAGATCCGCCTCGCCGCAGCCGACTTCAAGCCCCTCGGCAGCGATCCGCAAACCCCGTCCCTCAAAGCCAGTTTTGACGCCACACTGTTCAATGACCTGTCGAACGCAGGTGTCTTCGACATGGTCTCGAAGAGCATGATTCCGCCTGCCAGCCCCGGCTCGCCGCAGGAGATCAATCTCGGTCAGTGGGCAGCGGCGCCAGCCAATGCATCGATGGTGGCCTTCGGTGGTCTGTCTACGGCGAATGGCCGAATCTCCGTTTCGGGATGGGTCTTCGATGCCAAGAATCAAGGCAGCCCGCAGGTCATTGGCAAGCAGTACAACGAGGTGGCGAATCAGGACAACGCCCGCCTGATCGCTCACAAGTTCGCCGACGAAATCATTGCCCGTCTCGGTGGCGGCCTGATGGGCATCGCCGAGACCAAGATCTACTTCGTCAGCTCCCGCACCGGCACCAAGGAAATCTGGGTGATGGACTACGACGGCCAGAACCAGCACATCGTAACCAAGCAGGGCACGATCTCGCTCTCACCGCGTATTTCGCCAGACAACAGCCGCCTTGCCTACTCTGCCCTAGGCAAAGAGGGCTGGACGATCCGCATGTTCTCGCTGGAGCTTGGCCGCCCGGTTGGCTTCCCCGCAGGCATTGCAGGAGGCAGCAACTTCTCCCCGGCATGGGCTGCGGACGGCACCAAGATCGCCTTTTCTTCCTCGCGCTCGGGTGACCCTGAGATCTGGGTGGCTGATGCCAATGGCGGCAATCTGCGCAAGCTCACCGCCTTCCACGGTCCGGATGTTTCCCCGACCTGGAATCCAAAGACCAACTCGCAGCTCGCCTGGGTGAGTGGACGCACCGGCCTGCCGCAGATCTACACCATGGATCAGGACGGCGGCAACGTGCAGCGCATGACCGACGGCGGCTATGCCATCTCACCATCATGGGCTCCCAACGGCCAGTTCCTCGCCTTCAGTTGGAACCGCAAGTATGGTCCCGGAGCCCCTGGCGGGCAGGATATCTACGTGATGGATATTGCCTCCCTCAAGTGGATTCAACTGACCCACGATGCCGGCAGTAACGACTTTCCGAGCTGGTCTCCGGACGGCCGTCACATCGTCTTTGAACGCTCCATTGGCGGACATGCAGAGATCTGGACCATGCTTGCCGACGGTACGGAACAGCACGCCCTGACCCACTCCGGCAAGAACTTTATGCCAAACTGGAGTTGGAAATAGTTTTCGCCGGCAACACCGTCATTGAGAACGGTAACCCGGCAAACCGAACCCCCGCGGTACGTTTTGCAGTCTTTCACGGAACGCAACTGAGGCTGGACCGCTTGCAAGTTAAACGACAAATTCGTACAAGGAGAACACATTGAAATTGACACGCAACATTTCCACTTGCCTGCTTCTACTCGTTGCTGTGATTGGCTTTGCAGGTTGCGGTAAGAAAAAGGTTCGCGACACCACGCCTCTAGCTCCGACCATGAGCGGCCCGGCACCTACTGCGCAGCTTACCGCCACGCCGACCACCATCACTGCAGGTGATCAGGTCGTGCTTTCCTGGCGCACCACCGACGCAACCAATATCACCATCGAAGGTATCGGCGACGTGCCCAGCTCCGGCGTGAAGACCGTGACCCCGACGGCTTCAACCAGCTATCACCTCGTAGCCCGTGGCGATGGCGGCTCTGCCGACGCCACTGCGCGCGTGACCGTGAATGGCCCGCAGATGGCAGTCGCCGTACCTACCGACAACTCTGACGCCAACATGACTGCCGACGAGAAGTTCAAGGCGAGTGTGCAGGACATCTTCTTCGACTACGACGCCTACGAAGTGCGGCCCGATCAGGCCGGCCAGCTCTCGAAGGCCGCAGCCTACCTCGCTCAGAACCCCACCATCAAGGTCCTGATCGGCGGCTACTGCGATGAGCGCGGTTCCAACGAATACAACCTCAACCTCGGCCAGAGCCGTGCGAGCTCAGTGAAGCAGGCCCTTGTCCAGGCCGGTGTGGCGAGCGATCGTCTGCGTATTGTGAGCTACGGTAAGGAAAAGCCGTTCTGCACAGAGTCCACCGAAGAATGCTGGCAACAGAATCGTCGCGCCGGATTCACTATCGACAGGTAAGTTGACCCGATAAATCGTAACTGGAAGCACCGAATCTGAAACCGAAACTGCGGCAGTTGGAATACTCTTCCGGCTGCCGCAATCTCCATCTAAGAGAGATTGCGAGAATGCTCATGCAACGTCGTTCCACTTCCTTCCGATTTGCACTTCCCTCCATCGCCTTGGCAGCACTGCTGATCCCTGCGCTGCCCTCGCAGGCGCAATCCACCAAGGACCGCCTCACCGATCTGACGGACCAGGTTAAGATACTCACCGACATGACCCAGCGCCTGCAGTCCACAGTCGACTCAAAATTTGGCGTGCTGCAGCACCTGGTCGAGCAGAGCACGGACAGCGTGAACCAGATGAGCGCGGCCGTAGCCACCATGCAGCAAAAGCTGAATGCACAAAGTGAAAACAGCAGCGGCAAGCTGGATGGCGTCTCAGGACAGGTGCAGTCGCTCAACGACTCCGTTGACGAGATGAAGTCCCGCATTGGCAAGCTGGACAAGCAGCTCCAGGACATTCAGGCCCAGCTCCAGACCATTCAGAGCCAGCCCGCCGGGGGAACACCACAGCCCGGCCAGCCACTTCCCGGATCCGGAGTAGTCGATCCCAATCAGCCTCCAGCTCCCGATGCTGGACAGGCTCAGGCTCCGCCACTCAAAGAGACTTATCAGAGCGCCCTGCGCGATTACAACGCGGCACACTACGATGTGGCAACCTCCGAATTCGGTGACGTGCTGCACTACTACCCTCACGACGACCTGGCCGGAAATGCGCAGTTCTACCTGGGCGAAATCGCCTACAAACAGCAGAAGTTCCGCGAAGCAATCAAGGCCTACAACTCGGTCCTCGAAGACTTCCCCGGCAACCCCAAGTCTCCCGCGGCGCAGCTCCGTAAGGGCCTGGCGCTGATCCAGATCAACCAGAAGGACTCTGGCATACACGAGTTGCGTTCGCTGATTCAGCGCTATCCGCAGTCGCCGGAGGCCCTGCAGGCGCGCAGCAAGCTCAATGCCATGGGCATCCGCATCGCTGTGCGATAGGTAACTTCATCGCATTTGGGCAAAGAAAATCCCCGCTCAATCGAGAGACTGAGCGGGGATTATTGTTGTCTTGAATCATCCTACTGGAGGCTGGCCATGACCTTATTCAGCACTTCCTGCGAAGGCCGCGTGACGGATTCGGGCAGCGAGCTCAGTGGTTGATCCACCAGGTTCAACAGATCGATGAACGTAGGCTTCTCGGTGTCGACATAGAAGACTCCCGTGAGTACCTCTCCACTTTCATGAGCTTCCATCAGCGTCTTCACTGCCGCGATCTTATCGGTCGGATCGTAATCCTCACGGATCTTGCGCAGACGCAGGCTGGAACCATCGTGCATGCGAACATCGGTCGTTGTGCCGTGATCGTACTCAACTTCGATATCCTCGAAGCTGGGCACAAATCCAAGCTCATTGATCGGCTCGTCATGCTCCTGCATGAACTTGTAGCTCTTCGTCGAGCCTTCGTGATCGTTGAAGGTCACGCACGGGCTGATGACGTCGAGCATCACAGTGCCCTTGTGAGCAATAGCCGCCTTCAGCATAGTCAGCAGCTGCTTCTTGTCGCCCGAGAACGAGCGGCCGACGAAGGTTGCGCCGAGCTGAATCGCCAGCGAACAGGTGTCGATGGGAGGAAGATCGTTGATGACGCCGGTCTTCAGCTTCGAACCGATATCGGCAGTCGCCGAAAACTGGCCCTTGGTGAGACCGTAAACGCCGTTGTCTTCGATGATGTAGATCATTGGCAGGTTACGGCGCAGCAGGTGAACAAACTGTCCCATGCCGATGGAAGCCGTATCACCATCGCCCGAGACGCCAAGCGCCTTCATCGTGTGATTGCCGAGGATCGCACCGGTCGAGACGGAAGGCATACGCCCGTGAACACTGTTGAAGCTGTGCGAACGGCTCATGAAGTAAGCCGGGCTTTTCGACGAGCAGCCAATGCCGGAGAGCTTCATCAGCCGCTCAGGCTGCACACCCATCTCGAACATCGCATCAATGATGCGCTCGGAGATGGCGTTGTGTCCGCAACCGGCGCAGAGCGTCGTCTTGCCGCCACGGTATTCAAGTACGGGAAGCCCGATGCGATTTACCTTAGGAGCCGGCGGAACCGGCGGTGTTGCTGTAGCTGTGGCCATCGACTAGAGGCCCTCCTTGGTGACCAGATCCGAAGTCACCGACTGCGCGTCCATCGGCAGCCCGTTAAAGTGCAGAATGCTCCTGAGTTTGGTCACCTGATCAGCCGCCAGATCGAGCTTCAGCAGGCTGGCCAGTTGCGCATCGCGATCCTGCTCCACGACATAAATGCGGTCGTGGGCAGAAACAAAGTCAGCCACCTCATCCGTGAAGGGATACGCGCGAACACGCAGGTAATCCACATCCAGATCGTAGGCCTTCTTGATTTCATCGAGCGACTCGGCGATAGCGTAGTGCGATGTGCCATACGCGATGATGCCGATTTTCGCGCCAACGCTCTTTTCGAGGACAGGCTTAGGCACCAGGGTCGCAGCCGTCTCGAACTTGCGTGCCAGCCGCTCCATCAGGTCGACGTAATCCTCGGGCTTCTCCGTGTAGCCAGCCTTTGAATTATGCCCTGAGCCGCGCGTGAAGTAAGCTGCCTTGGGATGATCCGTGCCCGGCAAAGTACGGTAGCCGATCGCATCGCCGTCCACATCTTCGTAGCGGGCAAATCCACCTAGCCGGTTCAGATCCTCAGCCGTCAGTACCTTGCCACGATCCAGAGGCGTAGTCGGATAGACAAACGGCTCCGACATCCAGTTATTCATGCCCAGATCGAGATCGGACAGCACGAAGATCGGCGTCTGCAGCCGCTCGGCAAGGTCAAACGCCTGGTAGGCGAACTCGAAGCACTCCTTCACCGAACCCGGCAAGAGCACAACATGCTTGGTATCGCCATGGGAAAGAAAGACCGTTGAAAGCAGGTCAGCCTGCGAAGTGCGCGTCGGCATACCCGTCGAAGGACCAGTACGCTGCACGTCAAAAATCACGCCCGGAATCTCGGCAAAGTAGCCCAGTCCAGAGAACTCCGCCATCAGCGAAATACCGGGCCCTGAAGTAGCCGTCATCGAGCGAGCGCCTGACCAGCCTGCGCCCAGCACCATGCCGATCGCAGCGAGCTCATCCTCTGCCTGAACGACCGCGAAAGTCGCCTTGCCCTCTTCGGTCACGCGGAACTTCTTCAGATACTCGATCGTCGCTTCTACTACCGAGGTCGAAGGCGTAATCGGATACCATGCAACCACAGTGACGCCCGCAAATACCGCGCCCAGACCTGAAGCCGAGTTACCGTCAATGACGATCTTGCCGGCCGTAGCGTTCATTCGCTCGATGAAGAAAGGATCCTGCTTGGTGAGCTTTTCGACAAAGTAAGCAGCACCAGCCTTGACTGCACCGAAGTTCAGGTCAAGAGCCTTTTGCTTCTTGGCAAACTGCTTGCCGAGCGCAGCGTGTACCGCGTCCATGTCGATCTCGAGTAGATGCGCTACGACGCCGACATAGACCATGTTCCGTACCAGCTTGCGCAGCTTGGCTTCCGGACAAACGGCAGCTGTAATTTTGTCGAAGGGAACCGGATAACAGACCACATCATCGCGGTACTGCTTCAGATTCAGACTCTCGTCATAGATCGCCACACCGCCGGTTGGCAGTGCCAGGATATCTTCACGAGCTGTTTCGGGGTTCATCGCGACCAGGATGTCGATGAATTTCTTGCGGGCGACGTACCCGTCTTTGCTGGCGCGGATGGTGTACCAGGTTGGAAGTCCGGCAATATTTGAAGGGAACAGATTCTTTCCGGAAACCGGAACGCCCATTCCAAAAATGCTCTTCAGCAGAACGCTATTGGCCGATTGCGAACCGGACCCGTTGACCGTTGCGACCTGAATGCTGAAGTCATTGACAACGCGCTTTGGCGCGTCTGTTACCGCTGATGTGCTCTGCTGTTGACCCAGAGCGAGGTCTCCTATCGCCATGTGGCGGGATCCCCTTCACTTGAAAATACAGAAAGAACTAATGCTTCTCTCAGCCAACAATTATAGTCACTTAGTCATAGATATGTCCGAATGTGGACCCAAGTGGTTACTGTTCAATCGGATAGGCCTCAACCAAGCTGTCGATTTCCCTCATTGGTCCCAATATGCGGGTCAATTGAGACAACTCATCGAAATTATTATGCAGTGCATCAACAAATATGACGATCAAATGTACCGTTCCAATGGATTTCCCTCAATGAAAGCCGCTGTTTGCCAGTGAAATCGCGGAGACTGCTCAGTTCCGGATCTGCGCCAGCAGACGCTCAATCTCGGCCTTCGATTCCGCCGTCAGTGGCAGCAGCGGCGAACGCCCATTTCCGCCGAAATACCCGTTCCAGTCGCAGGCATACTTAATTCCCGGCACACCGAGCTTCCCGCCGATCACGCTGCTAGCCTCGGCAATGTGCTTCTGCCGGTCAATTGCCAGCTGATCATCATGCTCTTTCCAGGCAATGTAAATCTCCTGGCATGCCTGCGGAGCGCAGGTGGCAAAGGCCAGAATCGCGCCGCTCGCACCCGAGTCCAGCGATTCCTTCAGCGTCCCGGCCGAGCCGGTCAACACCTGGAAGCCAACTTCGCGCGTACGCGTCTTCAGCGCAGGAACCGGCGGCGCCACAGCCAGCGCAATCCCGCCATCTCCACCGGAAGCGAGCCCCTCAGCAGAGATGAAATTCCCAGAGCCAGTAGGCTTTGCCGCCAGCATTCTTCCCGTCACAGCCTCAAAGATCGTGGTAACCGTCACAGTCCTTCGTGGAGCCAGCCGCGTCGCCTGCACCACATCTCGCACACGCTCCACCTTGCCGCTCGACTCTTTCAGACCGATGATGTTCGGATGCTGCGCCAGTTCCTTCACCACTTCCAGCGGAATCTCAAACTCGGTGAACTTCGGAATCGAATACAAAATCACCGGCAGAGGCGACCGGTCTGCCACCGAGCGGAAATAATGCAGAATCGCCGCGTTGCTCAACTGAGGCCGGTAATAGCAGGGATTGCGCACCAATACTGCGTCGTACTTGAACTCCGCCGCAGCCTCGGCCAGCGCCATCGTAGCGTGCACGCTCTCCCGGCCTACTCCGGCAATCAGTACCTTATCGTCTGCCGCTGCTCCAGCCGCCACGCGCAAAACTTCGCGGGTCTCCGCGTCATCCAGTGCCACAGCTTCGCCGGTAGACCCAAGGACGACGAGTCCAGCCAGCCCGGTCAGCGAAAGCCGCGCAACGTTATACTCGAGCTTTTTCCAATAAACTCGTTCATTGGCATAAAACGGGGTGGTGACGGGGGCAAAGATTCCTTCAAGCAACATATTTCCATTCTAAGGCTTCCTGCCAGAACCTTTTCAGGATGGCGCGCTCACTCTCTCCCGCACCAAAATCGCCACCTTTCATCCCGCATGGAGTATTTCCCAGGTAATCACTCCTGGCGTACACTCAAGTCACCACTGCAGCCAGCCGGAGCGTACCGCAATGACCGCCGAAATCAGCCCGAGTACCGCAGCAGACGCCGACGAAATTGCCGTCCAGGAAGAGCAGGAGAACGTCTCCAATCTCGGCAACCAGGCGCTCTGGGTTCTGATCCACACAATCCTGGCCGCCGGTTCCTGGGTCGCCATGATGCTGGCGGTCACCCTTGCAAAGCCGGAGAGCGTACCCGTCCTCATCACCACAGCGATGACCTTCGCGGTCCCCTGCCTGGCCGGCTATCTCTTTACGCGAGTCAAGCAGAACGAAATGGCACCCTACACCTGGCTTATTGGCCTGATTTGGTTCCTGGTTATCTGCCTCTGGATCCTGGACATGCCGACCGGCCCCAATCAGTGCTACCACTGCGATGCGTCGCAGAAGATCTATCTGACCTTCTTCAGCCCCAATGAAGAAAGCGGCCTCATCGACAATGAGGGCCGCTTGTTCGGGACTTGGCCGGCGATTGCCTTCGTCGCCTATGGCATCGGCGGCAGTTTCGGGCTCAAGAAGAAAAAGTGATCAGCGGTCCGTGGTCAGCGATCGACGGCTTTTGGAAGCAGACCACTGACCACGGGACCCTGATCACTAGCTCACAGGGTGCAGCTCTTGCAGCGAAATGACAGATGTATGCCGACGCTGCATTGCAGAAATACCTTCAGCAGCGGCCTGCGCCGCAGCAATCGTGGTGATCGTTGGAATGCGCGCCAGTACGGCAGCGCGCCGGATTGCCTTCTCGTCGAAGAATGTGTCCTGCCCGCGCGGCGTATTCACAATGAGCTGAATGCGATCGCCCTTGATCAGATCCACGATGTTCGGCCGGCCTTCCTTCACCTTGAAAACCCTGTCCACGATCAGCCCACCCTGCTCCAGTACCGCCGCCGTACCCTCAGTCGCAACTAGATGGAAGCCGAGCTCAACGAAGCGCTTCGCAAGCGCTGTCGCGGCAGGCTTGTCATGATCATTCACGCTGAAGAAGACCGTTCCCTCACCCGGCAGCACCTGTCCAGCGGAGAGCTGTGCTTTGGCAAACGCCTCACCAAAGTTGTCCGCCACACCCATCACTTCGCCCGTCGACTTCATCTCCGGACTCAGGACAGTGTCGGCCCCAGGAAACTTGTTCCACGGGAAGACCGGCGACTTCACGTAGAAGTACGGCCCAGGATCGAGATCGGTCTTGCTGTCCAACTGCTCCGGCAGGAACTCGCGCAACTTGCGCCCAGTCATCAGCCGCGCAGCGATCTTGGCCAGTTGCACGCCCGTAGCTTTTGAAACGTAAGGCACGGTCCGCGATGCACGCGGGTTCACCTCGATCACGTAAACATGATCCACATCCTGCTCATCGCGCTGAATCGCGAACTGCAGATTGACCAGACCAACGACCTTCAGCGCCAACGCCAGCTTGCGTGTGTAGGTCCGAATCGTCTCCAGCGTCTCCGGCCGGATCGAAACCGCCGGCAGCACGCACGAAGAGTCGCCCGAGTGAATGCCGGCCTCCTCGATATGCTGCATGATCGCCGCGATGACGACATCTTCCGAATCGCAAAGCGCATCCACGTCAACCTCGACAGCCGACTCCAGGAAGTGATCCACCAGCACCGGCCGGTCGGAAGAATACTCAACCGCCGTCGTCATGTACCGCGCTACTTCCTGAGCGTCGTAGGCGATGACCATCGCCCGCCCACCCAGCACATACGAAGGCCGCACCAGCACCGGATATCCGACACGCTCGCCCACCGCCAGCGCCTCTTTCACCGACGTAGCCGTGCCGCCCGGAGGCTGCGGAATCGCCAGATCTTCGAGCAACTTGCCGAAGCGCTTGCGATCCTCAGCGAGATCGATCGACTCCGGTGAAGTTCCAATGATGGGTACCCCAGCCTTGCGCAACCGCTGAGCCAGGTTCAGCGGAGTCTGCCCGCCAAACTGCACAATCATGCCAATCTCTGCGCCCGACTTCGCTTCGTGCTCGTAAACTGCAAGCACGTCTTCAAGCGTCAAGGGCTCAAAATAGAGCCGGTCTGCAGTGTCGTAGTCCGTCGAAACGGTTTCCGGGTTGCAGTTCACCATGATGGTCTCGTAGCCATCTTCCTTCAACGCAAAAGCCGCGTGGCAGCAGCAGTAATCGAACTCGATTCCCTGCCCGATGCGGTTCGGTCCGCTACCCAGGATGATGATCTTGCGCTTGTCCGTCGGGGGCGCCTCATCCTCTTCGTCGTAGCTCGAATAGAAGTACGGCGTGTGCGACTCAAACTCCGCAGCGCAGGTATCCACCAGCTTGAAGATAGGCCGAATGCCATGCTCGTAACGCAGCTCACGCACCTTGGCAATGCCTTCGTGTCCCTCGAGCTGCCACTCATTCGCAATACGCTCATCGCTCAAGCCCATGCGCTTGAACTTGCGCAACTGCTCCGGCGTCACCGTCTCGGCAGACAACGTTCCAGCCAGCCGCTGCGCTTCGCAGATCTCACGCACCTGGAAGAGGAACCACGGGTCCATCGTCGTGTAGCGCGCCACTTCGCGCACACTCATGCCCCGCTCAAAGGCGAAGCGGATGTAGTTCAACCGGTCCGGCTGCGGCGTCACCAGCTTCTGCGTCAGGCGGCGCGGTTCCAGCTCTTCCGATCCGGTCTTCTTGCCCGTCTCCAGCGACCGCATCGCCTTCATGAGCGATTCCTTGAAGGTCCGCCCAATCGCCATCACTTCGCCGACCGACTTCATCTGCGGCCCCAGCGTCTCATCCGACCCAGGGAACTTCTCAAACTGCCACTTCGGAATCTTCGTTACGACATAGTCGATGGTCGGCTCGAAGCACGCTGGCGTCATGCGCGTAATGTCGTTGGGAATCTCATCGAGCGTGTAACCCACAGCGAGCTTCGCCGCAATCTTCGCAATCGGGAAACCCGTAGCTTTCGAAGCCAGCGCCGAAGATCGCGAAACACGGGGGTTCATCTCGATCACCGTCATGCGCCCGTTCGCCGGATTCACGGCGAACTGCACATTCGATCCGCCCGTCTCCACGCCAATTTCGCGCATCACGGCAATGGCCGCATCGCGCATCTTCTGGTACTCGCGATCCGTCAGCGTCTGCGCCGGAGCCACCGTGATCGAGTCACCGGTGTGCACGCCCATCGGGTCAAAATTCTCAATCGAACACACGATGATCACGTTGTCTGCAAGGTCACGCATCACCTCCAGCTCATACTCTTTCCAACCCAGCACGGACTCTTCGATGAGGCACTCATGCACCGGCGAAAGGTTCAAGCCATTGGATAGAATCTCGATCAGCTCTTCACGGTTGTAAGCAATGCCACCGCCTGAACCACCCAGCGTAAAGCTGGGCCGGATCAGCACCGGAAAGCCATTCTTCTGCGCAAAGTCCATGCCGTCGCGAAGATTGTTCACCAGCATCGACTTCGACACTTCAAGGCCGATGCGCACCATCGCATCCTTGAAGAGCAAACGGTCTTCGGCCTTCTTGATGGCTTCGAGCTTGGCGCCAATCATCTCCACGCCATACTTGTCGAGAATGCCCGAGTCGCTCAGATCGACAGCAAGATTGAGCGCCGTCTGCCCGCCCACCGTCGGCAGCAGAGCAAACTTGCCCGAACCCGGCCCCATCATCGCCGACTCCACACGGATGATCTCCTCCACGTACGAGAGCGTCAGCGGTTCGATGTAGGTGCGATCAGAGAACTCCGGATCCGTCATGATCGATGCCGGGTTGGAGTTGACCAGCACCACTTCATAACCGTCCGCTTTGAGCGCCTTGCAAGCCTGCGTACCGGAGTAATCAAACTCCGCCGACTGCCCAATCACAATCGGCCCCGAGCCGATCACAAGAATCTTCTGTATGTCATTTCTGCGTGGCATTCTTCTTCACTGCTTCCTGAAATCGTTTCTTGTTCGCGTGAATCTCCCCCAGGAACTCATGCTTCTTGGTGGTGATCCAAGGGCATGTTAATCCGGAGAGACCGAGAATTACATAGAGAGTATTTGGGTGGAAAGAATTGCTGATATCTCGACCAACATTCAAATTCCCAGCGGCCATTTCGAAGCCGGGCATTTTGACTGTCAAGTGATGCAGTCCCGGACCAGACTTGATACGAAATTTCCCATAGACGTCAGTCTTAACGGACATCGAATTGACGCCGTCGGAATCAAGCGATACCAGCGCCTCTGGTATCGCTTGACCATCAGGATCGTAAACTCGCCCCTGAATTTTTCCTACAGAGGTACTACGAGGAGATACGCAGTCAATCTGCGCTTCAGCTTTGAATGAGAAAGAAATAGCCCCCAAGACCCCGGCCCAAAGTATCAGGATTGGGAGCCATTTCTTCATCCCTTCCACTCATCCATCATGTTGCGAAAATCGCGGAATAGATAATGCGAATCATGCGGCCCCGGAGCAGCCTCAGGATGATATTGCACACTGAACAGCGGCAGCGTCTTATGCCGCAACCCCTCCAGCGTGTTGTCATTCAGATCGACGTGAGTCAGCTCAACCTCATTCGCATTCACCGAATCCGGATCGACAGCAAAGTTGTGGTTATGCGCCGTAATCTCGACCTTGCCAGTGATGTTGTTCTTCACCGGATGATTGCCGCCATGATGCCCGAACTTCAGCTTGTACGTCTTGCCACCCAGCGCAAGCCCTGTCAGCTGATGCCCAAGGCAGATCCCGAAGATCGGCACACGGCCCATCATCTCGCGAATCGACTTCACCGCGTAATCGACCGGCTCAGGATCGCCCGGCCCATTCGACAGAAAGACACCATCCGGCTTCAGCGCAAGCACATCTTCCGACCGCGTCTCCGCCGGCACCACGGTCACCCGCATACCTTCGCGCGTCAGCATCCGCAGAATATTCCGCTTCATGCCGAAATCGTACGCGACAACATGCAGCAGTGGCTTGCCGTCACCATCTCGCGGCGAGCCAGCCAGCATCGTGTCTTCGCTTTGCGCCAACTCATCGTTCGCGTCAAAGTTATAGATCGTCTTCGTCGAAACCACGCGAGCCAGATCGGTCCCGTCCATCTTGCGAATGGAGCGAGCCTTGGCGACCAGCTTCTCAGGGTCGTTCTCTAAAGTAGAAATAACCCCGCGCATCACGCCATAGGTACGCAGATGCCGCACCAGCGCGCGCGTATCGATCTCCGCCAGCACAGGAACCTTGAAGCGCTCCATGTACTCGTCGGTTACCTGCTCCGAACGCCAGTTCGAACTGACAGGCGAAAACTCGCGCACGATCAGGCCTTCGATATAAGGCTTGGCAGCCTCATTATCGGCAAGATTGGTGCCGTAGTTTCCAATTTGTGGATTGGTAAGGACCACGATCTGGCCCGCATACGAAGGGTCAGTCGCTATTTCCTGATAACCAGTGAGTGAAGTATTAAAGACCACTTCGCCGAGACATTCGCCCGCGGCTCCGTACCCTTCGCCCGTAAAAATGCGCCCGTCTTCGAGCGCAAGAGTCGCTTGCATCGCGTCTCCCAGGAGTGGATTCAATCGATTCTATCAGGTTTTGCGGGTGAAGTCTCTGCAGAGCTACGCCGCTTGCAGGATGCCTTGTCAAAGTTTGAGAAATAGCGCATTGTTGGCCACTCGCGTGATCGGCCATACTTGGGAGCAGGAGGCCCTGTTGAAAGGCCTCAGTGAACGACCCCAACATCCTGCGTAGGCCAATAGACAAACGACGCCTTGCCATAGATAAGATCCCGCCGCACCGGCCCGAACTCACGGCTGTCTTTCGAGATCAAACGGTGGTCGCCCATCACGAAATACTCATCCGGCGGTACCACCATGCTATCCATCGACTTCGTATCTCGGTAGTCCTCTGGAACGTAAGGCTCTTTCAGAGGATTGTCGTTGACATAGACCTGACCTCCATCGATCCGCAGCCTGTCGCCAGGGATAGCGATAATCCGCTTAATGTAACTCTGAGTCTGGTCTTGCGGATAACGAAAGACCACTACGTCGCCACGTTCGATATTGATGAATTTATATACGAATTTATTGATGAATAAGCGGTCCTGATCCACCAGCCGCGGCAACATGCTGACGCCTTCCACGCGCACCGGCTGATACAGAAAAGTAATGATCAGCACCGAAGCAGAGGCCGAAAACAGCAGATCTCTCAACCAGAGTTTCCAGCCCTCGTGCGGCCGTCGAACTTCGGGTGATGCTGCGGGTAGCTCAGCCGCTTCAGCCTGCTGTTCCAACGGTTCTGACGTTACTTCGTCCATATAGGTGATTTTACTAGGAATTTCACTGGCAGCCCAGAGTGCCCGGAGGGCAAACCAGATGCGCCCGCGGTCCGCCCGGTTTGCCAAGCGGCTTCGGCTGGTTAGCTGCGGGGACGAGCGCCGTCGCAGGACTGGCTCCATCCTGCACCGTCGCCGAAAGATTCGCCTCTTCCAGAATCAACGGCCTCTGCAGCACCATCTCCACCTGAGTCCCGCTCGGAATATCTACATCCGCACCTCGCGTGAACAGCGCCACGATGCCCGTCGCAGCCAGTCCTGCTCCGATACCGGCGATCCCCCCTGCCAGCGGATGTCCACCTTCCAGCCCACCGATCGCCCCGATTGTACCTCCGGTAGGAATGGCGATTTTCGCCACTTCCCCGGCGTTGCGTCCCTTATCGGCAGACTGCTCAATCGTTCCTTCGCCGTTGTCCTTCACGGACTGCTTCTTGGCGCCCGGCAGGCTATTCACCATCCCAGGAATCTCAACCACTGTTCCGTTCGGAAAGATGATGGAGGAAAAATGCATATCCAGCTGCGACTTGCCCTTCACTCGCCCGGCGCGCACCACGCGGTCCACGACCCCCTGTACATAGACGCCCGAAGGAATCATCACTCTTGTTCCAACAACCACCGGGAAAGTCGACGCCAGATAAACCCCGTCACCTGGTTTCGCGCTCTTGGTATTGACTGAGCTCCGCAGTTGCAGCAGAACCTTCGTTCCAGCCGGGACGATATATTGCTTCTTAGCTGGAGGAGCAGGCACTTCCGCGGCTGGAGGGTCTCTTACCGGCTGCTGATTTGGCTGTTGGTCTGTCGGTGTTCCAACGACCGGCGTTTGCGCTATGCCCAGCACAGCACAACTCGAGAAACTCGCAGCCAGCAATATGTGACGCAAACCAGCCATGCCATCCTCCCCGCAAAAGCCCAACATAACTCTAGTCCCTATTTTCGATAGACGCATCTCGAGAGGCTCAGGATAGCGCGAGCAGAATCTTACTGGAAGAAAATTCCCAGCTCCTCCCGTGTGGCACCCGGCATTTCGCGTTACGATGCGAAGGTGGCCGCTGCCCCTCAACCCGGTCCGCCCTCCGCTTTCGCGCCGCAAGATCAGCAGTCGCGATTCGCTGCGGCATACTCTGTCCTGCGCGAAGCAACCGCCGCGCAAGCCTTTCCAGGCTGCGCCTTCGGTCTGCTCCACAATGGCCAGATCCTCCTGCAGGACTCTCTTGGCAGCTTCACCTACGAAAGCTCGGCTCCATCCGTCACACCGGAAACCGTATATGACGTTGCCAGCCTGACGAAGGTCGTCTCCACGACAGCCGTAGCGATGCTCCTCCACCAAAGCGGAAAACTGGATCTCGATCTACTCCTCGGCGAGTTGCTTCCCGGCTTCATTATTGGCCGCGACGATTCGCGACAGGCCCGCCGGGTCACGCTTCGCCACCTGCTCGCCCACAGTTCAGGCCTTCCCGGATACGTGCCGCTCTTTCACACCGCCACCACCCCATATGCCGTCCTGCGCGGATGCCTTGAGCTCCCCATCGAAGCCGAGCCAGGAACCCGCGCCGAATACTCTGATCCCGGCTTCATCCTGCTCGGGAAGGCCCTCGAAGCCCTCCTGAATGAACCGCTGGCCGCATTCGCCTCCCGTGAAGTTTTCGCGCCCCTCGGTATGGCAGCCACTCGCTTTTGTCCCACCCCGTCGCAGCGCCCCGGCATACCGCCTACAGAAGAGGACGAGCTTTTTCGACAGCGTCGCATCCAGGGAGAAGTTCAGGATGAGCACGCCTACCTGCTCAAGGGCGCCGCCGGACACGCCGGCCTGTTCTCCAACGTCCCCGACCTGCTGCGTTTCGCCCAGTCCATTCTGACCCCGGACCCGGCTTCCCTCTTCCATCCCAAAACGATTGAGATCTTCGCTCAGCGCCAGCCTCCGCCCGGCAGCTCACGAGCCCTGGGATGGGACACGCCCTCCGAAAATTCCTCCATCGGAACCCTGTTTTCGCAAAACTCCATCGGCCACCTTGGCTATTCAGGCTGCTCCCTCTGGATCGACCGAGACGCCAGCATTGCCGCCGTTCTGCTCACCAACCGCACCTGGCCACACCGCGAATCCCAGCTCATCCGCTCCGTCCGCCCCGCATTCCATGACGCGCTTCGAAAAGCTGTTTGAAAGTTCTCCCGTTCGGTTTACATTCGGTTTGGACTACCCCAAAAGCCGTAACAAGGGGGAGTGACCAGAAAACTTCACTCCCCCGAAAGCGTAAAGAAACGAACAGTCTCTGGGCACGGCGAGGGACTACAATTGGGAATCGGGGCCAAAATGATGATGACTACCGCATTACTGCACGAACCCGCTAGCGCCACAGAAAAGCCGAAGAAAGATACGGCGGCGCAGTTGCAGCTTTTGACTACGGAAAGCTCGAACGAAGCATCGCAGGGCCTGGACACGAAATCCGCCCTCGAAATCGCCCGCATTATCAACCATGAAGACTCCAAGGTTGCCGCGGCCGTCAAGAAAGCACTCCCCGAAATCGCCCAGGTCATCGATCAGGTCGCCCGCAGCCTTCGCGACGGCGGACGCCTTATTTATGTAGGTGCCGGTTCCAGTGGCCGCATCGCCGCCCTCGATTCCTCCGAATGCCCGCCTAACTACTCAACCGCCCCCGGACAGGTTCAGTACATTATGGCCGGCGGACCGAAGGCTCTGGCCTCGGCGGTCGAAGTCAATGAAGATTCCGAAGAACTTGGCCAGCGCGACATTGCCCGTCGCCGCCCGACCCGAAAAGACGTCGTGATCGGTCTCTCGGCGTCTGGCCGCACTCCGTATGTCGTAGCAGCTGTAGCCTATGCAAGAGCCCGCGGAGCCAAAACCGCCGCCGTCACGTGCAACTACGGCACCCCGCTCGCCGCCGCCGCTGACACCGTCATCGTCGCTGAAGTCGGACCCGAGGTCATCTCAGGCTCCACCCGCATGAAAGCTGGCACCGCCCAGAAGATGGTCCTGAACATGATCACCACCGGCACCATGACCCGCCTTGGCTACGTGTATGAAAACCTGATGGTTAACGTGCACATGCAGAATTCCAAGCTGGTCGAGCGCGGCATCCGCATCCTCATGCGCGCCTGCTCCATCGATCGCGAAACCGCCGTCAACACCATTAAGAGCGCCGGCCGCAGCGTCCCCGTTGCCCTCGTCATGCTCAAAGCAAAGGTCGACAAACCGGAAGCAGTCCGCCGCCTGGCGAAATCTGACGGGAACGTTCGCTTGGCCATTGAGGATACCGTCCTCGAACTCTGAAACATATCGGTTAACCGCTCAAAGAAAGCCTGATCGTCCGGACTGGAGATCAGGCTTTTGTTTTTCTTGTTGTCATTCCTGAAGGGAATCTGCTGCTTCTCAGTAGGTAGTCAGCTTCACCCGCAGCACGACATCCTCATCCGCCTTCAGATTCAAACCATAGTCCGTCTGATCCCCATTCCAAACCCTGTCAGTCACCCAATCGCGTTCCGGCGTCATATGCTGCTCCTCGACCCGAATAAAAAGCCGTTTTTTGCCCGGAGCGGCCGGCACAAAGTCCACCCTCGCGTGATGTCCCGCCACTAGAAACTCATCCGGAAAAACCTGCGCCACAATCACCCCGCCATCGACAGGCGAATTCCCTTTCGGCTCCATCCCATTCCCAAACGAAGGCATCCCGTAGCTCACTTCCGCATTCCACCCCTTGAACTCCAGGGCCTCCCGATGCACCGCAGGGTCCTCGCTCGACCCTTTCACGAGCCTCCCCTCATACATCCAGTGGGCCAGCTTTCTCTGCATCGGAGCCAGCAGCGCATACTGCCGTGCAAATGGTGTTAGCGTACTCGCCTCCATCCCAAGTGGCCCCTTCGTTTGGTTGCTGTACCCGGTCAGGTCCAGTCCAAACGGCGCCCAGCCAATCGCTCCGTGCCCGATCGCTGCATACACATACCGCGCAAACTCCGCCGGATTCCCCGTCTCCGGAATCAGCAGTGCATTGTCCTTCCGCGCATACAACTCCATCGCCTTGCGATATTTCGGATACTCCGCGAGATAAATATCTGGCGCTACCAGGCTGATCGAAGGCGCGGCTACCTTCCACAGATCGATCTGGTTATCCGTCGGAGCACCCGACTCATAGCTCCCAACCGTCGCATGAAACGGATCGCGCAAGGCAGCATTCACATACAGCGGCAGCGGATACTCAGCCTTTCCCGCAGCTGCAACTTCCTCGACATAGGTAGCGATGCACCAGGCCTGGAAAGTCTCGTCCGCCTCATCCCCGAAAACCTGCTTCCAAGTCCCGGGCTGTTTCCCAAGCCGCTTGACCAGACGCTCCGGCACCTGCCCGGCAAAAGCTTTCTCGGCCGCCGCACCATAATCCCGCACAGCTCCCCAGATCCCGACCTCGTTCTCCACCTGCACCATCACCACCGTGCGCTCGCCATCCACCTCTTTCAAGTGCTGCATCAGCGCCGCAAACGCCTTCTTATCCGACTTCAGCCGCGCCGGAGAAAACGTGCTCGGCGAATCGACCGTCTGCCCATCCTTCCCACGCACAAACGGATACTTCACCTGGTCCGTTTTCACCCACTCCGGCGTGTAGTGCGAACTGCCGTTTTTCCATGTACCGAACCAGAGCAGCACTAGCCGGACCTTATGCTCCCGCGCCTGCTTCAGAATCATGTCTACCAGCGAAAAGTCATACTTCCCCTGCACCGCCTCAACCTGCTCCCAATAGATAGGCAATTCGACCGTATTGGCATGCAGCGTCTCTGCCGCTGGCCAAACCTTCCCTAGATACGCCGGCCACGCGCTCGAATTGTTCGCCTGCACTCCCAGCATCAGGAACGGCTCCCCATCCACCATCAGCGCGAAATGCCCGTTCTTCTCAGCGATCGAAGGAATCGGCTTAGGCCCGTTCGAACTCGTGCCCTGCGCGACACCCTCCCGCGCCGCGCCTAATATCCCCAAAGCGACCAGCACCACCACCGCAATAAACCGATTAATCAAAGCCTTGAACCCCCGGTGCCGCAAGTATAACCTCCCCCCTCCGCGCCCGGCACCCAGGCGGATTTACACTTGAAACTCAGGAGTTCGCACTCATATGGATAAGTTCGTAGTACGTGGCGGCAACCCGCTCGTCGGCACCATTCGCGTTTCCGGAGCAAAAAACTCCGCCCTCCCCTGCATGGCCGCCGCCATCCTCACCGAAGACGAAGTCACCCTAGAAAACATCCCGCAAGTCCAGGACATCGAGACCGAGCGCAAACTCCTCGCCTCCATGGGCGCCGAAGTCGAACTCGGCTATGGCCGCGCCCAGCACCGCACCACCATCAGCGCCCGCAACCTGAGCGATCCAGTCGCCAAATACGAAATCGTCAAGACCATGCGCGCCAGTTCCCTCGTCCTAGGACCGCTCGTCGCCCGCTGCGGCATGGCTCGCGTCGCCATGCCCGGCGGATGCGCCATCGGCGGCCGCCCCATCGACCTGCATCTCAAAGGTCTCGAAAAGATGGGCGCCGTCATCACCCAGGAACACGGCTACCTCGAAGCCCGCGCCGAACGTCTCAAGGGCACCCATATCGTCTTCGACAAGATCACCGTTACCGGCACCGAAGACCTGCTCATGGCCGCCGTCCTCGCTGACGGCGAAACCCTTTTTGAAAACTGCGCCCGCGAGCCCGAAGTCACCGACCTCGCTGCCATGCTCGTCTCCATGGGAGCCCGCATCGAAGGCGCCGGCACCGCCACGATTCGTGTCAAAGGCGTCGAACGCCTCCACGGCACCCGTCATCGCATCAACCCCGACCGCATCGAGGCCGGCACCTTCCTCGTCGCCGGAGCCATCACCAAGGGCGACCTCATCGTCGCCAACTGCAACCCCAGCCACCTTGGCGCCATCATCGGCAAACTGCAGGAAGCCGGCGCCCGCGTCGACATCCTCAACGCCGACACCGTGCGCGTTCGTGCCGACGACGGCCTCGAAGCCACCGACATCTCCACCCAGGAATACCCCGGCTTTCCCACCGACATGCAGGCCCAATACATGGCCCTGCTCACCCAGTGCGAAGGCGTCTCCCAGGTTAAGGAGAACATCTTCGAAAACCGCTTCATGCACGTCCAGGAACTCAACCGCATGGGCGCCAACATCGCCGTCGACGGTCGCACTGCCACCGTCCGTGGCAAGACGCCCCTTTCCGCCACCGCCGTCATGTGCAGCGACCTCCGCGCCTCAGCCTCTCTGGTACTGGCCGCGATGGTCGCAGACGGCGAATCGATCCTCGACCGCGTTTACCACATGGACCGCGGCTACGAGCGCATCGAAGAAAAGCTCCGCGGTGTAGGCGCAGAAATCCGCCGCCTCGGCAACGTCTTCGCCAAAAAGGAAGCCTCAGTAGCCAACGTGTAAGGAAATATCGGCAAATTTGATCGCCCATCCTTCGCCAATCGGGGAAGGGTGGGTCTGGCAAGAATCGACAGGATCAGGCATCCCGCCTTATAACTGTAAGTCTTATGTTTAAGAGGCGATGGAAATGGTTCGGGCCGATTATCTCGGATGAAGGCTTTAGCCTCAGCTTCAGCCACAATACTGTTCTATACACAGACCTCAGGGGTACTTTCGCCTTCGGATTCGAAGACGGATTTCTATTTCCTACGCCGTTTCAGGTGAAAGGCGAGCCTCTCAGCATCACTCCGACTGTGCTGGATCAAATGGTAGATCGGACACTGCGCGGACTTCGATTTGACGGACACATCGTAGAAATCTATTCCGACAAGAAGTAGTTCCAGGAACTAACGCCAGCTAACCGCCAGATGCCATCTCAGGCCGCGCGCCGAAGTTTTCCGCAGCACGGTCTCGTACTCATGAAGCTCCCGGCCCACCATTTCTGAGTCCGACCCAAGCGCAGTCGGGGACATTGCCAGAAAATCCTGCAGCGCTCGCACAGTCCGCAAACCATCCTCAGGCCTGAACCACTGCGGCTGTGGAAGGTTCTGCGTCCACTCCGGATTTCCTGCGCCCTGTTCCATAAGCAGCGCCATCGAGTTCCGGTCTGCCGAGAAAAATTCGAGAAACGGCTGTACGCTCAGCCGCTCCGACAGGCGCTCCAAGGCGTCCTCATTCCGGGCCAAAGCCTGCCCGTTCACGAAGATATCGAACCCCGGATCGTCGCCCTCGACCACGATGTACATACTCGCGCTCATCGGCTTGAGTCTACCCGAAAACCAGCCATACTTCAGCAATATCTACCACCCACGAACCCGTCTAACACTTTTGATCGAAAATTCGCATAAATAATGAGTACTAAAGTGCCACATTCTGTATGGTTACTACCACCATTGCGGGATCAAAATTCCATTATTTTTCCTGCATTCTTAGTTGGAGCGAATAGGGCCCAAATTCTAAGGAAAGGCGCACCCATGGATTGGTCAAGAGTTCCTGACTTGCTGGCGATCTTCGCTTTGGCCTGCGCCTTTAGATCCCTTCTCCGTCACAATCACACCCCTGCCCATCGCCTCTGGCTCGTAGGCTGGACGACCATCGTGATGCACTTCTCGGCGGCAATCTTCGCCAGGCTTCCCGGTGTCATCGGGATCCTGGCAGATATAGTCTCCCTGCTCACTCTCGTTGCGGCAAGCATCTGCTTCATGTGGGCCACCGTTCCCACAGAGAAAAGCATTAAGAGCCGCCGCATGGCGGCAGCAACATTCCTGAGCACTTCTCTCTATATGATTCTGGATTGCCTGCCGAACGTCCCGGGGTGGGCTTTCGACGCCTCCGCGATTCTTATCGCCGTCGGCCCACTCAGCGTAGCAATCACGTATCGCCGGTACTACCAGCATGGATTGCGCTGGCTTACGGTCGGACTGCAGTTCGCTCTTGGCGCCGAACTCCTCGTCCTTCGCCGCCAGTCCGGCAACGCCGAACTCGGCGTGTACGCCATCCTCTTTGTCGTCTACATGGGCTGCTGTGTTTACTTCTGGTACTCCCACCAGATTTCAACCACCGGCTCGATCATCACCATCGGCGGATTCCTCGCCTGGGCATTGGTGTTCGCGATCTCCCCGGCCCTCTCCTACTTAATGCCCAACTTCGTGCTGGAAAGCGAGGTCTGGAATATCCCCAAGTACGTCGTCGCCATCGGCATGCTCCTTCTGCTTCTCGAGAAGCAGATTGAGCGCTCACAGTATCTCGCCCTGCATGACGACCTCACCTCGCTCGCCAACCGCCGCCTCTTCCAGGACCGTCTCACCAGCGCTATCGAACGGGCCAAGAGGAGCAACACCAGTGTCGCCCTGTTGCAGATCGATATGGACGGCTTCAAGGCCGTCAACGACACCTATGGTCACCACATGGGAGATCTTCTTCTGAAATACGTCTCCGGCATTCTGGAAGCGCGCGTCCGTCGCTCCGACACCGTCGCCCGAACCGGTGGCGATGAGTTTTGCATCATCCTCGAAGACTCCGGCCGCCGCCAGGCCGCAGATTCCATTGCAGCCGGACTTCGCGAAACGCTCTCCCAGCCCACCATGCTTGACGGCCAACTCATCAACGTAGGCGCCAGCATCGGCGTAGCCATCTTCCCCAAAGACGCAGAAGACGCAAGCTCACTCTGCGTCGAAGCAGACCTCCGCATGTACGCCCACAAGCAGGAGAGCAAAGAGGGAGTCGCTGGCAGTCGCGAAGCCCTGCCACAAGTGCAGGAACAGATCCGGCAACCACACACCATCGCCAGCTAGTTCTTCTGCGAAGTTCCCTCGATCCATACCTCCCGAAATGAAAACGGCCATCCCGCTCAGGGAAGCCATTCCTGCCGGCGTGTACAAACTCAATGCGAACCGCCAGCAGCGCCTCCAGGAGCAACAGACTTCAGCTTCTCCGTAGCCGCCTTGATCGCCTTGCTTTCCTCCACAAGCACCTGCCCCACCGTCACCGTAGAAGCGTCGGCAATCGACCATTTCCGCTGCTCAATCGCCTCGCGGACTGCAGGCAGCGTCTTCACTCCGTAGCCTGTGTAAGCTCCCGGCGCATAAAGCTGATGTTTGAAGTAGCTTCGCCCCGGCAAACCCTCCGAGCGGAAGTAAGCACGCTCTGTCTGCATCAACAGCTGGTTCACAGCATCAATACCCGACGCATCCAGGGCCGCTCCACCATTGGCCTCGGCTGCCTTGACGGCCTTTTGATACTCCTTTGCGCTAACAGTCAGAGCAGCAGCACCATTCTCCAGCGGAGCAAAGTTCAGAAACGGCGGCATCTCCTCTCGCTTCGGAGCAGCAATCGGATTCTTCGGATCGCTCGTCGCCTCAAACACGCCCTCGTCGATCTCCTTGTTTTTCTCGGCAATCTCATCCTGCTCCGACTTCAGCAGTTTCTTCACCTCATCGACATAGGTTTCAACGGTATCGGCCGTATTGGCGAAGTTATAAGGCAAGAGCTGTGCATCCGCCATCCGCATCACCGCCGTGCCGCTCACCTGCGCCAGCGCTTTCCCGTAGACGAAATCCGTATCCTCGAAATGCGTGTAGAAGTAGAAATCATCATAGATCGAGTGATACTGGCTCCCTCGATCCTCACCGCCAAACCCGATGTCCAGCGAAGGGATGCCGGCAAAGTCCAGGAACGAAACATAGTCCGACCCATCCCCCAGCGCACCAATGCGGAGATCAGGCCGATTGCGTACCTCCGTCCGATCCCCACCGCGGCCACGAGCAATCGAAGCCTTCCGCGTCCGCTCCGTCACCGGAATTCCCTTTTCCGGATCCGTAACCTCAGCGCCTACCCCATTGATGAAGTGCTCCAACCCATGCGAACCCTCCATAAACAGATACCCGCGTCCCGAGCCGTCGGTGTTCAGGTACATCACCGCTTTCTTCTTCAACTCGTCAGCATGCGTCTCCACCCACTCGGTGGATCCGAGCAAACCCGGCTCCTCACCATCCCAGGCCGCGTAAACAATTGTCCGCCGCGGCTTCCATCCCTGCTTCAGCAACTCGCCCAAACCGCGCGCCTCTTCCAACTCAGCCGACATACCCGAAACAGGATCGCTCGCCCCATTCACCCCCGCATCATGATGGTTCCCGCGAATCACCCACTCATCCGGCTCCGTCGAACCCGGAATCTTCGCAATCACGTCGTACAGCGTCTTGATATCCCAGTTCGAAAACATCTTCAGGTGAACCTTCGCGACACTCGCCGGCTCTTTGGTTCCCTCGCCCTGCCCAAGGTGATACGTCAGCGGCAAACCGCCACGCCACGCTGCCGGAGCCACCCGCCCGGCAATTGCCTGTAACAACGGCGTCGCATCTGCATACGAGATGGGCAGCACTGGAATCTTGGTAATGATCGGCGAATCCTTCCGCTCCAGCCGCTTCGCATCTTTGGTCGCGCCAACTTCCGGCGTCAGCGGATCACCCGGAAAATCGGTATCGTTCACGCCGCCGCGTTGCACCCCGTCCTTCGGCCGTCCTGCGCCCTTCGGAAAGGAATCAGCAACACCATACCCATCGTTCGCCGGATCGGAGTAGATAATGCATCCCACAGCCCCATGCTCCGCAGCCACCTTCGGCTTGATCCCGCGCCACGCCCCGCCATACCGCGCGATCACCACCGCGCCCTTGACCGAAACGCCCAGCCGGTCCAGCTCTTCATAATCCTCGCGAGTCCCGTAATTCACATACACCAGCGGCCCGGTCACGTCCCCATCCGCCGAATACGCGTTATAGGTCGGCAACTGCTCCGCAGTCTGCCCGGAAGTCGGATCGTCCGCCACCACCGGCTCCTTCAGGCTCGCCGTAAACACCGTCTTCCCGGCAGCATCCTTCAGCTCAACCAGCCGCTCCTTCGGCGTCGGAAAGAGCACGTAGAAGTTCTCAATTTGCGCGTCAAACCCCCACTCTTTGAACTTCGACAGCATCCATTCCGCATTGTCCTTGTCATACGGCGACCCGACATGATGCGGCCTCGCCGAAAGCCGCCGCATATTCTCCTTGATGTTGTCCGGCACCGGCGTCGCCCGAAACTTCTCCTCCCATCCACGCTCAGCATCCGAAGCTGCCTTCGAATACCCATCCAACGGCCCGGCGGACTGCGCTTCGGACTTCATTTGGCCCATCAACAATTGCGGCGGAAAAACCAGCGTCGGCAGTAATGCCACTGCAAACAAACGAGAACGGATCATCGTATCTCCAAAAATCGAAAGGTATGTGGGAGTGCGGGCCGGCGAGGTCGGGCAGATCGAATACGCATCCAGCACGCGTCTTGAATCAGGTATCTTCGGCTCACGCAAAGTATATCCGCCCTGTCTCCAGCCTCCAGCGAATTCGAATTTCTTTATTCGTCGCATTCACCCCGTCTATCCATTTCCCGGCCATGCGTCGAATTCCCCCTCCCGGAAGGAAAACCAAGGTATGCTGTCGAGGTGAAATTACTCATTCTCACGCTGGCTCTTCTTTCCACCGCCGCGTCCGCCCAGTCGCGGATGACGGCGATGCTCAACAAGCCCGTGCCAGATGCCGACCGCCGCCTAACCTACGGCGCTGAACCGCTTCAATTTGGAGAGCTGCGCCTGCCAAGAACCCCAGGCCTGCACCCGGTCGCCATCATCGTGCATGGCGGCTGCTGGCTGGATCACTTGCAGAAAGCCGACCCCCGAACCACCACCTACGAGCCACTCAGACCACTCGCCGCAACCCTCGCTGCGGACGGTGTCGCCACCTGGAACATCGAGTACCGCCGCGCTGGAAGCCCCGGAGCAGCCTGGCCAGACACCTTCCTCGATCTCGCCGCCGCCACTGATTACCTCCGCAAGATCGCACCCACCTACAACCTCGACCTCAAACGAATTGTCATCGTCGGGCATTCTTCCGGTGGCCAACTCGGCCTCTGGATCGCCGCCCGGCCAAAGATCCCAGCCTCCACCCCGCTCTACGTCAAAGACCCGCTCGCAGTGAAAGCCGTCATCGATGTAGACGGGCCGCCCGACCTGGCCGCTGCGCAGCCCGTGGAATCGAATTTCTGTCCGGATCCAGGCATCGCCCCGCTCATGGGAGGCACCTCTGCCCAGCAGCCCATTCGTTACCGCGACGGCTCCGCCCAGTCCTTCCTGCCGCTCGGCATGCCGCAGATCATCGTCACGGCAGGCCTTCTCCAGCACTCAGCCCCGCTCGTGAACTCCTATCGAGCCGCAGCTGAAACCAAAGGCGACCAACTGTCCGTAGTCAACTTGGAAGGCGCAGGCCACTTCGACATGCTCGACCCAGACGGAAAATTCGGCAAAATCCTCATACAGCAAATCCTGAGAGCCACCCAATAGGCGCGGACGCGCTCGGCCGTTGTAGTTGCGTGAAAGTGAGCAGGAACTGTTCTGTACAATTCAATACATTTACAAGAGCGAAGTTATCGCTCTATATATGAATAGCTTGATAATAAATATCTAAAGCTTTTGTTAAAGCAATCATGCTGTCAGGTAACTGTTATGGTTCTGTCGAATACGTTCCATGAGTACCGTGATACCGTGAGCAAACTCTTCAACCCGGCCCAGCAGGCTAACCACGAGCCACCCCTTCCGCGGCATCCCGAAGAAATGCCCCGGATGCACCCAGACACCAAGATGCAGCAGGTCCTCCACCGTCTCATCGTCCGGCCTGGTTGCCGGGATTCGTAGCACGGCATACCAACCACCCTCCACCCTCAGGCGATTCACCAGCACATCGCCCTCGAAGTGATCTCCAAGCGCCTGATCCAACTCAGCCAGGTTCTCCGCCACCCGATCGAGAATCTGTCTTTGCATCCCTAGTCTTCCAGCCAGCCAAACCGGCAACGCCCGCTGGACCGGCGCGTTCATCGAAAGATACGTATCCGCCAATATCTCCAGCCGCGCCAGCGCCTCATGAGAACCCGGCCCCACGGCCACCAGCCATGCCGCTTTCATTTGAGGAAGGCCACATATCTTGCTGATTCCACTAACGATAAAGACTGGTATATCCAATCCGAATCTGGCAAAGCTCCGCGCCAGGCCGCCATAACCCGGTAGCGGATAGTCCAGAAATACCTCGTCCACGATCAGCGCCAGCCCATACTCCCGGCAGATCACCTCCAACTCTCGCGCCTCGCTCATCTTCACGAAGTGTCCGGTCGGATTATTCGGATGCACCAGCACGACTGCTCTTGTCCGCGGTGTGATGCTCTCCCGAAGCCCATGCATATCGAGTTGCCACCCATGGTCATACACCAGCGGCGTATGGACCAGAGTCACTACCTCAGCGTCAGCAAGAAAATCGAACAGAGGATAGCTCGGCTGCGGCACAAGAATCGCATCCCCAGGATCGCAAAGTAACTTGAATAAGTAGCTGTATGCCTCACTTGTGCTTGTAGTTAAGATAATCTGCTCAACTTTAACTTCGATCTGATGCTCCGCATAGTAAGCACTGACCGCCTCTCTCGCCCTGAAACTACCTCTCGGGTCCGGATCGTAATCAAAAGCCTCGGCATCGCCGAGCGGCGTCAGCAAATCTTCCGGATACGCAAACCCACACCGAGTAGGATTCGAGGCCGTGAGATCCGCCACCGGCAATCCCGCCGCAAGCCGCTCCCGATGCGCCCGCGCCAGCTCGCTCTCTTCGGTATTCCATTCTGTCCGCTTTGAAAATCTCATGAAAGCCGCTGATTCCACTCCATTTGTCACAACGCTATCAACCCTCGACCATTCGGCTCAAGCACAATAGAGTCAGGCAGGGACGCAACACCCACCATACACGCTTGAGGAGTGCAAAGTGCCTATACGCGCAGTCGTCTTCGATTACGGCATGGTTCTAACCGATCAACCCCTCGCCGAAGCCCGCGAACACCTTTACCGCATCTCCGGCCTGAATCATGAACAGCTTGAGAAGCATTACTGGGTGGACCGCCACGCATATGATCGTGGCGACATCTCCGGTCTGCATTTTTGGGAGCGTCTCGCAGCCGCAGCCAACCTTCCGCTCTCCCCAGAAGAAATCGCCGAACTCAACCGCTGGGACGCGCGCATGTGGACCACGGCCAACCCCGCGATGATTGCTTGGCACGCAGTCCTCAAGCAGAAAGGCCTAACCACCGGCATTCTCTCCAACATGGGTGATTCTGTGCTCGAAAGCATCGAAGCCACCTTCGCCTGGATAAACGACTTTGACGTCCTCATCTGGAGCTACCAGCACCGCCTCGCCAAACCCGAGCCGGCAATCTACCAGCTCCTCTTGGAAAAGCTCGGCACCGCGCCGGAAGAAACACTCTTCCTCGACGACAAGCTGGAAAACATCGAAGCGGCGCGCCGCGAAGGAATTCAGGGCCTGCAGTTCTCGACAGTCAGCCAACTCCGTCAGGACCTCATCTCCACGGGCCTCGACGAATACTTGCCCCTGCCCTAAATAGCAACCTCATCGGCATCTTGGGTGACTCCCGTATTGCCCTTTTCCGCAAGCGGAACCCAAAGCCGGAAAGTCGTCCCTTTCCCCGGAGTACTTTCCGCTTCAATCCCTCCACCATGTGCTGTCAGAATCGCCCGGGCGATCGCCAACCCCATCCCCGATCCCTTGGCGTTCGTTACCCTCTGTCGGCCACGATAGAACTTGTCGAAAATCAGCGGTAGATCAAATACATCGATCCCCGGACCATCGTCCCCCACCGTAAACTCAACCCTCCCCGGCACACGACGGCTTGAAAGCACAATCCTGCTGTTCGCAGGCGTATACCGGGCCGCATTCTCCAGCAGATGCCGCAGCACCCGGCCAATCAAATGCGGGTCGAACCACACCGTCGTCTCCGGCTCCGGTACGTCGATCAACACGCGATGCTGCGCCAGAAGCGCATGCGATTCCTCCACCGCCTGCTCCAGAAACGAGCCTGGCAACATCGGCTTTGGCTTCACTCGAATCCCGTCCGACTCGATCTCCGCGATCTCCATCGCCTCGCCGATGAGTGCATCCAGCCGGAAGCTCTCCTCGTCCACAATCGCCGCCAGCTCCGTACGAGTCTCCTCGTCTAACCCCTGTCCATCCACCAGCGTCGTTGCCGCCGCGCGAATCGCCGTCAAAGGCGTGCGTAGTTCGTGGGTCAGCGAATCGATCAATGCTGAACGCAGCCGGTCCGCGGATCGCGCCGCTTCCAGCCGTGCCGTCGTCTCAATGGCATGCGCCCGTGTCATCGCAATCGCAACCTGCGCCGCGATCAGCGTGGCAACCTCGCGCGAAAGCGTCGCCGGCTTCCACGCCAGGGTACCCACACTGTTCATGCCAAACACCAGATCGATAGGAACGTAGCCTTCCGGCAACATAAGTCCCTGGTCAGGAGGAGCGGCACCCATCCGTAAGATTCGCCGCAAATTCTCCGAATTGCTCTCAGCCTCGGTCGAAGCAGGCAGTCCCTCAGGCCCCGAACTGCTACCAGGCACCGACGAATACAGTTGATCCTCACTCCGCACGTACAGGACAACAGCCCCAAGCGAAAAATTGCGCTCCACCAACCGCGGAATTTCCCTCACCAGCCCCGCCGCATCCTCATGCAGCATCATCTCCTGGCTCAGGCTATACAGCCTTTCCACGTCTTCTCGGCGTTGTTCTGCCTGTCGTGTCTGCCTGCGCGCACGCTCCGCCACGCGCCCCGTCACCACGCATGCCACCACGAACGAAACCATCGCAACTACATCCTGCGCGGAGGCGATTGTCAGTTTGAATCGTGGCGGAAGAAAGAAATAGTCGAACGAGAGGGCGGACAGCATCGCCAGGTAAAGCGATGGCCAGGTCCCGACCAGCGTAGCGAACCAAACCACCACCACCAGATAAACAATCCCGGCAGTGCTTGCATCCGCACCCAGCAGCAGCATCACAGCCGTAATTCCGGCAGTGACAGCGGTCGCCAGCACCCATCGCGCCCGACGACCAAGCAATGATAAATTTCGGAGCATTTCCATCCAGTGCGATCATAGCCGTTTTCGATACCATGCCATGCAGAATGCCCCTCCTCAGCGCAGGCCGCCCCCTCCGATGCTGTATCGTTTTCCTTGGACATCCCCTCATTTCAGCCGAGGGTAACGGAGCAAGATGAGTACTGGAGTAGCACAAGGACGAATCCTGGTCATAGACGACGAAGCGCAGATCACGCGCGTACTGCGCGCTTCCCTTTCCGCCCAGGGTTATCAGGTCCGCACCGCCAACGACCCCGAAGAAGGACTGCAGGTCTACCGCGAATGGGGTCCCGATCTGGTCATCACCGACCTGATGATGCCCACCATGACCGGTGTCGACGTATGCCGCGCCATCCGTCTGATCGCCACCACGCCCGTCCTGGTCCTTTCCGTCCGCGACCACGAGCGCTCCAAGGTAGAAGCCCTCGATGCCGGCGCCGACGACTACGTGACTAAGCCCTTCAACATCCAGGAACTGCTCGCCCGCGTCCGCGCCCATCTCCGCCGCGCCCCGGAACGGGCAAACCATGCCACCGAGGTCGGAGATTTTGTCGTTGACGCCTCAGCCCACAGCGTCATCGTCCTCGGCAAGCCAATCCATCTCACCCCCAAGGAGTTCGACCTGCTTCTCTACCTCGCCCGTAACTCAGGCAAGGTAATGACCCACCGCGCCCTGCTCACCGCCGTCTGGGGAGCGCAATCCGCGCATCAGCCCGAATACCTGCGCGTCTTCGTAGGCCAGTTACGCAAAAAACTCGAAGCTGAAACCGGCAAGCAATATATTCAGACCGAGCCGTGGGTCGGCTATCGATTCCTAGCCGACGGCTGGAGCGAAACCGAGGAGCACGCAGGCGAGCTCTAAAACAAAGCCAGACCTGCCCACTGGCACAACGAATTCCGTTGGGCATCGCCGCCTCTTGTTGTAAGGTTCAAGTGCGGACCGATCAACAAAAGCAATGACTTAGGTTGCCGGGATCGAACTGACACCGGATCCGTGCAGTGTATGCAATCGCATCGGAAAGCCCTGGCAATCCTCCTTCAGACGGCAGCGGCTGAAGGCATCTGGGACTGGGAACGCGGCAAGCCACTTTATCTTTCCGATTCGTTGCCACGTCGAAGTAAACCAATCTCTGAAATTTGTGAAATTCTTGCAGTGCTGGGAATATGCACCATCTGACTGCTGTAGGAGGAGCGGAACAACGCTTGCTCCTGCAGGCTTCCATCTTTTCTTCGAACGGCGAGACATCTCATGAGCACCACTCCAACTTCGAACTCGACGGAAGATCCGGAAGCGTCGCTGGTTGCCGGAATCGCTGCCGGCTCCCGCGAATGCGAAAGCGAGTTTGTGGCCCGCTATCTTCCCAAGGTGCGGACGTTGCTCCTGATCCGCTCCCGCAACCCCGAGTTGACCAAAGACCTGCAGCAGGACGTGATGATCGAGGCTCTCTGCGCCCTCCGCAAAGGGCAGCTCCGCGACGCCGAGCGCCTGCCCGCCTTCGTCGCAGGCATCGCCCGCAATCTCCTCAATAATCATTACCGCGGCCAGACCCGAGCGCCGATCCATGAAGAACTTCCGCCGGAACTGCCCGATACCTGGGAAGAGAATCCCCTGGATTCTAAGGAGTCCCTCGAGCGCCGCCAGATGGTCGACCAGGCCCTGGCTACCCTCGACCCTACCGACCGCACCATTCTGCAAATGACCCTCGTCGACGATCTTAAGCCCGGTGTCATTGCTGAACGCCTCAATCTCAGCCCCGAGGTCGTCCGCCAGAGAAAACTCCGCGCTACTCGCCGTGTCATGGAATCTGTCCAGCAAATGTCACAATCCCGCAGCACCGCCCACATACGTGCAGGAGATTTTTCATGACCGAGTGCAACGGCGGTCCCGTCGAAGAATTCGGAGCACTCTACATCACCGGCCAGTTGTCGGACGAAGAGGCAGCACGCTTCGAAGACCACTACTTCGCCTGCGATCAGTGCCATGAGCTCCTTCTCGTTCTGCGCCAGATCCAGGAAGGCCTCCAAGAGCAGGTCACCAGTGCCGCACGACTCGAGTCCGCAACCCAGCCGCAGCCGCCCCTGCGCATCGTCTCGCGCCGTCCCGCACCGTCTTCGTCCGGCACCCTGCTGCGCAAACCGTCCCTGCGCGTAGCCGTATGGGGCTCCATCGCCGCCGCCATGCTCCTCGGCTCGGTCCTCGCGCTCGTCAAGTTCCAGACCGGCAGCCTGATCCACCTGGACAACAACACAAGCAAAGCTGCCAGCCCCAATCCCGTCCCGCCCGATCCAGTAAAGCCCAAGACCAAGGCCGGCAAACAGCCCGCTCCTTCGTCCGATCAGCAAATAGCCTCCCTCGCAGACCTGCAGCTCCCCGTCTACCAGCCCGAAGCACTTCGCGGCACGGATTCCTCAGGTCAACAGCACTCCGCGCTCGCCAACGGTCTCAAGAGCTATGCCGGTGGAGACTGTAACACCGCTCTGAATCAGTTCAAACAGATCATCGAAGCACTCCCCGAGAAGAATCCCGACACCATTACCGCCAACTTCTACTCCGGCCTCTGCCGTTTGAAATCGCACGATCTCCTCACCGCTCAAACGCATTTCGAAAGGACCATCGCCGCCGGCGACAGCCCTCAGCTTGAAGCCGCCGAGTACTTCCTCGCGCAAACCCTGATCCTCAAGTCCGACGCCGCCAGCGCCCGCAACTGGCTCCGCAAGACCATCTCCCTGCACGGCGATTACCAGCAGCGCGCCGAAGCCCAGCTCACGCGACTCGTTCACATCGCGCATCAGCCCTGGAACCTCAGATGAGCTCTTCAACAAACGCGCCCTCAGCGGCAGCTATCTCTTAAATGCCATGAAATCCCTCGTCCTACTCGCGCTGGCGTCCCTGCTGCTTACCTCCAGCGGCACCAGCCAGACCCGCATCGCGGGCATTCAGGGAAGCAATGGCACGATCTACGCCAACGAGAGCGACGATGAAGCAAACGCTGCGTCGCAAACACAGAAGCCACCCGCCGAGACCGACCCCGGCCTCGAAGCCATCCAGCAGGCCCGCCGCCAGCTTCGGAGTGCAGAGGCCGCTCATCCCGGCAATACCCCGGAAGTCACGGCAGCTCTCGAAAACCTGATCGGCCTCATCCTTGACGCCCGCCTCACCAACGCCGAAACCCTGGCTCTAGCCCGCCGACACGTTCTCGTCGCTGAAGGCGCATTCAACCGCCGCAGCAAGCAGTACGTCGCCGCCATCGACGAGCTTGCGGAAGTCCTGGTCGCCCTCGACCGCCCCGCCGAAGCCCGCCCTCACGCGGAGCTGGGCCTCAACATCGCATCCATACGCTTTCCGGATACAACGGAATATGGCGACGCCGCCGACGTTCTCGCTCTTGTCTGCCGCGCCCTCGGCGATTTCTCCTGCGCACTCCGCGTCGAGCGCCTTGCCGTCGCCACCGCCCGTAAAGTCGACCAGGACAAGCCCTTCGAAATCGTCGGTGCGCTCTCCAACCTCTCCCAGACCCTCAACGCCAGCGGCGATAAGATAGCCGCCGTCGCACCGCTCGAGGAAGCCGTCGCCCTCGCAAACGAAAAGATCCCCAACGACCCGCGCGTCGCTGTCATCGAGAACAATCTTGGCTTCCAGTACTACCAGACCGGTAACTTCAGCCAGGCCATCATTCACCTCACCCGCGCCCTCGACCTCAACCGCAAGCTCTACGGCGAAAACGCCCCGCTCGTCACCGATACCCGCGCCAATCTCGCCCAGTTCTACGGCCGCAGCGGACAATTCGATCTCTCGTTCAAGACCTACGACGAAACCCTCGCCCACATGAAGATCAGCGGCACCGACGCCGCCAACACCCACTCCAACTACGGCCGCTCCCTCGCCTCAGGAGGCCGCCTCCTGCCCGCCATCCAGCAGGGCCTGATCGGCGCCCGCCTGGGCCGCGAAACCTTTGTTCTCGGCGCTCGCACCCTCCCCGAACGACAGGCCCTCGCCTATGACCGCATCCGCGCCCACGGCGTCGATCTAGCTATCTCCGTCCTGGCAAAACATCCCGAGCTACCCCTCGCCGAAACCTACCAGGAAGTCATCCGCTCCCGCTGCCTAGTCGCCGAAGAGATGGCCCGCCGCCAAACCAATCTCAATCGCACCCACGATCCCGAGCTGACTCAGTTGCTAAAAGAGCTGGATCGCACCCGCACCGAGCTTCTGGAACTCGAGCAGTCCCAGCCCAGCCCCGTCGCCACACCCGAAGCCATCGCCCGAGCCACCGAAGCCATGGAGCACGCCGAGGCCGCGGTAGCCCAGAAATCTTCCGCCTTCCGCCACGACGAGCGCATCCGTACCGTCCTTCTCGATGATCTGCGCCGCAACATGCCCAAAGGCTCGGTCCTCATTTCCTACGTACGCTATGGCCGCTCCAAGGTCGAAGAAGTCGATCCAACCGGGGTAAAAATCTACTCCTACGTGGCCTTCGTCTTCCATCCCGACACCGGCAATCTGCGCATCTTCGACTTGGGACCGGCAGACGACATCGACAAGCTCATCGAATCCGCCCGCCGCACCGTCGACACCGAAATCCACTCCGGCGGCATGGGTGGCAAACGGAACGAGCGAAGCACTCACACACTGCCCATGTTTCTCTGACGATTCACTATGCGCATCATCCTCAGTGTGGGCGGACGGTAACGCTAGTTCGGCGCGTTTCGTTTTCCGGGCAGCCTCGGAACCAGCTTCAGTTGCTTCTTCCCAGCGGCGATCAGCTTGTCGTTCCCGCATGGATGCTCGATGAAGAGCATTGCCGCGGCATGGCGGTGGTCGAACGACCAGTGATAGCGCTCTCCGCGCTTCTTGCCCTGCGCTCTCTGATCGACACCCAGCCAGAAGACGGCTGCCCCGATGACTCGCTACCTTCAGAAGCATCTTCGCCAGGAGGTGCATTCGGTGAGCCCACCACGCCAGGGATCTCTTCCCTGGGACAAGACCAAGCCCCAGCAGCTCCCGCAGACAGCGCAGGTGCGCTGTCGCGAGTTGCTCAGCCAGATGCTGCTCCGAACCATGAGCGGCGTAACCCCCGCAGAACAGGAGAGCGATGAGCGAGAAGATTCAAGCCATTCACATTGATCGGGAGGCCTGCGTCTATGTACGGCAGTCCTCCATGCAACAAGTCCGGACACGTCTTGAAGGGCAGCGTCGCCAGTACGACCTTCGCGAACGTGCGCAGACACTGGGCTTTCAGCGTGTCGTCGTGATCGACGAAGACCAGGGCCGCACTGGAACGGGTTCGGTCGAACGTCCCGGCTTCGGCAGATTGCTTGAGTCCGTTTGCTCCGGCAGGGTCGGCGCCGTCTTCGCTTTGGAGGCCTCGCGTCTGGCAAGGAACAACCGCGACTGGCATCACCTGATCGATCTCTGCGCGATGGCCGGGACACTCGTCATCGACCACGACGGCGTCTACGATCCCAGTCTGCTCAACGACCGGCTTCTGCTCGGTCTCAAGGGCACCATGAGCGAGTTCGAGATCAGTCTGCTGCGCCAGAGGGCGATGGAGGCGCATCGTCAGAAGGTGCGGCGCGGCATGGTGATGACGCAAGTGCCTTTGGGCTACGTCCGCACCGAAGAGGAAGGGATAGAGAAGACGCCCGACCGCCAGGTGCAGGAGGCCATCGCCGGTATCTTTCGCAAGTTCCATGAGCTGGGCAGCGTGCGTCAGGTGCTGCTCTGGTACCGCGATGAAAAGCTTCCCCTTCCCGTTCTCTCGCGTGAGTCCGGCAACCGCAAGACGGTCTGGATCGAACCCATCTACTCCAGCCTCTGCGGCATCCTCAAGAACCCGGCCTATGCAGGCGTCTTCGTCTGGGGCAGGAAGCATACGCGCACCTCCATCGTCGAGGGCCGCGCCCGCAAGACACGCGGTCACGCTCGACCGCAGGACCAGTGGGAGGTCGTCATCCCGGACCACCATGAAGGGTATATAACGTGGGAAGAGTTTATGCGCAACCAGCAACAGATTCGCTCCAACGCAGGATGGAACGCCCGCATGGGAGGACTGAGCGGCGCGGCGCGCAACGGGCCCGCACTGCTGGCGGGACTGCTGCGATGCGCACGCTGTGGCCGCGCGCTTCAGGTCTTCTATACCTCCAGCAAGCGGGACGGGCCGCTGCCGCGCTACGAGTGCAGCGGAGACCGCGCCCATAAGTTGAAGCGCAGTTGCATCACCTTCGCTGGTTGGCGAGTCGACCGGGAGATCGCAGCCGAGGTGCTCGAAGCCCTGCGCCCTCTCGGCGTGCAGGCCGCGCTCGATGCGCTCGAACAGACCCAGAACCGAACCGATGAGAAGCGGCGCTCGCTCGAACTCGCACTCCAGAAGGCACGCTATGAAGCTAGCCGTATCGAACGGCAGTACCAGGCAACAGAGCCGGAGAACCGTCTCGTCGCAGCAGAGTTGGAGAAGCGATGGAACAACGCACTGACTCATGCCGACGATCTGGAGCGCCGCCTGGAAGACGCGACCGCATCGGCACTTCAACTCACCCCGGAACAGCGGGAACAGTTGCTCACGCTCGGCGACGATCTCGAACGCTTGTGGGACCATCCCAGCTCGCCGATGGCGTTGAAGAAGCGCGTCCTCAGAACGGTGCTTGAGGAAGTCGTCGCCGATACCACCGATGAGCCTCCCGCCGTCCATCTCAAGCTGCACTGGGCTGGCGGTACCCACACGCAACTGACGGTGCGCAAGAACAGGACTGGCGACCATAACAACGTCAACTCGGAAGAAGTAACGGAGTTGATTCGTGAACTCGCTCTTGTCTGCGACGACCGCGCCATCGTGTCTATCCTGAATCGGTTGGGTTATCGAACGGGTCACGCTAACACTTGGACGGAGAAGCGTGTGCAGCACGTTCGACATACCAAGGGATTTCCGGCATGTCCGCCGCCGGAACAGCGCCTCTGGATCACGATGCAGCAAGCCGCCGTCGCACTGGGTATCAGTCAGGCGTCGGTTCGCCAATTGATCGAACGAAAGATCTTACCGGCAAAACAAATCGTCAAGTTCGCCCCGTGGACGATCGAACGCGCTCACCTCACGCTGCCAGCCGTCCATAGAGCCGTCCGTCTCATCCACACGGGCCGCCGATCTCCATCGCGCGTAACCAGCAACGCCCAAACCCCTATGTTTATTGACTCCAGCGAGGTGTAGCACTATGTCACTGCTTTCTGCGCGCCTATCGCGAATCCGCCGGCGCACTCCGCGACAAAGTCTGGGATCCGCTGCTTCCCGAGTTCACAGGTGCCCGCCTGCTGCTCGTCGTCCCCGACGGCGAACTGAATCTCATCCCCTTCGCCGCTCTCCCCGACGAAGATGGTTATTGGCTCGACCACGGCCCAGTCATTCACACGCTATCGAGCGAACGCGACCTGATCCCCGACGACCGCGCCGCTCGCAAATCCGGCTTGGTCGCCATCGGCAATCCAGCCTTCAACCGTCCGCTGACGATCGCTGCAAACCAGCCCGCTCCCAGCGAACTTTCACCCGACACCACCCGCAGCGCCACCCTCTCCTGCGACGAGTTCAAGCAGGTCCGCTTCCATCCCCTCCCCGCCTCAGCGTTGGAAGTACAAGACATCTCAGCACAATGGCAGGCAGCCAACGGCGGTAGCACCGCGGAACGCCTGCTCGGCGCCGACGCCACCCGGGAAGGCTTCCTCCGAGAAGCCGTCCGCGGCCGAGTGCTCCACGTAGCAACGCATGCTTTTCTGCTCTCCCAATCCTGCGGAGACGGCAATCCCCTGCTCCACTCCGGCCTCGTCTTCGCCGGAGCCAACAGCCAGCGTGAATCGTCGCTGCTCACCGCCCAGCAGATCGCGTCGCTCGATCTGGATGGCGTAGACTGGGCCGTCCTCTCCGCCTGCAACACCGGCACCGGCGAACTACGCGACGGCGAAGGCGTCCTCGGCCTGCAGCGTGCCTTCCGCGTCGCAGGAGCCAGGTCGGTCATCATGACCCTCTGGCCCGTCGACGACAACATGAGCCGGCGCTACATGCACCAGCTCTACACCCAGCGATTTGGCCAGAAAGCTACCACCGCCGACGCGGTATGGAACGCTTCCCGCAAGCTGCTCGCCGACCGCCGCGCCGCAGGGAAAAGCACCCACCCCTGGTACTGGGCAGGCTTCGTAGGCTCCGGCTCCTGGGAGTAGGAAGTAGTTCCCTCAGCACCGTTCATCAATTTGCTTCGAGAAGGGTTGCTGTCCCATGGTTGTTATTCCCAAAAAATCAGCCTTAAGGCCCCGATTTAGTCCCGGGAAAGATTCGTTATCGCGCAGCCGAGCGCGATGCAGGTGAAGAGGAGGGCGCAAAAAGCCTCCTCAGCGTCTCAAGACGCCGCTCAATATGGCGAATACTCATCATGGTGAGCGGGAGCAACTCGTCCGATGCGGCATCGTGAGCCGGAAGGCGGTTTTTCGGTTGCCTTCATCGGCCCGCGATCGCTCTTCGCCGCGCGACACAACCCTGCACAACCGCCGCTATTTCGTTGATGCCAACAGGGTATGTGAGAAAGGCATCGGCAATCCTGGCAACCGTGGCCGTCGGTTGCGATCCAGTATGGAAGATGATCGCAGCAGCGGCCGTCACGGAATTCGCTCTTAGCTTTTCACAGACTTCATAGCCGGTCATGTCCGGCAAGTCCAGGTCGAGTAGTACCGCGTCGACTTGGAGCCGCGCCGCCATCTCCAGACCGTTTGTACCATCGCAAACCGAAACGCAGTCAAAGCCGGAGAGATTGAGCAATTCTGTTAAACCTTCGGCATGGTTCTTATTGTCGTCTATAACCAAAACCTTTATCGGTTCCATAACTCTTGCCTCCAGCAGTCTGAAATGGATCGAGGGGCCAGAGAAACTTCCAGGATTCTAGCACTGTGCGCGCAATGGAGAGTCGCCCGAAGAGAGGGAGATACAGCGTTTACGGCTCGTGTTGATAAGACCTGGGAATATTTGTGGTTGCCTCGCAGGGATTCTTATCGTCATATAAATCAGTCACTTCCACGACCCATATACAAAATATATACAACGTGCTCAGAATTAGTTCCTGCCATCAAACTGATAGCTGCTCAGTAGAGCGTGATTTCGGTGTTTCCAGACAGGTTCGACCGCTTAAGATTCTGGGATGATCGAGTCACCAGCTTCAACTCCACCTGAAACATTCCTACACTTTACGAGTACCGCATGGACGGCTATAGGGTCGATCATTAGTGCCGGATCACTGATCTTTCTTGCTGGATTCAACTTAATTTACTTGCGTAGAGCGCATGAGCAAAGCGTAGCCGCCAGAGAACAGGCTGACGTAGCCAAGAGAACACTAGATGCTTTGCAGTCGCAGATAAATCACGACAAGCGAACCGATTACATGAAGACTCAGGCGATCATCTCCGGATGTGCCGTTGAGCTTGCTCAATTAGCTATTCGACTGAAAGGAGAAATTAGGACTACCGCTGAACGCTTTTCAATCCTCCCTGACGATTGGAACGAAGCAGTGGTGTACATCTCTCGTGAATTCCCTGAGATTCAATCCAAGATTATGTTCGCAGGTTCTTCACTGAAAGGTTTGGAAGGAGATATAGATCAACTACTAAGAGTTCCATTCAACCAGCGTGGACCTAACAGTTCAACCGGACAGCGAATACAGAACGTTGCGGTCTCTCTCAATAAATTTAGTTTCGAGCTAAACAGCATTCTTGCCGAGATGTCGAAGTAACAGTCCAGTCAACAGGCGTAAACTGTCAGGGCTAGGGGGCAGAATACACCAAAATGAGCGATAACGGATTCTTGAAAACTGCGGCAGTGCTGGTGGGAATCATCGCGGGGATTATTGGAATCTACCGGGCTTTCAGGCCAGCGGTTGACACCGGCAAAATACGGTCGCAGGCTGCTTATCTCCAGCCGCTGAATGCCACGATAGAAAAAGTAGAAGGCAAACGTCCCGTGCTCAGCATCACGGTTCAGAATCTGAGCAAAGAGGGAGACGCAATCGATACCAAACTAACTTTTGAGGACAGCGGTAATTCCATTTGGAATGTTAATCGGACCGAGCCATTGATACGTCCAAATGAACAAACGACCATCAGATACTATCTGAACGATGGAAGACTGCCAATGCGCAGCTTGACTGTCAGAAATACAAAGATTCCTTTTTATTTCGACTTTGAGGGGTCAATCACATGGCATGATCGAGTGTCAGATGGCGACCTCACCAGTCGCTTTTGCTTTGAAGGGATGCCAGATGTCTTCAAAGACGGAATGAATTACATCACCAAAGATCAAGACTTGAAGCAATGCCCATCTCGCAATTAAGACCTTCACACCTGATACTCACGTAAACTGGTCTGGCGAGGGCGTCAGCCCCGCCGTTAACCGGGAACTCGCAGGGACAAGGGCGACGAGGCAACTTCCTGTGAACTTGACTCCCAAGCCTCGATTACCAAAAAATGTGCAACACATGAATCAGCCCTTCAACAGCCTTCGTTATGAACCAGAGAGATTTAGCCCAAGCTGTGATCCGGTCAGGCCAACTGTTGTGAGGTTATGAAGTCTGCGCCATGTAGACACAATGGCATCTACTTTCCGAATAACGGGTATCACCCCAAAAAGCGAATCCCCCGCCTTTTGAGGGGCGACGGTTCAGAAGGTCTGCGAACGCAGACTGGGTTGATTTCGAATTTACCTGTGGCTTAATTCCACGTCAACTCAATTCTCTACCTGAACTCTATGCGCAAAATACCCTCTCTATGTTGCATTCGTAGTACAAGGCCAATAGGAGGAATTTATGCGTAAGGTATTCAAGATTCGCCGAAAGAAACTGAAGGCACTTGAGCGCAACCGGCGACCTGTGAGAACACGCCGTCGAATCAGAGATGGCTCAGGCCGCTGGGCTGGATAGACTACTTCCCTGCTTTCTTCTGCCTTGCCCACCGTGCTTTTACGCCATCAGCAATCCGCTGGCGACCCCGGGGGTCAGGTTGCGCTTCTTGGCTTGGGTTGCCGGGGCAACACCCACATCCTTACGTCGTCGTCCTCGCTTCGCTGGAGCCGTTGTGGATTCTGTCAAGATGGCCTTCGCCTGTTGAAGTTTAGCAATCTCTGCGTCGAGTGCGGCAACGATGTTCTTCGAGTTGAAAGTCATGAGGCCAGTATAGCCGTCAATGTGTGTGGTAGATTCAATCGACCATCAAAGCCAGCCGGTTAGAAGGTGGCCATGAAGATAGGTCTGAAGGTAATACCACAGATGAACAACTGTCCGAAATGCTCTCTCAGAGAGCGCATTAAATCATGGCTTAAGTTTGCAGCATATGCAATCACGGTCGTGAAGTCTCTAGTTGAACTGATCCACGAGTTCAGCAACTAGTAGAGACCCGGTAGGAGAAATCTGAACCGGGTCACTTTAATTCTCAGGACTCCACAGCCGAGAGTAAGCCTACCGCCTCAATTTCCAAGTCAATATCTACAAAATAATGCAACGCTATATCGCTCTCCGTCCTAGAACCATGGAGAATGATTTTTGCCCTCTTTATCTCCTCTGGAAGTTTCTTCGCATCCGAACCATCAAAATTGACCCACCCATCCCTTCCGAGAATTGCAACTATCAGATAACGACTCTCGAATTTTGGAAGGTCAATCTTGGCACTGCTACGTTCCAGCCATGAAGCGGCGGCGGAATGAGCAACTTCGGTCGCAGTTGCATTCAGATAAAAAACTGAAGCCTGCACATCTCTCCATTTTGGAAGTGATTCTTCACCCAAAGGTTGATTTCTGAACTCCGCAACCATTGCCTTGGTAGAACCGGTGCGCTTCTCTTCTGGTTCAAAAAAGCTATCCCCTGCTTGGTCTACCCAAATGACCTTAGCCTTCTTGGCAACGATATTTGGCAATCTTCTTGGCTTCTTAACCATCAAAGGTAATTGCAGGGTTGACGGTTGCGGATTACCTGAAATCTCGGTCTTGATTTCCAGTAAATTTGTGCTCTTGTCGTCAGGTGCTTCTGGCTTATCCGAGGACAACGCCACATACGCAATGAGACCGAGTAGCAAGGCGAAGTTCCAAGTTTGCAGGTCTGCTTTAGCTATTGCGTCCGGAAGATGGCTCTTTATGAAGTCTGTCTTTTCAGCAATCTCGAACACGATGCTTATAGGTACGACGATGTATATGGCTAATTTTCTGCGCAAGATCATTGAAGAATCGTCTCAGTTATGACCACCTCCCGCCAAGACCAAAATCTTTACCTCCACCTTGCGTTTTCGCTTCTTCTTTGCCTAAAATCCCGGCATGGCGTTCTTCAACCCAGCGCGAGAAAGACTCCAAGTCGTTGTCCGATGCAAGCGATGTCTCAGAGACGTGCCAGCCGGGGTCGATTCAACGCCGTCAACTTACATCCCTGTGAAGTGCATCCTGTGTGGGGAGAAACGCCTCTACCTCCCAACAGAGGTTGGTGCCGGGATTCCACACCGTGAAGCACTTCGGGTGATGCGAGGGCAGGTGAGAAGGATCACTAGTGCGTAGAGGCAAAGTAGACCCCACGAAGTTTGACCTCACCCACCAGTGCCCTGCTTGCGGGTACAAGATTCCCCCGGCAGAATTGATGCACGTCGACGGGGTCAACATCACGTGCCCCAAGTGTCAAGCTGATACCCCGTACATCACCGACAGGCATCAATCAACTTCGTAAGTCACCCAAGTACAATCTGTTGATAGAGAGACCACTATGGAAACAGATTCGATCACGGCCCTGTTCAACACCCCTATACCGCCATGCCTTTGGCACTACACGTCAGTAGCTGGTTCCATGGGCATCGTTTCAAGTAAGAGCATCTGGGCAACAGATGTTCGCTGTCTGAACGATACCGAAGAGTTCACCCACATTAGAAGAATTCTTCAGCAATGCATCGAGGATGCTCCAGAAGTCGGAGAATTTGGTTTTCAGCAAAAGTTTACGATTGAGTGGGTCGTTACAGAGTTGTTGAAGTCAGACTTTATGAATCCGGATAGCGCACAGATTTTTGTGGCATCATTCTCGGAAGCCGGTAATGATCTGCATCAGTGGCAGCACTACACACATGACAACAATGGCGGTGTGAGTCTTGGCTTTGATCTGCATCGGTTTCGACCGCCTCCGGAAATGGGAAGTGCCGCCACCCTAGCACCTTGCGTATATGATCCGAATCAAAAAGCAGAGCTAGTCCGTGAGGCTTTGGAATATTTTGTTAAAGAGAGCCGTGCCGTATGGATCAATGCAGTCCAGCAACTTATTGAGGATTTGAACAAAACTGGGGTAAAGCCGACTTCTGAACAGATGGCGGAATTCGCGACTACCGTTTACACCAGTCAAGAATTTACTGATGCTGCAAAGACTGGGCTTTTCCAAACTCAATTACGCATATTCCGTTTGGCTGGGTTGTTCAAACATGATGCTTTCCACCATGAACAAGAGTGGCGACTAGTTCTTCCGATTTCCCCCGGAAAAGATAAGACAAGCCTTGTACAACCCATCCAGATTCGCAAGGGACAGATGATTGAAGAAATTCCCTATATAGCTTTTCCACTGGGGATAATCAAAGTGGGCGGTGATCCAAACGATGTCAAATTACCAATCGTAGATGTCATGCTTGGCCCAACATCCTCTGAGACCTCGGTCACCGAGTACAACGATTTTCTAAAATCTGAGAACATTTCAGTGACGGGCCACCGCTCCAAGATACCTTTCAGACGCCTTTAACAGTACTGAAATAAACTGATCTGGCGAGAGGTCTGGCCTCAGCAATGAGAACCAATAAACGAGAGGGCGACGAGGCCGCTCCCTGCTGGCCTGACCCCGAAGCCTCGAATCGAGTGATGAAGGAGATGTGATGCTCAAGAATGGTTCATACGTCCGCATGGTGTTGTCTCCCCAAACGCAGCGGGGGACAATCACCGAGGAAATCAACCACCGCGACCAACCCCAATTCGTGTTCCGCACAGACCCGCGCTTTACAGAGCAGGTGGAAGCATTCATCTACGACGGGGACGTTGAGGAGGGCGAAAGGCCGAGTGACATCGAGGTGGCACGTATCAACGCCCTGCTCAAAGCAAACCCGGTGCAGTGACAGATAATGCCCCAAAGACGTGAAATCTCGCCAGCAATGAATCTATCGGCTGAGGACGTTTTTGCAGCCGTGCCACCAGAACTGCAAAGTGTCATTTCAACCATCCGTGCAGAGAAAGACGCAGATACTCGACCACGCCCATCCAGTTCTCTGATAGACCAATCAGCGATGCTGACACCTTCTAAACGAGCAGTTCTGCTCGACAAGGTAGCTTCGTTGGTGGATGAGAATCTTGCAGGTCGGTCGGAGATGTGTCTTCAGTTTGCGTCTCTACTCAGTCTTGCTCTCCGGCACCTTGGTTATCAAGCCTACGCTGTGACGGGCAACGCCACTTATCTGTCTGACAAGGGCAAGAGAATCTTCACTTGGACTCACGCATGGGTGAGAGTCGGAAAAGAAGCTATCGACGGCAATACTGACAGCATTGCAGAAAACATTATGGTTCCAAAGACCGTCTACGCAGCACCCTACTGGGGAGCAGTAGGCAACCTGCAGGATAGAGTTCTTGCGCAGACTGGATACGTCGAAGATGATCCTGACGTTCTGAACACTTGGTGGCCTGAATTGAAAATCTGGCTAGATGCGGAATTGACACGGATTTGATGTGAACTGTGGGCTTCCGTTCTACGCAGCAGCGGCAACTAGAGCGGCTACGGTCGTCTCAACTTGCGTGATTAGGCTGTCGATCAACGCAGCGTAATCGTCCCTGTCTTCTCCAAGCCTGTTCGCTACCGGGTGAACTAGCGCGATGATTGCCATGAATATAGGGCACTCCAATCTCAGCGTTATGTCGGGTACTTTGAAGGTGAGGACGATGGCCTCATCATCGTGTTTTAGTTCCGCTCTGTTGAGCACTTGGGTGAGGGGTTCCTGACCTTCCCTGAACCCTGTGACCCTGACCTCGATTCTCCCAACTGACAAGATGACCGTTTTAAGCAGCTTGTGTTTATTCGCGTTATCGATGTCTCTGATAATTGCGAGGTCATGCACGGCAACTCGTGGTGGGAGTGGGTCGTGGTAAAGCTGCACGGACTCAACCGCATCCAAAAGTTTCCCTTTAATGGCTGCATAGGGTCTTCTTTGTTCAGAGTTGGGGGGAGTGTCCCAGATTGGGAAACTAATCTTCTCAGCTTTAACGGGGATGACGCCGCAGAACTGTTCAAGAGTAAGCGCCCACATCGTGTGGTCGAGAGCACAACGGAGGTTATGAATGATGTCCGCGATGATGAGAGACCAACGAATTGTGTCAGGCTTAACTCTGACTTTGACGATAACGCTTGCGCGAGTCTTCTCAGGGCTTACGTAGCAGTAAAATCCACAAGGGTCTGTCGCAAGCCAAGCACGAACCTCACTGTCTAGTCCGTCAAGCAGTTCTTTGGCACGGATGATCTTGAGCCGGGCACTGGTAAGGTCTGGTGACATGACCAATCATAAAATGATATGAGAACGGGAAACGTGGCAATCTTACTGAAGCAAATGAATACCCTGAACTTTAGGTTTAGTTGACGCAGAATACACTGGTCGGCGAGACATGATTGCAGTTTTGTAGTCGCCGTCATGCGGCCAAGCCATCTGCTGGAACTCAAATTTCAAAGATAACTCCGCAGTAGACAGCAAAGCGAAGGCATCATTCAACTCCGCCTCGACAAATTGCGCCACTCGGTTGATGCATTGCTAGATAGAGTTCAGAGCCGTTCGGAGAGTAGAGTACTGGCACAGAAGCGGTAGATGAACATGCAGGGGATATTGGTAGGTCATCGGGCATTGTTGCTACTTGCCACGGCGAATGTTCTGGACATACTCCATCGCTTTTTCAACGGTCACTTCAAGCCCATCCAATGCAGTCTCCAGACGGTCTAGCTTGCCATCTAAATCCTCATACCCAAGCAGAACGGCTGACACGTTCTGAGCATTCGCAAGCCGGCGTGAATCCTTTACTACCTGCAACGTCGCTAGGGATGCGATGGGTGTAAAGCTGCTAAGAGCCAACGTAAGCTTGGTGTTTGCAGCCTTTTCAGCCTCCGCATATGTCGCTGAAGTCACTTTCTCCGAATCATCGCCAACGATCTTGTAATGCAGTTCGTGCAATTCTGCAAAAAATTGCTCCTGCGGGAACCTCCTTTGGAATTCAGCCCGTTTCAAACCCTCATCTACATTGTCGGCGAAGGGAGCAGGTAGTCCAGCAATCCTGTTTTCTATCGTTGCGACTCTTTGCCTCAAGTCATCCTCAAGCGTAGTCCGCATGTCGGCCAAGGGTATACCCATTTCCTCGTTGAGTTTTGCTGCCACCGCTGAACTTGCTCGACCAAACGAAAACGAAGAACCTTCAATGCCATACGCGGCAAGCCAAGGCTCATGTACACCGCCCACCGTGATGCCATTGTCAAAGTAATCGACAAAGAGCGCCATTACCGTGGAAAACAGCACATGTCCAAACAGTCCCAGAACACATGGATTATGCGAGTCTCTGTGGTAGGCGGCATTCCGATACGAATGTCCAATCCGAAGAACGGTCGCGTTCGACTCTGTAATCAGGTTCAAGTCGCGAGCCACGGCTAATTTTCGTCCAAAACCCCTCCCAATTTTGTCCCTTCGCTCAGGATCATATTTCGGACGCCTTATAGCCGCCAGCTCGGATTGCCGGTCGAATTCTCGAAGGGAAATATCGTACATTAGCGTGTCTGAGATGCTGTCGAGGAGTATGACGGCTACCTTGGCTTGAACCGCTGAATCCGTTCTTAGAAAATCGCGTATCAGCTCAAATTGCTCCGTAAGAAGACGTAAACTCTCAGTGTTAGTCTTAGGCATAGCGCTAGGGTATCAAAGCCGAGCATCGAGTGTTACATGGCGTGTAGGGTTTTGCTAACTCGGCTAAGGGATATGCTCTGAAGGACAACATTAAGAAGCTCAAGAAAGTCTCTCTTCCAATAGAAGTGAAGACTCTCCTCTTCAAAGGCGATGGCGGGGTTAATCGCACGATTTGAGCGTGTGCTTCTTTGCTGAGTGCTGGTGCATTTCACTCAACCAGCACCAGCAATATATAACTGCACCTCCATCCGAGTCAGACAAAGTTTCTTCCGCAACTCTGCAGCCACTGTATCAATTTCATGGGCATATTGTATGATGAGCTTCTCGGCTTCATTCTCCCATTTTGTAATCTGGAACAACTCTTCCGTTTGAAGTTTCGCGCATAGTGTCTTCATTAATTTGCGATCGGAAAATCCCGGCGAATCACTTGTCGAGGATATCGCCTTACGATCCACATGGCGATACCGCGCTTCAGTAACATATCCCGCTGCCGTTGCAATCCCAATCTGCTCGGCCATGATCTTCATTTCCGGGGTCAGGGACGGAGATTTAATTAGCGCATCGATGGCTTCAGACTGAGCAAGATCGTATTCTGTTCGGCCATGGCAAGTTGCCGGGTCAATAGATGTGTCTTGTAATGTGAGTCCGAAAACCGTATTGATGACAGCGTGGGCCGCTTCATGGACTGCCAGAGAATACAGCATGTGGTCCTCAGCGAACTTATGCAGCATACAGATAAAATAGCAGAACGAAGTTCTCAGGCCATCCAATCCGTGCACACACAACGACCACCACTAGGATCGGCTCCATGGGAGGTAGAGGTCTATAGACTAATCGTTATTGACCACTGCCAAGGCCACGATTTGGATGGCAAATAGCCCTGAAAATGGAGGGTCGGGAATGAGACCTTGTAAACCACCGACTAGTTCTCCAGTTGCTGCAACCCTTAGACACGATGACTGTGCATCGCAAGCGTAGGAAAGCAGTAGTCTTCAGTGCCGCCTTTGCTACAGCATCCCGGCAAGACGCCTCCAGCTACATTTGCATCCGCTTTCTCATCTGGTCAATTACCGCCCTCGTCTCTCGGTTGACATCATCCACTTTTTTGCGAGTGGCGTCCAGAGCATCTATTAGTTCTTGTTCGGTCAGAACTTTGCGGCCTAGCTCCCGTGTTTCTAATCCGCTTTCGCCCTGTGCCGACGCTGGAGCAGCCTGATGCTCAATCTTCTCGCCCGCCGTCGTCGCACTCGCCGATTGGTGAGGGGCTGGTCGTGGCTCATTGCCATCGATGCCGTCGTCCGGCCTCGTCCTGACCTTACAATCCCGCAGGATATGGTCGCACGCAAGGTTAACGCTTTGGTGCTGTGCTAGGGCTACACGGCGTGCGTTATCACTCATTGTCCGTAGCCGGTCATCGTGTAACAACTCAGCGAAAGCATGTTTCTTGGCCTTGACTTCCTCATCTAATGCTCCAAGCGGGAGGTTAAGGAGACGATATGCGTTAACGCACTCTTCGCAAGTTGTCTCCGTCGCATAAACGCGATAGGAGTGACTCGCACTGTCAGCATAGCCAACGTTGATGTATGGCTTCAACACATTGAGGTATTCTCCTACTACCATCTTGACAGCGATGGAATTAGTTAGCAGAGCGGCAAACGACAATAGAACGGTGCGATAGGTGACGGCAGCTTTTGATGCCAGTTGTGTCTGTGCGTGAACGTCATACATGGTTAGGATCGACACAACAGCGGGGAGCCTCAACGGCGATGCGGTGTTTTGATTTGCAAGTGTTGGATACAAGTCGCATATCAACATCTCCCAATCCCGAGCAGTAAGGAGTTTGGGCTCGACCACACAGCACAATGCTTTCAACAAATGCTGAGGGGCACCTAACATACAGTTGTCATCGACTCTCTGTAGTCTGCCCCAGATTTCCCAAATATCCATGAGGATTGCCTCATTAGCGTTGACGAGGGTATCACCACTGAGCACAGAAGTACCGCGCAACGCATCCTCAAGTGGCTGTCTACAGGAAGAGGCGAACTCCTTCATATTCTCAATAGTGTCACGGTGCTCTCTTTCAAATGCTGCCTGTACAGTCGCTTGCTCATTCCTCTTTAGGCTGTCCTCATTCCACCATTCGCCAATACTCAGTTGTTTTGCTTTGGGTTCCTCGGCAGACAAACGACGGCGGATGAACTTGTACAGGCCACCAATGACAAAATAACCTAGCATGAGGAATTTGAAACCGAAAGCCTCCCCATTCATAGGATGAGCCCATGAGAGACTATCGTAGTTATAAGCTAAGCACGTTATTGTTAGAAACACGACGACGCCACCAAGTATCGTGTAGTACGGCCTGTAGAAGAGACTGACAATAATGAGCGCGGTCAGGAGCGACAACATAAATGCACCTAATACGTGGAGCGGGGCGAGGGGGTAACCATCGCCCCCCAACAGCACGTAAAGCGGGTATCCCAACCCGATGAGAATTACGATGCCTATGATGATCAACGTTTGTATTAGACTTTTAGCAGCACGCACCGGAGTCAGCAACGTGTTCATGCCTTCGTAGTATTTATCTTCCGGTGTGGGCATAGCTGTCTCCCTTTACGTTGATAGGTCTTCACTGGACTCTGCGCTACAACAAAATGCTGAACAGTGGACAGCAGAGTTGTGGTGGATGTCTCTTCAATCTGGGTTCAATCATCCATCGTCCATCTCGGTATCTTGACTACTTCCCGTCTCGAATCGAGAGCGCGAGTGGGTGCTCATGTCGTATTGCATGATGCTCCGTACTAGGCGAGATTTCCTTTGTGACAGCGTTGAGCACTCCGTTCTCCCCGTTCAGGTCTAACCAAGCAAACTGCCCGTTTGGGTTTACTTCGCAGAACCAGTATCGCTGCTCATCGTCCAACAAGAAGTCGAGACGCCCAAAGTTTAGGTTCAGGTTATCCATGTATGTGGACACTGCTTGAAGCAGCTCTTGGGGAAGGACAACCGGCGTCCATCGTTGGTCTTGGGACATGTGCTTCCGCCAGTCCGGAGAATCGCCGAGGAAGTCTCTCTCCAATCTGAAGCCGAACATATCGCCCCGCACGAATACCACCGTGACGTCGTAAATGGCCGGTACGTACTGCTGAAGGAACCATGGATAGCGCAGGTCAAGGTCGTCAGTGTTAACTTTGGTCGTATAGAGCACTTTGCCGTCTACGGGTTCTCCAGAGAGCGACTTCACGACTGCATCTGTTGCTGCTGGAGCATGGCTGGACACGAATTCATATGTTGGAACATGGAAGACATCTTTTGCACGAAGCAGTTGGAGAAGTTTTCCGGTTCTGAGTTCGGCGAATGGTTCGACTAATACGAACCTATTCTCTGCCCAGAGCAGATTCACTATTTCGTTCAGCAGATAGCGCCATTCAGCATGTACGAATTGCCTCGCAGCACCTAGACTCTCTGCGTCCGGGTCCGCATTGAGAGGCTTACGCCAATAAGCTTTCGCGACAGTCTTACTATGGACTGCTCTTCCATCTGGGGCTGAGATGGAGAAGCCACTCTGGTCGAAGCGAATCTTGTACTTGTCAATTTGATCGAAGTTAAATCGGAAGACACTTCCTTCCGGAAGCCTGTCGAGAAGCAAGTCGGTCGTCACATCGTACGAGTTTGTGATTATGAGTAGTTCGCTCATCTTTAAGGAAGGGGAGACGAACCTCATAAGGTTCGCCTCGCTCCATGTCAATCATTGCCCTATCGATCAGAATCCATGGGTTTCCCCGTCGTGCTAAACGTCTGCGTTGTGCCCATCTTGTATGCGTATGACGTGCTAACGTCAATGCGCCTTTGAGTGGAAAAATCATAACGGTGTTCCCCGACAGCTAAACTTACCGGGGCTTGTACAAGTTCAACGGGTGTCAGTTTCATGCATTTCTCCTTAGGGTCGTTCTAGGGCTGTTGTTTCAGATTATCTCTCTTGCTGGGATTACTTGGCGGTAGAATATCACGCTAATCTGCTCGTGGTGTTTCTGCTCGTAACACTTTAATTCTCAGAGCGTGGCGAATCAAGTTTCATTCTTCCGCGCTTTGGGTACGAAGGTTCGGGAGCTTCGAAAGAAGCGTGGGTACTCGCAGGAGGACATGCTCAGTTTTGGCTTTTCCACCCGCCACTGGCAACAAGTGGAGGCCGGTCGCCCCATAACCGTCACCACACTGCTTCGAATTTGCGAAGTGTTCGAGCTTTCGATGTCCAAATTGGTCAGTGGCCTAGATAAAGAAGGCGTGTACGAAAAGCTGGAAGTCGTACCACTCCCCCGTCGCCGCAAGCGGTCGTAATCACCGCCGATTGACGTATTGGTAGCCGTTCCGAATCATCGATAAATCCCCGCGCTCATAAAGCGCCTGAACGCATGGGGAGCAGACACTGGAGGTCTTTGCCGCGTGTTTGCCGGAGTGGCGGACGGGAACTGGGTCGTCATGCACCGAGCAGATGAGCAGAGCACATTCGGCACACGGCACCCAGTCCGTCTCCAAGCAGGGAAAGGAATGGGCGGTGTGGCAGTCAGGCTGGGGGAAGTCCATGTACGATGCCTCTGCCCTATTGTTGCCTCAAAATCTCAACGCTCTCCCGAAGTACAGCCACCTGTTTCGCCAAATTGTCAGTCATCTTGCGAACTTCATCGAGGATTTTGCCGCTGTTTGTTTGGATGGTCTCAGTCCATATCTTCATGTTCGCCAAACGAGCAGCTTCCTTCTCGACAGCCAAGATAGCGGCGTCCATGTCATCCCAATTGCCTTCTTCGTCGTCCTGATCCTTTAGTCGGCGAACACACAGAGCTTTTGCCAGCGATAGACCGGCACGCAGGATTACATCGGACTCAATCTTCTCGGCGTCCCACACCAAAAACACATCCTCGCCTTGTCGAAGCAGTATGTCGATTCCTTCCGGTGCCGTCAAAGCAGAGAACAGGAAGAGGCCCACTTTTGCCCCACGGTTCTTCCGGGCTGTTTCAATCTCGATCCGAGCCTTTGTCAGCGTATAGCTGGCGTCTTCCTTCGCCTCGATCACAAACTTTTCCCCGGCGGCAACACAGTCGGCACCAAGCTCAATTACGAGGTCGCCGACCTTACAGTTCTTGATCAAGCCGGTAGTGTTTCCAGTCCTGCTTGCAACGTCACCAGATTTCTGGGCTTCCTTTTCCAAGAATTCACAAGCTGTAGCTTCGAAATCCTTTCCATGCTGGGTCGAACGGGCGGATTCTTTACGTTGTGCTTTCATCGCTTCGAGTGCCGACTGAACATTACCTTGGAAAACCTGAACTTTCTGCTCATGGGAATGGAGAATTTCGACCAGTTCCCGCTTCAGACGAAAGAGTGCAGAGCCCTCGTTGTCGAGGGTCAGGTTCGCATCAATGGAACCCTTAGCGGCGTTGATGACGGTCGAAAGCCGGGAAAGGGCGGAACCATCTTCGTCGAGGGAAAACTCTTTCGTTATGGTCTCCTGTGCGGTTTCCACCCGCTTTACGAGCCGACTCAGAGCCGAGTCTTCCTTGTCTAAAGAGAACTCCTGCACCACATTGCCGATGTCCCCTGCGAGGTCTGTTCTCATCCTCCCGTTGGCTTCGGTCAATTCTTTGACCAGCCGCTTGAGGGCGCTTTGGTCGTTATCCAGCGAGAATTCAGCGAGGATTAGCTTTTGCTCCTGATCAATCACCAACGAAATGGCGGAGCGAACCGATGAGACAAGTCCGTTGGCCTCTTCCGGGTTCAATAGCTTCATCAACGGGCTGTTCTTGCCGATGTGCTCGGCAAGGGTTACAGCCAGCACGGAGCCGGTGCCGCCGATTTGCCGCTGTAACACCTTCTCAAGGTCGCCATCCTCTTTTATGAGACGCTCGATGCGCTCTTGGAAGCGCCCGTTATTTGGGTCGAAGTATTCCTTGAGCGAAGCCGTAAGATTCGCGCGGATATCGTCTCGGGAACCATCCAAGGCATTCTTCATGTCTTTGAGCAGCTTCTCGCCTTCCCGCCTTACCGCGTCAGCATCAATCTGTCCACGAGCGTGCTTCAGAGAGAGAACGCCAATCCTGAGCGCGGCTAGGGCATACTCATCTCGCTCCCTACCATCACTCTTCTGAAGCAACTCCACGACAGTCTCGGAGTCGGTGACAACCAATGTGAGTGGAATTGACTGGGCATCGTCGGCTGCTGACGCGACAGGCTTGCGGGGAGGTAACGCATCGGCAAATAAAGCGTCGGCCATCTAGTGACTCTCCTTCTAAAATGGGGGAGTTATGGGCTAGGAATTCTGATAGTGGCCATTGTAGCGAAAAGCCACCAGACGGTCTGGTCAGATGTCAGGTGGTTTCTGTACTGACAGAATCGGCGGTGCAGTCCGCCGGGTTCAATTCCATCAAGGCAGGAGTTTGCCGCCGAGAGTCGTGGACGTTGACACTTTGCCGTTTGATTGGACAACGGTGACCGTCTGACAGACAGGTCGGCCAGTATGGATATTGTATAGCGTATTCGTGCTAATGCTCTTTCCGTCAAGAGTCCGGAAATGGTTGATCTCACCGATGAGCTTGCCGCTATTGTCGTAGGTCTTCATAGTTGCTCCTTTGTGATGTGAAGTAATACGGGGCGTCCCTTTCGGTTCCGGAACACTTCAATTGCAAGCGTCATGACCTCCTCGGTTGCCTCATCCCTCAATGAATGAAGTTCCTCAGCTTCAGCCAGAGAGTCCAATGTGTCACTCAGACTCTCGCTCGTTGGGGTTTGCCCCCTGCCGTTAGGGGGCTTGAATCTGACAATCACCTTCTCCGTCATGCTGCTACCTCCTCTTTGCATTGATTCTTCTCAGGAGCCTGAGCGGAGCCAGATTGCTTGGCTTCTCGTACCCACCGCACAACCGAGGCTCTACTCACGCCGTATCGCTTCGCGACATCAGTCAGACTCATCCCGCCGAGCCGGTCGGAAACGATGGCGTCATGGTCAACCTCTAGAGGCTGTCTGCCGCACGGAAGGCCGTCCATCTTCCGTCTCCGCATACCGGCGCGGATGCGCTCCCTAATCAGGTCCGCCTCCAGTTCAGCGATGCTCGAAATAATGGTTAGAAATAACCGTCCCATCGCACCGTCGGTCGCGATGTTTTCTCGGCGAGAGACGAACTCTACGCCTAGGGAGTCCAACTCATCGACAACGCCTAGAAAGTGTTTCGTACTGCGTGCAACGCGGTCGAATGCGGCGACAATGACAACGCCGAACTTCCTCTTGCGGGCATCCTTTAGCATCGCGTCGAGGCCGGGGCGACGTGCCTTGCTGCCCGAGATACCGACATCGGTGTACTCGCAAGCGACCTCGTAGCCACGCTGCTCAGCGAATTTGCGGAGATCATACAACTGGTTGTCCACACGCTGGTCTGAGGTACTCACTCGGGCGTAGATTGCACATTTCTTCATGCCAGTTGCCTCCTATGGCTCTTAATCAAAATCATCTGAGAGATGACAAACGTGAATTGTCTGGGCTTCGTTCGCATTATGACCTTTTTGCACTTTGTCCAATGGTCATAATATAGACCGCCTTTGAGCGAGATGCAAGATTATTCTGACCGGAGGTCAGTATGTATAATTCCCGCATGGGCTGGCGGCTACAAAAAGTGGCGGTGTGCGATATTTGCGGCCACGCTTGGATTCCATCGGTCGAGCGTCCAACTATCTGCGCCAGTAAGAAATGCAGAAGCACACTGTGGGATAAGGGCGGCGTGGATGGGCGTACGAAAGAGGCTAGGGTTAAGAAAAAGCGGACCCAGAAAACTCCGAAAACTTCCCCGGCGGAGAAAGGGGCGACTACATGAGCAAGAAGCTGCTTCTCGGAATCGTTGTTATTGTCGCGGTTGTCTTTGTTCTTACGCGAACAAGACCCGTCACACCAGCGCCGTCAAAGGTGATTACGTCTTCCTCGGACACAACATCTTCCGAGAAAGACCAAACTGACACCTCTTCGACATCAATAAGCCCACTGACTTTTCACGGAAACCCGTGCTCCTCCGATTGCGGTGGACATGAAGCGGGATATAACTGGGCGGAAGAACATGGGATCGACGATGAGAGCGACTGCGACACAGCCGGGGAGACTTCGAACTCGCCATCATTCGCGGAAGGTTGCAGAGATTATGTGATTGAAAACAAGGCTGACAATGACAAGTCCGATGATGATTCTGACGAATGAGACTGCGGTGAATGATGAAAATAGATGATCCAATTGAACACACCCGCGCTCTATTACCAGAGGAAGCTCCAGACGTGATTGGTGACGTTCTCCAAATAGCTGGCGCATTTCTGCCATTGGCTGGAATCATCTCAGCGGTCGAAAGCACATTGAGTAATGCCGAGCGTTGGCAGCGGGTCACAACCGCTGTTCGCTCTCTGTGCAATGAATTGGAGCGGACTCAGAATCGTTGGCCATCTGATATGCAAACTGTCTTTGCTTCAGTCTGGTTCAAGAGAATGTTGCAAACGTTAATTGAAGAGTCCAAACGTTCCGTAAATGAAGATCATGCAAGCCTGTTAGCGAGGGTTGCCGCGCATGGTTGTTTCCCGACTGGACAGGACGAACATCGGCAGGAAGATTTGGCGACGTACGTTCACGATCTCGCCGAACTCGGGGAAGACGACATTCAGATGCTCAAATTGCTAGGTGAATCCTACCGGGAAGCTTTGACTAAGACTCCAAATCTGCATGATCCCAACTACTTCTCGATGCACTACAAGGGTTTCTGCGATAGAGCGCACCAACTGAAAATTCACAACGACGACCGATTGTCCACTGGATCACGATTAGCGGGATTCGGTTTAGCGATCCTCAGTCCAATCCCATACACGAGCACAGGTTCCTCTGAACAGTTCTATAGGCCCAGCAAGCGGGGATTCTATTTGCTCTCGCTACTTGACGCCGCAGAGCTTCCGGCTGACAAACAAAACTGATCTTTGTACCTAAAGCGGGGCCTTTTAACTTCTCGCTCTTTATGAGCGCCTTACGATTAAACCTTGATCAAGCGTGCTACCACTGGGTCATAGACGTATTCAGTAATAGTCCCATCCTTGATGCGCTCAACTGCTTCGTCGACAGCATGGAGCGGAACGAGGAACCATTCACGCGGCCTGACCGGGGTTCCGAAGCGGTCTTTAATTTCCAAATTCAACTGAGCGCTGTCGAACACCCGGTGGATGAGGTTCTCCAGCTTGACCCGGTTTATGTTGTACAGGCTGTAAGTCGCAACAACTTCCACGTCGGCCATAAGGAACGTGGGGTCAAGCCTTGCGTTAGCAAAGCGTGCTTCAACCTTACCGCCCGTGACGCCAATCTTGTGGAGAACGTTGCGGTGTGCGGCGATCTCTGGCTGCTCTGACTTGCTCCGCAATACGTAGATGGTACCGCTGCCGAGTTGGTCACCGGTTAGCTCCTGAGCAAACAGCGGCCCGTTGTCCGGGTTTGTAATGATTCGTGCTGTCTCATCCCGATGAAGCGCACGTTGGAATGAGCGCATTAACAAATCGCTTTCGGTTCCGTTGTCGTAAATGACCCGCAGGCGGCTGTCGCGCCGGTCATACTGTGTCTTGAAATCTTCACCAACTTCGGCGATGTAGGCGATTTGCCCCTGAACGATGAAGAATGGATTCGCCTGAATCTCCGCAAGCCTAACTTCATCAAGCTTCTGAAACGGTAGAGTCTGTCTCACCCCGTCCTTTAGCTCTCGCTTCACTTGCTCAAAGAGGGGCTTGTACTCTTCAAAGTTCTCGCAGACGGCACGATGAGCAATCTCTTCCGCAGCCCGCTTTTCTGCACTGCTGCGGACGTGCCGAAGCTCGTTTATGTCGCTGGAGCCGATAGCGCCTTCGAGTTCTGAACGCAGTTCGTCAAGGTCGACGTCATCATCACTATGGGCTGGCTCCGCAGATACGACCAACAGTCTTTGATGGTCGAGGGGAGCAAGGAGAGCGCGAAACTCCTCAAGCTCTCTCAGCCGGTTGAGACGAACTGCGTACTGCCGCTCAAATATGTCCTTGTCTTCGCCATGCTGCGGTACGTAACCATGCTTCTCGACAAAGCGTTGAATCTCCTCAAAACCCGCTATGACTCTCTCTTCAACAGCAGATCGGCCTCGCGTTTTCTCTGGTTCAGCGTACTCGGAAAGCTCAGAACGAAGTTCATCAAGATCGAACTCATCCGGCATACCGTCCCTCCTTGTCGAAGCGGAGGAATGCCGACGCACCTTCGGCCATCTTCTTTTCCCATGGGTCTTGTGCGGTAGGCGAAGGGACTCTGCCACGCTCCTTTTTGAATTTGAGCGCCCGTACCGCTAATGTTTTAGCCTCGTCGGGCGTCAGGACTGTTCGCTTGGCCGAAATAGCCGCAGCGACATGCCTCAAGCTTTCCTCGCTCATCGTCTTTGCCAAAATGGCGTAAGCCTCTCCGAATGGATTGATCCGGTCAATCAGGTCAATGTCGAGTTCCCGGACGTCCATCGCAAAACGCCTCACACCTTCAATTAGCGACATATTCGCCTTGGGCTCGTCGTCGCCGCTAGACGCTTGCTTCGCCTGTTGAGTGAAGTTGAGAGCGGCAATCGCGTGCTGACGAACTGCCTCTTGTTCTTCGGCATCAAGCGCGGGATACTTATCCTTGACAATCTTGCCCATCCGCACTTGCGTCAGCTCTTCTGGTACAAGTTCCTCATCAAACAATCCACGCTCGATGGCCGTCTTGTCCTGTACGAAGGCGGCTATCACTTCATTGAGGTCTTCTTGACAGATGCGAGTCGCCTCTTTTGTCTTGGGCAGTGTCAGCCCCTTAATCTCAATTTGGATTGCACCCGTCTGCTCGTTGACGCCAACGTTGCATCTGTTCTCGTCGTAGCCACCGGCTCCGTATTCGTAGCCCGGAGTAGGTTGGTTCGCCGAATTCTTTGGGCGGAACTCGAAGCGTGGTGCAAGAACCTGTTCCATGAGCAAGCTGGCGGCAATGGCCTTGAGCGTATCGTTGACAGCTTCGGAGACAGCCTCCTCGGCGGCATCCGGCTCTGCAATGAGATTGGTAAATTGAGCGGTGGCCTTCCCCTCGGCATCGCGAGTGACACGCCCGATGATTTGAACAATCTCGGTCAGGCTGGAGCGATAGCCAACCGTCAGGGCATGTTCACACCAAATCCAGTCGAAACCTTCCTTTGCCATGCCCAATGCAATGATGATGTCCACGTGGTCACGAGTGAATTTTTTGGTGGGGTCTTTTAACGCACTCACAACGCGATCCCGTCTGGCCGAGTCATCATCCACAAGGTCGGCAATTCGAAGAATCTTGCCACTGGGAATCTTCACAAGCTGGAAACCTGTTGCCGGGTCGATGCCCTGCCATTCTCCCAACGCCCCGATGATGTGCTCCACTTCTTTAATCTTGTCCTTGGTACTCTCCCGCGCATTCACATTGGGGATGTGGACAATCGTCTTCTTCGCCGGGTCAAGCACGCTTAGAATCTCGTCAGAGTACGAGCCACTGTAGAAGTAGTAGCCGATATCGAGTTGCTTAAGGTACTCGTACCCATTCAATTGCTCATAGTAGGTGTAGGTGACGGTTTCAAATTTGCTCTCGTCCACCGGGTCAAGGATTGCCCCGGCATCGCCACGGAAGTACGAACCCGTCATAGCGAAGAGGTGTACACGGTTCCGGTCGATAAGCTGGCCGAGATACGTACCGAGGATGTTCCCATCATCGGCGGCGTCCTCGGCCACGGCCTGAATCATCGAGCCGAAGATGTCAGGGTTGATTTTCTTCCAGTCCAGATTGCCAATGTGCAGTAGGTATGAACGTGCAATCTTGCTGAAGCGTGGTACTTCAAGGTTGCCGGAGAACAGTCCACCGTTCACATAGGGGAAGCCGATAGCCCACCGGGGGATGTTGCCTGCATCCCTGTCTTCTGCCTTGGTGTTCATGGCAAGGAATAGCGTACGAATCACATCATGGGTGTTGGAGGAGTCCCGGTCGCACATCCGTTCGATGGTGCCGGTGAACAGGTCGGTGTTGAAGATGCCGGTGTCCTCCGCGAAGAAACAGAAGATGAGCCGCGCCATAAAGTGGTTCATGTCATGGCGGCGTTCCCCTGTCTCCCAGTCAGGGTTATCCTTCCGCAGTTCAACATAGAGGCGGTTAAGCCGACTCGTTGCCCGGATGTCGAATGAGTTTTCCGCGATTTGCCGCACTGTGGTTATTCCAGCGAGAGCCAGAAAGAAGCCGAAGTGGTCAGGGAAATCCTTATAGGCGCAGGCGACCGTTTCACCATTGGTCAATTCCTCCGCCTCAAAATCCACGCCGTCAGTCGCCAGAATGAACTTTGCCTTGGCTTTAGCGGTTGCCGGACTTTGACGGAGTGCAGCCAAAGTCCGCGTCACCTCACCTGCATCGCATGTAGCAATGTGGATATTGTTCGTTTGGAGGACGCCGCCGAGATCAGATTTGTTCGAAGCACCGGCCTTGAGACGCTTGATGGTTGTGTCCTTGTTACCAAAGGCTTCGAGGAAAGCGTAGGGGAAGTGTTCCCGGTCAAACTGCCGCTCAGCCAGCAGCGATACTGCCTCTTCAATCTCAACTGCGTTCAACGGTACTTCCCTCCCGCTTCAAGTACACAACCTGCAATGCTTCCATTCGAGGTCGGTCAAACGGATGCCACAGGCGGCCCCCACTGCCCACTGTTGGTTGGACATGGCGGATGCAACCGAATTCCCGCCGTGCCTATGAGTAATGGATTCTCAATCTTCTAGCGTAGTCTCGCGACTAGCACTGGTCAACGTGTGCTCGGAAGTCATTGGAATCGCTGGATTGCCCACCTCGTATCGCGTTAGTCGCGATCAATACCTCGTTGGACAGGGGGAAAACCCAAGAGCGATAATAATTTCCAACCTTCTAGGTTAGGAATAGAATGCGCCTCTTCGTCGCCATCACCGACTCGGACTGGTTTGGCTACTTGACAGACCTGCGCCCGGACGAAGTCAACTTCTGGCGACCGAGCGGAGCAGAGTCCTTCCATTCCCTCGTTCCCGGGGAGCCACTTCTATTCAAGCTCCATAGCCCGAACAATTTCATCGTTGGGGGTGGTTTCTTCAGCCACTACACCGTCGTGCCAGCGAGTTTCGCGTGGGCGGCTTTTGGGAAAAAAAACGGTGCTAAGACCGAATCTGAGATGCGACGGCGGATTGAGAAGTATCGGCGTGTAGAACCGGGCACTGCCAACGATTACAACGTCGGTTGCATTCTTCTGCAAAGCCCCTTTTTCTTCCAGAGGGATGAGTGGCTTCCTGTCCCCGACTGGCCTAAGCACACGGTTCAGGGAAAGGGGTTCACAACCGACGAGGAGGCCGGTCGCCGGATTTGGTCGGAGGTCAGTCTTCGGCTGGAAGCTCGTGCCCTACCGACAATGGAACCAGAACTCTTCGAAAATGGATCTCGGTTTGGGGAACCTCAGACGATTATGCCTCGCCTCGGTCAGGGTGCGTTCCGCGTGATCGTGACCGACGTATATAAGCGGCAATGCGCCCTCACCAACTCGCATGTACTTCATGTGCTTGATGCTGCCCACATCCGACCCTACGCTGAAGGTGGAAGTCATAATCCCACGAATGGCCTCCTGCTCCATCAAGATATCCACACCCTGTTCGACAGGGGATACATGACGGTCATGCCGGATTTCCGTGTTGAGGTGAGCCGTCGTCTCAAGGAAGAGTTCGATAATGGCAAGGAATATTACGCGCTGCAAGGCAAGGTAGTGCACCTGCCCGGTGACCCAGCATTCAGACCGTCCGTGGAGCAACTGGCGTGGCACAACGAGAATAGGTATAAGCCTTGAGGGATAGGACTACTCAATCGATATTGGTTGACAAAACTCCTAGGAGCAAAAGGTTCTGGTAACCGACTAGGACTCCACTTGAAGTGGTCAGACAAGTGACTCTTTTAACAATGTGAGGAGAACAAGAAAGTGGCGATACTCTCTACTCGTGAAGGACTAAACGGTATCCTCGATGCCGCGACCCAATGGAAGGAACAGTGCCTCCTCTCAAGCGGTTCCATATTCTCAGACAAAGAACTTTGGAACGCCAAAAATATTGACCTGCTCGATAAATATTTTGTGCAGAATCCCATTGAAGGTAAGGACAGCTTCATCAATAAGCTTCGCCTGCAGTTGAAGCCAGCAGAACAGGAAGTAAAGCAATTGGCGGCAGAGATGATATGGGCTTTGCTTCTTTTCCCATCCAACATCTCTGGCAACAAAAAGAGGGAAAGCGTGATGGAGGTGTGGTCATGGTCTGGAATGAAGATCGACAGTGAACATCCCATGCTCAAAATACTAGACTTCGGCGTTGGCTCAGGAGGGATAGCGTACTTCATCAAGAGGCCGTATGAACTGGCTTTCCAGATAGAATTACTTCAATTCTTGAAGGCCGACGGTTCACCCGGACGAGCATTGCTGAAGTCTAGCCCGTGGGATTTCGGAAACTGGGTTGATAGTCTTCCGAGCACTGGAAAGCGTCAATTCAGGCATATGCTGCTGTACCTTCTATTCCCTAATGATTTCGAGCGTGTGTCGTCCGGCTCCGAGAAGCAGACGATTGTGGACGCGTTTCCAGAACTTGCTTCCTCGTTCGTGGCCACGCGGGACGAATCGTCAGCGATTGAACTTGACCGGACACTCTTGATCATTCGAAGAGGTTTACAGCAAAGGTTTCCGAGGGAAGAAATCGACTTTTACCACCCTCCCGTCAAGGAAATTTGGAAACCAGACAGTGTGGCCGACAGCCCCGAAGAAAAGCTTCCCCAAGCTGAAGAAGAAGTGCCAAGCGATTTTGAAGTCGATGGCGCGTATTCGATAGATTCAGCAATTCAGGACATCTTCTTGGAGCGATCCGAATTCGAGGAAATCCTCGAAACGATTCGCAGCAAGAAGAACGCAATACTTCAGGGGCCTCCGGGAGTTGGAAAATCCTTCGTCGCGCAGGAAATTGCATATTCATTGATTAAGTCTAAAGACCCACAGAGAGTGAAGTTCGTTCAGTTCCACCAGTCATACTCGTATGAGGATTTTATTGAAGGCTTTCGCCCTCAAAAGAACGGCGGGTTCGAGCTGCAGAAAGGGATATTCCGCCAGTTCAGCGAAAAGGCTACTTCAGAGCCACAGAATCAGTATGTTCTCGTGATTGATGAGATAAACCGAGGAAACCTCAGTAAGATTTTCGGCGAACTGCTGCTTCTGATTGAGCACGATAAGCGGTCTCCACGATTTGCGCTCAATCTTGCCTACTCGAAAGACAGCTTTTTTGTCCCTCCGAACCTCTACATTGTCGGGTTAATGAATACCGCTGACCGTTCCCTCGCACTTGTCGATTACGCTCTCCGTCGTCGCTTTGCTTTCATTCCGTTGTCTCCGAAATTCAAATCACCGAAGTTCCGTGCATGGTTGGCGGAAAGAGCCACGGAACAAATTGCCGATGCGGTGGTAGAGCGAATGACTGATCTAAATAATCTGATTGAAGCGGACGGATCACTTGGTCGCGGATTTTGCATCGGTCACAGCTTCTTCTGTCCGAGCAAGCTGGAGACAAATTTGGACGAGAAGTGGTTTAAGCGCGTGGTGAAGACAGAAATTCAGCCACTGCTCGAAGAGTACTGGTACGACGATCCTAAACAATCAAGCGGATTGATCGATAAGCTGAGTGCATCCATTTGACAATCCCGATCCAAAACGTCTACTACCTGCTCTGCTTCGCGTGGAGGTATGCGCCAGAAGAACTCGCCTTTGACGTTGGCGCAATTCCAGCAAGTTCCGATGTTCTGGATTTATGCTCTTATGTGCTCGTCTCGGGCGTAGACCGTCTTCTCAGGAGGGGGCTAGACAGAGGGTACACAGTGCTCGTGGAAGAGGCAGCGGTTCTCCGTGGCCGGATTGAGTTCACTCAGACCGTCAGACAGCGGCGTCACGCGACCATACGTGCAGTGTGTAGCTACGATGACCTAACAGCGAACATACTACACAATCAAATAATTCGCTCATCGATAGGTATCTTGATGGGAGCGGGGCATGTAAGTCTTGAACTGAGAGACAGCCTCAAGAGAACTTACTCAAAATTAGCAGGGGTGGACACGATACGAGTGGACGCCAGCCACTTTGGAAAGATTCAACTCAATCGGAACAACCGATACTATGGATTCCTACTCTCAGTGTGCAGACTCGTCCATTCCCTTTTGCTTCCAGACAGGGATACAACCGGAAAGACCCAATTCACGGACCTCCTGTCAGACGAGAATAAGATGTCAAGGGTATTCGAGGAGTTCCTTCGCAATTTCTATAGACAAAAGCAGGGAGAATTTACAGAAGTGGGGTCTAAGACTCTGAAGTGGGAGGCGTCTGCACTCGTTCCGAGCGATTTACAATTTCTTCCCCGAATGCAGACAGACATCACGTTGTACAGCAATACGAGAAGCGTGATAATCGACGCAAAATATTATCAAGATGCTCTTCAATCACATCACGGTACTAAGAAGGCACACTCTGCCAATTTGTATCAGCTTCTTGCATACCTACGAGCCGAACATGCGCTCAAGTCGGTGATTCTGCCGGAGGGAATGCTGATCTATCCAGTGGCAGACAGTTCGATGGATTCTTCATTCGTCATTGATGGATTCCCCGTAACGCTTTTCACATTGAATTTGAATCAGCGATGGGAAGCAATTGAGGAGGAACTTCTGTCTCTTTTGGGAACTCAGAGGCATGTGGCGCATAGCCCCTCTGTATATAGAGAGAATCTCAATTGAGCGGAACGGTGAGATGCACGCTGCAATGCAATAAGAGCAAAGCTTTACATTATCGTTAGTTGGTAGATCATCGCAGGAAATGCAACGCTTGTTCAGAACTGACAAATCTCGCGATGCTCGATAATGGAGCATTTGATTCGGGGCATATTGCGCTACTCCTTATAGAAGCCCTCAGGACGCGGCAGCACGTGAAAGCAGGGGAAGACGTCCCGGCGGCGGCAAGGTAGGCTCTACGGGTGGTCAAAAAGGTCTACGGAGCAATTTGAGCAAGGGTGACCGAAGCCACGGCAGGAGTGAGGCTCCATCAGAGAAATAAATGTGAAGATTGCTACGCAAAGCAGCTAGGCTCATCTACCGGTTTATGCACTGAGATCGGGAATGGCCACTTTGGGCTCAATTTTGGGGTGCCACGCATATTTAGAGATATGATCTACGAATCATGCCAAACCTTTCTGAACTTAAGTCTGGAGTAGACGACATCGCCCAGCGGTTTTTCACGCTTCTCGAATCTCTACCTATCCCAACCGACGAGGTAACCGGTCGGTTCTATCACATCACGACTAGTCTTGGTAGAACCGCGCTCATTAACTACAGTTTGCTTACGAGAGCATTCGACGATGATGCTCAGGACTACCTAGCGTGGTCATGTCGCAATCTGCTAGAGATCGATGTTTTCATGCGCAATATACTCTTATCAGAAGTAAAAGCAGACGAATTCGCCTCTCATAGGTGGATAGACGGTATCGAAATTTTGAAGAAGCTGAAGAAGCTGGAACTATTGGCGAACCCGTCTCTGACAGTAAGCTCATTCGACGCCATGTTGTCTGACTTCACTTCAAAGATGACTGCCGAGGGGGGCGTTATTACAGGGCACCTGATAACGCGCAATTGGGCTAACGATGTAGGGCTTGCTGAGGAATTCGACAGCCTTAATAAAGTGTGCTCTAAGTTTGTTCATCCAACTGTGTGGTCAATTCTGACGGAAGATGTCGGCGCTGCTCGATTTCCTGATGCCCGTGACTTGTTCTATGGCTACGGAGCGAACTACTTTATGGACATCTACCTGAAATTCAAGGGGCACATTGATAAACACGGCTTGAGGCATCCCTAGCGGGATGGAATTCCTCGCAGTCCCCCACTTTTTCATTGAGCCTTAGTTCGGTTTCCCGCTGTACGACCTGCCAACGTGAGCTAGATACTTGAGAAAATCTTGTCCATTGAAAGACACCTCTACCATTTCGCTGGGATAGATCACAATTAGCATTCGATCCTTCATGTATGCCATCCACTGTTCGAAGGAATAGTCCACGTATGTTTTCGGGTAGTTCTCTACAGCCTTCTCATAGTGTTCTTTAAGATCATTCACTGGAATAGGACCACGAGAAGTTAACTCTGCTAAGGCTTTGACTTGGCTTCCAAATATTGTGTACCACGTAATGTCGTGCTGATAAGCGACCGCACCGACACCTATGAAACGGGCATAGAATGCTTCCTTATTGGTAGCAGAATACTTTTGAGCGACTATTTTGATATTGTTTTCCATTTCTGCTGTTACCGGACTGTAGTATGCCTTGGCGAAGAACACATTCGTATCGAAGTCAACACTGGGATGCTGACCGAGCAACGCTGATAACGATGGAACCCCCGGAACTATTCCCGGTGCTTGTACTGGGACGATAGCGGCAGACTCTTCCTCCTCCTTGACGAAGGACATCGTGACTAACACGATGGCATCAACCACGAGCATTGTTCCTAGCCCGTAACCTACTCCGATGGAAATCCAGTGGGTCCAGCCGCTTACCTGTGCCCCGAACGCGCTTCCTGCGATGGCCAGACCTGTAGCGAACGTCAAACACCGGAAGTTCGTGAAATGCTCTCTCGTGGACATAATTCATTGTCCGCTCAAGCATCCCTCGATGACAAGTACGCAGTTCGCTACTCACTCATATGCGCTTTAGCTGTTCCCCGGCTTCCACAACACCAGTGTCCTAGTCCCAACCATCGTGCCCGATGCCTTAAAGCTGCCTGATGGGTTGGCCTCATCCATCATGCAGTATTCGTCCAGAAGCTCTTGGAAAGCTGCGGTCTTTTTGTCTTTGCGGTATTGCCAGCCGCCTCCGCCGATAGCAGCAAGCCTGCCACCCGGCTTCAAGAATTTGAACGCATGGGTAATGTGCTCAATGTCGCCCTGTTGTTCAAAGGGCGGATTCATCACAACCCGGTCGTAGATGGGCTCGGGATCAACACTCAGGAAGTCTGCCAGCGAATCTCGTAGCACTTGATTTTAGCGTCAGGATGAAGCTCTCTAATCACATCAGCAAGGCCACCAGAACCGGCAGACGGTTCGAGGACGGATAAACCTCCATCCCAAATGTCTGCGTAGCCTACAACGACCTCCGCAAGCTCTCTAGGGGTTGGAAAATAGCCATTCTTGGACAACAGCATGACTTCGCCGGTGCTGATGATGGTTTGGATTTCAAACGATGGGTCATGCGGGAAGACATGGCCTTTCTTTGCCTTATTCCACTTTCCTCCGACCTCTTTCAGAACTTTGTCAACTTCGGTGTAGGTGGTTCGGTCGAGTGTGCCGGGTAGGGTGAGAATGTTATTTAAGATTGTTGAGGCTGATAGGGCTTCTACTGCGAGTGCGGATAGCTTTGTTTTTCTCATACCAAGGAACTTGGTATTTGCCTTTTCTACCTCACCCGCTCAGAATTAAGACAGGTGACGGGAGGCACTACTGGAGAGAAACAACATGACAAATAGAAATGGAAAGACCTGCTACGCCTGCGACCAACCGGCAACGACTAGAGAGCACGTTCCGCCACAATCGTTTTTCCCGGAAGGCCATCGAATCAATCTCATTACTGTGCCCTCATGCCCAGCTCACAACAATGCAAACTCGCTTGACGTGGAATACACACGGAACGTCGTTTGTCTGGCTTTGGGAGTCAACGAGGTAGGAGACAAACATTTTCAAAACAAGGCCATGAGGTCTCTTGAACACAGCCCAGCCTTGCTCTATGCATCTTTCTCAGACATCCGCCCTGCAATGGTTCAGGGTGAGACAGTTGGTGTATTCACTACCGACGTCGAGCGCGTTAACGCGGTGATGAGGGGTATTTTCACAGCGTTGCACTTCCGGGAGACCGGAGAGAAGATTCAACTTTGGGAAGTCCTGACACCAAACTTGTCGCTGCCGCAAGAAGGAACTACGCTGGAACAGGTATTGGCCTTTCGTGCCGTTTATTCTCTAATCTCACAGATGAGGTTTGAGATTCGACCTACGACTACACCAAAGGTCTTTCACTATGCGGTAGCGGAGATAGACGGAGGCCGGGTGTACAGGATGATGTTCTACGACGGTTACCTAGTCTATGGATTTATGTCTGAAAGCTCAACCGAGCCTCCGCAATAGCAGCATACTCTTCACTCAACTCGATGCCGGAGACATCATCCCAACCGGCACGGGTTCCTCCAATCATTTCGCTGCTGGCGCCGGAGAATGGCAGAAGCGCAGCCGTCAGCTCCGCTTGTATGGAGTAGAGCCAAAACTATCTAAGGCTTGTTGGGCTCAATCGAGAGGGCAGGAGTCGCCTGTATACAGCGCCAAGCGCCAGAATTGATGTTCGTCACTGCCTTACCAGTGAACCTGTTAAATGAAAGAGTTTCCAATGCGTGTTTGTCGTTGTTCAAGGCCAAATTTAACCTGACGGTGTCGTCATCTACACTGACTTCTAGTTGTGGGAGTTGGGCGGCACGCAATGCTTCATCGGATTTAGGATTTCGAGTTAGTGTTCCGTCCGCATTGAGAGATACCAATTGAGTCTTGCCGTCGCCTAGCCAGATTCCCGGGGTCCATAGAGACGAATGATCTTTGGGGTATTGTCTCCATTCGAACTCCGCCATCGCTCCATTGATTTTCAGTCCCTTATGGTAGGTTGTCAGTAATCCCCAGCCATTGGGTTTGGTCTTATCCGGATTGTCGATGTCTTGGCCTATCTCTACGAAGATGAATAGGTCATCAGCCTCATGCGGTAGATCAACTGCGAAGCAGCCATAAGATTTAACGGTCGATGCTTGCTTGATTTCGATTCCTTTGGCGACCACAAGCTCATTAAATGACTTGCAGCCTAGCATGATGCCTGCATCAGGAAGGGATTTTGAGGCTTCCTTACTCTCGTTATAAACGGCACAGGCAATCTGGCTCAGAGAGGCAACGGGTGAGATGATCAGGAACAAAGTTACCATTAGACGAATCACGACTCGCTCCCTTGTATCGGCATGTTTGATTGGTAATGTCTGATAGTACAGAGACGATGGAACCCGTGTCTAGGGATAGCAGCAAACCCGGATTCCGCATCCGCGAGGGCGGCCGGGGCTTTCTCGTAATTTGTTTTAACGGAACTCTCCCGGTCTCTGCTATCGGTCTTGTCGATCGGTTCGTTGTTGGGCCTCTTCCTCCGTTTTAGACTATTGAGAAATCATCTAAATGACGTATCCGTCATTTGATAGAGGTACGCTGACGTGTTCACTTACGGTTTAATACTTACGGGTTTTGTTACGGGATATTGACGGATTATACGCCGTTCCGCATTAGAATCAGTTGTTTAAGTCTTTTTCCGTAAACAGTAATGTATCCAATACAAACAGTTGCTGTTCTTGACACAGACATGAACAGTTCGCGATACGAATAGGCTGTTCATAATAAAGACATTCCGTATTCGCCATGTGGACGGAAGTATTCCAATAAGAACGGTCTACAATTGCTAGGTCATAAGCTAAATAAAAAAATCATCACTGGCACATTCTGTTTTTATGAACTACGAGTGTCTCTATTGTAGGCAACCCCTACTTGGAGAACTACATGGATACACTTATTATCATCGTGACGCCTGTTCGGATGGGCATCAACATACACAAGGCCAACCGCTACACTTCTATTTCCAACATGGAGGAAAACTCCAATGTCATTTGAATTTACAGATAAAGTCGTAAAGATTGAAGGTTGGTATGGAAACCACAAAACAAAGTTCGGTGCGATAGATAAAGCCGTCCTACTTGATCTCGCGGAACGTGCAAATAAAGACAATCAAACATGGGCTGGTTACACCCGACTCTGCAAGCGCACGTACTATTCCCGAGCCGCCGTATCGAAAGCGATTCAAAACCTTCATGCTCTTGGCCTCATCTCTATTTCCCCTCCTACCGAGGATCGAAGAACCAACACCTATACCCTCAACTATGACAAGATTTGCGAGGCAGCAGGTGTTGATGCTGATTCGGTCAAGGGGAAAGGCAAACTTTCCGGTCGGAGATTCACTCGTAAGCCGTCGATATCAACGGCGGAGGTGGAAATACCTTCCGATGAAGTTATGGGAGGAGGCTGGCATCGGTGCAATTATGGGGAGTTCCATCACGGTCGATGTGATTGCGATGACCCGGTTGGCTTGTATGTAGATTCATCATCATCAATACCTGCTCCGTATCTGCTCGAGGACGACGACGACGAACTAGCATGACGAGAAGCGCCACCTTAAAGACATCTCGCCGCATCTGCTCACTGAAACACTATTCAAATCAGCTTGCGGCGAGATAACTTTGGGAGAGACGCACATAGTCGGACTCTGCCTTGCGAGAAATCCGAGCCCTAAAGAAAGCTCTCGAAGGGCAATCAGAATCGGCGAAAGCGTTTTGGTACATCTCAACACTTGGCTTTTGCATTTGTGTTTGTCGTATTGTCTAGGAAGGGACTGAGTCGTCCCGACGGGCAAGTATTGAAGCTCGTTCCAACTCTTCGCCGTAGTCCGACAAAGCTGAGGTGAGGTCTTCGACGTGCAATCGATTTCGGTTGAGTGCCTCAGTCTGCTCATCCAGTAGCAGGTTAAAGCGTTCGGTCTCTGCATTGATGCTTTGCATGAGCGTACTCACTTGCGCAAGAAACCGAATCAATGTGACAAACCGGTTGAGATCATCAGGTGATGGAGTGCCGTAATTATTCATGGCGATCCCCACCGGCATCGGCTGGATCATGATCGCAGGAAGGCGGGTTGCTATTCCGACTCAAACTGCGAAGCTTGGCTACTTGGTAAACCAACTGCTCACTGCATCCCAGTTCGGACGCGATTGCAGCATAAGGCTTTCCTGAATAGCGTATCCGGCATTGGATTGCGTCATAAAAGACCTCTCGCACTGCATTGATGGCATCTTGCAACTTATTTTTCTTGATATTTGTCATTTACTGTCTCCGTAGACGGTCTTGTCTGAAACCACCGTCTATAAAGGTGAGAGGTAGAGCGTTCTTGTATGTTGATTGTTGACTGACAAAATAGAAAGTCCAATAGACATGCAAAAAGTACGGTATCTTCGTAAACACGTAAACTGGCTAACACTTGTGAGAAGCCGCTCTCTCACAACTCTGGCAGTTGACACCATACTTAAGGAAGTGTAAAGGTACTGTATTACGAGTTTTTGAATAAGTAGACCGGCTCAAATTTGTACGGCGACCCAGCACGAGTTCCCGGCATTGCGTCCAATGCAAGCCGACGGGTTTCGATGAGCCGGAACCCACACCACCGTGACAGCCATCGCCATCACCGCCAACAAAATTAAATATTTCATTTCGCCAGACCGGGTTCCCTGCGCGGGTACGGCAAAGATGGCAGCTTGACCGCGTTCCTTAATCGCTTCACAACTCCCGGTGAGCCATAGACCCCGATATAGCGATGCTTCGGAAACCCCGGGACAAACAGAGCGCCTTGTTCAAACAGTAACCGCTTCTGTTCAGCACGAGAGCGTCGGTACTTCATCGGTTCGCCCTCCCGATGGCCGCGCCGGTCGCGTGCGAGGCCACTAACCTGTCGGCTGTCATGCAGCCTCCCGTTGAGGATAAACTGCTGAGCTGGCTGTGTGGTCCCGGTGTAAGTCCAGTTCAGCGAAGAGTAAATTTGACCCAATTCCCCGGCCTCCTCGGTCCCGTAGGCAACAAAGAGATGCTTAGCGTAAATTTGTGACATTTGTTTGCACGCTTCGGAAATGAGATAACTGGCACTGTTCTTCGGTGTCCACGGAAAACAGCAACCACGCACCAAGGTGCAAACTGTGTGGGCGTTTTCCATTCCGGCCACGGATTCGGCGACATGAGTTCCGGCAGTTGCGCCAAAGCAACAGACACCACCCAAGTGTTCGCCGAAGTACAGGCCAAAGCACCAGCGTGCAGACCCCATTGACTGAAGCCATTCGTAGCGCATCACCAGCGCCTTCGCTGTAGCGTAGTCAATCTCCTTCACAGATGCGCGTGCGAAATCTTTAGCCAGCTCCCGCTTGACGACCTCATCTTCTTCGGACGGGGCAGTCTCTCGGATCGTGCGCTGAAATGCTTTCATGCTGCCTCCTCTTGCCTTTCAATGATCTTAATGGCCCAAGTAAGTTCTCTTGCATCACGTAGCAACTTGCGCCATGGCTTCGATGCGCTTTCAAGGTCACGCTTTTGCCGGTCGCTGAGAGTCACATTGCCCGAGTAGACGACGCGTTCCATCACCCTGATGTACCGTTCTGCCACTTCTGCAATGGCCGAAAGCCGCTTGTTGATCTTCAGGTCGGCCTTTGGTTCCTCCGTCTCGGGTTCTGTGGCCTCAGTCGCAGCAACGGCTTTAGCGTGAGCTTGTTCGTACTCGGCAAGGTATGCTTTGGCCTGTGGATTCCCGTTTTCAGCCAACGGCCCCAACTTTGCCTTTGCTTCGATGAGATTCTTTTCTGCCTCAGTTACGGCTGCACTCGCGGATGCAGGGGCGGGATTGCTCCTTCTACGTGCTGTTTTGCCCTTCATCGCTCTACCGGCTTCGGTTGGGCCAACCACCTCACCCAACTGTTTCATGGCCGCATCAATCCGACTCTTCCAAGAACGGTAGGTTCCCGGTGGAACGCCCACGGAAGCCAAGAACTCGTGAAACCCCGGTTCCTTCAGGTCGTGGAGGTCGGTGCGAGCACCCTGCTTTTTGTTGTACCGCGCCTCAGCCTCAAGCAGTGCGGGGTATAACTCGGTCCATCTTCGTCTGAAACCCTCGACGTGAGCATTGCAGCGGGCGGACCGATACTCGACATATTTGCGAAGCTGAAGACAAGTCATCGTGCGAAAGCTGGCGACTTGTGTTGCAGCCGCAACACAGGTTGAATTAGTGACTAAGGCCGTGCTGGATGCCATTACTCGCGGAGAATCTGCGTGAGAAAGGGAAATATTCTGGGAGTTTTGATTGGCAACCTCAGTTGCGGGGGGAACGTGTGTACATCCAATTAAATTTTCGTAGCTCATTAGCTTCCTCAATCATTTACTAGGCTGGCTCACGAATCGCCGTCTTTACAAATGATGAGGGGATAAATGATTGCAGGCTGGGAAGAAGTCTGGAGTTTTAGACGGATGACTTTTTCATAGTCGCGTAAGAGCCTCTATTGTGTGGTTTGACTTTCTGTATGACTTGCCCAATGACATTCGCGCTATCGATAATCTTCTTGGCGAGAGCTTCCTTTTTGGCGCGGATGGTACCTCTGTCCACTGAGCCTGCACCAAACGGAGCCACCTGCTCATCTGTACAGCCATGTGCGAGCAGTGCACAACGAATTACTGCATGACACTCCGCTTGAGAAAGACCATGTGTCTCCTGAAGTTCCCAAACAAGACCTATGCAGCAGTCCACGAGTTTTATCGGCTGGATGTATTCTCTTTTAACTAGAGTAGATGCAGTTGCAAGGGAAGCTGAGAGAAGATGGCAGCAGTTGAGCACATAGTCAAGTGAGACATGGAAACCTCCATCTTGAGTTGGTAATTTCGCATTTCGAAGCTGAATAGCGTGAGAGAAGGAAACGACAGATGCCCGCATCTTGTCCATCCTCTCGGTGAACTGCTTATCAGATTCGATTGCAAGAGTGCGTTCTTTAACGTTCGGTACGGTACCTCTCCAAAGGTTCCTTAACACATCAACTCGCGCGTCTTCAGGCTTTGCAAACTTGGCAAGATCAGGTTCAACTCCAATTCTTCTACAAGTTTCTATCACGAAGGCAACGGTTGAGGTGCGCCTCGCGGCCTCACTGCTAATCCACTTCTTGAGCCCTTCCGCAGCCTTCGTGCGAGTTATTGGCGCTTTAGACAAGGCGGAATTCCACTGGATAAAATCCCGCTGAGGGTAACTAGGAATTGCTTGCTGCTTCCGGCGCGAACCATTTGTTTGAGTCTTGCTGCCGGTTATTGGCTGCTGTTCCTTGACACCTGTCCGCTGAGGTGATTTGGCGGTACCTGCCGCCTGTCCTTTGCTCGACTCTGATCTAGCCGACGACTGACGCGGAGGAGGTTCAGGTGTGGCAGATGACTGTCGGGTAGTCTGTGCACCTCCCTTTTTGGGAGGAGTGGACAGGTATTTGTATGCCAGATTTATGCGCTTTGCTCTATCCTCTGCGATCAACAACCCTACTGTTTCTTTTCCATGCTTGTCTGGATGCCATGCCTTGATCTGATCCCGATATGCTGCCTTGATCGAAGCCTCATTCGCTGACTTATTTAAACCAAGCTCGTTGAGCGCTTCACACCTACGACATTGAGTTCTGCTTCCTACAACCTTCTTACCGCACTTGCAAACGCCCATAATCTGCTTACCTCACTTGCAGTGTAGCGAAACTATGCCGGTGGGAAAAAGTCCATATCGGAGAATGAGCAACATCTTCCCAAGCTGAGAGCCTGTCTCCAATGACACTAAGAGAGTACCAACCGTTCCGCCAATGTCATGAAGTTGAAGAATTGTACGGGGCATCGATGGCACGTTAAACCAATATCAATGAGGAAGGAAATGCATCAGCTTGCCTGTTGCAGAGGGTTGAAATATGGAAGCAGAGAAGGCATATCGAAGCGTGATTCGTCGGTTAGAGAATCACTTCAAACTAGAGCAACGCTACGCAGTTACTACAAATAGCGTTTACCTCGATGTATACGGCTCGTGCAACAAAAGATGCAAAGAGCATCATGACCCGTGGTGCGGTAGTAATCCTTGCGTGACAAGGCTTCGCTGCTCGGATCATCCTAGCAATAACTTCAGAGGGGTTAGCTTGGAGAGCGGCGAGGACAATGGTAAACAAGCGCGTGAGTTTGTGAGAGAAGTGTTTGAAACCCTCACCAAGCGCCGTTACCAGAAAGATCGTGGCTTGTACACAATCTGGAGTTAACCGCAATACACGCAACAACTCACGCCGAAGATTCAACCCGAGTCGCTGCTTGTGTTCAACATTCACTCTTCAATCCTGAAAGGATGAGAAAGCGATGAATCATGCCAGCGGAGTTCCAACTTAAGTTCTTAAGACTGCCACAGGTGAAAGAGTTGACCGGGCTTTCCCGATCTGCAATCTATTCCCTGCCCGACTTCCCTCGCCCGATTAAACTCGGACACACGAATGCCTCCGCATGGGTCGAGTCCGAAGTGATGGACTGGATGCGTAGGCAAATTGAGAAGCGTGATTATGCGGTTGTGCGTCCGAGAGCAAGCTGAGCATCGAGATAGTCGGCCCATGCCTGCATCATCTCCGTGCGTTGAGGTACATACTTCGCATGGTTGTATGCACGTTCAACTGCATCGCCAGACAGATGTGCAAGCTGAGTTTCTACATGCTCTCGTGCGTATCCCTTCTCTCGCATCGTCGTGGAGAACACTCCACGCCAGCCGTGACCAGTCATGCGTCCTTTGTACCCCATTCCATACATGGCAAAGAGTACGGTGTTGTTCGACATCGTCTCGGCTTTCTGCTCACCGGGGAACACGATCTTCCGGTTGCCGGTGATGAGGCGTATGGCTCTGAGTATTTCGACTGCCTGACGTGACAGCGGTACTATGTGAGGCGTCTGAGTGCCCCGGACGGTCTTCATGCGCTCTCTTGGGATCACCCATGAACTCTTCTGCAAGTCAATCTCATCCCACGTCGCACCGATCATCTCTTTAGTTCTCACTACCGTGAGTGCCAAAAACTTCTGAGCCAGCTTCGTCAGTGCCTGTCCGTCGTACTCATCTATATCGACCATCAGCTTAGGTAGATCACTGGCCGATACTCTCGCCATGTTCTGAACCTTACGCGACTTGAGCAAGTCTGCTGGCCTGATGCTGGCAACCGGGTTGAAGTCACAGATGTCTCTCGCAACTGCGTATCGGAAAATCTGACCCACGGTTTGCAACGCTCGACGGGCGATGTCCAACGCATCGCGTGTTTCGATTTGCTGGATCATCTTCGCTACGTCGCCAGCTTTGATTTTGGTGATGTCACGCGAACCTAACGCAGGGAGGACATCTGCCTGCAATCTTCGTCTTGTGGTCCCTGCGTGAATAGGGTTCTTATCCGACTTCCAGTGTTCCCACCATGCCTCTGCAACGGTCTCGAACGATGTGCTCTCTACATCTGCGTCGGGTTTAGCCATCGGGTCAATCCCATTGGCAACTTGCTTTCGTGCCTCCAGATGTCTCGCTCTCGCATCAGCCAAACTGACGACGGGATATGACCCCAGCGACATCAGCCGCTGCCTTTTATTGAACTGATACTTGTAGCGCCAGAGTTTCGAGCCGTTCGTCGATATGACGAGCGACAGCCCATGTCCATCTAAAAGTGAATAAGGCTTTGCCCCGGGCTTGGCCTTCGTTATCTCCAATTGCGTGATCGCCATTTGCCCCCCGCTTTTCTCGGTATACAAGTTCAGCTCGAAATATATACAAACCGTATACAAAAGACTACTGGCTCCGGGGGGATTCGCTGGGACGCCTGAGGACGGTAAGCGAGCTAAGTTGTTGATATTATTGAATGCATGGGATTCGCCGGGACGTGCAGGGATGGATGTTGGTTGCCTCGCAGGGATTCGAACCCCAATATGCTGAGTCAGAGTCAGCTGTCCTACCATTGAACGACGAGGCAACAAGCAAAGGTCGAAGGACTCAACCTTGCGACTTTCGTCAGGGTTCCAGCAGAGCGCCGGTCAACCACCAACTCACTCATCATACGAGGAATCCCGCCCATGGGTCAATCGCTCGTCAACCATGGACGAACGAGCGCTCCATATCCATCCTCTCCGCTCTTCAGGAAGACAGCAAAGGTTTTATAAGTTTTTAACGCCGTTTCCACGTCTAATGAGACGTATCCAATCAACGACTCCTCTACTCGCCAATCTGCAACTGCGTTAGAATCTCACTGAGCGATCGGAAAATGGAACTTGTACTCAATCTCGCGTGGGCGCTCTGCTCCCTCGGCCTCATCTGGCTCTGGGTTCGCAGCTCCCCGTCGCGTTCCAAACATCCGATCCCGCGCGCCGCTCAAGCTCTTGCTCTGGTCATGGTCGTCCTGCTCCTGCTTCCCGTCATCTCGCTCAGCGACGATCTGGCAGCGGCGCAAGGCCCGGCAGAGACAGACTGCTGCGTCCGCCGTGCTCTCCAGTCCCACGAACTCCACCCCTCCGTCGTCCCGGCTTCGCTGGCGATGCCCGAGCAGGAGTTCGCCATCTTTGCGCTGAACGGCCTTTCTCTGGCCACGGTTCAAATCGACGGGCAAACGGCGCCCACTCCCATCCTCAGCCGTTCACTCGACAATCGGCCGCCGCCTCGCGCCTGATTCAGCCATTTTTCCCGGCAATCTACCCCTTCAGATAATGTGAATTCCGGCTGTCGTGCTCTTCGCGGCACCCCTAAGGTGACATGAAACAACCCCGACCCTTGCTGTATGCAGCTGCACTGCTGTCTCTGGCCCTCGCCTCCACGCGCCTCCACGCGCAGCAGGCAGCGGTTCCGCCGTCCCTAACTTGGGAACAGGTCAAAGCGCGCTTTGAAGCCGCCAACCCCGCCCTCAAGGCCGACGCCCTAAGTGTCGACGAAGCCAAGGCCCAGGAAACCACAGCCTTCCTTCGTCCCAACCCTACCCTCACCGCTGGCGAAGACGGCACCCAGCTAAACCCGCATCACGGCGTCTGGCAGCCCCTCTCCGGTACGCAATATCAAACCGGCCTGAGCTACCTCTACGAGCGCGAACGCAAACGCCAGCTCCGCCTCGAAACCGCGCAGGACGCGACCAAAGTTGCCCAGTCCAACCACGAAGACGTAGAGCGCAACCTGGTTTTCCAGCTTCGCTCTGCCTTTGTCCAGACGCTCCAGGCCAAGGCCACTGTCAAGCTAGCCGAGGCCGACCTCGTCTACTACGACAAGCTCATCGGCATCACCCAGGAACGCTACAAAGCCGGAGACATCGCCCAGATCGACCTCGACCGCATCGAGCTCCAGCGCGTCCAGTACGAGTCCGAACTGCAGTCCGCAATCGTCAACTTGCGCACTTCGAAGATTCAACTCCTGCAATTGATGAACGACCGAACCCCCGTCGAGCAGTTCGACGTTGACGGTCCCTTCGGCTTCACTGAAGATCTCCAGGCTCTCGAAGCAGTCCGCCAGACCGCCCTCGACAGCCGCCCCGACCTACGCGCTGCCATCCAGACCATCGAGCAGGCCAAAGCCGCGCACAAGCTGGCCATCGCCAACGGCTCAGCCGACCCCACCTTCGGTGGCACATACACCTACAATGGCTCGTTCAATAACCCCTACGCCGAAAACGCCCTGGGCCTCAACATCAGCATTCCGATCCGCCTCTTCGACCGCAATCAGGGCGAAAAGAAGCGCACCCAGATCGACATCGACCGTTCGCAGCAGCTCACCGACTCCTCTCGAGCCCAGGTCTTCGCCGACGTGGATTCCGCCTACGCCCAGGTTCAGAGCAACATTACCCTCCTCAAGCCGTATAAGGCGAAGTATCTCGACCAGTCCACCCGCGTCCGCGATACCGTCACCTTCTCCTATCAGCATGGCGGCGCCTCGCTTACCGACTTCCTCAACGCGCAGAGCGAATACCGCACCGTGCAATTGGCCTACCTGCAACTCATCGGTACCTATCTAACAGCGGCCAGCCAACTCAATCTGGCTGTCGGACGCGAGGTGATTCCCTAATGCGGCTTCCTAATATCTCCCACTCTCTTACGTTCGCAACAGCTCTCGCAGCCTGCCTCACCCTCGCAGGCTGCAAGAAGGAAGAAAAGGGCGACACCGCGCCTCCGCCGGCCAAGGTCACCACCGTTGCCGACATGAACCTTATCAACGTCGACCCGGCCAAAGCGAACCTGTTCTCCACCGTGCCAGCCGGCAAGCTCGAAGCTGCCTCGCAGCTCAACGCCACCGGCACCGTCAGCCCTGACGTCTCTCGCACCATCCCGGTCATCTCGCTCGCCAGCGGCCGCGTCGTCGAAATCAAAGTCCGCTTGGATGACGCTGTGAAGAAGGGCCAGCTCCTGATGAAGGTCCAGAGCCCCGATGTCACCAACGCCTTCGCCGCCTATCGCAAGGCCGTCAACGACGAGCAACTCACCAACAAGGCCTACCTCCGCGCCAAGGAGCTGAAGGACCATGGCGCTATCTCCCAGGCCATGCTCGAACAGGCCGAAAACGCCGAACAGGATGCCAAGGAAGGCCTCACCGCAGCCGACGAGCAACTGAAGCTCTATGGCGTGGACCATGACCACCCCACCAGCGTCGTCAACGTCTACGCTCCAACCTCCGGCGTCATCATCGCCCAGAATGTCACCAATGCAGCCGCAGCGGGCGTCACCTACTCGGGCTCGTCGACCGCAATGACCATCGCCGACCTTTCCCGAGTCTGGATCCTCGCCGACGTCTTCGAAAACGACCTCGCTAAGCTCCAGCTCGGCCAGTCCGCGCAAATCAAGATCAATGCCTACCCCGACAAGCCCTTGACCGGCCGCATCAGCGACATCGGCCCCGTGCTCGACCCCACCATGCGCACCGCCAAAGTACGCATCGAGGTCGCCAATCCCGGCATCCTCAAGCTCGGCATGTTCGTTACCGCCACCTTCTCAAGCAAGAAGCTCGAGACCCACGCTGTCGTCCCCGCCACCGCTGTCCTTCACCTCCATGATCAGGACTGGGTCTTCGTCCCCGCCGGTAACAACCAGTTCAAGCGCACCTCCGTCCGGGCCGGAAAAATGGTCGAAGGCGGCAATCAGGAGATCCTCTCCGGCATCGATCCCGGCCAGCAAGTCGTCACCAAGGCCCTTCTGCTCGAAACCGCGGGGGACCAGTAGATGATTCGTGGCATAGTCGATTTCGCGCTCAAGAGTCGATGGCTCATCCTCGGTGGTGTCATCCTGCTCACCGGATGGGGCATTATGGCCTTCCGCAACCTGCCCATCGAAGCCTATCCCGACGTGGCCAACAACTACGTCACCGTCATCACCCAATGGCCCGGCCGCAGCGCTGAAGAGATCGAGCGCCAGGTCACCGTTCCGGTCGAAATCCAGATGGCCGGCATCCAGCACCTTACCAGCTTGCGCTCCAGCACGCTCGCCGGCATCTCCAGCCTCATGCTCATCTTCGACGACGAGTCGAAAGGCTTCGAGAATCGCGAGCATGTCCTCGAGCGGCTCAACCAGGTCAATCTCCCCGCCGGACTAACCCCCCAGATGGGCACGGACTGGAGCCCCGTCGGACAGATCTACTGGTACACCCTCGAGAGCACCAACCCCTCCTATGACGTTATGGAGAAAAAGTCTCTCGAAGATTGGACCATCGAAAAGCAGTTCAAAGGCGTAAAAGGCGTCGTCGATGTCGCCAGCTTTGGCGGCCCCACCAAGGAGTATCAAATCAAGCTCGATCCGGAGAAACTCATCTCCTACGGGCTCAGCATCGGCCAAGTCGAACAGCAGATCGCCAACAACAACTCCAACGGCGGCGGCAGCTTCATCGAGCAGGGCGCGCAACAAATCAACGTCCAGTCCATCGGTCTCTTTTCAACCGTGCAGGACATTGAAAACACCGTAATCAAGCCCCTCAACGGCACCCCGATCCGCGTCAAGGACATCGCTACCGTCCAGCAGGGGCCCAAGATCCGACTCGGTCAGATCGGCCGCGCCTGGCATCACACCGACAGTTCCGGCACAAGCACCATCCTTGACAACCCAGACACCGTCGAAGGCGTCGTTCTGCTCCAAAAGGGCACCGACTCCGACCCCGTTCTCCAAGGCATTCACGAGAAGGTCAAAGAGCTCAACACCAACATCCTTCCCAAGGGTGTAACGGTCATTCCCTTCCTCGACCGCTCCAAGCTTGTCGCCTTCACCGTCGAGACCGTCGAGCATAACCTGCTCGAAGGCGTCATCCTCGTCTCCATCATTCTCTTTCTCTTCCTCGGCAACATCCGCGGCGCCATCATCGTCGCCCTGACCATCCCATTCGCACTTCTCTTCGCCTCCATCTGCCTGGACCTGAGCCACATCCCGGCTAACCTCCTGTCCCTCGGCGCTCTCGACTTCGGCATGGTCGTCGATGGCTCCGTCGTCATGATCGAAAACATCGTCCGCCATCTCTCCAAGCGCGACGACACGCGCACCCCGGCCACCAAGATCCGCGAAGCATCCCACGAAGTCCTTCGCCCCGTCTTTTTCGCCATCGGTATCATCATTACCGCATACCTGCCCATCTTCACCCTGCAGGCCGTCGAAGGCCGCCTCTTCAAGCCCATGGCCTGGACCGTAGCCTTCGCACTCCTCGGAGCACTCACGTTCTCCATCATCATCTCGCCCGTGCTCGCGAGCATCCTCTTCCGCAAAGGCGCCAAGGAGTGGGAGAACCCCGTCCTGCACTGGCTCGTCGAGCACTATCGCGTCGCCGTCCGCAAGGCCATCCACCATAACCGCATCACCGTCGGCATCGCCGCTATCCTTTTCGGAGTAGCAATCTTCCTCGCCTTCGGCGGCCCCATCGGCTCTGAATTCCTGCCTCACCTTGATGAAGGCTCCATTTGGGTCCGCGGCACGTTGCCTCCCAGCGAAGGCCCCACCACGAGCATCGACTTCACCAACAAGGCACGCCAGGTTCTCGCCAGCTTCCCTGAAGTGATCCAGGTCATCAGCCAGACCGGCCGGCCCGATGACGGCACCGACGTCACCGGTTTCTTCAACACCGAATACTTTGTCGACCTCAAGAAGAAAGAAGAGTGGCGCCCAGGCTTCCATCAGGATAAGGAACAGCTGATCGCCGCCATGGACAAGGAGCTGGAGAAATTTCCCGGCGTGCTGTGGAACTTCTCCCAGCCCATCTCCGACAACATGGAGGAAGCCGTCTCCGGGGTCAAAGGCGAGCTGGCCGTCAAGCTCTATGGCGATGACCTACGCACACTCGAACACAAAGCCGAAGAGATCCAGTCCCAGATGTCCACTGTCCCCGGCGTCCAGGACCTTGGCATCTTCCGCATCATCGGCCAGCCCAACCTCAACCTCTCCGTCGACCGCGCCGCCGCCGCGCGCTGGGGCATCAACGTCGCCGACATCCAGGACGCGATCCAGACCGCCGTCGGTGCCAACGCACTCACCCAGGTCCAGCAAGGCGAAGCCCGGTACGACGTCACCCTCCGCTACGAAAAGCAGTATCGCGACACCCGCGAGGCCATCGAGAACGTTCGCCTACTCGCTCCATCCGGCGAACGCGTCTCGCTGGCCCAACTCACCAAAATCTCCACCGACGATGGCGCTGAAGAAATCTACCGAGAGCAAGGTCAGCGCTACATAGCCATCAAGTACTCCGTCCGCGGCCGCGACCTCGGCTCCACAGTCGAAGAGGCCATCAACCGGGTCAACACCAAGGTTCAGCTGCCCACCGGATATCACCTCGAATGGGCCGGTGAATACCAGAGCCAGAAGCGGGCCAACAAGCGCATGTCGATCGTCATCCCGATTACCGTGCTGGCCATCTTCCTCATCCTCTACACCATGTTCCGCTCCTTCAAATGGGCCCTGCTCATCCTGGTCAGCGTCATCATGGCCTCCGTCGGTGGGCCGCTCGCCCTGTTCATCACCCACACCAATTTCTCCGTCTCATCCGCCGTCGGATTCCTCGCCCTCTTCGGCGTCTCCGTCCAAACCGGCGTCATCATGCTCGAATACATCAACCAGCTCCGCGGCCGCCGCAAAGGCATGGAAGAGTCCAGCCAGCAGCACATCGTTGAGGCAGCAGTCGAAGGCGCAGTCCTTCGACTCCGGCCCATCATGATGACCATGCTGGTAGCAACACTCGGCCTCATGCCGGCAGCCTTCTCCCACGCCATCGGCTCAGACTCGCAACGCCCCTTCGCCATCGTTATCGTAGGCGGCCTGTTAGCCAACCTGGTAATAGGAATCTTCCTCCTACCCACCCTTTACGTAATGTTCGCCCGCGAAACCGACGAGCTCCCAACCTCCGAGATGGAAGAAGAGTTCTAAAACAACAAAGGCCCCTCAAACAGAGGGGCCAAACCACCATTGCACGAGTTTTTGCTTTGTCTTTGCCTTTGCAGTTGCTGTTCGGTTTGTCATTTTCGAAGGGAATCTGCTGTCGGCCCTTGCATTTGCTGTTACTTGAACTGACCACTGTTCTCTGATCACTGTCCACTGTCTTGCTACTCCTCCCGCAACACCTCAAGAGGACGCAACCCAAGAATCCGGTAGCTGGCCAACCACCCAGTAGCCGCCGCTAAAACCGCAGTACCAACCAGAGCAATCAGAGTCGCACGCCACTCAAAATGCCACTGAGCTTCCATCTGCCGCAGCAACACCTTCGTCAACAGATTGGCAAAGACCGCGCCAACGGTCCCAGCCAGCAGCCCCAGCACGCTGAACTCAACCGAAAAGATGCGGACAATCCGCCAACGAGTAGCCCCGAGAGTCTTGAGCACAACAGCCTCCCGAGTCCGCCGGAACCGCGTACTGGCAATCGATGAAGCCAGAATCATTAACCCCGCAAAGATCGAAAATCCAGCCAGGAAGCGCACCACAAACGTGATCTGATTCACGACCGTCTCGATCCGGTCCAGCACGTCCGCCAGGTTGATCACCGTCACCGTCGGGAACGCCAGAAACAGCGCCCGCTCCACCTGCCCCACTTGCTTCGAATCCACCCGCACCGCCCCGTACCAGACCGTAGGCGCATCCTTCAGCATCCCCGAAGGCAGCAGAAAATTCGCTCGCCCGGCGATATGCTGCCCATCGGTATGGAAGATCGCAGCGACCGTAACATGCAGCTCCTGCCCAGCCACCTCCAGCTCCACCGCCGACCCCACACCGAGCTTGATCCGCGAAGCGATCCCCTCATCGATCGCGATGGACTTGGCATTCGCATCCGTCCACCACTTCCCCTGCTGGACCCGGTCCCCATCCGGCAGCTTGTCCGCCCAGCTCAGCTGCACGCTCTCCAGCATCCGTCGCGGAAAATGCTCCACCTTCAGCTTCTCCAGCGGCACCCCATTCAGCGCAACAAACCGCCCACTCACCACCGGCAGAAGATCCAGCTCCGCCTTCTGCCCAGCCTTCTGTCCCGGCTGCGTAGCAAAGAATGCCTTCATCCCCGGCACTTCATCGGTCGTGACATCCACCAGAAACATATTGGGTAACTTCGGCGAAGCCGTCTCCTGAATCTCCCTAAGCACCTGCGACTGCATCAGGTACACCGCCAGAATCAGCATCACTCCAGTCCCCAGCGCCGCCAGCACAGCAGAAGACTGATTCCCCGGCCGGTAAAGGTTCGCCAGTCCCTGCCGCAAAAACTGCGGCAACCGCAACCGAACCAGTTTCAGCAGCCACTTCAGCAGCCGCAGAAACCCAGCCGAAAGCGCCAGCAGGACCACAAGGATAAACACCAGCGCCCCGCCAAACCACGCCCCCACCTGCGCCGAATCCGTAAGCAAAGCAGCTATCCCCACCAGCGCCACCAGGATCACAAACATCGCGACAATCTGCAGCTTCCGCTGTCCCCATCGCGTAAGAAACGCAGCAATCCCCTTCTGCTCCGCGTCCTCCACCATCCTCCGCAGCACCAGGATCGGCCGCACCTTCCGCACATCAAGCAACGGCGGCAAACAAAACAGCAGCGTAGTCAGCAACCCGGTAGCCAGCCCAGCCAGCGCCGACTTCCACGGAAACGCCAGCGTCGCGTGCACCGGCAGCAGGTTCCCAAACACCGCCGGCAGCGCCAGCATCACCCCGCCACCAGCCGCCACCCCCAGCAGCGCCCCAGCCAGCCCCAGCCCCATCGTCTGCAAGAGAAAGATCCGCAGCAAATCCCCCGACCCGGCCCCAATCGCCTTCAAGATCGCAAGCACATCCATTCGCTGCTCTAGATGCGCGTGCATGGACATCGCCACGCCAATCGCCCCCAGCACCATCGCCACCAGGCAAATCAAACTCAAAATCGAAGTAGCCCGGTCCAGCCCCTCCGTCAGCGCAGGATTCCCCTCGCGATAATCGATCACCTGCGCTTCAGGCAGAATCCCCTCCACCTGCTTGCGCACATCCGCCACCGCGCGACCCACAGGCACTTGCACCAGCAGCCGCTCCGTAGCCCGGCTCCCCGGCGCCAACAGCGTCGTAGAATCCAGCGCCGCCCGCGAAATCAACACCCGCGGCCCAAGCCCCGCACCAGCCGTGATCCGATCCGGCTCCTGAACCAATCGCGCAGCAATCCGAAAGCTCCGCCCACCCAGCCTGATAGAATCCCCGACCTTCGCATGCAGCCGGATCAGAAACTCATCCGCCACCACCACGGAATCCGCCGTCAGCGCCTGCGCCAGCGGCATATCCGGCTCCAGAATCGCCCGGCCATAGTACGGATACTCCCCCGGATCGACCGCCTTCAGCGCAACAAGAATCGGCACCGGATCAGGCGGCACCGAAGCCATCGAAACCGTCTCCGTCACCAGCGTCGCCCGAACCCCCTGCCCGCGCAGCCCCTCAATCTTCTTGTTTTCAACATCCGAGGGCAACTGCTGCGTCCGCGCCGCAATATCCCCAGCCATCAGCGAGCGCGCCTCGCGCGTCAGCGTCGACCGGAAACTCTCGCTGAACCCGCGCACACCCACCAGCGCCGCCACGCCCACAGCCACCGACAGCACCACAAACACAAATTTCCCCGGCGCCGACCGCAAATCCCGCCCAGCAATCACCGCCGCCCGCGTCCACGTCAAAGATCGTTTGGCCATCTAGCTCAGCCCGCCAGCAGCCGTCAGCACATCGGCCCGCAACACATCCTCAACCACCATCCCATCGCGAATCACAATCTTTCGATGCGCCAGCGCCGCCACCTGAGGATCATGCGTCACGAGCACCAGCGTCGTCCCCGCATGCTCATTGCGCCCCAGCAGCAACTCCAGCACCTTCTCACCATTCACCGAATCAAGGTTCCCGGTAGGCTCATCCGCCATCACAATCGGCGGCTCCACAATGAATGCTCGCGCCAGCGCCACCCGCTGTTGTTCACCCCCGGAAAGCTGCACAGGATAGTGATCCATTCGCTCGCCCAACCCCACCTGCTCAAGCAACTTGCGCGCCCTCGGAATCCCATTTCCCGGCAGATTCAGCTCAAACGGCAGCAACACATTCTCGAGCGCCGTAAGCGTAGGAATCAGCTGGTACGACTGAAACACAAACCCCAGCTTCGACCCGCGCACAACAGAAAGCTCAGCCTCATCCAGGTTATGAATCTGCACCCCATCCAGAATGATCTCGCCCTCGCTCGGCGTATCGAGGCCCGCGAGCAGCCCCAGCAGCGTACTCTTCCCACTCCCGCTGGCACCCACAATCGCCACAAACTGCCCCGAAGGAATACTGATATCGATTCCCTTCAGAATCTCCACCCGCCGCGACCCATTCTGGATCCACTTCTTCACACCGCGCACTTCAATCATCCGCGTCTCACCCTCACCTGCACTCACCTCTGATCCTACGCACTTTTCCGCCCCACCGTTCCAGCGCCTTCCATCCCACGCAATTTGTCGTAGCCTTTGCCTTTTTTGTTGTCATTCCCTGCGGGAATCTGTTGTTGCCCTTGCTTTTCCTTGTGTCATTCCCTACGAGAATCTGCTGTTGCCCTTGCCTTTCTTTCTGTCATTCCTTACGGGAATCTGTTGTTGCCTTTGCTTTTGTTACTGTCATTCCCTACGGGAATCTGCTGTCGCCCTTGCCTTTCTTTCTGTCATTCCTGAAAGGAATCTGCTGTTCTAAGCGCCAAAGGCGCGCCGCTATACCAGCCCAGGGCAACGCCCTGGGTACGCGTCACAACAGAAACCAAGGGCTGAAAGCCCGCCCCATCCCATAAACTAAGAACGTGAAGACCCGCGCAATCCTCGCCCTGTTCGCGATCACGGCCATCACCGCCCAAGCCGCCCAACAAAAGACACTAGTCTGCTTCGGCGACAGCATCACCGCCGGCTACAACCTCGACGCAGCCCAGGCCTACCCCGTCCAACTCCAAAAGCTGCTGAACGCCAAGGGCTACAACTACAAAGTCCTCAACCAGGGCGTAAGCGGCAACACAACAAAGGATGCCGTAGCCCGCGTCCAATCCATCGTCGCCCTCCACCCCGAAGTCGTCCTCGTAGAGTTTGGCGGCAACGACGGCCTCCGCGGCCTGTCCCCCGACATCACCCGTAAAAACATGGACACAGTCCTGACCACCCTGCAAGCCGCCCACATCCGCATCCTGCTCGTCGGCATCACCCTGCCACCTAACTACGGCGCGGACTACATCAAGAGCTTCAGCGCAATTTACAAAGAAGCGGCCACAAAGCACCACATCCCGCTCATGCCCATGCTCTACGACGGCATCTACACCGTCCCCGGCACCATCCAGGCCGACGGCATCCACCCCACCGCCAAGGGTTCCCAGCTGATCGCCGAGCACTTGGTCCCGCTCCTCACCCCACTACTCCATAAATAATCGAGTTCGCCAATCTAGTACGCCGGCACGCCAGGCCCAGCCGCACGAATGGCGGCAGCAATCGCATACGCCTTCGTCCGGTTGTAATCGTCCGTCCGCCCCATAATCAGAAACCAATCAATTAGCGTAAAAATCCCAAACACGCCAAAAGTAAACAGCTTCAGCAAGCCCAGCCCAATATCCCCCAGCAAAAATCGGTCAATCCCAAAGTGACCCAGAAATATCGAAATCACCAGCATGATCGTCCGATCCTTCCGCACGGAACCATATTGCGCATTGAAATAAAACTTCTGCTGGTCCGTCATCCCCTGCGTCAGCGCAGCCAGATCGTAAACCGTCAATTCCGCCATAACTCACCCGCGAAGCCGCTTCTCACTCCGAAGCCAGCCGCATCCCTCTCACGATCAAAAATCTCTCTCTGGAATATCACCCACCCCAAGCCCTGTAAACATAAAAGCGCAATGCGTCACGTTCGTTGCGCACGCGCAATCCCCAACTCAAAGGCTTTACTAAAGGCAAAACGTAAGTCCCATGTGATACTCTGCGTCCCTCAGAAAGCCAACCATCTTTCGCCGCACCTGGAGTTCACTGTGCCATTCAAACCGCGGTATTGGCTCATCGTCCTAGCCTTAATTCCAGCTTTCAATTCCCTTACAGCACAAGAGCCTTTCCGAAACCCCAACCTCCCCGCCGAAACCCGCATCACCGACCTCCTAAGCCGCCTCACCCTCGCCGAAAAGATCCATCTCATGAGCGGCAGCCCCACAATCCCCCGCCTCAAGCTATCCTTCACCGGCCAGGTCGAAGGCCTTCACGGATTAGCATTAGGCGGCCCCGGCCACTGGGAAGGCAAAGGCAAAGAGCCGCTCCCAACCACAACCTTCCCCCAGGAACGCGGCCTCGGCAATACCTGGGACCCTGCGCTTATGGAGAAGATTGGTGCCCTGGAAGGCTACGAAGCCCGCTACAACTACCAGAACCCCAACCTCGACCGCGGTGGCCTTGTCGTCCGCGCCCCTAACGTCGACCTATCCCGTGATCCCCGCTGGGGACGCACCGAAGAGTCCATGGGCGAAGACCCATATCTCGTCGGCACCATGACAGTCGCCTTCCAGCACGGCCTGCAAGGCCCTGACCCCAACCACTGGCAGACGGCCTCGCTTATGAAGCATTTCCTCGGCAACGAAAACGAAGATACTCGCGACTCCAGCGACTCCGTCTTCAGCGAGCGCCTCTTCCGCGAGTACTACTCCGTTCCCTTCCGCATGGGCTTTGAAGAAGGCGGCTCCCGCGGCGTCATGGCCGCCTACAACTCCTGGAACGGCACCCCCATGATGGTCCACCCCATCCTCAAAGACGTCATGATCAAGGAATGGGGCAACGACGGCATCATCTGCACCGACGGCGGCGCGCTCGGTCTCCTCATCACCGCCCACAAAAGCTATCCCGACAAGGAACATGGCGCCGCAGCAGCCGTCAAAGCCGGCATCAACTACTTCCTCGACACCTACGAACCCGACCTCACCAAAGCCTTCGAAGACAAGCTCATCACCGAAGCCGAACTCGACCAATCCCTCCGCGGCTGGCTCCGCGTCCTCGTCAAACTCGGCAAGTTCGACGCCATCACCGAATCCCCCGCAGGCGCAGACGAATCCGGCCAGATCGCCCACGGCACATCCACCCTCAGCCCCACCGACCCCTACGCCAAAATAGGTCGCGAGTCAGACACCCCACCAGCCCAGCGCGAAAGCAGCAAGCAGCTAGCCCGGCAAGCCACCCAGGAGTCCATCGTTCTCTTAAAGAACGAAAATCACACCCTCCCCCTCGACGCGACTAAGCTGAAAACCATCGCCGTAATCGGTCCCTACGCCGACGAAGTCCTGCTCGACTGGTACAGTGGCACCCCACCCTATTCGATCACCCCGCTCAAAGGCATCCAGGAAGCCGCACCAAACGCAAGAGTTCTCTTTGATAAAGGCGAAGACCCAGCCAAAGCAGCAACCCTCGCCAAACAAGCCGACATCGCCATTGTCATCACAGGTAACCACCCCTACTGCAACGCCACCCGCTGGAAGCAGTGCGACAACCCCAGCAATGGCCGCGAAGCCGTCGACCGTAAGACCATCGTCCTCGAACAGGAAGATCTAGTCAAAGCCGTGTACGCCGCCAATCCCAGGACCGTAGAAATCCTCATCAGCAGCTTCCCCTACGCCATCGTCTGGAGCCAGCAAAACCTCCCCGCCATCCTCCACCTCACCCAGAACAGCCAGGAGCTGGGTCACGGCCTCGCCGACGTCCTCTTCGGCAAAGTCTCCCCCGCCGGCCGCCTCGTCCAGACCTGGCCCACCGGAGACGACCAGCTCCTGCCTATCCTCGACTACGACCTCACCCACGGCCGCACCTACCTCTACGACAAACACAAACCGCTCTACCCCTTCGGTTACGGCCTGAGCTACACGCAGTTCGCCTATCAGAAAATCACCACCAGCCAGAAATCCATCCCCGGCACAGGCGAAATCAAAGTCACCGTCTCCATAAAGAACACCGGCAAAACCGCCAGCGACGAAGTAGTCCAGCTCTACGTCCAGCACTTGGGCTCCGCGGTAACCCATCCCATCCAGGAGCTGAAAGCCTTCCAACGCATCCACGTCGAACCAAACCAGACCGCCGAAGTCCCGCTCACTCTAAAAGCCCGCGACCTCGCCTACTGGGACACCGCCTCCCACTCCTGGCGCGTCGAAAAAGAACCGATCCGCATCCTCGCCGGCGGCTCCTCGGACAACCTGCCCCTGATCACAGAGGTCCAGATCACCACCGCATCCGAAGCCAGGCCCTGATAGCATTCGCCAACCCAGCGCCAGATACGAATCATAAGAAGAGCTGAGGCTCGCCACACCAATCAGCGCCAAAGGCGCGTGCCATACCAGCCCAAGGCAAAGCCCTGGGTCGGCATCGAATCGCGGGATTCGAGGGCTGAAGGCACGACCCATCCCCGTCCGTCAACAGGACGCCCAGACGCAACCAGAGCTCAGACCATTGGGGGAGAATGGGCTGAGCTCTGTGCTCCATGCGATCTTACGACCGCATAAACTGGTTTTCGGAAGCTGGGCTGAATAGCCCGAAGAAGTCTATGGTGCGCCCGGAGAGATTCGAACTCCCGACCTATTGATTCGTAGTCAATTGCTCTATCCAGCTGAGCTACAGGCGCAAACCGTTGGTCACCCAACGAGTCTTAGAATACCAAGAGTTGCCGCGAAAAGCAACGCAGCCAACACCTTGCGGAACCAGGCGCGAAACCTAATTCTTCGTCGCAGGAGGCGGCTCCACCGAAGGCACCACCACCGGCGCAGGCACCTCAGGAATCGGCAACGGCGCCTCCTCAATCAGCTGTAACCCCGAACGCCGCACCAGCTGCGTCACCGTAGCCGCATTCAGCCGCGTAGCGTCATACTCCACTAGCAGCGTGCTCGCCGCCCGGTCAAACGAAAGCCGCCGAATCCCATACACGTCGCGCGCATTCGCCAAAGCAAACGTCTCCGCCTCGGTAGGCAGCCCGCGATACCGAAAAACAATCTCAACCGTAGTCATATCCGCATCATACCAATTCCGCAGAACCGTTCCGCAATCTGTCTCTTTGTTTGTCATTCCCGCAGGGAATCTGCTGCTGCCTTTGCCCTTGCTCTTCTTGTTGTCATTCCCGGAGGGAATCTGCTGTTGCCCTTGTCGTTGTCGTTGCCCTTACTTTTCTTCTGTCATTCCCCTCAGGGGAATCTGCTGCTAAAGCGTCTTCAAAAACCGCACAATCTCCGGATCAGTCCAATCCGTAGCCCCAATAAACCGCCGCCGAATCTTCCCATCCCGATCAATCACAAAAGTCTCCGGCCAACCCGTCGTCCCATACTTGTTCGCCGAAACTTCCTGCGGATCGCGCACAGTGATGAAATCCACCCGCCGCTGAATCAGAAATCGCTTATAAGCCGACTCATCCTCATCAATGCTCACTGCCAGAATCGGATACTCCGGGTGCTCACGATGAAACTGCTGCAGCGAAGGCAGCTCCTGAATACAAGGCGCGCACCAACTCGCCCAGAAATTCAGCAGCACAACCTTACCCCGGTAATCCGCCAAATGAATCGAAGTAGTGCCATCCGCAACCTGAAAATCCGGCGCAGGCTTGTTCACCAGCAAAGGGTGACTCCCGCGATCACAACCAGCCGACCCAATCAGCAGCCCAGCCACCACAAAACCCGAAATAAAATTCCGCATGCCCACATCTCTATAATACGGAGCGGGAGCCTCACCCACCATGCCAGAAGGCATCACCGAAGAAGAACAGTCCATCCACGCACCCGAGTCCATCCAGCCAACGATGGAACTCACCGTCATCGTCCCCGCCCGCAATGAGGAGGACTGCCTCGCCGCCTGCCTCCACTCCCTCGTCTCCCAATCTGACGAATTCTTTCAACTAGGCCGCGATTGGGAACTCATCGTAGTCGACGATCAATCCACGGACAACACCCGCAAGATAGCCAAGTCCATCCCCGGCGTTACCGTCATCAGCCCCCAGAAGCTCGAAAAAGGCTGGACCGGCAAAGCAAACGCCTGCTGGACGGCCGCAGAACAGGCCAAGGGCCAATGGCTTCTCTTCACTGACGCCGACACCGTCCACGAACCCGGCAACCTCCGCCGCGCCATCCACGAAGCCGAAAAATACAAAGTCGGCGTCCTGAGCTACTCCCCCAGGCAGCTCGTCTCAGGCCTCTGGCAGCGCGCCCTCATGCCCCTCGTCTTCAGCGAACTCTCCCTAGCCTACCCCCCCGCCAAAGTCTCCAACCCCGACCTCCGCATCGCCGCCGCCAACGGCCAGTTCCTCCTTGCCAGTCGTCAGGCCTACAAAACCATCGGAGGCCACGCCAGCGTCAAAGGCCACATCCTCGAAGACGTAGAACTAGCCTTCCTCGCCAAGAAACGCAAAGCAGGCCTACGCTTCCGCTACGCCGCCGACGCTCTCTCCACCCGCATGTACCGGACCACCACTGCCATGATCGAAGGCTGGACCAAGAACCTCGCTCTCCTTTTCGGCAACTGCCTCATCCTGGCCGCCTGGCGCCTCCTCGACATCTTCCTCATTCTCGGCCTGCCCATCCTAGGCTGGACCTATCGCACCGCGTCCCTGCAATACCTCCCATGGTTTACCGCAGGCCTGCTCTTCACCCTGGTCTGGCTCCGCAACCTCTGGCGCTTCTACGCCCGAGTAGCCAAATCCAACTTTCCCGCCCTCGACTGCGCCCTGTCGCCGCTCGCCCTGCCTCTCTTCGCAGCACTCCTCTACCGAAGCTGGTTCCAGAACACAATCCTCCACAAAGTCACCTGGAAAGGCCGCACCTACCCTTCCTAAGTCCGTCTAATCTCTGCGTTCCAAAGAGCGAAACGAGTATCATGATCAAAACAGGAAGCTGACAGCAAGCATCTTCGAAAGGGACATCCCGATGATGATTGAAATTCAAAAGCCAGAACTTGAAGCTCTCATCCACGAACGGATGCAGTCTGGCCAGTTCGCAGACATCGAAGACGTACTAATGCAAGCCTTGAAGTCGGTCCACACGCCAGGCTCCATGAACCCCAATAAGCCTACGTCCAAGTCGAGGACACTCCGCGAAGTCTTCGAAGCCGTCTCCGGGATGGCCGACGATCTTGATTTCAGCCGCAATCCTTCTAGCAGTCGGTCGGTGCAAATAGCGTGAGTGGGTTCCTGCTGGACACCAACATTCCATCCGAACTCATCCGAACGCGGCCAGAATCGAAGGTTGCCGACTGGTTTTACGCCCAGGACGAATCAGAACTCTACCTAAGCGTCGTCACCATCGGCGAATTGCGAAAGGGCTTCTCTCTCCTCACAGCAAGCACCCGGCGCACACAGCTCGAAGAGTGGTTCGAAAACGACTTGATCCCGCGCTTTTACAATCGGATTCTACCCGTGACTTACCTCATTGCTGAGAGGTGGGGAAATCTAGACGCACAAGGCCAGAAGAATGGAACTCCCCTGAACACTGCTGATGGCATGATCGCAGCAACTGCCCTAATCCACGACCTGACAGTCGTCACTCGGAATATAAGAGACTACACGGGACTCGGCGTTACGTTATTCAATCCATGGGAGTTCTGAGAGCTCATCAATTTCTCACTGGGCCAACATATAGAAGAGCTTTGTTCACCAATGCAACACCGGCACCAAATGCTGAAACCGCCCAACCCCCGCAGCATCCTATCCCTGAAAGCAACCCAAGGACACACAGCATGATTTTCCTCACCCGCCGGGCTACATTCTCCGCAGCGCATTACTACTGGAACCCCGCCTGGTCAGAGGAGCAAAACCTCGCGACATTCGGCAAGTGCGCCAACCGCAACGGCCATGGCCACAACTACACTCTCGAAGTTACCGTCTCCGGCACCCCCGACCCCGTCAGCGGCTTCGTCGTCGACCTCAAATGGCTCAAAGACGTCATCGAGCACGAAGTCCTCGACATCTATGACCACCGCCACCTCAACCTTGAAGTCCCGGAATTCGCTGATACCATCCCGACTACCGAAAACATGGCCGTAGCCATCTGGAAGCGCCTCGAAACCCCGGTAGCAGCGGCCGGCGGTGCCCAATTGGCCCGAGTTCGCGTCTACGAAACCGCCGACATCTTCGCCGAATACCGGGGCGAGTCATGACACAGATCGCAAAAGCCTACTTCACCCGCGCCTACCACTTCAGCGCCAGCCACCGCCTCCACACCGAAGATCTCTCACTCGAAGCCAACCGCGCTACCTTCGGCAAATGCAATAATCCCAACGGCCACGGCCACAACTACCGCGTCGAAGTGACCGTTGTCGGCCCCATCGACCCCGCCACCGGCATGGTCATCAACATGGCCACGCTCGACAGCGTCGTGAATGAAAAAATTTTCGCCCGCTTCGACCACATGAATCTCAACCTCGATCCCCTCTTCGCAAAGCAGGTCTCGACAACAGAGAATCTGTGTATCGCGATATTCGATATCCTGAAACAACAGTTCCACCCGGCACAACTGGACAAAATTCGCGTCGAAGAGACTGAGAACAACTTTTTCGAATATTCCGGCAACGAAACCAGCCCCACATGAATCCGTAGTAAGCCGGAAGCCGTTCCAATAAGAATTCGCAAAGCACTCACCATTTCAAAGCAAGTCGCCCGCGCTGAGACGCAGGCCAAGGACAACGCAATGGCGCACCCCATGGTGGTATCGAAATCCCCCAAGTCTGTAACCGCACTCCAAGAGACAGAGCCCGGACTCGCCGGGTACTCCACTCAGGATCTCTACCGCGAATTGTTGGGCCGCTTTAATGAAGATCCCAACCGCGACGGCCTACTCGATACCCCAAGCCGCGTTGAAAAGTCCATGGCCTTCCTCACCAAGGGCTACACCATGAACCCAACGCAGATCCTCCGCGGAGCCCTCTTCGACGTCGATTACGACGAGATGGTGATCGTCAAGGACATCGAGCTCTACTCGCTTTGCGAGCACCACATGCTCCCTTTCTGGGGCCGTGCTCACGTCGCTTACATCCCCAACGGCAAAGTCATCGGACTCAGCAAAATCCCGCGCCTCATCGATGTCTTCGCCCGCCGCCTCCAGGTCCAGGAACGCATCACTCGCCAGATCGCCGACGCCATCCAGGAAGCCATCGAGCCCCAGGGCGTAGGCGTCGTCATCGAAGCCCGACACATGTGCATGATGATGCGCGGCGTCGAAAAGCAGCAATCCACCACCGTCACTTCGGCAATGGTAGGCTGCTTCCAACAACAGCAGACCCGCACAGAGTTTCTTTCCTTAGTCCGCCACCCCGGCGCCACCAACATCTAGTCTTTAGCTCTTTGAATTTGCTCTTGTTTTTCTTGGAGGAAGCAGGGGCCTTCGGGCCCCTGAATAGCAGCCCTTGCAATGAGGGCTGCGGTCCCGGGCCTCTTCAACGCCCTTAAAATAGAGAAGTGAACGCCCTCCTCGTAGTAGACAAACCCCGTGGCATTACCTCGCACGACGTAGTCAGCCGCATCCGTCGCCTTACCGGAGAGCAATCCGTAGGCCACCTCGGCACCCTCGACCCCATGGCCACCGGCGTCCTCCCGCTCATGCTTGGCAAATACACCCGTCTGGCCCAGTTCTTCTCCACAGCAGAAAAAACTTACACCGGCACCATCCGCTTCGGCTTCGCCACCGACACCTACGACGCCGAAGGTCAACCGGCCGGCGAAGTCACCGAACCCACTCTGACTCTCGAAGAAATCCGCGAAGCCGCCAAGCCGTTCGACGGCGAAGTCTCCCAGATGCCTCCGGCCTACTCCGCCAAGAAGATCAACGGCAAACCCGCCTACAAACTGGCCCGCGAAGGCCAGCCAGTCGAATTGAAACCCAAACTCATCCAGATCTCAAACTTCACGATCAATGAGCTAGCAGGCCTGAAAGCCACCTTCCAGATCACCGTAAGCGCGGGCGGCTACATCCGCTCCGTAGCCCACGAACTCGGCCAGATCCTGGGCTGCGGAGCCCACCTGAGCAGCCTGCGCCGCATCCAGGCCGGCCCATTCACACTGGCGCACGCCCACACGCTCGAATCCCTCGCAGCCCTGGCTCCAAATCTGGGTCCAAATCTCGACGCAGCCACGCTCCACCCGCGCACCTTGCTCCCCGAAATGCCTTCAGTCACGGCAGACCCGGTAGCCCTCGGCAAACTCCGCAACGGCGCCCAGGCCAACCTCGCCGACTACTCCACCGCCGAACTCGTCAAGGTCTTCTCCAGCCAGCGCGACCTCGCCGCCATTGCCAAGCGCATCGCCGGCACCCTTTTCCAGCCGCTTGTCGTCATGGGTTAAGCAGTAAGCTGGAGTGCCCCTGATCCGCGATCAATCTCACAGCTGCCTTATCAAACGAGACAAAGGTATCTCCGCCCATCCAGCGCCCTTCATGGGCAATCGCTCCATCTGCAAAATCCCCGCCCGCATCCAAAGAAGCTAAACCAGCCAATACCGCTCTTCGATCCATTTGTATGTATTCAGTATCGTGAAGTGCTCGTATGGCTGCACTGATGTCGTTTGCGGGTATCTTGTAACGGCTCCTCAAGACCCAAACCAATTCGCAGAGACAGGCTGTCGATACAGCCACGATCTCTGCGCGATGCAAGAGCTGGTCAACCGCTTTCGCCTGACCCAGGTCGTCGCGTACTACTCCGCGAACAAGAATATTTGTATCGACAGTGATCCTCACAAGAGACCGGCCCACCCCTTCTCTATCGTTTCGTTCATTTCTTCAAGGGTCGCTTTTACGGTTGTCTTATCCGCGAGCAGTCCCAAGAACGCATCGATAGAACCTTTAGGGCGATCAGCTTTAAGTTCGATTCGTCCGTCCGGCAGCATATCCACAACGATCTTGCTTCCCGGCTTTACACCTAAATGTTTTTGCAGCTCCTTGCGAAAGGTGACCTGCCCCTTAGCTGTTAGTGTCAGAGTAGTCATAACAAAACCTCGAATACCAGTAATGCAATATTACCTTACTTTTAGGATAGGAGATTGCGCATGGGATCTCTTACGAACGCAGAAAAGCCCAAAGCAGCAGGCTTCGGGCTTTCCTATCACTGACCACAATGACCAAACCAACTGCGAGCGCCAGACGCACATTGCGCATTCTTCACAAAGACCGAACTTCGTTGAACCGGCTAATACAAACGGAACCGAACCTCGATATTCAACATCACAGGCACCGGTTTCCCAGTCTTGCTGTCGATCGAAGGCTTGAACCTGTACTGCTTCACCGCTTCAAGCGCCTTCTCGTCCAACCCCATACCGAGGGACCGCGCAGTGTGCACATTCTGCGGATTCCCATTGGCATCCACAATCAGCGCAACCACCACCGTGCCTTCATACTTTGCCCGGCGCGCCTCGTCGGAGAACTCAGCCTCCACCGAATAAATCAGCTTTGGCTCAGAAACGCCATTCCCAATCTGCCGCGGCCCGCCACCAGCATTGCCACCAGAGCCAGGTCCATAGCCATTGCCGTTTCCCGGTCCTACACCGCCGCCCTTGCCGCTTCCGATTCCATTTGCACCAGTGCCATTGGAAAGCACAACGCTCGGACCCTGCGTAGCGCCAAAATTCGGTAGATTCGGGTTATCAGGCAGCTTCAGATTCGGCTGAACATCGATTTTCGGATCCACCGCCAGCGTCGGATGATCAATCTTGGCAATCATCGGAGGCACAATCGGCTTCGGATCAAACTTCGGCAGCTTCCCCTTCGAAGCAGGAGTCAACGAATGGTCGCCACCGCCACCGCCGCCGCCCACAGGCTTAGGATTCTTCGGAGTCTTCGGCTGGTACGCAGGCACATCCAGACTCGTGAGCTGCAGCTGCTTCGGCAGAACCTTATTGATTTCCTTGCGGAATGCAAACAGCAGCAGCAGAATCAGCCCGACATTCGCCGCAGCAGCAATGATCCAGGCCACCGGGCTGCGCTTCTCCGCCATCGGGTCAATAACCGGAATTGGCGTGCTCGTCAGCTCCAGCGGCGGCAGCTTCGTCGGGAAGAAGATCTCATGAACGCTGTCATACAGGCTCGACCACGCGGATTTCTCTTCAAACGCCTTGCCTAAAAAAGCATCGAGCTCATGCCCGGTCTCGGCATACGGCTGCGGCGGCGTATACACATCGTGTTCGCGGCCGTTCTGCGAAGCCCCGGTTGTCTCTGTTTCAGGCGGATTGAGCAGATCGTTTGCCATAGTTTCTGCCGATTCTCACTTCCCTGCTGCCCTACGTGGCTTGCACATTCGACGTTGCAGGATCGGCCAGGGTTGCGTGACATTGAATTCTTCAAATCTTCAAAGAACCCATTTCACTATTATGCGGGACCAACTGCCCCGCTGTCTCGCCCTGGAACCCGTTTCCGCTACCCCGATTCCGTCCCGTACCCAATTGAACACAATCGCTTCCACACACACTGCATTACAGGCTCTTCACAATAGACGATACGCAGCCAGAGTAGTTACCGGATTTTCTTTCGCTATCGATTCCCATCAAAATCACACTGCAATATGTATCAGAAAACCCACTACGACTGAGGCAAGTGAAGCGAAACCACCACATCGACAGAATTCGAGCGATACCACTAACACAAATCGACGCGAAACCCGTTACTCTTCGCGAAAGCAAGACCGCTCAAGTCGCAACAGCTCCAAGCGCCAAAGGCGCGCCACCATACCAGCCCAGCCCAACGGGCTGGGTTAAAGCCGCAAGTCAACGCCCGAGGGCTGAAAGCCCGGCCTATCCGTCACCTCGATAACCCGGCCTCAATCCATTTACACTGAAGCTTACAAGCGAAGCACACGGGAGTAAGAATGTCCGCAGTACCAGAGCTTAAGTCGACCCTCACCCTGCCCAAAACCGACTTCCCCATGAAGGCCAACCTGCCTCAGAACGAGCCCGCGCGCCTCGAAAAATGGGCCCAGCTCGGTCCCGCCGGCATCTACGGCGAACTCCGCAAAGCCGCAGCAGGCAAGCCCAGCTACATCCTCCACGATGGCCCCCCGTACGCCAATGGCCCGCTCCACCTCGGCCACGCTCTCAACAAGGGCCTCAAGGATTTCGTCGTCAAATCCAAAACCATGGCCGGCTTCGACTCCCCCTACATCCCGGGATTCGACTGCCACGGTCTCCCCATCGAGATCAAAGTCGACGAGCAGCTGGGCCGCAAAAAGCTCGAAATGCCCGCACCCGCCGTCCTCGAAGCCTGCCGCGAGTACGCGCAGAAGTATGTCGACCTGCAAACCTCCCAGTTCGAGCGCCTCGGCGTCTTTGGCCGCTGGAACGACCCGTACAAAACCATGTCCCGCGACTACGAAGCCCGTACGCTGGAAACCTTCTACGGCTTCCTCGAAAAGGGCTTCGTCTACCGCGGCCTCAAGCCCGTCTACTGGTGCATCCACGACCGCACCGCCCTCGCCGACGCCGAAATCGAATACGAGCAGCACACCAGCCCCTCCGTCTACGTCCGCTACAAGCTGACCTCGGACGTTGCAAAGCTAGGCCCCGAATCCGCCGCCCTCGAAGGCCGCGAAGTCTACACCATCATCTGGACCACCACCCCCTGGACCCTGCCAGCGTCGCTCGCCGTCGCCTTCCACCCCAGCTTCGAATACGTCGCTATGGCTTCCGGCCAGGGGCCTAACGCGCCCGTCTACATCGTAGCCAGCGAACTCGCCGCCAAGGTAGCCACCGCCTGCCATCTGGGCGAACCGCTCGTCCTGGCCCGCTTCCCCGGCAGCCACCTCGATCGCGCCACCTTCCAGCACCCATTCCTCAATCGCAGCGTCCTCGGCGTCAACGCCGATTACGTCACCGCCGATGCCGGCACGGGCGCAGTCCATACCGCCCCATCCCACGGGGCTGATGATTTCTACACCGGCGTCCGCTACGGCCTCGATCCAACCACCCGTGTCGACAACGCCGGCGTTCTCCACTACGACCCCACCGTCTGGACTGGCGCCGAGCCGCCCACCTGGGACGGCAAGAAAGTCTTCGCCGCCAATCCGCTCATCATCGAACTGCTCTCCGAGCGCGGCGCGCTCATGGGCCGCCACGACCTCGAGCACTCCTACCCCCACTGCTGGCGCTGCCACAAGCCGGTCATCTTCCGCGCCACCGAGCAGTGGTTCATCGGCCTCGAAACTCCGGTCTTGCGTGAAGACGGTTCCGACACCACCTTCCGCCAGCTCACGATCGAAAAGATTGCCGAAGTGAAATGGGACCCAGCCTGGGGCCAGGAACGCATCACCAACATGATCGCCACCCGCCCCGACTGGTGCATCAGCCGCCAGCGCATTTGGGGTGTGCCCATCGCCGTCTTCCTCTGCAACGTCTGCAATAAGCCGCTCGAAGACCCGGCGCTCAACGCAAAGATCGTCAAGCTCTTCGAAGACCACGGCGCGGAAGCCTGGCACACCACACCCGTAGAAGACCTGCTGCCCAGCGGCACCGCCTGCAAACACTGTGCAGCCGAAGGCCAGTCCAGCACGGACTTCCGCAAGGAAATGGACATCCTCGACGTCTGGTTCGACTCCGGCGCAAGCTGGCACGCCGTCGCCGAAACCGACCCCGACCTGCGCGACGCCTACGCCAAGCCGGACCGCACCGTTCTCTACCTCGAAGGCGGCGACCAGCACCGCGGCTGGTTCCACTCCTCGCTGCTGACGTCCGTAGCCCTGCGCGGCAAAGCCCCCTACTCCAACGTAGCCACCGCCGGCTGGACCCTCGACGAACTGGGCCGAGCCATGAGCAAATCCCTCGGCAACGGCGTTGACCCCGTCAAAGTAGCCAATGAAATGGGCGGCGAAATCGTCCGCCTCTGGGTCGCTTCCGTCGACTTCCGCGAAGACATGGCCGCCAGCGACAACCTCATGAAGCGCTGCGCCGAAATCTACCGCAAGCTGCGCAACACCTTCCGCTTCCTCCTCGGCAACATCGCCGGCTTCGACCCGGCGCAGCACGAAGTCGCCTTCCACGACCTCGAACCGCTCGACAAGTACATGCTCGCCCGCACCCGCGAGCTCACCGAACAGATCCTCGACTGGTACCAGCGCTTCGAATTCCACCGCATCTACCACTCCGTCAACGAGTTCGCCATCGCCGACCTGAGCGCCTTCTACCTCGACGTGCTCAAGGACCGCATGTACACCTTCGCGCCCAGCTCGAAGGCCCGTCGCTCCGCGCAAACTGTCCTCTGGAAGATCACCGAGGCCCTCACCCGCCTCGTCGCCCCCATCCTGAGCTTTACCGCCGACGAAGTATGGGATTACCTGCCGCAGCTCGCAGGCCGCGAAGCCAGCGTCCATCTCGCGCTCTTCCCCAAGCCGGAAGACGTCTACCCCGAACACCCCGCAAAGTTGTTGGAGGAGTGGAAGCAGATCTTCGGTGCACGCGACGCAGCCATGATCGCACTCGAAGAGGCGCGCCAGGAAAAGCGCATCGGCAAAGGCCTCGAAGCTGAAATCGAGATTCGAACAACCGGGCTTGCCTTCGAAGTCCTTCATCGTCATGCCATCGGACTGAAGGAAATCCTCAATGTTTCGAAGGTAACGGTGGTCGAAGATTCCACGACAAAGGTTCTCGCTCTGCCAGCCTCAGGAACCAAGTGCGCTCGCTGCTGGAACTTCATGCCAGTCGTCAGCAATTACGGCGTCTGGGAAGGCGTCTGCACCCGCTGCCACGAAGCTTTGAAAGCCATGGGCGTAGAACCCCCGTCCGGCGAGGTTTAAGCGTGAGCCAACCATCACACTCGCACACGCACGCTCGCACTCGGCTTCCGTGGCTGCTCCTACTCTCCGCAGCGGTCGTCGGTTTGGACCGCTGGAGCAAACTCTGGGTCATCGGCCACATCGAGCTCGGCCAGGCCATCAACGTCATCCCGGGCGTCTTTCGCATCACCCACGTCCTCAACGACGGAGCAGCCTTCTCACTCTTCGCCGACTCAGCCTCCCCGGAGCACGTCCGCTGGGGCCTGATCGCTTTCTCAACCCTGGCCGCACTGGCTGTCCTCATCGCGCTCCTGAAAATGGGCCGCCAGATCACGCTGACGGCGGTTGCCCTCGCCCTGATCCTCGGCGGCGCCATCGGCAATGACTACGACCGCATCCGCTTCGCCTCCGTAGTCGACTTCCTCGAAGTCCACATCGTCCACTACCACTGGCCCGACTTCAACGTAGCCGACTCCGCCATCGTCGTGGGCGCATGCCTGCTCTTCCTGGACGCCCTCATCCCCAGCAAGCAAAGAGCAAAGACCGAAGCACTTCCCGAGGCAGAAACCGCAGAACCCGCTGACTGACGGCAGAGAAACCCCAACTGCCGTCCGTCCAGTAGCCGCCAACGCTTTCTCGTTTGTCATTCCCGAAGGGAATCTGCTGTTGCATTTGCCTTTCTTTTTGTGATTCTTGAAGGGAATCTGCTGTTTCTCTCCCAAGACAGCTGATACGCCACCCCGCACAGCGTGTTACCCTCCGAATCAACCATGAAACTAAAGCACCTGTTACCAGCCCTCTGCCTCGCCGTTGCCGCCGTCGCCTCCGCCCAGACCGCCAAGCCGGAAGCCAAGGCCACTTCCGCCATCCTCGCCGGCAAGCTGATCGACGTCCGCACCGGCCACGTTCGCAGCAATGCCTACATCGTCATTGCCGGCGACAAAGTCCTCTCGATCGAAGACAAAGCCCCAAGCGGCCTTCCCGTCACCGACCTATCCGCCTACACCGTCCTGCCCGGCCTCATCGACGCCCACGGACACATCCTCTCTGACCCCACCAGCCAGTCGTTTGCAGCCGGGCTTCGCACCTCAATTCCCCAGTCAACCCTATGGGGCGTCTACAACCTCCGCCTCTGGCTCGATCACGGCTTCACCGCCGTCCGCGACGCCTGCGAAGGCCCCGCAGACTACCCGCAGTTCGCCCTGCGCGACTCGGTAAATCGCGGTCTCATTCAGGGTCCGCGCATCACCGCCGCTGGCAGCTGCGTCTCGCTCACCGGGGGCCACGGCGACGGCGCGCCCTTCTCCGCCGACATCCATCTCCCGCGCGGCGAGAACATCGCCGACACTCCCGACGAAGTCGCCGTAGTCGTCCGCCGCGACATCAAGTACGGCGCCGACTGGATCAAGCTCATGGCCACCGGCGGCGTCATGGACCCCATCTCCGATTTCCACGTCCAGGAGCTCAGCGAAGCCCAGATGGCCACCGCCGTCGAAGTTGCCCACCGCGCCGGCAAGAAGGTCATGGCCCACGCCGAAGGAGCAGTCGGCATCAAGGCCGCCGTGCGTGCCGGAGTCGACTCCATCGAACACGGCACCATGCTCGATGAGGAGGGGGCAAAGCTGATGGAAGAGCGCGGTACCTGGCTCGTTCCCACGCTCTACTGCTTCCAGCACGATATGGAAACCGGCCTCTCCAAAGGCCGCGACCCCGACTCCTATGCCAAAGGCGTGGAGATCCTGGCCGCCCAGGGCCCGGCCTTCAAGCTAGCCCTCAAGCATCACCTGAAGATCGCCTATGGCGTCGATGACGACGACGTGGATGAGTCCGTCTCCCGAGAATTCGGTGCACTGGTCGCCGGCGGCATGAGCACCCTTGGAGCCATCCAGGCAGCTACCATCAACGGTGCCACCATGCTCGGCAAAGACAAGCTCTTCGGTTCCATCGAGCCCGGCCACTACGCCGACATCATCGCCGTCACCGGCGACCCGCTTGCCGACATCACCGTCATGTACAAGGTCGACTTCGTCATGAAAGGTGGCCAGATCATCAAAGACCCCGCCCACCCTGACCGCAACCCCGTCGTCCATTTGAAGTAATTCACCACACGAAATTTAAAGCACACATACACCCTTCGTAGCGAACAGATAACCCATTCGCGCGAAGGGCGCACCTTTGTGGGCTGCACATCTCGCGCACCATATGGTATTCGTTGAATTCGCAGCAGTTACAGTGCGCAGTGGTGCGGTATGGCGGATGAATCCGGCGAAGTAACGCAAATGCTCGAACGCTGGAGAGATGGCGATCCAGCAGCAGTGGAAAGCCTGATCCCTCTCGTCTATGCGCAGTTGCACCGTATTGCGAAGGGCTACATGCGCCACGAGCGCGAAGACCACACCCTGCAGCCCACCGCGCTGGTCAACGAAGTCTACATGCGCCTGCTCAACCAGCGAAAAGTCGCATGGAACGATCGCGGCCACTTCTTCACCTTCGCCGCCCGCATGATGCGCAACATCCTCAAAGATCACGCCCGCGCACACCTCGCCGAACGCCGCGGCGGCCCCGGCGCCATCAAGCTCCCACTCAACGACGACATCGCCTGGATCGGCAGCTCCTCCGCCGACATGCTCGACCTGAACAGGGCCCTTGACCGTCTCGAACAGCTCGACCAGCGTAAGGCTCAGCTCGTGGAATTGCGCTTCTTCCTCGCCCTCACGATGGAAGAAACCGCCGAAGTCCTCTCCATCTCGCTCGCCACTGCCGAGCGCGATCTCAAGTTTTCACGAAGCTGGCTCTTCCACGAGCTCAACGCCACACGCAGCGAAAAGTCCGTCTAGCCCCTTCGGTCCCCCGGCGCTATCCACCAGCAGGCGCACAGCCCTAGCCGCTGTGTGACAGGAATCCCTCGATGCGTGTCGCGATCTCTTCGCCATGGGTCTCAAGCGCGAAGTGTCCCGTATCGAGAAGATGTGTCTCCACGTTTGGTAGATCCCGCTTGTATGGATAGGCACCTTCCGGAGGAAAGATGAAGTCATTCTTCCCCCAGACAATCAGCATGGGCGGCTGGTACTTGCGGAAGAATTCCTGGAACTGCGGATAGAGCGGCACGTTGGTGCGGTAGTCATACAGCATGTCGAGTTGAATGTCCCCATTGCCTGGACGATCCAGCAATGCCTGGTCCAGCGTCCATGTCGTCGGATCAAGATGCGTCAGCTCGCTCACACCGTTCTGATACTGCCACTTGGTCGCGTCCGCCGATACCAGGAAGTTCAGCGCAGCTCGATTTTCCGCGGTTGCTTCTCCCCAGTATTTCTTGATCGGATCCCAGAACTTCAACAGACCTTCGTCATACGCATTTCCGTTCTGCACCACGATCCCCTTGATCTTTTCAGGATGCAGAAGTGCCAGACGATAACCAATCGGCGCGCCGTAGTCCATCACGTAGAGCGAATACGAGGCGAGCTCAAGCTTCAACGTGAGTTGCTCCACGATCCTGGCCATGTTCTCAAACGTGTAAGCGAACTTCGTATGATCGGGCGCACTACTGAACCCATACCCTGGATAATCCGGCGCAATCACTCGAAACGACTTCGCCAGCCGCGGAATCAGATTCCGGAACATATTCGAGGAAGTCGGAAACCCATGCAGCAAAAGAATGACAGGAGCTGTTTTGGCACCTGCGTCGCGGTAGAAGATATCGACATCCCCAATCGTTACGGTGTTGTAGTGGACGGTAGTAGTCAGCTCAGGCAAGGTTGCGGTCGCGCTCATTGTAGGCTCCTTCACGGAAAGTCGGGCGAGTGAATATCACCTCGTCCTAGACCATAGCCATTGAACCCGGGGCTGCCTATTACGTCTTCACATTAGGCAAACCGCTCACAACATTTCGACCGTCACAAGGCGCCTCTCAAGCGCACCCGGATAGCTCTCAGCCAGCAAACGGTAGCGGCGCCGAAGCACCCTAATGGGAACACGTAATTGCTATGCACTGAGCACCCTACTACCTTCGCACCTAAGAAACGCTTCCCGCGAATTTCGGATAGGACAAGGAGGGATCATGAACCAGGTCATCGAGAGACGTTCAGCACCCGCACACATACCCGTTTCAGCCTCTGCAGAAAGCACACTGGTCTCACTCGCGAAGATCGGCGATCGCTCCGCGTATTCCGAACTTTGCAGGCGACACTCGAAGCAGATTTTTCACACTGCGTATCGTGTGACCGGAAATCGCGAAGATGCGGAAGACGTCGTACAGGACTCTTTGATGAAGGCCATGATTCACCTGAAGGGCTTCGATGGAAGATCCGCATTCTCCACCTGGCTTACCCGCATCGCCATCAACTCTGCTCTGATGTTGAAGCGTAAAGGAAGTAACCGTACTCATCTGTCACTCGATTCTCACGACGATGCAGATCTGAACGGCAGCATGCAGGTGCCGGACCAATCACTCACTGCAGAAGATCAGTTCATCCTCTCCCAGAGAAGTACTCAAGTCCTCAGGGCCGTCAAGGGGCTTCCCACCAATCTGCGCATTCCAGTTGAGCTTCAACTCATGCATGACGTTTCCGTCAAGGAACTGGCCGTTCTCGCAGGCATATCTGTCGCTGCAACAAAATCCCGGCTCCTCCGGGCAAGACTACGCCTGCGGCGGTCCGTTGTAGCAAAACACCTCTAAGGTCCCGCCCACAGCACACTTCCCGGGAGCACCGCGACGCCCCAATGCGAGGAAGGGATAGCCCGTGAAAGCGAACATGCAATGCGACCTCATTGACGTTACTCCGCCCATGGGCTTGGCATGGGAGCGGCCACTCGGTCCATTGGAAACATGGTTCTACGTGATGGACCAGAATCGTCCCAACCACTTTTCCATGGCTATCGACGTAGTCGGTGAAATCACGCAGGAAGAATGCTCCCTTGCTCTCGCCCGCCTGCAGGCTCGACACCTTCTTCTCAATGCATCGATCGTCATGAGCGCCACGGGACAACCCTCATTTCGAGGATCATTCAAGGACAAAATTCCGTTACGAATAGCAACGTGGGAAGGACCCGGCAGTTGGAAGACAGAAGTGGAAAAAGAGATAGGATCGCGGATAGACACAGCAAGAGCACCCCTCTTCAGGACGGTCTTGCTCACGCATGCGGACCGCTCACAATTGATCTTCACCACGCATCATAGCGTTACCGACGGAATTGGCCTGCTGCTCTTGATCAGAGACTTCTTCCGTATCTTGTCAGGCCACATACTTACGCCTCTTCCCCTCCCCAAACCCATCGAAGAGATTCGGGATTTCTTGGGTCTTTCTCCTCCCGCACCCATCTCCATGGACGACGGGATTGCTGGCGCAAACCTCCCCATAACCTACCGCCCGGCAACATCCAATGTGAGCGTGACTGCTCTTCGACTCAGCGAAGATGAGACGGATCGCATCGTCAACGCCACGCGCCTGCAAGAGGTGACCTTGCACGCAGCTCTCACCGCTGCCCTCGTGATCGTTGGTCGTGAACTCTCCAGTCGATGGAGACACGCTCCCGTGCGAGTGTTTTCACCCATCAACATCCGCGATAGTCTCCAGATACCAGAGGAAACATCCGTAGTCCTGGGCGCGGGAGCGATTCGCTTTGGAGTTGACGAGAACCCTACTTTCTGGGACATCGCGCGCAAGGCACTCAGAGCTCTCGCCCCTTTTCGCCATCCCGAGAGCAATTTCTTCCTCACGCAGTTAGTTGGACAAATTGCCACCGACGCAGACATGACCGCAGCCGTCACAGCGGAACACTTCGGGTATGAGCTCATGCTGACAAATCCGGGAAGGGTCACTTTCGATCTCGATTCGGATCGCTTTCAAGTGGTCGACATATGGGGACCATCCGTCGCATTTGGGTTCGATCAGGAACAATCCGTCAGTGCCCTTACATTCAAGAACGCGCTCCACCTCACGCACGCCAGTCCGAAGCCCATTGCTTCCCTGTTACCGCGAAGTGCGCAATTGCTGCTCGAAGTCAGCCAGCTACCATAAGCAAGGCTATTGCTGGTCGAGTTGTGCCTTGAACGAACGTAGTCGCTGCAACGGGAGATAACCCGTGTCCGCACTCTTCCAGTTCTCTGCAGCATCGTGATAGGCGCGCGCAGCCTGCGCGTGGTCCCCAGCATGCTCGGCGGCTACTGCCAGCTGAAGTGCCGAGAGGGACAGATACGGAGAAGCCGGATAAATGGAACGATGATCCAGAACCTTTTGAAATTCTGCCGCAGCCTCTTGCCACTGCCCCTCGTTCAAGTAAGCGAGCCCCCGATAGTAGACAGTTGAGAAAAGCAATTCAGGGCACAATTCATAGGGCTGCGCTTTCTGAAGGGATTGAATTGATTTCTCCGGATCGTGTTGGGCCAGCGCGATCGCTGCATCCACCGTGGCCAGTTGCAGCGAGTTCAAAAGCGTGTCTTGAGGTGAGAGATTCGCTGCCTTCCGCGCCTGCGCACGAGCACCCGCATCGTCTCCTGACCTCGCCATCACAAGCGCAGCCTCGGCCTTGACATCGGCGCCCTCACCTGCCATCTTCAGTGCCGCCACAATATGCTGTTTTGCTTTGCCTGGATACCCCGCGTCCGACGCAAGCTGTGCTTCTTCAAGCTCAATCATCGCTGCAAACTCAGTGAGGTCATGATGGAGCGCATTCTCTCTTGCCTGCGAAAAGAGATGCTCTGACTCAGCCAGCCGTCCGTGTGATGCGGCGATTTCAGCTTCGAACAGGAGGAGTGTGCTTTCGAGAGGTTTACCCTGTCCCCACCGCATCTCGCGCTGCATCGAAGCCTCGTCATTTCTCAGGAAAGCCCCCGCATAGCAGGCCAGGTGCATATCCACCATGTTGCTCTTTTCTGCCCTTGCTCTGCATAGCTTCGCCAGCGCCTCGTAATCTCCAGACATGGAAAGCGCTCGTGCCAGCAGCGCATATGGTTGCTCCAGTTGAGGATTCAGTTGAATTGCTTTGCGCGCCAGAACACCTGCCTGCTCTCCCTGACCCAGACGCAAGTATTCCAGCACAAGATTATTGACGGGAACAGCATCGCGTGGGTAAGAGTCGATCCAGAGTTGGTAGATCTTGATTGCCTGCCAGATCTGACCAGTGGCAGAGCTGTAGTAACCGGCTGCAATATAGAACCGTTCTCGGTCTGTGGCGCGCTCGCGAAGGTTGAAAGCCTTCCGGTAATACTCGCGGCTGAGCGCTACCTCTCCGCTGGCAGCATAGATCCCACCAAGGCAGGCATAGGCCAGCGTAAACTTTGGATCGAGAGCAATGGCCATCTCGAGGTCAGGGATCGCCTCGGATGCACGCCCGCTTCGAAATTTCGCATCTCCAAGGGAATAAGCGCGCAGCGCGCCCATCGAGTCTGACGTCGCCTGATCCAGAGGAATGTTAGACCTGAGAATCGAGCTTTCCGGCTCGCCTAACCGCCGCCGCATCTTATCGGTGGCAACGCTGAGAGCCTGCAGTACATCCCTGTTCGAGCGCGCCACAGCCAGTTCGCTCGCAAGCGACTGGCCATCCGCGCACCGCCAGGCCGAGACCCGTACAGCATACTGTTCCTCTCGCTGTATCAGTTCTCCACGCAACAACACTCGCGCAGGTACCGCAGTGCACGCGTGAAGTTCATCGGACAGCGTCGGAACATCGGACGTACGGGCAAGCTGCCGCGCAACAGCCAGGTTCAGATAGGAAGACTCTTCCAGTTTCACCCGAAATGGAAGAGTCAGGCCCGTGTCAAAGTCATGGCTTCCCGTACGATTGACAAATGCGCCGACGACCACGCTGTCCTCACTGTGAATGAGAGGACGCGAGAATCTCCAGTAGCCATAGAAAGCGAGCCCTGTCAGGAAAACGGCCAAGGTCAGCAACCCATACAGAGAGGGCCGCCCGAAGACACGCATCTTGTCCTTCGGTACAGGCACCGGCGGCACTTCAGTCAAACCGGCAGGCACCTGCTCCGCGGCTGCTTCAATTGACTGCTCCTCCGAGTGCAATTCCAGCACCGGCTCGATCAGAAACTTATATCCCTGCTTGGGCACCGTCTCCAGATAGACCGGATCGGAAGCGCAATCTCCCAACGCCTCGCGCAGCTTCGTCGCCGCAACACGAAGGTTCGTATCAAAATCCACGAACGTGGTGTCGCCCCAGATCTTGCTGCGCAGTTCTTCCCGCAAAACCACTTCATTCGGCTTCTCAAGCAATGCCAGGAGCATACGGAAAGGCAGCTTCTGAATCCGTACCTGCTTCCCCCGATGGAAAAGCAGTTCATCGCCGATACGAACCTCAAATTCATGGAAACGGTAAGCGATAACTTCCTGGCTGCTGGAAAGTGATACGGGCATGGTAACTCCATCATAACAATCACTGTACCCGGTAAGGAGTGCCGGCAGGCGCTGCGAAGACCCGGCTCTAGAGTCACCATCGAAACAATTCCACAGACACGCGCATAAACACCCCGGTTAACAGTCAATTTATTTGACAATCCTCCAGCCACCGTCCCTCATGGATCAAGACACAACATAAAAGACAGCATCCAGTGCCTAACATCCGCAGGATTCGATGGAAAAAGATGTACCGTCACACTCCTTCATTTCCCCGGAGTAACCTTCGTTCTTGCCGTCCTTGATTGACTTTTACCCCAGGCTCTAGACCGAACGACTCGACTCACCAGTTTTACTCGCCGGCTAGGCAAGGTCACGTTCCATGCGACCGCGCACCAAGCCTCTCCGCAATAGACGACACAGGGCCACCCCGCCCCTGCTACGCCTGCGAACTAGCTTCCATGGGATCCCTGCATGCCGAATGGCAGCGTCCCATCGTGGCGTTCGATGATGCATGCAACGATTCGCAATTCCAACCTATGTTAATTGGAAATCCAAATGCTTCTTGTTGAACCTGAAGTTGATCCACGTGTTGATCCCGGCGACCAGATTGATCCTGATAGCGGTCTCTCTGAGTTCACCTATCATCCGAAGCCCATGCTGACTCCAACGCTTTGGAGTCGCCTGACCTATGTCCCGCGATTGATCTGGTGGCGCTTCAACGGGCCAGAGTCTGAAGCCGCAGCCTGGCGTCGAAACCATTACTGACACACGCACATAACTCGCAGATTCCAGGTATCTCGCAGTCGACCATGCAGATATGCCTGTTCGACTGTGCAACCGCAAGACAGCTACACAGACTCGCGTGTTAACCGGCCAGTTAACGGCCAATTTATTTGACAATCCTCCAGCCACCGCCCTTCATGGATCCAGCCACCACGCAACAGACTGCATACAGCACCCAATATCCACAAGATTCAAATGGAGAAAATGTGACCTCAAGTCGTTTAATTTCGGCAGCCCGAAAATTCTTCCCTTTCGCCGGACTAGCCGTCGTGTTTGCCGTCATCTGCCAGGCTCAAACTGTCCCTCAGATCACCCAGCAGGTTCTCGATTCGCAGCTCACAACTCTCAAAGGCAATGTCCATCCATTGGCTCAGGCGAAATACGATCAGGGAGCCTTGCCGGATTCAGCGCCATCTGGCGGCCTGACGCTGGTACTCAGGCGCTCCCCGGAGCGCGAGACCGCATTGCAGCAGTTCCTCGCAGAGGCACACAAAAAAGGCTCTGCCAATTTCCACAAATGGCTGAAACCGGATCAGTTTGGCCAGCAGTATGGCCCCTCCGACGAAGACATCGCGACCGTGGAATCCTGGCTTCAATCGCACGGCTTCTCGATCGGGAAAGTAACTCCAGGGAAAACGGCGATTCAGTTCTCAGGCACCGCAGGACAGATCAAGAGCGCCTTCCACACCTCGATCCATCGGTACAACGTCCACGGGGAAGCTCACCACGCAAACTCGACGGATCCGCAAATTCCTGCCGCCCTCGCCCCAGTCATTGCAGCGGTCAATGGCCTGAGTGATTTTTCGCCGAAGCCTTTGGCTCACCCGCTCGGCAGAGCCACCATCGATTCAGCCTCGCATAAAGCTACCCCGCAATGGACAATCCCGGGCGACACGCACCCGTATTACACCCTCGCCCCGAAGGACTTCGCCACGCAGTACAACCTCGCGCCGCTATATGCTGCCGGGATCAACGGCGCCGGTCAAACCATCGGCATCATCAACGTATCCAATATCGACCTCGGACAGGTCAGCGCCTACCGCAAGCTCTTTGGCTTGGACAAATCCGGTGCCACCGCGAATCTCCCCCAGGTCGTCATCGAAGGTGCCGACCCCGGCGTGAACTCCGCAGCCATCGAAGCCTATCTGGACGTGGAGCAAGCCGGAGCGGTCGCCCCCCAGGCGACAGTCAAACTCTACATCGCAAACGACCTCAACTACGCCATTCTGCGCGCTGTTGCCGACGACGAGGCAAGCGTTCTGAGCGTGAGTTTCGGAGAATGCGAAGCCTATCTGGGCGCAGCCCAGATGTCGTTCTACAACGCAATCTGGGAGCAGGCAGCAGCCCAGGGACAGACCGTACAGGTCTCCACCGGCGACTCTGGCTCGGCAACATGTGATGCATTTGGAAATCAGTTCGCCCTGCTCGGATTGCAAGTCAACGGTTTGGCCTCCACTCCCTGGAACGTCGCGGTGGGCGGCACCGACTTCTATTACAGTGACTACGCCTCCGGCGGCGCCAGCATGGCTACGTACTGGAGCCAGACAAACGATGCCAACTATGGATCGCTTCTCAAGCCCATCCCCGAGCAACCCTGGAACGGCACCGTCTATGGGCTGAACACACTGCCTGTGGCCTCCTTCAGCGCCGCCGGCGGCGGGCAGAGCAGTTGCGCAGTCCCCGGCGTTGGGACCAACCCGATCTCGGCGACTGGAATCGCTGACTGCTCCAAACTGGCCGGCTTTCCCAAACCGGCGTGGCAATCCGGACTCGGCGTTCCAGATGACAACGTCCGCGACCTGCCCGACGTCTCCCTGTTCGCCTCTTCCGGCTCCAACTACACCTTCTATCCGCTCTGTGTCGAACCCGGCGACTGCGTCAACACCGACTCCTCAGGAGTCTTGTACGTCACGGGCGTCGGGGGCACATCGGCCTCAAGTCCCTCCTTCGCCGGCATCATGGCACTCGTCAACCAGAAGTACGGTCCGCAGGGGCAGGCCAATTACGTCCTCTATCCACTGGCAGCCCGCAATCCCGCTGTCTTTCATGACGTAACTGTCGGCTCAAACAACGTGCCCTGTACTCTGGACTATCCCCCGTACACGGTCGACTGCACTGCCGATGCAACCGGAGGCGGTTTCTCTCTGCATGACTGGCCAGCCACCGAGGGATATGACCTTGCAAGTGGCCTGGGCAGCGTAGATGCCAACGCACTCGTCACGAATTGGGACAGCGTCAAGTTCGCGTCTACCAACACCACATTCGAAGCAACACCAGGCAGCATCACACACGGCCAGAAAGTTACTCTCACCGCGTATGTAGCACCCACCTCCGCTGCATCGGTCACCCCAACCGGGAGCGTCGCCGTCATCGCAGACGCAAACCTGCCTGACAATCGAGGTCAGCTTGCCTTGAAGCTGGATGCCACCGGAACCTCCGCGACGACGGTGGACTATCTTCCCGGAGGCACCTATAAACTCTACGGCCACTATGGCGGAGACTCTGCCTTCGCCAGTAGCCAGTCAACCCCCGTCTCGATCACCGTAAGCCCGGAAGAAAGCTCTCTCGTCATTACAACGGCGCAATTCAGCAATTTCCCTTTCGGCGGTCCGTTTCCGAACGGATCCACCTTCCCCTACGGTGCACCGGTCGGATTGACCGCGCAACCCGTCGGAGCCAACGGACAGACCGATTCGTACGCCACAGGGAGCGTCACGTTCCTCGATAACGGCGCTCCGGTCGCAACCGTTCCCCTCGGTGGCGGCAGTGCCAGCTATTACCCGCAGGGTCTGACCGTCGGCAACCATAGCTTCACCTACAGCTATTCAGGGGATGCAAGCTATCGCGCCTCTTCCGTCACCACACCAACCACGTTCAGCATCGTCCAACCGCTCCCTCAGCAGATTCTCATCGGCTACATTCCTGGCACACTCAACCTCAGCGCCGGTGCGTCCTTCCTGGTCCTCTTCGAACTCTGCCCACAGGCATCCGCGGGGATTGCACCCACCGGCAGCGTCGTCGTAAGCCTCGGCCCGCTAACCCAGACAGTAACCCCTATTCCCGCCGCTCCTGGGTCAGGCCAATGCTCCCCCGGCGAAGCAGTCTTCAGCAACCTCGCGCAGGGAACCTATCCAGTCGCGACCGGATACCTGGGCGACAGCTTCTACGCAGCGCAGCCTATCTCACCCGCTGGTTTCTCCGTCCAGGTAGGACCGGCAAATGGCTTGTTGCCGACCTCCACCGCTCTCACCCTGACCTCGCCAAGCGACCAGAGCACCATCCAGCCCGGCACATTGGTCACAATCACAGCAACGGTGACAGGCAGCTCCAGCGCGCCAACGGGTATCGTCGAGATCATCGGCATCAACGCGGCGGGTAAGCTGAAGCCCACAGCAGACGGACATACTTCGACCACCACGATCACCTTCCCTGCATACGAAGGAACCTCAGGAGCACCCTTGTCCGCAGGCCTCCTTTCCGCGAGCTATCAGGGCGACTCCACCTACAACACCTCCATCAGCCAGGTACTGCAATACAAATACAACGCTCCCGGCGACTTCTCAATCGTCACCACGACACCGAATATCACCATCGCTTCAGGCGCGTCCGGCTCCGCCAACATCGTGGTTAACTCGCTGGCCCCCTTCAGCGGCAACGTCAATCTCAGTTGCGTTGTGACTGGCAGTGGAACGGTTCTTCCCCTGTGCACCGTACCCGCCAGCGTAGCCGTCACCTCCAACGGAATGGTCTCCACCACTCTGCAATTGGCAACATCCATTCCAGCAAAAACCACGCAGTCGGCCAAACTCTCATCGCGCGGCCTCTGGACCACTGGTGGCGGAGCAGCTCTGGCCTGCGTCTTCCTCCTCGGCATACCCTCGCGCAAACGCAGAGGTCAGGCGATCTTTGGCCTTCTACTGTTCGTCAGCCTTGGCTTTGGATTGCTAACCGGCTGCGGCGGAAGTTCAAAGACTTCAATCCCCACCCCACCGGTGCAACCGACCTTGGTTCCCGCCGGCACGTACAACGCGGTTCTCACAGCCTCGAACGGCACCTCAACTCACAACATCGCAATCACCATCGTCGTGCAGTAGACATCAGCTCGCTACTGAACCAAAACCGATTCAACCAGGGGTTGCAGATGTTCGTCTGCAACCCTTTCCTTTTGGAGGATGGCCCAAAGTCAACGTTGTAGGTATGCCGGTCTTCGCACCTCGGGAGTCGCGTCGCGCCGAAAGCGAAGAATTCAAATGCAAGAGATGGCTCACGCAAGAAATCGAGATGCTAGGTCGAATATTTCGACAGCATCTCGATCGTGTTTTTCTGAAGCTTCTATTGGTGCCCGGAGGGGGACTTGAACCCCCACTCCCTTGCGGGTGACGGATTTTAAGTCCGCTGTGTCTGCCAATTTCACCATCCGGGCATCTACCGCGCAGCTCCTCAAAAAGCAAGCCAGCGCTAGCATCATGCTACCGGAGATGGGGCCTGGAGCGATAGTTACGGTACGCGGAAAACCAGCGACTCACTGCACCGAGCGATAGCGGATAGTATCCCCGTCGAAGCCAAACTCCGCCGAGCATTCGTCGCCCCCGCAAATCATCGTTTCAAAGCCATGCAGCTGCCGCCGCGTGATCAAGCCGACAGTGCCGCATCCAGGGCACGCAAGCACCGCAACGAAGGGGTTGTTGCCCTGACCGAGCGAGTTCGGCCCTTCCAGCAGAAAGACCGTGCCAGGTTCCATCTTCTCGGGAATCCATGCTTCGAGGAACTGCAACTCAGCTGTCATACTTCCCCTCCAATGGGTGAATTCGACAGGGTTGCGACCAAAACGTAAGCCGCAACCTTGGGTAGTTCGCAGCAAGCCGTGATGTGAAGCATCTTCCGGAACAGGTTCTTTACGTTTACGTACGCTCAGTCTTTCGTGCGAAATCAAATTCGTCAATCACAATCGCAAACTGATGTCCCGTATGAACAAAAATTCATCATGCAACCCTACCGCTGCGTCGCTGCCCCCAACGCCGGCCGCACTGCCGTTCGCATAGAAGCGGTAGGAGCCTTCACCGCAGCAGCGACAGGCTGAGCCGCAACTGGCGACACCTCATCCCGCAGCGGCTCCCTGACCCCATCTTTAGGCTGCCCCGCAGCCAGCCCGGTAGCCTGCGCCTTCTGCAGACTCTGCGCGTAGACATCAATACCCCGATAGATATCCTGGTTGCGCAAAATCCCCTGCACATACTCCCGCGTCTCGGTAAACGGAATCGATTCCACAAACTCATCGATGCCGTGATACGGCCCCGAAGCCTGCCAGTCCGTCACGCGATTGTCGCCGGCGTTATAGGCCGCAAGCGCATACTCCGGCACCCGTCCAAACTTCTCCATCGTCTCCCGCAGATACCGCGTACCCAGCCGGATGTTCAACAACGGATCAAGCAATTGCCGAGGCTCAATCGATCCAATCCCCTCTTCGCGCGCCATCTGCCTGCCCACCGAAGGCAGGAGCTGCATGAGCCCGTACGCGTTCGCCTTCGAAATCGCGGACGGATTGAACTCCGACTCCTGCCGGATCAGAGAAGCCACAAGGTAAGGGTCGAGCCCGTTCTTCGCCGACTCCGCCTTGATCGTGTCCCAGTAAGGCTCAGGGAACAGAATCCGCCAGTACTCCAGCGGAATCGACTTGATCGGCGCAGAAGCCGCAAACGGAAGCGTCCGCTTCAGTACCCGCATCGCACGGTACGTCTCTCCGTACGACATGTAAATCTTCGCCTCGGCAATCCCGCTCCACGACGAGCTCCCCGGCGCTGCAGCAATCTCCTGCGGAACATACTCCGTCAGCCCGGCATTCACCAGCAGATGCGCCTTGATCAGATGCGGCTCACCCTCCGGGAACGCCACCTCCAGCTTCGGAATGACCGCAGGAGCATAGTTGTCTAGGACCGGCGCCGCAGCCGGCACAGCATCCCCCAGTGCAGCTAAGCGCTGCTTGGCCATTTGCGCATAGAAGTAGTGCGAATAGACCGATACAACCTTGCGATAATGCGCCGCAGCCATCGCCGGTTGATGATCCAACTGCTCATACAGCCGCGCCCGCCAGTACAGCGCGCTGACAGTCTCCTTCGCGCCGGGATACTGCTTGATCTGTTCCTCAAAAATCTGCGCGGCCTGCGGATACAGCCCCTGCCGGTAAGACCACCATCCCGCCCGCCAGTGCGCTGCCGCAGCATTCTTGTCCGCCGGGAACTTCTCCGCCAGATCGGCATAGTACGTTACCGCGCGCGCATAATCCTTGCGCAGCAGATACATGTTGCCACTCGAGAACAGCGCCTCCGCATACCACTGGCTTCGCGGAAAACTCGTCTTCAGAACGTCCACGTACGCAGCCTGCGCAGTCAGATCATCGCGGTTCCGCGCCAGCTCCATCAGCAGATAAAGCCGCCGCGCGCCATTCTCATCGTTGGTTTGCGCCAGGCCCTCAGCCTGCTCCCGCGTCAGCCGCTTCAGCTTGAGATCACAAGCCGCAGCCGCCACGGCAAAGCCGTTCCGCTGCGCCAGATCCGCGCCACTCTGCCGCGCCAACGCATGATACTGCTCGGAAGCCTCAGCATACTTCCCGCCGTTGTAATACGCATCCGCCAGGCTGCGAACCTCGGTCGGCGTCAGCGTCGACTCCAGCCCCAGCGCCGTCAACCGCGTCCGCGCCGTCGAAGCCTCAAAGGTCAGCGGCCAGGTTAGCAGCACATGCTTGTACACCCGCCCCGCCTCAGCGCTCTGCCCCAGCGCTTGGTCAACCTCGCCCAGCGCAAGCTGGTATCCCGCGCGCCCCGCAGCCTCAGGAGCAGCCGCCAGCACCTGCCTCGCGCCCGCAGCATTGTTCATTCCCAGCAAAACCTGCGCTTCCAATTCCGGGATCTGCCCGTTAAAAATGCTCCCCGGATTCCGAACCGCGAATCCCTTAAGCAAATCTTCAGCTGCAACATCGTTCCCGGCATCATGCTGCGCCTTCGCTCCCAGAAAGTCGGCATAATCCGCCAGCGCATCCCCAGCCACCCGCGCCAGCCGAAAGTTCGTAGCCGCCTCGGCAAACCGGTTGTCCAGCAGATAAGCATGCCCCAGCGCAAGATAAGCAGCCGAAGCGGCCTCGCCCGTGTGCGACTTGGCATAAGCCGCAACTCCCGCGTATGCCGCTGCAGTGCGCTGGGTAGCAAGTTGTTGCGCCATCGGCCGCAGCTCCGTAGAAGCCACAAACGCCTGCTTCAACTTCGCCGCCTTCGCCGACCTCCCGGCGTTCCGTCCCGCAGCAGACTTAGCCGTCGCCTTGCCGGTCCTGGGCTTATGCTTCACCGCGGCAAACCCAGGCAAGGCAAGCGTAAACATAGCCAGCGTCAGCCCCATAACGCCAGCCGCAACCCGATCCCGGTAATTCCAATTCATGCTTTGAGTCTATGCCGATTTCCCATCTTTCGCAGTTCCGCCACGCCCAGCGAATCCAGAAAGCGAACCACCCCCGTCAACCTGCTTGGAAACACCATCCTCGTCCGTTACACTGATCTTTCGGCACAAGCACAGCGTGCAAAGTGGAAAGGCAGCGGATTTTTCGCATCTATCACGAATGGCGACCATCCAAGTAACTGGGGAGAACGAGCAGCATCCCGACGTAGCACTGGTAGACAGTGCGCGTGGAGGAGACGTTCATGCCTTTGAAACACTGGTCAACAAGTACGACCGGCAGATCTTCCGCATTGCGCAGCACATCACGCAAAATCGCGAAGACGCGCAGGATGTAGTCCAGGATGCATTTCTAAAGGCGTACGAGAAGTTGGATCAGTTCCAGGGCAACAGCAAGTTCTACACCTGGCTGGTTCGCATCGCGGTGAACGAATCCCTCATGCGGCTGCGCAAGCGCCGCACCGGGAAAATGGTCTCCATCGATGATGATATTGAGACTGAAGAAGGCAGCGTCCCGCGTGACCTCGCCGACTGGAGTCCCAATCCGGAACAGAACTACGGCCAAGCAGAACTAGCCGAGATTTTGCGAAAAACGATTCAGGGACTGCCGCACGGTTTCCGGATCGTCTTTGTACTAAGGGATGTGGACGGGCTGTCCACGGAAGAAACGGCTGAAACCCTCGGATTGAGCGTTCCCGCCGTCAAATCGCGACTGCTCCGCGCGCGGCTCCAACTCCGCGAACGTCTCAGCCGCTACTTCCGCAAAAAGAAGGCTGGTGAGAAGTGACCTGCACTGAGTTTCTGGCTCTGCTCGACGAACTGATCGATGACGATATCTCCTCGGCCACCCGCGCCCAAATGCAGGAACACCTCGGGGGCTGCGACCACTGCGAAGTAACCCTGAGCACCACCCGCAAAACCATCGAAATCTACCGCTCCCACGAAGTCTACGAACTCCCCAACGCAGTCCGCGAGCGCCTCCACGCGGCCATCATGGCCCGCTGCAAAAATGGCTGCTAAAACCACCAAAGGCCGCTCCCCAGGAGCGGCCTTTGCAAGTTGTTCCCTGTTCCCAGTTCCCTGCCTTCACATCGCCTTCCGCCACCACGCCGACTTCTCAAACCCAAGAAAATGCGTCTTCGCCCCGCGCGATAGATAGAAGTCCTGCGCCTTCTCGCCCTCAAACTTCGAGCAGTCCGGCCAGCTGTCATCCTTGTCGAGCCGCGTAGCCTTCTGGTGCGGATCCACCAGCACAATCTCGTGCGACGAGCAGGCCACAACCGTCTGAGCCTTCAGGCTGAACGAGGTTCCCGATGCTCCGTCCGCCGGCACACGGTTCGCCAGATTCGTAAGCACCACCATAAACAGAAACACGGCAGCAACAACCAAGATTCGTTTCATAGCAGGGGGCAGTCATCGCGAAGTAAATTTCCGACCGGGATGGCCAATCTTGCTCAGACTTCCCAGGCAGTTAGCTCGCAACTGCACACAGTATAGCCCTGAATCAAATCAGCACAAACAAGAATGCACCCCAGCTCACGGAAGGGGTGCATCCTGTTACAGCCATACCAAATCAGCCAGATCGGGCTAGTTGTTATCCTCGCGCCGGTGCAGCGTTGGCTTATCATCCGGGCTCGCGTTGGGGTCCGTCTGCTGAGCCGTCTTGTCATCCTTCGAAGTGCTCGCCTTGCGCAGCGAAGGCTTCTTCCCGTCCTTCGAGTCCGTCAGCCGGCGCTTGTTCTGAATGCGCGCCAGTCGGGCCTTCACATCGTCGAACTCTGAAGTCGTAACCGTGTACTCGTCCTTCGCCGGCAGAATGTGCGAAATCTCATTCTGCGAGTGCTCAATCCGGTCAGGCGTTTGCGGATGGTCCGAGAACGCCTTTGAAACCAGCCCCGGCTTGCGCTTCTCCAGCGCCTGGATTTTCTCAAAGAAGCTGATAAACGCCTGCGGATCGTACCCGGCGCGGTACATATACTGCACGCCCAGATAGTCCGCCTGCGCCTCAAACTCGCGCGAGAAGTGCAGGAAGGTAATCGGCACGCCAATCGAAGCCGCCTCGTAAATTCCGTACCCTGTCCATCCACCAATGAAGATCAGCGGAATCGTTCCCAGCTGCGCGTAGTTCGCGCGCGTCATCTGCCGCGCTGCGTGGTGCGCACACACATGAGCCGTCTCATGCGCCATCACGCCCGCCAGCTCCGCTTCCTCATCCGCATTCAGGATCAATCCCGAATTGACGTAGAAGAAGCCCCCCGGCAGCGCCATCGCATTGATCTCGTCCGTATCGATCACCTTGATCGTGAACGGCACCTTGCAGTCGGAGTTCTTCACGATATTCTGCCCGATGCGGTTCACATACTCCGTGACCACAGGATCGGTGATGAACTTGGTGCTCTTCTCAATCTCCGCAGCGTACTGCCGTCCCATGCGAATCTCGGAGTCCGTCGAGTACCAATTCCCCATGCCGCGCGCGCCGATGTCGCGATTCCCCACCGCGCTCACATCGTCGATGCTGCCAGGCTTGATCGTCTCCATATGGCTGCCCGGTTCCGCCAGCACAATCGGCGTCCTCGCTGCAGCCGCGGCCTTGGCATCCTCCTGGGCCTTCTTGCTGGCCTTCGAATCCTTGCTGTCCTTGCCCTTGTCTTTTGCCGCATCCCCCGAATCCTTGGAGGAATCATCGGGCGGCTTGGAAGCATCCGCTGGCGTTGCATCCGGAGTGGTCGTCTTAGTCGCCTGCCCGTCGCCCGACTGAGCATAGCTCGCCGTCGCCATCCCCAGCGGCAAAGCCAGCAGCAGCCCCGGCAGCAAAATCCGTGTGCGCAAATAGCTCAGATTCATCTGTAGCCTCCCGGCAGCCGCACCTCGCCTCACTCTGGATGCAGTTCCACCTCGTTAGACGACAGTATGCGCTCTTTCGTAACAACCGTACGATCTGATTTTCATGCCGCGCATAAATCTTTGCCCGCCAATAAAATCCACTTCAAACTTCACTCAAACCCCGTTCCCTAAGTATCAATTGGAAGAAGAAGCCGTCTGCGATAAAGTGGAGGGCAACATGCAAGCCAAACAACCGCCGTACCGGACCCTCCGAATGCCAGCTCCTCTCCGTCGCCGAAACCTTCCCGCGACCATTTTGAACTCGGCAGGATTTCTGGTTGCGGTTGTGATGCTGGCCCTCGTCGCCTTGACCGCCCCGGCCCACGCAGTGCAGGCAAAGCCGTCCGCTCAACCAGACCAGCCCGGTCAGTCCGATCACCCCCACGGGCCGCCTCTCGGTCTTCCCCTGCCGCACCCTAGAATCAGCGCGCCCAAAGGCAATGTGCCGCCAGCAGGAACTGATGTCAACTTCGACGCCACAGGCATCGGCTCGCCCCTCGTCCTCGACCACAACTGGCGCCTCGGCATTGCCCCCGGCTCTGAACCCGCTAAACCTGATTTTGACGACTCGCAATGGCCGGTCCGCGACGCCAAAGAGGCCTTGGCAGACATCAAAGAACCACCCGACGACGACGATCGTCCTCCCAGCCCCGAGGACCGCCGGAAGCATCCCCGCGGCAACCGTCCCTTCGCCTGGTTCCGCATCCACATCCAGTTGCCCGAAAATCATGCCCCCCTGGTCGTCATGGTCCGCGTACCCGTCTCCCGCAACTCGCAATTCTCCGTCGGCACCGGCACCGTCGGTATGGACCTCTACGCCAACGGCAAGAAGGTCATCCCTGCAGGCCCGCAGCCATCCACACCCGAGTCCTATCAACAAATCTCCCGCATCTATCCCATAGACATCCCAAGCACCCAGACAGACCTGGTCATCGCCGTCCGAACTCCCTTCAACAACCTCGGCATGGATGCCTACACCAGCTTCTTCGCCCATCGCACCTTCTTCATTGGTGAAAAGGAAGACCTGGCCTCGCACCTCGATCTCTGGAACCACGCCATGCTTTTCGAACGCCTCCCGTCCCTCATCGACGGCGGCATGAAAATGATGCTGGCCCTGTTCCTCTTCGCACTCTTCTATACCCAGCGCGATCACCGCGAATACCTCTGGCTCGGACTCCACCTCATCTTTGTCGCACCCATCGTCTACATCAATACCGCTGGCAGCATGGGACAGCTGGATCAGCTCTGGATGGCTTCCCTCTTCACAGAATGCCTCCTTATCTCCGCCTACTTCTACTTCGAGTTCCTCGTATCCTTCCTCGGACTGCGCCGGCGCTGGTACATCATCGCCCTGCGCTACTCCGCGCCGTTGCTGCTCTCCGTAGGACCGCTCCTGCTACTGGTGCGCGAAAGCCAGGCCATCGCCATTGGTCTTGTAATATCGATTCTCTTCGCCGCCCTATGGACCTTCTCCTGGATCCTCTTCGTAGGCCTGACCCTCACCATCGCCGCCATCAAGCGCAACTACGAGGCGGCCCTGCTCCTGCTGCCGCTCCTCCTCAGCATCGTCGGCACCATCGAACTAGCCTCCACCGCCGCGTCCTCCAGCTGGCTCGGTACCCCCATGCAGTCCCCGCTCACCTTCGAGGCCGGCCCCATCCCCATCCACTTCTCTGACATTGCCGACTTCGCCGGAATCTTCGTCATCATCCTCATCATCTTCGTCCGCTTCCAGCGCATCCACCGCGAACGAGAACGCGCCTCCAGCGAGCTCGCCGCCGCCCGCAGCGTTCAGGAGCTGATGATCCCCCGCGAGTCCCCGCAAACCCCCGGCTTCCACGTCGACACCGTCTACAACCCGGCCACCGAAGTCGGCGGCGACTTCTTCCACATCCAGGCCACCGGAGACGGCGGCCTCCTCGTCGTCATCGGCGACGTAGCCGGCCACGGACTCCAGGCCGCCATGAACGTCTCCATGGTCATGGGCGCCCTGCGCCGCTCCCCGCAAACGGACCCCGCCGCCCTGCTCGCCGGGTTAAACGAAGTCCTCATCGGCAGCTCCAGCCTCACCACCTGCGAAGCCGCCTACTTCTCCGCCACCGGTGAACTGGTCATCGCCAGCGCCGGCCATCCGCCGCCGTACCTCAACAGCCAGGAAATCGTCCTCCCCGGCGGCCTTCCCCTAGGCGTAGTCCCCGGCGTCACCTACGAGGAGACCCACCTCTACCTTCACCCTGGCGACCGTCTCCTCATGATGTCCGACGGCGTCTCGGAAGCCCGCAAGTCCAACGGTGAGCTCTTCGGCTTCGAGCGCGTCCGCAACCTCAGCAGCCAGTCCGCCTTCTATATCGCCAACGCCGCCAAGGAATTCGGCCAGGAAGACGACATCACCGTCCTCACCGTTCGCCGCCTGGTCCATGGCGCCGCAGCTGCCGCCTGAGTTAAGCAAATGGTAAACTCACTTTCAACGTCGTCAGAAGTCAGGAGTCAGGATGGCGACCAACGTAATCTATGAAGCAGAAGATAATTTAGGCAAACTCCTTGATCGCGCTGAGGCTGGAGAGGAAGTTGTCGTCACCCGCCACGGGAAACCATCCGCCCGTCTTATACTACTGCCCGTTGTGACAGAGGCCGACACGCAGCGAGCCCTTGAAGCCCTTGATCGCATAAGCCAGCATGCCAAAGAAATGAAATTAGGGCCCTTTAATTAGGAGGGGTGGAAAGCCTACCGTGATGAGGGGCGTCGGTGAGCCTGGTACTCGATTGTTCGGCAACAATGGCCAATATCTTCGAGAAAGAACGAACCATCGCTATCGAAGACGTTTTCTCAAGAATCGCAATCTCTGGCGGTTGGATTCCGGCTCTCTGGAAGATAGAAGTTGCAAATACTCTTAACGTAGGAATGAAGCGTGGTCGAATCAACATGGTGGACCGGCAGAAAGCCCTGTTGCATCTGAGCTCCCTGCCGATCTTCCTTGATTCACAAACTGACTTTTTCTGTTGGAATCGGACCATCGGGCTAGCTGAGCAATACAAATTGGCCGTACACGACGCTACCTATCTCGAACTAGCTTTGCGCCGGTCCCTCCCGCGAGCCACCCTCGACCAGGACCTCCGCACAGCAGCCCAGGCCGAAGGCATTCCGCTCCTCGGCCTGTAACTAGCCGCTAAACCAGGTTCTTCTTCAGAAACGCCAGCGACCGCTCCCGGGCCAGCTTCGCCGCATCCGCCACAAAAGCATGTGGATCGGCATCCCGGTTGAACGCATGTCCCGCGTCATACCAGAAGATCTCCACATCCGGATTCGCCGCATGAACCGCGTCCGCCACCGAAGCGGGAATGTGCTCATCCTTGGAACCAAAATGCAGCATCACCGGAGCGTTCGGCTTCTCCGTAGCAAAGTTGCCAATGTACCCGCCGTAATACCCCACCGCCGCGCCAATCTTCAGTCGCGTCGCCGCAAGCCAGGCCATCGTTCCACCAAAGCAGTACCCGACAACGCCAACCTTCTTGCCCGATTCCTTAGCTGCATATTCGATCGCCGCTTCCACATCGTTCAGCGAAACCACCGGGTTCAGCTTCGGAACAAAGCTCATCGCCGCCTTCCACCCCGCCTCGTCATAGCCCAGCTCCACGCCTTTTTCGAAGCGGTCAAACATCGCCGGAGCCACCGCCAGAAAACCATCCTTCGCATACCCATCCGCCACTGAACGAATATGCGCATTCACCCCGAAAATCTCCTGCACAACGATCAGCGCAGCAATCGGTTCGCCCACAGGCCGCGCCACATAAGCGCCGATCTCAAACCCATCCGCAGTCTTTAACGTTACAAACTCACTCATGAAATCTCCTCAAAAACCTCGCCGGAATAACCAGCCAATCCAAGCCTAAACCATCTCAGAGAACCCGACTTCATCTCACAAAAAAGCCCCATCCACGAAGGATGAGGCCTTTGCATTTGCCGACCAAAGGGAGGCGTCCGCCCGCACGGCAGGTGCCAGGTGCCTAGTCGTAGTATTCCAGTCCAAGATGAGTGATCAAATCCTCACCCATAATGTGCCGCAACGTGTTTTTCAGCTTCATCAGCTGAATAAACAAATCGTGCTCTGGATACAGCCCCGGCGCAGTCTGTGGGCTCTTCCAGTAGAAGCTCAGCCACTCCTGAATCCCGATGTTCGCCAACTGCGGCGTCCGTTTCGCCAGATCCAGAAACAGCACCAGATCCAACGCAATCGGCGCAGCCAGAATCGAATCGCGACAAAGGAAATCTACCTTGATCTGCATCGGATAGCCCAGCCAGCCAAAGATATCGATGTTATCCCAGCCTTCCTTGTTATCTCCACGCGGCGGATAATAGTTGATCCTTACCTTGTGATACAGATCCTTGTAAAGGTCGGGATATAACTCAGGCTGCAGGATAAAGTCCAGCACTCCCAGCTTCGACTCTTCCTTCGTCTTGAAGCTCTCCGGATCATCCAGCACTTCGCCATCGCGATTGCCCAGGATGTTCGTCGAATACCAACCCGCCACACCCAGCATCCGCGCCTTGAACGCAGGCGCAAGCACAGTCTTGATAAACGTCTGCCCCGTCTTGAAATCCTTGCCCGTAATCGGCGCGCCATACTTCTTCGACAACTCCACCATCACCGGCAAATCGACAGTAAGATTCGGCGCACCATTGGCAAACGGCACACCCTCCTTCAGCGCGGCATAAGCATACAACTGCGAGGGCGCGATCGAAGGATCGTTGTCCACCATCCCCTTTTCAAAGGCCTCAATCGACTGATGCACAGCCGTAGGCTCAAGAAAGATTTCCGTCGATCCAGCCCAAAGCACCACTACACGATCCACAGTCTTCTTGAACGCCTGAATGTCGGCAATCAACTGCATCGCAAGATCGCACTTATGCTTGCCCTTCTTAACATTTGTCCCACTCAGCCGCTTCACATAATGCTGGTCGAACACCGCGGGCATCGGCTTGATCGCCTCGAGAAAAGGCTTGATCTGCGCCAGATGATCATTGTCCAGCACCTTCGCATGAGCCGCAGCCTCATACACGTTGTCATCGAACAAATCCCAGCCAGTGAAGACAATATCGTCAAGATCTGCCAGCGGAGCAAAGTCCTTGATCAGCGGCGACTTTCCATCCGTCCGCTTGCCCAGCCGTACAGTACCCATCTGCGTCAGCGAACCAATCGGCTTAGCCAGTCCACGCCGTACAGCTTCAACACCCGCAATCAAAGTAGTGGCCACAGCGCCCATGCCCACCACCATCACACCTAACTTCCCGGTAGCCGGCGCAATCTGCTGCGCGGCTGTTTCATGCGTTGCCATTCTGTCTACAACCATCCCTTCTGTTCTTAGTGCTTCCATAGACCGCAGTAGCCAAATTAACTTACAAATCCAGCGAACTTGCTGACTCGCTCACGCGCGCTAACTCGCGGCTTCACTACCGGCGCCGCGCTTCTTCCAGTGCGTCCAGACAAACCAAACCACCGCTGCTACCAACGCAAGTTCCACGACTAAATGGAAGCGATGAAACCACTCATGAAACCGCGGATCGCTGTTCCACTTATCGCCCAGTTGCTTGCCCACATAAGCCAGCGCAAAACACCACGGCCACGATCCCACAAACGTATAAACGTGAAATCGCAACTGCGGCATCCGTGCAATCCCAGCGGGAAACGCGATAAACGTCCGCACCACCGGAAGCAGCCTTCCAATCAGCACAGCAATCGACCCACGCTTCTCAAAGAAGGCCGTCATGCGGTCCAGGTCGCGAGGGCTCATCAACACATAACGGCCATACTTCAGCACCAATGGCCTTCCGCCCAAAGCGCCCACCCAGTAAGCAACCACGGATCCAAGGTTGCAACCGATTGCGCCTGCTGTGGCTACCAGGATCAGCCCCATCCACGCATCACCACCGCCAAATCGTCCGGTCGACACCAGGTAACCGGCAAAGGGCATGATGATTTCAGATGGAAGAGGAATACAGGCCGACTCTATGCCCATCAACAGCGCCACACCAGCGTAGCCAGTAGAGCTGATGACACGAATTACGAACTGCACAAGAAACGACACAATATGTTCGGTCACAGCAACCAAGTATAACCGCCCACCCACACCCGCCGTTCCAGTAAGCAGCCCTCTCGTTACCACTTTCAATAGAACAAGAATTTCAACACCAACCAAAGCTCCAGGCGCCAGAGGCACGTCAAGATATCAGTCCAGAGCATCCCCCTGGATAAACATCAAAGAAAGACCCTAAGGCCGAAAAGCAGCCCTATCCACCCCTCGCGCATTATCCTTGAAGAAAGAGGATCAAACCGTGCCAGAAACCCCAGCAGTCCCCCTCACGCTCGAAGGCTCCCCCATGCTCCACCAACTCTTCCGCTTCCATTGGAAGGCTTGGCGCACTCTCTCCCCTGCCGAGCAGCAGCGCATCGCCTCCGCCGCCATTGCCAAACTCAGCACCCTGGCAGACCCCGGCGATTCCGGCACCAAACACCAGACCGCTCTCTTCTCGCTGCTCGGCCACAAAGCCGACCTCATGCTCGTCCACGTCCGCGAATCCATGGAAGCCCTCAACCAGGTCGAACTCCAGCTCGCCCAGACAGAACTGTACGACTACCTCGAGCAGACCTACTCCTACGTCTCCATCGTCGAACTAGGCCTCTACGAGTCCACCGCCAAGACCTACTCGGCACTCACCGCCCAGGGCATCGTCCCCCACACGCCCGAGTGGGATGCCGGCATCCAGGAAACCCTCGACCGCCAGGCAGCAGCCATGGCCACGCGCATCTACCCCGCCCTGCCCACGGCCAAATACATCTGCTTCTACCCCATGGACCGCAAGCGCGGCGAAGCCGTCAACTGGTACACAGAATCCATGCCTGACCGCCAGCACATGATGCACGACCACGGCCTCATCGGCCGACGCTACGCCGACCAGGTCCGCCAGATCATCTCCGGCTCCATCGGCCTCGACGACTGGGAATGGGCAGTAGACCTCTTCGCCGACGACCCCGTCGTCTTCAAACGCCTCATCTACGAAATGCGCTTCGACGAAGTAAGCGCCAAATACGCCCTATTCGGCAGCTTCTACGTAGGCCTAAAACTCCCCTTCGAAAAGTTAACCAATTGGCTAAACGGAACGCTTTAACAGTCATGAATCTAACTGCGTCCCAATTTCTAAGGAACCCTGAAACGATTGCGATCAACGAGTCAAATCTCTACTACGCAACGAAGATTTATACCTTCGGCTTCAACCAGCTGGAAATTGAGATCGAAGAAGCCTACGTCAACGAATCCAAGCGAGGCCAGATTCTCGCAGCCATTCTGCCCGGGCTGGGTTCTCTGAATGAATCCAGCGCGCCTATCGAGGTAAGTCCGAGTGGCAAGAGCTTCCGGCTTAGTTGGAAGCTGTGTGCGGCGTATTGCGTTACGGAGGAACTAGTTGGCAGTTGCGGCCATTACGAAGATGAAAAATACGAAGGATCCGTACTGCGCATATACGAGAAATCGAACTTTCTCGCACATCTTCAACGCGACACGGGTGGTCACACAGGCGACCTCAAACACGTTAAGCTCGTAACCTTAAACCACCTGATCGACATCGCTTTCTATGATTGGCCGGAAATTGTCGAATTATCGCCTGAACAACAATTGCCCGTTTTATGACGCAATCATGATCTGCACGCGAGTGCCCTATCCTTTCCAACCTCATCTGGAAAGCGTGGGCTATCACTGACGCCGCCCATCGTGGAACAATAAACCCCATGCCCACGAAGCCCACAAAATCCGCCGCGAAGAAACCAGCAGCAAAGAAGCAGCCAACAAAAAAATCAGCCATCAAGAACGCGGCAAAGAAGCCCACAAAGAAAGCCGCGGCAAAGCCCCTGCCAGCCAACCGCCCCGCCGGAAAGAGAATCGCACAAGCCCCCTCCGGCCACGGCGTAGCCAAGCTCGAAATCAAGCCCGACCGAGTCAAAGAAATCCTCGACATCCTCCATCAGACCTACCCCGACGTCGAGTGCGCGCTAGTCCACAAAGACGCCTGGCAGCTCCTGGTCGCAACGATCCTCTCCGCCCAGTGCACCGACGTCCGCGTCAACATGGTCACCCCCAAACTCTTCGCTACCTACCCCACCCCGGCAGCTATGGCCGCCGCACCCATTGAAGCCCTGGAAGAGCTCATCCGCACCACCGGCTTCTACCACAACAAGGCAAAATCCATTCAAGGTGCAGGCCGAGTCATCAGCGAGCAGTTTCACAACAAAGTCCCCGAAACCATGGCCGAACTCCTCACCGTCCCCGGCGCCGCCCGCAAGACCTCCAGCGTAGTCCTGGGCGTAGCCTACGGCAAAGCCGAAGGCATCGTTGTCGACACACACGTTTACCGCCTGACCCGCCGCCTGGGACTCTCCCGCAGCGACACCCCGCAAGCCGTAGAGCAGGACTTGATGAAAATCATCCCCCACAGCCGCTGGATCGAATTCAGCCACGAACTCATCCACCACGGCCGCCAAATCTGCGAAGCCCGCAAACCCAAATGCGCCGCCTGCCCCCTCGAACAACTCTGCAAAGCCCCAGACAAAACCTGGCATTCGTAAGGGCAGCTCTGCAGGGTTTTCGGACCTGTTTTTCTTGTTGTCATTCCCGTAGGGAATCTGCTGTTGCCCTTGTCCGCACTAAAATAGGGCCACGCATGCCAAATCAGCCCATCACCGAACAAGACCTGACCCACCTCCGCCATGCCATCGACCTCGCCGCCCAGGCCCGCGCCCACGGCGCCCACCCCTTCGGTGCCCTGATCGTCAATGGCGAAGGCAAAATCCTGGTCACCGCCCGCAACAACGCCGTCCCACCCAAGGGCGACCCCACCCAGCACGCCGAACGCCTGGCCTGCTCCCTCGTAGGCCGCCAGTTCACCCAAGCCCAGCTAGCCACCGCCACCCTCTACACCAGCACCGAACCCTGCGCCATGTGCTGCGGAGCCATCTTCTGGACCGGCATCCGCCGCATCGTCTATGCCTTCCCCGCCAAATCCCTCTACGCCCTCACCGGCCCCAACGCCCCATCCCTGGAACTCCCCTGCCGCGAACTCCTCGCCCACGCCAACCACCCAACAGAGATCCACGGCCCCCACCTCGAGGAAGAAGCCGCCAAAGTCCACGAAAACTTCTGGACCAATCTATCGGAAGAAACAGAAAAGCCTCCCACTCCAGCAAAAGAGTGAGAGGCAATCCAACAGAGCCGGCTGTTCCCTATTCCCTGTTCCCTATCCCCAGCACCACAGCATCAACCAGCCGCTGCAGATCCGAAGCCAGCGCTTCCCCAGCCGGCTCCCACCCAAACTCCCGCATCGTCGCCGAAGTCACAGGCCCAATCGAAATCCCCGGTACCACGCCATTAGGCCCAGCCAGCGGAAATCCAACATCAGCCTCCCGAGCCACCTCCGCCAGATTCCGCACCGAAGAAGAGCTGGTAAACGTAGCCGCATCGATCCCCGTCTGCAGCGCCTCCGCCAGCCGTTCCCGCGAACCCTCCGGCAGCACCGTCTGGTAGGCATCCACCACCGTCAAATTCGCACCAGCCTTGGTCAAGCCCTCAGGAATCACATCCCGAGCCACCGCCGCCCGCGCCAGCAAAACACGCCGCCCTGCAATCTCTACCCCCAGCGCATCAACTAGACCCTCAGAGTTATAGCTGTCCGGCACCACCGTCACGCGGAAACCAACCTTCCGCGCCGCCTCAGCCGTCGCCGAACCCACCGCCGCCACCTTCAGCAGCTTGATCTCGGAAACATCCAACCCCAGCGCCGTACAACGCGCCGAAACCGCCTGCACCGCATTCGCGCTCGTCAAAATCAACCAGTGATAGGTATCCAGCTTCTTAATCGCGCCATCCAAAGCCTCCAGCGAATTCGGCGGCCGGATCTCCAGCACCGGAACCTCAACAGGCTCCGCCCCTAGCGCCTTCAGCCCATCGCTCAACTTCCCGGCCTGCTGCACAGCACGGGTCACCAGCACACGCTTGCCCGTCAAAGGTCCCACAATCCCTGCCACAACTTCACTCAAAGCATCCCAATTCCTTCAAACAGTTCCGCTGCACCCTGCTTCACCAGGTCCGCCGCAACAGCACGGCCCAAGTCCTCCGCACAATCCCCAACAGCCCGAGCCCGAATCACTCGTTCCCCAACCGGCTCAGCAACAATACCAAGAATTTCGTAGCTCCCTGCCTCAGCAGGCCAGCAATAAACCCCAATCGGCACCTGGCATCCACCGCCCAGTGCCGCCAACGCAACCCTCTCCGCTGTCACCGCGAACCTCGTCGTCGCATCGTCCAGAAACCTAACGGCCGCAGCCGTCCGCGTGTCTCCCGCGCGAATCTCGATACCAAGCGCACCCTGGCCCGGCGACGGACACACAACCTCGGGCGAAATCCGCTCTCGCACCCACTCCGTTTTTCCGAGCCGGTCCAGGCCCGCCGCCGCCAGCACAATCGCCGCCGCTTGCCCCTCTCCGAGTTTCCTAAGCCGCGTGTCCACATTGCCGCGAAACTCCACATACTCCAGATCGCTCCGCAGATGCCGCAGCTGAGCACGCCGCCGCAAACTGCTCGTTCCCACTCGCGACCCAGCCGGCAACTCAGCAAAACTCGCAAAATCCTTCGAGACCAGAACATCCCGAGGATCAGCCCGCTCCGGCGTCGCTCCTAGAACAAACTGCGCTGGCAATTCGGTTGGCAGATCCTTCAGCGAATGAACCGCCAGATCGATCCGCCCAGCCTCCAGCGCCTGTTCAATTTCGAGCGTAAACATCCCCTTCGTCCCAACCTGAGCAAAAGTGACCTCCTGCAAGCGGTCTCCTGTGGTCTTAATGACTTCAATTTCAACCACATACCCCTGTCCGCGCAGCAACCCGGCAACATGATGCGCCTGCCAAAGCGCAAGCTGCGATCCTCGCGACCCAATCCGAATCTGCCTGTCAACCGTCAAGAACGCACCTTCTCCGCCGCCAAAGCCACAGCATCCTCGATCTGTGCCTCTAGCAAAGACTCCCCGGAAGCTGGCCCAATCAATTCCGTTCGCTCAACAAGCACCGGCCCAGCCTCCGCCTCAATCCCATACACCGCCCGAATCGCCTCCACCCGCGCCAGATCTCCATCCCGAGCCGCCTGCTTCAGCGCCGACATCGGTCCATGCAAAAACTTGTTCATCAGCGCCCGGCTCATCGCCTCCACAGCCGCCGCCTGCTCCACCGTCAATCCCGCCAGCCTCGCCTGCGCCCGCCGCAACTCAGCCTGCCGCAGCTCCTCAGCCCGCATCTGCAAACCCACGATCGCCGGAGCCACATTCACCGTCCGCAACTTCAGGTGGTACCGCTCGACCTCGGCAGCAATCACTGCCTCAGCGTCCGCCGCCTCCCGCGTCCGCTCCTCAAGATGCGCAGCAGCCACCTGCTGCAGATCGTCAATGTCGTAGAGGAAAATCCCCTCCAGCCGGTTCATCTCCGGATCCACATCTCGCGGCACAGCAATATCGATAAAGAACATTGGCCGGTTCTTCCGCTTCTGCAGAAAAGCCTGCCCATCGGATTTTCTGAATATCGGCTCCTGCGCCCCGGTCGAGGTAATCACGATGTCCGCCGAAGCCGCCGCCGTCCGCATCTCGCCCCACGGAATCACCTGCAGTGCCACCTTCGTATCCCCAGCAGCAGCAAATTTCTCCGCCATCGCCACAGCCCGCTCCGGCGTCCGGTTCGTCACCAGGATCATCCCCGCGCCCTGCCGGATCAGATGCCGCGCCGCCAGCTCACTCATCTTCCCCGCGCCAATGAGAAACACCGTCTTCCCATGCAGCGACCCAAAGATCTTCTGCGCCAGGTCGACCGCCACAGAAGCAATCGAGACCGTCGAACTCCCAATCTCCGTCTCCGAGCGCACCTTCTTCGCCGCCGCAAAGGCCGACTGCAGCAGCGGATCAAGCTGCGCCGCCACCGTTCCCGCCTCGCGCGCCACGGAGTAAGCGTCCTTCACCTGCCCCAGAATCTGCGGCTCCCCCACCACCATCGAGTCCAGACTGGCAGCCACCCGGAACAGATGCCGGATCGCCTCCCGGTCACGAAACTCGTAAAGGTGGTCCTGCAACTCCGCCGGCTCAATCCGGAAATGCCGATGCAGAAACCCAGCCACATCCGCATCCGGCTCGGCAGCAGTCAGTATCTCTACGCGATTGCAAGTAGAAAGAATCATCGCCTCAGACACGCCAGCGATCTCCACCAGCGAATGCCCCGCCCCAGCCAGTAACTCACGCGGAATCGCCACCCGCTCGCGCAGCTCAATCGGAGCCGTCCTGTGGTTGATCCCCAGCAGCCGCAGAATCATGGCGCCGTAAACCTGTGCACCTGGCTAAGCTGGTTGGCCGCAAACACAATCAGCATCACCACGAACACGCCGCTCGAGAGATAAGCAGCCCTCCGCCCCCGCAACCCGGCACTCCGCCGGATATACAAGAGCACGACATACAAAATCCACATCGCAAACGAGAGCAGCACCTTTGGATCAGCAAAATACTCCGGCCCAACACTCGCCTGCGCCAGCAAAGACCCCACCAGCAATCCCAACGTCATGCAGGGAAACCCAAACAGCAAAGTGGACTGCGCAATCCGCTCCAAAGTATCCAAAGGCGGCAACCGGTCCAGAAACCCCGCCCGAAGCAGCGGCTGTGGATGCCCCACCCTCGCCACGCCATCGTTTTTGTAGCTAGCTTGGGAAGTGCCGACCCCAGCAAACCCCACCACCCGCAACGGATTCTTCAACCGCCGCTCCTGCACCAGGTACAGAAAACTGGCCACCATGCTGAATCCCAGCGCCGCATAAGCCGCCAGCAGGAAGGCAATATGCACCACCAGCCAGCCCGTCTTCACACCCTCCGAAGGAAAGGCATACCGCGTGGTCCCCAGAGCCGGAACAAACACCAGCAGGAACGAAGCCGGCAGCGCAAACACCCCAAACGAAAGCGTCCCATAAATTCCGCCAATCGCCAGAAACAGCGCCGCAATCACCAGTCCCAGCAGCGACTCCACCTCGCCATACCCCACCGGGTAGTAACGATGCGCCAACCCCAGCATCTCCGTCACCGAAACCAGGTGAAACAGAAACGCCAGCCCCGCAGCCGGCAAACAAACCTTCCGCCACCGCGGAAAAGCATAGAGCACAGCCGGCAGCGCAGTAAGACTCGCCACCGCATACAAAACCGCCGCCACCCTAAGCCAAACCAGATACATGCCAACCCCAGCTAAACCCTAATCTCTAAGTATACTGTGCCCCCAAACACCACAAAACCAACCCAAGACCGACCTCGGAGCGATCTCTCTTACTCCCTCTCACAAGCTTGTCATCCTGAGCGAGGCCCGAAGGCTGTAGTCGAAGGATCCGCTATGCCTTTGCAGTTGTCGTTGCCTTTGCCGTCGTTTTTCTTGTTGTCATTCCCGAAGGGAATCTGCTGTTGTCAAATTCGTGCGCAGCACGAACTCTCTGAAATGCAAGTCCCTATCCTTATGCGCCCCATGCAAAGGGTAGGCCTAGCAAGTGCTTCGTGACACGATCCCGAAGTCCTCCCAAGTTCGACGCCACCAATCAAGCAAAAGGCGCACCCAAAACTCGCACAAAGCACGAACCGAAGACACCAGGGCATTCACGCCGACGTAGAAAAGCGCCAAAGTGGCGCACCATACCAGCCCAGTGCAACGCCCCGGGTTCATACAATCGATACGTCACAGGGCTGAAAGCCCGGCCTATGTAACTGGGTTACGATGTACCCCAGGTTCAAACGAGCGCACGAAAAAAAAACTTCCCCCAAAATTGCGTTGGATTTAATCGAAAAAGCGCATAATGGGAGCGACAACAAAGCAATCGACAATCAGGAATCACAAATGCGCAATAGAACTGTACAAAAGCGCATCAAAACGGCGCGAAATTCGTCCATAACCGCCACACCAGCATAGGTTTAGAGCCAAAACACTTACCCCACCCCCCTCAACGGATCTTGCACGCATTTCACCCCAAAAGCCAGGCAATCCACAACCTAAACTAGGCCCAACCAACCCCTCCACGGTAAAGTGAACACAAGCCGTGGCCAACCCAACCAACACATCCGAAACACCAGCGCAAAATCCAGGGGCAGACAACCTAACCCCCTTCATGCGCCAGTGGACAGCCGCCAAGCAGGAGAACCCGGACACCCTCCTGTTCTTCCGCATGGGAGACTTCTACGAGCTCTTTTACGACGACGCCGTCATCGCCGCCCGCGAACTCCAGATCACCCTCACCGCCCGCGACCGCGAACGCGCCATCCCGATGTGCGGCGTCCCCTACCACTCGGCGGAAGGCTACCTGCAGCGCCTCCTCCGCAAAGGCTTCCGCATCGCCATCTGCGAACAGATGGAAGATCCTAAGCTGACCAAAAAGATCGTCCGGCGCGAAGTCACCCGCGTCCTAACCCCAGGCACCGCCCTCGACACAACGCTGGGCCAGGAACAAAACAACTTCCTCGCCGCTTTGCATCAAGAAGGCCAGACCTCAGCAATCGCCCTGCTCGACCTCTCGACAGGAGAGTTCAGAACCGCCGAATTCACCGGACCCGAAGGACACAGCCAGGCGCTCGACGAGCTCCTGAAGGCCCAGCCAAGCGAACTGCTGCTGCCCAACTCGGCGCCAGTAGAATTCGCCGCCGAAATCGACCGCAACGGCGACAAAATCATCGCCCGCACCAGAATCGACGACTGGGTCTGGACCCGCGACTACGCCGTCCCGCTCGTCCAGCGCAAACTAGGTGTGCAGTCCCTCGAAGGCTTCGGTCTGCACACGCATCCCGCAGCAGCCATCGCAGCCGGAGTAGTCCTCCACTACGTCCAATCGACCCAAAAGCTCGACGCACTCCACCTCGACTCGCTCCGCTTCACCGAGCGCTCCACCGAACTCCAGCTTGACCCAGTCACCGTCCGCAACCTGGAATTAGTCGAGCCGCTGATCTCAGGGCAAGACACGCGCTCCACGCTCTTCCACACCCTCGACTGCAACTGCACCCCGATGGGCAAGCGCCTTTTAAGGGCCACCATCCTCCGCCCTCTGTTCGACGCCACAGCCATCAACGCCCGCTACGAGGCAGTCGCCGAAGCGCTTGGCAACCTGATGCACCGCGAAGAACTCCGCCGCAGCTTCAACGGCATCCTCGACCTCGAACGCCTGCTTTCGCGCCTCTCGCTCGACAGCGCCGGCCCAAGAGACGTAGCAGCCCTGGCCGCAAGCCTCGCCAAGCTGCCCAATGTCCAAAACGCACTGAAGGTATTCACAGCACCGAAGTGGGCCGAGCTGACCCAAAACCTCGACCCGCTCATCGATATCACCAGCCTCATCCAGAACACGCTCATCGCCGAGCCACCACTGACGCTGGCCGACGGCGGAGCCATCGCCGAAGGCGTCTCAGCAGAGCTAGACGAGCTACGAGCTATCAGCCACAGCGGCCGTTCCTCCATCGCAGCCATCGAAGAGCGCGAACGCCAGCGCACAGGTATCGGCTCACTGAAGGTCCGCTATAACTCCGTCTTCGGTTATTATATCGAAATCAGCAAATCGAACCTGGCCAACGCGCCCGCCGACTACGAACGCAAGCAGACGCTGGTTAACGCCGAACGCTTCACCACTCCTGAGCTCAAGGACTACGAAACCCGCGTCCTCAGCGCCCACGACCGCAGCATCGAAATCGAAAAGCAGCTCTGCACGCAGCTCCGCCAAAGCGTCCTGGAAGCAGCCAGCCGCATCCGCCGCGCCTCAGCCATCGTCGCCGAAGCCGACTTACTCGCCAACTTCGCCCACTTAGCCAGCATCCGTAACTACATCCGTCCCGAACTCACCGAAGAACCAATCCTCGAAGCAGTAGCCGCGCGCCATCCAGTCATAGAGAACTGGATGACCGAGTCCAACACCAGCCGCTTCATTCCCAACAGCCTCTACCTGCACGGCAGCAACGGCGAGAACGCCGAGCCAAGCCCGCCGCCAAGCCTGCTCCTCATCACCGGCCCCAACATGGGCGGCAAAAGTACTTACCTCCGTCAGGCCGCCATGCTCGTCCTCATGGCTCAGATGGGCTGCTACGTTCCCGCGGCCAAGATGCGCTACGGCCTCGTCGACCGCATCTACACCCGCATCGGCGCCAGCGACAACGTAGCCCGAGGCCGCTCCACCTTCATGGTCGAGATGACCGAAACAGCTACGATCCTCAACACGGCAACAAGCAGATCTCTGGTCCTGCTCGACGAAATGGGTCGCGGGACTGCAACGTTTGATGGCCTCTCGCTCGCCTGGGCCACCGTCGAATTCCTCCACGCCGAGATCGGCGCGCGCACACTCTTCGCCACGCACTACCACGAGCTAACTCTGCTCGCCGAGAAGCTCCCGCGAGTCCAGAACCTGCGCGTCGGCGTAAAAGAAACACCATCCGGCATCGTCTTCCTGCACTCGATCGAACCCGGCGCAGCCAGCAAGAGCTACGGCATCGAAGTCGCCAAACTGGCAGGCCTGCCCAAGGCAGTCCTCGAACGCGCCCGCCATATCCTGCGCCAGCACGAGAAGCAGGAACGCCGCAGCGTCCAGGTCGAAGCGACAGCCGCAGCCGAACCCATGCAGATGACCATTTTCACTCCGCTCTCGCAGCGCATCGTAGACCGCATTGCCGAAACCGACATCAACTCACTCACTCCCTTGCAAGCCCTGAATCTGCTAGAAGAGCTAAAGCAGGAGCTGGGCAAACCATGACCGCGAACATTCGCCAGGCAGCAGGCAGCGTATTAGTCGTCGGACTCGCAGGTACGGAGCTCAGCGGCCTGGAACGCGCCTGGCTCAAGCTGATTCGCCCTTGCGGCATCATTCTCTTTCGCCGCAACATCGCCGATGCTGGTCAGACGCGAGCCCTGCTCGCCGAAGCCACTTCGTTCTGCGCGTCGGCCAACATGCGCTGCGTCGACATCGAAGGCGGCACAGTCGACCGGCTCCGCGATGCCGTTGCGCCCATGCCTTCGGCGCAAGCCGTCGCCAGCACCGGCAGCCAAAAACTGATGGAGCAGCACGGCGAACTGATCGCCCGCGAAGCACTTGCGGTCGGCTTCAACACCACGCTTGCGCCAGTGCTCGATCTCGCTTTGCCTGCCTCCGCTGCCGTCATGGGCACACGCGCCGCAGCCGCATCACCGCAGGCTGTTACGGACTATGTCCGAGCCTTCCTCAACGGCCTTGCTGCGCATGGCGTCTCAGGCTGCGGCAAGCACTTTCCTGGACTTGGCGGAGGAACGCTGGACTCGCACCACGCCACGCCGGAGATTCAGCGAACCTATCGCGAACTTTGGAACGAGGATCTCGTTCCCTACCGCGAACTTGTTCGAGAGCTGCCGATGGTGATGGTGAGCCATGCGGCATTCCCGAAGACTCGCAGCAAGAATCTTCCGGCCACGGCTTCACCCTTCTGGCCGACGACTGTGCTGCAGAAGCGGATCGGCTACAAGGGCCTCATCTTTTCCGATGATCTAGAAATGGGTGGGATCCTGAACTACGCGCCGATGGAAGAAGCGGCGATCCTGGCTCTGCGCGCCGGCATCCACATTCTCGAAATCTGCCATAGCCCGGAACTGATTCTGCGCTGCTACGAATCGCTCATCCGCGAGGCTGAACGGTCCGCAAGCTTTCGGAACCTGCTGCTGGAACGCTCGGCAACCGGAGGCAGGCTGCGCAAGCGGCGCTACAGCGTGCCACCCTCGCGGGCGCATACTGCGAAGCAACTCGACAAACTGCGCGATCAGGTTCTTGGCTTCCGTGCTGCCGTGGAAAAGGTGCAAAAACCATGACGCGGATTGCGCAACGTGCCACGCCGATTGCACATCGTACGACGCGGATTGCGCATTGGGCAGTCAAACAATACTCAAGTAAGGACGCTGATTGCGCATCTGCAAACGCGGACTCCACAGACACGAATTGCCCGGAGGGGAACGGATGATCGTGGCAGGCATCATGAGCGGAACCTCGGCGGATGGCATTGACGTGGCCCTGACGAGAATCCAAGGGAGCGGCGACGGCTATCCAAAATTGAAACTGCTGGCTCACGAGGCATTTTTGTTCCCGGCTGCGTTGCGCAAGGCCATCCTCGGAGCCATGAATGCCCAGGCCACCTCGACGGCTGAGCTGGCCCGGCTGAACTGGCGTCTTGGTCTCGCCTACTCCGAAGCGGTTCAGAAGACCCTGGCCAAACACCCCTTGAAGCTGGACCTGATCGGCTGCCACGGCCAGACGCTCTATCACCAGGCCACACCGCAAAGCTATGCAGGCAAAAGGTTTGCGTGTACCTGGCAGGCTGGAGAGGCAAGCATTCTGGCTGGAGAGCTCGGCGTCCCGGTAGTCTCGAATTTTCGCCCAGCGGACATGGTTGCCGGCGGACAGGGAGCGCCGCTGGTACCGCTGCTCGACTACGTTTTCTTCCGTCACGCCAAACGCGGTCGCGTCCTGCAGAACATTGGCGGCATCGCCAATTTCAGCGCCATCCCGCCATCTGCTGGTCCGGAGGACGTCCTGGCCTTCGACTCCGGCCCCGGAAATATGATCATCGACGCGCTGATGCTCAAGCTTTACGGCAAGCCTTACGATGCGAGTGGCCGCATTGCAGCGAGCGGGACAATTCTCGAAGCTGTTTTGCTTGCATCACTTAAAGGAAGATACTTCAAGAAGAATCCGCCGAAGACTGCGGGGCGGGAAGAGTTTGGCCGCGAATATGCCGCGGCATTTCTAGCCAAATGCCGTAAAGTGAGCCAGCGGAAACAGGACGCAATCGCGACCGCAACGGCGCTTACCGCTGCTTCCATCGCGGACGCTTATCTCCGCTTCGCGCTCGACCACATGCGGGGTGCGCAGGTGGATTACACCGTCTCCGGCGGCGGAGCGTGGAACCAGACGCTGATGGGCCAGCTGGCTGATCGGCTCGAGCCCCACGGTTGTAAGGTCGGCAAGACGGACGAATTCGGTCTTCCGGCAGAAGCGAAGGAGGCAGCGGCATTTGCGCTGCTGACCTGGCAAACCTGGCACGGCAGGCCGGGCAATCTGCCGTCCGCGACCGGCGCGAAACGGCCGGCGATTCTGGGGCAGATCACCTATGCCTAGATCCCTGAACCGATTTTTCACTCTCATCATGGCATGTGCTTTGCTCTGCTTTGCGGGGTGCAGGGGTGGAAACGCCCGCAGGGACACGGTTGTGTTCCTGATCGAAACCAGCCCGACCAGCCTTGATCCCCGGATTGGTGTCGATGCCCAATCGGAGCACATTGACGAGTTGCTCTTCGATGGACTCGTGGTTCGCGATGCCAGCTTTCGTGTGGCTCCTGGGCTTGCCGAGCGGTGGGAGCAGCCCGACCCGCTGACCATCGTCTTCCATCTACGGACAGGCGTTCAGTTCAGTGACGGGAGTGCGTTGACCTCGCGCGATGTGGTTTGGACGCTGAACTCCATGCGTGATGGAACTGTGATTACGCCGAAGTCGGGTAGCTACGCAGCGATTGCCAAAGTGGAAGCGCCTGATGCGGCGACTGTCGTGCTGCATCTGAAGAAGCCGGACAACTTCTTGCTGACGAACCTGTCTTCCGGTGCAATGGGAATTGTGCCCTACGGCAGCAAGCGTGATTTCTGGCAGCATCCGGTTGGGTCGGGGCCGTTCCGGTTTGTCAGCCAGGAGATCGATAAGGAAGTGGTGATCGAGCGCAATCCGCGCAGCTGGGAAACGACGGCACAGGGTAATATTCAGCGCGTCCGGTTTGCCGTGGTTCCGGATGTGACGACGCGGGCGCTGGAGCTACGCAAAGGCTCGGGCGATGTGGCGACAAACTCCATTGTTCCAGATATGCTGCCAGTGCTGGCGGCGCAGAAAGATCTGCAGGTGGAGAGTACGGGCGGAACGCAGGTGCAGTACCTGGCCTTCAATACCGTCGATCCGGTCCTGCGCGATGTGCGGGTTCGTCAGGCCATTGCCTGCTCGATCGACCGCCAGTTGATTCTGAAAACGCTGTTGGCCGGAAGAGCGCGTCCTGCGGTGAGCCTGCTGCCGGAGGGCCATTGGGCGTGGACAGGCGACGTGGCGCGGTATGACTACGATCCTGCGCGATCGCGGGCCCTGCTTGAATCTGCCGGTTACCGTGCCGATAAGCATGGTGTTCGCGTTCATCTGACGATGAAAACCAGTACGGATGATGGAACGCGACTGCTCGCGGCTACGCTTCAGCAACAGCTCGCTGCCGTGGGCATAGACCTGCAGATTCGGAGTTATGAGTCGGCTACGTTTCTACAGGATCTGAACCGTGGATCCTTCCAGATGTACGGGCTGCGTTGGGTTGGCGGCAACGAGCAGCCGGATATTTTTACCACGCTGAGCACGGCGCGTATTCCTCCGAAGGGACCGAATCGTGGGCGCTACAGCAACCCGGTGATGGACAAACTTCTGGACGATGCCAGCCAATCGACTGACCAGGCGCGGCGCACGGCGGATTATGTTCAGGTCCAGCAGATTCTTGCTCGCGATCTGCCTGCGATCAATCTCTGGTATCCCGATGCGGTGGTTGTACACGACCGGAGACTGTCTCAGATTGCGCTCAGCCCCTCTGGAAGCTACGACTTTCTGCGGACTGCGCACTGGCAGCCATAATCGATAACTCTCGAAGGTCTCCAGAAATATCCAAATTTGCTCTTGCTATTCCCATGAGCGGCGCCTGTTCTCCATCGCTCTTCAGACCAGTCGATGAGGTGCGATTTGCCTTGTTTTTTCTCCGCTATGCCCTAGTAAATGGTTTTAGCCTGACATCTGATCCAGCTCCGGTCATGGTTGCCTGTGCACTTTTGGCGTGATAGCTTGGGGCATGAAGTTCAATAAATACAAGTTTTCGGTGTTCACGCTGGACTCAGCAGAGGGCGTGTTACGACGCCATGACCGCTATCTGCGTGTTCCTCCGCAGACGCTGCTGTTGCTGACGGCACTCCTGGAGCGGGCGGGATCCGTGGTGAGCCGTGAAGAGTTACGGAAGGTACTTTGGCCCGATGGGGACGTGCTTGAACATGATCACGCAATTAACCGTGCGGTCAATTATCTGCGCGCGGTGCTTCGCGACAACCATCGGGAGCCGATGTTCATTGAGACGCTGCCGAAGAGGGGATACAGATTTGTTGCGCCCGTGACGCGGACCCTGGAAGAGGCAGAGATGGTGGACCCAGTGGTTGAAGCGGTAGTTGTGGTCCCGTTGCAGGCATCGACAAGCGGCGCCCAGGATGCGGTGTCCAGGGGCGGCTTGTCGCTCACCCTGCTGGGCAACGAAGGGCATGAAATCGAAGATATTTCGCCGCAAGTGGCTGGGGCTGGACCAGAATCAGCTGTGGCCGGTCGGGTTGACGTAGAGACGACCGAAGTTGAATCCAATCCGGGATTGCCGCGTTCCGGTGCGGGAGGGCGGCGAGGATTCCTTGCCCATTTGTCGCAGCGTTTTCGGCAGGCTCCGGCGGCGTACGGGGTGAGCGTGTTGCTGCTGGTTGGGCTGGGAATCTTCCTCGCGATGCAATGGCCGCGCCGGAACAGTGGCGGGGAAATGACGATGGGAGTACTCCCGTTCGTGACGAGCGGGTCGGACGCGCCGCAGCTGGCGGGCGCCATGCGAGCGGAACTTACTGACACATTTTCGCAAATGCCGGGGTTGCTGGTGCATGCGCAACACTCTCTCGATGGCGTGCGTCAGGATGATCCCAATTTGTTCGTACTGGCGAAGTCGCTGCGCCTGGATCTCTTGCTGCTGATCGGGCTGTCGGCTGACGAGAACCAGTGCGCCCTCAAGGTTGAGGTGATACGAACCCGGGATGGAGCGCATCTGGCTTCGTTTCACTACTCTGGAGCGCCGCAGGATCTGCTGGCTTTGCGCAGCCAGGCGCAGCGGGATATTCTGTCGCGTCTGCATCTGGATGGGAAGGCGACAAATTCGGCCGGTACCGAGAGTGCCGCGGCCTACCGGGATTCTCTGCGCGCGTGGAGCAGTGCCAGCAAGGTGTCTCCAGCTGGGCTCAAGGAGGCACAGGCGCTTTACCAGGGAGCCATTCAGCAGGACCCCGGGTTTGCCCTCGCTTATGCAGGACTGGCTTCGGCGTACCTGAACCTGGCGAGAACGGAAGACCCGGTGGAGAATCTTCGCGAGGCGAAACTGTTCGCTGAGCGTGCACGAACGCTGAATCCGCGGGTAGCCGAGGCGCATGCGGTGCTGGCCTGGGTGGCGATGCGCCGCGACTGGAATATCGCGCTGTGTGAGACCGAGATGCGCACGGCAGTGGAATTGCAGTCGAGTGACGCTTCTTATCATGCGCTGCTGGCCGAGTGCCTGGGATACGAAGGCCGGGGAGACGAGGCTTTGCGTGAGATCGAGCTGGCGCGGGATGATGATCCTCTTTGGCCGCAGGTGAATGCGATGGATATTTTTGTCTCCGGCGTGACCCGGCAGTATGAGCGCGGGGTGGACGTTGCGTGGCGCAATGTCGCTGAGCGGCCTCACTCGACCTCGGCGCGCGCGCTTCTGGCCTGGTCGCTCTTCGATGCGGGCCGGTATGAAGAAGCGATTCACGAGTGGCGCGAGATGGCTGTGATGGAGAAAGATACCGCGCGGGTTGCGCTGGAGGACAAAGGGCTGTCGGAGCTGCGGCGCGGCGGCCCGAAGGCTTACGCCGAGGTCCGATTGGGCGCGATCGAACATCATCCGGAATGGACGAAGTCGCATCCTGGCGATTTCGCTCCCGAGGAGTGGTATGCGTACGTCGGCGATCGCGACCGTGCTATAGCCGCGCTGGAGCAGGTGGTGGCGCGGCGCGAGCCGTCGGCCATCAACATGGCGGTCAATCCGATGCTGGACAACCTGCATAGCGACCCCCGGTTTCTTTCGATCCTGAGTCGTGTTGGGCTTTCCTTGCCTGCTGCTCCGCATACACCACCGCTGAGGGCTTCGCTGGACCGCCAGCCCGATCGTTAGCCTGAGCTCTGATGGGATGGCCGTTGCCGTGACGGATATCTTCGCTGAGAAATGCGTGCCGCATCGATGACTCGATGCGGCACGGTTGCTTGTGGGTTACTGGACGGTCACCGCAACGGTCGTGGTGTTGACGATGGTTCCGGTGGCGCTGTCCTTTCCTGTGACGGTGAAGGTGTAGTTCCCTGCTCCGGGGGGTGGCGTGGTGACGGAGTGGCTGCTTCCTCCGCAGCCGGTGACCATCGCGATGCCCACTGCGAGAAGCAAAAGCGTCATCAGGGAGGTACGGTAGCGCCGGAGGGCCGGGATCCACAGCAGCAATCCGGCAACCGCGATGCCTGCCGCGGCGGGGACCAGCATGCCCGGCTTTGTGGAGCGAAGCGCGGCCGAGGTGCTGGTGGTGGTGATGGTCATGGTTGCCGTGACGGCGCTGGTTCCCGTAACGGTAACACCGCTTTGTGAGCCGAAGGAGCAGGCGGCATCACTGGCAGCGCCGGTTGGGGCGGACGCTTCGGCGCAGGTCAGATTCACCAGTCCGGTGAAGCCTCCAGATGGGGTGACGGTGACGGTGGACGTACCGGATGAGCCTAGGCTGGCGATCGTGACTGCAGTACCGGTGAGGCCGAAGCTGGCCGGAACGGTGGCTGCGTTGACGGTGAGTTGGATGGTTGTAGTTGCCACGGTCGTACCACCGCTCGTGGCGGTGATGGCCAGCGTGTAAGCTCCTGCGGTCGTGCTGGAGGAGGTTTGGACCGTGAGCGCCGCAGTTGTTGCTGTTGCGCCGGTGATTGAAGTAGTGGCCGCCGGGCATGTGGGTGCCGAGACAGCGCCGGCCGGAGCTGCGGAAACAGTGCAGCTGAGGCTGACTGCGCCGCTAAAGCCGCCGGCGGGAGTGAGGGTGATTGTCGAGGAGCCGGTGGCGCCAGGACTGGAGACGGTGACTGCGGTACCGGCGATGCTCAGCGAAGGCACGGCAACTGCATCCACTTTGACCGGAATCGTGGTGGATGCGGTGACCTTGCCGGTTGTATCGGTTCCCGTAACGGTGAGGCTGTAGCTTCCGGCCGCGAGGGTCGAGGCTGCATGGATCGTGAGCGTCCCCGAGCCGCCGGAGGTTGTGGCCGTGATCGAAGCTGCGTCGCAGGTGAGTCCTGTGCCGGAGCAGGTGAGAGCCACCGACCCGGCGAAGCCGCCCGACGAGGCGAGGGTGATACTGGACGTGCTGCTCGCGCCGGGTCCACCGGTGATCTCAACCGGGGTGCCGCTGAGAGCGATGGCTGGAACTGGAGCATTGACGGTGACCGGGATGACGGCAGTCGAGGTGAGTTTGCCGGTTGCCGCATCGGTTCCGACGACCGTCATGGAATAGCTGCCGGACGGGGTCGACGCCGAGGTGGTGATGGAGATGCTCGCGGTGGCCGCTGCGGTGCTGGTCACATTGGCGGTCGCTGAGGTGCAGGCAGGCATTTGAGCTGCCTGGGCTGGCCCAGTGATGGAGCAGGTGAGATTGACCGTTCCGGTAAATCCGCCGAACGGGGTTACGGAGATCGTTGCCGAGGCGGAGCTGCCTGCGCTCGGAATGGTCACACTGGATGGACCGCTGACGCCGATACTGGGTGTTGGCACTCCGGTGACGTAGATCGCCACTCCATTTGAGGTGGCGGAGCTGTAGTTGGTGTCACCGCCGTAGACTGCCGTAACGCTGTTGATGCCGTTTTTCTTGAAGAGTGTTCCCGGAATGGTTGCGGTGCCGATGGCAAGATCGGTGCCGTCGTTCGCGTTGATGCCGTACTGCATGGTTGCCGTCCCGAGAAGAGTATTGCCGCTCATGAAGGTGACGGGACCGGATGGCTCTGCGCCGATGCTGTCCGTCACGAGCGCGATGGTGAGCGTAACCGTGCCGGAGTAGGCCACCGACGATGCGCTGGCAGAAAGCTGCGAGGAAATCTGCGCCTGTGTCACGGTGAAGTCGACTGGAGAACTGACGCTTGGGTTATAGCTCTTGTCGCCGGAGTACGAGCCTTCCAGCTGGTAGGAGCCGGGAGCGAGCGCAGTCTGGCTGAGGCTGCTGAAGGAGGCAGTTCCAGCGCTGTTGATGCTTACGGGAGTGCCAAGCTGCTTGCCCTGGTTGCTGTAGGTGACTGTGCCGGTGGGAATGCCGTTGTCCCCGCTTGCGGCCGTCGTACTGGCCGTAGCGAAGAGGTAGGAACCGTAGGGAACGGTCGTGCTGGATCCGAGCTGGTGGGCGGTGGATGCGTCATAAAACTTGACCGCCAGCGAAGTGATGCTGGCTTCCGGCCCAATGGTGACAGAGATGGGATTGGACTTGCTGGGTGCGAAGTTGGTGTCACCTGCGTAGTAGGCGTATAGGTTATAGGTGCCGCCCGGCAGATTGTTGAGCGTGCCGGCCACGACGCCGTTTGAAGAGGTGCCTGAGTTGACTGGATAGAAAGCAGTCGGTGCGCCGCTGCCCGGCATGACGGAAACATCGCTATCGCTCACGAAGGTCATGTCGCCCGAAACCGAGGCGCCGGGATTGATCGCGACGTTGAAGCTGAGTGGATCGCCATGCGTGGCGTGAATGGGAGCGGTTCCGAGCGAGGACGCGGTTGATCCCATTTCGAGGTTGGAGGTTGTGGGCTGGTACGCGACGCTGGGCCAATCGCTGACGAGATTGCTGGCGTTGATGGTTCCAAGTCCGGTGGCCAGATCGTAGCCGGTGGCAGTGTTGTATCCGGTGAGGTAGCCGTTGGCATTGCAGTTCGGGCTGCCGGTGTAGCAGGCCACGGAGTTGTTGCCGATGGTTACATCGTTGAAGTCGGCCGGCTTATGCTCAGCGAGCTGATACAGGGTGGGATTGACGTTGCCGAGGCGTCCGCCGATGGACTGGCTGACCAGGGCAAGCATGCCTGCGAAGGCTGGTGCAGATGCCGAGGTACCGCCGATGCCGGATAGCGTCGTGTTGCCGGTCGGTTTACCGTTGGAAAGCTGGCAGTCGGTGAAGGTCGTGTTCCCACCCAGGTCGGCATCGTCTCCGCAAATGCCCCAGACGGCGAGGTTGAATCCGTTGGAGGCAAAGAGCGAGACATCAGGCACATCGCGCGCGCCATCGGCGGGAGTCAGATTCGCCTGGTAAGAGGGCTTGGCGTAGCCGCCAAGACAGTTGCCGCTGCTGTCGATAGTACTGCAGGAGCTGACGCCGCCTCCGCCGCCGATGATATCCGAGCCCTGGGACGAGGGTTGATTCATATCCAGCGTGGTGTTGACCGTTGTGGAATCGTTCCAGACCGACTCCGGGATATAGCCGTTGACACTGGCGTAGTAGGGGGCGACGCCGCCACTGGCGTTCATGTACTGCGAAAAAGAGGACGGATAGTTGGAGGTCAGGACAGAAAAGTCGGTTCCGCCAACGGCCGTCGCATAGGGGGTTGAGGCGAGACCGCTGACCGCCAGCCCGTATTGCGCGTAGCCTTCGGTGTTGTCGTTATCGCAGTTCGCCGATCCGCTGTCGCCGGAGGAGACGGTGACGCTGATGCCCTGCGCGGCGGCCTGTTCCCACATCTGGTAAATCCCGAGGTTGCCCGCAGTTCCCTGTGCAGCCTCGCATCCGCCGAAGCTCACGTTGAGGATGTCGACGGCGTTGTCATCGAGCGCGCGCCAGATTGCGAGGAAGAGTCCTGACTGCAGATCGGTGCTCTGGGCTGTATAGAAATTGATCTTCGCGCCCGGAGCCAGACCACCGAGGATTTCGTTGTCGAGAAGCGCTTCGCCGGAATCGCCGTTGAGACCCGGGTCGTTGCCGTCGATAATGACGCTGGGCAGGTGGGAGGCTGAAGTGTCATTGAGGAAGAAGGCGCGGTAGTTGGCGACGTTCTGCATATTGAAGTTGGCATCGCCGGCGATACCCACGGTTACGCCCGCGCCGTCGAGGGTCTTGCCGGTGAAGTTGGGGTTCAGCTGCGCGTTTGGCGTGTTGTAGAGGATCGCCGCATCCGCAGGGACCATGTAGAGGGCTTGATACCCGTTCGGATCGGTCCATGTGATCTGGCCTTTGACGCCTTTGGCGTCGGCGTTCAGGTGCGCGGGTTTTCCGAGCACGCTGTGGGACCTTGGCGTGAAGTTGTTGAGTTGGGTGATGCCTGCAACCACCGGGGCAAGAGCGGCTGGAATCTCCGGATCGGATGCATTGGCGAAGTGTTCTTCACCGTTGACGCGATAGCGATGGATCGAGGTGTGGAAGGCCTGTTGCACAGCTCCGGCGGTGCCGGAGAACTCGATCAGGTTGCGGGACTTGGCGACGCGGCCGATGGTGAAGCCGTAGGAGCGGAGCCAGGACGAAATGGTTTCAATGTCCTGATCGGAGGCGCCGTAATTTGCTCCGAACTGCTCGGGGGTAAGCCATTTGTGATAGCTGGCAGAATTCTTGTCCTTGAGGTCGGCGAGATATTCGCGAAGAGCCTGGGCTTGTGTGGGGCTCTGCTTCAGAACTAGCGTGAGACGGGCAGCTGGAGTCGACGCGGCAACTGCTCCCTGATCGAATTTCTTCTGGGCAAGAGGATGCGTGTTGCCCTTGAGAGTAATGCGGTTACTATCATCCACCACTGTAGTGATGCGCTGGACCGGAGAGGGCCGTGAAGGCGTTGTGGCAGCGCCAGCGGAAAGAGTACTGATAAGAGCGAGGGAAAGACCCAGGGAAAGAATGACTCTGCGTAGCATGGCTATCCTTTGGCTGTTAGGCGAGACTAAGGGAGATTTGACCTCGACTGCCACAGCTAGAAAAATGAAATGCGAGATCGTGGATGAACGTCGCTGGATGAGTTTGCGGACGCTGGATTCGATATTTGGAACAGCAACAGATATTGAAGCCAGAGAACCGGCGGCGCTGTGAGGCTGCCGCCAGTCCGCGGACCAGGAGCTACTGCAGGGTCAGGTTGACGGTGGAGCTCTGGATGATGCTGCCGGAGGTTACCGTGACGGTGAAGGAGCTCTGCCCGGTAATGACCTGCTCGATGGCAGTCGCAGTGCCCGCGGAGTTGTGGGTGCTGTCTCCCGCGTAGCTGGCTGTGATGCTGTGGCCGCCAACGGCGAGAGTGCTGATGGAGAGTTGTGCGGAACCATTGCTGATAGTGCCCTGTCCGATCTGCGTGCCGCCGTCAAAGAACGTCACGCTACCAGTGGCCTTGGTTGCGCCCGTTCCAGTGAGTGCAGCGGTGAGAGTGACTGAGCTGCCACTTGCGCTCTTGATCGCCGAAGAGCTGACGTTCAGCGTGGTCGCCTGCGGGCCGTGATTGGAACTGCCGCCGCAGCCTGCGAGCGCAGTTGCTCCGGCTGCTCCGGCCAGAAGGATCAGCACTACCATCCACGCATTGCGACGTCTCCGGGCAGGGATGCCGAACATGACCAGCGACGCGAAGGCGATTGCGCCACCAGCGACTGGAAGTACGGACCGGCGCAGCATCGAGCTGGTTCCGCTGGAGGACGGGGGTGGAGTGGCTATGGTCAGTGTCGACTGCATCGCGGTAGAGCCCAGCGTGCCGCTCGCAGGCGAAAAGCCGCAGCTGACGCCAGGTGGCAGATTACCGCAACTCAGGCTGACGTTGCCCGTGTAGCCGAAAAGCGGTGTGATGCTGACGCTCTCCGTGGCCGTGGATCCGGCGCTGACAGTGATGGCGTTCTGATTGAGCGCCAGAGTCAGCGAAGGTGCTCCGACTACAACTGAAACCGCAGTCGAGGTGGCAGCGTTGAAGTTGCCGTCGCCTGCGTAGCTGGCGGTGACGGTGTAGCTACCCGCGGCGAGCGTTGAGGTGTTGAGTGTGGCGATACCGGTGGCACTGAGCGGAGCCGAACCAATCGAGTTTGCCCCGGAGAAGAAGTTCACGATTCCGGTCGGGACTGCGCTGTTGCCGGAGGTGACGGTGTCGGTCAGGGTCAGGGCAGCGCCTGCATCCGTCTGGGCCGCCGAAGAGGTGAGAGCCTGGTTGACGTTGGCTTTGGAGACGGTGAAGGCGGCAGTGGCTGTGCTCGGTGCGTAATCATTGGAATTGGTGGGAGTGAAGGTCGCGGTCAGCGTGTACGATCCAGCCGCCGGCAGGGTTGCGCCGGAGTTGATCGCGATTGCCGCCACTCCAGCCTGCTGCGCCGTATAGGTGATGGAGCCAGGGATGTTGTTCTCCACCTGGGCATCGAGCGCGCCGGCAGGAATACCGGTGCCGAAGACAGCGGTTGAGCTGCCCGGAGACCAGTCCAGCTTAGTGGCGATGGTGCTGTTGGAACCCGACAGGGTTACCGCAGGCGAGGTGGAAGCGGCATTGGAGCTGTCGCCGAGGTAGCTGGCGGCGAGCGTTTCCTGCTCGCTGGAACTGCCGTAGAGGGCCACGTTGGAGTACTTCTGTGTCCAGAGCGAGCCGAAGAGCATTGCTCCGACAGTGCCCGTGGCTGGTTCGTTGACGAGGATGCCTGCGTAGCCATTGCCGGCAAGGTTAGCGGTCACAACCTGGTAAGGCGAGCCTTGCGTGTTGATGAGCGTGGTGCCCCAGAAGTTGAAGAGCGATTCCTGGCCGTTGCCGTAAATTACCGACACCTGGTTGTAGTAGCTATCCGCTACGACTATGTCCAGATTGCCATCGTTGTTCACATCGCCAAGGGCAACGCTGTTTGGCCCAGGGAAATACGTTGGCGGACCGTTTTGACTATAGGCTGCCGGGAAGGTCTGCGGCCCGGAGAAGGTTCCGTCGTGATTGTTGATCAGGACGGCAATCTCTCCGTTGTCGTAGATTGGCGCCACGATATCCGGGTAGCCATCATTGTTGACGTCGCCGACAGCTCCGGCGCGCGTTCCGAGGCCGGTCGCATACGTCGTCGCTGCCTGAAATGTCCCGTCGCCGTTGCCCAAGGATACGATCACATCACCGTCGAGGTGGCTGAAGGAAATGAGATCAGCCTTGCCGTCGCCGTTGAGGTCGGCGGTGATGAGATGCAGTGCTAGCGATGGCGGCTCGGTGGACGCCAGGTTCGGAATCGTCGCCGGTGCGGGATTGAAGGTACCGTCGCCGTTGCCGGCATAGATCTGAATCGATGCAGTACCCAGACCCGGGTCGTTTACCAGCGCCAGATCCTGGACTCCGTCGGAGTTGAAGTCAGCCGTAACAATGTCGCCGAGGATGGCGCCGCTCGCTCCGGGTACATTCGGAACACGCAGCAGTTGGCCCTGGCGGAAGGTGCCGTCGCCGTTGCCGAGCAAGATGACTACGGCGTTCCCGTTGCCAAAGCTGATGGCCACGTCCACTACGCCGTCAGCATTGTAGTCGCCAGCCGTGATGCTGCTGGGAACGGTGATCGTTGGGTCCGCTGTCACGACTGTGCCGGTCGCCGTCTTGAAGGTGCCGTCACCGTTGCCAAGCGACACCATCAATTGGGTAGCCAGTGAATCGCTGGCGGCGGCGAAGTCGGGGATGCCGTCGCCGTTGAAGTCGGCAGAGACAATCACCGGGTTCTGGCTGCCGGAAGCTGCAGGGAGTTCAGGCGAGACCCCTGGGACTGCGGTTGTAGGGTCGATGGTTGCGGTCTTGAGGTTTGCGCTTAGGCTGGGCTCGTTGAGGGTGAAGGTGCCGGTGGGCGCGATGCCGCCCTCTGCCAGGACCGTTGCGGTTACATCGTAGTTGGTGGCAATAGTTGCGTTTGGTGCTGCCGTCAGAGTGGTGCTGGTCGTCTGTGGTGCTGCGGTGACGATGATGGGAGGCGTCACGTTGCCGGTTGGATGGAGAAGATTGCCTGCGCCGCTATAGATGCCCAGGATGACGTGCGTTCCAGCACTGAGCCGCGTTACGAACTTGGCCGTTCCTGGTGTGCTGCCGGCTGCCGGACTGAGACCGACGACCGGGACCACAGCCAGGGGCTTGCCGTTATCCGAAAACTGCACGCTGCCGAGACTTACTGGGACTCCGCCTGCGGTGAGCGTGGCCACAATCGTTACCGGCTGGTTGCTGGTTGCCGAGGTTGTGCTGGGGGTGATGGTCAGCGTCGTCGGCGCATCGCCGGAAACGCTGGTCAGCGACCCGGCGCTGGTGGTGGATGGAAGGAAGTTGCCGTCGCCTGAATATGCGGCGGTGATCTGGTCTGCGCCTGCGGGGATAGCTGAGGCATTCACGGTGATGGTTGCCGTGGCCGTCCCTTCGCCGGATATGGGATCACCACCCGGAATTACGTTTGTTGTACCAACGGCGGTACCGTTCAGGGAGAAGACGACCTGCCCTGTCGGCGGCACTGCACGGCTGCTGGTGGTGACTTTTGCCGTCAGGGTCACCGGGGTTCCGATGGCGACAAGGCTTGAGCTGGCCGAGGCCGCAATGCTCGTTGGAGCCTTGACGACGTTGTAGGTCTGCGTGACGGGCGTTCCTGCGTTGTAATTCGGATCGCCGCTGTAGGTGGCTGTAATGTTGAAGGCGCCGATCTGAGCGACCTCAACCTGATAGGTGGCCGCGCCGTTGGTGAGCGGGACGTTGGCCAGCGTTGTGCCTCCGGAGGTAAATGCAACGCTGCCTCCTGGCGCTGTTACCCCTGTCGCGGTCGAAGGACTGGTGACGGTCATCGTGGCGTTGAGGTTGGCTCCGTAAGGGATGTTGTTGCCGGTGACAGGCAGAGCCGCTCCGGTGTAAACGTCACTGGCGCTGAAGCCCAGGGTATTGATGGCTGTCGCCTCGGCTACAACCAGGGCAACCTGCGTGGAAGAGCTGTTCTGCAGACCTCCCTCGCCGATGTAGTTGGCGGTAATGCTGTAAGCGCCCGGCAGCAGGTTCGCTACCTCCTGACTGAATACGCCGTTGACTACCGGGATCGATACCTGGTTTTGCTGCGCACCAATGATCGCAACTGTGCCCGAGGCCATAGCCGCGCCGGAAGCAGGCGTGACGGTGCCGGAGATGATGATTGGCTGACCGTAGGTCGGATTCGTGCTCGATACGCTGAGAGTCGTGGTCGTCGGTACCGTGGCACTGGACAGCGTGGCCCACTGGTTGACGAGATTGGCTATGTTCATCGAGCCGAGGCCGGTGACCGGGTCATAGCCAGGATTCGAGTTGAATGCCGACAGCACGCCGATGTCGCCACCGGGGCCCTGCTGCGGACCGTTGATGCAGTTGGGGCTGCCGTCATCGCAGGGGGTGGAGTTGGTGCCAACGGTGATGTCGTAGAATACGCAGCTATTGCCCGAAGCCTGATCAGAGGAGGCGTTGCAGGCGCTGGTCTGAGACTTGTTGGGCGAGGTGGTGGTGCCGTATTCCTGTTGCGCCAGAGCATACAGGAAGGAATTGGCAAGACCTTGCGAGGAAGAAGTCTTCTGATTGACCAGCGCCATCACGCCCGCAAAAGCCGAGGCTGAATAGAGCGTGCTCCCGGTGGCGAAATACTCGACCGAGTCGGGGTTGGTATAGTCGCAGGCGGGTACCTGCTGATTGTTGACTACCCCGGACATGCAATAGAGATAGCTGCTGCGGAATGTGCCGGTGCCACCGAAGAATGAGACATCCGGGATGTCGCGAACATTGTCGTTGGGAACGCCGGCTACGTTTGCCTGCCAGTCAGGCTTGGGATAGCCGGCGACGCAGTAGGCGCGGGTGGGATAGGCCGCTGGATTGAACGTGGTGCATGTGCTTGCACCGCCTCCGCCTGCCTGGGTGGACGAGAGGTATTGGTTGGGTACATTGACATCGTCGCACCATTGCGCGGGAGTCTGATCGCCGGAAGTTGCGCCGAAGGCAGCAAAGACCTGCGGGCTGGCGCAGGTGCCGTTCCAGGGAATTTCAGGAATGTAGGAGAGCGCCGAAGCCTGGGTGGCTGGATCGTTGGTTGCGCTCCAATACTTGGTGGGGTCGCTGATATTGGAGGGAAAATCCGTACCGCCAACCGCTACATCGAAGGGCGTGGAGGCAAAGCCATTTACGGCCCGGCCATTGTCCACGAGATTGAAGAAATAGATGTCGCACGCCGCCGCGCCGCTGTTGCCAGTAGCCGTGACGACGGTGATGCCTTCGGCGGCTGCCTGCTGCCATGTCTGATAGACAAAGAGATTGCCAGCCGGACCGAGGGCGCTTTCGCAGCCAAGATTTGTATCGGTGATGACAGGCGCTACAAGATTGTCGACCGCATAGGTCATAGAGAGGAAATGCCCGTCAGAGACTGCGGTTCCGGCAGTAGTGACCAGGTCGATTGTGGCGTTCCTGGCGATTGCTCCGGCCCATTCAACTGCAGCGGTGGCGTCAATCTGATCGCCGTCCTGGGTCACGCCGGGATCGTCTCCGCCGTGAATCGTATTGATATGTGCTGCCGGCAGACCAAAGCTGCTACGGAATTGATCGATGTCGCCAAGGGCCACGTCGCTGTAGCCGAGAACGGCAATCTGCTGGCCAGTGCCATCCACGCCCGCGTCCCAGAGCGGCTTGATGTTGTAGATCGTGGCGAAATCGTAAGGTGTGAGAGGGTAGATCGGGGCTCCGTCATTGGGATTTGTAGTGGTCAGGCTGGGGCGAGCCGTTGCATTTTGGGAGTTATTGCCTTGAGCCTCCGATGCCAGCGCTTTGCTAGCGGACGCATCCGCGACGACCGACCAGGTCTTCGTGTGCTTGTCGAACTTGACCAGGCTCGCGGCGCGCGAGGTGGGCTGTGAGGGAAAGTTGTTCAGAGAGGCGATACCTGCAACCACCGGGGCCAGGGCTGCGGGAATTTGCGGATCCGCCACATTGGCCGTGTAAACCTTGCCGTTCAGGGCAAAGGAATGAATCGACGTATGGAACGCGGTCGCAACCTGCCCGGCGGTGCCCGAGAACTCAATCGTGCTGCCGGCGCGAGAGATTGTCGCAACTCGGAAGCCAGAGCTGGTGAGCCAGTTCGTCACAGTTGCAATGTCGTCTGCGGCAGGACCATAGGTGGCTCCGATCTGCTCAGGAGTCAGCCATTTGCGATACGTCTTCGACCCGGGGCGCTCCATTTCAGCAATCGCCTTGGTCAAGGCTTTGTCCTGCTCAGGCGCACGCTTCAGCACGAGCAACATGCGGTTAATCGGGGTCAAGTCAGGCGCCGCGCCGTGATCAGCGCTGTGGCTCACCATAGGATGGACGCTCCCATAAAGGGTGACGCGGTGATTGGCGTCAACAGGAGCGGTAATGCGCGGAGCCGGCCGGGATGGCCCAGCCGCGTTGGCAAGGACCGGTAGTGCCGCAATCATGGCAAACACAAGGCTGTAACCAGCAAGAAGTTTCCGTAACATGGCGTCCTATCAGTGCGGCCCCTGGAATGGGTAATAGCCCATCCGCCGCCTCGAAGAATTTTGGGATAGAGAACGATGGGACTGTTCGGCCGGGATTGCTTGAGAGCAGCCGAAGACAGGTTGATTGACTTCTCAGAGCCGTCCATCCGGTCTGCTTGGATGGCTGGGGTACTGCTATGCGATGGGACCGTGGAATCCCTCTCAGCAATGAGCGGATGATAGGGCGGCTACCGAATCCGCCGCCCGCCCATAGGCACTGCTTCGATGGGCTGATCATAAACACAGGTTTAAGAAAATTTTCCTACGCAAATTCCAATCGTTATATACGGGCCATATACGCACGTAAATTGCTTAAAAACATATATTTACAGGTCAATATTTTCAAACACTTCTTGTCCGGCTGGCGACAGAAGAACCTGTTAAAGCTGAATAGTTGATCTGGGTTGATCCCGGTATGCGGATCCAGCACTTGAACTGCACTACAACAATTGCCGTTGCATCCTGGTAACGTGTGGAATCTGGGGGACACACCGGTATCGGCGTCTCAAATTTTTAGACGCCCGTTCATCGGAGACTTAATGGTTCTGCCGGAGGAGATGCTAACGGGAATAAGCCCCCTGCTGCGCAGAATGGATGCGCGGCAGGGGGCGGGTCGGAGCTCTTACGGTTATTTCGTGAAGATGGAATTTTTGTTGTCGTATTTCTGTTCGGTCTTGCTGGCCTTCTTTGCCATTTCGTCGGCTTCCCGCTCGACACGCGAATGAGCCGTATTCTCGCCCTTTGCGTCATCGGACTTGAGGGGTGTTGCGTCTTTTTCTACCTGCGGCATAATAATCTCCTTGCTAGAGAAGATGCATAGATCATCTCGGGGGTTATCCACGAGGGTTTATGCACCCTTCACCTCAGGCTGGCCATTCTGTGGCACTGACGATTCGGATACACCTGATTTTCCCTGTAAGTGGCTAATTGGAAGGCGGATGTAGAAGCGGTTCCCTGCGGTGAACGCCGGGTCTACCCCGATCTTTCCGTCATGTACCTCAACCGCCCACTTTGCGATCGAGAGGCCGAGGCCAGTGCCGCCGGTCTCACGCGAGCGTCCTTCATCCGCCCGATAGAAGCGGTCGAAGATCAAAGATCGGTCTGCGACGGCGATTCCCTTGCCGTGATCAGAGACTGTAATCTCGGCAGTTTCGTTCCCTAGCCTGTTTACCTCTATCCGGATCTCTCCGCCTTCAGGCGAATACTTGATGGCATTGTCGATAAGGTTCAGGATCGCGTGGCGGAGGATGCCTCGGTCTACGTGAATCATGAGTGTTCGATCGCCTTCGATGAGGATGGTCTGCTGCTTATCTTCCGCCAGAATGCCGAGGAGTTCCGTGACTTCTTCCACCAACTCTATGCAGGAAATGGTCGAGAGTTGGAGGGTGATCTGGCCGCTATCGGCGCGAGAGATCACCAGCAAACTATCCACCAGGCGTGTGAGGCGTCGGACCTCTTCGAGCATGCTGGCAATGACTTCCCTATATTCATCGCCTGAATGGGTATTCCTCAAACTCACTTCCCCGATACTTCGCAGGGATGCCAGCGGGGTACGCAACTCATGCGAAGCATCGGAAGTGAACCGCCTGAGTTGCGTGAAGGAGTCTTCCAGACGCTGCAGGAGTTCGTTGAAGACCTGCGCGGTGTGCCCTAAATCGTCTGACGGGTACTCGACGGGCAACCGCTCGTTGAGCCGTTCCGCGGTGATTTTTTGAGCTCTGCTGACCATAGTCGTAAGAGGAGAAAGTGCGCGGCGCGTAATTCTGTAAACAACGAACACTGCAATTGCGACAGCCAATGGGGCAAGCGCCAGGAGAACGAGCAGGAACCGCCATACGCTGGCGTAAAGAGGAGCTCGTACATACGCCTCTCGAATGATGATTGGACGGCCATTGAGTAGATGGAAGTGGCTAATGATGAAGACGTCGCGCCCGTCGCTCAGTCGAGCCGTGCGCTCGTTGTAATTGTCGTTCTTACCCTCATCGTGCAGTACCTCTCCACCGAGGTTGACTCCATTGAGACGGTCGCCCTGATAGAGAATTTGGCCGTCCGGCGAGAGTACCTCTAACAGCCGCTCGAGGCGCAGCCTGAGTTGCGGACGATTAAAATAAGTTTCGTTGAGAAGGACGCGTCCGTCGGAAGTCTGATAGAGCAAACCCTCGACTGTCTCTAGATCTTGTATTTGTGCATGCAAAGCCTGATCGACGAGTTGCCTGTAGTGCACATAGGTGGCAACACCAATGTGCAGGATCAGGAGGACTGCGAAAGCGCATCCGTACCACAGCGTTAGCCGTACGCGAAGGTTGCCAACGCCCAAGGAGATGCGCACTACTCTTCCCTCAGCACAAATCCTACTCCGCGGACAGTATGGAGCAGCTTCACATCGAATGGATCGTCGATTTTACGTCGCAGTCGAGCTACCTGCACGTCAATCACATTATCGAGCGAGGTGTACCGCGACATTTCTTTCCAGACATCACGGGCAAGCATTTCGCGGGAGACAACGCGGTTTCGATTGAGCATCAGATACTCGAGGAGATCAAATTCACGGCTGGTTATCTCGATGGGAACGCTTTGGCGCGTGATCACGCGGCCGGTAAGATCCATGTGCAGATCAGCAAGATCCAGAGAAGATTGGGGCGCTAGACTCGTTCGCCGTAGAAGTGCTCGAACGCGGGCGATCAGCTCGGACAATGCGAATGGCTTTACGAGATAATCGTCCGCACCTGCGTCCAAACCAAGCACTCGATCCTGCACGGAATCAAGGGCGGTTAATAGCAGCACCGGGACATGCAATCCTTCGCGCCGAACCTCTCGGAGAACACTGAGTCCGCTGCGTTTGGGCAGCATGACGTCCAGCAGCACGAGATCCGCGCGACTGCCCGCAAGCCAACGCAGGGCCTCTTCGCCCGAGAGGGCTACCTCCGCAGCATACCCCTCCTCGATCAAGCCCTGCTGCAATGCAAGTGCCAGCTTACGTTCATCTTCAACAATCAGGATTTGCATAGTTCCTTCAGTAGAATCATTCCAGGCAGCAAAGATGTGCAGTCTGTTGCTGAGATCGAATTTACAGCAATGACATCCCTTCGTTAAGCGTCGCGGTCATTTGTCAGGGAAATGTAAGGTGACCGGAAAAAGAAAAGTGTTTTCCTGAACATGTCGCCGCACCCGTATGAAGTTTCTGCGGATTGTCCACTTCGGACACGAATCAGACCGTCAGGCTGATTCAAGAAAGTGACCTTGCAATGTGGATTGTCAAAATAGCGCTGGATCGACCTTATACATTCATCATTCTTGCCCTTTTGATTTTGCTCTTGAGTCCGGTTGTCATCTCACGGACGCCGGTCGATATGTTTCCGGAAATCAATATCCCGGTCATCTCCCTTGCGTGGTCCTACACTGGTCTCAACCCCGAAGAACTTGAGGGACGGCTGACAACTCCCTTTGAAAAGAACCTCACCACGTTCGTCGATAACGTCGAGCATATCGAGTCGACTACATACAACGGTGTTGTGGTCGTTCGATGCTTTCTGCAGCCGAATGCCAATATTGCCACTGCAAATGCGCAGGTTTCAGCGGCATCCGAGTTTCTGCTTCGCCAGCTTCCTCCGGGCATTTTGCCACCGCAGATTGTGACCTATAGCGCATCGAGCGTGCCCATTTTGCAGCTTGGAATATCTGGCAAGGGCTTACCTGAGCAAATGTTGAACGACTATGCTCAGAACACGATTCACTCGCAGCTGATTACAGTGCCAGGAGCGGTGATTCCTGCAGCGTATGGCGGTAAGCAGCGGCAAGTCTCGATCAATCTCGATCAGGCAGCGATGCAGTCCAAGGGAATCGCTCCAGCAGATTTGCTCAATGCGCTCACGCTCCAAAATGTCGTCACACCGTCGGGTACCATCAAGATCGGCGAAAAGGAATATGATGTGCGGACCAATGGAGCGCCACGCACCATTGATCAACTCAGCCGCGTTCCTATCGAGCAGCAGAATGACGTGACCACCTATCTCGGCGACGTCGCAACCGTGAGCGATGGCTTCCAGGTGCAGACAAATATTGTTCGACGTGACGGGAGTCGCGGCGTCCTGATGTCGGTGCTGAAAAACGGTCAGGCTTCCACCGTCAGTGTGGTACAAGGCATTCGGGACAAACTGCCTCGCATCGCGACGATGGTGCCTTCGAATCTGCGGATTACGCCTCTTTCGGATCAATCCATCTTTGTGAAGGGCGCTGTCAACGGAGTCATACGCGAGGCGATCCTTGCTGCAGCTCTGACGGGCTTAATGATCCTGCTTTTTCTGGGCAGTTGGCGAAGTACGCTGATCATCGCGGTTTCGATTCCGCTGTCAATTCTCAGTTCTGTGATTGTGCTGAGCTTCCTTGGGGAGACCATCAACACGATGACGCTTGGCGGTCTCGCATTAGCCGTAGGCATCCTTGTCGATGACGCTACGGTGACGATCGAGAATATCGAGAGATTCCTTGAGAATGGTCATCCGCTGCGAGAGTCGATCCTTGAAGGCGCTGCACAGATCGCGGTGCCGGCATTCGTGTCGACCCTGTGTATCTGCATCGTATTCCTGCCCATGTTCTTCCTCACAGGTGTGGCGCGCTATCTCTTTGTACCACTTGCAGAAGCAGTGATCTTTGCCATGCTTGCTTCGTACATTCTCTCGCGCACACTGGTTCCAACTTTGGCGGTCTACCTACTGCGTGCCCATGAACATGGCGCTGCTCCGCGCAACATCTTTTCGCGCTTTCAACATGGTTTCAATCGAGGCTTCGAGTGGTTGCGGAAATCGTACGAGACACTTCTCACCACACTCGTTGGTTGGCGCAAGGTGTTCGTCCCTGCATTCCTCCTCCTCTGCGTGGTGTCTTTTGCGCTGGTGCCTTTTCTTGGGCAGGATTTCTTCCCGGCTGTCGATAGCGGCCAGTTCACGCTGCATCTTCGCGCACCAACGGGCACTCGCATCGAAGAGACAGCACGGCTTTGCGATGAGGTAGAGGCCACGATTCGGAAAACCGTTCCTCAGAAGCAGTTGAGCGGAATTCTGGATAATATCGGTCTGCCTTACAGCACGATGAACACGCAGTTTATGACCTCCGGAGCGGTCGGCGCAGCGGATGCCGACATCATGGTCAGCCTCAACGAAGATCATGGACCAACAGCTGACTATGTGCGTCAATTGCGTCTGTCTTTACCGAAGGAATTTCCCCAAGCTACGTTCTATTTCCTCCCGGCGGACATTACTTCGCAGATTCTCAACTTCGGCTTGCCTGCCCCAATCGATATTCGATTTGAGGGAGATGATGTCGCGGCCAGCCGTGAACTTGCCATGAGCATGTTGCCCGAACTTCGGAAGGTAAAGGGCTTGGCAGACATACGCATTCAGCAACCGTTTGACTACCCTACTCTTGATCTCACTGTAGAGCGAACCAAGGCTGCTCAGGGTGGATATACGGAGCGTGATGTCTCATCGAGCGTGCTGAATTCACTGAGTGGAAGCTTCCAGACTTCTCCCATGTTCTTCTTGAACTGGAAGAATCATGTGAACTACAACATGGTTGCGCAGACACCTCAATACACGATGGATACTTTGACTGCGCTTCAGAATATTCCAGTGAATCATGCGGCAGGTACAGGCGCTGCAGTCTCCGCTGCGCATGGTATGCAAGGGAGTGAAGCAGCCCGTCCAGCGGAGATTGTCGGGGATATCGCAACGATTCATCGTGGTCAGGAGATGGCGGTTGTCTCTCACTTCAACACGCGACGCGTCGTCGATATCTATGCGACCGTACAGGATCGCGGACTGGGCGCGGCAGCGAATGATGTTGACAAGATCATTCATGCTGCGCAGAACAAATTGCCGCGCGGTACATTCCTGACGATGCGAGGCCAGGTTGAGACGATGCGTAGTTCCTACATTGCTTTGATTGGCGGGTTAGTGTTTTCGATCGTGCTTATCTACATGCTGATCGTAGTGAACTTCCAGTCATGGCTTGACCCGTTTGTCATTATCACAGCGCTGCCCGCGGCCCTGGCTGGCATTGTACTGTTTCTATTCTTTACCCATACGCGATTGAGCGTGCCCGCGCTTATGGGCGCGATTCTTTGCATGGGGGTGGCGACGGCGAACAGCATTCTTGTGGTGAACTTTGCCAAGAGCCAGTTGCAGGAACATGGTGAACCGATTCGTGCCGCCATTGAGGCGGGCGGAACGCGCTTCCGCCCTGTAATGATGACGGCCTTGGCTATGATCATCGGCATGGTGCCGATGTCGCTTGGACTTGGGGATGGTGGTGAGCAGAATGCGCCTCTTGGCCGCGCGGTCATTGGCGGTTTGCTCTGTGCAACAATGGCGACACTGGTCTTTGTCCCTGCGGTCTTTGCAATGGTTCACAGCAGCAAAAAGCATGACACCGCGAATGCAAAGGATCGATTGAATGCACACTTAGTCTGAGCGTTGGACAATGGGCAAGTTGTCGAGAACTTGTATCACAATGGACGTGTTGGAGACTCAGGTGGGACTATGGAAATGTTAGAGGCGAACAAAGAGGACGTGCGGGAATCTGATCCGGAGGGTATGAAGCCCTTTCCGCATCCTATGGTTCAACCGACGAATACGCGCATGGTTTGGATAGTTTGCGTTGTCATCGTCGTGCTCGCTGTTGGGATTGTCGCTGGCATTCGCTCGCGAGGGTCGGCGGAGGCTGCACTCGCCAATATCGCGACCGAGTCATCTGTGCTGACTGTGCGGGTCACGCACCCCACTGTGGGCAATCAGCTTGAGAAAGTCGATCTGCCCGGCAATGTCCAGGCATTCAATGACACACCTATTTACGCGCGCACCAGCGGCTATCTGAAGAGATGGTACGTCGACATCGGCACCCATGTTCGTAAGGGCGAGTTGATGGCGGAGATTGAGACGCCGGAAATGGATCAGCAATTGCAGCAGGCGCAAAGCGATCTCAAGGCTGCTCAAGCGAATCTTGACATGGCTGCCATTACGAGCAAACGCTGGCAGAATCTGCTGGCCAAGCATGCAGTTTCAAAGCAGGAAACGGATCAGGCGATGAGCGATCTTTCTGCACGCCAGTCGGCGGTTGCGGCGAGCGAGGCTAACGTGAGACGCCTGGAGCAATTGCAATCGTTCGAGCATGTAACAGCTCCGTTTGATGGTGTCGTGACAGCTCGCAACATTGATATTGGATCGCTGATTGAAGCAGGTGCGAATTCAAGTCCGAAGGAGCTATTTCACCTTGCGGCACTCTATCGCTTGCGCGTGTATATAGCTGTGCCTGAGGCGTACTCAAGCGCCGTCACGAACGGAGGCAAGGTCACGCTGACTGAAGTTGATCATCCCGAGCAGACGTATGTCGGCGTGTTGTCGCGCAACAGTAACGCCTTCGATCCGATGTCCCGCACTTTGACGGCTGAGGCGGATGTCGAAAACGCAAAGGGCACGCTCTTACCTGGCGCATATGTATTCGTTCATTTTCAGCTGCCGGGCAATGCGCATTCTGTGACACTTCCTTCGAACGCACTGCTGTTCCGCTCTGAGGGACTTCGTGTCGCTGTGATTCGCGATAACCGTGTCGTACTGACTCCGGTGACGATAAGCCATGATTATGGCAACAAGGTTGAGATCACATCCGGAGTCGTCCCAGATGACATGGTCGTGCTTGACCCGCCAGATTCATTGGCGGCGGGACAGACGGTCAAGGTGATGGCAGCCGATACGGAGCCTGTTCCGGGGGGACAAACCAACAAGCATGGTGCTGCATGAATGTGACTCTCAAATCTTTTTTGATCCTTGGCGCTCTACCGCTCCTTCTGGTGGGTTGCAAGGTTGGTCCGAATTACACTCGTCCAAAGGCAACGGCACCTTCTGTCGAGATGCCTGCAGCTTTCTCTGAGAAGCCGTCAACGTCAGTCGAATATGGCGAATGGAAAACGGCTACACCTGCCGACGTTGCGATTGGCGGTGCCTGGTGGAAGCTCTTCTCGGATGCTGATCTGGATAAGCTCGAAGAACAGGTGGCAATTGCCAATCAGAGCCTCAAGGCTGCGGAAGCAAACTTTCGAGCTGCACGCGCACAGGTGTCGGTAAGCAAGTCACAGCTGGCTCCAACCATTGGCGTTGGGCCTTCCGTCGGAGTAGTACGAGACTCCGTCAATCAGCCTTATTTCAATCAAAACTCAGCGAACAACGGGACAGGCGACTTCTCTCTGCCCGTCGATCTCAACTACGAAGTTGACCTGTGGGGACGTATCCGGCGCGGGATCACGGCTGCGCGGGAACAGACCCAGGCGAGTGCCGCGGACCTTGCTGCAGTGCGGTTGAGTTTGCAGGCAGAACTTGCGCTCGACTACTTCAATCTACGGGCCATTGATTCGCAACTGCACTTGCTCGACGACACGGTGAAGGCCTACCAGCAGGCATTGCAGTTAACGCAGGATCGTTATGATGAGGGCATTACTCCACTCTCCGATGTTTCCCAAGCGCGCACGCAACTGCAGGCTGCGGAGGTGATTCGAACGGATCTCGGAAACGATCGAGCTGCGGATCAACATGCGATTGCGATTCTGATTGGGTTGCCCCCGGAAAACTTTCATCTCGACCCAGCGCAGGCTGACGCTGCACAGAAACCATTGCCGACTATTCCTCTGACAGTGCCTTCCACCTTACTCGAGCGACGCCCGGATATCGCTTCGATGGAGCGGCACATGGCAGCCGCCAATGAACAGATCGGTATTGCCAGGAGCGCGTATTATCCGACCTTGAATATCTCTGCGGCGGCGGGATTTGTCGGAACATCTGCGGTCAATTGGCTTAGCTGGCCGAGCCGTTTCTGGGCGATTGGCAACACTTTGACACAGACAGCCTTCGATGGTGGCAGGCGCCGTGCTGGAGTGCAGGCAGCACAGGCAAACTACGATGCAACAGTGGCTAACTATCGGCAGACTGTGCTGACCAGTTTTGGGCAGGTGGAGGATAATCTTGCTGCGTTGCGCGTGCTTGAGGCTGAGGCAAAGCAGCAGCATGATGCGACTCGCTCGGCAGAAGAGACCCTCGATCTCTTCAACACGCGCTATGAGGGTGGAGTGGACACATACCTACAGGTGATCACTTCACAGACAGTTGCACTGCAGAATGAGCGGAATGATATTCAAATACAGCTGCGGCGAGAACAGGCAAGTGTTCTCTTGATCAAAGCGCTTGGCGGTGGGTGGACTACGCAGGACATTCCCAAGATATAAACAGCGCTCGGAGTTATTCGTTAGCTTCGAGAGCTCTTTGATTGGATGATCTGCGGCCATACAGGGCATAGCAAAGGAGGCCAACTACGCCCCACACTGTGCCGACGATCCATGCCAGGCGGCCAAGGTTGCACCACAGAAAAAGACAAACGGCAAAGCCCGCCAGTGCACTGAGAACGGGCAATGATCGTTTCAGCCTCGTGCTACGCCATGCGTTCAGGCCGGCGGCAATGTTGACACCCATAAAGGCGAGCAATGCACCGTAGTTCAGGAGCTCAGTGCCAAGCTGGTAACTGAATGCCAGAGCTCCGATCAGGCAGATTGCGCCGATCAGCAGGATATTGTTGCGCGGGATGCGGTTCTTAGGATGGACCTCTCCGAAGAAGCGGGCGGGAATGGCGCCGTCTCTTCCCATCGCCAGCAAGAGCCGTCCAGCACCGAGTTGTGAAGCCATGCCAGAGCCGATCGTTGCGAGAAGCAGGGACGCGTTTACGATGGTGAACATGAGAGCTCCGCCGGCGCGTCCCGCCACGCTGACATAAGCGGTATCGATATCAGGAAAAGCCTGTCCCCGCGGCCATACCAGTTGCCCCAGATAGACTTCAATCGAAGCGAGTATGCCGGTGATGAGACACGTAGCTACGATGGCGCGAGGTACGTTGCGGGCGGGGTCTTTCGCTTCATCTGTCAAGGTAGAAATACCATCGAAGCCGATATACGTGAGGACTGCGATGGATGTACCGCGGAAGAGCGCAGTGGATGAGAACGTCCTCGGGTCATAGAACGGAGTGGTGTAGAACGAGCCTGCTTGGTGCGGCAATAGGAACAGATAGCGCAAGATCGATACGACAACTAGCAGGATGACAACGCCCAGTGCGGCGGCCATCATGGCATTGATGCGAGCCGATGTTTCAACGCCACGCAGATTCAGGATGGTGAAGAGTGCTGCAAAGAAGATGGCCCAGATGGGATAAGGGACTTCAGGAAGAAAGTTCTGCGCTGCTTTGCCGCACCAGATGGTGCAGATCAGCGGGTTGAGGATGTAGTCCATGGCCATGCACCAGCCGGTGATATAGCCGAGCGAAGGACTCAATTCACGACTGACGTACAAGAAGGCAGAGCCGCCCTGTGGGTAGACGCGCGCCATGCGTCCGTAGCTGATGGACGTGAAGAGCATCGCCACCAGTGCGCAGAGGATTGCTGTCACAACATGGCCGTGTGCCTCTTGATAGATGACACCAAACACGGGCATGGGCGCGGTGGGTTGGATGAGAATGATGCCGTAGAGAATAAGATCCCAGAAGCGCAAACTGCGCTTGAGCGTTACGCCTGATGAGCTGGTTGTAGAGTCTGGCATCCGCCTCCTTGGCAATGACAATGTGCTTCTTACTTTTGCGTCTCTTGTGCAACAGTTTTCCTGACGTCTGCCTTGAGTGTTGTAGGAGCGATGTTCCATCCGGTGATGACGACAGAGGATTCCGGCTCTGGCTGCGGCGGCTTCGCCGACAGGACACGTGTTTCTCCTGGCAGCAGTTCGATGTAGTTATCCGACCAGGGCATAGGTGTAATCGTCGATCCGCCTTTACCGATAGCATCTGCTGCGATCTGGAAGGCGAGGGCTTTCGAGGAGTTGTGCAGGCGGACCCGCCAGGTGCCATCAGCGTCGATCTCGAAGGATGATTCGACTTGTGCCTTCGGCAGCTTGCGCAGCTCTGTGAAGTCTTCGTGGCTAATGGCTGGCGTATGCGTGTAGTCGGTCTTATTCCAGTCAAACTGCGTAGGTTTGCTTGGCACCCAATAGAAGTTTCGCGAAACAACCTCGCCCTTGCTGTCTTTCAGCGTGAGTTGCACGAAGTAGAGTGACGAGTCTGCCGAGAATTTCTCCTCTGGAATGGTGATGGCTTTGATGGCTGAATCTGCGGAGGAATCTACGGCAGCATGACCGGAGAAGAGTTCCTTCATATGAAGGTCATACAAAGTGACGCTGGCATCGAGTTTGCCAAGAGCTTGGTATTCACTATTCACAACGTAGACACTGTGATCATCATAGGAATACTGCACATGGATGGGTTCACAGGCCTTTTTGGTGCCGTAGTAGCCACCCCCTGCGTCGAGATAATAGTCATAAAGGTGCCAGATCATGGAAGGCCATGCGTTATTGAGCATCCACTGAATGACTCCAGTGGACCGGTACTTGTTGCGACCGTATGCTTCAAACATTGCGCGTTCGCCAGCGTAGGCCATGGTCTGTGAAACACGGAGATAGTCGTCGAGGTTGTTCGCTTCGCCGTAGCTTGCGGCGAGTGCATCGTTATAGACGGTGAGCTTCCGGAACCCTCCGCCACCGTAGTGCAGGGACCAGGTGTCGTCCGGCGGCCACAAACTCTTAGCAGGGATAAATTTCTTTAGACTGCTGAGAGTGGGAATGGCAGGACCCGGGCTGGTTTCTGTATTGAAGCCGTAAGCTCCACCGTACTTATTGGCGTCCGTAAGCCAGTAGGATGGCGCTACGTAATCGTAAGGGCCGGTCATCTTTACTCCGCTCTTGCCGCTCACTGTGGTGGGCGACTGCGATGCTGAAGAGAGCGTCGGGTTGGGCCAGTGAGTCTCGGCCTCTACATCGAGGTACGCCTTTTCGACGTCGGCCGGCGGAGGACCGTCACTGCCGTTGAGCCAGATGAGCAGGCTTGCGTGATAGCGCAACCGAAGCATCTGCGAATGCAGGGATTCGATGGAGACTGCATGATTTTCTGGGGTCCATTTATTCCAGTGCTCCCATTGGTCGCAGCAACACCACCCAAGCATGACGAGAATTCCCTGCTCATCGGCAAGGCGGAAAAACTGTTCGGTTTCCAGCTTGCCTTCCAGCCGGATGGTGTTCAGATGCATGTCGCGCACCAGACGGAACTGCGCCTCCAGGCGCTCAGGCTGCTGACGGAGAAGCATGTCCTGGGACCAGCCGGCGCCACGAATCAGGATTGGCTTGCTGTTGACCTTGAAGAGGCGAAAGCCCTCTTGCGTGAGTTCGGAGGTGACTTCGCGTATACCGAATCGAACTGTCTGTTCATCCGAGATCTTGCCGCTCTCTTCAAATGCGATGGTGGCTGACTCGAGGTGGGGCTTGCCCATCTGATAAGGCCACCATAATTCGGGATGCTTGAGGCTCAGCGCTGGATAGTTGTTGGTGTCGAAGACAATCGTCTTGTTCTGGTTGGGCTGAAGCTCAACTGGCTGACGAACACGGATGCCGGCAATGGTAGCTACGACTTCGCCTTTGACTGCGTTGGCGGATGCATTATGAAGTTCGGCGTAAGCTGTCAGTTCTGCCGTAGGATCAGCCTCAGCTCCAGTCAGATGTGTTGTGACCAGCGGCGAGCGCACGGAGACCGGGCCGCTCGTAACCAGATCAACTGCACCCCAGAGGCCCATGTCTTTGTCGGGCGGGCAGGGGTTCCAGTCCACCCAGTTGATGCCAAGGTCGAGTTCGGTCGGCGCGAACGTCTCCACGGCAACGACGTTGGGCTTGCCTGGTTGTGCAAGAGACGTGATATCGAATTCATATGTCCGATACGCTCCGGCCACTTGCGTGGAATCGGCGATACGCTTGCCGTTGATCCAGATGTTGGCGCGATAGTTGATTCCGCCAAAGCGCAGCCATAGGGTGCGGCCTTTGTCTGACGCTGGGATGATGAACTGCTTGCGATACCACCAGCCGCAGCGATAGGGGCTGTCATCGGACATGGGCAGATTCGCAAATATCTGGCCCACTGGATAGGTGGTGCCAGGGATCTTGCGCAGGTTGTCCCCGTAATAGGGATCTTTGATCTGTCCAGTCGCAAGCTGCGCGGCCAGCACTGTCGAGGGCACGGTAATTTCTGACCACGCTTTCGGATCAAAGGCCGTTTGCGAAATCATCTCGCCCTTGGCATCTGTCTTGCATGCGGATTGCAAACGCCAGCCTTCGTGAAGCGCAACGCTGCCCTGCCCCAGAGAGTGGACAGAAGTGCCGAGAATGCAGAGGGGCAAAGCTAACAACAATCTCAATTTACTTCGCATGACAAATGCCTGCCTTTCACTGGCGCAAGGGCGCGGTTGAATCGCGGACGATAAGTTCTGGGGGTAAGAGCCGCAATGTGCCGGGCAATGCGAGCGACTCAGCAGATTCTGAAATGGAGACTTCTCCCCTGCTCTGGGCAAGAGAATCGAGGACCCAGCGAGCGGTGATGCTTCCCATCTCTTCCATTGGTTGGCGGATGGTGGTCAGACCGGGAGTATTCATCGCCGCGTGAGGAACATCGTCAAAGCCGACGACAGAACAGTCCTCGGGAACGCGGCGGCCAGCCTGACGCAGTGCGCGAATCGCGCCCAGACCTGTGAGATCGTCAAAGGCCAGGAGAGCGGTGAAGTGAGCGCCGCGCTCGACCATGGATTGAGTAAGACTGAAGCCCTCGTCGAAGTTCGAGGTGGGCTCAATCGCAGGCGAGAGCTGAGCAACGCAAGTAAGGTCGAACGCGAGGCCAGCATCGGCGGCAAATCGTTGCATGCCATACCAACGCCGGTCGCTATCCGAAAGCTCAGAGGGCCCACGAAGGACGGCGATCTTACGGTGGCCGAGTTCATAGAGATGGCGGGCTGCCGTGTAGCCACCCGATTCGTTATCGACCTGAATGGAGTACACACCGCGAGCGGTGAGGTCGCGGCCCACGGCGATGGTGGGAATCTGAGATCGCTGAAGCTCGGAAAGCTGGTCGAATTCTCCGAAGAGCCAGTTGGCGACGAGAATGAGACCTTCCACGCGGCGTTCCATCAGCATCTCCAGGTGGCGGCCGAACTGCTTGCTCTGGTTGTGCGCGATCATGATGATCGGCAGATAGGGAGTCGGGTAAAGGGTCTTCTCGATTCCCTGCAGGATGAGTGTGCAGAATGGGTCGGAGATGTCCGAAACCATGATGCCGATTGTATGACTGCGGCGGCTGCGGAGGGAGCGTGCCGAGGCGTCTGGCCGATAGCCGAGTTGGGCTGCGATGGCGCGAATATGCTCTTTGGTTGCTGACGCAACATAGCGGGACAGCGCGGCCTCGTTAAGAACGATTGAGACCGTCGAAGTCGAGAAGCCGCTGGCCCGTGCCACATCGACTATCCTGACGCGATCGCTGCTGGGTCTCTCTTTAGGCAAGTACTCATTCCTCGATCTACTGCGTACGATGATGATGAAATCATCAGCACGGTTACCGCGAACTGCCTACTGGAATTGCGGATGATAGAAGCTGGCTGCCGCGCCCAGCAAGGTTGCATGCTCACCCGTGGTGGCACGGACGAATCTTACGTTATCTCTCGGAAATGCTCCTGCATGAACTTGGAAAGACGCAATTGCTGCTGCCATGAACGCATCACCCGCCTGCGAGAGGCCTCCGGCGATGGCAATGCGATCCGGGAAGAAGATGTTGGCAAGCGATGCGGTGGCGATTCCGAGCCAACGTCCGGCTTCTTCGAGTAGGGTCTGCGCAGAGACAATACCCTGTCGAGCATCTTGAACCAGCTCGCGGAATGTGGAGCGGTTGCTAACGAGGCTGTAGCGCTCAGCAAGGTAAGCGGTCGAGAGAAGCGCCTCTGCGCAGCCGTGTCCTCCGCAACTGCAAAGCGGACCGTCGGGGAGGACGATGACGTGGCCTGCGTCGCCCAGACAGCCGTGTGCAATACGCATCAGCCGCCCATTTGCGATCATGCCGACGCCGAGACCTGTGCCGCCGGTGAGGCAGAGAAAGCGATTTGCGCCGCGTCCTTCGCCGAATATCAGTTCTGCAACTGTGGCTGCGTTCGAGTCAGCATCAGCGTGGACGGGCAGGCTCAACTCTTGTGTCAGGAACTGAGCTATCGGGAATCGCTCAAGCCAGGGAAGGTTAGCGTTGAACGTGAGAAAGCCCGCTTTATCGACGAAGCCGGCGATCGCCACTCCGACTGCGGCGACAGGCGACTCAGCCTCACTCAAGATCTGTAGCGCGGAAGCGACAACGCTCTTGAGGAAGGCTGCAGGGTCGGGGCCCGATGTCGGCAGTGAACGCCATAGCCGGATCGTTCCGGCCCGGTCGACGAGCGCCAACTTAGTTGTGCTGCCGCCGATATCGATGGCAAGGACGTTTGCTTCGTCTCTCTCGGCGGTATTGGCCAGCCTGTGCATATTGATTTTCGTTATCCGTCCTGGCGAATGCCTATTCTTGCGCTGCACTTTGAGCGTCGGCCGAAGAGTCGCCGAGCGGATCGGACTGCAAGCGGTCATTGATGGATTTGAAGAGCTTTGCTGCAGCCTGAAGCTCAGCATTCGCTTTTTCTGTCTGGCCAAGATGCTTGAGAATCTGACCGCGGGTGAAGTGAACACTCGCGCTGTTGGGTGCAAGCGCCACCGCGTGATCGACCATCTCCATTGCATCTTTGTACCGCCCTGAATCGGCATAGAGTTTGGCCAAGCCAAAGTAAGAATTGACAAGCTGTGCGTTGCGCTCGATGGCCTTGCGGAAGTTCAGTTCGGCTTTGTCCGTTTGGTTAAGCAGCACGTACATCGCGCCGAGATCTTCGTAGTTGTAGGCGAAGTCGGGTTCGATGGCTGTGTCTCTCTCCAGCTCCGTCTCAGCGCTGGGCAACTCATGACGCTCCAGGTATGTGCGACCCAGAAAGTAGTGAACCAACGGCAAATTGGGCTGAGTTTCTGCCGCAGCCTTAAACTCTTCGAGTGCCTTGCCTGTATCGTGTTCGGCGAGCCGCGCCCTGCCGAGGTAGAGATGAAACTCGGCAGTTCCCTGCCCGACTGTCAACATCTGGTCGAAGGCTCGTCTCTGCAAAGCGGAGTTTCCAGCCTTGCTCGCGGCAATGCTGAGCACGTAAAGATAGTTGAGTTTGCCGGACTGTTTTTCCCAGAGCGGTTCAAGGGTAGAAGCGGCCTCTTTGTAGTCATTTATGAAGAAGTAGCAGAGGCCGAGCAGGTATCGAGCCTGCTCGGAAGCCTGCCTCTGCCGCAAGACGGAGGAAAAAGGCTCAATTGCCGAGGAGAAATCGTTCTTGCGGTAGTAGACGAGGCCGATATTGAGCAGGACGCCGGGCTCATGGGGAGTGAGCTTCTCAGCCTGATTGAGTTGTACGAGAGCCTCGTCCCAGCGCTTCTGGCGCATGAAAACGACACCGAGATTCGTATGGGCGGCACCGGAATTTGGATCGAGTACCAGAACTCTGCGGAAATCGGCCTCGGCCTGCACCCATTCGCCGCGCTGCATGGCCTGCTTGCCCTCCGCGAAGAGGGCTGCGGGGGACGGTTTCGCGGCGATACCAGGTTGAGCGATGGCCGGCGAAACAAGTCCCGGAAGATTCGGCATGAAGAGCGAGACAAGCAGAAGTATCGGCAGGCGCAGTCCTGGGGAGACCGGCTGTCTGCCTTTGCACGAGTTTTGATTCATAAAAAACTTTCGCTTGACATGCACTTAAAACGTTTTAATATCACAGAAATCAATTTGCAAGTTCCATTTGCAATCATCGAAAAGTTTTATGTTCCCGGCTCTAGTTGATCGCTTGGCCTTTATTTGTTCATCAAGCGCGAGTAGTCAGGCGGTTCATGATCAGTGAATGCGTCAATCGGCTCCACGATCTGTTCGCAAGGAAAAGTCCAACTACTCACGGAGGCACTGTCACCCTATGAGTTCATTCCGTCATTCCGTTCCGGACCAGTTTGCCAAGTCTCAACCTTTTGCCTTTGCGTTGATCTCCCTAAAACTGATGCGACTAGCGCTCATGCGACCGGCCCTGATGCTTGCCGTCCTGGCTCTGATGGGGGCCCCCGCCTGCAAGCTGCTTGCTCAGCAGTCGAGCGCGATCAATGGATCGGTGACTGACGAGAGTGGCGGCATCGTACCCAACGCCAAGGTGACGCTGACCAACACAGCCCAAGGAACTGCTCTCAAGGCGGTCAGCAATTCAGCGGGCGAATATACATTTCCAGGGCTGGAAGCAGGGGTCTACAGCCTGCAGGTGACAGCCCTCGGATATAAAACATTCCAGGCAAGTGCGATTACTGTGCGCGTTGCGCGTACGGAGCGTATTGACGCGAAACTTTCCGTTGGCGACGTGACGACAGAAGTGAAAGTGACAGGCAGCGATCTGGGCGCAATTCAGACAGAGACGCCGGAGATTTCTTTCACCATCACCGGCGAACAGATTACACAGCTCGTACTCAACGGCCGCAATTTCAGCCAGCTTGTGACACTCTCGCCGGGCGTCGCCAGCCAGACAGGACAGGACGAAGGAGAAACCGGCGTTGCGGGGAGCGTCTCCTACAGCATGAACGGTGGTCGTCCGGAGTACAACAACTGGGAGCTCGACGGCGCCAGCATCATGGATAACGGCAGCAATTCGACATTGAATGTTTACCCCAATGTCGATGCAATTGCTGAGACAGAAGTACTCACCTCGAACTACGGCGCCCAGTATGGACGCAACGCATCAGGCACGGTGCAGGCCCAGACCAAGTCTGGCACGGAACACTTCCACGGCGACGTCTTTGAATTTCTGCGTAATGACGCTTTCAATGCGCGCAACTATTTCCAGACGTCCGTTCCCGAATACAAGAAACATGACTTTGGATTCACCGTCGGCGGTCCGCTCTTCATCCCAAAGCTTTACAACCCGGCACGCAAGAAGACTTTCTTCTTCTATTCGCAGGAGTTTCGTCGTGAGCTGGTTCCGGGGCAGGTCTTCAATCAGCCTGTGCCATCGGATGCGGAGCGTGGCGGGAATTTTTCCGACCAGTGTCCGGACAACTCCGGCAGCATGGACAACTGTCCGAAAGATCCAACGACGGGCGCGTATTATGCGAACAATCAGGTGCCGGTCGATCCGAACGGTACAGCGCTATTGGTGCTCATACCCCACGCAACATCCGGCACCGGAAGCTCTTCGATCTATCAGTCGTCTCCTGCGCAATTGACGACCAATCGTGAAGAGCTCTTCCGCATTGATCACACCTTTAACGACAAGTTCCGCGCCTTCTATCGCTTTATTTACGATTCCTGGTCGCAGGCCAGCCCAACGCCAACCTTCCAAAGCAATCCTTTCCCGACGGTGCAGAACAGCTTCGCCGGCCCTGGTGTGGACATGGTGGTTCACATGACCTACGCCGCTTCGCCCTCGCTGGTGAATGAATTCGTGGCAGACTATACAACCGATCACATCACCCTTATCAATACCAGTCCAGGACTGGGACGGCAGGATTTCACAGGGAATGGCTTCTTCGATAACGGATACGGTGGCGTACTGCCCTCGATCGGTCTGGGCGGCGGCACCGCGTACGGCGGCGGTTTTGGTGTCAGCACCGGGTATTTCCCATGGCAGAACTCGAACCCAAGTTACAGCTACCGCGACGACCTGACCAAAACTCTCAAGAACCACACGTTGATCTTTGGCGCGAGCTTCATTGCAGCGCAGAAGAACGAGCCCAGTACCGGATTCAATCAAGGCAGCTTCAGCTTCAGTACCTCGTCGACGGTGACCACGGGCAATGCTTTCGCGGATCTGCTGACCGCAAATGTCGCGTCCTTCTCTCAGACGTCGGCACAACCCAAGTACTACAACCGCTACAAGATCCTCGAACCGTACCTGCAGGACAACTGGCATGTCAGTCCCCGGCTCACGCTCAATCTCGGCCTCCGACTGAGCCTCTTCGGCACGTATCACGACATCAGTAACCAGTCGGGGAACTTTGAGCCGGCAACATGGAGCACGGCAAACGCACCAACTATCGATACCGATGGCTCGATCACCGGCCAGGGTGGCGCCATTGTTCCCGGAAGTGGAAACCTCTTCAACGGCATCGTCCGCTGCGGGCTGAACGGAGTCTACTCAGGCTGCATGACCGGGCATCTCTTTAACCCCGCGCCAAGGCTTGGTTTTGCATTGGATGTCTTCGGCAACGGCAAGCTGTCGGTTCGCGGCGGCTACGGTATCTTCTTCGAACACACCAATGGCAACGAGAGCAATTCGGAAGTTCTTGAAGGCACTGCGCCCGTCGTGCAGACGCCGAACAAATATAACTTCGTCGGTTACGACCAGGCAGGCGGCAGCGGGCTCCAGTTCCCGCTCAGCATGATTGCCATCCCCACGCACGCGACGTGGCCCTACGTACAGCAGTTCAATCTTGCGGTACAAGGCCAACTGCCAAGCCATACCGAGATGCAGGTTGCTTACGTCGGCAGCCTGGGCCGGCACATGCCTGTGCGCCATGAATTGAACCAGTTAAGCCCGTTGACCGCTGCCGAAAATCCATACCAAAAGGGCCAGCCGATCGGCCCTAACGATTGCACGCCGGATGATGGCGGTAACTACACCGTGAACGGACAGACGCTTTCCGGCAACGTCCTGAATCATCTCTTGATCGCCTGCGGCAACGACCCCAATCCCTATCGTCCGTTCTACGGGATTAGTGGCATCGACCAGATCAACAATGTAGGCATCTCCGAATACGATGCACTTCAGGTATCGCTGAGCCGCTACTTTGGTCATCTCAATGGCAGCCTCGCATACACGTACAGCCACTCGATCGATGATGGCTCCGACGGGACGTTCACTGAAATCATCAATGGCCCCAATCCGAAGTACAGCCTCGCCAGCTCCAACTTTGATCAACGTCACCTGTTGGAAGCAAGCCTTGTGTACGACCTGCCCTTCTTCCACAGCCCGGGTCTCTTGCACTCTCTGCTTGGAGGATGGCAGATTTCAGACTTAACCTCCTTCCAGACTGGTAACCCCTTCAGCATTGCCAATACAACGATCAACGACAATGCCGGCACTGGCAACACTGTCAGCACAGTGACTTCCTATCCGGACATCGTCGGCAGCCTTCATGGCCATATCACGGACCGCCATCCAACCGGCGTACAAGGACCGCGTCTCTTCAACACCGATGCAGTCACGCAACCACAGGGGCTTACCTACGGTAATGCAGGGCGCAACGTGCTCAACTTGCCTGCACGGACCAATTTTGACATGGGCCTCTTCAAGAACTTTGCCATCAAGGAAACGATGCACTTCGAGTTCCGAGCGGAAGCCTTCAACGTCTTCAACCACACGCAATGGAGTGGCGTCGACAGTTCGGCCTGCTACGGAGACAGTTGTTCTGCTTCGACGTCGCTGACCGCGACTTCAGCGCATAACCCACGCATCATGCAGCTTGCGGCGAAGTTCATCTTCTAGCGCGAGAGATTTCAGTTGAACGATCGCGGGGAAACATGGTCTCGTAAAAGCTCACTCGTCTAAGTATTGGAGACCGTCGGGATGATCCAACGCTGGTTCACTGCATTCGCCTTAGTTGCCTCTGCCATCTTCCTGTCCAATAGCGCGCATGCTGAGGATTTGCAGGACTTCAGCGCGCGCTTCTGGCAATGGAGGGCTCAGGAGCAGCCCTTCACCAATGACGATATTCCCCGAATTGACCGCCCGGCCGGATTCAAAGTGGATTGGTCAGCGGCAACAGTGTCGCAACGCTTACGCGAGTTGCAGGAATATGAGAAACGCTGGCAGCAGCTTGCACCAGCATCGACAGCCTCTGTCGCAGAGCAAGTGGACTACAGGCTGGTTGGCTCAGCCATTGCGCGGGTCCGGTGGGAGCTTTCTGTTGTTCAGGACTGGAAGCGCGATCCTGCCTTCTATGTCGATCAGACCCTGGGCTCCATCTTTGTCTTGCTCCTGCAACCACCGCCGTTTTCGGCAGGACGCCAGAACGATCTCGTCGCCCGCATGCAGCAGATTCCGGTCACGATCGCCGCAGCCAAAGAGAACCTGACCGATATGCGGCAGCCGTTTGTGGAGCTGGCAATCGACGCGCTGGATCGTGTGTCGGAGCGGACGGAAGCCATGGAGGTTGCCCTTGCGCCGCAGCTTTCAGCAGCGAACTACGCGGCGTTGAAGCAGGCAACTCCAGCGGCTTTGACGGCACTGACCGAGTATCGTGCGTGGCTTGCTGGCAAACTACTCTCAGCGCGAAAAGATACGGCCATCGGCCGGGATAACTATCAGTGGTTTCTGCAAAATGTAGCCCTCGTACCCTACACACCGGAACAGATGCTGGCACTCAGCAGGCAGGAGTGGAGCCGCTCGGTGGCCTTCGAGTCGTACCAGCAGGGGAGGCTGGCTGGACAAGGGCCTGCACCCATCTTCCCGACCGCCGCAGCTCAAATTGATGCGGAAGCAAAGGGCGAAAGTCAGATAAGAGAGTTCCTTGGCAAGGAGAAGATACTAACCGTACCGGACTGGATGAAGCACTATCGAAATCAACTGCTGCCGCCGTATATCGTCGCCTTTGAAGATCTGGGTGTGACCGATGACCTGACGGGTCCATCACGCCTCAAGGAGGATGGCACAAGCTATATTCACAATCCAAGTGCCGATCTGGGTTTCTTTCATCTATCGACGGCGCGTGATCCGCGGCCGATCATTGTGCACGAGGGAGTGCCGGGACATTATTTTCAACTCTGTCTCGGCTGGCACAATGCGGACCCCATCCGGCGGCACTATTACGATTCCGGCGCCAACGAAGGCATCGGCTTCTATGCCGAAGAGATGATGCTGCAGGCGGGACTCTTCGAAGACAATCCCCATACACGCGAGACCATCTACAGCTTTATGCGGCTCCGTGCCTTGCGCGTTGAGGTGGATGTGAAGCTGGCGCTGGGCGAGTTCACTCTGCAACAGGCCGCTGACTATCTCAGCACGACAGTGCCGATGGATAGGAAAACTGCGCTTGCCGAGGCAGCTATGTTCTCAAGTACGCCCGGCCAGGCCATCACGTATCAGATCGGCAAAGCGCAGATTTTCGAACTACTCTCCGATGCGCGGCGGAAACAGGGCGACAACTTTTCGCTACTCGCGTTTCATGACTTCGTCTGGAACAACGGCAATGTCCCGATCTCTCTGCAACGATGGGAGATGTTGAACGATGCAAGTGAGGTTCCACAGATTTCACCATTGCCTCGACAGAATTAGCGATGTGGGTAGCCATCGTGGTTACGGATTGGGCGGCGACTGTTTCGCGTCACTTGCCGTCGCCGGTTTCGTCATCTCGACCTGCTGCGCCGCCAGCCACGGCAGTAATTTCGCTGTGACAAGCGCCGCTCCGTCATCGGAAAGATGGATGCCATCGCTCTGCCGCAGTCGTACTGTGCGGTGGTCTACTTCTCCAAAGTCGCGGAACTGGCCGCTGTCATCGCCAACAGTGCCGCCAATGCTGAACCAGATCGCATGCGGAGAATTGCTCACAACGCTGTAGGCAATACGATTGACCAGCGCAATCTTTGCGTTATAGGCGTCTGACTTCATCGGTGGCAACCCCACCCATACAACCGTGGCGCCATCCGCCTGAAGCATTTGCAGATACGCTTCAACCCGCGCCTGATAGATCCTCTTCCATCCCTCCGTACCAAAGGGATAGGTCACGCCGCCGTCAACAAAACCTTGCCCGTCGTTAGCGCCGATCGCCACCAGAATCACATCCGGCTTGGCCCCTTTTAGCATCGGGGGATATTGCTCCTGCCAGTTGTAAACCTCCGGCCGCGCCAGCCCTGTGCCAGACTTGAACGCCGATATCAAAACCAGATCCTTATAGCGCGGAGCCTGCCGCTGGATCGTCGAGGCCAGACCGACAGCCATCATGGAGTCGCCCGCCAGCGCAACAGTTCTCTTTTGGTCGGCCGCCACCAAAGGAATCGGTGGCAACACACTGTTCAGTGGCGGATCATCGGCCATCAGCATCAAGGGTTTTCTTGCGGTATTCACTGGCTTCGCCGGGATCAGCGGCGTCCCCGGTGCGTTCACGGACGGCAGCTTCTTCGTTGCGCTTGCCCCGCCAGCCGTAGAGTTTCCCGGCTTGCCGTTTGCTGCCGCCAATAACGCCGGATCATCACTCCAACCAACCCGCACCAACGCAACTAGCAATCGCTGTCGCTCCCCTTCAATTCCAACTCGCTCCAACCCTTGATGAAGAGCAGCAGCTATCGGTAACGCAACAGTACGCTCCGGCCCCAGTTCAAGCCGCTGCGCCCAGTCATACAAGCCTCCAGATTCAACCAGCAGAATGCTCACCGCGAATACGCCAAGTGCGGCGGCCATCTGCATGAGACTCGAAAATCGGCGATAGCTATGCATAACTCGGCGTGAACTCAAAAGCGAAAATAGATGAACGGCGCAACCCCGGTCGGCCCCAGCAGTTCAATCACGAACACGCCCACGGCGAGGACTGCGCCGTTTACGGCGACCGGCACTCGCGACATCGTAGCTTCCACGGTGCGCCGCCACACGGCGGGCATGTATTGGCCGAGAAGGCCACAGGCGAGTGCGATAAGCGCGGGCGCTGTCGCCAGGGTGACGACTCCAGCGCTGCCAAGCTGACGAAAGATTCCAATTGCGAGTTCGAAAGTCTGCGCCCGGAAGAAAACCCATCCGACGCAAACGGCGTGAAACATGAGCAGCCGCGCAATCCATCGCCAGGCCACGCTGTACCGCAAGCGCAGCAGTGCAGGAGAAGGAATCGCAGCCCACAGCCGATGGATCACCAGGTACAGTCCCTGCAGGCCACCCCAGATGACAAAGGTCCACGCAGCCCCGTGCCATAGCCCACCCAGTAGCATCGTGATCATCAGATTGATATAGGTACGAACGGTGCCGTTACGCGAACCACCCAATGGAATATAGAGATAGTCACGCAGCCAGCTGGAAAGCGAAATATGCCAGCGCTGCCAGAAGTCCTGCGGATCTGTCGCCGTGTACGGTGCATTGAAATTGCGCGGGAAGTGATATCCGAGGAGCAAAGCGCAGCCAATCGCAATGTCTGTATAGCCGGAAAAATCACAGTAAATCTGCGCAGCATAACCGTAAATCGCCAGCAACACATCACCCGCATGATAGTTCGCCGGAGCAGCGAAGACAGGCTCGACAAGCCGCTCCGACAGCGTGTTCGAAAGCACGACTTTCTTGAACAGGCCGGCAAGAATCAGCAGAAACGCGCGATTGACGCGGATCCGACTCGGGTCGGGCCGATGCGCAAGCTGAGGGATGAACTTCGAAGCGCGCAGAATCGGCCCAGCGATGAGTTGCGGAAAGAATGCGATATACAACAGCACATCGATCACAGCCACCGGAAGCCGCAGCTTACGCCGGTACACATCAAACATGAGCGAGATCGCGTGGAACATGAAGAACGAGATTCCAAGCGGCAGCAGTGGCGCAGGCACGTTCCAAGCTGGAGGATGCGCAAAGATTCCCCACGCGTTCAGCAGGCTCAGCAGCAGAAAGCTCGTGTATTTGTAGTACGCCAGCACCACCAGGCAGACGGCAATCCCACTGACGAGAAGCCGCTTCCGAACCGTTTCGGTCTCGCTCCGCTGGATACCCTTCGCAATCCCATAAGCGAAGAGCGAAACCCCAAGAAGCAGCGGAACGAAAGCCCAGCTCCAGAAACCGTAGAAGACGTAACTCGCCAGCAGCAGAAAGACCTTATGCGCAGTGAGGCGCGGCGCCAATACCCAGGCGACGGCCAAAACGATAAGGAAAAAGACGGCATATTCAACGGTGGGGAACAGCATCGATGGGTCTCACGAGGTAGGGCTGGCTCCAGAGTACGACGGACAGGCGTTCCCTTCATGAGCGAAACCGGCAGACGTAGCGAAGTTGTCAATACACCGGCACGCCCGGTTCCTATTTTCGCTGAAGCATCAGGGCGATTCCACTGCGGAAGTCGGGGGAATGCACCACCGTTTCACTGCCCTGCGACTTGATCGTTCCCTGGCTGCTGGTTTTCCCGGAAAGAGTGTCGATCCACTGCACGGAGTATTCCCCAGTCGGCAACGATAGACCCAATTCTGCAGGACCATTGCCATCAAGGTAAATGGCATACACCCCCGTCTCACTGGACAACGCATGCGTATAAACGCCTGAGGCTCGCAGGACCGTGCCTGGGTCTGGCTTCATCCTGGCGAGCGGTAAGGACTCAAGAAAGTGCTGCAGAATCTGCAAGCGCCGCCGCAACTCAGGACTTCCTCCACCCGGGCCGTTCGGAGCCAGATCGCTGCCATCCTCGTGTCCCGGCGAGAAGGAATAATCGAGCCCGTTGAAGACACTTCCGCCGGCAAGCATGAAGTTCCAAGCTTGGCGAACATACTTCTCGTCCTCGCGGCCAAGAAATCCTGTTTCATCGTAGGAGATGGCCTTGTCCAAACCGTAGTTGAGCGTCACGGCTTCGGGATAGGCGTAATGAAAGTTAACAATGCTGACGCCCGCAATCAATTGTCGAATTGGCAACAGGAAGTTTGAATAGTTCTGGGCAATGAGATGCTTGTTCGGCAGCGCTGCTTCTTCGCTCGTGACCCACTTTGCCACCTCCGCCTGCCAAGCCATCGCCGCTTCATCCGGCAAATCAATCGAGTTTGGATACTGGTCGCGCCCGGGTGGAAACAGAAACGGGTTCACCACATCCGTCAGCACCGGCCGGTCTGACCACGGCTCATTCTGTATCTCAAAAATCACGTTAGGGTTCCGGTTAGCCTCGTGCACCAGCTTGCGCACATACTTCTCCTGATACCCAAGTACCTTGCCGTTGTCCGCAGTGTTGACCTTCTTCCAGTCCAAATCCCCAGTGTGATTGACGTTGTTGGCCTGGTTAAATGGACTCACGTTCCACTGCGTCTCGTTGTATTGCGCGGAAAACAACGAAATCTCAACGATGATCCCGCGCTTCTCCGCTTCATCCAAAAAAGCATGCAGCCGCTTAAAATACGCCGGATCCCAACGCTCCAGATCGAATCTGTTGCCTCCACCTGCGTACCCGTCCGTTACACTCCGCGCCCACGGAATGAGAAGCCTGCCCGACTTCGGAGCAAGATCATTGCGCAGGATGCCAAACGACTTCTCCGGCACTTCGATATAGCTGCCACCAAACAGGCGAGTGTAACGAAACCCCGCTGACTCAATCGTGTGCAGATAACGGCTCGAATCCACATCAAGATTCAACACCGCACCGTAGTGCTCACCGCTCGAGATAAGAGCCATCGTCTTGCCGTGATACTCGAAATAATGCGGATTCTCCGGACTCAGACGCACCGGAGCATTGCCGCTCTGCCCCATACAGCCCAGCGATGCGGCAACCAGAGCAATCGCACCCAGCATGACTGCGCTAACTCTCGGGAGAGAAGGCAGTATCCAAGAACATTGTTTTCGAGCGTTTCCAGACATGGCGGCGATTATAGCTGCCGCGCCCCAACTGCTGCTCGCAGCCAGGGCACGGTAAGGAGGCAGAGTCAATTCACCCCGCTCACGTCGAAGCTGTAACTCCCAGCCGGCAGAGTGAAGTCGGTCTTCTGTCCACCCTTGACACGTCCCGCCAGATTGCTTTGAGCGATCGCCGAGCCATTCACCTTATAGTTGGCAGCCTCCGCATCACTCAGCGTCAGCAAACCACTCGTGTTGGCAGGAATCGTTAGATCCCAATGTGCAGCGCCGTTCTTGATCGTCCACGCCGAATGAATGTCTCCGTAGGGCGACGGATACGTGAAGTCGATACTGCCCAGTTGCTTGTCAAACGCCGGATGCAGATCGATCGTATGGAACCCGGCATCGATCGGCGTTGTATCCACACCGGCTGCGTAGCGATAGATCCAGTCCGCAACGGCGCCATAGGCATAGTGGTTATACGAGTTCATGCTGGGATCCTTCTTCATCTGGTCGCCGTTCCAGCGCTCCCACATCGTCGTCGCGCCATGATCCACCAGATAACCCCATGAAGGATAGTTTGTATTGAGCAGCAGCTTATAAGCCAGATCGCGATGCCCACTCTCCGTCAGCACCGCCAATAGGTACGGCGTTCCAAGAAATCCCGTCCCAAGCAGGTCATGATTGTCCTCAATCTTGTGCACGAGCCTCTCGGCCACCGCAGGCCGTAGCGAATCTGGAACAAGATTCATATGCAGTGCAAGCACGTAGCCAGTCTGTGTATCGCCGCTCTTGGCTTTCGCATCCGGATTGTTAATCACGCCAAACTGCGACGGCCCCATATCCGCCCCAGCCACAAAGCCATCTTCATGCACAAACGCCTTCGTAAACGCAGCCTTGATATTGCCGAAGAGTTGAGCATACTTGGCCTCGTCCTCTGTCTTGCCCAGAGCATGCGCCATCTGCTGCATCAGCGTCACGTCATAGGCCCAGGAAGCAGTCGCCACCAAGGGATAAATCGTCGGACCTTCTGGCGATAGCCAATCCCCAAAGCCAATCCCGGCATTCTTCGTCCATAGGAAATCAGGATTGGAGCGTTCGATTGCCGCAAGATATTTCGTCATCGCGTCCCAGTTCTGCTCGACGATGCTCGTGTCGCCAGTCTGTACCCACGAGGTCCACGGAATGATCACGCCAGCATCGCTCCATCCCGCGCCGGACTGCGAAGAAGTAGTAGCAATCGCAGGGGCAAAGATGCCGAAGAGGTCTCCAGCGACGTCCGTTCCAGCACCGCTGCCAACCTGCGTCCCACGGATGTCGCCTGTGTATTTGCGCGAAAACGCAGCCAGATCCATATTGAAGGTCGCAGTACGCCAGAACACCTGCGCATCCGCCGTCCAGCCCAGCCTCTCATCGCGCTGCGGACAGTCCGTCGGCACACCGACAAAGTTCGACCGCTGCCCCCATAGAATATTGCTCCACAAACTGTTGATCATGCTGCTGCCCGTCTTGAGTTGAGCCGTGAACGGTGCGTCCGTATGGAAGACAATGCCCTTCACCGCTCCTGCCAATGGCTTGCCCGGAAGTCCCGTCATCTCGAGATAGCGGAAGCCATGAAACGTGAATTGCGGCGTGAATTCCTCGACGCCTTTACCTGCAAGAATGAAGTGGTCCGTCGACTTTGCCGTGCGCAGATTCTCGGTATAAAGCGTCCCGTCCGCATTCAGAATCTCACCCGTCCGGACCTGCACATTCGTCCCGGCGGGCCCTTGCAGATGCAGTTGTTCGACGCCGGAGAAATTCTGTCCCATGTCGAAGATGTACACGCCCGGCGAAGGTTCCGTCATCGCTTTCGGCGTAAGGGTACGCTCCACACGAATCGGCTGAAAGTCCTGTCCATCAATCTCGATACCGGCAAGATCAGGCGAACGGACTTCCACAGGCTTCCAATTTGCCGCAGCGAAGTGAGTCCCATTCCAACCAGTCTGAATTAGCCGAGCATCCTGCGTCTCTCCGTCGTAGATTTCCGCCTTCAACGTAGGCGAAACATCCGCCTTCCAACTTCCATCCGTCGTCACCCAGTCAACACTGCCATCCGTATACGTAATACGCAGTTGGGCCATCAGAGACGGCGCAGTTTTCCCATAGAGATTGGGCTGCTGAAACCATTCCAGCGGCGTCGAATACCACCCCGGAGCCACCAGCGCTGCAATCGCGTTACCTCCCTGCATCAGCATCGGAGTCACATCATAAGTCTGATACTTCAGGCGCAACCGGAAATCCGTCCATCCCGGCGACAGAACATCATTTCCAACTCGCTTACCATTGAGAAAGACCTGATACGCGCCAAGCGCAGTAGCATAGAGCCGCGCAGACGCAATCTTCTTCTTCACATCGAAATCGTGGCGCAGCGCCTTCACCGTCTGCGCAGGCCACGGACTGCTGAGCGGCTCTGCCGCAGGTCCCGGAGCAGTCTGAAACGCAATCACCGGCTTCCACGACGCATCCTCCTCCGATGCCTTCATCCAGCCGTCTGCAGGATGCACCGAAGTCTTCCATCCCGAGGCAGCATCACTGGCAAAGTGGACAATCGAACCATCCGCCATCTGCGCCACCAGCGTCGCGCTCATCGGCGGAGCGTCCTTGCCTGCCATGCCATTGGGATTCACCACATAATGCGTAATCTCAACTGCCAGCAGATTCGCCCCGCTGCGAAGCTTCGATGTCACATCCACCTGCACATACTTCTTCCACGGCAGCTGCTTCCACGGCGGCAACGCCGCACCAGTCGCAACCTTCTCTCCGTTAATCCACGCAGAGGCAACATCTTCGCCAGTCACAAACAGATAGGCATGCTGCGGAACGCCGCTCAGCGTGACCGGCAACCGGTAAGCAATCTTCTGTTCCGCCGTCTTGGTCCCCGCCATTCCTTCTGCATCCGGACTCGTCACCCACGTTGCGTTGGCCGCGCGCACAGCAGCTTCTTCCCACGTCTGATATCCAATCCACTTGCCACGCCATCCATCCGATGAGACCAGTCCCGTCTCCCAAGAACTAACCTCGCTCGCCGGATACTGCTTTCCATCCTTATCCCACGCCAGCAATCGCCAGAAGTAGCGTGTGCTCGGCACCAACGGAGAGCCATGATAGACCACCCCAAGTGACTGCCATGTGCTCACCTTGCCACTGTCCCACGCATCGGGCTTGCTGGAAGTGAGCAGTGCGGGAGTAGTAGCAACCTGAATCTGATAAGCAGTCTGTACAGCGCCCTGTCGTCCATCCGACAACTGCCATGCGAACCGCGGTGAAGGATCATCCAGGCCCAGCGGCGACACAAGATCATCCACGCGAAGCTTCACCGGCGCACCAGGTTGCTTTGCTGCTGCCTGCACCACCACCGGCGCACACAAGGCTGCACTGAACGCACTCAAAAGGCCCATCTTCATCCATCGCTGCATTGGTCTTCGTCCTCTATCTGGTTAGAAACAATACCGGTCGTGCAAAATTATGGTTGTACCTTGTCATCCAGCTGCTGCGGCGTAACCTCGCCCGCTTCACTCAGGATTCCGGTCTTCGCCACCTTGCTGTTGGAGATGGCATGCAGGCGTTGAAACTCAGCCATCGCCTTCTTCTCCGCATCACCGGACTGGCCACTCTGCCGGAAAGCACGCGCCAGTCGATACCAGGCCACCTCGTCCTTAGGATCGAGCTCGATCGCGTGCTTCAATGGCGCAACAGCATCAGCGGCCTTCTGACTCTCCAGCAACACTCCGCCAAGCCCCACATACGCCTGCTCAAATTCCGGATGCCTCGTCACGACTGAAGTAAAGCCTTGTCCCGCCTTCTCCAGATTGCCAAGATCGTAGTCAATCTGAGCAAGCTCATACGCGGCATTGCCGTTGCCAGGATCATCATTCAGCTCCGCGCGGAACTGCTCCTGCGCAGCCTCTCGATCCTTCGCCTCATGCGAAGCCTCAAAGCGGCGCAGATACACTCGTCCCATCCGATAATGAATCCCCGGCCTGTGTGGATCGACGTTCAGCACACGTTGAAATGCAGCAATCGCGCCCTCGTAGTCCTTCTGGCTCTCGTAAGCCTCTCCCTGCGCCTGCAACATCCAGATCGAATCAGGTGCATCGTCATGCAGGCGCTGCATCGTCAGGAAGGTATAGTTCCCGTAGATCCTCCCTGTTTGATAGAGAATCTCTGGATCTTGCGGATACAGTTTGTTCAGCGCCAGCGCAGTCATCACTGCATCTGCATCGCGGCCCAACCCCGTGTATGTGCGCAACAGCTGCAGTCCGCACATGCGCTTCACTTCCGTATCCGTTGACTGCTTAAATCCCTTTTCCAACCCCGGCAATGCATCGTGAAACTTGCCCTCTTCAGCCAGGGACATGCCAAGCAAACTGTCCAACTTCGGCAACGAGGGCTTGAGCTTCTGTGCCGTTCGAATCTCGCGTTCTGCCGAATCGTAAACACGCAGTTTGAAATAAATTACTCCCAGCGTTGCGTGAACCTCTGCAATACCGGGCTCCAACTTAGCCAGCTTTTCAAAATTATCCTGTGCCTCAGCGTAATGTCCGGCTGCAAGTGCCTGCTGCCCGGCCGAGGCGTATTCTGACGCAGCCTCGCCTCCGCCAGCCTGCCCCTTCGCGAGGAAGGGGAACATCCATGTAAGAGCAACAAGCCATGTGATTATCGTTCGGTTGCAAATCATCGATGTAGTGTATCCCCTGCATAGAAAAGTCCGCCACGCCGAGCAGGCGTGGCGGAGATAAGAGGTTCAAGAGAGACGCGAAATCAGAAGCTGAGCTTTCCGCTGAGTTGCAGAATACGTGCAGGTGAAGTGCTGGTGATCAGCCCCTGGTATGTATCCCCTACGCCGTTGTCGATCGACGATCCACCACCTGAACCACCGCTGGCCAATCCGCCCACACCCACTGCGTACTGGTGATGATTGAACGTGTTGAACGTATCCAGGTGGAAAGCGAATTTGATTCGGTCCGTGAACTTAATATCCTTGCTCAGCGCGATATCCCAATTGTTCAATCCCGGCTGGCGAAGATAGTTGCGGGCAGTATTGCCGTACACACCGATCGCAGGCTGTGTAAAGCAGGCCATGTTAAGACGCTGGAACTTGGCCGTCAGATTACCGTGAATATTGCATCCCGGCGTATAGTTAGCGCGCTGGAACTGTGTATCCAGCAGACCGCTCGCATCCGAAGCTGCAATGCTGAATGGGAATCCAGTCTGGAAAGTAGTGATGCCGGCAACCTGCCAGCCACCAACAGCCAGATCCGTAACGCGATTCACGTTGCCCAGGAACTTCTTACCCCGGCCAATCGGCAGCTGGTACACATAGCTGGAAACAAAGCGATGGTTGACCGAGAAGTCAGAAGGACCATAATCCAAACCAGGATTGTGGTTATCCATCGTTCCCTGGTAACCGCTGCCCGTAGCGCCAACACCGGCGGCTGCCGACTTGTCGTCCATGCTCTTGGCCCAGGTATAAATACCGGTAATGGCCATCGCTCCAGCGCGATGCTCGAACTTCACGTTCATCGCGTTGTAGTTGGAATAACCATGCCAGTCGCTGTTGATGTAGAAGCCGGTAAAGTTCGGGTACGGCAAACGTGTTGACACTGGGCAATTGTGCGTTACATCGGTCGGGTCCGTCTGGCAGAAAGGCAGATCCGCAGCGGGAATCCCATAAGGCTGGGCGATGTTCCGCCGATCCAGAAGGTGGGTTCCCTTGGTTCCGATGTAGTTCACTTCCAGTGTGGTGTTGCGTGCGAGCTCATGCTGAATCGAGAGCGTACGCGACTGGATATACGGGTTGCGCGGATCCTCAGACTCAATGACCGCGATGAACGAGAGCGTCGATACCGGGAACGGTCCAAGGTTGCCGTAGCTCGGGAAGAGAGCATTGGTCGTCTTCGGCACGCTTGCACTCTGCGTCGGGTTCAAGCTGTTGCGAATCGCGTAAGGATAGATATCGCCTGAATCGTCGATCTCACGCCCTTCGGCTGAATCCCAGAAGATTCCATAGCCGCCACGCAAAACAGTTTTATCTCCGCGGAGGCGATAGGTAAATCCAAAGCGCGGCGCAAACGGAGTCTTCGAAGCGGGCTTTGGCACATTCGAACCGCAGTACCGCAGAATCGGGCCGCTGGTGGAATCACCACCGGGAGCAACGCCGAGAGTTGCAAGAGACTTATCCGCGTAGCAAAGTCCGCCGCGCGCGTTCGTCGCATCCAGCCAGAAGAAGTGATTCTTTTCTTCGTAAGGCGCTGCACGGTAATCGTAGCGAAGGCCAAGGTTGAGGGTCAGCCGCTGCGTCACCTTGAAGTCATCCTGCGCGTACGGAGCAAGATAGCTGAAGATATGCGTCTGCGGGTTACCAGCTTCCGTCTTCGGGCTGAGCGGACCAGGAACATATCCGGCCGCACCGCTGTAGTAGCCAAGCAGCATATCGGCCACAGCATTGCCGGTTCCGCAGAGGCCAGTCTCATTCGGGCAGTTAATGTTGTTTGTTAATAGCGTGGCTGCGCCGAAGTTGTAATCGCCGTAGAAGTCATCATCGAGGTTACGAATTAGACGCCAGCGGCGATAGTCGATGCCAAATCCAAGTGTATGTTTGCCGTGAACCATGCTGACCGAATCGGCATATTCCCAGGCCGGCTGCTCGGAGCCGGTGTAGGAATTCACCGGTCCGCCAAAGCCGTTGTATTGAGAAAGACCAATGTTCGGCCACGTCTGCTGCAGCGGTCCAAAGGTCGTAAACACACCCGTCAGGCCGAGAGCGCTGACAGCCGAAGCAGGAGGAGCAGGAGCACCCTGCGGAGCCTTTGCATCCAGATAGCCAAACCGGAAGTTGTTCACCGTCTCTTTGCCCAGGCTGATCGTGTGCGAAACTTCCCAGTTCTTCTGCGTCTCGTACTGCGTTTCGAGCCCGTAGTTCAGGGTTCCGGTATTCAACGAGCTGTTCTGATATGTCGAGTAAGTGCCGCGCCCAAAGATCGAACCGAACTTGCCGAGCGTCTGGTCCAGTCGGTAGGTCTGTTGGTCCGTGGTCAAAGGCAGACCAAGGTTCTTGATGAAGTTCACTGTACCCGGTGCAACGTTACCGTTACCAGTGTTCGGCGTCGGGAAGTAGCCATTGGCTATGGCTACCTGCGCCAGGCGGGAGGTGATTCTATCCGTAGGAATTTTGTTGCCCGGGAATGGCTGACCGGTCAACGGATCCACCGGAAGACAGTTCTGACCTTGGTTCAAACGGGTTGTGCAGGCGGCTGTTCCGTAGGCAGGTAGCGGTTCAGCAGAGAAGTCGCCACCGAGAATCGCTGAGTTGGGGACCGCCTGCTTCGAAACAGTGCCGTTGTTGATCCGCCAGCCCTCATAATTCGCCAGCCAGAAGGTCTTATTACGACCGTCGTACAGCTTCGGAATCCAGATTGGGCCGCCTGCTACAAAGCCGAACTGATTCTGACGAAGAACAGGATTCGACGTTGGGACGCCGCTGTTGTAGTCCACCGCATTGACAAACGGCTTGGCATCGAAAGCATCGTTACGATTGAACTCAAACAGCGTTCCGTGAATCTGGTTCGTACCGCTCTTGCTCACCAGGTTGATCTGGCTCGCGCTGAAGCCGTACTCCGCAGAGTAATTTCCGCTCTGCACCTTGAATTCCTGAATGGCATCCTGCGACAGGATGACCGCAGGCGTGACCAGTGCCTGGTCGGTGTTGATCAATCCATCGAGCGTGTAGTTGTTGCCCTCAGGCCGGCCGCCGTTGATGCTGACCGCGTTACCCACGCCCTGACGCATCGTTCCCTGCTCGCCACCGACGGTAACCGCGCCAGCGCCCACGAGCAGCAGCTGCATGAAGTTGCGGCCATTCAGCGGCAACTCACCCACTTGCTGTTGGCTCATCAACTGCGAAAGAGCAGCTGAGTCCGTGTCGAGCGTCAACGCCTGCGCTGTGACCTCGGTCGTTTCGCTCACCGCACCCGGCTTCATCTGGAGATCGATGCGGACCTTCTGATCAACCGCAAGCGGGAATCCCGAAGTCAGCGACTTCTGGAATCCAGGAGCCTCGGCTGTAACCGTGTACATGCCCGGATTCAACGAAGGCGCGTTGTAATCGCCCGCCGAATTCGAAACCGTACGGAATATCGAGTTGGTGGCCGTATTCGTCACCGTAACCTTCACATTGGGCAAAACCGCCCCAGTGCTGTCGGTCACCGTACCCAGAATCGTACCGGTCGCTCCCTGGCCGAACGCTGTGCCTGCCGAAACAAGCAGCAACAGTGCCGAGAGTAAAACTAAACCTCTTCGCATCATCTTGAAGCCTCCTTAAACTTTGTGCCGCCATGTGACTGCACATTCCGCTTTCGTTGCTGGCGTGCGCCCTTCGGGATTTAAACCTTCCCCAAAACACGGGCCCGGTTCGCGTCACGCTAACGACGAATTTCTGCGCACGCCGAGACTAACGATTGATTTCAAAAATTGTCAACAACGAATTTATTTTCTGATTGAAATTTTATGAGAAAGGGCTAGCTCGCTGAAATGCCCCATCCCCGAGGCGAATCGATCGCCTCGATGCAGGATTTCATTCGCTTATGTATCGAAAGTGCCGCTATGTAGGAAAACGTAAATGGAACCGACTTTCGGGCTAGCTAAATCGAATTATTCAAGATTAATAAATTTCCTATTGAAATCCGTAAATGGCGAATTGCCTGGTCTCTTGACCAGGCAATTTGCCATCCGCTCCCTACTTCATCCATGAATACTGGGTTACGTTGATCTCAAGCATAACTGCCGCCCGTCGGCTGCTTACCCGCGCGGTCTTTCGCGATCCGCTCGACATAGCCGCCTTCCCGCAGCGCCCGCAGAGGATCCTCCGGCAGGCCGCGCGAGACCCGCCAGGCAGCCGCCAGCGGTCGCACATCCTGCCAGAAGGCAGCACGCAGTGTCTCCTCGGCACGCACCAACTCACAGCTATCCTGCAGCGCCGCGAGTGCTTCTCGATCCACGAGAGCGGCTTTCAGCCAAAGCTCCTGGGCGCTCACCACCGTCTGCACCATCGCCTCCATCTTGCCCTTCATGTTGTGGCTCTGGTCGATCATGAAGGCGACATCCAGCTCCAGTCCCTCTGTGCCGGCCGTCAGGATCTCATGGAATATGCGGAAGACCTGGTAGGGATCGATCGAACCCAATGTAAGATCGTCGTCTGCGTAGCGCCGGTCGTTGAAGTGGAATCCGCCCAGCATCCCGGTATGAATCAGCCAGGCTACGATCTGCTCAATGTTCTGCGCCGCATAGTGGTGCCCTGTGTCGACAAGGACTTTGGCCTGCGGGCCTGCCGCTTGGGCAAGATGCAGCGCCATACCCCAGTCAGCAATATCCGTGTGATAAAAAGCGGGCTCGAATGGCTTGTACTCCACGAGGAGGCGCTGACCGGGGGCCATGTGCCGGTGCGATTTCTGGAGCGCTTCCTCCAGCCATCCCACCCGCTTCCGAATGCTCTGAGTTCCCGGATAGTTTGAACCGTCCGGCAGCCACAGCGATATGTCCCGTGACTTCAATGCTCCGGCAATCGAAATCGAGTCCACCATGTGCTGCACCGCCCGCCCGCGAATTTCCGCCGACGGATTGCACAAAGAGCCAAATTTATATTCCTGGTCCTGGAAAAGGTTGGGATTGATCGAGCCCGATCGAATCCCATACTTCTCCTCCAGCGATTTCACAGCCTCAACATCCGCCAGACCATTCGGCAGGTCCCACAGGACGTGGAGCGCCATCGTCGGAGTGCTACCTGTCAGCCGGTGCACTTCAGCCGCGTCGCTAAACTTCTCTTCGATGGTTGAGGCCGCCGCGGCCTGTACGAACTTGCCAAACCTGGTTCCGGTGTTCGCGAAGCCCCAGGAGGGAATTTCAATTTGAAACGCGTCGAGAATGGGAAAAGCCAGCTCGGCCATATCAATCTGTGATTCTGCCATGTCATTCATTCCTTTCATCCTCTCGCGTTCCTCTCAACGACACAATGCAACAATGCGGCAGGCGCCAAATATCGAGCCGTCCTTTGCAGTACGATGCAAGAACGATGGGATCGCCTCCGCGGAAATTCTTCTAAAGGGGCCCCGTAAACGCTACAGCCTGCAACATCTCCCTTAAACTCGTTCAACATCGGGCCCAAAGATTCTGTAAAGATATAGATTGTCTATTGCATCAAGTCAAGGCTCGAAATGGTGCTCCTATCACGATGCCTGTCCAAATTCTGTTCCAGAGGCAGATCTATATTTGTTATTCAAACCAGGCTCCAACAGAAAAGGACGCAAATATTCCGCAACACCTAAAATTTCAGATCAGGAACATTTGCCGATCGGAACTTTTTCATGATACTCCTGTAGCGCATGAATACAAGGCCTTTGAGCCGGGTCCAAATCCCCGGGTTCTTGTCCTGAACCTCGCCGTATTCAACAATACGAATCAATCCTGGAGGCAGTAACGTGATCGATCTCTCTCCTCGTGGAGCAACAAAAGCAAGCCGCTCAATTGGTAGAACACCTCAGACACTGATCCGGTACAGTCTCCAGGCATGCGCATCGCTCTTACTTGTGCTTCCATCCGTTTCTATTTTCGCGCAGGCGCCCGGACAGGGCACCGTGACCATTGACTGGGACAAGACTGTAGTCACCTCCCGCTCCACTCCAACACTCCAGGTCGTCGTCAATCCGATGACTCTCGAAGGCTCGCCCATCCACGACGGTGCTTATGGTGCTCTCAAGGACCTGGGTGCCGAGTACGTCCGTTACGTGCCGTGGCTGCCGTACCCAAAGTGGGCCGTTGCTGAACTGGAACCGCCGACCGCTACCAAGACGTCGTGGGACTTCTCACTGATTGATCCCCAGACCAAAGACTTCCTGGCCGCAACCGAAGGCCATACTACGATCCTGAACTTCAGCACCATGCCGACCTGGATGTTCAAGACTCCAAAGCCAGTCCCCTACCCCAGCGATCCCAATCAGGTCGTATGGGACTACACGCAGGGAACGGAACTCCTCGATCCGACCGGTAAACAGATTGGCGACTACTACGCGAGGCTGATCAGCTGGTACGCCAAAGGCGGATTCACCGACGAACTCGGCAAGCGCCACGATTCTGGCTATCACTACAAGATTCCCATCTGGGAAGTACTGAACGAGCCGGAATTCGAGCACAACACCACACCGAAGCAATACACCGAGCGCTATGACGCCATTGTGTCCGCAATTCACAAGGTCAGCCCGGATACGAAGTTCATGGGCATGGCGCTCGCTCAGCCCAGCCTCGTTCCCGACTACTTCGAATACTTCCTCAACCCGAAGAACCACAAACCCGGAATCCCGATCGACTACATTTCTTACCACTTCTATGCCTCGCCCGGGCCAAACGAGACGATCCACGAATGGCAGTACAGCTTCTTCGCCCAGGCCGAAGGCTTCCTGAACACCGTTCGCTATGCTGAGGTCATTCGTAAACGGCTCAATCCGACCGTGAAGGTCGATCTGGACGAACTCGGTGTCATCCTCTTCGACGACAATACGACCACCAAGCCGAATAAGGTCGTGGATCGCGTTCCGGCTGAGTATTGGAATCTGGCTGGAGCGATGTATGCCTATCTGTACATCGAGCTGGCAAAGCAGCAGATCGACATCGTCGGCGAATCGCAGTTGGTCGGCTATCCGACTCAGTTCCCCAGCGTGAGCATGATCGACTGGGACAACGGCAAACCCAACGCCCGCTTCCTCGTGCTCAAGCTGCTCAAAGACAACTTCAGCCCCGGAGACAAGCTGGTCGCAACTTCGATTCCAGGCGCAGCGAGCAACGATGTCGCAGGACAGGCTTTCGTCACCGCGAAGGGCAAGAAGCTGCTGCTCGTGAACAAGCACGATCACGCTGTTGACGTTCCGCTTCCCGCTGGTTCGGATGGCGCAAAGGCAGTCGCCGTGGATCCGAAGAGCGGAGAGAATCCAGCGCGTGATGTAACGATCAGCGGCGGTAAGATCACGGTTGAGCCATTCTCGGTCACGGTGGTGAGTTGGTGAGTCAGCAGAAGCAGCGCGTAGCCTTCCTCCTCCATTTGAAGCCTGGAATGGAGGAGGCTTACGACGAGTCGCACCAAGCGGTCTGGCCGGAGATGCTGGACCTGCTCAAGCACAGCGGAATTTCCGAGTACTCCATCTTCCGCCGCGACACAATGCTTGTGCTGGCAATGACCGTCATGGATAGCTTCGATGAGGTTTGGGAGCGCATCGAAGCTGATCCGATCAACACGCGCTGGCAGGAAGCGATGAAGCCTTACTTCGCTGAGCTCGGCGCCTTACGCCCAGGCGAGCGCTTCCCGATGATGCGCGAAGTCTTCTATCTTGCATAAGTAAGAGTCTTGTAAAACTCCAGGAGCGATTGCATGAGCAGACTTCGCGTGGGCCTTTGCGGCATCGGCCTCGACGCCTATTGGCCCCAGTTCGACGGCCTGAAAACACGCCTCGAAGGCTATCTGCATCGCGTGTCTGACATGATCCGCGAACACGATGTGCAAGTCGTTCCGCTCGGTCTCGTCGATAACCTCAAGACTGCTCGCGAGGCTGGACGCAAGTGCCGCCGCGAAGAGTGCGACATTCTCTTTCTCTATGTAACCACCTATGCTGTATCGAGCACTGTCCTCCCTTTGGCGCAACGCGCAGGCGTTCCAGTCGTCGTGCTGAACCTGCAGCCCGAAGCAGCCATCGACTACGAAGCTTTCGCCAAGCTGCCGGATCGCACTGCGATGACTGGACATTGGCTTGAATACTGCTCGGCTTGTCCAGTGCCGGAGATTGCCAACCTGTTCAGCCGCGCTGGAATTCCCTTTCACCAAGTCACTGGCTATCTCGGCGAGTTGCATGTGACTGCAGAACTCGCCGGATGGATCGCTGCAGCGAAAAGTGCGGCAGCGCTGCGCGAGGCGACGCTTGGTTTGATGGGACACTATTACAGCGGCATGTTGGACATTTATACCGATGTGACGCGAGTCTCAGCCATCTTCGGTACGCATATCGAAATGCTCGAAGTCGATGAGCTGAGCGCGCTGCGCGAGGACATTGACGAGATCGCGCTCAACGACAAGATTGCCGAGTTCCATCTCAAATTCTCCGTTCAACCGGATTGCTCGCATGCTGAGTTGGCACGCGCTGCTCGAACATCCGTTGCGCTCGATCGCTTCGTTGCCGCGTATGATCTGCAGGCTTTGGCTTACTACTACCAAGGCTCAGGCAATGCAGCGAACGAAGACACAATGAGCTCGATCATCCTTGGCACTTCGCTGCTGACTTCTCGCCACATTCCAGTCGCTGGCGAGTACGAAGTGAAAAATGCGATTGCGATGAAGATCATGGATTCGCTTGGTGCGGGTGGGTCGTTTACCGAGTACTACGCAGTCGATTTCAAGGCGGACCAGGTTTTGATGGGGCATGATGGGCCGGGTCATTCGGGTATTGCTGAGGGGCCGACCAAGGTGCGGCCACTTGGGGTGTATCACGGCAAGGTTGGGCGCGGGCTTTCGGTGGAGATGTCGGTGAAGCATGGGCCGGTGACTTTGCTCTCGGTCGTCGAGGACCGTGAGGCTGGGTTCAAGCTGCTGGTGGCCGAGGGGGCGAGTGAGCCGGGGCCGATTCTGGAGATTGGGAATACGAACAGCCGGTACAGCTTTCCGGTTGGGGCGCGGGGGTTTGTGGAGCAGTGGAATACTCAGGGACCTGCGCATCATTGCGCGATTGGAGTTGGGCATCGGGCTGAGGATTTGAAGAAGCTGGCCCGGCTGCTTGGGATTCCGTGCGTTCAGGTTTGCTGAATTTTGGCGCAAATTTTGGACCTAGGGTGGGGGGTACCTGATTTTTCTCCTATCCTTCTGATTCCAGTTTGGTTATAGCCTTTTCTTGTGGCGCTAAGAGGGGGTTAAGGGTGGTTAATGCAGCGCAAATCAACAGCAGATTCCCTTCGGGAATGACCACAAGAAAGACAAAAGCAGCGGCAGATTGAGTTCTTACATTTAGTGTGCGCTTTTTGCATTTAATTCAACGCAAGTTTTGGAAAATTATTTTGTGCTGAGCAGGTTGCCGTAGCCTACGATGGCGGTCGACGAAACGAGGACCAGCAGCGTGAGAAAGACAAGTGTCTTGGTTCTCCCGCTGACGCCGCGCCATTCGTGGAGTGCGATGCCCCAGAGGGTGCTGAAGATGATGATCGAAGCCATGTGCAGGGTCCAGCTGGAGAAGCCGTACTTCTTGCCCATCTGGGTTTCGCCCATGGTGTAGAAGAAGAACTGCAGATACCAGGTGAAGCCGGCGACTGCGGACAATATATAGTTGCGCAGAATGGATGGCTTCTTTCCAGCGATGCCTAGCCAGTTCCTGGGGATGCGGCGGTACTCGGCGAAGGATCGGTTGCGGTAGCTGAGGATCATGCACCAGACGAAGTTGGTGGTGAAGCCGCCGGTGAGCACGACGATCAGTACGGGCAGACCGGCCCAGACTGCTCCTGTGCCGTGGGCGAGAGTGAGCTTGTTGATCTCCTCTCCGGCGGCGAGGCCAAAGGCCATGCAGGCGCTCATGACGCCGCAGAAGGTGGCGACGGCTAGGCCCAGTTTGAGGTTGAATTCGGGGATGTCTTCCTTCGATTGCTCGCGGGAGAGCTCGCTGTCTTTGGAGATACCGGCAAGTGCTCCGAAGATGATTCCCAGGACACAGACGCCGACGCCGATGAGGATGACCTGGCCGGACCGCTGGGAGAGCAGTTCGTGCATCTGACCGCGGAAGATGGGCGGCATCAGGGTTCCGAAGACTGCTGTGTAGCCGAGGGCTACTGCCATGCCGAGCGAGAGGCCGAGGTAGCGCATGGTGAGGCCGAAGGTGAGGCCACCCATGCCCCAGAGGACGCCGAAGAAGTAGGCCCACCAGATGGTCGAGCTGGACGCTTCGTGCAGGACCGGGATCAGGTCTTTGGTGAGGATGGAAGCCATGATCCAGGGGGCGATGAGCCAACTTACGATGCCTCCGGCGAGCCAGTAGGTTTCCCAGGACCAGCCGGTGACTTTGCGGTACGGAACATAGAAGCTGGCGGAGGCCAGGCCGCCGAGCCAGTGAAGGAAGACGCCGAGAATGGGGTTGGGAACCAAGGATCTCCTTCACCTTGAAACATTGTGCTTAATGAAATACAGGCGAATCGTAGGGGTTGGCGCGGATGGTTGTCAATGGATTCGTTGTTGCTGTTTGGGCGGGTTGATACGAAAGACAACAGCACATTCCCTTCGGGAATGACAACAGAAGGAGTAATCGCAATCAGTTTCTCATCGGAAGATTTGCGTGTGCGAATTCCAAACACGGATTCTCCAATTTCTGCGAATATAGACGATACGGTTGGATAACTTGATGGCTTGCTTGCGGTTAGAGAGCTATTCGCCGAGTTTGGCTCGTGAAGGAGTTCATCGTTGGCCAGCGGCAAAATTAAACGCTTATATCTGATCCCGATTCTCTCGAAGGCTCTCGATGTGCTGGAGATGCTGGAGGAGCAGAACGCTGCGATGACGCTGGAGGATGTATACCAGCGGACGCAGATTTCGAAGACCAGCGTGTACCGGATTCTCAAGACGCTGGTGCATCGCGGGTACGTCGCGCATGGGGAGAGCGGCGAGTACCGGCTGGTTTCGCGGCCTAAGCGGCTGCGGTTTGGCCTCGCAGTGCAGTCTGCTGACCTGCCGTTTTCGCAGCAGGTGGCGGCCAGCGTGACGGCGGCGGCGGCGAGTTCGGGCGTAGAACTCATTATTCTCGACAACCATTTTGACGCCGAGACGGCGATTAGCAACGCGGAGGAGTTTGTTCGCAAGAGGGTCGACCTGGTGCTGGAGTTTCAAGCGGAGGAGCATGTGGCGCCGCATGTGGCCTACATCTTCAAGAACGCCGGGGTGCCGCTGATTGCGATCGATGTGCCGCACCCGAATGCGACGTACTTTGGCGTGGACAACTTCGAAGTGGGGTACGAGGCCGGGGTTCTGCTGGCGCAGCATGCTTTGCGCAAGTGGAAGGGCAAGGCGGACTGGGTTCTGGGGATTGGGCTTGCCGAGGCGGGGAGCTTTGTGCAGAGCCGGATTACGGGCGCTTTCGAGGGGATTCGGACGCGGCTGGCGGAGCACGATGCGCAGATTCCAGCGGAGCGGTTTCTGCGACTTGAAGGTCGCGGGATGCGCGGGCCCAGCAACCTGGCGATTCAGGAGTTCCTGGGGAATCATCGCAAGGGCGAGCGGTTTCTGGTCGCGACGGCCACAGATTCGAGTGCCCTGGGTGTGCTGGATGCGGCGCGGAATGCCGGCCGCGAAGCGGATTTCGCGATTGCCGGGCAGGATTGCATTCCCGAGGTCATTGAGGAAATGAAGTCGGGCAAGAGCGCGATTATCGGTTCGGTTTCGCATGAGGCGCAGACGTACGGGCCACGGCTGGTGCAGCTGGGCATCACGATTGTGCGTGGAAATTCGGTGCCGCCTTACAACTACGTGAAGCACCGGGTGGTGACGCCTGAGGACCTGAAAACGGAGTCCGAGACCGAATAATCCGAGAGGCAGGGCTGGGCTGCGAAGAGCGCCCGGCCTTCTTTTTAATTTCAAGAATTCGAATCGGAAATACTTCCCCTATTGTTTTTTCGTATGCTATGGTGGTTGGGTTCCCTGAGCTGGGGCCGATAGACTTGACCCTGTAACTTTCCTCTACCTAAGGATTTTGACTATGAGTACTGCTACGACTTCTTCGCCTACCTTGAAATACCTGGAAGACCGCTGGGATGATGCGGTGGCCGCCACGCTGGATGCGCCGGAGTTGCTGCGCTACCGGTCCAATCTGCTGGGATCGGACCTGCGGATTACCAACTTTGGTGGCGGAAATACCAGCTCGAAGCTGACGGAGATCGATCCGCTGACGGGTGAGCCGGTGGAGGTGCTGTGGATCAAGGGTTCAGGCGGCGATGTGGGCAGCATCAAGCGGTCGGGCTTTGCGACGCTCTATCTAGATAAGGTGCTGGCACTGGAGAAGAGCTATCGCGGCGTGGAGTTTGAAGACGAGATTGTGGGGCTGTATCCGCTGGCGGCTTTCCGGGCGAACCCGGTGGCGGCTTCGATCGATACGCCGCTGCACGGGTTTCTGCCCTTCCCGCATGTGGACCACCTGCATCCGGACTGGGGGATTGCGCTGGCGGCGGCGGCGAACGGCGTGGAGAAGATGGAGGAGTTCAACGCTGAGTTTGGGCATAAGCTGGTCTGGCTGCCGTGGCAGAGGCCGGGGTTTGAGCTGGCGATGATGCTGAAGCGCGCCGTGGCCGCGAATCCAGGGTGCGACGGGATTGTGCTGGGTGGGCATGGGTTGTTTACGTGGGGTGAGACACAGCGCGAGAGCTACCTGAACACGATCACGATTATTGATCAGCTGGGGCAGTTCATCAGCCGGCATGGGCTGAATGTTGGGACGGCGGTTTTTGGCGGGCAGGTGCAGGAGGTTCGCGAGGACCGGAAGGCGATTGCTGCGGCGATTCTGCCGTTTCTGCGCGGGCAGCTGGGCCAGCATCGGCGGGCGATTGCGAGCTTTTCGGACTCTGAGGATGTGCTGGGATTTGTGAATTCGCGGGATGCGCAGGAGCTGGCGTATTTGGGGACGAGTTGCCCGGATCACTTTATCCGCACGAAGATTCGGCCGATGTTTGTGCCTTGGGCTGAGGGTGCGGATGTGGCGGCGCTGAAGGCTCAGGTGATTGAGTCGCTGAATGTGTATCGCGCGGATTACGCGTCGTATTACAAGGATCATGCGTTGCCGGATTCCCCGGCGATGCGCGATGCCAGCCCGACGGTGGTGCTGATCCCGGGTGTGGGCATGTTCAGCTTTGGCAAGAACAAGACTGAGGCGCGGATTACGGGTGAGTTCTACACGAACGCCATTCATGTAATGGAGGGCGCGAGCGCGCTGGGGCATGGGTTGCCGGCGATCAAGACGGGCGATGAGGTGCCGCAGGCTGGGCCGGCTGCCCCTTCTTCGGCGTTCTCTGTGTGTACGAATTATGTGGCGCTGCCGCCTTCTGAGGCTTTTCGGATTGAGTACTGGGCGCTGGAAGAGGCGAAGATTCGCAGGCAGCCACCGGAGAAGGAGCTTAGCCGCAAGGTGATTCTGGTGGTGGGCGGGGGCAGCGGCATCGGGCGCGAAGTGGCGCGGCTGGCGGCGGAGCGCGGGGCGCATGTGGTGGTGGCGGACCGCGATACGGCTGGGGCGGAGCGGGTGGTTGGCGAGTTGAAGAAGATTGTGCCGGCTGAGTTTACGGCGTGGTCGGCGGTGGATATTACGAACCGCGAGACGATTCGCGGGGCGCTGGCTACGGCTGTGAATGCGTTTGGTGGCGTGGATATTTTGATCAACACGGCTGCGCTGTTTCCTTCTTCGCCGGATGGAACGATTTCGGATGCGATGTGGGCGACTACGCTGAGCGTCAACGTTACGGCGAACTATCAGTTGGCGGATGAGGCGGCGAAGCTTTTCAAGGAGCAGGATCTGGATGTGACGCTGGTGCTGACGAGTTCCGCCAACGCTGTCGTTCCGAAGCGCGGCAGCGAGGTTTACGACATCAGTAAGACGGCGCTGAGCCACCTGGTGCGGGAGCTTGCTGTCGGGCTGGCGCCGAAAGTTCGCGTGAATGGGATCAGCCCGGCGACGGTGGTGAAGGGCTCGACGATGTTCCCGCGGGACCGGGTGCGGGCTTCGCTCGCGAAGTACAACATTCCGTTTGAGGAGACGCTCTCGGATGAAGAGCTGCGGACGCTGCTGGCGCACTTCTATGCGAAGCGCACGTTGACGCATGTGCCGATCGATCCGGTGGATTGTGCGGAGGCGATTTTGTATCTGGCTGGGGATAAGTCGCGCTGCACTTCCGGGCATTTGATTCCTGTGGATGGCGGGCTGCCGGAGGCTTTCCTGCGGTGATCCAGACTTCGGCGCAACAGCGGGAAAGAAGGGCTTCGGTGGCCATTGATCTGGGCGCTGAGAGCTGCCGTGTCTCGCTGCTGCGGTGGGTTGACGGGGAACCCGAGATTGAGTTGATACACCGGCTGCCGAACGGGCCTGTGTTCGATGCAGATGCTGGGCCGAATGGTGAGTTGCGATGGCCGCTGGATCGGATTCTAGCGGGGCTGGAAGAGGGTTTACGCAAGGCTGCTGAGGCTGCGCCGGAGGGGATTCGGTCGCTGGCTGTGGATGGCTGGGCTGTCGACTATGTGCGGCTGCGGGCGGATGGAACGCCGATTGCGCTTCCCTTCTGCTACCGCGATGTTCGCAATGAGATTTCGAAGACTGCGGCCGACAAGCTGATTGGGCCTGAGGAGTTTTTTGCGCAGACGGGGGCGCAGCCGTTGCGAATCAATACGGTGTATCAGCTGCTGGCCGATCAGGCTGCTGAGGTTTCGCCGGGGACGCCGTGGTTGCTGCTGCCGGAGTACGTGCTTAGCTGGCTGGGTGGGCGGCGGGTGGCCGAGTATACGAATGCTACGCATACCGGGCTGGTGGATATTGAGACCGGGGACTGGTCACGGCCTATCTTTGACCGGCTTGGATTGTGGATTGAAGCTGCGCCGGAGATTGTGCCTACGGGTACGATTCTGGGCAAGCTGCGTGGGCCGCTGGCGAAGCTGCCGGCGTTTGCGGATACGACACTGATTGCTCCGGCTTGCCATGACACGGCTTCGGCGATTGCTGCTGTTACGGCGGACTTGTCGCATACGGCCTATATCGTTTCAGGGACCTGGTCGCTGGTGGGGACGGTGGTGGATGCGCCGATTACTACTGCGGAAGCCGAGCATGCGGGGTTTACGAATCAGGGTGCTGGTGCTGGCGGGTACTGCTTTCATACCAATGTGAATGGCATGTGGGTACTGAAGCAGTGCATGGACCACTGGTGCGACGAGGGGCGCGAGATCGATCTGGTGACACTGATTGCGGGGGCTGCGGAGGTCGCGGAGATTCCTGGGGTGATTGATGTGGACGCTCCGCAACTGCTGCTCGGTGGGCGCATGCCAGAGCGGTTGAATGAGGAGCTTGCGAAGGCCGGCTTGGCTCAGATTCCTGATGTTCAAGGCAATGAGCCGGTGTTTGCGCGGATGATCTTTGCCAGCCTGGCGAGCCGCTACGCCACCGTGCTGCGGAACCTTGAGACGCATACGGGACGGAGCTTCAGGAAGATCACGATCCTGGGTGGAGGGAGCCGTAATTCCCTGCTGAGCAGGCTGACAGAAGAGAGCACCGGACTGCCTGTTTCGGCGGGTGAGGCGGAGGGCTCTACGCTCGGAAATTTCGCGGTGCAAATGGCCGCGCTGGAACAAAATCCCATCTCGCCGGCGCTCGTTCGTGGCTGGGCGGAAAGGCTTACGGCGGCCGCACTCGCAAAACGCTGATATCTCATCTGAAGGTCAATCCACTCTCTCTTTTTCGCTCTCATTCCTCTGTTTCGATTCACGTCAGACCATCCAGTATTTGGAGACCAGCCTATGCAATTGCGCACCCCACGAAATAGACCGTCCCTGCCTCGCAAGATAGCTGCCGCTACGACGGCGCTGCTGCTTGCCGCTTCCCCTGTTCTAGCCTCTGCACAACAAGCATCCGATTCGCTGAAGGCAGGCTTTGAAAATCCTCCGGCATCCGCGCGGCCTCGCGTCTGGTGGCACTGGATGAATGGAAACATCACGAAGGAAGGCATCAAGCTTGACCTGGAGTGGATGCATCGCGTGGGTATTGCCGGGTTCCAGAACTTCGACGCTGCGCTACAGACGCCGCAGGTGGTCGATAAGCGCCTCGCTTACATGACGCCGGAGTGGAAGGATGCTTTCAAGTTCGCCACGACGACGGCAGACAGCCTGGGCATGGAGATGGCTATCGCCGGTTCGCCGGGTTGGAGCGAAACCGGTGGGCCGTGGGTACCCGGTTCCGAGGGCATGAAGAAGTATGTGTGGAGCGAGACGCTGGTGGAAGGCGGGAAGCCTTTCACCGGTAAGCTGGTGCATCCGCCTACAGTGACGGGAGCGTTCCAGAACCTGGGCATTCACGATATGTTGGAGGCGCCAGCCGGGTCCAAGCCCGCGCCGCAGTTCTACGCGGATGGCCCGGTGGTCGCGTACAAGCGCGCTGCCGGCGACGTACCGCTGGAATCGCTGCATGCGAAGGTGACTGCCAGCAGCGGGTCGCCGGATGCGGCGATGCTGGCGGATGGAGATTTGGAAAAAACGACCAAGCTGCCGATTCCCAAGATTGGAGAAAGCTCCTGGATTCAGTGGGAGTTCCCGGAGGCCGCGACGATTCGTGCGGTCTCGATCGTAACCCCGGACCCGGGCCAATTCGCCGCCCTGGCGGGTATCGCGGCGCCGGTGAAGACTCTCGAAGCGAGCGATGACGGGCAGACCTTCCACGAGGTTGCCAAGCTGGATGCCGGTGCGGGTGGTGGGGCGACGAGCAGTGCCGCGCAGCACACGATTGCGTTTCCGGCGACGAAGGCGAAGTACTTCCGCGCGGTCTTCAAGCGTGGGCCGGCGCCGCAGATTCCAGAGTGGGCACAGGGGATGGATTTCAGTTCGATGGGAATCAAGATTCCGCCGCCAGCGACCGATTACGACATTGCCGAACTGTCACTTTATCCGGGTGCGCGCGTTAACCATTTTGAAGATAAGGCGGCGTTTGTACCTGTCAATGATCTATACGAATACTGGTCACCGTCGGGCGACACGAGTGCGGCGGTGGCCAAGTCTGAGGTCATCGATCTGACGAGTAAGATGCATCCGGACGGAACGCTGGACTGGACTCCGCCGCCGGGAGACTGGGTCGTGCTGCGTTTTGGTTATTCGCTGCTGGGCATTACCAATCATCCGGCTACTGCCGAGGCCACCGGTCTCGAAGTAGACAAGCTGAACCATACCTATGTGAAGAAGTACATGGACGGCTATCTCGACAGCTACAAGGAGACGGTGGGCGCGGACTGGATGGGTAAGAAGGGTATCCGCTACGTGATCACCGATAGCTGGGAAGCCGGTTCGCAGAACTGGACCGACGACATGATGGCGCAGTTCAAGAAGTATCGCGGTTATGATGCAACGCCGTGGCTGCCTGTCCTGGCTGGTGTGGTAGTGCAGAGCCCGGAGGCAAGCGACCAGTTCCTTTGGGACTTCCGCAAGACCATCGGCGACCTGATTGCCGACGAACATTACGGACAGGTGCAGGCTTCGCTGAAGGCTCGCGGCATTAGGCACTACGGCGAGTCGCATGAGTCTGGACGCGCTTTTGTCGCCGATGGCATGGAGGTCAAGAAGCTGAACGACATTCCGATGAGCGCGATGTGGACGCAGTCGCCGGGCGTGAACAACCCGACGTACGGCTACAACGCGGACGATCGCGAATCGGCTTCCGTGGCGCATATCTATGGGCAGAACATTGCTGCTGCGGAATCGATGACAGCGGCGGCGGCCCCGTGGGCCTGGTCTCCAGCGACGCTTAAGCCTACTGCCGATCAGGAACTGCTGAACGGCATCAACCGCTTCGTGATTCATGAGTCGGCGCATCAGCCGTTGATTGACAAGAAGCCGGGGCTGACGCTTGGACCGTTCGGGCAGTGGTTCAACCGCAACGAGACCTGGGCGGAGCAGGCCGGGCCATGGATCAACTATCTCGCCCGCAGCAGCTACCTGCTGCAGCAGGGGCACTTTGGCGCGGACCTTATCTACTTTTATGGGGAGGATTCGAACCTCACGGCGATCTTCGATCAGAAGGCACCCGAGATTCCAGCTGGGTATGGGTTCGATTACATCAATGCGGACGGGCTGATTCACGAACTGAGCGTGACGGGCGACCGCATCACGACCAAGTCTGGGATGAGCTATCGCGTGCTGGGTCTGGATGCGTACAGCAAGCATATGTCGCTGCCGGTTTTGCGGGCACTGCATAAGCTTGTTTCAGAGGGTGCGACCGTTGCAGGTGCCAAGCCTGCGGACGATCCGAGCCTTGCCGATGATGCGGCTGAGTTCAGCAAGCTCAACACGGAACTGTTTGGCGACGGCACGGGTGTACACAAAGTGGGCAAGGGCACGGTGTATGCCGGTCAGTCGCTCTCGGATGTGTTTGCTGCTCTCAAGCTTCCGGCGGACTTCGACTACTCGAAGCCGGAGCCGGATGCGCGGCTGGAGTTTGTACACCGCAAGCTGCCGGATGCCGATGTCTACTTTGTCGACAACCGCAAGGACCGCAGTGAGAGCCTCGATGCGACCTTCCGCGTGACCGGTAAGGCGGCTGAGCTATGGCATCCGGAGACGGGCAAGACTGAGCCTGCTTCCTACACCATTGCCGATGGCAAGACGACTGTGCCGTTGACGCTGGAGCCGTGGGGAACGGTGTTTGTGGTCTTCCGCAAGGCGGCGAAGGGAACCTCGTTCGCTGTGCCGAAGATGACCGAGGCTACTGTGGCCACGGTGGACGGGCCGTGGGATGTGACGTTCGATGCCAAGTGGGGCGCGCCTGCTTCGGTGAAGCTGGACAAGCTCATCTCGTGGACGGATAGCCCCGATGCTGGCGTGAAGTACTACTCCGGCATCGGCACCTACACCAAGACGATCGATCTGCCGGCTGCTTCCTTGAAGAAGGGTTCGCAGTTATGGATCGATCTCGGCGATGTGAAGAACCTGGCCGAGGTTACGGTGAACGGTAAAGCGCTTGGGCAGGTGTGGCATGCTCCTTACCGGATCGACGCGACGAGCGCGCTGAAGGCTGGCGCGAACACGGTCACAATCAAGGTCACGAATGCGTGGGTGAACCGGATGATCGGCGACGAGCAGCCCGGCGCGACGAAATACACCTTTGCGGATGTGAAGCCTTACAGGGCGAAATCGCCGCTGCTGCCTTCGGGGCTGCTGGGGCCGGTGACGGTGGTGCAGGAAAGCAAATAACTTTGTTCAACAGAAACGCCCGGAGCTCTCGCGAGTTCCGGGCGTTTTTCTTTGCTTGAAGTTTATGCTTCGACGGAAGCCTGCAGACGTTCTGACATCTTGCTGAGCAGCTTGGGGCGGACGCTGGGGCGGGTCCAGGGGCACTCGGCGATGCAGATGCCGCAGGAGGCTGCTTCGGCGAAGAATGGGATGCACTTGTCGAAGTCGACATACCAGCGGTTGACGCCGCGGACGAGCTGCTTCTCTTCGAGAATTGCTCCCGGCGGGCAGGCGCGGGTGCAGACCTGGCAGGTCTTGCAGAAGTCATCGACGCCGAAATTTATGGGGCGAGAGGGGACGAGGGGCATGTCGGTGGTGATGCCGGCCAGGCGAACGCCTGCTCCGAACTTGGGGCTGATCAGTGAGCCGTGCTTGCCGAGTTCCCCCATTCCTGCTTCAATGGCCGGCGGAATCAGCACTACCGCGCTGGCGCCCGGACCGGGGTAGGCGGTGGCGTTGTAGCCTTGCGAGCGGATCCAGTTGGCGAGGCCGTAGGAGGAGCGAGTTCCCTTGGCGTACTGGTCGCCTACGTCGCATACGCCGATGCCGTTGGTCTCGTCGGAGGGGACTTCCTTCAGGCGATCGTAGTTATGCGCGAGGCCGAGGACGATGATCCAGGGCTCCTTCACCTCATACCCCTGAAAGATGTACGTCGGTTGCATTGCCGCCACGCCGAAGTCATCTGCCTCGTGTGACAGAGCGAACTCCCTCGCCATTGCCGTCAGTTCTTCGGGCGAAGCTGGATTCTTTGTCGCCGCTACAGGAACCTCTTCGGGGTAAGTGTAGGCAGCCATGAAGGCCGGACCGGAGCCGGGGCAGTTGCGGGAGCTTTCGCGGGCAACGATCTGGAGTTCGCCGTAGGGGTGCATGTCGGGCGGGTGCCAGAAGAAGGGCGATGGCTGGCGGACTTCAGTCTCGCCGAGGCCGTTGATAGGGTTGCCGGAGACTTTCAGTGCTGCCAGTGTTTCCGGGCGCGGGCGATACGTGCCTCGCGCGGGGCGGCGGGGATTTGTGCCGGAGGGCTTGGCGGCTGGCAGCGCTGTGGGCTGGCCTGAAATGGCTTGTTCTGAGACGGCTTGTTCGGGCACGCGGGACCTCGCTGAGGCGATGGGAAATCGGTCCAAGTATAGGCGCGGCGAGATGAAGCTGGCATCGACCGAATGGTGGAGACGGGCGGCGCGAATTCCCTGCCCCGCCGGCGTTGATTATCATCCAGGTATGCCCAAATTTGACGGACAGACACTGCTGATTGACGCTGACGATACTCTCTGGGAAAACAACATTTACTTTGAGCGAGCGATTGCGGCGTTCATCAGCTATCTCGATCATGAAGAGCATTCGCCGGAGCAGGTGCGGCTGGCGCTGAACCAGGCAGAGCGGGAGACGATTCTTTCGCATGGATATGGGCTGGGAAGCTTTACGCAGTCGCTGATTACCTGCTTTGAGCGGCTGACGGCGCCGCCTCATACCGAGACGCAGCATGAACAGATTCGGCGGTTTGCGCAGAGTATCGCGGAGCAGGATATCGAGCTGCTGCCGGGGGTGGCGGAGTTGCTGCCGGAGTTGGCTTCGCGGCATCGGCTGATCCTGATGACGAAGGGCAGCCAGGCGGAACAGGCGGATAAGCTGGCGCGCAGCGGGCTGGCGGAATATTTCAGCGCCGTCGAGATTGTGGCGGAGAAGAATCCTGCGGCTTATCTGGATGTCACGGCGCGGCATGAGTGTGTGCCGCATTCGACGTGGATGATTGGGAACAGCCCCAAGTCGGATATCAATCCGGCGCTGGCGGCGGGGCTGCATGCTGTGTTCATTTTTCATAAGGACACATGGGTGCTGGAGCATGCGGAGATCGATGCGGCGCCTGAGGGGCAGCGGTTGATCGAGATTGATGCGTTTGCGAGGCTGGCGGAGATCTTCTAGCGCGAGAATCGGAAGAGCGGGCCCGATTGACAGGCTGTTACCGCAACCGATAGCCTTGGGCCGTTCCGCCCACTACTCTTTATTAAGGAATTCATGTCCTTTCTTGCCAGCTTGAAATGCATTGTGACGGACAGCCATTTCCTGGTGCCGTTTGTGGTTTTGCTGGCGGGGATTGCCCTGCTGATCGCCCTCCATTGATGTCGACTCCTGCAACCAAACCCGCGCGGCAGACGATGTCGCTTCATCAGCTTGGCGTGGTTGCCGGGCTTACGGCTGGCGTGTGGCTGGGCGCTGCTGAGGCTCCTACGAAGCTGGTGAATGCGGGGCTTTCGCCATTTACGATTTCGCTCTGCATGGTGGCTGGTGTCTTCACGGCGCGATGGACGTTTCCCACGCTGCTGAAGGGCACGAGCTATGTGGCGAAGGATCTCGCTAGCAAAAAGCATCTGATCGTCTGGGCGCTGCTGGCTGGGGCGCTGTGGGCAGTGGCGAATACGCTGACCGTGTATGCAATTCGCGATGTGGGGCTGGCGATTGCTTTTCCGATGTGGAATGCGAATTCGCTGATTGGCTTGTTCTGGGGGCGGGTGCTGTTTCGGGAGCTTGAGGGTGCTAAGCGCACTGTGATTATGCGAGTGCTGCTGGGGTCGCTGGCGATTGTGGCGGCGGCGATCATGCTGGGGTTCAGCAGCATGCACGGCGGGGCTGCTCCTGCGCCCCATGCGGTTGAGGGGATTCTGGCAGCGATTGGCGCGAGCTTTATGTGGGGCACGATGTATGTGCCGTACCGCAAGGCTTACCTGAGCGGGATGAATCCGCTGTCATTTGTGACGGCGTTTACGGTGGGCGAGCTGGCTACCGTGGGGATCCTGGCGGTGACGCTGGGCGGTGGCGCTCATGCCGTCCTGCTTGAGTTGCAACACGCTCGCGGAGTCCTGTTCTGGCTCTTCCTGGGTGGATTTGTCTGGGTGATTGGCGATCTGTTTCAGCAGTTTGCTACGAAGTATCTGGGGATTGGGCGCGGCATTCCGTTGTCGAATACCAACCAGCTTTGGGGTTTGGCGTGGGGCGCGCTGGTCTTTGGCGAACTGGCTGGGGCGGATCATTCCCATCTGCTGCTGGTGCTGGGCGGGTCGGCCATCATGATCGTCGGGGCGGCGCTGATCAGTTCCGCGGTCGCTACGGGCAAGGAAAATTCGTCGCGCAACGAGGCGATGCTGCGCGAGTGCGACCGCTATGGGCTGGATTACCAGGCTACGCTTTCGTCGATGGCCGGGGACAGTTCGGACCATACGGGCAAGCGGCGCTGGTGGGATTATGCGATTGTGCTGGTGGCTACGGGGGTCTTTGTCTACCTCGCCGCGCAGGCGCGGTATCCGGAATTGCAGATGAACATGACCTGGGTGGTGGTGCTGGGCGTGCTGCTGCTGGTGAGCCTGGCTGCGGGCTGTTTGAGTCTTTGGCGGACGACGAAATTTTCATAGTTGGAATTTCAAAGTAGATTTCCAGCCGGTTGCCGCGTTCGACATTGCCAGTCACCTGATATTTGCGTATCGTTTTCATAGCTTGGGATTCGCCTGTTTTCAGGCTCTGAAGGAGAACTCATATGGCCACGATGATTGTGAACAAGACGCCGCTCGGTGCGGATATGGAAGAGTGGGATGAGTTCCTGAAAGGGCGCTATAAGGAGGGCAAGAGCGAAGAAGAGTTTCGCGTGTACGACGCCCAGGCCAACCCTGGCGTTGCGGAGTTTTACCGGCTGAACCATGAGAACCAGACCTTCGACTACGTGATGCAGAAGGAAAAGGAGTACTTCGGCCTGGACAAGGGCGAGAAGTCGATCTGGGAGGCTGCAGAGTTTCTGAACACGCTGGTGGACGAGAGCGATCCAGATACTGACCTTACGCAGATCGAGCATCTGCTGCAGACTTCGGAGGCGATGCGCGCCGATGGGCAGCCTCGCTGGATGATCGTGACCGGCTTCGTGCATGACCTGGGCAAGGTGCTTTGTCTCTGGGGTGAGCCGCAGTGGGGCGTGGTGGGCGATACCTTCCCTGTTGGGTGTGCGTATTCGAAGGATATTGTCTTCCCGGAATACTTCGCCGCGAACCCTGACCTGCACCACCCGGTCTATTCCACCAAGTACGGCATCTATGAGCCGAACTGCGGTCTGGACAAAGTGCATATGTCGTTCGGGCATGACGGCTATATCTACGAAGTGATGAAGAACTACCTGCCGATGGAGTCGCTTTACCCGCTGCGATATCACTCTTTCTACCCGGCGCACAAGCATGGTGCGTATGACTACCTTATGAACGATCAGGACCGCAAGATGTTCAAGTGGGTCAACGAATTCAACAAGTATGACCTGTACTCGAAGGGCCACTCCAAGCCGAACATGGCTGAACTGAAGCCTTACTACGACGATCTGTTCGCGGAGTTCTTTCCGGCCAAGATTGCTTGGTAAGCTGATAGCCCAGGTCTGTCGGGATTGACTCGGTGTCCCGGCCTCTGCTCTACTCGAAGAATCATGAGCATTTGCATCGACATTCGCGCAATTCGAATTAGCAGCCCAACTCCATTTCGGGGCGCGCGCGGGAGTCGACGTCCGGTTTAGTTCCGAAGCAATTCGGCAGGCAATGTGAGCCACCTCCCGCAATGCGGTTGGTGGCTTTTGAATTTTCCGGGCTAAGATTAGCCCTCAGAGATTGAGGAGATTCCTCGTGGGAACAGCAACGCAACCGACTGTAAGTCTCGCCAGCATCGAAACCGCCCGTGAACGTATCGGGGATGCGATTCACCTTTCGCCATGCCAGCTTTCGCATCACCTTTCCGAACGCATTGGGATGCCGATCTTTTTGAAGCTCGAAAACCTGCAGCGTACCGGCTCGTTCAAGGAGCGCGGTGCACTCAATAAGCTGCTGACGCTGACTCCGGAAGAGCGAAAGCGCGGGGTCATTGCCGCTTCAGCCGGTAACCATGCGCAGGGTGTGGCCTTCCACGCAACCAAGCTGGGAATTCGTTCGCAGATCGTGATGCCGCAGGCGACGCCGCTGGTGAAGGTGGTTTCGACGCGGGGGTTTGGTGCGGAAGTCATTCTGCACGGGGCTAATTACGACGAGGCTTGCGAAGAGGCGTTGGCGCGATGCGTGCAGCAGGGGCTTACCTTCATTCACCCTTTTGACGATCCGGATGTAATCGCCGGCCAGGGAACGATCGCGCTCGAGTTGTTGGAGCAGGTGCCTGATCTCGAAGCGGTGGTTGTGCCGATTGGCGGAGGTGGGCTCATCAGCGGCATCGCCTGCGCGCTGAAGGAACGCAACCCGAAGATTCGCGTCATCGGCGTCGAACCGGAAAAGTTGCCGTCGATGCTTCGGGCACGCGAGGCTGGGACGCCGATCACGCTGTCGCCGCAGGCGACGATTGCCGACGGCATCGCAGTGCGCCGCGCCGGGGACCATACGTTGCCGCTAGTTTCGCGCTATGTGGACGAGATTGTGACCGTCGATGATGAAGAAATCGCGAGCGCCATCTTGATGCTGCTGGAGCAGGAGAAGACGCTGGCCGAGGGCGCGGGTGCTGCGGCTCTCGCTTCCCTGCTGCAGGAGAAGACCAGCCTTCGTCATCAGCGGACGGCGGTGCTGGTATGTGGCGGGAACATTGATGTCTCGCTGCTGGCGAAGATCATTGAACGCGGCCTGGTGAAGGATGGGCGGCAGCTTCGTATTCGGGTTTACTTGCTGGACAGGCCGGGCGCGCTTCTGCACCTGACGCAGATTCTGGCCGACCAGCGTGCGAACATTGTGGAGACGATCCACAATCGGTCGTACTACGGCGTGAGCCTGGCGGAGACCGTGATCGATGTGACGCTCGAAACGCGCGGAGCCACGCACATTACAGCCATTAGCCATGCGCTCGGCGAGGCTGGGTTCCGCTTCGAACGTATTCTTTAGAGGCCGCATGTACACGCCTGCCTTCAACAAAGTCGACGACCGCTCTGTGCTGCAGGAAGCGATGCGCACGTGGTCGTTCGCTATTCTCTTTGGACCCGGTCTGGATGGGGCGCCGACCGCGACGCATTTGCCGCTGGTTGTGCATGACGAGGGTGAGTTCGGCTCGCTGGAGGGGCATTTCGCAAAGGCTAACCCACACTGGAAGGCGTTGGCCGGGCGCGAGGTGCTGGTAGTCTTTGCCGGGGCGCACAGCTATATTTCGCCGACGCTCTATTCCAACCCAAAGTCCGTCCCGACCTGGAACTACATCGCCGTGCATGCAACCGGCGTGCTTGAAGTGATGGATGAAGATCCGGCGGATGACCAAGGCACGTTCGAGCGCAAGGACGCGCTTCTGAAGCGGCTGATCGCGGTCAACGAGCCATCCTACGCGGAGCAATGGGATGCGCAGCCGATCGGCTACCGGATCTCAATGGCCAATGGCATTGTCGGTTTCCGCATCCGCATTGCTAAACTCGAAGGCAAGTTCAAACTGAGTCAAAATCGACCAGAAGACGATCGCGCGCGGATCCAGGCGGCACAAGCTGAGGGATCGGCGGACGAACGAATACTTTCTGCGTGGATGAAACGTCTGATTCCTTGAGCGACAGTCCCGGGTGATTCGGCGAGGCTCTATGGGCGGACTACCGGCAATGGACGTTGCAATTCCGACTCGGTTCTCGGCGACAGTGTTTCGCCTTAAGGCGGCGCTGCTGCAAATTGCCCGGGTTGCAAGGAATGTTCGCGGAGGGATTCGGCGGCATCCGCAACATGCCGCTCCAGAATTCGTCCATTGCGCGGCGGCATCTGTAACGAGATTGTGGACGGACACGAACCCTTCGGAAGCCTGGCATCAGCGAGGAAAAATACAAAATCTGCGTGTGGCTGCAAGCCGGCTGGATGGGTGCGTGATTCCAGCGGGAGAGGTGTTTTCGTTCTGGGCACAGGTGGGCCGGGCATCCGCGCGGCGGGGGTTTGCGCATGGAAGGATGCTGCAGGAAGGTTGCATGATTCCATCCATCGGCGGCGGCATCTGCCAGCTCTCGAATGCGCTGTATCAGGTTGCGCTCGATGCCGGATGCGAGATTGTGGAGCGGCATTCGCACTCGCGCGTGGTGCCGGGTTCCGCAACTGCCGAGGGGCGAGATGCCACGGTGGCCTGGAACTATATCGATCTGCGCTTTCGGCCGAAGGTGGCGATGCAACTCCGCGTGCGGCTGACGGCAACCGAACTGCAGGTCTCATCGCATACTGTTGTCGCGGCACAAGCACCGGCCCAGCGGAATTTACTCCCCGTTTCGGTACCTGTCGTTTCAAACGATCATGCTTGCGAAAGCTGCGGGAAGACAGCTTGCTTTCGGCACGCAAGTGCGTCAGCCCAGCGAGACGAACGAGCATTGAACGTTGACCAGGAGGATGCTTCAAGAACTGTTTGCACAGATTGATGCTGCTGCGCTTACGCAGCAGCTTGGGCTTTGATATACTCGGAGAGTTGCCCCCAAGCGGAGGTGGCGAAATTGGCAGACGCACAAGCTTGAGGTGCTTGCGCCGCAAGGCATAGGGGTTCAAGTCCCCTCCTCCGCACCAAAGATTCCCGTCGTGATCATCCTGAAGGACTTAGGCAGGGATAGACCAGCAGACGAGGCCCAGGAAAGCAGTTCCAGAATGCATTTTTTGCTCTATACGGTTATTGTTCTTCACGTGATCATTTGCCTGTTTCTGATTGGCGTTGTTCTGCTGCAGCAGGGTAAGAGCGCTGATCTGGCCGGAACTTTTGGCGGTCAGGGTTCGCAGACAGCCTTCGGCCCGCGCGCGGCAGCCAACCTGCTCACCAAGATGACCAGCTGGGCGGCGGCTCTGTTCATGATCACTTCCCTTTCGCTGACGATTCTGTACCTGCGCACGACTGGTTCCAACTCTTCGGTGTTCTCTGGCGTTAAGGGACCGGCACCGGTTTCCGCACCTGCCAAGCCGGGCAAGTAAGCTCTTCGATCTCACGCCATAGGCAGGCCTTCGGGTCTGCCTTTTTCGTGCCCATTTTTGTCTCTTCAGGCTCCTATTCTAGAATTGACCTATGGCTGAGTCGACCGTCGTGATTGAATCCTTCCCTGTTGGGCCTCTCCAATGCAACTGCACAATTCTTGGCGACTCGGTGACGGGTGAGGCGATCGTGATCGATCCGGGAGAGGAAATCTTTCGCATTCATGCGCGGCTGACTAAGCTCGGGTTGAAGGTTAAGCAGATTCTCATTACGCATGCGCATATCGATCATGTGGGTGGAGCGCTGAAGCTGAAGCGGCTAACCGGGGCGCCGATTCTGCTCAATGAGAACGATCTGCCATTGCTGCAGATGATGGAGCAGCAGGCGGGCTGGCTGGGTGTGGATACGCCAGAGACGGAAGCGCCGGATGCAAGCTTGCAGGATGGGATGACGGTTGGGCTCGAAACCCTGCCGGGAGAGGTGATTCATACGCCTGGGCATACTCAGGGGAGCGTCTGCCTGCTGTTTGCGCCGCTGAACCTGCTGGTCGCTGGGGATACGCTCTTTGCCGGGAGCATTGGCAGGACCGATCTGCCTGGGGGTAATAGCCGGCAGATTATCGACTCGATTCATAGCCGGTTGATGGTGCTGCCGGAAGAGACACGGGTGCTGCCGGGGCATGGGGGCCTGACGACGATCGGTGAGGAGAAGGAACGGAATCCGTTCCTGGTCAAATACTAGTTTCGGCAATCTGCGCTAGCCGTTGTGGAAGTAGAAGATGTTGCCGTCGAGATCTTCGACGGTGAACTGGCGGATTCCCCAGGGCTTCAGTTCGAGAGGGTCCGTGATGTTTGCGGCCGTGGATTTGAGCTGCTCATAGGTCGCGTTGATATTTTCATCGAAGACCCAATGGATGGCAGGCTCGAATGACGACTCGCGTCTTCGGAAGAAGATTACGACGTTATCGCGTGAGACGGCTCCAATTTCCTTCTCGGGGGTTAGCCAGCCTATCTCAAATCCGAAGACGTCTCTGTAGTACTGCTGTGCGCGTTCGACATCGACGACCGGCAATTCTGGCACAGGCTGGCCTTTGATGATTCCCTTCCCGCTGGCGATCATGGAGTCCTCCGCTGCTCTCCTTTATCTGACGAGATTACTGATTCGTCAATCGGAATACGGTTCAGCTTCGGCATTCAAACCAAAAGGCTCCCGCAACCTGCGGGAGCCTTTTCGTCTTCTGATTGCTGCTTAGTTGCTGCTGGGGCCGCGTCCACCGCCACCACCGCCAGGACCGGGACGGCCGCGACGACGACGACGACGGTTGTTATTGCCGCCTGGGCCACCAGGGCCACGTCCACCACCGGGGTTTGCGGAAGGAGCTGCCGGAGCAACGCCATCGGCCAGATTGAAGTTCGGCTCGTTCTCCTCGTCGAACTCCTCGCCTTCGTCTTCTTCGGAGTCATCGCCGCCTTCGATCAGGATGGTGCTCTGATTGGAGGTGGGCTGACGCTCGTCGAATTCGTGACGGGGACGCTCAGTCCGTTCAGGACGGGCAGGGCGTTCGGGGCGCTCGGAGACTGGCTCTTCAGAGGCAGAGATTTCCGATGCGGGGATACCGATAGGACCATCACCGATTCCCAGCTTCGCCTTCTGTTCCTTGATGAGCGCCTTGCGGCTGAGCTTGATGCGGTTGCCCTCGATGGCGAGGACCTTGACCATGATCTGATCGCCTTCGCGCAGCTCGTCTTTCACTTCCTTGACGCGATGTTCCGCGATCTCGGAGATGTGGAGGAGGCCGTCGGTTCCGGGGAAGAGCTCGACGAATGCGCCGAACTCGGCCAGCCGGACAACCTTGCCGAGGTACGTTTTGCCCAGCTCGGGGGTTGCGGTCAGGTTGTTGATGATGGCTAGTGCCTGGGCGAGGCCGTCGGCATCGCTTGAAGCAACATTGACGCGGCCGGTGTCGTCCACATCGATCTTGACGCCGGTCTGCTCAATGATGCCGCGAATGGTCTTGCCGCCCGGTCCGATGAGGTCGCGGATCTTGTCCGTCGGGATATGTACGGTGCGGATCTGCGGAGCGTACTTGGAACGCTCGACCTTGGGGCCGTCGAGGTGGGCATCCATGGTGTCCAGAAGGAAGAGACGGCCAACGCGGGCCTGCTCCATCGCTTCCTGAAGGATCTGGCGAGTGAGACCGCCGATCTTGATGTCCATCTGGAGAGCGGTGATGCCCTTGCGGGTTCCGGCAACCTTGAAGTCCATGTCGCCGTAGTGATCTTCCGCACCTGCGATGTCGGAGAGGATGGCGTAGTTATCGCCTTCCTTCACCAGACCCATGGCCACACCGGCAACCGAACCCTTGAGGGCAATGCCGGCGTCATAGAGAGCGAGGCTCGCGCCGCAGACCGAGGCCATCGACGAGGAACCATTCGACTCCAGAATGTCGGAGACGATGCGGACCGTGTAGGGAGACTCGTCCGGGCTGGGCAGAACGGCGGAGATGGCGCGCTCGGCGAGTGCGCCGTGGCCCACTTCGCGACGGCCGGTGCCGGTCATGCGGCCTACTTCGCCAACCGAGAACGGCGGGAAGTTGTAGTGCAACATGAAGGGCTTCTTCTGCTCGCCTTCGTAGCTCTCGAGGCGCTGGCCGTCGTCGGTGGTGCCGAGGGTTGCGGTGACGAGTGCCTGGGTTTCGCCGCGGGTGAAGAGAGCGGAACCGTGGGTGCGGGGCAGAACGCTGGTTTCGATGGTGATCTCGCGGATCTGGTCGAAAGCGCGGCGGTCGGGACGGATGCGGTCGACGGTGACCTGGGTTCGGAAGATGCGTTCGCGGAGCAGCTCGTAGTAGGTGCTGAGCTTCTTTTTTGCGCCCGGATCATCCGCAGGAAGCTCGGCAACGAGCTCAGCCTTGATGCTCTTGATGAGCGCATAGCTGTCGGTCTTCGAGTACTTCGCGGTATCGAGAGCATCCTTGAGCTTGTCGCCAACCTTGTTGTAGAGCTCGTTGTAGTAGTCCTCGTCGATGACGGGAGCAGTGAAAGCCCGCTTGGGCTTGCCGGCGAGAGCAACCAGCTGGTCGATCGCGGCGGCGATCTTCTTGATTTCTTCATGAGCGAATTCGATGGCGGCGAGGATGTTCTCTTCCGACTCTTCCTTCGCGCCGCTCTCGATCATCGTGATGCCGTCTTTGTGGCCGACAACGATGATGTTCATGGTGCTTTCCTTGCGCTCGGCGTAGGTCGGATTGACGACGAACTCGCCGTTCACGCGACCGATACGCACCGCGCCAACGGTGGCGCCGAAAGGAATGTCCGAAAGAGCAAGAGCGCAGCCAGCGGCATTGATGCCTACGACATCAGGATCGTTTTCCTTGTCGGCAGACATGACCAGGGCGATAACCTGAGTTTCATTGCGGAAGCCTTCAGGGAAGAGCGGGCGGATGGGGCGGTCAATCTGGCGGCAGGTAAGAATTTCCTTCTCGCTGGGACGGCCTTCGCGCTTGATGAAGCCGCCGGGGATGCGCCCGCCGGCGTAGGTGTACTCGCGGTAATCGACCGTGAGGGGGAAGAAATCGATGCCCTCTTTGGGGTCTGGGGAGGCTACTGCGGTGGCCAGCACGACACTCTCACCGAGCGTCACAAATGCTGCGCCAGAAGCCTGTTTGGCGATGCGTCCGGTCTCAAAGACCAGGCGCTTTCCGCCAGTCAGCTCGACTGCTACTTCATGTTTCATAGAGTCCTCTTTCGTTTTGTCATTTTCATCATTATGGAAACTTGGGAGCCGGAATCTGCCGCAGCATTTGCGAGGAAACGAGGACGAATTCCGTCGAGAGTAGCGGCAATTCCGCTTTCGGGCTCCAGACGTGCAGAACCCGCGCAGAGCGTAAAACTCTGCGCGGGTATGTACTCATTTCTGCGGTGGCTATCGACAGTTACACCTTGGCCGCAGTCCCTTTGGAACGATGCAGCCGGGACCACAATCCGGTCTAGGCGATTCCTGGTCAATGTCGAGGTTCGCTTACTTGCGGATGCCCAGTTTAGCGATGATCTCGCGGTAGCGGTCCGTGTCATGCGTCTTCAGGTAGTCCAGCAGACGACGGCGTTTGCTGACGAGCATCAAGAGGCCGCGGCGCGAAGCGTGATCCTTCTTGTGGGTCTTGAAGTGCTCAGTCAATTCGACAATACGCGTGCTCAGAATCGCAATTTGGACTTCCGGCGAACCGGTGTCGGTATCGTGGGTACGAAAACGTTGAATCAGGTCAGTTTTTGCTTCGGCGGCTAACACAGCTATCTTGTTACTCCTGGTCTTCCAGAGTTTGAGACTCCAGAAAAGATCATCAAATCACTCAATGTCTCCAGCTAGATTACCACGAAACGGTACTCCGGGGGAATGGACGTACCGCCCGGTGGAGTTGGCTCCTGAATTCGATCGGGGCTGTGCCATCGCGGGAATCTTCGCCAATTCTGGCCGTCATGGCTCATCCACCGCCCAGTAATTGGCACGGGCTACGATGTGGGCTCCGTAATCGTCCACCGTGCGGACGCGCAGGGTGTGCAGGCCGGGGGTCGAGTGGGTGGGGTGGAAGCTGAGCAGGTAGCGGTTACGGGCATGCTGGGCAACCTCGCTGACGCGATCCTCGAAGGCCTTATCGCGCGTAAACGGAGCGTATTCGCCGCCACTCATGACGGCAATCTGCTTGGCGACGTTCTTTTTCATCAGCGCGGTGGCCATCATCAGTGTGCTGATCATGTTCATCGTCCGGTTGTCGCCGTTGTCCTTCATGTCATGCAGAATCTCAGCGCGGGAGGGGGAAAACGTGAGGCTGAGCACGAGCACGTCGGTCAGTCCGATACGCTCAACCAGTTTTTCCGGCTTCATGTTCTTGCTGCCGTGGTCGCGCTGTTCGCTTACCAGCAAAAGGACCCGTCGGTACTCCTTGGGTTGCGACTGGAGTAGATCAACGGCATAGCCGACCGTATCGAGAATGGCTCCGCCGCCGTCACCGGGCTGCATGTGGCGCAGATCGCTGGTCAGGTCTTCCGTTGACTTGGTGAAGTCACGGACGAGCTGGGGCTGGCTGTCGAATCCGATGATGGCGGCTTCGCTCTTTCCGTCGCCGAGGAAGAGATCGAGCAGAGGGCCGAGCTTGGCGACCTTGTCGAATTCGAGGCCTGCCATTCTTCCCTGCTCCACGGCGACGACAAGCGCAACCGGAGCTGTGTCCATATCTTCCTCGACCTTGATCTGCTGGGGAACGCCGTTGTCTTCGAGGATGAAGTCCTTGCCCTTGAGGCCGTAGATGACCTGGCCATGGTCTTTTTCGACCAGCGTCGGCACGAGTACGACGTTGGTGGTCACGCGCAGCGTTCCGGTCTGGTCCGGCTTAGGCAAAGGCTTTGGCGGCTCGGCTGGCGGCAGTGGCTGTTGTGCCTGCGCCGTTAGCCAAGCGGACCCAAAAACTCCCAGCACAAACACCCAACCTGCCCTGCGAACCGACGATTGACGCACACACGCTCCCAAAATCTCTGAACTCTCAAGACGTACTCTCAGCTTAGACGAATCAGGACGCGATTCTGCCTTAGAAGAAACAGCTCCCGATGCCTTTATGGAGTTCGGCACTCGGATGGGGTATACAGAAGCGGCACGCTGGGCTGACATTCAGTACGCATACACGCCAGGCAGCGACATGGTGACGGCGGCAGCCAGATGGATCCGAGGATTCGCGGTCCGGCTATGGGCTGCGATGCCACTGGAAAACAGACATTCAACCTGCCGCGGAGATGCCGTACTTTCCTTCAAGAAACTCCTGGAGCTCTGCCGGAAGTGCGACAGCCAGTTCCTGCCATGTAAGCAGCTTAAGGCGGCAGCGAAGCTCCGCCTGCCGCACCGCGCTTAATACCCTGAACCACTGCTCGATGAGATCAGGCCTCCGGGCATCGCAGAAGATGCAGAACGATTGGCCCAGCGCATGCGCCGCGAGGGTGCCACGGATCAGTTGATACCCGCCAAATTTCTCGTTCCTGAGAGGCAATTCTTCCAAGTTGAAGACCGCGTCAAGGTCGCGATAGCGGGCAAGCAGCCTGGGGCTTGCCCATTGAAAATCCGACTCGGTCAGCTTGGCTTCGACGAGCAGGTCGCCGAGCCTCATGTCGATCTCGGTATTGTCCCGTTTGCCGTTTGCGAGCGGAACGCGCGGCTTGTAGCCAAACTCCGGATCTGCACCCGGCTCCGTGTTCAGCAAACGAGACACCTCCGGTCTGGTGATCACGCCGGGATAGCAGAAGATGTTCATCAGCAGAGCATCCGAGCTGTTCGAGCAATCCAGCTCCTTCCATTCCCAGTTGGCGCGTGCGCGCCTCTTTTTGTAGGCAGTATGAACCTTGGCAAGTCGTCGCGACCACGCTTCGCTGGCGCAAATCCGCTGATAAGCCTTCGCGTGGAAGTTCCCGTGAAGGCCTCGCTCATCGCGCCCGAAGAGAATGCTCGGTACGGAGCCATCGGTGCGATCGTGGAGAAAGCCGCACGTCGCGGCCAGCCGCATACTGCGAAGACTCAATTCAGCACGCAGGCCAACCCCGTCGGGAATTACGATTCGCAATTGCGGGTACAGCGTCATGCTCCTATAATAGGCGAATATTCGGCGAAAAAGCCGATCCGATTTAAGAGCAGTTTAGGGGTCCGCAATCGATGACCAGGGCACCTCGAAAGATCGTTCACGTGGATATGGACGCTTTCTACGCGTCGGTCGAGCAGCGGGACAATCCTGAGCTGCGCGGAAGGCCGGTCGTAGTCGCATGGCGCGGCAATCGATCTGTGGTCTGCGCTGCCTCCTATGAGGCGCGGCGATACGGAGTCCGTTCGGCGATGCCGGCGGTTCGCGCGGAGAGGCTCTGCCCGGAGGCAGTTTTCATTCCTCCTGACTTTGTGCGGTACAAGGCGGTCTCGCGGGCGGTGCGGGAGATCTTCCAGCGTCACACCGATCTTATTGAACCGCTTTCTCTCGACGAAGCCTACCTCGACGTGACGGAAAACAAGCTGCAGCTTCTCACGGCGACTCGCGTTGCGAAGATGATTCGTGAGCAGATCCGCGAGGAATTGAACCTGACCGCGTCGGCGGGCGTCGCACCCAACAAGTTCCTCGCCAAGATCGCTTCCGATTGGAAGAAGCCCGACGGCCTTTTCGTGATTCAGCCGCATGAGGTGCAGGCCTTCCTACTTCCCTTACCTGTCGGTCGTATCCCGGGCGTCGGGCAGGTGACAGAGGCGCACATGAACGGCCTCGGCATCAAGACCGTTGGCGATCTGTATGCGATTGAGATCGCCACGCTGGAGCGTAACTTTGGCCGCTATGGTCATCGCCTGTACGAGCTGGCACGCGGCATTGACCACAACCCCGTGGTTCCCAATCGAGCCGGCAAGTCTATCTCCGCTGAAGACACCTTTCCGGAAGACATTCCGCTCGGCGAAACCAGGCCGCTGGTTCGAACTCTCGCCGAAAAGGTCTGGACTGCATCTGGTCAGAACTCGCGCCTGGCGCGAACCATCGTGCTGAAGCTCAAGACCAAAGAGTTCCAAACGCTGACGCGGAGCCTCACCCCGGCGGTCATGCCGTCGTCCATGCAGGAGTTCGCCGATGTCGCGGTATCGCTCTGTGAGCGCGTTCAGCTTGGCCAAGGGCAATTGTTTCGCCTGGTTGGCGTTGGCCTGAGCAATTTTCAAGCTGAGCCCGAGCCGGACGTTCCTCTTTTCGCGAACGGCGATCTTGAGAGTCTGCAGTCCTCAGCCTTTCACGAATAGTAAAAACCTCGTTAGACAGATCGCTTCACCCGCGGGGATTGTCGGAATTTGTACGAAATGGCACATAATGCATAGCGGCAGGAGCACAGCATCTCTAACGTAAGAATTTGACACTGACCGACCCGGCAGAATCAGATATCAATCTCTGCGATCATCAACAGAGTCAGGAGACACAATGCAACAGCGCAAACTTGGCAACAGCAGTCTCACAGTATCAGCCCTCGGCCTGGGCTGCATGGGTATGAGCTTTTCGTATGGAGTGGTGCATGACGAAAACGAGATGATCCACCTGATGCATAAAGCCGTGGACATGGGGATCAACTTCTTCGATACAGCAGAGGTCTATGGTCCGTTCACGAACGAAACGCTTCTCGGCAAGGCGCTTTCGCCCATGCGCGAGAAAGTGGTGATCGCTACGAAGTTTGGATTCAATCTGAATCCGGATGGCAGCCCCGGCTGGCAAGGGTTGAACAGCCGGCCTGAACGCATCCGGCAGGTAGCCGAGGCATCACTGAAGCGTCTGCAGACAGACGTGATCGACCTGTTCTACCAGCATCGCGTTGATCCTGACGTGCCCATTGAAGACGTTGCCGGAACAGTAAGAGAACTCATCGCGGAAGGAAAGGTCAAGCACTTCGGCCTCTCCGAAGCGGGCGCCGGAACGATCAGGCGCGCCCATGCGGTGCAGCCGGTCACTGCACTGCAGAACGAGTATTCGTTATGGTGGCGTAAGCCGGAGCAGGAGATCATTCCACTTCTCGAGGAACTCGGTATTGGCCTCGTCCCCTACAGTCCGCTGGGAAAGGGATTCCTGACTGGCAAGATGGATGCATCCGCGGAACTCGGCAAGAGTGACTTCCGCAGCCAGTTGCCTCGATTCGCGCCGGAGGCGATGAAAGCCAACCAGGCCTTCGTCGATCTCCTCAGTGCGATTGCCAAGCAGAAGAGCGCTACTCCTGCGCAGATTGCACTCGCATGGCTTCTGGCGCAGAAGCCGTGGATCGTCCCAATCCCAGGCACGACGAAGCTTTCTCGCCTAGAAGAAAATATCGGAGCAATCTCAGTTGAGCTCAACGCGACTGAGCTGAGCGAAATCGATACGGCTGCTGCGAAGATTCCCGTCGAAGGCGACCGGTATCCCGAACATCTGGAAAAAATGACAGGGCGGTGAGAAGTTGTTGGGGCGGCGATTTGCCGCCACGCGCAGTGGTTGGATGCATCTTCGCCTACAATATCCTTCATGCCGGCTCTCAGCTCTTCTGTCAGTCAAATATCAGTACTCGATTCTCATACGGCGGGCGAGCCTACGCGGGTCGTGATGAGCGGCGGACCGGATATTGAGGCTGCGCTCGGTCTCAAGCCGCTTGGCGAACGGCGAGAACTATTGCGGATGCAATTTGACAGCTTTCGCCGCAGCGTCATACTTGAGCCGCGCGGGTCGGATGTGGTGGTTGGGGCGCTTCTTTGTAAGCCGACAGATCCCGCTGCCGCTACCGGGGTCATCTTCTTCAATGACGTGGGGTACCTGGGAATGTGTGGTCACGGCACTATCGGAGTAGTGACAACACTCGCCCATCTTGGTGTGATCACCCCCGGCTTGCATTTGATCGAAACACCGGTCGGGAATGTACGTACTGAACTGCATGCAGATCTAAGCGTGTCTGTAGAGAATGTCCGGAGTTACCGGGATCAAGCGAATGTTTCCGTGGATGTTCCCGGATATGGCTGCTTCACGGGAGATGTTGCGTGGGGCGGCAATTGGTTCTTTTTGATTGGTGAACATGGGTATGATCTGCAGTTAGCCAATCGTTCTGGACTCGTTGCGGTGACCGTCGCCATCCGTGCAGCGCTTTCTGCGAACGGCATTATGGGACGGGATGGGGGGATGATCGATCACATCGAGCTGTTCTCCGCGCCCGAAGATCCTCTCAATTCCAGCAGGAACTTCGTTCTCTGCCCCGGTACTTCCTTCGATCGCTCGCCTTGCGGTACGGGCACGAGCGCCAAGATGGCCTGTCTGTTTGCGGACGGAAAGCTTTCCGCAGGCGAGCTATGGCGGCAGGAAGGAATTCTCGGTTCGGTGTTTACGGGGTCTGTCCAGCCGGATGGCGAAGGCGTTATCCCAACGATCACCGGGCGCGCATGGATGACGGCGCAGTCGACACTCCTTTTTGACTCCACCGACCCCTTCCGCGAGGGCATCCGTTTCTAATGGCCAGCTTTGACGTCATCGTGATCGGGGCTGGCATCATTGGCTGCGCCTGTGCGCTGGAGTGTGCGCAGGCCGGACTTCGCGTGGGCGTGGTGGAGCGAAATGTACCCGGGGGTGGCGCGACGGCTGCTGGAATGGGCCATGTTGTGGTGATGGATGATTCTCCAGCCCAGCTTGCACTTACCAGATACTCGCGCAGTCTTTGGCTCGACTTACTCGCAGAGCTGCCTCCTTCGGTCGAATATCAATCGCGTGGGACCATCTGGGTGGCTGCCGATGACGACGAGATGCAAGAGGTCCGTAACAAGCAAGCAACCTATCTCGCTGCGGGGGTTGCATCTACGATCCTCAATGACAGAGAGCTCGCAAGGGTGGAGCCGAATCTACGACAGGGTCTCGCAGGAGGCCTGCTCGTACCGGACGATGGAGTCATCTATCCGCCGGCTGCGGCTGCCTGGTTTCTCGATGAGGCTGTCCGCAGAGGCACCACTCTATTTCGAGGACACTCTGTTGTTGAAGTGACGAATGGTGAGGTGCGCTTGAGCAATGGACATTTGCATCGTGCGGCGCATGTTCTTATTGCCAGTGGAGTGGACATTGACCTCCTGCCGTGGCTGCCTATCCAGAAGCGCAAGGGTCATCTGCTCATCACTGACCGATATCCTGACATGGTGCATCATCAGCTTGTCGAGCTCGGTTATCTCAAGAGCGCGCATTCGCTGTTGGAGGATTCCGTTGCGTTTAATATTCAGCCGCGTCTTACAGGGCAACTGTTGATTGGATCTTCTCGTCAGTACGGGGATGAGGAGCGCGCTGTCAATCCGGCCCTGCTACGCCGCATGCTCGATCGTGCGCTGGAATACATGCCCGCCCTGCGGCAGGTTTCGGGTATTCGCGTGTGGACCGGCTTTCGCGCTGCAACGCCAGACAAACTTCCACTCATCGGTCCGACGCAAGATCCATGGATTCATCTCGCTGTTGGATTTGAAGGCCTGGGTATTACCAACGCGCTTGGCGCGGCCCGTATCGCGGTAGATCACCTTCTGGGCCGCACCCCCGAGATTGATGCTGCGCCTTATCTTCCATCGCGCTTTGAACTTGCATCTCTGGCTCCGTGTCATGAGGTGACTCGTGCCTGAACAGTCGATGGTTAGTCTGTCGATCAATGGGTTGCGCATCACGGTGCCGCACGGTTCGACTGTAAGTGTCGCCATGCTTACTGCTGGCGTTGCCTGTCGTACATCTGTGGTAGGTGAATCTCGAGGTCCTCTTTGCGGCATGGGGATCTGCTTTGAGTGCCGTGCGGTTGTCGACGGCCTTGCGCAGCGCCGGACATGTCAACTGGAATGTCGCGAAGGTATGGAAGTGGTGACACAGCGATGAGACAGACAATCACCCCTGTACGAAGTGTGGATGTTGTTGTCGTAGGTGCTGGTCCTGCCGGGATAAGTGCGGCGACTGCTGCGGCGAAGTACGGAAAGAGCGTTGTCATTCTTGATGACAACCGGGCGTGTGGCGGGCAGATCTGGCGCGATGGTGTGAAGACAGAGCGCAGTTCAGGAGAGCGGGAAAAGGCAGCGGCTGTCGCTGCTCTCCACGCTTCCGGCGCGGAGTTTCTTGCCGGAAGATGCGTGGTTGATGCGCCTCAGAGAAATGTCGTAGCGTCGATTGTTGAAGATGGCGGCGAAGAGCGAATTGAGCGCTTCCAATGGCAAAGTCTGATTCTTGCGACCGGAGCGCGGGAGCTCTTTCTTCCCTTTCCGGGATGGACGCTGCCAGGAGTGTTTGGAGCTGGCGGCCTGCAGGCTCTGGCGAAGAGCGGCCTGCCTGTGGAAGGCAAGAGAATCGTCATCGCTGGAAGCGGCCCATTGCTTCTGGCAGTAGCTGCATATCTGCAGGATCGAGGCGCGCTCATCGTATCGATCGCGGAGCAAGCTTCCTACAGTCGTTTATTGCCGTTTGCGGCTGGACTTATTACTGCCCCATCCAAGCTGCTGCAAGGAGCGCAATATCGCAAGGCTTTGTCGAAGGTTCCGTATCGGATTGGTTGCTGGCCGGTGGCCGCGGAGGGTGAGACTGCTTTGAAGTCAGTGCGGCTTACGAACGGCCGGCGCACCTGGACTGAGCAGTGCGATTACCTCGCCTGCGGCTTTCATCTCGTACCTAACACCGAGCTTGCTTCCCTGCTTGGCTGCCGGATCGAGGATGGCTTTGTAAGTGTTGATGACGAGCAAAGGACTTCCGTTGAGAACGTCTATTGCGCCGGCGAGCCTACTGGCATCGCGGGGCTCGGAGCGGCATTGATCCAAGGAGAAATCGCCGGTCTGGTTGCTGCGGGGGAATTGAAGCGTGCAACGGCGCTCTATGCTCGCCGCGACCGTGAGCATGGCTTTGGTAAGCGCCTCGACAAGGCATTCCGAATTCGGCAGGAAGTACGAAAACTTGCTGCGCAGGACACACTGGTATGCCGATGCGAGGATGTTCCGTTTGGACTGCTGGAACGCTATGGTTCCTGGACCGATGCCAAGCTTCAAACGCGCTGCGGAATGGGCCCGTGCCAGGGGCGCATTTGCAGCGCTGCCACTGAAGTCCTCTTTGGCTGGAAGACTGAATCCGTGCGACCACCGATCTTCCCAATTTCCGTCGCTGCGCTCAGCGATGAGAGCTCTATTCTTACAACCCAAGACACAGTTCTTCAGGAGATGCCATGCAATGGACAGGAGTAATGCCTGCCGCCACGACACCCTTCGATAGCAATCTTGCAGTCGATCACAATTTGCTCTTCCGACACACTTCATGGCTTCTCGACAACGGCTGTTCAGGCCTGGTAATGCTGGGTTCTCTGGGTGAAGGAGCGACGCTCGAACACGAAGAAAAGCTTGCCATTCTTAAGACGGCTTTGCGGGCCTCTGAAGCCAGGAAGACGCCGGTTGTGGCAGCGATCTCTTCCCTTTCCACTGCCGCGTCGGTGCGTCTGGCAAAGGAAGCCGAAGAACTCGGCTGCTCTGGCCTGATGGTTTTGCCTCCCTATGTCTACAGCACCGATTGGCGCGAAATGAAGGCGCACGTTGCGGCTGTGTTCTCGGCCACGAAACTGTCGTGCATGATCTACAACAACCCCGTGGCATACAAGACCGACTATCTGCCTGAGCAGCTCATGGAACTGGCAAGCGAATTTCCAAATCTTGAGGCGGTCAAAGAATCGAGTACGGATGTGAGAAGAGTGACTGCCATTCGAGCCATCCTTGGAGATCGGCTGTCCATTTGCACAGGTGTCGATGACGCTATCGTAGAGGCAGTCGGCGCTGGTTCGCGCGGTTGGGTTGCGGGCCTCGTGAATGCATTCCCCGCGGAATCTGTTGAGCTCTACAATCTCGCTGTCGCAGGCAAGCACGAAGAGGCATTCGCACTCTATCGCTGGTTCCTGCCTCTGTTACGCCTTGATACCGTGCCCAAGTTCGTCCAGCTCATCAAGTGGGTCCAGGGCGAGACCGGTACTGGCAACGCACGCGTTCGTCCCCCCAGGCTTGAGCTCGCCGGTGCTGAATTGGAGGAGGTTCAGAGCTTGCTCAACACAGCTCTCGCAAACCTTCCTCTGATCAAGTCCACTCCATTCCCAACGTTGCAAGAAGTATAAGGATGACAGGCACTATGACCGATAGCCCGGAGTTGACAGGATTTTCTATGATCGCTGGCCAGGTTGCAGAGAAGGTCGCCGGTGATGCCAGTGATCGATTCCATGCCTTCGATCCCAGCAACGGACGAGCGCTGCAACCGGGTTACGCGACTGCATCGCGACGCGAAGTTGATCTGGCTGTCGAAGCGGCTGTGGCGGCAGCTCCATCGCTGGCCAGGAGCTCCGGAGCAGAGCGCGGTCGCTTGCTGCGGACTATCGCTGACAAATATGATACGGCTGCGCCGCAGCTCATTGAGCGGGCTCATCTTGAAACGGCGCTCCCAATCCCACGTCTCACGGGAGAGGTCGCACGAACAAGCGGGCAGTTACGGCACTTCGCCAGCGTAGTGGAAGAAGGATCATGGGTAAGTGCACGCATTGAAACCGCAGATCCCGCAAGAACTCCGCCGAAGCCCGATCTGCGTTCGATGCTGCGTCCGTTGGGACCTGTAGCAGTTTTTGGCGCGAGCAACTTTCCACTCGCGTTTTCTGTGGCCGGAGGAGATACGGCTTCGGCGCTTGCAGCGGGCAATCCGGTCGTATTCAAAGCACACCCGGCACATCCGGGGACGAGTGAAATCGCGGGTTCTATCATCGCCGATGCGATGCGCGCTTGCGGCTTTCCTGGCGGTACGTTCTCGCTGCTCTTCGATAGTGGGCACGCGGTGGGCGCGGCTCTCGTGCAGCATCCTGATATTTGTGCTGTCGGATTCACTGGCTCTTTTCTCGGTGGGCGCGCGCTGATGGACCTGGTTGCGCAACGCTCTCATCCCATTCCCGTCTACGCAGAAATGGGTAGCAGTAATCCCGTGTTCATCCTTCCCGGTGCGCTTGCGGAACGCAGCCAGCAATTAGCTACTGGGCTGCATGGTTCGTTCACTCTGGGGGGTGGACAGTTTTGCACCAAACCAGGTCTGGTGTTTGTGGAAACGCAGCAGGCGGACAGCTTTACGGAGCAGTTACGTGCAGCGACCAGCAATGGTCCTGCGTTTTCCCTTCTCACGGCAGGCATCGCAAGCGCTTATGGGGGAACGCAACAACAGCGAGAGCGACTGCAAACTGCAAAGGGTGCGCACGGTGGCGAGGGCTTTTCTGCACAGCCCACGTTGCTTGAGACGAGCGGAAGTGAGTTTCTCTCCGATCGAACACTGTCCGAAGAAGTCTTCGGTCCTACGACCTTGCTGGTGCACTGCACTGATCGCGAGCAGATGTTGAACTCCGCACGCGGACTGGAAGGTCACCTTACCGCAACCATCCTGGGCACCGATGCAGACCTTCGCGCATACGCGGATCTGCTGGAGATTCTCGAAACCAAAGTGGGCCGGCTTATCTTCAACGGCTTTCCTACCGGTGTCGAGGTGTCGCATGCCATGGTGCACGGCGGACCGTATCCAGCCACGTCGGATGGACGGTCGACTTCGGTCGGTAGTCAGGCCATCTTCCGCTTCGCTCGTCCAGTGTCTTACCAAGGACTGCCGCAGGAGGCTTTACCCGAAGCTCTGCAGGATGGCAATCCTCTCGGCATACTTCGGCTGTGGAATGGGAAGTGGATTGGTCTGAATACCGTGTGATTTATCTCGACGAATAGCTTACTGCTTGTATCCTTGCCACTCGCCACGGCTCTTAGATGCAGATCGGGATCTGAGTCTTGCGACTTCAGATCCCGGCGGAAGGAGAGGATGGGTGAGCCATCCTCTCTGCCGTCTGTGTGCTATTTGGATTGACAGCTGAATGTTTAACCCACTCAGCTCATTGGATTGTGAGAGCAAGATTTGCGCTGCTGCTATTGCCATTGTTGTCTGTCACGCTGATCGCAATCGTGCTTGAGGAAACTACGTCTACAATGCCCGCTGTGCTGGAGGATCCGGCATAGGCTGAGTCGCCTCCGTAAACGGCGGTGATCGTTTGGCTTCCGGCGGGGAGTGATGCTGCGGAGAACGTAGCGGTGCCGGAAGTCAGCGTTTGCGAGCCCAGCGATTTTCCGCCAGACATGAAGGTTACGTTACCGGTTGGTGAGCCACTGCCGGATGCTGCTGTGACCTTGGCAGTGAGAGTTACTGGTGTGTTGAAAGCCGGGACGGACGACGAGAAGGACAGTGCCGTTGTTGTCGCGATCAATGGCTGCGTCTTTGCAGGGGAACTCGAACCCCCGCATCCAATAACGAATGACATGGAAGCGAAGGCTACCAACGCTATCAGGTGGAATAGGCGACGGCGGCGTGCTGGCAGGCCGAGCATCAGTAGCCCTGCGAGACTTGCCACACCGCCCGCACCAAGCCATCCGCGACGCGCAGGCGTATTGCTAGCCCGCGTATTCTGCTTGATTCGGAGCGGGGATACGGTTTGTAGGGTAAGTGTTGAGGTAACAGAGCCAGCGCTTGCTGCGACCGGAGTGCTGAAGGCGCAGGTGAGTCCGGCAGGCAAATTGGACGGGCAGGCGAATTTCATTACCGCAGCGCTTAGTGCGGTTGTGCCATTCGGTGTGACTGTGACCAAGACTCTACCGGAGGTGTTGGCTGCGATCGTCAGTGAGGCAGGGTCAATGGCAGCGGTGAATGCTCCGATGAGACTGACAGAAGCTGTGGCTGGAGAAGCTGATCTGTAGTTTTCGTCCCCGGAATAGGTCGCGGCAATGGTATTCGCGCCCGATTGCAAGGTAGCGGCGACGACAGTGATGGACGCACTCGAGAACGGAGTCGCTGTCGTCGAAGATGCAACGGTTACAGGCTGTGTGCCAAGAGTCTTTCCGGTAGTTGTGTTGGTGAAAATCACAGTCCCTGTAGGATTGACGCCGTTCGGCACGCCAGGAATGGAGAGCGTGAACGTGGCGTACTGTCCACTTGCGACCGAGTTTCTGCTTGCTGTCAGCGAAGTGGCCCCGGCGTTTGCCGGAATGATGTTGACCGTGAGGCCGGAAGAGACACTGGGCGCGAACGTTGCATCGCCGGCATACCGAGCGAAGAGTTGGTAGGTCCCACCCAGCATGTAGTTTGCCGGAATAGTGACCTGGCCGTTGGAGAGCGTGCCAGCGGCGATCGAGAGGTTGCCTGCAATCGTGCTGTTGGTAGTGATCCCTACATCGCCGCTGGGAGTTCCAGAGACGGATGTTGGAGCTACAGAGATGGTCACGTTGACAGGAGTGCCATACTGCGCTGTTGTCGTACCTGCCGCTGCGATGGTGCTTGTGGTGGGCAGAAACGTGGTTGAGGCTGTGCTCCATTCATTGACGAGATTGAAGGCGTTGACAGATCCGAGGCCGGTACTGAGGTCGTAGCCTGCGCCAGCGTCAAACCCAGGCAGGACAGCGAATTGATCGCCGGTTGCTGAAGCTGTGCAGTCCGTAGTTCCACTGAGGCATGGAACTGCATTTGTGCCATCGGTGATGTCGTAGAAGACGCAGGAGTTCCCGATGGCGACGTTAGCTGCACTGCAAGTGGCTGCGTTGCCGCTCTTGACGTATTGGGCAGTTGCGAGCTTGTATAGCGTGTAATTGACGTTACCCAGTTGCGATGCCGACTTCTGCTGGACCAGGGCTAGCATGCCGGCAAAGATGGGGCTTGCAAAGGATGTTCCGCCTGCGCCTTCAAAGGCGTTGTTCACGTCGCAGGCTCCGATCCCGGTGGCGTCAGACTGGCAATAAACATAGAGGCTGCTCCAGATGCCGTTGCCTGCCATGAGAGAGACGTCAGGCAGATCACGAACACCATCGTTGGGAATGCCCTTGATACCGTTTTGCCAGGCTGGCTTTGCGGTCCCGCCTGCGCACGCCGTAGCGTCGCTGTTGAGGATGGAGCAGTTGCTGGCGCCGCCCGAGCCTCCTGCCGTTGTGAGGAAGGAGTACTGTTCGTTCGCGTCATTGCAGAGTGCTTCCGTTGTTTTATCCGTCACGCCGCCAGCCTGGAGAACGGAAAGAATCTGCGTGCTGCCGCAACTGTCGTTCCACGGAGACTCAGGAATATAGCTCTTCGCAGACTGGAGGGTGGTGCTATCGTTATCGGTGTTCCAGTATTGATCAGGATTGACGAAGGAAGCATAGAAATCAGTACCGCCAACCGCAACGTTGTAGGGCGTGGATGCGAGGCCGCTCACGCTTAGGCCATGCTGTGCATAGGGTTGATTGCCATCGCATACCGCGGAGCCTGCATCGCCTGTGGCTACCAGAACGGTAATGCCCTGCGCCGCTGCCTGTTGCCAGATTTGGTTGTAATAGAGATTGCCCTGTGTGCCTAGCGCGAGTTCACATTCTCCGTAGCTTACGTTGAGAATGGACGCGAGGTTGTTGTTAATAATGTAGGCCGCGGCTGCGTCGATACCTGCTGAAGTCGCGGTGTCCGCTGCTACAACGAGGTCGATAGTTGCGTTTTTGGCGACTGCTCCGGCCCACTGCACGTCGAGATCAGCCTCGCCTTCATTTCCGTTGGGACCGGGGTTGACTCCGTAGTAGATGACGTTGAGCCTGGTGGCGGGAAGACCGAATGTGCTACGGAAGTAATCGACGTCTGCTGTATTGATATCTGTGTCACTGACGATCGCGATGGTTTGATCGGTGCCGTCAATGCCCGCATCCCAGAGAGACTTGAAGTTGTAAATAGTGGCAAGATCATAGGGAGCGATGGCATGCAGCGTCTGCCCCTGATACGGGGTGTTGAACTGCGGATGCGCTTCCTTCGACGAAGCCGCCAGCTTCCAGGAGGATTTGTCACGGCGAATGATTTGAGACTGTGTGTGCAGTGCTTTGCGCGGGAAGTTATTCAGCGAAGAAAAACCGGTAACAACCGGTGCGAGCGCTGCGGGGATCTGCGGATCCCCCGCGTTCGCGTAGTAGGACTTGCCATCAACCTGATAGGTGTGAAGTTCGGTATGAAAGGCTGCTTTGAGCTGTGCATGCGTGCCTGAAAAGAAGATGAGATTCCGGCCCGGGACTGGAGCTTCAACCTGGAGGCCATACCTTTCGAGCCACTGCGTGATCTTCTGGACATCCTGCGGTGCTGCTCCGAACTGGGCTCCAAATTGCTCCGGCTTGAGCCATTGATGGTAGTTGGAGGATTTGGGATTCTGCTGGTCGTCAAGAAGCTTTTTGAGCGATGCCTGCTGCGCATCGCTGCTCTTCAGCATGAGAATCGTTCGGCCGATTTGCATGGAGTCGGACACCGCTCCGCGATCTGCTGCGGCGGTGGCCAGAGGATGGCGACTGCCAGTCAATGCGACAAGACGGCTTTCGTCGATGGGCTGGGTAATCAGTGGCTGCGGGGCGCCTGGATGAGAGGCTGAAACCTTAGCGGGAAGCTGCGCCGATGCTGCGGCTGCGATCAATATAGACAAGAGAAGAAGTGCAAAGTTACGCCATAAATTCGAAAGAAGCAACATGCGGGTAGAGCCCTCCAAAATCGTATGTGTTGCCGGTCGCGCCTGCCTGAGCGCTTTGCATGCGAATGGCCGCAGTGCAGCATCTGCTGCGGTGCGGCCATTCGCCAAGTAATTACTGCTGTGTCTTTGTGACCGTCAGCGCAATCGTCTGAGTCTGTGTGATGGAGCCAGAGGTAGCCGTGACAGTGATGGTCGAGTTGCCGATGGGCGTTCCTGGATAGCGATTGCTGCTGCCGCATCCGCTCAACGTCGCCATGGAAACCACGGAGAGCAACGCGAAGGCGATGATACCCATCGTGCTGTAGATCCGGCGCCGGCGGGGAGCGACAAATAGAAGCAATCCGGCCAGGCTGAGACCGCCGGCGACCTTGCCCAGTGACTTGTCGCTGGCTTGGTAATGGTTATTGCCGGGCGTTGTGGCTACGATCACCGAGACACTGCCCGATTGACCTGGGCCGAGTGTGACGCTTGCCGGGTTTACCGCGCAGCTCGCTTCTACAGGAGCACCGGAACAGGCAAAGTTGATCACGCCGGCGAAGGTGCTGTTCGATGCGAGACTCAAGGTGATCGTTCCGGTTGCGCCCTGCTGAACCGCAAGAGTAGTTGTCGTGGGCGTGAGAGTGAACATGGGAGCCAGAGGGCTAATGCTAACCGTAACGGCGCCAGAGGATGCATTGTGATGATCATCCCCGGAATAATTTGCGGTGATTCTGTTCTGGCCGACTGGAAGCGATGAAGTTGTGAATGTTGCAGCGGCGCCGTTGAGCGGGGCTGCGCCGATGATTGCTCCGTTGTCTGAGAAGGTGACCGAGCCGCTCGGTACGAAGCCATTGGCAGCCTGGCTGACGGTAGCGGTCAGTGTAACGGCCGATCCCTGCGCAGGCGTGACGGCGGAGGCTGTCAAGCTCAGCGTGTTCGCCCCCTGATTGAGGAACTCAGCAGTGTTCAAGTTGCTCGTAACCAACAGATCTGCGCCACCGGTGTTGCCGAAATTCCCGGTAAAGAGATACGTTGACCGGACATCCTGCGCGGAATCGAGCTCGGTAAGCACGGGACCGAACGAGCCATGCTGATTCGGAAGAATCTGTACCAGCGGTACGTCCGGCGGGGGACGGAGAGGATGAGCGAGGCCGTAGTCATTATTCACCGTGGCAACTGCGAGATCCGGGTATCCGTCGCCGTTGAAATCTGCATAGGAACCCCAGAGTGCGTAGAAGCCTCCATCGACGAGGTTGGGCGAGCCGAAGTTGAAGTATCCCTTTGTTCCGAGTGACGGCAGCATGAGAACACCGGTAGTGTCGGGAACAGTGCTGAAGGAGCCGGCCACTGCCTGGCCCGCTGTGGTCAGCGTGAGATCCTGCAAGCCGTCATTGTTAAAGTCGCCGGGGATGATGTCGGAGACGATGTACCCATTGGCATTTTCGGTGAGAGCACCGGTATTGAAAGTGCCACTGCCATCGGCATTGTTGGGAATTGCGTAGACACTGTAGTAGGCGTCGATGTTATCGAGGTCATCCACGGCGAGGTCGAGGTTGCCGGGTGCTCCATTGAAGTTAATGAGCTTGACCATGTAGAGTGCGCCGCCAAGCTGGGTAAAGGTCGCGGGCTGATACGAGCCTGCTCCTGTCCCCAGGAAGGTGAAGTAGCCGGATGGAGTTGAGCCGAGGCCTCCGCAGGCGAGATCGCCACCGTAAGGGATGACGATGTCCGGAACGCCGTCGCCGTTGATGTCGCCAGCATCCGCGTAGTTGAGGGTGCAGTCGGTGTGCACGCCGAGATTGAGCGAAACAGGCGGTCCAAAATTGCCGTTTAGATCGCCGGTATAGAGCAGAACGCCGTACCCTGTGACGAGCAGGAAGCTGGTTCCCGAGCCACTGCGAAAGGTGACTGGCTCAACGAAGGCCGCGTTTTCGTCGTAGAGGGTCATGCCGGGGATGATGGTCTTGAATGTGAAGTTGCTGGTCTGATTCCCGGTGTTGGCGTGACCGTTGTTGATGCCGAGGACAACATCCGGTATTCCATTCACGATGGAGTTGGTGAAGTCATAGGCGATGACGTCCTGAAGGCCATCTCCGTTGAAATCGCCGGTGGCCTGCACCAGCAGATTCCCGCCAAGGATGTCGTGGTTTCCGGCTTGTCCTGAGACTGTCGGGGCGGCATAGAACTGACCTGCGCCAGCTGAATTCAATGAGCCGAGGTTGCGATAGTAGCCCAGGTGATTGAGATAGGCGTCGGTCCAGAAGAAGGAGTTATGGCCACTTCCGTCAAAGTCCGCCGGTTGAGGCTGCTGATAGCCGCCCATGCCACCCACGACCTGAGCCGGAAGGCCAAAGGTACCGTCGCCGGCTCCCGGATATATGAGGGCTGATCCCGACGTGTAGACGATCAGGTCCAGGTTACCGTCACCGTTCATATCCGCGAGATTGAGCGAGCTGATGTTGGGGATCGGCGAGCCTGTGGACGGAAGTGCAGCGTCATGGGACGAGACGGAGGACTTCTGAAAATCTTTACTTCTTGATTTGGTGAAGGCAGTCAGGGAGCCTGGGTCATTCTCGTTCGCACCTGCGAGAATCTTGGGCGCGGGCAGCACGGCGCTGGTGGTGCCAGGCTTGAACGGAATGTCGTAGATGGCACCGTCACCGTTCGCGAAGACAATATCTGTTGTCGGAACTCCGACACTGGCGCTGGGAGCGGCGTTGCCGCTGCGCTTGGAGGCGGAAGCGATCGGCACGCTGAGATTGGTCGCGTAGAAAGATCCGTTGCCCTGGTCGTAGGTGGTGACGGGAATAGCTCCTGCCTGAGGCTCTACGGGCTTAGTAAACGTTCCGTCGCCGTTGCTGGCAATGTAGAGGACACTCTCCCCTTGTTTGGCGGCGGTGTTTGAGCCATAGCAGTAGAGCAGGAAAGCGATCCCTGCCGGGGTGGCGCTATCACTGGTGACAACCGCAGCCTGACCCGGATGGGAGTAGTAGAAATCGGAAAATGCGGTGTCGCTCTCGGTCGTGGGCACGATGAGCGAGCCCGCGTTGTCCCCTTGATTGAGAAAGGTCTGCACGGCGATGGTCGTCTTCAGAGGCCTGCTGAAGTCCTGCCCGATGGTGATGGCCGCGACGTCGGGGTGACCGTCGCCGTTGAAATCGCCAACCAGCATGGCGCCGCCTTCAAACCAGCTTGCTCCGGACTGCGGCTGGACGGAGTAAGTTACGGCGTCGCCGAAGGTTCCATCGCCGTGGCCGAGCCAGACCGCAATCTGGTACTCACCGTTGTCTTCGCCAACGAGGTCAAGATTGCCATCCCCGTTGATATCCACGGCAACCAGGGCGGTCAAAAATGGAACCTGGGACTTGAGGCTGGCATTCGGCGGTAACGGAATGGCGTTGCTGAAATCCTGAAAGTTGCCTGAGTTGAGGAAGGTGGTAATCGAGCCCCCGGCCTGGCCAACTACGAGATCCGGCTTACCGTCGTTGTTGAAGTCACCGGTCACCGAGACTTCGATGGAGCTGCCGTCTCCGGTGGAGACACTGTCAATGGTGTAGAAAGGCGCCGCGACAAAGCTCGGAAAATTGGGACTGCTGCTGTTGCCTGCCCCTGTTGCGTCGAACTGACGAACGGCAGCGTTGACTTTCGAATCAGGGTGTATTCCCTGCTGGTGGGCCGTCCGAATGATTTCGGTGAGTTTCGGTTGGATTACGCGATCGAAGGGGGTCTTGAACTGGGGAGCGATGTGGCGGGTTGGGATGGGCGAGTTACCGCCAGAGTCCGCTGTCGTAGACGCGCCATGGTGTGCGGCTAAGGCTTCCGCCGTTCTGGGTTTTGCAGAGCTTGCACACCAGCCAGTGATCGCGGTGATTGCTGCAGTCAGCACGAATGCAGCCATCCGCCGACCGAAAGATTTCTTTCTCATACAACTCCTTGGGAAGTGAGTGAAGACGTGAGTCAGTTAGCCGGAATTTGCGGCGCCGCGGGATTTCAACAGGTGGCAGGCGCGACAAGCTCAAAATTCTTATGAAAGGACCTAGTCCGAGGTTGAGAACAAAGCAAGCCGAAGTTAATGTCAACAGAAATTAAATTACCCCAAATTAACTGACATTAACGGAATAAGTCTTATTTTATGAATTACTTGCGAGAATCTTTCCTGACGACTCCGTGCCGTGAAAGCTCTCGTGATGCGACAGCTACAATGAATCTGGGATGTTTGTTCAGGATTCATACTCATTGACATACACTATTTTTCGATTTGATGGCTTCAGCGTGCTCGCCGGTTCTGGAGTTTTGCTACGGGATGAAAAGCGAGTCAAGATACAGGATCTGCCCTTTCGTCTACTTCTCCTGCTGCTCGAAACGCCCGGTCAGGTCATGTCGACCGAGGAACTGTGTAAGCGGCTTGGCCAATCGGAGAACCCGCTTGAAGTAGGCAGCCTTCGGGTAGCAGCGACCAAATTACGCGAGGCTCTCGGTGATGATGCCAACAGTCCTCGATTCATCAAGACGATCTCAGGGCAGGGCTACAAGTTCATTGCCCGTGTGTCGGCAGATGCTGAGGCCGTTATCGCGACAGATATCTCTGCGGCGGAGATGGAGACCGCTCCGCATACGCAGGAGCCATCTACCGTCGAATCGTTACATGGCAATCGGTACGGGGCGTGGAAGAGGCGCCTGCGGTTCTCTAGGCGTGCGATGAGGTGGGCAGCCGCTGCGTTCGGTGTGGGGATTTCAAGCGTTGGAATCTGGATGGGGCTCCGCATTCTCGAGGCCCACCGACATCGCGAAGGTCTTATGGGGGACACACATCCGGGATCGGTGGTGGTGGGAGGTTTTGTCAACGAAACCGGTAACCACGATATGGACGAGACGCTGTCCTCTGCGCTCCAAGTCAAATTGGAGGAATCGCCATTTCTGAGCCTTGTTGCTAACAGGGCTTTCCGTGACCTGGTGCGAAATCCCGAAACCGCAACGTTGGAGGAGGAGCTCAGTGCCTGCCGTTTATTGAAGGGCCACACTCTTCTGCGTGGACAGCTGACGCCCCACAAGATAGGCCAGGAGATAGCGCTCACGGCATGGACATGCTCGGATGGACAGCTACTGGATTCGGAAAAGATCGACGCCGACTCGACAGGCGACATTTTGCCTGCGCTCAATCTGGTAACAGAACAGATGCGTCGACGGCTGGGGGAGCCGGATGACACTCTGCAGAAGTTCCATGTGCCGTTGAGCCAGGCTACGACGACTTCCCTGGCGGCGTTGCGAGCCTTCACCCAAGCTGAAGAGAAGCGGGCTACGGGGTCGGAATCAGATTCCATTCAAGACTACAAGCTTGCTGCTGATCTCGATCCACAGTTTGCACTTGCCTACGCCCGGTTGGGTGCCATCTTCTTCAACTCCGGCGAATACGTGCTAAGTCAACAAAACTTTGAGAAGGCATTCGCTTTGCGTGGGCGTACGACGGACCGGGAGCGGCTTTACATCACGGCCAACTACTACGGCTTCACGACCGGCGAAATCAATCGAGCAATCGAAGCTTATGAGTTGTGGCACAAGATCTATCCGCAGGATGTAGCGCCAATCAACAACCTGGCAATCGAGTACCTTCTGTTAGGCCAACCCGAGAAGGCCGTGGCGCTGGCCAAGACCGCGATTCAGTCGGACCCGACGGCATACCTTCAGTATGGCACCTGGGTCCAGGCATATCTGAAAGTCGGAGACTATGCTTCGCTCAATGCATTGTGCGACGGGCCGATGAGCCAGCAGAACAATTCGCCTGTATTTCACATGCACTGCTTCCAGGGCGCCTATGCGCAGCACAACGAGGCCGCAATGGCGCGCCAGCTGCAATGGGCAAAGGGTAAACCGCAAGAAGGACTGATCCTGCAGGAAGCCGCCATGGTCGCCCTCTGCCGGGGCATGAGCGCGGAGAGTTGGCGTTTGTTCCGAAAGACTGAAGAGGCTGGACTCAAGAACGACATGATTGAGTTCACCGCCGGCACGATGCTGAACGAAGCTACCTTCAAGGCTGACGTGGGGCTGACACGGGACGCACAAGCGGAAATCCTGAGTGCCAAACGGCTAGCTGCCAAGGGAGCGGACTTGTATGCGTCCGCATCCCTGGCATTGGGCCGTGCGGGGGTTGTGGCCGAGGCCCAGTCTGATGCCGATAAGGCCGCATCAGAAGCTCCGTTGAATACGCTACTCAATTTGGGAACACTGGCTTCGGCGCGCGCCGCAATTGCGATGAATCGACATGATCCCGATGCCGCTTTACAGTTTCTCGAAAAATCGCGGCCTTATGACTTCAATGAATTTCTATTTCTCGCGCCGGGGTATTATCGTGGCTTGGCCTACCTCCAGAATAAGCGCCCCGGGGATGCGGCGGAGGAGTTCAAACGTGTGCTGGATCACCGCGTGATGGCGCCTGACTCGCCATACATTCCTCTCACGCAACTGGAACTTGGGCATGCGCTTCAGTTGACCGGCGACCGCACTGACGCTGCGATTGCATATCGCCAGTTAGATGAGCTATGGAATCGCGCTGATCAGGATTTTCCACCGCTGAAGCAGCTTCACAGCTATGAACGCGAATTGGAGCGGCAAGGTCCGATGTGAGATCGACGTTTCCAGGGAGCGCGATCGAGCGATTGGTCTTCCAGGGAAGGTCGACTTTCGATTAGTAATGAGAAGACGCTGCACGGAACAAACGGAAGCTACGGAACGTCTGAAAAGGAAAGGCCTAATGGACTGTCAAAGTAGCGTTTCGCTCAGTATCGCTCTATATTCTTCTTCGGTTTTGTCGCTCTTATCTTGATTGCAGCTCAGGCAGCAAAGGACGAGATTGCGCCTCGATATTTTATGTCCGCCCTTAGATTTCGGTATCTTGTGGTCAAGAGTCGCGGTGTTCCTCAAGAGTGTGTCGTCGCTCTTCAGTACCGTCAACGACCGGCAGTAATAGCAAGTCGGATCTGCCGCGAACATCTCCTCGCGGATCTTAGCCAGTATCCCTTTTGCTTGTCTCTGAGAAGCGGGCTTACGGTGCATGCACAATGATCTCGTATTCTGAATCGCTCGGCTTAGTTGAAATCTCCGGGTCCACATCTGCAGTGAACCCGGAGATTATGGAATGCTGTTCCTACTTCAGACCTGGCACCTTCGGAAGACCACACGGACCAATCCAATTGGGGCCGTCTGGATCGTTGCTCAATGTGATACCGAGGATGACGACATAGCGATTCTGCGGTAGTTCTACGGATGCAACTGTCTTCGACGCATTGATAGGCAGAGTGTATTCGTAGAGGTTAAAGTTTTGGGCATCTTGCGAGCCATCGTTGAAATCGCGATACGGCATGAGAACTGCGACGGACTCGTTCGGATATCCCTGTGGTGTGAACCAGTCGCTGAAGCCCTGGGTAAACGTCGTCGTTGATCCATCGGTGTAGTGCACCAGGATAGTCTGCGATGCTTGATCTCCTTGTACTCCGGTACCCAACAGATGGAGTTCGTTGAAGACTCCCTTGGGCATCGCTATCTTCTGTCCGTTGGCATAAGCGACGTTCGGCTGGTTCGCTGCGCCCAGATTGAACTTGTGATCATGCACCACGATGCTCGTGGGACCGGTCACATCTCCCAACAGATTTCCGGAGTAGGCCGCGCCACCTGCGTCGATACCGCCATCGCCAGCGAACGTGGTTCCATCGCTGTAAATGCCCGTAGCATTAAACGCCGTTGTCAGATTCGCCTGCGTGCCAAGCTGCTCAGTAACCAGCGTTGCAGCGAGGATGATGACAGCGCGATTGTTCGGAAGAGTAAGGCTCTTGACGGAGCGAGTGGGGTCAAGCAGCAACGAGTAGCCATACACATTGAAAGGGCGATTGTCCTTTGTACCCGTAGACGTGTTTCGGTAAGGCATGGCAACAGCTTCCGCCTCATTCGCATTCGGATTGGGGCTGAACCAGTCACTGAAATTTTGCAAGAAAGTTGTCGCCGTTCCGTCTGTGTAGGTTACGACAAGCGTCTGTGACGTCTGGTTGCCATCGATGCCGGTCCCTAGCAATTGGAGCGTGTTGAACTTGCCGGCAGGAAGTGCGATCGTTTGGCCCGCTCCGTAGACGGCGTCATTGGTATTGGCCGGCCCGAAGAGGAACTGCGTACCGTCGAGAACACGAGCCGAAGTCAGGACCGTCGCTGAATACGCTGCTCCACCGCCATCCAATCCACCGCTGGTGAAAGTCTTTCCGTCGGCATAGATAGCGGGAAGGTTGTAAGAGGAGGCTAGATTGATCGGCGTACCGGAACCGCATTTACCCAGGCCCGCACTGACGGCCAGCGTGAGCGAAGAGAGCGTGTGCGTGATGCTCCCTGAAGTACCGACAACACTGATGGACCTTCCTGGTTGCGTGTACGCTTTTCCGGCGGCCGCAACGGCCAGCGTACTCTGCGATTTCGTGCTCGAAGGATACAAGATGTCGAACACTCCGTAGGGCAATCCCCCTGAGAGAGATAGAGCAACCTTACCCGCAAACCCATTTTCCGGACCCACGGAGATCGTATCGGTGACGTAGTTGTCCTGATTGACGTACAGAGCCGAAGGCGTCGCCGTCAGTTCAAAATCCGGCAGAGCGAGCGTAATGTAAGCCGTCTGGGTGATGCCATTGCTCGTGCCTTTCACAGCGATGACAATCGTGCCGCCGGGAGTCGCGCTCGTCGTTGACACGTTCAAGATCGACGAGCCAGAGGTGGCAATCGAAGTTGAACTCAGACTTGCGGAGACGCCAGTCGGAGCGCCAATCAGTGAGATCGAGAGTGCCACATTCCCGCTGAAGCCGTGTGTCGGGGCAACGGCGATGGTAGTTGTTCCGCTGCTGCCGGGAGTGAGGTGAATTGTTGATGGAGTTGCGGCAACAGTGAAATTCGGCGTGTTTTCGCGGTAAGCAGCCAGGGCGGCGATCACGCTCGCGCCGTTGGGGCTGCCCCATCCGGTGACCAGGTCATAGCCGGCATTGGCAGTAAAAAGATTTGGGCTGCTGTCATTGAAATTATTGCCCGAGGTGATGTCATGGAAAACGGTCTTGTAGCTGTCGGACTGTCCAATACCGTAGATCGTAGGATTCACAAATCCAACTGCAAGCCCATTCGCCTGCTCGTTCGCCAATGCCAGAAAACCAGCAAAGCGAGGGGCAGCGAGGCTGGTACCTCCGATGCCGCCCGAGCACGAACCATTTGCGCAGAAGAAATTGTCCGTGTTCGCTTCCATCGAAACATCAGGGATATTGCGGTATGCGGTCGACCCTTGATTCTGCTGTGTGATCGCGGACTTCTGATAGGCAGGGATTGGGGATTCTGTATTCCACCCGCCACCACTGCCAACCCATCCCGTTTCGGAGACCCACGCGCCGCCAGGCCCCGCCGTTGTCAGGTCAGTTCCACCAACGTCAGTGATGTTGGGACTGTTGCCGGGATAGCCAACCGTACCCACCGAAGCTCCACCATCGCCCGAGGCAACAAACGTGTTCTGTCCCTGGGCCGAAAGCTCCATGAATATCTGTTCGTAACCTGGCTCAGTGTCCGGTGTGCCACCCCAGCCAAAGGACAGGCTGAGTTGCTTTGCAACGTTGTCAGCTGCAGCCTGCGTAAATGCAGCAAGTGCATCGCTGTCACCGTAAGCTTCATAAACAATCAGGGCCGAAAGATTCGGCGCCATGGAGATGGCTTGCTGGATATCGATCACTTCTTCGCCGTCATCACATCCACCGGACGAAGGGGTGCCCGAGCAAACACCATCCACACCGAGAAGAACGTTGTAGATGGGAACCTTGAGCGGCTGACCCACAGCAGTGAAGTACGCCTGCACGTCGCTCAAATTGTAGGGTCCGAGTTCGATAAGACCGATCGACTGCCCTGCGCCAGCCAAGGTCACTCCGGGGACATACGCTGCGCGCATATCGCTGCCAAGAAACTGCCCGCCATCGCCAGAACCCGTGGTGTCACTCTTCAGCAATGCGCCGGCTGAAGCGCGTTTCAACATCGGGCGCGGCAGGTTGTAATTGCTCAAGCCATGCACACTCAACACGGGAAGGCTTTTGTCGATCGTGGGCTCGACATCCGGCGCATAGAACTTGCGATTCTCAGTCGGGTGCTGATACTGCCCCATTGTGACCCGGAAGATTTCATTGACCGTCGCGACCGAACCGGAGAGATTGACCAGACTCCTGTTTGCATAGGTCTTCGTTACTGTCAGACCATGCTGTTTGGCGTAGGTGAGAACCTTGTCATAATCCGCTTGAGTCGGCCCATACTGCTCCGTGAATTGCTCAACACTCAGATATTTCCGGTATTGGGGACTTGTGGGGTCATTGAGTTGTTTGATGAGCGATTGGAGCTGTTGCTGATTGCGATTCGGCAGCGACAGCGAAAATCCAAGGCGCTGGGAAGCAGGTAAACGACCGAGAGCAGGAGCTCCAACGGGAGCGGAAAGCCGTGTGGGAAGAGCCATTCTCTGTTGGCCTTGGGACGGCACAGCGAAAATCATGGCAACTACAAATGTTGCTAGGGCTAAAAATCCCAGACGTGGGAAGGAGGTTCGGCGCATATCTCTTTTCTCCATCCTGCATGAGCAGGGGTTGGCGTGCTTGGATGAAGTTGCTGCGTAAATCCAATTACATGCAGCTGGCCAGAAAACTACACAACAAGGCAGAAAAGAGGCATGCGAAACAAGGACAACTCTGTGCTACTGCAACTAAAAACAAAGTGAGCGCAGAGAAGTACCATAGGAACTGAACTGCTGAGAATTGGGTGACGGTCCCTACGCGTTCGATACGCGCAAGTCCAAGCGCAGATGGCGGGACATGAACACCAGGATTCAATGTCAGCGGAATTATACAAACCTAAACCAACAAATGGTATCGATTCCAGTTTTAGATCTACTTCTGTCCGAAATGATGCTGTGAGTACTTTCCTGACGATTAATTTTGGCGACCAAATTTGCGCCGTGAGTTCATCAAGGCATGCTCATGCTCGATTCGCCTCAAATCAGCAGGTCTTGCCGCAAGTTTTGAATTTCCCGTTTGACAGTCCTAGACAGCGGTTTCTACTATACGGTTGTCATTGTAGTGGAAACGATACCACTCAATTCCTTCTCCGTTCGTTCGTCGGAACGCTCCAGTACTACCATTCCACCGCTCCCGCAGTTCACCTAGCGTCAACTTTCTCTCCACGTGAGGTCCCAGTGTCCCGCTTCCACCGAAATCCACTCTTCGCCGCAATCGCCGCCTTTGCCTTCGCTTCCGTATTGAATTCAGCTCAAGCGCAGACCATGACTGCCCCCGACATCACCAAGCAGCCGACCCTCTACGTGGTCCCGTATGCCCACCTCGATACCCAGTGGCGTTGGGAATATCCGCAAGTCATTAGCGAATACCTGCTCAAGACCATGCGCGTCAACTTCGACTACATGGATAAGTATCCACACTATGTCTTCAACTGGTCCGGCTCCAACCGCTACCGCCTCATGAAAGAGTACTACCCGGCCGACTACGAGCGCCTGAAGGGGTATGTCGCCAAAGGCCAATGGTTCCCCACCGGCTCCTCGGTCGAAGAAGGCGATGTGAACCTTCCCAGCGCCGAATCCATCTTCCGCCAGGTGCTCTATGGCAATACCTACTATCGCCACGAGTTTGGCAAAGCCAGCTTTGAATACATGCTGCCGGACTGCTTTGGCTTCCCCGCTTCGCTGCCAACCATCCTCGCCGCCTCCGGAGTGAAGGGTTTTTCCACCCAGAAGCTGAGTGCAGCGTGGCAGCCTGCTCCCCGGATCGGCGGCCCAGATTCACCGGAGAAAACTCCCGAAGGCATCCCATTCAACGTAGGCATCTGGACTGGCCCGGACGGTGAAACCATCCTCGCCGCCCTCAATCCCGGCGACTACGGCAGCCAGATCACCTCCGATCTCAGCAAGTCCCCTGAGCCGGAAGGACCACCGATCGCCGGCTCACCCCTACGCCGACGCCGCGAAGTCGACTGGCCATCCCGCATCAATATCGACGGCAAGGCCACAGGCGTCTACGCTGACTACCACTACGTCGGGACAGGCGACATAGGCGGGGCCACCAATGAAGAGTCGGTCAAGCTCCTTGAAGCCACCGTCACCGGCGGCGAAGCAGTTCTGCCCACCACGTTCTCACCCACGCCCGCTGGAGCGACTGGCGATATCGTGACCGCCGGCACCCCGGTCAGGATGGGCGATGGTCCGGTCAAGGTCATTTCCGCCACCGCCGACCAGATGTTCCTCGACATCAAGCCCGAGATGCAGACCAAGATGCCGACCTATCAGGGGGATCTTGAACTCATCAATCACTCCGCCGGCTCACTCACCTCGCAGGCCTATCACAAGCGCTGGAACCGTAAGAACGAGCTCCTCGCTGACGCCGCGGAAAAGGCCTCAGTAGCAGCGGCATGGATGGGCGGACGTCCTTATCCGCACGAACAACTCACCAACGCCTGGACCCTGGTCATGGGCGGCCAGTTCCATGACACCGGCGCGGGCACAGCAACTCCACGCGCCTATGAGTTCGCGCAGAATGACGACATCATTGCGTCCAATCAGTTCGCGGACGTCCTCACCAGCGCGACTCAGTCCATCGCCTCTGCTCTGGACACAGAGGTTAAAGGTACCCCCATCCTTGTCTATAACCCGCTGAACATCGAGCGCGAAGACATTGTGGAAGCAACCGTTCCAGGCGGCAGCACCAAAGGGGTAGAAGTTTTCGGTCCCGATGGCAACCAAGTCCCGGCGCAGATCAAGGATGGCAAGGTTCTTTTCCTCGCTAAAGTCCCCTCTGTCGGCTACGCCGTTTATGACGTTCGCGAAGGCAAGAAGTCCGAGACTTCCAAGGAATTGAAGGTCACCGACTCCACCCTCGAGAACGCCCGCTACAAGGTTAGCCTGAACGCAGCAGGCGATGTCAGCAGCATCTTCGATAAGTCGATCAACAAAGAACTTCTCGCCAGCCCCATGCGTCTCGCCATCAACAACGACGCGCCCATCAACTGGCCAGCGTGGAACATGGACTTCGACCAGGAGCAGGCTCCTCCCCGCGCCTTCATCGGCGGGATGGCTAAGGCACGCATCGTCGAGGACGGCCCTGCACGCATCGCCATCGAAGTAACCCGCGAAGGCGAGGGCTCCAAGTTCGCCCAGACCGTTCGCCTCTCCGCAGGAGACGCCGGCAACCGCGTCGAATTCGGCGAATCGATCGACTGGCGTTCGCTCTCTGCCAACGTCAAGGCGGTTTTCCCGCTCGCGGCAACTAACAAGCTCGCGACGTACAACTGGGAAGTCGGCACGATCCAACGTCCCGTTGCCTTCGACCGCCAGTTTGAAGTGGCGTCGCATCACTGGATTGATCAGACCGACGAGTCCGGCAGCTTCGGCGCCACCATCCTCACCGATGTCAAGAACGGCTCGGACAAGCGCGATGAGAGCACCATTCGGCTGACGCTGCTTCGTTCGCCTGGCGAGGCATCTCACATGAAGGGCGCCTACACCGACGAGCTCAACCAGGACTGGGGCCACCACGAAATCCTCTTCGGCCTCGCCGGTCATGCTGGCGACTGGCGTCAGGGCAGGACAGACTGGCAGGCCTACCGCCTCAGCACACCGCTCATCGCCTTCAACACCGCGAAGCACGCCGGAACCTTAGGCAAGAGCTTCTCACTGCTCTCGATCGACAACCCCAACATCCGCGTCCTTGCTCTCAAGAAGTCCGAGATCAGCGACGAAATCGTCATCCGGCTCGTCGAGCTGAACGGCAAGCCCGCGGACAACGTCAAGGTCAAGTTCGCCGGCCCCGTTGAAGCCGCCCGCGAAGTCAACGGACAAGAGCTGCCTCTCGGCTCGGCGACCGTCACTGAGGGTGCTCTCCAGACCTCCTTCAAGCCCTATCAGCCGCGCACCTTCGCTCTGAAGTTCGGCGCGCCCGCCGTCCACGAAGCCGGTGTAACCTCGCAGCCTGTCACTCTCAACTACGACCTAGCCGTCGCCAGCAATGACGACACCAAGTCGGTCGGCGGCTTTGACAAGCAAGGCAATGCCCTGCCTGCCGAGATGCTCCCCACCAGCCTCAAGATCGACGGAGTCGACTTTACCCTCGTCCCCGCCGGGACCGGCAAGCCAAACGCTGTCGTCGCCAAGGGCCAGACCATCGATCTCCCTCAAGGCAGCTTCAACAAGGTCTACGTACTCGCCGCCTCGGCAGATGGCGACCAGCAAGCTACCTTCAAAGTCGGCAAGACTCCCGAACGCATCACCGTGGAAGACTGGGGCGGCTTCATCGGCCAATGGGACACGCGCCTTTGGAAGCCCAAGCCTGAAACTGTAACTGAGGGCGGTCGTCGCGGAACACCCGAACACCAGGTTGCGCTCCGCAAAGACTATGCCATCTCTGCAAACCACCAGGATTGGGATCTCAAGAGCGGCGGCACACCCGACTGGTCCCCCAAATACCCGCAGGACTATATCGGCCTCCGTCCCGGCTACATCAAGCCTGCAACCTTGGCCTGGTACGTTTCTCACCACCACACCGCCGATGGCCTCAACGAGCCTTACCAGTACAGCTACCTCTTCGTCTACGCGCTCGACTTACCCTCCGGCACTAAGACAATCACGCTCCCCGAAAATGCCAACGTCCGAATCCTGGGTATCTCAGTAGCCAAGGAAGAACCGGCAGTAAGCCCAGCTCAACCACTCTTCGATACTCTCGATAGAACAAGCAGAACCGAGAAGTTCGAAGCCGCCAAGAAGTAACCCGTTCCACGCAAGAAGTCTTATATCGAGCAGTGGGGGTTGAATGACCGCGCAGACCAGCGCTAGTCTTGAACCCTCACTGCTTTTTCAATCTTGAAGGCTTCCAACCCAACTGAGTACCAGCTTTCTTATAGACGAGCGTTCATACAGCTCCGACGGCCGAGAATCCTGTTGTGCTTTGCCCGGCTACCCTTGAAATCAAAACTTGGCGAGGGCGCCGACTTCAGGAGCCCATGATCACGAATGCGATCTGATCGCTCAGTACATTCGGGGTATCGACCGTGGCGATGCTGTGAAAGCACTGCCGACGCAGCAGGAGTAGTTTTCCCGAAGCAAAACAGCGCAAGGACGATCTACCTCGGCGTTTTCGGATCGCTGCCTGTCGATCTAAGTCTTAGCGCGTTGGTAATAACGGATACGGAACTGAGACTCATGGCTGCGGCGGCCACCATTGGGTTGAGCAGAAGATGAAACGCTGGGTAGAGGACTCCGGCAGCCAGCGGGATACCTAAGATGTTGTAGATGAAAGCGAAGAAGAGATTCTGACGAATGTTGCTCATCGTGCGCTGACTGAGCAGACGGGCTTTGAGGATGCCCCTGAGATCGCCTTTTACAAGCGTGATTCCGCCGGTCTCCATGGCCACATCGGTTCCTGTTCCCATTGCGATACCGACCTGAGCCTGTGCCAATGCCGGCGCGTCATTCACACCGTCCCCAGCCATAGCGACAATACTCCCCTGAGACTGGAGCTTCCTCACAACTTCAGCTTTCTTCTCCGGCAAAACATCAGCCTCGAAATCAATCTCCAGCTTTTGGGCGACGGCCTCTGCTGTCGTGTGATTGTCGCCCGTAACCATCACGACCTTGATTCCGGCTTCCTGCAATTCCTTGATTGCTTCTGCCGCCGAATCCTTGATCGGGTCAGCTACCGCGATCAGTCCAGCAAACCGCCCATCCGATGCAATCAACATCACAGTCTGACCCTCTTTCTGCAGGCCTTCTGCTCGACTCTTGAGTGCGTCCGGATTAGCGCCAAGATCTTGCATGAGCACTGCGTTGCCTATGCCGATGATTTTCCCCAGCAGGCTTCCGGTGACGCCCTTGCCCGTAATCGATTGGAAGTCTGCGACGTCAATCAGCGCAACTTTCCTCTCATTTGCGCCTGCGAGGATCGCCGCAGCCAGCGGATGTTCGCTTGCTTTCTCCAGACTTGCGGCCGATTGTAGAAGGTCCTGCTCATCGAAGCCTTCGGCTGGAATTACTTCGGTGAGTCGTGGCTTGCCATCGGTAAGGGTTCCCGTCTTGTCCACGACCAGGGTATCGACCTTCTCGAAGATTTCAAGAGCTTCCGCATTTCGAATGAGGACGCCTTCGCGTGCACCGCTCCCGGTCCCGACCATGATCGACATCGGAGTTGCCAGCCCTAGAGCACACGGACAGGCAACGATCAGCACAGCGACTGCATTCACAATCGCGTGGGCATAGTGTGGCTGGGGACCATAGATTGCCCAGACCACAAACGTGATTGCAGATGAGACCAGAACCGCGGGGACAAAATAGGAAGCAACCCTGTCGGCAAGGCGTTGAATGGGTGCACGTGTCCTTTGCGCCGCACTCACCATCTTTACGATCTGGGCCAGAAGGGTATCGGATCCCACGCGGTCAGCTTTCATCACGAAGCTGCCAGTGCCGTTGATCGTGCCGCCAATTACCCTCGCAGCGACCATCTTCTCCACCGGAACGGGCTCGCCACTCACCATCGATTCGTTGACTGAACTTCGTCCATCCATGACTACGCCGTCCGTCGGGACTTTCTCGCCGGGACGCACGCGGAGTTGGTCCCCTACCTGAATTTCACTCAGGGGTACATCCTCCTCTCCATCAGCGGAAATCTTCCTTGCTGTTTTCGGCGCAAGTTCAAGCAGCGCCTTAATTGCACTGCTCGTTTGACTACGGGCATTGAGTTCCAGAACCTGTCCAAGGAGCACCAGGACTGTGATCACCGATGCAGCCTCGAAGTACAAACCAAGATTGCCCGACATGTCTCGGAAGGTTGCGGGAAAAATACCTGGAGCCAGCACTGCGATGACGCTGTAGAGATAGGCAGAACCTGCACCAATCGAAATCAAAGTGAACATGTTAAGACTGCGATGGACGACGGACGCCCATCCCCGCTCAAAAAATGGCCAGCCCGCCCAAAGCACCACGGGCGTAGCTAAACCAAACTCAATCCATCCGAGTTGTAATCCTGACAGCAGATGTTGAATTGGGTGTCCAGAAACAATGTCAGAGACCATGATGGCAAGCAACGGCAACGTGAGCGCTACTCCAACCCAAAAGCGGAAGGTCATGCTCGCCAGCTCTGGATTGGGCGAGTCTTCTGAGCCTAACGCCACGTTTGTAGGTTCAAGAGTCATCCCGCAGATGGGGCAGTTTCCTGCCTTGTCGCGGACGATTTGAGAATGCATCGGACAGGTGAATTGCACCGCTGGCTTTGCGGTTTCAATAATTGAGGGCTCGAGCGCCATTCCGCATTTCGGACAGTTCCCAGGTTCAGGCTTATGAACGTCCGGATGCATGGGGCAGGTAAAGTCCCCAGCGGCCTGATTTTTGCCTAAGTCTTTCTGCGGTGAGACTACTTGAGTCCTGGGGACATACTTGGCTGGATCATGCCGAAACTTCGCTGCGCACTCGTTGCTGCAGAAGGCAAACTTTTCTTCGCTGTGAACCACTGATATCGCCGTTGCAGGATCGACCTGCATACCACAAACCGAATCCCGAACCAGCCGGATCGTCTGATTGACATCTTTGCCCATAGCGGAGCCTCTCGTGAGAGCGTCGTCTTCCCTTGGATCGAAGCGGTAAGAACTTCAAGGTAAGTTTGGAAACTGGCCTAGTATGGTCAATCGGGTACGCCGCTCTATGCCTTCGATGCACCGGCCTGCATGAGTGTTTCGTCTCTGAAGTTTCGCTCTTTTATCGTTGAAAGGATTCGCTGACTATCTTGCTTGAAACATCATTTCGGCAGAGTTCAATCACGCAAGCTGGTATCGGGGAAAATGTGATCAGACGGCACAGCTTCGGTCTCTCGCCTGCCACGAATTCTCGTGCGGTACGCCGAGATTTGAACTAGCTGTTGGAAGTGTTTTGTCACGCCAAAACACGCAACTCACCCGAGGTCTAAACCCAAGCAGTTTGGCGAAGAAGCGAAAAGCTGAGAATCGCGACAAGACACTGATGCCCAAACAGGGAGGCCATCAGACTTATGCATCGTCAAGATATCTCTGGGAATGCCACAATGCCACCGAACCTATTATTTCTTAGGTTGATGGCGGGGACGACGGGGCTCGAACCCGCGACCTCTGCCGTGACAGTGAGCCTGAAACCCGTAACTTATAGAATCGCCGGGCAATGGGTGGCTCCAATAGGCCCTAAAAGGTACACCGAGGAACCGTTATTGTGTCCATGCTGTGCCCTCAATTTCCTTCTAAATCGGCGCCGAACCGCGCTGCGACCTCTGCCATTCAGCGGCAACGATCTTCGTTGAAATAGCTGCCTTCTCATCAGGATTCCAAGGACAAGATGTATGAGATGGCGCATTCGCGGGTCGCGGTCCGTGACGCAACAAAGGCATCGATGGCCGCATTCCCGACGACCACAGCAGTCGGTCCCGCCAATGCGATGAGGTGTGGCCATGACAGGGCTCCGAAGAGCGTGAGTCCTACAGCTCCGACCGGCACCGTGCCGACTGCAGTCAACGCGCCCTTTGCGAGACTGCCGACGAAAGTCTCCCCGATGGTTTCCAGTTTCTTGCGGTACGCTGTCGCAGCAGGCATGATGTCCGTCGAGACAATCTTTGAGACCGCAGCGTTGTAATCATCGTCGGATTTGATGGCACCTTGCTTCGCTTGGAGGACGGAAAGATGTTCGAGAAATTCCTCGCGTGCGATTGCCGAGTCTTTTCGATAGCAAACTGCATCGCCAAAGGTCATCTCCTCAAGAACAGCGGAAGGAATGAGTTCGTCGAAGACCTTGAAGCTGAGGTCGGTCAACTGCACCGTGGGAGCCGACTTATTCGCTGCGGCAATGGCGCGATGGTATTTGCTGCCAAGAAGTTCACCGAAAGGAGCCGCATCGGCGAACGGTGTCATTCCGTTGGTATTGCTTGCCCGGAGTGCGACGTTGATATTGAGGGAGCATCTCGCAGCGGCATGAATCAAGACCCTGGCTTGCTCGGTTGCAGTTTTGGTCCGGAATGGCTGCACCTTCCCATCCACTAAGAGCTCCATGGCATTTTCATGCTGACTCAAGCCCTCAGCGAGATTCAGCTTGCTGAGAGTTCTGACCAAGTCCTCTTGCATTCCGGATTCGCCATAGTTTCCAGGAGCGATCTCGATATCCCGGAAGGTTGCGGATGTTCCCAATCCCGCCTGGAAGCGCGACAGAAAGAGTGGGTCGTTGATATCCGCTGCCACCTGCTCCAAGGTTTCTGTAGGCAGCGGTCCACTTGGAGCATCGTGGATATAAAGAGGGACTCCATGTTCGCGAAAACTTGCCTCGTAGGCACGCAGTGGAGAAGCACACCCGATCGTCATCGGCTGACCTTGGCCGCCACCACCAAAGGAATAGGAAGCACGATCGACGAAATGGATTTCGTCGAAGAACAAGATCGCTTTCTTTAAGGTCAAATCCGACGAAATCATGTCGGGGTAGTAGAACGCGTTGATTGGTGTTCTCATCGAAGGCCCCTCACTATCGTTGACTCTCCGCCTTGAGGAGCGGAATGCACCGTTGCGATTGAATGAAGTTAGTCTCCTCTGCTTCCGATTCCGTCATGATGAGCAGATGTATCGGCCACTCGTTGCATAGCGTCTCCAACTCCTGTCGAATGGCAGATGCCCCTTCCACGTCGGCACAAACTGCCAGCAGATCGATATCGGAAAATAAATGGCTCTCGCGAAAGAACGAGCCGAATCCGTACCACGCAGTGCGGGATCGATCGCCGGTCTGGATGGCTACTAGGATGTCCTGATATGCGGGATTGTCCCTCATCGAGAGCCGAGCCTCCCGAGGAACTGACGCCAGGGCAGGATCGCAACCTGCATCGTCTTTGCGGTGTCCAACGCGTCTTTGGTTGGAGTGCCATTCGGATTGGTCATCAAGACGATATCGAACGGGCCATAGCTCGTGCGTGCCGTTCGCACGTGTTCAGCGGTCAACTCGTACTCATTGAGCAGTACGACGCGCAGGGACTTCATCCCCGGTCGATGAACCAGATACACCCTATCGTATTCCTGGTCGAAATGGCTGACGTTATCGTGCTGGTTCAGCCCACGCTCGACGAACGCGTTCTCCTTCTTGACGAAAAGACTCACGTCGTCCAGCTTCTGGTGGATCGCTGACATCAGTTCGCCGATACCACCGAATGCGCAATCATGGTTGCGGGCTGTGGCGATACCAGACTCCGTCCAAATGCCATTCTTTGGGACGTTCACGACGAAAGAGGCCGACCGTGCCTCCTCCAGTAATGGATCAAGGATGTCATCAGTTACTCTCGATGCAGAGAGAACCAGTACCTCGAAGGACGGCAGACGGTCTTTCCTATTCACGCGAAAGGTAAACGGGCTCGTCACCTTGGTGCTGCTTGCGTCGGTTGTCTCGGCGATCCTGTCTGCTACCCAGGCGGTCGTATCCTGAGGTGGTCTAGGCACGTTGCTCTCCATCGGTCACGATCGAGTCCATTTCTGTTGGAAAGCGGCGCTGAACCCCTAAAACAATGTCGGTCAGATGGTGCGCTTCCAGGTCGAGTATGTGTTGCCGGAACAGCTCAAGCGTTCTCGACTCATTCGGCACAAGGTGGTTCCGGTTCACGTCCAGGATCGCAAGAATGCGCCTGTTGTTAGGAATAATCCTCTCTCGCATGTACCGCTGCCAGGTGGATGCCATCTCGCTTTCGGGGTTCTCCTGATATCCAGCATCTGGGCCGTATTCCTCGAAGATGACGCGATTTTGCAGTAATAGAGGCTCTATTGCCGATCGCACATCCCTACGTTCCGCCATAGTGACGGCCCCAAACATCTGATCGAGCCTAGCCTGCTGATCTCGTTTCCAGCCGACCAGTAGTGCGTCCGGAAATTGGCTGGGCGCCTTATCGATGAGGGTATGGCAGTTGGCGCAGAGCAAAATGAGATTTTCAAAGGCACCCCGGTCGGCTGCAGACATGGCATCGACTGCGCGTGGCCCTTGATTGCTGGCGGCCAGGATATGGGCCATTTCTGCGATGTGGATGCGATCTGTTCCAGCGGAGATAAACAATGGACGGTAGCAGGCAGGATTCTGACAATAGCCTGCGGATGCCGCGAACAGGCGAAGTGCGGTAGTGCGATCTGGGGCAGCGGCACCGCGTGAGCAACTCATCGTTCACGGCTCTCTTTCAGTGGAACCAATTTTAGGGCATTCCATGACACATTAGCTAGATCGCATCTCGCATTAAGCCAAATCTACTCACTATTCAATCGCACGATTTCCATTGAGGCGAGACGCAGAAACAAACGGCACTGCGATTAGGGCCGCGTTGATTTGAACAAAGGAGACTCCAGCGTGACCCCGTGAACCGTGGAAGGGGTATACATCACCGTAAAATCGCGACCTTCTACGGGGAGCCAATCGTAGGTCAGCATGGTCTGTACCAACTGATGAAGGTTCTTGCTCTTCTGAAAATCGGGCAAGAGGGCGTCGAAATCAACTAAGGCGATTGCGTCGTTCGGCGGATGCCAGTACCAGAAGTCTCTTATCAAAAGCAGGTAGTACACATGCGTGTATTCGTCGAGCGGTTTATTGAGCTTCCCACGCTGCTTCAAGAAGTTTGGGTACTTGCGAGTGTAGTCACGAATGAGTGCGAGTTGACGCAAGCCCTTAGCAACATCGGCTTCACGGTCGATGCGCTCCAACACTCGATTGGGCTTTCGGATCCACTTCAGTTCTGCGAGAACCACGGTCGATGATGCCTCATCTTCCAGCAGGATGTCGATCTCTGTTGATTTGTCCGGTAACTCAATAGAATCTTCGATGCGGTATCCCGGGTTCGCTGTTCGCAATGCGGTCTTCATCGCAGCATCCTTTTCGGTGTTTTGCGCTGAAAACAAAGCCGGGTAGAGATAAGAGAAGGTACGAAGAACATTCTCATCTACTGCGCTGGCGAGGGGAAACTGAGGCGCTACAGCGAGGGTGAACTGATCCAGTGGAACAAAGGGGTTAATACAGAGGCTTGCGTTCTTACTGAGAGGATCAAGCGTAAGGTCTGTGATGATCTGCTGGCATGTATCCAAAGATAAACCGGATATCTGTTGTAGCTCGGCTATCCAAGTCGCACGGCTCTTCACCATGACTAGCGATGAAACGGGTACGGGCTGCCCCGGCTGGTTCCAGGGATAGCAAACATATTCGTGAATGGCGCAAAGGATCAATAGCGCGACATAGAAGGATTTGAACTCCTTCAAGGTATACCCATTCAAAACGAAGGAGTCGGGATGGCGAAAATTGCTCTCCAGACGTTCCTGATATTCCGGGCGAAGAGCTTCAATGACTTCCGGGGTGGGTTTATAGGTGAACTTTCCAGCGCCACCTCTCGGGCGAATCCTTTGATGGAAGTCGTTCAAGAGACGGGTAACATGCGTTGGTGTGTTCTTTCGCTTCATATATGGAGCGTTGCCAGTTATTCCAAGAGGACGCTCCCCTTGCTGATAGGCGATGACCTGACGCTGACGCGGTGTGTCGTCAGGGATATGGAAGCGAACGCATTCGTCGGTAATCAGTTCGGCTTCTTCGTGGTTCTTGTGCCACATGGGAAATACATTGGCAAAATCGAGATAATGCTTGCTGATCAGCAAAGCGTGTTCGGCATCTTGTATCAACGTGCCGTTCCAGGTGTATGTTGTGCTCAATCTGGAGGGAGGCTTACCGTGTTTGGCAATGAAATTGAAGCCTGTGACACACTTGTCCAGCACGACGACTGCGACACGGTGAAGCGTTGTGTTCGCTCCGTATTGTTGTTGCCGATTCTCCAGTTCCAAAGCCATGCGGGTTAAGAGCGCCCATGTAGCCTGATTGCGCGGTCGGTGGAGCAAGCGTAGAAGTTTGTAGCAGCCATCTGCTACGTCTTCGATGTTCTGAATCTTCACGCGCTCGTCGACTGGGGCTGCATTATGGAGATATCGCATGGGGAGGCTCCGATTTCATCTTGCTATCCTCGCTTTAGGAACGCGAGTACTCCGCGGGAAAGATATTGGGGCGAGAGTCGTCACCCATCACGCGCGACATATCATCCTTCAAAGACAATCACGCCCCCGTCACCCCATACTCCCGTTGCTGCAGCAGGCTTAGAGGGGGCGTCCATACTTAGCCTCGAAGTCCTGGTTCGCGCGAATGTAACGTCGCTGCAGCTTTGCAAGCTCTTTTTGCTCTGATTGGGACAGAATGTAGGTTCCACGACCAGGAAGGTTCGCCTTGAAGGTATTCATTCGTGAACTTGCCTTGAAGAGTTCGTGAATAAGATCATCGTCAATCAATGCCATGCGACGGTTGTCCCGTAAACGCCATCCCTCAAAATCAAAGGTAGCGTCGGGATCTGCGACAAATAGGCGTTTCCGAAAGCCGTCCGGACATGGCGTGATATCCAGAAGAGAGTTTCCACTGCCTGCCTCATACACGGCGTGGTGTTCGGCTTCTATATAAACGCCTGGCCGCTCCCAGAGAGCCCAGCCGGTTTGCATGATCCCCCCAGACTCCACTGTCTTCCTGCGAACATTGATGAAGCAATCACCTGGGCTGCAGCCGTTCTCGGGGGTGATTCGAAGAACGAGAGGGGGCGTTGAAAGGTCAAGAACATCGCGGATGAAGGATAGAACATGGGCCTTTGAAGGATCTGGCAAAACGATATTCAACGCTATACCTCACTCTTTTTATCAACGGTGATCCCTTAGGAACTTTTCAAACTGCTCGTAGGAAGCCTTCGATTGACTTTTCTGAAGCCGACCAACAAGCGTGCTGTCGATCTTTGCGTGCATGAATTGCACCACCTCTTCGAAGCGTGAGATCGGAATATGTTCCCACGTGGCTTTGAAACGGTTTTTGATGCTGGCGTAAACGGCTGGAAACTTGAAATTTCGGTCGGTCTGCCTTTTGGCAAACTCCTGATACCTGTCGATGAGGTACTTCAAATAGGCTCTGTGGTTAGGACTGCCCCCGATAACGTCCTGAGATAAGAGTATTTTGGGACGTGCTTGACGGGGTGCTTTGATCGTAACCGTATGAGTTTGGATCGTACCTATTCGGAGGTCACCCTGAACCCGGATAGACTGCTCTCGTAACAACATCGCTTGTCGGCCCATATTCGTCGTGATCTCAGTATCTTCAGGGCCTTCGATCTCACGCTTAAGTGCGATAAGAATATGCACCGGGTAGGACTGAGGATCGTCATCGACGACTTTGTGATGACGTCCACACATCAGTATGAGATTTTCCACGGCGTTTCGTTGAGCATCTGTTTGACTCTGGTCATATCGTGGGCCGCCTCTGTTTAGGGCTTTGATGTGACAAATTTCTCCAGTGACACAATCATTGCCTTCCACAAGAGGGCATAGGCATCCTGGATAGGCGCATCTGTTACCCGACCTGGCAAATAGCACTTTTATCGTTTTTGCAGATGGCAGACTCAACGGCATGTCCGTTCATTTGGAATGCATAGTGATCGAGATGATGAATTCACTTGGCATTTCCCCGCTTCTGTGCAAGAGCTTCCCCATATGCAGTGAGCGGCCTCTTTTGTGATCCAGAATGCAGAACAATGGAGTCGATGTCTCCAGGCGGGATGTCAGACGACTTCCGGAAAATGAGAGATTTCTTGCGAATACCAAGTTCTACGATCCGTTCCATGGACCCATCAGAATTGAGTATCGCCGGAATCAGAAGGAATTCTCCCTTCTCCTCATATACCTCCTTGAATAGAGCCAGGTATGGTGAGCCCGGCTTCGGATTCATGCGGTTGAGTCGGGTCGTGGAGGTGAAGAAGGTTTTCTTGTCCGGCTCCAACCCTGCTTCTTTGTAACGCTCGAAGACGTTTTCGAAGTTCAATCCGACGTGGACGGTGTAACCAGCGTCTTCTCCAGGGATTTCGCCTTCGATGATTGCAATCCGAAGCTCTTCATGGGTATCCGCATCACCGTAGCGATTACGCCAATCGCGAAAGATTCGGAGAGCGGCGTCGCGGTTTGTAAATGCGAGCCCAAGAATTGGCAGTGACTCTGGCATCACCAGGAAGGCGGTGCCACGCCATTCGGCTTTGTTCCAAAGGGGGATATCTATCGGTGTGCGTAGAAACGAGCCGATATCTGTCTGTACTTCCTTCTTCGGCATGGCAGGACGCTCACCTAAAGGCGGCTTTGCTGCTGGCGGCAAACCAAGCAAACGGTTATAGAGACGCTGTTGGCCGGCATCCGTTTCGATGGAGAAATAGCTGGCACCTTGAAGAGGGATGGGAATGTAAGCCTTGTCGGAGTCCCGCATGAGAACGGGTATGAACTTTCGGTTTTCGGCGCCCTGGTTATAGAGGTGCTGGTAGATGATAGTGCCTTCCCACTTCACTCCATTGCCTTTGCCTTGCTCCTCTTCGCCCATCACTCGCGCCAAATATGTCTTTGTACAGATCACAATTACGAGGTCGCAGCTGGCAATTTTCCGATCCATCCATCGTGGCCATCCCTCAGGGGGCGAGACTTCATACTGATCTATCACGCAGTCGATGCCTTTCGAGCGCAGGCGGTCTGAAAGGGCAAGTACGTCTTGAACATGAGACTCGCTGTCCCAGCTATAGCTAATAAGCACTTCGCCGGGCTTCTTTGTTGCTGTATCCATTCGACCTGTAGACCTCATTTATCCGATTTGCTGCGCGGCCGCTCTCCTAGTCCGATTCCAGGAATCTCGGCTTCGATTTCTTAAGGCTTTACGGTAGTCCGTACCAAGTGGAACGTCCCCCGCCGTGCCTGAGTAGCAAGCCCTTATCAACCATCGAAGAGAATGTAGCTTTGAGTGTGTTTGGACTCGCACCGAACTCTCGGACCATGTCCCTGGTCGTGACACGTCCCTGATCACGTGCATAGTCGAGAATCTTGATAGCGAGGTCCGGTAGCGTGGAAAGAGAGATTTTCTCTCTTTCCACCTTTACTGCGAGGCGACGCTTTTGCTGTTGAAGTGCCCGCATGAAGAAGAGCAGCCATGGTTGCCAGTTGGGCGTGTCTGTTCGGATGGTGCTTTGCGTTTGCCGTAGGCTCAAATAATAGGCGTCCTTACTGTGCTCGACCACGCTCTCTAACGACGAATAAGGGACATAACTGTAGCCTGCCTGAAGCAAAAGCAACGTGGTCAGAACACGGCTCAAACGGCCATTTCCGTCCTGAAACGGATGAATTTCCAGGAACACCACAATGAACACAGCAACGACCAAGAGAGGATGAAGATAGCGCACTTCGCGCGCTTCATTCAGCCACGAGACGAGTTCGGTCATGCGGTGCGGCGTGTCGAATGGCGTGGCGGTCTCGAAGACGATGCCAATCATCTTGCCATCAGCATTGAAGGCTCCAACATCGTTACGCAGGGTCTTGTAGTTCCCACGATGCCGCTCGTCTTTCTGGCTGTACTGGAGAAGATCACGATGGAGCTGCTTGATGTGATTCTCAGTCAGAGGAATATCTGCCCACGCCCGGAAGACAGTCTCCATAACGTCTGCGTAGCCGGCGACCTCCTGCTCATCTCGAGTTCCAAATTGCCTGATCTCAAGGCTCCCGAGGAGGCGTTCTACCTCCCGATCTGTCAGCTTGCTACCTTCGATACGAGTGGATGATCCGATACTCTCCACGGTAGCTACTCGGCGCAGGGCATTCAGTCGCTCCGGCGCTATGCTGCCGAGAGCGCGCCAAGCTCCCTTGAACTCATCCACTTCCGAGAGAAGTGCAAGAAGCTCTTGCGTGACGAGAATGGTATCGGTGCTGACCATACCGGATAATATACCGGATTATACCGGAATCGCTGCCGTAAAAATTGCTAGTTTATACCGGATTGGGCACTGGATTCGGAATCCGTGGAGCAATGACGAAACTCACGAAGGCACTCCAAGCTCACCAAAATGATCGGACTGCCAAGAACGACAATGACTGAGCATCACGTTTTGGAATACCCAAAACTCATTCCGTTATTGGACACCGAAAGCTGAGCAATCTTAGCTTTGCGCCATGCTGACACCGAGTCAGCGGAGGTGCAAAGATGCTCAGAATCCGCCGCGCAATCCGGTTGGGAAAGACTCTCAACCGGTCGTTCAATCTCCCCGCCAAATGGCGGACAAACCCCTTCTCAAAGCAGTCCCTCCGCCACGTCCTTCACGTAATGGGGCCGACACTTGCCGCGCTCCTGTTTGCAGGAGTCGGAAGTGGTGTCGCTCATGCCCAGGGAACGATGGACTTCTCCGGGGCGCAAACCTTGATGGGAACTTTTAAGACTTTCTGTATTTATGCGGGTGCTGTCATCTGCTTCGGCGGCTTGATCTTCGCCGGAATCCGCATGATGTCAGGGAGATTTCAGGACGCTATTCCTGGACTCTTCGGCGCTCTTTTCGGTGCCGGAGTGCTCGGCTGGGGAGCGGGCTGGATAGGCAGCTTAACAGGTCAACAGATGTGAACAGGAGGCATCTGTGACAAGCCGTCGGGGAGAGCCGTTACCGATCAATCAAGCGCTGAATCGACCGAGAGCCAAGCTTGGTCTCGATCTTACAGCATGGATGGCGATCATATTCGTCTGCGTAACGGTTTTCCTCGTAGGGTTTCGCCTGCTGGCGATGCTGGCCTTTCCGACGCTCGCTGTAAGCGCATGGCTCATCGTTCGCAAACACCCAAAGATGTTCCAACTCTGGGGCCTGAGCCTCAACCAGAAGTCCTACTATGACCCACGCAAACACTGAGCAAATGAAACATACGCCGTGGTTCGCAAAGGCCGGAGCCGCGTGCTCGATTGTGCCAATCTCACGCTTCATCGGCCCGGCGGTCTTTGCGCTCAAGGGAGGCGGCTATGGATGCCTGTTCTCACTGACCGGCATCGACGAAGAGGGTTTGACCGATCAGGAACTAGATGCGCGGATGCGGTCCATTGAGGGAGCACTGCGTGGGCTGCCTGAAGGCTCCTGCTTGTACCAGTATGCCCGCGTTAGATCGGGCTTTGAGCTTCCCCGCCAATCGAAGTACGGCAACCCCGTCACCGAGGTATTCGTAGACGACCGCCTTACGTTCCTTGAGAAGACGGCGGCCTTCCGCCGCATCGACCTTCATTGGTGTCTCACGCTGGAGCCGTCGAAGGCCAAATCGTTTGAGCGCGAGCCACAGGAGAACACCGCTGACACGTCGCGCATGTTGGCTGAACTTCAGAAGACGGCAACCATCCTTGAATCCCATCTCGGCAGCGCGCTTGGATTGCGCCTTCTGCCGAAGAACGATGTCTTTCAGTTTTTCAGCTATCTCTTCAACCTTGAGGATTGGGCGAATGATGACCAGCTCCGCAGCGATACCGGCGTAGACCGTCAGATCGTGAAGAACCCGGTTGCGTGGCACAGCGACTACCTGCAAGTCGGCAAGCGCCACGTACAGATGTTCTCTCTGAAGACGACGCCGGAGGCATCGCGGCCTTGCCAGTTCTCCGGCTTGCTTACGCTCGATTGCAATAGCGTCTTGTGCTCGACATGGCGTGTGAAGTCCACCACGGCGGCCCGCAGTGAGATCGACGCGCAAGAAAAGTTCATCTCGTTCTTCAAGGTGGGTGTACTGACTCGCGTGATGAGCGGGAGGGATACGGCATCGCTCGAAACCGGGGCCCGTGCAAAGGCCGCCAACAGCAACGTCGATGACTTGAGCCAGGTCATCCGCGAGTTGGATAAGAAGGCGCAGGGCGAATATTCGCTCCGCTTGCTACTGGCTGCCAACAGCGCGGAGCAGTTACGCGATACCGTGCCTGCCGTGCATCGGATCTTCGTCGATGCTCGCGCTCAGGTGATGGAGGAGACTCTTGGCAATCTGTCCGCGTTCTACGCTATGTTTCCCGGGAATCACAAGTTCAACGTCTTTCCGCTGTGGCTTGCCGAGGACCACCACGCTCGTCTGTCCTCGGTGTTCGCTCCCCACATCGGACACCCGCATTCCGAGGACCTGGACTCGGAGTACCTAAATATCTTCGAGACCCGTACACGGACGCCGTTCTTTCAGGATGTGTATGTGGATGGCGTGCGCGTCATGCTCATCATCGGTCCAACCGGCACCGGGAAGTCGGTTCATGGGAACCAGATCATCGCGCTTGAGCAGAAATATGGCGGTTTTACCTACATTTTCGACATCGGCGGCAGCTACGAGAGCGTTGTCGAATTATACGGCGGACGGGTCGACCGCGTGGGAAAAGACGGACCGCGTGTCAACCCCTTTGCCCTGGAGCCGACCGAGAGCAACATCAAGTTCCTGTATTCCTTCGTGAAGCTCCTGCTCGCCAATGGCGGTGCGGAGTTGGAGCCGGAAGACGATGATGTGATCCACAAGGCCGTGCAGGATATGTACCTGCTCGATCTGGAGAACCGGCGTCTGTCGAATCTCTTCCTGCCCAAGAAGCTCGACCGCTATATGTCGAAATGGGTTGGCAAAGGCATCTATAACGCCGTCTTCGACAACGTAGAAGACAGCCTCTCGCTCTCCCGGCTGCAATGCTTCGACTTCCAGGGCGTGAATAACGAGCAGTATGCTGACCTGATCGAACCGTTGATGGTGTGGCTGCTCCGGCGTATCAACGATGTGCTCTACAACCCCGCCAATCTTGGCGTGCCCAAGCACATCCTCATCGAAGAGATCTTCTCTTCGATGAAGAACAAGCAATTGCTTGATGGTGCTCTGGCCTCGATCAAGACCGTTCGCAAAAATCTAGGCGGCGTGACGATGATTGGGCAGTCCGCCGACGACCTCGGGGCCAATGCTGACAGCATCGTGAACTCCTGCACGTCGTTCCTATTCCTCAAAGACGCGACATTCAATCGGAAGCGGTACGCCGAGTTGTTCAAGATGACCGAACAGCAGCTCGCTCTCTTCGAAAGCTTGCAGGACCGCGAGGGTTTGTACATGCGGCGTGACGGCCTCACCAAAGTCGTCACGCTCAATCTCGACAGCCGCAGCTATGCGACGTTCTCCACCAAACCCAAGGACCGGGTGCGCCGGTCGAAACTCATCGCCAAGTACGGACTCACCGAGGGCATCACGCGGTTCGCCCAGGGTGAGTCCGCTTAACCCGAAAGGACCAGAGCAATGAAACCACCGATCCCCGTCATCGTTACCGTTGGCCTTGCATTGACCGCAAGCATTGCGTCTGCGTCCGGCCCAGCGACACCCGAGCAGAAGCACCTTCAGCCGAATGCGCCGCGCACCATCACCGTGTCCGAGGCGGACACGCCGCCTGTGGTTCGTGCCGGTTTACTGCAATCGACGCTCATTCTGCTTCCAGATCAGGAGAAAGTTGCGAACGTCTTTGCTGGGGACACCGTGGATTGGGTGTTCGATGGCGGCCACGTCGCCAGCCGCTTCATCAGCATCAAGCCGAAAGTCGCGGGTGGTACGACGGACGTTCACATCGTCTCCGATCACGGCAACGAATACACCTTGCAGTTGCGGGAAGTCTCCGGTGAGGATGATCCCCACTTCGACTCTAAAATCTTTATCGCTCCCGGCGACAAAGCTGCAAAGGACAGACTGATTGAGATGCCCGTCTTCGTTCCGGCCGCCGAGCTGGACAAGGTGAAGCAGGAAGCGGTCGCCGCGCAGGCGGCCCAGGCCGCAACGCTGAAAGCGGAAAAGACGCAGGAAGAGGCGTATCGCAGCCAGTATCCCGGCTCATTGCACTTTGACTACACATGGGACAAGTCGAAGGGCAAAGAGCTTGGCTTGCAGGCGATATGGCGCGATGACAAATTCACCTATCTGCGCGGTCAATTTCAGGAGACGCCTGCTCTCTATGAGGTCAAAGATAAAAAGCCCTCGCTCATCAACTTTGATTTCTCGAATGGCCTCTATACCGTACCGAAGCACTTAGAGAACGGCTACCTCGCCATCGGTAAGCAGAAGGTCGAGTTTCACCGCACCGAGGAAGTGAGGTAGCCATGCCGGAACCAAATCAGAACGTCTCTGCAACCGTGCCTGAGCAGCCGGAGGCAAAGCCTCCAGTGCGGAAGAGTATGCCGGTGGTCATTGCCCTGGTCGTCATCATCGGGCTTATCGGCATCGCTAATCTGTCTAGCCTGTTGAGCGGCAGCAAGAAGAACGCTCCGGCCAGCGCTATGCCAATGCGTCCGGCAGCGCCGAACGCACGGCAGGTCAACAGCTTTGAGTCGCAGCAGCAGTTGCAGGCGCAGCGTGATGCCGAGGCGCGGCAGCACCAGCAGGAACTCAATACCGCGCTCCAGCAGCTCCAGCAAACGGAGGGTGCGCCGGGCCCGGAGGCCGCAGGCGCGCCGCCGATGACCGCTGCGCAGCGGTCGGCGATTTATGGCGATAATCCCAACGCCCCCGCGCACACGTCCGAGATGTCGCAGGCACAGGCCGAGGCCAAGCAGAAGCAGCTTGCCAAAGAAAAGCAGCAGCAGGACGCGATTAACAGCGACACCGTTGCGATTGACTTCGAGCGCATGACTGCCGCTACTGCCCCAGCCGGGATAACGGAGGCCGCGCGAGGGACGGCTGCTACCGCAGCCGGCAGCGCGGCACCGGCCAAACCTGCATCTGTCGAGGCAAAGGCAGACAGCAAGAGCAACGCGATGGCCGGGTACAACTTCGATACCTACGATGGCAGCCTGTATCGCATCTTCGAGGGAACGGTACTTGAGGGTGTCGTCACCAATCACATTGATGGCGGGTTTAGCGGCCCCATCATGGTCTCGCTCACGACCGACCTATACTCCCACGACCACCAGCAGCTTCTCTTGCCCCAAGGGACACGGTTGCTTGGTGATGTGCAGAGTGTCGGCAATGCACAACAGCGCAAGATGTTCGTCACCTTCCATCGTGCCATCTGCCCCGATGGGTTCTCTCTGGAGTTTGCCAAATTCATCGGCCTTGACCAGATCGGTACGACCGGCCTCGCAACAAAGGTGGATCACGGCTACCTGCAAGCCTTCGCCGCCGCTGCCGCTATCGGTGGTTTGGGCGGCCTAGCCCAGATCGGCAACAACGGCAGCGTTCTTGAGCCTTCCACTCAGATTCGGAATGGCATCTCCGAGCAATCCGCCACCGAAGGAGAGCAGGTCTTGAATCATTTCCTGAATCGGCTCCCCATCATCACGCTCAAGGAAGGTTCCCGCGCCCGCGTGTATATCTGCACTGACTTACTCATCCCTGCTTACGCAGAGCATCGCGTCGATCCAACGATGTAGGAAAGGAGCATTGCGATGAACGATCGTTACGAACATCTCCTTCGCAAGTCGCGTGATGCCAGACGTGGAGGACATGACGCGTGGGCCGTGCAGTCCACTGGCGAGAAGCTCGCCGTGGCGCTTGTCCTCAATCGTGCCGATTGGCTTGAAGAGATGCAATACACCATCCCCGAGGCCATCGAACGCAGCGGGCCGGAATGGGTGGCGATCATCCCGCAGGTAGCTCGGCAGCTTGCGGAGGAGGAGTAATGGCCATGCATACGACTGTGTTCCATCGGTTCACTCAGGTGTCTGGAATTATTGCCGCGATGCTGCTTGCTCTTCTGCTTATAGGAACAGATACAGGCCGGAATGCTCTCGCATGGGTGTACCTCCAGACCACCGATTCGATTTCACGCGCAACACATATCCACGAGTTTCCCCTGGACAGGTTGGACCCGACCTGCCCGCAGTGCATGTAGTTCAACCCAACCGTAGGAGGCTCTATGAAGATCACACTGACTAACCGCCGCAAGTGGCTCCTCGGGGCAGGCGCAGCGGTGCTACTCACCGCGACGCCCAGCTTCGCCCTGTTCGGCATCGGGGATATCGTCTTCGACCCGACCAGCTACGCCAGTCTCGTCTCCCAGCTCACCACGCTGGAATCGCAGTACAACATGCTTAAGAACAACATCACGCATTTCTCAGCCAAGCAGCAGTGGCAGACGACCCTACATGCTCTCGAAAACGTGAATGTCGCAAATATGTTTGGCGAAACGGCGGGTATGAGCATTGCGCTCAACACCAATTCGCCTTCTACATCAAGCACAGCATGGAAAGCGGCCACGGTCACGATGAATGGCAGTGCGTCGGCCTACCTTGCCAGTCAATCTCTCGGCAGCTCCCGCACATCGCAGCTCGCCATGATCGAGACTGCCGACTCTGTATCTCCCGACTGTCTGACGGCTGTGGGTCAGTACCGCGCCTCCAGAAGCCAAAACAGCACAGCCAACAGCTTATTGCTCTCGCAGCAGTTCGACGGCTCAAACAGTACCAACAGCGAAGTCCAGCAGCTCAATCTTCTGAACGCATCGGAGGCGCAAAGGTTGAGCGAGATGCAATCGCAAGGCACGCTCCATGCCTGCCTCGCTTCGCAGATGACGGTCGCCAATATGGAACGTCGCAACGCCCACGTTGAAGACCTCAACACCGCAGTGTTCGTGCAGCAACAGCGTTCCGCCAACGACACGAGCGCCGCCAACGAATCGAGTACCTGGCAGACCTACCTTCCTTAGTCCGAGACCCGATGCTGAAAGCGATCAACACGAAAATACTGCTTGCCATCCTCGCGGCGTTGACCGCGATAGGCGGCGCATTGACCTACCAGCGGCATGAGGCGGCGAAAGCCGCCGCTGCCGCCGCAAAAGCAGCGGCCATCCTTCAGCAACAGCAGAAGGAGGCCGAAGATCAGCGCCAGCGTGATGAGGCATTCCGGCAGCGTGTAGAGGCGGACAAGAAGAAGCACAGCTCCGCCGCTGCCCACGAAGGTAAGACATGGCAGAAGTACATCCCCTAAACCTCACCTGAGAGAGTGTGCGATATGGTTTCCCTGGCATTGTTGGCACAAGCATTACCGAGCGCAAGTTCCGGCGTCGATTGGCTGTATCAGTTCACCAATAATCTGACCAATCTCACCACGCAGAACGGTGGCGCGTTGACCCAGCTTGGACTTACGGAACTTAGCTGTATCGCACTCTTCACCCTCATCAGCATGGTCATCAACTGGAATACCACGAGCATGACTCTGCGCTTCCATGCTCAGCCGGTCCACGCAGGCGATCTAGTCAACTTCCTGCTCCGGCTCATCCTTTGCTGCCTGCTCGAAAGCTATTGGGTTAACCCGTTCCCCGGCGCGAGCTTTGGCATCAATCACTTCTTTTCCTACATCGCGCAGGCGATGGTCGCGGCGTTCGATCAGAACTCGCTCGACAGCCTTCTCCAGCTCTTCAAGACCGCTGGCGACAATACCGCAATGCCGTCTCTCATGGCTCCCGTTCAGATCCTTTGCTACTTCGTGGTGCAGGCTTTGTTAGGCATAGCGTCGGCCATCCTCTTCGTCATTAATTGCAGTGCCTTCATACTTTATGGAGTGACCGCACTGTTTGGTCCTATCTTTGTTCCGTTGCTGATGACAAAGACGTTTCGAGCAAAGTTCTTTCACTTCCTTGACGTGCTTATTAGCTTCGCCATGATTCGGGCTGTAGCAGCCGCATTCATCTTCGTTTGGGGTGGTTTTATGAACGCCTTTATCCAGCAGACGTTCAATGGAAATTACTCAATGGAGATGTGGCTTGCCAATCTCATTCCGTGCATCATGGTATTTGTCGCATTCATCGTGAACATGCTCTTTATTCCGAGCATGACTCAAGCAATCTTTGGTGGAGCGGCGGGAATGGCTGAAAGCATCACGAAGGTTGCTGGCACGGCTGCATCGCTAGGAATGTCAGGAGGAGGATAAGGCCCATGTTCGACTATGCACTAAAAGTCGCATTTGTTCGTCGCATATTGCGGTTGCGGATCGTCAGGTTGGCGATTGTCCTGATCCTTCTAGGTTCTGTAGTGGCCGGAGCTATCTACACCTATGTGATCTTCCAAGCGGTTGAGCAAAGGAGCCATTCCCATGTCCACACACACGGCAGTCCATGAGCAATACGTAACGCCAGAGCAGGCATTGCTCGCAGACCACATCGGCAATGAGGTCTATTCCTCTCATTATGCCGAGCGCAAAGCATACCGCCTCATTCTCGGTTGTGGGACGATTCTACTCTGCGGGTCGATGTGCCTTAACTGGTCCCTGGCGCATCGGCCCATTGTCAACCGCTACGTTCGCATCGACGAGATGGGCCGCGCCCAGGCGATCCAATACAGCGATCTCAATTACAGTCCGCGCGAGGGCGAAGTACGCACGTACCTCATGGACTGGGCCAACTATCGCTACACCATCAACCGCGACACCATTGGGAAGAAATACTCGCTCAATTACTACTTCATGGGGCAAGCGCTCGCCTCGCAGTTGATGCTCGAAGACAACCAGAACCACCTCGTTTCTCAAGTAGTGGCAGGCCAGATCGAGCAGAGCGATGTGAATGTCAAGAATGTCACCATCACGTCGATGTCCCAGGAGACTGTGCAAGGTGCCGCCATCGCCCGTGGCACGGCACTTATCGCCATCGACAGGCTCTACTCTCCCAGCCATTCGCGGGAACCGCGCACAGAGCATTGGCTCCTGAGTGTGACCTACTATCTGAATCCCAAACAGGTCAGCGATCAGGCGAAGATTTACCCACAATACGAGTTCATCAATCCGCTGGGACTGACCATCACCGAGTTCCATGAAAACCGTGTGTCCGTAGATCCGATCATAGTCGGAGCAGCAGGGACAACTTCTATGGCTGCGCCAACCTCGGCGGCGGGAGTGTCGCGGTGAGCTACGAACTGATCCTCCCGTTCTTTCCGCCAGAGTTGCGCGAGCTTCTGCTAGACCCGTCCATCTCAGACCTGATGATTAATGGCACTACGGGCGTCTACGCAGATCGTGGTGGCGTTGTGCAGCATATCCCGCTCACTGCGCCATACACGAATGAACGACTCCAGGCGGCGATAGAGCGTGTCGCTCGTATCCTCGGGCAAGACCTCACCACACAGAATCCCATTCTGAATACCCGCTTGCCGGACGGCTCGCGCGTTGCCGTTGTCGGCCCTCCATCTTCGATCAACGGGCCGACCCTCACTATCCGCAAATTCAACCGCTGGTATAGCTCCGATGAGCTGATTGCATCGGGCAGTATGCCGCCCCATGTTCGGGATACTGTCGTGCGTCTGATTGGAGACAGAAGGAACGGGATTATCAGCGGTGGAACCGGTAGTGGGAAGACAACTCTGATGAAGGCGTTCCTTGACCATATTCCGGAGTGCGAACGCTTGCTCATCATTGAGCAACCCGCCGAGCTGAAGGTATCTCATCCCAACGCAGTTCGTTGGGAGGCCGTCGAGGAGATTCCCGGCCAGGTTGCCATCACCCCGAGCGAGCTTCTGGCTGCTGCGCTTCGCCACAGGCCGGACAGAATCATCATGGGCGAGATTCGCAATGAGTGCGGGTATGACCTCCTGCAAGCGATGAATACAGGGCATGGCGGCACCCTCTCCACCATTCATGCGAAGTCGGCGCTTGACGCGTTGAACCGCCTCTCCAATCTGGCCCTGAGTGCCAGGCCCAATCTCAACCACGCATTCATGCGTTCAGAGACGGCAGAAGCCATCGACTTTGTTCTGTACTGCGAGCGCGATCATACGGGCCAACGCCGGGTGCGCGAGGTGATTGCCGTGAACGGCTACAGCCATGCCGAGCAGTGCTTCCTTACGGAAGACATCTATCGAGCTTCCACGACGGCAAGCGCGGCATAAGTCAAGGACGGAAACCCGAATCGGAGCCTACCGGCATGAAAGACCTTCTTGAGCATGATGTAGCGAATACGCCTCGCCTCTGGCATGTGCTCTTGAGCATGGCCGCTCCGAACTTCAAGACGAGCGAATCGGGACGCAAGACGCGCCTCTTTGTACGGAGGTCAGGCAGAGACGTGGTTTTGGTTTGCCGATGGATAGCGTCGTCAGGAAGCAGAGGGTGTGCGTGGTTCTGGAGTGTGTCTCCCAAGTTCCATTCCGTCCATGTTCGGTCACTGCTTCGGGGCCTATGCGACGCCCGGCGGCAGGCTCGCTCTTCTGCTTTGCTACGCACCCTCCGGGTTACGGTTTCCATCTTCGACGGACCCACCGTAAATGCAGAGCTTCGGCCTTGGGAGTCGCGCCCATTCGCTTGGCTTCGCCCGGTGTGACCCGAACAAAGTTCGGGAATTCAGAAACGGAGACACCACCATGTACCTCAATCGCGCAACCCTCATCGGCTACCTCGGCAACGACGCAGAGATTCGCAACGGCAAAAACGACCAGAAGTTCACCACGTTCTCGGTTGCCACCAAGACCTCCTACAAGGACAAAGAGAGCGGCGCGTACGTCTCGCATACCGAATGGCATCGCTGCATCGTCTTCGGTAAGTTTGGTGAATTCGCGGCCACGCTCAAGAAGGGCGCACACGTCCAGGTTGAGGGTGAGATTCGCCACACCGAGTACACGCCCAAGAAGGCGAAGAAGCCGGTACGCACCGATAGCGTCCGGGTGACTTCCATCCTCAAGCTCGATCGCGCGGAGAAGGCCGCCGCAGACGAGCAGGAGTTCGATGAGATGCCCATAGAGGAAGAGGCCGAATAGGCCCCTTCCTTCGCATGGTGAAGCCCGGCACATCACCGGGCTTCTCTTACTGCTTAGGCCCGCATGATCGTACTCGCAAAGAGGTTCCGCTATGAGTCAAATCGCCGCCAGCTTCCTCAGACGTTGCTTTGCCCCTGAAGAGACGATAGCCGTCCTGTTGCGGGGAGAGAATGGCGCTGCTCCGATGCAACGAGTCGTGCGCTTGGAGCAGGCTTTAGAAACACGGTACATGGCGTGGCTCTCCTACGAGAACCAGCATGGCCGCAACAACGTCTATGTCGCTGCCAATCCGCTTCTCCCCGGCAGCCGCAGACGCACGAAGGAAAGCATCGCTTCCGTCCGGCATCTGTATATAGACATCGACACGGATGGAGATGCCCGACTCGCTGCGCTCCTGGCATCGGAGCTGGTGCCGCCGCCGACTTCGATTCTGTCTACGTCGCAGGGCAAGTATCAGGTGCTTTGGCGCGTGGAAGGCTTCGACTTTGCCTGTCAAGAGCAGATGCTCAAGCTGCTCGCCATCGCCTTCGGCGGAGATCCTGCTTGCACCGACTGCAACCGTGTCCTTCGCGTCCCCGGATTCCTCAATCGGAAGTACGATCCGGCGTACAGAGTCACGGCCGAATATCCCGACGATTCCATCTGGACTCCCGATGACTTCGGGCTGGACGCGGTCGCGGTCGATGCCATGTTCTTCGACCACGTCATTCCGCCCCAGGGGCAGACGGGAAAGCATAGCCATTCCGAGAACGATTGGGCATGGGTCTCCCATGAGCTTGCTCACGGCAAAGATGCCACGAAGCTGACGAGGGAGCTGGCTTCGCGCCGCTCCGACAAGCCCAATCCTCTTTACTACGCGCAGCGCACTGTCGATGTCGCTTCGGCTCGCCTCTGGCTCATCGAAGGAATCGCCATTGATGACGTAATCACGATGCTTGAGTCCCGCCGCCGTGCCGAGCTTTCCGCGGTACTTTACTCCACTCGTGCGCGGGAGATTGCAGCGACCGGCTCAGCGCATGATTGCCCATCGAAAGACCGCCTGATTTCAACCCAAAGGAGAATGCAATGCCGCTACTTGAAGTCACCCAAACTCGCCACCTCAGCGCTTCCATCCGTCTCACGGATACGACTGCTTTGCAGACCGATCAATATGCCGCTTTCATCCATGCTTCTGCGGATGATGTCGTGGAGCAGGCGCTCACGTATGTCTTCGCTAAAGACCGCGACTTTCAGGAGTATCTGAAGTCGCCGGAAGCACAACGGATTACGCCGACGCTTCGCGTGCGTCGTGCCAGTGCCAATGATGGTGCGGAAGCATCGGCAAAGAAGCCGGTCTCCGCTGCATCATCCGCTCCCCAAACACCGGCAGTTGTGGCGGGTTCGAGAGCATGATCCTCCCTCTACATCCGTGGCAGTACCAGAGCGGTGCTGCGCACCGGGTGTATTTCGACACTCCACCCCTAGTAGGGAGCTGTTTAGCTCCCTGCGGGAGCTAATGGGTTCCGTGGCAAAGTACAGGACTTACGAAAATCAGGGAGCTAGTTAGCTCCCTGCAATTTTCGAGAATTGGAGCACTGCGGCATGGCGATTCTTGATGCACAGATGACTACAAAACGCGGCAAGATTCGTGGCCGTGAGAGCCGAAACCAGACGCTCACGACCAAAGTCACGGCGACGGAATATCGCGCCGTAGAGGATGCCGCAAGCGCGGAAGCCAAGACAACCGGCGAATGGTTGCGCGACCTGGCATTGGATGCTGTTGCCGCACGAACAGAAGCCGGGGCAGAAACGGTCATGCTGCCGGAGATCGTAGGCGTCCGTTTGCTGCTCGTGAATGCGCTGCGCTCGGTTGCTATCGGGCAAACGATGACACCCGAAGCATTCGACAAGTTATTGGACCAGATCGGTACGGCGAAGCATGAGCTGGCCGGAAAACTCCTGGCCGAAGGAAGGAGATAAGGCAATGACAAAGACGATGTGGGGTCGCAAGGAGACGATCATCTGGCCGCAACACCGGCCCATCTATACCTATGGCGCGATTTTCGCCGCCATCATTCTGACGGTCGTGTTTGTCTATGCTCGACTTCGGTTTGTCGGTACGCCGTTGCAGCGGTTTTATATGCCGGTCTATGTACGTACATCCTTTCTTGGATCACTCAGCCGGACGCATCGCAGCCAGTACCGGATGCTCTTTCTGGCAGGACGCGGCATAAAGCCAAGCCCTGCCATGACTAATGACGTCGTGCATGGAAAGACCATCGAGCCGGGCGGGAAGATCATTCCACTGGCGCTCTCCCCTTCTGCCGTTCAGCACGGAAACGACCTGCTCTTTCGCGGCCCGGTCCGGAACTATGTGGACGCCCGGCTGTGCGACTACCTCAAAGTCGCCATCTATAAGAATGACCTGTCGGCCACGCTCAAAATCCCGCTGATTTGCGTCGCTGGCATCTTCCTGCTCCTATTGCCGTTCGCCGTCACAAAAGACGTGAAGCGGCAGAAGGCGCTCAAGTATGGACGGCGGCTGAAAGGCCCAGAACGTCTCACGCCGCAGGAGTTCAATCGAGCCGTCAAGGGCGATGGTATCGGCTTCAAAACCGATGACATGAAAGAGATGATTCGCATTCCGGCGAAGGCCGAAGCGCAGCACATGCAGATCATCGGCGACACAGGTTCAGGCAAGTCCGCCTTGCTATTTCAAGTGCTCCGGCAGGTGCAGGGTCGTGGCGATTCCGCCATCGTGTATGACCCTGCCCGCGAGTTCGTGAAGCGGTTCTACGATCCATCACGTGGTGACGTAATTCTCAATCCGCTAGACGCTCGCTGCCCATATTGGGGGCCAGCCGAAGACCTGCGCAGCCGTTCCGAAGCAAAGGCGTTGGCCGCGTCGCTCTTTCAACCACCACAGGATCGTAAGGGAGAGTTTTTCATCGAGTCACCGCAGAAAATCTTTGCCTTCCTGATGGCCTACAGGCCGACGCCGGATGAGCTGGTGCAGTGGATGTCGAACCCGGATGAGATCGACCGCAGGCTGAAAGGGACGGAACACGCACACCTGATTGACCCGCGAGCGCAGCAACAGCGTGCCGGTGTTCTCGGCTCGCTTGGCCTGGTTGCGGACAGCCTGCGCCTGCTCCCGAAGAGAGGCGAAGGCAACGGCGCATGGACGGCAACGGAATGGGCCGAGAAACGGAAAGGGTGGATCTTCATTACGTCGCTTCCAGCAGAGCGCGAAGCCCTCCGTCCGTTGCAGAGCCTATGGATTGACTGGCTGGTTTTGCGGCTCTTGAATGAACCGACCAAAGAGCAAAAGCGAGTATGGTTCGTCATTGATGAGTTGGCGAGCTTGCAGAAGTTGCCGCAGCTTCATACGGCCATCACCGAAGGGAGAAAGGGTCAGAATCCCGTGCTGCTTGGCTTCCAGGGCAAGGCGCAGCTGGAGTATCTGTACGGCCATCTAGCCGAGGTGATGCTGTCGCAGCCTGCGACCAGCGTTTGGCTTACGACCAAGGAGCCGAATGCCGGGGAATGGGTGTCCAAGTTCATCGGCAAAGTCGAGATCGAACGTCTGCGTGAGACGCACTTCGATGGGACACGCGCAGGACACAATTTCACCATTGAGAGGCAGGTTGAGCCGTTGGTGCTGGAGTCCGAAATCTCCGGTCTGCCGGACCTTCATGCCTTCATGAAATATCAGAACAAGGTCACGTACTTTTCCTTTCCGTACTTCGATATGCCGGAGGTCGCCAAGCCCTTCGAGCTGCGCGAACGCCCAGATGACAAGCTGCCGTATATCCCAAAGACGGAACCCGGTACGGCTGAATTGGCACAAGAGCCGCAGCCATCCGCTGCTCCCGTCGAACCTCAGCCACAACCCAATGAGCCTGCCGCAGCGCACGAGATACAGCAGGAAGTCACCGTGCAGGACGATACCAGCGAGCAACAGGCCCTCACCTTCAAGGGATAAGGAGCTGCCATGCTGAACATCTCGAAGCCGCTCTCCGCGTCCCAGGCACAGACCTATCATGCCAAAGAGTTCACCGCCGCCGACCAGAACTACTGGAAGCAGGGCGACACCATTCAGGGCGAATGGCAAGGCAAGCTGGCCTCTGAGTTTGGTTTGTCTGGAGCCGTGGGCGCGGAAGAGTTTGCCTGTTTGTCGGAAGGTCAACACCCGGATACCGGCAAGCAGTTGGTATCGCATCGCGTCGTCCATGAATACAAGAACGCGGATGGCAAAGTCATCTCTCCGGTCGAGCACCGAGCCGGTTGGGATGCCACGTTTTCCGCACCCAAGTCCATCTCTCTGACCGCCCTTGTCGGTGGCGATGACCGCGTGCGCGAAGCACACCGCGAAGCCGTGAACGTCGCCTTGAATGAATTGGAGAAGTACACGCAGGCTCGCATCGGCGGCAACAATCCCGCCGAGACTACTGGCAAGTTTGCGGCGGCGAAGTTCGAGCATGACACCGCCCGTCCGGTCGATGGTTACGCTGCGCCGCAGCTCCACACGCATGTCGTCATCTTCAACATGACCGAAGGCGACAACGGAAACATGCGGGCCTTGCAACCGCATTCTCTTTTTGAAAGTCAGCAGTTCGCCACCGCCGTCTATCAATCCCACCTGACCTACAAGCTGCGCGAGCTTGGCTATGAAATCGAAGCCGGTAAGAGCGGCGCACCTGATGTGAAGGGCTATACGGCAGCCTATCTTGAGGCATCCAGCCCACGTCGTCAGCAGATAGAGGAAGCCCTCTCTCGCAGTGGCTTCACTGGCCCGGAGGCTGCGCAAATCGCGGCACACAACACCCGCGATCGGAAGGTGATTCTGTCTCCCGATCAAATCCTCGCGGCGCACAAACAGATAGCCGATGAGTTCGGCAATCAGGCCGATAGAGTTGTTGTCGAGGCGCGAGCGCGCCGACAGGGGCAGGCGCAAGAAGCACCCGCCAAGGAACACCAACAACAGGTGCGCGAAGCTGTGACCTTCGCCCGCGATAAGGGCTTCGAGCGTGAGGCGGTTGTAGACGAACGCGCTCTCTACGTGGATGCGTTGCGCCGGGGTATGGGTGAGATGACCTACCCGGAGGTCCGCGCCAGCTTCGAGACCCGCATCGCCTCCGGCGAGTTCAAACAAATCGTTGACGATGACTCGAAGGCCGGGCGCAGGTTCACCACCGCGGCGACCATCAAAGCCGAAAATGAAATCGTGCAGAAGGTGCGAGACGGACAGAGCCGCGCACCGCAGATTATGGGGATTGAAAGCGCGGTCCCGCTCGTAGATTCCCGTCCTCATTTCAATGCCGCACAGAAGCGGGTTGTCGAAGAAGTGCTTATTTCTTATGACCGCGTACAGGGATTGCAGGGACGGGCAGGCAGCGGCAAAACTTCAGTCCTGGCAACCATCCGTGAAGGAGCGGAACAGAACGGCTACTCTGTGGAAGGATTTGCGCCGACATCGCGTGCTGCGAAGCAATTGCGAGACGCCGGAATTCAGGCGGACACGTTGCAACGCTTCCTCGCGGGCGGCGGCCTGCAAGCCGCCGACGATCCCGCGAGAAGGCATCTCTACATAGTCGATGAGTCCTCGTTGGCATCGACACAGCAGATGCGCGACTTCCTGAATAAGATTGGCCCGCAGGACAAGGTTCTGTTGATTGGCGACACTCGCCAGCATCAGGGCGTCGATGCCGGGAAGCCCTTTGAGCAGTTGCAGGAGGCGGGCATGAGGACGGCGCAGCTTGACCAGATCATGCGCCAGAAGGATGCCGCACTTCTCAAAGCCGTAGAGCATTTATCTAACAATGAAACCGCTGTGGGCGTTGAGATGCTGGCGCAGCAGGGCCGCATCACTGAGATCGTTGATCCGGAACAACGGGTCGCAGCTATCGCCAAAGACTATTCTGCCCATCCCGAAAATACGCTCATCGTGTCGCCGGATAACACTTCGCGCCGCACCATCAATCAGGCCGTCCGGCAGGAGTTGCAGACGCTTGGAGTCTTGGACAGCAAGGACCATTCCATGCGCGTGCTCACGCCGCGCAATGACATGACCGGAGCCGACCGCGAATGGGCCGCACGCTATCAGCCCGGCGATGTGCTGCACTACGTTCGCGGCAGCAAAGAACACGGCATCGAGGCCAGAAGCTATGCCCAGGTCGTGACGACCAATGCTCCTGAAAATCTCGTAACCGTGCGAAAGGCGGACGGCCAGCAAGTGACCTACGATCCCTCACGGTTGCGTGGCGTCGCTGTCTACCGCGAGATCGAGCGGGAGTTTGCGATTGGAGACAAGATCCAATTTACGGCTCCATCGAGAGACTTGCAGGTTGCTAACCGTGACCTTGGCACCATTCAGCACATCGGAGAGGATGGCAAGATCAGCGTTCGCATGGATGGTACAAAAGACAGGGTGGTGCGCTTCGATGCTAACGACATGCGGCATCTGGACCACGGCTACGCTGTCACGTCGCACAGCTCACAGGGACTCACATCGGAGCGGGTGTTGGTCAACATTGATACGGGGATTCATCCCGAGCTGATTTCGAGCAGATTCGCTTACGTGTCCGTCTCTCGCGCCTCGCACGATGCACAGATTTATACCAATGACGCTGCTTCGCTCGCTGGCAAACTCAGCCAGGAAGTGAGCAAGAGTGCTGCTGTCAGCTTTGGCAATACACAAGGCAATTCCACGCAGCAGGGACTATCCCTTGGTGTACGCTAGTTGGGGATTTACCCATGTTTCGAGAACACGGCGGTAGCCTCCAAGTGGAGATGCTAAGACCTATTTAAGAAACCGATTCCTCATAGGTCAATCTTCGACGACTTCTCTTTGCGGTGAACCATGGCCACATGAGCTTCGCCGTTCGGTAGTCCTGAATACAACATTTGAAGCTGATGGAACCCATTTACCGAATCGCTGCATTCGATCACGAATAACAAGCGTCCACCTATATCCGACGGCTTGAAAGGTGCAAATTGCACCTCCGTCGTTTCTCCTTTAAGTAGTTCGTGGACGGTGTGTTCACCCAAAGTAACATGACCGGTCCGAGTCAAAATCGAATCGTCGATCCGAAACGTTGCACTTACGACCTGCGCCCAAGAACCAAGATAAATTGCAGCCCCCTCGCCGACGTTCCGAATTGTCACAATAGCTCGAACCGCAGTGACCGTCGGATCGAGAAATCCCAACTCACTGGCTGGACTGTGTTCGGTGGCAGATGTCTCCAACTGGACGGACCCGCTTGAAACCAGAAGAGGCGTGATTGCGGCTCTGTTCGTGATCTCTCCCAGTTCCATCATCCTGCGCGCATACCGGGTGTAGAAATACAACCCCACCAAACCTAGTAAGCCCGCTAAGGCGGCCAACCCCGTCGCGTTCTGCCCGTACGTCAACCAGTGCCACGGATGGAGAATCTGATAAGAGAAGTTCTTCATAGATATCTTGCTTTGTCCTTAAATGCCTGACGATTTGTGAGCTTGCGTCATGTTGCCGCCTCGCCAGCCTTCGCCAACGTACCAGATCGTTTGCTCCCCACTACGGTGAACGACATTTAGTGAGTCGGTGAGGGTCAGCTCTCCTTTGATTTTGGCGTTGGCGAGACTCAGCGTTTCGGGAATATAGAACTCAAGGTATCCCCGTAAGTGCTGCCCGCGTGCAACCAAGTTCTCGCTCAGAATCGCCGCAAGATCATCCGTTTGCATGTTGACCAGGTTCTCAGCACCCGTGCCGGGTTCCCGCATTGTGACCAAGTTGAACGGATCGACCGTCGTCCAACCTGCGTCTTTCACAGTTCGTCCATCCTCAAGCGTCAATGTCACTGTGAAATGCTTCATGGTTGCCATTCCCACGGAGCGGTTGACTACGGTGGCTTCCAGAAGGACGAAAGGCCCCCCGCCGCCCGTCCAGCGATAACATCTGCCAAGTTCAATCTTCAGGTCTGGGGCTACAAGGTATTCCTCTGCCGCGATACCTTGTTGTCTCTCCGTTGCCCAGATGCGATAGGTAGCAATGAGCGCGCAGATGCCGGCAAATATCCCGAATGTCATCCGGGCATACCTTGCGTTATAGAAGAGCGCAAGGGCTGCGGCAACCACTGAGAGGGACCCAGACATAAGCGATCCAGCGTCTTTGAGTAGTGCGCCTAAGAATGTCTGGATGGATGCACGAGGAACCATGCTTAGGCACCGCCTCTATACAGTAGACGTTCCATTTCGTGAGCTTCCGTGACGCCGAGGCCTACTAGATGGCTCAGAAATCGGTCAAGCCTCGTCCGCACCGCGTCAGCTTCGAACGCTTTTGGCGATTCGTTCAGAATCTTCACAAGCACCGCACAGATGCGACGACCGACGCTCCACTCGACCCAGAACTGATTGCTCTCGGGAAACCGTTCAAGCCATTGTTCAGCGCAACCTAACACGTATGGCACTTGAACTTCGTGCGGTGCGACCTCAAAGTAGTTCAAATACAGAAAAGCCAAAAACGGAGAACGGCATGCGCCGATGAACTCTTCAAGAAGCGGCAAAAACGGATCTGTGTCTCGAATGAGATTTGGAGGAACGTAGCATTTCGATGGAGCGAAGTGAGCGTTGTAGATGTTGAAGCAGATAGCCGCAAACGCCGGCGCGATATCCGAAGTCACGCTTGTTTCGTCCCGATCCTTGTTCCATGTGAACATGCGCGTGCTTTGCAGTTGCGCCATAACGAAAGCGCGAACGCGAGTGAGTTGCGAGGGGGAAAGCGTTTGGAAGTCGAGATAGCCAACATCGGCACTGCGTAAAAACGGTGTCACGGTATCCATCAAGGGCTCGTCCGGAAGCTCTGTAAAGAAGTCGCGGAGGCGCTGTTCAAACGCTTCCTCTTCCATGTGCTTCATACACCTGGCTGCAGCTTCAAAGTAGACGGCATTCCACTCAGAGGGGCCACGTTCAAAACGCTCCTCCTTGTCTCCTCCATACCCGTTCGCTTGCTGCGTCCAGATCAGGTAGGCCTCGATCATGTCCGCCAGCCATGACGCGGGAGACTTTCCGAGCAGTGGACGGCTATGTCTGAGCCACAAAGCTGCGCGGTGATAGTCAACTCGGACATGCATCAACTCTTTTGAGACAGGTTCGGGCGTCTCGGGGGAAAGCGTTCGTTTCCGCGGCGGTCTGGGCTTTGCACGCTTTATCGGGAATGCTGGCCACATCGGTTCGCTCGCATCACCATTTAGCCAGCTTTGTTCGCGTCGGATGCGGTCGGCAATTCGGGCTTCCAAGAGCTTGTTGCGTTGAGCTTTTTCTGTTTCCGAGATGTTCCAGGCATTGTCAGGCCTGATAGCTCCTTCGAAAGCACAACGTATCAGAGAGGCAGTAAGCTTAGGGTCGGTTTGCTGAATGAGGGGTAAGGTCGCCCCATAGCCGTGAGCGGCTCCATACCCGACAGCGCATGCGAAACGTAGGAGGCGGTCTTCATCTCCTGCACGACGGGAACGACGCATTAGTAAAACCTGTCCCGCGAAAGCAATGGCTGGCGGATTGAAACGCAAACCGTCCCGATGCAAATAAACCGGGTCAGCCTCACCCTCGTACACTCGTTCGAATATGGATCGCACCCAAGAGCCTTCCTGCTCCAGAAGCTCTATCGAACCACTGCGCGCTACTAGCGTTGCAGTGGATACGACTGCCTCTGTCATTGTCAGAAATTCCCCAGAAGCATCGAACCCCGGTCGCTTGTCAAAAACGCTCTCGTGCTTCTTCGCCCACGTCACCGCTTGAGCTAGAAACTCCTGTGTCGTTTCCGCGCGTTTATAAAGCTCATTCAAGATCGCCATTCGAAGCATGTTTTCTTCCAGATGCGGCGCCGCCTTCTTTCGAATCGGTCCCATCTGGTTTTCTTCTGCTGGCGGTGCCTTGTATTGGTATTGCCCTGTCGCTTCGCCTCCGGCTCCGACCACAGCAACCCAATTCTTTTGATCAAGGACATTCAAAGCATGAAGAGCCATCATCCGTGGGTCACCAAGATCGGAGTGCTTCATCGGCTGGCCCAGGCGCTTACTCGCGTCGTCGAGCAGTGTGTGAACGACCCGTCGTTTGTCGTTCGGGCCAAATGTGACCTGTGTCAGTAAATCGTACAGACTGACCTTTCTGGAAGGACGCTGCCTAAGGCTGTCTAGAGTTGCTAATCCATTCGGCTCTTTCTGAAGATCCTTCAGGCCGAAGATATCGGGGAACTCCACATTTTCATGGCCAGGACGCCCTAGTTCCAAACAAAGCAGCTCTGGACATCCGAGGAACGGGAGGGCGGCGTCCGCAGATTCCGGCCAGTGGGAAATGAGCATGTCTACGGCAATGAGCAGCACAGCGGTTGAGCAAGCAGGATTGCTCACAATATCGCTCACGACCCCCTCGACTGAGTCTCTAGCCTCAATCCGACGATGCCCCCATGCTTCCAATGCCATCAGTGCGGAGACGGCGAGGCTTGGAGCATTGCCATACTCCCTAGACCACATATAAAAATCAGACCAGTCATACCGTTCCTGCTTGCCATTGCGAACCAGCAAAACTGGCCGGTCATCCTGCTCATTCTCTCGCTCAAAGCCTACGGCATACCGCACAAGGTCGTGGACGAGACGCAAGCCTTCTTGTGGAGCATGAACCAAGAGATCGAGAAATGGGCCTTGTGCAGGACTCGACGGCAGAAATTGTGAGTCGGTGTACTCGAATGGCCGTTCTGGCAGCGCATCATATTGGCCTCGCCGCCTCCGTCGTGGCTCCTTTTTGATGAATGTATCTAAGGCAAAATCAACGAGGTCTTTCGGAGCGGTTTGCGCCAGTGTTCCTTTGAGCTTGAGAATTTCAATGCGCGTCTCTTGACTGTTCTTTGTCCCTTTGAAGGATTGAAGGTATTTGCTCGCAAGTTCCGGTGTGTGCTGGCTGAAGAACAACAGCGTTGTCCGACACTCCTCCTCCATGACCTTGAGCTGGGGCCTTTGGATAGTTCCTCCAAATGCTCGCTTCGACAGGTCGTAAGGATCAGCTTCGTGTTCAGCCTCAATCGCAGTCAGCCACTCATACATGTATGGAAGAATGAGCTTCGTGAGCGGGTCGGCTCCGAGGGTTCCCATGATGTATGTGGAGTACAGCTTTACAACGTCTGGAAGAAGGGTCTTTGGCAGTTGATCCACCATGACAAGCGACCACATGATGAGATGGGCAGCCGACCTGTTCCGAGGGACTTTCCAGCTATCAGGGATCAGGCCAAGCTCAATGTTTGCTCCTTGCAAGCGCCGGAGGGCCGGTTCAAACTCCACTGCCAGTGTGTAGCGAACAAGTTCCTTGAAGAGTGCGCCTTCGTCTTCCAATAGCAGAAGGCCTGCAACCATCATGCGCTTCACTGAATCTTCGGAGCGAACGATTGCGAGAACAGCCGCCCTTCTCCAGGTCTCATGTGATCCGTTCAGCGTTGTGACAAGCTCTTTCCATCGTTGCACGCCCTCGGAGTCTTCCAGCGCAAGCCGCGCGGCCAATTCTGTACCGCGAGCTTGGTCAGGGTTCGCTCTCTCTTGAATATTCGGAACTGAGGTGAACCCACGATCTTCGAAGAAAAGGTTCGCAAACGCCCACTCGCGTAAGACATCGTGCCGAAAAGCAAACCGATCCCTGCCATACTCCCGTATGCTGCCGCTTTGCTTGAGCGAATCGATTACTTGGGCGCTTTCATTTGAACCATCGAATAATTCATTGGATACGAGCGCGTGACGACCTAGTTTCACAAGGAATCGAGCGCGCTCCCGTAGGTTTGCGTCTTCAGCTCCATCGGCAAGCTCCCACCAATGTCTTGCCATCTGCGCCTCTGTCGCAGGCCAAGAGTCGTTATCGCTACGTTCAACGAGTCGAGAGAGCCGGAACAGATTTCTTACAATTTGTCGCGCCGGATGTTGTTCCGAAAGAAGAGAAGCCAGTCTCGGAGCACCGGTACGCAACTCATCAACCTCTTCACCACTCAGTTCGTCAAGCTGAAGCAAAGCTGGGGTTCCCAAACGAGTCATGGCGTCCTTCGGTAGCCACGATGGTTCGAGCTTGCCAAAGTCGATACGAGCGGTAGCAATCACTCGCATGGTTGGGTGCCGTGACGCGAAACTCACAAGATCGCCGACCGTCACCCGTTCTTCTGGACTGTAAAAATCCAGGTTGTCTACGAACAGGGCCTCGACACCGCTGAGGGACACCTCATTCATTAGGTCGCGCCCATCGCCGTCGTAGCCAGTGAGTGCTTTAAGTGTCATCCAACCGCGTCCCACCACCCGATTCGGACTTAGCACAAGGTGACGAGCTTGCACCGATGAAGATTCAGCCAGTCGGCGTAGTAGTCCCGATTTTCCGACTCCAGCGTCCCCACGGATTTCGATATAGCGCGAACTTTGCATCGCGTCCTGGACGGCCAGGACACGCGCTTCGCGTAGGAGGGTCACTCCTCCAACACTTTCGTCAAAGCCGTTCATCGCCAGTTCTGTTTCTTCGAAGAGCGTTGCGAGCGCCTGCCGATTGCTTCGCGTTCCAACCAACCTAAAGGCGTGTAAGGCGGTAATCAGCTCTGCGCGATTCTTACTTCCGCCGACCTCCGCCATATCCTCAGCCAAGGTAATGAGTTGTGACCACAGTTTCGAGGCTTCTGCGGAGCTTCCGTTCTCAAGCGCACGCAACGATCGTTCACGCATGAGCTCTGTTGTTGGAGCCGCAGGTGAGTCGAAATCGAAGACAAGAATCTGTACGCGACGCAACAACTTCCAGACGAACTCGTCTCCGTGGTCGTATCCAGCAGCCTCCAAATTGTTGCGGAAGACCGATACGAAGTTCCGCATCGCTTGGTTCGACGTCCCGGTACGATTCAGGCGTTCATGGAACGTCTTCGCGTCCTCTAGGTTTCTCGCCCAGCCCAAGACATCCTGATAGGACGGCTCCGTGCTTTGCGTTGGGCGAGCTACAGCGATTCCAAGTTGATGATGGTTCGTCCAGAAACCTTCGAGAGACGCTGCCTTTCCCATCTGGGCGACGACATCCCGGAACTCTTCATCGGAGGCGGTGAACGTCATGCTTCGCTTTACTTGAATTTCCAGAGTCGCGGCATTGCCGTTCTGATCGACTCCGCGGATAACGATGTCATCAAGCGGATGTCCTTCTTCGCTCCGCTGTGTTCGGACGGATTCAATCCGGCAACCGGGCAGACCACGGGCATCGACCTCCAGAAGCATCGACAGCAGATAGCTCGCACCGACTTTCCCCTCAAAATGTGTTCCCGCGCCACCACTTGAAGCTGGACTCGTCATCTTGCGCCCGTCTCCGAAACACTAGATATGCTGTTGTTCCAACAGTCCATTAGACCCTATTTCCCTGTGTAGTCGGATAATCAAACTTGCGGGTGATTTTGCCCATAGGAGAACGATGTCGTCGTCAAACCTCGATAGCAAGTTTCAAGGCATCTGGCAGCGAGCGCTCAATGAACCTTCGCTTGAGAATTTAACGCCTGAGATCATCGTGGAGTGGGCAGTAAGCAAGGGCCTAGCGAATCCGATAGCGACCTTACGCGATGTCGGCCCATTCCATCCGACACCGAGCATCGTATTGGAAGTTGCCGGCGGAAAAGCTTGCTTTCCCAAAAAGAGCGCGACTGGCGACCCTTCGTGGGAACTGCGGCGTCAGGCCAAAGAAGATGAAGCAGTCCTATGGAAAAAGATGGAATGGTTTGCCCCTCTCTGGTTGCCGATGGGGAAGATTCAGAAGATGTTGGCTGCGGTTAAGCACTGCACGAACGAAAGGGCGATCGAGCTTTTCGACTACCATACGTCAACGCTCTACACGCTGGCTTTCAAGGCAGTATGTATCGCTCAGATAATGCCTCTGGCCAGAAGTCTTCAGGAGATCGTTCCTTTAGCTCGGGAAGCCTATCTCGGCTTCTATAGCGGCTATAAAGCGTCTAGTATCGCCGCGCTCATTCCCGCGATAGAAGGCAGTCTCACCAGAATTGCCGCGCATCTCAGTCCGGACGCATCTGCGCCAGATAAGATCGATCATGCAATCAACCGTGCAATTCGAACAGCGGCTGACCTCCACTTTGAGGGAATGTGGGCTCCTGACACATACAAAAACGTTGATTATCTCTTTGCGCAAGATGAATGCGTATTTGCCTTTGAGACGTTTCGCCGTTGGCTCAAAGACTTTTTTTTCTGCAATACAGACTCGTATCAAGGGTTGACATGGCTCAACCGGCACATGTTCGCACATGGAACGGCTTCTTCATGGCAAGAACCGGCCAACTTCAGCCGGTTGCTAATTGCGCTCACGACCTTAGCTGCAATCGAATCCTGGTACGACGCGAGCCACTCTGTGTCGTTTATGCTCCCCGCTATGAATAATGACAGTACATTGCTCTGGCAGCAGGCTCGACTGCAGGCTGACGTCCAAATGAAGCTGAAACTGATCGAACAGGATACCTATCAAAAACATGGTCGGCTTGTTCCAGAAACGCCCTCCGACAACGGCGTTACGCTTCGGAGCGCTCTGCTTTCTGAAGAATGTATGCGCGATCTGGTCCGTCCATTGCGCGATGCAGGCTGGAGTGTCGAAGTAGGCGAGCCTGACGCGAAGGCGCTGCATATGACCGTCACAGCATCCCACCGGGACAAGCGCCTCGCTGTAGCGCTGCTCTTTAGTTGCGGAACCGCTAACAGCATCTACCAGATGCTGGCTGAAAAATGTGACGTGATTCTCTACCGAGGCGCGCCATACCATCAGGAATCATTCGCCCACGGTGTCTCTATTCATGTTGGCCCTGTACTAGGATGGCAGCCTCCGCAGGCACGTTGGCGTTGGAGATTCTTCTGGGATAGCATCGCGAGCTGGATTCGCAGGTGTCTCAAAGCGATAGTTTCGCTATTCTCATAAGCATGATTGGTCAGATTGAACTTACGGATTCCGAAACTGCCCTTTACGCTCAGGTATCGGAGGCAGAACGCTTGCTTGGCACGGATCATGATTACCAGCGGGTTCAGCTTGCAGGGGTGGCTTCGCGAGAGCTGATCCAGCTCCTGATGCAACGACACGCGATTCCAGAGCAGCGGCTTCGTTACTTCGCTGAGAAAGCCTACAATCCTTCCGACGCGCGTGCTTCGAAACGGGACCGGTTCCTGCAAAACGCCGGTTCTGCTGATGCGATGTACGAGCATCCCCACTTTTGGAAGTGCTTACTGTACTTCATTAACGGCGCCGACTTGCCGCGTCCGGTCGTCCTGGCATTTGCCGAAATTGCTAAGAATGAGATGCGCGACTGGGACGCTCTTTCCAAATATGCGCGGAAGGCAACCCGGACTCTTCCAGGCGATTCAGGGAGCAAGGCAGAGGAATTCTTCAAACTTGCGTTAGATTGTGGATGCAGCTTGACCGAAGCGACGGGTATCCGCCGTGCCGTGATGCAGGTGAAAGCGAAGTAGCTTTACCTCTGATGTTCGATCCGGCTGGTGTCTACCGCGCATCGTTCTGCCGCACTACTTGCGGAGTTCGCTCCCAGCCAACCACCGTGAACGGCGTTTCTCAGGACCGGTGTTTTCGGCAGGCGCGAGCGATTCATTGAGTGCATTGGCCTGTTACCAATAATTGAAGTCAGAGGCTTGGCTGAGTCGCAAACGTCCATCTTCGGATGGATGTTATGCCTAGGCCTGGGCCGGGACCTTGAACCCAAGTCCTCTGCCGTCCCGCCGTAGAGGTTTGAATCATGCAACCCCAACAAACCACGTACATCGGTTCGCCCGTTCCAGCATTCTCGAGCGATCCTAGTCAGCTTATCAAACCCTCAACGAGCCCACGCCTTCTGTCTTCTCGGCCTAATTTTCTAGCCCAGCATATCCAACATGTTTCCAACATGTTGCAACTTGAGCACCTCGCGCTCATATTATCTACATGTTCATTGACGGCATATCTTTCTCAGGCGATAATGAACGCTCCCTCTGATAGCTGGTCCTTTTGACGATCTGTCCAAATGGGGACCATTTATTTCAACACCGCATTCAAAAGGACAGATTACTGATGAGCACAACCGAACTGACTACCCTTGGTCTCGCTCTCGACCGTTTTCTTCAAGAAGAGATTGCTATTCCGGTGACCGCCCGCAGCAGTGCCTCAACAAGCCAAAACTATCTTCGCGGCGTTCTCAGGAACAAGGCATCTGCTGACGCCGAATTTCCCGAAATTCTCACGAAAGCCGATGCGGACTTTCTCGGTGGATCTTTTGCACGCCACACCAAGATCTGGCCGCTAGACGATATCGATCTCTTCATTCCTCTGAACGGCGGCGATTTGATTTACATAAACAATGGATACCGCCTTCCATATCGAATAGCTGCGGATTCGGCAACCACCCGGCTGACCTTGCCGAAATGGAAGGTTGGCGAATATGTGAGTTCAGTGAAGGTGTTGGAGGGATTTCAAGCCGCTCTTCAAAAAACATATCCTTCGTCGGAGGTTAGCGCGGATCGTCATTGTGTCAGCATGCAAATGACGGTAGCGGCAACAAGTGCATCTGATGGAATCGGCTTCGACGTGGTACCGTGCTTCCTGTTGCATCCCGATGACGGTTCCGAAAACTTTTATCTCGTTCCCGACGGCAACGGAGGGTGGATGCGATCCAATCCTAGAAAGGACACCGACATTTGTGCAGATCTTCAGGATTATCACGGAGGAACATATCGCAAAGCCGTACGCCTCTTGAAATATTGGAACAAGACTCAGCTTGACGATCAATTTCAGTCGTACTACATCGAGTTAGTCGTTTCCAAGCGATTTGGTCAACTTAAGGCGGAAGGGAAGAAAGTCAGCTACACCGCGCAAGCATTTGATTTTGCATTTGGCGCACTTGCGGCTGCATACGCTTCCGGCGCGGCTCGCTCGTTAGTCGTTGACGCACCCGATGTGCCAGCACCGAATCTTACTGCAACGCAGGTGGCGACACTAAAATCCGACACAGCAAATGCGAATATTGCATTTCGGCAAGCCTACAATGACAACAGCGCTGAAACCGCATTTGTAACGATGAATGCCATTTTTGGCGTGGATTTCTTTTGATGAATCTTTATCAAGCTTCCCGTTGGTTCTTCTCGCGCAGCGAGAGATGCATGAAGTGGTCTCTCTACTTAGGCGTGCTTCTTTTGGGTTTGACTGTTGTAGGCATAACTGGACTAAGTCCAGTAGAAGACGCATTTCTTATCTTGAGCGTGGCTACGATTCAAGTTTCCCAAATGTGGATGAAATACCGCTCGCTCTATTGGTTTGGAAAAGGAGACGAGCCTCGGAGGATGGACCAATTCCGATCAGGCTTGGGACTAGCTCCTTCGCGTGAAAGATGCGCTGCAATAGAACTCATCACGGGGGAGTGTAACGAGCCTACCAAAGCCGATTATTGGCTTTCTCGAAAACCTGCAGGACCTCTTCGGATGACTGAAATGATCCTCGAGTCGTCTTTTTCGACCAGGTATTACGCCCAGAAGTGCTTAGTACGCTTTTGGACAATTGGGGCGATTGGCTTGGGAGTCTGCATCGCCGCCATCATCACTGCATTTGAGCTCAGGAAGTTGGACCAAACCTCCGATCTGACGGCGCACATCATCATCACGATCTTCATATTCTTCCTTACCGGAGATTTTTGGATATTGGGTTCTCAGTATAGGGACCTGAAAGTTTCAGCGAACGACTCTCACTTACAAGCTGTTAGCCTTTTGGAGACTGGAGCTCAAATAACCGAAATCCGAGCCTTGGAGCTGGCGATGAGCTACAACACAGCGGTTGCCCAAGCACCGCCCTTGCTATCCGGTTTCTATAAAAAGCGGCAGCCAGAAGTTGACGCAGTCTTTAGGCGGAATTACGCCACCTTGCTCGGAATCTGAAACGTACTTGGGGGCTGAGTCCATCGAATTGGACCTCAAGCCAACCGGTTTGAACGGGAGACTCACATTCGTGCGTCGCGTGGATCGAATGTGGCAGAGATCGGCCAATCATCAAACCGCAGTGCAAAGTGTAGAGCAAGCAGTAGACGGTCGGGCGAGTTATCGGCAACTCGGAATTTGCCGATCCTTTTTCTCGGTTTGCGCAAAATCGCCAACTCACTCGTGGAGGCAGACGGGGCTAGTAACACGCATTGGCCTGTTGGCAACAATTGACAATTTCTCAGAACTATTCACCTAGTCCTCAGCGCTCAAGACGAACAAGGGGCATGAAGACATCGTCTACGATTTCGCGGATGACTTCGTCAGAGAGCGGTCGACGGGTCATAAGGATGTCATGACGAACCAAATCCGTAGGGAGCGCGATATTCCTTGGCGTTAGCCGAACAACATCGATCTCTCCACGATCAACCCCGCGTTTCAGGATGCTCCGCACCAGTTCGCCATCCGTGAGCTCTTCTCTGACATCGCGGAAGTTTGATCCTTCCTCAGCAAGGTCCCGGCTCATGTCGAAAGCCAATTGAACCAGATTCGGCCGCACGCGGTTAGACATGTGAGTCAATAGGAGACGAAGCTCCTCGCGGACACTTCCCATATCCGGGACGCTTACGGGGTTCAGTTTGTATTGGCGAGCCAAGGCTGCTGTCGCCAGCTTCGAGCGCGTAGGCCAACGGCGCGAGAGTACCGGACGGCTGGTTCCAGCTCGCTTTGCAACCGATTCCATCGTCATGCCCGCGTAGCCGACCTCATTCAACTCTGCCCATGTGGCGTCAAGAATCGCGTCCTCGAGTGCCGTACCCCGTCGTCTGTTGCTGCTCGCTTTCATGTTTATAAGATACATCTTGCATCCTAACCGCTTTTGGAGCATGTAAGATACATAACGCATCTTATAACGCGTAGGAGGTTCTATATGCCGCAGAGCAGTAGCAGGACACCCCGCTCCATCCTGATCTCAGGTGCTAGCATTGCCGGCCCGGTTTTGGCTTATTGGCTCGATCAATATGGTTTCGAGGTAACGGTAGTGGAGCGAGCGTCCGCCGTGAGGAGCGGCGGGTATCCGATCGACATACGCGGTACAGCGTTCGATGTGATGGAGCGCATGGGCTTACTGCCAGCGGTTCGGGCCGAACACATTGAGTCGCGCACGATAAGCTTCGTGGATGTAGATGGAAGGGCTATGGCCACGATCTCGCCCTACGATCTGGCCGCGAATGAGGCCCGCGACGTCGAGCTACCACGCGGAGTGCTTACAACCCTCTTCTACGACCTGACCAAGAAAGGCTCTATTCGCTATCGGTTCGACGATTCCATCGAGTCGCTGGATGATGACGGTGCCGGAGTCGAGGTCCACTTCAAGAGCGGCGAGGGGGAGCGATTTGATGTAGTGGTGGGCGCGGACGGCCTGCACTCCAACACCCGCAAGCTGGTGTTCGGTGCGGAGGAGCAGTTCCGACGCGATCTCGGATTTAGCTTTAGTCTCTTTTCCTTGCCGAACGATCTGGGCCTTTCACACGGTGCGATGATTTACTCCCAGCCAGGGCGAGCGGCAGTTGCTTTGGCCGTGCGCGACAGTCCGGATTTATTTGCCATGCTAGCCTTTGCAACCGATAAGCAGAGCGCTGGCGCACGTCTCAGTAAGGAAGAGCAGATCGAGCGTACGGCCTCCGTGTTCGCGCATGATGGTTGGGAGGTGCCCAGGCTGGTCGAAGCGATGCGACGCACCGATGACTTGTACTTCGACACTGTTAGTCAGATCCGTATGCCTCGGTGGTCGAAGGGACGCGTAGCTATGGTCGGCGATTCAGCCTTCGCACCCTCTTTCCTGTCTGGTCAAGGCACGAGTCTCGCTATCGTCGGTGCCTATGTGCTCGCTGGTGAATTGGCTTCGCACGATAATCCGGCAGACGCATTCGAAGCCTATGAACGCATTGCCCGTCCTTTCGTGGAGGCAAATCAAGATTTGCCGCTTAGGAACGGTGGAACGTCGTTGATCCTGCGTACCCAAGAGGAGCTGAATGCCCGGAATCAAAGGTTTGCTTCTCTTGCGGAAGGTGTCGTTCCTAAACAGCAGAATGACTATGTGAGACAGGTTCATAACTCACTGCGCCTAACGGATTATGAAAGATAGCCTGCACTAAGACTGCTGGCTCGACCAAACGCTGTAGGCATGTGCGTCCGTGATACGTATAGGCTCGGGCTTGAGAAGCCGATCAGACGCGATGCATTGAGTCAATGCTCAGAAGAGTCCTCGATAGTGCCAAATCGCCGATGCACTCAGCCATAAAAGTTGATTGCTTTCGATACGCCGACTTACCGATACTATCCGAATCGATGTGTGCATTTGGCGATCTTGCATGAAGCACGTGCCCCAGTCCACCCAGCGGATTGCCGGAGCAAAGCGTGTTCTAACGGCGACCGTGCACTGTCCCGGGTTCACTCCGCGGTCGTGGACTTGTTGTGCGGAAAAGGTTGATGGTTTCTTATCCCCGCTACCAGCGTCGTGATCTCTTGAATCACCAGATCGGGCCTATCGTTCTGGATGTAATGATCGCTGCGTTTGGCGATGATGCGGATGCTCTGAGTGGACAGAGCTTTTGATTCCTCCTGCATCTGGTTCCAGACGACGGAGTTCGCTTTCGCGACAGAAGCGGGCCAGTTCGAAGAAAGTACCGTGGGGTCGCGCGAAAGGATCAGGACCGGAAGATCACCAAAGGGTCCTACATGGATCGTCTCTTCTCCTGAAGCCCGCTCAGCATCGAGTTCATTCTCTATTGCGTCCATTTGAGATGGAATACACGAATCTGCCTTGATCCATGCGCTGTAGGCGTCGAAGCCTGGAGGGATAGATGTGCAGGCGCCCTGGAGCCTATACCAGCCCAGCATCATGAGCAACTTCTGCCACGGCATCTCACGACGCTGGTCCTCCTGGATCTTTACCAGTTCCTTGGGAACGCGGTCGTCCTGCAGCGGCGTAGCTCCATCGACGAACACAAGCCCGGCCAGATCGCCAGGAAAATGCGCCGCATAAGACCTCAGATAGAGTCCTGAGATGGAGTGTCCCACCAGCACAAACGGCTTCTGGACAGAGGCCGCCCCGACGAGCTGGTGGAGTTCCGAGGCAATTGTATTCGCATCCTGAACGCCGGGACGCGATTCGCTCCAGCCGAAGCCGGCGCGGTCGTAAGAGCAAACTCTAGTCTGCCGTGAGAGCGCAGGTTGCACCCTCGCCCAGCTCGTGAAGTCATCACCCAAACCTGAACTCAGCACGATCGTTGGGGAGCCTTCGCCCGTGCAGTACAGGTGCATCGGATGGCCGCCAATGTTGTATAGCTTGCCGGGAACTCCAGCAATCGCACGATAGTGGCGAATGCTCAGCTCGTTGTAGGCAAATCCACAAACCCCAGCCAATACACACACAAGAATAATGATCGTGCTGATTCTGATGAGAAGCTTGCGGAATACCATCCAACTCATCCTAACAAAGCTGCCTCAGTTGCATGATTGAGCCGTCGCGTCTCGCTGGACGCGTTCAGACCAATGCGCTCATGGCGCAAGGGACTTTGGCCTACAGCGGGACATTAGTCCTGTGAAGCGCCGTTGCCTCCAGTAATCGGCGCACTTCCGAGACGCCGAGTTCAGGATAGGGGTTTGCAATTTAGGTATTACCTGGAGCGGGCTTACCTATCGGATCGGAACCTCGGGACCGTACTTTGCGTATGGTGAGGTATGCGAAGAATGTTGCCGTACGGCCTTGTACTTATGTTCACCTCGCAGGCTGGCTTGATCTTCGCCCAAAGCAAAGCCCCATCGCTCAATGGCGCACGGATTTCTCCTACGCTTTACTTTCCAAGTGCGACAGCCGAACTGTCCTCGCGGGCACCCTTGCAGGCGCGGGTGACAGAGAAGATCAAGCAGCTTCCGAATGCTTCCGTCGCGCAACTTGCCCGCGGTCTGGATGGAGTGGACGACCTCTTCGTCGCCCTGCAACGCCATCTTGCTTACATCAAGGTGCAGGCTTTGGAGAATATCGAGGACCAGGCGCTGCGTGCCGGCGGCGACCAGATTGCTGCCGCGCAGGCACAGTTGGATGCGGCCATAGCACAACGGCTACGGCTGGTGCCGTCGCCCGAGATCGCGGCTCTCGGGCGATATGCGTATCTTGCCCAGCAGCTTCAAGGGGAGGTATCTCACGGTTTCTCGCCGGATGCCGAGAGGTATCGCGATGCGGTGACGATACCGCTAGAAGCTAGCCTTTCCGACAGTTACGACAGAACGATCGAATCTCTGGGAAAGGGCGGCAAAGGGATCGCTTCGCCTGATACGGCTACGCGCCGCGCAGCTCTAGCCGCGCGCAAGAACTCTTACGATCAAGCTGCTCCTGCCGTGGCTACGTTGCTCGGCACGCTTGTTGAGGTGGAAAATCGCGACGCCATCGCCCAAGGCTATGCGAACGCAGCGGAACGCAAGTATGAGTCGCTAGGGCTGAACTCCACGCTGGTCGATCAGATGGTCGCCTCGGTGCAATCGCAGGCCAGCGTCTATCGGCATTATGAGCAAGTACGTGCTGAGCATACCGCGAAGACGCTGGGGGTTTCTACTGCACTGGCCGATGAACAGGACATCGCCAGTGCTGGCGCGAACCAGATCTCACTCGCGGAAGCCCGCGGGATGATTCTTGCGGCGCTTAAGCCGCTCGGGCCGGATTACACACGTCGATTCTCGGCTCTACTTGATCCCGCGAACGGTCGTCTCGACCTGACAGGCGGAAGCCATCGTGCTGAAACGGGGACGTCAATTAGTGCCTACGATGCACCGACCGCCCTTTACGTAGAGGGTTATCAGGGTTCGCTGCGCGATGTGAGCAAGATCGCGCACGAAGGAGGACACACCATTCATCGGGAGCTGATGAACAGTAGTGGTATCCCCGTATACGAACGAGAAGGTCCGCATTACCTCTTTGAGAGCTATGCGATCTTCAACGAACTGCTGCTGCTCGACCAGGCCACGCGATCGGCAACAACGCCGGCTGCGAAGGAGTATGCGCTGGAGCGCCTGCTCTCCAAAATCGCTCTGGAATTATTTGTCTCGACAGAAGAGACTTCCTTTGAAAAGAATCTCTATACGCAGGCTGCCGGGCACGCAATGCTAGACCGCGAGAAGGTCGATTCGATCTTCCAGAGCACACTTCAACCGTACGAGTTCTATCCGATGGCCGACGCGGGCGCTTCGCGCAACTGGATGCGCAAGTCCCTCGTGTTTGAAGATCCGCTCTATCTCGTGAACTATCTTTATGCCTCGGTGATCGCGGTCGCGCTGTTCGACAAAGCCCACTCTGACCCTGGCTTCTCAGAAAAGTATGCAGCGCTTCTGCGCCGTGGTTTCGACGCGGATCCAAAAGTGCTGCTCGCCACAATAGGCATCCGCCTCGACGACGCGCACCTGGTCGAAGGAGCTGCCCATCTCTTCGAGCAAAAGACAAATGAATTGCAGGGACTATACGCGTCCCGGTGAAGACGCATCGCGGAGAACTCGGCTGTCTCCACAACCGAGAATGCCTAAGACCGTTAGGAAATCGTTGCGCTGCGCGCGGGGGCAGAGTCCTTTAGCGAGGTCTGGCTTCCTTATTTATGTGCTCTCTGTCCAACCTGGACTCCCGGCGTAAAGAACTGGAATCCCATCGGCGAGGGGGGCTGTGAACCGGCGTGCGCAACGCTCCTACTCCAGGTCCCTTGCCCCAGAGCGCCCCTGTGATCATCGCTTCGTCCGAGCATTTTCAGGTCGAGCGGCTTCTTTGAAAAGGGCGCTCCTGCGGATCACTTCCCGTAGGCCGAATTATTGTTACCCTGTGCAGCAAATCCTAGCGCGTCGCCGAATCGATCCAGCTATGCAAAGGGTCTGTAAGGGTGGACGTGCGAAAGTCACAGCCCGGTCGGTAGTCCGGGTGACGATTTGCGTTCGTACAGTCCCCCCATCCGCTTAGGATGTAAGGCTACCTGTACGTCCTTTCCCCATCCCGGGGAGAGGAGCGATCTATGCAGATCGCAAAGTGGATCATCGCCTTTATCGCAGTTGTTTAACTCCTCACTGGTACAAAACATCGGGCGATCCAGGAACGACAGTTGGATCGTGGATCAACGCCATATGCAACCAGCGGTCACTTTGCTTCCTTCGGACGTACAATCGACCAATGACCACAAAATCGACGAGCCGACAGGCAGAGCGGCGGGATAGACGGCGTCAGGACATTCTTGACGTTGCGAGCCGTCTCTTTTCGAAACTCGGGTATGAGAATGTGACCCTCAGGGCGATCGCGGAAGAGATGGGTTATGCGCACGCGAGTCTTTACCGATATTTTCCAGATAAGTCGAACTTGTTGGCGGAGATTTGTCGAGAAACATTTTCGCTGCTTGTCATCGAGTTCGATGCGGTGTTAAGCGCGACAACTGACCCTGATGAACGCCTCTTCCAGACGACACGAGCCTTTCTCCGATTCGGCCTCGACCACCCCCAGCATTTTCGGATTGTGTTTTTCGGGCCAGAAGACCGAAACGGGATCCGGGCCGGTGACTATATCAACGAGATCGGTCGGCCCCTCTTCGATCGTCTGGTCGACGTTTTTATCGCCTGTTCGGTTGGACAAGGGGATGCAGCCAAGCCTCCACTCGATGCACGCACATGGTGGTTCTGCATCTTTGGGCTTACACAGGTTCTGGTCACGCAAGGCGAGCTCCCGCATTTGCCCAAGCCGGAGACGGTGATGGAACGAACGATCCAAGTTCTGTGGGCAGGACTGAACGCGGTGCCTCAGGTATCGACCCCTAAGAGGAGTGCGATAAAAAGTCCGCGGTTTGCCAGAAAAAAACCGTAAGTCACTTTGCAACCATTGGTCATTTATCGCATCTATTAAGACATGAACGATGTAGGCCGCTCGCCGGCCGAACTGCGTCGCTCACTAGGCATCCCCATGCCTGTAATTATGGGCCATTTCAAGCAAGAGACTGCGACGGTACGGAGTGAGTGAAAAAGATGGCGCCAACAATTGCGGTAGCAGGAGCAACGGGAAATCTGGGAATGCGCCTTGTGAGGGCGCTTCGCGAACGTGGTGCGGAGGTTGTGGCCCTCGTAAGGACGGCAACCGATGGGACCAAGGTGGCTGAACTCGAACGGCTTGGGGGCAAAGCAGTTGAGGTCGATCTGGCCACGGCTACTGATGTCGCTGAGGCGATGAAAGGGGCAACTTGCGTCGTGTCCGTCCTTGCTGGACTTCATGACGTGATCGTGGAGAGGCAGAAGGTCCTGCTTGAGGCTGCAATTCTGGCAGCTATTCCGAAATTCATCCCGTCAGATTTCTCGACAGACTTCACGGCGCTCACGCCCGGAGAGAATAGGAACTTCGACCTTCGTCGCGAGTTCCACCAGACGCTGGACGTTGCGCCTATCGCATCGACGGCCATCTTCAACGGAGCATTCGCCGAAATCCTTACCTATAACGTGCCTCTCCTTGACTTCAAGGAGAAAGTCGTCGGGTACTGGGAAAATCCTGACTGGGACATCGACTTCACGACCATGGACAACACGGCTGCGTTCACTGCTGCAGCGGCACTCGATCCGGATACGCCGAAGTCTTTGCGGATTGCGAGTTTTCAGGTCAGCCCGAACGATCTCGTAGCCTTTACCGCAAGGACTTTTGGGACGCCGTACGAACTCGTGCGACTCGGCAGCCTCGAAGACTTGCGTGCTTACAACAAGCACGAACGTGCGGCTCATCCGCAGGGGGAGAACGAGTTGTATGCAAAGTGGCAACAGAGTCAGTACGTGCAGAGCATGTTCAGCACGCATCACGAGTCGCTCGATAACGACCGGTACCCAGGCCTCATCTGGTCCAAGCTCGAAGATGTGATCAAGCCGCGGTGAGGATCGCTCGCTTATCCCAGTCTCTGAATCAGAGCATGAGGAAACCTTCTATGCGCCGTCGCACATTCTTGAAACAAAGCACCTTCGTTTCCGGTGCAGCACTCTTGTTGCGTCATTCTGCCCTTGCTGCTCCCGACCACAGCAACGCCTTACACGGAGACCCGCACATGTCTACCAAGATCGAGGCCTTTCGCCTCAATGTACCGGAAAGCCAGCTCGCCGACTTGCACGACCGGCTCACCCGCACACGGTGGCCGGAGCGGGAAACAGTAGAGAATACCAGCCAAGGGCCGCAACTGACCAAGATCCAGGCCTTGGTTGCGCACTGGCAGACCAAATATGACTGGAGGAACTGTGAAGCACTCTTGAACGGCTTTGGCCAGTTTAAGACCAACATCAACGGCCTCGACATACAGTTTCTTCACATCGTCTCACCTGAGCCCGATGCACTGCCGTTGCTGATGTGCCATGGATGGCCCGGTTCGATTCTCGAGTTCCGCAAGGTGATCGGGCCACTCGCCAATCCAGCCAAGTTCGGCGGCGATCCCCGCAAGGCATTTCATCTCGTGATCCCTTCGATGCCCGGCTTCGGCTTCTCTGACAAGCCGTCCGGCACCGGATGTAGCATTCCTCAGATCGCCGACGCGTGGATCCCGCTGATGCATCGCCTTGGCTACAAGCGCTGGGGCGCGCAGGGTGGCGATCTCGGCTTTGCGGTAATCGATTCGATCGCAGAGAAGAAACCGAAAGGATTCGTTGGCTTTCACTCGAACTTCATCATGATGCAACCTACCCCGGATGAGATTGCGCTGGCGACACCCCAGGAAAAGGATATGTTCGCCAGCGAAAAGGACTTCTGGGATAACCTGTCCGGCTATGCCAAAGAGCAGTCGACCCGGCCACAGACCATCGGGTATTCACTGGCAGATTCTCCGGTCGGTTTGGCTACTTGGATCTACGCCATGTTCCAGGACACCTGCGGTACCCCGGGGAACGCGGAAGCGACCTTCACCCTTGACGAGTTATTGGACGACATCATGATGTACTGGCTGCCGAACACAGGCGCTTCTTCGGCAAGACTGTATTGGGAGATGGTGAACTCTCACTGGCATCCCTCCGCAAATCCGTCAAAACCTATTCATGTTCCAGCCGGATTCACCATGTTCCCACAAGAAGCCGTTCGCAAATCCCGGCGACTCATTGAAGCGAGGTACAACAATCTCGTTTACTTCAATGAGGCCGCGCACGGTGGGCATTTCGGCGCACTGGAACAACCTGAAGTAATTGTTTCCGATGTTCGGAATACATTCGATACCTTGCGGTAAGAAGGCTTCAGCAGGTTACTGCCTGAAGCCATGCTGCAAGTGTGTCGAAAACCTCCGTTCTTCCCCATAGGTACCGGTCAGGACACAGGAATCGTCAGACGTTGCTGGCAGGAAGGGTCAAGATTCTCGCAGCCCCTTCGCGGCGTTTCTTGACTTCTTGGTAGGCAGGGCTTGTGTACCAGCGCCTTGCCTCGTCCATGGATGGAAACTCAAATAGAACCACACCCAAGACGCCTCCTGCGCCCTCAAGAATTTCGAACGGCGCGTAGGCTACAAGCGGCTTAGCCTCGAAGCCCTCGAACGCTGGCTTCACATTTGCCCAGTAATCTTCAAGGCGATCGCGTTCAGTTGACTGTCCTCATCAGGGCTCCAGCGACTCTGACGTGGAACAATAGAAAAATGGCAATGAAGGCGAAACCATCAAAGCGTGACGCCATACTCGAGGCGATGCTCGACATTGTTGTGGAGCGTGGCTTCCATGACGCTCCCATGTCCTTGCTCGCCGAGCGCTCCGGAGCCAGCGCCGGTGTTATCTATCACCACTTCTCCAGCAAGGAAGAGATCATACAGGCGCTCTACGAGCACATTCGCGGCCTGAAGCTGGAAGCCCTGCTCGCTGGATTTTCCCCGGACGAGGAACCCCGCAAGACCTTCCTGCGTGGCTGCCTGAACGCCTACAACTTCTACCGGAAACATCAGCGCGAGATGCGGTTTTATGAGCAATATGAGCATGCCGGTTTCAGCTGCAAGACACGAAGCCGCGAAGAAACCGCGCGCGTAAAGGCCTACGCCCGTCTGTTCTCCGGCAGGTCGAAGGGCGGCGTGCTGAACGATTGGCCTGCGGAGGTCATTCAGGAATTGACGTTGAATACCATCAGCCGCCTCGCCAGCCAGGGCAGGAAGCTCCCCGAACCTCTGCTGCTAGAAATCGCCGATAAGCTCTGGAATCTCGTTGCAATGAGCGAATAGAGCGAACGTTCGGTTTATCGTGTAGACTCGCTTCATGGAAAATGATTCGGTTCTCGTCACCGGTGGCTCGGGCTTTGTTGCCATCCATTGCATTGACCAGCTGCTACGTGCGGGTTATCCGGTTCGCACCACGGTGCGCTCGCTCAAGCGTGAAGCGGATGTTCGAGCGATGCTGAAGACCGCGGGGACACCACGCCAGGAAGCCCTCACATTTTTCCAAGCCGACCTGATGCAGGACAAGGGATGGCCAGAAGCCGTTGCTGGATGCCGGTTTGTCCTCCACGTAGCCTCACCCTTTCCAGCATCCGTGCCTAAGCACGAAGACGAGTTGATTCTTCCGGCGCGTGAAGGCGCTCTTCGCGTTCTCCGGGCCGCCCGCGACGCAGGTGTCCAGAGAGTTGTTCAGACCTCTTCCTTTGCCGCCATTGGATATGGCCACAAGCCCCAAGCGGCTCCGTTCGACGAGACCGTGTGGACAAACGTCCACGGTGCAGGTGTCAGCGCCTATGCGAAGTCCAAGACACTTGCGGAGCGTGCTGCCTGGGACTTTATAGCGCGCGAAGGGGGCCACCTCGAATTGTCCGTGGTCAATCCTGTCGGCATCTTCGGTCCGACCTTTGGCCCTGACTACTCAACCTCTATTCTCATCGTGCAGAAGCTGCTTGATGGGGAGGTTCCGGCCTGTCCTCGTATCAGCTTCGGAGCAGTGGATGTTCGCGACGTAGCTGACATGCACCTCCGGGCGATGACAAACCCCGCCGCAAACGGAGAACGCTTCCTCGCCACAGCCGGAGAGTTCATCTCGCTGCTCGACGTGGGCACAATTCTCAAGAAAAATATGGGTTCGATGGCAAAGCGTGTTCCCAGCCGGGAGATGCCAGACTGGATCGTGCGTTTCCTGGCTCTCTTCATCGCGGACATGAAAGCAATCTCGCCAGAGTTGGGCATCAAGAAGAACGCGTCGAACAAGAAGGCCGAGCGCATTTTGGGCTGGACCCCGAGGTCAAATGAGGAAGCCGTCACAGCAAGCGGTACAAGCCTCGCTCAGTTGGGCCTTCTAAAGGGTAAGTAGGCAGAGACGCATTTCTTGAATATGGACTGACGCCAAATCGCCGAGTATCCATTCGACCGGTTCCAGGCTAGAAACGCGCTGTGGCCTGTTGTCGCTGGTGGAGATCAGTAGAGTTTCTTCAGGTGCTCGGATGGAGTAAGCCCTGTCGCCTTACGAAACATCGCGGAGAATGCCGCATGGCTTGCATAGCCCAGGGCGGTTGCAATGCGCGAGCTGGACTGTCCTTGCGCCAGTCGAACCTGTACCTCCAGCAGGAGAAGCTGCGCTTTCCATTCGCCAAAGCTCATTCCCGTCTCCGAACGAAAGAGACGCGCGAGTGTTCGGCTGCTCACGTCTGACCGTGCTGCCCAATATTCCATATCCCCGGACAACGTCGGGTTCCGCTGCATAGCAGAGCATGTCTTGCGGAGTTTAGCATTCCGAGGCCACGGCAAAGAGAGCGGCAGAGTATGGCACACGCGGAGCTCGCTGGAGATGAGTGCTGCAATCTGCGCTCCGCGGCTGGTAGGAGCGTATCGGACTGGTTCCTGCAGCATGCTGACGATAAGTTCCCGCAGCAAGGGGGATACGCTGACCACCGCACAACCGGTGGCTGGAGCGACCACGGTGTGGTCAAAGAAGACCGTACGCATGCGAACCGAACCTCGCATCCGGATAGAGTGCTGAGTCTTCGCCGGTACCCACAAGGCTCGTGTAGGCAGCAATACCCATCTGCCTTCACGTGTTGAGAGCACCATGGTGCCCTCAATGGCGTAGATAAGCTGCGCCTTGACGTGCTCATGCAAGGGAACATGATCGTCCGCAGCGTAGTCAAAGGCTAGGGCCGTAACGGGACGGGCCACGCGCAAACATGCCGCGAGCGCTTTATCTGTCCTGATATCGATAGTTTCTGTCTGCATATCGCGATCCAGCCGCTCTAGCCTTTCAGTATATGAGCGGCGAACGCATTGTCACCACAAACCGCAACATGTGGTTGATCGCAGCCGCGGCCATCATCGCGCCGTTTATGGAGGTGCTCGACACATCCATTGCAAATGTTGCGCTGCCGTATATCGCAGGCAATCTTTCGTCGTCATTGGATGAAGCAGTTTGGGTACTTACCTCGTACCTGGTTGCCAACGCGGTGGTGCTGCCGATGAGCGGTTGGCTCTCAGGACGGATGGGACGGAAGCGGTTCTACCTGCTCTCGATTCTGATGTTCACCGTAAGTTCGTTCTTTTGCGGCATCGCACCCAGCCTGCCGATACTTATTCTTTTTCGTGTGCTGCAAGGTCTGGGCGGAGGGGGGTTGCAACCAACCACACAAGCCATCCTGGCTGACCTGTTCCCGAAAGAACGAATCGCAGCTGCATTTACGCTCTACTCCGTGGTTATCGTTCTGGCCCCAACGCTGGGACCGGTGCTGGGTGGGTGGCTCAGTGATCACTGGGGGTGGCGCTGGATATTTTTTCTGAACATCCCGTGCGGCATTGCGGCGTATTTTCTCAACCGCGCTCTACAACCGGAGAAACCGCAGGATCACACGAAGGAGGACTCTATCGACTACTCCGGGCTCTTCGCCATCACGGTAGGACTCGGATGCCTGGAGTATGTGCTGGATCGTGGTGAACGCGCGGATTGGTTCGCATCGCCCGCGATTTGCACGGCAGCAGCCCTATCGTGTGCGTCTCTTCTATTCCTCGTCTTTCACGAGTTGTTCCGTGCTAGGCACCCGGTGCTGCAACTTCGCCTGTTGGCGAACCGCAATTTTGCGCTGGCGAGCGGCATGATCTTTTTCACATACTTCGCCCGCTATGCCAGTACCGCGCTGCTTCCCGAGTTCACGCATGGAATGCTGGGTTATACCGCCACAGACAGCGGCATGGCGCTTTCTCCGGGATCATTTGTCCTCTTGCTGTTTCTTCCGCTGACTACGTGGCTGATGAAACGGATTGACCATCGCATCTTGATCATCAGCGGGCTTATGCTGACGACATTCGCGTTCTATCGGTTGAGTGGCCTTTCGCTTCAAGTCGATTACGGAGCGATTGTGAAGCTTCGCATTCTCGAAAGCTCAGGGGTAGCGCTTTTTCTTACACCCATCAGCGTTCTTGCGTTCTCTCAATTGAAGACGGGAAAGAATGATGCGGCGGCCTCACTGTACGGACTCTTCCGCAACCTAGGCTCCGCCATCGGCATCTCCGTCGTGAACACCATGCTCGTGCGAGATGTACAGGTCCATCGAACGTACCTCGTTCAAAACCTGTCCGCATCTTCGACCCTCTTGTCTGGCACGTTGAAGGACCGGGCCTCCTATTTCGGCACGTTGTCTGGCGACTCCAGAACCGACTCCACGGTGCGCGCCCTCGGATGGATTCACGAAGAGATCAATCGGCAGGCACTTCTGCTCTGCTATATCGACTGCTTTCGGTTGCTGATGTATGTTTCACTTGCGCTTTCGCCGGTCGCAATCTTCTTCGCTGTCCGCAAGCGACCTACGTGAGTCAGGAAGCGTGCGATGGGCAAGTGACGGGAACCGTTTTTCAGTTCTCTGATTTTCAACTGATGCAAAATCGCCGATGCACTCATTGAGCAGGCTGATTACTTACTATAAGCCGACTTGTAGGTACCAAGCAGGATTTCGTTGGAAACAGCTGTTTCTGAGCTGGTCTGGAGCGTTCGATTTGAATCGCGTCGTACCGGCTTGGAGATTGGGCGTATGTGAAGCGGGGAAGCCAGCCTTGCCACCACACGATTCTTTACGCTATGGTGGGTCGTGCGAACGGGACTTCCCCGTTGCCCTTACATCTCGAAGTGGAGAACACCCGTGTCGAAGCAGGCGTGGAGCAGAAGACAAATTGTCCATTTTGGAGCGTTGGGCGCAACCGCGGGACTCGCGCGATATGCAGCTGGTCAGCAACTGCCCACGCCCGCACGCCTGGAAGATGAGCGGCAAGCGGTAATGACCACGACATTCGATAAACCTTGGCAGCCCGGGTCAATCTACGAGCCGACGTTCCGTTGGGACATGCTGAACCTGAATATCAGCGATGAGGACTTGGCGCAGGCCGCTCGCTCGGCGCATACGATGCAGGGTTTTGGCGCATGCTTTAACGAGCTTGGCTGGGTCGCTCTCAAGAAGCTTTCGACAGCGGACCGCAACCTTGTCATGCGGGAACTCTTCGACCCGCACGCCGGCGCTCGATTCTCTTACTGTCGCATGCCCATCGGAGCAAATGACTTTTCGACGGCGGCTTATAGCTACGACGAGACCGATGGTGATTTCGAGTTGAGGGATTTTTCGATCGAGCACGACCGAACATCGCTCATCCCATTCATTCATGCCGCTCAGCAACATCATCCGTCGCTGCGCCTCTGGGCATCGCCATGGACACCGCCAAGCTGGATGAAGCGAAATCATTTCTACGCAGAAGCAGAAGCTCGCGGCGGGTGGAAGCCGAACGGTATCCGGCCCGACCAGATCGGCCACGAAGGTCAAGACTTTTTTATCCTGGAGCCTCGCTATTTAAACGCCTATGCGCATTACTTCTCGAGGTTTATAGAGGCATACCGCACCGAGGGCATTCGGGTGGGGATGGTGATGCCGCAGAACGAGTTCAACTCAGCGCAGAATTTCCCAAGCTGCACTTGGACGCCCGAGGGTCTCATCCAGTTTGTACGCGCCCTCGGCCCGGAGATGCAGAAACTGGGTGTCGAGATCTTCTTCGGAACAATGGAACGTGGCAATCCTGCGCTCTTTGCAACTGTTCTTGCCGATCCAGTTGCGGGTCCCTTCCTCAAGGGTATCGGTGTCCAATGGGCTGGAAAGAACGCGCTCCCCGGACTTCACAAACGCTTTCCTGATCTGCCCGTCTATGGCTCGGAACAGGAGTGCGGCGACGGAACCAATACATGGTCTTACACCGGCTATTGCTGGGATTTGATGAAAGAGTATTTCCGGAATGGCGCCCGGGGCTACATGTACTGGAACATCGCACTCGAACAAGGGAGCAAGAGCACCTGGGGCTGGTCGCAGAACTCGCTTGTGCTGGTCGATGCTGCAGCCGGTACTTTCCGTTACACCCCCGATTATTACCTGCTCAAGCACTTAACCCACTACGTAGACATGGGGGCCAGCTTGCTTCCGACCAGCGGCACCTGCGATAACGTCCTGGCCTTCCGGAATCCAGGCGGCGGTGTTGTGTTGCTCGTTCGCAATGAGCTTCCTCACCCACAGTTCCTGCAGGTCCAGATTATGGACCGGGGATTCTCGCTTGAATTGGCAGCAGACTCCATCAGCACCGTCACCTTCCCTTAAAGCTGACGGCGTAGAGGCGGGTAACACCCAATTCAGGTGCAGATCACTCCCGAAAAACGCTCTTCTCGGCAACTGATGCGTAAAGGACGAGAAGCTGACTGATCAGGTTCGCCTCTTAGAACAGCAGCGCCAATGACTTCCTATGGTTGGGCCGGCCTATAGGTATGGCGTTCCTTTCAAGGCAGAACGCACCCCGTTTGTTCCCCGATCAATCAGGTCCAGAAAAGCTGAATTCGCTTCCTTCAAGTCGTGATCCTGCTGGAACATGCGATGCGCTTCCACGAGAGCCACGGCCCAGGTTGCGATCAGCAAGGACGCCGCAAGTCTCGCAATAGGATCAGGCAACTTGCGCTCCACCGACTGGGCGAGCGCGACGGTCAGCATGTCTGTCAACTCGTCACGGATCGCCCGTGCGCGCGCTTTCAGTGCTTCACTCTCCTGAATCGCAGCCATAAATCTGTCGCTGCCTTCGTCAAAGAAGCGAACGTAAGGACGCTGATGAGCGACCGCCCAGTGCGCAAAAAGTCGCAACGCTTCTATGGGAGGCGTTCCCGACTTTCGTTTCTGGAGGCTGGCCAGCATCTCTTCGCGACCCTCCTCGTCAAGGTCGAAGAACATGTCTTCCTTGCGAGGAAAGTGATTAAAGACGGTCATCCGCGATACATCAGCTGCGTCCGCAATCTCCTCTACCTTCACCTTGTCGAAACCACGCTCGATGAAGAGGCGCGTGGCAACGTCAGAGATCCGCTGTCGCGTGGCCAGCCGTTTCCGAGTCTGTCGATTGAGCGCTGGAGTCATTTTTGCAACCTCACTCAGTTTACAGCATCTATATTTATACTTAGTATAACTTTAGAGGTTTACATGATCGAGATCCCGGAAGGCATTAGCACAAGTGAAACGACAACCCCAAGCGTTCTCATCTCAGGCGCCAGCTTTGCGGGACTGACTGCAGCTTGGTGGATGCGCAAGCTCGGATACTCCGTAACCCTCGTCGAGATTGCAAAGGGACTCAGAAAAGGCGGAACGCCGGTCAACATACGGGACGGCGTCATCGACGTTGTCCGTCGTATGAATTTGCTGGAACGTATTAAGTCACACAGCCTGCCATTCAGACCCGTCACCTTTCTGGATGCCGACGGATCGCCCTTGCCGCTCGATCTTTCGCAGGCAGAAGAGCAGCCGGAAGAAGAATATGAAATCGAGCGTGACGTGCTCCTCGACATGCTCTTCGGTGAAGTCGCGGACGAAGTCGAGTTTCTCTTCGCGGAAAGCATCGCCGGCCTGCGGGAGTCCGCAGATGAGGTAGCCGTCACCTTCGCGAGCGGAAAACAGCGTTCCTTTTCCCTAGTGCTCGGCTGCGATGGCACTCATTCGGCAGTCAGGCGGATGTGCTTCGGCGAAGAGTCTTCCTTCCTCCTATTTCTCCAGTGCTACTTCTCTCTCACCATCGTCGATAAGCTGCTCATCGAAGAAAACACATCACAGATGCTCAACGTTGCGGGCAAGACCGTCATGCTGAATGCGTACAACGGCAAGACGGACATCGCATTTTGTTTTTCCTCGGATAAGGAAATCGACTACGATCGCCGGAACACGATCGAGCAAAAACACATGGTCCGCGAAAACTTTGAAGGCGGGGCCTGGAGAACACGCGAGCTCCTCGACGAGATGGACCGCTGTGAAGATTTCTACTTCGATAAGCTATGCCAGATTCGGATGCGACCGTGGACGAAGGGGCGCGTCGCTCTGGTAGGCGATGCATGCTGCTGCCCGTCACCGGCCGCGGGGAGGGGTGGCTCCGTGGCAATCCTTGGCGCTGCGGCCTTGGCCGATGCGCTTTCGAAATACCCGGGTGATGTCAGAACAGCCTTCCAGCTGTATGACGAAAGTTTTCGGCCCACCGTAGAAGCGATCCAAACACAGGCAGTCGAGTTCGGCCTGGAGATGTTTCTGCCTAGAACCGAAGAAGCGATACACGGCAGAAACGCCCGACTCAGCATGCGATGAGTAGTTGTCGTGAGTCCTGATAAACGCCCTTGTCGTCCGTATCTTAGTTTTGGTGCAAGAGGAAAGGAAACAATCGAGTTCAGAAGTGATTTACTTGCAGTCAGTTGGAGTAGGTAGAGGGTGCTTGAGCACCCTTCCGCACCTTCGAAATTCGATCGTCACGCATTTCTGGCGGACCTCTGCCCAAGTCGACCTCACTGCCTACGCACGGCAGAGGTCAAGCTCTCACAACACGATTTCGGCGAGGGTGCTGGCGAGGGTGCTGAAATTTCAGGCTTACGTTCTTCCCAGTGTTTTTGAGTGCTCAAGGGTGCTGTAGTTAGCCATCAACGCCCATGAAATCATTTAGATACTACCAGTTAGCGTAACTGTCACGGCAGAGGTCGGTGCAATCTCCTAACGCTGCCGTGCCTATTTCGAATGTGTGATAAATCGTCAAGGCACTCGTTGACTGTAGACGGGGCTAGAAATCTGCATTGGCCTGGATGCAGCAATCCAGGCCTAAGTCACATGTCCGAAAGCCGACTTTAAGGCCAAGTGCCCCAAAGCGTGTTTTCGGAGACTGGTCTGTTCCTCTGATCGCGCAGTCTTCGGCAGAGAGCAGACACGCTTGCAGGATGCGGGTTTCCGAGGACTATTACTGTTCTTGTCTTAGAAGTCTACCGATTCGTCAGTGCCCGCCAACTGAAAGCGGCATCTTGACGAAGCTATCGCTATGCCAGCGAACTACAAGAGGAACGCCAGCATCCTTGATGGACTCATCGCTCACGTCTTTTCCAGTTCCATAATTGATCTGGGCATAGGGATTCTTATTGACGTCCAACAGCACTACCAGCTTGCTGCCCGGAGCCATCACGCGGCTCACTACATTCGTCGTGAACGGTATCCTGATCGATTTTCCAGGCGTCAGGAGAACGCGCTTCTCCGGGTGTCCGGCGTAGCTTGCACGCCCCAACCAATAGCCCAGATGGAATAGCCGTCCATCGGCCATCTGTTCAAACACCGCCACTCCGAGGTCGGCATCCCTTTTGTTGAGGGTAACGTCAAGTTCTCCTATAAAAGCTCCGCTAACGGTTTGAGGCTTTGCGAAGGGCTTGCTCGCGTAGACCAACTCCGTGACCGGCCCATCATCTTCAAGCTTTGCTTCGATGATGGGACGAGGGTAATAGTGCATGCCGTTCAACTTGGAGCGATCCGCGAGGTCCACTGTCTCGGTTACTGCCGCGCTCTTATCAGTCTTTTGTTGAACGAGTGAGTAGTGTCCCTCGTCCTTTGCGCTGCTGAAGTAGAAAGGAATTTGCTGCTGTGTCATTTGGGCCAGAGATGAAGCGTGATGCCACTCGTTCGCGCCCATCACCTCGAAGTTGATTTTGTCTTTGAGCAGCGTAGGTTTTGGGCCGCCGCGCATAACGTAATCCATCCATTCATATTCAAGCTCTGGCGTGCTGAACTGCGCTGCGGGATCGATTTTGTAGCCGCGTAAAACCTTCGCCTTTTCGGTGCGGTGACTCCCGAGGTGGTCATAGGGTCCGATGACGACATAATCCTCCGCCCGCGGATTGTATTGAGCGTGCTCTCGTACGAAGTCCAGCGCCGACTGTTGTGCGTCGTCGTAATAGCCGGTGATGGTAAGAACCGGAATGTTGATCTGCGCGAAATCCTGTTTGTAGGGCACCATGTCCTGCCAGAACTTGTCGTACGCAGGATGCTGAAGCCAGCGCTGCAGCAAGGGATTTGGCTGCCCGTCGATCTGGTCGATCTTGCGATATGGTTCACCGCTGGCGAACCACGTCTCCTGCATACGCTGCCAGCGGGCGGAGTCGCTGTTGGTCTTATCGTCCAGCAGCTTGTTGTCCGTAACGTAGAATGCCCAGCTGTAGTTGGCATTCAGAAAGATGTTGTTCGCCATCGGAAGACCGTCTCCGGGGATGGCTGCAGCCGAAACGGCAATGGTTTTCAACGCCGGGTGTAACCTCTTTGCTGCCGCCCAGGCGGTGAATCCTTGGTAGCTTCCTCCTCGCATCCCGACCTGACCGTCGCTCCAGGGCTGCTTCGCGATCCAATCAATGACGTCGTACCCATCCGAGGCCTCGTGTTCGTAGGGCACGATAGGGTCCGGGCTCAGGCGTTTGCCACGCGTATCGGCTATGACGCCAACGTAGCCGCGGTCCGCTGCATCTTTCGCTCTGGCAAGTTGTGCAGGCGGATCGGTGTAAATATCGACCGTCAGCAGCGCAGGTAGCCGATCGGCTGTCCCTTTTTTCTTCACCACGACCGCCGAGACAACACCACCGTCCCGCATGGGAATCAGCACCTTGTCCCATATCTGATAGTCGCCGTCAGGCTGAGCTGAGGGAGGCTGGACTTGCTGAGCCGAAACTGCGGAACAACCTGAGAACAGCGTTACTAAAACAAAAAGCGCCGTTGCGACCAAACGCTGTGCAAACCGGGGGATCGTCATGATGACGAGTTTACAATTTGATCGAGTCGCGCTCGAAGTGCGAAGTCTCGAACGACTTGAGCTGCGACCGAAAGGCAAGCGCCCAGACGCTTTGGATTGGAGGCCAAACACAAGACAACGAACGACACCGGCGAAGTGGGTTGCGCGGATGCCCTACCGCTGCTAAGGGAAGCAGGCCCGAAACTGCCAGGAGACGCCATCTATGACCAAATTCTCTCCCCAATCGCAAATCGGCTGATCAAGCGTTGCGATGCTGTGCTTCGGCTACCCAGGGGCTTCGAAGGGAGCTGATGAGGACGTGCGACTCGCGCAAGAGCGAGGCCTGCCAGTCTGGACATCACTTGGTGAGGTTCCCGGATACGCTAAACTGGCCAAGAGATAAGCGCATGATTCGTGGCGGTGAACGCCCCATGGTCCTGGAGATTTCACGACGATGGCGGTGAGCTAACAGAAGCCGACGGTGTCAGCCTCAACGGAGCGTCTTGGCACACAAAGATTTACCGTGAGAACCGGTGTTCTAAATAAGATCTTTGCTCTCTCAACCCCGGATGCGCCCCGGTCGGGAACTTCTTCGGTCCGATACCGTAAGAGTGATATATGCGTGTTTCTCTGCTGCTTCTAGCCGTTTCCCTTTGCAACTGTCCTTTGATGTCCCAGGCGAACCTGTCAACAGCAGGGTCCACGTTGCAGCCTCTGCAGGTCCCGAGCGGGAAAGCAGTAAGCAAGCCTTTTGCATTTCCTTTGCAGCTGGAGATGCGCGTCCCATTTGACCCTACAGCGTTTCCAAACGGAATCAACTCGTATCTGCTGTATGAGCTTTACTTGACGAACTTCGCGCAGACTCCCATCACTCTGAACCGTATCGATGTCCTGGATGCGGCCGGTACAGGAACACCGCCGATTGGGAGCTTCGATGCCACTCAACTCGAAGCCATGGTGCAGGGCTATGGGGCCAAGACAACTGCCGGCTCAAAAGAGAAGTTGACTCTTCTTCCCGGCCAAAGCGTCGTCGTGTTCATATCCGTGGTCGTCAATCGTAATGCACCTATGCCGAGCAAACTGATTCATCGTGTGATTGCTGCTGACTCGATGGTTCAGGGTGCGGTAATTTCAACCCAACACACCACGTTGCACGTGCTCAGTCCTCCCGTAGAAGGTGCAAGCTGGCTTGCGGCAGATGGTCCCAGCAACGATGAAGACAACCACCATCGCCGCGGAATGGTTGTTCTGGATGGAAGAACGGTGGACTCCAGGCGTTACGCAATCGACTGGAAGAGGGTCAAGAACGGAGTCTCTTTTGCCGGCGATCCTCGAGATGTGAACTCTTATTTCTCCTACGGCCAAGCGGTGCTGGCAGTCGCGGACGGACGTGTCTTCATGGCGCGAGATGGTCTGCCGAATAACATCCCTGGGCACAACGAAGCATTTCATCCTGCCGTTCCCATCACGTTCGACACCATTTCAGGCAATACCATCGTGCTCGATCTCGGTGGCGGCCAGTTTGCCTACTATATGCATTTGAAGCCGGGAAGCGTACTCGTGAAGTCGGGAGACTCCGTTCGAAGAGGTCAGGTATTGGCACGTATCGGTGCCTCTGGAGACGCACGTGAGCCACACCTGCATTTCGAGGTCACCACTTCTTCGACACTCCTTGTGGGAGAGGGAGTGCCGTACTTGATTGACCACTTCCGCACACAGAACGAAGGCGAAAGTCAGCCCGTGATTCATAATGACGAGTTACCACTCGGCAAGAGCATCATCAGTTTCGCAAACTCAGAGCATGAGTGACCGTGAGACGTCGCGAACATTCATCTCGGTCCTTTTCGCATTCGCCGTCCTGAGACGGTTCTGGGCCGCTTGAAATGTTCTCGACGAGCGCATCGGCCTGATTGCGTCAGCTGAGCGAATTTCTGCCATCAAGTCTGGAAAATGCGGAACTGCCGAACAGTGGCTTCCGTATATCCATCTACGCAGAAGATGCAACTCTTATTCAGGCCATTCGTTCGGGCGCCCCATTGGTGCGCTCAAAGTGGAGCCGTTTGCAGTCCGGATAGCTAAGGCGAACAACCAACAGAAAGGAAATAGATGAGCAAGACGAGCACAGCGTTATTCGGGATACTTTTGACCGTACTGTCGATAGCCGCTCCTGCGTACGCAGCCGTACAGGTGAATGACTGTTCTCCGAACGTCTCGACCCTGCAGGCCGAGAAAAAGCATTATCGTCAACGTTTCATATCGGTAGGTGACGACGTAAAGCTCGAGGTTCTGGATTGGGGCGGAAGCGGGCGGCCGTTGGTATTGCTGGCGGGCCTGGGAAACACAGCACATGTGTTCGACACGATCGCGCCTGAACTTGCCCATCACTTCCACGTTTATGGGATTACTCGACGCGGCTTTGGCGCGTCAACGGTGCCCAAGACAGGCTATACCCCCGAACAACTGAGCGAGGATGTGATGGCGGTACTTAAAGCCCTCGACATCCACCGGCCTATCATCGTGGGCCACTCGATTGCCGGCGAAGAGTTGAGCGCAATCGGGAATCGCTTTCCCGATCGACTCGCCGGTCTGGTCTATCTCGATGCCGCACATGAATATGCAGTCTACGACCTACAACGGGGCGGTTACCTGCCTGATCTAAAGCAACTCAGCACGCAGATCGCGCGTATGCATGACGACCCGCTCGACACACAGCAGATGATCGCTCTTCTGGACGATACCAGCGCATTACAGCGAAGCCTTGCCGAAACGATCCACTTCAGGAGCATTGAGGAAGCTGGCAAAGCCGGAGCATCACCGGCTGGGCCGAGTACGACCACGATGGCGAGTTTCGCGGCGTTCCGTTGTTTTGTCTCATCTCAGTTGGGCGGTTTATTTCCCGAGGATGAGATACGCCAGACCTTCACCCAAACGGCTAGAGGCGGAGTCGGCGATCAGAAGGCGCCAGACTTTGTCTCCACCGCGATCTTGGAACAGGAAGAACGTTTTCAGGCACCCAATGTGCCGATCCTGGCCATCGTTCCGGTACCGAGTGCGTCTGATCTACCGGTCGGCAGCGATCCTGCGAAGCGTAGCGCCGCTGAAACATACCGCACGCAGTCGCAGGAAGCCGAGATAGCTACGCTTCAACTTCAGCGGCCGTCTGCGAAAATCGTACGGATACCCCATGGACACCACTACATCTTCCTCTCGAATCAGTCGGAGGTCGTGAGTGCCATCGACGCCTTCGGCAGCGGATTGCCGTAGCAGCAAGAACTGCATTGCGTAGCGACCAACTTCCAGAAATCTGCCAAGGAGGAGCGTCGCTGCGTGGTGGCCCGGTCTAACTTCCGAACTCTTGCTCCAAGGCTGCAAGTTCCATCGCGTAGATATCGCCGACGAGTTTGATTCCGGCTTTTGCCATGCGGGCCTCAGTCACTTTGCCGACACCAGGAATCCGACCCACTGGGAGCGTGAGGAGGAACCCCTGCACCTCATGAGGCTGAATCACAAACTGGCCATTTGGCTTGCGCCAATCCGAGGCAATCTTCGCCAGGAATTTATTGGGAGCTGCGCCTGCCGAGGCCGTGAGCTGCAATTCGTCCCATATCTGTTGCCGGATCGCCTTCGCAACAAGGGTGGCGGTCGGTATGCCTGTCTTGTTCTGCGTGACATCGAGATAGGCTTCATCCAGAGACAACGGTTCTATAGCGTCGGTGTGGCGTTGGAAAATCTCCCGCACCGCCTGCGATGCTGCCTTGTAGCGCACGAAGTCGGGTGGAACAAAGACGGCTTCAGGGCACAACCGCTCTGCGCTTACCGCAGGCATCGCGGACCTCAATCCAAAACGCCGCGCCTCATAGGAAGCCGCACAGACCACCGAGCGTTTTCCTTTCCATGCCACAACCACAGGACGTCCCCGAAGGCTTGGATCGTCGCGTTGCTCGACAGAGGCGTAGAAGGCGTCCATGTCGACATGAACGACCTTGCGACTGCCGATTCCGGAAATATCGGCCCCGCCTAAAACCTTGAGATCAAGCATGGCAGAGCCCGCAGGATCGACAGTGCTCCGAGAAGGCGTCCCACTCCGCAATGCCCGTAAAGGCTGAGTTTTTCAGGTCAGCCAGATCGCTCGATGTCAGGAAGGTGAAATCCGATGGACGGTTCTGGGCGAACGCACGCAACAGCGCTATTGCTTCGGGGCGGGGCGAGTTCTCAGCGACTTCGAATAGATGTCCAACTACTTCGTCTCTGATCCGTCTGCCCATCGGTTTTCGGTCCTCAAACCCATCCTTTCATATTCTCTTTATGTTCGCCCAGAGGTGTCATTGCAACGTTCGGTCGTTGGCGATAATGTTGCAATTTTTGACCCGTTCCTGAATGATTTGACTGGGACGGGCACGCACCGTCCTGGGGTGTGGAAACCCCTTCAAACCGAAGTGCGCCATACGGCGCACGAAGATTCCCTACGCCTTTGCGGTCGGGGAGCCTGCGACTATGTCCAGGCCCCTAAAGCTAAAGGTCCAGGAACCGCGCGGTTTGACGGTTTTCCAACTCCCCGATCACGGGTTTTCAAGGGCTGTTTGCGGGGGCGCACCGCAAATGTTTTCCCCTGAATCCGGTTGAGGAGACAGATTCCATGTACCCCGCGTCATCGCCCGAACCCCTTCGCCTGGCTCGCTTCGTATTCGTGACCACTAGCGATACCGTTTCCCAGCATCTTGCGCTATCCTTTTTCGTTTTGCGAACAAATTTCCCTTGGGCCATCCCCCGGCCTTACGACCTGCCTTGATGGCGGGCCGAATGCCCCTGCCGACCAAATGATGCGTCATTTGCCGCATCCCTTATGACGGAGGATTGGAGTGATCGAGTGTGCGGAGTTCATTGGCAAAGTTGTAAGCAAATTCACGATCTACGAAGACACCATCGATGGCCCGGAGATCTGTATCGAGTTCACCGATGGCACCGTATTTTCTTCTTGTCTAAAAATGTCCACATCTCTGGAAGCCACGATGACGCGGGATGACGGCGGCCAACCACGCGTGCTCAAGGACTACTCCACGCCACCGATCTCACGCTGAACTTGGCTGTCGGTGCTACGGGTCAGATCGGCTCCCACCTCTGCGGCACTTTTCAAGGCCGTTACGAAGCTCCGGCTCGGGTCTGTCCCTGCAAACACATTCTGGATACGTGGATCTATTGGTGATGCGCCGCTGGAATTAGAATCGCCTAGAGGTTTCCATGTCTAAAGATCTTGACAATCCCAAAGTGGTGAATATCTATCACGGTCGCGTCAGCCAGTGGTATGGCCGTATGTTGGACTGTGTCGAAAACCTGCCGCCTGATGAGCGCGTCGAGTTCGACAAATGGGATCGTGAACGCCCTGTGGGCGTCGCGACTTCGGATTGGCCAGGGTTTGCCAAGTACCTGCCTGCGCGTCCGTGGGACACAATCCAGTAATATTCGCGATCAGGAGCGATAACAATCCAATGATGATGGGTGCCGGTCTCCTCTCGAAATTCGTCGAACTCGTCGCGAGCAAACTGATCGGAAAACGTCTCGACATCGCGCTTGATGATAAGCGTAGGGCTTGTTACTCGTTCGTCGAACTGTTGTCGATTCTGAAAGGCTTCTACGCCGTCACAACCAGCTTCCTTGAGGAACTCGAAGCGCATGAATCTGAATCGTGGGTGACGATCAATCTAATCGTTATCCACCGTCGGACAATCGGATCATTGACTTCGCGCTTCTTCGAATTGACTGACAACCTGTTTCTAACTCTTGAAGTGCTCGATCCTGCTCTGGCGGAGCTCTTTGAGCAGATTCACACCTTCAAAGGATCTCTCTTCTATTCCTTGGCGGACTCGGTCACCATTCCGGAAGAGGAGCCGAGAAATCAGTCGATCCTCTACAGGCATCCTTCCGAGCGTGTCCTTGCCATCGATCTGGAGCAGTTCTATCAATCTCTTCGACGGCACCGGGCAAACGATGTAGATCGACCGTGGATGTGGCCAACTGAGCTTGTCGAAGTCGCCGACTGGCAAGAAGCCTTTCCTTCGATCCAATTCAAGACTGAAGATAAAGAGAAATTGGCAGGATTTGTAAATGACCTCAGAGATCAGGCAAACCGATTAAACGCAGCCATCGAGCAACTGCGGGTTCTGATCAAGGAAAATTTCACTCTGGACGAGGTTCTAGCCAGCTCAAGCAAGCTACCTCGGGGCTAAGGCCATTTGCACTCTCATCCGATATCACTAGTTCTCTCGTCAACGTTTATACAAACTTCGAGAATCGTCGTTGGTCTTGGTCGTGGTGGGAAGAAGCCTCTTCCCACGCTCCAGTCGCAAAGCGTCTTCCGCTCCCATCTCTGCGGGCCGTTCCCGCCCGCAACGCCCGCCCCAATAATTCCTGTGCGCTGACGCGCACTCATACGGAAGACAAGCCTTCCTAAGGGGGGCGCCGCCCCCTCGCGCGCGCAAGGAGTCTCCCCAGGCTTCCGCGCTTCGCTTGTGCAGCCCTTCGCTCTTTCCGCTCCAGCTTTGCTTCCGCTTCAAGAGTGGGTGATCCCCCTCTCCTTGCACTTGCTACCCCCCGCCTTCGCCAGGAGGCGTTCGGCATGTACATGCCGCGTTCAACGCGGACGTGCAAAAGCAAATGCCGACAAGGAGACTCCACCATGAGCAGCACAGACACCACCAACGTTGCCAGCATCGACAGCAAGAAGCCTTCCACCAAACAAGAACTCATTGCCGCCAATATCAAGCTGCTGATTGAGCAGTTGGAGGCCGGACACTCCGAAGCCCTCACCAACTACCTCACCGCCATGAGCCGCTTCCATTCGTATTCCTTCGGGAACGTCTTGGAGATTGCGCGGCAGAAAGCAGTGACATAGTGCTACACCTCGCTGGAGTCAATAAACATAGGGGTTTGGGCGTTGCTGGTTACGCGCGATGGAGATCGGCGGCCCGTGTGGATGAGACGGACGGCTCTATGGACGGCTGGCAGCGTGAGGTGAGCGCGTTCGATCGTCCACGGGGCGAACTTGACGATTTGTTTTGCCGGTAAGATCTTTCGTTCGATCAATTGGCGAACCGACGCCTGACTGATACCCAGTGCGACGGCGGCTTGCTGCATCGTGATCCAGAGGCGCTGTTCCGGCGGCGGACATGCCGGAAATCCCTTGGTATGTCGAACGTGCTGCACACGCTTCTCCGTCCAAGTGTTAGCGTGACCCGTTCGATAACCCAACCGATTCAGGATAGACACGATGGCGCGGTCGTCGCAGACAAGAGCGAGTTCACGAATCAACTCCGTTACTTCTTCCGAGTTGACGTTGTTATGGTCGCCAGTCCTGTTCTTGCGCACCGTCAGTTGCGTGTGGGTACCGCCAGCCCAGTGCAGCTTGAGATGGACGGCGGGAGGCTCATCGGTGGTATCGGCGACGACTTCCTCAAGCACCGTTCTGAGGACGCGCTTCTTCAACGCCATCGGCGAGCTGGGATGGTCCCACAAGCGTTCGAGATCGTCGCCGAGCGTGAGCAACTGTTCCCGCTGTTCCGGGGTGAGTTGAAGTGCCGATGCGGTCGCGTCTTCCAGGCGGCGCTCCAGATCGTCGGCATGAGTCAGTGCGTTGTTCCATCGCTTCTCCAACTCTGCTGCGACGAGACGGTTCTCCGGCTCTGTTGCCTGGTACTGCCGTTCGATACGGCTAGCTTCATAGCGTGCCTTCTGGAGTGCGAGTTCGAGCGAGCGCCGCTTCTCATCGGTTCGGTTCTGGGTCTGTTCGAGCGCATCGAGCGCGGCCTGCACGCCGAGAGGGCGCAGGGCTTCGAGCACCTCGGCTGCGATCTCCCGGTCGACTCGCCAACCAGCGAAGGTGATGCAACTGCGCTTCAACTTATGGGCGCGGTCTCCGCTGCACTCGTAGCGCGGCAGCGGCCCGTCCCGCTTGCTGGAGGTATAGAAGACCTGAAGCGCGCGGCCACAGCGTGCGCATCGCAGCAGTCCCGCCAGCAGTGCGGGCCCGTTGCGCGCCGCGCCGCTCAGTCCTCCCATGCGGGCGTTCCATCCTGCGTTGGAGCGAATCTGTTGCTGGTTGCGCATAAACTCTTCCCACGTTATATACCCTTCATGGTGGTCCGGGATGACGACCTCCCACTGGTCCTGCGGTCGAGCGTGACCGCGTGTCTTGCGGGCGCGGCCCTCGACGATGGAGGTGCGCGTATGCTTCCTGCCCCAGACGAAGACGCCTGCATAGGCCGGGTTCTTGAGGATGCCGCAGAGGCTGGAGTAGATGGGTTCGATCCAGACCGTCTTGCGGTTGCCGGACTCACGCGAGAGAACGGGAAGGGGAAGCTTTTCATCGCGGTACCAGAGCAGCACCTGACGCACGCTGCCCAGCTCATGGAACTTGCGAAAGATACCGGCGATGGCCTCCTGCACCTGGCGGTCGGGCGTCTTCTCTATCCCTTCCTCTTCGGTGCGGACGTAGCCCAAAGGCACTTGCGTCATCACCATGCCGCGCCGCACCTTCTGACGATGCGCCTCCATCGCCCTCTGGCGCAGCAGACTGATCTCGAACTCGCTCATGGTGCCCTTGAGACCGAGCAGAAGCCGGTCGTTGAGCAGACTGGGATCGTAGACGCCGTCGTGGTCGATGACGAGTGTCCCGGCCATCGCGCAGAGATCGATCAGGTGATGCCAGTCGCGGTTGTTCCTTGCCAGACGCGAGGCCTCCAAAGCGAAGACGGCGCCGACCCTGCCGGAGCAAACGGACTCAAGCAATCTGCCGAAGCCGGGACGTTCGACCGAACCCGTTCCAGTGCGGCCCTGGTCTTCGTCGATCACGACGACACGCTGAAAGCCCAGTGTCTGCGCACGTTCGCGAAGGTCGTACTGGCGACGCTGCCCTTCAAGACGTGTCCGGACTTGTTGCATGGAGGACTGCCGTACATAGACGCAGGCCTCCCGATCAATGTGAATGGCTTGAATCTTCTCGCTCATCGCTCTCCTGTTCTGCGGGGGTTACGCCGCTCATGGTTCGGAGCAGCATCTGGCTGAGCAACTCGCGACAGCGCACCTGCGCTGTCTGCGGGAGCTGCTGGGGCTTGGTCTTGTCCCAGGGAAGAGATCCCTGGCGTGGTGGGCTCACCGAATGCACCTCCTGGCGAAGATGCTTCTGAAGGTAGCGAGTCATCGGGGCAGCCGTCTTCTGGCTGGGTGTCGATCAGAGAGCGCAGGGCAAGAAGCGCGGAGAGCGCTATCACTGGTCGTTCGACCACCGCCATGCCGCGGCAATGCTCTTCATCGAGCATCCATGCGGGAACGACAAGCTGATCGCCGCTGGGAAGAAGCAACTGAAGCTGGTTCCGAGGCTGCCCGGAAAACGAAACGCGCCGAACTAGCGTTACCGTCCGCCCAAACTGAGGATGATGCGCATAGTGAATCGTCAGAGAAACATGGGCAGTGTGTGAGTGCTTCGCAAATGCCACAGGCCACGCGGGTGGCCGGGTTCTGGACGTGGAAGAACCTAGGCCGCAGCGTGAAGGCCGGACAGAAAGGCATTCGCATCCTTGCCCCTATCGTCGGCGTTCGCCGCAAGAAGGACGAGGAAGCACAGAAGGACATCACCAAGCAGAATGAGCGCGTGTTGCTTGGCTTCCGCAACGCCTACGTCTTCGACGTATCGCAGACAGACGGCGTAGACCTGCCGGAGATGCGCGAGGTCTCCGGCGACCCTGGCGAGAACTTGGACAGACTGGCCGCGTTCGTCCAGAGCAAAGGCATTCAGCTTGTCTATAACCCCAACATCGCACCCGCCCTCGGCATGAGCTACGGCGGACGCATCGCCATCCTGCCCGGACAATCGAAGGCCGAAACTTTCGCCACGCTTGTTCACGAGACGGCGCACGAACTCCTGCACAAGGCAGAACGCCGCACGGCAACCACCAAGACCGTGCGCGAGACAGAGGCCGAAGCCGTGGCCTTTGTGGTTGGGAAGGCCGTTGGTTTGGTGACGGGTTCCGCGTCTGCTGACTACATCAACCTGTACCACGGCAATGCCTCGCTGCTGGCCGAGAGCTTGGAAGTCATTCAGCAGACCGCCATCGTCATCCTTGCTGCATTGGAGCCGCCCGTCGCGGACGCAGCCACCGACGAACTTACGGAGGTAGCCGCATGAAGACCGTACTCGACATCCTTCGCAAAGCGGGAGGCTGGCGGCCCAACCTCTACCTCAAGATTGAGAACCCGCCTTATATGGAACTCGTCATCGAGGCCATCGATGAGTCCGGTCCGTGTGGTCTGCCTTCGCTCTCGGTTGCCCACTACGGCGTCCAGAATGGCGACGCCATGCGTGACCCGGAGATGTGCTTCGAGCTTGGCCTCGCAGGTGACGCTTATCTGAACGGCTTCTACTACCGGAACGATTACGCAGGTATCGAGCAGTGGAGCCGCTTCATTCAGGAAGGCAGTTACTGCTATCACATGCAACTCCACCAGCAGCACCAAAGCTTCGCCAAGCTCTGGGACAACAACCTACGGATGCAGGGCTTCTCCGAAGTCTTCACGGACAGGTGCATCCTCGGCTAGTCCGCTCCCGTTGGAGCGGAACCATGCCCAACGTGTGCCGCTCCGTGACCTTCAACCCTGAACCGCTCGAAAGGAGCACACTCTCATGGAAACCCAAGTCATCCAAGCCACCGAATACCGCAGCGTCTCGCTGTCGCTCTTGAATGAGTCCAAGACCAACCCGCGCCGCACCTTCGAGGAAACCGCCTTGAAGGAACTGGCAGATTCCATCCGTACCCAGGGCGTTCTGTCTCCGCTGCTGGTGCGCCCCATCACGGAGAAGGGCTTCGAGATCATCGCCGGAGCACGGCGTTACCGGGCCGCGCAGATGGCCGAACAAGCTACCGTTCCTGTCCGCATCGTCAACCTCTCCGATGCCGAGGCGTTGGAGGCTCAACTGGTTGAGAACCTTGTCAGAAGTGAAATCCATCCGATGGAGGAGGCACAGGGCTTCCGCGCCTTACTCTACTTGGAAGAGCCAAAGTACAGCATCGAGCAGATCGGGGCGCGTGTCGGAAAAAGCCCTGCGTTCGTCGCGCAGCGCCTCAAGCTGACCGACCTCATCCCGTCCGCCGTCGATGCCTTCTATGCAGACGAAATCGGCGTGGGGCATGCGCTGTTACTGGCGAAACTGCCAGCCGACCAGCAGGAAGACGCACTCAAGGCATGTTTCAAAGAGGTCTACAACGGAGCCGCCAAACCCGGCCGTATTCTTCTGCCCGTCCGGAACCTCCAATTCTGGATTGATTCGAACATCTTGCTCGTCCTGAAGGATGCGCCGTTCAACAAGCGTGATGCGCAGCTTGTTCCCGCCGCTGGCACTTGTGCCGATTGTCCTAAACGAACAGGCCATAACAAGCTGCTGTTCGGCGATGACCTCGGCAGACAGGGTGACCGCTGCACCGACCCCACCTGCTATCAGGCCAAAGTCTGTGCGCATGTAGCGAAGACCATCACCGCCAAACCGGAGCTGGTGCAGATCAGCACGGCTTATGGCGGACAGAAGGAAGGTAGTCATGTATTGCCGCGCAACAGGTACACCGCCATTAGGGACGACAAGCCGACGTCTACCGACGAAGCGAAGCGCCCGGAGTTCAAGGTGTGCAAGTTCACCACGGAGGCCATCATCACCGAAGGCTCCGATGTGGGCACCATCCATAAGGTGTGCGCCAATCCTGCCTGCCCGGTACATCATCCGAAGCAGAAGAACGACGGTGACGACCAACGCTGGAAGGCCGAACAGGAGAAGCAGCGGAAAGAGCAAGCCATCGCGAATGCAACCGGGCTTCGCGTCCTCTCCGCCATCGGCGCTGCCGTGCCGGTGCGCTTGCTCAAGCGTGACCTGCTGTTTGTCATCGAGCGGTTGGTGTCGGTACTCGATGAGAGCCGCATCGAGATGCTGGCGCGGCAGCATGGCATCCGGCAAAAGCGAGACGATGGAGGCCTGAAGAAGACTCTGACCGCCTTCTTTCGCCGTGCTGATGAAGGAGCGCTCTCGCGGTTGCTGGTGGAGGCTTGCATCCTGTTGGCCGCTTCGCGCGGTAATCCAACCGCCATCCTCAAGGAAGCCGCGTCTGTCTATAAGGTGGACGCGGACGCCATCGCTGCGAAAGTTCGGCAGGAGTTCGCTGCTAAGGAGAAGGCGAAGGAGGCATCAGAGCCAGCAACCAAGATCGCGAAGAAAGCGGCTTAGACAATTTCATTCAGTTGAGGGCGGCGAACCTGCCGCCCTTCCTCTTGCGCCGAAACGGCGGCAGGGGAAACACATGCTGTTTTCCCCCTGCACCCTCATTCGCTTGACTCCGGCCCCCGCTCGCCGGCTGCGCGGCAAAGAGTCGAGTTCCTCCTCTTTGCATTCTTCCCCTTTGCTCCTTTCGCGCATCTCTCTGAAAACCTACCGCACTGCGAGGAAGCAGTTAGAGAATGGCCATGAGCGATGTGCTCAATCTTAGTAGCGCATATCCGTCTATCGGACCGCCTCCATTCGATTACGGAGGTGTTATCTGATCCTTCATGGCGACCGTGGTGCTGTAAGGGGCGTGGGATCGTATCCCGTATACAGACACGTCACGTAAATGAGGGTCTTCGAGTAGACGCCTGATCACAAACAGGTTCGTGCTGGTCGCCTCAATCCGTCCGAGTCGGTGCATCACATCACCAACACGGATACCCGCGTGTTCCGCTGGGCTACCAGGTGCAACTGCCACAACCTGCAGTCCGATGCCACCCGTCAGTCCTAACCAAAGACCGCTTCGGTCATAGCGGTCAGGTGAATCAAATGCCGGTCCCTCAGACAGCCACATCACATGATGCAGATAATCAAACCTCACCTCGAAGCGACTCAATATACCCATGCCGATGCTTCCAGCACGATCAGCGCGTGTGAAACTTCCGCCTGTCTGAAGTGAGAGTCGAGTCACCGGAGGCGGCAACATTACGCTGCCTATCCTCACAACCTTACTTCTCCCGACAATCGAGAGAATAGGCCCTCCGGCTCCATATCCGGTCATCGTCTTGATCGTCGGCCCGACATGCTTGTCGAGATCGTATTTGCGCCAAAAGCTTCCGAAGAGAGTGAGGCTGGAACGATCACCCGTATCCACTTGGAACGATCCTGTCACTCCGTTGACGGACGCCTGCACCACCGGCATATCGTTTTCGTCAAGGATGAACGGGATTGCGATTGCCCGATCTTGTACCCGAATCCTTGGATCCCGATCAAGCGAAAGACGCTTACGGAACGCATCTAGTGTCACTGCGTGAGTCCTAAAGATCTCAGTGCCCAGTACGCCGTCGAATCTGCGAAAGCCGATCACTTGACGGAGACACTTTTCGTCAATCGCCGGCACATCCATGGGGCCAAGGGATACGGATCCTACGTCCACCGAATTCACGTGGATAACTTTGAACTCGATGGGCTCATTACCTGCACCCGAGCCTTGGTCGCTTTTGATTGGACGAAGACGCAGACGCTCAGCGAGGTCAGCGGTGATGGTAGTCACCGAAGAGCCCGTGTCAACCAAAAACGAGAATGGTCCTTTGCCGTTAATACGAACTTGCACGAAGGGACGCCTGTCCACAACAGAAACGGACAAGGTCGTCGCAGGCCTCGCGACCGCTGGGGCTAGAAGTGTTGCAAATAGAACCAGTGCAGCTTTCATGGGTTACCGCGTTCGCCCTTCTTCACTTCTCGGCCAAGCTGGGTCCACACATACAGTCCGGCCGAGGGGGTTGCGTCCGGCATCTATCGTGCGATCCAGTCTGTTTCCGAAGCTGTAGTTGTGAAAGCGGCTCAAGGCGTCGAGGTGGTCAGTGCGTCCGACTTCCCGGCCTCAAGCTGCTCGATAATGCATTGCACGTTAGCGGCAATCATTTCCTTTGCCGTTGCTGCGGCTGTTTATGGTTTTCCTTGATCGGGGTGATGGTGCACATATCCGCGGACCGCCATTCATCATGGGGCCCATCATGTTCGATGAGTGTATTGGCCTGTGTTTAGAAGGACTTGATGTGTGGCCACAGAACTCCAAGTGGGGGATAAATTCCTCTACACATGAAGATCGTGAATCGCTCATCCTCACGCGAGTAATCCGATCTCACCTCTCCCGCAGCCTCGACGGAGCGAAAGTGTTCGCGATCTCCACTGCCGTCGCTTCCCAGAACGATCACGCTTCGTCCGTCGTACTGGCGTGGGCCCCACAACCAGTAGGTCTGGGCCTTGCTAACCGAGGCCGGTAATCCATACCGAGGTCCAAAGAAGTCGATCGCAGCCGCCTGACCATAGTCGTTGGCGAAGATCGCTGTATAAGCCTGTTCTTGTGGAGGGAGGTGGTGGAAGATCTGCGCGGTCGTCTGGGTCATGGCTTCCCAGCCGAACTCATCCGAGAAATACTGCGGCAAAGGCCGCTCGGGCTGGTACTCGAAGATGACGGGCGTGAAATCGTGCCACAGGTGATGGTAGGCGAGGAATCCCTGCGGAGACAGGATCGGCATCACCAGAGGCGCGAGTGCGCATCCGGAGACGATGATGCAAACCGGGTAAGCCGCTCGGAGCCAGAACCGGTGTGCAGACAATCGCTCCCAAAAAACCGCGCCGCTTGCTAAGAGGACCGGATAAACCGGGGAAACGTAATAGTTCTTGGCCTGCATCCCGAGTAGCAGCAGGATAACGAAGAGCGCGGCAATGCCAATCGGACGGAGAGTCTTACCTACCCTTGTGAAAAACCAACCCGCGCCAAGCAGCATGAGCGGGGCCAGCACGGGATTCATGATGCGTGCCTGGTCCACCATGAAGGACAAAGGACCTCGAATAATGCGTGAGCCGCTCGCCCTCGAATTTCTCTCGAACTCTAGGAATGGAAATCCATGGTGAACGAGCCAGAGCAGGTTTGGGAGGAAAAGCATCACCGCGACCACGCACGCAATCGCAACATACGGTGATCGAAGCCATTTCCGTTCCGGCGTGAGCAGCATTCCGACGAGCAGGCCCGCCAGAGGAAAGACGATGGAGTATTTGTTTTCGATGCCAATGCCCGCCAACACTCCAATCAAGACTAAGTAGCGTGGCTCTTGGCGAAGAATCAGGCGCGACGCGGCCCAGAAGATACCCGCCCAGCATAGGGGTTCGAAGGCGTTCATTGTCAGCCAGTGTTGGAGAATGAGATAGATCGGGACTGGAGCAATAGACAGAGCTGAAAGGAATTGAGCATAGTGCCCGCCACCCCATTCCCGCGCGATCCGTGCGGTCATCCACACGAGAGAGCCACTTGCCAGCGCTGGAAGCAGCCTCAGCGCAAGTAACGAGGAACCGAGAGTGTGCAGAACCATCCAGGTGATCCATGCAATCAAGGGTGGATGATCGACATATCCGGCTCCGAGGTGTCGGGCGCACGCAATGTAATACAGTTCGTCACGAAAGATGCCATAACGGGTCGCCGTAAGCAAATGGGCAAGCACGACGAAACAGGCGATGGGAAGGACTAGGGGAGAGCTGCGCTTTTCCTCGAATGGCATAACTTCTCCAGCAGGGGTCTATGCTTGCACCTAAAACGCAGCGCCTTTACTCAGCGGGCCGCAGTAGATCGCTGTTTTGCCAGCGCTTGCTCAAACGTCTTTTCAGCTTCCGTAACGAACTCTGTGTAGCCTGCAGGATCAATAAACACACGAGGACCGTCATGCGGGTAGCGCTGCAATTTCGTGAGCAAATCGAAGTATCCGCCATGAGCTCCTAGAAATACGTCGCAAGGAAGGCTGTGCAATGTGGCGAAGGTATGGCGGAAGTCTTGAGCGATGTTCGGGTAGCTAGCGGAATGGCCAGGGGAAGCGATGAAATGATACTCCGACCAAAATCCAACACCACCGACAATGACAATATTCCGCAACGTTCCTGCTGGCTCGCCGGGTACATGAGAGCGCATCGTCCATGTAGTGCATCCGCGCGTATGCCCCGCAGTCTTGTGTGCTGTCAACGTAACGCCGCCAATCGATACTGTGTCTTCATCATGTAGCACTCGATCCACGTGGACTGGAGAGTAGCCAGGGACATTGGGTGACGGCGCGAGGAAATCCGTCCGCGCACCGGTTTCGACTACGCTCACATCGCCATCCATCACCGCGTTCTGTGCGTGCGTCTCATGAACGATCTCTGCCGCACCACCCATGTGATCGTAATGAGCTTGGCTATTGAGTAGAACCTTCACATCAAACCAGGAAAAGCCAAGCTTTTCCACGCTCTTGCGAATCTGGGCCGGTGAGCTATCTAGATTCGCGTTGATGAGGACAAGCCCTGAAGCGGTCGTGACCAGATAGGCAGCCAAGTCGCGGCTTCCTACGTAGTACAAATTATCTGCGATTCGAAACGGGGGAACCGGGGTCGTCCATTCGCGATTAACGTCACTCTTCGCAGGGGCAGGCTGCCTCTTGAGTGGCGCCGGCACCATGTGTGGTTGCGCGGATGTTTCGCTGGACCCTGCTACGGTCTGCTGGAGGTATCCGGGAGTGATTTGGGCCGTGTCGCGATGCTGGGCTTCGTTGATGGCTTGATAAACCGATCGTTCGAAGGAACGGAAAGCGTGGATCGCACCATCGTCGTAAAACGGAAGCACCTGCATCATCATCACGCCGCCAATACGCTTTACTGGATCGATCCAAAACTCAGAGTTGTAGACTCCTGCCCAACTCACGCTGCCTGGACTTCTGTATTGCGCATATCGCGCCTCTCCGGCGGCTATCTGAAAGCCGAGACCAAACTTGTCTTGGCCTGCTCCGATTGGAAACGAATTGGAGATTGAGGGATCTGCTCCCGGCTGTAGCTCCACGGTCACAGTTCCAATGTTGTTCTGCTCCATTGATTTCACAGTTGCTTCGCGCAGAACTCTCTTTCCCTCCAACTGTCCACCATTGAGAAACATCCTCATGAATGTGCCATAGTCTTGAGCTGTGGAATAGAGTCCACCGTCGCCAAGAAACGGCGGCGTCGGTGTGGATGGAATGGGGTGGTGGCGTACCAGCTCTTCGAGACGTCCATCCGTCCGACGATGTACCGAGGCCACCCGCGTTTGCTTCTCCAAGGGCACCGCGTATGAAGTATCCGTCATGCCCAAGGGCCTGAAGATGTGCTCCTGGAAGTATGTTTCAAGGGATTCTCCGGAGACCTTTTCAACAATCATTCCCAACACAGCGGTACTTGCTCCGTAATTCCATTGGTCGCCGGGGTCACTCAAAAGCGGAAGCTGCCACTCGTCTTTCTTCGTTGCTTCTGTCAGGCGTTTCACAATCACATTGGAGAACCCATATCCGATACCGGAAGTGTGAGTCAGCAGATGGTAGATCGTCATTGGGCGTTTTGCCGGACGCGTTTCGTAGCTCGCATTGACTTCGTTGAACTTTGTGATAACTCGGAGGTTGTCGAAGCCGGGAAGGTACTTCGAAACGGGATCGTCAAGTTTGATCTTCCCCTCTTCGACTAGTTGCATAGCTGCGACTGACGTCACCGGTTTTGTCATAGAAGCGATTAAGAAAATGGCGTTCGCTGGCATCGGAGCGTCATGCCCACTCCCAAGTTTGCCCGCAGTGCCTTCGTACAGAACACCTGCAGTTCCAACAACAAGGGCTACGAGGCCAGGCGTGTCGCCTCGAATGACAGCTTGCTTGAGTTCTTGGGTTATGGCCTCTTTCCCAGCATCAGACAGTCTTCGGGATGGAGTAGCGTATTCGCAATACGAGAGCATCGTAGTACCAATGAGAAGAGCGCAGACGAGCATCGCACTGGTCAACCGGTGCACAATCCGCCAGCCACGTTGTGTAGCTATCCGCGAAACATCAGATGGAGCGATCGTTTGGAGTTGTGTCTCAGTTGACTTCGAAGTGATTGGGGCTAGCATCTACTGCTACTCCTGTTTAAATGACCCATGGCAAGCTGAAGTTACAAGGCAAGAGAGAGTCAGCACAAGTGCGTAGTTTTGAACGCATACATCAGGCACTCTCATGGATTCAGGTTTCAATAATCCGTTGATGATACTCACCAATCAGTTGAGAAGTTTGAACTTGCTTTCCTGATCGCTGAGGCTAGCCTTGTTTTGTGAATAGGCTCACCGTCACTTGCGTGGTTGGAGTTGCTCTCGTCCTCTCGTCGATCACCGGCACAGGGCAGACACAACGTCATTCAAAGTCAGTCATGGACTCGCAATCGATTCATCATCTGTTCGCGAGCTATTGGGAGGACTACCTTCGCGAGAATCCCGAGGCAGCGACGGCTCTGGGTGACAAGCGTTACAACGATCACTGGCGTGATCTTTCGCCTGCTGCCGTCGAACTATCGCTGCGGCGAGATAGGCGATACGAGAGGCGTTTGCTTGCGATTGACCCCGCAAGACTTTCCGAAGAAGACAGGCTCTCAGTCGAGTTGCTTAAGCGCATGCTTAGCGAGGAGGAAGAGAGCGTCCGCTTCAAAGAGTGGGAGATGCCTCTGAACCAGATCCATGGCATCCACTTCGAACTTCCACAACTGATCTCCTCGACACCTTTTGAAGATGCACATGATTACGAAAACTACATCAGGCGTTTGAGGAAAGTGCCCGAGCTTTTTGATCAGCTCCGAACCGTCATGAGCTTGGGGATGACGGATGGTCATATGCCTGCACGACTCGTTTCCGAAAAAGTACTCGTGCAAGTGAACTCCATCTTGGCGATCGGACCGGACGACAGTCCGTTTCTCGCGCCCGTCAAGAAGTTTCCCGAAAGCATTTCCGCCGATGATCAGAAACGGTATGAGCAAGAGATCAAAACAGCCTTCTCGCAGGATGTCGTACCTGCATATAGAGCGCTGGCCAAGTTCCTTGAGACGCAATACATTCCTCGCAGTCGTACTGAGGCAGGGGTGTGGTCGATCCCTAACGGAGAAGCCTATTACGATTACTGCATCCGGCGAAACACAACGTTGAGGATGAGTGCCGATCAGATTCACCAAATCGGACTCGACGAAGTAAAACGGGACGAGGCAGCAATGCTCGTCATCGCAAAAAAACTCGGTTACACCGATCTGAAAAGCTTCAACGCTGCGATCAACGCGAACCCAAACCTTCACGCGACATCGCGAGAGCAGGTTCTCGATGCCTATCGTGGTTATCTGAAGCAGATGAAGGCGAAGCTGCCCGAACAATTTGGGACTCTGCCCAAGAGCGACCTCATTGTGGAAGCAACCCCGTCCTACACAGAAAAACAAAGACCACCTGCTACATACGAACCCGCCACAGTAGACGGTAAACATCCTGGGCGCGTGGTGGTGAACACGTACAACTACTCGCAGATCCCGCTTTGGGACGCTGAGTCTATCGCTTATCACGAGGGCATCCCTGGACACCATTTGCAGTTCTCCATTGCACAGGAGAAGGACGATCTTCCCGATTTTCGCAAGCATAAGGAATTCACCGCGTACACGGAGGGCTGGGCTCTGTACTCGGAACAGCTTGGGAAGGACGTGGGGTTCTACCAGGACCCTTACAGTGACTATGGGCGGCTTGAAGGAGACATGTGGCGCGCCATTCGCCTTGTTGTGGATACAGGACTTCACTCCAGGCATTGGACTCGACAACAAGTCGTGGACTACTTTCACGACCATTCTTCTATAGACGAGACGAACGTTCAGCGGGAGACGGACCGATACATCGCTTGGCCCGGACAGGCCCTTGGATACAAAATCGGCCAATTGAACCTGCTCGAACTCCGCCAGCGTGCCGAGTTAAAACTTGGTCCGAAATTCGACATCAAGAAGTTTCACGATCTGATCCTTGGCTCCGGGGCTTTGCCGCTCGACATCCTTGATCAACACGTGAATGACTGGATCGCCGCTCAGAAGTGAGTGCACGTCATCCTTCACCATCAAATGCCATTGCAATCACAAGGAGAAATATGCCGTTCAAACGAGTCATCACTATTTTAGTTGTTGCAGCATGCATCGGGAGCGCATCGCACCTGCACGCGCAAGCTGCAAGCCCCGTCGCTTCGGCCCAAGTTGAACCGTCCAAGAGCCTCGATGCTCTCGTGACCGGACTTGAGAAGCAACTTGTTCCGCTTGCGGAAGCGATGCCGGCCGACAAATACAGCTTTGCACCCGGCAATGATCTGTTCAAAGCCGGAGGCGATGTGAACTACAAAGGTGTGCGCACCTTTGGACAACAGCTCGCTCACATCATCCAAGCAAACGATTTCTTCTTTCTGGGAGTGAAGGGGGTTGCAAAGCCGGACGCTGAAACAACAGCCAAGCTAGCGGCGACTGGAAAACTTACCCAGAAAGAGGATCTGCTCAAAGCGTTGAAAGAATCTTTTGCCAACGCCCATGCCGCGGTTGCCACTCTGACTCGGGAGAACGCCTGGGATCATGCAGGACGTGGTGTCACTGATACACGGGCCGAAGAAGTGGGCCATGCTGTCGGGCATGCCTACGACATCTATGGTCAGCTCGTCGAGTACGTTCGAATGAACGGCATTGTGCCACCGGCCAGTGAAGGCAGACCGCTCGCTAACCCGGCGAAGACGAATTGATTTCGATGTCTTAAGCGAATCGTTGCTTCTGTACGGGGACTAGTCTTCTTCGCTGGTCCCTGACAGCACTTTGCCGCTTCGCGCTCTTCAAAGTTCCGGTAACACATTCACGGATGATAGCGCGCAATCGCTCCACTCCATCGCTCATTTCGCTTGTTTGTGTGTGCAATGTGACCGGGAAAGAAGGCAATCTTGGCAGGTCAAACATCACCTTGTCCCAAACGAGTCGGGCAGGTAGCCCAAGTGAACTCCGAGCAGTAATGCCGAGGCCTCCAATCGCCGAAGCCCAGAGTCCCGCCAGACTTGGGCTTACCGCTGCGATCCGCCATTGCATTTGGGCGTCGTCAAGCTTCTGAATTGCTTCTTTGCGAAAAGCGCATTGCGGTCCTAGTAGCACAAGCGGAAGCGGCTGGTCTGCACGTGAAGAGAACTCCTGGCCAGCGATCCAAACCAGATCAAGTTCCCCAAGAATCTCGGCTGTCGCGTGGTCAGCCTGTCCGACGGCAAGAGCGATATCCAATTGGTTCTTCTGGACCGCTTCTACGAGCGCGGCATTGCCCTCAATGCGAACTTCCATTTGCACTAGGGGATACAACTTCATGAATTGTGACAGGACTTCTGGCAGCACCGTCTCGGCAAAATCCTGAGAACAGCCAAGCCTCACATGACCCGCGAGAGACGCTCCACGGATCGTGTCCAGCAGCTCATCATTGATCGCAAGCATCCGCCGCCCGAAGCGAAGAACGATTTCGCCAGCTTCCGTTAGAGCAACCCCTCTTCCATTCTTACGGAAGAGATTCGCGCCAACATCTTCTTGAAGTCGCTTCATCTGCAGGCTTATGGCAGATGGTGTTCTGCCTAGCCTCTGAGCAGCCTGACCGTAACCGCCTAAATCTGACGCGACGGCAAGCGTCCTAAGAGTGTCGAGATCCAAATTCGCCATATTCATTGTTTAGTTTTCCTCATCGATTGGTTGATATCAATCAACTTGAAGTGAGCACGACTCAATTATACCCTTGGCTTTGCTACCAGGCTCTCGTGGATCGCACGATGCGGTACCCGTCCAGCCTCGTTCCGGGGAGATGGAATGAAGTCCGCACTAAAACTTTTCGCTCTGGTTGGTCTTGCCTATTTCCTTACTGTGCCCGGAGCCAGTGGGGCTATGTCGCCCTCTCTCAATCCGTTGCAGCCAATCTACGATTCGAGAAAGCCAAAATTGGTCAGATTCCGAGTTCAAAGCGATCTCACAATCCCAGTCGATCTGAAAGTCGGAGAAAACCAGACGACTCTTCAACCAGGGCAGACGATTGACGTTCGACTTCCTGTTGGAACTCAGATCACCGTCGCCACTGCTGTCGCTGGCCATCCGGTGGGTGAAGTCATTGTTCGGGTTGAACCATTGCTAGACGACGCAATCGTTCACATCAAATCCTGACCCCCAGCGCGCAAGCCACGGAGCTGTTGCTTCTTTTTACAGCAAGAACAAAGGAACCCTCGGTCTCACGCCATGCTTAAATTGATTTCCTCGCGATCCGAATTGAAACGCCCGATACAATCGTGGCCATGGCGAACGCTGCTGCGATGCGCGTTAATCATTTGCTTTTACGTTTCAGTTTCAACTCTTCTTCACGCGGACGGACAAGCCGCTACGACGCCTCCGCTATGGATGCGATATCCCGCGATATCACCAGACGCCAAAACAATTGCCTTCATCTATCACGGCCATCTCTTCTCTGTGTCGAGCACTGGTGGGCAAGCTACCGCGTTGACGGCAGGGATCTCCCACGAAACCACGCCTGTTTGGTCTCCGGATGGAAAATGGATCGCTTTCGCCTCAGACAGATTTGGACACTATGATGTCTTCATCATTCCGGCCGAAGGCGGAGCCGCGAAACGGCTCACCGCCTATTCTGTGGATCAAATTCCCACCGCCTTTACACCGGACGGCAAGTTTGTCATGTTCAGCGCGCATCGGACAGACATCAGCCAGAGCGCAAAGTACCCCTCGCGGATATTTCCGGAGCTTTATAAAGTCGCAGTTACTGAAGGACACGCTCCAATTCAGATCTTGAGCACGCCAGCGCTGGGAGCGCACTACGATCACCAAAGCTTACGAATTCTCTACGAAGACGTTAAGGGCTATGAAGATCCATGGCGCAAACACGAGACATACGCAAACGCACATAAGATCTTTCTCTATGACTCGCGAGGTTCAAGCTTCAAACAACTGACCTCGTACGTAGGAGAAAATCGCAATCCTCAGTGGGCTCCCGACGATCAGTCGTTTGACTATCTAAGCGAGGAGAGCGGCTCCTTCAATGTCTGGCAGATGCCATTCAGTAATGACCGTGTCGGTAAGCCGAAGCAACTGACACATTTTGCAAAGAATCCTGTGCGCTTTCTGACTGTAGCCGCGAGCGGCACACTTTGCTTCGGCTTTGACGGCGAAATTTACACGCTGGGTGTGGGTTCTTCAACTCCGCAAAAGCTGAACGTACGAATTGCGTTGGGTGAAACTCGACCGAACCAAGAGCTCCTTCACTTTAAAGACAGCGCCACCGAGATGACCTTGAGCCCTAATGGGAAAGAGGTTGCCTTCGTTGTGCGAGGCGACGTCTACGCCGCTTCCGTTGAGACGGGCGATACGAAGCGCATCACGAACACACCAGGCCAGGAACGCAACGTATCCTTCAGCCCGGACGGGCGACGCCTCGTCTTCGCTGCGGAATATGAAAGGCCGTGGGCTCTCTATGAAGCCTCGATCGTTCAGCCCAAGGAAAGCGAGCCATACTTCTTCTCGGCTACCAGCATCGACATCAAGCCGCTGCTTCGCAATGATCAAGAAAACTTCCAACCAAAATATTCACCAGATGGCCGAGAGGTCGCTTACCTTGAGAACCGCACGACGCTCAAGGTGCTTAATCTCGAGAGTCGGACGTCTCGCACCATCCTACCGGGCGAGTTCAATTTTTCATCTGAAGATGGTGATCAATGGTTTGCGTGGTCGCCGGATAGCAAATGGCTCCTGGCTACCTTTCTAGATCGCACGCGATGGTCGAAGAAGGCCGGCCTGATCGCCGCGGATGGCCAGCATCCGCTCACAAATGTCACTGTGTCCGGATATGAAGCCACGCATCCGCAATGGAACAAGGATGGCAGCGGAATGACGTGGATCAGCGATAAGTATGGTCTTCACGGCTCAGGCTATGACAGCGACTTTAATGGTGACATCCTGGAAGCTTTCTTCTCCCAGGCCGCAGCCGATCGCTTCCGTCTCTCCAAATCTGAGTACGCTGTGGCGAAGGAACAGGACAGGGACAAGCCAAAAGCTAAGTCGGCCACGGGCGATGCCAAAGACGAGCCTTTTCCTGCCGTCAGCTTCGATCTGAAGAATCTGCAGGATCGAGAAGTGAGGCTAACACTAGGTTCCGCCGACGTGCTGGACAGTCATCTTTCGAAAGACGGGGAGTCCCTGCTCTATCTGGCGAAGGGCGACAACGGGGACGATTTGTGGATCCTTAAGCTCCGGACCAAAGAACTCAAACGTCTCGCATCGATGGATGCACCAGAAACAGATGCCGCTCCGATTCTGCAAGTCTCCGAGGACGACGCGAACGCTTATGTTCTTGCGGCTGGGAAAATCACGAAGGTTGATGTTGCGACCGGTACTTCGCATCCTGTCCCCTTCGACGCGGAGAAAGAGGTCGATGGTACTGCCGAGCGTGCTTACTTGTTCGATCACATCTGGAGGCTCGAAAAAGAGAAGTTCTTCGATCCGGGCATGAATGGAGTTGATTGGAACTACTACAAGAAGGTCTACGCCCGGTTCTTGCCATATATCGACAACGATGAAGACTTTGCCGAGATGTGCAGCGAGATGTTGGGCGAACTGAATTCGAGTCACACCGGCTGCAGATATCGTCGCAAACCTATCGACGATACCGCCGCGCTCGGAGCGTTCTACGATTCGGGGTACACGGAGAGAGGCATCAAGATTCAGGAGATTGTAGACGGCGGTCCTTTGATTGCCGCGACTGCTCGTCTCTCGGCCGGCATGGTGATCGAAGCGATCGATCAAACTCCCATTCTGGCGGGTGCCGATCCAAGCCCGTTGTTGAATCACAGGGCGGGCCATCGCATTTCGCTGAGCATTTACGACCCTGCACATGAGAAGAGATTTGTAGCAGTGGTGAAGCCAATCACCCTGGCCCAAGAACAAGACCTCCTCTACAAGCGTTGGCTAGAGCAGCGTCGAATCGAGGTCGACAAACTGAGTGGAGGCCAGATTGGTTACGTCCATGTCAAGGAAATGAACCAGCGCAGCTATCGTGAAGTATTCTCCGAGGTTTTCGGCGAGAACAGTGGAAAGACGGCAATCGTCGTAGACTCACGTTTCAATCACGGGGGACACCTCCGTGACGATCTCGTCACACTTCTGAGTGGAAAGCAATACCTGCACTACATTCCTCGCGGGCAGATGTTGGGCTGGGACCCTGTAGCGCCGGTCGGAAAGTGGACCGGCATGAGTGCTCTCCTTGTCAACGAAGACGACTACTCCGACGGCCACCTCTTTCCTTGGGTCTATCAGCATCTTGGTATCGGTAAATTAATTGGGACCCCGATTCCAGGCACAGGCACTTCTGCGGCTTGGGAGCAGCAACAGGATCCCCAACTCGTCGTCGGTATCCCATACGGAACCATCGAAGACGTTGCAGGGAATGTGATGGAAAAGACACAGATCACGCCGGATGTGCAGGTGACGAACACTCCAGAAAGCCTCTCGCATGGCACCGACTTTCAGCTTGAGCGCGCAGTTCAAGTTCTCATGGACCCCAAGAGTGCAGTTCCACCGTCCCGTCCTTGAATATCTCGTTGACGTTGAACGCAGTGAGAACATGAGTCTTCATTGTTGATGCTTTCTCACTCTTCACTTCAATATTTCGAACTGGTAGTCACCTTCGAGCGGAGGTAGCCTCAAGCAATAACGACGAAGCGTTGCTGGCGTGAGAGTTGAATGGCGCCGTCAGCTGCGACTCCAGAAACAAGATCGGGCGAGCGATATCCTAGATGATTCTGAAAAAGCTGCAACAAAGTCTGGTCCGTGCTGGCTTCATGTCCCTTCTTTCCCTATTCCTGATTTCCCAATCCGACCATGCGCAGGTGCCTCGACTAGCTGATGGAGATCTAGGCGGAACCGTGATTTCGGTCAGCGCCAATCAAGCTTCGATCAAAACGATCGCGAATGAGCCTTTCCTGATCATGTTTGGTGCGGACACGTCATTTTTCAAGCAGGTCGGTGCATCATTCAAAACAATTCCCGCGAAGTTGAGCGACATACATGTCGGTGACTCGATCAATGTCACAGGTCATCTTGATACAGATGGAACAACCAAACACGCGACAATCGTGATGATTCTCAACGCTCAAACGTCCGAAAGGCTCTTTGCTCACGGAGGTTCTGGAACCTCTCAGGTTTCCGGAATGGTTGAACAGATCAATGGTTCGAGACTGACCGTTGTGCGCTACGACCAGGTCTCGCAGGTGATCGAAGTTGGCCCCGCGACGGAGTTTTTTAAGGGATCGACACCGCAGAGCCTGGCGCAGCTGTTCATTCCGGGGGCGACAACGAATCATTCGGGTCTGGAGGCTACCACACTGGCTGCCATCAAGATCGGAGACATCGTGTACACGTCAGGTGCACTTAAGTTCCCACCAACTACGCCGCTGAAGGACAACATCTACGTTGCGAACAAAGTGGGGGTCTCGCCCAAACCGGACCGCGTTGTTCCCAACGCTAAACCACAACCATGAGTTTTCGCGCCACTAGAAGTTCGAGTAGGAATCTTTTTCAAGATCGAGTCTGAGGAGAAGCAATATGGAGTGCGTAGTGATTGAAAGTGGCATAGCAGGGCGGCGCATGTCTATAGCGTCGAAGCTGCTGATGTGTGTACTTGTGCTGTTTGTGAAATCGGCCATGGGACAAAATGAATGCGCAACAAACCTTAAGGTCAATGGTGACCCGCGCAACGGGGCAGCTTACGTGACATACGTCACGATTCCTCGGATCGACATTCACAGCGCCCTTGGGCAAGTAGAAAAGATCGCTATAGACGGTGGATTCGTCCCGGGCGCGGAGAGCTACGAAGGAGATGTGGGGAGCCTCACGTTTGTCAGGAAAGATAAGAGCGGGCTGCTGCACCAGAACAAAGGTTTCCCGATTCTTGTCAAGGCCGACAAGAGCAATAACCGGCTGATCATGGCTCTCCAGCTTAATCAGGGGCAAGTGTCGACCGCCGAGAATATGCAAAATTTTATGTGTACGATCCTTACGCATGTCACGATGGACAGCGCCGGAGCCGCCGCCGCCGCAGCAGCCCACGCGCAGACTCATAGCGATGAGATCACCAACATCACGGCAATCGAGTTGGCCCAGAAGTTGACCCGACGTGCATGGGGCCTCTCCTTCAAGCCCGGAGACCTCGAAAATGAATATGTGGGAAGGGTGTATCGTCTAGACGGCAAAGTAGTCATCACTGATCCTCTCTCCGCATATACCAGGGCGATAAAGGTTCAGGAGGGTAATCCATCTATTGATATCTCTTACGATACGTCGAAGGTCAAGACCGGGCTTCTGGGCAATTCGGGCCTGGGCGGTGTTCCGGGAGCGCTTGGTCAGGTGATATGTCATTCGGATCCCAAACAATTGGACCGATTCGCCGCACTACGGAGCGGAGATTACGCAACTGTGATTGGCAAAGTGGTGCAAGTGATTGCGACGAAAAACTCCGCAACCCTCTATCTCGACTGTCACTTTGAAAAATAGCTAATGTGGCCGCCTACGGACCTTCTCCTGAAGGCGGCTATTTTGATGGGTATAGCAGACATGAAGCTTTTCGTCCTTTCTTGCTTCGCCGTTTTCGCCGCCACCCAAGCCCATTCGCAAACAAATATCATGGGACATCACCTCGGTGAGAGCGTGTCTCAGTTTCTTGCGAGTGAGCCTGGGCTACAAAGCAGAGTCGCGGAGTGTCGTGTGTCTGAACCGAAACCGTTGACTGTCGAAGAAATTCGCTCGTTGCCGAAACATGATGTCGAATTGCTTGGCGCAAAGATATTTCAAGACATCGTGAGCTCGACGGACACGAAGTTCCGAATCAAGCTAAAACGGAATCCTAATCGTGAAGAACTTGAGGACCTTGCCCGCCAAGGCATGTCTATTTCGATGGACAAGCGAATGCCAGATGTGATCGAGACTTGTACTGCACTCTCCCTATTGAGTCAACCCACACCTTCCAGTCCGGTCCTCATTCATTCGCTGCCTAATACTTGGCCACATCCGCTGACCTGGCATTTCAATCATGGAGTTCTGAACCAAATCGACATCGACTTCCATGGAAGCGATTTTGCTCAAGTCGCGGATGATTTCTCGCAAAAGACTGGTGTGCGCCCGAATGACAGCAACGAAATCGATACGCCAAACATGTACGGAGCTACGATCCACGTTTCTCAAAAAGCCACTTGGCTCACGCGAGAGTTGTATGTGCTTCTCGAAGGGGAGTCGGGTGGCATCGACTCGCAGGTAAGCGCTATGGTGATGACCCGGGACGCTTATGACGAGTGGGCGAAGAGGCATCCTGCTAAAGGCACTCTCGATTGATCAGCCTAGGTGCGGACAACATCAACCTAAAGTCTTCCCGAAAGTCCCGACGAGCTTTACGAAACAGTGAAGAGTGGCTGTGGGCTCCAGTTGACGTAGAGATCTTGTTGAAAGTCCCGCTTTCTCTCCGAATAAAAAATAACTCCTCCCCGCTAGTGTTCAGAGTGTTGGCTAGCTGCAACCTTGGAATCTGGATTCTCTACAGAATTAAGCGAACCATAGAGACATGGATAACGTAGGGGTAAAGATGAGACCTAACGCGCGTCTACTGAGAGTTAATTCAAGCATCGAGGCCATTGTGTTGAAAACCCTTACGTTGTTTCTGTGCCTTCTGGCGTGTGCGCTTTCGCATGCCGAGGTTATGTCGGTGGAGATCACGCACAGGCAGCTCTGGGCTGGCGGCCAGGCGTTTGGCAAAGTGGGCACGTATGAACTGCTGCGTGGCACGGTTCATTACGCTATTGACCCGCACAGCCCATCGGCTAGTAGCGTGGCCGACATCCGCCATGCGCCGGTCAACTCACGTGGTCTTGTAGAGTATTCCGGCCCTTTTGTACTCATCCGTCCCGTCGATGCGGCTCGGGGCAACCACACAACGCTGGTAGAGGCCCCGAATCGGGGAGGGACGCAGATGGAGGGCATATTTTTTGAAACAGAAAACGGGCTCGACCTGATGTCCCCCGAATCGGTGCAAAAGTTGAACGACACGACTCTGTTCCAGTTAGGTTATTCGGTGGCATGGGTGGGTTGGCAGGCACGGATGCTGCCAGCAGAGTTCGGTCTTAACGTTCCCGTGGCTAATGTGCATGGCCCGGTGCGCGCCTCGTTTGCCGAGGGTGATATGACGCCGGACCACAAAGGCTTCGACCTGTCGGAAAGCGGCTTCTACTGCGCACGGGACGCCAGGGAACGTAAGGCCGTGCTTCGTACGCAGAAAAGTTTTGATGACCCTGGAACCATCGTGCCCCGCAATACCTGGCATTTTGCCGCTATCGCAAAAAACAAGGATGAGCGTTGCGGCATTGTCCTAGATCAGGCTGCAGCGGCCAATACGTATTTTAGCCTGGTCTACGAGGGAGGAAATGCGGAAGTAGCAGGGCTTGGCCAAGCGGCGCTTCGTGACTTTGCATCGTATCTGAAAGATCGCAAGGTCCCTTCCGAGATCAACAGACAGGGCTATGCGGACGCGATCGTTGCGTTCGGTTATTCGCAAAGTAGTCGTTTACTGCGTGACTTCGTCTATCGCGGTTTCAACACCGACACGGCTGGTGCGCGTGTGTTCGATGGCATGCTCATCGTCACCGGCGGAGCAGGACGCGGTTCGTTTAATCACCGTTACGCGCTGCCTGGTGAAGCGGGCAATTCGGTCTTGAGTGATTTGCGCGCCGTCGACTTATATCCATTTGCCGATGTTCCAACGCCGGACATCGACCACAAAGGCAAGGAAGGTCTTCTCGACCGCGCAATGCGCGACCACACTGTGCCGAAGATTATGTATGTCTTCAGCAGCTCCGAATACTGGGCACGCGCGGGATCATTGATCCAAACAACCACTGACGGCAAGCAGGCAGTGGCTCTGGGCGCTGATAGTCGGCTCTATTATTTTTCCGGCGTACCGCATGCTCTGCGGCGTGCGGGCGATTTTACGAAGGCCGGAAAGGAAGCGGCTTACCCCTACAATGCCAACGTTGACCTGGCAGACGGTATGAGTGCGCAACTGGAGAATCTGCGTCTCTGGATCGTCGACAATATCGCGCCCCCCGAAACGGTTGCGCCGGTCCTGGGCTCGACGCTGGTTGCCGCAAGTGACATGAACTTTCCGGCCATACCAGGCATTCGCGTGCCAACAAATCCTCCACCGGTATGGCAACTCAAATTGGGGCGCGATTATGCCACCAAAGGAATACTGAGTGAACCACCGCATATCGGCCCACGCTATCCGTTGCTGGTACCAGCCGTAGATCATGACGGCAATGAACTGGGGGGCTGGCGGGGTGCGATGTCGTCTGTGCCGCTTGGCACTTACACCGCATGGGATTGGAGGTCGCCGGAACTTGCCCCTTTCGGTTTCATCTCAGGCCTCAATGGCGCATTCATTCCATTCGCACGAACCCGCGCCGAACGCTTAGCCGCGAACGACCCCCGGCTATCGATCGAAGAACGCTACGGCAATCGCGAAGGCTTTATGAAAGCGGCCACCGCGTCGATTGACAACGCGATCGCGCGACGCTTCCTCCTACCAATGCAGCGCGACGCCATCATTGCGAAAATGAACGGATACTGGGATGAAGTAGCTAAATTCGATTGGTACCTGGGCAAGCACGAGGCACAGAAATGACGTCAGGATGTGCCGAGCAATCGATGAGACCGGCATGCTGTTTAGTAGGTATCACCGTTCTCCGGCAGGTCTGAAGGAGCCGAGGTAGTCATGATGTGCATGAAGATTCGGGAACTGTTCGTTATGCAAATTGCCGCTATTGTTTTTGTTTGCACGGCATTCGCGCAGACTCCAACAGCAGATACCAACAACAAGCCTGTTGAGGTCATGGTTGTCGGCATGTACCACATGTCAAACCCTGGTCACGATCTGCATGACGCCAAGTCTGATGATGTCCTGCAACCCGCGCGCCAAACCGAACTAGACAAACTGACCGATAGGATCAATGGATTTCACCCGACTAAGGTCGGGGTTGAATGGGACGCTTCCGAGGTTAAAGAGCGTTATCCACTATTCCTTTCAGGAAAGCTAGCTCCTAGCCACAATGAGGTCGTCCAGGTGGGATTCCGTCTCGCCCAGAAAGCAAGCGCCGAGGTTTACGGGCTGGACGCCGATGGAGAATTTCCATGGCAGCGTTTGGAAGATTATGCGAACGCTTATGGATTCAAGCAGCTTCTCACTCCCCCTGGATGGGGAGATGATCTTGAGCTTCAGCGTCGAATCGACCATGAAGGGATCATCTCTGCGCTTTGGTACTTGAATCAGCCAGAGCACATCAGAAGAGAAAACAGCGGATACAGAAGTCTGCTTCGAATCGGTTCAGGTGCGGATCAGCCTGGAGCGGATCTATTGGCTGCATGGCAGCATCGGAACCTTCTCATCTGTTCCAATCTCTTGCAGGTGGCCAAGCCGGGAGATCGTATCGTCGTCTTCTTTGGAGCGGGCCATGCATACTTGCTCCGCCAGTGTGTCGAGGAGACACCCGGCCTAGTGCTTGTCGATCCTCTTCCAATTATCGGTCGCGAGTAGAGCCGTTTCTCCAAAGGATATGTGTCAAGTGGCGCTCCAAGAAATCGCTTGGCACTGACCAGTGCTGATTGTTGCGCCGCCCTCAAGTGTCAATTGAAATATTCGAACTTGTGGTGAGTGGCACTCACTTGTAGTTTGAGGGCATGACGGCTATATCCAAGCCAGAACGGAAGCCAGCAAACTCTGCAGCAAGTTCTGCAGCGTGCCTATTCCTAACAATGGTTTTCGGTACGTACGGTGCTTGCGCTCAAGCGCATGAGAATTCCGTTGGTGAAAGCCGGATCGACAAATAGCAAGCAACACGAAGGAGCCCGTTGATGAAAGCACTTGTAAAGTCCGCCGTTATGGCTCTGAGCACTGTTCTTCTGAGTGCAGGGCTCTTGAATCCAATCCAAAACCTGAAGGCACAAGCCCCTATGACCACATCAATAGTAACGGCCTCATCGCTTGTTGGAACATGGACCCTAAGCGCGGCAGACGATTTGCTGCCAGATGGCACAAGGGTTCACGCCTACGGTTCCAATCCTTCCGGCCTCCTAATATTCCAGGCTGACGGGAGATATGCGCTCCAGATCTACAGCGCAGAACGAGCGAAGTTCGCCGCGGGCGACAAGAAAAAGGGGTCTCCCGAAGAATATCGAGACGCATCCGTTGGCGCGAGCTGCCATTTTGGGCGTTACACGGTTGATGGGGAGAAGGGCACGATCACGTTCAAGATTGATGGCGCATCATTTGTCAATTGGGTGGGAGCTAGCCAAACACGCCCCTTCACCATTAAAGGAGATGACTTGGAGTGGCATGTTCCGGCAACTCCTGACGGTAAGGTTCCAATCTCCGCGTGGCATCGAGTCCAATAATCAGAACCTAACGATCCACTCCAATTGGATAAATCGATTCGAGGAATGATGAAGAGATCAAGGTGTGTCATTCTTGCCTCCGCCATCGCATGCCCAGGTGGCCTATGCTTGACTGCGGAAAGTAGATCTTCAGTTCAGCACGTTCAGACTGATGCCGCACCCATCGCGACAGCCGTGTGGGCGAAAGGCCTTCTCTTCGTTAGCGGACAGACGGCCTCGCCGGTGACCGGGGCAGTAGGCTCTCCCCAAGGAGAGCCTGCCTACGGCGATACCAAAACGCAAACGATCAGCATATTTCACAAGATCGACGACATCTTGAAGGCGCAGAATCTTGCGCTAAAAGATGTTGTGTCGATGCGTGTCTATCTCGTTGGTGTGCCGACACAAGGCGGCGCGATGGACTTTGCGGGATTTCAAGAGGGCTATGCGACCTTCTTCGGAACGCCTGCTCAAAAACTAAAGCCGGTACGTGCCACTGTGCAGGTTACCGCTCTCGCACATCCTTGGTCTCTAGTGGAGATCGAAGTGATAGCAGCACGGTAAGGACACAATGCCTGATTGCAGCAGCATTGGTTGTGTTTCGGGAGAGCGTAACGCCAAAGGAGTGCAGATGATACGTACGACGATGATATGTATTGGCCCGTCAGGTCAGCGCTTCCACTCTCGCCTCTTCAACCTGTTCGATCAGCAAAGCTTACCTCCGTTGAACTTCGTCTCGATTCGGCTGGAAGACAAGAATTGGACCAAGTTCCAGATCGAGGGTTCAGATAATCGAATTCTCAGACTGAAGGCAAAACTCCAGGGTCTGACTGGAGTGGAGTTGTGCGCCGATGGCCAGATCGCCCAGCTCTGTTCCATCCCACGAGCGGTTGAAGATGGTCTTTCTTCCTTGGGGGTTTCAATAGCACGCAAACGAGATGATCGAACCGTTAGAGGCCTTCAATAAGACGTGAACGTCCTGCCCTTGGATGCAGAGACCACTCTCAGAGCCGGTAATGTTCAACACCACAGTTCATCCAGTCGATCAGTTCGCGTCCTGCTGCAGCGCTTAGCAATATATGGGCGTTGAAGCGAGGTCGATCTTTCTAAGAAGCTTCGCGATGTAAGCAACGAGGAGCCGGACGTCTGTGCCAACACAATGGGAACACGCGCACCAATGTCAGGTATGTGGACACATCGTTCGCATTGACGATATTGATGCCAAAGTTATCGCAGCGGGAATTGTCTCTTGTCAGAAATGCGACGCTTCCGGCCCGGTGAACGTAAAGATCATTGACGCTCGACAGATCTCAAATGTCATACCTACGTTACGTGGGAAGAGGCAGTGACATCTGACTGTCCCAGCGCGTGTGTTTGAGCTTTCGCATGAAGGTCCGAAATAGCTCGCTGATCGCCGGGGAGGGATTATCGGCTCGGGAGATCAATTGCGTCTTCATTCTGAGGCGAGTGTCATCAAGCGGTCTCATGGTGAGTCCATCTCGTGCAATTCTTAGAGCCCCCGATTTCGGCGCAATGACAATTCCGCCAGGATCGAGCAGGAGAGATAGACACTCTTCCGGCACCATGAAGTGCTGTAGGGTAGACGGAATGACGCGGCCCTCACGCGCTAGCTTCTGAATCAGATCATAAAGCGGAGGATGAAGGTTACGTTGAAACATGATCCATCGCCTGCGCGAGAGATGATCTAAGTCGAGAGCAGGAAGTTGAGCCAACTGATCTTCCCTGGACATGACAACGTAGAAGGGCGACTCTTCAATTTCAAACTCGACCAATTGGCCTGACTGCGGCGGCTCGTTTACTAGGGCTAGATCAAGGTCACCATTGAGGACATCCTGAGTCAGGTCGCAGGAAAATCCACTGGAGAGTTGCAAGTGTAGTCGGGGAAACAGCGGTAATCGGATCGAGCGGAGCATTGTGGTGAAGTAAGGATCAACATAAGGTGATCGACCGACGTTGAGGACTAGTTCTGCCTCTTGCTGAGCAGCACGTGCAGCCTGTACTGCGCGTCCGGCGTGAAGGACGACGATTCGGGCTTCTTCCACATAGGCCTTTCCGGCCTCAGTCAAAGAAACAGTGTGGTGCGCACGAACGAAGAGGAGAGCACCTAGGCTCTCCTCAAGTTCGCTGATGTATTTTGTGACAGCCGGTTGGCTAATATGGAGGCGCTTGGCAGCTCGGGAGAAGCTGAGCGTCTCTGCCACCGCGATGGCCGCTTCCATATGTTTTAGGTCGATCCGGCGTTTTGCCTTGCTTCGGGCCATGCCTACCCCCACTTGAAACTCTGCCTGGGGACCAAGAGAGCCTGCAATGAGTAGTGGAAGGGCTCTCAGATAAATGGAAACGCGAAACTTTCTTGAAATCTTCTGGTGGGAGACTATCCCGTGAATAGTTTGACACATCTGCTTCCGTTTCCGTGGCCTACGGCGTGCAGCTTGCGTAGAGGACTATCACGTTTTGGAATAGTCGCTCGGCAAAATGTGATTGGACTTTTGGAGGCCTCTGCGCCAATCGTAGTCAGCAAGCAGTATCCGAAGGATCAATAGCGGACACACTTCGTAGCAGTACGCCGCACAAGTCGCCGCGTTGAGACAGTGTGACGCTGCTCCGGCTTCAGAGGAGGCACAGTGATGATGGACAGACTACCGGATCAGGAATTGGGAAGAAAGCCTGTACGAAGTGAGCCGTTCGTTCCTGAGCCTTTGCTGGATACCGACCAAGCAGCAGCCATCATGCGGATACATCCAAAGACCCTCCAGCGATATGCACGACAAGGAATCGTTCGAGGCTTTCAGTTGGGTTCCATGTGGCGTTTCCGAGCCAGCGACATCGATCGATGGATCACTGAGCAGCTTGCAAGCTGAATTTCCACTAGACCTCTACCCGGCGCAGCGATAGCCTTGAATCAAGCCACCCGTTGCGCCGGAGACCAGGAGTATTTATGGCAAGGCGCACACGGTATCAGCAAGGAAGCGTGCAGCGTAGCAAGCGGCAGAAGGGGCCTGATGTTTGGGTCTTTCGCTGGAGAGAGATTGGGCCGGACGGCAAGAACCTACAGCGTAAAGCTGTGATCGGCACGACCATCACTCTCCCGTCGGAAGCAGCAGCCCTGAAAGCCGCCAACGCGTTGCGCATCGACGCCAACCAACAAACCCCGCGGGCGGTGAGCTGCCCGAGTACGATAGCGGAGCTGATCGGGCACTATCGGTTGAAAGAGCTGACCGAAGACGAACAAGGACGCAAAGCGCACTCGACGCGAGCCGGCTACGAATGCTATCTGAACGGCTGGATTCTTCCACGGTGGGGCGACCACCGCTTGCAGCAGGTCAAGTCAGTTGCCGTGGAAGAGTGGTTAAGCAGCATTCAGCGGGCACGAGGAACAAAAGCGAAGATTCGGAACATCATGAGCGCTCTCTTCAGTCACGCGATGCGGTACGAGTGGACGGACAAGAATCCGATCAAGCTCGTGCGCCAAAGCGCGAAGCGGGAGCGTATTCCCGATGTCCTCGAACTGCACGAACTCCAGGCTCTTTTGACGAAGCTCGCCGTGCGGGAGCGGACCTTGGTTCTGCTCGACGCGGCGACGGGTCTTCGGGTCAGTGAACTTCTCGCCTTAAAGTGGGACGACATTGATTTCGAGAACTTGGAGATTCGCGTCACCGAGTCCATCTGGCACCAGGTGATGGGTGTCTGCAAAACAGAAGCGTCGGCCAGGCCAGTCCCGATGGACGGTTACATGGCCGAGGATCTTCTGCGATGGAGAAAAACCTGCCTCTATCCGATGGAGTCCGATTGGGTCTTCGCCAGCCCGACCATGAAGGGCACACAACCCTATTGGCCGGACAACCTCATGAAGCGGCATATCAAGCCAGCAGCGAAGGCGGCTGGCATCCACAAGAACATCGGTTGGCATACCTTCCGCCATTCCTTCGGCACACTGCTCAAGGCAAACGGAGAAGATGTGAAGACCGTTCAGGAGCTTTTGCGGCACGCCAACAGCAAGATCACGCTCGACGTTTACACGCAGGCCGTGAACTCGCACAAGCGGGCAGCACAGAGCAAGGTTGTTCAAATGATGGTGCCGAACGTGGGCACAAACGTGGGCGCACAGCAGAAACAGGCGCGGACGGGCGCAGAAGCGTAATCATAGGGCGATTCGCTATTGTGACCTTATTGTGTCCTGATTTGCTTGTCACTTAGGTCCCATATATTCCGTAAGTCCTTTGGAATGTATGGCGGGGACGACGGGGCTCGAACCCGCGACCTCTGCCGTGACAGGGCAGCGCTCTAACCAACTGAGCTACGTCCCCAAGGCCGTGTCTGGCGACATGGCTTGTTTCAACTTTTTGATTCTAGCAGAAGCACCGGGGTGTGTGCATCCTGAGCTCTGGAAAACTTAGCCGCTAGCTTCGCTTGGGGCTTGCATTAGGAATAGCCGCTCATAGCGAGGCTGAGAACCAGGTTCTCAACCTCACCCTGAAACCGGTCAGGAACTCAGGCTGCTACGAGCGGCACGAGCCGCTGGGACGAATCCCATATCGAGCGAGATGCCGCGGACGCATTGCAGCAGATTGTTGGCAATGGCCGGGAGCTTCTGCGCGGTAACTCGGAAGCTTGGGCCGGAGATGCTGACTGCTGCTACAGGCTGGCGCTGAGCGTCAAGGACTGGCACTGCAATGCAGCGAAGACCTTCTTCGAGTTCTTCGTCATCGACGGCGTAGCCGCGGCGGCGGGTCTTTTCGATCTCGGTGCGAAGGGCTTCAGCGCTACCGATCGTGCGGTGCGTGAAGCGCTCGAACTTGGTACGGCGGATCACGTCGGCGATGCGCTCTTCGGGGAGGAAAGCGAGGATTGCTTTGCCGACCGAAGTACAGTGGACCGGGTTGCTGGCGCCGACGCGGGTGATCATGCGGACTGAGCGGGCGGGCTCGATCTTGTCGAGATAGATGATGTGGGCCTGCTCCAGAATGCAGAGGTGGGCGGTTTCTTCAGTTTCGTTGACCAGGCGGCGAAGGTGCGGCTGAGCTCGGTCACGGAGGTCATATTGCTCGATGGCGCGGTTGCCGAAGTCGAATAGACGGAGTCCCAGGCGGAACTTGCCGTTGACCGTGCGCTCGACCATGTGGTGGCGTTCTAAGACCATCAGAAAGCGATGGGCGGTGCTTTTATGCAGTGCCAGCGACGAGGCGACCTGCGCTAAACCTAATGGAACGTCACTTTCTCCCAGTAAATCCAATACAGCGAAGGCCCGGTCAAGTGCTTGGACCTTATAGGTACCCTGCGGTGCAGTGTCTCGCATTATGAATCCTCATACCGCCCAATGAACTAATAGCAGTTTGCTCCCCTCCCCCTGGGCGTGTCAAGAACTAAGACGGCATCTCAGCCTGTGCCGTCTGCGAGGCCATACATCTGCGCTGTCGGCCATTGGTCGACAGCGTAGCGCTCTGAGGGGGTTTAGGTTTGGCGTCAGGGGCACATTCTACGAACGATTGGCGGCCATGGGAATGCAGAAGGGGGGAGGGGATACACTTCTTGTCGCAGGTGATTGATATAGCAGCACTTAGAGCCAATTTTCATGCGCTTTTGTGGCACTTTTGTGCACTTACTTGCGTTGAGCTCATGCTGATTGAACTTAGGACTACGTTCATTGTGCCTGAAATGCAGTAAATAAAACGCAATTGTCACTGCAAAAACTTTATGGCGTAGACAGAGTGCCGGTGGCCAGGAATTCCTTGACCCGTTTTGAAACTGCCGGGGCGTCGCAGCTCATGATGATGTGGGCGCAGGAGCCGTGGGAGATGTAGGTTGGCGCGCCGAGGGCGGCGGCCCAGTCGATAGCGGGCTGCGGGTTGACGAGGTGGTCTTCGCCGGCAACGATGACGAGGAACTTGGCGCGGGTGGAGCGGGCGGCGGCGGCGAGAGACTGTTTGCCGATCACATCCTGGGCCATGATGGCGCGAAGCTGCCAGACACGGTCGTTCGCGTCGAAGGGTTGCAGTGCACCTTTGGCCTTGACCAGAGATTCGAGCTGGTCGCGCGGGGTCTGCTGATTGACCTGCTCCGGTGTAGTTACGACCAGGGCACCGATGAGATTGGCGAGATGCAGATCCGGCGGAGTCGTATAGTTGCCTTCGTTATAGCCTGGTGCAGTCAGGATGGACTGGGCCTGGATCTGCTTGACGAAAAGGTCGTAGGTTGTCGGGCGCGGCGTGCCGAGGATGGGCACAGCGAGGTCAAAGAACTCGGGGTGCAGGACGGACCACACAAACGTCTGTTCGCCGCCCATGGAAAGGCCTATGACCGCGTGGAGATGTTTGAGGTGCAGGATCTCGGTCATGACGCGATACTGCGCCGCGATGTTGTCACTGGGCGTGAACTGCGGGAATGCGGTACCGTGTTGCGGGCCTTTGTCGGAGGGAGAAGACGAGACGCCGTTGGCGAATGCGTCGATGGCGATGCCGAAGAATTTTGTCGTGTCTACGAGCTGCTGCGGTGAGCTGCCGTCGCCGAAGAGCCCTGATAGGTCGGAGCTGAGGCCGTAGAGCCAGGTGGGCATGAGGACGGCGTTATCGCCTTTTGCATTTAAATGCCCGAATGTCCGGTAGCCGACGTGGCAGTTGTCGATGGTCTGACCGCTTTCGAGCTTGCACTGGCCGAGGTCGGCGATGCGGAGCTTGCCGTCCTGAGCGTTTGCGGCGATGACGAAGACACCTACGAAGAACAATGCTATGGGAGTAAAAACGATGCTGGCACGTATCGACATGGACTGCTCCTCGTTACGTCTTTATACAATGCGGGACGATCTTTGTTGCGGACGCCGCCCACCTTGAACACGATGAAGCCGTGTTGAAGGTGGGGCACTCGCGGTGGTGGAGGACGATGGAAGAAGCAGATTCCCTTCGGGAATGACAACAAGAAAGGCAAAGGCAACGACGGGGGCAACTGCAGCAACGAAAGCAGCGGTAGCAACGACGCCGATATGTTTTGCCGAGTGTGGGGCCTAGGAAGGACAATGAATTGTCGCCAGGTTGAATGCCTGCGCACGCCTTAGTACCTGCGAGAAGAAACGACCCCTGGAGAGAACGATGACGGATGAACGGAAGCAATTCCCTGCCCCTGCGAGCGAATTTAAGAGCCAGACTGCGGTTGAAAATGGTAACGATACCACCGGCATCAGCCGCAGAGAGCTGCTCGGAAGCCTATCGGCTCTGGGTGCGATTACTGCGCTGGGTGGTTCGTCGGCGCTGGCGAAGGCTGCTGGTGCGCCGGTAAAGGCGAAGATTGCGTCTGCGGGTAGCCTAGTGAATGTGTTCCAGGGGACCGGTGGACACGGACACTTGTATCCGGGAGCGACGATGCCGTTTGGCATGGTGCAGCTGAGCCCGGACACATTCAATGATGAGTGGGACTGGTGCTCGGGCTACCACACCAGTGACACGTCGATCATGGGATTCAGCCACACGCATCTGAGCGGCACGGGCTGCGGCGACCTGCTGGACTTTTTGGTAATGCCGCGCACGGGCGAAGTGAAGCTGGAGCCGGGCGACCGTAAGAATCCGGAACAGGGGTATCGCTCGAAATTCGATAAGAAGACGGAGTTTGGCGAACCGGGGTACTACAGAGTGTTGCTTGCGGATACGGGCATCAAGGCGGAGCTGACGGCGACCGAACACGCGGGCTTCCATCGCTACACCTTTCCGGCGAGCGACTCGTCGCATGTGGTGATCGACCTCGCGCACATCTATGGGCCGATCGAGCATGGATTGAACTGGGGCAGCCTGAAAGTTGAGGGCAAGGACACGCTGCTGGTTGGGCACTCGACGAATTCGTGGGGCGCTAAACGTGAGCTTTTTGGCGCGCTGCAATTTTCGCGGCCCTTCGACAAGGTTGAGGTGTTTGTAGACGGCAAGCCCGCCGGATCGCCTTCAGACGAAGTGCGCGGCAAGGTGGTCAAGGCGGTCGTTCACTACAAGACCAAGGCCGGCGAGCAGTTGCTGATCAAGACCGGCATTTCCGGCACGGGGATCGATGGTGCGCAGAAGAATCTGAAGGCGGAGATTCCGGCGTGGGATTTTGGCAAGGTCCAGGCGGATGCGGCGGCGGCTTGGAAGACGCAGCTGGCGAAGATCGAAGTGGAGACGACGGACCGGAATCTGCGGACGCTTTTCTATTCGTCGCTCTATCACTCGATGCTGGGGCCGACGCTGTTTGACGATGTGGACGGTCAGTATCGCGGCATGGACGGCAAGAATCATCAGCTGGAATCCGGGCAGCGGAACTACACGACCTTCTCGCTGTGGGACACATTCCGAGCAGAGCATCCGCTGTTTACGCTGATCCAGGCGGATCGTGTGCCGGACATGGTGAACAGCCTGATCCGCATGGCAGAGCAGAGCCCGGCGGGAATGCCAGTGTGGCCGCTGCAAGGGACCGAGACGGGCACGATGACCGGGTATCACTCGGCATCAGTAATGGCTGAGGCCTGCGTGAAGGGCTTCCAGGGAATCGACTGGGAGCGGGCGTACGCGGTAATGCACAAGCGCGCGTTCGTCGATAACTATCGCGGCCTGGATTGGTATCGCAAGATTGGCTACATTCCCTGCGATCTCGAGGATGAAGCGATCTCGAAGACGCTGGAGTATGGCTACAATGACTGGGCCGTGGCGCATGTAGCGGCGAAGGTCAACGAGAGCAGCGACGCGAAGACGCTGATTGAGCGGAGCCGCAACTACCGCAGCTACTGGGATCCGTCTACCGGCTTTCTGCGGCCAAAGTTCGAGGACGGCAAGTTCTCGACGCCCTTCGATCCCATCGACATGGGGCACTGGGATAAGTGGCGTGACTACACCGAGTCGAACGCGTGGCAGACGGCCTTTGGCGTTCAGCACGACGTGACCAGCTATATCGAATTGTTTGGCGGAGACGAGGCATTCCTGGCCAAGCTCGACAAGCTATTCAACCAGCCGTCGACGCTGCCCAAGGATGCTCCGCCGGATATTGCGGGAATGATCGGGCAATACGCACATGGCAACGAGCCGAGCCACCACATTGTCTACTTGTACGCCTATGCCGGGCAGCCTTACAAAGCGCAGCAGCGGATCCATGAGATTGTGACGACGCTGTATTCGAACAATCCGGACGGCATGGCGGGCAATGAGGATTGCGGGCAGATGTCGGCGTGGCTGCTGCTGAGCACGATCGGCTTCTACCCCGTGGACCCTGTCAGCACGAAGTACATTATCGGGACGCCGATCTTCGACAAGGTGACGCTGAACCTGGCGGGTGGGAAAAAGCTTGTCATCGAAGGGCGGAAGCCGGCTCCGGGTGCGTTCTATGTGCAGTCGGTCGAGTTCAACGGGCAGCCGCATCCTCGGTCGTGGTTCACACACGGCGATATTGCCGGAGGCGGGCAGTTTGTCTTTAAGATGGGGACGAAGCCGAATCCGGAGTTCGGGAAGTCGGCGGCGGACCGGCCGAAGTCGGAACTGACGATTTAGCCATGACTTACGGCATCTCGGGACGGCGGGTTGGGGGGTTCCCTGACCCGCCTGCTTTTTGTGGTTTTAAAATTTCCACAGATTTTGATAACTAATCCTTTAGTTGATCGTCTATTTTGGTAGTGCGAGAACCCTTCCTGGGTTTGGCGCGGAGATTACGATGCCGCCGAAGAAGTCCATTACGCTGACCGAAGCTGAGCTGAGGCTGATGAAGATCCTTTGGCTGCGCGGGGAGTCCGTGGTAAGCGATATGGTGGCGGCGATGCCGGATGGTGAGGCGCTGGCGTATAACTCCGTATTGACGACGATTCGCATTCTGGAGCAGAAGGGCTACGTGGAGCACCGGCAGGAGGGGCGCGCCTTTGTCTACTGGCCGACGGTGGCCGAGCATGAGGCTGGGCGGTCGGAAGTGCGGCATGTGCTGAGCCGATTTTTTGGAAATTCGCGGGAACGGCTGCTTTTGTCGCTCTTAGGAGATGACGACCTTTCTCCGCAGGAGTTACAGCGGTTGAAAGAGGCGATTGCCAATGCTGCCGACGATAGCGAAGGTGCGGGTGGGCTTGAATTGGCGGCGGGGGAGGAACTGCGATGATCGAGGTTAGTTCCCTTCTGCGCGAGGATGTTCAAGTCGCCTTTTTACAGCTGTCGCAGGGCGCGGCGGCAGCGCTGCTTACGGCGGTGTGGCAAGGTGCGCTCGTGGCTGGGACGCTGACGGTGTGCCTGAAGTTTGTGCCTCGGACCACGGCTTCGCTGCGATTTGCGCTCTGGGCCGCGGGATTCGCTCTGGTGGCGGGGCTTCCCTTTCTTCCGGCCCTGCTGACGGGACCCGCTTCTCATGTGGCCATGGGTGGTGGGAGTGCCGGTCACGTCTGGCTGCAACTGGATGTGCGCTGGAGCGTGGCGATTACCGCGCTCTGGGCGTTGGCGTCGTTGTACCGGGCTGGTGATCTTGCGGTGCATTGCCTGCGGCTGCGGCGGTTGTGGTCAACGGCTGTGCCAGTTGCCGATGCAACCATGCAAGTTGCGAACGGGCGGCGTGTCGAGCTTTGCACGACGGCCGAAGTGGATCGGCCTAGCGTCATTGGATTTTTCCGGCCGCGCATCTTGGTTCCTACTTGGCTGCTGGAGCAGCTCTCTGCCGATGAGTTGAATCAGATTGTGCTGCATGAGATGGAGCATCTACGGCGTCGGGATGACTGGACGAATCTGCTGCAGAAGCTGAGTCTCGTCGTGTTCCCCGTTAACCCGGTGCTGCTGTGGATGGAGCGTCGGCTCTGCCGGGAACGCGAGATGGCCTGCGATGATGGCGTGGTGCGGGTGACGCAGGCTCCGAAGAGCTATGCAGCCTGCCTGGCGAGCCTTGCGGAGCGCGGGATGGCACGTCGCTCTTCTCTGGCGGCGCTGGCGCTGGGAGCGTGGCAGCGGCGTCCGGAACTGGTGGAGCGGGTGCATAGTCTGCTTCGGCGTGGACGGGTGCTGGGGCCGGTGGGTTCGCGGGTGTTGGCTGGAACGGTGGGTTGCGCGCTGGTTGCGGGGGCATTTGGTCTTTCGCGTTGCCCGCAATTGGTGGGTTTCCGCAGTGAAGCGTCTGAAGCGATCGCGAAGGCAGAGCCACCTGTGAAGTCAGCAATCTACTCCGCGACGAGCAGCAGTGGAGATCGATACTTTGGAGCTGGGCCGGCGGTTCAAGCTGTGAGTGTACCGTCGAAAGAGCGATTTAGAGCGGTTTCCCTGAAGGTGACTCTACCCGTGTCACCTGCTCCCAAGTTTGTCCACGCGTTGGAAAATCATCCCTTGCGCACTGCGCAGACGGTGGCGAATCGGGAACGCAAGCTAATCGCGGCTCAGAGGCCGGATGCCGAACAACTGGTGAACGCGCAGGCGAATCTGTTTGCCGACGCCGGGTCTACACGCGCTGAGATGGTGCGCTGGAGCGAATCGATGGCCAATGTTTCCGACGGCCAGGGGCAGACTGAGAGCTACGTTGTCCTCACCGCCTGGGAAGATGATGTTCGGCCCGGTACGAATGCTCTTCAGTCGGATGGTGCGCAGTCGAACGATCTCGATCCGAAGCCTTCCAATCATGTCGCAAAAGAAGTTTCGAGGCCGGCTGTGTATCGCCGCACGGTGACACAACTGATCTTCCGCGTGTTGCCTACAAGTTTTGATTCCACTTTGCCTGCCGGTTTGCCTGCTCCGAATGAGCGTGGCGGCTGGCTGGTTTTCCAACTCTAAACGCTCAACAAACTCACCCAATGCGAGGAAACCATGTCACCATCAACTAATTCATTAGTATCAAAAATCAAATCGCTGAAGTCCGCCAAGCGGTTCGCTCTTCCAATCGCTGGAGCAGCGGCGCTGTTGGTCAGTATCCCCTTCGCGCTCGGTCATGGCGGAGTCCATGCAGCGAGCGGAGCGATGGCGATGGACGAGAACAGCGTCTCTTCGCTGGTGGCGCTCGACAATGCCGTTGAAGCAGTGGCCGCCAAGGTCACGCCTGCCGTGGTCAACGTGTCTGTCACTTCAACGGGAAGGCACGAGCAGGCCGATGGCGATGATGACGGCCAGGATGGACAAAGCGGGCAGGGGCAAATGCCAGACGGCATTCCTCCGGCGTTGCGCCGCTTCTTCGGCCAGGGTGGCGGGGGGAATTTCGCTCCGCAGGGTCCGCAGGTGGAACACGGAATCGGAAGCGGTGTCATCATCTCCCCGGATGGCTACATTGTTACCAACAACCATGTCATCGACAATGCCACGGAAATTCGCGTAACGCTCAATGACCGCCGCGTGCTCAAGGCGAAACTGATTGGCGCGGATAAGCTCACCGACCTCGCCGTAATCAAGATCAACGCCGGCGGCAACCTGCCCAGCATCGCTTGGGGAGACTCGGGCAAACTGCATCCCGGCCAGACGGTCCTCGCTTTCGGCAGTCCGTTCGGTTCGCTTCAGTTCTCTGTAACCCGCGGCATTGTGAGCGCGCTGAACCGCCCCAACCCTGACCTGCAGGATCGCCGCAAGCCGGGCGACTTCATCCAGACCGACGCGGCCATCAATCCGGGCAACTCCGGCGGACCGCTGGTCAACGCACATGGCGAGCTAGTGGGTATCAACACGTGGATCATCACTGGCGGTACGGGAGCGTTTGCCGGTGCAGGATTTGCGATTCCGTCGCAGATCGTTCACTCCACCGCTGACGCGCTGATCAAGAACGGTACGGTACACCATGGCTACCTGGGCATCAGCATGAATGACGTCACTCCGGAAAACTCCAGCTTCTTTAACCTGCCGGATGCGAACGGCGCGATCGTCAGCGATGTAACGCCTGACTCGCCCGCAGCCAAAGCCGGCCTGAAGGGTGGCGATGTTCTTCGCGAGCTCAACGGGCAGAAGATCGTCAATGGCGGGCAGCTGCAGGTAGTTGTGAGCCAGATCGCACCTGGTAATTCGGTCAACGTCGGTATCCTGCGCGATGGCAAGCCCGAGACGCTCAAGGTTACTCTGGGCGAGTTCAAGGGCAATAAGGAACTGGCCAGCAACGGCAATGGTGGAGCTCCCAAGGGCGGCAAGATCGGCGTTGGCGTCGGCGACCTGACGCCTGACTTGCGCGATCAGCTCAACGTGCCGAAGCAGGTCAATGGGGCCGCAATCCAGAGTGTTCGTCCAGCCAGCCCGGCGGAAGATGCTGGCCTGTCGCCGGGCGACATCGTCCTCGAAGTGAACCGTCATCCGGTGACCTCTGCTGAGAAGTTTGTCAGCGAAGTGCGCTCTACCCCGGCGGGCAAGGACATACTGCTGCTCGTCTGGTCCCGTGGCGGCACAACGTACCGGGTTGTCCATACCGATGGCGCAACCCAGGGCGATCAGGGCAACCAGAACGGCCAATAAAGATCAACTCAAACACAACAAACGAATCAACGGCCGCCTCTTCTTGCGAAGAGGCGGCCGTTTGTCCGGGTTCTACCACTTACAAGCGATGCGCTAGGCTTTGGTGGCGAACAGAATAGCGCCCTTGCCGCCGTCTGCTTCGCCGTCGAAGATGGTGAAGTAGCCATTCATGATGGGCAGGCCGAGGATCGCGAGTCCAGCTTCGCCCGAAGTGATAGCAGCGGCCGCCGATCCTACGTTTTCGGTGTTTACCTGCCAGTAATCGGAAGGCACGACTTCCAGCGAAACGTCCGCCGTATCGCCCTGGAGAATGAATGTGATTGTGGGCCAGTCGGCGAGATTCAGCGAAGACATATCCACCAGCTTGCCGTCCTTGATCGACTGGTTCAGCAGGGCCTGCTGCGCCGTAGTGAACTTCGAGATGACCGCCTTGAGCAGTTGAGGGCTGAGGCTGAGGCTGTTGGTTCCGCTATCGATGATCGAGTTCGAAGGCATACCTTGGGGACCATGCAGACGCGCCGCAATCGGCGAGCTCTTTCCAACGATGATGGACTTCAGATTCGTGCTGTACCAGTCATCGGAAAGAACCTTCACGGTCTGGAAGCTCCCCGTATAGAGATCGGTATTTTCAACGCCGCCACCGACAATCATCCAGCCGTTGTTGAGCGGATCGCTGGCCGGATCAGGGCCGGCGTGGACAAAGGAACGATGCGTGATAAACGAGATCTTGTCCGATACAACGCCCTCGTCGGCGAGTTGCGTCAGATACGGCTTGATCACTCCTGATTTGCCGGTCCGCACATCATTCGAACTGTACTGGTCTTTCCACGTGTCGTTGGGCATGGTGAAGGCATCATCGAGCGGCGCGTAAGCAAGACCAAGAATGCCGTCCGTATCCTGCCCGAACATGTCCTGCGAGGCCTGATAGGCGACAGCGACATTGGCATCAGGCAGAACAATCTGCGTGTCACCTGAGCCAATGGTCACGGGCGTATTCAAGACCGCACCGGTCCAGCTGCTACCGTCCCCGTACGAGTCGGTCTGAGCAAGGTTTGTGGATTGCTCGCCACCCGTAAAGGTGGGTTTGTATTTGCTGCCATCGATCGCCAGCGCGCTGCTGCCGGTGTCAAGGATGACGTTCATTGGCTGCTTGTTGGGACCGACCAGGATCTGACCGGTGTAATCGCCGCCCATGTAGATATTGGTGATCGGGATACGAGCGTTCTTTGCCATTGGAATTTACCTCGCTTTATACAGTTTCGATTTCACTCCACCATACTTGCAGGAATGGAATTGCAAGAACAGGAACTGCAAGACAAGGATCGCAGCAACAGGCACATGGAGTTCCAACGACGGGGAATGTGGCAGCGATCATAACTTGCACACGCACCGGTGACAAGACTCAGCAACGAGGGTTGTCCAGGGCGGTCATTGAGTAGGTGGCCGAGGGAGGTTCTTTGTGACTAAGAATAGGAATAGAAAACACGCTGATAACTTTCGATAAGCCGCCTCGCGAGATCATTCTTGCCATTTCGAGCATCAGGCGCAACTTACCGTGTCAGCAGACTTCCGTCGATTCAAGTCCATTACGTGGCGCCTGCGATTCACTGTCCATGTCATCCAGGAACTGGTCGCAACGATGAGTTTTGGTGAGAACCCGGCTCGCAGAGAGCCGGGTTCCGTTGCCATTAAGGAAGCTTAACGGCGCTGATTGCGGTGGATTTGGTTGGAGTTGACTGCGTGGTGCGAGGTTGATGGCTGCGGGTGATTTGTTTGTCGGCACCCTGCCCGTAGAGTTCTGGATGCTTGTAAAGGCCGCGATCCCGTGGAGCTTTGTCCAGCTCCACGACGAGCGGATGAGCCTTCGCATACGCGTCCTGGCGAACGCCGGTGACCTGCCAGGAGACCTTGGCGTTGGTGGCATCGCTGGCGATCTGGAATTTGCCGTCTTTGATCTCCTGGGAGATCCAGGCCTGAGCCTTGCGGCCTACGATGGTGAGCTGGTAGCGGAAATCACCATTGACGGATTCGAACCAGCTGGGAAGCTGTACGGTGGCGAGGCCGAATTCATTGGTGGTGACGTTGCCGGAGTAGATGTTGACCATCTCTGAGGATTCGATGGAGGCGTGAACGAGGTACTTGTTGGCTGGATCGGTGGGGTGATCGATCTGGAAGTTCTTTTGCTCGGCGTTGAGCGTGCCGTCAATGGTGACGTTTCCGTTGAAGAAGCCCGCCAGGCCGTTGTCATTGCTGTTGTTGGGATTGGTGCCGGCCTGAACGAAGATGCCGTCGCCGGCTGCGCCAGTGGTGGATCCGCCGCCGTAGAAGTCGCCGCCATCACCCGCATAGGTGCTGCTCGATCCGCCTGTAGCCTGGATACCATTTCCGCCGCCGTCGTAGCCTACGCCGCCGGTCGTGACTACGCCGTTGCCGCCGTTAAAGCCGCTGCTGGATCCGCCGGTAAACTCGCCGCCGACGCCGCCGATACCGTTGTTGCCTACATTGCCTCCGACGGCAAGAGCACCGATTCCTCCGACACTCGCCGTGCCGCCGCCGTAGAATTCGCCACCGTTGCCGGTTGCGCTGGCGCCCTTCACACCGGTGGTTGTACCGGCGGAGTAACCGTAGATGGCGGTGACGCCAGCGGTGCTGGAGTTGGTCTGGGCGTAGAGTCCGTAGCTATAGGCGCTGAAGCCGTCGACACCAGGGGCGGTTGTGCTGGAGCCATAGACTCCATAGCTGCTGTAGCTCTGTCCATCCACTCCTGAGGCCGATGTGCTGGTCCCGTAGACGCCCGCGTGCGTGGAAGAATCGCCCCAGACTCCGGCGATGCCGTTGAAGCTTGAGGTGTTTGCGCTTCCGGCGAGGCCGTAGACGCCGGCGGTGTGGAGGGTGTTGCCGAGGGTGGTGCCATAAAGACCTGAGCCCGTGGCGCTATAGCCGTTGACGCCGGAGGCGGAGTAGCTGGTGCCGTTAATGCCGTTTCCGCTGCTGCTTGTTCCAACTATACCGACGCCGGAATTGCTGGTGCCCTCTATGCCGTAGCTTGTGGTGCTGGCACCGTCTATCGCGATCGAGCCGGCGTTCGTGGCTGCGAACGTCTGTCCCGAGGCGAAGTGGATGGTGCCGTTGGGGTTGAAGTAGAAGCCGGTTTCAGACGGGGTGGTGTTATTGCCGAAGAGCAGATTGAGCGTTCCGGTTGGGCTGGTGGTGTTATTGCCGACCGGCTCAGCCTGCAGCGAGAAGATGGGTGTGACGGTCGCTTTGGAGGATGAGTTATAGGCGTTGGCGAGGAGGTAGATTGGCTGGGAATCTTTGCCTCCTGAGGATGTAGCGGCGGCGGTGTTTTCCATCTCCAGGGGGCCGCGTTGCAGGTGGGTGCCGGTAACGTCGAGTGCGGCTGCGGGAGAAGCGTTGTTGATGCCGACGTAGGTGCCGGATTGTTTCACGACGGAGTCCACAACGGTTGAGGTGGAGTTAAACATGGGCAGGTAGCCGGAGACTCCGCCGGTCGTGGTGACGCTGACAACGCCGTTCGGCGTGATGCCTTGCGGCGAGGCCTGGCTGGCTACCTGAACAGCCCCGGTTCCAGCCAGAGCGAAAGCCGAAGCAGGAAGTCCGCCGAGGGTGGTGGCGTCGGCTGCCTTGAGGGCATAGGGAACGCTGAGCAGCAGGACGCGGGGTTGGGGAGCGCGACCGGCAATCTGGACTTCGAGCCAGCGGGCTTCGCCGGAGGAAAAGAGGTCTTCGGGCAGGCCTTTGGTGAGGGTTGCTCCGAGTTTGGCGCTGTAGCGTTGCTGGGTATCGACGTTGACGATCTGGGATTCTGACCAGAGAGGTTCGCCGCCCTGCTCGTCTTTATAGATGAGGAAGGTCATGGTGGCTGGGCCGGTGAGCGCTTTGGCACCTGAGCTTTCGACGATTCCGGAAAAGGGGATGAGGGCCGGTACCGCTGTTGGGGCGGTGGCTGCCGCGGGGGTGCGGGCGGGAAGGATTTCGGGCGACTGGCCCATGAGCAATGCGGCCGGGCTTAGAAGCGAAGAAACTATCGCGACGCGATAGATGGCTTTGGTGGTGGTCTTGCAGATGCTTGCAAACATGTCGTTCTCCTGCCGAGGGATTTTGGTGATGCAGGGGGTTGCATCTGATCCAAACCTTAGCGGGACGGTGAATTTGAAGTCCTCAATGGGCTTCAGGGCTTCTCATTTGTTCTCACCGGGTCTTTTTGAGGGATTTTTATTGAAAGAAAGACCCGGTGAGGCTGGCGGCGCGCGGCCGCGTGGAGGCGGCTAAGTACTTTATTTGCCGACTGTAGGCTTTTTTACGAGCCTGGCTGTCGCTTGCAGGCGTTTGGCAACACGGACTTGTTCGGCCTGAAAGCGATCGGTGACGTCAACCAGCCTTTGTGACTCAAATCCTCGGCGTTTGGCTACGATGCGGTAGTCGAATGCGAGGGTGGACGTGCCGCCGCCTGATTCGTGGACCTCGAATCCGGTCGCTGTCATATTCGAAACGTAGAGGCCTCTGGAGTCGCCACGCGGGGTGAGGAAGACGTGATAGTCGGCATTGCCGCTGACAGTTTCGGCGAAGGTGGAGTCGATAGTTATTTTGGCTACCCCTTGCTGCAGGTCGCCGGAGCCGAAGTCTTCCATCCAATTTTCAGGGGATTGCATGGCGTAGGTTTCAACGGTTCGCGTGCCGCTGGCGGCGAGGGTTTTTACCTGGCCGGTACAGGTGAGATCCCCCTTGTCACCGATACCGCAGGTTCCGCTCTGGCCTACGGCCTCGAAGGTCTTGAACATCGGTTGGCTTCCGGGGTTCACCGGGGTTGTGTTGTTGCGGTTTACAGCGGAGATGGTGGGTTGATCTTCGCTGTTGTTTTCAAAGCTGGCCGCCGTTGAGACCACAGATGTTCCGTAGACGCCGTAGCTGTTCGTGCTGGCGCCAAAGACGCCAGTTTCGTCTGTGCTGCTCCCGTAGACCCCGACAAATTCGGCGGCATCACCTCGCACTCCGGCTATTCCTGAGAGCCCCGAGGGATTTCCAGCCACGCCAGTGACTCCGGCTGTATTCTCTGGGGGATCCAGGCTGATGTTTCCCGTGACGCCGCTGCTTTTCGTGCTTGTGCCTGTCACTCCTGGACCGTTGTAACTTACGCCATCCACCCCCGCGTATAGATAGCTGCTGCCGTAGATTCCTACATGGGAGTAGGAGTCGCCCCAGACGCCGGCTATTCCTGTGAAACCGGAGCGGGCAGTCGCTGTGCCCAGAACACCGGCGGTGTTGTTGGCTGATCCGGTAGTGAAGCCGCCCGCGCCTGTCCTTGCGCCTGCGCTGAAGGTTGGGCTGTCGGTCAGGGTAGGAATCACTCCTGGGTTGAGGCTGAGGGTGATCGCGCCGGTTGAACCGCCGCCGAGCAGGCCAGAGCCTGCGTTCACGCTGGTGATCGATCCCTGGCTCGGAAATGTTTGGCCGGGGGCGAACTTCAGGATGCCGCGGGAGTTGATAGAAAGGCCCGTTTCGGACGTGGTTGAGCCGGATCCATAGAGCAAATTCAGTGTGGCGTCGGGAGAGTTGGTGTTGTTGTCGACGGGTTCTACCTTGAGCGAGAAGATTTCATTCACTGCCGTCTTGGTACCGGAGTTATAGGTGCTGCCGATGAGGTCGATTGGCTGGGAGTCTTTGCCTGCAGCTGAGGTGGCTGGAGCGACGGGGTTGAGGGCGAATAAGCCTCGTGCGACAGTTGGGCCGTTGATGTCGAGCGTAGCGGCGGGGGTTTTGGTATTGATGCCAATGCCGGAGCCGGATTGGAAGATGGTGGAGTCGCCGATGGTGGCCGCTCCGGTGAAGACGGGCAGGTAACCGGCGGCGCCACCGGGGGTTGTTACGGAGTTAGCCACGCTAGACGAAGCCTGGGCCTGAGTGGCGAGTTGCGGCTCAGCCGACAATGGGGACCCGGCGAGGGCGAATGCTGAGACTGGCAATCCACCGAGCGTGGTGGCGTCCGCGGCCTTGAGGGCGTAGGGAACGCTGAGGAGCAGAACGCGCGGCTGAGGAGCCTGGCCGGCGATTTGGACTTCGAGCCAGCGGGCTTCGCCTGAAGAGAAGAGATCTTCGGGAAGACCTTTGGTGAGGGTCGCTCCGAGCTTGGCGGTGTAGTGCTGCAGGGCGTCGACGGCGATGATCTGGGATTCAGACCAGAGAGGTTCGCCACCCTGCTCTTCCTTGTAGATGAGGAAGGTCATGGTGGCTGGGCCGGTGAGAGCCTTGGCGCCTGAGTTTTCCACGGTTCCGGAGAACGGGATCAGGGCTGGGACAGCAGTTGGGGCGGTGGCCGCGGCCGGGGCGCGGAGGGTTTCCGGAGACTGGGCGAATGCGAACGCAGCTCGAGTAAGCAGCGACGTGACCATTACGAGATTGCGGATGACCTTGCCCGTGGACTTGCTGCTGCCTGAGGACATGTAAGACTCCTGCCGAGGGATTTTGGGATGCAGGGGGTTGCATCTGCTCCAAACCTTAGCGGGAGGGCGAAATTGAAGTCCTCAATGGGCTTCAGAGGTTCTCATTTGTTCTCAATGGGCGTCTTGGAGTTCCGCAAGTTCCTTCTTGGCTTGGAGCAGGAAAACGGCGTCTGGATCGGCATGAGCCCACAGGGTGAGGAAGTGCAGGTAAGCGTCGATAGCATCCTTCTTCTTGCCCTGTGCGGCAAGAGTGCGTGCCAGCCCGAGCCAGGACTGCGGATAGTCGGAAATGGAGGGATCGAGTTCGCGGTGGGCAAGCGCTTCGCGGAAGGTCTGTTCGGCGCGTACCGGCTGACCGGCAGCGAGGTAGGCATTGCCGAGGAACTTGTGGGAATCGAGAGCGCGGGCTTCGGTAGGGCGAGGCTTTTGGAGAATATCGATTGCCTCCTGCGGCTTGTGGTTGGCCATGGCTGCCGCTGCTTCAATGCGGGGGCCGTAGTAGACATTCCAAAGCGTGCTCTGGGGGTATTTCTCGTGGATGGAGTGCAAAGCAATTAGGGCCGCTTTGCTGTCCCCGGTTGCTGCCAGACCAGCAAGGTCTGTACTGCTTTCAAGATCTGGACGCCCGCTTTGGAACATGCGCATTCCGGCCGCGACGTCTCCGTCTTCAATGAGGTATAGGCCCTCTGTCCTGTTCAGTTCGTCAGCAAAATCGGAGAGGCCCTCGTGGCGGAAGATTTCTGTGGTTTGGGCCAGCAGGCGGCGAGCTTCCTTGAAGCGGCCTTCGCCAATGGCAACTTCGGCCTCTTCGTCGTGGAAGAACGGGGCGTCCGGATGAGCATTGCCCCAATCGAGTTGGGCTTTGAGAAGGACCGGGTCGTTCATCAGCACGGCTACATCAATATAGATATTCCGGACGCGGTCGCCGTCAAGGTGATTGGCGATAGCCGTCTCCAAAGTGGTTCGGGCTCCCTGAAAATCGCCCACATGGATTTGGCTGTAGGCGAGATTCACGTAGTTACCCTGATTGTAGGGGGCCAGGGCGAGGGTACGCCGGTTCGCTTCCACGGCACCTGCGAAGTGGCCGAGGTCGCGCTGCACGACGCCCAGCAGGTTCCAGGCCTGTGGCACCTGGGGATAGAGCAGCGTCCAATTGCGATTGTTCAGCTCGGCTTCGTTCAGGTCCAGACTGTTATACGCGTGGTAGAGCGCGGTAAAGGCGAAACGGGTGGACTCGCTGGCGGTGTTGCGCAAGGCATAGGCGTTTTCGATCACGGCGCGACCGTTGACCATGTCGCCATTGGAGACATAGTTGGCGGCCAGGTCGTAGTACGCAGTGGCAAAATTTGGGTCAGCGGCGATAGCCCGCTTGAGAAGGGTGATGGCTTCGGCCGGCTTGCCCACGCTGGTGAGCTGGTAGGCCTGGCTGAAGTCTTTGAGTGCCTCGAGGGAAACGGTATTGACGGCGAAGAGCGGCGTACTGAAGCGCTCGATGCTGCGGCGCGATTCTCCCAGCTTCTGGCGGAGGTTTTCGGCCAGTTTATCGATGCTGTGCGGAAGGTCTTCGGTGCTACTCGCTTCCCGCTTCGCTTCGGCTATCACGGAGCCATCAACGCAATTGGTGGCTTCCTCGGTGAGCAGAAAATGCTGTCCCAAGCGGGCGACGTTGCCGGAGAGAACGGCCTGGCTACCGGTGCGTTCGCAAACCTCTCTAGCCGTCGCAGGAGTGAGAGCCTCGGTAGGTTTGTGCGTCATCTGAACCAGCGTGGCGCGGACTGCCGAGCCGGAGACGACAGTGACGTAGGGGCTCTGGGCAAGATCGATGCGCAGGGCGTCGGTGAGGGCGCTGTCGAGGATCGTGTCGCCGGTGCTGCCGTCGAGTTTGGTGAGTACGACCTTGACTGGTTCACCGCCGGATTTGTCGAGCCAGTACTGCCAGCCAAACCAGCCTGCACTGGCCAGGACGGCAACAAGGGCGAGTCCCGAAACGACTTTGGCACGGCGGGTGAGATGCCACGAGATTCTTTCCTCTCGCTGGATGACAAGTTTTCTCTGAGTGGCCTCGATAGCTCTGGTCTGGGCGGACGAATCGGCTTCGTCACCGACGGATGGAACAGTGGCGGGCATAGCCGAGTTCACGCGGACAACCTCGGCCGCGAACTGATAGCCGCGACCAGCAAGCGTCTTGATCGGGCCATCGCCGCCGGAGCCCAGCACCTTTCTCAGCAGAAACACATTCTGGCTGAGATTCGATTCCTCGACGATCGTCTCCGGCCATACTGCTTCGAGCAATTCGGCCTTGGTAAGTGGACGACCAGGGTTCGAGGCCATATATGCCAGCAGGTCAAATGCCTTGCTGGGAACCGGCAACGTCGTCCCCTCACGCTGCAATTCGCGCAGACGCAGATTGAGGGTGAATTCGCCAAATTGCAGGTTTTCTGCTTCCTTGGACATGATCGCGTTTTACGCACTCCGGATTGCTATCTACAGCCTTAGTGGGCAGTGACACGGTTTTGTAACAGCGCCAGTTCCTGCTTGCCCTGCTTTAGGTACAAGGCATCCGAGTCGGCATGAGCCCAGAGGGCGAGGAAGTGCTGGTAGGCGTCGATGGCGTCTTTGGTCTTGCCCTGCGCGGCGAGAGCGCGGCCAAGGCCCAGCCATGAAAGCGGATAAGGAGCGAGAGTTGGATCGAATTGGTGGTGAGCGAGAACGGCACGGTACTCTTTTTCCGCCAGAAGCGGTTGACCGGCGGCCAGATAAGCATCCGCCCGCAGCTTTGGCATGTCGAGATCACGGTTGTCGAGAGATCGAGCGGCATCCAGAAGCGTCACCGCCTCCTGTGGCTTGTGGTTGGCCAACGCCACCAACGCCTCAATGTGTGGGCCGTAATACTGATTCCAAAGTGTTCCCTGAGGATATTTGAGGTGCATGGCGTGCAGATAAGCCAGGGCTGTTTTGCTGTCTCCTGCCTCAACCAGCCCTTCGAGTTCGTTGCCGTTTTCGGGATCGACCGGCGCACTACGGAACAGCCGCAGGCCGCCGTCCCTGTCACCGGATTCCATCAGGTTGATGCCGAACGCTTTGTTTGCAGTGTTGGCGAAATCGTTGAGACCCTCCCGCCGAAATGCTGCCGTCGTCTTCTCCATAAGGCGGCGGGCATCGGCGAATCGGCCCTCCCCGGCAGCGACATTTGCCAATTCGAATTGGACGAATGTCGCGTCCGGATGCGCATTCGCCCAGTCTTCTTGAGCTTTGAACATGCTGGCGTCGTTGAGCAGGCGGGCAATACCGACGTATTCATTACGAATGCGGTCGCCGTCTAGATGACGGGCGATGGCCAGGTCACAGGTCGCTTGCGCGCCTTTGAAATCGCCCATGCGGGCTTGATGGTAGGCAAGATTCGCATACATGCCCTGGTTTCCTGGGACAAGAGCCAGCACGTGTTTGCTGGATTCCGTCGCATCGGCAAAGTGCGCCAGATCGCGCTGCACGACGGATAGCAAATTCCAGGCCGTCGCCGAGTTGGGATACCGCTGAACCCAGTTCCGGTTATTGCGCTCCGCCTCGTAGAGATCTTCGGTACTGTATTGCGAGTAAAGCGCCATGATGGCGAACCGCACCGGTTCGGTGGCATTGTCGCGCATGGCGTAAGCCTTTTGCAGAACTGCCCTGCCATTGATGAAGTCACCATTCGAGATATACGCAGCTGCCAGGTCATAGTAGGCGGCAGCGAAGTTCGGGTCGGCGGCGATAGCCTGCTTCTGCATGGCGATGGCTTCGGCCCATTTGCCCTGGGCCGATAGTTGGCTGGCCTGGCTGTAATCCTTGAGCGCTTCGAGCGAAACGGTATTCATCGGGAAAAGCGGAGTACTGAAGCGGGCAATGCTGCGACGGGACTCCCCGAGCTTCTGGCGAAGGCTCTCGGCGAGTTTGTCGATGCTGCGGGGCAGGTCTTCCGCACTTTCGGCTTCGCGCTTGGATTGAGCAAGCACCGAGCCGTCCACGCAGCTTGTGGCCTCTTCTGTGACCAGAAAATGCTGACCTACCCGGGCAACGCTGCCGGCGAGTACAGCCTGGCTATTGGTGCGTTCGCAGACCTCACGCGCCGTGATGGGGGTCAGCGCCTCATCGGGTTTGTGGGTCATCTGGGTCAGCGTGGCGCGGACGGCGTAGGGGGACACCAGGGTCACGTAGGGACTCTGGGCCAGATCCATGCGCAACGCGTCGGTGAGGGAGCGGTCAAGAATGGCGTCGCCCGTGGTGCCGGAGAGATTGGTGAGCACTACCTTCACCGGATCTCCGCCTGACCGGTCAAGCCAGCGCTGCCAGAACAACCATCCACCCGCCGCAAGAGTACACATCACGATGACAGCAGCCGCTATCTTGGTGCGGCGCGTGAGACTCCAGGAAATGCGCTCTTCGAAATCGTGCTCGACGATCATGCGCGTCTGGGTGGCTTCTACGGTGATGGATTGCGTTGCGGCTTCAACGCCCGGTCGTGGAAGGCTATCGGGCGATGCCGGTTCAACTTCCGTGACTTCGGCCGCGAACTGGTACCCACGTCCGGCGAGCGTCTTGATTGGACCATCGCTGCCTGAGCCGAGCACCTTCCGGAGAAGGAAGACGTTCTGGCTGAGATTCGATTCTTCGACGGCCAGCTCCGGCCAGACCGCGTCGAGTAATTCGGACTTGGTCAGCGGACGACCTGGGTTTGAAGCCATGTAAACGAGCAGGTCAAAGGCTTTTCCCGAGACCGGGAGGAGTGTCTCGTTTCTGCGCAGCTCCCGCAGGCGCAGGTTGAGCGTAAATTCTCCGAATCGCAAGTTACTCATTTCCTTGAGCATAGAAGGCCTTGAGAACTCCTGAGAACGATTGAGACAGGTTGAAGACGGAAACTGGGCGGCTGTCGCAACTTAAATTTAGACCGCAGCACCGAACGTGCGCTCTGGAGGAAACATGCTCGTCCGACGACACCGGTTGAGGATCGAAATCGAACAGCAGACGCTCCGCATCGAGCAGATCTTCGGACCGACCGCAAGCGGCCCTCAACAGTCCCACCATACTTCAGCCGACGGCCTGGCTCCAATGGATTCTGTCGCAATGGGTTCGGAAGCAACGGATCTGGTCCCGCCGGCAGATACGTCCGCCCATGTTTCGCGCAATGAACGCAAAATTCTGCCGAAGGAAGACGCTCTGTGAGAATACGCCCGTTTGACTCAACGCCACCCCCCATTCCCTCCCCCGGAAGGTTCCAAATCATGGATATGCCGACTCGCTTGCTCATTCGCAAATATACGTTCGCTCTCCTGCTCCTGATAGCTGGAGTCTGTGGGCCTCTGAGGGCGTTCGCAGCAACCGCGACCGTCTCTGCCAAGCTCAACCCGGCAGCGCCGTACTACACCGACAATGTCAGCGCCACGGTCACCGTAAGCTCCGCCAGTGCACCTCAGCCGACAGGAACAATTTCCTGGTCGATCGACGGCACTCCTCAGGCGGCGGTGGCTGTTACCAGTGGAGCGGCGCGGCTCAATTTGAAGTTCTTCGCTCCTGGCGCGCACAGCCTGACCTATTCCTATGGCGGCGATGGCAATTATTCCGCGACAGCCTCGCAGACGGTTTCATTCACCGTGGCTGACCGCCCGTTTGCGGTGGTTGGCGGAGAGTCGCCTTTCCTGTTGAGAGGTTCGACGAACGTCTACCACTACACGGTTGCTCTGGATTCGAAGCAAAATCTGTATCTGCCAGACGCCCTCGCGAACACCATCACTAAGTCTGATCCAGCCCGAAACTTGACTGTTGTGCCCACAACTGGGCTAAACCGTCCGGATGGAATTGTGCTGGACGGAAACGACAACATCTTCGTCGCCGACTCGGGCAATGGACGAATCGTGGAAATCACCGCAGGAGGAACACAAAGCACAGTTCCAGTGACCGGTCTCATCGATCCGATCGGTCTGGCTTTCGATGCCGCGTACAAGACCCTGTACATCACCGATCAGGGAAACGGCAACGTGGTGATGTACAACGTTGCTTCCAAGACGCAGAAGTCGATCGCAACCAACCTCAGTCCCCTGTGCGGGATCGTGCCCGACGGCTCCGGAAACATCTATGTAGCTACCAGCGGAGGATTTACAGACCAGGGGGATGTCTATCGCATCGACTCAGCCGGCAATATCACTCAGCTTTATACAGGTGTGCCGGGTCCCAGCGGTCTGCTACTTCGCCAGGGCAACCTGTACATCGCTGCAGGAGGCGGGGTCTTCGAGCTCGATTCCAATGGGCATCTGAGCCAACTGAGCTATGAGCGGGCCGGGATTGAGGCAGTGAACGGCGAGATTGTTGCCAGCGGCATCGCCATGGACACGCGCGGCACGATCTATTACACGAACGCTGGGGCACTGGAAGCTCTCGTTCAAGGCCCCGATGCAAACGCCGGGATCAGCCCGATTGGGCTGACATCGAGTAACGGAGCCACAGAGTTCTTTGTGTATTACCAGGTCTCGTATCTGCAAACAGTGATGCCGGCGGTTGTGCCTCCAAACGCGCCGATCAGCATTATTGCGGCAGATTACACTGGCATGACCATTTCTCCCTTCAACAATGTACCCTTCCTCTGGGAAACGGAACTGGCTGTTACGCCGCAGGTGCCCGGGCCATTCTCGACCTATGTCACCGTTACCGACTCGAATGGAGTGCCGCATACGGCGCTGGTATACGGTGTTGGATTAGGGTCTGAACTCGCCCTTTCTCCCGGAGTGGTAACGCAGCAAAGCGTGGCTGTCGGTAGCATCGGCGGCGTGGCGCAGGATTCTAACCGCGTTGCGTATCTGTCGGACACGGCCAACAACAAGGTTTTTCAGCTTGCGGGGTCCTCTCCGGTAACCGTGCCCTTCACCGGCCTGAACCAACCAACGCAGGTCGCCGTGGACGGTGCAGGAACCGTGTATGTTCTCGACAGCGGTTCTTCACGCATCCTCCGCGTTGATACCACAGGGAAGCAAACTGTGGCGTTTGACCTGGCCAGCCAGACTGCTCTGACCTCCCTTCAAGCTTTCACCATCGACGGCGGCGGCAATCTGTACCTTGGAGGCAATTCCGCTACCGGTGGAGCGGGTATCTACTATTACGATTTGCTGGGTAATCAGGTGCTGGTAGCCGGCAACGTCGCGCTGCCGGCCGCTCTTACGGTTGACGGATACGGAGCCCTTTACAGTGTGGAATCCGCCAACGGCATCCTGCGTCGCTACGACCGCGGCGGAGATGCCACGGTCGTAGCGAGCGGTCTGACTGATCCGGTTTCAGTCGCGATCGATCCCAGTGGAACCGCGTATGTCGCGGGTGCGCCAGGCTCAGGCCTGACCATCGTGCATAGCGACGGCAGTACCGAACAATTCCCCTTGCCCGCATTGACGAACGCATCTGCAGTGGCAGTGGATGGCGGTGGCAACCTCACTGTGGCAGACAGTGCAGGCAAGCAGGTCTACAGCCTGGTGCGCGGACAGACTATCGCTCCGATTAACAACTACGACTTTGGCGACGTGACAGTCGGCACGACCAAAACGATCTCCAATACAGTCACCAATGTCGGCAATCTTCCCAGCCAGACCTTCACCGTTTATCCTCCCGAGCCGGATTTCTCCTGGGCCACGGTTGATAACGGATGCGTGTTTGGTGGATCCAGCATGAATCCATCTCTCGCTGCAGGCGCTTCGTGTGCTCTGAAGCTGGCATTTACGCCCACGGCGATCGGAAACCAAACCTCCGACAATTTTGGCGTCACCTTTTACTTCGATATGGACGCCACAGGCAATGGCGTTGCGGCGGCGGCAGCGCCTTCCATCTCGATCAGCCCGAGCAGCCTGTCGTTTCCGTTGACGGTGGCGGGCGGGATAAGTGCGCCGCTGACGCTGACGGTGACCAACAGCGGCGGGGCGACGGCTAATCTCAAGTCCGCTCAGCTGGGTGCGCCGCAACCTGGCGCTTTCGCGGTGACCGATGCCTGCGGGTTCACCCTGGCTCCCAAGAGCAGTTGCACGCTTTCGGTTGTCTTCGAACCGTACGCGCCGTCAACGACGTACACTTCGTCGGTTTCGGTGGCGAGCGACGATCCTAAGTCGCCGGCGATTACCACTGTCACCGGGACCAGTGCCCCGGCGCCCTCGCCGAGCGCGACCCTGACACCCGCGACGGTCCCATTTGGGCCGGTTGCCGTGGGTGCCAGCGCAGCGAAGACGCTCACGCTGACAAACACAGGGAACGTCGATCTCACCATTAACTACAACAGTGTCCCTGCCGCGCCATTCAGCCTTTCCGGTTCTACCTGCGGCAACAAGCTGTCCGTAGGGGCCACATGCACCTACACGCTGGTCTTCACTCCGACAACCGGAGCCTCAGCGACACAGCTTTTTTCGGTGACCGATTCCGCAGGCACACAACTGTCCACGCTGACCGGGACGGTGACTGCTCCAGCAACGCCGACGGCAACTTTGACACCCTCATCGTTCGCCTTCGGTTCCGTTACATCCGGCACCAGCGCAACGACGACACTCACACTGACTAACACTGGAACTGTCGATCTTTCGATCAGTTCACACAGCACACTGACAGCTCCCCTGAGTCTTTCTGCGACAACCTGCGGTAGCACGCTCGCGAAGGCAGCAACCTGCACCTACACCGTAGTCTTCAGCCCAACAAGTGATGCTTCTACTTCAGAGAGCTTTACCGTAACTGACTCCGCCGGAACACAGACCACAGCACTTACCGGGACGGGCACAGTTACAGTACCCACAGCTCCAGCCGCAACGCTTACGCCGTCCACGTTGAACTTCAGCTCCGTTCAAACCGGAACGAAAAGCGCCGTCCAAACAGCGACACTCACCAGCACCGGCACAGCGCCCTTGTCCATCACCGGCATCCAGATCACGGGTACCAACGCTGCTGTCTTCGCAAGCACAAACACATGTGGCACTACGCTTGCGGTTGGTTCGTCGTGCACCATCTCGGTCAGCTTCGATCCGACGGCTGCGGGCTCCGATACGGCAACGATCTCGGTTGCGGACAATGCATCCGGATCGCCGCAAACGGTAGCTCTTACCGGTACGGCAACGGCTCCCCCACCCGCGGCTGACTTCACCATTGCCGCAACGCCAACGAGCCAAACGGTCGCTGCGGGATCGAGCGCGGTCTACACAATCGCACTGGCTTCCAGTGGCAGCACCTTCACGCAACCCGTCACTCTCACCGCCAGCGGCCTTCCTACTGGCGCAACTGCTACCTTCACGCCTTCCTCAGCAACACCCGGGACCAGCGGAGCATCTTCGACCCTCACCATCCAAACCGCAACGCAGCAGACGGCGCTGGATGGCAGCAGGTCGCGATGGCCGCTCGGCATAGGGATGGTTAGTACTGCGCTCTTGATCCTGCCATTCAGACGGCGGAAGCGCTTCTCTTCCCTGCTCGCATGCCTGGGCTTGCTGCTCTTCAGCGTTGTCTCGCTGACTGCCTGCGGCGGAGGATTTGCGCTACCCAAGACGGCCACGTCCCCCACGACTTACACAGTGACGGTGACAGGCGCCGGCGGAACTCTTCAACACAGCACAACCGTGCAGATCACGGTGAGGTAACGTAACGTGACGAACCGAATTACTTCTCTCCTCATCCTCGTGTCCCTGACAATGGCAGTCGCTCCGTCGCAGTTGCGTGCGCAAGCCAAGCCAGCAATGGAAAGCCATCCCTCCCCCGAGATTGCTTTCGAATACACCTACGTCCGCTCCAACGCGCCTCCGGGAGATTGCGACTGCTTCTCGCTCAACGGCGGCAGCTTGTCTCTCGCGCAGCCATTTCGTTCGCCGCATTTTGCTGCCGTCTTCGATGCGACGGTCACACACACATCCTCCATCACAGGAAGCAGCCCGGCGGACACATCCGTGTTGATCAAGCGGCGAGCCTCATCGGGAAGTGCAGCCACGTACGACCTTACCCTGTTGGCGCTGACAGGAGGCATACGATACAGGCCCATGCCTGCTCACAAATGGAGCCCGTTCGGCCAGATCCTCATCGGCGTCGCTAACGCCAGCGGCTCGCTGGTCGAGGGTGACACTCCGGCAGCGAAAGACTCAACCCTCAACTTCGCCAGCCAGGTTGGCGGAGGGCTGGATTATCGGCTTGGTAGACGCTTTTCCATCCGCGTCGTCGAAGCTGACTATCTGCTCACCACCACTACGAACGGCGTCAACGACCATCAGAACAATCTACGTTTCAGTACGGGTATCGCCTTCCGGCTGGGACGGCGATAAAGCAGCGGCGTCCATTTCAGCTGATAAGCTTCATGCGTCGAGCAGCACTCTGATCAGGGTGCTGCTCGACGCGTACAGCTCGCCGCCTGTTCAGTGAAGTTTGCTGAACTCCCGGTTGGCTTCCTGCAGCAGCGCGAAATCCGGATCTGCATCTTTCCAGGCGTCTAGGAGCTTTCTGTATTCCTCGCGTGCAGGTGCGATGTTGTTTTGCAGGACCAGAACGCGGGCAAGATTCAGGCGCGCGAGGGAGTACTCAGGTGAAATCGGATTGACTCCCGGATGATCGAGGATAAGCCGATAGTCTGCGGCGGCGGGTTCGAGCATTTTAGCTTCAGTCTCTGCCCGCGCTCTCCAATAGAGCACACTGTAATCGCGCAACTGATAGGGACGGGCTGGTTCCAGGAGCTGGACTGCAGCCGCAGGCTGATGGTCGTTCAGAGCTAGAACAGCGCGGAGAATAGGCAGGTTAACGTAGTTACCAATCGTGTCGCGTGGATTGATCGATCCTGATGCCAGGAACTGCCTTGCGGGAGCAGTATCGCCGTTTGAGGCTTGAACAAAAGCCACGTCGCCTGGATCACCCATCTCTGGTCTCAGTTCTTTCAGATTTGCCGCGGCCCGGGCTTTGTCTGCCATCTCAATCCACATTGAGGTGGAGTCAAGCAGAACCTCGTTCGCGAATTCCGTTTCGTCATTTCTCAGGGATTCGGCCCGCGCCCGGGAAAAGCATTCCGCTGCTTCATGCATTCGACCGCGCGCCATAGCAGCGAACCCCGAGTAATACAGTGAGGTGTTCGCGTGCTGATGCGATAGCCCCCACTCACCCTCCGACTTGATGGCCGCAGCGTCTCCCTGCGCGAAGGCGATCTGAAAGAGGATGCTGTGTATCTCCCAATCGTCTTTCCCCTCGGCGACTGCTGCCTGAGCGATCCGCGCGGCATCGGCGAAGCGGTTGGCGCGCAGATAAGCGCGAGCCAGCACCACAGAAGCAACACCTGAGTGGGGGTCAAGGCGCAGAGCGTGTTCACCGGCATCGACCGCCGCGGGATATTGTCCCAACTGCGTCAGAAGATCGCACAAGGTTCTCCAGCTCTCGGCGACGTCTGGATAGATCTGCAGGAACTGACGGCTACGGCGGATCGCTTCTTCCAAATCATTGATTGAATAAGCGTAGTACATCGTCTCGATACTCAACCGTTCGCGCTCCGTGGTACGTTGGCGCAAGTCAAAAGCCTTCTTGAAAAACTCAGAGGCCTTTCGGTAGTCCGAAAGGCTGTAATAGCTCAAGCCCAAGATCCGGTAGGCCGAGGCAAAGTTAGGGTCGAATCCGATTGCGCGGTCGAGCAAGGTCTGAGCGGCTTTCATATCACCTCGGCGGAAACTCTCCTGCGCTTCGGAGTAGGTCTTCAAGGCTATGAGTGAAGGTGTCGTGGCCTGCACGATGGGAAGCTTGTAGCGGTCGAGCGAAGCGGCCGACTCACCCAGTTCTCGACGCACTTGTCCAGCAACGGTGTCGAGAGAATTCAGAACCTCCTCCTCCGAGTTGGCGACGGTTTTATCTCCAGCAACGGACTTACCGGTGACGCAGCTGTCGGCATTCAGAAGAACCAGGTACTTGCCGCCAAACTTTGAAATCAAACCATGCAACACCACCAGGGCGTTGTTTCGTTGGCAGACTTCGCGAGCCAGCGTGGGAGTGAAAGGCTCGGCTTTCTCCCGCTGCATCTCGGCTAGCGTCTCCTGAATTTTCGTCCTGGAAAGGATCTCCAGGTGGGGAGACTGTTCCAGGTCGATCTGGAGCGCTTGATTGAGGGCGTAGTCGTATTTAGCCTCGCCGGTGGTATTTTCAAAGTCCGCCAGGACCGCGGTCACGGGTTCGCTCGCCGTTTTCTTGAGCAGCGAAGCACGTTTCCACGCCAGGATCCCGGCGACCAGCGCAGCTGCAAGGACCAGAAACGCCAGAGAAACGAAGATCCTGATTGACCTTGCAGCGGCCAGAGAGGGGTATTTCGTTTCCTCGGTGATCACGCTGGTGCGAAGGGTTCGCTCCTGAAAAAGAACATCTGTGCTTCCGGTGTCCTCCGGCGCGGGCCACGGTGATGGTCGAGAGTCGGGGACCGATTGTTCTGAAAGGGATTTCCCGATCGATTGCACCGGAGCGACGAACTGGTAACCCCGGCCGGCGAGGGTCAGGATGAAGTCGTTCTCTCCCGGCTGGTCGCGGAGGGCTTTGCGGAGTGCCGAGATGCTTTGCGTGAGACTGCTCTCATCGACAAAGGAATCCGCCCAGATGTTTTTCAGGAGTTCTTCTTTGGAAACGACCCTTCCTGGGTTCTGGGCGAGGTAGAGGAGAACGTCGAAGGCGCGCCGACTGAGAAGGACAGGAACGGAATTTCGTTGCAGACTCCGCGCAGGAATGTCGATACGGAACTCCCCGAATGTCAGAAGTTCGTTATTTATCAACGCCATAGGCCAATTCACGTTCTGTCAGAAGTTGTCACAACCTGTCACTGGTGTCCGGTAGCGATGGGTCACATAATCGCACCCAGAAATTTACGAGGCATGAATGCTTCGACTTTATCAATGGCTACACCGGCGGGCAAGTTTGCTTTTCTCTGCTCCTTCGAAGTTGCACCGGCCGGTCACCACGCGCCGCGTTGTCACTTTCGAGTGGGAGGAGCGAGTCCTGCTGGTTCGTCCTCGATCAACCGGCCAAGGCTCGTCCGAGAACAGGCCAGGCGAGGCCGAGCATCCAGATCAGGCGATTACGGAGGGTCAAGCAGCACCACCGATCCTCCCGGATCAGTTGGAAGATTAACTCCCAAGCCCGAGGGAATCGTGCAGGGGAACCGACGAGCAGCTTTATCAACCTTTTGTATGGAGAACCACGGTGAAGAACGAGAAGACTCAAACCGACGCAAGAGAGCAGGAATACATTGGCTCCTTTCCATCCCTTCGGAATTTCGCATCCCCAAGGAGTTTCGCTTTTTTGATTGCCGCGGTGCTGTCGCTGTTAGCCGCGCTGTCGCAGCCCCTGTGCGCACAGGAGACTCAATCCGTTGCTTTCACGGGCGTCACAGCTCGCTACCTGGGTGCGGCGGAGCAGGAAACTGCACGAGCGAACCAGCGGCTGGCTCATCCGATGGGGGTGACTGCTACCGGGCCTACGCCACCGGTCCTTACCTTCAATCCAGCTGCCGTAGGGGTGGCTCCTGCTTCCGCCCAGACCTTGACCGCGACCTTCGCGGTCTCCGGTTACTCGGGTAGCTTTACCCCGACCGCCACCTTGCATTTTGGCCTCAACTACACGATTGGAACGGTGACCTGCACTGCCAGCGGAACCGGCGAGACCTGTTCGGTACCCGTCAAGTTTGTACCCATCTATCCGGGTGGCCGCAAGGATGCCATCTTCCTCAGCGACGGCACGACACGGCTGGCGACGGTTCTGCTTGGCGGCGTTGGTCAGGCGCCCTTTGCTTTTACCCAGGCTGAGTCGAGCATCGTGTCATCCACGCCCTTTCCCGGCCAGTACATCTATCAGTCACAAACGGATGAAGATGGCACCCTGTATGTTCTTACCTACAATCACGATATCGGTGTGGTGACCAAGGCGGGCGCAATCTCGACCCTCCCCCTGACCCGTAGTCCGTATATATACAGCTTCTCGCTCGATGGGGCCGGGGTACTTTACATCCAGACCTCATTCGGCAACCAGATGATCACCTATGACACGGTGCAAGGCATCCAGGGCACATACACACTGCCTTCCAGCGACTACTGGTATGCCTCGGCTTTCAGCGTGTCGGGCAGCCTCTTTGTGCTGAACCAGGACACCCAGTTGCTTTGGGAATTTAAGCCAGATGGCACCACGGCGACCACGCATGTCAACCCGTCGGTCAATCAGGACTACCAGATGACGGTGGACGCGGCCAAGGACATCTTCGTGAGCGGCTACACCATCAATGAACTCACCGCTGCTGGCAATCAGACGGAAGTGAACACCGTCGGTGCCAGCGATGGGCTGGCAGTGGATGCCGCCGGTACCCTCTATGCCACGCGCTATAACCCAACCGGTGGGGTCGCGATCCTCTCGCCCTCGGATTACTCCACGCCGATCTCAGCAATCGATACTGAGTCTTCGCCTTTGGGTGTCTCGGTCGGACCCGATGGCACGGTCAACATCTCGAACTACACAACGCTGGACGTGGTCGACCGCTCGCACTCGAGCACGGTGATCGATTTTGGCGACGTAGTGATTGGCTCGACCAGCAGCGCCGAGGCGGGCGCGATCTACAACGGCGGCAATGAGCCGCTCGCCATCTCGGATTTCAACCTGGACGATACGGATTTCAGCCTGGATGCCACCCAGACCAATCACTGCGCCCCTGGCATCCAGATTGCGGCTGGAGCAGTCTGCCAGATCGTGGCGAAGTTCACCCCGGCGCATCCGGGCAAGTTTTCCGGAACGATCACCGTCAAGTCCAATTCGCTGAATGCATCGAACGCAATTTCCACCATTTCGGTCACGGGCACGTCGGTTGGCATCTACAACGTGGCCACGCCTGCGACCCTGAGTTTCGGTTCGCAAAATACGGGTACCACCAGCGCCGCAAAGACTGAAACCCTGACGGCTGAGGGTTACAACGAATCCTCTCAAATCCAATCGATAGCGTCCAGTGACCCGGCATTCGCGGTCACTGCGGGGAATTGCACCTCCAGCTACTCTCCAGGACAAAGCTGCCAGCTCAGCGTGACCTTTTCACCCACTTCGGCGAAGGCCTACACCGCGACCATCACGGTGGTCAGTGCCATTCCCGCAGACAGTAACATGACAACAACCACGACCTTCGCCGTGAGCGGTACGGGCATTCAGGCCATTACCACCGCAACTCCAGTTCTGACACCGGCGACCGGCACGTACTACGCGAACCAATCCGTCACGATCACTGACAGCACCGCGGGCGCCAAGATCTACTACACCACCGATGGGTCCACACCCAGCGCCGGTTCCAGGCTCTATAGCTCTCCTGTCGCCGTCTCGCAGAATGCCACGACGCTCAAGGCAATTGCCATCGCCGCTGGGGACGCGAACAGCGCTGTCGCTTCCGCCACATATACGCTGCAGGTCGCCACGCCAACGCTGACGCCGCCGGGCGGAACGTACTCGGGCGACCAGAAGATCAGCCTGGGGTCCACCTCGACGGGAGCCCAGATCTACTACACGACCGACGGGTCCGATCCCGCCAACGGAGCGCTATACTCGGGGCCGATCACGATTGCGACAACCGGTACAACGTTGAAAGCGATCGGCAAGCTGGGCGGTTATGAAAACAGTGCCGTCGCCTCCGGTACCTATACGCTTCAGTTCCCTGGAACATCGCTCTCTGCGAGTTCGCTGAACTTCGCCAATCAGACAGAGGGAACCACCAGTTCGGCCCAGTCTTCTACACTGACCAACAACGGCCACTCGGTGCTCCATATCACCGGCATTTCGATTACGGGCGCAAACCCGGCCGACTTTGCCCAGACTAACAACTGCGGTGCCACCCTGGCTGCGGGCGCAAGCTGCACAATCTCCGTCACTTTCACCCCGGCGGCCGCGGCAGCTTACTCTGCGTCTGTCGCCATTGCAACCGATGCATCTGGTTCGCCGGCTCTCATTGCTCTGAGTGGAACCGGCACCGTACCCCCAGCCCCAGTCGTTGCGCTAAGCCCCACTTCCCTGGCGTTTGGGAATCAGACCACTGGTACCAGCAGCACCGCGAAGACAGTTACGATTACCAACTCGGGCAACGCGACACTCAGCAACATCTCCATCAGCCTGTCTGAAACTAAGCCAGCTGCGGCTGGGATTTCTTCCATGGCCGCGGGCATCGCCTCGACAAACTACGCTGCAACCACTACCTGCGCCAGCACCCTTGCGGCCGGTGCAAACTGCACCGTTAGCGTAATGTTCTCGCCCACCGCCACGGGTTCGCTCTCTGGCGAACTGCTCATCTCCGACAACGCCGCCGGATCTCCCCAATCGGTATCACTTTCCGGCACGGGAACTGCCCCTCCCCAAGGTGAATTCACCGTGAGCGTCAGCCCTGCCACGGCTTCAGTGAAGCACGGATCGGCCGCGCAGTTCTCGGTCCAGATCGGCACCACTGGAGGCCCGTACAACAGCGCTGTCATCCTGACTGCCTCCGGCTTGCCAACCGGCGCGACCGCCAGCTTCACGCCTGCGTCTGTCACCCCGGGTAGCGGTACGGCGAACGCGGAACTTACCATTCAAACCTCGTCCTCAACCGCAAGTAACGAGAGCCGTCCGCTCTGGCCAGCCGCGCCGCTGTCCCTCGGATTGCTCTTTTTCACCTTGCCCCTGCGCCGCCGCCTCCAGCGATCCGGGAGACTGCTTCTGGTCTTCCTGATGCTGGGCTTGCTCGGAACAGCCGCTGCGCTGAGCGGCTGCGGGGGCCACTCCAGGAAACCGGTAACCTCAACGATCACCATCACCGCAACCAGCGGCACGGACGCGCATACGACTACCGTCACGCTGACGGTGGACTAAGCCGGCCCTGATGCCCCTCGCTACGGGATCAATTCTGTGCAAGCGGCGGCTTGTAAGGAAAGTCGCCGCTACGCCCGGTGTCCTTCGCGTCGGGAACAGTCGAGAGAATTCCATTGCAAACCCAAAGGAGGATAGAACAATGAACCCACCCTTAGAAGGCGATTCGACGAATGCAAGCGTTCCCGGTGTCTATGGCAGCAACACAGCCGGAGGCATTGGAGTCAAAGGCTCCAGCAATGCTTACCAGGGTGTCTCCGGAGTCAGCGTAACCAATGCCGGCGTTGCCGGGGAAAGCAGCCAGTTTCATGCGATCTATGGTGTTTGTCACGATCCGAACAATGCCGGTGTGATTGGGATCAACGATGGCCAGGGCTGGGGCGTCACGGGACGGAGTGACAAGGTTGGCGTTTCAGGCGAAACGGCCGCTGGAGACGGCGTGGTCGGCACGGGCCAGCGTGGCGTCGTTGGCACCAGCCAGAATCCGGGCGGTATCGGCGTCTATGGATTCAGCCAGAGTCATATTGGAGTTGTCGCCGAGAGCACTCAATTTCACGGAGTTCGTGGCGCCACCACAGGCAATGACAGCGCAGGCGTCTTCGGCATCAATGACAAGTTCGGCTGGGGAGTGATCGGCCAGTGCGACGAGTTTACCGGTGTCTCCGGGATCAGCGCGAACGGGGTTGGCGTCCACGGGAAGGGCGGCTGGCTCGCCGGATTCTTCGAAGGTGGGGTAAGGATCAACGGCGAGGTCTATGTGCAGAGCGAACGCTCCGCGCTGCGCGTCGATGGCCCGGTGCAGTTCAACGGCAGCGCCGAGGTCAACGGCCCGTTCACCCTGGGCGGAACGATGACAGTGCAGAGCGGAGGGGATGTGGTCTTCGCCGATCTTGCGGAGAGATTTACGTCGTCTCCGGGCGAAACCGTGGACCCAGGTTCGGTGGTCGTCCTGACCGAATGCGGGCAGATCCAGAACTGCCAGTCCGAGTACGACACGCGCGTGGCCGGAGTCGTTTCTGGCGCAGGATACTTCCGGCCCGCGATGGTTCTCGACAACCGGCAGGACAACGCAGCCGAAGCGCAAGTCGCCCTGGTGGGGAAGGTCTTCTGCAAGGCCGATGCGACCCGGTTCCCGATCCGGGCAGGCGATCTACTCACGAGTTCCTCGCTTGCCGGCCACGCCATGCGGGCAGGAGACCGGACAAAGAGAGCCGGGGCCATCATTGGCAAGGCGTTGAAGCCACTTACCGAGGGCGTAGGGTTGATCCCCATCCTCGTGACGCTGCAATAGGAGTCCCCATGAGCGATAACAGTCTGCCCTATCTCGTCGATGTCACGGTGTCACGACCCACTGCTAGCTACGATCACTCGGGCGCCCTGATGGTCAGCTTCACTGCCCGATGGAAGTTGGGAGCAGTACAGCCGGACCGGGTCGAGATCTACCGGCAATTCGGTTCGGACGCCGCTCTGTTCGACCTCGGCAATCGGATCGCCAGCCAACCGGCAGGCCAGAGCCTGTTGACAATCACCACGCCCGCCTTCGATCGCATTCCATCGCTCTATCTCGGAGTTGCGCCTCGCACACTAGAGGATGGCGTTCTGACCGACACCATGCTCGATGCCAGTGGGGAAGCTCAACCGTGGGATACCTTCGCGACGGAGGGCGTTTTTTCGATCACCTATCCGCCGGTTCCGCCGGGCAATGGCATTCCACCGCCAAACATCGAAGCTGTGTCCATCCCCATGACCCTGACCAGCCATGACCGGATCGATGTCACGGTCATCGCAACGATCAGTCCCGTCGATCACTATCACATCATTGTGACTTATGAGGGAGTCGACCAGCCGCAACAGGACAGCGATCAACCCGTGTTTACCTTTGCATCGGTCCCGGGCGGCAGCTACTCCATCAAAGCGCAACAGAGAGGAGTGAATTTCAATGGTGATCCGTGGAGCGCCTGGTCCGTTCCCGCGGTAATCGTGGCAAACCAGAGAACGCGATCGCTGCGCTTGTTCCTTAATAGGAGCGGCGTGTTCGAATCCGGTGTAGGAGTGCGTCAGTACGCTCAGAACGCAGGAGGCTCAATTCGTTCCATGATGGGGATATGATCGCCTTCGGGCTCGTGGTGCGAAGGGTGGCATCCCGTAGCACTGCCGGAAATCGCGTAGTCGTTGCCATATCCCGTAACAAACAGGAGGGCGGCGGCCCGGTACAGCCGCGCAGATGCTCGGGGCGAAACGATCTTGACATCGTGAACTGCAAGTGTCATCCGGTGTCTGCGCGGCAGGCACCTCACACTCGATCTCATCCTCCCTCAAACTACTTGTAGTCAACGGTAACGTAAATGCTTTATGCTTCGACCGTTCGTTCCAGTCGAGGACTCTTCCACATGAAATTTACCCGTCGCCAAGCCATACAGTTGTTCAGCGCCGCCGCTTCGTCCATGGCAATTTCGAAGGCCTTCGGCCAGTCAGCGATACAGGTCACTCCTGGCCGCTTCAGCAACACCCGCGATTCGCTGAAGTCCTACGTCCTTCCTGAGTGGTTCGGCGACGCCAAGTTTGGCATCTGGTCGCATTGGGGTCCGCAGTCTGCCGTCGGCGATGGCGACTGGTACGCCCGCAACATGTACATCGAAGGCAGCGAGCAGTACGAGTATCACGTCAAGCGCTTCGGTCCACAGTCCAAAGTCGGCTATAAAGACCTCGTCCATCTCTTCACCGCAGACAAATGGGACCCCGAACATTTGATGGATCTCTACCAGAAGGCCGGCGCCAAGTACTTCTTCTCCATGGGCGTGCACCATGACAACTTCGACCTCTGGAACTCCAAGTACCAGCCTCGCTGGAACGCCGTCGCTTCCGGTCCCAGGAAAGACGTAGTTGGCCTCTGGGCTGCGGCTGCTCGCAAGCGCGGCCTCCGCTTCGGTGTCTCCGAGCACCTCTCCAACAGCTACAACTGGCTCGCGCCGTCTCATTTAGCCGACACCAAGGGTCAGTATGCGGGCGTTGCCTACGACGGCCAGAACGCAGAGTACGCCGATCTCTACCATGACTTCAGTCATGAGCCCGCCAACTACGCTCACACCGTGGCCGAGGAACCGATGTCGCGTAAGACTCCCGACTGGTGGAAGCTCCAGTACTTCAACCGCATCAAGGATCTCGTTGACCAGCACCAGCCCGATTTGCTTTACACCGATGGCGGCATTCCGATGGAAGAGTACGGCCTCGGCACCGTTGCTGAAGCCTACAATGTCGGTCCCGTCTCGTCCCAAGGCCATACCGAGACCGTATATTTCAGCAAGACCGGCAGCGATTGCGTTACAGGTACCTGCGCTCTCGACCGCGAGCGCGGCGTCCTCGACGATATCTCCCCCAAGCCCTGGCAGACCGACACGTGCATTGGCCAGTGGCACTACAAGGAAGGTGCCCAGTACAAATCGGCAAAGAAGGTCATCGACCTGCTCGTCGATATCGTCAGCAAGAACGGCAACCTGCTGCTGAACATTCCGCTACCCGCATCCGGCGAACCCGATGCAGAAGAACTGAAAACCCTTGCTGGCGTCACTGAGTGGATGTCCGTTAACAGTGAAGGCATTTTCGGCACCCGCCCCTGGACGGTTTACGGCGAGGGTCCAGCTACCAAGGTCGTCATTCCCAAGAACGGCAAGGAATTCGATCCCACTGAGGACGAAAAGCCGGACCTTGGCGTGCGCGACGTACGCTACACGGTTAAGGGCAAAACACTCTACGCGCTAGTCCAGGGATGGCCGGCAAGCGGCTCCAGCGAAGTTGTGCTTGAAGCTCTGGGCACCAACAGTCCCCAAAAACCAGCAAAGGCCACAGACGTTCGCCTGCTCGGCCGTGACGAAGCTCTTAAATTCAAACAGGACTCCAGCGGCCTCCGAGTAACCCTGCCTCCGACCAAACCCGCAGCCGCAGACATCGGGATTGGCCTGCGCATCAATTTCGTTTAGACAGAATGTTGGCCTTCGATGTTCTTATCACTGCGCGATGGATTACTTGCTACCTGCCATTGCCATGCTATGTGCGGCCACTTCCCTACATCCGTAACGCAAAAAGGCCCGGATCGCTCCGGGCCTCGATGTTTTCGTAATTGCGCGACTCGGTTAGAAGTTGATCTTCGCTGCCAGCTGCATCTGTCGCGCTGCGTTCGAGGTGTAGGAGATGACGCCGAAGTTCGGGTCGTCGATCGATTGATCCGGCGTTCCAAAGACTGGATGGTTGAACACATTCTGAGCTTCGAGACGCAGCTCCATCGTCAGGCCTTCGTGAGCGCTGGAGAGGGCAAAGACCTTGTTCACGCTTGCTGAAACCTGGAAGGAGCCCGGCGTACGGATCTCTCCGTCAGCCCGAGGAACGTTGCCCAGCGTATACGGTGCCGGCAGCACTAGCGAACTGGGATTTGCTATGTACCCGTTGATCCACACCGAGTCTTTGCCGCGGGTACGAATTGGCCTGGCCACACGGTTTGGCCGCTGTCCTCCGTAGGTCGGCAGAGAAGTCCCGTCGTAGGTTCCGAAGTTGAGCGGACGACCATCGCTGGCTCGCCAGATCCCGTTCGTCTTCCATCCACCGATCAGCGCGTCTGCCCACCTTGGCATATTGCCTCCAAGGAGCCTCTTGCGGCCGACTGGCAGTTCGTAGGTATAGCTCACTTGAAAGACCTGGGGAAAGTCGAAAGTGGAAAGGCTCTTTTCAAGCCATGGCTTGTTCGGGTCCTGCAGGCTGGTAAAGCTGCCGAGAAAGGTCGTGTTGTCGTCGGGAACCGAAGAGTCGTCCATCGACTTCGACCAGGTATAGGTCGCCAGGATCTGCATGCCGTTTGAATAGCTCTTCTCGAAGACTGCCTGCATCCCGTGGTAGATCGACCACGCGATCGGATGTGCCTCGGTCGAGACGCCGCCGCAGGAGAACTGCGGATAAGGCTCCTGCAACTGGAACTGTGGTACCTGCGGAGAAGACAGGCAGCTATTGGGATTGGTGATGGCGCTGGCGTAGGGATTATCGACGTAGTTGAAGAGATTGGCGACCTGGTCCGGCGAGTAACTCTCTACCTCTGGCCCGAGATGATTGATGTAGTTGGCACCGGAGAAGTAGAGATGCACTCCCTTCTTGCCAATATAGGAAAGGCTGAACTTCATGTTGGACGGGAGCTGGTGCTCGAACCCAAAGCTCCAACTCTCCTCATAGGGCGTGGCAACCATGTTGCGCAGCGGGCCGGTAGCTCCCAGGCCAACATCGTTTAGCAACCCCAGCGTGTTGCCGGGCGGCTGGTTGAGGCCGCCTGGGTAGGGGTTGCTCAGGTGCAGGTACGCGGTGGCGCCATCGTTGTTGTAGGTTGGGATCATGCTGGTCGACTCGTTATAGCCCTGCGAGCCGTAGGGAGTGACGCCGCTTGCGCCGTTGCGCGACTGCGAATAGTAAATGCCGAATCCCCCGCGCAGAACCAGCTTGGGTGCAAGCAGATAGGCGAAACCAAAGCGCGGTTGAATGTCTCTCCAGTCGGTGTTGACCATGTGACGCTCGCCGGAACTGGCGAACCTCTCGCCGCCCACTGCCGGGATGCCTCCAATGCTGTATCTTGCCGTCGGGTCAAACCAGTTCTGCCTGTTGTGACGGTCTGTGCGCGGAATGGAGGCGTCGTAACGCATCCCGAGATTCAGCGTCAGCTTGGGATTCACCTTCCAGTTATCCTGCCCGTAAACCGCAAACTGGTGATCTTCGGTCGCGGGCCGGTCCTGGATCTCATAGTAGCCGGTGTTGCTGAGCGAGACCTGCCCCATCATGAAGCTGGCCATCGCATCGCCGCCGCATGCAGCGTATGTAAACGGGCAACCCGCCGAGCCGGAGTTGTCGAAGTTGAAGATGCCTTCCGGCGCATTCGTCTGGATGTAATTCATCTGGTGCAGGCGACCTTCAAAGCCAACTTTGAGGTCATGCGGGCCGATCACCCGATCCAAGGCCTCCGTGATCTGCGCGGTATCCTGGCCTTGCCTGTAGTTGCCATAGGGGTCGCCGCCCAAGCTTGTGAATCCGGCTGAGTAGTACGTGCTGATAAAAATTGCCGGAACCCCGGGGAAGCCATTGGAGTTGAGGTACCCAGGGAAGCCCAATGCGGCCAGCGGATCTTTCACACCGCCGGCGCCATTGTAAGCATCGATATTCTCCGTGCCGCGCGTGAATCCGAAGATCGTGGTCAGTTGTAATTTCGGGCTGAACGTATGAGTGTCGTTGATTGAGACAAGGTGCGATGTTCCCTTGTTTGGGCCGCTGGAGCACGGATCGACGAAGTTGCCGAAGCAGTTGAAAGACACTGCGCTGGTCCACTGGTCGGAATACTTGACGCTAAGCAGATTCCTGGGGTTGATCTGATAGTCCATTTTGACGTCGTACTGGTCGTTTGGCGAGGAGCTTGCGCCCGTGGCATTCCAGTTATGGTAGATCGTCCCGCTCTGCGCAAGCACCGATGCCTGAGCCGCCGGGAAGAGCTTCATCATCTTCTGCGCGACTGGGTCGATCAGGTTGCCGGGACCGGCCGGCAGGTTTGCATATGGGTTGCCTGGGCTGGTGTAGGTGCCCATATTGTTAAACGGAATGAAGTTGCTGCGTAACGGGCCTGCGCCTTGGTCGGTGGAGACATAAGTTGCCACATATGGATCCCAAATCTGGCCCGCTGCAACAGAACACATACCCTGTGCGTCGAACGTGCCACCGGCGTTGGAACAAACCTCCCCAAAGTCGCCGTTATTGCGCTCGGCATCGGACGGCACTCCAGCCTGGTAGTTGCCGGCGTTGCTCTGCCGCGTTCCGTCGTAGTCCACGAAAAAGAAAAGCTTGTTGCGCCATATCGGACCACCGAGGACACCACCGAAATTTTGCCGATGCACCGGCGGCAGCGGATCGCCGTAGTAATTACTGAACCAGTTGTTGGCGTCGGTGATGGTGTTGCGAGCGAAATCGTAGACTTCCCCGTGGAACTGATTGGTTCCCGAACGGGTGACCATGTTGACCACCGAACCGCCGGAGAAGCCGTACTCCGCACTGAAGTTCGATTGCTCCACACGCAACTCTTCTACAGCTTCCGATGATGGCACATACGTCACCTGCGTTACGCCGCCGTTGGGCTCGAAGTTGGTGATCGTCGCGCCGTCCATGAGCACGTCGGCTGTCGAGTTACGGCTACCGTTGGAGACGAAATTGGTGCCGGTACATCCAGTGCCGCACTGGTCGTCAACTCCGGTGACCCCCGGCGCCAGAGACGTCAAGTCCAGCACATAGCGGTCGATAGACGGCAGGCTATTGATGAAATTCCGACCGACCGCCACACCCGTCGTAGCATCGTCCACGTCCAAGTGCTCATCGGTCGCGTTCACCTCCACCGATTGCGTAGAGCCGATTTTCAATCGAAGGTTGGCCGCTGGATTCTCGCTGATATTGACGCGGATGTTGGTCTTTTCCTCTTTTTTGAAACCTGGAGCCTCAGCGGAGACGGTGTATACACCGGGCGGCACGGCGCGGAAGAGATACCTTCCGGCCTCGTCGCTCTTGCCGTCGAAATGAAAACCCTTGTTCTGGTCGACAAGAGTCACCTTGGCGTTCGGAATCAACGCCCCCGAAGGATCGGTGACTAGTCCACTGACAGTGCCGAAATATCCCTGTCCAAACGACAAGGCAGTCAGCATCAAAAAGCTAACGACGAATGCAGACACGGTTCGCAGCCGAACGAGCAATGAACGGGACATGGCGGCTCCATAGAAAGATGCTTCGCCGGGACTCATGGGATATTGCGAGGAAGAGCGTACTGGGCCTCGTTGCGCCCCGCAAGTTGATCGGCAATATAGCCCTTATACACCAGTTGCAGTTTTTGGCAAGCAACGATCTCAAATGTCCCATTCCGGAATGATTTTTGCCCGAGTCCTAGCCTCTTGAGCTGGCTCGCTCGAAGCGGAGGGCGCTGGAGCTTCCGACGGTCGCCATAACCCAAGCCTTAGCCCTGGCAAAAACCAAATTGCCGGTTGAAGAGACGACCAGACGGTGAGAAGAGGGTTGATCAGTCAGGCATTTTAAGTCTTTTATTTTTTATGGTGGGCCGAGAGGGACTCGAACCCCCGACATCCTGCTTGTAAGGCAGGCGCTCTAACCAACTGAGCTATCAGCCCACTCCGGGCAAATCTATGGGCTCTGGCAAGCCCGTTTCTTCATCATACCAGCGATTTCGGAAATCGGCGACCTTGCTCTGACGGCTCACGGCCGGGCGCGGCCGGGTTGCTAAACTCAGGGAAGTGAAGCGGCTTATCGTCAATGCGGATGATTTTGGACTTACCTCCGGCGTCAACCGCGCGGTGATTGAGCTGCACCAGCGCGGAGTCCTGACAAGCGCTACTTTGATGGCAAAAGCGGCGGCGACCGACGAGGCCATTGCGCTCGCCCTTGCCCATCCTACGCTGGGGGTCGGCTGCCACATCGTGCTGGTGGACGGCCAGCCAATACTGGACCCACGCCGGGACATTCCCTGGCTGGTGGATCCGATCAACGGCCAGTTTCGGCCCACATTAGGCAGATTTGTGAATGATCTCTTTGGGGATCACATTCCCGCCGCGGAGTTTGAAGCGGAGGCAGCAGCGCAGATCGCCCGGCTTCAGGATCGTGGGCTAAAGTTGACGCACGTCGACACGCATAAACACACGCACATGTTCCCCAAGGTGCTGCGGCCAGTGCTGCGAGCCGCCCGAGCGGCAGGGATTCGCTCGGTGCGCAATCCCTTCGAAGCACGATGGAGCCTTGCTGCAACCCCGGGGGCGCCACTGATGCGGCGGACACAGGTGCATCTGCTGCGGCTGCTGGAGCCGGCTTTTCATCGCATCGTTGCTGAAGAGGGATTCATCACGACACAGGGCGCTGTAGGGGTTTTGGCAACCGGCACGCTGGACCGGAAGACGGTTGATGCCCTGCTGCCGCAGATGCCCGATGGAACATGGGAACTTGTCGCCCACCCTGGTTACAACGACGGCGATCTGGCCAATGCGCGTACCCGGCTGTTAGCCTCGCGTGAGACGGAGATGGACGCGCTTCAGGCACTCAACTCTTCGTCGGATATTCAGCTTCTTCACTATGGTCAGCTGCATCCAACGAACTGACAGATCCTCCTCGGAGCCCTCGCCGCATGCGTATCGGAATCACGTGTTATCCCACCTACGGCGGCAGCGGCGTAGTGGCAACGGAACTTGGCATTGAACTCGCGGCACTCGGGCATGAAGTGCACTTCGTCAGCTATTCGCAACCCTTCCGCCTGACGGGGCGTGAAACCGGCATCTACTACCACGAAGTTCCGGTGTCGAATTATCCGCTGTTTGAGTTTCCTCCCTACGATCTCGCTTTGGCTTCGCGTATGGCGGAGGTAGCCGAGTATTACCACCTCGATATCCTGCATGTGCACTACGCGATTCCGCATTCCGTCAGCGCCCTGCTGGCGCGTCAGATGCTGGCCGAGCGCGGCAAGCATTTGCCCTTCGTCACGACGCTGCACGGCACCGATATTACGCTGGTCGGCATGGACCGCAGCTATCTTCCCATCACCAAGTATGCGATCCAGCAGAGCGATGGAGTGACCAGCATCTCTGCCTATCTCAAGGAGGTGACCGAGTCCAGCTTCGGCATCACCAGCCCGATTGAAGTGGTGCATAACTTCGTCAACTGCGATGTCTACAAACCGTACGCGGAAAGCGATGCGAATGTCCGAGCAAAGGCTCGCGCCAGGCTGGCTGAGCCGGATGAATTCCTCCTGACGCATCTTTCCAATTTCCGACCAGTCAAGCGCGTGGCAGACGTAGTGCAGGTCTTTGCGCGAGTGGCGAAGGTGCTACCGGCGCGGCTGGCGCTGATCGGCGATGGCCCGGATCGTTCCACTGCGGAATGGCTGGCACATTCGCTGGGGATTCACGACCGCATTCATTTTCTCGGCAAGCAGGATCGTGTCCATGAACTGTTGCCGCTCGCCGACCTGATGCTGATGCCGAGCGAGATGGAGTCCTTCGGACTCGCGGCTCTGGAAGCGATGGCCTGCCAGACTCCTGCAATCGCGACAACAGTCGGTGGCGTACCTGAGCTGATCACCGACGGCATCGACGGCTTGCTCTTTCGAGTGGGCGACGTGGACGCGATGGCGGCAGCATCGATTGCCCTGCTGAGTGATCGCGAGCGCCATCAAGCGATGCGCAGGGCAGCGCGCAAGACAGCGCAGGATCGCTTCTGCTCGACACGCATTGTGCCGCGCTATGTCAGTTTCTACGAGTCGCTGCTGAACAAGTAGATGGTTGTCACTCAGCTGATTTGCGGTTCACTCAATCTCTGCCGGAAGCTCGATGGAGACGAGCGTTCCCCGCCCTGGCCGCGAGACAACGGTGAATCTGGCCCTGGCACCGTAGAGAACTTCGAGCCGCTCCTGCACATTCTTCATGCCGATGCCGTTGCCTTCGCGATTCAGTGCTGACGGAGGTTTCAGGGCGATCCCCACCCCGTCGTCCTCGACTTCGACAATGACATTGCTGCCCTCCATCCGGCTTCGAATGGTCACGGTGCCGCCCTGGATCCGTGGTTCGAGACCGTGCTTGATGCTGTTCTCGATCAGCGGTTGTAGCAGGATGCTGGGCACGAGCACGTCAAGCGTCCGCGCATCGAGGTCTTTCACGACGCGAAGCTTTTCCGAACCAAAGCGTACGACCTCGATATCGAGGTAATCGTCCGTGAAGCGCATCTCATCCCGCAGTGGTACGTAGGTATCGTGATCTTTGAGCAGGGCGCGTAAGAGGTTAGCCAGCTTGACGATCATCTCGCGCGCCAGGTCAGGGCGGAAGCGAACGAGCGAGCCAATCGAGTTGAGCGTATTGAAGAGGAAGTGCGGATTGATCTGGCGTTGCAGCGCATCGAGGCGCGCTTCCAGCACAAGCCGCTTCTGCTCTTCCAGCTTGAGTTCAATGCGGAGTGCGTTCCACACCTTGAGCATGATGCCCACGACAACCGGCGCGCACAACCACACCAGCACCTGCAGCCAGTCGGAATCGGAATCCAGCGCAAAGAGGCGGTGAGGATAGGCGCTGGACAGCCACACATGCGCCACTTCCATACCGGTGATGAGCACAAGCAGCAGAATCTGGCGGTCGAACTTGGGCTGGCGCAGATTGCGGCGCACCCAGCGATACACGCTGAGATCGACAAAAGGTGTGAAAGACCAGATCTCCTCCTTCTCAACCCAGGCGCCGAAGGTCCCCGCGATCAGCCCCACCGCGCACAAAAATGGTGGCGCGAGATATTCATGCTTGAGGAGGACCGCCGGCAGGGAAAGCACGACGGCGCTGACCACGGCCCATCCCGGACCAAGAAGCAGGCCCAGCAGCGTTACCGTTTCGAAGGAGATGTCAGCGGCAAGGAAGTTTGGAACTGTGGTGCGCACCCACACGCCGAGCGTGAGCGGGATCAGGAAGAAAGCCAGCAATGAGATGGTTTGACGGGGGCGGCGGTGCTCGGCAAAGAGCAGGCGCTGGAACGACCGCGAGCGCGCCAGTGCGCTGGCCACCGAAGCTGCGACACCCAGCTTCACCAGCAGGGTGATCAGTATGAGTTTGTCGTCCGCCACGGAACTACTCTATCGTGTGCCGTGCGCGATGCACGAATCGAACGTCCGGGCCAGCTCATCCAATCACGCAGAAGCACTGCGACAAGCCGGCTTCCGCACAAAGTCGTAAAATGAGAACATGGCATTCGATAGCGTAGTGAAAGTAGCAGACGCAGACTTCCCCACTCGTTGGGGACACTTCAGAATTCTCGGCTTCGAGGGCCATTTGCCTGAGCCGCGTCCCTGCTGCGAAGAGTCAGCGAGGCACGGCAAGCGCGTTGAAGGGCTGGTTGCGCTGGTAATGGGTGATATCCATTCGGCGCCACCTCTGGTGCGGATTCACTCCCAATGTCTGACCGGCGATGTATTCGGCTCCCTGCGTTGCGACTGCCGCCTCCAGCTGGAGTTGGCGCTGAGCAAGATTTCGCAGGAGGGCGCCGGGATCCTGCTCTACGAACAGCAGGAAGGCCGCGGCATTGGTCTGATGGCCAAGCTGCGCGCGTACGAGCTTCAGGACCACGGACGCGACACCGTTGAAGCGAATGAAGAGCTCGGCTACGCCGCGGATTGCCGCCAGTTCGAGTTGCCCGCCGAGGTTCTCAAGCTGCTGAATGTTTCAGCCGTACGCCTCATCACCAACAATCCTGAGAAGGTCGCTGCCCTCGAAGACGGTGGCATCACCGTAACGGAACGCGTTTCCGCGGAGGTCGTGCCCCAAGACACGTTCGAGAAGTACATGAAGACGAAGCAGGAGAAGATGGGCCATATCCTGGATTCGCATGTGGAATCCGCGGTTTAGTTCCGTAAGAGCCTCAATCGGGCCGTTCGCCTGCCTTGATCCTCTGCTCCACCTCTTCCAGGATTGGCATCACGTCGGCGATACTCTGCGCCGTAGAGTGCGCTCCAGCGTCGCTTAACTCCGCTGCCGCGCGAGCCAGGAGCGTCCCTTGTTCCTCTGTGCTCAGGTGATGCCATTCCTCTTCGGTGAGGCCGACTGAGTTGCCGCTTCGGGTCAGCCCGATCGTCCACATACCCGCGTTGCGACCCTCCTCCATATCCGACGGCGTATCCCCGATCTTTACGCAGGATGAGAGCGGATAGATCTGCAGATCGATCGCCAGTTTAAAGCACATCCACGGATAAGGGCGCCCCGCTCCCACGTCTTCCGGCGTCAGCGAAAGATCTGTCCGGTAGCCCTGTTTCGCAGCCAATGTTTCCAGTTGAGCAAGCATGGGACGCGTATACCCCGTCGTTCCGGCAATCTTGATGCCTCGCGCGCGCAGCGCTGTCACCGTCTCCACTGCACCTGAGATCAATTCGGCATACCCAGCCAGCCGCTCCATCATGCGTGGTTCAAACTGCGCGTAGAGCCGGTCCACCTCGGCTTCCCGAGAGAGGCCAGGACGCAGCGCTTTCCAACGCTCTTCAACCTCAGGCTCTTCCAGCAGCTTGCGGATATGGTCGCGCTTGGCCAGCCCCATATACTTGCGCACCAGCGCGCGGTCGACCGGAATACCTGCCTCAGCAAAAATATCTTCAATTGCTTTCACCGGCGCAATGCTTCCGTGATCGACCACTGTGCCAGCCCAGTCGAGAAACACCGCGGGGATCGGCGAGGATGTTGGATTAACCATGCACGATTCCTAATTCGATGAGAGTTTTCTCGGCTACGCCGAAAGACAACGTCATGCCCGACCCGCCGGGCGAAGCAACGATACGCACGCCCGGCCCCGGCTCCATCCTTACGAGAGGCTTGTCGGGATGCTTCGCGTACACGCCATACCATCGCTCTGCAATCGTCCAATCCGGCGCGCGCAGAAATTGCTGCGTATAGTTCAGAATCAGATCGTCAATCTCCTGACGATTGAAGATATCAACATCCAGCCCATACTGGTGCGAGTCGCCAAGCGTGAGCGCTCCATCAGCAGTCTGCGAGACCAGGGCATGGATGCCCCAGCGATCGAACTCGGGCGTCTCGTCCGCGATGCGCCGTGCCAATTCGGCGAGCGTGCCGCACACCTGAAACGCCGGGTAGAAGCGCAACGTGAGCCCCGCCGCCAGCGAAGGTCCGAGTTGCCAGTCACCCGGTTGCGGAGCGGTGCGCATCATCTGCAGTTTGCACCGTGTGAGCCCGCTGGAAGCGTACAGCTCGGAATAGAGAGACTGAAAATCTTCCCCGCTACAGACGATCACTGTCTCCGCATGCCAGTCACCCCTGGTCGTCCGAATGGCAGGCAGTTCAATCGACTGAACAAGCGTTTCAAAGTGAAACTGCACTCCCAGAGCCTCAGCCAAATACAAAGGCAAAGCCTGCAGTATCTGACGAGGATCAACGGTCAACTCAGTCCCGCTCCAAAGCCCTCCCAGCAAATCAAAAGGCTGCACAGCATGCGACTTTTCCAGAACCTGATCTCTCGAAAGCCAGCAGCAGTCATATCCCAGCCCCGGCCCAGCCTGGGCAAACTCCTTCACCACGGCTGACTCGTCCTCGCGATAAGCGAGGTGCAGAGAGCCAGTGTTGCGATACGGCAATTTCGCCGCATGGAGCACTTCAAGCCATAGTTCGCGGCTGCGCAGCGCCAGATCGAGCATTGCGCCGGCGGGCTGCCCGATCGGCCACACCATGCCGAAATTGCGCACCGAAGCGCCCGAAGCCCTGGGGTGCTTCTCGAAAACAGCAACGGACTTCCCAGCCCTGGCTGCAAGATACGCATGTGCCAAACCGAGAATGCCCGCGCCGACAATCGCTACATCGAACGACTTACCGCTCATTCACCCTTCCGCGCCGCTTCAAACAAGTCCACAAACTCGCGATAGCGCGAGGCAATCTGTCCAATCGCTTCATCCCGGGTAATCTTCGCAGCGCGCCAGTTGATCAGCGGATCCCAGAAGTCCGTGCGGCCCACCGCGAAACCGATGAAGCCAGGGACCGACGCTGCCGTAGTCAGCCATTCGCGCACCTTGGCGTCATTTTCGCCGCGTCCAAGGATGATACAGCCCACATTGTCACGCCCATCCTTTTTCGCAACCGCCACGATCCGCTCGCAGTCTTCGCGCCGATCGAGCCCTTCGATCTTCCAAACATCCGGCTCAACGCCCGCTGCCTGCAGCTCTTCAAGCGCGCGCACCATCAGCGTCGGTCGAAGCTCCAGGTCGTACGCTTTCTTGTCGCCATGCACCGAGTCCAATTGCGCCTTCTCCGCCGGCACCAGCAGCTCAAACATAAACAGGCTGCCGGCAGCTTGCTGGAGGTAATCTGAGAGCCGTTTGAGGCGCGCAGCCTGCTCCGCGTTGACCTTCGCGTCTCCACCCGGGTTATAGCGGACCAACACCTTGGCAAACGTCGGTTTGAACTTCTCGATGTGCGCAGCAAAGTCCTCGCCGTATTCAAAATCGAACTCTTCCTGGCCGCTCTTTTCCACCGCCATCGCAAAATGGAAGCCCTTTTCAGCAGCGTCATTCAAAATCGCTGTGCCGAATTGTTCGTCAACCAGAATGGCGGCCTTTGAGGGCGCAACGCCGTCTTCTACCGCCTTGAGAAAACCCTCGTAGATCACGTGCTTGGTTGCGGCAATCTCGGATGTCTGTGCCGAGGTGAGAGCACCCGTCCAACCGAACATCTTCGTCTGGAAAGAACCGCGATGATCAAAAGGAAGTACGTAAAGTGGCTGGGTGAATCCGCGTGGGGTCATGTCATCTCCTCAGACTCTTAGAGTGTCAGAAACGGCTGGAAGACTCCGTTCCAAACAAATCAATTCGATATTTGTTGCTATGGGAGTCTCAGTCATCGTCCTTATCGATTCGTTTATGCCGTTCGGTGAGCGATGGCGGCACAGGCGCATCGCCCCTCGCGTCCTTCCACAAAATCACGTTGAGCTTTTGCGCGTCAGCGCGGTCCGCGTGGCGAAAGTCCATCTTCATGCTTTCCTTCGCGCCGGCGGCAGTCTTCGCATTCGCCGTGTAGATAAGGCTGTTGTCGATGTTGGATCTGTCTGCGGTGTAGGGCGGCTGGTCTCCGGGGCCTGTGAACAAAGTACTTATCATCGAACTGAGCGCGTCGTTGTTGTTCATCGGCGGCAGGCCAAGCAGCGTCTCCATCGTCCGCAGAACACTGACGGTGGTGTAAAAACGGCTATCGACAAAAGCCGCGCCATTGGCAGCATGTGGAGCATACTTGCTGATCACCAGGGCTGTACTGCGATGCGCCTCCACATGATCGCCACCATCCTGTGCATCGTCTTCGAGAATGAAAAAAGCAGTGTCGTCCCAGTAGGGCGAATGCGAAATATCCTCGACCGCCCGGCCCACCGCAAGATCATTATCCGCCACCGATGCGGCAGGCGTTGGCCCTCCCGGACGCGTACCGGCTGTGTGGTCATTACCCAGGCGCAGAAGCACAAAACTGGGCATCGTGTCGCGGCCTTGCTGGCGGTCGGCAACCCAGCGTTTGAGATGCCTCTCAAAGATGTTCACACGCACCTGGTCCGGCACCATCAGCTCGAAGTCGGGTGCCTCTTCGGCAAAGTGACCGACTAACTCCGGCTTAGTGGCGATGTTACTTGCCATGCGCGGAATCGGCCATGGCCACTTATTCACGCCTCCGCCCCATTCAGCCGGCATAGCTTCACCAGGAGCGATGGACGCCGTCGAACAGTCGCGACCTGCCAGCACCGGCCCCTGTTGCGGATTGGCCGTCGCCTTCTCTCCGCAGAACGTAGTCGCGATGAATTCTCCAAAGTGGTAATAGCTCTTGCCATGAGCTGCGAGATTTCCCCATAAATAGCCGCTTTGCGGCTCATTCACATCAGGAATCTTCTGCAGGAGCGGATACCCTTCCGCCACAACTCCTTCATAGTCATACGTACGCTCACCGCCGCGATACGACTGCTGCCAGGTCTTCTCTAAATAGTCCGTCCCAATGCCCGCAGTGGACCACACGTGGCCATCGCCCGAAACTTCACCCGAGTCAAAAAAGTTATCCAGTACGCCGAACTGGAGGGCCAGCTTATGCTCGTTGGGAGTGATTGCCTGACCATAGATGGTCAGGCTAGGATCGCCATTGCCGACAGGCTTTCCATCCTTCTGCAGGTCGCCGAGAATCTGATCGTACGTACGGTTCTCCTTGATGATGTAGATCACGTGCTTGATCCGATTAGCAGAACCATCAGCGAATTGAATCTTCTCTTCGGCAGCCTTCATGCGGTTGGACTCAAGCACCACGTCGGTCCAGTGCGCCAGATCCTTCTCCACGGATGCCGTATCAAGTGTCGCCAGCGAACCATGCATCAGCGTGCCAATGTATGTGTACGGACGCAGCGCACGACTTCCCTTGGTCGCCGCAGTCTCGCGCATCGGGCGCCCATTCGGTCCCGCACCCTTGCCCTTTGCCGTGGCCACGTACAACTTGCCACCTGCCGAAGACGGAAGAAAGGCCAACGACATCGGCATCCACTCCGTGGGCACAAAGCCGATGGGCTCGACCATCCCTTTGCGTGCGGCTTGCGCCGTGAGCTTGCGCGTATCAAGGATGGCGATGGCATCCGTAATGGCGTTGGCGACATACAGGCGCGAACCGTCCGCGTTGAGCGCCAGTGCTTCAGGCTCAGCGCCAAAATAGCTTTGCCGCGGCAGACGCACATCAAAGTAGCCCTTCACCGAAAACTGACCAGATCCTACATTTACGGCAGCAACCGCATCGCGATTGGCAAGCGCGACATAAAGTGTTTTCCCGTCGGGAGAGAGCTCGAAGGCACAAGGATGCGTCCCCGGAGCTGTAGGCGTAGCTGGCTTCAACAGCGAAAGCTTGCGACCAACCTTGCCCGAATCCAAATCCAGTTCCGCAATCTCGGAAGCGTTCCACAGCGCAACATACGCATGGTGGCCATCCTTCGCAAGCGCCAGCGCTATCGGGTAAACCGACGGGACAGCGTTGCTCTCCGCCAAATCAAACCGCTTCTCAATCGTGCCCGTAGCAGGATCAAGCAGCAACACATCATCCGAAAGGTTATCGGCGACCAGCAAACGTGCGGAAGCACCCGAACCAACCAAAGCCAGTGCCGCCGGAAATGGTATGCCCTTGTCTCCATCGTCACCGCCAATCAGCTTTGTCTTCCGACCCGGCGCAAGCTGCTGTAGCGGCAACGGAATCATCCGCTCAGGCGCGATCTTACCGTCTGTAAAGCTGTAGACCGCCACGCCGTTGCCTGTGTTCTTCTTACCGTCGCCTACGGGAGCCGTAATCGAACCCATGCTCGCGTATAGGTGCCTGCCATCACGGCTAAAGACGAGTCCCGAATACAGCGTCTGCTTGGCGCCCACCAGAGTCCGATCATCAGGAAAGTCGGCAACTGTCCCGGTGCGCGTGTCCAGCACCGCCAAGGACTGCTCATACTCTGACTCAAAGCTGCCAAAGCCTGCATTCACAGTAACGACATAGCGTCCGTCCGGCGAAACAGCCATGGTCATCGGAAGGTTGTTCAGCTGCTGCGGACTGCCCGGCACCGGGCCGATCAATTGCTTGCTCGTGGGAAGGTCGATCGTTTGGCTCGACTGCGCAAAGAGTGCAGAGGTCAGCATCAGGCAGCCGCCAAGCGATAGAAACGTTTGAGGAGTCCGCATCGACATGCGTATACCCTAGCAAACCTTGCCTTGCTCTATCTTCACTGGACTGTAATAAATCTGCGGGAATTATCCACGCAGCGCCAGCAGCACCTTGGCCGTCGTGACAACCTGCCCTACATGACGCTGGGTGTGATCGGCCACGTGGATCAGCGCGCCTCCAAGAGTCGTAGGCAACTGCTTGCGTCCTACTCCGCGCGGCGTGTCAAAGTCTCCGGTTGCGAGTACACGGATGCGCTGAGCAGCATTTGCAAACGACGCGGCAACCTCAGCCAGCAACTCCGCCAGCGACTCGTTTCCGGTCTGTTCCGCCTTCAGCACTTCGAGCTGCGCCTCAGAGAGCTGATTGCCCTCCGCATAACAGAGGATACGGTCCACGCTGCGTGCAATGTGACGCAGTTGAAAAGCTACCGACGGCAGCCCAAGTGGATGCGCGTGCGCTTCGGCATCGGTAAGGCTAGCAGTCCACTTCGCGAGATCCTCCGTGGCCAGATCAAGTGCGTGCAAAACAGCCCGGCCCACCGCTGGCACTTCAGGATAGGTTCCGCTCATCCACGGTTCGGGCATACGCTCTTCTCTCTGAAATCGGGACTAAGCAGTCGCCTTCACCCGCACCACGGTAATCTTGCTGAAGCCTTCATCAAACGCCGGAGCCTTCAGCCGCTCGGCCATCTTCTGCATGACATCGTCGCTGACCGGCCGGTCGCGCTTGCTGTTACGGTCAAGGCAAACTTCCAACGGCACGTCGAAGAAGACCGCCTGCACCTCGTAACCAAAACTCGCAGCCATCTTGATCCACTGGCGGCGCTCATGCGGCGAGAGATTCGTCGCGTCCACGTAGTTCCACGGCATGCGCGCAATCAGCCGGGCGCGCAGCAGAGATCGCAGCGTCGAAAACACAAGTCCCTGGTAGCGCTGCTCTGTAATGTCGTCGAAGAGAATGGTGCGCAGCATGTCGCTCGACAACGGCGTAACCCCGCGGCGCTTGAACCAGGTCGTCTTGCCCGAACCGGGCAGCCCGATGGTGAGCACCACGAACCCCTTGGGATCCGTCGCAGTGCGCCCCGCGGCTGCATTTTCTTCCGGAGGCAGCGAAGGCATATCCGGCTGCGTCTCTTCTTCCAGGCGACCCGTGCCGCGATCCTCATCCGCATAGCGCGGCGCAGGCGCAGGATGACGATGCTGCCGGCCACCCCGCCCAAAATCAGGCTTGGAGGATGGCGGTGGAGGGGGCAACGGTGCGGCAGGCACTGCAGCACGCTGCACAGGCGCAGCAGGCGCGCTGCGCGGCAGTTCGTCAGGGTAGTTGGGCACCAGCGGGCGGGGTTGATTGGTCGGCAGTTCGTGACCGATCTTGCCGGTCGATTCCGTATTGTTGGGCTCTCGCTTCGAACGTCTTCTCATGCTGTTGGCAGTCTTCGCCTCTATTTCGAATTATCCCACTCCACCACATCATACTCACCTGGATGCACAAAAATCCGTGCATATTTCGTTACTCCCCTGCCCTCGCGCATCCCCGCCGCCGCGTCATGATTTCTGTACAACGAATCGCCAGGAAAATCGATTATTCAGCGAATTCATTTTGATCGCGTTGACAAGAGTGGTAATCTGATGAGTTTGGTGGGAGTCTCTGCGCGCAATCCAATAGGTAACCAATGTTCGCGAAATAACGGCTTGCGTCAAGACGTCATCGACTTCACAACAGTGGCTTTTTTCAACATCATCACCGGCACTTAATCAAGGAGAGTTCACACATGGCAGTTAAGGTTGGCATAAACGGCTTCGGCCGCATTGGCCGTAACGTTTTCCGCGCAGCGCTCGGCAACCCCGATATCGAATTTGTGGCGGTCAATGATCTGACCAGCCCCGCGATCCTGGCTCACTTGCTCAAGCACGATTCGATCCTGGGCAACCTGAAGAACGAGATCGTTGCTGGCGAGGATTCCATCACGGTTGACGGTAAGACTTTCAAGGTATTTGCCGAGCGCGACCCTGCCAAGCTGGACTGGGCTTCGACCGGCGCGGAAATCATCGTTGAGTCGACCGGCCACTTCACCGACGCGACCAAGGCCAAGGCTCACCTGGGAACCACCGTCAAGAAGGTCATCATCTCCGCCCCGGCCACCAACGAGGACCTCACCATCGTCCTCGGTGTGAACGACTCGAAGTATGACGCCTCCAAGCACAACGTCATCTCGAACGCCAGCTGCACCACAAACTGCCTCGCACCCGTCGTCAAGGTGCTCATCGAAAACTTCGGCATCGTCAGCGGCATCATGACCACCATTCATAGCTACACCAATGACCAGGTCATCCTCGACTTCCCACACAAGGATCTGCGCCGCGCCCGCGCTGCGGCCATCAACATGATCCCCAGCTCGACCGGTGCCGCCAAGGCACTAAAGCTGGTCATCCCTGAGACCGCTGGCAAGCTGGACGGCTTCGCCATCCGCGTCCCAACCCCCAACGTCTCGATCGTCGATCTCACCTTCATCTCCGAGAAGCCGACCGATGCAGCAGCCGTGAACGCCGCTCTCAAGGCCGCCAGCGAAGGCGAGCTCAAGGGCATCCTCGGCTACGAAGACCACGAGCTGGTAAGCTCCGACTTCAAGGGCAATCCGCTCTCGTCGATCGTAGACGCGCCGCTGACCAAGGTCGTCGGCAACAGCGTGAAAGTGCTGAGCTGGTACGACAACGAGTGGGGCTACTCCAACCGCGTCGTCGACCTGATCGGCTTCCTGGTGAAGAAGGGTCTCTAGTCAACCCGTATGTTGTGTTCAAGAGGCAGCGAGTTTCACGACTCGCTGCCTTTCGTTCCATAAACTAGAATTGTCATCCTGAGCGAAGCGAAGGATCTGCTTGGCCTGCGATGCTCGCCCGGAATCGAACACGTCAATGACAAGAACCAACCACCCCGGCACATCTCCCTACGAGCCCATCATCGGCTTCTCCCGCGCCGTGCGCGTTGGTAACACAATCTACGTGGCCGGCACGGGGCCAGTAGGCGCGGACGACGCCGACGCAGCAGGCCAAACGCGCCAGATTCTCTCCATCGCCAAAGACATTCTCGGCCGCGCCGGAGCCTCCTTCAGCGACGTCGTCCGCACCCGCATGTTCCTCACCCGCGCCGAAGACTGGGAGACTGTTGGCCAGGTCCACGGCGAAGTCTTCCGAGACATCCGTCCCGCCGCGACAATGGTCGTTGTGGCTGCACTTCTCAACCCCAAATGGCGCGTGGAAATCGAATTCGATGCAGTCGTTTCCACCCCGGAAAGCAACTAATCCATATGTCCAAGCTCTCCATTCGCGATCTCGATATCACCAACAAGCGCGTCTTCATCCGCGTTGACTTCAACGTGCCGCTCACCGAAGACGGCTCCGCCATCACCGATGACACCCGCATCCGCGCCACCCTGCCCACCATCGAATACGCGCTGCGCAAGAACGCCAAGGTCATCCTCGCCAGCCACCTCGGCCGCCCCAAGGGCAAGCACAACCCGAAGTACTCGCTGCGCCCGGTCGTTGACCGCCTGCGCGAGCTGCTCGATGAGGAAGTCTCGCTCGATGTCAACGTAGGCTTCTCGCCCGACTGCGTTGGTGAAATCGCCAGCGAGCTAGCTAACAACCTCGAATCCGGCCAAGTGCTGCTGCTCGAAAATCTTCGCTTCCACCCGCAGGAAGAAGCCAACGACGCGGAATTTTCGAAAGAACTCGCCGGCCTTGCCGATGTCTACGTCAACGACGCATTCGGCTCCGCTCATCGCGCTCACGCATCCACCGAGGGCATCACCCACTTCGTCAAGAAGGCCGCTGCTGGCCTGCTGATGGAGAAGGAGCTGACCTACCTTGGCAAGGCTCTAGAAGCTCCGGAGAAACCTTTCGTCGCCGTCATCGGCGGCAGCAAGATTTCGGGCAAGATCGACGTGATCGACAATCTGCTCGACAAGGTCGATACACTCATCATCGTCGGCGGCATGGCCTACACCTTCCAGCGTGCGCTCGGTGTAACAACGGGTAAGTCGCTTGTCGAAGAAGACAAGATCGACATCGCCAGGGAAGCTCTTGCAAAGGCAAAGAAGAACGGCGTCAAGCTGCTGCTCCCCGTCGATAACATCCTCGCCGACGACTTCTCACCGACGGCCAGGACGCAGGAGTGGGACAGCACCAAGAACTTCCCCGCTGACTGGCAAGGCCTCGACATCGGCCCGAAGACCATCGCGCTCATCAAGGACGTTGTCACCGACGCCCGCACCATCCTCTGGAACGGCCCCGCCGGCGTCTTCGAGTTCCCTGCCTTCGCCGTGGGCACCAACGCCATCGCCCATGCAGTCGCAGCGAACAAAGCAGCCATCAGCATCATCGGCGGCGGCGACTCCGTAAGCGCCATCAACCAGGCAGGAGTCGCGGACCAGATCACCCACATCAGCACCGGCGGCGGCGCCAGCCTCGAATTCCTCGAAGGCAAAAAGCTCCCCGGCGTCGAAGCGCTGGCCGATAAGTAACGCTCGTGGAGCATCATCATTCCGACTGCGGGAACGGTGATGATGATGCTCCCTATCAGTTTGAATCTTTCTAGTCAGACACGAATACTCCGCGTAGAATCGTAGCGTGAGCTCATCGAAGACAATCCAGCGCTTCGCAAACCATGCTGAGCAAAAGGCAGAAGTAAACCGCTATTGGGCGAAACGTACGCCGGGGGAGCGCCTCTCAGCAGTGTGGGAGGCGACAGCTGCAGCTTATGCCTTCAAGGGAATTCAGTATGACCCTACCCGAAGATCTCCGGCAACTCTTACTCGCGTTCAACGAACACGGGGTTGAGTATCTAATCATCGGAGGGTATGCCGTAGGTGCTTACGCAGAGCCTCGTGCCACCAAAGATCTTGACCTGTTCATTCGGTCGGAAATCGCGAATAGCGAAGCAGTTTTTCGAGCTCTTGCCGTGTATGGAGCACCGGTCGCCGGTCTGAGTCCGGCTGATTTTCGCGATGATCCGCGCTCCGTATTTCAGATCGGCCAGCCGCCTGCCCGCGTAGACATTCTCCAGCACATCGACGGCGTTGAATTCGATGAAGCCTGGGATGATCGAACCGAGACAACAGTTGCTGGTATACCGGCACACGTCATTTCCGCCCGGCACTTAATTCAGAACAAAATTAAGTCCGGAAGAATGCGCGATCTGGCAGATGTAGAAGCCATCCGTGAAGCTCAAGGCTAGACATAATTAGCCGAAATGGTTTACCTAAGAATCCACGCGCTCCGGCTCCCACTCATCCGCATACGTCCGCTCGATGGTGTCTTCCAGGTCCTGCTTCTTCAATTCTTCCAAACGCTTCTCGCGCTCTTCGCGCTCTTCCCGGCCATCGCTCATAGCGTCCCTCCTGCTTCCAGTTTAAGCAAATCGCGGATCACAGTCAGTCGCGCACGGCGAGTTCTCGCGCAGGCACCAGAACACCTTCCGTCGCAACCTCTGCTTCAGGAGGCGGCTGCGGCCTGTGCACCAGCGTCACCAGGATAAAGCTGATAATCATCAGCAGAAACCACGCGCCATACTTACCCGCATTCACCATCACCCAGCCCTCGCGCTGGTTGGGATAAACCCACGCTGCCGCAAACGTCCCGATGTTCTCCGCAGCCCAGATAAATAGCGCCACCAGCGCAAAGCCGACGATCAACGGCATCCGCCTGTATTTCTGATATGGCTTGTAATAGACCATCGTCCGACCGAAGGCGATCAATACCAGTGCAAACAGCCCGATGCGAATATCGGGCAGGTAGTGATGCGTGAAGAAGTTGGCATAGATCAGACCGGCCAGCACCACCATAACCCATCGCCCGGGAAAGCGCGTGTAGCGCATGTCGACGATGCGGCTGACACGCGCCAGAAAGCTTCCCACCGAGGCATACATGAATCCGCTGAAAAGCGGCACATGCCCGAGGTGAAAGATCGTCCCCTGCGCCAGCTCCGGATAGGCCCACGACCCCACGCTGGTCTTGAACAGCTCCATCAGCGTGCCGACAACGTGGAAGACAAGGATGATCTTAGCCTCCCGCACCGTCTCCATACGCAGCACCAGCATGAAGATCTGGATCGTCAACGCGGCCAGGAAGAGAAAGTCATATCGAGCGAGAAAGAACGGGTGCGGCCAGAACCATTTCGTCACGAGCACCAGCGTCAGCAGCAGCCCGCCAAACAGGCAAGCCCAACCCTGCTTGAAGGTGAAGAGAAACAGCTCCCAGAGCACAGCATTGCGCGGACTCGAAGGAACATGATTCTCAAACCGGATACGAACGGAATGAAACCGGGATTTCGTGTAGGCCAGCATAGTTAGAGTGTCACCTCAAGAGTAATGCAGGTCCGCTCCGATATGGCGCGGACCGGACAGACCGATGGTGACATTGCCCTTGTCATTAACCGGAAAATCATCAATTTTGGCACGCTACGACCTGCGCTGGTCTGATAAGGTCTCTCGGACGAGTGCTCCGCCGGCGCAATATCAAAGAGCCTCGTGAACCTATCCTTGGGAGAAGCCCAACATGCCCTGCGCTCCAGAAGAACTGCGACACATTCCGCTGTTTGAACTACTCGATGAAGAAGAACTGGAAGTGCTCGCCGCTCAGGTAGAGATGAAGCAGTTCGCCGCGCGCGAGCGCATCTTCAAGATCGGTGAACCCTCAGGCCGGGCCTACATGCTGATCTCCGGTCACGTCCGCGTTACCACCATCGATGAAGACCAGCAGGAAGTGCTGATCGACGAACCAGGACATGGCGAATTGTTCGGCTTTGCATCCATGCTCGACCAGGCGCCGCACCAGGCCAGCGCCATGGCAATGAAAGAGACCATCTGCGTTGAGCTGGACCGCCACGACATCTCCACCCTGCTTGAACGCAAACCCATGGCCGGGCTGGACATGCTGACTGTCATGGGGCGCCAGCTGCATGCCTCGCAGCGTCTGATTCAAGTGCGAGCCAGCCGCAACGCCAACGAAGTCATCGAAGAAGAGGCGACATTCGGCGAGCGCATCGCAGACGCTGTCGCCCGCTTTGGCGGATCCTGGAACTTCATCATTTCCTTCGGCATCGTATTGGTGGTGTACTCCACCCTGAACGTCGTGCTCCAAAGCCGCGCGTGGGACCCCTACCCGTTCATTCTGCTGAATCTGTTTCTCTCCATGCTGGCCTCGATCCAGGCGCCAGTGATCATGATGAGTCAGAACCGGCAGGACACGAAGGACAGACTTCGCAGCGAACTCGACTTTGACGTAAACCGCAGGGCGGAAGCCGAGATTCAGGCGCTTTCCCAGAAGCTGAACCTGCTAAACGACAAGATGGGGGATGTTGAGGAGCTGTTGCGCGGCAAAGGCGGTGTCCCAATTGGCAGTGGTAACTAGAGTGACTCCCCGCCGCAAAAACAAAACGCTGCTCCCGAAGAGGGGGCAGCGTTTGTTTTGAAAATCGCGACAAAGATGGCGCGAAAAATATCCTACAGAGTAGATTCGATTTCGAATCCCCAGGCCTCAAGCAGCGCTTCCGGAATGTACTTGGAGTTGCGGTTGCGGCGCGCCCATTCACGAAGGCGGGTCGAACGGATGTACTGGTCCGGGGTGAGCTTGAATTCCTTGACGATCTGCTCGAACGAGGTGACGGTGGGTACTACCGGGCCGATCGGCTCAGGCTTGCCCCAGTTCGGATTTCCACGACGCTTTGCCATCGATGTGTTCCCTCTTCTTTTGGAAAGGTAATTGCGTTATTGCGAGCCAACCAGCCGGACTATTTACCCTGATCCGATCCACTTTCGACCTCTGCGGGCCGAAGGACGATCTAGGAAGCATCGGACTGAACAGTGAGACCAACGGGCAGGCTACGAAACTCTTATACTAGGCGATTTTGCTTCAAAAATCAATAGAAAAACGCAGCCAAGGTCCGAGATTCCATAGATTGACGTAGGCGTTCAAGTCGGACGAAACCCTTATTTATGTTGACTTTAAGCAGAACGCCGAGTGGGTTCGGCTGAGTGTCCCGCAACAAAGTTTCCCACGCCTCCCTGTTCCAGGGTAACCATGATGCGCCGATGCCAGGATATTCTTTAGTAAATACCAAGCTCAGTCCCAACTAAGATGTCAACTCCACACTTCATCGCTCTGCGGGTCATGCAAGGTCCATCGGGCGAGGCGAATCCTACGAGACGAATCATGCCAGATTGCTCAACCCCGGCCACCCCGGTGCGATAAGATTCTGGTTTGCATTTGCCGGTCCGGCGTGCGCCAATCAGCGCACTCGACCGGCTTCATAGAAATTCCGGAGGTCGCGTCCGTGCGAATCCTGCTTGCCACTCTTCTCTGCTTCGCCGCTGTCCCCGCCGCAGCCTATGGCCAGGACGCAGCCGCCGTTCCTGCCGCGACCACCACAGCAGCTCTGCTGCAACCCTCCCTCGACGGACTCGGACAAACGGTAGCATCCGTCAAACTCGAGAAATGGAAGGGTGGATCGGTTCGCGAAGAGGCCGGTCAGTACATCGTTTCGATCCAGAAGGACCTCCAGGGTCCGCTTCCCGCGCTCATCACTACGGCCGATGCCGCTCCTGGCTCATTGAGCAAGGCAATGGCTGTGTCGCGCAACGTGAACGCCCTGTACGACGTTCTACTCCGCGTCGTCGACGGCTCGCGCATCGCCGGGCCGGTCGACCAGGTAAACCGCCTGCAGGACGCCATGGTAGCCCTCGAAAAGTCACGGCACGCTCTGGACGACCACCTACTCGCCATGGCCTCCGCGCAGGAAAAGCAGATCGTTGACTTGCAGGCAGCACTCAAACCCCCGCCGCCAGTCGTAGCAGCCTGTCCCGCTCCGCCGCCCGCTCCCGAGCCAACACAGAAAAAGAAGGTCGTGAGAAAGAAGAAGCCAGCCGTCACTCCAGCTCCCGCGAACACTCAGCCCGCGCCGGCGTCCAAGCCGAATCCGTAAGACGAGTTAAAGCATGCGAGTCCGGATCAGCCTGGCAATGGCCTCAATATCCGGCGCCGGAACGCGGTCTTCGTCCAGATGTGGCACCACGGAGCGTATCGTCGCATGCGCTGCCGCGACCGCATGGCTCGGCTTGAGCGGCAGGCGATAGTCCAGACCCTGCGCCGCACACAGTAGTTCAATCGCGAGAATCAGCTCGAGATTATGCGCGATCTGGCGCAACTTCAGCGCGCCCGTCATGCCCATCGAAACATGGTCTTCCTTGCCGCCTGACGTTGGCACCGAGTCCGTACTCGACGGATGCGCAAGCACTTTGCATTCGTTCAGCAAGGCCGCCGCAGTGACATGCGCGATCATGTAGCCCGACGAGAGCCCGGCATCCGCGCAAAGAAAGGCGGGCAGTCCTTCGTTGATGTCCGGATTGATGAGCCGGTCAATGCGGCGCTCACTGATGCTGGCCAGATCGGTCAGCGCAATCGCAGCGTAGTCGAACGCATACGCCAGCGGCGCTCCGTGAAAGTTCCCACCGGAAATCACGCAGGCATCGCACCCTAGCGCCCGGGGAAAGACCAGCGGATTGTCCGTAGCCGAGCCGGATTCCGTCTCCAGAATCCGCGTCACATGGTGCAGTACATCACGCACAGCCCCATGCACCTGCGGCATGCAGCGCAGGCAATACGCATCCTGCACGCGGGGATCGTTCGCCACATGCGACTCACGAATCTCGCTGCCTTCCAGCAGATCAGTAAGATTGGCCGCGCTGGCTATCTGCCCAAAATGCGGCCGGGCAGCATGAATACGCGGATCGAACGCCACCGGCGTACCCTTCAGCGCTTCGAGTGACATCGCCCCGGCAAGATCCGCCAGTTCCGTCAATCGCATCGCGTGCGTCACCGTCAGCGCACCGACGCCTGTCATCGCCTGCGTTCCATTCAGCAGCGCGAGACCCTCCTTCGCCGCCAGCGCCAGCGGCGCAAGCCCCGCAGCAGCCAGTGCCAGCGCTCCCGGTTGGCGAAGATGCTGATGCACAGCTTCCCCTTCGCCGATCACAACCAGCGCCAGATGCGCCAGCGGCGCAAGATCCCCGCTCGCTCCTACCGAGCCCTTTGCCGGAATCACTGGATGCACGCCCCGGTTGAGCATCGCCGCCAGCAACTCCACCAGTTCCGGGCGTACGCCGCTGTGCCCCTTCGCCAGCACATTGGCCCGCAGCAGCAGCATCGCGCGCGACTCAGCCTCAGAAAGCGGCTCACCAACGCCGCACGCATGGCTGCGAACAAGATTCGTCTGCAGCTGCGCCAGCTTCTCTGGGGCAATATTGACGTCAGCCAGCTTCCCGAAGCCGGTGTTCACGCCATAGACCGTCTGGCCAGTGGTCAGAATGTGCTCAATCACCTGGCGACTCTGATGCATGCGGGCCGCGGCCTCCGGAGCGACATGCACCGGCCGGTGATGAACAGAGACAGATTCGATTTCGGCAAGCGTGAGCGGGCGGCCGTCGAGATGGAGAGGTTCCAAATGCATGCTCTTGATCGTAGGCCGATCACGCCCCACGGTACAGACACGATGCCCGGCAGCAGTTGGCCTGGAACGCGGAATCCACTATGATCGGTTGCTATGGCCATGGATTCCACCACACTGATGGACAGCTTTGGGCGAAGCCTCCTCGCCGAGCTGCAGGATAATGCCCGCCTTTCCGTCGCTGAACTGGCGCGACGCGTCGGCCTCTCCGCCACCGCGACCGCCGAGCGCATGAAGCAGATGGAAGAGATCGGCATCGTGCGCGGATACACGGTCGAGATGGACCGCGAAGCTCTCGGCCTCGAAGTGCTGGCCTTCATCCGCCTCACCTGCGACGGGCAGCACTACTTCCGCCTGATGGAATTCGTGCAAACACTCGAAGAAGTCCGCGAATGCCATCACCTCACCGGCGGCGACGCCTTCTTACTCAAGGTGACGACCACCTCCATGAGCGGCCTGGAGGCTCTCATTGAGGCGCTCTTGCCCTACGGCAATCCAGTGACGAGCGTGGTACTTTCAACTCCCATCGAACGGCGCAAGTACGCGGTCACCGGCAAGCTGACCTCAGTCGCGAAGCGCAAGCCATCCATCCCCGGACGCCGCTAGCGCGGCCTTCCGGCAATGCCGATGGCGTGCCAATCCACCGATTATGACTTTGGAGAGCATCCGTGTGCGATTTCACTCAGAAATTCATCTGAGTTCAGACATACTTGGAGTCAATGCTGAAGCGCGCTCCGCGGATTCGTTCTGTACTGGTTCTGGCCGTGGCGCTCGCATGCCTTGACCATCTCCTCAACACGATTCCGTCCCTGAGAACTTCTTTTGCCAACTACGCGACCCAGCTCATCATTCCATTGATCGCAGTCGCGGCGTGCTGCTGGCGGGCACGCTCCCTGACGGACCGCGCCCGAGTGGTCTGGTTGCTGCTGGCCGGCAGCGTGGCCGTGTGGGCCTGCGGCATGGCCATATCGATCTGGGAAGAGCACATGCTCGTCATTCCCTTTGCGATCGCCGGCGTCTCTGACTTCGCTTTCTTCTTCTACGGCGTCCCGATTCTCTTTTCCTTAGCCATGCCCGTCGAAGGCATGCGGATCTCACTCTTCCGCTGGCTCGATGGCTTTCAGGCCGTTTTTGCCGGCTACCTGACCTACGTCACGATCTTCTCCGTACTACCGTTTTCGTCTCAACCACTGCATCCCGTACCGACATCGCTGCTTGTCCTGACGTACAACGTCGAGAACCTGATCCTGGTGGTTTGCTGCGCCTTCCGGCTTGCTGCCGCACCCAGAGGCGGAGAGCAGTGGCGCTTCTACAGAACGCTTTTCATTTTTCTGCTCTGCTACGCCATCGGGGTCGGAACATACAACCACCTCGAGATGCTGACCGACGGCCATTCCGGTGCGAACCTGCTAGCCGATATCCCAATGTTGCTGCTTCCCGTGCTCATCGCGTGGCTACCGCCGGTACTTCCCAACACACCAGAGCTGCAGGCAGAATCGGCGGCCGTCGAGGTCGCTCGCCAGAGAAATCCTCTGGTTCTCTTCATCGACAATGTGAGCCCGATCCTCATCACGCTGGCACTGCTGGCGTTGGGCATGGGCGTCCTGCGCGAACACTTCCCGCTGGGCGCGGGAGCGATCTGCGTCGCACTGGGGGTGTACGGCGTTCGAACCACCATCCTCCAGCTCCGCTACCGCGAAGTCCAGCTGGAGCTGCAATCTGCCCGCGACCGGCTGGAAGAAATGTCCCTGCAGGACGCTCTGACCGGAATTGCCAATCGCCGCAGCTTCGACCGCACGATCGAGTCCGAGTGGCACCGCGCCATGCGCACGCTCCATCCACTCGCTCTGCTGATGATTGACCTCGACCACTTCAAGCAAATCAACGACCGCTTCGGGCATCCCTACGGCGACCGCTGCCTGATTCAGATCGCAAGCGCCCTGCGAGCCGTCGCCTCTCGCAGCGGCGACCTGGTAGCGCGCTATGGCGGCGAGGAGTTCGCGGTCATCCTTCCCGCCACATCGGGGGAAGCAGCAGAACTGCTCGCCACTCACATGCAGGCCGCCGTGCGCGCCCTTGAGATCGCCAACGAAACCCCAATAGGGCCGTTTGTCACCATCAGTGTTGGAATCTCAACATACATCTCCCCGGAGCCTGGCTCTCCCGAGCTGCTCATCGAAGCAGCTGACCGCGCGCTGTACCGGGCCAAGGCGCGCGGACGCGACAGGATCGAGCAGGCCGCCATGTCCGAGCTCGCTTCCCGATGATGCCATCAACAGCCGCTCGTGAAGACGCTGTGACCGCAATTGCAAATAGATAGAATCAAGTCATGAGTGGAGAATTGGAAGTTGGAAACATCGCGCTGCATCCGGACCCGTTGGCACTCTTCGATCAATGGTTCAAGCTGGCTGAAGCCAGCGAACCGAACGATCCGAATGCAGTCGCACTGGCCACTGCAACAGCCGACGGCACACCCAGCGTGCGTATGGTGCTGGCGAAGCCGGTTGACAACTATCCTTTCTGCTTTTTCACCAATGCAGAAGGACGCAAGGGTCGCGAACTAGAGCAGAACAAGCGTGTAGCGCTCTGCTTCCACTGGAAGTCCCTGCGGCGCCAGGTCCGCGTCGAAGGCACCGTTTCCCTTCTCGATGCGAAGGCGGTCGATGCGTACTTTCACAGCCGCTCACGCAGAAGCCAGATCGGAGCTGCAGTTTCGCAGCAAAGCCGCGAGCTCGCCAGCCGCGAGGAGTTGGAAGATGCAGTGCGGGACTTTGAAGCGGCACACCCCGGAGAAATTCCCCGCCCGGAGTATTGGGCAGGTTATCGCGTAACCGTGGAGCGCATTGAGTTCTGGATTGACGGTGCCAACCGCCTCCACGACCGTTTTCTCTTCACCCGCTCAGGGGACAGCTGGACCACCGTCCGGCTTTATCCGTAGAGCCTGATTCCCGGATCGGTGTCTTCAGCGGTGCTGCTATGGAGCAGGCTTCTCGGGCGGCGCGTACTCGGGATCCTCTTCTTCGATTACATAGCCCTCGCCGGCCGGCTCGCCCAGCGGCACGGGAGCTGTCAGGTCTTCCTGCTTCGGAGGATCCGGCAGCGGAATGATATCGACGTTGGTGTCAGGATTCGGTGCCAGCGGATCGCTTAAGGTTCCCATGGTTACCTCCTGCCCAGTGAGATGCAGAAAATCCCCTGCGCGCGCTGCTTGCGCGATACGTCACCTGCGGCCCCGGTAATCATCCTCGTCGCCGTGCAGAAAGATCGCCGTGTGCTCCACAAAAAGCCTTGGATATTGGAACAGCGAGCCATGCGCTGCGTCCGGGTAGATCGTCAGGTACGCGTTGGGCAGATTCTCGGACAGTATGTAGGAATTTTCCGGGTTCACGATGATGTCGGACTCACCATTCACGACCAGCACAGGCATCTTGATGTGCTTGAGATACTGGAAGCGCTGCGAGTAGAGACCGGAAGGCTGGCCCCATTCCTGGAACGCAGCGAATTGCGCGGCCTGAACCGTGGTCAGCACCGGCGTGTCGCGGTTTTCGCTGCGGGCGTCGCGGCGCTTGAAGAACTCGCGTCCGGCGGCGCGGCTCGTCTCCGACGAAGTAAACAGGCCGTCCATCCAGAAGTCATCCGGGTCCGCATAGGCGGTGCTGAAGAGCACCTGGGACTTCGGCGTGAGCGGAATATCATCCCCGTTGCGCGGTCCGCTGCCGACCAGCACCAGGCGGCGCACGAGATCCGGCCGCTGCAAGGCCAGTTCCTGCGCCACCATCGAGCCAATCGAGAAGCCGAGCACGTCGACGCGAAACAGCCCCAGCGCATCCATGAAGATGCTGGCATCGCGAGCCATCTCCGCGAAGGTCTCCGGCACCGTCCCGGAGGAACTGGCAACACCCGCATTGTTGAAGAGGATCACTTCGCGACCCAGCGCGAGGCCGTCGGTGATGACCGGGTCCCAGCTATCCATATTACCCATTAAATGCTGGTGGAAGACCAGCGGCACGCCCCGCGGATTGCCGAATCGGCGATACGCAAAACGGATGCCATTGGCCACGACAAACTGCGTCGGAGCAGTATGGTGCGTGTGAATGATAGGAATAGCCAACACCTCTGGAGAAAATGGGCATTTCTACGCGATCCGGGCTCTAATGACCCGGTATCTCGGTAACGACTTCTGCGCAAAATGATACATCGTCAAGAAGCATTTGCGACGTCATTGGGCGAATGCTTTTCGGGACAGTTCGCTGGTCAAGCACAGTTAGGGGGTGGGGTACCCATTTTTTCCTCCGTTTGTGCTTCAAGTTACTGACTTGAAGCAGGTTGGAGCTATGCAGCCGTGCGCTTTTGCGACGTTTTGTGCGCCCTTTGTGCAGTCCCGTTATGTCGGCTGGCCCGGGGCGGTCTCATTCACCTTGAACGAGGCGCTGTTTCGATTGTGCGCTCTTCCCGTGAAATCCAACGCAAATCGCTTCATCCGCTAAACTTCTTTGAATGGAACGAGTTAAGCGGCAAAAGCGTCAGGCGCCGCTTGACAGAACCGAAGCCTCATATGGCGTACGGAATGTGGTACTGCAGTTCCCTGCTGCTCCATTCCGCCCTAAGAACGTTGCTTAGAACGAGTTCAATTGAGAGGGAAATTTGCGCCGGATCCAGACGTTGCGGTTGAGGCGTCAGCGGTGGGTTCGAGCAGGTGATATTGGGTAATCACATTCTGCATCGCGTCGCCGAGCTTCCGCAAGGGCTGCCCTCTATCCTTTACTTCCTGCTCGGTACTGATTGCAGCGAAGATACCTTGATCGGTGAGCAGGTAAAATGTGACCTCGCCAGTCTGGGGCAAGGGAAAGTTTGTTGTCAGGTGAGCTTGCTTCTGGCACTCTGCGGCTAACTCTGTTGCTTGTTTCGCTGCACTGTTGATTGTCTCCTTGGACTGACCGCCTATGTATCCCCCTCCACTGCTGAGATAGACGCTGGCGTTCCCATCCGAAAGAGCGAGCACGGTCACGGATCCGTTGGAATGCCCCAATCCATGACGACGCCCCAGGGTGTTGCGGACGTTGCGGCAGGAGGAATGCCCAGCTTTTCACGAGAACTGGTGATTGCTGACTGGCGCAAACCCATGTAAACGTCGTTGGAGGAGATTGACTGCTTTGCGCGTTGCCGGCCGCGAAGAAGGAAAACAACGGAAAGCACGACGAGCAGTGCGGCAGCCAGACAGGTTGCAAAGATTTTCACAAGCTGAATTTTACGATAGAAAAATCAGCGGTCGTGCTTCCCACCCGCATTTGTGGTGGTGCGAACTTTAGGGTGGGGCACCCGCCGATGTTCACCCCAGCGACGAAGACCTGTCGCTGGGGTCCCTGATGGCTTGGGCTGGTTTTGTGCTGGCTCATGAAGCTAGGGTTCGTGCTTCACTCGAATTTGATCTCGCATTTCAAAAACGACTTACATCGTGTCTATTAACTTCTCTTCCCGAGGTAACAGGTGGTGTGGGTCAATTTGCCCTAGTTCGACAAAACCGCCTTCCCAAATGAAGTCTCCATCATCATTGATATAGCCGATCTTCTTCTCCGTTTCGACTAAGCAGTAACCTTCCTGAAATCTCCCGGCCGAGAACAGTTTTGGCTCGATAGCAAAATCGCCCTCGCGATTAATGAACCCAGTCCTGCAAGACAGTATCTCGGGATGGTAGGGTAATCCCGAGGCATGCCTAGCCTGTGCCAGGCCGCAAGAGAAATTTCCTACGCGCTCGAATGAAGGCTTAATCGCAACATTTCCAAAGCGATCGACGAATCCGTATCGACGATCAACTTCGATAAATGCCAAACCTTCCGAGAACTCGAATGCTCGATCGAACTTTGGTGGAACAATGAAAGTACCCTCTTTATTGATAAATCCCCACTTATCGTCCTTTGCCACTCGGGCTAAGCCTTCGCGGAAAGGGCCAGCCATGCCTGATTTCCATACATAGTCGATCGCAATAGCTGTTGAACCGTCAGGATGGATGTAGCCCCATTTGCCGTTTAGCTTCACGGCTGCCAAACCTTCTGAGAATCCCCTTGCGTCTTCGAAGAATGGCGGAATGACCTGATTTCCACCCTCGTCAATGAATCCATAGAGTGCGCTGGACTGGTGTAGGTCCCGATCTCTAAAACATGCCAACCCGTTGCTAAATTCGCTAATAGTTCCGAAGCGTGGCGCAATGACAACCTCGCCTTTTGAGTTGATCACGCCCCTTTTATCGTCTACGTTACTTGTGCTGAATTGTGACAGTCCGTTGATAAACTGAAAGGGGTAGGTTGATATCGGATTGATCACTAGATCACCTAGTCTGTTGATCGCTCCCCAACGCCCAGCGAGTTTTACCGAGGCTAGGCCGTTGTAGAACGGTTGCGCATCCTCGTAGACGGGAGGGACAACAACTTCACCTCTGAAGTTGATAAATCCTGCCTTATATTTTGTGCTTCGACCTTCTCGTACGAATATCGGGAAGAGACGACGTGGTTCGGCTCGTTTTGATGGAAGTGTCACGAAAAGAGATTAGCAAATAACCCAGTTGAGCCGCCGGGGCTAAAGCCCGCTCACGGTCACGGCGCGAATCAGAGGCCTGAAGGCCTCTGCTCCCTCCGTATCAAAAACAAAAGCAGATCCTTCGCTGCGCTCGGCATGGTACACGTGGAGATTTGCTCTCATACGAGGACAACCTAACACCCGCGTTTGACCTGCGTTGATGGGTGGGGTGTATGATTTGGCGCTTGTGGGGATGAGCGTGGATTTGCTGCACCGCATCTCCGCATTTGAGGTGAATCATGGCTACTTTGACATCTTTATCGCCCGGAATCCTGGGTGGCAGCCGCCACGGTTTTCGTGCGCGCTATGGCAACTACATTGGTGGGGAGTGGGTTACGCCGCTCTCCGGGCAGTACTTTGAGAACATCACGCCGGTGACGGGCAAGGCCTTCTGCGAGATTCCGCGCTCGAACGCTGCGGACGTGGAGCGCGCGCTCGACGCTGCGCATGCCGCGAAGGATGCGTGGGGCAAGACCAGCGCCACGGAGCGCGCCAACATCCTGAACGCGATTGCCCAGCGCATGGAAGACAATCTCGCCATGCTGGCCGAGGCTGAGACGTGGGACAACGGCAAGCCGATTCGCGAGACGATGGCCGCCGACCTGCCGCTGGCGATCGACCATTTCCGGTATTTTGCGGGGGCGATTCGCGCGCAGGAAGGCGGCATTTCGCAGCTGGACAACGACACGGTCGCGTACCACTTCCATGAGCCGCTGGGCGTGGTGGGACAGATCATTCCGTGGAACTTCCCGATCCTGATGGCGGTGTGGAAGCTGGCACCGGCCTTGGCCGCGGGCAACTGCGTGGTGCTGAAGCCGGCGGAGCAGACTCCGGCGAGCATTCTGGTGCTGGCGGAGCTGGTGGGCGACCTGCTGCCTGCGGGCGTGCTGAACATTGTGAACGGCTTTGGGTTGGAGGCGGGCAAGCCGCTGGCCTCGTCTTCGCGGATTGCCAAGATTGCGTTTACGGGCGAGACGACGACGGGCCGCCTGATCATGCAGTATGCGAGCCAGAACCTGATTCCGGTGACGCTGGAGCTGGGCGGTAAGAGCCCGAACATCTTCTTTGACGACGTGCTGCGCGAGGATGACGACTTCTTCGACAAGGCGCTGGAGGGCTTTGCGATGTTCGCGCTGAACCAGGGCGAAGTGTGCACTTGCCCGAGCCGCGCGCTGGTGCAGGCGAGCATCTATGACCGCTTTATGGAGCGGGCGATCAAGCGCGTGGAGGCGATCAAGCAGGGTAACCCGCTGGACAGCTCGACGATGATTGGCGCGCAGGCTTCGAGCGAGCAACTGGAGAAGATTCTGAGCTATCTCGATATTGGCAGGCAGGAGGGCGCGAAGGTGCTCACCGGCGGCTCGCGCAATGAGCTGGAGGGTGACCTGGCTGGCGGGTATTACATCAAGCCTACGGTCTTTGAAGGCCATAACAAGATGCGCATCTTCCAGGAGGAGATCTTTGGGCCGGTTGTTTCGGTGACCACGTTCAAGGACGAAGCCGAAGCGCTGGCGATTGCCAATGACACGCTCTATGGGCTGGGCGCTGGCGTGTGGAGCCGCGACGCGAACCGCTGCTACCGCTTTGGGCGCGGCATCCAGGCTGGGCGCGTTTGGACCAACTGCTACCATGCTTATCCTGCGCATGCGGCCTTTGGCGGTTACAAGCAGAGCGGCATTGGGCGCGAGAACCACAAGATGATGCTCGACCACTATCAGCAGACGAAGAACATGCTGGTGAGTTACTCGCCGAAGAAGCTTGGCTTTTTTTAGCGAGTTAGCGTGCTCCGCACGTTAGCGGGTTAGCTGGATTCACTGTAGTACTTACCCCCGCTTGGCCCTGCTGGCGCCTAACATTGCGCCGCGGGGCTTTTCGTTTGTTAGCGGAAGCGGGTGGCGCGGGCTGCGGTGCGGTTGAGGCTGAACGCGGCGAGTTCGGGGCGCGGCTTATCGGCGAGGAGATCGGCAGCGATTTCGCCGTAGACTGGCGCGTACTTGAAGCCGTGGCCGGAGCAGCAGCTGACGACCAGCACGTTTGCGTGGTCCGGATGGCGGTCGAAGAGGAAGTTGTGATCGGGCGTAATGGTGTAGATACAGGCCTTCATCTCTGCCGGCTCGGGCTCGACTCCGCTGAAGTAGTTGCGAATGCATGGGGCGAGAAAGGCGGCGTCTTCGGCGGTGGGCTCGATGGTGGCTTCGTCCGGGTTGATGGCTTGCGCCTTGTGCTTGTCGTGGCCGATCTTGATGCGGCCGTCGGGTGTTGGCATGCCGTACCAGCCGTTGTCAGCGTCGAAGATGAAGATTGGGGTGTCGGCGGGTAGCGGCGATGCTGGCTGATGCCAGGAGAGGACGCGGCGCTCCGTTCGCAGGGGCAGATGCAGCTTAGGCAGCAGCTTGGGCAGCCAGCTTCCGGCTGAGACGATGAGTTGGTCGGCTGTGATTGCCTCGTCAGCCGTGTGCACAGTGACGCTATGCGCCGCTGGTTCTATCGCGATCACGGCGCTGTTGTGCAGCAGGCGTGCTCCGTGGCTGCGGGCTTGCGCGTGAAGGAAGGTTCGCGTAGCGTCCGGCCAGACGACGCCGCTGGCTGCCTGGTAGACAACGCGCCAGTCTGCGGGCAGGCGGAACGTGGGATGCTGGCGGCTCCAGGTTGCTCCGGAGACGAGCTCGAAGGGCTGCTCGTACTCAAGGCAGAGTTCTTCGGCGGAGAGCACCATGGCGCTGTCGGACGGGCCGGCGTCGATGCCTCCCGTAGCCACGTAGAGCGGCTTGCCGGAGAGCTGGTTCCAGCGCAGCCAGCCTTCGAGGCTCTGCGTGGCCATTCCAACATAGACGGGCCCCTCGTGCGGGACGCGGCGGAAGATGCGCGAGTCTCCGTGCGACGAGCCGCGATCATGCAGCGGGCTGAACTGCTCGATCGCCGTTACGCGATAGCCGCGTTCGGCCAGCGTGGCGGCGATGCTGCTTCCGGCGATTCCTAATCCGAGGACGATGACGCTCTGACTGCTGGACACACTGGACATATGCCTATCGTACTTCGCGCGTGCTAGGCTTTTGCATCAAGAGGTGGTACGCACCATGCCTACGGAAAACGCCGTCGCTATTCCATCACAAGTGCTCGCCACAGATGCCGCAGTGGCGCTCATCCGCAAGCTGCGCGCGCTGCACGGCGAGCTGATGTTTCACCAGTCGGGCGGATGCTGCGATGGCAGTTCGCCGATGTGTTATCCCCGCGGGGAGTTCCTGACTGGCGACTCGGACACGCAGCTGGGTGAGGTCGACGGCGTGCCCTTCTACATGAGCAAGAGCCAGTTCGAGTACTGGAAGCACACGCAGCTCATCCTTGACGTTGTACCCGGACGCGGCGGCATGTTTTCGCTCGAAGGCCCGGAAGGGGTCCGCTTTCTCATACGCTCTCGCATCTTTACCGACGAAGAGATTCGCGAACTGCGGGCGGCTGGACGAATCTGAATGCGATCGAGAGCGAACGATTGAACTGCTGAGAAACGCAGGAGGGCCCCCATGAAGGTTTCACTTCGATGCATGCTTGCTGTTGGTAGTCTGCTGGTGCTGGGGTCTGGAACCGCGATGTCTCAGGATGCACCTGCGATCAGGATTGAGCCGGCGAAGATGAGAAGCTCCGGTACGATTGACGAGCGCTTCCAGTCCTACAACATCGAGATGGTCGAGGTGACAGGCGGCCGCTTCTGGAAGCCCTACGCGAGCGCGACCGAGAACAAGACTGCGCCATCAACAGCGAATCAGCCCGCGGGCATGGACCCGAATCTGTATGAGTACCGCCCGCCAATCGACCTCTCCAATACGCGTCTGCGCAAGCTGGCTGCGGCACTGGGTCCAGCCTACGTGCGAGTGAGTGGGACATGGGCGAATACGACTTACTTCGCGCCGGACGCCGACGCAGCGCCCGAAAAACCGCCCTCCGGGTTCAACGGCGTGCTGACGGGCAAGGAATGGCGCGGTGTGGTTGACTTCTCGCGTGCGGCGAACGCGGAGTTGGTGAGTTCCTTCGCCACCAGTGCGGGGACACGCGATGCGGCCGGTGTCTGGACGTCTGCCGAGGCAGAAAAGGTGCTGGCATTTACCAAACAGGCGGGCGGGCATATCGCGGCAGCCGAGTTCATGAACGAGCCGACCTTTGCCCAGATGGGTGGCGCGCCAAAGGGCTATGATGCTGCCGCCTTCGGCAAAGACATAGCCGTTTTCCGCAAATACATTCGGCAGGCCGCTCCGGGGATGCTGCTGCTCGGACCGGGAGGCGTAGGCGAGGGGACACGGCTGGTGCCCGCATCCATGCAGATGGTTTCAACGGAGTCCATCCTCAGCGTGACAGGGCCGGTTTTCGATGTATTTTCCTATCACTCCTACGGTGGCGTTTCCAGCCGCTGCGGGCAAATGGGCGCAGGCGGAACCACCACGGCCGATGCCGCTCTGAGCGATGAGTGGCTTGGGCGATCCGATGCAATTGAACAGTTCTACGCCGGGCTGCGTAATCGCTTTGAGCCAGGCAAGCCGCTCTGGAATACCGAGACCGCGCAGACGGCCTGTGGCGGCGACCGCTGGGCGTCCACCTTCCTTGATAGCTTCCGCTATCTCGATCAACTCGGCGATCTGGCCCAGCGCGGCGTGCAGGTCCACATGCACAACACGCTGGCCGCCAGCGACTACGGCCTGCTGGACGAAAAGACGTACGAACCGCGCCCCAATTACTGGGCAGCGCTGCTCTGGCGGCAACTGATGGGGACCACCGTTCTGGTCGAAGCAACCGGCTCGGCAAGCGGCGCTGCAACCGCGCCCCAGAAAAGCCTGCGGCTCTACGCACACTGCCTCCGCCCTCACCACGGCGGCGTCGCCGTGCTGGCCATCAATACTGACAAGACGGGCCCTCGCACGCTCGATCTGCCCATGGCCGCGGAGCGCTACACTCTCACGGCGAAGGAGCTCACTGCAAAAGTCGTCCAGTTGAACGGTGCCGACCTGGAGTTGGGCCCAAACGATTCCCTGCCGGCTTTGACCGGCATTCCAGTGAAGCCCGGTCACCTCGTCCTGCCGCCGGCCAGCATCACCTTCCTGACCTTTGCGCGAGCGGAAAACGCCAGTTGCCGATAGGCGCCCATTGCTTCAGCCCGGCTGGATTACACTGACTGATTCTCGTTTACGTAAACCTGCCAATCCAATAGGCATATATTTTCGCGTACACTGGTGCGGCCTTTGAATTCCATCCTTGGAGACTGCTTTGCTTCGGATCGCCTCTCATGTTCTCAAGTCGTCGTTCTTGCCCGTGTGTCTGGTGCTAGGCATGACCGCAGCCGCAGCCGCGCAGACAGCGCACTCCGGCGTCACGCCTTTCCCGGCCCGCACTGAGTGGAAAGGCCAGTGGATCAGCCACCCCACCGCGCCGCTGAAGGAACCGATCACACTGCACTTCAAGAAGACGATCGACATCCCCACGGTCCCCGCGCACTTCGTCGTCCACGTCAGCGGCGACAACCGCTTCGTGCTCTACGTCAATGGCGCGCGCGTCGGCGACGGGCCGGCCCGCGGAGATATACAGCACTGGCGTTACGAGACTTTCGACCTGGCTCCGATGCTCAAGACCGGCGCCAACACCATCGCTGCAACGGTGTGGAACTTCGGCATCTACGCGCCGGTGGCCCAGTTCAGCGACCGTACCGCTTTTCTCGTCGAGGGCGATACCGCAGCCGAAGAAGCAGCCAACACCAACGCGAGCTGGTGGGTTGAAGAAGAGAAGGGGCAGACCGTCTTCCCACGCGATCCTAAAGGCTTTTTCACCTACTTCGCCTCGGGCCCTGGGGAACGGCTCCGCGCTGCCGACTTCGACTGGAACTGGCTCAATGCCGAGACCGGCGGAAGCTGGCTCCACGCCGCCGCAGCCCTGCGCGAGAACGTCTTTCCCAACGCCGGCATAGCCGCTCCGCGCGGCGTTCAGGCGGATGAGCAGTGGGCGCTTGTACCAGACCTGCTGCCGCGCATGGCCTATGAAGCTGAACCTGCCGGCCACGTCGTCCGAGCCTCCATTGACGAAGCGAAAACCTTCCCTGAACAGCCCGTCACAATCGCCGCTCACAAGCATGAACACATCATGCTCGACCGCTCCGAGCTGACGACCGCCTACCCCAAGCTCACCTTTTCCGGCGGCAACGGCGCACACGTCACGATGGTCTACGCGGAAGCTCTCTACGACGAAAAGCTGCACAAGGGCAATCGCAACGAGGTCGGCAACCGCCAGGCCCACGGTATTTCGGACGAGTTCTACGCCGACGGCGGCCAGCATCGCTTCTTCGAGCCGCTGTGGTGGCGCACGTGGCGCTATCTCGATCTCGACATTGAAACCGGTGATCAGCCGCTGACCCTCGACGGCCTGGAAGCGCACTACACCGCCTACCCCTTCAAGCCCACCGCGACCTTCAATGCAAGCGACCCGGAGCTCGACAAGATCTGGGCCATTGGCTGGCACACCGCGCAGCTCGATGCGCACGAAACATACATGGATACGCCCTACTACGAGCAGCTGCAGTACGCGGGCGACACGCGTCTGCAGGCCATGATCACCTACGCCATGACGGGCACAGACCTGCTGCCGCGCCAGGCCATTACCGCGCTGGATGACTCACGCATTCCGGACGGCATTACTGCCAGCCGTTACCCCTCCGCGCTGCCGCAGTACATCCCCACCTTCTCGCTGCTCTGGATAGGCATGCTGCACGATAACTACATGTACCGGCCCGATACGAAATTCGTTCAATCGATCCTGCCCGGCACCCGCACCGTACTCAGCTGGTATGCCAGCTATCAGCATGACGATGGCGTGCTTGGCCGGTTGCCCTGGTGGAGCTTCATCGACTGGATCGAGACCGAGACCACGCACCCGGTTCCCTCCTACGACAAGAACAACGAGAGCTGCCTCACGACCATGCAGTACATTGGCGCTCTCGAAGACGCGATCGAGATGGAGAAGGCGCTCGGCTCGCCCGAGTACGTTGCGATGTACACGCCGCGCCTCGAACGCGCCAAGAAAGGCGTCATCGCGCAATGCTGGGACAGTGGCAAGGGCCTCTTCGCTGACGACGCGCAAAAGGACATGTGGAGCGAGCATACCAACATGCTTGCCGTGCTCTACGATGTCGCGCCGAAAAAGGATTGGCCTGCGCTGATGAAGAAGGTCGAAGCGAAGCAGCTCGGACAGCCTTCGGAAACCAAGCTCATTGGGGCCAGCTTCTACTTCCGCTACTACCTGGCCCGCGCGCTCGACCATGCAGGCATGGCCGACGACTACCTCAAGACGCTGGGCGACTGGCACGGCTTCTTGAAAATGGGCTTTACCACCTGGCCCGAGCAGCCCGGCGATACCCGCTCCGACTCGCACGCATGGACTGCGCATCCCACCTACGACCTGCTCACGCTTGTCGCTGGTATCGCGCCGGGTAGTCCTGGGTTCAAGACTGTCCGCATCGCTCCACATATCGGCGATCTCACGCACCTCGAAGCCTCTGTCCCGCACGACAAAGGGCTCATCAAGGTGAAGTATGAAGGCGGCCACGCGGAGCTAGAATTGCCTCCCGGCCTGACTGGGGAGTTTGTCTGGAAAGGCAAGACAACAGCATTGAAATCAGGCAAGACTACTGTGCCGATGCCTTAGTCTGTTCGTGCAATAACGTCAGAGAGGACACAAGAAAAGGCAGAGCTCATGCTCTGCCTTTTCGCTGCTCCAAAGATGAAGAATTAAGCAGGGGAAAGCAGATTCGCAAAGTAGGGATTCAGCAATCGTCCCGCGGGATCAGCCGCGCGCACCGCATCGGAGAACTGTTTCCATCGCGCGCCAAACCCAGCCTCGCAGTGTGCCTGCGTCACCAGCGGGCTCTGGTTCAGCAGCGGGATCCCATTGTGTGCCGCAGCAAAGTCATTGAAGGCCGCAAGGAACGCATGCCATGCTGCAATGTCCGTCGGTGCGTGGATCGGATCGATCGAAAACATGTCGCCATCCCAACTATAGGAGAGCAGCGAATTTGTATCCTGCCGCACGCGATACGCGCCGAGTGGCATATTGCAGCGAAAGCCTGTCGATGCGAAGTACTGGTCGGCGAAATCAAGATAGGCTTGTAGCGTCGTTAGCCACTGGCCACGAGTAAATGTCCAGAAGGTAAAGGCATACTTCGCATTGGCCGGAGTCTCTTCATAGTTGATGGTCTTATCGGGAGCAAAGATGGTAATGCCGCCGAGCAGATGCAGCGTTTCATACAGCAGCTGCGCCACATCGGCGCTTCCCTGCTCCAGCGCATTACGCAGCGTGTTGTCCGAAAAATATCGATCGATGAATTGCCCGATATGCGCGCCGGTGAAGTTCCATAGCCGGTGCCGGATCGCCGCCTGAAGGCTGGCGAAAATGCTTGGCTCCTTGACCTGGTGCCGCTGCTGAAAGATCACCGTGCGATTCACCGTCCACGCCACCAGGCCCTCTGACGTGTTGAGGATGTTCGTCACTTCGTCTTCGGTGAGTTCAGCCGCAGGGCGAGGCAGATAGGTGAGATGAATGACCTCGATAGGCTTGATGCTCATGGTGACCTCGTAGATCACGCCCATGAGTCCATAGCTTGATCGCATCAACTGCATCAGGTCGGGATTGTCGGCAGCCGTAGCTTCGGCAAGATCGCCTGCAGGCGTCACCCACTTCATGCCTACGACATACGAACTCACTTGACCCCACTCGATGCCGTCGAGACCGTCCTTGCTATGGCAACAGGCAGCCGATCCCAGCGTCATGTTGCCGATCTCGATGTTTAGATGCATCTGCAGATTCTGCGCGCGAAGAGCCTGCGAAGCCTGAATGATCTGCACACCGGCCTGCGCAGTCATGGTCATCGCCGTCACATCGATGGCAAGGATATTGGCCATCTTTGACATACCGATCATTGTGCCATCGGACGAAGCGCACGGCGTGAGCGAGTGATAACTTCCCATCGCGCGTACCGGCGAGGGATACGTGGCCGTATCGCGCAAGATAGCCTGAATCTCATCGACCGACTGCGGATAGACAAGCTGCTGCGGACTGGCGGTGATACTACCGTCGTAGTTGATAACTTGATTGGACATGGAGACTCCCGTCGAGCGAAGCTCAAGCGGAACGCTGCTGAGAACAGGAGGGAGTGAGAGCGCTTCGCCGCGAATACGGTAGCACAGCGCGGATATTCAGGCGCAAGTTATTTTTCGATAAGTTGCTTGTAACGTAGAGCAGCCCCTGCACGTCCCGGCATAACCGTTTCGCGCAGAGGCTGCATGGTTGGTGAACAGATCACTTACTTCTTCAGGTCGTACCGGTCGAGCTCCATCACCTTGTTCCATACGCCCACAAAGTCGTTGACGAACTTTGTATGCGCATCCACGGTGCCGTAGACCTCGGCCAGAGCGCGAAGCTGTGAGTTCGAGCCGAAGACCAGATCGGCGCGAGTCGCAGTCCACTTGACCTCGCCGGTCTTGCGGTCGCGACCTTCGAACTCATGCTCATCCGCCGAGGTGGCCTTCCAGGCCGTCTTCATGTCGAGCAGGTTGATGAAGAAATCGTTGGTGAGCGCTTCCGGCTTGCCGGTGAAAACGCCGAAGTTGGTACCGCCGTGGTTGATCTTGAGCACACGCAAACCGCCAACCAGCACGGTCAGCTCAGGCGCGGTGAGCTGAAGCAACTGCGCCTTGTCCAGCAGAGTGACTTCAGCAGGAGTAGTGCTGCCGTTGCGATAGGAGCGGAACGGATCCGACGTGAGTTCCAAGACCTTGAACGACTCAACGTCGGTCTGCTCCTGCGAGGCGTCGGTACGGCCCGGCGCAAAGGGTACCGTGACGTTGACCCCGGCGTTGCGGGCAGCCTGCTCGACGCCGGCGTTGCCCGCGATCACGATCAGGTCGGCGAGGGAAAGCTTCTTGCCGCCGCTCTGTGCGCCGTTGAACTCGGCCTGGATAGCTTCGAGCTTCGAGAGCACCTTCTGCAGCTTCTCTGGCTCGTTGACCGCCCAGTCCTTTTGCGGAGCGAGACGAATGCGCGCGCCGTTGACGCCGCCGCGCTTGTCCGAACCGCGGAAGCTGGCGGCTGCGGCCCATGCGGTAGAGACGAGCTCAGAGACGGTCAGGCCGGAAGCGAGCACCTTCTCCTTGAGCGCAGCCACGTCCAGGTCATCGACGGGAACATGATCGACGGGAGGAACAGGGTCTTGCCATAGCAGCACTTCTTCCGGAACTTCCGGTCCGAGATAACGGGCGCGCGGGCCCATATCTCGGTGCGTGAGCTTGAACCAGGCACGAGCGAAGGCGTCCGCGAACTCTTCCGGATGCTCATAGAAGCGGCGCGAGATCTTCTCGTAAGCCGGGTCTTTGATCATGGAAAGATCCGTGGTGAGCATGCCGGGCGCGTGATGCTTGGATGGGTTGTGCGCGTCCGGAACGGTGCCCTCACCCTCCGTGCCCTTAGGCTTCCACTGATGGGCGCCGCCGGGGCTCTTCGTGAGCTCCCATTCGTACTTGAAGAGGTGGTCGAAATAGTCGTTGGTCCACTGCGTGGGCTTGGTGGTCCAGGTCACTTCGAGACCGCTGGTGATGGCGTCGCCCGCAGCGCCTGAAGCGTAGGTGCTGCTCCAGCCCAGGCCCTGATCTTCGATCGCCGAACCTTCCGGCTCTTTGCCAACGTGAGTTGGGGGGTGAGCAGCGCCGTGCGTCTTGCCGAAGGTGTGACCACCGGCGATCAGGGCGACTGTTTCCTCGTCGTTCATGGCCATGCGGCTGAATGTCTCGCGAATATCGCGGGCAGCAGCCACTGGATCAGGCACGCCTTCGGGGCCCTCGGGATTCACGTAAATGAGGCCCATCGTCGTAGCACCGAGCGGCTTCGCCAGATCGCGTTCACCGGAGTAACGCTTGTCGGTGCCCATCCAGGTAGTTTCCGCACCCCAGTTCACATCGAGGTCCGGCTCCCACACGTCCGCGCGGCCACCGGCAAAGCCAAAGGTCTTGAAGCCCATGGATTCGAGAGCTACGTTACCGGTGAGAATCAGCAGATCAGCCCAGGAAATCTTCTTGCCGTACTTCTGCTTGATGGGCCAGAGAAGACGCCGTGCGCGGTCGAGATTCACATTGTCCGGCCAGCTATTGAGTGGGGCGAAGCGCTGCTGCCCACGTCCCCCGCCGCCGCGACCGTCATAGATGCGGTACGTGCCGGCGCTGTGCCAGGCCATGCGAATGAACAGCGGCCCATAGTGGCCGAAGTCAGCGGGCCACCAGTCCTGCGAGTCGGTCATGAGCGCGGTCAGATCCTTCTTGAGCGCTTCGTAATCGAGACTCTGGAACTCCTTGGCGTAATCGAACTCCTCGCCCATAGGATCAGACTTCGCAGAGTGCTGATGAAGGATATTGACATTCAGCTGATTCGGCCACCAGTGATGGTTCACGGTATGGGTATGGGTGCTGCCGCCGTGGGGGAACGGGCATTTTGCTTCGTCTGACAAGGTTCTCTCCTTTGTTTCGCTGCTTTGCTTCTTTGCTGTCGATGCCGCCGCTCCTTGAGGACACGACCGCGATTGTTTGAGTCACTGCATCTGAAAAATGGCTCGCCAAATTTTCAGCGATCCGCGAATTCTACGAGTCGTACAAATTCCTTGGCAACCTACGCTGACAACCTTAGCCCCTCCACCTGCCATTTGCAAAATCGATTGTTTCTACCGTGACGATTGAGTAGGGCTATGATGAATGGAAGCAGATATAAGTGCGGAGTGCGGGGACTGATCGATGAACTTACAGGAACTCAGGTATTTCGCGGCTGTCGTCGAGTTTCGCCATTTTGGGCGGGCGGCGGAGTCGTGCAACGTAAGCCAGCCGACCCTGAGCAGCCAGATCCGCAAGCTCGAAGACGAGCTTGGCGTGACGCTGCTCGAGCGCACCAATAAGCGCGTTGACGTTACGCCGGTTGGCCGCCAGATACTCGAGCATGCGCAGCGTGCCCTCGCAGAGGCCGGGCAGATCGAGTCCGTCGCCCGCGCCGCCCGCGACCCGCTGGTTGGCGCGCTGAGGCTGGGAGTGATCCCGACGCTCGCGCCCTACCTGCTGCCGCTTATTCTTGGCCCGTTGAAGAAGGCCTACCCCGGACTCGCGATCGAGCTTTGGGAAGATCAGACCCGCCTGCTTGTCGACGGCTTGCGCAGCCACAGGCTGGACGCAGCACTGGTCGCATCATCGCTGGGCACGCACGAAATATCCGAGGTCGCCCTCTTTGCCGAGCCGCTCATGGCCGTCCTGCCGCAGGACCACAGGCTCGTCTCTGAGAAGACAGTGAACGAAGAAGACCTCGCCCCAGATTTACTCGTCATGGCTGATGGCCACTGCCTCGTGAATCAGTCTCTCGCCGCCTGCGGAGCAAAAGCCGGGATCCAATCCGCCATGCAGGCCGCGACGCTTGAAACCCTCGTCAACCTCGTAGCAGCGGGCTACGGCACCACGCTGATCCCCGCACTAGCAGCAACCGGCTTTTCCAGCCGCGCCGTCGAGCTTCGCCCGCTGCTTCAAGGGTCCACGCGCAGCATCCGCCTCGCCAGCCGCCCTGGCTTCCCTCGTCCGCAAGCGTTGCGAGCCATCGAAAAGGTCGTTCGCCGCTCCGTTCCGGCGGACTGGCGGCAGTAGACCGCGGTCCCGCCCGTTAACGCCTAGACTTCCGCTTTGCATCCGCCTTCCGCCAGTACTGAAACGGGTCGGCGTACAGCTCGCCCGTAAGGTCAGTGACTTGAAGCTGAAGCCGTGACTGCGCGTCTGCCACGCCCTGGTTGTAGATCGCCGGTCCAATCTCTTCGAGGATGTAGTTCAGCAACAGCCCGGCAGGCATTTCGCCGATCGGATCCAGATTCTCTTCAAAATAGCGCTTGATGGATGCAATCGCGTCCGCGCGCAGGTGCTTGGCAAGTTCAATCGCAGGCATGACGGCTTCTCCGTTACTCTGAGTCTAACCATGCCAGCCTTCTCCGAACTGTCCGAATACGCCAGGCACCTTCGACGCATCCGCCTCTGGCTGGTCGTGTTCATGGCCGGACTTGTGATCAGCGGTGTCACGGCATTCCCAATTAAAAGCGAACTGCATTGGGCGGTTTCTGTCCTGCACCATCCGGCGATTGAGCCTCTTGCGCAGTCCACGCACCTGCTGCCATGGGTCGAACGAGTCTGCAACGCCTTGGCGCAGACCAACGCCCAGTATCCATTCCTCGCCTACGGCACGGACTGGCTGGCGTTCGGCCACCTAGTCATTGCCGCCGCCTTCATTGGCCCGTACATGGATCCGGTCCGCAACGAGTGGTTCGTCACCTTCGGCCTGATCGCCTGCGCGGGAGTCATTCCGCTCGCCCTGATTGCCGGCCCCATCCGCGGTATCCCGTTCTGGTGGAGCATGATCGACTGCAGCTTCGGCGTCTTTGGCTGCATTCCGTTGCTACTCGTTCGCCGGTCAATTGCAATAATGGAACGCCAGAGTACGTAGCTTCTTGCCTTCCCTAAGCGGGAATCGGTCAGGCTTTCTGCTGCTTCAAACTACACTTTGCCGAAGAATGAGTGGCATACTGTAGCTGAGGTACATAGCGATGTCCGCAGCCGCAGTCCAGCCTGATTGGATCGAACTCGAAAAATCGACAGGCGGAGCTGAAGTTCTGGCCATGGTCGAGCGGAGGTTTCCGCCTTCGATCATCGATGCGCTGCTGGGCCTTGGCTTTGAGCGGGCCGAAGTGCACTCGATTGTGTTGCCGGCCCGAACGCTGCAGCATAGGCGCTCGCGTAAGGAATTGCTGACCCTCGACGAATCCGACAAGGTAATCCGACTGCTGCGTGTGCTGCGAGCCACCGAGGCTGTTTACGAAAGTCGCGAGCGAGCACTGGAGTGGCTGCGCACACCCAATCCTCGCCTCGACCCAGCACTGCGGAACGTGCTGTTTGCCCAAGGTGGCCGGACGCCGCTTTCACTCTTGACCACTGAAATCGGCGCTCGCATGGTCGAAGAATTACTCATCCAGATCGATGAAGGTATTTACATTTAGATGCTCATCTGGCGAATCAGCAAACATCTCGATCTCAGCGGAAAAGGGTGTATTAAGGCTGCTGGCCGATGGAATCTTGCCGGTGCACCGATGGTCTATACTTCCGACTCACCGGCGTGTGCGCTGCTCGAAACCTGCGTCCATATCCTGGCCCAAAAGACACCGCCGAGCTACACGTTGCTGCGAATCACTGGGCCGGATGTTGCCATTGAAGAAATTTCTCGGGAGGACCTCCCTGCCGAATGGACAACTGCAATTTCTCTCACACAACAGACTGGCTCCAAGTGGCTCGAAAGCCGCAGATCGCCCATTCTGCGCGTTCCATCGGCGATTGTCCCCGAGACTTGGAACTACCTCCTCAATCCCTTGCACCCGGATGCCCCTCAGTTCTCCATCGAACGTCACTACGACTACCCTTTCGATCTACGATTGAAGCAGGAAGACAGTCTGAAACGAAGAATCACCGGAGCGGCCGATGCCCACAATCCGATCCGTCTTTGTCGGCCAGCCGAAGGTCATGCACGACGCCAGGGGCGAGTGGACGTCCTCGATTGCCCGCGATCCGGTCGTCGGGCCGATCGACGTGACCCCGCGCGGCCTGCTGGGCGACCGGGTCACGCAGCCCTTCCACGGCAGCCCGGACGCGGCGATCTGCTGCCAGCCGGCAGATCATTACCGCTTCTGGCAGGAAGTCTACGGAGTAGAGCTTGAGGATGGCGCCGTTGGCGAGAACTTCACCCTGGGCGGCGTGACGGACAGCGAAATCTGCGCGGGAGATCGCGTCCAGGTTGGCTCCGCGATTTTCCAGGTGACCGGGCCGCGCGTCCCCTGCGCTACCCTGGCACGACGCATCGGCAGGGCGGACTGGGTCAAGCTCACGACGCGCGAGAACCGCAGCGGTTTTTATATGCGCGTACTGCAGCCGGGCATTGTGCAGGCAGGAGATCGCTGGCAACTCCATGACCGCCCCCACCCAGCCGCGACCATCACCGCCATCAACCGCTGCTTTTTCCTGCAGTTCGACGGCGACCTGGCGCGGAGCCTCGTGCAGATGAACGGACTTGGGAGCCGGTGGCGCGATGAGTTCCGCAAAAAGCTGCAAGAGGCCGAGCAGAGGGGCGAACAACTGCTCCTCGGGCTGGAGAAAAACTAAAGCTGTTTACTCTTATGGTTCGCGTTTTCTGAGGAAAACGTGGGTTTAATTCCGGTCCATTTCCGGGTTATTTCGCAGAACCGGGGTTTCGGCCTTCTTATCCACAAGAACCGCTCCCTGAGCCGTTGACCCTGCCAGATTCGACCCTTAGCGTTGTACTTGGACGGCCTTCCCGGCACGTTCCGGACCGTCGCGGGCGAATTCAAAACCGTTTCGTCCGGGCCCGAGGACCGGGAACACGCAGCACGACGGGAGTTTGCATGCTGAAACTGAAGAAGATACACATCCTGGGCTTCAAAAGCTTTTGCGACCGCACCGAACTGGCCCTGCCAGGCACCGGCATCGCCGTCGTCGTGGGGCCCAATGGTTGCGGCAAGTCCAACATTCTGGACGGCGTGACCTGGGTTCTCGGCGAGCAATCGGCCAAGACCCTGCGCGGCTCGCACATGATGGATGTCATCTTCGCCGGTACACGCGACCGCAAACCACTCGGCATGGCCGAAGTCACCATCACCATGGTCGACCCCGAAGCCTACGACGGCCCCATCCTGCTCGACACTCCCGAAGTCGAGATTGACTCTGACCACCCGGAAGACTGGGACGAGCAGGCTCTCCGCCGCAAACGCGCCGCTGAAGCCGAAGAGATCATCGCCGAAAACCAGCCCGGCCAGGCGCTGGAGGACGGCGAAACCGAAGCTCCCGTTGCTGAAGCCGCCCCGGAAGGCGAAGCTACTCCGAACTCAGAAGCGTCAACCGCCGCGCCTCAATCCGTAGTCCTCAAGATCCGCCGCCGCAAGTTCTCCCGCACCCCGCAAAAGGGCGAAATCGTCATCACTCGCCGCCTCTTCCGCACCGGCGAGAGCGAATATCTGCTCAACGGCAAGCTCTGCCGCCTGCGCGATATCCAGGACATCTTCATGGGCACCGGCCTTGGCCCGGAGAGCTACGCGATCATCGGGCAGGAGCGCATCGGACAGCTGCTCAGCTCCAAGCCCCACGATCGCCGGTCGATCATTGAAGAAGCCGCCGGCATCACCCGCTTCAAGACTAAGAAGCGCCTCGCCGAGCTGCGCCTCGAATCCGCACGTCAGAACCTCGCCCGCATCGACGACATCTTCGAAGAAGTCACGCGGCAGATGAACTCGCTCAAGCGCCAGGCCGCCAAGGCTGAGCGCTTCGCCGAGCTGCGCGACCAGCTCCGCGCCAAGCTCCGCGTCACCCTCGCCAGCCGCATGGCCCGCATGGACGCTGACCAGCTTCGTCTCAACACCGAGATCGCTGAGCTCACCGTCAAAATCGATACTTCCGCAGCCGAAATCGAAACCCTCGATGCTTCCTCGCACGAGCTCAGCAGCCGCGGCTTTGAGCTGGACAAGCAGGGCCAGGCCGCCAGCCAGCAGGCCAACGCAGCAGCCGTCGAACTCGAACGCGCCGGCAGCCGCGAACGCAGCAATGCGGAGCGCGTCGCCGAGCTGGAATCCCGCCTCGCAGCCACCGCAGCCGAGCTGGAACAGACCCGGACCCAGATCGGCAGCATTGCCGAAGAACGCCTGCAGCATAAGTCGTTCCTGGAAAACGCCGCCGAAGAATCCCGCGCCTTCCGCCAGCAAGTTGAGGCTCGCCAGAACGAAGCCCGTCTGGCCGCGCAGCAGGTAGGCGACGCCGAGCGTCAGCTCGAATCTGGCCGCCGCCAGGCTATGCACCTGCTCACCCAGGCCGGCATTGCCCGCAACCAGACCGCCCAGGCCGAAGAGTCGCTGGCGTCGATTGAACGCGAAGCCCAGCGCCTCGAAAATGAAATGTCCCAGGCTCGCAACGAGGCGGAAAGCCTCGGCGCGGAACGCGGCCAGGCATCCATGCGCTTTGAAGGCGCCGCCGAAGCCCTCAAGCAGCTCGAAGCCGAGATCAGCGAACTCCGCAACAGCCTCACCGCCAAGCGCCAGGAAGAGCAGGCTCTCCGCACGCGCTCCAACCAGCTGCGCGGCGAACAGGCCACGCTCGCCGGCCGTCGTAACTCGCTCGATGCTGTGATCAAGAATCACAGCTACTCCACCGAGACTGTCCGCAAGCTGCTCAAGCCCGACTCCCTCGGCCCCGGCATGACTCCCATTGGCACGCTGGCTGATTTTGTCGAAGTCACCGGCGAGCACGAAGCCGTTGCCGACGACTTCCTGCGCGACGAGCTCAACTACATCGTCGTCAAGGATTGGAAGTCCGCCGAGGAAGGCATTCGCCTCCTCCGCTCCGGCATGGATGGCCGCGCCACCTTCCTCGTGCACCCAGACGAAGCTCCCGGCGACCTCTTCGCTCCTGAACCGGAGATCGCCGCAGACGGCCTCATCTCCCTGCGCTCCACGATCAAGGTGCTCAACGGCTTCGCTCACTCGCTTGAAGCGATGCTGCCCAAGCTGCGCAACGGCTATCTCGCGCCCAACGCGGAAGCCGCACGCACGCTCTCCAACACGCATCGCCACGGCTACTTCCTCGCCCCCACCGGTGAGTGCTTCCACAACGCGACTGTCAGCGGGGGCAAGCCCGCAGCCGAAGGCCCGCTCGCCGTCAAGCGTGAACTTCGCGAAGCGCAGAAAAAGCTCGAAAAAGTAGAAGCCGAGCTAAGCCAGGCCGAGATCAACGCCGTCTCCGCTGCTCGCGCCATTGAAGAGGCCGTAGCCCGCCTCGAACTGCTCAACGAACAGCGCCGCCAGGCCGAACGTGACGCAGCGAACCAGGGCGCTGCGCTCAAGCAGATGGAGTCCGAAGTGCAGCGCATTGAGCGCCGCCTTCAGGAGTGGATGCTGCAGGCCTCGCGCAACAAGGATGCACGCGAGCAGAAGCAGGCCCTCATTGGCCAGAAGATGGAAGAGGCCGAGCGCCTGGAAGCCGAGCACAAGGCCGCAGAAGTTCGCCTCGAAGAATGGCAGCAGGGCCTTTCCGAACTGCGCCAGAGCCGCGAACATCTGCAGCAGGAAGCAGCCAAAGTTACGGCAGAGTTGGCAGGCCTTGAAGAGCGCCGCCGCGGCGCGGAGAGCGCGTATCAGCGCATCGACCGCCTGCACGCCGACCTCGAACGCCGCCTGCTTTCAATCGAGCAGCAGCGCGTAGCCGCAGAAGCAGAACGCGACCAGCGCCTCAACGAAAACGACGGCCTGCAAGCCCGCCAGGTCGAACTCAAAGCCGCCCGCGAAGAAGCCGTAGCCGCAGCCAAGGCCGCCACGGAAGAAGCCGCAGCCCTGCGCGAACAGCTCGCCGCCAGCGACGCGCAGCTCAAGGCTCTTCGCGCCGCGACGGACAGCCATCGCGAAAACCGCAGCCGCCTTGCCAGCGTCGCGGCCAAGCTCGTCAGCGACCTCGAACATCTTGAAGCCAGCTGCCTCAACGAACTCAACATTGAAGCCGCAGCGCTGCGTGCGGAAGAAGGCATCCTCTATCTCGAAGGCGAAGACCTCGTCACCGCCGAAGAAGACAGCCGCAGCCTCAAGCAGAAGCTCGAAGCCATGGGCCCGGTCAACATGATGGCTCTGGACGAGTACAAGGAAACCGCCGAACGCCACGCCTTCCTCGAAACCCAGCGCAAAGACCTCGTCGAATCCATCGACAATACGCAGAGCACGATCAAGGAAATCGACCAGATCTCGCGCGTCAAGTTCGATGAAGCCTTCGCCCGCATCAACGAAAACTTCGCCCGCGTCTTCAACAAACTCTTCCCCGGCGGCCAGGCATTCCTGCGCCTCACCGACGCAGAAAACCAGGCCGAAAGCGGCCTCGAAATCGTCGCCTCACCCCCAGGCAAGAAGCTGCAGAACGTCCTCCTACTCTCTGGCGGCGAGAAGGCTCTGACCGCGCTCAGCCTGCTCGTCGGCATCTTCCAGTACCAGCCCGCGCCCTTCTGCGTACTGGACGAAGTCGATGCCGCGCTCGACGAAACCAACGTAGGCCGCCTCGCCGACCTGCTCCACGGCATGAGCCAGGACACGCAGTTCCTGCTGGTCACCCACAGCAAGCGCATGATGCAAACCGCCGACATGATCTACGGCGTAACCATGCAGGAGCCCGGCGTCAGCAAGATCGTAAGCGTCCACCTCGGCAATCAGAATCAAAACAACCGCGACCGCGAACGAGTCAGTGCCTAAGTCGCAATGGGTCGTAATCATCGTGATGTCGACCTGCAGTTAAGATGGATATATCTTCCTGCGGGATCAGGTGTATCCATGCGTCCATTTGCCTTGATCGTCTTCTCTGCCTATCTTTCGATGACCTTTCCAGCGAATGCCCAGACAAATGGGCCTTTCCAACCGAGTCGTGAAGAGTTGGCGAGTCACCTGATGTCCTGGACTCCTCCTGTATATCCAGCGATTGCTCAGGCGGCTGGATTTCAAGGAGAAGTCGTCGTCAGGGTTGAGATCGGTCCGGATGGCCTTGTGAGATCGGCGAAGGCGGTAAGCGGATCGTCTCTGCTCTATCAGGCAACCACGGATGCGGTGAAACAATGGCGGTACGTTCCTTTTCGTAACGGTACAGCTTCTATAGCAGTCGACGGTGAAGTTTCGGTGATCTTTTCTCTGCACGACAAGCCAGAAGTGCACACAGCGCACGAAACTCAAGCTACCGGAAACTACTCAACAACAATCACTCTAACGAAGCCTGACAATAGCGGGAAGCCGGATACTGCCATCGCCGACCGCTTCGACGCTGCATGGGAATTATGTTCCCGAGGCGTAATAGCGCACGCAGCAGACGCTGGTACGATCGCATATTGCAGAAAAGCCGCAGCCATTGCCGATGAATTTGAACCTGACCAGCGATATGTCGAACGGCGCAGCGTAAATGTGTATACGGCGACAGCATTGGCAAATGCGCACGATTTAGCTGCGGCAATGCCTTACGCAGACAAAGCTGTACAAATTGTAAAGCTGGGCCACGATGACGATTCTGGAAGCGAAGCGGCCTTTGCCACTCGCGGTCAGATACGCGCATTTTCGGGCGACTTGAAGGGCGGGGACGAAGACTTAACCGCCGCTGAAGAATTTGCGCGCAAGACATCTAGATCGAGCGTGTTGAAGAAAGACCTCCTGTTTCATGCCGAGTTACTGGAGCGCATGAATCGCGCAGCAGATGCCCAAAGCAAAAGAGATGAGGCTTCAAAACTCTAGCCAAGGAGCCGTCATCTAGCAATTCTTCCAACTTGCCTAATGACGTTAGCAAAGATCCTAACCAAGTTGACAGTTTTACACCTGTCACCATAGTTAACACATGGTCGAATTCAGCCACTACGACACGGCAGATTACCTCACCGACGACGACCGCATTGCCGCGTATCTCGAAGCCGTCATCGAAGAGGAGGGAGATGATCCGCTGTTGATCGCGCATGCTCTCGGCGCCGTAGCTCGTGCGCGCAATATGAGCCAGCTTGCTCGTGATACAGGCATGACGCGCGAGGGTCTCTACAAAGCACTTTCAGCAGAGGGCAATCCCAGCTTTGCGACAGTCATCAAGGTAGCGAAAGCTCTGGGACTACGCGTAGCGTTCCGGGCGGCGTAGCTTCTCGATGCCCCTGATGACTTTCACTTCACATCCAGAATCAGAACATGCTTGCTGTGCTCTCCGGCAAGATGCAGCATGGCCCGATCAAAGGTCGCAAGCACCAGACCATTGTGTACTGCTAGGCCCAGCAGGTAAGCATCGGTGACCTGGTTGTGGCCGAAGAGGCGCTTGAAGAACGGCCCGCTCAGCGCCAGCCAATCCGCGGAAACTGGTTGAAAATGATAGCCCGGTTCCTGTGCCAGTTGCGCCAGCATCGCAGTGACTTCTTCCATGCTCAGGTTGCCTGTCCTGGGCCGGGTCATGTGGCGCAGAAGGCCGGCTTCTGCGAAAGGGCAAATAGCCCACTGAAGGCCCGGCGTATCGAACCACTTGGTCGCGGCCCGGTGATGCACATGGTCCTCGTCGAGGATCGCCACCAGCACGTTGACATCTAGCAAGTATCGGGGAGCCTTAGCCAAGATCGTCTTCCGAACTCTCCCGAACCATCTCGGAAGTCACGACATTGCCCGTCTTCGCCTTGACGAAATACCCGCGCCGAGTCTTCTTCAGCCGCAACGATGCTCCGGTGTGCGACTCCGGCATCTGCTCCGCTCTCTGGCGCAGAAGTTCACTTACCGCCGATCCCAGCGGCAGCCCCTTGGCACTCGCATACGCCGAAGCAAAATCATAGACATCCTTATCGAGATGGATATTCGCCCTAGTTCTCATATACCAATCATGCACCTTTGAGCGTAGGAGTGCAAGATTTGATACCAGTGCATCATATTGAAAGTTGCACAAACGGTGGGGGAAAGGAGAAGTCTACTAATCTTCTACCCAACGTGCGACCCGGAAGTTAAGAGGCTCTTGGGCGGCTGGTGCGATTCGTACTTCAGCTTGCCGTTGCTGATTGGGGTGAAGGTCTCTTTGAGCAGCAGGTTGTTGCTCAGGATGTCGTGGTAATCGATGATGAGCTTTTCGCCGTCAATGGTGGCAATGAGGTGGCCGTTGTAGCCAACTCTTGTCTTGGGGTGATCCTTGTCGATCGGGTGGCTTCTCGGGTCGTAGAAGAGAACGTCGGGGCGCGGAGTGGTGATCTTCGTAACGTCCACCGGCATGCCGCCGTGGCCTATGCAGCGTGGATAGACTTGCAGTCCCGCGATGGCTTGCTTTTCGTAGATGGTGAAGCGATGCTCGTGGCCATAGAACCAGAGAAATTCGCGGTCATGAAAGAAGTCGAGGCTGGCCAGTTGCTGAGCTGGTTTCAGAAATGGACGCTCAAAGGCGCTGGTGGGCTGGTGATGGGTAAGGACGATCACTGGCTTGCGGATTTCGCTACGATCGAGTCGCGTGACAGTGTTGCGCAGCCAGGTCATCATCTGCTCGTCAAAGCGCGCATCGACGTTGAGCCATGGGATGCGGTTGACGTAGGGAACGTTGGTGAGCGGGGGCACTCCGCCGGAGTGGTAGCCGGTGTCGAGGCCGAGGATGATCCAGTGCTCTGCTTCGAGGCAGAAGTAGCTGGCGCGTTGCGGAGTCTGGATGGAATGGCCGGGGCCAAACAAGCCGAGCCGCGGGATGAACCGCTCGAAGTAGCCTTCCCCGCCTGAGTACATCTCATGGTTGCCCATGAGGGCAAAGCTGCCTTCCGATCCGAGCGGCCAGGTAACGCCCTTATGAGTGCTGCTCGCCTGCCCGAAGCAGTTCTCGGCGATCTCGTCGCCTTCACCGGTGAAATAAACATCTCCCAGGTGGACGGTGTAGTGCGGACGGCTGGACTCGATGTTGGAAGCGACTGCCTCGGCCTCCTGCGTGCCGGTTCCCCAGTCGGCAGTGAGGGCCAGGCGAATGGGGCCGCCGTCCGCTGCGGTGATGGGAAATATGCCTGTCTCGCCGCCTGTCTCGCCGCTGGGGTAGCTCTGGTAGGGATGCTTGCGCTTGTAGATGTTGCGCAGGTAAAGGACGAGCCAGTTCCAGAACTGCAGGAAGGCCGTGAGGCGGGTGTACTTGGTGCGTCCATCGAGCTTTTGCGCAATGCGCTGAACGTGCGAGACGAGGATACTGCGGCCAAGCAGCGGGATATTGCTCAGTTGCGCGATGTGCCGGGATTTGTGGCCGGTTTCTCTGGAACGCCGGGGATTGGAGATGTGCGATTGAAGATCGGGATTGCGATGTCGCACTCGGGGCTACCCTCTGCTGATTTTTGGCGAGCTACGACCCGATTATATGTTGGCGAATGTTGTTGGTCCGTGCGACCGCGTGGCTACTGCCTTGTTCTACTGCTTGGTCCCTATTGTTGAGCCCGCCCCGGAGCGTAGTAACCCGTGCGCACGGTCACGTCGTTCACCCGCTCCGGCATGCGCAGTTCAATGCGGTGAAACGCTCCGTCATGCGCCAGCTCCGCAGGCTTGTAGACCAGCCGATATTGGTTGCGCATCTCCCCTTCAATGACACGCAGATCGGTATCCACGGCGGCTTCCGCATCATCGTCATGGAAGACGCGCCCACCCGTCTGCTCGGTCAGATCGACAAGCGTCTTCGGGCCGGATGACGAGCTCCCCGGCGCAGGATCGGCGCGAAAGGCATAGATCGCAGTGTTGCTGCGCTGGCACATATCGACAGCCTCGCTCAGCGAAGTGTGACTTGCATTGTCCTCGCCATCGGAGAACAGCAGAATGAAGTTCCCGCTCCCGGCATGATCCACCTTGCCAAACTCATTAAAGCAGGCGTGAAAGACCGCATCGAAAAGCGCCGTCCCGCCCAGAGAATTCTGCCGTCCCGCAACAACGCGATGCAGTGCATTTGAGAGGGTCGCAGCATCCCCGCTCCACGGCTGCGTGACCACAGAGGTGTAGCCAAACTCCATGACGAAAGCACTATCCGTCTTCTGCCGCATCACGCGTTGCGCAAACTGCGCCGCAATCGCCCGGTCGCCATGCAGATGCGGCTCCATCGACTTGCTCGTATCGACAAGAATGCCTGCCCGGATTGGATGGTCCTGCGCCACTTCGAACGAAACGATCTTGTGTGCAGGCTTGCCGTTGTCCAGCACCTTAACTTCGTCCTGCTTGAGATCATTGACCGGCAGACCATGCGCGTCCGCCGCATGAAACGTAAGTCCAACTTCGTCGACGGCGACCTGCAGACGATAGGACTCGACATCACTGGTCTGCGCGGCCACAGGAAGGCAGCATAAGGCAGCAAGAGGAATCAGAGATATCGAACAGATCAGCGTCTTCAGCATAGCTCTGCAGCTTGGACAGACCCACGTACAATCTGTCACCGCAATGCTGCAGCTCTTCGAATATACCTATCCATTCAGTTCTAAACGAGCATCGCCGGGCCCGACTTCCATCGGACCCGGCGCGCTTTTGTCCTCGTAGTGGAGTTTCAGACCGAACTCGATCTGGCGTGAAGTGCCCAGTCCGATGGTCGATCCGAAGGTGCTGAAAATCTGGCCGAATGTCGAGTCGCCGTAGGTGCTGTCCGGCTGCCCAAAATTCGGGTGGTTGAACATGTTGAAGAACTCGGCGCGGAACTCAACGCTCCGGCCTTCCGACAGCTCTGTCCGCTTGATCAACGACGAATCGATCTGCGCAAACCCAGGCCCATAAATTCCGTTGCGAGGCGAGTTACCAAAAGTGCCCGCGGCTGGCATAGCCCACGCATCCGGGTTGAAGTACTGGCGATGGCTCCGGTTGGTTACATACTGGTGAACGCCGGGCACAAAGTCAGGACGCTGGTTGGTGTAGTCGCCATTGCCATAGGTGTTGGTGCCCAGCGAGATGTTATCGGCGATGCCGCTGTGGATGATGCCCAGAGCGTTGACCTCCCAACCGCTTGCCAGGAAGGAAACGGCCTTCGGAGCGCTGCTCAGGAAGCCATAGCCCCTGCCCATGGGCAGATCGTAGAGGACGTTGAACGACATGTTGTGGCGGATATCACCTGAGCCATTGCCGCGCTCCGCCTTGATATTGTTGTTGTCCTGTGGTTCGCTGGCAAACAGTCCCTGATCCTGGACGTTATCGATAGCGTGCCCATAGGTGTAAGCGGCCTCAGCATGCAACCCCTTGGCTACGCGCCGGATGATCGAAAGCTGGAAGGCGTTGTAACCGCTGAATCCGGAATTCGTCTCCAGGTAGATATCGCTGAAGTTGGAGTTGGGGCGAATCGACGTGTTCTGGGCAACGTAGTTTGTGTCGATTTCACGCCACAGGTTTACGCCATGATTGCCGACATAGGCCAGTTCCAGGCCGGTGTTCGCAGCAATCTGATAGGCAAAGCTGAAGCTCCGCTGGATCGAGTAGATATCCGGCTTGTGGGTCGGAAATCCGAAGACCGTAGGAGCGCCTGCAGTGTTATCACCCAGATAGGGAGTGTATGGATAGGACAGTTCAGGAACAGTGTTGGAGTTGAGCGAAACGTTGCCCGGAATGTTGTTCAGAGGAACGTTGTATGCGCCAAAACCCACCGGGTAAGCCTGATAGAACATGCCGATGGCGGCATGCACCACCATCTTCTCCTTCGGCTGCCAGGCAATACCCAGGCGCGGCTGGAAGTCAGCGTGGTTCCCATCGAAATAAGAGCCGCCAGGCTTGGCCAGCGCTCCTGTTTGCGGGTCAAAGGTCTGAGTCGCGAAGTGAGAATCATGCGGCACGGTTTCAAAGTCGTAACGCAGGCCGTAGTCGAGCGTGAGGTTATGCAGCAACTGGTAAGTATCCTGAGCAAAGAAGCCAAGCTGGGTCGCGCGTGTGCCGTGTCCTGGATCGCCAACGGTGATGCTCACTGACGAGAGCTTGTCGTTGATGAAGTCTGGGATCGACGAGAAAATCATGTAGTTGTAGTCTTTGCTGCTGCGGTTCACCTGGATCCTGTAAATCTGCGTGCCCGCTTTGATGGTGTGCTTACCCTTCACGTAGGTCAGGCTATCGCCATACTGGAAGCTGGTGCCCGCCTGGTAATAGAAACCTTCATTGCCAGGCGAGATGGCCAAACCCGCAATGATCGTATCGGGCACCGGCTCGTAGGAATCAATGGTGCTAACCCAGCGCTGCACGCCCACAAGCGCGTCGTTAACCAAACGCGGGCTGAAGATATGCGCCTCATGGATCGCCGCATTGGTGGTGCGGATCGGAACCGTCTGGTGGTCGTTCACGCCGAAGGCGCTGCCTTGCACGCCAAACAGCGGCCCGAATACGTTGGTGTCGTTGATGTTGATTCGGGCAAAGGCGCTGTCCTTGTCCGAGAAGACCTGATCGACGCGCGCGCTGCCCGTATCTTCCCGCACGTTCGACACCTTGTTCGCTGTGTAGACACCCACCAGAGGATTGCTTGTGGTGGAAGTCGCATCGGGAAACTGGGCGAGAATGGGAGCCAGTTGCGGCGAAGTCGCCATCACTTCTGCAATTAGCTCGGGGCTCGCCGTGGTGCCGTTCGCAGTAATGCCAACCAGCTGACGCGAGCCTTCATAGTTCGCGAAATAGAAGGTCTTATCGTGGCGGATCGGGCCGGCAACATTGGCGCCAAAGTCGTTGTAGCGAAACTCCGGCTTGGTTGTCGCGAAGAAGTTTGATGAGTCCAGCGCATCATTGCGGAAGAAGTCGTATACCTCGCCATGGATCTTGTTTGATCCAGACTTGGTCACGATGTTGACCTCAGACCCGGCCGCGCGGCCATACTGCGCCTGGTACGCGCTCGTCTGCACCTTGAACTCGGCAACCGTCTCCATGCTGCCCGTCAGCAGTCGGGCGCCGCGCTCGTAACCATTCGCCATGTATGGCTGGTCAACGCGGGAAGCATCGATACCGTCAATCGAGAACTGGTTATGCACCGAGTGCAGGCCGTCAAAGCTCAAGTCCGCAATGTAGTTGCTGCGCGCCACGGCTCCCGGCGTGAGCAGGCTGAAACGGCCGTAGTCGCGGCCATTGATGGGCAGATCGGACAACTGGCGCGAATCCATCGTGTTGCCCAGCGCCGCCGTTGTGGTGTCGATGGCCAGAGCCTGTGAACTCACCTCCACCATCTGACTTACGCTGCCCAGTGTCAGGGTGAAGTCCAGTCGCAGCGAGCTGGCAACATTGACCATCACCTGGTTCTGCACCTCGGTCGTGAACCCATTGCTCGACGCAGAGATACGGTATGTGCCAACTGCAAGATTCGGGAAAGTGTAAAAGCCCTCGCCATTGGCGGTAGTTACGCTGGTTGCCCCGGTGTTGATTTCAACGGCCGTGATCTTCGCCGACCGGATGACGGCATGCGACGGATCGTGCACCGTGCCCGACACGCCGCCATAGGTCTGCGCGAAGGAAGTTTTTCCTGCCATCGTAAACATCACGAGGCAGAGAAAGAGTGTAACGATACCACTCTTGAATCGTAGGAATGATTGCATTGCTGTCCTCCTAAAATGTGAAATGAACTTATGAAAGAGAATGATGCTTCCTGGATTGCAGCGGCACTAAGGCCACCGGTCACCAGAGACGAATGAACCATAGGAAAAATGTGAGTGCGGTCGATTAAGCCACCCGATCGAAGCAGGCAATCACGACAGACAATCGCAATAAACAGTCGAGATAGACCACTTCAAGGACTCAACCGACAAGTCTGCTCAGTCAATCTCCGAGACAATACGGAGACCAACTTGCTTCCGGCACACTTACCGTGAATAAAATTGCATGCTTTGCGTTGAATTAAAAAGATGACGGCGAGACGCCAGGTCCGTTCGGTCTTACGACCGGGCGTACTCGTTCGGCACCGGATAGCGATGCGAATAGCGAGTATGCCCCTTCTGTCCGTTTGCCTGAGATTGTTATCCCGTCGGCGGACTCCACCAAGGAGTCTCTCTTCAGAAGTTGTACCTGTCGTGGTCCTTTTGCCTGAGAGTTTCCGGGGCGGTTGCTCCTTCGGCGTCGGTTTTTCTCGATCTCTCCCGCGACAGATTGATTTACGAGTAAGCGCTGACTGGAGCCCCTACGGGGTTGGTGCCGTCGCTATCGGACGATCCTTGACGTGAAGATACACGGGATTCCGCGACGAAAATCATGGATCGGTAAGATTTATCGACCTCATAAAGCCCGTTTATCTCATCATTCAATCGCAAATGTCATGACATAAGAGCGAACACCGCTACTGCCCGGGAGCTTCGAAGCATCATCCATGCTTCCACCAATGCGGATTCAGCCGCCTACAGAATGTTCACGGCCCGAGCAGCCAGTAGCGCCACCGTGGTGAAGGAGATCAGCGACTGCACCATCATCAGCATCTTCGCCCAGCGAGACAGCACAGGCACATCCGTCGGCGAGAACGCAGTGCTGGTGTTGAATGCAAGGAAGAGATAGTCGACAAAACCAGGATTCCAGGACTCCTCGCCCATCTGCTTCTTCGCAGCCTGGTCCAGCGTCATCTGCGGAAACAGAAACGCCCCGTCCGTATGTACCCCGCGAATCTCACGAGCCCGCGGTCCGCCCGCATCCAGCCGCCAGTACCAGCTGGCAAACACCAGCACGTTCGTCACCCACAGCGCAGCCGCCGAGATCAGCAGCGTTTGCGGCGCTTCCTTGTGCGATGGAAGCGCCCCAATCAGCAGATACAGCGACCAGCCCATATCCAGCGTCAGGATCGACGTAATCAGGTAGCCCAGCACCTGGTTCATCAAATGGTTGCCGCGTTTACGAGCCACGATCGTTGGAACAATCAGTACGCCAACGATCAGGATCATCAACCATTGCGGCCCGGCTGCAAGTTCCTGGGGTAACGCGAAACGCAGACCTCCAACAGCGAAGAGAGCAAACACCGCAGGCCAACGCGGCTCAACCTCTCGCGCAACCTGCTCCTCAAGCTTGTGGTCTTTCGTCGGCATCGCTTCCATGATGCTAGGTTTAGCCCGCAATGGCAAACCTTGCGCCTACTCAGTGTGGAGCGTGCGCGCAATATCGAGATGGAACGCTCTACGAATCGGCACCATGGCCGCAGCGATCAGAATAGCCAGCAGCAATGCAATCGCAGTGAAGTAGCTGATCGGGTCCAGCCCGCTGATGCCGTAGAGCACCCGTCGTATCACCTGCGACAGCGCCGTCGTAATCCCCACTCCTGCAACGAGGCCAATCAGCACAGGCCACGCAAACCGCCGCAGCACAGACGTCGCAATCTCGCTCCGGTTTGCCCCAAGCGCCAGCCGGATTGCCAGTTCCTTCATCCGCTGCGAAACAGCAAAGCTCACCAGCCCCAGCAACCCAACGGTTGCAAGAAAGATCGCAACACTTCCCAGCAGACTGACGATCGTAGCAATCTGCTCCGCCGTCGCCACGCTCTTGCGAAAGCCCGACTTCAGCGAAGTGATGGTCGGATAGAGCCGCGGATCGATTGCGCTCGCAATCCCCTTCAACCTCGGCAGGACCGCTTCGGACCCACCACTGACTTTCACCAGCACGCTCATGTTCGGCATATTGTCTGCGGCGGGCGAATAGTAAATCTCCGTGGCGTCCGTGTTGTTCATCTCCTGAGCGCGCGTGTTTCCCACCACGCCAACAACCGTGTCCTTCCCTTCCCTATCCCACTGCTTGCCAACAGGATTCTCAGTCGGCCAGCGCCTGCGCGCCAGTGACTCACTGATCACCACAGCATGCTTCTCACCTGCGCGCAGAAAGCGCCCATTCAGCAGAGGTATCCCCATCGTCTCAAAGAATTCAGGCCCGACCCAGTTCGGATAGATGATCACGCGCTTGCCCTCGACATCAATGCTGGTCATCATCACCATTTCGTTGACTAGCGGCGGATTCTCCGCCAGCGAAACAGAGGTAACCCCAGATACCCCGCGAAGCCGCGTCTGCAACGTCTCAAGATACGCTTCCGCTTGCGGGCCAGTGTAACCATGCGCTCCCAGCGAAGGATTGATTGCATACACCTGCTCATACGCAAAGCCTGGATTTGTATAGAGCGTATGCAGCGTTGCGCGCACCAGCAGCCCGGCAAGAATCAGCAGCACGCAGCTTGCGCCCACCTGTGCACAAACCACGAGCTGATGCCACCACGTTCGCTCCTTCTTGCCGCGCACCGATTGCCATGCCGGAGCTATGCCAAAGAACAGCGAAGCCACAATGCCCATTGCCGCCGTAAAGAGCAGTACACGCCAATCAGGCATCGCATTCATCCAGCTCGGAGCATTGGCATACAGCAATGCAACACGCAGCACGCAATAGCTGAAAGGCAATGCAGCCACCGCACCCAGCACACCAAGCAGCAAACTCTCCGTAATCAATTGGCGGAAGATGCGGCCCCGCTTCGCGCCGAGATCGATGCGCAATTGAATTTCAGGCCTGCGCTTCACACCCCGCGCCATCAGCAATCCGCCAAGATTCGCGCACGCGACGGCAAGAATCAGCAGCACCAGCATCCCGACAATCGCCAGCACAGGAGGCCCATCTTCGAACGAGAAGAAATGCGCTCCAGGACTGAGCGGAATGTACTCCCCATCCCAGATATCTTTCGGATACAGCTTGCGCAACTGGTTCGTCAGCGCAAGCAACTCCTGCTGCGCCTGCGCCCTGGTCACACCCGGAGCAAGCCGCGCCCACATACCCACCTGGGCATCGTAGTCTTGCTCTGCAATGGGCTTGCTGCCGGCAACGAAATACGAGTACTGCTGCAAGGGAAGATAGATATCCGGATTCATCGTGCCCAAATTCGCAAAGCTCTCCGAAGTGATCCCAATCACCGTCACAGGCTTGCCCGCAAGATGAATTGTCTTGCCCACAACAGCCGCATCCCCCGCAAACTTCCGTTGCCACAGTCGATAGCTCAACACCGCAACCGGAGCCGCGGCCAAAGAGTCATCGCGGCTCGCATCGAAGAGTCGGCCATTGGCCGTCGTGGCTCCCAATTCAGTGAAGTAGTTAGCAGAGAAAAAGCCAGGCACAATGCGCTGCTCATCCTGCTCCAGCTCCATCGGCGAACCGATCCGCGTCGCCATCACAGCAGAGAGAGTCTTGGCATGATCGCGGTAGTAAGCGATCGAAGGCCACGGCACACCCGGTGCAATGTTGCCCGGCGACCTGCGCTGCGTCGAAACCAGCGTCTCGGGATCCCGGACAGGTATCGATTGCAACGCAATGAGGTTATAAAGGCTGAACGCAATCGTGCTCACGCCAATGCCCAGCGCCAGCACCACAATCGCCGTCGCCGAGAAGCCAGGAGACCGCCGCAGGATGCGCGCACCAAAGCGCAGGTCCTGCGCAATCGAAGCCAGCCACAGTGTTCCGCGGCTCTTGCGGCACTCTTCCTTGATCTGCTGCATGCCGCCAAATTCCACGCGCGTCGCACGCCGCGCATCCGTCTCGCTCATGCCGGAACGCATCTTGTCGGCCACCTGCGACTCAAAGTGAAAGCGCAGTTCAGAATCAAGCTCGGTCTCCATCTTTCGTGTGCGGAACAACCGCGCAAACCAATTCATATCGTGTCTCCTTGCGGATGCTGCAGAATCATCCCCACCACTTCCGTCAGCCGTGCCCAGCTCTCTGTCTCAGCCTTCAATTGCGTGCGGCCCTTCGCGGTTAGCTTGTAGAACTTAGCCTCGCGGCCAGTCTCTGTCGGGCCCCACTCTGCGGCAAGCAGCTTCTTGTTTTCCAGCCGGTGTAGCGCCGGATACAGAGATCCCTGCTGCACCTGCAGAGCTTCCTTCGATATCTGCTGAATGCGCTGCGAGATGGCATACCCGTGCACCGGCCCAAGCGCGACCACGCGCAGGATGAGCAGGTCAAGCGTTCCCTGAGGTAAATCAAACTTGGAAGACATCGTCACACCTATAGCTTCTACATATACATGCAACACGTGTAGAAGCGCAAGGTGTCCAGGCAATTTTGCTGAAGTAATTCCGTTCTTACCATGCCGTTGCATTGACAAAGCGAGTCGGCCCTTTGAGAATCGATCCTTTAGAACTTCGTCGAAAGGCCTCCCGTTGTCCTCACTCCTGACCACTGACCTGGGCGCGATTCCGCTGATTGGCCGCGGAAAAGTCCGCGATCTCTACGCCGTCGGCGATGATCTGTTGCTGGTAGCCACCGACCGCATCTCCGCCTTCGACCACGTTCTCGGCTCCGGCATCCCCGGCAAGGGTAAAATCCTCACGCAGATCTCCCTTTTCTGGTTCGATCTGCTCAAGGACATCGTCCCCAATCACCTCATCACCGCCGAAGTGAGCAAGTTCCCAGCCGAGCTGCAGCCCTATGCCGATCAACTCGAAGGCCGCACCATGCTCGTCCGCCGCGCCGCCATGTTCCCCGTCGAGTGCGTTGCCCGCGGCTACCTCGCCGGCTCCGGCTGGAAAGAGTACCATGCCACCAGCACCGTCTGCGGCATCGCGCTCCCGGATGGCCTGCAGGATGGCTCGCGCCTGCCCGAACCGCTCTTCACCCCTGCCACGAAGTCCCAGGACGGCGCCCACGACGAGAATATCCCCTTCGCCACCATGGAGCAGGTCATCGGCACCGAAGACGCGACGGAGCTCCGCCGCCTCACCATGGCGCTCTATACCAAGGCAGCCGCACACGCCGAGTCCCGCGGCCTCATCCTCGCCGACACCAAGTTCGAGTTCGGCGTAGTCGACGGCCGTATCACTCTTGGTGACGAAGCCCTCACTCCCGACTCTTCCCGCTTCTGGGAAGGCGCAGCCTGGAAGCCCGGCGGCGCTCAGCCCAGCTTCGACAAGCAGTTCGTGCGCGACTACCTCGAAAGCATTCACTGGAACAAGCAGGCACCCGCGCCCTCCCTGCCCGACGATGTGGTTGTCCGCACCCAGGCCAAATACCTCGAAGCCTTCCGCCTGCTCACAGGTCACGAACTGGCGCTCTAAGCACCGCGTAACCGCTCCGTAAGAGGGCCGATGAATCTGGTAGACCTCGCCATCCTCCTCACCCTGATCCTGAGCGCCGGTCTCGGCTTTCGCTCAGGCATCATCCAGAGCGTAACTTCGCTCGTCGGCCTCATCGCCGGCATCGCCATTGCCAGTTGGAACTATCGCCCGCTCACCGATCGCCTCGAACCCTACATCCACAGCCACGCCCTGGCCGAGGCCGTAGCCTTCGCCCTGATCGCCTTGCTCGTCATGACCATCTTCGGGCTCATCGGTATGGTCATCCGCAAGCTCATCCATGGCATCGGTCTCGGCTGGCTCGATCGCCTTGCCGGGCTTGTCTTCGGCATTCTTCGCGGAGCATTACTGGTAACGCTGTGCATCGTGACCATGGCGGCGTTCTTTCCGCAGACTCGCTGGCTGGGCGACTCCCAGTTTGCAAAATATTTCTTAGGCAGTGCTCATCTCACCACAACCATCACCCCGGAAGAGTTGAAACATCGCATTCTGGATGGCTTGCAGGTGCTTGAGGCGGACGCTCCAAAATGGCTTCGAGAGAAATAAATTCACCACGGAAGAAATAAAGCGTAAATACGTCCCCGAAGTATGGGACAGGGACCCCACCGACGTGGCAATCTATTGAGACACGAGGACGAGACGTGAAGCGCGAACTAGACACCCTGATCACCCAGATGCATTCCACCGGCGTTCGTTACGAAGACGCCGTACGTCAGTTCAAACGGCAGTACCTGCTTGAAGTGCTGCGTGCCCACCGCGGCAACCAGTGTAAAGCGGCCGAGGAACTCGGAATGCACCGCAACACGCTCAGCCGTACCATGGCCGAGCTGGACCTTGAGGTCGCAGAAGTTCGCGCCGGACTCAAGCGTCCGGTGCGGAGCGAACGTCTTGTCTTTAACGGGCTACGGCAGCAGATTCGCTAGGGGCATATTCCCTGGCATTCCCTGCTCTGTGGCCCGGAAAGCGAGCCCCAAAACCGAGATATGTCCACAACTGCAACGACACCCGGCACCCGAGTTCAGATCCGGGACGGATTTGTGTGGGACGCGCAGGACGCGTACCTCTTCGATATTGACGGCACCCTGCTCCGCAGCCGCGACCGCATCCATTTCAACGCCTTCGCTTCCAGCGTCCGCGACGTCACCGGACACACCATCTCGCTCGACGGAGTAACGCTCCACGGCGGCACGGACACGGCCATCCTCGCCGAAGCTTTCGATCTTTCCGGCATCGCTCGCCAGGAATGGGAGCCGCACAACGAAGCCATCCTCCAAGCCATGTGCCGGATCGTCATCGGCCAGCGCGACAAGATGGACATGTGGACCATGCCCGCCGCCGCAGAAACTCTTGCACACCTCGCTGAACGCGGCGCCCTGCTCGGCCTGGCCACCGGCAATCTGGCCGAAATCGGCTGGACCAAGGTCGAAGTCGTCGGTCTGCGCAAGTGGTTCCATTTCGGCGGATTCAGCGACAAGTTCTCCGTCCGCGCCGACATGGTCGCCGACGCCATCGCCCAGGCTCGCGCCCTGCTCAAGTCGACAAACCACCCCAGCCCCGAAACGGCCAGCATCTGTGTTGTCGGCGACACTCCACGCGACATCCAGGCAGCCCGTGCCAACGGCATCCCGGTCATTGCCGTAGCCACCGGTAATTATTCCTTCGAAGCACTGGCCGAACTGGAGCCCGACGCCTGCGCCACCTCGCTCGCCGTCCTGCTGGAAGCAGCCAACAAAACGGAGCAAGCCTGATGCGCAACCGTCGCCGGCAGGGCCGACATAGCTTGCAAAGCGCAGCCTGGCTGCTCGCCGCAGCCGCGCCTATCTGCGCCACCAGCAGCCTGCATGCTCTGGAGCCAGTTCCGCAAGCGAGCCAGCCGCCAGCGCCAACCGCGGGCATCAACGCGCCCGACCCCGCGCAGAAGACGGTAAGAACCATCGAGCTCGGCGGCCCGGTCCAGGCTGAGCCTCTGCGCGAACAGCGCAAAGCCGCCAAGTTCTACCTACGCGGCGTAAAGCTCCTCGCCAAGCAGCAGCCGGAAGCCGCCTGGAACCTCCTCAAGCAGGCCGTTGAAATCGAGCCCAACAACCAGACCTACGTCCGCGCCTCAGAGCTGGCCCGCCAGAGCGCCGTCTCCCAGCTCGTCCAGCAAGCAGGGCAAGCCAAACAGGGTAGCGCCCTCGGCGTTGACTCTCAGCCTGCTCAACTCCTGCACCACGCTCTCGAAATCGATCCACAGAGCGAAACCGCAAAGCAGCGCCTGCACGAGTTATCCGCAGAAACCGGCCCGCCACCCGGCATGACCGCCAGTAAGGTCCTCAACCCGCAGGCGGCCGCTGGCGAATACCTCGCCGAAGGCATTCGCCTCGAACCCCAGCCCGACAAGCACAGCTTTCACCTGAAAACCTCCCAGCAGCAGGCCATCAAGGAAGTCTTCCGTGCCTACGGAATCGACGCTTCCGTCGACGACAGCGTCCACGGCCAGCCCGTACGGCTTGAAGTCGAAAACGCGACCTTCCCCGAAGCCGCGCGCATCCTCGCCCTCACCACGCGCACCTTCTACGAGCCGCTCGACCCCCGCCGCGTCATTGTCGCTGCTGACACCAGGGAAAACCACACCAAGTTCCAGCGCCTCCAGATGGAAACCGTCTACCTGCCGGGCCTCTCCGACAAGGAGCTCACCGACGTCGCCAACCTCGCCCGCAACGTCTTCGACGCCCAGCAATCCGTAGCCGAGCCCAACTCCGGCACCATCACCCTGCGTGCCCCGGCCAAGGCCATGGCCGCCTTCAATCGGACCGTAAGCCAGCTCGTCGACGGCAAGGCCCAGGTCGATCTCAACGTCAAGATCATCGAATTGGCCCACACCAGCAGCCGCAACACCGGCACCACCTTCCTTCAGAGCACCACCGTCGCCAACGCCTACTCCGAAATTCAGTCCATCCTGAATCAAAACCAGGCCGCCGTGCAGCAGATTATCGCTTCCGGCCTCGTGCCGAACGCGATCGGTCTCACCAACCAGCTCACCATCATCGGCATCCTGCTCGCCTCCGGCTCTCTCTCCGGCTCGTCCATCCTGACCGGTGGCTTCGCCCTCTTCGGCGGCGGCATCACCGAGAGCGCCCTGGGCCCCAGCCCGGCCACGCTCAATCTCCAGCTCAACTCCAGTGACACGCGCACCCTCGACGACGTCCATATGCTTCTCGCCGACCAGGAAGACGGCACCTTCAAGACCGGCGAACGCTACCCCATCGAGACCTCGTCCTATTCGTCAGTCGCCATCTCCACCATCTCCGCCCTGACCGGCGGCGCAGGCAACCAGACCATCCCCCAGATCCAGTACGAAGATCTCGGCCTCACCATCAAGGCCACCCCATCCATCCTCCGCTCCGATGACGTCGCTCTCAAACTCGACATCAAGATTGAAGCCCTCGGCGGCACCAGCCTCAACGACATTCCCATCCTCGACAGCCGCAACATGTCCGGCGTCCTCACTCTCAAGGCCGGCGAAACTGCTGTCATGCTCAGTGACCTTACAAAATCCCAATCGCGTGCCCTCAGCGGCCTGCCGGGAATCAGCGACATCCCCGGCCTGCAGGACATCAGCGACATCTCCCGCGACCTCAACGTAGCCCGCCTGCTCATCATCATTACTCCGCGTGTCGTCCGCGAAAACCAGCAGCTCGCCCGCAGCCCGCGCATGCCTGTCGACAAGTCCAGCAGCGCTCACTAGGCACAGACGCCGGTCACTGTTCCGCCACCCACCGGGCTTCCTCCCCCGCTGCCAGTTCCGCCGTAAACCGCGTTCCAGCCTTCCCCTTCAGCGAATACCGCCCTTTCCCGTCCCCAAGCCCGGAGAGATCCACCACAATCCGCCGCTTCTTCTCGGACAAGTTCCTGAGCGAAAACCCGCTCGCCGAATACTCATACCGCACCGCGTACGCCGGCACCCCAAACTCCACCGCCCCATACCCCGCCAAATGTGGAGCAACTGAAAGATCAGCATCCGCAGGCACCGTCAGCCCCAGCACCTTCGAAATCAACACAGCCGCGTAAACGTTTGGATACTCGTAATACTTCTCCGCCCCGTGCGCGTTCTTGCCATCGACGTAATACACATAATCCATGTCATACCGCTCGCCCATGAAGTAGTTGCTGTCCTTCGCACCCTCAGCCGCAACCGCCTTCACCTGATCCAGCAGCACGCCGTTCTGCCCGCGCCACTCGCGGTAAGCCGCATCCCAATACCAGTACCGCCCCGCAGCACTCAGGTCATACGGCCCGCCATCGCCAATTTCCGACTTGTTATACCCCGCAATATCCACCGCCAGGAAGCTCGGAAACCGCTCAAGAGCCCCATCGTTCGCATCCACCAGCTTCGCCACCGCCTCGGTCTGCGCTGCCGTTGCATACCCATAGGTCACAGGCAGCGAATTCGCAACCAGATGCACATGGTCATGCACCCGGCTGTCCCGGTCCACCCAATCCACAAACCGACCATGCCCCTCATCCCAGTAGCCCATCGGCAACGGAGACACCAGCACCTGCGCCATCTTCTTCGCCAGCGCCGCATACTCTTCAGCCTTCGCCCCGCGCCCCAGCACCCGCTCCAACCCCGCCAGCAGCTCAAAACTCCGCGCCCCAAAGCCCTGGATCTGCGTCTCCCGCCCATCCTTCATCACCTGGTCTTCGTAATACACATCGCCCCATAGCCGCCCGTACTGGTCCACATGCGCCATCGTCCACCCCGCCGCATGCTCCAGGCTCTCGATGTTCTCCTTCAACCACGCCGTGTCCTTCCGCGCCGCGTAATACCGGGACGCCTCCTCGATGACCTCGATATTCCCCGTCACCGGAAACATCGCCGCATTCACCCTGCCATCCTCGCTGCTTCGGCGAACGTGATATTCCCTGTTCCCATTCGGCTGCACCGCGCACGGAGCCCGCCACAGCCCCTCAGGGTCATCCTTCATCAGCTGAATCTGCAGCCCGATCATCCGCTTCACCACATCCAGATCCAGCTCCGACCCCATTGCCATCCGGCCCTTCGTCTGGAACTCATGGTCCACTGCCGGATACGACCCCGCATAAGCCTTCACGTTCAAGGTGCTCAGCACATACCCATCGTGGTACGGAAACCCCGCCGCAACCGTCTTCTCAGCAACCAGCGGCAGAATCGTCCCCCAATAAAAACCAGCCAGCGCATCCTCCAGCCCATCCCCGCCGGCAATCTTCACCGAAAACCGGTTCCCAAACGGATCACTGTGAGGCCGCGCCTCAGCGTTGCGTATCGCGAACGAATCCGCGTCCACCGCCACTCGCAGCCCGGCAGCAGTCCTGGTCGCCGTTGCCTTCCCGCCGGTCAACTCCAGATACCACGACCGGTCCCGGGAGTGAGCATCCACCGGCAAAACCCAAAACCCATGATTGGCTGCAACCGTCTTCACCGGCTCAACCCGGCGCCCCTCAGCCCTGGACCCCTCCGTGTCCCCAATCGGCAAAACCCACCACTGGCCATCGGCCCGATCGACACCCAAGCCTTGACAGTCCCGAAAGGTCATCACCACCGGCGCTGCATGGTCCTTCCGCGAAGCTGCAAATCCATCCCCGCTCGCTGTCACGCTGGCGTTGTCAACCCGCTGAAGAATTCCCTCCCCACCCGCCAGTGCCGTTATGCCTCCCTGCGCAAACAGAACCGTCGTAGACCAAAGCAAAAACACCACCGCCACCAGCCTCTTCATAAGTCCCCTGTGTCTAGAATTTGCAATGCAATACCGACGAAAAGAATATAGCCCCGTGCCCAAAGCATGAAGTTTCTCGAAAGCATAACTCCAAAGCACTCGATTGGATGTCCAAAGCATGATTCACCGCGGCAGCTGAATCATGGAAAAACGTATCGGATTGAACATTATTTCGATTCTTGGAAGCGCATGTTCGCTGGATGCATGTTAGCCCATTGCGACCTGATCCTGAATCCGGTTCGATCTTGTCACGCTTCGTTAGCCCTCACACTGGCATAGCCATCGAGCGCGTTTCCCCCCGCAGTCTTAGAAACAGCTTTCCGTCTTATCCCGGAGCGCAATGAAAACAAGGTCCTCTGTGAATAGGAAAGTGCAGTTAGCGTTCGGTTCCGCCATCCTGGCTTTGCTCCTCGTCGGCACCTTCTCCTACCGCTCCATCCTCGAGTCCAGTCAGAGCGACCAATGGGTCGAACACTCCTATCAGGTGCTTGCAAATCTCAACGGTTTACTCGCCGCAATGGAGACCGTTGAATCGAGCTATCGGGGGTTTGCCCTGACCGGCGATGAACCTCATTTATCCTCCTACCGCACCTCGGTTCAGGCCGCGATGCAGGACGAGAGAGTCCTTCGCGACTTGACGGTGGACAATCCTCTCCAGCAACTCCGGCTTCCCACCCTGGAAAACCTCGTCGCGGAGAAAATTCGCTTCGACGACAGAGTGGTCGAATTGCGCCGGACAGGAGGTCTGGAGGCGGCAAGAAATGGTCTTCAAAGCGGATCAAGCCAACGAACCATGGACGACTTGCAGGCAATGGTTCACGACATGCACAACGAAGAGTTGCGATCATTGTCTCTTCACAATGCGGTTGCAAAGCACCGTATGGAACAAACCCGGATCGTTCTGTTAGTCGGAACGGTGCTCGGATTACTGATCGCGGTTGTCGCAGGCTGGATCGCCAGGAGCAACCATTCTGCACGCCAGGCCGCGGAGAACGCCCGGCTGGAAGGCCAGGAGCTCTTCCGCAATGTAGCCAATAACATCTCTCAGCTTGCCTGGATGGCCAACGATAATTTCTTGGTCTTCTGGTACAACGATCGTTGGTTTGAATACTGCGGCACCACTCCAGAGGAGATGGCGGGCCTGGGCTGGAAAAAGGTAGTGCATCCGGACCATCTGGACCGGGTTGTGGAAGCGCGCAATCGATCCTTCCTGAGCGGCGAGACACTGGAAGACACTTTTCCCATTCGCGGCAAGGATGGGATCTACCGCATGTTTTTAAGCCGGGCCGTCTCCATCCGCGATGCAAAGGGAAAGGTGCTGCACTGGGTTGGCACAGACACAGACGTCAGTGAAAGTCAGGCCATTCAAGACGAGTTGTTCGCGGAGAAGGAACGAGCGCAGGTCACCCTGAACTCCATAGGCGACGCCGTTGTCTGCACGGACCTGGCCGGCAATATCTCTTTCATGAATCCTGTCGCGGAAAAGATGACCGGCTGGTCTCCGCAAGACGCGTTGGGCATGCCAATGCGGGATGTACTCCGAATTGTGAACGCCGCCAGCCGGCTTGTAATCCCGAATCCCATGGAACTGGCAGCGGCCCGGGACATCCATCAGGATTTGCCTTCCAATAGTCTGCTGATCCAACGGGATGGCGTTGAAATTCCTATTGAAGATTCGACCGCGCCAATTCACGACCGCGAGGGACAAGTTACCGGTGCAGTGATTGTTTTCCGAGATGTAAGCGCTGCCCTGGCAGTGCAGCGCGAAATGACGCATGCGGCGCAGCATGACTTTCTAACTGGCTTGCCCAACCGGATGCTGTTAAACGAGCTCATCAACCATGCGATCTCCATGGCTTCGCGCCATCAAAGAAAGATAGCGATACTTTTCCTGGATTTAGATGGTTTCAAACATATCAATGATTCTCTCGGGCACCGGGTCGGTGACAAGCTCATTCAGTCCGTCGCAAGGCGTCTGACGGATTGCCTGCGAGGCGCCGACTCCGTCTGCAGGCAAGGCGGCGATGAATTTGTAGTGCTGCTTTCAGAAACAGAGCAGAGTGAGGATGCCGGTATCACTGCGGCAAGGATGCAGCAGGCAATTGCCATGGTTCATCGCATTGACGACTATGAGGTTCATGTCACGGCAAGCGTCGGCATCAGCGTTTATCCCGGCGACGGTCAGGACAGCGATACGCTCATTAAGAATGCGGACACTGCCATGTACCACGCCAAGGAGCTTGGGCATCATAGCTATCGGTTTTTCACACCCGCCATGAACATTAGGGCAGTGGCTCGACGATCGATTGAGGAAGGACTGCGACGTGCATTGGAGCGGCATCAGATTACGTTGCACTATCAGCCGAAAGTTAACCTGAGAACCGGGGAGATCACTGGCGCAGAGGCTCTGATTCGCTGGAAGCATCCGACGCATGGCATGATCTCCCCCACCGAATTCATTCCCATTGCAGAAGATTCCGGTTTGATTATGCCAATCGGTAACTGGGTACTTCGCGAGGCCTGCCGGCAAGCGCGCGCGTGGCTTGACGAAGGCCTGTCCCTGCAATCGGTCGCGGTGAACGTCTCAGCGATCCAGTTGCGGGACAGGCACTTTCTTCAGGGAGTATTGCAAGTCCTCGAAGACGTGGGATTAGAGCCGAACTTTCTCGAACTGGAATTGACCGAAAGCGTCTTGATTAAGACCACTGAATCCACCCAATCCATTCTCAAGACGCTAAGAGCAAGAGGCGTGCAGATTGCCATCGACGATTTCGGAACTGGATATTCCAGCTTGAGCTCTCTGGGGAAGTTTCCGGCCGACTCTCTGAAAATCGATCAGTCATTTATCCGCCAACTCACAGCCGCTCCCGAAGATACTTCCATCGTCACCGCAATCATCAGCATGGCCCGTAGCCTGAAAATGAGAGTCGTTGCCGAAGGAGTGGAAACGCAGGAGGCGACGGCATTCCTCCAGGCAAATGAATGTCACGAGGCGCAAGGCTACTATTTCAGCCGTCCGGTGATCGCCGATCAGTTCGCTCAGCTTCTCAGAAGTGGTATCTCGACGCCCGTTGCCTCGAACTGATTCCCTCTCGGTCTCAAAGGACCCACAGATTACTGGAGGAGTGCGTGGAATCACGCGGGATAGCCATTCTCTGGCAACTGTGATCCAGCCTCGCCGGGTGTGCTCGCTCCAGGACTGAGAAAGTTTCGTAACAGTCTCGTTCTCATTCGCGGCTCTCACGCGAAAGAGTCCAGCCAGACCTTACCACCAGGCATCTCGCTATTCCCGTTGCTCGTCCCCAGAAGGAATTCGACGTTCTGAGCCGATCCGAAAAAGCCGCAAATCAAAAGGCCTCGTGGAGTATCCATGAGGCCCTTCGAGAGATCACCCAGCAGAGTTTGGAAGGAGCGCTTTTCACACTCGCACTCCGCACTCACACTAGCTTCTGAGCTTCGCCAGAAGATCCTGCGGATGTACCGGCTTCGCCAGAATTTCAAACTCGTACCCGCGCTCCCGGGCCTTCTCCAGCAGGTCGGCGGTCGCCGCCTGGCCCGAAAACAGCAGAATCTTGATATTCGGCAGGATCTCCCGGATCTGGATGGCCGCATCAATCCCGTTCAGACCGGCCATGATCACGTCCGAAATCAGCATCTCCGGCTGAAACGTCGAAGCCATCTCCAGCGCCTTCTCGCCCGTATATGCCACTTCGGCACGAAAACCACTCTGATTGAGGATCATCGCCAGCGTATCGGCGATCACCCGCTCATCGTCCGCCACCAGAACTTTTGGTTTATTCAAGTTGTCTGACATATCCCTCTATTTTACCGCCACCCGAACAGTTGAAAAGCGCAGGAATGGAGCCCGAACGACCGGCGCCGCAAATCCTTTATCAGGACATCTGCCGAATGGACGAACGAACAAGCCTTCTGGTTGCGTTAGAAGGATGATACGCTGTGGCCAGAGATTGGCGAAATTATTTGTCAGCCACACCAGCCAATAGCTCCTCCGGCATCGGGTGACAGCGCGCTCCCCCGCTGCCTTCACAGCGATTCATCCTTCTGCAACCTGCCTGCAATAAACTGATAGGAATCTTGAACTTGCCCGAATACGTCCAATGGGCAACAGAACACCGGAGACTTGCCCTTGCAGGATGCCGCAGCCATCACGAATCCCGCTCCCGCTCAAAGCCCGCTGGCTGAAGAGCCGATCATACGCGCGCATCAGATCCAGAAGTACTACGCCCAGCCCAGCCAGAACCGCATTCAGGTCATCTCCCCGACCGATCTCTCCATCGTCCCCGGCGAAATCCTGGCCCTGCTCGGCCCCTCCGGCTCCGGCAAATCAACCATGCTGCGCATGCTCACCGGCCTCAGCAAACCCTCCGCCGGTCAAGTCTACTGGCACGAAAAACCCATCGCCGAAGCCGAAATCAACGTCTCCATCGTCTTCCAGAGCTTCGCGCTCTTCCCCTGGCTCACCGTTCTCGAAAACGTGGAAGCCCCCCTGCAAGCCCGCGGCATTGACCCCGAAACCCGCCGCGAACGCAGCCTCAAAATGCTCGACACCGTAGGACTCGACGGCTTCCAGGCCGCCTTCCCGAAGGAACTCTCAGGCGGCATGCGCCAGCGCGTCGGCTTCGCCCGCGCCCTCGTCGTCGAACCAGAAGTTCTCTTCATGGACGAGCCCTTCAGCGCCCTCGACGTCCTCACCGCTGAAAACCTCCGCTCCGAACTCCTCGAGCTCTGGGCCAAGAAGTCCATGCCCACCAAGGCCATCTTCATCGTCACCCACAACATCGAAGAAGCCGTCCTGCTCGCCGACCGCATCATCGTCCTCGGACGCAATCCCGGCCACATCCGGACGGATTTCAAAGTCCAGCTCCAGCACCCCCGCGACCGCAAATCCGAGCCCTTCACCAACCTCGTCGATTACATCTACAAAGTCCTCACCCGCCCCGACATCGCCGCCGCCGCGCCCGACCAGACCACCGGCAAGCCCGTCCGCGACCAGCGCCAGATGCACTACCAGATGCTTCCCCACGCCCGCCCCGGCGGCGTAGCCGGCCTCCTCGAACTCCTCATCGACAAAGGCGGCCGCGACGACATCTACCGCCTCGCCGACGACCTCGCCTTCGAAATCGACGACCTGCTCCCCATCGTCGACGCCGCCCAGCTGCTCGGCTTCCTCACCATCGCCGACGGCGATGCCGCCATCACCCCCACCGGCGCCGCCTACGCCAACTCCGAGATCCTCCACCAGAAGGAGCTCTTCCGCGCCGCCGCTGTCGAAAACGTTCTCCTGCTCCGCCAGATCCGCCGCGCCCTCGAAACCAAATCCGACCACACCGTCCCCGAAGAATTCTTCCTCGACATGCTCGACGAACAATTCTCCGCCGACGAATCCCAGCGCCAGGTAGAAACCGCCGTCAACTGGGGCCGCTACGCCGAACTCTTCGACTTCGACGCCGCCCGTCGCCGCTTCATCCTCCCCGAACCCCAGGAAGAAGCCGTCACCGCCCCAGAACAAGACACAGACGAAACCGAGGACACCCCCACCGAGGCCACCAAATGACCCAAGGCCTCCAACCTCGCGCGTCCGTAGTCAATATTTGCCCTCCTGAGCAAAGCGAAGGACCCGCCTTTACTGTTCTCTGCTCTCTGCCCTCTGCCAGCTGTTCCCTAATCCCTGTTCCCTATTCCCTGGCATCCGCCGCAGGCGGTGCCCAATGAACCTCCGCTCGCCCCTCCAGCACCCCTTCGCCCGCTCGCTCGTCACCGTCCGCACCTGGCCCTTCTTCATCGACGTAGGCATCGCCGCCTGCCTCCTCGCCATCTTCTTCGCCATCGTCCACATGGGCACCTACTGGATGCACACCCCCATCCCCGTAGTCCCCATCTCCCACGACATCAGCGCCCTGCCCATCTACGCCTTCTACTCCATCATCCGCATCGGCATCGCCTACCTGCTCTCCCTCGCCTTCGCCATCAGCTACGGATACATCGCTGCCTACAACCCCCGCGTAGAAGCCTGGATGATCGGCCTCCTCGACATCCTCCAGTCCATTCCCGTCCTCAGCTTCCTCCCGCCCGTCGTCCTCGCCATGGTCGCCCTCATCCCCGGCCACCAGCTCGGCATCGAACTCGGCGTGATCCTCCTCATCTTCACCGGACAAGTATGGAACCTGGCCTTTAGTTTCTATTCCTCCCTCAAATCCATCCCCAAGGAGATGCTCGAAGCCTCCCGCATCTACCGCTACTCCGCCTGGCAGCGCTTCTGGCAACTGGAAATGCCCAACGCCGCCATCGGCCTCGTCTGGAACTCAATCGTCTCCGTAGCCGGAGGCTGGTTCGCCCTCATCGCCTGCGAAATGTTCACCATGGGCGACCGCAACTTCCAGCTCCCCGGCCTCGGCAGCTACCTCCAGACCGCAACAGCGTCAGGCGACGTCAAAGCCCTCCTCGCCGGCATAGCCGTAGTCATTTTGATCGTAGTAGCCACCGACCAGCTCCTCTGGCGCCCACTCATCGCCTGGTCAGACAAGTTCAAATTCGAGCAGGTAGAGTCCAACGACCGCGTCGTCTCCCCCATCCTCACCCTCCTCCAGCGCTCAACGTTGCTCAGTAACATCCCCGGCCGCATCTGGACCAGCATCGAAGAGCCCATCTACCGCCGCCTATCCAAGACAGCAGCCTGCAAAATCGTCCAGCCCCTCGACGAAGACCAGACCCGCCGCAAAAACACCGCCGGCCTCTGGCTCCTCGCCATCGCCGCCGCCGCCATCGTCGCCTGGGGAGCATCCCGCGCCTTCATCATGCTCAAGTCCGTCACCTGGCCCGACCTCCGCCTCCTCCTCGAAGGCGCCGGCGCCACCTTCCTCCGCGTCAACGCCTCCCTGCTCATCTCCGCCCTCTGGACCATCCCCGTCGGCGTCGCCATCGGCTTCAACCCCCGCCTCGCCAAAATCGTCCAGCCCTTCGCGCAAGTCCTCGCCAGCGTCCCGGCAACAGCCTTCTTCCCCATCCTCCTCATCGGCCTCGTCAAAATCGGCGGCGGACTCGGCATCGGCAGCGTAGCCCTCATGCTCCTCGGCACCCAGTGGTACATCCTCTTCAACGTCATCGCCGGAGCCATGTCCATCCCCTCCGACCTCAAAGAAGCCGCCAGCCTCTACAAATTCACCCGCTACCAGCGCTGGACCACCCTCATCCTCCCCGGCATCTTCCCCTACCTCATCACCGGCATGGTCACAGCCTCAGGCGGAGCCTGGAACGCCAGCGTCTTCGCCGAATACAGCCACCTCGGCGACAAAACCCTGTCCACCATAGGCCTCGGCGCCCAAATCGACCAGGCCACAGACGCAGGCCGCTTCCCCATCCTGCTCCTGGCCACAATCCTCATCAGCCTCATGGTAGTAAGCATGAACCGCCTAATCTGGCGCCGCCTCTACCACCTGGCAGAAACAAAATACAAACTCCTCGCCTAACTCCAGCGGCTAAATAGCTCTGCCTCTGCACTTGCCTTTGCACTTGCTTTTCTTTCTGTCATTCCCATTAGGGGAATCTGCTGTTACACTCGCCTTTGCCTCTTTGTTTGTCATTCCCGGCAGGGAATCTGCTGTTGCACTCGCCTTTCTAGCCACGAACCGCTCGCACGCCAAATCATCCGGAGAATCCTACGTTGCACATGGATTTGATAGACTCTGGTCAAGAGTCGAACGCGACGACAGTCGAACGTACATGAAATCATCCCTTTTGAAGTGACCGCTGCGAACACCCTGGGGCTCGCCAGCCTTTCTGAGGAGCCTTTGAATGAGTCCAGCGACGAAGAGATCTCATGTTTCAACGAAGCCCGCAGCTTCCGCCAAAATCAATCGGGAAGAGACTCCTTTCGAGGCGCTGGCCAGCATCTGCTCAGTTCTAGTGGTGGGCCTGTTCATTCTGACCTTTTTATCTCAGAACCGAGTCATTCCATCAGGCTCGATGGAGAACACGCTGCTTATAGGCGATCACCTGCTCGTCGACCAGATCACGCTCGCGCCGCCCGCTTCGTGGATGCCGCTAATAAGGTATCGCGAGCCGAGGCGCGGCGATATCGTGGTGTTTTACAAGCCCGTCAATCAGCCTGGTATTGATGCCACTGACGCCGACGGAACACCACAATACACTCCCCTGGTGAAGAGATTAATTGGCGTGCCGGGCGATCATATCCATTTACGCAACGGCATTGTGATTGTGAATGGTGTTGCACAGCCCGTGGGATTTGCGCAGCCGACGACGACGGATAACTTCAACGAGTTCCTCGACGATTTCCCCGCAGTACAGCCAGCTGGGGTACCCGGGGCAGCAGAGTCATGGGCCGTGAACTTCCCGAGTCATATCCAGGACGGCGACTTAGTGGTTCCACCCGGCATGTATTTCATGATGGGCGACAACCGGCACAACAGCCTGGACTCGCGCTACTGGGGCTTCGTGCCGCGCGCCAACATAATTGGCCGGCCTCTTGTCAACTATTGGTCGTTCAAGGCCCAGGACGGGCAACTTGAACAAACAGGATTCGGTCAAAAGATAGCGTGGATCGGCCACGTTCTCGTGCATTTCTTCCCAGACACCCGCTGGAAACGCACTTTCCACATCGTTCGTTGAACCAACTTTGTACGATCCCGATTTGATCTCGGTTTAGATCTCGGTCCGGCGGGTGGCACAGGTCTTACCAAAGCCAACCGAGGGCGCCCCATATCTCGCTCTTGAGACATGGATTTCACGACCTCAGCCAACTTTCGCCGGAGAGAAGCGAACTCAACCCTGATAACAACAGAACCCAAAGACACCTACCCCTTCGGATACCAATCCGAATGCGCCGAAATCCCAAGGCAAACCAGACACTGCGTAACACGCCACGGATACAAGCACTTCGGACAAACCCCACCCGTATCGAACGTGTTCCAGATGTGCAGACACTGGCACATCCGTGCGCAGCACGAACCCGGAGGGAGCAGGGGCCTTCAGGCCCCTGAAAAGAAAACAAGAGAAATGGGGCTTTAGCCCCGGAGGCACCCCAACGCCCTGTAACAGGGCACGACTTCAGTCGTGCCGATAAATCCAACGTACGGATGCTTCCGAGGGGCCTCGATGGCCCCGAGCCGCACTCCCCGGCAAATTGTCAAGACCCCCTCGTAAGGCCGCTACTCATAAACCAAACAAAACAAATAACTAAGCGATACAAAAATACCCCGTCAGCCTTGCATGCAATTAACCGCAAAAAGCGCACAATAAAGCCGACACCAAAAACAAGCTGCCCAGGAGCGAAACCATGGAAGAATCCGTGCAGGAAAAATCCGCGCCAAAAGAATCCGAACAGGAGAAATCCGGACCTGCCCAGCCCGCGACGCACCTGTTCCCCCCAGAGACACCCGTAGAGGAAATGATCGACTCGATGCACTCCCTCATCGACGCCATGGAAAACAGCGGCCTGAAAATGCCCGAGTCACCCAACCGCGCTGTCCGCCGTCTCGCCGAACGCATCGGCGTCTACCCCATCCCAAACATAGCCGTAGAAACCTGCGTCAGCACCTACACCACACTCCTGCAGGAAAAGGTAGAAGCAAAGGTTCCGAAAGACCAACTAGCCCGCATCGGCCGGATAGCCTACTGCGGCTCCCTGCCCCACCTCACCAACGCCGACAGCATCCGCGACTTCATCGCCTGCGTCGTTCACGGCATGGCCATCGGCGTCATCCCCAGCGCCGAAGGCACCCGCCTGCTCTATGGCGCCCAGGTAGCCCACGCCGCACAGCCCTCACCAAAACGCCGCAAAAAGCGCAACAAAAGCGCGCAAAAAGCGCATCTTACCCAACCCATAACCCACGCCGAATCAGCAGCCTAGAAGCCATTTTCCAGCGAAAAACACCCCCACCCCCCTCTTACCCCCTAAAAATTGCCCAGCCCCTGCCGCACCCAGCCCTGCCGCACCAGCCCTGCCGAAAACGATCCGTAGCCTGCTACACTTGCCCGGTTACCGATAACTTGCGCAGGAGCACCACATGCGTCCGCCACGAAAGCCATCGCACACAGCTGCAATCCTCCTCACCGCACTGCTCGCCTTTGCCGTGGCTCCTCTCGCACGCGGACAATGGGCACCCATCGTCACCGACCCCGCCGCCGACACCCGCATCCAGTGGTGGCGGGACGCCAAGTTTGGCCTCTTCATCCACTGGGGACTCTACTCCATCCCCGGCCGCGGCGAGTGGGTCCAGTGGAACGAGCAGATCCCCGTCGACCAGTACGCCAAGCTCGCCGGCCAGTTCCACCCCGACAAGTTCGACCCCAACGCCTGGGCCAAAGCCGCCAGTGACGCCGGCATGAAATACGTCGTCCTCACCAGCCGCCACCACGACGGCTTCGCCCTCTTCGACGACCCGCAAAGCACCCTCACCGCCGTCAAATCCGCCGCCCACCGCGACCTCGTCGCCGAATACGTCACCGCCGTCCGCAAAGCAGGCCTGCGCGTCGGCCTCTACTATTCCCCGCTCGACTGGCGCTACCCCGGCTTCTTCTTCCCCGACCTCTACCAGCCCAACGCCCGCGAACTCCGCGACCAGTATCATCGCCAGCTCAACCAGCTAGCCTCCCACTACGGCAAACTCGACATAGTCTGGTTCGACGGCGGCGGTTCTGACTGGCTCGGCTTCGGCGGCGTCCAATTCAAAGGCGGCTGGCAAGCCCGTCCCAAAAGCGAAAGCTACACCGGCACCTTCTCCTGGCAGGACGTAGAAGCCGTCAGCAACCTCCGCAAACTACAGCCCTCCGTCATCATCAACGACCGCACCGACGCCCCCGCCGACTTCCGCTCCCGCGAAGGCGACAACGCCATGGGCAACTTTGAAAACAAGCACCCCTGGGAACTCTGCACCACGATCACCGACGGCGCATGGGGCTATCAGCCGGACGCAAACGTGAAATCGCTGGACCACATCATCAACCTGCTGGTCGGCGCAGTGGGCCGCGATGGCAACATGATCCTCAACGTTGGCCCTCAGCCCAACGGCGAGATCGATCCGCTCCAGGTCCAGCGCCTCAAAGAAGTCGGAGACTGGCTCCATGCCAACGGCGAGAGCATCTACAGCACCCGCGGCGGACCCTACCTCCCGGGAGACTACGGCGTCTCCACCTACCGGGACAAGACAATCTACATCCACATCCTCAATCGCTCCGTCCAGCGCTTGAGCCTGCCCCCGCTTTCGGCCAATCTCCTCTCCTGCAAATCTCTCACCGGCGGACAGCCTACTTGCTCCCAAACCGTAGCCGGAGTCGACATCACACTCGACCAGACCGACGAGTCGAAGGCCCCAGTCGACACGATCGTCGCCCTGACTCTGGCTACCCCGGCAAGCGAAATCTCCCCGATCTCGACCACCAACGGCGCCTCGGACATAGCCCCGATCGCCAAGAAATAATTCACGGATCGCCCAACCGCACTTATGGACGGCTTCGCCACGTGGGCGGCGCCGCATCCATTCTCGGTGGTGCGCTCCCATGGATTGGTTTTTGGAGTTGATGTGGAGGGAGAGACAATTCACCTGTTGCCGATTCTTTGTCCTGGCACGCGACAGCGTCTCTGGTGATACAGTGGTGCGGCACGAAAACATCGCAAAAAATCGATTTAACGGAAGGTCAGCCATGTCTCGAATCCTTCTCGGTGCTCTCGCCGCCTCGGTTGCTATTGCATTGGTCCTGCCTGTCACCGCAACTGCATTTCAGGTCGCTACCGAAGTCCCTCCGGTTATCCCAACCGCCAAGCCGGTCAAGGCAGAACACATCAAGATCCATGGCGTTTCCCTGGAAGGCAACCTCGAAGGCGATGCCGTCGATCGCGATGCCATCGTGTACCTTCCGCCGAGCTACGCCACCAGTAAGTCCAAACGATATCCCGTCGTATACGCTCTGCACGGTTACTCGATCGGCGCGGAACAGTGGAGCGGCGAAATCCACGTCCCGCAGACCATCGAAGGCGCCTTCGCGCAAGGCGCCAAGGAGTTCATCGTCGTCCTGCCTGACTCGAAAACCGTCCACAACGGGTCCATGTACTCCAACTCAGTCACTACCGGCAACTTTGAAGACTACGTCGCCCATGACGTTGTAGCGTATATCGACGCCCACTACAGAACCATTCCAACCCGTGCGGCCCGCGGCCTCGTTGGGCACTCCATGGGCGGCTACGGAGCTACCCGCATCGGAATGAAACATGCTGACGTCTTCGGCAGCCTGTACATCATGAGTCCCTGCTGCCTCTCCGCGCGGCCTGCTGGCAATGGCGACGCCATGAAAGCCCTCGAAGCCATCAAGTCCCCTGCCGAATCAGCCTCCCTGCCCTTCTTCGCCCGCGCGCAGCTGGCCACGGCCGCTGCCTGGTCTCCCGATCCGAAGAATCCACCGCTCTACCTCGACCTGCCTACCAAAGACGGCGTTCCGCAGCCCGATGTTCTGGCCAAATGGGCCGCCAACGCGCCCCTGGCTTTCGTGGACCAGTATGTAGCCAGTCTGAAGCGGTACCGCGCCATATCGATGGACGTCGGCGACCAGGATGGCCTTCGTGTCGACGCTGCCAAGCTTCACGATGTCTTTGACACATATGGCATCGCCAACAGTTTCGAAATCTATAAGGGCACGCACACCAGCGCCGTGGCAGTACGATTCCAGAATTACGTGATGCCCTTCTTCAGCAAGAACCTCTGCTTCACCGGCAAGTGCGACTAGCTGTCACACAGTCGTCGCAAGGTCTTGCCGGAGACGCGGCAACTTCTTACTCGGTTCGCAGCGCCTCCACCGGATTCACCCGGGCAGCCCTCGCGGCGGGCACGGCAGAAGCCACAACCGCAGACGCCAGAATGGCCGTTGCTGCCGCCACCAGCACGAGCAAACCCGGCGTCTGCGCCTCGGAAAAGAACCGCACCGCCAGCCGCCCCAGCGCAAACGCCGCCAACAGCCCCGTCCCAACGCCGATGCCTGCAATCAGCAGCCCCTGCGAAAGCACATCGATCAAGATGGTCCGAGGCTGCGCTCCCAACGCCATCCGAATGCCAAACTCACGAGTCCGCCCACTCACAGAGAACGCCAGCACACCCGCGACGCCAACAACTGAGATGAGCAACGCCACTCCGGCAAACCCGCCAAAAACAATGGCATTCAATCGATCCGGCGTCAGCACTTCGGCGCGAATATCCCCCAGAGTAGAGGCCCGCTCCACCGGCTGATCCGCCGACAAATCGTGAATCGTCTTGGTAATCGTAGGCACCATCGCATAAGGGTCACCCTGCGTCTTTACAAACAGCCGCCCATTCCACCCCTGCTGGTTCACCGACTGATACACCGCCATGGCCGGCGAAGGAATGATGTTCTCATCATCGAAATCCGGCACCACGCCAATGATCCGCCACGGCATCGCACTGATCCCGATAAACTTCATCACGCCGTCGGTCCACCGAAATTCCCGATTCAGCGCCGTCTGCCCCGGGAACAGCTTTTGCGCCAGACTCTGGCTCACGATGACGACGCGCTCCGAACTGTCGGTATCCGAATCCTGAAAGTCCCGCCCTTCAAGCATCGGCATTCCAAACGTGTCAAAGAATCCCGGTGATACCGACCGGAACCGCGCCCGCAGATCCGACTGCCCGTTCTCCCGCTTTGCCCCATCCACCTCAAAGAGAAAGCTGAGACCAGCCGCTTGCTCGTCGCGCCAGGGCGTGCTGAAACCGGAAGCAGCATGCTCCACTCCAGGCAGCGCTCCAACCCTCCGCAACGTCTCGCGATAAAACTGGTTGACCTGCTCCGGGGTCCGCCCATACGACATCACCGGCAGGTTGATCGCCAGCACACTCGCCGTATCGAACGGCGACTGCAGCTTTTCAAGTTCAAACAAAGTCTTCATCAATGCGCCAGCCCCAGCCAGCAGCAGGAACGAAGCCGTAATCTGCGTGATCGCAAACACCCGCAACCGCCTGCTGCTTCCCGTCGCAGAACGCGTGCCGCCGCTATTTAACTGGAGGCCGCTGGCTGACTCCGCAGAAGGCAGACGAGGCACAAATGCCAACGCGATCGCGGCCACCAGCGCCAGCCCAATCCCGAACCAAACGAGGCTGAGGTCCAGCGACAGCCCATCCGCCCGCACCGAGAAGCGCGAAGCATACTTCCCCAGAATCGCCACCATCGGCGCTGCAACCAGCAATGAAGCAATCACGCCGCTCCCGCAGAGCACCAGGCTCTCCGCCAGCAGCGACCGACGCAGCGCTGCCGTGCTCGCGCCCAGAGCCGACCGCACCGCCAGCTCGCTCTCGCGGCGGACTGTCCGCGCCAGCACCAGATTCGCCACGTTCGAGCAGGCAATCACGAACAGCAACCCGGAAGCAGCAAACAGTACCCATAGGATCGTGTTCGCCTTCGAATTAATCTGGTCATGCATCCGCGTCACATCGAGCTTGAACTGGTCATTTGGCCTGTACACCTCAGGATGCGCCTGAATCATGCCAGAGTGAATCGCCCGCAGCTCTGCTCTAGCCGCGTCGAGTTCCGCCCCGGGAGCCAGGCGCCCAAACACCTCCGTCATCCGGTGCTCGCGCCCGGTCACCATCGTGGCCGAGAGATGATGCGGGCTGGTCACAATATTCGAGATCAGCTCCGTCTCCACCGGATACGGCACAGATGGCTCGAGCACGCCGACAATCGTCGCATCGCGGCTGCCCTGCTGGCTGCCCAGCCGCACGACTTTGCCGAGCACATTCGGATCGGAATGAAGCGAGCCGGTCCAGAATTTATAGGTCAGCACCGCCGCGCCAGGCGCATTCGGGCCATCGTCTCCTGGCCCAAGCAACCGCCCAAGCACTGGCTTCAGTCCCATGACGTTGAAGTAGTTCCCATCGACCACACCGGCATGAATCTCCCGCGGCGTTCCCAGCCCGGTGATGGTGAAATCAATCGCCGAAAACGTGCCGAGGTTCTCGACCGTCTTCAAGCCGTGGCTTATGTCCTGAATCTCGGGCACCGAAAATGCTTCGTTCGCCACTCCTAAGCCAGGCGCGCTTTGCCGCACGTACAGGAGCCGATCTTCGTCCCGATTAGCCAGCGGTCGCAGCAGTACAGCCCGCACTACGCTAAAGATGGCCGCATTTGCGCCAATGCCCAATGCCAGTGTCAGGGCAACTGTGGCCCAGAGTGCGGGCGTCCGCGACAGCGAGCGGACAGCAATTCTAAGATCATGAGCAAAGGGCATAACAGCCTCCTATCCACGAAAGCATTCTTGAGGTTTGGCGATGATTCAAGCTGCTGTAAGCCGCAGCTTTGTGCAGGAGCCATCATGAGCCGACAAGTTATGTTGATATCAACCTATTGAGCATGGTGTCAAGACTCAAATTCACTCATGGTGAAAAGTTATCTCGGAATCTCGCAACATTCTGCACCGGCAGGTGTCACTGTTTTCAAATCCGGAGTACATCTCCCAAGACGAGGGGCCGTCATGACGCGAATCCTCATCCCAGTGCTGGCATTCGTGCTCGCTTCGCCCTGCGCCTTACAGGCATCTTCCCACCAGAATGATTGGCTCGTGGTCCCCGGCGAACGCGTAGGCCCCATCGCCGCTACCAGTACCCGCGCTGACCTGAACAAGCTCTTCGGATCCGCGAATCTCAGGGATCAGCCCGTTGACACCGGGGAGGGCCGGGAACCTGCAACCGTGATCTTCGCGTCCGACCGTTCTTCCTCGCTGGCCGTCCTGTGGCAGGACCGGCGAGTGGATCGCATCCTGATCTGCTATCAACCCGCAACCCATACCTGCAGGTGGCATACAAAGAACGGCATTACTCTTGGAACGACACTGGCCACTCTTGAGCGCCTCAATCAGACGCCATTTGCGATCGAACCCTGGAGCTCCGATGTCGGTGGCAATATCACTTCATGGAACGGCGGTAAACTGGCCGAAACTCTCGGCGAGGGCGCTCATCGGTCTCTCCTGGTTTCGCTTGGATACGCTCATCCTGCGAACGGGAAGCGAACCAGACTTGCTAACCAGGTCGATCAACTCGGCCCCCACGCCACCTCCAGCGATCCACCGGTTCGCGAACTCAACCCGGTTGTCGACCGCCTCCTGGTCCAGTTCGCCGGTTCTGCGACAACACGCGCCGGCAAGTAGAGGCTCTGCCCGGGCTGTTGCACTGCATCCACCGCGAAAACGCGGGCCCAGTCTTTCGCAGAACCCCGGCTTTCGCAGACGTAGATATACTGTCCTCATTCTGCGAAAACAATGAAACGCCAAGTCCTCATCTACGGTCTGGTCGGCGGCATCCTCATCACCGCCCTCAAGTGGACCGAGTACCGCTACCTGGTGCTCGAACACTCGCTGGAAATCTACGGCGCACTGACGGCTGTCATCTTCGCCGCGCTGGGTATCTGGTTAGGCCGGAAACTCTCCAATCGCCATCAGGTCGTGTACGAGCAGGTTATCCGGGAGGTCCACATCCCAGCCTCGCCTGCCCCGGCGTTTGCCGCCAATGACGAAAAGCGAGAACAACTCACCATCACGCCGCGCGAGTTGGAAGTACTTGGACTGATCGCTCAGGGCATGAGCAACCGAGAGATCGCCGCGCACCTCTTCGTCAGCGAAAACACCATCAAGACCCATTCCAGCCGCGTCTTTGACAAACTTGGCGCCCGCCGCCGCACACAGGCGGTCCAACTTGCGAAAGACCACGGCCTGCTGCCCTGATTTCTGCAAGACTAGGTCATGCAAACAGGTGATTTCGCACTCGCAGCGCAAAATCACCCGAAAGCATGACGACACTCACTCGGGCTTTCGCGCTACTGTGGCTCCAGTTTCAACGCAAAGCAGGGAGCAAACCATGAAAAAGACCATTCTCAAATTCGGCCTGATCTCGGGCGTCTTCACCTCGGTCGCGATGGCCGTAACCGTCCCCTTCGAGGACAAAATTGGCCCGGAAAAAGCTGAATATCTCGGCTACACGCTGATTGTCTTGTCGTTCCTGCTGGTCTTCTTTGGTATTCGCTCTTACCGGGAAAGCCAGGGCGGCGGGCAGATTACGTTCGCCCGCGCGTTCAGTGTCGGCATCCTTATCACGCTCATTACCTGCGCTTTCTATGTGGCCACGTGGGAAGCTCTCTACTTCACCGTCCTGCACGACTTCATGGCAAACTACTCGGCCCACCTGATTGAGAAAGCCCGCGCCTCGCACCTCAGCCCGGCTGCGCTGCAGGCTCAGATCGATCAGATCAATCATGTCAAAGCCATGTACGAAAATCCGTTCTACAACTGTGCGATCACCTTCCTTGAACCGTTCCCCGTAGGACTTGCCATCACGCTGATCTCAGCCGCCATTCTGCGCAGGAAAACGAAGCAGGCTCCCATCGCCGCAACTAGCTGACTCGCGCGGTGCAAATGAGGGGACAAGCAAATGCCTCCCGCGTGGAGGACATCGCAGGAGCCGCATGCAAGTCGCTCCGCGATCTGTAACAATTCTTGGGAGAGTTTCGGAGTGAACCACTATGACAATTGAAGCCTTATCTGCCCAGGCCTCAACCCAGATCGACCGCGTCCGCAAGTCAGCCCTGGCGCTGCCCGGGACCAGCGAAAAGCTCTCCCACGGCGAGCCAACCTTCTTCGTTGCCAAGCGCGTATTCGTCATGGTGGCCAACAACCATCACAGCGACGGCCATACTGCCATCTGGATCCCGGTTCCCGCCGGAGCACAGGCAGAAATGATCGAGGAGGATCCTGCGACGTACTTCAAGCCGCCCTATGTTGGGGTCAAAGGCTGGGTCGGCGTGGAGCTGCCGCGCGTCTCCGACGAAGTGCTCTCGCAACTTATTCGCCAGGCCTGGCAGCTCACGACCCCGAAAGCGCTGCTGCGTCCTCGCCGCTAAGTTAATCGCCAGCGCCCATCAGCATCAGCGAACGCTGCGCAAAGGGCGAATACACCAGCGGCGTTACGCAGGCAAGCGCCAGGCCGTAGGGGATGTGGTGTAGCAGGAGAAACGGCGCTAGCGCCCAGACGCAATCCATTGGCAGTAGAACCCACCAGAGACGCCGATACTTCCCCGGCAATCCGGGCGCACGGAATGCTACGGCGCACAGCAGGAAGATCCGCACCGGGATCAGCAGGGTCGCCGATACCACCAGCAGTGCGAACATCCATCCCGGCAACGGCTCCATCAGGCCCTCAATTTCCGCCAGGTTGGCCAGCGCGCCGACATAGAACCCTACGTACATCGCCTGCAGCAGGACAAAAAGCGTCTTCACCACACGATGAGAGGTTCGGGGTAGGTCTTCGGGGCCTGCCAGTATCGAATCCAAAATTCCGGGTGCAGGTTCCGGTGCGGGCGCGGTATCTCCTACCGTTTCGACTGACGCCAGAAACCGGTACCCACGCCGCGCCAGGGTTTCCACGAACTTGGGATTCGCTGCCTTGTCTCCCAGCGCCTCCCGGAGCCGGTTCACTGCCGAATTCAGCCCATGCTCATAGTCGACAAACGTTCCCTCCGGCCAGAGCGCACGGCAAATCTCCTCGCGACTGACCATTTCCCCAGGCCGGTCCAGCAGCATCAGCAGCACAGCGAATGGCTGCGCGTGCAGCCGCACCCGCAGTCCCCTGCGGCGCAGCTCGCCGGTAACGACATTTACTTCAAAAACTCCGAAGCGGTAGCCCTTGGCTGGACGCATCTCGGCTGGCATGTCAGACATATCTGCACTTGAGTGTACAGAAAGGCTGTAGGACAGGACGGGCCGACCGTGATATCTCGAGATAAATCACTGACGCAGAAACACTTAAACCGTGAGGATTAAAATCGCACCGGTTACCCAACTTGTATTGCTTCCTCGCCGGCCTCAAGTCAGAATCCAATCCATGAATCGCCTGTGCTTCAACACAATCCGCCGAGCGGCCATCCTGGCTCTCTGCATCCTGACTCCGAGCCTGCCAGCCGAGCCTTCACCTGCGGCAGTTGCCGCTTTCGATACCTATGCGGCCGCGGTAGAATCCCGGCTTGTCCGCCAGCATCAGGGCGCGACGAGTATCCTCGCGACCACGGATGATTCGCGCCTTCTTAACGGCGAACTGGTCATCGAACATGTCAGCGAGCCGTCAGCGAACTCCACCAATCCGCCCGGTGCCATCCTTCATCACTGGCGCGGTACAGCCTTCGCGCGCGGCGCCAACGCTGCCGACTTCCTGATCCTCATGCGCGGCTTCGATAGCTACCCTCAGCATTTCTCCCCTGAGGTTGTCGCCGCCCATACGATCTCACAGAAAGGCGGTCACATTCAGGCGAGCATGCGCATCCGCCAGCGGCACGTCATCACTGTCGTGATGGACTCGGCTTACGATGTGGCGTTTACTCCAGTCGACGCGAAACACGGCTACAGCATCTCCCGCAGCACCCGTATCCAGGAGGTCGCATCGCCCGGCACACCACAGGAACATGCCCTGTCCTCCAGCGAGGAACACGGCTTCCTCTACCGCCTCAACACTTACTGGTCCTATGAAGAGCGCGACGGCGGCCTCTATCTCCAGGTCGAAGCCGTCTCCCTGTCCCGCTCCATCCCTACCGGCCTCGGCTGGGCAGTCGGCCCTTACGTCGAAAGCATCCCCAAAGAATCTCTCGAATTCACCCTGAGATCCGCCACCAACGCGCTCCGCAAATAGACAACCTGCTCCCTCGAATGAAGCGCACGGGCTTTCGCTCGTGCACGAGCCCGCGTGCGTCTTCGCAGCTCTGGCAACCGAAGGCCTCAACCAGTCCAACTTCACCGAAAGGAAACCATGTCAACCCAATCGATCCCTATCAAATCCGCAATCGCCCCTGCGTTCAAGTCAGCCCTGCGCATTAACCAGTCGCTGACCGCCGGCGTCGAGAAAAAGATTCTCGAATGGATGGCCCACCGCCTTCCCGGCTGGGTCACCTCCGATCAACTCACCCTCCTCGGCCTCACCGCCCAGATCGCCGCCGGAGTGGCCTACGCAGCCGCGCACGTCAACCGCTACTGGCTCCTCGCCGCCATCCTCGGCATCGCCCTGAACTGGTTCGGAGACAGTATGGACGGGACCCTCGCCCGCGTCCGTCGACAGCCCCGTCCTCGTTTTGGCTTCTATGTCGATCACATGGTCGATCTCTTCGGCTCGATTGCCCTGATGACCGGCCTCGCTTTCTCCGGTTACCTGCACTGGCCCGTCGCCGTCGCCATGCTCGTCGCCTTCCTGCTGCTATCCGCCGAGAGCTACCTTGCCACCTACACTCTTGGACAGTTCCAGCTCTCGCAGGGCATCTTCGGTCCCACCGAAATCCGCCTGCTCTTGATCGCCGGGAACCTGGCACTCCTGCACAGCCCCTGGTCTCACCTCTTTGGGTACCGCGTTCTGCTGTTCGATTTGGGAGGCATCATCGCCTCTACCTGCATGTTTGCGCAGGCAATCACGCTCACAGCACGCCACACCGGCCAGCTTTACCGAGAGGAGCCCATCCCGTGAGCACACACACAACTCTGCGCCGCTGGGCAAAGTTCAACCTCGTCGGGCTGCTGGGCATGGCCGTTCAGCTCTCCACCCTCGCCTTCCTGAACCGGCTGCTCCCGGGCCACTATCTCATCGCGTCCTCCGCAGCCATTGAACTCACTCTGCTGCACAACTTCCTGTGGCACCTCAACTACACCTGGAGCGACCGCCGCGGTCATTCCTCTCGGGTCATGCAATGCCTTCGCTTCCACCTGACCAACGGCGCAGTCTCGCTGCTCGGCAACCTCATCCTCATGCGCGCCCTCGTCGACCGGGCGCACTTGCCTTTGCTGCTTGCAAACCTCATCGCAATCATCGCATGCTCGATCGTCAACTTCATGCTGAGCCACTTTTGGGCCTTCGCCGCAAACTCGCAATCGATCCAGGAGCCGGGTGCGCCGCGCTCCATCGCTATGCATTCAATCGCTCTGCTTGTTTTCGTCTTCACCGTCGCCGGTCCGGTCTTTGCCCAGCCTGTGCCCACTGCGACTCCGCCTGATCGCTATAGCCAGGGCCTTGGCACCGATTGCGCCTACGCCAACGTCTTCGCCGGCCCAGCTGCTGCGACGGGCAACGGCAGCACGCATTTGACCGGCACCACCGGAGTGACCATCGGCCAATACTTTGCCCGAACGCTTGGTAAAGGCATCCTTGCCTCGCCTCAATTCGAGCTGGGAGTCGTTGGTCCAATCCCGGGTGGCCACCCCGTCGACGGCTTCTTCAGCGTCGATGCGATGTTTGCCAACAAGCTGCCGCGCCGTCGCATCTATCCTTTCCTGACCGGCGGCTACACGCGCGTCTTCGCGACCGGGAATGCCGTCAACTTCGGACTCGGCGTCGATTTTGGCAAGGACGAATACAAGCGCCTGGTTCGAGTTGAACTTCGCGACTACTATCTGTTCACCGGCCCTACACAGCACATTGTGAGCATACGCGTCGCGTTTGGAAAGTTCATCTCCGACTGACCGGCAGATGCTAAAATAAAGACCGTTCGGTTTCTTTTTCAGCCAACCGTACTGCGAGGAGGGCAAGTGTCCAAAGGTGAACTCACCCGGCAGCGCATCATCGCCCAGGCCGCACCTCTCTTCAACCAGCGCGGCTATGAAGGCTGTTCCCTGCAGGACATCATGCTGGCTACTGGCCTTGAAAAAGGCGGCATCTACCGTCATTTCGAGAGCAAGGAAGAACTCGCTGCCGAAGCTTTCGATTACGCGTGGACTTACACCAGCAGTAAGCGCCGCATTCATTTCAATGACACGCCCGACCCGGTGCAGCGTCTCAAGCAGCACATCGCCAACTTCGTTACGCGCACTGGTCTCCCCGGCGGTTGTCCCCTGCTGAACACCGCTGTTGACGCGGATAACGGCAATCCTGTTCTCCGTGATCGTGTCCGCAGAGCGCTGCGTGGCTGGCAGACGATGCTTCGCGATCTGCTCAACGAAGGCATCGCATCTGGATCTGTACGCGCCGGACTCGACACCAGCTTCGCAGCCAATCACATCATCGCCAATCTCGAAGGCGCCATGTTGATCAGCCGCGTCGAGCGCAATGACCAGGCTCTTCGTCAGGCACTCGAATATCTTGACCAATACGTCGACGCCCAGCTCTTGGGTGCACGAAGAAACAGACGCAGTTTGTAGTGCGCACCATAATTCCCTACTCAATTCGCGAATCGAACGAAACGCCTTGCGCATCATAAAAGCGACCGAACGGTTTCTTTTATATCTGCCATTCTGATCGAGCATCGGATGCAGCGCAGCGCGAAAGGCAGTCCCATGGCAGAATCCGCAGTACTCGACGCACCGGAGATAGTTCAAGCGAGCGCGAAGCCAACGCCCTCGCGCCCCGCAATCAACCCCTGGATCATTGCGCTGACCGTCACCCTGGCTACATTCATGGAGCTGCTCGATACCTCCATCGCCAACGTGAGCCTGCCCTACATCGCCGGCGGCCTGGGCCGCAGCTTCGATGAAGTGACCTGGATTCTTACCACTTACCTCGTTGCCAATGCGGTGATACTGCCCATGAGCGCCTTCTTCAGCCGCGTTTTTGGCCGCAAGCGATACTACATGGCCTGCGTCGCGCTGTTTACGATCACATCGTTTTTCTGCGGCATTGCGCCGAGCCTGAACATCCTGCTCATCAGCCGCGTGCTCCAGGGGATCGGCGGCGGCGGTCTGGCGCCAGTCGAGCAAGCTATCCTCGTCGATACGTTCTCGCCGGCAAAACGCGCTTCGGCATTCGCACTGTACACAGTTGCGATCGTCACCGCGCCGGCCATCGGTCCGGTGCTGGGCGGCTGGATCACGGATAACTACAACTGGCGCTGGGTCTTCCTGATCAACATCCCCATCGGCATCCTCTCGCTGTATCTGACCAATCGATTTGTACACGACCCACCGGCCTTTGAAGCAGAGCGCAAGTCGCTTCGCACCGCCGGCAAACTCAAGATCGATAGCTTTGGCATTCTGCTGGTCGGCGTCGGCTCGGCAACGCTGGAAATCGTGCTGGATCGTGGCCAGATTGACGACTGGTTCGGCAGTCCAGTCATTTGCTGGATGCTAGGTATCTCGATCGCTGCCTGGGCCGTCGCTGTCTATTGGGAACTCAACCACCCCGACCCAATCATCGAACTGCGCCTGCTGGCCAATCGGAATTTCTCGATCGCCTCGGCCTTCTACTTTGTCTTCGGCGTAGGCCTCTTCGCCAGCACCACCATGATCCCGCAGGTGCTGCAGTCACTCTATGGCTATCGCGCTATCGATGCTGGCCTCGTCCTCGGGCCTGGAGCCTTTGTCATCACTCTGCTCGCGCCGGTCGCGGCACAACTGATCCAGCGCGGCATCGTGCATCCGAAGACGCTGCTGATTTTCAGTCTCTTCACGGTCACAGCATCCATGTTTATGTATAGCGGCTTCACACTGCAGACCGACTATAACCACTATGCATGGGCGCGTGCTCTGCAGGGCCTGGGCTATGCCTTCTTCTTCGTACCGATCTCGGTGATCGCCTACTCCCAGCTCAAGCCGGAGCAGAACAATCGAGCATCAAGCCTGACGAATCTCGCGCGTAACTGGGGCGGCAGTTTCGGCATTGCTTTTGTGACCACGATGAGCGAACGGCGACAGAGCCTCCATCAATCGCGGGTCGGCGACACGCTGGCGTCCAGCTCAGGCCAACTGCAGCAATCCATTCATGCGATGGCCGCCTATCTGAACGAGCACGGGGTGGCCGCAGCCAACGCAACGCGCGCGGCAACGGTGTACTACTACAATCAACTTGATCAGCAGACGCGTCTGCTGGGCTTCATGGATTGTTTTCACGGGATCGGCTGGCTGACCATTGCTACAGTTCCACTCGTCTTCTTCATTCGCAGCTTCAAGGTTGGCGGCAAAGCCCCGGCTGGCCACTGATCGTGATCCTGCAGTAACAGCGCTCGAAAGGTTCTCTCCCATGTCAGAAGCACCATCGACAGAAGCCCTCCTCATCACCACTGCGATCAAAGCCTGGGACGGCTGGCTGGGCCGCGCTACCAAGCTCTTCGATTCGCTCACGGACGATCAGCTCCGCACCGAGATCTTCCCTGGCAAGAATCGCCCAATTTACCTGCTCGGTCATCTCATCGCCGTCAACGACGCGATGTTCTCGCAGCTACGTCTGGGCGAAGCTAACTTCCCGGCGTACGTGGATCAGTTCGTCAAGAACCCCGACCATACAGTACCCGACTCTGAGCTTCCATCGGTTGCTACGCTGCGCCAGGACTGGAAGACTGTGCACGCGCAGCTCGCCGCGCGTTTCGCGGAGCTGACCCCGGCGCAGTGGCTCGAACGCCACGCGACAGTATCGGAAGAGGACTTCGCCAAGGAGCCCCACCGTAATCGCCTGGCCATCCTGCTCAGCCGCACCAGCCACATCGCGTACCACCTCGGGCAGCTCGTGCTGCGGGCGAAGTAAGGCCAGCTGCCAGGCCAGCGCGGACTGCTAAACTCGATTCCAGATTTGACTTGGGAGAGGACTCACGCATGATTCGCGTTGGCCTGGTTGGTTTTGGAATGGCGGGGAAGGTCTTTCACGCGCCGATGATTACGGCAGTCGAGGGGCTTGAACTGGGGGCGGTTGTCGAACGCAATACGCGCAATGCGGAGGCTCAGTACCCAGGCATCACGACTTACACCAGCCTTGAAGCGATGCTGGAAGATGAAACGCTTGAACTGATCGTCGTCGGCACGCCCAACACTCTCCACGTTCCACAGGCTGAGCAGGCACTGAAGGCGGACCGGCACGTTGTGGTGGACAAGCCGGTGGCCATCACTTCCGCCGAAATTGCAGGCTTGATGAAGGTGGCAGACGATCACGGCAAGCTGCTGATTCCCTTTCATAACCGGCGCTGGGACAGCGATTTTCAGACCCTGCAAAGGCTCGTGGGCCAGGGACATCTGGGCCGCATTGTGGCGGTTGAATCCACCTTTGACCGCTGGCGGCAGCTGCCCAAGCTGGAAACGTGGCGCGACAAGGGCGGACCCGGCACCGGCATCCTGCTGGACCTTGGAACCCACCTGGCTGACCAGGCGCTGCATCTTTTCGGTTTGCCTGAGGCGGTGTCTGCCGAGGTGCTGGTGGAGCGCGATACGGCCATCGCCAACGATTCCTTCACCATCCGGCTTTACTATCCGCGGAACGTCGTTACGCTCGCTGCCAACTGCCTCTCCGCCACTTCGCGGCCACGCTTTACGGTGCGCGCGACCAAAGGCAACTACGTGAAGTGCTGCCTGGATCCGCAGGAAGCGAAGCTGAAGGAGAGCCATCGCGTAACCCCGGTGGGCTGGGGAACGGAACCGGCCGAGCGCTGGGGCAAGCTGACGCTTGAAGTCGGCTCGCCGACAACCGGCGATGTGATCACCCAGCCCATTGAACCGATCCCCGGCGACTACCGGCTCTATTATGCCGGGGTGCGAGATGCGATCCTGGGTAAGGCTGAGCCTCCGGTTGCTGCCCGGGATGCTTTCCGCGTGGCACGCGTTCTGGAATGGGCGGAGCAGAGCTGGGCCGAAAAGCGGACCATCCCCTGCGACTGGGCTGGTCAAGTCTGACTCAGGTCTGAATCAGGTTTGAGACAGACTCAGGCCGCCTCGGCCATCTCTGCTGGTTCTTTCGGCTCGGGGGTGCGCCGGCGGGCTCGCACGATCAGCACTACTCCCGCGACAACCGAGCCGATGCTGGCCAGTTGCGCGTTCGACATACCCAGGAAGATGCGTGGATTGAGCCGGATGAACTCGACCAGGAAGCGCGCAATTCCGCTGAGCAGCAGGTAGAAGCCGACCATCTCGCCGGCACCATAAGTCTTTTTGCCGCGCCGCCAGAGCCACAGGCCGATCAGTATTCCAACGATGAATTCATAGAGCGGCGTGGGGTGCACGCGAACGCCGGGAGGTGTCGGATCCAGTCCTTGCGGAAAGCCCATGGCCCAGGGAAGAGTGCTGGCAATGCCGTAGTCGCCATCGCCGGAGGTGAGGCAGCCGATGCGGCCTACCGCATAGCCTACCGCCGCAGCGGGAGCCGCCAGATCGAGCGTACGCAGGCCGCCGAGACCTGCCTGTTTCCCCTGGACCAGCAGGGCGACGATGCCACCGACGAGACCGCCAAACCAGGCAAATCCGCCGGTCGAGTAAAGCACCGCCCAGCCGTCAGCCTGGAATTCGGCCGGGGAGTCAATCACATGCCACAGTTTGGCGCCCACCAGCCCGGCTACGACCGAAAACGCTACGATTCCCAGCGCATCGGCCTGGACGCGCTCGCGGCGAAAGCTCATGTGCAGCACAATCGCGCCGCAGACGGTGGCCACCCAGAGCATCAGGCCAAAGGTCGGGATATCGAACGGGCCGACAGGGATGTGACGACCGAAAAGGTTCATCACAAAGTGAATTCCAATATGAATAAAAGGCAACATGCTGATTGAAGTATAGACGGGCGAGCTTTAGGAACTGAGTCTCATGAAATACTCGCGAACCTTTTGCATGACAAGCCTTATTCTGAGCGATTACAGGTCTAATGTGGAACTAGACCGGGGGAAGCGTGAAGAAACTACTAATTATCGAGTGCTTTGCATTGGGGATCATGTTGTTGGGAACTGAGATTCGCGGACAAGATCGCAAACAGCAAGACTCATTTGCCCTTGATCCTCAAAAGCCCTTTGTCTACCTACGGTTCGATCAAATCGCGCCCGGTAAACCGTGGGGCGAAGATGAACCTCCCCTGCGAATCTGGCTGGAACTCGTCAATAACAGCAGGGCCATAGTTGAAATAAGGACATTTGGTGGGCCCGACGAAGCGATCGGTGTCATGGACAACGTTGTCGAGGATACTCCACCATCCATGGTCATCTCGCGGGAGAAAGACTCAGATTTATTTCGCATGGATGCAATCGACTCATCCAATAACGACTCCACGGGACCTACCGCGCCCTCGCAAGAAAAGGAACTCAAACCTAGGCGACCTTACGGCTACGGGTTTGATGTGTCATCTCTGTATCCAATTTCACCCGGAAAGCGAGTAAGGTTCAGTTTGCCCGTCAATCACCTCGGCAAGACATGGCATATCGAAATTCCATTCACCTTCTCTGAGCCAGCCGTACACTGTTGCCGAGACGAGAAGGATGGCGGAGAGCCGGTAATGCACATCCTCTATGGGCTTTGGGATCTCCCTAAAACAGAACAGCAGAAAATTCTCAAGTTCAAATAGCAATGCAACTGAAACTGAGTGCAACCAAAGCTCTAAAGTTGGCTACCTGCGGTCTGGCGCGTAATACTAGTTGTCATGGCAACCACGACATACCAAGGCCTTGAAGTTCTTTATACCCGCGAGCAGATCGCCGAGCGTGTGCGCGAAATGGGCGCACAGATCACCAAAGACCTCGAAGGCGAAAAGCTGGTAATGATTGGCGTCCTCAAGGGCGCGGCACCTTTTCTGGCCGACCTGGCACGCGCCGTCACGGTCGATGCGACCTTTGACTTTGTCGCTGTCTCCAGCTACGGCAAGAGCAATCGCACCTCGGGCGCGGTCAAGCTGATCAAAGACTTGGACGAGTCGATCGAGGGCAAGAATGTGCTCGTCGTCGAAGACATTCTCGACACCGGGATCACACTCACCTACCTGCGCAAGATCTTCCTACAGCATCATCCGAAGAGCCTGCGCATTGCCGCCCTTCTCGACAAGCCTTCGCGGCGGCTCGAAAAAATCACGGCGGACTACGTCGGATTCTCCATTCCCAACCTTTTCGTGATCGGCTACGGGATGGACTTTGCCGAGCGCTACCGCAATCTGCCCGACATTTGCCTGATGCCGCCGGAAGAGTCTTAGCCATCTCATAAGCGCCTCGCAGGCCATTGGTAGCAAAGGAGAACCAGCAACATGCCCACGCAATTCCCAGCCGCCCAGCAAACGCGCTACACCGATCCGGAGATGGATTTCGATTCGGATTCCGACAATGGATACTTTGATGCGGCCGGTTTTGCCTCCGACACGCTTTCCGACTGGCGCAAGCTGGCCGCGGTCATCGACCACACGCTGCTGAAGCCGGACGCGACGCGGACGCAGGTGGAAAATCTCTGCGATGAGGCGATCCGCTACCGCTTCGCCTGCGCCATGATCAATCCGGTCTGGGCTGGGCTGGCGGCGCAACTGCTTTCCGGAACCGGTGTGCCGCTGGGCGTGGTGATCGGATTCCCACTCGGTGCTTCGCTTGGGTCGACGCTGCGATATGAGGCTGAGTCGCTGTGCAAGCTGGGAGCGAAAGAGCTGGACATGGTGATCTCTGTCGGCCAGCTGAAGAGCGGCGAACATGCTGCTGTGGAGCGGACGATTCGCGGGGCCGCTGAGGTAGCACACGACCACGGCGCGCTGTTGAAGGTGATCCTCGAAACCTGCCTGCTGACGGTCGAAGAGAAGCTGCGCGCATCGGAAATCGCCATCCAGGCGGGCACGGATTTTCTCAAGACCTCGACCGGGTTTTCGACCTCCGGCGCGACTCCGGGCGATGTGGCTTTGCTCCGCGGCGTAGCAGGTGCGCGCTGCGGTGTAAAGGCTTCCGGCGGTATCCGCACGCTGGCCGACGCGAAGGCTATGCTCGAAGCCGGCGCGAACCGGATAGGGGCTTCCGCCTCCGTGGCGATGGTTCGGGAGCTGGGCGCAGAGTAAGCTATCTGATCAGGCTACTCGGCGCGTAGTGCTTCCACCGGCTCTAGCCGCGAGGCGCGCCACGCCGGCAGCAGGCAGGCCAATACTGCAGCCAACAGCAGGGCTCCGCTGACGAGAGCGAAGACAACCGGATCCAGCCCAGTGGTGGCGTAGAGCAGCGACTCGATCAGCCTCGCCGCGCCCACGCTGGCGATCAGCCCAATCACGAGTCCGATCACCGCCGGACGCAGGCCATCTTTCAGCATCAACCCCAGCACCTGGTTGCGCTGCGCACCGAGCGCGAGGCGAACGCCGATCTCGGTCGTTCGTTGCGTGACCAGGTACGAGAGCACCCCAAATAGGCCGACCGCGGCCAGCAGCAGCGAGATGATGGCAAAGCCGAGTAGCAGCGTTGCGTCGAAACTGGCGTCGATGGTCGATTCACCGATGATCTGATCCATGGTCAGCACGCGCGATACGGGCAGGTCCGAATCGAGGCTGGCGATCATTCTCTGCGCAGGAAGTGCGAGTGCCGCCGGATCATGGCCGGGAGCTGCGCGAAGGGTCAGAACGTTGGTGCGCTGCGTGCCCATGAACAAAGGAAAGTAGATCGTCGGGCGGGGTTTCTGTGAGAGCTCTTCGAGCGTGTTGCCGACGACACCAGTAATCTCAAAGGTGCGCGACTCATCGGTGACGCCGCTGGTGACATGCTTGCCGACAGGATCTTCGCCAGGAAAATAGGTGTTCGCCAGCGCCTGATTCACTACGACCTGCTGCACCGGGTCACCGGGCTGGGCGGTGCGGAAGATTGCGCCCTGCAACAGCGGAATCTGCATCGCGTTGAAATAGAGAGGGTCAGCGAACAGCGTATTGGCGACTAGCACTTTCCCCTGCGGTAACGGAGGGTGCTCGGGAATCTTGAAGATGTCGTCGCCGTTCGGTCCATCGCCCGGCACCTGGGTGACGAGGCCCGCCGCTTGAATGCCCGGCAATGCGCGGACCCGGCTGAGCAACTGCTGGTCGAAGTTGGAGATCTTTTGCGACGAGTTGTAGCTGCCCTTGGGCAGTTTGTAGCGCATGGTCAGCACGCCATCCGTTGCGCTGCCAATGTTGACTGAGCGAAGTTGCCGATAGCTCTTGATGAGCAGGCCAGAGCCGACCAGCAGCACAACGGTCAAGCCCACTTGAAAGGAGAGCAGGATGCGACGCAGACGCAGGCCGGACTTGCCACCAGTCGTTGAACGGGAGGACTCATGCAGCGCCCTAAGAATTTGCCGGTCGCTGGTCGAAAGCGCGGGAATCAGTCCGGCAAGCAGACCGCTCGCCAGCATCAGCCCCGTGGTGATGAGGATGATGGAGAGATCGATGTGAATGGAGTCGGCGCGGGGAATATCCTGCCGGACGGAGACGAGCCATTTCAGCGCGAGAGCGGCAAGGGCAAAGCCTGCGATTCCGCCTGCAGAGGAGAGCAATACACTCTCAGTGATTTGTTCGCGAATGAGGCGTCCCTGGCTGCTGCCGAGTGCGGTGCGGATGGCGGTTTCGCGACGGCGGGCAGCGCTGCGGGCTACCAGCAGATTGGCAATGTTGAGGCAAGCGATGAGCAGCAGGCAGCCGGTGGCGGCAAGCAGGGTGTAGAGGCCAGTCTTGACCTGCGTGGTTTCGGCTTCGAGCATCGGCAGCAGGCTGGTGGCGTCGTTGACCGGGCCTTCCGGATTCAACTTGCGGATGTTGCGTTGAATGGCACTCAGCTCCGCATTGGCCTGGGTGATGCTTACGCCGGGCTTGAGGCGGCCGATCGCGTCAAAATTGTGCGTGTCAAACATCTGCATCCCTGCTCGCGACCGCTCGTGACCGAGCGCCGTCCAGAGCTGGATTTTTGCGTCAGGATAGGTAAACCATTCGGGGACGACGCCGATGACCGTGTATTTGCGCGCGTCGAGCAGGATGGTTTTCCCGATGACGCCAGGGTCGCCGCCAAAGCGGCGCTTCCACAGGCCATGGGTAAGAACGACAGTCGCCTCCGCCTCCGGAACGTCGTCGGCAGGCAGGAACAGGCGACCCAGCTCAGGCCGAATGCCGAGCATGGGAAAGAGATTCCAGGTTCCCATTTGAGAGGAAACGACCTCAGGCAGTTGCCCGCCGCCCTGGCCGGCCACCCCAGGAGTTACGCCGGGACTGGCGAGGTCATAGTCGACTGAGCGCTTGATCGCCATATCCTCGAAGCTCCGCGACTGGGCCTTCCATGCGGCATAGCATCCGCCGGCAACGCTGTTGTAAAGAAAGGCGCCACGGGAGTCAGCCTCGAACATGCGGACGAGCTGGTGCTGGTCGCGAAACGGCAGCGGGTTTAGCAGGACTGACTTGACAACGGTGAACAGCGCGACGTTGGCGCCGATGCCGAGGCTCATGACCAGGATGGCAAGGAGCGAAAAGCCGGGTGTGCGGATGAGCCGGCGGACTCCCTGCCGCAGGTCGGCGGAAAACAGCTCCGCCCAGCGCCAGCTCCAGGTCTCGCGGGCCTGCTCGCGCATCTGTTCAGGGTTGCCGAAGAGGCGGAGGGCGGCCAGGCGCGCCTCTTTCGGGTTCATGCCGGCGGCAATGTTCTCCGCGATCTGCTGGTCGAGGTGGAAGGCGAGTTCCTCGTTCAGCTCGCTTCCGGCGCGACCACGGCTGAAAAGCATCTTGATCCGCATCATGAGTTGCGACAATATGCGCATGGCTACGCCTCCTGGATAACGATGTTGATGGCCTGCGAGAGGCGGCTCCACTGGGCGGTTTCGGATTCAAGCTGGGCTCGTCCGGCAGCGGTGAGTGAGTAGAACTTGGCCTGCCGGCCGGTTTCGCTTTCGTCCCACTTGGCCGTGATCCATCCCTGCTGCTCGAGCCGGTGCAGTGCCGGGTAGAGCGATCCCTGCTGCACCTGCAGCACTTCGCCGGAGATCTGCTGGATGCGCTTGGCGATGGCCCAGCCGTGGCGCGGCTCCATGGAGAGAGTCTTCAGAATCAGCAGATCGAGAGTGCCCTGGACGAGATCGCTTGGTTTTCCCATACTGTGATTATCTACACAAGTGATTGTAGATAGTCAAGGTATCGTTTATGAAAGCACACTGCGGATTGTGGCGATGCTCCGGCTGGCTGATTCCGCTACAATCAACTCCGAATGGCGAACGATCCCCAACTCCCTGTATCTGCACCGGAAGCTCCCAGCTCCCTCCCTGTCCCTGTCCCTGGGCAGGAGGAGCCGGAGCTTGAGGGAGATTATCGTCCCGCGGCCGGAACCTATCTCGATCCGATCAACGTGCGCATCGAGCAGGCAGACTATGGCTACCTCCTGGGGCTGAGCGAGGCGCTGAACAATACACTCGACCTGCGCACTCTCCTGAAGCGAACGGCAGAGCTTGTGCGCTCGGTGATCGAGTATCGAATTTTTGCGATCCTGCTTCTCGATGAGCGCGGCAAGGAGCTGCGCATGCGCTTCCAGATCGGCCATACGCCGGAGATCGAGCGTCAGCCGATTCCGCTGGGTGAGGGCGTCGTTGGACAGGTTGCGTTGACGCGCAAGGCAATCCTGGTCAATGATGTTTCGCAGCTTGAGAATTACATTCCGGCGAACAAATGCGTGCGCTCCGAGCTGGCCGTTCCGCTGATCAACAAGAACAAGGTGATCGGCGTCCTCGACATCGAGAGCGAAGAGGCGAATTACTTTCGTCCCGAGCATCTGCACCTGCTCACGCTGACGGCCTCGCGCATTGGGCAGGCGATCCAGAATGCGCGGCTGTACTCGAAGGTGACGCGACAGGCGCAGGCGCTGGAAGTGCTGAACGAGATTGCGACGGAGCTGACGTCGATTCTCGATCTCGACCAGCTCTTTGAACGCATTGGGCAACTGCTGCGACGGATTATCGACTACCAGATGTTCACCATCATGCTCGTCAACCCGGCAGGAGACCGGCTGGTGCTGCGCTATACGTGGCGCTTCGGGCATTCGAGCACGCCTTCGACCTGGCTGCCGATTGGGACTGGCCTCGTTGGAGCGGCAGTCAACGAGTGGCGGCTCATCAACGTGCCGGATGTGAGCAAGGATCCGCGGTACGTCATGGTCAATCCCGAGTCGCGCTCGGAGATGGTGGTGCCGCTGTTTTACAAGAACCGCGTGATCGGCGTGCTCGACCTCGAACACGTGAAGATCGGCTACTTCCATGAGCGGCATGAACGGACCCTGACCACGCTGGCCGCGCAGATCGCCATTGCGATTGAAAACGCCCGGCTCTATCAGCAGGTAGTGCGGCACGAGCAGCAGCTTGAGCGTGATCTTTCGATGGCGCGGCAGGTACAGCTGCGCCTGCTTCCGTCCACCTTGCCACAACACACAAACGCCGAGTTTGCCGCACGTTTTCTGCCGGCGCGGTCGATCGGTGGCGACCTCTATGACTTCGCGGAATACGACAGCAACCGCTCGGCAATCATCCTGGGCGATGTAAGCGGCAAGGCGGCTCCTGCGGCGCTGTTTGCGGCGCTGGTAAGCGGCATCATGCGGGCAGCCACTGCGCAGAAACCTTCGCCTGGAGCGATGCTGTCGCTGCTCAATGAGGCGCTGCAGGAGCGGCGGTTGGATTCGCAGTATGTGACGATGCTCTACGCCGTGTGGAACGATGACAATCGCACGCTTGAAGTGGCCAACGCCGGCGCGGTGCAGCCGATCTTCTGTCGAGGCGGCGAGATCAACACACTGCGCGCCGAGGGCCTGCCGCTGGGGATGTTTCCGGGAGCGGAGTACGAGGAATTTTCCGTCTCCGCGCAACCAGGCGACGCCTTCGTTTTCATCTCCGACGGCATTACCGACGCAGAAAACAATCAGGGCGAAATGTACGGGACTGACCGGCTGCAGCTGATCCTCTGCGGCCACCGGCACCTGCCGGCGGCGGCGATTGCCGACGCCATCTTTGCCGACGTGGGCCGCTTCCAGGCCGGGCAGCCGCGCTTCGATGACGAGACGATTCTGGTGCTGTGCGTACGCTAGCTTCCAGCCGCCGCCTGGCGATCGCCTGATTCCGATTCGATAGACTCATAGAGATACGTCAATCTCGAGGACCCATGCATACCGCTACAGAAGAACGCCTCATCCGCCCTGCCACGAACATCTACGGCAGCCTTCGCCTGCCGGGCGACAAATCGATCAGCCACCGCTACGGGATGCTGGCGGCTTTTGCGGAGGGCACTTCGCGCTTCAGCAATTTTTCAACCGGGGCAGACTGCGCCTCGACGCTGGCTTGCATGGAAGCGCTGGGCGCGAGCGTGAATCGCCGCGAAGACGGCATCGTGGAAGTAACGGGCGTCGGCGGCAAGGTCGGGCAGCCCGGCGGCCCGCTGGACTGTGGCAACTCCGGCTCGACCATGCGCATGATCTCCGGGCTGCTGGCGGCGCAGGAGGGTGAGTTCACCCTCATCGGTGACGCTTCCCTTACCCGGCGGCCGATGAAGCGCATCCAGACGCCGCTGGCGGAGATGGGAGCGGACCTGACGCTGACCGACGGCCACGCCCCGATCACCATTCGCGGAGGCAAACTCAAGGCCATCGACTACACCACGCCGGTACCAAGCGCCCAGGTGAAGACGTGCGTCCTGCTCGCCGGCCTGCAGACCGAAGGCACGACGACCGTTCGCGAAAGCATCCGCACCCGCGACCACAGTGAGTTAGCACTTCGCGCCTTTGGAGCGCAGGTTGATCGCAGCGTGGACTCGGTCAGCATCCGCGGGCCGCAGACGCTGAAGGCCATCGAAGCCTCAGTCCCGGGGGATATCAGCTCGGCAGCATTCTTCCTCTGCGCCGCAGCCATCTTCCCTGGCTCGCAACTGCTGCTCGACTCCCTCGGCCTGAACCCGACGCGCGCGACGCTGCTGGACGTGCTGACTTCGCTGGGCGCCCAGATCAGCGTGCTCAATCTTGAAGACAAACATTCCGAGCTGGTCGGCACGGTGCAGATCACCTCACCTGCTGAAGGCCTGGGCACCACTTCTGTCTCCGGGGCGCTGGCCGCGCAACTGATCGATGAGCTGCCGGTGCTTGCGGCGATTGCTCCCTACACACGCGGCGGCATTCGCATCCGCGATGCCAAGGAACTGCGCGTCAAGGAGAGCGACCGCATCGCATTGGTCGTGCAGAACCTGCGCGCGATGGGCGCTGAAGTGACAGAGCATGAGGACGGAATGGATGTCCCCGGCGGCCAAAAGCTGCACGGCGCCACTATCGACTCCGGCGGAGACCACCGCATTGCCATGGCGTTCAGCGTCGCGGCACTCCGCGCCACCGGGGAGACGCTGATCCACGGCTCTGAGTCCGCCAACATCAGCTTCCCGGAGTTTTTCGACCTGCTTGATTTCGTCGCCGAACGGTAATTGTTCGGACCAGCAAAAAGCCCGGCTCCTCGAAGGAGTCGGGCTTTTGTGTTGTTAGGTCCAGCTGGTTAGTTTGAAGGAGGGTTCGCTGGAGGATTCGCTGGAGCCGGATTCTGGGCCGGATCCGTCGCCGGAGTCTTTGGAACGGTCGGCTCCTTCGTCGGCTTGGCTGGCTCGAGCCCGGAAATCACAGGCACGGTATTCACTACGCCGGTAGCAGCTTCGTTCAGGTTGATGCCGTAGTGCTGAAGCGTCGTGGCCAGCAGCTGATAGAGGCTGGCACGATCCTTGGCATACGCCGCCCGGGCAGCGGTCAGGCTGTTCTCTGCCGTGGCCAGGTTACGCGACTGCTGCAGAACCAGCGCGGTCGTCGAAGCACCGAGATGTAGCTTCTTCTGTTCCGAGTCCAGGCTCTGCGCATTGAACTTCTGCGAAGCCTCCGCGGCCAGCACGGCAGCGCGATCGTTAGTCAGCGCGAACTGCTGGTTGATCACCTGCATCTTGATCTCGGTGTAGAGCTGCTCCAGCCGCAACTGCGCCTGGCGATATTCGATCAGCGAACGGGCGCGGTCCGCTTGTGCGGTGCGGTTACGCAGTGGAATGTTCACGTTGAAGCCAACACCCTTGTCGGGGTCCCGGCTATTGAAGAGATTCTCCAGCACGGTGCCGTACCCGATGGTCGGGAAGGTACCTGCTGGGTATGGATTATTGGTCAAAAAGTCTTTGGCATAAGGGCTCTGATGACCGCCCAGGGCGCTCGATCCATAAAACGCATATCCGTCGACAACTGGCAGCAGAGCGTTCTTGGCGCCGCGCAGGGTGATCTCATCTTTCTTGATCGAGAGCAGGGCCTGTTCAAGTTCCGGACGCTGCTGGAAGGCGATCTTGGCCAGCTCGTCTGCGCTCTGCTTCTCTTCCGGCAGCTCGTCCAGGCTTACGCGGTCAGTCGGGATGATTGGCGCGGCTATCAAAGCTGGGTCGTTCAGATTGCGCGCAATCGCCTGCTTGATGATCAGTTGCTGGTAGTTCAGGTTGCTCTGCGAGCTGATCAAGGCCTGCTTGTCTGCTGCGACCGATGAATCTGCCGTCACGACATCGAGCGGAGCCATGGTGCCGATCTCCAGCTGCTTGCGATCGTCCGCGGCAACCTTGCTGCTCTGCTCCAGCGCGCGCTCCTTGGCCTGCAAATCCTCATACGACGAAACCAGCGACCAGTAGATATTCTCGATCTGATTCACGGTATAGAGAATCTGCTGGCGAAACGCCGAATCTGTAATGCGGCGATCGTAAATCGCTTCCTGCTGGAACCGCTTGTTGACCCAGATTCCGCCGCCCTGCAAGAGGTGCTGCGTCACCGTCGCCTTGAAGACAGACTGGAGCAACGGGCTGTAGCTGGAGTTGGGGCTGGTGGTTGTAGTGCGGGTGTTCTGCAATCCCACCTGCAGATTGGTGCCGGTGATGAAGCCTTCGTTATAGCCGAAGTTATATTCGTTGGTATTCGACGTGATATCCGGTTCATTGCCCGCGAAGAGCGGGTTGGCCTGGGGAGCTCTCGCCCTCTCGAGCTGGATTGTGCTGGTGATATAGGGATCGAGGTTCTCAGGCAGCGGTCCTGCTCCGTCCGTCGACACAACGAGGCCCGAGCTGCCGGTCGCAGCGCCGGCTGACGTGCCACCTGGTCCACCGCCAACGGTGATCGTCTGGGTGGTGCCGCCAAGCGTGTTCTCTACCAGTCCGGAATTGACGCCGCGCAGCGTGGAACCAGCCCTGGCCCTCAGGATATCCGTGTCGGCAATATCCAGGTTGTAGCGGGCAATGGCGAGGTCGTAGTTGTTCTCAAGCGCAAGCGTAATGGCATCGCTGAGGCTCAGATAGATCTTGCCGTTCTTCACCAGGTCGTTGAGGCGCAGCGAGTTCATGAAGTTGGCTGCGGGAACGTCCGGTCCGGTGAAAATCCTGATCGGATTGGGAAAGAAACCATGCGGCTTGGTGTAGTCCTTCATGGTGTCGCGCAGGAACAACGGCTCGGTAGCGACAGGGGCCGGCGCGGCGGGTAACTCGTTCAATACCTTATCGCCTGCCTGTGGCGCAGTCTGCTGGGCAAAGCCCGAAGGCATAGCGGTTGAGAGTCCCAGGAATGCCACGGCAACGGCGCGTAAGCGCCCTGTGCTGCTCTTGAAATTGCGGGCCTTGCCGTTGCTGGCCATATCGATATGCTCGTCCATCTGCTCGCTCTTCTCCTGCGCAACTACACGATTCGGGTACAAATGCATGAATCCTCTCCACTGGTACATGAGGCATGTGTGGCATGTGGGGTGCCTCACATCAAGACGCTTACCCGGGCATTCCAGACGCATTCACTCCGCGTCGCGAATCTCGACAGCAAACAAGGTCCGGCCCAACAGTTTCCTTACTCCGTACTTGCCAGCCAGTATTCGCCATCCGGGTCTACAGGTGTTTTGCCGGCATGTTTCAGCTACCAAACGGATACGTCCACGTCTCTGAATTCGTTCCCGTAAAAAGCACCGGGGAACCGGGGCGCACATCGCGGATGAGACTTTCCGGAACTCTTGCGATCGGCTCCGGGGTAGCTTCGCCGGAAAAGCTGAGTATATCCCAGCACGGGTTGCCGGGAGCTCAAGTCCTGTGGGTTGAAGCGGATGCGCTATGCTGTGGCTTCGGACGCCCATGCAGAACTGGAAACTCACACTTACGTACGACGGCACCGGCTTCCACGGCTGGCAGGTGCAACCCGGTCTGCGGACCGTTCAGGGCGAGTTGCAGTCGGCCCTGCACCGCGTATTGGGAGAGTCTCCGCTGCCACAGGGCTCTGGCCGGACCGATGCCGGTGTGCATGCGCTGGGGCAGGTAGCCAGTTTCGCGCTCAAGGCGCCGATTCCCGCCGGCAATCTGTTGCGGGCTCTGAATCGTACCCTGCCGGCATCGATCAAGGTGCTGGAGGCGCTGCCGGTTGGCGACGGCTTTCACGCCCGCCACTCCGCGGAAGCAAAAACCTACGAATACCGGATCTTTCGCGGGGAGCTCTGTTCGCCCTTTCTCGCGCCCTACGTGCACGCCTGCCGCTGGCCGTTGGATCTTTCGCGGCTGGAGCAGGCAGCGCTGGAGGTGGTAGGCGAGCATGACTTTGTCAGCCTGGCGGCCAGCGACCCGGACCTTGTGACTCGGGGAGATGAGGACGGTCCTTCGACGATCCGGACGATCTTCTCTTCAGCCTGGTCCGCCGAACCCGGTGATCTTCTGGTCTACCGCGTTCGTGGCAACGGGTTTCTCCACCACATGGTGCGTAATCTCGTGGGTACGATGCTGGAGATTGGCCGCGGACAGTTCGCAGCCGATGCAATGCCGGGCATCCTTGCTGCCAGGGCGCGATCCGCCGCTGGACCGACGGCGCCGGCAAAGGGTTTGTTTCTGCACTCCGTGGAATACCCGGCAGAATCGTTGCTGTAGCGCGTGGTGCAGCCGCCGGATCCTTGGACGTTCGCTGATAACCTGAAGGTAACGATGGCTTTGCTGGGACGCAGTTCGGCGTTTTCTCGGGTGACGGCGCTGGCGGAGTTGCGTCCGCTGCACGAGGCTTTTCGCTGGCTGCATCTCAATGGGCAGCAGATGATGCGCTGGCAGGCTGAGCTCGTGGCCATTCCGGGGCCTCCGTTTGGTGAGGAAAAGCGCTCCGCCTGGATGGTCGATAAATTTAAAGAAGCAGGTTTGGAATCGGTTGTAACTGATTCCATCGGCAACGTTTTTGGGGAACTGGTCGCAGTTGGAGAGAGCGTTCCAGTGGTGCTGCTTTCGGCGCACCTCGATACGGTTTTCCCGGCTTCGACGCCGCTGAAACCGATCGTGGATGGTGACCGGCTCGAAGGTCCAGGAGCTTGCGACAACGCTGCCGGCGTGATCGGAATGCTGGGGATTGCCCATGCGCTCCGTCGAAGTTTTGGCACGCAAACTACTGGAGAATTTGGACTTGTTTTTTCTGGAAACGTCGGTGAGGAGGGTGAGGGCGACCTGCGCGGGGTGCGGCGGATTTACCAGAATTCGCCTTATTCGGGCCGGATCGCCGCGCATATCGTGCTTGACGGAGCCGGGGCTGAGACGGCAGTGACGCAGGCGCTGGGCAGCCGGCGGTTCCAGGTGAAAATCAGCGGCCCCGGCGGACACAGCTTTACCGATGCGGGGACGCCTAACCCGATTACGATCATGGCATTAGCTCTGGCTCGAATGGCTGAATTGCCGCTTTCGAACGGCCCGGATGAGCCGCGGACGACCATGAACGTGGGAACCATTTCCGGCGGAACTTCAGTCAATTCCATTCCCGAGAGCGCTGTCGCAGCGCTGGATTTTCGCTCTACCGATCCTGAGCAACTTCTGCGGCTGGAGGTTGCACTCCACCGCTGCGTGGAGGATGCGGTCGATGCCGCCAACGGTGCGGATGCGCGGAGAGAGAAGAAGCGGGACATAAAGTTGAGTCGTAATCGCATCAGCTATCTTATAGAAAAAATAGGGGATCGACCTGCTGCCAGCTTGCCCCACAATTCCGCTTTATTGGAATCGTTGCGAGCGGTGGACCGCCATCTCGGGCTCAGAACCGACCTGCGTTTGGGTTCGACGGACGCGAATATCCCGCTGTCGCTGGGGGTTCCGGCGGTTTCACTGGGAGCGGGCGGCGATGGTGGCGGGGCGCATACCCGGGGCGAATGGTACTCGGCGACGAACCGGGAACTTGGATTGCGACGGATTCTGCTGCTGGCGCTGACGATGATGAACCAGGCGGCCCGGGACTAAATTCAAGCGGTCTTGATCGAGTGAACCGCTGTAAGTCCTGATCGAAATTACGCAATAGATGTACCACAACGCGCAATCGGTATCTCGCGTTGCGCAATCCGCGTCTCACGTTGCGCAATCGGCGTGCGAGGTTGTGCAATCCACAGTTGCTTTTGGGAGTGACGGATGGGTTGGTGCCAGGCAGGCCGAAAGGCGAGTTCTGGTCAGCCCCTCATGCGCGGATTGACCAGGCGGTAGGTCAGGTCGGTTAGCAGGTTGACGAGGACGTAGGTGAGGCCGATGGCGAGGAGGCTTCCCTGCACCAGCGCGTAGTCCCGGCCGGAGATGGCGCTGACGACGAGGCGTCCAAGACCGGGCCAACTGAAGATGGTTTCAGTCACGATGGCTCCGGCGAGCAACGCGCCGAATTGCAGGCCGACAACAGTGACGATGGGCACGAGGGCGTTGGGCAGGGCGTGGCGGTAGACAACCTGGTTTTCACTGAGGCCCTTGGCGCGGGCGGTGCGGATGTAGTCCCGGTTGAGCTCTTCGAGCATGGCAGTGCGGACCATGCGGGTGAGGATGGCGGCGAGCGAAACTCCCATGGCAACGGTGGGAAGGACGAGGTACTTCCATCCATTGCCTGAGAAGAGCCCTAGAAATGCTGAGCCGGGTGCCGCTCCCGAAACGGGTAGCCAGCCAAGGCGGATGGAGAAGATGAGGACGAGAATCGGCGCGAGGGCGAAGGAAGGGATCGACAGGCCGAGCAGACTGACGAGGCCGATGGACTGGTCATGCCAGCGACCGCGGCGGACTGCGGCTAAGACCCCGGCGGGGACGGCAAGGAGGAGGCCTACGATCAGGGCGGTGACCGTGAGCTCGATGGTGTAGGGATAGCGGGTGGAGATGAGGTGCGTCACGGTGTCGTTGAGGCGGATGGAGCGGCCCAAATCGCCGTGGAGGACGTTGCGCCAGTAGTGGAGATACTGCGTGTGCAGCGGCAGGTCCAGTTCGTACTGGTGGCGCAGGGCGGAGAGGTCGGCGGCTGTTGCTCCTTCACCGAGCATCTGCTGGACGGGGTCGCCGGGTACCAGGTGAATGAGCAGGAAGACAAGCGAGACTACGACCCAGACGACGGGGAGAGTGAGGGCGACGCGGGTGAGGATGGACTTCATGACTCGATTTCAACCATAAAGGCTCCGGGTCGAAATACGAAGTCATCATCACCAAACGCTGGAGGCGCAGCTGGGTTCAGAGAGCAACAGGCACTCTTTTTGGAGCATCGAACAGGGATCGACGGGCTATGATGTTGGCCATGTCTGGAGGTCTGCACATGAAGCACCTGTTCGATAGCAAAGGGAGACATATCGCGAGCCTGAACGGCCCGGACCTGTATGCGCCGGGTGGAAAACACGTTGGCCGTCAAGTACAGGAAGGGGTATTCGCCGATCTTGAAGGAAAGTATCTGGGCGAGGTCGTGAGTGACGATCGATTGGTTTACGATCCAGTCTCGCCGCACCTCGGGACCAATTTCGGCGCAGTGGCTGAGCGCAGATTTTTCGGGACGATCGCGCCTCCGAGGGAATATGCCGGCATCCTCATGCAGAACGGCCGGGTGGATCTTGACCCGGATTGGTTCGAATAGACCTATTTTCGAAACAGGCGCGATCATAGACTGAAATTCGGGGTGAGGATTGAATCGAAAACTCGCGGTGATGCTTGGGGCGATGCTCCTGATGATTGGGCAGAGTGTTGGATGGGCGCAGAAGGCGGCTACCCGGGTAGAAGAGGTTGAGTGGACTTGGGAGGTCCGGCCGGCACATCCGGATGCGAAGCTGCCGAATGTGTTGCTGCTGGGAGACTCCATTACACGGAACTATTTTCCGGACGCGACGAAGGCGCTGGATGGGGTAGCCAATGTCTACCTGATGGCGACTTCTGCTTCTGTTGGAGATCCGCGGCTGGAGCAGCAGGTCGATGCATTTGCTTCGGGTCAGGGAGTTTCTTTCAGCGTGGTGCATTTCAACAATGGAATGCATGGCTGGGATTACTCCGAGGAGGAGTACCGGGCGGCTTTCGGTTCGTTGGTGAAGGAGATGCACGCGATTGCTCCGCATGCCAAGCTGATCTGGGCGACGATCACAGCTGTGAAAGCCGACAAAGAACCGGGACCGACGAATGCCCGGGTGGGAGCGCGCAATGCCCTGGCTGAAGCTGCTTTGAAGGGGAGCGGAATTGCGGTAGATGATCAGTATTCCCTCATGAAGAAACATGCCGACCTTTATAGGGACTCTGTGCACTTCGATGAGCAGGGGGCGGCGTTGCAGGGGAAGCAGGCGGCTGAGGAGATTCGGCGGGCGCTTGGACGCGCCAGGGAATAGGGATCAGCAAGAGCAATCGAGAATTGATCCGGGGTAGAATGACTGTATGAGTACGCTGGTGCGCTTTGAGGCTAGTCTGGTGCCTCGCAACCTGGTGGTCGATCCTCCGATGTCGGATGCGGAGCTGGAGGCTTTTTGTGCCCGAAATCAGGATGTGCAGATTGAGCGGACTAGCGATGGAGTGATTCGGGTGAACCCACCAACTGGGGCTTTGACTGGGCATGGAAATTCTGAGATCATTCGCCAACTTGGAAACTGGTGGCACACACATCAGCGTGGACGGATATTCGATTCCAGCACGGGATTTTTTCTGGATGATGGCTCTTTGATGAGTCCCGACGCGGGCTACGTGGCAACTGGGCAACTGACGGGCTTGACCAAGGCTGATATAGCGCATACGCCATATCTCTGCCCCGCGTTTGTAATCGAGTTGCTGTCACGAACCGACAGTCTGGCCGAGACACGGGAAAAGATGGAACGCTGGATTCGCAATGGCTCGTCGCTCGGCTGGCTGGTTGACCCGTACCGACGGTGCGTTGAGGTTTACTCCACCGATTCCCTGCCCCGCACTGTCGACGGTGCGCAAATCCTTGGCTCTGGTCCGGTCGACGAGTTCGTAATGGATTTGGCTAAGGTTTGGCGCTGTTACGACGTTTGAGTTTCCTGTATACGGAAACAGATTCCCTTTGGGAATGACAACAAGAAAAGCAACTGCAACTATCGAATCACTCAGCCGTGCTCCCTTATGTGGAGCACGGCTGATCTGTTTTGAGGTCCGCTCTAGACGTTACGAATGGCGAGGAGTTTGGGCGACTTCTTATCGAGGGTCAGGATCAGCTCGCCGAAGAGGGTATTGGCCCAGGCGAACCACTCTCGGGTGAATTTTGCCGGGTTGTCCTTGTTGAAGGACTCGTGCATGAAGCCGGTGTTGGCGTGGGTGGTTTTGAGCTGGTGGAGGCACTCCAGCTGCTCTTTTTCGTCTTCGGTGGTGAGGGCACGCATGATGATGGCCATGGGCCAGATCATGTCCTGCCCGATGTGCGGGCCGCCGATGCCTTCGGCTGCTGTGCCTTTGAAGAAGTAGGGATCGTTGGGGCCGAGGACGAACTTACGAGTGGCGAGATAGAGCGGGTCCGATGGAGAGCAGGCACCCAGGTACGGCAGCGCCAGGAGGCTGGGGACGTTGGCGTCGTCCATGAAGAGGTTGTTGCCGTAGCCGTCGATTTCGTAGGCATAAATGTGGCCAGCGACGGGGTGTTGTGCTGCGGCATATTGCTTGAGGGCGGCTTCGATTTCCGCGCGGAGGCTGGCGGCTTCGCGTGCGGAGGCTGTGTCCTTCGCGATCTCCGTGAGCATTTCTTCCATGCGGTGCAGGGTCTGCACGGCGAAGAAGTTGCCGGGGATGTTGAAGGGGTAGATGCAGGCGTCGTCCGAGGGGCGGAAGCCGGAGTGGATGAGGCCGATGGGGCGGGAGGGGTTGCCGAAGCCGGAGCCGGGTAGGGTGTCGGTGGGGTTGTTCGCGGTGCGCTGGAAGGAGTAGGGGCCGGGGCCGGTCTTGCGCTGCTGTTCGCGGAAGGTGGCAAGGATTCGGTTCTGCGCCTGATGCCAGGTATCGTCGAACGGGGTGGTGTCGCGGGTTTCTTTCCAATAGCGGTGGGCGAGCCGGACGGTATAGCAGAGGGAGTCGACCTCCCATTTGCGCTCGCCGACGCCCTTGGTCATTTTGGTGGTGTCGGTCTTGGACCAGTCGAGGGGTTCGGGGCTGTCGAGGTTGGCCATGAAGGCATTGGCGTAGCTGTCGATGAGGATGCAGCGGGCCTGGCGGTGGATGACGCCCTGGATGAGGGTGGCTAGTTCGGCGTCGGTGCTCAAGAAGGGCAAATACGGGTAGACCTGGGCTGAGGAGTCGCGGAGCCACATGGCGTTGATGTCGCCGGTGACGACGACGGTGTCCGGCTTGCCCTGGTAGGTGCCGGGTTCGACTGTGGTGTCGAGGGTGTTGGGGAGACAGTTGGCGAAGAGCCAGGCTAGTTCGGGATCGGCGATTTTGGCGGAGACGGAGGTGATGGCGGCGTCGACGGCCTTGCTGCGGAATTTGCGCTGCGCCGGGGCTGGTCGCTTCGACGGATACGTATCGGCCATGGCGTTGGCTGTGGGGATGAGCGGGAGGGCTACGACGCTTACAGCGGCGGAACGTAGAAGGTCTCGGCGGGAATAGTGATTTGTGTGGGTCATAGTTTGGTCTCAGCCATTATATGCAGTATGGTGACGTTTCCACCGGTACATTCGCCGTGGCCAGCCTGCTGGTGTCGTCGGATATGCTGACTGGGTTGTTTGGAGGCTTTGAAGGATGACGCGAATCGATGCGCATCAGCATTTCTGGCGGTATAGCCCGGTGGATCATGGGTGGATGTCGGAGGCTATGGGGGCGCTGAAGCATGACTTTTTGCCTGCGCAGCTTGAGCCGCTGCTTCGCTCTGCGGGTTTCGACGGATGCGTGGCGGTGCAGGCCAGCCAGACGCTGAACGAGACGCGGTGGCTGCTGGAGCTGGCTGCGGAGTACCCCTTTATTCGCGGGGTAGTAGGTTGGGTGGATCTGCGATCGGACCCTTTGGATGAAGAGCTGGCGGAGTTTGCCGGGAATCCCAAGCTGGTGGGTGTGCGGCATGTGGTGCAGGACGAGCCGGATGACCGCTTCCTGATGGGGACTGAGTTCCGGCGCGGAATTGGGAAGCTGGCCGGTGCCGGGCTGGTTTATGATCTGCTGCTGTATCCGAAACATCTGCCGGTGGCGGTGGAGCTGGTGCGGGAGTTTCCGGAGCAGCGGTTTGTGCTGGATCACGTTGCCAAGCCGCGGATTGCGGATGGGGTTCTTTCGCCGTGGGACGACGATTTGAAGCGGCTGGCAGAGTTCCCCAATGTCGCCTGCAAGCTTTCCGGGATGGTGACGGAGGCGAAGTGGGCTGCGTGGCGGCGTGAGGATTTCGATCCTTACCTGGAGCAGGCGCTGGAGGCCTTTGGCGCGAGTCGGCTGATGATTGGTTCGGACTGGCCGGTTTGTACGCTTGCGGCTGATTATGCAACGACGATGGGGATTGTCACTGACTTTATTGGGCAGCTTTCGTTGTCGGAGCGGGATGGAATTCTGGGTGGGAATTGTGCACGGATTTATGGAATTGAGGAGAAACGATGAAGACTTTGCGTGGACCGGGGATTTTTCTGGCGCAGTTTGCTGGAGATGAGGCGCCGTTTAACAGCTTGCCGGCGATTGCGGATTGGGCTGCTGGATTGGGGTATGCGGCGGTGCAGCTGCCTACCACTGACGCGCGGCTTTTTGATCTGAAGTTGGCGGCGGAGAGCGTTGCTTATTGCGATGAGATTTCGGGGATGCTGGCGGAGAAGGGGCTAGTGGTTTCTGAGCTTTCGACACATCTGCAGGGACAGCTGATCGCGGTGCATCCTGCGTACTCGGCGCAGTTCGGTGCGTTCGCGCCGAAGGAGGTGCATGGCGATGAGAAGGCGCGGCGGGCGTGGGCTGAAGACCAGCTTCGCCTGGCGGCGAAGGCCAGCCGCAATCTTGGACTGACGGCACATGCTACGTTTTCAGGCGCGCTGGCGTGGCCCTACTTCTATCCTTGGCCGCAGCGGCCTGCGGGGCTTATCGAGGAAGCCTTTGCGGAGCTGGCGCGGCGGTGGCGGCCGATTCTAGATGCCTTTGAAGAGGCTGGCGTGGATGCCTGCTATGAGCTGCACCCTGGCGAGGATCTGCACGATGGAGTGACGTTTGAGCGATTCCTGGAGGCGGTGGGGAATCATCCGCGCTGCCGGATCTTGTTTGACCCTAGCCACATGGTGCTGCAGCAGTTGGACTATCTGGCCTTCATCGATCACTATCACGCTCACATTCGCGCATTCCATGTGAAGGACGCGGAGTTTCGCATCAATGGCAAGTCCGGCGTCTATGCGGGATATCAGGGCTGGGTCGAGCGGCCGGGGCGGTTCCGTTCACTGGGAGACGGGCAGGTGGACTTTGGCGCGGTGTTCAGCAAGCTGGCGCAGTATGACTATCCCGGCTGGGCTGTGCTGGAGTGGGAGGACTGCCTGAAGAATGGTGAGGATGGGGCACGCGAGGGAGCGGAGTTTATCCGCAAGCACATTATTCGTGTGACGGAGAAGGCGTTTGATGATTTTGCCGCCGGAAGTGCGGACGCGGAGCAGAACCGGCGGCTGCTGGGGATCTAAGCTCCGGGATCAGCTCGCGTCTGCCTGTTCGAGGCACTTTTTCATGCCCGCCCAGCTGATGCGGGTGGAGGCCTCGGGAGTGCCTCCGCCGTGCCAGTGAGTTTCGAGGCTGACGGCGTTGCTATAGCCCGCTTGCTTGAGGACGCGGAACTGGGCGGTCCAATCGACGAAGCCCTTGTCTACTGGGGCCCATTCGATCTTGCCGTCTGTCCCCTTCACTGCGTTCTTGCAGTGGCAGTGGTGGATGCGGTTTTTCGGCAGCGCGTCCCAGCCGTTGGGGAAGGCGTCGAGCTCGCCGCGCATGACGGCGTTGCCAGGGTCCCAGTTGAGAAAGAAGTTGGAGGCGGGGACGCCGGCCAGGGTTGCAGCTGCTTCGCGGCCTGTCGCGGTGTTACAGGCGAACTCGTTTTCGATGACGAGCTGAATGTTCTGCTTTGCGCAGACCGCCGCAGCTTCAGTGAGCTTCTGGTTGATGGCGGCGCGATGGGGCGCGACGTTTTCAATGCGCCAGAAGTCGAAGCAGCGGACCTTGTCGGTCTTGAATTGCTTGGCGAGAGAGATGCTGCGTTCGAGGACTTCATCCTGCTTCTTGAAGCTGGTGTCAGCGGCGCCGTGCATGTCTTTCTGCGTGCTGTATTCGGACTTGGGCGCATCGGGCCAGTCGACTTTGAAGAGCGGGCTTGCGATGTCGGTGACGGTGAGTTTGTAGCGCGCGAGGATCTTCTGCGCTTCAGCGATCTCGGCGTCTGTGGAGACCTGAAGGTTCTTGCCCCACATCTCGCGCAGCTCGACATAGTGAAGGCCAAAGTCATTGGCGATGACGGAGCAGGCGTGGTCGAAGTCCTGCGAGATTTCATCGCTAATGACGGCGACCTTGAACTGCGAGGCTTTGGCGAAGCTGCGCATGGCTGGTGTGGCGAGGGCGGTGAGTGCTGCTGCGTGTCCCAGGAAAGTGCGTCTCGAAGTCGTCATGCTGCTCCTCTACTGCTTTGTTTCGATCCCGAACATCTTAGAAGCCAAAGGCTGTTTACGCTGTCGAAGATGGTACAGCGACTTCCCTGTTCTGCTGGCGGGCCTGGTCGGCTTGCACGACACAGAGTGCTGAACCGAGACCGACGTGAACGTTGGCGATGGGTGTGGCGTTGTTGCGCAGGCAGTAAATGAAGGCGCGCGCTGCGACCGTTGTCGGGTCTTCGGCGGTGGCAATCTCTACTGGCTTGCCGGGTCCGCGGTAGGGCATCTCGCCACCGGGGCGGTAAGAGGCGCTGGTCGTAACGCCTCTCTCTTCCCCTTTAGTGACGTGCGGCACGGGAGCGATCTGGCGGGGTTCATAGAAGAAGGTTGCATCTTCGAGGGTGAGATTGAGGGAGCCTTTGGTGCCATAAAGCCAGAGCTGGTCGCCCATCTTGGCGTTGCTGGTCATGGAGGTGAAGATGAAGCGCCGGCCTTCGGAATACGTGAGGACGACCTGCACGTTGTCGTCGGTTTCGCGGCCGTCGTGGTAGTGGCAGATGGAGCCTGAGGCCAGCGCAGCTGTAGGCGTGGAACCGAAGACCCAGTTGGCGATGTCCATGTGGTGCGAGCCGAGTTCGGCGATGAGGCCGAGGGACCACTGGTGGTAGAGGCGCCAGTTGATGAGGCGTTCGAATTGCGGGTCAGGGACGGGGCGGCGCCAGCTGTTGTTGCGGTTCCAGTAACCCATGATGTGTGTGACGTCGCCGATTTCGCCTTGCTGAACGCGCGCGATGGCGGCGCGTATCCACGGAGAGTAGCGGTACTGGTGGCCTACCTGGAAGATGCGCTTGTGCTCGGCGGTCGCGGCTACGATCTTGCGGGCATCTTCGACGGTGTAGGCCATGGTCTTTTCGCCGTACACGTGATGGCCTGAAGCTAGCGCGGGCAGGACGTGTTCTGCGTGCAAGCCGAGCGGGGTGGCGACGATGACAGCGTCGAGGTCTTTGCGGTCGAGGAGGGCGCGGTAGTCCGTGTGCTTCGCGACCTGATAGCCGCAGAGGTGGTTGAGTTGATCGAAGCGCGGCTCATAGACGTCGGCGGCGGCAGTGATGGTGACGCCGGGGACACGGAGGAAGTTGCGGATCATCTCCTGCCCGCGGCTGCCGGGGCCGATGATGCCGAGGCGAATGGGAGTGCTATCGCGGGTGGGGGCGGTTTGCTTGGCTACTTCTGTGTCCGTTTCTGCAGGGCTCTGGGCCAGAGAAAGCGCCGATGTGGTAAAGGCAGAGGCGGACAGGCCCTGCAGGAAGAGGCGGCGGTCGATCATTCGTTCTCCTTGTCCTATTTGTTCGACGGAGTAGCTGTGCTGCAGGCCTCATCGAGCCAGTGGATCGCGAGGCAAGATGGGCCGGTCGGGCCTTTGGTGAAGAGAAGAACCCGCGCTGAGTTGAGTCGCTCGAAGAATGTGCGCGAGGCTGCTGGTTCAAGAACGAAGGCAACAGTCGAGAGCGCGTCGCTATCGGTGGCGCTGGGGTCGATGACGGTGGTTTGCAGCATGCCTTCGACGGGGTGCATGGTGAGCGGGTTGAAGATGTGGCAGTAGCGATGGCCGTCCTGGATGAAGAACTTTTCTGTGCATGCGCCGGTGGAGAGGGATTCATCTTTGAGCAGAATCGTATCGAAGATCTTGCCCGGTGTTGCAGGGTCGGGGATGTTGACTGGCCACCCGGTTTCATTGGGCGGGGCGCCGATGGCGTAGAGCGTGCTGTTGCCTGCGGAGATGAATGCGGATCGGATGCCGCGTTCCCGAAGAAGAGCAACGACGCGGTCTACCGCGAAGCCCTTTCCGATGCTGCCTGGGTCGAGGTCCATCGGCTGATGATTGCGGAACTGCACGGAGCGGGTGCTCGCGTCGAGTGCGATGTTCTGCCAGCCGATCTTGCTGCGGAGTGCGGCCAGCTCTGCGTCGGACGGGATGCGGCCGCCGTGAAAGAAGAATCCCCAGGCACGCAGGAGCGGGCCTACTGTAATGTCGAATGCGCCGTTCGATTGCTGGCTCCAGTATTGGGAGCGGGTTAGGAAGGCGAATGTCTCAGGATCAGTGGTGATGGGGCCATTGCCTGCTTCGCGACTGATGCGAGAGAGCTCACTCGAAGGGCGGTAGTTGCTGAGCAGCGCTTCAAGGCGGTCAATCTCTTCGAAGGCTTCATCGGCGATCTGTGCGGCGGTTGCTACATCCTTTGCGTAGAGATCGATCGTGAATTCCGTGCCCATGGCGCGGTGGACTTCGTGGTAGCGCGTGAGTTGCGGCTGAGCCGATGCTGCATGAGTGAACGCAATTCCCGCGCATACGGCGAAGGCAACCAGTGCGCGCGTCCGCGCGGTGTTGATCATCCTTTGTAGCCCATGCCGGCGAGGACTCCGCGCATGTAAGCAAAGCTCTTGATGACGCCAGGCATTGGGTCGTCTGGGAAGATTTCGTATTCGAGGTCGACGTTGCCTTGATAGCGCAGAGCGATGAGCGTCTGGAAGATTTCTCGGACAGGCATGAGGCCGTCACCGACGGCTACCTGACTCTCTTTGTCGGTCTTGATGGCGAGGTCTTTCATGTGGATATCGAAGAGGCGCGGGCCAGCTTTGAGAATGGCCTGCACAACGTCTGTGCCGGTGCGCATGGTGTGGCCTACGTCGATGCAGCAGCCGATGCGCGGGTCCAGCTTGTCGATCGCTGCGAGCACGTCGAGCGGTGAGGCGAAGTGCTTGTCTTCCGGGCCGTGGTTGTGTATGCCGAGGCGGATGTTGTATTCCTTTACGAATTTCTCAACGCGCGGCAGCGTTTCATGCGTGGGGGCGCCGACGATGAGCGTGATGCCTGCCGCTTTGCAGTACTCGAACTTGCTGCGTACGTCTTCATCGGTATCAACAAGGAACGAAATAGTGCCGCCGGTGCTGAGTTGCAGGCCTGCGGCACGATACTCGGCCGCGCGCGGCGCAACCTGGTCGAGAGGCGTCATCGGCAGGTGCACATCTTTGACATTGAGATAGGGCGTCTTCAATGTCTTCATGAACTGGATGAGATGCGCCTGGTCAAAGTTGCGGAAGGTGTAGCTGGCAATGCCCAGACGTATCGGGGACGTGTTGTCCGGAGCGGGTGCGGCGTTGGAGAAGCGCGGCAATGCGCTGACGGTGGCAGCAATAGCGGCAGAGTTCAGAAGCTGGCGGCGGTTCATGGTGTTCTCCATGGAAAGGTGACACAGCGCAGAGATTAGACGTGCGGCTCCCAGCCTTTTTCGTAGGTGCGGGTGCACAGTTTGGTGGCTTCCGGATCATTGACGATTGCGCCGGTGGCGGAGTCGAGCTTGATTTCGCGCTGTACTTCCCAGGCGATGTTGGCTATGAGCAATGTAGCTACCGAGACGCTGCCTTCATCGATGGGTGAGTCGAGCTTTGTTCCGTTGCGAATGCCGTCGATGAGGTTCTTGAAATGGAGGTCGGTCATCGAATCGCGGCCGACCAGATCGGCGCTCGATGTCGCATCCTGCTTGACCTTGAATTCGTTGAGCAGCTTGCCTTTGAGATCGCGGACCTCGTAGCCGTCGCGGTCAACGATCACCGTGCCTTCGGTGCCGTGAATGGCGCTGCCTCGGTCACGATTGTAGAGAGGCATGCCGTTGCTGCACATGTTCTCCCAGGAGATGAGCTTGTCCTGGTATTCAAAGCTGGTGACGAGCGTGTCGTAGAACTGCCAGTCGTCTTTGAAGGCGTAGCGGCCACCCGATGCCGTGATGCGTTCAGGGTAGTGAACATCGAGAGCCCAGCGGCAGACATCAACTTCGTGAGTGCCGTTGTTCAACGTCTCGCCGGTCCCGTAGATGCGGAACCAGTGCCAGTTGTAGGGGTGGATGTTATCGGTGTAAGGGCGGCGTGGAGCGGGGCCTTGCCAGAGGTCCCAGTCGAGCGTTGCGGGCACCGAGATCACGTTGCCATGACCAATGGACTTGCGGGTGTTGGAGTACCAGGCCTTCGCATAGTAGGCGCGGCCGATGAGGCCATCGTGAATCTTCTTGACGATCTCAATCGTATGCGGCGAGGAGCGCTGCTGGTTTCCCATCTGGACCTGCTTGCCGTACTTCTTCTGCGCGGCGACGATAAGTTCGCACTCGTGCACATTGTGGCTGCATGGCTTTTCGACATAGACATGCTTGCCTGCCTGCATACCGAGCAGCGACATGGGCGTGTGCCAGTGGTCGGGAGCGGCTATGGTGATGACATCGACATCTTTCGATTCGAGAGCCTTGCGGAAGTCCTTGTCAGCCTTGGGCGCAGTGCCGAATTCTTTTTCTGTAGCGCTGGCGAACTTCGTCAGGATCGTCGAGTCGACATCGGCGACATGCGTGATGCGGGCGTTCGCGCTGTTGGCCTTGAGCGAAGAGAGGTGCGCGTAAGCGCGGCTGTTGAGGCCGATGACAGCGAAGTTCAGGCGATCGTTTGAGCCCATGATCTGCGCGTAACTGCGGGCAGAGGAAGCAATGGCTGCGCCGGCAACGCCCGTTCCGACTGTCGAAAGAAAATCGCGTCTGGAAATCATTCTTGACCTCTATGTTTTGAATATCAGCCATGCAGCACTCAGGCAGCTGCGGGTTAGTTTGAACGGTAACGTGCAACCGTGGATGTTGCCAGCCGTTCCGTGCGTGGCTGAGAGAGAAAAGATCGACGCGGCTATCCTAATCTGCCGGATGTGCCTAGGGCCAGATAACTGACGGGTATTTTATTGAGATTATGTGGAAAGAGTCAGTGCTGAAAGGCACAGTGGCCATGCGGGAGCATGACCACTGCGGATGCTGCGTTAAATCGACAGGTTGAGGACACGGTTGAGACGGCCAACGAAAGCAGCTGGATCGCGTAGTGCTACGCCTTCCATGAGCAGGGCCTGGTCGAAGAGGAGCCATGCTGCGTCTACGGCGACCGGGTCGTCGGGACGGGCAACGAGCTTCTTAACGATCTCGTGGTCGGGGTTGATTTCGAGCGTGGGCAGTGGGGCAGGGATATCCTTCTGGCCCATGGCGCGGAGCATCTGCTGCATCTGCAGGGACGGCTCTTCTTCGTCCGAGACGATGCAGGAGGGGCTGTCGGCAAGGCGCGAGGAGATGCGCACGTCTTTCACGCGATCGCCGAGCGTGGCCTTGAGCCTGTCGAGCAAGGGCTTGAGCGATTCGGCCTGCTCTTCCTTGGTTTCTTTCTCGGCTTCGGCATCGGCGGCAAAGTCTTCGCTGGTGGCTGCCTTGCTGACGTTCTTGATGTCCGTCTCGCCGTACTTGTCTACTCCCGAGAAGACGATCTCGTCGATATCGTCGTCGAGGATGAGGACTTCGTAGCCCTTCTTCTTGTAGATCTCAAGCAGGGGTGAGGTGCGCAGCAGAGACTCAGATCCACCGGTGATGTAGTAGAGGCTCTTCTGCCCTTCCTTCATGCGCGACATGGCGTCTGCGAGACTCGTCAGACCTTCCTGCGTTGTGGACTTGAACCGAATGAGGTCGAGCAGCGTTTCGCGGTTGGCGTAGTCGCTGTAGAGACCTTCCTTGAGTGGGCGGTTGTACTCGGTAATGAACTTGACGTACTCTTCCGGCTTATTGTTTGCAACCGATTTCAGCTCCGACAGAATCTTCTTCACGCTGGCGGTGCGAATGCTCGTCAGGGTGCGATTTTGCTGGAGAATCTCGCGGCTTACATTGAGCGGCAGGTCTTCGCTGTCGATGATGCCGCGAACGAATCGCAGATACTGCGGGAGCAGTTCCTTGGCGTCGTCCATGATGAAGACTCGCTTGACGTAGAGCTTGACGCCGACCTTGTACTCGGCCTGATAAAGGTCGAGCGGCGCCTTGGCCGGTATGTAGAAGAGGGTGGTGTATTCGAGACTGCCTTCAGCCTTGGTGTGGAACCAGAAGAGCGGGTCCTGCGAGTCGCCGGAGATGGACTTGTAAAGTTCCTTATAGTCGTCGTCGGAGAGCTCGTTCTTGGGGCGGCGCCAGAGGGCGCTGGCTACGTTGACCTGCTCAGTGACGCGGGTCTTGTTGGACTTCTTCTCTTCGGCATTCCACTCGCTCTTGTCGTAGGTGAGGAAGATGGGGAATGCGATGTGGTTGGAGTACTTCTTGACGATCTCCTGGAGACGCCAGCTATTGGCGTACTGCTTCCCTTCCTCGTTCAGGTAGAGGGTGATTGTCGTGCCGGGGACCATGCGTTCGGCGGGTTCGATGTCGAAGCCGGTCTTGCCGTCGGAGGTCCAGCGCCAGGCGAGCTCTTCGCCGGCCTTGCGGCTGACGACTTCGATCTTGTCGGCGACCATGAACGCCGAATAGAAACCGACGCCGAACTGGCCGATGAGGTTCGAGTCCTTCTTGGCGTCGCCCGAGAGTTGCGAGAGGAAGTTCTTCGTTCCGGAGCGGGCGATGGTGCCGAGGTGTGAGACGAGGTCCTCTTCGTTCATGCCGATGCCGGTATCTGCGATGACGAGGGTCTTGGCTTCTTCGTCGAGGTCGAGATCGATGCGCGGGTCGAAGAGGACGGTCTTGAGGGCGTCGTCGGTCAGGGTGAGGTGGCGCAGCTTGTCGAGCGCGTCTGAGGAGTTCGAGATGAGTTCGCGGAGAAAGATTTCCGGGTGCGAGTAGAGAGAGTGGATGATCAGTTGCAGCAGCTGACTGACTTCTGTCTGGAATTCCTGTTTAGGCATTGTTTTCTTCTCACCTGTGTTGCGTCTTCTGAATTGTCCTGCATTGGCAGCTGGGGCCACAGTGACTTATCGCTCACTTTGACGCAAAGTAATCTGGCAAATTTGGCCCAGGCGCCGGGTCGGTTCACAGAAACTAGAAAACGCTCTTGAACCAAGTATAAAAGCAAGCGTCGGCGTCGGCTACCCCACACATAACTGGATCTAACCGCGACGGGCAAACCCATTCGCCGATTGACATGGAGAACTTGGCAACGATATATGTGAGGACGTTCTCTTGCATTCGACATGCCGCGCAGGGAAACCTGCACGTCAATATGCGCTTCACTTTCCGGTGGTGCTGCTTCTGATCCGGGCCGCAAGACACCTCCCTACTTGGTTAATCCCACAGCAAACCCGTGAGGACTTACATTGAGCACTTTGAACCGGCGTAGATTCGTCCAGCTCTCCAGCGGTGCCCTGCTTACCGCAGCATCCACCAGGCTCCTGGGCAGTACAGATGCGCCATCCATTACCAGCCAGGGCGGAAAGGTGCGAGTGAAGGGCGCGAATTACTCCTGGGAATATACCCAGGCAGAAGATCGATTTGCGCTGCGGGATGCCAGCAATCGCCTTATCGTCGGCGGAACGATGCAGCCGGCCATTGTTGTAGCCTCCGTTGACAGTCCGACGGAACACTTCTCCAGCGCGGGCAAGGTTGCATCGGTTCGCGCGGAGGACGGCAAGGTGACGATCCACTATGACGGCGTCAACGGGGCAGGCCTGGTCACAATTCCGTGGCGCTTCGACGCACACGGCATCTGGACTGACCCGGTCGTCTATGACGCGCCCTCAACCCACGATATTGTGAGCCTGCAATACTTCAGGGACACAGGCGGGAACAGGGCGCCAGCGCTTCACTCCACGTACGTGGTTGCTCCCGGCATCATGGAAGGCGGCACGGTCAGTCCCATCGTGCATGAAGCGGCGCATCTGGATGCAAGCGTCTGGCTGGGACGCGGGAGCGAGGCACAGGGCTTCAACCAGCAGTGGGGATTGCCGGTGCACTACTTCTGCGGATTCTCTACCGCCTGGCCCGGTGGCGAGAAGAACCTCTACACCAGCGGGCGCTCGGAAGCCTTAACCTGCGGCCTTGCCGATCTGCCCGGTGGCGACTACTTTCTGCAATTCCACAATGGGCAGGCCAGTCCATGGATCGATTACCGCAGCGATCTTTGGAAGCATCTGCGAGGTCCAGGCAAACTCAAGCTCGGCGCTACGCTGCTGTGGGTGGTGGCACCGGACTACTATGAGGCGATTGCCGCTTACTACGACGCCTTGCTGCAGGCCGGCATCATTCACCGTAAGCAGAACTCCGCGAAGAAAACGGCGATTTCCCTGCTGCCTGAGTACTGCACATGGGGCGCACAACGCGTGCGCGGTAAGACCGGCGATAAGTTGGATGAAGCCTTTTTGAACGACGTCTATCGCGACCTGAAAGCCGCCGGGATGAAGGCCCAGCTGTTTTCAATTGACGATAAGTGGGAGGGCGCCTATGGCAACCTGGAACACTCGGCGACCAGGCTGCCCCACTTTGAAGAATTTCTCGCTCGATTGCGGGCAGATGGAGTCAAGATCGGTCTATGGGCGGCTCTGATGCGCTGCGAACGGCCGGCCGATCTGGGCCTGACCCTGGACAATATGCTGAAGAAGCCCGACGGCACTGCCTTCGCCGTCAATCCGAACGGGCCGAATACCTATTACATCCTCGATTTCACGCAGCCAGTCGTAGCTGAAGTGCTCTCCGCGCTGGTGAAAAAGTTCATTCGAAGATACAAACCAGATGTCTTCAAATTCGACTTTGGCTATGAGTTACCCGCGGCCGGGGTAGCTTCTCCGCAGGATAAGAACTGGACTGGCGAGCGGCTCATGTGGAAGGGGCTTGAGGTTGTCATCAAAGCCATGCATGAGGAGAATCCGGATCAGGTTGTGATGTATTACAACTTATCTCCGCTCTTCCTTGAGTATTTCGACTTGCATAGCTCGGACGATCTGTTTCTCAATTGGGGTAATTATCAGGTAGAAGCTAATCGGAGATTCTTCTTCAGCAGCCTGATGGGCCGCCTGGGTGTACCAACCTATGGCTCTTCCGGATACGACTGGTCCAGTTCTCCGAGTATCTGGTTCGACTCCACGGCACTGGGTACGGTGGGTTCACTGAATGACTTCGCGGGGGATGAGGAAGGGGAATTGCCCACGCCAGAGATCGTTGCCAAGTACAACGGGATCAGCAAGACACTGCGCAGTTCGAATTTCTTCGAGATCCTGCCATTGGGCGATGTCTCGCAGGCATCGGTGCTGGGAGCGCATGCAAGTTCCTGGGCACGTATGGAGAATGGGCAGCTGGTCTTGCTGGCTTACCGGCCTCCCGTTGTTGGCGAGGAAAATCTGCTGGCGTCGTGGAAAGCAAGCCGCGAAGTAAAAGATGCCGTACGCGCAAATATGCCTGTGGTCGTCGCTTCGAAGGACGAAGGGAGTATTGCCCGCGCCCACGTTTTTGCGGTCGTTCCCTACGCGAGTGGCGAGGTCGTCATTCGCAGGCAACAGGGCAAATCAGCTGAGATTGTGAACCACTATTTCGGAGGGAGTTCTTCCGCGGCCACCGCGACGATTGCCAACGGTGAGCTGAAGCTGGTTTCGCAAGAGCACAGTCCCGACGGAAAGCCGCTCGAATGGATCGAAGTACGCATTTCCTAGAAGCCACAGGCCGCGTCGAAATGGCTCCAAGGTAAGCCCGGCCACCTCGTTAGAGCCAAGCGTCAAGGCCCTCTGCGATAAGAGCAACTGGCCATCTCCAGGCAAAATAAAAGCCCGCTGGAAGAGCGGGCTTCTGCCGCGTCCTACACGTCCGACACCACCGCAACCCGCTTGGGGCTTCGGCTATTATTCGCCTAGCATCAGGCGTGGCATTCTTCAACCCAGCGCGGGCGAGACCCCAGGCCGTGGTCCGGTGTAAACGGTGCCAGCGCGACATGCCGGCCGTGGTGGACGCAACACCCTCAACTTACATCCCTGTGACGTGCATCCTGTGTGGGGAGCAACGTCTGTATCCATGTTTTTTGCAATGACTGTGTGACGATCTTACTCTCACACACTATTCATAGCGGTATGACCTAGGTAATGATGCTTTGCCACGAGACTGAATGCAGTGAGCAACTGGACACATACAACGATTCTCTTGCGTGAAAAGTTGGTTATGTGAAAGTAGGTCGGCTACTGAAGAATCGGATGTTATCAAAGCTTGGATACCTCGTTCCGAAGCAAGACCATCACTTCGTACAGAAGCCGATGAACGTTGCTTACGAACGTTATGAGTGATCAGTAACACGTCCTGTTGCTAATGGTGACGCTGACAGCACTTACAGAAGGAGGCTGAGCCGTTAGGTTTCATCTCGGAATGATCCGTTAATACAGAGACATTTCGCTGAGAAGCTCAGGTATATGAGGGATTCACTGTGTCTGAGATGAATGCAATATACCACTCACCCCTTTTAGCACTACGCGGAAAAGACGACGGCCTCCCTGAGAAGCGAGTTCCTGCGCGCCATGTTTCGGTATGTCAACTGATGTCAAGCAATGGAATTGTGCTTTTTGAGCGCCAAGGAGTATTACGTGAAATCTATCTCCCGAATCAACCGACATATGTTGGCTTCCATGATCAGGAAACTATGCCTCTATTCGACCTGTTTTCTTAGTGTGTTTACCTCAGCATTTGGACAGACTCCCACTGTGGTGTTGAACGACGAGTCTGTTGTCCAGGCAACGACGAAGCGTATCGGGATTAACATCGGCTCCATCAATTATTGGGACAACGGCCAGATCTATAAAAATCTGATCGGCACGATCAATCCAGGTTTTGAACCACTGCTTCAACGGCAGATTGGTGTATTGCTGGTCGCAGGTACAACAACCACGTTCACGCAACCGGACAGATACGATGTGGTCCCGCCGAACTATTGGGCAGGGGGAACGTTCACCGTAATTACTTCTCAGTCTGGTGGTGCGGAGCTTGGCTGCACTGGCACTATCGCCTCAAATACCGGGCCGAACTATCCGCCCGGTTCAGGTGGCAACACAAGCCCTGTTTATACCGTATCCACGCCGTGCGCTGCTCCCTTTGCTATAGGCGATGGCATCACCATCAGCAAGTCAACTGTGCCGACTCCAGAAATTTGGTGGGAGGCAAGCAAAGGAGGCATTTGGGCGTCCATTTCGGGAGGAGGTAAACTGACTTCCGACACGACGGATCTTTGCCCGACTTGCGGCGCTCAGGCTCTTACATTGGATGCAAGTGCATCCGGGTCCAGCGCAGGGCTCAATTCAGCTTTCGATGCCTCCCCGGGTTACGACATGTTCGTACTGATGAACGGAACCTACGAAATCTCGTTCTGGGCCAAGGCTGCTTCCGGATCGCCGGTCTTGACCATAACGGCGCATCGTCTGTCCGCGGGTGGATTCAACTGCGGCACACGGACACAAACGTTGACACCTGAATGGGCCAAGTACACCCTTTCTTGCACCGCGTCTGAGACACCGGCGACGACGACACCAGGAACTGCAGGCGTGGGATTCTTCGCTTCCGCAGGTGTCGTGTATTTCGACAACATGAGCTTCAGCAAGACCGGTACAGACCCAACGAACACCACTGTGTTTCGCGATGAGCTCGTAAACACTCTGAAGAGTTACTATCAGGCGGGTAGTGGCGGTAATCCCGGGATGTTTCGCGACTGGATGAACCAGAACGCGGAAACTTATGCTAATTGGACCTCCCCCAATTATGCGCACTGGCCGACGGGTACGGGAAACTATTATGTGGGTCCGGCTGGAGCTGGAACTATCGGCCTGACAGTGGAGGATTACCTGGAGCTATGCAAGGCTATTGGCGCTGAGCCTTACCTTGAAGTTCCTGTCAACTTTTCCACGCAGGACGCATCAAGTCTGATTGAGTTCCTCGCTGGGCCGGTAACTAGTGCGGGCGGATCGAGGCGCGCTGCTCTTGGACAAACTGAGCCCTGGACGAACGTGTTCGATTTGATCCATCTGGATTACTGTAATGAATGTTGGAACGGTTATTCCTTTGCCGGTCAATCTTTGCCCGGCCGGCCGAACTCTCCAGGTCAGGAGGCGTACTACGACTACAGTGTACGCGCAAAGGCTATATTTGCCGGTATGCGCAGTAATACGTACTACTCTCCAAGTGCGTTCGATCTGGTGATGGGGGCGCAGACGGCGGTTAACTATACGATGGACGACGCAATCGCTCGCGCGCATCCGGACTCGATTGAGATCGAAGGATATTGGTACCTGAATGTAAGCAGTTTTGCCACCGATGCCGCTCTTTGGACCCCGCTATACGCCGGTATCTATGAGCGAGGCGTGAACCCGGATGACAAAACGAATTTCTATCAGTCTGTCCACGACTATCAGAGTCAATCGACTTGCGGCGCAGACGGCGCCAGCCGATGCAAAGTAAATGTCTATGAATTTGGTCCCGGAACCGGGGGAGGATCAATTGATCAGCAACACCTCGATTACATCACGGCAGGCGCGGGCTCAGGGCTGGCAGCCGCTCTCCAGTCGCTGGAGGTCGAGCAAGACTATGGAATCACGGCATCATCCTTGTTTTCGTTGACGGAATTCGTGAATTCAACGGGAGCAGGCTTGCTTGCAAAGGTGTGGGGTACCGTAGTCGATATGGGCGGAGCAACCAATCACGTGCGCCCAGAGTTTCTGGCGATGCAACTTGTCAATGAATCCACAATAGGGCCGATGTACGCGTGCCCAATTTCTAACAATCTTGTGTACAACTTCGCCGGTAGTCCTACGAATGGAACACAGGTGCCACCGGGAGTTCCTGCGTGGACAGGAGTTCCATACTTGTATTCGTTTTGCTTTGAGAATGGGAATAAACGTTCGATCGTTCTCATCAACACCGATATAACCACTAACCACACTGTCACTTTTTCAGGAACTAACACTCCTGCTGGCACTGTCACGGTTAGATCGTATGCACCTTCCTCGCTCGATGATCTGAATGAAGCGCCTTCTGGAACGCCGAGTAACTTGTCGTTGCAGAAGGTCTTCTTGACTAGTTCAACGGTCACCAATCCAACGGTACTCACTCTGCCTTCCAAGTCAGTGATCGCGATCGACTATGTCGTTGGAGGTTCTACCGAACCTGGTATTGCCGCTACGCCTTTGTTCAACCCACCCGCTGGCACGTACACAGCCGCACAATCAGTTTCGATCAGCGATGCAACCTCAGGAGCGACGATCTACTACACGACCAATGGCACGATACCAACGACATCGTCGAGCAAGTATGTGAGCGCGATCCTGGTCTCTACCACCACAACTGTCAATGCAATCGCAATCGCGGCGGGCTATTCCCAGAGCGCAACCGGGAGTGCAACCTACACTTTCGCATCAAAGCCTGTGGCTGCCACACCGACGTTTACGCCTGGCGCAGGCAGTTACAGTAGTTCGCAGACTGTTGTGATTCAAGACGCGACACCCGATGCCACCATCTACTACACGACCAACGGGAGTACCCCCACCACCGCTTCCACACCGTATACCTCGCCTCTCAATGTCGCCGTTAGCGAATCAGTCCGAGCGATTGCCGTCGCAACCGGCTACACCAACAGTTCAGTCGGTCTCGCTTCCTACGTCATCGCACCGGCAGTCGCTGCGGCACCAGTGCTTTCACCGGGCGGAGGTACTTATAACAATGCGCAGACTGTGGCATTGAGCAGCACCACCGCAGGCGCGGCCATCTATTACACGCTTGATGGAACTATCCCAACAACTGCTTCCAAGAGGTATCTAGCACCTATCGATGTGATAGCAACGACCAAAGTTGAAGCCATAGCTGTCGCCACCGGATTCACCTCTAGCACAGTTTCCGCTGGGCAGTACACGTTCGTCGTGGCGACACCTGTCGTAACGCCGGCGGCGGGGGTCTACGCTGGATCACAGGTTGTGACAGTCACGGATATAACATCGGGGGCAAGCATCTACTACACGACTTCGGGCGGAGCCGCACCAGCTACCAGTCCCGCACTCTACACGGGACCGGTAAGCATCAACGCCTCGGTGACATTCACCACTGCTGCGTCGAAAGCTGGATATTCATATAGCCAGCCCGTTTCGGTTGTCTATACGATCAACCCTGTTGTGCAGGTACCAGTGGCAACTCCCGTTTTCACTCCCCCTGGCGGAACATACCCGTCGACCCAGTCCGTAACGCTCAGCGATTCTAATGCCTCAGCGACCATCTACTACACAACGGATGGCACCCTTCCATCATCCGCGTCTAGGATCTACGCTGGCCCTGTCAGTGTCGGCATAACCGACACACTGAAGGCGATTGCAACAGCGCCAGGATTTCTACCGAGCGCTGTTGGCGTCTCCAGTTACACGATCCCAGTCCAACCGCCAACGATCAATTTCAGCTCAGGATTTGCCTCCGCGTCGGCACTTGTGGCGTTGAATGGAAGCGCAAGCATCAGCGGATCGAGGGTACAAGTGACTGGAGCCTCTGCGGGCGAGGCGAGTGCGATATGGAACAAGGCGCTCGTGAAGGTCGCGAAGTTTACAACAGATTTCACCTTCCAGCAGATCAATGCGTCCGGCGACGGCATGACGTTCTGTATTCAAAATAGTCGCAAGGGTGTAAACGCAAAGGGAGGCAATGGAGGGTCGCTCGGCTACGGGAGTATCGAGAAAAGCATCGCTTTGAAATTCGATCTCTACAACAACTCAGGAGAGGGGTCAGATTCGACAGGACTTTATCTGAACGGAGCGGTTCCAACCATACCGTCAACTGACTTGAGTTCAACAGGAATCGATCTTCATAGTGGACATGTGTTTGCCGCTCACATCACCTATGACGGAACAACGCTTATACTCAAGCTGACGGATCAATCAAACCTATCTACCTACACGACGAGTTGGCCTGTCGACATTCCATCCGCTGTGGCTGGCAGTACAGCGTTCGTGGGTTTCACGGGCAGTACTGGCAGCCGTACTGCAATTCAGGATGTGGTCACCTGGACTTTCCAGTCTCAATAACCCAGGATCTCAAATCACGGCGAGAAGCTGTCGTGCCCGTGGTGTACCCGATGTGTCGCGCCGACGAAATTGCCGTTGGAGCGCAGTACTCGTGATAGCTTTTTTCATCGGAGCTGACGTGTCGAGAAGTGGAAAGTGTTCTTTGCTTTCCACTTCTCTATGCCTCTCGGATACTTCTAACTTAGTGCGTTTGCGTAAGGGCCGCCGTGAAATAGACGCAGAGCTTGATGAATGATACTGAATGGATATACTGGGCGGGGAAACGGAAATAGACGTCTCTCTTCGCGCTAGATACTAAAGAGTGTAGAACAATTACTTTCGCTTCTGCATACATGTTGATATCCTGCATCGAATTCCGATCCCAGCTGCAGTGAAGTCCGCTTGTTCGCAGCCGATCGTCTGGCAAGCTACCAGCAGCCGCAAAGATTGAGCCTCGTGTGGGGATTCTATATCTCTAAGTGATGAGCCGCATTGACCAGTCTTACAAGCAAGTGCGGTGTCAGTCTCTAACTAAGCTGCACCTGACTTATACAGTTAGCGATCTTGGAAGAGCACTTGAGTCGAAGAGTAAGCAGCGCATCTTAGGATGCAACTGTCATCTTGGTGACCTTGCTTTTCTTGAGGCCGGGAGAGGTTGATACTTATGGAACACCGCCGAGCCGGCTGGTCCGTTATCGCTGTCGCAGTCGCTGCCTTCATTCTGGTCTGCATGGATGTCCGACAACTCAATGCAGCCACCGCCGTAACGACATTCGGCGTTTCGGCGAACGTTGTAGCGACTTGTCTCATCTCTGCGACGGCGCTTAGCTTCGGGACTTACGCGGGTGTAATTGATCCGGCCATATCAACGATCACTGTTCAATGCACGGCTACGACGCCTTATAACGTTGGGTTCAGTGCCGGACTTGCCAACGGTGCCACCGTAACAACCCGAAGCATGACGGGGCCTGCTGCTGCATTGCTTGGCTACGGCCTATTCTCGGACGCGGGCCACGGGACCAACTGGGGTGCTACTGTCGGCACCGATACAGTGGCCGGTGTCGGGAACGGAGCGGGCCAAGCACTTATCGTTTTTGGGGAAATTTCGGCGGCAGAATATGTGGTTCCAGGTCTCTATTCAGACACGATCACGGCCACCGTCACCTATTGAGTGTTGGTATCTAAGTCTCAGGAAACGGCCATCATTCGCCCTCTGCGCACGCACCTTCAACAGACTGTTTAGGAGTTTCACAATGAAAATCCTCTCGGCAACAAAGCTCGCAATGTCAGCATCGCTTCTTGGCTGCGTGGCACTCGGGTTAGCTCCAACGCGCGCTAATGCTGCCACCGCGGTAACCACATTCGGCGTCTCGGCAACGGTTGTGGCGACCTGTCTCGTGTCAGCTACGGCACTCGGCTTCGGACCTTACACAGGCGTGGTCGACCCAGCCACTTCGACAATCACGGTCACCTGCACCAATACCACTCCCTATAGCGTGGGGTTGGATGCTGGAACGGGTACTGCTGCCACAGTCACTGCCCGAACCATGAAGAGCGGCGCCCTTGTTCCGGAGCTTGGGTATGGACTCTTCCAAGATGCCTCACACGTGACGAACTGGGGCTTGACAGGCGCGGCAGCTGTTGCTGGAGTGGGAACCGGTGCAGCTCAGCCGATCATTGTGTACGGGCAGATTCCGGCAGCCGAGTATGTATCGCCGGGCGCGTATACCGATACGATCACGGCCACGGTAACTTACTAAACCGAGTGGCACGATGGCGCGGTCGCCAGGATGAGGCCGAATCATGATGTCATGCACTCGTTCGGTGGCAGCGAAGGCTGCCACCATTCTTCTTGTTGCTACTCTAGTCTTCTTGTCGGGCAAGACATTGCTTGCCCAGGCGCTCATGGTGCTGCCAGTCAACATTCAAATGGTCCCCGGACAGAAGACAACAACACTGACGGTCATCAACCAGGGTACGGTGGAGACATCGGTGCAGGTCAGGACCTATCTTTGGGACCAGAAAGATGGCGAGGACAAACTCAGCGATTCCGATACAGTGCTGGCGAGTCCGCCGCTTGTTACGATCGCGCCGGGAGCGTCTCAGGTGATACGGCTCGTGTTGCGCCACTCGCCGCAGGGCCAGGAGGCAACCTACCGTATTCTTCTCGATCAGATACCGCCACCTGCCGTCCCCGGCGTGGTGCGTGTGGTGTTGCGCATGTCAATTCCAATCTTCGTGCAGCCGTCCGCGCGAACCGCTCCGCATGTCAAGTTTCACGCGGAACTCAACGCCGGCAAGTTATATCTGGTGGCAGTCAACGAGGGCGCCCATCATGATGCCATCCGCAATATTGTTTTGTGGACCAACGATGGTCGTCAGTTAACTCCTGGATCCACCAGCGGTTCAGCGTATGTCCTGGCCGGCGCGACCCGGCGCTGGCTCATCCATGTGGATGGCCCATTACCTCCCCACAGCGAAACCCTGAAGCTGGTGGCACATGCCGATGGGGGGCCCATCCAAGAGCAGGTTTATGTCGTTGGGACTCCCTAGCGTTCGCGCTCCATTCGTTGATTGGCTCTGCTACGCCGGGAGCCTCGTCTTTGCGCTGAGCCTGCTGTCAATGCCAGCGAAGGCCGAAGACCCGACGTTGCTCCTGGATGTCCGGCTGAATGGTAACTCCATCGGAAAGATAGGTGAATTCACAATGCGCAATGGCTCTTTGATGGCGACGCGCAGCGAACTTCACGATCTTGGGATCAGGGTTCCACTGTCGATCCTTCCGAGCAGCGCAACTTCGCGGCCATGGAGCGATCCGGATTTGATCGCGCTCTCCGATCTTCCAGGGCTGACGTGGAAGATCGATGAAAAGGCCCAGACCCTGGAGATTACAGCCGTCGATGAGCGACTGGTACGGACTGTCTTTCCGATGGAGGGCAGGCTGCCTTCCGACGATCATCGCGTCATTGAGAGTGGGAAGGGTATCTCGCTGAACTACGACCTGCTCGGTTCGCTTTCGGATGGCAAAATAGGCGGCAGCGGGTCACTGGACTTCCGGGCATTTTCTCCGTGGGGTGTTGCCAGTTCCGGGATGCTGGTTTTCGCGGGAGCTGGCCAGGGTAGCTCCGGGCGAAGCTCAGCCATACGCCTCGACACAGCGTATACGTTTGCCGATGTGAACACGCTACGACGCTACAGCGTGGGAGATTTTGTTACCGGAGGGCTCTCCTGGACGCGCCCAATCCGCATGGGCGGCTTGCAGGTGCGTTCCGATTTCAGTATGCGTCCGGATCTGATTACGTTTCCGCTTCCATCGATTACCGGTTCCGCAGCGGTGCCTTCAGTGCTGAGTGTCCTGGCAGACGGAAACGCATTGGTTTCCCGAGATGTAGACGCTGGTCCATTCGAGATTCCTCAACTCCCAGTGATCTCCGGCGGAGGCACGATCTCAATGACGCTGACAAATGCACTGGGGCAGCAGGTCACAGTGACTGAGCCTTACTACGCCAGCTCAACGCTGCTTGCACCAGGCTTGCACACGTTTTCCGTACAGGCAGGGCTGGTACGCAGAAACTGGAGCGTGCAGAGTAACAACTACGGCAAAGTTGCAGGAACCGCGATGTATCGTCGTGGCCTGACGCCTGTCTGGACCCTCGAAGGGACTTTCGAGGGCACATCCGGGGCCATTTTGGGTGGAGCTGGTGCCGTGGTGCAAGTGGGGCATCTGGGTGTGGTCAATTTTTCAATGATCAGCAGCTTCGGCGCCACGCATCCAGGGGCGCAGTTTGCTCTCGCTGTCCAACGGATCGGGAGACGGCTCAGCTATGGGGGCTCGGCGATCGTGGCTGGCCGTAACTACCGCGATGTTGCGGCGATGAACGGAGAACCGATTCCGCGTAAGCAACTGACGGGGAACCTGAGCGTTTCCCTGAAGCAGTTTGGCAGCGCTGGCGTATTCTATTCGGGCACCGACCAGGATCCCACTCCCACGCCGATCTACCTCGGTCCTGTTGCGGCACAACACACCAGGATTTTTTCCGCGAACTATTCTCTCCAGTTCCGGCACATGTCGGTCTATGCGAACGAATTTAAAGATCTTTCCCGAGGTGGCAACGGCGGGGTGCAGGTCGGGTTGACGATCCCGTTGGGCAGTCGTAGTTCTGTCCAGGTCGGGGCCGGGTCGGACGGTTCCGTGCAGTTACAGGTACAACGGTCCGCAGCCATGATCGGCCAATTGGGCTACCAGGCGTATCTCTCCACTGGAAATGAGACGCACCTATTCGCCCAGGGACAATACAAATCGAAATGGGCGCTGCTGACGGCAGGTCTTGACCTCAATGGCGGCCAGCCTTCGGAGCGCCTGGAGGCGCAGGGTGCGTTTTCCTTCGTGGATGGTGGCTTCTTTTCATCGAACACCATCTATGACAGTTTTGCCATCGTGGATACCAGCCCGATGGGCGGCGTCCATGTGCTGCAGGAAAATCGCGATGTGGGCAATACCGACCGCGCGGGGCGTTTGCTGGTGCCGGATATGCGCTCCTTTGATCTCAATCACATTGCCATTGCGCCGGAAGATGTCCCCGCGGATGCTTCGATTGATATCACGACACGCGAAGTACGGCCCCAGGATCGTTCCGGGGTTGTCGTTCGTTTCCCCGTGAAAATCAGCCACGGAGCGTTGCTCAAACTCGTCGACAGCAGTGGCGTCGCCATCGTCATGGGAAGCACCGCTACGCTGAGCAGTACTGGAATCAGCGTACCCATTGGATTTGACGGCGATGCCTATGTTGAGGGTCTAAGTCTTCACAATTCAGTCACTATCGCGAATCCTGACGGTCGATCCTGCCAGGTTACCTTCGACTACCATCCAATCGCCGGAGACATTCCGACCATTGGCCCGTTGCGTTGCGTGGAGAAGAAGCAATGAACACGACAGCCGTGAGGAACTCACCTGAGATTGACCGTCTCAGTCTCGCATCTGCCGCCCACCCGAAGCCCAGGGTGTTACGGCCACAGCTGAGCTGCTCTATCGACAGGCGACCGGAGGGCAACGTAAGCAGCCTTGAGACTGTTCAATCTTCGGAGTCAAGTCTATGAGAGCCTGGCTGGTACCGGTGGTACTTATGCTCATGGCGCCCTTCGCGTCAGGTCAGTGCGTTGCCGACTCGTTCCCGAACGTAAACCTGGGCGTCTATACAGGTGTGCTATCGACGTCGGGCGTCACTGCCGATACGGTCGTATGCTCAAGCGGATCGGTACTTAACATAGGCTTCAATCAAGGTACGGCACCCGGCGCAACCGTCACGACGAGAAGTATGACCGGGCCCGGCTCCGCCCTGCTGTACTACGCCCTCTACCAGGACGCCGCTCGGACTATGAACTGGGGCAATACGATCGGCACCGACACCAATCAGTTCACTGGAACCGGTGCAAGCCAGAACATCTACGTTTACCCCAGTGTGGCGGCAGGACAGACCGTTCCTTCAGGCTATTATGTAGATACAATCTCAGTTTTGGTAACGGGCTTTGTTTCAACTAACTCGGCAACCTTTACCGTTTCCGCCACGTATTTGCCCACATGTTCTGTTTCCACTACGGCACTCGCCTTCGGTAACTACATACCCACCGCAGAGAGTGACGCAACCAGTACTATCACGGTCAACTGCACAAATTCCACACCGTACACGGTCGGTGTTGACTACGGCCAGAATGCAAACGCAACCGCGCGTTATATGCGGATTGCCGGGGGCGGCGCAAGCTTGATTGGATACGGCCTGTTCAAGGACGCAGCCCATACGATGCCGTGGGGCACGGCCGCCAATGGTATCAGCAACGTCGTGGCTGGAACGGGAACCGGCGTGGCGCAGTCGCTCACCGCTTATGGGGCAATTCCCTCCCGGCAATTTGGCCCGGCTGGCGCGTACTCAGATTTGATGACAGTCACGGTCACGTATTGACCAGTGAACACGATCACGAGCATTTAACCGAACTCCTCCAAGAGACGGATCATGTCAATAGGTAATGGTGACCGTGATGGTATCTTGATAGGATCCCGGCGCGACGTTCTGATTTTCCAGGACGAGGCCATAGACAGTGACTGGCTGAGCAAGGCCGTTACCGGTGATGGAAGCGCTAGTGGTAAAAGTTACATAATCGGGGTAGTCAGTCTGGAACAGACCATAGATAAGCTTAAAAGCCGATGTGCCCGGCAGAAATAGGACGCGATTATACTGGTTTGCCCCATACACTCCGGCATTCAAAGTGATTGTGTAGGGAGTGCCATTGGAGCAGGTTGGCGTGATGGTCCCGTTGCCGAAGATTCGATAACCAGTGTAGCTTCCAAAGGCTATGGGCGTTGCTGACACAGTGCAGGTAGCTACTAAGGTCGCGCTGACAGCGATGGTGGCTGTGGCCGTTGACGCAAAGACGGGTGAAGGTGCGAATAGAAACAAGATGGCGGCCAGAAGCCCAGGGCAGACAAGCGAAATACCTTGCAAACAAGAGCACTTCACATGCACTCCGTGTGATTCTGGCAGATAGAACAGTGGATGATCTGAGATGGACAGCGTGAGAACTTCTGTCACAGGCAGGCGGTGGACTGTCGTTCGTGTCTGCCCCGGAGCCTCTTGTCGCAGAACACCAGACCACACTTGTAAACTAGCCCCGGTGTCCACTAACGTCTGTGCTGTCCGATACATTTACCGCCGTGTGCCGCCCCACCTTGGGCTACGGCCGCCGCTTTTGCCACATTTTAGAGCAACCGTTGCAACTCAATCGCAGCAGTTGATAGAACAGGCTTTCAAGGCCGAGCGCCAAGGTCACAGTAAAGAGTCGGATTGACCAGTATTGTGAGCGTTGCAGTGTAAGTCTCATTCCAGATGTTTCTGAGCTGTCTATCCATTGTGTGGGCCATCGAGCAGCCTAATGCGATATCACCTTTATACGGATGCAACTCGCTCGATAGAATGGGGCACCACGACTGGCAAAAACGAAATCACATTGAACGGCAACGGCGCGGCTCAGACCATCATGGTCTGTGGTACGTCATCTAAGAGTCTAATACTTACGTATACGGCTCGTACAGCGACACGGTGACCGCTATAGTACCTTTCTAATTACAACTCAGTGGATAGATATCATCCAACATTGTTAGTGGCTTGATCTAACACAAATTGACTTTCGAGGAGGATCAGAATGCAATGGACTAGCCTGGCTCCTTTCGGTGTTCCGGCCATGCTTTGGGTCATTTCCATTTTGCCTCTCTCAGCCCAGGTACAGGCATCTGCATCAGTAAACCGTCTAGAGGTTGGCGTGGGTGCAGGTGTATCGGATTACTACCTTGACTATGGCTCGGGACGATGGATGCAGGGTGCCGTTGTCCGGGCGAGCCTCGGCGTTACCAAAGGCATAGGGATCGACGCAAGTGCACGATCTATCTTCCTGAATACCCCACTTGTGCTTACACGCATGCAGCAGAGTACCTTTCTCGGCGGCGTCTATTATCGGAGCCGACCGATCCTTCACATGCGTCCGTTTGTCCGGGGAGCGATGGGATTGGGAACGATCGAGTTCCCTTCGTCCAATCCGAAGGTTACTCATGCTTCAAACGAAGTGTTTGCCTCCAGCGCCGGCGCTGAATTTCCAGTTGGACCACGGATATATTTACGCGCAGAGTACGAGTATCAATTCTGGAAGGACTTTCACAACTCTCGGTACCTGAACCCAACCGGGTTCACACTCGGCTTCACTTACTATCTGCCAGGAGGTCACATGCGTCCGCATCCTCTTTACTGAGTTGCCGAGCCTGCACGAACGAGGGCGAAATGAAGAATCGTTGAATGAGACCTCTGCCACACGCGTTATCTCAGTCCGCGTTTAACAGCCTGTCCTGAACCTGTCATCCTACGGTTGAGACTCCTTTACACCCACGTTCTATCTAGCGCAGCAACTGGTAGATGTTTGATGGATCCGTCGAGACTTATAACCTTATCTCGTGACAGCTCTTTTCTGCTCTCATTCACGCGCCTGACGATTCACTCCTCAGAAAATGAGCGGCGTCCAGCGATAGGTTTTACGCATGATCTGTATGGACCATTATGCGTCGCGTGACAGGTCTAGTCTTACCGACGGGCCGTCTTCAGGGCGATTTTGACCATACATTTGGACCAACAAATTTTATGCCATCTTTGTCGGACTCGATCCGCTACGTTCTCACAAGGACTCTGACTCCGGTGAGGCACTATCCAGTCAAGCGTTGCTAGGCGGATTTGGATCTGACTATTTCTGTCTAAGTGCTTCGCAGCAGTATAACCGCCATATTGCTTCTGAGGTCTACACAAGATGAAACCGTTCCGGATCACGTACTTTCCTCAGACAGCAGGCTCGGCGGTTTCTGCACTTGTACTGACTATAGTCTTTGAAGCCATCAAACAGCTGGCGTTTAGCCACATCACCATTTGGTGGTCCCACATTACCACCATCGTCTTCGTTACCCTTCTCGCGTTCGTGACACATTTGGTTTACGGCCGCCGCGAAGGTAGCGCGACGGAGAAGCTCCGTGCGTCTTTGGCGTTTACGGAAGTACTGATGAATAGTCTTCCAGCGGCGATTTGCATCATCGACACCAAAGGTCGATACCGACAATGGCATGGAAAATTCCTTGGTTATCAACCTGCGCAAATGCTTGAACGAGGATTGGACACGTTGATAGCACCCGAAAGCCTCGCCCACATACAAGAATCGAACAGGAATACATTCGCCGGCAAAGGGAAAACTGAGACAGAGGCTTTGATGATCGCAAAGAGCGGGGCAAGGGTTCCATGCTATCTCACGGGCGAGCTCATTCAGTATGAGAACGAACCTTGCGTCCTTGGGATCGCCATCGACATCAGCAAACAAAAACGAGCGGAAGAGTTCAGCCATCTCCAATCCATCGCGCTCGAGTCCGCCGCCGATGCGATCGTCATCACCGATGCGGAGGGAACCATCCAGTGGGTTAACCCCGCATTTACAACGTTGACCGGGTATCCTCTCGCAGAAGCGGTGGGGCATAACCCTCGTATTTTGAAGTCCGGAAAGCAGGACAACTCTTTTTATCGAACGCTTTGGAACACTATCCTTGCCGGACGTTTGTGGGCTGGAGACATAACAAATTTACGTAAGGATGGCAAGATTTACACCGAAGAGATGCGCATAGCTCCAGTACGCTCGCTTACCGGGACAATCACCAATTTCGTCGCAATCAAGCACGATGTCACTGAGCGAAACGAGGCCGAAGCCAAGATCGTCCGAAGCAAAGAACTCGCAGAACTTGCTAACCGTGACCTCAGAGCCGCAAACGAAACGATCAAACAGCTTGCAAGGGCGGACGAGTTGACTGGGCTGGCCAATCGTCGGGCGCTGGATGAGGCATTGAAGAGCGAGGTCGGTCGAGCACAGCGGTTGGACAAAGGTCTGAGCTTAATTATGGGTGATCTGGACCACTTCAAGTGGATCAACGATGAGTTCGGTCATCTAATCGGGGATGACGTCCTCACCGCCGCAGCCGCAGTCTTTCTTAACCAATCCAGATCCTATGACCTGGCGGCGCGATTCGGAGGGGAAGAATTCATTCTGCTGTTGCCCGAAACCTCAAGCCAGGAGGCCAGCATCATCGCTGAACGCATTCGCGTGAAGATGGAAAGCATGAAGGTTCCAACCTGCCCCAAGCAAGTTACGATCAGCCTTGGCGTAGCAAGCTGGAAACAGGACGACACTCCTGCTGACTTGATTGCCCGCGCCGATACAGCGCTCTATGCAGCCAAGCACGCAGGTCGCAATCGCGTTAGCACGACAGTTCAGTAGAACCATCGCCGGTTCTTCTTCATCGCAAATCTACTCGTTATGGGACCACTGCCCTCGGCATTAGACCACAGTCTCAGGCCACATCACCGATTGATCGGGTCTCTGCTATGGCCTTCAAGGTAGGCTTTCCGGATCGTAACATCGCGGAGCAATCCTGTGCCGATAGAGGTGGACTGTAGATGAAACCTTGAATCTCATCGCACTTCTTCAGGTCGAGATAATCGAGTTGCTGGGTAGTCTCGACTCCTTCAGCTATCGTGGCGAATCCGAGGTTTCGCGCCAGGTCGATAATGCTCGTGACCACCGCCTCTGCGGGGGCGACCATAGGGATATCGCGCATGAAGGACTGATCAATCTTGAGCCGGTCAAGGGGGAACCTCCTCAGATACGAGAGGGACGACCAGCCAGTTCCAAAATCGTCCAGCGAAAGGCGCACCCCCTGGAGCTTGAGTTTCTTCATGATATTGACTGCGGTTTCGGAATCATCCAGGGTCAATGTCTCGGTAAGTTCCAGTTCTAACCACTTGGCTTCTAGTCCACTGGCGTGGAGCGCCTCTTGAACGATATGCACCAAATCGCCCCTATAAAACTGTTGGGCCGAAACGTTCACTGCCATCCATACTGGCGCAAGTCCTTCTTTCTGCCACGCGACATTCTGTGCGCATGCTGTATGCAGGACCCAGGTCCCGATCTCGACCATCGTGCCCATCTGCTCCAGGAGAGGAATGAATTCCACCGGACTTATCATGCCTTGCGTTGGATGATTCCAACGCATGAGTGCTTCCACTCCGGTGATCGCCCCCGACTTGGTCGACACCTGTGGCTGGTAGTAAAGGACAAACTCTCCGCGAGCGCTGGCTTGGCGCAGATCGTTCATCAGTGAGATTCTCCTCTGGGTCGATCGGTCAAGCTCCGGCGTGAAGAATCGATAGCTGCCGCGCAGATTCGACTTGGCAGCATACATTGCCATGTCTGCAACCCGTAACAGAACGCCCGGGTTCTCACCATCGTCTGGGTACTTGGCGATACCAATGCTGCCAGTGACCACTAGCTCATGGCCTTCAATTCGAAATGGTTCGTGCAATGCCGCCAGCAGCTTTTGAACGACTTCTTCAATCTCCGGGTCGCCCGATACCTGCTGGAGTGCAATCACAAACTCATCTCCGCCCACGCGCGCGACGGTATCACTGTCTCGCAGGCAGCCCTTCAAACGTCTCGCGAGCGCCTCCAGCAGCCCATCGCCGATTTGGTGTCCCAGCGAATCGTTAATATCCTTGAAATGATCGAGGTCGAGCATCAGTACGGCGACGCGTTTGTTGTTGCGGCATGCCAGTGCAATCGACTGAATGAGACGATCCTTCAGAAGAGTCCGATTCGGCAGTCCGGTAAGTCCATCATGCAGGGCCATAAAGGTAATGCGCGCCTGATCCCGGATTCGACTTGTAATGTTGCGTATGTTGCATTGCACCATCCTGCAGTCATCCACGTCATAGGCACTTGCCACAAACTGAACATCCACGATCGATGAGTTTTGGGCTGTAAGAGGCCAGTGATCAAAGGAAACACTATCCTGATTTTGTAGCTCTACGAGTGCGGTCTTGCAGTCTTGAACTGCTTCGAAAGGCTGCACCTCCGTGAGCTTCCGCCCTAGATAGTGATCGGCGCTGAAACCCAGCATTTCTATCACCGAAACATTGACGTCACTAATCAGCCCGGTCTTGAAGTTGAACAAGATTATCCCGTCTTTGGCCGTTTCGAAGAGTCTGTGATAGCGGGTTTCGGATGCGTGCAACTCTGCGTTCTGCGATGCAAGTAGCTCATGTGCGGCCCGCAAAGACAGGTGTGTGTTGATACGAGCCAACAGTTCTTCGAGCTGGAAAGGCTTGCTGACATAGTCGACAGCACCAGCTGCAAAGGCTTTTACCTTGTCGCTTGTATCGGTGAGTGCGGTCATGAAGATCACCGGGATCTCCCGGGTGCTCTCGATTTTCTTCAGGCGGCGGCATGTTTCAAAGCCATCAATGCCCGGCATCATCACGTCAAGCAGAATCAGGTCGGGAAGCACTAACTGTGCTCTCTGCAGGCCCTCTTCTCCGTCCTGTGCCACCAACACGGTGAAGCCTTTGCCCTCAAGATAGTCGACCGCAACTCCCAGATTGGCAGGGGTATCGTCTACGATCAATATCGTGCGTGGCCGAACGACGGGGGTGAGATTTGTCATGATTTATTCACTGGGTCCGCCTGTTTCTGGGTTCCTTGCATCTCCACCAGACGAAGAAGAGCCTTGGATTGATAGGCCAGTGTCATCTGGATGATCTTGTCAGCAAATGGCCGATATTTCGCGTCAAGTGCGATGAATTGATCGGCCTTTTCCCGCGCCGCTCGCATGTTGCCCGTCATGGCTGCTTCCCGTAAAGACGCCATCTGCGCTGCATCCGGTACAACAAAACGCTCTACAACATCCGCGGCGGGAGGGAGGGGCTTCCTCTTCTCTTCACGAATCCATGCCACACCGAGAATTTTCCCTACCTCGTCCAGCAGGGCGTCGATCTCAATAGGTTTCATCAGAAAGGCCTTCGCGCCTGCCGCAGTACAACTGGTTCGCTCATCGTCCGTGACTCCTGCTGAAACAGCGATCACCGGAATCATGCTCAAGTCATCCTCCTTCTGCATTCGCCGCATTGCCTCGATACCATTCATAACCGGCATACGAATGTCCATAAGCAGTAGGTCAGGCGGATCCATTCGGGCGGTCGCCAGTGCGTCCGATCCATTCGACGCCTGGCTGACATCAAAGCCCAGAATGCGAAGCGTGTCTGCCAGCATGTGCCTACTCTCGTCAGTGTCGTCCACAACCAAAACGCGCTTGCGCAATCCTGTGTAACCGGTTACGTCACCGAGCGTTTGCGACGCCATGCCTTCCGAGTCGGCCGGTGACGCGGGGATATCGAAGGAGAAACTGCTACCCTGGCCGAGTGTGCTTTCTACCTGGATTTTCCCACCCATCAGCCCCACTAACTGCCGACTGATATTCAACCCGAGTCCGGTGCCGCCGAAACGATGCCGCTCGTCTCCTACCTGTACGAATGGACGAAAGATTAACTTCAATTGGTCTGCAGACATCCCGGTACCGGTGTCCTTCACTTCAAATCGAATTCGCCTCTGCCCTCCTGTCAGAGATAAGACCTTAACGCTCATGGTGACGCGCCCCTTATCAGTAAACTTGACCGAGTTGGAAAGCAGATTTAGCAGCACCTGGCGTAGACGTTTCTCGTCAGCATTCACATTCGCTGGCACATCCGAACCAATTGTGTATGTATATTCAAGAGCTTTCTCTTCCGCTTTGATACGGATGATGTCGGAAATCCCGCGTATGAAGCCGGCTACGTTGACGGCAGTCAGCATCAGTTCAACCTTCCCGGCCTCGATCTTCGACAGATCAAGAATGTCGGTGATGAGCGTAAGCAGATGTTCGCCACTTTGCTCAATCGTGTTGGATGCGTTCGTTTGCCAAGTTGTTAAACTGTGGTCTCGCTGCAGCAATTGCGCATACCCCAGGATCGCGTTGAGAGGTGTCCTCAACTCGTGGCTCATATTCGCGAGGAACACCGACTTCGCGCGATTCGCGGCATCGGCGTTGTCTCGCGCTACGGCGAGTTCCTTCGCCTGAAGAGCCAGATTGGCTTCACTCTCTCGCAACTCCCGCTCGGCCTGGGAACGACGTTTCTCATGGAGCAGCAGGGTTCCGAGTCCTCCCGCAGCGAGAGTATTAGAGACTATCGCCGGAAGAATCGAAGAGGGTACTTCACTCATGCCCTGCGTGAGTCCTAGAACCATTACACCTCCTGCAGCCGAGACGATGCCTAGCAGTGGAAGATGGAGATATTGCAATTCCTTCTCAGGCCTGCCTGGCCGAGAGACCAACGCATAGCGAAAGCCCAGGCCCAGCAACGCTGAGGCGAGCAGGGACACAATGGCAACGTGGTCGGACTGCTGCGTCGCTGCCCAGGGCAACATTTCAACTGCTACCGAGATGACAACTCCACCCACGACTGCCATCCATCCGTCGAGCGGGCCTGCAATCGCCAGTAGGATCGTCGTGCAGCCTACAGCCGCGCCGCCCTCAAGGTGAATTGGCAACAAAAGAGCTGCCGCCGTCGCAGCACCGAATAAGACACCGGATGCAGCTCGCGGGACCGCCAAGCGTCCGTAAGAGACATAACCTGCAAGGGTTCCCACAGGCCCATACAGGATGATCGCCCCCGAGAAGATGGCCACGTTCAGGAGGAACTCGATCAGCGTGATTTGCCAGAAAAGATTCATATCGGTTCATTAGAAGTGGATAGTCATCGTACCGAGCACACGACGCTCAACTGCAGCCCCAGAATTTTGGATCTGGCTTGCATGAGCAAGGTTCTGCCCCGAGACAGACCATGTCACCCGGCTCGTCCACTTGTAGGCCACGCGGCCATCGAATGATACAAACCCGGGAATGGAGGCCAGTGTCGCCATCTGGGAACTGGCCTGCAGACCATGCGTCTGAGACTGGTAAAGGAGATAACCATCTATCTCCCATCGATTGTTTGACCAACCTAAGTTGCCCTTTACGAGATGAACGGGGGTGGTGTGCTGATAATCGAGGAAGGCCGCTGCGTTTTGCGCGGCGGGGATGAGATGGTCGTAGATCCATTCCGGACGGTAATCCACATTCCAACGGTAGCTCTTCAGGCCGACTCCTCGCAGCCCCAGTTCGAAACCCCTCGCGTCCGAGCTGCCGATGTTCCCAGGTACTACATACACCGCCTCTGGAGTGACGACTGTGGCCCCGTCCACGGAGATAAGGCTTGCACTGGCCTGTTCGAAAGCGCTGCCGCGGAAGAGGACGTGATGTCGGGGCATCCGATGGTCCCAACCAATCTCATAGTTCGTTACGGAAGAGGGATTGAGAAAGGGTGACCCCGTAACTTTGACATCCGGTGTGTCCTGCACGTAGCCGCCAGTCAGGACCAGACTCGGAAGCTCGGTGCCGCGGCCTATCATAAACCGGAGAGAATCCGCGATCCCCACCTTCCACACAAGTCCGCTGTTGAAAGTAAGTCGTGTAATCGACCGGTTCCAATCGGAGTTCTTGAACAGATAGCCTTCCGGCAACATCCCTTCACGGCCAAGCGCAAGATGATCAACACGCAGTGCGTTCGTCAGAGAGACATTGGGAGTAATTTTCCAGTCCCACATGCCGCTTCCTGAGAAGACGTCATAGTGAACGGTGCCGCCCGCAAACGGGGTAGTATTCTCGGTGTTGTGCCGATATTCAACTGCTGCGCGGAGCGTGTGATACGGTCCCGTCTGGAAGACTTCCTCGAGTTGAACAACTGTCACCCGGTTTTTGGGCCGGAACGGCTGGTCGAGAGAACCCGGGACGCCTATGGCTCTCAGCCAGTTCGTGTACGCCGTACCCCGGAGAAGTCCTATTCGGCTCTCCGCCGTCACTTGTCCTCGGATGGATGAGACGGTATACCGCAAATCATGCAACTGATAACCGGGGATCATCTCATTGTATTGAGCGAACGACTGACTGCCTTCAAAACTCAAATCCATCTTGTGATTGATGCGAATAGCTGCGTTGATATCGACTACTCCGCGATACTGTCCCTTCCGTGGTTCAAGCTCGGCGGACGGTGGGATCGGTGTCGAAAAATCACTGTTATAGTCACCACCAGCGGATACCCGCACTCCTACTCTGTCCCCGAATTGAGTCGTGGTAACAATCGAACCTCCGCCCAGATCCTGACTTCCGCCTGTCACTGTCGACGCGTTGACCTTGTCGTAGAGTGGGTTATAGGTGATGATGTTGATCACTCCGCCTGCCGCGTTGAACCCGAATAGCGCGCTGTTGGGACCCTTGATTACTTCAATTTGTCGAATTGCTTCCAGTTCGACCGGCACCGTACTCCATGGGACATAACCATAGGTATCCGCATAAACCTGACGTCCGTCCAGCAAGACGAGCAGCCGGGAAGAATAGGCTTGATCATATCCTCGAACGCTTACGTCGATATTGTCATTGCCCCACTCCAGGGTATCGACACCTCCAACCTGACGAAGCACACCCGGTATATCCTTCGCGCCTGAACGACGAATATCTTCTGCCGTAATAATGACCATCGTCGCAGGAGCATCACTAACCCGTTGGGGCGAGCCAGTTGCGCTAGTCGTCACCGGTTCTTTGAACAATTGCTCAAGCGCGCCGTAGTCGACAGACTGGCTATGAAGCAACGGAGTCAGGCATACCAGAAGCACGGCTACTCCCGCACCTGATACTGTCGCCGATCTCTGGCTGCGGATCGTATATGTACCTATTTTATTCATCTGCGTTTCACCACCATGACAAAGACCAGCGAGAAGCGCGCTCCGACTGCGCTCGCCAACGACGTGTTCAGTGAAATCTCGACCTGCTGACCTGTGCGGACCAGGAGCACACAACAACGCGTGTCCATGCACGCTGGATCGGCCGAAATACTTACCGCGTGAAGACGACCCATCGCACTCAGTATCCGTTCGGGGTGCATCGAAACTCCGGGCGCCAGAAGCATTACGTCCAGCCGTCCTTGAAACCTATCGAGATCGCTGGGAGATAACACGATGGGTTGAAGTATTCGTGAGCTCGGGCCGCGCATCACTCCGAGCGTCTTTGCAATATCCTGGGCCGCAGCTGCGGAACCAGCGACTTCGGGAGCATAGATAACCCCAACGACGATTGCCCCTTCGGCCGGGAGGGACTCAAGAAAATTCAGTGTCCGTACCGCTGCCTGAAGATTGTCGGCTGATACTTGATCGAGAGCATCCGCAGACCGCACGAGGACGAGGATCGCGACAAAGACCACGAGCCTCAAGGCCGAAACACTCGTACTATGCCGAAGCCACTTCATAAGGAGTGCAGAAATCGCGCGATGTCCTGTCAGTGCCATGGGTTGCATAACGTAAGAGGCGTCGCCAACGCTCTTGTTCTCGTCGAACGAGAAATCGTTGACTCATCAGAGGTCCAAACGCAGATTATGCGAAGCTTTCGCGCACTGCAGTGTAACGTTTGAGTTCAAATTGCTGATAGACATCCAATTGGCTCTACTCCTCTTGGAAGAGCCCTAAGTCATGTTGCTCTCCGCAACTTCTTACCCTGAATGACCCGAGACACTCTGGCCATAGTCATGGCGGAAGTAGTGGGAACTGCAATGAGGACCATTCATGTTTCCCTGTTTCTGTCAGGATTCTGAGGCTTACTCTTGCGTCTCTTGCTGATAGGGAAACTACCCCCGGCTTCTGCATCTGCGATAACGCTTGACCAAGACTGACGTTACCGAGACGGATAGTCTGTATGCTTTTGCACAAGCTACAATACCCTGCTGTAATCGTTACGCCTTGTTGATGGATAGGTTATCGCTGTCGCTCTGAAACGGAATATGTCACAGATACAGAGCAGAGATATTCCCCGCCCAGCAGAGGCTAGCATCCAGAAAGCGCACGTATTGCGAATTCGGGGTGAGACTCCGGACGAAGCAATGTCAGACGATACAGAGCGAGTGCAGTGGCCATTATCTTCAATGTGATGTCCTTAGATATTCTCGTCTCAGCGATATAGAGCGACACTGAAAGACACCGGGAGGCAAAGGAGCGTTACCAAACAATCACTCACGTTTGCATCCGTCCGAGATCTTCTCTGGAAATCGACAATGACGCTCCCAGCCCCGCGCTGCTGTCTGCATGCGAGCCTAGATAGAACTGTCAAAACACCAGCAAGAGCTAATCCCTGGACGTCTTCGTCGCCTCTTTCGGTATTGCTCCATGCCAAGGAAGAGCCGGCGTCGTTTCCCCATCCTCGCCAGTCGTGTTTTCTATGGGTATATCCCTCTTTGTGGTGTTGAGTGATGCGGATGCAGTTGAACCAATACTGGCTTCGCACTTCGGTCTTTTTCTCGATTCAGTTATGTGAGTCTCCAATTTCTGCAAATGATTGCCATATCCATTGCCCGTGATCCTGAAGGGGACAACTAAGTCAAGTCTGCGGTGCTGTACGCCGAAGTTGCAATTAACCGCTTTGCGTCTTCGGCACCCGTCGGCTCCAGCATTATCGAACTCTCCCTTACACCTAAAACGGAGAAGAGCGCTATAGGCGCACTAAAGAAATATGTCTCCCCGCAATGCTAAAGCCTGTAATCTCACAATCAGCTGGGGTCTCGCCGCTTGGGGCTATACCCCAAGTCTAAGATGCAGAACTGGGTACACCGCGTCAGTTGAAAATAGCTCCTACTGCTTCGTTATTTCCCATGGTGACGGTGCAATAGTTCGGACCATTGTGATTGATTGAAGCATTCGGGATGCAGTTTGAGGAGAAGCCGCCGAAGCTGCGAGTGGCTCCCTGTGTTGCCTTGACGATAACCAAGGAACCGATGGGATAGGTTCCGACACATACGTTGCCGCCATCGGCTCCGGTTCCCGGGCCGCAATGGATCTCGTCTGCCACGCCGGTCGCTGACGGCGACGATACAGTCCAGTCCGTAGTATCGATTCCAGCACTGTAGATCGTGAGAGTTGCGAGTTGCGGAGGTGTTTTGTCTCCATCCAGATCTTGAAAGGTTGCAACACCGGTGACGATGGCACCATCCTCGTTTGAGCTTGAGTCGACGGCAAGTATTGTTGTAATACCCCCGCTGTTGGCGGTGGCCAACCCGGCAGAGTTGATGGTAGCGACCTTAACGTCGCTGGACCGCCAGCTCACGATACTGGTGATATCCCTAACCAGTGGGTCTGAAGAGAAGGTTCCGAAGGCGATGTATTGCCCAGTTTCGCGGTCCGTAGCGACAGGTTGGTTCGTAGGCAACACTGAAATCGACAGCAGGTTCGCTTTTGCCGACCCAGCAACAGCGGTGTAGGTTGCGGTTGCCTGCACAATGGTGGAATCGGGATTGGTGTAAGTGGCGGTGATCGTCGTTGTGCCAGCGCTAAGAGCGAGGGCCAGGCCTGGGGTGCCATTACCGGAGGTGCCGATCGTGGCAATAGCGGTGTTGCTTGAGGTCCACGCAACCTCGGTCGATGCCGTGACATTTTGCAGCAGGCCGGCGCTATTTGTCCCGATGGCGATGAACTGGCCGGTTTGATTGAGCGCTGCGGATGTCTGTGAACTGGGAGAGAGAGTCAATGCCGAAATTGGTTCGGTCGTGCCACCGATTACAGTGAAGTTAGCCACGCCATAGACCAGTGTGCCGTCAGGATTGGATGTGATGGCCGAGATGACGGCCGAACCCTGACCTGTGGCGCTCACCAAGCCGGGCGTCGTGCCGGTCAGACCAGGACTGCCCACGGTGGCAACTGACGTGTTGCTGGATATCCACATCGTCGGATAAGTCGTGTTGTTGCTTGTCAGATTCTGCGTGGTTGGCACAGTGGAGAATGTTCCGATCGCGAGTAGCTGGCTGGTTTGCCCTGGAGAAGCGACTGACTGGGAGCTTGGCAGAACTTGAACTGCAAGCAGAGGCTCCTGTACAGCTGACGTGGATACCGTAAACGTGGCGCTTGCCGTCACGACTGTGCCGTCAGGATTCTTAGCAATTGCCGAAATCGTCGTTGCCCCAGGACCGGCAGCCGTCGCGAGCCCCGTGGCTGCGTTGATGGTCGCCGCCGAGGGATTGCTGGAACTCCAAACAGCTGGCTGAATAACTGCTCCGTTGATGGTTACCGTCCTGTTTGTCAGGTCAACCGTAGTTCCCGAGCCAGTTGTGGCGAAAGCTGTAAATTGGGCAGTTTGATTGACCGCGGATGCCGAGGATGAGGCAGGAGTTATTGCCAGCGAGACCAATGACTCGATTGCCGTGGTTGAGGTGACCGTCAATGTGGCGCTGCCGATCAGTGTGCCGCCGAATCCATTGGTGGTCGCCGAAATCGTCGTTGTGCCTGCCGTCAGAGCAGTCGCTAGTCCGGTGGCGCTGACGGTTGCGATGCTGGGAGCGCTGGAGGCCCATGTCACGGTGTTGGTAATGTTGACGGTCTTGGTAGGGTGACCAGTGTGAGTCTCGATTCCACTAGCGGTGTATTGCACCGTGCTGCCACCCGCGATCGACTGGCTTGCTGGCGTTACTACCACCGAATCCACATCTCCGCCGCCGGCACAACCAACAAGCATAAGAGCGACCAGCATTGACACCAGCCATCCGAAACGAATCGACATACGGAACAGTCCAAACGCTGCTGGCCAGTTAGCTTGCATACATGCACAATTCAGCAGAAGTACGTGGCAACTAGAGAATCTACATTGGTGATTGCTCATGTCCGGTCTCTATTGACCGTCGACTCAGGATTAGTAAAATTACCCCTTAGCAGGTACCCCCTAATCGATCGCGGAATGGCGATGCTTTGGCGCCTTTCTGGTCAGGTGACTTTACTGCTGGGGAACTACACGACTGTCGCGAACTGTTGAGCTTCGCCATCATCATCTGAATGCCTCAACTCCCACAGCTACAAACTCGACCGTCGTTGCCGCCTAAGACTAAAGCTCGCAGCCGGCTAACTCTTGTTCGGTGTCGCATGATGTGACGTATAGATGCATTCTGACTGTCCCGTTGCATACTTCCCGACGGACTACTCCAGAAAGGACATGATGAAGCGATCCTTTGATCGAACTAAGTCGAGGGTTGAGCCGTCAAAGACAATTTTCCTCTCATTGAGCACGAGAAACGTTGTACTCATGTTTGCCTCGTTGTCTGGCAGCTTGACCAGCTTCTCTGTCTTCCCCTCGAACTAATGAGTTGCACAAGTAAATGCGTCTATTAGGCGTTCAGTCACCAAAAGGCAACTGGAGCCGTGCACGTCTCTTTGCTTGATGACGAGTTCGATAATCATTTCCGACGTGACGGGATCAAGTCCACCCGTTGGTGAGTCGTACAGAAGTAACTCAGGATTGCCTATCAGGGCTCGAGCCACCGCCACCCGACGTTGCATACCCCCAGATAGTTCTGGGGGAAACGTGTCAGTCGTTCCGTCAACACCGACGAAGCGCAACACCTCGAGAACTCGGCTGTCTATTTCATCTTTGGCGACGTGGTTCTCTTCTAGCTGATACGCTACGTTATCGCGAACGGATAGTGAATCGAACAAGGCGCCTTCCTGAAATACCATCCCGATGTCTTGCCGGAGTGCGAATAAATCCTCTTCATTGACACAGTTAAGGTCATGGCCAAATACATGAACACTACCTTCATCGGGCTTGAGAAGTCCATCCGCGAGCTTCATGATGAGGCTCTTGCCGGCTCCATTACGCCCCAATAGAATGCGAGTTTCGCCCCCACTGACCTTGAACGAGATATTATCCAAGATGACCCGGTCTTGATCTGCGAAAGATACACCGCAGAATTCAAGGAGTGGTTCGTTTGGGTGATCTCTCTGCCAACGGTGTTCATCAGCCATCTCACGCATCCTAACAGTCATCCACAATCGGTTTGTAGCTCATGAGGGCAATTGCTCTCACGAGCGAATAACTTAGATGTGTCTGGTTGCTCCCCAACTGCCGGGAACGAACGACGACGAGAGCTTTTACGCTGCCCCAACTGTAGAGCGAGCAAGGGGCTCATAATGCGTTTCGAGTGCGCTGGCTTCGTCATGCAGACAACACGAATTGAATGGTGTTGTCGAGATCACAGCTTTCGCACGTGCTAAGGCTTCGGGAGTACCATGCAAGACCAGCACGAACTTTTCTGTCTTAAAAGCAGACTCATACTCGATATCCGATCCCCGGTGGTGTAGTAGCCCACAACATGCTCTTCGACGGACTCGCCTCTAGCTCAATCGAGAGACTTTGCGTATCGGCTCCGGCTTGCTGAAGGTCTTTTACAGCATCCTCCGCGTGATCGTGCGTATCGTATAGGGCAATCACCGAATTGGTCTTGAACACTCTGTAGCCTCCGATTCCGAGCTTTGAGTCTTCCACCTTGCTGATGCAATCATCTGAGCACTGCGACACAGACCGTGTGGATTGGTGTACAGGCAATCATCCTGCGTAGATGGTCCGTCCCCGCACACTTTGTCGTCCGCACTCCCGACAGTCTGGATGACACGCATGTTGTCCCTTTGCTGTGTGCGGGCATCATAGACTTTCGCAGCCTGCGTGTGGCTGGAGTGCTACCTGAGGAGCGGACTGGGCTGTTCGGCTGAGGAAGTTCTGCCAGCCTGTTGATTGCCATCATGCAATTATGGGATTGTGAAGTGTATGTGGTAGCGTGAGGTGATTCGCACCGGCAGTTGTCCGCTATATCCCGGCCAAACTAATTCATCATGGTCCTTTGATTATCTCTATCTGGTCGCCGACTGCAATCTTGCACCTGCCAGCTTCTCCCGCCGGCAACTCCAACATAGAATGAATCCTAAAACTCAGGGTTGTCATTCGAAATGGGGGTAAGCTCTTCCATACCTTGACTACCTGCAACTGTCTGTTCAGCGCAACGACATCAATTGCGAATCGCATGCCAAAGGTATGAATGCCGGATGAGGGCCTGATCAAAAGCCCACATCCGGAGCCTAGCGTTTTCCTTCCTGTCAAACCTAGAAGGCGAGACAAAGAAGTGTCCGCCAGAGCGATTTTTCTGCCAATGATACATTCCTTCGTTTTGTTCCAGAGGATCATCGTGGTGGTCACATATCAACCTTTGTTTTGAAGACTTCCGATTGATATCTACGCTGCGTTTTTTGCTTTTCTGCGATAAATCACATACGCGAGGACGAGCACGGCTAGAATACCCGCGACCACTCGAACTACTGTTGTCGAATCCATGTTTTTTCTCCTTTCCCTTCAATCTCGACTACAAACCTCTTTGCGTAACGGGTACCGTCACGAACACCTGGGGTACGGGCGGAAACTGATCTTACTTAAATGCCTGCATATTTTTCGAAATACTTAGAATTGCTGGTGCAAGCAGAACAATGAAAATACAAGGAAAAATGAACAGGACAAGTGGAAAGAGAATCTTAATTTTCGTCTTGGCAGCCATCTCTTCAGAGCGCTGTCTCCTCTTCATGCGAAGCTCATCGGCAAATCGGCTCAGTGCTCTGACGATTGGCGTACCAAAACGATCAGCCTGTGTGAGCATTGTCACAAAGAGCGAAAACTCAGCAACCTCTGTTCTCGTAGCGGCGCTCTTCCACGCCTCCAGTCTTGGCTTACCAGCGAGTTGCTCCAAGTTGATTTGCTTGAACTCCTGATTGATCTCAGGATGACTGATGGTGAGCTCCTGTCCAACTCTCAGCATCGCCTGGTCGAGACCAAGTCCGGCTTCAACACAGATGACGAGCAAATCGAGCGCGTCGGGGAGTCCATTCCTGATCTTTGTTCGCCGCTTTTTCACTCTCATGCCTAACCACATATCTGGAAGAAGATAGAAAACCGCGCCAAGAGAGAGCGCCCAAAAAATCGTATTTGAGCGGATGAACGTTCCGAGACCAACTCCCACAATTGGGACGAGAAAGCGGGCAGCGAAGTACAGATTGACGCTGCGCATGCTCTTCAGTCCGGCACCGGATAGACGGCCTCTGAGTTTCTCATTCTCAACAAGTCCAAACTTGCTTTGGAGGTTGGACGCTATAGAAATGACGAGATCCTTCCACCGTTCCTTGGCGCTGATTCGGCGTTGATCGGGGCGTGTGCTCTGTACCATTTCAAGGATGCGCCGGGCAGACGGCGAAGGGGCCAGAAGTACCGGTGCCAGCAACAAGGCAAGCACCAGGAATACAGTGAGTGTCGCGGCGATGTAGAGCAGCACGGTCATAGCTGTTTAGACCTCGATTCCATTGACAATACGATGAATGACGAACGCCCCAAAGGCCAGCATTCCTAGACTGACGTAGATCAACTTGTGACCTATCGGTTCCGTGAGCAGGATGCTCGAATAGCCAGGGTTAACAAGATTGATCAGTATGAGCATCACGACCGGAAGAGCGGTGAGGATCCATCCAGTCAGTCTTCCCTGAGCCGTCTGGACCTGAATCTCGCCTTGGATGCGCAGTCGCTCGCGAATGACAAATACCGTTCGATCTAGAATCTCTGCAAGGTTGCCGCCGGTGTCCTTCTGTACCAGGATCGCGGTGACCAACACGCGTAAGTCGAGCGAGGGAAAACGATCCAGTAGCTGCATGAGGGCGTCACGAAGAGGAAGACCCAGATTCTGCTGCCTGAAGATTTCGCGAAACTCTGTGCCCGCCGGTTCCTGCGCATTCTGAGAAATCATTTCAATGGCTCCAACCATTGAGTAACCGGCACGCAACGCACGGGCCAGCATATCAATGGTGTCAGCGAGTACCGCATTGAAGGCTTTGATTCTTCTCGATCGCTTGAACGAAAGGATCCAATAGGGTAGGAAGCCGAATGCAAACGCTGCTGCCATATCGACGAGTGCGACTGGTATGAAGAACCACGTGACAGCATACGCAACAAGCGAGAGGCCGAGGCTGCAAAGTATAAGTGTGCTTACGGTTGTAGCGCTGTTGGCCTGCATGATGCGGAGTTTGAGATTCTTTCCCAGTTTGAATTGCAGGACAATATCATCGAGCCAGGCAAAACTGCCTGCACCTCTTTGCTTGAGAAGAAATTGAGCAGATCCGGGGTCAAGTGTTGTTCCCTCCCCCATGGATGCGTGGATGAGCTCCATGCGGATATCCACGGTCTTTTCGATCGTAGATCTGCGAGTCATCGCGATGATCAGCACGAAGGTGACCAGCAGGATTGAACTAAAGCCGAGTATAAGTAGAGCCATTGATTTCACTCCTAGACTTCTACCGAGTAATCGAACAGGCCAGCCTGAACAGGTATGCCGGCGGCGAGAAGCTTCTCATTCAATTTTGGGACAATTCCCGTTGCGCGAAAGCGGCCTTTGACTTTTCCATTTGGGCCGAGACCTTCCTTTTCGAAGACAAAGATGTCTTGCATGCTGATGACATCACTGAAGGCTCCGGTAAGTTCAGTGATAAAAGTGATACGACGGGACCCATCGCTCATGCGGGCAATCTGGACAATGAGTTGAACTGCAGAAGCGATCTGCGCACGGATCGCTTCATCAGGCAGACGCACGTCGCTCATCATGGACATGGTTTCCATACGAGACAACGCATCGCGTGGTGTGTTCGCGTGAACTGTTGTGATTGATCCATCATGGCCGGTGTTCATGGCTTGCAGCATATCGAGGCATTCCTCCCCACGCACCTCACCCACGATGATGCGGTCGGGGCGCATGCGGAGCGCGTTCATGACAAGTTCTCGTTGACGTACCGCGCCTTTGCCTTCAACGTTTGGTGGGCGACATTCAAGACGAACGACGTGGTCCTGTTTCAGTTGCAGCTCGGCTGAATCTTCAATGGTGATAATTCGCTCCTCGGGAGAGATGAATCCGGAGAGCACATTCAGCAGCGTAGTTTTGCCAGCGCCTGTACCACCCGATACGATGATGTTGAGCCGTGCTTTAATACAGCCTTTGAGCATCTCCATCATTGGCCTGGTCAGCGCCTTATTTCGTAGCAGATCTTCGGCTACGAGCGGCTTGGCGCCAAACTTGCGGATTGATAAAATTGGACCATCCACAGCAAGGGGGGGGATGATTACGTTGACTCTTGAGCCATCCTTGAGACGAGCATCAACCATCGGTGAAGACTCATCCACACGGCGACCAACTGCTGAAACGATCTTGTCAATAATCTGCATGAGGTGCTGGTTATCCTGAAAGACGATGGCCGTCTTCTCTAATAAGCCATGCCTCTCCACATAGACGGAGTTATAGGTGTTGACGAGAATATCGTTGACACTTGCATCCTGGAGCAAAGGCTCGAGGGGTCCCAACCCAAAGACTTCATCGAGAACCTCCTGCGCAAGACGATCGCGTTCGGTGGAAGACAGCGGGATATTCTGTTCATCAATCATCTGAAGGATCACGGCGAGCAGTTGTTGCTGCGACGCACGGTTCTCATGCATCTGGCTGATCTTCTCCAGATCCAGTCGCTTGATCAGTTCCTGATGAACTGCGGACTTTATTTCCTGTTGAAGCTTCTCTGCTACGGGCCTCGTTAGCCTCACAATAGGAGGAACAATTCGCGCACTTTCGTTAAAAGTCGAATTAGCCATGGAAAGAAACCTCGGTATCACGGTGAAGTAAATTTGCCATTACCAAAGGGCGAACCACTTCTTGGGTTGCACTGGAGTCACGGGACTATTGGCTCCCACTAATCCCGTAGCCCATTTCATCATCTGTTTCGTAAAGTCAGATTTCTTTTCTGAACTTACAGGCTCTCCTGTATTGATTGCCCTTACCAGTTCGAAGTAGTCATTCGGAATCTTGAACGCGATAGGGAGACGCACTGCTTTTTCTATCTGTTCGATGGTAACGGCCTCGCTGGATGAGTAGCGGTTGATTACAACTTGCAACTTGTCCGTGGCGTGTTCGTTTTGAATAAGCCCATCGACATACCGCGAAAGATCGCGAATCGCACCGATTTCGGGAGTCGCAATGAGATAAACCCAATTCGAGAGATCGATGATGGCAAGGTTGATGTCGTCGAAAGATGCTTCGCAGTCGATCAGTACAAACTCATACTGGCTACTGAGGAACTCCAGAGTTTGTTCTACTGCCTCTGTATCCGTATTTTTTTCCCCACCGTATACATCAGGTGATGAGAGTATGTCGAGGCCACTTGGATGGGTAACGATGAATCCCCGCAACAACTCTTGGTCCAGGCGACTGACGTTGGATACTAGGTCATGAAAGGCATGATGGGTTCCGTCTAGTCCAAGGTAGAGAGCGACATGTCCGAGCTGCGCATGGTTGTCGATCAGTAGCACTTTTTTCTTGAAGTCCTTCACCAGAAACATGGCCAAGTGGACTGTAAGTGTAGTAGTTCCCACTCCACCCTTTGCTCCAAAGAAAGAGAGCACCTTTCCGGCATTGAGCGTATGGGCACTGATGGCAGACCATCGACGTTGGAGTCGGGATAAAGTCTCTTTGAATTCTCCTTCGTTGAATGGCTTTCCGAGGAACTCGCTACAGCCAGCGCGCATAGCTTGAAGCAGCAGGTCAGGGTCGGTGGCGGAGGAGATTGCAATGATCGCGATCTTGTGGAAGAAGCTACTACGCAAGAATTCTGTAGTCTTGAGAGCGAGTGCGTGATCCTGGTCGAAATCCACCAACGCAATGCAAGCTTGTGCATCGATCACTTTCTGATTGAAGTATGGACGCTTATCAGTGGAGAAGTAGCTTTCGAAATCTGCCTGTACAAGTGTCCACGGCATCTCCGCTGCTCCTGCTCGAATGCTTTCCAACATTTCTTTGTCTATCTTTACAGTTACCAAGGCGACTCGAAGGTTGTCTGGATTGCTCAAGTTGTCATTCATGGCTTACCACCCGACCCGGTTGGGGGTGTAGACGATGTTTTTTGCTTTGGCGTTGACTTGTCGAACTCTCCATTGTCGAGAAGGGGTACAGGAAAGACGGGAAGGGTGGGCTCCGTAGTGTCGGTAAGCGGGTCGACGAGAGTGGGCGTGACGAGTACTACCAACTCGACGGTTGTCAGGGTTGTATTCTTTGAGCGGAACAGTTTGCCGAGAATGGGTATGTCTCCAAAACCTGGCATCTTGTTGAAGAGGTCGATGGTGCGATGGTCAAGCAGACCAGAGATGACAAAGCTCTGTCCATCTCGCAACTCGACCTGCGTCTCAGCGCGACGCGTCGAGATTGCAGGGATCGTATAGCCAGAGATAGTTACAGCGCTGGCATAGTCCAGGGCGCTTACTTCAGGTGCGACTTTGAGTTGAATCGTCCCGTCGGGGTTGACGATGGGCGTAAATTCGAGCTTTACGCCATAGGGGCGAAACTGGATGGTAATAGACGCAAGTCCACCAGAGGAAGCCTGAACTACTGGAAAGGGAAATTCACCACCAGAGAGAAAAGAGGCTTTCTGTCCACTCACGGTTGTGATCGTCGGTTCAGCGAGAATTTGCGCTACCTGCTTATTCTGCAGATCCTGAAGAATGAGACCAATATTCACACTCGAACTGTAGAGCAACAGATTCAGTGGATTGGTCACTGTGAGCGTGGGTGGATTCACACTTCCAGGGGTCGTCGTGGTTGTGGAAGTCCCAACGGCAGGAAATTGACCGGTCTGGACGGCCGATGTATTTTTGCCCTGACTGAAGAAGTTGATGCCGAAGGATTCGATCTTCGAGCGATCAATCTCAATCATCCGCACCTTGAGTCTTACCTGGCGAGGATGCAGTGGTTGCACAACCACTGAGTTAACAACTGTTTTCCCGTATAGGGCGGCGAGCTTTGCGGCTAATTCCGACGAAGCATCATTGGAAGCTCTCCCCGTAAGCGTAATGCGATCCTGCTGGGTGTAGACATGGATATTGTCTCTGGGAAGCGCATCCCTGATCTCGTTCGTCAGGTTGGTGACGTCGATGTCAGAAGAAACCGCGTATACCTCAGACTCGCCGATGTCATCCCAGAGAATAAGGCTGCTGATGCCGGGTGCTTTGGCGGTAATGACAATCTGCGTGGGGCTGGAAGTAAATGAGTCGAGCACAAGGGGATCGCTCACGTAGACGCGCTTCAAACGTGATTTCGTTGTGATAAACATCGAGCGCCCGACGAGCAAGTGTAAAGGGTGGCTCTGATCCTCAGGGTGGCTTGCGAGGGCGGTGGTTGCGTCTGGTGGAAGCGTCACGCGTGCCGCATCCGGCGTCGCTGGGGCTGGCTCTGAAGGGACTTGACTGGGCGCGGCCCCAGCTTGTGCGGCAAGAAGACAGACGAAGGTGGCGGCGAACATTGCGCAACCTCTGCTCATCGACACGTCTCTTGCGAAGTTCAACATGGAACCCTCACTTGAATGACTTGGTAACGCGCTTATCGCCGAGGTAGGTCTCTACTTCGTAGGACTTCGGCTGCTTAGTACTCCTATTACTTGGACCCACGCTACTGGTAGGCGACGGAGGAGCATTTCCAGCGAGTTGACTCAGTCCAACCGGTGCCCTCAAGACCTGTTCACGATCTGCACCGTTTCTCAATACGAAGTACATACCGCCGAGACTGGTAGCCAAAACGATCTTCTCGGCATCTTCAGGCTTAAGCAAAAGAGTGACAACATTGACCGTGACCGGCTTGCCGGCAGGATCGGGATGGATCTGCTGCCCCGCAGCAAGTACGACTACGTCCTGTAGCACGGTCGCAGTATGAGGTTCAGCAGAAGAATCGGAACGATACGTCATCAAAACATCAACATGGGTTCCCGGCAGTAGAAAGCCGGCGACGCCAACAACTTCATCCGATCGTACCGAAATGGCTCTCATACCTTCCGGGATGTTGGCTGAAAGCCCCGAACCAGATCCCGCAGCAGATAACTGTCTTTCAATGATGAATTCGCCTTTTGCTAAAGGGTAGAGGACCGCCCTACCGACTACATCGGTCGTCTTGGTGAATCCTTCTGTAAGTGCAGAGGATCCGTACCAGTCAATTAATTGAAGGCTCTCCGGCTTGAGTATTTCTCCCGCTTCAAGTGGTTTTGCCGCAGCGACGTAAAACTTTGACTGCGGAGTATTGACACGCGCCGCTTTGGCGACGCGCCTGCTCAGAAAATAGGTAAATAGTCCGGAAACCAACAGCGCTATGACCAGAGCTGTTACCAAGCGTTTTGTGGTCATCGCTTCACCCTCTCACAATCAGAAGGCAGAGTGTTACCGCGCTTCCCACGGCGATGGCTAGAGCATAGGGTAGGCGCAAGGTCTCTTCGTTGCCCAAGTTGAGCCTGGGATGCTGTGCAAAGCCATTGGTGCCGTGGTGTCCTACCAGCGAGACGACATTGCGTACTGTCTCTCTGAGGCGGTGATGATAGAGCGCGAGGAGCAGTGCCATCACTCCTCCCGATAGGGCTGTCCAAATCAAGAGAGAGCCTGAGAGTGAGAGTCCTGAGATGCAGCCTGCTGCAGTGATCAGCTTGACATCTCCGGCACCCATACCGCCGCTGAGATAGAACACTAGAAAGATAACGCCGCACAGGAGGCCTCCCAAAGTGGCAACCGCCAGTTGTTGCCAGCCACCCAATAAGCTATGAAGAAGCAGACCGAATAAAATTGCAGGCATCGTAAGGAGATTGGGAATTCGGTGCCTGGTAACATCGTAAATCGCACCAATTCCAGCGCACAACAGAGTGCAAGTAGCGTAGGTGAGGTCGGTCGTAAGCGCTATCAACGCGCATTTCCACTTCTAGATTCTGCGCAAACAGAGTGAAGCATCTGATTCCCCTAGTTAGACTGCTTGTCCTGTGAAGGTGCCATCATCATACGGCGCTGGCTATCCTATCGCCCATACGTGTTAAAACAAAAGCGATACTCGACGCACATTCTTTAATCGCAGCCAGGCCTACCAAGGATATGAACGCGAGAATCAGCGCATATTCCACAATGTCCTGCCCGGACTCATCCTCCCTGAAGTTACATAAGAATTGTGTGAGGCGTTTCGTTGTACTCTCCATGACGTTGGCCTTAAGACGCAACATACGAGGGGGTGTAAGTTCCCGAGATTGTGTCGCTGCCCTAGGGGGCTCATGAACAGCCCCCGGCAACCACATCGGTTCCCTCATTTATATTGCGTTCGATAATTTGGTACCAACGCTGGTAAATGCACCGGAAATGGCCGTCGCGAGAGTGGTCATTGTGGCGACCGCACCCAAAGCAATGATCGCTGCGACGAGCGCATATTCAATAAGATCCTGTCCCGACTCATCGTTAACTAGATTGGAAATCGTAATCTTCAGAAACTTCATTGTCATTCTCCTTTAGAGTGCCCTTACTGATTGCACTACCGAGAGCAGAGCAATCTATTCAGGCTCCGCTACCTGAATACTGCGCGGCGTAGAATCAAATGTCAATTGCGCATCGCGCCCAGAATGTCTAGTAGATGCCGCCTATGATTAGGTGGCGAAGATAGGGGTTAAATAAATAGGTAAGTAATAGAGATAGTTGTGACGACTTAAGAGCAAAACAGACCTAAAGAGACGTCGTCAGCTCCATACAAAAAATAAATTTAAGTTGGCCGATACGCCTACTCGCCTATCCCCGAAGAAACCTTGCACCTTGAAATGCTCCTGATCGATATTCGCATAGAAAAGGTATTCAATATAGGTGGTAACGCTGAAACCGGCAATGCTTTTGGACGAGGATATTACAGAATAATCTGAATAACTGAGAAAGTGAGCAATAGCGACCGATAAGTGATGAGGAATGTGATTAAAGATAGCGACGACATGTTCCAAGTGACTCCCGTTCTAGGTGGAGCGCTCCGAATGACGTGTCGGGCTGAGGCTAACAATGTCCAGATTGTATAGATTTTACTTCGAACTTCTCGGCGACTCAAGCCACGGTCTACTTGCGTCTACACGTGGACAGAGCCTCATAGAGGTGGCCCTGATGGTGCCAATCTTTACGATCCTTGTTTGTTACACCGTGGATTTCGGATACTTCTTTATGGTCGCTACTTCGCTGACCTCTTCGGCACGCGACTCAACTGAGTATGCGGTCCAGGGTTCGTCATCACCGGCACAAGGCGCACAGCCAGGCGCCGCTGCTGTTGCGACTCAGGCGATTGCCGGTATCGGTCTTTCCGGAGCTTCAACAGGTTCTGTCTCAGTGCGCGTGTGTTCGAGCTCCGTCGGTACCGACCTCCCAGCAAATACCGCACAGTGTGCGACCCCAAGTTCAGGCGCTGGGGAGATTTCCGGCACCCCTGATGTCGATCCTGAGTCTCCCATCTTTCAATTAAACCGTGTCGATGTGGTTTTTAAAGTAAGTGCACTCGTTCCAATTCCAATGACCATATTCCCCACGCAAACCTTTCATCGCACCGTTGAGATGAGGTCAATACAGTGAGCCTCCACGAGGAGGAGCGATCAAGTGAACCTGCCGGTCCTGCGAAATACATAGCCCTGAAGCAGACATGCACTGCGAGGATACGGGAATCAGAGGCCGGTCAGGCGAATTTGGAGATGATAGTGTCGCTGATGGTGCTGATGTCACTTGTGTTCTGGTTGTTCGAACTCTGTATGTTCACCTACACGTGCAGCGTACTCAACAATGCGGCACGTGAAGGCGTGCGCTATGCGATCGTGCATGGAACGGACAGTTCGGTCTGTAGTGGGCCGGATCCTTCCTGTACAGATCAGCTCCCCTATTCGAATGTGCGCGCTGTGGTGACTTCTTTTGCCTCTGTTTCTTTGCATAACATGTCCGCAATGATTGTGAGTGTGAACTACGGAAACAATACGGCAGCGGTAGGGAACCCAGTTTCAGTCGTAGTCGTTTACACCTATATTCCCTATCTAAATCTTCCCGGTCTACAGAACCGGGTAACCTTCAGTTCGCAGGGACAAATAGTTTATTAGTCAGGAGACTTGTGGCAAAACGGCCAAGGAGCGCACGTCAGGTACCTCACAGGAAGTTCAGGGCTGGCGAATCAGGCCAGGCCTCTGTGTTGCTAATTGTCATTCTGGGTACGTTTCTACTTGCTTCGCTGGGTTTCGCTGTGGATCTGGGCAGCATGTGGTTTCATCGGCAAGCCGCGCAATCGGCTGCGGATGCCGCCTGTGTGGCGGGGGCTATGGATATGCTCTATCTGCATAACGGCAGAATTACTACAAGTCCTGGCTTTACGTCCGGTACTGCTGGGGACTGCAGTTCCTCTTCGACCGCAGCGATATGTAAGTACGCTGGGTTCAATGGCTATACCGCGAGTGCATCTGCCAGCGGTTGGGGTTCGGGTACAGCGGCAGGCGCAATCGCGGTGAACTGGAGTTTTCCTACCTCGGTGACTGGCGCAAAGGCATCGCCTGGCATCACCTACCCATATCTAACTGTTATTGTTCGTGAGAAAGCTGCCACCTGGTTCATCGGATTGGTTGGGATACGGTCGATGTCAGTGGGAGCGTCCTGTACATGTGGACTACCGCCGGGCGCTGGCGCACCGCCCATTGTGGTACTAGATCCAACGACTGATGGGGCTCTTGCATTCACCGGTGGAGTCCATGTAGTGATCACAGGCGGCCCAGCGATCAGTATGGTTGTAAATTCCTCTTCGATGAATGCTGTCACATGCAACGGCGGAAATGGATATTCGATTGATACAACTACGGCTGGGCCTTCGGGAAATGGCGGTCAACTGGCTATCGTGGGAGGTCCGACGATTAACCCATACTGCGGCGCAGCAACAACATTGAAAGACCCTGCAAGTAATCTATGGAAGAGTGCTGCGGGGGCAATTCCAGACCCGTACAGCTATGTGCCTGTGCCAGCCCGACCCGGTGCACCTCAGCTTCTGACAGTCAGCCCGATCGGAGACACTACGGGTTGTATTCAAAACGCGGTCAATTCGAGTTCGAACGGATGCGCAAGGAAAGATGCGACGTACGGCTTGATCAGTGGCATCTGGGTTGGGCCCGGGACAGATAGCTGCCCGCAGACAGCGACGTTAACCAATCAGCAGCACTACATGGGTCAGGACCCTGGCACTTATGCCCTCTATTACGGCAACTGCCTTGAGTTCAGCCCAGGCTACTATCCCAGCGGCATTGACGTCACCAACCTCGCGGGTGACGCAAACGACGTGTCGATCTTTCGCCCGGGCGTCTATTTCCTGAATGGCAACCTGACTGTATCAGGCTCGTCCACGATTCGCAACGCTTGGATTGGAACTCAACCGTCGACTCAGGGAGTATTCTTCTATTTCCTGACCGGTGGACCCGTATTCTCAGGCGGCTCCGGCCATGCCAATAGTCTCATCAGTGCCGTGCCGACTTACTACCTCAATTGCCTGAGTTCCGCCACTCCAAGTGGGATGCCTGCGTCACTCGGAGGGAATGTGCTGGCTTCTCAATGTACGGAGGGAGGATCGTATGTCGGCTCCCCGAGCTCAGATAGCTTCTCTTCTGCAGGGCTTCGAGGCCTCCTGTTTTTCACCGACCACTCAAATGTGTATAACAACACGTTGATGGATGCCGGCTCCTCGCTGAACTTCAGTGGAGCGTTGTATTTTCATAGCAATGGCTTTGCCGATTCGGTGACATTGAGCGGCGCAGGCAATTCCGCTACATACGCAAGTGGAAATATTGTCGTCGATCAGTTGACTTTCAACGCGGCAGGAACGATCCAGATGGGGCTGACGGGGATTTCGCTTCCGGGGGCCCCCACCGTTGGAATACTGCAGTAGCAGGGTACCAGCGGACTACCTGAGCCAGGCCAACGATCGAGGCCGGTGAGCCTATCCATAGAGCGGAGTAAGCCTTGCCGGAATACGTCGAACAGGAACGAGTCTTCGCACTATGAGAAAGCTACTGCTTCATCCGCAGTTGCGAGTGAGGGCGCGAGTGTTCTGGTATATCCTCTGGACGGTCATGTTGGTCATCTCCGCTGGGAACACTTTGTCTGTCAATGGAATTTTCTCCTCCAACCTCGGGTTTGTCTTCAGTGTATTGCTGGCCGCGATTGCTGGCGTGCATCTGATGTCTAGGCCTGAGCTTCTGAGCCAGAAGAACACCACTCTTGCGAGAGTTGTTCTAGGTATATTCGGTATGGCGCAATGCGGCTGGTGGCTGCGTACTCTCGGGCCTCCTTATCCCTATCGTGGCTTTGACTTCAGCGCCTATTATCTTGCTGCCAAACTCGTATCGACGACCAGTGGGCACAACTTTTACACGCTCCCTTTATATGCAGATGGCCGAATGAACTTTCTCGCTCCTGCTCCCATCCACTCTGCCTTTACCGCGGCTGCGTTGCGATATGACGTTCCGCAGGCCGCAACCTATATCTACCCGCCCTTCTTCGCATTGCTAATGAAGCCTTTTGCACACCTATCTTTTTTATCTGCTTACGCGCTATGGGACACGATCAGCGTTCTCTTCATCATTGGAGCTGTACTACTCACGTTCAGCATCGCCTTCGTCCGCATAGGCGTGAAGCTTGGGCTTGTGTTGGGCGTCGGGATATTCTCCTACTATCCGTTGTCTGAGTGCTTGATTATGGGGCAGGTGAGTGGCTTGATCCTTTTCCTGTTGGCTGCGGGTGTTTGGCTTTTGGTGCGAAACCACACGTCACTTTCAGCACTGAGCTTTGCCGCTGCAACCATGATCAAGCTGACCCCATTTCTCGCCGTGCCGATACTCATCCTTCATCGACAATGGAAGTGGCTTGCAGCGTACTTCGGGTGGATGTGTGCCCTGTCATTGTTTTCAATATGGCAAGGTGGATGGAGATTGCATTGGGAGTTCTGGAATGAAGTGTTACCGAGGATGTCATGCGGGGCCGCCGTCGACCAGAACAATTCGATCGTTGCGTACGTACAGGAACTGTTCCTCGGATACGTGCCCATCGCACCAAATAGCCCGCTGACGCTACCGAAGTATGCGTGTACCGTCTCTCGAATCGCTGCTCTTTCAGTGTATTCCCTCATGTTGTTCCGATTCTACTGCAAACGATATGACCGAGACATTGTGCGCGATCTTGTCCTCATGGCTTTGCTTGGTCTTGTCGTCTCTCCGATAAGCTGGACGCATCATGCACTAATCGCTTTGCTGCCTATGGTCTATCTATGGTGCAGGATGCCCAGGAAAGGCAATCGTGTCTTGCTAGCTCTGTTCCTCGTGATTGGTAGTAACATCATCGGCTATTCCCTGCTGGCAGTCAGCGCTCCTGCGGCACAACTTGTACTTGCTGGAGTGGTTCCAGGCCTTATGGTCACGCTGGTCTACGCCAATCTCAGATCCAATCTCGGGTCCGTCGATTGCCAACCAGCGTAATGCTTGCAGCATCATCCACCCCAGAGACTAACGGCAGCTGAGGTTAGATTTGGAAACATTGGATGAACTATAGCTCAGTAACGCAATGTAATGTGAGTTATGTCGTGAGGTCGCAGGAAGACGATCCGAGGTACGAGATAGCGGAAACTAGGAATGACCGACAAGCCGCCAAAGTTGATGTTTAAGTTCGCTGTAGTGCTATCCGTGGTCGACCATCTTCAGTCACCGATCCTGCAGATGTGTGACCGCTCTTCGGCTGTTATAGTTGCGGTTCACCAGTGGTCTGGATGAGACCGATTCAGTGAAGCATCGACATTGCGGGCGCTGTGTTCTGTGTGCATCGCAAGTCGATAGCGATCCCGCACTACAAGGTGCTCTCGACACAATCTCATGCAAACATTGAGGCCGTTCACAGGCCGTAGCTTTATTGAAGGCGCAATCGGTGGAAGGTTTCAGTTTGCCCTATTTCGAGCCGGACAACTGGATATGATCTATCAGTGTGCAGTTGGGAGTAGCCCAAGAAATGCCAACGAAGAATGAAATGAATATCTGCCGGGAAGCTTTCGATCAATTCAAAGACATTGGAGACGCTTGTGCAAGATGAGTCGCAATTGCTTTCACTGATGCGGGCTAATTGGCAGGCCGAGATGGAGGACAATGCCACATATTCGGCATTGGCTGAAAAAGAGTTAAACCCGAATCGACGCAACGCGATGAGAGGCTTGGCTGCCGCTGAGAGTCATCATGCTGATCTTTGGGCCAGGAGAATTCAAATTCTCGGGAGTCAACTGTGCTTCTATAGCGGTCCGTCGAAAGGTCACGCAGCTCAGTTTACAGAAGCTGCAGGCGGAGTGGATTTTGCCCTTCGAAGCCTTAAAATTAAGGAACGGAATGATATCGAGAGGTACACAAAGCAGTCTTCAGTTCTCAAAGACAAGCCAACGCTAGATGTCCTCAGCGAGATTATCGCCGACGAGAATGAGCACTACAAAGTTCTCAGCAATTTGATCAGGGCCAGACCTCCGATTCCTGAGCTTGCGCCGAACGAAGCGAGTCGAGCGCTTGAGGCCTTATTAGCTGTCCGTCGCCACAACAAGCCAGAGGCGGCAACATGGTTCAGTGACGCTCTCTACGCAGCCAACGATGGGCTCGGGTCGATCTTTTGCGTTGTCTCTGGCATTGCAGGAGCGACCTTAGGAAATAGTCACTTCATACTTTTGGCGGGATTCGCTGGTATGGTCGGCAGTTCCTTATCTACTGGAACGAGCGCCTATCTCGCATCGAAGAGCGAACATGAAGTCTTCCAGGCAGGATTTCAAAGAGAACGTACTGCTGTGGAAGAAAACGAAGCGGAAGCTCGGGAGGTCCTCACTCTCAGTTATCAGAGTAGGGGCCTGCCAGCAGATGTGGCAAGCAGGCTGGTCCATTTACTAGCCGAGGATAAAGAAAGATTGGTCGGTGCCCTTGCCCGCGCGAGATTAAATACCGCAGAGGAAGATTTGAGCGTCCCGTGGGTATCGGCGATCTCAGGAACACTTGCAACAGCACTCGGCGCATTTGTACCGATTATCCCTTTTTTCTTTATGGCTGGAATTCCAGCGTTGATCGCCGCGACAATCCTCTCACTTGCTGCCCACTTCGCTGCTGGCGCGGCGAGATCAATCATGACAATTCGCCCGTGGTGGAGCACTGGACTGGAATTAGCTGCTATTGGAGCGATTGAGGGCGCCCTTACGTACGGCGTTGGGATGGCTCTCGGGTATTTTGTGGCGGCACATTAGAAGTTATTTCGAGCATTTTTACCACTTGCTGCTCATACAACGGGCATCGCTACCCTCCCAAGCGATGTTCCAGACAATCGAGGCAAGAGCCGCGTAGCGCGAGTGGATCTCTACAACTCCGGTTCTCAGCGATTCGATTCGTGGTGCGATCCTCTATGACAAAACGATTCGACAGGCAGTATCGGGTCGAAGATCGTTTGTACTACTTGTCACAGACGCGGGATTATCTCTGCGATCAAGGTCAATCTCACCGACTCCGCAGAAGATACTCACACCTTTCTGATAACCGATCATGTTGTGAATCATCTCTGTAAGCGACCCGGTCTTGCCCACTCCCTCTACACCAAATAGGCACGCTTTTCCTCCACGCTCCAATGGAACCAGAACATCGATAGCCTTGATCCCGGTCACTGAGGAGAATTCCTACTGCGAAGAGATCGCGAGAGATATGGCGGGTTCGAAAGAGATCATCCTAGTTCGACACACAAAGGTCAAGAGCAGCGCCATGGACTGCCTCATCGACTTCTTGACTGCTCATCACCCTAATCTATTCAAGCAAGTTAGAGCTACTGATATCGTGGATCTTTCTGGGCTTATGCAGTCAGAGATTGAGGTGATTGCCAAAAAGCACCTTCGCGAATGACAGCCGTATCCGATTGAACCAAGGGGCCGCTAGTCAGCCACCGCGACTGCTGCATCCTTGACAGATCTGAGAAGGAGGAAGGGGTACTGGACCAGCTTGACCAATCTCTCTGCGATAGATCCAAAGACGATTGCGCGCCATCTTGAAATGCCATGTGTTGAGAGCACGACGAAGTCTGACCTTTCGCGTTCTATCACCAGCATGATGTTGCCCACAACATCGTTTCCGCTTTCAACTCCACATTGCGCAGTAATTCTGCATGCGACCAATCCGGCTGCAGCCTTGGTCAACCGTATCCCGGCAGGTTCTCTTGCGTCTCTTAGAAAATCTCCCTCTGGGAAATAGTCGGTCGGATACCCTGTTCCCGGAATCATCGTCAAGACCGGGACAACATGCAGCAGGTAAATTTGCGCTTTGTAGTGTAAAGCGATTTCGATTGCGGTTTTCCAACGCCGCGTCGGACGATGGGCTGGATCCACTGGTACGAGAATCCTGGTTGATGCAAAATGCGAATCGGATGAATTGGACACTGGTATCTCTTTGAAATCTCCGAATGGGCCGTACTCCACATCGTGGTGCATGGATGCACAAAAGGAATGCGCTTATTCGTTTTGACGTAGGGCTTCACGTATTGTGCCGGCATGAACCTTACGTCACGGCCTTGTTCCCGCGGGGCACGAGCGAGGTAGTGCGCGCCTCCGCAGGCTTCCATGCCCATCGATATCTGCTGTCGGTTCGCAGTGAAGACTAGAAGCTGCTTACGAGAGAACTTCTTCCGTAGCACGATCTCACCTCGTGCGTTCAGGTCAATAACGCGAAAGGTGGTTTTGCTTAGGTCAATGCCGAGTGTTGAGATATCCATGGTAAGCCTCCTACCCGCCAAGATCATCCTCCTGTAACGCAAGCGGCAGACCATTACAGTAGACAGAGTATGGAAGGCATGGAAAGCCATGAAGCCTGCTTCCCATTCCGGTACGCTCAAGGCAGACATCGAATCGCAGCCGCTGACAGCTGTCAATGATATTTTCAGGAGGTTGCAGCATGGAGACGTCATATCGCGCGTTGTCCTCGAATTCGCACAGGTGCCGACTTTTCCATAATCCATGTTTGAAGTTCAAAGTCATTTTTGGTAGTCGTCGCTTTCGCTAGTCGGGCCCAGAGACGGACGCCGCAAGAATATTCCTATCGGGAGCGAACTGCAGAGCGCCGCCCGCACGAATCACGCATGAGTCCCGCCACTGATGGGTGCTTATCTCTGCAGCCTCCGGCTACAAGACTCAATGAGCAAGACTCGTCAATAAGTTTCGACTATCTGGATTAGAGGATTCTATCTGCCGCTTGCAGCCTTCTCCCGGCTACAAACCCCAGATAGTCGCGCCCCCAGCGAGCCAGTAAGAGACAGCACCCGGTGACGGCGAGAAAAAGGAGCCATGGGTGCTCAGCGAGCCAGATCCGAAACAACCCATATTTCGAGATGTTACCCACGTGATAGATGCTGGATGCTGAATCATAAGATACGAAACTGGCTTCTCCCAGTACGCTTACCGATTCTGCGATATCACTCGATTGTGATCTCCCCGGGAATACATCCTCAAATCTTGAGATGGCATCATCGTTCTGAGAAGGAATTAATACGATCGACCTACCTGCGAACGACGGATTCTCTATCTCCTCGATCACTAGTTGAGGTAGACCATTTACGCTCTCCGGAAGGCGTCGCTGCTCACTTTTGCCTTGCAGCCGTCCCCAATTGTCCACGATCTGATCCCGTACGCTCTTTGGCATCCCATGGATACCATCCGCAGCAACCGTAATAGGCAGAAAGCTGTGCAGTGACGCGTATGCTGGCTGGTCGCTCACATTGCCCAGGATGAGATAGTCCCGGTGGCTTCGAATGACCGCATCGGGGCCCTCAATTTCGACTCTTAAACAGGGATACCCAGTCTGTGCCCCGAAGTGGCTCATCAGCGCGAGCAGCAAAGCAATTTCCTTTAGGCTGGGACTCTGAGGCATCACCACGACAGTCTCCCCTAGATCTGCAATTCGTGTAAACGGAAAGCCTGCATTTGCAAACAGCTCGAGATTTGGCAATGCGACCCAGTTATCCAGCGTACGAAGATCCATCGACGAGGCGCTCGAAATGTATTCTGGCAGCTCTGCATTCAAATCCGGTGCACCCCCGGCCTGCCTCAAAGGCACGATGTCGAAGTTGATCAGCATCGTGTTGCTGAACGGGCGCATCCGTTCCACGGGAACCAGCATGACGCGATTTCGATCTGACTCGTTAGTGCGCTGGGTAAGTGGAACTTCGTTGATCAATGAACCGTTGAGGTAGACCCGCAACGCCGATTCCTTGGCCATCGGCAATGGGTTCAAGCGGTAGCTCAGCTTGAGTCTGAGGTTTTGGGTTTCACCGTAGTAGAGATCTGGAGGAAGGCGGAAGTAGATCGGTCCCGCCTTAGAACCGCCCGTACCCAACGTTGGATGAGATTGGTTAGTCCAGGATAGAGGCTGCGAAGTGGTGCTCATCCAGCGTGGAGCGTCATCAGGTTCCCTCTCCGGCGGCATCACAAAGTCTTCAACATTTGCGGTAGTTCCGATCAACGAAGCCTCTTGATTGGACGTTGAAGTACTCTTAGCCATCCTGGTGAGCGTTCGCGCGACCACCAAGAGCTGCTCATCACTTTCGCCAGCAAGGATGAGAGCCGTCCCGTCTGCGTCCGATGGATTTATCTTGATGCTCAGCGACGCTCCCCGCGCTGGAACGTTCAGTGAGGTAAGCAAGGCGCCAGGACTGTTAGCGAATACGATCACGTTGCCAGGCGGAATATTTCCTATAGCTACCGTGTATCGAATCGGTTTTGAATCTACTTGCGTCCCTAACCACGATGCGACGACCGCAGCAGCCTGCAACGCCTGAGGTGTCGGCGATGACAAGAAGACAAACGGGACCGTGGTTGTTGTTTGCAGTTCCCTGTCAAAGAGTGGCAATGGAAGGAGGCTCAAGTCAAGCTTCAGTGGCAGAGCATCACCTGCTACCACTACCAGTGAGCTAGCCCCAATCATGGCCAGTGGTGAAAGCTCCGTCTGCTTCCCCGCCTGAAGAACTGACGCTCCCTTGAACTCGAAGGTAATCTCATTGTGTCGCACCAGCAATTCAGCGGGGACAATGAGCGATACGAAACTGAATTGACCATCCTTGTGCGGAATGTCAGGCGCAACAATCTTCCCGATGGTAATGCTATTGATCATCACGTTGATTGAACCCGTGTGTGCAAGAATTGCAGGGCTGAAGAGGTATGAGAGGTCCAGTCGACTCGTGCGCGGCACTCTACCTTCGGATAGCACGAATCCCACGGAGTAATAGGAGTGCGGTCCATTCATTCGAATGGCGTCCTCCACGCCCATGTCCTTTAAGCTGATCTTGTCCGTTGCAATAGTCTCTCTGGAGTACAGGCCTTCCTGCGGCGATGACATCCGCCTCTGTGCAACAAGCAGCGGCGAACTCACGAACGCTACCGCAAAAAGAGCGACAGCGATGATCTTCTTCCTGGGCAGCAGTCCTCGGACGACCTGATGGAGGCCCGTGAATGAAAGCCGAATAACACGTGCCAGACTAATCAGAGGCCGGTCTGCTTCCATCGCTCCTGGCTGCGTGATCCACGCATCTGCGCGAGAATAAATCGCTCGAGTTAGGGTTTCTTGTTCCTCGATGCTCAATTTGTCAAATTGAAGTCGCAGAATTGGCCCTTCCTGGCCAACCACTACTGCATGAATTTCCAAGTCCCCTGTTTGATCTGGAAATGACACGTGAAACCGGCCTCCCGTATGGAGTTGCAAACCGCCGGACAGCGGCATGGACACGCCGCCAACAGAAATGTCACTGGTCATGGCGCTTGTTACACTTCCGTCGTCCGCTCGCAGTTGAATTGCGATATCAGTGGGGATTCGCACTGTCGCGCGTCGTTGCCGATGCTCGTTGGCCACGGCGGCTGCCACCCCCAAAATAACCATGTTGAACAGAATCCAAACCAGGTTACTCAATACCGCACCTGGATGTGTTGGGTCTGTGACCAAAAGTCGATATGGAACCATACAGATTCCAATGAGGTTCAGCCCTAACAGAACAATCGTCGGTGTTGCGATGTGTCGGTCGAACACCGTCTCTTTAAGAGTACTGTCCTTATCTGTCACATTGAACTTCCCAAACTTGGGATTGATCAGTGCCAGCAGTGTCGGCGCGAGGATGTACGGGGCAAGTACGGTTTCGTAGATCTCGTTCCAGAACGAGTGACGATGCTTCCCCTGTACACGTGAGTTTGTCAGGTTGGAAATAATCAGATGAGGCATCGCATATGCAAGAATCGCCAGCCAATATCCAGGGAGGATTGTCCATCGAAACAGTAGATACGCGAGCGGCGCAGTCAAAAAGATGAGACGCGGCACCGCATACATGAAGTGCAGCATTGCGTTGAAGTAGCACAACCTCTGCATTAACTTCATCCCTGAACCGAACAACGGGTTTTCCGTTCGCAATATCTGGATCATTCCGCGAGCCCATCGAACGCGCTGCCCCACGTGTGCGGAGAGTGTTCCGGTTGCAAGGCCTGCAGCCTGTGGAATATTGATATACGCTGTGTCCCAACCTTTCTTCTGGATTCGAAGCGACGTATGTGCATCCTCCGTCACGGTCTGCGTTGCGATCCCACCGACCTCATCCAATGCTGTCCTGCGGATCACCGCGCAGGAGCCACAAAAGAAGGTCGCGTTCCAAAGATCGTTTCCATCCTGAATGACGCCGTAAAACAACTCCCCTTCATTTGGAATGGTCTTGTACTGCTGGAGATTTCGTTCGAACGGGTCGGGTGAATAGAAGAAGTGTGGCGTCTGCAGGATGGCCAAATTCTCGTCGGCCAGGAACCAGCCAACGGTAGTTTCAAGAAAGCTGCGGGTTGGAACATGATCGCAGTCGAAAATTGCTACCAGTGAAGAATTCATCTGCGTCAGCGCATGGTTGATGTTGCCCGCCTTTGCATCGTTATGTTCTGTTCGAACGATATACCCTATGTCAGCCTGCTTGCAGAATACGCGGAAATCTTCCCGTGTCCCGTCGTCCAAGATATAGATGTGCAGCTTATCGGGTGGATAGTCGAGATAGATCGCTGCCAGTGCCGTATATCGGACAAGGGTGAGGGGCTCGTTGTATGTGGGAATCAGAACATCCACGTGAGGCCACAGACTTGAATCGGAGGGCAGCGATATAGGCTTCCTGCCGAGTGGCTTCACTGTCTGCAGATAGCCAAGCACCATGATCAGCATGGTGTAGGCCTCAGCCGAGAACAGAACTACCATTAACACAGAGCTGATTGTGATTCGCTGATTCGACTCGTCAGTAAAGAAGTCCAGCATAGTGTGGATTCTCCACCAACCGTATCGGATGGTGGTCACGAGAGAAAGCAGCATCAGAGCTATCGTCATTGCGGTAGACTTCGACCGCCGATTTAATGCAAGAGCGACAACTATGCTCACCGCTCCTAAGACAATCTGTTTGGGCCAGCTTAAATAGAGAGTTGCGAACTGGAATAAGAGAAAGAGTGCGACACAGGTAGTCACAGTCCGGATGAATCGGGAGAGTGGGCTCACCGTGTCGAGATAAGATGTCACACCTTTACTCTGTGCTTAACTGACAGTATGTCAAGAGCACAACGACACACATCATTCATTTGTGCTCGCCCGTCCCGCACCAGTAGGTATCTGATCTCCGCAGCACCAACTACCTCGATATTAAGGAAGCGGTGGACGCGATCGTGACCGCTTCCCGCAACCAGCTCCGTCACATCGTCAACCCGGAAAGCGACGCTTCGAGCAACTGGGCAGCATTAGAAGTGAACCATGCAAGACCTAACGATTTTGATCGCGCAATCACGACGATGCGAAGCGCTACGTATATCACAGGCGCCGCCTCTTTTTTCCAAACAATACACGCGGCAAATGGACATCCGCTGGCGTTTCCGGGTGCCGTCCTGTTCGCTATTCTCTCGTGGCGGTTGTGTAAGTATTCTTTCGAATGGGCAATCGCCGGAGTCGCAATCCAATCCTTCGAACTATCCTACAGGGGGTTCTTTATGAGAGTGGCGCGTTCGATAGAGGCTAGCGTTTTCCTGCTCGTCTTGATTCTGGCGCTCCGAGCAAGCATCTACCTGGGATCAAACCCGGAGCCACAGATTGACCCACAAATCGAACCGGTGGTCGATTCGGTCTAACTTTCCCACGTTGGTCTAACGGCCACGAAGAACCACCCACGAGCTGCGTTCGCACCCTCCACGCCTGTTATCTTGAGCCTTTGGTGGCCGGCCTATGTTGCCATCGAGATCGTTTGCTCCACCATCGGGTCGATGCCGCTGTTCATCTTCTGCCTCGCGGCCAAGTGCAGGTCACGCGCATCTGCCAACGAAACCAGAGGGAAGGAGCCCAGCGCCATGAGCCGCTGTACCCTCCCGATCCGATACTTGTAGCGCCACAGCTTAGAACCGTTGGATGTAATGAGCAAGGAAAGGCCATGCCCGTCTGAAAGAGAGCAGGGCTTCAACCCCGGCTTTGCTCTCGTAATCTCAAATTGTGTGAGTTCCATTCGTCCCCTCAGATGGTCGTACACCAGGGAAGACTGAAATAGATACCAACGATATGCCCAATACCACGAGCTGCATGTATACATGAACAGACACGAGTACACCATAAACTGGGTCCGTTCTTGATTTGGTTGGGTGGTTTAGGACTTTTCGAGATATATCTAGATGCCTGTTAAAAGTAGTTGGTAGCGCCAACGGGAATCGAACCCGTGTTTTAAGATTGAGAATCTCACGTCCTAACCCCTGGACGATGGCGCCACACTGGTGAAAACTGCTGTATCAGGTCTTAGGACAAACTAGACCGGCACTCGCTTAGTTTAACAAAAATTGCACATACTGCCAAAGTGCAAAACCCGGAACAATCCCTTAAATGCCAAGCCGGCGAACTTCGTCGTTGTAGTACTTGCGGTAGAGGATGTCCCACTCCTGCGTACCTTCCTGGATGATCTTGCGCTGCGAGCTGATCTTGAGGCGGGCTGCCTGGTCGATCTTGGTCTCTTCCAGAAGGAGCTGTTCGAGGATCTTGCGGGCTTCCTGCCGGATGGTGTTGCGGTCGTCGAGGAAGTCTACCTGGTCAACGTCAGCCAGGGTATCCGCTACGGTATGGGCGAGCTTGTTGAGTTTGTCGCGGGAGATTCTCATAGCACCGCCTTGTATTTGCGCGCCAGCTCGCCTTTGACCTTCTTGAACATCTCAGCGTATTGCGCGCCGGACTTCAGCATCTCCTGCTGGTAAGCCTCCAGGATCACGCGCACTTCGTCGTTGATGCGGTCTTCGAGGGAAAGCTCCTCGATCATACCTTCGGTGACTCGGGCTTCCACCAGAGCGGCGTCGCTGGTATGGATCTTTTTGGTCTCGACCAGGTGCTTAACCGTGCGACGAGCCAGATAACCGATATATTCGCGAGAGAAGATCATGGACTAACCTCTACGATACCGTATCGACCCGGCGGCTGTACATTCCAGAGCATTTGCGGCCCTCACGATGCCGCGCGCCCTGAGTCAGGCGCGGTGCGGGCAGCTCTTGGTGTTGATGCACTCGTCAGCGAGGCGCAGGCGCTCGACCGGCTTGCCGCCGACGAGGTGTTCACGAACGATCTCTTCGGCATCTTCGGGCTGAACGTGGCCGTACCAGACCGCCTCGGGGTAAACGACCATCACCGGGCCATGTTCACACTGATCGAGGCAGCCGGATTTGTTAATGCGAATTTTGCCGGCGAGGCCAGCAGCCTTGGCGAACATCTGAAGCTGGGGAAGGAGTTCGCTCTTACCGTCTTTGGTGCAGGACGGGCGCGGTGCGCCTTCCGGTCGGGAATTCTGACAGACAAATACGTGGCGTTCAAAAGGTGCCAAAACGGAAAATCCTCCAAACGTTCATGTTAGCTTGTGCGATGGCGCGCGGTTTCCACAGCCTGGGATGGCGGACCGCGCGCAGTGCTCAGATTCGAGCCGTTTTCATCTGAGACAATGAATAGCGACCTATGGAAACCGATAACCTCGTAGTACTCAAAGACGACATGGTGGCCTTTATTGAAGGGCACGGCATGAAGCGCCTGCCTGGATACGTCACCGAAGATATTCCCGCGATCCTGTGGGAGAGCGAAGACAATCCGGACTCGTGGAAGGATTTCGTCGAGATGGCGAAATACTCCGGCGCCCTCTTCGTCACGATCAGCGAGGTGAAGCTGGACCACGAGGAGCTGGAAGAGCTGCTCGAAGAGGCCAGCGAAGTGAACTTTCCGGACGAAGATGCTCCTGAGCTGGTGGAAGCCCAGTGGCTGCAGAAGTATGCCGGGAAAGTCGGGTATCTCCAACTCGGATTTGTGCACCAGGGCATCGTATTTCTGCATGAGACGACAACGGAGTGGTACGAACGCTACCAGGAGTTGCTGGAGGGCATTGAGGCGCTTGGCGACATCCTGATTGACGATCCGGACGGAGAGAACGAAGAGCTGTGAGTCCGGCACCATCCGCTCCCTCTGACGTTACGCCTGTGACTCCAGCTCCACCTGTACGCTGGCAACTTGCTACCGCGCATCCGGAGGCCGCCGAACTGGCGGCCTCTGCGCATATCCCGCTCGTAATCGCTGAGCTTCTGCTGGCTCGTGGGATCACTTCGGCCGGCGAAGCCTACACATTTCTCCATCCTGACGTCAGCCAGCTCATCGACCCTTTTCTCATGCTGGGGATGGCTGCTGCCGTGGACCGGCTGGAGCGGGCGATTGCCAACTGCGAGACCATTCTGCTCTACGGCGACTACGACGTGGACGGCACCACCGCCGTCGTTCTGCTGAAGACGGCAATCGAGATGCTGGCTGGCCCTGCTTCTGAGAAGGGTTGCAAGGTGCGCTTTCATGTGCCGCATCGCATTCGAGAAGGGTATGGCATCCAGACGGCAGTGCTGGAACAGGCATCCGCGGATGGCGTCCATCTCGTCATCAGCGTCGATACCGGGATGCGAGCCTTTGCCGAGGCGCGGCGGGCCCGTGAACTGGGGCTCGACTTAATCATCACGGATCATCATTTGCCCGACGCCGGCGACGAGATTCCTGACGCGCTGGCAATCCTGAACCCGAACCAGCCAGGCTGCGAGTATCCGGAAAAATCGCTGTGCGGTGCGGCGATTGCATTCAAGCTGGCTGTGGCTGTGCTGCTGCGCAAGTATCCGGAGCGTACGCGCGAGAAGGTGATTCCCTCCTTCCTGAAAATGGTGGCGATCGCTACCGTCGCCGATGCCGTGCCTTTACGAGGAGAAAATCGCGTGCTGGCCGCGCTCGGGATTCGGGAGTTGCAGAAGCCTGCGGGAACAGGGCTCAAGGCGCTATTCCAGGCGGCGGCAATTGACCCGGCCACCAAGCCGTTGACGAGCTTCGACCTCGGCTTCCGGCTCGGGCCACGCATCAATGCCGCAGGCCGCATGGATATTGCCGCAGAGGTCGTCGAACTGTTTACGACACGGGACGCTGCGCGCGCGCATGAACTGGCCGCGAAGCTGGAGCGGCTGAACACCGACCGCCGCGAGACGGAGGCGGAGGCGCTGCGGCAGATTGAGCATCGGCTGGCCACGGATGCTTCGCTGGCGAACAACAGGATGCTGGTGATGGCGGGCGACGGTTGGCATCGCGGCGTGATCGGCATTCTGGCTTCGCGGGTGGTCGACAGGACCGCAAAACCTGCGCTGGTGATCAGCATTGAAGACGGTGTGGCTTACGGCTCAGGACGGTCGATCGACGGCTTCCAGTTGCTGGAAGCGATTGAGACTTGCGCCGATCTCTACACGCGCTTTGGCGGACATGCCTTCGCCGTGGGGTTTGCCATGCCGGCGGAGAATCTGCCGGAGATGGAGCGACGGCTGTACCAATTTGCCGCAAAAAAGCTGGCTGGGCAGCCAGCGGAGCATGTGCTTCGCATCCACGCGGAGCTGCCGCTCGATCGCGTGACGGCTGTGCTTTCCGGATGGCTCAGGAAGCTGGAGCCGCTGGGCCACGGAAATTCTGAGCCTGTCTTTCTCGCGCGGAATCTACTCCTGGCTGCTCCGGTGCGGCTGATGAAGGAAAAGCATATCCGGCTGGAGCTGGTGCCTGCCTCACAGCCTGGAGCAGTTCATTCCGCCCCAATGAAGGCGGTGGGGTGGAACCTCGCGGCGCGAGTTGCGGAGCTAGGGCTGGATCAGGGCAGCCTGGTCGATCTAGCCTACAAGGTCCGCGAGAACGATCATCCGCAGTACGGCGGATTACAGGTAGAAATCGCCGGAATCCGGCTGGCGGAGTAAACCTTCCCCAAAGAAAAGGCCATGGTCCCCATCGGAAACCATGGCCTTCTTGCTGACAGAGGTTGCGTTAGCGTCCGTTATAGAAATGCTCCACGCCCACGCGGTAGCCCCGCTCGAAACCGCGGCGATAGGGTTCGCGGTCGCGTCCTCGAAGGTGCGGATTGCGATATTCGTCCCGGTTATTCACGTCCGGACGGCGGTGATTGCCGTAGTCGCGGCGGGCGCCTTCCACCCCGTCGTGGAAACCACGGCGTTCCATTTCCTGGAATTCGCCGGGGGGCTCATCCCAACGGCGATCCTGCGCGTAACCGGCCATCGCCGGCGAACCTGAAGTCATAGCGTAGAGCGGAGCAACGGCCACAGAGGTGGCGAACACCGTAGCCAAAACGGTAGCGGCGAAAAGACGAACATTGAGCTTCATACTTCCTCCTGACACTACAAAGGATGAAAGAAACAGCCCACGGGTTGGCCGTGGGCTGCGGTGGAATAGCTGACAGCGGGCTTCTGCAGTCAGCTATTGAGGGTGGTCCGGTTAGCGTCCGCGTCCGTGCGGATGTTCCGGCCTCTCACTCGGGTGAGGAGCAGGTGCCGGCCGCGATTGAGGCGCCGGACGGGACTGCGGAGCCGGGCGCGACTCAGGACGGGACTGCGGAGTTGCGGGACGCGATTCCGGACGGGGTTGAGGTGTCGGACGCGACTGGGGACGCTCCTGGGGCGTGGGACGAGCTTCGGGCCTGGGCTGCGGCGTAACCGGCCGGGACTCAGGACGGTTGGTTGGGGTTGCAGGACGAGTCTCGGGACGATTCGTTGGCGTCGTGGGACGCATCTCGGGACGGCCTGGCTGGACAGCAGGACGATTCTCGGGGCGATTTTCCGGCCGGGCACCACCAGCGTTACCGGGCTGAGGACGTCCGCCATTGGCCGGTCCAGTGATGGGACGGGCAGCGGCAACAGTTGCGGGACGGCCATGATTCGTAGCAAAACGCTGCTGGGGATCGCGGGCGGCAGCCTGGAAGTGCTGCTGCTGCACGGCGGTCGGAGCAATGTGGCGCTCGTTCATGCCGATCCGCTCCTGCGGCGTGGGCTGGTGATTGATGCCGCCAGGGCCACCTGCGTAGGCCACGTGATTGTTGTTGATGATCGTCGTGTTGTGCACGATCGTCTCATTGACGTATGTGTTGTGGATCACGGTGCGATTCACATTGACCACAGCCGTGTTGTAGGCAAAGTGTCCGCCGCGCCATTCGCCACCGGCAAAGCCGATACCCATGTAGCCGAAGCCATAGTTGACGCCACCGTAGTAGCCAACGTGAGGTCCCCAGTAGCCGTCGAAGAAGCGATAGTGGCCGCCTTCAAAGCCCCAGTAAGGCGGGGTCCACAGGTAGCCGGGCTGAGGAGCCGGAACCCAGGCGCCAGGAACCCAGTAGTAGCCGTCATCCCCGTAGGCCCAATAGCCGGGCGTCCAGAGATAGCCATCCTGCGGGCATGGGGGCTGTTCATAAACAACCAGTGGGGGAGGCGCAATGCCGATACTGATAAATACCCGGGCGTAGGAAGACGCCGGGATCACGCTGAGCAGGAGCGCAAACAGCATAAGACGCGCTGAGCGAAATACTTTCATGGGATTCCTCCAAACCTTTCATTAGGGCAATCAAGCAGCCGGGGGAGTGGATCCGGAGCTGACGGCCGGTTGATCTTCGACTGCAACCATGCAGTCAGCGTACAGCCATTCGAACCCACGCAGGATGAAGAAGTTGCCCTGGTAATTTGAAAAACTGAACGCTACAAATTTCTAGAACAAATACCGCATCCTTGTCTGCTCTTTCCGGTCAAGTGAAGTCATGAATAAGGAGTCAACCAAGGCCGCCGCTGCCCTAGGCCTTGAAGCGGAAGTGGAAGATATCGCCGTCCTTGACAAGGTAGTCGCTGCCTTCCAGACGCATCTTACCCGCCTCCTTGACCGCGGCCTCAGAGCCGGCAGCAACGAAGTCTTCATACGAGATCGTTTCCGCGCGAATGAAACCTTTCTCAAAATCGGAGTGAATGGCCCCGGCAGCCTGCGGTGCCTTGGAGCCTTTTTCCACAGTCCAGGCATGCGTCTCCTGCGGGCCCACGGTGAAGAAGGTGAGCAGCCCAAGCAGCTTGTATCCAGCGAAGATCACGCGGGCGAGCCCAGTCTCTTCGAGTCCCAGCGATTCCAGGAATTCCTTCTTCTCGGCGTCGTCGCCGAGCTGCGAAACCTCCGCTTCGATCGCGGCGGAAATAACCACGCTGACCGCGCCAAGCGACTTGGCGAACTCAGCCACCTTGGCCGAATACTGATTGCCCGTGCCTGCTGAAGCCTCCTCAACATTGCACACATAGAGGACCGGCTTCGACGTGATCAGGCCGAGCTGATGCAGGATCTTGTGCTGCTCCGGCGCGAGTTCAGGCAGGATGGTGCGGGCAGACTTCCCTGCCTGCAGCGCAGCCAGCGCCAGCTCCATCACCGGCAGCTGTGCCTTGGCTTCAGGATCGTTGCCCTTCATCTTCTTCTGCGCGGCGACCACGCGGCGTTCCAGGCTGTCGAGGTCAGCGAGCATGAGCTCGGTCTCAACAGTCTCAGCGTCACGAACCGGATCGACAGATCCTTCGACGTGGGTCACATTGCCGTCTTCAAAGCAGCGCAGGACATGCGCGATCGCGTCCACCTCGCGGATGTGGGCGAGGAACTTGTTGCCCAGACCTTCCCCGCGGGACGCACCCCGCACCAGCCCGGCAATATCCACAAATTCCAGCTGCGTCGGGATAATCTTCTTCGACTCAGCCAGCCTGGCCAGCACATCCAGCCGCGGGTCGGGCACTGCAACGCGGCCCACATTAGGCTCGATGGTGCAAAAAGGGTAGTTTGCAGCCTCAGCCGCAGCAGTCTCCGTGAGCGCATTAAACAGCGTGGACTTGCCCACATTCGGCAGACCAACAATTCCGCAATTGAATCCCATGAATTTCCTGACTTTCAACAAATTGCCGCATCGCGGCTTCGGCTCACCGGAAGGGATCGCCTTATCTATCATAAGGGCGTCGAAAGAACGATTCAGCGGACCTACGGAAGTACGGTCTAATTAGGTTAGCCAGCCCTAGTATTCGTCGTTGAGGCTCAGGGTATCCATGATCTGCTTACCAACCTTCCAGGCCGCGGGCCAATCCGCTTCCGGACTTTCAAAGATGAATAAATAGAGTGTATGTGTCTTTGGATTCGCAACGGTCAATGCATGCATGAGGATGGTTCCTGTGGCGTCCGTGTCCTTCAGATCGCAGCCGAACTCCTCAAATGGACCAACCGTCTTACTCCACGACGTAACGTTGTGCGTGGAAGCCATGTTTGCAATAAGTAACTTGCCTCGCTCTACGACTGAGTCGGACTTCAGATGAAAGACATTCAGCGTCAGGCCAGTCTTGAATTCACCGGTGTTGCTGATATCTTCCCGGGTGATGAAATATGCCTGCGTGCCTTTCTGCATTTCCTCCCTAAAAAACCAGCCATCTGGCCTGAGGAAGGATGCCTTGATTGCAGGTACTTTCTGCCAGCCAAATCCTGCCGGAGGATCGGGTAATTCATTCGCGCGAAGAGGCAACGCAAACAATACCGTTGCAAACAAGAGGGCAGTCAACTTTTTCATATTGTGTCCTTGAGCACGCGAACTGCGGTACCGTCTTTTCCTACTGACAATACACGACGAGCGACTGATTTTCGGCTGGCCATGCTAAGGACGCCGTCGAAGAAGCGTGAACGAGACAGCTCCCCTGCAGTGGTGCATGGGGCGAACCTGCATCGCAATTTGTTACGCTGCAAACCATCCTCAAAACTTTCTTGGAAGCGCGAAATGTGCATCATATGATTTCAAAAGGATCAACATGCTACCCTCACCCTCCATACCGGGCCGTCCTGAGGCGCTGAGTGTGCTGCTGGAAGCTTCCTCCCTGCTGCTCCATGCCAGTAGCGAGGATATCCTTCTTTCAAAGACGCTTGATCTGGCCAGCAATCTGCTCGTTGCCGATGCGTATGGAGTTTGGCGCGAGTCAGAGGACCATCGCGTCTGGCGTGCCATCGCGCAGCGCGGGCTGTCCGAAACCTATCCGAAGGAAGTTCAGCTCGAGGGTATGAGGCTGCCCCAGGGCGTGTGGTGCGTCGAGAATATGGCTACGGATGACCTGGTGGGCGACCGGGTTCTCTTCGACAGATCCGTGTACCAATCCGAGGGCATCCAGAGTTTGTTGGTCGTGCCCTGGGCACTGGATGCGACGATGAACGGCGCGATCGTCTACTACTGGCGAACGCCTCGCCATTTCAGCCAGGATGATGTGGATTACGCCCTGGCATTGTCCAACCTATCCGCTTCCGCGCTGAATCAGCTGGAACTCAACGAGCAGAAACAACGCGAGACGCAGCGTCTGGCATTCCTTGGAGAAGCAAGCACCCTGTTGGCGTCCTCGCTCGACTATGAGTCAACACTCCAGAGAGTGGCACACCTCGCCGTTTCTCACATCGCCGAATGGTGTACGGTCTATATCGCTGAGCAGAGCAGGGTGGCGCAGATCGTCGTTGCGCACGCTGATCCCTCGATGGCCTCGTTCGCAGAGGAGTACTCCCGCCTCTATCCGGAGCAGATTCATCCGAACTCTGGCGTTGGAAAAGTCATGAGCACCGGCCAGCCCGAGATCGTTTCTGTGATCACGGAGAAAATGTTGGAAGCCGCCGCCATAGACGAGCAGCATCTGCAACTCTTGCGACAAATGAAGTTGACGTCAAGCATTGTCGTTCCGCTGGTGTCGCGCGAGAAAACACTCGGCGCAATCCGCCTGCTGGGAACAAATGGGCGCTACTTCGGCGAAAGTGACGTGCAACTCGCGTTGGATCTCGCCAGGCGTGCGGCTGTTGCCATCGAGAATGCGCAGTTACATCGCGCGCTGCTCGATCAGGATACCGAATTGAGGCTGTCCCACACGGCTGCGAAGATGGGAAGCTGGACCTGGGACCTGGAGCAGGACAAGCTCTTCTGGTCCGCTGAATTCAAAGCTCTGCACGGCCTTCCTGAAGACACGGAAGCTTCCGGGGAAGCAGGCTACGAACTGGTGCATCCCGAGGATCGGGAGCGGTCAAAACGGGAGTTTTGGGCAACCCTCGCTTCTTCTGCCTCCGTGTTCCGCTCCGATCATCGCTCCGTCACTCCTGATGGACGCACTCTGTGGCTGCAGGTACGCGGGCGCATTCGACGGGACAAGAGCGGCAAAGCCACCTGGATCGCCGGGCTCATCATCGACGTGACCGAGTCACGCATGGCGGAACACGCGCTGCGCCGGGCGGAGAAGCTGGCAGCCGCCGGGCGTCTTGCCGCAACCGTTGCCCACGAAATCAACAATCCTCTCGAAGCCCTGGTGAATACCGTCTATCTCGCGCAACACACCGATGGGCTGCCGCCGCAGGCCGCCGCGCACCTTCGCCTTGCAGAAGCTGAGTTACGCAGGATGACGCATATCGTCAAGCAGACTCTCGGCTTTTATCGCGAGTCCACGCATCCGCAACCGACTGGAGTCGCGCAGCTCGTTTCGGAGGTGCTGGACTTGTACAGGTCAAGAAGCAACTCCCGCGGATTGACCCTGCGCAGCTCCGAGCAGACGGAGAACGAGGTATGTGTCACCGTCATCGCCGGTGAAATTAAGCAGGTAGTCGCCAATTTGGTGGCGAATGCCATCGACGCGACACCGGCCGGTGGGACAGTCGAGACTTTTGTGCAGCAACTTGAAGACTCGGTCGAGATCACTGTCTCAGATACGGGATGCGGAATCCCCGAGACAAACCGGAAGCAGATATTTGAGCCATTTTTCACAACTAAGGCGGATGTAGGAACCGGACTCGGACTTTGGGTGTCGAAAGGAATCATCGAAAAGCACGGCGGCACCATCCGTTTCGATCACCGGGCAGACCAGGGCACAACCTTTCGTGTACAGCTTCCGCTGCACAGGTAGGCGCGCCTTTCTACTCCTATCTTTCTCGTCAACCGACAGGGTCGCCATGCCGTTCGGAACCAGCCCGCACTCCGGGCACACAAGAGCACTTCGCAGCTGGAACACGAGACCTCCGTAACCTGCAGGAAGCCTGAGTGCCCTGAAATGAGGCAGGTCGCCGATGCTAAACTCCATCCATGTCCTTGGTGCCGTCGACGCGCAAAGCTGGTTTTTTTCTTACGTTTGAGGGGCTCGATGGGTCCGGCAAGACAACGCAGATTCTGCGGCTGATTACCTGGCTGCATGGCCAGGGCTTGGAGCCACTGCAGACCCGGCAGCCCGGCGGAACGGCCACCGGCGACCGCATCCGTGCCCTTCTTCTCGATTCAAAATCAGCCGGTTTAGCACCGCGAACGGAGCTGGCAATGATGTTTGCCGACCGCGCGCAATCGATCCAGGAAGTAATCGGTCCCGCGCTCGCGGCCGGGCGGGTGGTCGTCTGCGACCGCTTCACCGATTCGACCGAAGCTTACCAGGGCGGCGGCCGCGAGTTGGGATCCGAAGTCGTGCTGGACCTGCACCGGCTGATCTGCGGCGGCTTGCAGCCGGACCTGACCATCCTGCTCCTGCCCGACTTGAAAGCATCGCTGGCCCGTGCCCGGCGGCGGAACACGCGCGAAACCAAGGCCAACGGCACGGACGAGAGCCGCTTCGAGAGCGAGCAGGATGCCTTCTTTCAGCGCGTATACGATCAATACCGCGCCATCGCGGCCCGCGAACCTGTGCGTGTGGTCACAATCGAAGGCGACCTGGACGTTGAGGAAGTCTACGTAGAGGTTATAAAGACAGTAGGGGCTCGTTTGCGGCAGGCTGGCATGCTCTAGCCAGTCGCCACAGGATCATACCCCGCCGGTAGACAATGGCCAGCGTAATCGAAGAACTTCGCGAAACAATCAAACCTGTCGAACAGGATGCCGCGCCGGTCCTCGTCCCTAAAGGCAAGTACCTTTTCCCGCCGGGCCTGCGGCGCAACCTGGTACTGCACACAGGCAGCAAGTTCTTTGATCGCAACAATCCCATCCTGCTATTCGAACACCTGCGCAAGTATGGACGCGCCGCGCACTACAAGATCCTGACGCACAATGTGGTCCTGCTGCACGACCCCAGCGACATTCGCGAAGTCCTCGTCGACAAGGCACATCTCTTCGTGAAGGAGCGCACCCAGAAGCGGATGAAGATTCTGCTCGGCGAGGGGCTCATCACAGCCGATGGCGAACTCCACAAGCGCCACCGCCGCATCGCCGCTCCCGCCTTCCACCGTCAGCGCATTCAGGCCTACGCCGGGACAATCGTGAGCCACGCCGCAGGCATGGCAGCCGAGTGGCTGCCGGGCAAGCAGATCGACGTGGCTGCGGAGATGATGCGGTTGGCGCTCCAGATCACTGCCCGCACGCTCTTCGACACCGAGGTCACGCCGGAGATTTCAACCATCAACGATGAAGCCAATGCGGTGATGGATATGTACAACGATCTCGTAGCCATGCCCAACGCTGAACTGCTGCTGCGAACGCGCATGCCCGTGCCCGTGCTCACCCGTTTCCGCCGCTCGAAGCGCCGCCTCGATGCCGTAGTCGACTCGATGATCGCAGCCAAGCAGGCTGAGAGCGCAAAAGCAACGAAGGAAGGCCGTCCAGTCGGGAGTGATCTGCTGTCGATGCTCATCGCCGCACGGGATGACGAGGCCGGCTCCGCTCTCCAGAACAAGATGTCCAGTAAGGAACTACGCGATGAAGTGCTGACCATCTTCCTCGCCGGATACGAAACAGTAGCCAACGCGCTGGCGTGGACGTGGCTGCTGCTCGGCCAGAACCCCGAAGCGGAGTCCAAGCTCCACGCCGAGTTGGACTCCGCGCTGGGCGGTCGTCTGCCCACACTGGAAGACCTGCCCCGCCTGCCTTACACAGAGATGGTTGTCGCCGAGTCAATGCGGCTCTATCCGCCCGCCTGGGCCATGGGCCGCATGTCCGTTGCCGATGTAGAAATCGGCCCATACAAGCTGCCCAAGGGCACGTTCCTATTCTTCAGCCAGTACATTGTGCACCGCGATCCCAAGTACTTCCCCGAGCCGGAGGTTTTTCGCCCCGAGCGCTTCACGCCGGAGGCCAAGGCCAGCCGTCCCAAGTTCGCCTACTTCCCTTTTGGCGGCGGCGGACGCCAGTGCATTGGCGAATCCTTCGCCTGGATGGAGGCGATTCTGGTGCTGGCCACCATGGCCCAGAAGTGGCGCCTGCGGATCGTAGCCGATCAGAAAATCGCACTGCAACCGAAGATCACCCTCCGCCCTAAGTACGGAGTCCAGGTTGTGACGGAATCGCGAGCCTAGTCTTCTAACACTTGCCCGACAGGATGCCCACTCTCTACACTCGCTAAACAGCCAATTGGCGACGTGAGGGGATCGATACCACAATGGACAAGAGGCAATTCTTGAAGACGACCAGCGCATTTGTAGCCACTTCCCTGCTCTCCCGTTACGCCCACGCCGCTGGCGGCGATGAGCCCATTCCCACGACCAACTGGGCTGGCAATCTCGAGTACCACGCCGAGCACTTCTACATGCCGAAAGACGCGGCTGAAGTGCAGCAGTACGTGAAGAACCTGGCCACGATGCGCGCGCTCGGCTCGCGGCACTCATTCAACACCATCGCCGACACGACCACCAGCCAGCTCTCGCTCCAAAAGCTCGACTCGATCGTCATCAACGAGAAGGCGAAGACCGTCACGGTGGGCGCGGGTGTACGCTACGGCACGCTGGCTCCGGTGATCGACGCCAAGGGCTTTGCAGTACACAATCTCGCTTCGCTGCCGCACATTACAGTGGCCGGAGCGATCGCCACAGCCACGCACGGCTCGGGCGTGAAGAACGGCAACCTGGCCACGGCTGTTTCGGCAATTGAACTGGTCAATGCCGACGGCGAATTGGTCACCATTTCGCGCAAGAAGGATGGCGCTGCCTTCGCCGGCAAGATCGTGCACCTGGGCGCGCTCGGCATCCTCACCAAGGTCACGCTGGACCTGCTGCCCCGCTTCGACATGACCCAGGTCGTCTATCGCAACCTGTCATTCGATCAGCTTGAGCACAATCTCGACGCGATCATGAGCGCCGGCTATAGCGTTAGCCTCTTCACCACTTGGCAGGAGAATCGCATCGCGCAGGTCTGGATTAAGGACAAAGCCGCGAACGGGCAGAAAGCAACGATTGCTCCGGACTTCTTCGGAGCCAAGCCCGCGGACAAGAACATGCACCCGATCGAGGCAAATTCCGCCGAAAGCTGCACCGAGCAGCTTGGCGTGCCGGGCCCATGGTACGAGCGCATGCCGCACTTCAAGATGAACTTCACCCCGTCCAACGGCCACGAACTCCAGACCGAATACTTCGTCCCACGCAGCAAGGGCTACGAAGCGATTCGCGCCGTGCAGACGCTGTCCGACAAGATCGCCCCACTGCTGTTGATCACAGAGCTACGCACAATTGCCGCCGACGATCTCTGGATGAGCATGGCCTACAAGCAGGATTCGCTCGCCATTCACTTCACGTGGAAGTTCATGAGCCCCGAAGTCATGGCGCTGCTGCCCGAGATCGAAGCAAAACTGGCTCCATTCGGCGCCCGCCCACACTGGGCGAAGTTATTCACAGTGCCTCCCGCAACCCTCGCTCAAAGATATGAGAAGCTCGGCGACTTCAAAGCACTGTTGAATAAGACCGACGCCAAAGGCAAGTTCCGGAACGAGTTCATCAATCACAATCTCTTCGGAGCGTAGCTTGTAGCGACTAACCCACAGATCGTCGATATCTGACATATTGAATCGGATGGCGCAGAATGTGCCAAAAGCTCCAATGACCCAACGTATTCGCCATCTCACCCATCGTGGTATACGATTCGCCTGAAGCAAGGGCAGTTACCTCGACGGTACTTACCGAAGTTGAAATCGTACCCACGCTCTGCTCGCCGCTTAGCAGCGAAATCGCTTTGAAGCGAATTCTTTCCGCCCCTGCTGCTGCCTCGAAGTCATAAGTGCCTGAAGGTGCAGAAATCCGGAACTGACCGCAGCTGTTGGAGCGGGCTTCTGCGATGACTGCTCCATTCGCGCGGAGAGAGACCAATACTCCATCCTTGGGTCCGGAACCATCGTTCTTCATCACGGTTCCTGTAAGCAACGCCTTCTCTTCACCAGGCGTTTCCTCAACCAGGGTCGCCGAAGGCGAATGAGCCAACTGGAGCTCCGGTTCCGACTCACTGTCCTTGGAAATCACGATAACCTGGCCTACCAACGCATGGTCGCCTGGGGCAGGTGGGCTCGCAATCTGTTCTGCGCGCTCCGGAGGCTGCGATTGCGGCGACGGCGAAGATTGAGCAGCAAGTGCGGTGGCACTCAAGGCCAGTGAGGCCGTTGCAACGAGCTGAGCTGCAAGCGGGTTTCTTGTGAGCGAGTCCAGCGTCACCAGCGATCCGTCTTCGCGATGAGTGATGCGAGCGCAGAACTTCCCGTTCTGCTCACGAGACAGCTTCTCAATTTCACGCGAAGTCATGGCAGCGAAGTTATACACCTGCTTGTCGCACTGTTCGCAATGGCGTTCCCGCTGGCCGCCCCGCATCGCAGCCCAAGACTCTTCGCAAGGCTTAGCGATGCTGGGCGAGAAGGATAGCTTGCTGTGCGCCATGATAACTCCGCTTTCAATGTACGGCAGCGTTGCTGTGGCGCGCAAACTAAACTCTGCTTGCTGGATACAGCCGCGTAGCTAATTAAACGACGTGCAAACCATCCCAGCCGTCGTCCCCTCAACCGCGAGGCCGAGCAGGCGTGACCGCACATTTTTCGGCTCCGTCCAGATATCAAAGCCGTAGTCCCGGCCGCCCTTGGTCCACATTGTTTCCCGCCAGACAACACCCCGGGTGGGATGAATATGCCGCGCGGCCTTCCCTGTCTCCGCGGCAACAATGGCGTAGGCGAACGTGTCTTCAATGAAGCGATCGGCTTTTCGTTTAATCAGATATAAATTCAATTGCCTGGCCTCACGCGGTCACGTCATTTTCTGGGCAAGTGTAACCAGTATGCTCCAATCCATCGGCCCGTGGAGGCTACGTAGGTCAGAAGCCGCACACGGGAGTACCGCGCCCACTTTTCCAGAGCCCATTTCTGCTAGCCTCAAGGTATGGGCTTTCGCGAATTTCTGGGCAATGAAGCGACCGTGGAGCGGCTGCGCGAGAGCGTTGCGCACAACCGCATTCCACAGGCGATCATTCTTGCCGGCCCGCGCGGAGCAGGCAAGTACACCCTGGCACTGATGTACGCGCGCCTGGTGAACTGCCTCAATCCCACCGAAACCGACAGCCTTCCAGATTACTGCGGCGTCTGCCGCAACTGCGAACGCATCGGCCAGGCCGCCGATCTGGACGCCAGCGTAGCCGCCGCGCTCGCCAGCCGCGAAGACATGCGTGACGTGGACAAGCGCGAAACCCGCATCCTCATCCAGCCCCACCCCGACGTGATGATCGTCCCGCCCGACCCGCCGCAAAATCTCATCAAAATCGGCCAGGTCCGCCAGGTCATCCACAACGCTTATTACCGCCCGCCGGCAGAGGCGAAGCGCAGCTTCTTCCTCTTCACCGCGTCGTCCTTCATGAAAGAGGCCGCGAACAGCCTGCTGAAAGTGCTCGAAGAGCCGCCGCCAAACTGCACGCTCATCCTGCTCAGCGAAAATCCGGCGGAGATGCTGCCCACGATCCGCTCGCGCGCTATGCTCTTCCGCCTCGGAGCCGTTCCAGCGGAGACTCTGGAACAACTCCTCGCGACGCGACGGCCGGACTTGAAGGGCGCGAAGCGGTCCCTCGTAGCCCGCATGTCCGAGGGCGCAGTCGGACGCGCACTCGGCTTTGACATCGACAGCTACCTGACCAGCCGCCAGGACGCGCTGGTCATTCTGAAATCAGCTTTGCGCGACCCGGATTTTTCCACGCTTTTCCGCACCACCGAGACCTACCGGACTGGCGCGGAAGGACAGGAAAAAACACTCACCCTGCTCCGAACAGCAAACCGCCTGATAGAGGATCTGCTCATGCTCGTCGCCGGGACGCCGGAGTTGATCCGCAACCAGGACATTGAAAGTGATCTGAGACAACTCGGCTCTGGAATCACGCTGGAGTGGATCGACCGCGCCGCTTACGCCATGGGTGAAGTGGAAAAGGGAATGCGGCGAAATCTATTGCGTTCTCTCTCCATCGATTCGATGGCACTCGCGCTGGAACGAGCCTGACGAGCAAGGCGGTTTTCGCTCGGAAAACTGCTCGCAGCTGCCGTCCGATGCAACCACGCAGAGGGCAGCGGCATCTTTACAGACAGACATTCAGTATTTACGACCTTCTGCCGGGTGAAAACACGCGCTTCCCTGCGCTGAGAAAGTTCGTTCCTTTGGTTCTTATCATGTGATTTTTCTCAGGGAACCGACGGCAGTGGCAGAACGTAATGCTTGTATCCGCCATCCAACACGTACCGCTCCGGTCAGCGAATCAAACCCGATTGTACTCCGGGCGTAATTCGAACCGGGCGCTCAAGGAGTCAGTCCTCATGACCAAACGCATCGTCCGGGACTCCCCCGTTCCCCCGCCGATCGCGCCGCCGGTTCTCTCCGCACTTGCTCCGCCTGCGGCGGCGACTGCGGTTCTCGAAGTATCCACTACCGGCGAAGCCGCTCCACCAGCAGCGCGTTCGCCCAAACGTGCACGCCCCTTGTCGGTATCCGCTTCGCAGCGATTCGCGGCGCAGCATTTCGATGAACACGCCTCCAACCGCCAGGCTGAGCTGTTTTATCTGCAGAAGCAGATCCAGCAGCAGACCCAGATGGTTTTTGTCCTTGAGGACGGCTCGCGGGTCCAGGGCGTGGTGGAGTGGTACGACCGTCAATCCATCAAGGTCCGCGGTAAGTCCCGCGTCCTGATCTACAAGTCGGCCATCAAGTATCTCTATAAGGCCGGCGAAATTGGCTCGGCTCCCGTAGCCTGAGCTGCTACTTCGCTCTACGCTGATTCCGGGACCGCAGCCTTGCGCAAACGGTCCCGGATGGCCGCCCCGATGCCTCGCTCCGTCGGAATCGGGCAGAGAATCACCTCACAACCCAGCATATCCAGATGGCGTAGTCCGGCGAAAAGCCGCTGCGCCAGTTCCTCGGGATCTTCTCCCTCTGCCGGCCAATGGCCCCATCGATACACTTCGATTCCCTGCTCAGCCAGCCGCTGGCTCTTCCCGTCGAAGGCGTCAGGGAGCATGACTCCCGTCTTCTGCCCTCGAAACTGTTGGCCCTCCGCTAACCACTGCCCGCCAGCATCCGCCTCGCGCAGGAGCAGTCGCGCCCTGGGTGCGTAGTGGCGCAGTCCAACGCCCGGCGACGGCAGCGCCTCTCTGGGCAACTCCGCCAGTGCAACCGGTTCGGCATAAAGTTCCGCCAGACCTCCGACAGCACGAATCTGGTCGAGGGTGATAGCGCCAGTGCGATAAACGATCAGCGGAGATGCCGTAGCATCGACTACAGTCGATTCAACCCCCACAGACGTTTCGCCGGCGTCAAGCACAGCGTCAATGCGCCCGTCGAGATCGTCCAGCACATGCACCGCGGTCGTGGGGCTGGTGTGGCCAAACCGGTTGGCGCTGGGCGCAGCGATCGGCACTCCGGCGCGCCGGATGACCTCCAGCGCCACCGGATGCGCCGGCATCCGCACCCCGACAAGCGGACGCCCCGCAGTCACCGCATCAGGAACTGCAGCCGTGCGAGGCAGCAGCAGCGTCAGCGGTCCGGGCCAGAAGGCGGAGATCAGCTTTTGCCCAGCTTCAGGAACGTCTTCGGCCACCTGGGCCAGCATGGCTGTATCGCAGATATGAACGATCAACGGATCCCACCCAGGACGTTGTTTGGCGATAAAAATAGCGGCCACCGCAACAGGATCAAGCGCATTAGCACCGAGCCCGTATACCGTTTCGGTGGGTATCGCCACAGTTCCGCCGCGCCGCAAAATACCCGCTGCCTGATCAAGGGCAGCTTCGTCTGCCGCGCTCGCAGGGGCTGCGGGGCTGCCGTAGCTCGCGGCAATCGAAAGGCGCAGGGTCTCCATCCCTCCATTATCCAATGTGCGCTATCGTATACTCACCTCCAATGGGAGCAATTGAAACAGAGATCAAGTTTCGCGTAGCCGACGAGGCGAAACTCGAAGAGCAACTCACGGCGCTCGGCTTCACTCTGGTGACGCCGCGCAGCTTCGAAAGCAACACTCTTTACGACACTGTCGGCCGCAGCCTCCGTCTGAAGCGCGAACTCGTGCGCATCCGCAACTACGCCGGTCGCTGGCTGCTGACGCACAAGCGAGTGCCTGACTCAGGCATCGGCGAGGATCGGCACAAGCACCGCGTGGAGACCGAAACCGAACTCTCCGACGGCCCCGCACTGGCCGAGGTGTTTCGCTCCATCGGCCTCGAGCCGGTCTTCCTCTACGAAAAATGGCGCGCCGAGTGGGCCGATGCCACCGGCCACTGTGTCATCGACGAGACACCGCTCGGCACTTTCGCCGAACTCGAAGGGCCAGCAGAATGGATCGACCGGGTTGCAAGTGATCTGGGCGTAGGCCCGGAAGATCAGCTCACGCTCAGCTACGGTCGCCTCTTTGACCAGTGGCGCGAGCGAACCGGCAGCAACGCTCAGCACCTCACCTTTGAGGCGGTTGGGACAGCCGGACAAGCAGAGCAAGTTCGCTAAGGAACCACTAATCCAGACCGGCTGCTCACCGGCTTGCTCTCCCCATTCACAATCTTCAGGAACTCCTCCCGAACAACGTTATACGGCGGCTGGCCTGAGAAGAACTTGAATGTATAGTGCGTTTGCGTGCGCTTGCCCTCGCTGTTCAAGCCGGTCTCGCGATAGGCATCCAGCGAAAACTGCCGCAGCCCCTTGGCCGCTTCCTGCGGATGCTCTTTCGCGAAAATCGGCTGATCGGTGTCGTTACTCTCCAGCGAAATACTTAGAAATAACTTACCCTCGGCATCGACAACTTTCCCGTACGCGTAGACCTTGTAGTATCCCCATGGAACAAGCGACCAGTTGATCGTGAGCGTATTCGGACCGGTCTTGATGACCTCCAGCTTGTAATCGCGCATGCTGGACGGGATAATCCCGCGATTATGCAGATCAAGCAAATGCGCCATCCCCGCACCGCGGCCAACCGCGTCGCCGGTCTCGGCGCATGCCCGTGTAAGCATCATAGCCGCCTGCCAATCCTCGGGATCGGCCTCGGCAACAGGCTTGATCAAGCTCAGTGCATAGGCCGTCTCACCTGCATTCAGCGCGCTTTCCACTGTAAACTTCGTGAGAATCGCGTCACCTGGTAGCTCCCGTAACATGCCCTTGAACGTGGCAAGCGAATCTGCATAGTGGCCTTCACGGTAGGCCTTCGTCGCTTCACCGAATTTGGCCTTTTGCGCATCACTGAGCTTCGCGCCAAAGTCCTGCATCGTTTCACGCGCCCCAGGCGCTGGCCCTGCAGGCGTTGTATCCTGCGCCGCTCCGCGCGCTGCAGACACAGCCAGGTACACGCCTGCCACGGCATGCAGGAACAACCGCATCTCATGCCTGTATTGCATGCTCACCTCATCCAGCGAGAGTTTTGTGCGGCCAGCCCAGGTTATTTGCTTCACGTTACTCGCTTCGAAATTCTGAATCTTCCCCAGAACGAAAACTCTAACCTAACTTGCAATAAAAACTCATTGAAATCACCTAACCTTCCACAATCCTCCGCCGATATAGCAGTCAGGCGACGCTTTCGCTCTGGAAAAATCAGGATGACAAGGCTTACTCCTTCTTTCTCTGGCTTCAAAATCCGGCGTATAGCCGCTGCTCTTCTTCTCGCTGCACTCTCATGTGCCGCAACTTTACCCCTGCACGCGGCAGACGACCGCCCAGTCAAGCAGCGAGTATCCCCCACCTATCCCGAACTGGCCAAGCGCATGCGCGTCAGCGGCGTCGTGCGCATCGCCGCCACCGTTGCGCCCGATGGCTCAGTGACGGCGACAAAGACCGTCAGCGGCAACCACATGCTGGCCGGCGCAGCTGAGGATGCCGTGCACAAATGGAAGTTTGTCTCCGCCGCCGACCAGTCGACCGTAGAAGTCGACGTGAACTTCGCGCTGGCTCAGTAATTCGAACTTGCTCATAAGAAAAATCTAAGTCTCGAAACACAAAGATGCATCGGCGCGCCCGAGGGACAACCATCCCCAGGCAACGCCGTACAACGCAAAACCGGAGCCACAATGGGCTCCGGCGCGGAAAGAGTTTGCTGCGATAGGCCTTGCAGTTCCGGGTGGGAGAACATCCCCACCCATTTTTCGTGCGCGAGTCTTACGCCTCAACTCCGTGGCACTTCTTGTACTTCTTGCCGGAGCCGCAGGGGCAGAGATCGTTTCGACCGACCTTGTTCGCAGCGTTGCGCTGGATCGGCTCGGTAGCCACTCCACCGCCGGCCTGGCGCGCCGCATTCAACTCGCGCTGCTTCTTCCGCTCGAACTCCCGCTCCAGCGCATCGATTGTCGTCGACGGAATACGCGTCGGAACAGGGATCTCACGAGCCGCAGGCTGCCGCGAAGTCGCAGGTGCGGCAAGCTCCGCCGGCGCAGGCAGGGATGCGCTCTCGACCGGCGGCGCAGCAGGCACTTCACGCCGAGCTTCCAGCTCCAGCGGAGGAGCCTCAGTGTAAGGCTCGCCATCCGGCCCGACAATCTGCATCCGGAACAGGAACCGCGCCGTATCTTCCTGGAAGCGCAGCATCATCGCTTCGAACATATCGAACGACTCGCGCTTGTAAGCCACCAGTGGATCCTGCTGAGCGTAACCGCGCAGCCCGATGCCTTCCTTCAGGTGATCCATCGAAAGCAGATGGTCCTTCCACAACCCGTCCAACACCGACAGCATGACCATGCGCTCGTGATACCGCATCGTATCCGCGCCAAGGATGCGCTCCTTAACCTCGTAATCCTTGCGCAACTGGTCGTAAATACCTTCACCAAGCTCATGGCGCGTGATCTCCAGCGGATCAAGACCAGACTTGTTCAGGTCGAAGCCGAACTGCTCGATCAGCTTGCCCTTCAGTCCCTTGATGTCCCACATCTCAACGTTCGCCGTCTCCGGCGCGTACTGGTCGAGGATGGCGCTGAGAATGTTCGAGAGATAATCCTCGAGAATCAGCTCACGCTGCTCCACCGCCATCAGCAGCTGCTTTCGCAGCCCATAGACAGCCTCACGCTGCTTGTTCATCACGTCGTCGTACTCGAGCAGGTGCTTGCGGCTCTCGAAGTTCTGGCTTTCGACTGCCTTCTGCGCGCCCTCGATCCGCTTCGAAATCATGCGTGACTCGATCGGCACACCCTCTTCCATGCCAAGCCGCTCCAGCAGCGTCGAAACCCAGGCCTTGGCGAAGATGCGCATCAAATCGTCTTCGAGCGACAGGTAGAAGCGCGAAGCACCCGGATCGCCCTGACGGCCCGCACGTCCACGCAGCTGGTTGTCGATACGCCGCGACTCATGCCGCTCGGTGCCGAGAATGAACAAACCGCCGGCAGCCAGCACAGCCTCGTGCTCAGCCGAAACCGCAGCCACGTGAACCTGGTTCACTTCCTGCCACTGCTGCTCCGGCGTTTCAAACTCCTGCCCCTGGTAATAGAACCGTAGATATCCAGCCGGGGCCATCGGATTGATCGCGCCCTCAGCACCGCTGATCGCACGCGCCAGGCCCTTCTTCACCAGCTCCTGCCGGGTCATAAAATCGGCATTGCCGCCCAGCGTAATATCTGTACCGCGGCCCGCCATGTTGGTCGCAATGGTGACCATGCCGAGCCGTCCGGCCTGCGCAACAATCTCAGCCTCGCGCTCGTGGAACTTCGCGTTGAGCACGACATGCTTCACACCCTTGCGCTGCAGCGTCTGCGAAAGCAGCTCCGACTTCTCAATCGAAGTCGTACCTACCAGAATCGGCTGGCCCGTCTCATGCACCGTGGCAATATCGTCGGCAACCGCCTTGTACTTTTCCTTGATGGTGCGGTAGACGATATCCGACCCATCCTCGCGCAGCATCGGCTTGTTGGTCGGGATAACCGTGATATCCAGCTTATAAATCTTGTCGAACTCAGCAGCTTCCGTTTCCGCGGTACCGGTCATGCCGGAGAGCTTCTGGTACAGGCGGAAGTAGTTCTGGAACGTAATCGTCGCCAGCGTCTGATCTTCCTTGCGAATATTGACGCCTTCCTTTGCTTCCACTGACTGATGCAGACCATCCGACCAGCGCCGGCCCGGCATCAGGCGGCCCGTAAAGGTATCGACGATGATGACCTCGCCGTCCTTCACCACATAATCCACGTCGCGCTTGTAGAGCGCATGCGCCTTGATGCCGGTCTCGACATAGTGCTTCAGATCCCAGTTCTCCGGATCGGCAATGTTATCGATGCCCAGCATCTTTTCAATCGTGATCCAGCCTTCGTCGGTCACACCAATCGTCCGGTGCTTTTCGTCCACCACGTAGTCGCCGGTAAAGATCTTCGCCTCGCCACCACCCGGGTCTGTCTCCTCGCCGAGTACTAGCTTGGGAATGATCTGGCGAACGCGCGCATATTTGTCCGTCGTCTGGTCGGTCGGGCCGGAGATGATCAGCGGCGTGCGCGACTCATCAATAAGGATCGAGTCCACTTCGTCTACGATCGCGTAATACTGCCCGCGCTGCACGCAGTCCTTCAACTCGAACTTCATGTTGTCGCGCAGGTAGTCGAAGCCAAACTCGTTGTTCGTCCCGTAGGTAATGTCGGCATTGTAAGCATCGCGGCGTTGATCGTCCGAAAGATCGTGCACGATCACGCCGACCGTCATCCCGAGGAACTCGTAAATCTTGCCCATCCACTCCGCGTCGCGCTTGGCCAGGTAGTCATTCACCGTGACGACGTGCACGCCATGTCCGGCAAGAGCATTCAAATAGCAGGCGAGCGTAGCGACAAGCGTCTTACCCTCACCGGTCCGCATTTCAGCAATCTTGCCCGAGTGCAGCACCATGCCGCCGATCATCTGCACGTCAAAGTGGCGCATCTTCACAGCGCGCTTGCCCGCCTCGCGAACGACAGCAAAGGCTTCGGGCAAAATCTCATCCAGCGCCGCATTCTCCGCAGCCTTGATCTCTTCGGCATCTGTGAGCCCCTGGATACGGGCAGCAATGCGCTCGCGGAACTCGACAGTCTTGGCGCGCAGCTGTTCGTCAGAGAGCGAAGCCAGTTGCGGCTCAAACGAAGCAATGACAGAAATCCTAGGCAACAAACGCTTTACAGCGCGGTCGTTGCTCGTACCAAAAATCTTAGTGAGTACATTACCGAACAAGGCAGAATCTCCATCAACCAGTGTAACGGCACGCGCGTTTTCGCAGCATGCGGGAGGGTCTCACGAGCAACTTGCCGGAACACGCTTCCCCATTCGGGAAGGCCAGCAAAGCGCTCACGTCAAAGTGACGATATAGAGTGGGAAAGATTAAGGAGCAGGACTGCCCAGATGCTCGACTACCGAAATGGCAGGAACATGAACTTGGATCGGCCGGACAGACGCCATTCCCAGATCGGCATTCGGTAACGGTTCAAATCGAACCGCGGCTAGCCATGTCTGATCGAATTGGTTGAAAAGGCCACGAACCGTGCCGGCGTTCGCCGCGCGATATTTCCGCGAAACCAACCGGTAGTTAGCCAGGAAGTCAAACCCACCGCTACGGGCTTCAGAGATCGTATCCGACTGAGCGTTGCCCGAAGTCTCGGCTGGCCCCGTCTCAGGCGTTCCAAGATTCTGGCTACCGCGATGCGCCTCCCGCAATACCTGCTGCAGGATCATTCTGTCGCTGGTGTCAACGCCGACAGGAACAGAAGCAGAAGCCCGAGCCACATCCGCCAGCAGAACCAGCAGAAAGACGAGATACGTAGCTCGGTCAATTCTCTTCATATCTAATTATTAGCAGGAATAGCCACGAAAGTCTTGCCCAAGCCACACTCGACAGCCAGTCTGTTCCTAAAGAGGCGCACGGTCCATCGAAACGATGAATTTTATCCCTGGGACGATCTTCTGGTTCAATCGATCATCATTCGTAATAAACAAATCGCAGCCTTCAACCGCTGCGGTCGCGAGATGCACAGCATCGGGAGGTTTGATCTGCCGGTCCTGCCGAATCAGAGCGAATCGTTCCGATGCCTGCTCGTTGAAGCCGAGCAATTTGACTCCCGGTCCGCGCACAAATCGCCGATATCTGTCCGCCAGGACATGGTCGCCTACCCTCAGAGGCTTGACCAGCATTTCACCCAATACCAGTGTTGAGACGATCAGGAAATCCTTCCGCAGGGAGAGCGCAGAAACAATCTGCATCGCTCTCGCTCCCCTGTGACCAGTGTCTTCGAAGAAATAAATCAGAATATTGGTGTCGAGAAAGACTTTCGTCACTCCCACCCCTCCCGCAACTGACGAACTTGCTCATCCGGATCGGTCCCGTCAGCCAGGTGAACCCCGGCCAGGCGCAAGCTGAGTAAATCTTCCAGCCATGTTGCTGGTTCAGACGGTATTTCGCCCGTTCGAGCATAGCCGGAAGCCAGGAGCGAGTCCGATCGAAATTGCCGCACCCGCTCAGTCGCATCCTCGGCCCAAAAATCCGGTGCATTCAAACGTTGCTCAAATCGTTCTCTTGCCCACTCAAGTACCGGAAGGTATGGCACCGGAACTTCATCCGCTTCAGGGAAGATCCTCCCCGTCCGTCCTTCATACGCAATATCGCCAGGGAGGACCAGGCGCCGCGTGTGCTTACCTGTTGCAAATAACATGCGGTGTTTCGCAGGATTTGGAATCTTGTTGGCAACACAGTGCTGCGAAACGTGCACGTGAATTCCAGGGCGTAGCCTTCCGTATAAGTTCTCCGCCTCAACCCGATTCATGATCTCCTGAATCGTAAACTCCGATCTTTGGGGATTCTCGCGATGCAGAAGAGCAGTAACCAGAAAAACTTCAACCGCACACGAAATGTCGACTGACTGTTCAATTGGCAATAAAGACGTTGCCATTCCATATCCCCCTGCATGACGAACAGCAAATCTTTGCGCAAGGTGTGCTTTAAGCGCCTCGCGAATCATAGTATACAAAATCCTAAATTTTCACAATGTATAAATGACGAAATTTATCGTCAGATTACGCCCGCCCGGATATCTGGAGCGAGTTCCCGTCCGGATCTTTGAAGTTGCACATTTGGAACGCCCCGGCGTCGAGCAGCTTGCCCATTTTGACGCCGCGCTCGATCAGCAGCTGCCGCGCCGCCGTCACATCTGCCGCGTAAAAGGCAAGCTTCGGCGGCTTCGACCCCACCTCGGACTTCCCCTTGTGCAGCGCGATCCGGCACGCACCAGCGTCGAAATCGACCCAGCCCTGTTCCCTGCCTAACTCCGGCAGACCCAAAACCTCCCCGTAAAACCGCAGCATCCCTTCAAGATCATCCGTAAACAGGATGACTCGCCGCAGCTCCAGTCCCAATGCCAAAGGTTTGCCCAAAGCCATCATCCTCGTCTCCGCAGCACTTCTTCGTAGACCCCAACATAGTCGCGTGCCGGGTGCTGCCAGGAGTAGTCCTTACCCATCCCGTTCCGCATCAGGGTCTGCCAGCCGTCCTTGTCGTTGGCGAAGACCCAAAGTGCCCGATCAATCGCCCACAGAAAAGCCCCCGAGTGATACCCAGAAAACTTGAACCCAGTCCCGGTCCGATTGTCGGCATTCCACTCTTCAATCGTGTCCTCAAGCCCACCCGTCGCCCGAACAACCGGAATCGTCCCGTATTTGAGCGAATAAATCTGATTCAAACCGCATGGCTCGTAGCGCGAAGGCATCAGGAAGATATCCGCGCCAGCCTCGATCTTGTGCGCAAGTGCATCGTCATAGCGAATCTGCACGGAAACCTTGTCTGGACGGCGGGCCGCCCAGCTGCGGAAGAAGTCCTCGTAGAGACGCTCGCCCGTTCCAAGCGCGATCACGATGACATTGCGCTCGATCAGTTGGTCGGCAATCCGGGCCAGAATATCGAAGCCCTTCTGCGTGGCAAACCGCGACACAATCCCCAGCACCGGCGTCTCATCCGGAACGTTGTCGAAGCCGAAGGCATGCAGCAGATCCTTGCGGCACTCCGCCTTCCCTTCCAGATTGTCCGCCGAATAATGCGCCGCCAGCTTTCCATCATGCGCCGGATCCCAGGCGGTATAGTCCACGCCGTTGAGAATGCCACGCAGATCCCAGTGCCTCTTGCGCAAAATGTCGTCCAGTCCCGCGCCAAATTCAGCGGTCTGAATCTCCTCAGCGTAGGTAGGACTCACCGTCGTCAGGTAGTCCGAGTAGTTCAGCCCACCCTTGAGCCAATTGAAAGTGTCATTCTGCTCCACCTTCTCGAACGTGAAGATATCCCAGGGCAACAGCAGTTGCGGCACAGTCTTCGGCGGAAACCACCCCTGGTACCCGGCATTGTGAATCGTGAGCACCGTCCCCACCGCACGCAGCACCGGATCGAAGTAGTAGACCGTCCGCAGGTAGATCGGAATCATCGCCGCCTGCCAGTCGTGCACGTGGAAAACCTCCGGCACACCCAGCTGCTTGGTTGCCTCAATCACCGCGCGACAGTAGAGCCCGAAGCGCTCTGCGTTGTCCGGCCAGTCGCCGGCACCGTTCTTCGGCCCATAGAAGCCGTCGCGGTCAAAAAGCTCCGGGCAATCCACAAAGTAATACTGCACACCCTCCCGCAGACCGCCATCCACAATGCCGGCAAAGCGGTTGTAAAACTCGAACGGGATCGTAAGAGAGCGGATCGCGAAAGTAAGCTCAGCAGGCAAGAACGGGCGGACAGACTGATACAGCGGAAGGTAAACCGTGACCTGATGTCCCAGCTTGACCAACTCCGGCGGCAGTGCTCCCACAACGTCGGCCAGGCCGCCCGTCTTGGCAAAGGGCACACACTCCGAAGCAGCAAATACAATATGCATAAGGCGATTCTCCCTGGCCGCCCATCCCACCGAATCGGCGACCCAACCCGCCAAGTCTACTACGCCCGGCAACCCGGCTTCTCCCACGCAAAGGACATCAGGAACATCCATGGCCGCTAAACCAAAGCTGGGACAAAATTTCCTTCGTGACTCTGCCGCCATCCAGCGCATCGCTCATGCACTCGGCGACATCACCGAGAGTACAGTAGTCGAAATCGGCCCCGGCAAAGGTGCCATTACCGACCACCTCGCGCCCAAAGCAAAAGCCCTCGTAGCCATCGAAGTAGACCGCGAACTGGCCTGGAACATCCAGGAACGCTTTCTCCCGGAAAAAGGCTTCCCCTCAGTCACGGTGACCCGGCAGGATGTCTTACAGTTCGACTTCACCGCGCTGGCTCAGGATGCGGGGAAAAAACTGATTGTTGTCGGGAACCTGCCCTACTACATCACGTCCCCCATCCTGCTCCACCTCGCCGCACATTCGGCCGCTCTCGACCGCGCTGTCTTGATGGTCCAGCGCGAAGTCGCCGACCGCGTAACCGCCGCGCCCGGTTCGCGTGAATATGGCCTGCTCACCGTGACTCTCCAACTCTACGGCCGCACCGAATCCCTATTCACCCTACCGCCAGAAGCCTTCAATCCCCCGCCTGAAGTCCATTCAACAGTCTTCCGCTGGACCTTCGCGCCCCGCTTCCCCGAACTGGGCCTTGATCAGGCCGCAGATGAGAAGCCCTTCATTACCCTCCTCAAGCAATGCTTTGCCCAGAAGCGGAAGACGCTCTCCAACAACCTGCGCGCGGCAGGCGTTCCCTCCACTGAAATTGCTGCGGCACTCGAAGCAGCGGCGATTCCCCCGCAGGCTCGCGCCGAGACGCTGTCCCTCGCGCAGTTCGCAGCCCTCTGGCGCGCCCTCCCGAGGAAGTAAAACGAGCGCCGGATCCCATGGAAAAGGACCGGCGCTCCGTTCTACACCTTAGACTTGAAGCTACTTGTGCGGCGAACCGGATGGATGGCTTCCTCCACCGCCGCCACCCGACGGATGGGGTGCTCCACCTCCACCACCACCCGATGACGGACGGGGAGCAGGTGCGGGCGCCGGCCTCGAAGGCTGCGGCCGATACGAAGGCTGGTTCGTCGGACGGCCACCCTGCTGCGGGTAGCCGGGCTGCATGTTCCCTGGCCGCGCCCCTCCAGTCGATCCTGACGATCCGGAAACCACTCCGGGTCGCGAACCGGGATAAACCGGCTGATATCCGCTGCGTGCGCCTCCGGGGGTAGCAAAGCCGTTCCGGTCATACGGTGTGCGCACAGGAGCCACAGGACGGAGCGGTTCGACCACATGCCCGCCAATCACCACCGGCTGTGAACCATGGCTGCCCGAGGCAACATTCCCAACCCCAGGCTGACGGCGATCGACTGCCACCACGCCTACGCCACCGTGGAGTCCAGTCCGAGGTCCCGGACCGGGCCGTGGGTGAATTGGACCCGGCGTAGGACGACGCGGCGGAAGATAACCGTGAGGATGGTTGCCGATGTTATACCAGCCGCCGCCACCGCCGTAGAAGCCATAACCGTAACCCCAGGAATTGCATCCACCACCCGGCGCCCATCCCCAGCCGAAGCCGTCATAGAAGTTCCAAAGGCCGCAGCGGTACGGGGCATAACCCCAGCCGTAGCCGGAAACCCAAAGATATCCGTAGCGAGGATAGTTGACCCAGTGGCCGTATCCGTAGGGATCCCACGAAGCGCCTGCCGCCTGCGCATCATAGGGAGACCACACATAACCCTGTCCGGGCACATCGTACCAACTGCCGTTGGCGTCGAGGTCGCTCATGCCCTGGTTGTTTACAAAATTGCCCGAAGCCTGTGTCTTCTCCGCCGACTCGGCGTTCAGAAGCTCATCCCGGTCCGAGTTCCAGCTGTCCCAGGAGTTCGGTTCGATCGATTCCGCAATATCGTAGCCATTGCCGTCAGCGGCATTGAGATTCAGGCTCTCACCGCCATGGAGATCGAGTTGCAATGCGTTGCCGCGCTCCAAATGGATGTTGCCGGAAAAGACAGCCAGTTCGCCGGGCATCTGGTCGGCAAGCACGCGGGCCACGGTAAAGCTGCTCGCCGCAAAAGAGGTGCGGCCATAGTTCACGCGGAGGCTATGATCGGCGTTGCTTGGCTGCAGCTCAAAATAAGCCAGGCCAGCGTTCACCACGATTTCTGTCTTGGTGCTGGTCCCCTGCGCCTGCATCACAGAAAAGGTCAGGGTGGTGTTTGGAGAAAGGCGGGCAATGCTGCCATCCTCCAGCTGGATCTCAGCCTGTCCATCGTTTGCTGTGATGATCTGCGACCCCTCAAAGAGCGGCTGATTCACCAGCGCAGGATCGGCCACCACTTCGCCGTCCAGAACAACGCGGACTCCGCCTTCGACGCTGCTCAGGCGAACCGAACGGCCACCAGGAGCTGCCGCTGCAGCATCGGGGGGAGCATTGTCGTCAGCACGCGGCGACGCAATTGCAGGCAACAAACCGAGAGCAAGAACGCCGGACGCAGCCAGCGTTGCAAAGAGGCGACCAAAGCCAGGAAATTTCATGGAGAGACTCTCCTCCGTTCAAAGCAAAAACCCGATCGCAACTTAAGACTCGTAACCCGTGCCGACAGCCGCGTATCGATTCTCTGCCCAACACCATAGAGACACAACCCCGAATCAAAAGTCGCAACGCGGAATCGAATCTCACCAAAATCGTTTCCGTGGCGCGCAATTGCCCTCAAGGAGTGTCAGCTAATAATAGACGCGCGCGCTTACGGACCCGCTCCAGAACCTGATCGTCCTCTGCAAGGCGGGCCAGAGTCTCGCGAATTGTACCCAGTTCGATAGCTGTTCCCTGGTGAGCTTCATTGGCCAGATTGCTAATCTCCAGGTCCAGACCCAGGCGGTCGTGCTGCAACATCTTTTCCAGCCGCGCGCCGTAAATCAGCGTGGTTTCAACGGCGATCATCGAATCCCCCAGAGCCTGGATGTCCTTGTCCTTGGAATAATTGTATTCACAGGCACCGCTGCCCTCAGGCCCCGTATAGCTGAACCGCTTGATTCCCTGCTGAGCCACTTTCATGTGGCTCTCGCAGGGAAAAGCAAACAGTTTTCGCGCGCGAGCCACCGCGAACACACGGCTCGTGAACGCAGGGCTGAGCTGTATCGGTCTGTTGATCGCCCCGACAAGAATGCCGTGGTTGTCTCCAGGCGTCGGCTCACCGGCATCGGCTTCGAACCGCCCGCTACCCTCGGCATTCAAACTCAGGTGCCAATGCGGAGGAATCAATTTAGCGTTCGTGAATTCGACATCGACCGTCGCGGGCTGCTGAGCCTGCGCGGTCCCCACTCCACCAAGTATCAGTACCAAAACCCTGAGTCTCGAAGCCGGTTTCATCGCCGAACTCCCTGGAGGGCCAGAGTCTGGGCCGTGTGGAGATGACAGATAGCGACGGCAAGCGCGTCAGCGGCATCGGGCGGCTCCGGCGGCTCGGGAAGTTCCAGCAGCCGCGCCACCATAAACTGCACCTGCTCCTTTCCGGCCAAACCGTACCCCACCACCGAAGACTTGATCTTAAGCGGCGCGTACTCTGCCAGCGGCTTGTCCATCATAGCCGCGGCAAGCAGCGCCACGCCCCGTACCTGTCCCAGCTTGAGCGCCGATTTCGCATTCACCGAGTAAAACACCTCTTCAATGGCCACAACATCCGGCTGCCACAACTCTATCGCCGCCAGCAGTTCGTCGTAGACCAGCTTCAGCCTCTGGGCCATGGACTTCTGCTTCGGCTGCCGGATCGCTCCGAAAGCACAGCAGACCAGCCGGGGATTGCGGCTCGCCTCGTCGGACTCGACCACCCCGTACCCAGTAATTTCCGTCCCGCAGTCGATCCCAAACACGCGCATCAACCTGAGTGTACCCCAGCCCGTTCCGCGTCAGAATCTGTCTGCGCCAGCATTGTCCGCTTGCCCTCCGCTACCTTCGATCTGATACCTTCGATGCATGCAGATTACCGTCCAACTGCCCGACGACCTTGCCCATCATCCCGATCCCGCTCGGGAAGCTCTGGAAGCGCTCGCCATTGAGGGGTACCGGTCGGGGGCACTTTCTGCATACCAGACACGCACCCTCTTAAGCTTGGACACCCGCGAAGAATTGGACGGATTCCTGAAGGCTCACGGGGTCTGGGAACACTCCTACAGCGTCGAAGATCTCGAAAAGGATGCTGAAGGATTCGAACGAGTTGCATGATCGTTGTCGCAGACACCACTCCAGTCAACTACCTTATACTCATCGATTTGATTGACCTCCTGCCGGCACTGTTCGAAAAGGCGGTACTCCCCCAAGCCGTCATACAGGAACTGCAGCATCCGAAAACCTCAGACAAAGTTCGAAACTGGGTGGCCAATCTTCCCGGATGGATTGACGTATGTTCCGTGACGTCCGTGGCTCTTCAGGAACTCATGTCGCTCGATCCGGGCGAACGAGAAGCAATTCAACTCGCTCTCGAAATGGGGATTGGCACCGTCCTGATGGACGAAGCAGCAGGACGTCGCCAAGCGGAAAAACTTAACCTCGAAGAGCGAGGAACGCTCGGAATTCTTGAACGTGCGTCGAGACTCGGCTTGATTGATTTTCGCCATGCACTGAACGACCTACAACAGACGAAATTTCGTGCCTCGGCAGCCGTATACGCAGCATTCCTGGCCAGAAACACCTAGAAACTTCGTTGCAACAGGACTGAAGCCTCCGGCTGAAACAATTGCCCCTGGCGCGTGCCTGGAATCCCGCTTTCCCTAGTCGACCGTGGGCACCTATACTCGCTAGGCATTCGTAGCGGACCAACCTCGACTCATCCTGGAGTGAAAACGATGCATCTGACCCGCCGGGACTTTACCAACCTCACCGCCATGGGCCTCGCCGCCGAGTTGATACAGCCAGCATACGCGCAGCCCTCCGGCAAGAAGGTCGGCTACGCCATCATCGGACTGGGTCGCATCGCCGATCTCCACATGCAGGGCATCCACGCTTCTCCTAACTCGAAGATCACCGCCCTCGTCAGCGGCCATCGCGAAAAGGCGGAGAAATACGCAGCGCAATACGGCATCCCCGCCACGTCCATCTACTCCTACGAAACCATGGACAAGCTTCGCGACAACTCTGCCGTCGATGCAACCTATGTATGCCTGCCCAACTCCATGCACGCCGAGTACACCATCCGTTCAGCGAAAGCCGGCAAGCACGTATTCTGCGAAAAACCCATGTCCACCTCCGTCGTCGATGCAGAGGCCATGATCGCCGCATGCAAGTCAGCAAACGTCAAGCTGATGATGGGCTACCGCTGTCACTACGAGACCACAAATCTCGCCGCGATCAAGCTAATTCGAGACGGAGCGCTCGGCAAGGTTCGTTCCATTCAAAGCGCCTTCGGATTCAATGCCGGCGCCAACGAGTGGCGGCTCAGCATGCCCCTCGCAGGTGGTGGACCGCTGATGGATGTAGGCATCTACTGCCTCAACGCAACCCGCTACCTCACCGGCGAAGAGCCCGCCGCCTTCTCTGCCTACTCCACCAATGATCCTCAGGATCCGCGCTTCAATCACCCCAACTCGGTTGAGGAAGACCTCGTCTGGACAACGAAATTCCCCTCCGGCATCGTCGCCAGTTGCAGCACCAGCTACGGAGCGCAAATGCAGGGCTACTACCGCGTCTACGGCTCCAAAGGATGGCTGCAAGTCACCGAAGCCTTCAGCTACGAAGGCCTCCACCTGACCGGACAATACTGGCGCGACACAGGGAAGGAAGCCGATCGCTTTGTACAACTCGATCAGCCCAATCTCGAAAAGATTCCGCAACAATTCGTCAACGAAGCAGACCACTTTTCGCACTGCATCCTCACCGGCCAAACGCCCCAATCCCCCGGAGAAGAGGGTCTGCGCGACATGCAGTACATCCAGCAGATTTACAAGTCGGCAGGAATAACAATGGCCTGACAGCGCTACCTGCACGCCATCAGGCCATCGTCACTTACTGGCAAAGTTAGAAACTGACTTTGCGGGTCGGATACCAGGTGAGTTTCACTGTCGTTGAAGTTACCGACTGCTTATTGGTGAGATAAATCGGGATCAGATACTGCTCGTAAGTAAAGTTGCCCTTCACCTCAAAATCAGGTCCAATCCGCTTCACCACCTGCGCGCTGATGTCGTTCAGCGTGGTGCCGCCGGGGATGAAATCCTTGGCCGCCTTTTGCCCGCGATAGCTCACCTGGATCAGTTCGTTGCCGCTGAGGTGATAGGTCAGCCATGCCTGCCCGCCCTTGGCCTCGCGTCCCATCCAATCACCAAAGATCTGGCCCTTGTTGGTATAACCCTGCGGCTGCTGCGCCTCGTAATAGGTGAAATTGCCTCTAACACTGCGGGAAGTCGACTGATCATCCATGGCCGCTTCAACGCGAAGATCGAGCTTCGGTATCGCCGGCACATGCGAAAGATATAGCCCAGTTCGGAACGCCGCCCGGCGAGGAGCCGAGATCGGCGAGACGTCGTCATGGGCATCGGAATCCACAAAGAACGTCAGCCAGTCCCGCACAAACGGAAGCCTGTAATTCACGTCAAACGCTCCGAACCGCGCCCCTGGATCATTGCGCGAAAGCTTCTCTGCGGCCGTCACATTCTGGAAGCTGAAAAAGCTCTTCAGGAACGAATGAATGGTGATCGGCACATGGCCTTTGCCGCCCCAGATGTCGGTGCGCTCAAAGCCGATCTCGAGATTCGGCGTAGGTTTCAGGCTGATCTTCTCCGCATGCACCCACGGTTCGTTAAAGAACGTGTGTCCCTTCAGCGAACCCACCATGAACTGGTACCGGAAAGGCCCAGTCACCCGCGACAACAGCGGCACACGAAGCGGCTCCACGCGATCGATGCGGAACGAATAAATATTCTCGGCATTGTTCGAATATGCGTAAGCTCCGCCCTTCGCGGGACCCCACCACGCATCGCTCTTACCAAACGAGAACTGATGATTGAACACCTGGGCCGCGACATAGCCTTCCACCACGCGGCCATTGGTCATCGAACCAATCGGCCCAAGCGGAATCGTATCCTGTCGAGGATTGGTCGCCACCGGTATCCCATCGTTCGTTGAAAGCAGATCGAACAATCCCTGCGAATATCCGGTTGCCGACGGAGCATACTGAAACTCAGTCCGCGCATACAGCGAAAATATCCCAGCCGTCGCATAACCACTCACGCCGGAGTAACTGTTGAAGCCATTCTCTATCGGCCGGCCATAGTCGTTCGTCACCGTCTCGCCCAGATGCCAGCTGTCATGAAGCGGCGTGCCCGTGATTCCCCGAGCAACCGTGTAAGCCGACTCAAAACGAACCTGCCCACGATGCGCACGGCACGGCCCCTCCGCATCAATGTTCAACTCATGCCACAGCTTGTCGTAGAGTTCCTGCGCTTGGTCCGTCGCAGCAATATCCGGAGCGTCCTCAAGCAATGCCGCCGTATCCTCCAGCATGTGGATCACGGCCGACCGAGTCCACGGCCGCTGTCCCAGAAATGCCGTATCCAGATAGCCTAGAGAGTAGAGCCGCGTAAGCGAGTCATACATCCAGCTATCCACTGGGATATAAGGCGAACCCAACTGCGCCGTCTCGCAAGGCGCTGCCACCCGGAAATCGCGCGGCATGCCGCCCGTGGCAGCAACAGGTGCTACCGGTTCCGCTGGAGCTTCAGCATTGCCCGGCACTCCACTCAGCAACAGGATCATTGCAGAGGAAAACAAAGCACTGATGAGAACACCAGTGCGGGTCCGACGGCGAAGCATACTCATACCCTCAACTCTACTGAAGCGCCCTAAGCAGGGTCAACGAAACAACGCCCTCCCCGAAGGAAGGGCGTACTCTTCGATACACAAATGCCGCTAGTAGTTGAGAAGTTTCGTTGCCGCTTCCACGATCTTGTCCACCGAGGGAAGATAGAACTTCTCCAGCGGGGCCGAGAACGGAATCGCTGGAACATCCGGAGCAGTCAGGCGAACAATCGGTGCGTCCAGGCAGTCAAACGCCTGCTCCGCTGCAATCGCCGCGATCTCAGCGCCGATGCCAAGCGTCCGGTGATCCTCATGCACGATCAGCAAACGGCCCGTCTTGGCCAGCGACTCAAGGAACGTATCTTTGTCCAGCGGGTTCAGGATACGCAGATCCACAACTTCGACTTCCGCGCCCGTCTCCGCATGAATCTTCTCCGCCGCCTGCAACGAAAGCTGCAACGTCCAGCCGTAAGTCACCAGCGTGAGGTCAGTCCCAGGACGCCGAACGGCTGCCTTGAAAAGGTCCGTGACGAAATCATCGCCATCGGGAAGGTCTTCCTTGATCGAGCGATACAGCTTCTTGTGCTCGAAGTAGATGACCGGATCGTCCTGGCGAATCGCCGCCTTCAGCATGCCTTTGGCATCAGCAACGGTCCCCGGAGCAACGACAATCAGGCCAGGCTCATGCGCAAACCAGGTCGTGTTGGTCTGCGAGTGATACAGGCCACCACCCACGCCGCCACCGTAGCAAACGCGCAGCGTCAACGGGCACGTCTGCGAACCACCCGAGCGATAGCGCAGCTTCGCAGCCTGCTGCGTAAGCGCATCCATCGCCGGCGTGATGAAGTCGGAGAACTGAATCTCTGGCACCGGCCGCAGACCAGCAAGAGCCGCGCCAATCGCAGCAGAAACAATCACGCCCTCAGCAAGAGGCGAGTCGATCACGCGGTCCGCACCAAACTCTTCGTAAAGCCCCTTGGTCGCCTTGAATACGCCGCCTTCAACGCCCACATCCTCGCCAATAATGAAGACCTTCTCGTCGCGAAGCATCTCTTCGCGCAGCGCTTCGGTAATCGCGCTGATATATGTCACTAATGCCATAACTCGACCAATCCTGACTTGGCTGCAATTCCGCCGTTGCTCTTGCTTTTCTTGTTGTCATTCCCGAAGGGAATCTGCTTCTGATCTTGCTATTGCTGCCCTACCCACGGGAAGCCTGCGTTGCAGAAGTTAGTAAGTCGGCGAGTAAGTCTTCGGGTTCAACGCCCGATCACGAATATCAAACGAATAAACGTGATCCAGTGCCTCAACACCCTCAGGCAAAGCCGACTTATCCGCAATCTCAATCGCAGCATCCAGCTCCTTGTTGAAGCTGTCCACGATCTCCTGCTTCCACTCCGCCGTAAACAGACCCTTGCCCGTCAGATACCGTTCCATCCCGGCAATCGGATCCTTCGCCTTCCAACGCTCCACTTCCTCAGGATCGCGATACTTGGCCGGATCGATCTCCGAGTGCCCATACCAGCGATACGTCTTGCATTCGATCAGCGTCGGTCCCTGCCCACGGCGAGCGCGCGCAATCGCTTCCTGCGCCACGCGATACACAGCAACCACGTCATTACCGTCCACCGTAATGCCAGGGAAGCCATATGCCGCTGCCTTCACGCTGATGTCTGGAACCTTCGTCTGGAACTGCAGATTGACCGACTCCGCCCACAGATTGTTCTGGCAAACGAAAACGATCGGCAGATCATGCACCCCGGCAAAGTTCAACGCCTCATGCCAGAAGCCAAGCGAAGTCGATCCATCGCCCGAATAAGCAACAGCGATGTTATCGTTTTTTTTCATCTTATTGGCCAGCGCAACACCCGTAGCAATATTCAACTGCGCGGCAATCGTCGAAGCCGGAGTAATCACATTCAGAGGCTGATACCCAAAGTGAGCCGGCGAAGAACGGCCCTTGTCCGGCGAGTTAGCACGCGCATATAAGTGGCAGAACATCTTATCGAGCGGCGCGCCCTTGATAAATCCCGAGATAAAGTCACGATGCGAAGGCCCGATCGTATCTTCGTCGCGCAGGTCAATGGCCGTGCCCACGGAGGCCGCTTCCTGACCTACCGCCGCATAGTAGTTGCCGGTGAATTTGCTCTGCTTGAACAGCACACGGCACCGCTCTTCGAGCGTGCGGCACTTCAGCATGGTTGCGTAAAGCTGGCGCAGCTTGTCATTGCTGATCAGCGGAGAACCATTCGTTGATCCGTTCGCCGATGCCACAGGAGCCGAAACCGGCTCTTTCACCTTGGTCGCCATAATCCGTATACCCTCAATCGATCAGATTGTAGAAGCGTCGGAGCCTAAATCTGTGTCTTGAACAACACACCCGGAGACCCGAACCGGACACCCGCTCAACCAGCACCCGGCGCGAGAATTCGGCAAGAACTCCCACTCTCAATGTGCATGACGGACGGCACAATCGGCAACTCACATTCCGGTACAAGTTCCGCAATGCGGTAAATCATGTTTTGGAGGATAGACACCCACGACACTACCGTTCGCATTCTGAGCGAAGCGAACACTCCGGTTTTGCCGTTGCTTTTCTTGTTGTCATTCCCGAAGGGAATCTGCTGTTAAGCTGTCGGCGGTAAACTCTCAATTCCGCAACAGCATGGTGAGCCCACGCACATCATCCAGTCCATTCCTGACCAGGAGCGCATGCGCCTCCTCAAGAAACTGCGGATGATGCTCAAAGTGCTTGGAAGCCGCCTGCACTGTCATCACAACATGTTCCGCTCCAAAAGCCGCGCCATGGTATCCCGCTACACCGATCAGCAACCCCTTGTGGAGCGCGAACTGCGTCGCCAGCAGCGAGAACTCGCGCGCCATCTCCGGCGCGGCCTGCATGTGGCCAGATCTGTGGCCAAAGGGAAAGAGCGAGCGGAAAACCGCATTGATCAAGAGGTTCTCAAGCATCGTGCCATGTTTCGCAAAAAACGGCGCGTAATAGACGTCATGCGCTTCGGCGTACCGGCCGCTCAACTCTGCCAGGGTGGTATTCGGGGTCGCTTCGAGACCGCACCCGATTCCCTGCGCAAACCACCGCGCCGTCTGCTGGAACCGCTCACCCACATGCGAGCGCGGCAGTTGCAGACTCGCCAGCCGCAGCACCATCTCCAGCTGCAGCGGCACGTTCGCCGGAATGGCATCCATTGCCGGCCGGAGCTCGCCGGACCCAACCGCAGCACGGAAATCCCCCAATATCGCGACGAACCCCACACGCGCGCCCTCTCGCGCGAAAGCATCCATCCGCCGCGTGAACAGACCAAGCAAAAAGAGCCGCTGCCAGAGCGCATAGGCGCGGTTCGTCAGCAATTCCAGCACAAAGATGCGAATGGCCCAGAAATGCGCCAGCAAAGGCGCGTCCGTCCGCACAACATCGCCCTCTTCCGCCGCTGTTTCCGCGAAATCCCCCGCCAGCTGCGGCGCCAGGAGAACCAGCCGCGCAGCCTCAGGACAGGACAAGGAAAGAGATCGCTCTTCCACCCCATCGATCACATGCCGAATGCGCGGATACGTCGCGCAGGTCGCGGACAGATACGTCTCCCCATGTTCCACCTGGATCTGGCACAGCTTCTCCCGATTCAGGAACGGGCAGCGTTTCTCCGGCGGCATCAGAACACGCGCAAACCACCCCGGTGTCTGCGCCTCAGGCTCAAGCCGAACCACGCTGGTGTCCACCAGCGTGCGCAGCGGCCCCGGCGCCATCGCCTGATACCGATCCCACGACGCCTCATCGAAATAGACCGACCAGCCAATACAACAGGAGTCTTCACAAGCGGGACCAATACAGCGAAAATTCTCCGCATACCGCGGCCGGACTGCGATTATCGTGCCAGCTTCCGAGGTCGCCACTCCCCGGACGTTGCAATCCCAAAGCCCAAGGTGCCTCCGTGAGATGTGAAAGTTCTAGGCGAGGAATATCGCTTCACCCTTGCCAGTCGGGTAGCTTTGTCAGAAACATCCAACAGTATGTAAATTTACGCAGATTATTGGATCGTTCAAATGATTTAAGTCATTGAATTAGAAATACTTAGGATTTGGCGTAAAGAATGCCAGCGATGTAGCCGAAGTAACACATAACGGATGGAACCGGTCTATTACCTTCTTAACCCACCGGGACCAGCTGCCAAGGAGAAACTCATACCAATGTCCTCGACTCCTTTCTTCCTGTCCAACGCATATCAGCCGGCGCAATCGCGCCGGTCAATTTTCCTCCAGGCTTGGGTTCCTGCCCTGCTCTTCGCCTGCGTCTTTGCCGTCGAATCCACTGCCAGTTTCGGCACCGACCACACCAATGGCCCCCTCCGTCACGCATGGGAATGGGTCACCGGTGCATCCGCGGGGCCGGGCTGGACCTTCACCCACCACATCCTGCGCAAAGTAGGCCACTTCAACGGCTACGGCCTGCTCTCGGTCATCTGCTTCCGCGGCTTCTGGATGACACTGCAGAACTCCACCATCCGCATGCGCAATCCGCTTAGATCTCGCTTCCTCGCCCACGCCATGGCTCTCGGCGCCACGCTCTTCGTCGCCAGCGCTGACGAGATCCACCAGACTTTCCTGCCCAACCGCACCGGCACCTTCGCAGACGTCGTCCTCGACACCTCCGGTGGCCTCGCCTACCAGACCTTACTCTTTCTCATCCTCATGAGCTTCATGCTCTGGCACGGATCGAGCAATGCAGAGTCGCGTCAAGTCCACCTGACGATGCAAGGAACCAGCGAAGAGACACCCATCAAGATTCGCTGCCGCATCCGCAACCGCCTGGCAATCGAGCGCAGCGCCGTCGGTTCCTTCGTGACCGCGAAACGCAACGAGACGAAAGCAGCCTGAACCGGTCTTGCAGCCCACACCCTCACCCTGGACGATGAGCCCAGCGACGTCACCCGCTCACAGCAAAAGGCCCCACACCATCGGGGCCTGTCGCTCTCTTACTGTCAAAAACCCCTATCATCTGTTCCCTATTCCCTATCTTTTAAGTCGAGTAGTCTGCATTGATGCTGACGTAAGCGGTCGTCAGATCCGTAGTCCAGAAGACGCACTTGCCCGCTCCCTGGTGTAGTTCGATCGAAATCGAGAACTCCGGCTGCCGCAGATACGCATGCGCGGCAGCCACATCCATCTCCACCGCCCGGCCACCATCGCGGCAAATCCGCAACTCCCCAAACCAGATATCGATCCGCTCCGGATCAATCTGCGCCCCGGAATTCCCAATCGCAGCCATCAGCCGCCCCCAGTTCGGATCCGACCCTGCCCACGCCGTCTTCACCAGCGGGGAGTGCGCAATCGCCTTCGCCACCACCACCGCCTCAGCGTCCGAAACCGCCCCATTCACCCGCAGCTCGACCACATGCGTAACACCCTCGCCATCGGCCACAATCTGCTTTGCGAGCGAAGTCGTGACCTGCGTCAACGCCGCCTCAAATTCCGCATCCCCGGCAGCAACATGCGCCCCCGAAGCCCCACTCGCCAGCAGCAGCACCGTATCGTTCGTCGAAGTATCCCCATCCACAGAAATCCGGTTAAAGCTCACCTCAACCGCCCGTTCCAGCATCCCCTGCAGCACCTCGGGCGCCACAGCAGCATCCGTCAAAACATAAACCAGCATCGTAGCGTGAGGCACTGCAGGTACGAGTCTTGGATGAATCATCCCCGACCCCTTGCCCACCGCCGCAATTCGCACTTCCTTGCCGTCAATCGTCACCCGCGCAAACGCCGTCTTCTCCACCAAATCCGTCGTAAGAATCGCCCGCGCCACCTGCTGAAAGTGATCCGACTCAGCCCCCAGATCCGCCTTCAACGCCGGCATCGCCGCCACCAGCTTCTCCACCGGCAACGGCACCCCGATAATCCCGGTCGAAGAAGGAAAAACCTCCTCCGCCGCACAACCAAAAACCTCAGCCGCAGCCGCACAAGTCGCATAAGCAGCATCCAGCCCAGCCTGCCCAGCCGCGCAATTGGCATTCCCAGCGTTCACCGCAACCACGCGCACCTTACCGCCAGTAGCCGCCAGATTCGCCTTATCCACCGCCAGCGGCGCCGCAGAAACCCGGTTCGCCGTAAACACCGCCGCGGCACTCGCCGCCTCATCGGCCACGATCACCGCAAAATCCGTCCGCCCGCTAGCCTTCAAGCCAGCCTTCCCGGCAGCAAACCGAAACCCCGCCGGAATCAAAAATCCAGAAACATCACTCATCGAAACCAATCCTTCCATCTCTCAACCGAAGCCTGGCCTTTCACACTCACACTTCACACTCACACTCGGTGGGCGCACTCGCTTACTCTAAACGAGATGACCTCGCCCGCCGAAGCACCCACCAGTCCGCCATTCTTAAAGATGTCCAACGTCCACGTCGCCCTGGGCGACAAGATCGTCCTCCACGACATCAACCTCACCATCCAGACCGGCGAACACGTCGCCATCCTCGGCGCCAACGGCTGCGGCAAATCCACCCTCATCCGCACCATGACCTGCGAACTCTACCCCATCGTGCAAGAAGGCATGGAAGTCCGCATCTTCGGCCGCCCCCGCTGGGACCTCACCCAGCTCCGCAAGCACTTCGGCGTCGTCTCCGACAACCTCCCCGGCCTCCAGTCCCTCGCCAACCGCACGCCCGACTCAGCAGGCAGCACCACCGGCCGGACGACAGGATTTGACTCCGTCCTAGCCGGCTTCTTCAGCGCCAGCACCCTCTGGCCCAACCTCGTCATCACCGAAGAAATGCGCGAACGCGCCGCCGAAGCCCTCGCCCGCATCAACGCCACCTACCTCGCCCACCAGCCCATCGGCGAAATGTCCGCCGGAGAAAAGCGCCGCATCCTCATCGCCCGCGCCCTCGTCCACCGCCCCCAGCAGCTCCTCCTCGACGAGCCCTCCAACGCCCTCGACCTCGCCGCCCAGCGCAACCTCCGCGAATCCATGCGCCAGCTCATCCATCAAGGAACCGGCCTCATCCTCGTCACCCATCACCTCAACGACATCCCACCCGAAATCGAACGCGTCATCCTCATGCAAAAAGGCCGCATCGTCCAGGACGGCCCAAGAAAAGACCTCCTCACCGCCCCAGTCCTCTCCGAACTCCTCGGCACAGAAGTCCGCATCGGCGAAGAAGAAGGCTGGCTGCACAGCTGGTAACACAGCTTGTAGCGCTCTGTGGCCCCGCCCCTCAAGAGCCACAGAGCGAAACCAAACACATCCTTTCATCCGCGGCGACTATACTCACGCGAGGCTACTCGTACAGTCGCCGCCAACTTATGCGCGCATGCATCGCCATCCTCCTCACTCTGATCCTGACCTGCACCGCAGCCCAAAGCCAGCAGCCACCCCAGAATCCACCAACCCCCGAAGCCCCCCAACCCGCCGAAACCCCCGCCAACTTCTTCCAGCGATTAGCCACCGCCTACCATCAGGATTGGAATCCCGCCTGGCACCCCGCACCCCCAGCCCCCGAACCACCAGCCCGGCGCGGCCCACCCTCCCCGCTCGATTCCCCGCCCTTCCCCAACTCTGACTGGTCCTATGGCGGCTCACCAGTCATCGGCGAACCCGACACCGCCACCTACCCCCTAATGACCGCCCTAAGCAAAACAGGCGAAGTAAAAAGCCGTATCAAAGTCTTCGGCTGGCTCGAACCATCCCTCAACTTCAGCACCTCCAGCACCACCAACGCCCCCGAAGCCAACGACGTCTACTCCAACCGCTTCCAGCTCTCCCAGGCCGTCCTCTACCTCGAACGCCTCCCCAACTCCGTCCTAACCGACCACGCCGACTGGGGCTTTCACCTCACCGCCCTCTATGGCGCCGACTACCGCTTCACCACCGCCAAAGGCTACTTCAGCCACCAATGGCTCGTCCTCCATCGCCAATACGGCTTCGACCCCGCGATGGAATACTTCGACCTCTACCTGCCCCACCTCGGCCGCTGGAAAACCCAGGGCACCAACATCCGCATCGGCCGCTTCATCTCCGTCCCCGGCGTAGAAGCCCAGCTCGCCCCCAGCAACTACATCTTCAGCCACTCCCTGCTCTACTCCATTGACCCCTTCACCGACACCGGCATCCTCGCCACCACAAAGGTGAACGACAATTGGCTAGTCCAGCTCGGCCTCACCGGAGGCCACGACGTAGCCCTCTGGACCCGCGACGCCAAGCCCTCCCTCACCGCCTGCGTCAGCTACACCACCCATTCGGTGAACGACAACTACTACCTCTGCGCCAACGGCATCAACGACGCCAAATACGCCTTCAACAACCTCCAGCAATACGACGCCACCTGGTACCACAAATTCTCAAAATCGCTCCATGCCTCCAGCGAAACCTGGTACATGTACGAACGCGGCGTGCCCTCTCTCTTCGGCACCATCACACCAGAAACCGGCAGCACCCCAGCCTGGTGCCTCCCCGGCGAACAGCGCTGCACCGCCGCCGAATACGCCGCGATGAGCTCCATCCAGAAAGAGCTCTCCCCACACAACTTCGTAGCCTTCCGCGCCGACTTCCTCAACGACAAAAAAGGCCAGCGCACCGGCTACGCCACCCGCTACTCAGAAAACTCCATCATGTGGGGACACTGGATCGGCTCCACCATCCAACTCCGCCCAGAACTAAGATTCGAAAGAGCCTGGGACCGAAAAGCCTACAACAACGGCCAACACCAAAACCAACTAACAATAGCGTCGGATCTCATCTATCACTTTTAGAAAGACTTAAGACAGTTCGGTTAAGTGAGATACATTTGTGAGCTAAAACACTGACGATGGTCGTAGAATTTTTATATGGCAGAGAAGAAGGATCAACATCTCGTTCCAAAGTGCTACTTGAAGGCGTGGTGCGATCCTGTCACTCCAGCAGGGCAAACGCCTTTCATTTGGCTTATGTCTAAAGACGGCAAAAATATCAGAAAGAAGTCTCCGAAAAAATCGTTCAGAGAGTCCGACAGATATACGATTCATCTTTCCGATGGGACTCGAAACCTCACTGTAGAAAATTCACTAGGCCAAATCGAAAACGATTTTACAAATGTCCTGAATCGAATAAGAAATCGAGATATCTTAACCCCCAGGGATCGAGCACATCTCTGTTCATTTGCAGCCGCTATGCATACCAGATCGAAAGCGATGGGCAATCACTGGCAAGATCAGATGCGTAATTTTCATAATCAGGTAGTTGAAATGGAAAAGGCGTATGAATTGGAGCCGGTAACCTCAATCGAAACAGCAGAAATAGCGGACCGAGCCATCGCTGATTTGGTGACGAACGGTATCAAGACTCAGGTTCCAATCCTCTTTGCCATGCCGATGACAATCCTGACAACCAATGACGATTATGGTTTCATTACCTCGGATACCCCTTGCGTATGGTTCAACCCCGAATGGTACAAACTGCCTCCTTTCTATCGAAGCCCTGGTCTAATGATGCGTGAGATTGAAGTGACACTGCCATTGACCCCAAGGCACACTCTGTTTATCTCTCATCATCAGATGAAGGGACAATATACCGCAGCCAGTGGTCAAGTTCTGAACGACATAAATAGAAGAACTAGATTTCATTGTTTAGAGGAATTTGTTACTTGGAAGGGAAAGAGTCGATCAGAATGGTTTGACGAGGGCGTAGAGCCGAACGATTCTTGGGAGAAAAACATGCAAGCCAAAGAAGCTATAGAGCAAGCGGGCGGAACATCAGCCGACAGCGAGAGTAACACCTGAGAATCTTGTCCGCAGCAAGCTTACAGTGACAGCTACAACACACGCACGTACGCGCATTGCAACAATGGTCTTGAGCAACAGAGAACGAATCGAGAGAGCCTGGAATGAATACTTCGGCTAGCCCAACCCAAGTCCGCCCAACTCAAGTCCGCTTCGACGAAGACAGCTTCTGGGTCGAGCTGAGCGATGGCCGTGTCCTGGGCGTCCCGCTCGCCTGGTTCCCTCGCCTGCTGAACGCCTCCCAGCAACAGCGTGAACAACTCCGCCTAAGCACCCGCGGCCTCCACTGGGAAGCCCTCAACGAAGACATCTCCGTAGCAGGCCTGCTAGCGGGACTAAGCGATCACTCAAACCACCAAAAAACCTCCGCCGCCTGACCCCAGATCTCAAGCAGCATGGCCGGGTTCACATCCGCCGAAGCTTTGGAATAAGGGCACGGCTTCAGCCGGGCCAATAAGCCACAAAGGAGAAAAAGGGCTTCAGCCCCTACCAATCCTAAGGAATCACAAACGCACAGAAATCAAACATCCAGCGCGGCAGCTCCGCCCCATGGCGCAGCAGCCAACTACAAAAGATGCCCATCCGTCTTCACCCAACCCGGCGAAAGCCGGCATTGCGCGAGAGCAAGACGGAAGACTCTGCCCGGGAGTACTTCGAAACAGGGCGCAACTTCTGAGGGGTTCAGAGAGGACGCGCTCTAGGGTAGGCCGGGGATTTATCCCCGGCACAAAGCAAGCAAAATCAACCGGGCTTCAGCCCCTGCGGTTTGCCTTCCATCGATCTCGCCCGGATCTTCGAGTTCCATCGCAATCCGTTCAGCCGGGCCAATAAGCCATAAAAAAGAAAAGGAGCTTCAGCCCCACTCCTAAGCAACCACAAAAGCCCCAGGAATCCGCCCATCCAGCGTAGCCAGTACCGCCCCACTCGAAGCAGCCAACTGCAAAAGATGCCCATCCGTAGTCTGCCCACCCGTCTTCACCCACACAGGCAAACTCGAGATATCCTGATCGTCCGCGATGAAGTCCCAGGTGATGTAAGGAGACGGTTTTTGGAGGTCGATGAGAAGGTTTTTAGCTTGAGAGACCGAAATCCCGTAAACAGAGGTCTGAGCGATTACCCGGACAAATCCCAACTCCGTAATGGAGCAGGTCATGAATTTCAGTCCACTGCTTGACTGCACCCACCCGACGACTCGGGCGTTGAATGAATGCTGAGTCAAACCGAGAGCGACCAGAACATTTACGTCCAGCAGGTACTTCACGGAAAGTCCGCCAGTATCTCCGCAACCATCTCACTTGTGACCTCAGGAGCGCCTTCGCCCAGCGTCGCCGTCGGCAGTCCAGTCCGCGGATCAGTGATGATCCTGGCCCCATAGCTGCGCTTAACTGGCTGCGCAATCACAATGCGCCCACCCTCGATTGTGGCCACAAGAGCGTCGCCAGGACGAATCCCAAGCTGATCCCGAAGCCTCGCCGGAACCACTACCTCACCATCAGCTGTAGCGCACATCTCCATAACCCAATCGTACCCCCGTTCAATCTCCACCGCAACGAAATCGAGCCCGTACCGGAAGCCTGCGTTCTGTTTCAGGAATCAACCGCCCTCAAATTCCCAAGAAAGGTAAATTTACGAATGGCCAGTCCAGGTTGCGTAGATTGAATACCCAAAAGCCTACAATGAAATCAATCTCAATTTGCAACGCATTCTCACCTGCTTTCGAACTCAGGACGCACGCATCAAGACGCGCCCAAAAGCGCGCCTTAACCACCCTTAAGCGCACCAAAAACACGCACTAAACCATTTCCTTTCAGAGGATTAACCACAAAAGCACCCACCCCCACCCCCTGAAGTCAGAAACGCACCACCGAATCGCCTCCGGAGAGCGAAGCGCAAACCTGTTGATGTCATAGACACCGCCCAAAGCTGTCAAGCGCGCCGCCAGCATCCAACAGCAGCATGTGCCCGACGAAGCGCATCAGCCGCCGCCAAACCACTACTGAGCGAGCCCCCGAGCCAGCCACCACCCACGACCCAGCCGAAGCCGCCAAAGCCGCCGGCCTCCGCTACATCACCGACGCCAAACCCGGCATCCGCCGCCTGCGCAAAGGCAAATCCTTCCGCTACCTCACCCCCGAAGGCAAGCCCCTCCACGACGCCGAAACACTTGCCCGCATCAAGTCCCTCGTCATCCCACCCGCCTGGAACGAAGTCTGGATCTGCCCCACCCCCAACGGCCACCTGCAAGCCACCGGCCGGGACGCCAAAGGCCGCAAGCAGAGCCGCTACCACCCCCACTGGCGCAAAACCCGCGACGAATCCAAATTCGAACACATGCTGGACTTCGGAGCAGCCCTGCCCGCCATCCGCAGCCAGGTCGACCACGATCTCACCCTCCCCAACCTGCCCCGTGAAAAAATCCTCGCCACCATCGTCCGCCTCATGGAAACCACCTTCATCCGGATCGGCAACGAAGAATACGCGCAGACCAACCACTCCTACGGCCTGACAACGATGCGCAACAAACACGTCTCCGTCACCGGCTCAACGCTGAGATTCAACTTCACCGGCAAGAGCGGCGTGCAGCACGCCATTAAACTCACCGACCGCCGCCTCGCGAGAATAGTCAAGCGCAGCCGCGACCTGCCCGGCTACGAGCTCTTCACCTACCTCGACAGTGAAGGCAAGCAGCACCGCATCGACTCCACAGACGTCAACGATTACCTGCGCTCCATCACTCCTGAAGAGACGCCAGGCAACTTCACAGCGAAAGACTTCCGCACCTGGGCAGGATCAGTCCTAGCCTGCGCGATGCTGCAACAGTTCGAGCCATTTGCGACAGAGAGCGAAGCCAAGAAGAATGTCGTGCGTGCTATCGAATCCGTTTCCAAAGAGCTCGGCAACACGCCGACTGTATGCCGTAAGTGCTACGTGCATCCAGTGGTCGTCGAGAGCTATCTCGGCGGCGAGATGATGAAGGCGCTGGAGCACAAGGTCGAGGAAGAGGTGGAGCATCAGCGCCACGGTCTGCGTGCCGAGGAGCGGGCCCTGCTCCGCCTGCTCCATCAGCGGCTAGCGCATGCCGCATAGCGCGCTCTTGACGCAGACGCTGCTTCAGGATTAATTTGTAGCTAACACGGGAAAGGAGGATGATCCAGCCTATGAGTTCTGACAGTTGTTCGTACTACAGTACCGATCAACGTGAGGTGACTGAGGCCTAGGGCATCGCGCCCAAGCCCCAGTTGTAAGACCCGGCGGAGAACACCCCGTCTGGCCACTGGCCTTTGCCAACAGCGCGAGTGCCTTAGTCAAGACCGCCAATCCCAACAGTTCACCCGACAGCAGCCTGCGCATGCAAATGCTCAGGCCGTTGTTGCGTTTGCGCTGCCCATTACCGGGTCAGCGCGAAAAGCGGCGCGCCATCACGGCAATGGGCAGACCGACAAAGATCATGACGACCACAACCCCCGCGACGATCCCAGACGAAGGTCCGATGGGCCGTGCCGCAATCTTCGAAAGCGGCAGGATCACAAAGTTCATGAAGAGATATACCGGGATGCCATACAACAGTCCGCAAAGCACAGGCTGCGTGACCATGACCCGTACCCTTCTGCTCAACAACCAATAAACGGCAGCCGCACCAAAAGCGATTAGAAAATGTAGCAGCAAGCCCAGCGTGCCGGTCGTCCACCCGCCAAGATACGCCCGCGTTCCCAGCAGCCCGCTGGCGATGTAATGCAGCACCCGGTCCGGCCCGACTTGCCTCATCCCGGCAAGCACAAATGCGACAAGAATATCCAGGGTTCCAGCGATCAGCCCGCCCCAGCCGATTGCAGCCCACGGCTGGTCCCTCTTCAACAGATTCCTCATCCCGCTCTCCATTGGCCCCGCATCGACGATCGCACCATGTGCCGCATCCTTACTCAGTATTCTCTCGCGCGGGCGCGGCCGTACGAGACATGAATTTCCAGGGGGAGTGTCGGCTTACACGTTTTAGCTGTACACTTGCGCGGTAGACTTCGCCTCAAAAAACAAATCTCCCGGGATGGTTCTCATGTTCTCAGCAGTGCCTCGGCTCCGATCCGTCAAAGCTCTCGCCACGACCACTCTACTCGCATCCTTCGCAGTCACTTCCGTCGCTCAATCTCCGCGCAGGAAGCCGCCCGAGCCGGAATGGGCGCATGCCGCCTGGATGAATAAGAGTCTCTCTCCCGATGAGCGCGCCGATCTGGTCATAAAGGAACTGACACTGGACGAGAAAATCGACTTCCTCCACGGCCAGGGCATGCCGGGCTGGGGACCACCCAAGGCCAACTACTATCTCGGCAACGGCGGCGCCGGCTTCGTCCTTGGCGTTCCCCGCCTCGGTATTCCCTTCATCCAGATGAGCGACGCGGCCTACGGTGTCCGATCCAGCGCGATGAACGGCAAGTACTCCACTGCCCTGCCCTCGAACGTCGGCGCAGCGGCAAGCTGGGATACGCAATCGGCATGCGATTATGGCGCGCTCATCGGTCGCGAACTCCGCGCCCAGGGCTATAACATGACGCTCGGTGGCGGCGTGAATATTACCCGCGAACCGCGCAACGGACGTACCTTCGAGTACCAGGGCGAAGACCCAATCCTGGCCGGCACCCTGGTCGGCAACCGCATCAAGTGCGAACAGGCGCAGCACGTTCTCGGCGACATCAAGCACTACGCCGTCAACGACCAGGAGAGCGGCCGCAATGAGGTCGACTCCATCATCGACAAGCGGTCCCTGCGCGAGACCGACCTGCTGGCCTTCGAGATCGGCATTGCAGTCGGCGACCCGGCGGCCGTCATGTGCAGCTACAACGCCATTAATGGCGACTACGCCTGCGAAAACAAGTACACGCTCACCGATGTGCTCCGCAACGACTGGCACTTCAAAGGTTTCGTCCTCTCTGACTGGGGCGGCACGCACTCGACCATGAAAGCGTCTGCCGCAGGCCTCGACAACGAAGAGCCCGGCGAAAACTTCTTCGGCGACTCCTATAAGAAGGCCGTCGAAGATGGCAAGATCTCAAAGGCTGAACTCGACGAACACGTCCACCGCATCCTGCGCTCGGAGTTCGCGGCCGGCCTCGTGGACGACCCGATCAAGAAGAGCGTTGTCGACGTCATCGGCGGCCTTGAGACCGCGCAGCGCATCGAAGAGTCTTCGATCGTCCTGCTCAAGAACACCAACCACCTGCTCCCGCTCGACAAGTCCAGCCTGAAGAGCATTGCCATCATCGGCGACCACGCCGACATGGGCATGATCTCCGGCGGTGGTTCGGCGCAGGTCGATCCTCCGGGCGCTACCGCTCCGCCCTGGCTCGCGCACGTCTGGTTTCCCACCTCGCCGCTCAAGACTGTTATCGCCAAGGCACCTACGGCCAAAGTACTTTTTGCGTCGAATGCAGACATCGCGGCTGCCGCGGATCTCGCAGCGAAATCCGACGTGGCCATCGTCTACGTGCAGCAGTGGACAAGCGAAGGCATGGACCTGCCCAACCTTTCGCTCCCCGATAATCAGGATGCGCTCATCGCCGCCGTGGCCAAGGCCAACCCGAAGACTATCGTTATCCTCGAAACCGGCACCGCCGTCACTATGCCCTGGATCGACCAGGTTGGCGCGGTGGCCGAGGCCTGGTACTCCGGCAGCCGCGGTGCTGAAGCTGTTGCCAACGTTCTCTTCGGCGACGTGAACCCCAGCGGCAAGCTGCCCATGACCTTCCCTAAGTCTGAAGCCGACCTGCCCCACCTGACCGTGAAGCAGCCGCCGCGGGGCTCGCAGGGAGCTTCGCCGGTCATGAAGGACGGCGACGCCAAGGCCAAGTTCAGCACCACGTACGACGAAGGCTTGAAGGTCGGCTACAAGTGGTATGACGCGGAAAAGAAGCCGGTCCTTTTCCCCTTCGGCTTCGGTCTCGGCTACACCACATACAGCTACACCGCTTTGCAGGTTGCGCCCGGCGCAACGCCAACCGTCACGTTCAAGATCACCAACATCGGCACCCGGCCCGGTACGGAGATCGCGGAAGTCTACGCCGCTCTGCCCGCCAGCGCACAGGAGCCCCCGAAGCGCCTGGTTGGCTTCACCCGTGTCACGCTGGCTGCCGGAGAAACCAAGACCGTATCGGTCGCGGTCGATCCAAAATATCTGTCCATCTTTGATGTGGCGGCGGATAAGTGGAAGCTGCTTCCCGGGAGCTATAGCTTCCTGGTCGGTGGCTCCTCGCAGGAGCTGCCATTGACTCAGACTATTACGCTCAATTAAGGAACCATGGAGGTCGTTACGGGAGGCCTGTCCGTCTCTCGTAACGATCTCATCTTTATAGATTTATATCGATCTAAGACTGAATCACAGGCACTCCTGAGAAGTTCCGGTTGACGACAGCACTGTTACGGGATCAAAAATCATCTGAAATTTGCGGACCCGTGGCCCATATCGGGAAAATTACCTTGCCTGAGGCAAGCGTTTGTGGAATTATCCCGTCTAAGCCGCAAGCCTCAAAAAAGTCACAACCCACATCTTCGCTCCACGTAGTACCGACCATTCAATTGCTTCCCCGGAGTCCAATGTCTCGACGCCTTGTCTTCTCCCTCGTCGCCCTCCTCTCTGCCCTCGCGCTCTATATGCCCAGCACATCCGCTGCTCAGAGTGCCTCCTCCGTGCTGGCCGGTTCGCCACAAGCTCCCCGGATCCGCGGCGAAATTAACGAGTCCCGGCTCACTCGGCTGACTGGGAACGTGCCGCACCGCGCGCAGGCAAAATTCGATACAGGCGAGGCAGCCTCATCTACACAGCTGACCCACATGCGGCTGGTGCTGTCGCGTACGCCGGAGCAGGAAGCGGCGCTGGAGACGTTTCTCGGAGAGCTTCAGAATCCGGCCTCTCCAAACTACCACCGGGGATTGACGCCAGAGCAATTCGGCAAGCTTTACGGACCTGCTGACTCAGATATTTCCGCCCTGGTTGCGTGGCTTGAGTCGCATGGCTTCCAGATTGAGACTGTTCCACCGGGCCGCACCAACATCGCATTCTCCGGCACGGTGGGGCAAGTGGAAGAGGCCTTCCACACCACCATTCATACCTTCAATGCCAACGGCGAAGAGTTCACCTCAAACACAGTGGATCCCAGCATTCCGACAGCCCTGACTTCGGTGGTAAGCGGCGTGGCTCACCTGAGTACTCTGCATCCCCGGGCACACCACTCAACCGCCAGACCGGGAATTCTCGATGCCTCGACAAACCGCTTGGTCCCGGCGGGACGTTCCCTCCAGCCGGAGAAAAGCCACGTCAGCCCTGAGTACACCGCTGGCGGAAACTTTCTGTACATCACGCCAGGCGACGCAGCCACTATCTACGACACGCCCAACTCCTTCAATGCCAACTTCACTTCCGGTACTAGCGCCAACGGTACCAATATTAAGATTGGCGTCGGCGGCGACGGACTGATCCAGGCCAGCACCGTTGCCAACTACCGGAGCACCTTCACCGGCTCGACCGCTTCCGTCACCATCATCAACGTGGACGGAGTCGTCGCCAATGGCGACAGCGACGAGGCCTATATCGATACAGAACTCACGGCTGGCCTGGCGCCGGCTGCCTTGATCTACTTCTACGCGTCCACTGACCTGTTCACGGCAGTCGACAAGGCCGTCCAGGACAACATTGTCGATATCTTCAGTCTCAGCTTTGGCGCATGCGAACTGGACTTCACTACTTCCGACAATAGTTTGATCAACGGTTGGTGGAGCGAAGCGGCCGGTCAGATGCAGACCATTACCGTATCGACTGGGGATAGCGGCTCGGCGGGATGTGACGTCACCTCGGACAGCAATGGCAACAATATTCCGACGGCTAGCGAAGGCCTGGCTGTGAACGGTCTGGCGTCCACGCCTTACAACATCGCCGTGGGTGGAACCGACACCGATGGACTCCTGAACGGATTCTCCACGTACGTCAATACCTCGAAGGGGTCTTCTGGCACCTTCTACCGGACAGCCAAGAACTATATCCCGGAATCGACCTGGAACAATTCCACGCAGAGCGATACGACGATCAGTCTGAATTCTCCTTATACCGGTTCCAATGCCAACATTGTCGGTGGCAGCGGCGGCAAGAGCAGCTGCTCAACGAACACAACGACAAACACGCTTGGCGTCTGCACCAAGGGCTATGCCAAACCCAGCTGGCAGCGCGGGGTCGGCGTACCAGCCGATGGCGTTCGCGACCTTCCGGATGTTTCTCTGATGGCCGGAAATGGATACGACAATGCAACATGGCTGATCTGCACGGATGACACGTTTAATCAGAACGGAACGACGTACACAGCCAACTGCTCCAACACTGGAACTGGATTTGCCTTCACCGGCTTTGGCGGTACATCGACCGCTTCTCCCGCATTCGCGGGCATTCTAGCGCTCGTGGCTCAGAGCAACGGACGGCTCGGACAGGCGGCGCTGAATCTCTATGACCTCTACAACGGCAGTCATAGCTCTGCGGTTTTCCACGATGTAACCGTTGGAAACAATTCCGTATCCTGCGTGCCGGGTTCCCCGAATTGCACGCAGAACAGCAGCGGCTACTACTACGAGTCAGGGTACGACACGACCACGGGGTATGACCTCGCAACCGGCATCGGCAGCGTCGACGCAACCAACCTGATCACCTACTGGAAGACAGCCGTTGGCGTTACGGCAGCCAAGGTCACCCTGACTCCGTCAGCAACCTCCATTACCAACACACAGAGCGTGAACATCGCTGTCGCGGTGACCGGTGGCAGCGGCACTCCGACAGGGACGGTAGCTCTCACCGGCGGCGGCTATACGGCGACCGGCACTCTGACTTCCGGCGCTTATACTTTCGCCATACCCGCCGGTTCGCTTTCGACAGGAACCGATACGCTCACGGTGACTTACGGTGGCAACCCGACTTATGGCTCCGCCACTGGAACGACCAGTGTGACCGTAACTCCGCCGCCTGCGCCGGCCGTAACGCTCTCACCGACCAGCCTCACCTTCAGTTCGACGAATGTCGGATCGAGTGCGCCGATTCAGACCGTCACACTGAAGAACACAGGGAACGCCACGCTCTCTATCTCCGGTGTGACTGTGGGTGGCACCAATGCCTCTTCTTTCACGCAGACGAATACATGCGGGGCCTCTGTAGCCGCTGGCGTAACCTGCGCGATTACGGTCACCTTCATACCAACTGCTTCGGGAACATTGACGGCGACGATCTCCATCGCCGACAACGCAGCCGGGGCGCCACAAACCGTCAGCCTCACCGGAACTGGGGTCAAAGTGGTTTCGGGAAGCTTCTCGCTGGCGGCGACTGCAGTGACTGTAACCAAGGGTTCCAGCGGCACCTCTACGGTCACCGTCACACCGGCGGGCGGTTACACGGGCAGCGTATTGCTCACCTGCTCCGTGGCGCCGATCACCGGCGGCACCCATACTCCAACCTGCTCCGGTTCGACGGTGCCAATCACCGGCGCAGCAGCAGCGACCGGCACGATCACCGTCTCAACCACGGCACCAAGCAGCAGTGCGCAGAAGGCGCTGAAGGCCAAGGCGGAGAACCACACCGGCGGGATCCTCGGCGGCACACTGGCTCTGGCCTGCGTCGTCTTCTTTGGCGTACCTGCCAAGCGGCGCGTTTGGAAGTCGTTCCTGAGCTTGCTGGTGCTGGTTGCCGGCCTGACCGTTCTGGCGGGTTGTGGCGGCGGTGGTGGGACGGTCACTCCCGTCGATCCGGGAACGACGGCGGGCACCTACACTGTTACGGTCACCGGCACGGACTCAACCAGCTCCAGCCTCACCTCTTCAACCACCTTTACCTTGACTGTTCAGTAGAACTTCAGAGCAAGACGAAGGCCTCCGCGGTTGATCGCCGCGGAGGCCTTTTTCTTGTTCTCGAATGAGTGCCGGCAACCTGTCTATTCCGGCTTCAGAACCCGCAGGTCGCCGCCGGTCATCTCGTGGGGCAGATGCAGGCTCAGCAGATTGATCAGGGTCGGGCTGATGTCTCGCAGGCTGCCGTCAGCGCGCAGCGTATACCGGTTCGCATTCTCGCCGACATAGATCATCGGCACGGGGTTGGTGGTGTGCGCCGTGTGCGGGCCACCTGTAAGGGGGTCGACCATCTGCTCGGCGTTGCCGTGGTCGGCGGTGATGAGCCAGCTTCCGTTCTTCTCGCGCAAAGCTTTATAAATACGGGTGAGTTGCGCATCGACAGTCTCAACGGCTTTGATCGTCGGTTCCAGCTGACCGGAGTGACCGACCATGTCGGCGTTGGCGAAGTTGGCGATGATGAGGTCAAAGGCTGTGTCGTGGATGGCGCTGACGATGGTGTCACCGATACCTTCCGCGGACATCTCCGGAGCTAGGTCGTAAGTGGCGACTTTCTTCGACTGGATCAGTGTTCTATCTTCGCCGGGGAATGGAGTTTCAATGCCGCCGTTGAAGAAGTAAGTTACATGCGCATACTTTTCTGTTTCGGCCACGCGCAGATTTCTCAGTTGCGCATTGCCTAGAACGTTGGCCAGCAGGTTGTCCATTGACTCGGGCAGGATGACCAGCGGCAGGCTGTAGTTCTTGTCGTACTGGGTCATGCAGAGGTAGTAGAGCTTCTTCGGTAACTCGCTGCGGGGGATGATTTCGTCGAGCGATTCCCATGCGTCGAGGTTGCGGCCACCGGATTGATTGAGGCCGCTTTCGCGTGTGAGGACGCGGGTGATTTGACGTGCGCGGTCGGCGCGATAGTTGAAGTTGATGACTACATCTTCGTCGCGAATGACCCCGTTCGGCTTACCCGCTGCGTCCGTGACTACGAAGGGAATGGTGAACTCGTCGGTGATGCCGTTGTTGTAGCGATCCTTGATGATTGCTACGGGATCACTATGTTGGCCACCTTCTGCTTTGCCGATCACCATGGCTTCGAAAGCCTTGCGCTCACGGTCCCACTTACGGTCGCGATCCATGGCATAGTAGCGGCCACTTACTGAGGACAACTTACCCACGCCATACTCCGCCATCTTTCCGAGTAACTTCTCCACATAGCCGGCGCCTGAAGTCGGCAACGTGTCGCGGCCATCAAGAAACGCGTGGACGAAGACGCGGGTCACTCCGTGCAGCTTCGCCGCGCGCAGAAGCGCATACAGGTGCTCCTGGTGCGCATGTACTCCACCGTCCGAGAGCAGCCCAATCAGGTGAAGCTGGCGTCCGCCTTCGCGGGCGCGCTGCATGGCTGTCGCAATTGCCGGGAACGTAGCGAACTCATCCTTGGCGATCAGCGCATCGATGCGCGTGATGTCCATCTGCACGATGCGGCCCGCACCGATATTCAGGTGGCCTACCTCGCTGTTGCCCATCTGCCCATCGGGTAATCCGACGAAATGCTCCGACGCGCGAATCAGCGTGTTTGGATACTCGGCGAGCAGCTTGTCGTAGGTGGGCTTGCGGGCCAGTGCGATAGCGTTGTTCGCAACCTGAGGAGAGTAACCCCATCCATCCAGGATGGTCAGAACTAATGGGCGTCTGCAGATAGACACAAATAACCTCGACTTAGTTTGGAGCCGATGGCGAAGTTTGCGTCGGTAACAGCAGATCCTTCGCCAAGCTCAGGATGACAAAACTTAAACTATGTTCACTGGCGGACTTACCAGGATCGATAGCCGTGTCGAATAGAAGCAATGCCAGCCGCGACCAACGGGGGCGCCACAGAAGACCGTGGGCGGCCAAAGGCCGCGGCTGCTGCATGCAATGCTATTCGTTGTAGTTGATGCTTTCGATGCCGAGGAAGTTGGCGCCCTGGCCGAGTTCTTCTTCGATGCGCAGCAACTGGTTGTACTTGGCGATACGGTCGGTGCGCGAAGCGGAACCGGTCTTGATCTGGCCTGCACCTGTCGCTACTGCGAGGTCGGCGATGAAGGTATCTTCGGTCTCGCCCGAGCGATGCGAAATGATGCTGGTGTAGCCGTAACGGCGGCCCAGTTCAATCGCTTCGAAGGTCTCGGTGACGGTACCAATCTGGTTGACCTTGATCAGAATCGAATTGGCAATTCCCTCTTCGATGCCCTGCTGAATGCGCTTCACGTTGGTGACGAAAAGATCGTCACCGACGAGTTGAATGCGGCTGCCTGCCTTCTCGGTAAGGATGCGCCAGCCTTCCCAATCGTCTTCGGCAAGACCGTCTTCGATGGAGATGATCGGATACTGCCGCGACCAGTCATCCCAGAAGCTGGCCATCTCTTCGCTGGACAGCTCGCGCTTGTCGCTCTTCTTGAAGACGTACTTCTGCTTTTCCTTGTCGTAGAACTCGCTGGCCGCAGGGTCGAGCGCAATACAGATATCTTCGCCCGGCTTGTAGCCTGCGAGCTGGATCGCTTCGAGAATGAGGTCGATAGCTTCCGAGTTCGAGCTGAGCGAAGGAGCAAAGCCACCTTCGTCGCCAACGGCGGTGTTGTAGCCCTTCTTCTTCAGCACGCCCTTCAGGGTGTGAAAGACTTCGGTGCCCCAGCGCAGCGCGTCCGAGAAGCGCTCGGCGCCGACCGGCATAACCATGAACTCCTGGAAGTCCACGTTGCTATCGGCGTGCGCGCCGCCGTTGAGGATGTTCATCATCGGGGTCGGCAGGATGGACGCGTTGGCTCCGCCGAGGTAGCGGTAGAGCGGAATTTCGAGGGTCGTTGCAGCGGCGCGGGCCACAGCCATGGAAACCGCCAGAATCGCGTTGGCTCCCAGCTTGGACTTGTTCTCGGTGCCGTCCAGCTGAATCATCGTCATGTCGATGAGGCGCTGGTTGATGGAGTCGAAGCCCTCAAGTTCGGGAGCGATGACGGACTCGATGTTTTCAACGGCCTGCAGCACGCCCTTGCCCATGTAGTGGCTCTTGTCGCCATCGCGAAGTTCCACGGCCTCATGTTCGCCGGTGGAGGCGCCTGAAGGCACCGCAGCGCGGCCCATGGCGCCGCTTTCGAGGATCACGTCTGCTTCTACAGTGGGGTTGCCGCGGGAATCAAGAATTTCGCGTGCGCGAATCGATACAATTTCACTCATCTTTGTCCTCATAATTCTGTGTTGCAGCCGATCGTTCAGTTTGGGGCGGCGATCTACCGCGACAGCTTTGCCGCCGGTGCTCAGGATGCTGGTCAGCATTTCGGCCATCGAGCGCGCTCCCCCTTGCAAAAGTTGAATAGAAATACCTTGGGTAGTCTAACAAACCGGCTGCCCGCGAAGATTGACGCGCGGTTTTTCGATGCTGGAGTAACGAGTCTGATTCGTGCCGGGCGCGATACCCAGGCAGCACTTAAGCCCTATCAATTGAGCAGATCTAACGTCCAAAAACGCTAATGTGAGAGTAGTAGAGATTCCGCTCAACCCCTTGGATCAGAGCTTCTTTACGCAACATTGCAGTACTTCAGGGGTCTAAAGAAGTGGTCAGAGCCCTGCAAAGTGATTTTGCGCCATTTTCGCGCCTGTTTTGAACGACTTAAACGAGCAGCCAGTGCGGGAACGATGTTCGCCGGCCCAGTGGCATGAAGGAGAAACTCTTATGAATTCCAAGACTCTTGCAATCCTCATCGCGGCGTCTGCCTCGCTTAGCCTGGCAACTGCAGCGAGGGCGCAGCAGGCCAGCCAGTACGAAGGTACATCAAAGCCTCCCGCTGACATCATTGAAGCTTCGCCGGATGCTCCGCCGCCGCCGCCAATTCCCAAGCCTTCGGCCGCAGTGGTAGCGCCGGTACAGGTTGTCGTGGCTCCGCAGCCTACTTCGTATGGCCCGGTATCCGCACCCACGGGATCCGACGACACCATCATCGCGAATATTGCACCGCCTCGCGACAACAGTGTCGCTCTCACGAAACGTGCACCTGTCGACGATCCGGATGGAGATATTGTGCATGTGCGGCCGGCGCGGCCAGGCGAGTTGCTGGAAGGCGCGACGATTCGGGTTAAGCTGCTGGACCGTCTCTCTTCGACCGACAGCGAAAAAGGTGAGCCGTTCCGCGGCGAAGTTGCCTATGACGTGCTGCAGGATGGCCGCGTGCTGATTCCCCGCGGATCGAGTATTGAGGGCCGCGTCACTGCGGTTTCGGCCGGCCACTTCGGAGGCCACGGCAGCATGCACTTGCGGCCGGATGTGGTGGTCCTGCCTGACGGATCGCGCTATCAGCTCCATGCGGAAACGACCGGTGCGACAGGCACTAAGGCGCGTGTTGGTGCGGAAGGGAGCATCAATCCCGGATCGCGGGCCAAGAAAGTCGGCATTGAATACGGAGCGGTCGTTGGGACCGGCGCTGTCACGGGTGCTGTCCTTGGCGGTCCGGTTGGCGCTCTCACGGGCAGTCTGGTCGGAGCTGGCATCGTGACGACCCACGTGCTGGTCAATCATCCTCAGGCTACGCTTGAGCCCGGGTCGATCCTGCTGTTCTCCCTCACGGAACCGATGAATTTGACGCCTGCCACCAACTAGGTACAAACGCAGAACATACATAGAATCGGGCCGGCGGAGAGCGATCTGCACCGGCCCTTTTTGTCGCTGCGGCATCCGGTTCGCCCCTTCTTGTAAACTTGAGCCGATGACTACCGCAGCCAACACGCCTACCTACAAGCAACAATTGCTCTCACTTCTCTCGAAAATCAGCTTCCGCCTTGGCCACTTCACTCTGTCTTCAGGTGGCACCAGCGACTATTACATTGACTGCCGCACCACGACACTGCATGCCGAGGGCGGACGCCTGACCGGCCATGCCGTCCTGGAGCTGCTCGATGAACATGGCATTGAGGCGGACGCCGTCGGAGGGCTCACGATGGGCGCCGATCCGATCGTTTCGAATGTGGCGACGGCGAGCGCCTGGAATGCGCAGCTCGATCCTGAATATCCGCTGTTGCATGGCTTTCTGGTGCGCAAGGCAGAGAAGGCGCACGGCACCGGGCGCCGTATAGAAGGCTTCTGCAAGGAGCGCGCGCGCGTGGTGATTGTGGATGATGTCTGCACGACCGGCGCTTCGACGATCAACGCGCTGCAGGCGGCTCGCGAGGCGGGAATGGTGATTGCTGCCGTGGTCTGCCTGGTGGAACGGCAGGAGGCCGGAGGGCGGCCAGCAGTCGAAGCCGCGGCCAATGGTGCACCGTTCCTGGCGCTGTTCACGGCGAATGACGTTCGCGCTGAACATACCAAGTCGTAGCGATAAGAAAGGCCAACCGGGGGATTGGCCTGAAGCAGAAAATCTGCGAATTGTTACCGGATTCAGTTGATGTGGAGCTTGTCTCGACGCGACTCCTTACTTTTCAGAGCCGTCCCATAGGTCCCGTATAACCGGAATTCGTACCGGAGCTCTTGATCATGGCTGAACTGGTCAGCCATAGCGACTCGGCATTGCCGCGTGTAAAAAGTAGCGGCAGGAGAAAGAGAAGGCCGGCTTTCCAACCGGCCCATTCTCTGAAAGTACCCAGTGTTGCCGTGTTGCCGTGCTTTGACTGCTCAAGCTAGCGACCGCCTGAGGTGGGTACGGGAGCGCCGTCGGTCTTACCGATGTTCGACAGGAGGCGGATATCTACGCGGCGATTCTTGGCACGGCCTTCGCGGGTCTTGTTGTCAGCCACTTCCTTGTCCTTGCCAATACCAATCAGGTAAAAACGGTGCGCAGGGATCGAGTACTTCGAGGCGAGGTACTGAACCACCGCATCGGCGCGACGCTGGCTAAGGGCGTAGTTGTAGTCTGCGTTGCCGGTCGAATCGGTTCCGCCAGTCACCTCTACGATGAAGCTTTTCGCGTTTGCCAGAGTTGCAGCGAAGGCATCGAGCTGTTCCTTGTCTTCCTTGGTCAGGTTCGATTTGTCGAAGCCGAAGGTCACGGAGGCATTGCCGATGGGCTGATAGTTGTCCAGTCCGGCAACTACGCTGGCGAGCGAGTCGGCGCGATGTACGGCATCGTTGGCCGCGGTGGTCGCGTCGCCGGCAGATTTCTGTGCAGTCATGGCGGATTGCGTGGCGGCGTCGGCTGCACCCTGCGCCTTGGTGATGCCGGCCTGGGCGCGATCATCGGTGTCCTTAATGGCGCGATTGTTGGCTGCCGTTTTGTCGTTCAGTTCGTTGGTCTGGTCTATCAGGGGAGCGGTCTGCTTGCTGACATAGTTCTTGGTGGCGCAGCCCGAGAGCCCGGCGATAGCGATCGCCAGAACGGAAGCATTCAGAATATTCATGCGTTGCAAAGTCATTGGACCTTCCTTATCCCCGGTGGGGGCTCTGCATAATGGATTCCGGCAGAGTCGTGGAATCAGTTTCGTCTTGACTATGGCAAGTGTGGGGCCAAAACGGTAACTGGAATTTTCTGTTGATATCAAAAGACTTAACGTGAGGCATGTCAAGCCGAGAAGGCTGGTAGCTATGTAATTTTTACAGAACTGAGTAAGCCTTACGCGCAAAACTGTTTCATCAAGGCTGGTCTCAGGAGTACGCAACAAACACTGCGCCAGAGCATCTATCCTAGAGACTCATCTGCGGCATGGCCGTGCTTCAACCAATACTTGATGGACTTTTACGAGAAAATCCGGACGCTGCCGACCCAACCCGGCGTGTACCTCTACAAGAATGCTGAGGGGCAGGTCATCTACGTGGGCAAGGCGCGCAACCTGCGCTCTCGCGTACGCAGCTACCTGCTTGCCGCCAGTCAGGCCAATGCCAAGACGGGCACGCTCATGCGCGAGGCTGTCGATCTCGACTACATTCTGGTAGCGAACGAGATGGAGGCGCTGGCGCTTGAGAACAATCTGATCAAGCAGCGCAAGCCGCGATTCAACATCCTGCTGCGGGACGACAAGACCTATCCGTATGTGAAGCTGACGCTGGGCGACCGCTTTCCCAAGGTCTTCGTGACACGCCGTTTGCGCAAGGATGGGTCGGCCTATTACGGCCCGTACTTTCCCGGCAATCTTGCGTATCGAGTCGTCGAGTTGATTCACCGCAGTTTTCTTATCCCGAGCTGCAAAGTGGATCTGTCGAAGTACCATCCCCGGGCGTGCCTGCAGTACTACATTCATCGCTGTCTTGGGCCGTGCGTGAAGGAGCTGACCACGCCGGAACTCTATGCCGGGGCCGTCAAGGATACTCAGCTTTTTCTGGAAGGGCGCCATGCTGAGCTGGAGCGTTCTCTCGAAGCGCGCATGATGGCGGCGGCCGAGAATGAGCAGTTCGAGCTGGCTGCGCGTTACCGCGACCTGATCGGCACCGTTCACCAACTGGAAGAAAAGCAGCGCATTGCCACGGCGGACTCGGACGATGCCGATGTGTTTGGATACCACTACGAGGCGGGGTGCATTGCCGCGAATCTTTTTCATATCCGGTCGGGCAAGATCGTTGACCGGCGGGAATTTTTCTGGGAGGAACTGCCGGACTTCCTTGAGGCCACGCCGAATCTTGAGGCTCAGGCGGAATCGGAAGAGGATCTGGAAGCTGCGCTGGTGGCTGCCTCTTCCACTGAAACCCCGGCCGAACCAGCCACCTTCAGCCCTGGCCAGTTTTTCTCGGCGCTGCTGAAGCAGCTCTACATCGATCAGCAGTATGTTCCGCGGTCGATTCTCGTGCCGGTGGACTTTGAGGACCGCGAAGCGCTTGCTTCCCTGCTGGCGGAACGCAGTGGACACCGCGTGGAACTGGCGGCTCCGCAGCGCGGTGACAAGCGTTCGCTGATTGACCTTGCGGGGCAGAATGCGAAGCAATCCTATACGCAACGCTTCCGCGTGCTTGAGCCTTCGCGCAAGGCGACGCAGGAGGCTCTGGCCGATGCTCTCATGCTGCCAGAATTACCAAAGCGCATCGAGTGCTTTGATATTTCGCACATCCAGGGTGCCGAGACCGTTGCTTCGATGGTCGTGTGGGAAGACGGTGAGATGAAGAAGTCGGCCTACCGCAAGTTCCAGGTGAAGACGGTGACCGGGGTAGACGATTTTGCGTCGATGCGGGAGATCGTGCAGCGCCGTTACAAGCGTGTGCGGGATGAGAACGGAACGATGCCTTCGCTGATCCTGATTGACGGTGGGCTGGGCCAGTTGCACTCGGCTTTTCAGGCTTTGGAGGAGCTCGGCTTCACCAGCCAGCCGCTTGCATCCATCGCCAAGCGCGAAGAGGTGATTTACGTCTATGGCAACGAGGATGAGCCGGTGGTGCTTGACCGCCGCTCACCGGTGCTACACCTGGTGCAGCGCATTCGTGACGAGAGCCATCGCTTCGCCATTGGCTACCATCGCAAGCGCCGCGAGATGCGCGATCGCGACTCCGAACTGCTGGAAATTCCGGGCGTGGGCCAAGGGACGCGGCAGCGTCTGCTGACGCATTTTGGTAGCCTGCGCGAAGTGCAGCAAGCCACGGCGGAATCGCTTGCGGCAGTCGTCCCACGCAAGACAGCCGATGCGATCTGGAGTCATTTCCACGTCCAGGTCTCGTAGGTAGATGGACGCAGTTTTAGGTTCGCCAAAGTTCATTACGCGAGGCCAAGCTATTTCTGAGGCTTGTCGAAGGGCTGCTTTTCGGTGATGCGCGGCCTTGACTCAGCCTGAAGCTGCTTGGCTACGGCTTCCACTTCTTTGAACACGCGGAGGAAGTTTCCGCCGAGGATCTTGTCGCAGTCGGCAGCGGAATATCCGCGCGCCATCAGAGCCGCGGTGATCTTCGGCAGGTCGGCTGCGGAATCGATCCCTTCCGGAAGCTGACCGCTGACGCCGTCAAAATCCGATCCAAGGCCGACGTGGTCCACTCCGGCCACTTTGGCGATGTGGTCGATGTGGTCGATCAACGCGCTCAGCGGAGGACGAGGAATGCGGTCGGCCAGTTCGCGCTGCAGCTTTTCGAGGTCGGAGTACGTGATCTCCTTGCCCTGGGACTTGAACTTAGCCTTCAACTCGGCAGTGGCCTTGTCAACCTCAGGCTTCTGCGCGATCTGGGCATCGCGGTAGGCCTGCGAGATAAATCCCGAGTAGAAGTTCACCATGATCACGCCGCCCTTGCTGCCGGGGCCACCGTAGGTTGCCGCGGCCCGGAGCATGTCGTCGGTCATGTTGCGGGGTGCGTCGCAGAGAGCGCGCGCCGCCGAGTGCGAGGCGATGACGGGAGCGCGGCTGATGTTGAGCGTCCGGTAGAAGGTCTTGTCGCTGACGTGCGAGATGTCGACGATCATCCCCAGTCGGTTCATCTCGTAGACAACGTCTTTACCAAAGTCGCTCAGGCCATCCTTGGTGTGGGGCACGCTCGTGTCTTTGTCGTCACCGGATGAGTCGGCCCAACCGTTTGAGTTCGACCAGGTAAGCGTCATGTAGCGCACGCCCAGCTCGTAGTAGCTGCGCAACAGTCCCAACGAATCCTCGATCGAATGGCCGCCTTCGATGCCCATCAGCATGGCGTACTTGTGTTCGCGATGCGCAGCCTGAATGTCCGCAGCCGTGAAGGCGAATGTAATTTGATCCGGATGTTTGGCGGCCTGCATGCGCGAAGCGTCAATCAGCTCCAGCGTGCGCCGGGCATAGTGGCCTTTGTACAGATCCGGTTCCACCCAGATCGACATGAATGACGCGCCGAGGTTGCCCCTGTGGATCGCATCCAGGTTCAGGTTGCCGCCATTCAGCGGGTCAGACAGATCGAAGTGGTCGTCGAGAAAGCGCTGTGGCGTGTCCTCGTGGGTATCGATCACGAGTGCGCGGCTGTGCACCTGTTCGGGGGTCAGTCTTGCGGCGGGTTTCTTTTCGGGCGTGGGTGCAGTCTGGGCAAAGGTCATCATAGGGAAAAGCACGGCGGCGGAAGCGAAGAGAATGGCTTTTTTCATAGGGTTGAACGCGGCAGAACCGATGGTCGGATTGTAGCAGGACGAGTCGCGACGGCTGACCGTTCTATCTAGGCCTTGGCAGGAACGAAGTACAGACTCACCACCGTGATATCGTCTGTCTGGCCGAAGTGCTGAGCAGTCTGCGCAATATACCGCGCCGGCTCATGACTTACCTGTTGTGTACGCTCAAAGCCGAACAGCTCGCCTTTTGCATCGGCGGCCTCAACCACGCCGTCGGAGATAAACGTAAGCCGATCGCCATGCTTCAGCTTGAACGTGGTCTGTTCATACTCGACATCGGGAATGATCCCCAGCGGCAGGCATGCGGCAAGCTCCATCTCGCGGCCATCGCGATACGGGCTGAGGTGCCCGGCGTTCGCGATGGTCATATCTCCATTGGGATAGATTCGCGCACAGAGGCAGGTGGCGAAGCCGGCGACAGCTCCTGAGGTTGTCCCCAACATGACTGAATTCAAATGCGCCAGCACTGTTGCCGGATCATGCGAAAGTTCATTGCGAAGCGCGCCGACCAGCGTGCTTGCGTTCATCGCCGCCTGGAGCCCCTTTCCGCTTACATCGCCGACCACGATCAGCATGGAGTCGTCTTTGAGCGGAAGGACCTGGAAGAAGTCTCCGCCAACCCCCTTGGCAGGGAGGTATGCGCTCTCGAGCACGAAGTTTCGATTTGAGGGCAACTGCGTGGGGATCAGCAGCGCCTGTACGCCGCGTGCCGCGTCGATCTCGGCAGCCGACCGCTGCTCTTCCTGGCTGACGTGGACAAAGCGATAAAGGATCACGGCAATCAGGCTGACCAGGAAGACCATATAAGTCACGACACTGGTGCTGAACTCCACCGGACCAATGTGATAGCGGTGCGAGGCAAACTTCTCCGACAGCCAGTGCTGCGCTGCTGCAAAGTCGAGCACAGTGTCCAGCGAATCTGCCGTAGCTGCGAGGAAGAATGGCAGCAGCATTACTCCGGCCTCGAGGCGGCCCTTGCGCCAGGAGCGGAAGAGCATGACCACAACGAGCGTGCAGAACACGATCTGCGCAGCCACCGAGCAGTACGAGTAAATGACCTGGGGCTTCAGGAAAGAGAGAAACGGCAGCAGCAGGACTGCGATCTGCGTGCCCTGAATAAGCTTTCGGTTGGGGCTGGCGGTGAAGCGCCGCACAAACTCCAGCGTGACCGCCATGAAGATGCGTCCGGACCATAACTCCAGGAATGACGACACCTTGAGCGAAAGCAGGGCCATGCTGTAGCCGGCTTCGATCAATCCCGTCAACGAAACTGACACGCATAGCAGCGAAAGCCACAGATATTCCGAGTGGTTGCGCTGTGCCAAATAGAGTGTCGCTCCCAGCACAGCCACGGAGAGAAACAGGAAACTCACGACGAGGCCGGCGATGACGTGCTTATCCCACTGGTTTCCCTTCTCCAGCGTCTGCTTCTCGTCGATGCTGGCCGGCTCGCCGAGCTCAACATGATCCACCAGTCCGCGATTGATCGATGCTTCTGCCCAGGTGCGAACAGCAATGACCACTGTCCCGTCCGGAGCCACCTTGCCCAGCGGCATGATCATCGGCGTGGACTGGTACATGGTGGGCAGCTTCATCCCGATGTCGGTCATGCCCTTGCTGCGGGACAGCTCAACGCCATTGGCGAAGACTTGAACCTGCCCTACCGAATTCGGCACCACCAGCAAAGAGAGAGCCAACTCCCCCGATTCGGGAGCGGGAACCGGATGAAGCCGCAACCGGTACCAGCCGTAGCCGGAGTAGCTCTCGATACCCTGCTCCAGCAGCGGCTCGGTCACATTGACCTTGTCCCACTTCGAGTCGTCAAAGGCCGGGTCAGCCCACGCCGGATCATCGCCGACGCGGAAGCGCCATCCGCCGTCGAGCTTCAGCGTTCCATGGATGGTTGCCGCCACCGTCAGCTGGTCACGCGACGCAGGAGCGGCTTGAGCTGAGGCCGGGCTATTGGGCGATGGCGCTTGGACAACGGTCTGGGCCAGCGCGATAGCAGACGCTGCCATCGCCAGTAAACCCAGCAGCATCAGCCGCCAGCCAACCTTTACCCTCGTCTTGCCGACCTTCTTCATGCGCCTCACCAGTGTAGCGGCATCCACGCTCCTACAACACAACGGATCAATCGTGCTTGTGTTGCATGGTCTCCCACAGAAGGTACGGCAGGTGCGGCAACTTGGTTCCTCGGAACCCCGGACACAAAGCGAAGAGCCGTCCGCAGAAGCGGACGGCTCTTCCAGGACAGCGCATTCTTCTTGGCTATCCGCGCAGGAAATCCTTGGCGACCTGGAGGGTTACGTCGCGGGTCACGTCGGAGATGGCTTCGGTCAGCGGAAGCTGCTTGGGGCAGGCATTCACGCAGTTCTGCGCGAAGCCGCACTCCTGGACGCCGCCGTCGCCGGCCAGCGCGCGCAGGCGGTCTTCCTTGAGCACCTTGCCGCTGGGATGCGAGTTGAAGAGCTTCACCTGGGCAATGGTGGCCGCGCCGACAAAGCCGGTGGCATCGTTGAACTGCGGGCAGACTTCCATGCAGATGGTGCAGGAGATGCAGTTCGACAGCGGATAGGACGCTTCCTGCTCCTGCGGGAAGATGCGCGGGCCGGCGCCGAGATCGTAGGTGCCATCGACCGGAACCCAGGCCTTGACGGCCTTGAGATTCTCGAAGAGCACGCTGCGGTCGACAGCCAGATCGCGCACAACGGGGAACTTGGTCAGGGGCTGAATCTTGATCGGCTGCTCGAGCTTGTCGATCAGCGCGGTGCAGGCCATGCGCGCTTTGCCGTTGATCACCATCGCACAGGAACCGCAGATTTCTTCCAGGCAGTTCGAGTCGTAGGCGATCGGCGTGGTTTCCTGCCCGGTGGCATTGACCGGGTTGGCAGCGATTTCCATCATTGCCGAGATGACATTCATGCCCGGCTTCCAGGGCAGCTCAAACTTCTCCCACGAAGCCTCGGCGGTCGGGCTGGCCTGGCGCTTAACTTCGATCTGAATCGTCTTTGACATAGTCTTCTCTCGCTTACTTCACGAACAAAATTCGGTCGCCTGCGCAGCTCTTGCACTGAATTTCCTGCGGTCATTCCCGTAGGATGTCTGCTTCTCTCTTAGTACTTCCTCGGTCTCGGCGCAATGTACTGCGTGTCGACTGCTTCCCATTCAAACCGTGGCTCATCCGCATCCGGGGCGAAGGTAGCCTTGGTCGTCTTGAGGAAGTTCACATCGTCGCGCTCGGGGTAATCGGGCTTGTAGTGTGCGCCACGGCTTTCATTGCGCAATGCCGCGCCCTGGGCCACGACGCGCGAGATCTGCAGCATGTTGTAGAGCTGCCGCGTGAACGCAAAGCTGGTGTTCGCCCACTGGCTCTTGTCGCTCAGGTTGATGTTGCCGAAACGACCGAGCAGGTCGACGATCTTTTCGTCGGTCTTGTTGATGCGGTCGTTGTAGCGGATCACGGTGACATTGGCCGTCATCGTCTCGCCCAGCTCGCGCCAGATCTTGAAAGGATTTTCCGTGCCGCTCGAAGTCATTAACTGCTTGTTGATCTGCGTCTGCCGCGCCAGCTCATGAGCCGCGCCGCCGTCTCCGGGAGCAGCAGTCAGGCTCTTGGCGTAGGCCAGAGCGTTCGGGCCTGCCTGGAAGCCGCCGTAGATGCAGCTCATCAGCGAATTCGCACCAAGGCGGTTCGCGCCGTGGTACTGATACTCGGCCTCGCCCGCCGCAAAGATGCCAGGGATGTTGGTCATCTGGTTGAAGTCCACCCAGAGGCCGCCCATGGTGTAGTGCATGCCGGGGAAGATCTTCATCGGCACTTCGCGTGGATCGTCGCCGACAAACTTTTCGTAGATTTCGAGAATGCCTTCGAGCTTGCGATTCAGCGTGGCCTTGTCGATGTGGGTCAGGTCAAGATAGACCATCGGTTGGCCGTCGATGCCGAGGCCAAGTTCGTAAACCACCTTGTGGATTGCGCGCGTCGCTACGTCGCGCGGAACGAGATTGCCGTACTTCGGATACCAGTCCTCCAGGAAGTACCAGCGGTCGCTCTCCGGGATCGACTTACCGGCGCGCTTGTCTCCTGCTGTCTTTGGAACCCAGACGCGGCCGCCTTCGCCACGGGCAGACTCGGACATCAATCGCAGCTTGTCTTCGCCGGGAATGCAAGTCGGATGCACCTGGATGAACTCGCCGTTGGCGTAGAAAGCACCCTGCTGATAGAGCGCGGATTGCGCCGAACCGGTGCAAACGACGGAGTTCGTGCTCTTGCCGAAGATGGCTCCGTTGCCGCCGGTGCAGATGATGATGGCGTCCGCCGCGAAGGTCCTTACTTCCATCGAGCGCAAATCCATCGCACAGATGCCGCGGGCTACTCCGTTCGAATCGAGAACCGCTGAAAGAAACTCCCAGCCTTCATACTTGGTGACCTTGCCCTCGGATTCATAGCGCCGCACCTGCTCGTCGAGCGCGTAGAGAAGCTGCTGCCCGGTCGTAGCGCCGGCAAAGGCGGTGCGGTGATAGAGCGTTCCGCCAAAGCGCCGGAAGTCGAGCAGGCCCTCAGCTGTACGGTTGAACGGCACACCCATGCGGTCGAGCAGGTCGATGATCCCCGGCGCGGCCTCGCACATGGCCTTCACGGGAGTCTGGTTGGCGAGGAAGTCGCCGCCATAGATGGTGTCATCGAAGTGCTTCGCGGTGGTGTCGCCTTCGCCCTTCAAATTCTTCGCCGCGTTGATACCGCCCTGCGCGCAGACTGAGTGCGAACGCTTTACCGGGACGATCGAAAACAGGTCCACATTGCCGCCGGCTTCGGCGATCTTGATGACAGATGCCAGACCAGCCAGCCCTCCGCCAACCACGATAATCTTTGGTGCTGCCATGATCGGGTGAATCCTTTCCTATGCGTGTACCGGTTCCGGTGCCGTTGCCTGTGGTGCCGTCTGCGCAGCTTGAATCTCGTGATGCAAAATCGGAGGGGCGTACTGAAATGGCGCAGCCAGGCGGTTCCATGCGTTAATCAGCGCTATCGAAGTGCTGAGCCAGGCTAATTCTTGTGGAGCGAACTGCGAAGCTACCGCCGCGTAATCTTCGTCCGTCACGTGGCTGGCCGCCAGCTTGGTCAGAAGTTCCGTCCAGGCCAGCGCAGCTTTCTCGCGCTCGGAGAAAATCCCCGCTTCGCGCCATACTACGAGCAGATCAACCTTGGGCGCCGGAATCTCCATGTGCCGCGACTCGTTCAGATGCAGCTGGGTGCAGTATGCGCATCCGTTCAACTGAGAAGCCCGCAGCTTGATCAACTGCAACAACTCTGGCTCGAGTCCAGAGGCGGCGACTGCCTGCCCCACGGACGTGAGCGCAGCATTGGCCTCGTGCGCATGCTTTTGAAACTCCCGTGCTGTGATGCGAACCGGAGATGGGCTCATGGTTTCTCCTCTTAAGCGTACGGCGTAACAGCGCGAATAGCGATGCTGCTTGTTGCCGGAGCTATATTCTCCGGGGTGTTCTTGTAGTTGGGTCCAACGAAGGCGTAAATGCTGGCCAATCCCATGCCTGCGAGCACGATTCCGAGCGCCAGGCAGACGTAAGCGAAGCGCTGCCGCGCCTTGGTCCCAGGCGTAATGCCCCACTTCGCGCAGAACAGCCAGATGCCGTAGGAGAAGTGCCAGCAGACCGCGAGCATGGCGATCACGTACACCGCCAACATCCACGGGTTGGACAGTTCCATCTGCACCTTGTGGAAGGCGGCGCCGGGATTCTCCGGCAGGCTGGTGCCCATGAACCGTTGCCGGGCCACGTGCTGCACGATGTAGACGAACGCGATATACCCCGTCCAGCGCTGGACAACGTACATCCAGTTCCCTGCCCACGAGTAATAGACCACGTTGCTCTTGCCGCGCAGCGCGATGTAGACGCCATAGAGCATGTGATAGGCGAGCGGAATGAAGATCAGTCCAATCTCCAGCACGCGCACCAGCGGCAGGCTGTTGAGGAACTTGACCTGTGCCGCGTATGCGGCAGGCCCTTTCAGCGCTTCGAAATTGGAGAGGACATGTTCAACAAAGAACGCGCCAATCGGCACGATGCCCGAGAGCGAGTGCAGCTTGCGCAGCAGAAAGGAGTAGCCCTTACCGGCGCGCAGAGGCTCGACGCCTCCCGGCAATCGCCGTGATGAACCGGCAGGCTGTGTGGCGGTAGCCATGAATGAAACTCCTTGTATCGATAGCGAACGAGTTAGAGCAGAGGTCGTTCCGCACACGATTGTCGAATCTATGTTGCATTATTGGTGCCTGATAGAACGACCGTCAAGGAAGCGCAGCAATGCTTTGCCGCATTGCGAACATTGGACCGAATCGGGGTGCATGGGCAAATCGGGATGAACGAATCGGGATCAACGAATGCGGGCATCGAGTAGGGCGGGATCGAGGCCTACGTCGCGATAGTGCTTGCGGCTCATTTCCAGCATGGTGAACCCGTCCTCGTAAGAGCCAAATTGGCCCTCGCCTACTGCAGCGGGCTTGTCCATGTAGATTTGAGCGCCGGTGACGACGAAGAGCGTGATCATCGGGCCGGGGGAGTCTGCCGGGATGACCAACGTATGCATGCCGCCGGCTGGCTCGAAGACAAAGGTGCCGGGCTTCGCTACCCAGTCGTGCTCCATGTAGTACCAGTGGCCCGATATGGTCCATGCCTGGACGGTGCCGACATGGTAGTGGGTTCCGATGATGGCGCCGGGAAGAGCCTTGGCGATGACGCTGAATCCGCCGGAAGTGACGTTGAAGTGGCAAGGCTGGAACCAGACACCCTCAGAGTATGGCACCCAGAGCCGTTCGTCCTCGAGGTCCATGTCTGCGATGAAGTGTTCGCGGCTGCGCTGATGCGGCTCGAGGCCGTCTGTGGAATTGGAAAAGGTGATGACCGCCATGACATTTGGCTCCGGATGATTTTTTTCGCCTTGGATTTTGCAGCCCAACCACAATATATAACCTGCCGCTACGTCACAATGCCTTTGCACTCCCGTGAGACGATGCCTACTCCGCCAACCGTGGAAACAGTTCAACGAACGCCAGCCCGCAAATTTGCAGCCTTAAACAACCCGGTTACGCGAATATGAAGCTTGAGAAGCAATCAGACCAAACCGAATTTTGAAGTCTTCAATTTGTGTTTATCCAGCTCATCCAGATCAGGGAGACTGTTGAACCATTGGTAGAAGTAGCCGTCGAATTGATAGAGTTCTTCAATATTGATCGTGGGAAATCGATCATCATTGGGTTCAAATACCAAATGCCAAACGTTAGGTCCCTCTCCGCTATCGTCACAATACTTCCGCCGGCCCTTAATCTTGTCACGAGGTAGTACCTTCTTCCCACTCAGGGTGCTCGCCTTTAGTTCGATCTCAGAAAGGGCTACCCAATTACTAAACGCCCTGAGCGTAAGCACTCCTGCGAATCCTACATACAAAAAAGGGAAAAACAGCAACAGAAATGTCGGTTGAGTCATTCCTGACAGAACGCCATACCAGATTCCGACGCCCATCAAAATTCCAAATAAAAGCAGCAGAAGGCAAACAAATCGCTGCGAGGTCCGCATTCGATACACTCGGCGCAATTCCGTGGAAGGTTGAGCGTCGTTCATTAGAGTTGGCTAAATTTTACGGCACAAGCCGCGGTAGCAACTCCGCAAACGCCAGTCCGCGATGGCTTACCGCGAACTTCACGCTCAGATCGAGATCGGCCATCGTCTGATCCAAATTGGGGAGGTAGAACAACGGATCGTAGCCGAAGCCGCCAGTGCCGTGGGGCGCTTCGAGGATCAGCCCTTCGACTGTGCCTTCCGCGGTCTCCAAGACTTCCCCGTCCCGGGCCGCCGCCAGCACGCAACGGTAGCGCGCCGTGCGCTGCTCCATCGGAACACCGTCCAGCTTCTGCAGCAGGATCATGTTATTCCAGACATCGGTGTTGTCGTTGGCATCCGGCGAATCGACCAGCCCGCTGTCCGCGGCAAACCGAGCCGACCGCACGCCGGGAGCGCCGTTCAGAGCGTCCACTTCGAGACCCGAGTCGTCGGCAATGACCACATCACCGGGCGCGAAGCCGCTGTAATAGATGGCCTTGGTGATGGCGTTGGCCTCAAAGGTGAGCCCATCTTCATGCGGCGCGGGAATGGTCCGCAGCCCGGGCACGGGGTCGAGCACGATTTCGTACTCCTCCGCCGCCTCGCGGAAGTCGGCAAGCTTGCCTTCACTCGTCGTCGCAACAAAAAGGCGCAGCGCCATTCCCTAAGTCTACCCGTAGAAGTTCCGAAATCACGGAGCGGTATTGCACTTATCTACCGACTTACCCGGCGTCAATGCGCCAACAGGTAGACCCCGATGCAGACCAGCACAGCCGCTGTCCATCGCCGCCGGTCGACGTTTTCCTTGAGGAAGAGCTTGGCTGCAATGGCATTAGTCACGAGAGTTAAGGATGCTGACGCCGGGGCCACCAGGCTCAGCGGCAGATGGTTCAGCGCAAAGAGCAGCGCAAAGAACGCCAGCGCGAGGAATCCGACCCCGGCAAAGAATAGCGGACAGGTCACGACCGCCTTGATCGCGCCCTTCATCCCGGCGCGCGCGCGGATCTCGTCGAGGTCTCCAATCGACTTCATCGCTGCAGCCGTCAGCACTTCTCCGGTGGTCGAACTCAGCACCACCACCGCGATCATCCCCGCGGCAGCCCACTGTTCCGAAGCTGGGACTCCAGACATGATAGCCATCATTCCACAACCCCGCTATCCGGGTTGGGCTCCGGCGACACTGCTGGCGGATGTTCGGTAAGCGATGGCCCCTGCGCCACGAACCCGACGCCAACCGTGATCAGGATAATTCCGGCCCAGCGATACGGCGTGATCGGCTCATGCAGCCAGAACTTGGCCAGCAGCGCCACAATCACGTTGCCGAAGGCGGTTGCCGGCAGAACATATGTCAGGTCAGCCCAGGAAAGCGCTGTCAGGTAGCAGGCAAAAAAGCAGATCAGCAGCGCGATGCCGGCAACAATCCAGGGGGTGAACACCGCCGCAAGCAACTGCTCCGGATGCGCCAGCGAAATCGCCGGCATGCGGCTCATGCCGCGGTCCAGCACCGTATCGCCCAAAGGCGCGCAAATGGCCACCAATCCGAGGATCGAGTACTGGCCCAATGTAAGTCTGGCCTGAGCCATCCCGAAGTGCACTCCTATTTCGTAGTCAAAGGAAAATGGCGGCAAGCCGATAGGCTGTGCCGCCACTTATATCGCAGCAGTGTGCAGCTAGGCAGCCGCCGGATTCGGCGTCTTGTCCTGCACCTTCTTGGACTCCTTGACCATGTTCATGCGCTGGCGGCGAAGCTTGAGGAAAGCCTTCGCTTCAACGTAGAGCCGTGGCACGTCGCGGTTGATGATGGCTTTCCAGATCACACGGAACGCCGCCTTGGGCCGGAAATAGTAGGCATCGTAGAACTTATGCACCATCTCCAGCACGTATTCCTTGGGCAGACCGGGGTACTCGATGTGCGCCATCTGGTGGCCGCCCGCGTCGCTCATGGCATCTTCGTTGGTGATGTAGCCATTCTTCTCGGCGTAGTCGAAGAACTCGGTGCCCGGATAGGCGTGGGCAATGGAAACCTGGATCGTCTCGACATCGAGCGACTTGGCGAAGTTGATCGTGTTCTGGATCGACTCCTTTGTCTCGCCCGGTAGTCCCAGAATGAAGTCGCCGTGAACAACCAGCCCGAGGTCATTGCAATCCTTCGCAAAGGCCCGCGCGCGCTCGACGGTGGCACCCTTCTTGATGTTCTTCAAAATCTGCGGATCGCCTGACTCAAAGCCCACGATCAGAAGACGGCAACCGGCTTCTTTCATCGCCTTGAGCGTCTCGCGATCAGTCGTTACGCGCGAAGTGCAGCTCCAGGTCAGCGTCAGCGGCTTCAGCTTTTCGCAGAGCTCAATGGTGCGGGCCTTCTGAATGTTGAAGGTGTCGTCGTCAAAGAAGAATTCCTTTACTTCCGGAAAGTTCTCTTTGGCCCACTTCAGCTCCGCCGCCACGTCGTCGGTCGAGCGCTTGCGCCAGGCATGGCCGGAAAGCGTCTGCGGCCACAGACAGAAAGTGCACTGCGCCGGGCAGCCGCGCGTGGAGTAGAGCGAAATGTACGGGTGCAGCAGGAACGGCACGTTGTACCGCGTCACATCCATGTCGCGCTTGTAGATCTTAGTCGCCCACGGCATTGCGTCCAGGTCTTCCACCTGCGGACGGTCAGCATTATGGATGATGGTGTATCCACCGTTGGCAGTGCGGGCCTTGTAGCTGATGCCCAGAATCTCGCTCAGCGGCTTGCCCTGCGCAAATTCAACGACGGAATAGTCGAACTCGCGGCGGCAGATGAAGTCCATCGCCGTGCACTCGTTCAGAGCCTTGTCTGGCGAAGTGGTCACCGGTGGTCCGACGAACGCGATCTTGATCGTGGGATTGGCAGCCTTGATCGCTTCGGCCAGGCGGTGATCGCCTTCCCAGCCCACCGTGGAGGTGAACAGAACCAGAAACTCGTATTCCTTGGCAATCTCGATCGTCTCATCTGCGCTCACGTGGTGCGGCGGAGCGTCGAGCAGGCGCGAGCCTTCCAGCAGACCAGCCGGATACGCCAGCCAGACCGGGTACCAGTACGATTCAATCTCGCGTGTTGCGGGCCAGCGCGAACTGGCGCCTCCGTCGAAGTTCTCGAACGAAGGAGGATTCAGGAAAAGCGTCTTCAATGGTTTGGTATTCAAAGTCGTTGACATCCCTTCAATTTTAGCACTTCGGCTCATTCTCAGCCGTCCTGCCGATACAATCTTGCCGTTACTAGTTCGTTACTGGAGTAACCGGTGCCGCGCCGGCAGCTTCCGCAGGCCCAACTTCGCGCAACCAGTCGTCCATATGGCCCAGCGCGCGCAGCAGGCCGAGCCGAGCCTTGGTCAGGTCGAAACCGGTATCGAGAGCGTCAATCGTCTTCTGACGCTCGTCGATTAGAGCCTGCTGCTCCGCCTTGGGAGACTGCTGCGGCGGCGCGCCAGGATCGATTCCCGCACCGTTGCCGTTCTCAAGCGACGTACGAACCGTCTTTACCTGCTCGGTCGCGATCTGTTGTTTTAGACTCGCCACTTCTGCCAAGGCACTCAGTTCGCGCAAATTAGCCGACAACGTTGCGATCTGAACATCATTCTGGCGCTGGGCCTGCTCTGCCTCGACGGTCGCGCGCAAGGATTCTGCCGCGGTCTCCCGCGACTTGTCCCTTTTACTCCGGTCGTAAATCGGAATCTGGATATTGAAACCAGCGTTGAAGTTATCTGCCTTGAATTTCTTCTTCGCGCTGAAGTAGATGTTGTAGTTGTTCAACGATGTCGCGTCGCGGTTGTACTGCGCTCCGAAGGCTATCAGCGGCCAGTGTTTCGCCGACAGGTAATCTCCCTTGGCTTGAAATTGCTTTGAAGCCGCCTGCGCCCGCGCCGCCTGAATGCCCGCAAGGATGAGCGGATCGGAGCCCGCAGGCTGCTCCGCCGTTACGGCAGGCACTTCAGGGATGGAGGTGTGAAGCGTCCGAATCGAGGCAGCCGGCAGTCCGGTCAGCGAAGCCAGCTGACTGAGCAGGGTGGACGCCCGCGATTGCAGGTGCGTCACGCGCAGCTTCAACTGCGCCACAATCAAGCGCGCCTGGAGCACTTCGCTCAGTGGATCAACGCCAGCTTCTTGCCGCTGTTGCTCGATGAGTAACAACCGGTCGGCAAACTCCGACTGCTGCTGAGCCGTTTCCAACTCCCGGCTCACCGTGTCCAGCTCAATATAATCCGCCGACGCGTCCAAAGCCGCCTGCTCCTTCGCGTCCTTCAGATTCAGGGTGGCGGCATGCACGCCTTCCTGAGCGGCCAAAATATATTGCTTTTGCGGATAGCTGTAGAAAAGTGACTGGATTGTCGCACTGGCAATCGAAGGCTGGCTGAAGGTGAAGCCGATCGACGGTGGACCTACGCTTGAGCCCACGACGAGGTTGGGCACGTATACGTCCTTTGACTGTTTCAGGAGCGACTCTGCTCTGAGCACGTCTGCGCTCGCGAGCTTCACTGCACTGCTGTTGCGCTGCGCCATGTCCACGACAGCTGCCAGCGAAATCTGCGCAGTCAAATGGACGGGGCTGACCGCGATAGCCAAGACTCCAGCAGCCATTACTCCGAACTTGATCCGGTCGAGTCTCGAGTTCCTGCCAACTTTACACGTACCGTTCAAAACTTGGCCTCGATCGCAGGTTTGTACTCGTGTGCCAGCGCCAGGGCTGCATCCCGATCGCGCTTCGCACCGGCTGCATCGCCAGTCTGGCTGCGTAGCTTGGCTAGCCTGGTGAGCGCGTCGAAGGCAGGCGCCTCTTCTGTCTTGTCGGGAGATGCCAGGTAGGTCTCGTAAAGCTTGATCGCCTGCGGAAGCTGGCGGTTAGTGCGGGCCAGCGTCGACGCACCGTTGAACAGCGCAATTGCTCCGTGTTTGGAGTGAGCCGCAGCCGCCACGCCGCTATTGATGGCAGATTCCATATCCGCCCATCGAGACTGACGACGATAGAAATTCGCCAGTTCGATCCAGGCCTGCGCATCCTTATCGCCGACCGTCGCCGCCTTGTATTCCTTCTCAGCTCCGGGCAAATCCTTCTGCTTTTCCGCAATCGTTCCGCGGAGCACATGCGCTCGTGACGGGCTCACCGCATCCAGCTTTTTGGCAATCTCTTCGGCCTTGTCCATGCCGCCGCCGACCACACCGGGCGCTTCCTTGTAGAACTCACCCAGGTCGGCCAGGGCTTCTGCGTCCTTCGGATCAAGCTTTACAGCTTCTTCGAACTCGGCTCTCGACTTTTTCGCCAGGGAAAAGGCACTGAAGGCATTGGCTTTGCTTGCCCGCTCGCCAATGGCCTGGCCCAGCCAAAGATGGTACTTCGCACTCTGAGGGTTGGCCTCGACCGCTTTCTGGCAGTGCTCCGCTGCCTGGTCGAACTGGTCCAGGGTCAACTCCACGCGGCACAGCAGATTGTTTGCCTCCGCCGACTTCGGATCAGTCTTGAGGGCAGCGTTCAACTTCGCGATGGCCGCGTCGGCGCGGCCAGCCTGAAGATCGGAATTGGCGGAAGCCAGAGAACCCGATTGAGCGAAGCTCACGCACGGCAGAGCAATTGCCAGGCTCAGTAATGTTCTTAACGCAAAGTCATTCCGAATCCGCATTGCAACCGTCACCTCACAACCTTTACCGGCGCGCCGTCTTCGAGCGTCATTCCATTGAGGCTGCCGGTTGCCACATGGTCACCTTCATTCAATCCTGACAGGATCGGGACCAGAGTCAGATTTGGCGTGCCGATCGTAACCGAAGTGCGAACAAGGTTTCCACTCACAATGCGATAAACAAACTGCTTGCCGTTTTCGCTGTGCAGAGCTTCGCGCGGCACGGTCAGAGTATTGGGCGCGGTGGAAGTGGTCACCGTCACCGTCACGTGGGTCGCAGGCAGCAGAACGTTGTCAGCATCGTCGATGGCGATCAACACTTCACCGACGTTGCGTGTGGTGTAGGCAACGATCGTCGAAGGCAGTTGCACGATGTGTCCGTGCCAAACCCGGCCCGGCTGTGCGTCCCAGACAAACTTTGCTTTCTGGCCAAGCGCCAGGCGGCCGGTATCCGGCTCGTCAAAGTAAGCTCGCACCTGCACTTTACTCAAATCGGCAACCTGCAGGAGCAGTTTGCCTTCTTCGACAAAATCAGACCGGCCGACGGGGATTGAATACACCGTTCCGTCCACCGGGGACCGGAGCGACGTCTTGTTCAGAACTTCGCGTGCAGCGGCAAGATTCGCCAGGGCGTCAGCAACAGCTGCGGCGGACCGCTGCTGTTCGCTGGGCGCGTAGCGAGTCTGCTGGCGGCCCTGATCGGTCTTGAGCGTGTCCTGAGCGAGAGCCAGGCGCTGGCGGCTCGCTTCGACTTCACTGGCCGAGGCTGCGCCTGTTCCCTGCAACTTCTGCAATGCTTCGAGTTCCCTCTGACGCTGAGCCACGTCAAGCTGATCCCGCGCGATGGTCGAGGAAAGCGACTGCCGCTCCTCCAGGGTGCCTCCCTTGGTGACGGCCTCGTTGCTCGCCTCGGCGGTACGCAACGCACTCTCGGCAGACGCAACACGCGCGCGGGCGGTGAGGTCATCGAGCCGCATCAACAGGGCGCCTGACTTCATACGGTCGCCTTGATGCACCAGAATCGCTTTAACCGTGGTCGCGAGCGGGCTGTGGAATTCGAAGTTTGTCACCGGCTCAACGAGGCCGTTGGTACTCACCGTGCCGACAAGTTCGGTGCGCGTAGCGCTTGCGGCGTGGACCGGCATCCGGTCTCGGGTAAGCGCTCGGGCGACGAAAAAGACGATCACCAATACGACTGCGGCCCCGATCCACAACCAAAGCCGACTCTTCTGCTTGCTTTCTTCTGCCATGAATGGGACGCGTCCTATGCGTGGCGCATAAATTCGTTGCCCGGCCACACCTGTCGAAGGTCAGTATATAAGACTCACGTTTGGCGATTTGGACTCAACTAGATGCAGCAACTTTCCCAAGCCTGTGACAGCCGCGTCAACACCCGGTCCGGCTTGGTCTGAAGCACCAATCCATCTACAATGGAAGCATGGCACTCGAACAACGCTACACTGACGAACATGCAAAATCCGGCCTGGACTTCCCTTTTCCGGCCATCGAAACCTGGCCCAACCAATTCCAGGGCTACGAAATTCTGATCGACGATCCGGAATTTACCTCCGTCTGCCCCAAGACCGGCCTGCCCGACTTCGGCGTACTGACGCTGCGCTACATGCCCCGCGAGCGCTGTGCTGAGCTAAAGAGCTGGAAGGAATATCTGTTCTGCTACCGTAACCTGGGGATTTTCCAGGAGAACGTTGTGAACCAGGTGCTCAACGATCTGGTGAAGGCCTGCGACCCGGTCTGGGCTGTGGTCAAGGGCGACTTCCGTCCACGCGGTGGAATTTCGACGACCGTTGAGGCACGCTGGCCGCGGCCCCAGGTTTAGGCCTGGCGCCCCCCTGGTAGGTTGGCAAATTTTGTAGCACGTTGCGCAATACGTGTGGGACATTGCGCAATCTTCGTCGTACGAGTTGCAATGCCTGGATGACAAGTTGCAATGCCGGTGCGAGGATAGGCAGTGCGCAACATCAAATCTGCCCTGGGAATGGTGCCGATGCCGGAAGCCCCTGGCAATTCTGAAGCCGTCCAGCTCGAACTGACCGGTGCACGCTTGTCTGGCTTAGGCCAACCTGCGCTGGTCGCTCTACTGCTGCTCACCGGGCTGAACCTGCTCAATTTTCTGGATCGCTACATTCTGCCTGGGACTCAGCCGCTGATCCAGGCAGAATTTGGCGTTTCGGACGAGCGGATGGGTGCGCTGACGACGGCTCTGTTTGTCACGTATATGCTGACGGCGCCGTTTACCGGGTGGATGGGGGACCGTTTCCGCCGCAAGCCATTGATCGTGGCTGGGGCAGTCCTCTGGAGCACCGCAACGCTTTTCACCTTCTGGGTGCATGATTACTGGTCGCTTTATTTCCGCCACGCGCTGGTGGGTGTTGGCGAGGCCACCTTCAGCATTTTTGCGCCAGCGGTGATCTCGGATTTCTATCCTCCGAAAGAACGAAACCGCGTACTTTCATGGTTTTACCTCGCCATTCCGGTCGGCGCGGCGCTGGGGTATCTGGTGGGCGGGCAGCTTGGGCAGCGCTACGGCTGGCGCACTCCGTTTTTTGTCGGCGCGATTCCGGGGTTTCTGATCGCCGGAGCTTTCTGGTTGTTTACAGTTGAGCCGACGCGCGGCGGAACGGATCTCGCGACACCGATTGCAAAGCCCACCGGTCGAGCTATGTGGTTCAATTTCTGGGGGTTATTTCGTAATCCCGCTTATATCTTTGCCGCGCTGGGCATGGCTATGATGGTTTTCGCCATGGGTGGAATTTCGACCTGGATGCCAACATTTCTGCACCGGTTTGCGGGCATGAGCGTGGCCAAGGCGGGGACGATTCTGGGTGGGATCACCGTCGTGGACGGACTGGCCGGGACGGCGATCGGCGGCTGGCTGGCGCAGCGGTGGCTGCGGACAAATCACCGGGCGCTTTATCTGCTTTCGGCATGGAGCATGATTTTGACTCTGCCGCTGGCGGCGCTCACGTTCTTTGGGCCGCCTGCATGGTCTGTTGCGGCGCTGGCTGGGGCGGAGTTCTTTCTCTTTCTCAATACGGGCCCGCTGAATGCCGCGATCTGCAACTCGGTTGGACCGGGAGTGCGGTCATCGGCGATCGCTCTTGAGTTGTTTCTGATCCATTTTCTGGGGGACACGTTTTCGCCACAGATCATCGGGCATATCTCAGGGATGGCCAACTCCAACCTGCGGATTGGGCTGGGGTTGACGCTGGTCACGCTGGTGGTTTCGGGGCTACTGCTCTTTGTTGGCTCGCGGTTTGCACCGGTGCTCGAAGAGCGTGTCTGCTAGCGAAGCATCAGCTTTGTATGAGTTCTCTTCGGCGGCTCGATATATGTATAGCGTGTATATCGTTGGTGAGATCGCTCGATCTTCCCGCTCTGGTCCCAAGTGAATATCAGGAGGCGTTGACAATCTGCGTCTGTGTCTTGGTGGCAGGGGCCTGTTGCTGGGAGTGCCAGTGCATTAGGCTGAAGCCCGTCTTAACAAGGCCATAGGCGGCGAGGACGCCGAGCAGCATGGCTGCGATCGAGGCGAGGACCAACAGTACGAGATTGACGAAATCCTGCATACAACTCCTATTAGCGCAATCCAGGGTAACGGCTGCGCAGGTAAAACATTGGAATCCGGCAACTCAATAGCAATACGCGAACAAGGTAGACATGCATTTTTCCCAGCGGCTCAAAGCGCGCTTGGGCGGTTGTTGCCCTGCAACAAGGATTCTCTCAGAGAAATCCGGTTTCGTTGACCCTGCTGGTGTTGGCAACTAGAATACCTCTAGAGGGTTCCGCCGATTGTGACAATCTGGTTGCTGTTGGGTGTTGAGCCTCTGGACACGCTTCAGTGTCGCCTTCCGGTTTACGCTTCCCTGCTCAAAATATGACAATTACGCACATTTCGGTCCGTGGCGCACGGCAGCACAATCTGCGCGACATTAACGTTCGCATCCCCAGGAACACGCTGACGGTGGTTACCGGGCTTTCGGGCTCGGGCAAGAGTTCGCTGGCCTTTGACACGATCTATGCGGAGGGGCAGCGGCGGTATGTGGAGACGCTGTCGGCGTATGCGCGGCAATTCTTGGATCAAATTGAACGGCCGGATGTGGACTCGATCGAGGGGCTTAGCCCGGCAATTTCGATTGAGCAGAAAACGACGAGCCGCAGTCCACGATCGACTGTCGGGACGATTACCGAGATCTACGACTACCTTCGCCTGCTGTATGCGTCGGTGGGCACGCCGCATTGCCCGAACTGCGGGAAGCCGATTGCGCGGCAGACGGGCGAGCAGATTGTGCAGCGCATTCTAGCGCTGGGCGATGGGCAGCGCGTGGTGATCATGGCGCCGGTGGTGCGAGGGCGCAAAGGCGAGTTTCGCGAGCTACTGGATCAGCTGGAGCAGCAGGGGTTCCGGGCGCGGATTGATGGTGAGTTGCGTGACCTCGCTGAGACCGTGGTACTCGACCGGCGCAAGAATCACACCATCGAAGCTGTCATTGACCGGATCGTGCTGAAGCCCGGCGTTGAGAAGCGGCTGGAAGCTTCTGTCACCAAGGCGCTGCAGATGGCCAACGGGCTGGTGATTGTGGCGGCTTCGAGTTCGGCAAGCGCGGAGAAAGAGGAGCAGCTTTACTCTTCTTCGATGGCCTGCCCGGATTGCGGGCTGGACGTACCGAAGCTGGAGCCGCGCAGCTTTAGTTTCAACTCGGCTTTTGGAGCTTGCCCGGAGTGTCACGGGCTCGGGTCGCTGTATGACTTCGATCCGGCGAAGGTGATTACGGATTGGTCGAAGCCGCTACTGGATGGCGGGCTTGGCCCGGGGTCAGCTTCGCAGTATTTGATCAAGCTGATTCATGTAGCGGCGGACCGGTATGGGATCGATCTGAAGACGCCGTTTGAGCAATTGCCGAACAAGCAGCAGCATATTCTAGTCTACGGACCGCCGCGCACGGAGGCTCCGAAGACGGGCTTTCATGGGATTCTGTCATACCTGCGTGATGGCCTTGAGGATGCGAAGAGCGAGGGTTATCGCGAGTACATGATGAACTTCATGTCAGCCTCGCAGTGCCCGACGTGCCGTGGGAAGCGGCTTCGGCCTGAGTCGTTGGCGGTGAAGGTTGGCGGGTTGTCGATCAGCGACTTCACGGCGCTTTCGCTGAACAAGGCGCTGGCCCAGGCTCGGCTGCTGAGCTTTACGGCGCGCGAGGCACTGATTGCGGAACGTATTCGCAAAGAGGTCGTGGAGCGCCTGGAGTTTTTGTCTGGCGTGGGGTTAAGCTACCTTTCGCTGGATCGGAATGCCGCTACGCTATCGGGCGGCGAGGGGCAGCGGATTCGGCTGGCTACGCAGATTGGTTCACGCCTGCGTGGTGTTCTGTACGTGCTGGACGAGCCTTCGATTGGTCTGCATCAGCGGGACAACATGCGGCTGATCGATGCATTGACGCGGCTGAGGGATTTGGGTAACACGGTGCTGGTCGTGGAGCACGATGAAGATACGATTCGCGCTGCGGACTATGTGCTGGATCTTGGTCCTGGCGCTGGGCGGCTGGGCGGATATGTTGTGGCCGAAGGGACGCCGGCGCAGATCATGGCGGAGCCGGAGTCGCTGACAGGCCGGTATCTTTCAGGTGAGACGAGCATCATGCATCGCGAGCGGCCTCGTGCGCTCACGGGCAAGTGGCTCACGATTGAGGGCGCGCGCGAGCACAATCTGCAGGATGTTTCGGCTAGGTTTCCGCTGGGCGTGATGACTGTTGTGACGGGTGTGAGCGGAAGCGGCAAGAGCACGCTGGTGAATGACATTCTGTATCGCTCACTGGCGCAGACTTTGTACTCTTCGCGCGAGGAGCCGGGCAATCATGACACGCTGACCGGGACCGAGCTGATCGATAAAGTGATTCGCATCGACCAGTCGCCGATTGGGCGCACGCCGCGGTCGAACCCGGCTACGTATACGCAGTTGTTTTCTCCGCTGCGGGATCTCTTCGCGATGTTGCCGGAGTCGCGTGAGCGTGGGTATAAGCCAGGACGGTTCAGCTTCAATGTGGCGGGTGGACGATGCGAGGCTTGCCAGGGCGATGGGCAGCGGCGCATTGAGATGAACTTCCTTCCCGACGTATATGTGCAGTGCGAGGTGTGCAACGGCAAGCGATATAACCAGGAGACGCTGGCAGTCAAGTTCAAGGGGTACTCGATTGCGGGGATTCTGGAGCTGACGATTGAGGATGCGCTGGCGGTGTTTTCCGACGTGCCGTTGCTGCGGGTGAAGCTGCAGACGCTGGTGGATGTGGGCCTTGGATATATCCATCTGGGGCAGAGTGCTACGACGCTTTCGGGCGGCGAGGCGCAGCGGATGAAGCTGGCTCGTGAACTCTCGAAACGGCAGACAGGGCGCACGCTGTATCTGCTGGATGAGCCTACGACGGGGTTGCATTTTGACGATGTGCGCAAACTGCTGGAGGTGCTGCACCGGCTGGCCGATCTGGGGAATTCGGTCGTCATTATCGAGCACAATCTGGATGTGATTCGCAATGCGGATTGGCTGATCGATATGGGGCCCGAGGGTGGCGAGGATGGTGGCCGAGTAGTAGCCGAAGGACGACCAAAGGATGTGGCTGCTGTAGCTGGGTCGTTCACCGGAGAGTTTCTCGCGAAGTATTATGCGGAACATGGTGCTCCTGCGGATGCGCCTGCTGAGCTGGCTGCGCCAATCGAGGAGAAAGATCCTGCGGTGCTGGCGCGCAATGCGAAGAAGGCTGCTCCGAAGAAAGCCGGCGCGGATAGGCCCAAGGGACCACGCAAGAAGAAGATGGGAATCGCATGAGTGATGACTGGCGAGAAGGCGAGTATCAGGCCGAGGAGACTCGTGGCGGGATGAGTGAGCTGCCGGCTGCGCCAGCCTTTCTGGTGCAAGAGCCACTTGGCGTTGAGCCGCCTTCGTTTGCGTTTCTGGAAAGTCTTCCTTTACGGCCTATGCCGCGAACTCCTAACTTTGCCGACGCTTTGTTGTTTGGCGTGTTTATGGTGGCCGGCGCGCTGGTCACGATCGTTGTGCTTGGACTCTCGGCGCATTACCACTGGTTTGGACTGAATGATCTGGCGCAACTGGTCAACAAGACTTGGCTGGCGCTGGTTTCGCAGTTGCTCATCTATGCGATTGGGCTGGCGATCGCTGTTCCCTTCTTTCGTACGACGTGGGGGAAGCCTTATTTTGCGGGGCTGCACTGGCACGCTGCGACGGCGAAGCGACTGGCGCTGAGACTGCTCGGCTGTGCGGTGCTTTGCAATGTGCTGGCGATGCTGGGCGACTACATTCTGCCATTTCCCGAGCATGCTCCGATTGACAAGATGTTCAGCACGTCGACCAATGCCTGGATGTTGACGGTGTTTGGTGTGACGATTGCACCGCTGTTTGAGGAGATGATCTTTCGCGGGTTTCTGCTGCCGGCGATGGCTACGGCGTGGGATTGGGCGATTGAGCGATCGACAGGGGCGCGTCCGAGGCCGCTGGACGCCGAGGGACAGCCGGTTTGGAGCGCGGGCGCGATGATCTTTGCGGCGATGCTGGTCAGCGTGCCGTTTGCGCTGATGCATTCGGCACAACTGGGGCAGGCGTGGGGGCCGTTGCTGCTGCTCTATTGCGTAAGTCTGGTGCTGTGTACTGTGCGGTTCGTGACGCGCTCATTGGCTGCGAGCACGCTGGTGCATTCGATCTATAACGCGATCCTCTTCGGCATCATGCTGGTGCAGACGGATGGTTTCCGGCATTTGGATAAAATCTAGCGACGCTACTGCTTAGCCTGCATGAGAAACGATATTTGACTAGCCTTATAGACTGATTTTCCAGGGCCACCGGATTTTGCCGCTACTTTGCCGCTCCTGACTGATTCAAAATCTTCGACTAACCTGGGTAGGATCGTTGGCGGCGTGAGCGGGAAGTTATGCGCGCCGAGTACCTCTTTCACTTGCGGCGCCAGCGCTGCGAGGCGATGGATGGATGCTTCGTACGCTTGCAGACTGGTCTCTGGGGCGAAGAGATAGATGGTGCCGGGGTAGTAGGTGTCTCCGGTAAAAAGCAGGCCGTTGGCGCGGTCAAAGAGGCAGATGGCGTCGGGTGTGTGGCCGGGGGTGGAGATGACTTGGATGGTGCGGCCGCCGAGATCGATGCGATCGCCGTCGTGGATATATTTTGTGATCCTCCAGGGCCGGGTGACGTAAGTCTTTGCTTCGAAACCCACAGGGAGCGCGCCGCAGAGTTCGCTGGGCTGGATCTCTTCTTGCGCCTGCTTGCTGGAGCCTTTCGCGTTTTGACGCGAGAAGTCTGTGTCCATGCTGTAGATGGTGGTGAATTGCCAGTTGCCGCCTACGTGGTCGCCGTGGGTATGTGAGTTCAGAACGATCACAGGGAGTTTGGTAAGCTGCGCGACGATGCTCTTGATATCCGCAATGCCCATACCGGTATCGAAAAGGATGGCGCGCTGGCTGCCTACGATGAGATAGCCGATGGTGCTTTCGGACTGGCGCGGTTCGTAGAGGGCGAAGACTGCGGGCGATACTTCGTAGACCTCGAACCAGGTGTCTGGCAACGGGATGCGCTTGAGGGCCTTGTATTTCGGATTCGGAAGAGACTTACACCATTCCGGCTGGACTACTGGTGATGGCGTTTGCGCGGAAACTCTTGTTGCGAGAGCGGCGAGTGCGATGAGGAGGATGGCGAATATCTTCATGGATTGAGGATGAGTATAGCTGCCGCCACAGCGATCTGATTTCCTGATTCTGGAGGATTCGCACAGCGGCTGGCCATGCTAATCTCGGTTCAACCATGAGCCAGCCTCCTACCACTCTCGCTGCGAATGACAAGACACAGGATCTGCCGCGCGTACTGGGTGGCAGCCATGCGATGGCGATTGTGGTGGGCACGATTATCGGCAGCGGCATCTTTCTTGTGCCGACGGAGATGATGAATGCTGTCGGGTCTTCGGGGCTGGTGTATCTGGCGTGGGTCGTGGGCGGTCTCTTGTCTCTCTTTGGGGCGATGACCTATGCCGAGCTGGGCGCGATGATGCCCTACGCGGGCGGCGAATATGTGTATCTGCGCGGTGCTTATGGGGACCGCACCGGATTTCTGTATATGTGGACCTGGTTTGCTGTGGCCAAGCCTGCATCGATTGCTTCGGTGACCAGCGGGCTGGCGCGAACCCTGGGAATTTTTGCGATGTTTCATTGGCTCGATACGCAGGCGGTTGGCGGACCCTTGCCGGTGATGTGGTCTCAGTTGTTTGCCATTGGAATGACCTGGCTCATTACCGGGCTGAACTATCTCGGGATCAAGAAGGCTGGCGATTTTCAGGTTGTCTTCACTGTGCTCAAGGGTGTGCTCATCCTGGTTGTCGCGGGCTTCTGCTTTTCTTCCGCGGTGGGGTCGTGGGGGAATTTCCATACTTCGCTGACGCATGCTACGGGCGGAATCAATGGCTTCATGATTGCGCTGATTGCTACGCTTTGGGCATACGACGGATGGAACGATCTGACGATGGTGGCAGGCGAAGTGAAGCAACCGGGTCGCAATCTGCCAATTGCCTTGATTGGCGGATTATTTATCGTCGGTGTGCTCTTCATGGCGACCAACGCGGCGATCCAGTACATCCTGCCTGCGGCACAGATTGCTGCTTCTCCTCGGCCTGCTATCGAGGCGTTGCGGGTAGTGGCGGGGCCTGCGGGCGCTGCGCTGGTTGCGGGCGGGATGGCGCTCAGCATCTTTGTCACGCTCAATGGAACGATCATGTCCGGCGCGCGTATTCCATTTGCTGCTGCGCGGGACAAGCTTTTCTTTCCTCGCTTTGGCGAGGTACATCCGAAGTTTAAGAGTCCTGCGTATTCGCTGGTGGTGCAAGCGATCCTCTCGTCTGTACTGCTGCTGGCGCTGGGGCGGTTTCAGCAGTTGTTTGAGTTGGCGGTATTCGCAGAGTGGCTCTTCTATGCGCTTACAGCCACGACGGTGTTTGTGTATCGACGCAAGCATCCGGAGATGGCGCGGCCGTATCGTGTCTGGGGATATCCGGTGCTGCCGGCATTGTTTGTGTTGTGCGCGCTTGCGGTGCTGGTTTCCAGCTATACAAGCAACCTTCGCGGGTCGCTGATCGGTTCGGGCTTGATCCTGCTTGGGTTGCCGTTGTATGAGTGGGTGCGCTGGCGGTACGGCAACAAGCCGACGCATGCGTAGGCTGCGATCTGCTCGTCACAAGTTCAAAATCAGCGCCACCTCAGAACGGCCTTACGGAGTACACTGATTTTCGAATTTTGGAACGAGTTTTGAAAGAGGACAACGCATGCCTAAGTTCTTGATTGAGCGCAACATTCCTGGTGCTGGAAAGCTGACCCCTGAGCAGCTTCAGGGGATTTCGCAGACTTCCTGTGGTGTGTTGCGGTCGATGGGGCCGGAAATTCAGTGGGTGCAGTCGTATGTGACGGACGACAAGGTGACGTGCGTATACATCGCGCCGAATGCGGAGATGATTCGTGAGCACGCAAAGCTGGGTGGGTTTCCGGCCGATGCAGTGCTTGAAGTTCGTGGAATCATTGACCCTACGACGAGCGAAAGTAAATAGCTACGCAGCGCGAACTACTTGGCTCGCGGATGGGTCTTGTCATAGACCACGGTGAGTTGAGCAGCGGTAAGCTGCGTGTAGCGCTGTGTGGTGCTGAGGCGCTCGTGGCCGAGTAGTTCCTGAATGCTGCGCAGGTCTGCTCCTTCTTCCAACAAGTGCGTTCCAAAAGCGTGGCGCAAGGTGTGCGGATGCACATCTGAAGAGAGTCCACGCTCGACGGCAATGTGTTTGACGATGCGGGCTACAGAACGCGTGGAGAGACGGCCACTGCCGCGCAGGTGCAGGTTGAGCAGGAGCGCATCGAAGTCGGCTGGATTGCGTTGTGCTGCGGTGAGACGAGCCTGGCGTTCGCCAAGGTAGAGGCGGATGGCTTGCGCGGCTGCGTCGCCAAGCGGAACATAGCGCTGCTTCTGGCCTTTGCCGCGAACGAGGATCGCTTCGTTGGCCCAGTGAATGTCGGCGAGATTGAGGCCAGTGAGTTCGGCATTACGCATGCCGCATCCGTAGAGCAATTCGAAGATGACCGCGTCGCGGGCTGGCCAGCTTGCGGTCGATTCCTCTGAATCGCTGTGGGACGTTACGGAATCGATGACCTGGTTCATCTGCTCGATGGATGGGACGCGTGGCAGATGCTTGGGCAGCTTGGGTGTGGCCACCAGCGATGCCACATTCTGCTCGACATGATGGAAACGGGCCAGCCAGCGGAACCAGCTTCGCACGGCTGCCAATGCTCGCGCTGCTGAGGCCTTCGAGAGACCACGTTCATACAATGAACCAAGCCATGCGCGGATGCGCGTGTGTTCGATGGCGGATGGTGCTGTGTCGTAGCCTTGCTGCTTGACGATATAAGCAGTGAAGGCGCGAAGCTCGCGCTCGTAGGCGCGGAGGGTATGAGGCGAGCTGCCGCGCTCGTTGGCAAGTACAGCCAGGTATGCAGTCACAAGCTGATCGAGCTGCGTCGGCGCAGGATGCTCCGATGCATCCTCCAAGCTCGCTACGGATACGTCTTCGAGAATTGCGCTCATTGCTGATCCTCATCGGCTGTCGATTTTGCGACGAGGAACAACTTACTTGGCGGCGCTTGGGGCTCGGCCGCAATGCGCCGGTTGCCTCGTGGATGGTGTTCGCGATGGACTGCCTTGAGGCGACCGAGAGCAAGGTGCGTATACACCTGCGTGGTTGAGATATCTGCGTGACCGAGGAGGAGTTGCACGGAGCGCAAATCTGCGCCGTGCTCGACCATGTGCGTGGCGCAACTGTGGCGCAAGGTATGCGGGCTTGCAGAGTTGTTGCTGGCTTTCACCAGCAGCCAGATGGACTGGCGTGTCATCGGCATGCCGCGCAAGGAGAGGAAGAGCGTGGAGGCATCAGAAGCTCGGGCGCGAACGCGCGCCAGATGCGGACGGCCTTCTTTGAGATAGATCGACAATGCTTCAAGAGCAGCTACGCCGAGTGGAACAATGCGCTCCTTGTCGCCTTTGCCGCGAACCATGACTCTACCCAGGTCAAGAGCGAGATCGCTTGTCGAGAGGCTTGTGACCTCAGAGACGCGCAGACCCCCGGCGTACAGCAGCTCAAGGATGGCGCGGTTGCGGAGTGCTGTGGCACGCGACTGTGGGCCGTTGGCGGGAGCTTCGGTCTGGGCTTCGGCGGAGGTGAGCATGCCATTGATTTCCGACTCGGCGAGAGACTTGGGCAGAACCTTCCAGGCTTTCGGGGATTCGATGTTGATTGTCGGATCGTGATGAATGCGGCGATCGAGCAGGAGCCACTTATAGAAGCCGCGGAGACAGCTTAGTTTGCGTGCCGCGGAGCGGGCGTCGATACCGTGCATCCGCAGATGTTCGAGGAAAGCGGCGACGTCCTGCTGTGTAGCGGTTAGCAGCACACCGTGGCGGCCTTCGAGGAATTCAGCGAAGGTCTTGAGGTCGCTGTCGTAGGCCTCGCAGGTGAGCGGACGGAGACCTTTCTCCACGCGTAAATAGGTCAGGTACTCCGTCAAGAGGACGAGATTGCGCGCGGTATCCACTCCTGTGATTATGGGCTGGGCGCGGTCCCCGGTGTGCAGGATTGCGCGGCTACAGAACCATGATGAACACCGAATCAAATCCAGCAACAGGTGTAAAAGAATCTTTGCAGCAGCGGCATTCCGGGCGAGAAAATGCCCCGCATGCGAGAAGCCTGCGGGGCATTTCTGTTCGGTCTATCACCCGGATTAGAAGTTGTACTTGCCGGAGAACTGCATCTGGCGAGGCTGGACCAGCAGCGAGGCGTACTGGCCAAAGAGGGTGCTGGAGCCATTGGTGGTGGTGCTGTTGACGTTCAGGCCGTCGGCAGACTGCGTGTTGAAGCGGGTGTCGTTGAGGACGTTGAAGACTTCAACCGAGAGCTTCAACTTGTGCTCGTGAAAGATGCGGAAAGACTTCGAGAGACCGTTGTCGAGTGAAAGGTAGCCATCTCCGCGGAAGTTGTTGCGCTGGCCTGTTTCGCCTGGATACGCGAAGCGGAGGTTGTTCAAGACCTGCTGCACCGTCTGATTCTTCCAGGCCGTCTCAAAGCCGCCGTTGCTGGCAACATAGCGGTGACCGCCGGACTTGATTTTACCGATCTGCACCATGTTGCTTTCATTGGCGAAGTTGGTGCCGTAAACGTAGGTCGCATGGGCCGAGAATGGAAGTGCAGAGCTGTAGTGAACGAGACCGTCGAGTGTCCATCCGCCGATGATGTGGTCGATGAGGCTATTGGCGTTGGAGAAGAACTTTGCGCCGCGGCCAACCGGCACATCGAGGATGTAGTTGGCGGTAATGTTGTGGCGGATGTCGAAGTCCGAGGGTGCATACATCTGCGATGGCGAGAACGTGTTGATGATCGGGTTCCAACCATTGTTGGCCTTGCGCTCGGGGTCGGAGCCGTAGTCGAAGGAATGGCCGTAGGTGTAGTTAAAGTCGTACTGCAGGCCATACTTCAGCGTCTGCCGCAGTGAGACCTGCAGCGCGTTGTAGTTGCTGCTGGCGACCGACGACTGCGTATAGATGGACGAATACTGCGGGAAGAAGAAGCGGAAGGTGCTCTGGCCGTCGGCGGCCGAGCCGGGGTTGAGGTCGTTGTTGTAGAGCGTATCGGTTTCGTTGCCGCGATCGCCGCCCTGGATCGATGCGTAGATAGCCTGCGTGCCGGTGTAGGTACCGATCTGATTACCGTTGGCGTCGAACTGAGGGTGCGTGGCGTTGGGGAAGATGTCCTGCCAGTACTTCATGGTCGGCACGGCGCTGGGGTCAACGCCCTGATCGACGAGCTTGTCGATGGCGGTAATGGCCTGGAAGTAGGTCTGGTTGCTGCCGGGGTCGTAGACGTTGGATGGCGCTGCTACATCGAGGCTGGCAAGGACATGACGTCCGAGGCGGCCAACGTAGGTTGCGGTAAGCGTAACGCCCGCTTTGAACTGATGCTGGACGGTGAGGTTGAAGGTCTCTGCGTACGGCGTCTTGATGGTGTCGTCGATGCTGCTGACGAAGGAGAAATTCTGGTCATCCGGCGTGACGGGGAAGGTACGTGGTGAGGCAGTGATGGTGGGCACCGGAACGTTGTGGTACCCGGTGAACCGCTGAGCCGTATCCACGCTGCTGTAGTTGGAGACATATTGGGTATTCAGCGTAAAGGCGCCATTGGCATCGTAATTGTCAATGACACCCTCGCCGAAGTGGTCAAAGACCAGACCGAAACCGGCGCGGATGGAGGTCTTTTCGTCGGGTGTGGAGTAGGCGACGCTGAAACGCGGCGCAAAGTTGGTTTTCTGCGGCGACCAGAGGTTGGGCTTGTTGTTGGCCGAGCCTGCGGGGACGACGGAGATACGGTTGTTGAACGGATTGCCTGCTGCGGCCGCACCGGAGTTCGACGCCGTGATGCGGTTGGCGAGGAAGGTGCGCAGCGGCGCGCTGGGGGCTACTTGCTGGCCGTTCGTTTCGTACGGAACGCCGAGATAGCTATAGCGCAGGCCGGCAGTGAGTGTGAGATGAGGCGTCGCCTTCCAGCTGTCCTGAACGTAGTATTCCTGTTCCGCGGAGCGGTAGTGGCGAGTCGGTTCGGTGCCGGGCGCGAGCGGGTTGAGTTGATTGCCCTGAATCTTGAAGTTCAGATATTGCGAGGCATAGGTGATGCCGCCAACGGCTCCAAGAATCGAGCTGTTGTAGAAGGTGGAGAAGCTCGGATCGACCGGCGTGTAGCCGAAGGCGCCAGGATCGAGGCTGGTTCCTTTGCCTGCGATGGCTGCCGTCGCGAGCAGGTCGGCGGTCACGTCACCGGTGGGATAGAGGGTGAAGTCGGCATAGCGGGAGTTTGAGATGAAGCGGTCGTTGATGCCGAACTGGATGGTGTGGCGGCCCTTGATCCACGTCATGTCGTCGATCACATTGTGCACCGGCACGATATTGATTGAGGAGGTGTTGGTGGAGGTGAGGTTAGTGACGGCATCAAAAGATACGTAGGGCTGATTGGTTGCGCCGCGAATCGCCTGATTCTGACGGATGTAGCCGTAGCGGAAGTTGTTGGTGAGCGAGTTGGTGATGCTCCAGATATGGCCGGCAGCGATACCGCGGGAGTTGCTGTAGGTGGCCGAGTTCGGCGGTCCACCGGGGAATTGCACCGGGCTCAGAAGGTTGTCGGCCTGCAGATTGCCGCGGACGAATAAGGTCTGCCGTGAGGTCAGGTTGTAATCGAGGCGGGCGATGTTGGTGATGAGCGATTCCGGCGCGGGTGAGGCGAAGACGAAGCCGCCGGTGTTGTAGCCATCGCCGGCGTTATTGGAGTTGGCTTTGGGGAACTGGTTGAAGTAGGCGATCGCTGCAGCATCTACGCCGGGGCCGTTGGGGCAGGCTCCGGTGGCCGTACAGTTGGGATCCATCTTGGCGATGTCCGAGGGTTGCAGCGTGGTGATGTGAGCCGTGCTGTCGGTGCTCAGCGAGTCGCGATAGGTAACGGTCTGGGTGATCAGGCCGCCGAAACCATCGACGGTAGGTACGCCAGCAACCGGGTTGAGCACGGAGGGTACCTGGTTGAGAACGACGGAATCGCTGGCTTGCTTAAAGCCTTCATAAGCGCCAAAGAAGAAGAGCTTGTCCTTCTTGATGGGGGCGCCAAACGACGCTCCGTAGGTGTGCTGCAGGATTTTGGCAGCAGTGTTGGGCTGGCCGCTCGCCAGTTCGCCCTGCTTGTAGAACCAATCATTGGCGGAGGCCGCCGGGTCACGGTAGTACTCGTAGGCGCTGCCGTGAAGTGCGTTGCTGCCGCTGCGGGTGACCAGCGAAACCTGTGCGCCGGAGGAGCGGCCGGAGTCGGCATTGGGGTTGCTGGTGACGACACGGAACTCTTCTACGGAGTCGCGGGTGGAGCGAAGGACGCCGTTGAAGGCGTAGCCGTTGTTCTGGTCATTGTCGTCAACGCCGTCGAGTGTGACATTGGTCTGATCCTGCCGCGCGCCATTGACGATACCGGTACGGGAGTCCTGGTTGAGGCCGGCGGTTTTGCCACCTGGGTCGAGCGACTGTACGCCAGGCTGGAGCGAGAGCAGCGAGAGGACGTTGTCCGCCTGGTAGGGGAGATTCTGGATCTGCACGCTGTCGAATGGCTTGCCGAGCGTGGCATCCGCGGTGTTCACCGTGGCTGCTGTGGCTTCCACACTGACCGTGGTTACGGCCCCGATGGACATTTTGACATTGACCGTGGCTGGCGACGCGACCAGCAGTTCCAGTTCCTGCTTGAAGTCGGAGAAACCCGGGGAGCTGACGGTCAGTGCGTAATGACCGGGAGCCAACTGAGGAAATTCGAATGCACCCTTCGACTTGCTCGGCGTGGTCTTGACGGTGCCTTTTGAAGCATCCGTGATGGTGACCGTTGCGCCTTCAACGGCTGCCCCGGAAGGATCGTAGACTGCGCCGCTGAGGGACGTAGTGTTGGTCTGAGCCACCAGAAAAGACGGCGTGAACAGGAGCGCTACGAACGTTACAGGTATGAAAAGGAGTGCAAGACTGCGACGAATCCTCAAGAGGACCTCCGGGAATTTTGGACTGCATGTAGTGCTCTAAAAATCGAAGCAAAAGATGAATCGAGATGAACCGGCGCATCCATGAAACAGTTTTTAAGCTGCTGGTGATAAGTGCGTTGCGGGGAAGATCATGGATGCAGCTTGGGGCTGAGGTTAGCCTGTTGTGGCCCTTCGTGAGGGACAGACATTGCATTAAGCCCCGGAGGGCATTTCGGACCCTGCCAGATTTCCAGACAGGGTTGCGGAAGCAATGGTGCATCCGCTGGCGACAAGTGCGGCAAAAGCTGTCACTGGCCTGATGAAGGCTGCTCGCCGCGAAGGAATTTCCAGCGGGTATGCGCTCAATCTATCAAAGCTGCAGTGATATTCAGGCTTATGAGATTCTTTTATGGCTGGCATAAGCGCACACGACCGCCAGCAGGAGGTTTTAGCTATAGGCTGTTCGTGCGGCAGGTCGAATATAAAAGTTTGTCGGGGGTGGATAGTCAAAATGCGTCCGCTGGGGGAGAATGGTAGGAACGGTACACGATAGCGCATGTAACGACGCGATGGCCTGAGCCGAGAGATACCGATGGCCGGAACGGCGCGGTTTAAATGAGGTTGAAGACGAGTGACAGTCAAAGAACTTGAAATTCCCCGCTGGACGGCTGCAGAACTGGAACAGCTGGTAACAGGGCTCGATCCCAAGGTTGCTGTATTTGATTGCGATGGCACGATCTGGAGCGGCGATGCCGGTTACGGGTTCATGGTCTGGTCGATTGAGCAGGGTCTGGTGTCCCGAACCGCCAGCGACTGGATCGATACGCGGCACAGGGCTTACATGGCCGGCAAGGTTTCCGAACTGGACATCTGCGGCGAGATGACGCAGGTGTACGCGGGCTTACGCGAACAGGAGCTGCGCTCGGCGGCGGCGGAATTTGTGCGGAGCCATGTGCAGGGTCGAATCTTTCCGGAGATCGACCAGTTGCTCGAGACCCTAGGAGCGAAGGGCACGACGCTCTGGGCTGTGAGCTCCACCAATAAGTGGGTTATCGCAGAAGGCGTCCGGCAATTTGGCATTCCTGAAGAGCGGGTGTTGGCGGCTGAGGTACGGGTCGAGAGCGGGTTGGTTACGGCTGACTTGATCGATGTACCGACGGATGAGGGCAAGGCTGCTTCGTTGAAGCGGGTGGGACTTCCGTACCCGGACGCCGTTTTCGGCAACTCGATTCACGATCTAGCCATGCTGGAGATTGCCCGCAAGGCCTTTCCTATCAATCCTTCTCCTGCTTTGCTCGCTGCTGCCGGCGAACGGGGGTGGGGGTATTTCCGGCCTGCAGCGGCCGAAGGTGTGCACGCAGCGGTCGCCGGAGAGTAGCCCGGCGCTGCAAATTTCTCGACCTTTGTCCAATCGAACTGGTTTGTCTTCAGGAGTTTCCGGCTTGGCGCCTTGAGCGGCTACACTGGTTACGTGACGGAAGAGCTGCCAGATTCTGAGGTCCATTCTGTACCGGGCGGGGAACCCGCCCCGGTGTCCGGTGCGCGACCGGGAGCGCTGCGCCTGGTGGTGGCAGCGCTTATGTTGCGTGGCGACCATGTACTGATTTGCCAGCGTCGTCCCGATCAGCCGATGGCCTTGCAGTGGGAGTTTCCCGGCGGCAAAATCGAGCCGGGCGAAGGACCGGAGCAGGCTCTGGCTCGCGAACTCAGCGAAGAACTGGGCATTGATGCGACCATCGGGAAGCGGGTTACGCATATCAGGCACAACTACAGGCATGGCGGGGCGGTCGATCTGCAATTTTTCGCGGTCTATGAGTTCCGCGGTGAGATTGAGAATCGCATCTTCAAGGAAGTGCGCTGGGTGAAGCTGGAAGAGTTGCCGGGATTTGACTTCCTGGCGGCGGATCGCGGACTCATCAAGGATCTGGCCGCTGGCAAGCTGCTCTAGTCTCTCACGCGCACAGAAAGTCACTACCGGCAATGGATTCGGTGAGGAGTTCCTACCGTACTCTCGACTCTCCCGGGATTGCACCCAACTTAGGCGATAAATGGTACGATCAAAGGTATGGCAACTCAGGCGACATTCAACAAAATCAAGCGAAGCTTTACGATTTCCCCTGAATCCGCTGCTTTTCTACAGGAAGCAAGACAGCAGAGTAACGCAGGGTCGGACTCTGAAGCATTGGATTTGCTGCTCCGCGAACTGATGCTTAAGCGAAGATTGGCCGCGATCGAGGCGGCCTATACCGACTACTACGATGCAATATCAGGCGACCAGCTTCAAGAGGACTCTGCATGGGCTGAGATGGTTGGCCGCAGTCTAGTAACCGGGGTCGACCAATGAGCGCTGCTCAGGCAAGACTTCCACAGCGGGGTGAAATCTGGTGGACGCGCTTCCCTACTGATCCCCCTGACAAGGGGCGAAGGCCGGTCATTATCGTGTCGCCGAATGCGCGCAACACTCATCCACGAGCCAACACAGTACTTGCGATCCCACTCTCGACATCCATTCACAAATTGGGTCCAGCTCAACTTCTCCTTCGAGCAGGCGAAACCGGCCTTCGAGAAGATTGCGCAGCACAAGCAGATAACCTTTGTGTTGTATTACGTGACGATCTAGCCGAACCCGTTCAAGGACATCGGCCCGTTTCCAACGCGCAAATTTGTCGGCTGGCATCTCTCGTGAGAACTGCCATGGGATGCGTTGAATAAGCTCGGGCACCCACGTTATCAACTGATCGAGTAACGTTCACCGCGCGGGAATCAGTCCATAGAGCATGACCAGTGTCATCCCGATGACAATGAGACTGGTGCCCCAGGCGATAACGTTCCAGAGCGGCGAGTTGCTGTGCTTGCCCATCAGATCCTTGCGGTTGATGAGGATCAGCATCAGGATGATGACGACTGGCAGCAGCATCCCATTCAAGACTTGCGAGAGAATCGCCACATTCACCAGCTGAGAATCTGGCAGGATGAGCACGGCAATGCCACCCCCGGCGATCAACAGCGTGTAGAGCCAGTAGAAGAATGGCGCCTCTTTGAAGCTCTTGTCGACGCCGGACTCGAGTCCAAGTCCTTCACAAACCGTGTAGGCCGTTGAAAGTGGCAGAATCGACGCCGCGAAGAGGGATGCATTGAAGAGGCCGAAGGCGAAGAGCAGGAAGGCGTAGTCTCCCGCCAGCGGACGCATGGCCTCCGCGGCGTCAGAGGCGACCTGAATCGAGCCCATTCCGTGTACGTACAGGGTTGCAGCGCAGGCTACGACGATGAACCAGGCGACGATGTCGGTAAAGAAGCTGCCAACAATCACATCGAGGCGCGAGGCAGCGTAGTCCTTGACGCGGATTCCCTTTTCGACGATGGACGACTGTAAATAGAACTGCATCCAGGGCGCGATGGTGGTGCCGACTACGCCAATGGCCATATAGATGTAGGCCTTGTCGCTCCAGACTGTCTTATGCGGCGGCTTGATGGTGGCGATTAGCGCATCGTGCCAGCTCGGCTGCGAGAGCACCCCGGCAAAGATGTAGGCGATGTAGACGACCGAAGCGATGAGAAAGATCTTTTCGACCTGCTTATAGTCCCCGCGAACAACGAGAAACCAGACCAGTACGGCGCAAATCGGCACCGAAATGAACTTGCTGATGTGGAACAGGTGCAGGCTGCCGGCAATACCGATGAATTCGGTAATAACGTTCGTGAAGTTGACGATGACCAGCAGGGCCATCATGACCACAGTGATGCGCAAGCCGAACTCTTCTCGGATGAGGTCGCTGAGCCCCTTGCCTGTGACGACACCCATGCGGGCGCACATCTCCTGGACAACGATGAGAGCCAGCGTAATCGGGATCATCATCCAGAGCAGTTCATAGCCATACTGCGCGCCTGCCTGGGAGTAGGTGAAGATGCCGCCGGAGTCGTTATCGACGTTGGCAGTGATGAAGCCGGGGCCGAGCACGGCGAGGAAGAGCATGATCCGGATTCGCGAGCGCTTCCACATTCAACCGCTTCCTTCCCTGCCGTTCGGCGTGATGCCCAAACCTGAACATATCACCCGGAGAGGCGTTCGCCGAACCTCTTGCAGATGCGTATCTTGGTGCGTCTTTTGACCGAGCCTGCGAGATGCTCGCGATGCTATGCTGACTCGTGTTTGGAGTTGCGAATCAGAGGAGACCTATGACCGTGCAGCCATCAGGCAATGAGGACAATTCGCTGGATAACATAACCGAACCGGCAAGCGCAGGGATTGCCCGGCGCCGGATGCTTGGACTGCTTGCGTCCGGGGCAGTGTTGGCAGGCTTGAGCCCGGCAAGTGCGACGGCTGAGAGCGCCGCAACTCCTCCACCGGAGCCAGCCGCCATTGCTCCAGAGGAATTATTCGCGGAGGCTCGACTGCGCAACTACAAGACACGGCGCTCTTCGAGCTGGGACAGGACTGGCGGCAACGCGGATGCCGTGCCGGTTGAGCCTGGAAAGTCGGCGACCGTTCTCGACGTGAAGGGAGCAGGCGTGGTGACGCATATCTGGTTCACCATTGCCACGCCGGACGACTATCATCTCAAGAACCTCGTCCTGCGGGCCTGGTGGGATGGAGAGAGTTCCCCTTCGATCGAAGTGCCTGTCGGCGACTTCTTCGGTTTGGGATTGGGCGAATACTTCACCTACCAGTCTTCCCTGCTGGCCGTAGCTTCCGTGAAAGCGCTGAACGCCTATTTCAAGATGCCGTTCTCTACCGCTGCCAAGATGACTGTGACTAACGAAGGCGACGTGAAGACAGATGCTCTTTACTTTGCCATCGACTATGTCACGCTGCCATCTCTGCCGGGCGATCTGGGACGCTTTCACGCGCAATACCGGCAGGCGGCTCCGTGCAAGGGGATCGTCGATAACTGGAAGTTCAACTGGGACAAGTCCGTCAACGACATCAAGAACCTGGACGGCAAGGACAACTATGTCTTCCTGGAAGCGACCGGGCGTGGGCATTTCGTGGGCGTGACGCATGCCGTCCTGCAGAACCAGGAAGGCTGGTTTGGCGAGGGCGACGACATGATCTTCATCGACGGTGACGCCCTGCCTACCATCACCGGAACCGGCACGGAGGACTACTACAACGGAGCCTGGGATTTCAGCAGTCAGCCCTTCGCCTTCCAGCACAATGGCGCGCCCTACATCAAGGGCGACGAAAGACTGGGCAGCCGGTACTGCCTCTATCGCTGGCATACCGAGAGTCCAATCGCATTTGAGAAGTCGATTCGAGTGACGATGGAGCATGGCCACGGCAACAGCCGCTCCGACGACTTCTATTCGACAGCGTACTGGTACCAAACCGAGCCGCATGCCGCCTTCCCTGCCCTGCCAGCACCAGAAGCCCGCGTGCCGCGCATCTTCCACGTAGCTGGAGCTGGGGCTATCGAGCCGCCCGGCAAGTAATCTGGCTTACGCTCAGCGGAACGCGGCAAGCGTCAGCGCTGTTGGAGGCACGATGAAGATCCTTATCTTTGGTGCGACTGGAATGGTTGGGCAAGGTGTGCTTCGGGAGTGCCTGTTGGCCGACTATGTCACCGCTGTGACAGCAGCTGGTCGCACTGCCACTGGAGTACGGAATGCCAAGCTGCAAGATCTGGTCGTCAACGATATGTTCGACACGGCTTCGTACGCGCAAAACTTATCCGGTTTCGATGCATGCTTCTTTTGCCTGGGCGTTTCTTCGGGTGGCATGAAGGAGCCCGAATATACCAGGATGACTTACGATCTGACGATGGTTGTCGCCGAGGCTCTGGCCGCAGAAAGCCCTGAGATGACCTTTGTCTACGTCTCTGGAGCGGGTACAGATAGTACGGAACAGGGACGATCGATGTGGGCGCGGGTCAAGGGTAGGCTGGAAAACTCCCTGCTGCGATTGCCTTTTCGAGCGGCGTATATGTTTCGCCCCGGAATGATTCTGCCCTTGCACGGGATTCGATCCAAGACAAAGTCGTACCGGATCTTATACACAGTGATCAAACCCCTCGGACCGCTGCTGCGATGGGCGTTACCCAGACAGGTGCTGACGACGGAAGAGGTTGGCTTAGCCATGCTTGCTGTTGCAAGAAATGGTGCGAGCAAGCGCGTACTGGAAACTGGCGACCTGCGAGATATCATCCGTTAACTTACGGCTTATAACTTCTCCATGAGATAGCTGATGACGTGGTCTGAGTGGACAACCCCAACCATCTTGCCGTCCTTATCAACAACCGCTAAGGAACGCAGATTGTATTTGTCGAATAACTCGGCCACATCCGACTGGTGCATATCTGCCGGGCAGGAGCGGACGCGGACTTCTGCAAGAAGACGCAAGTGGCTGGCCGGTTGAGCCACTACCATGCGTGAGAGCGGAACCGATCCGCGCAACAGATCGTCTGTATCCAGCAGGTAAATCTCCGTCACAGACTCGGGATCGCCGTCGAAGTCGCGCAGAGCCTGAACCGCGTCGGCAACCGTAGCATCGGCCGGAACTGCGACGTAGTTAGTTGTCATGCGGCCGGCGGCGGAGTCTTCATGGAACTCAAGCAGCTCTTCAACCTCGTGACGCTCTTCCGGGTCCATCTCTTCAAGGATGGCCTCGGAGCGTTCGTCGGTCATTTCGCTGAGCAGGTCGGCTGCAGCGCCGGGGTCCATCTCTTCCACGATGTCCGCGATGCGCTCTTCGTCGAGTCCGGCGAGAAGAGCCTTTTGCAGCTTCGGCTCGACTTCTTCCAGTGTCTCCGCTGCAACCTGCTCATCAAGGGTCGTGAAGATCGCTTCCCGCTCGGCGGGAGCGAGATCAGCAAGGATCTCTGCGAGTTCGGACGGGTGCATATCCGCAAGCCGTTCATGCTCAATCTTGAGTTTCACACGCCGGGCAGGATCGACTTCGATGACATCGACGAACTGCCATGGAATACCCCGCGAGGAGAAGCGCCGGGAGAACGATTCGAGGGTGTGGCGTGGCAACAGTCCTTTGAAGACGCGCTGCACCGCGCCACGCAAGCCTACCTCTACCTGTGATACGCGCAACAGGTGGGCACCGCCATGGCCAAGCCATTCCAGTTCGACATCGTTCACGCGAACGACTTTGCGGCCATGGATATCGATGATCTGGCGGTCGATCAGGTCCTGCTGCAGGAAGAGGTAATTTTCGTCGCCGTTGAGCGGACTGAGTGCACCTGGAGACCGGAGTTCGAGCGTGCCTGCGGGGGTTTCCATGACCTGTAACGACGGGACGATTCGCAGGCCCTGCCGGGTCTTGAGGACAAGACCAGCAACGCGGCCTGCTTCGGATCCTGTGGCCACGGCGATATCTTTAATGCGGCCACGGATGTTGCCCTGCGTGTCGGTGACGGGCGTGCCGAGCATGGCAGTAAGGCTGACGCGGGTTGCGGTACGTGGGCGCATGGCAGAGTCCGGAGTTGCAGCAGCTTGAGTTTAGCTTGATTTACCGAAGGTACGCGAATGGGGCTTGTGATCGCTGGCGTTGGCTGTCATATGGACGATGTCAGCGAACCGGGCAACGATCGGGCGCGACTCCCCAGTCAGCGTAGCGAGCTCGATGGTGCTGTCGATCCTGGGGCCTTGCTTGCTTGGCTGCAGAGGCAGGCAGACGGCCTCAGTTGAGTTGATATGGAGCACGCAAGCCGGTGCGATCGAGACGCCGAGACCGGCTCCGATGAGGCGCAGGATGCTCAGCCAGTGCGAGGCCTCCTGAGCGATCTGCGGGCGAAAGCCAAACTGTTCGCAGAGAGCCAGTGGCTTCTCGAAGGCGCGGGTACCAGCGCTGCGCGGGTAGTGGATGAAGGCTTCATTGCGCAGCGAGGCAGGGGAGATGGACTTCTGCTTCGCGCGTGGATGATTGGCGGGAAGGACAGCCACGAATTGCTCCGCGTAAATGGGCACGGCATCGAGGCCGAGTGTCGGGTCCCCATCACGAAGCAGTCCTGCGTCCAAGGTGCCGTTCTGCAGCCCTTCGACGACCTTGCTGGTGAAGGATTCGTGAAGGTGCAGCCGTACGAGCGGGTTGGCTTTGCGGTAGGCACGAAAGATCGCTGGCAGAGTCGTCAGCATGGCCGACCCTACAAAGCCGATGTGCAGCGAGCCGACTTCGCCGCGTCCTATGCTGCGCGCCTCTTCAAGGTCACGGTTCACATTATGCAGAGTGCGCTGGGCGCGTTCGAGAAAGGCCGTGCCCGCTGGAGTAAGGCTCACGGAGCGCAGGTGCGGTCGAAGAGCGGGTAGCCAAGGATCTCTTCGAGTTTGCGAATCTGCTGCGACAGCGGCGGCGGGGATGGTTCGGGTCGGTCTGTCTTTGGGGTGGAGAGGTTTGTGCTACTGCCAAGCCCGGGGACAGCAGGGCGAGAGTGGCAGCGAGCACTGTGATTCGAATGAGGGTCATCATAGAATTCGTTCTTATGTAGACACTGCGGACACCTATTTTGGAAGCAATGAGCGACCAGAGCTGTCCGGCCCTCTTCAAACCTTGACACTTTGAGCCTCAGACTTGAAACTGACCGGGAGTGGCTTGTTCGCGTATTTTTCGAAGAGCCTCGTAGGGCGGCTGGGTAGCTGCCGCGGAAATTCAGGCTTAGTCGCAACGGGAGAGATAAGTGACGGAACCACAGGGCGGGCGGCGAAGCTTTAAGCTGGCATCGACGATGGACAGCGTGGCGGAGGTCGAGGCAGCGGCGGAAAAGCTGACGCAGCAAGCCGGCATGGACGAGGACGAAAGTTTCAAAGTCGTGATGGCCGTGCGCGAGGCGGCGGTGAATGCTGTTCTGCATGGCAATGGCTACGATCCCAACAAGCAGGTCAGCGCAAGTTTTGAAAATACCGGCAAATCGTTGGTGATTACGATTGCCGATGAGGGCGAAGGCCTCGATCCGGACAAGCTGCCAGATCCCCTGGCGCCCGAAAATTTATTGCGCGGGACGGGCCGCGGCATCTTCCTGATACGATCCTTCCTGGATGAGGTACACTTTCGTCAACTGCATCCGGGAACGGAACTGACGCTGATCAAGCATCTGTCGCCTGCACCCAGCGGAGAAGCACCCCAAACACTGGATACGAAATAATCTGAATACCCCTAAGGAGGGAACTCTGTGGCACTCTCAATTGCAACTCGGCAACTGGATGGCGTAACGATTCTGGATTTGAGTGGGCGGATCACGCTCGGCGAAGGCAGTGTGCAGTTGCGCGATGCGATTCGTGACCTGATCAGCAAGGGTGTGAAAGACATCCTGCTGAGCCTCGGCGACGTAAACTACATCGATTCGTCAGGCCTGGGTGAACTGGTGAGCGCGTTCACCACGGCAAAGAATCAGAATGCCAACGTGAAACTCCTCAACCTGACCAAGAAGGTCAAGGACGTTCTGCAGGTGACCAAGCTCTACACCGTATTCGATATCTACGACGACGAAGCCAGCGCCATCGCTTCCTTCAAGTAGTCTCTCCGGTTTTGAAGCATGCAAAAAGGCTGCGCCGAGGTTGGATTCTCGGCGCAGCCTTTTTGCGTTCTGGGGCAGGAATTCTGTAGTTAGAATTTCACGTTGGGCACGGTGCGAGCCGTCGGGCTGGCCTGGAAGTAGGCGTCGTTGACGTGGAAGCCGAGGATGCCCGCCCATACGCTGTTCGGAAACTGGCGAATGAACTTGTTGTAGTCCTCGAGCGACTCGTTATACCTTCGGCGGGCTACGCCAATGCGGTTTTCCGTTCCCGAAAGCTCATACTGCAGGTTCTTGAACTGCTCGCTGGAGCGGAGTTGCGGGTAGTTTTCCGTGAGCGCCAGCAGGCGGCCGAAGGCTGAATCCAAAGTGCCGTTGGCGGCGATCTTGGTCTTGGGGTCGGTCGCGTTCAGCAGGCCGGCGCGGGCGTTGGCGATATCGCCAAAGACGGTGCTTTCTTCCTTGGTGAAGCCTTTCACCGTCTCGACCAGGTTCGGAATGAGGTCAGCGCGACGCTGCAACTGCACGTCCACATCCGACCAGGTCTTTTTGACATTCTCATCCTTGTCGACCATCTGATTCTGCGCGGATTTAAAGCTACCGAAAATCATCAATCCGATCAGGACGAAGACGCCGAGAATGCCGAGTACGATCCAAAGTCCACGACGCATACAGTTCTTTCTCCTTGGGCTTCCCTTGGGAAGGCCGTTTCAACAAAAATCTTTGGTTTACCAGCTGCCGTCGGCCCCGCCGCCGCTCGATTGGCCACCGCCGCCACCCCCAAAGCCGGAGTCTCCACCGCCACCTCCGCCTCCGCCACCCCAGCCGCCACCGCCTCCGCCCCAACCGCCGCCTCTTCCGCCACCGAAAAGCATTCCCAGGCCGAAGCCGAAGAGTCCCCTGGCACCAAAAAAGATAAGAACGAGAACGATGATGGCAATGCGGAAGATGAGGCCGATGAGTGAAGTTCCATGGCGAGGAGCGCGGCGAACTGGAGCACCCTGGGGCGTTCCGTCGTCTGGATTGGCGTCCTGTAAGGTGACCTTCGCGTCTGCCGCGATGACATTGGCAAGCTGAACGACGCCGGAGGTGATGGCCGCGTCATAATTGCCCTGCCTGAGCGCGGGAATCATGCTGTCGCCAATATCGCCGACCTTGGCGTCGGGCAGAATCCCCTCAAGGCCGTCGCCAACTTCAATGCGGCGCTTATGGTCCTGGATGGCAAACAGCAGGATCAGGCTGCGATCGGAGCCCTTCTTGCCGAACTTCCATTTTTCTTCGAGGCGGCTGGCAAAGTCCGAGATCGCGTCGCCATCTAGCGTCTTGATGGTGACGATGGCGATCTGTGTATCTGTCTTCGAATGATCGAGCTGTCCGCAAAGGCGATTCAGCCGGTCCGTCGTCTCCGGAGACAGAACATGCGCAAAGTCTGAAACGTAATTAGTTGGCTTGGGAAGGTCTTCGACGCGTTCGGCAGACGCCGGTATGGCGGCCACAGTCGAAAAAACAAGGAGTGCAAGGCTCAATAGGAGCTTGGTGAGATTCGAATAGGGACGGCGCACTTGCATCTCTCTCCTATTGTACGCAGATTCGCACGTGGCGGTTCCATCGGCGCTCCCGCCCGGCGCCCTGCACGACTGGCTAGCAAGATTGGCCCGCGGGCGCAGCGGACAGCTATTCTGTTGGATGTGATGACTAACGATTCTGCTGTTCCCTCTGTTACCGACCCCTCGCTCCTGACCCCTCCCACCGCCCGCCGCGACCCGAAAGTCACCGAATTGCACGGAATCGCTCTCGTGGATGACTACAGTTGGCTGCGCGAGAAAGAGTCCGCCGAGGTAATCGAGTACCTGAACGCGGAAAACACCTATGCCGAGGGGGTGATGGCTCCGCTCGCCGGATTGCGCGACCAGCTTTACGAAGAGATGCTGAGCCACATCAAGCAGACGGACATCTCCGTCCCCTACCGCGATGGCGGCTGGTGGTACTACTCGCGGACAACCGAAGGACAGCAATATCCGGTGCATTGCCGCAAGGCCGATGTGGCTGGCGAAGCGGGCGGCGAGGAACAAGTGATTCTGGATGGAAATGCACTTGCGGTCGGGCATGCGTTTATGGCCATCGGCGACACCGACGTGAGCGATGATGGCCGCTGGCTGGCCTACAGCATCGATCACACCGGCTTTCGGCAGTACACGCTGCAGATCAAGGATCTAAACACGGGAGAGGTCCTGCCCGGCGAAGTCGAGCGCGTCGGTTCGATCGTCTGGGCTGCCGACAACGCGACCCTCTTCTACACCGTGGAGGATGAGGAGCAGAAACGTCAGTTTCAACTCTGGCGGCATCTGCTCGGGACGGAATTCTCCACGGACGTGTTGGTATTTCAGGATGATGACGAACGCTTCAACCTGGCCGCCGGACGCACGCGCGATGGAAAGTTTCTGCTGATGGAGGCCGGAAGCCACACCACGACCGAAGCGCGCTTTCTGGCAGCGGACAAGCCCACCGGCGAATGGACCCTGGTGGCCGAGCGCGAAGATGAACACGAGTACTCGATCGATCATCGCAACGGGCTGTGGTTCATTCGCACCAATGATGCGGGCCGCAACTTCCGTCTCGTGACGGCACCCGTTGCCACGCCTGGACGCGATCACTGGACGGCCCTGCTGGATCACCGGCAGAACGTCATGCTGGAAGACATTGACCTCTTTGAGCGCTTCTTCGTGAGTTGCGAACGGGAGGATGGCCTCCCTCGCCTGCGCCTATGGAACTTCACCGAAAACGACCGCGCCATCCAGTCAAACGAAATCAAGTTTCCGGAGCCGGTCTACAGTGCGTTTCCGCATGTGAACCGCGAGTTCGATACGAGCAAATTTCGCTACGCCTACCAGTCCCTGGTCACGCCTAGCTCTGTCTATGAATATGACCGGGCAACGAACAACTCGACCTTACTGAAACAGGTCGAAGTGCCGGGTGGATTTGATCGTGAGCGATACGCTTCCGAGCGAGTGTTTGCAACGGCTGCGGACGGTGTGCGTGTGCCCGTATCGCTGGTGTACCGCAAAGACAAATTCGAGCGTGGAAAGAATCCGCTGTACGTTTACGCGTACGGATCCTACGGCTATTCACTGCCAATCGGCTTCAACGCCAATCGGCTGAGCCTGCTGGACCGCGGCGTAGTGATGGCCTATGCGCACATCCGCGGCGGCGGCGACCTCGGCAAGCCTTGGCATGACGCCGGGAAGATGCTGGTGAAGCGCAATACGTTTACCGACTTCATTGCGGCCACCGAATATCTGACGGCCTCAGGCTACGGCGATCCGGCGCGGGTGGCCATTGAAGGCGGATCAGCGGGAGGATTGCTGATGGGCGCGGTGACCAACCTAAAGCCGGAGATCTTCCGCGTAGTCCTGTCGCATGTCCCCTTCGTCGACGTGATGAATACGATGCTCGACGCTTCCCTGCCCCTGACCGTTCCCGAGTACGAAGAGTGGGGCAATCCCAACGAAGCCGAGTATTTTCACTACATGCTGAGCTACTCGCCGTATGACAATCTCAAGCCAGGAAGCTACCCCTCCATCCTGGTCAAGACGTCACTCAACGACAGCCAGGTCATGTACTGGGAACCAGCCAAGTATGTCGCCAAGCTGCGTACCCTCAAGACGGACAATCACCCACTGCTTCTCGTGACCAACATGGAAGCTGGCCATGGCGGCGCAAGCGGCCGCTACGACTACTTGAAAGAGATAGCTTTCGACTACGCCTTCCTTATGAGGGAATTACAAATTTCTTGATAGATTTGCGGGATGCGTATCCATTTGAGTATCTCTCGCGCACGGCGAGCAGGGTCCCTCGTATGTCTGGCACTGTATGCATGCATCGCGATCGCTCAGGCAGGTTCCCCAGCGATCATCCAGCAGCCGCAACCGGATGTTGAGGGGAACTATTTTGTAGGGCCGATGGTAACTGCTCCGCGGATCGCCAAGGCGATGGCCGCCGGGTACCCGTCAGACGTGCCTCTGAAAAAAGTTGCTGGGTTCACGGTTCTGTCGATGGTGATCGCCGTGGATGGGACACCGAAGGGCATCGAGGTGCTGCATACGCATGGCGACGCATTCGATGCGGCGGCGATTGCGGCGGTGAAGCAATCGAGATTTGTGCCGGGGATGCTGACCCCCGCTGGAGGTCCTGCAAAGCCGCTGCCGGTGCGCATCGATGTGAGGGTTTCTTTTCATGCCAACCTCGCGCAGGCCGTGCCGGTGGTGGTGATTGCCGAAAGGGATCTGGCTGCGCCCGATCTCGCGAAGATCAGGAAGGGCTCGTACACGCCGCCAATTCCCATTCACACAGTCGATGCAGACTTCGTCGATCCTACGGCGAAAACGACATATAACTCGGTGGCGATTGTCACCGTGGATGTGAGCGCAGAAGGCTTACCGACGCAGGTGCGGCTTCGGCGCGGGCTGGGCTTTGGCACCGATGCGAAGGCTGTCGCAGCGGTGAAGCAATACCGCTTTTTGCCTGCAACAGAGAAAGGCCGACCGGTAGCAGCAAGCCGCGAGGTCGAGGTCAAGTTTGCTGTGTTTTAAAAGACTGTGCAGGCGCTTTAGCGGGCCGCGACTGGGACCGCATCGCCTTCGCCGGGAGCCAGGAAGAGATTGGCTTCCAGCCCATGCTGACGGGTGTAGAGGTCGTAGTAGCGGCCTTTCAGCGCATATAGCTGCTCATGGTTGCCGCGTTCGACGATCTGGCCACCTTCCACCACGAGAATCTGATCGGCGCGGCGGATGGTCGACAGCCGGTGAGCAATGACGAACGTGGTCCGGCCCTGCATGAGCTGGTTTAGTCCATCCTGGATCATTGCTTCCGATTCAGAATCGAGCGAGCTGGTCGCTTCATCGAGAATCAGAATCCGAGGCTGCGCCAGGAGCGCGCGGGCGATCGAGAGCCGCTGGCGCTGGCCGCCTGAGAGCTTCACGCCGCGTTCACCAACGATCGTGTCGTAGCTCTCGGGAAAGCGCTCAGCAAACTCGTCCACGCGTGCAGTGCGACAAGCGAACAGGAACTGCTCTTCGCTCGCATCGGGCCGCGAAAACATGACGTTGTCGCGAATCGATCCGTCGAAGAGAAAGGAGTCCTGCAGAACCACGCCCAGCTGCGAGCGGTAGGTATTCAGATTCACGCTGGCAAGGTCAAAGCCATCGACCAGCACGCGCCCCGTGACCGGATTGTGAAACGCGCAGATCAGGCTGATGATCGTCGATTTGCCTGACCCAGAAGATCCGACCAGCGCTGTCACAGATCCTGGCTCGGCGACAAAGTCGATGCCATGCAGGACCGGCTTGTCCGCCTCGTATTCAAAATGCACATCGTCAAACTGGACGCGGCCGGTAATCGGCGGCATCAGCAGCCCGCGCTTCGGATCGGCGTTCTCTTCCATCTCGGAAAGAATTTCAGTCGTGCGGTCGAGACCGGCGAAAGCCTCCGTCAACTGCGTCCCGATATTCACGATCTGGAAGACCGGCGCGATCATAAAGGCAAGGAACATGTTGTAGCTGAAGTAGTCGCCAACCGTCCAGCCATGCTTCAGGACAGCGTTACCGCCCAGCCACATAACGATGCCGGAGACAAGGCCAAGCACGGTCGTTGACGCGGAGGAAAGCGTGCTGGTCATGGTCAGCGAGCTGACCACGTTGCGAAGCAGGCGATCGACGCCGGCGCCGAAGACGGTGGCTTCGCGGTCCTCGGCATGGTAGCCCTTGATGACGCGAACACCGCCGAGGGACTCAGTGAGGCGTCCCGTCACTTCAGCGTTGATCTTGGCCCGTTCGCGGAAAATGGGGCGAATCTTCTTGAAGGCTGACTGCAGCACGACGACGAAGACGCCGACAACAGCGAAAACAGTGAGTGTGACGGAGACACTGCGGCTCAGCAGATAGGCGAACGCCAGGATCGCCGTTAGCATGCCGCCGACGAACTCGACGAGCCCGGTGCCAATAAGGTTCCGCACGCCTTCGACGTCGTTCATGATCCGAGAAACGAGTGTGCCGGTGCGGTTGGCGTCGTAGTAGGAGACCGAAAGGCGGCCAACGTGCTGCTGCACCTGCTTGCGCAGTTCTGAGATAAGCTTCTGGCCTTCCTTCGAAAGCAGTTGCGTCAACGAGAAGGACACCACCGCCTGGATAAGCGTGGCACCAATCACAATGGCAATCAGTTTCGGCAGCATTGCCGGCTGGGGATGCGCGGACGCGAGCACATTGTCCAGCAGGAACTTGCTCAGATACGGCAGCGTAAGGCCGGAGACGGTCTTGATCGCCACCAACGCGAAGCCAAGCAAAATGAGCCAGCGGCGCGGCTTGACCAGCGTCCAGATGGTGGGCCAGAGCTTGCGGAAGTCGACCTTCTTCTTGGGCGCGTCGCTTCCCTTGCCCAAACCGCGGCCTCCGCGTTCTGCTTGCATCGCCATTCCGCCACTGCGCATGCTGGGCATGGTTAGACCAGCCTTGCTTTACGCGCTGCAATGAAGGACCGCACACAAAGGATCACGTAGAACAAAGACAGCAGCGCCATCGCAGCCTTCGACTCGACCGCCGGAGGATTCGCTACCGTCTTGCCGGCGAGGGTGCCAAACCACTGAATCAGCCCCATGACCGTGCCGAGAAAACCGAGCAGCGCCAGGGTTACATTGATATGCATGAAGAGCTTGCGGCGTCCGGCGTCGGGGCTCAATGCCAGAATGCCGAAGATGCCGAGCAGCAGCCCCAGCGCGGCGGGAATCAGCGCCGTAGGGTGCTGGCTCCCCGTGGCGACATAGCCGATGATGCCAAGCACGATGAAGACGACAGCGAATCCGATGGTGACTTTTGCCATATAGGGATAAGACCTCTGGAAGTGCAGTTCCTCTTTGAGTCTACTGGAAGGGATGAGGCTGCGCTGGCGGCGGATTCAGTCGTTTTCGTCCGGCTCGTGAAAGTCAAGCCAGTCCAGCACGGTGCGAATCTCTTGCTCCACCGGCTCTGACCCGTCCAGCCGCAGCGTCAGCGACCCGCCTGTCGGAGCCTCAAGCGTCGCAATCTGGCTGTCCAGCAGCGCGGCCGGCATGAAGTGGCCAGGCCGATGCGCCATCCGCTCGGCCAGAACCGCGCGCGGCGGATCGAGCCAGATGAAGCGCGCTTCCGGCAGATTGGCGGTGAGCCGCTCTCGATACGAGGCCTTCAACGATGAGCAGGTCACAATCCCGGACTGCCCCGCCTGGTGCCAGCCGAGCATGAGATCGTGCAGAGCGTCCAGCCAAGGCGCGCGATCTTCATCGGTAAGCGGAGTGCCGGCTGCCATCTTCGCCTTGTTTGCAGCGGAATGATAGTCGTCGCCCTCGGCAAACTGCCAGCCGGTAGCTTCAGCGAGTTTTGCAGCGAGGTACGACTTACCTGAACCGCTAACCCCCATCACGATCGCGATCATGACCTATGCCTTCGGATAAAGCTTAGCGACGTCTGCGAGTACCTCTTGCGGAGTCCACTCGTTGCCGGGGTAAAACTTGACCACTTTGCCGTCGGCGCCAATCAGCGTTGTCGACAGAGTGTGTGTGATGGTCTGGTTCTGCTCGGTCGTAAGTCCCACGTCGAAGAACTGCGCCATGGGAGTCAACACCGCCTTGCTCGGAACCGCAAAATCCCAATGCTGAAAAGCCTTCGGAGCCGCCGCGCCCATGTACTGCTCGCCATACGCCTTCAGGCGGTCCGGTGTGTCTCCTTCGGGGTCGAAGCTGGCGCAGAGCAGATGGGTGTTGTTGTAGAGCTCCGGATGCAGAGCCAACGACTTTTCGATCGCCGCGAAGTTGCGCGTCACGCGCGGGCAGAAATCCGGCAGCGGGCAGCGTGTGTAGAGAAACGTCACCAGCAAGGCCTTGCCCTTGAACTGATTCAGGTGGATATGTTTGCCATCCTGATTGGTCAGCATGAAGTCCGGTACCTGGTCACCCGGCTGCGGGACGTGAAACTGCATCGCCGGCCGGTAGTCCGGCTTCGCCTGTCCAATGATGACAATATGATCGACAAAAATCTCGGCATCAGCTGTTTGCGAAACAAGCACGTCGGCAGTAATCAGATCGCCGGGATGCAGTTCGCCGAGGATGCGCGTATCGCGCAGTTTGTAAGGCATGGTCATCGCCTCCATAAATCCGGGGATGGCCTGATGGTCGAGCGTCACTTCACCTTTCGCAGCGTCGGTTGAAACAACCTTCCCGCGCAGCGGATACGTCTTGAATTGCTGGGGAGTGCTGCTCGCCGAAGAGCTGTCAGCGGCCTTATGGCAGCCTGCAATGCCGATAAGCGCGGCAAAACAGAGCAGAAGAGAAGTGGTAAGAAGTTGGCGTTTCACATACCAGTGTACAACCGCGCAGCAGGTTTTCCAGAGGGGCACCGCGGCAGCGCTAGAGGACAGCCGACCCGCACCGTAAGATTAGGAACGGATGAGCAAACTCGAAACCAAGAGGAATGCCACGGTGGATAGGTGGCTTGCGACCGGCGGAGTAGTTCTGGCCGCCAACGACCGCGCAGCCCGCGCTGTCTCCGGCGCCGTCCATGCAGCGCGTGTCGCAAACGGCAGTTTGGCGTGGGAAACGCCTGCGGTCTTTGGCTGGGATGCATGGGTTAGCGAGCGTTGGACGGAGCGAAACCGCGAAGGCCTGATTTTGCTGAATGGGCTTCAGGAGCAGTCCATCTGGGCAGACATCATTCGCCGCAGCCCCATCGGGGCGAGCATGCTGCATCCGCAAGGGATGGCCGGCGCTGCAATGCGGGCCTACCGTCTCCTCACAGGCTATGCTCCGGAAGCCCTTCCGGCAGCCGCGCGAGCCGCGTGGAGCGAGGATGCCGCCGTCTTCAGCGGATGGCTCAAAGAGTTTGACAGCCATTGCCGGCGCGAGGGCCTCATCAGTGCGGGTCGAGTAGCGCTTTCGCTGACAGAACTACTAACGAGTGAGAACGCGGTTGCTTCCCGGCCCTCTTTGCTGCTGATCGGCTTTGACCGACTGCTGAAAACGCAGCAGACGCTGCTCGATGCCTGGGGTACCTGGGAAATTCTGTCACCAGACTCAGAGGACTCAGCAGCGAGATGCTATGCGTTTCCTGACGGAGCCTCGGAGTTGCATGCCTGTGTCCGCTGGGTGCGGCAGCGCCGGTCCGAAGAACCGGAAGCACGCGTCATGATCGTGACCACGGGTCTGGCACAACGCCGAGGCGAGCTGGAGCGGGCGCTGCTGCGCTCCGAATCTGACAGCCAGACAAGTTTGGAGTTTGAATTTTCCCTCGGTGTGCCTCTTGGAAGAGTGGGGTTGGCGCGCGGCGGTCTGCTCTTGCTGCGTTGGCTCTCCGAGAAGCTGACGGAGCCGGAAGTGGATTGGCTGCTCACTTCGGGATGCAGCGTTGCGAGTGCTGATGAGGAGATTGCGCTGGCCGAGGCAATGCGCACAGTGCGGCATCGCGGCCAGGAGCGGACGGAATGGTCCCTGCCGGAATTCGCCACCTGCGCCGCGAACCATCCCTCCAGCGAAGCCTGGGCTGGCCGCATGCTGGCCGTGCGAGAGCAGTTAGCGACAGAACCTCTGCAGCAGGGCCCTTGGGAGTGGGTCCGGGTAGCCAGCGAACTCCTGGAATCGACGGCCTGGCCGGGATTTCGCCCACTGGGAACTGTAGCCTTCCAGGCACGTCGCCGCTGGGAGGAAGCGCTTGAGAAATGCGGTTCTCTGGGCTACGACGGCCCGCTGATGGAGTGGAGCGAGTTCGTTCAGACGCTCACCCACGCTGTCACCGACACCATCTTTGCCGCCGAATCGAAAGAGGCTGCAGTGCTGATCACGGAGCCGCTCGAATCAGCCGGGCAGTTGGCGGACGGCATCTGGTTTCTCGGCGCGGACGAAGAGAATTGGCCTGGACGTGGACAGCCGCATCCGCTTCTGCCAATCGGCCTGCAGCGCGAAACAGGCATGCCCCACGGGAGCTCGCAGGCCGACTGGACGCTGGCGGAACAGGCCACAACGCGCCTGCTCGCGTCAGCACCCGAAGTGATCTTCAGCTTCGCGCGACAGGCGGCCGAGGGCGAACGTCGGCCTTCGCGCCTTGTCGTGAATCGTGCTGTCCAGCCATTTGCGCCGGAACCGGTTCCGCCCCATCTTGCTGACAATCCTGAAGCCGCCACCAAGACTCCTCTGACCGAAACTTTCGTGGACCAGAGCCAACCCGCGTTTCCCCTGAGCATTCTTGCCGGTGGTGCAGCAACGCTGACAAAGCAATCCCTGTGCCCGTTCCAGGCATTCGCAACAGCGCGCTTGAGCGCCCGCGACTGGGACCCCGCCGAGGCGGGACTGAATGCGCGGCAGCGTGGACAGTTGCTGCATGATGTCCTGCATCGGGTGTGGGGCGGCGAGGAAACCGGCGGTCTGGCCTCACTGGAGGATCTGCGGGCGCTGGCGGATCCGCGTTCGTTCGTCGCCAATCACGTGGCCAGAACCATGCGCAACGCATTCTCTCCCGAAAGGAAGAACGCATTGCCCAACCGCTTCCCTGCCCGCCTCCTGGAGCTGGAGGCGGAGCGGCTTACCGATCTCGTCACCGAGTGGCTGGCCTACGAACAGATGCGCCAGCCCTTCACCGTTGCCGGGACTGAGGTCAAGAGTGAAGCAGTCGTCGCCGGGATGACGCTGCGGCTCCGTCTCGACCGCGTGGACGAGGTCTCCGGCGGCAAGCTGATCATCGACTACAAGACCGGGGACGTTACCCCTGGAGCATGGATGGGCGATCGCCCGGACGACGTGCAACTGCCTCTCTATGCCTCGCTGGCCATTCCAGATCGCGTTGAGGGGTTGGTTTTCGGCCGCGTGCGCGCAGAAGACGTGAGCTTCTACGGCCGCGTTCGCGACGCTGCCGGTACGCTCCAGCCTGATCTGCATGCCACAAGCGCACTGATGAAATTTCCTCTGACTGACCAGCAGTTACAGGCCTGGCGGGAGCTGATCGAGCAACTCGGCCAGGATTTTCTCGCCGGACGAGCCTCCGTCGATCCCAAGAATGGATTGAAGACCTGCGTGAACTGCGGACTGCAATCTGTCTGCCGCATCTACGAAAACCTCGACAGCACAGCCGAACAAGAAAGCGAGGAGGACGCGGATGTTTAAGCCGGAAGCAGGCCCCATTCCCTTCCTTCCAACCGCCCCGCCCGACGCCGAAGAGCGCCGGAGAGCCCTCGACCCGAACCGATCCTTCCTGGTGCAGGCTCCCGCCGGCTCGGGCAAGACGCAACTCCTCACGCAAAGATTCCTGCGCCTCCTCGGCCAGGCCGAACGGCCCGATGAGATTGTCGCAATCACCTTTACCAACGCCGCCGCAGCCGAGATGCGGCAGCGCATTCTGGGCGAACTGGAAAAAGCCGCGGCATCCGCAAGCGACGCTGCAAGGCCGGAGGACCCGGAGAGTCTGGCCGCCTTGGCGTTGCGCGCGATGGACCGCAGCCGCCGCCTGGGCTGGGAAATCCTCGATCAGCCCAACCAGCTTCGCATCACCACCATCGATGCCTTCTGCCGCGGGCTCGCCTTGCAAAGCCCTCTGAGCTGGGGATTGCTCTCCGGCCTGGGCGGCAGGCTCGATCCCGCGGATGCACCCAAAGAACTCTACCGTCAGGCAGCAAAGCGGACGCTGGGTTTGCTCGATGGCCCAGACACTGCCGCGCGTCGTTCCGTAGAAGCATTGATGCGCTGGCGGGACAACAACTGGACCGATCTGGAAACGCTGATCGTCGAAATGCTCGGCGTAAGGAACCGCTGGTACCAGGAATTCGTCTTCCTGCCGGACGGCGACTGGGACGCACTTCGAACCCGTCTGGAGCGGCCATTTCTGCGCGCTGCCCACGGGTGCATGGCATGTGTCGATGAGATTCTGGACCGCCTGCCCGAGAGCCGCGAGTTCGCACTGGAGCTGGCCCGTTTTGCCTGCGGGAACGGCGGTAAGTCCGTGCCGCTGGGCCTTGCGGAGCGGGCGGAGATGCCGCATTCGCGCCACCTGAAGGGCGATCCCGCTGGACTGGAAGACGGAGTTGCCGCGATGCGCGAGCTGGCCAATTTCCTCATGACCAAAGATGGAGGCTGGCGCAAGAAGGGCGGCGTCAATGTGAACCACGGCTTCCCTCCAACGCCCGCAGGCAAAGCTGCAAAGGACCGCTTCGTGGATTACCTTGAAGGCCTCGCCATCGAAGCGGAGCTGGAAGCAGCATTAGGCGTCTTTCAGCGCCCGGTGCCCATACGCTACGAGGACGCGGAGTGGGCGCTGATCCGAGATTGCTTCTCGGTGCTGCGTGCTGCGTATGCCGAACTGCAGGTCGTCTTCGCCGAGACCGGCTCCGTGGACTTTACCGAGATCGCGCAAATCGCCCTGCGCATCCTAGCTCCCGAGAACGGCTTTCCCTCGGACATTGCCATGCGGGAAGCGGACTCGATCCGGCATCTGCTGATCGACGAATTTCAGGACACGAGCCGGAATCAGCATCTGCTGCTGGCGCGGCTCATTGGAGCATGGCCCGATCGCGAGGGGCGAAGCTGCTTCTGCGTCGGCGACCCTATGCAGTCGATCTATGGCTTTCGCGATGCCGAGGTCGAGCTGTTCGAGCGCGTGAAGACCCAGGGACTTGAGATCCCATCCGACATAAGTGCATTGGACGCAGAGCCGTTTCCACTGGAGTTCGTGCAGCTGAAAGCCAATTTCCGCACCGCTCCCAGCCTGGTGAACGATCTGAATGAGCACTTCACGAATGTCTTCGCAGAGAACGACGGCAGCGGCGTGGAGTTCTCAGAAGCCGTGCCCGCTCGGACATCTCTTTCAACAGCCAAGACAGAACTGCATCTCGCCTTCACCCGGTCAGGCGCGGACGCATCCGGCAGCGCCTCTGGCGAGCCGGATCAGACACGTGCAACGCAGCTTGAGGAGTTAGTCGGACTAGTCCGAGGCAGGCTGGCGGCGGAACAAGGCAAGAGCCGTTTCCGCATCGCGGTGCTGGCTAAGAATCGAAAGTCCCTCGTGGCTGTAGCCGAGGCTCTGCGCGAGGGCGGCATCGGCTTTCGCGCAATCGAGCTGGTCAAGCTCAACGAGCGGCCCGAGGTCCTGGACGCATTGGCACTGGCCCGAGCGTTACTCAATCCAGTGGACCGGGTGGCGTGGCTGGGAGTTCTTCGCGCGCCATGGTGCGGACTTTCGCTGGCGGAGCTGCATCAGCTCACGTCGAATGACGACGCTGAAATCGTCGCAACATCCATACCAACGCTGCTCTCCGAACGTCTCCCGATGTTGTACCAGCATGGCGTACTCGATAAGCGCGCGTTTGAATCGGCGGCACGCGTGGCCCGCGTCATCATGCGAGCCGTCGCCGAACACGCCGCCGCAGCCGAGATGGCGCTAGGGACATGGCTTGAGTCGGTATGGAAGGCACTCGGCGGTGAGGCTACCGTGAACGCCGAACAGAGAGAGAATCTGCGCGTACTCTGGGCAGCGTTGGATGGCTTGCCGGAGGGCGAACTGGACCTGCAGGGGCCGGGACTCAAGGCTGCTCTCGAGCGCCTGTACGCCTTGCCCGATCCCGCTGCGAGCGCCGAGTTTGGCGTGCAGTTAATGACCATTCACAAGTCCAAGGGGCTGGAATTCGAGATGGTCATCGTTCCGGACCTCGAGGCAACAGGCAAAACCCACGATCGCAGTCTGATGAGCTGGCTGGAACGCGGCCTGCCCGGCTCACAGGAAGACCAGGACGGCGCACTGACCGAGTTCCTGATCGCTCCCATTCAGGCCAAGGGCAAGGATGCCAGCGCCGCCAAGGCCTGGGTCGACCGGGTCAAGCGCGAGCGCGAAAAACAGGAGCTGCGCAGGCTCCTCTACGTGGCCGCAACGCGCGCCCGGGAAGAGTTGCACCTCTTTGCCCGGCCGCGTTTTACAGAGAAGCTTGTCGACGGGCGGATCGAACGGCAACTGGGGAAATCGAATGGACTTCTGGCCACCGCCTGGCCTGCCTTCGTTAAGTTCATCGAGAGCCGCTTCGCCGAATGGTGCTGTGAACGAACAGAGGCTGCCGGAGAAATCCCCGCTCTCGCGGCCTCGGCAATCCCGGCCAACTCCAACCTCGTGACCATGCCCGCCCTTGCATCCGCCTCTGCGCCCACGCCCGTAATAGCCAAGCCCACGATGCTGCGGCGGTTGCCCGAGGGCTTCGTTGAGCCGCAAACGATTCGTTTCGACGCCCCCGCAAGCGATCGCATCGGCTCGGAGCTTTTCACGCGCACTGAAGGCGGCCTGGAGTCGCGCCTTCTCGGCAGAGCCATCCATTCGCTGCTGGAGCATGTGAGCCATCTGCGCGTGAATCAAGATCCCCAGCAAGCTGCCGAGACCGTTGCCGCGATGCTGCCCTCCGTCATCGCGGCCATGCGTGGCGAGGGCCTGCCCTTGCAGCAGGCCAGGAGGCTCGCCGCCGAGGCACTGGCCGTGGCGCGACGAGCAGCGGTCCATCCCGAAGGCGCGTGGATCCTCGCGCCGCACCCGAACGCGGCCTCTGAAAGCCGTTGGTCGGGCATCTTCGATGGCGGGCAACGAAATCTGCGCCCCGACCGCGTCTTCTTCGCGCCGCATCCAGAAGAGAGCGGCAATCCGGTCTGGTGGATCATCGACTACAAGTCCAGCGAAGCCTCGGCTGCGGATCTGGCCGATGAAAACTCCATGCGCGATTTCTTCGAAGAGCGCCGGGCAGCATATGCAGACCAACTCGCCACTTACGCGCATTTGCTACGCCACCTCAAGGCAGACGCTACCCTGCCCATCCGCACCGGTCTCTATTACCCTCGGCTGAATTCCAAACGAAAGCTGGACTGGTGGGAGGCTTGATTGCCAGGACTAAACCCGGGTACCAACAACTGAAAATATCTGCGAAACAAAATTCTGCCACCTGTGTCTAAGTCAACTACAGCGGGTTGCGTGCACTGCGAGAACGTTCGCTTCCGGCTCACTTCTGTTTTTCTGGGGTCTCAGTTCCACTTCTGACCCGTTAGCGCCTGAACGGATGTTTTGCCTCCGCTGATCGAAACGCAGAGGACCTCCGGTCACGCGAATCGCTCATCGCTGCTCTACATGGAATCTACGGCGTGTTCTCGCCCGACTGGCGCTCGTATGCCTGAGACGAACACTCCATGAGCCAACGCAGGACTTTCAGATTGCAGGGATGGCCATGAAAAACTTTGCTTCAATATTGCAGCAGCACCTCCTCCTCCCCTTATGCCTGTGCGCATCGCTCGCGTTTGTCGCGAACACAGCCCAAGCCTCTGTGCCCCAGGCGCGGATTTCCAGCGAAATTTCGAGTGCGCAGATGACCGTACTCCCAGGGTCGCAGCATCCACTAGCCCAGGCCCGATTCGACAGCGGCCGGCTCGCTGCAGGCACCCGGATCCAGGGCATCAGCCTCTATTTCAGCCGCACCCAGGCGCAGGAAGCTGACCTGCAGGCGCTGCTCGCCGCGCAGCAGAATCCCTCATCCGCGCAATATCACAAATGGCTCACACCCGATCAGTTCGCCGCGCGCTTCGGCATGTCGGACGCCGATCTCGCCAAGGTCAAGAGCTGGCTGGAGTCGCAGGGCTTCTCCATCGACTCAGTCGCGCGCAGCCGCAACCTGATCCGCTTCTCCGGCACCGTCGCTCAGGTTGAGTCGGCCTTCGCCACCGAGATGCACCGCTACTCGCTATCCGTGCGCGGAGTCGCCGAGACTCACTTTGCTCCGTCCACAGCACTCAGCGTGCCAACAGCGCTCGCCGGAGTCGTCCAGGCCGTGCATAACCTCGACGATTTTCGTCCGCACGCGCACTTTGTCGCCAGGAAATCAGTAACCGCGCGCCCCGCGTTCACCTCCGGTCAGACGCAGAACGTCTACTTCTCCCCAGGAGACATCACCACCATTTACGACGCGCAGAAAGAGTACAACGCGGGCTACACGGGCACTGGACAAACAATCGCCATCATCGGCCAATCCGCCGTTGCCAGCGCCGACCTTGAAGCCTTCCAGAACGCCGCCGGCCTGCCGACAAAAGATCCAACCATCCTGCTCATGCCTTCCACCGGGTCCTCCACCTTCCGGTCTGGAGACGAGACAGAGTCAGATCTCGACCTCGAATGGTCCAGCGCCATTGCGAAAGGCGCTGATATCACGTTCATCTACACCGGCAGTGATTCCAATTACGGGGCTTTCGACTCCCTCGTCTACGCCATCGACAACCGCATTGGCAACATCATCAGCAGCAGCTACGGCACCTGCGAAGCAGACCTCGGCGGTCAGAACCTCGAGAGCTACTTTGCGCAGGCCGCCACGCAAGGCCAGACCATCATCTCCGCCTCTGGAGATAGCGGATCCACAGACTGCTATGGCATCTCCGACACCAACATCACAACCACCGCTGAGCAGGAAGCGCTGGCAGTTGATTACCCCGCCAGCAGCCCCTACGTTACGGGATTGGGCGGCACAGAAGTCTCTCTCGCCAGTTCCACGTACCTCACCAGCGGCTCCGCCTATTGGGAAGCTGCCAGCGGCTCGGACGTGATCGCCTCCGCCCTCCAGTACATACCCGAACAGGCCTGGAACGAGGACAGCTCCGGCTGCGGCCAGACCGACTGTCTCGCCTCCGGTGGCGGCGGCGCCAGCGCCCTCTTCGCCAAACCAAGTTGGCAGACCGGCGTGACCGGAATTCCCAGCGATTCCAAACGCGATGTGCCTGATATCTCCCTCAACGCCGCAATCGTCACACCCGGATATCTCTTCTGCTCCAGTGATACATATGCCTGGCAGTCCGGTCAGGCCGCCAGCTGCAACAACGGTTTCCGCGATGCCACCTCGGGCCTCCTGACTTCCGCTGGCGGCACCAGCTTCGCCGCCCCCATCTTCTCCGGCATGCTGGCGCTGATCAATCAGCAGCAGAACTACACGACCGGTCAGGGCCTCATCAATCCAACCCTCTACACACTGGCCGCCGACAGCGCCACCTACGCCTCAGCCTTCCACGACATCACCACCGGCGACAACGACTGCCGCGCCGGCTCTGCAAACTGCAGCGGGACCATCGGATTCTCCGCAGGCACTGGCTACGACCAGGCCACCGGCCTCGGGACGATCGATCTCTACAACCTCGCCAACGCCTGGCCCGCCAACACAGGCGCAACCCTGATCGGTACAACCACCACGGTCTCGGCCTCGAACGCTACCCCTGTCGTGGGCGCTTCCGATACCTTCACCATCACCGTTGTATCCTCCACGGGCTCCACAGTTCCGACAGGCACAGTGAACATCACGGTTGACTCCGGCACGCCCATCACCGGCAACGCGCTCACGGCCAACGGCACCTTCACCTACACCACGAGCTTCACCACAGCCGGAGCACACACGGTCATTGCCGCTTACTCCGGCGACGCCACGCACGCCGCTTCGACCGGCACAGCATCGATCAACGCAACCGCCGTAACTTCCGGCAAAGGCACCTTCACCGTCGCAGCCACCAACATCACTGTCAGCCAGGGATCCACCGGCACGAGCACCATCACCGTGACCCCGGCGGGCGGCTACACCGGTACCGTGCAACTTGCTCTCGTTTCCACCAACTCCAACATTCAAAACGATACCTGCTACACCGTTGGCGACGCAGTCATACCCGGAACAGCAGCGGTCACGCAGACTTTAACGATCTACACCAGCGCAGCCACGTGCGTTGCTCAAGGTGCCGTTCGCAAGACCCAGATCAAGAAGATCCAGGCTGCTGGCTTTGGCAGCGGATCGAACCTTCAAGACAGCCCGGTTACCGCACTATCTGTCTTCGCCGGCCTCCTGCTGGCAGGATTGATTGGCCGTTATGCACGCAGGCTGCGGTCGCTGGCATTCGTGATCCTACTGGCCACCCTAGGCGTTGCCTTCACCGGGTGCGGCGGAAGCAGTTCGTCGTCCGGGAATCTTCCCTCCGGAACCTACACGCTCACCGTTACCGGTACGGATGCCACCTCGTCAGCGATTCCCGTGGCGACCACTACCTTCACACTCACGGTCCAATAACCTTCACCAGTTGAAGATCAAAATAAAAATGGCAGGCTCTCATCAGAGCCTGCCATTTTCATTTTCCGCAAGAACGATACTTAGCCGGCGACAGGCGTAGACTTCGCCTCGCCCAGACTTCCCAGATGCCGCACATCCGCGCCCTGAATCCAGAAAATCACGTCTTCCGCAATGTTCGTAGCATGGTCCGCAACCCGCTCCAGAGCACGAATAATCATCAGCGCGCTTAGCGCCTGCGGAGCCAAATGGCTCTCTGTCGCCATCACGTTCGTCAGCGTCACATGCGCGGCGCGATTCATCCCATCCACGGCATCATCCAGGCTGAGCACCGAGCGCGCCATCTCCGCGTCTCCCTCGATGAAGGCCTGCAGGCTCTTGCGAACCATGTTTGAAGCCAGCGTCGCCATGCGCGGGATATCGACAGGAAGATCGGCAGCAGCCATCGACTCCATCGTGCGAACACGATCGCTGATGCTCTTCGCCGCATCGCCCACACGCTCCAGATCGGCATTGATCTTGATGACAGCGAGAATGAAGCGCAGGTCGATGGCCATCGGCTGCTCCATCGCCAGTAGATCAAGCGCAGCCTGATCGATGTCGCGTTCCAGCCGGTTGATGGCCAACTCTGACCGGCTCACCAGATCGCAGATCGAACAATCACGCGTGCGATAAGCCTCGATGGCGCGCTGAATGGCTTGCTCCGCAAGACCAGCCATCACCAGCAGCTTTTCCTTGAGGTCGTCGAGGCTCCGTTGGAAACGAATACGGGTCATCCGAACCTCCCAGTGATGTAGTCTTCGGTCCGCTTGTCCGTGGGGTTGGTAAAGATCTTATGCGTCGAATCGAACTCGACCATGCGGCCATTCAAAAAGAAGCCCGTCTTCTCCGCTACACGCGCCGCCTGCTGCATATTGTGCGTCACGATGACAATCGTGTACTGCGTCTTCAACTCGAAGATCAGATCCTCGATCTTCGAAGTCGAGACAGGATCAAGCGCCGAAGCAGGCTCGTCCATCAGCAGCACTTCCGGATCGACGGCCAACGCGCGCGCAATGCACATACGCTGCTGCTGACCACCGGAAAGGCTCGCTCCCGACTTCTTCTTGAGATCGTCCTTGACTTCATCCCAGAGAGCAGCGTTGCGCAGCGAGCGCTCGACAATCTCATCCAGTGCCTTGCGATTGCTGTAGCCATTCAGCTTCAGCCCCGAAGCAACATTGTCATAGATCGACATCGTCGGAAACGGATTCGGCCGCTGAAACACCATGCCAACGCGACGGCGAATCTCCACCGGCGAAGCATCCGCGTAAATATCCAGATTTCCGATGCGCACCGAACCAGTCACGCGTGCCACGGGATTGGTCTCATGCATGCGGTTCAGGCAGCGCACAAAGGTCGACTTACCGCAACCGGAAGGTCCGATCAGTGCTGTCGCGTGATTGGCTGGAATAGGCAGGTTGATGTCCTGCAATGTGTGATTGGCACCATACCATGCATTCAGGTTGGTGACTTCGATCCCGACTCCCACTAGCTTGCTCCCTTCAAAATGCCGCGGCTGGCAACATACCGCACCAGCGAAACGGCCAAAACGATCAGGACGATCAGCACCAGCGCTCCAGCCCAGGCCAGGCGGTGCCACTCGTCGTAAGGGGAAATGGCGTAAATATAAATCTGCAGCGGCAGCGCGGCGATCGGCTGATTGAGGCTCGCGCTCCAGAACTGGTTGCCAAAGGCAGTAAAGATCAGCGGAGCCGTCTCACCCGCCACGCGGGCAAAGGCCAGCATGCAGCCGGTAATCACGCCGGGCGATGCCGTCTTCAGCGTAATCGATAGCACCGAGCGCCAGTTCGGCACACCCAGTCCCAGCGCTGCTTCGCGTACCGCGTTCGGCACCATCAGCAGCATTTCTTCGGTCGTTCGCGTCACCGTCGGAATCATCATCACGCCAAGAGCGATACCACCCGACAAGGCCGAAAAATGATGCTGCGGCACGACAATCAGCGAATAGATTGCAATACCCATCACAATCGACGGCACGCCGTTCAGCACGTCCGCGGTAAACCGAATCGCATTCGCAAGCCGTGTGCCGCGTCCAAACTCAGCAAGGTAAATACCGCCGCCTATACCGATCGGAATTCCCAGCATGCTGGCCACAGCCAGCAGCACTCCGGAACCCACGATGGCGTTCGCCATGCCGCCACCCTCTTCACCGACAGGCTTTGGCGTCTGGGTGAAGAAAGCGAGATTCAGCGAGCTTGCACCCTTGATGATCAGGTAAACGAAGATCGCAACCAGCGGCGCGATCACCAGGATCGTCGCCAGCACTGCGAGACCCGTCGCCAGGTAATCAACACCCGTGCGCATGGCGGAGCGGTTTCGATAGGTTGGATTGCTGGCTTTCACAGTTGCCTCTCAGCGATACGCATCTAGTTCACCCGCGCCGGCGCACCGCGCGTCACTGCCCATACCAGCAGCCGGGCCAGCGCATTCACGATGATGGTCACGATAAACAACGCCAGGCCGATCTCAATCAACGCGCTGAGATAGAGATTGTCGGAAGCCTCGCTGAATTCATTGGCAATGACCGAGGCCATCGAATTCCCCAGCGACAGCAGCGACCTTGAAATTTCAGGCCGGCTCCCGATCACCATCGCCACGGCCATCGTCTCGCCCAGTGCACGGCCCAGGCCAAGGATGACAGAGCCCACGATGCCAATGCGAGCGTTGCGCAGCACACCCATGCGGACCATCTCCCAGCGCGTCGCGCCGAGCGCCAACACGGCTTCGCGCTGGCTGTGTGGCACAGCGCTCATGACTTCCCGAGTCAGCGAAGAGATAATCGGCAGGATCATGACCGCCAGGATCACCCCAGCAGCCAGAAATCCAAGACCGTAGTTCACGCCACCGAAAAGGCCGTTCTCGCCAACCAACCCGGTCCAGCCAAAGAGCTTGACCACTACCGTATTGCCGAATGCTTTGATGAGGAGCGGGTTCACCTGTTCGCGCAGGAGCGGCACCAGAACAAAGACGGCCCACAGACCATAGACAACGCTGGGAATCGCCGCCAGCAACTCCGTCACGAAGGCCAAAGGACCGCGCAGAAACTTCGGGCACATCTCCGTCAGAAAGATCGCCAGGCCCACTGCCAGCGGCACGGCGATGACAAGAGCAACCAGCGACGAAACCAGCGTTCCATAAAGAAACGGCAGCGCATAAAACGTTCCGCTGACAGGATCCCAGAAAACAGGCAGATGTGTATCCGGATCGATATTGAACTTGTAAAAGAACGAGATGCCAAACTTGTGCCAGCTCATCTGCGATCGCAGGACCAGCTCAGCCGCAATCAACGCCACGATTCCAAAGATAGTGATTGCGCAGGTCAGCATCAACCCGCTGAATGCCCGGTCGGCAAGAGCCGAAGGTCCGCGGGAAAGCAGGAAGCTGCGGACTTCGGAGACCGGCTCCTGCCGCGGAGATTGAGTACTGCCGGTAGGCTCGGCACGGGATTCCGCGAGCGTCTCCGGCTTTCTTGTAGAAATCTCTGACAAAGGCACAGTCACCTTCTTGAGGCTAACGGCGAAATGTGAACAGGGTGTTAATGAGCTGCGAAATCCGGCACATACAGGTCGATTCGGTAACGATTCGATAACGCAACACTGCTTCAGGATGCAACAAGGCCCGGATGGGGGAGATCCGGGCCTTGCCGCTGAATGCTTCGCAGCTTACTGGAGGCTGTTGACCGTCTGGTGTTCCTTAGCGATCACAGCCGCCGGCAGCGGAGCGTAATACAGCGCAGAAACTTCCTTTTCGCCGTCATTCAGCATCCAGTTCAGGAAGTCCTTGATCACCTTGCCCTTGGCCGGATCAGCCGACTTGACCGGCACCAGCAACCAAGTAAAGCTGGAGATCGGGTAGGCCTGCGCGCCCGGAGCGTTGGTGATCGACACACGGTAATCCGCCGGCATCGTCTTCACGCTGGCTGCAGCTTCCGTCACACCGGCGATCGAAGCCTTGACCCAGTTGCCGGCCGCGTTCTTCACTTCGCCAAAGCTGATCTTGTTCTGCATCGCGTAGATCAGCTCAACGTAACCAATCGAACCAGGAAGCTGACGGACCAGACCGGCAACGCCTTCGTTCCCCTTGCCGCCAATGCCCTTGGGCCAGTTCAAAGCGGTTCCCTTGCCCGGTCCGCCTGCCCAGTCCTTGCTGACTTTGCTCAGGTAGTCGGTGAAGATGTAGCTGGTTCCGCTGCCATCCGAACGATGGATCACATTGATCGTTTCGCTCGGCAGCTTCGCGCCTGGGTTGTCCTTGGCGATGCGGCCGTCGTTCCAGGTAGTGATCTTGCCGAGGTAGATATCAGCCAGCACGTCAGGCGAGAACTTCAGGTCGCTGACGCCGGTCACGTTAAAGATCGGCACAACCGCGCCCATCACGGTCGGGAAATGGATCAGCTTGACCTTGGAACCAGCCAGCTGCTCGTCAGTCATCGGGCCATCGGTTGCGCCGAAGTCGACCAGACCAGCCGTTACCTGGCGAATACCGCCGCCGGAACCGATCGACTGATAGTTGATTTCAACACCGGGATGCGCCGCGCTGTACTCGCTAAACCACTTGGAATAAATGGGATAAGGAAAAGTGGCTCCTGCGCCAGTAATCTTCTGTGCCTGCGCCGTGCTCACGGCCAGAATCGCCAGACTTGCGGCGACGATCAAAGTCTTTCTCACATTCGCTCCTTGCTTACTGCTACTGAGGCTATTGTCTGCGCTTCATGTTACGGGAATTTGAACTTGCCTTCGGTTTTGCCCAGTCTGGGCGCAATTCGCGTGATTCAGCGTTCAGAATGAGACAAGTAAAGCTGGATAAGACTGGAAAGCGTCAGTTCGCTCGCAGCCCGGGAGCCGCATCCTGCGCGTGCCACGATGCGCAAGAAGCCTCCGAAATCGCGCAATCCGCCTCATACGATGCGCAATCCCTGTGATCACGATGCGCAATCCGCGTACGACGTGATGCAATCGACATGCACAAATCCGAGCTTAAGTTACGGTTGGTTCTCGACCGTTTCCGGCTCTACCGTCACGGCGGGCGATGGCACGGTTTTGAGGGTAAAGTGGAAAGCCGCGCCGTGTCCCAGTTCGCTCTCCGCCCAGATGCGTCCGCCATGAGCCTGCACGATGTGCTTCACAATTGCCAGTCCCAGTCCCGTCCCGCCTGAGTCACGCGAGCGAGCCTTGTCGATGCGGTAGAAGCGTTCGAAAATGCGCGTCAGGTGCTCGTAAGCCATTCCAGGGCCAAAGTCCTGGACGACAAATTCAACTTCATTCTCTAACTGCTGAGCGAAGACACGGACGCGGCCTCCGGACTTGCCGTACTTCATCGCGTTCTCAATCAGGTTGCCAAAAACCTGCGTCATGGCGTCTGGATCTGCCATCACCATACTCGAAGGCGCACCGCCCGATTCGAGCAGAATGCCGGAATCGACCACCATGCCGGCCAGCGACTCGATCGCATCTTCCACCAGCGCCGAAGCGCGGATCGGTTGCGGGCTGAGCTTGTAGTCTGGGCTCTCAACCCCCGCCAGTTCCAGCAGATCCTCGGTTAGCCGGTTCATGCGGTTCGAGTTCTTGAGGATGATCTGGAGGAACTCGCGAGTCGTTTCAGGACTTGGATTTGCATCCTCCAGCAGCGTCTCAACGTAGCCGGAGATCGAGGTCAGGGGTGTGCGCAGTTCATGGCTGACATTGGCAATGAAGTCGCGGCGAGATTTTTCGGCAGCCTCCACATTGGTTACATCGTGCAGGACGACGACTGCTCCGCCGCCAGGCATCGGCGCGGCATTGATCTCAAAGGTGCTGCCGGGCAGGAGCGTGGTGGCGCGACCGTAGCGGATGGTGCGGTCGCGGAGGGCGATCTCTGCGCACCGGAGCACATCGGGGTCGCGGATCAGCTGGACCAGTGCGCGGCCTTCGCGGATCTGGGTGCCGGCGAGGCGTTGCATCACAATGTTGGAGAGACTGACATTCCCTTCGCGGGTGATGGCGACGACAGCCTCCTGCATGGAATCGAGCAACGTGGCCAGCTCGCGACGGCGGCTTTCCAGTTCGTCAAAGCTCTGCTCAAGTCGCGCGGCTGTCGTGTTCAGCGCGTCCGCCATGGTGGAAAGTTCATCCCGGTAGTTATCTTCGAGACGAGCGTCCAGATTCCCCTCCGCGATCCGATGAGCGAAGTTGACCATGCGGCGCAGGCGGCGCGAGATGCTGAAAGAGAACCAGGCAGCAAGCGGCAGCGCAAGCAGGATTGCGGCCAGACCTGAAAGCAACGCCTCCCTGCCCAGAACCGGCAAGGAGTGTACAGCCGCATTCTCCACGATGTGATGGAAGAGCAGTTCCATCACTACTCCGTGAAAGAGCAGCAGGAGGGCGAACAATCCCAGGAGCTTGTAGAAGACTTTACGGGTCATGGGTTGGTCTGGTTTCGCGGCATTGTTCTTGCTCAAACGAGGAGAGTCGTTGTTCCCACGCTAATCCTCGTTCGCCCTTCTTCCCGAGAAGGCGCGGCTCGATCTGGAGTTACTCGCCTTTGGGGATTTCGAAGCGGTATCCTGCGCCGCGGACGGTCTTGAGATAGCGCGGGTTTTCCGCATCCACCTCGATCTTCTCACGGATACGGCGCACGTAAACGTCGACCGAACGCGGCGTAACAAAGCGCGCATCGCCCCAGACGGCATCGAGGAGATGGTCACGGCTGAAGACGCGGCCGGGATGGCGGGCGAGGTAGTCAAGCAGGCGAAACTCGGTCGCCGTAGTGGTGGTCAGTTCACCGCGCACCTTGAGCTGCATGGCGTTGGCGTCGATGATCACTTCTTCAAAGCTGATGATCGACGGAGTGCTGGGGCGCTCGAAGCGGCGCAGGACGGCTTTGACGCGGGCGACCAGTTCGCGGGTGGCAAAGGGCTTGGTGATGTAATCATCGGCGCCGAGCTCGAGACCAAGGACGCGATCATTCTCTCCGGCGCGGGCGGTGAGGAAGATGATTGGGATGGTCGAGAGTGCCGGGTGGTTGCGCAGACGGCGGCAAACGTCGAGGCCGTCTCCGCCGGGAACCATGATGTCCAGCAGAAAGAGGGCGGGAGCCTGGCGCTCGGCGTCTGGGATGAGATTGGTGGGGGTGTGGAAGACGCGGGGTGAGAAGCCGGCGGCTTCGAGGTGATGCTGGACGAGACGGGAGATGTCGGTGTCGTCCTCAAGCACAAATACGATCTGGCTCAACTGCGTTATCCTCGCTGGACTATCCGTCCAATAGGCCTGAAAGGCCAGTTCGATGGTAGATCGGCGAGGGCAAAGAAAGTGCAAACGTTTGATGAATTTCCGCTATACGCAGGGATCAAAGCACATACTGAAATCACGGGCATCACCCGGGCGGTACTCCGTTGTTTGCTTACAAGTTATTGCATCTAATACCGATAGCTGCCGAATGATAAACTGAAGTTTGATCCGAATGATCGACCGATCGATGCTCGGTCCGGTTTTGGGAAAGGGTGTTTGCGTGGCGGTAGTGAAGTATCTGGTGACGGGCGGGGCTGGCTTCTTTGGCGGGATTCTAAAGCAAAGACTTCTGAAAGACGGCGCGGAAGTGGTGAGTGTCGACCTGGTTCCGGATACAGCGCGTCATCCGGCACTGACCAGTATTCAGGGTGATATTCGGGATGAAGAAGCGATGCGGGCCCTCTTTGCGAAGCATCAGTTTGCGGCGGTCTTTCATATTGCCGCGATGCTGGCACATGACAAGATGGACCGTGAACTCCTCTGGACGAGCAACGTGGATGGGACGGCAGTCGTCGCCCGGTGCGCACGGGAGGCTGGCGTTCGGAAGCTGATTTACACATCGACCAACTGTCTTTGGGCCAGCAATCTGGGGCATCCGGTCCGCGAAGACGATTCCCCTGAGCCGGCGGAGATTTACGGGGAGTCGAAGCTGGCTTCCGAGAAGTTGCTGAGAACGTTCGAGGATAGCCTGGATGTGGTGGTGCTGCGCTGCCCGACGATCATCGATAGCGGGCGGCTGGGTCTGCTGGCGATTCTCTTCGAGTTTATCCGCGAAAATAAGACGGTCTGGGTGGTGGGCGCCGGGGCCAACCGCTACCAGTTCATCTACGCGGGTGATCTTGCGGAGGCCTGCGTTCTCGCACTGAATCTGCCGGGCTCTGCAACGTTCCATGTGGGCAGCGACAATGTGCCGAGCCTGCGCGGGTGCTACGAAGCTGTCATACAGGAGGCAGGGAGCCGATCCCGGGTGCGATCGCTGCCCAAAGGGCCAACGCTGGCCATCATGCGCCTGGCGCACCAGTTGGGTGTTTCTCCGCTCGGTCCATATCATTACCGGATGATCGCGGAGGATTTCATCTTTGACACATCGCGCATCCGTGAGGCGCTTGGCTGGAGGCCGACAGTGACGAACAGTGAAATGCTGGCACGCGCATACCGGTATTACGTGGAGAATCATCAGGAGATTCTGGCAAGGGAAAACGTGTCCGCTCACTCGCGCCCCGCCCAGATGGGTATCCTACGACTACTGAAGTGGATCTCATGATCGAGCGTTCCGTACCTACGCAACCCAGTTCCTTTCGCGCGCCCGCGGCTATCTTCTGGACGGCCTTTCTGGTGCGCGTCGCCTACATCACGATTGCTCGCAGTTATCACACGCCCCTGATCAACAATCACTTCGAATTTGGGTGGGAGACGGGGCGCGTAGCGGCTTCGTTGGCGGGCGGCCATGGCTATAGTTCTCCCTTTAGTGGTGATACAGGGCCTACTGCCTGGATGGTTCCCGGGTTCACGCTGCTTCTGGCCGGCGTTTTCAAAATCTTTGGCATTTACTCAAATCTTTCGGCCTGGGTCATCCTCGTGTTGAACAGTCTCTTCCAGGCTGCGACCGCTCCTCTTGTCTATGAAATCGGAGCCCGGGTGGCCGGACGACGCAACGCACTATGGTCAGCGTGGGTATGGGCCTTGTTTCCGGCGATCCTGCAGTATGGGGTGAAGTGGATATGGGAGACTTCCCTTTCCACGATGCTGTTTGCAGCGGTGCTGGTACTGGGGATGCGGATGCGTGGGATTGGATCGAGCGAGGACGATCCTGAAGCGAACGCAATCAGGGTGCGGTATTGGGTAGGCTTCGGGCTGCTCTGGGGAGCTATTTCCATGACCAATCCAACGTTGCTTCTTTTGGCCCCGGTGCAAGGGATCTGGGTTCTGGTATCACTCAAACGCTGGCAAAGCCTGGTTCGTGGTGCCGCGCTTGCGGTGCTTTCCGCGGTGCTATGCACTGCTGTAGCGACTCCCTGGGTCATTCGTAACTGGGTCGTGTTTCACGCTTTCATTCCAACCCGCGGAAATCTCGGGGCGGAGCTGGCGATGGCCTGGTCTCCGCAAGCCAACGGCTTTCCCTGGGGAGCTACCGTTCCAACGATTGAACAGGACCCTGAGCATCAGCTTTACGCGAGGATGGGCGAGGTGGCCTATGTGAAGATGCGGGGCGAGATGGCTAAGCAGTGGGCTCGGGAAAATCCTGGACGGTTCTGGCAGTTGGTGCGATTGCGGATCCTCATGTTCTGGGCGGGCGTGCCGCATACGCACGGGCCACGGGCTGCGGAAGCTGTCCGCATTGGGACCTATTGCCTGGGGTCGATTACCGGCATCCTGGGACTGATGCTTGCGTTGCGTCGCGGGCTTCCTGCTGCCTGGCTCTTTGGCTGGGCGATGCTGCTGCTGCCGATGATCTATTACTTCGTCACGGTCGGTTCCCGTTTTCGCAATCCTCTGGAGCCCATCATGGTGGTGCTTACCGTCTACCTTTTCCAACAGGGAAATGACCGGTGGAGACTTACCAAGTTGCGCCGTTTCCAAGCAGTGTGAGTTGTCCGGGGCGAAGATAGGGGGAATGGGATGGGGGGAGGGGGGTTATTTTCTTTGACCTTCATGCCGGACTTCGGTCATGGCGCAAGTTTCTCCGGGCCGTTGAAGGCCTGTTCTCTCGATTGTCGCTGATTTGGAATTCATTCAACGCAATTTGGCTGGTGCGGCTAGTGGCCTTTCCTTTGAGGGATTTACCTGCTTAGTTGAAGACTCGTCAGTTGACAGAAAATAAGCCGGGCTTTCAGCCCTCATGCATTGTTCGGACTCGTCGCCCAGGGTGGTGTGGCGCGGGCCTTTGGCCCTGTTGCAAGTGCAACGGCAAATGCAAGTGCAACAGCAGATTCGCTTCGGGAATGACAAACAAAAAGCAAAGGCTAGAACAACAGCACCACCAACGTTTAGCTGCGGGCGATGAATCTCAGGCGGACGTAGTCTGTGCTCCAGTTGCCCTGTTCGTCGCGGAGGTGAGGTTCGAGGAGGGCTGCAGTTTCTTCGAGAATTATGGGGCGAATGGTTTCTGGGAGGGCGTCGAAGACGCCGCGGCGGAAGGTGGTGAGCCATCCTTTCATGCCGGAGGCGGGCAGGGGTGTGGGGCGGGGGATGAGCTGGATTTCTTCGACGTGGAAGCCTGCGCGGAGGAGTCGTCGGGTGTAGGCGGCGGGGGTTGGAAAGTAGTTGCGCTGGTCGGCGGTGAAGGCGGCGAGGTGGCCGTGACGGGCGAGGACTGCGGCGAGGGCTACCTGGATGGAGGCGATGTTGCCGTGGCCGCCCATTTCGGCGACGAAGCGGCCGCCGGGTTTGAGGGCGCGGTGGACGCTCGAGAGCATGGCGTCCTGGTCGCGAACCCAGTGGAGCGCGGCGTTGGAGAAGACGGCGTCGAATTCGTGGTGGAAGGGGAGTGCTTCCGCATTTTGGACCTGGGCTTCGAGGCCGCGGGACCTGGCGGCTTCGACCATGTTGGGGGAGGCGTCGATGCCGAGGACTTCTGCGCCGGCGGCGGCGATTTTAGCGGTGAGTTGCCCGTCTCCGCAGCCGAGGTCGAGGATGCGTTCCTTGGGTTGAGGGGCGAGCCATTCGAGCACGCCAGCGCCCAAGGCGGGGACGAAGCTGCCGTTTTCTGCGTAGGCGGTGGGGTTCCAGGTCTGGGTCATGTTTGCCTCTGGAATGATTGTCTGGGAAAGGCAAGTATAAAGCAAAGTTATTCTATTTTGGTTTTCTATAAGATATTCTAATACTTTGAAGCCGTAGTAGAAGCGGATTCCCTGCGGGAATGACAAACCAAAATGGGGATTGATGCGGCTACTAGATCGACTGGACGGGGATCAGGGTGAGGTCGTCTACGAGGCCTACTTCGCGCTGGACAAAGGGTTCGCCGTACTTTACGCCGGCGAGGAGGCCGTAGTGGCGGGCTTCGGCGAAGGTGCGTTCGCGGATTTCTTCTTCGGGGACGAAGAGGGTGCTGCCCTGTTGCTGGTTGGCGTACTGGGATTTGTAGGCCATCAGCGAGGCGTGGCGCTGTTCGATGAAGTCGGTTATATCGACGATGAAGGTGGGGCGGACGTCGGCGTAGAGGCTGGCGTAGACGATTTTGAAGGGGCGGTGGGGTGAGAGTTCTTCGACGCCATTGCCCTGAAGGCGGGACAGGCCGGCGAGGAAGCAGGCTTCGTAGCCGAGCGGGGCGGCGATGGCGTGGTCGGGGTGCCGGGCTTCCCAGTAGGGGAGGATGACCACTCTGGGGCGGAGCTGGCGGATTTCGCGGGCTACTTTGATCCTGTTTTCGAGGGTGTTGGCGATGGCGCCGTCGGGCAGATCGAGCGCTTCGCGGTGGGTAACGCCGAGGATTTTGGCGGCGGCGGCGGCTTCGGCAGCGCGCTCTTCGGCGCTGCCTCGTGTGCCGGATTCGCCCTGCGTCAGGTCGAGGATGCCGGTGCGGAGGCCGCGGGAGGCCATGCGGAGGAGGGTGCCGCCGCAGGTTTGTTCTACGTCGTCGCGGTGGGCGGCGATGGCTAGGATGTCGACGATGTTCAGGGGGTTGGTGGGATGGGGCATGGTTGTGAGTGTGAGTGTGGAGTGTGAGTGTGAAGAGCCTGGCCCACCTTCAACGCAGAGTATCGCGTTCAAGGTGGGAGCTGGTTAGGTGGGTAAAACCGGGGCGATGTGCACACTCTCGCACTTCACACTCACACTTCACCCTTAATAGACGGTGTTGTTGGCGTCGGTGAGGCCGTCCATGTAGGCGACGTCGTAGGCGGTGCCGGTGACGGTGACGTAGAAGTTGTTGATGGCCGAGCCATCGGCGGTTTTGTAGATGTAAACCTGGCCACCTTCGGCGATGTAGACCTTGTGCTGGCCGGTGACTGCGGCGATGCCGGTAAGGTCGCCCTGCCAGGGTTCGAGCATGGTCACCGTGTTGGTGGAGGTGTTGAACATGGTGAGGCAGCCGTAGGGCTGGCCGGTGGCGTAGCGTTCGCCCTGGTTGCAGCGGATGGTGCCGATCCAAAGGGTGTTGTCGTCGGCGAGGATCATGCGGGTGCGCTGGCCGGGCGCCCCGTCACTGACGGAGATGGGGGCCGCTGCGGTGTTGTTGGTGAGATTGACCAGGGTCAGGTTGCCGGCAAAGAGGCCATCCGGCATGAGTTGCTGACCGAGGACGTACATGGTGTTGCTGTCGACCAAGGCGTTGCTGGCACCGCCGGGAGTCAGGATCTTTGTCGGCGATGTGGGCAGCGTACCAGCCTGTTGGCCGCTTTGCAGGATGATGGGACCGGTGGGCAAGACGGTGACGGAAGCGGTGGTGCCGCCGCACTCGGGGCCGCAGTTCAAGATGTAGGCTGAGCTGCCGTCAGCGGAGAAGATTGCCTTCACGGGTCGATCAAAGGTGAGAGGGGTACCGCTTGCGTCCTGAGCCTGGGCGAGGCACATGCCAGGCAGATTCTGGGGTTCGCAGTCGATGTAGGGGGCGGGCCAGGTGTGGTTGGCGAGATAGTAGGCGCCGAGCGAGATGGACTCTGCTGACTGGAGTTTGCGGGGGTAGTAGGCGTAGTTGGAATTCTCTACGAAGGCCAGCATGACGGAGCCGCCGGGGTTCATGGAGACTTTGTAGACACCGGGGAGTCCGAGAGAATATTGCTTGCCAGCGGCTTTATCGACCACCGTGACGGTGTGTGTCTGCTGACTGGCGGCGATGACATAACTCTGACTGCGTGAGACGAAGATGCTTGAGGAGAGGCTGCCGATGGAGGCGATGCTGCCGGAGACGGCTTCCTTCTGGTAGTTGATCAAGCTGTAGCTGCCATCGCCCGAACCATAGACGGCACCGACCTGCTCTTCGGGCATGTTCTGAATGGTGACGGGGAGCGCTCCGCTGTATCCAGTGATGCTGAAGGAGGGGATGGTGTCGTTGTAGTTTTGGCGAATGTCGTAGTAGGCATCGACGAACTGAAGCAGGCCCTTGCTGGCTACGCTGGGATTCTGAATGGCGATGAGGACGCGGTTGGCGATGCCGCTAGGGGGCAAAATACGCCCTGCAAAGTAGTAATTATTCCCGCAGCCCGCCAGTAAACCTGCGGTCACCAGTGCCGCCAGGGCGGAAATCACGAGACTTCTTTTCTTCAAAATCCTGTACCTCAATTAAACGAGCTGACTGGCAAAGTATAACAAAGCGGAGCGGTGTCATTTCCGGGTAGCGGAAGTTGACGGCGTCGCACCGCATTGCTTCTTGGTTGGACGCGGCTGGGGCGGAAGGGATAGGCGGGCGGGGCGACGCAAGAGCAAAAGCATATTCCCTTCGGGAATGACAACCAAAAAGGCAAACGCTCAAAGTACTGAGCCAACCTACTGCGCCAACGACATGGGGTTCGAAACGCGGTAGCATGTGTTTATCGTGGCTATTGAGATGGGGAACGCGCAGAAACTAAAAGATATCTTTGCCGGAAGGCCCGTGCTCTGTGATGGGGCGATGGGGACGGTGCTCTATGGGCGCGGCGTGTTCATCAACCGCTGTTATGACGAGCTGAATTTGTCAGACCCGGCACTGATTCTGGCGATTCATGAGGAGTACCTGCAGAGCGGGGCGGAGATCCTGGAGACGAACACGTTTGGGGCGAACCGGTTCCGGCTGGCGCGGCATGGGCTGGCGGAGCGGACGACGGAGATCAACATTGCCGGGGTGCGGCTGGCGCGCGAGGCTGCGGAGCACTTGAAGGACAAGCAGGCTGGGGATGCGTGGGTGGCTGGGTCGGTGGGGCCGCTGGGGGTGCATCTGGAGCCGCTGGGCAAGACCAGCCTGGGTGAGGCACGGGCGGCATTTGCGGAGCAGATTGCCGCGCTGGCCGGGGCGGGCGCGGACATGCTGATGATTGAGACGATGCCGGCGCTGAACGAGGCTCGCGAGGCGCTGCTAGCGGCGAAGGAAACAGCGCCGGAGTTGCCTGTGTTCGTCATGGTGACGGTGGATGACGATGGAAATTGCCTGGACGGGTCTACTCCGGAGCATGCCGCGGCGCTGCTGACGGAGTGGGGCGCGGACGGGATTGGCTGCAATTGCTCTACGGGGCCGGCTACGGTTTTGACTGCGATTGAGGCGATGCGCGGGGTGACTTCCCTGCCCCTGGTGGCGATGCCAAACGCGGGCATGCCGCGGGCGATTGAGGGGCGGAATATCTATTTGTGTTCGCCGGAGTACATGGCGAGCTTTGCCCGGAAGGCGATCAAGGCTGGGGCGCAGTTTGTGGGCGGGTGTTGCGGGACGACGCCGAACCATATCCGGGCGATGAAGTCGGCGATTCGGGCGATTGATGCGCAGACCCGGAACGAGACGCGTAGCCAGGGGACGTCTGCTGGAGTTGAGTTTGTCGGGAAGGTTACGCCTGCTTTGAATGCTGAGGTGCAGCCGGCTCCGCTGGCGGCGCGGTCGCGGATCGGGGCGCTGCTGGCGGAGGGGACGTTTGTCTCGCTGGTGGAGATTGTGCCGCCGAAGGGGATTGACTGCATCAAGGAGATCGAGGGAGCGCGGCTGCTGGCTTCGCTGGGGGTGCATGCGATCAATGTGCCGGACTCGCCGCGGGCTTCTCCCCGGATGAGCGCACAGAGTCTTTGCATCCAGATTCAGCAGCATATGGGGATTGAGACGGTGCTGCACTACACGTGCCGCGACCGGAATGTGCTGAGCATCCAGAGTGATTTGCTAGGGGCTTCTTCGATCGGGCTGCGGAATGTGCTTTGTTTGACGGGTGATCCGCCGAAGTTGGGGAACTATCCGGATGCTACCGCGGTCTTTGATGTGGATGCTATCGGGCTGGTGAACATTGTCCGGCGGCTGAATCATGGGCTGGATATTGGCGGGAATCCGATTGGGGCTTCTACGGGGTTCACGATTGGGGTTGCGGCGAATCCTGGGGTGCCGGATATTGAGCAGGAGTTGCGGCGGTTTGCGTGGAAGGTGGAGGCTGGGGCGGAGTATGCGATTACGCAGCCGGTCTTCGATCTGCGGCTGCTGGAGACATTTTTGCGGCGGATTGAAGAGTTCCGGATTCCGGTGATTGCGGGGATCTGGCCGCTGACGAGTTTGCGGAATGCTGAGTTTATGCGGAATGACTTGCGGGTTTCGATGCCGGAGGCGGTGATGCTGCGGATGGCGCAGGCGGAGTCGCCTGAAGCGGCGCGGCTGGAGGGCGTGAAGATTGCCCAGGAGATGCTGACCGAGGCGCGGCCGATGGTGCAGGGTGTGCAGGTGAGCGCTCCGTTTGGGCGGTATGCGCTGGCGGCCGAGGTGATTGCTTCGGTGCTGCCGGAGACTACGCAGCCTTCTCGGTAACGAATTTGCGATAACGGATTTAGGGTTCGGGTTAGGAGCAGTTTGGGCTTATGGCCAAGTTTGAGGAGTCGCTGAAGAAACTGGAAACGATTGTGGCGCAACTGGAGCAGGGCGATCTGGCGCTGGAAGAGTCGCTGAAACTGTTTGAAGAGGGCGTCGGGCTTTCGGCGGCTTGCAAGCAGGAGCTGGACGCGGCTGAGGGCAAGGTGCAGATGCTGGTGAAGCAGCGGGATGGGAGCCAGAAGCTGGAACCGTTTGCGACGGAGAACTAGGTGGAATGGCGGGTCTGACGGACCTTTCTGCGATGTTGGCTGGGCTTGATCCGGAGCTTTTGCGGGGAGAGTTCGTCTTCTGTTCCCTGCCCGCTGCATCTCTTGTCGATGCTCTCGTGCTTGAGCCGCTCGGGACGTTTTTTGAGCCGGAAGGGTTGAGCTTGATCCTGCACAGGGAAATTGCGGAGGCTCGCGGAATGCAATTTGACCTTGTGCTGCGATGCATTACGCTCCATATTCATTCCGATCTGGCAGCGGTGGGGCTGACGGCTGCGGTTGCTATGCGGCTGACCGAGGCTGGTATCAGCGCGAACGTGATTGCCGGTTTCTATCACGATCATTTGTTTGTGCCGGCGCCAGACGCCGATCGAGCGATGCAGGCTCTGCGGGGCTTGCAGGCCGAGGCGATTCAGTCTCGTGGAAAGAGTTCGACAACAGTTGTCTGACAGGCGCTTGCTTCAGGATGTATGATTTCGGAGTTAACGCTAACGTTGCTGACCGGAAGCTTTCCTGACTATGACTGATGCTGTTGCAAGTTTGAATTCCTTGCCGTCCCTGGAGCATGAGACTTTCGGATTTACGCCGCGGCCGATTGTTTCGATTGGCGCGGGCGGAATTGTGCATGACTCGCACCTGCCGGCGTATCGCAAGGCGGGGTTCCCGGTATCGGCGCTGATTGACCCAAACCTGCAGAAGGCGGGGGATCTGGCTGCGCAGTTTGGGATTGCAAACACCTATGCCTCGATTGCCGAGGCGCTGCCGAAGCTGCCTGCTGAGGTCATCTATGACGTGGCGGTGCCGGCGAGCGCGATCTTGAAGGTGCTGCCGCAGTTGCCGGATGGCGCGGCGGTGCTGATCCAGAAGCCGATGGGGGAGACGCTAGCGGAAGCTGTGGCGATCGAGAAGCTTTGCCGGGAAAAGGGGCTGACGGCAGCGGTGAACTTTCAGCTGCGCTGGGCTCCGGTGATGAAGAAGGCGCGGGAGATGGCGTTGGCCGGGGCGATTGGCGACGTGCACGATATGGAAGTGCATGTGAGCTGCTTTATGCCGTGGGATCTGTGGAGCTTTCTGGCGACGTGTCCTCGGCTGGAGATTCTGTATCACAGCATTCATTACGTCGATCTTTGCCGGGCGTGGTTTGGGAATCCGAAGCGGGTGCTGGCGAAGACGGTACGGAATCCGCTGTCGCCGAAGCTCGCGGCGACGCGCAGCGTGATCATTCTGGAGTACGACGACTGGAAGCGGGTGAGTATCTCCGCGAGCCATATGCATACGTACAACGGGACGCAGCGGAGCCAGGTGACGTGGGAAGGTACGGAGGGCGCGCTGGAGGCGATTATGGGCGTGAACCTTGACTACCCGACGGGCAAGCCGGACCGGCTGCGGTTTGCGAAGCGCGATCCTGAGGGCAACAGCGACTGGGAGGTTGTGCCGACGGAAGGCAACTGGTTCCCGGATGCCTTTATTGGTTCGATGGGGTCGCTGCAGGCTTTTGTCTGCGGGGCTTCCGACGAGTTGCCAACGCGGGTAAGCGATGCGCTGGATACGATGCGCACGGTTGAGGCGGCTTATATTTCGAGCGAGTTGGACGGGCAGGCTTTGCCCGATGTTGGATAAGGACCGGAATGACTTCATTGACTGACAATGCTTTTCGTTTGGATGGTCTTCATGCGCTGGTAACTGGTGGCGCTAGCGGGATTGGCGAGGCTACGACCAAGGAGTTGGTGCGGGCTGGGGCGTTTGTTTATATCGCGGACATAAATCTTGATGCGGCTGAGGCGCTGGCTACTTCGGTGGGCAATGCCAAGGCTGTGCGGATGGATGTGACTTCGCCGGAGTCGATTGATCTGGCTGCGAACCAGCTGTTGCAGCTGGACATTCTGGTGAACAACGCCGGCATTGGGCATGTGGGGTCGATTGCTACTACGGTTGCCGAAGACTTCGACAAGCTGATGAATGTGAATGTGCGCTCTGTTTATCTGGTCACGCAGCGGCTGTTGCCTTTGTTGCTGGCCAGCCCGGCTAAGGGTGCGATTGTGAACATTGGGTCGGTCGCGGGACAGATCGGGATCAAGCAGCGGTTTGCGTATTGCACGAGCAAGGGCGCGGTGCTGGCGATGACGCGGCAGGTTGCTGTGGAGTATGCAAAGGAGCTGCGGGTGAATGCGATTTGTCCTGGGACGGTGGAGACGCCGTTTGTCGAGGGGTATCTCGATAGGTACCACGCGCATGAGAAGGAAAAGATTCGCGAGGAGCTGAAGGCTCGGCAGCCGATGGGACGGTTGGGGCAGCCGGAGGAAGTGGCTTCGATGGTGCGGTATCTGGCTTCGCGCGAGGCTGGGTTTATTAGCGGGTCGCTGTTTACGCTGGATGGGGGATGGACGGCGGCGTAAAGGCAGGGAACAGGGTTTAGGGAACAGGGATCAGGAAACAGGGTTTAGGGAATAGGGTTTAGGGAATAGGGTTTAGGGAATAGTAAAAGCGGATTCCCTTCGGGAATGACAAACAAAAAGACGGGGGCGGCGCTTTAGCGCTGCCCCTTTTTGTTTTGACTGCCGCTTTGTCTTCGCTGCTACTTTGTGATTCGTTATGCGTCTACGTCGATTGGTTTGGGTTGGGAGAAGAGGAAGGCGTAGATGGCAACTAATGCGAAGCAGACGCCGGGTACGAAGTAGGAGACTGCGATGTCGGGTAGTTTGCCCATGATGGGTGGGATGGCTGCTCCTCCGATGATGGACATGACGAGGATGGAGCCTGCTGTCTTGGTGCGGGTGCCGAGGCCTCGGATGCCGAGCGCGAAGATGGTTGGGAACATCATGGACATGAAGAAGGACATGAGCAGCAGGCACCAGACGCCGAGCCATCCGGGATGGAGCGCGACTACAGCGACGAGCGCTGTGTTGATGACGGCAAAGATGCCGAGCAGTGTGTGTCCGGAGATAACGCGCAGGAGGGCGCTGGAGGCAAAGCGGCCGGCGGCGACGGCAGCGAGGCAGCCGGTGAGCCAAAGGCTGGCGCTGCGTTCGGCGGTGCCTGTGTAGTGGTGGACGTAGGAGATGAGATAGCTCCAGACGCCGACCTGGGCACCGACGTAGAGGAACTGCGCGACGACAGAGGAGACGAAGTGGCGGCGCTTCCAGACGGGGCGCGAGTGGTCGCGCTCGAGCGTGGCGCGGGAGTAGTCCAAGCCGCCGTGCGGGAAGGGTGTGCGAGCGATGAGCAGGGCCCAGACGAAGACGACGGCTCCGATGACGATGTAGGGCACGACGACGCGCAGGGTTTCGGAACGGAGATAGTCCTGGTAGGTGTGGGCGGCCTGCATGGCGGCGATCTGGTCGGGTTTGAGTTCGATGCCGGAGAAGATGAACTGGCGCCCGATGAGGACGGCGGTGATGCTGCCGAGGGGGTTGAAGGCCTGGGAGAAGTTGAGGCGGCCCTCGGAGCTTTCAGGATCGCCCAGCTGGACGATGAAGGGACTGGCGGCGGTTTCAAGGAAGGCCAGGCCGCTGGCGATGACGAAGAGCGCGGTGAGGAAGAACCAGTATTGGCCGACCATGGCGGCGGGCCAGAAGAGGCAGCAGCCTATGCCGTAGAGGACGAGGCCGGTGAGGATGCCCGCCTTGTATCCGACACGGCGCATGAGCAGGCCGGCGGGCAGGGCGAGCAGGAAGTAGCCCATGTAGAAAGCGAATTGTACGAGGCTTGCTTCAAAGCGGTTGATCTCGAACGACTTCATGAACTGCGGGATGAGGATGTCGTTGAGGTTGTTGGGAATGCCCCAGAGGAAGAAGAGCGCGGTTACCAGGATGAATGGAAGGAAGCGGCCTGCGGGTACGAGCGGCTGTTTGATGCCTGAGTGCTTTGATGATGTGCTGCCGGATACGGTGCTGGGTCCGCTGATATTCAACTGTTGCTCCCTTGCATGGATGCGGCTGCTTAACCGCTAACTTCGCCATCGTACTCAATCGAGTGTTGGGTTGGCTATGGTATTCTCCGCGAGGCTGGTGAAAACCAGAGAACGTTTCCATTTATCGGAGTAAACGCCTATGTCCCGTCTTGTGTTGCGCCGCTTCCCTACCCTTGCTTTGCCGCTAATTTCTTTTGTAGCGGGTGCTGTTTTATTGGTGTATGGTGCGGCTTCTGCTGGGGCGCGCGAGCGGTGGACTCCGGAGCAGGCGAAGACGTGGAGCGCGCATCAGGCGTGGGTGACGGGCGGGAATTTTCTGCCTTCGAATGCGATCAACCAGCTTGAGATGTGGCAGGCGGATTCGTTCGATCCGGTGACGATTGATCGCGAGCTGGGTTGGGCTGAAGGTGTGGGGATGAAGACGATGCGGGTCTTCCTGCATGATCTGCTTTGGCAGCAGGACCCGGAAGGGTTTACGAAGCGCATCGATATCTTCCTGGGCATTGCGGCGAAGCATCACATCAAGCCTGTGCTGGTGTTCTTCGATTCGTGCTGGGATCCGTATGCGAAGCTAGGGCCGCAGCGGCCGCCGATACCTGGAGTGCATAACTCGGGATGGGTGCAGAGCCCGGGGAAGATTGCGCTGATGGATCCGGCGCAGGAGCCGCGGCTTGAAGGGTATGTCAAAGGCGTGATTGGCAAGTTTGCGAATGACGACCGGATCTATGCGTGGGATCTTTGGAACGAGCCGGACAACACGAATGGCAATGAGTATCACCGGCAGGAGCCAGCGGGCAAGGTCGAGCGCGTTGGGGTGCTGCTACCGAAGGTGTTTGCATGGGCCCGGTCGGTGAATCCGAAGCAGCCGTTGACGAGCGGAATCTGGCAGGGGGATTGGTCGAGTGTGGAAACGATGAATCCTGTGGGGAAGATTCAGGCTACGGAGTCGGACATTATCTCGTTCCATAACTATGGGTGGCCGGAAGAGTTTGAGATGAAGGTGGAGCAGCTGGAGAAGCTGGGGCGGCCTCTGCTGTGCACGGAATACATGGCGCGCGGGGCGGGCAGCACGTTCGATACGATTCTGCCGATTGCGTGGAAGCATCATGTGGGCGCGATCAACTGGGGCCTGGTGGTTGGCAAGAGCCAGACAAATCTGCCGTGGGACTCGTGGACGCGGCCTTATGTGTTGGAGCAGCCTACGCTGTGGTTCCACGATGTGTTTCGCGCAGATGGTACGCCTTATCGATTGCGTGAGGCGGAGTTGCTCAAGGAATACAACTCGAAGTATTTGATTGCAGCACAGGGGTTATTAAGATGAAGCCGGTTTATATTGCTGCGTATCACCAGTCGAAGTTTGGCAAGCTGTTGGCGATGACGCAGGAGCAGATGATTGTTGCTGCTGTTGCTGGTGTTTGCGCGGAGATCGGTGTTACGCCGGAGCTGCTGGACTCGGGGTCGATTGCTGCAGCTTGTAACTTTTCGCTGCACAGCCAAGGGCTGATGGCGGGCTTGCTGGCGGGTGTGCCGGGGATGGCTGCGAAGCCACTGGAGGCTGTGGAGAATGCCTGCGCTTCGGGTGGACAGGCGGTGCTTTCGGGGATCTACAAGCTGCAGGCTGGGATTGGCGAGACGGCGCTGGCTGTGGGCATTGAGAAGATGCGCGACGATGAAGGGCGCGCGGATGGCAAGCGGGTTGGCGAGGCGCTGGGGTACTTTTCTGATCCTGCGGAGAGGCCGGGAAAGACGTTTGTTTTTCCGCATATCTTTGCGGAGATCATGCAGCTCTACATGCAGACTTACCAGGTGAGCGAGGCTGACCTGGCGCAGATTGCGGTGCAGGAATACGCGAATGCGCGAAGCAATCGTTATGCGCAGATGAAGGTGGAGCTGACGCTGGAGCAGGCTACTACGATTGGCGGGATTAATCGTTACTTGGTCGAAGGGTTGCCGTTGAAGACTTACGACTCTTCGCAGATTACCGATGGATATGCGGCGCTGATTCTGGCGACGGAAGAGGGGCTGGCGAAGCTGGGCGTGGACAAGCGCGACTGCGTGCAGATTGCGGGATGGGGGCAGGCGGTTGATCCGCTGCAGAAGGATCAGCGCAATGTGCTGGCGCCGCCGGGAGCGTATCGCGCGATGGGCTCGGCGTATGCGATGGCTGGGGTGACTCCGGGGGATGTGCAGGTGGCGGAGATTCATGACTGCTTCACGGTGATGGCGGCGCTGGGGACGGAGATTATCGGCAAGGCGCGGCCGGGGTGCGGAGCGGCGTACTGGGCTGCTGACGCGAATGTGCATTGTGGAATCAATACTTCGGGTGGGTTGATTGCCAAGGGGCATCCGGTGGGCGCTACGGGGATTGCGATGATTGGCTGGGCGGCTTGGCAGCTGCTGGGGAAGGTGCCGGCGGAGTTGCAAGTGAAGGGCGCGGAACATGCGGCTACGTTCAATATCGGCGGGCCGGTTTGTGCTTCGGTTTGCACGGTGCTGCGCGGACCTCAGTTAGTGCTGACGCGGTAGTTTCATTCTTGATTGAACACATCTTGCAAGAAAAGAGTTTTATGCTCATGACTGTCCGTCGTTCCATGTCTCTTCAACTTCTGGGAGTGGTTGCAACTTCCTTGATTGCTCTTGCATGTCCTGCTGCGCGTGGGCAACAAAGTGGTATTGCAGCCACGCCGCCGATGGGCTGGAACAGTTGGAATCACTTCGCCGCCAAGGTTACGGATGCTGATGTGCGGTCAGCCGCGGATGCCATGGTGGCAACCGGCATGCGGGATGCCGGGTATGTCTACGTCAATATCGATGACGGATGGGAAGCAGGACGCGACGCTGAGGGCAATATCAAGGCGAACAGCAAGTTCCCTGACATGAAAGCTCTCTCCGATTATGTTCACTCGAAAGGGCTGAAGCTGGGCATCTACTCTTCTCCGGGAGCTAAGACCTGCGCGGGATATGAAGGTAGTCTTGGACATGAAGAGCAGGATGCCAAGACCTATGCCGAATGGGGCGTCGATTACTTAAAATATGATCTCTGCAGTTACAGAGATGATATGAAGCTGCACGACCCCGGCATGGACCCTAAGATAGCGTACGCGATGATGAAATCGGCATACAAGAAGATGCATGAGGCCCTGGTAAGTACGCATCGACCGATTCTTTATAGCCTTTGCCAATATGGCGTTGCGTCGGTATGGGAGTGGGCGCCCGAGGTTGGAGCGAACACCTGGCGGACTACGGATGATATCAGCGATTCCTATCGCAGTATGGCGCTGATCGGCTTCTCACAAGCGGGGTTGGAGAAGTTTGCAGGGCCCGGACATTGGAACGATCCGGACATGCTGGAGATTGGCAATGGCGGTATGAATGCCGATCAGTACCGGACGCAGATGAGTCTCTGGTCCATGCTGGCCGCGCCGCTGCTTGCTGGCAACGACCTGTCCAAGATGGATGAGACGACGAAGGGCATCCTGATGAACAAGGAAGTGATCGCGGTTGATCAGGACAAGCTTGGGGTTCAGGCCACTCGTGTAGGGCCGCCGCAGATCTGGGTAAAGCCGTTAAGCGGCGGCGCGAAAGCGGTTGCGATTTTCAACTACGTGACGGATGACGTGGCGGAGCCTATGACGCTGCGGCTGAAGGATGTTGGCATTATGGGGCCGGTCCACGCGCGGGATCTTTGGGCGCACAAGGATCTGGGGGTTCTGCACGATTCTTATACTGTCATCGTGCCTCAGGGTGGGGTTGTTATGCTTCGTTTGTGGCCATAGATGGCGACTAGCAGTTGCGGGATCACGTTTCCACCAAGCTGATTATAGGTGCTCCGAAGTAAAGCTATTCTGTGATCACGTGGTCTGCCCACTCGATGAGCGATACGAATATCGTCGGGTTACCGTACTTCGCGCCGTAGTTGGCTAGGTCTGCTTCGGTGACGCCCCTGGCGCGCGAGCACGCTCCGCAGGCGTAGATCTGGATATGTTTGGCGGCGACTTTCTCCATCGTCTCGCCCAGGGGCGGCCATCCGACCGGCGTGACTGCGTTGGCGAGGGTTTTTCGCATCAGCGAAACTGCTTCTCCCAGCAGGAAAATCTGGACCTGGTGCCCTGCTTCGGCCAGTGCCAAGCCATGCAGGAAGGGGAAGGCTGCTTTGGTTGGGTCATCGGAGCCCCAGGCGCTCTTCATTGCTATCTTGAGGGTCTTGCGGGAGGACTGCCCCTCCAGAGGACGGCCGGCCATCACCAAAGGCAGAGCGGCCAACTGTGCCAATCTTGTCAGAAATAGACGACGCCCCATTAGGTTTCTCCTTTGGGGGCCATCTTATATCAGGACCATTCTCTGAAATAGCTTTGAGGGAATTTAGTCGAGAAAAGATGGCAATCGAGAGACGCCGAAAATGCGAGAGCGAGGCGGGGATAGTTGACTGGCATTCCTTTCTGAACGGGAGTGGGGTCGTGAGAAGTTTACATTGATAGGCTCAGATGATTTGGTAACTCCGCGATTGCAGAAGAATGTGGAAATCTATCAATACAAGCTAACTTGACATTCGGCTCGCGCCTGCGCAATACTCGCGTCGTATGCACAAACAAGAGAGAAGCGTCGACTTTACGACGAGGAACACCACGCAGACAAATTACCCACAGGACAAGCCTCAACGCGGTCCTAAAGTCCAGACTGGTAGCATCGGGCTACTCATACTACTTACGATTGCGTGCTTCGCCCCAACATTATTGGCGCAGCGGCTTGGTCCAACCAAGAACGCGCCAACTGGGATACTGACAGGCCATGTTTACTTTGCCGACAGCAATGCTCCTGCTCGCTTTGCCACGGTCATGATCGAGCCCGCCAAGGAGATAGAAACTTACCAGTCCGACGGAAAAGATCAAGGAATTCATGCTGTATCCGCGCAAACTTTACTGGACGGTTCGTTCCTCATGCCAAAGGTAGCTCCGGGAACTTACTACGTCGTGGCATCCGCGCCTGGATATGTCTCCGCATTTGCCGCTCTTGGGGAATCTCTGGCTTCGCTTCAGAATCCGGACAACGCACTTAAGGAAAAAATCGCAAAGTTGATTCCACGAGTTACTGTGCAGGCGAGTCTTCCTTCGAGCATGGATATTCGTTTAGAGCGGGGTGCAACCATCAGCGGGGCTGTGCGTTACGACGATGGCAGTTCTGCAAGTGGCCTGCAGGTGCATCTGCTCATGAAACAGAAGAAGGTTAAGGATCAGAAAGAAGGTTGGGTTCCGATTGCTGTGAACGGCTTTTTGAACAGCCAGAGAGCGGAGACAGATGATCAGGGAAATTATCGTCTCACTGGCTTGCCTGCGGGGGAATATCTCGTTCAGATTGACCTGAGTCTTACAGTTACGCAGTACAACATGTCGAATAATGGAAGCGGCACGGCCAATGAGTTGCAATACTCCCTGCCTGTTTTCAGCGGCGGCGCGTTTCGACCGAAAGACGGAACTCCCCTAGTGCTGAAGCTCGGCGATCAGCAAGCCGGCGAAGATATTCAAGTTCCGCTCAGTAAGATTCACAGTGTGAGCGGCATGATTCTTGCTGCTCGCGATGGCCATATCGTCAACAGCGGTAATGTTGCACTGCTGAACGCTGACGATCAATCCGAAGTGGCGACAACGAGGCTGAAGAAGGATAGCACTACGTTTGCCTTCACCTTCGTTCCAGAAGGAGACTATATCCTCAGAGCTACCGGGGCTAAAGATGTTGACTTTGAGGAGATCTTTTTCCCGCCTGGAACCTCGCCGGTTTCTTATACCAAGGAACATCCGCTTCACGCATATGGAACTGCGGACATGACTGTGCATGTCGGAGGCGACACTAGTGGACTGACCCTCTCAGTTCCAGAGGCCTCTACCACGCAAACGGCGAAGTGAAGAGGGTAAGCCTCCATTATTCCCTCGTGATACGAGTGAGGTGCGTTGAATTCTCCACAAATCTCATAAGGGCAACTACCTTCTATTCGAAGAAGGCAAATTTGGATTGGTTTTCTGAGTGGTCAGCCCAGCGGAATCCAGCTGGAGAGCGCGCCTGGGAGGACTCCCAGGACCAGGACTGCGGCTGCTATCAGGACCAGCGTGATGTATTCGACTGCTGAGACTTGTAGTGGCTCGGGCTGGGTGGGTTTTAGGACGTAGATGCGTTTCAGGACTTGCAGGTAGTAGTAGAGAGAGATGGCGCTGGCGGCTAGGGCGGCGGCTACGAAGGCCAGTCCCCAGGGGGTGGCGGCGGGGGCGGCGAGGACGGCGGCGAAGAGGTTGAACTTGGCCCAGAAGCCTACCAGTGGAGGGATGCCGGCGAGGGATAGCAGGAGGATGAGCATGACCGCTGCCAGCAGGGGGTTGCGCTGGCTGAGGCCTGCGAACGCGTCGAAGCGGTCGCTTCCAGTAGTGCGCTCGACGATGGCAATGACGGCGAAGGCTCCTACGGTGGTGAGGGCGTAGGTGAGCGCGTAGTAGAGGACGGCTGCGCCGGCGCGGGGGGTGTTGGCGGCGATGCCGAGGAGCATGTATCCGGCGTGGGCGATGGCGGAGTAGGCGAGCAGGCGGCGGACGCTGGTCTGGGCGAGTGCGCCGAGGTTGCCGAGGACTATGGAGGCGGCGGCCATGGTTAGCAGGAGGACGGTCCATGCGGAGCCGTTAGCGCTGTCATGTCCGACGATGCTGGTGGTGACTGAGACCAGCAAGGCGAAGCTGGCTACTTTTGAACCTGAGGCGATGAGCGCGGTGACTGGTGCTGGTGCTCCCTGGTAGGTGTCCGGTGCCCAGAGATGAAAGGGTACGGCGGCGACTTTGAATCCCAGGCCTGCAGCGACGAGGACGAGAGCGACGATGGTGAGTGGGAGGGTTTCACCGGAGAGCGGCAGGGTCATCAACGCCAGGTTGGTGGTGCCGGTAATGCCGTAGAGATAGCTGAAGCCGAAGAGCATGAAGGCTGCGGACATGCCTCCGAAGAGGTAGTACTTGAGGGCGGCTTCGGCGGAGGTGGCGGAGGACTTGGTGAAGGCGGTGAGGACGTAGAGGGAGAGGCTGAGGAGTTCGAGCGCGACGAAGATGATGAGCAGGTCGCGGGCGGCGGTGACCAGCATCATCCCGGTGGTAGCGAGCAGGACGATGGTGACGAATTCGCCGGGGTTGCGGGTGAATTCGACCTTGATGCTGAGGAGGAGAACGAGCGCGGTCAGGAGCAGGATGCCGATCTGGGCGGCGGCTACGAGCGGGGTGGCTACGAGGGCGCTGGCGGCGAAAGTGGCGTGTTGGGGCGTGGCTACGAGGAAGAAGACGGCGAGCAGTGAGGCGAGAACGCCGAGGATGCAGGCGGTGGTCATCCGCGCTTTGCGCGTGCTGTTGCGGAGGAAGCCGAGGTCGGCGATGAGGATGAGGAGCGAGGCTACTTCGAGGATCGTCTCGGGGAGCGTGATGCGGAAGAGGCCGGTGTAGTCCGCGGCTGTCTGCAAGGATTGCAGGATCATGGGCGGCCTCCGTTGATGAGCGCGTGGGGCAGGGCCTGGACGGCGGGGTGGATGGCGTCAAGCAGGATGCGCGGGTAGAGACCGATGAGGAGGCTGGTGCCGGCGAGAAGGAGGACTCCGGTGCGCTCGGGCCAGGTGATGGGCTCGAACTCATGGTGGGCATCGTTCGGGACTTCAGTCGCGGCTACGGGCGCGTCGCTGAAAAAGACTCTTTGCATAGCGCGCCAGGTGTAGGCGACTCCGACGACGATGCCGATGCCGGCGATGATGGCGAACCAGGGGAAGGCGCTCCATGCGCCGATGAGCACCTGCACTTCTGCAACGAAGCCGCTGAAGCCGGGCAGGCCCATGGACGCCATGCCAGCGATGACGAAGAGCCAAGCGGCGAAGGGCATGGTCTTGTTGAGGTTCATGGTGCTGAGGGCGTTGAGATCGCGGGTGTGGGTGCGCTCGTAGACGATGCGGCCGACGATGGCGAAGAGCAGCCCGGCGAGGACGCCGTGGGAGAACATCTGGAGGACGGCGCCGTCGATGCCGATCTGCGAGAGGGTAAGCAGGCCGAGGAGGACGAGTCCCATATGGCTGACGCTGGAGTAGCCGATGACGAATTTGAAATCGTTCTGGATGAGAGCGACGGCGGCGCCGTAGACGATGCCGATGACGGCGAAGAGGGCGAAGAGGGTGCGCCAGGAGTCGATGCCGAGGAAGGAGAATCCCCAGGGGTCGAGGCCGTGCGGGAAGAGGGTCATGGCGACGCGAAGGCAGCCGTATGCACCGAGCTTCATGACGACTCCGGCGAGGAGCATGGAGGCGGCGGTGGGCGCGGCGACGTGGCCGGTGGGCGCCCAGGTGTGGAAGGGCCACATACCGGCGAGGATAGCGAATCCGGTGAAGACGAGCGGGAAGGCCCACATCTGGAAGCTCACCGGGAAGTCATGCTGGGCGAGCTGAGTGAGGTTCATGGTGGTGCCGCCAGCCTGGGCGTAGGCGGCGAGCAGGCCGATGAGGACCATGGCGGAGCCGGCGAAGGAGTAGAGGGCGAGCTTCATGGCTCCGTACTCGCGGCGGGGGGAGCCCCAGATGGCGATGAGGAAGTACTTGGGGACGATGGCGATCTCGTAGAAGACGAAGAGGAGGAAGAGGTCGGCGGAGAGGAAGACTCCGTAGACGCCGCCGATGAGGGCGAGGAAGAGGGCGAAGAACTCGCTGGGCCTCCCGGGTTCTTTGTCGCTGATGTTCCACGAGAAGAGGATGCCGGCGACGGCGGCGAGGCCGGTGAGGACGACGAGGACCTGGCTTATGCCGTCGGCGACGAGGGTGTAGTGGATGCCGAGCGATGGGACCCAGGGGAGGTCGGCGATGGGGATGGCTGTGACTTGCCCGCGTGCGGAGAAGAAACCGGTGAGGGCCACTGCGAGTCCGGCGAGGGCGATGAGCAGGGCGAAGACGCGCGCGGAGGCGGCCCAACTGCGGGGCCAGAGGCCGAGGGCGACGACTCCTGCGAACGAGAGGTAGATGGTGTAGGCGAGCATCAGAAGTTCCACCCCGCGATGAGGTGCGTGGCCAGGGTGTTGACCGGGTTGAGGATGAGGCCGGGGGCGAGGCCGAGGACGAGCATGAGGATGAGCGCAGGCGCGACGACGAGGCGCTCGGCGGTGGTCATGTCGGGGAAGCTGGCCCAGCGGTCGGGTAGTGGGCCGGTGAAGACGCGCTGGATGACGGTGAGGATGACGGCGGCGGTGATGAGCAGGCCGAGAACGGAGATGGTGGCGGGCAGCCAGGCGAGGGGGAAGACTCCGCGGAAGATGAGAAACTCGCTGACGAAGCCGTTGAGGCCGGGCAGGCCGAGCGAGCTGAAGAGCGCGATGCCCATGAGGCCGCAGAAGACAGGGGCGGGTTTGCGGAGGCCGCCGAAGTTGTCGAGATTGAGATTGCCGCTTAGGTTCCCGCCTGAGCGTTCTTCCAGCATGCTGAGGAACCAGAAGATGACAGCGGCGGTCAGGCCGTGGTTGAACATCTGGAGCACTACGCCGTCGAGGGCGGCGGTCTGGGTGAGGGTGCTTGCGCCGTTTGCGTTAGGGATGGCGATGGCAAAGATGGCGAGCAGGCAGTAGCCGAGGTGGTTGATGGAGGAGTAGGCGAAGATGCGTTTCAGGTCGCGCTGGCGGACGGCTGCCCAGGCTCCGGCGACTACGGTGAGCGTGGCAAGGGCTAGCAGCGGTGTGCGGACCTGGGCTAATTGTTGGCCGAAGATGGGCAGGGCGAGGCGCAGGAGGCCGTAGACGCCCATCTTGGACATGGCTCCGGTGAGCAGCATGGTTACTGGTGTTGGGGCTTTGGAGTAGGTCGCGGGGAGCCAGGTGTGGAACGGCATCAGCGGGACCTTGACGGCGAAGCCGAGGACGACGGCGAGGGCCAGCCAGAGCGAGATGGGGCCTAGGTGGCCGTTGATCGCGGTGATCAGTTCGCCGTTTGCGGCTTTCTGTGCAAGGACTAAGAAGTCCATGGCGCCGGTGCTCAGGTAGAGCGCGAGGAAGGCCAGCAACAGCGCCACCGACCCGACCATGGTGTAGACGAAGAACTGGGTCGCGGCGGGGCCGCGGCCTTCTGCTCCCCAGAGCTTGATGAGGAAGAAGGCGGGGATGAGGGAGAGTTCCCAGAAGAGGAACCAGTGGAAGAAATTGAGCGCGGTGAAGGTACCGAAGAGGCCGGACTCCAGCAGCAGGATGAGGCCGAAATAGAGGCCGGGCTGGGTGATGGCGACTTTCGCGTTCGGGCGCGAGGCGGCTACGGCCATGAGCGTGACGATGGCCGAGAGCAGGAGCATGAGGGCGCCGAGGCTGTCGACGGCGAGGTGGTATTCGATGCCGACGCCGGGGACCCAGTCGGCGCGCTCGATGAAGTGCATCAGGCCGTCGTGACCAGTGGCGGTCCAGATGTAAACGCTGAGGGCGAGCGAGGCCAAGGCGGTGATGACTGCGACGATGCGGGCGCGGCTGCCGCTCACGAGCGCGATGAGGCCGCCGGCGACGGGCAGTGCTGTGAGGATGCTTAAGACCGGAGTCATAGGCGCACCTGCCCGATGGCTGCGGCGATGAGGAAGGCTAATCCAGCCAGGACGATGACGCCGACGCCGAGCATGCGGAGGTAGCCGGGTGCGCGGCCGGCCTGGAGCCACGCGAGTACGCCGCCGGTGGTGACGAGTTCTTCGCAGCCCTTGTCGAAGGTGCCGTCGATCCACTGCGAGTCCACCGATTTGTTGAACCAGCCGAGGCCACGGAAGCTGGCGGATACGGCGGAGACGATGCCTCCCCAGAAGCGGCGGTCGAGCCAGTCGGAGAACCATGCGAGGCCCGCGTACCAGCGGATGACGGTGGCGGCGTAGAGCTCGTCCCAGTAGAGGCGGTGTGCCAGCCAGCTCCAGATTGTGGGGGCGGCGGTTTCGAGGACGTCTTTGATTTCGTGGTGGCCTGGTATCGGTTCGTCGCCGTGCTCGCTCTTGTGGTGATGCTCAGGGGCGTTGGCTGGTGCTTCGATGGGTTTACGGCCGTAGAGAAACCAGCCAAGGCCGAGGCCTGAGAAGACGAGCAGCGAGGAGCCGATCATGAGGGCGGCCATGGCGGGTTCGACTTCGGGGGTGATGGCTTTACTTTCGATGAGGCTGGCGAACCATGGCCAGTACGGTGTGCCGATGGCTCCGAGGGCGATGGCGAAGAAGGCGAGGATGGCGAGTGGCGCGGTCATGACGCGCGGGCTTTCGTGCGGCGTGCCGTGGCCGCGCCATGGTCCGAAGAAGACGTAGAGGACCTGGCGGGTCATGTAGAAGGCGGTGAGCAGTGCGCCGATGAGCAGGAGGATGAATGGGCCTTTGGAGAGCGGCCAGTTGTGGGCTGCGCCGAGGATGGCGTCCTTGCTCCAGAAGCCGGAGAAGACGAGCGGGAAGCCGCTGAGGGCGAGCATGCCGATGGAGTAGGTGAGGAAGGTTACGGGCATGGTACGGCGCAGGCCGCCCATGTGGCGGATGTCCTGCTCTTCATGGCAGCCGTGGATGACGGAGCCTGAGCCGAGGAAGAGCAGCGCCTTGAAGAAGGCGTGGGTGATGAGATGGAACATGCCGATGGCGAGGCCGCCGGTGGCGAGGCCGACCATCATGTAGCCGAGCTGCGAGACGGTGGAGTAGGCGAGGATGCGCTTGATGTCGTTCTGGGCGACGGCGACGACGGCCCCGAAGAGCGCGGTGAGTGCTCCGACCCAGGCGACTACGGTGAGTGAGATGGTGGTGCTGCCTGGGGCGGCACCTGCGCTCATTAACGGATACACTCGGGCTACTAGATAGACGCCGGCTGCGACCATCGTTGCTGCGTGAATCAGGGCGGAGACGGGTGTGGGGCCTTCCATGGCGTCGGGCAGCCAGACGTGGAGTGGGAGCTGGCCGCTCTTGCCTGCGGCTCCCGCGAAGATGAGCAGGCCGATGGCCGTGGCTGCGGTGAGGCCGATGGCTCCGTGTTGGTTTAGCAGCGTGACGATCGCGGCTGGTTCGATGGCTCCGAGACCGCCGTTGTAGAAGAGCGTGGTGCCGGTTTGCGCGAAGAGCCAGACGATGCCGAGCAGGAAGAAGATGTCGCCGATGCGGGTGGTGAGGAAGGCTTTCTTGGCGGCGGCTGCGGCGGAGGGTTTGTGGTACCAGAAGCCGATGAGGAGATAAGAGGTGAGGCCGACGATCTCCCAGCACATGAAGAGGAGTAGCAGGCTGTTAGCGATGATAACGCCGAGCATGGCTCCGGCGAAGAGCGAGAGGAAGCAGAAGAAGCGGGTGAAGTTTTCGTCATGCGCCATGTAGCCGGTGGAGTAGATGAAAATGAGCAGGCCGACGAAGGTGACCATGACCAGCATCACTGCTGCGAGCGGGTCTAGGAGCCAGCCGAGTTGGAGCGATGCGGAACCGAGGTCGAACCAGTTGAAGTTGACGACTTCGCGGGTGTTGGCGCCCAAGCCCCAGATGTAGAGAACGTGGATGAAGGCGGTGACGGCGAGAATCAGTGAGCAGGCGAGGCCGCCGATGGCCAAGGTCGCGGCGGTGCGCTTGCGAGGCTGCTTCAACAGAGCGATCAGCCCCGCTGCGAGCATCGGAATGGCGGGAATGAGCCAGAGATTGCGTGATGCAAAACTTGAACCGTAGCCGTCGATCATATTGCTCAGGTCAATGGGGACTGAGTTCTGCGCAAGACTGTGGATGAGGGAGAGCGCGTGGAGCATCATTCGGCTATCCCTTCATCCGCGTCATGAGGTCGAGGTCGGTGGTCTTGCTGTGGCGGTGCCAGGCGATGACCAGGCCCAGGCCTACGGCTGCTTCGGCGGCGGCGACGGCGATGGAGAAGATGGCGAACATGAGTCCGGTGAAGAGCTCGGGGTGGGGGCCGAAGCGCCAGAAGGCGATCAGGTTTAGATTGGCGGCGTTGAGCATGAGCTCGATGCCGATGAGGACGAGGATCGCATTGCGCCGGGTGAGGGCGATGGCGAGGCCGATGGCGAAAACGAGCGCTGCGAGCAGGAGAAAGGCGGAGAGCGGGGTCATTCGGTAGCTCCCTTCCCTGCTGGCTTTGACTTCGCTTCAGGCATGGCTACGATGACTGCGCCGATGAGCGCTACGGTGAGCAGGATGGCGATGATTTCGAGCGGGAGGACGTATGCGCCCATGAGGGACTGGCCGATGGTCTGGACTGAGATAGCCGGGGCCGCGCTGGCTGCGGTCGCGGGGATGCTGCGCAGGATGCTCCAGCCGAGCAGGGCGAAGATGGCGGCGGCAAGGATGAGGCCGAGCAGCCAGTTGCCGGAGTAGGTGCGGAGTTCGCTCGTGCTGGCGCCGCGGGTGAGCAGGATAGCGAAGACGACGAGGATGGCAACGGCGCCGATGTAGACAAGGATCTGGACGAAGCCGGCGAACTGGGCTCCGAGTTCGAGGTAGAGCAGTGCGAGGCCGGCGAAGGTGACCGAGAGACTGAGCGCGCAGTGAATGATGTTACGTAGCAGCGCTGCGGCGAGCGCGCCGGCGACGGTGACCACTGCGGTGAGCAGGAAGAGGATGCTGATGCCGAAGATCATCTAGGCACTCTCCTGGTCGGCGTAGCGGTAGGTTCTTGGGCCGAGCTTCTGGTGGCGCATGAGGACGCGGCCCAGTGCGATGTAGGCGACGAGCAGGACTGCTGCGCAAATTATCCAGCGCAGGACACCGTCTCCGAGGAAGCGCCATGCTCCGGCGACTACGAGATTGAGCAGGGCCATGGGCAGCATGAACTTCCAGGCGAAGTTCATGAGCTGGTCTTGACGGAGGCGGGGCATGGTGCCGCGCAGCCAGATGAAGAGGGCGATGGCTCCGAAGAGCTTGGCGAAGAACCACAGCCAGGACGGGATGAATTCGAGGAAGGAGAACGGCGCGCCCCAGCCGCCGAGGAAGAGCGTGATGGCGAAGCCAGCGATGGAGAGCATGCCGAGGTATTCGCCGAGGAAGAAGAGGGCGAACTTGAAGCCGGAGTACTCCGTGAAGTAGCCGGCGACAAGCTCCGATTCGCCTTCGGGCAGATCAAAAGGAGACCGATTGGTCTCGGCCAGCGCAGCAATGGTGAAGAGCAGGAAGCCGGCGAATCCCCAGGGTGTGAAGACGTACCAGTGGGGGAAGATGCCGGTGAAGCCACTTTGCGCTTCTACGATCTTCACGGTCGAGAGCGAGCCGGTGATCATGACGGCGACGACGGCGGAGAGCAGTAGCGGGACTTCGTAGCTGATCATCTGCGCGACGGCGCGGATGGCTCCGAGGAGGGAGTACTTGTTGCGGCTGGACCAGCCGGCCATGAAGATGGACAGCTCCGTGGACGCGCCGATGGCGAAGAAGAACAGCAGGCCTGCGTCGAGGTTGGCGAGGACCATGTTGCGGCCGATGGGCAGTACCGCGAAGCCGAGGAAGACGGCGACGACGAGCACGATGGGCGCGAGGAAATGCACGAGGCCGTCGGCGGTGAATGGGACGATGTCTTCCTTGGTGAGCGACTTGATGCCGTCGGCCATGGGTTGCAGGATGCCGAGCGGTCCGACGCGGTTGGGGCCGAGGCGGTTCTGCATGCGGCCGAGGCCTTTGCGTTCTAGGACGGTGGTCACAGCGAAGATTCCGGGGAATGCGGCGACGATGCCGATGACGGCGAGGAAGATCATCACGAACGGCTGCAGGGGCGCGGGGAAGAAGCCCGCGATCCAGTGCTGGAGCGTGACGAAAATCTGGTCGAGTTGAGGAGCGAATTTCACGCGCCGGGCTCCTTTGCTGGAGCTACGGGTGCTGCAGCTTCGGGCTTTGGTGCAGGCGCGGCAACTGGTGCTGCTACGGCTGGCTTTGGCGCTGCTGCCGCTGCTGCGGCTTTGGCGGCTGCGGCTTCCGCGGCGGCCTTAGCTTTGGCTTCTGTCTTGGTTTTTTCTTCGGCCAGGGCCGCATCCACCGCAGCGGCTTCCGTTGGGTGAATCTGGTTGTAGTATTCGTTCGACTTCGAGAGTTTGCTGCGGTCGAGGAGCAGGCCGCCGAAGCGGTCGTCGGTGCTCAGCTCGAACTGCGTGTCCATCTTGATGGCTTCGAAGGGGCAGACTTCGACGCAGATTTGGCAGCTCATGCAGACGGAGATGTCGATGTCGAAGCGCGTCGGGTAGTTTTGCGGCTTGCCTACGTAATCAGGCTTCTTATCCGCGCTCTTGGTGATGTAGATGCACTTGGGCGGACATTCTTTTTCGCATATCTGGCAGGCTACGCAGCGCAGTCCGGCGAGCTTCGAGGCTTCATCGGTGCCGGGGCCGTCGAAGATGAGGAATGGGAAGTCGCGCGTGTTCTCGATGGGCGCGATGCGCTCTTCGGGATACTGCACGGTGGTCATGCGGTCTTTGGAGACGAAGCTGCCGGCGAAGTTTTTCGCTGTTTCGGCCAGCCCTTTGAGCATTCCTTCGCCTAGCATCAGCGGTCCACCTCTCCGAGCACGATATCGACGCTGCCAAAGGTGAGCACGACATCGGCTACATTCTGCCCGAGACACATGTCTTCGAGGATGGTGAGATTGATGAGCGAGGGCGGGCGCACGCGGTAACGATAGGGGTTGCCGGTGCCGTCGCTGATGAGGTAGAAGCCGAGTTCACCCTTCGGCGCTTCAATGCGGCCGTAAGCCTCGCCGGGCTTGGGACGGAAGCCACGCGGCTTCGACTTGGGATCGATGATGGGCCCAGCGGGAATCTGCGGGAGGGCCTGCTTGAGGATGCCGATGGACTCGCGCATTTCGAGGACGCGGATCATGTAGCGGTCATAAATGTCGCCATGGTCGCCAAGCGGCACGCGGAAGTTGAAGCGGTCGTAGATGCCGTAGTGATCAACCTTGCGGATGTCGTAGTTGACGCCGGCGGCGCGCAGCATGGGGCCGGTGACGCCGGCGTTGATGGCGAGATCGGCGGGCAGGATGCCAACGCCCTGAGCGCGGGCCATGAGGATTTCGTTCGAGGTGAGCAGAGCTTCGGTCTCATCGACGAAGCGCGGCAGCTCATTGACGACCACAGCCACGCGCTCCAGCCATCCGGCGGGCAGATCGACGCGGCAGCCGCCGAAGCGCATGTAATTGCACATCATGCGCGAGCCGGTGAGCTGTTCGAAGAGGTCGAGAATTTTTTCGCGCTCGCGGAAAGCGTACATGAGCGGTGTGCCGCTGGCACCCATCTCCTGCATGAGGAAGCCGATGGCGCTGGCGTGATTTTGAAATCGGGTGAGCTCGGCGGTGATGACGCGGATGTACTCGGCGCGCTCGGGGACTTCAAAGCCGTGGAGCTTTTCGACGGCGAGGGCGTAGGCCCAGTTGTTGGTGAGGGAGCAGAAGTAATCGAGGCGGTCGGTATAGGGCATCGACCCGAGATAGCTGGCTTTTTCGGCGATTTTCTCGTGGTTGCGATGCAGGTAGCCAAAGACGGGCTTGAGACGGACGACACGTTCGCCGTCCAGGGCCACGTCCATGCGGAAAACGCCATGGGTGGACGGGTGATGCGGCCCCATGGCTACTTCGAGCAGCTCATCGCCTTCTTCAGTTACTTCGAGAACCGGTGGCCGGTAGCTTTGGAAGGCGCTCATGCGGTCGCCCCCGTTGCAGCTTGATGCTCTTGCGCGCGCTTGAGGACTTCGTCGTGCGGCGTGGGCTCATACTCGTAGTCGTCGGGATCGACGTAGTCGCGGCGCATGGGGTGGTCTTCGTATTCGTCCCACATGAGGATGCGGCGGAGGTCGGGATGGCCGGTGAAGACGATGCCGAAGAGATCGAAGATTTCGCGTTCCTGGAACTCGACGGACCGCCAGACGGGCGTAAACGAAGGGACTGTCACCTGATCGGTGCGGTTCGTGGTGCGCATGCGGAGGACGACCGGGGTAATGCTGCCGGTCTTGTTGTGTGCGCCGAGCTTCATCGAATAGAGATGATAAACAGCTTCGAGGTAGCCTGGCTCGATGCGTTTGATGGTCTCTTCGACAGGGGTTTCTACGCCATCGACAAGCTTGGTGGGCTTCACCTTTTCGGTGATCTCTTTGTCTGGCCAGTCGACGCCGGTGGCGTTCGAGCAGTAGTCGAATTGCAACTGGTCGCGGAGGAAAATGGCGACGGTTAGGGCGTCGGCGTGAGCGAGCAGCAGTGAGTGCTGCGCGGAGACGCTGGGGTTGAGGATGAGCTCCACGCCGGCGCTGGGCAAGGCTGTTTTGATTGCTGCGAGTACCTCTTCGGCCGTCATCATCCGCGAGATTCTCCTGCGGGAGCCGGCAGCGGCCAGACGAGGCGGTTTACGGGCGGTTCGAGGTCATGTGCGCCCTGCACCGGAATGGGAAATTCACCCTGCGCTTCAGCGTCGAGGTGACGCGGGCGATCTACGCCGGTCAGCGGTTGCGCATCGATCTTGGCCTGCAAGGTCATGAAGGCGTGAATCAGCGCTTCCGGGCGCGGAGGGCAGCCGGGGATGTGGACATCGACGGGGATGTAGCGGTCGATGCCTTTGAGGACGTTGTAGCCCTGCTTGAAGGGGCCGCCGGAGATGGCGCAGGCGCCCATGGCGATGACGTATTTTGGCTCGGCCATCTGGTTGTAGAGCCGGACGACCTGCGGGGCCATCTTCTTGGTGATGGTGCCGGAGATGATCATGAGGTCGGCCTGGCGGGGTGAGGGGCGGAAGACTTCCGCGCCGAAGCGGGCGAGGTCATAGCGGGCCATGGTTGTGGCGATCATTTCGATGGCGCAGCATGCGAGGCCGAACTGCATGGGCCAGACAGAGTTCTTACGGCCCCAGTTGTAGATTTCGCCGATGGTGGTGGCGACGATGCCCTGCTTGCCGAGTTCGATCTTGAGACTCTCTTCGACTGCCATTTGCCACCCTCTATGTAACGTGAGACCGCACAATCAAACCCAAACGAACATCCAAAATCAGGCCCAGGTAAGGACGCCTTTGGCCCAGGCCCACGCAAGGCCCTCGGCGAGGAGAAGTACAAAGACCAGCATGGAGACGCAGGCTCCAACGCCCAGTCCGGTAAAAGCCACCGCGAACGGCAGCAGAAAGATTGCTTCCACGTCGAAGATGAGAAAAATGATCGCGTACAGGTAATAGGAAGACCGGAACTGCACCCAGGCATCCCCCCTGGACTCCAGCCCGCACTCGTAAATAGCGTTCTTGATCGCGTTCGGCTTGGCGGGCGAAACGAGCCGGGCCCAGAGCCAGGCGAGGCCCAGAGGAGCCAGGCCAAAGCCGAGCGCGGCCACGAATAAAACGGCCAGCGGGAGGTAGGGATTAGACGCCATGGTTTGTCGCAAAATTGCTACACCGATACGGTAGCAGTTCCATGCGTATTTTGGGCAACCCGTAGCGTCCCACATTGCAAACCAGACCCATTTTTGGCAATTCATGGGTCGAAATTCCCCGTTCACTGCTTTCTGGCTGGGTCGCTGAGGCTGAATTTGACCAGCTGAAAGACAAGCTGTGCCAACCGGAATTCTCCATCGGAGGGTGGATGACAGTTTCCGCTTCAGTCCACTATTGTTCTGAGTGGATAATGGCTGCTTCAGGCCATGTGGGAAGCCAGGCGGATCAATGCATCGCAGGATAGACGGGAACGGGACGGAAGGCTCATTGAAGGGAACCAACCGAGGGAATGCTCTCCGGCGTGGCGTAGCACTGCTCTTCGGCGCGGGGGCGTTGGTCATTGCGGCGTATGGCATGGTGAGCGCGGTTCAGGCCGGAAGCGGACAGCAGCAGCCGGCTCCGCAACAGCAGCCGACCGCTCTGGAAGAGGGGACGTTTGGGCCAACACCCGGTGCGCCTGGGACTTCCGGCCAGACTGCGGGGGCGGCAGCGCCTTGGCTCTCGGTTCCGCCTACGGAATATCACAAGCACATCGCTTCGAAGTACAACTACGCCTTCGGCAAGGAGTCGCCCTTTCTTCCCTCGAATGCGACGACGGTCAATGGCGAGTTCTACAGCCCGAAAAGCTTTTTGACCGCGCAGTACTGCGGACATTGCCACCAGGAGAGCTATCACCAGTGGCGGCAGTCCGCGCACTCGAACAGTTTCCGTTCGCCTTGGTACGTGAAGAACGTGAACGCACTGATTGAGGAAAAGGGCGTGCAGTTTTCGCGGCACTGCGAGAGCTGCCACAACCCTGTCGCCCTGCTCTCCGGAGATCTGTCGCAGGGCATGCCGCGCAAGCGGCCCTTCGACGATGAGGGTGTGACCTGCTCCACCTGCCACTCGATTACGGCGACGACGACGATGGGAACGGGCAGCTATACGATGGGCATTCCCGCGGTGCTGGTGGATGAGGCCGGCGCACCGCTCACGCGGCCGGTTGCGGACAGCGAGATTCTGGCCCATCTCGACCGGCACTCAAAGGCGGTGATGAAGCCGGTGCTGCATACCTCGGAGTTCTGCGCGGCGTGCCACAAAGCTGCGCTGCCGAAGACGCTGGACGACTACAAGTGGCTGCGGGCGATGACTCCCTATGACGAGTGGCAGTTGGCCAGCTTCACCAAGCAGTCGCCGCTTCCCTTCTATCGTAAGGATGTCGTTTCGACCTGCCAGACATGCCACATGGCGCGCGAGGCAATGCCTGCAACTTCGTCTGACTATGGTGCGAAGGAAGGCAAGCTGGTCAGCCATCGCTGGCTGGGCGCGAACACGCTGGTGCCGCAGTATTTCAAGTTCGATGAGCAGGCGGAGAAGACGGTTGCGTTCCTGAAGAACGGTGTGTTCAACGTAGACATTTTCGCGCTTGAGAAGGAGAACGGCAATGCGCCCGCGACGCTGGTGGCTCCTCTTGGGCTGGTACCGGTGAGCATCGCCGCAGGCGATACCTTCGTTGCCGATGTTGTCATCCAGAACAAGGGCGCGGCGCATTCGCATGTGCCGGAGCAGCGGGACTTCTACGAGTCCTGGGTGGACTTCACTGTGAAGGATGCGGGCGGCAAGACGATCTCCGAGAGCGGATTCCTCCGGCCGGATGGAGAGCTTGATCCTTCAGCTCACTCGTTTACCAATCGCATCATCAACAACAAGGGTGAATTCAACGACCGGCACCAGGTTTGGAACAATCGCGTGCTGGCCTACAACAATACGATCCAGTCAGGCAGATCGCAGCTTGTTCGCTATCGATTCCGCGTGCCGAAGGGTACGACGGGCAGCTTCAGCATTACGGCCACGGTCAAGTATCGCCGATTCAATCAGCACTTCATCGACTATGCGATGAATGCCAAGCACTATCCCGAAGTGGTTGTCGATATGGCGGGACAGACGCGGACGTTCAATATCGGTGACAACGCTCCCGTAAAGCCGGAGGCGGACGAAAACAAGGAGTGGATGCGCTGGAACAACTACGGTATCGGCTTGCTGGATGCGCAGCAGTATGCGGCTTCGGTGAAGGCATTTGAGCATGTTGCGACGCTGCGGCCGGACTACGCGGATGCTTTCACCAATCAGGCAGTGGTGCAGATTCTGTGGGAGAAGTATGACGATGCGCGGCCGAACCTGGCGAAGGCTCTGTCGCTCCTTCCGGGCGATCCGCGTGCGCTTTACTATCGTGCGCTGGTGGAGCGGAACGCTGGTCAGGTGAAGGAAGCTGTTGTGGATCTCGAAGCGGTGCTGGCGAAATATCCTCGCTCGCGCGATGCGCTGCGTGAGCTTGGCTTCAGCTACTACCAGGAGCACAACTACCCCAAGGCCCGCGATATCTACGAGCAGTTGCAGGGTGTCGATCCAGATGATCTGGCGGCCCACTACAATCTGGCGATTCTGTATCGGCGGCTTGGCCAAAAGGAAAAGGCAACGTTCGAGGCAGCTCGCTTTGCCGATGAGAAGGATGACCCGACCGCTTCGGTATACGCGCTGCAGTTCCTGCGAAACCATCCTGAAGTGGCCAACGAAAGTATCGTCTGGCATGCTCATGACATTACCGGCGACCCGGTGAAGAAGCCTGCCAAGATCGAGTACACCTACATGTCCGGCGGCGGACTTTAGCCCAGACGGAAACGCCCCGCACCTTGAGCGCAGATCTCGCGGTGCGGGGCGTTTCTCTTTGCGTTGAAGCCGGCGCGGAAGACTAGCGGCCCTTGGAACCATAGCCCAACTGGAAGGTGACCATCACGCTGCGTCCCGGTACCAGCGTGAGCGTGTCACTGGGGTTTACGACATACGGCACAGCTGGGGTAGCCGCAAGGCCCGGCGTGACGCCAACGATGTTGTGATTGTCGAAGAGGTTATTGAAGCTCAGCTTGATCTTTGACTGATCGAAGCGTGAACCATTGCGCAGGGTGTAGTTGAAGAAGAGGTTGGAGATCGAGAAAGGATCGATGGGTACTGCCTGATGCACCGAGCCATTGTCGTTGTACATGGTACCGATGCGCTTGTTGAAGAAGCCTAGATCCCAGTTCTTGTTCTGGTAGGTGAGTCCTTCGCTCTCGGTATCGTGCGGTGCGCTTGCTACCCAGGCAACCGGCGTTGCTGCAATCGCTGGAGTCGTTGCCGTTGCAGCCGTTGCGGGTGCTGCCACGTACTTTGCCGAGCCTACTGTGCCGTTGAGGAATACGCTGAGTCCGTGACCGAGGAAGACGTTGCCCTCTGCCTCAAAGCCCTTGGTGCGCGATGCCGGGTTGGCGTAGTCGTAGGAGAAGCCGGTGGGGTCAGTGAACGACGAATAGGCGTTCTGGAAGCGGCTGTAGTAGCCGTCGCAGTCCAGGCTGACGCGGTTCAGCTTGAGGACAGAACCGGCCTGATAGGTGTTGGTAGTTGTCGGATTCGGAAGCCCTTGACGGCTGCATTCTTTACGTCAAAGACGCTGCTGGGCGGAATCACGCTGCCGCGTCCATACTGTGCGTAGACAGATAGATTTGGACGAAGCCTGTAGTTTGCTTCAACCGAGGGAAGCCATGAGTTGTAGCCGGCGCTATGCCTGACGTATGGTGCCCCATTGAGGCTGCCAACGACTTTCCCGTTGTCCGCGTACTGCTTCAGGTTCATATTGTAGTAGGCATCCTTGATGCCCGCAGTGATGGTGAGTTTCGGGATCGCGACGAGCTGATATTCCGCGAAGGGCTGCACCGAGTTGGTCACGAACTCTTCGTGAAAGTTCGGCACTGCGGCATCGATCCATGTAGTAGGATCGGTCGGGATCTGGTAGCGATCGGTATGCGCCCACTCGTACCAGAGGCCTGCGCGGAAGACACCGTACTTCGAGGCTGAGCTAGCTGTGAGTGTGTCGCCACCTTTGTTGTAGGAGTTCTCTTTGTCGGTTGCGCTGGTTGGAGATATCTTGGTGCCGCTGCCGTTGTAATGCTGGTGGTTGAAGTAGGAATAGGTATAAGCCTTCTCATCCAACTTCCATCCGTGGCCCAATTCCGTATTCAGACCGATGTATTCGAAGTTCGTGGGGACGTGGTAGAAGAAGTACTTATAGTAATTGGGATTAAGTTTGCCGTTGGCCAGGTATTGATTCCCGTCGAGCAGATAGTTCAAGCCATACTGTGCAACCTGCGCTCGTGTAGGCCCGTTCGCGTTGGGCGTATTTGAATCAAGGATGACTACGCTGCTAAGCAGGAAAAGCTGCGTGCGGTCAGAGAATTTGTAGTTGAACTTCACTGCCGATGCAGTACGGATCTGATAGTTGTAAGTCTGGTAGCCGTCCGAGTTGAGATGATTCACGTCGAACCAGAGGTTTGCCTTGGGAGCCTTGCCCGGCAGCGCAAAAAGGCCCGTGTTGTAGTCCACCTGAATCAGCCTAGTGTTGAACGAGCCGTAGGAATAACCGGCCTTCAATCCTTTGTCGCTTGTCAGTTGGGGTGAGAGCAGATGAATCGAGCCGCCGAAGTTGGTGGGGCCGATGTCGGAAGCTGTGCCGGGGCTGCGATCGAAGTCTACGCCGCCAATCGTGGGGCCGGGGAAGAACGCCCACGAGTGATGCGATGGGGTGTTGGTGTCCTCGAAGGGAATACCGTCGTAAGTGATCGTGTATTGACCGTCGGCAAAGCCGCGGAAGTAGGTGTTGCTCTGGCCGAGACCTACACCGTTGGGGCTTACGCTGAAGGTGCCTGGAGCGGCCTGCAGGATGTCAGTGAAATCGGTCACCTGCGAGGTGAATTCACGGATGTATTGGTTGGTGATGACGCTGCGCGCGGAGCCTGCGTCAAGGAGTGCCTTGACCGGCGCGAGCTGCGCGGCGACGGAAGTATCCGCTTCTGCATTGACGGTGACCTGTTCGGCTACCGAGGCAAGCGTAAGTGTGAAGTTCAACGCTGCCGCGGGATTTGCTCCGATCGCGACGCCGGTGCGTGTGACTGGCGCAAATCCGGCTACCGCTACGTCTACGGTGTAGGTGCCAGGAGCTAATCCGCCAACAGAGTAACGACCCTCGCCATCTGTGACGGCGCGGCGTACTTCCTGACGAGCTTCGTTACGCACGGTGATTGCCGCGCCGGCGATCGCCTGACCGCGCTGATCCGCGACTGTTCCCTGTAAGGTGGAGGAAACTGGTGACTGTGCTTGTAGAGTGGGGGCAAACTGCCCAGACATACTTCCTGTACAAAGTAGAACCGCATATAAACAAAGATTTCCGAACGGCCTCATTCACAAGACTCCAATGAACCCGGGACGATGCCCGGCTCACGAATTTAACTTCACGTTCACCATAAGAAGGCGATGCGAACCTTTGTTAACAATCCCGTGAAAAGCCATTCATCAAACGTGTGGTGAATTTTCATATTTCCGTGAAAACGGTTGCAGCCCTCATGCGACCCGATGAAGACAACTTGAGCTGCGGTTTCCTGCAGGAAGGGTCAAAAATGAGAGACTGGTTACTGTGAATGCGCAATCCAAAACCTTCCGCATGCTGATCCTCGCCGGTGTCGCCGGGATGGCATCTCTTCCCTCGTTGGCACTCTCGAAGAAAGACAAAGAACTGGCGGGTGCAGCTCTCTACCATGACAAGGGCTGTGCCTATTGCCATGGCGATCGCGGGCAGGGCTCCGGTAAGGGACCGTCGCTCGCACATCTGCGAAAGGACTGGAAAGCGCCTCGCATTGCTGCACAGATTGAAAACGGCGGACAGAAAATGCCCAGCTTTAAGGATTCGATCTCTGAAGCCGAAATCGACCAATTGGTTGCCTATTTACGCAGCAAACACGGCCCTTCCGCTTCCTCTAAGTAGAATCTGAAGCCCTGTTCAATCCGACTCAGTAAAGCCGGAAGTGTTCTGCGACGATTCTAGTCGCGCTACTCCCCCGGCGCTGCTCTGCTGTGCAGAGCTTGGAGACGGAAATGCTTTGGACTATCTTTGTAGTACTGCTCATCCTTTGGCTTTTGGGATTCACCCTGCACGTCGGTGGCGGACTCATTCACATCATCCTTGTGGTTGCAGTCATCGTACTGATCTACAACCTCATCACCGGTAGACGAGTCGTCTAGTCTCACCGCTTAAACCACTTGTTCGAGCCAGCCGTAAACAGCTTGACCTCGCCCTCGGGGGCTCATCTGAATGCTCGCGTCCGCTAAGAATTCAGATGAGCTCCGCAGGACCGCCGGACTACCAGCCGGGTCGGAAGCAAAACATCCCGCGTTGGCAGCTCCGGGTGTTCGAGCCGTTCCAGCATCGTTGCCATCGCGATCACCCCGATTGCAGTGCAATTTTGATGCATCGTGGTAAGCGGTACAGGCAGCAGACTGGCGTACTTCACATCATCTATTCCCACGACACGAATCTCTTCCGGAATGTTGCGTCCCATGGTGAACAGCGTCTGCATGATTCGGGCGGCTGTCACATCGTTTCCGCAGATGATGCCCTCAGGATTGGAGCGGTCGAGCATCTCCTGAACGAAATTCAGGTCCAGCGGGCTGCCTCGCCATGCTGGCTCAACATCCGGCCGAACACCGAACCGGCGCAATGCTTCATGAAATCCTGTGATACGCCCATCGATCGTGGTTGCGGAATGCACCTCAGCGATGAAGACGAGACGCGTCAGACCCATCTTGAGAAGATGCTCGGTGGCCAGATAGCCTGTGCGGCGGTTGTCGATCCCGACGAGATCGTGCGCTGAGCGATCGGGATACGGCATGTAGCAGCGATCGAGGAGGACGGTCGGCACTCTTGCCCGCTCCAGGGCTCGTATGATGCGCTTGTTGGTTGAGTCTTTCTCAGGAATCATCTCGAGTGGCGCAAAGAATACACCGGAGACCTTCTGGGTCATGAAGTATTGCGCCATGTGCTCTGCTTCTTCTGCTGTCTCTTCGCCGGTGAGCGAACCGCCCGAGCCAGCATTGCCCCAGAGCAGCGCATCGGGCCGCGCGAACGGGGAACGCATCATTCCATGACAGATCGGCTCGAAGATCTCGGTACGCCCAAGTTCCGGGATGAGCAGGCCGAATGTATATCCATCCGCTTGCTTCTTTGCCTGCACATGCGTGCCCGCGCCGGGACGCCTGGTCACCAGATTCATCCGTTGCAGCTCAAGAACGGCCTTCGCCACGGTGATGCGCGAGGCGTCGAACATCGTGCCCAGTTCCGCTTCGCTGGGTAGCCGGTCACCGGGTTTGTATGCACCGGATTGGATGCTGCTGTGCAGGAAGTCGAAAACCACCTGATGTTTTGGTACTTTTCGCGTGCTGTCGGAACGCACCAGCTCAGAAATTGCCACGGCTTCCGTCGGCGGACTCTTACGTTGTTTCACCATGCACCAATCCAGGTTTTCTGAAGTTTGTGCGGACCGCGCCCACCCAATCTGAGTGGGCTTCGTGCCGTTTTGCTGTCTGACAGGGGAGTCGGAGAGTTCTCTAAGTTCACGCTTATGCTACACGAATGTATGCTTCATTGTTGATACATTTCCACAAGGAGGAGCGGCTCGCGCCAAGGCCAAAGCGCGGTGCCACGGAGACCTATTGCCTCTCCTCAACCTTCGATCTGGGCCGTAATCCGCCGGAGTGTCTCAGCATCGATCGGAGGCATGGCGCCATGTTGCGACGCGACAAAACTGCCCCAGCGATTCCCTGCCTCGTTTAATACCGAGAGCGGCGCACCGCGCAGCAGGTAGGTGGTCATGGCGGCAGTGAAGGCATCACCGGCGCCGATGGTGTCGGCTACCTTGATGGCGATTCCCGGATGCCGGTGCGACCCTGACCGGCTGACCAGAAGGCTGCCCTCGCCGCCGCAGGTGATCGCAACAAGACTCAAAAAAGGAAATTCAGCCAGCAGGATCTCCGCTGCATCCTGGAGCGAGCCGGACGAGGCCAGGCCCAGCAGGCTCAGCACCATCGGCACCTCAACATCATTCATCTTCATGACCGACGCCAGTTCCAGCGATTCGCGAACGATCCCGGCGCTGTAGAAGGGTGCGCGCAGATTCACGTCGAAGATTCTCTGGCACTCAGGCTTGGTGGCCCGTACGAGCGCATGAATCGTCTCACGCGACTGCGGGCTGCGCTGTGCGAGCGACCCAAAACAGACCGCATCGGCGGAGGACGCAGCAGCCAGCCACGCATCACTCAATTCGAAGAAGTCCCACGCCACCGGTTGATGGATGGTGTAGCTGGGCTGGCCGTGCTCAAGATGCACTGTCACCTTGCCGGTTGGCTGCTCCGCATCCATCTGTATTTGGCTGCAATCTACCGGAAATGGCCGAAGCACTTCAAGCGCCTGCTCTCCTAGTGCGTCGCGCCCGATGCGGCTGATGATCGTGGCGTGATTGCCCAGTCGGCCTGCCATCACGGTGTAATTTGCAGGAGCGCCACCCAATTGCGGCCCCTCCGGAAGCATGTCCCAAAGCAACTCGCCAATCCCCAGAATCTTATACACGAACGTTCCTCGCGGCCATCAACATCCAATCGATTGTATGACCCGGATGTCTGTTTTTGGAGAATTCCGTGCATCTTCGTGACACCTGTCCCTTGTTCGCGTTACCCTGATGGGTAACTGCAAAGCGAATTTCGACTCGACAGAAACGACAGAACAGAGAGGTCCTCAACTCATGCCCATCCAGCCGACAGAAAAAATCTGGCGCAATGGTCAGCTCATTCCCTGGGAACAGGCGAATATTCACGTGATGAGCCACGTAGTTCACTACGGCTCCAGCGTTTTCGAAGGTATCCGTTGCTACGGTCAGCCCTCGGGCGCGGCCATCTTCCGGCTGCCGGAACACATGCAGCGGCTGATTGATTCGGCCAAGATTTACCGCATGACGCTGCCCTACTCGCTGGACGAGCTGTGCGCGGCGGTGGTGGACGTCGTCGAAAACAACGGCGTGGCTCCCTGCTACATTCGCCCGATCGCCCTGCGCGGCTACGGCGAAATTGGTGTGAACCCGACGGGATCGCCGATCGATATTTACATTGCGAACTTCCCATGGGGCAAGTACGTTGCGGGTGGACACGGCGGCGCGGATGTCTGCGTGAGCAGCTGGAACCGCCTGGCACCGAACACCATGCCGGCGCTGGCCAAGGCGGGTGCGAACTACATGAACTCGCAGCTGATCCGCATGGAAGCCGACATCAACGGTTACTCCGAGGGCATCGGGCTGGACGTGAATGGCCTGGTCTCCGAGGGCTCCGGCGAGAACATCTTCGTGGTGCGCAACGGTGTTGTCTATACTCCGCCGCTGGCCAATTCAGCGCTTTCCGGCATCACGCGGGACTCGGTTGTGACCATCGCCCGCCATCTCGGCCTGCCTGTGGTCGAGCAGTCGATGCCGCGCGAGTTGCTGTACATTGCCGACGAAGTCTTCTTCACCGGGACCGCTGCCGAGGTTGCGCCGATCCGCTCGATTGACCGCATTGTCATCGGCGATGGCACTCCGGGGCCGGTCAGCAAGCAGATTGCGGATGAATTCTTTGGCATTGCGAACGGACTGAAGCCGGATCGATTTGGCTGGCTTACGCCGGTCAAGGTGGACGCTGCTGTGCCTGCCAACGTTTAAGTAACGAGCTGAAAAGGCATGAGGGGATGAGCCTAGGCTCATCCCCTTTTCCTTTCACACCGCTTTGCTGAGACAGCTAGATGCCGAAGAGCTTAGCGAGGCCACGCGACTTCTTCGCTGAGGGCTGGATGGCTTCTTCGATTTGCGGGGCGATTGCTTCCACCACTGCTGCCGGAGCCGCGTAACCGGTCACGACAACAGCGGTGGCGACAGTTTCCGTGTGCGAGATGCTGACGACGTGCGGCAGGCGCTCAGGGCCGCTAGCGGAATCGAGCGTGAGGTATGGCTGGCCATTCGACTCGTGAGCTACAGCTGTCGCTGCCGGGCTTACGTCGCGAAAGCCACTGTCGCATTTACGCAGCGCTTCCTTAGCGCACCAGAAGCCGGCGAAATGCGTGCGTGGCTCGGCTTGCAGGACGGCGTAGGCGATCTCAGACTTGGCGAACGAGTCTTTGTAAAACTCGTGCTCCCAATAGTCGACGGCGACGGGCAGCGATGGTACGTCTTCCACATCCAGACCTACCTGCAGTGTGCCGGAGGTGCCAGCGGCGGCTGCAGGAACAGCGGCAGTGTAAGACGCCGTGGGAGCAGCAGCCGTTGCTGTTTCGCCGGAGAGCAGTGTCACTAACCCGGCGAAGGTAGCGGGCTTTGAGCCGAGCGGCAGTGCCAGTCCGAGGCGCTTGAGGCCGAGACGGACCTTGGCTGAGCCGAGCGAAGTGTTGAGTGACGCCAGCGAAGTTGTGTCCGTTATCTCCGCCGGGGAGACCATCATCATTGTCGCGATCAGACCACGGATTTCTTCTTTGTTGATCATGACAACTCCGCGAGGCAGACCGAGCAGACGTACCCGGCTGGGATCTCCGACTTCACCAGCATGCCGCGAATGGACTTGAGCGTGGCTACGTCGCGCTGGCAGAGGGCGCAGTATGGTTCGCCTTGCACCGGCGCGGGCTGGACTGGCGCGGGTTCGAGAGCGGCGTGAGCTTCCAGTCTTCCAGCGAGTTCGCGAACGAACTGCGCGGCTTTGCGGCCTTCGGCGAGTTGATGATCGAACGCGAGGGTGAGGAAGAGAGTCTCGTTGCCTGCCCCATCGAGTTCGCCACCGACGCCGAGGATAGCTGACTGCCCCTGGCTGATGAGCGGGTGGAACTGGCTGATCCCGTCCGCTGAAAGGTCAGAGATGGTGAAGGTTCCGCCGAGGAAGTCTGCCGTGGCGAGCTTGCCCTCGACGTAGCTGTCCACGTGCCGCTGCATGATCTCGACGATCTCCTGCACGGTCTTCTGGTCCGCCTGCGGGACGACGGGGACCATGAGACCCTGGCCGCCGTCGATGGCGAAGCCTACGTTGACGTCAGAGTAAGTGCCGATCTTGCCGCGATCGTGGATAGCGTTGAACTCTGGATACTTACGGAGGAGCCGGGCAGCTTCAAAGATCGTCAGAGCGCCGAGGCCCATTTCGGTGAGACCGAGGCGTTCCAGGCGTGCGCGCAGACGCGGCGCGCGGACCGGTGACGTGACCTGGCTTTGGATCGTGCGTGCCTGGCCCTGGCCGAGGATCTTGGCCTCGAAGGTCTTGCGGCGCGGCAGGTCTGCCCAGTTGACGCCGACGCCAGCAACAGGTGCGTTCTCGACCGGCTCGGCTGCGACCGGAGCTGTGGCTTTCGCCGGAGCGGCTGCTTTGGGAGGAGCTGCTGATTCTGCGGGCAGCTTGCCGGCGCGGCGCAAAACGTCGTCGCGGCGAACGAGCGATCCGCGCTTGAAGCTTTCCTTTTCGAAGCCGAATTCGGCGGCGAGCTTTGCGGCGAGCGGTGTAAGGCGGGCTGGCGGCAGGTCGGCGTCGTCGATGACTGCGTCGGTCGCGGTGTCGGTTGGCACGCCAGCCTTCAGAGTAGGTGCTGCCGGTGCGGTAGCTTCGGGAACTGGGGTAGGCGCTGTCTGCGCGGCGGGGGTTGGAGCCGCTGCGGGCGCAGTGGGTTTCGCCGATTCAGGAACAGCCACGCCTTCCGGCGCGATCTGGCAGAGCGTGGAGCCGACGGGAACCTCGTCGCCAGCTTTCGCCGTATACATCACCGTGCCCGCTTCAGGGGCCTCGATGTCCATCACCGCTTTGCTGGTTTCGATCTCGCAGATCTGCTGATCTTTGGTGACCTTCGAGCCCGATTCGACCTTCCACGAGAGGATGCGGACACTCTCGTCGTTCACCGTTTCCTGCGGGATTGTTACTGTGATCATCTCAGGCATAAGTCACCAACTCGGCTACTGCGGCAACGATAGCATCGGCACCGGGCAGGCTATCCAGTTCTGCGGCCTTGCTTGAGGCCAGGGGGTGGGGCTTGGCACCGAGGCGCTTGGCTACGAGCGGCTCGCCGGCCATCGCCTGATAGACCTCAGAGACTACCTCCGCCCCGAATCCGGCGAAGGCCTGGCCTTCTTCGACGACGAAGAGGCGGCCGGTCTTCTTCACCGAGTCGAGGATGGGCCGGTAGTTCAGCGGGTAAAGCTGGATGGGGCAGATGATCTCGACCACAACCTCGTGCTCATCAAAGAGCTTGTCCGCAGCCTTCTCCGCTTCGGCCAGTGTGCCGCCGTAGCAGACGATGGTGACATCGGGCTTAGCGTTCGAGCGAATGCGTGTGGTGGGGAATGTTTCGTTCGAATGCTCGGCCCAATAGCCTGCGACCGTTGCATGGCTGACCCACTCGCCGTACATGATCTTGTTCTCGATCACGATTGTGGGACGGTCGATGGTCTCGAAGAGCTTCTCGTAGACGAGGTAAGGATCGAAGCGTGCATTCAGTGCCAGCAGGCGCGTGCCGGGTAGACCGAGGAAATGCTTTTCGAGGCACTGGCTGTGGGTTGCGCCATAGCCGCGACGGCCGCCCATCGGGGTGCGAATGATCGTCGGCACCGTGACCTGGTCGTTGTACATCCACTTGAACTTTGAAGCGTGATTGATGACCTGGTCGGCAGCCAGCGTCATGAAGTCGCCGAACATGATTTCGCAGACCGGGTGCATGCCGACCAGGGCGAGGCCGTTGCCGATGCCGACAATGGCTGCCTCGCTGATGGGCGTGTTCTTGACCCGTCCGGGGAAGGTGAGGCTCAGGTCCTTGGTGACTTTGAAAGCGCCGCCGTATGGGCCTTCGATGTCCTCGCCGAGGATGAACGCACGCTTGTCTGCGCCCATCTGCTGTTTGAGCGCCTGGTAGATGCGGGTTACGACGCGCTCCTTGCCTTCGATGGTGGTCTTGGTCCAGATGGGCGCGGAAAGATCGACTTCTTCATCGACGCCGTTTTCGGCAAAGCCTGCTGGCGTAGCCAGTTCTACTGCGCGATCGATCTTTGCTTCGGCTTCGGCTTTGATCTTTGCTGCTTCTTCGGGGAACTGCTCGGTGAAGCGGGTGATTGGATCGTTCGCCCAATAGCGGGCGAGCTCATCCTTGGGCCGGTCATCATCGCCCTTGGAGTGCGCCATGAGACGCGAAGTATCGACGCGGAAGAAGGCCGGGCGGCTCTCCTTGCGCATCTTGCTCACAGCGGTCGCCATCAGGTCGTGGAGCTCTTTCGGATTGGCGGTGTTGCCGTGATAACTGTCGATACCGAAGGCTTCCGCGCGGGCGCAGATATCGCCGGAGAGCGTCAGCGTCTGTGAAGTGCTTTGCGCGTACAAATTGTTTTCAAGCACGATCATCATCGGAAGATCCCACTTCGAGATGATGTTCAGTGTCTCGTAGAGTGTGCCTTCGCCGAGCGTACCGTCGCCGATAAACGTAACCACGACATTGCCGGTGTTGTTGAGTTTCTGAGCCAGCGCCATGCCTGCGGAGACAGGCGTCATGCCGCCTTGAATGCCGTTCGAATAGACGCCATGCGCGCAGATATGCTGGCTGCCGCCGCGGCCGCCGCAGATGCCGGTAATACGGCCCATAACTTCCGCCATCAGGCCATCGGCATCGCCGGTGCGGGCAAGGTAGTGACCGTGGCAGCGATGATTGCTAACCATCAAATCGCCATCGATAAGTTGGCTGGAGACGGCAACACCGGTAAACTCCTGACCGATACAGGTATGCACCGTGCCGAAGAGTTTACCTTCAGAAAATAGCTTTAGTAGTCGTTCTTCAAAAGACCGGATAAGAAAGGCATGCGACCAGGAAACAGCGTCGCAGGATAAGACCTCATAGTTCAATCGAGCCATCCTCACTCTTCGCTAGCCAATCAGGCGCAGGAAGATGATCGTAAGAAGTTCAGGATGCGGGAGGGATTTCGAATCCGCATCGGGGTGAACAACTCTATGCGTTGCTTACACCTACGCAGGGTATTCGGCAGGCATAACGGACGGGAACCACACCCTCATGGTTTCACGGAGGACCCTGTGTGTCAACGCGAATAGAGTACTGGGACGTTACCTTCTGGTACTGGTAATGAGACGCGCTTCGTGCATGTAACGATGCCTGGTGTGGAATAAGAACGGTAGATGAAAAGATATCGGTAAACAAAAAACCAGCCCGGGGAAATCTGCCCGGGCCGGTACCTAAAGTTAGGTGGTGTACGGCGGAATTTAGTATGGGCGATAGTAATATCCCGGCGGAGGAGGCGGAGGCGGATAACCGCGGCGATAGAGCGTCGGGCGCGGGGCCGGATACGGAGCATTCGCTGCCAGACGTTGTGCTTCCGCACGGCTCACCGGCATCACGGTGATCGGCGCGGTCAGATGAAAGTCCATCGGGGCCTCAGCCGAGATCCAGACGCGTGGCCCGGGAGTTGCAGCGGAAGCTGCTGTTCCGCCCGCTGCACCGGCTCCAGCTCCGATCGCTGCGCCTTCGCCGCCGCCCACTGCGCCGCCAATGATCGCGCCAAAGAGAGCACCACCGATAGCGTTTCCTACAGTACGGCCAGCCTTGTTCGGACCCTTGACTTCAAACGGTTCAACAGCCAGATCGTATGCTTTGCCTTCCAGCTGCAATGACTGCAGGGTAAGAGCCAATTCCGGGCTCCCGCCAAGAGCTCCCGCCTTCTTGACGTCCGTCACCTGACCAAGGACCGTAGCGCCACGCGGAATCGCCAGCACACCGCCAACGTAAACATCGCGCATTATGGTGTACTCCACGGGAGTGCCGGGCTTGGCCTTCTTGCTATCCAAAGACTCGCTGGTTCTTACCTTGATCAGCGTGCCCTGCGGAATCGTTACCGGCTCGCGCGGCGGCTCGGGCAACTGCGCCATCTGCGGCTGATACGGAGCAGGACGATAGCTGGGCCGCGGCGTTGGAGCATATCCCGGCTGGCCATTCGGCTGATTCCCCGGTTGCGGCGCGGGTTGCGGCGCATAGTTCGGGTCAGCATTCGGATAGGGAGCAGGCTGCGGAGGATTGTCATTGCCCGCGACCTGGGGGGCAGGCTCGGGCTGCTGGCCAACACCACTTGCGTCTGCCGCCTGCTGTGGATCACCCACCTTGAGGCTGTTGACGACCTTTGTTACGCCGGGAACTTTGCTCGCGGTTGCCTCGGCAAGCTGCCGGTTCGCTTCGCTGGCAGAGGTGCCGGAGAGGGTCACTTCGCCCTGTACCGTGGCAGCCGTGATCCAATCCTGCTGCAATGCCTGCTGAGCGTCGAGCGCATGCACGACATCCACTTCAATCTGACTGTCTGTGCGCTGTCCGGTTGCGGGTTCGGTCTGCTGAGCTGCAGGAGCTTGCCCGTTCTGGTCCTGCGCGAAAGCGCTGGCAGCGCCCAAGGTGAAAGTTCCGCCCAAGCCCAGCGTCAACGCTACCGAACCAAAAATGCGGAGTGAGTAATTCGTATTCATCGCCATATGTCTCCAACCCGGCCTTGTTCTCACCAACATATAGGGCCGACGTTTCCTTTGCTCCCGAGCGTGACCTTCCGCCGGAAGCTGACATCCTGTTAGACCCAACTCCAAAAGAAAAGTTCCGCAGGAATTCTTCGTCCGCAAACGAACGGGGCAACTCCGATTGGAGCTGCCCCGCCGATTGACACATTTGGAAGAAAGTATTGCGTAGAAATGATTTGATCTTGCACTGCAAAATGCTGGAGCTGAAAGCTAGAGGCTGACGACCGGCAACCGGTCCCGGTACTTCAATAAGAGAGGCGCCAGGTGCCGCGCGTCCCAGTAACGCGGAAAAAATCGTTTTGGATCGGCAATCGTCCGGTACAGCCATCCCAGGCCAAGCGTGTCCGCCCAGGCTGGGATATGGACCTGATCGCCGCTCAAAAACGCAATCGCCGCGCCGATGCAGTGAATCGCGGGAGTGTAGCTCAGGTGCTGCTTGAGATACAGCCCAAGCCGCTCCTGCGTGCCACCACCGATACCCAGGATGATGTGCTTCGGTTTCCGCTCCTCGAGCCTCTCCAACAATTCCTCGTCGGAGATCACCGCGCCGTAAAGCGGAGCCAGGTAAACATCCTCATTGGCAACACTGACGCCCTCCTGCCGCAGGTAGCGCAGATTACGCTGCGCGCTGTTGGCAGTGGGCATAACCCAGAAAGTATTGCCGAGCTCCTTGAAATGAGGCTCCTCGATCAGTGCCCGGAGATACTTCAATCCCGACAGCTTGGGAATGCGGTTGCTGTCAATCAAGTTCCAGAGCAACACCATGAAGGCGCTGTCAGCGATGGCAAAATCCGCCCCCAGCAGCGCTTCACGATAGCCCTTGTCAACAGCAAGATTCTTGAGCGCTGGCGCCGCAGGCACGACGACGAGACCGCCGCGCTGCGACACCGCTTCAATGGCACCCTGGGCGTCACCGACAAAAAACCGAACGCCCAGTATCTGCTGGAACCGAGGAGGTGAACTCATGCATGACTCCTACTTGGTGGTTACGCCGGCAAGCATCTGCTGATCGATCCAGGCCATGGTCTTTTCCAGCCCGTCGCGGAGTTTGATGCTGGGCTCCCAGCCCAGATATTTTTGGATCAGGGTGTTATCGCTGTTGCGGCCATTCACGCCCTTGGGAGCGCTCAGGTTATAGATCCGCTTCAACTTCACACCGGCCAGATCCTCTGCGATATCGACGAGCTGGTTGATGGTCACCAGCTCACTCGAACCGAGATTGATCGGCTCGAGAATGTCGCTGTGATAGATGTCCAGAACACCCTTGGTGCAGTCGTCGACGTACATGAAGCTGCGTGTCTGATGCCCATCGCCCCAGATCTCAATCTCGTGAACGCCGGAAGCCTTGGCTTCGAGGACCTTACGGCAGATCGCCGCAGGAGCCTTTTCGCGGCCGCCGTGCCACGTGCCGAGAGGCCCGTAAACATTGTGGAAACGAGCTACGCGTGTCTCCAGACCGTAGTCTTCACGGAAGTGACGGCACATGCGCTCACTGAATAACTTCTCCCAGCCATAACCATCTTCCGGCAACGCGGGATACGCATCTTCTTCCTTCAACGCAACAACGTCGGGGTTGGTCTGCTTGTCGCCGTTGTACACACAGGCGGATGACGAATAGAAGAATCGCTTGACGCCCTGCGCGCGGGCTGCAACCAGCATGTGGGTGTTGGTAAGAACACTCAGCATGCAAAGAGCCTTGTTATTCTCGATGAAGCCCATGCCGCCCATATCAGCAGCTAGTTGGAACACGGAGTCGATGCCTTCCGTAGCCTGCATGCAGTTGTCTTTTTCCTGCAAATCCAGGCTGAGGCTTTCCGCCTTCTTATTTTGCTGGTACCACTCGTCCAACGGTTTCACATCAACCGCACGAACGCTCGCTGCGCCCTCCTCAAAGAGTCTGTTGACGAGATGGCCTCCGATGAAACCACCAGCACCGCAAACTAGAGCGTGTGCGCCACGAATGTGCATAGGCTAAGTAGTCCTTTCTTGGGTATAAGTGCCGAGAATGTTGGGCTGCTGCCAGACTATGAACATCGGCCACGGGACAAAGCAAACCGAACAATGACGCGGGTGCGACGCTCGATTCAACTCCGTGGCACGTTAAGCAAGTATACCAAGACATTTGAAGTCAGGATACAGAACTAATGTACCCAAAAATACTTCAGAAACCAGGCAACGAATCATCCGGCAAGCAACATCTAAGTGCGCTGAAACCCACTTAGCTGCCTAGTAATGACGGTGAACTCCACGCAGGTAGTAGGTCGCCCCGATGGTGAATCCTGCGGGATTCAATGCTTGCGATCCGCTGCGAAAACCCTTCCAGAACTGATATTCGTATTGCCCGCGGACGTAGAGCGTTCGCCACGTTTTGTACTCTAGCCCGCCGCCGATGGAATAGAGAGCTGACGTTTCGCTGGTGTAGAACGGATTGGTTGTTGGGAAATCCACCTTGCCGATTCCGCCCATACCCTTGACGAAGGGGCGTACATGAAAGACAGGGTGATACTTGTAAATCACGCCAACCTGAACTGTCTCTTGCTTCAAACTGCCGTAGATCGGCTCGTCCGGATAGGGAGACACCGCTTTCGGCTTGTTAGCGAAAATCGATGTTCCTTCCGCCTCAACGCCGATTCCGTGAAACAAATTGTAGTTCGCCCAGGCCGAAATACCAATCATTCGACCGCTCCAGTAAGGCAGATCAGGACGGTAGTAGTCCGTATCGTAGTCGACAATGCCGACACCCACACCCAACGGTAAACCGCTGACTTTCGCCGCGGGCGCCACTTGGGCAAAAACAGGCAGGGTTGCGAGGGATAAAAGCGCTGCCAGGACAAGCTTCGAACGCATTCGATATCTCCTTGTGATTGCAGACCTCCTCCCCCGAGGCCGATCTTGTGCCAAGTGTACAACGGACCAGTCAAAATCCGATGCAAAGAAATTGCAAAGACTTGCAATTAAACAAGCTACACACACCCAATCGATCAACGTGCCCACTTCTGCTCAATCAGACAGGCATAGTCCCAAATCGGGTTGCTGTCCTCCTGGTGCTGTTCCCAGGCTCAGATTTTTAGTACAACAACTCTCCCGCTTCCTCATGGATGGCAGTCAAAAGACGTCGCAGGGCTTCGACCCGCGGACCTGCGAGCGCCCTGGCCCGCGGTAGACTCAGCTTCCCAGGAAGATCCTCAACAGCTTGTTCCAGGACAGGAATTACGTCGGAATAGCTCCGGTAGCGCGTATCCCGGCCAACTTTGACCAGAGCCCGCAGCGCCCCGACGGAACCCAGTTGCTCCAGGATGTCGGCATCCCGAAGCACGACGGCCTCGGGAATCACCGCCTGATCCTTGGGCTGGTGTGTCCGGATCGCTTCCGCCACGACATCCAGCTTTTCCGCCGGAAAACCCCACTTCATCAACAGTTCCCTGCTCTTGCCAATCGTGTACGGGACGTGATCCCACTTCGCCAGCGCTTCCGGATCGGCGGGGCGATGCCCCAAAAACACGCCCAGGTCATGCATCCAGGCCGAGGCGAACAGCACATCGTCGTCGCACCCTTGTCCTTCGGCGATCTGGCGGGCCAATTCATACAGCCGCGGCTGATGGCCAAATTTATCCGCTGGTGCAGCTTCGGCACGGATATACGCCACAACGCTGTCCCGCCAATCCGCCATTAGGCAACTTCCTCTGGCCATCGCGGGGTGATACGAATCAGCTTCAGACCGCCGAGGTCCTCGATCTGCCATTCCGGCGAGGAGGCCGGCACCGCGACGATTCCCCGGCTGGGCAGATCAACCGGACCAAATTCTCCCTCGGCTGCCGAAGTCACGACTCCCGCGCCTTCTGCTGCGAAAAGATAGGTCAAGCCGGGTCCGGTCTCGTCGTCCGACAGCATCGACGGACCGCTTCGCTTGCCGTCAACCTTGATCTCCTCGACACAGAAATAGGCGCGATCCACCAGAACGGTCCTGTCGCTAAGCACCTCGGGCGGCACTTTCCCTGCACCCGTCTGCAGGCGAATCGCCTCGATCGCCTTGGCTACATGCAGTTCTCGGGGACGGCCGTAGTCGTAAAGGCGGTAGGTGAGATCGCAGTTCTGCTGGGTTTCCAGCAGGACGGAACCCGGCCAGATCGCATGCACCGTTCCTGCATCCACAAACACCATATCCCCTGCGGCAACGGGAACAACTTCGAGGCTTTCTTCGAGCGTCCCATCGGCCACGCCACGTTCAACATCCTCGAGGGTGACGCCAGGCAACAGTCCTGCGGCCACTTCGGCTCCGGGCTCAGCCGTAAGGGCATACCAGCACTCGGTCTTGCCGCGCGGTTCGCCGTACTTCTGGGCAAGTTTGTCGTCCGGATGCACCTGCACACTGAGCTTGTCCTTGGCAAAAATCACCTTCAGCAACAGGGGCGACTGGCCCTCCATGCGCTTTGCCGCTGTCGGCCCCAGCATCGCCTCAGCATGCGAGGCGAAGATTTCGGCCAGTGTCTTGCCCTTGGAATCCCCTGTCGCAACACGCGAAGCATCGCCGGTGAGCCAGACTTCGCCGATGGGCGCGGCGTTACCGGTTGTTACGTGGTCGTACCACGGGCGCAGGTCTGGGGTTCCCCAGATCCGCTCGACAAACAGTGGCTCCAGCCGGAATGGCGCCAAAATTTCCAATTCAGAAGTTCCGCTCATAAACCTTCACTCTCGATTGCGTAAAAAACGTAACGATTACCTCACTCTAGCAAACGAACTTTCTTGCAGCATGAAAATCGGGCGCCACGGCAAACATAAGAAACTCATTAAAAACGATGATGTGCAGCGATTTTGCGCCAACCGGACTTGTCAACAAATGATATCGAATACCACTATATGATATTTCTTTAGGCCGCAGGTTACTCCCGGATCATTGAAAACATTGCTCCAAACCGGGAATTCCAGTTACCCTGAGAGTGACCGGCGAAGCTGAAGCCTTCACCAGCAGCTCTCGCGCGCTGACCATCTTTGCTCCAGGGAAGACTTCAGGCTTGTAGCAAGCTTGAATCAGGCTTGTATTGACCGCGACGGGAATGCCGCTGGCCAGAGACCGCTCCAGCCTCCCCCGCAACCGCCGTCAAAGCGCCCTGCCACCCCTAACCGCCGCAGGCGAACTCCGCCTTTCCGGCTCCGGAATATGCCGCCGTTTACCGCCAAGGAGAGTCCTACGCATGTCGAAGCAAGTGTCTATCTGTGTTCTCGGATCAGGGTACGTTGGACTGGTCGCCGCTGTATGCTTTGCTGAGATCGGCCACCGCGTCATCTGCGTCGATAACAATGAAGCTAAAGTAAAGATGTTGAACGAAGGCGGGGTGCCGATCTACGAAGAGCACCTCGAGGACATGCTGGCCAAGCACCTGAACCGTGGTGTTGAGTTCACGACTGATCTGGCTTATGGTGTCGAGCAGTGCGAAGCGGTTTTTATCGCCGTAGGCACGCCTCAGGGTTCGACCGGCTCCGCCGATCTATCGTATGTGGAAGCGGTGGTCAGCGAAATTGCCCGCGCTGTGAACTCCTATAAGGTCATCGTAGAGAAGAGCACTGTCCCTGTTTATACGAACGAGTGGATCAGCCGCGTGATGCACCGTCACGGTGTTCCTCCACAGAATTTTGACGTCGTGTCGAATCCCGAGTTCCTGCGGGAGGGAACAGCGATTGAAGACTTCCTGCATCCTGATCGCATCGTGGTGGGAGCCAATAATGAGCGGGCTGCCGAAGTCCTGCGCCGCATTTATGCTCCATTGACCGATGGCAGCTACTACTCGGCCAAGGATGCTCTGCCGGGCATGCTGAGCGCTGAGAATCCGGCGAAGCTGCTGGTGACCTCTGCGCAAAGCTCGGAGATTATCAAGCACGCTTCGAACGCCTTCCTGGCGCTCAAAATCTCCTTCATCAACGCAGTTGCCAACCTTGCTGAATCCGTCGATGCGGACATTGAAGATATCGCTGCCGGCATGGGCCTTGACTCGCGTATTGGACCGAAGTTCCTGCGCGCTGGCCTTGGGTATGGCGGCTCCTGCTTCCCCAAGGACGTGGCGGCCTTCTATTACGTGGCGCAGCAGCAGGGCGTCGACTTCCAGATCCTGGAAGAAGTAAAGAAGGTCAATGCGACCCAGCAGGATATCTTCTTCAACAAGGTGCGCACGGCGCTCTGGACGCTGCGCGGCAAGAAGCTGGCTGCTCTCGGTCTCGCCTTCAAGGGAGATACGGACGACATTCGTGACTCTCCCGCGATCGAGATCATTCGCAAGCTGATCGATGCGGGCGTTACGATCACGGCGTACGATCCAGCCGCGATCGAGAAGGCCAAAGGCGTGCTGCCTGCTTCCAACAGCATGAAGTACGCTTCAAGCGCGTACGAGGCTGCAGAAGGCGCGGACGCACTACTGATCCTGACCGACTGGAAGGAGTTCGGCAAGCTGGATCTGCCGAAACTCAACCAGGCGCTCAAGTTCCCGATCATCATCGATGGCCGCAACATGTACAAGCCTGCCTACATGCAGGAGCAGGGCTTCACCTACGTCAGCGTAGGCCGTCCCGCAGCCTACACGGCGCAGCAGGGCAAGCCGCGCAAGCTGGTGCTTTCGTAGTCATGATGCAGGCCGGGAAGTTCCCTTCCCGGCCTTTTATTTCTTACCTGCTTTTCCGGCCCTGTCATACTACGACTAGACTTCTGCAACTCTGACCACACTTTCGGAGCGTTCCCCTTTGACTACTTCGCCTATGCGCGTACTTGTAACCGGCGCTGCCGGATTTCTCGGCTCCCACCTTACGGACCGCCTGATTGGCGAAGGCCACTCTGTGATCGGCGTGGACAATCTCTCGACCGGCGATCTGGGCAACATAGCCCACCTCAAGAATGAGTCGCGCTTTGCGTTTGAGCAACTCGACATTTGCCAGCCTTTCGATCCAGGCAAGGTGGATGCTGTGTACAACATGGCTTCGCCGGCGAGCCCGCCGGAGTACTTGAAGCTGGCGATTGAGACGCTGCGCGTTGGCTCCGTTGGGACGGAGAACACTCTGGAGATTGCGCACAAGTATGACGCTGCTTTCCTGCATGCTTCGACTTCGGAGTGCTACGGCGATCCGCTGGAGCATCCTCAGACGGAGAGCTACTGGGGCAACGTGAATCCGGTTGGGCCGCGTTCGGTGTATGACGAGGCCAAGCGCTATGCCGAGTCGCTGACGATGGCTTATCACCGCTACAAGGGCGTGAATACGCACCTAGTGCGGATTTTCAACACTTACGGTCCGCGGCTGCATCCGAGCGATGGACGTGTGATTTCGAACTTCATGATGCAGGCTCTGCGGAACGAGCGGCTGACCGTTTATGGCGATGGCCAGCAGACGCGCAGCTTCTGCTTTGTTGCGGATCTGATCGAAGGCATTCTGCGGCTTTCGCGGTCAGACGAGCATATGCCGACGAACATTGGCAATCCGGTTGAGTTCACCATTCTGGAATGCGCTGAAGCTGTGCTTGAGGTTACTGGTTCGAAGAGCGAACTGGTCTTTGAGCCGCTGCCGCAGGACGATCCTACGCGCCGCAAGCCGGATATTTCGAAGGCTAAGAGGATTCTGGATTGGGAGCCGAAGATCAGCCTGCGTGAGGGGCTGAAGCTTTCGCTGGAGTTCTTCCAGTCGAAGGTCTAGGGCTTCGTTCTCTTCTTTCAGCGAAACAGGGATATTTTCACCTTGGGGGGTGGGGGTATCCCTGTTTTGCTTGTATCGCATTCATTCCAATTGGCTTATTGCTTGTTTTGTGGCGCGTTTGATGCTCTTTTGTGCACTCAATGAGTGCATTCCGCAAAACGTTGAACAGCAGATTCCCTTCGGGAATGACAACAATCGAGGAAAAGCTTGGTGTGAGATTATGCTTGGAATCATTATGCGCTTTTTTCAATCAATAACACGCAACTCAATGCGAAGTTTTTTTGGGGTAGTTAGTTTGGCATAACTCGACAGTGGTATACCGAAACGGTGCGAAAGATGATTCACTTGAGCGGTGTTCCCTCTTGTTCAGTTCGGGGTGGTGTGTATCGTGGTTGCGTATTTGACGCAATACGGCCGCTACTGCCGGAGGCGCAATCGCCAGAGCTGGGATGACATCACCCAACAGATCAGGACCGACGCGGGTGCGTGGGCTCAGTTTCACCATGCCCGCCTCGTGATGGAAATGTGTGACTATGCGGAAACGCATGGGGCTATGCAACTGGGCGAGTTGACCGCATTACGGACGGACGCGATGCAGGTTCGCGCTTCTGTTTTGACGGCGTGGACGACGAAAAGGCCACAGGCCTGAAGGCTACTGCTCCCTCCCTACTCCCTTTCGGGACAATCGGTTTCGGTTTGCGCGATCCGGTCATTTTGGTGGGCTGAGATGATTGGGCCTGTGCGGGTTGTCCTATACTCGCTGCAATGGATTCTCTACTTCGACGGAAATTGAGTTGGGCTGCTATTGCGGTGCTTTCTGTGCCGGCGCTGGGGCTGTTTGGGTATTCGCTGCGGCATCCTGGGGTTCGGGGGAAGGATGACCGGCTGTTCCCGGTTGCTGCTCAGGCTGCGGCGAGTAAGGCTGCTTCGCCTTGGGTGATGCAGGATTCCGGCACGACTGCCGGGTTGCGTGGGATTTATTCGGTGGATGGGAAGATCGCCTGGGCGAGCGGGACTGGCGGGACGGTGCTTCGTACCGTGGATGGCGGGGAGCATTGGGCGAAGTGCGCTGTGCCGGATGGCGACAAGGATGGGGCTACGCTCGATTTTCGTGGGGTGCAGGCTTGGGATGACAAGACGGCGGTTGTGATGGCGAGCGGGCCGGGGGAGAAGAGCAGGCTCTATAAGACGACCGATGGGTGCGTCAGTTGGACGCTTCTCTTCAAGAACCCTGACAAGGATGGATTTTGGGATGCTTTTAACGCACAAGAGCCTTACCTGATAATCGGCGATCCAGTCGACGGTCATTTCACCACGTTCGGTTCTGATGATGATGGAAAAACTTGGAAGCACCTTCACGAGCCGGGCTTGGAGAATCAAGAAAAGGAAGGCGCATTCGCCGCTAGTAATTCTGCTCTTTACTGGGCTGCTGTCGATGATGTCGAAGCATTTGGTTCAGGCGGTCAGTCGGGAGCTCGGATCTTCTTTCATTGCGAGGATTGCACGCAGGTCAAATGGATTGCGGTCGCAATGCCAATGTTTCCTCGGAGAGACTCTGCAGGGATTTTTTCTTTAAATACGAATGCCTCCGGCCATTGGCTTGCCGTCGGCGGAGACTATGCCAAACCAAACGACAGCACCGGAACAGCCGCTTATTCGAGTGACGATGGCAAGACATGGGCTACGGCGATAAAGCCGCCGCATGGGTATCGCTCTTCCGTGGCTTGGAGTGGGGAGCTCAAGGCTTGGATTGCTGCCGGGACGAATGGTTCGGATATCAGCCGGGATGATGGGAAGACCTGGGAGCCGCTGGATGATGGGAACTGGAATGCGCTTTCGTTGCCGTTTGTGGTTGGGCCGAAGGGGCGGATTGGGCGGCTGGGACGCCAGGGTATAGCATTCAACGTTTACTGACTGCTTCGCTCTGCTCGAGGAATTTCAAAATGGTCCCGGCACAAGACTTTTAGGGTGGTTGGATGGCTTCAATGGTCGAAAATGGTCTCGCGGGAAATATCGTCCAAGGCGCGATTGTAATTGTGGTTGGGATTTTGTGTATATGTTTCCCGAAGCAAGTGTCGTTTGCTAGATCTCTTCGAAACGCTCCGGAAGCCGCCATAGGACTCGTTCGATTCTGCGGGTGGATCATCGCACTGAGCGGTCTATGGTTAGTGGGAGTAGGCGTTTGGTCGATATTGTTCGGTCCGTAGATGAAGGAAGCGTGACCATTTCCTCTTGATAGGTGTAGACAAGCAGATTCTGCTGAGTCGAATGACAGGAAGAAAAGCCAGAGCAACGGCAAAGACAACTTCAACCGCAGGTCCTTCGACTTCGCTACGCTTCGCTCAGGATGACAGCATCTTTTGATTTGTTGATAGTGCAACGGCAAGAGCAAATGCAACAGCAGATTCCCTTCGGGAATGACAAACCAAAAATGCCAGGGCAATTGCAAAAGCAAGGACAACGGCAGCGACTCCCTGCCTTTTGTCACTCCCACCTTAACCACGAGTCACCCCAACGACGAAGACCTGTCGTTGGGGACCCCGACTGCGCGGTGAAGGTGGGGCACCCGGATTTCGTCCCTTCCGCCCGGTGGTTTGTGATGGTGCTGGCGGAAGTGCTCGGATTTGTAGGGATTGGGGAGAGGCTGCCGGTGGCGGTTCTGCTTCCAAATGAGGCTGTTGTGCATCCAACGAAAGTAGCACTTTATCTTTGCGCTGTTGCTGGCGTTCTTCCCACTTTGCCGCGTTAGGATATGAGTCATAGGAATGAAACAATCCTTCTCCACCTCGGGTTCGTATGGGAGCAGTGTAGGCGCTCCTGTGCTTGAGCCGGTGGGGTATGGAACCGGACCGGATTCCAGCCAAATTGAGCCGTTGCTGCGGGTTAGCGGGCTTTTCAAGGAATATGCGGGCAACTCGAAGTCCGGGCGCGGCGCACTGCATCTCTTCAACGGGCTTGATCTGGAAGTAAAGCGCGGCGAGCTGGTGGCGATTGTTGGCCAGTCGGGAAGCGGTAAAAGCACACTTTTGCACATGCTGGGGGCTCTTGATGCGCCTTCGGCGGGAACGATATACTGCGCCTCCACTCAGGTGACAAAACTGAGCGTGCGGGAGGCTTCGCGCTTCCGCAATGAGAAGGTTGGGTACGTCTGGCAGTTTCATTACCTGCTGCCCGAGTTTACGGCGCAGGAAAACGTGGCGATGCCGTTGCTGGCGCGGGGAGGCAATTCCGGAATTGCCCGGCGCGAGGCGATGCAGGAAGCGGCGGCTTGGCTCGGGGAAGTCGGTTTGGCGGACCGGGCGGCACATCGTCCCGGTGAGCTGAGCGGTGGTGAGCAGCAGCGCGTGGCTCTGGCACGGGCGCTGGTGACAAAGCCGCAGTTGTTGCTGGCGGATGAGCCGACGGGCGATCTGGATGGTGCGTCGGCGGATCTGGTGTTTGGTTTGATTGAACGGCTGCACGCGGTGCACGGTCTTACCTCCGTGCTGGTAACGCACAACCTGGAACTGGCCGGGCGATGTACCCGGACTCTACGATTAGTGGGTGGCAGGCTCGAACCTGTCGCCTGAGGCAATTCCACCAAGGACAGTGCGTTCGTTACTCAACACAATTCGCGGTAAACCCCCAATCTGTTCCTTCCGGGAATTCGTTCTCTGGATGAATAGCCACCGCAGCCGATAGTCACAGAAAAGGAGCACCATGTTCGAACGCTATACGGAGAAGGCGCGACGCGTTATCTTCTTTGCACGGTATGAGGCCAGCCAGTTCGGTTCGCCTTATATCGAGACTGAACACCTGCTGCTTGGCCTGTTGCGTGAAGACAAGGCATTGACCAACCGGTTCCTGCGCTCGCATGCTTCGGTTGAGTCGATACGGAAGCAGATCGAGGCGCATACGACGATTCGGGAGAAGGTTTCGACTTCGGTCGATCTGCCGCTCTCGAATGAATGCAAGCGCGTGCTGGCCTATGCCGCGGAAGAGGCGGAGCGGCTGGGGCACAAGCATATTGGCACGGAGCATCTACTGCTTGGGCTGTTGCGCGAGGAGAAGTGCTTTGCCGCGGAGATTTTGCAGGAGCGAGGGCTGAAGCTGGCGGCGATTCGCGAGGAACTGGCGCGGGTGACGCAGGAGAAGGCTCCGACGCAGGCACGGCAGCGGGAGTCGAGCTTGCTGGCGGAGTTCAGCCGCGACTTGACGCAGTCTGCGATGGACAATCAGCTTGATCCGCTGGTGGGTCGCGATGGCGAGCTGGAGCGGGTGATCCAGATACTCTGCCGTCGCACGAAGAACAATCCTGTGCTGATTGGCGAGCCTGGTGTGGGCAAGACGGCCATTGTCGAAGGGCTGGCGCAGCGCATTGCTGATGGCGAAGTGCCGAGCTTCCTGGCGGACAAGCGGGTGCTGGCGCTGGATCTTTCGCTGATCGTGGCGGGCACGAAGTATCGCGGACAGTTTGAAGAGCGGCTGAAGACGATCATGAAGGAGCTGATGGAGAATCAGAACTCCATCGTGTTCATCGACGAGCTGCATACGCTGGTGGGTGCTGGTTCTGCTGAGGGTTCGCTCGACGCAGCCAACATCCTGAAGCCGGCTCTATCGCGTGGCGAGATTCAGTGCATTGGCGCTACGACGCCGGCGGAGTTCCGCAAGTCGATTGAGAAGGATCGTTCGCTGGAACGGCGCTTCCAGGCTGTGAAGGTGCCGCCGCCGAACGAGGTAGACGCGATTCGGATCATCATGGGCATCAAGGATCGCTATGAGAAATTTCATGCGGTGAGCTACACGGACGCTGCGATTGAGTTTGCTGTGTCGCATTCGAACCGGTATATTCCGGACCGGTTTCTGCCGGACAAGGCTATCGATCTGATCGATGAGGCGGGGGCTCGCGTGAAGCTGCGCCAGACTTCCCTGCCGGAAGAGATCACTGAGGTACAGAAGCGGATCAAGTTCATTGTGCATCGCATGGATTCTGCGATTGCCAATCATGAGTTTGAAAAGGCGCGGTTCTATTCGGATGAGGAGCGCAAGGAGCGCGAGAATCTTCGCACGCTGCGCGAGAAGTATCATCTGGATGATTCGGCTGCGGGGATTGTCGGGCGCGAGGACATTGAGGATGTGGTCAGCCGCTGGACTGGCGTGCCGATTACTTCGATCAAGGAAGAAGAGACGCAGAAGCTGTTGCGCGTGGAGGAAGAGCTGCACCGGCGTGTGATTTCGCAGGACAAGGCGATTTCGGCGCTGGCGCGGGCGATTCGCCGCTCGCGGGCTGGGCTGAAGTCTCCGGCGCGGCCGATTGGCAGCTTCCTGTTCCTGGGACCTACGGGTGTGGGCAAGACGGAGGTTGCGAGGACGCTGGCGCAGTTCCTGTTTGGCAGCGAGAAGGCGCTGATCCGCTTCGATATGTCGGAGTTTATGGAGAAGCACTCGGTGTCGAAGCTGATTGGTTCGCCTCCGGGTTATGTGGGCTACGAGGAAGGCGGTCAGCTGACGGAGCGCGTGAAGCGTTCGCCCTACTCTGTGGTGCTGCTGGACGAAGTGGAGAAGGCGCATCCGGATGTCTTCAACTTGCTCTTGCAAGTGTTTGAAGATGGGCAGTTGACGGATGGGCTGGGCAACACGGTTGACTTCAAGAACACGATCATCATCATGACGTCGAACATTGGCGCGCGGCACTTGCAGAAGAACAAGGGCCTCGGCTTCTCGAGCGATCGCGAAGACCTGGTGATGGAGAAGATTGAGGAACTGGTGAAGGGCGAGGTCAAGCGTACCTTTAATCCTGAGTTCCTGAATCGTATCGATGAAGTGATCCTGTTCCAGTCGCTGTCGGATGCCGATCTTATCCAGATTGTCGATCTGCTGGTGGCTCAGCTCAACGCGAATCTGGCGCAGAAGTCGATTACGATTTCTGTCGATGGGGATGCGAAGAAGTGGATTCTGGACAAGACGCTGGGCGACCGCAGTTACGGTGCACGACCGTTGCGCCGTGCTCTACAGCGCTACATCGAAGATCCGCTGTCGGAAGCGCTGATCGGTGGCAAGATTATGGACCGGCCTGCGTTCCTGGAGGTCTACATTCTCAACAATCAACTCTTCTATCGCTCGGTGTCCAATATGGCTACTGAGACGGAAGAGAAGACGGATGGGATTTTGCTTTACAGCGCTTAAAGTCTGGTCCGAACCAAATGAAGGCCCCGGCGATCATGCCGGGGCCATTTGTTTTGCCTAATTTCTGCCATTGTTCTTTTGGTTTGCCGTTAGAGTCATACACTATCGCGGGTTCGTAGTATTTTGGGAGTAAGCCCATGACTCGCATCGCAGCAATTTCTCTTGCAGCAGCCATTCTCCTTATCGCTCCGCTGTTTGCTCAACAATCTGAGCGCGGACCCGATGGAACCTCAAACACGACTGTGCCGGGCATCTCGATCTTGCCCATCAGCGGTCAACCGTTTTCCGGCGTCGACAACATCGAGTGGACGCGAACGACCTCTAACGGTTCCAGCATTACGAAGCATCTCAAGGCCACTCTGGCTCGCGACAGCCAGGGCCGCATCTACCGCGAGCATCATCGCTTTGTATCCGGCGACATCGACGAACACTCGCCCATCACTTATATCTCCATTTCCGATCCGGTCGCTCGTACGAAGATGACCTGCTACGCCCGCACCTTTGTTTGCAACCTCTCTGACTACGCGGCGCCACCCGTACCCGCACTGGCCGCCATCGGTTCGCTTGATTCCGGCGCACGGTTTCGGACACGCGAGAACCTGGGAGCAGACAGGGTCGAGGGCATGGACGTGAACCACATCCGTGAGATCACCACTACTCGACCCGGCGCTAACGGGAACGATCGCGAGCTTGTCGAGACTCGCGAATTTTGGTTCAACGAGAAGCTACAGACAAATCTCAAAATCCTTCGTGACGACCCTGTTGCCGGCAAACAAGTCGTTTACGTATCCGACTTGTCACTTGGTGATCCTAACCCGGCGCTCTTCCAGACCCCAATCGGCTTCTCGGTTCGTGACATCCGGAGCGCAGGTCGCCATGCCGCGATGCTAAAGTGACTGTCTCCGCGAACATGGCTACCGAGACGGAAGAGAAGACGGATGGGATTTTGCTATATAGCGCGTAGCAATCGGCTCCATTTCAGCAAAACTGCCTTGAACCCCACCTTGAATGCGTCGACGGCGCGTTCCAAGGTGGGGTATCTTTTTAGGAGGCTAAATCAGGAGGACACGGCTCGTGGGTTCGATTGAAGTTGTCCTGCAATTCATGGATCGAATCAACCAGCGAAATGCTGACAAACTCGCAGAGCTGGTTACGGAGGATCATCTTTTCGCCGACTCCCTGGGAAATTCAATCCGGGGCCGGGAGAAGATTCGCAATGCCTGGCGAGGCTATTACGCATTTTGTCCGGACTATTGGGTTTCGCACGACGAGATATTTTCAGATGGCGACAAGGTTGCCGTTTTCGGTTCAGCAGGCGGCACCATTGCAGCGGGCGGCAAGATGCCGGCTGAAAACAAATGGCGCACACCGGCAGCGTGGCTGGTGAAGGTAGACAAAGATCTGGTGCAGGAATGGCGCGTCTACGCTGACAACAAACCGATCTACGACATCATCGACAAAGCAGGAGGCTCAAACCTTCCTTGAGTCCAATCGCCATCGCAGGCTTTATACAAAACTCCCGTTTTCTTCATTTGTTCAATATTGGCTGGCATACGGGATATTTTCAGGCTACTGCACGCGAGTGTAGCGCCTGTGCTTTACCCATTCGATGCGTGCCAACTGCACTGCCCCTTTTTTGAAGGGCTCGACAGGACAAACAAGAAAGTCACCATACAGATAGACCATAGAGGCAGGGACGGCGTACTTCTCCTTGTCCGCATCTTTCACGCCAGCTTCTAACCAAGCGATAACCTTCTCGTCGGAAGATGGATCGGGTTCGTACTCATGATGTGTTCCGACGTGCCAGATGCGAAGCTGGCCATCTCCGCCATAGAAGTGAGCGCGACCGTGCATCACCATGCAGGGTTCGTCTGCTTTGGCCGGAAGCGTCATCACTATTGCCAAACCGACTAAGAGAAGTCGTCTGATCATAAATCGAAGTCTCGACTTGAAGCTCAAGAATGGTTTGTCTAACCTTTACAGCGAGTTGGACACTGTGTCCAGTTCAATTTTCTGAGTGCGGTGTTAGGATGTTTGGAACATTGAACGAGGAGAGTTGCGCTATGAGCGAGATTGCCGAGTTGGGAACGCTTACGTCGGAAGAAGTTGTCAGCATTACGCGGGCTAATAACTTTGGCACGTGGCGCATCCAGAAGACGTGGAAGCCGCTGCATGTAGTGGATGCTGAGGGGTGCTACTTCATCGATGCGGCGGGCAAGCGGTATCTTGATTTCTCTTCGCAGCTCATGTGCGTGAACCTTGGGCACAAGAATCCTCGGGTGATTGAGGCGATTGCGGACCAGGCGCGGGAGTTGCCTTATGTCGCACCGGGATATGCGACGACGGCGCGGGCGAAGCTGAGCCAGAAGCTGCTGGAAGTGTTGCCGGAGGGGCTGGAGAAGTTCTTCTTTGCTACTTCGGGGACGGAGGCGAATGAGGCCGCTTTCAAGATTGCGCGGATGTATACGGGCAAGACGAAGATCATCTCGCGGTATCGCAGCTATCATGGCTCGACTACTTCTTCGATCTCCTCGACGGGCGATCCGCGGCGCTGGGCGATGGAGCCTAGCGGCAAGGCTGCCGGGCATATCTTTGCGCCCGAGACGAACTGTTACAAGTGTCCCATCGGGCATACCTATCCGAGTTGCAATGTTGCCTGTGCGGACTACATCGAGCACATGATTCGCAATGAGAGCGATGTGGCTGCGGTGATTGTTGAGCCGATTGTTGGGACCAATGGTGTACTGGTGCCGCCGAAGGAATACATGCCTCGGCTGAAGGCTATCTGCGAGAAGTATGGCGTGCTGATGATTGCCGATGAAGTAATGACTGGTTGGGGGCGCACGGGCAAGTGGTTCTGCGTGGATAACTGGGGTGTGAAGCCGGACATTCTTGTGACTGCGAAGGGGATCACTTCGGCGTATGTGCCGCTAGGGCTTTGCGCTACGACGAAGGCGATTGCGGATTACTTTGAAGAGAACTACTTTGCGCATGGGCATACGTATGAGGCGCATCCGATGACGACCGGGCCGGCGGTGGCGACGATTGAAGAGATGCAGCGGCTGGGGCTTGTGGAGCGGGCTGCTTCGCTGGCGCCTTATGTCCAGGCAAAGTTGGAGGCACTGAAGGAGAAGCATCCTTCGGTCGGCGATGTGCGCGGGATGGGCCTTTTCTGGGCGGTTGAGTTAGTCAAGAATCGCGAGACGAAAGAGCCGTTCAACACCATGCGCGACAAGGTTGAGGGCAAGCCGCTGGTGGTGGATCAGATTGCTGCGAAGATGATGGGCATGGGCGTTGCGCAGCAGGCGTGGGTGAGCCACTTTGTGATTGCGCCGCCGCTGATTGTGAGCGAGGCTGAGCTGGACGAAGGTATCGGCGCGCTGGATGAGGCGCTATCGCTGGCGGATGCGCTGGTGGAGTAAGGACGGCGAACCGGTTGAAGTTAGTTAGCTTTAACCGGTTCGCTTATAGGAACCTTTGATAGATGCATGAGCAACGCATAGACTAAGCCCGCAACGAAGAATCCTACGAACCAGGCGTAGTCGTAGAGGAAGCTGAGGCTTTGGACCCAGACGCCTATGATAGCGACGGTGACTCCGGCGACGAGCGCGAGGATGGCTCGCGGGTTGATGCCTTTGGTGTAGTGGTAGATTCCTTCGCGGTGATAGAGCGAGTTGACGGATAGCTTAGTGTGGCGGATGAAGAAGTAGTCGCAGACCATGATGCCGGCTACGGGGCCTAACAGGCCGCTGTAGGCTACGAGCCAGCCGATGTATTTGTCGGGGGTAGCCATGAGCTTCCAGGGGCGGATGGCGAGGCCGAGGACTCCGGTGATCATGCCGCCGGTGCGGTAGCTGATGAGGCGTGGATAGAGGTTGGAAAAGTCGTTCGAGGGGCTGACTACGTTGGCGCCGATGTTGACGTTGAGGGTGGCTACCAGGATCGCGATCAATGCGACGAATGCTACGACGGGCTGATGGAAGAGGCCGAGGAGTTCGATGGGGTTCCAGATCGGCCGGCCGAAAAGGACAACCGACGCTGAGGTGACGCTGATGCCGACGAAGGTATAGAGCGTCATGGCGACGGGCAGGCCGAAGCCTTGGCCTACGATTTGTGCGCCCTGCGATTTGGAGTAGCGGGTAAAGTCGGGAATGTTGAGCGCGAGGGTGGCCCAGTAGCCGACCATGCCGGTGAGTGCGGGAAAGAAGACGGGGAGGAACTCGTGCCAGCTATGGAACTTGCTGGGCGAGGAGAGCATGGAACCAAAGCCTCCGGCTTTGACGCGCACGAAGATCAGCAGCGCGAGCGCCATGACGAACATGAAGGGTGCGCCGAAGCCCTGGAGGAAGCGGATGGATTCGACGCCGCGCCAGACTACGGCCATGTTGAGCAGCCAGAAGCCAATGAAGCAGGCTCCGATGGCCCAGTCCACGCTCGCGACCGAGGGCCAGAGGACGAGGATCATGGAGTGGATAGCGGTGCCGCCGATCCAGGTCTGGATGCCGAACCATCCGCAGGCTACGAGAGCGCGCAGCAGGGCGGGGATGTTGGCGCCGCGAACGCCGAAGGGCGCGCGGATGAAGACGGGGAATGGGATGCCGTATTTGGCGCCGGCGTGGGCATTGAGCAGCATCGGGATGAGCACGATGAGGTTGCCGAGAGCGACGGTGCCGACGGCCTGCTTCCAGTCCATGCCCTTGGCGATGAGGGAGGACGCGAGCTGGTAGGTAGTGATCTCCATGGACATGGAGAACCAGAGGGCGATGTAGTTGTAGGTGCCCCAGGTGCGCTGCGCAGGTGTTGTGGGCGCGAGGTCGTCGTTGATGAGCGAGGAATCGATCTTGCTGGATACTGCTGTGCTCAATGCTCCTCCGGGGGAAGTGCTGCGCAGGTGTAAAAGTGCAGGATGAGACTCTGAAAATATCGCAAAGCAGGGCGGACGGCAACGAAAATCATGCTTCGTCGCTGATCGCCGGACAGAGTGTCCAACGAAGTCGTTGCGTTGTTGGGCTATCCGCGATATGAAGGAGAGATGCGTAAAGTATTGCTCACCTGCTCTCTTCTCCTATGCTCTGTTGTGGCGATTCTCTTCCCTGTTCCAGATGCTCATGCTCAGGTCACAGCGCCTCCGCTGAAGGAGCGGCAGGCGCGGCTGATCATTCGGAATGCGAAGCTGTTCACGATGGCTTCGGGACAGAAAGAGCCTTTTACCGGGTACATCGTTGTGGACGCTATGGGGAAGATCTCCGGTATTGGATCGGGTGAGCCGCCTGCGGATGCCAAGGCTGCGCAGACGTGGGATGCGGGCGGGCACTGGATTGTTCCTGGTTTTCTTTCGGCGCACAGCCATCTTTGGCAGGCGGCGTTTCGCGGCATTGCGGCGGACAAGACGCTGCTGGCCTGGATTGATGGGCTGTACACGGGCAAGGCGCTTCATGCCAAGCCCGAGGATTTTTACTGGTTCACGCTGGATGGGGCGTTGGATCATCTGCAGCATGGCATCACGGGTGCTTATGACTTCACCTATGGTGGGTCGTCGCGTGGGAACTGCATGGGAATTGAGTGCGATAAGTGGAGTTACAAGGCGGACATCGATTCGGGGATTCGCTTTGTGTATGGGTATCAGCCGGACCGCATCAGCGCGACCGATACGCAGGAGATGGCGATGGCGCGGCTGCAGCAGTTCATGGACTGGCAGAAGGGGCAGCCGGAGTCGAGCCAGTTGCTAAGCGTGATGGTGAACGGGATGACTTCGTTTAATGACACGTATCAGCAGTCCGTGGCGGAGAAGGCGATGATGGACAAGTTCCATCTGGGGAACCAGAGCCACTTTCTGGAGCCGCCGGGGAATGTGCCTGCGGATCAGGCGAAGTTCAAGTGGTATGTGGATAGCGGGCTGCTGGGGACGAATGGGCTTTACTTCGGACACTTCATTCATACGAATGACGCGATTCTTGAGGCTACCGCGAAGGCGGGTGGAGGGATGAGTTGGAATCCGCTGTCCAATGGGCGGCTGGCTTCGGGGGTGGCGGATATACCGAAGTATCTGAAGATGGGTGTGCGCGTGGGCATGGGCGTGGATGGCGAGGCTAGCGCTGACCTTGCTGATCCGTTCGAGAATATGCGGACGGGGCTGTATGCGATTCGCGACAAGTATGAGGATGCGACGATTATGAGCCCCTACCAGGTGCTGTATCTGCATACGATGGGTTCGGCGGATGTGATGGGCGTGAAGAACAAGCTGGGTAGTTTGGAGACGGGTAAGTTTGCTGATTTTCTGGTGATTGATCCGACGCGGTTTGGGACGGTCTTCGATCCGTATGCGAGCCTGGTGCTGGTGGCGGCAGAGCGGGACATGGAGCGTGTTTACGTGGGCGGCGTGCTGAAGGTGGACCATGGCCGGATGCTTGGACAGGACATGGGGAAGGTGCAGGCGGAGACGAATGTGCGGTCCGCTGCGACGGCGAGAACTGCTGACAGCAAATAGCGCATCACTTTACCTGAAGTCATCCTTTTGATGGACGCATTGCTGCGTATGGGCTTGGTAGTCTCGGCTGCATGGCTATCCCCACTGAATCGATTGGCAGTATCCCTCGTCCTCCGCAACTGCTGGAAGCGCTTGGGCTGTTTCAATCCGGCAACCTGGCGGCTTCACAGTTGGACAGCGTTTACAAAGCTGCACTACAGGACACGATCACGCGGCTGGAACAGACTGGGTCGCCGGTGTTGACCGATGGCGAGCAGACCAAGCCGAGCTTCGCCACGTATCCGCTGAGCGGGTTGACCAATCTTGCTTCGGATGGGGCGGTCATTCCGTTTGCAGATGGACACCAGCGACAGTTGCCGCGGCTCGCGGCTGGGCCCTTCCGCTATGGCGTTCATGCGGGGAGCTATACTTCGGCGGCGAAAGCGCTCACGCATAAGCCGATCAAGCAAGCGGTGATCTCTGCCTCGGCGCTGAGTCTGCTCTATCCAGCCGATGGCGTTGCAGGATATTCGCGCGAGGAGTTTGTTGCCGATCTTTTGAACGAGGCTGAGGCTGACATTCGCGGCGCGCTGGATGCCGGGGCGGACAGCGTGCAGATTGACTTTACAGAGGGGCGGCTTTCGCTCAAGCTCGATCCTCCTGGCGGGCTGCTGCGTAGCTTCATTGCTCTGAACAACCAGGTGCTGGAGCGCTTCACTTCTGCGGAGCGGCCCAAAATCGGGGTCCACGTTTGCCCCGGTGGCGACCACGATTCGACGCACTCGGCGGATATCGACTATGCCGGGCTGCTGCCTGAGCTCTTCAAGATGAATGTGGGCCGCTTTTATCTGCAGATGGCCAGCGAGCCGGATCGTGGGCGCGTGCTGCAATTGGTGAGCGAACTGGCTGGGCCGCAGCATCACGTGTTTATCGGGGTGATTGACCCGATCTCGCGAGCGGTCGAGACGCCGGCGGAAGTTCGCGACCGGGTGCTGGAGGCGGCGAAGTATCTTCCGCTCGATCGGCTAGGAACAACGGATGATTGCGGGTTCTCGCCCTTTGCCGACGATGTCTCGACGGCGCGCGATGTGGCTTTTGGGAAGATTCAGGCACGGGTCGAGGGGACGGCGCTTGCCGCGCAGGCGCTGGGGGTTGGGTAAGATGGGCGGGGCAAGCCAGCGACTTATCGCTGTCGAGTTCCTGAACGCATCCTCTTGCTGGCTTCTTCCAATAGCTCGGGACTTACTTCCGCAGGATCACCGGAACCAAGAGCGCTGAGCAGCACTTGTTCGAGCTGCTGTTTTGCCTGGCGCTTTTGTTCGGCGCGGACCAGTTCCCGGAAGTACTCACTGGCGCTGGAGTAGCCGCCTATTTCTATCTGTGTTTCCACGAATTCCTGCATTGAGGCCGGCAGGGATATTTCCATCTTTGAGACCTCTAAGGTATTTGGCAGACCGTTTTCAGTAATCAACCTTGGTTGGCAGCGTTAGCCACGTCGCGAATGCTTCCCATGCTTCCTCGGGAAGCAACTGAACAGACGGGATGCTGCGTTCGGGGATCTGCTTGCTCACCTCTTCATAAAGGAACGCATCGTCGAAGCCGGCTTTCGCTGCCTGTTGCTGATCACAGCCAAAATAGACTGCGCCGAGGCGCGCCCAGTAGATGGCGGCGAGGCACATGGGGCAGGGTTCGCAGCTGGAGTAGATTTCGCAGCCGGCGAGCGTGAATGTGCCGAGCGCTGCGCAGGCCTTGCGGATGGCGTTGATTTCGCCGTGGGCGGTGGGGTCGTTGGTGGTGGTGACGGAGTTGGCGGCTTCTGCGATGACTTCGCCGTCGCGGACGATGAGCGCGGCGAATGGGCCACCGGTTCCGGCGAGGACGTTTTCGCGCGCGAGCAGGATGGCGCGTCGTAGATATTCAGGGTTGGGGTGTTGCGACATCAGTCCTCGGGCCTCCGATACACTTGAACTTCAGTGCTTGCACATCAGGATCAGGGACAGTATGGCACACACGGCAAATGAGAACTGGAAAACGACGCTGACCTGGGCCTTCCGCTCGACGCGTGTCGTTACTCCGGAGGGTTTGAGGGCGGCGACGGTCCTCGTCAAGGCGGGCCGCATCATCGAGGTTGCCGGGTGGGATGATGTTCCTGCTACGGCGCATCTTCGTGACTACGGCGACTATGTATTGATGCCCGGGCTGGTCGACACCCACGTTCATATGAATCAGGCTGGACCGGAAGGTGATCCGGCGCTGGCTGCGATTGCGGATCGCAGCGACTGGGAAGGGTTTGCGACGGCAACGAGAGCGGCAGCAGCTGGCGGGGTCACGACCGTGGTGGATATGCCGCTGAATTGCGTGCCGGAAACGATCTCGGTTGCGGCTCTGGAAGCAAAACGCGCGTCTGCTGCCGGGCAAGTCTGGGTGGACTGGATGACGTGGGGCGGCGTTGTTGGCAACGGTGGCGCTGGGGGAAATGAAGCCGAGATGCCGGGGATGATTGCAGCCGGAGTTCCCGGGTTCAAGTGCTTTCTGGTGCACTCGGGCATTGATGGATTCGATTGGGTGGACGAGGCGCAGTTGCGCAAGGCGCTTGCGGCACTGCGCGGGACTGGCCTTCCATTGCTGGCGCATGCCGAGGTTGCTGGCCCGGTGGACCGGGCGGCCGCTGCGATCCATGCAAATGAGGCTAGCGATTGGCGCATATACGGAACGTACCTTGCCTCGCGCCCTGATGAGGCTGAGTTGGAGGCGATCGAGATGCTGATCGGCCTTGCTACCCTTTTTGATACGCCAATTCACATTGTGCATTTAGCGACTGCCAAGGCGCTTCCGGCTCTGCGGAAGGCACGGGCCGCCGGGCTGAAGATTACCGTAGAGACATGCCCGCAGTATCTGTGGTTTGCCGCGAATGAGATTCCTGACGGCGCGACTGAGTACAAATGTGCACCGCCGATCCGCGATGGGGAGAACCGTGAAGCACTTTGGCAGGCGCTGCGGGAAGGCGTGATCGATATGATCGCAACCGACCACTCCCCTTGCCCGCCGGAGCTGAAGAACCGCGAATCCGGGCGCTTCGATCAGGCATGGGGCGGAATTGCCAGCCTTGGACTGGCGCTATCGGTTGTCTGGACCGGTTTACATCAACGCGGCGGCGGCTTGGAGTTGCTGGCCAAGTGGATGGCTTCGGAGCCGGCGCGGCTGGCGGGACTGACCGGACGAAAAGGCGCGCTGGCTACCGGGTACGACGCAGATATTGTCGTGCTGGAGCCTGATACCGAGTGGACTGTTGCCGAAGAGGATCTTCGTTTTCGACATAAGCTTTCGCCGTATCTGGGGGCGCGGCTCCGTGGGCGTGTGCTTGAAACCTACCTGCGCGGGGAGTGCATCTTCTGGGGGCGTGGCTCGGGCGGCATCGTGGATCCGGTCGCCCACGGACAGGAGCTGCGGCCGGCCGTATGAGCGAACCCGTTGAAGTGACAATTCGAAATGTTGCCGTGGAGTCCATTGCCGAGTGCCGCCTGCTGGCTACGATGAGCGAGGAAGCGGGCAAGACGACGCGGCGTTTTCTTACTCGCCCGGTGGCCGATGTGCATCAGCACCTGCGCGGGCGCATGGTGGCTCTCGGGATGAGCGTTCAGACGGATGCAGCCGGGAATCTCCGAGGTCTATGGCGCCCGGCCGGGGTTCTGACGAAACGGCTGCTCATCGGGTCTCATATTGATACAGTGCCGGACGCAGGGGCTTTCGACGGTGTACTCGGGGTTGTTCTGGCGCTGACGCTGGTGGAGCAGGCTCAGGCGGATGGGATTCCGCTGGCCATCGAGGTCGTCGCCTTTTCTGAAGAAGAGGGAGTCCGGTTTGGGGTTCCATTCCTCGGAAGCCGGGCTGTTGCTGGGCGGTTTGATCCAGCGCTGCTTGAGCTGTCCGATTCCGATGGGGTCTCGCTTGGGCAGGCTATTGGGGATTTTGGTTTGGATCCTGGGGAGATCGATCAGGCGCTGGTTGGCGATGACGCTATCGGTTTCTTTGAAATTCACATCGAGCAGGGGCCGGTGCTTGAGGCGGAACGTCTTTCGCTGGCAGCGGTGACCGCCATCGTTGGGCAGACACGGTGCGAGCTGAGATTTACCGGCCAGGCAAATCATGCCGGTACGACACCGATGCACCTTCGCCAGGACGCTCTGGCTGCGGCCTCGGAATGGATTACCGCGGCGGAGACTTTCGCGCGCAAGCATGTATCGGCGAGCGATGAGTCGGGCCTGGTGGCTACTGTGGGGAAATTGCGCGTCGAACCGAATGCGGGAAATGTGATTCCGGGAAGCGTGGTGCTCAGCCTGGATGTGCGCGATGCGAGCGACGGCGAACGGCAGAGTGCTGTGACGGCTTTGCTTGATGACGCGATGCGGATTGCGCAGCGGCGCGGCGTACAGTGCGAATGGTCTCAGCAGATGTCCCAGCCTGCGGTGCCGATGGACGAACAGCTCACGGCGCTACTTGCCGAGTCACTGGAGGCGGCAGGTTTTCCCTCCAGGCGGATGCCGTCCGGTGCGGGTCACGATGCAATGGTGATGGCCACACGCATACCCACGGCGATGCTCTTTCTCCGCTCCCTGGGCGGCATTAGCCACCACCCGGCAGAGGATGTGCTTGAAGAAGATGTGCGGAATGCCCTATCGACGGCCCGAATCTTCCTGCGTCGATTGGCGTCGTACTACTCACATTAGATTCCTTTCATTCAATGACTTACGTGGATTTATGAAAGAGGTACTTGATGCTTTATCAGCTTGGGGAGTCGCGCAGCAGCCTCAAATCCGATCATTTGCTGCAAACGCCTGACACCTTTATCCGGACTCCGCTGCCGAACGCCAGCAAGGTTGATTTCATCATTCATTGTGGGTCGCGTATTAGGGCGAAGTTCGCGCAAATGACTGCTGAGTTTGCTGCTGGTGGAAGGATTTGGGCTAGTGAGCGTGGGATCCAACGGTTTTTATACGTCCTTGAGGGCTCCCTTAGCGTTACTCTCCATGATGATTCGAGTCAGAAATATACACTTGTCGCGGGCGGACATATCTATATTCCGGCTGGGAAACTGCACTCGATCGATGCTCCGGCCGCTGCCAAGGCGGTTGTGATCGAAAAGGTGTATCAGCACCACGTCGGAACAGTTGTCGGCGAACCTGAAGTGGTAGTCGGGAACGAATCGGATGCCGTCTCCGAGCCGCTTGGCGGCGATCCTGATCTGCAGGTGCGGCGATTGATGCCGGACGGGCCGTTATGGGATTTTGCTGTGAATACAATGACTTACGCCCCTGGAGCTACACTGGCACAGACGGAAATCCATGTGATGGAACACGGGCTGCTGATGCTTGAGGGCGGCGGCATCTATAAGCTGGGCGACTATTGGTATCCGGTTACGGCCGGGGATTTTATCTGGATGGGGCCGTATTGTCCGCAGTGGTTTGGTGCGCTGGGTAAGACGCCTGCGAAATATCTGATTTATAAAGACTGGTACCGCCATCCCCTGGAAGTGAGCCACCATGACCTTCGGCCGTTCGCTGGAAATCGATAGCAAGCTGTTGACGGAAGAGCTGGCAGAGCTGGCTCGGATATCTGAAGTGGAACCGCCGGTTGTGACTCGTATCGTATTCAGTGAGGGTGACTTACGGGCGCGGGAATATGTGAAGCGACTTGCTCATGATGCGAGTCTTGCGGTGCATGAGGATGCTGTCGGTAACACCTTTCTTCGATGGGTTGGGAATGAGCCCGAACTGCCGGCGGTGGCGACGGGCTCACATATTGATGCGATTCCGAATGCTGGGGCCTACGACGGGACGGTTGGCGTGCTGGGCGGGCTGGAGGCGATTCGGGCTCTGCAGCGGGCGGGCTTTCAGCCGCGCAGGTCGATCGAGTTAGTTCTCTTTACATCGGAGGAGCCGACGCGCTTTGGCATCGGTTGCCTCGGCAGCCGGATGATGGGTGGGGTGCTGTCGCCTGAGCAGGCGCTTGCGCTGCGGGACAAGCAGGGTCAAGGGCTGGACGAACTTCGAACGGCGGCGGGATTTTCTGGCGATCTGGCTTCTGTAGCCCTGCCGCAGGGGCATTACCACGCTTTTGTCGAGCTTCACATCGAGCAGGGTCCGCTGCTTGAGCGGGACGGAATCGATCTCGGCGTTGTGACTCATATTGCTGCACCGGCTTCGCTCCGGGTGTTGATTGAGGGTGAGGGCGGTCACGCCGGGGCGATGTTGATGCCGGATCGGCATGATGCGCTGGCGGCGGCGGCGGAGTTGATTCTGGCGCTGGAGCTTGCGGCGAAAACTTCCGGCGCGGTGGATACTGTCGCTACTGTGGGGGTATGCGAGGTTTTTCCTGGAGCCGTGAATTCCGTGCCGTCGCGGGTGCGGCTGGAGACCGATGTTCGCGACACGGATGGAGAGCGGCGAAATCTGGTGCTACGGAAGCTGAAGGAGGCGGCGGCTGAGGTAGCGGAACGGCGCGGAGTAAAGATCAGCTTCGAAACTGTGAATGCTGATCCGCCGGCGGCTTGCGATTCTTCGATTCTGGCGGCTATTCATGACGCTGTTGCCGCTTCTGGATTGAGCAGCCAGACGATGGTCAGCAGGGCTTACCACGATTCGCTTTTCGTAGCTCGATTTGCTCCGGTTGCGATGATTTTTACGCCATGCCGGGGTGGAGTAAGCCATAGGCCTGACGAGTATGCTTCGCCTGAGCGGGTGGCGAACGGGGTTGAAGTGCTGGCCAGAACGATGGCACTGCTGGCAAGCTAACGCATTTAGGCAGGCAAACAAATATCGATACATCAATACTTTAACCTGCAATAGCTCATGTAATATATCCTAAAAACAGGCCGCCTCCGAATGAATCGGAGGCGGTCTGTCTTCCGGGGGAGGAACTTAGGCGACGGATCCGAGCGCGATTCCGACGCTGGCTTCGGCGTCCTGTGGACGAGCGTGGAGGAGTGGCAGAGCTGCTGCCAGAACCTCCTCGACGCGGCTGGCGTAGTGGATGGTGACGCCCTCGGTCTGGGCGGGGGTCAGATCCTCTTCGACATCCTGGCGGTTTTCGGCTGGCAGAATGACGTGTTTGACTCCGGCGCGACGGGCAGCGAGGAACTTCTCCTTGATGCCGCCAACGGGGAGAACATTACCACTGAGCGTCACTTCGCCGGTCATCGCGGTGAACGGACGGACAGGGGTGTTGGTCATGAGCGAAACCAGCGTTGTCACCATGGTCACGCCTGCGGACGGTCCATCCTTGGGGATGGCGCCTGCCGGGACGTGGATGTGTAGATCGACCTGCGAGTTGAAGTCCTCTTCGAGACCGACGCTGGCCGCGTTGGACCGAACCCAGGTAAGCGCGGCCTGCATGGATTCCTGCATGACTTCGCCGATCTGTCCGGTGACGGTGAAGCCGCCCTTGCCCTTCATCTTGTTGGCTTCGATGAAGAGAACGTCTCCACCAGCGGGAGTCCAGGCGAGTCCTACTGCCACGCCGGCGCGGCGCGTCCGCTCGAAAACTTCCATGTCGACGCGAACCTTGATACCGCCGAGGAACTCCTGCAGCAGGTCTCTATCGATAACCAGCTTGGCAAAGTCAGGCGTGCCGTCCGCCTTTTTGGGAGCTTCCACGTACTTGCGGGCCACCTTGCGGCAGACCGTCCCGAGCACCTGCTCCATCCGGCGTACGCCAGCTTCACGGGTGTAGTGGCGAACGAGATGGCGCACTGCGTCTTCGGGGAACTCGATCAGTTCCTTGGGGATGCCGTTGGCCTCGATCTGCCGCGGAATCAAATAGGTGTACGCGATCTTGACCTTTTCCTCCTCGGTATAGCCCTGGAGCGAGATGATCTCCATGCGGTCGAGCAGCGGCTCGGGGATGGGGTCGAGCATGTTCGCGGTGCAGATAAAGAGCACCTTGGAGAGGTCGAACGGCACATCCAGATAGTTGTCGCGGAAGGTTGAGTTCTGCTCTGGATCGAGAGTTTCGAGCAGGGCCGCAGCCGGGTCGCCACGGAAGTCGCGACCAAGCTTGTCTAGCTCGTCGAGCATGATGACCGGGTCATTGGTGTCGGCGCGGCGGATCGACTGCATGATCTGGCCGGGCAGAGCGCCAATATAGGTGCGGCGATGGCCACGAATTTCCGCTTCGTCGTGCATGCCGCCGAGGGAGATGCGCTGGAACTTGCGGCCGAGCGCCTTGGCGATGGAGCGGCCAAGCGAGGTTTTGCCCACGCCGGGAGGTCCGACGAAGCAGAGAATCGGTCCCTTCATGTCGGGCTTCAGCTCGAGCACGCTGAGATAGTCGAGAATGCGATCTTTGACCTTCTTGAGGCCATAATGATCGTCGGCGAGGATCTCCTGCGCTTTGCCGATGTCGACTTTTTCGCCCGAGCTGCGCGCCCAGGGGAGCGCGGCGAGCCATTCGACATAATTGCGGACCAGCGAGGAGTCAGAAGCCATGGGGGACATGCGCGAGAGGCGGTTCAGCTCCTTGAGAGCTTCCTTCTTGACGTCTTCGGGCATTCCGGCGGCTTCGATCTTTTCGCGCAACTCTTCGATATCTCGTTGTCCTTCATCGACTTCGCCGAGTTCCTTTTGAATTGCCTTGAGCTGTTCGCGCAGGTAGTAGTCGCGTTGCGACTGCTGGACCTGGTCCTGGACTTCGGTCTGGATCTTGTTACGGAGCTGCTGGACTTCGATCTCTTTGGCGAGGCACTGGTTCACCTTTTCGAGGCGCGCGGCAACGTCGGAGAGTTCGAGCAACTCCTGCTTATCGGTCGTGGTGAGAAACGGCAGGGATGAGGCGATAAAGTCGGCGAGACGGCTCGGCTCATGAATGTTGGCCGCAATCGTCTGCAGCTCGTCCGAGAGGGTTGGCGAGGCGGAGACGATCTGCTGGAACTGGAAGATGACGTTGCGCTGCAGAGCCTCGAGCGCTGCGGCATCGGCACTTTCCTTGTCCGATATCGTTTCGTACTCGGCCATCAGATATGGCTCGGTCTGGCTGAAGCGACTCAGCTTGATACGTTCCGTGCCTTCAGTGAAGACGAACCGGCTCTGATTCGGCATCTTGACGACCTTGTGAACGGTCGCGAGCGTGCCGTATTCGTAGAGCTCGTGAGGCTGTGGGGAATCCTGACGGGCATCACGCTGGGCTACAACGATGATTGTGCGCTGGTCGCCGAGCGACTCAATCAACTGGATCGAGCTCTCGCGACCTACCGTCAATGGCAAAACAGCATGGGGAAACAGGACTGTGTCGCGTACCGGGAGAACGGGCAAGGCTCGGGTGGATGCAGGAGACTGGGGAGTCTGAGCGGCTTTCTGGTCTTGCGATGAACTAAACATGAGCATCCTCGTATCAACTTTCCTTATTAGACACCGTACAACCCTGAAAGTTTCAAAAAGGGATCGCGGTCTCTATCCCCCAATGCAAAGGTCCACGCACAGAGTTACGTATGGGAAGCGACCTCCTGTTCCCGGATTTGACCATGGAAGCTCTGCAACTTCTGACGCACGACGTGTCCCGCCACGCCGTGCCTGCATGAGTTCTCTAGCGATTCGGGCGAAATGCTATAGCGGTTTGATCGGCAGGCGGGGCGCCAAACTTTAGGCTAAGGCGCAAACAAATTTCGATAAATGATTGATTTTATTGACGATATTCTTACAAACGGATGATTACCCGCGTGCTTTGCATTCTCTAATGAGGAATCAATTTTGACGGCGTGGGAGAGACTACCGGACCGCTTCCCGGTAGCGTCCGAGTTCTTTGACCATGGAGCAATGCTGCTGTAGGGCCTGAATGGCGCGGGTAGCGTCCTCCGAGGAGTGAAGCTGGCAATCGACGTAAAAGACGTACTCCCAGGGGCGTCCGTGGACGGGGCGGGACTCAATCTTGGTGAGGTTAGTTCCCTCTTTGGCGAGTTCAGAGAGGGCGGCGACGAGGGTTCCTACCCGGTTTTCCACAGTGAAGGCCAGGCTCAGCTTGTTGGCGGCCGGATCGGGCTGAGCGTCGGCGGAGCGGGTGATGTAGAAGAAGCGGGTGAAGTTCTCAGGGTTGTCCTCAATGCCTGCAACCAGAATCTGGGCACCGTAGTAGCGGGCGGCTTCTTCGCTGGCAATGGCTCCGGCGTGGCGGTCACGGAGTTCGACTAGCTGCTTGACGCTGCCCGCAGTGTCGTAGAAGGCGAAGGATTCCATCTTGGGGTGCTCGGCGAGGAAGCGGCGGCACTGGGCGAGAGCGACGGGATGGGAGAAGACGCGGTCGATCTGGTTGAGTTGCGCGCCGGAGATGGCGATGAGGTTGTGGCGAATGCGGAGCAGGGTTTCGCGCACGATCGTCACGTCGTGGGTGAGCATGAGGTCGAAGTGCTCGGTAACGGAGCCTGCGAGGGAGTTCTCGATGGGGATGACGGCGACGTCGACTTCCCCGCGGGTGAGGGCGGCGAAGACCTCGGCCGAGAGGGAGAAGGGGACGATGCGGGCGGCATCGCCTGCGTTGGCGGCAAACTTGGTGGCAGCCTCATGGCTGAACGAGCCAGGTTCCCCCTGGATGGCGATCTTGATCAAAATGCGCTCCTGCGCGACAGAAAGAACGTGTATCCGAAAAATACCATAGGTGCCGCTGATCTCAGCTTGCGTCCGCCGGAAGGTGGGAGTTGCTTAATGGGCAAGCCACAGATCAGCTGCGACGAAGACAAGGAAGACCATGCCGATGATTCCGTTCATGGTGAAGAAGGCGGCATTGAGTTTGCGCAGGTCGCGCGGGGAGACGAGGAGGTGCTCGTAGAGGAGTAAGAGCGCTACCGTCGCGACGCCGACTTTGCCGGCGATGCCGAAGTTAAAGAGGACTGAGAACCAGGCGAGCAGGAGTACTACCGCGAAATGCAGGATGCGGGCGATCCAGAAAGCTGCTTCCAGACCGAGCGCCTGGGGGATGCTGAAGAGGCCTGCAGTGCGGTCGTGGTCCATGTCCTGGCACGCGTAGAGGATGTCGAAACCGGCGACCCAGCAGGTGACGACGGCGGTGAGGATGGTGATGCGCCAGTCGAGCGAGCCGCGGACGGCGATCCATGCGGCGGATGGTGCGATGCCGAGAGCGAGGCCGAGGACGATGTGGGTCCAGCGCGTAATGCGCTTCATATAGGAGTAGCCGAGGAGGACGAGTAAGGCAACTGGGGCCAGCTCCAGCGTGAGGCGATTAAGCCGCCACGCAGCCAGCAGAAAGACTGCGACCATGATGAGTGTGAAGGCGAGGACGAAGGCGCGGGTGAGCTGCCCGGCGGGGATGGCGCGTGTGCGGGTGCGAGGGTTGGCTGCGTCGAGGGCGGCGTCTGCCCAGCGATTGAAGGCCATGGCAGCCGAGCGCGCGGAGACCATGCAGACGAGTATCCAGCCGAGTGTTGTCCACGCGGGAAGTCCGTGCGCGGCGAGCAGTGCCCCGGTAAGCGCGAAGGGCAGCGCGAAGACCGAGTGCTCCCACTTGATCATTTCGAGGGTTGTTTTTGTCTTGGTCCAGAGTGCTGCCATTGTTCTAGTTCCCCACTCTTCAGTGTACTGGAGAGGTACAGGATGGTAGGTTGGAACGGAAAGCAGTTGGAGGCTCATTGAAAAACCTGTCGCGAGCGATCCAGCGCTGCCAAGGGCAATCCCGGTTTTGGCTATTCCTCGTCGCGGCCGTGGTGATGGTGTCGGCTCTTGGGCACGAGCTACGGGCGCAAGAGCGGGCTGGCGCTGTCGATGCAACGCATCTGGAGCGGCCGGTTGAGTTGAATGGCATCTGGATGTTCAAAGCGGAAGAGGGGCCTGCAGACGCGCCAACAGATATGCGATCTGGCGCGCTGGCCTATTCCGCAGCTGGATTTGACGATTCGCAATGGAGAGCGCTCGATCTCAGCGAGTCTCTGCACACGATCTTCCCCGCAAATCACCCTCGGGTCGCGTGGTACCGAAGACGTATCCAAGTGGATCCATCCCAGACCGGCCTCGGCCTGCGGGCTGGCACGATCGCTCGTGCGTTTGAAGTGTATGTCAATGGTGAACGCCTCATCACCTCTTGCCGAGTGATGCCTTTGGTCTCGTGTACTTATGATGCGCAACTGTTGGCGCGTATTCCTGACCGGATGGTTGCCACGGGCTCGCTGGTCGTCGCAGTGCGATTGGCCATTACCGATCAGGATTGGGTGAACCAGTTTCCCGGCCTTTCCCCTGGGAACCTCATGCTTGGGCAGGCGGACACGATGCAGAGGGAGTTCTGGCTGGACGTGATCGGCCAAAATCTTTTCCACTTGCTGGATAGCAGCCTCATCATTGGGCTGGGTTTTGTGGCTCTGGTTCTTTTTGTGGCCCAGCCCCGCCAGTACGAGTATCTCTGGATATTCGGTCTGGGAATGATGCGGTTGGCTGAACTTCCGGTCCAAGTCATCACCTTGTTCGACAACATTCCACTGGGGTGGAGATACTTTTCGGTTTCTTTCTCTATCGCGTCACCGATTCTCTGGGTTGGGATGTACTTTGCCTTCGTCAACGTGAGGATCGGCTGGAAGCTACGAGTCATTCTTGGGGCAGCCGGCCTACTGAATGCCTACAGCCAGCTTGCGAACCAAGCCCTTGTCCCACACCTGCCGGGCAGCTACGGATTGCTGACGAATCTTCCATTCGTCGTGATGCTGGCGATTGTGATTCCAACCGTTTTGATTGTGCATTGGCGCCGCGGTAACCGGGAAGCTGGGATTCTCGTGATTCCCACGGTGCTGTTCAGTCTTTACATTTACGCGAACTACTTCCTCGTGCTGCTACAGCAGGTGCCCGCGTGGACTCGATTCGCCCGTCAGGGGCTAGTGCTGATCCAGAATTTTCCTGCTGGACCCTTCCTGATCTCACTCGATAACGTGTCCGGAATCGCGTCTACGCTTAACCTGGCCATCATCATGGTTCTGCGTGCGACGCGGACGAGCCGGCAGCAGGCTCAGCTTGAAAGCGAACTGGAAGCTGCGCGCGAAGTGCAGCTGGTGATGCTTCCGGAGCAGGGCGATGCGATTCCTGGATTTGAGATTGAGAGTGCGTACTTGCCGGCGCAGCAGGTGGGTGGTGACTTCTTTCAGGTGATACCGACGAACGATGGCGGTGTGCTGCTGGTGATTGGAGACGTTGCCGGCAAAGGACTGCCGGCGGCGATGATGGTGTCCGTACTGGTGGGTGCAACGCGCACTGCTGCGGCCTACAGCAATGACCCTAGTGAGATTATGGCGCAGCTCAACGAGCGTCTAGTTGGGCGCTCGCGGGGCGGATTTTCGACTGCGCTTGCGGTTCACATCACCGCAGATGGCGTGGTAACTCTAGCCAACGCCGGGCATCTTTCACCGTATCTGGATGGGGGTGAGGTTGAGTCACCGGGCGCGCTGCCGCTGGGCATCCTTGACGTGGCTCAGTATCCCAGTACGCAGTTCTGGCTCGCTCCTGGGAGCAGGCTTACGTTTTACACCGATGGCGTGGTGGAAGCGCAGGATACGCGGGGCCGCTTGCTTGGTTTCGATCAAGGACAGCGGATGTCGACGCGTCCTGCGGCGGAGATTGTTGAGACGGCCAGGCTGTTTGGACAATCGGACGATATCACCGTGGTGGCTATTACGCGGACCGTCTAGTTACTCAATTTATTTCTTGCCGTACTCTTCGATCCACTTAGGAGGCTCCGGCTCGTTGTTTCCTTTGACGGATATGTTGCGTTCGCGCGCCCAGCGGTAGCCCCACATTGGGCCGAACCTGGTGATGTCTGTCTCAGGTGCCTGGTAGACCGGGTCCACCTCTGCCTGCGCCAGCGTGACGAAACGATAGCCGCGCTTCTCAAACAGTGCAAGCAAATCGTCGATTACATCTGCATTCAGAGGGTTGTCATGGATCAACATGATATGCGGCGGATCATATCCGAGGACCTGTCTGTTCAGCGCTGTGTAGTAGTCGATCTCCGCCGCAGCATAGGCGAGGAAAGCATTGCGTACCTTTGCTGCTGTTGCTTCGTCGTGATGGGCATGCGCACGAAAGTAGGTGGCGTTGAAGAGCCAGTCTTCGTCGTCGATGGTGCATGGGGCAGTCTTGTATCCGCGATCTTTGAGAAAGGTCGCAACTGCGTCGTGTTTCTCCTTCGTATCTCCGGTGTTGTTGAAGGGAAAGCGGAAGAACCTTGCATCGTGTCCGGCCGCTTTCATCAATGGCATAAAGGTCTTTTCGCCGCGAACAATCTCGTCTTCGAATTGGGCTACCGTGAGGTCGTTGAAGCTTGGGTGTGAGTATGTGTGGTTGCCGAGATCGAAGCCGCGTTGTGTCCATTCGCGCAGAATCTTCGTTCCGGCAGGAGCACCCAATGATTCGACTCCTGATTCATTGACGAGTCCTACTACCGGCACGTGATGGCGTGCGAAGCCCATCAGAAGCTTATGATTCGAAGCTGCAGCCCACTTTGCATCCGCAGGTGAAAGCGGCTTGGTGTTGTCGCCGGATACGAATGGCAGATCGTCAATGGTTATCGCAACCGTTCTGGTTTGCCCGTGCAGCACGACTGAAACAGTGACTAGCGCGATGACAGCAAATATTCGTTTCAAACTCATCGGAACATGATACCTAGCAGTGGCTGAAATGGGCTAAACTGAGGCATGATTTCGCGCTACTTCGCACTTAGCCTCTTGCTGATGCCTGCACCGGCAATTGTCGCGCAGAGTCCATCCGAAGCTGCGCACCAATACACTGCCGCGCACCGGGATGAGCTTATTGAGGAGTACAGCAAGCTGCTCGCGATTCCCAACGTTGCAGCTGATCCGGCCAACCTTCAGCGTAACGCGGATACGCTTGTCTCCATGCTCAAGCAGCGCGGAGCGGAAGCACGACTCTTATCGGTTGCAGGTGCGCCGCCGGTCGTCTACGGGGAAATCAAGACACCCGGCGCGAAGCATACCATTGTCTTCTATGCTCATTATGACGGGCAGCCGGTGACGCCGTCTGAGTGGACCGTCACTCCTCCGTTCACTCCGTTGCTGAAAGAAGTGCACGGTGAGCAGCGCATCTATGCGCGAGGGGCTGGGGACGACAAGGCCGCGATCTTTGCGCAGCTTACCGCGCTGGATGCTCTGCGCTCCTCGAAGATTCCGCTGCGAGCGAACATCCGTTTTCTCTGGGATGGAGAAGAAGAGGCTGGCTCGCCGCATCTTGAGGCCATTCTCTCCGCACACAAGGAACTCGTCAGCGGGGATGTGATGTTGGTTTGCGATGGCCCAGTCGATCAAGGCGGCAAGCAGACCGTGGTCTTTGGCGCTCGCGGCGATACGCATATCGATATCACCGTCTATGGTCCGAGTCACGGCTTGCATAGTGGGATCTATGGCAACTGGGCACCGAACCCCGCGTTGATGCTGGCGCAATTACTGGCAGGTATGAAGGATGAGTCTGGCCATGTCCTCATTCCACATTTTTACGATGGGATTGCGCCACTCACCGACATAGAAAAGCAGGCTTTGGCTCACGCTCCTGTGAATGATCGAATGCTCATGGATGCTTTCGCACTGGGACATACGGACGGCAACGGCGAACATCTGCTCTCGCTTATCAATCAGCCGTCGCTGAATATTCGTGGCATGTCTTCTGGTCAGATCGGCGCACATGCTGCAAACGTCATTCCTGCGACGGCCATTGGCGATCTTGACCTTCGCCTGGTGGTTGGCATTGACTGGCGGGAGCAACAACAACGCGTCGTCGAATACATCCGCTCGCAAGGTTATTTTGTCACTGCGGACGAGCCTTCGCGCGAGACGCTTCTTGCCCATCGCAAGGTGGCCCGCGTTGTGCTTGACCAGGCAAGCTATAACGCCGTTCGAACCCCCATGGATCTGCCAGTCGCACAGCAGGTGATCCATGCAGTGGAGTCTGCTCACGGTGATGTTGTACTCCTGCCAACGATGGGAGGCAGCGTGCCTCTCGGCGCCATGGAACGTAGCACAGGGGCGCGAACAATCACCATTCCCATCGCCAACTATGATGACAACCAGCATGCGGCTGACGAAAACCTCCGGCTGAAAAACCTGTGGGATGGCGTGGAAACGATGGCGGCGTTGCTGCATATGGAATAACTGGATTGCATTGGAGCACTTTTCAGGCCTAAACCGACCCAGTACGCGAGACTCGCCGGGCCTCATCTGAATCATATTCCTCTGGGATAATTGCCATCCTCCTTGAAATTTACGCGTACGTCACTTTTTTACAATCATGCCATGCCGCAATCCTCCACAATGCTTGTGTATGGAGGAACCTATGACTGAGGACGCGAAATCACTTCCCGATGACTATCACAATCTGCAACCTTACTTGATCTTTGCCAACTGCAAGGAGGCTATCGCTTTCTATGCCAGAGTCTTTGGAGCAACCGAGCGTCTGCACATGGACGATGGGAAGGGCAGAACTACACACGCCGAACTGCAGCTTGGCGATTCGATCTTGATGATGGCCGATGAGCACCCGGAAATCGGCGCATTCTCTCCTGGACACTTTGGTGGATCGCCTATCGCTCTGATGCTGTATGTGGAGCAATGCGACTCTACGTATCAGGCTGCGCTTGCCGCGGGAGCGACGAGCCTGCGCGAGCCTGCTAATCAGCCCTACGGCGATCGCATGGCTGGCGTTCTGGACCCATTTGGTTATAAATGGTGGATTGCGCATCCCCTCCCCAAAGCATGAACGCCCGCGTCGCAGACCATCGAAAGATAGCTTGATTGAAAGAGCTAGTCCGCTTAGTCTTAACGCGATGGCACATGTGAGTATCAATTCTGGTAATGGGGCAGCGAACGGCCCTTCGCTGCTGCTGCGTGGGCTGCGCAAGGCCTTTGCAGACGTCGTAGCCGTGAATGGCCTCGACCTCGAAGTGGCGCGTGGCGAATGCTTTGGCCTGCTTGGTCCGAATGGCGCCGGTAAGACGACCACGATTGAGATTTGCGAAGGACTGACGGATCCGGACTCGGGCACAGTTGAGCTGCTTGGTCTGAACTGGCGAAGCAATGCCGATGAGTTGCGTCAGCGCATCGGCATTCAACTGCAGGAGACACAGTTTCCGGACAAGCTTACGGTCGAGGAGACGATTCGGCTCTTCAGAAGCTTCTTCAAACGTGGCATCTCTGTCGAAGAGTCGATCAAGACGGCACAGCTTGAGGAGAAGCGAAACTCACGCGTCGGGGGCCTCTCGGGCGGACAGAAGCAGCGACTTGCGATGGCTTGTGCACTCGTGGGTGATCCTGAATTGCTTTTTCTCGATGAGCCTACGACCGGTCTTGACCCGCAGGCTCGGCGGCATCTGTGGGACCTGGTCGATGAGTTGAAGAAAGCAGGACGCACGATCATCCTGACGACGCATTACATGGACGAGGCTGAGCGGCTCAGTGATCGCGTTGCGATCATGGATCATGGCAAGATCATCGCCCTCGGTACGCCGCAACAACTCATCGCTTCGGTTGGCGGAGAGCATGTTGTCGAGTTTGCAGTGAGCGGACAGGCTGCAGTCGATACCACGGCTTTGTTAGCCATTCCGGGCATTCAGTCCCATCGTGTGGATGCCGGGCTGCATCAACTTTCTGTATCGGAACTGCATATCGCGGTGCCGCGCATCTTCGCTGATTTAGCCGCGCAAGGTTTGCATCTCAGCGAATTTCGTACGCACTCCGCATCGCTGGAAGACGTCTTTGTCGGCCTGACAGGAAGGAACCTCAGAGATGAGTAACGGAGCCATGGATCACAGCAGCCTCTTTCAGCTCACGGCCGTGCGCTTTCGGCTTTTCCTGCGCGAGCCTGAGGCCATCTTCTGGACGTTTATTTTTCCTATCATCCTCGCGGTCGGGCTTGGTCTGGCGTTCCGGAATCGACCCGCGGATGTGCTGCAGGTGGCGGCGACAACGCCGCAACTCACGCAGAAGCTGGCCAGCGACAAAGGCCTGACTGCGTCCACGATGAACGCGTCTGAGGCGCAGCACGCGCTGGCGACTGGAAGCATTCTGCTCTTTGCCATCGACAAGCCAGACGGTTCTGTGACGTACAAATACGACGACACCAATCCAGACGCACGCACGGCGAGACTTATTGCCGATCGAGCAATTCAAACCTCATCCGGACAACAGGACAAGGTACATACGGAAAATCAGCTCACGCACGAGAAGGGTGCTCGCTACATTGACTTCGTCGTGCCCGGACTGCTGGGAATGAATCTGATGGGACCGGCGATTTGGGGGCTTGGCTTTGCCATCGTTGAGGCTCGCCAGAAGAAGCTGCTGAAACGGCTCGTTGCGTCGCCAATGCCCAAGTGGCAATACCTGGCGTCCTTCCTGCTCTCACGCATCGTGATGCTGGCGATTGAAGTAGTGGTCTTCCTGGGCTTCGCTGCTGTTGCCTTTGGGGTTCCCTTTCGCGGGTCTCTCTGGCAACTTGGACTGCTGTGCATCCTGATATCACTTAGCTTCTCCGCGCTTGGACTACTCACAGCGTCGCGAGCCAAGACCATGGAAGCTGCGTCGGGGTTGATGAATCTCGTCATGCTGCCGATGTGGATTCTCTCTGGTGTGTTCTTCTCCGCCTCGCGCTTCCCTGCTGTGATCCAGCCATTTGTGCGCGCGCTGCCGCTGACGGCTGCCATCGATACGCTGCGCGGTAACATGCTTCAGGGGCAGAGTATGAGCCAGATGATCACACCTATCGCAATCCTGCTGGCGTGGCTGGTTGTACCGTTTGCAGTATCGCTAAAAATCTTTCGCTGGCGATAGACATCCCGACCTTGGGTACGGCGTACATCTTGCTCGCCAAGTTAACCGGATGCAGCAGATCCGCAAACCATCGTCGATTGAGCGAACCTGAAGCTTATGCAGTCGCAAAGGAGGATTCAGGCCTTTGTGATGAGCGCGATTCCGCCTACAAGCAGCGCCGCCCCGACGATCTTCAGCAGGGAGATCGGATGTGTTTCCATGCGGAACCAACCGAAGTGATCGATGACGAGTGACATGATAAGGGCGGCCGTTACCGTGAGGCCAACGAATGGCCCTGCGCCTACCTTGGTCACAAGCGTAAGACCCGCGAAGACCTGCACAGCTCCCACCAATCCGCCCAGCACGGCCCACCATGGCATGGCCGCCAGGTCCTTCGAGGAAGGAAGCGGATGCGGCATGGCAAAAAACAGGCCAGCGAAGAAAAAGGTGATGACGGCAAATGATACCGCAGATGCCAGCCAGGGGTTTACAAGCGATTTATTCAGCTGACCGTTCATCGCTGCTCCGCAGGACTGCATAGCACCGCCTACAAGAATGAATGGGACCATCCAACCGATATTCATACGTGTCTCCATTTGAGATGGATTGAACGACTACGAGGTGTGAAATAAGATTTGCATTGCGATAGCTCCGCCTAGAGCGAATAGAAGTGCAATCGGCATGGCGACAACTCCAACGCTCAGAAAGCGCCAGAAGCTCACGTCCTGTTGCTCTTTTCGCAATGCGAGCAGCCACAGGATCGTGGCCAATGAGCCAGTCACTGACAGATTCGGACCTAGATCCACACCAATCAAAACTGCGTCCGCAACGAGGCCCTGGGCGTGAGCCGCTGCCAGTGTTCCTCCCGCGATCAGGCCGAGTGGAAGATTATTCACCAGGTTATTCGCCACGGCGACGACGAAGCCAGTCGTGAGTGCGCCGACGGCCGGAGCCAATCCCTGTGCCCACGTAAGCCACTGCTTCGTGAGCGTCAGTGCTCCGATGCTCTCGACTGCATCGACCATGATGAAAAGGCCTGCAACCAAAGCCAGAGTGCCCCAACTGATTTCTCGAAGTAGTGGTAGAGGATTGGTCTTCGCAGTTATGGACACGATGGCCGTAATTCCCAGGGCTGCAAGGCACGTCGGCAGGCCCAGATCCTTATCCAACGCTGAGGCAATCATCAGCACCGCTATCATCCCTGCAAGTCCATACAGGACGAGCTTGCCTTGCGTGGAAAGGCTGACATGGGTGGGCTCTTCGCTTTGCAGAGGGGTACCCAAATCCTTGCGAAACAGCCACCGCAGAACGAAGTAGGTAGACAGAATTGACAGCGCAGATGGAACTCCGAACGACATCATCCATCGGCCCAATGGAGGCATTCGATCGTGAAAGACGACGAGGTTTGCAGGATTCGAAATCGGCAGCACGAAGGAGGCTGCGTTGGCGATCAATGCGCAGACGAAGAGGTATGGCAGCGGCTTCACTCTTGCTTTGCCAGCCGCATGCAGAATTGCGGGTGTCAGCACGACTGCGGTTGCATCGTTGGACATAAAAATTGTGACCAACGTGCCTACCGCGTATACGAGCGTGAACAAGCGCATGCTTGATCCTCGCGCCAGCTGTACTGCGAGGGACGAGACCCAGTCAAAGACTCCATGCTCACGCGCCAGTTCTGACAGGAGCATCATGCCAATGAGAAAGAGATAGACATCTGTGCCATCAGCAACTGCTTTTCCAGCCAGGTGCAACGGCACCAGGCCAAGGACGATCAGCAGCAGCGCACCGCCGCCGATCCAATAGACCTCAGCAATGCCTCGTGGACGAATCAACATTAGGACGATACTGAGAGCGATGATCAGCGGGAGAACGATATGAACAAGTTCAGGAGACAGCATTTACCATTTTCTCCCATTCTTGTTCGGTCCCAATTGGGTGCCGAGTAGTCCGTGCTCAGGCCAGGCGCCAATATCGTTATCCTGATCGCGCTCTTGAAAGGTTCTCAAAGGCTTATCCGTCTCGCCAATCGCAATGCGGATCACGTCTTCCGCACCGCCGCCATTTGTATCCACGGCAGATACGGTCAAATCATGTAAACCACTCTCAAGGTCTTGCACAGAGAGATCAGCTTCCCAGACACGGCTCCCTGCGATCTGTTTCATCTCAGCGTTTCTATCGCCCACGAGTGCATAAACGCTGTGGATTTCTGCGCTGCTCCAGACCTTGGCCCGCACGCGGAGTGAATTCTTCACGGCGGTTCCAGCGGTGCCAATTCTTAAGCGATGGTCTGCAGGCGAGGTAATCATCACCGCGGGCACGTGCTCTGGTTCAAAGAATTTCCAACTCACCACGTCACGATCAACACATGTGACGGAAAAACCGACGGGGCCCTCTTCGATCTGCCCTGTCGAACGTGTCGCTGCGTATAACATATCGCCATCGTTGGCGATTTCGTTATAGTGCGTGTGGCCCATCTCGACGAGCATCACGCGATACTTGCGCAACATTGCCTGTAACCGTTCACCGCCGGATTTCAGATCACTCGGATAGCAATGCAGCAAGATGATCTTCTGCTGATCCAACGCAGAGGCTTGCTGGAGTTCCCTCTCAAGCCAGCTTAGCTGCTCTTCTTCGATGGCGAAGGATGCGGGATGGGCAATGTCGAATGCATTCAGCGCAAGAAATCGTACCTTGTCGACGGTAAATGCATAATGTGTCTTCTCTGACATGGCCTCCAGAAAGTTCGCATGGCTTTTCTCGTGAACGTCATGGTCCCCTACGATTGCGCACCATGGCACATGCAGCTTATCCAAGGCATGTCTCGCAACTGCGTACGCTTCGCGATCTCCATGCTCTGCAATATCGCCGGGCAGGTAGACGAAGCATATGCTGTCCGCATAGAGAGCATTGATTTGCTTGACGATGGCCTTCAAATCGATGTCGTTTTGCTCTCCCGCTGCGGTCATATGGAGATCGCCGACGTGGATCCATGAGATGACGCCGGCGCAATCCACTGGATTCGGCATAAAGGATTGCAGGGAACTTGTGACTGTCATACTGCTTTCTCCAGGTCAGGTTTAGGCTGAGGCGAAACCTCTCGTGGTGGTTTGTCTGCCAGAGTTTCTGGAACTCCCAGCCACAGAACCAGCAACGCTATGGCGGCGACCGCCCCAAGACCCAGGAATGATGCGGAATAGCCGTAGTACTGAATCAACTTGCCCCCGAACGTCGTGCTTAAGGCAGCACCCATGCCCACCGCTGTTGCCAGCGCGCCCTGCACAAGATTGAATCTGCCGCTACCGCGGGTTAGGTCGGCAATTACCAGCACGGAGACTACGCCAAAGATTGCGTTCGCAACTCCGTCGAGAAGTTGGATTGCGACGAGACTTCCTGTTTTGTGCGTGAGCGTATAAAGCACGGCGCGTACGGGTAACACAGCAAATCCAAGCAGGAGCAGGGGTTTACGACCGCGCCTGTTAGCCATGCTGCCTATCCACGCCGCGGAGCACATGATGACGACCTGCGTGACGATGATGCATGCCGACATGAACGGCGCGGCAGTGGCGTCTCTTCCTTGCGAGAGCATCTCGCCTAGTTGCGGCAGCATCGCTGCGTTGGCGAAATGAAAGAAGAAGGCACAGACTAAAAAGGTCAGCAACACGCGGTCGCCCAGCAGTGCCTTCAGCATGGATTCCGCTTTCGGCTCCGATGCGTGATCGGACACTTCCCTTCCGCCACGCGAGAGTTCGTAGTCAATATGGTCGCTGCGGATTGCGAGGACAGAGACTACGGTTGGTATCGTCAATACCGCTGCGATGATGAAGATTGCCCGGTTGCCGTAGAAGTGACTTATGGCAGCAATGAGCAGTGCGCAAGCGACATTGCCTGCGGAGTTGAACGATTGGTTGCGTCCGAACTGCCGGTCAAAGAGCTTGATGCCGACGAGGCCCATCGTAATCGCCGCGAGGGTTGGCGCGAGAAATGGGCCTGCTCCACCAATCAGGATCTGCGAAGAATAGACAGCCCATGGTGCCGAGGTAATGGCGAGTAATATCGCGCCGATCGCCAGTACAACGGTGCCGGTGATCAGCACGGCGCGCTTCGCGCGGACGCGGTCTACCAAAGCTCCTGCTGGGGTTTGCAGCAGAACCGTGATGACCCCGCCGAGAGTAAGCACCACACCTACACGGCCGGGCTTCCATCCCGCTCCTGCAAGATACGCAGCAAGAAAGGGACCGAGGCCGGTTTGTACATCCGCCAGAAAAAAATTGGAAGCCTCCAAGGCGCGGAGGCTTCTCTTCTTGTCCGTATTTTGCTCCAGGACAACGGGCATTCCTAAGCCTCTATGAGATCAAGTCAACAGGTCGACCAGTAATTGCAGCTAAACCGCAAGCTTCAACTGAGGTTTCTCACTTCCGCCTGTCAATTTAAGAGGTCCGTGGTTCTTTACATGCGCCAGAGCTTCAGCGGCCCTGGCGAACTCCAGGGATTTGTAGAAATGGCCACTCTTGTAGGCCTTGACCGCGCCTTTGCGCGCGCTTTGATAGATCACTGTCAGCGCTTCGGGACGGGTGTCTTCATAGTTCCAATGCTCATCGGCGCGACGATTCAATTCTTCGTACTTGTCCGCGATGGCGTCGGGGAGCGGTTTGGCAAGCTGTTGGCTCTTGGCGTCTTCGCCAGCGAGCGCAGCAAAACTGAGGTGCTCTGCGCCACGCAGCAGGTCGGCTGCATCCTTGCCGTAACCGGCGTTGATTTCTTCCTGCGCCAGGCGGACGAGCATGCGCACCGCTTCACCGAATGCGTCCGGCAGTGTGCGCTCCAGCACTTCGACCCGGCCCAGATGCTCGTAGGCGCGACGTAAATCATTGGCTTCGTGATGACCTGCGTGGTGCTTGTGATCAGAGTGTTTCGCGGATTTTTTGGCTGCCTTTTTTGCAGCTTTTTTCGGTGGAGGCATGGGTTCAATCCTTTAGGACATTGAAATTGAAATAGTCAGTTGTTCCTTAAGCTGAGATGCCTAAAGGTAGCTGTCAGATTCCCTAACGGCGCCTTAACCTGAGCAGAATGGAACAATCCACGATGGCGCGATTGAAACAGATTTTTTCCTCCAGCGGCGAACGTTAAGGATTGGCGAAAAATCGCGTATTGCGCAAAGCGATGTATACGGTTACATTGCTTGCGGGGGACTTTTCATGTTGCGTTCTGCTTTTTGCCGATTTGTCACTGCCTTGTTGCTTTCGTGTGCTTCGCTGGTGTCTGCCCGTGCCGCCGAAGCGCCGCGTATTGTGTCTTCCCCTCAGAAGGATGGTCACTTTGCGCTTCTGGTGGATGGCAAGCCATTCCTGATCCTTGGCGGCCAGATCCATAATTCAAGCGGCTGGCCCAGTGAATTGCCGCAGGTATGGAAGTCGATGGCAGCGCTGCATGCGAACACCGTCGAGGCCCCCGTGTATTGGGAGCAGATCGAAGCGCAACCTGGCCATTTTGATTTCAGCAATGTGGATCAGATCGTAGAAGGCGCCCGCGCTCATGATTTGCGCGTCATCCTGCTCTGGTTTGGCACCTGGAAAAACGGTAACAATCACTATGCACCGCAATGGGTGAAAGCAGATACGAAGCGTTTCCCACGCATGATCCGCCCGGATGGCGAACCCATCGACGTCTTTTCGGCCAGCGGTCCCGGCTCGCGCAATACGCTGGCTGCGGATAAGGCCGCCTTTGTCGCGCTTACCAGGCATCTGAAGCAGATCGACGGAGACAAGCACACCGTGATCATGATTCAGGTGGAGAACGAGTCGGGCGGCGTGGGAAGCGTGCGCGACTTCTCCGCCGACTCCAACCGCGAGTTCGACGGCCCTGTTCCTGCGGACCTTCTTGCCGCAACGCATAAGCAGGCCGGCAACTGGAGCCAGGTATTCGGGAGCGAAGCCGACGAGACATTTCAGGCTTATCACCAGGCCAAGTACATCAATGAAATCGCAGCTGCCGGAAAGACGGAGCTCACAATTCCCTTCTACATCAACGTGTGGGTCAGCTACCCTGCCGCCGAGCTTCCTCAGCGGCAGGTGGCGATCCCGGGAATTCAGTATCCGAGCGGCGGCGCGGTGCAGAAGTTTGTTGGGCTATGGCGGACTCTTGTGCCGTCGATCGATCTGATCGGACCCGACATTTACAGCGATGATTCAGGCTTTTATCGCGAGCTGATTCACACTTACCATCGTCCCGACAATCCGCTCTGGATTCCTGAAACTGGCCGTGGCGACAGCTTTGGCAAGTACTTCTTTTATGCGCTGGGTGACGGGGCCATTGGCTTTTCGCCCTTTGGCGTGGATGAGACGGGATGGAACATTACTGGCGACGATCCCTGGAAGGCTCACTCGAACAATTTTGCGTTGGTCGGCCCCATGAGCCGAGAGATTGCGCAGTGGAACTTCGATGGCAAGCTCAAGACTGCCGTGGAGGAGCCGGGGGCAGCCCAGCAGGAACTGGACTTTGGGCCGTGGCAAGCGACCGTGTCCTTCGGGTACCCGCAGAATGACGGACGCCGTCCCCCAGGTACGAAAGACGCACATGGCGCGGCTATCGTCGCACAGATCGGGCCGGATGAATTTGTCGTGACGGGCGTGGATGCGAGCATCAGCTTCCATCTGCCGGGTAAGCTGCCGTGGATGCGCAGCGAGATTCTGTCCGCAGAAGAGGGATCCTACGAGAACGGAGTGTGGAAGCCGGTGCGGCTGTGGAATGGGGACGAAACCGATCGTGGGCTCAGCTTTCACCAGAAGCCGGAAGTGGTTCGTGTGAAGCTGGGCAAGTTCTAAGCTACCTGAATACCGGCAGGAATGGAGCACCCCATTCGCGGCAGCGGATGGGGCGCTCTTGCTCAGGCCTTGTCTGCTTCTTCGACCGAAGACGAGAGAGGGATGACGGAATCGACCTTGGTCATCTTGAAGAGCTCCATGACGCGCGGGCTGACGCCGGCGGCGACCATGCGGATATTATGCCGTTGGCAATAGACGAAGTAGTTGATCACCGCGCCCATGCCGGTTGAGTCCATGTAAGGCACGCCGCTCAGGTCGAGGATGACCTTCTGCGGAGGCTCGCCGGCGCGCAACTCATCCTGAAAATGAAAGAGATTGCGCATGGTTATGGGGCCGTTGAGGGTCAGGATGCGAGTTCCGGCAACAGTGCCGTCTTTGCGTTCGATGGAGAGAGGAGCATCAAGGGACATGGCTCGATAAGTGTAAGCAACTGAGCGCGCTGCGTATATTACAAATGTGTGAATCGCTCAAAATGGACGACAATTCGCCGACCAGACACAAACAGGCCCGAATCAGGAGATTCGGGCCGGGGTTGCTAGGGGAGGGTCTGGTTGAAGCAACCAAGCCTTAATTGCTCTTGGGCTTCTCGGTCGGCTGGTTGGCGACCTGCAGGTAGTTCTTCACGCTGAAGACTCCCGGGACGCCGTTGGCGCGCAGGTAAGCTACGTCGCTATCCGACTTGTTGTCCACCACGCCGTACAGTTCGACATTACCGTTCTGCACCGAGATGCGGATGCTCTTCGCCGGGTCAATCGCGTACTTCTGCAGCGACGGATAGCCGTAGACAGCGCGTGCTACCTGGAGCCGAATCCGGTCGTCCATGATGGAGACGGGGTCCACCTGAACTTCCTCGACCACGTCCTTGACGCCAGGATACGTGCTGACCAGGGCGATCGCGGAATCACGATCTACTTCCGTCCGGGCATGTCCGCCTAGAGTTACGACGCCATTCTGGACACCCAGAGAGATAGCGTTGAAGGCATTGCCGTAGCCTACGCGGTCATACTGCAGCTTTTCGAGCAACTTATCCTTCAACTCCTGGTCCGAAACCTGCGGACCGGCAACCTGGATTTCGTTGCGAACTGCCGTGATGCCCTTGACCTTGTGGGCCTTCTGGTCTGCCTGCGCCTTGTACTCGTACAGGTCGACTGTGCCGGACAGGGTGGCCACGCCGTTGCTGACCGCTACCTTCACGTCTTTGAAGTTCTTGTTGTTGAGCTTAGCTGTGATGGCTGCCGCGGCCGAACTCTCATCTTCCATGATTGCAATCGTGCCGCCCGAGCGGAGGGTGGCATAAGACACCTGGGGAAGGCTGAGGAGGGCCCCAACGACAAAACCGGCCAAGGCTAGACTGCCAGTAATACGAGTGGGAATCATACGTACATCCTCCTGGGATGTGGGATCGGCGATGGCTGACCTCTTCATGAACTCCGGATCGATTCCGGATTGGTTCCAGGCCTGCTACATCAACCGTTCTGCAACTATAGACACAGGGGTATAGCAAAAGTTACGCAATTTAGAACAGGCTGCTGAAAGCTGTATAAAAATGAACTGAATTCAACTATTTGTAACGCCTGCGAGCCTTGACGACGACTGAGAAGATACCCGACTCGTCCTGTGTAACGAGCAGAGAAACATGGCGGTTAATGGCGATCTCGGCCTGGATAAGCTGCTGGGTGGTGGTATTTACATTGCTGGCATAGGTGAAGGTAAGATTCTTGCCGATCTGTTCGACGACGGTGACGCGAGCAGTTGAGTTACCCAGCGAGCCGATGAAGTTGGGGTCAACTTTGATCGCTCCCGTGCCGAAGAGGCGCTGCACACGGTTCGAAACTGTCGCGTTGAGCGCGCCGCCAAGCAGCGCGTCCGTCATCGGGTTGTCGCCGGCCTGCTGCTGTTGCTGGGAGTAGGCCCGCTGCTCGTCCTGCGTACGCCCGAGGGCCAGCAGCGCGATTACGTCTGCCTCAGGCAGTGGCGGTTCGGAGCGATAGGTCAGGTTGTACTTGTCGGTGGTGCCGTGCAGGCCCAGAGTAATATCGTAGTCCTCCACGCGCGCCGTCGCGTCAAGATCGATGTTGGGCTGAATGCGCACCGGGTTGCTGAAGACGATGTCGCCGCGTTGCAACTCGTACTTGGTGCCGCCGAAGGTTGCGCTGCCCTCGGTGAGCGAGATCTTGCCGAGAACCGAAGGCGAGGCCAACGTGCCGCGAACATGCAGGTCCACATCTCCGGCCAGCTTGGCCAGCGCGTTCTGGAAGTTCAACTGCGGCGCGGATGTCAGGTGAATATCAAGCGAGAGATGATTCGAAGGTGCATCCGGCGAAACGATCGACTGAACGCCGCCGGTTGATCCGGCGAACGCCGACAGGTCCAGGTCGGCGTTGATGGCGAAGCGCGTCACCAGTACATTGCCGCTCAGACGCAGATTATTCTGCGGTCCCTGTAGACGCAGCGAAGCGTCCGCCAGCGAACTGATGCCCTGTGGATAGCGGATTCGGATCGCTTTGCCTGTTGCTGTCAGGTCGGCGTACAGACCCTTCTGGAAGCCGAGATAGCCGGCTACGCTCAACTGGCCACCGCCGCTCATGGCTGTGAGCGAGCGCACTTCCAGCCGGTTCTGGATGAACTCAAGAGTCCCCTTGATCTGGCTCAGGCCGTTGGGGAAGTCCTGCAAGGCAACGGCTGCGTTCTGGAACTCGACCTTCCCTTGCAGAATGGGCGCCGACATCGGACCATGGGCTTCCATCTGGAAGCTGGTTACGCCGGAGGCGATCAGGTCGGGGTCCAGCGACTCGGCCAGGCGCAGATTGACGGAGCCGCTGGCCTGCAGATCGAGCTGCTGCTTGCCCGTCACCGCCAGAGTACCGTTCAACTTCAGGTCAGTGTCTTCGCCGGTAATTTCCAGAGGGTCAAGCCGCACAATGCCGTTTGTCAGGCTGGCGTGGACTGCGCCCTTGCTCTGCAGATGGACGCTTTCCACGCTGACGGCCAGCTCTTTCAGGGTCGCGTCTCCAGAGAGCTTTTCCGGATGCGCCAGAGGACCGGAGACCTTAGCCGTGCCCTCAAGATCCGACTGCCCGTTGATGCCTGTAACTTTCAGCAGCTTGAGCATTGCGCCGACGTCGAACTTGGCGAATTGCAGGCTGGCCTGCGTTGTGTAGTCGGTGTCGAATCTGGTTACGCCGTGCGCCGAGAATTCGCCTGCCGGCTGCTTGGAACTCAGATCGTAGGTCACTGCCTGCTGCGCGGTGGTTGCTGATACCACCAGATCCGATACCGGCTCGCCGCCGAGCATCATCCCACTGAAGGTCGCCTTGGCCTGCACATGCGGATCCTTGAGGGTGCCGTTCCCGATTGCGGTAAAACCAAGCTTGCCGGTCACGCCAAGGCCAGCCTGCTTTACCTGCTGAATGCTTCCGAGGTCGATGGCCGATCCACGCGCATCGATGCGGAAACTCTTCTTTTCGAGGTCATAGCTTCCTGTTGCCATCAGTTGACCATTCGCCGCGCCTTTGCCCTCCGCGGGCTGCTGGGCGGACAGACTCGAAATCGTAAGCGTCTGGCCGTTGACGGCACCCGTTGCATGGAAGTGCTCTACTGTCTCGCCGTAGACCACGGCTTTAGCCACGTCCACACTGCCAGAGCCTGAGAGCGATTTCAGTTGGCCGCGAATATCCACCTGGGCGTTGAGCATGCCCTTGACCGGTACCGATATTCCAGCGAGAGGCAGCAACTCTTCCAGAGGGTATTGCTGCACCGTGGCGCGCAGGCTTGTCGCGGAACTTGCATCGAACTCCGGCTCGGTCTTGCTTAGATTGTAGGTCGGGTCGTCGGCGTCCAAATGCCCTTCCATGGTCACCGTTGCCGACCCGCGCTTCAAAACGCCATGATGCACGACGATCAACGCTGGGCTATAAAGAGCGTCGAGATCGATGGAGTCAAAGTGCACGAATTGCAAGGGTGTGTCCGCTGCGGGCGTTGCGGACGGAGCGGAAGTGCCCGGCGTTGTCGCCGGCACCTCGATACCGATATTCGTCGCGCTCAGTTGTCCCTCGACGCGCGGGGTGAGCCAGGAGCTGTTCAGCTGCCCGTGGAACTCAGCCTCGCCCTTCAGCATCACCGGTAGAGCGGCTGCGCCCTTCCGGCTGCCTTGCTTCAGATCGAGGGTGCGCAGTACTCCGTCGAACTCGGAAAGATCGTTGGACTTGAAATCGAGATCCATCTCCGAGGCGCGGTCGACCGGGTGGACACCCAGCGATCCTTTGCCCTCGATTGAACTGTGCGGCAGCCGGACGTCGAGAGTGCGTACCTTTACCGAACCGGAATCGACATGATACGTAGCGTCCGCCGAGCCGGTCAGTGGAATTTCTCCGGCAGGCGTCACCTTTGAAGGCGAGAAGCCGAGTTGGCCGCCAATGGCCAGATCGTCGGCGAGCCCGGTCCATTCCGCTGTTGCGGGGCCGGAAACCAGCGTATCGAAGCCGAGATGCCGGTATTCGGGCGCGGCGAGCACCGTCAAGACTGTATCCAGCGAGATGCCCGACAACTTGGTACGAACAACCCCGGTAGGCACAGGCCATGTCTTGTGCTCGCTGCGTAATTGACGCTGGACCGCAGGCTTGGGCGTGCTGTCTAACCAGTTGTCATACTGAAACTCGCCATCGATATCCCCGCCCTGTGCCATGTGTACATGGATACCTGAGACCAGTAACTTCTTTGTATCCGCGCGGAATTTCGCCGAGAAGGCCCGCGTCTGCGCATCGACCACCGTGTCCTGATAGTGCACGCCGTCGGAGGAGAAGTCGCCGGCGGTCAGAAAATCAGCTCCCTTGCCGCTGGCCGTTGCGTTCAAGTTGACCACGCCGCTACGCGTGTTCACAAAGCCGGCTAGCGGCCCCAGAATTCGCAAATCTACCTGCCCACTGGCCTGTCCCCACCAGACCGGATGCGCGAAGCTGTCAACTTTACCGTGCACTTGCAACGTGTGATCCATGGCTGCGAGTCTCAGCGAATCCAGCCTTGCGCCATCGCGCAGGAGTTCCACCGATGCGTCCAGACGGCTCTTAACCGGATTGAATGTGCCCTGGGAAAAGCTCAGCTCGCCGAGGCCGATCAGGATCCGGTAGCTGTCGTCCTTATTTCCAATTGGGTTTCCTGTTGGATTTCCTGCTGGTCCCGGAACCCAGTTGAGCTTGAGATCGGTATCCTTTGCCTGCAGATCGAGCGGGACCACATAGTTGGCGATATGCGCGGTTCCGTTCTCGACATAGAGCTGGCCAATCTGCACATCGAAGAGCGTGTCGATGACCGGCTTGCTGGATTTGGTCACCTTCTTCGGATGAGGCTGATTGGTTGTTCCGTCGGAGTACACGATGAGATGAAATTGAGGCCGTACGATTTCGGCCTCGCGGAGAATCACGTGCGTCGGCTGACCGATGGTGAAGAGATTCAGAATCGAAATTTGCAGCCGCAGCTTGTCGACATGGGCGTAGGGAGCCTCGTTTGCGGCTTCCAGCCCATGAATCGTGATCCCGTCGGCCTCCACGCGCAGATGCAGCAGATCCCAGCGAAATGCGCCTATCTCCACCTTGCCGCCGGTCGCGTTTTCGAGGGCGGTGATCACGCGGGTGCGCACTTCGTTCTCAAATGCAGCCGAGCTGGCGACGTAGTAAAACCCAACCACCAGCGCAACCAGCAAGAGAGCGGATATTCCGAAGGTCCAGACCGTGCGCTGCATCCACCGGGACTTGCGGGGAGTGGCGACAGGATCGGAGATTGTTTCCGAAACTGGTGCAGGGTTCGATTCCTGGTCTGGCAGATCGTCGGGCGTGGTCACAATGCACCTCCCTTCCCGGAAGGCTTCACCGCAGGCTTGGCAGTCTCGTTGCCGGTTGGAGTGGCTGGTGTCGAGGTGTTGGGCTTATCGACAGTGTCGGCGGGAAGGGCAAGCGAAGAATCCAAAATCTCCACCTGGCCCTGGTCCTTGAGGCTTTTCAGCCAGTCGTTAAAGAGAGCGGTAACCTGCTGTTGGAGCAGGATTTCCTGGATGCGCGGCGAAATTCGCGCCAGTGGCGGAGCGTCATCCGGGTGGGTATATTGCGGCAACAGCGTTTCCGTGTAGTACTTCTGAATCTCCTCGGGAGCTATGTGGATACCGCTGCGGAAGCGCTGCTCAATAAATCTGAGGACAGCAATGCGGTTCGCCCAGTAAGTGGCCACGCGGTCGGGGGTCAGACCCAGTGTCGCAAGATAGGCTGCCCAGCCAACAGCTGAGGAGCAGTCCCGCCGCTTGCATCCGGGTAGATTCTGCTTGAGTTCGGTAAGGCTCGTCTCCAATGCCTCCGGAGTCACTTCCAGACCATTTGGATCCTCCAGCAAAATCTGCTGTTCGATCAGTGCCCGCGTCGTGAGCCGCTCCAACGCTTTCGGAGGCGAAGAGTCTCGCTGGTCGTTGATGGGCAGAAGCCGGAAAAGGTGAATCTCCAGTTCCAGATCGCTGGCCAGGATCACCTGGTTATTCACCACGGCGACCACCCGGTCCAATTGCTCTGTCGTTCCAGCCTCCTGGGCAGCTGCGGGCAAAAGACATACAGCCGCCATCGCCCAGCACTGGAGAACCGCGGCAATCTTCGGAATGTGGGACCACGGTCGCATCAGAAGCTCTGCCCCAGACTGAAGAAGAAGTTGAAGTGTGCGCCCTCGCCCACATAGGGCTTCACGAGGTTGACCTTGTTGACTGCATCATAGGTGACCGGGTAGATCGGTGGATTCAGGTTGTAACTGAAGTCCACGCGAATCGGCCCTACCGGCGTTCCGTACCGCAAGCCAAGTCCCACCGCATGCGAGAAGTAGTTGAAGGTACAAGTTCCCTGCTGGCCGGTCGAGGTCTGCGGGCCGGTGGGATTGCCCGGCGTCAGATTGCGGCAACCCTCGCGGTTCTGTTGCCGGAACCGCAGGAAGCTTGGCCAGATATCCGAGGCATTCGTGAAGATGTTGCCCATGTCATGAAAAGGCACAAAACTGATGCTCTTGCCCACGTATGGCAGGGTCGGCGGGGGCAACCGGAGCTCTGAAGTATTGATGAATGCCCCGGCACCTCCGATGGGAAAGCCCGTTTGCGGATCGCGCGGGCCAGCCGAGTTGATTCCGAAGCCGCGATGGGATGTTCCGCCGCCACCATAGAGGCGCTCCGGCAGCGGGATCAGTTCCTGCGAATCCGACCCGAAGGCCCGCTCCTGGCCGTAGCGGGTATTCCGCGCTACGACGATGCGGCCCTTGTCGATCCTGTAATAGCTTGAATTGGTGACGTCGAGCTGGTTGAAATCCGCCTCCGAGCCGAAGGTGCCTGCGGAAACGAATTCCTGAAAACTTGTATAGGTTCCACGATGCGCATCCAGCGGCGTATCGCGTGTGTCTCGCAGCCACGTAAAGCTCGGGCCGCCCACGCGGACCGCCTGCGACAGCAGAGGAATCTCATCGACGGGCACCTGGATACTGCTTGCGTCGACCTTTACACGACGGAAGATGAATTGATAGATGAAGGTGTTCGCCTTACTCAAGAGCTGGTTTTCGCCGTTGAAGTGCTCGGTAAGACGAACACTTGCTTCGAGTTTTGAAGCGGCGTAGGTAGTCACGTCCTGGCTGTTGTTATATCCGCCCGAGACACTGATACCGAAGTTCTTACTGCCATGAATGTGCGGGTACTGATAGATCAGGTTGATCCGCTGCTCAAGCAGGCCGTAGGTGCCCCTTAGAGAAGCAGACTGCTCACGCCCGAAGAGATTGATCCGGCTGACGTCGAAAAGAACGCGAGGACTTGCGCCGGTCGTGCCGTTTGGATTGTTCACCGTCGAGCCGTTGACTGTGCCGGTCTGTACCTCGAAGCCGAGGCCGTAACTGAGGTCCCAACGGCGCGCTTCGGTGGTTTGCAGCAGCACTGTTTTGCGCGGCTCTTCTCCGGTTGGGTTCTGGATCACTGGATTTACCTCGTTGAAGATCGCGAGGTTGTAGAGGTTGCGCTGCGTATCAAGGAGCGCGGTCTGGTTCAGCGGATCGCCCTCCTTGATGGTGATGCCCCGCGCTACCGTATTCTGCCGCGTGTAGTGCAGGCCGCTGATCAGGATGCGGCGCACGAATACCTGCTCGCCCTCGCGTATATGGAAGGTGATATTCACCTGCGAAGGGTCATTTGGCTCCTGTGACTGCGTCAGTTCCACGCGGGCCTGGTCGAAGCCTTTGCTGAGGTAGTAGGTCAGCAGCGTATCCCGATCGCCGCCAAGACTCTCCGGCGATAGCGGCTGGCCCGCTGCCGTATTCAGCATCGCCGCGAGAGGCTCGGTCGGCAACTTCTCCGCACCGTCCAACTGCACCGAATGCACCCGCTGCTGGAACCCTTCGTCCACGTGGTAAATCACGTTGAGCACGACGAACTTCCCCGCAACCGGTGTCTGCCCGCCGTTGTCGCCGTCCTGGATCTCGGGCGTGATCTTGATCTGCGAGAAACCGTTGTTCTGGTAGATCGCCTGAAGGGATCCCACGTCGGCCGACACCAGCGACTGGTTGTAGATTCCCTGCCGGTCAAAGGCATTGCGAGACTGGACGCTTAACCGCTCTTCGAGCGTCGGAAGATCGAAATACTTTGCCCCCTCGATCGACACCTTGCCTACACGATGGCGCGCTCCTCGCTGCACATGAAAAATGATCTCGACCAGGTCTTTCGTTGGCGGTTTCTGCTCGTGCTGCACTTTTGCGTCGAAGTAGCCGAGGCGCTGATAGTAATTCTGCAGGTGCCGGTTTCCTTCGTTCAGCAGATCTTCATCCACCGTTCCTTCTTCGTAAACGGGAACCAGCTTTTTCACCCGGCTCTGGCTCAGGTTTACGCCGTCGACGAGCACATGCACGATGGGCCCGCGACTGGCCGAAAACTGATAGTCGACCGTCTTCTGCGGCGGGACATACGCCTGCGCCTCCAGCTTGACGTCCGCCTCCAGACGCTCTTGCTTGCGGTATCGCTTTACGATCCCATCCAGTGCGTCGCCGGTCGTATTCTGGTTTACCTTGCGCCCGGCCTTCAGCTTGGAGTAATGCCGGAAATCTTTCTCAGAGAAGCCGCTTTCGCCCGCCACCTCAACATTTCCCCCCCGCGCCTGTGGCCCTGAGGAAACCTTGTAGGCTATGTCCACGAGTTGGTCCTCCGGATGCTCCGTGAGCGTATGGGAGAAGCTCGGCTCATGGAACCCGTTCTCGGCCAACGACTTGCGCATCGCGGCCTCCGCCTGCGTCAGGCTGGCCGCTGTGAATCGTGTGCCGGGAGTCAGCCGGCTGGTTCGCACCAAAAGCGCGTTCGCGTTTGACCCGGTGGCACCGATCACCGTTACGGTGCCGATAAAGGCGCGCGGCTTGCCCTGAAAAATCAGCACGACACCGTCGCTCTCCAACCGGCCATCCACGGCAATGGAGTCATAGAGACCGGTAGCGAAGAGTCGCCGCAGGCTTTCGCGCACATGATCGGCGCGTAGAGGGGTGTTGGGCTGCTGCGCGAGTTGCGCGGGTAACGGGTCGAGCCGGGTTGCCAAAACTCCGGCATAATCAATATGGATGACCCTCTTACCCTCCCAGGCTCTCATCCGCTCATCACTCGCCAGGCCGAACTGCGCTGCGGCTGCAGCTCCGACGCTGCTGGTTTGCGGCGCAGTGGACGGATTATCCGTATTTCCAGCACCCTCGACCTGACCCGATACGCCGGCCATCAGCCGCATGGGGAGAAGTCCGAGAATGACACCCATCACAATTGCGGAAAACAGCAAAGAGGAGCGAAAGATACACATTCGCCCAAGGGCTTCGCTCTTCGCTGTCGGCATATCTTGAATGACTCCCCGCCCTTTGCTGCGTTGAAATTCCCGATCGCAAAACCGGTCGGCTGGCGATTTTCGAAAAGACCTGCAAAATGCCTCAACAATCAGGCAAATCGTGCCAATCATAACAACCAAACCTGCATGTGCGCTGATCGTTCCGGACCAGTTGAGAGATCCTTGCGGTGCTCCATGGAGGGCTGTGCGAACGGGCAGATGTTGCACACCGCCTCTGCTCCTTATACTAATAAGCAGGAGCAGTTCCTGCGGATCATTCCGCGTTTGCCCGGCCGGTGTCTCTCGGATGCTGGTAGATGCGGAAAACGGGCAGGATTGTTTTTGCTCCATGCAAGCCGGAGGTCGTTGCTTTTGTTGAATTTAGACAGAACCACCTCTCCGCATGGCAACAATCGCTGTATAGGGCCCAGCTGTTAAAGTTTGACCAACGCAATCGGTTTTGGGCTCGAAGATCAGCCGATTTGCGTGAAGTCACAATCAGAGAAAGCTGTCGTTCGGATGCATTCTTCTCCGGTTCTTCTTAGGAGGAACGCGGGTCTGAGGGCAGTCGCAAGCGCAACACAAAGTACTCAAAGGGAGCAGTCCATGGAGCCCGGCCTGACCGAATCCGCAGTCGCCGACAAAGCCGTCGCCGCGACTGCTGCACCACCGCTACCGTTGGCGCCAGACGCCGATATCCTTGCTCGCGCGCAGGCCGGGGATCATACCGCCTTCGCCCAGCTGTATTCACTTCACAAGCGGCGCGTCTATTCCCTCTGCCTTCGCATGTTGGGAAATGTCGCCGAAGCAGAGGACCTCACACAAGAGTCGTTCCTGCAGCTGCATCGAAAAATTGCTACCTTCCGGGGGGATTCAGCGTTCTCGACGTGGCTGCATCGGCTCACAATCAATGTGGTCCTCATGCATCTACGCAAGAAGGGATTGAATCTAATCTCTCTGGATGAAGCGCTCGATCCTTCACCCGAGTACGGTCCGATGCGTAGTTTTGGAGCTCCGGATTTGCGCCTCACTGGGTCTATCGATCGCATGACACTGGAGAAGGCCGTGGAGGACCTACCCGCAGGATATCGGCTGATTTTTGTTTTGCACGATATCGAAGGGTACGAACACAACGAAATCGCAACCTTGCTCGATTGTTCTATTGGCAACTCGAAATCCCAACTGCACAAGGCCCGAATGAAGTTGCGGGAGGCATTAAGAGCCCCTGCGGATGAGGAGATGGCCAAATGACAGAATTCAATACGCTTAAGCCGGCTGATCCGGTGGTCGAATCCCGCCTGGAAGCGGAACTCGCGGCAGTTCAATATGGCGGTTCTGCAGAGCAGGCGATCGACCAGGAATGCGCCGAGTTTCAGGCCCAAATGCCGGCACGCATCGGGGCGGGGGAAGACTTGCAGACCCAGCCTCACATGCTGACCTGCGAACGGTGCCGTGCCCTTGTCCGCGACCTCGAGTACATAGCTGAGGCCGCCAAACAGCTCATGCCCATCGAAGAGGAACCACGCGAGGATCTTTGGGAGAAAATCCAGTCCGCTATCAAAAATAGCGCTCAAATGACTGACCAGGCAGCGGAAGAAGGCTATGCCTGACAGCCCTATGTCAGAGTATGTGAACGAAGCATCAGTGCGGAATCCGGCCCCTCCGGATTCCGCACTTTCGCAATTGGGGACAAAGAAAGTGCAAAGAATTGCCCTTACTGGATTCATGGGAGCCGGCAAGAGTACCGTCGGAAAGCTCCTCTCCCAACGTCTCAGTTGGAATTTCATCGACGCCGATGATGCCATCCAAGCCACTGCGGGGGCAACCATCGCCGAGATTTTTTCCAAGCACGGCGAACCCTGGTTTCGCGAGCTTGAACACCAAACGATTCGCCGTCTGGCTGCCGCAGATCACCTTGTTCTGGCTCTCGGAGGCGGAGCGATCGAGGATGAGCGCTCGCGAAACCTTCTTCGCAATAGCCCCGGGACCTGCCTGATTCACCTTGAAGCAACGCTCGAAACCGCCCTGAGCCGCTGCCAGGGCACGGAATCCACCCGCCCTGTCCTTGCCCAGGCGCTGTCTGACCGTGCCGCGCTCGAATCCCGTTACTTGCGGCGGCTTCCGCTCTATCGAGAAGCGCATCACTCTATTCCGGTCGATTCTCTGTCCCCGGAAACCGCAGTAGACGCCGTGCTCGAAGTGCTTCGCATCAATCCGAAAACCGCACTCTGAAATTTCCCAACTCAACCCTTGCTATGATCAGAAGAGCACCAAGGGTGAATCGTTCCGGGGCACCTCGCGCGAAAGCGCCCCCGCCGCATCGCTCTTCGCGAGGTAGCAGCTAAACCCGATGTCGATCGTACCCTCAGCCCCGGCCAAAACCAGCATCGCCATGCCAGCGGCTGAGCACACGGATTATGCCGCCTCTCTGCATCCCGCTCCGGGTGCGACAGCTACGCTCATCGGCGACCTCCGCGAACTCTTCAAATTCAAAGTGACGGCCATGGTCCTCGTAACCACATGGGCCGGCTTCTACCTCGGTTCGCTCGACTCCGGGATTTCAAGCGTCCAGAGCGGTCTGCTTGGCACGCTGGTCGGGGTCGCACTCGTCTCCGCCGGAGCCAGCGCTCTCAACGAGGCGCTCGAACGCAAGTCGGATGCGAAGATGATCCGCACCGCCAATCGCCCGATGGCGACCGGACGAATATCGCTCTTTCAGGGGATTTTTCTCGGCCTGGGCGCGGTCGTTCTGGGCGGCTACTTCCTCCAGCACTTCACCAACCTGCTCACAAGCGGCCTGGCTCTGCTCACGGTCTTCAGCTATGTCGCCATTTACACGCCGCTCAAGCGCGTCACCACGCTTGCAACGTTTTTGGGGGCGTTCCCCGGCGCAGCCGGCCCGTTGCTCGGGTGGACTGCCGCACGCGGGCAGATCGAATGGCCGGGGGTTGCGCTCTTCGCGATCCTCTTCGTCTGGCAGTTTCCGCACTTCATGGCCATCGCCTGGCTCTACCGCCATGACTACGCCCGGGCCGGCATCAAGATGCTCCCCGTGGTCCAGCCAGACGGCATGTCTACTGTGATTGAAGCGCTGGTTTACGCGGTTCTGATGATCCCGGTATCGCTTGCCCCGTATTGGCTGCACATGGCGGGACTTCCCTACGCGATCCTCGCTTCCGTTCTCGGCCTTGCCTATCTCGGCTACACCATTCGCTTTGGACGCATCCTCAAGGCCACCAGCGAAACCCAGAGCCGCATGTTCGCCCGGGATTTGCTCAAGGTCAGTGTCATCTATCTGCCTCTGCTGCTGACCGGTCTTATGCTTGCCGCTACTGTGAAATAAACCGTAAGAGTCCTGACGCCATGACGACACAAAATCGAGTTCTACCATCGAACGCCAGCCCGCGATCCGCCATCGTTGCCATTCTGGGCATCAGCGTTGCCGCGTCGCTCTTCCTGCTGTGGCTGATCTACCTGCATCCGGCGGCTGACTCGGCAGGCACCCGTTTTACCTTCCTGCCCGCGCTGAACGCTTTGCTGAACGGTCTGGCCGCCACGGCTCTCCTGATCGGCTATACATTTATCCGCGCTCACCGCATCAACGCCCACCGCAACGCCATGTTCACGGCCTTCGGGTTTTCAACGCTCTTCCTGCTCAGCTATATCGCGCATCATGCTTTGCACGGAGACGTCCGTTATCCGCTTCACGCCGCATTCCGGACCCCGTATCTCCTGCTCCTCAGCAGCCATATCATCTTGGCCATCATCGCCCTGCCGCTGGTCCTGATCACCTTTTTCCTGTCTCTGACCGGCCGCATCGCGATCCATCGCAAAGTCGCCCGCTGGACCTTCCCCATCTGGCTCTATGTCTCGATTACCGGTGTCATCACGTACGTGATGCTCCACATGGCGCTGGGATAACCGGACATGCCATTACGGAACGACCTCAAGCCACAACGCAATTCGGATGACGGAACCACCCAGCTGCTCAAAGGCGGCTCACTGATTCTCGCGGCAGGGGTTATCTCGTTTGGGCTGCTGATGATCGTCTTCGGCGGCGTCAGCGTGGAGGGCGCACACTCCAACCCGGGATGGCTGGCGCTGATCATCGCGGCCATGTGCCTGCCCTTCGGCCTGATGCTGACTTTGCTCGGCGTGGCGAAATGGTTCCGGAATCGGAACCTGGACCGAAAATCCTGATCACCCGGCAGCACACGTAACCACTCACTGTCTGCTATTCTTTCCACCAATACAAACGGAGCATTCTCATGGCTAAGAGCGTCAATAAAGTTATTCTTCTCGGCAATGTCGGCAAAGATCCCGAAATCAAAGCCCTCCCCAGCGGCCAGCCCGTCGCCAACTTCTCCATCGCTACCAGCGACCGCTACAAGGACCAGCAGGGCAATTTCCAGGACCGCACCGAGTGGCACAACATTACTGCCTACGGCAAGCTTGCGGAAATCGTTCGCGACTACGTGAAAAAGGGCGGCAAGCTTTACGTCGAAGGCCGCCTCACCACCCGTAGCTGGGACGACAAAGACAGCGGCAAGAAGGTCTATCGGACTGAAATCGTGGTCGCTGACCTCAGTCTGCTCTCGGGCCGCGGCGAAGAAGGCGGCAGCAGCTCCCCAGGCGGCTACAGCCAGCGCAGTAACAGCAACACGGCCAGCTTCGACCAGCGCAACAGCAGCGACGACTACGCCGGAACCCAGATCACCGACGACGATATCCCGTTCTAGTCGGGACACATACTGCAATTGAGGCCCAGTTTGATCGCATGCTCATGCGCTCCGTCTGGGCCTCACTGCTTTCCATGTCGTGGTGCACGGATCGAACCGATACTCATCCCGCAAAGCCCGATCATGATCACACCAAAGCCCAACACGCGAAAATCGTACATATTGTGCATGAGCTTCCCAAAAGCTATCGTCGCCGCAAACCAGCCTAGATTAAATATGAGCGTCAACCAGCCCAGGGCCCGGTCACCGCGCCGTCCAGCCCGCAGCAGGTTCACTGAGCCCAGCAGAAAAATGAACCCGGAAGCGCAAAGAGACCAGAGGAATAACTCAGGCTTGTTCCAATAGCCGACAAACGTTCCTGCCGTATGCCCTACGCCGCCGAGCAGCAACAGACTACCTAAGATTCGATCAAGAGCTTTCATGATGCCTCCTTCGTGCTACCTGGGAATTCTCTCCTCGTAGCTTCCCCAGTTCTTTAATATCTCGGCAGTCACGACGCTGCCCACCTTGTAATTGGCATCGAGCGCAGGAATATATCCCGGTGACGAAGCCAGGTTCTCGAACAGACTTTTCTCCGGCGAAACACCGGCTGGGGGCAGCACATAGTTACTCGCCGTGCGCAGGATCATGAGTCTTTGAAAGCTAACCTTGCCAAGCTTATCCAGTTCTGACATCGCCAGTACGATACCCTGATCTTCACAGTCGGAAATCGTCAGCTTGGCCGTGCCTCGCGTGTAAAGATGCACCCAGTCGCGGCCCCACTGGGCCATTACCTTGCCATGCCAGAAATGGTCCGTTCCGAGGCTATCGCCAACCATCACATATGGTTTCTTCTGGGCCTCGGCATATTCTTTGAACTTAGGCCGCTGCGCCGCTAGCTCGGGTGTATCCGGAATCGCAACTTCGCGAGTTAGTTTGTAAGCCCAATCGGTCAGATCGGGATTCAGTTTGTAGACGATGCGGCCAACGCCGCCTGAGCCATCCTCCGAAACACCAGCGGCGGGGGCGGATTCGACATTGGCTGGCACCTTTGCCGGCTCTTCTGCTCCCAGTGCGATGGTTCCGTAGGGCCACGCGGCCGGTATCTCCCTGCTGTCGATTTCAAACGCCGGATCGCCATCCAGAACCTCGCGAATCCACACTGCGCCTGCTGCGGGAACCGCTGCCGGATCCGCGCCGCCGATGCCGCTCAGCAGAAAGTAGGTGTGCCGCAGATCGAAGCGCGGGTCCATCGCCAGCGCCATCATCTGCACGGCGCATCGTGAAGTCGTTCCGCTGATCATGGCGTACAGGCCCTTGCCGTTGGTCAGGATGGGATGATCGATTCCGGGTACCTTGATCGACTCGTCGAGATGCTCACGCTCCACCCAATACTGCAGTTCGCCTGGAACATCGCCGCGATCCTTCCCTGTCTCATAGGTCGCGATCACCATCACCTTTGGCCGGATCGTTTCGGCCATTCCAGCCGAAACACTCATCATCCCCAGCGTCAGCAAACACAATACCCCAAAGTAAAAAGGCAATTTGCCCATGTTCACCCCGTCTAGAAGCAAAATGAATGCGCGTCTGTTGGAGCCTTTATACCATCTGCTCCGGGTGCGCCATTCATCTCTTTGTGACACACTCGTCTTAAGTTGATGAAGACACGTCTATTTCTCAAAGGGTCCCAGAATCATGTCGACAATCAGCACACGCCGCCGCTTTCTCCAGCAAACCTTCGCTTTCAGCGCCCTCGCCACACTTGGTTCCCTGCCCGGGCGGGCCAAAGACATCCCTACAGAAAAAGGCGCCACGGAACTGTTGATGATTGGAGATTGGGGCTATGAAGATGCCACAGCCCAGACTAAAGTGGCAGCGGCGATGAAAAGCTACGCCACTAAGACCAGCCTGCGTCCCGAAGCGTTGCTGCTGCTGGGGGACAACTGGTACGGAGCCCTCGAAGGCGGAGCAGATTCCCCGCGCTGGCTCTCCAACTTCGAAATGATGTATTCGGCGAGCACCTTCCCTGGCCCGGCCTACGCCATCCTCGGTAACCATGACTACCAGAACTTTCCGGGCAACAAAGTCGAGGCCGAACTGGCGTACGCGGCCACCGGCAGATCGCGATTCACCATGCCGGCTCGCTGGTATACCTTCGAGTTTCCGAAAGCCAATCCGCTCATCACCTTTATCGCGCTCGACAGTAATATGCCGCACGAAGTCAGCAGCAAGAAGGCCGGAAGGGACTTCACCCTGACCCCGGACCAGCAGGCGCAGCAACTCGTCTGGCTCGATACGCAGCTCAGCCGTCCGCGTACGACTCCATTTCTCGTCGTGATGGGTCACCACCCGGTCTACTCCGATGGTCCCCACGGCGATCACCCGGTTCTCACGAGAGACTGGGACCCGCTCTTCCGTAAGCACGGGGTTCATCTCTACCTGGCCGGACACGATCACGACCTGCAGCACTTGGAATTTGCTGGTCATCCGACCAGCTTCTTCATGTCAGGCGGTGGCGGTGCCGACCTTTACGACCTCAAGATCAAGCCCAGTGAACGCGGACCCTTTGCACAGAAGGTGTATGGCTTCAGTCATCTCTCCGTGACGAAGGAAAAGCTGACGCTGCGCCACGTAGACGCGAGCGGGCAGACGCTCCACGCCTTCTCCAAAACGCCTGCCGGGAAGGTTGAAATCCTCACCTAGAGCAGAAGTTGGTACACTTTTCCAATGATCGACGAAATCGTATTCCGCAAGGCGGCTGACGCTGCCATTGAAGACCTGAAAGAAGAGCTATACGCCACCGAAGAGGGTGGCGGCTTTGAAGTGGAAGAGCAAAATGGCGTTCTCTATGTGGTCTTTGAAAAGCCTGCCGGTAAGTTCGTGATTACACCGAACGCGCCCGTACAGCAAATCTGGATCTCGGCACGGAATACCAGCTTCAAGCTGGACCTGACGACCGACGGCTTCGTGCTCGCCAAGACTGGCGAAACGCTCACTCCGCTGATCAAGCGCCTCATCGAAGCCCACCTGAGCTATTCATAGATCGCAGACGCCGGATTCGGCAGATCGCTTTTCACACTCACACTTCACACTCTCACTTGCCTCTTGATGAAGCTCTCCATCGCCATCCTCGCCTGCAATGAAGCAGCTAATCTTCGGCGCGTTTTACCCAGTGTTGCCTGGGCGGACGAGTTGGTGCTGGTGGATTCCGGCTCGACCGACGACACGATTGCGATTGCGGAGAGCTTTGGCGTCAAGGTCTTCCGCGAGCCGTGGAAGGGCTATGGCCCGCAGATGAACTCGGCGCTTGATAAGTGCACTTCCGAATGGGTGTTCTCGCTTGACGCCGATGAGGAGATGACGCCGGCGCTGCAGGCGGAGATTCGGACGCTGTTGCAGGGCCAGCCGAAGTTCGATGCTTACTGGGTTCCGCGCAGCAACCAGATTTTTGGGCGCTGGATGCGCCACGGGGGCCAATATCCGGACTACAAGCTGCGACTCTTTCGCCAGGGAACAGCGCGTCTGCCAGAAGATACCGAGCCTCACGCGACCCCCAAGTGGGCTGGCCCCAAAGGAAAGCTGAAGGGCGACCTGCTCCACTACCAGTACCCAACCGTGGCACTTTACGTCGAGCACATGAACCGCTATAGCTCGGCCAGCGTTCCGCTGGTGCTGCGCAAGGGGCGGAATTGCCGTGGGATTGTAGAATTCGTGGCGATGACGTTCGTCAATCCGGTGCTTACTTTCGTGAAGAACTACATTTTCCGCGGCGGCTTCCTCGATGGCCGCCCGGGTCTGCTCTTCCACATGTATCACTCGGCTTATACGAGTTGGAAGTACGCCAAGGCCTGGGAAACGGTTACTCGCAACGATAGCTAGCGAAAATCGCGCAACTGTCTGCGAATCAGGCTGGTACGCTTTCCCTACCCTCTGGAAAAGCCTTTTACTGGACTGCACAATTCTGCTACAAATCATGGATGCCCAAGGCAAAGCTGCCATCTGAGTCCAGTCCTGGCTCTGACCTCAAACCAGGGCATGTCAATCTGAAGATGCTCGCCGAGCATCTCCAGTTATCACAGACGACCATCTCGCTGGTCCTCAATAATTCTCCGTCGGCAAAATCGATTCCGCCGGAGACACGCCAGCGGGTGCTGGACGCCGCTGAGAAGCTGAATTATCGGCCTAACTATTTCGCTCGTTCGCTGCGCCAGAGCCGCAGCCTCAGCGTCGGGGTGCTGGCGCCGGACCTGAGCGAGGGCTACTTTACCCGTGTCATGAGCGGCGTTGTGGAAGAGCTAACGCTGGCTAAGTACTTTTATTTCACTGCTTGCCATGATTGGAACAAGCACCTGATGGCGGAATACCCGCGCATGCTGGTGGAGCGCGCGGTCGACGGTTTTCTGCTGCTGAATACGCCTGCGGAGATCGAGGTGCCTGTGCCCGTTGTTGCCATTTCGGCGCACGGAAGCGAGCCGAACGTGACGCACATTGTCGTCGACCATTTGAAGGCGGCTGAACTGGCGTTGACGCATTTGCACGAGCTGGGACATCGGCGCATCGCTTTTATGCGCGGGCCTAAGGCTATTCCGGACTCGGATTTTCGCTGGGAAGGGATTCAGCAAGCTGCTGAATCACTTGGACTTACGCTGGATGCGGAGTTGGTGACGCGGATTGAATCGGAGAATGGCGGCGGAAGCTGGAGCGAACAGACCGGGGCTCATCCTATGTCGCCGGAGATTGGCTACGAACCGATGAAGCGGCTGCTCGGCAAGACTCGCGACTTTACGGCGGTCTTTTGTTTCAATGACATAGCGGCAATTGGAGCAATCCGGGCTATCGCGGAAGCTGGCTTGAGTGTGCCGGGCGATGTGTCCGTTGTCGGCTTCGACGATATTCTTTCGGCGGCTTACTGCACGCCGAGTCTGACGACCGTGCGCCAACCGCTCAATGAAATGGGCAAGACCGGGGCACGCATTCTTCTGGAGCGGATTGCGCATCCGGAGAAGACTGAGTTGACAGCGGAGATTGTGATGCAGCCGGAGCTGGTGGTGCGCGAGTCTACGGGAGCGGCAAGGGCCTGACGCCTGGGCAGTGCCTGTCGGACTCTGCCGATGCGTTCGAGGTTGCGCAATAACCGTCTCACGTTGCGCAATCTGTGACACGACGATGCGCAATCCGGGTGGGAGATTGCGCAGTCGAAGTGACTTTATTCAGCACATACGCACATGAGTCTTCAGCGTAGCTGGATGGTTGGTTGCGGCTACCGCGGAGCGGGCTCTGCTGAGTCGGCCAAGGCGTATGCGACAACTGTCATCACGGCGGCGTTCTCGGCCAGTTCTCTTGGATTGACCTTGTCGAAGGTGTCGGCTGGGGTGTGGTGATAGTTGAAGTAGTAGCGGCCGTCCTGGGATGGGGCGAAGCTGGGGACGCCTTTCTGGGTGAGGCCGTCGATGTCTTCGCCAGTTTCGGGCGAGCTGCGGAAGGTTTGCGCGCCAATGGGGTCGAGGACACGATAGATGGGCTGGAGCCAGTCGCCTAGTTCTGGCTTGCCGGCCCAAACTACGCCATCGGGGTGGCCGGCGCCGAGGTCGGATTCCAACGCTCCGATGTGATTGGCTACTTCGCCGGCGTGATCTTTCATGTATTGGGCTGCGCCTTGCGAGCCTTCTTCTTCGCTCATCCAGGCGACCATGCGGATGGTGCGTTTGGTGTGGATGCCGAGTTTCTGCATGAGATGGATGGCCTGCATGGCGACAACTACGCCGGCGCCATCATCGATGGCTCCGGTGCCGAGGTCCCAGGAGTCGAGGTGGCCGGAGACGATGACGATCTGCTCGGGGTGTTCAGTTCCCTTCCAATCGGCGATGACGTTGTAGCTGGGGGCGTCGGGGAGGGTCTGCGGGGTCAGGACCAGTTGCATTCTGACGGGGCCCTGGCTGGCGAGTTCGGCGAGGAGGTCGGCGTCTTCCGCTGTGACGGCTGCGGCGGGGATCTTCTCGATGCCGGGGGCGTACTGGGTCTGGCCGGTGTGGGGGATGCGGTAGTCTGCGCCGCCTACGGAGCGTACGAGGACTGCAGCGGCGCCGACGGTGGCTCCGACGACGGGAGCGGCTGCGCGGTAGATGACGGCATCACCGTAGGCGTAGATGCCTCCCTGCTGGGCTGCGAGCTGCTTATCGAAATGGCGATTGAAGAGGAGAATGCTGCCTTTCAGCTTCGCCGGGTCAATGGTCTTAAGCTCGGCGAAGTTGTTCACTACGACGATGGGGGCGGTGAGGCCGCTGGCGGGGGTAGCTACACTGCTGCCGAGGGCGGTGAGCACGATCTTCTGCGTGGTGCCGGGGGTCTGGCCCTTCCACTCGACGACGGCTCCGGTCTCGATGCCGCGGACCCAGTGGGGAACGGAGGCTTTTTCGAGCGTCACCTCCGCGCCCAACGCTTTCATCTCAGCAGCTACGTACTCGACGGCCGCCTGGGCCTGCGGAGAGCCGCTGAGGCGCGGGCCTATGTTGTAGGTGATGTGCCGTAACTCATCAAGAGCGTAGGGGTCGGCGATGGCGGCGTCGCGGAGTTTTGCCATGGTTGCTAACTGCTCTGGAGTCCATGCGCTTGAGCCGCTGCCCATGATGCGAGCCAGGAAGCGGTCTCGCATGGACTGCGGCTGCGCTGGCTTGGCTGCGGGATCGGGCGACTGGGCAGCAACGATCAAGGGAGAAACGGCCAGGGCGCAGGCCAGGAAAGCGGACGTCGAGCGAGCGCGAAAATGGGTAGGATGGGCAGAAAACATGCCCGATGTTAGCACGGTGAATTCCGATCTTTGCCCTCATTGCGATCTTCGGAAGGATTCGATACGTCTATAGATGTGGTGATGATCTGGAACTTGATCGATGCGGCACTACTCCGCGGGGGTCGCTGCTGGCTATACTAAGGAATGGCGTGGCACGGACTGCCCGCCACAACGCGGTCCGGCAAAACTGCCTCGGGCAACTTCGAACCGAGGCCACAACCGTATTCCGCAGGGAAAAGGAATAGAGGTCGAACGACGTATGCAATCATTTTTGGAACGGCTGAAGACACGCCGCCTTGTATCCGCATTTGCAGTACTTGCCACCCTTTCCGCCGTAATTCTGGTGGGTTCGTATGCTGCGCACGGAGTTCATGGGCAGGAAAAGCAGAGCGACAGCACGGATGCAACGCCGCTCAAGATTCCCAACACCTCGATTGCTCCCAATGAGTTTGCCAAGATCGCCAAGCAGGTTGGCCCGGCGGTGGTGAACATCAACACCCGCACGCTGGCCAAGGAATCGACCAGCAATCGCAAGCGCGGTATTCCCGCAAATCCTCATGCGCGGCCGATGCCTGCGCCGCAGGGTCCGGACGGCGACGACGATGACGACAGCCCGGATGGACAGGCTGTCCCGAACGCTCCGGGACCAGGTGGACAGGGCGGACAGGGTAATTTCCAGGATTTCTTTAATCGCTTCTTTGGCGGACAGGCTCCGGATGGACAGGATGATCAGGGGCAGGAGCGCGATGCGCTCGGTTCGGGATTCATCGTGGATCCGAAGGGATACATCGTTACAAATAACCACGTTGTCGAGAAGGCTGACGAGATTTGCGTGAAGCTCTCGACTGACCCCGAGAATGCCGATTGCGGGCATAAGGCTCGGGTGATTGGCGTGGACAAGCCCACCGATCTCGCCGTCATCAAGATTGAGACCGATCATCCGCTGCCTACGGTCAAGCTGGGCAACAGCGACGGCACTGCGGTGGGTGACTGGGTTATCGCGATTGGCAGCCCGTTCTCGCTTTCGCAAACCGTGACTGCGGGTATTGTTTCCGCGAAGAACCGCACGATTGAGCCGGGTGCGAGCGGACAGTTCCAGCACTTTATCCAGACCGACGCTGCGATCAATCCGGGCAACTCAGGCGGGCCGCTGCTGAACATGAACAGCGAAGTGATTGGCGTGAATACGGCAATCTTTACGCAGTCTTCGGGATACCAGGGTATCGGGTTTGCGATGCCTTCGAACACCGTGGTGCAGGTCTACAACGACCTGATCTCGCCGAGCCACAAGGTGGTTCGCGGCAGCATCGGTATCTCGTTCAAAGAGGGCCTGTCGGGCGCGATCGGGCGTGTTTATGGATTCAAGAATGGCGTGCTGGTGCAGATGGTGCAGCCCGGCCAGCCGGCTGACAAGGCTGGCATCAAGGCGCGCGACATCATTGTGTCGATCGACGGACGGCCGATCAAGGATGGGAACGATCTGGTCGCTGACATTGCCGGGCGCCGTCCTGGGTCTTCGGCGCGTATCGGCTATCTGCGTGACGGCAAGCAGTACGACACGACAGTCGTCATTGGTGACCGCGACAAGGTCTTTACCGAGCAGGCTCAGAACGATGACAATGCGCAGCCGGATCAGGGTGAGAGCTCTGAGAACAAGCTGGGTATTTCGGTCCGGGAGATTACTCCTGCCACTGCGGCTAAACTGGGTATGGGTGGCATGGTGATCCAGGCGGTCCGGCCGAGCAGCTTTGCCGATCAGCAGGGTCTGATCCCGGGTATCGTGATCACACACATTAACAAGCTTCCGACGACCAATAAGGCTGAGTTCGATAAGGCTGTTGGAAGTCTCAAGTCCGGCCAGGATGTGGTGTTTGAAGTTGTGGACCCGAAACATCCGGCTAGTGGTATTAATTTCCTCGGCGGAACATTGCCGTAGGCTGCATGCCTTGAAGAACGACCCAAAGGGATGATGGCGGACGCGAAAAGACACGGTCTGCGATTCGCCTCTCCCTCTGGTCGCAACAAAATGGTTTTATTTCTTCGGTTTTTCTTGTCGTGGGGGGATTCCTCCCATAGACTTGGCAGAAGAAAAGCCATAACTCTATTCGATGAGGTACAAAACCGCGTGAAACTTCGTACCGGTTTCGCATTTGTATTGGCTGTCGGGCTGGCTGCACTTCCTGCTGTAGCCTCCCGTGTACACCGTGCTCCGACCAGCGGTAAATCTCACTCCAGCAAGCGTCATGTTGCAGCCAAGGCTACGCCGAAGCGGCTTCATGGTCAGCAAGTGATGGAGCCTGAACGGGTTACGGCTATCCAGACGGCGCTCGTTCGCGAGCACTATCTTTCCACCGAGCCTTCTGGCAAGTGGGATGCTGACACCCAGGCGGCGATGCTGAAGTTCCAGGCAGATCAGGGTTGGCAGACGAAGCTAACGCCTGATTCGCGGGCGCTGATCAAGCTGGGATTGGGGCCTAATCACTCTGGAGCGATCAATGCCGGGGCTGGAACCAGCTTCAACACGCTGAATTCGCCGACGAATCTACCTTCTACGACCGTGGCGGGGTTTACGGCGGGGTCGGGCGTTAGTCACTGAGCTTTTGAGGATTTTGGAAAGGCCCGGCAGGGTTTGCTTGCCGGGCTTTTTTGCGTTTAGAGAACAGCGGACAGAGAACAGCTGGCAGCGGACAGCGGACAGAGAACAGCGTACAGAGAACAGCGAACAGTAGAAGCAGATTCCCTACGGGAATGACAACCAAGGATATTTCTGGTCTCGAACATCTCTGGCCTTTTTGCTGTTTGCTGTTTGCTGTTCTCTGTTCTCTGTTCTCTGTTGTCTGTTGTCTGTTCGCTGTCGGCTATCTTTTCTAGCTTTGGGTGGCGATCTGGGAGATTTTTCTTTCCTGCCAGCGGCCGCGGGTGAAGTCTGGGAATTTGACGGGGGCTGAGCCGTTGGCTACTGAGGTCTTGCTGAGGGGGCCGGGGGCGGACCAGGTGGCTGCGTCGTAGCAGTCCATGTCTGGCGGGAGCCCTTCCTTGAGGCACTGAATGAGGCGATAGAGCATGATGTAGTCCATGCCGCCGTGGCCACCGAGCTTCTTGGCGATTTCGCCTTCCTGCTTCCAAAGCGGGTGCTGGTGGTCCTTGTACTCATCGATCGGGCCCCAGGCTTCGCCGCCTTTCTGGCCGTCGAAATAGATGCGTGGGGGGTAGTCGGCGAAAACGCCCTTGGTGCCACCGATGACGTTGATGCGGTCGTAGGGGCGGGGGTTTGAGGTGTCGTGCTTGAGGGTGATGGTGAGGCCTTTTGCCGTCTTGATCAGGGACGTGTTCTGGTCGCCGGCGAGGTACTTTTCGGCCCAGCGGGGGTCGCCCTGGGGGATGTGGTCCTGGCGGTAGAGTTCGAGGCCGCGCTGCGGGGTGCTCATCGAGACGATGTAGTCGAAGCGGTCGCCGCGCTGGATTCCCATGTAGTTGGCGACTGGGCCGAGGCCGTGGGTGGGGTAGAGGTTGCCGTCGCGCTGGGTGTGGACGGTGCGGCGCCAGAGGCCTTCGCCCTTGCCGGAGAAGAGCTCTTCGCGGAGGTCGTGGAGGTAGGCGCCTTCGCCGTAGAGAAGGTCGCCGAACATGCCGGCGTGAACCATGCGGAGGATGAGGGTTTCGTTGTAGCCGTAACAGCAGTTCTCGAGCGTCATGCAGTGGCGGCGGGTCTGCTCGGAGGTGTCGACGAGCTTCCAGCAGTCTTCGATGGTGGTGGCTGCGGGGACTTCGACGGCGGTGTGTTTGCCGTGCTGCATGGAGGCGACGGCCATGGGGACGTGCCAGTTCCAGGGGGTGGCGATGATGACGAAGTCGAGGTCGTCGCGGGCGACGAGCTTTTCGAAGTCGTGGTCGCCGTTGGTGTATAGCTCGGGAGATTTCTGGCCGGCTTTGACGACGAGGGACTGGGCGTGCTCGGCTTTTTCGCGGACTACGTCGCAGAGGGCGAGAACTTTGACGTCGGCGGCGAGGAGGTTTTCGAGCAGGCTGGTGCCGCGACCGCCGGTGCCGATGAGGCCGATGCGGGGGTCTTTCACGGCGGTGAATGGGACGTCGATCATGCTCTTGGCGCGTGGGGTGGCGGCTTCTGCGCTAACAGCTGCCACGCCGACTGCGGCTGCGGTGAGGCTGCCTAGCCGCAGGAAATCCCGCCGTGACAACTCTTCGAAAGTCTCTTCTTTCATGTCTCTCCTACGCTCCGGCTGTTGAAAGCTTATGCGTTAACTCAATCACTCTACCTGCGAAGGGTATCGATACCAGCCCACAATACGCAACTCGAAATCTTCAGTGGCTTGAGGTTATGGCGGTGTGCTACCTTGCAGCCTTATAGATTTTCTGAATTTCTTCACGCTCTTGCTTTTGGGAGGGCGTGCGAAACGAGAACAGCCTTTATGCATGCGACTCTGACCGCCGATCCGACCCAGACTACGCCCGCCGCTCTTAGAACGGAGGTGGCTGCGCCGCCGCGCAATATTGCTGTGGATGCTTACCGCGGCTTTGTGATGCTGCTGATGATGGGCGAGGTGCTGCAGTTTGCCAAGGTGTCGGCGAACTTCCCGAACAGCGTTTTCTGGCGGGTGCTGGCCTATAACCAGACGCACGTGGAGTGGGCGGGGCTGGGGCTGCATGACATGATTCAGCCTTCGTTTACCTTTCTGGTGGGGGTGGCGCTGCCGTATTCGCTGGCGAGCCGGATTCGCAAGGGGCAGAGTTTTGGGCACATCATGCTGCATACGCTCTGGCGGAGTTTGCTGCTGGTGGCGCTGGGGATCTTTTTGCGGTCGACGGGGAGCACGCAGACGAATTTTACGTTTGAAGATACGCTGACGCAGATTGGGCTGGGCTACACGTTTGCGGTGCTGCTGTCGCTCTGCAAGCCGAAGTGGCAGTGGACGGCGATTGGGGGGATTCTGTTCGGGTACTGGCTGGCCTGGGCGCTGTATCCTGCGCCGGGGGCGGACTTCAACTACCCTGCCGTGGGTGTGCCGATGCACTGGCCGTATCACTACACCGGCTTCCTGTCGCACTGGAACAAGAACAGCAATCTTGGGCAGGCATTCGATGTCTGGTTCCTCAATATACTGCCGCGGCCCTCGCGGTTCCTGTTTAACGGCGGCGGATACCTCACGCTTAGCTTTATTCCTACGCTGGGGACGATGCTGCTTGGGTTGCGGGCTGGAGAGTGGTTCCGCGAGGCTGCGCCGCGCATTCCGCTTCGCAAGTTTCTGATTGCCGGTGCAATTCTGTTTGCTGCCAGTTTGGTGCTGCACTTTGGCGGGATTAATCCCATTGTTAAGCGCATCTGGACGCCGGCGTGGGTGCTGTTTTCGGGCGGGATCTGCTTCTTTTTTCTTACCGCTTTCTCGTGGATTATTGATGTGAAGGGCTACCGGAAGTGGGCTTTTCCGCTGCTGGTGGTGGGCATGAACTCGATTGCGGCTTACCTGATCGATCACCTGTTTGGTGACTTTATTCCGGCTAACCTGCACATCAATCTGGGTTATCAGATTTTCAATGTCTTCGGGACTGGCCTTGAGCCGTTTGTCTTTGGCGCGTGTGTGCTGACGATTTATTGGCTGATCCTGTTTTGGATGTACAAGCGGAAGATCTTCCTGCGGATCTGACGAGTTGGCTGCAGCTACTCTTCGCCGATGCACTCTTTCCAGAGGTCGGGGCGCTTTGTCTGGAAGTCGGCGATGAGGTCGATACATTCCTGGGAGTGCAGGTCAATGATTTCGATTCCCTGCTGACGGAGCCAGGATAAGCCGCCCTGGGCGTTGACGCTGTCGCCGACGATGATCTGGCGGAATCGGAACTGCGAGATGAGGCCGGAGCAGTACCAGCATGGGGCGAGCGTCGTGACCAGGATGGTGTCGTGCCAGTGAGGGCGACGGCCGGCGGCGCGGAAGGCATCGGTCTCGCCGTGGAGTGAGCAGTTCCCTTCCTGAACGAGACGGTTGCGACCTGCTCCCAGAAGCGTTCCGTCTACGTGGAAAATTGCGCCTCCGACTGGCACTCCGCCTTCGGCGGCGCCGATACGCGCGTGCTCGAGGGCGACGGCTAGCATGACGTTTGGATCGGGGAGAGATAGCGGGTTTCTGGTTCCGTGGGATTGGGCTGGAAGAGTCATGGCGAAAGCCTATCATCCGAGGTGAGCGGCGCATGCGGTACCGGCGTCCCCTCTGTCCGCTTTCGGACGCGGATGGCTGCTCGCGAACACTCGGCGATTTTCTCCCTGCTGCTAAGTCGCAGATATCTATAGCGAACTGCACTATTGGGTTTGGCCCCTCGAATGCTACAGACAGTAACAGTTGAACTGCCGCGGCCCTCCCCGCGTATGGGAAGCATGCGGCGGTACCAACGACTTCAGGCCGCGAGGAAGATTCAGCATGACGACTTTGCTACAGGATGTGCGCTACGCGCTACGCCAGTTGCGCAAGACTCCGGGGTTTACGATCACCGTACTGCTGACGCTGGCGCTGGGCATTGGCGCGAACGCGGCGATCTTTACGCTCGTCAATTCCGTTCTGCTGAAGAGTCTGCCTGTGGCTGATCCCAAGCTGCTGTTCCGGCTTGGGAATGAGAACGATTGCTGTGTGAGTGGCGGCAATACGCGCGATGACGGCAACTACTCTCTTTTCCCTACCGAGGTCTATGAGCAGCTGCGGAAGAATGTGCCGGAGTTTGAGGAGTTGGCGGCGATGCAGGCCGGGTTCACTTACCGTCCGGTGACGGCACGGCGCGACGGTGCGCAGACGTTGGCGCGATCGGTGATGGGGGAGTTCGTGTCCGGGAACTATTTCCGCACGTTTGGGCTTCGTCCCGAAGCTGGCAGGCTGCTGATGGATTCCGACAACATCCAGGGCGCGGCGCCGACGGCGGTGATGAGCTACGAGACATGGAAGCATGAGTTCGGTGGTGACAGCGCGGTGGTGGGCGGCACGTTCTGGGTGAATACGAAGGCGGTGACGGTGGTTGGCATTGCGCCGAAGGGCTTTTATGGCGACCGGCTGACTAGCACTCCTCCGGACTACTACCTGCCCTACGAAAGCATGGCTGTCATTGCAAGCGTGCCGTATGTTCACTTGCCCAAGACGAGCTGGCTGTACATGGTGGGCCGCGTAAAGCCGGGTACGGCGATGGGGCCGCTGCAGCAGAAGGTGAATGCGATCCTGCGGCAGACGTGGGCGAGCCGCGACGATTTCTCGACTAAGCATGGCAAGGAATTGCTGGCGAAAGCGCATATTACGCTGGCGCCGGGTGGTGCGGGCATTTCCAATCTGCAGGAGCAGTATGGCGACCACCTGCACATGCTGATGTGGATTTCCGGGTTGGTGCTGCTGATTGCCTGCGCGAATATTGCGAATCTGCTGCTGGTGCGGGGCATGGGACGGAAGAGCGAAATGTCGCTGCGCACTGCGCTGGGGGCGATGCGGAGCCGGATTATTCGCCAGTTACTGACAGAGAGTATTTTGCTGGCGGTGATGGGCGGGTTGCTTGGCCTTGTGGTTGCCTATGCGGGGACGCGCGCGCTTCTGCTGCTGGCCTTCCCTGGGGCGGAGCATGTGCCGATCGATGCTGCTCCTTCGCTGGCCGTGGTGGGATTTGCCTTTGGCGTTTCGCTGCTGACGGGGGTGCTGTTTGGTGTGGCTCCGGCGTGGCTGGCGGCGCAGGCTCAGCCGGCCGATGCGCTGCGCAGCGGCACACGGACGACGGCTACTGGCGCTTCCCTGATACAGAGAGTGCTGGTAGTAGCGCAGGCGGCGCTTTCGCTGGTGCTGCTGGTGGGTGCGGCGCTGTTTTCGCAGAACCTGAACAAGCTGCAAAACATGGATATGAAGCTGGACCCTACGAACCGCTACATGGTCCATATCAATCCACAGGCGGCGGGGTATTCGCAGACGCAGCTTGAGGCGTTGTACCGCACGATGGAAGAGCGCTTTCATGCTGTGCCGGGAGTGGTGAAGGTTGGCATCTCGAACTACACACCGATGGAGGATGACAACTGGTCGAACGGAATCGAGGTGCAGGGGCAGCCGGATATCCGTGGCCAGGCTTCGTTCATTAAGGCTAACGCCGAGTACTTTGATTCGGTGGGGACGCGGCTGGTGATGGGGCGCGGGATCGGTGTGCAGGATACGTCGACGGCGCCTACGGTTACGGTGGTGAACGAAGCGTTTGTGAAGAAGTTCTTTAAGGGCAAGAATCCTATTGGCCATCGAGTTGGGTCACATGACCATCCGGGAGATTTTGAGATTGTCGGCGTCGTTGAGGATACGGCTTACACGGATGTGCGATGGAAGGATCACACGATGTACTTTGTGCCGATCATGCAGCGCGAGCCTAGCGACAAGGATCCGATCGAGAAGGATATGTCGCTGTATGCAGGGGCGATCGTGGTGCAGACGGCGAAGCCTATGAGCGATATGGAGGCGATTGCGCGACGGACTTTATCGGGGATCAATCCGAACCTTACCGTGGTGCAGTTTGAGACGTTCGATCAGCAGATTGCCGATCGCTTTACAGAGGAGCGGTTGATTTCGCGGCTGACTACGCTGTTTGGCGGGCTGGCGCTGCTGCTGGCTTCGATTGGGCTGTATGGTGTTACGGCTTACACTGTGGTGCGGCGGACGCCGGAGATTGGCATTCGCATGGCGCTGGGCGCGAAGAGGAGCGGGGTGATTGCGATGGTGCTGCGTGGGGCGCTGTTGCAGGCTCTGATTGGACTGGCGATTGGTGTTCCTATTGCGTACTACTGTGTGCGGTTTGTGAAGACCCAACTGTATGAGACTACTTCAGCGAACACGAGTGTGATGGTCTTTGCTGTTGTCGCACTGGCTGCTGCGGCCTTCTTTGCAGGGGTGCTGCCGGCGCGGCGGGCTGCTTCGATCGATCCGGTGAAGGCGCTGCGCACCGAATAGCGTTGCCGGATGCAGGCTGGATAGCGGAGACTTCGAATAACATCAACTTCGAGGTCTCCGTTCCTGTGAAAAAGTTTCTTGCCATTGCACTGTTGTCGATTGCCGCCGCCACGTCTGCCATTTCGCAAACACCCGCTATTAAAGTGGAAACCGGGACGATTGAGGGAGCTTCCTATCGCATTGATTTTCCGGAGAAGTGGAATGGGATTCTGCTGGTCTACTATCACGGGTATTCGGAGCATCCGGTTGTCTTCTCGCAGGATAAGCCGAATGAGATGGGAGCGGGTTTCGCTGCGGCCGGGTTTGCTGTGATCCAGTCTGGGTATTCGGTAACGGGCTTCGCGCTGGAGCAGGCTATTCCTGAGACGGAGGCTCTGCGGAAATACACGATTGCGAAGTATGGCAAGCCGAAAGAGAGTTACGTGCTTGGCCACTCAATGGGTGGGCAGTTGACCATGATGACCATTGAGGGCTTTCCCAACCGCTATGATGGCGCGCTGCCGCTCTGCGGGCTGCTGGAGCCTACGGGTTGGGCGGTGGGGCATGGTGGGGCGATTCGCGCTGCGTTCGACTACTACTACCCTGGAGTGCTGCCCGGGCCGGTTGGAATTGCCAACTCCGAAGTGCTGGATGAAACGACTGTCGACAAGGTGATGAAGGTGCTGCCGACGAATGCCAAGGGGCTGGCGGAGTTGATGGCGCTGACGCGGTTCAAGACGCAGAGCGATCTGGCGGATGGGCTGGTTTTCAGTACGTTTATTCTGCGGGACTATGAGCAGAAACTAGGTGCTTCGATTCTCGACAATGGCAACTTCATCTATGCGGGTGGGGCCGATGACAATGCGCTCAACGATGGTGTGAAGCGCTATACGGCGAAGCCGGATGCGCTGGCCTACCTAAAGACCTGGTATACGCCGACCGGAGTTTTGCTGAAGCCTACGCTGGCGGTGCATACGACTTACGATCCGATTATTCCGGCGGATAGTGTGCGGCTTTATTCGGAGCAGGTGCAGCGGGCGGGGAGCAGCGCGAACTTTGTGCAGCAGTATGTGAAGCACGATGGGCATTGCCACATCTCCGGGCCGGAGACGGCTGCGGCGCTTCAGGAGCTGATTGAGTGGAAGCATACGGGCAAGCGGCCTGAGCCGGGGGCTGTGCCGGTGAAGTAAGTCAGTCGGAAAGTGAAAGAGGCCGCCGGGAATCGATTCCGGCGGCCTCTTTTCTTGTTGGGCTGATTGCCTATTTCTTTTCTGTGGCCATCCACCATTCGTAGCGGGCCCGGTTTTCATCGGGGCGTGAGGTGATGGGGTTGTCGAGGTGGAGGACCGGGTCGCCTTCACCGTACTTGGGCCAGGTGGGGAGGCCGGGGCCGTTGGGATCGCCGGACTTGGCGAAGTTAGTCCAGTAATCCATCATCTGGTCGCTGAGCTTGCGGTCTTCGTCGCGCCAGACGGAGCCGGGGCGGGTGTCCAGGGTGCCGAAGACATATTCGATGTCGTCGGAGTGGAAGGCCCAGGTACCGGGGTGGTATTTGCTGGTGGGGGCGGCGAGGTCGAGCTTGTAGCGATAGATGGTTGAACCGCCGGTTTTGCGGTGATACTCCATCCACTTCCAGGTGCCATAGGCGATGAAGGAGTCGCCGCCGAAGTCGATGGCGGACCGGACTGCTTCGGCGTCTGTCGCGCCGGGGTAGAGCTTGAGGAATTTGTCTACGTTGTCAGGGAACTGCTTTTCGGCGGTGGCTTTCCACTTTTCGGCGGTCATGCCGTTGCCGAAGAAGAAGCCTTCGTCGCGGTTGAAGCCGGCCAGCAGCGGTACATGAGATTGCTTGCCTGCTTCGTAGGTGTCGAGCGGGGACTCGGTCAGGAACTTGCCGTCGATCAGAGGCCCGATGCGGTCGGTGTTGCCTTTGGCTGCGGCGGCGGCGAGGATCTTGTCCGTTGGGATGGCGCGGAGTTCAGCGAGGCTGCTGACGCCTAGCTTGGCGACGAACGCCTGATCCTTGGGGCCGCGGACTGCGAGGGTTTCGATGGCCAGGGTGCCGGAGGAGAGCGCGCCGCCGCTTTCGCCGATGGCTTTGGCAAACAGGCCTTGTGCGGAGGGCGCGGCCATCAGGGTGCTGACGGCGAAGGAGCCGGCGGATTCGCCGAAGATGGTGACGTTGGCTGGGTCACCGCCGAAGGAGGCGATGTTCTTCTTGACCCAGGTGAGCGCGGCGACCATGTCCATGAGGCCGTAGTTGCCGGCGCTGCCGCCTTGTTCTGCTGCGAGCTCAGGTGTGGCGAGGAAGCCGAAGATGCCGAGGCGGTAGTTGATGGTGACGAGGATGACGCCTTTCTGTGGGAGGAAGTCACCGTTGTGGCGCGGCTCGCTGCTGCCGCCGCCAGCGTAGCCGCCGCCGTGGATCCAGAACATGACGGGGAGCTTGCCCTTTGGCTTGTCGGGTGCGTAGACGTTGAGGGTAAGGCAGTCTTCGGAGGGGCCTGCGTCCTGAAAAACCATGTCTTCGAAGACGGTGCCCTGAGAGCAGTGATGGCCGTACTTGGTGGCGTCGAGTTCGCTCTTCCACGGGGCGGCAGGTTGTGGGGCTTTCCAGCGCAGGTCGCCTACGGGCGGTGCGGCGTAAGGAATGCCCTGGAAGGCGCGAACTTTACCAGAGCCGATCATTTTGCCGTGGACTTTGCCGCCGTCGGTTTTGACTGTAAGTGAGTCTGCCATGGCTGCTGTGCTAAGTGTTGCGAATGCCAATGCCAACGCGACGACGGGCGCGGCTTTTTTCCCTATGCTGCCTGTGAACATGCTGTGTCCTCCCGGAGAACCATACAGGAAAACCGTTTCAGCTCGCTAGTTGGGAGGTGTGCTTAAAGCATCTCGGGTCCGAGTAGATCGGCGATGGTTTCGCGGCGGCGGATTCGTTTTGCTTTCTTGCCTTGCAGCAGGACTTCTGCTGGGCGGGGGCGGGTGTTGTAGTTGGAGGTCTGAGCCATGCCGTATGCGCCGGCGTCGAGGATGGCTACCAGGTCGCCGGGTTCTACTGGCTTGATCTTGCGGTCGCGGGCGAAGAAGTCTCCTGTTTCGCAGACGGGGCCTACGATGTCGACTGCCTTCGCTGTGCCGGGACGCGGCTCTACGGGAAGGATTTCGTGGAAAGCCTGGTAGAGAGCGGGGCGGATGAGGTCGTTCATGGCAGCGTCGGTGACGACGAAGGTCTTCTTGCCATTGCGCTTGACGTAGAGGACGCGGGCGAGAAGTGCTCCGGCCTGGGCTACGAGGAAGCGTCCGGGTTCTAGGAGTAACTGAACGTCGAGGTCCTGAAGCGAGGCTTCTACGGCTGCTGCGTACTCGGCTACTTTGGCCTCGGGATTGAAGCCGGGGGCTGCGTGGTAGTCGATGCCGAGGCCGCCGCCGGCGTCTATGGACTTGATCTGGATGCCGTCCTTGTGGAGTTCTCGGACGAGCTTGGCGACGCGGGCCATGGCCGCGCCGAAGGGTTCGGCGGAACGGATCTGCGAGCCGATATGGACGCTGATGCCGTGGGCGGATAGCCAGCGGTGGTCTTTGACCGAGTTGTAGATGCGGCGGGCTTGCTTGATGTCAATGCCGAACTTATGTTCGCGGAGGCCGGTGGAGATGTAGGGGTGGGTTTCGGCGAAGACGTCTGGGTTGACGCGGAGGGCGAAGCGGGCTTTGCGCTTGCGCTTGGCGGCGCGGGCGGCGAGGAGGGTGAGTTCGGCTTCGCTCTCGACGTTGAAGGCGAGGATGTCGGCATCGAGTGCTGCATCGATCTCTTCGATGGTCTTGCCTACGCCGGAGAAGACGACCCGGTTTGCTGCTTCCGGGGCTGCGGTGAGGACACGCTGGAGTTCGCCGCCGGAGACGATGTCGAAGCCTGCTCCGTGGTCGGCGAGGAGCTTGAGAATCGCCAACGCAGAGTTTGCTTTGACCGCGTAGCAGACGAGATGGGCGCGGTGCGCGAGGGCCTGCTGAAAGAGGGCGAGACGTTCCAGGATCTGATCGGCGCTGTAGATGTATAGCGGGGTTCCGAACTTTTTAGCGAGCGCGGCGAAGGAGTGCGGGCCGCAGCTGAGAGGAGCGCCGGCGGCGGGATATCCGAAGGGACGTACGGATGATCGGGCGAGGGATTTTTCAGTGATTTTGGGCAAGTTCGGCCTGGCAGATGGAAATATGGTCTGCCTTTGAGCCTAGCAGATGGCGATCTATCCCTACCTCGCAGCTCGGGCCTGAGAGAGAGTCTGTCAGGCCTGTTGCGGCGGTGGCGGGGCCATGGGGGGCATTTCGTAGAGCGGTTCTTCGGGGATGCCTATCCATCCGGCGAGATAGGCGATTTCGACGACGGGGCAGAAGAAGATGGCACCGAGGACGGTCACGATGCGGACGACGCCGACGTCCCAGCCGTAGGCGCGGGCTACGCCGGAGCAGACGCCGGCGAACTGGCGTCCGAAGATGGGGCGGAAGAGTCTCTGCGTTGGGTATCCCCAGGGAGCGTAACCGTACGGCGGCTGGTCTGCGTACTGGGTTCCGGTGACGGCTGTGCCGCAGCCGGAGCAGAACCGCGAAGCCGGCTGCAAAATCGTTCCACAATGGCTGCAATAGCAGGTCATGGCGCACTCTCCTGGCCAGCGCACGCCGGCCTGAGTTTTTGTACGCAAGGCTGAGTTGGAAGGTTCCGTGGTCTGACGAAATTATTCGCGGTAGGGAGATTTGAGGTATTTGCGGGCGATGTCGCCTTGCGTGGTGTCAGAGCCGTTGGCGATGGCCGCCTGGTAATCCTTGACGGCCTGGGCGCGCTCGCCGTTGAGGTCGCGGGCTTTGCCGGCGGCTACGAGTGAGCGGCGCTTCAACTCTGCACCGGAGCCTTGCGCCCACGCTGCCTGCTCATAGGCTTGTGCTGCTTCCGCGTAGTGGCGCTGGCCGCGCAGGGCTTCACCGAGGCCGAAATGGGCGAGTTCTAGATGAGATGACGGGAAGTAGCCCGGCTTGGCGGCGTCGTTGAGTAATGAGCGATAGGCTTCTACGGCGGCCATGCCTTCGCCGTTGTCTTTGCGGAGATTGGCTTCTTCGAGGCAGAAGAGGAAGTCATGGGGGTATTTGCTCTTCAGGTTGCGCACGACTTCGATACCTTCGCGGTACTTTGATTCGCGGCGGAGGAAAAGGGCGATGACGGTGCCGGCTTCTGTCGAAGTCATCGGGCCTCGGGCGAAGTCGTCGTGGAGCATCTCCATCCCCTTCGCCTTCGAACCGGTGATGCCGCCGAAACCCAGGAAAATTTTGAATGCCCAGGGAAGCGCGCCAATCACGTATTGATAGGTGCCGACGACGAGCTTGGCATCGACGTAATTGGGGTCGATCTCGAGGACTTTGGCTTCATCACTGTGAGCCTGAAGAGCGATGTGGAAGGCGGCGCTGAAGCTGCGCTCGACCATTGCCATGTAGGAAGAGCGGAGGCTCTTTGCCCAGCCGCGGGCATAGAGCGCGTCGACGTCGCGGCCGTTATGACTGAGGCGAGCATCTGCTTCGCGGACGGCCTGATCGGCGAGGGAGAAGATGCGGTCGCGGACAGCGGTGTCCTCCGGCATGGGGTGCTTGCCGGTGAGGAAGCCGTCGTTGGCGTAGAAGGTGGTGTCGAGGAGGTCCTGCCGGTAGAGTTCCTGGAAGACGCAGGCTTCGAGGAGGAAGGCTGTTGCGCCGGGGTCACCGGGATGGGCGGACTGAACCTTTTCGAGGATGGAGACGGCTGCGGGGTAGTCGAGGATGTAGAAGTGCTGGTAGGCCTCGCGTACTTGCGGATCCTGGTGCAACGGATAAGCGTGGACTGGATTCGGCTGAGCCTGGCTGGTTGCCGCTTGGCTTGCACAAGAAACTGTCAGCAGGGTGGCGGTCAACGCGACTGCGAAAATGAGCGCAATTGTCTGAAGGGTCGGACGACGTCTGCCTTCTGACCTACCTTCCAGATGAATTTGATTTCGAGCTTGCACTTTTTATGACCCCTTTTCCCATGTTTGAACGCTCTCATAAGCAGGGGTAAAAATCCCTGCGAAGAAAGATTGACTCCGAAAAGGAATCCAGCCTACGTTTGACGTTAATAGATGGCAGAGGGTGGTCTGTTTCAAAACGGACCACAATCGTTCCTTTTTGCCAGACAGTGAACCTGTCGGAAGGCGTAGGAAAAATTGACTCGCAAAGCCGTGAATTCGAAACCCACGACTCGCACTTACAGGAAAGGTCGTATGACGCGCTCCGAGACTCTGCTCATTCTCATTCGACAGGCCCATGCCAACGGCTTTGAGTTTCGCCGTTGGTATCAATCTAATATTTCCCCCGACTGGCCGGGAGCCGAAGAGGCTGTCGAGCTGCTTACCAACGAAGGCCGCTACTTTGCATTAATTTTTTCTCACGATTTTGCCCGCGCTTTCTGGAAGAAAGGGGCGCAGATGAACTTCATCGTTCCTTCGGCGACCTACTCCCGGATGAACGGCAAGGGTGAGGTAGTGACGATCAACCGGAAGCCGTTTACGCGGCGGACGATCAAGGCGGATGTGTGGAAATACCACCTGCGACAGATGGCGACGACGGAAGATCCGATGCGCTATCTGAAGAGGTTTTTGCCCACACACGAAGACCTGCAAAACCAGCATGAAGCAGCAGAGAGCTTCTCTGCGGCGGGCTGAGACTCAAAATTATTGCCTGGTTCTCTCCGGCGTGGATTCTCGATGGAGTTCCCGCCGGAGTTGTTCGAGTCTTTCCTGTTGCAGGATTAGGCAACATGCAAAGCTCCTCTGATCAAAGGACTTAGCTGGAAAGATACGGCTATTTACTTTCTTGCTAATACATACGATATAAATATCAGTGGAATCCTTTCCATAAAAAGCAGCCTTGATTTTTCTGTGCAAAACAGCCCATAAACGTTCTCAAATCTTTGACTTGACGCTAGGTACCCGTTATCCTTTGATGAGTCAACTATGCGGATATTCACATCATGCAATGCACACACTCGTAAACGCACTTTTACCACTGCTGCTCTTGCGGTATTGGTGACGGTAGCCGGTGTCGCGGCAAACGCTACCGCGACTTCGCATGAGCAAGCCGACCCTCACGCGCCGAAGGTGGCCAAGAAGTGGTTCCAGATCGGGAAGGCTTCGTGGTACGGCCGACGATTCCAGGGCCATCGCACGGCGAGCGGCGAAGCGTTCGATCTGCACATGCTGACATGCGCTCACCGCACGCTTCCGATTGGTACGCTGCTTCGGGTGACGAACCTGAGCAATCGCCGCTCTATTATGGTGCGCGTCAACGACCGCGGACCTATCGCACAAGGGTTGGTTGCTGATCTTTCGTTCGCTGCTGCTAAGTCTCTGGGATTTGGGGGCAAGGGCGAAACCCGTGTGAAGTTGGAACGCGTGGAAGGTGCTGAAGCCGCTCAGTTAAATTGGCCTAATCTGGGTCGTCCCGAGAGCTTTGCGTCCCGCTAATTCCCCGGCTGCCGTTCTCCCGGCGCGTTTTGCCGTTTGCCTATAAGCTGAACTTACGCTCGACTTGAACTAGAGTCGACGAGAGGATTCACGCCCCGATGACGACGCCTGATCCGAACCCAACCGCGCTCTCACCCTTTGAAATTGCCAAGCAGCACTTGATTGTGGCGCTGGATGTACCGACAGCGCATGCCGCTCTGGAGCTAGCGGGTCGACTCGAGGACCAGTGCAAGTGGTTCAAGGTGGGGTTGGAGCTGTATATCGCGGCGGGTCCGGCGATTGTCGAGATGCTGGTGAAGCGCGGCCATTCTGTCTTTCTTGACCTGAAATTACACGACATTCCAAACACAGTTGCCGCGGCGGTGCGGTCAGCCGGTGCGCTTGGGGCCGGGTTGCTGACGATTCATGCGTCGGGAGGACCGGCAATGCTGACCGCTGCCAGGGAAGCTGCGGCCTCTTTGGCGAACCCGCCGGAACTGCTTGCGGTGACGCTGCTGACCAGCATGGACCAGGCGCAGCTTTCTGCGGCTGGGGTGGAGCGTTCCCCGGCGGATCAGGTGGAGTTGCTGGCGAAGCTGGGATTAGCTTCAGGGATTCGCGGGTTTGTCTGCTCGCCGCAAGAGGTAGCCGCGCTGCGTGCGCTGACCGGGGCGGAGGGCGTGCTGGTGACGCCGGGCATTCGGCCATCAGGCGCGGATAAGGGCGATCAAGCCCGGATTGCTACGCCGACACAGGCAATCGATCATGGGGCAAGTTATCTTGTGGTTGGGCGGCCAATTACGCAGGCGGCGGACCCGGCGCTGGCTGCTGAGGCAATTTTATTCGAGATTGCCGAGGCGCTGGATGTAGCTTCAACACAATAAGTTGAGTTCGTTTCTTGCTTAACTCAACTTACTGGTTGAATTACATTGCGCCTTTGCCCCAGAGTACCGCGGGGACTGTGCCGATAAGTATCTTGATATCTAGCATGAGAGACCAGTTATCAATGTACTCCAGATCCTGACGAATCCAATTGGCGAAGTCGGTATTGTTACGGCCGCTCATCTGCCAGATGCAGGTAATGCCAGGCAGTACGCTGAAGCGGCGGAGTTGCGCTGAGTCTTCGATCTTGAGTACGTCGCGGACTGCGAGCGGGCGCGGGCCTACGAGCGACATATCGCCCATGAGCACGTTCCAGAGCTGAGGTAGCTCGTCAATCGAGGTCTTGCGCAGGAAGGCGCCTACCTTCGTGATGCGGGGGTCTTCCTTGATCTTGAAGACAGGGCCACCGAGCTCATTCTGATGCTCGAGTTGAGACTGAAGAACCTCTGCGTTAACGACCATGGTGCGCATCTTGAAAATGCGGAAGCGGCGGCGATGAAGGCCGTAGCGATCCTGCGAGAAAAAGACCGGGCCGTGGCTGGTGAGCTTGATCGCGATGCCTGCTGCGATGATGATGGGCAGAGTAAAGAGAAGCAGCCCGCCGGCGCCGATGATGTCGAAGGCGCGCTTGGCGTAGCGCGTGGAATCGTCGCGAACCATGCTGAGAATCGAGTAGTTCGAGCCGGTCTTGCGGCCTAGCTTGGCAATCGTCGTCTGGAAGAGATGGGATGAGTGGCGCACTTCCACGCCAAACTGTTCGCAGACCGCGATGACCTGCTGAATGGGTTCGTACATGGACTTGACTGGCAGCGAGCAGTAGACGACCGAGACTGGGTTCTCCTTGAGAAGTGTGTCCAGCAGATCCAGGCCACCGAGGTAGCGTTCGCGCATGGCGCCGTTGCCGACGAAGGCATCATCGAGGACGCCTACTACGTTGTAGACGGGGGAGTCGACCATCTCTTCAAAAGCTGCCTGACCGCCGCGCCCAGAGCCGATGATGAGGACTTCGCGCTTGGGAATGATGGTGTCGATGGAGACCCATCCGATAAAGCAGGCGACGGCGAGGATGACGAGATTGAAGAGCGAAGTTACGAGGAAGAAGGCAGAGTCAACCCGGAGCGCCTGTTCCCAATCGAGCTTAGCGAGCAGGCCCGGATAGATGACTAAAGCGCACAGTAATGCCGCGAGAAAGCTGGAGGCCATTTCCTTGTGCAGTAGTTCCTGGCTTGCGCCTCGGCCCCGACCGGTGACTGCGCGAGATACAAGAGTGACTGCGCCTAACATGCCGAGTTCGAGAAGACTTACTCTTGGGACATACCACCAGGCTGAACCGAGAAACATCAGGCCGGGATGCATTAGAAACCAATAGCCGCCGAGTACGATGGCCGGAGCGAGATCGCGAACCAAGCGGTAAATGCTGGTGTGCAGGGTGCCGATCTCCTGCAGATGCTGCTCGAGTTTTGTCCAGTCCAACTTATGCTTTTCAGCTTTGGCTGCAATCGTTCGGGGAGTTGCGTCGACTGTCCAGTTACCCATAGCCTCACTCACTTCCCTGGTATGCCCAGGGGATTCTCGTAGCGAACCATTACGAACCCGCATCCGACCAACCTATCGTGCTTCGTGTTTGCTCTTGAAGACAGGGATTTCCCGTTCGTTCCAGGAATATCCAATGAGGATCAGGAAGTCGATTGCGTTTTCGATTCCATTTACTCATCGGCTAAGGATAGGAAATATGAGACCCAACTAACATCCCCCGAAAGCCGTATCCGCCTGCAACCTTGCACTCAGGTCACTTCCCTCTTGAAGAGTCTGTACTGTTTTCAGACAGACGAATGTACACCCCAAAATACTTTTGTGGGAACAATTTCTGAAATGTGACGGGCCTTGAAGTGCCCACTGCGTGCCGTACCGAGCCCGCGCGCGATATCCGTGTCCAAAATGGGGCTGCAAATGGTTGCCTGAAGGACGAGGATGATGAGAAGGATTCGGAGGGTGTGCGATGGCAGCGACAGCGGTGGGACTTTTCGTGAGTTCTAGTGTCGCAGAGGCGGTGGTGGACGCTCTGCGCGCCCACGGCATGCCATCGCGGGGGATACGAACCATTGGGCAGGTGGCCAATTTCCCGATGCCGACGGCGTCGAGCACTCCAGGAAATGATCCCGCTGCAGGCCTAGCCAGGGATTTGCGGTCGATGGGCGCGACGGATCATGAAATCGAGGCGTACCTAGACGGGGTCCGGCGAGGAAATGTGCTGGTGCTCTCAACCGGAACACTGCAGCAGGCGGATGCTGCCTCGGCAATCATGAACCAGTTCACTGCACTTGAGGTCGAAGAGTACACGAACGCGTCTGGTGCAATTCGACCTGAGGGTAATGATGGGATTCACGCGGGGCTTTCGGATGGACACGCCGGCAATTTGAAGGCAGACCGAATGCAGGCGCGGGGTGACGGCGCGAAGCTGTTTTCCTGGTAAGTTCCGTTACATCAGACGCAAAGCGTCGACATCGACTACGAGGTTTCGACGGGGAATTCCCTGCTCTTCAGCGTGGACGAGCGCGCCGCGCAGGGCTGCGTTCAGGGACTGGCGCGACGCTGCTTTCAGGATCAGGTGGAAGCGGTAGACCTCTTTGATGCGGGCGATGGGGGCAGTACACGGGCCGAGGACGCGAACGCCTTCGGGGGCGGCTTTCTCGAACCATTTGCCTAGAATCGCGGACCAGCGAGCGGCTTCTTCCGTTTTCTTTGACGTGACGAGCAAGTTGGCTAGGACGCCGAAGGGTGGGTAGTGCATCCAGCGGCGGTACTTGAGTTCGCGCTCGACGAAGGTGCTGTAGTCGTGCGTCCGGGCGGCGAGGATGGCGTAGTGGTCAGGATGGTAGGTTTGGACGACGACGCGGCCTTTGAGTTCGCCCCGGCCGGCGCGGCCAGAGACCTGGGTCATGAGCTGGAAGACGCGCTCGGCGGCGCGGAAATCCGGCATCGACAGGGCGTGGTCGCAGCCTACGACGCCGACGAGCGTTACGCCGTGAACATCGTGGCCTTTGGCGATCATCTGAGTGCCGACGAGGAGGTTGATTTCGCCAGAATGGAGGCGGGCAAGCAGGCGCTCCATGTCATGGCGACCTCGGACGGTGTCGCGGTCCATGCGGCCGATGCGGGCGGTGGGGAAGATTTGCTGGAGCCGCTCTTCGCCCTGTTGCGAGCCGGCACCAAGGTAATAGAGGTGTTCGCTGTCGCACTTGGGACAGTGTTTCGGAACGGTGCGCCGGTAGCCGCAGTAGTGGCATTCGAGGCGCTGGCCTGCGGTGGCCATACCTTCTTCTGAGTCAACTGGTTTGTGGTGCGTCAGGGAGATGGCGCAGTTCACGCATTCCAGCTTTTCTCCACAGCTGCGGCACATGGCTACGAAAGAGTAACCGCGGCGGTTGAGGAGGATCATGGCCTGTTCGCCGCGGTCGAGGGCTGCCTGGGTTTCGGTGATGAGGAGGCGAGAGAAGATTTCTTCCTTGCCGGTCTGCTGGAACTCGGTGCGCATGTCGACCAATTCGACGATGGGGAGCGGGCGGTTGTTGACGCGCTCGGCCATGGTGATGCGCTGGTACTTCCCTGCTGCTGAGTTTTGCCAGCTTTCGAGCGAGGGAGTGGCGGAGCCGAGGACTACGGGGGCGTCGGCTAGCTTGGCGCGCATGACGGCGACATCGCGGGCGTTGTAGCGCGGGGTTTCTTCCTGCTTGTAGCTCTGATCGTGCTCTTCGTCGACGAGGATGAGGCCGAGATTGGGCACGGGAGCGAAGATGGCGGAGCGGGTGCCGACGACGATGGGCGCTTCTCCGCGGCGGATACGGTGCCACTGCTCGGAGCGCTCCTGCGGGGTGAGGGCGGAGTGCAGGAGTGCGACGCGGGTGCCGAAGGTGGCGTCGAGCTGCGCCGCGGCTGCGGGGGTGAGGCCAATCTCCGGCACGAGGAGGATGGCGCCCTGACCGCGGTCGAGGATGCGCTGCATGGCAGCGAGATAGACGGCGGTTTTGCCGGAGCCGGTTACGCCGTGGAGCAGGAAAGGCTGGAAGCCGGTGGCGGTGGTGATCGAGGCGAGGGCTTCCATCTGCGGCTCGTTGAGGGCGTGCTGCGGGTTGACGTGGCCGATGCTGCTGAGGCGGAAGCTGGCGGGGCGCTCGTCGATGCGGACGAGGCCGTGGCGGACGAGGGTTTGCAGGCTGCTGTTGGACGTACCTTTTTCGCGCAGGGCGACGAGCGGGAGTTCTCCGTTACAGGCGGCGAGTTCGGCGAGGATGGTCTGCTGCTGCGGGTTGAGCCTGGGCAGGCGGGCCTCGGGGATGAGGACGGCGAATTTCTCGATGCGGCGGGCGTCTCGCTCTTCGGTTTCGTTGACGCGGGCGATCCACTTCTTGCGAGTCATCGAGACGAGCTGTGCGACACTGGCGCCGGTGGCGGTGCGCAGCGGGCCTAGCTTTACTGGCTCGCCGTCGGCGAGGCGGTTGAGGACTTTTTGCTCGGTTTCCTGTTCGTCTGCTGAGAGTTTGCTGCGCTTATTGGGGGATGATTCGCCGTCATACGCGATGGCCAGGGCGTCGCGGCCTGCGTCGGTGATTTTGTAATACACGGTGCGGCGGACTTCCGCGGTGAGGGGGAGCATCCCGCGCAGGACTTCGCCAACGGGGGCGAGGTAATACTGGGCCATCCAGGAGGCAAGCGAAAGGAGTTGGGGTGAGAGGAGCGGCTCGGGGTCGAGGAGGGTTTCGATGGGCTTGGCTTCGAAATCGGTGGGAGGATTCGAGTGCAGCTCCATGACGACGCCGACGAGCTTTTCGTTGCGGAAGGGGACGATGACGCGCGCGCCGATCTGCGGCTCTTCTGCGGAGTCAAACATGCCGGAACCCACTGCGTAGGTGAAGGTGCGATCAAGTGGGATGGGCAGTGCGACTTCGCAGTAAGTGGGCATGACGGCCAGCTTCCAGTTTAGGGCAAGAGGCTTTGTTGAGCGGTCCCGGCTGATTGACCCGATCGTGGTTTCACAAAGGCGGCCTCTGCCTCTACAATTCAGTGCTGATGATGACTCCTTCAACCCAAAAGCCCAAGCCCTCGCGTAAGACAGCCGCTTCATCCACAGTTTCCACTACCGCCTCGAAGGCACCGGAGCGTATTACGCTGTCGGTGGATATCGGCGGGACAGGCATCAAGATGATGGTGTTGAACGGGGAGGGCCATCCGCTTACGGACCGAATGCGGGCGCTGACACCGGAAAATCCGACTCCGGATCGGGTGCTGAAGGTACTAGATGACCTGCGCGCGCAATTGCCGGATTTCGATCGGGTGTCTGTTGGCTTTCCCGGTGTGGTGAAGCATGGTGTGACGCTGGAGGCGCATAACCTTTCGCCGAAGTGGAGGGAGTATCCGCTGCAGGAGGCGATCACGCATCTCTGGAAGAAGCCTACGATTGTGGCGAATGACGCTTCGGTGCAGGGCTATGGGGCGATCTTCGGCAAGGGCGTTGAGCTTTGTCTTACGCTGGGGACCGGGTTGGGCTCTTCGCTCTTCACGAATGGGCATCTTTGCCCCGGGCTGGAGCTGGCGCATCATCCCTGGCGCAAGGGGAAGACGTACGAGGACTTCGTGGGGCTGCGCGGGTTTGAGAAGTACGGGAAAAAGAAATGGAACAAGCTGGTGCAGGAGGCGATTGCGCAGACTTCGCAGCTCTTCAACTGGGACTATCTACACCTGGGCGGTGGCAACGCGAAGCACATCAAGTTTGCGTTGGCGAAGAATGTGCGCATTGTGTCGAACGAAGAGGGGCTGCTTGGCGGCGTGGCGCTCTGGCGGAACGAACCGCAGCCCGAATAAAGAACTGAAATGTTTGTTGCATCCCCCTGGAGTGCTCGTGCGATGCTGGTGGCACGCATTGCCATGATTTTTTGTGCCGGGGGATTGGATGGAACTTTCTGCAATCAATCGTAGGGTCTTCTTGTTGCGTGCCGGGGCGATTGCCGCTGCTTCGCAAGTAATGGCTGTCTCTGGTTCTGCTGCTCTCGCGCGGCCTACGGCGAATGGCGGTGGGGTATTGGGCGCTGAGGCAGATTCGGTCGCGGGTGCCTTAGACGCCTTTGTGCCGAAGTATATTCAGGCTATGAATGCGCCCGGGCTGACGCTCGGATATACAGACAAGCATGGCGTCGGCAAGAGCAGTTGCTACGGGTTTTCGAATCTGGATAAGCATGAGGCCGTTGCGCCGGAGATGCTCTTCCAGATCGGGTCGATCTCGAAGTCGTTTCTTGCCGTGATCATGCTGCAGTTGCGAGAAGAGGGCAAGCTGGACTTTGACCGGCCGGTGCTGGAGTACATGCCCTGGCTGCCCATCGAGACTCCGTTCGGCACCGTCACTCTGCATCATATGTTGACGCATACGACCGGGCTGCCGGGGGATGGTGAGGTCTTCCCTTCGAACCCGACACGGCGTGCGCGGCAGAGCTGGAAGCCGGGGGAGCGATTCCACTACAGCAACTTCTGCTTTGACTCGATGGGCAAGCTGGTGAGCCTGCTGGAGAACCGGCCGTTTGGCGAGTGTTTACAGGCTCGCATTCTCGATCCTCTGGGGATGACGGCGACTTCGCCGCGGCTGAATGAGCTGATTCGTGCGCGTACCGCGGAGAGCTATACGCCGGAGTTGCGGGACCGGCCATTTCCGCGGCATGGGAAGCTGGCTTCCGCGCCGAAGATTGATTCGGATTCTTCGGCTGGTTCGATTGCTTCGACGCCAGACGATATGCGGAAGTACATGCAGATGTTGCTCAATCGTGGGCAGGGGCCGCACAAGCGAATTTTGAAGGACGAGAGCTTTGCGCTGATGTCGCATCCGCATGTCAAGGCGGAGGAGTTTGGGCCTACGGCTTCCTATGGGTACGGTATCGCTGTCGATACGCTTGATGGGCACACGATCCTGCGGCATACGGGCGGCATGGTTTCGTTCATGTCGGCGATGCATCTGGACATTGACGGTGGGTACGGGGCGTTTGCTTCGATCAACGCAATGCTTGGCTATCGGCCGAACCCGGTGGCGCAATTTGCAATTCAGTGTTTACGTGCGCAGGCGGAGTCGAAGCCGCTGCCAGCTGAACCGGCGCTCGATGATCCTTCGGTGGTGAAAGATCCTAGGCAGTACGAGGGTACTTACCATTCCGCGGATGGAAAGAGCTGCAAGGTGACTGCGGCGGATCACTCTATTTCGCTGAAGCTTGATGATCGAGACATTCCGCTGGAAGCTGCGGGTGGCGATCACTTTCTTGCTGCTCTGCCTGAGTATTCGCAGTTTGCATTTGTCTTTCACCGCGAGGATGCAAAGGCTGGTGAGACTGCGCCTAAGGATGGTGCCCCTGTTCCCATAGCCGAGTTGACGCATGGGGGACGGTGGTTTGCGCGCGCGGGTAAGCCTGCGGCAGTTGCGACCCCGGATCGATATGCAGCGTATGTCGGCATGTACAGCAGTGACAGTCCGTGGCTGGGCAACTTTCGCGTGGTGGCGCGCAAGGGGCAGCTTTGGATTGAGGGCGAGGTACCGTTGATCGAGATGGGCGAAGGGGTCTTTCGATTGGGTGACGAGCCTGACAGCCCGGAGACGATGGAGTTTTACCATATTGCCGGCGGATATGCTCACCTGGTGAAGATGGGTGGATCGGACTTCTGGCGGACCACGATCGAAACGATGTGATCGAAACGATGTGATCGAGACGATGTGATCGAAAGGATGTAAACAATTGATCGCGGAACCCGTTGTACTTGATAAGAACTTATGCCTTAAGACTGAACGATTCAGATAGAGTGCATGTGGGGTATCGTCATGAAGATAGCTCGGCTTGCTTTGAATGTATCCATTGGATGTTTCGGCTTGGCCAGAGTTGCCGCGGCACAGACGCCAGCTTCGTCGCTTTCACCGGAGATGGCCGCGAAGGTTGACCAGGTCTTCGCCAAGTGGAACCGCACAGATTCGCCAGGCTGTGCGCTCGGTGTCTATCAGGACGGCAAGATTATCTACAAGCATGGCTACGGCATGGCGAACCTGAATGACGATGTTGCCATTACGCCTGAGACGGTCTTTCATGTCGCGTCGATGTCGAAGCAGTTCACGGCGGCCTCGATCCTGTTGCTGGCACAGCAGGGCAAGCTCTTGATTGATGACGACGTACACAAGTACATCCCCGAGCTGCCCGACTTTGGCGAGAAGATCACGCTGCGCCAGATGATGCACCACACCAGCGGACTTCGCGATCAGTGGGCGTTGCTGGAACTGGCGGGTTGGCGCTATTCGCAGGATCTGATCACGGACGACGATGTGATGTCCGTGGTCACGCGGCAGAAGGAGTTGAACTTCAAGCCGGGTGAGAAATTCCTGTACAGCAATACTGGTTTCACTCTTTTGGCGATTGTGGTGAAGCGGGTGAGTGGGATGTCTTTCCGTGAGTTCACAACGAAGAATATCTTCGAGCCGCTGGGTATGACGCATACGCATTTTCGCGACGATCATGAAGAGGTGATCAAGCACGATGCGCTGGGCTATGGGCAGGACGGCGAGCATAAGCCGTGGCGCATGAACCTCACCAACTTCGACACGACCGGCGCTACGAGCCTGCATACGACGGTTGAAGATATGCAGCTTTGGGATGAGAATTTCTATCATCCGCGGGTAGGTGGAGCGGCGTTGATTGAGCAGATGCTGCATCAGGACAAGCTCAACAACGGCGAGTTACATGAGTACGCCATGGGGCTGGTGGTCGGCAAATACAAGGGCCTTCCCACGGTGGATCATAGCGGTGGCGATGCCGGGTATCGCTCGGACATGACACGCTTTCCAGAGCAGCATTTTTCGGCGACCGTGCTCTGCAATTCGGCGGATACAAATCCGCCGAAGCTGGTGCGCGAGGTGGCGGATGTCGTGCTGGCTAAGGACTTCAAGGCTGAGCCCGCGCGTGCGGCCAAGACTCCGGAGAATGCACCTGTAACACCGCCGACAGTTGCAGAGATGCATGCGATGGCGGGGACCTACTGGAGCAAGCCGGAGGACGACTTCAATATTTTTCAGGTGAAGGATGGCAAGCTGCAAATCGATACGGGGCTGAATGATTTCCATGAACTGAAGGCATTTGCGCCGGGCCATTTTCATGTTGCCGATGTGCCCTGGGGCAACGACATCGATTTTCACTTCATCGCGGCTGAAGGGGGCAAGGCGAAGGGCCTGGAGCAGAGTTTTGGTGATGGCAAGCCCGAGGTCTTCGAGCCGGTTGCGTCGTTTGAACCTAACGCGGCGCAGTTAACCGAGTTTGCAGGGGCTTACGTGAGCGAAGAGATCGATCCGGTCTATCGCGTGACTCTCAAGGATGGAAAGCTGTTCATGAATCGACTCAAGCATGAGCCGGATAGCCTCCGGCCGGTGATGCTGGATACATTTTCGGGTGACTTTGGCACAGTGCATTTCACTCGCGACACCAAGCACAAGGTAAATGGGTTTGTTCTGAACGCGGGACGCATTCAAAACTTCAAATTCATGCGGAAGGACAACTGATGTTTCGCATTGGCAGACCGAATACGCCGGGTCAGTGGATTGGCCACCTGGTCTTGGCGATAGTGGCGCTCTTTCTGATCTGGTGGCTGTTGCTGGTCTACGTTCACTGACCAGTGCTTGCTACTTTTTGGCCGGGAGTTCCAGGCCCAGTTCGCGCATGGCAATCTGCAGGTCGGCCCAGGCGTGCTTCTTCTGGTTGGGATCGCGCAGCAGGTAGGCAGGGTGGTAGGTCACGATGAGCTTGGTGCCGCGCAGTGGATGCACGGCGCCGCGCCATCCTGAGAGTGGGCGCTTCTCGCCGGTGAGGTAGGTGACGGCAGTCTGGCCGAGGGCGACGATGACCTTGGGGCGGACGACGTCGATCTGCTTGAACAGAAACGGCGAGCAGGTGAGGGCTTCGTCCGGCTCAGGGGTGCGGTTGGCAGGAGGGCGGCACTTGACGATGTTGGCTATGTAGACCTGTTCGCGCTTGATGCCCATGGCCTGGATCATGTTGTTGAGGAGCTGGCCGCCCCGGCCTACGAAGGGAATGCCGGAGGCGTCTTCGTCCGCGCCGGGACCCTCCCCGACGAACATGAGCTTGGCATTTGGGTCGCCGTCGCCGAAGACGAGCTTGGTGCGTCCTGCTGCGAGTGCGCAGCGGGTGCAGTCGCCGATCTCTTCGCGAATCAGCTTGAGCGCGGCGAAGTGCTGCTCGGGCGGGAGTGGTGGAGCTTGCGGCGGCGGGGCGGGAAAGGGCTTGCGGGTTGCGATTTCGGACTCCTGTGGCTGAAGATCGATATTGGGGAAAAAGCCGGGGGCTGCAGGTGGTTTCGGCACGGCATGATTCGCAGACATGTGTGGAGTTTGCGGAGCTGCCTGGGTTGTTGGGCGGGGCTGTGCCTGGACAGGCTCTGCCTGCTGGAGCGTCCACTCTGCGGGGTCGACTTCGCGCTGATACAGTTCGCCGATGCCGAGTTCGCGATAGAAGCGAACGCGGGCTCGCAAAGCTTCCTGTGCGGCGGTGTCGAGTGAGTTCGGCAAGCTGATTCCCTACTCGATGATAATCTGGCGGCGCGGTCCAGAGCCGGCTACGAACACTTCCTGCTCCGCCTGGCCTGTGGAATCTTCCTGATCCATGTTGGCCAGTTCTACCAGCAGCGATTGCGGGCGGCGCAGACTTACAACTTCGTCGAGAATGCGGTCGGCCATTTTGCGCTTGGACATTTCTGGCATGTCGATGGCGGTGGTGGCAGTGAGGAAAGTTGCGCCATTCTGGTCGGAGTCAAAGCCGATGCCTGCACGAGAGACATCATTGACGACGATCGCGTCTACGCCTTTGCGGAGGAGCTTGGCGCGGCCGTTTTCGAGGGGATTTTCCGTCTCCGCTGCGAAGCCGACGATGAGCTGGCCGGGTTTGCGCTGGCGGACGACTTCGGCGAGGATGTCTTCGGTCGGAAGAAACTCGACGGTCAGGGGGCCGGTGCGCTTGAGCTTTTGGCCGGCGACGATGCTGGGGCGGTAGTCGGCGACTGCGGCTGATTTGATGACTAGGGTGGCCTCCGGCATGCGGCTCAGGACGGCGTCGCGCATTTCGTCAGCGGTGGTGACCTTGACCAGTTCGCAGTGGGCTGGCGGGTAAAGCGCGGATGGGGCGGAGACGAGGATGACCTTGGCACCGCGGCTCTGGGCTGCTTCGGCGAGTGCATAGCCCATCTTGCCGCTGGAACGGTTGCCGAGGAAGCGGACGGGGTCGAGGGCTTCGCGGGTGCCTCCTGCGGTAATCAGGACTGTCTCACCGGCGAGGTCGTGACTACGACCGAGGGCGTTGAGGACGGCTGTGGCGATGTATTCGGGATCGGCCATGCGACCGGGTCCGACCATGCCGCAGGCGAGATGTCCGGAGTCGGGCTCGACGACGCGAACGCCACGCTGACGGAGGATTTCAAGATTGGCCTGGGTGGCAGGGTGGTCCCACATGTTTACGTTCATTGCGGGAGCGAGAACGACAGGCGCCAGGGTGGCCAGATACATGGTGGTGAGGAAGTCATCGGCTATGCCGTGGGCTAATTTTGCGATGGTATTGGCCGTGGCTGGGGCTATAACAAGCGCGTCAGCCCATTGGGCTTCAGCTATATGCTCGATGCTTGCGTCAGCGGATGCGGAATCGTCGCTGGCGGGCCAGAGGCTTGTGATGACTTTGTGGCCGGTGAGGGCGGCGAAGGTGAGCGGCTGGATAAATTGCTGGGCCGAGTCTGTCATCGTAACGCGGACTTCCAGAGCGTGGCGCTGCAGAGCGCGCACCAGTTCAGCGGCCTTGTATGCCGCGATTCCGCCAGAGACACCAACCATGACCTTCATAGAAGGATTGTAACGCGTAAACGAAATGCCCGGTCCTAAGAGGGTAAGAACCGGGCGTGGTTGCAAAGAGTTACTGCTTAGGCGCCGCGGATGGAGCGGTGCATCCGGCGCCATCGGTATAACCGGTGATACTCAGGTTCTTGGATGTAACGGAACGGCTGAAGCAATAGCCTGTGGAGTCATTGGTGAGGTAGTTCTGTGAACTGTTGCCGGCGTGACCGGTGAAGTTGAAGTTCGAGTCGTAGAAGAGGGTGTCAGTGGACTTCACTTCATTGCTGACATTCTGCACATAGGCATTGGGCGAGCTGATGGTCGTGCTGCTCCACTTCGCGGGAGGCGTGAAGGACTTGGCGGTGACGATGTACTTCTGGTCGGAGGTGTTGGCGACGGCAACTGAGCCGTCGTTCTTCACGACCTGGTCATAGACAAAGGTGAAGGGGTAGGAAAACAGCTGCTCGCTTACGACGGTCGTGCCATCGCCTGTGGTGGTGGTTGAGACGTTGCCTGAGGTTGACTGGGTCAGGGCTTGCTTATACTCAGACTGGTTGATGATGAAGCTCTGAGAGTTGGAGAAGTTGATCGTGTTATCGACCCTGGTATAGACGAAGCCGTGCGACGTGTGGACGGCGCCGTAGATCGAGTATTGCCTTCTCGAAGCCACGGTTACAGATCCGCCTACATTGCCGCTGTCGTCAGTACTGATCTTGTTCGTAATCACAGGAGTTGGCTCTGCGGCCAAGGTGTTCGACAGCACCAGGCCGGTAACTTGCGTTGCTCCTTTGTCGGTGTAGGCGAGTAGGGTGCCGGTGGCGGCGAAGTAGCTGTCCGCGTTGTAGACGCTAAGTGCGATGGTGTGCGGCTTGCCGTTGGATAGGGTGCCCGCGAACGGGGTCAGGTCGACGCGGTATGGCTTGAAATTGAGTGTCTGGACGCCAGGTATCGGCTCCCACAGGTATGGGTCGATGCCACCAGTGAAAACCCACGGATAGACGGGAGCTACTCCAGCGGGTGTGCCGTCGATGCTGATTTCTGTCTCGCGATAACCGGTACCTCCGCAGCTTTGCAACTCGGTGGCCAGGTCGTCCGGAACGCAGAGGTACCAGAATTCGTCGTTGGACTGGCTCTGGGCGATGACGTCAAGGTAGGCTCTCTCGACATTTTTCGGCAGATTGACTACCTGAGTCAGTTGACTGCCGGTGTCGTTCAGGGTGGCTGCACCGCCGTTGCCGGGTAAGCCGATGACGACATCGGGAGTCTTGGCTGACGGATAGGCATCCGAAGCCGGGAAGAAGACGAGAGTCGCCGTAGAGTAGATGATGCCATCGTAGGTGACACCGTCGTATACGCCGACAAAGTTGCCGAGGATTGCGGTGCCGTCCTGCGGTGTGGTGAACAGGGCGCTCAGGTCGGTTACGTCGCGCTCAACGTGCCAGTTCGGGCTAAGAGCGGACCGAGGTTCGGAGGTTGTGCCGAAGTAGATGTTTGCTCCGCCGAGGAAGAACTGCGCGGTGCGGTCATATTGCCGGCCCGCGGTGACGACGAAGTCAGCCTTGAAGACAACCTTTGACCATGGGCCGGGGCAGTTCTTGGGTGGTGTAAAGGTGAAGTTCTTGGTGTTAAAGTCGGCAAATTCCAGATTGCTGAAGAGGGTGACGCCGCACGGCGGAGTCTTAGGGCGAGGTACCGGGGGATCGGCGGTGTAGGTATTGCTGCGCCCGATGATGGGGTAGGGGGAAACGATGGGTACCTGGCCGTAGGCGATGGTTGCGAGGCCCAAACTCGCAAGGATGAGCGCGAAGCTGGCGAAGGCGGAACTGAGTCTGCCTGAGCGGGACAAGGTGTTCATGATTCGATTCCTCTGATTACCGACGGTGGGATTTTGGATGAACGTGCAGAGTTGTGCCAGAAAAGCACACGAGTGAGTGTGCGCACAAGCGCACACTCGTCGAGGCGACTGATCAACGGCGCAGGGATGTAAAGGAGCGGGCCGTCGGGCTTAACCGGCCTTTGTGCTTACAACGTTCTTGAAGCGGATGGGGAGTCCGCTTGCATTTAGACAGCGAGAATCGGAATGCCGGGGTCTTCGAGAGTGGGCTTTTCGGGTGGGGGACCGGTGTGGACGTAGGCGATCTTACCGGCGCGGATTTCTTCTACCGCGAGCCGGCAGGCCTTGTTGGAGAGACTGTGGATGAGCGGGCTGGCTCCGCTCTGGATCTGACGGGCGCGACGAGCGGCGACCATGACTTTGCGGTAGTTGGAGTCGAACTTGGTTTCAATCGGTAGGTTCGTTGTCGGTTCCATGATGATCTGCGTCCTCCAATAAACTGTACTGCTGTGGATGAGGCCCCGGAAGTATTCCAAATGCTTCAAGAACAGGTTGCAGTCTTTCACGGGAGTTCACTTCTCGACAGCCTTCTGCGATCTCGAAGTCTCGTCTTGTACGCTGGTCGATCGGCTTGCCTTCCTGCCGCATCCGCTCCACCACCACAACTGCTTCCAGTTGTGCGACGGCTCGTTCCAGTACGTCATTGACCAGAATATAACGATACTGGCTGTAATTCTCAATTTCCTTGCGGGCTTCGTTCAAACGGCGCTGGAGAACTGCCTCGTCTACGTAGCCTTCGGCGCGGCTGCGGTTGCGCAGGCGGGTGCGTAAGACCTTTGGAGTCGGGGGCATAACGAAGATGCTGACCGCTTCCGGGATACTCTTGCGGACCTGCTGCGCGCCTTGGACATCGATGTCGAGGAGCAGGTCGCGGCCGGCGGCGGTGGCTTCGTCGAGCGAGCGGCGAGCGGTGCCGTAGTAGTTGCCGAAGACTTCGGCGTATTCCAGGAATTCGCCGGCGGCGATCATGCGTTCGAACTCTTCGCGCGTGGTGAAGTGATATTCGCGGCCGGTTTGTTCGGAGCCGCGCGGCTGGCGCGTCGTCCAAGAAATAGAAAAATCGATGCCGCCGACCTGCGAACGCAGTGCATTCACCAGCGTGCTCTTGCCTGAACCTGACGGCGCCGAAATGATAAAAAGAATGCCTGCCACAATCCCCCGGTGTTTCTTTGTTCTCTTGTTATGGTGCTTGTTTTATTCGAAATGCCTTATTCGAGATTCATGATCTGCTCGCGGGCCTTTTCGATCTCGGCCTTCATGGCGAGTCCCAGTTCGGTGATCTGAGTTCCCTTACCTGCTACGCCTGCAGTCTTGGATAGCAGCGTGTTGGCTTCGCGATTCATCTCCTGCAGGAGAAAATCCAGTTTCTTGCCGGTTTCGCCGCCTGCGGAGAGAACATCGCGGAAGTGCTGGATGTGGGTTTCCATGCGAGCGATCTCTTCGGAGACGTCGCTGCGCTCGACGAGTACCGCTACCTCTTCGAGGATGCGCTGGCGGTTTACACCGAGGACTTCGCCGTTTGCGCCGACGGCGGATTCTAGTCGCTGCGTCAAGCGTTCCTGATAACGCTGTTCGATCTGCGGGCGAAGCTCTGTAACAGAGCGGACGGCTTCGGCGAGGCGGTCGAGCGTGGCGTGAAGGATGGCAGTGAGTGCGCTGCCCTCGCGCTGGCGCATGGTTTTCAGTTCGGCGATGAGTGGGACGACGGTTTCGAGAATGCTCGCGGAAAGCTGTGCGTAATCTTCTTCGCTGGAGCGGGGCTCGGCTTGCAGGACGCCGGGCATGCGCAGGATGACGTTTAGGTCGGGTTGACCCTGGAGTTCGAACTCTTCGGCGGCGGCCTGAAAGGCTTCTACATAGCTGGCGACTACGTCCCGGTTGAAGCCGCCGCGCTGCTGGGTGGTGCGCTCGACTTGCAGCGACAGCTCGATATGGCCGCGGAGAAGGTGTTCCTTCAGGATGCGGCGGAGGTCCATCTCTAGCGCATCGAAGGCAGTGCCGGAGGGCAGGCGCAGGTGCAGGTCGAGGAAGCGGTGGTTGACGCTCTTGAGCGCGAGAATGTAGCTGAGCTGCGGGGTGACTTCGACGGCGGTGCGCGCGAAGCCAGTCATGCTGGAGACCGAGCTCGAGACTTGCGCGGCGGCTGGCGCCGGGTTGCTGGGGGAGATGGTCATGGGGGTGGCTATCGTCCTGCCTCTATCGTAATTGGTGGTTCCGGTACGGTGGTTTCCAGAACCGTTTCGGGGACGTCGGCGAACTGAAGTGAGTAGAGACGCTGGTAGGTGGGTGAGGTGTTGAGCAGCTCGTCATGCGGGCCGATGGCGGTAATGCGGCCGTGTTCGAGAACTACCGTGCGTGTGGCCCTTCGGACTGTAGACAGGCGGTGGGCGATCACGACGACTGTGCGTCCCTGCATGAGGTTGCTGAGCGCGGCCTGGACTAGCGATTCGCTTTCGGCGTCGAGGGCGGACGTGGCTTCGTCGAGGATGAGGATGGGGGCGTTCTTGAGGATCGCGCGGGCGATGGCGATGCGCTGCTTTTCGCCGCCGGAGAGGCGCGTTCCTTTTTCGCCGATGATGGTGTCATAGCCCTGCGGCAGGCGCAAGATGAAGTCGTGGGCGAGGGCGTTTTTGGCGGCCTGCTCGACGAGTTCCTTCGCTGTTTCCGGCTGGCCGTAGGCAATGTTGTTGCGAACGGTGTCATTGAAGAGGATCGTTTCCTGCGTGACCTGGGCTACCTGTTTGCGGAGCGAGTCGAGCGTCAGCGAGCGGACGTCGAGGCCGTCGATGGTGATGCGTCCGCTGCTGACGTCGTAGAAGCGCGGGATGAGGTTGACCAACGTGCTCTTGCCGGCGCCGCTGGGACCGACGAGCGCGAGCATTTCGCCCTGGCGGACTTCTACGTTGATTTCATGGAGAATCTGGTGTTCGCCTTCTTCGGTGGAATAGGCGAATCCAACGTTTTCGAAAGCGATCTTCTTTTCGAACTTCTTCAGGACGTGGGCGCGCGGTTTTTCCTGGATGTCGTCTTCTACGTCGAGGAAATTGAAGATGCTAACCGACGCGCCGAGGGCTTGCTGGAAGCTGTTGTAGAACGAGGCGAATTTGCGGACCGGGTCGTACAGCTTGAAGAGCGCGATGATGAAGACGACGAAGGTGCCGAGGTCCATGCGGCCGGCTTTGATCTCATTGCGGCCGATGGCGAGCAGGAGCGCAACGGCGATGGAGCCGATGACGTCCATGAGCGGCGAGCTGATGGACTGAACGCGAACGCTGCGGAGGTTGGCGCGGAAGAGGCGGCGGGCGGCCTTGCGGAAACGGAGGATTTCCCAGACTTCGGTGGAAAAGGCTTTGACGATGCGGTTGCCGGTGATGGTTTCGTGAAGGATGTTCTGGATTTCGGCGACGCGGTCCTGGCCGGTGCGCGTTCGGACCCTGACTGACCGGCCGATGCGGCGCGCGGAACTGATGACGACTGGCACGAAGAGCAGGAGGGCCCAGCTCATTCGTCCGCCGAGCGCGATGACGGCGGCCATGGTGAAGATGAAGGTGAAGATTTGCTGAAGGAATTCGCCGAGGACGGCACTGACGGCGGTCTGGACGCGCTCCACGTCGTTGATGAGCGTGGAGAGGATGGTGCCGGTGGCATGCTTGTGGAAGAAGCTTGCCGAACTCTTCATGATGGTTTCGTATAGGTCGTTGCGCAGGTCGGTGATCATGCCGTAGCCGGCGTAATTGACCATGTACGTGCCGACGTAGTCGCAGATGCCTTTGAGCAGCGTGGAGGCGATTAGAGCGAAAGCTACGACGCCGAGGACGTTGTGGAAGTGCGATGGGACGATGCGCAGCAGGTCGAACTGGTAGGGCGGCGGGAGTTTGGGGAAGAGCGGAATGCTTTCGGTATGGGCCGAGGGATTCAGAACGGCGCTCAGAACCGGGCCGAGGATCAGGAGTCGCAGCGCCTCTAAAAGGCCAACGGCGGCGAGCAGGACCACTCCGAGCAGCGACTGGAGCCAGTACGGGGCTGCGTAGGCTGCCAGACGGAAGAATCGCTTCATGCCGCGCCGCCTGTTTCGCCGCGGTTAGGCGGGAGCGGTGCTGGCTGGGGCGGTGGGGTGTGCTGCATCTTGTAATTGTAGCTGGCGGGCGTTTGAATTTAGAGAACGGGGCGGATTGGCGGCAAGAGTCGAGGGTCAGGCGCTTTTTTTCGATGGCGTAATCAGAACGGCTAAGGTGGTGCCGGCGACTACGCCGATGGTATCGACGAGCACGTCTTTCCATTCGATTGGGTTGAGGAAAATGGCGTGTTCGCCGAATTCGATCAGGAAGCCGAAGAGGATGGCTCCAAGAGCAAAGAGGATTCGCCTGGTGCGCGTGGCGGGGATTCTGACTACAGTGAACGACACTGCAAAGAAGGCCAGCAGATGTCCCCAGGAATGCGCGTGAAAACGGCCCCTGGTATGAAGCATACGTTTGCCACTGCCGGGAAGAAAAGAGACTACCGCCACCCCGGCTATCACGAGGATGGCCAAAGCTGTTGAGAGGATTGCTCGCCTGCGGCGGGCGTAAATTTCCCGTCTGCGCCGGGCATGGTTGATGGCAGATTTTAGGCTCACGCTTTCATCGTAACCGCAACTGATTCTCCGGATGTCCCAAAAAGAACGCTGGCTGGTGCGGGCTGATCCGCTTCAAAGCGCCTTATCGCGGCATATCGCGGTGGACGGCTTTGACTTTGAAACCGGCTTTGCCGAGGCGTTTGGCCATCTCTTCCGCCATCATGACGGAGCGGTGCTGACCGCCGGTGCAGCCAAATGCGACCGTCAGATAGCTCTTCCCTTCCTTGATGTAGTGCGGGAGGAGGAAGAGCATCATTTCCGTGACCTTGGTCAGGAATTCGGTGGTTTGGGGGAAGCTGCGGACGAATTTCGCGACCTTGGGATTGCGGCCGGTGAGTTTGCGGAATTCTGGAACGAAGTGGGGGTTGGGCAGGAAGCGGACGTCGAAGACGAGATCGGCGTCGAGCGGAACGCCATTCTTGAAGCCGAAGCTCAGGCAGGAGACGAGGAGCTGGTTGCCGGGGGTCACATCGCCGTTTTGCGGGCCGAATTTCGCCTGCATATAGGCGCGCAGCTCATGGACATTGAAGCCGGAGCTGTCGACGATGAAGTCGGCGAGGTTGCGGACTTCGTCCAGAAGCTGGCGCTCGGAGGTGATGGAGCGAGCGACCATTTCTGACCGGCTGAGCGGGTGCGGGCGGCGCGTCTCGGAATAGCGGCGGACGAGGACGGCGTCGCTGGCGTCGAGGAAGACGACGCTGGTGGGTAGGGTTTTCTTGACTTTGAGCAGGATGGTGGGCAGACGTTCCAGGGTGGGGCCTTCGCGAACGTCGACCACGATGACTGCTTTGTTGATTTCCGGAGAGGTCTGGATCAGGGTGGCGAAATCGGGCAGCAGCTCGAGCGGCAGATTGTCGACAGCGTAGTAGCTCAGGTCTTCGAGCGCCTTGAGAGCCGAGCCTTTGCCAGACCCTGAAACACCGGTGATGATCACCAGTTCTTTCGAGCCTGACGGGGGCGATGTGTGCTTCTTCGTCAGGATTTTCGTGGACGGCTTCACCTGGCGGGCCGTTTTGTCGTTCGATTTTTCGGAACGGGGCATGGCCTCATCGTAACCCGGAACAGGTGCGATCAGGATGCCCCATTCGTAGCAGAGGTCACAGAGAGAGCCTACTCTGGGACTTCGACAATCTCCATCTTGCCGTCGCGGCGGCGGTGAAGTACGAAGAGGTCGCCTGCGGGGTTGCGAAAAATGAGCAGGTCGCGGTCGCGAAATTCGGCTTCTTTTACAGCTTCCTCCACGCGCATGGGACGGATCGCTACTGCATCTGCTGCGACGAGGATGTGCGGCTCGACCACGGCGGGCTTGCCAGGGAAGGAGTGCACTGTAATGGCAGCCTTGGTCTGCTTGCCCGGTGGACGGGCGATCGGCGGTTTGTGGCCGTTGCCGTTGAGATTGGCGTCGGGCTCTGCGGCAGCGGCTTCAATGGCTGCACGGCTGGTTTTTCTGGGTGCGCGCGCCTCTGCTGTTGGAACTACGCGCGGAAGGCGCTTCTTGGTACGTGCCTTTTCGCGGTAGCGATGGGCCTGGTGTTCGGCATGGGCGAGGGCCTCGCGGACAGCGGTTTCCTGGCTGTCCGACTCACCCTTTGCGATGATGCTGTGATGGCGGCTTTGCAGGGCTATTTCTACGATTTGCAGGTGCCGCTCAGCCCAGAATGTAAATTTCGCGGAAGTAATCTTGCCGAGCACAAGGGCGATGCGAACAATGCCCTCGGTGGCGCCGTCTTTCATTGCTTTGGAAATCTTGACCTGACGTGCGGTGAACTCAACGTCCATCATTCCTCCCAGGAACAGCGTTGGCCAGCCGTCAGCAACTCGCAGATTCGAACTGCTGCGCAAAGCTGGTTTGGCGATAGTAAACCCGCCGACCCCTCGGCGTCTGGCTGCTTGTTCCCAATTAGACTCGTCTGGCCGGAAAGAGGATTCTAGTGGCCGCGGCGGATTGTGCCTTCGGCGACTGGCGCGGGAGGCGCGCTATCGGCTTTTTTCTGGCCTAGGCGGCCAAGAGTAAACATGGCCGAACCGAAGACCAGGAGGACGATGCCCCAATCAAGATTGGCGTTCAGGCCGAGTGATTTTACGTACATCGGATCGCCCATCGTCGAAAGGCCAAAGACGGTAAGGATCAAGCCGACGAGCGTAAACATGAGGCCCATGGGAATGCGGAGATCGAGATTCATTGCGTGCTCCTTGAGTACCCAGTGTGAGTGTGAAGTGTGAGTGTGAAAGACAGACCACACTCACACTTCACACTCACACCGGCCTTTGTTAGCGGAAGATGACGTTCAGTGTCACAACCATGATGATCAGTACGACGGCCAGGGCTTCGGGACGGCGCCACCAGGGCAGGTGCCCCATCTCCGGCTTGGGTGTGAGCGAGTGGACGAGGCCGACCAGTTCCGACTCCGGCTTTGGCTTGCCGAAAAGGCTGACGACGATGGTCACAATGAAGTTGATGCAGAAAGCCCAGATGGCAGTCCAGAAGTTTTGCGCCATGTCGCTGGGATAGTGGTGGACAATGGCGATCCATCCGCCATGCATGCCGGGATGTGCTTCGAGGGGCAGCGTCATGCCGTGGTGGATGATCGCGGCACAGGTGCCGGAGATGAGGCCGATAAATGCGCCGTTGCCGGTGGCGCGCTTCCAGAACATACCCAGCAGGAAGGTCGCGAAGAGAGGCGCGTTCACGAAGGAGAACACCAGCTGCAGCGTGTCCATGATGTTGTTGAAGCCGGTCGCTGCGTAGGCCGTGGCCATCGATAAGAGAATGCCGCCGACTGTTGCCCAGCGACCCATAGCCAGGTAGTGGGCATCGCTCGCGCCCTTCTTGATGTACGACTGATAGAGGTCGTAGGTCCAAACGGTGTTGAAGGCGGTGACGTTGCCGGCCATGCCGCTCATGAAGCTGGCAAGCAGCGCTGTCAAGCCGAGGCCGAGGATGCCGGTTGGGAAGTAGTGCAGCAACATCGACGGGATGGCGAGGTCATAGTCGAGGAGTGGCTTGCCGCTGGCGTCCAGCATGATCTTACCGGTGAGCGGGTTGGTCTTGGCGGGAACGAGTCCCTGGCCCTTGCCTTCGGCTTCGGTGGGGACAGTAGTTTCGCGGTAGATGGCGCCGCTGGCGTCATGGCGCTCGATGGTGACCGGCTTCGGCGTGGTCGCGGCGATGGCGAGCAGGCCGGGCAGGATCACGAGGAATGGGAAGAACATCTTGGGGATGGCCGCGATGAGGGGAACGCGGCGCGCGTTCTCCTGCGTGTCGGTGGCCATGGCGGTCTGGATGACGAGGAAGTCTGTGCACCAGTAGCCGAAGCTGAGGACGAAGCCGAGGCCCATGGCCAGTCCGAAAACTTCAACGCCTAGCGGATTGGTATTGGCGTGGGTCATGCCCTGCCAGGAGTGCGTGTAGGCCGACGGTAGCGAGGCCTTAAGGCCGCTCCAACCACCCACGTTCTTGAGGCCGATGATGACCAGTGGAAGGAAGCCGGCGATGATGAGGAAGAACTGCAGGACTTCGTTATAAATGGCGCTGGTGAGGCCGCCCAGGAAGATGTATCCGAGGACGATGATAGCCGAGAGCAGGATGGAGAAGTGGAAGATCCAACCCAGGGGCAAACCGGCGGAGATGAAGAGGTAATCGAAGACATGCAGCGTCTGGATGAGCCGCGCCATGGCGTACATCGAGATGCCGGAGGAAAACACGGTCATTACGGCGAACGAGCAGGCATTGAGTGCGCGGGTCTTTTCATCGAAGCGAAGGCGGAGGAACTCTGGGACCGAACGCGCTTTAGATCCGTAGTAGAAAGGCATCATAAAGATGCCGACGAAGATCATCGCGGGGATGGCGCCGATCCAGTAGAAGTGGCTGGTGGCGATGCCGTACTTGGCGCCAGAAGCGCCCATGCCGATCACTTCCTGCGCGCCGAGGTTGGCACTGATGAAGGCCAGGCCGCAGATCCAGGCGGGCAAGGCGCGACCGGCCTGAAAGAAGTCCTTGCTGGTCTTCATGTAGCGCTTGAGGGCAAAGCCGATGCCCAGCACAAATACGAAGTACAGCAGCATGATGAGCCAGTCGACGGCAGTCAAATTTGTATGTGTCAAAGCGGAGACCCTCTACAGCGCGAAAGCACGCGCAGCCCTTCACTCTAACCAGAGAGCGGGCAGGTCGTCTACTGGAAAATGAAAACCTTTCCAAAAAGCCCATGAATATCTCCCCGTATGTGTTGTAACCACTGTATTGCGCGTCCTTTACAACGCGTTCATCTTAAAACTGTCGCGTCTCTTACAGGTTCCGTTATGGGCCGCCTCCGTATTCGGTCCTCCCAGCGTTTAAACTGGAAGAGCGATGATTCTTACCCTCGAATGGACCTCCGAAGGCGTCCGGTTTATTGACCAGACCAAGCTCCCACTGGAAGAAACTTATGTTCTGGCCACCAGCTACCAACAGGTTGCGGACGTGATTGTGACGATGGTGGTCCGCGGTGCGCCCGCCATCGGCGTTTCAGCCGCAATGGGAGTGGCTCTTGGCGCGAAGCAGACAAAAGCGACGACAACCGAGGAATTTGTACCTGAGTTCGAACAGATTTGCGCGCTACTCGCAGGAACCCGGCCGACGGCGGTCAATCTTTTCTGGGCAATCGACCGAATGAAAGCCATCTTCGCCGGACTGCACGCTGCTGGCGCAGACCTGCCGACGGTGCAACAGGCTTTGCTTGATGAAGCCTTCCGCATGTACGACCAGGACATTGCCGACTGCAAGGCTATTGGAGCCCATGGTGCGGACCTGATGCCCGACGAGGGCGGCGTCTTGACCCACTGCAACGCCGGCGCTCTGGCCACCTGCGGGTACGGAACGGCTCTCGGCGTAATTCGCGGTGCGGTAGAGAACGGGAAACAAATTCATGTCTATGCTGATGAGACGCGGCCATTCCTTCAAGGAGCACGCCTCACCGCGTGGGAATTGATGGCCGATGGGATTCCGACGACCGTGCTGTGTGACAACATGGCGGCTGTCCTCATGCGCCAGGGCAAGATTCAGGCCGTCGTGGTAGGAGCAGACCGCATAGCCGCCAATGGCGACGCCGCTAACAAGATCGGCACTTACTCCGTCGCAATTTTAGCCAAGGAGCATGGAATACCGTTCTATGTTGCCGCGCCATGGTCTACGATCGACCGCGCTACCACAACCGGCGATCTTATCCCGATAGAAGAGCGATCGTCAATCGAGGTGACACATCACGGAGGGAAGCAACTTACTCCTCACGGTGTGGGGATTTACAATCCGGCATTCGATGTGACGCCAGCAAAGTACATCACCGGCATCATCACGGAGCGAGGGGTGTTAAGCGCTCCCTATTCCGAATCACTTGAAGCAATGGAAGCAGTGGTCAGATAACTGTTACGGCTTGGTAGCCTATTGTGTCACTGTCATCTTCCCATTCGCTAAGGACAGGATGTAATTAGCAGCCGTAACGCTCCCAGCGACAATGGTTATGGGATAACTGCCTGCCTTCGATGCTGCGGATGCCGTGGTGGCGAGGACAGGGGCCCCCTTGAGGGCTGTGGAACTAGTGTCTCCATTCACAAACCCTGTTGCAGTCCAAGTCAAGGCAGGGACTGCACTACCTGCCTTCATTGATAAATTATTCGCGGTCAGAGTAAGGTTGGCCTTGTTTACAGTTGCGGTCCCATTCGCAAAGGTAAAACTATAATTCGCGGCGGTCAAAGTGCCAATCTGCATCTGAAACGAATACGTGCCGGCAGGAGACGCCTTTGAAACTGCATTCTCATACTGAGGCACGCCTGTAATCACAGACGTTGGATCGCCGTTGAGTAGCCCGCTGACACTATATGTCAATGGCGGCGTCTGTCCGCCGTAAGTCATGATGACCGCGTTGGGTGTAAGTACTAGAGGTGCCTTCGTCACCGTCAACTTGCCATTACTTGTTGAAAAGGTATAGTTCGTAGCCACCAGGTTGCCTACCGAAGCCGTAATTGCGTAGGTACCGACCACAGAAGCTTTCGTTGCTCCAGCGATCAATGTCGGCTGACCTGAAATGACAGTGGCTGTGTCACCGTTCATGAGCCCCGAAACAGTGTACGTCAACTTCGGAATATCAGCTCCGTAGGTCATGGATGCAGGATTTGCCTGCACAGTAAGGATGGCCTTATTCACGATAAGGGTTCCGTTGACAAAGGTAAATCCATACAGATCTGAAGTCAGACCTCCCGCACTGCAGAGAATCGCATATTTTCCAGCTGCCGAGGAGGAAGACGCCTGACTCGAACATGCAGGAGTGCCGTGCAACGAAGTCGCGTTATCCCCGTTGACGAATCCGGAATACTGCGGCACGATCGCTGGGACTGATCCGCCATAAGTCATGGACGCGGATGCTGCAGCCACCGCGAGTTGAGCCTTCCCCACTGCAAGATTTCCAGGCTGATAGGCGAAAGTGTAATTATTCGCCGCCAAAGAGCCTGATGAAACTACGAGTGCGAAGTTACCTGGCTTCGTGCTCGATGTCACTGCCGTTGTAAACGCGGGGGAGCCAGTCACAGCCGACGCTTGCGTATCGCTATATACGAAACCTGTCATCGAATAAGACGGCAAGGGTACCTTTCCACCGTATGACATCGTCATATCGTTCGCCTTCACCGTTAATAATGCCTTCGTAATTTGCAACGTTCCCTGAACAAAGCGGAAAGTATAGTTCGATGATTTCAAAGATCCCTGGGATATCGTGATTGCGTAGAGTCCGACGTTCGGAGACGACGAGCATTTCGCTGAAATAGAGGCAATTCCGCTTATTGCGTTGTCTGCTGAGTCCCCGGAAACGAAGCCGCTCACCGCATATGCAAAAGTTGGAAGGGCCGATCCATAGATCGCACTCTGATTGACGGCTGTAACTGCCAACACGGCGGGCTGGACGGATATAGCTCCGGCATTGAAAGAAAAGCTGTAATTGAGGGCGTTCAATGTGCCAAGCTTCGCTGTCACTGGATAAGTCCCAACCGGGGATTTCGCGTTTGCAACAGTGACTAATGCTGGCGCACCAGAGAGAGAAGCTGCGTTATCTCCATTGACAAATCCGCTCACGCTCCAAGATAGCGACGGCACTACGCAACCGTATGTCACAGACAATGATCCCGCTCTCACCTGTAGCACGGCTTTGTTTACCGTCAACGTGCCGGTCTTGAATACGAACGTATAGTTGACGGCAGACAAACTTCCCTGCGAGGCCACAAGGGTATACGTTCCCGCATTGATTGGACTGACCGCTTGCACGGATATGGCAGCCTGACCGGTTACAACCTGCGAGGCTGACTGACCAGCGACAAAGCCAACTATCGAATAGCCAAATGCCTGGGGAATAGATCCGTAAATGGCTGTTGCGTTCCCTGGAACTACGGACAGGACAGCAGGCGCAATGCGAAAGCTGATATTTACAGACTGCGCAGGGCCGTAACTGGAGTTACCCACCTGCGTAGCCTGGATAACGACTGTGCCTGCGCCAGTGATATTGATCCATCGTCCATCACTACTCAGCATTGCCGGACCACTCAGAATCTGATACCTGACCGAGAGGCCGGAGGATGCTGTAGCCGTAAGTGCGATCGGCGCTGCCCCAAATACAGTGTCTGAAATTTGAGGAAAGTTGATCGTCTGAACGAGTCTACTCATCCCCATTCCCTGAACGCTGAAGGATGTCCAAGTCTCAGGGCTTTGGTCAAAGCCTATGCCGACGGTAACCTCTTCGCTGATCTCTCCCCGTGCATTCAGTGGGACAAAATCAATTGGAAGCTGGCACGAGTTGCCAGGCAGAAGCGTTGTCGCTGATGTGCAGGCGGACGAAGCACCTGAGTCCTCGGGGAAGTCGGCGGGATAACTCAGGTCAAGCAGAGTCAAGGGCTGATTGCCTATGTTTTCAACCAAAGCTATCTGTGCACTATCAGCACTCATCGACCCAAGATAGGTGTTAGCGAAATTGATCGTTCCTGGCTGAGACAGGTTGAGTTTAACCACCTGGTTGTTGCCTGTATCAGCTACGTAAATATTCCCTTTTGCATCGATCGCCAGGCCACTGGGAGCATTGAACCCGCTGGCGACAGTTATCTGGGCACCAAAGCCTGAACCAGTCGAGGGAAGCATGACCAGCGCTCCGCTGGCAGCATCCAAGACGTACAGGTTTGAGTTGGCGTCGACGGCGATAGCTGACGGAAAGGAGACTCCTTTGAGTGGCAATATAATTTGGTCGAGATACTGTGTTCCCGACCATGGAATCTTGACCAGAGTGTTTTGGTAGGGCATTGTGAAGTACACGTTGCCGTTGGCATCTACAGCTATACCTACCGGAAATTTGCGATAATTTCCAAGGGACTTGGCCTCTGTATAGGTATTACAGGTCCATGAAACTTTGTCCAGATTATTGTCCAAGGTATCGGTAATGTAAAGATTACCAACACCATCCACGGTGACGCCCGACGGCCCGTAAAGACTGTTTGCTACTTTCATTTGGGGGCCGAACGAAGTACCTGTCCAGGGGAGTTTGACTACTTTGTCATTTCCATTTGAGACGATGTACAGGTTCCCTGCCCCATCCACCGTGATGCCCATGGGACTGCTCAGGCCCGTCACTGGCATGACACTCGCCAGGCCGTAACTACTTCCTGTCCAGGGTATCTCGACTACCCTGTTGTTCCCGGTGTCAGAGATAAACAAGTTGCCGCTTCCATCCACTGCCACCCCGGCGGGTCCGCTGAGTTGGGAGCCTAGCTGAGTTATAGTTGCGGGTAAGTATGCTGCCTGTGGAGCAATTCCAATTCCGGAAATATAAGCGGATGCAAGCGCGTTCCCTTGTCCGTCATACAATGTAATCGCTCCGCTTCGAAGTCCTGAAGCGAGAGGTGTAAAACCAACCTGAACCGAACAACTTGATGCCACTGAGTAGGTTTGAATTGTGCAAGTACTTCCACCTGCGTCTTTAAAGTCACGGCCAGATATCCCTTGGGAGAATATGCCCACTGCACCAACCGTCGTGCCGGAGGCGATACGAAAACTGTAGGTCTGGATTACTGGCGCGGCATTCAGATACGCCGGCATAAAGCCCACGCTAGGTGCAACTACTTCCTGGACCTGATTTGTTGCCCCATCTGCAACATAGAGACTACCGCTCCAATCGACGCCTACGGCCAATGGAGAGGCAAAGTTACTTCCTGCTGTCGTCACCGTATTGAATCGTTTGGCCCCACTATTCCAAGGGTCTTCTACGATCCGGCCTTCCCCGTTATCGGCGATATAGACGTTCCCGGACTTATCGACGGCGATGCTCATGGGAGCCATCAATGCCCGAGTCAGCAGCTGCTGGGTTGTATAGCCGGCTGGGGAGGCAGGTATCTTGATCGCGCGGTTGTTGCCGGTGTCAGCGACATACAGTGCAAGGGCAGCGTCCACAGCAACGCCCATTGGACTACTGAAGCCTGTAGCGAGGATGATTGGCGAGCCATAGCTAGTGCCAATGCGCGGCAACTGCACGATACGATTGTTGCCTGAGTCTGCAATATAAACGTTGTCCGCCGGATCCACGGCCACTCCAGCTGGGTTGCTTAGCGACGAGCCTAAGGTCACCGGTGATCCGTATCCGTTGGCCGTGACGGGCAGCATGACGATGCGGTTGTTGCCTGTGTCCGCCACAAAAACATTGCCACTCCAATCAGATGCCACGCCCCCAGGCGCTGAAAGTTCGCTCAGAATGACGGACGGGGTTCCAAAACCTGATGGCGTGGCCGGCACGCGTAGGAGAAGATTATTGACGCGGTCCGTGATGAAAACATTTCCCTTGCCATCGAGAGCGACACCTGACGGAGAGCCGATCGACGTGCTTGACACGTTGATCTGTGTACCGGCGAACGTGACCTGCGCTCGCCCTTCCGGCGCGAAGACACAGATTGCTATGCTGCATACATACGCCAGGATGCTCACTTCTGCCCCAGCAAACCGCTTCCATCGCCCTACTTCCAGACAACGTCGAATCATAGACGGCCTCGCGCCGACGGCGACAGTTCCGGGCACGCGCTGCTACCCCTTCCGCTCCGCAGCTGAATGATTTCTTTTGCTTGCCTCATCGACGGTTTCTAAGGTTGTCTTTAGCTCTTAATCTGTTAGAGGTGCTTACGCTCGACATGCTGACTGGAGCGGCCGGCATGGATCATCTAGTTGAATATGAAATACTTAGCAACTGATTAAAGGCCAAGAGCGGAGACGCCACTCCTCGGTAACATGACGGAAGTGTTGTTCTGGTCGCTGAGTTGGGGGGCGTAGATTGGTGATTTCTCATAGAAGTGGAACATGTGACCTCGAGATCGAGCAGGAGGATTTGGTGCTACGAACAAGCACAGGTTTCCCTACCGTCAGACCGAGTGTGTGACCTCGCAAAGTTCGCGTTAAGCTTCCGGGTGCCGTAAAGTTAGAGTCTGTGATGCGCCGTCTTGCCATCTTTCGCCTGCAAAGAAAGTCCCTCATTCGTGGAACTGTTCTGGCTCTTGCTTCCCTTTTGTTCAGTTTTCGACTCTCAGGTTTCCCCCAGGTTCATATTTGTGCATGGCTCGTCGTCCCGCTGCTGATTGCCTCTGCAGCCACGTGGGACACAGCGCGTTGCCTCCAGAAACGATGGAATTTTTACCATGGCGGAGTTCTGTTACTGCTGTACGTGGACTTGATGGTGCTGTTGATGATCTCCTTTCTTCTCCTGGCGCCCTTCTCAGGGGTACTGCTTTAATCGAGGAGAAAACGCCTCCTTCTTTGCTTCCCATGGGTCGCCTCAGCCTGTAGGATGGGCGAGCAAGACATCCCGGCTGCAAAGGAGAAGTGGTACATGCTCAAAGGGTTTAAGGACTTTATTCTTCGTGGGAACGTAGTCGATCTGGCCGTCGCTGTGATTATCGGTGCCGCATTCGGAGCGATCACAGCTTCTGTTACGGCGGATGTAATCACGCCGGTGATTTCCGCCCTGGTTGGCGCGCCCGACTTCTCCACGCTGGTGATCCACGTCCCTGTGCTGCATGCCGTTCCGCCGCCGCCCCATCCGCTTCCGGCGAATTACGTTGCTCCCGGCGAAATCCACATCGGTAAACTGCTTAACGCGTTGATCAACTTCGTGCTGGTCGCAGCCGCTGTCTATTTTGCGGTGATCGTTCCCATGCAGTACATGCTCAAGAAGTTTGCCGCACCTGCGCCTGCAGCTGCAGCGCCGGCAACCAAGGTTTGCCCGGAATGCCTGAGCGAGATTCCACTCGCTGCCAAGCGTTGCGCTCACTGTGTCCAAGTGCAACCAGCAGCCTGATTTCCTGTAGAAGTTACGGGAGGGGAACTTTGATTGTTCCCCTCCCGTAACTCTTGCAGACCGGAGGTTGTTTTGACCCTAAGAACAGTTGTGCTTAGTTTCCTCTCATTAACCTGCATCCTGGCATTCTGTCTGGCAGCTATTTCGCGAAAGCCTATCGCAGTCTCCGCATCCGTTCTTTCGAGACCTGCAACCTTACCAGAGCCATCATCTCCAGTTCCTTACGTGCTCGCCTACACCAAGGATGGTGACCTTGTGCCTCCGGTGGGTCAGTATCGGGAGTGGGTGTACCTTACCAGCGGCCTCGGCATGAGCTATGCAGCTGGTAATTCCGATGATGCTCCCTCGTTCGACAATGTCTTCGTCAATCCCGAAGCATATCGCAGCTTCCTCGCCAACGGCACCTGGCCGGATAAGACTGTGCTGGTGCTCGAAGGACGCAGATCGGGCAGCAAAAGTTCAATCAACAAGACAGGCCATTTTCAGAGCGGCGAGGTCTCGGGGATGGAAGTACATGTCAAGGATGAGGCTCGTTTTCCCGGCAAGTGGGCGTTCTTTGACGTTTCAAGCGAGACGAAGGCCACGCTGTTTCCGAAAACGGCGAACTGCTACTCGTGTCACGCTGAACACGCGGCGGTGGACACGACTTTCGTCCAGTTTTACCCAACGCTTTTGCCCGTTGCTCAGAAGAAGGGCACGCTCAGCTCCAATTATCTGAGGGAAATGGCAGCTGAGGCGAAAAAGTAATGACGCAAAACATGATGGGCCAGGGACAATCCCAGCCCATCATGTTTCGCGTGAGACAGAACTACTTGGCTAGCGTTGAAAGCTCCAGCCCGAAACCCTGGAACAGAATATAGAGGTAGCAGGCCAGGCTAAGCGCCGGTGGAAGCCAGAGTGCGAGGTGCTTGCGGATCAGGTACTTGACCACCTTCAAGTTTGGATTTTCTTCAGGAAGGTGGATCTCGCGGTCGCGCCGAGAAGCGATGCGCGCGGCGTTCAAGTTCAGTTCGGTCTTCAGGATCGCGAAGTGCGCTTTATTAGGAAACCGCATGATGCCGCGCAGCAAGTGATCGGAGTCGATGCGATACTCGCGGTCACGGTCAGCTTCCATGACGGCAAAGGCCAGAGCACGACGGGCTTCCAAGTCAAACTCAGGCGTCTGGAAGGCAACTGGAGCGACTTCGCGTGCCGGCAACGCAGGAAGTCCCGAAAGCCAGCGAAGATAGAAGGCGTTTGCTTTCAACGCGCCAATCCGTTCAGCGCGTGTTTCTTCATCCACGCTGAGGCCGGCCAAAATATCCGCTACACCAATTTCAGATGATCCTCGGTGATCTGCTTCTTCGCGCGCAAACTGCAATGCGCGTCTCGTTGCTTCTGTGTAACGCTCAAACAGCGACTGGCTGCTGGCGACTTTCCCCGTTAAAATCCCGGTTTCTGTGTGGCTCATTGTGTCCATCTGCCCCGTGTATTCCATATGCGTGCGCCTACCTTTAAAGAAATAAGATAACTGTGAGAAATTACCAATCCCACGATAGGCCTGTCAACACTCCACCAATGGGCCATTACCTGGGTAAGAGATCTCACAGAAACCGCGTCCCAGTTAGTGAAAAGCTATCTCAACCGGAGACTAATCGAGTTCTCGCAGGGAGTGGGAAAAGGCGAAGAAACTAAGGTAAGCGATGGAGGAGAGACCAGACATGGCCGCGAGCGCGTGGCCGGTCGGAATGTGTCGCGACAGCTCTCCGGCCAATAGGGCTCCGAGCGGCGGCAACCCCAGGAAAGCGGTTCCGTAGATGCTCATCACCCTGCCTCGCATGGCGTCCGAGGATAGATGCTGCATGGCGACGTTGACTGCGGAGATGGTCAGAATCATCAGGTAGCCCTCGAAGAACATACATACGAGGGAGAGCGCGAAACTCTGCGAATAGCAAAAGAGCACAACAATGGCCATGACCAGGGCCCCGCAGAAGGCGATAATTCTTCCCCGATGGCGCATCTTGCCCTGCCAGGCTACGGTGATCGCGCCCAGCACTGCGCCAGTGCCGGAACAGGCCAGCAGCAGGCCCAGACCGCTCTCGCCGACCTTGAGCTGGTTGCGCGCGAAGAAGGGGATGAAAGTCAGGAACGGAATGCTGAGAAAGCTCGAAATGGCGATCATCCAGGTGAGCACGTACATCTGCGGTATGCTACGGACATACTTGAATCCGGAGATGAGGCTGTCGTAAAGACCCTCGTGACGGACCAACACTTCTTCCGGGTAGCGGATCTTCATCAGCGAAAAGAGCACTGCCAGGAAGCTGAGACCATTGAGAAAGAAATTTCCGGCCATTCCGAAGACGACCATCGCGTATCCGCCGAGCGTAGGCCCGAGGATTCGAGACATATTAAACTGGGCAGAGTTGAGAGCGATAGCGTTGGTCAGGTCTTCGCGTTTCACCAGCCTTGGGACCATCGCCTGGTAGCTCGGATTATTGATTGCGAGTGCTGTGCCATTCAGGAAAGCCAGCACAGCTACACCCCAGACAGCGATGTGATGGAAATAAGTCAGCGCGGCCAGAATAAAGGCCAGCACCATCATTACCGTTTGAGTTGCCAACAGCAGCCGGCGCTTATCCACACGGTCGGCAATCACGCCTCCAAAAAGCATGAAGATGAGGAACGGTATCGCTCCGGTGAAGCCGACTACACCCAGCCAAAATGCGGAGTTGGTGAGGGTGAGGACCAGCCATCCCTGCGCAACGTTCTGCATCCAGGTGCCGATATTGGAAAGCAGGTTTCCCGAGATAAAAAGACGGTAGTTCTGATTACGCAGCGCGCGAACAACCGCCGGCCACTCTTCTTCTGGCTTGTCAGCTGCGCCACGCAAGACTTCGCCGGACAGCGCTCCTGGTGACTGCTCCATGCCGGCAACGTCGAGCGGCTCGCGCAGGCCGACGGAACTCTCTTGCTCAGAACCTTTCAGAACTCCCTCACGATGTGTCTCCTCGATCTTACGTGGGGATTCGTCGCAGCGTCCTCGATGCCGCGTTTCAATCCGCAAGAATTGCTCTCAAAAGCGAATCATTCGGAACAGTTCTGTCCAAGGCAGATCCACTCTTCTGCATCCAATCAAACTGGGAGAATTTTCATGCGAACGAACTCTGGAGTTGCTATTTCGGTAAGCGCTGCGCTCTGTATCGCTATGCTCGGTGCGGCGGGATGCCGCAAAACCAACGCTGTCGACAAGATGGCGTTTAAGTCTGCAATTAACGACTCTCTCAGCCCAATCCAAGAATGCGTATGGAGCACCGCGAAGAAATTTCCCGCGCAGGCTGACACTTCGAATGATGAACAGACGAAGGGCTACGATGCTCTGACCGATGCGGGATTTCTCGTCCGCAAATCTGCCGAGAAGAAGCGCTTTCTGATCGGTTCCAAACAGGTCAACGACTACGATCTATCCGACAAGGGCCGTTCCACCTGGATCGCCGACCCTTCACAGCCGGGATATGGCAACTTCTGCGTCGGGCACCGTGAAGTCACGACGATTGACAACTTTTCGCCGGCGGATAACCCGGACGCAACGCAGTTCCTCGTGAACTACCACTACGACATTGCCGGCGTTCCCGGTTGGGCGAAGACGGCCGAGATGCAGACTGCTTTCCCGAAGATTGCCGCCGATACGTCGGGTGCGCAGGCAGCTGCCGCCACCTTGGTCAAATCGAGCAATGGCTGGCAAGTTTCGACCCCTGCCGGCGTAGCTACTGGCGACGACAAACCCGTGCAGCCCTAACCACAACTGGCGCCGGGCGAAGCTATGGAGTAATCCTGCGTCGAGCCCGGCAGCCTTCCCGGTCATTCATCGTGATGTAATCTGGTCCTTCAGAACTCTTTGCACCCCGCTCAAAAAGAGGAAGGATCTTCATGCCCTTGCGCCCCGCCGCTGTAACCACTTCCCTGATACTGACGTTTTCCCTCTCACTGTCTCCCTCGATCGCACAAAGTCCTGCTCCAACGCAGGTTTTTGGTTACACCGACTTTACTGCGCAGGCGAAGATCGACGCCGAGTTTCTTGCCGTTCCTGACGCTAAGCTGGCCGGGCAGCATTTGAAGATTCTCACCGCGAAGCCTCATATTGCGAGCTCAAAGGAAGACTACGAAACGGCGCAGTACGTTGCCGCGAAGTTTAAAGCTGCGGGTCTCGAGACTGAGATCGTTCCCTATCGCGTCCTGCTCAACCAGCCGCGGAAAGTCAGCTTTGAAGCGACCTCGGATGCCGGAGCGGCGCTCGCCAAGGGTCCAACTCCGGAGCATGTCTCCAACGACCCTTTTCAAGATGACCCCCGCGTTGTTATGCCCTTCAATGGCTCTTCCGGTTCAGGAGATGTGACCGGCGAAGTGGTCTACGCCAACTACGGCCGGCTGGAGGATTTCCAACAGCTCGATGCGGATCACGTCGATCTCCACGGCAAGATTGTCCTGGTACGCTACGGGGCTAACTTCCGGGGCGTTAAGGTCTATCTGGCGGAGCAACGTGGCGCGGTCGGCGTCCTCATCTATTCCGATCCGCAGGACGATGGCTACTACAAGGGCGATGCCTATCCGAACGGCCCATGGCGACCGGAGACGGGCGTGCAGCGCGGCAGTGTGCAATATCTTTTTAAGTATCCGGGCGATCCTCAAACCCCCGGCGTCGCATCGACCATCGATCTGCCAGACTCCGCTCGCCAGAACCCGGCCCACACCGGAAACCAGCCCAACATTATCGCGGTGCCCATCAGCTACCACGATGCTGCGCCAATCCTCAAAGAACTTAAAGGACCAGCAGTACCCAAGGGCTGGCAAGGAGCTCTCCCTTTCAGTTACCACACGGGAGGAACCGCGGCGCAGACGGGGGTCAAGATTCACCTGATCTCCGACCAGGATTACCAGGTGCGGACGATCTGGGACGTCATTGGAAAAATTAAAGGAAGCGAGCAGCCCGACAATTGGGTTGTCGTTGGTAACCACCGCGATGCCTGGGTCTATGGCGCGGTCGATCCAAATAGCGGAACTGCGGCAATGCTCGAATCGGTGCACGGCTTTGGCACTCTGCTGAAGTCTGGTTGGAAGCCGAAGCGCACCATCGTCGTCGCCAGCTGGGATGCTGAAGAAGAAGGTCTGATCGGTTCGACAGAGTGGGTCGAGCAGCATGCCCAGACGCTGCAGAAGGCTGTCGCTTACTTCAATGTGGACGTTGCCGTCGCCGGTTCCGAGTTCGGTGCCGAAGCTGTGCCCTCGCTCAAGCAGTTTCTCCGCGAAGTCACCAAGGAAGTGTCCAGCCCGAAGGGCAGCACGGTTTATTTTCAGTGGAAGCAGGCTTCGATCGGAGCTGGTGGTCAAGGCGATGCCAACACCGGCCACATAACTCATGCAAACGCGGCCAGCGAAGACGTTCCGGTCGGCGATCTCGGCTCCGGTTCGGACTTCACTCCGTTCCTGCAGCATGTCGGCGTGCCCTCGACGGACATTGGCTCGCATGGCGACTATGGTGTATACCACTCCGTTTTTGACAACTATGCCTGGTTCACCATGAATGCCGACCCGAGCTTCGTGTATCTGCAGCAGATGGCGCGCATTCTTGGCCTGGAAGCTTTGCATATGGCGGATACCGACGTGCTTCCCTACGACTACGTGACGTACGGGAAGGAAATCGCAAGCTATTTGGATGGTGCGAAGGGCAAGGCCAGCGCCAAGTCGCTCGATTTCGGGCCTGCGCAGGCGGCGGTTGCTCGTTTTATCAAGGCCGCTGAAGCCGTTCACGTCAAGCAGGCGAGCCCCGGGGCAAACCCAGTCGAGCTTAATCAGACGCTGCGGGCCACGGAAGCCGCATTTATCGTCGATGCCGGCCTGCCTAACCGCCCTTGGTACAAGCACGACATCTACGCACCTGGCGAATATACGGGCTATGCTGCGGTCGTGGTTCCGGGCGTCAATGAGGCCCTGGACGCTAAGAACTCCGCACTTGCAGCGCATCAGTTGGTTACCCTGACGACCTCGCTTAACCAGGCCGCACAGACCCTCGAAGCTGCGAAATAAATCCGGGACATTTCAGTTCAGCCCCGTCCATGCAAATCGCACGGATGGGGCTTATTTCTTTCTAATCAAAGCAGTTATCCACATATCTATTCAAGCCTGTGCTCGGCTACAACTTAAGTGGTATTAATTCACAAAACTTTTTCTGGACACGGATCAAAAAAGATGGGAAAGTAACATTACTAAAGAACTCCAAAAGCGCTTGGCGGATGTTACCAAGGACTACCTTGATCGGTAGCCTGCTCAATGGAGCCGAATTGAGGTTTTGGATGCACGACTTTTTAATTGCCCTGGTCTTCGTTGCGATGGTTGCCGCTCCAGCAGTAATTGCTGCGTCGCCCAAAGCTGCAACCGAAGAAGAGCGATAAGTTTCTCCCGCGCAGATAGCGGGAACACGATGTTTCACCCTAAGGTTGGGCTTCCCTCCCCCGGATCTTCCAACCTTAGGCATTGATTTCACAACACTTTACTTCCCTCCCCCTGGCTGCATCAGAGCAAAACTCCGGTGTGGCCAGCCCTTTTTTCATCCCTGTCATATGAAAACCTCCCGCAGCGGTTGACCCTGCGCTTCGCGGCTCGTAGACTCATACCTAGATGAAGCTCACACCCCAGCAACTTCGGATCACCATCGCTTCAGTGATCGTGCTTGGCACCATCGGCTATCTGGCGGTTACCGGAGCTGCGGGCAGCAAGAGCTACTACGTTACAGTGCCCGAGATGCAGGCGATGGGCGACAAGGCCCACCACTCCAATCTGCGCGTTGAAGGCTACGTGAAGCCCAAGACCATTCAGCAGAACGGCGGCAACGTCGACTTCATCCTTACCGAGTTCGAAAGCCACAATCCCAAGGCTACTGGTCCCGCGCGTGCACTTCGCGTTGTATATCAGGGCACCGAGCCGCCGCCCGACACCTTCAAGGGTGACGCGCAGGCCCTGGCGATCGGCACCCTGGGACAGGACGGCGTGTTCCACGCCACGCAGCTTCAGGCCAAATGCGCCTCAAAGTACGCACCGGCTGCCAAGCCCGGCGAAACACCAGCCACCAAGGCAGCGAACGCACCCGCTACCTCCCGCCCCACAACGTAAGCAGTGCAGGTTCAGCCGGTGCTCGCACAGCTCAACTCAGTCTCTCGCCTCTTTGGATCCTTTGCAGCGTTGCGGCAGGTTTCCGTAGCCTTCGAGCCAGGCCAATGTTATGTGCTGCTCGGCGAAAACGGTGCGGGAAAATCGACCTTGTTGCGTATTCTTGCAGGACTTTTGCAGCCTTCCGCTGGAACGGTCACAGTTTTTGGCGACCAGCGGCCTATCTCGGCCAGGCATCGCATTGGCTACATGAGCCACGCACCGATGCTTTACGAAGAGCTGACCGGATTGGAAAATCTCAACTACTTCGGCAGTCTCTATAGCTCGGGGCAATGCCTTGCCGCTGACGAAGCGCTGCGCCAGGTAGGGCTGAACCCGGCGATGCCGCGCACGGTTGGGCAATATTCGCAGGGAATGCGCCAGCGCGCTTCCCTTGCCCGAGTGCTGTTTTCGCAGCCCGAGTTGCTGCTGCTCGACGAGCCATTCTCAAACATGGATGTGGAAAGCGTAAGCCAGATGATCCAGCTGCTTGCCAGGTTCAAATCGGAAAGCAGGACGATACTGCTCACGACCCACCAGCGGGAGTTGGCCGCTCCTATCGCCGATCAGATTCTCACCCTGAAAGCCGGACGTGTCCTTTCGCTCGAGGCGACGAGGACTGCTGGCTAGAGCCGGACATCCCTCCCAACTGCTATGCTTCCCGACGGCATTTCCCTTCAGTGAAATGCCCCGAGGAGCAGCATAACGATGTGGTCAAAGCGGTCGATACAGTTCAGCCTAACCCTTGCTTTCCTGGCTTTGTTCCATGCAATGCTATTGCCGGCCCAGCCTGACACCCGCGCCGACTACCCCGAACTCGCCCAGCGCGGCCCAAACCCAGTCGGCTTCCGCCAGATTGAGGTCATCGATCCGCACCGAATCGACTTTCTGCATTCAAATGTAGCTTCGGGCAAAATGACGCTCTATGACCGGCACATCTTCGTGACCGTTTGGTATCCCGCTTCGGGCGGTGACGCCAAGACGATTGCCCACTACGACCGCCATCCCGGCGCTGGTCCCGGCTCGCCCTACGCGGACTCAGCGCAGTTCCCGCAAACCGGACTGGCCATTCGCGATGCAGGTCCCAAAAAGGGCGGCGCACCCCTGGTTATCTTTTCCCACGGGTTCACCAACTGGGCGACCTACTTCGTCAGCACAGCAGAAATCCTCGCCTCGCGGGGCTACGTTGTAGCTTCTATCGATCATGACGACATTCCATTCAAAGAGGGTGCTCGCGCAGGGCTTGCATTTGCCGATACGGCATCGGGCCGCGCCCGCGATCAGCGCGCCGTCGCTGCAGAGTTGCGTAAACTCGCCAACGATCCGGCCTTCGTGCTCTCCGGCGCATACGATCCCGATAACCTGGCGCTCGTTGGCTACTCCATGGGTGGCTTCGGCCTGCTCGAAAGCGGCGGTGCCGGATACGATGCAAATGGTCCGCTCTTCAAGGCACTGCCGAAGGCGATCTTCGATGGGATCCTTGAGGAATCGGGGAAGGAGCCGGTCAAGCCGATCCCAGGCCTGAAGGCCATGGTACTGATGGCGCCTTGGGGAGGCCAGCCCGCGAATCGTGCCTGGTCCGCCGCCGGTCTCGCATCGATTAAGGTACCGACGCTCACGATCGATGGCGACAATGACGATATCGCCGGCTTTGACGAAGGCGTGCGATGGATTTACGACAGTCTCAAGTCCTCCGATCGCTACTTGCTGGTCTTTGAGAACGCCCGCCACAATATCGTCGGCGCCGACGCTCCGGCCGCCGCACAGGATTCTTTCGCGCTTATCGAGAAGTGGGATGAGCCGGTCTGGCGCAAGGATCGTATTCGCGCAATCGACGCGCATTTCGTCGTCGCCTTTCTCGACCGCTATCTGCGCAATGACACGTCGATGGACAGCTTTCTGAATCCGCCTACGCCACACTCGTCTGACGGCACATGGCCACTACAGCGAGGACAGAACGCGGACAACCAATATGGTGGCCACGATGCTGCCTCCGCAAACTACTGGAAGGGATTTCAGCGGCGCTGGGCTCTTGGCCTCGAACTGCGCCACGACAAGCCATAATGCTGATATGAAGACGAACGGCGCACGTTTCCTAGACTCCCTCGGCATCGCCTACTCATTGCGCGAATACGAAGTCGACCCTGAAGATTTGACCGCGATCTCAGTTGCGAAAAAGATCGGCATGCCTATCGAGCAGGTCTTTAAAACGCTGTTGACAACTGACGGTGCAGGAGGACACTTCTTCGCCGTCATTCCTGGCGATGCTGAACTCGACTTCAAGAAACTTGCCCGCGCCGCCAGAGTGCGAAAGACGGAGATGGTTTCGCTTAAAGAGGTGCAGCCGCTCACCGGCTACATCCGCGGAGGAGTGACCGTCTTCGGTGCGAGAAAAGCGTTCCCGGCATTTGCCGATGAGACGATCGAACTCTTTGACGAAATCAGCGTCTCCGCCGGAGTACGGGGGACGCAGCTCATCTTAGCTCCAGCTGATTACCTGCGCGCAGCCGAGGCCGTCGTCGCCGACCTGACCAAGGACAATATTCGCCTTGAAGAAAAGACCAATCATTAGCACCGAAATGGATTGCGGTTAGCTCTTTTGAGTTTCCCGAGCCCACTTTGTCCAATCCCAAAGACCGTTTGTCACTGCGGCGGGCAGCCGCTGGCCGAGTTCCCGCGCCAGTATCACGATCTGCCCTCGATGGTGTCCCTCATGAGCGATGAAATAGCCCAGAACATGGCCTATATCCAGGGGAAGATTGCGCCAGACATACGCCTTTGCCGGCGGAATGCTCCCGCCGTGTTCACAGCCAAACTCAAGCAACCGCGATATCCCCGCACTACTTTGCTCCAGGGCTGGAACTAGCTCCGCAGCCGTCACTTTGAACCGGTCCACGCGCTCCGGCACCGCGATGCCGAATTCCTTGCCCAGCGTCCTCGTCCAAGCGCACCGCGTGTTGTGGAGATGCGCGGCAATCATGCGGACCGTCTTTCGCGGCGAACCCGGCACTTTCGCATCCCACAAGTCGCCAGGCATCCCCTCGACAAGAAACGCCGTTACCCGCGCATTCGTGCGCCACGCGGCTAGAATCGAATCGCGCAGCAAGTCTGGCGAAGCGTCTTGCACGCTGCGCGAAGAAACAGCCTTCTTCATCCGGCGATTCTAGCGCGAATGGGATCTCTCCGCTGAACGCATCGCTTTGGCCATTTACCCTGAATACATCGAATGTCCAATGCTGTGACAACCCGTTCCGGAGACCTGAGTTGGCCCGCATTGGTCTGGACCCATCTGCGCAAGGATCTGCGCATTGAATGGCGCTCGCGCGAGGCCGTCAATTCGATGCTCTTCTTCGCGCTGCTGGTGGTCGTGCTCTTCAGCATGGCGTTTGACCCGACGGCTGCCACATCGCGCGAAATCGCCGGCGGTGTACTCTGCGTTGCGACGCTTTTTGCCAGCGTCTCGGCGCTGAACCAGGCGTGGGCGCGCGAGATCCGGCACCAGGTGCTGGACGCGTTGCGCATGACCCAGGGTGGCGGCTCTGCGATCTTCTTCGCCAAAGTGCTCGCGAATTTTCTCTTTGTCACTGTCGTTCAGGCCGTGCTAGGGCCCGTCTTCTTCGTCTTTTACAATCTCCACCCGCTGGGCGATGCCCGCCTGTTGGCGCTCGTCATACCCTTGGGAACATGGGCCCTTGTTTCGAACGGCACGTTTTTCGCGGCGCTCTCAATCCGGAGCCGCAACCGGGAACTACTGCTGCCGCTCATCCTCTTTCCGATTTTTCTGCCGGCACTATTGGCCATGGTTCTTTCGGTCAAGACCATCCTCACCGGAGATGCCAGTGACCCAGATCTGCTTTGGATCAAGCTCCTGGCCGGCTATGACATCATCTTCACCACAGTAAGCCTCATGCTTTTTGACGTCGTCCTACAGGCTGAGTAAGACGAACGAACGCGGGCGTAAACTAATGACAGCGTGATACGCAGGAAACTATGAAAAAGTTAATCTTTGGCCTCATTGCGATTTGCACGTTGGCGCTCATGGCGAAGGGTTTTTACCAAGCCATGTACGTCGCTCCTGCAGATGCCGCGCAGGGAGATGTTGGCCGGATCTTCTACTACCACGTGCCCCACGGCATGCTCTGCTACCTCTTCTTCTCCATCAACGTGGTCGCTTCGCTTTGCTACTTGTTTTGGCGGCGCGATTCGCCTGCCCGCGCGCTCGCCGCGGATGCATGGGCACTTGCCGGCGCCGAAGTGGGCGTCGTCTACTGCACGGTCGTGCTGGTTACCGGGCCGCTCTGGGGACGCCCCGTCTGGGGCATCTGGTGGACCTGGGACGCTCGCCTTACGACCACGCTGGTGCTCTGGCTGATCTACGTCAGCTACCTGCTGGCCCGCCGCTTTGCTTCGGGTTCGGATGTTCCGGCGTTAGCCGCCGTTCTCTCCATCTTCGGTGGGCTCGACATGCCCATCAATTACCTGGCGAACCGTCTTTGGCGGACGCAGCACCCATCTCCGGTCTTCGGAGGTGACCCAGATGCCGGGCTCAAAGACCCACAAATGCTGGCTGCCTTCGGATGGAACGTCCTAGCCTGGGCAGTATGGGGACTCGTCATTCTTGGCATTCGCGTCTATGTGCAGCGCCGCCAGCAGGCAATTGATGGAGCAGCCGCGGAAGCCGCACTCTCTGAAGAAACCTACATCGCTCATTAAACTGAAGTGGGAGTCTTGATATGGGACACAATTTTCTGGTAGCCGCCTACAGCGCCGTCTGGATTATCCAACTCGGCTATCTCTCGATCATTGCGGTGAAGTGGTTTGGGCAGCGCGGCAAACTGAAGCACCGGAGCCAAAAGTAACTTTTGCCGTTACTACCTACCACATAGCACGAAGGTGGGTACAAAGGTAACACTGATTTGATTACGGCGTCGTTCTTCGTGGTATTTAAGAATTTTCCAATCCATCCGATGATCAGGGTGTGGAGAGCTTCACACGAACTCCACCAGGAGCGTACGACAGTGCATGACTTGCTTATCGCCCTCGCGTTCATCGGAATGGTAGTCGCACCCGCAGTAGTCATGGCTAAGGCCAGCCCATCCGATGCCAAGCTCGACTGACTCCAGGTTCCGTCTGCGCATCACAGGCATCCCGCCGTATCGGCAAGACATGGCCAGTCGCGGCCAGTTCTGATCGCTGTTGCCGCGCGCTACCTGCCTCGGCAAGATAGGCTTGAAGGCTACACGCAAGTGGTCATCGACTCAACGACAGCATACTGAATCGCAGTTCCGCAATGCGCGCATCCCGTCTCCTCGACGAGCCCATGGCGCAGAAAAGTCTGCGGAAAAGCCCGCATACATTCCGGGCAGCCAATTAGTATCTCCCGCTTCTTAGCGGTATCCGAACGCATCGGCGGTATCCAGATGGGGGTCACCGTGCGGCAGCCGCGCAGGGCAGAGGCCTCGTGTGACACGCCATCTTGAAAATTCTTGAACAGGCCGGCTAGACCTGTTGTTTCTTCGTGGAATCCATCGGCTGCCACTGCATACGGAACCGTCTGGCCGCGGAATGCGCCGCTCATCGCAATGACGTAAATTGCGGGAAACTGGCGTCGCACCACGGACAACAATTCAAATCCCGACATGCCCGGCATATTCAGGTCGGAAAGCAGAATATCCGGGTTCAGTTCCCGGATCTGCTGCAACGCCGAAAAGCCATCTTCGGCAGTCCGCACTTCGTGCCCCATCGACAGGAAAATCTGGCACAAGGAAAAGCGTATTGCGTGGTCATCGTCAACAATCAGGAGCTTCACTGCCGATTCCAGCATAGGACCCCCTCCTAATCCGGTTTCGTTGGAAATTGACGCGAGTATGATCCCCTGCGGGATCGAGGGTCTGTGCAATCCGGCTCACGCTTCCTTGGCTAATTTCCTGATTTTCGAGATTTTCGCTGTTGTGGGGGATTTGTCAACTATGATGGGCCGGGCTGAATTTTCTTCTGGAAGCTGGTCCTTGAGGACCACATTGAGAAGGGTTTTGTTCACGCGAATGCGCCCGTTGTAATCGATGTACCCAAGTTTGCGAAAGCGATTCATGAAAAAGCTGACGCGCGAACGTGTCGTGCCGATCATCTCCGCCAGAGTCTCCTGGGTAATGTACGGAATCATGGGCTCGGGCTCGCCGGGTTGGCCAAAATCGGCCATCAGGAGTAGGGCACGCGCGAGGCGCCGTTCGCTTGAGTTGAAAAGCTGATCGATCAGATCGGCTTGCGTACGCAAGCTACGCGCAAGCATGAATTTTAGAAAGTATTCAGCAAACTCGTGCTCCTCGCGTAGGACACGCAGCATCTCCTCCCGATCGATGCGGAGCGTCGAGCAAGCGGTGATCGCCCGTGCGCTGGCCTTGCGCAGTCTGCCCACGCCGGAGAGAGATTCTTCTCCGACAAAATCGCCAGCACGCAGCAACGTGATCGTCGCTTCCTTGCCGCGTTTGGATACAACGGTAAGCCTGGCGCGCCCGGCGCGGATGAAGAATACGCTGTCCGCGTGGCTGCCTTGAGAGAACAGGAGATGCTTTGCCTTGACGAGAATCACTCTTCGTCCTATGCCTGTGGTAGACAGATATTCGGCTGATTTAAATGAAGCTTGCTTCGTTCCATCCACGAGCTGGCCCTTTATCGAAGGCAGCCCTGACCCTCTGGTAGCGGCGCGTCTGCGTCTTACAGTGAAGCTTCATGCATATCTAAGTCTGTGGTGCGTCTATTCATACCACCTAAGTACCTTCGCATCGACTCCAAAGTCACGTCTGAGCAGTCTAGCTCGTTAACTGGAGATGAAAGTAGATTTATCTATATTAAAATCAACAACTTATCTTATCAAAACACCGCGTGACAGCTATACAACCACCCTTAGCTTCTTTCGGCTATCGAGGAGTTGAAAGTGTGCCTATCTCTCGGCAGGTCTTATTCAGTTGGTCGTATTCATCCGTCACGTTACTCTAAGCATCCTCGCGGTTGTACATGCATCTCTGGTTGCCAGGCCGGGTTGCTAATCCCATCGCCCCTTCGTCCGCTCATCGACCCAAGCTCCGGTTTCCTTCGCGTGCCCCTTCCCGGCATCTGCTGCCTCGTCTCGAATGCCAATGGCCGATGGCCGAACAACGCTGCTCGCGCATCCTGACACATCATCCCGCTCCGCACATCAGCGACCTCCAACGCTCGCTCGGAAGCTTTGACCGCGAGCTTTCGATGACACCTAGGTGGTAACCACAGGTAACACTGTTTCGGTTTGGGACAGCGTCTTGGTGGTATTTCAACTTCAGAGTACTTCAGGCATTCTCATGTTGTGGACAGGTTCTGACGAGCCTGCACAGAGGAGAATCCCCCAATGCATGATCTTCTTATCGGCCTCACCTTCGTAGCCATGGTCATCACCCCAGCCATCGTTGCCGCATACTCAGGCTCTTCTGAGACCAACCCCGAATAAGCTCGCCGACGATTAGTGCAAACCGAGGAAGCAACCGCAGAACTCGGCTGCAACTTTCGTGTGAGTGGCACTACCACTGTCCAGATCAGGACAAAGTAATAGTGGTATTGGGTATCTACGTTACTTCAGGCATGATTACCACATGGACGGACTGAAGCGAAACAAAACAGTCCATACCAAGGAGCATCAACCCAATGCATGACCTTATGATCGGCGCCGCATTCATCCTCATGGTTCTCGCACCAGCAATCGTAGCCGCCTTTTCCGGTTCTTCCGAATCCCAGCCTGACTAGTTCAGTGCAACCGTTTTCACCGCTCCCATTGCCCGGATTCGCAGCAATCGTTACACTTGCTGTTTGAGGTTAAGGCCATGCTGGTAGTGATGAAAGCCCAGGCAACGCCGGAGCAAGTCCAGGCGGTTTGCGAATACATCGAGCAACTCGGATTCCGAGCCCACGCGCTTCCCGGCGCTCAACGCACAGCAATCGGCATCACCGGTAACCAAGGTGAAGTCGACCGCGGCAATATCGAAGAGCTCCCCGGCGTGGCGGAAGTCATCCGCGTCTCCAAAGCCTACAAACTGGCCAGCCGTGACTTGAAGCAGGAAGACACTATCATCCGCTTCCCCGGCACGGACGCCGTCATTGGCGGAGGCCAGAACGTCGCCATCGTTGCCGGCCCCTGCTCGATCGAAACCCGCGATCAGGCGTTCGCTATCGCCGACAAGGTTGCTGCTTCCGGCGCGCAGTTTTTCCGTGGAGGCGCATTCAAGCCGCGCACTTCGCCCTACGCCTTTCAGGGGCTGGGCGAAGAAGCGTTGCAGATCATGGCCGAGATCCGCGAACGCACCGGCATGCGCATCATTACCGAAGCTATCGACAACGAGAGCCTTGAACTCGTCGTCCAGTACGCCGACGTCATCCAAATCGGCGCACGCAACATGCAGAATTACTCCCTGCTGAAGAAAGCCGGACGCACACGCAAGCCCGTGCTGGTCAAGCGTGGCATGTCGGCGACGCTTGATGAGTTCCTGATGTCGGCCGAATACGTAATGAGTGAGGGCAATTACCAGGTTATCCTCTGCGAACGCGGCGTCCGCACCTTCGCCGACCATACCCGCAATACCCTCGACCTCAGCATCGTTCCCGCTGTCCAGCGCCTCAGCCACCTGCCCATCCTGGTTGACCCCAGCCACGGAACAGGAAAACGTAACAAGGTCGTGCCCATGGCCCGCGCAGCAGTCGCTGTCGGAGCCGACGGCATCATGGTCGAAGTGCACCATCAGCCGGAAAAGGCACTCTCCGACGGACCACAGTCGATCTATCCGGAGCAGTTCACGGAAATGATGGATCAGCTCGAGCAAATTGCGGCCGTGCTCCATCGCCAAGTTCCACGCGGTATTCATGTGGAAGCCCATACCGCGTGAATCAGCCTTCCACCAAACTTCTCGTTGGACTGGGTGCAAGCCTCGCGCTCGCGGGAATCTCCGCCTGCCGCAGCCACCACTTCCCACAGCATCCGGCCAACTACCGCGAATTCGCCTATGTTTCGAACGGCGGTAGCAACACCGTATCCATCTACGATGTTGTGAACATGCGCCTGGATCGCGAGCTCCAGGTTGGCAAGAATCCCAGCGGGGTCACGACCAACCCGAAGAGTAACGAGGTCTACGTCGTCAACTCCGGAAGCAGCTCTGAAAACGGATCCGTCTCGGTCATTGACAACGAGAACAACACTGTCGTTGCCACCATTCCGCTCCACGGGCAGCCCTATTTCCTCGATGTAGATGCAGCTGGGGAACGGGCCTACGTCGCCAATTCTGGATCGAACTCCGTCTCCATCCTTGATCTGAAGGCGCGCCGCGAAATCGCGGAGATCCGCACAGGCCAAGGCCCCGGTCTGGCCCGAATTTCACCCGACGGCAAGTCGCTTATTGTCACCAACCGCATCGGCAACAGCGTCACCATCATCGACCCGAAGTCGGGTCAGGTACGCAGGACCATTGATGGTTGCCCCGGCGCAACCGATGCGGTGATCCTGCCGGATTCCTCGAAAGCATTTGCAGCCTGCTCCGCCGGGCACCAGATCATGGCAATTTCCCTGGCAAACTCGGGCAATCGGCAGGATGCCCTGGAAGCCCTTCTTGATGTGGGTCATTCGCCGGTCCATCTTGCGCTTAAACCGGACGGTGGCGAACTCTTCGTCTCGAACTATGACTCAGACTCGATCTCTGAGGTCGTCACCGGCACCGATGATGTTGGCGGAGCGTACATGGTCGGCTCGCGTCCGGTCCGCGGCTTGGTAAGCGCCGACAATTCCCTGCTCTATGTCAGCAATTTCCGCTCGCAGGAACTGACGATTTACTCAATCGATGATGGCAAGCGAACCGGGACCATCCATATTGGAGATGGGCCTGACGCACTCGCTTTTTCCGCCGACGGCTTTCTACTCTTCGCAGTTGATGCGCGCTCCGGAGATGTTGCCGTGATCCGCACCGGCACCAATACGCTCTTCACTTTCCTGCCCACGGGTCGTCAGCCCAATGCGATTGCCCTAAAGGCTTTTGAACTCAAGTGATTATTTCTCTCGCGGCGACACATTCGCGGGATGCAGACTTTTATGGCGCATCGCGCTGAACTGTGCACCGGCGAAGAGCAACAGACCCGTGACATAAGCCCAAAGCAGTAGCCCAACAGACACCGAAAACGGTCCATAGAGAGCGCGCAGATCCAGCTTCGGCAGGAGAGCAACGAACAGATATTTCGCTCCTACCCACAGCAGTCCAGTCACCACAGAAACACGCAGCACCGGCCGCGGCGGCAGCTTGCGATTGGGCAGAAGCCAGTAGATCGAAAAGAAAAAGAGGATCGCCGCCACCGAGGTCGAAAGCGCCAGCCAAGATGCGCTTAGAAATCGAAACACAACGTTGTCGATATGGCCGAAGAGGACCATCGTCAACACCCAACGCTGACCGGCGTTGATGGCGATGCTCACCAGCCCGAGAAAGACCATCCACACCGCCAGCCCCAGTGCCACTAACTGATTCATGAGATAGTTGCGACTCACCGCAACACCCCACGAGCGGTTCAGCGCCACTTCGAGTGGCAGAAAAATCCCGGTGCACGACACCAGGATCATAAGCAGCGAGAACAGCCGCACTCCCTGCCGCGCAGCCACGACAGAGAGTGTGTGCGCAATCCAATCCTGATTGGAAGGCAGTAAGTACTCCACCATATCCCCAATCACATTCACCATCTCCTGCGAGTGGAAGAAGCTGTGTGCGATTGCGTAGAGCATCACGATAAACGGAATGAACGAGAGAATGGCGTTGGCCGAGACGCTGAAGGCGAACGTGTGAACTTCGCTGTCCAGCAGATACTTCAAGAGCACCCTACCATCGCGCCGCCACTGGAAACCATAGATCGGGAGCGGTCCTTCATCCGTCGCGCGAGCAGGCTGCGCTTCTGCCTTTACAACCTTCGTTGGAGTGGGCTGCCTTGGAGATAGAGGTTCCGCCTCAGTCTCGGATGATGAGATAGGTTTCATAGCGGTCGTTCCCCTTGATGTTACCAGAGGCTCTCGAATTCCCGCATGAACACTGAGGAAAATGCACAGAAGCGCGCTCACGCTGGCAGGCAACTCCCGTTTTTTCCCTTGCATTTTTAACCGAATCCTGACATAACCAGAGCACGGAAACCATCTGGGGCCACGATGTAAATACAGCTGAGACGTTATCACCTGTTCGCAGAATTCGCGTACAAAGCCTGCTCACTGGTGCGCCCGGCGGCCCATCATTCTCTACTTACTCATATCAACGAAACACATCCATAAGCGGCAGACACAACAAGCAAGGAGACTTCGGAGTGAAAGAACAAGGCGTCGTCAAGTGGTTTAACGGAGCTAAGGGTTACGGTTTCATTCAGCGGTCGACAGGCGAAGACGTATTTGTACATTTTTCTGCCATCCAGGCAGATGGATACCGCTCCTTGAACGAGGGGGAAGCGGTGGAGTTCGAGTTACAGCAGGGGCCGAAAGGCCTGAACGCAATTGAGGTTACCCGCTCCGCCTGAACTCCGGCAACCTGAGTAACGAGAACAGCTTCGCCTGCTCTCGAATCGGCTGCGTTTGCCACTCTACGGCCTGCGCTCCTGAATCTTGCGCATGGCCCAGCCTGCGGCATCGCGGAGGGCTCCCGTTCCCTCTGATCCCGCCTCATCAGGAACATCGTTCGCCCAACGTTCCAGCCAGGGTAAGAAGCGCGGAAGGCCGCTGTTGCCCATTGCAATCGCCACATTCCTTCGCAATCCGGCGAAGCCCGCCCGGCGCACCGGGGATCCATTGAAGTGCCGCTCGAAATCCGCCATCTCCAACCCGGCCAGCCACTCCAAGTCCGGATTCACCAGTTCTCCACGCATCGCTAAATCAGGCTCGGTCCCAATTGGAGCTTTGCGGTTCCACGGGCAGACATCCTGGCAGATATCGCAGCCGAAGACCTGCCGCCCCATCCCCTCACGTAATTCTTCTGATACCTCTCCGCGATGCTCGATCGTTAGATACGAGATGCAGCGCGTCGCATCCATTTGATACGGCGCAATGAGCGCCCCGGTCGGGCAGGCATCCAGGCAGCGGGTGCAACTGCCACAACGGTCTGGAACAGTCAGCGGGGCCTGATCCACCGATAGCTCCAGCGAAGTCACAAGCACTGCCAGAAAATTCCACGAGCCCAGTTTCGGATGAATAAGGCAGGTATTCTTCCCCGTCCAGCCCATACCGGCCGCTCGTGCAACCGAACGCTCCACTACCGGTCCAGTATCGACGTAAGCCCGGCTCTCGAACTCCCCAAAACTCTCGTGCATCGCCGCCTCGAGCATTCGCAACCGCTTCAACAGCACCTTGTGATAATCGCTGGGTCGAATCTTTCCCTTTTCGTCCCGGCGCCCTGACCACGCGTAGCGAGCTATCCAGCCAGCCTCAGCGGCTGCCGGTGCCGTCGAAAGTGGTGCATCCGCGTTATATCCGGCCAGGCAAACTACTACCGACCGCGCCCATGGAAACGGAACATCCACCCGGCCGCGAACCAGCGCATTCTCGTCGTTGCGCCGAGCCAGATAGGCCATGCTTCCTGCCCGGCCCGCATCGATAAACTCCTCAAAACGCTCGGCATCCCGCTCAACAGCGGAGTGCGGCAGCCCCACAATACCGGCATGCGTGAAGCTGGCTTCAAGCGCCAGCTCGCGAATCCTTTGCTGCATCAGCGGGCCATCGGAACGGGTTTTCGCATCCGAATGCGTCTGAGAGGAATCTAACGGGATGGAACCAGTGGTAGTCATCTTTACGTATTCAATCTCACGAACGGGATTTGCGGCGAAATGAACCCTGCCGCTGGTCCGTTCAGGAGGACAAGTATGACTCTATCGTCTTTTTCTAATTCAACATCGCCCGGAAGCCTGGTCGGTAGCGCAGTTGCTACTACTATTGCCATTGACTTTGAGTTGGTACGCGGCACCGAAGAGCAGATCGTCAACTCTCTCAAACCACGCGTTGCCTCGGAATCTGTGGCCTTGAACCTCGCTGGCGTGGAGCGCATCGACGCTGCCGGCATTGCCGCTCTCATCACGCTGTACTGCACGGCTGTCGAAGCAGGCACGGATTTCTCCGTTGTCTCGCCGTCGGCACACGTGCTTGAACTGCTCCGCATCGTCGGCCTCGAATCGATCCTCGTGGCCGATGGTCGGCCCCGCGGTGCCGAACGCACACGGCTGCACAGGACTCAGTTCGCGGCGTAATACCCTTCACGGGTGACGACGACAAGCTTCTCGTCTTTCGCTTTCAACGCAATCTTGTGGAAACCGTCAGAGTCGTCTTTGGTCGCGGGGTTATCCGGCGTATAGGTGAGGAGATATTGGCCGCGTAGTTCTGCGGTAATCTGGGCGTAGACTTCGTCGAAGCTGTCTCTCTTTTTCGCCTCGAAGAATACCCCACCGGTGCGCTCGGCAATCTTTTCCAGAATCTTTTTCCCATCGATCTTGGGCTCTTCGCCTCCGCCCGGCCTCTGTCCGCCACGACCGCCGCCTGGGTAGCCTCCTCCACCACCGGGATAACCGCCCCCGCCGCCGGGATACCCTCCGCCGCCGCGCCGCCCCTGCCCTAAGCCCGGCATACTACCGTGGTCTGACTCACCCTTGAAGTAGACCGTATACACCGAAACGTTGGCCTTTTCCGCCGCGTCGATCGCATCATTCATCGATTCCTTGCTGCCTCTATCCACGCCATCGGAAAGCACGATGAGCGCTTTCCGCCCTGGCTCCTTCATCATCAGCTCATTCGAGGCAAGGTAGATTGCGTCATACATCTGGGTGCCGCCGCCACGGCGACCGCCGCGACCGCCGCCTGAACCTCCGCGATCGCCGCCGCTCTGATCTCCGCTGTTCTGGCCACCCGATGAAGTCGTCATCTCGTCGAGCTCGTGGTGGAGCTTGCTCTTCGACGACGTAAAGTCCTGTAGCAACTCCACCTCGTGGTCAAAGTGCAGCAAGAAAGCCTTGTCCGCTGGCTGAGCGAGCATCTGGTCGACGAATTTCCCGGTAGCGGACCGCTCAGCCGGAAGTCCAGCCTCAAGACTGCGGCTCGTGTCGACCAAAAGCCCGATCCGGAACGGCAGATTGCTTTCCTTCGCAAAGCTTTTGATCGTCTGCGGACGCGAGTCCTCGGTCAAAATGAAATCGCTCGCCTTCAAATTGGGAACGACCTGGCCTTTCTTGTCTCGCACCGTCACCGGCAGAACGACTTCGCGCGCGTCTACCTTCAGCGTGGTGGCCGTGGCCGGAGTAGATTGTCCGCCTGTCTCTTGGGCATTCCCCGGAAGCGCAACACTGCACACCAACGCCGGGATGAGAAAAATCAAAGACGAATTACGCAAAGTTTGGAGACGAAAATTCAAGGATGTCATCATGGGTTTTGAGAGCAGACGAAAGAGTCAAATACGTCGTCTTTCGGTTAGACGAACGGCACACGAACAAGTTGACGCAATCGACTTCCAAGTCGCCTTCCCTTTCTCCCCCAATGGCGGTAGCCTGCTTGCATTCCTTCGGATTGCAGACTTCAAACGTTGCCGAGGAGCGAATCCATGCCTCATTCGCAGGTCCCGTGCAAGCCGTCCGTGTGGATCTGGCTCGTCATTTTTATGGTCGTACCCGCAACTCTTCCCGCAAGAGCAGCGAGGAAGCCGATCGCCTGCCTCACGGTTGCCCAGGCCGCCCAGCAGCCAAATCAGGACATCTGCGTTACCGCACACGTCTACGACGTAGTCGAGGCCAGCGACGGCACGCGCTTTCTTGACCTCTGCCCGCCGGATCAAGCTGACGCGGAGTGTCATTTCACCATCCTGAGCCTGCCTGCCGACCATGACGATATCGGCGACTTGCGCCGGTACCGCGACCAGGATGTGCAAGTCCGAGGGATCGTCCGCTCGACGCACGGCCGCATGGGAATCGTTCTGAGTCACCTGCGGCAGTTTAGCGGTGGTCCGGAAAAGTTCCGGCCCAACCCGAGGCTGGTACGCGGCTTCAACGGGCAGACCGACCGACCGCCGGTTCGGGATCCAAATCTAGCCCCGACCGGTCGTCACCGCAGCTTCATGGACCATAGAGATGAGGAGCCCCTACCTGCGGCAAAGAAATAGTCGCCTACCAGAACCGTCCAGAGTGCGCGCGCAGGTCTTTGAGTGAATAGAGCGTTCCGCGCCAGACTACTCCTCCGCGCCAAAGCGCCAGGACCATCGACCGAATCATGGCAAAGAGAAACAACCCAGCTGCGAATGGATACAAGATTACGTAACCCACCGGCACTCGCGTCACACGGTAGCTCGCGGCGTACACCAATGCAATCACCGCGAAGTTCGCCACTCCTCCTGCGCGCGCCCAGCCGCCTGTCGCAAGCCCCAACAGTGGCCAAACGATCTGGAAGGCAAGTCCTATGCATGATAGGACGGTCAGCGCCATGTTGTACCGATGCAGTGCGAACAGATTCTTCTCCAGATTTCGCACAACTCCCCAGGCGCCATTTGCCCAGCGCACAGAAACGAGCCCCGGCCCGAGTGCCACCCGCTGACGCAGCCCAGCACGCTTTACCATCCAGCCAAGTCTCAAATCTTCAAGCACTTCCATCTTTAAAGCTCGAAACCCTCCAAGCTTTTCATAAGCGCTTCGGCGAATCAGATTGAAGGCTCCCACTCCAATGAAGTCTTTCGCCTTCGAATCGTTTACCCGCCACAGTCGCATGGTCCAGGTAGTCAAGGCGTGCATCGCGCCATGCATCGCCGCCTCACCAGGCCTTCCAGTGATCCAGTCCGGCATCACGACCAGATGATCCGTATGCTCGGCTATCGCGTACTGGAATGCTCTCGCTAGAGTCTCCGGAGCAAACATGACATCGCCATCCGTAAATAAAATCCACTCTGCTTTGGCCAGAGAAGCGGCTTCGGCCAACGCATGTGGCTTGCCAAGCCATCCAGATGGAAGCCATTTAATATGAATAGTATCGAGAGACAAATCGAGATTTTTATTGACAACCTTGAGAGCCAGCTCCTCCATGCGGGCACCTGTTTCATCGACGGAGCGATCATTGACCGCTATGATCTGCAGTCGAATGCCTTTGGAGGCCAAGAGCGACCCTAAGGTGGCTCCGATTGAAGCCTCTTCGTTGCAGGCGGGCACAACGACCGTGAGCTGAGGATCATTCGCGGAAAGGCTTCGTAAGTCTTTGAAATCAAGTTTATTTAGGTCTGCTATAGAATCAAGGTGACACCACCATTGCAGTCCCTGCCAAAACCATCCAAACGCTAGCATCCAAACCGATGCTGCGAATCCCCAATGCCAGATTAGAGCGAGAGTCACCCTTAAAGTATCGCCCGAAGTAAGACAAAACGACCGATACTCCAGCTAGAAAGCTTGCAGCGGATGGAAATCCATCCAAGCGTAATTATTCGTTTGGAGGCGGAGCTCCCTCCGGAGGCTGCCCTTGCTGCTGTTGCTGTTGCATCTGCCGCTGCTGAATCTCCTGCAATATCTGCTGAGGAGTCTTACCCTGCTGCCCGGGTGGTTGTGGGACCATTCCAGGTGAGCGGTTTAAGTTCGGATCGATCGGTGGCAGCTCCGGCTGCTCCTGATCTTCCTGAGCATCGTCGTCCCCGCCTTGGTTTTGCTGACCGCCGTTCAGCTGCCCCTGCGGAGGGGCGCCGCGCCCGGTCTTAGCCGTCAGAACCAGTTCCCTGGGAGTTCCCTCGCCCTGGTCGCCGACCATCATTACGTTATATCCGGAGCCCTCCAGCAACTGGCCAAGGACCACCCGAGCGGAAGCCGGGCCGTAGCTCCCGTACACCCGCTGGTCACCATGAGGGGCTGTTCCGATGCCTTCCACCTTGACACCGGTGGCCATCGAAACGTCCTGGAGAATCTGCTTCAGGCTCGAGTTCGTGGCGGCAATGCTCAGATCACGACCATTCCAGCCTACTGATGCAGCTTGAGCCTTCGCGTTGGCCGGCCAATCCGGCGGCGGAGGATCCGGCGGTCGCGTCTCTACTACCGGCAGTGCCTCAGCCGCAGCCTTGGCCGCCTTGCGCTTGCCATGCGTGCGCTTGGAAACCGTTTGCGTGCCGGCCTTCGACGTGCCCGGCTTAGCCGCCGCGGGCAGTCCCGAGGTGGCCTGTCCGGCATTGGGTGCTTGTCCGGCCAGCGTAATACCGCCAGCCGCCAGAATCATCGCTAACGTCGCTACCCCGGTTTCCCGCAAAGCGGAAATGAATCTCATGGTCAATTCCCTGACTTGAAGCTAACCGCTAACCAAACACCCACTGTACTAGACTAACAAGAGTAGGGAAACGCTCGCTGTCAGGCATTCGAGCGCGGGAGCCGTACCGATGAATTTGCAGTTCGCGCCTTCAGAATCCGGGATTCAGCCGCTAGCCGGCACGCAATCTCACCCCAGACGCACCCTCGCTCTCATCGCGACCCTATTTGTGGCCGCAACCTGCTCTGCACTTGCTGTGAGTTGCACCACCCAGGGCGCAATGCAACCGGCTGATCGAGATGCCCTCGTGGCCGCTGCAGCGCCCATGGCCGCCAGCCTCGCCTCGCAGGACCTGAACGTACTCCAGTCTTCGCTCCTACCGTCGATCTCGGGTGAGTGGGACGGAATACGGACTGTCGCCCAAGGTGCAGCACCTCTCTTCAAAGGTGGAAATGTTCACTGGCGCAGCATCTATGTGCTCGACGCGACCGAACTGAAAGCTCCTGCAGACACAGAATTTTTCTGCACCAATACCGACAACACCCTGACTGTTACCGTCAATTTGCGCAGCCTCCCTCCAGGCCGCTACGGTCTGATGCTCGGTGACTCAACCAGTACGCCGCTTGCTGGTCAACTCGGCCTGATCCTCGCAACTGACTCGGCAGCATCGAATCAATGGAAGCTCGGTGGACTCTTTGTGCGCGAAGGTGCACTGGATGGCCACGACCCCGTCGCTTATTGGACTCAGGCCCGGTCCCTTGCCGCCAAGAAATCCGCATCGACGTCCTGGGCCGCCTGGTATAGCTACGACTTGGCCCGTTTGCTCGAACTACCTGTCGACTTCATATCAACCCCCAATCTCGAAAAGCTGAACAGGGAGCAGTCTCTGGTCGGTGCCAATCCCGCCGAATCCCTGCCCCTGACAATAGCCGGGAGCACTCAGCCTGAATCGGTCTCAGGCACCGGGAAGTCGTGGAAGATTACAAATCTGCATGTCGACACTACTCTGCACACGGCAGATCTCGGCATCACCTATGAGGGGACTGGCTTGACCGAACCTGTTGCCGCCAAGGCAGAGGCAGTCGCCGTTATGAGCGGCCTCCTCAAGTTGCATCCCGACCTCCGAGATAACTTCCACGGTCTGTGGGCCTACGCTGAAAAGGACGGCAAGCGGACCTACGCTATCGAAGTCGCCATGCGCGACATCCCGTAAATCCTCTGTGCAAAGTTGAGACAGGAGAACTGCTTTGACGCAACGGGAGTTTCCCTCCACCCCGCTCGTCGGTGTTGGCGCCGTCATCGTCGATTCCGCTGGCCGTGTCCTGCTTATTCAGCGGGGAACCGAGCCGATGAAAGGTCACTGGTCGCTTCCCGGCGGACTTGTTGACCTGGGTGAGAGCCTGCTTGAGGGTGTTCAGCGTGAAGTAACCGAAGAAACTGGGTTACTTGTCGCCCCTCAGGCAATCGTTGAGGTGGTAGATCGCATCTATAGAGAGAGTGGCGCTCAAGAAGACGGCAAATCGCGAGTCCGCTACCACTATGTTGTCGTTGATTATTGGTGTCGCGTCGTCGGTGGCCATTTGCAGTCATCATCGGACGCAGCCAATGTTGCCTGGGCGACCCGTGCCGAGTGGCATGATTCTAACCCTTTTTTGTTGGAGACCATCACTATGCAGGTAATTGAAAAAGGCTGGCGGATGGCTCAGGAAGCAGGCATCCATGGCGGCTTGGCCTAAATGGCTTTTGCGTTCTTCTCTGGCTTTCGGGCTCATTATCGCTATGGCCGGCTCGATGTTTGTAGTCAAGCCGACCTGGGTTTTTGACAAGATCCAACACATACAACTGATCGCTTCGGGTGTGGAGAGTCACACCGTCTGGGTGAACGGTTACCGCATCCACTATTACGTGCGAGGGCCAGTGAATGGCCAGCCCGTTGTGTTGGTGCATGGTCTGGGAGGACGCGGCGAGGATTGGGTCAAACTTGCCCCCTACCTGGAGAAATCTGGATTTCGCGTCTACACTCCCGATTTGCTCGGCTTCGGCCAGTCGGAAGAGCCGCGCAACGTGAACTATTCCATCGCGGAACAGGCGCGTGTGATCCGCTTTTTCCTGGATCGCCTCCATCTCCAGCAACCAGACCTGGTCGGCTGGTCCATGGGTGGCTGGATTGTTCAGAAAGTCGCTATCGACCACCCTGGGCGCGTTCGCCGCCTCGTATTAATGGACAGCGCAGGACTCCGGATGGCGCCGGGCCTTGATACGCGCCTGTTCACACCAACCACCCCAGACGAGTTAAGCCGCCTGAACGAATTCCTGACGCCCAATCCGCCCAAGATGCCCGGTTTCGTTGCGCAGGACATCCTCCGCGTCTCCGCCAATACATCCTGGGTGATCAAGCGCGCCCTGGCTTCCATGTTCTCGGCCAAGGACGTGACAGATGACGATTTGCCCAGCCTCAAGATGCCAGTGTTGATCCTCTGGGGCGATCAGGACCGGGTGACGCCTTTGACCGAAGGGCGCGCTATGCACAACCTCATCCCGCAGTCTCGTCTCGCGGTCGCCAAAGGCTGTGGGCACCTTGCCCCAGCTCAGTGCGCCGACCGTTTGGGACCGGAGATGGCCGCTTTCCTGCAAAGCAGCACGGGCCTGCCTGCAGGCGAGAGCCTCCTCGCCGAACGCTGAATCTGGATATCAATAGAAACGTACATAACGTACGCTCAATCATGTACATCGTGCTATATTTCATGCATGGAAGTGACAATCACTCAATTTCGTCGTGAGATATTCGACTTGGTCAATCAAGCCATGAGCGGAGTCGATGTTTGGATTACTCATAAGGGCAACCGGTTCAAGGTCGTTCCGGAGGGTAAGCCCGTTAGCCGATTAAGCCGGCTGACACCCATGGAAATCATGAAACCAGATTCCTCAGAAGAAGATGAGACGAGGATGAAGGAAGAAATGCGTGCGGCGTGGGAGAAGGATTGGGAAGATTTGTGATGACGTCCCATCTGCCCGTTCTCCCACCTCTAACTCTTCCGATTGCGTACCTGGATACGAATGTCGTTCTGTGGCTAACGCAGTCCAAGCTCGAGAGATTCAGTGACAGAGTCTTAGACATTCTGAACACGGCAGAACTTCTGCTCTCCCCTATGGTTCTGATCGAGCTCGAGTATCTATACGAAATTGGACGTACCAAGATTTCTTCCCGCGAAGTCCAAATCAAAATCGAATACGAACTCGATACCCGGGTGTGCGATTTACCCTTTGCAACTGTCGCTGGTGTGATGGTCGGTGAAAAGTGGACAAGGGATCCGTTTGATCGCATGATCGTGGCCCAAGCTAAAGCGAATGGGTTTGCCCACCTCATCACAGCAGATCGCGAGATCGCGAAAGTCTATCCTCGAACAATCTGGTAAGAACTTGCGCTACTCCCCGGGCTTCCAGACGTAAGCGTCTTTCTGCGGCAGACCTATATGCGCCAGCACTCGGCAGACAAATTGCCGCGCCATCTCCGTTGAATCGATGGGGCGATTGTAGAAAGCGGGAATGACCGGGAAGATGACGGCACCTGCATCCGAAGCGAGTTGCATATTACGAAGATGAATACGGTTGAAGGGCGTCTCCCGGACACACAAAATCAGCGGCCGGCGCTCCTTCAAGGTCACGTCCGCAGCCCGCGCAATCAGCGTATCCGCCATGCCGTTCGCAATGGAAGCCAGCGTCCCCATACTGCACGGCAGCACAATCATTCCGTTCGAGGGATAGCTCCCACTGGCAACCGACGCGCCAATATCGCTCTCGGAGAGCTGCACCGTCTTGGTCGCAGCGCATCCAAGTAGCTTTTCGACGAGATTGTTGCGCCCGCTGATCTGGAGTTCCTCAGCGAGAACTCGCAAAGAGTTCTCCGACGGCAGAAAATGCACTCGCGCCACTCGCTCATCGGCTTCCAGAGCTCGCAGCATCTCCTGCGCAAACACGCTGCCGGATGCCCCGGTCATGGCGAGAATCAGGTTCATGGCTTGATCTCACTTGTTCGTTTGCTTGTAGGCTTGTAGACCGACCCGTTGTACTTGAACTTCTGTCTTATCTCGAATGAAGCGCTGGACCAGAACGTTCGTATGTCATGATGACCGTTGGTGGCTTGCGAAAGGATTTCAACACTCAGAGCACCGGTAAAGAGCAATGCTGTAGCCTTATTTTCACGAACTCGCACAATCCAGAACCAGTCATTGTCTGCTCCCGCCATCGGTTTGCTTCCGACCGCGATGAAATCCTTTTCTTCCGCATCTCCCAGATCAACTGGTGCTACACGGAAGACTTTACGTTGAGATTCTCGATCAAGTTCGGTAAGTCTTGTGCCGATGAGTCTGGCTTCACGCGTCGCCAAGAGTGCATTCAAGATGATATCCGTCGGAGGATTAGCATCTTTGAACCCAGCGTTACCATCGTCCGGATAAAAGATAGCCAAAGGCTTACTGCCAGTGCGTGCGGGGCGCTGCTGTGCGCAAATTGACCTCGGTCCCCCGAAGCAGAGCAGCATTGCAGCGACGGCAATAAGAGTGCGCAGCATTCTACTCTCCCAAAACGCGTGCAAAGATCGCATCCACATTGCCCAACTGCCGAGTCATATCGAAAGTCTTCGCCAAATGCTCTTCCGAGAGCAAGGACGAGATTTCAGCATCCATCGCCACTTCGTCGCGGAAAACCAGATCTTCTTTCCACGAACGCATCGCATGTCCTTGCACCAGCCTGTAAGCATCCTCGCGCATCATGCCAGCCTCGGCCAGGTCCAGCAGCAACTGCCCCGAGAAGATCAGCCCGCCCGTGCTCTCGAGGTTGCGCAGCATCCGCGCCGGATAGACCAGAAGCTTGTCGATCAGGTTGGTCGTCTTCGCCAGCAGGTAGTGCGTCAGAATCGTCGAGTCCGGGAAGATGATCCGCTCCACAGACGAATGCGAAATATCCCGCTCATGCCACAGCGGAATGTTCTCAAATGCCGCCTGCGCATTCGACCGCAGAATACGCGCCAGCCCGCTAATCTGTTCGCTGGTAATCGGATTCTTCTTATGCGGCATTGCCGAAGAGCCCTTCTGCTTCTCGCTGAAGTACTCCTGCGCCTCACGTACCTCGGTCCGCTGCAGATGCCGGATTTCGGTCGCGATCTTGTCTAGGGTCGAGCCAATCAGCGCCAGTACCGAGATAAACGCGGCGTGCCGATCGCGTTGAATCACCTGCGTCGCCACCGGCGCCGGCTTCAATCCAAGCCGCGCGCAGATGAGCTCCTCATGGCGTGGGCTCAAATGGCCAAACGTGCCAACCGCTCCTGAAAGCTTACCCACGCGCATATCTTCCGCAGCCGCATCGAAGCGGACAAGATTGCGCTCCATCTCCGCAAACCAGTTCAGCAGCTTCAATCCAAAGGTCGTTGGCTCCGCGTGGATGCCGTGGGTGCGCCCGATGGTCGGCGTGTGCTTGAATTCGATCGCCCGCTTCTTCAGCACCTCAAGGAAGCCCACCAGCGCCACGCGAATCAGCCCGGAAGCTTCCTTCACCTGCAAGGCCTGTGCCGTATCCACAATGTCATTTGAAGTGAGCCCGTAGTGCAGCCAGCGGGACTCTGCATCGAGCCCTTGCGCCTTCAGCGACTCAGCGACAGCCGTAGTGAAGGCAATCACATCATGCTTCACCTCCGCTTCAATGGCTTGAATCCGCGCTACATCGAAGCTGGCCTTCTGCTCGATGGCCTCTGCGGCAGCAACGGGGATCACCCCGTCCTCAGCTAGCACAGTACTTGCCGCAGACTCCACACGGAGCCAGCAGCGATATTTGTTTTCCTCAGTCCAGATTCCGCCCATCGCAGGCAGCGTATAGCGCTCAATCAAGCAGGGTTCTCCCATGCGCCCACATCAGGCAGGCAACCCCTAATTGTAGCGGCTCAGCAGGATTCGGTGGCTATCAGTTACAACCTCGTGTTGATCCCGAACTTTGCATCCAGCTCGTCATACAGAATTCCGCGCCCCGGCTTGTATGGCTGGAACCACTCGCCGTCGAGCACCAGCTGCGGAATCGCCCGCTTACCCACATGCCTCAACACTTCATCGGAAGCCGACGGATCCGCCTCGATATCGATCTCAGTGAAGGCAATACCGTGCGCATCCAGATACCGCTTCGTTTCGCGGCAGTCACGGCACCAGGGGGCGGAGTACATGAGAACCTGCATGGCGCAATTCTACCCTGTCTGTAATGCGGCGCAGTACGATTAAGAACATGACCGCCGCAGAAATCAAGGCCCTGCTCGACCTCGAAGCCCACCCCTACGAAGGCGGCTTCTTCCGCCGCACCTATACGTCATCGTCCAAGGTTCAGCTCGAACGCGGCGAACGCGACAGCGGCACAGCCATCTACTACCTGCTCGAACCCGGCACCTTCAGCGAAATGCACGCCCTCAACTCCGATGAACTCTTCCACTTCTATCTCGGCGATCCGGTAGAAATGGTCCAGCTCTGGCCGGATGGAAGCACTCGCGTTGTGATCCTCGGCCCCGACCTCGCAGCAGGCCAGCAAGTGCAGCATCTGGTTCCAGCAGGGGTTTGGCAGGGCACAAAACTCATCGGCGACGGCAAAGTAGCACTGCTAGGCTGCTCCGTAGTCCCGGGCTTCGACCATGCCGATTACACCAGCGCAGGCTTCGCGGAACTCTCTGCAAAATGGCCGGCGCAAACCGAGCGCATCCGCCAGCTCACTCGGAGCTAAGCTGCTCCGCAGTCGCTTCTTCAATTCTGACTGGGATTTTGGATTGCTCCGCGCTCCCCTTGCGCCGCTCCCGAAAAAAAGCTCTTAGAAGCTCCGCAGACTCCTCGGCAAGCAACCCGGAATCCAGCTGCATCTGGTGATTCAGCCGGGGATGATTAATCACCGAAAGCACCGACCCCGCCGCCCCAGCCTTGGGATCGGCGGTGGCGTACACCACGCGGTCCACCCGCGCATGCACCAAGGCCCCGGCGCACATCGAGCAAGGCTCCAGGGTTACGTAGAGCGTACATCCACCCAGCCGGTGATTGCCCACCAATTGCCCAGCAGCCCGCAGGGCGACAACCTCCGCATGACCGGTCGGATCGTTATCCCGTAGCACTCGATTCTGCGCTCGCACGACGATCTGATCGCCGCGCACAATCACCGCTCCGACAGGCACTTCTCCTGCCTGTCCGGCGGCAATTGCTTCGTCCAGTGCCAGCTGTAGATAATCCAGATCGTTCATTGCTGGTTACTATTCTCGCATCCCTCTACATACAGGCAGACTAAGCAGGCTGCTGCTGCGTCATACAATGCAGCGTTCCCAGCCCCCACACCAAATCCACCGCATGAATCCCGATCACTTCACGGTCCGGGAAAAGCTCTGCCAGAATCCCCAGCGCGATGCGATCGTTGCGGTCATGGAAGGTGGGCACCAGCACAAGCTCGTTCGCAATATAGAAATTGGCATAGCTGGCCGGTAGCCGCTGACCGCGAAAGACCACCGGCTTCGGCAGCGGCAGCTCGACAATCGTCCACTGCCTGCCTTTCGGCGTCCGCGAAGCCTTTAACCGCGCCAGGTTGTCGGCAAGCACTGCGCGGTTATAGTCGCTGGCGTCTGGCTCAATCGCCGTGACAATCGTCGACTCACCCGCAAACCGGGTGATGTCGTCGACGTGCCCATGCGTATCATCACCGGCAATGCCATCGCCTAGCCAGATCACCTGATCGATACCCAGATATTCGCTGAAAGCAAGCTCCAGCTCCTCACGCGAAACTCCAGGATTCCGCTGCTGGACGGTGCTCAGCAGGCATTCTTCCGTGGTTAGCATCGTTCCGGCGCCGTTGACGTCAATACTGCCGCCCTCCAGCACCAGACGCTGCTTGCCGGCGACGGGTTGCCAGCGGTCCATCTTCAAAGACTTTGCTGCATGCGCCGGAACCTGGTCATCCAGCTTCCAGTCGTCATATTTCGCCCAGGCGTTGAACTTCCAATCGGTAATCGTGACTTTGCCCGCCGCATCTTTAACAAAAATCGGTCCTGAATCCCGTAGCCACACCCGGTCCGTAGCCCAGACGTGAAAGACAACATTGTCAAGATTCGCGCCAGCGCGCTTCAGAGCACTCTCCGCACGCCGTCGAACAGACTCGGTGCTCACGAGGATATTCACCCGCTCGCGGTAGGAAAGCAGCCGCACGATCTCGGCATACACCCAGGGAATGGCCGCGAACTTCCCCGGCCAGTCCGCCGGATTCTGCGGCCAGCCCAGCCAGGTCCCCTCATGCCGGTCCCACTCCGCAGGCATGCGGAAACCAAGCTCCCGCGGAGTTCTGTCCTTCAGAATGGCCATGGTTATTTCAACTCCGCCAGCACAGGCATCGGGTCCAGGAACCGCTGCGTGATCCCGCCATACGCATCAATGCGCCGGTCGCGTAGGAACGGCCAGTTCCGCCGCGTATCTTCGAGCAGCGTTGGATCGATCTCCGCAATGAGAATCTCCTCATCCGTATGCGAAGCCTTGGCGATGATCCGTCCAAACGGATCGGCCAGAAATGACCCGCCCCAGAACTCCAGCCCCTTGCCCTCGACCTTATTTCCCAGCACGTCACCCTCTTCGTGCCCCACGCGGTTTACACCCGCGACGTACACTCCGTTGGCAATCGCATGCCCGCGCTGGATCGTCTGCCACGCGTCATACTGCGCCTCGCCAAACTCTTCCTTCTCCGCCGGATGCCAGCCAATCGCTGTTGGGTAAAACAGCGTTTCCGCTCCCTGCAGCGCCGTCAGACGTGCACCTTCCGGATACCACTGGTCCCAGCAAACCAGCGTCCCGATGCGGCCAAACGCAGTATCAAGAGCCTGAAATCCGCGATCCCCCGGCGTAAAGTAGAACTTCTCGTAATACAGCGGATCGTCCGGAATGTGCATCTTGCGATACACGCTGGCAATGTTGCCGTCGGTATGAAACGTCACGGCGGTGTTGTGATACAGCCCCGCAGCGCGCCTCTCAAAGAGCGAAGCAATTACTACCGTCCGCGTCTCCCGCGCAACCTCTGCGATAGCAGCAGTGCTCGGCCCCGGAATCGCCTCTGCCAGATCAAAGAGCTTGATATCTTCCCGCTGGCAGAAATACTGCGCCTGAAAGAGTTCCGGCAGGCAGATCACCTGCGCGCCCTTCGCCGCCGCCTCACGCACCTTGTCGAGCGCATGCGCCAAATTCGCCGCCGGGTCCGCACCCATGCTCATCTGAATCAAACCGACCTTGTACTTACGCGACTTTGCGCCAGCTGCCTGTGACATTTCTCAATTTCTCCAATCGGCGACTGCGGTCTAACGGCTAATCAACCCTCGCTCCAAACCCTAAGTTTATCGCATGGGGATTTTGCAGGACCTCAAATTGGATGCGCCAACCGCAGGATTGATGCATCGTTCATAATTACTGGCGTTGAGGTGAGCCTACGCGCATTGCCACCTTCAATTTCAGAATGATAGCCTCTAGTTTCGGCTTCGCACGCGCACGTAAACCCCATCCAAAGCTGAAGAGAACGAATTCTGAACTGTCGAAAGGAACACAGGCACAGCAATGCAAACCACCTATAACGGATTGGCCCTACCCGCCGATGGCACCCCGATCGAATACTCCGATGGCAAGTTCACCGTTCCCGACAACCCGATCATCCCGTTCATCGAGGGCGACGGCACGGGCCGCGACATCTGGAAGGCGTCGCAGCGCGTTTTCGACGCAGCCGTGGAGAAGGCCTACGGTGGCAAGCGCGCCATCAAGTGGTTCGAAATCTTCGCCGGCGAGAAGGCTTATCGCCAATTCCAGACGTGGCTACCTGACGACAGCGTCAACGCCGCCCGCGACCTGCGCGTCTCCATCAAGGGACCTCTCACCACGCCCGTAGGCGGTGGCATCCGCTCGCTCAACGTGGCCCTGCGCCAGATCCTCGACCTGTACAGCTGCGTTCGCCCGGTCAAGTACTACAACGGCGTTCCCTCGCCCGTGAAGCACCCTGAGCGCTGCGACATCCTCCTGTATCGCGAAAACACCGAGGACGTCTACTCCGGCATCGAGTTCAAGCAGGGGTCCTCCGACGCAGCCAGGCTGATCGACTTCCTCAACAACGATCTGCTCCAGGAAAAGAGAAACGGCGGCGGCAAGAAGCAGGTTCGCCTCGACTCCGGCGTCGGCATCAAGCCGATTTCCATCTTTGGCACCAAGCGCCTCGTACGCGCTGCCATCAAGGGCGCGCTTGAAACCGGCCGCAAGACCGTCACCCTCGTCCACAAGGGCAACATCCAGAAGTTCACCGAAGGCGCCTTCCGCGAGTGGGGCTACGAAGTAGCCGTGCAGGAGTTCCGCGACCAGACCGTCACCGAACGCGAAAGCTGGATCCTCGGCAACGTCGAAGCCAACCCCAGCATCACGGTAGAAGAGAACGCCGCGCTCATCGAGCCAGGCATTGAATTCGGCACCGACGCCTTCCGCGAAGAGCTCTACGCCGAGGTGAAAGCCGTACTCGCTTCCATCGGCGAATCACACGGCGGCGGCAAGTGGAAGAGCAAGATTCTCGTCAACGACCGCATCGCGGACAGCATCTTCCAGCAGATCATCATCCGCCCGGAAGACTACAGCGTCCTTGCCACCTCAAACCTCAACGGCGATTACATCTCAGACGCTGCAGCAGCGCAGGTCGGCGGCCTCGGCATCGCCCCCGGAGCCAATATCGGCGACGGCTATGCGGTCTTCGAAGCTACTCACGGGACGGCTCCCAAGTACGCCGATAAGGACATGATCAACCCCGGATCGGTCATCCTGTCCGGCGTCATGCTGCTCGAGTTCATTGGCTGGAAAGAAGCCGCCAAGCTGGTCGAAGACTCGCTCGAAAAGACCATCACGCAGAAGACCGTAACCTACGACTTCGCCCGCCAGCTCGAAGGTGCAACGAAGGTCGGTACCAGCGAATTTGCCACGAAGATCATCGCGAACATGTAAGAACGAGTGTGAGTGTGGAGTGTGAGTGCGCAGCACATTCCGTTCATGCTTCTCACACTCACGCTTCACACTCACACTAGCTTTCAAGAAGGAGCACAATGCGCAAGAAAGTCAGCATCGTAGGCGCCGGCAACGTAGGCGCAACCGCAGCACACTGGATCGCGGCCAAGGAACTCGCCGACGTAGTCCTCATCGACATCGCCGAAGGCATTCCACAAGGCAAGGCTCTCGACCTGCTCGAAGCCATGCCCATCGAAAAGCGCGATGTCAGCGTCATCGGCGCGAACGATTACGCCGCCACAGCAAATTCCGATATCGTCGTTATCACCGCAGGCCTGCCTCGAAAGCCTGGCATGAGCCGCGATGACCTGCTGCACACCAACTACAAGATCATGTCTGACGTAGTCGCGAAGGTCGTAGCGCAATCGCCCGAGTCGATCCTCATCATCGTCTCAAACCCGCTCGACGCCATGGCCCAGGCCGCCTACAAGCAGTCCGGTTTCAACCGCGAGCGCGTTATCGGCATGGCCGGCATCCTCGACTCCGCCCGCTTCCGTACGTTCATCGCAGAAGAGCTCAAGGTCTCCGTTGAAAACGTCACCGCCTTCGTCCTTGGCGGCCACGGGGACACCATGGTTCCCCTGCCCCGCTACTCGACAGTCGCAGGCATTCCTATCACCGAACTGATCCCTGCCGATCGCCTAGCAGCAATCGTCCAGCGCACCCGCGACGGCGGCGCCGAAATCGTCAAGCACCTCAAGACCGGCTCAGCCTACTATGCGCCATCGGCAGCTGCAGTCGAGATGGTAGAAGCCATCCTCAAGGACAAGAAAAAGATCGTTCCCTGCGCCGTTTACCTGCAAGGCGAGTACGGCATCGATGGCTACTATATCGGCGTGCCCTGCAAGCTCGGAGCAGCCGGCCTCGAAGAGATCATCCAGATCAAACTCACCCCGGAAGAACAAGCCGAACTCAACAAGAGTGCAGCAGCCGTCAAGGAACTCTGCGCTGTCATAGGAGTTTAAGCAGGAAAGAACGAACGCATTCTCTAAGACGATAAAGGCTGCCCAATTCTCCCGGGCAGCCTTTGTTTTTGTCTTCCTGCATACCAGCTTATCGTTGAAATTTCAGGGCGAACTGAAAGATACGCGGTGCCTGAGCCTCAGTGATCTGGCCGAAAACGGGTGAGTTAATGTCGTCCACGGGCAGGATCAGGTTGACGTGGTTGGTGACGTTGAAGGCCTCGGCGCGGAATTGTACGTTTGCCCTTTCGCCAATCGCAAAGGTCTTGTTGAGCGATGCGTCCAGGCTACCGAATGCGGGGCCATCAATGCTGTTTCTCTGCTCATTGCCAAATTGTCCGGCGTTTGCCACCGGGTCAAGCCGTTGAAATGCTGAGCGAGAGATCCACTGCGATTTGGTATGGGGCGCTCCGCTGTTCGGATTCCCAACGACATTCGGCCGGTCACCGAACATTCCTGAAACTCCGGGGTGTGGGGCCTGCAGGGAGACATTGGCCGAGTCATAGACGGTAAACGGCGTGCTGGAGTTAATGGCAAGCAGAGCATTGAACTGCCAGCCATCGAGAAGCAGGCGCGTTGCGCCGGTTAAGTTGCGGGCAAAAGGAATCGCGTAGATCACGCTGCCGGCAAAACGGTGGCGCGAATCGAAAAGCGAGCGTCCGTATTCTGCTTTCAGGTCCTGGTTGTTCTGCGGGACATCGAGTTCTCCGAGATTGAGCCAGGGCGCCGGGCCGGACATATGAAGACTGGAGGAGTAGTCCAGGTCTTTGGAGAATGTATAGGCCAGCGTGTAGTTTAGGTTTGGCGTGCCGCGACGCGTGAGTGAGACCTGCCCTGAGTGGAAGGTTGAGTTGGCATTGCCTTCCACCAGCCCTGCTGTGCCCAGTGAGCATGTGCCAGAGGTCAGCGTGCAGCCGGAGTAGAGGCGGCGGCGGCCAGAGTTGGCCAGCGTGGCGCCCGGCTCATAGATCGCTGGGTTGGCCTCAACCAGGCGCGGCAGACGGGTTCCCTTCGCGCCGATGTATCCGATCGACAGTACCTGGCTCCCTAATGCCTGGTCGACCGTGAGATTCCAGTCCTGCGTGTACGGCGGCAGCAGCTTGCGGTCGATAGTGAAGGTGGAAGCAGGGAGAGCGAACTGGCCCGGCGTGAAGGGATTCGTCACGGTCGAGGTTGGATTGACGTAGTTGATCTTGCCGGTGAGGGTGCGAACCACGACCTGCGGCAGCGCGGCGCTGGCGGCACGCATCGGCATGCCGACACCGTTCAGAAGCTCATCGTAGAAAATTCCATAAGCTGACCGAATTACCGTCCGGCCGTTTCCGCGCGGATCCCAGGCAAAGCCGACGCGAGGCGCAAAGTCCTTCTTGAAGACTGGAGCGATGGTGTTGGGTACGCCGGCATCCCCAGGGAATAGCAGGCCCTTCGGAGCGGTTGGAATCGCGGTGGATTGCACACCGGGCGTAAAGGCCATTAGGCGATTGCGAATGTCGTTGAAGGGCGTCGTGATTTCGTAGCGCACACCGTAGTTCAGTGTCAGTTTTGGCCCAAGGCGGTATTCATCTTGAGCATAGGCGCCCAGCTCCCAGCCGCGCAGGGCGCGCGTGAAATCACCACCCGCCTGGGTGAAGATATCCGGCTTGCCGAGCAGGAAGTTGGCCAGGGAATTATTGGTATATCCCTGGACGGTGAAGGAGAATGCGCCGGAAGCGAAGTTGGCCTGATAACCGTTCAGCTGCGTACGGCGAAACTGCGCTCCGAAACTCGTGACGTGTTTGCCCTGCGTATGAGCGACGTTGGTGCTGACGGCGTAATCGTTCTGGAAGGTGTCACGCGGGTTGATAATCGGGTCACCCACATTGGAGTAGCCCTGCGTCATGATCAGCGGCGCGCCCGTCGCCGAAGCCCAGGTGGATGCGTATCCGAACCCGAACGCCTGGGGCGAGAAGCCCGAGTATCGCTTGTCGAGGATGATGTGGTCCTGGAAGAAGCTGACGTTGGCCGTCAGTACCGTGTGTACGGAAAACGTGTGCGTCTCGGTAAGGCCGCCCAGCTGCGAGTTGCTGGAGTAGCCAACCGGAAAGCCAGGAACGTCCGCGCCAAGCTCGGAGTACGGGCTGCGCAGATCGAGCGTCGAGTAGTGATAGCGCGCGCTGAGCACATCCGCGCCCCGGATCAGCCAGTCTGCCTTGATGCCACCTTGTTCGCTGGTGTAGCGGCTTGCGTTGGTGGTTTGCGCGAGATGTGGATTTTCCAAGGAATTCGGGACGGGAAAGAACGAGAGGTACTTGGCGGTAATTGGACTGATGCTGCCGGAGAGGTCGTCACCGTAGGGTGTTTTGGTGGCGTTGATGAGGATCGGCGCATCGGCTGAGAAGTCGCCATTGCGCTCGGCCAGAGTGGGTACAACGACTCCGTGGGTGATGTCCTGGATATCGCGCAGGCCCTCATAGTAAGCAAAGAAGTAAGCATGGTCGCGGACGATCGGACCGCCAGCTGTCACTCCAAACTGATTCTGTTTAAGCGATTCTTTTCGCGGAGCGAAGTAGTTATTGGCATCGAGCGCGTCGTTGCGGAAGAACTCGTACAGCGTTCCGTGAATTTCGTTTGTGCCCGAGCGCGTCACGATGGTGGTGATGCCGCCGTTGGTGCCGCCGAACTCGGCCGGAGCCGTAGTGGTAAGGATGCGGAACTCAGCCATCGCGTCGGCGGGCGGACGGAAGGCGTAGCCGCCGTCCATGCGGTTGATGTCGCGCATGCCATCGAGCAGAAACGTATTGGATTCGGGGCGCTGGCCATTGACTTCATAGTTCTGGCCAGAGCGCCGGAAATTGCCTTGCGTCATCAAGCCCGACGATGTCGGCCGGACTCCCGGCTGCAGAATGCCAAGTTGTGCGAAGTTGCGTCCGCTCATGGGCAGATCGGCAATTTCGCGCTCGCCGATCACTGCGCCTTGCGCGATCTCGTTGGTCTGGAGGCGAGCGGCCTGGGCTGTAACTTCTACGGTCTGCTGGGTAGAGGCGGGCGTTAGCTGAACGGCGATCTGCGACTGGTTGCCCACGTCGAGATGGATGTGGGCATCGACCCAAGTTGCAAATCCGGCGGAACGCACCTCAACGCGATAATCACCGATGAAGAGTTCCTGGAAGGAAAACTCGCCGCGGCTGTCGGTGCGCTGTGCATGTTGCTGCGCGGTTCCGATGGAGGTGATCACGACTTCTGCACCCGGCACTACGGCTTGAGTCGCATCCGTCACAACTCCACGCAAAGAAGCCGTCGCGCTCTGTCCCAAAGCCGCGTGAGCCAGCAAGAGAAACGCCGATGCAGCAACGAGACAAAATACCCTGAATTTCATCGAAAAACCCCCAAAATATGCCTGCAAACTGGCCAAGAGTACCATTGGCCGACGCGCGACCGCCTGAGCCTTTCGAGGGAGATACGTGTCCACCCTTGGATGGATAACAATGAAGCCGCTCTTGCCTGTGCACAAAAGGAAAGCGGCCTCTCTTCAAAAGAGAAGCCGCTCACGCATTCGAACAGATCCGAGTCTGGGTTAGGCGACGCGCTCGATCACAACCGACTCAAGCACAACCGGCTTGTGCGGCTTGTCCTGCGAGTTACGCGGCACCGCGGTAATCTTCTCCGCAACATCCTGCCCCTCGATCACTTCGCCAAAGATAGTGTGGTTGCCCGTCAACCAAAGCGTAGGCGCTGTCGTGATGAAGAACTGGCTGCCGTTCGTTCCAGGACCGGCGTTGGCCATCGCTAGTTTGCCTGGCTTGTCAAACTTGTGTGGCGAGCCCTTCGTCTCATCGCCAAAACGGTATCCTGGTCCGCCCATGCCAGAACCGGCCGGGTCACCGCCCTGGACCATGAAATTAGGAATCACGCGATGAAAGATTGTTCCGTCGTACAGCTTGTCCTTCGACTTCACGCCTGTAATCGGGTGCGTCCACTCCTTGTTTCCCTCTGCCAGATCGACAAAGTTTGCAACCGTAATCGGCGCTACATCGGGAAATAGACGAACCGTGATCTTGCCCTCGGTGGTATTGAAGATCGCATAAGTACCTGTGCTTAGTGCCATTGATTTACTCCTGAATTGCAATGGTTGAGTTACATGCCAGATAGTTCCGGCTGTAACGTGGGATAGGTAGGTCTCTGATCTTGCGACTACTGCTGCGGCGCCGCAGGCTTGGGACCGACCGGGCTCTCCGAAGCCGGACTTGCCGGACCGGCTGAAGGTCGCTGCGGAATCGGCGCACCTTCCTTCACAATCGTCACCTTGCGCAGAATCACCGGCTCCGCCGGTTTGTCATTCGCATCACGCTCTACACGGGCAATGGCCTTCACTACGGCGACGCTGTCCTCATCGCACTGGCCAAACAGCGTGTAGTGCTGATTCAGAGATTCATACGGAGCTTCGGTGATAAAGAACTGGCTTCCGTCTGTGTTCGGTCCGGAGTTCGCCATCGCGAGCCGTCCCGGCTTGTCGAAGTTCAGATCCGGATTGAACTCATCCTCGAACGAGAATCCCGGATCACCCATGCCCGTGCCCAGCGGATCGCCACCTTGAATCATGAATCCTGGAATCACGCGATGAAAGGTGGTGCCGTCATAGAACTTTTTGCCGTGCATTTTCTTGTGCGTTTCAGGATCGATCCAATCCTTCGTTCCCTCAGCCAGGCCGATAAAGTTGGCCACCGTCTTCGGTGCCTCATTTTGGTAGAACTGGCAGGTGATGCGCCCCATGGATGTATCCAGCACGGCAGTTGGCCCATTGGGATGAATCAGCGCGGCAGCCTGTGGCGCGGGTGAATCCGGCAACTCCTCCGCCGGCTTCGGCGTAGCTGGTGCCTGGGCGGGGTCGCCGATCGGCTTCGAGTCAGCATCGGGTTTCGGAGGAGTTGACTGCGATTGCGATGCAAGAACGCCGGCAGTCAAAGTAAAGGCAAGAACGAGCGATGTACGGAATGCAGATTTCATACTGTTTCCAAGGGTAAACCACCAGAGCATGCCCCGGCCAATCGCTTCCTGTCGACCGGCCGGGCAGAAGCTATCCGGCAACGGCGCCGATCTTCTTCATATAGTCGGCGTCCATCTTCAACGACTCCATCGGCGGCACGGTGAAAGCCTCCTGTTCGACAAAGCAATGGACAATGTTCGCCGACTTTGCCGCCTCGGCGAAGATCGGCCTGTAGTCAATGCTCCCCGTCCCGAGTTCAACAGGCACAGGCTCATTGGGAATAGGCTGCCCCGCAGGCAGCTTGAAATCCTTCACATGCAGCATCGCGACGCGCTTGCCGTGCTTTTTCAGCATTGCCACGGGATCGGAACCGCCAGCTATCACCCAACCACAATCCATCTCAAAGACGACCTTGGATGGATCGGTCAGCCGTAGCAGTTCTTCCCAAGGCACCACGCCATCTGTCTCTTTGAACTCCAGTTTGTGATTGTGATAGCCGAACTTCATCCCCGCCGCGTGGACCTTCTCGCCAAACTTGTTGAACTCGTCGGCATTCCAGCGCCAGTCATCCAGGCTCATGTCCTCCCAACCTGTCTTCTTGCTTGTCGGCGCGTGTCCCGGCGCGGCGCAGATGATGTACGAAACACCAAGTTCCTTATTGAACGCAAGAATCTCATCGAACTTTTCATGCAGCGGTCCAGAGGCGTAGTGGGCGCTCGCCAACTTCAACCCGGCGGCATCCAGAGCGGCCTTCACCTCGGCTGCGGAATGGTTGTAATACCCCGCCGACTCCACCTCACGAAAGCCCAGCCCGCCAATTTGCTTCAGCGTGCCCGCATAGTCTTTAGGTAATAGATCCCGCACCGAATAAAGCTGCAAACCGAGAGGCAATTTGAACTCCTTGCCCAATGCGATTGTGCCCTCAAGAAACGCCGAACCACACACCATTGCCGCCGCACCAGTCGCGCTAGCCTGCATAAACTCCCGCCGTGACTGCTTCATCGAATCTCCCCAATCCACTCGTTGTTAAACGTTGCCCTGCCGCATCTGCTCGGCAAGGTATTCAGAAGCACGCATCGACAGAGCAGAAATCGTAATCGTCGGATTCTGCCAGCCCGCACTGGTAAAAGCACTGCCATCCACCACAAAAAGATTCTTGCAATCGTGGCTCTGGTTCCACTTGTTCAGGACGCTCGTCTTGGGATCATTGCCCATCCGGCACGTGCCCACCTCGTGAATGCTGTATCCCGGCGGGTTGGGCTCGTAATTTTTCGCCAGTACTTCAAAGCCGGCAGCCTCCGCCAGTTCCGAAGCCGTGTCCGCGGCATCCTTCGCCATGTTGTACTCGTTTGATCCGTACTTGGTATCGATGTGTAGAGCTGGAATGCCCCAGGCGTCCACGACGTTCTTGTTGATGCGCACATGATTCTCATAGCGCGCAAGTACCTCACCCATAATCGTCATGCTCATCATGCTGCCGTGGTAACTTTTGAGCTTCTGCTGCAGTTCGGCACCATAGCTGGCAAAGTTCTTCGGATCCGCCCCGCCAGTACTGCTCCACACGTTCAACGCGTAGCCGCGGAGAAAGTCCTTCGCTTTGGTGTCAAGGTTACGGAAGCGAGGAACAATGGCGCTGCCATTCATCATCTCTGAAGTCGACTTGCCGTTGCGCGCTTCAGGCACAGAACACGTGATGCCCACACCATAAATCTGATCGGCAAGGTAGTGCCCCATCACTCCGCTCGAATTCGCAATCCCCGAATTGAGCAGCAGCCGTGTGCTCTCCAGAGTCCCGGCAGCCAGCACCACCACGCGCGCTTTCACCGACATCTCTCGCTTCGTCAGCCGGTCCACAAAGTGGACAGTGCTGACCTTGCCGGTGTTCTTATCGACACTGAGCTCTCGCACCACCACATTCGGAATCGCCCGCAGCTTACCTGTCTCGAATGCATCTGGAAGCAACAGGTTCAGCGAACTCGCCAGGTTGCCAAGACCAGCCGCCACACGCTGCTTGCCGAAGGCAATATTGCGTGTCTTACCCTGCGCCATCAGCCGCTTGATTGAAGTAGGAATTGGCGACTCGTCCAGGATGTAATTCCCGTCTGGCAGTTGCGGAAATCCATGCGGCGCACCATGGACGCGAAAGATCTTCTCTATCCGCGAGTAGTACGGCGAGAGCTCTGCATGATCGATAGGCCAGTCCTCGCCAAAACCATCGTGCGACTTACCCTTGAACTCGTAATCGCTCAGCCGAAAGCAAACCCGCGACCAGAACAGAGAGCGCCCGCCGAACAACCGCACACGTACCCAGTTGTAAGGCTGCTTCGCCTCGTAGGTGTAGGGTACTTCCTTCTCGTCTACCCAGGTATTCGCGTTAAACTCATCCGACTGGTAAACGCCCTTGAGACGCCCCGGCTCCATGAATCCCCGATAGGGCAGCGAATAGGCCGGCCGCAACTCTGTATCACGCGGCACATCCACCACAGGGCCAGCATTCAACATCAGGCACCTGATGCCCTTCTCCGTGAGGATCTTCGCTGCCGTTCCACCCGCATGACCTGATCCGATAATCACCACATCCACAACTTCTTCAGCCATGAGACCTCATCCCCACATAACTTCGCCAGTCTTGCCCATCGATAAACGATCCAGGAACTCCCGGCTGCAAAAGCGAGTCGCCGAATCCCCCCGGGGCTAATTCAAACGATGCCGCCCACTACGCCCGCGTGATGCCTCCGCTGCTTCATGCTTCAAATCAGGATCAACCGGATACCAGAAGAGATCCACAGTCGGTGGTTGCAGGCCTGCTTTACGCGCCACATCGGCCGTCGCCTGCGAATTCACTGTCGCGGTACGAATATCCAGGTGCGCCATACTCATGAAGTGCTCGTAAGGTTCCGTGGGAGGATGATCGTCCATCCACGCCCGCAACCACGGCTTGATCAGTTGGTCCGCCTGCTCGTCGGTGACCTTCGCGAAAGCCACGCCAAACCTGCCATGAGCTTCTTTTTCCAGGCGGTCCAGCCCCGACGTATACATCTGCTGCCGATCTGCCGGAGATACACCGATCAGAAAGTCCAGAAACTCTGCCGCACCCGCCTCAGCCGCGCCGGGATGGCCCTCACGTGCAGGTTCGAAAAGATCGCCCAACCTCCGCAACGTTGCAAACTGCACCTCATTGAAGAAATGCTGTTCGGATTCAGCTACTGCGTCCGCTGAAAGCGGAAGAACCGGCAACCCCTTGATCTCCTGCAGCCCACGCATCATGGGGATAGGCGCCGGAGCCACTGGAGCATTCGGCGAAACAGAGGGCTTCAGCGTCGGGGGTGAAGTCGGTGTCGGAGCTGGGGCCTGAGGCTTGGTAGCAGGCTCCTGTCCCAGTGCCGCCTTCGCGGAAACTCCCGCAGCCATGATCGCTTTGACAAAATCACGCCTTCGCATCGTTGGAACTCATCTCCCTCGTCGTCCTGATTCAGTGGAGTGGTATCGTTACCCGCCAGCCAGTATGTTGCCGCCCAGCAAGACTAATTGCCCCAGCCAATCCTTGTAAATGCATCTCTTCTGAGACACTGCACCCATTGACGGCACACAAACTTTATCGTTGGACGAAAGCACCAGACTGAAATTTAGCGTTACTTTTTCGCCTTGAACTTGAGATGCGGCGGAGAACATGCTCCAGAAATTTACTGCCAGTCAACATCGTTCTAGCTTAACGACTCGAGACAACTTTTCCTCCTAGCACGCAAAATTCGGTGCTAATCTACGGCAACTCCCTCAGTCGTCCGCCCCTTGCGCGCTAAGTGGACACATCCCCCAACCCCTCTAGGAAACCTCTGTCAGAAGGAGAACTCATGGTTCGGAGAATCGGTCTGTTCTTGCTGTCTCTTGTCGCGATTGTCTTTGTCGCGGTCATGCAGTCCCAGGCGCAATCCACCTTCACCCGCCACATTCGCGAAGTCACTCGCAACGGTGAAGCCCGCACCATCGGCCGCCTCCCTGGCGAGCAAATCATGAGCCTCGACCTTGTGCTTCCAATACGCGACCAGGCCGGGCTCGACCAGTTCCTCGAAGACCTCTACAACCCCAATAGCCCCGCCTACAAGCACTACCTCACACCACAGGAATTCACAGCAAGGTTCGGGCCAACTCAGGCACAGTACAACGCCGTCCTGGCCTTTGCCAAACGCAATGGACTCACGGTAACTGGCGGCAGCCGCGACGGCATGGAAGTCCAGGTCAAAGCTCCGGTATCTGCCGTGGAAGCCGCCTTCCACCTCAATATGCGTACCTACCAGCACCCCACCGAGAACCGTACCTTCTTTGCTCCCGATCGCGAGCCCGTCACCGACCTGCCCTTCACTCTCTGGCATGTCTCTGGCCTCGACAACTATTCGATCCCGCATCCCCTGTTGGTAAAGAAGGAGGACTACGCCAAGTCCCATGGCATCGCTGCCGACAAAGTCGTCTCCCACGCCACTACCGGCTCAGGACCATCTGCATCCTTCCTTGGCAGCGACATGCGCGCGGCCTACTACGGCAGCGGATCGCTAACCGGAGCAGGGCAGAATCTCGGTCTTTTTGAATACCTTGGCACCGACCTCGCTGACGTCACCACCTACTTCACCAATGTCCACCAGACCAACAACGTACCCATCACCCTTCTCTCCACCGACGGCACCAGCACCGCATGCGTCGACAGCCGCGCTGGCGGTAAATGCGATGATACCGAGCAGACTCTGGATATCACCCAAGCCATTGGAATGGCGCCTGGCCTCGCCAATCTCACTGTTTATGTAGGCTCAGTGGACACGGCCATTATCGCCGCCATGACCACCCACAGCCCCCTGCCCACGACCATTGGCTGCTCGTGGGGATGGACACCCGCCGATCCCAGCACGCTTGACCCGTACTTTCAGAAGATGGCTGCTCAGGGACAAAACTTCTTCGCCGCCTCCGGTGACAGCTCCACCTGGTCGTCCAGCAATGAGGCGTGGCCCGCGGACGATGCCTATGTCGTCTCGGTCGGTGGCACCGATCTCGTGACCACGGGGGCAGGCGGAGCATGGGCCTCGGAAACAGCATGGGTAGACTCCGGCGGCGGCATCTCGCCCGACAAGATCGCAATCCCTTCGTGGCAGGCGATCGGCGGGGTGATCAACTCGAGCAATAAAGGATCGACTACACTGCGCAACGGCCCCGACGTCTCCGCCAACGCAAACTTCAGCTTCTACGTCTGCGCCGACCAGACCACTTGCACTGCAAACTCCTACGGCGGCACCAGCTTTGCCGCACCCATGTGGGCAGGCTACATCGCTCTCGTTAACCAGCAACTTGTAGCCAATGGTCAGCCCACGATCGGCTTCATCAATCCCACCATCTACTCGCAGAACACTTCCGGCAGCTACGCGGCTGATTTCCACGACATCACGAGCGGTACGTCAGGCAGCTACTCGGCCGTAACTGGCTACGACCTCGTCACTGGCTGGGGCAGTCCCAACACAGGATTGATTGGCGCGCTCACCGGAGGTACCAGTCCAACGCCAGCATTTGCCATTGCCGCTTCGCCCACATCGCTGAGCGTCGCGGCCGGCAGCAGCGGCAGCTCAACCATCACTACGTCAGTTTCCGGCGGGTTCAACTCGGCCGTTGCCCTAACCGCAAGCGGAGCGCCCAGCGGCGTTACCGTCAGCTTCAGCCCGACCTCCATCGCTGCACCCGGCTCGGGTTCATCAACAGCGTCCTTCACGGTCGCATCCGGAACAGCGGCCGGCACGTACAGCATTACCATTACCGGCACGGGCGGCGGTATCACGCACTCAACGACCGTCTCGCTAACCGTGACGGGAGGCGTCGCACCCGGCTTCAGCATCTCCGCCTCGCCTACCGCCATCACCGTCGCCAGAAGCTCCAGCGGCACAGCGACGATCACCACCGCGATCACCGGCAGTTTCAGTTCCGCAATTTCGCTTTCCGCCTCGGGCCAGGGCTCCTCGCAGACCGTGACCTTCAGCCCCAGCTCCATTGCCTCACCGGGTAGCGGTAGCTCAACCATGAAGGTCACCGTTGGCCGTAACGCTACGGTCGGAACTCACACCATCACCATTACAGCAACCGGCGGCGGCATTACCCACACCACCACCGTTACGCTTACCGTTACGCGCTAACAAACGCAGTGAACCAACGCAATGAGGCCCGGACGCCATGTCCGGGCCTCATTCTCTATGCGAGGTCGTTCAGGAAACGCTCACTAGCTCTTCTTCGTGTGCACAATCGCGATCTGCGTCCTGCCATCGTTCTCTGAACTCTTAGAACTGATCGTGATCATCACGGAATCATTCTCGCTTTTCTTCAGCGTAAGGATCGCCGCCTCCGGCGTATCGATGGTCGCTACAGCGTTGCCATATTTTCCTTTGTAAAAATCCAGCACCTTCTCTTTCGAGTCGGAAGTAGTGAAAACCCCGGTCACCATCGATCCCTCTCCCAGATTCATCTTCATGCTGCCGTGCCCGCTGGCTGCACCGGGATAGACTTCTGCCCCCAGTTCATCCGCGCTGTAGCTCTCCGTCTGATCTGTCGAAATCGTCCCCGCCGGAGTCTCCACGGTGACTTTATCGCCATGGTCGTTCACATGAATCCCACGCGTCACACGCCAGAAGGTAAAAGTCAAAATGCAAGTGACCAGAATGCCAAGCCCCACGAAAACCCCGACCACAATGAGAATGATCTTGACTGCGCTATTGCCGGACCGAGGCGGCAAAGGCACTCCGACCGGCGGAGCGTACGTCTGGGTGTAGTCTGCTACGGGTGCGGTAGCGCTGGCTGCAACGGAAGTTCCACAAACTCCGCAAAACTGAGCTCCATCGGCTATGGCGCTCCCACACTTCCCACAAAAATTCGCCATAATCTTCTCCTCTTTGCTGGCTGAACCTGCCGGCTCGCGGATCTGGGCTCGCCTCTCGCGATTCGAGACACTATATCGCACTTCGCCTTGAACGCAATACGCATTCCTCCCGCCGGACCACCTAACCGCTCATTGCTGCATCGGAGTTGGGATGGAGGATGCCCCCATGAGCTATCCGAATGAGCCACTTGATCAAACCGAAGATGAGCTGGACGATTCCTTGCTGGACCCCGCAGAGGATGATCCCGAATTCGACGAAGACGATCCAAACGAAAACTCGGAAGACGAACTCGACATCATCAACGATGTGGATGATGAGCCGGACGACGAAGACATTCCTCAGGTAGACGCCATCGAAAGCGGCTCAAGATAGGGTCTCAAGCACAGTTCTCTCACAACAAAAAAGCGTGCAGGCTTATTTGGCCTGCACGCTTCTTTCATTGAATTTCCGGCATGTCTACCGACTTTCTACCGCGAGAGCGCCGAATACACCCCTGTACCGATTGACTTGGTGAGCAAACTGTACCCAGCCGTATTCGCTACCCAGGACAGAACACCAGGCTTGACCTTGCGGCCAGCCACCACCAACCCGGCCCCGATCAGTCCCCAGATCAGCACTGAAGGCCATGGGTTCTCCGCATCTTTTTCCACCAGAACATCCGACATATCTAATTCTCCCGTTCCAAAATGAATGCAATTCATAGAAAAGAATCACCCAAGGTGTTCCCTTCTGAAAGTAGGATGCAATCGAGCGCGCCAGCGTCGAGTCTCGTCTTAAGGAAACGTCTCTTTCCGCAGCATCTGAAGCCTCGCCACCCATTTCTTCGAGCGAAACATAAATATCCCACAGGCTTCCCTCTCGTGGAATAATTGCCGAACTCTTCTTTCCAGGGGAACGAATGATTGGTCTTGGAATGCCCTTACTGATGTGGGCTGGCGATCCAGCCAGACCGGCCTCCGGATCTGCGCTTGAAACGATCCTCAAGATTGCGCCGCTGCTCCCAGCGCTGCTGGCCTTCGGATACAAGTGGGCTTCCGAAAACGGGAGAGACCGGCGCCGTACAAATTTGATTGAACGTATGGCGACGCTCGCCAAGAACATCGCAGAGTTGCCACAACTACCCGGCGAAAGCGGCGACGCGACGACACGTGTTCGCGATGCATTTCAAGCCGAACTGGAAGGCTCTTACCACGAATTGGTCTTGCTGCAGGCACATGCGCCGCACCGGACGTTTGGCGTCTCTTCAGTGACGCTCGGGCTAAAGTCAGCCTTCCTTTTCTTTCGTCCGCGCGGGTTCAAGGCGTGGGTCCTTCACCTGGCCTTCTATGTCAGTCTTGTGCTGCTGGCGTTCCTGACCCTCGGCGTTGCCGTCGAAAAGAGCGCGAAACATACAGCTACAACCATTGCCCAGCAGGCCAAAGAGGTTGATGCAAGCGGCACTCAAAGCAAGGATGAGCCCATTTCGCCCGGCGTGATTATTGCTATCTACGTACTGTTCGGCACGCCCCCGGTCATCTTTCGCTATTTTGCGATGAAGATTCACCGGCGGCAGTGTGCGGCGATTTCGGGAGGCGATGCACTCTAAGCCTCTACTCGTCGCTTTCGCGAAGCTTTGCGATGACCTGGAAATCTTCGAGAGTGGTCGTGTCACCCTTGATTTCGCCGCTTGTTGCCAGTTCGCGGAGCAGGCGGCGCATGATTTTGCCGCTACGGGTCTTAGGCAGCGCGTCGGTGAAGCGGACGTCTTCGGGGCGCGCGAGGGATCCGATTTCCTTAGCGACCCACTTCTTGAGTTCGGCCTTGAGCGCTTCAAGCGCTGGAGCATCAGCGGCCAGTTCACGAGCCACGCCAGACTCAAGGCTGACAAACGCAACGATGGCCTGACCTTTGAGGTCGTCCGGACGACCGACGACCGCAGCCTCCGCAACTTTCGGATGCGCAACCAGCGCCGACTCCACTTCCATCGTGCCAAGCCGGTGTCCACTGACATTGAGCACGTCATCAACCCGGCCCATCAGCCAATAGTAGCCATCCGCATCCTTACGGGCGCCGTCGCCCGTGAAGTAGCAACCCTCCACATCGGACCAATAAGTCTGCTTGTATCGCTCCGCGTCACCGTAAATCGTACGCGCCATACTCGGCCAGGGCTTGCGAACCACCAGCAGCCCTCCAGAACCAGCTGGAACATCGTGCCCTTCACGCGTAACCACAGCGGGCTCAATGCCGAAGAAGGGACGCGTTGCCGATCCAGGCTTCGTCGGAACAGCCCCGGGAATCGGCGCGATGAGGATGGCGCCCGTCTCCGTCTGCCACCACGTATCGACGATAGGGCAGCGGCCCTGGCCGATCTTGTCGCGGTACCACATCCACGACTCGGGATTGATCGGCTCACCGACAGTGCCGAGCAGGCGCAGCGAGTCGAGCGAGTGCTTCTCGACATGCTCATTTCCCCACTTGATAAACGCGCGAATGGCGGTCGGCGCGGTATAGAAAATGGTCACCTGGTGGTCGTCGATGATGTGCCAGAAACGATCGAAGTCCGGGAAGTTTGGTGCGCCCTCGTACATGAGCACGGTTGCGCCGTTCTGCAACGGCCCATAGACGACATAGCTATGTCCTGTCACCCAGCCGATGTCCGCCGTGCACCAATAGACATCGTTCGCGTAATACGGATTCTGCAAATCAAAGACATACTTGGTCGTCAGGTAGGTTTGGACGCTATACCCGCCCGTAGTGTGGACCAGGCCTTTGGGCTTCCCCGTCGTGCCGCTGGTGTAAAGAATGTACAGCGGGTCTTCGCTGTCGAGCGGCTCGGCTTCGCACGTCGGAGACGCCGCAGCCACGAGGTCATGCCACCAGTGGTCGCGCCCTTCCTTCATCTGCACGGAACTGCCGCTACGCTTGAGTACCACGACGTGCTGAACGCTGGGCGTCGTTTCGACCGCTTCATCGACGGTCTTCTTCAGCTGAATTTCCGTACCGCGACGGTAGCTGGTGTCCTGGGTGAGGATGGCGACACACTGCGAGTCGTTGACGCGGTCAGCGATCGCATGTGCCGCAAAGCCGCCGAAGATCACCGAATGCACAGCGCCGATGCGCGCGCACGCCAGCAGCGCAATCGCCAGTTCCGGCGTCATGCCCATATAGACGGCAACTCGATCGCCCTTCTTGATGCCGAGTGCCTTGAGTGCGCTGGCAAACTTCTGCACCTCCACAAGCAACTCAGCGTAGGTGAGCTTGCGGACTTCAGCCTTACCATCCGTGACTGGCTCCCCTTCCCAAATAAGCGCTGTCTTGTGAGCGTTCGCGCCGAGAGCATGACGGTCGACGCAGTTGTAGCTCAGATTAGTCTTGCCCCCGACAAACCACTTGGCAACCGGTATCTGCCAGTCCAGCACCTTGCTCCACTTTTCGAACCAGTGCAACTCGGAAGCAGCCTTAGCCCAGAAAGTCTCCGGATCGGCTATCGACTCTGCATAGAGCGCCTCATACTCTGCGAGCGATTTGACATGCGCATGCGCGGCGAACTCCGCGGGGGGAGGAAAGACGCGGTCTTCGCGGAGAGAGGATTGCAGATCCTGGTTTGGGGAGTCCTGATTCGCAGGCGCGGCGGGGATAAAGCTGGAGGCCATCGAGTGTCCTTACGGAAAATGTGTTGACGCAGCGGAAATTCGCCGCGCTTCCTGTAAAAGACACGATAGATGGTGGTGGTTGGGGTGGGCAAGTTGCCGAGCATGAACGGCCCGTTACAAAAGATGGCTACGGGGTTTTCTGAGCGCCGGGTGCATTAGGATCGATGTCGATCTTATATTCGCTGTAGTCGATTTTCAGGGCAGTGTTGCCGAAGAGAAAGCTATGCGAATGCAGCTCAGCATACTTGGCCATCGAAAAACCCTGAATGCGGTCGTAATCGCGCTTCCCTGCCGTCTCTCCAGCAAAAACAGAGACGCTCTGCGCAGGTGAGCCTTCAAGATGAACGAGCGTATAGTCACCCGCGTCGAACCACCCCTTGCCGTTCAGCAGATAGCTCAACTTGCGACGCGCCTTCAGCGTGACGATAACGCAATCACGGCCATTCATCATGACCTTGCCTGGTAGCAGATGCATTTCATAATTCTCCGATGTGATCGCCACCTTGTCGTGGTTCTCGGCACGAGCCATCTCCTTTTCATTGGCCAGGATCTTCTCGATGACGATATTGCGGAGCATCGAGGAACCGGTTTGGGAAACCGGAGTATATTCCTTGCCACTCGTGCGGTTGTAGATTGTCTTAACTGTCACCTGGGCAGCCGGGCTGGGATCGCCATTACGGTAGATCGAATAAAGCTCCTTCACCGAATAGCCGGAGATATGGCTCGTTCGGAAGCGGACGGCGCCATCAATTCTCTGGATCACCTCGGACTCAGAGAGAGTGTGCGAATCGCCGCTGGGTCTCGCGGTCTGCGAAAAAACCCGAGCGGTAAGCAACAAGCAGCTTGCGGCAACGACGAGAGCCAGACCGGTCACAGAGCGCAATAGGTGAGTGATGCGCTCGTTGCATATCGACATGCCGCAAAAGCCTCCTGTGAATTTCAAACTTCGAGCGCCAACGAAAGTTTGGATGCACGGAACGCATCCATGGATTGAATCAAAATGGTCTGTGCTGGACATGACTACTGGCGTGGTTGCGCATCCCCCAGACTAAGGATTGCGTTGAATCTGGTACTCGGTGGATTCGATCTTGAGCACTGTGTCTCCCAGCAAGAAGCTGTGTGAGTGTGCCTCGGCGCGAATTGCCATGGGAACACCGTCGAACTTGGCATAGTCGCGCGCCACAGTACTGTCTCCGGCAAAGAAGGACGGGCTCTGAGCCGGCGTACCTTCGAGACGAACGACGCTGAAATCTGCGGCGTCCACCCAGGCCTTGCCATTAAAGAGGTGCTGGCTCTTGCGGCGCGCCTTGAGGCCAACGATGTAGCAATCATGACCATTCAACTGCACTTTGGTCGGGTCGACCATCATCTCATAATTTGTCGAATTTACCAGCACTGTCTCGCGAACGGCGGCGGCAGACATCTCTTTTTCACTCGCGATGATCTTCTCAATGACGGTGCTGCGCAGCAGACCCGAGCCGCTCTGCGACAGAGTTGTGAATGTCTTTCCGTTGCCCTGCTTATACACGGTCTGCACCGTCATCTCTGCGGAAGGATTCGCCTCGCCGTTGCGATAAATGGCGTAGTGCTCCTTGACCGTGTAACCCGCAATAGCCTGCTCGCGGCTGCGCACCGCGTTGTCGATGCCCTGAAGTATCTCGGCGCTGCCAGGTTCAGAACCTGGTCCCGGGCTGGCAGAGACTGGAAGCACGCCAATCAAAGTTGATGCAATCAGGAGGGAGAGCAGGAACATTCCGCTTTGGCGAGTCGCCGAGCGAAATAAAGCAGAAGAAATGGAGCAGGGAGTGAGGCCGATCATTCTATTTAGACTGCAAAGACCAGTCATTTGGATGCTGCTGATACAGAATTCTGGCTGTTTATGGCAATAGGAAAATGACATCGAAACTGAGAGGATTTTGCGAGGTGATTGGCAGAGACGACAGTACCTGACAAATGTACCGCCCGCGCTGGATTGTGGGCTGCACTTTCGCTCGTGATCCCCGACTTCCTCACGTTCGGCACGCAACGCCGACAAATCGAATTGCACCACCCGCTGGTAGGCTAAGTTTGGACTGCATCACAAGAGGGCGGGAAGAAACAATGCAGGATTTTGACAAACGCGACGATCGAGTCAAGACACTGGTCATCACCATAATAGGACGCAGCGATGTAGACCCAGTCTTTGGACCCGTCGTGGACGTGATCAAGGAGCAGGGATTTGAGTTCGACAAGATTGACCTGCTCTCAGGAGATACGGTACCGACCTTGGCTCGAGGAACAGCCTACAGCTGTGCTGAGGTCTGGGCCTATGGCTCCTGGGAGGACGACGACCAGGAGAACCGGATGCGCAAGGAGTTTGCCCGAATAGCCGAGGATCGCAGGGTGGATATCGCCTTCCAGCAGTTGCCCGGAAATTCTCCAGAGGAAAGAGTCAGGCCGAAACTTTTCTGCTTCGACATGGATTCGACCCTCATTCAGGGCGAGGTCATTGACGAGTTGGCAAAGCTGGCTGGCGCCGCTGATCAGGTAGTTGCGATCACCGCCTCGGCCATGCGAGGTGAAATCGAGTTTCAAGAGAGCTTCCGTCGCCGCGTCGGCCTGCTCTCAGGTTTGCCAGCCTCACGCGCCCACGAGTTGCTGGACCGGATTCCGCTGATGGAAGGTGCGGAGCGGCTGTTCCGCACTCTGCATGCGATCGGCGCAAAAACGGCGATTCTCTCCGGCGGTTTCACGTTCTTTGGAGCCTACCTCAAGCAGCGGCTGGGGGTAGATCACGTCTACGCCAACCATCTCGACATCGACAACGACGGGTTTGTGACCGGCAAAGTGCGCAGCAAGATCGTCGACGGAACACGCAAAGCGGAGTTGTTGGTCGAGATCGCAGCCAAAGAAGGCATCCCGTTGCACGAAGTGGTGGCCGTAGGCGACGGCGCAAATGACTTGCCTATGCTCCGGCTGGCAGGGATGGGGGTGGCCTTCCACGCCAAGCCGGTGGTGCGAGCAAGCGCACGATTTTCGATGACCCATGTGGGACTCGACGGTTTGCTCTACCTGCTCGGCATCCCCGACTGGGAGTGGATCAACTAAAGCAAACCTTATTTCGCGTGCCGCTTCTGGTGCCAGATCCAGGCCGTCTGAATGATCTCGTCGATTTCTGTGTAGTTTGGCTTCCAGCCCAGTTCGGAGATGGCCTTTTCGCTGCTCGCGATGAGAAATGCCGGATCGCCAGCTCGACGAGGTTGCAGTTCGACTGGAATGGGGTGGCCCGTAATCCGGCGGACTGAGTCGATCACTTCCTTAACAGTGAAGCCGGCTCCGTTGCCCAGGTTATAGACCAGTCGCTGCTCGGCAGCGCGCGGAGACTCCAAGGCATCCAGCGCGAGTAAATGCGCGTCTGCCAGGTCCGAAACATGGACATAATCCCGCACGCAAGTGCCGTCATGCGTCGGGTAATCATCGCCGAAAATCTTGATTGACTGACGACGCCCAAGAGCTACGTCAAGGATAAGAGGAATCAAGTGTGATTCCGGCTCGTGCGCCTCACCGCTGATGATGGTACCGCTTCCCTTGCCGCCTGCCTCGGGAGCTCCGGCGACATTGAAGTAGCGCAGAGATGCCGAGCGAAGACCGTGAATCTTGTGAAACCAGTTGAGCATGTACTCGACCAGCAACTTGGACTCACCGTAGGTATTCGTTGGCTTGAGGGTGGCGGTTTCTGGAATTGGCACGGTCTCCGGCTCCCCATAAACAGCCGCAGTAGAGCTGAAAACAAAGCGTTTAGGTCCAGCAGCCAGGACGCTCTCGAGCAATGCCAGCGTTGAGGCAGTGTTGCTTCGGAAATACACTTCAGGGTATTTCATTGACTCGCCGGCCTCGATCAATGCGGCGAAGTGGAGCACGCCGTCGAAAGGCGTACCGGAAGCAGTTGCGGCGCGGAAAAGCCCCTCAATTCGGGCGCGGTCCGCGATGTCGGTCTGGACAAAATCGACCCCGGTGGGCACCTGGCTGCGCTCGGAGTGGCAGAGGTTGTCAACAACCGTGACTTGGTGGCCCTGCTCCGCGAGGAGCCTCGCTGTTGTGCCGCCAACGTATCCTGCCCCGCCGGTAACCATGATCTTCATAAAAAAATGCCCTTTTTGCCGCAAGTTGATATAAATTTAGTCTATTACACAGGCTGGACAGGCTATCGGTTGACCACAAACTGTTCGAAGACCGTCGCATAGATGGCAAGCCGCAGCAGTAACCAAGAGTGCGCGTGGAGATCTGGGTCAATAAGTTGTTGCTAACTCGTTGATTTATCGGGGGAGAACAGGTTTCCAACGCTGAGGAGTACCGAATGAGTCGAAGAAGTGCGTCCAACTCGCAGGCGTCTTTCATGCGTCTAACTGAGGGATTCACGCGTTGACAGTCGGTCCACAACTCCAAAGCAGTGAACGATTCACGCCGTCGTCCGTCTTTTTGTTCAAGGAGCGCCGTCATCCGGTTCCGCCGAAGTCTTGGGGCCGTTACGTCTCTTCAGAGAGTTTTGGAACAAGAACCACTTGCTTTGATTGCACGGATTTTCCTCCCCCACAGGGCATCCGTCTAGGCCATTGCAACTCAGCCCGGCTTTCGCCGGTCAAACTGCGGACAGGTGCCGCGATCGAGGACTGAGAACATGCCATCGACCCCCTATGCTGGCCGTACACGATTTGGGCTGCTTCCGGAACCGGAACGAAATCCCGGGTCAGTCATTACCAGTTTTGTGCTGAACGGCACCATCATTGCGGCTGCCCTCTTTCTCGGCACTCTCGCCCACCACGAGATCGTCGCTAAGAAAACCGAGTTGACCTCCATCTCCTTCCCCGTCACCCCTCCCCCGGAGATCAAGGTGAAGGTGAAGATGCCTCCGCCGCCCAAAATGCCTCCGCCGCCGGAGCCCAAGCTGGTCAAGCTCGACCCTCCCAAGATCAACATGCCTCGGGTAGAACCCAAGCCTGAGATCAAACCGCTGCCGGTGATGAAGGAAGCTCCCGCGCTCCCAACCGTCGCCGCAGCCAAACCGGCAGTGGTTCTCGCGCCGCAGCCCAAGGCGGCTCTGCAGGCAGCTGCCCCGGCAGTGACCCCCCAGGCTCATCCTCAGGTTGCTCAGGTGCACTTCGGTGACCTGAATGGAGCCAAGGTCGATCCCAATGCGAATCGGCCCGCCACTGTCGCGGCTATCGGTAATCCCTATGGCGGCAACCAGGGACCTGCAGCAACTCCCCATGGCGTAGTTGGTTCCACTGGAATCGGCAACGGAATCAAGGCGGGCTCGAACGCCGGTTCTCAGGGTAAAGTGGCTTCAGTTGGCGCGCTCGGCGGAAACGGAACGGCTCAGCAGGGCGGATTCGGCGGCGGCACTCCGAAGGTCGGTTCTGCGGGACTGACTCCGGCAATCGCAGCAAACACCGGTCCGGCCCTGAAACCTGCCGTTACCGAACCGAAAACCACGCCACCAGTTCTCTTGAGCAGCACCAAGCCGGAATACACGGCAGAAGCAGCGCAGTTGAAGATTCAGGGGGATGTTGTACTTCGCGTCACGATTACGACCACGGGACAGGTGGTGGTTCGCGGTGTCATTCACGGATTGGGACACGGACTGGATGAATCGGCGATGCGCTCAGCGCCGACCTACAAGTTCCGTCCCGCAACGCAGAATGGACAGCCTGTGGACTTCACAACCAACATCATCATCAAGTTCCAGACCGCCTAGCAGTCCCGGGAACAAGCCGTTGGAACCAAAGCCCGGACCGTCACCCTTCGCACCGGCCAGCAGATCCAGGGCATCCAGAACGGGCAGAACAGACCGGGCAAGACAGAGAAGCACTCACCATAGGAGCATGACATGAAGTTTCGGAAAGTTTCCCTCCCCCTCCTGATGATCGTCCTGGGTTCATCCCTGGCCTACGCCAAAAAGGAACCGAAGTACGAAAAGGCGCACCAGCTCACCCCGGAACAGGCTGCTTTGGTGGAAAAAGCAATCGCCCGCGAGAAGGTGGTCATCAAGAACATCCAGGAGCGCACCCCGCTCGTCGAGATGTATATCCAGGACACCAAGCCCGATGTGAAGCTCTATGAGGTGCCTACCAACGACACCTACATGCTCAGCCGCGTCGACTTCCACAAGACCTTTACCGGTAAGCAGTACGCCGCACGCAGCTCCCAGAAGCATGGCTTCTTCAAGGGCTCGCTTGGCGCTCTGGCCAACATCGGAAAGGCGCTCCATCTCGACAAGGAAGCCTACAACGCCGACGGCTTTACGCAGATGATGTTCCTGGACCCCAGCGGCTTCGACCAGCAACATTATGTTTTCAGCTATGTCCGCCGTGAGTTCCTCGGTAGCGTCCGCACCTGGGAATTTGACGTGCAGCCCAAGGTCAAGGGCAACGGCCGCTTCGTTGGTCGCGTCTGGATCGAAGATCAGGACGGCAACGTAGTCCGCTTCAACGGCACCTACACGGAAAACACCAGCGAAGACAACACCAAAGAGTTCTTCCATTTCGACAGCTGGCGCATCAACATGCAGCCTGACCTCTGGCTGCCGGTCGCTGTCTACGTTGAAGAATCGCAGCGCATTGAAGGCGGCAAGACGATCGGCCTCCGCGGTCAGGTTCACTTCTGGGGCTACTCTCTTACCCTGCCGACCCGCGAAAGTGAAAACGTCTCGGTGCAGGTGGAAGGCGCTGTCGACCAGAGCGCAGATTCGCAGGACATGACCCCACTGCAGTCAACCCGCGCATGGGTATCTCAGGCTGAGAACAACGTTCTGGACCGCCTCGTGCAGGCCGGTCTTTTGGCTCCCGAGGGCGACTTCGAGAAAACTACTCTCGACCAGATCGTTATCAACCTGTCTGTTCCCAACAATCTAAACTTCCCTGACCCGGTGAAATGCCGCATCCTGCTGACCACTACGGTCGAGGCCACCACGGTCGGCAACACCATCCTCATCAGCAAGGGCTTGATCGATACGCTGCCCAACGAAGAAGCCTTCGCCTCGGTCATCGCCTTCGAGCTGGCGCACGTCGCCCTCGGTCACCACATCGATACCCGGTACGCCTTTAACGATCGCCTGCTCTTCCCCGACGAGTCGTCCTTCCAGCGCATCAAGATGAACCACTCTGACTCTGACAATACTGACGCGTCGAAGAAGGCTGTCGAGTACATGCAAGCCTCGATGTATAAGGACAAGATTCCCAACGCCGGTCTTTACTTTGCCCAGCTCGTCGAGCGCGGCAAAGCTCTCAAGCAGCTCAACACGCCGAAGCTGGGCGACTCCATGCTGAAGAGCGACGGGACTCCCTGGCTTGCCGAGTTGGCCAAGACGGCTCCCAAGCTGAACCAGGACGATACCACTCAGGTCGCGGCCTTCCCACTCAATAGCTGGCTCAAGACCGATCCGTGGGACGACAAGGAGCACACGCTGAACGCCAAGCGCTATGCCCCGATGAATGCCCGCGACAAGATGCCGTTCGAAGTGACGCCGATCTTCTACAAGCTACAGCGTTACGACGAGGCCCAGAAGGCTCCTGCTGCACCTCCAGCCAACGGCCAGGCGGCGCCACCTCCAGCTCCAACTGGCACCAACTAACCTCAGACAACCTGGAACATCGCAGCCGGGAAGCGCGGACCGCAAGGTCCCTCCGCTTCCCGGCTATACTTTTGAGAGTGGCCTGCTACCTACTCCCAGCCGCGGAATACGGACCTTGATGATTCGCAAATATCTCTTTCCTGCACTTTTTCTTTTCCTAGTCCTATTCGGTTTTGCATCCAGCCAGCTCCACGCACAGGTTGTTCCTTCAGCGACACGAAGCGGACTATCGTTGACCGCAGGCGGCATGGTCTCGGTTTTCAAGCCGGATTACGTGCCCAACAAGCTCGGCGGCGTTGGCGGCTATATCGATCTGAATATCTTCCACGGAATCGGAGTCGAAGCCGAAGGCCGCTGGCAACGCTTCAACGAGTTTGAAGGAATCAGCCAGGACAACTACCTGATCGGGCCGCGCTATCAGTTCCGCCATTTCTGGAAGGTACGCCCCTACGCCAAAGGCCTGGTCGGCTATACCAACATGAACTTCGGACCTAACGTAGGCACTGGCCGCTTCACCACGCTGGCCGTCGGCGGCGGCATCGATCTAAGTCTCTCCCGCCGGATCAGCGTGCGAGCCTTCGATGCCGAATATCAGTACTGGCCTGACTTCCTCGGCGGAGCACTCAGGCCCTATGGCGCCAGCGTCGGTATCGGGTACCGCATCTTCTAGTGTGAGTGTGAACCCGATTGCTGTTCAAACTCACATGGTCACTTCGCGATAACGTCAATCACCACCGGAATCGATCTCGGCGGCATGCACGTGCTGTTGTCACACGCTTGGTAGCGTAGAGTCGCTTCGACTAAGTGATCGCCTTTTTCCGCGACAAATTCAGCGTGGACGATGAACTCGCCCGTATAGACATTCAGCTTTTCTTTCGGGTCGACATCAAAAGCAAAGTCCCTGCCCGCTGGATAGTCGACCTTTGACAACGTAACGCCGGAATTGCCTGCCTTAGCGTCCGTCAGCTTCAAAGTCGTTGGTATCAAATCCTCAGTATGCGGCGCATGCGAATTGACATGCAGCCCGTCCGATACTCGAAAGTGAAGATCGACTTCCGCAGGCTTTCCCGCCGCAACAGTCACCTGCTCAGGAAAGAGATAGGTCACAGCAGCTTTGGCTCGCGTTGGGCTCGACTGCAGCCCTGGGAATGGCGTCTGCGCAGCTGAAGTCAGCTCATGTGAGCCAAGCACCGTCAGGGCAAGCACTACAAATGCCCTCAGCACAGGCACCTAGTTACCCGCCCCAAGTGCCTTGCGAATGTTCCCCTCAAGCTCGGCCTTCGAGTTTAGCCCAAATGAAGCAGCCACAATCGTCCCGCTGCGATCGATAAAGAATGAGGTCGGATACACTTCGGGATCACCGTAAGGCTTGCTGATGCTGTCGCCGTCCAGCAGAACCGGGTACGGAATCTGAAGTTGGGCAACGGACTTCTCAATTCCCGTTTTCTCCTTGGCCAGCAGGAACTTGTCTTCCTTATCCAGATCGTCGAACGAGATCCCAAGAATCTCGAATCCCTGTGAGGCATATTGCTTGCGCAGGTCAATCAGCCACGGAGTCTCAATCTTGCACGGCGCGCACCAGGTGGCCCAGAAGTTCAACTGCACAGCCTTGCCCTTGTAGCTGGCCAGCGATACCTTCTCGCCCTTGAGGTTGGTCAGCGTAAAGTTCGGTGCGGTCTTTCCCACCAGAGGCGAGACCATCCGTGCGACAGAAGCATTGTCAGGAACCAGCACCGCCTGCGACTCCCGAGCCTGCAGGATCGCAGCCTGTTGTTTGCGGTTCTGGTAATTTGCCCAACCTGCCAGCGACAGCATTCCGACCACCAGCACCACGACACATACAACAATCACATTGCGTTTCACGATCCGAGCACCCCACTTAATTGTAAGCCGTACGTTGATCAGCCAGCCATTGGATTGGTGGACGCCCTGTCCGGTTACAGAAATTGAGCACGAAACTGCTACCATCGGAAACGCATGGAGAGTGTTGATTCCAATAATCTGACCCCCGCGCAACTGGTCCGCACCGAGGCCGCGGCGCTGGAAGCACTTGCCGCGCGGCTTGACTCTGCGATGGCCGCCGACTTCGACCGCGCGGTTGAACTTGTGTTGCGATGCGGCGAAGGACGTGGCCGCGTGATCGTGACCGGCATGGGCAAGAGTGGCATCATCGCGCAGAAGATTGCTGCAACCCTCAGCTCTACCGGCAGCCCCGCGCTCTTTCTGCACCCAGCCGAAGCAGTCCACGGGGACCTCGGCGTGCTCATGTCGGGCGACCTCGTCATCGCCCTCTCCGCCAGCGGCGAAACCGAAGAGATCCTCCGCCTCCTCGCCACTCTCAAGCGCAAAGGCGACGCCCTCATCTCCTTTTGCTGCAACCCTGCCTCAACTCTCGCCCTAGCCAGCGACGTGGTTCTCGACGTCGGAGTTGAGCGCGAAGCCTGCGGCATGAGCGACTTCGGCCTCGCCCCCACTGCCTCCACCACCACGATGCTCGCCCTCGGCGACGCTCTAGCCATCGCGGTCTCTCTCCGCAAAGGCTTCCGCGCAGAAGACTTCGCAGACCTGCACCCCGGCGGCAAGCTCGGTAAGAAGCTCAAGCTGGTCCGCGACCTGATGCACTCCGGTGACGCCATCCCTACCGTCGAGCCGGGAACACAGATGACCCAGGTCATTTACGAGATGAGCCGCAAGAAATTAGGCCTAACCACTGTCCAGTCCGCTGGCAAGCTCCTCGGCGTAATCTCCGATGGCGATCTGCGCCGCCTCCTGGAAAAGCAAGGCGGCGCAGCCCTCGACCTCACTGCGGCCCAGGCCATGAATCCAACGCCGCGCACCATCTCCGCCGGAGAATTGGCCGCCAAAGCTCTCGCCGTACTGGAAGAAAAGAAGATCACGTCTCTGGTAGTCGTCGACGCGTCGAGCTGCGTAGAAGGCGTTCTACATCTTCACGACCTCTGGGGCATGGAACTGATTTAAGCCGTTAGCTGACAACGACATCAGAAAGAGAGAGGGCCCGTGGTTCCATCCAAACTGGCCGAGCCTGAGAATGCCGTCGCGAGACGGATAACGCCTCTTGTACAGCCGACGGGGCCGCGAGCCAAGGCTGCACGCAACGCGATCGCCTGGTCCACACTAGCCTTCGCAATCCTGCAGAGCGTTTGCACGTTTTTCGCAGCGGTCGACGGTCTCCGACTGGCTATCGGAATCAGCTCCCTCGCGTTCGCATCCGGAGTTTTCCACGCGATAGACCGCTTTCACGTGGACTGGCTGCGCGTTCCCATGATCACATTCGCCGTGGCAGGCTCACTCTTAAATCTGTTGGTTCTCTGGCAGGTGCGGCGGCTGCGAAGGAGACCGTCGTCGCAATGGCGGCAGCGACCCGCTACGCGACGCAAGCTGCGGGGCGAATCCATACAAGCACTGCTGGCCGTCTTGACGCTGATTCTGGTGTTCGTCGAAGAACGGCAGCACTTGATCTGGCAGAAGCACCTTAGCGCCACAAACCACGCCTGCAACGAACGACCAGCGAACCAACCGCTCATTCCGCAATCCTCTCCCCGGAACATTTAGAATTGTGGCTGCTGTCGATTGTTGTGCGCCGCGTCCTGAGTACCGGCGGGAAAGTTCTTTACCTACCTTTATGCATCGTTGGTCAAAACTATTCGTCCCCACCCTTCGCGAAGCACCCTCAGACGCTGAAGTAGCCAGCCACAAGTTCCTCCTTCGGGCAGGCTATATTCGCCAGCTCGGCGCCGGCATCTACAACTACCTGCCGCTCGGCCAGCGTGCGCTAAACAAGATCATCGCCATCGTCCGCGAAGAGATGGACACCATCGGCCAGGAATTCCTCCTCCCCGCCATCCATCCCAAGGAGATTTGGGAGCAGAGCGGCCGCTGGTCCGTCATGGGCGACAACATGTTCCGGCTCAAGGACCGCAAGGGCGCCGAACTTTGCCTCGGCATGACCCACGAAGAGATCATGACCGGCATCGCCCGCAGTGAACTCCGCAGCTACAAACAGCTGCCCCAGATCTGGTATCAGATCCAGAACAAGTTCCGCGACGAACCCCGGCCCAAATCCGGCCTTCTCCGTGTTCGCCAGTTCACCATGAAAGATAGCTACTCCTTCGACATCGACGCAGCCGGCCTCGACAAGAGCTTCGACCTGCACGACGCCGTCTACCGCAAAATCTTCACCCGCTGCGGACTCAAGTTCGTCGCCGTCGACGCCGACTCTGGCGCCATGGGCGGCACCAAGTCGCAGGAATTCATGGTCTACACCGAAGCCGGCGAGGACCTCATCGCCAGCTGCCCCGTCTGCGGCTACGCAGCGAACACCGAAAAAGCCATCTCCGTCCTCGCGCCCGTCACCGAGATGGAGCCCACCGGCGACGGACAGCCTGAGCTGGTACACACCCCTGGATGCGCCGCCATTTCCGACGTAGCCGAGTTCTTCAAAATCTCCCCAGCATCAGACATCAAGTGCGTCGCCTACATGGGGCTGCTTCGCGGAGCCAAAGGCAAACCTGACACCTGGCATGGTGTGGCGGCATTCCTGCGCGGCGACCACCAGGTCAACGAAACCAAGCTCATGTCCGCCGTCGGCGCAGCAGAACTGCGCACCATGAACGCCGAGGAACTTGAACGCTACCTTCACGGCCCCGCCGGTTACCTCGGCCCTGTCGGCCTGTCGCACGTCGCCAAGCCGCTCACGGAAGGCCTGACAGTCGTTATCGACAAGGGTCTCGAAGGCCGCAAGAACCTCGTCGCCGGAGCCAACAAGCTCGACTACCATCTCCGCAACGTCGTTCCCGGTCGCGACTTCACCTGGACTCTCGCTACTGACATCCGCACGGTCAACGAAGGCGAAGCCTGCCCGACTCCCGGCTGTGAGGGGCACCTGGTCGTCGGTAAAGCCGTCGAAATCGGCCACATCTTCAAGCTCGGCTACAAGTACACCGAGTCGATGGGCGCCAAGGTCCTTGACCCCAACGGCAAGGAAGTCACTCCCATCATGGGCAGCTACGGTATCGGCATCGAACGCATCCTCACCGCCGCCATCGAGCAGTCCCATGACGCCAACGGCTTCTGGCTGCAGCCCAGCATTGCTCCCTACACGGTCGTCGTCACCGTCACGAACGTCACCGACCCGCTGCTCAAAGAAACTGGCGAAACCCTTGCCGCTGACCTCGAAGCCGCAGGATTCGACGTCCTCCTGGATGACAGGGACGAGCGTGCCGGAGTCAAATTCAAAGACGCAGACCTGATCGGCATCCCCTACCGCATCAACGTCGGCAAGAAGACCGTCGACGGCAGGGTAGAACTCGTGACTCGCGCCGTTCCTGGGAGCGAAGAAGTGGCCATCGCAGAAGTAGTGACACGGCTCAAGGCGCTCCAGGCGTAATTCGCCGCATCAACAGTCCGCGGAGGCGGCATTCATGGCATTTCGAGTTCGGCTTCCCCAAAACGGACCGCGCAAAAAAGTAAGCCTCCTCGGCTGGGTTGTCCGCGGAGTTCTTGTCTGTATTGCAGCCGTCGCACTCATTGTGCTCACGGTCGGCGGCTACTACTACTACCGCTACTCCAGCATCGTGGACGAGCGGCTCAAGCAGCCGCTCTTCGCCACCACTGCCAAAATCTACGCCGCTCCCCGCGAAGTCCGTCCCGGCCAGAAACTAACCCTCACGGGCATCGTCAATGAACTCCGCTCCGGCGGATACACCGTCGACAGCGCAGCGAACCCGTCGCCACTCGGCACCTTTACCCTCAATCCAGAGGCCGTCACCATCCACCCCGGCCCGCAAAGCTTCCACTCGCCTGACAGCGCCACGATCCAGTTTGAAGACGGAACGGTTCGAGCCATCACCGACGATCACGGTCAGACCCTCTCCAGCTACGAACTCGAACCTCTACTCATCACCGGCCTCAGCGAAGACGCCAACCGCACCAAGCGCCGCCTCGTCACCTACGATGAGATTCCGCCGCACCTTGTCCAGGCAGTCCTCGCCATCGAAGACCGCCGCTTCTTCGAGCACAACGGCATCAACCTCTACCGCCTCGCCATCGCCGCCTCGCGCGACGTAACCTCAGGCCGCTACAAGGAAGGCAGCTCCACCCTCACCATGCAGCTTGCCCGCGGCTTTTTCCTCACGCCCGAGAAGAAGCTCAAGCGCAAGATGATCGAGATCGTAATCACCTTCCAGCTCGAACATCGCTTCACGAAGAAGCAGATCTTCGAGATGTACGCGAACCAGATCAACCTCGGGCAGCAGGGCAGCTTCGCCATCAACGGCTTCGGCGAAGCCTCCCAGGCCTACTTCGGCAAGGACGTGAAGCAGCTCACTCTGCCGCAGTGCGCCATGCTCGCCGGGATCATTCAGCGGCCCAACTACTTCAATCCGTTCCGCCATCCCGACCGCGTGCTCGAACGCCGCAACCTGGTTCTCGATTCGATGGTAGAAACCGGCGCCGTCACCAAGGAACAGGCCGAGAAAGCCAAGGCCGAACCGCTCCATCTCTCCAGTCAGAGCGTGGACGCCAGCGACGCACCCTACTTCGTCGATCTCGTCCGCGAGCAGCTCAACCAGAAGCTAGGCGAGCGTGATTTCAACCGCGAAGGCCTCCACATCTACACCTCGCTCGACCCCGATCTGCAGAAAGCAGCCACCAACGCCGTCGATGACTCGATGCACATTGTCGATGAACTGGTGGACAAATACCACGGCAAGAGCCACCCAGGCGAATCCGTGACCTATCCGCAGGTCGCTCTGGTTGCTCTCAATCCTCACACCGGCCAGGTCTTAGCCCTCGTCGGCGGACGTAGCTACGGCAGCAGCCAGCTCAACCACGCCGTGGCCAAGCGTCCCACCGGCTCCATCTTCAAGCCGTTCGTCTACGCGTCGGCCTTCAGCACTGCCATCTCCGGAACCACGCTGCCCGGCCACGACGAGCTTTTCTCTCCCATCTCCTTACTCAGCGATGAGCAAACGACCTATGAAGTCGGGGACCAGGAATATACTCCGCGCAACATGCACGGCTACCACGACGCCGTCACCGCCCGGTACGCCTTGCAGTGGTCACTCAATAACGCGACCATCGGTCTGGCTTCCCTGGTCGGCTTTGACAAAGTAGCCGCTCTGGCCCGTGACGCAGGCATAAAGTCCGCGCGCGGAACACCCGCGGTTGCGCTCGGCGCTTACGACGCGAGCCCCCTCGACATGGCCGGTGCCTGGACCATCTTCGCCAACGGCGGTGTCCACCTCGACCCCTGGATGCTCGGCAGCGTCCGCACCCCCTCCGGCGACGTCATCAACGACTACACCCCGACCTCCAAACAGGTCATTGATCCCCGCGTGGCCTACCTCACCACCGACATGTTGAAGAACGTCATCAACGCTGGTACCGGCTACGAAGTTCGCCGCCGCGGTTTCACCGCGCCCGCCGCAGGCAAGACCGGCTCCAGCCACGACGCATGGTTCGCCGGCTACACCAGCAACCTGCTCTGCATCGTCTGGGTCGGCAACGACGACTACACCAACATGGGCAAGATCCAGGGCTCCATGGCCGCCGCTCCCATCTGGGCCGACTTCATGAAGCGCGCCGTGGCACTGCCGCAGTACTCCGACACGCACGACTTCAACGTCCCCGAAGGCGTGCAGATGGTCCAGGTCGACAAAGCCACCAACCTGCCCGTAGACGAGGGCTGCCCGGCAACTCCAGCAACTTCCTATACCGCCGCCTTCCTGGACGGCACCGTGCCCGAAGCCACCTGCACTCACGGCCCTCCAGACAAACGCAACTTCCTCCAGAAAATCTTCGGCCTCGGCGGCGACAAGAAACCGTGACCACTGCGCTTTTTTGTTTGTCATTCCCGCAGGGAATCTGCTGTTGTACTTAAGCGACCGAATACGACCGCCACGCAACCACAAACCGCACCACCGGAGAACCCCATGATTACCCTGAAAGACGCCAAGCGCATCATCGAAGCAGCAGAAGCCAAAGCCACCGAAATCGGCCAGCCCATGAACATCGCCGTAGCCGACGCCGGCGGCAACCTCATCTCCCACGCTCGCATGGACGGAGCCTGGATCGGCTCGATCGATATCTCTATCAAGAAGGCCTACACCTCACGCGCTTTTGACATTGCCACAAAAGACCTCGCCACCCACTCGCAGTCCGGCGGCCAGTTCTTCGGCATCCACGCCAGCAACGACGGAAAAATCATGATCTTCGCCGGCGGCATCCCACTCAAGCAGCACGGCAAAGTCGTGGGCGCAATCGGCGTAAGCGGCGGCTCCGGCGATCAGGACCATGCAGTCGCAGAAGCCGGCGCAGCAGCCCTGTAATTTTGGATTCCCCGTACCACGAGTATAGGTGCGGGGAATTGCTATTAATAACTGACTTTCCGCTGCTTACCAAAACGCTCCATTCGAATATTCAGCAAATCGTTCGCAAAACTGCGAACCAACAAAGATTCAAGTTCATCAATCATTCCATCCACAACTTCATATGCGCTGAAATAAGCGGCTAGATCATGAAGCGGAACTGCATATTCAACGATCTGACGCGACTTTTCCTCTGAGGTCCGGTATTCAACTCTCTTTTCGGGGTGCCTTACGCGCTTTATCTTTTGAACGGGTCCACGATCTCTGTTGAAAGCAGACGTCATTTCTCGCCACAGACTCTGCACTTTGGCTTTGCCGGTATAAATGGCGCGACCGCGGCTATCGAAAAAAACATACACTCCGTTCTTATCTTCTAATTCCTTCTTTAGGCCAATTCGATATGGATGTTTGTCTTCAAAACTGAACAGCTCAAACTTAGCTCCCCGCTTCGATGCACACTTTTCTATCCGATAAAACTCCACAAGGGGTCGTATTGCCGTCCTTTGAAAATTCCTCGTCGCGGTGTCGGTTGCGCTTTCAATAAGACCAACTATCTGCCTTGCAGTAATTTTTGAACGGCTCCTCCAAGTTTGGATTGAAACTTCGTGGACGCCCAGCTTCGCCGCCAATGCACGATCCGTGTGGGCATTAAACTTTTTCTTTAAAGCTAGAATAATTTCTGCTCCGTCCAATTCATCCACCTTCATCATTCTGATGAGGTATTTATATCTAAAAAGCAGACGTCACACAAAGACTGACTGCGTATACAAAGACTTTCTTGAAACTATATATCGTGGTACTCGCTCTACGATCTGAAAGCTAGGTCGATCCATCAGCAAAACACAACGCCTGGCAATTTGGACACCAATAAGTACTCCGGGCATTCCGCCCCTGCAAACACCTCTGAATCGCCGTCCCACACCGTCGGCAATCCTCATTCTTCCGCCCATACACCCAGAGGCTAGCCCCGGGATCGGCATTGTTCGTAGTGCGCCGATGCCTCCCGCTGAACGTAACAATCAGATCCCCCGAGTCCTCAAGCACGTTCGCAGCCAGCAGCTTCTGCGCCATCGCCACAATCTCCTCAGGCTGCCCCTCCGATAGCGTATTAACCCGCCGAAACGGACTCAAACCCAGCAAGAAGCAAATCTCCGACTTGAAGACGTTCCCCACACCAGCCAGAACATCCTGCCGCAAAAGCGCATCCCCAAGTTCATCATCCCCTCTTGCCATCAGCCGCCGCACAGCAGCCTTCGCGTCGAAGGTGCCACTGAGCACATCATTCTCCGCCCGCGGAATCTTGCGATCTCGAACAAGCGTCTCAGCGGTATATATCTTCGCCAGCGGCACCCGAAAACCGACAGCCACAAAGTCGGAAGTCTCAATCACAATCCGCGCATTGCGCACCGATTCCTGCCAGGCCTCACCCGGCCGGTAAATATGCCAGCTACCGCTCATCAGCATATGTGTGGCAAGGATATTACCGCCGGACAGGTGAATCAGCAGCCACTTCCCGCGCGCTTCAATGAACTCGACAGTCTGTCCGACAAACGGCGTCTGGTCATCCGCAGCAGCAATCTGCGCATATTCGGTCCGAAAGGCCGTGACTGCCTTACCGACTAGAGCGCGTCCCAGCGCCCGGGCCGTCCGATAGATTGTGTCTCCCTCAGGCATGGCTCACACGCCCTTCCGCCCGAAGTTAGGATTGGTCAGCGCAGGCCGATTCAACGCAGCCTCCTGCGGCGACAGCCTCCCAGGATTCAGGCTCGAAGCATGCCCGCCAGCAGCCCCCGAGGGCGGCCGCGCCGGACGCCGCAAATGCACCCCCAACGGCCCCGGATGAAAACCAGCATCGTGCAGCGCATGCGCAAACGGATGCGCCCCCACGGCGATCCCATTCACCGTACTGATCAGGTAGCCGCTCTGGTGGCCCGTCTGATCCTGCTGCAACCGCGTCATCCCAAGTTCAGCCAAATACCGAGCCAGCCCATCCGCAACATGCGACCGCTCCGGTTCATCCGGCGGAAGGAAAACAAGAATGTTCGGATTCGCCCGCCGCAGCCACGCCACAAGCCGCCCACCGCAAAGCACCACCTGCGCATAAGCCGCCCGCGTCAGCGCCCTCGGAGCACTCTCGCTATCCTCCGCCTCTGCTGGCAACTCCGGCCATTTCAATGTCGATCCATAAGGATTCGCCGGGTCCGTAGCCGCCAGCAATACAAACTCCAGCTTCCCGCTCTCAGGAAGAAAAGGAGCATTCCGCAGCGAGCGCAGCAGATCCACAGCAGCCGGTAGCGCAAACTGCGTCGCTCCCACCCCTGCCACAAAGTATCCCCGCCGAATACGCCCACTCTCCTCCAGCGCCTTCAGCACCGGATAAATCGACGAAAACCCACCTGGAATATTCTCCGCAGCGGCACATTCCCGCAGCAGCACCCCATACCGGTTGAGCAGCTGTAGCGCCAGCGCGTGCGTAGCCTCAGTCGAACTCGGCGCAACCAGCGACTGCGCCCGATTCGCACTCTCCACCAGCGACCACCGCCCCTGCGCCGTCGCCGGTACCGTCCTCCGGCTGCGAAAATTCCCCTGCGGAGGCAGCTTCCGCGGCCCACGCGCCGCCTCAGGCCTGGCCGTGTAAGCCCGCAGCGGATGCAGTGAATCGTTCGTCACCAACCCGCGCCAGACCAGAGACCAAAGCGCATCCAGCGACTCGCCCGGATATCCCCCACCTACAGCCTCATGCATCTGCGTGAAGAAGCTCGCCCCACTCTGCTTCAGCTCCGCCAGCAGCTTTTCTTCCCTCTCCGTCATCGGCTGCGGATTCGGCCGAGGCACAGCCAGCAACGGCATCTTGTCCGCCAGGTACAGCGCAATTCGCCCATCCCGCTCGCCCAGCGGCTCGACACCGGTCCAGCTCACCTCGCCAGCAGCCACCAATGTATCCAGATCCGCAGGCGAATACCCCGCCAGTCGAGCCGGCAGAATACTGCTCTCGATTAAAGAAGCCGCCAGCGGCGCACCCTGCAGATTCTCGATCGTATCCAGCAGCGCATCCATCCCACGCCGCGGCGTCAGCAACCCCTGCCAGTGCGTCAGGAACCGCGCCAGCGTCTGCTGCTCCACCGGCTCCACTTCCTTGCGCAGCCGCGCCAGAGACTTGCGCCGGATGATCCGCAAAATCTCCTGGTCGCACCACTCGCGCGCCAACCCTCCAGGCCGGAACCCGCCCTCAACAATCCGGTTCTCCGTGCAAAGCTGGTTCAGCGTCTTCTCCGTCAGCGCCGGATCCAGCGCAAACCGCCCCGAAACCTCCTCCAGCGTGAACGGCCCATGCGTCCGCGCATATCGCCGGATCAGCTCCAGCACCGGCTGCGCCACCGTCGCCAGCAGAGCCACCGGCAACCCCGGCGGCAGCGGAACCCCAAGCCCATCCCGATACCGGGCCGCATCCTCAACCGCGATCACCCGCTTCTCCCCGGCAACACGAAGCTCCAGCAACCGCCGCGACCGGATCAGCCGGTCCACATGCTCCAGTACCCCAGGATCAGTCACCCGAAGCGCAATCTCCTCCCGCGACAAATCCCCAAGCCGCAGCACCAGGTCATTCAGCCCATCCGCCGACCGCGCCCGGAACGGATCGATCAAGCATTGCTGCTGCTCCTCCACCTCGGCTATCGCCTCCGAATCCAGCAGCTCCCGAAGATCCGCCTCGCCCAGCAACTCCCGTAGCTGATCCTGGTCAATCGTCAGCGCCTGCGCCCGGCGCTCCGCCAGCGGAGCATCCCCGTCATACAGGAAATTCGCTACATAACTGAACAGCAGAGAAGAGGCGAACGGCGAAGGCGTCCGCGTATCCACCACATGAATCCGCAACTGCCGCTGCTCAATCCCGCGCAGCGTCTCAATCAGCGCCGGCATATCAAACACATCGCGCAGACACTCGCGATACGCCTCCAGCAGCATCGGAAACGCCGGATACCGCGAAGCCACCGCCAGCAAGTCATAAGCCCGCTTCCTCTGCTGCCACAGCGGAGCCCGCCCATCCGCCCGCCGCCTCGGCAACAGCAGCGCCCGTCCCGCCGCCTCCCGGAACCGGCCAGCAAACAACGCCGTCGACCCCAGCTGACGCAGCACCAGATCCATCACCTCGGCGGACTCGACCATGATCCAGTCCACATTCGGCGCCTCATCCGAATCCGGAAACCGCAGCACAAACCCGTCATCTCCCCACAGCGTCTCCACATCCGGACCGCCCGCCGCCCGAATGCGCGCCGAAACTGCCATCGCCCAGGGAATATGTATCCGGCTCCCAAACGGCGTCAGCACGCAAACCCGCCAGTCCCCCAACTCATCCCGGCAGCGCTCTATCACGATGTTCCGGTCGTCGGAAACCTGCCCCGTAGCCTCCGCCTGGTCCGAAAGGAACCGCATCAGGTTCTCAGCCGCCCCAGGGTCAAGATCATGATCCGTCACCAGCCGGGTCAGCGCGGCAGGCAGCGGCATCGCCCGCAACTCGCGGACCATCGCCCCGATCCTCCGCCCAAACTCCAGCGGTCGCCCCGGCCCCTCGCCTTTCCAGAACGGCATCTTCCCCGGCTCACCCGGAGCGTGCGAGACCAGCACGCGATCATGCGTAATCTCGTCAATCCGCCAGGTAGTCGCCCCCAGGATGAAAGTCTCGCCCACACGAGACTCGAAAATCATCTCCTCATCGAGCTCACCCACGCGGACAGACTTCCCCTCGCTGTGCGAAAGAAAGACCCCATACAAGCCGCGATCCGGAATCGTCCCTGCATTCAGAATCGCCAGCCGTGTCGCTCCCTGCCGGGCGGTGAGAACGTTCCGCGTCCGGTCCCACGTCAGCCGCGGCCGCAGCTCAGCAAACTCATCCGACGGATAACGCCCAGAAAGCAAATCCAGCACACCCTCAAACGCATTCCGGGTAAGCCCGCCAAACGGCGCAGCCGACCGCACAATCCGGAACAGCTCGTCGAACGGGACTTCTGGACCAGCCTCAAGCTCCGCCTCAGCCGCCTCGGCTGCATCTTCCTCAACCTGCTCAAACTCAGCAAACAACCGGCTCCGCGCCGCCGAACCAGTCGTACCTGCCGCCCCAGCCTTCGGTTTTACAACGAGCTTTTTCTTCTTCTCCGGAGGCGGCAAACTCGGCGGATGCGCCACAATCGCCACAATCTGCTGGCAAAGCACATCCAGCGGGTTGCGCGGAAACCGCGTCGATTCAATATGCGACTGGTGCATCGACTGCGTCATCGCCGCGCACGCAATCAGGTCAGCCCGGTACTTGGGAAATAGAATCCCCTCGCTCACCGCCCCTACCGAATGCCCGGCTCGCCCGATCCGCTGCATGCCGCTGGCCACCGATGGCGGCGATTCAATTTGGATCACCAGATCGACGGCCCCCATATCGATGCCAAGCTCCAGCGTGCTTGTAGCCACAAGCCCTCGAAGCTTACCCGCCTTCAGCTGCTCCTCGATAATCAGCCGCTGCGGCGCCGCCAGCGAACCGTGATGCGCCCGCACCAGCGCTGGCTCTCCCTGCTCCTCTGCCAACTCATTCAGCGCCCCAGCCAGCCGCTCCGCCACCTGCCTGCTATTCACGAACAGAATCGTCGAAGTCCGCTCGCGAATAATCTCCAGCAACCGCGGATGAATCGCATTCCAGATGGAAACCCGCTTCGGCCCCTGGCTAGCCGGACCGGAAGGAATCTCCTCCTGCTGCCCCAGCCGAGCCATGTCCTCAACCGGCACCTCAATCCGCAGCTTCAACTGCTTCGGCGCACTGGCGTTCACAATCGTCACCGGCCGGTAGCGAATATTTGTCGTTTCAACAATGTCCGCCGACCACGATTCGGTCTCCTCCCGAGGCAGTAGCTCCGCAGCGACCCCAGCTTCCACAATAGAAAGCCTGTCCGGCTCGATGCCAGCCTCAGAACTCGGTCCCGGCAAATCAGCATCGGTCCGCGCAGAAGCCTCAACCGGCTCCGCCGAAATCCCATCGTCGGAAGCTTTATGAGAGGGCACGACTCCAGTCGTGCCGCGAACGCCCGCCATATTGAGATGAGCTTTAGCCCCTGAGGAACTCGAAGTCGGCCCCGAAACAGCAGGCACCTCAACCCCACCCAGAAACCGCGCCACTTCCTCTAGCGGCCGCTGCGTCGCCGAAAGCCCAATCCGCTGAATCCGCCGCTTCGTCAGCGCCTCCAGCCGCTCCAGCGTAAGCGCCATGTGCGCCCCGCGCTTTGTGGGCACCAGCGCATGAATCTCGTCGATGATCACCGTATCCACTGTCCGCAGCGACTCCGAAGACTGCGAAGTCAACAGCAGATACAGAGACTCCGGCGTAGTAATCAGAATCTCGGCAGGCGTCTTGCGAAACTTCGCCCGCTCCTTCTGCGAAGTATCCCCCGTCCGGATGCTGATCTCCGGATCATGAACCGGCACGCCCATCCGACGCGCCATGTTTGCAATCCCCGCCAGCGGCGAGCGCAAATTGCGCTCCACATCCACCGCCAGCGCTTTCAAGGGCGAAACATAGACAATGCGGCACCCCGCGCCCTGCGGCCTTTCCTGCAACATCAGCCTGTCCAGGCACCAGAGAAAAGCCGTCAGCGTCTTCCCAGTCCCCGTAGGAGCCAGGATCAGCGTGCTGTCTCCACGCGCAATCGCTGGCCAGCCGAGCCGCTGAGGCGCAGTCGGAGAGTCAAAAACCTCACGAAACCATCTCTCCGTAACCGGATGAAATCCGGCGAAAGGATTGTCAGGAGGAACATCGGCCAGGGGAAGAGCAGGCTCGGTCGAAATGGGTTTGCGGGGAGCCATGTCTCATCTCCAGCATAGCCCCAATCCCGTCATGAGCCGTGTGCACAATTTGACCCAATAACAATGCAGCAAGGCAATATCGCACCAGAACCGGCAGCTATAATTCTCGCGACCTCCGCCCCGGCGCGGGCGCATCCTGAACGAATACGAGGACAGACCATGACCCCGGCTATGACACCCGATCAAGCAAAAGCCATTGGCGACTTTCTCATCGCAGACCTGGAACATGAGATGCAAACGACTCTGAAAGTCATCGCTGCCGTCCCGCCCGATCGTCTCGACTTCCGGCCAGATGGCAAGGCAAGCACAGGCCTCGCCCTCATCCGCCACATACCCTTGGTCGATGAATGGTTTCTCACCGGAGTCGTCGATGGCAGTTTCGGAGCGCCACCCTGTCAAACCGACGAGTGCGGAATCATGAATCCGGCAGACGCCGCGGTATGCTACGAGCAAAAGATGAAAGCAATCATCGAACGCCTGCGCGGGCTATCCGGCGAACAACTGGCCGAGCCGCTCGACTTCTTCGGCGTAATGCAGCTGCCAGCTGTCAATTTCATTCAACTGACCATCAAGCACTCCATCCACCATCGCGGGCAATTGAGCACGTACCTGAGGTCCATGGGCGGCAAAGTACCCAATATCTACGGAACCAGCGGCGATAACTAGTCTTTAACTCGGCTGCCTGGCCCGGTAATAGCAAGTACCGCCGGCCAGGATCGGAGTCCAAAGCGAAGGGTCGGCCGGCTGTTCGCTCGACCCCAGAAAAAGCAGCCCGTCCGATGCCAGCAGCCGATGGATATTGGCCAGCAGCTTCTTCCGCGTCTCCTGCGAAAAATACAGCATTACGTTCCGCAGGAAGACCACGTCAAAGCGATCGGTGACCGGCGAGAACGGGAGCTGCGCCCCGCAGAGATTCGCCAGCCGGAAATTACACATCCGGCGGATCTCTGGCTTGACCGTCCAGTCCTCACCCTGATGGTCAAAGAATCGGACGATGTTGCGCGCCGGAAGACCCCGGTTCATCTCGATGCGGTGGTAGCTCCCGGCTTGGCACCGCTGTACAACCTCGCTGGCAATATCAGTTCCCTCAATCCGCACATTCCAACCCGCTAGCTGCGGAAAATGCCCAGCGACCAGCATCGCCATCGAGTAAGCCTCCTGTCCGGTTGAACAGGCAGCGCTCCAGAATCGCAGAGAACGGGTATTGCGGCGAGCTTCGATCAGCGATGGCAACAGTTCCGTGCGCAGCAGTTCAAACGGCCGTCCGTCCCGGAAGAAACTCGTCTCGTTAATGGTCATCGCCTCGGCGACAGCGCGTTCCAGTACCGGATCGCGTTTCAACTTAAGCAGTTGGACAAGCTCCTCGAGATGAGTCAGCCCCCGCGCGCGCAGCAGCTTGGCCAGCCGGGTTTCAAAGAGATAATCGCGCGACGAATCTAGTACATTCTGTGACTGCTCATAGACGAGCTGGCGCAGAAACGCGTAGTCGACGCTCGATCCAGCACCACTGCCGCTCGCGGTAGCCATGCTCGGCAGACTTGCCGGAGTGGGAAAGGGATTGGAGAGCATACCTTCAAACCGCCGATTCTCGAAGCTCAAGGGCCTCGCGTTGATTCCCTGAGGAGGCGTGCCCGGTCCCGGCCAGACGAAGAATTTCGGGCGCTATGATCTGCAGCGGCAGCACCCGCTGGGCGAGCCCGGCCTGCGCGACTGCTCCCGGCATCCCCCACACGGCACTGGTAGCTTCATCCTGAGCGATGATCACGCCGCCGTGCTCACGGATAAGCCTGCTGCCCGCGAGGCCGTCATAGCCCATGCCGGTCAGCACGACGCCAAGTACGCGCGATCCATAGACAGCGACAGCCGTGCGGAACAGCACGTCCGCAGCCGGCCGGCAGTGGTTCTCGGGCAGTTCCTGCGTCAGCCTGAGCAATGCCGAGCGATGATCAGCTGCCGCAACCTCCATATGCCAGTTCCCCCGGGCGATGTAAATCGTGCCGGGACGGACCGAATCACCGTTAGCGGCCTCGCGCACCCGCATCGGGCAACGGCCGTCCAGACGCTCCGCCAGCAGCTTTGTAAACAGCTCCGGCATGTGCTGAACGATCAGGACCGGCAACGGAAAGCTGGCCGGAATCGCCGGCAGCACAACATCGAGCGCCGCCGGCCCGCCGGTAGAGACTGCGATGACAACAACGGCCACATCCGCCGGCACAATGGCGGGTTGGGGGAGCAACACGGCACTCGATCGAAACGACTGAGAATTAGGCGGCGCAGACTTCAATCCCGTGGCTCGAAACGGAGCCGGATAGGCCGGGGACGGCATCGTATGAGACACCGGAGTTGCCGTCAGCGCCAGGATCTTGGGAATAAGATCGTGAGCCAGAGCCTGGGTGGCGGCTTCACGCGAACCTTGCCCAAAGGGTTTCGCTACATAGTCCGCTGCGCCAATCGCAAGAGCCTCGATGGTCACCTTCGCCCCACGCTGCGTAAGCGTACTGCACATGATCACCGGCACCTTTCGGTCCAGCAGCTTCATGTGCTTCAGAGTCGTTAGCCCGTCCATGACCGGCATCTCAACATCCAGCAATACGAGATCAGGCTTCAACGATTCCATCGCCCGCAGCGCCGAAGCTCCATCGCTCGCCGTTCCCGCTACTTCAAGGCGCGCGTCGGTCGCTAGCACGCTGCGCAACAGGCTACGCATCACCGAAGAGTCGTCGACAATCAGCACCCTTGCCATGCGCCCTTCAGACATCACTCAGACCTCAACCAGACCCAGCATGGCCAGCTTCTCAGTCAGCGCGTTGTCGTCGAACGGCTTCATCAGGTACTCATCAGCCCCGGCGTCGAGCGAGCGGAGAATGAAGTCATCCTCCGCCTCGGTAGTCACCATCATCACCTTCACCTCGGAGTAACCCTCAGCGCGCATGCTCTTCAGCATGTCCAGGCCATCCATCACCGGCATATTCCAGTCCACAAGCGCCAGATCAAAGGGATCTCCGTCATGCAAGTGCGTCAGCCCGGCACGCCCATCGGCAGCCTCTTCGCACTCGATGCCCTTCTCCTCCAGCAGCCCACGCAGAAAGTCCCGCACAAACCGCGAATCATCAACAATCAAGGCCCGCATCGAATCCCCCTAAACCAACTCTGGCTCTATTTCCCTATTCTTGCCTTAAGCCGCCAGCCGCATCGGATCCAGCCGCTCCGGATCGAGTACGACCAGCAAGGTCTCCTTGAGCTTGAATGCCCCCGCGAAGACTGCCCGGCGCCTCTCCTCGAGGATGGACGGGTTCGGCTCATGATCGGATCTGGCAACCGTGAGCACCTCACTGACCGAATCGACCAACAGCCCGAAGCAGCCGCCCGAGCTTTCGAGGACGAGGATATCCTGACGCCCTTCCTGATCCTGCATCCCAAGTAATTGGCGCAGGCTGACGGTGGTTAACACGTCCCCGCGATAGTGCACCAGCCCCCCGACAAAAGCGGGAGCGAGGGGCACCGCCTGTGGCCGCGCGCCGCCAACGATCTCCAAAATATGGGGGATCGGGATGCCAAAGAGGGTCTGACCCACTCGCACCGAGCACATCTCCAGCAGCGCGCTCTTGTGCGAATCCTCAACATCATGCTTCCGCAACGCCAGCTTATCTGTTGCGCTCATGCAACCGTCTCCTGAATCTCGCTCCAGACTGGGATATCCATGCGCTCGCCCGCATACTTCAGCGGCAACGAAACCACGGAAGCGAGATCAACAATGCCCGTCACTTGATCCTTGAGCAGCGTCACGCCAGAAGCCTGCTGGTGCGATCCCGCTTCAAACAGCTCACTGCCGTTGGCCACATCCAGCACATGATGAACGGCGACTCCCACTTGACGCTGCCCCTCACGGCAGACGACAACCGTCACCAGCGATGCGCGGTCATCTCCGCCCAGTACGTTGCCGGCATCGTCGATCGGCAGTAGTTGGCCGTCGAAGTTCAAAACCGGACGATAGCCCATGTATTCAACCCGAGAGAGAGGAATGCGTTCGATTCGCAGCACATCCTCCAGCGGAATCGCTGCGCGGCGTCCACCGGCTTCCACGATGAGATAGCGCAAACCTGTCGGCTCCTCATCCTGTTGCACCAGGGCTGCATCTTCGTCTTCGCCGCGCAAGGAGACGCCTGCACGCGCAGCAATCGATCCGGGGTCGAGGATCAGCGCCAGGTCTCCATTGCCCAGCACCGTCGCCCCGGAGTAAAGGCCGATCGACTTGAGAACCGGCGAAAGAGGCTTGACAACAATCTCCTCAGGATCAGCGAGACCATCGACGACCAGGCCAAAACGCCGGCCATCGGCGTCGAGTACCGCGATAAACAAATCCCGGTCATCACCGGCTTCAGCCAGTTGGCCGGAAGAGAGCATGCAATCGAGAAAAATCAATGGCAGCAGTTGCCCTCGAAGACGGTAGAGTGGCGCGCCCTCCATCCATTCGACGGCAACACCGACCCTCTCCGGCGGCACATGCACCAGCTCAGAAAGGGCACCCTGGGGAAGGGCAAAACTCTGTTTCAGACTCCGCACGATCAACGCCGGAATGATAGCCAGCGTCAGCGGGATTCGCAGCCGCAGCGTTGTGCCTTTCCCTGGACGGGAATCGATCTCGACCTTGCCGCCGATCTTCTCGACGTTCGTGCGCACCACGTCCATGCCCACCCCACGGCCGCTCACATGGGTAACAGCCTCAGCGGTCGAAAAGCCGGGAAGAAAGATCAGCTGCAGGAGCTCGCGTTCACTCAACTGAGCGGCGCGTTCGGCGGCAATGAGGCCTCGCTCGATTGCCTTGTTGCGGACCTTCTCGACACCAATCCCCGCGCCGTCATCCGACACCTCGATGATGACGTGACTCGATTCCTGGTAGGCCCGCAGCTTGAGCGTTCCCTCAGGATCCTTACCTGCGGCTTGGCGTATCTCCGGCGGCTCGATTCCGTGGTCCATCGAGTTGCGGACGGCATGGGTCAGAGGGTCTTTAATCGCTTCGAGCAGGCTCTTGTCCAGCTCCGTCTCCTGCCCTTCGAGCACCAGCCGCACCTTGCGATGGAGCGCCTGCGACAGATCGCGGATGATGCGCGGAAACTTCGAAAAGACATTCGAAACCGGCTGCATGCGCGCCTTCATCACCGACTCGCGCAAGTCCGCCGTCACCATGTCGAGGCGGCGGGAAAGAAGCGTAAGACCTGGGTCGAGCGACGTAGCCTGGAGAATCTGGTTGCGCGTCAATACCAGCTCGCCCACCAGGTTCATCATCCGGTTCAGCAGCATCACGTCCACGCGCAGCGTGCTTTCAGTCGCAGCCACCACCGCCTTGGCTTTGGCTGGCTCGGACGCGGCCCTGGGCTCATCGGGGGGAAGCAACACAGCTTCTGCAGGCCTAGGGGCTGGGCCTGTCTCCGGATAGGCGATGGCTGGGGGAAAGGGATGAGCGGCAGACTGAATGGAAGAACCCGACGAGGCCTCGATGCTAGGAATCCCATGCGTTACGACCGCAGCAGCGGCGGCAACGGATGCCTGCGGACGTTGCAACTCCTGCAGTTTCCCAATGAGCTCAGCGTCCCGCAGCGCATCTTGCCCCTCGCCCTCTTGTTCGCCTTCGTGGTTGGTCGATTCGATCGTTCTGAGAATCCCGCGCAGCGCATCCATCAGTTGAAGGAGTCCAGTGGTGATCAGCTGGTTGGCCGACAGCTTGCCGTCCCGCAACAACCCCAGCAGATTTTCCCCCGCGTGCGCCAGCCGTTCCAACCGCTTGAATCCAAGAAAACCGGTAGTGCCCTTGATCGTATGCACCGAACGGAAAATGTCGCCCAGCAATTCCTTATCTTGCGGCCTCTCTTCGAGGTCGGTCAGGCAGCGTTCCATCCGGTCCAGGCCCTCCTGGCTTTCAATCAGGAACTCACGCGTCAGTTCGTCCATAGTCCGTCCGTGGCCTGCTGTACTCGCCGTCTGGTAGCTGCTCTCCAGCACCTTATCGGTCGGTGTGGAACAAACTTGAGGCTAAAGCGTGAGGCTGCTGTGGAATTTTCAAGCCCAGGAACAAGGGGCGAGGTGCCCAAAGATTTGCGCAGCACCGCCCCTGCGGTTAGCCTGTAATTCCGGGCTCGGACAAAACCATGCCACGGCACGGGTTGCAACGAAGATGACAGAACCAGCCGATGTCCCAATGCAGCGCTTGATCGACGCCGCAATTGCCATCGCCGCACGCTCCTATTCGCCATACTCCGGTTTCCGCGTCGGCTCGGCGCTGCTCCTGACCAACGGCGAAATCGTGACTGGCACAAATGTCGAAAATGTAAGTTTCGGTCTCACCATCTGCGCCGAACGCTCCGCCCTCGTCAGTGCCATCGCCGCATTTGGACCTGAAATTCGCATTAAAGCAGTCGCAGTCGTAAATCTGAACGACGCCCCCAGCCCGCCCTGCGGCGCCTGCAGGCAAGTACTCGCCGAGTTCATCGAACCGGATGCTCCCATCAGCTTCCCGGCTGGCCGCAAAGGCGCGGTGGACCAGGTGACCATTCCCTTCAGCCAACTGATGCCCTACGCCTCCGACTTGCAACTCAAGTAGCCGGTCGTACCCGGACAATTGAGTGATAGCCATGGAAGAACTCCGGCACATGGCCGCCGAAGCAGCAGACTTATCCCGTCTTTATGCGGATCCGAGTTTACTTGGGTAAGAAGTGAGGATCAGGTCCAACGCAACGTGAGATCACGCGAACCAATCCTTGAAGCACGTTCCCAGACCGGGATTGCGGCCACCGTTGAGTCCGAGTGCCTGGTGCGACCTGCTACCACGTCGGACATGGCTGCTCTGACCGCCATCTATGCCCGCTTCGTCGAAACAACCACCGCGACCTTTGAAATCACGGCTCCGAATGAAGCAGAGATGCAGCTAAGACGGCAGGCTGTCCTTGACCGCAGCCTACCCTATCTGGTCGCGGAGCTCGAGGGATACATCGTCGGTTTCTGCTACGCCTCACAATTCCGTCCGCGCGAGGGCTATCGCTTCACCGTCGAAGACTCGATCTATGTGCGCCCCGACTGCATCGGTCACGGCGTGGGCAAGTTACTGCTGGGCGAGTTGATCGCGCAATGCACCGCGCGCGGCTGCCACTCAATGGTCGCCTGCATTTGCGGCGTCAACATCCCCTCAACAGCCCTTCACGCCTCACTAGGATTCAAGGAAGTGGGCCTGCTCCCCGAAGCCGGCAGCAAGTTCGGCGAATGGCTGCGCCTGCTCATCATGCAGCGGCCTCTGGCGTAACTCACAGTCAAGCGAAGGACACGCCGGTTCCCCGATTATGCGCTCCCGTCTCATGCGGTAATCTCAAGACGGAACCACATATAGAGGCCGCCCCAGAATGTCCCAGACAGAACCATTGCCCGGCACCGCTTCAACGCACGCACCCATCCACGCCATCGACCTCATCCGCAAGAAGCGCGACCACGGTACGCTAACCGAAGAAGAAATCCGCTTCCTCGTCCGCGGCGCAGCCAGCGAGAGCATCCCCGTGGAGCAGCTTGCAGCATGGCTCATGGCGGCATGGCTCAACGGCCTCGAATCCGATGAGATTCGCGCCCTCACCGTAGCCATGCGCGACTCCGGCGTAAAGTTCGACCCCTCCCGCCTTGGCAAGGTAGCCGTCGACAAGCACTCCACCGGCGGCGTAGGAGACAAGACCAGCTTCCTCGTAGCACCGCTGGCAGCCGCCTGCGGCGTAGCAGTTCCAATGATCTCTGGCCGAGCACTCGGTCACACCGGGGGAACTCTCGATAAGCTGGAAGCGATTCCCGGCTACCGGACCGCCCTCTCGCTCGATGAATTCGAAGCCGTGATCAAGCACTGCGGCGCATCCATCGTGAGCCAGACCCCGGCGCTCGTACCCGCAGATCGAGTCCTTTACGCCCTCCGTGACCGCACCGGCACCGTTGAAAGCCGCGGTCTTATCTGCGCCTCCATCCTCAGCAAGAAGCTCGCCGCGGGCCTCAACGCGCTCGTTCTCGATGTAAAGACCGGCTCGGGAGCCTTCCTCCGCGACCGCACCGAAGGCGAAACACTCGCAGCGCTCATGGTCGCGACAGCCGAGTCAGCCGGAACCCGCACCGTTGCTCTCATGACCGACATGGGCCAACCCCTCGGAGCCATGGCCGGCAACTGGATCGAGTTAGTCGAGTCCGTCGATCTGCTCGGCGGCAAACGGCCCGCTGAAAGCGAAGACCTCCGCGAGCTCTCCCTCGTGCTCGCTGGATGGATGGTCTATCTCGGCGGCCAGGCCGAAACGCCAGAAGCCGGCTACGCGCGAGCCGAGACAGCCATCAGCGACGGCTCCGCTTTGAAAATCTTCATGCAGATGATCGAAGCCCAGGGCGGCGATATTTCAACCTTCGACGATCCATGGGTCTTTCACAAACCCGGCGCAACCCAGGTAATAGAAGCATGGGAAACAGGCTATATCTCCGACATGGATACAACGATGCTTGGCTGGGCCGTGCAACGCCTCGGAGCCGGTCGCGAAAAAGCCGGAGAACCCGTCGACCCTCACGCCGGAATCCACTTCCACGCCCGCCGCGGCGCTCACATCGAAAAAGGCCAGCCGCTCGCGACGCTCTACGCAACTCACTCTGCACTGCTGGCCGAGCCAACCTCACTTCTGAAGAAGGCCATCACCTTTTCCACACAATCACCGGACGCCGTGCCGTTGGTAAGCCGGGTGTTTACACGTGAAGACGCGGAGGCATTCCTGAAGAGGTGAAATTGCTCGTCTTACGTCCTTGCGCCCCCGGTCGAAGATCAGAAACTTTCTTCGGTCATGCCCTTTCGCCTTAAGGGCTCTTGAGCATCCTCGCATGGACGAGCAAGCTCCAACAAAATCTCCGTTTCCCGGTCCAGGAATTATCATTGGAATCTGGGGGAGAATTGGATTGAGTCGTACTTTCGCTGTTTTTGGGGCGTTCCTTGCAAGCTGCCTTGCCTTTTCCATAAGCGCTTTCCCGGCCCAGGGCCAAAGCCTGAAACCGCGAGTGATTGTTTTCGTGCATGGCATTCACGGAGACCACAATACGTGGAGGGCATCGAATGGTGCCTACTGGCCGCAGTTGATCCAGACCGATCCCCATTTTCAGCAATCAGACGTCGTCGTGGCCGAGTATCCCACCCCCTCCCGGCACGGCCAATACTCGACAGAGCAGTTGTCGCAGATCCTGTGGCAAGGGCTGAAAAAACAAAAAGTCTGGGACCACAGGGAAGTTGTCTTCGTCGCGCATAGTCTGGGCGGAATCGTGACCGAGGAGATGCTCATCAACCATCCGGCCGACGCTGCCCGGGTGCGTTTTGTCGTTTCTTACGCAACCCCTCATCAGGGCTCGTTCGTTGCTAATCTGGCAAAGATCTATGACAGCGATCCACTGCTGACAGACCTGCGCGACAGTAACGACAACAGCTTTCTGATGGACCTCGAAGAGAAGTGGAGAAGCACCGCAGCGGTCAGCCGCATCCACCGCTACTGTGCTTATGAAGCGCTCGACACCGCCGCCGGCGAAGGCGTAGGACGATACCTCCGCGCTCACACGCGCGTGGTGACCTACTACAGTGCAACGTATGGCTGCGATGTCGATACACCGCCGAAGAAGATCAACGCCGATCACATCGAAATCGTTCACCCGGCAGATCGATCAGCGGATTCCTACACCTTTTTCGCCAAGGTCTATCACAGTAACCCGGTCATCAACATCGTTGAAAGCGTCCGGGATAACAAGTTTTCCCGCTTCAACGTGGATTGCAACCGGAACTACGAGACAGAAGACCTGCAGGTACCCATCGCCCTGAACTCGACACTGCATGAGCAGCTTGTCTCCGCCGAAGCCCAACTCGTGGACGTGGACAAAATTCGGGAAATCTCCGGTCCTGTCGTCATGAAAATCGATCCCAACGGAATCGCACATGTTGCCTTCGAGTTTAAGGGAAAAGGAAGAAGTCTTTTGCTCGGCTGCCCGGACGGTCACGCCTCCGTCCTGGTGCACTTTCACATTCGCAGTGAAGTACCTGTGCCGGAGTAGCGTTGCAATGCCTGGCGCGCTTGAGAGCAAGCAGCGCTTCGATTGCCAGGACCACTCAATGCTATAAGGTATAAGCAATCCGTCCGGCAATCTGGCAACTCGCATTTCGGCAACTCAAGGAGCGGGCTTTTGGAGAGATTCGTAGGCATTCTGGGAATTCTGGCCGTTCTGCTCGCGGCATGGCTCGGCTCCACCAACCGGCGCGCGATCCGCTTACGCACAGTCGTCTGGGGCCTCGGTCTGCAGCTCCTCTTCGCCTTCATCGTCCTCCGCTCGGACTACGGCCAGAACGCCATGGCCTGGGCCGGTGGCGTGATCCAGAAGATGCTCGCCGCCACCTACGCCGGAACCGCCGTCCTCTTCGGCCAGCTGGGCCTGCCTAACGCCGGAGTCTTCGGAGATCTGCTCGCGCAGAACGGACATCCCAACATGGGCTCCATGTTTGCCTTCCAGGTGCTGCCCACCATCATCTTCATCTCCGCATTCTTCGCGGTCCTCTATCACATCGGCCTCATGCAGATCATCATCCGCGGCCTCGCCTGGATCATGCTCAAAACCATGCAAATCTCAGGCGCCGAAAGCATGAACGTCGCAGCCTCCATCTTCATGGGCCAGACCGAAGCCCCGCTCACTATCCGCCCATTCCTTTCGAAAGCCACCCGCAGCGAACTCATGACCATCATGACCAGCGGCATGGCCCACGTCTCAGGCGGCATCATGGCCATGTACATCTCGCAGGGCGTGGAAGCCAAGCACCTGCTCGCAGCCGTCATCATGACCTCGCCAGGCACCATCCTGATGGCCAAGATGCTCGTTCCCGAGACCGAAGTCCCCGCCACCGAAGGCAAGGTGATCATCCCTGAAAACGAAGAGCATAAGGATGAAAACCTCATCGGCGCCATCGCCCGCGGTACCCTCGACGGCGGCAAACTGGCCTTCAACGTAGGCATCATGCTGGTCAGCTTCCTGGCCCTCGTTGCCCTGCTCGACAGCCTGCTGAACTGGTTCCACCTCGGCCACCTCTGGTTCCCCTCCAGCCTCGGCGAAATCCTCGGCTATGTCTTCGCACCAGTCGCGTGGCTGATCGGTGTGCCATGGCATGACGCAGGCATCGTCGGCAACCTGCTCGGCACCCGCATGGCGCTCAACGAAGTCATCGCCTACATCGCCCTCGGCACCCACAAGGTTGGTTCGGCGGTCCCAATCGATCCGCGCTCCTTCACCATCGCCACGTTCGCCCTATGCGGCTTCGCCAACCTCGGCTCCGTCGGCATGCAGATCGGCGGCATCGGCGCACTGGTCCCAGAGCGCCGCAACGACCTCGCCAAACTCGGCATCCGCGCCATGCTCGCCGGCACCATGGCCAATCTAATATCCGCCTCCATCGCCGGCATGTTTCTGGGATAGCGTCTCTCTTGACTCTTCGCAATTTGCGAAGTAACCTGATCATGTGCACATCGTCACAATCAAACGTCTACAGCAGGCGTCTGAAGATTTCCGAGAGGCTGCGGATGAACTGCGGGCTTGGATCAAGGTTGTGAAATTGGCACGATGGAAGAACTTCGTCGAGTTACGCGAAAATTTTCCAGACGCAGATGAAGTCGATGGTTTTGTCGTTTTCAACATCAGGCATAATCGGTACCGGCTCATCGTCGCGGTTCACTATGCCAAAGTGCTTGAGAGACGCTTGACACTTGGGCATATTTCCATCGGGTCATTTCTTTCGCACAAAGACTACGACCGCTGGAACGCAATGACCGCGAGGAAGAAGGCAGAATGGCTACAGTTCTAGCAAATCCCGTTAAGATGATCGAACGTGGAGCTCCTCATCTAATTCGTACCGAAGAACAACTCGATGCTTACACCAAAGCCCTGTTCCGACTGACCTCGATCGAAAACCCCACCGGCGAAGAAGTGGAAGCAATTGACCTGTTGACACTGTTGATCGAACGTTATGAAGAAGAACACTATAGTCTTCCAGAGGCTTCTCCGATAGAAGTGCTTCGATTCTTGCTAGACCAACACGGTCTGAAGCAACGGGACCTGGCTAAGGATCTAGGTGGTGAGAGTGTGGTTTCAGAAGTACTCTCCGGCAAACGAAAACTGAACGCGACTCACATCGAATTACTGAGCAAGCGATTCCATGTCTCGCCAGCCGTGTTCTTTCCAGCCTGAATAACCAGCGAGTCTCCGATGAGTAATGAGCAAATAGACGCGCTGCTTCTCCAACTCGCCGCAGGCCGAACAGAGCTAGCCTTCGACCTGCTCGATCTCGGCTTCCCGGAAACCGGCAAAGACAAAGACGGCGTTCCACTCATCCAGCACTGCGCCTACTACGGCGATGTAAGCGCCATCCGCCTCCTGCTCTCGCACGGTGAATCCCTCACCACCCTGGGCGACAATCTCGGGCTGAACACCGCCGCCTACCACGGCCACTGGCGTCTTTGTCTCTTCCTTCTCGAAAACGGTGCGGATGCAAACTTCGCAGATGCAGAAACCGGCGAAACCTGCCTGCACAACGCGCTCTCGAAATCAGAACGGGTGGTCTTCGATCTCGTGCTCAAAGTCCTGCTGACCCATGGCGCCAATCCCAACGTTGCGACGAAGCCCGGTGTAGAGACGGGAGCCTTCATGCGCGACTGCCGCACCAAGGGCGAGACGCCGCTCCATCGCGCTGCAGCATTTGGCGAAGCTCACACAATCCGCATGCTGAAAGAAGCAGGAGCAATCGTCGACGCCAGAGACATGAATGGAGAAACGCCGCTCTCCTGGGCAAGCTGGTATGGCCGTCCCAACCCGGTCCTGTGCGAACTGCTCTACGGAAACTTCCGCATCCACCCGCAAAACCAGAGCATGCAAGCCAACCTGCTAGGCAAGCCGCTCGCGCCTCCCACCGATTCAAAGTGAGGAATCCGAATTCGCATCCTCCAACCGATGCCGAAAGGCAGAAATTACGCATCCAAGCCAGTATGAGAAAAGCTCTGGCAGCCCTGGCCCTTGTTGGCTCCGTCCTCGCCGCATCCACCCTTACAGGCTGTTCCTGCAACAACACCGACGCCCTGCGCGAACACACCGCGGACGCCACCGCCGCCGTCAAACGTGACTCCGGAGCGATCGCCAGCGGCATCGTCGAAGGACTAAAGCGCAAAGGCCCCCTCGACATCAATGCAGCCAGCAGAAGAGACCTCGAAGCCCTGCCGGGCATTACCCCCGAGCTGGCCAGGCGCGTCATCGACGGGCGCCCCTATGCCAAATCCGACGATCTCTACCATAAACACATCCTCACCCACGCCCAATACAATCGCATCCGCTCCCAGGTGGTAACGCACCACTGAGCCCTCCGGCTGCCTGTACACTAGGCGAAACACGCTGAGGCTGCCGCGACTCCGATGACCTATTTCGATCAAGTAAATGAAGCTGCCGACTATCTGCGAACCAAGCTCGGTGATCTGATACCCCACATCGGCATCGTCCTCGGCTCGGGCCTTGGCGCTGTGGCCGAGGCCGTCACCGATCCGGTCTTCGCTCCCTACGGAACAATTCCTCACTTTCCCCAATCCACTGTCGAAGGCCACTCCGGCCGCATCGTTGCCGGCCGCATCGGTGGCGTCCCGGTCATCGTGATGCAGGGCCGGGTACATTACTACGAGGGCTACACACCGCAGCAGGTCACCTTCCCCATGCGTGTTCTCGGACAACTTGGTCTGCGGACCGTAATCCTGACCAACGCCGCGGGAGGCATCAACGCCAACTACAAGATCGGCGATCTTGTACTTCTCTCGGACCACATCAACCACCTCGGATTCAACCCGCTGATTGGCCCGAATGAATCCCGCTTCGGCGACGGAAAAAAGACCGGTCTGCGATTCTTCGACATGACCGAAGGCTACTCGGTAGAGCTACGCTCGCTGGCCCAGCAGGCAGCACGCGACGAATCCGATGGTGACGGCTTCATCATGCACGAAGGTGTATACCTGGCCACCACCGGCCCCAGCTTCGAAACCCCCGCGGAGATCCGTGCCTTTCGTACCCTCGGAGCAGACCTTGTAGGAATGTCCACAGTGCCAGAGACCATCGTGGCGCGGCACATGGGCATACGGGTATTGGGCATCTCCTGCGTGACCAACCTCGCCGCCGGCATCAGCGCCACCCAGCTCAGCCACGAAGAAGTATTCGAAGCCGGAAGCAGAGTCCAGCACCGCATGGCCAGCCTATTCACTCGGCTCTTGCCAAAGCTCGCATCTGGTCTGCAAGCCAACGGGCACGAGGTCGGCAACGGATGAGTGGGGCTGATTCCACAGCGAAGATTACGGCCGGCCACCTTCCATTTCCTCCAGTAATGCTGGCGGTTGCCGGAGCCTCCGGCTCAGGTAAGAGCACTCTGGCCGCGGAGCTGGCGCGGACACTGGGCGGGCAGCATTTCTCACTCGACAACTACTACCGCGACCTCGGTCATCTGCAGTTCGAAGAGCGCACCCGCAAAAACTTCGACGATCCGGCGATGATCGACATTTCTCTCCTCGCGCGGCATCTGACTGCGCTGGCTGAGGGCCAGGAGATCGCACGACCGCTGTACGACTTCACGGCCTATACCACCGTGCGTGGAGAATCGGAGAACTTTCAGCCTGGCCGCCTGGTTGTGGTCGAAGGGCTTTTCACCCTGTACTTTCCCGAACTCCGGCCGCTTTATCAACTGAGCATCTTTGTCGATACGCCCGATGCCATCTGCTTTGAGCGCCGGCTCAAACGCGATGTGGAAGAGCGCGGGCGAGTTCCCGAATCCGTTCGCCAACAGTATGACGCGACGGTTCGCCCCTGCGGCATTGCGTTTGTGCGGCCACTGATCGACTTTGCCGACCTGGTGGTGGACGGCGGCGACCCGCTCGATTACAAAGTCGAGCAGGTGATCAACGCGTTGAAGAAACGAGGCCTGCTGAGCCGGATCGGCGATGTACGCAACGCCAACTTGCCCCTCTCGGACTAAGACCCAGCTAACGCTTTTGGTCCCATTCAGTAAAGATTAAGGAAAATTCATCAGGCTCTACAGCAACTTATTGCAGCAGCCGATACTCTGACTAGGTATGCAGCAGTTGCTCCAATCTCCGCGCGTTCTACAGGCACAGGACAAGGTTTTGGTCTGGCTCAAATGCGGCGTGTCTCCCCGGCAACTCGCATTCACCCTCGCGCTCGGCTTCGCCATCGGCTGCATTCCCCTGCTCGGCGTAACGACAGCGATCTGCGCGCTCGCAGCGATGGCGCTCCGGCTGAACATGCCGGCAATTCAGGCGGCGAACTGGCTCGCGATGCCGCTTCAGGTCATCCTCTTATTCCCCTTCTTGAAGCTCGGGCAACTGATGTTCCCCGGCACCGCACTCGCATTCAACCGCGCGGAACTCATGGCGCGAATTGAAGCTTCCCCATGGCACTCCGCAGTCGATATGGCCGGACTCTTCGGCCATGCTCTGCTGGCGTGGCTGCTGACTGCCGCACCCGCACTGCTCGTGATGACCCTGCTCCTTACCCCACTCATGAATCTGGTATCCCGGCGCCTGAAGTCCAAATCCTCACTGGTCTGCGAGTAAGGCGCGCTGCTCGAACCACGCCTTTCAATCAGATTTGAGCCTTCACCTCGATCTCTTTTCAACAAAACGGTAAGGTGCGACTTCAGCGTAACTCGCCACGTTTTTGGTGGCTTTAGGCCATTTTGGGAAATATAACCCGCCATAACTTCCCTATTGATAAACAATGATCCCTTCGTACCCGGTATGATCAATAAATTGCTTGCGAAAGTTACCAACGTGTACTACGGTAACACTAAAGTTGTAGACATTCTGTTCGTGACGTTCGATGCTTTCAGCATGGGAAGTAAACAACGATGTCTGCCACCAAGGGTGATAGAGGTAAGTTGAAAACCGCGCAGACGAAGGCGATTTTAATTCTCACAGGATGCTTGGCCGGATACATTCTGGCTGGCGGTATCGTGCGCGTCATGTGGGGATCGCAGTGGGACCTGATCATCGTCGCGGGCGTACTCGCTGTCTCGTTGCCGCTCCTGCTGCTGATCCTGTTTCGCCCCCCTCCGGCTGTCCCTTCCAGGCAGAAAAGCAGCCGGGCAGAGCTCGCGGACGCACTCCTCTACTCCACCAGTCCAATGGTTCTTGCTACCGGGATGGATGGGCGGTTCACCTATATCAACCCATCCGCGGAGCGTGTGCTGGGGTTGCGCGCGACAGAGCTGGTCGGCAAGGCGCAGATGACTGAGATCTTCGCGCCTGGTGAGTTGGAACGAATCGGCCACTGGCTGCGCAAGCTCCATCCAGGTACAGCCAACGGCCCGGCTGCAGCGGCCGATCCGATGCGCGACTGCGTAAACTATGTCCTGCAATTCCCTCCCAGCCAACTGCGCGGTATCGATTTGCAACTGCGGCGGCAGGACGGGACCGTCTTTCCGGCCACGCTCTACCTTTCCGCGGTGCGCGACGCCGACGGGAAAGCTTCTGGAATATTGGCGATTGCTCTCGATCAGACCCTGACCCACCGCCAGGAGCGCGCCCTGCGCGAGTCGCGAGAGCGGTATCGCGACCTCTTTGAAAACGCGAACGAAATGATTGCCACGCTGAGCCCGTCGGGCCAGTTCGTCTATGTGAACCCGGTCTGGAAGTCATGTTTTGGCCTGGCGGACAGTGACTTCAACAATCTCGACTCGCTGGAAATGGTCTTCAGCGAGGATTGCCGGCTCGAGGTAGGCAGGCTTTTTCGACAGGCACTCGACGGCGAAGCAGTCGACCGGGCCCCCGTCCGCACGCATACGCGGGACGGCCGTGTGCTCGATCTGGAATTGAGCCTCAGCCGCCGCCAGACAACGGATCACCCCTTGGCCATCCGGTGTCTTCTGCGAGACATTACGCCGCAGAAGCAGCGCGAGCGCCGCCTTGCCCTTCAACTCGTGGTCAGCCAGATCGTCGGCCAAAGCACGTCGCCGGAAGTCGCCGCGATGCGCATCCTCGAGTCCGTTTGCCTCTCCCAGGGCTGGGACGCGGCCATGCTGTGGACAGTGAACGAGGAAGAGGGCAATGAAGCGGAAGGCCGCCTGAATTTCTATTCCGCATGGGGCGCGCCGGGTAAGCGCAGCGAAGCAATGATCCAGGAGAGCATGGGGCAAATGCTCAGCCGTGGTCCGGATCTGCCTGGCCGCGTCTGGGTGCAGGGACGCGCGGTCTGGCTGGACGATCTCGCTTCAGCGCAGGCTGCCGGCCCTTCGTCTCCACGGTTGCAGGCAGCATTGCGGCACGGGCTCGTCACCGGCTGGGCAGTTCCCGTCCGTGTCGGCAACCGGCTTATCGCGATCCTTGAGTTTTATTGCCATCAGAAGCACCGCGAAGATCGCGAGACGATGGCCACACTCGAGACCGTCTCATCCTCGCTTGGCCAAATGCTGGCACGCTCGCGCGAACAGGATCGCGTCGAGGAGCTGCACCGGACCCAGGAAATTCTGCTCGACACCATTGAGGACGGCATCTGCGGCGCCGACCGTAACGGTCTGGCGAGCTTGGTCAACCCCGCGGCAGGACGCCTCCTCGGCGCGGCACCCGAGACGCTGACGGGCATGTCCGTGCACGACCTCCTGCATGGCGCAATGCCCGGCGGCAGCAACTGCGGAGAGGATTGTGTGCTTCTGCGCTCCCTCACCCGCAACCTGTCCGCCTCGGCGGAGATCACCATCTATCGCCGCGACAGCACCGCCTTCCCTGCTGAATTTTCCCTCACGCCAATCCTCGAGCAAGGGCGCTTCACTGGCTCGGTGCTCAGCTTCCGAGACATCAGCCAACGCTTCGCGCTCGACCGGATGAAGGATGAGTTTGTTTCGACCGTCAGCCACGAACTGCGCACACCGCTGACCTCGATTCGCGGCGCACTCGGCCTGCTCTCCGCCGGCCTGCTCGGCCAGATGAGCGACAAGGCCGCTAACCTGCTGCGCATTGCGCTTTCCAATTCCGACCGCCTCGTCCGGCTGATCAACGACATCCTCGATCTGGAGCGAATTCAAAGCGGTCGCGAGCCTCTCTCCTTCCGTTCGATCTCCCTCGGCGAGATTGTCCGCCAGGCCATCGATGGCATGCAGCCAGTAGCCGACGCGGCCGGCGTCCAGCTCATCAACGACCCCAATGAAGTTCAAATGCAGGCCGATCCCGACCGGCTCCTGCAGGTCATCACCACCCTCCTCTCCAACGCCGTGAAGTTTTCCCCCGAAGGCTCGACAGTCGCAGTGACCATTCGCGAGGGCTCGAACGGCGTAACACTCTCGGTGATCGACCAGGGCCGCGGCATTCCAGCCGACAAACTGGACACCATCTTCGACAGGTTCCAACAAGTAGATGCCTCCGACTCGCGGCAAAAGGGCGGAAGCGGCCTCGGCCTCGCGATCTGCCGGACCATCGTGCAGCAGCACGGCGGCCATATCTGGGCAGAACGAAATCCTGTCACCGGCTCAACCTTCCGCGTAACATTGCCGCTCCACCCGCAACTTGCCGTGGCCCCGCCCACAGCTCAGATAAACGAGCCGGATCGCGGTAGGGTCCTCGTAGCGGATTCCAACCTGATCAACCGCACGCTGGTGGCAAACCAGCTAAGGCGCCAGGGGTATCAGGTCTTCGAAGCCAGTTCAGTAGCCGAAACCTTGGCAGCGCTCACCGAGCATGCCGGTCCGGATGGTGTCGGCCCCGGCGTGGCAGGAATTGAAGCCATCCTTGTCGACATCTCTCTCGACGGCTTGAATGGCTGGGAGATTCTTCCCAAACTGCGCCTGGAGCCAGCCGCCGCCGGGGTACCCATTGTGTTGCTGAGCGTCGATCATCCCAATCCAACCCTGCCAATTCCGACCGGCGCCGACGGCTGGGTCTCGCAGGCCACCAGCGACGATACGCTGCTCGCTGAGCTTGCGCGCGTCCTTTCCGCGCCCGGCGAAGACGCGCGTATCCTCATCGTGGAGGACGATGTTGACCTCGCCAGGGTAATCGGCGCCGTCTTTGCCAAGGACGGCATCGACGTGAAGCTGGCCCACACCCGTCAGTCCGCGCTCGACGCCTGCTTCACCTTCCGCCCGCAGTTGATTGTGCTCGATCTTTCCCTGCCCGACGGCGACGGCTTTAACGTAGTCGACTGGCTGCGCCAGCATGACGATCTGGCCCATCTGCCCTTGGTGGTCTACTCCGCAAGGGAACTTGCCCCGGCGGAGCGTTCGCAGCTGCAGCTCGGCCCAACGCACTTTCTGACCAAGGCCAAGGTACAGCCGCAGCAATTAGAGTCACTGGTACTGACGATGCTCAGGCGCTCCCGCCAGATGGAAGAGTCGGTGTGCCTCGTACCGCAGGCCTTGCCCGTACCCCAACCCAGTTCACAATCCAATCCACAATCCCGTCCGCATGGTTCGATCTCCGGAGCGGACTAGTCAAGTTATCAAGAATTAAGCAGTAGAGGTGCAGCATGTCGCGCAAAATTTTGATTATTGATGATGAAGACGATATCCGCCAGGTAGCCGCTCTCAGCTTGGAAACCGTAGCCGGATGGGACGTAATCGTGGCCAGCTCCGGCGCCCAGGGCCTGCTCCGAGCCGCCGAGCATCAGCCGGATGCGATCCTGCTCGACGTGATGATGCCGGGCATGGATGGCCCGACCACCTTCCGCGAACTACGCAAGAATCCTGCAACAGCTCATATCCCCGTGCTGCTGCTAACCGCCAAAGTGCAGGGCCCGGACCAGCGCCGCTTCGCCGACCTCGGCGTGCAGGCAGTCCTGCTGAAACCCTTCGACCCGCTCACCCTTTCGACTCAGATGGAGAAGGTCCTCGGCTGGGAGTAGCCGGATTCCGTTATGCCCGCAACGCCTCCAGTTTCGACGCCATCGACGCCTTCCATGGTGCCGTCGATGTCCGACGCGCTGAACAAGCTCTGGACTCGATTCCTGCCCGAGATCGAAAACCGGCTGACACTGCTGGAAGCGGCCGCGAAGGCCTCAGCTGCAGGCCAGCTTTCCGAGGAGCAGCGTACGGCAAGCCACGCGGCCGCGCACAAGATGGCCGGAACCTTAGGTACCTTCGGTCTGCACCGCGGCACTGATCTGGCGCGGCAAATCGAGCATGCACTGGAGGATGCCGCTTCAGTCCAATCAGCGTACCAATCTGCGAACCTTGCAGCCTGGACCGAGGAACTGCGCGCGGTAATCCAGAGCCGGGCCTGAACCGGCATCCCCCTACTTCTTCATCGCCTTCGAGTCATGCCCGTTCTGATGCAGCACCACGTAGGAAACTGCGCCTTTGTCATCCTTGAAGAACTCGAACTCAACATTGGCTACGGTCAGAAAGAACTCCGTCGGCGACTCCGGGTAGAGCTGTACCTTGTCCTGTCCAGGCGGCGCAAGCATCAGATGATCCTTCTCGAGCGTGACTTCGATAGCGAAGTTCGCCGCCACCTCGTAGCTACCGACATACTGCGCCAGCGTGGCCGGATCAACCGGTACGGTAGTGCGGATGGTCGCTTTGAAATCCGGCCACCCGTAGACCTTCGCGATGCTGGCCATGATCTCTTCCGCCAGGCGCGAGCCCCCCTCCGCATTGGTCATGATGACCGCACCCTCGCCGCCATGCTCATAGGCCGCAAAGAGGCTCTCAAATCCTTCATTCACACCCCCGTGTGAAAAGTATGGATTGTCTTCCGACCCTCCAATTTCAAGACCCAATCCCCACTTCCCCAACCCCGGCTTCATCATCTCCTTGGTCATCTCGACGGAAAGCACATGGTTGCCCTTACCGGCGAGGCTATGCTGATTTTCGAGAATGTAGCGTGCGAGATCCGTCGGCGTAGTCCACAGCCCAGCCGCGGCCATCTCCGGATACGTGTGCGCCCCACCCTCGATCGGCTTCCCGTCTGCGTGATACGGAGTCGCAGCATGGGCTCGCATCTCAGCGGGGAGCGGCTGCTGGTATGTGCTGTGCGTCATGCCAATCGGGGCAAGCACGCTGTCATGCAACAGCTTGGGAAACGGCTCTTTGGCCACGTCCAGCACCAGTTGCTGCATCACCGTAAAACCGCCGCCAGAGTAATTCCATTTCGAGCCTGGAACCGATTCCAGCCGGATCGCCGGCGTGTTGGCAGGCTTCTCCCCATTTAGCACCTGCACCAGAGTCGGAACCGGCTCATTGGCCGCATAGCCAGGAAATCCATGCACGGTGAACCCCGCAGTATGGGTAAGCAGTTGCCGCAGCGTGACTGTCGCTCCGGGAGCGGCATCGCTGGCTGGAATCCTCCACGAAGTCAGCGTCTGGTTCACGTCGGTATCGAGCGAGAGCTTCTTCTCCTGCACCAGGTGCAACGCAGCCATGGCAGCAACCGGCTTGCTGATCGATCCAGCCTGGAAAAGGGTCTCCGGCGTAACCGGTTTCCCGCTCACATCCGCAAGGCCAAAACCCTGCGCCCACTCAATCTCACCGTCATGCACCACAGCGATACTAACGCCGTTCACATGCAGTTCAGCCATGCGCGCCTTGAGCGTGGGGCACGGGGCGGTGTCATTCTTGATGATCACCGATCCGGTAATGCAGGCTGTAACCTGATCGATATGCTGCCGCGCAATCTTCGACGGTTTGGCAGCCGCAAAGACGTCGGAGCCAAAGATAAGTGAAAAGCTAGCTGACAGCAGTACGCCAAAGGCAAGAGTTCTGGGCATGTTCGAAACTCCTCAAAAACCGGCTCTGAGCAACAATTCGGAGACTCGAATCAGGTCGCTCCAGCAATAGTTGGAATCTTAGCTTATGGCTCTGTGCTCTTCAGACAAACCTCAACAGGCACAAACAATTACACTGCAAGCTGGGAAGGCGGCAGCGTTGGCGGCAAAGACATCATCGAAACCACAACTCGGATTCCTCTTCGAAGCGACCCCGGAGGAAGCCCCGGCGCCTGTCCGGCGCACCCGTGAACGGCGCACCTGGCTCGTCCACCAACTCGTATCAGAGGCCCGTGATCTGGTCGAGGCCGAGTTCGGCGACATCTGGGTCGAAGGCGAAATCTCAAACCTGCGCCCCGCCTCTTCCGGCCACGTCTACTTCACCCTCAAGGACGCAGAAGCCCAGCTCCCGGTAGTGATGTTCCGCCGACAGGCCATGCTCCTCCGCTTCCGACCCGAGGATGGCCTCCACGTCCGCGTACGCGGCAAAGCCAGCATCTACGAGCAGCGCGGGCAGCTGCAGCTTGTCGCCGAAACAATGGAGCCGGTCGGAATCGGCAGCCTGCAGGTCGCCTTCGAACAGCTCCGCGACAAACTCAAGGCCGAAGGACTCTTCGAACAGGATCGCAAGCGCCCGCTGCCAGCGTACCCACGTTGCGTAGCCATCGTGACGTCACCGACCGGCGCCGTCATCCGCGACTTCCTCAACATCGTGAACCGCCGCCACTCCGGGCTGAACGTCATCGTGATTCCAGCTGCTGTTCAGGGCGAAAACGCACCCGCCGAAATCGTCGCCACCATCGCCCGGGCCAATGAGCCCGGCCTGGCCGACGTAATCGTGCTCGCTCGCGGTGGCGGTTCGCTCGAAGACCTCGCTGCCTTCAACGCAGAGAGCGTAGCACGAGCCATCGTCGCGTCAGCCCTGCCCGTCGTTTCGGCCATCGGGCATGAAACCGACTTTACCATCGCGGACTTCGTCGCCGACCTCCGCGCCCCAACCCCCTCGGCCGCAGCAGAACTGATCACCGCAGCCCAGCACCGCGTCGAAGAAGAAGTAGCCGCACTCGAAAACAGGTTGATCCGCGCCGCACGCTACCAGCTCCTGCAGGCCCGGCAGCGACTCGGACGCGTACCCGCAGCCTATGCAGAGCAGCGCGTACGGACCAGCTTGCATCGTCTTGAACAGCGCCTCGACGACCTCAGCTTCCGCATGGAAGCAGCCATGAACGAGCAACTGCGCGACCATGCCCGCACGGTCGCCGCACTCGCCGCGGCTGTCCTGCACCACGATCCCCGGCAACAGGTAAGCACGGCGCGCCAGCGGCTCGCAGCCTGCCAATCGCGCCTCCATCATGCACTCGACCGTAGTCTGGCCGCCGAACGCTTTCAGGGCGCCTCACTCGAAAAGCGCCTCTATCGCGCAGCGCAGGTGACGATGACAGCGCGACGAGCAGAATGGGCCAATCTGCGCGGCGAGTTGCAGGCGCTCTCGCCGCTCGCAGTCCTGCAGCGAGGCTATGCGCTGGTGCAGGATGAGTCAGGCGCGCTGGTGCGATCCGCAGCGAACCTGAATGCCGGACAGACCGTGCGCACTCGGCTAGCCGACGGCAGCTTTGCAAGCCAGATCACGGCCATTGAATCGAACAAGGTAGCACGCAGCAAAAAGGACAAATCAACTCCCTCATGAGACAGCTCTTTGGTACAGATGGCATTCGCGGCGTAGCAGGAGTCGCGCCCCTCGACACGACTACAGTCTACGCAGTCGGCCTCGCCCTCGCGCATCAACTCCGTCCTGGCGCATTGCAATCAGGCCTCGTTGGCCCCCGCGTCATCGTCGGCCGTGACACCCGCGAGTCAAGCCCATGGATCACCAACATGCTGGCCGCAGGCCTTCGCGCCGGCGGTGCTGAAGTCGAGAGCGCTGGCATCGTACCCACCCCGGCCATCGCTTACCTTGCGCACACGCACAGCTTTCACGCCGGCGTAGTCATCTCCGCCAGCCACAATCCATGGGAAGACAACGGCATCAAGCTCTTCGGCCCCGATGGCAAGAAACTCCCCGACAACACCGAACTGGCCATCGAAGAAATCATCTTCAAGCATGCCATCTCCGCCACGGCGCCAGACGCTGCCGATCTCCCGAACATTACAGATCAGGCCCACTACGCCGATGAGTACGTAGCCTTCCTCCTCAAGCTGGTTCCAGGCCTGAATCTCGACGGCCGCATGATCGTTCTCGATTGCGCCAACGGCGCCGCTGCAGCAGTCGCACCAAAGCTGTTCGAAGGACTAGGCGGCGACGTAACACTGCTAAACATCGCTCCAGACGGCCGCAACATAAACGTCGATTGCGGCGCGCTCCATCCCAAAACAGTAGCCGCTGCCGTAGTTGAGCGCAGTGCAGAACTGGGCCTCACCTTCGACGGCGACGCCGACCGCTGTCTCGCATCCGGCGCATCGAAGAACGTCATCAACGGCGACGCCATCATGCTTTTGGCCGCCCGCGACCTCAAGTCTCGCGGACTGCTCACGGGCGACATCGTCGTAGCTACAACGATGTCCAACATGGGCCTCGAAGCCGCACTCAAGCGCTCCGGCATCACCATGCTGCGTGCCGCAGTCGGCGACCGCTACGTCCTTGAATTGATGCAGCAGAAGCGTGCAGCCCTCGGCGGCGAACAGTCAGGCCACATCCTCTTCCCGCATCTCGCCACCACCGGCGATGGCCTGCTGACCGCGTTAGTCATCCTCGATCTCCTCACCCGCACCGGCAAGACCATCGAAGAGCTAACCGCCGACCTCAAAGTCTTCCCGCAGGTAATCATCAACATCAAAGTCCGCGAAAAGAAGCCGCTCGAAGATATCCCCTCTGTTGCCGCCAGCATCCGCGAAGCAGAAGCGGCACTCGCGGACTCTGGCCGCGTAGTCATCCGCTACAGCGGCACAGAAGCTCTAGCAAGAGTCATGATCGAAGCCGAAAGCGAAGACCTCATGCGCATTCACGCAGAAGCAATCGCCAACGCAATTCGCTCAGAGCTGGGCATTTAGTCCGATGGCCGTTTGTTTTGGAGCGAACTTATCGTTGATAGTGATTGCTTAAGGGAACAAATGCGCGATACCAGACTTTGCTGATCGCAACACCAAGTGAATAAGTAATTGCCGCTATACCCGGCATCGTGTAAACAAGTTCACCAAGGCACTCTGTGCTGCTACATTGCTTCGTATTACCAAATAGATTCTGCGTGGCATATACGAAATCACTCGATGCCGAGGACCATTCCGGACTCCAACCGCTTTTCATATCGAAGAAGCCATAGATCAGCCAAACGACGCCGATCGCCCAGACAATGATCCCACTCTTCTCGCTCCGAAACTTGCCGTCAAAGACGAAGCCGAGGAAAACAGCGATCAAAGGAACAACAGGGTAGTACGGACTTTGCATTTGAAGAGTTGACAGTTTTTCGAAGATCCAGACCTGAGCGACCGTGCTCACAACGCCACAAATAAATACGACAAACAAATATTGAAGGACCGCGGCTCCTAGAAACTTCAAGAGCCGCGACCATCGAGGTTTCTCTTTGCCTCTTTGCTTCAGACGAATCCCTTCTACCAAGAATGTCTACTTCACATCCCGCCAGTTCTCACCAAACGCCAGATCAGCTTCAATCGGCACACTTAGCTGAATCACATTCTCCATCTCTTCCTTGACAAGCTTAGTGATCACCTCAGTCTCATCTTCCGGCACTTCAAACAGCAGTTCATCATGCACCTGCAGCACCATCCGCGTGCGCAGTTTCTGCTCCGCCAGCTTGCGATCAATCGCAATCATCGCCAGCTTGATCAGGTCAGCAGCCGTCCCCTGCAACGGAGTATTCACAGCAGTCCGCTCAGCAAATCCGCGCTGATTTGCATTGCGGCTTTCAATATCAGGAATAGGCCGCATACGGCCAAACAACGTGCGCACAGCGCCGTCGCGCTTGGTCGATTCGATCGTCTTCTCAATGAACGCCTTCACACCCTTATACCGCTCAAAGTATCGCTCGATGTAAAGCTTCGCCTCGCCCTGCGGTATGCCCAGTTGCGCAGCAAGGCCGAAGGCGCTGATGCCATACACAATCCCGAAGTTCACAGCCTTGGCCCGAGCGCGTACATGCTTGTCCATGTTCTCCGCAGGCACACCAAACACCTCGCTCGCAGTCAGCGTATGAATGTCGCGGCCCGTCTTGTAAGCATCCACCAGCAGGGGATCCTCGCTAAAGTGAGCCATCAATCGCAGCTCAATCTGCGAGTAATCCGCAGACAGTAGCCTGAACCCCGGAGCAGCCACAAAAGCAGCGCGAATCTCACGGCCCAGTTCTGTACGAATCGGAATATTCTGCAAATTCGGATTCACCGATGACAGCCGGCCTGTCGCCGTAGCAGCAGCATTGAAAGTGGTATGCACACGCGATTCAGAATCGACCAGCAAAGGCAGCGCATCCACATAGTTCGATTTCAGCTTCGAAAGGTGCCGGAACTCAATCACCAGGGCCGCAATCGAATGCTGCTCCGCAAGACCTTCAAGCACATCCTGCGCGGTAGAAATCTTCTTACCCTTCCCATATACAACCGGGACAGGCAAGCCCATGTGCGTAAACAAGACCTCTCCTAATTGCTTAGGAGAATTGATATTGAACCGGCGTCCACCAGCCTGCTCGTACACCAGCTCGCTCACGCGCTGAATCTCAGAACCGAACCGCTGCGACAGTTCATCCAGCGCCCCCAGATTCACGCGCACACCAGCCTTCTCCATGCGATATAAGACCGGAACCAGCGGCAGATCGATCGTCTCGTACACAGACTCGACCTTGTGCTCTTCCACCTGCGCTTGCAGCGTTGGCACCAGCGTTTGAATAGCGTGGGCCGCGCCCGCCAGCGTCACCGGTACCGACTGACCACTCCGCGCCACAACGTCAACAAGCGTCTGCGTTGAGTGCGTCGGGTTCACAGCATAGGACAGCAACATGGTGTCCGTAATTGGCCCCTTCATCGCAACGCCAAACGCTTCCAGCTTATGCAGCGTGGCTTTCCAGTCATGAACGATCTTGGGCGTTGCATCGTCTTCAAGTAGCGTCCGCAGTTCCGTCCCAAGTGATAAACGCATCGCTAACTCAGGCTGTGCCGGAAGCTTCACCGAAACCCCGACATACTCAGGTGCAATCGCCACTGCCTCGTTCGTCTCCTCAGGAGACGCAGCATTCATCATGTCCAGCAGCGATGGCATAGGAGGCAGCAACTCCTCCTCAGCAATCTCTTCGCTCGATTCTGAAGTTGCCCCAGCAGCCGAAGTCTTCGCAACCTTGGCATCCTTCTCCAATGCAAACGCAAACCCATACGAACGTGCAGCGCGAAAGAACGCCGCGACCTCTTCTTCTGTAGGGTCTTCTAGTAACTCAGCACTAGGCTTCTGCGCGCTGGGAGCAAGTTCACGCAAGAGAGTCGTAAACTCAAGCTCAGTAAAAAGCCCACGCGCCGCTTCAAGGTCAGGCTCCGTCGTCTGCATGCTCGCAAGATCCAATTCAAGCGGCACATTGCAATCGATCGTAACCAGCTCCTTCGAAAGCAACACAGTCTCACGGTTCTGCTGCAGTGACTCACGATACGTCTTGCGCTTCACCTCATCGGCACGATCAAGCACAGCCTCGACGCTGCCAAACTGCTGAATCAATTCCACCGATCCCTTGTCGCCAATCCCCGGCGCGCCCGGAATGTTATCGATCGTATCCCCACGAAGCGCCATTACATCCACCACCTGCTGCGGCGGCACACCAAGCACCTCAAGCACCTTAGCCGGATCGAGAATCAGATTGTCTTTCTGCGGATTCAGCACCCGAACATGCTCATTCACAAGCTGCAGCATATCCTTGTCACCAGACACTACAAAGACCTCGTGACCCTTCTCGCTGGCCTGCCGCGCGAGAGTACCAATCACATCATCCGCCTCAAAACCGATTGCCTCAAGAATCGGTATGTGCATCACCTCAAGCGAACGACGGATATAGGGTAACTGCCTCGCCAAATCCTCCGGCATCGCTGCACGTTGCGCCTTATATCCCTCATACGTTGTTTCGACGAATGCCTTCTCTTTACTGCTCCAGCGGCGCAACGGCCCGATCTCCTGAGCCTTCGCATCCCGAAACACCGCGCCGCTCACATCAAAGACTGCAGCAAAGTAATGCGGAGCAAAGTCCTTGCGCAACTTCGTGATCATATTTACGAACACATACGTCGCTGCTGTCGGCAGCCCGCTGCGCGTTGACATGGGCCGGCTCCGCTGCATGGCGTGGTAGGCACGAAAAATGAAGTTCATCGTGTCCAGCAAAAAGACGGGCTGCCTGGCGGCAACTGCCGATTCAGCGGAGGTAGGCGGTACTTTGTTCGAGACTGTCATCGTCTGCGAGTTTAGCAGCGTGGTTGGCCCCTCGGCTACGCAAGGAACATGCAATCGCCGTAGCTGAAGAACCGGTACTTTTCCCGGACAGCATGTTCATAAGCCGCCAAAACTCGCTCCCTGCCGGCGAAAGCGCTCACCAGCATCAGCAGGCTCGACTGCGGCAGGTGGAAATTGGTCAGCAAGGAGTTGACCAATCGGAACTCGTGCCCGGGAGAGAGAAAAATACTCGTTTCGCCACTGTGGGGCTCCAGTTCGCCGTCCTGCGCGCGGGCCGCGCAGTGCTCCAGCGTGCGGACCGCAGTGGTGCCTACCGCGACGATACGTCGCCTCTCCCGGCGTGCCCGGTTCAGTGCCTCTGCCGTAGCAGAGGGCAGCGTGTAGCGCTCACTGTGAAGATGGATGTCCGCAACCCGATCGACACGGAGCGGCGCGAACGTGCCAAGCCCGACGTGTAACGTCACCTTGGCGACTTCAACGCCTCTGTTCCGAATTGCCTCCAGAATGGCAGGCGTGAAGTGCAGCCCTGCCGTCGGCGCCGCCACGGACCCTCGCTCCTCTGAAAAGACAGTCTGATATCGTTCACGGTCATCCATCGCATCGTCCCGCTTGATATAGGGCGGCAGCGGCATATGCCCAATCTGATCGAGCGCGCCGTAGAAGTCCGCAACCGTAGCAAAGCGAATCGTGCGCTCGCCAAATTCTCCGCTGGTTAGCACTTCGGCAGTCAGCAACACTTCGCCCGTCCGCGCGGGAAATTCGAGCGTGTCGCCAGGGCGGACCTTACGGCCGGGGCGCACAAGAGCCTGCCAGTTTCCTGCCGCATCGGGACTCGTCAGCAGCACTTCAATCTGGCCCGTAGCCTCCTGCTTGCCACGAGTATTCGCGCGCCGCGCATAGAGCCGCGCAGGAATCACACGGCTGTCATTGAGGATGAGCAGGTCACCGGGATTGAGCAGGCTGGGAAACTCCGCAAACATCCGGTCCTGCAATGCGCCACCGTCGCGGTCCACAACGAGCATACGGCTGCTTCCACGCTGCGCAGGCGGCTGCTGGGCGATCAATTCCTCCGGCAAATAAAAATCGAAATCCGAAACGCGAAGGCTCGCGCTCTCAGGCGGCACAGTCATAGGCCACCTCCGGCGAAGTGCGCGTTAGCGCGTGCCCGCGCCGTCTCCAGTGACCGGTCCAGTTGCTCGCGCTTGCCCTCAAGCTCTCCCTGCGAAGCCGCTTCCGGCACTTCCGTCCAGCGCCCCCAACTCACCACAATCCGCGTAAATGGCTTAGGCACCAGGAAGCGATCCCACGAACCCATCACCCACGCCCGTTCCGGTAGCAGGTGGAAGCAGCCAATCGGCGCCTGCGTTAGCTGCGCCAGCTTAATGGGCCCCATCTTGGACTTGTAAATCGGCCCACGCGGCCCGTCAGCAGTAAAAATCGCCGGAGCATTCGCGTCAAGCACACGTCGCAACGCCAGCAGTCCTTCGCGTCCGCCACGAGAACTCGAACCACGAACAGCGCGAAAACCAAACAGCTCCAGCGTCCGCGTAATCAACTCACCATCGAAGCTCTGACTGATCAGGATCGTCGCATGCGTACTTCGAAAGTAGAAGGCACACGGCAGCACACACTGGTGCCAGAAGCAATAAATCTCCCTGCTCGGCGTAAAGCCATGAAAGGCCGGAGTAACGCCCTCTTCAGCAATCACCTCAAACCGCCAAGTACGCCCCAGCGTCATAATCAGCAACCACACCAGGCGCGGAACCACCGCAAGCGTGAGCCGCTGGCTGAGTGAAAATCGCGCATTCGAAAGTTGGCTCACTCTTTCGATTGTAACGAGAGAATCAGTGGTTCGTGACGAGTGGTCAGCAGCCTGAAGCACTTGTAAGGGTTCCTTCGACCAAGCATCCCGCACCAACCACTAACCACTGACCTTTAGCTATACCGCAGCCAGCGAAAAATCTCCGGCAGCGTAGCCCGTTTGCCATACATCAGGATGCCGATACGGTACAGCTTCGCCGAGAACCAAAGCACACCCAGAATGGTCACAATCATGATGCTGACCGACGCAATAATCTGAATCAGCGGCACCGGCTGCGCCCCCATGCGCAGCATCATGATGATCGGCGCACACGGCGGGAAGCAGGAAGCAACGATTGACCAGACTGAGTTCGAGTCGTTGATGATGAGCACAATCAGCGCGAAACTCAACCAGATCGGCAGAGCCGCAAGCGGCGTGTACATCTGGAGTTCCTGCTCCGTCTCGCAAGTCGCTGCAAGGCCCGCGAAAAGCGAGCTGTAGAGCAGATAACCAAGCACAAAGTAGAGGGGGAACAGCACTCCCTCCTGCCAGGAGAAACGGATAGCCATATCGCCCGACATGAGTGGCGCAGCAAATGCCGTCGTTGCGAATCCCGCAGCCGCAGCCAGCCAGATGGCGATCTGCGTAAGACCGACCGCGCCCACGCCAATTAATTTGCCCGCCAGCAGATCGCTCGGCTTAGCCGTCGAAAGCATCACCTCAAAGATGCGTGAGGTCTTCTCCTGAATGATCGAGCGAGCTACGTTCATGCCATAGATCATCGTGGTCATCGAGAGCAGAATGGCCATCACATAGCCCTTCCAGAACGAAGCCTGGGCATTGCTCTTGACGACTTTCCCTTCCTTGTTGACCTGGAGGGTATCGACATCGACGCGGGCCAGCAGAGTATCAGCGTCAGCGGTCTTCACACCACGTAATGAGAGGCGATCCCGGACGAGGGCATGATTGAGCGCCGATTCAAGACGGCTCGTTGTAATGAAGTCGCCGGAGGACTGCGCCTCATAGGTAGCTTTCGGTGCCTGTCCTTCCGGAGTTTCAACCCAGAGGAACCCATCGATAGTCTTGGCGGCCACTTGGCCGGTTAGTTTATCGCGGTCTGCCACCGTGGCCGGAGCGACCACGTCCACCGTCGTACTGGTCTTCTTGTCCTCTACCAGCTGATCGCGAATCTCATTCGCCAAAGCCGCAGTCGGCGCGGCGATCACAACGTGCTTACCGTTGCCGGTATTACGTCCAGAGAGAAAGCCAACCCCAAAGACAACAGCAAACAGCAGCGGCACAGCGATCGTCGAAAGCCGAAAGGCGCGCCCGCGAATCTGCTCTAAATACTCACGCTTGGCTACAAGCAACAGGTTACGCATCGGCCTTGCCTCCTACTGACTGGATAAAGATCTCTTCAAGCGACGGCTCGACCATCTCAAAGCGGTAAATCTTCGCCATCGAGGCAGCCTCGGCCAGCAGCTTCTGTGCGTCGCCGCCGTCCTTCAGCTTGATCTCCGCATGGCCTGAGTAGTTCTTTGCCTCGGCAATCTCCGGGCTGTTGAGAAACTCCCCATTGCCCTCAAACTCAATAATCACGCGATCCCGCTCGTAACGGCTCTTGATCTCGCGCACCTTGCCCGACAGCACCAGGTTGCCCTGGTGAATCAGCGCAATCGAGTCGCACAACTTCTCCACCTGGTCCATGCGGTGCGTCGAAAAGAGAATCGCCTTGCCCTGCGCCTTCAGCTCCAGCAGCGTATCCTGCAGCAGCGTCGCGTTCACCGGATCAAGCCCGCTGAAAGGCTCGTCCATGATGATCAGCCCCGGATCATGCATCAGCGCCGCAATGAACTGGATCTTCTGCTGCATGCCCTTCGAAAGCTCTTCCGTCTTCTTCAGCAGCGAGCCGCCGATTTCCATCTTCTTGGCCCAGGCGATGCCCCGCTTCTTCGCCTCATCCGGCGAAAGCCCATGCAACCCACCCATGAAAATGAGCTGGTCCAGCACCTTCATCTTCTTGTAGAGGCCGCGCTCTTCGGGCAAATACCCCACACGCGCCAGAGCTTTGCGGTCAAATGGTTCATCGAAGAGCTTGATCGATCCCGAATCCGGGTACGTGATGCCGATCATCATGCGGATGGAACTGGTCTTGCCCGACCCATTCGGCCCCAGCAGCCCGAACATCTGACCCGGTTCAATCGTGAGACTAAGCTTGTTGACCGCGACTTTATCTCGATACGCTTTCGTAACACCCGCTAGTTCTACGACCGGCATGGTTCCTCCCGAGCAATCGCTCGTCCAATACAGCTTGCAAGATACGCCCGTGCGAGCAGTGTAGCAAAGCGGATCATTGATCCCGTACAAGCAACCAGCAAGCGCCTTTCGACGTCACACTTCATACGATTTCTCAGGGTAATTTGGTTCCCTTGTGATCGCGTCGGGCTCCGGTCCCGCGATAAACTCAGACAATCCTGCAAGACAGGTCAGCACGAAAGGCGAGCGACGGAACAAAATGGCCGATATGAACGACACGAAAGACGACGGGTTCCGCGGACGCGTAATTTTCACACTACTGACTGTAACCGCGATCGGCATGTCGCTCGGCCTGCTGTGGATTGGCCGCGCCATTTTCCTGCTGCTGTTCGCCTCCGTCATCCTGGCAATCCTCCTGACGACGGTCACCGACTGGATGCAGAAGCACATGAAGATGAAGCAGGGCGCGGCACTCGCCCTCTTTCTGCTGGTCCTGGTTTCAGTCGTCTGGCTGCTGATCTGGATGCAGGGCGATAACTTTGCGAGGCAGTTCGCCACGCTGGAGGTAGAGCTGCCAAGCGCCGCGAAAAAGCTCCTGGCGCAGGTTCAAAGTCATCAGTGGGGCCAATGGCTGATGCGCATGACCCCAGGTTCAGATCAAATCTCGAACGGCGTCAGCCTCGCCCTGTCCAGCATCGGCGGCATCGTTGTCAGCTCCGCAACCGTACTCGCCGGGCTGGTCATCGTACTCAGTCTCGCAATTTATATGTCCTCGGAACCAGGCATGTACTACAACGGCCTGCGCCGCCTGGTCCCGGAAAAGCACCGCGAAAAACTCGACTCCTGCGCGGCCAGCATCGTACAAATCCTGCGCTGGTGGGTGCTCGCCAAGCTGCTATCCATGACCATGGTAGGCATTCTGATCACTGTCGGCCTTTCCATCGTCGGTGTCCCTCTGGCCGGAACACTCGGCGTCATCGCCGCCCTGATGACCTTCATCCCCAACGTCGGACCGATCATCTCCGTGATCCCCGCAGCCCTCTTGGCACTCGCCAACAGCGGCACGCAGGGCCTTCTGGCAATGCTGGTCTACGGCATCGTTTTCACGCTCGAAGGTTACGTCGTCACACCGATGCTGGAAAGGAATATCGTCAAACTACCCCCAGCGCTCACCCTGACTATGCAGCTGCTGCTCGCAGCCATCGCCGGACCTGTCGGAGTAGCGCTGGCAGCGCCGTTTGCCGCAGCAATCCTCGGAGCATTGGAAGTTCTGGTGCCAAAAGTGCCGGAAGTCACCCTGCCCGATCCACCCAAGCCACAGCCAAGACCGCGACTACGCAAAAGGGTCGCCAGGGTATCCACAGTAGCTTAGGTTCTATTTTTCGCGGGCGACAACAAAGTCCGGTACCCAGAGCAGGGCGCGCTTAAACTCGGACTCTTCAATCATGGCAAGCGCCTCGCGGCCCATCTCGGCATAGCGGTCGGCGGCAGCCATCGCGTACTCGACCGACCCGTTGCGGTGCAGAATCTCCTGCACCTCCTCGCGCGTGGAGCGTAGAAAGCCGCCATCCTCCAGCACGTTATGAATGATCTCGCGATCCGCCGCCGTCCCATGCTCCAGCGAATGAATCACCGGCAGCGTTGTCTTACCCTCACGCAGGTCACTGGCCACCGGCTTGCCCAGAACTTCCTCGGTCGCCGTCAAATCCAGCACATCATCCACGATCTGGAAAGCGAGCCCCACCGATCGACCGTAGCTGGCCAGCGCCTCTTCCTGCAAAGGAGTAGCATCCGCAAGCGTCGCGCCAAGCTGCATCGAAACCGAGAACAGGCACGCTGTCTTCCGGAAGATCAGATCGTAATACTCAGACTCCGAAACCGGCCGTCCCAGTGTCTGAATTTGCAGCAGTTCACCCTCGACCATCTGCTGCGTCAGGGTAATCAGCAAATCCAGAACCTTGAAATTACGCTCTTCAAGAGCAATGTGGAAGGCCTGCATGTACAGCCAGTCGCCCGCCAGAACACACTTCTCATTGCCCCAGGTTGTATTTGCCGAAGGCCGTCCGCGCCGCGTGTCCGCACCATCAATGATGTCGTCATGCACCAGCGTTGCCGTGTGCACCAGCTCCACCACCGCACCCAGCCGGATCATCCCCGACCCCGTATAGCCCAGGCACCGCGCCGCCAGCAGCAGCAGAGACGGGCGAATCCGCTTACCGCCGCCTACCCGGAGGTACTCCGCAATCTCGGTGATCGTGTCTACGCTGGAGACAGCGTCGCGGCCCAACTCCCGTTCAATGGCCGTGAGGTCATCGCGGAGCAGATCGAAAACTTCCCGTGCCGTCGCTATTGCCAGTGTGCTCAAAAGTTGGGTGCTTTCCTGTTCCTGGAACTCGCCTGCTGTTATCAGTATCTGCTTTTATCAGATGCCTGTGGGGAGATTTTTGATCCTGTTCAATTTTCGATTGTGGCCCAATTCAATCCAGCTCAACCCTGCTCAGCCAGTTCAATTCGTTCTGTAGTTGGTGAACTGAAGATCGATCCCCAGATCCTTACCCTTCAAAAGCGCAATCACAGACTGAAGCGAATCGCGGTCCTTGCCGCTCACCCGCACAGAGTCGCCCTGAATCGACGCCTGCACCTTCAGCTTCGAGTCCTTCACGATGCGGACAATATCCTTGGCTTTCTCGATCGGCACACCCTGTTGCAGCGTGATCTTCTGCCGCACGCTCTTGCCCATCGCCTCTTCCAGCTTGCCGTAGCTCAGGTTTTTCAACGAGATGCCGCGCTTCACCAGCTTCTGCCCGAGGATTTCCTTTACCGCTTCCAGCTTGTACTCGTCGGCCGAAGCAAGCAAAATCGCATCATTACCCTCAAGATTCACATCCGACTTCGAATCCTTCAGGTCGAACCGCGCCTTGATCTCCTTAGTGGCCTGATCGATGGCATTCTTTACTTCCTGGATGTCTACCTTGCTGACGATATCAAACGAATTTTCCTGAGCCATGGCTTCCCTACCCTGTCTTTACCCAAATTGGCGTAACCCAAATTGGCTCGGAAGCACCCAAAGGCGCCGAGCCGCTTGCAACTTCTATCTATCAAGTTTCACACGTTCAGGGGCAGTTTGGCGTCGAGCGAGAAGAGGCGCGAAAAGTTTTTCGACGTCAGGGAAGCCAATCCCTCAACGGGCAACCCTCGCAGCGCCGCAAGCGTAGCCGCCGTATGCGCCACCCATCCCGGCTCATTGCGCTGCCCACGATTCGGCACCGGCGCCAGAAACGGAGCATCCGTCTCCACCAGCAGCGAATCAAGCGGCAGTTGCGTAGCCACATCCCGCAGCGCCTGCGCCTTGGGATACGTCAGATGTCCGGCAAAGCTGATCAGAAAACCAAGTTCAATCGCCCGCTCCGCATGTTCCAGCTCACCCGAAAAGCAATGCAGAATGCCGCCGATCCCCGTCGGTCCCCAATGCTCTGCAATCAGCCCCAGACAGTCATCCCAGCAGGCGTTATCGCCATCCTTAGGCCTGCAATGAATCAGAATCGGCCGTCGCCTCGCCGCCGCAATCTCCATCTGCCGAACGAAAATCGCCTTCTGCGTCTCATGCGGAGAACCATCATGGTAGTAGTCCAGCCCAATCTCCCCGCAGGCAATCACCTCAGGCTCAGCCAGCAATCCATCCAGCTTGGCCAGAGCGGCATCGTCGGCCTCATGCGTGTTGTGCGGATAAATCCCGGCACTGGCAAACAGCCGCGGCAATCCCTCGCCCGCAGACCCGTCCGCCCGATTGAATTGACGGCAGATCTCCAGCCCGCACTGCATCTCAGCCGGTCCCTCGCCAATCCCAATCGCCAGAATCGCCCCGACCCCGGCAGCATAGGCGCGCCCAAGAATCTGCGGCAACTCGCCAGCATAGCGCTCACTATCCAAATGAGCATGAGAATCAATCAGCAAATTGAATTCCTTTTCGACGAAAGTCCTGCCGCAAGCGCGCAACGAGATCGGTTCAACGCCATCAAGATCAAACTCAAAGCTCTCCACCACCCGACCCGACTGGCAAGATAACCGGCGGATTTATGTGTTCTCCCGTCGGATCGTGGATAGTTCCCGAATCGGTCGAATCGATCCCCAGCACCAGCGCTTCTATCGCCTCACCCTCCAACTTCAGCCGGATCAGCAGCCGCAAAGCCGCCTCAACGACAGCCTTCTTGGTTGGCAACCCGCTGACATCCAGTGCCCGATCCAACAGCTTTTCATCGATCTCTACAGTCGTATGCATGCTCATCCTCACTGTCGACATTTTCCAGGTCGATCTGAATCGCGCACTCCGCCGCAGCCAGGCAGGTTGTTAGCGAAGCCGGGCACCTAACGGTACATCTTCCAGGAAACCCGCCAGCACCGGCGCGCCTTCATCGCCCACCGAAGCCGCCAGCAGCATCCCATTCGATTCCAGCCCGCGCATCTTGCGCGGCGCCAGATTCGCCACAATCACGATCTTGCGCCCCACCAGCTGCTCCGGCGTATAGTACTGCGCGATCCCCGAAAGGATCTGCCGCTTCTCATAGCCCAGATCCACCTCAAGCCGCAGCAGCTTATCCGCCTTCGGAATCCGCTCCGCCACCAGGATCTGCGCCACCCGCAACTCCACCTTGGCAAAATCCTCGATCCCGATAGTCACCACACCCTCATGCGCCGTCGCTCCAGCAGCGGGTGTAGAAGTCGGCACAGCAGGCTCCGCAGCAGGGGCCAGCGTCTCCGCCGGAACCGATTCGACCTTGGCAGCCGAAGGCGACGCAGTCACTTCACTCACAACAGGTGAACTGCTCGGTTCCGCAGTTGCTTCCGAACCACCCACAGCAGCCACAGCGCTCAATTGATTCTCGTTCTCAAGATTTTGCATACGCTCCACAGCATCCTTTTCCGCCCGGGGAAAGAGCGGCGCCGGCTCGTTGAACCGCGTGCCCGCCTGCAACCCACCCCATGCAATCGTCTTCAACTCACCCAGCTTTGCAGCCGTTTCAATCTCTCCCAGCCCAAGCTGCCGCCAAACCTTCGCAGTCGACTCCGGGAGAATCGGATAAGCCAGCGCCGTAATCACTCGTATTGCCTCAGCCGCCGAGGCCAGCACCCGCTTCTGCATCGCCGCGAACGCATCGTCCGAAACATCCGGCTTCTTCTTCCACGGCGCAGAAGCCGTCAGGTACCCATCCACAGCAGCCACCAGCGACCAAAGCGTCTCCAACGCCCGCGCAAAATCCATCCCCTCAAACTGCGCCGAAAATTCCGGAATCACCCGCTCTGCCGCATCCCGAACAGCAATCTCTGCATCGCCCACAGCGCCAGTCTCCGGCAGCACCCCGCCGAAGTACTTATGCACCATGTTCACCACGCGGCTGACAAGATTCCCGTACCCGTTGGCAAGATCAGCGTTATACCGCTGCACCAGCGCCTCAAACGTAAAGTTCCCATCGTGCCCAAAGCTGATCTCCCGCAGCAGGAAGTACCGCAGCGCATCCGCCCCCAGCACCTCCAGCACCGTGTCGGCCCGCACAATGTTGCCAATCGACTTCGACATCTTCATCTTGTCGAACAGCAGCCAGCCATTGGCAATCACCGACTTCGGCACCGGCAGCCCCGCAGCCATCAGGAACGCAGGCCAGTAAACACAGTGAAACCGGATGATCTCCTTGCCCACCAGATGCACATCAGCAGGCCAAAACTGCGCCAGCCGCGCCACATCTTCCGGCGCATCCGACCCATACCCGAGAGCCGTCATGTAGTTCGCCAGCGCGTCCATCCACACGTAAACAACGTGCTTCTCATCCCCCGGCACCGGAATGCCCCAGGAAAAACTCGTCCGGCTCACCGAAAGATCCTTCAGCCCGCCCCGCACAAACGCAATCACCTCATTGCGCCGCGACTCCGGCTGAATAAACCCAGGATTCGCCTCATAAAACTCCAGCAGCTTCCGCTCAAACGCCGACAGCTTGAAGAAGTAGTTCTCCTCGCTCACCGTCTCCGTAATCCGCCCACAATCAGGACAAGGCGCTCCCGGAGCCACCTCAACAAAAGCCTCATCCGAAACGCAATACTGCCCCGTATACGAGCCCTTGTAGATGTACCCGCGATCCTTCAGCTCCGTGAACAGCTTCTGCACACCGCGAACATGCCTCGGCTCCGTCGTCCGGATAAAGTCGTCATAGGTAAGCCCCATCCGGTCCCAAAGCCCACGAAACTCCCCCGAAATCGCCGCAGCAAACTCCGCCGGAGTCTTCCCCGCCTTCGCCGCCGAGCGCTCGATCTTCTGCCCATGCTCGTCAGTCCCGGTGAGAAACCACGTCGGAATCCCCTGGCTACGCTTCCGCCTCGCCACAGCATCGCAAACAATCGTCGAATAAGCATGGCCCAGGTGCGGCCGCGCATTCACATAGTAGATCGGCGTGGTTATATAAAACGAATTGTCTTTTGCGGGCGAATCAGCAGAACTGGACATGAATGAATAGACCTGAAGTATGGAAGAGACAATCTGGGTGCCCCACACTCGCCAGGTCGTTGTTTGTCCGGCCAGCGTGGGAGCAGTCAACAGTCCTAATTCTAGCCGATGCATCACAACCACACCGCCCACGCGCTAAGCGCCAACGGCGCGACACCATACCAGCCCAGCCCATCGGGCTGGGTCACCTTGGACGATGAAACACCAAGGGCTGAAAGCCCGGCCTATACGCCGCACCGGCTCTCGTTCACGCCCACTCCCCTGTTAAACTAACCAAGTAAATCAGGGATTTTCAGAGGTTCAGCCCGTGTATCTTGAAGCGCAAAAACGCCTGCTATCGCGGGTCCGTGAAGTCATCCAAACCAAATACGAAGTCGAACTCGGCCCCATCGCCATCGAGCAGCCCCCAGACATCAAGATGGGCGAATTCGCCCTCCCGGTCGCCTTCGAGCTCGCCCGCAAACTCCGCAAAGCCCCGAAGATCATCGCCACCGAATTAGCCGCTGCCCTGACAGAAAACACCGAAGCTTCCGAATTCACATTTGAAGCCGCCGGCGCCGGCTACCTGAACGTAAAGCTCAACCGCGCCGCCGCCGCATCCTCGCTGGCCCACGGCGTAGCCGAACCCGCCCCCAACTCCGACCTCCACGTCCTCGTCGAGCACACCAGCATCAACCCCAACAAGGCCGCCCACGTCGGCCACCTCCGCAACGCCATCCTCGGCGACACCTTCGTCCGCATCCTCCGCGCCAACGGCCAGAAAGTCGACGTCCAAAACTACATCGACAACACCGGCGTCCAGGTAGCCGACGTAGTCGTAGGCTTCCTCCACCTCGAAGGCAAATCCCTCGCCGACCTCCGCGCCCTCATCACCGAATTCGAGACCAACGGCGAGAAATTTGATTACTTATGCTGGGACGTCTACGCCCGCGTCTCCCAGTGGTACGACGCCAGCACGGAAGAAGAAAACAAGCAGCGCAAATCCATCCGCTACGCCACCCTCCACGAAATCGAAAAGGGAGAGGGGGCCGGCGGCAACGAAACCGCAGCCGTGGCCGAACTCATCTCCACCGCCGTCCTGCGCCGCCATCTCGAAACCATGCTGCGCCTCGACATCACCTACGACTTCCTCCCCCGCGAAAGCGAAATCCTCCACCTCCACTTCTGGGAACTAGCCTTCGAGCAGCTCAAGCAAACCGGCGTCCTCTACTTCGAAACCGAAGGCAAAAACAAAGGCTGCTGGGTCATGACACGTCCGGGCGCAGCCTCACAAACGCCAGACGGAACCGCGCAAGACGAAGACGGCCCGAAGGGCGCCGACGAGGACGCCAAAGTCATCGTCCGCTCAAATGGCACGGTGACCTACGTAGGCAAGGACATCGCCTACCACCTCTGGAAGTTCGGCCTGCTGGGCCGCGACTTCGGCTACAAACCCTTCTTCAAGTATCCAGACCACGAATGCTGGATCTCCACCACCGAAGGAGTCAAAGATCACCCCCACTTCGGCGGTGCGCAGGCCATCTACAACGTCATCGACTCCCGCCAGTCCGACCCCCAGGCCAACGTCATCCAGGCCCTGCGCGGCATGGGCCACACCGCCGAGGCCGATCGTTACACCCACTTCAGCTACGAAATGGTAGCCCTCACCCCGCGCTGCGCCGAAGAGCTCGGCTACACAGTCGCCGAAGAAGACAAAGCCCGCCCCTACATCGAAGTCAGCGGCCGCAAAGGCTTTGGCGTCAAAGCCGACGACCTCATCGACAAGCTCATCCAGGCCACCCGCAAAGAGACAGACACCCGCCAGCCCGAACGCCCCGAAGCAGAACGCCAGCAGATCGCCGAGCAAATTGCGATAGGTGCCTTGCGGTACTTCATGCTCAAGTTCACCCGCGGCACCGTCATCGCCTTCGACTTCAAAGACGCCCTCAGCTTCGAAGGCGAAACCGGTCCCTACGTCCAATACGCCATCGTCCGCATCCGCAACATCTTCCGCAAGGCAGCCACCACCCCGGAAACAGTCCTCGCCGACTTCGCCAAACTCACCGGCACCACCCTGCTCCAGTCAGCAGACGAAATCTGGGCCATCTGGCTCCGCGCCGCCAAACGCAGCTTCATGCTGGAACAATGTATAGCCACCTCAGAACCAGCCTACGTAGCCCGCCACATCTTCCAGCTAGCCCAGGAGTTCAACAACTTCTACCACCGCCACCACATCCTCACAGAAGAAGACGCAAGCAAGAAGACCCTGCTACTAGCCACAGCAGCCATAGCCCTGCGCGAACTAGTAACAGTCCTAAGCTGGCTAGGCATAGAATCCCCCGAAGTTATGTAAGCCCTAACTCAGGCGCTCTCCACAAGAGCGGGTGCCCCACCTTCAACACAGCCCTATCGTGTTTAAGGTGGGTCCTAATTCGTGCAAAGCACGAACCTTCTTCAACCCAAACCAATCCGGGTGCCCCACCCTCGCCACGCATTTGTTCTTGTGGCTAGGGTGGGAGCCACAAATCCCCTTCGAGTCGTTGCTTGTCCCATCGGAGGGAGCAGGTGCATTCATGCCCCTGAAAACTTAGCCTTAAATTCCGGCTTTAGCCGGGGGCCTTTTCCATCCGATTCTCGTTCCCCACAAGAATCTCCCCCAGCCCCCAGGCAATCACCCAGCAAAAAGCCCCACCCACCATCGTAGCCAAAACATCCATCCAATCAAACACCCGCCCCGGCATCCATATCTGCGCCAACTCATAAAGAATCTGCCCAGCTGCCACCGCAACAATCGCCCTGACAATATCCCGGTTACGCCAAATCGTCATACAAAGTGAATCCCAAACTCAATGCAAGACACGCCCCGTAAGCAACACGAAGCTTCTTAGTCGATTCACGTGCACATTCGAAATATGGGTTGAATGCACTGGCTCATGACCTACACTGATTCAAGTCAAAACAATCCATTTCATCGCGCTGGAGAATTGTCATGCTCAGGTCGTTGCCTGCCGCATCAAGAAACTGGATTAAGAATTTCTCACGGCAACGTAGAGCGTCTCTAGCCTTGACTGGCGCTTTGCTCTCCACCGCCGCGCTAGGCCTAAGCGGCTGCTTCGCTTCGATCAACATCAAGGCCGCCCAGGACCAGGCACTCAAACTCGAAACAGCCTTCCACGCCCAGATGGCCAGTGGAGACCTCGTCGGCATCTACAACGGCGCCGACGACCGCTATCACAAGGCCGTAACCCGCGAAAAGTCGGACGCTCTCTTTTCAGTCGTGGCCAGGAAGCTGGGCTCGCCGCTCGACTGCACGCAGGGAACGACGAATATGGTTGCAGCGACATGGGGCACCACCATTAACTCAACCTGCACCACGCGATTTTCCAAAGACGCCGTCGGCGAGGAGACCTTTGTCTGGATAAAGTCCGGAGAAACCTATCGCCTGTTGCGCTACAACATCAACTCCGACGCGCTCATCATGCGCTAGCAGCCGATTCCTTCTCTGACACAGAGGCTCGCACCAGCCCTGCGGCGGATGAGCTACCATTTCGTTCAGTGACGATTGCAACTCCAACTCGACCCATCCGCGTCCTCGTAGCCAAAGCCGGCCTCGACGGCCACGACCGCGGCGCCAAGATCATCGCCCGCGCCCTCCGCGACGCCGGCATGGAAGTCCTCTACACCGGCCTGCGCAAAACCCCGGAAAGCATCGTCCAGGCAGCCATCGAAGAAGACGTGGACTGCATCGGCCTCAGCATCCTCTCCGGCGCCCACAACGCGCTGGTCCCACGCCTCATCGCTCTGCTCAAGGAACAGAAAGCCGAAGACATCCTGCTCATCGCCGGAGGCACCATCCCCCAGGTCGACATCCCAGGTCTCGAAGCCATGGGCGTAGCTGCCGTCTTCGGCCCCGGCACCCCGCTCGATCGCATCGTCAATTTCCTGCGAGAACGAGTCCAGCCAAGAACCGCCGACCTCCGAAGCTGACCCACAAGAAGGCCTCCAGGCGACAAAGCGGTCCGCCCGCTGGCCATATCCAAATTTTGCTGAATAGAAGCACTTCGATTGCGCAGCGCCCAACCTACATTGCGCGTTGCGTCGAAGCACATTGCGCATTGCCGTACGAGGATTGCGCAACGGACGACGATTATTGCGCATCGTCCAACGCCACGGACAGCAAGCCTGGCTACTCCTGCCCGGAAACCTCACCCTGCTCATCGCGATCCGTATTGCGAATCGAAGAGCGGATCGGCCCGGCATACCGCTCCGGCATCATGCATTTCTGCATGCTCGCATCGCACACAATATGCACCGTTTCCCCCTCGGCCAGCAGAAGCTGCGGCTCCCGTGCACTCGCCGCCCGGATCACCCGGTAAGCAAACTTCAGCAGCGACCCGCGTAACAGCACCGGCCACGCCTCAATCAGGATCACATCGTCATACCGCGCCGGAGCCCGATAACGGCATGTAGCCTCGACCACAGGCAGAATACAACCGTCCTCGACTTCCATCTGCTTATAGTCAAAACCCAGCGTGCGCATGAACTCCACGCGACCTAACTCAAACCAAACAAGGTAGTTAGCGTAATACACCACGCCCATCTGATCGGTTTCAGCATAACGTACTCGTAACTCGGTCACGATGGACATGGACACAACTTTCCTGGGCAGCGTAGAGGCAAACTAGGGTTTGACGTGGTTAAAGACCGAGAGCTTGGAAATATCGTTAAAGATGACGAAGCCGAAAAATACCAGGATCAGCACAAATGCCACCTGATAGATCCGCTCCTTGGCCACCATCGGCACATCGCGGCGAAGGATGCTCTCAATGATCAGAAAGAGAATCATTCCTCCATCCAGAATCGGGAACGGCAGCAGATTGAGAACACCAAGATTAAGGCTAATCACCGTCATCAGCTGGATCATGATGCCGATATTGCCAGAATCCCAGGCCATACCAGTCTGCTGCGCAATACCGATCGGCCCCGACAGAGAGCCAACCGACATCTTGCGCGTGAACAGGCGCTTGACCACGTCCAGGATATCGAGACTGTTCTCACGATTGAACTTAGCCGATGCTTCGACAGCCGGACCGAACGGCAAATGCTCCACGCGGGTCGGCGGCGGTACTCCCTGAAAGCCTAGCCGCCACGCCTTGCCCTGCTTGGCGTCGTCGGAGAGTACTGGCTGAACCACCACCGTCGATATCTTGCCCTGATGATTCAGTTCGATTTTTATCGGGGCACCCTTACCCGCCTGCAGATACGAAACGACAGACTCGGTGCTGTGGAACGTGTGGCCATCGATCGACTGGAAGACGTCATCCTTCTGGATCCCGGCATTTGCAGCAGGCGTGCCCGCAGTCACTGCACCAACCTTTACGGGGCTCGGCTGACGAACCGGAACGATGCCGATCACGTCCGGATTAAAGTCCTTACCCTTGGTGGGGTCGCTAACCTGGAGCGTAAGCGAAACCTGCTGTCCCCCACGATCCACGACAACTGGCACGGCCTGATTCAGATTCTTCACTTCAGCCACATACAGCTGCTGAACCGTCGCGTCCTGCTTGCCATCGAAGCTGACAATTCGGTCGCCAGGCTGGAAACCGGCTTGAGCCGCAGGGGAACCGGGCACAACCCAGTCGATCGTCACCGGCTGGTCTACGAAGATATAAACCTCGTTGTGCAGCATGTAGTAGCCGGTCATCAGGAAAAGCGCCAGCACGAAGTTCGCCACAGGCCCTGCCGCGCCGATGATCATGCGCTGCCAGCGAGGATGAGACGTCAACGCACCGGGATCCTGGGCCAGCTGCGCCACGGTCTCGCCGTCCGGGCCGGTCAGCGAGGAAAGATTCTCGCCCGGCAGCGTTTCACCAGTCATCTTCACGTAACCGCCGAGCGGAATGGCGGAGACGCAGTAATCTGTTTCGCCAATCTTCACGCCAAAAAGGCGCGGCGGAAAACCGATGGAGAACTGTTCAACGCGGACGCCGCAAAGCTTGGCGGCTAGGAAGTGGCCGAATTCATGGACGACGACCATGATGCCGAGCACGACCAGGACGGAGATGGCTGCTACCAGAAAATCATGCATAAACGCGCGTGCAATACCTCAAGCCCTTCGACGGGCCTCGATTTCAAACAGGGGCAGCCAAAGTCAAATCTGATCTCAAAGTGATTTTGAGTCTGATTTCGAGCTACACGCGATTAGCAGCCGCGGAGACTACTTCGCGAGCCCGTGAACGCGCCTGGGAATCGGCCTCGAGCACCCCGGCAATGGTCTCCGGATGGTGGACGGGAGTTCGTTCCAGCACCTCTTCTATTGTACGCGGGATGCCGAGGAACGGGATTTTTCGGGCGAGAAATGCTTCCACAGCGACTTCGTCGGCAGCATTCAGAGCGACGCAGTGAGCTCCGCCGCGTTCGGCAGCTTCATAGGCCAGGCGCAGACAAGGGAAGCGGGCAAAGTCCGGCGGTTCAAAGTCAAGCCGCGAAAGCGCAGCCAGATCGAAAGTCAGCGTCGAAGCCGGGCGTTCCGGGTACGCCAGCGCGTACAGAATCGGCAGACGCATGTCGGTCACTGAAATCTGGGCAAGGATCGACCCATCGACGTACTCCACCAGCGAGTGCACCGTCGATTGCGGATGTACCGTCACCTTCACCTGCGACGGCGGCAAGTTGAATAGACGGCAGGCTTCAATGATTTCCAGCCCCTTATTAAGCATGGTGGCCGAGTCGATGGTGATGCGTTGGCCCATCACCCACGTCGGATGCTTCAAGGCCTGCTCGGGCGTAATGCTGGCAAAGGCTTCGAGAGGCGTCTGGCGGAATGGACCGCCGGAAGCAGTGAGCCAGACCTGCTTGACCTCGGCAGCGGTGCCGACACGCATGCATTGGTGAACGGCATTGTGCTCGGAATCGATCGGAATCAGCGGAACTCCGCGTTCCCGGGCATCGCGGGTCAGGATTTCTCCGGCTGCGACCATACATTCCTTGTTGGCCAGTCCAATCGGCTTGCCTGCAAGGATCGCCGCGTGTGTCGCCTCGAGGCCGGCCACGCCGACAATGGCGGAGACGACAAAATCCACATCCGCATGCGTAGCGCAGGCAACCGAGCCGGCTGTACCCCAGACAACTTCTGTTCCGGTGATCCCGGTAGCGCGGAGCCGGCTGGCGAGTTCCGCAGCCAGATCCTCCGTGGCGAGCGAGATCAGCCTGGGCCGCCATGTCTTCACTTGCTCAAATGCGACATCGATATTCCTGCCAGCCGCGAGCGTGGCTACAGCGTAGCGCTCCGGGTAGGATTCGACGATGGAAAGGGTGCTGGTGCCGATGGAGCCGGTGGAACCGAGAATCGCGAGTCGTTTCAATGCTTTACCGTACCTGCAACAGTCCTTGAAATGTGGGCTGAAAATGCTGCCTAGAAATGCTGAATCACCTGCGCGTACCACAGTACCGGAGCCGCCAGCAGCAGTGCATCGATGCGGTCCAATACGCCACCGTGACCAGGAAGGAGCGTACCGGAGTCTTTCACGCCTGCCGAACGCTTCAGCGCCGATTCCGCCAGATCGCCCACCTGCGCTGCGATGTTGACAACGACGGCCAGAAGCAGCCAGCGCCAGACAGGGCCCGGATACGCCAGCACCAGAATATCGCGCTTGGCGAGTTGCGTCGCCAGAGCGATAAGCAGGCCGGTCACCAGCAGGCTGCCCGCGATGGAGCCGGCAGCACCCTCCCAGGTCTTGCCCGGGCTGATCTTTGGGGCCAGTTTGTGGCGGCCCAGGTTGCGACCCACGTATAGAGCGACAATGTCTCCGGCCCAGACCGCGCACAGCAGAAAGGCGACGAGCGACTTGCCCGCCTCGGAACTACGCAGGGCCGGCAGTGCAACCAGGGTCAATCCTGTGTAAATGACGCAGAAAATGGCCGCCGCCGAATCCCGAAGTGCTCGCTCAATTGGTCCGAAAGCGCAGTACACAAGCAAAGCAAGAGACAATGCACCAACCGCTTCCACGAGTTTGTCCGGCCAGAGAAACCAGACCAGAAACAACAATCCGATGGCGACAAGAACGGGAATGCGAGCGGGCTTGGCATCCGTCGCCGCGGCAATGCCCAGGTATTCCCAGGCCGCAAGCAGAGCCACGGCGCCGGTGGCGACAACAACCAGCCAATCCGGACCCAAGAAGACGAGTGCAATAACCAAAGGAATCAGGACGAGCGCTGTAAGTATTCTTTTCATTCCAAGGGTGAGAATACACTGCCGGGCGCGGAATCGACGCTACCGAACGGTTCTACCCAGCGACGATGCGCTCCGGCACAGCGTCTTCGCTGGACTGCCCTTCTCGCTCGGCTTCGCCCAAACCGCCATAACGGCGTTCGCGGCGCTGATAGGCGGCGATTGCCTCCAGCAGGTGAATCCCACGAAAGTCGGGCCAGAAGCGTTCCGTGACGAAAATCTCCGCATAGGCTATCTGCCACAGCAGATAGTTCGAAATCCGCATCTCCCCCGACGTCCGTATCAACAGGTCCGGATCGGGCATATGTGCCGTGTACAGATGCCGGTGAACATCTTCTTCCGTAATGCGATCGGCGCTGATTCCCTTCTGCTTTAACTCTGCTGCCAGCCCCTTGAAGGCATCCACCATTTCCGAGCGGCCACCGTAGTTGAGAGCCAGCGTCAGCGTGGTGCCGGTGTTACGGCAGGTGGCTTCTGAAGCCCACTGCATCTTGTCCTGTACCTCAGACGGCAGGTCATGCGTGCGGCCGATGTAGCGGATGCGGACATTGTTGTCCATCATGCGCTGCAGATTGCTCTCAAGATAGCTCTTGAGCAACATCATCAGGAAGCTGACCTCGGCGCGCGGACGGCGGAGGTTGTTCTCGAGCGAAAATGCGTAAAGCGTCAGCCACGGCAAGCCGATGCGGGACGCGGTCTCGGTCACGAGCTGCACGCTTTTCGCTCCCTGCTGGTGGCCCAGAAAGCGCTTGAGCGAACGCAGTCCAGCCCAGCGGCCGTTGCCATCCATAATGATGGCGACGTGCTCGGGCAGCCGCTCCGGCGTCAGCGTCGCGTAGACCGCCCGCTCTTCGGGCGTAAGTTCATGAATCCGCGACGTCGCACTTAGATACACAGGACTCGCCTCTTGCGTTGGTTGCCGGAAGCCCGATCGTCCATGATCTCCGGCAATTTGACGCTAGCACATGCGCCTTGCGGTCGCAATCCGTGGGCAGAACAAGCGATGGAAAAGGGACCGCGAAGAGCGTCGCTCAGCTAGTTTAACGAGCTTAACGAGCTCCCTTAGGCTGACCGACGCTTTCCAAGAGCCAGTTCCCGTGCCGACTCACGGGCGCGGTCGCGGGCATGGTTCAGGAGAAGAGACCGCTGCAACGCCTCAAGCTTCGGCAGATACTGGGCAAGTTCAGCGAGGAACGGATCGGCCAGAATCTCGGCCATCTCTTCATCGCGCTGGCTGTGGCCGTCGCGCACGAGTTGGCAGATATCCACTTCGAGCGCCTGGGCCAGACGCTCGAGGGAACCCAGCGTTGGGATGGCCTTGCCATTCTCAATCTTCGAGATGTAGGTGCGCGGAACCTGCATGCGGCTGGCAAGCTGACGCTGGCTCAGGTGCCGAGCCTTGCGGATCTCCTTCACTTGGTTGGCCACACGCAGACCGGCATCCTGGGCGCTCGCTGGAGCTTCGCTGATGGCTGCTAATTCGACAGGGGCTGGGAGTTCCTCAATGTCCAGCGGCTTGTGGCATCGCCGGCACATCGAGTTGCTGGTCCGGAACTGCACCAGTGCGCAATGTTCGCAGCGCAATACTTCGCGCGCAGGCATCGTAGTAGGCATCGTCACCAGGGTGGGGATGGTTGCCATAGATTGTGTGCGGAGAGCCAGAGCAGGGCTTCCGTGTGGTGATGACCAATCCACCACGTCAAGAGTTACTTTCATAGGGAGGAACCATAATTGTCAAGTGAAAAACAGGAGTCATTCGGAAAATACAGGGAAGATTCCCTAGAAAACCCGAACAAACGCGAACCATAAGAATAAACTTTGCCTGTTTCAAGACTGCGTGTCAAATGGCACATGGCTGATAATGAGTGCACGAATATGAGTGCAAACGAGAATTCCCCCCAAAAATATGACCGCGCCGCAGCCTGGGAGCTGTTAACGGAGTGGACCAAGGGCGAAAGCCTGCGCAAACACGCACTCGGCGTCGAGACCTGCGTCGTAGCGTATGGTGAGGCTGAGGCCGACCGGCTTGGACTATCCGGCTCCGAGCGCGAAGCGCTCCTGACGCTCTACGCAACAAGTGCCCTGCTGCATGACTTCGACTACGAGCGGCATCCGTCGCTCGACGAGCACCCATTCGTCGGCACCCGCGAACTGGAGCGGCTTGGCTGGCCGGTTGAGGTCCGGACTGCAATCCTGGGGCACGCCACCTATTCCGGCGTGCCGCGAGCGACCCACCTGGACAAGGCGCTCTTCGCCTGTGACGAGCTGTCGGGTTTTCTGACCGCCTGCGCACTGGTGAAACCCACAAAGGCGATCGCGGATGTGGAGCTGGCCAGTGTAAAGAAGAAGCTCAAGGACAAGGCCTTTGCCCGCGGCGTCAACCGCCAGGACGTGATCCAAGGCGCGGAAGAACTCGGCGTGGAGTTGGATGCCCACATTGCCTTTTGCCTGGCAGCGATGCAGCGGCGGTCGGCTGAATTGGGACTTTGAGAGCCACTCTCATGCATGAAATTGCAACCGCGTGACCCCGTATTACCTAAGTGGTATTGCAGGTATCCTAAAAGTAACGTAACCTGCGTCCATGACTCAGCCAGCCGGTACGATGCCCGAAGCGAAATTCCGGAGTACCAAGAAGCAGGCGACACCCGCCAGCGCAATCCGCGTCTCAGAATTTGCTCACGAAGCCGCCGCTCTCAAGCCTAAGCCGCAGAAGGTTGAAGCCAAGGCGAAGGCCCCGAAAGGCGAGAAGACAGGTCTGACCCTCGCGTCCTTCTGGCCGATTGCAGTGGGTCTGTTTCTCTCGGGATTCGCGGCAGAGTGGCACGGCATGGCGGAGCAGATTGGCGTGTGGGGGATGCGGTTTACGTTTCCCTTCTCGCTCATCGCGACACAAAAGGACCTTCTCGGCATCAGCAACCACACCGCCGACGTGCTCCCGACAATCGCCGTTTACGCGCAGCTGCCCATCGATGGCCTGCTGCTTACGCTGACGAAGATGCGCACCAAATCGCTGTTTTCCGCGATCCTGCAGGTGACGTTGATTCACGCGGTCTGCGCGTTTGTGCTTTGGCTCATTACCATGTAGTTTGGCCCATGCAGTATGGGCTCGCTGGACTGTGACGGACGTCCTATCCCAGTCCATTGTGATGGGTGTATAAATGGTTTCCTGAGCCGGTCATGGACTCCGATCTTGACCAAAGGCGCTAAGGGGGCCGCACGTGAGCCGATTCCAACATATTCTCGTCACATCTTCGAAGGGTGTGCAGACCATCACGCTCAACCGTCCGGAGAAGCGCAATGCGCTGAGTCCGGAACTCATTGACGAGTTGGAGCACGTGCTTCGCGACGCGGCCAGCTGCGACTGCGGAGTCGTGATCCTGACCGGTGCCGGATCGGCCTTCTGCGCCGGACTGGACATGGAGCATCTTGAGACAATGACGGCGCGAACGGTGGAAGAACATCGCCGCGATTCGGAAAACATGGCGCGCGTTCTGCGCACCCTCTACGAATTTCCCAAGCCCATCATTGCTGCCGTAAACGGCCCTGCCATCGCCGGCGGTATGGGGCTGGCCACGCTTTGCGACTTTACCTACGCAGTGCCCGAAGCGCGCTTCGGCTTCACCGAGGTTCGCGTGGGATTCGTCCCGGCCATCGTCGCATCCTTCCTGTTGCGGCAGGTAGGCGAAAAGCGCACCCGTGAACTGCTGCTTTCAGGCCGCATACTGCGCCCCGACGAAGCCTGCCGGATGGGTCTGATTACCCGCATTGTGCAACCCGAAGAACTGCTGGCCGAGGCCCACGCACTGGCCCAAAGCCTCCTGATGAACAGTCCGGAGGCAATGCTCGCCGTGAAATCGCTGCTCATCAGCCATTCGCGCGACCAGATCGACGAGGAGATCGAAGACGCTATCGCAGCCAACGCGCACCAGCGGTCTTCGGAAGACTTCCGCGAAGGTGTAAGAGCGTTCCTCGCACATCGACGCCCGGAGTGGCCGAGCGTTCACACAAAGGTCTAGAAAGACACGTTGCGCACAACTGCGGCCCACGAAGTAGCGACACCAACAAAGCTGTCAGCCGTGCCGTAGTAGAGAAACCACTTGCCTTTGAACACCACAAGCCCTTCGGCGAAGGTAGTCCCGGCGGCATACTGGCCGCTGCGTTCAAACGCCTTTTCCGGATGCAGGACTGGCCGGTCAAGCCGCTTGAGCAGATGCGTCGGATGATCCACGTCGAAGAGAGCCTCACCCGCGGAATACGCACCCGGGCCTAATCCCGGAGCGTGGCTCTTCCCTGCATCAGCGTTCTTGCCGTTCGCGTTCTTGCCGTTCGCGTTCTTGCCGTTATAGATAAGCAGGATCCCGTTCTTCGTCACAATCGCCGGCGGTCCGACTTCAGGAAATCCACTATCGAACAAGCCAGGGCGGTTCTCCAGCACGACCACAGGCTTGCCCGGCCGCTCTTCAACCGGTGTCCAGTGAATCAGGTCCGGAGAGCTGGCCACGCGTACCTGGATCTCTCCCCAGTACATCCAGAACTTGCCATGGATCCTGGCCGCAATGATCCGCCCGTCCTTCTGCTCGGTCACGATGCTGCCCGACTTGTACATCCGATTCGCATACGGGCCGGTCGAGCCAAGCGCCGGCCCGTGTTTCGTCCAATGGACCAGGTCGGGAGAGGTCGCGATGCCGATGGTGTAAGTCTGGCGGTTCCACTGCGTGTAGGTGAGAACGTAGGTTCCGTCGGGAGCCTCGATCAGGCGCGGGTCTTCGACGCCACCGGGCCATTCCCGGGATTTCTGGTCGTCGTCAGCCGGAAAGAAGACTGGCTCGGGGCGGCGCGTAAAGTGAATCCCGTCTTCCGACTCGGCAAGCCCGAGCCGGCTGGTATGCATGCCGATCTGCATCGACCCCGAATCGTCCTCGGCGCGATACAGCACCACAACCTTGCCGTTCCGCACGACCGCCGCCGGATTGAACGTATGCAGCGCCTCCCAGTGCACCGGCTTGCCGCTGATCGGGTCGTTGAATATGCTCTCCGGCTTCGGTTGAATGACGGGTGCATCGACAGGCCGCGAAAACGGCCCGATCGCCCAGCCCGATAGCTCCTGCCCCGGAGCCAGGGTGGGCAGTAACAGAACAGATCCGAGAAGGCCGAGAAGCAGTCGCATGGACAGGCCTATTTTCCGGGAAACGGGTTCTTCGCACGTAACTCGGCCACGATCACCTTGGCTGCTTCGCGAGCTTCGTCGCTGCGGTCCGGAGAGAAGCTGATCGCCCCAACGCGAGCATGTCCACCGCCGCCGTAGCGCTCGCAGATCTGCGCCAGGTTGACCATATCTTCGCCCTTCGCCTTGGTCCACGGATTCGACCCCACAGCGACCTTGGTGCGGAAGCTCGACTTCGACAGCCCGATCGAGTACGTCGCCGAAGGATGCAGGTAGTAGGGGATGAACTTGTTAAACCCTTCCATCTGGTGGTCCGAAATATCGAAGAAAATCGTGCCGTCGCGATACTCGCTCCGTTCGCGGATAAGGGCCACAGCTTTTTCATGCTGTTCGAGCAGTGGCGGCAGCAGGCTGGCAACGAAGGGCTGTTCCAGCACCTCGGCGAGCGGCATCTCGGTCAGCAGCGGGATCAGCTTCGGGATAAATTCCGGATCCTGAGTGGCCTCAATGATCAGCGTGAGCTTCATCGCCGGCGCGGCCATTTCGACCGCCGACTCGGGGCTTTCGTAAAGAGCGCCATCGACGATGTTGGCCCAGTGGATGAGGTCCTTCAGAGGCGCAGTGTCAAAGCCGAACTTGGTCTCTCCGATGTGCGCCAGGTACCCCGTGCAGGAGGTGTAAGACGGATCGAAGAACTTGCGCCCTGCGCAATCGGCGTCCTGCAGGCAAGCCAGATAGTTTTCCCTGTCCGCGGGCGTCAGGAAGGCGGATTGATGATGGTCAAACCACCAGGTAATCTTCGGCGACGCCGAATACTTGAAATCGACGATAGCGTTTTGGTCGCCGGTGAAGTCGGCCTCATTGAAGAGCGCTCCAGCGCGATGCACAAGGCCGTGATACTCGTAGTTGGCGGTCTCACCGGTTTTGGGAAGAACACACTCCCGGTGAAAGCGGGTAAACAGCGATGCAGAGCAGGCTCCGTCAAAGCATTTATCGTGATAGAAAACGCGAACCTGCAAGTATCTTGCTCCCTTGGTGATAGATGTTTCCGGCGGCGATACCACTGCGCCTTCGGTCGCAATAGCCGAAGCATTTAGCATCGACGTACAGCGTGAATGTGTCAAGCTGCGTCAGGCACGCCATGATCCTAATGGACCACCCTGGGAATCTGCGCGGTGAGCCGAGACGTGTTGTTTGCACGGCGGAATAAAGGAAGTTCAATGATCGAGCCCGAGCAGTTTCCCGCAACCCCGCAGGATGAGAATCCTCTAACACCGCCGGCAATTCCTGCTCCTCCCGAGCGTCTTGAGCCGGCGGAGACACGCTTTCTGAAGTGGCTGGTGTTTGGCGCCCACGGAGTCCGCGTGGGTTGGCTCGTATCCCTCCTCCTGGTACTCTCGCTCCTGTTCACGGGAGTTTTCGGAATCGCCATCGTCCCGCTGGCGACCAAGGTTCTGCATATCAAGCTCGGAGAGATTTCGGCGGCTTCGATGACAGTCAGCGAGACGCTCGAATTCCTGGGGCTGCTGGCGGCCGCCTTCGTTTGCGCCTTGATCGAACGCCGGAAAGTGTTGGACTACAACCTGCGGGGGCGGTACCGTTTGCTGCATTTCGTCACCGGCATGGTCGGCGGATTCGTCGCGTTATCCGCGCTCGCCGGCGCGCTCTATTACGGCGGATGGCTTCATTTTGGCGGCGTGTCCCTGACCGGAACAGCGGTCGTGCAGGCCGGTGCCATTTGGGGCGCCGCATTCCTTCTGACCGGTTTCTACGAAGAGGGACTCACCCGCTGCTACATGCTGTATACCCTGACGCGCGGGCTGAACTACTGGTGGGCGCTGGGCACGGTCGCCTGTTTCAGCTTCTTCGCCTACCTGAACACGCACGGCAGCGGCGCCGGCGGCATCTACCTGATGGCTGGCCTGGGTGTCATCCCATGTCTCCTCCTGCATCTGCGAAAATCCCCCTCGTCCAGCTTCTGGGAAGCGGCATGGCTGACTTCGACCTTCTTCGGCTACATCCACACCTTCAACAAGGGCGAAACCTGGATCGGAATTTTCTCAGCCGCGGCCATCGGATTTGTCTTCTGCGTAAGCGTGCGGCTCACCGGCTCTGCGTGGTGGGCGATCGGCTTTCACGCGGCCTGGGACTGGGCCCAGACCTTCTTTTATGGCACCGCGGACAGCGGATTTCAGCCCAAAGGCCACTATCTGACGACCACGCCGGTTGGAGCCGAGTTCTGGAGCGGCGGCAGCGCCGGACCAGAAGGCAGCGTGCTGATTCTGCCCACGGTGCTGATGACTTTGCTCGTACTCGTCCTCGTATACGGCCGCAAACCAGCCTCCGATTCTGCTTCCCCGCTGGAGCAGGCCCAGCTATCCTAAGCAAGCCGATTTCGTCGCTGCATCGCAATGAGGGAGAATCTTCCGTTGAGTAAACCACGCCGTTGGCTTCGCATCACCCTGTGGTCACTCGCGGGAATCGTCCTACTGCTGTTGCTCACCGCTGGAAGCGGGCTGTTATGGCTGCGCCACGCCATGACAGCATCGCTGCCAGTCATTGACGGCAAGCTGAAGCTTTCCGGTCTCTCCAGCCCAGTCACCGTGCGCCGCGACGGCCACGGCGTACCGTACATTGAGGCAGGCAGCCTCGACGACATCCTGCTGGCGCAAGGCTACGTTACGGCGCAGGATCGCCTCTGGCAGATGGACATCCTCCGGCGAAATGCAGCCGGCGAACTCGCGGAGATTCTTGGCCCACAGTTGGTGGATCACGACCGGGCGCAGCGAGTCTTCCAGTTTCGCAACGTGTCGGAACGCCTGTATCGCAGCCTGCCCGAAGTAGAACGTCAGCGGTATGAGAAGTATGCGCGCGGCGTCAACCTCTACATCGAGCAGAACTCCGATCATCTCCCCGCCGAATTTCGCATTCTCCGCTACAAGCCGCGACCGTGGACGGGGTCAGATTCGGTACTCATCCTCGCCAACATGGTGCAGAGCCTGGATGACCACTTCGATACCAAGCTTGCGCGCGAGCGGGTGGCGGCCAAGCTGCACGATCCGAAGCTGGAAGCGGACTTATACCCCGTCGGCTCCTGGCGGGACCAGCCTCCAACAGCGGCCGTGGCAGACATGACGCAACCCCACCCGGCTCCGGTCATCGACGACGAGGAAGCAGACCAGGCGGCCTTACAGCCTCATGAGTCCGCCGCCGATCTGCGAGCTCTGCGGAAGGCACTGGGATTACCGGACTGCGATGGCTGCGCACCGGGATCAAACGAGTGGGTCATCTCCGGCAAGCACACCGCCAGCGGAAAGCCGCTGCTATCCAATGACATGCACCTCGGACTCACAGTGCCGAACATCTGGTACATGGCCTCGCTGACCGCTCCCGGTCTCCACGTTGAGGGCGTATCCCTGCCTGGCACTCCGCTGATCACCGCCGGACACAACGATCACGTTGCCTGGGGATACACCGCGCTCTACTCCGACGTGCAGGATCTGTACGTCGAAAAGCTGGACGGCAAGGGCAACTACGCCGGCCCGCAGGGCGAATGGCTGCCGCTCGCGCACTCCACCGAAACCATCAAGGTGCGATGGAGCAAGGATGTAAAGCTGGATGTCCAGCTCACGGCGCACGGTCCTCTGCTCAATCCCATCTTCAAGAACGAAAAGCGGCCGATCGCCCTCCACTGGACGCTCTACGATCCCGCCCTGGGATCGATTCCGATCTACGAGATGAACACCGCCGCCGACTGGGCACACTTTTCAAGCGCGCTCAGCGCCTGGTGCTTTCCCACCCTGAATGTTGTCTACGCCGACGACGCCGGGCACATCGCCTACCACGCCATTGGTAAAGTCCCGATGCGGCCGGGCGGTCTCGCCGGGGTACCCATTCAGGACACGCAGCACGAGTGGCAGGGATATATCCCCTACGAGCAACTCCCGTTCTCTGTCGACCCATCCTCCGGCCTGCTGGCCACCGCAAATTCCCGCGTGACGCCGAACGACACCAAGTTCCCGCTCACGCTGGAGTGGGCCGAGCCATACCGGGCGGAACGCATCTACAAAGACCTGCGCGGCCGCGAAAAATTGACCCGCGAAGACATGCTGGCAGTCGAAACCGACGTTTACAGCGAGGTAGATCAGGAGCTCGCGCACCGCTTTGCCTATGCCATCGACCACACGCCGGGAGCGGACGCCCGCCTCAAGCAGGCCGCCGACCTGCTGCGAAGCTGGGACGGCAAGATGACCACGGAATCCGCCGCCGCCTCCATCATTCTGCGCGCCCGCCAGGCCTTCTGGCCGTTGGTCCTGGAGCCAAAGCTCGGCTCCGATTCAGATACCTATCACTGGTCCGAATCGAACTTCGCCGAAGAAGAAATCATCATGCACGGCGGCGCCGATGCCGGAGCTCCAAGCCCCTGGCTTCCCAGCGGATTCAAGGACTGGGACACGCTGTTGACCGAGGCAGTTCGGCGCGGCCTCGATCTCGGCAAAGCTCCGTCCGATTTGTCCACCTGGAAGTATGGCTCCTGGCACGTAGTTGACCTGGAACACCCTCTCTACGAACGGATCCCGCTGGTCAAGGGATGGTCGGGCACGGGCGCACAGCCGTTGAGCGGCGACACCACCACGATCAAGCAGGTAGGACGCGCCTTTGGCCCCAGCCAGCGATTCACCATGGACTGGAGCGCGCCGGACGCTTCCACCGAAAACATCGTGCTGGGTGAAAGCGGCGACCCCATGAGCGACTGGTTCCGTGACCAGTGGCCGGTCTGGTACGGGGGCACCACCTTCGCCATGCCCTTTTCCGCGCCTGCGGTGACAGCGCAAACAAAGCACACGCTGGTGCTGGAGCCGTAAGTGAGCCTTCCGGGTACAGCGAGGAATTGGGCTTTATGGCTGCTGCGCAAGGCGCTGTGGGCGGATGGTGTGCTCTTCATTCCGCTGGCTGCCCTCGTTGCCTGCAGCCCGCTTTTCCTGCGCGGCGACTCCTGCGGACATGACTTCGATTTTCATCTTGTTTCCTGGATGGAAGCTCGTCGCGCATGGAGCGAGGGCGTACTCTACCCGCGCTGGACAGAGAGCCCGAACTGGGCCGCCGGCGAGGCTCGCTTCATCTTCTATCCGCCGCTGACCTGGTTCCTCGGCGCGGCACTCAGCTACCTGATGGTGTGGGACTACGTTCCCATCGCTCTGACGCTGCTCTGCCTCACCGCAGCAGGCCTGGCAACACGAGCGTTGGCAAAAGAATTCCTTCCCGGACCAAACGCGACACTCGCAGGGATTCTTGCGACAACAGCGCCATATGCGTTCTTCACCGCCTATGAGCGAACAGCCTTTGCGGAGCTCGCAGCCGCGGTATGGGTTCCTCTGCTGATCTTGTTCTGGCTTCGCGCCGGCCGCAGCCCCGCGGTGCGGTTGACGAAATCGGGCAAAGCCTCGCGGATCGTCTTCACTCCGGTAGCTTCGGTGGCAATCGTGCTCGCACTGAGCTGGCTCACCAATGCCCCTGCCGGAGTCATGACCAGCTACCTGCTTGCGTTTCTCGCAGTGGTTACGGCGATTCTGGACCGTTCCTGGCGGCCTGTGTTCCGGGCCTTCATCGCCGCCGCGCTTGGACTGGGATTACCGGCGTTTTACCTTGTTCCTGCAGCTTGGGAGCAGCGTTGGATCGCCATCCAGCAGGCGGTCGATGTCGGCATGCGGGTCAGCGACAGCTGGCTCTTTGCGCGCCACGCCAGCCCCGACCTCGAGTTTCACGACCGCGTATTGCTCTATGCGTCGCTAATCCTCACGTTAACGGCGTTGTTGGCAGCGCTGGGCTTCGTCGTGGCGCGAATGCGCGGAAAGCTTCCAGGCTCAGCTCGACGAACCTGGCTACCGCTGGCGCTCCTGGTACCGGGAATCGTCCTGCTGCAGTTCTCTATGACCGCGCCCCTCTGGAGCCACCTGCCGAAGCTGGAATTCCTGCAATTCCCCTGGCGCTGGCTGATGGTCCTCGCGGTTCCCTATGCCGTCTTTGCCGCCGCGGCCACACCGCTGACTTCTCGACGTGCAAAGGTATGGGCAACCCTCGGCTGGGGCTCCGTGCTCGCCAGCTTCGTCGTCATCGCCACTCTGTTCTTCTTTCAGTACTGCGATGAGGAGGACGAAGTCAGAACACAGTTCGCCATCTTCCAGGCGGGTACCGGCGTCGAGGGCACCGACGAGTACGCTCCTGTTGGCACAGACAACACCTTGGTGGCTTCAGGGCTACCCGATGCATGCCTTGTCGAAGATCCGCAGCAGGAGCTCGGCAAGATTGACTCCGACACAGCTCCGGTCTGGTATGCCGAGCAGGGCTCGTGTGATGACACGTTTTCCGCGCAACTCTGGCAGGACCAGCACAAACAGCTCATGCTCGACAGCGACCATGCCGGCTACCTGATCCTCCGGCTGCGTCGCTACCCGGCCTGGGCAGTCACGGTGAACGGCAGACCGGCCGGACCCATGCCTCTGCGCGAAGATGGCCTGATGGCGATCCCCGTGACCGCCGGGCCGCAGACCATCGATGTCCGCTGGACGACAACACCGGACATCGCATGGGGGCGCGCCATCAGCGGAATCGCCGCGCTGCTGCTGATCCTGGTTTGGCTCGTGGAGCGCCGCCTCGCTGCGCGGCAGTACGCAGTTCGTTTATCATCGTGAAGATGCCTGTAGATGCAAAGTTCGATGTGAAATTTCTGATCGGTGAGGGCGCCGACCTGACCGATGCCTCCCTGGAGCGGCTGATTCCGTCCGCCGATACAGTCCCGGCTTCCATCCACGGAGCCATGCGCCATTCCGTCTTTGCCGGCGGCAAGCGGCTGCGGCCCGTGCTGGCGATTCAGGCGGCAATCGCCGTAGCCGGCGTAGCTCCCGAAGGAATCGGCGACCTGGGCGCGGCGCTGGAAATGATCCACACCTATTCGCTCATCCACGACGACCTGCCGGCACTCGATAACGACGACCTGCGCCGCGGCAAGCCAACCTGCCACGTGGTCTTCGGCGAAGCGATTGCGATTCTCGCCGGCGACGCCCTCCAGACGCAGGCATACGAAGTGCTGGCCGGGCTTACACAATACCCGTCCTGCCCGGCAGCCGCTACGGTCGAAATGATCCGGCTCGTTGCGCAGGCAACCGGCACAGTCGACGGCATGATCGGCGGCCAGGTGCTCGACCTTGAAGGCGAACATCAGAAGGCAACCCCGGCACTCGTCGATGCGATCCACCGTGCCAAGACCGGCGCACTGATCCGTGTGAGTGTAGTCGCGGGCGGCATTTTTGCCGGGGCCAATGCAGAAGAGATCGCGCGACTCGATACCTTCGGACGCAAGGCCGGCCTCGCCTTCCAGATTGTCGATGACGTGCTGGATGTAACGCAGGACTCAGCCCAGCTTGGCAAGACGGCCGGCAAGGATCTCGCCAGTGACAAGGCCACGTGGCCCGCAGTATTTGGACTGGAAAAGAGCCTCGAAGACGCCGAGCGGTTGATCTCCGAAGCCTTCGCGGCCCTGGAGCCGTTCGGCGCAAACGCCGAGGGACTCAAGGCTGTCGCCCGATTCCTGGTCGAGCGGAAGAGCTAGCCATGGCAATGCCCTGGCCCCAGCAATTGCCGTCCTTATCCAGCGAAGACATCCGCACCGCCCTCAAAGACTGTTTTGACCCCGAAGTCAAACTGAATCTGGTCGACCTCGGGCTGGTCTACGATATTGCGACCGAGCCGGACCCGAACTCCACCCCTGCCCTGCCCCGTCAGCGCGTGAAGGTGATCATGACCCTGACCACCCCGCAGTGCCCGGCCAGCGGTCTGATCTTTGAACAGGTGCACAACCGCCTCGCCAGCATCCCCCAGATCAGCAAAGTCGATGTCGAACTTGTCTGGGAGCCGAAATGGACCCCGCATCGCATCAGCGAAGCGGGCCGCAAACAGCTTGGCCTTTAGCTGACGCTCTGCGTGGTCACCGCGACCGGAACAGGCTTTTTGCGCGTAAGCCAGCGCCCCAGTTCAATCGAAGGCTCTTCCACCAGCCGGTACATGATGTGCGCCAGCACCAGCGAACCAAAGACCACCAGGATGCTGATCTGCAGATTATTGATCTTCCCGTAGAACAGATGGAAGAACGTGGCAAGCACCGTTAAATGCATCAGATATAGGCTGTAAGAAACCCTGCCCAGCCATTCAATCGGACGGACCGACAACGCATTGCTGATATAAGGCGCACTGACGCAGATACAGATAATCAGGAATGCGCCAAGCCCGATCTGCATATCTTCGCCTGACTCTTCGAGCTTCAGCGCACCCAGCAGGATCAGGAAAACGACAACTTTGTGCAGGCGTGCGACAATTCGCTTGATTCCATCGATGTTTTCGCGCGCCACAATGCCTGCGATAAAGAACGGAATGTAATAGCCAATGTTCTCAAAAGCCTCTGTCCAGGTCTTATTGAAGAAAGGCACGAAGTTACCGCTCTGCTTGGTGAGATAGCGGAATAGAAACTGCATCGCGATGGCAGCTACAAACGCCGATTTAGTCCTGCCTTTGACGAGGAAGTAGAGTACCGGAAAGATCAGCGAGATGCGCAACTCGATGACCAGGCTCCACAGCACGTTCACCAGCGATGTATCCGCCTGAACACCAGTCATCAAAATATGTCGAACTACCAACCCGAAGCTGACAGGCTCGTTCCATAAAACATGATTAAACCAGTCTCCCAACTCCGGAATAGGCTTGGGCAGAATGATAAGGTAGGCGGCCGCTGCGAGCAGAACTCCAGCGACGCAGGGGATCATCAAGCGGCAGATGCGCTTAATTAAGTAATTCCAATAATTGAAGTTCTTGCCGATGGAGATGCTCAGCGCAAAGCCGCTGAGAACAAAAAACAGCATGACCGCGCAGCGGCCATCGATCAGCAGGCGCAGCGGCGAATGGTGAAAGATAGGCCCCAGCGTCTTGTTGCTGCCGTCGAGGTCGAGCGTATTGTCGATGTGGTGGAAAACGACAATCAGCGCGGCCAGGCCGCGCAGGGAGTCGAGTGCCGTAATACGCGAACTTCCCGCCGGTTTCGCGGCAGTTGTTCCGGGAAGTTCAGCCATTGCCTGTCTCCACTTGCAGCATTGATTCCATCACCATCGCACCTGGGACACACTTCGAGTTAGTCCCAATTTGTGCTATGTCCAGGATTCAAATGCGTACCCTAAGTTTCCCACGAACGGAAACCTACAGCAAGCAAGGAATTGTCCGAAACCCGACCGGAAGATGACCGCAACGTCGACGTCTAGCGGCGCAGGATGCTCTGGATGCGTTGCCCCTGCACGCTGGCTTCGGCGAGGTAATGCTCGACCTTTTCGAGAAAGTCCTGCGCCTGGCTCAGATAGGTCGGCAGACTCTTCCACCATTCGGCAACCAGTTCCTGCTCCTCAAGAAGCGCCAGCGCCGTCCCCGCTGCAGCTACCGCCAGGCCAGCCTTGCGATGTCCCGTGACCATCAGCGCGCCTCCCGCCACCACCGCCCCTGCCGCAACCCACTTGGTAAGATCCTGCGAGTTGGCATCGGCAATCGGTGCCGGGAGTGCTACTGGGGTTTCATTGAAAGGTGTGGGGCGGGAAATGGGAACTGCGACCATGGTGCTCTCCTTGGTACAAATCTCTGGGTTGCTGAACCCGTAGTAAGGCTGTGCTATTCGAGGTCAAACTCGCGAAGTGGCCGGCCCTCGGGGGCGTCTTTCGCCTTACGCAGCGCCTCGGCAAACTTCTTTTCCAGCAGATCGCCCTTGTTCTTCTCCGCTTCCATCGACTGCCGGAAGATGGATTCCTTGCGCTCGTCCTGCTCGCGCATGGCCTTGGCTGCCGTGGCCAGATCCTCAAAGGTCCGCTTGCGCGGCGCGGTGGTATGGCTGATCAGCGCGCCGGTCTCGGCGTCGATACGAAGCATTGCCGAGCAGTCCGGACACGCTACTTCAAATACGCGGGATGTCTTCGAGGAAGCCATGACTCTTGAATTGTAGGAGCACGACACGGTGCCTGTCGCTCAACTTTGTGCATTATTCCGTGGTTACCCCGTTACATCTCTGGTTACTGGCAGGGCAGGCGTGAGCAGCGCGCAGGCAGTGAAGATTCGGTGCTTGACGCGCGGGAATCCGCACTTTTACTATCGGAATTCGAATCACAACCCTTTCCCGATAGACAGAACAGCCGATTCCCGTGGAGGGATAACGATGATGTACTACGTAGCCCGCGATGGCCAGCAGTACGGCCCCTATTCCGCCGACACCGTTCGCCAATATCTTGCCGCCGGCTCCCTGGACATCGCGGATATGGCACGCGAAGAATCAGGCCAGTCCTGGGTGCCTCTCGGTCAATTCTTCCCACCCGCCGTTCCGGTCATTCCCGTTCAGCCCGTACAGCCTCAGTACACCAGCGGCCCCGCCTACAACACTCCACCCTACGGCGCGCCTGTCTACGGCCAGCCTGGAATCCCCGCCGGCATACCTCAGGTCATTCAGCAGATCGTTCCACCGGATCTCCACTGGGCACTGGTCTTTCTTTTCACCGCATTTACCTCCGGAATCTTTGCCTTGGTATGGGCGCTCATTCAGGCCAACTACGCCAAGAAGATTGATGCCTCCAGCAAGGCCGTGATTTTCTACGTGTTGTGGCTCGTCGGCTCGATCCTCAACTTCGTGCTGTACATCGGCATGATCATGACGATCCTCAATAACAACGGTCGCGTGGACGACGCAACCACTGGCTTGGGCGGAGTAGTTTTCCTGGTTGGCGTGGTGAGCACAGCATTCTTCATCGCTGGTAACTACAGCATCCGTGCATCCATGCTCGAGTACTACAACACCCGCGAGCCTATCCAACTGCAGCTAAGCGGCGTGATGACCTTCTTCTTCTCCATCTTCTACCTGCAATACCACATGTCCCGCATCGCAGCCTGGAAGAAGACAGGTTACTTGTCAGCGTAGAACCCCATCGTATGAGCAATAGAAAGAGGAAGGGCGAGATGATCTCGCCCTTCCTCTTTTCTTGCTCAAATTGATCGAGCGTTTTAGTGCTTGTCGCCCGCGCTTGCCAGCTTGGCTTCCGCTTCGTGAATGACGTCGTTCGCCTCGGTGTAAGCATCCTCGCGATCACCTGCGTTGTTCCAGAGATCCTGCCCGTGCTTCAACTGCTCCTGGGCACGCGGCACATCGATCTTGGAAGGCTCAATGGCATCATTGGCCAGGATCGTCACGCGATCCGGCAGCACTTCCACAAAGCCCCAGCTCACGTTATACCGCTCCGCCGAACCAGCCGAAGCGCCATGCAAAGTCACATCGCCCGCGCCAAGCTCAGCCAGCAGCGGCGCGTGGCCATACAGCACTTCCATATAACCAGTCGTCGCCGGCAACTCCACCGCATCCACCGAATCCTCGACAAGGATGCGCTCGGGAGTAACAAGCCGAAGCCGGATTTTTCCTGTTGCGTCTGCCATAAGTCCTTCTTAGTGGTTAGTGGTTAGCGATTAGTGGATTGAGCGGGTAGTAACCATTAACCACTAACCACTAACCACTAGCCACTCGCTACGCTGTCGCCTTCATCTTCTCGGCGGTTTCAAGCACTTCTTCGATCGTGCCCTTCATGTAGAAGGCCTGCTCCGGCACATCGTCATGCTTGCCTTCGATGATCTCCTTGAAGGAGCGCACCGTGTCGGCAATCTTGCAGTAGCGGCCCGCGATGCCAGTGAACTGCTCGGCAACATGGAACGGCTGCGAGAGGAACTTCTGCACCTTACGAGCGCGAGCCACGGTGATCTTGTCCTCATCGCTCAACTCGTCAATACCGAGAATCGCGATGATGTCCTGAAGATCCTTGTACCGCTGCAGAATGCGCTTCACACCCTGTGCCACATCGTAATGCTCCTGCCCAACGATGCGGGCAGAAAGGATACGCGAGCTCGAAGCCAGCGGGTCGACCGCAGGATAAATACCAAGCTCCGACAGCGGACGGCTAAGCACGGTCGTCGCGTCAAGGTGAGCAAAGGTCGTTGCCGGCGCGGGATCGGTCAAATCGTCAGCGGGCACGTAAACAGCCTGCACCGAGGTGACGGAACCCTTCTTGGTCGACGTAATGCGCTCCTGCAGCTCTCCCATTTCCGTAGCAAGGTTCGGCTGGTATCCGACGGCGGAAGGCATACGGCCAAGCAGCGTCGAAACCTCAGAACCGGCTTGCGTAAAGCGGAAGATGTTGTCGATGAACAGTAGCGTGTCCGCGCCCTCTTCGTCGCGGAAGTGCTCAGCGACCGTAAGAGCGGTGAGCGCCACGCGCAGACGAGCTCCTGGGGGCTCGGTCATCTGGCCGTAGATCAACGCGGCCTTCGACTTCGATGGATCGCCCGGAGTAATGACACCCGACTCCGACATTTCCAGCCAGAGATCGTTGCCCTCACGGGTACGCTCTCCAACGCCGGCGAACACCGAGAAACCACCATGGTTCTTCGCAACGTTGTTGATCAGCTCCATGATGACGACGGTCTTGCCTACGCCGGCGCCACCGAAGAGGCCGATCTTACCGCCCTTCAAGAATGGCTGAATCAGATCGATAACCTTGATGCCGGTCTCGAACATCTCTTCGCGCGTCGACTGCTCGTCGAACGCCGGAGCCGAGCGATGAATCGGCATGCGCTTCTTCTCGCCGATCGGGCCAAGCTCATCCACTGGCTCGCCAATCACGTTGAGCACGCGGCCCAGCGTCTCGCGACCCACTGGAGCAGTGATCTGCGTACCGAGATCCTCGGCATTCATGCCGCGCACCATACCGTCCGTCGCCGTCATAGCAACGGTGCGCACACGGCCTTCGCCAAGATGCTGCTGCACCTCCAGGATCACGTTGATCGGCTCGGGAACAGTGAAGCCCTCGCTGGTCACGCGCAGCGCCTGGTAGATCGGCGGCATCGAAACTTCTTCAAACTGCACGTCCACCGCGGGACCGGAAATCTGGATTACTTTGCCAATATTCTTTGCCATATCTGCCTTTTCAAAAGTCCAAGCTTGCCATTCATCCGAAACGAACAGGAACAATTTCTATTCCCTGTTCCCTACTGCCTGTTCCCTGTTCTCAAACCGCCGCCGCACCGCTGACGATTTCAATGATTTCCTTGGTAATCGCAGCCTGGCGCAGACGGTTCATCTGCAGCGTGTAGCTGTCGATCATCTCGGAAGCATTGTTCGTCGCTGAATCCATCGCCGTCATACGAGCCGCATGCTCGGCAGCTACCGACTCCGCCATCGCATGAAAGAGCATCGCCGAGACATACTGCGGAAGCAACCCGTCGAAGAGCTCCTCGGGCGACTCATCGTAAATGTAGTCGACTTCAGATGTGCCAAACTTGCTGGACTCCTCGTCGGACTCCTTCGTATCCGCTTCACTGAGCGAGATTCCAGAAGATGCCGCAGCCTGCGCCGCTTCCTCACGCTCTTCTTTGGTCGGCTCAATCGACGCAGCAACATCATGCTTGCCGATTTCGATCAGCGGCAACAAACGCTCAACCACAACGCGCTGCTGGATGACCGATTTGAACTCGTTGTAGACGATATAACAGGCATCGATCTCTTCATGAACGTAGCGGCCAATCACATCCTTGGCGATCTCGAAGACACTCTCAACCGAAAGCTTCTCGAGCAGACCAAGATGGTCTCCGACAACTTCTATGCCAGCCTTGCGTTCGCGAATCTTTTCGACTAGCGCCGGGCTGTCGATGGAGATGTCCGCCGGATTTTCCGACTTCCGCTCGCTATAGACAGCAGCCGGATAGCGCCGCCGGAAAGCTTCGGTAGCCTTGCGGCCAACGGATTCAACATCAATTTCCTTGTCGCCCGCGCCGCCAATGAATTGAAAACCTGCCTTGAGAATGTTGCTGTTGAAAGCACCTGCAAAGCCGCGGTCGCCGCTGACAACGATCAGCAGAACGCGCTTCTCCGGACGCACCGCAAACAGCGGATGCCGCAGGTTGCCCGTCTCGGGATCGATGATCTCGATGCGCTTGATCAACGATACCAGCACGCTTGTGATCATCTGCGCATAAGGCCGGGCCGCCATGGCGCGGGCCTGCGCGCGACGCAGACGGGCAGCCGAAACCATCTTCATGGCCTTGGTGATCTGCCGCGTGCTCTTCACGCTGCGGATGCGTCGTCTTAGATCGAGTACACTCGCCATTTTCTTCCTAGTGGTCAGAGAACGGAGAACAGTACGGAAAGTCTCTACTGATCTCTGTTCTCTATATCCTGTTCTCTGTTCTTACTTCTTATCCGACAGCGTCGCCTTGTAGTTTTCCGAGTATTCCTTGAGCGCATCGCCAAGCCGCTTCTTGATGTCGTCATCCAGCTGCTTCTTCTTGGTCAGATCGTCCATCAGCGCACTCTGAGCGGACTCGAGATACGGATACAAACCATCTTCAAATCCGCGAATCTCGGACACCTGGAACTGATCCAGGAAGCCCTGTGTGCCGGCATAGAGCATCACAACCTGCTGCTGCCAGGTAAGCGGCTGGAACTGCGGCTGCTTCAGCAGTTCCGTGAGGCGCTGACCACGGCTCAACTGCTTCTGCGTCGCCGGATCGAGATCCGAACCGAACTGCGCAAACGCCGCCAGTTCGCGGTACTGCGCAAGATCGAGCTTCAGCGTCGAACCAACCTGCTTGGTCGCCTTGATGGCAGCCGAGAAGCCGACGCGGCTGACCGACAGGCCGACGTTGACCGCCGGGCGAATACCCGAGTTGAACAGATCGGTTTCGAGGAAGATCTGACCGTCGGTGATCGAAATCACGTTGGTCGGAATATAAGCCGAGACGTCGCCAGCCTGGGTCTCAACGATCGGCAGAGCAGTCAGTGATCCGCCGCCATTCTTCTCGCTGACCTTCGCCGAACGCTCCAGCAAACGTGAGTGCAGATAGAATACGTCGCCGGGATACGCTTCGCGGCCTGGCGGACGGCGCAGCAGCAGAGAAATTTCGCGGTACGCCATTGCGTGCTTGGAGAGATCGTCGTAGATCACCAGAGCGTGGCGGCCCGAGTCACGGAAGAATTCGCCGAGCGCGGTCGCGGTATAAGGCGCAAGGTAAAGCAGCGGAGCAGGCTCAGAAGCCGAGGCGGCAACGATGATGGTGTGTCCCATCGCGCCGGCTTCGGTGAGAGTCTGCACAACCTGGGCAATCGAAGAACGCTTCTGGCCGATCGCGCAATAGATGCAGATCAGGTTGTTCTTCGCGTTGTTGATGATCGTGTCGAGCGCGACTGCGGTCTTACCCGTCTGACGATCGCCGATGATCAGTTCGCGCTGGCCACGGCCAACAGGAATCATCGAGTCGATAGCCTTGATACCCGTCGCCATCGGCTCACGGACCGGCTGGCGATCGATGATGCCAGGAGCAAGGCGCTCCACAGGCAGAGTCTGCGTCGTGGCGATAGGCCCTTTGCCGTCGATCGGCGCGCCGAGTGCATTCACAACGCGGCCAATCATAGCTTCGCCCACAGGCACGCTGAGAATCTTGCCCGTACGCTTAACCTCGTTGCCTTCGGAGAGCTCGGTGTAATCACCCAGCAACACCGCGCCAACCTGGTCCTCTTCAAGGCTCATGGCCAATCCGGCAATGCCATGCGGGAACGCAAGCAACTCGCCGGCCATCGCCTTGTCCAGACCGTGGATGCGGGCGATACCGTCGCCAAGCGAAATGATCGTGCCTACCTCATCGACCCGGACCTTCGAGTCGTAGTTCGCGATCTGCTCGCGGAGGATCTGTGAAATCTCGTCTGCTTTGATCTGAGCCATGCCTGCTCTTCCTGTTCTTTCCGTTGTTCCAAACTTAACTTCGTAATGCTTAACTTGTGTTTCCGGAGGAGCTTGAACGAATTGCTAAACAGCGTCCTACCGCGTCAGTTCTTCCTTCAACCGCTCGACCCGTCCAAGCACCGAACCGTCATACACCGTCGAGCCGATGCGCACAACCACGCCGCCCAGGATCGATTCATCCAGCTTGAATGTCGCCTCAACCTGACCCTTCGCCAGCTTGGTGACATTCTCGAGCAGCGCAGCCTTATCCTCAGCGGTCAGCTTGCGAGCCGTCGTGATTTCGGCGTGGTGAATGCCGAGACGCGTCTGCAATTCCTTGTGATACTCGGCCACGATTTCATGCACCGCGCCAATGCGGCCATGCTCGATCAGCACTGCGATGAAGTTGCGAATCTGCGGAGCAAGGTGAAGATGCCCTTTCATCTTGTCCAGCACTGCAATCTTCTGCACCACCGGCACAGAGGGATCTTCGTAGAGTTCGCGAAGCTGGCTGCTGTCATCCCAGGTCGCCAGAAAATCATCCAGCTGCTTCTGAACGCTCGCTACTTCCAGGTGAACTTCTGCAACGACATCGGCAAGAGCTTTTGCGTAGCGGGAGGCGAAGATAGACATTAGGCTTTACCCCCTTTGCCATGACCATGCTTGCCGGTAACGTCGCTGGCGAACTCGGCAATCAACGCACGATCCGTATCAGCGTCCAGAGTGAGCTGGCTCATGGCGCGATCGATCGCAAGATCAGCAGCAAACTGCTTCAGGCCGCGCTGTACCAGAGTTCCGGCAGTGATAATTTCCTGCTCAGCAGATGCAACAATACGCGCCGTCTCTTCCTGAATCTGGGCCTTCGCACGAGCCTCGTCGGACTTCATGTCCTCGTCGACCTGCTTGCGAATCGCAGCGATCTCGCTGTCCAGCCCCGCCAGTTTGGCCTCGACCGCACTCAGCCGCTCATTCGCGTCCATCGTCTTGGCCTGCGCCACTTCCAGCTCAGCGCTCAGGCGCGAAGACCGCTTGCGCAACACACCGGGAATGATCTTGAACAGCGGAATGCCAACCGCCAGAACAATGATGGCGAAGTTGATGTACTCGTACAGGCGAGCAGCAGCCTCAGGCTCCATGTGGAACGTGTCGACCGTCCAGCGGACAATCGCTCCGTCCTTGCGGTAGGTGTCGTTCTCTGCCCTTTCAGCCTTCTCCGCAGCCTCACGCTGGGCTGCCTTGTCACCGGCAGCAGGAGCGGTCTCTGAGGTTGGGGCAGGCGCTGCTTCCTGGGCAATCGAGATCGCCGGAGCTGCCACACAAGCCAAAAGAAGAGCCAGAGAGAGAGTCGGTAGGAGCTTACGTCGTGACATGGAATTCAAGAGAATCAACGGGAACCCCCGGCAGTCGCCGGCATCACTGCACGTACCACCTGTTCGGCCAGCTGATCAGCAGAGGCCATCAGAGTCTTGCGCGCTGCATCGGCTTCGTTCAACAAGGCAACCTTCGCCTCGGAAACGCGCTGCCCTGCAGTCTTGCGAGCCTCATCGAGAGCAGCGTCGCGCTGCTGCGCCCACTGCTGCAGACGCTGCTCGCGCACCTTGAAGACCTCGGCGCGAGCATGGCGCAGCTTGTCGGCGTATTCGTTCGTCTTGGCTTCCGCCGCAGCGATCGCCTTGTTGGCTTCTTCCACAGCTCCGCTGGTGCGGGCGCGGCGCTCCGCCAGCGTTTTCGACAGCGGTCCCTGGATCAGAACTTGGTAGGCAACTACCAGAATTATGAACAGGATAAGCGTCGGGATGGATCCGAGCAGAAGTTCGCCGACTTGATTGAAGATTTCTTCCATGATGTATGCAGTGCAATCCGGGGGTGATGCGCGCGATTGCGCGGGGGAACACTCTTTTGTAACAGGGGCAAAACCCTATGTCAACGTATGCAGAGATGTTATGCGGGGTTGCGTTTCAGAAAGCGGTAGGGCCCAAAATCAAGACGCATTCCTTAGTAAAAATTGAGAAAGAAATATGTTGCAAACGACTGAAACAGGACTAACCTTAAGATATCACCTCGACCCGGTTCAGGGTCCAGCGGGCTGCAGACCCTGGGAAGTATCTCCACTCCCATCGGCTGCAGCCCACCTTATTGCCCCCCAGAAAGTTGAACTTTTCTCCCAACCAGGCGCTCGCCTCCTGGAAGGTCTGTACCTATGTGATCGACTAACCTGAAAAAGCCCGATTTCCCGACCGAGATTGCAAAGTAGCGTGCGCCGATTGCGCCGTGGCGTGACGCGAATTGCGCAACGTACGACGCGGATTGCGCATCGTGCGACAGACATTGCACATTGTCCAACGGCCGCCGCGAACGTGATCCAACTTCGCTAGCCAGCATTCGCGATGCCTAGCCAGCATTCGCGAGACTTTGTTGAATTCTTCCCACCAGCGAAGCAGGCCCGCGCACCGAGAGATGAACCACCTCACCCTCGAAAGCCCGGCTATGAATCACCATTCCAGCCTCAATCGCCGCCAGAATCGCGCCTTCCGACTGCGGAACAGTCAGATCGGCATCGACCAGCGGGTCAGCAGTCAGCGCTTCATCAATCGCCTTCAGCAGCCCGTCGATTCCCTCGCCCGTGTAGCCGGAAACGGTCACAATCCCGCGTTGACTCAGCCCGGCGCGCTCTTCCGGAGTAAGCAGATCGATCTTGTTCAGCACCTCGATCCGCGGCTTATCGAGCACTTCCAGTTCCCCTAAAACCTTTTCTACCTGCGACTTCTGCTCATCTCCATAGCCTGAAGAAGCGTCCCGAATATGCAGCAGAACCTCGGCGCGCTGCACCTCTTCCAAGGTCGCGCGGAAGCTGGTCACCAGCGTATGCGGCAGATTACGGATAAATCCCACCGTGTCCGAAAGCAGAATCCGGCGGCGGCTGGGCAGCTCCAGCGCGCGCAACTTGGGATCGAGTGTGGCGAACATCCGCGAAGACTCGAGCACTCCTGCTCCAGTCAACTTATTGAAAAGAGTACTTTTGCCCGCATTCGTGTAGCCCACCAGCGCAACCGTAGGCACTGGGACAGCCTCGCGCCGTTGCCGCTGCTGACGCCGTACCTTGCGGACAGAATCGAGCTCGCCCTTCAGATGATCCAATCGGCGCTGAATGCGGCGGCGGTCCGTTTCGAGCTTGGTTTCACCAGGTCCTCGAGTTCCGATGCCGCCGCCCAGCTGCGACATGGCTTTCCCTCGTCCGGTGAGGCGCGGCAGCATGTATTCCAGCTGCGCCAGCTCGACTTGCAATTGGCCTTCGCGAGTACGAGCGTGGCGAGCAAAGATGTCCAGAATCAACTGCGTACGGTCCAGAACCAGACACGGCAGTTGAGCTTCCAGATTCCGCAGTTGGGTCGGAGTCAGGTCGTGATCGAAGATGATCAGATCGGCATGATTCGCCAGAGCGATACCGGCAATTTCTTCCACTTTGCCGGCGCCGATCAGTGTTGCAGCATCAGCCCGGCTGCGCCGCTGCAGGACTTGTGCGACAACCGCACCGCCTGCGCTCTCGACCAGTTCGCGGAACTCAACCAGCGAGGCATCCGCGCTCAGAGAGGTTGAGAGACCGTAACTACCGGGCGGCGGAAGAAGAAGTGGATCAGAGACCAAGTCCTCCGCGTCTCGATCCTCGGATTGCGAAGAAGATGCAAGCGCGGCAGCTCTCGCACCCTCGGCTCCCGGCCTGCGCATGGCGGTCCGGCTTGAGATATCGACCCCGACCAGTACTGCGCGCTGACGGTCCGTATGTTTTTGAGACGCAGAAACGGCGGGAGGGCCGAAACCCGTCGTGGTTTCGTCCCTCATCGCCTGCGTGTCGTTTTGATTCCGCTGCTTACGAATGGCTTGCCTGAGAACTGCCTGGAGCACCCGGTGCGCCCGCTCCAGAGGCTGGTGTTATCGGTCCGCCCGAACCACCAGGAGCACTCGGTCCAGTTCCGGCCGGCCGATACTCGGGCGAGTGGATCACACTGCGATTGCTGACCACGGTAGAAATGGCGTGCTTGAAGATCAACTGCTCCTGGCTATTGTTTTCCAGCAGCACTGAATATTTGTCGAACGAGCGAATCTTCCCGGTGAGCTTGACGCCGCTGACCAGATAGATCGTGATGGGGGTCTTGTCCTTGCGAACTGTGTTCAGGAATGTGTCCTGAATGTTTTGTGCCGGCTTGTTATCCATGTGCCGATCTCCTGCTCTCTTGTTCTGAAATTGTGTTCATTCGATCCGAATGCCGTCCGGCAGAAATTGCTCCTAAGCGTGGAAATCCAGTCCGGTCCAAAAGTGCCGTCCTGTGCGCTCGAAGCCTAACTCGTCCTCCCTGCCTATGGCGTCATCCCGCTTTGCTGCTAAACCGGTCCCCGATGGGTGTGCAATTCGCAACACCGTTCAGCTTCCGCAATATACCCCTCTCACTATAGGGGCTGGGGCTTCTTTTCAACAATGGCGTATGTTACAAAGTGCTCTTTATGCGAGAGTAAGCGCTGTCTCCGCGCCCGTTGTTACCATAGAAGTGTGGATCATCAAGTAATACCTCCCGATACGTTGGCTGCCGCTGAACTACCAGAGGACATGACACTCCCGGTCCCCATGCTCGATCTTGCCCGTCAGTATGAACCGATTCGCGAAGAGATTCTTGCCGCGTTAGCTGACGTTGTCGACACGCGCCAGTTCATCCTCGGACAGCCTGTTGCAAGTTTCGAACGTGCAGCGGCTGAGCATCTCCGCGTGACAGAAGCTGTGGGCTGCGCATCCGGCACGGACGCGCTCTGGCTGGCTCTCGCGGCCGCTGGAATAGGACCTGGGGACGCAGTCGTGACCACGCCCTTCAGCTTTTTTGCCTCGGTGAGCTCGATCCTGCGGGCTGGTGCGACAGCGGTACTGGCAGACATCGATCCGGTGACCTTCAACCTCGGCGCCGCAAACGTGAATGCGTTGCTGGAGAAGCCGCAAGCTGTTCCGATCAAAGCAATTATGCCTGTACACCTCTACGGACAGTGTGTAGCCTGGCCGGAGTTCGCCGGTCTCCGTGAGCGCTTCGGAGTCAAGCTCGTGGAAGACGCAGCACAGGCCTGGGGGGCGGAGTGCAATGGCGTTGCGGCGGGCGGTTTGGGGGATATCGCCGCATTCAGCTTTTATCCCACGAAGAACCTGAGCGCCGCTGGCGACGCGGGGCTGGTGACGACCAACGATCCTGCGCTAGCCGAGCGGGTGCGGATGCTGCGGCAACATGGAATGCGGCAGCGCTACCACCACGACGAAGTCGGCTGGAATGCGCGTATGGACGGCTTCCAGGGAGCGGTCTTAAGCGTGAACCTGCGGTATGTAAGTTCGCGAAACGAGCGAAGGCGCGGTGTCGCCGCCCTCTATCACCAGCTGTTCACGAAGGCGGGGCTGGCGGAAGCCGGCGTCTATCCTGAGAAAGGTGTGGTGCTGCCAAAGGAATTGGCGGGAAACCGGCACATCTGGCATCAGTACGTGATTCGCACGCCACGCCGGGACGAGCTGCGGGCTTTTCTCAATTCGAAACAGATCGGAAGCGAGATTTATTACCCCGTGCCGCTGCACCGTCAGAAGGCGCTGGAGTCGCTCGGGTATCGCGAAGGAAGTTTCCCCGAAGCGGAGCGTGCGGCGAAAGAAGTGCTGGCGCTTCCAATCTTCCCCGAGATCCGCGTCGATGAGCAGGAGAGAGTAGTGCGCGCGATTGCCGCGTTCCTCAGCTAGGCTGGTCAAAGTGTCCAGTTTTCAATCTTGAGTGATCCGGGAATTCGTTGGTAGTGGCGGACATTGTTGGTAACCAGCGTGGCGTCCAGTGCCAGGGCGTGCGCCGCGATCATCATGTCCATTTCGCCGATCGGTTGGCCTGTCGTGGTGAGATGGTGGCGAATCTCGGCGTAGAAATCGGCAGCTTCTGGCTCCCATGCCAAAACGCGGATGATGCGAAGAAAGCGCGGGACAGCGGAGTGGAGTCTGTGTGGCGCTGGTACCCGCTTCAAACCGTACAGCAGCTCTGCTCGCGTGATCACTGACACAGCTAGTTGCGTAGGTAGCACCGACGCAAATTTGTTCGCGACATTCGTTGATTTTGAATTGACGATGTAGCTGGAAATATCGGTGTCGAGGAGGTAGAGCAAGATCACTGCTCCTCATCGAGATCGAACAAATCCTTATCGACGGGAAGACTATTCATGGGGCGTTCCGCCATGAAACCGGGCAGAATCTCCGCGTCATCCATGGCATGCTGCAGCGTGAAAAAATCAGCCCATGCTTTGCTGCCAGGACTGGTGGAGAGAATCACATCCCCGGTCTGCTCGTCCCGGGAGATGTAGACCTCGGAGACGTCAAAGCGAAATTCTGCGGGGAGCCGAACGGCCTGACTTGCCCCATTTTTAAAGATTTTTGCGACGCTGGATTGAGGCATGGCAGCTCCCCCAAACAAAAGTATATACCTGCATATATATCTCTTTTTTAGAAAATAACTGTCAGCGCTTTTTCTTCTTCACGGCAGGCTTGGGCTTGCCTGCAGATTTCGCTGCTTTGGATTTCCCCTCGCGGGTTGGGCCGATGGGATTCTGGTCCGCGCCGGTACGGCGGACGAGATTGCCTTCGAGACGGAAGCTGAGGGTACGCGGATTTACAGGGCGGGTGATGCCCGTATCGGTGTCGACCTTCACATCTGGAGGTGCGTCCGGATTGCCGGTGAGGGTGCTGGCGATTTCGAAAGAAAACGTCGGAAAGGTCTGGCCGTTGACGGTCTCCTGACCGAGTTTCACGGGCAGGTAACCCTGAATCCCGCGCAGACGGTAGCCGGTCTCGTAGCGGTGGTGGTTCAGGCTCCAGGTGAAGACACGGAGCTGGTCGAAGTCGTAAGGCAGGCCACCTTTCGGCGTCAGAACCGTGACGTATTCGGTATGTTCCGTGGGAGTAGCTGCGGCCTGGGCATCTGCTTCAGCCTCCTTCGCAGCCTTCTCTGACTTGATTGTCGTGCTCTTTTTGGCCGATTTCTTCTCAACGCCGCTGTCCATGACCTTGGCGATGGGGTAGGCACCCACAATACGCTGGCCTTCAGCGTAGCCTCCGATTTCTTCCGGAACGTCGGTGTCGATGCTGTTGGCAAGCAACCAGCCGGTGTGCCCACCAGAGTCACGGACGAGCCACCAGTCCTCCATCGGGACGGGAACTGGCGGCGGAGCGGGAGCCGCAGGCTTGGGCATGTTTGCGGGAGTACCCGGTTTGGCAGGTGAGACCGCGGATGCAGTTCCGGAAGCGCCCGCCTTAGGATCCGCTGGCTTAGGAGTCGTCGGCTTCGGGACGATCGGCAGAAACCCGGGAGTTGCTGCCTTGGCGACCGTGCCGCGAGCCAGTAGCTGCAGTTTCGCGTTGCCGGGGATGAGCAGGAAGTGGTCGGTATTGCGGCCCGGCAGAATGTGCAGGTTGCGGTCGTCGCGGAGGGTGCCGGTGGTGATGACCGGTGCCTGCGCGTACTTTTTGTCGAGGTCCTGAAACTGGGCGTAGAGCTTGTCGTCAATAACGGAGTGCTCTTCTAGCCATCCAACTTCACCCTTGGGGGTGCGGACCTTGATGAAGCGCTTGCCTCTTTCCACGACCTCCAACGCCTGACCGTTGGTGACTAGTCCGACGCGGTTCGAGACGGCAGCGACACGGTCACGCAGGTAAACCTGGCGGGTGGCGACGTAGACGTAGCTTTTTTCTTCCTTGTGGAAGCGAGAACAGGCGGTGAGATACAGGAGAACAGTGCAGAGAAAAATTGCGGCAACAGCGGAGCGGCGGCTCGGCTGGCGCGGTGGCTGAGATGGGCGAAGCGTGTGCACGAAGGGCCGCAATCTAGGTTGAGGATAGCATTTCAGAGGCATGGAACACCGACGAGGGAACAGGGAATAGGGAACAGGTTTCGTGCTTTGCAGGAAAATCTATTCCTCTATCATCCGCTGCTGCTGAGATGTGAGGAACAAAACCCGTTTCAGCGTCGGATGCCTTTTCCCTGTTCCCTAATCCCTATTCCCTGTCTCTCAGTGCGTGGCGGCGATGCCGTTGGCGATCGAGGTGGTAGAGCTAGCCGTCGAGGTGGTGGTTTTGATGTCCAGGTCGCCGGCAGTGGTTGAGTCAAAGGTGTACAGCCAGAGATTCGGGTTGCTCTTGGTGCTGATGGTGGCAACGTAGGTCTTGGAGCTGTCCTCGACGAGGGCACCGGGGGATTTCGCACTGGTAAACGGAGAGTCGGTGAGCTGGGTCAGTGTGCCGGTGCTGATGGTATAGCCACTGATGGAGTTGTCGGTCGCGTTCGAGACGTAGACATAAGCTCCGGAGAGGTCGGCGAGGACGCCCGTAGGGTTGACACCGGTGGGCATGGTAGTCTCGGTGTCTTTACCGGCAAGCATGTCCGAGATCTTGATGGAGCGCACGATGTTGCTGGTGGCCTCGGTGACCAGAAGGTAGTTGGAAGTGGTATCGACAGTCAGGGCATTGTCTGCGCCATTTGCCTTGGCGATGGGAAGAATCTTCCCGGTGGTGGCCCACGGCGTACCCGAAGATGCAGTGAACGAAATTGCCTCGACCCCATTGGCTCCGAGCGCGACGAAGACCGTGCCGTTATTCGGCGAGATGGCGACCTGCTGCGGAGAAACGCCCGTGTTGAGTCTCGCTGTGACAGTCGGCGTAGATGTGGTAAGACCCGTGTTTGGATCGATGTTGACCGCATCCAGGGAGGCAACGCCCTGGTTGGCCACGATCAGCCAAGAGTTGGTGGAGTCGACAGCCATGCTCTGGACCGATGTAGTGGTGCCGCTCTGGCTCAGGTAAACCACCGTGCCATTGTTGGCGATGGTGAGCGTGCCGTCGGAGTTGATGGTGTAAAGGAAGACTCCAGTGGTACTGCCAACGAAGAGGAATTTACTATTGGGCGCGACAACGATGGACGTGGGAGCTCCAGCGGGCAGCGTATATGGACTGCCGCTCAATTGCGTAAGCACGCCGCTGCTCATCGAGTATGCGCTGACCGTCCCGGTAGTGCTGGACGTGTTGGTGACATAGACGTAGGTCTTGCCGGATCCGGCTCCACCGCCGGTTACGGCAGTGAAGAAATCCTTGCTGCATCCCGTGAGCAGCGATACTGCGGAAACGGCCAGGATTACAGCCAGCCGGTACAACCTCACACTACTTCTTTCGTTCATCACGCTTTCTGTCCTCTGTCACAGCTTCTAGGGTAGCGCGTCCGCGCGGGCGAGCACTGGCGGAGCTTTGCTTACAAGTCTGACGTTTGCCGAGCGGGATTCGTTCGCCAGAGGAGGTAAGAATCGGCATTTAGAATGCTCGGATGCGTAAATTCTTGATGGTAGTTGTTGTTCTTGTGTGGTTATGCGACGCGGGTGCCGGTTGGGCTAAAGGCAATGCTGAATCCCAGATCTGCGTGGCCTGTGTGCACGCGGATATGAATTTCCTCGCCAGCGACGAGCTGCACGGCCGCGGGTCTGGAACGCGGGATGAACACCTGGCGGCGAGCTTTGCAGCTTCTCTGTTTGAATCATTCGGGCTGGAGCCCGCGGGGGACAACGGCGGGTATATTCAGCGCGCGCCGTTGCCTTCTCCTCTGCCAGAACGGCTGGCGGCGTACCTGAAGACGCAGGGCCTGGACAAGAATCAGCGTACCGATACATGGAACGCCGTCGCCGAGCTGAAGGGCTCAGACTCAGTGCTGGCAAAGGAAGTGATTTTGCTGACGGCGCACCTGGATCATCTGGGAATTGGGAACCCGGTCAATGGAGATTCGATCTTTAACGGCGCAGACGACGACGCTTCCGGAACGACGGCGGTCATCGAGCTGGCGCGCACACTGAGCGGGCTGGCACGCGATGGCAAGCGGCCCAAGCGGACGATCGTGTTTGCTCTCTTCGGTTCGGAGGAATTGGGCGGCTACGGCAACCATTACTTTCTGGAGCATCCGCCGGTGGCGCTGACAGAGATTGTCGCCAATCTGGAGTTTGAAATGATCGGCCGGCCTGACCCGCTGCTACCCAACCGCACGCTTTGGCTAACCGGCTATGAGCGATCCAACCTAGGTCCCGAGCTTGCCAGGCATGGGGCAGCGATCTCAGCCGATCCTCACCCCAAGGAGCACTTCTTCCAGCGCTCGGACAACTATGCGCTAGCCGAAAAAGGGATCATTGCGCATACCGTTTCCAGCTTTGGACTGCATACGGATTACCACCATCCGTCTGATGATCTCTCGAAGATCGACTTCGAGTTCATGTCCCACTCGATCGAGTCGATGGTCGGCCCGGTGCGATGGCTGGCGGACACGAACTGGCGGCCAACGTGGGTGGCTGGGGGCAGACCCTCCGAGAAAGACTAGCTCCCAGGTCAGACCAGCGGTTTCAGGGTGCCCAGCAGTGTTGGTATCAGCTCTGAAACCGTGGGGTGGATGTGCATGGATCTTTGCAGCGTGGTGTAGGGCTGCTTTGAGTACATGATGTCAAGGAAGCAGTGGATGGCTTCGTCGCCACTGGTGCCGAGGATGGCGGCGCCGAGGATGTGCTTCGATTCAGCGTCGACGAGGACTTTCATGAAACCCTGGGTTTCGCTCTTTTCTGTCGCGCGGCCTACTTTGGTCATGGGGCGCGTGGCGATAAGGGCTGGCCTGCCGGTCTTTCGCACCTGTGCCTCAGTCAAACCGACCTGGCCCAGCGGCGGGTCAATGTAAAGATTGTGCGCCTGGATGCGGTCGCTGACACGGCGGGGATCATTGTCGAGAATGTTGGCAGCTACGATTTCGAAGTCGTTGAACGCGGTATGGGTGAATGCTCCCTGTCCATTGCAGTCGCCGAGTGCCCAGATGTGCGGGACGGTAGTGCGGAGCTGGTCATCCACGCGGATGTAGCCGCGCTCGTCTGTCTCGACGCCGGCCTTGTCGAGGCCAAGGTCGGCTGTATTCGGGATGCGCCCCACGGCCAAAAGTACGTGTGAGGCGTGGACCTTCGGTTCCCCGGTATCACAGGTGACATGGACGCCGATCCCCTTCCCCGGTTCAGGTTTGTCGAAGGCAATGCATTCCGCGTTCAAGCGAATGCTGATAGCCTCCTTTTCCAAAATCTCCTTGATCGCGGCGGAGATGTCTTCATCTTCATGGGAGACGAGTCGTGGCCCCTTTTCCACCACCGTTACTTCGCTTCCGAAGCGCCTGAAGATCTGCGCAAATTCGAGGCCGATATAGCTGCCGCCGATGATGGCCAGGTGCTCAGGAAGCACCTCAAGATCAAGGACCGTGGAATTGATCAGATATGGGATGTCGTGGACGCCGGGCATGTCTGGAACGACAGCGCGGCCACCCACATTGAGGAAGATCTTGTCGGCTGTGAGGGTCTGGTCTCCCACCTGGACTTCGTGGCTGGAAAGGAAGCGCGCCTGCTCATGGAAGACCGTGCATTGATCGTTTCCGCGCAGCCACTTTTCGATGCCGGTGCGGGATTGCATGAAGATGCCATCCTTGCGCGCCTTCACCGCCTTCATGTCCACCTTGATCGCGCCGTCGATGATCACGCCAAAGTCAGCGGCGCGGCGAGCCATGTGGGCGGCATAGGCGCTGGCGACAAGCGTCTTGGTGGGGATGCAGCCTGTATTGACACACGTTCCGCCAAAAAACTTGCGTTCGATGAAAGCAACGCGCTGGCCAGCCTGGGTAAGGCGATCAGCGAGCGAGGGAGCAGCCTGGCCTGCGCCGATGAGGATGGAATCGAAGTGCGTTCTCATGGGTAACACCTTACGCCTTGCGAGGATGGACCACAAAGCAGTGTGGGCCTTCCCTGAGAGGGAAAGCCCACGATTGCCTGTTCGTTCGATGCGGTCAGACCAAAATCGGACTGCATTGATTTACGCGGTGGCTGCTACTGCATCAAGAACCGGACCGATGGCGTGAATGACGGACGAGACGCGGACAACGGCAGCAATCAGGTCTTCCGAGATGCCCTTTTCACGCACGATCTTTTCATGCGAATCGACGCACTTGCCGCAGCCATTGATGGCCGAGACGGCGAGCGACCAAAGCTCGAAGTCAACCGGGTCCGAGCCATGCGTGCGCAGGACGTTCATGCGCAGACGTGCCGGCAGGGTCGCATACTTCTCGTTTGAGCTGAGGTGGTGGAAGCGGTAGTAGATGTTGTTCATACCCATAATGGCAGCGGCTGCCTTGGCGGCTTCCAGGGCGACCGGGGTCAAGTGGTTCGCAGCTTCAGCGAAAGCCGCCTTGGTGAGCGCAGGATTGCGAGTGGCGATGGCGGTGGCTACAACCGTTCCCCAGAGCTGCTGCGGAGTGAGCTCGGTATTGTTGCGCACGAGAGAGGAGTAATTCAGCTTGAGGTCTTTGGCGTATTCGGGGAGGCTGTCGATAATCGGGTCGAGGCTCATGGGGCTCCGTTCTTTCTATGGGCGAGTCCCACCCTTTCCGCAAAGGCGCGAAAAGGGTGGGGCACCCGCATTTGTTACAGGTAAAGAAATTGCGACTTTGGCATTCGCGACGAAGGCGCGTCCGCCCGCACGGCAGGTGCTAGACGCTGAGGGTCTCTTCGCCCTTCTTCCAGTTGCAGGGGCAAAGCTCGTCGGTCTGCAGGGCGTCAAGTACGCGGAGAACTTCCTGCGGATTGCGGCCCACGGAAAGGTCCGTCACATAGACAAAGCGGATGACGTTCTGCGGGTCAACGATGAAGGTGGCGCGCTGTGAAACGCCGGCCTTGAGGTCGAGGATGCCGAGCTGCTCGGAGAGGTCACGCTTGATGTCCGAGAGCATGGGGAACGGAAGATCCTTCAGGTCAGCGTGGTTGTTGCGCCATGCCAGGTGAACGAACTCCGAATCGATGCTGGCGCCGAGCAGCTGCGCGTCGCGGTCGAGGAATTCCTGGTTCAGCTTGCCGAAGGCAGCGATCTCGGTCGGGCAGACGAAGGTGAAGTCCTTAGGCCAGAAGAAGACTACCTTCCACTTGCCGGGATAGCTTTCGTTCGAGATCTGCTCGAAGGCGGTCTTGGGGTCGAGGCCGGTAACAGCGGTGAGATCAAATGAGGGGAAATTTTCGCCAACTGTAAGCATGATGACTCCTGTATGAGGTTGAGAACGATGGGACTGAGTTTGCAGACGCGACTGCTGACGCCTGCCGAAGGAAGCAAGAAAAGTAGGAAGACGCGGAGGGCGTACTGCGTGCCCACCAAAACCGGATTATGCGACTGCCTGCCCTGCCTGGACCGACCTGCCTGGCTGGCAGTTGGCGCACAGGCCGAGCACATCGACCGAAAGCCGCTGCGCCACGAAGCCATTCGGCAGATTGCCCTTGCCGGGACGAAGCCCGTGCAGACCAAGTAGTTCAATTTCGCTGATGTCCTGAATACTGCGGCACTGCGTGCAGACCATGTGGTGATGTGGATGCGATTTGATCTCGATGCGGAGCGAGCCGTGGTGCGGACTCACTTCATGGAGGATTCCACTCGCTAAAAACAGATGAATGTTCTTGTAAACCGTGGCCAGGGAAATCGCCGGGACCAGTTCCTTGACCTGGAGATAGACTTCCTCCGGGCTGGGGTGGCCGTGCATGGACTGCATGACCTCGTAAATGATCTGGCGCTGATGCGTAACGGCGAGTCCCTGCTGGTTGCAGAGGTCTCGAAACGCCTTGGCTGATTCCGTAGTCACAATCCTATTGTTTAATAATAATTATTGTTTGTCAAAAATTATCAGAAGAGGCCGGATATTGCTGCCCGGCCCTCACGCTAAGACTTCACCAAAGATTTCAGCTCGGGATATCGGGCAAGGATGCGGCGTTGGTCATCCGCTGCCAGTTGCGAGAACAGGATTGGCTTGTCCTGCGGGCGCGTCTGCTTCTGGTTGAGCACGTTCATCAGGCTCCACTCGCGCTGCGGATTGGCCGGCTCCTCTGCCTTCAGGTCATAGCGGGTAAAGTCGATAACCTTGGGCTGTTCGTTCTTCTGCCAATTACGCAGTAGACCCAGGCGGAAATCCTCGTTCATAAACCACTGGATCTCCAACTCCTTCTCCGAGCCGGGTGCGCCGGTGCCCCTGGCCTCGAAGCGGTAGTTGAGATGGTCGTTGTTCTTATAATGTTTCCGCCAGAGCAGGCCAAATTCGCCTTCGGTCATCACCTGTGTGTCCGGCCAGCGCTTCTTGATCTCCTGCAGAGACCAGGTGAGATCGTCGTCCTGGCCGATGGAGGTTTCCCAGATAGAAGTGACAAAGCCAAAGCCGTTCAGCTTGTAGCCAGTGTCGAAGTGCTGGGAGATAGTATCCATCGTCTCCCTGTGCCCGGCTTCGAGACCGAGGCGGCCGGTTTCGATGGGTCCAATACCGAGGCGCGAGTTGATGTCGTTGTTGTAGCCCTCGTAACGCGCCGGGAGAAAGTCACATGTCCATCCATCGAGGCAGACGGAATCGATCTGGTCCGCGGGGCCTTGCGCAGGCTTCAAGTAATGTTCGCGGCTGGGGTAGTAGGGGTAGCAGATGCCGCCGTCGCCGTCGCCGTTATCAATGCCATGCTGGCTCCAGATCTGGCCCTGGCAGACGTGGATACCCTCCTGCGTGGCGAGATATTCCTGCGTGCCTGCGTCGAGATAGCCGGCTACGAGCGATTGCGGGCGGTAGTTGTTGCCGACCATCTTCTCAATCATCTGCAGCGCATCGTGGATGGTCTTCTGGTTGTTCTTGCGCGTGTCAAACATGGGCGCAAAGTAGCCGCCGGGAATGAAGGTGATCTCGTCCCCGTACTGGTGGTGATAGCTTGCCAAAAGTTCGCGCGCATCTTGGTACTGCTTCCGCTTGTCGATCAGCGCCAGCCAGCTGATGGCCCAGGTCATTTTCCCGCCGGGCCAGCCAGCGGCAAAGGCGTCGCGGCGGTGGCGGATGTGTTCCGGCGTGTTGAGCTCTGCCTCGTCTTCGCCAAGATTGCGGGTTGGCGTGACTTCGATCTGATTAACCCGAACGATCGACACATGCGTGACGAACCGCCCAGTCAGCGGCGTAGACGTGGCCGCCTGCGCAAACGGTTGGCGGCCGGCAACGACAAGCGCGGCGGCGGAGGCTGCTGTGGTCTGGAGGAATTTGCGGCGGGAGAGAGCGTTCGGCAAGCGAAAATCAGACATGGCGGAAGGATATCTCAGGCTACCCTTACCCGCTCAACCGCGAGACGTAGGCCCATCGCCTTGAGTATTGCGGTGAGGCTACGTAGTTCTGGATTTCCCTGCTCGGAAAGCGTTCTATAGAGTTGGGTGGGATTCAACCCGGCCTTTTCAGCAACGCCTGGGACACCACCGAAGGCCTTGGTCATCTGCCGGAGAGCGATGAGGAGTTCGCCAGGTTCACCGTCCTCGAGGATGCTGTTGAGCAGAGCGACTGCATATGCAGGGTCCTTCTGAAAGACTTCCGAGAGCGCTTCGTCGTGAGACCGGTCTTTTATGGCTTGCTCTTTCATGTTCTGCTCCTTTGCTGCCAGTCTTTCCAGTAATCGCAGGCGCGGTCGATATCAGAACTCTGAGTCCGCTTATCTCCGCCGCAGAGTAGGAGGATGATCTGCGATCCGGCGACAGCGTAGTAGACGCGGTAGCCTGGGCCAACGTCTATGCGCAATTCCCAAACACCGTCGCGGCAGTGTTTGTGATCCCCAAAGTTGCCTAGCTCGATACGATTGATTCTGCGGTCTATGGCAATTCTGGCCTGCGTGTCACGAAGATGACTTTGCCAATCCTGATAAACATCCTTCTTGTCTTTCGTCAGGTAGTGGCGAATTTCGTACACAAATTCATTCTCGTTTATAAACGAACGCATCGCAAGAGCGGGCTCAAAATTTCTTTAAGTGATTCCAAACGAGAGCAGCACCGGTAAGATCCTCAAAGGCCATGCCAAGTGACTTGAAAACGGTAGGCCCTGGAGGTGGGGCAGGGGCAGTTCTTGCGAGGACTTCGCCAAGCTCGCACTGAACCTTCGCCCCAGACAGAATCACATCGCCAGACTCGTTTTCTGATCCCTGGCGCGATTCGGCGACTAGGTAGCCACGCATGACTTCGTCGTCCAATTCGCGGAGCGCCGGGCCGACTGCGCCCACTGCAATGACCAACGATTGAGGCGCAAGCCATTTGCCGAGCAGCACTGGAGTCGTGGCGGCGGTGACGGTAACGACGATATCGCAGGCTGCTGCTTCTTCAATGGAAACGGCTGTTACTCCCGTCTCGCCTGCGAGCTTTGCGGCATTCGCCGAGTTGCGGGACCAGACTCGAATGCTTCCCGGATCGCGGAAAGCGGGATGGACACTGCGGAGTGCTTCGACGTGCGAGCGGGCCTGAACGCCGCTGCCGAGGATGCCCAGTGTTTTCGCATTCGGCGCAAGGGTTTCGGCGGCTACGGCGGAGACTGCTGCCGTACGCATCTCGGTGATGAGGCGGCCATCCATGACCGCGAGAGGCTGGCCAGTGGCGCGGTCAAGAAGTTCAATGATAGCGAGATGTGTGGGAATCGTGGTGTTGCCAGGGTAGAAGGTCACGGTCTTGACGGCTATGAAGTCGCCATGGACGACGGGCATGGTGGCGAACCAGCCAGTGGGGTTCCCAGCCGCATCTTTGACGCGAAGAATCTGGCGCAGTGGCTGATCGACCTTGCCAGTCGAGTAGTCGATAAGTGCCTGGCGAATGGCAGGAATCAGGTCTTCGTACGTAAGGACTGCTGCGATTTGTTCTTCAGAGATGTACATGCGCGTTGAGTGCCAGTGTACGCCTGCGGGCCATCCTGCTCAGCGTAAAAACAACCCCCGCAGCGGTCAGCATGGTGAGCGCCAGCACCGCGAGGCCGCTCTTGTAGCTGCCTGTAAGATCGCGCGCCTGGTCCATCAGGAACGGCCCAATGATGCCGCCCAGCATGCCCACCATGTTAATAGTGGCAAGGCCGGTGGCAGCTCCCTTGCCCTTGAGAAAAGTGCTGGGAGTGGCAAGCAGCGGTCCCTGAATCGCGTTATGCGCAAAATACATCACGACGAGGAAGGGCATGCCGATCCATGGGTTAACGGTGAAGGCGACGACCAGCAGGCAGATAGTTTCAAGAACGCTAGGAACAATCATGTGCAGATACGTGCGGCCGGTGCGCTCCGAGAGCCACGCGTTGAGGATCATGCCGATCGCCCCGCAGACGCCCATGCCGGAGATGATGTAGCCGACCAGCGTCGCGTTGAGCGCGGTCATGTCCTGGATGATCGATGGCAGCGGCAAAGTGTAGGCGTAGTTGACCCCAAGCATGAGCAGGTTCGTAAGGCCAAAAAGCCACACCCGAATATCGCCAAGCGCGTCGGCAACGCCGGTTGCGTGAGAACCATGGGTGGTCGTGCCTTCGCCCGCCAGCTGGGTTCCAATCCAGTGTTTCTCCGGTGCGGAAAGCCAGGGCGCGTGGGCGGGCGTGTCCGGCAGTAGCTTCAGGAAGGCGACGCTGAGGAGTACAGAGGGTAGCCCTTCAACCAGAAAAAGCCATTGCCATCCGGCGAGACCAAACTTGCCCTGCAGGTTCAGCAGCGCCCCCGCGACCGCGCCCATGAAAACTGCGCTGAGCGGCAGCGAGACGTAGAAGCGGCTTATCGTACGAGCACGCAGGTTCGACGGAAACCACTGCGTTAAATAGAAGAGAACGCCGGGGAAAAACCCCGCCTCCGCCATACCCAGCAGGAAGCGCATCACGTAGAACTGCATCGACGTGTGGACGAACATCATGCCCATGGCCAGCAGTCCCCACACCAGCAGGATGCTGGACAACCAGCGGCGCGCTCCAAAGCGGTAAAGCAGCAGGTTGGCGGGGATTTCGCAGAGCGCGTAGCTGAGAAAGAAGATGCCTGCGCCGACGCCGAACACGGTGTTGCTGAAGTGCAGATCGTCCTTCATCTGCAGGCGGGCAAAGCCGATATTGACCCGGTCCATATAAGCCGCGCCGTAGCCGAGCGCGATGAGAGGAATCAGCCGCCATGTGGCTTTCCGCATCGCGGACTTGCCAATCGCTGCGTCCGATGCATTGGAGGGGTCGAGAGAAGGCAAGGACAGCTCTCCTGCGATCGTGCTTCTGGGAATGGGAACGCCGAACCGAGAGAAGTACAAGAGGTGAGGAACTGTGTGGAGCGTACCACATGGCCCAGCCAAAAGTGGTGTTCATGGGATGGATGCACCCGTTGGCCGAATCGCCGAAAACGGACAACCTTTGCCGCACTACAGGACACCAATTCGAAATGGCGCCCAGAGGGTTTCCCGGCAGACCGGGATTGCCATCCAAGAGAGGAACCGATGTCCACCAATCGATCGCTGTACCTGAGCCTAATCGCCATTTCCGCAGCCTGGGTTTTCCTGCTGAAAAGCCGTTCCGCCCCTAGAAAGTTGGTCGCCGCAGCGGTAGCAGCGGAGCAGTTACGGCAGGCATGGGCCAAGAATCACACGACAGCTTAGCGTTGGCTGCCGTATGCATCCATGACCCGGCTCAGTTCAATCGGGTCTGGGTGCTGCGGCGGCGGAAGCGATCGTCGATGGGCTGGCGGCCTTTGAAGCCGGATTCAACCGTGTGCCAATGATCGATGCCAGTCTCGCCTAATTTCCAGCACAGCAGAACCGTCTCGCCCTCCATGATGCAGGGAAAATCGAGCAGTCCGGTATCAAGATCCTTCACCTGGACGCCGATCTCGTCAATTTCAGCAACTGTCTCGCGGGCGCGCTGAATGTGCTTTTCCATCTCGACACGCTGCGCGGCCACTCGGCTGACATTGATACTCATGCCGCCGGAGATGTGGATGCGGCGGGACAGCGCGGAAAGCTCATTATCGACTGCTTCAGCTGCCTGCTTCGCTTCGAGAGCGCGCTTGATGAGCGACTCTACCAGTGGGAGCATCGATTGGGCTTCGTCTAGGGTAAAAGTCTTCATCTCTGTCTTTAGTTTAACGCCAGGCGGAGTTCGATGGATGCTCCATTCAGCACGAATTGCAGCGGCGGGCCCAGGCTTCTGCTTCGGCCTCGGCCGCTTCGATTTCGGCTTTGGTCAATTTGGAGCCATTTGGATGAGCGGCCTTGGCGCTCAAACGGGGTATTCGTACAGTGCTTTCAAAACATTCCCAATGGAATCCGCCTCGTTCGTCATCCAGGAACAGATAATTGCCATCCTGAATCCTCGTCACAGTACCTACGTCTCCAGGATGGAGTCTGAGGCTATTGAAAGATGGCCATGCCCAACCAACCGCATGCTCGTTTGGCGTGAACCTTACTAGATCGCCTACTTGGAATGGATTTACACGCAATTGATTCGTCATCGCCTTGCAGGCTCCTTAAATTTCCAGTGTGCAACGGCGTTTACTCGCGACGCACGACTTTCCAGATCACAAAAATAGCCTCATTCACGATTTGAAGTTCGGAGTCGGTGACCTCGGATCGAGCAAATGCCCGTACATCTTCGAGAGCTATAGCAAGTTCAGCCCAATTGTCAGTCAATGCGTTTGGCTTGAGCGGATAAGCAGGCAAAATTCTTCGAAGAGCGCCGAAAGATCTGCGATCACACCAAGCCTCAACAAGAGACCGGAGGGATTCGAAAAGCTCTGCATTTGTTTGGATCAATGAGAGTCTCCTTGCCCTCCGGCCCTCGAATCCGTTGAATCACCCAATCTCCAACATCCGGTCCAGAGCAACTCTGGCCCAATGCTTGACGCTGCGCTTGACGGAGATCTGATTGACCACGCGCCCTTCAACCAGATTCTCCAAGGCCCAGGCGAGATGCTGCGGACTGATCCGGTACATCGTGGTGCAGAGGCAGCCGGCATCGTCCAGCGTGATGATCTTCTTTCCAAGCGGCGCAAAGCGTTTCGCCAGCCGGTTCACCAAATGGATCTCGGTGCCGATGGCGAACATGCTGCCCTCCGGTGCCTGCTCGACAAGCTGGATCAAGCGCTCGGTAGACCCAAGCGCGTCGGCCTTCTGGCAGACATCCCAACGGCACTCGGGGTGAACGATGACCTGGATGCCAGGGTACTTGGCGCGGACCTGGTCGATATGGCTCGGCAGAAAGCGCTGGTGAACCGAGCAGTGGCCTTTCCAGAGGATGATCTTGCTGGCCATCAGAGCCAACTTGGTCTGGCCGCCCTGCAACGCCCAAGGATCCCAAATGGGCATGCGGTCGAGCGAGATACCCATGGTGTGGCCGGTATTGCGGCCCAGGTGCTGGTCGGGTAGGAAGAAGATGCGTTTGCCGCGGGCAAACGCCCATTCGAAAGCCGTCTGCGCATTGGAACTGGTGCAGACCAGGCCGCCGCGTTCGCCGCAGAACGCCTTAATAGCGGCCGTCGAGTTCATATAAGTCAGCGGAATGAGGCCGTCGGTCAGGCCTATTTTTTCCAAGGCTTCCCACGCAGCTTCCACCTGGCTGATCTCGGCCATGTCGGCCATGGAGCAGCCCGCGTTGAGATCGGGCAGGATGACCTGCTGGATGGTGTTTCCGTCAGCGTCCTGGCGACCGAGAAGATCGGCAGACTCAGCCATGAAGTGTACGCCGCAAAAGAGGACGTACTTCGCCTCGGTCTGGGCCGCAATTTTGGAGAGCTTGTAGCTATCGCCGGTGACGTCGGCAAAGCGAATGACTTCATCGCGCTGATAGTGGTGGCCGAGGATAATGGCCTGCGAACCAAGTTTGGCGCGCGCCGCTGAAATGCGGTCGTCCATGGAATGGTCTGGCAGGGCGAGATAGTTCTCGAGACTGCACGTTTCTTCCGAAGCCGCATCGGCTACGGGGAGTTCCTCAAGTAGAGAAAGCACTCTATGTTCCGCCTTCAGCCCAGCGTATGCCTTGGCGGCAACGCGGACGGGGATGTTGAAAGCAAGTACTGGCTGCAGTGGATTCACTACGGGGCGGCACAACTCGCTGCCCAGCCCAACCCACGGGGATGTTGCAACCTTCTTAATGGATGCCGGCAAACGAGGAAACGGTCCTTAAAGTATTCAGGAGCCGTCCGGGTCCACCGCCAGACATTGATCTGATTGTAACGCCCGGTTTGTGGATTTGAAAGGGTTGCGCCGACAGAGGCAGGCGGCGGCGGGCTCCGGTCGTGGTTGGCGGCAATCTGGAATGGGAGAAATCGCGTACTGTTTGTGGGCGTGGATGGCGGGCAGGTATCATTACCCACAACCGGGCTTTCGACAAAAGCACGTTACGACGCCGGGAGCGGCAAGCAATCATCATGGTGGGAATGGTTCTACAACCAACAATTCAAACGGCCAGCATCGGTATTCCGGACACGCTGTTTCTGATGGTGCTGGCGCTGGTGGTCTTCGGGCCGCGGCGGCTGCCGGAGATCGGGCGCAAGATCGGCAAGCTGATGTACGAGTTCCGCAAGGTCTCCAACGACTTCCGCTTCCAGATGGAAGAAGAACTGCGCATGACCGAAGAGGCAGAGCGGCTGCAGAAGCTGCAGGCGATTGCCGCGCCGGCCGCGCCCATGGCTGAACTGGGCGTGCCGCCGCATCCTGTGTCTGAGAGTCAATTGGAGCTGACTTCGGGAACCGAACACAGCATCGCGCCGAAGTCCGCGTCAGAGGAAGTCGCTCCGGGACTCTCTTCGGGACCACCCGAAGACGAATTACCGCAGCCGGCGGGTGAAATTATTTCTCCTGTGGCCGGTGAGGTGCGCAGTGGGCCGCCGTGGAGACCACCGGTGATTCAACCACCAGCCAGCGGTGACCTTGTGGAAGCACAGAGGCCGTTTCGCGGGCGGATACCTGAGCCTGCCGCAGAGCCGGTGACCGAGTCCGGCGATCCAGCGACACATGTAGCGCCTACGCCAGTGATTGTGGCCGACGAAGGTCGTGTAGGAACGGAAGTACAACCGGGGACGGAGACAAACGTGAACGGCGCGAACGGTTCGGAACGGGAAGCACACCATGTCTAACGAACCAGACGTATTTGATCGCGCCAAGGCGGCGGTAAGCGAACGGGCAGAACTGCCCGGCATGAGCCTCTTCGAGCACCTGGATGAACTGCGCAAGCGGCTCGTCCATTCGGCGCTCTACCTGGCAGCGGGCTACATTGTCGCGTTTTTCTACGCGCCCAGGCTGTATGAGGTTGTACAAGCTCCGCTCAAGGCCATCAACATCGAATTGAACTTTACGCATCCTGCTGATCTCGTCAATCTGCGCTACATTCAAATCCCCCTGGTGGCCGGAGCGATTCTGGCTTCTCCGTTCATCCTGTTTCAGGTGTGGCTCTTTATCGCACCCGGGCTGTACAGCCGCGAACGCCGCTTCCTCATCCCCTTCATGACGGCAGCGGTAGGGCTTTTCCTCACCGGAGCCTTCCTCGGCTACCACTTCGTCTTCCCGGGAATGCTGAAGTTCCTGATCTCCGACCTCAGCAAACAGCTAGGAATTCACCCCATCATCAGCATTGAGGAGTACACCAGCTTCTTCCTCTCGCTGATTCTGGGCATGGGCGCGGTCTTCGAAATGCCCGTGGTGATCTTCTTCCTGGCGCTGTTCGGGATCGTCAGCCCGCGCTTCCTGTGGAAGAACATTCGCTACGCCATCCTGATCATCTTCATCATTGCTTCGATCATCACGCCAACGCCCGATATCCCAACGCTGTGCGCCTTTGCCCTCCCAATGCTCGGTCTTTACCTGATTGGTATCGGCGTAGCGTGGTGGGTGCACCCTGAGCGGAGAAAGAAGGCGGAGGCTGCCGCTTGATCTCCATTCCCGGAAGCGGTCTGAAGCGGTGGCGCAATGGCGTAGCCGCGCCGCTCCTTCTTATCCTGCTCGCTCTTTTCCCCGCGCTGGGCTTGGCTCAGCAGAAATTTAACGGCGAGAAGGCACTTGCGATTACGCGGGAGTTCGTCGCCATCGGCCCGCGGTGGTGCGGCAGTCCCGGCCATCTGAAGGCTGAGGCGTTCCTGCGCAGTCAGTTCAAGAACGACAAGCTGGAAGAGGACACTTTTACCGCCAACACGCCGATCGGGCCCGTACCGATGCGTAATTTCATCGTGCGCTTCCCCGGCAAGAAAGACGGCGTCATCGTCCTGACCACCCATTACGAAACCAACTACCCGCTACGCAATATCGCCTTCGTAGGCGCGAATGACGGCGGCTCTACCACCGGATTGCTGATCGAGATGGCCAACGAACTCCGCCCCAAGTTGGGTAAGGATGGCAAGATCGACGGCTACAGCGTCTGGCTCGTCTTCTTCGACGGCGAAGAGGCGATCGAGCAGTGGCAGGGCACAGACCACACCTACGGCAGCCGGCACCTCGCGGCCAAGTGGGGAGCTGACGGAACGCTCAAGCGCATCAAGGCCCTGATCCTTGCCGACATGCTGGGCGATAAAGACCTGGATGTACAGAAAGAAACCCAATCCACTCCATGGCTCGTAAACCTGGTCGCGCAGGCGGCAAAAAACACTGGTCATTCGAAGTACTTCTTCGCCAAGGAGCAGGCCGAAGAAGACGACCACATGCCATTCCTCGAGCGCGGCGTCGCCGCCATCGACGTGATCGATGCCGACTATGGGCCCCACACCCCACAGTTACCCGATGGCTGGCATCACACCGCCGATGACACGATGGACAAGATCAGCGCAAAGAGCCTGTCTATTGTGGGAGACGTGTTTCTGGAAAGCATCCGGCTCATCAACAAGCGAAGCTAGCCTTGCCGGCGGACTTTCGCGATGCCTGCCTATTCCACGAGCGTTTTAGCTGCATCTGGTCGAGCAAATAAGCGCCGGTCTCTCCCAGCCGCCTTGGCCTGATGGAGCGCTCCGTCGGCAAGACGCATGAGAGTAGAGGCATCATTTGCATCCTGCGGATAGAGGCTGACGCCAAGGGTGCATGCTACCTGAATGGTATTTTCGCCCAAAGGATAGGGGCGTCGGATTTCGGCGAAGAGCTTAGCCACCAGCGCCTCGACTGCGGCTGTGGATTTAACCCCCGACAGCAGAATCACAAACTCATCCGCCCCAAGGCGGCAGACAGTATCCGACTCGCGGAGTGAATCGGTAAGACGGTAGGCGACTTCGCGGAGAAGCGCGTCCCCCACAGTTCGGCCGTAGGCGTCGTTGATCTCGTGGAAGTCATCGAGGTCGAGAAAAACCACAGCAAGTTGTTCGTTTAGGCGGTCAGCCAGCTTGGTGGCCTGGTCCAGGCGGTCGGCGAGCAGAATTCGGTTGGGCAGGCCGGTAAGCGGGTCGTGCTGCGCCTGATAGGCCATGCGCTGGGCCAGTTGCATGGCTTCGCTGGTGTCATGCAGGGCGAGAATCGCGCCATCGAGTCTGCCTTGAGGATCGACGAGAGGCGACGCGGAAAGCTGCACGGCAATGCGCCGCCCACCCTGGCCAATCAGCAGGAAATCGGCGGGAATTTCGAGAGGCTTGTTATCGCGCAAAACTGCGTAGGCTGGGTTCAGCGCCGGGCTTTCCGTGCCATCTTCGCCTAGACCGCTTTGGAAGAGATTCACGACCGTTTCGATAGGCTTGCCCAGGGCTTCGGCCTCGGTCCACCCAGTCATGGACTCGGCTGACGCATTCAGCATGACAACGCTGGCCGATGCATCCGTGGCAATGACTGCGTCACGTACAGACCGGAGCGCGACACGCAGTAGATGACGGGGGTCATGCATTTCGCGATCGGTACCTCTTGGGTGCATCATAGCCAGCCCCCCGCAGCTTCGCAAGATATTCGTCTCATACACCGCTGCCTTGTCAAGCAGCGATGCTGACGCAAAACGTCAAGAGAACGCGGTGCGATAGCATCGAGCCATGGTCGAATACGGGCTGGTCATTGGATTCGGGGATGGATTGAGGGACCTCATGGCGCGGCAAATCGCCGGCGCCCCGGTGCTTTGGTGGATTGGTTTTCATGCTGCAGTGCTGCTGCTGGTGGTCATTGACGCGCTCCTGCCCCACAGCCGTTCGGAGAATCCGAGGCCACGGCTCGCGTGGATCTGGAGCCTCTTCGTGGCGCTCCTGGCAGGAGGCTTCGCCTTCTGGCTCAACTATGAGCGAGGACATCAGACAGCGCTGGAGTTCGTCTCCGGCTACACGATCGAGACCTCGCTGAGCATCGACAATCTGTTCGTATTCCTGGTGCTGTTTCGCGGATTCGGCATCAGCCACCGCCAGCAACACAGGGCGCTGCTTTGGGGCGTGGGCGGCGCGATCGTGCTGCGTGCAATCTTCATCGCGCTGGGCGTTACGCTGCTGCAACGCTTCTCCTGGATCACCTATGTCTTCGCAGCGATCCTGCTGTACGCGGCCTTCCGGCTGATGCGCGGAACTTCGGCTGCTGACGCGGTCCCACCCTGGATTACCGCGATGCAGAAGGGCGCAAAGACCCTGTTGCCAGTGATCCTAGCGGTCGAGGCAACCGACCTGCTGTTTGCGGTCGATTCCATTCCGGCAGTGCTGGCGGTTTCGCGCGACCCCTTCGTGGTGTACACGTCGAACATAGCGGCAATTCTGGGATTGCGGAGCCTCTATTTCGCGCTGTCGAGCGTGCTGGACCGCTTCCGCTTTCTGCATTATGGACTGGGTGCTCTGCTGGGATTCGTGGCCATCAAGATGCTCTCAGCGCACTGGTTCGAAATCTCCACGCTGTGGTCGCTGGGAATCATGGCGATCATCTTAGGCGTCTGCGCACTGGCCTCCGTTCTGTTTCCGGGGCCGGACGCGAAAGCCGGTCACTAACAATTCGACAGAGGTGGACATGAGTGGACGAACAGCTTTAGTGACAGGAGCCTCACGCGGACTGGGCGCGGGGATTGCTTTAGAGCTTGGCGCCGCAGGATACCGCGTGGCGGTGAACTACTTCCAAGGAGCCGAGGGCGCGGCTGGCGTTTGCAAGAGCATCATCGACGCAGGCGGCGCCGCTCAGGTCTTCCAGGCCGACGTGCGAGACGAGACCGAAGTCGACAGACTGGTCGGCGAGGTCGAAGCAACGTTTGGCCCGATCGAGGTGCTGGTGCTGAATGCCACCGGCCCGCAGCCGATGCTCTCGATCGAAGAGCAGACCTGGCAGAGCTATCTCGACCAGCTCGAATTCTTCGTCAAGTCGCCGCTACTGCTGCTCAAACGCGTATTGCCGGGAATGCGCGCAGGTGGCTTTGGGCGAGTGATCCAGATCGGCAGCGAAGTGATGGAACTGGGCAATCCACGCTTTGCCAACTACGTCGCCGCCAAAGGCGCACAGCTGGGGCAGACGCGGTCATGGGCACGAGAGCTTGGCCCCGACGGAATCACGGTGAACCTCGTCGCTCCGGGATGGATTCCCGTGGAGAGGCACGCAACCGCCGACAAGGATGAGCTGGCCGCGTATACACGCGGCGTTCCACTTGGGTACCAAGGCACGGCGCAGGACATCGGGAAGATGGTCGCCTATCTCGCCAGCGATGGAGCGGCCTTCGTCACCGGTCAGAAGTTCGCAGTGAATGGCGGAAACACTCTATGCTGACCCACTACCAGCTTTCAAAACGAACCCTCCGTCCGCTCTCAACCGAGTGCTTACGGAAGTTCTCATCGTCGCGATCCGGCCAGTCATTGCGGTAATGAGCACCCCGGCTTTCAGTGCGGGCAACGGCTGCGCGCAAAATGGAGCCGGCGATCGAGGTGAGCGCCTGTGCTTCAACGAGGCGGCGTCCAACCTTGTTTTGCCCCGCGAATTGAGCCAGCTCGCCTTCAATCTCTGCCTGAGCCGCTACGCCCTCATCCAGGGTTGATTGCTGTCGCAACAGCCCAGCCGTAGCCCACATGGAGCGCTGGAGCCGGGCAATCAGCGCTTCAACCTGCGCACTCTCTTCCGTATTCAACGGCAATTTCGCGGGCGCAATTGCATTTCCAGCAGCCGGGGCCAATTTGTCCGCCAGGATCGCATCGGCAGCGCGTGCGCCGAAAACCAGCCCTTCGAGCAACGAGTTGCTGGCCAGGCGGTTGGCTCCGTGAACACCAGTACACGCGGCTTCCCCGGCAGCGTAAAGTCCCTTCACCGTCGTGCGCCCATCGAGATCCGTGCGAATTCCGCCCATCATGTAATGCGCCGCCGGGCGAACCGGAATGAGATCATCTTGCAGGCTCAGGCCATGCAGGGCGAGAAAACGGCTAATGCCGGGAAAGCGCTGCGTCAGGTCGATGTCCTTCACGTGGCGCATATCGAGATGGACGACTCGCGGCTCGCCATTCGGCCCCATCCCTTCGCGCGCAATGGCGCGGGCGACGATATCGCGCGGTGCCAGCTCAAGCTGGGGATGGTAGCGATCCATGAAGCGTTCGCCGCGATCGTTGCGCAACCATGCGCCTTCGCCGCGAAGCGCCTCCGATAGCAGAAACCTGGGGACGCCGGGCAGCGAGATAGCCGTTGGGTGGAACTGATAAAACTCCATGTCCGCGAGATCCGCACCTGCCGCTGCCGCGAGAGCGATGCCATCGCCGGTGGCCACGGCGGGATTGGTTGTGTCCGAATAGACCTGGCCCGCGCCGCCAGACGCAAGCAGAACGGCGCGAGCGTAAACGCGGGTCTGTTCCACCAGATCGACCGCCGATTCGCCCTTCGACTCATGCAAGCGCGCACTCATCAAATCAGCACCAACAACGCGGTCATCCTCAACCACAAGCGCAGTAGCCATCGTCCACTCGGCGAAACGGATGCGCGAATGAGAGCGGGCGAAAGCCACAAGAGAACGGCTGATTTCAGCACCAGTAGCATCACCGTTGGCGTGAAGGATGCGCGGGTGCGAGTGCGCCGCCTCTCGGGTGCGCATCAACTCTCCGCCATGGCGATCAAAGGCTGCTCCCCACTCGATAAGCTCGGCCACGCGTTCCGGACCTTCCGAGACGAGCACCTGTGCCGCAGGGCGATGGACGAGCCCATCGCCCGCCGCCATGGTGTCTTCCAGATGAAGATCCACATCCTGCGGCCCTTCCGTAGCAACGGCGATGCCGCCTTGAGCGTAGTGGGTGTTCGATTCTCCAAGAGACTCTTTCGTCACGACGAGGACGTTGCCTTGTCCCGCGAGCGTGACGGCGGCGCGCAGCCCAGCGACGCCTGCTCCGATGATGAGATAGTCGATGCGATGGATAGAGGAATCTGCCTGTGGCATAACCTTTGAGGCTACCACCGTTGGGTCGGTCGACGGGGCAGGCCAGAGGGATGACTTGCGCCCGATCGTAGAAGCAATCTCAATGGTACTGTTGGGTTATCCCGGAGGACTCAAGCCCTGGAGCATGAACCGGCAGAAAGACGCTGAAGACGGTTCCGTGCGCAGAGGCCCGCTGGCTGCTGCGCACTTTGAGGCTGCCCTGGTGCCGTTCGACGACGTTGGCGGAAACCCACAGACCGAGACCGGTTCCGTTCAGCTCCTTGGTCGTAAAAAAGGGCTCGAAGATGCGCCTCCGGGTGGCTTGCGTCATGCCATGACCGGTATCCGCAACAGTAATACGAATCCCCGGGCCTCCCTGCTTCCCAGCCGCCACATCATGGGAGCGGACCATCAGCTTACCGCCTTTGCGCGTCGCATCAATCGCGTTTGCAATGAGGTTGCTGAGGACCTGGCGGATCTCGTTCTCCAGGCAGTAGATGGTCGTGTCACTGGCGAACCGGGTCTCGACGCGGATCTGTGCGTTGCGCAAACGGCCGCGGAAGAGGTTGAGCACCGGTTCCGCGAGTTGCGCGGCTGTGGTCGGCGTGGGCTTCGCGGCCTGCCGGTAGAATCGCAAAGTTTGCGTGGCGATCTGCGAAACGCGAGCCACCTCTTCCTGGGCCATCTCAGCAAAGTGGCGAACTTCCGGCAGCAGGTCGTCGCGGCTGGAGATCAGGTAGAGCAGGTTGGTCACTGACTCCAGCGGATTGTTGATCTCATGCGAAATCGAGGAAGCGAGACGGCCGACAGCTGCCAGCTTCTCGCTCTGAATCAGAGCCTGCTCGGCTCTCTTCTGCTGCGTGACTTCGAGCGATGCAGCGGCGATCGCTCGTACCGTGCCATCCGCAGCGCGGATCGGCGAGTAGTTGACCGTCCAGTAGCGATGCTCGCCAGGGCTGTTGATAAGCTCGCCTTCAAGCGGATAGTTCACGATGACGTTGCCGGCTCGAACATCCTCAAAGAGCTCGCGAAGACCGGGTATGGGCGCCATCTCGGTCAGCGTCCGGCCAGTTACCTGTTCCGGCTCCAGGCCGAAGAAGGCAGCCTGACGGTCGTTGAGACGAAGATAGCGAAAGTCCTCAGTATCGAAGAGAGCCAGGCCAACGGGCGCAGTCTTGTAAAGCGCTTCGATCTCAGCAGCCTGGCGCTCAGCCTCGGCGGTCTTGCGCTTCAAGTCTTCGGCGGACTTCCGCTGGATAGTAATGTCGCGGAAGAAGACGGTGATGCCCTCTTCCGTCGGCCGGGCTTCGACGCTCAGCCACAAATTGAGCGGCTCAGGATAGTACGCCTCGAAACTGCCCGTAATCCGCTCCTCCATTGCGCGATGGTAAGCGCTGACATAGGGAGAGTCTTCGTACACCGTGCCCGGGAAAGCCTCCCAAAGGTTCTTGCCTAGAACGTCGCCGCCCGGGGAAAGCAGTTCACGCGCGCGGCGGTTCAGATAGGTGATGTTGTAATTTCGGTCGAGCAGTGCCACGGCATCCGTGGTGGCATCAAAAAGCTGCTGTAATTGGCGATCCGACTGCTTACGCTCCCCCTCAGCCGTCTTGAGTCGCGTCACATCGCGGTAAACAACCGCGATCCCGCTCGGTACGGGCAGTGTCTGCAACGAGATCCAGATATCGTACGGCGGGTAATAGAACTCATGTTCGAGCGATATCCGGCGTTCCATCGAAGTGCGATAGATCTCTTCCTGCGGGGTGCCCACGGTGGCCGGATAAAGTTCCCAGTGGCTGGGGCCGTTGATGGAGTGCGGCTCGATACGGCTGATGCGGCGTGCGCTCTCATTGGCGTAAGTAATGCGCCAGTCCCGGTCAAGTATGATCACTCCCTCACTCAGCGACTGAAGCAAATGGCCAAGATCACCAGCAAGGATCGAATCGATATCGCCGAGCGGACGCGCCTGCGGATCGGATTGTGGCTGCGCGTGTTGGGGCGAGGACAGCATCGTGATCTTCATTATCGATAGCAGTAGAGCGGACCGGTGAGCGAAATCGGGCATTTCCCGCGCACTTGTGAGGCGTCATTTTCAGTGTCCGGGAGCAAGACGGGGCCGTGTACCAGTGGGATGAAAACCAACTCAATTTGGTTGGATGGCAGTCTCGCCTTGGTTAGTTTATGTCCCTGTAAGTCATAGCTATCGTGCGCGCCTTGGTCGCCAGGGGGTCCGTAGTCAGCGGTTCGGATTGCTCAGACAATGGCGTCGCAGATCGCTAGCGTCGGTTGAGTAAGGATAGATAGAGTCTGGCCCCGCAGTTGTTTGGGAAGCTCATTTACGAGTCTAAACACCTTATGTTCGCTGCGAATGTCTGACCAGCTTTGAGGCAAAGCGGCATCCCACGCAACTTATCCCCCGAGGCAGTCGATGATGCGCGGGGATTCGGCAGCAATGGATGCCGGGAAGAGGTCATGCATGTTCAGTCCGAAAAGGTTTCTTACCAAGAAGGCCACGCTGGCAATTGCAACAATGTCCGTTGGGGCAATCGGAATTCTGGCGCCTTTGGCTCAGGCTCAGGTATCGATCCAGATCGGGGTTCAACCGGTTTGCTCCTATGGATACTACGATTACGCTCCGTATCAGTGCGCTCCGGTCGGCTACTACGGGTCAGGGTATTTCTACAACGGAATCTTCCTCGGCATGGGTCCGTGGGCGGGATGGGGCTATGGACACGGCTGGGGCGGGCATCGCTTTCAGAATGACGGTGGCGGACGCTACCACGGTGGAGGCGGCGCAGGAGCCTACCAGGCCTACCAGCAAAGAGGTCGCGGCGGCCAGCACGACAACGGACGCCAGGGTGACGCGCATCAATCGCGGCCCTCTGCTGTTCAGCAACGACCGGACTCTCGTCCAAACGGCGGTGAAGCGAGGCCTTCTGGTCAGCAGCCAGGCGGCCAACGGCCAAGTGGCGGCACACAGCGCCCCGGTGGTGGTGGTCAACGCCCCAGCGGCGGCGCTCGGCCCAGTGAGGGCGGTGGTGGAAGACCCAGTGGTGGTGGCGGTGGAAGACCCAGCGGTGGCGGAGGCGGTCGACCTAGTGGTGGCGGTGGCGGCCACCCGCACGGTGGGCACTCCGGCGACACACCGAAGCCTTAGTCTTGATCTAGAGTGCAACAGGTAACATGCAGCGGCGGAGCGATCCAGCTCCGCCGCTTCGCATTTCCGCCCGGCATGAAGAGAACCCTACGCAGACGACGATCCAGCCAGGGCGGAGCTGGGCGATTTTTCGCTCGGTAAAAGGCTGGCGATAGGCGTGCAGTACGATTGAAGAGATGCAGATCGTAAGAGTAGATACGCCTTCGGCGAAATATCAGGTGTTTGCGGGAACAGGGCTTTTGGACTCTCTGGAGCCTCGCATGGTGCGGGTCTTGGCAGGTCTCTCGGGCGACCGGAAGAGCAGACTGCCGAAGCGGGTTTTTGTGCTGACTTCTCCGCAAATTTGGGCGCTCTGGTCAAAACGCTTTCTCAGCTCATTTTCTGTCGAGCCGGACGTTTTGCTCCTGCCCGCCGGCGAGCGGTTCAAGACTCTGCGTTCCGTCGAAAAGCTGCTGCGCCAGATGGCCAAGGCCGGCGGTGACCGCAGTTCCCTGCTGATTGCCTTCGGCGGCGGCATTGTGGGCGATGTTGGCGGTTTACTGGCCGCGATCTACATGCGCGGAATCGAGTATTTCCAGGTACCCTCGACCTTTCTTTCCCAGGTGGATTCCTCCGTCGGCGGCAAGACAGGCGTGAACCTGCCCGAAGGCAAGAATCTCGTCGGGAGCTTTCATCACCCGTTGGCGGTCTTCGCGGACATGGAGTTGCTGAGCACTTTGCCGGACCGCGAGCTGCGCGCCGGCCTCTTTGAGAGCGTGAAAGCCGGCATCATTCGCGACCGCGCCCTGGTTCGCTACATGGAAGAGAACTCGGCGAAGATTCTAGGTCGTGACGCGGCTGCTCTCGAAAAGGTGATTGCCGCCTCGATTCGGATGAAAGCTGAGGTCGTAGGCAAAGACGAGCGCGAGAGCGGCCTGCGCATGATCCTGAACCTGGGACACACACTGGGACACGCCATCGAGTCCGTAACTCGTTATAAGCAGCTTCTGCACGGCGAGGCCGTCGGCTGGGGCCTGATTGCTTCGCTCTTTCTAGGGCGGCGGCGCGGGACGATCTCTGAAGCGCAGTTTGATCGCCTGATGGGCCTGATTGTCCTGTATGGTCCACTGCCGGGTGTCAAGGTAAACGCGCAGAAGCTGGTCGACGCCACGGCCAAGGATAAGAAGCACCTCGGCAATGTGCGTCGCTTCGTGCTGCCCGTCGGCATCGGCGATGCCTGCGTTGTCGAGGACGTGACTGGGGACGAACTTCTGGCCGCCGCGCAATACATGCTGGCGCTGGCCAAGCCATTGCCTGAGAAGACTGAGAGCGCGGCTTAGCCATGGCAGCAAAACTTACAGCGAATGGAGTTGGCAGCGCCGCCGGTGCCACGCCGGAGGGCGCCACCGACGAGCGCGGCGCAGCGGTTGCAGTACAGTCGATGTTCAACTCGATTGCACACCGCTACGACCTGCTGAACCATGTGCTCTCGGCCGGAGTTGACCAATTCTGGTGGTGGCGCACAGCACGCCGTTTTCGAGCTGTGCTGGCCGATCCCGAAGCCGCAGTGCTCGACATTTGCTGTGGCACCGGAGACATGACCATGGCTCTCCTGAAGCGGCGCAAGCCAGGATCGCGTCCAGTCATCGCAGCAGACTTTGCGCACGAAATGCTGGCGCGCGGAGCAAAGAAATTCGAACGGCCCTCCACCAGGCATGGTATTGCGGTTGCGATTGAGGCCGACGCGCTGCATCTTCCCTTGCCAGCAGAATCGCGAGACCTGATCACCACTGCATTCGGTTTTCGCAACCTGGCAAATTACCAGGATGGACTCGTTGAGTTTCACCGCGTGCTGAAGCCCGGCGGCCAGTTGGGCATCCTCGACTTCAGCGAGCCGGATGGCCTGCTCGGCAAGCTGTATCAGGTCTACTTCCGCCGCGTGTTGCCCGCGATCGGCCGTCTGATCTGCGGCGCCGACGGCCCGTACAACTACCTGCCAACATCCGTGAGCAAGTTTCCTTCCCCGCCAGAAATGCTGGAACGCATGCGCGCAGCAGGATTTCGCGATGTGCAGTGGACGCCATACACCTTCGGAATCGCCGGGCTATTTACGGGCATTCGTGAATAACTCATCCGCTTATCTGTTGACGATTTATCTTTACTTGGTCTCTAATTGGGTTAATCCCGCAGCGGACGGCATCCGCCACGGGGTTGTTGAAGCGTTACAGCAGCAGTTTCAGAAGCGCTGCTACAAGAACCACGATCGCCAGCACCAAGATTGGGTCAAGGTGTATGGCAATGCGCAGCCCGGAACGTTTCAGTTCCATAAGGCTTACCTCCATCGTTGAAATAACCGCGCATCGATTCCGTTCCGGGAATTGATGCGCGGTTTTTCCGCTTTTTGAGCGAAAAACCTGAACGCAGCCGCAGCGGATTGTTCCGCTGGTCGCTCATACTTGCGTGCCGTCCGGTGAAGGTTGGCTGATTATATCTATCTGCCTCGAGACCTGTTTCCTTCGGCTGCTTATAGGTGCGCGGACTCGCTCTCGGGAGCGGAACGTTATAGGCTAGAACTTCGGATGAGTTCCCTGCTCCCCAACCCGGTGGATCTAGTAGCGATGGCCAAAGCCAAGCGCAACGTGGCGTTGCATTCCATGCTGGCGGCCACGGCGATGACGCTGCTCAAGGTAGCGGCGGGCATCATGAGCGGGTCGTTGGGTGTTCTCTCCGATGGCGCCCACTCGGGACTGGACCTGATTGGATCCGGTTTGACGTATTTCTCCGTACAGGTTTCCGACCGGCCCGCCGACGACGGCCACACCTACGGCCATGCCAAGTTTGAAACCCTCTCGGCCTTCGCCGAGGCTGGCCTGATGGCCATCTCCTGCGCATGGATCATCTACGAGGCGATGCACCGCATCTTCCTGCGCGAAACGATCATGCATCACTCGCTGTGGCCAGTGCTTGTGCTCCTGCTTTCGGTCGCCGTGGACTGGTGGCGTTCCCGCGAACTAGGGCGCGTCGCGAAGAAGTTCAACAGCACGGCGCTCGCCGCCGATGCCTTCCACTTCGCCTCCGACATCTGGTCAACACTGGCCGTATTAGTCGGGCTCTTCCTCAGTTGGCTGGGCGGCCAGATCCATGTGGCGTGGCTGAGCTATGCCGACCCCGTAGCGGCCATCCTCGTTTCGCTCCTGATCCTCCGCTTGAGCTGGAAGCTGACCCGCGAAACCTCCGACGTGCTGCTCGACGCAACTCCCGCCGATTTGCGCTGGAAGATTGTCCGCGAGGTTCGGGCAGTGCAAGGCGTCCTCGCAGTGGAGCAGGCGCGGGTGCGGCGGGCCGGCTCAGCAACCTTTGCTGACCTCACGCTAGCCCTGCCGAGAAGCTTCACCTTTGAGCATACGAATGAACTCGTCCGTGCCACGACCGAGGCTGTGCAGCGCGTCGCTCCCGACGCCGATGTGATCGTTCACACCGTCCCGCGGCAGACTTCCGAGGAAAGCATCTTCGATCGCGTTCGCGCCGTCGCCTCGCGCAATAACGTCTCTGTGCATGAAGTCAGTGTGCAACTGATCGAGACCGGGAAAGGCGCCGGCAAAATGCGCGTGGAGCAGCACGTCGAGTTGAACGAATCTCTGACCCTGATGGAAGCACACACCTTTGTGACAGCGATGGAGACGGAGATTCTGCGCGAAGTTCCAGAGCTGGACTCCGTGCTGACACACATTGAGAGCGAGCCGGCCACGATTGAAAAGCCGCAGCCGCTGCAAGTCTCGGGGCAGTTGGAAAGTGAAGCCGATCGCGTAAGCCGGTCGCTCAGGTCAGCGGCCACACAGTTTCAAGAGATCGTCGATGTGCATGAAATTCTCGTCGGGCGCTCCGGCGAACATATCCAGGTCAGCTGCCACTGTACGCTACCCGACGAACTAACCATGCAGCGCGTTCACGAGGTCATCACCGGCCTCGAAGATCGCCTGAAACTGGAATGCCCCGAGGTAAGCAAGGTGCTCATCCACCCCGAGCCTGAGACCGATAACCATCGGTGAGCATCTAGTACGTAACCAAGGAGCTTTTCAATGATCGCGCGCAGTGAGTGGACGAACACAGAACCAAATCCAGATATTTTTCTAGGGCATTCGCAATCCGGGCATGTCATCCGGTTCGATGCTTCCCCGCAGCATACCGAAGGCCCGTCTCCCATGGAGGCCGTTCTCATGGCGCTCTGCGGGTGCACGTCAGTCGATGTCGTCAGCATCCTCAAGAAGAAGCGGCAGCCGCTGGCTTCGCTCACCGTCTCTGCCACTTCGGAACAACAACCTGAACCGCCCCGGTACTTCAACAAAATCACGCTGACCTACACGGTCCGTTCCGAGAGCGGCGCGCCACTCAGCCGCAAGGCAGTCGAGGACGCAGTAGCACTCTCGAAGGACAAGTACTGCTCGGTCTCAGCAATGCTGGAAAAGGCAGCAGAGATTGATTTCGTGATTGATTACGCAGGCGTAGAGCCAACATCGTAAACAATGCCTTGAGGAGATCATGAGAACAAAGCTCCAGCTTCTGCAGCGCTTCTTCCAGATCGCCTCGGTCCTACTGGGGCTGGTGGTCGTGGCCCTGATCTCCGCTGTGACGACGATGCACTTCGCCATTCATGGCGCAGAAGTTCGCGTTCCCACGCTGAAAGGCATGACCGTGGTCGAGGCGCGCAGCCAGACCTCGGGGCTTGGCCTGAATCTCGAAGTCGACAACCGCTACTACTCGGCCGACGTGGCCGCCGGGCATATTCTTTCCCAGTCGCCCATTCCAGGCGCAGTCGTACGGCGGGAGTGGCGCGTGCGGGTTGCAGAGAGCCTCGGACCACAAAAAGTCGAGGTTCCCAGCGTTGTTGGTTCACAGGAACGGACTGCGGCCCTGAACTTGCGTCGAGTCGGCCTCGAAACCGGCAAAGTGGCACATCTGCCCTGGAGCAAGAGCGCAGGTGGAGCGAGCCAGGCCGGCCTGGTTCTGGCACAGGACCCTCCCGCCAAGGCACAGGGCATTGAACGGCCTGGAATCAATCTCCTCGTGGCAGCGGAAGACGACACGGCAGCAGACGGATTTGTGATGCCTGACCTGACCGGACTACCTATCGTGACGGCGCAGGCCCTCCTGACTCGCGTGGGGATCAAGTCCGGCGAGCCGAAATTCGTCGACGCGCCCCTTAGGCCAGTCGCCGGTCCCGCGATAGCTCCCGCTGTGACGGGGACTGTCCCAGCTCCCGGTTCTACGCCAGCTTCTGAGCCCCGATCGGCTCCAGTTCCCATTCGGAGTACAGCGCTACCCGGCGTCGTCATCGCCCAATCGCCCCCCGCCGGATATCGCGTCGAGGTAGGATCGACGGTCGGGCTGACCGTGGCGAAATGAGTCTGAACTAATGCAATCTTTCTAAGATGGCAATGAAAAAGCCATCCGTATGAGTTTGCGGACCGAGACTGCCCGGCAACAGCGTAAGCGATCCGTCGGCCGCAACCGCGCGTTTGAGACCATCCAAAACGTCAGGCGCCAGCCGCCCCTCCCGACTCAGCTCCTCAAGCACCGTCGCAACTGAAATCTGCCGCCAGGCAGATTCGCCGGCTAGCACCTCGCCAACAACATCCGCATTCTCTTCCGGTTCGAGCGAGCAGGTCGAATAGAGAACACGATGCGCACCAGCTCCAAGCGCACTGCGCAGGATCGCCACTTGGCGCGCGTGATGCCTCGCCAGATCTTCCAGCTTGAGCCGATGGCGAATCTCGGGATTTCGTCCAAGCGTCCCGGTGCCGCTGCATGGGACGTCCGCGAGAATCAGATCGTACCCGCCATCTTGAGGAAGCTGCGTTGCGTCTGCCTTTTCAAAATGGATTTGCGCAGACAAATGAGAGTCTTGTAATTCGATGATGCGTTCCCGCATCGCGGAGAGCCGGCTGGGGCTGATCTCACCCGCCGTAATCTTCGCCTCCGGGTTGCGTTCGGCGAGAATGAGCGTCTTGCCGCCGGGAGCCGCGCAGCAGTCAAGAATGTTGCCGCCGCGCCCGGCCAGTTCGGCAACAAGCTGCGAGCCCTCATCCTGAATGCGGATTTTGCCGGTCTGGAAAGCCTCTGTCTGCGCGATATCGCCAGAGACGACGCGGCGGGCAGCAGTGAGGATAGCCCCGGGCGCTACGCTGATTCCCTGCTCTGTCAAACTGCTTTCCAGCGCAGCCTCGGCCAGGCGAATATCGAGTTCCGGCTGTTGCTGGCCATGCTCACAGATCGCCTGCGCCGTTTCGAAACCGTAGATGCGAGTCCACCGCTCGACCAGCCAGGCTGGATGAGCAGCGGCCGGATCAGGACTAGCCTTTGTTTCGACAGCAACCTTCCGCAGGATCGCATTGACCATCCCCGAGGCGAACTGGTGGCCGGAAAGTTTGGCCAGAGAAACGCTCTCGCTGATCGCCGCGTGCACGGGAATACGGTCCAGGTGCAAAAGTTGGAAAGCTCCAAGACGCAATGCGATGCTCACTGCGGGCTCGAGCCGAGCATTCGGGCGGCTTAGGAATTTCTTAATATGCGCATCCAGCGCAATCTGCCACCGCAGCGTGCCGAGAACGAGCGTCGTGCAAAGATTGCGATCCTGTGCCGAGAGAGCCGAGACACGACGGCCGCGAAGGAGATCATCCGCATATTCCTGCCCACGCTCGACCTCCATCAGAATTGTGAAGGCCTCAAAGCGCGCCGGAGTGACCGCGACGGTAGGCTTGCTTACTGGCTTGGCCATGGTTAGCCGAGCCTCTTGCCGGTGGTGATAGCGTTGCCACGCAGAAACTCGGCGGCGGTCATGCGGTTGCGGCCTTCCGGTTGAAGTTCCAGCAGTTCAAGCGTCGTGCCCTCTGCACAGGCCACAGAAAGACGGTTGCCTTCCACGATCAGTTCGCCGGGCTCATGGGCTGCCCCAGAAGCTGCGACCTTCAAACGATGGACGATTAGCTTTTTCTCATCGAGTCGGGCGAAAGCTCCCGGCCAGGGCTGAAAGCCCCGCCAGCGGTTCCAAAGCTCGGTAGCCGTGTGTGCAGCGAACGCCATACGACCATCTTCACGATCCAGCATGCGCGCGAGTGTTGCCTGCGAATGATCCTGGGGCACAGGCAGTACAGTGCCGTCGGCAAGTCCGGCAAGCGTCTGAACAACCAGCGGAGCGCCAGATTCTGAGAGCTTCCTAAATATCTCGACCGAGGTATCTTCAGCTTCAATCGGCAACTCCTGCTGCAGCAGGATCGGGCCAGTGTCGAGGCCCTCTTCCAGAAGCATCGTTGTATTGCCCGTCACCGGCTCGCCCATCGCGACAGCCCACTGGATCGGCGCAGCACCGCGATACTTCGGCAGCAAAGATCCATGCAGATTGATGCAACCGAGGCGCGGCAAATCAAGCATCCACTTGGGAATGATGCGGCCATACGCAACAACGACGATTGCGTCCGGAGCGATCTGTTCCAGGCGTGCGCGAAACTCCAGGTTGTTCTTGATCTTTTCCGGCTGAGTAACTTCAAGACCATGCGCAAGAGCAATCTGTTTCACCGGCGGCGCAGTCAGAACTTGCTTACGGCCTACCGGACGGTCGGGCTGCGTAACGACCAATGGAATGGAATGGCCTGCGGCAAGCAACGCTTCGAGCGTAGGGACAGCAAATTCAGGAGTGCCGCAGAAAATAAGGCGAAGCGGATTCGATACTGGAAATGTCACTTCGACCTCTGAGACGACTTACATCATTCATTCTAGAGATCAATTCTAGAAATCGATAACCACTTTGCCGAACGCACCCGACGCCACCAGCGCATGTGCTTCGTCAATTTCAGCTATTGAAAAGCTCTGCTCGCTGAGCAACGGACGAAGCTTACCTTCGTCCGCCAGCATCGCAGCCTGACGCAGAATCTCGCCATGGTGCGCCTGGCCGAAGCCCGTGAGCAGCGGCATCAGCGTAAATACACCCGAGTAAGTAGCCCCGCGAAAAGACAAGGGAGCCAGCGAATGGGTGCTCCACCCCAGGCAACTGACGACGTGCCCCGTATACCGCCTGACCGCCAGAAAGGACGCGTCGATCGTCGCGCCTCCGACCGTGTCATACACCACATCAAACCCCAGCCCACCCGTATACGCAGCCACATACTCGTCAACGCTCGCACTGCGATAGTCGATGGGCGTGGCACCAAAGCGTTCGACAATCTCCCGCTTTTCCGGCGAAACCGTTGCAAACACTTCAGCGCCGAATGCCTTCGCCAATTGCACTGCAATGTGCCCGACCCCACCTGCCCCGGCATGCACAAGCACCTGCTGCCCCGCATGAACCCTGGCACGATCCACAATGCCTTCCCAGGCAGTGATAGTGATCAACGGCAGCGCCGCGGCCTCGCGCATCGAGAGCGAAGCCGGCTTGTGGGCAATCAAATCCTCGCTGACGGCAGCAAACTCCGCCAACGTTCCCTGCCGTCCGCCGACACCGCCCACCATGCCGAACACCTCATAGCCAGGACGAAAGGCCGTGACGCCCGGGCCGGCTTCGACGACGACTCCAGCCATGTCCATCCCAAGAACTGCCGGCAGAGGCTGTTTTGCGTGATCGGCTTTACCCGCCCGAATCTTGGTATCGAGCGGGTTAACCCCGCTGGCGTGAATCTTGACCAGAACCTCTCCGGCCCCCGGAATCGGAGTCGGGATATCCGTCGCGATAAAAGGACCGTCCGGCTGTTGTACGACGAAAGCGCGCATGACAATCCTTTCCCTGCCCTATTCCTGCCCGGCTGACTCGCTTGGTTGCAGCCGCTACCAATCTCCGCTCAAAGCTGCGCAATCACTGCGGCGACAGGTTTACCACTCGCCTGCCCGCTGCATCTTTCGAATTTTGCGCAGCGCGAGATCGCGCTTCAGGCTGCTGATGCGGAAGATAAATAGAACTCCGTCCAAGTGGTCGATTTCATGCTGGAAGCAGCGCGACAGCAGTTCCTCGCCTTCCGCTTCAAACCATGAGCCGTACTCATCCTGCGCGCGGATTTTGACCTTGGCAGCGCGGACGACCTTCTCACGAATCTCAGGAAAACTCAGGCAGCCTTCTTCATCGTAGAGCTTACCTTCGCGCTCAATGATCTCCGGGTTGATGAGCACCATCTTCTGCTTGGGATCCTTGGCGCTGGAGAGATCAATGACCGTGATGCGCTTGGAGACGCCAACCTGCGGTGCGGCCAGGCCAATGCCCTGCGCCGCATACATGGTTTCAAACATGTCGGCTACGAACTTGCGCAGCTTGTCGTCGAATTCGGTGACCGGCTCTCCTGGCTGCTGGAGAACCGGGTCGGGGTATTTCACAATCGTAAGCAACATTCTGATCTTGATGACCCGCCAACCCTGGCGGTGTCTCTTCCTTAAGAATTTCTGACTGAGAAGTTCAATGACTTAGTAATTCTTGATCTGCTCCAGGTAGCCATCAAAGTTGCGCTTCAGTTCGAGAGCCGAATCACCACCGAACTTCTCCAGCACTTCCTTCGCGATGATGAAGGCTACCATGGCCTCAGCTGCGACTCCAGCGGCCGGAACGACACAAATATCGCTGCGCTCGTAGCTGGCGGAGGTGGCTTCGCGTGTGTCGAAACGGACCGATTCGAGCGGACGGCGCAACGTGCTGATCGGCTTCAAATAGCCACGAACGACGACGTCTTCGCCGTTCGAAATGCCGCCTTCGATGCCGCCGGCATTGTTCTGGTGCCGGGTAAAGCGTGTCGGTTTGTCGCTCTCCGGGCCGTAGTGAATCGCGTCATGCACCTGGGAGCCGAAGGATTCCGCAGCCGTAACACCGCGCCCGATCTCAACCGCCTTCACCGCCTGCAGGCTCATCACCGCCCAGGCAAGCAGCCCGTCAAGACGCTCATCCCAGTTGGCGTAAGTACCTACGCCTGGAGGCAAACCGTGAACAACAACCTCAAAAACGCCGCCGATGGTGTCGCCCGTGCGGCTGGTTTCGGCGACTTCTTCCCGCATGCGCTCTTCAGTTTCCGGATCGACGCAGCTTAAAAGAATCTCAGGCTTCTGCGTAACCGCAACGATTTCATCCCAGGTAGCCGGGCGCTCCAACTCGACGCGGCCTACGCGAATGACGTGGCTCGCGACCTCAATTCCCAAATGCCGCAGCAGCAGCTTGGCGAAAGCGCCAGCAGCCACGCGCGATGTAGATTCGCGGGCGGAGGCGCGTTCGAGCACGTAGCGCGCGTCTTTGAAGTTGTATTTGAGAGCGCCAGGCAGGTCGGCGTGGCCGGGGCGCGGCGAAGCTACGACCTGGTGTTTGCTGGGGTCGCCAGCTTCCACCGGCAGCTTTTCCTCCCAGTTTTTCCAGTCGCTGTTGACGATCTGGATCGCAATCGGCGATCCGATCGTCTTGCCGTGGCGCACACCGCTCAAAATATGAGCTTTATCCGTCTCGATCTTCATGCGGCCGCCGCGGCCAAAGCCCTGCTGGCGCCGCCAGAGTTCGCGGTTGATGAAGTCGAAGTCGACCGGGATACCGGCGGGAAGGCCGGAGATGAGCGCGATGAGAGCTTCGCCGTGCGACTCGCCGGCAGTTTCAAAACGGATCATGACCTATTGATTATAAGGGAGGATTAGACTTACGCCCCGGAGCTTCGGGCTGGGATGATGCTCTCTGCTAGGCGAAAAACTCAATCATACGTAGAATCCCGCAGGACGTTGCGCAATACTTGTACGTCACTGCGCAATCTCCGTGCCACGTTGCGCAATCGGCATCGCAACAACGCGCAATCCGCCTGAGACGTTGCGCAATTGAAGGCAGGAAATTCGGCCTTTGATTACACTTGCACCCGGATACCTTAGAGCTAGGGCTTGGATTTGCAAAGACCTTTGGAAACCCAGTCAGTGACGACCGTGGTGTGGGGCTTGGAAGAGGAATGCAGTACGAGCACGATTCCGCGACGGGGCTCGCTTCCGGTCGCGACTAACTCCATGGGGACGCCTTCTGGCGCGATGACGTCTGCGCCTTTGCGGCCCGTCTGCATGCCTGCTGGAGTTTCCAGGCAGGACTCGCCGGTCTCTGTGTAAAAGGCCTCCGGGCCGGAGTGCATGTGGGTGCGGCTGACGGCACCCGGTTGCATGATGGATTCCCGGTACTGCGCGGTGTATTCTTCGCCGGGTTGGATGAGCAGCGGACCGATTTCGCTAACGCGGGTGGCGTTGGGTGCCGGAGCGATTTTGTCTCCGACCGTGAGCAGCCAGACTTTACCCAGCGCCTCAACGACTGTGCCGCTCTTCGAGGTTGCTGCCTCGGCACTTTCCTTCGACGGGAAGACATCGAGCGTCCAGAACACCGGGCTGGCAGGGAGTTTGCCCAGCGGGGTGCTGGCAATGATCCAGCAGCCGTCGACACCAGTGCGTTCGCTCACCGGCTTGCAGCTCTCCAGCTTAACCGGATTCTGCTGAGCCTCCGGGTGAGCCTGGGCCAATGCCGGAGAGACAACTGTAGCGCCGCAAGCTAAGGAGAGGACGAGGCTTCCAAGAAAGCCGTTACGCTGAATCCGGTTCTGCATCGTAAGCACCTCGTGCGGCAAGACGTTGCATGGAGCGGTTGAAGCCTACTGCTTCAAGCTAGTCAAGGAACCAATACCACTGGTCTTCAGTCAGCGGCACTACGCTCAGGCGCCCGATGATCACCAGCGGCGACTTCGCGAAGAGCGGTTCGGCCTTGATCTGCGCCAGCGTCTTGGGGTGCTTGAGACGTTTACCCACTTTGACCTTGACGACCGGAACTTTGGGGTCGGTCGGGTCAACGCTAAGGACGGTACCTGTGCCGACGGCCGTGCGCTCGTTGCCTGTGTGGTAGAAGATCCACTTGCTGCCCTTGGGCATTTCGCGAAGATGCATCACAGCGGTGGCATTGTTCACGTTATCCCAAATGGTTTCCTGGTCGCGGAGGAAGTCGTCGAAGGAGTAAACGTCGGGCTCGGTCTTGAAGAGGAAGTAGGGCATTGGCCTTATCGTAAGCCAGGGAACAGCAAATGGGGAATAAGGAATAGAAAATCAACTTTCAATGAAGTAAGATATCCTTGTTTCCGTGAAAGAGGTTTTCATGCTGGCAAAGATGACGGTCAAAAATCAGCTTACGCTTCCAAAGGCAGTCGCAAACCGCTTCGGCGGCGTCGAGTACTTCGATGTGAGCACCGACGGGGTGAGCATCACGCTTAAACCGCTCATAAGGAGCCGTGCCGATGAGGTGTGGGACAAACTGGAGGAATTGGGCATTACCGAACAAGATGTGGCCGATGCTGTCGAATGGGCTCGAAAACAGCCGTGAGTCAACTAAAAATACCTCGGGTGGTCTTCGACACAAATGTCGTGATCTCGACGCTACTCTTTAGAAGCGGACGACTTGCGTGGCTTCGATCGCACTGGATGGAGAAACGGTGTTTGCCTTTATTGTCCCACGCAACTGCTGCTGAACTCACTCGGATTCTCTCGTATTCAAAATTCCGGTTGGCAGCGAACGAACGTCTGGAATTGCATGGCTTCTATCTTCCTTATTGCGAAACCATCGAGGTAACGGAGTCTTGCCCAGTAGCCTGCCGGGACGCGAAGGATCAGATCTTTCTGGATTTAGCGCAAAGCGGAGATGCCGATGTACTGGTAACCGGCGATCAGGATCTACTTGTGCTGAACTCTTTCACTCCATTTGCCATTGAAACTCCAGAAGCCTATCGCCAGAGGACCTCATAAGCACCACGCTTGAGAGAGGTGGCTCGGTTGGAAGAGGAAGTAGGGCATGTCGGATCTATCTTAATGCGCCTAGACCATGCACCTAGACCGTTGGCGCGATCCCTTCCACACGGTTTCGTCCGGCCTTCTTGGCCAGGTAGAGCGCGTCGTCCGCCATCTGGAAGAGGATGGCATACCTTTCGGCCATGGAAGGCAGGTAGTGCGCGCATCCGATCGATACGGTAACGTTTCCGGACGGGCTTCCGCGGTGTTCAATCGCGAGTTCCGCTACGGCTTTCAGGATTGCCTCCGCAACGACCTGTGCGCCTTCGATCCCAGTATTCGGCAGGAGGACAACAAATTCCTCCCCACCATAGCGCGCTACAAAATCCTCGGGGCGGCGGGGAGTATTGACGAGCGCCTGCGCAACTTCCTGCAGGCAGTGGTCACCGAGCAGGTGACCATAAAAATCATTGAACTGCTTGAAGTGGTCAATGTCGATCATGAGGAGAGAGAGGGGGGATTGAGCGCGAATAGCGCGCTTCCACTCGATCTCAAGCTGGTGATCCAGAGAGCGGCGATTGGGGATGGAGGTGAGTCCGTCGAGCGAGGCGAGGCGCTGCAGGCGGGCGTTGGTAACGCTAAGTTTTTCCGTCATCCGCTTGCGCTCCATGAAGAGAAGCGAGGCAGGAAAGAGCGCGACCAGGTGGAAGCCGAGATAGATCTGAAGGGCGAGGTCGCGAGGTACCAACAGCGTCTCCGGCCAGCTCCCGAATGGGCCCCAGCCATGGGTCGTACAGTAGACGGCGATAAAGCAGACACACGTGACAACGAGGGTGGTTCCGGGAAAGGTCAACAGCGAATCGACCAGGAGTAGAACGGGATAGAGAAGAAAAAGGAGCGGATACTCGTTGGTCCTGAAAATGAGGACGGTGACCGCCAGGGCGACGAGCATTGCCAATGCAGTGCGCGGCAGGGCGCGAGGCTGGAAGATCATCAGCATTTCCGAGGAACGCAGGGCCAGGGTAAGCGGGAGCGTGACGGCGATGCCGAGGGCGTCAGCGGTCGCCCAGTTGTTGAAGGCGACGAGGTACGGCAGACCCTGGGTCTGGTGAAAGAAGATCGCCGCACCGATGCCCGAGATGATGGGACCAACAATCAGCGCTGCGACAAAGCGAACGAACACCCTCCGCGATCGCAACCAGCGGTCGAGCGATACAAAAGGCGGCAGCAGGCTAGCGCTGATGGCGACTTCTGCGACGGAGAAGAGGCGCTGCCATATTTCCAGGGCGACTGCATTGACGGCAGAGTCATCCAGATACTCGCCAATGCCGGTGCCGATGGCCACACCGAGCAGGATGGGAGGCCAGCTTCTGCGGGGATTGCGCAGCAGGAGAGCGATCGTCACGCCATTGAGCGGCCAGAGAATCGTCCAGCCGGAGCTGAAGGCGAATTTGTTCAGTGTCCAGTCCGCGCAGAAGTAGGCGATGCCAAAGAGGACGGTCAGCGCCAGGGGATGAAGCGGTCTGCGGCGTTTCAGTTGCGCTCTGCCAAGGGACACGGATCCACTTTCGCGAATGATTGGAACTAAGTCGGGACGCCATAGGCCAGCTCGCTGTAGAGTTTCGTGACACCGCGACCTGTCAGTGCGTTCCTACTGCGCGATTATAGGGGAGATGCGATTTCCTGGAGTCGCTAAAACGAACGGAAACGCCACCGCGCGCGATTTCGGTAAGGCGTCGCCGTGCGAGTATCAATCCTTTGACCGAAGGCTGAACTCAGAGGCCACTAAATAACGACTGCGGAGCTTCGGTGCGTTCCGTGCGTTCTAACCGTTCCGTACGTTCCGTTTCCTCGATCACCACAACCACATCGATCTCTCGTTGCTGCGCTTCCTCGGTTGGAGCCGGCTTAGCCTCCCCCAGCCATGCCCTGCTGTTGAGCATATTGCGCTGGTCGAGCGCCCAGATGCGGTCGGTGAGCTCGCCGGGGCCTTTGCCCTGGCGAGCAGCCTTGGCGAATTCGCTGGCGAGAGTCTGCATCTTGGCGTCCATGTCGTCGAGGAAGTTGAGCATGAGCGCTTCGGGGATCATGGGGAGTTTGGGGCTGCCGTACTCCAGCTTGCCGTGATGCGACAGAATCATGTGCAGGATCAGCGTCTTGAGGCGCGGCGGGAAGTTGGGTAGGCCGTCGATGGTCTCTTCAACCATGCTGTAGCCGATCTGAATATGACCGAGAAGCGTGCCTTCCAGGGTGTACTCGAAGCCTGTAGCCCAGGCCAGTTCGTGGATTTTGCCGATGTCGTGGAGGATGATTCCTGTCAGCACCAGGTCGCGCATGAGCAGCGGATAGTGCGGGACCACTTTCTGGGCAAGCTCCAGCAGGCTGACGACATGTTCGAGCAGCCCGCCGAGAAAAGCGTGGTGGAGCTGCTTTGCTGCCGGGGCTTCGCGCAGAGCCGTACGGATTTCGGGATTGGCGAGAACAGCGACGACGAGACGCTTGAGATCGGGCTCGGTGAAGGTGGTGACGGCGGATTCGAGCTTTGCCCACAGATCGTCGATATTGAAGGTCGTCGCAGGTAGCAGGTCTGCGCGGTCATACTCCGCGGGACTCAGCTTCTTGAGCTGATCGACTTTGAGCTGAAGGGTGCCTTCAAATTTAGAGGCGCAGCCACGGACCTTGACGACATCCCCTTTGGCAAAATCCTGCGCGATGCGCGGGTCGAAGAGCTCCCATACGCGAGCTTCAATCTGGCCGGAGTTATCGCCCAAGGTCAAGCTGAGATAGGGCTTGGCTGTCCTGGTTGTCCTCTGCTGCTTGTTCAGGACGAGGTAGGTCGCGTCAAAGGGCTTGTTTTCGAATTGATTTTCGGAGACAAGGCGGGCCAGGTCGGCTATGTAGATTTCTTTCATGCTGGGAGTGAGCTTATCGCATTTGCTTGGTCAGGCGGTAGCGCCGTGCCAGTAGCGCGGGCAAACTGCACCCATTGATTTTTGCTCAAAACAACGACGGCCCTGATTGCTCAGGGCCGTCGATTACGGATTCAGTGCTTGATTACTTGCTGGGCGGAACGCCGGGGGTCTGGGCCGGCGGGTCCGGGCTGGCTGGAGTCTGGGCCGGGAAAGACGGCGGGGCAGGAGAGGACGGCGGCGTCTCCTTCGGGGCTGTCTGAGGAGCAGGTGCGCCCTTGGCCGGGGCAGCCGGGGTGATCTCGACAGGCTCCTTGGGGGTCGTGTCTTTCGGACGCTCCTGGATGCGGGTCTTATCGCCGGAGTTCGCGCCTGTCGGCTTCTTCTTCTTTTTCTTGGTGGTGTCACCGGCAAGGCCGAGCGGTGCAGACTGGGTCTGCTGATCGGCGACTTCCGCCGGAGCGATCGGCGCCGGGGCAAACGTGTCGAGCTGCGGACCAGTCGGCTTGGGCGCCTTTGGCAGCTTGGCGCGAGCGGAGTAGCGGGACTTCTTCACCGGAGCGGCGGGAGCTTCCACTGGTGCGTCGGCGTCGGCTACTGCGGCGTCCGTCTTCGGCAATGCACCTGCGTCCTCAACCTTGGTGGGTGCGGCGTTGGGCAGGGTTTCGCGCGGAGCCTGTCCAAAGCGGATCTTTTCGCGCTTGCCGGCCTTCATGCTGGCTGGAGTGGCGCTGGCGGCTGCCTTCTTGCTGGCCTTGTCCTGCTTCGCAGTGGTAGGCGCGGGGGTCGTGTCAGCGGAAACTGGAACTACAGCCGCCTGCGCAGGCTTGCTGCGGAAGCTGTGCTCGGTCTCACGGAAGCGGGTGCGCTGGACCTTCTTCTTCTTCTTCGGCGCGGGAGGCGTGTATGCGCTGTAGGTCGGCTTGGTCTGCTTCGGGCTGGCGCCAGTGTCCACGTAGCCAGGCTTGATATCAATGTAGGCCTGTTCGCGCAGGGTGGTGAGATAGGAGCGAATGGCCGGTTCCATGCGGCTCATGTAGAAGGTCTCTTCGACCTGGTTCTCAACGTCCTTGTACTGCGGAACGCCGCCGTTGACGTGTTCCACGACCTTCAGGATCACATAGCCCTGCTTGGTATGGATGGGTTCGGTGAATTCCCCGGTCTTGAGGCTGAATGTGGAATCCTCGAAGACCTTGTTCAGCTTGCCGCGACCAAATGTGCCCAGATCGCCGCCCTGCGCTGCTGTCGGGCCGTCGCTGTTGGCGCGGGCCAGCTTGTCAAAATCACCGCCGGCCTTGAGCTTCGCTTCAATGTCGTCCGCCTTCGCTTTCGCTGTAGCGAGCCGCTGCGGATCGTCCACAGGAGCTTCGCCGGTGGCTGACGGTGCCGCAGCGCCGGTGGAGATGAGAATTTCGCTGAGGTGGACGCTCTCCGGCTGGACGTAGTCCTGCTTGTGCGCCTCGAAGTAGCGCTGCACCTCGCCCGGCGTCACAGAGACGCGCCGGCCTACTTCATCGCGCATCACCTGTTGGGTGATGATCTGGTTACGGATGTTGGCCTTGAAATCTTCAAAGGAAACGCCCTGCTCGCGAGCGGCCTTTTCGAGGTCTTCGAGAGTTTCGAGGTTGTACTTCTTGCGGATTTCATCGAGCTGCTTGATGAGCTCGGTTTCGCCGTTGATGCCGAGTTCCTTGCCCTTGGAGAGCCAGAGCTGCTGATCGATCAGGCCGCGGAGCAGATCCTTGTGGCCTTCGTTGATCTGCTGCATGGTTTCGCCGCGCTCACGGGCCTGCGCGTCGACTTCCTTGAGGGCGCGATCATAGTCCGTACGCGTGATGATCTGGTCGTTGACGCGAGCCAGGATGTCTTCGACGGTCACGCCGCCGTAAGGGCCCTGCGGAGCGGAGCCAGGTGCCAGCGCAGCTGCCTGGGCAAACGCCGACGTTGGAGCGGAAGCGGCGATGCCAAGGGCTAGCGAGCACACGAGCAGCGCGGAATTGCGAACGGGGCGAGAATTCATCGGGCGAAAGGTCATAATTGGCTGGCGGAACGGGGACACAACTGCGCGCCCGAACCTTACAAATCCTTAGACGTTATTGTAACCGCCCGGAAAGCAAGCCCGTGGAGTAAACCGGGGCCGCATGTGGGAATAACGCTACCGGCAGCAGAGCAGGCTCGTCTAACCGTTACGATGCTATACTTTCGGTCAAGACCGGCCTTTTTCAAGGCCGCGTCGATGCCGGAATCGGCGCTGATTGAGTGCCGGTCGATTGACGACCAAAAGGTCAAAAGGCATCTGGAGGTTCCCCAAGCTATGACACCGCGCGCCCGCCGGGCAGCATTCTCTCTCGTAGTCTTTTTCAGCGTGTGCGGGGCTGCGGGTATGCTGCTGTCGCACAACGTTGGCGCGCAGTCGGCGGCGGATGAGTCGCAGTTTCGGGACAGCCTGAAGTCATTCACCAACGTCTACGCGCTGGTGGAGCAGAACTACGCTGAGCCAATCAATGGCGACAAAGCCGACACAGTCATATACGACGGTGCGATCCCGGGCATGCTCCGCGTGCTCGATCCGCATTCCAGCTTTTACGATCCCAAGGCCTACGCGAAGATGCGCGAGGACCAGCATGGACGCTATTACGGCGTCGGCATGGTGATCCAGCAGCAGCAGAACAAGATTTATGTGGTCACTCCGTATGAGGGTTCACCTTCCTACAAGGCCGGGATTCGGCCGGGAGACGTGATTGCCACCGTCGATGGAAAATCTGCGGACGGAATGAACTCGGAGCAGGTGGCCAAAACCCTGAAGGGACCCAAGGGCACGCACGTATCCATCACGACGATTCGCGAGGGTCAGAGCAAGCCGATGACCTTTGACCTGATCCGCGATGAGATCCCGCATCCTTCCGTGGATTTGAAATACGAGATTCGCCCGGGTATCGGTTACATTCACCTGACCAACTTCCAGGAGACAACGGCCAAGGAAGTCGAAGACGCCGTAGACGGTTTTCACGATCTGAAGGGCCTGGTATTCGATCTGCGTAGCAATCCGGGTGGTCTGCTGAGCCAGGCTGTCGAAGTCTGCGACCACCTGCTGGCCAAGGGGCAGAACATCGTTTCGCAGCACGGGCGCGCATACCAGGACGTGAACTACACCGCGACCCACGGCAATCAGGGACACACCTTCCCCATCGTCGTGGTGGTGAATCGCAATACTGCATCCGCGGCGGAGATCGTTTCCGGCGCGCTGCAGGATCATGACCGGGCACTGATTGTGGGCGAAACGACCTTCGGCAAGGGCTTGGTTCAGACCGTCTACAACCTGCCGGAGAACACTGGTCTGGCGCTCACGACCTATCACTACTACACGCCTTCGGGCCGGTTGATCCAGCGCGACTACGCAGGCGTTTCGCTGTATGACTACTACAACCACGCCAATGCCCTTCCTGCGGACAACACCAACAAGGAAGTAAAGCTGACCGACTCCGGCCGCACAGTGTACGGTGGCGGCGGCATCACTCCGGACGAGAAGATTGAGACGCCGAAGTCGACGCCATTCATGGATACGCTGGCATACCGGTATGCGTTCTTCCACTTCGCGCATCATTACCTCGCAAACAAGACCGTCGAGAAAGATTTCAAGGTAGACGACGCTGTACTGGGCGAGTTCAAGCAATTCCTGACCAGCCAGAATATCCCTTGGACGCCTGAGGATTTCGCCGCTTCTTCCGCATTCCAGCAGGACTGGATCAAAACGAATATCCGCGCGGAGATTCTGACCAGCCAGTTTGGGCAGTTCCAGGGGCTGCGGACGCGGGCCGATTGGGATCCGGAATTGCAGAAGGCTCTCACCTTCCTTCCCGAAGCGCAGGCATTGCAGGATACGGCGCACAAAGTCCTGGCTCAAAAGGCTGAAGCGCGGACCGGCGGGAACTAGCTTTCGCGCCGCGGTCTGACGCTGGCGATATCTGGCGGCGCGATTGGTTTTCTGCTAGGTTGTTTTCATGGTCATCACTGTCACAGTTCCGGATGAATTCGCAGAGGAAGCAGAGGCGCGTGGCTTGACGACCGAGAGGTTTGTCGAAACCATCGTGTTGCGTGAGCAAGCGGCACTGCTATCCTCTCAACCCGAAAAGACTGTCGAAAAACGGATGGTCGACTTAGACCTGTTTTTGGCTGAGATGTCTGCTTTTGCCCATAAGATTCCTGTCTTGCCGGATGAAGCGCTGACTCGGGAAAGCTTTTACAGCGACCACGATTGATGCCTGACAGATACGCCGTTGATACGAACATACTGTTGCGGCTTTCGCACCCGGCACATCCGGACCATGCTTTGATTTCTCAGGCGATGCATAGGCTCAGAATCCGAGGCTCGGATCTCTGTTTTGTCCCGCAGTGCCTGGGTGAGTATTGGAATGTAAGCACCCGGCCATTGACAAGGAACGGCCTAGGGCTTTCTGTCGATGAAACCAACATTCATATCCAGTCGATCGAACGAAACCTGATACTGCTGCCGGAGGATTGGCGAGTGTACCGGGTTTGGCGTGACTTGCTCTACATACATCAGATACGAGGCGCTGAGGTTCACGACGCCCATATTGCCGCGGTGCTGGCAGTTCACGGCGTTCGGCATTTGCTTACGCTGAATGGCCGAGATTTCAAGAGATTCGCGCACGTCATCGCAGTGCATCCTCGTGACGTGCAGTAAATTTGAAGCGGTTTCCTCCCTGCTGTGCGATATATAGCTATGCGCTTACTTTGCTCCTGTTTAGCACTCCTTCTCTGTTCGGCAACCTTTCATTGCATGGCCTTTGGTCAAGCCAACGCTAGCCCAGCACCCGCAAGTTCTGCTCCCACGAAGATCGTCGTCAAGGTTGTTGTCGTTGCGATGTTTGAGCAAGGCGCTGATACCGGCGACATGCCTGGAGAGCTGCAGTACTGGGTAGAACGCGACCATCTGGACAAGGTGTATCCCCTGCCTGCGGCTTATCACGATGCGCGGATGAACGCCCAGGGAGAACTGGCGATTGTGACCGGTCAGGGTACGGCGCACGCTGCTTCCACCATCATGGCTCTCGGCATGGATCCACGCTTCGATCTGACCCACGCCTACTGGCTGATTGCCGGAATTGCCGGCGGGAATCCGGATCATGTTTCACTGGGGTCGGCCGTGTGGGCGAACTGGGTGGTCGATGGCGACCTGGCCTACGAGATCGACGCGAGAGAGATGCCCAAGGAGTGGCCCACCGGCAAAATGCCACTGCGCAAAACCAGACCCTACGAGGAACCAGCCACTCCGCTGGCCGGGCAGATGTTCGAGACCAATCGCAGCCTCATGCTCTGGGCGTATGGGATGACGAAGAGTGTAGAGCTGGGCGATTCCGATCATCTCAAGGAGATTCGTGCCAACTTCGATGGCGCGCATGCCGGGCTGCCTCCGCAGGTACTGCTGGGCGACGAGGTTTCCGGCTCCACTTACTGGCACGGCAAGGTAATGGACGAGTGGGCCGGCAGGTGGATGACGTACTTCACGGGCGGCAAGGGTACCTTTGCGACAACCGCGATGGAAGACACCGGTTCTCTCCTCTCGCTGGAATTTCTCGCCAAGGCGGGCAAGGTGGATTGGCAGCGCGTGATGGTGTTGCGGACGGTCAGCAACTATGACCAGCAGCCGCGCGGGATGGATGCAGCTTCCAGCCTGTCCAGCCAACGGATCGGGAAGTACGGTGCGTATCTGCCTTCGCTCGAAAGCGCCTATCGGGTGGGACACACGGTGGTAGCAGAGTTGGTTTCAAAGTGGGACAAGTACCAATCTGAAACGCCAGGAAAATAATTACGGATGAAGCCAGCTTGAATTGCGCGAAATTCTTAAGGAGAAGCGCACAATGGAGAAGGTCGCCTCAACAGAGATATCTGAGCTTTTCATGTTGTGCCGAATAAGCGCTCCTTAACGCATCTTAGCGGCACCAAAAATCACGATTAAGCCCAATCAAATGTGTCGTGTAGACACAAAAAGCGTACCCCCCCGGAGGTACGCTTTTTGCTCCTATGCAGGCAGCTAGCTGAACAGGTCTTTCATCTTGCTGATCATGTTGCGGCTGGCTGGTTTGTTCTCGATTTCCATGCTTTCGGCCAGCTGACGAACCAGCTCACGCTGGGTGCGGCTCAGCTTCTTGGGCGTCTGGATGAGCACTTCCACGATGAGATCGCCGCGGCCGTGTTCGTTCAGGTGCGGAACACCCTCGTTGCGTACGCGGAACTGCTTCCCGTTCTGAGTACCTTCGGGAATCTTGAGGGTCACTTCACCCTCAAGCGAAGGGATCTCAATCTCCGTCCCGAGAGCCGCCTGCGGGAAGGAGATGGGAACGACGCAGTGGAGATCGTAACCATCGCGCTCGAAGAAGTCGTGCGGGCGAACGCTGAGAACGACGTAAAGGTCGCCGCGCGGGCCGCCAAAGCGCCCGGCTTCGCCTTCGCCTGAGTAGCGGATACGGGTCCCGTCTTCCACCCCGGCAGGAATCTTGACCGGCATTTCAAACTCGCGCAGCACACGGGTTTCGCCGCGGCAGGTGGAGCAAGGGTCGGTGATCACCGTGCCGGAGCCGCCGCAGTTGCCGCAGGCGCGGGCTACGGAGAAGAAACCCTGTTGGTAGCGAATCTGGCCGCGTCCCTGGCACTGCGAGCAGACCGTCGGTCCACGCCCGGAAGTCGTGCCGGCGCCGTGGCAGGTGGCGCAATTTTCACGGCGGCGGCCCTTGACCTGGGTGGTTTTGCCAAAGACGGCATCTTCAAACTCGATGGTGATGTCGAAGCGCATGTCTTCGCCGCGCTGAACACGGCTGTTGCCGCGCTGTTGGCGCCCGCCAAACATCTCTCCGAAGAGATCTCCGAAAATGTCGCCGAGGTCAGCGGATTCACCGAACGGGCTGCCGCCGCCAAATCCGGCGTTGGTGCTGGCGTGGCCGTAGCGATCGTAGGCGGCGCGCTTGTCCGCGTCGCTGAGGACACTGTAGGCCTCGCTGGCCTCTTTGAAGCGTTCTTCCGCAGTGGCATCGCCGGGGTTCCGGTCGGGATGATACTTCATGGCCAGCTTGCGGTAGGCGGTCTTCAACTCGACGTCGGTGCACTCACGGGTTACGCCTAAAACTTCGTAATAATCTGCTTTGCTCACAGGGTTCCTGGTTGCCATGATAGCTGTTCGTTGCCTTTTTCTGTCGTAAAAACCGATTGGGGGATTGCATTCCCTCAGCGGCTGAAACCGCCTCGGGGCGCTTTCCGTGATGACATACAACTTTGTGCGCAAAGCAGCCGAAATGAGCTGAGGATGAAACCCGGCTCATTCGATGCGCGATGACTCGCTTACGCTTCGGTCTGCTTGGGATTGGAGACGATGCGGACCATGGCTGGACGCAGCATGCGCTCGCGAATCTTGTAGCCTTTGCGGATTTCCTCAGCGATGGACTGGTCAGGAAGGTCTTCGCGCTCAACCGTACCAAGAGCCTCGTGGAAGCGGGGGTCAAAGAGCTGCCCAACGGTTGGGATGGCCTGAACGCTCAGATTACGCAGGGTTTCGTCCATCTGCTTGACGATCAGTTCGACCCCAGTGCGCAGCTGCTCCGCCGTGCCGGTGGAGTTGAGGGCCAGGGCAAAGTTGTCCAGCACAGGCAGAAACTGCTCGACGACATTGCCCGTAGCGTAATCGCGGAACTCCTGCTTTTCGCGCTCCTGGCGCTTGCGGGCGTTGTCGAACTCGGCCTGCAGTCGCGCGAGGCGGTCAAAAAGCTGGTCTCGTTCGGCTTGAAGGGCTTCGTAGGCTTCGACAGTCGGACCGTCGGTGGCTGGTTCTGGGGCTGCATCTGGGGCGGTTTCTTCGGCGGTCAAGACGGCGGATTCTGCCGCGTCTGCTTCGTGAGTTACGCCGTATTCAGTTTCTTGGTTTGCCATTCCTGCTCCATCTTGATTGGTTCTGGGTCATTCTGAGTCAATTGACCAAAACATGAATTCTGTGCGGCCTTCTGCTATGAGATGCGGCAAGGCCTTACTGCGGTGGTTGTTCTAGAACGCGTTCGGAGAGGCGGGCGATGTAGCTGACCGCCTGCATCATCTCCTGGTACTGCATACGAGTGGGCGCGATGACCGCGACCGTACCCATGCTCTCCGTGCCGACGCGCGCTGGTGCGCCAACCAGCACCAGGTCGGGCATCGAGGGCATGGTCTGGCCAAGCCCGTCCAACCCATCGGCGCCGCCGAGGCCGATGACAACGCGGACTTCATGCTGCCGGGCGTCGACGTAGGCGTTTAATAGCTCGACCAGCCGCTGCTTGGCTTCGAGCGCGACCAGCATCTGTCGCAGGCGTTCGCGGTCCAGTTCGCCGACGAGGAGGTTGGCCATGCCTTCGACATAGATCATCGGCGCGGCAGCATCAGCCGCCAGGGCGCCACGGCGGCAGAGCTCTTCCAGAGCACTCAGCCGGTTCTGGTATTCGTTCTGCTCGGCTTCGATGCGGCGGGAGACTTCGGCGCGGATCCGGTCGAGCGGCCAGCCGCGGAAGTTTTCGTTGAGATAGCGGCTTGCGAGGTCAAGGTCTTCGTACGATAGCTCCCGGCCGATGGCAAGAGCGCGATCCTGAACGCTGCCGGACTTGGTCACAAGCACAGCTAGGACGCGGCCAGTGGTCAGGCGTGAGAAATGGATGTGCTCGAGGATCTGCTTAGTCGCGCTGTTGGCGTTGGCGACGGCAATGCCCAGGCCGCTCGAGATCATCGCCAGCACATGCGACGTGCGTTCGAGGTACTGCAGCGGCGAGTTCACGCCGGAGAAGCTTTCGTCGATCTGTTCGCGGCGCTGGTCACTCAACTGGGTCAGCTGGCTGCCCGCAACGGCCGCCGCATTGGTGCGGGTGGCCTGCTGGAGCTGGGCGACGTGATAGCGAAAAGCGAGGGGTGTGGGCAGGCGTCCGGCGGAGGTATGGGGCTGGTCGAGCAGGCCCGTTTCGCCGAGCGCGGCCATCACATTGCGGATGGTTGCGGAGCTCAGGCCTTCCTTGTTCTCGAAGTGGCGGGCCACGGCCTGGGACGAAACCGGCTCTCCGGTTGCGATATACATCTCGATGATCGCCGTGAGAACCAGCCGCTCCCGCGGACTGACGCGAAACTCGTTCATCCCGCAACCCTCTGGCAACCTGCTGTTTCCATTGGACTTACCTGTGAAAACATTTCTAGCTACCCTTTTTCAGTTTAAGGATTGAGTGTAACAGTGTCAAGTTTTGACTACGACATGGTTGGCACCGTGAGAAGGGTCTGCGGTATCTTCAACTTATGCGATTTTCGATGGTGAAAGCACTGGGTTTACGGGCTGGATTTGGTTTTGCGGCAATCTGCATCGGCGGCCTGTCCCTGCACGCGGCAACTCATGGCAAGGCGGTCAAACCGGCTGCTGCAGCGACTCCCGAGTGGAAGGATCTGCAGGAGTGGCGGAGTGCGCGCGCAAAGAATCTCTCCGCTCCGGATGGCTGGCTGACGCTGGTTGGCCTTGAATGGCTGAAGCCGGGGAAGAATGCCATCGGGCTCGCGGCGGACAGCGGTGTCCGGCTGAAGGGCCATGCGCCGGAGCATCTCGCGGTGATCGACGTGGCTGGCACCCAGCTCAAGCTGGTGGCGCCTGCCGGCGGCTTCCCAGCTCACCTGCTGGTGGACGGCAAGCCTGCACAGGAAGGCCCGATCCAGGCCGACGATGACCGCCCGTCGGTGCTGCAGGATGAGAATCTGACCCTGGTCGTCCTGCACCGGGGCGACAAGTATGCCTTGCGCGTTAAGGATGCCGAGTCACCGACCCGGACGGGATTCAAGGGCCTCCACTGGTATGCTCCCGAGGCAAAGTACCGCGTGACGGCGAAGTGGATTCCCTTCGTTCCGGCGCACACGGAGAAGATTCCGACCATCATCGGGACGACGCTGGATATGCCGGCGCCGGGGCTAGCGGAGTTTACGATCGACGGCAAAACGATCCAGATCGAGCCAGTGCTGGAGGAGCCGAACGCGAAAGAGCTCTTCTTCATCCTGCGCGACGCGACAAGCCATACAACGACCTATGAGGCGGCGCGGTTCCTGTACGCCGGGATGCCTTCGAATGGGCTGGATAAGCCGGGAACGATCGTGCTCGATTTCAACCGTCTGCAGAATCCTCCCTGCGCCTACACGCCGTATGCGACCTGCCCGCTGCCGCCGTATATCAACCGGCTGGCTATTTCCATACCGGCAGGGGAACAGCGGTACTCGCACTAAACGATAAAAGTTCCGAAAGGATCTTGAAGCCGAGCGCATGAAGAAGACCAATGCAGACCTCTGGACGATATGGGCCGGTTCGTTGGCTTTAAGTCTTCTCCTTGCCGGACTGTTCTATGCATCCGGCAAGTCAAATGATTGCAGGCCTGGTCAGGTTGACGGCCAGTGTGGACTTCCAACTTTCCTCGGACTTATATACGGCGTGGGATGTGCGGCGCTCGTGCAAGGGATAGCGATCATTTGTCTGGCAGTCGTGGCGTGGCAGCGGCGGAAAATAACCCAAGCCACCAGCAATTAGATTCCACGGCAAATCAACAGTAGATCCTTCGCTTTGTTCAGGATAACCATTCTCTACGCCAGGCAAAGGACGAAACCCTTGCTCGCGTCCGTGAGATACAGCCTCCCCAGCGGGTCAAGCGCGGCAGGCTCACCCGGGGTGGGAAGGCTCCAGAGCAGGTGGCCGTCATGATCGACAGCGCTGACGGTGTTCAGATCTATTCTGGCCTCGCGATTGGGCCGGTGCGTGACGAAGATCGTTCCGGCCTTATCAATCAGGTGGGGCTCACAACTGTCGAGTTGAATTCTCCAGCGTTCCGTACCCTCGCGCACGCAGAGGAGGTGGCCCTTGGCGACGAAGATCGCGTCGCCGAGGCTGAACAGAGGCGGACCCGAAATCTCAGCTTCTGCTTTGTAGGTCCAGAGCACTTTTCCGTCAGCATTCAGGCAATAGATGGTGCCGCGATCCGTGCCGACGTAGAACCGGCCCTGCGCATCATTTGCGATGCCCCAACTGGAACAATTGCCGTCAAGCTGAATCACTGCTTTGGAGTGAGTCAAGGTGACCGCTCCGCCTTCGCAGACGCCGTTGTTCCTCCCGTAGGAGTCGTCCTGCGGGCGAAGCAGGTCGGATGGCTGCTTCAAAGGCCGGTGGCAGATACCGCCTTCACCGCCACTGTTGAAGCAAAGAAAGGTGCTTCCGTAGGGAAGGACCAACTGCTGTTCTTCAAGAACGATCAGTCCGCCGGGAGTGATGCCGAGCACCTGCCCGGCCTTGGAAGCCCAACGCTCCGTACCATCCTTGATGGCGAAAACGACGTTCCTTTCGCTGTCAAACAGAAACAGGGTCTGGTCAGGTGCGAACCCGATCAGTTTCCAGGCGTCACCTACCGACGCACGCGATGTCCAGATGACTTTTGGCTCCTGCTGCGGGCCTGTCACCCGCGAGTCAAATTTCAGACGATCGATCTTCCACGGGCCTTCGACTTCCGGCGGAAGAGCGCTTACATTGCCGGGTTTGCGAACCACCACCGGGGGCTGCTTGCGGGCCTCGTCGATCAACACCTCCATCTGGATATTCTTCATGTCGTCGGGGGTCAGGTTGTTGGATCTGGCCCCCTCAGGAAGAGGCACGCGGGACTTGAAGGCGCCGTCAGCAATAGCCGCCGCCACCATGACTGCAGCCGTGCCGCCGACTCCATAGAGGATCGCGCGGCGCGAGATAGGCTGCTTGCCGCGGACATATGGACGGATCGTCTGGATAAGCTGGCGTACCGACTGGTCGAAGAATTTGTCGGGGATGTCATGCGCGTTGCGGGCAGCGAGCGGCTTCAGGTCGTCCGGGAGCGAGTCGGCGCGGGGCATCGGCGCGTGACCGACCAGCACAGGGATCACCAGCATCTTCCCCGCCAGCGCCTGCGACACCTCATGACGGACCAGGTCGGCTGAGGATTGCAGACGCCGGTTGCCCTGAGCATCAGTGACGGTCAGCCAGGAACGGCCGATGATCGCTAGAAAAACATCGCACTGCGCAATGGCATCCCGGATGATGGCGCGATAATCCTCGCCGGACCGAATGGTGTCGATGTCCATGAAGACGAGCTTCGTGCCGAAGTGTGCACGCAGTGCGCGATAGATTTGCTGAGCGTAGCCGCCCGTGTCTTCGCGCCTGTAGTTAATGAAGATTCCCGGCAACGCGATTTACCCCGCCCGTCGATCTGGATTGAACTCAAGGTAAATGATGATGCAGGGAGTAGGGATTAGGGAATAGTGTCGGGGGAAAGAGAGGCGGGTTCGACAGCTGAAGAGCATTTGCCGTTTCTAATCCCTGTTCCCTAATCCCTATTCCCTGTCTTTAACTGATCTCAAGAACGTCGCTGCTCTTGGAAGCTGCTTCTTCTGCGCGCTCGGTGAGTTTGTTGGCGATTGCGTAGAACTCGGCTGCGAGGGGAGAATCCGGCCCGGCAAGAGCCACGGGCAGGCCGCGATCGCCGCCTTCGCGAATAGCTGGCACCAGCTCGACCGAACCGAGAAACGGCACGTTGAATTGCTGGGCTGTGCGCTCTGCTCCGCCCTTCGAGAAGATGTCGATGATCTGGCTGCAGTGCGGGCAGGTGAAGTGGCTCATGTTCTCGACGATGCCGAGCACTTCGACGTTGACCTGGGCGAACATTTCGAGCGCCTTTCGGGCGTCCTGCAGCGCTACGTCGCTGGGCGTCGAGACGACCACTGCACCCGTGAGCGGCACGGTCTGGACGAGCGAGATGACCACGTCGCCGGTGCCCGGAGGCAGGTCGATCAGGAGGTAGTCGAGCTCGCCCCAATCCACCTGTTGCAGGAACTGGCGGATGATCTGGTGGAGCATCGGTCCGCGCATGACCATGGGCTTGTCTCCGGGGGAGATGTAGCCGATGGAGATGGTCTTTACGCCGTGGGTGAAGTTCGGCTCAATCTGGTTCTGCGCGCCGACCTTGGGCTGGGCGCTGGAGCCCATCATGAGCGGGATGTTGGGCCCGTAAATGTCAGCGTCGATCAGGCCGACCTTGTTGCCCATGCGCGCCAGGGCGATGGCCAGGTTGACCGAGACAGTGGTTTTGCCGACGCCGCCCTTGCCGGAGCCGATAGCGATGATTTTGCTGACGCCGGGGAGTGGGAGCGGTGCTGGGGGAATGCCGTGCTGATGTCCTTGTGCCATGTGTTCCTTCCGAATCTGCTGAAGCTGACCTGTACTGACCTCGGGGGCGAAAGCCCTAGTCCGTTTTGGCGGGCTCAAGCGCCGGGCTGAAAACCCCGGGCTGACGTCCCTGAATTCATTATCCTTTGCCGGGGCGGACGGTGCCCTGCTCTGGCGGGGCCAGTTTGGCGCGTTTGCGGCGTTCGACTTCGGTTTCACGGTTTTCGCGGCGGCGCTGGGCGCCTTCGTACCGGCGGTGTTCATCTGCGGTTTCGGGAACCAGCTCCGGGACGCGGACGGGTTTGCCGTCGGGGTCGATGGCGACGAACACCAGGTAGGCGCTGGCGACGTGACGAAAAATGCCGGCGCGGGTGTTTTCCGCCCAGACTTTCACACCGACCTCGACCGACTTCGAGAAAGCACGGTTCACGCTCGATTTGAGAATAAGCAGGTCCCCGACGTGGACCGGCTGGATGAAGTCGATGTGGTCCATCGATGCCGTAACGACGTGCGTACGGGTGTGACGATAGGCAGCCATGGCTCCCACGAGATCGATGAAGTGCATCAGCCGGCCGCCGAGCAGGTTGCCGAGCGTGTTGGTGTCGTTCGGCAGGATGAGCTCGGTCATCTCCGACTGCGACTCGGAGACGGTGCGTGGCTTGAGGGCTTCCGGCTTCAGGGGTTCTTGCGTGGCTTCGGTCATTACTTGGATGGCCTCGTTCTTCTCCACCCGTCCTCAGCGCCTAAACTGGAACTGGAAACGGGTCCGCGAATTTTGGGGCGGTACTCTCCAGTGTCGGCAATTGGGCTGAATTTCGCAAATGAGGGAAGGCTGGACTTCGGGAATGGATAAGCTGGCAGCGTTGAAAGAGATTCTGGCGATGGATCCGGGCAATGCGTTTGCGCGGTATGGGTTAGCGATGGAGCTGGTGAGCCAGGGCAAGGTGGCTGAGGGGCTGGCCGAGTTCGACGGGCTGATTGCAGCCAGTCCGGACTACGTGCCGGCCTACCAGATGGCGGCGCAGACGCTGGCCAAGGAAGATCGCGCCGAAGAGGCGGTGGCGAAGCTGCATTTGGGTGTCGCGGCAGCCCAGCGGGTGGGCAACACCCATGCGCTAAGCGAGATGCAAGGCATGCTGGACGAACTGGACCGGTAGTTGACGCGTCACCCAGTGGCGAAGGGCTATCTCTGTGTACAAGCTCAGGCAGTAATCGTGCTTAATTCCAGCCAGAAATGGATTTGCCTCGGGCAAGTTCCACTTCGGCGGCAGCGGGCATGCTGATGTCGCATGGTGCTTCATAACCAAGGCCTTGCAGATGGATGAGGATTTGCCTTGCTTCTGGTGCCGTAAGGCCGGAGAGCACGTGCACCTTCTGAGATTCGACCGTAAACGTCAGTCCGTAGTTCGCTCCAGGTGCGGACCTGGACGGTGTTTGAAAACGAATTGGGCTCATCTGGTTTCGAGGAAACGTCCATGTACCGTTCACTCTCCTTGCCGTAACGCGGATCACCTGAAAAACGTCGCGTGTTGCATAGATGTTATTGACTGTTCGAAATGACCGGAAGAATGGCGTTAGCAGTACTGTGAGAAACGCGAGCATAATCAGCGAGCTGATGCTTCTGCCCCTCCCACTGATTTCGGCGATCAGGAACCCACAGACCAGAAGGCCAAAAGTAACGTCGAGCACTTTCCGCAGAATCGATTTTTGTCCCGCTGCGACGGCTGACGGGTCTTTGAAAACGCGGATTGAATCAGGGCGAAGTTCAATTTGAAATCCGCCGCTGCGCACGGTTTCAATCGATTCAGTTCCCGAGTTGGATTTTTCCGACGCAATCATCGCTCTTTCGTCTCCGTTTGGAAGGCCGAGATAGGCAGGGTCACCGTGCTGATCTTGCCGGAATTTCCATCGACCACAAGGATGCGAATCGAACCCAGCTTCGCGGTTTTGCTGTCCGGCAGCGTGATCTCGTGCTGGTAGGGAATGCCGGCGGGCATTCCGGAATCGTAGCTGCGTTGCGTCAGGTTAAGGCGAAGGGTGTCCCCGCTGACTTCAGCTTTCTGAGTAGCATCGTCACGCTGCGCCAGGAAAATGTAGAGATCATCAGCCCAACGGTCTGATTTTTTCTGGAGCGATAAGCCAGGCAATGCGATGCGCAGTTTGATGGTGTTCTTGCGGGTAGCGGCTTCCGCGGCTGGGACCGCCTCCGCGGTAAGCTGGATGCCATTCAGGTCCCGCGGCGCCCACACTGCATCCTGGAATCGCTGTTTGGTGCTCGTGGCCTCTTCGCTGTAAAGGTAGCCGGTGCGGTAGCGGAGTGTGACATCTTTGCGGCTGGGAATCTTGAGTTGCAGCATGTGAAACTTGTTGTCGGCAGGCGTGTCTGGATAAAAGCTCAGTTCATAGAGCGCGCTGACATGGCGCTCGATGCCGCTGAGCGTCTTCTCAAGGTCGCTGCCCTTGTTGATAGCTAGCCCCCCGGTCGATTCCGCCAGTTGGCGAACCAGCGGCTGGATGGCTCGTGAGTTTTCCTGCAGATCGGTAAGCGTGCGCGCGGAGCCGATGGCTGCTCCGTGCGGTCCGCCTGCGCCGCCGGGTTGCGAGTTGGCGGTCGCAGTGGGATCGAGTCCGACGGCAGGATTGTAGAGCGAGGCGTCAACGGCTCCTCCCCCGGACGGCGTCACCGCCGAGGCATCGACCGCATAGAGAGCGATGCGGGCCTCGTTCATGACTTCACGGGCATGCGTCAGGGCCGCGTTCGGAGCGTGGTCGCCCTTCTCCATCGTGACGGCTTTGTCCTCGCGGTCAATGAGGGCGCTGTCGCCAGTAATCCAGACCATGCTCTTGTGGCCCGGACTGGGGGCGAAGTGGCGGGCCAGGGCGATCATGCTTTCCAGGGCGCTCCGAAGCGGGTTGTCGCCCATCTGGCGAAGCGCAGGGTCGGCAGTCTGGATGTAATCCGGCGACTGCATCATGTTCCCGTTGACGCTGTTCAGGTCTTCCGGATTGCGCACAGTGTCGATCTGCTGCCGATTGCGCTGGTCGAGATCCTGCGCGCGGGACGTCGCCGAGGCCGCAGGCTGCCACTTGGCCAGCCGGGCGGCGACGAGACCATGATCCTGCGTCGCATCCTGAATGATGTGCGAACCATGTTCGCTGATGGAGTAGAGCGCGATGCTGGCGTCGGACGGCGCGGATTTCAGGAACCTGAGCACTTCGCTCCGGGCTCGATTGAGATCGAGAAAAGCCAGATGGCTCTCGTCGATCAGGAGAATGAGCAGATCGGAAACCGCCTGGGTCGTCACGGCCTGATCGGTGTTACTGACGATACCGGGCGTTGTCATGGGCGCAGCCGGAGCGGCGACAACCGGGGCCGCGCTGGGATGCTGAAAATCCTTGAGCTGCTGGCGTTTGCCGTTGTCGTAGATCTGGATTTCTTCCGGTTTGAGGTCGGTGATGGGTTTGTCGTGCTTGTCGTAAGCGATGAGGTTGATGTCGACAAGCTGGCTGCTCACTTTGAGGGTAAAGGTGCCGGCCGTGGCCGCATTCCCCTGCGTGTCAGACTCTGGGCCCATTCCCGGGAGACCGTTGACCGAGCGGATTAAAACTTCCTCATCGGACTCCGAAGGCGCGACATTCGGCGGAGTAACCTCAGCGACAGACACTGCAGGCGCCGGCGGAGCCGGAACGGGAGCTGCAGGCGCCGGCGGAGCCGGAACGGGAGCTGCAGGCGCTGGCGGCGTGGCTTTGTCTCCGGTAGCATCTGCGGATAATCCCGCCGCTTGCTCGGAAGCCGGCGGCTCCGGGGGAGCTGGAGCGGAATCAGCTGCGGCGGTCTCCCTGCCATCGGTTGAAGCCTTGGGGATGACCAGTTTTACTTCCGAACCGAAGTGGCGGTAATCGACAAACTGGACGTCGTTCAGGCGCACCTCGGGAAAATTGGAGAGAGCGCTGACGGCGGTCAGGCGAATCCGCGTATGAATCAGCGATTCAGTGACGCTGTGTACGGGGCAGGTGTATGTCCTGTCGCCAATCTCTACCGGGCCGTACTCAACCATCATGTTGGCGATCTGCAACTCGTCTTTCGCGCCCAGGTCGGCCTGGATCACGATGCGCAGCACTTTGCCGGTGTCAGGGTCCACCGCGAGAGTGCCGTGATAGGCCGCAGTCTGCTGTTTTTGCCTGGTGTCGCCGGGCTCGGTCTGGCTGGCGGTGGCTAGCTGTCCCCGATCTCCGTAGCTGGCGCCCGCAGTCTCGCTCGCCTTCCGCCTGGTGGATTGGACGTTGTAGTGGGAGACGGCCTGATCGACAGTGAACTGAAAAACAGCGGCAGGCTTGCCGTCGTCCAGTTCCCAGCGCGCCCAGGTAAGCTTCCCCTTGGAAGCGTCCAGGAGGATCACTCCCAGGATCGGACCAAACTCGCCCCAGGACGTGAGATTTTCGGCTCCCGGAATCGCCGGTTGGCTGGCCTTAGTGTCTTTTCCCGTCTTGCCGCCCTTGAGACTTGCCTGACGAAGCTGGGGATCATCGGTTTCGCGGCCGTCGCGGAAAGCAACCGTGGCATCCGACCTGCTCAGGAAGCGGAAGCCATCGGGCGCAATCCAGTCGTTCAGGTTACGGGATATGGGCGAGTTGTCGTAGTGCTCCGTGCGCCGCGTAGCAAGAAAATCAGGCAAAGCCGGCAGAGTCCGCGCGACGAAATGCACGGTCTGGTTCACGATGGCGCGCTGCGCTGCTACATCCGGAACCGGCATCGGTGGAATTTCCGCCGGCGGCGGATCAAGGAAGGCGGAGGAATCCGCAAGGATGCGAAGAGCCTGGGTCGTGCGGGCGCCCGGGTTCGCCGCCTGCAGCCGATGCAGAAGCGATGGGCTAAGGCGCGCCGTCAGTTCGACTCCGGCGAGTTGCTGGGCAATGGCTTCGTCGGAGCGATGGGCTGCCTGTGCCGCCTCCAGCGTCTGCTGCAATTGCTCCACGGTGATGCGCTTGGCCGCCCAGCATGGAAGCACGAAAGCACCGGAAATGGTGAGGAGCGCCAGAGTATTGCGGGTCCGCCTGAGCATGTTCGGGCCTCCCTTCCGCGAGTTTCAACGTACTGCGCAGCGCCAAAGAATGCTGCGGGAACTCTACACTCCGGGCATGACAGGGCACAAACGGATTCTGTGTCAGCCAAATGCCTTTTCACCGTGCGCGAAGGGTTTTACGTACCGGTCGGAATCCTGGGCGCGACTCAGCTACTCTAAGAAGAATCTCTGGGAGGCCTGATGGCTCACTCTGCACCGCTGCCGCTTACGCTTGGCGAACTTCGTTCCAGCCGACTCTATTCCGAAAGCCGCATGGCTCATCGCACGGTGAAGGACGAGATGCGGGAAAACCTCATCGCCCGCCTCAAGGAGAAGAAGCCGCTCTTTCATGGTGTCGTCGGGTATGACGACACGGTCGTTCCCCAGGTGGCCAACGCCATTCTGTCACGGCAGAACTTCATTCTGCTCGGATTACGCGGGCAGGCCAAGAGCCGCATCCTGCGCGCGCTTACCGGGCTGCTGGACGCGAATACTCCCTACGTTGCGGGATGCGAGATTCGGGACAATCCGTATGCACCGCTGTGCCGCCGCTGCAAGAGCCTGATTGCCGAACAGGAAGAAGCAACACCGATCGCCTGGCTCACACCCGATGACCGCTATGTGGAAAAGTTGGCGACTCCCGACGTAACTGTGGCCGATCTGATCGGCGATCTCGACCCGATCAAGGCAGCGCGCGGCGGCCATGACCTTGCCAGCGAATACACCATGCACTATGGACTGCTGCCAAGAGCCAATCGCGGCATCTTCGCGGTCAACGAACTGCCGGATCTGGCCGGAAAAATCCAGGTAGCGCTCTTCAACATCCTGCAGGAAGGCGATATCCAGATCAAGGGCTATCCGGTCCGGCTGCAGCTGGACGTAGCACTCGTCTTCAGCGCCAATCCCGAGGACTACACCGCGCGCGGCAAGATCGTGACTCCACTGAAAGACCGCATCGGCTCCGAGATTCGCACGCACTACGCTTCCACCGTCGAGGAAGGCATCTCGATCACCAGGCAGGAAGCATGGACCGAACGCGGCTGGGACAAAAATCAGGGCGAGCTTGAAGTTCCTCTTTATCTGCGCGAGATCGTGGAGCAGGTTGCCTTTCTGGCCCGCGACGACCGCCGCGTCGACAAGAAATCCGGCGTCAGCCAGCGGCTGCCAATTTCCACTCTTGAGCTGGTCGTTTCCAATGCCGAACGACGCTCACTGACGCATAGCGAACGGCTTATCGTTCCCCGCATCACCGATCTGTACGCTGCGCTTCCAGGCATCACCGGCAAGCTGGAACTCGAGTACGAAGGTGAGCTGCGCGGCGCGGACACCATCGTCCGCGAGATCCTCAAGAACGCCGTCGCGAAGGTCTACGACAAGTACTTCAGTGAGACCAACACGCAGCAGATCGAGCAGTGGTTCCACCTCGGCGGATCGCTGCAGGTCGATGACTCGGATTCTTCGCAGGAGATCGTGAAAAACCTGGGGCAGATTCAAGGCTTGACAGACAAGCTTGCTCCGCTTGGAGTCAGAGCCAAGGACGATCCCGCAGTCGTCGTGGCAGCGGCGGAGTTATTGCTCGAAGGCCTGTACGCGCACAAGAAGCTGAGCCGCAATGAGGAGCGCGGATTCGCCGCGCCTGAGAAGCTATCACGCCGCGAACAGCGTCAGGGCTCGGGCGACGAGGACCAGCAGTACGAGGACTGGCAGCAGCGGAAGTCGGGCCGGCGCGGCAGCTTCAACTAAACGCCAACCCTCCTGACAAAGGTCGCACACCCGCATTAGTCTGACTGGCAGAGAGAACTGAGGGCTCCATGAAGCGGATTCGGTATACGAAGTTCAACGGCGATCTCGCTGGCGACATGGATCTTGAGGATCTGATGCAGAAGCTCTCCGAGTATCTGCTGGATTCGGGCTTTCAGGATCCGCTGTCGCGATTCCAGGAGCTGCAGGGCGAACACACGCTTGAAAATCTTCGCGAAGCTCTCCGTGAAGCTCTGGAGCTCGGCGACTTCGATCCGGATATCCGCGAGCGGCTTGACCAGCTGGCGGAAGAGGGCGAAATCGATCAGCTCATCGACCAGGTCATGCGGCGCATGGAGCAGCAGGATTACATCCGCATCGATCAACCCTCCGACTCTTCGCACATGTCGAACACCCCGGGTCACGCAGGCGAGGGTGAGACGTCAGCGCGCTTCGAAGTCACCGATAAGTCGCTGGACTTTCTGGGCTACAAGACATTGCAGGACTTACTCGGCTCACTCGGCCGTTCAAGCGCCGGACGCCATGACACGATGCACCAGGCTACGGGCGTCGAAACCAATGGATCGATCCGCCCGTATGAGTTCGGCGATACGTTGAACCTGGACGCGAACGCAACGCTGAGTGCGGCAATGGCTGCGCAGGCCAGCAAGACCGAAGGTGAGAGCTCGACCTGGCCCATCGAGATCGACTACCCGCACTTACACGTGCAGCAGTCGGATTATCAATCGAGTTGCGCGACGGTAGTGATGCTGGACTGTTCGCATTCGATGATTCTCTACGGCGAGGACCGGTTTACCCCTGCCAAGCGCGTAGCCATGGCGCTCTCCCATCTCATTCGCACACAGTACCCCGGCGACACGCTGAGCGTGGTGCTCTTTCACGATTCAGCCGAAGAGGTGCCGGTCTCGCAGATTGCCCGCGTCAAGGTTGGTCCGCACTACACCAACACCCGCGAAGGCCTCCGGCTGGCACGAAGCATCCTCAACCGGCAGCGCAAAGAGATGAAGCAGATCGTCATGATCACCGACGGCAAGCCTTCGGCGCTTACGCTGCCAGACGGACGCATCTACAAGAACGCCTTCGGTCTCGACCCGTTGGTTTTGTCGGAAACGCTGGAAGAGGTAGCCAAGTGCCGCCGGTCGGGGATCATGATCAACACCTTCATGCTCGCGACAGATCCCGGTCTCGTGCAGTTTGTGCAACGCGTCTCAGCGATGTGCCGCGGAAAGGCCTACTTCACCACGCCGCAAACTTTGGGTAACTACCTCATGATGGACTTCATGAGCCGGAAGATGAAGACCGTCCACTAAGCTGTGATCAGCTTGTCCCATCAAACCGATGTTTTTATCGATTAGGACGAATTCTTCCACGCCCACCAGACCACGGCCACGGAAGCGATGAAGGCAACCTTGCGTTGAATTAAATGCAATTCTGGTAAGATATAGAAAAGTCAGATCCATGAATGCTGTTGAGTGAAGTGAGCGCACTTAAGGCGCACAAAAGCGCTCCTTAAGTGCCACAAAATCCAACGTAATCGCTTCGATCCAAAAGACTTCCACCCAAAACGCACCCCCCTCCCCCCTTCGGCCAGATTCACCGCGAAAAGCTAGGAGGGATGGCAGTTTAAGCGGAAGTTCCCAGCGCCTTGCGAACAGTGGGCGCAACCTTCGTTCCCAGAATTTCGATCGCGTGCATCATCTTGTCATGGGGCAAGGTAGCAGCTGTCATCTGGAAGTCGAGACGTGCAATGCCGCCTAAGGCTTCGTTGGTGTACAGCACCTTATCGACGACATAGTCGGCATCACCGATGAGGTAAGCTGCCTTCGGACCGCGCGTGTAGTCATACTGCTGGCGCGTCGTAGGAGCCCAGCCGCGCTCCTTACCAATCTGCGTGAACATGGACGCATAGCTGGGATAGAAGTCATCCGCTGCCTTCTGCGTGGTATCGCCGAGGAAGCCGAACATGTGCAGGCCGACTTTCAGCTTCTCTTCCGGATGCCCGGCGCGCTTGCCGGCCTCGCGGTAGAGATCGATGAGCGGACGGAAGCGATGCTGTTCGCCGCCGATGATGGCGACCATCAGCGGCAAACCAAGAAACCCGGCACGGGCAAAGGACTGCGGCGTGCCGCCGACTCCAAGCCAGATGGGCAACTCTTCCTGCAGTGGGCGTGGATAGATCGCCTGATTCTTCAATGCGGGGCGATGCTTGCCGGACCAGGTGACTTTCACTTCGTCGCGGATCTTGAGCAGCAGATCCAGCTTTTCGGTAAAGAGGTCATCGTAGTCTTCGAGTTTCAAGCCAAAGAGCGGATAGGCTTCAGTAAACGAGCCGCGTCCAGCGACGATTTCCGCGCGGCCGCCCGAGATCAGATCCAGGGTCGCGAACTCCTGAAAGACGCGCACTGGGTCAGCAGCGCTGAGCACAGTCACAGCGCTGGACAGGCGGATGTTCTTGGTACGTCCTGCGGCTGCGGCGAGAATGATCGTCGGAGCGGAGTCGAGAAACTCGCTGCGGTGGTGTTCCCCGATGCCGAAGACGTCGAGGCCCACCTGGTCTGCGAGCTCGATCTCTTCGACTAGATTGCGCAGGCGGTCGGTGGGCGCGATGCTGGCGCCGGTTTCAAGGTCAGGAATGGAAGCTGCGAAGCTGTCGATGCCGATCTGCATGTTGAATTCCTTGACTGAATACTTGTTGCAACAGGTATTAGGATGCAAGTGAGAGATGGAATGATTCATCGCCGCGGCGGCTGATCGACCATCATCTCCTCACCTAGTCGAAGACGACAGTCTTATTTCCGTAGCAGAGGATGCGGTGCTCCAGATGCCAGCGAACGGCGCGGGAAAGGACGACGCGCTCCAGATCGCGGCCACGGGCGATGAGGTCTTCTACCTGGTCCCGGTGCGAGATGCGAGCGACATCCTGCTCGATGATGGGGCCGTCGTCAAGCACTGTCGTCACATAGTGACTGGTGGCGCCAATCAGCTTGACTCCGCGCGCATGGGCAGCATGATACGGACGCGCTCCAATGAAGGCCGGCAGGAATGAGTGGTGCACGTTGATGATGCCGACCGGGTAGTGGGCAACGAAGTCCTCGGTGAGGATCTGCATATAGCGGGCGAGAACCACGAGTTCGACGCCGTGGGACGCAAGCAGCGCGAGTTGTTGCGCTTCAGCCTGAGCGCGGGTGGCGGGCGTGACGGGGATGTATTCGAAAGGGATGCCGTAAAAGGCGGCGAGAGGCTCGACGGCGCGGTGATTGCTCACGATGACGGCGATCTCGCAGCCCAGCTCGCCAGCGTTGGCGCGGTAGAGCAAGTCGGCGATGCAGTGCAGATACTGCGAGCAGAAGAGAGCGATGCGCGGCCGCCGATCCATACGGCGGAGCTGCCAACGCATCTGAAGCTCCTGCGCGAGCGGCGCGAATACCTGAGTAAAGGCAGCCAGCGACGCATCGCTATCTGCACCCTCCAGAGCCCACTCGACACGCATGAAGAAAAGTCCGAGTTCGTGATCCTGATGCTGGTCGGCGTGGAGGATGTTCGCGCCTTGCGCATAGAGCAGGCCGGAGACGCGCGCCACCAGACCTTTCTGGTCGGGGCAGTCGATGAGCAGCACAGCGCGGTCGTTTGCGGTGGACGAAGTGGAGTTCGGCATCGCATCCAGCTTACCTGAGCGTCTCAGCCTCGTGGGGTGATGCCTTTATTCGCAACGCAACGCTTCCATGGGATCGATGCGCATGGCAAGGCGCGCGGGAATCATGGTAGCGAGCAGGGCAACGGCTCCCAACAGACAGGTCGCTCCAGCGAAGATGAGAGGATCACGCGGTTGCACGTGGAAAAGCAGGCTCTCAAGCACCTGAGCTGAAGCGAGCGCCGCCGCGACTCCCAACGCTGCACCCAGCACAATCAGGCGCATGCCTTCGCCCGCGATGAGGCGCAGAATGTCGGTGCGGGTTGCGCCCAGCGCCATGCGCACGCCAATCTCCTGGGTACGCTGCGCGGCCATGTACGCGATCACACCATACAGTCCGATGACTGCCATCGCCAGCCCACATACGGAAAAGAAGGCGACAAGTGCCGCTTCAAAGCGTGGCCGGTCGGCAAGCTTGTTGACCGACTGTGACATCGATTCGATTTCAACTGGAACCGTCGGGTCAAGCTGTGCTATCTGCGAGCGAATCCACGGAGCCATCGCCGAAGCTGGAAGCGCGGACTGGAGCAGGAAGTAGTGATAACTGTTCCAGTCATCCGGGTTGCGGCTGCTCTTGAGCGTGTAGTATTCCGGATCGTCCTGTCCGGAGAGCCCCGCATTCTTCACATCCGCGGCCACGCCGACGACGGTATAGATGGGCGGGTCAACAACGAAGTATGGCCTGTAGTTTCCGAATTGCATCCGCTGGCCGATCGGGTCTTCGCTGGGGAAAAGGCGTGAAGCGAGCAGCTTACTCAGCACGATAAATTTGCCGGTCGAGGTGCGCTTCTCTTCGGTAAATCCCTGCCCTTGGAGGATCGGAATGCCTAGAACCCGAAAGTAATCCGGCGTGACAGAGCGCGTAACCACGCTTCCGCCAATCCCTGGAGCATGGGGCGGCTTGCCTATCACGAAGAGATCCGCATAACGGCGTCCGTCGTGCCAACTGTCGCCATCCGGGGGGAGCGAGTTTGTCATGCCAACGGCGGAGACGCCGGGTAGTCGTCGAAGGGCTGCTTCCGTGCGAAGGAAAAGGTCCATAGGGCCATGCGGGTAGCGCTCCCAACTGAATGGGATCCGCACGGTGAGGACGCTGCTGCTGGTCAGGCCAAGTTCCTGCTGCTCGAGATTCCAGAAGCTCTTCAGCAGCAGCGTGGCGCTCGAAAGCAGGACCAGGCTGAAGGCGATCTGGGTGGCCACCAGGATCTGCCGCAACCGCGCCTGTGCCGGGGACTTTGCCGATCGTGCGGTGAGGGCCGACGAGCGCGGCTTCTGCAGCGCCGGCAGAATGCCGCAGAGAAATGCGCAGACGAACGCGGCGAGAAGGGTGAAAAGCACGATGCGCAGGTCGAGCCGGGCCTTGGCAAGGAACGGCACGCCGGTGGGAGCGATGGCGAGGAAGGTGCGCAACAGAGCTTCGGCCAACGCACATCCAGTGATGGCCCCGGTAAATGCCAGCAGAAGTGCCTCGGTGAGTGTTTGCCGAATGAGCCTCGATCGGCTCGCGCCCAGGGCGGAGCGAACGGCGAGCTCCCGTTCGCGTGCTGCACCCCGAGTCAGGAAAAGACTGGCGACGTTGGCGCAGGCGATCATCAGCACAACCAGGACAGCCCCAAGTAGCACCCACGCTGCGGTGTAGGCAGACTCCATCTGACGGTCGCGAACGGAGCGCACCTGAAGTTGAAACTCATTGCGAAATTGTGCGGGAATCCACTGCTGCGTCTTCTTGAACTGCGGCTCAAGTTGAAGCTTGGCCTGCGCAATGGTGATTCCGGGCTTGAGCCGGGCAAAGGCCCACATCGGCAGCCCTATGCCGGAGTTGAGAGTATGCTGCGCAAGAATATCCATCTGCGCCGGGCGGAGAATATCGACAGCCTGCATGCGCGGCATTTCAAAGCTGGGAGGAAGCACGCCAACGATACGAACGGGATGATCCTCGAGCGAGATGGTCCGATTCAGCACACCGGGGTCACGGTTGAAGCGGCTCAGCCACAATGCATCTGAGATCAAGGCGACGGCGGGTCCGTTGGGGCGGTCTTCTTCGGGAAGAAAGTTGCGGCCGAGGATGGTCGCAACGCCGAGAGTGGGAAGAAAGTTTTCCGCTGACTCGGCGCAATTCAAATGAACGGGGTTCGTCTCGGTCAGATTGCATTCGTGCGAACCACGCTCAAAGGTCATTGAGCTGAAGACGCGTTGTCCATCGCGCCACTCGTAGTAGAAGCCGCCAACCATGAACTCCTGCTTTTCCAGTGGCTGTGAGAGTCCCAGGGAGACCAGACGGCTATCGTCAGCGTACGGCAGGCTGCGAAAGAGAATACGGTCAACGACGCTGAAGACGGCTGTAGTCGCGCCGATGCCGAGCGCCAGCGTAACAACGACGGTGATCGCAAATGCAGGGTTGCGGCGGAAGCCGCGTAGTGCGTAACGCATGTCCTGGAGCATCGTTTCGGCCAGCCAGCCGGGGCGCTGACGGTAGGCTTCTTCCCTGCTCCGCTCGACACCGCCGAATTCAATCCTTGCGCGACGGTGGGCTTCCTTCGCGGATACGCCGTCACGCGATTGAATCATCTGTGCCGACATCTCGATGTGAAATTCGAACTCCTCGTCGAGATGGGACTTCGTGTTTCGGAGCGCAGCGGGGCGGAAGAAGGCTCTGCATTGGTGGAAGAATTCGCGAAGTCTGGAACCGATCATGCTGTTGCCTCGCCTTTCCTGCCCAAGACGAGCGCGATGGCGTCCGCCATGCGGTCCCAGTTAGCCAGTTCTGCCTCGAGTTGTTTGGCACCGGCTTCTGTCAGCGAGTAGAACTTGGCGCGACGATTGTTCTCGGAACTCGCCCACTCAGCTGCAATCCAGCCTCGATATTCGAGGCGATGGAGCGACGGGTAAAGCGAACCCTGGCCGATCTGGAGGACTTCACGCGAGAGCTGCTGGATGCGCTGCGCCACGCCCCAGCCATGCATCGGGCCGAGGGCGAGCGTCTTCAGGATGAGCAGGTCCAGCGTTCCCTGCAACAGCGGATTCTGTTCGGCGGTTACAGGCATCATCCCTCCTGTCGAGCCTCGACAAGTAGGAAAGTGATACGCCTACGACTTGTCGACTGTCAACAAGAGAAATCCGGGAGAAGGGCCTGGCGAGGGTTCAAGCCCTTGACTGCGGGTGCGGCGAGCCGTGCGTCAGCTGTTGGCGCAGATTACCGGCCAGATCGGCAACGAGGCGCAGCTTCTCCGCCAATGGCGCGGGAATCTCACGGTCCTGCAGGGCGAGCTGCGAATGCAGCAGCAGCCCGGCAACCGTCGACTTGAGCTCGCTTTCAATGGCTGCCGCAGCCGCTTCATGGGCCAGGGCGCGCTCCCGTTCGCGACGGTTCAGCGCCAGCCGGATCTCCCGCGCCAGCCGCTGCGCGCCGGAAAGCGCGAAGTTGACGTGCACCGGAATGGCCAGGCCAGCATGCTCCCAGAGACTGTCCGCCGCGGTCTGGTCGGTGTCAAAGAGGCCCTCGTCCATCACGATTGCTGCGTATTCCGTGCGTTTGAGGGCGGCAATTGCGGCTTTGCGTCCGTTGGCGGCAACGCATTCCATATCGAGGAGTTTGGTGAGAGCAGCGGCGCAGTTCTCCGCGCCTTCCATGCCGGTTACGATGAGAATCTTCATGCTTGCCTCCAGAGTCTGGACGCAGTGGGAAAGGGCAGAATCAGCCGGGCAGCCTTTTTGTCTTATTGTGTGGTGTCTCGGGATCGGATCTTCCGTGACTGCCTCGACCAAACAGATTTCCAAAGCTGCGTCTATTCGTCGAGCATGGGGTCGGTCACACCAAACTCCTTCAGCTTGCGATACAGTGTCGTCTTCCCGATGCCGAGCAGCTTGGCCGCCAGCAGCTTGTCCCCGTTGAGTACGCGGATTGCGTCCAGGATGGCCTGCCGCTCGATGTCTGCCAGGGGCCGTACGGCCGCCTTCCCGGCGGGTGGGGCGGCGGCCGCCGTCTGATGCGCGACACGGTGCGCTTCGAGACCCTGTTGTTGGAGCTGAGTAGGGAGGTCGCCCAACTCAAGCACCGGCCCGGAGGACAGTGTGCACGCCCGCTGAATGGCGTTCTCCAGCTCGCGAATGTTTCCCGGCCAGTCGTGGCGCATCATCACCCGCAGAGCCTCGTCGTTGAAGGTGAATTTCGTGCCGCGCTCCTTCGAAATGCGGTCGAGAAAGTGCGCGGCTAGCAGCGGAATGTCTTCACGCCGCTCACGCAGCGCGGGCAGCCTGAGATTGACGACGTTCAAGCGGTAAAAGAGGTCCTTGCGGAAGCTGCCCTTCTCGACCATACCGGCGAGATCGCGATTGGTGGCCGCCACGATGCGGGCCCTGATCGGCACACGGTGCGTGGCGCCTACCGGACGAACTTCTTTCTCCTGGAGCGCGCGAAGCAGCTTGGCCTGCAGATCGAGCGACAGTTCGCCGATTTCATCCAGGAAGACAGTTCCGCCCTCGGCAACGACAAAGAGGCCGTCTTTCGATTTCACCGCACCGTTGAAGGCGCCCTTCACGTAGCCAAAGAGTTCGCTCTCCATCAGCGAAGGCACCAGGGAGCTGCAATCGACAGGTAGAAACGGCTTGCTGGCGTTGGGGCCGTAGGCGTGAATGGTGCGCGCTACGAGCTCCTTGCCGGTGCCGCTTTCGCCCAGTACCAGGACCGGGTGAGTGCTTTGCGCGACCTTGGAGAGGATGCGGTAGAGCTTCTCCATCTCCGGCGATCGGCCAATCATGGAGCCGAGACCCTGGGTGAGGCGCAGTTGTTCGCGCAGCTTGCGGCTGGCCTGATCCACGGTGACGGCGGTCGACGCGCGCTCGAGCACGGTTGAAAGCTCATCCACGGCGAAGGGTTTTGTCAGGTAGTCAGACGCTCCACAGCGCATCGCTTCCACTGCGGCGTTGACCGAGCTGGATGCAGTCATGGCGATGACCGCCATCGCCGGATAGAGCAGTTTGACCTCGGAGATCAGGTCCAGGCCCTGACTGCTGCCGTAAGCCAGATTGACGAGCAGAATATCCGCAGTGTGTCCGCGCAGCAGGCTGCGCGCCTGAGCCGCGTCGGCAGTAGCCTGCACGGCAAAGCCGAGTGAGATGGCGATCTCCGTGCAGGCTGACCGAACCGCCGCGTCGGCTTCGATCACCAGCAGATGCAGACGGACATGGGGACTGTCCGTTTCCTGGGCTGTCGCTGCGTGACTGGAGCCGTTCTCCGCAGTATGTCCAGGAGACGGCTGGCCGCCTTGCGGAAGAAACGGCATTACGGATGAGTGGAAGACGGTTTCGAGCATGGTATGCGCCTTTCGTGCGCGTGGTTTGCGCGGTCTGTGGAGTGGGTAAGAGGACGGCTTTGGCTCATTCGCAGCAAAGCCCGGAAAGGCGGAGATACCAGTGAATCAGGGATTCATGGGGAAACGGATGACAATCGCGGCGCCGCCCGAAACACCGGAGTCCGGATTGGCAATGCGGTTGACAGCATGAACAGTGCCCGCGGCACTCTCCACCAGGGCCCGGACGATCGCCAGGCCGAGCCCATGAATTTGCCCGCATTGCGGGGATGTCCCCGGGACATCCTGCGCGTAGCCCTCCAGGCCGGTCCTGGTGGTGTAGCCGGGAGAAAAGATCGTCTCCAGCGCCGCTTCTGGAATACCTGTACCGGTGTCCGAAAAGGTAAGTTCAAGCGAGTCATCGAGCAGGTGCAGCTCAATTTGTATCTGCCCCCCAGCCGGCATGGCGCTGGCGGCGTTTCTTGCCAAATTGATGAGAATCCGCGTGAGGTTGTCGGCGGACATGGCAATCGTGCAGAGCGCAGCGGATGCGGGATCCGGGACCGAGAGAGATACCTTGACTCCTGGGCCGACCAGTGCGGCGAGCAGGTTCCGATTGGCCTGCAACTGTTCCGCCAGATTTGTAACTGGCGGGTTTGCGGAGACCTCCTTCAGGCGCCCGGGCCGGGAGAGTATTGGATACTCTGCACTGTCCAAAGCGAAGGGATCCGGCATCCATTCAAGCTTCTTGCTGTCTGCGTCCATGCCCCGTTTGCGGATGCCGCGGCCGCGCGTCCCAGCTGCACCTTCCTGAAAGCCGAGAATTGAAAGCGACTCCAGCAGCCGGCGGCTGGCCCCTGCCACCAGACGCAACTCCCTGGCATAATGCCGGGACTGAGGCGCCAGGACGCCCGGTTCCTCGAGCAGATCGCAATAGAGCTCCATGGATGCGACCATGTTGCGGGTGTCGTGGATGAGCGCGGCCACGCTCTCCGCCACCCGTGGAACTGCATGCGCCACCGGAACCCTGTCCGGCCGCCACTGCCGCTTGGAATGATGATCCTGCCAGCCCTCCATCTCCTGCATCCCTGCCTCCCCTTTCCGTGCGGTCCGCTGACTTCGCTTCCCGGCCATGGCCGTCACTTCGTTCCCGTTCCATCCCGGTTAAACCAGTAAAGATCCCAAATGCGGCTTTCCCCTGACCGCCGCTCCCCGTTGCGGAACTCCCTTTGACTTTGCAATGTCGGTGCCGTTCTTGGCCTGTCCATAGCACCCGGCGTGCCAAAGCAGAACGGATTCGCTGAGTTCCTGATAAGGAAAAGCGTTTCCACCCCAATTCCCCAAATGCTCCTGATGACCTTGGTCCTGCAAGCTGTTCCGAAGCGGGACAGGCAACCGGATGAGTGGAGGCAATTGACACTCCTGTTCTGCATGCAGATCCCGAGGCGCCTTCCCTGGTTCCCTCTCCGGAGCAGCAAGGCTTCCTCTCGTACAATCGAGAGATGGCAAACCAGTCCGTTACCGAACAAAAACCTTCTTCCACGACCCAGTTTTTCCGCAAAGACGGACGCGCAGCAAACCAGCTTCGGCCGCTCACGATGACTCCCAACTTTGTGCGCACGGCAGAGGGCTCGGTATTGATTTCGGTGGAGCACACCCGCGTGCTGTGCAACGCGACCATCGAGAGTGGCGTGCCCGGATGGCTGCGCAACTCCGGCCGCGGCTGGGTGACAGCGGAGTATTCCATGCTCCCTCGTTCGACGGTGACGCGCAGTCCGCGCGAGAGCGAACGCGGCAAAATCGGCGGGCGGACGCATGAGATTCAGCGCCTGATCGGACGCAGTCTGCGCTCGGTCGTCGATATGCAGGCGCTCGGGGAGCGGACGGTAATCCTGGACTGCGACGTGATCCAGGCCGACGGAGGCACACGCACGGCTGCGATCACCGGAGCATGCGTCGCACTGGCATTGGCGCTCAACGCGCTGGTGAAAGCTGGGACGCTGAAAAAGTCGCCGCTGAAGCAATTGATTGCGGCCACTTCGGTTGGCATCGTTGAGGGAACGGAATTGCTCGATCTCTGCTACGAAGAAGATTCGCAGGCCGAGGTGGATATGAACATTGTCATGACCGAAGACGGCGGGCTTGTGGAGACGCAGGCTACCGCTGAAAAAGGAAGCTATTCGCGGACTCAGCTCAACCGGCTGATCGACCTGGCCGAGGGCGGGCTGGCGGATATCTTCGCAGCCCAGCGTCTCACGCTGAGCGAGGGTTAGCATAGAGTTTCCTTAGTCGACAGAAGGATGTGCTGAAAGTTGGTGCAAGTATGCGGCGGAAAATTAGCACTGTCAAATGGTATTTATGAGCGATAAGTTAGGAGATATGATCCACCTTGAGAGATACACATAAGTACATTGGACCTTAGTAACCTGAACAAAACCATAGGCTTCCGTCCGGAACCACGCAGGGCAGGATGAGATTGGATCGAAAGGCGATCGTCAGTCTCCTTAGTCTGCAAGTTATAGGTCCTCGCCCGGCATTTCCATTTCGAGTTATCGGTTCCATGGATAGACCGCTCGAATCTACATAGGTCATTGCGAGGCGAACTAGAACCTTGCCAGCGATGCAGGGAGCATGGCCAAGAGCAGTGTACCCAACAATCCAGCGACCGACAGCACCGTTTCAAGCACGGACCATGTGCCGAGTGTCTCGCTCAGTTCCAGGCCGAAGAATTCCTTGATCATCCAGAAGCCGGGGTCGTTCACATGCGAGCAGAAAAGCGAGCCTGAGCCGGTTGCGAGCACCAGCAGTTCCGGTCCGAATCCGCCCGCGGCGCCCATGGTTGCGGCTACCGGCGCCAGGATGCCGGTGGTCACCGCCATGGCAACTGTTGCGGAGCCGATTGCGAGCCGCACCGTAGCCGCCAGCAGCCAGGCCAGCAGCAGCGGCGACAGATGCACCCCCTGAGCAAGATCGACCGTGGCCTGCGCGGCACCCGAGTCATTCAGAATGCGGCTCAGCCCACCCGCAGCGGCGAGGATCATGAGTACGCCGGCAATTGGCGCGAAGCTTTCGCCCGTGAGCCGCAGCGTTTCGGCACGGCTCCAGCGCGAGATATGGCCAAGCAGAATTTGCGCCGCCAGCACCGCGCAAAGCAGCGCGATAGGCGGGTCGCCGAGCAGGTGCAGTGAGGCGTTCAGCCACTGCGCATTGCCTTGTGGCGCAACCAGCAGATCAGCCCAGCTGCCGGTGAAGATGAGGAGCACGGGCAGCAGCAACACAAGAACGGATGCGGGCACCAGTCCCACTTTGTGTGTTGTGGTCTCCGCAGGCGCGTCATCTTTCAACTCGTCCGCGAGTGAGCTATGAGAGTTCGCCGTCAGCAGCCGGGCGCTGGCGAAGAACTTGCGATAGACCCACGCATACACCGGGCCGGCTAACACTCCTGCGGGCAGTCCAACGGTAAGCCCCATCAGGATGGTCTTGCCAACATCGGCATGATACTGCGCTACGGCCATCATCGCAGCGGGATGTGGTGGGATGAGTCCATGCACGATGGACAGCCCGGCCAGAGTCGGCAGGCCTGCGAGGATCGGCGACTGACCGCTCTTCCTGGCCACCGAGACGACAATGGGCATCAGCAGCACCAGGCCTACTTCAAAGAAGACAGGAAAGCCCACAAGCATGCCCATTAGCAACATCGCGAAGGGCAAGCCACGCGGTCCAAAGAGCCGCACCAGGCGCTCGCCCACAGCTGCAGCTCCGCCCGAGCTGGCCAGCAGATGCCCCAGCACCGCGCCGAGGCCGAGCACCAATGCAACATGCCCCAGAAGATTGCCTACGCCCGTCGTGATCGAGAGAGGAATCTTTGTCAGCGGCATACCGGAGACGATGCCGAGCACGATGGCCGAGCACAGGATCGCCAGCGATGGATGCAGCTTCGCGCGCAGGATCAGCAGCATCAGCAGCGCAATGGTGCCGGCAGTACACAGCAGAAGATAGTTGGCGTGTGAGAGAAGCAAGCGGCCTCGGCTGACTGCAATTAAGTTCGATTGCAGTCAGCCGCCAGTATATCCAGCTCGACCCTTGGTTATCGCTTTTGGAAGCGCGCCGTGAGTGCAGCGATCTTGTCTTCCATCGTCTGCGGCGGAGGCGGAGTACGAGGCGTAGCAGGCTTCTGTTGCACCGGCGAACCATTGGGACGGGTGCCTTGCGGACGAGCTCCGGCAGCAGGCTTGACTTGCCCTACCGGCTTCGGAGCAGAGCCGCCAGCGCCTTCGAGCAACGCCTTGATCGAGAGCGAAACGCGCTTGGTGCGCGCATCCGCGCTGAGTACCTTTACCTTAACGATCTGCCCGGCTTTCACGGCCTCCGATGGGTCCTTGATGAACTTGTTCGAGAGCTCGCTAATATGCACCAGGCCATCCTGATGTACACCGACATCGACGAAAGCTCCGAAGCGCGTCACGTTGGTGACAACGCCTTCTAGCACCATGCCAATTTCGAGATCGCTGATCTCGTGCACCGATTCAAGGAAGCTCGGCGCAACGAACTTGTCGCGCGGATCGCGGCCCGGCTTGCGCAGTTCTTCAAGGATGTCCTGTAGCGTGAATGTACCTGCCTTCAGCTGCGACTTGTCTACCTTTGCCAGCAATTCAGGCTGCTGGATGATGGTGCTGATCGGGCTCGCTGCCAGCTGCGCAATCTGCTCGACCAGCGCATACGATTCAGGATGAACCGCGGTCGAATCCAGCGGGTTCACGCCGCCGCGAATACGAAGAAATCCCGCAGCCTGTTCGAAGGTCTTGGGGCCAACGCCGCTCACCTGCTTCAACTGCTCCCGCGAAACGAATTTTCCATTCTGATCGCGATGCGCAACGATGTTCAGCGCGGTACGTTCGCTGATGCCGGCGACGTAGCGCAGCAGCGCCCACGATGCCGTATTGAGATCGACGCCCACGCGATTGACGCAGCTCTCAATCACCTGCCCGAGCGAGTCATGCAACTGCCGCTGGTCCACGTCATGTTGATACTGGCCAACGCCGATGGCTTTCGGGTCGACCTTGACCAACTCAGCCAGAGGATCCTGCAAGCGGCGTGCGATGGAGATAGCTCCGCGCACGGTGAGGTCGAGATCGGGAAACTCCTGCCTTGCGATATCCGATGCAGAGTACACACTGGCTCCCGACTCGCTCACGGTCACGGTGAAAATATCTTTCAGCTCTTTCTCGCGCAGGAACTCACGCACCAGAGCATCCGTCTCGCGCGAAGCAGTTCCATTGCCGATAGCGATGGCGCGGCAGTTGTGTTGTCCGAGGAAACGATAGAGGGTAGCTTTGGCCTGGTCTGCGTTACCTTTGCCAGTATGCAGATAAATCACATCATGCGCGAGGAACTTGCCTGTCTCATCGACCACGGCAATCTTGCAGCCGGTGCGCAAACCAGGATCGATGCCGAGGACCGCGATTGGACCGGCGGGCGGAGCAAGCAGGAGATTGTGCAGATTTTCGCGGAAGACCTGGATGGCTTCAAGGTCTGAGCGGCGCTTCAACTCAAGCCGGATCTCCGCCTGGATGGAAGAGTTCAACAGCCGCGACCAGCTATCGTCGATGGCCAGCTCAAGCTGCGGCGTCCAATCACCCTTTGACTTGAGTACGCGCGAGCGCAGCATCGATGTAGCGCGCTCGCTGTCCGTCTCGATGAGGAAGTAGAGCACGTTCTCCGTCTCACCGCGGCGAATGGCCAGCATGCGATGCGAAGGGATCGTCTTCACCGGCTCGCGATACTCGTAGTACATCTTGAATTTCTCTTGCTCATCGAGCTTCTTCTCGTCTACATCGCTCGCCTTCTTGCTCGTCACTACACCTTCGTCAAAGACCCACTGGCGCAGCATCTTGCGCAGATCCGCATCTTCGCTGATGCGCTCGGCGACGATGTGGCGGGCGCCTTCGAGAGCCGCTTCAATGGTTGCGACGCCCTTCTCTTCACTCAGGAATGTCGCGGCGAAATCAAGCAGTTTTTGCTCGCGCGGTTCCTGACCCCATAGATAATCAGCGAGAGGCTCCAGGCCCTGCTCGCGCGCGATGGTTGCCTTGGTGCGGCGCTTGGGCTTGTAAGGGAGGTACAGGTCTTCGAGCACGGCACGGTCGAGCGTGGCCTCAATGCGCGCCTTCAACTCATCCGTGAGCTTGCCCTGCGACGCTATCGTATCCAGCACTGTCTGCTTGCGCGTTACGAGTTCGCGAAAGTACGCAAGCTGCTCTTCGATGGCGCGGATCTGCACTTCATCCAGATTGCTGGTTGCCTCTTTGCGATAGCGCGCAATGAAGGGCACAGTCCCACCATCGTCGAGCAGTTCAATGACGGCAACAAGTCCGCGTAGAGGGAGGTTGAGTTGCTGGGAGACGTGCAGAAGAATTTCGGGGGAGAGAGGTTGCGGAGTAGCCATAACGTACCTCCAGTTTACCGGGTGCCCCGCGCCTTCGATCCTGCTGCGCGGAGCACCCTGAGGAAAACCGGACAATTAGGAGCTACTTGTCGATGCCTAGCTTGCTCCAGATAGTGTCGACTTTGGCCTTCGTTGCTCGATCCATTTCGAGCATGGCTGGCCATGGGCGGTCGAATCCTTCGGCCTTCCACTTGCGCGTGGCGTCGATGCCCATCTTTGAGCCGTAGTTCGGCAGGCGACTGGCATGATCGAGCGAATCGATCGGCCCCAGGATGAACTGTGTGTCGCGCTCGGGATCAATATTGTTCGTCACCCGAAGCGTCACTTCGCCCAAATCCTGCACATCGCAGTCCTCATCGACAACGATGATGCACTTGGTAAACATGGCCTGCCCGAGCGACCAGATGGCAGCCATCACCTTACGCGCCTGCCCCGGATAGCTCTTGCGGATCGCGACGACCATCAGGTTATGGAAGACGCCTTCGGCAGGAAGGTTGATGTCCACGATTTCGGGGATGGTCATCTTCATCATCGGCAGGAAGATGCGCTCCACGGCCTTGCCCATCCAGGCGTCTTCCATGGGCGGCTTGCCGACAATGGTGGCCGCGTAAATAGGGTCTTTACGATGCGTAATACAGGTGATGTGGAAGACCGGATACTGGTCCTGCATGGTGTAGAAGCCGGTGTGGTCGCCGAAGGGTCCTTCGGTACGCATCTCGCCCAATTCAACATAGCCTTCGAGAACAATTTCAGCATTCGCAGGAACTTCCAGATCGACCGTTTCGCACTTGACGATCTCGACGCCCTTGCCGCGCAGGAAGCCTGCGATAAGGTACTCCTCGATCTCCGGCGGCGCGGGCACGATGGCGGAAAAGGTCGTAGCAGGATCGGAGCCGATGGAGACGGCAACTTCAAGGCGCGACCCCTTAAGGTTCCCAAACTGCACCTGCGGCAGTCCTCCGACAGCGCCATCTGGCACGGCGTACGCGCCACCTGAGGATTCCGCCATGGCGGCGACGCGCGCGGCCTTTGGATCGGCGACCGCGTTACTGGCGGCAGCATTACGGAGAGCCTCGCGGTAGTGCTCGGCTGCGACCTTCTGGCGCTGCCAGTGCATGCCTGTGGTCTGGCCATCGTAGACCTGCATGCGGTACATACCGATATTGCGCTTGCCTGACTTCGGATCGCGTGTGTGCACGCACGGCAGTGTAATGAACGGACCGCCATCATGCGGCCAGCAAGTAAGAACCGGGAAGTCGAGCAGGTTGATCTTGTCGCGATGAATGACCTGCTTGCACGGCGCGTCCTTCGCGCTGACCGTCTTCGGAAACGACCGCGTAAGCTCCGCCACCTGCGGCAGCATCTTGAGCTTGTCCAGCAGACCTTCGGGAGCCTTGGTATTCATCAGACCCTGGATACGCTCTGCGACCTGCTCCAGCCGATCGACGCCAAGCGCCATCGCCATGCGGCGTTCAGAGCCGAATTGGTTGATGAAGACCTTGTGGCCGGGGTGACCGACGATGTTTTCAAACAGCAGCGCCGGGCCGCCGGGAGCGTAACCCTTAGCGCCTTTGACTGAGCGCGAACCGCTGCCGGCCTTGGAGACGCGGTCGGTGATCTCAGTGATTTCGAGCCGGGGTGAGACGGGCTCCTTGATGCGCTTCAGTTCCCCGGCCTTGTCCAGGGCCGCTATCCATTCGCGAAGATCGTTGTACGCCACTTACCGCTCCCATGCGCCCGGCTACTTTGACCAGGCTCTACTGCTTCAGTGTATCGGGAGGATCAGGGCTGGGGACGTAGCGTGGTCGAGCGGCTTGTGCCAGAGCAAAAAGAACAGCTTGTGACCTACTGTTGCAACGTGCCAACTGGAGCGATGGCGTCGAGCGGGAAGCCGAGGCGCTTCCACTCGTCGTAGCCGCCGCGCAGGGGGCGTACCCGGTCCACACCCAGCTTATGCAGCGTGAAGGCTGTCCTGGCGGCTGTGGCTTCGCTGGGGCAGGTGCAGTAAAGGACGATATCGCGGTCGAGAGGAATTTCGGAGGTGTGCTGGGTCAGGGTGTCCGGCGAGAGGTGGTGGGCGCCGGGCAAGGTGAACGGATCAGGGACCAGCTCGAGCGGATGGCGCAGATCCACGATATAGACCGGCTCACCTGCATCGAGCATCTGCTTGAGAGTTTCCGGCTCAAGGCGGGCAGTGCGGAACTTCTTCAGGTAGCTCTGACGGCGGTAAATGCGCGAGCCGATGAAGCCGAGGACTCCGAGCAGCAGCAGGAGACCGCCAAAGCGGCCGAGCGTATTGAGAAGACTAGGGTCCTTCTCGATGAGGTCGCCGAAGAGGCGTCCACCCAGCAGCAGGGCGCCGGTCCAGATAAAGGCTCCGCCTGCATCGAAGAGCAGGAATCGGCCGAGGGACATACCGGACTGGCCGGCGACAGGCGGAGCGATCACCGACAGGCCCGGAACGAACTTGGCGAAGAGCAAGGTGTATGCTCCGCGCTTGCCAAAGGAGTCATGCGTGCGACGGACGCACACGGTCGACTCCAGGGAAAACTTGCACAGGAAGCGGAGAACCCAGTTGCCGTAGCGGCGGCCAAAGATGAACCACGTGGTGTCAGCGACCAGACAGGCGACGACTCCGGCGAGAAGCGCCAGAGGAAAACTCATGTGCTCGGTGGCGGATAGAGCTCCGGCGGCGATCAGGACTGGCGTGGCTGGAAGCGGCAGGCCGATCTGCTCCAGGAATACCCAACCGAAGATGAGGAAATAACCGTATGTGAGAAGAATTGCGGTGGGTAGGGGCATGTGAGCAGACCTGAAACCGGGGACGACACCAGTTCCCTATAGGATGCCACGATCTCAACAGCGTTGCATGAATCTCTTTCGGTGCAATTCCGGTGTTCGTTCAACCGCGCTTAGCCTCAACCACGCCGGAAAGAGGCGAACAAGCGACGAATGCATATACGGGGGGAGGGGTATTTATTTTCTGCGATTGCCTGACACGGGCACTCCAGGAATTGAAGATTCGCCTGCAGGTTGATTATCCGCCGATCCGGAGTCAACGCAAGCAATCGAACCCGCACATTCTTTCTCGGATTCCATAACGGGAAAGACGCTTCCCCGATGGCCCGAATCAGGACGGACTCGCAGTGATTTCGGACTCGACCTGTTTGAGGGCTTCATACACCTGGTCGAAGCTTTCGATGGCGAAGAGCAGCTTATGCATCTGGTCGACCTGGACGGGCGTACTCAGGACTTCTTCGAGGTTGAAATTGCGGACTTCGCAACGGCCTTCGAGGACGTTGGTGCATTCGCCATTCGAACTGATCAGCCCGCTGCCGTAGACCTTGATGCGGCCGTGCTGGCGGATGAGGCCAAATTCAACGGTGTACCAGAAGAGGCGTCCGATGCGTTCGAGTACAGCTTCATCTTCGATAGACGCACAGAGCTGGCCGTAATGAGCCAGGAAATCGGCGAAAACGGGGTGCGCGTGCATGGGGACGTGGCCGAAGACGTCGTGGAAGATGTCCGGCTCGGGGGTGTATTCGAGCGAATCCGGCTTGCGCAGCCAGGTGGTGGTGGGAAACTGGCGGGAGGCAAGCATGGCGAAGAAGGCCGGGCCGGGCATGAATCCGCTGACCGGAACAGTGTTCCAGCGAGTGCGCGGCTGCAGGCGGGCGGAGATTTCGCTGAGGTTGGGCAGATGCGCTTCGCTCAGGCCGATGATGGCGAAGCCTTCCAGGTACTCTTCCGCGGCGTGGCGGGCCAGCTGCGGCATACGGCGGCTGACAAGTTCGGCCCAGGTGGCATGCTCTTCCGGGGTGTAGGCGTCGTAGTCCTGCTGAATGAGATAGGGCGTAAAGGAGGGTTCGGTGACCAAGCCTGCCATCTCTTTATTGTGCATGATTTGCTGCGTCGGCTGTTGCGGCAAAAGGAACAGGCGTCGAGGCCGGCTCGACGCCTGTGGAGTTCTGGTTGACGCCACGATGCTTATTTCGGTTGATAGGCTCCCACACCCCAGTAGCAGGGGTTCGCCGCACAGCGGGACATGATGGCCCTCATGTGAAACTTGCCGGTCCATTTCGGCGTGACGTGAACGACGGGTGAGTTATCCGGCTTTACGTCCTGGTCGACGAGGTTGTAGTTCTCATCGTAGAGCTTGATGTCGAGGTCCGTGCAGTCCTGATCGCATTCCCCGATGAAGTAGTAGTCGACGCCGGCCTGCAGCGTGTAGGTCCACTCATCGTAGGTGTTGGTGCGCAGGCTGCCGAGCGCGGTTTCGTGGCTGGGCTCATAGTTGCCGGCGATATCCAGCATGACCATGGCGGTGGCCAGCTTGAGGCGCACATCCTGGGACCAGCGGTTGTTATCGAAACCGGTGCCGGTGGTGGTGGCGTTGGCGTTGACGGCCATGAGGCCTGCAACCAGAAGAAGAGTGAAGAGCGACTTTACGAAGAAGCGTTTCATGACCGATCCTTTCGAGGACTTGCCGGGCCGGACCATGCAGGGCGGCGGGCGATGGGTTGTAACTGCGTTAATCTCTCAGAGTCTCTGTGCTGTGTGGCGGCATATCCTTCCACACCCATATAAGCGCTGAGGCGCGTAACAACTGCTCGCAATGACCGGAAATTATTTTTGGAAACTTACATTGCTGCTAGATGGCGGGCAATAAGAAAGGCCGCCGCAGTATCTGCGACGGCCTCAGATCGAGCTTAGTAATTTCTAGTGCGCAGCCTGAAGAAGGGCTGCTCCGCCCTGGTTGGTGGCTGTCACAGGCTCTTTGCCGCCGAAGTAGTTGCGGTCCCAGAGGCTGCGGTAGAAGAGGCCGGTGAGCTCGGCGGCGCGCGGGCCGAAGACGGGACGGCCGCCTTCGAGGAAGAAGACGGTGACGAGCTGGCCCATAGGCGAATCCGAGAAGGAAGCGAACCAGCCGAAGCGGGTTCCCTTATCCGAGCAGGTCCCTGTCTTGCCGAAGACGGGGAGCTCGTGGAAGTTCACGCGGAGGCTGCGCGCGGTGCCGTATTCAACCGCGCCAGCCATGCCGTCCTGTAGATCGGGAACGTATTTGGCGATATCGAGGGTGCGCTTCACCTTTGGCTCGAACGCGGCTGCTTCAGCCTGCGAGGTCGGATGCTGCAGGTAGTAGAGAGTGCCGCCGTTGGCGATGGCCGCGACGAAAGCGCCCAGCTGCAGCGGGGTCATGGAAACGCCCTGGCCGAAGCTGCACATGCGGCCGACGCCGCCTTCGTTGGCGGGTAGTTCGCGGTCAGGATAGGTGCCGAGCTGCTCACCGGCAATCTGGTAACCGGCCAGCTCCCCGAGGCCAAACGTCGTCGCGTAATGGCGAACGCGCTCGAAGCCGAGTTCCCTGCCCATTTCTTCGAAGTAGAGATTGTTGGATTTGGCGAGGGCTTCGGTCATGTTCATGCGGAAGCCGCCGAGGTTAACCGGCGTGTCGCGGGTTACAAGACCCTCAGAAAGAGCGGCAAGGCCGACGGAGAGCTTGATGGTGGAGCAGGGCTCGGCGCCGGGAGAGAGAGCCAGCTTCTGGTTGACCATGGCGAGAATGCGGCCGTTGGCCGGATTGATGACGACGGCGGTGCCGTTCATGTTGCCTAAAGCGTCAATGGCGGCGGCCCGAATCGTCGGGTCTTCGCCGGCGATGATATCGCCTTCGCCCTGAGTGGTCGAGAAGGAGTTGGCGGTAAATCGCTCATACGAATGGTGACGGCGGGAGACCGTATTGGCGCGCTGTACACGCCCACGGGCGGCGCGGGGGGTGCCCCTACCAGCAACCGCTCTCGCGGATCTTCCAGATTTTGTGGGAGCTTTCTTCGCCGTCGCAGAAGACTTCCGGGCAGCCTTGTGCCTGACTTCCACCAGGTGCGGTTGCGCTGTTTTGGCACGGCGTGTGTTTCTGGGCACATCCGCGGATGCCCCAGTCGCGGCACAGAGATACGTAACGGCTACCAGGGCAAGAACGGCGAATCGCAGGGCAACAGATTTCATCAGGAAAGCTTCCTTCTTGAGTTCCAGATCTCGTGCCGGGCTGGCTTTCCGTGCTCTTGAAGTTTCCCGGGACGGCTTCGTACGGTGCTTGTTGGACTGCGACGAAGGACGAAAAGTTAATTCTTTCGCCAATATCAGCGTAACAAACCCCTCGAAAATGGCCTCTCGAAATGGATCCTGCTGGAAGCGGTCAGTGCCGGTTCCTTTTCTGTCTTGCGGATGACTTAATCGCACTGTACAGAGAGGGTTGAGAAAGATCAACCCTCAAATGGTACGGACGTGCGCTGTGTTCTACGTGAGTACCAGCTTTAGAACTGGCCCCGCCGCAGGAATGCAGGCACATCGAGATCGGTGTGTTCCGGCTCCGGCGCGTGGGTGAAGTAGCCGGGAGCCGTCGCGGGCGTGGCGGACGGGTGCAGCTCGGTCGCATAGTCGCGCGGCAGCGGAGCGTAGGTCGGCGGTTCGCTGAGTTCGGCGAAGCGGGGACGCGCTGGAGCAACGGGTGCCTCGGGCTGATAGGAGAATCGTCCTCCGAACTCCTCAAGTGGATTGGGCGGATTCTGAGGCGCGGCCGAAGCGGGTGCCGGAGTGGCGACCGGAGCCGGAACGGGCTCGGATGTAGGCGCGGCTTCGACAGAAGGCATCTGCGCCACGGCAACCGGGGCGGATTCCTCAGCGGCTACCTGTTCAATAGCTTCGACCCAGGTCTGAGCGCCGATGGTTTCGAGGTTCTCGTCTTCCGGCTCTTCGTCTTCAGTCATGAAGCGCAGAGGCGCGTAGGGAGCGTCAATCTTGGGCTCTTTCATCCAGGTGTCGGGAGCGACAACCGGAACGGAGACGATGGGTGCGGCTTCGACGTCGAGCATGCGGGCGCGGCGCTCGGGCATCTGGTCGCGGAAGCCTGTGGCGATGACGGTGATCTTGACGTCGTCGCCCATCTTTTCGTCGAGAACCGCGCCGAAAATGATGTTGGCGTCTTCGTGGGCGCTGGTCTGGATGAGGGAGGAGGCGGCATTGACTTCGCTCAGCTTGAGCGTGCTGGACCCGGTGATGTTGATGAGGATGCCGCGGGCTCCGTCGATTGCGCCCTCTTCGAGGAGCGGGGAGGCCATGGCGGCCTGGGCGGCTTCCACGGCGCGGTTCTGGCCGGAGCGGACGGCGGTGCCCATGACGGCGTGGCCCATGCCGGCCATCGTGGTCTTCACGTCGGCGAAGTCGCGGTTGATGATGCCGGGGATGGTGATGATGTCCGAGATGCCCTGAACGCCCTGGCGCAGCACGTCGTCGGCGATGCGGAAGGACTCGAAGAAGCCTGCGTCCTTGGCGACGGCGAGCAGCTTTTCGTTGGGGATGACGATCATGGTGTCGACCGACTCGAGCAGCTCGGCCATGCCGCGGTCGGCCTGCTGCAGGCGACGCTTGCCTTCGAAAGCAAAAGGCCGCGTCACAACGGCGACGGTGAGGATGCCCATTTCAGAAGCGAGCGACGCGATGACCGGCGCAGCGCCGGTGCCGGTGCCTCCGCCGAGACCGGCGGTGACGAAGACCATGTCCGCGCCTTCGAGGGCTTCGATGATCTTGTCGGAATCTTCGAGGGCGGCGCGGCGGCCCACGTCGGGGTTGGCCCCGGCGCCGAGGCCGGCGGTGAGTCGCACGCCGAGCTGGAGCTTTACGGGAGCCTGGGAGAGTTTGAGCGCCTGGACGTCGGTGTTGGCGGTGATGAATTCGACGCCCTCGACCTTGGCCTCGATCATGCGATTGATGGCGTTGCCGCCACCGCCGCCGACGCCGATGACCTTGATGCGCGCACCGTGGGGGACTTCATCGTGGAACTGGATGCGGATCGGTTCGGCTTTTGGGCTGTCTGCTGACTGGATCTGGTCGGGCTGGAACATTGGGTGGCGCCTCCGGCAAACTTTACTACTTGAATACTACAAACTTGCTGCGAAGATAGCGCGCAGTTTCGCGCGCAGACTGTTGTTCTCGGCGGTACGTGTGACACGTTTTCGATGCGCGTAGAGCAGCATTCCGACGAGCGTAGCATAGGACGGATGCGTTAGTTCTGACGGCATGCGCGAAAGCTGCACCGGATGGCCGATGCGAGCGCGGACGTGGAGAATGCTTTCGGTCACGTCGAGCAGGCCGGGCAGGGTCGCTCCGCCTCCGGTGAGGACGCATCCGGCGCCGAGCGCTCCGAGGACGCCGCCGTCGCGCAGGCTGCGGCGGACCATGTCGAAGAGTTCGCGGGCGCGCGGTTCGAGGATTTCGGCGACCATGCGGTGGCGGATCATCGTGGGATGGGGATTGCGGATTTCAATCTCGTCGAGCTGCGGGACGGCGGTGACAACGCTGTGCCCGTATCTCAGCTTGAGCTGCTCGGCCTGGGCTACCTGCATCTGCAGAACGACGGCGAGGTCGTTGGTAAAGTGTTGACCGCCAAAGGGGATGCTGCCGGTGTGGGCGACTGCGCCTTCGAAGAAGACGACCAGCTCCGTGGAGTGCGCGCCGATATCGAGCACGCAGACACCGAGTTCGCGCTCGTCGGCGGTGAGGGTGGCTTCGGCGGAGGCGATGGCTTCGAAGACGGTGTCGGTGACTTCCAAACCTGCCCGGTTGGCGCAGGTCACTACGGACTGCTGCGCGCTGCCGGAGCAGGTGGACATGTGCAGATCGACTTCGAGGCGGCTGCCGACCATGCCTACGGGGTCGTAGATGCCGGGCTGGTCGTCGAGGACGAACTGGCGGGTGAGCAGGTGCAGGATTTCGCGGTCGGGCGGAAGCGAGACGCCGCGGGCGCGTTCGACGGCGATCGAGACGTCGTCCTTGGTGATCTCGCGCATGCGGGTACCGAAGTTGAGCCCGGCGGTGGTATTCACGCCCATGACGTTCGGGCCGCCGACGCCGACCATGCACTCGTCGATGTTGACGCGGACCATCTGCTCGGCGCGGTCGCTTGCTGCCTTGACGGCGCGAGCGGCGGGGCCGAGTTCGGCGATGAGGCCTTTGCGCATGCCTGCCGACTCGACCACGGAGTGAGCGCGGTAGCGCAGGGCGCCCTCGTTGAGGTCAGCCGCCAGCACCCGCGTGTGGGCGGAGCCTACGTCGAGGACTACGATCAGGTTTTCCTGCTTCTGGCTCATAGCATTTCAGTGGTCAGTGGCTAGTGATCAGTGGTTAGATTCCCTGCTTTGTTTGTGCCGGGGTTGGATGAGGTTTGTGCGCTGCTGCTCTTGCATGGGCTGCTTTGGCCTTTTCGGCTTTGAGCCTGGCGGCTTTTTTCTTCGCTTCCGCTGCTTTGTGTTCTGCTGTGGTTTTGGCCGGGATTGCTTTAGCGGGAACTGCCTTTGGTGCGGCTGGCTTGGTGGCAACTTTTGCTGCCGCGGGTTTTGCCTCCGCCTTGATTGCGGGCTTCTCTTCTGTTGGGACGATCGTGTCTTTTCCGCCCAGGGTATCTTTGGACATTTCGAGCGGGACTTCGCCGTTGTAGCGGAGGTCGACGCCGATCAGTTTGGGGTAGCGGCCGCGCCATTCGGCGATGTGTGCCTTATAGAGTTGCAGGCGCTGGAGGAAATGGTCTTCGCCGAAATGGGCGAGGATGTCGGAGCCCTGCTCCGGCATGACGGCGCGGAGGTCTTCGGGATCGGACAGGTCGATCTCCGAGACCTGATTGGTCAAGTGCTGGTTGTTCTGGTCGAGTTCGGCGAGGAAGCGCAGGTAAATGCCCATGCGGGTGCGGCGGGACGCAAGCGAGTCCTGGGCGTTGATGCCGGTGACGACCGGGAACGAGTAGTGGTGCTGGGCCATCATGGCCGGAGGCATGGAGAGGATGACGCCGTCGGCGTCGGCCAGTTCAACCTGCCCGCCCTGGCGCACGAAGGCGACCGGGGTGCGTTCGACGATGCTGACGCTAAGGCGATCAGGCAGGAAGCGCATGACCGTGGCCTGCTGTACCCATGGAATGGCTTCAAGCTGCTTGCGCCGCTCGGCGAGCGGAACGAAGAAGATGTTGCGGCCAATGTCTTCGCCGAAGATGGGCAGGACTTCGGTGCGGTTGACTTCGCTGAGGCCGCTGGACTGGATGCTCGATGCGCCGGTGATGCGGAAGTGCGCGTCGCGAGTGAGAAAGCGATGCGTAATGACTCCGACCGCGGTCATCGCGCCGAGGGCCATCACGACTGAAGTTCCGAGGAGTACGCGGCCAAAGGTGCTGCGCGGACGCCACCATGCGCTGCTGGACCACGAATTGCGAGCCGGGGTGAATTTGGTGCGGCGCGGGATCGGACCGGACGAGCCCATGTCGTCGATATCGTCGACGGAAGAGGGCATGGCGGAGACGACGCGGCGCGAGGGCCGGTCGCCCGCAAGGACGGCTGAGGGTGCGCGCCATGCTCCGCGAGTGACCGTGGCCTGAGGCACAGCGGGGTCGCCGGAGACGGGATCGTCCCACAGGGTCGTTCGATTTGAATTGCTATTCTTCGCCACGCCCGAGCCAGGTCGTGAGAATCGCCAACTTTGACTATACGGGGCGGGTTCGGGATTCTGAGCAGGAAATTGGGCTGGGAATCCGGCGGGTAACGGCTTTCGAAGTTGCCAGACAGCCCGAAAGCGCGTGTCTTGTATAGTTGCCACATTCCTATCTGCAGGAGCCCTCCTTACTATGCTGCTACGCAATACCTTCTTGTTTATTGCCTTTAGCGCTTTCGCTTTGGCCGCTTCCGCGCAGAATTCGCGCGTGCTTTCGCCGGAAAAGGCTGCTGAGGAGACGGCTGGATTTCTTCGAGACTTGGTCCAGATGGATACCGAGGACCCGCCGGGCAATGAGTCGCAGGTGGCGAATTACTTGGCTGCCGTCTTCAAGCGCGAGGGGATTCCCTACGAGATTCTGGAGCCGGTGGCGGGACGTGCGAGCATCGTGGCCAGGCTTAAGGGGACGGGGGCGAAGCGGCCTGTGCTGATGCTGGCGCATGAGGATGTGGTGCCCGTGGACCGGGCGCATTGGACTGTGGAACCGTTCAAGGCGGAGGTGCGCGACGGGGTGCTGTACGGGCGCGGGGCTTCGGATGACAAGAGCCCGCTGGCGGCGCATCTGGAAGCGCTGCTGCAACTGAACCGCAGCGGCGAAAAGTTTGCGCGGGACATCGTCTTTCTTGCGGAGGCCAGCGAGGAGACCAGCTCGCCGGCCGGGATGCATACGCTGGTGGAGCGCTACTGGGACCGGCTGGACTGCGAATTCGCCGTCAACGAAGGCGGCGCGGCTGAGGTGACGGACGGCAAGATTCCTTACTTCGGGATTGCGACCGGCGAGAAGCTGCCGCGCGGGGTGAAGCTGATTGCCAAGGGAACGAGCGGGCATGCTTCCGTGCCGGTGCTGGATAACCCTGTGACGCATCTGGCTTTAGCGATTGGCAAGCTGGGAACGTGGGAGACGCCGATGCGGCTGAACGATACGACCCGGGAGTTCTTTGCCGGCCTCGCGGGAATTTCTCCGCCGGAGCAGGCGGCGGTTTTTCGCTCTCTCGAGAAGCCAGAATCGCAGGCTTATCTGCATAAGAATCTGCCTGCGTTCTACTCGATGCTGCATACTTCGGTCGTTCCGACGATCTTCAAGGCGGGATTCAAGTCCAATGTGATTCCTCCCGAGGCTGAGGCTCAGGTGGATATTCGGGCGCTGCCGGATGAGGACCTGCCGGCGTTTTTCGCTGCAATGAAACGGGTTGTGGACGATCCTTCGGTGACGATTCTGCCGCCGGACACGACCGACAGCATGCCTGCCGCGCCCGCAAGCTCTCCGCATACGGCCATGTTTGCCGCTCTGCAGGCGGCGCAGAAGAAGCTGCTGCCTGGGTCGATTACAGTGCCGGTGATGAGCACGGGGGCGACCGATTCTTCGTTTTTGCGGACGAAGGGCGTGAATGCTTATGGGATTCGTGTGCCGCGGACGTTTGAGATGAACAAGGGCGTGCATGGGAACGATGAGCGGATTGAGTTGAAGTATGTCAGCCTCTACGAGCAACTGGTGGAGGAGGCGATTGGGCAGGTCAGCCGGCCCTGATGCTGAAGTTGACGATTGAAACGGTGTCGGACGTTGCGCAATATCTGTACGACGATGCGCAATCCTCGTGCCACGTTGCGCAATCGACGAGTCTACGTTGTGCAATCGGACTTAGGGTGGTGCGCAATCGTCGTGCGGGAATTCGGTCAGTGGAACCGATTGATTCCGGAAAGACTCTTGGAGACGTCACAAAAGAGGCATGAGGCGCGAATCCCGCGCGAAATGAGACAGTCCGGGTTGCGTGCCGGGAGTAAGAAGATAAGTGGCACGCTAAAGGAGTTTCGAGATGCGAATTTTTGTTACAGGCGCGACAGGGTATATCGGACGGGTGGTAGTGCAGAAGGCGATTGCTGCGGGGCACAATGTGTACGGGCTTTCGCGGAGCGACGAGGGCGATGCGCGGCTGGAGGCGCTCGGCGCAAATATTGCCAGCGGGGATCTCGGCAATCTGGACGTTCTGGAGGAGCAGGCGAGGCTGGCGGATGCGGTGATCCATCTGGCGTATATTCACGACTTCACGATGCCGTATGAGAAGGTGTTGGCGACTGATGCCGCTGCGGTGGACGCGCTGGCGAGAGGGATGCACCTGACGGAGAAGGCGCTGGTGATGACTTCTGGCACGGCGGTTGTTGAGCCAGATGCTTACGGCGATGAGACGCCTGAGGAAGCGCCGATTTCGAAGACCTTTGTGCTGAAGGACCGGATCAACTCCGAGCGGCATGCATTGAGCAAGGTGAATGAGGGCGTGAAGGTGAGCGTGATCCGGCTGCCGCCGTATGTGTACGGGCGTGGCGGGAGCCACTTTGTGCCGATGCTGCTGGAAGCGGCGGCGAATGCTGGCGAGTCGATCTATGTCGGCGACGGGTCGATTCGGACTTCGACTGTCGAGGTGGACGACGCGGCTGACCTCTTTCTGCTGGCAGCGGAGCGGGCTGATGCGGGTTCGGTGTTCAACGGCGTGGGGTCGACTTCAGTGACCTTGAAGTCGCTGGCGATTGCGATTGGTGAAGCGCTGGGTGTGCCGGCGCGGTCGGTGACGCTGGATGAGGCGCGGACGATCTGGGGAGATTTCCTGACTTCGTTTGTGCAGTTTGATAACCGGGCTTCGAGCAGGAAGGCGATGCTGGAGCTAGGGTGGAAGCCGATGGGGATCGATATGCTGACGGATATTCAGAATGGGTCGTATTCGCCGCTGGTGGCGAGGCTGCGGGAGAAGGTTCCGGCGAAACGATAGCTTTGCCGGGTCTGGGTCTGATAGCCCAGTTTGATTCGCTTCGCCTGTTTGGAAGGCCTTTGCGGGTTAAGCTGGGCTATGCAATTTTGGCGATTAGGAATATCGGCGGCACTGGCGGCGATTTGTATTTCGGCCGGGGCGCAGGGGCAGAAGGCTTACCAGTATTTCCGCGTTGGGGCGGCGGCGGATTTGGTGGCCAAGCCTCGGGCCGGGTTTGCGCTGATGGGTGGCGGGACGGATCTGGATGAGGCGTTTCGCTGGATGTGCGAGCGGGCTGGTGGCGGGGATTTTCTCGTGCTGCGGGCGGCCGGGACGGATGCTTATAACTCCTACATGCTCGGGTTGCAGGATGGGAAGGCTTGCCGGCTGAATTCTGTGGCTACCCTGGTGATTCCTGACAAGGCTGCGGCAAATGATCCGTTTGTGGCGGAGGCGATTGCTCATGCTGAGGCGATCTTTATCGCTGGTGGAGATCAGGCTAACTATATCCGGTACTGGACGGGGACGCCGGTGCAGGCGGGGATCAATGCTGCGATTGCGCGCGGGGTGCCGGTAGGCGGGACGAGCGCTGGGCTGGCGGTGATGGGGGAGTGGGTCTACTCCGCTGAGGGAGACAAGCCGGATGATCCGAATCTGGATTCGAAGACCGCGCTGAGTGATCCCTTGGGGCCGCGGATTACGCTGGTGCGTGGGTTTCTGGAGATTCCGGTGTTGAAGGGGATCATTACGGATTCGCATTTTGCCAAGCGGGATCGGATGGGGCGGCTGCTGGTGTTTTTGGCGCGGATTGGGGATTCTGGGGTGCGGGGGCTGGGTATTGAGGAGCGAACGGCGGTTCTGCTGGAGACGGATGAAAAGGCGACGGTGGTTGGGCGGGGCGCCGCTTATTTTGTTCGAGGAGTGAAGCCGGTTGGGCGACTGGTGGCTGGGCAGTGGATGCCGGATGCTGGGTTTGAGGTGCTGAAGGTGGGGCCTGGGAAAGTGTTTGATTTGCGAACCTGGGCGGCCGACGCGGTCTCGTATGCGGTTGACGTGAAGGCGGGGAAAGCGGCCACGGCTTATTGAGGTGAGCTTGGCTGGGAATGCCCGGGGCTGAAGCCCCTCTTGTCTTGGTGACTTTCAGTGGCCTGAAGGCCACTGCTCCCTCCGGAAAGCAACAGCAGATTCCCTTCGGGAATGACAAACAAAAAACTACAGCAAAAGCAGAGGCAACGGCAAAAGCAAAGGCAACGGCAAAAGCTGGTGCTGCTACTGGGCTACTTCTGCTTTGGCTTCGATTGCTGTCAGCACTTGGGGGGCTAGCTGGCTTACGTTGCCCGCGCCCAGGGTCATGATCAGGTCGCCGGGTTGGGCTTCTGCTGTGACACGCTCTACTGCGGATGGGAAGTCGGCGGCGTAGTGAGATTCTGTGTCGCGCATTCTGGCTACTAACAGTTCGGCGTCTATGCCGGGGATGGGTTCTTCGCTGGCGGCGTAGATGGGGAGGACTGTGACGGAGTCGGCCAGGGTGAAGGCGTGGCTGAACTCTTCGAGCAGGTCGCGGGTACGGGTGTAGCGGTGCGGCTGGAAGATGACGTGGATCTTGTTGTAGCCGCATTCGCGGGCGGCGGCTAAGGTGGCGGAGATTTCGGTGGGGTGGTGGCCGTAGTCGTCTACTACGGCAATGCCGTTGGCTTTGCCGCGGAGCTGGAAGCGGCGGTCTACGCCGTTGAAGTTGGCCAGGCCGGTGGCGATGAGGTCGGCCGGGACTTCGAGCTGGCAGGCGATGGCCACGGCGGCTGTGGCGTTGAGGATGTTGTGGCGGCCGGGGACGCGGAGTTCGAAGGGACCTTGCGGGCCTTTGGCGGTGTGGACCTGGAAGCGGGCGAAGCCGGGGCCGGCGGAGCAGGCTGGGCCGGTCGCGTCTGGATTCGATGCAAGGATTTCGAGGCGGTAGTCGGCTTCAGCGGAGACTCCGTAGGTGTAGATGCGGCGCTGGGCGCGGGGCAGGATCTTGGCCAGGAGCGGGTTATCGATGCAGGCGGTAACGGCGCCGTAGAAGGGAACCTTGTCCATGAAAGTAAGGAAGGCGGATTCGACGTCATCCATGTCGCGGTAGCAGTCCATGTGCTCGCGGTCGAGGTTGGTGACGATGGCGAGGATGGGCGAGAGCTTGAGGAAGGAGCGGTCGCTTTCGTCGGCTTCGGCGACGAGGTATTGGGACTGGCCGAGACGGGCGTTGGAGCCGAGGGCGTCTACGCGGCCACCTACGACTACTGTCGGATCGAGACCGCCGGCGGCGAGGACTGACGCGACCATGGAGGTTGTCGTTGTCTTGCCGTGCATGCCGGCTACAGCTATTCCGTATTTGAGGCGCATGAGTTCGGCGAGCATTTCTGCGCGCTGGATGACGGGGACTTTGCGTGCTCGGGCTTCTACTACTTCTGGGTTGCGCGGGCTGACGGCGGAGCTGGTGACGACTACTGTCGCGTCGCCGAGATGGCCGCTTTCGTGGCCTTCGTAAATCGTTGCGCCCATTTGGGCGAGGCGGTCGGTGATGGGGCCGCGGCGCAGGTCGGAGCCGGAGACTTTCATGCCCAGGGTGAGCAGGATTTCGGCGATGCCGCTCATGCCGATGCCGCCGATTCCGATGAAGTGAACGTGTTGCTTTTGGATGAACATGTAAAAGGCAAGGGTAACATTTCGGGGAACGGGGTCAGGGAACAGCAAACAGCGGACAGCAAACAGCGGACAGTGATCATTGGTTAGGCGAATGGTCGTGGATGCTTTGTGAGAAGTGAAAGTTGCAGATTGTTGGCCGCAACCTTTTGCTGGGGGTGTGTTTGTACTGTCAGGAAAGGCGAGTTGCAAGGGAACGGCGGTTGACAAGTTCTCCTCTCGACGACTCGCGGTCTCCGGATTGAATTGCCGGGGCGAAGGGGTGGGTGCCATGCGGAATACGATTTTTGCAAACCTTGCTAGCGGTCGGAAGTGGATGTTTGGAATGGTGGCTGCGGCCGGGTTGCTCACGGCTGGAACGGTAGCCGCTGCGGCGCAGGCTCCTTACCAGGGGCAGCAGTATCCTGCTCAGAATCCTAACCAGGGACAGTACCAGGGACAGGGGCAGTACCAAGGCCAGTATCAAGACCAGGGCCAATACCAGGACCAAGGTCAATACCAGGGTCAGGATGGCTATGACACAGCGGCAATTCCTCCCTGCCCTGGGGATGGGTATGTCTGGACGGTTGGGTATTACAACGGCGGGTATTGGGTGCCCGGGGCATGGGTGTTTCGCGGGCCTGGGTATCGAGTCTATCCGGGCTGGAATGCGGGCTGGGGCCGTGGATACGCTTACGGCTACGGTCGCGGGTATCGGCCCGAGGTAAGGTTCGATCACCGTGGCGGCGGCTGGGACCGGCGCGGATTTGATGGGCGTGGCCAGAACTTTGGGCATGCGCAAGGTGGAGGCTTCCAGGGTCACGGTTTCGCGGGCGGTGGTCACGGATTTGCCGGTGGCCATGGCGGACACCGGTAAGCTGATTTGTTTGTATCGTTTGCAGGCTTGATTGCTCGCAGATACGGCCCCTTCTCCGAAATGGAGAAGGGGCCGCTTTGTTTTGCGCGAGGGAGTGCGGGTACGAAGGACGAAATCGATGTGTTGGGCTTGCAGAAAGTTTGGTCCTTCGCGCAACTTATCGCACTGGATGGCGTTCAAATCAACAGAGACGCTGGAAACGGCGTTAGCTGACCGGAAGGGATTGGAAATCTCCTTCTCACACGTTCTTCTCACGGCCTCGGGATACGGGTGCGGTGAGTTCCGGAAGGCTCCTGGAGGTCTACAATGCGGAATCTTCGCTTGGTTTTCTTGGCAGCGTTGCTGGCGGTGATGGTGTCTTTGACACCGAAGGCTGAAGCGCGCGTATTTGTCGGTGTGGGGATTGGCCCGGTGATTGCGCCTGTGCCCTACGCTTATGGCCCGCCGGTTTGCGATTATGGCTACTACTCCTACTACCCGTACGACTGCGCTCCCTATGGGTATTACGGTCCTTCCTGGTTCTCGGGCGGCTTCTTCCTGGGCGTTGGCCCATGGTACGGTCGCGGCTGGGGCTGGGGTCATGGCTACTATGGTGGCTGGGGCCATGGCGGATACTACGGTGGTCGTGGATATGGCTACGGCGGACATGGATACGGTTATGGTGGCGGCCGGCCTGGTTATGGCGGTTACGGTGGACGTCCCGGATATGGCGGTGGACGCCCTGGATACGGTGGCGGACGTCCCGGTGGAGCTTACGGCGGTAGCCATCCTGGATACGGCGGTGGACGACCTGGTGGATTTGGTGGCGGACGGCCCGGAGGCGGATTCAGTGGCGGCGGACACGCTGGCGGTGGATTCGGCGGGGGTGGCGGTCACTTCGGTGGCGGCGGTGGACATGCCGGTGGCGGCGGCCACGGCGGTGGTGGACACCGGTAAGCTGCACCGCAGTTCAGCAGATCAAGGGGACGGGCTTCGGCTCGTCCCTTTTTCTTTGTCTGGACTACTTTGTCTTGATGAGGTCGATGAGGCGGTCGGCTATGCGGGCGGCTGCGTCGGGGTGGGCCTGGGTTTTGGCGTTCTGGGCCATCGTCTGAAGTTTGGCCGGGTTGGCTAGGAGATTTTTCAGGGTATTGAGCAGCAGATTCGGTTCGGGGAGTTGGCGCTCTTCGAGCATTTCGGCGGCGTTGGCCTGAACCATGACTAACGCGTTGCTGCGCTGGTGGTCATCGGCGGCGGCGGCGAAGGGGATGAGGAGCGAGGGTTTGCCGGCGGCGGCCAGCTCGGCTACGGTGGATGCTCCGCTGCGGGCCATGACAAGATTGGCCACGCCGAAGCGGGCGCCCATGTCGTCAAGGAAGGCTTCTACCTGCCAGCGGCTGGGGTCGGCTCCAGAGGCTGCGTAGGCAGCGCGGGTGGTGTCGGCGTGGCGGGCGCCGGCCTGGTGGAGGATGGTCAGGCCGGGGATCGCTTCGAGCATTGCCGGGATCAGCGGGGGCATCAGGGTGTTGAAGATGCGAGCGCCCTGGGAGCCTCCGAAGATCAACAGATGGGGAGGGGTGGCGGGGTCCGGAGCGGTGATCTGGAAGAACTCCGGGCGGACTGGGATGCCGGTGACTTCGGCGTTACGGAACCATTTGGCGGCGGGCGGAAAGTTGACGGCGGCGGCCTGGACGCGTTTGCCGATGATGCGGTTGGCCATGCCGGGAACGGCGTTGGGCTCGAAGGCCATGGTGGGGATGCCGCTGAGGATGGCTGCGCCCATGGCTGGGCCGGAGGCGTAGCCGCCTACGCCGAAGACGGCGTCGGCGCGGAAGTTCTGGATGATTTTGCGGCAGTCTACGAGACTGAGTGGGAGGCCTGTCAGCGTTTTCAGCTTTGTGAGTAATGAGACTTGGTTCAGTGGGCCGATCTGGATGAGTTCGAGCTTAAAGCCTGCCTGGGGGACTAAGCGGGATTCCATGCCGCGGGCGGTGCCTACGAAGAGGACTTCGGCGTGGTGGCGGGTGGTGAGTTCGCGGGCTACGGCAAGGGCGGGGATGATGTGGCCGCCGGTGCCGCCGCCGGCGATGAGGATTCTGGGATTACTGGAGGGCACTTAATCGATCTCGCGGGTCAGGTTCAGGAGGATGCCTATGCTGGCCAGCATGATGCATAGGCTGGTGCCGCCTGAGGAGATGAATGGGAGCGGAATGCCTTTGGTGGGCAGCAGGGCTACGACTACGCTCATGTTGAAGAAGGCCTGGATCAGGATCGTGATGGTGATGCCAAAGGCGAGCAGCCGGGCGAAGGGGTCGCGCAGGAGGAAAACGGTGCGCAGGCCGCGGACGGCGAGAACACAGAAGAGGAGCACGATGAGGATGGCTCCGACGAAGCCCATTTCTTCGGCGATGTTGGCGAAGATGAAATCGGTGTGGGGCTCGGGGAGGTAGAAGAGTTTCTGGACGCCTTCCATGTAGCCGCGTCCTGTCCAGCCGCCGGTACCTACAGCGATAAGCGACTGGTTGATGTGGAAGCCTGCGCCTTTGGGGTCGGCTTCAGGATGCAGGAAGACGCGCATGCGGGCGAGACGCCAGGGGACGAAGATGAGCATGGCAACGACGACGGGTGCGACGACGGCGAAGATGCCCATAACGTAGCGCCACTGCATTCCGGCGAGCAGGAGGGTAAGGACGGTGAGGCCGAAGAGGACGATCGAAGTGCCGAGGTCCGGCTCCTTTGCTACCAAGCCGATCATGACCAGTGCGGGGATGACGACGGGCAGCAGCGTGTGGCGCCAGTCGCGGATGGTATTCATGCGGTTATGCAGGAACCAGGCTAGGAAGATGGCCAGCATGGGTTTGGCGATTTCGGATGGCTGGAAGGTGAAGAAAGGGCCAAAGCGGATCCAGCGGTGGGTGGCGTGGGACCCAGGTACTACGAAGACCGCTAACAATAGCAAAAACGTCACGACCATGGCGGGGTAGACGAAGCGCTTGGAGTTGTAGCGGCGGTAGTCGATGCGCATGAGGACGACCATGGCGAGGACTCCGAGGAGCGCCCAGAGGGTCTGGCGGCCGAGAAATGTGTAGGGTGAACCGAATTTTTCCTGGGCCATGACGGCGGAGGCGGAGAAGACCATGGCGAGGCCGACGACCACGAGGGAAAGCGTGGTGAAGAAGAGCCATTTGTCGACGCCTACGCGTTTGGCCATGGTTTAACGACTTCCCTTCTCCAGCGGTTTTTCGAGAACCAGTTGCTTGAAGACGCGGCCGCGCTGCTCGTAGTTTTCGAACTGGTCGAAGCTGGAGCAGGCTGGCGAGAGGAGTACGACGTCGCCGGGACGGGCGGCTTTGCGGACGGCTTCCACGGCTTTGTCGAGGGTTTCACACGGGTGAATGGGAACGATGCCGCGGATTTGCGATTCGATCTTGGCGGCGGCGGAGCCGATGGTGTAGACGGCTTTGACGCGCTTGCGCAGGAGGTCGGCAAGGTCGGCGTAGTTGGAGTTTTTGTCTTTGCCGCCGAGGATGAGGTGGATGCACTCGGGGAAGGCGGCGATGGCTTTGGCTGCCGCGTCCACGTTGGTGGCCTTGGAGTCGTTGTAGTAGTCGACGCCGTTGTCGGTGGTGACGAATTCGAGACGGTGTTCGACGGCGCGGAAGTTCTGGATGGCGCTGCGGATGGCTTCGACCGGTGCTCCGGCGAGGCGGGTGGCGCAAACGGCAGCGAGGACATTTTCTACGTTGTGAGTGCCCTTGAGCGGGATTTCGGCCAGAGTGATGACCGGCTCGATGGCCGCGGCTTCGCTCTGGCGGAAGACGATTTCGTGGTTCCGGACCCATGCGCCCCGGGCTACGGGCTTTTCGATGGAGAAGAAGTAGACGCTGGCCTGAGTGCGCGTGGCTGCCTCGGCGGCGCGGTGGTTGTCGGCGTTCAGGACGAGGAAATCTTCCGGCGTCTGCACAGCGGTGATGCGCTCCTTGGCGAGCGCGTAGTTTTCGAAGGTGCCGTGGCGGTCGAGGTGGTCCGGGGTGATATTGAGGATGACCGCGATTTTGGGGTGGAAGAGTTGTGTGCTTTCGAGCTGGAAGCTGGAGACTTCGAGGACAGCCCAGCTTTCGTCGGCACTCTTCTCGATCAGCTCGACCACGGGAACGCCGATGTTGCCGCCGACCTGGGTTGGGATATTGGCGGCGGCCATGATCTCGCCGGTGAGGGCGGTGGTGGTGGTTTTGCCGTTGGAGCCGGTGATGGCGAGGATGTGGCCTTTGAGGTACTGGAAGGCCAGTTCGAGTTCACCGATGATGGGCAGGCCAAAGGCTTTGACCTGGACCAGCTCGGGAGTGTCCATGGGGACGCCGGGGCTAACGACAATGAGGTCCTGGCGGCGGAAAGTGAAGAGGCCGTGGCCGCCGGATTCGACGCTGATGCCATGTTCGAGCAGGGCGGGGATTTCTTTTGCGAGGGCGGAGGCGGAGCGCATGTCTGAGACGGTGACCTGCGCGCCCTGGGCGCGGAGAAACAGCGCGGCGGCGAGGCCGGATTTGCCGAGGCCGACGACGAGAACTTTTTTGCCCTTCAACTCCATCCGCGTTTCTGCTCCTGATTGCTTTTCTATGCTGTTTCGCGCCAACTCCAATTGTGGCACTCAATGATGCTGGATGGCCTTGATTTACCGGAGTTTCAAGGTGGTGAGTGCAAACAATGCAAACACCAGGGCGGCGATCCAGAAGCGAGCGATGACTTTGGACTCTTTCCAGCCGAGCAGCTCGAAGTGGTGGTGGAGCGGGGCCATCTTGAAGATGCGTTTGCCGTTGCGGAGCTTGTAGCTGCCGACCTGGAGGATGACGGACATGGCTTCGATGACGAAGATGCCGCCGATGAAGGGCAGAAGCAATTCCTGGCGGATGATGACGGCGACAGTGGAGATGGCTCCGCCGAGGGCGAGCGAGCCTACGTCGCCCATGAAGACTTCGGCGGGGTGGGCGTTGTACCAGAGGAAGCCGATGGATGCTCCGACCATGGCTCCGCAGAAGACGGTCAGTTCGCCGACCTTGGGCATGCGCTGGAGTTCGAGGTAGTCGGCGAAGACGACGTGTCCGCTGACGTAGGTGAGGACGACCAGTGCCCCCGCCGCGATGATGGTGCAGCCGATGGCAAGGCCGTCGAGGCCATCGGTTAGGTTGACCGCGTTCGAAGAGAAGACGATGACCAGTGTCACGAAGATGATGAACGGGATAAACGCGAGGAAACCGACGTGGGTGATGGTGGCGAGCCATGGCCAGGTCATGTCCGGATGGTAGTGCTTGATGAAGGGGACGTTGAGGCCGGTTGAAAACAGGCGGAACTGCTGCAGGACGACGAGGGTGCAGGCGATGGCGAGCGAGACGAGGATCTGCCAGAACATCTTGGCGCGGGCGGTGAGGCCGAGGTTGCGGCGCTTGACGACCTTGATGTAGTCGTCCGCGAAACCGATGGCTCCGAAGCCGAACGTGGACCCTATGACGACCCAGACGAAGGGGTTGGACAGGTCAGACCATAGCAGGGTCGGCAGCAGGATGGCGATGGCGATGAGGACGCCGCCCATGGTGGGGGTGCCGGACTTTTTCTTGTGGGATTCGGGGCCTTCGTCGCGGATGTACTGGCTGATCTGAAACTGGCGCAGCTTGTCGATGACCATGGGGCCGATCAGCAGGCCGATGAGCAGCGCGGTGAGCGAGGCGAAGGAGGTACGGAAGGTGAGATATCCGAAGATGCGGAAGGGGTGGAAGTAAGGGAACAGCTTTTGGTACAGCAGCCAATAAAGCAAGTAGCCTCCGGAGGCAGGCGCGATCTGGGTGTAGCTTTGATTCTACTCGGGTGGGATGGTCGTGGAGGGTTGGGTTTGGATGTGGAATCATTGTCTGCACCGGGTCAGGGTGAGTGCGAGGAAGTATGGAAGTTATATCGATTCTTTACGCTGGCTGGTATGTGAGCATTGTCGTGGCTCTAGCCGCGGCGATATACGCCTTCTTCAAAGGGACTCAATCGGTCGAGAGGCATGCTGGGTTGGCCTTCTGGACCGTGCTGACTTTTTGCGGATTTGGCTCCATCGGATTCATTGTCACAACCATTCTGATCGCAGTATCTTTCCAGCGTGTGGAGATTGGAGGGCTGGCATTCTGGATAGCTGGCAGTCTGGTCTATGTTGTCTCAGGCGCTGTTGGGATCTTCCTGCTCTTGGGGTTTGTTCGAAGGTTTCGCGCTTGGAATCGCAGGCGCACAGAAGCGAGTAGCAACATGGCTAACATAGAATGACCGGCATGCTCGCGAGAGATATACAGATCGAAAGAGGGCATCCATGTCGTCTCTGAATTGGTCGCAATGTGATGCGGTTGAAAGTGTTCCCGACAAGAGGAGCGGAGCGTGGGTATTTCGCGGGACTCGGATGCCGGTCCAGACGGTGTTTGAGAATCTAGAAGCCGGACTTTCGCTTGACGAGATCACTCAGGTGTTCGATGTAACTCCACAGGAGATAAAGGCCGTCCTACAATTTGCCGTCGCGAGCCTGAAATTGGATTGCATTTGCCTTTAATCGCTGAGCACGGCGATGGCTCGTTCGAGGCGGACGCCTCTTGAGCCCTTGATCAGGACTACGTCGCCGGGTTTGAGGTGCTCTTTGAGCCATTGGCCGGCGGACTCTGCGTCGGGGAGGAAAAGGGCTTCCTGGCCTGTGGCTTCCGATTCTCCGGCGGTGTCGGTGGCGGATTCGACCAAATAGCTGGCGTTGCCGCGGACGCCGATGATGATGTTGATGCCGGCTTTGGCAGCGGCCTGGCCGCAGGCGGCGTGGAGTTCGGGGGCGTGGTCGCCTAGTTCGAGCATTTCTCCGGCGACGAGGATGCGGCGGCTACCGGGGGCTACGGTTCGCGCGGCGAGGGCCTGGATCATCGACTGCAGGGCTTCGGGGTTGGAGTTGTAGCTATCGTTGATGATCGTCGCGCCGAGGAGGGTGAGGACTTCGCCGCGGCGGTCGCCGGGGGTGAGCGATTCGAGGGCGCGGATCGCGTCGGCGGCGGGAACTCCGGCTTCGCGGGCTACGGCGAGGGCGGCGGCGGCGTTGCTGGCATTGTGGCGGCCAAGCATGGACAGATTGAGCTTGAGTGGCTGGCCTTCGGATTGGATCTCTACCTGGAGGCAGTCGCCTTCGTGGATCGCGGTAATTTGCGGGTCGGCGCAGGGGCCGGCACCGAAGTAGACAGCTTTGCCTGCGAAGTCGCGACCGAACTGGCCTACGTAGCGGTCGTCACAGTTGAGGAAGGCTACGCCCGAGGCAGGGAGGGCTTCGACGAGCTCGTATTTGGCGCGGGCGATGCCGCCCTGGCCGTCGGGGAAATTTTCGACATGGGCCATGCCGACGTTGGTGATGACGGCCCAGTCGGGGGCGGCGATGCGAGCGAGCTGGGCGATTTCGCCGGCGTGATTCATGCCCATTTCAATGACAGCGTACTGGTGTTCGGGCTCGAGACGGAGGAGTTGGAGCGGGAGGCCGAAGCCGTTGTTCAGGTTGCCCTTGGACTTCAGGGTGTTGAACTTGGCGCTGAGGGCGGCGGCTACTGCGTCTTTGGTGGAGGTCTTCCCGGCAGAGCCGGTGATGGCTACGACGCGGCCTCCCCAGTGGCGGCGGACGTGGGCTGCAAGGGACTGCAGAGATTGCAGTGGGTCTTCGACGATGAGCAGCGGGTGGGCGAGGATTTCATCGGACAGCGTGGGTAGGCGGTTGAGGGAGACTACTGCCGCGATGGCGCCGCGCTCGAAGGCCGAAGCGAGGTAGTTGTGGCCGTCGAGGCGCTCGCCACGGACGGCGAAGAAGAGCTCGCCGGGGGCGATGGTGCGGGAGTCGATGGAGTAGCCCTGAGCAACGAATGAGCCTACGCCGGCGGCGCTAGCTGGGGCCTCCAGCTTGGCGCTCGATCCTACGGCGACTTCGGCGAGTGAGAGCTTCATCGCTTTCCACCATAGCCGAGTGCGTGCAATGCGGAAAGTGCCACTTGCGCATCGTCAAAGAAAATCGCCCCGGAGGCGAGGATCTGCTGCTTTTCGTGACCTTTACCGGCGATGAGGACTACGTCGCCGGGGTGGGCTTTTGAGAGGACGAGATGGATGGCGGTGGCGCGGTCTGCTTCCACGGCGTAGGGAACTCCGGTTTCTTCGACACCGGGGAGGATCTCGGCGAGGATGGCTTCGGGGTCTTCGCTGCGAGGGTTGTCGCTGGTGACGACGACGAAATCGCTTCCCTCGCCTGCGGCCTGTCCCATGCGCGGGCGCTTGGTGCGATCACGGTCTCCGCCGCAGCCGAAGAGGGTGAGGATGCGGCCTGCGGTGGCGGGGACGAGTTGGCGGGCTAACGCGGTGAGGTTGCGGATGGCGTCGTCGGTGTGGGCGTAGTCCACGATGACCGTGAACGGCTGGCCAGCTGAAACTGGCTGGAATCGGCCTGGGACGGGGTGGAGCTTGGGGATGGCGGCGGTGAGTTGATCGAAGCTTAGGCCGCGACCGTGGGCTGCTGCGGTGGCGGCGAGGAGATTGAGGATGTTTACTTCTCCGGCGAGTGCGGAGTGGACTTGAGTTGTGCCTTCTGGGGTGTGCAGGGTGAAGTCTGCGCCTGCTGGGGTGAGCTTGATGTGCTCGGCGCGCCAGTCTGCGTTGGAATGGAAGCCGTAGGTTACGACTTTGGAGCCGGCGGATTTTGCGGCTCGGGCTAGGGCTTCGCTGTGTGGGTCGTCGGCGTTTAACACTGCTACGCGGGGAGCTGGGTAGCGGGTGCCGTCGAAGAGCAGCTTCTTGGCTGCGAAGTAGGCTTCCATGGTGTGGTGGTAGTCGAGGTGGTCGCGGGTGAGGTTGGTGAAGATGGCGACATCGAAGGGGACGGCGGCTACGCGGCCCTGATCGAGGGCGTGGCTGGAGACTTCCATGACCAGCTCGGTTGCGCCCTGGGCGGTGCCGTCGGCCATGAGTTCGAACAGGTCGCGGGATTCTGGTGTGGTGTGCGCTGACGGGCGGATGTGGCCGGCTACGTGGTATTCGATGGTGCCTACGAGGATCGAGGATCGTCCGGCGCTGTTGAGGAGGGCTTCAGTGAGGAAGGCGGTGGTGGTTTTGCCGTTGGTGCCGGTGACGCCGGTGGCGTGGAGTTTGCGTTCGGGGTGGCTGAAGAAGGCGGCAGAGAGTTCGCCGAGTGCCTGGCGGCCGTGGGGGACCAGGAGGCTCGGGACGGCGGGGTGATTCGAGGTCAAGTGCGCGAAGGCTTCCGGGGAGTCGGTGACGATGGCGGAGGCGCCTTGTTTCAGGGCTGCTTCGATGTAGCGGTTGCCGTCGGTGGTTCCGCCGCGCATGGCTACGAAGGCTGAGCCGGTCGCCACGCGGCGCGAGTCATACTCTATGCCGGTGATGGTCGGGTTTGATGTTCCGCCCTGGTCAGTGGATGTTACGTCGCGAGTGAGTTCGGTCCAGAGCATTCGGCGATCAGTTCCTGTATGTATCACATGGATTTTTGATGAACTAAGCTGCGATTGGCCTTGGCTTGACCTTTCGGAGCGTCTTGCTTTTGGCTGCGATCCAGATGTCGTGATCGGTCTGAAGGCCGAGCCAGAATTCGGCGGAGTTGCCGAAATATGTTGCGAGGCGCAGCGCGGTATCGGCGGTGATGGAACGTTTGCCACGGACCAGGTCATTTACCCGTGGCAGGGAGACGTGGATGTCCTTGGCCAGCCGGTAGGCGGTGAGGCCGAGCGGCTGCATGAACTCCGTGAGGAGGATGTCGCCGGGATGAATGGAGTAAGCAAATGGAATGTTATTCATCGCAACCTCTTAATGGTAGTCCACGATTTCCACTTCGTAGGCATCTGGTTCGCGCCAGGTGAAGCAAATTCTAAATTGGTCATTGATACGAATGCTGTGTTGCCCCTTGCGATCCCCTTTGAGAGATTCCAGACGATTGCCTGGCGGAATTTTTAATTCATCGAGTTTGATAACGCGATGAAGAATGCGAAGTTTCTTGAGCGCTGTCAGGCGAATATTGGCAGGAATTCTTTTGCTCTTGCCAGTCTCCCAGAGCAGTTTGGTATTCACGTCTTTGAAACTCTTGATCAAGGCCCCATACTAACGCTATTCATTACTAATGTCTATCGTTAGTAAGTCATAAGCACCTATCGGGCGCAGTGGACTGTGATCTGGGTGCCGGGGGCGACCTGGCTGCCTGCTGCTGGTTGCTGGCTGCGAACGAGACCACGGCCTTCGACTTGCAGCGTGAGGCCGGCGATGGCTACCTGTTCCACCACCTGGCGGACGGGCATGCCTAGCAGCGATGGGACTTTGATGGTGTTGCCCTTGGGCAGCGACACGGTGACTACTTCCGGTGCGGGCGCTGGCGCTGGGGCGAGTGGGATCAGGTTTTTCGCGGTCGATTTGGTTGAGACTTTCACGACCGTCGGGGCTACCAGGGCGGCTTTGGCGTTGGCCTTTGCGTTGTCTACGGCCTCGCGCAGGGGGTCATCGGAAGGCAGGTCGTTGAGGGCGGCGGTCAGGGCGTGAACGTCGCTGGTGTGCTCCTGCTCCGGCTCGATGTCTTGCGGGGTGAGGGGCTTGCCGGAGTGCGGGGCTTTGAGCTCGATGTCGTGGGGGACGCGAAGGTACTCGAGGGTTTGCTGGGCGATCTGGGTGAAGACTGGGGCGGCTGCGGGGCCGCCATAGTAGGCGTTGCCTGCGCCTTTCGGGTTATCGAGGACGACAGCTACGGCGATGACCGGATTGTTCACGGGAGCCATACCGGCGAAGGAGCCGATGTGCATCGTCTTTGAGTAAGTGTGCGTGCGGGGATCGATCTTTTGCGCAGTGCCGGTTTTGCCGCCGGCGGAGTAGCCGTTGAGTTGGGCGGGTTTGCCAGTGCCGAAGAGGACGACGCCTTCCATCATCTTGCGCATCTCGGCGGCGGTCATGGTGCTGATGACGCGGTGGGCTCCGGGTGGGAGCGGGTTGGGGAGTTCTTCGTTGGCGCGGAAGGGATGCGGCGTTTGCGGACCCTGGCCCGGCTGGGCTGCGGACATGACTGCGTGCGGAGGCAGGTAGATGCCGCCGTTAGCGATGGTTGAGACCATGCTTACGAGTTGGAGTGGGGTGACACCGATTTCCTGGCCCATGGCGATGGAGCCGATGGTGGTCGATCCCCAGCGCTTGACCGGGGCGAGCAGGCCGCGGGTTTCGCCGGGGAGTTCCAAGCCTGAACGGCTGCCGAAACCGAAGGCATGAACGTAGTCGTTGAAGTGGTCGGGACCCATGCGCAGGGCTAGCTTCACGGCGGCTACGTCGCTGGAGTGTTCGAGAGCTTCGTGTACTGTGATGACGCCGTAGTGGTCGGACTTGTCGTCGTGGATAGTGCGGCCGTTGAAGGTGATGGCGCCGCCCTGGCAGTCGATCTTGTCGTCGGGAGTGACGATGTGCTGGTCGAGCGCGGCGGCGTAGGTGACGAGCTTGAAGGTGCTGCCGGGCTCGTAGACGTCGCTGACGGCGTGGTTGCGGAGCAACTCTGGAGTGGTGTGGCGGAAGTCGTTGGGGTTGAAGGTGGGGCGGACGGCGAGGGCTAGAATCTGGCCGGTGTGAACGTCCTGCACGACGGCGGTGCCGGTGTCGGCGTGGGTGCGGGCCATGGCCGCGTCTAGGGATTTTTCGGCGATGAACTGGATGTTTTCGTCGATGGTGAGGACGAGGTTTTCCCCTGGCTCTGGCTCGTGGACGCTGGAGCCCATGACGTGGCGGCGGGCGTCGAGAGCGGCGAACATGCGGCCGGGCTGGCCGTGCAGGCGGGTCTCGAATTTCTTCTCGATGCCGCCGAGGCCCTTATCATCGATGCCGACGTAGCCGAGCATCTGCGCTGCCATTTCGTTGTCGGGATAAAACCGCTCAAATTCTTTCTGAAAGTAAATTCCCTTGAGATTAAGGGCCTTGACCTGAGCGGCTGCTTCCGGAGAGACGCGGCGGGCGATCCAGGCGAATCCGCGGGAGGCGTCGACGCGCTGGGCGATCTGGTCTTCGCTGGTCCAGGTGTCCACCGGCGAGTTGCTGTCAGCGCCACGATGGACGATCTGGGCGAGAGCGTGGACAGTGGCTTTCTTGTCCTGGATTTCCGACGGGACGGCGTAGATGGAGTCGGCCATGACGGTCATGGCGAGTTCGCGGAGGTTGCGGTCGTAGAGGACGCCTCGGCGGGCGGCTACTTCAAAGGTGTGCTGCTGCTGCTTTTGCGCCTTTTCGACGAACTCGGCGTGGCGCATGATCTGTAGCCAGAAGAGCTTGGTGATGATGAGGGCGACCCAGAGAAGGAGGCCTCCGCAGACGAGCCAGTAGCGCAGGGGGAGAAGAGCCTGCGTTGGCTGGGCGCCGCGGAAGCGGCTGTTGCGGCTTGCCCGGGGGTTTGGCTGGTTCATCTTTACCGGGATCCCTCAGGGGCTAAAGCCCCGGTCATGGTGTTGGCTTTTCGGCACGGCTGGAGCCGTGCCCTGTTACGAAGCAAGTACAACAGCAGATTCCCTTCGGGAATGACAACCAAAAAGCAAGTACCTTAGCGCGTTGGGGTAACTGGTGCTGGGGCGTGCATCTGGGCTACAACTGGAGTGCCGCTCCCGGTGTTCTCTGGAACGCGATCCGTTACGCGGACTACCTGGTTGGGCTGCAGTTCTACGAGGCCCATCTGGCGTGCCATGGCGTCGATGCGGCGCGGTTGCGAGAGCTGCGCTTCTGAGAGACGGAGCTGGCGGTTCTGTTCGCGCAGGGCGTCGAGCTGCTGCTTCTTGGTCTCGACGCTGTAGCCCATCTCGATGGCGCTGAAGTGCTGCAGGCCGTAGATCATGATGAGCGAGAAGAGGACGACGACAGCGGCGGTGAAGATGCGCATCTCGCGGATGCGGACCATGTCGGGTGCTTTGATCAGGCGTGAGTTGTCGATGCGCTTGGGAAAGAAGACTTCAAGCGTTGCGCCGCGACGGAGACGCTGCTGCTCGGCAAAGAGGCGGGCGTTGAGGTCCTCGATGCGCTGGGAAGAGCTTCGTCCGCTTTCGAAATAGGTTGCTGCGTGAGCGGCCATGTCGTTCCTCTACTTTCGCAGCCGTGGCTTCTTGCCGGAGTGCTGCTTTTGTTTCTCTTTGGGCCTGGCTGGCCCCTGCTTGCCCTTGGCGAGCTGGGCGAAGCCGGTCAACTGCCTTACTGAGCCTTGATCCTGATATTCGGGCTTCCTGGTCTGCCCAGGTGGTGTCATTTCTGCGGCTCGGAGCTTGGCGCTGCGGGCTCTGGGATTGCGATCCGTTTCGGCTTCTTCCGCGACGACTGGCTTGCGGGTTAAGACTGTCCAGACTCCCTGGGTTTGCAGGTCGCGCATGACATCTTTGGCGATGCGGTCTTCGAGGGAGTGAAAGCTGATGACGACGATACGGCCTGAGGGCTTAAGCAAATGGGGCGCGGCCTCGAGCAGCTTCTGTATTTCGTCCAGTTCGCGGTTTACGTGGATACGAAGGGCTTGAAAGGTTCTGGTGGCGGGATGAATCCGGTCCGTTTTCAGTGCCGGGGCGCTACCAGCGACGATCCGGGCTAACTGCCCCGTAGTCGTGACTGGCCGCGCCCTGACAATGGCTCTGGCGATTCTCCGCGACCTCCTCTCTTCTCCGTATTCGTAAATGAGATTGGCGAGATCGCTCTCGTCCATCTCGTTTACCACTTGTGCGGCGGTCAGGGGCTGGCGCGTATCTTGCCGCATGTCCAGAGGCCCGTCCGCCTGAAAACTAAATCCTCGCTCTGCTTCGTCGATCTGCATGGAACTGACACCGAAGTCGGCCAGAATTCCATCCAGTGATGCCGGTTCGACGTATTCGCTGACCTTACTGAAGGCTTCTCCGATCAGCGTCAGCTTGGGCATCCTGTCGCCTAATTCCGTGGCTAACTCCGTGAGCCTTTGGCCGGCGAGTTCGAGTGCCTTGGGGTCACGATCGAAGGCGATCAGGTGTCCCTTTGGCCCGAGCAGGCTGGCGATCTGGCTCGAGTGCCCGGCGAGGCCGAGTGTGCAGTCGAGGTAGGTGCCGCCCTCGCGTACAGCGAGGTAGTGGATCACATCCTGAGAAAGAACCGGCACATGGCGACTATTCGTTTCGTTCATGTGCTCCCCCTCGGGGGCTTATCCGGCGGCTGGGAGATTTTGTGCGCTGCGCGCTTCTCCTGCCGCTAAAACCTTGCGAGCCTCCGCCATGCTCATCTGCTTCGCGGAATCCGGACCAGGAGCCAGCAGGCCGAGTATCTCCTGCTCTGCTTCCTGCTCTACCTGCAACATCAGGTAGCGTTGCTGCCCGGTGACTACCACATCCACGCTTACCAGGCTGAAGCGTTCCCGAATCTTGCGCGGCAACATCAGCCGGTCCTGCTTGTCGATCTCCACTACGCCGCCGAAGAAGTTGACCACGCGCATCCATGTGGTCTTCGCTTCGTCTTCTTCCGGAAGGGCCGCTTTCTTGGCTTCTTCCTTTTCCCACTCCGGCATGGGCCAGATTTCGGCGACCTTGCCGTCCCTCGAGGTGATGAAGAACTGGGAGCCGTAATTCTTCTCAAGGATCAGCTTCATAAAGTCCGCTGGGACCTTGAGTCTCCCTTTCTCATCGACCTTGGCTTCCTGGGTGCCGCGGAACATAGAAACCTCGAAACCGTGGTGCTAAATCAAGTCTCCCGTTCTGGAACGGTTGAACTGGATTCATAGTACTCGAATTTCGTAGATTTTCTTCCACTGCACTCCAAAAATTTCCACCAGAGTACCCGACTTCTCCATCTTTCCGATTCGGAAATTTAGGGGAAATGCACTGGTTTTCGGTCAGATAGCGGGTCGGCGGGAAAAATTCAGCGAGAACACCCCAAGGGGAGGTTCATACTTTCAGATCACCACTACCGGTAGTGTTTACCGAATTGGGTCCGTCTAGCGGACCTGAGCGACTCTGCGGCGCAATAAATGGCCTACAAGGTAGGCGAGAACAGCCAGATTGACGACGAGCAGGCCGATTCGGAACCAGGTGACCCGGTGCATCAGTTCCATAATCTCAAACGGGAGGAAGGATGCGGTGATGATGGAAGTAAACCACTCTGCCCAGACTTTTTCAAGATATAGCCCGATTCCCTCCACGAGGCCGATTACGGCGTAGCAGAAAAGGAAGTAGCTGATACGGCGGAGCATGTGATCGTCTACGAGCGAGGCTTTGTTCAAGAGAAACGTGATCAGGCGGCCTTCTGTGTCGACGCTCCACTTGTCCGCAAGATTGGCGAGGATGCTGGCGACGTCCTTGTGCAGGAGACGAAGGGCGCCGACGCCAACGCTCACCAGAAGTGCGGCCTGGAGCAACTTGTAGACGGCGATCAGTTCCAGCCAACGATTCCGCTTGGTTCGATCTTTAGCAGAAGACACTTGCGATTCGCTCCTAAGAATTGCCCGACACTCCAGAAAGCGCAGGAACGGCGGGAAGCCGCTCCGAAATCCTCCACCCCGGCAGAAGATTCGATTGTCCTACGTTAATTGACCGGGGCAGGTTCGCCCTAATTTCCGGGTGGACGGGACGGATTGACTGTCCTTTGATGGCAGTGGTCGCGGGATGAACGGAAGTGGAGCAATTGTTGACAGGACTGCAAAGTGTTTTTGCAATACACGCAATCTAAATGCAATCGGCATACGTTCAATAAGGGAAGTCGAATTGATACCCGGAAGGAATACCCAATGAACCGTTTGAAAAGCACCTCCGTCGCTGTTCTGCTTGCAGTTTCAGTTGTTGGCGCGGCCGCGGCCTCGCAGATGAAAGACCCCGACGTTGGCGGAGCGCCGATGTACGCCACCAAGAACATCGTTGAGAACGCAGTCAACTCCAAGGATCACACCACGCTGGTAGCGGCTGTGAAGGCTGCCGGTCTGGTCGATACGCTGGAAGGCGCTGGCCCGTTCACGGTCTTCGCACCGACCAATGAAGCGTTTGAGAAGCTGCCTGCCGGAACGGTGGACACTCTGCTCAAGCCTGAGAACAAGGATGCATTGGTGAAGGTACTCACCTACCACGTGGTTGCCGGCAAGGTCAGCAGCAAGGACCTGGTCAAGCTGATCAAGGCTGGCGGCGGCAAGGCCACGCTGAAGACTGTCCAGGGCGGAACGCTGACGGCGACCGTTAAGGGCGGCAAGGTGATGCTGACCGACGAAAAGGGCGGTATGGCGACGGTAACCATCGCTGATGTGTACCAGTCCAATGGCGTCATCCACGTAATTGACAGCGTTCTGCTGCCTAACTAAGTGAATGTTTTCCCTCCCCCAGACCATTTCTCTGGTCTGTACGGTGAAAGCAACAGAAGGCGGAGCCTACCCGGCTCCGCCTTCTCTGTTTTGCGGGATGAACGGAATGCGTATGCGGCTGGGGTAGTCTTGAGTAGGTTAGAGCGGAGAACTTGTCTTTATGCCCGAAATCCTGAAAACCAGCCAGTGGGTTCCTTTTCCCGTTGAGCTGGTGTTTGCTTTTTTTGCGAATCCGGGCAATCTGCCTCATCTCATGCCGAAGTGGCAGCAGGCGCGGGTGGAGAGCTCGCGGCTGATTCCAGCACCGCAGCGGCCGGTCGCAGCGAATCCCGAGCTGCAATTTCAGAGCCCCACGGCGGGTGTCGGGTCAGAGATGGTGATCAGCTTCCGGCCGGTGCCGAAGATTGGCTTCCGGATCGGGTGGATTGCGCGGATTACGGAGTTTGAGTGGAATAGCCACTTCTGCGATGAGCAGCTCAAGGGGCCGTTCGCCAGCTGGCAGCACCGTCATGGAATTGTGAGCGAAGAACGGGACGGAATAGTGGGAACTTACATTTCTGACGAGGTGGAGTACAGCCTGCCGCTGGGGCCGCTGGGGTCTGTGGCGAATGCTGTCTTTGTCCGGCGTCAGATGGAGGCTACATTTGCCTACCGGCAGGGACGGCTGGAACAGATTTTGCCGGTGGCGATGCGGCAGTCTACTCGGCGGAGCTGAGACTGGGCGGAGAACCTGGCCAAGTCTAAAAATACAAAGCCCCTCTGCCGAAGCGAGGGGCTTTTTTGTATACGGATCTGTGCGGCTTAGAAGTGGTACGCGACACCAATGACGGGGTCATAGATGTTGTAGTACTTGTTTGTGTTCAGGGCGCCATTGATGCCACCGCCGAAGTTGGGGACCTTTGAAACGAAGCCGCGGTATTCGGCGCGGATATCGAAACTCGGGCTGATTTCATAGGCAATGCCGCCGCCGTAGAGGCCGACGATGGTGGTCTGCGACTTGAAGTCGAGCGAGGTCGTTCCAATGTTGCGGACGTTGCCGAAGAGCAGTGCTCCGCCGCCAGCTTCCACAAAAGGATTGAACTTGTGGTAGTTGAAGTTGTAGACGTAGGCTGCCGTCAGTTCCTGCATGTGGACGTTGACCTTGTAGTCGTACGATGCACCACTGTTTCCCTTGTAGTGAATCTGATTGGTGGTCCAGGAGTAGTTGGCTTCGACGGCGCCGCGCGGGGTGAGCATGTAGCGGTAGCTGAACAGGGCTCCAAAGCCGCGCTTGGCGCTGACCGTGGTGTTGGTGCTGCTGTAGACTAGCGGCTCGATGACGGCGGAACCGCTGATGCTTACGTCTTGACGGCTTTCCTGGGCTCGGCCTGCGACGGCAGAAAGCGTCAGCAGGAGTGCAAATAGGGCAAATTTCTTCATTCGGTCGTGAACCTCGCGACTGCCCAACCTGCCTTACGGCCAACGGAGCACGTCGATTATTTCGATCTTTACGATCTTTTTTTGACAGGGGCGCCGCAAAAAGTCCGGGCCACTTTCAGAATTGTAAATGGCCAGAACGGTCTTGCGACGGTTCCAGAGCGTCTGAGAGCAAACCTTTCCAAGCAATCGTTCGGTTGCACTGTTGCCGGTTGTGGGAATAGACGCACGGGATTGGCCAACGGAAGCGACAGCCGGGCCCCTAGGAACTCGGGGCTTTGCCAAAGCCACTTAAATGTGGAGAATGCTGGAGTTACCCAAAAGCGCCTGGCGATGGTTTTCTGCCCTCGGGCGGAGTGGTCAATGGCGCGCTGGGAGAGGATGCGGAATGCAATCAGTGTGGCTGGGCGAATTTCTTGGCACGTTCGTCCTGATTCTTCTTGGCAATGGCGTGAATGCCAGTGTGAGCCTGCGCAAGACGTATGCGGAGAATGCAGGATGGATGGTGATCACGACCGGTTGGGCGTTTGCCGTGCTCTGCGGGGTATTGGTATCGAAGGCGTTCGGGAGCGACGCGGCGCATCTGAACCCTGCATTTACCTTTGCAGCGGCGGTGGGCTCGGGAGACTACTCGCATCTTGGCTACTTCTGGTCGGCGCAGATGCTGGGGGCGATGGCTGGGGCGACGCTGACGTGGCTTTTCTTTTACCCGCACTGGGCGGAGACGGAGAGCCATGGAGCGAAGCTCGGGGTCTTCTGCACGTCGCCTGCAATTCCGCATCTGCCTTCGAACCTGCTGGGGGAGATTACGGGGACGTTTGTGCTGGTGCTGGTGGCGAATGCGATCGGATCGCATGGGGTATCGGCTACCGGGCCGGCGCCGGGATTTGCGCCCTGGCTGGTGGCTTCGCTGGTTTGGGGGATTGGGCTTTCGCTGGGTTCGACGACGGGATACGCAATCAATCCGGCGCGTGATCTGGGACCGCGGCTGGTGCATTTTCTGCTGCCGATCGCGGGCAAGGGCGGTTCGAACTGGAAATATGCCCCGGTACCGATTGTGGGCGATCTCATGGGGGCTGCGCTGGCTGTGTTGCTGGTGAAGTGGGCGCATATCTGATAACGCGGCGGGCGTCGAAGTTTCTTGCGCAGACATGCGAGGAAGCTACGCTATAGCTCGTAGGCGGCGTGGTAACTGGATGGTTGCCATCTGCAAGGCAAGATGGCACAATTGCCGTACTTCCAGGCTCTGCAATCCGGTGGGCCCTCCTCGCAGCCATTCCATTTCTGGTCGTGACACCGTATGAAGCTGTGCCCTATCTGCGCAACGTCTTACCCCGCTGAACATCGCACCTGCCCTACGCACGGAGCGGTGCTGGTCGAAACGCCCGAACTGCCTGCCGGAACGATTATCCGGGATTGCTACCGGATTGAGAGGGTGCTGGGCAAGGGCGGTATGGGCACGGTGTACCTGGCGGAGCACACGCTGATGGGCGAGCCGCGGGCGCTGAAGTTTCTGTCGAGCAGTCTGGCCGCCAATCCGACGTTTGTTCAGCGGTTTCTGCAAGAGGCGAAGGCAGCGAGCAAGCTGCGCCACCCCAACATTGCGCAGACCCTTGAGCTTGGACAGACCGAGGATGGCAGTTTTTATATCTCGATGGAATTTGTCGATGGCCCCAGTCTGCGCGCGCTGCTGGAGCAGGCGCCGCATGGGCTGCCGGTGGATCGGGTACTCAATATCGTTCGCGGGATGGCGGAAGGGCTGGGCGCGGCGCACGCCAAGCAAATCGTGCATCGAGACATCAAGCCGGAGAACATTCTGCTGGCATGGAATGCCGATGGAGAGACGGCCAAGGTGGTCGATTTCGGCATTGTGGCGATCGGCAACAGTGTGGGCCGGATGACGCAGACAGGCAATCCGCTGCTGACTGCTGAGTATGCTTCGCCGGAGCAATGGCGGGGGACGCCGCCGCCTTCCGAGCTCGATGGGCGGACTGATCTTTACGCGCTGGGGTGCGTGTTCTTTGAAATGCTGACGGGGCAGCTGCCGTTTCATTCAGAGACGTACGAGGGATGGTTTGAGCAGCATGTACACGCTGCTCCGCCGGCGCCGAGTACGTTGCGGCCTGAGCTGGCGAACTATCCAGGGTTGGACGCACTGGTGCTGCGGCTGCTGGCCAAGGAGCGGGAGAACCGTCCGGCGACGGTTTGGGAGTTCCTCAATGAGCTGAATCGGGTTTCTGTGCCGCTGCCGCCGCCGCCGATGCCGATGCCGAATCTTGTGCCAGGGGCGGTGCTGCCTCCTCCTCCAAGTAATTTTGTTCCAGGCTACACGTCTGGTTCTGTGTCTGGGCCGGCGTCTTTTCAGAGACAGCAGACGGTGTATGAGACGCCGGGGTTGCCGTTTGTTCCGCTGCCGGTGCCGGGAACCTCGGCGACGACGGGACCGCCGCCCACAGTGCCGCTGGATGCGTCGTATTTCACGGGTGGATCCAGGCCGGTTCCAGGAAATACTTCGGGGCAGTATGCGAACGTGCCTCCGATTCCCTTCCCAAAACCTGGACCTGTGCCGGGACAGCCATCTTCGAGCTCCTCGCGTAACCGGGGGATTCTGTTTGGCTTTCTGGGCGTGCTGGTGGTCGTGGCTGTGATCGCTGTCGCAGCGATGAAGTTTTTCACGCGGAATGACAAGGCCAAGGACGACTCGCAGGCGCAACAGGTGCAGGAGACCCATGTGCAGCCCCAGGTCCCTGTGTCGCCGGATGGCAATCTGAAGCCGCATCCAGCGGTTTCCCCGCGGCCTACGGATACGATTCCACTGCAGCCAGTGAACCCGAACAGGCCAGTGAATCCTAACGCCGAGAGCGTCGATGCAACGGCGAAGCGGGCCATTGCGCTCTACACCAGCAAAGAGTACGGAGCGGCGCTGCCGTTATTTACGCAAGCCTGCAACGAGGGGCATGCGGACAGCTGCGACTATCTCGGGTGGATGTACCAGCACAGGCTGGGGGTGGAGCAGGACTACGCCCAGGCTCTTGCGCTCTATGACACGGGTTGCCGTGGCGGGAGCATGGCGGGATGCAGCAATCTTGGCGTGATGTACCAGGATCATCTGGGAGTGACTCAGGATTATGCGCGGGCTGTAGCGCTTTATACGAAGTCCTGCAACGGCAACTTCGCGACCGGTTGCGACAACCTTGGCGTGATGTACCAGGATAATCTGGGCGTGGCACGGGACTATCGCCGCGCAGCCTCGCTCTTCACCAAGGCTTGCGACGGCGGCAGCGCGACGGGATGTAAGGATCTGGGTTGGATGTACCAGTACAAGCTTGGCGTCGAGCAAAACTATCCCATGGCGGCGGCACTGTATGAGAAGGCGTGTAACGGCAATGTGCTGGAGGGATGCAACAACCTTGGATTTCTCTATCAGCACAAGCTGGGGGTGGAGCAGGATTATGCGCGCGCTCTGGCGCTGTACACGAAGGCCTGCGATGCGGGTGAGGCTACGGCCTGCAATAACCTTGGCGTGATGTACCAGGACAAGCAGGGTGTGGAGCAGGACTTCGCGAAGGCTGCGATGTTGTATGAGAAGGCTTGCCGCGGTGGAAACTCGAACGGGTGCAGCGATCTGGGCGACCTTTACCGCACTGGCAGCGGGGTGCCGAAGGATCTCGACAGGGCTAAGGAGTTATTGACCAAGGGCTGCAGCATGGGGAATCAATGGGGCTGTGACCGCTTGAAGAAACTGCAGTAACAACGCGGGATTTCCTGTTAGCTGACGTTACAGTTGACTCTCGGATTCCTCGCGCATTTGGATTGATTGAGACGTTTCTCCTCGAAGAAGGCAGCATGGCCATTGAAGCCAGTCAGGGAGCCAGGATCGGCAGTTACGTCCTGGTGCGACAACTCGGTGTGGGCGGCATGGCCGAGGTATGGCTGGTGCGACATGAGACGAGTGCGCAACTGCGCGCGATGAAGTTTCTCAACCGGCAATTCTCCGGGATCCCTGAAGTGGAATCGCGCTTTCAGAGCGAGGGCGAGAACCAGCTCGTTCATCCGAACATTGTGCGGATTTACGAGGTCGGGCAACATGCCGGCAGCAGTTACATGGTGATGGACTTCATCGATGGGCGCGATCTTGAGAAGATGCTGGATTCGCGGCGCGGGCCATTGACTGTTCCCGAAGCGGTGGATCTTGGTACGCAGATACTTTCCGGGCTGGGGTATGCGCATAGCCATGGCATCGTGCATCGCGACATCAAGCCTTCGAATGTGCTGGTAAATGAGGACGGGCAGGCGTATCTGATGGACTTTGGCATTGCCAAGGTGATGCGTTCAAGCCGCAATGTGACGCAGGTGAATCAGCGGCTGGGCACGCCGGATTACATGAGTCCGGAGCAGATCCGTAGCTCGCGCGATGTGGATAGCCGGTCAGATATTTACAGCTTCGGGTGCCTGTTTTACGAGCTGCTGACGGGGTGGCCGCCGTTCAGCCAGAGCAATGGCTATCCGTCGATTCATGATGTGCAGACGGCGCAGGTGACGGTTGAGCCGACGCCGTTGATCGAACGCAAGAGCGGGCTGCCGGCTGAGCTGAACGAGATTACGCTGCATTGCCTGGCGAAGGCCAAGGAAGATCGCCCGCAGAGCTGCGAGGAGATTGTGGCGGCGCTGGATGCGTACCGCGCGGCTGCGGCTCGACCGCTGCAGCCGGAACGCGCAACCATGCCGGTTTCTGTGCCGCAGCCAATCGCTTTCACTGGCTCGCCTACGGCTCAGCCGCCCGTTGCGGCTCCGGTGAAGGCAGTTACGGTGCAGCCATCAGCACAGCCATCGGCTCCTCCGCCGCCGTTTCAGGCACCGAAAACAACTGGGCCGACCGGACCAACTGGGCCAGCTGGCGGAGTTGCCTTCACGTCACCTGGGCGCGCTGCGACGCAGGTGGATACGCATGTGCCGGTGACGACTTCTGTTTCGCAGACTGGCACCTCCACCACGGGTGGATTCAATACGGGGCCGGCCGCTGTACGGGTGATCCAGGATAAGCGAGCCAGCGGTGGTGGACGGATGGCGCTGATTGCTGCGGGTATCGTTCTGCTGCTGGGGGCTGGCGGCGGAGGGGCATGGATGCTGCTCCATAAGCCTGATACTCCGGTAGTGAAGAAGACAGAGCTGCAAGTGAATCCTCAGCCGGTCGCGCCACCGCAGACGGTGAAGAACGATCCGCCGCTGCCACGAGGCGACACGAAGCCCGACGTGAAGCCGCCCACCAGTCCAATACACAAGATTTCTCCGACTCCAAATGGTCCGGGTGGGCATAGCAATCCGATGGTTGTGAAAAGGCCCGAACCGAATCCCCCTCCGGTTCCGCAACTGAGTTCGGGCACGATTACATGGTCCGGCACGATTGCCATGGCCCCGCAGATGGTCGATATCTACATTCCCGGGTCGCGAGCCTCGGTGGGCACGATTGCTGCGATGACGCCGCCCGCACTGGCGACGCCCATCGCTGTCACTGTTGCTTCGGGAAATGCGCGCGTTCTGACGCAGCCGGATGCGGGAAGAAATTACAGCAGCATGAAGATTGCTATTACCGCGCCGGGGCAGCAGAGCGTGACGCTGCGATGGACTGAGTTAGCTAAACAATAGACAGAAATGCAGTGCTGATATTCCTGACCGCTCTCGTATATTTGTAGTGACCATCGTAGAGGGGGAGTTGAGCATGGATTCGGCGCAGATTACGCAGTTGCTGCAGAGCGCGAGCGAAGGGGACAAAGAGGCGTCGGAGCGACTCATCCGCGTGGTGTACGGCGACCTGCACCGGCTGGCTTCTCGATACCTGAGCGGCGAGAAGGAAGGCCACATTCTGCAGACGACGGCGCTGGTGAATGAAACCTATTTCCGGTTGTTCGGCGGCGAGCCTCTGAAGCTGAATAACCGTGCACACTTCTTTGCGGTTGCCGCTACGCAGATGCGGCGCATTCTGGTGGACGATGCGCGCAGCCGCAGGGCGAATAAACGTAACGGGATTCAGATTGAGCTGGATGAGGCTTTTCATGTAACTGCCGGCAAGGATGCCGAAGTGGTGGCGCTGGATGATGCGCTCAACCAGCTTGCCGAGCTGTATCCGGAAAATGCCAAAGTTGTGGAGCTGCGTTTCTTTGGCGGATATACCAACGAGGAGACTGCAGAGATTGTGGGCGAGAATGTATCGAAGGTGCGGCGCGACTGGGAGTTTGCACGGGCCTGGCTCTACGACAAGCTTGCCAATAACTAAGGTGCATCTACGAGATATGCGGCGGCCGGTTCGTTGAACCGACCGCCGTTTTCTTTGCGCTGCCGCTGAGCGTTACGGCCTGGGGCCTGGACTCAGTAATGCATCGCGGAACTGTTGCGTTGCGGGATCGCTCAGTATCTCGCTGACGACTGCCTTGACTTGCGGATTCTTCCTGAGTGCGTCGGTTGCCTCCAGCGATTGCAGCGCGAGATGGTAGGTCTGTCTGGCCTGGCTTGGATCCTCCAGGCTGGGCGTTCCGGCTGGGCTCCACTGCGACTTGGCAACGGCCTGATAGGCGCGTCCCAGTGCTGCGACGGTGCCTGGATCTTCGCCCGCTACGGACTGCACATCGGCAAAATAATGCAGGCTCTGCTGGGCCAGCTGCGCTACCTTGTCATGCGTGGAGGGGTCGGCTTCCAGAATGCCGGGGACTTCTGCCTGATAGTCGGAAGAGAAGTCTGCAACACCGTTACGAATATGGGCGAGGCGCTGGTTGGAGGTTTCTCCTTCGATCAGTGGCGCTTTGGCTTTGCCTGCGTTCTGCTGCGCTTTCCTGGTAAGGTCGTCGATGCGTTGAAGAGCTTTTTGTAGCTCGACTTTGACCTCTTCCTTTTCTTCGATGGCGTTACTCTCCTGCTGATGGAAGTAATAGGCGCCACCCGCACCGACGAGAGAAAGACCGATGAGCAGTAGCGCGGCTATACGCAGCCGGTTGCGACGCAGGGACTTGCTGACTTTGTAACCGGCTCCGTCGCCACGGGCTAACACGGGCTGGCCCTTCTGAAAGCGCTCGATGTCGGCGGCAAATTCGGCCGCGCTGGGGTAGCGGCGCTCCGGCTCTTTGCGCAGCGCCATCAGCAAAATGCAGTCGAGGTCGCCGGCGAGTTGCTGGCGCATGGAGAGGTAGATGCGGTCCGGATCGGCATCTGCAGGCAGCGGTTTCTGCGTGCTGGGCTTGAGCGGGTCTTTGGTGGTGACGGTGTCGATCACTTCGGGCAGGCCCAGGCCTTCGAAGGTGAGGGGGCGGACGCCGGTCAGCAGTTCATAGAGGATGACGCCGAGCGAGTAGATGTCCGAGCTGCTGGTCAGGCGATGGGATTCGCGGGTGGTGATCTGCTCCGGGCTGGCGTAAACGGCAGTCATGATGGGGATGCCGGTGGTGAGGTTGGTGCTGAGGTCGCCGGTGAGTTTGGAGATGCCGAAGTCGAGCAGCTTGATGTGGCCATTGTGCGTGACGAGGATGTTGGCCGGCTTCAGGTCGCGGTGGATGACCTTGTTGTCATGCATGTACTGCACTGCTTCGCAGGTCTTGCGAAAGAGGTCGAGGCGCTGCTGCATCGTGGCGCGGGTTTCCTTGCAGTAGACATCGAGCGCCTTGCCATCCACATATTCCATGACGGAGTAAGGCAGGCCGGTCGCAGTGGTGCCGCCGTCCAGGATGCGGGTGATGCTGGGATGATTGAGCCGCCCGAGGATGGCGCATTCCTGTTCGAAGCGCTTCCTGATGGCGTCGGACATGATTTCGGGGCGGATGACCTTGATGGCGACGAGACCGCTGTGCAGGCCGTCGGTGCGAATGGCGAGATAGACGACGCCCATGCCACCGGTATCGATATCTTTGAGGACACGATAGGGACCGATGGGCATGCCTTCCTGCATGGGAGCCTTGGGCCGCTTGATCGCCGGCTCGGCCAGGAACCCTTTGCCGCTGGCGCTGGAGGCTCGCAGCAGACGCAATACGCTGGATACGACTTCGATGTTGCCCTGCGCTCGCGCTTCCACCCATGGCCTCTGTTCGGCTTCGGGAAGCCTGCTTGCCCCGTCGAACAGATCGCGGATCAAGCGCTGTGTACTGTCGTTCATGGCCGCTACCCCTTGTTTTGAGAACCGGAAGCCGTCTTCCTCTATTGCCACTGGCCATCGCCGATCTTCCTTCATAGAATAGCGAGATGTTGCCCTGAGTGTGCTCAAGAATCCTATTGCGCCGTATCTCGCGCAGTATCGAAGGTTATTTTCGCTGTTGAGTGTGCAGGAGGCTGCCTTGAAATCGATACTGCGATCTCTCTTCCTTGTTGCTCCGCTGGTTCTCTGTTCTCTTCGGGTGGTGAACGCGCAAGATCCACCACCACCTGCGCCACCTTCGGGGGACGTCGCGCCGACGAAGCCGTCTACCACTGGAGTGCTGGGCGAGCTCAAGGTGCAAGGGACGAGCATCTCGGAGGTTGATACTTCCCACCTTCGCGTGGGGGTGGATCTTACGGTGACGCCGAATCGCAGCGCTACGCTTGAGAGCCTTCGCCTGACGTCGCTGCGGCTCAATGGCATGCCGGTCTATGCCGATCCGCTGACCCAGCCAATCGTGCTGGTGCAGGGCAAGGAGACGGCGCTGCCGCCCCTGTATGTGACGGTGCAGTTTCGCGACCTGACGACTACGGCGCCGCTGCGCGAGATGATCGAGAAGCAGATGGTCCAAGTACAGGGGCAGGTCGTGGCCGGGGTGAAGGTGAGCTTTCTGGAGAAGCTGGTGATGCACAGCGAACACCCGCGCGTTTCCCTGCCCTTCACGCAGGATGTGCCGGTGGATTTTGGCGTTTCCCCGCTTGAGCGGCAGGCGGCTCTGACGGTGTTGACGGTGCTGGAGTTCGGATTGAAGAGCGGAGTCTCGGTGCGGGATGGGCTGCCGGGGTTGCAGTCGGCATGGGTCGTTCAGCTTGAGAAGCAGGCGAAGACAAACCTTCTTGAGGTAGAGAGCAGCTATTCGCTCAAGGAAAAGGATTCAAGCTATCCGGTGACGCTGGATCAGCTTGGGTTTCGCATGGCTTCAGGACAGGCAGTGACGACTGCCGAAGCGCGTGCACCGTGGGCCTATGACACGGATTTTCTGAGTCGCATCAAGTCAGGCGAGACGAAGCTGGTGAAAAACGGCGGCGAGATTCTGCTGTTTCCAACGGCGAATCGTTCGGCTGCCGGCATTGCCGATACGTACTCGCTGACGCATAAGGACTTCACCCTGAGCGAGCGCGGAAGTGCGGATAAGGATGCGCTGCTGATTCCGGCATCTGGCGATGGCACTGAACAGAAGGATTTGACCAAGGTGAAGGTGCGCCGAAGGGCTGTTCCGGATGCGTTGACGGTGATCAGCTTTCCGGGCAAGAAGCTGGAGGGAGGCTTCAGCGCTGCGCCGAGCGTGATTGCCGGGCAGGATAGATGGGAGAAGGTGGCTGTCTACCGGCTGATTCAGGACACGTCAACGGGCAAGGATACGGTCGAGGTCATCCAGTTGCCGGCGCGCCGCGATGGAAAGAGCATCCACCTGGAGCGGCCGGTGGATTCTTCCTTCTTCGGGTCGCCGATCCTTGTGCCGGAGGGAGTGCTGGGGATTGTGCAGGATGAAGAGACCGGAGCGTTTCTACCGGAGGACCTGGTGGCTGCCAACGCCGGTACGATCGCGGTGAACTAAGTCGCATGCAAGGTTAGTGCCGGGACGGAGGAGCGGGAGAAGAGTTATCGGCTGATGCCGGCACTCTTGGGATCTCCGTTGTTGGTGAAACAGCGTTGGTCCTTTTCTGTACCGAATTCGAAGCATCCTTTGGAAGAACGACCACTTTGTACTCGTCCCACCACTCGCAGGATGAATCCGTCTTGCGCGGGAACGGCCGATAGATCGCATGGTCCAGTTCGACCTTGAACTTATCCCCAAAGACTTTCGCAATTTCCTTGTTCAGGGCAGAGATATCGACGGAAGAATCACTGGTATACACCTGCGCCTGATCCCGGGCGGGTTTGGGGCAAGCCGCCTCGCCGACCTGAATGGAAATGTTGGTCCAGACCGATTTGTCCTTTGTTTTCCCTTTTGCTGCTGGCTTTTCGTTCGGAGCAGGTTGAATGACGATATTGCCGTTCTGGTTCCCGTGGATCACTTTACTGATCTGCGGCCAATAGCGGATACCCGCAAACCCGAGGCCTGCGACCAGTAGCAGCGCGAAGGCAATCGTCTGCAGTTTCCCTGTACGGGACGGTGACTTCAGCGGCCCTGCGTTGGACGTGGAGTGAGGTGTACCCGGAAAGGATGAAGCACCGGGAAAGGATGAAGCACCGGGAAAGGATGATGCACCTGGAAAGCTTGCCGCAAGCGGTGCGGTGATGTTGGGATTGCCTCCGCTCAGGCGAATGTATTGGATCCCGATGTTGTCCTGACCGCCGGCGTCGAGGGCGAGGCGCAGCAGGGCATCGGTGACAGTCTTAATGGACAGGCTGGGATCGGTGACAACTCCGGCGATCAATGCCTCGTCGACATACCCCCACAAGCCGTCCGAACAGAGGAGCAGTGCGTCGCCGGGAAGAAGTGGCTCGTGATCGATCTCGAGTTCGACTTCAGTGCGATGCCCGAGGCTCCGGGTGAGCACCGAGGAGTCGGGGTGATTACGGGCTTCTTCTTCTGTGATCAGATTGCGGCTGAGCAGTGCCTGGACTGCCGAGTGGTCACTGGTGATCTTCTGCAACTGGTTGTTGCGAATGAGATAGGCGCGGCTGTCGCCAACGTGGCCGATCCATGCCATGGGACCCGACGGACCGGAAGTCTGAATCAGTGCCAGGACGACCGTGGAGCCCATGCGCTGCTTGGCTGGATCGCCGGAGCTTGCTGCTGTATGAATGGAGTGATTGGTGTAAGCGCATGCTTCTTTGAGAGCGTCGTCGGGGCTATAGTTTGCGGGCTTAATGGCTAACTGGCTGTGGAATCCGTCCACCACCATCTGCGAGGCTGTCGCGCCTCCCTGGTATCCACCAATGCCATCCGCAACGATAAAGAGTTCGCCCAGGGGAAGCGATGCAGTGCGAACATTGTCCTGGTTTTCTTCCCGGACCAGACCGCGATCGCAAACGGAATCGGAACTGACGGTGATGGGACCCTGGGGAGAGACTTCGCTCATGCAATTACCTCGGAGGCAGGACAAATCTCCTGCATGATCCTATAGCGCGAATTCAAAACCATCCTGCTCAAGAAACTGTGGAAAACCTGTTCCATTCCCGTAGAACTTGCCAGCACCTTAGTACAGGGTGCTGCTGCTTCGATTCCATGAGCCCGTAGGATCTCCCGACCCAAACACTAAATACGCCAACATACGGAATCTGTCAGCCTCCTGTTCCGCACGATGACGCTGATCGAAAACCAGTGTACTTTACTGCTGTTCCTTGTCCCGCCAGGACAGAATGCCGAGCACACCCAGGATAAGCGCTCCCAGCATGCCCACCAAGACGAGCATCGACGTGCGAAAGCTGTGGCGGAAGTTGACGGCCTTGTAGACCACAGCAGCTTTGTTGTTCTTCACCTCATCGTCAGATAAAGCTCTGCCGGCTTCTCCCTTCGCTTCGCCGCGGTAGGCCCGTGCAATGTTTTCGTGATCCTTTCCGTCCTTGTCCTTGTCGGTCCAGGTAATGAGGTAATGTGGAATCGATCCTTCCGCAGCATCGCCGCATAGAACGTGTGTCTGATGATCGTCGAGAACAGCGACTACGCCTTCCTCCTTGTCCTTGGCCTGCGCAGCTGCGTTTTCGCATTTCTGCTGCATGCGCTCCTTCGAAGCGGGGTCTCCCAGAGCGTGCAACGCCGCGACCTGATCATTGTCCTTATCTTCCGCTGCCGGCTCGACAGCTTCTGTTCCTTTGTCTTTTTTCCACCCATGCTCCACCGTCTCGTTGAGCATGTTGGCTTCAAAAGCCCAGCGCGAGGGAATCAAGTCGGTGATGATCGTTGTAAAGAGGCGATGCTGGCCTCCGCCAATCTGATAAATCGGCCGCATCCCGCCACCAAGCGCGATGATCGGCAGCAGTACGATAGGCAAGAGAGCAATGGCGCTTTCGGTGGTCTTTGAGAAAGCGGAGATGCACAGCCCCAGCCCGGTGCCAACCATGGTCGCAGTGATCAGCACCAGCAAGTCCAGCCCGAAGTTACTCTTCAACTGCAATGTGAAATAGACAATGCTCAGCAGGCAGAGGCACTGGAAGACACCCAGGACAAACAGCAGTGCCAGCTTCGAGAAGACATAGGAACCAAGCTTGAGCGTGACCATGCGCTCGCGCCGGTAGACGGTCCATTCGCCGACGATATCCCGAGCGGCGTTGTTGCAACCGAACCATAATGCCGCTACCACCATGAGGAAGTGCGATCCAATCAGCTTGGGCGTGAGTTCGGCATAGTTGCTCGCGTTGAGCGGGTGATACACCAGAGCGATCAAAGCGGCAAAGAGCGGAGCCTGGCAAAGCAGAATAATGGTCTGCGTGACATCGCGTGACTTCACGAGATAGTTGCGTTTGACGAGCGCCAGCCACTGGGTAATGTCGAAGTGGCGCTTGGGTTTGGATCCCGGGGTATTGATGCTTGGGTCCGGCTGCGGCTGCTTGCCGGAGCGCTCTTGAACGAAATCCTTGTGATAGCGCGATCTCTGGTAGAGGGCGAGCCAATCGGGAGATAGCCTGTTTTCCACGCCGGCGAGGACCATCTCCGGCGACAGGTCCGGAGTCGGCTCAGCGCCGAGTGGAAGATCATTGAGGAACTGAATCGAATCTGGAAAGGCGGGACCAAAGTACACCATGGTGCCGTGGCTTTCCTTTTCGCTGTTACGGTTGACGAGGATCAAGTCGTCGAACATCTTGTAGATCTTCATGCTGGGCTGATGAATCGTCGTGATGACGGTCTTGCCCTGCGTCGATAGCTCCTTGAGGAGTTCGATGACTGACTCTGCGTCGTAGGAGGACAGCCCCGAGGTTGGCTCATCGAGAAATAGAACTGGGGTATCGTTGATCAGCTCGAGAGCTATGTTGACTCGCTTGCGCTGTCCGCCCGACAGGACTTTACGTTCCGGCGAGCCGATAATTTCATCTCTTTTATCCCACATTTTCAACTGGCGTAGCACCTTCTCGGTGCGTGCTTCGATTTCCTGATCACTGAGGTCTGTGCGAAGCCGCGCGGAGAAATAGAGTGCTTCTCTTACGCGTAATTGCGGGTGAACGATATCATCCTGCGGAACATACCCTAACTGCTGGCGGAAGCGGTCGTAGTAGTCATAAAGGCTGTCGCCGTTGAAGAGAACCCTGCCCGCCGCCGGCTTGGTGTATCCGTTGAGAGCCTTCAGCAATGTGGTCTTCCCTGCTCCGGCCGGTCCCATGACCGCTACCAGTTCCGAGGGATAAATGGTCATGGACACCGGTTCAATGAGGCGCTTGCCTTCACGCGAATTCACAATGACATCGACTGCTTCAATGGTGACGTTGCCGTGATACTCGCGCTGCGCGAGTTCACCGCTCTCCAGTAGCTGGAAGCGGTAACTGCCCAGGCCAATCTCCTGCCCTGGCTGAACCAGCACCTTGCCCGAAATACGAATGCCGCCGACGAAGGTGCCGTTGCGCGAGCCCAGGTCCTCGACGTGAATTACATTGCCTTCCTTGGTCAGTCGCGCATGCTTCCAGGAGATCATCGGGTATTCAAGCGGCAGGTCGCTTTGCGGATCGCGGCCGATGATCATGGTGTTGCGGTCTTTGAAGGCAACTTTATGGAATGCGGCCTCGCCGATCTCAACCTTCTGCTTGCCCAGTAACTCGCTTGCGGCAATTTTGTAGGAACCAAGATAAACGTCACTACCTGGATCGAGCCGCGCACGCTGGATGCGGTTGTCCACGCGGTCGATCGACGTACCGTTGCGCGAGTTCAGGTCTTCGAGAATCGGTACTCCGTTTTCGAAGACGATACGGGCGTGGTTCCAGCCGATGATGGGCAGATCGATCTGTTTGACTGAATCCGGTGAGCGCCCGATAGTGATGACTCTTCCGCTCGGTTGGCCACCACCACTGACTGGCGGGGCGTATACCGGATTACTTGGGGACTTGAGAGAGTCAGCCGGCCATGGCATTGGCACCTGCTGACCGAGAGTTACCCTGGTGTTCGGCTGGATGGGTACGATCTGACCTACAGGGATCGGTACACCATTCACCCAGGTGCCGTTGCGCGATTTCAGATCCTCAATCCAGTGCTGATTTCCCTGGCGGGTGAGGCGGCAATGGTATCCGGACACCGTGGGCTGAGCCACGACTTCATCGCAGTCGGGCGCGCTTCCGATGATCCACGACTGCGCAGGCACAACTTGAGTCGGTTGGTGCGAATAGGAAGACATAGGTCGTATGCAGGAACTCTAGCATGAGCAGCTTAGCGGGCGGCAAGAACAAAAGCTGCCACGTGGGAACTTTCAATCGGTGGCCCGATTTTCATGCATCGATGGGCATGGTATGCTTCGGGCAACGTAATTGATCGACAACTCCTGAGCCTTCTCAATGCACGATAATCGGAGCGCTTCCCAACGTTCAAGACTCATTCTTGGACTGCTTCTTGGTGAGATTCAACAGTAAGAGTTGAGCACTCAAGTCGCCGATTTACGCTTTCTTCCTTAGAGCCGCTCGCAGCGAAATTGTCCACCCGTAAGAATTCAGGCTGGGCGTTACAAACATCAAGGAGCCATGAAGTAGTCATGAAGACCTGCACTATCTGCGACAAGGAATATGCTGACGAGCAGAATACTTGCCCCGAGGATGGAGCCGTCTTGCTGGCTTCGCAGGAGTTGGCCCCGGGAACTCTGGTGCGCGGCAAGTACCGCATCCTTCGCAAGCTGGGGCAGGGTGGCATGGGAGTCGTCTATCTGGCCGAAGATAGCTTGATGGGTGTTCAGGTGGCGTTGAAATTTCTTGCCACGGAACTAAGCCGGGACCCGCAGTTTGTGAAACGCTTCCGGACCGAAGGATCGCCGGGGGTCAGTGGTATCGGCTAGAATCGTGTTCCCCGACGGCACGACTCTTCTGCATTTCTAATTCTTCGGCTTTGTGCCCGTTTGCCGAGCCGCCGAAACCACGCAAGCCGCAATGAGATTGCCAACCAATAGAAGAGACACATCCGCTATGGACTCGCAAATCAAACCGTTCCGAAACAAACTCTCCATGGTTGGCACCGTTGCCAGCTACCTGCTGGGGTTCGCATGCCTTTGTTCCGCGCCCTTCTATGCTCAACAGCCGAAGCGCCTCACAGCGGGCCCGAGCTATACGAGCAACGACGGCAACGGTGGGCCGAAATTTCCTCGCGTGGAGATGGTGTTTTCGCTGACCGGGGCTGATGGACTGCCGATCCGGCCAAACCCTGCCGACCTGAGGCTGCTTTCGCAAGGCAAAGAGTTGAGCGCGGCAAGCTCTATTCGTCCGTTCAGCGAAACGGGCTATGGCATCACCGCACTCCTGGCGATCGACGCAAGCGGATCCATGCGCGGCGCTCCGCTCAAGGCGATTCATGCGTCGATTGCCAAATTTGTGGGCAGGGCCCGCCCCGTGGACAAAATTGCGGTGATCACCTTCGCCGACGATACACGTACGGATGTCCCGTTCGACCACACGAATGCGGAGTTGGCACGTGAATTGGAGACAGTCAATGCTCGCGGCACAACGACCCGGCTCTGGGACGGTCTGCTCTTCGCCCTGGATCAATTCGCTACGGTCAGCCCCAAGCGCCGCCAGTTGACCGTCATCTCCGACGGCCATGACGAGGGCTCGACACACCATCTCGAGGATGTTATCCGCAAAGCCAAAGCTTCCGGGGTTGTCGTGGACGCGATCGGCCTAACGCGTGACCCTGGCAAGTATCTCCATTTCCTGCAGGAACTTGCCGGCGCCACTGGAGGGAATTACGCCCGTGCTTTGTCTGCTCCGCAACTGGATCAGCTCATGGACGGTGGCATCAACGCGATGCAGACTACCCCGGTAGCGGTGTTCGATGCGTCGAAGCTTACGCCCGACGGCACAGCACAGATAGTCTCACTGCAATGGCAGCCGGGACACCTGTCAGCAGCGGCGTTCGTCACTCCTCCCCGGACAGCGGCTGGGGCGAAGATTGCACGCAAATCGGACAAGCCGGTCAGCCGCGTGGAAAGCTACTGGATTTATGGGCTTGCAGCTTGTTTTGTTGCCGGGATCATTCTTCTGTTCATCTCCTGGCGGAGCGCGCGGCAGAAGCCCCAGCCTGCGGTGTCGCAGACTCTACAACCACCGCCTCCGCCACCCGGTCCCGTCTATGTCCCAACCCATCACGATGATGGCGCTCTGTCGAGTCCCGGCAAGCTGGATGCCTTCCGGAAACAGACGATCGACGAAAATGTCCCAGAGATACCGGCTCCGCCTGCGCCTGATCCTCTTGTCCCGTTGAATCCGCGCAAGGAGACGCTGGAGGAGCACCTGCCGCCTCGCAATCGAGGCCGGGCAATGACTCAATTGGTCAGCGTTTTCGATGCACCGGCTGAGGGCCCTTTTGCCCGCATTGCGGTGAAGACCGGCGAGTTGGCCGGGGATCACTTCTTTGTTACCAGCCCGTCCTTCACGCTTGGCGCGGTTGACGGCAACAGCCTCGTTCTCAAAGGCGATCCCACGATCTCCGGCAGACATGCGCGCTTGCTGTGGGAAGAAGGAATTTTGAAAGTGGAGGACACGAATTCGACAAACGGCACTTACCTGAATTCGCAACGTCTGGAACCAGGGCGCCATCTGGTCAGACCCGGCGATGAGATTCGCGTCGGCAAGGTAGTTCTTCTCCTTACTCGGGCTTAAGATGCATATTTGCCAATAAGTCAGCTTGCGCTGTCGTCATCAAGGGTTAGTATGAGGCGATGCGTTGGAGCGTCGCCTAGGCTCAGGATCATCACGCTTAAGCCGGACGCTGTACCAAGACGCCGTAACACGGAGGGAAATTCCGATGATTGTTTGTATCTACTGCCAGTACCCAAGGAATCCAGAGACCGCGACGAACTGCGTGAAATGCCGGGCGGTGCTTTCAACGCGCGGTTCCACTCTCGCTGAAGACGATAGCTATCCGGGCGTGATCCCAAGTGAAGGAGACGGGCGCAGGCGCACCATGGCCGATGGCGTTGCGCCTTCCCCAAGCTTTCCTCCGCCGACACTGGAGAACGATCCACCCGTGGGCCGCTGGCGGAATTCCGCTGACTTTGAATCGCCGGGCGTGTTGGGGAGTTCATCGCAACCGGGCCAGCGCAAAGCAACTCTCTACGGCGGCTTCGCCGGGGCTGACGCGGCTGCCGACACCGGCGGTACCGCCGCAGCACAGGCTACGCCGGGGATCCGCAGGATTGTCGGCGTGCTGATCACCTACAGCTGGGATCCACAGGGGCAGATGTTTCCAGTGCTCGAGGGGCGCAACCTGATCGGCAAGGATCCCGCGCAATGCAACATCTGCATTCGCCAGGATGCAACGCTGTCCGATGTGAATTCCTCGATTGCTTATCGCAGCCAGTTTGTCATCCGCGATAAAGACAGCATGAGCGGTACTTTTGTCGACGGTGCCTATGTCGAGGCTGAGCCCGTTCCGTTGCGCAACTATGCCAAGATTCGCACTGGTTCGACCAACTGGACCTTCGTCGCCATTCAACCGCCCACTGCGAGCGATCCACCAGCAAGCGACGTTTGAAACTGAGGCTAAGATTCTCAGTACTTTTCGCGAGATCAAGCCGGACTCAGCCTGAATCCGGCTTATCCTTTTGTTCAGGCTTATCTTTCACGTACCGTTTGTCTTATCGATGCTTACTGGTTGTGAGCAATACATTGATCGGTCTGTACTTGCCCACGATTCTAAAAACTCCTTCTATAACTCAGGGTCTGCGCCATGCTACGATGAAGTCCCCCAAACTTTATCCTCAGTATTCATCGCTTTTTTTTTGCAAACCGTGAACTCGATTTCACAAAATTTCCGCTTATAGGGATAGGAAGTACCGCACTTTCCGGACTTGAATTTCGCTAGCCGGACTTAGGTCACCAGCCGTGCTGGATATCCTGCGGACAAGCAACCTGCGCTCACCGGCCGCACGTCGCCGAACGCATTTACCCAGAAGGAGTCATGTATGCGCACCTATCGGAACGCCCTGCTCGGCATCACAATCGCAATCATTCTGGCAACCGTGGCATCGAACGCAGGAGCCGCTCAGACGACAAAGAAGACTCCGCCGCCACCGCCGCCTCGCGTCCCTGTACCGCAAAGGGTGCCGCCTCCGCAGCGGGTTCCTCCGCCGCAGCCGCAGCAGCGTACACCTCTTCCGACACAGCCGCAGCCGACGACCCGCACACCTCAGCCGACGCAACCGCAGCCGGCAACTCGGACGCCTCAGCCAACGATTCCGACGCGGACCCCGGTCCCAACATCGCAGCCGCATCCGGCTACCGCGCCGGCGACACCGGCGACACCCGCGCCGCCGCGCACGCCGCCGCCGCCAAAGCCCGCTGTGGTCAATCAGCAAACCGGGAAGGCAGCGCTTCCTACGGGTACCAAGGTCGTGGCCAAGACGCCGAATGGCCAGGTCTTCGAGACGCCCTCCCATCAAAAAGTGCAGGTGAACGCCGCAGGGAACGTGACCAAGATTCAGTCTGCTCACGGAACCGAGGGCGCTGTGAACCATGGGCGCATCACCACCGTGAAGCATGTCAATCCGGATGGGACGGGAGTGGTGACGCACACTTCGCCCACGAACGTTCGCACCATCGACTACACGACCAAGGGCAAGAACGGCGAACCCGTTCACGTCATGGTGCATGGCAACCGCATCTCTCAGGAGCACCCCATTCCGGGTCGCCGCGGCTTCACGCAGCGGACGACCGAGTTTAACGGTCGTACCAGGGTGACCGTGTACCGGAGCGTGCACTATGGCCGATATGACTACCCGGTCTACGTGCATGACTACTACTACGGCCCGCGGGCTTATGTGTACTTCGGATCGCCCTGGGTGCACCCTGTGATCTTTGGGTGGGGTTTTTATGCCGGCTATGGAGCATACGGCACTTACTTCGCGCCGGCCATTACGTATAACTCGCCAGACGAATGGTCAGCCGACTACATCATGGCCGAGAATCTGCGGGCGAACCAGGATGCGCAGGAGACCGCTTCCACGGATGGTTCAGAACCGCCCACCGGCAACATCACTCCGATCACTCCTCAGATCCGGCAGGACTACGTACGGCAGGTATCGATGCAGCGGCAACTGGACGCAGCAGCTGCAGCCGGACAAACGCCGGCTGATACCACACCGGGCGCGCTCAATCCCAAGTTCTCACTCTTTCAGAGCTACTCCGATGTTGAAGCGGACAACGGCGGGGAACAGTGCGCGATCACGGGCGGGGACTTTGTGCGCCGCGCCGATCTCACTCCGGATGCCAGCGGGACTGTCTCGGTGACCGTAGCTTCCGTCGCGAAGGCGACCACCAGCCACTGCGCGGTGGGCACTACGGTCCGCGTTCCCGTGGCCACCCTGCAGGAGTGGTTCAACCGCTTCGTAGAAGACCAGCAGAAGAGCTACGAAGAGATGGTGAAGGGCGACATGCATGACAAGTTCCCCCCGGTCCCGGATGCGACTCCGGTTCCCAATCCGAGTGGCATTGCAACGCCTGATTCCCCGGAGGCAATCGCTGATACTTCGCGTGAGGCACAGACCAACGCGAGCCAGGCTGAGAGCGAGATTCAAACCGGGGGCAACAGCTAGCAACGCTCTGCACTGACAAAGCAGCAAACAAACAACACGTGCACAACACTCCGAAACCAGGAAGGGAAACTGCAATGATCGCCAAATTGATGACTCGTCTCCGCCTGCGGAGTGTTCTGATCGCAATGCTTTTTACGGGCGCGCTAACCGCGCTGGCCCTGTCAGCCGGAGCGCAAACCTTCGAGCATCTCTACGGGCCTAGCGGCGTCAAACCCGGCGCTGTGCGGCAGGGAGAACTCGGAAGCTGCTACTTTCACTCTTCCGTGGCAGCGCTGGCCAACGTTTACCCCGACGTGCTGACCAAGGCCATCACGCCCAGTCCGCAGGGTGGCTATCTGGTGCAATTTGCTACCGGGCCTGCGGAAATTGTCTATCCGGAAGATGTGGAGTTCGCCCGTGAGCGTAACTTCGACGTCTCGGAAGGGCCCTGGGTCGCCGTACTGCTGCGCGGTTATGCGCAGCGCGTCTTACGCCGGGCCATGGTGCAGGCGGTGGACAATGCGCCGGTGTTCCTGGCTCTGGCCAAGCCGGTTGCCCTGTCGGTTCTTGATCAGAGCGGCCCCCTTCTGCTGGCTTACGACCGGGCGATTCGCCTCGTGGTCAGCCAGAATGGCAGCTTTGATCGCGCAAGTCTGAAGACGCAACTGGCACACCAGTTCACGGCTCTCGGCGTGCCCGCAGCGCAGGCAGAGGCGGTAAGCGCAGTACTCGATCAGGTTGGATTGTTCGAGATTCTCGGCAAGGTCGTGCGCGAAAATGGCGAGGTCTTCGGAGCTTACCGCGCCATTGGCCAGGGAGGATTGCCTGCCCGCGTTCTGGCTGCTTTCCAGGGAACTGCCTACATCGGTGAAATGGGCAAGAGTGATCTGATGGAGCAGTTACAGAATCTACATGCCGGCAAAATCGCAATGGTTGCAGGAACTCCGAACAATGGAGGCGCTCCGCCTGCTTCCGTGTTGTCGATGGGCAGCCGTCCTGACTGGTTCCGGCCGGGGCACGCCTACACCGTGCTTGACTATGACGCTGGCGACAACACTGTGATTCTGCGCAACCCATGGGGCCACGCTCCGGATCCCGACGGCGTATTCAAGCTGCCAGTGCCGGTGTTCCAGAAAGTCTATGACGCATACTTCTTCAGTACTGCGAAATAAGACACATCACGATCAAGAGCCGTGGGCGAATGCAGTATGTGTTCGCCTGCGGCTTTTTGCGTTGGCTGTCAGGTACAGTGATGTCCGATGTTGAGTGGCGCTTGTGATGAGAGAAAATAGCCCCATGTCATCCAAGTTCGGTGCAGTCTCCGCTGGTATCCGTAACGTGCTGCTGCAGATCTCCTGTTCTGTCTTGCTGCTGTCGGCTCTCACTCCTTCGGCTACGGCGCAGGTGCCGGTCTTAAGCTCTGCGGAAATTGCAACCAAGTACTTTGGCGCGGATGCACCTTGGTTTGTTCGCAATATTCCATTTCTCGAAATCGATGATCCTGAGATTGAGCAGGTTTATTACTACCGCTGGAAGCTCTACCGCGCACACATACGCGAGATTGGGCGGCAGGGCACGACCGAGCTCGAGTTCCTGGAAGATGTGCCGTGGGCGAAGGAGCCTTACACCGATCTCAATGATTCATCCTCGTTTCATCTGATGGAGGGGCGATGGCTCCGCAACCCTGCGTATGTGAACAGCCTCATCGACCACATGTATGCAGGAGGAGGCAACACGCGCAATTTTTCCGAATGGATTGCCGCGGCGTCTGAAGCGGCAACGTCGGTCACCGGCGATCAGACTGTGCTGCTGCGAAATCTTGCGGCGATGGAGTACGTCTTCAACGCCTGGGACGACCATTTGGATAAGAAGAGGAATCTGTACTGGGTCGAGCCTTTAGCTGATGCGACTGAGTACACGATTTCTTCGATCGACGCCTCCGGAGCGGGATTTACCGATCATCCCGATCCCGATCAGGGCAGGAATGGATTTACGCAGGGATTTGCCTTCCGCCCATCGATCAACGCCTACCAGTACGCCAACGCTCTTGCGATCTCTCATATAGCCAAACGCGCCGGACGGCCGCTGACGGCAGCAGACTTTGCTGAGCGAGCCGGGCAGATCAAAGAAGCGACGCTCGCACAGCTTTGGAACCCTCAGTTCGAACACTTTACCGACCGTTATCAGCGCTCCACTGCAACGGTGAAAGCAGGCGAGTTTATTCGCGGACGCGAACTTGTCGGGTACGTGCCGTGGTTCTTCGAGCTTCCTCCGGAGACGGGCGACAACGCTCCGAAGTACAACGCCTCCTGGAGTTCCCTTCTCTCGCCACAGGAGTTTCTGGGAGCCGCCGGTCTTCGCACGGTCGGGCCTGGATACGCGCGCTACATGACGCAGTATCGCTATGAAGGTTCGCAGCCGGAGTGTCAGTGGAACGGGCCATCCTGGCCATTCCAGACATCGCAGGTGCTTACCGGGCTGGCCAACCTGCTCGACGACTACCCGCAGCAAGACATCATTACCCGCGCGGACTATCTTCGCCTGTTGCGCCAGTACACCCGACAGCACTTTCTTGCTCCGGATCATCTCGACCTACAGGAAGATTACAACCCTGACAAAGGTGGCCCGATTGTCGGCTTGAAGCGTTCCCATCATTACGCGCACTCGACGTATGTGGACCTGATCCTGAGCGGACTGATCGGAATCCGGCCGCGTTCGGACAATACGCTGGAAGTGGCTCCGTTGGTCTCCGCGAATACGATAGCTGGCGAGCATCCGATTCGTTTTTTCGCAGTGCAGGGACTTCTGTATCACGGCCATGAGATTGCGGTGATCTACGACGAATCAGGCGATCACTACCGGCGTGGCAAAGGATTGTCGATTTATGTGGATGGAAAGAAAGCGAGCGGCCCAGGTCCACTCACACGCACACTGGTCCCGCTCAAGGCCCTTGCGGCTTCCCGGCCGGGCTCGGGGATGGGCATGCCGGAAGATATTGCGGTCAACGTTGGATTTGCAGATGGACCGCAGACGACGGCATCCTCAAGCATCAGTCCTGAGGCTACGAAGCAGGCGATCGACGGGCGGCTTTGGTTCTTTCCGGAGAACGCAAATGGATGGAGCCCTGATCCAACGCAATCTGCAGGCGGAAGCTGGTGGGCTGTGCAGCTGCCGCGCCGTCGAAAGGTCCGCTCGGTCGAACTGTATTTCTTTGCGGACGGAGCGCGGTGGTTTGCTCCACAATCCTTCCGCCTGCAGTATCGAATGAACGATGCATGGGCGGACGTTCCCAGCCAGATCAGGTTTCCTATGACCACGATTGCGACCGGGAGGAACTCGATCACGTTTCCAGCCATTACAACGGATGCGTTTCGCCTGCTTCTGCCGGGCAATCCAGAAGGCACATCGATACGGCTAATCGAGTTTGAAGCCTTCGAGGAGGCACGTCTGAATTGAGGAACAGTCGAAGCCGGATGGATTGACTTGTTTGGTGAAATTGCGCGGGATCGAACCGCTGGCCCCCTTGCTACAAATTCAGAGTGCGGCGTCAGATAGAGAAACACTGAACGATACCAAATGACGTCAAGTCTACGTAGTTTCCATTCAATTCCCCTGCCGTTCGCAGCTTAAGCGTGATGGAAAGATATCGAAGGATACTGCCAGGGGCAGGAGGGTTGCGACACGATACCTTCGTCTACCATGCATCGCTGAAGCCAGGCCGCGACTCGCTCCGAGGTTCAAATCCCTAAAATCAGCGAGGACGACTTCTCACTCCAACGTCATCTTGGGGCGCTCGATGAGCCAGAATCGGCGAGGGTGTGGGGTATTGGGGATGGGGGGACGTCATGAGCGCACCCCACAGACTTGAGTGGGTCTTCGTCAGGGCAAACGAAAAGCAACTGCCCTTCCCTGGGGAACTTTGCACCAACAGTTGCGCGCCATGACGCTCCGCGATCCATTTGCCAAGGGCTAAACCAAGTCCTGAGCCGCGGGGACCGTGTAGATTGACCTGTCCTCCACGATACAAGCGGTCGAAAATTCTAGGCAAATCGTGGGATTCAATCCCTATCCCTGTGTCGCTTACAGACAGGATGACCGACTGCCCGGAACTGATGGCCCGCAGCGTTACAGAGCCGCCGGATGGCGTATATTTGAGCGCATTTTCGAGCAGGATAGACGTTAGCCGAAGGAGGCTCGTGAAGTCGCCGAGGCATACCAAGTGATCGCCTTCTGATTCGATGCGGAAGTCGATATGAGCCGCCTGCATCGAGGCTCTCCAGGTCTGGCGGATTCCTTCGAAGAAGGTCTCGAGCTGAATCGGCTCCAGAGTCAGCATCTCCGCTCCGCCCTCGGCGCGTGCCAATGAAAGGAGGTTTTCGACCAGGCTGGTCATGCGGATCGTTTCTTCATGCAGCCTCGCCAGGATGGCGCGATACTCCGCCCCGTCTCGCTGCCGGTAGAGTGCGACCTCAATCTCGGCGCGCAGCAGCGAAATCGGAGTTCGTAGTTCATGCGACGCATTTCCAGTGAACGCACGCACGCTGGCGAATGATCTATCGATTCTCTCCAGCATCTGGTTCAGCGTTCGCGAAAGATCGGCTATCTCATCTTCAGCCGCTGGCACCGGAAGACGCGTATCGAGATTCCGTTCGTTGATCCGGCGAGCTTCAGCAGCGAGTAGCGCGATCGGATCCAGCGCTTTCCTGCTCATCCAGTAACCGGCGAATGCGGCCAGGATCAGGACTACTGGGGTCAGCATGAGGAGATCTGTACCGAAGCCATTCAATACAGCCATAGACTTATTGACCGCCAACCCACTTTGCACCGAATAGGCTCTCCCTCCTGCTTTGATCGGGTAGTCCAATACCTGAACGTAGCGCGTGCCTTGAACAAACTCCGCGAGGGTACCTTGTTTGGGCAATTTATCAGGAAGAGGCAATTCCAGATGTTGTTGTTCCAGACGTTTGGAGCGGTAGATCCAGTTCCCATCCTGATCGAGGACTTGCAACCATTTGCCGTCGTCTTTGAGCGAATAGATGGATGTGAGTTCGCGCCTCAGGCTGTCGATGGTCAGCCCCGGCGATTCGTGGACGAGGAGCGACTGCACATCTTCCGCGCGTTCCTGGAGTTCGTGGTATTCCGCGACATGAAGACTTCGGCGCAACATCCACCAACTCGATAGACTCAACACGCATGCTGCAGTGGCAAACATGATGAAGTACCAGAGAGCGAGCCGCATGCGAATCGGAAGTGCTTTCATTTGCAGGCACTCCTCGGCTGCGAATGGAGGCTGGACGATTGATATTCGAGCAGATAGCCTGCTCCCCTGACAGTGCGGATCATCTTGTGAGGAAACGGCATATCGATCTTGCTGCGAAGCGCATTGACGAGCACATCCAATGTGCCGTGACCGACGTCTGATCCGATTCCCCAGATGCTTTCCGTTTAGTCCTGCCTGGAAACACATTGCCCGGCATGGCGTAGCAGGGAAAGCAGTAGCGTGAACTCGGATCGAGAAAGATCTATGCTCCTGCCTGTGCGCAGAATGGATCGCTTTGCCAGATCTACAATCAGATCACCGACTTCGATTCTGTGTTTTTCAGCCTTTCGCGGCGCCCGGCTCACAGCCTGCAGACGCGCCACGAGTTCAGAGAACGAGAAGGGTTTTGTCAGGTAATCATCCGCGCCCAGATTGAGTCCGCGGATAATGTCATCTTCAGAGTCGCGTGCAGTCAACATCAGGATTCGCGCTCGGTAGTTGCGCTGTTGCAGGGTGCGCAAGACGTGGTACCCGTCGAAATCAGGCAATCCAATGTCCAGCACGATCACATCAAATTCACATGCGGTTGCGATTTCCAGTCCAGTGGCACCATCGCCAGCGGTCATCACGGCACAACCGTTCTCCTGAAGTCCTTGTCTTAGCAACTCCGCCATTCGCCGCTCGTCTTCAATCACTAAAACGCGCATTGGCAAGCCGGCCACAGAGCGATCCATTGCAGACCGGGTTCAATTCCTTTCGAGCGAAGGCCTGTACTCATCTCAGCACAAGGCCACATGGATTGGAGCGACGAGCACGTAACCTTAGAAGAAATTTATTGAATTATTAACACGCTGTGAACGAGCTTGAACGAAGGCTCGAGGCGGTTGGCGGCTTTCGGTATCGGTCCCTGGCCTGTGCGGCCACCTTAGAAATTATTCACACGCGCGTAAACATCGCTTGAACAAATTGGCTCAGGCTAGCTGTATTCGACGCCCTCGATCTTGTGCTGAAGTGCAGCTATGCGCAGGGCGCTCACTCTTAGAGGAGACTCATGCTTAAGGTTCTGGCCCGCCTTTTCTTTTTATCTGCCTTCATCCTATGTCCTCTGGTGCTGAATGCATCCGTGGAAACCAGCACAGCGACCACGGCCGATAAGGGAGTCACCGCTACCAGCGGTTCCTTGGCTGGAAACATCAAGGACCCCGCCGGCGCGGTGCTCTCCGGGGCTCGAATCGAGCTGGAGCCGACGGCAAGAACCGTATCCTCAGACACACAGGGCAACTTCCTGATTCCCAATGTGGCGGCTGGAAGCTACACCATTCACATCTCTTACGTTGGCTTCACCACGTTGGTGAAGACGATCGTAGTGGTCGCCGGGCAGGCGACGAATCTGGAAGAAACACTCTCTCTCGGTTCCGCTGACCAGCAGGTGGTTGTCAGTGCGATCGAAACGGGGGACGCGGCATCCATCAATGAGCAACGCGTTTCAGAAAACATTCTGAACGTGCAAACGGAAGCGCAGATTGCCAGCCTCCCAAATGCAAATATCGCCGATGCTCTGGGGCGCATGCCGGGCGTAACGTTGCAGCGCAATGAGGGCGAGGGTCAATACGTTCAGATCCGCGGCACAGAACCAAGGCTTAGCAATACGACGATCGATGGAGTGATCGTTCCAGGGCCCGACCCGCAGGTCCGGCAAGTCGATCTGGATACCATCCCAGCAGATCTCGTAGGCTCCGTCGCGATCAACAAGACGTTATCCGCCAATCAGGATGGGGATGCGATCGGCGGTTCTGTTGATCTGCGTATCAAGCAAGCAACCTCCGACAGGCCCACATTGATGCTCGAAGGCATGGACGGTTATACGCCCATCGACAATGGACGCAAGGCCTTCCATATTAATTCTTCCGCCGGTTTTCGGTTTGGTCCAACTCTGGAAGGTAGCAAGCGCTTCGGACTTATGCTGGGCTACAGCTATGACTACAACGGCCGCGGCATCGATGACGTGGAACCTACGCCGAATCTTGATGGACCTAATGGCGCTTTGTCTTTCGACAGCATGAATGTTCAGCAATACCTGTACGACAGGACGCGCTACGGCACTGCCGGCGCAATCGACTACAAACTGAACGAGAACTCCGATCTGTATGTGCATGGGCCATTTTCCAACTTCCGCGACTTCGGCCAGAAGTATGCATATCAACTAGCTGTTGAAGATCATCCCAAGTACAAAACAAGCGTTCGCCGACCAGATCTTCAGGTTGCCGACCTGGCGATTGGCGGCAATCAGGTATTCAGCAGGTCCTTCTTGCGATATCAGGTCGCTGTTGCTCACTCGCGTTTCGGAGGTGCGGCAGGAAATCCGGGAGCTGAGTTCAAAGTTTCAAAACACGGCACCGTTGGCAATGATTGCGAGTACACGCCGGGCCCGAGCCAATATCGCCCTCAATACACATGCGATGTGGCCGGAAATCCGATCTTCGATCCAACACAATACAAACTGGATACCGTAGATCTGACATTCGGCCAAGCAACGCAACTCAATCTTCAGGCCAGTGCGGCGATGGGCATCAACTACCACCTTGGATCCCATTTCTCAACGATCGAGTTTGGCGGACAATTTCGCAATGAGCACAAGGGACAGGATGCATATTCTCCGGAATATGACTCCAACGCAGGAACATTGATGTCCAACTACCTTGGCTCTTTTACCAACAATCATTTCTACGGTGGCAGCTACCGGTTGGGTCCGATCACGAGCTTTGAGGCCATCACCAGTGACCTGGCGAATACTCCAGGCAACTTCACTCTGGATGAAGGCACCACCCATCTACAGTCAGACGCAGCCAATTACAACCTGCAGGAGAGAGTGTCTGCGGGATACATCATGAACACGATTCAGTTCGGTCGCTTCCACTTGCAGACTGGCCTTCGCATCGAGGCAACTAACACATCGAATACCGGATACCTTGTGGTGAACGATGCCGATGGCAACTACGTTTCGACCACGCCTCAGAAAGGCAGCGGATCCTATATCAACCCTTTGCCGAGCGTTCAGCTTCGCTACAAGGTAGACAATAACTCGGATATCCGAGCAGTATATGGCCGTGGCATCTCGCGCCCGGATCCATATCAACTCGTGCCGTACATTACTGAAGACCAGTCGACCAATCCATACACAATCAATATTGGCAATCCAGCCCTGGTCGCGGAACATGCGAATGATTACGACGTTCTTTATGAACGGTATTTACCCTCCATCGGCATGATTGAGGCCGGCTACTTCTTCAAGCAGATAACCCGACCCATCTATGGGCAACAATCCATTATCCCTGCTACTGGATCGACACTCTCACAGGCCTATGCTGGCGACCTTGTATTCCAGCAGGTCAATGGCGATCATGCCTGGGTACAGGGCTTAGAGTTCGCCTATCAGCAGCATCTGAATTTTCTGCCTGGCATATTGAGCGGAGCACGCATCAACGCCAACTTAACCTACACAGGGTCACGCAACTACCACCTGGCGGGCCGCTCCGATAATCCCGCCCTCGTTGGTCAGGCTCCAATCAGTTGGAACATAGGACCTGCCTTTGCCACGAAGCGGGCTCTCGTGACCTTTGGCATATCGAATAACGGAGCCAATATCTACGCTTACCAATACCAGGACTCCGGTCCCGGAGCAGTCGACTTTGGAGTCAAAGGGCCGTTCGGTGACAACTACTTCTACGCGCACACACAGGTCGATGCAAAGGCCAGCTACTATCTCGGAAAAGGTGTTCATGAAAATTTACGGGACTATCGCTTCCTTTCTCTTATGCGCAAATCTGCTCAGCGCAGCTCAGCCCGCTCCCCTGCCTGCGAAGACATCCACCATTTCTCTTCCTGGTGTTGAAGGAAAGTTTGATCACTTTGCAATCGACCTAGAGAGCAACCGCCTTTTCGCGGCCGCAACGGGCAATCACTCTGTTGAGGTCATTAACGTATCGACTGGCAAAGTAGAACAAAGTATTTCAGGCCTGGGGAAGCCGCATGGGCTGGTCTGGATCAGCAAGACTCACAGCCTGTATGTCGCGGATGGAGCGATGGCCGAATTGCATTGGTATCAGGGAGCGCCGCTCAAGCTTGCTGGTACGTTGAAGCTGTCAGACGATGTGGATGACATGGTTTACAGCGAAGCATCAGGTCTGCTCTATGTTGGCCACGGTGGCAGTAATGCAGCCAACCCAGCGCGCATCGCTGTCGTCGATACAGCCGCATTCAAGCTCAAGACAAATCTCACTGTCGCAAGCCATCCAGAAGCACTCGACATCGATGTGGCTGGAAATCGAGTCTTCGCAAATATTGCGGAGGCGAGCGAGGTTGCAGTCATAAACGGATCGACCGAAGCTATGACCGCTCATTGGAAGTTGACCAACGCATCCGACAACGTTCCAATGGCGTATGACGGAGAAAAAAAGGTTCTCTACATAGCATCTCGCAAGCCGGCAAGCGTAATTGCATTAGACGGCAGCACGGGTGCGGAATTGTCGCGACAGCCTACTGGAGCCGGGGCAGACGATCTCTTTTACGACGCGGCACAGCAGCGCGTGTATGTGATCTGCGGAGCGGGCGAGGTTGATATCTATCGCGTTGACGCGAAAAAGACACTGCAAGCAGACGGCGTGATCCATACCGAGCCGGGCGCAAAGACGGCGTTGTTTGTGCCTTCACAGTCTGCACTCTATGTCGGAATCCCCGGAGGAAACGGCCATCCAGCTGAGATTCGCGTTTACTCGACTGCTATCGCGAAGGGTGCTAATTGAAGCCGTCAGTCTGGAAAACCTTATCCGTTGCGGTACTGTTTACGATCTCAACATCATATGCTTTTGCTCAAGCTTTGCCCGCTGGCGCGCCCGCTTCAAGTCTCGCTTCAAGTCAGGCACAAGATCTGCGATTCGTAGTAGTGGTGGCCCGTCATGGCGTCCGCTCACCCACTGGAAAGATCGACCAGTTGAATCAGTATTCTGCCCAACCCTGGCCAGCCTGGTCTGTTGCCCCAGGCTACCTGACCGAGCACGGCGCAAAACTGATGACCTTGTTCGGAGCCTATGACCGGCAGCGATGGTCATCGCAAGGTTTGATCTCAGCGCACGGCTGTGACGATGCGAGCCACATTGCTATCTTTGCTGATTCTGACCAGAGAACGCGCGAAACCGGCAAGGCTCTCGGAGCAGGCCTCACGCCGGGATGTTCGATGGAGGTTCATGCGCTTGCGGAAGGAACATCCGATCCACTCTTCCATCCGCTTGCAGCGGGTACTGTCCACGGGGACAAAGATGTAGCTACCGCCGCAATTGCCGGTCGCATCGGCAACAATCCTGCCGGTCTCGTCGAGGCGTACAAGCCACAATTGCGAGAGCTGGAAGATGTGCTCGCAACCGCAGCGCCGGGGAGTGCGGCCAACTCGCAACGACAATCTTTGTTCGATATTCCTTCGTCGCTCGCTCCCGGCAAGGGAGATCATCTGGTCGATCTGCGGAGCCCTCTGGGGACCGCTGCAACAATCTCTGAGAACCTGCTTTTGGAATACACCGAAGGCATGCCTGTCGTGGGATGGGGCAAGGTCGATCTACAGAAATTACGCGACCTGCTCCAACTTCATACGGCAAGTTCTGACCTGGAACGGCGGACCTCCTACCTGGCCCGTCTTCAGTCTTCGACGTTGCTGTCTCGTGTCCTCGAATCTCTGCAACAGGCTGTCACGCAAAACGCAATCTCCGGTGCTTTAAGCAAGCCGACCGATCGTGTACTCATTCTGGTGGGACACGATACAAACCTAACAAATATCAGTGGGGCTCTCGATTTGTCCTGGCTTATCGACGGACGTCGCGATGATACTCCACCCGGTGGAGCGATCATATTCGAACTGTGGCAGCGTCGTGGCACAGGCGACTATTCCGTTCGCACATCGTACGAAGCACAGACGCTCGATGAGATGCGCAACTTGAGTCCTCTAACATTGGCAAATCCTCCAGAGAGGGTAGCTGTCTTCGTCCCCGGCTGCAGCGGAGCAAACTACTCTTGTACGTGGTCCGGCTTCCAATCGACCATTCGTTCAGCGATCGGTTCAAATGAAACCCGCAGGTGAACGAACGGTTTGCATGAAGTGCACGGCAGATGAAAAGCTGGCATAGCGTGTGTTCGAAAAAAGTGGTTATAGAACTAACCTTCGTCACTTAAGCGCGAAACTCCCCCTCCTTAAGCCCGCTTCCGCCAACGCCGTCCGTGAGCCAATGAGTTACCTTCGTGTACGTGAATGACACAACGGCAACGGTTAGGATCACCAGCCACACGCCTGAACCGAAGGTCATCTGCGCAACGCGGCGACGACGACGAAACGAAGGAACGGTCCGAAAACGTAAAGCAGCGGATTGGCGGGGTCACCCCCTCAGCAACAGCATTTTCAAAAGAGTTCCTGAGACGGTATGAACCAGAATGCATAGACAACTCAATTTGTGCTGCTGTTTGAGTCCTTATGCCTTCAAGTGGCGGAGCATACATGATGGATTATCAGTTGAGGCGTTCAGCAAGCAGGTGATCCGCAATTCTTATTGCGTTTGCGATGATCGTAAGCGACGGATTAACTGCGCTGGCAGATACAAAGCAGGAAGCATCTACGACGTATACATTGTCGAGGTCATGTGCTTTGCAATAGACGTCGAGCACACTCGTCATCGGATCTGTGCCCATGCGACAGGTACCGTTCTGGTGACCCACTCCCTCAAGTGGGATGCGTTTCTTGAAGTACGCGTGAAAGGGGATCGAAGTGCTGGCCCGTCCCGCCCGTTTCAATACATCTACCCAGCGATCTTTGAGCCTGTTGAATGACTCCACATTGTTTGGCGTGTACGAAAGCTGAATACGCCCAGGAGCCGCATCGGTTACGAAAGAGGTTTCGTTCGTGTGGCCAGTGTCACCGGCGGGGTGCGCTCCAGCTTGCCCAGGTTGCCGGTTGTTCGAGGAAAGCGGTGTAGTGTTGTGCAAGGTCACGCGATTCTCAGGATCTGGGAGGTCTTCAGTCGTAAGCCACCACGGAACCGCGTGATGCTTCATCCCTTCGAGAGCAAAGCCCGGCGTAAGAGGGGGCGCATCGCCCTTCATCATCTCAAAGTGGAAGCTACCCACGGGCTGTACCTGCCCTAGCGGAAACGGATAATCCGGGTCGGTGTCTTTGAGATAGAAATCATTGGTGCCCCATGTTTTGGTGTAGCTGTCTTCATTGCGCTCCGTGCTCAGCGCAAGCAGCGCATCAGCCTGGTGATACATGAAGTTGCGACCGACTTGATCGGAGCGGTTGGCAAGGCCGTTCGGATGCCTATCGTTTGCGGAAGCGAGAAGGATCACTGCAGAGTTGATGGCACCGGCACACACCGCAAAAAATCCAGCGGTATAAGTTGCGGCGTACCCATGCTTGGATGCATCTTGCGCCGTATCGTCGTTCTGATGCGCTCTACCCGCGTGCACGACCTCGACGGCCTCGACAGCAGTCCCGCTGCTATTCGTGATGAGGCGTGTTACTCGTGAATTGGTCATCAAGGTGACGTTCGGCAAGTGCATGATCTGGCGAATGCAATTGATGTCCGCGTCGGACTTGGCATGAATCAGGCATGGATAACCGTCGCAGGTATCGCACCGAACGCATTTGGACGCGAACGGATCGGTTTCGTTCAGCTTGAGACCCAATGGGATGGGAAAGGTATTGACGCCCAGCTTGCGCACATCGTCTTCGATCGACTGCATGTGCGGCTCATTGGAAAAAGCAGGATAAGGATATCGCTTGGAATGGAATGGCTCAGTGGGATCAAAAGAGGAGCCATAGCCTCCGGAGCGCAAGGGCGCCGTACCGAGGTCTCCGTGGACGTGGAAGAGTTCTTCAGCGCGGGTATAGTACGGTTCCATATCGGCGTAGCTGATAGGCCATGCCGGCGAGATGCCACCCTTATGGTGGATAACGCCAAAGTCCTCAGCCCGCATGCGGAACATCGCTGCTCCATAGACCTTCGTCTGTCCGCCGACGAAATAAGCCTGCTGAGGATGTAAGTCTTTGCCGTCTTTATCGATCCAGGTTTCCTTGGTGTGATACCGATTGTCGAGGAAGACCGCGGAAGTATCCCAGTTCAACTTTTCCTGTGGCATGAAGGGACCGCGTTCGAGAATAAGAATCTTCTTGCCGGCTTGGGCTAAGTGCAGTGCAAGCGTACCGCCACCAGCGCCAGTGCCGATGATGATTGCGTCGTAGGGATTCGTTTGATCGGACATATGTGGGATGTGCATTGCAGGTGGAGCTGGCTCGTTTCAAAATCGATCGCCCTTCCTGCACGCAACTCCTTTCTGAAGATCGGTTAGCTTGCGATGGATGGTTTGTGCGAATTCAAGTGACGGTGATCAGGAAATTGGCAGTAGAAGGGGCATGGATAATCAGGGTCAGGGTGCAACTTGGCGCAAAGAATCCTATTGCTGCCATACACGCGAAGATGGACCTCGGCAGCAAGCATCATGCCCGCGATTGGAGCTACAAAATAAAGCCAGATGGCGGTCCAGACATGCGCAAAGACGGCCGACCCGGTAGTTCGCGCAGGGTTGATACTGAAGCCGGATACAGGAGCAAAGAGCAGAATGTAGCACATAATCAGGAAGCCGACCATATAACTGGTGTAGGAGGCATTCTGCGGACGATTCGACGCCCAAAGCACCACACCCATCAGCAGCGCAGCCATAAAGAACTCAGCTCCAAATGCACCCGCGGTTCCATATCCTCCAGGAACGGTCACAGCGTAATCCACAGTCGGATCGGCGAGTGTGTTCCCAAGACACAAGGCCGAGACGCCCACGCCAAAGACACCGCCTATGAACTGAAACAAAATATAGAAGAGAGTATCCCATCGGCCTATTTTGCCGAGACGAAAGTATGTGAATGTAATCGATGGATTGAAGTGCGCACCTGACCGTTTACCCATAGGTGAGTGAATGATCAACACTGCAGTTATACCCATGGCAATTCCCATTAGCATTCTGCGTAGAGCGCTGCTCGGAATTATATGGGGTACCGGGTAAGCAGGATCGAAAAGCCATACCGTGAAGAAACATGCCGAGATCATAAAGATCGCTAGTTCCGCGGCCTCATAGAAGTAGAGCGGCCAATGGCTTCTAAGCATAAAGACTGGACCCGCCATTCCTGCTTCGGCTCTGGAGTGGTTGTGCATAGACCGTAATCGGCATCGCCTTAGATCCTCGAGATACTACTGCACTTGAATCTGGTAATCGCGCCCTTCCCAATCATTGACTGTTGTCCAGTAGAAGGTAAATTCAATCGTTGTTCCCGTATTGGAAGCCGCTTGCTTGAGATCGACGTAATCGATCTCAAGTGAATTTCTGGTGGATTTGGTATCGTTCCAAGTTTTCCAGTTATCCGTCGACCAATGAAGAGTGAATTCAGCGCCTGCCTGCACACGGAGCACTTCACCGGTCCGCATGAAACGAGCCTGCCGGTGAAACTTCCAGACCGAAATCTGAGTTCGCTCTTTACGTTTGCCAAGATATCGTTTTGCGACCTCGGGGATGGTGTCGTAAACCTTGCCGTCCGCGGTAGACCTTAGCAGCTTGATGTACTCGGCGTGAGCCCACATAAGCGGCATTGCAGAACCCGTAGGTCTGCCGAGCCACTGAAAGATCTCCGGTCGATCAGCTTCGTCCCATGACTGTTCTGGCAAAAGGCCTGTCTTGCTCGCGAGACCTTCCATCGTGCGGATATGCTCCTTGGTGCTATTGCCCGCGGCCAACTCGTAGTGGCCTCGCTCCCCTGTCAGCAGGGGCCAAATGCGCCCGACTCCAAACTGCGTAAACGGCGCTCCGTCACGACCCTGCCCATATCCATCGTGGTTATAACGGTGCCATGCTGGACCATACGGCGTATCGGTCTTGAGAATGGCGTCTATGACCTTGATGGTCGAGAGAATGTTCGGGTCGTCAGGGCTGCGGATGCCGTAGCGAACCAATTCGAGAAAGCCGCCGTCGACAACGTTGCGCGCCGGAAAGTCGCTCTCTTCTCCAGGAGCGTGATTCGCGATATGCAGGATCCGGCTTTCCTTATCTTCCGCAGGATTTTGCTGGCCGACTTGTTCTGGTAATATGCGCATGTAATACGTACTGATGCCGTCGACCAAAGAACCGGTAGTGGTGAGCGTCCAGTCTTCGATATTTCGTTCAAGATAGTCGGCGTACTCTTCAACGAAGGTAGCTCCTTCCTCGTCGCCGTTTTTTCGCAAAAGGACAGCCGCACAAATGAGGGCCGCGATGTTTGAGGCGAGCGTAGACGGTGAGTAGCCGGATGCTTCCTCCCATCGCTCCTGCTGCGTCACCGGACCGTTGCGAATGAGAAAAGCGGCGCCGTTGCGAACAAGGTTAATCGGATTGAATGCAGCAAGTCCCTTGTCACAGTGAATACGCCACGCGAGCATGATGGGAAAAGCAGTCTCGTCAAGCTGAATGCCGCTCCAATAAGCATCGCCGTTCACCCAGAAATTCTGTGCAAATCCTCCGTCGGGATGCTGCGCGACGGCTAGATAGATCAGCGCGCGTAACGGCGTCGCCATGTCTCCAGCCGCGAGCAATGCGGTCGCGCTGTTGACCATGTCGCGCGTCCAGACCAGATGGTAGCCACCCTGATCGTTATCGCCCTTGGCCTCGCCCCACGGGATGGCTAAAGAAGCGATCAGAGCACCTCCGAACGACTTGTCTTCGTGCGCTAGCAAAAGACTGTAGCTGCTGTTATACAGATTGCCCTTGTCACAAGAGGCGCTGGCGAGAGGTCTGAGATGTGCAGACGTCGTGTCCCACTGATTCTGATAGCGTGCCAGGTGCTCGTCAAACGGCGTGCCGAGTGACTGCAATAAATTCGATACTGCCCGATGTTCACTATTGCCCAAAAGCGACGCCGAGAGTGAACTCCTTTGACCTGCTCCAATCAAGTTCACCAGTCAGCGCAACGTTGCCGTCAGTTGCCTTATCGAATTGCCAATCCATCGTGAAATCCTGCAGATCAGTCCAGCCGTCGCTGGCGCCGACATATCCGCAGGAGAGACGCAGAAAAGGAACGTTCGCGCCCATCGCCATCCAGCGGCTGCCTTTCTGCGTCATGAGAATACGCTGTCCATTGGCAACCGCAATGTAAGCGTTATTGCCGGCTCCGCCTATTTCGAGATGCGGAGCGCACAGCGCAAAGAGTTTGAGACTCTGAAGGAAAGCCTTATTCTTGCCAGTCAGTCGCGTTCGCTGCAAAAGGCAGGGAAGATGAGGGTCGCCGATCACATCCTTGGTGATGGTGTAGCGACCGCCGGGATCTTTGTTGGTGCAGCGATAACCGAGAGCGTGGTCGGAGATTCGCTCAACGGCAAGAGTGAGGTCGCGCTTTTCTTCATGAAAAAAAGTGCTGCCATCGCTCACCAAATACTGTAGGTCTCGCAACTGCGGTCGATCCACCGTTGGAGAGTAGACCTCAGTAACGATACCGTTCCAGATGGTGAACCAGAGATGACTTGAGGCCGAGTAGGCCGTGCCGACACCATCTTTGTTGCTGTGAGTCCAACGTGGTTCAATTCCCGGCTTGCCAAACGCTTCTGAGCCCGCAATACCCTGCATTCCGCCCCCTGTCACGGCAGTGTACTGCTTGCAAAAGTATCTGACTGACTGATATCGCTCTACATTCCGGTGCAAATCAGCAATTTTGCTCAGTTTGGTGCTAAAGGCAGGTGCTCCATCGGGTAGCATTTCTGCGAGGTGCAACATGCGTTTGCAGGGGAAGGTAGCGGTGGTGACGGGAGCGGGAACGGGTATTGGACAGGCGATTGCGATCGCCTTTGCGAACGAAGGCGCGTCCGTGGTCGTCGACTACGTCGGCCTACCGTCAGTAGCTCAGGATACTCTCGACAAGATCAGCGCGCTCAACGGCAAATGCCTGGGAGTTGAGGCGGATGTATCCGACCCTGATCAAGTGAACAACCTGATAGAGCAGACGATTGCTGCGTTTGGCCGGATCGATATCTTCGTCAACAACGCCGGCATTGAAAAGAAGTTCGCCTTTGTTGACTACCCTTTTGAGGAGTGGCAAAAGATTATTGCAGTCAATCTGACTGGTACATTCTTATGCTCTCAGGCGGCTGCCCGCCAGATGATTGCCCAGGGCGGCGGCGGACGCATCATCAACATCTCATCGATTCATGAAGACCTGCCTTTGCTGACCAATGCTCCCTACTGTGCAACCAAAGGCGGTATCCGCATGCTCATGCGGACGATCGCCGTCGAGTTGGCTCCGCATCAAATCACCGTCAACAATATCGGTCCCGGCGCGATTTACACCCCTATCGACAAAGATGTCGAGGACGATCCAAAGCTAAACGATCAGATCCTCGCGGGAATTCCGTTAAAGCGATGGGGCAAGCCCGAAGAAGTCGCGGAACTTGCCGTCTACCTCGCTTCAGACGTTGCCTCGTACATTACAGGCAGTACACACTTCATCGATGGTGGCATGTTACAGAATGCCGGGAGTCTCTAAGAACAACTAGCGCATTGATCTTTGTCTGCCGGTCTGCATCCCTGCCAATTGGAGGGTGATAAGCATGGCCGGCACCAGAAAGATGATCGATCCAAAGACCCACATGATGGCCGCGCCGAGCACCTGATCATCGACCGGCGACACGTGGAATGGATTGGGATTGGTGACGTAGAAGGTATAGACAGGGCGGCCACAGAAGGCGAGGAATGCCGAGAGCAAGGTGTTCACAATATCCGCGGCTACCAGATACAGCAGGATTCCCCAGTTTCTATGCTGCGTCCGAGCCGGCCACGGGCGCATAATGCACCACCAGAACAAGAGCGACGAAACCAGAAAGCAGAGATGCTCTACCGCATGCCAGCCCTCATGCTCCAAAGCAAAGTCGTAAGCACTCGGCACATGCCATGCGAGGAACGTCGCATTCATGGCAATCCATGCAACGACAGGCTTTGCCAGCCAGTGAGCAAATGTTCTCAGTGCTGGATTTCGGATAAGCGGGCCTAGCACGATTGCGGTCACGATCCTAGGTAAACCGCGCAGGAGTGGTACGACCGGCAATCCATAGAGCAGCAAGGGCGGCACGACAGACATAAGCAGCAAATGCTCGACCATGTGCGCGCTGAGCAGTGCATCGGCAAAACCGTCCATCGGAGAGCCGATGGCGATCCACAAAACCGCCAGTCCCGTAAGAAAAGATGCGAGGCGGACATCGTTAAACTGTTCTCGGCGCGTCTTACGAATCGCCAGCCAGCCGCGCAGATAAACGGCTGCCGTCAGCAGGATAGAACCGGTAAACCAGACCGGGAGAGACCAGTCCGTGAAGACATCTTGCACCGCATCATGCATGGCTATGGCTTCGATTTGCTTAGATACGGCTGAGCAGGCGCCTTCGATTCGCTGAGGGAGCGCGAGGCATCTACCGCCGGAGCAAGACTATGGCCTCGGAGAGTAGTCAAAAATGCCACGAGAGCCTTGGTTTCGGAAGGGTTGAGCGCATTACCGTAGGCCGGCATATTCCCTCCGCCTTGCAGCACCTGGCGAATAATCTGATCCTCTGTCATGCGAGTGGCGATCGAGTCGAGTGCGGGCCCGCGTTGCCCTCCAACTCCAGCCAGCGAATGGCAGTTACGGCATTGCTTGCCTTGCAGCACCATGGCACCTTGTCGTTCCAGAGGAGATCGATCGTGCAGGTATTCAACTGGCACCGAGTCCTGTGACCAGGCCTGCATGACCGGACTCCAGGGTGTATAGGTGCCAAGATGCGTAAAGATGCCAAGGGATACCGCGATCACCGAAACCATGAGAACCGCCACCGGACGACGCGCCCAATGACGCTCACCCTCGGCTGCAAAGAGCGGTAGCAGGAGTAAGAACGCAATGCCAAGTACGGGCACCACCAGCATTACCGGCGTCTCGATCGATGGCGGCAGGAACGCGAGCACCGCATAGATCCATAGGAACGGAAAATCCGGCTTCGGTGCCGTCTGGATGATTGTGGGATCTGGCTGGCCTCCAGGCCCGAACGGTCCAAAGAAAAAGGCGACCGCCATTACCGAAAAGAGAATAGCCGCGGCAAAGACAGCGTCTTTCCAGGCCGCGTCCGGAACAAATGGAATTCCAGTCTTCTCCGTCAACTCATGATATTCGCGCTCGTACGTTGCTTTGCTCACGATGCGCCCGGGCATCGGCCAGTCGCTTACCCCATGCTTGAGCACCATAAAGACATGCACGCCTACGCTGGCCAGCAGAATGCCCGGGATGACAAAGACATGCAACGTGAAAAAGCGAGAGAGCGTGGGAGCCCCGATGATCGGCCCACCGAGAATCAGGTGCACCAGTAGACCTCCGATGACAGGCACGCGGCTCGCAATCGAAGCGCCGATGCCAAGACCCCAATAAGCATCCTGGTCAAAGCGCATGACCTGACCGGTAAAGGCCATGCCCAAAGTCAGCAGCAGCAGGATGACGCCGACCATCCACGTCAGTTCTCGAGGGAATTTGTAGGCTCCGAAAAGGAAGACCTGCACCATGTGAATGAGCACGATCGCGATCATGAAGTCAGAACCCCATCCATGCATCGCCCGCAGATACCAGCCCAAAGGGATGTTGTGGTTGAGCAAGTTGAGACTGGCCCACGCTTCGTTCGTGGAAGGGCTGTATACAAGTGCCAGCAGAATTCCCGTTACGACCTGCAGGATGAGCAGCACGGTCGCCGCGCTGCCGAAGACATACATCCAGCTTGCGTTGTTGGCCGGTGTTGGATGCGATGCCGCATCGATGGCAGGCTTGATCAGCCCAAGGCGATGTTCGAGCCAGCGAAATACCTTCAAGCCTTCCTGCGTGGCGCGCTCCTTCATCCCTGCCATGGATCGGACCTCGTCTCTGAGAGCGCGGCATCTGTGCCGTTTACCATTGGCTCGATGTTGATCAAGCGTTTGGATTTATCGGAGCATGAGGCCTGTGTGGCCAACGTCGGCATATCGCCGGCGTGGATCGAGAGTGTGTTGCCGCTGAATTTGTACTTGTATTCGAAAAGTCCCCGCTCCGGTGGACCAGACGCTCTGGAGCCGTCTTCGTAGTAGGCGCCGCCGTGACAAGGGCACATGAAAAGCTTCGATTGTGCGAACCAGCGCACCGGGCAGCCGAGATGCGCGCAATTGACGGCGAAAACCTGAAATTGCTGCTTCGAAATTCGACGTACCCAGCACGCTACTTTCGCTGTCTCTCCGTCACCAAGGCTTGCCACCGGGCTCTTGAAATCAACGAGCCTGGTTTCACCTACGGGGAACTCATCCGCTAACCCAAGAGAGATCCAGGAACCGGTATCTGAATCTTTTTTCATAGCGGGCCCTAGGAGATAGCCGGCGATTGGCACCGCGAGCACAGCTCCAACTGCAGCGTTCAACAGGACTGCGATCTTGAACAGAAATGTTCGCCGTGAATGCGCTGCTGCCTTTTCTGTAGGCGTCTGCCCGATGTCGCCTGATTCTCCAGGATGCTTCAAAAGCTCAGTCATGCGTGTCCTCTACTAGCGGCTAAGGGTGTTGCTGATAGATCTGACCTGGGGTCGCGGCTCTATGGCTGGCTAGCCACGCAACGATGTCGGTGATCTCCTGGTCAGTCAAAGCGTGTCCAGAATGGGAGCGATAATCCGGCATCCCCTGCTCCGGCTTGCCGGCGACGATGAACGTTCGCAGTCCCTGATCGCTGATCAATGACAGATAAGCGGGGTCGACAAGCGAGCCCAGCTTTTCTTTACTCGCAGAGCCCGTGGCATCTGCGCCGTGGCAGCTTGCACAGGAAGCACCGAACACCGCTTGTCCTCGCACCGGATTGGCGGTCAGGCTGCTTAGGTATTTTGGAAGCTCTTGCCCATTGAATGAAGACGGCTTCCCCCATGTCTGGATCATGCCCTGCGTGAGAATTGAGATCTGCTGGTCGGTCAGCATGCCACCAGCCGATTTTGCAAAGCCCGGCATCATCGTACCCGGCACTCCATTCGAAATGATGCGCTGCAGATTGTCCGCTCTGGCAAAGGCGAGATAGACCGGGTTGGCGAGCGAAATCGCTGCGCCATTGGTGCCATGTTCTCCATGACAAGCCGCACAGTTCTGGCTATAAAGCGTGTTGAGGTCCGCCACTTGATCGGGACGGATCGACTCCTCCGCAAGGCCCGGCTTTGGCTTGCCGGGCGCACTGTCGCATCCCACGCTCACGATCGCAAGCACAGACGCCAGGAGTACCGTTGGAAGCACGCATAGATTCATAGGTCGCTGTCTTTCTCTTCTGCGGCACTCAACGGATCTCGTTCCGTGGTTTCCATTGGAGCAATGTCACCATGCAGTCCAGCGCGCACAGCAAAGGGCAACGCCTGGAATTGGGGCGTCCTGACTTTGTCCTGCAGATTCACCACAAAACCGCAGACGAGACCAAACACGACCTGGGAAGGTATGAACCAGAACCAATCTATGCGTTGATTAAGGATCGGGCTGATGACGCCAATCGCCGAATAGAGTATCCCTGTAAACAGCATCGGAGCCATGAACCCAGCCGTGAGAATCGGGTACTTGGGAAACATATGCAGCATCGCGCCGTAAAGCAGGCCGACGAGCAGAGACGTCACTCCATGAATGGCAAGCGCCGCGAGCAAACCTCGCAAGTGAAATTCGCTGAGAAACGCATTGCTGGCCCCCGCCCAGCTCACAAACCCGCCAGCTGCCAGCAGGTTCATCGCATACCAGAGGCTGTGATAACGCAACAGGCTGAATAGAGCCGCAGGGATCGTCATTGCAGCTCCGCCAGCGATTCCTCCCTTGATCCCGGTAGAGATACGAAAGGTCTCGACCGGCAGAATCTTCCGACGGGCATTACTAATCCCAGCTTGTCGCAATAAGGTTCGACCGCTGGATATAAGGATCGTCTCCGTGCGGACCGCAACGGGTTCGTGCGCTTCATGCGGCAACACCTGGAGAAACCAGCCGACCGATGCGAGCAGTACCAGCAAAAGTCCGAGAGCACCAACCGCGATGCTGGTAACCATGCCAGCAAGAATGAGTGAAATGCCAAGCGCCAGCACCATGGGCCACGCCGTTGGACGGGGCAGATCGACAAAGCGTACATCTACTTTGCTACCATCGTGCGTACCTTCGTTCGGCATCTTCATTCCCTCCTGTCATTGAATGTCGAACTTTCTAGCGGCCAAACACATACACAACAGAAAACACCACGACCCAGACAGCATCGACAAAATGCCAGTAGATCGACAGCACCTCCAGCCGCTCCGTGTGCTTCCGCTCCAACTGACCTCGCAGAGAAAAGATCAGCGCAATCGTCAACATCAAGAGACCCACAATCACGTGAGAAGCATGCAATCCAACCAGGGAATAGAACGTAGTGCCAAAGAGGTTAGTCTGCAAAGTCAGGCCGTCGTGATAGATGAGGTCATACCATTCATATGCCGTGCTGCCGAGAAAGATGCTTCCGAGCAACACCGTAATCGCAAGCCATAAAGAACACATACTGCGCCTGGCATGGTGCAGCGTCGACACCGCAAAATGAACAGTGATGCTGCTAGAAAGCAGACAGATCGTGGATACGATCGGCAGCTTCAACACCTCGTGCGGCGTCGGCCCGGTCAGGCTCTTACCAAGATAGAAAACATAGGCGACCACAAAAATAATGAAGATCGCAGACTCTGCCAGAATCAAGCAAACCATCCCGACGATGCCGCGAGAGGGCAGCTTCCATTCTTCAACCGGCACTTGAGGAATTACGGATGTACTCATTGCTCCACTCTCACATTTCGTAATTACTGTCGGGATCTTCCGGATGCTTCAGATCCCACAGCGGCCTGCGGCTTTCAACGCTTGGAATCACGGCAAAGTTATATGAGGGCGGTGGCGAACTGGTCGACCACTCGAGTGTCCATGCGTCCCACGGATCCGGACCCGCGATCGCTCCCTTGAAGTAGGAAGCCACCAGGTTGTAGACGAACAGCAAACTGGCTACGGCCTGAAAAATTGCACCACTCGAAACGATCATGTTTAACAGAGCCCAGCCACGATCTGCCTCGTAGGTGTAGATCCGCCGCGGCATGCCGAGAATCCCTGGAATGTGCATGAAGTCGAATGTCAGATGAAAGCCAATGAGAAATATCCAGAAGTGCCATTTGCCGATCTTTTCACTCAGCATCCGACCGGTCATCTTCGGATACCAGTAGTAAAAAGCGGAGAAAAGCATAAAAAGGATGGCTCCCACCAACACATAGTGGAAGTGCGCGACCACAAAGTAAGAGTTGCCAAGCTGCCAGTCAAACGGGGATGCCGAGAGCATAATCCCGGTCAATCCAGCGATCAGGAACTGAAAGAGAAAGCCAACAGCAAACATCATTGCTACGGTGAAATGAATCTTGCCGCCCCAGAGGGTAGCCAGCCAATTGAATATCTTGATCCCGGTCGGCACGGCGATGATCATCGTGGCAAAGGTAAAGAATGTATTGGCCCATGCGCCCAGTCCTACGGTAAACATGTGATGAGCCCAGACGCTGAGGCTGATGAAGCCGATCCCGACAGTAGCCGCGACCATGGCCGGGTAACCAAAAATCGCCTTCCGCGAAAATACTGGAATGATCTCGTTCGCAAAGGCAAACGCTGGCAGCACTAGGATGTATACCTCCGGATGGCCAAATATCCAGAAGAAGTGCATCCACAACACGGCCGAGCCGCCGGCCTGAGTATCGAAAAAGTGTGATCCCAGATAGCGATCGAGCATCAGCATGACCTGGGCTGCGGTCAATGGGCTAACCGCAACGAAGACCATCAGCGACGTGACCAGATAGAGCCATACCAACAGCGGCATGCGATTGAGCTTCATACCCGGACAGCGCATGCAGATCGTGGTCGCCACAATGTTCAGCGCTGTACCGATCGTGCCAATGCCGGTGAGCAGCAGCGACAGCGTCCAGTAATCCGTGCTGTGGCCGGGCGAGAAGACGCGGGCAGTAAGAGGAGCGTAGGCAAACCATCCAACATCCGGCGCATTGCCAGCCCCATACAGCCCGTCGCCACCGATGTAGCTGTAGTACAGCAGAATGCCGCCAAAGGCCGATATCCAGAAGCTGAAAGCATTCAGTCTCGGAAACGCCATATCGCGCGCTCCGATCATAAGTGGGATAAGGTAATTGCCAAAACCGAAAAGAATAGGCATGCCGACGAAAAAGACCATCGTAGTGCCATGCATGGTAAACAGCCTGTTAAAGACCTGCGGCGAAACGAAGTGATTGTTGGGGACAGCCAGCTGAATGCGCATCAGCAACGCTTCAAATCCGGCTACGAGCAGAAACAACAAAGCGTAGCCGATATACATTAGCCCGATTTTTTTATGATCCGCAGTAGTGATCCAGTCGTGCACCACCTCAAACATAAGCCGCCGCGGAGGCTTATTTGAGGTCTGGTCGAGCACTGCCGTGGGCGTCTGGGTTGCCATGCTTTCCCTTTCTCTACTTCAGTGAAGTAAGGTACGCCGTGACTAGATCGAGATCGTGATCGTTCAGGTGCATGGGCGGCATCAGAGCGCCTGGCTTGAAATTCGCAGGATTATCGACAAATGCGCGGACGTTCGCCACGTTGAATGGAACAGCTCCCGAAGCGATTGTGTCACGGCTAGCTACATGTGTCAGGTCAGGGCCAAACCGTCCTGTCGCCACCGTTCCTGCCACCGTGTGGCAACTGATGCAGGCATTGCGCTGGAAAACAGCTTCGCCTGTCTGGACGGCCGAGTCTTGAATTGCTTTCTTTTGCTGTGCGGCCACCCAGGCTGCAAATTGCGCCGGACTGTCAGCGTAAACACGAATCAGCATTTTGGCGTGTTGAGTACCGCAATATTGGGCACACTGGCCAAGGTAGAGGCCTGCTGCTTGTGGATCGATCCACATGGTATTTACTTTGTTCGGAATCAAATCGGTTTTACCCGCCAGCCTTGGAACCCAGAAGCTGTGATCCGTATCTGCAGAGGACATCGTCAGGTAGGTCGGCGTCGGATGCTCAGGGTTACTCACCGGAATGTGCAATTCATTGGCCGTAACAATGCCCAACTTCGGATATCGATACTCCCACCAGAATTGATGGCCGATCACAGTAACGTCCAGAGATTGAGCGGGCTTGCGAGCATGTTCTGTGCTGAAAATGACCCGGGCCGTAGCCAGGAAAAGAATCACTACGAGTAGAACAGGAATCACTGTCCATGAAAGCTCGATCTGGTTGCTGCCATAAATTTGTGCAGGCTCATTCTTAGCGTCCGAACTTGAGGCCCGGTGCCGAAACCGCAGGAGCACAAAGAGCAACAACCCTGATACAACCACAAAAATGGCGGCCACGATGCACATGACAAGTATCGAAAGGCCGAAAATTGCATGTGCCGGCGTTCCTGCCGGAGCAAATATGCTGGTAGGAATATCGCTCGAGGACTGCGTTCCCATCGGAATTGTGAGCGAAGCGTAAATGATTGACATTGAACTCGGACAAATCCTTCCGTATGGAAATAGATTGAACCGCACTCAGTCCCTACCGCAAATAAAAACAGCTATCGACCCAAGACTCAGGGACACACCATGGGAATTTGCTGATCCTGGGTCGTAGTATTTCGCTCTCCAGTAAAGCATCGCATGATTCCACCGTTTCCATCCCAATATGCTTCGGTCCGTCGAAGATCGATCCACATCTCGGGCCACGCAACGACGGGCTTGGCTGAAAGGAAGCTCGCAGTTTCTCCTGGCGACACGAGAGTTACGATGCTGTTCACGATGAAACTGCCTACCTTCTCTTTCTTTACTGCCACCATCTTCCTCGGAGTGTTAACGAGAGTAGTCGTTACTGGATCGTGCTCGTTGTCTCTGCCTTGAGAGCTTGCAGGGGCTCCGGACTCAACGCTGACCCAGCTTCCGCCTCTAGATCGGGTTGGTCTCCACTCGGAACGCTGAGATGATCCATTCGTTTCAAGCGCAGGGTGAAACCACTTAGCTCATCGTCTGCCGTCTTGTCTAGCCAGAGAGTACACACCCTCCCTCTGTCTGTTGTCCGTTTTCGTAGTTCCCACGAATTGGCTGGCTGATTCTTCGAGGAATCTGTACGAATCGAGTGGACAAGCAGGCGCCAGCACATAAGAAACTACGCGACTGCCATCATGACCGTGGATTGATCGAGAATGCGTTCGAACGTTGCCAAGCGTACTTTGGTCATCTCCCCCCACCGTTCCTGTGCGGCTCGTGTTCTTGCTCCTGCCGCTCCCGCACGGATCTCGTGACCAAATGATTAGAAGTATTCCAAATGGCGATTTCAACTACCAAGTATACGATTGGATGCGAAAGCTGAGGATAAGCTGCTTCTGTCTGGCGTGATTCCGCATTGACGCTGAATCGCCTGCGCGACCGAGCAGATTGCCTTAATCCCTGGCTCATCATTCAGCGCAAGTTCCAACGTCGGAGCTTAATGTGTCACGCGGAGCAGCGGTAATTAGGATGAGTCATTTTCACTGGTAGCTACCTCATAAACACGCACTGCTTCCATATGGAACGGGTGAGACCGCAATCAAAACGGGTCACCTGCAGCTCATCAAGGCCGGAAAGACATAAATTCAAGAGCTCCTGGACTTGCTGGTCAAGTCTTAGCGCGATCTCGCCAGTTGATCTTTCTCGCTAGGAGACATTTACGTTAGCAGCGCGTAGAGTTCCTCCAGACAGTTAGCCACCGAAAAAGGGGGCCAGTCCGGGGCCATTAAGAGTTCAAGGATGCGCTCGTAATTTATTGAAACATTGACACAAACAACAAGAGTTGATCGTACGGGAGGTTAGCGTCATCCTTAATGGGCCCATATTTTTCGGTTTAAGCTATTGATTTTATTGGTGGAGCTGAGCGGGATCGAACCGCTGGCCTCCTCGTTGCGAAAACGATGAGAAACGTATTTTCAACAACTTAGCGCAACAAAACAAAGCGTTTTTGAACAGAACAGAATGGGTTGAAATCCTTATTGGACCCTTAATGGACCCGAATTGGACCCACGCCGGAGTAATCACGATCACAACGCTGCATGACCGACAACGCAATACTCACTAATCGCTACACGCACCCGAATTCCATTCAAGCTAAACTTGAGATTAGCCCTCCCCAAAATAGTCATCTTCTCAATGAGGAATATCTGTCGTCCGGATCAGGACAGTTCCGTCGGGTTCAACTCGGCCGGAAAGGTATTTGCCTCGTGAAATCTCTTCAATGGCCGGGCGATTCTTGCGGAACACATCGAGCTTGTTCTGATGATCCCCATGGAAATAGCCATCTAGCGCCTCCTGGCTGATGACACACCGTACCCGCTGTACCCTGTCCTGTCCCCAGAACACGACTACGTCCCGAGAACTGTCGTACCGTTCTTCCGGAGCTGGGAATATGAGTTCCTTGTTGTCCCATACAACCTGCCACGCCGCGAACTCGCTCGGTCGAACCTGGAGGCGTGCAAAATTCCCCTCATGCAGGCCGAGTAGGTCAGACTCGACCATTTCTCTGAATTTTGCGCGCTCCTCCTCAGACTCGATGTTGCCGTTTATCCAATCCCCGATAAATACAGTCGCATATTTCCTGTTCACCTGTCGCCGCACAACGTCGCCTACGAGTTGGCGCAATGCTTGCCGATGGCGCTGTCTGAATGGATCGGGATCGCCTAGTGATTGCCTTACGGCCGCATAACGTTCGGCTGACCGCTCGTAGGCCCAGATAAAGAGGTCCTTCAGCAGATCTACCTGGTTCAGTTCATAGACCCCCAAAATGGCCTCGGTGTAGGTAGAACGCGGAACGTCGGTAAAGGATAGTGGTGAGAGGTTTACCTTGATGAAGGGAACATTTGCAGCTAGTCGCGAGACACGTTTGTTTACATCGTCGAAGGGCTGGAGGTACGGCAACTGGACCATGGCGAAGAAGGCCTGCTCATAGGGGTCGTGGATTGCCTCTGCCGTCGCCAAAACCTGATTGAAACACTCCTCTATCAGTTGCGGGACTTCAAGAGGAAGGAAGGCGGACTTTTCAATTCCCACTGCAATGCGCCGCAGGCGTCCCGCCGCCGACTCATCTGGTAGGAGGTTCTGTGCCAAAATTCCGTGGAGATTCAAGATTGTGTGGCGATTGAAACCGATCTCATCCGCTGCGCTTACAAGAAACTCGATGGCGTCCTTGTGATTGAGGATCATCTGGGCTTCCAACCTGTTCCCATCCTGCGCCTCTTCGCCAAACTCAATCAGACGGCGTGTATCCAGTAAGGAGTAGGTATTGCCCTCGAGTCGGCTGGAGTTCCATGACAAGTCAATGAGCAGACGGCTGAGAATTTGTTTCGCATAGGTTCCAGCTGCTTCGAATTCAGTCTTCGTCTTGCCCACTTCTGTTAGATGTGCCCGCTCTTCAGGCGTGAGGTAGAAAGTCGTATTGGGTCGGTAGCTATCGAGAAATTTGCGATTATAGCCGACGACTTTTCTTGCTGCAAACGGCTGCCGCAGATAGTCGCGTATCTTTTTGCCTTCGGTGGAGAGAGGCATCGCTGCCTCCACTGGTTTCTCCTCGTCTGCCTCGGCTCGTGCTGCGACAGTTTTTTCCGGTTGTTCGACTGTGCTCTGAAACCTATATCTAGCCGCCGGCCCTTTGCCTTCTTGCTTTATCCGTCCGTCCTCTACGAGGCTTTTGAGCCAAGACTGAAGGGTCCGTTGCGGTACATCTTTTAGTGCCTTCTCAATATCGCTTCTCCGGACTCCGTCGGCGCTTTGCCGGACGACATCTACGATTGCCTTAAGGAGATCGCCCGGTCGTTGTCTTGCCATGCTTCCTCCATTTAATTGCGCGATCAAGTTATTGCGCAATTATGCCAGATAATCACGCAAGTATCAACTAATTCGCGCAGGTATAATTGCGCGATTCGATTCAATCCTGAAGTCGTGCCGTAGAGCAGAAATCTGCCGAATCCCAAAAGGATATCGATCAAAAATCGAAGTACGCTGAAGAACGGAGTGGGAGATCCACGCCTAACAGTTCAATGAGTGCGTGGGCCTGATATCTCCACTTGAAAGATGTTTTCTGGATTAACCGGGCTCGTATGGCCTGCACCACTCACTCAAACCTGTCCGCGATTGACCAGGTCATTCGCTTTGCCTTATTCTCGATGCATGGCGCAGCGGATGCATTGTTGTAATCGCTCCTCACAGGTACGTTGTCGTGAGTCGAGCACCTCCATGCCGATGCACTGTAGCTAGCCCTACATTCCCTCCCTCATCTCACACGAAAGTCTTCGCTTTAAGCACTCGACGCACGTTCGAGTCAGCTGCCTTTCAGGCGGTTACGGCGAGCGTTTCAACCTTGCAGCACCTTTTCTGGAGAGCCTCAATGAATTCGAAGAACCATACCATTCGACTTGTTTATCTCATTCTCATCTTTCTTCTCCTTGGCAGGAGCTTGATCGCACAAACTTTCAATGGCGCGATCCGTGGTTCAATCACAGATTCCCGCGGCGCCGCATTGGCTAACGCAATCATCACGCTCACTGACGAGGCCACGCATCAGGTTCGAGAGACGAAGTCCGTTGGCGCAGGTCTCTATGTTTTCAATGCACTGAAGCCAGCGTCCTACTCTCTGCATATTACTGCGGCCGGATTTGGGTCCGCTGATCGGACTAATATTGCGCTCGGCACTCAGGATTTCGTGACGCTTGATGTAAGTCTTTCGGTGGGTGCGACATCGGATGTTGTGCAGGTCTCTGCTGAAGCACCTTTGATCGATGGCTCTACTGCGTCGATCAGCACAGACCTCGACCATCAGCGGCTGGAAGACATCCCCGTACTGGGCCGCAATCCATACATCACGGCCAAACTTTCCGGCGTATTCGTCAATACCGGCAACCCGCAGTTCATACGCTTTGCAGATCAGAATGGTACGTCGACTACTTCGGTGGCTGGCGGGCCTGTTGCGGCGAATCTCTACGTTGTCGATGGTGTACCGATCACCGATACGAATAACCGGCCGATCGTCATTCCAACGATCGAATCGGTACAGGACGTAAAGGTGCAGGCATTGACGTATGACGCGCAAGTGGGCCGCACCGGCGGAGGTGTATTCAATACCCTGCTGCGCTCCGGGTCGAATACGCTTCATGGTTCGGTCTTTGGCGAAACCCGGCAGACGGCCTGGCTTGCGAATGATTTCTTTGCGAATCGCAATGGCGTTGCACGGCCAGACAGTCCTTACTATAACTGGGGCGCTTCGCTGGGTGGTCCCGTGGTTGTGCCTCATCTTTATGATGGTCGCAACAAGACTTTCTTCTGGATTGGATCGGAAGGCTACATCCAGACTTCGCCATACACACAGGCTTTCACCGTGCCAACAGACGCGGAGAAGGCTGGTGACTTTTCCCAGGACTTCAACGCTGACGGCACACTTCACGTCATCTACAACCCCTTCGATACTTACACCGATGAGACCGGAACACATCGCCGGCCCTTTGCAGGCAACAAGATTGTGAACCAGAATACGATCGGCAAGAATATCGTCTCGTACTTCCCTTCCCCGGTATCTGGCACCAGCACTTTTACTGGGACGGACAACGTGAGGGATCACGCGCAGGAAGTCACAGCGAAGATAGACGAGCAGATTCGCCCATGGTGGAACCTGAGCGGCTCATACATCTTCTATGAAGCACTTCAGCCTCTCGGAAATCCTCTCCATACGCTACCAGGCAGCTATTCCTACACCTATCATCGACAGGTTGACGCCATCCAGGCGAACAGCACCTGGATCCTGAACCCGACGACTGTCGTGACAGCGCGATACGGAACCAATCGTTTTCCGAATCTAATCGCTGAGGTCAGCCAAGGCTTCGACCCTGCGGCACTGGGCTTTCCGACAGACCTTACCAGCCAGCTCCAAGCAAAGTTCTTTCCTACCATCTTTTTCGCAAACCACGACCAGTTGAGCCAGAACACTGACCAACTCGACAATTGGAAATCACAGGTGATCAACGGCACATTGGCAAAAACACTGGGCCGTCACAACTTCACCTTTGGCACGGAGTATCGCCGCATTCGCATGGACTTTCAGGACTTCGGCAACGCTCCCGGGACATACACTTTCTCTGGGGCATTCACGCAGGCAACAGCGAGCGACTCCGATGGTGAGTCCGGATCGGACATCGCCGATCTGCTGCTGGGACTTCCTATCGCTGGAGAAGTCGATCAAACGACCTTCCTGCATACCTACCTCGATTACAACGCGCTTTTTGCTCAAGATGACTGGCGCATCAACTCTCGCTTGACGCTGAACCTTGGGCTGCGATGGGAGTCAGAGACCGGCCTCAAGGAAGACCGCAACCAGCTTGCCGTAGGCTTTGATCGCAATGCATCCGCGACACTTTCGAATGGGAGCAAGGTGACTGGTGGAATTCTATTCGCTGGCGTACACGGCAATAAGCGCGAGATCGGTGACCTCTCGCATCTGAAGTTTGCACCGCGCATCGGCGCTTCCTATCAGGTCAACGCAAAAACAGTCGTGCGTGGTGGCTACGCAATCCTTTATGCGCCATTGCGTTATGACCCTGTGGCCTCTCTCGCACCCGGATACACGCAGGCGAATAACTACATCGCAAGCAACGACAATAATGAAACACCCCTGAACACGCTGAACAATCCTTTCCCGAACGGCCTTCAGAAGCCCGCAGGAAATTCGGCAGGGCTACTTACGGGCGTAGGCAACTCGGTCACAACCTATGATCAGGCGCTGCATGCTCCTCGCGTGCAACAATTCTCAGTCGACGTCGAGCGCGAGTTGCCGGGCCACATCGCTCTTGACGTTTCGTATATCGGGACTCGCTCGACTAATCTGTCACCCTCGCCAACAAGCAGCACGCCGATCAACATCAATCAGTTGAATCCCAGCAACTTCTCCCTCGGCAGTTCGCTCAGCGATGAAGTCGCAAATCCCAACTATGTCCCTGGCGGAGCGGGCATCCTCGGGCAGGCGACGATCTCTCGATCGCAGGCGCTGAGGCCCTTTCCTCAATTTACTTCAGTCAACCTTTTCGTGAGCTCTTCGCATGCCGACTACAACGCACTGCTGATCAAAGCAGAGAAGCGGGCAGGCCACGGACTGAACCTGGTGAGTTCCTTTACGTGGTCGCGTAATCGAGACTCGTCGTTTGCAACCGCTAACAGCATCCAAACGCCAGCCGCTACGGCACCGCAGAATGTCTATGATCTCGAAGCCGAGTATGCGCACGCTGTCAATGATGTGCCGTATCGCTTCGTCGCCGGTGTGCTGTACGACCTGCCCTTCGGCGCAGGTCAACGCTTCAACTCCGGCAATGGCTGGATCGATCAGATTATTGGGCACTGGCAATTCAACGTGTTGCCAACGTTCCAGAGCGGCTTCCCCGTTTCGGTGCGGCAAACGAGCAATCCGAATAGCACCATTGCCGGCAATGGAGTTCAAAGGCCGAACATTAATCAAGGCACTGCTCTCGGAACGCACGGAAGCCTGTACGATCGCTTGAATGGATACATCAATCCGGCAGCCTTCACGGCGTCGTCGGCCTACGAGTTCGGCAATGCACCACGCACGCTCTCCTTACGCGGGCCAGGGTCCGCGAACTGGGATCTATCCTTGTTCAAAAGCGTGCGCATCCATGACCGCGTCAACGTTCAATATCGCGCTGAGGCATTCAACGCATTCAACACGCCGTTGTTTGCCGGACCAAACACAGCGTTCGGTAGTGCGAACTTCGGCAAGATCACCGCTCAATCGAACTTCCCTCGTTATCTTCAGATGGGGCTGCACTTGACCTTCTAGTCTCAACACGTAATGGAAAGGAATCTGGATTGTCCGAAGAGTTCACACGCCGATCGCTCCTCAAGCTCTCTGGCATGGCTGCCCTTGCAGCAGCTATGCCTCGAGCTGAGGCTGCTCAGCATGCCGCACCGGCTGAATTCAGCTTGATTCATTTGAACCTGAACGAGAACGCGTATGGTCCGTCACAGAAGGTGCTGGAGGCGATACCTCGCGAACTCACCCGCATTTCGCGATACGGTGATCCACAGGTTGCGCAGTCTCTGACGGAACAGATCGCAGCATACGAAAAGCTGCCGGTAGAACAGGTGCTGTTGGGCGAAATCCTTGGAATACTCGGGCCTCATCTGGGCAGCCAGGGCGGCCCTGGAGGCGAGTTCATCTATTCAACGCCCGGTTATCTCGCTCTCGTGGATGCCGCAGCTCATTCTGGCGGAATAGAAGTGCCAGTTCCGCTGAATGCGGCGTATGAGAATGATCTGCCTGCGTTGCAAGCGGCCATTACTGCAAAGACACGCGCGCTCTATCTCATCAATCCACACAATCCAACTGGAACAGTAAGCGAGAACGATGCCTTCAAGAAGTTCCTGCGCGAGACCTCGCAACATGCACCGATCATCGTGGACGAAGCCTATCTCGAATTTACGCCAGACTTCGACTCCCGCTCTGCAGTCTCACTGGTTCGAGAGGGAGCGAACGTATTGGTATTCCGCACCTTCGATAAGATCCATGGACTCGCCGGTTTGCCGCTTGGCTATACACTTGCGCCCAAGGTGCTGGCTGTCGAGTTGCGCAAGCAGGGCGTGCGTGATGCGGAAGCGCTGGGACGTCTGAATATGCTTGCTGGATCGATTGCGCTTGCAGATACGGCTCATGTTCAAAGGGTACGTGCAACGGTTGCAACCGAAAGAGCTAAGTGGTTTGCGCTGCTTGATGAATTAAAACTGCCTCACACCAAATCGGCAACCAACTTCATCTTCTTCGATGCAGGACGACCGCAGGCTCAGATAGCAGATGCGATGCGGGCGCGAGGTATTCTCATCGCGCGCGCGTTCCCTCCTTACGCAACCTGGGTACGCATCACGATTGGATTGCCCAGAGAAAATCAACTGGCGCAGCAAAGCCTGAAGGAAGTTTTGAAAGGCATCTAGCAACCAGTCCACTTCTTTTGAAAGTCAGCGTTGTCGACAATCTAGGGCGCTTTTGTTTGCAAGGCTCTCAGGCCATGGCACCAGGCTCGTTCCCGCTCTTAAGCTTACAATTTCCGCCCGCCAACGAGCTGGCGACCAACTCATCAATCTCGCGAGAGCCCTAGTTAACCGGGCCAGGATCTAATTGCTGCAACAACAAGAATCCATGCGGACACAATACCTTTACACTAGCATTCAGAGGAGAAGCGGCTAAATCTCCAAGCGTTGGAGCGGAGTGGATGTGTGCGTCTTCGGTGAATCGCTCCTGACCCCGTTCATCAAGTTGGTCGCGGGAGATTTTGTGAGGCTAATTTTAGTCCGGCCAATCTAATTGTTGAGGTGCGAGATGGACTTGAAACCGTTTCTCCTGGATATGTGGTTGGATGCTCACGAACACGGCATCGAGTTCAACTTGGCGGCGAGCACGGGCCCGGCTTGGACCATACATGAAGTGCTCAACCTCGGCACCGGCCAGGAACGCGAACTATTCATGAATCAAAAGCTTGTTTACGGTCGTCCTGCGGGAGCCCAGAATTTGCGCACCGAGATTGCCGCCATGCAGGGCGTGGACGCAGACGCAGTCCAGATCGTTACCGGTGCCTCGGAGGCACTGCTGATCCTGATGTGGACGGCCGCTGAGCCGGATGCGAACGTAGTGCTTCCACAACCATCGTTTCCAACCTTCTCCGCGCTGCCCGAGTCTCTTCGCATTGAGACTCGCTTTTACCAGGTGCGCAAGGAAAATGGTTTTACCATCGACATCGAAGAGGTCAAGAAGCTCACTGACCGCAACACAAAGCTGGTCCTGATCAACACACCACACAATCCCACCGGCGCCATTATCAGCGATGCTGACCTGGATAGCTTGCACGACTACACCTCATCCCGCGGGATACAACTCGTCACCGACGAGGTCTACCATCCCATCTACCACGGGAAACCTACGCAATCTGCGGCGCGCCTGCCTCACGCCACCGTCATCCATGATTTCTCAAAGGCGTTCCCATTCTCGGGCATTCGCACCGGTTGGATGATCGAGCATGACTCCGAGCGGCGCAAACGTTATTGGACTGCTCGCTCGTATTTTTCCATCACCAACAATAGCGCTGGAGAATTGCTTGCGGAGATCGTCATGCGCCATCGCGAGACCGTGCTTGGCAAGACACAGAGGATTGCTACAGACAATCTTCACCACCTGAGCGCATTCATGTCCAGACATCGCGAGACTATTGGCTGGATCCCGCCTCGCGGTGGAATGACCGCATTCCCGTGGCTGCTCAGCGGCGAAAACAGCCGCGCCTTCTGCCAGGCCGCTGCGGAGCGCGGCATCCTGCTTGCCCCTGGCGACTGCTTTGACGCCCCTGCGCACTTTCGCCTTGGTTTTGTGGCGGCGGCGGCGAAACTTCCAGATGCGTTGAGCCGACTCTCGGAACTTGTCACCAATTGGTCTTTCTCGAAGGACGCAACTGTATAAGTCAAGGGTTCTAGCCGTGGCGGGAGCATGGACTGCATCAGTCATTCTAAGAAGGCACAGATCACCCTACAGCCGGATCGGGCCTAGGAAGATTTGCTTGGAGGAATAATCGGTAGACCCAAGGAACTCCATGCATTAAATCCGCCAGTAATGTCCGTAGCCCGCCACAGTCCGAGATCCTGCAGCGTTGCGGCTGCAAGACTTGATGTATACCCTTCGGAACAGAATACGATCACCTCGGAGTCATGGTTGGTAGCGACCGGCAACCGAGCACTGGATGTAGGGTCAAACCGCCACTCGAGTACATTCCGCTCGACAATCAATGCGCCGGCAATACCTCCCTCGAAGAGGCGTTGGCTTTCGGGACGAATGTCTACGATTATCGCGCCAGCCTCAGCGGCGGCGAGAGCTTCGCTTGGAGATAGACGCCGGAGCCGTGCGCGCGCAGACAGAAGCATCTGATCGATGCTCGTGACAACAGTCTTAGTGGCAGCTGCCAACTTCTGCGATCGCCACCTCTCCTCCAGTTTCTCTGCCCGCTCCGATGTGGATTCACGCGGGATCAGTTGATCGCCCTCCAACTCGTACTCATTCATCTCGGTCAGAGGAGGCGAATAGGTGTGGATGCTGACAGCCGGCCCCTGCGAGACATTGCGGACATCATGTAAGTAACCAGGACCGAACGCGCGCACAGTGCCTGGATGTATTACAACAGCCTCTTCGGCAGGACGCTTCTCCTCCAGGATTCCCGTCGTCACAACAAAGGCGCCGGCAGATTCCCCGTGGTCATGGAAGCCGGTGGATTGTCCCGGCATCCAGCTGATCACCCAAATGTCATAGTCCGAATCATGATGTAGCCGTTCGTACCAACGATGTTCAACGCGCAAGCGTACCCGATCCAACCACCCATCCGAGGTGGCAAATCGCGACGCGATGTCGGCGAGTTGCTCAGGTGTTTTCGTAGGAGCGTCAAAATTACTGCTTGCTGCAATGGAGTTCTCGGTTACTCCGTGTATGGACACTTCTTCTGTTGCCAGTTGCATAAATTTCTCCAGAACTGAACCGTCGCAAGCTAGGCACAGCACGCTTGCTTGTTGGCGGCTCCTCTTTCAACGATAGGAGTAAGGATGGATTGGAGATTGCTCAATCCGATTCGAATTGTATGGAGAGCACGACTCCCATCAAGAGCGCCGCATCATTGGCCAGGTTTGGTTTGAGCGTTGCCGACTGTGGCGACGCTCTGGTTCACCTTCTCCGCTAAGAGTTTTTCAATCTGGGCAGTAAACTCCTCTTGAAGCTGGCGATTAAATTCACCACTGGCCGGCGAAGCAAACCCGGAGTGAATGCCCTTCACCGTGCCATCACGACCGACGAAAACAGTCGCGGGCCAGGTATTGAGATTCACTAGCTGCGGAACCTTCTCCCACATCTCAGATGGCGCGCCCGCAATCAGATACGTGTACGCAACTCCATATTTCTTCACGAAAGCGCGTTCACGATCAAGGCTTCCTTGCTGCTCCGGCTCTTCAAAATCAAGAGCTACAATAGCCAGGCCTTTGTCCCTATACTTCTTGTCGAGTTGTACAAGATACTGCGCCTCATCATGGCAGTTGGGGCACCAGGTACCAGTCACGACAGCAAGGATCACTTTGCCCTTGAATCGTGGATCTTCATTCGACACCAGCTTGCCGTGGTCGTCGGGAAAGCTGAACTTGAATATTTCATTGGCATCCCGTGCGGTGGTGTGAGTTTCGTAGTTCTCAGGTTCGGGCAGCCCCTTGGCCTTTGCCACTTCAGATCGATAAGCAACGAGCTTTATGGCATAGCGACTGTCTGTCGGCGCCTCGCTATAAGCTTTGGTAGAGGTAGCAGCCACTGCAGTTGGTGAACCGCTAGCGTTGCCGTCAGCCTGACTGGCAGGCTTTTTCGCGTGCGGGTCATTCTGAAGAATTTCGAGGGCTCCGTCCTGTCCTTGAGATACCTCGATCACTCCAGGTCGCGATCCGTCAAAATGACTTAGTATCCACTTGCCCTCTTTGTAGGTCCCGCTGAACGCGCCTGTATCTCCATCCACGCGAAGAATCGATGCCGCAACATCCGCTCCGTTCTGCTCGACAATGAATCGAAACGCCTTTTCGCCCTTAGACGAGGGGCTATCGAGCGGAATGATCCACGAACCCGCTATTGAGGGTACATTCGCCGGCGCGACGACTACATCCACATGGCTATGCGCTTCAAACCCATATCCTGCATTGGCAGAGCGCGATTGTGTCAGGACCTTCCCAGTAAGTTGCCCGTCCTTCAATGTCGCGTCGATTGTAGTCAGGTAGTGCTCGACCTTCAGGATCAGTCGGCCATCTTGAAAAGTCGCACTCGTTGTGCCGTCGTAGGGTTTGAATCCGTCGTAGAACGTGCCTTTCAGGGATGGCCCCGAGCCGGAGATATCCAGCCGAAAAGCAATTTGCGTCCCGTTGTTATCAAGGACCGCATCCCACTGTCCGTCAACGGATTCTGATCCATTCTTAGACTGCGCCACGCCATAGGACAAACCTGAGGCAGAGAGCGCAAAAGCCAGTGCTGTGCTGATATAAAACAATCTCATTGTCTTGTTCCTCTCCTGTTGATCTCTTACGACTGCTTATCCCTGGTGAGCTGGGCGTGAATGATTCGCTGCAATGCGGATGTCCAGGTGATTGTTCTTGGCGTAGTTTCTCCATTCCTCAGGCAATCCTGGTTTGGTCGCAAGCAGGATCTCGAAAATTGCGCGTCGGTCCTCCGAAGAGATTTTGGCAAAGTCGTCGCCCCGATCCTCGCCTGTCAAGACCTGAAAGAGCCGGTGATAGACATATCCTTTGGCTGGCTCAGGCAATGCATCGAACGACGCGGAATAGATGAGATAACTGCACGGATAGCGGAAGATCCTATTCCGCAAGTCGAAGTCTCGTAGAGACCGGCCCTTGCCATCGCGAATACCGCGCGACTGGAATTCTTTCGCATAGGTTGAAGAACCTTCGATCCGATCGCCATTCGAAGCAGAGAGCGGCGTTTCATTCACAAACAGCAAATAGCGCAGCAGCTGCTCTGCAGGCCGCTCAAATTGTTGTCGTGCGCTATCGGAAAGAGGAGCATCGGCAGCAAGCCCATCGCTCTTATTCTTGGCCGCCTGTGCGTAGAGCGCCAGCCTGGTCTTGTAGTTCGTAAGAGTGATCAGATTGTGCATCTGTGTCTGATGTGCCAAGACCAGGTGCGCCACCACATCACTGTCTGGAGTCAGATAGCCGGATGCATCAAACGCATTGGAGAGTGTTATCAATTTCTTCGCAACGGCGTATTCCGGTTCAGCTTTCTTTTCCGGCTCGCCTTCAGGGCTGTCAACCACAGCATTCCCAAGGTGCGGCTGGCCACCGGTCTTTCCGGTGACATACCACCCTCCCCAACGATCCTTGAGTGGGCTTTCCTGATCCGTAATGAAGGATGGCGTACCTGCCGCTTGCGTGCCTCCAGATGTCACTGAAATGGAACGCAACAGCACACCCGGCACACCTCGTGTCCCGGCGGCGATGTGGCATTGCGTGCAGTCCAGTTCTGCTCGCTGGAAAACAGGTCGCTCGACCTTGTGTTCATCTAGAAGATAGAAGATCGCGCCTTGCATTGGATCGAAAGAAACGATTTCGATCGCCTTGCCATCATGCACGGAACCCACATAAACATCGTCATTGAAGTAAAGTGCGCGAGGATGATCTGGCGAGATCTTCTTGTATTGAAAGCTTGTCTTCGAGAAGACAAGTGTTTGCGATTCTGTAGGAACTTTCAAAAGCTTCAATACAGATTTGAGGTAGCCGTGCTCAGGTTCATATTGCAATGTCGCTTTACCTTGACTCAGGTCACCTTGCAGCTTGGCCACCGGATCGCTCAAGTCGTCGGATCGATAGTTGATCGGCGCATCGCTGTAAGGCACATAGCCTTGATTACGTACAGCGATCTGCCCGTGAGCCCGCAAGACAAGCCAACCAACGCTCGCCGCCACCAGCACCATGAACAGCAGGAGGAGTTTGACCAGTGATCGTGCAGTTGGTCCGAGGTGCGCCGGACTTCTCTTAGCAGCGTTCAGAGGCCACTCCTCCGCAGCCCCTGCAAAGTTAGCGTAGGAAGCATCGACCTCGTTCCCGATCTCTGTTGGATTCTGTAAGTCCACGGCGAATAACCATCCCGGTTTGAAGGCATCTCTCCGAGGCGAGTCCCAAACAAAAAGCCCGCCTCCAGCAGAGCTGGCAAGCGGGCTTTTGTTGCGAATATCAGTCAACTAATTGGATCGAAGCCGATCACAAATCAGTTAGAGTTCTCACAAGTCCCCGTTTCGCCAGCGATATTCAGCAGCGAACAACAAGTCGTTTTGGGGACGGATACCATGTCCATGAGTTTATGCGTAAGAAAGATCGCTGTCAATTTAACTAACAATACGCCGGAAATTCCTCTCTAAGTATTGGGTAATCGATCCTTCAGATGTCGCGTATAGTTCTCGAGGGTCGAGAAACTCTGTGCCTGCATACGGTCGATGTAGAGCCTACCATCCAGGTGATCGATCTCGTGCTGAAGGATTCGTGCATACCATCCCGACGCATGAATGACTTGAGGCTCACCGCGATAATCGAGGCACCGAACACGCACTTCCCTGGCATGGGCCACTAATGCGGTATAGCCAGGCAGACTAAGGCAGCCTTCAAAGAAAGTCTGATTAGGCTCCGTGAGAAGCTCTAGAGTTGGATTAACGATAACGTGAAATGGGATGACTCTCCGCTCTCGCTCTTTAAGCTCCCTTTCAGTCAGCGATTTATGATGCTCCAGCCTGTCTTCAATCACCGCGAGTTGGATGGACTCCGCAACCTGCGGTGCAGCAAGACCCACCCCCGGAGCATCGCGGACAGTCTGTCGCATCCACTCGATAAGCTGCTGGATGTCCGGACTTAGGATCTGTTCCTTTGATAAAGTATGGGAGGCCGCGCGAAGAACCGGTTCGCCTACACTCACAATCTTCAAACGCATCTTTGGGTGCCCCTTCAAATCCTCTCCCAAACTGTTATGAACCAGGCTTTATCTCAATTGCCACAGGAACATGAACTGTTCTTGGTGGGAGACAAACCCGGTCGCTGCATGCCTGGAAGCGCACGCTGACAGAAACATCCCGCTTGCCGGCCGGGAGATGCTGGGTTACCTGTGCCGGTATTTGCAAAGTAAACGAGTGAGTGTAAACCTCTGTGTCGATATCGAAACTAGTATCGTGTTTCTTGACCGGTGCGGTACCCCTGACAGCACCAGCAGCCTGCAATGTGTCATTGGCATCGAGCGCTACATGCAGAGGCGTGGGCCCCCCTGAGCCCTGATTCAAACCGTAAATATGCCAGCCATCCTGAATATCTGCCGCCACCTCAACGGTTGCCTTGCTTCCTGAGTTGACAGGCCTCTTAGATGCAATCGATCCTGTCCATTGCACTGGCTGTATTGGGCCTTGTGCCACGGCAACGACACACAGACACATACTGAGAGTCCACAATCGAATTGTTAGAAATCTCATCAAAGCTCCTCTCCAATCCTGACTTTATTTCTCGACTTTAAGTCTAGAAGTTGTCCACACGTCGACATATCTCTCTTTGAACCCTTTCCTCATCTGCTAAGGCTTCGGCTCGAAGTCTGGCGGCTCGACCTGGCCGCGGTGGCAATTTCCGCAGGTAATCGGTGACGCATAGCGTCGGTCTCCAAGCTGCGCAAGGTACTTCTTGTTGATATCGCTGGTCATCGAGATCATGAATCGCGCTGTCTGCTTCGCCGGATTTTCATCGGATGAGTAGTTAATTTCCTTGGTCTCTGGGTTTTGTTCATGACAATACCCGCACGGAACGCCAAGCTGCTTCTCATATCCATGCATCAGCTTGTCCAGAGCCTCGCCGGAAATATCTGCTGGCAGCACTTTCAAGTTTGTGGGCTTGGCATGAGGAACCTTTTGGGCAGAAGCCGGCGCATTCGGTGCCTGCATGCTTGGCAACGCCAACGCTATTCCCAACGCAAGGCCAAATCCCGTGCAGCCCATAATAAGCACTGCCGCAGATCGAAACAACATAATCTCTTTCTCGACCTTCCTTCTTAGGTTCTTTCGCTGAGATCACAGCACCATAGCCAGATAGAGTTTTGATCATGGTGTGCGCTCCAATTGCCGCACACACCATGCTCAAGAGATCAGTCAGCCTTTACAATCTGGCCACGGATTTCTCCGCCAGGGTTCGCTGCCGTGTGCAGGTTGAAATACCATTTGCCATCAATCAGGTCCTTCGCCTGCTCCGGCGTTAGCGTCGCCTTCCCATCAATCGGGCTTGCGATGGGGCTTGCCTTCACGGGTACTTGCGGTTTACCTTTCTCCCCTTCAGCCGCCGGGCCATGAAAATGTGCTGCAACCACAGCGCCCGTCAGTCCGCTGAACTCAACGTGATACTTCAGCTCGTGGGACTCTGTATCCAACGTCGCAGTTAGAGTTCCCGTCCCACTGCCAGCCGTGCGAGGGACCTCAGACGACGCCTTCAAATCGGCTTTCAGGTTGATCGTCGCGGCGTGCGCTGCAACAGACACAAGCACAAGGGCGGATGCTGCAACGATGGTTCGGATGAAACTATTCACATTTCTCATTTTGCTTCTCCTTAGGGTTAGTTGATTGCCGGAACAGCGGTAAACCGGGATGGCCTGCCGTTGCTTGCCTCCGTTGTTAGAACTCGCTAAACAAAGCCATGGCTAGAAGATCACCTTTAGCCCAAACTGGGTATTGAACGGTTCGCCAGGACCGATGCCGGGCGCACCGTTGTAGTCGCCAATCGTGTCAGAGATCAGGCCTAGGCCACTGCCAACTGTGTTTGAAGGTGGTGCGAGATTCTTACGGTTGAACAGGTTGTAAAACTCGGCTCGGAACTGCACCTTGACCCGCTCCGTTACGTTCCCCGTCTTAAAGACAGAGAAGTCCACGTCCTCATAGCCCGGCCCGAAGAGCTGATTTCTTCGCGAAGCACCTACAAATGTTCCAGTCGGGCCATCTGCAAACGCATTTGGATTGATCCAGGTTTCCGATTGGTTGGCAAAGATATGGCTTACTCCTGCATAAGCATTCGGCAAAATCTGCGTCGCGCGCTGGTAGCCCTCACTCGTACCGGAATTATCGCTGGAGCTGAAGACAGAGAAAGGTTCGCCTCCGCGAAGAGTGATCAGACTATTCAATTGCCAGCCATTGGAAAGCCAATGAGGACCCGTCTTCAATCCTGGCACGTTATAGATGAGGTAGGTGTTGAAGGTGTTCCTCACGTCATAGTCGCTATTGCCGTAGTCGCCTTTGATATTCGTGCTGTCCTGTGGCAACGTGTTACGCCATTGAGTTCCCTCATCCAGACTGTGACTCCAGGTATACGAGGCCTGAGAACTAAGCCCGTGCCATCCCTGAATACGCAAGACCGCCTGGAGCGCGTTGTAGTTGGAGTTGCCTACACTCGCAGCTTCATTGATCGCTCCGTAGGTTGGAAAGGCCGCAGCATAGGGCCGGCTGGTTTGCTGCGTATAGGAATCGACATTGGCGCCCTCGGAACTAAGCGCGGGTTGATTGATGTCGCGCAACAGAATTAGCTTTCTGCCCGCACTGCCTACATAACCGAGTTGAGTGACGATTTTCGATCCAAAGCTCCTTTGGATATTCAAGCTGTAGTTGAGGTCATGCGGGTTACGAAGATTCTGATTCACCGTGAAAACACCGCACGGGCTCACGTTCTCGGGCGTGACCACGCATTCCGTGGTCGGGTCCACTCCCAAGGGTGCGAGCAGCTGACCGGGCACAATCGGACCAGCAGGAATTCCTAAGGTCAAGACAGGACTCGGGCCCGCTGGATTTCCCTGTAAGCCTACAGCTCCACCATTGCCTGGATTCTGCGAAAGGAAGATATTCAGGTTAGGAGTATCAAAAAATAAGCCGCCCCCTCCACGAATCACCAGATTACCTCCAGCTTTAGGCTGGTAAGCAAAGCCGATACGAGGGCTGATGCTGTTGTAGTCGGCCGGGTAAACAGAATCTATCCCTTCCCCCTGAAGCACAATGCCGCCCTTGTTGGGTACAAAGACTGAAAGATCTTTGTTCCCGTTATGCAACGGGCCCTCGTAATCGTAACGGACTCCATAGTTGACATTGAGCTTCTGTGAGACCTGCCAAGCATCCTGGGCAAAGACAGAGGCTGTGTTCACGAACACTTGCCGTTCCGGATTACCTCGAGCAATCGTACCCTTGGAGAGATAGCCTCCTAGGAAATCAGCAAGGATAAGCGTGTTCTGATCGGCGCTTGCATCGCTCTCGGTCGGATCGGTCGCCCACGGGCCGCGCGTACCGGAGAAGGTGAACGAGCCTCGTTCATTGGTATGGTAAAACTCATCCAGTTGAACCTGCCGGAACTCACCCCCGAAACGAAATTGATGTCTGCCAATCGTCCACGAGAGAGCATCCGTCAGGTGCCCCGTAATATCATTCCGCCCCAGCGGGGGGGTCAAGCCGATCTCTCCGAGTTGCGAGGTGGGCTGCTCTCCAAGGTTGATTCTTGGTGCTCCGAGAATCGGCGCCCCCGTGTTGAAACCGAGTGAGATCGGGTCAAAGTTCGTATTCAGATCGAGAAAGACTTGATTAAAGTAATTCACGCCAACTAGAACCTGGTTGGTCATCGACGACGTGAGTTGCGAGTTCACCACAATGGCGTAGTTCTGAACGTGTGTCGGTGCGGTCTGGTAATACCAACTCAGATCTGATCCAACAGGAGCAGCCGAGTCCCCCTCTCCAGAGAACCAATGGAAGGATATGCTGTTGCGCTGGTTTATGTTGTAGTCTGCCTTGAATATACCGTTGTAGCTATAACCGTACTCTGGGTCATTGCTATTGTAGTTATTCGGGGAAGCCGGGCCAGTCAGCGCACTAGCAGGCCAAAGCGTGTTCAACAATGCCTGTGTTGCTGGATTAGCGACGACTTGGTGTTCGGAAAGCAAAGCCAGCGCTTTCGCTTGATAGGCCGTAGAAGGCTGCGTCGACTTGGCCGATACACCTATCACAAAACGTTGCTTCTCTAGGCCTCCAAAGAAAAACAGCTTGTCGTGAAGGATAGGTCCACCAACAGAACCGCCGGCGTTGTAATTTCGCACCTTCTGTTTAGTATCGACAAATGGCGATGCCGCTCCAAAGAATTCATTGCGGTCGTAGTAGTATGCGGTTCCATGAAATTGATTGGTCCCCGACTTCAGACCCAGGTTGACCGTACCGGCGGGATTGCGACCCGCTTCAGGTGAGGACTGAGTCTGGACAGAAAAAGACTCCACGGCATCGATGGGTAGCACAATTCCCGCAATGCCTGAGACGCCGCTCTGGTTAACCGCAGGGATGTTGTGCCATGCATCATTATTGTCTACACCATCGATCTGCCAGTTAATCTGATTCGCGCGCGCACCATTCAAAGAGCCGTCTGTTCCGTTGGCGGAGTAACCAGCATAACCCGGCGTGACTGCGATCAATTGAGTAAAATCCCTGCCATTCAGCGGGATATCCTGCACGGTTTGTTCAGAAATCGTGCTGGTTTGCGTTGCTGAGGTTGTCTCCAGACCTAACGCGGAGGCAGACACTTCAACCGTCGTCGTTCCGCTCGCAACTGCAAGCGTTACTGGCAGGTTGTATACAGCGCCAGCCGAGACGGGGATCTTCGTGATTTTGAGCTTCTCAAAGCCATTCCCCATGACTGTGATGGTGTAGCTGCCCAGGGGAATATCTTGAAATGCAAACTCTCCTGCGCTCGAGGAAACCGTCTGATGCAGCTGTCCAGTTGCATCATTAGCCGCTTCGATGCTTGCTCCGGCGACGGTTGCGCCAGCAGAGTCGCTGACGATGCCGCTGATTCCTCCTCGGAATGTTTGCGCTTGCCCCGGCAATATAGACAACGTTGCCAAGGTAAAGACTACGAAAATGGTTTGCAAAAACTGTCGTACGCGGAACTGCATATACCTCTCCTTGAATCTGTCTGTCTTGGCATGTCGCGGAACGATTCTGCGCAGACCATGAGCTGTCGGAAGCCTAGAGTGAGCCGCATGATCACAGGAACATCGCAGGGCACGAATTTGCGCTGGCAATCAACAAGGCGCGCTTACAGGGGACGAATGAAACAGCAGGTGCGCCAAGATACCGACCGTCGTGACAATCAAGAGCAATTGGTTCTCGATCGACGTAGGTACACCGCTCAGATTGAATAGGGGTGTGCTGCTATCTCAGGAAGGGACAACAAGTGTGAAGCCGCGTTGGAGTTTTCATCGACATCGCGTTTCACTCAACATATTCCAAACGCTGGTTTTGTGCAACCTGCGTTCAACACATCTGTACGGATTTTTGGAATCTTTTACTTTGTCGATGCTTGACTTACATCAAGCTCGTGGTTATATTCACTTTCATGATGCGCATTCTGAACACTACCTGTTGTTGCCACATCTTCGCTTAGGGTGCTTGGCTTCGTGCGGCGCGGAAGTTCTTCCGCGATGTGTTCAGAGTGTGACCTGCAAGCCTAACAGGCTGAGCAGTTCTATTCCCTCCTGACAACCGGTCAATTTTGTGCCCACAAGCCGTGGCGTTACTTGATTGCGCAAATTGCAATCAAGCAACGCTGTGCTCATCCGCCTAGGAACGGACCATCAGCACTCACTGTCATCGCTGTGACTGTTGCTGCCCGTCGCGCACTTGTGCTCGACGGGCACGCGCAGTCGCATGTCTCGCCGACGCGTTTTCACAAATCATTTCTACATCTCGTTTTGCTTTCAGGAGGGATTTTCCATGAAGTTCTTCAGCTTACTGCTGGCTGCTCTGCTGCTCTCCGCAGCCGCGGTCGGACAAGACATTAACGCAACGCTTCGAGGAGTTGTTACTGACTCATCCGGAGCAGTGATTACCAGAGCGACCGTACTCATTACCAATTCAGAAAAAGGAGTAAGCCGCACGATTCTTACAGACGAAAAGGGTGAGTATGTGGCAGCACAACTCTCTCCTCAGACCTACTCCATCACCGTTACCGCATCAGGGTTCAAGACCTCGGTCAGAAATGGGTTCACCCTTCAGACTGCGCAGGAAGCACGTCTCAACTTCAGCCTGAGCGTGGGCGAGAGCACGCAGGAAGTGGTGGTCAGCGCCAACTCATCTTTGCTTCAAACGGAGGATATTGGCGCCAGTGAAGTGATCGACGAAAAGAAAGTACAGGAATTGCCGCAAAATGGACGCAATGCATTCTCCCTGGCATTGCTGGCTCCAAATGTTTACGGAGCACTCGGTTCGACCACATACAGCGTCGCAGGCAATCCCAGCGTTAATAACAACTATCTTCTCGACGGCGTTCAAAACAATGACCGCACTACGGGCTCGCCAACTGTAAAGCCCTCTGAGGACGGCATTCAAGAGTTTCGCATTCTCACCGGACAATACGCGGCAGAATACGGCCGGCAATCGGGCGGGCAGGTCATCATGACCAGCAAGTCTGGAAATAACGACTTCCACGGCTCAGCGTACGACTACGTTCGCGACAACGTTACTGACGCACGCAATTTTTTCAGCACTACTGGCCTCCCACCCTTCTCGCAAAACCAGTTTGGAGCGTCCGCCGGTGGACCGGTGAGACGAAATCACACATTCTTCTTTGGTACTTACGAGGGGCTACGGCAAACAAAGGACGCTGTGAGCCTATCAACAGTACCAACCGACCAGGAGCGCAATGGAGACTTCTCGCAGTTGGCTACGGCTTCCAACCCAAATCCGATCACGATCAACGGCACTCCTACGACCGAAGTCCCAGCGAACCTCATCACTTTCACGAGCAACGCACTCTTACAATACGTCCCCCATGCAAACACTGGAACCGGCCTCACCAACAACTACACCTTCAATAGCGTAAGTTCGCAGAAGTACGACCAATTCTCGATACGTGTGGATCACGTCCTCACGCCTAAAGACACTTTTTTCTCGACCTACCAGTTCTACAACAGCTTCACGGTCTCTGCAGGTACTCTGCCGTTATTCGGTTCCACTGCTCCTGCACGCGATCAAGTAATTTCGATTGCGGAAGATCATGCGTTTACACCGAACCTTATCAATGAAGCCCGCATCGGCTACAACCGTTGGGTGGCACTTAACATCTCGCAGGCGAACTCGCTTGGGGATGTGATCAGCCAGGTGGGAATCCCGCAGGGTGGAACGAACGGTCTCGCACCAACAACACCAGCTACAGGCGGAGTTCCATACGTAACCACCACCGGATACGCAACCTTTGGAACTGCTTCCAATCTGCCTCAGTCACGCTGGGATAACACCTTCAACTATGTGGATTCGTTGACCTGGAATCACGGCAAGCATACCGTCAAGACAGGCTTTGACATAGAACACTTCTACAAACATTCATTCTTTGTCACCGACAACACAGGTGCTTTCACCTTTAATGGCCAGTTCACCGGAAATGGATTTGCCGACTTCCTGATCGGCGGACTGCGTACGACACAGTACGCACTGGGTGATCCAAACCAACATCCCTATACAAATGCCGCCAGCTTCTACGGCCAGGATCAGTGGAAGGTCACTCATAACCTGACACTGAATCTTGGCATTCGCTATGAATTATTCACGCCGCAAAAAGAAGTCGACAACAAACTTGGAACCTTCGACACAACGGACGGAACACTGCTTGACGGGCAGGGCCACCGCTACACCGTCGACACAAAGACCGGCAATCTCTCTGTGGTGGGCTCGGCTCACCTGGGAGACACAATCTACAAACAACCTCACACCAACTTCGCTCCCAGAGTCGGCTTTGACTACAGACTGTTCAATGACACTGCCGTCATTCGTGGTGGCTACGGAATCTACTACGACCAACTGGTCGTCGGGAACGGCGAATATCAAAACTATGGCCTCGGACCGCCGTACATCCTGATCAAGAGCTACACCAACCAGGTTGGCAGTGCCCCTGCTACATGGAGCGATCCTTTCCCAGCTGGCACGTCGGGAGGAAGCGTATCGCCCTACGGAATCAACGAGGATCTGCCGACCCCATATCGTCAGCAGTGGAGCCTCGGAGTACAGAAAGAAGTGATCAAAAATCTTCTGGTGGAAGTAAGCTATCTCGGCAGCAACGGAAGCCACCTCCCACTGCGATATAACATCAACCAGCCGACTCCGGGCGCAGGTGCAATCCAGGCCCGCCGGCCATACCCCGTTTGGAGCACGGTTACGTATCTGAACGATGTGGGAACGTCGAGCTACAATGCCCTCACCTTACGTGCAGAGCGCCGTTATGCAAACGGCTTCTCGTTCCTTACCAGTCTCAACTACGCCAAGTCTCTAGATCAGGGAACGACTGCGTCTTCTGGAACCAGTCCGCAGAATCCACTCGATCTCCATGCAGAATGGGGACCATCGAGCTTCGATGCTCGACTGCGTTACATCGCTACGTTCATTGATGAGCTGCCCTTCGGTAAGGGGCGCAAATTCCTGTCGAATGCGAATCCCGTAGTCCGAGGGATCGTAGGCGGCTGGGAGCTTACTGCAATCCTTACCCTGCAGACAGGCAATCCATTCAACATCACAACGAGCAAAGATATTTCGAACACAGGCGGGGCAAACCGGCCTTTCCAGATTGGCGATCCAACGCGCGGTGCGCCTCACAAACGCACTGAATGGTTCAACACCGCAGCGTTTACCAATGTCAATCCTGATGGCACAGGCGCCTACTCCTATGGCAACACGCGTCGCAACAATGTCTACGGGCCTGGCCTTGAAAATACAGATGCCGGTCTCTTCCGCAATATCCGCATCACGGAGCGCGTACACACACAGATCCGTGCTGAAGCATTCAATGCTCTCAACCATCCCAGCTTTAGCAATCCTACATCCGATGCCAACTCTCCAGCCTTCGGCCAGATCAGCAGCACAGCCAGCACTGCACGGCAATGGCAGTTTGCAGCAAAAGTCATTTTCTAATTCGCAACGATGGACAGTTCAATTTCATATCACGCCGCGCACTGCAATGTGCGCGGCCTAGCACACAGGAGCGATTGCAATGCGCAGGGCTATATTTGTTTTACCTCTCTTTCTCGCCGCACTTTCGGTTGCGGCTCAACAGCGCCCTATCCAGCTCGATGATCTCGAACGGCTGAAGGAAGTTTCAGAGCCGGAGATCTCTCCAGACGGACAATGGGTGCTTTACACAGTTTCAACGATTGCCAAGGATGCGGAAAAACGCGAGACCCAATTATGGGAAGTCAACTGGGATGGAACGCAGACAATTCAACTCACCTCCGGGCATGATGGTGCGGGACAACCGCGCTGGAGTCCTGACGGCAAGTACATCTCGTTTGTCTCGTCACGCGCTGGCGCAGCGAAAGGACCGCAGATCTGGGTGCTGGACCGTCGCGGAGGCGAGGCTCTCCAGTCTACCGCATTGAAGGGAACCATTCGCAGCTACGCCTGGTCGCCTGACTCGAAGCATATTGCATTGGTGTTTCATGAGAAATTACACGAGGACGACGCGGCGGGTCGAGGAAGAGGCGCTCGCACCGGCACGGAAGCAGAGACTGCTCATGAAGAACCAAAGCCGATCGTTGTCGATCGTTATGCCTTCAAGCGCGATGGGCAGGGATATATCGCAGACGACGATCATTCCCGTATTTACTTCTATGATCTAGCAACGGGTAAAGCAGAGCCATTGACGACACGTACGGATGTGGACGAAGAAGATCCAACCTGGTCGCACGATGGCAACAGAATTGCCTTCGTCAGCAACCGTGATAAGGATCCCGATCGTACACGCAACGCGCAGCTATACATTGCAGACGCCAAGCCTGGAGCGACGATTCGCGCTATCACGAATGCGGAGTCTGTCGGTGCAGGACGAATTGCCTGGAGTCCTGACGATAAGCAGATCGCCTACACGATTGGGAGCCCGACGCAATATAGCTTCCATAGCCTTTCGAGGCTGGCCATCATTCCAGTCGATGGCGGCGAGCGACGCGTATTGACTGAGTCCCTGGACCGCGGAGTATCCAATCCAATTTTTTCCGACGATGGAAAGACCCTTCTATTCCTGGTAGCGGACGACCTCTCCTCTTACCCGGCACAGGTCCCCGTAAACGGGGGCGCAGTTGAGAAACTCCTCACTCGCCCAGTCGTCATCTCCAACTGGTCCACTAAAGCTGGGCATACTGTAGTCTCCAAATCCGACGACGACCACCCCGCTGAACTATTCGCATGGGAGGGTGGCAAGTCGTTCCGAGCTCTCACCAAGGCTAATGACGCTCTGGTCGCTGAGTGGAAACTTGGTTCAACGGAAGAGGTTCATTTCAAGAGCAAAGACGGAACCGAGGTACACGGCTTGCTGGTGAAACCAGCCGGCTTCAACTCTGGCCAGAAGTACCCCGCCCTGATTCGCATCCACGGTGGACCAACAGCTCAGGATGTCCATTCGTTCCAGTTTGAACGTCAGTTCTTTGCAGCGCACGGGTATCTTGTCCTGGCCGTCAACTACCGAGGAAGCTCCGGCAGAGGCGCGAAATACAGCCAAGCCATCTATCAGAATTGGGGGCATAAAGACGTCGAAGATATTTTGGCAGGCGCAGACTATCTCGTAGCGCAAGGCCTTGCCGATGCACAGCATCTTGGAATCGGGGGTTGGAGCTACGGTGGCGTCCTTACCGACTACACTATTGCGAGCGACACGCGCTTCAAGGCCGCTATCAGCGGAGCGGGCAGTGCAAACCATATCTCGCTCTATGGCCATGACCAGTACACTTTCCTTTACGATAACGAATTCGGACCTCCATGGAAAAATCCGGAACTTTGGATAAAGTTCTCATATCCATTCTTCCAGGCAGACAAGATTCACACACCAACCCTCTTCCTGGGTGGGCAGAACGATTCGAATGTTCCTGTCCTTGGCGGAGAGCAACTCTATCAGGCTTTGACCACTTTGGAAGTACCAACAGAACTGGTCGTCTATCCCGGGCAAAATCACGGATTCACGCGGGAGAGCTTTATCCGGGATCGATATGAACGGTACATAGCTTGGTACGATAAGTACCTCAAAACACCGGAAGCAGCATCTTCGCAGGCCTCATCATCACCGCCCGCTTTCAATCCGCAAATCAGGTAGCTTGATCCGGCTGTTGTGAAAAAAAGCTAAAATATGAAAGGCCCGATCGCAAACTGATCGGGCCTTTGTATTCCCTCTTAAAGATAGCTCACGCACCTTATCGGATTCGCAATCGACCCTCGATGACCGTAATCCCGCGTCCACCTAGTTTCACCGATCGGCCATCTACCTCGACCTGCAAAATACTTGGCCGCTTCATGGCATGCCCCTGTTCAATCCTTATGGTCGAGCCATCTGCAACTACCCTGTGCCGTACCAACTGACATGCCAATGGACCCGCCGCCGTACCCGTAGCCGAATCCTCAGCCAAACCCACAGTCGGGTTGAAAAATCGTGCATGAGCAGTCGCAGAAGGTAGAACCGTGTCCAGGGAATACACATAGCATCCTTCGCCGTCTACCGTCTTTAGGATTTTCGCCAAACGTTGCGAGTCAGGATTGGCGCAGGCAGTCGCCGCGCGGTCTTTCACCGGCACGAGTAGGTGCCCCGCGCCGGTAGATACCACTTGTGCCGGCAAGGAAATAGACAGGTCTGAAAGCTCAAGTCCCAAAGCCGCTGCCAAGCCTTCGTGATCGTCACAGATCTCGCCGAATTCTGGCGGCGACTGAGTCAATACTACGGAAACCAATTGTCCGCCACTGTAACGAACCTCGACCGGAAGGAGGCTATTTCCTATCTCCTGTCTAAATAGGTTGACTCCATCCTTAATCTCAAGCGCACCCGACTGCGCCAGCCACCACCATGCACCAAGTGAGTTGTGACCTGCACCAAAGACCTCGTGGCCTGCTGCAGTGAAAGAACGCAGACGAAAGTGCGCAGACCTGTCACTGGCAGGTAAGATGAATGTCGTCTCCGCCTGGTTGAGCTCCGCCGCAATCTTGAGCAGCGTTGCATGGCCGAGCGTCTCCGCATGGGGCACAACGGCCAGTGGATTCCCTGATAACGGCGCTTCGGCAAAAACATCAACGAAGTAAAACGGTATATGCGTCACGTAGTCTGTCCCTGTACTTTCATTCCATGCATTGCAACATTTCGATAAGAACAAGAGATGCTCGCCAAACTTCAGCGAGCATCTCTCCTGTACAAACCCGTAATGATCCTTATTGAGGCTTCGACGGTTCCTAGTTCGATGCCGTTTGAGTTGAAGCGCCATCCGCAAGAAGCTTTTCGATCTTAGCTGTGAATTCAGCCTTCAACTGATCGTTGAACTCACCGCTCGCCTGTGACGCAAAGCCTGAGTGGATTCCCTTCACAAGCCCATCTCTTCCCACAAAGATGGTCGCCGGCCATGTATTCAGATTGACCGCTTGCGGAACCTTTTCCCACATCTCCGACGGTGCACCTGCAATCAAATAGGTGTAGTCGACGCCGTACTCCTTGATGAAAGCGCGTTCCCGAGTCAGAGTGCTCTGTTCTTCTGGCTCTTCAAAATCAAGAGCCACAATAGCCAACCCTTTGTCCCGATACTTCTTGTCAAGTTGCACGAGAAAGCGAGCTTCATCATGGCAGTTCGGGCACCAGGTTCCAGTCACAATCGCGAGGACCACTTTACCTTTGAAGCGGGGATCTTCGTTAGATACCAGCTTTCCATTGGCATCGGGAAAATTGAAGGCAAATTTCTCGTTCGCATCGCGAACCGTCGTATGCGTATCGAAACCGTCCGGCTCTGGCAGCCCCTTGGCACGCGCCGCCTCCGGTCGATAGGCCACAAGCTTGTCTCCAGTGCTGACCTGAGTCACTGTTTTCGCCGATGCTCCGCCATATTGCCCGGCATTTGCTGTCTTGGTATCCGGGCTGTCTCCTTCAATCGCCTTTTTCAACGCCTCATTGTGTTGAACAACTTCAAGCGTGCCATCTTTCTTCGCAGTAATTTCAATCACACCAGGTCGCGAACCGTCGAAGTGGCTAAGTACCCACTTGCCATCTTCGTAAGTGCCGCTGTACGCTCCCGTGTCCCCGTCGATACGCAGGATAGAAGCCTCCGCTTCGGCACCATTTTGCTTCACGATTAGATGGAAGGACTTCTCACCTTTCGCGCTTGTAGATTCGAGCGGAAGCTCCCATACGCCAGAAATAGATGGCACATCCTCAGTCTTAGCCGCTGTCTCAACATGGCGTTTCGCTTCAAAACCGTACTTTATATGAAAGTTCGGCCCTTGTAGCTTCACGTCACCGGTAAGGCGATCGTCCTCTAGCGTTGCGCTGATCGTGGTCAGATAGTGCTCAGCCTTTAGCGTAAGTACACCATCCTGATAGGAGGCACTCGTCGTTCCCTCGTACGGCTTGAACCCATCGTAGAACGTGCCTTTGAGCGTCGGGCCTGACCCCGTGATATCCAGCCGGAATGGAACTGCCGGTCCGTTGTTGACGAGACTTGCATCCCAACGCCCGTCTATAGCAAGCTTTGAGTTACTCGATTGGGCGACAGCCGCGGATGCGCCGAGAGCGGCAAGCATGAAGGCCAGACTTACACTCTGTGAATTGATTTTCATTGGATAACGTCCTTTCGAATACATAAGGTGAGCTTCTGCCCCTGATCGATCCGCATGGAGAATGCTCATCAAGAGCAACTGTGTCATAGCCTGGGATCGCGAACAGTCCACGAAGAGGTGGACTCCTCAGAGCGAAATCGGGAGTGACCAGAAGACTGCTTTCGTGTGCGGGAGATACCCTGAAATGCGCCCATAGGCGACGAGCCTTGAGGTGCGCTCAAATAAAAAACCCGCTCCGGGCGAGTCACTGGGCGGGTATATCAACAACCTTATGTATCAACGCAATCACATATTGGTTAGTTGAATACAATTTTCCCGTACCCCAGCGGAGATGCCAGAGGAACAACAATACGTTCTGGGAGTAAATTGCATAATCGGAAGCTACTACCGATTCAAAGTGTTGTCAATTAGAATTTAGGCCAGCTTCGCTGACATTCACACCGGCCCAAAAAAGAATATAGGCGGTTAATCAAGCTCAATCAAAGCAGACCGGGAGTACGTCCCTGCCGCAAATCCCACAGCGCTGCAACAAGCGAATCCACTTCTTCAAATGTGTTGTAAAGAGCGAACGTAGCGCGGAGCGTACTTTCCAAACCAAAGCGCCGCAGAATCGGCTGCGCGCAGTGATGGCCGCCGCGAACCGCAATACCCTTGCGGTTGAGATAGTCGCCAATCTCTTCCGTGCGGAAACCATTCATTGTGAAGGAAAGCACACTGGCCTTCTCTTTCGCTGTGCCTACGATGTGCAAACCCGGGATACGCAGCAAAGCCTCCGTCGCATAATCAAGCAACGCATGCTCATGCCGCGCAACGTCGGCAATGCCCACGCGATCCAGATAATCGATGGCTGCGCCCAACCCTACAGCATCGGCTATGTTGCCCGTGCCGGCTTCAAATCGCTGCGGCGGCCCTTGATAGAGCGTCTTCTCAAACGTCACATCCTGGATCATGTTGCCGCCGCCTTGCCACGGAGGCATATTCTCCAACACCTCAGACTTACCAAACACCACACCAATGCCCGTCGGCGCAAACACCTTGTGCCCAGAGAATACATAGAAGTCGCAGCCGATCGACTGCACATCTACGCGCATATGGGAAACAGCCTGCGCTCCATCCACCAGCACACAGGCGCCATGGCGATGTGCGGCCTCCGTCATCTCCTTGACCGGAACGATCGTCCCAAGAGCATTCGAAACCTGCGTAATCGACACCAGCCGCGTCTTCGGGTTCAACAGGTTCTCATACTCATCGAGAAGGATCTGCCCTGAATCATCGACCGGGGCAATCCTCAGTCGAGCGCCCTTCTCAGCACACAACATTTGCCACGGTACGATGTTGGCGTGATGCTCCATCCACGTAAGAACAATCTCATCGTCCTTCTGAATGTTGCGGCGTCCCCAACTTTGTGCGACAAGGTTGATCGCTTCAGTAGCTCCCCGAACAAAGATAATCTCGCGTGTGGAACTGGCATTGAGAAAGCGCCTTGTCTTCTCCCGTGCCGACTCGTAGGCATCCGTCGCGCGTGCCGCTAATTCATGCGCGGCGCGATGGACGTTCGAATTCTCATGCTCGTAGAAATAGCTGATTCGATCGATCACCGACTGTGGCTTCTGCGTCGTCGCTCCGTTATCAAACCAGATCAACGGGCGGCCATTGACACGCTCCTGCAAAATTGGGAAATCGCGCCGGATCGCTTCAACATCAAACGAGATCGATGAGAGCCCCAGGGCATAACCAGGATCCGCCTGAGCTTCCGAGGGCGCCAGCACAGGAACGAAGGACGCCGGCTCAAGCGGGCGTGTCCCACTAGGCTGATCGTAAACACCAGACGGATTAGGCGAACCCGCTCCACGCCCATTTGGCGGATGCGCGACCGCACCCGGAAGCTGCGGAGCATTGCGATCCAACGGATCGACAAATGGACTCGCCGATGAGTCAGTTCGGGTTGAGGCATCCGCGGGAACAGGACCTGGAAGCTCCGGAGAAGCAGAAAAGATCGGCCGCGCGTCTTCGATAAAAGAATACACCGGAACCGGCGATGCATCCAGCGCGCTGAGGCCTCCAGGAATAGCGGGCGTCGGAGGCTGCGACGCTCCCGCAAATGGCGCTGAACTAGCTGCCGGACGAGCCTCCGCAAGCAGAGACGCAGGAATCGCTGCGAATCCCCTCTCGTCGCCAACCGAAACCTGGCCGCCGCCGGCCACAGGAGAAGCGTAAGAGGTGCTATGAGGCGGTTCTGAGGCAATCTGCGGCGCTGCTGTTACCGGAGTCTCCAGCGGGCGCGCATCCTCAAGGAAGGCAAATGCCGGAGCATACGTCGGAGCTACGGGGATCCCGCCCGGGATTGTACTGGACGCAGACGGCGCCGAGGGCGGAGGCACCGTTGGTGCCGGTCCGCGCACATCCGGAGCAATGCTTCGATCCGGAACCGACACATAAGTCTGCGGCTTTGCCTCGTTCACCTCGGACAGCAGGCCAGGCGCCGGAGGTGCCGTAGGCCCTGGAACCGCAGTGTAAGGATTGCCCGTAAACGCGGAATTAGGCGGCATAACCGCTTTGCCCCCGGCAATCGCAGGCTGTTGCGCCTCATCTGGCAACGACTGGAACATCGCGTTCGCCATCCGCGCCAGTTCCGCAGGGCTAAGCACACCCGAGCCCAGGCCCAGTGCAAGGCCTGATGCCGGGCCCGACGCCAAACCTGATCCCAGGCCTGGATTTAAGTCACCTGCGCCAGAATGCGCATCCGGCCTGAACGGCATTCCCTCAGACGTACTCATGGTAGTGACCCACGTGAACATCCTCAAGCAGCGCGGTCGCGTCTTCGGTCAGTACAGCTGCGGAGCAGTACAGTGACACTAGGTACGAGGCCAAAGAGCGCGCATCGATACCCATAAACCGGACCGATAAGCCAGGGCTTTGTTCCCCCGGCAACCCAGGCTGGAAGAGTCCCACCACTCCCTGCTTCTTCTCGCCTACACGCACAAGCAGAATCTTCGAAGTCTGGTCCTTGCTGCGAATAGCAATCTTGTCGCTCGGAACCAGCGGAATGCCGCGCCAAGTAAGAAAGGGCGTACCAAACAGCGTCACCGTCGGAGGCGGTACCCCGCGGCGCGTGCACTCCCTCCCAAAGGCCGCAATCGTACGAGGATGCGCCAGGAACAACGAAGGCTCTTTCCAGACCTTGGTCAGCAACTCATCCAGATCATCCGGCGTCGGAGGTCCCTTGCGCGTCTTCAGCTTTTGCCCGTCGGCGACATTATGCAGCAAGCCATAATCGGCATTGTTGATAAGTTCGCTCTCCTGCTTTTCCTTGACGCTCTCAACCACCAGCCGCAGTTGTTCGCGCACCTGGTCATAAGGATTGCTGAGCAGGTCCGATACCCGGGTATGTACGTTCAGCACAGCATTGATGCTGGCAAGCCGGTACTCGCGTGGCTTGTCGAGATACTCGACAAAGGTAGAAACGATGGGTGACTCATCCTCATGAGAGCAGATCGAATCAATCGACTTGCTTTCATCCACCTTGTTCACCCGGAACGTCCCGGCTTCAAGAGGCTTCCAATCCAGTAACCGAACCAGCCAGCGAGGTGTAATCGCTCCAAACTGGGGTGCAGTCTTTGTAACATTCGCGAGCTGAAATGCTGCCTCTTCGCGCAATGAGGTTCGTACGACTTCTTCTGGCACAGGGAATCTCCTTCGATTCAGTCGCTACAGTGTAGTTGCGCTAACATAGACTCCGCAATTCGTAACCGTGGAAATCTCGCAACGATTCCTCTGCGATCAGCCTCTCCTAGCGATCAAGTCAAAGTGTCAATACTTCGGCACGCTACGGTCAACCCGATCCGACCACGCATGAATTCCCCCAGCAAGATTCCACACCTTCTCAAACCCCGCATTATGCAGAAGTTGGGCTGCTTTCAGACTGCGCGAACCCATTTTGCAAAGCGCCACAATGGTTTGACTAGCATCAAGTTCGTTGACCCGCCGGGATAATTCAGGAAGCGGAATCAACCGCCCGCCAATATTCGAGATTTCGTACTCAGATTCATCGCGAACATCAAGAAGGAAAAGATTCTCACCTGCATCCAGCCGCCGCTTCAATTCTTCGACGCGAATCTCGGGAATTGCCATGGTTTCTCCTCTGCTATTTCCTTGCCAGCGACTGTCGACCTGCCCGTTTTTGTAACCAAAACGAAAAACCCACCTGCCAGAGAAAACTCTGGCGGTGGGTTTAATAGAGATGCCGGTTTTTAAGTCGCCTTAAATCAACCGTTTCTCCGCGCCAGAGTGCTGTATGCATGACACATCAATGCACAACAACAAACCTGGCCGTTCATGGCGAGAGAAACGTTCACAGAATCAGCCTAACACAGTTGAGTTTGGTTAAGACTTCGCCTGGCGTCTAAGCGACTCCCGTATCAGGCGTACCACCGTGGGTGAGTCCATCTGTCAATTCATCGCTTCAGCCTCAAATGAATCTCGCGGCGCGATCATAAGACGACGACAATCTTTCCAACCTGAGCGTTCGACTCCATGTAGCGATGCGCTTCCACGATTTGGTCGAAACGAAACACCTTATCGATAAGCGGCTTGAAAGCACCCGAAGCAAGATGGTCGAATATGTATTGCTTCGCCGTCGGAAAGACCGGATCGGTTGCCACCTCAAAGAGCGTGTAAGCCCGAACGGTGAGAGATTTAGCAAGCGCAGTAAACAGCGGATACAGAGTAGGCTCAGTTGCCAGGGCCCCGTACTCGAAGATGGTGCCCTTAGGCGCGGTTGCGGCGGCCAACGATTCCAGTATCTTTCCACCAATTGGGTCGAAGACAACGCGCGCACCCTTGCCGGAAGTAATCTCAAGGACACGAGCCACCAGGTCTTCCTCGTCAGTAACAATCACATGGTCCGCGCCAAGTTTCAGTAGCTCGGCTTTCTTGCCTGCTGTGCGGGTAACGGCAATGCTGGTAGCACCCTCGATCTTGACCGTCTCGATAGCAGCGATGCCCACACTGCTGCTCGCCGCGGTGATTATGACAAAGTCCCCTTTCACCACCCGACCAAGCCAGATAAGCGCACCGTAGGCAGTGAGGTACTGCATCCAGATGGATGCCCCTTGCTCATACGAGAGAGTAGTTGGGTATTCCGCGATCGCATGGACTGGAACAACCGCAACCTCGCCATAAACTCCGTGATCGTTGAGCTTAAATGTGCCAGGCACTGTGCTGACCGTCTTCCCGACCCACTCGGCATCAACGCCCGAGCCTACAGCTTCGATAATGCCGGCGGCTTCATAGCCATTCTTTGCAGGATGGACAGGCGTCTCTAGATACTGTCCGTTGCGAAACATGACCTCTGCGCGGTTCAGACCTAAAGCTTTAACACGCAGGCGAACCTCGCCTGGATTAGGCTCGGGCAGCGGCAGTTCATCAAACTGCAGGACTTCAGCGGGACCGTTCTTGTGGAAGCGAACAATCTTTACCGTACCAATCTCCTCGGCGCTAAGCATGTGTGCTCCTTGAATACTGCATGTCACTTAGATGATCATCAAACAGTTAGGACGCAGCATTCTCGCCTCTTTCCCAAGATGGTTCTCGGCTCGCGCTCAGCGCGCTTTACCTGCTGCGGTCGCCGCTGGCACCTCAGTCAGCCGTCCGGATTTGACGTCATAGATGTATCCATACACGGGAATTCTGCCAGGAACCAGCGGATGGTTGCGAATACGCGAGACATCATCAACAACCGACTGTTCCGCATTCGGTATAGTCAGCCACTCAATGAATTCACCAGCTCGCGATCCTGGCCCAGTTCCGATATCGCGAAAGCCATTTGCTCCTAATTCAGCAGTCTCAAGGCTACTTGCCAGCAGACCACGAATTACCTCGTTCGTGAAAAACAACATCCCGCAATCCGTATGATGAATGACGAAGAACTCCTGGGTCCCCAGCAGCTTATAGCTGATAACCAACGAACGAATAGCGTCATCACTCGCCCGACCACCAGCGTTGCGGATCACATGTGCGTCTCCCTCGGCAAGGCCTGCATACTTCGCTGGATCAAGACGAGCATCCATGCACGTTAGCACTGCGAAATGACGAGCGGGCGGCAAAGCCAGGCTGCCTTTGTCTCCAAACTCCGACACATACCGCTCATTCGCCTTGAGAACCTCATTCAGAATTTGGCTCATTGCTTCTCTCCTCCGACTATTCGGCCTTGTTCAGGTTGACCTGGTGAATGGGTAGATCCCAATGATTGGTCGTGAGCTCCCACCGTCTGTTTTCGTCGTGATGGAATGCTGCTTGATCCGGGAAGAGTTGCTTCGCAACCTCGTCCTCAGACTGACCGGGAGGAGCATCATGAGATGCCCGCGTGATCACGATGCGATAGTCCCAGCGCGATTCCTCGCTGGTATGCAGCCCGGGAGCCCAGACCGTGTAGTCCAGCACATAGCCCAACTGCTTCTGTCGCTCAAGAATTGCAATCTGATATTTGCGGAATATCTGAAACCACTCGTCGTGGAATCCATACCGTACGCGGTAGACCCACTCCTCCGTTTCCGTGTGAACCGGCGTCGTCGAGACAGAGTTCGCTGCTTGATACCCGTAAGCATGCGGCTGGAAGCAAGCGAGTACCGCAATTACCGATAAGCCTCTTAGGACTTGTTTGGCGAAAGTGAAAAGACGCATGAGAACTCTCCAGAATTTTCATCGCTGCCAGAGTGAGCATGCGCCGAATTTGGCAGCTCATAGCTCGCAACCAATGTAGGTTGAAAGATAACTTTGGATGAGTTTTGATAGGGCGTTTCAGGACAATTTGAAAACGTCGTCGCTCACCCAGCAAGATGCTGGTCGGGTCGACAACAATGTCGCAATGGAAACGCCATGCGTTGACGCTAGCATAGCCCAAAGAGACACGTCAACGAATCAAGACGCCGCGATTGCTTAGGCAATCAATTCAGACCCGTAAAACCGCACGTCGTTGAGATCATAACTTGAAGGAATCGAGGGTTCCGCCAAAGGCTGGGCAGGTTCCTCATGGCCTAATGATACCAATTGAATCGCTGGCATTAACCAGGCAAACCTGGTCCTTGCAATGCTGCGATTCTGTAATGGATGCAAGCTTTGGAGATGCCCGGGAGATCGGTCGTGAAGGTGTAAGACAATCTTTCAGCGAGAGGGAGAACGTATAGCCCTTCGAAGACGCTTCCAATCAATTCGAAGTTCGCGGATTGTCCTCGTAAGCGTATTGCGGTGCATTCCGAGCTCGTCTGCCGTTTTGCCCAGATGACCTGTGTGCTTGAGCAAGACGCTGAGAATGAATCGCGTCTGGAGATCCCGAACTGCATCCTCATAGCTTCGTCGCTGCATGTACAAACCGATCACAACCCTATTGAGCACCTGTTTAATTGAGGATGCGCGCAGTTCCGCTACGACAGCCTGAGATGAAAGCCGAGCCTTCCTGGCCTCTCGGTCGTCACTGTGGCTTGGAATCAAGATAACCGTCCGTGGAAAGCGTTTGAAATAATCGGTTTGCGGCAGCCAGGGCGTCCTGAGCACTATCAACATCTACCCACATGTATTCTTTCGGATCCTTGTTGACCATGGTCTGCAACAGGCCCTGCGACTTATGTTCCGCGATCATCCAGTTCACAACGATTTGATACGACAGAGAATTTTGATAGCCGAAAGGTGTTGTCCTGTCGAAGGCATAAGCATAAGTCTCAGCCCACCGCATGCTGTCACCCTCTCGAACTGAAGAAGCGTACGGTTTGGGATCCGTATCGAATCCGAGAACAACCGGTCGAATCTCTACTCGCAGTGTTCGAACTGCGTCGACTGCCAACGTGGTTGCTGCTTGATGATGTCCGTGCATCGTCGTGCGTGGAAGCAACGTAAATACATATTGGTAATGTCGTCTCTTCAACAACGCCTCAATCTTGCTGTTTACGAAGGCAGTATCCCAGCTGTGCTTCGGACCCTCTTCCTCATCGGTCGTGAAACGCTCATCCTTTTGTCCAAGGAAAAAATGCCTCCGTATCCCAAGCACCTTGCCCGCCGCGATCGCCTCCTTCTTGCGGATCACAGGTAGTTCTCTACGCCCTATGGCTTCTGTTGTGAGTGCCTTCTTATAATAGGGTTCCGCCAGCGCCGAATAGTGATAACCTCCCTCTCCGTTGGTAATGATGAGTTCGTCCACACTCCCGCCCAACTGCACAGCCATTCGATAAACCGTTGCAGCAAAGTAATACTCATCGTCTGGATGCGCAACGATGAGAAGCGTCTTACCTGGCGGCTTTGCTGCGGCAGCGCTTACGGAAATTGCCACACTAACGAGGGCAAGTTGGATCCTGAACAGCAGTCTTATATACATTCTTTGTCTCAATCCTGGTGTTGAAGACCGGATCGCTCACCCGGCGAGGTGCCGGGCGCACGAAAAGCACAAGTGGACGAAACGGCATAAATTCACACGAGCTTAGCGTAACTATTCCGGAGATTCCGAAGTCCTTGCGTCGGGCTTCGCGACGACCAGCCCAACAATGCTACGGAATAATCGATGCTGTGGCAGGTTGCTCTGGAGTCGGGCGCGGCGGCAAGGGAGCTAGAGCTACCTTGCCATCCGCGCCGTCCATGCCCACCGGGGTGTGGCGACGCTGCAAAGCAGCGAGTTCTCTATTCTCTGCTGCAATCTCCGCGGGCGATCCGTCCACGGCACCCTCGACGATACGAGGCCGGTGCTGCGCTGCCAGCGTTTCTTCGTCCGGCGAATAGCACGGCGTAACCGTACATGGCTTCTCATTTGTCTTGGTTGTTCCAAGAAAGTTGTGGTTGAAATCAGCAGAGCCAGGCACAAGATAGAAGGTCACCGACTGTGCGAAGTAACTCTCATCCGTCGTAGGCAAAATGCGCTTCGGATCAGCGCCGAGATAGCGCACAAGGTACCACTTCGTATTCACGGCCCGATACGCTGAGAGATCCTCCAGGCGCACATCAAAGCCTGTCGCATCCTCTTCCTCGCGACCGGCGCCGTTATCACTGGGCTCATGATCCTTCGCCGGGTCCTTAACACCTACCAGCACCAGCTTGCGATCGGGACTCGCACTAAGACGTTTTGCTGCTTCCGTCAGACAAGTAAGAGCACTGTTCTCAACACGCGCGGGACGCAATGCATCCCTATCGAATGCAATGGAGCACACCTCGTCGACACCGCCAGGCGGCGCGAGCTTTTGTTTCACCTGGGCCTGCAGCGAGAGACCGCTGCCCACGGCCAGCAGAATAGCTGCAATGGCGGAAGCGTGTTGCGTAGTCTGAGCAGAAATATGTTTCATAAAGCCTCTCTCAACCTGGTCGCATCATCTCGTGTTGCGAGTTATTCAGCTGCGAGCGAATACCGCTGTCACCCGCATCTCGCTGTCCTAGTTCGGAATAGATGTCACCGCAGGATGATCCTTCGTCGGAGGGGGCGGCAGCGGCGCCAGTTTGTCATAGCCGCGCTGCCCGTCTGCGCCGATCAGTCCCGGGCCGGGGCCAAGATGTGGCGCATCAACATTGTCCTCTGAGCACGAGTACTCCCGTACCTCATCGCCAGGCTTGCCCAGCAACCACGTGCGCTGATAGTGAATGGGCTCCTTATAGAACTTTGGGTCATCGACAGTCATCTCCACATGTAGATGTCCAATATCCGGCCGTGTCCAGCGCTCGACAACAGTTTGCGCATCGCTGTGAGGATCGGCGTTCTCATCCGCCCATGTTCGTTCCTGCTTGAAGCCGATAGAGTCTACGACAAATGTGTCTCCGTCCCAGGATCCAAGTTCTTCTCCGAAGAAGGATGGATCGGGATCATCCGAATGCTTGCGTCCGTCGAAAGGCACCAGCCGATAGGTCGTATACCAGTAAAGAAAGACTGCATGATCCTGCCCTTGCAACAGTTGGAACGGAAGGCCACTGGCATTGTGCCGTGGCAACCCGCCAACGATGCACAGTGCCTCAGGGTCTACCGTGTGCTCCACGTTGTAGGTGTGAGCCTTCTCCCCCTCCGGCGTAAACGGCAGCTTGTAGCTTGGATAGTCTTTGCCCAGATTCCCCACCGGCTTGTCCGCGGGCGCATGCGACGGCACCCAATATCCGGAGAGATCCGGATGGGGACCGAGCCGCGGCGCAGGACCCTTTGGCAGATCGGCTTCGTTGCGTGAAAATGGAGAATTTGCGCGGCCAGTCTCGTCAGCCGAAGCGGGTTTCTTCGACTGTGCGTTCACACCAAATGTAGTAATCAGGGTCAGCGCAGCTGTCAGTCCAGCCGCTCTTGAAAATGCATGCAAGCTCAAGGTGAGCTCCTTCCAATTGCGTCGAGAATCAAGGGGTTTTGCTGCGCGTGCAGAGCGCAGTCAACTCCCAAAGAGCTGTTTTATTTGCTGAAGATTTGGATGAGTGTAACTGGATTGGCCATCAAGGCTGGCCATCAAGCGTGTTCAGGCGGCGTTCGCGCAATTGCTCAGCGATAGGAGCAACAACAACGCAAACAGCACGGCTTGAAAATGCTGGGCATATCAGGAAGCTAAACGATCCTCCCTGCGCCGTCAAGTAGCCGCCAAGCAGATTGCTTGACAGCATTTGGCATGTTGACTAGAGTTCGATTATGCTCTGCCCTTCGCCCACGCGCTGTTGTTGCCCAAGTCTCTCCCTTGGAATGGGTAGCTTGGCCGCGCACGCGATTGTTGAGCATCTGGGTTCTGCACAAAGCAAAACCCCACTTGCATAAGCAATCAAGGTGTTTAGGATCGAGAGCCCACTCCAGAGAGAGTGGGTTTCTTTTTTGTGCTCAAAGGCTGGCGCCAGCAGAGCGACCTGTCTCATCTCGAAATCTCAAGGAAAAGGACTTGGTATGAAAGTCAAGATTTTCGTTCTATCGCTAGCTTTGGCCGCGACTTTCTCGTCGATACCCGCGCACGCGCATCATTCCTTCGCCGCCGAGTTCGACGGCAATAAGCCGACCCGCCTGGTGGGCAAGATCACCCGCGTAGAGTGGACCAACCCACACTCGTACTTCTACGTGGATATCGTCGATGCCAATGGCAAAGTCACGAACTGGGGTTGCGAGGGTGCGGGCCCCGGCGCGCTAAGCCGCCGAGGCTGGAAGAAAGGCGATCTCAAGCTCGGAGACACCATCGTCGTTGATGGATACCGCGCGAAGGACGGCTCAAATCTTATCGATGCTCGCCGCGTAACCTTCCCAGATGGCCGTTCTGTCTATGGGGGAAGCCCCGGCGACGGAGGTCCCGGCGATAACGGCACCGACCAGGGCAATCTTCCCGGCGCTCCACCCAAGAAAAACTAGGAGAAACCGGCTGTTTCGGCCAAACCTTCGCGCAAGTCAAATCTCTTATGGAACAGCCTCTTCTCCAGCATCTTTGTCAACTCCTCTACGATTCGCAAATCGGCACCGCGATCCGCGAATCCGACAATGCGTTCTCGGTGATCGAGTCTGTGCATGTCTTGTTCATCACGCTGCTGGTGGGGACCATCTCCATCCTCGACCTCCGCATGCTCGGAATCATCCTGCGCGAAATCTCGGTGGCGCGCCTTGCCCGAGCCGTGCTTCCGCTTACATGGGCAGGATTTGTCGTCATGCTCGGTAGCGGCTTCCTCCTCTTCTGGGCCGAGGCCGCCAAAAACTATCTGAACCCAGCCTTCCGGGTAAAGCTTGTCTTGCTCTTGTTGGTTGGTCTCAACCCACTCATCTTCCACACAACCATCTACCGACGAGTAACCGAGTGGGAACACGATCATCGATCCCCTTGGCGCGCGCGTGTGGCCGCATGTGCATCACTTCTGTTATGGAGTGGCGTCATCGCTGCCGGTCGCGCCATCGCATATTTCTAGCCCTTAGGAGGAGATCATCTCGCTCTCACCACAGCACTGGTTCGAGGCGCTTGCCCATTCGCCGCTTGGCCATTACATGCACACCAGCCAGTGGGCTTTTGCTCTGGTCGAGATGGTCCATCTCCTTGCTCTTGCGGCCTTGGGCGGCTCCGTGCTCTTCCTCGACCTGAAACTCCTCGGCCTAACCTTGAGAGGAGAATCGGCCGCTGCAATCAGTCGCGACCTTGGCCGTATCCTGATCATTAGTCTCATTGTCATGATCTCTTCCGGCATCGGCCTGCTCTCGGAAGAGGCAATGAAGTGTTACTACAGTCCGGCCTTCCGCTGGAAGATGGCGCTGCTCGCCACGGCGACCCTCTTTTACTTCACAGTCCATCGCAGGGCGGCACTTCGCGCGGGTATCGGAGCCGCAAACCTTGTCCAGCGAGTTATCGCTATCGTTTCCCTCCTGCTATGGCTTGGCGTTGGGGTTGCCGGCCGTGCCATTGGACTGATCTAGCAGAAATGTAATATCGAGATGAGATGACAAACGACCAACAGAGCGAGGCCTCAAGAATCCCATTCCGCGGCGATGACAGCCAGGTAGACATTCTGCTCTTCGGTGCGCATCCCGACGATGTCGAATGGGGTGCAGGAGGGACGCTTCTCAATTTACAGAGGAATGGCACTTCCTTCGGGATTGTGGATCTCACCCGCGGTGAGATGGGATCTCGCGGGACGCTTGAAGAACGCAACAAAGAGGCGGAGGGCGCTGCAATGTGGATGGGCGCCCGTTTTAGGGAAAACCTTGGTCTGCCTGATTGCGGGATCATTAACTCCGTGGAAAACCGCAGGCTGATTGCGAGTGCAATCCGAAAATGGCGTCCAAAGCTGATATTGGCACCGTACTGGACTGACCGGCATCCTGATCATGCAGCGACTGGAAACCTCATCCGGAATGCCGCCATCTATTGCACTCTGAAGACGTCGAGTGACCCAAATCCTCCGCATAAGCCTTCGGCTTACCTTTACTACCTGCTGCATCACTTCACGCAACCTGGCATGGTCGTCGACATTTCTGAGATTTACCAACGCAAACTTGAGTTGCTTCGGATACACTCCTCGCAATTTTCAAAAACGGCTGAGGGATTTGGAGTATTGCCGGTTGGAATGAACGACTATCTATTCGGATTGGAATCTCGTGACCGGTTCTTCGGCTCGCTGATTGGGGTCCATCACGGTGAGGCATTCGTGAGCGAGGTTCCTTTGAAACTTGGAAGCATCGGCGACCTTCCATCGCTCTGGTGATAATCGGCGCTACACATGCGAACGGATTGCTGAAATCCTGGAGGGCAGCTGTTAATACCTTCTCCATCGATCTGCCAGCCAGCCAATAGGGCATGGAAACATAATGACTTCGTTGCAAGTCTTCCGGAGGTCTTAACCATGAATCGACGTACTTTTCTGTCTGGCGCCACCGCCACTGCAGGCGTCGCGCTTACGCGGCCGGTCTTTGGCACGAAAGCGGGTTCATCAACTCTGAGCCACAAGGAGCGGGTTGACCGGGCTTTGCGTGGACAAGACCTCGATCGTCCGCCCTTCACCTTTTATCACCACTACAAGAGACCAACGGCGCAGCTTGAGCCCCAGGACCATCTCGAGTTCCATCGCACCTATAACACCGACATCGTAAAAGTCATGAATGATTTCGACTATCCCCAATCGACTACCGGCAAATGGCACGAACTCAAGCTGCTGGATTCGCCGTACCCTGATCAGTTGGAAACGCTCAAGCGGGTTCGCGATGGACTGAACGGCGGCGCATACTTTATCGACACGATCTACGGTCCTTATATGACCGCCATGATCCTGTTTCAATCGCAGCCGCAATTTGCAAGCCTGGGGAAATCAGAAGAGGTTCGGGACCAACAGATCAGGAGCCTTCATGATTTTCAGCAACAAAATCCCGACGCGTGGCATAACGCGTTGGAGGCCATCACCCAGTCAACTGTTAACCACATTCGGCATGCCAAGGACATCGGTGCGTCAGGCGCGCTCGTGAGCATTTTCAATGCCGAAAGCAAATTCGGAACTGTCGAGGATTATGAGCGGTATACCCGGCCCTACGACAAACGCGTCTTCCATGCGCTTGCCGATACGAAGTTAACAGTTCTGCACCTGCACTATCTTGAGAGGCCATACCTCGATCAATTCAAAGACTTCAACGCACCCGTCATTCAACATTCCATCAAGACCAGCGGAATTCCAATCTCCGAGCTCCGCAAGCACTATTCTCAGACGATCGCTGGAGGCGTCGATGAGATCGACTACGAGAAATTATCGGTAGCGGACATGCGGAAGCAGTGGACAGAAGCCAGATCCCAGGCCGGAGCCAACTACATCGCCGCTCCAGGCTGCTCCGTTCCAAACGGTTCGACCCCAGAGGAGCTCGCACGTTTTCCCCGAGCGATTGGAATATAAGCATGGGAGACATCTGCGGTACCACGTCGATCTCAAGCGTATTATCGTGACCGTCTCGCGCGGCTGTGGAGGGAATCGGTCATCACCTATCTAAGGAGACAACGGCCTCATCCACCGGGCCATGACGGCATCGACATCAACGCCCGTGGATTCACGGACCAGTCGCGTCAAGTCACCCACCTGCAACGCGCGCTGATTTTTGACACTCCATGCAAGCAGCGCTCGATAAGCGTCACGCATGCTCTTCTGGCCTTTGGTTTGCGATTGAATACGCTCGTCCATCTCCGCAGCTATCAGAAATCCACGACCGAACACATTCATCCCTGTTCGAAAATCACTGGCGTAAAGAAATGAGGCCTCCTCGGACAAAAGCGGCAACGGCATTCGTTTGATGAAGTCTGGCGCGGAGTCAAGAATCCCCTGACTCCTGTTCATCGAACGCTCTCGCAAGGCCTTCGCTTCCTGCTCCGACATGCCCAAAGCTAAAGCCTGCGTCGCGGCATAGCGTCCGAACCCCTCATTGAACCAGATCGTCTCGATGATCGGGGTCAGCTCCCAGTTGTAGGGTTTGTAGCCGACGCCCCATACTCGCTTAGGGACCCAGCAATGTGCCATGTGATGGGCATAGTTAAAGGTCGCGGAGTTGCGGTGTGATTCGGGCGAGCGCGCATTCGTAGCGCTTTCGACGGAAAAGCTAAACGTCCCGCTGTTATCGTGCTCCTGACTGAACCCATAGCTGTGGCCTTCTCGAGGCTTCAAAAACTCCAGTAACGCCGTATACGTGCGAAAGGGAGTATCGCCGAAATACTCCTGAACCCGATCAAGCGCTTCGCGCGCCATCTTGCTTTCTGCATCGAGATCTTCATCGACCTCAGCATACGAAGCAACAATCAGATCAATCTTGCCGGCTAGACTGCGAAACTTCAGGCTTGGCCCCATCGCAACCTGAGAGTCTGCGAGCATGTCAAAGTTGGCCGCGTTTGCCTTCGCCCTTCCCTTTTGGATACTGGTCTTTGGATCAAGCGTGCTCAGTACGGGCCAGTCCGCCGGACCCATGACTTCCAGAGTGCTAACGTTCTTCTCCAGGCCTTCAATGTAGCCAAACACCGAATATCCCAGGATCATTAAATAGCCATCACGGACCTTCGACGACTCCACTGAATTCCGGACCTGGTCCTCCATCTTTGCAATATTGACTTGATATTCGATCCGTCCCACGCTTTGACCTCTTGCTCCAATCGCCCATCGCGGCCCATCCAGATCCTTCTTGCAATCGATGGAATTTCCCTCAGGCGAGAACGCATGGACCTCCTCGACGAAGTCGTCATAGCGAACAAAGGAATATCCTCCTGGATACGATCTCGGGATCACAAGGTTGACGGGAGCAGGAAGAGGCGTCTCAGGCGTAATCTGCAGGCTTACACGCGCTTCCCCAGCCCCCGCATAACGAAGCCGGTAAGACGATAGGCCCTGTTGAGAGGGCCCAGCAACGAGTTGCGCTGAAACGCAAAAATTACACAACAGCGCGGCAAGCAGAGTGGAATGAAGAATACGAAAACGATTCTGACCCAACATGGCTCAGGGTTCCAGTCTTGGGCGGATTCAAGCAGCAAACGTAGCTTAACTCAAACCTTCCGACCGTCGTGGACTTTCATGCTTGCCCCACACGCTTCCTGCCTGAGACAGTGATTGAGATGAAACGAACACGCCCTCATTTTCGCCTATCTGTGGTTCGCCTCCGCCTTGCGCGATTCGCATTATGCCTTGTTGTCGCGATGGGAGTTCTCTCAACCTCGTGCGTGGCCCAGCCAAATGCGGCTAACGAGAAGATCAGTGACCTCAAGATTACGATCCTGTCCACAATGCTTGTAAGCACACCCGGCGGCATCGGCGAATGGGGATTTTCAGCGCTGGTGCAGGCCAACGGTCACCAGGTTCTTGTCGATACCGGTGCCGCTCCGGAAACCGTCCTGAGAAACGCTCAAACGCTAGGCGTCGACCTCTCCAAGGTAAGAGACGTGATTCTCACCCACAACCATGACGACCACACCAGCGGACTGCTGACCTTACGGCAAGCCCTAAGCAAGCGTAACCCCGAAGCTCTATCTCGTGTCTACGTAGGGCCGGGTATCTTCTGGAGCCGCCCCTCGAAGAATGGCGAAGAAAACACCATGATCGCCACCCGGTCCGCCTATGAAGCCACCGGTGGCAAGTTCATTGAAGTACCCGCATGGGAGCAGATCTTCCCCGGAGCGTGGCTGAGCGGGCCGATCGACCGCAAGTATCCAGAAAAGAACTGGAGCTCTCTCGGCAAAGTCCTGACGCCCACAGGCCTCGCTGAAGATACGATTCCTGAAGACCTATCGCTCATACTCAACACCTCTCGCGGCCTAGTCGTAATCACCGGATGCGGCCACGCCGGGATCGTCAATATCCTCACTCAGACAGCGAGCAAGTTTGAAGGCCAAGCCGTTTTCGGTGTCGTAGGCGGACTTCATCTCTTCCGTCAGACAGACTCTCAGTTGGACTGGACCGCCGACAAATTAAAATCCTTCCGAGTCGAGAACATCCTGGGAGCGCACTGCACCGGAATCGAAGCCGTCTACCACCTACGGCAACGTATAGGTCTTGATCGCAAAGCTTTGCTTGTCGGCAGCGTCGGCGCGCAGTTCACCTTGCAGGACAGCATCATCCCTGGCGAGTTGGAACGTTGATCCGTCTACTGACCAAGGCTCCGTTGCATCACGGTTTCTCGAGTACAAGTCAGTGAAACTCGATGCCTAAGTTTCGCCTGCTTGCATCTTTTGAGCGCACGAATATCAATGGATCGCAATTAGAACTTCCCTTTGCTGCCAGTTGACTCGACCGTGCCCTCTCGCTCGCCGGTCCATTTACCCGACCCTTCTTGACATAAACGATTGAATTATCTGGATAGGCATTGCCAGCGTCGACCAGAGCGCTTTGTACGTAGAGGTTGTGAAGAGCTAGAGTTGGCTATCAAAAGTTTCGGTGGTGGGCCACTTCACTCAGTCTTCTAATGAAGAAACTGGCAATAGTCTGCTCGGATTACCTATGCGAAAGTAACGGAGGCAGCGAATGACATCGAATACAGCGGAACCTCCAGCAAGGCACGCATGACCGGGGAGTTTGGCTGGAAGGGGGAGCTCATCACGAAAGTGGAAGGCGGCAAGATCATCCTCGTATCCAGTGGTGGCAAGCAATCCCAGGATGCCACGATCGCGGCTGCCGTCCCTGAAGTTCTGAAAAACAGGCTATTGCGTAGACCCAGATGTTGGCGTAGCTTAGCGCTCCACGATAAGAGAGAAGGTGATCTTTTGGCCCACCCACATGGGATCGAACCGGAGCCTGGTCGGATCGGGAGGTCACGCGGCAGGCAGTTCGGATTGCAAGGGCAGAACGTAGACGTCCTCAGCTCGCTGATCGGTCCGTGAAGGCGACCGATTTGCAGTCAGAACCGCAGCAAAAGATCATGGGACAGGCGGTATGTGAATTCGTGGAGCGGCTTCTTTGCAGACTCGCGAGCCAAAGATTGCGGTGTGCCTCAAGAACAATTTTCTCGCCGAAAATGTCGCGATAACGCATGAAAGTAGGCGTCTGCACTGCCGCCACGGAACATCGACCGAGCGCAGCGAGGATGATCAAGATGGTGGATAACCGCCATCAAGCTCGCCGAACAGCAGTGCTGCTCAACTCAAAGTCTAGTTCCAGACCACGCGTGAGGCAAGGTTCCATTTTCTCGGCTACAGAAACGGCAAGAGGGCGGGAAGAGGGTTCGGGAGAAACCAAAGCGGTTTCTCCCGATGCGGCGCTAAGGTTCGGCGCTTTCCAAGAGAAAGCCCCGGATGTCTCCGGGGCGTAGAGCAAGATTCGATGTCGTTCGCGGCGGGACTAAGCTGCTTTCTGTTTCTTCGCTGCTGCCCTATTCTTCGGAGTGTGGACAAGAGCTGGCGTTTCTTTGGCTTTGCTCGTGGTCTTCCTCTTGGATGTCTTTACAGCAAGTGGAGCAAAGACCGCCTCAGCTTCCGCCAGTAGATCGGGCTGATCACCACGCGGAATATCGATATGATCGGTCAAGATCAGTCGCAAGGCGAAGCTGGTTAGCTTGTCGTCTGCCGTACTGGTGAGTGCGGCGAGTACGATTTCCGCTCCTGTCTGCTTCACGTTCTCCCTATTTCCGGCAAAGTGGTTGGCTACTTGTTCAAGGAAGTCATAGGGATCGATTTGGACTAGCAGTCGCAAGAACATGCGAAGCTGCACAGCGGTAAACGTCGCCGGGGCATGGTCGAGGATGCGATCGAAAGTCACAGCGCGGGTCTTGGTCAACTTTTCCCGGCGCTTCTGCTCGGCCTCATATTCTTGCTGCCGTCGTTCCTGCTCCACTTGGAGCTCCTTTTCTTGGCGCTGTTGTTCGGCTTCATGCTCCTTGCGGCGCTGTTCATACTCCGCTCGACGCTGTTCGGCCTGTTCTTCTGTCTCCTCCTCGGGTGCCGGCTCCATGATCGGAGCCGGGTTCTCAGCTTCCTGTCTGGCGAGACGCGCAACCGTAGCGGGATCATGCACCGAGCAGTGGTTCTCGGTGCAAACGGTGACGGTCTTTCCAGCATTGCGTCCGAAGACGATCAAGGCTGATTTCGCGTTGGGGCATGGCGGCTCGGCATCCGGGTTGTCAGGTGCATCGAGTTCCCGATAAGAGTGTTTGGTAAGGATTCCGGGACGCTGTTCTTTGGCTGGTCGCCACGTCGTTTCGATCTGCACAAGATCAGGCCGCGCTAGAAGCTCACGGTCGATATGTGTTGCTACCTTGGTTTGGTAGCAGGCCCCGTCAAGGCATTATGTGGAATCTGAGCAACTGGCAAGTATTTTCCGCCGGATCGTTGCCGCCGCGCATCCTGGGGGAGACGAAATGGAACTTAATGGAACTCCCGTTTCGCATGACCTTCGTCGCCACCCAGAGATCATCTGTTGGCGGAATGACTTCCGAGCCGACTACAATCTGCCCGGAACATCATATTGCGGAGTTCATTCACGAATGTTGTCGTGAGGTCCCCATAAATCACCCTAATAGTCGTATCGCCCGTCACGACATTTCAAACACCACCACCAATAGGGAGGTATCAGCACTTACGTATCAAGACAAGATCGCTACCTGAGACGAGCACCCTACTATCGCCCTTACTCTGCCACTGCCGTTCACTCCGCCCGCAAAGCCACCATAGGATCAACCGACGCCGCACGTCGCGCCGGAATGAAACTCGCCAGGAACGCAATCCCAAGGAACAGCAACACGGCTAACGCCAGAGTCCCCCGGTCATGCGCCGTAACCCCATAAAGAGTCGCCGTTATCAGCTTCGTAAGCACCTGAGAAGCGATCAAGCCAATTGCAGCTCCACTCACAGCCATCACCTCGCCCTCGCGAAGGACTGCCAATAGGATGCGCCTACGTTGCGCCCCCAGCGCAATCCGCAATCCGATCTCATGCGTTCGCTGAGTCACCGTGTAAGCAATGACCCCATACAGTCCAACGAATGCCAGGCACCCTGCAAGCATTGCAAAGAACCCTAGCGCAAACATCTCAAACCGCACCAGCGACTGGTTATCATCCAGCCGTTCCTTCATCGTCTTCATGTCATAGATCGGTTGCGAAGGATCAATAGCCGCCACAACACTTCGCACCAACGGAGCCAGGATACTCGCCCTTTCCTCACTACTCAGCACAAAGGTCATATAAGTCCAATCGCGTTGAGTGTAGGGAACGTAAAACTGCGCTAACGCTTCACTTCGCGGACCAAACCGTCGACTCTCGCCAACCACCCCGATCACTGTCGGGTTCTGTTCACAAAAGAATGCGCAGTGAATCGTATGTCCCAGCGGATTCTGATTCGGCCATAATTTCTCCGCCAGATCACGGGTGACAATCACAACCGCATTACTCGTCTTCGTGTCACGCTCATTGAAGTCGCGGCCCTCAATCAATGGCGTCCCGATCGTTCTGAAGTATCCGCTGCTGATAATACGCGGGGCTGCTGTTTGCCGCCCAGTTTTGGTACCGTCCGGTTGAACAGGGAACTCCATATCAGCCCGTGTATCCAGCGGAAGCGTACTGACCGCGGCAGCGGACTTCACTCCAGGTAATTGACCTAAGCGTCCAAGAGCATTCGTATAGAACTGTGCCAACGCGGGCGTTGTCTTCTCCACCGCGTATGGCGCGCCATGCAAGGATATCGAAAAGCTCAAAACACTGCGCGTCTCATAACCCAGCGGAACCCGATTCAGATTCACTATCGTTCTCATCATCAGCCCCGCTCCAATGAGCAGTACAAAGGCCGTCGCGATTTCCCCGGCAACCAAAATCTTCCTCAGCCGCGCGCCCGACTTAGACACTCGCCAGACCCCGGCCTTCAACGCCGTTGCCGGGTCTTCATGACTCGCCTGCCAGGCGGGAATCATGCCGAACGCAAGGCCCGTCAGTGCCGCGATCAAGCCTGTAAAGATCAGTACTCCGGTATCAATCGCTGGCCGCGGAAAGTTCTCCAATGCTGCAGGCTTGAACACGTAAAGCAACTGTAACGCCAACTTCGCAAATAGAATTCCAATCGCAGCCCCCGCCAACGCAAGGGTCACCGACTCGATCAACTGTTGTCGCACCAACCGCCCTCGCGCAGCACCTAACGCAGCCCTCAAAGCAAACTCCGCCCTGCGCTGAGCAGTGCGTACCAGAGTAAGTCCAGCGATGTTTGCGCACGCGATCAGCAGCACCAACGTCACGGCCCCGCTTAGCAAAAGAAGTGAACTCCGGATAGATTTGGTTAGCTTGCCTGCAATAGGACTAAGCACTGGTATCTGATCTTCCGCCATTTTCTGATTACCATTGCGATTCTGAGCACGAGCCGTGAATTCTGCGCGCATCTGTTCTGGCGTCACGCCATCGCGCATCCGTACAATCACCCACGTCATGTATGCCCCGCCCTCGCGCAAAAAGGTATTCTCGTCAAATATCGTTGGCGTCCAGACATCAGTATTAGAGGGAAAATCCATCGTCTTCGGCATCACGCCAATCACTTTGAACGTCTGCCCATTCAGCGTGATCGTCTTACCTAACGCAGAAGTCTCACCGTGGAATTTGCTGTGCCAGAGTCGGTCGCTGATCACCGCTACCGCGTCGTTTCCCGGAACGTCGTCGCTCGCCTGAAACGCACGGCCAAGCCAAGATTTAACCCCAAGCACATCGAAGAAACGCGCGCTCGTCTCCGAGGCTTGCAGCCGTTGTGAACCATTAGATTCATAGCTGAAGTTGACACCGCCTGAGGAGTACATCGAAGCCGCCTCAATCGTCTTAAAGCTCGCAGCCTGCGCGTTGAAAGCACTCTCATAATTCTTGGAACTCATGTCGGGCGCTAGCCCATCTCTATAGAAGTTATCCAGGTCGAATACGCGGGCCGGCTCATCGAAGGGCAACTGTCGCAGAAGAGTCGCATGCACTAAGGTAAACACCGCCGTGTTCGCTCCAATTGCAAGTCCAATCGTCAATACCGCCGTAATGCTGTAAGTAGGCGAGTTGCGCAACTTTCGCACGGCGTATCGCGCGTCCGCCCAGACGCTTTCAATCGTGACCGCAGCGTCCGAACGATGCGTCCGTTCCTTGATAAGAGTCGTGTTGCCAAACCGCAGCATCGCATCGCGGCGCGCTTCCGCAAGCGTCATCCCACGCGTCACGTTATCCTCAATGCGCAGCTCAAGATGCGCGAGGATTTCGGCATTGATCTCACTCTCGACGGCGTCACGACGGAAGAGATTTTGAATACGGCGCATCAGAGACATTCAGCACCTCAAACCAACATGCTCTTAAATAAAAACGCACAAACGACTCATGCATAAGACTGAATCGCGCGAATTCCCTTCACTAGGTACTCAAAGCTCTCCTCCGCCGCAAGCAACTGCTTACGCCCCTGAGCCGTAAGCTTGTAGAACTTCGCCTTGCGATTCGTCTCCGTCATTGCCCACTCGGAGCTGATCCACCCACTCTGCTCCATTCGATGCAGCGCCGGGTAAAGAGAACCCTCTTCAACCTGCAGCAGCTCCGCAGAAGCCCGCTGAATATGCAACACAATCCCATACCCATGCAGTTCTCTCATCTGCGCAAGAGTCTTCAATACCAGTAGATCCATCGTGCCCTGCAGATCGTTCTTAGCCATTCGATACACCTGCACCGCTCAATCTGATGAACGATACGCCTAGTTGTATAGGGGTGTCAATACGCGCCGTAACTTTACTCGGAAGCCTGCTTCTCATCTTGATGAGGCCAGCTCAATGAAGGGTAATTTGCGTATTCTGAGTATGCAGGGTGGATTTCCATGACCAGTTCTTCGACGTGATACGCCTACCCTTCCCGAATCGTCCCACGGAGAGTCGTCATACTACTTCAGATCTTTACTATCGAGACGTTCTCAATCTTGTAGGACCGCGACATTTAACGTCGGCCTTACGGTTGTAATTTGCACGAGGCCCGTAGAGATCCGCCGTGTCGGGCCAGCAGGTGTTGGTACATCCGCTAGTTTGAGCAGCAGCTTTTCGTAGGCGGAAATGCCGTCCTCGACGGCGGCCTGTTCTGCCTCACCGAGCGGGATTTCCTGCAGCAAACGCAGCAAGTGTTCTTTGCCTTCCAGCAACAAAGCGGCGGTAGAGTCCTTCGGCATGTAGAAATCGCACTTCGCACAGGCCATGCGATGTGGACACTGTTCAAAGAAATCGTAGGTGCAGTAGCCGTGTCCGAGATCATAGAACTTCCACGGCTCACTTAAGGTCACGCCAGCGCGAACCGCGTCCTGGTCGATCAGGACTTCGATGGCGCGAAGGTTGCGGGCAAAGTAGCCGGCGTCGGCATACGACTTGGCCAACTTGAGCGGAGTGATCTTAGCATAGTGCTGGGTTGCGGATGGGCTGGCATGGCCAAGCCATTCCTGCAACTCGAAGAGCGTCATGGGCTCTTTCGCGTTGAAGAGTTGTGAAGCGATGGTCGAGCGCGCACGATGCGTGGTGATGTTGCCGCGAACGTCGGCGAGCGGAACGCCAGCCTTTTTGCAGAGCAGCGGGATGAGGGTCCTGTTTATGTATGTCTTGCCTATGGCCGTGTTCCGAATCAAGAAGAGGAAGGCGACGACCTCGCCAGTCTTCCAATCCGGTAGTTTTGTGCCTTGGGGACGCACCTTCTCCCATGCGGAAATGGCCTCACCAACAAGGTGGTCAACCGGCTTGGTGAACGACTTTCCGGTTTTGTTGACCGGGACATCAAGCAAACAGACGGCATCGGCGGGAAGGAGTTCGCCTGTGCCTGGCACCGTGGCATCGTCCCGCTGCCAGCGTATGCAGCCTACCCGCAGACGGAGGATCTCGTTGTTGCGAAGGCCAGCGAAGAGCCAGATGACTGCGAGCGCTCCGCACATCTGAATTGGATAGCTGGTCGGACGCGGCCGACTACGCCGCGAGGGACCTTTATACGGAAGATCTTCTGCTACGAGATTTAGACCGGCCCATACGAGCTTGGCCCAGACATCGTCGGCGATCACGCGGGGGTTGGGGCCGATCAGTGCGGTCAGACTCTTCGGGGCGGTCAGATGCCGCATGGGATCGAACCTACGCGGAATAAGTTCCCACTCCTGTAGATCGCGAAAGAGAATGCGAAGCGAGCAGATGCGATCCGCCCGGGTGCCTGGCGCCAGCATCTTACCGCGGCTCTTGACATGCACCGGATCGACGCTGCACCAATCGCCGCCATGCCACTGGCAGACAACGGAGATGAACTCGGCGGCAAGATCGCGGGTCCAGTCGGCGGGTGACAGGACTGTTGGATGCGTCTGACCGAGCCACCGCCCGACGTTGAGCAGAAAGTAATAGCTCTTTGTTCTGGAACGCTTCGCATCCACGGAGCGGTCAAACCAGATGCGACAAAGCCGGACCCACTCCGCGGGCACACCAGTGGTAAGTGCGGGGGAAGACTTCTTGTCCAAGACCGGGCGCTTAATCTCCATCGCCTCGGGTATCGTACCCATGCTGGCCAACACGCGCGAAAAGGCAACAATACACCAGCTTCCGATCCGGCGCGGTCGACGCGCAATGGTAGCCTCAAGATGTTCGACCGTCAGTTGGCCGAGGTGGGGCGAGCGGATGAACAGCAAAGCCTCAAAAGCAGTTCGCATGACGTTGTTGCGTGTGCCAGCCTTCGCATATCCCCACTCCAGGAGCAACGCCTGCACACGTTCCGCCACGGTCTTCATGTACTCGCGGCCAAACACCTTGCGGGCGAGACACGAATAGACGAGGTGGTCGCTCTTGAGGCGGTGCAGGTCGGAGAATCCACAGATCAGGTAGGCAATCGCCAGGATGTGCTGACGTCCCGCTTGCCGTCGGTCTATGGAGTCGATCCATTCCTCGGAGCTCCATCCCCAAAAGGACAGCTTGCGCTCCGCCATCTCTCGAAGAAAAAACAGCAATACGTACTTACGCTGGTTGGGGATGATGCCGGTGTAGTCCAGAGCATCGTTCAATGGCTGCACCAGTCTCTTGAGCGACGGTCCGAAATCCATCGTTCGCCCATACCGATAGAAGCGATAGGCTTCTGCGTAGCGAGTCAGCACGTCCTCTTCGTCGGCGGTTAGCGTGCTGGAGCGATCGTATCGGTCCAGATCAAGCGGCCAAACCCACGGGCCGTCGTCGGCCTTCTTCGGCTTCTCCTTTTCCGGTCCCCACTGCGCTCGCGCGCACTTCTGGACGAGTTGCTTCCGTTCTGCAGTCGTCAATGTCTCGTACCATAGGCCGATGTTGTTATGCCATGGCTTGCCATCTCTTCGTACTCTCTTCTGCTTCACTGGCCCACCTCCGACAGCATCTGTGCGCGACGGGCATGGATCTGCGCCATGCTTGCCGCGAGCTTCAGAGATAGGTCGCGGCCACTGAGATGGATATAGAGCAATGTGGTCTGCACGCTGCGATGGCCGGCGAAACTGGCGATCTCATGAATGTCCCAACCGGCGCGGGCAAGGTCGGTCAAACAGAGGTGGCGAAGAGTGTGCGTCGAGAATCGCTCAATGCCAGCCCTGCGTGCAAGCTGCAGGACGATCTTCGACCAGCTCCATATCGAAATCGGCCTGGCGTAGTTACGGCGAGACTCAGACAGAAAGAGCGGACCACGCTTCTTGCCCAACGCTCGGCGGTGTTCGAGATACCGCAAAAGCAGCTCGCCACTTGAAGCGGAGTACGGAAGAACGCGCTCGCGATGTCCCTTGGTGCTCTCCGCGCGAATCCTGAGCATGCGCCGAGCCGGGTCAATGTCGCTGCTCTCAAGGCTGCAGAGTTCTTCGCGACGCAGCCCTGCATCATAGGCAAACGCCAACATGGTCCTGTTACGAATCGACTCCTGACGTGCTGAAGCAAGAATCGAATGCCAGTCCTCTTCGTTCGGTATCCAGGGAAGCTTATGATGCCGAGCAACCATGCCACGTCCACTGCCCGTCTGCGCCGCGGGGTTGTTCGGACGTACTCCTTCCTCCATCAGATAGGCATGGAACAGGCGAACTACTGTTAATAACTGCTGAACCGTAGCGTTGGACAACTTGCTCTCGCCACCGTGCAACGCAGCGAGATAAAGACCCAAATCGCCACGGGTTGCAGAGATGGATGCGACGCAACGTACCTTCAGAAAAGCTAGATACCGCTCCAAAGCCCGTGAGTAGGCGTCCAGTGTGTTGAGAGCCAGGCCTCGATGCGACTGCAACGTGAGCCACGAGCTGGCATGAGGGTCCGCCGCAACCAGCGGGCAACGGTCCCAACGGATAGGATGGACAACGAACTCAAATGGCAAGTAGACCTCCTTCTGGAGATCAAATAAGAACAGATACGGCGGTGCGAAGGGTGTCAGGATGCGCGGCGGCAACGATCCGGCAGAAAATACTTGCGGTTGCTCAGATTCCACATAACTTACACTGGTCACCCTGTACATCGGCGAAGAGGCTTGTGTTGTATCCGCTACGACGAGGGCAGCTCACGCAAGCTCCGGCATCCGGATTGAGGGTAGTGTCTTCCCGGTCAAATGGAGCGTCGGCCAAAGCGAGATAGAGGTTAGTTTCGATCCATGCGGCAACGTGCTTGGCGGGTAGAAGATGCGGCTCTTTGTCGTTCCAGTCCTTTCGCCAGCACTGCTCAAAAGCATCGGCTTGGTGCTCTTGTGGCAAACGAGCAATGAGGTTGGCGTGGCTGGCGGTAATGCGCTCTTCCACAAATGCCTGGGCCACGTCGGGGATAAGTTGCAACAAAGACAGACGAGCATAGATGTGGGACGCGCTCTTTCCCGACTTCAAGACAAGCGCGGCCACATCGTAACCGGGCATGTCGAGTAAACGTTGGAAGCCCTGCGCCTCTTCATAAGGATGCACATCGACCCTTTGAGAGTCCAATCCAGCCGGCACCCCAGCCGAGCACTCCGGCGCCAAACAGCGCACCGAAGAGTCCTGGAATCGCATCTTGAAAACGACCGCTCAGCATCCGAATTCCGGCGAAAATCAGTCCGCCGAAGCAGATAACGGCACCCGCATAAATCGCGAAGGTCTTAAAACTTCCCATAAGCGTTTGCGCGCCTGAGAAGTCCATCGTTCCTTGTGCGTGAGCTACTCCCGCAAAGGAGAGCGCGACAAGCGTCGGCCCCGCTATACGGACGGCGCGTATCAATTGAGAGGTGAAAGCGAGCCCTCTCCATTTCTGGACGAGAACGAGGACAGGACGTTGGGGAATTCTGGAAGGAGTGAATCTGCTCTTGTTGAACATCGGCACCTCCAACGACTGGTCTCAGTCGCGGTATGTCGTGATCATTCGTCAGAACAGATTTTTCGTCTAATACTTCGTTTTTATCGGGGGGCTGATATCTACACCGTATCGGGGCTAATCACGCCGTCAATCCTGACTGAGTAGCTCCAGTTGGATTGGGTCATTCGTCTCGCGCATGGAAGGACTCTTTGCCCGTCTTTCTGGGACCGGCGACGTTGCCTTACTCAGTTTCCTCTTAAGCTGGCGGATCACGACAGGAAGTGTTTTGGGATAACGATCCGAACGATAGATCAAGGCTGTATCTACAGTCCAATCGACACCGACGATTGGACGTGTAGTCAATGCGCTGTCTAGTAATACTCCTTCTCGAACCAGGGCGAAGCCGTAGCCGTCCTTCACCAGCGATTGCATTTCTAGGGGATGAGAAGCACGGGAATATGCTCCAATCTGAATACCGACACCTCTGAGCAATTCAAGAAGTCTCTGATGCGCTCCAGGGTGACGTTCTGGGTGGTAAAAAATCTTCAAGTTGTCTGCAATATCCTGGAGCGCAAGCGCATTCTTGGACGCTAAAGGATGATCTGCCCGTAAACACATGACTAACCGATCGTGACACAGATCTTCTATTTTCAAATCTGAGTTATCCACTGGGCGAGTGACAATTGCAGCGTCGATCGAGCCAGACACAACTTCGTCGATCAGCTGGGTTGTATCTTGACGTTCCGGCTGAATCGAACAACTCGGAAGCAGATCTTTGTGGATTTGGCAGAGCTCACTAAAGAGGGCCGGATCGGCAAGCGGAGAACATCCGAAACGCACGACGATTAGATCGTCATGTTCGATTGCAACTAATGCCTCCATCGCTTCTTCTCGGGCGTCCAGAAGGCCCTTGGCAATGAGTTTGAAGGCCTCCCCAGTTCGGGTTGGCTTGATGCGCCCGTCTTTTAACTTCTCGTACAGTTGGACAGATGCGGCTTCTTGAAATTGCTTGGCTTGAATACTGAGATTCGGTTGGGCAGTGTGGAGCTTTTCCGCGGCCGCGCGAAATCCCTGTTGCTCAAGAATCGAGAGCAGATATCGAAAATGGCGAAATTCGGCCCAGTCGTACATAGCCCTCCAGCGCATACCAGCAAGAGCGATGTGTCATGCATATCGAGCGGAGCAGCAACTCGACCTGTGGAAATCTTGCCAGTGATTATGGCCGAAATCAATAAAGAGCAGCAAAAGTGGCCAAACTTACTTCGAAGGGCTGTCGTCCCCTAATGTTGAGAACTGAGATTTCTATAGTTAGGAACTCGGTACAGTGCTGATAAATCCGATTTATCAGTCCCCCGATAAATAGAAAGTATTGGACATACCTCGACGTTCGGCAACACCCTCAAAATGTTCGACACCGATGACAATAGCCCGCTGGGCCCGAAGATTCCAACCCGCCGCAGGAAAGGCGCGTGGTGACAAAGGTGATGGCACATGACTGACTATCAAAGGTTTGAGTCCCTTCTCGCTCAAGACGGCGTGGACAAATCCCGCGCTCACAACCCAGGCAATGCGGGAGTTGAGATGGAAGAACTCCCCGCAAGGGAAATCGAACGTCCTCTATCGGCAACAGAGTTAGCACCCATCATTGGGCTACACAGCGTCACAATTCTGCGATGGGCAAGGGAAGGACGTATACCACACCACCGCCTCTCAGCTCGCAAGATCGTCTTTCTGCCTAGCGAAATTAACCACTGGATTGCTGGCGGTTCGGGTCTGTATCCTGTCCCTGTCGGTCATGCCGCCTAACCGAAAGGACTAGACGACATGAACAAAATCAAAGCACCCATCTTCGCGCCCAGGCGCAAACGTTATCAAAGCGGCTCTTTGAAAATCGAGAGAAGAAAAAGTGGACCTGATGTTTGGGTTTTTCGGTGGCGTAATGAAGCCATCGATGGCGAGACGATAAGACGCAAAGTCGTTCTCGGAACGGTGAAAGAACTCAACAAGACACAGGCTCAAAAGAAGGCAGAAGAACAAAGGCGACTTCTTAACGAACCAAAGCAAGAAGCTGTCGATTGTAATATGAGTGTCGCTGAGCTTGTCACTCACTACGCTGAGCGAGAGCTTGGTGACGACTCTGGCAAGGCAGAGAAGCCCCGTAAAGCGTATCGATATATCTTCAAGAACTACGTATTGCCAAAGTGGGAAGCTCTTCCACTGCGTGCAGTGAAAGCAGTGGCGGTTGAAGATTGGCTCAAAACCTTGCCCTTGGCAAATGGGTCTAAAGCCAAAATACGTGAGGTGTTTGGCGCGGCATTCCGCCACGCCATACGCCACGAGTTCTACCCTACGAATCCCATCGCGAGTGTTCGGCAACCAAGAAAACGGGCCGAAGAGCCCGAGATTCTTGAGCCCGACGAAATCACACTCGTCCTTCGCGAGCTCACTGGAATCGAGCCTGTCCGAACTGCATTCCTTATTGCTGCAATTATGGGAATGCGCCGAGGTGAGATTTTCGGTCTCAAGTGGGCAGACGTAAACCTGGACCGTGCAATCCTGCACGTTCGACGGTCTTACGTCGATGGCGTTGAGGGGCCTCCGAAGACGGAGTCCTCCCGGCGCCCTTTGCCCATTCCGCCGCAAGCAGTGGATGCCCTCAAGGCATGGAAGGATAAGTCGTCCTACGCCTCACCAGGCGACTGGGTGTTCGCGTCCGACGTATCTTTTGGCAAGCAACCGCTGTGGCCCGGAACGCTCTGGCGCAGGCACGTCGTTCCTGCAATCGAACGCGCAGGGATCACTAAGCCCAAACTGGGTTGGCATACGCTCCGCCGCTCGTACGCCTCCCTGCTCTTATCAACCGGCATTAGCCTTCGAGTGAGCATGGAACTGATGCGGCACTCGACGCCAGACATGACGTTGGCGACCTATGCACAGACGGTGGGAGATGAGAAGAGAAACGCCGGGGAAAAAATAGCGTCCTTGGTGTTAAAAGGGGATAAGGTCGCCTAGAAATCCTTGATGGACCCTTATTGGACCCAGATCGATTCCCAGTCCCTTAATGGACCCAGATTTCGGATCTAAGTTATTGATTTAATTGGTGGAGCTGAGCGGGATCGAACCGCTGGCCTCCTCGTTGCGAACGAGGCGCTCTCCCAGCTGAGCTACAGCCCCACATTGGAGATGACTTGTCTAGTTTAACAGCGCGAAGGCAATCCGCCAACTCTGCAGCAAGTCGCCGCCCGCAGATTCCCTTCGCGCTGTTCCATTCCTACAGATGATTCATGTTGACCAGGAACTCTGCGTTGTTGCGCACCTTCTCCAGGCGGCTGACAAGCAGTTCCATGGCTTCGACCGGCGACAACGGGTTGAGCACCTTGCGGAGCACCCAGATGCGCTGCAGGTCTTCCTTGGGGATGAGCAGCTCTTCCTTACGGGTGCCGGAGCGCTGGATGTCAATGGCCGGGAAGACGCGCTTATCGACCAGCTTGCGGTCGAGGATCACTTCCATGTTGCCAGTACCCTTGAACTCTTCGAAGATGACTTCGTCCATGCGTGAGCCGGTATCGACGAGCGCCGTGGCAATGATGGTGAGCGAACCGCCTTCTTCGATGTTGCGAGCCGCACCAAAGAACCGCTTCGGCCGCTGCAGCGCATTCGAATCCACACCACCCGAGAGCACTTTGCCCGAGGGAGGAACGATCGTATTGTAAGCACGTGCAAGACGGGTGATCGAATCCAGCAGGATGACAACGTCGCGCTTGTGTTCCACCAGGCGCTTGGCCTTCTCGATCACCATTTCGGCAACCTGAACGTGGCGTGCAGCAGGCTCGTCGAAGGTCGAGCTGATCACTTCGCCCTTCACCGAACGCTGCATGTCCGTCACTTCTTCCGGACGCTCATCGATGAGCAGAACGATCAGGACCACTTCAGGATGATTCGTCGTCACCGAATTGGCGATCGATTGCAGCAGCATCGTCTTACCGGTGCGGGGAGGAGCGACGATCAGGCCGCGCTGCCCCTTGCCCACAGGGGTCAACAGATCCATGACGCGACCGCTGGTCTGCTCGCGCACCGTCTCCATCTTGATACGTTCCTGCGGATAGAGCGGCGTCAGGTTGTCAAAGAGGATCTTGTTGCGCGTCTCTTCCGGAGACTCAAAGTTGATCGCCTCGATCTTGACCAGCGCAAAATACTTCTCGCCCTCATGCGGCGGACGAACGTTGCCGCTGATGGTGTCGCCCGTCTTGAGATCGAACTTGCGAATCTGCGAAGGCGAAACGTAGATGTCGTCCGGACCGGGCAGGTAGTTGTAGTCCGGGGAACGAAGGAAGCCATAACCGTCGGGCAGGATCTCAAGCACTCCCTCAGCGAAGATGTGGCCTTCTTTTTCGCTCTGCGCCTGAAGAATCTTGAAAATCAGGTCCTGTTTGCGCAAGCCGCTCGCGCCTTGAATATCGAGAGTCCGCGCAATGCGGCTCAATTCAGTGATGTTTTTTTCTTTTAATTCAGCAATGGTCATGGATTCCTGCAAATGCCTTCTAAGTCACCTGGAGGCCAGGCGGATAGACGAGGGGGATGGAGTGAAGTGGGTTGGTGCACCGGAGAGGTATTGCGGGGTGGGGGAAAGCGGGGTGGTGCAGGCCGCGCGCTTAGGCTGCGCGGCGCTGCTCTACCGAAGGTACCGTCTGGATCTCAGGCTCTACGATGGGGGCCGACATTCCAGGGTTGGCGTTGCGAAATCGATAAAGAACTTCGTTGGTCGTGTCCTGCAGGCGGCTGTTGGGCTTGTGCAGCTTCCGGGTTGCCTTGCTCGCCAGTTGGCACAACTGGTAGCGGTTGGACACATGAGTAAGTGCCCCAAAAATCAGTTCCGAGCGCATATGCATCGTTCTCCTTTGTGGTAATCACTGCCCGGTCTTCCCGGTGCAGAGGACGGCCGTTGATCGGCACGGTCCTATTTTGTGTGCTGCCAACTATTAGACGCAGGAAGAGAGGCAGGAGTTCTAAAAACTTACAGCCATTTCCCGGTTGAGATCCAGAGCAGACAAACCCTGAAGCTCGTGATCGGTTACACCGTACTCCCAACGAATTGGGTCAATCTGCTCAATCCAGTCCACATTCCACCGAATTTCTGACACACCACCACGTTACTGGTGATCCGCAAAAAAGCATATGGATGCGGGATTGAGGCGACACCGGGCGCAACCAGCCTGTCTTCACTGCTTGCGCTAATCGGCCTTGTTGGATAGCAATAACGAATCTATACCCAAGATCGGTGCAGGTCAACCCTTTTTTATAACACGTTTCACCTAAATTCCCCAAATAACGCGGGGCAGCCCTGAATGGGAAACTCGCGCAAACCACGCGGACGATGCTCAGTCAGCATCCTCGTCGGAAACGACTGCAACCTGCCATCGCAGCCGGTGATGGGTGTCCGGCTCCAGTTGCGTGGGCTTCAACTGCGTCCGCGTCCGTGCGCAATACAGCGTACCGTCCGGTTCAATGCACTCGGGGCTTCCGTCCGCACTCCAGAAGGATAGCAATCGTCCAGGCGGCAACCGCTCTGCCCGCCGGCTCAGCATCGCATCCACCGAAAAAAGCCGGACAAACATCATCGCGACCATGGGAAGCGCCACCACCAGCGCATCCCGGCTTTCAACCAGAATCGACATACCCGGAACATCCCTTCACAGTGCGCGTCGAAGCGAGGAATTGGCCCGTCGCACTTGGGATGCTTATCGGAAGGAAGTCTTAGAAGGATGAAGGGACTTTAGTAATGAGATAACTTCGAATGCTTTTTATAATGCATTCTTGCGGCGAGCGTGGACAGGCCGGCCATCCGGATCGATGCAGGCAGGACGCCCCTTTGCATCCAGCCCCCCGATCTGTCGGCGCTGCTCAGCCTGCTTCTTCGGCTTTCCAAACAGTTCATCCAAGCGAAAGAACCCTGCAAAGAGCAACCCCACCATGGGGATAGCAACAAGGAGAGCATCGGCGTTCGATTCAAGAATTGTCATTTTTCTCCGTCCTACCGCTCGCTGAAGATCTCGCGCAAACCTCAAAATGAGGGTGCTGTAAGCTCATCGGGCAGGATCTCAATCGCTTCAACTTACAGAAGTAATCTGATCGAACTGACAAAACACTAACATTGAGTTACCGGCAACCTCCATACAACCCATTACCTATTACCCTGTCCCCCAAAAGTTGAATGCTGCGCGATACAACCTTTTGAATCGAAGTCAAGCCCAGTAGCTCCGGTCCAGCGTCCGGTATTGGATCGCCTCGGCCAGATGGCCTACCGTCAACCCCTGTGACCCTTCCAGATCGGCAATGGTCCGCGCCACCTTCAGAATGCGATCATGCGCCCGGGCGCTCAATCCCTGCTGCTGCATCGCCCTTTCCAGGAGCCGCTCGGCGTCCGCGCCAAGCTCGCAGTAAGCGCGAATCTGCCGCGTCGCCATCTGCGCATTGGCGTAGATACGCTCACCGGCCTGCTCAAAGCGTACTCGCTGGCGCTCTCGCGCCTGCATCACGCGATCCCGGATCTGTGCCGAGCCTTCAGCCGCCGCGCCGCCGCGAAGTTCCTTGTATTGCACAGCTGGCACCTCGATATGAATATCGATTCGGTCCAGCAAAGGCCCCGAAACTTTGGCCACATAACGCTGAATCATCGGCGGGGTGCACTGGCATTCCCGCGACTTGTCGTTGAAATAGCCGCAAGGACAAGGATTCATCGCCGCCGCCAGCATGAACCGCGCCGGAAACGTCAGCGACATCGAAGCCCGCGCAATCGTCACCGTATGATCCTCGAGCGGCTGACGCATCACCTCCAGCACGTTGCGTGGAAACTCCGGCAACTCATCCAGAAACAGCAGCCCATTATGCGCCAGCGAGACCTCGCCCGGCCGCGGAATCACTCCGCCGCCAATCAGCCCGGCATCCGAAATCGTATGATGCGGAGCCCGGAACGGCCGCTGCGCAACGAGCCCCTGCGCTGCATCCAGCACTCCGGCAACTGAATGAATCTTGGTCGTCTCTAACGCTTCCTCGAAGGTCAACGGCGCAAGAATGGACGGAAGCCGCTTGGCCAGCATCGTCTTGCCAGACCCCGGCGGCCCAATCATCAGAATGTTATGCCCACCTGCTGCTGCCACTTCCAGCGCGCGCTTGGCCGTCTGCTGCCCACGCACATCCGAAAAGTCCGATGGATAGTGAATCAATTCGTTCAGCAACTCGTCCGTCGCCACGCGAAACGGCGGCCGCTGCACCTGGCCCATCACGGTTGAGTTCAGCAGCTCAATGACCTCGCTGAGCGAAGCCACCGGGAAGACGTTCACTCCCTCCACAACGGCAGCCTCAGCCGCGTTGACCGCCGGAAGAATAAGGTTGGCGATCCCGCGAGCCCGCGCCAGCACGGCGATCGACAGGATGCCAGGCACGGGACGCAGACTGCCGTCGAGGCCCAGTTCCCCGACCAGCAGAAAGCGGCTCAGGTCCGCAGCACCACTTTGCACTCCGTGCAAAGCCCCATAAGCGCTCAGAATCCCGATGGCAATCGGGAGGTCAAAGCCCGCGCCTTCCTTCTTGATATCCGCTGGTGCCAGGTTGATCGTGATGTGTGTCGGAGGAATCAGATAGCCGGAGTTCTTCATCGCTGCACGCACGCGGTCGCGGCTCTCCCGCACCGCCGCATCCGGCAGCCCGACGGTATGAAACTTGTCCTCGTCAGACACGGTTCCGCTCAGGTCTACCTCGACGTCAATGAGATTGGCGTCGATGCCGTATACAGCTGCGCTCAGCACTTTAGCTAACATGGAAAGGTGTCAGCGAGTGTAACACCGTTGGCGCTTCCCTCCGCAAGGAGTTACCTGCGCAGTTACATGACCGACAAGCTGGCTTCGAAAGCGCAGACCCGATTGCGCCCTTGCCGCTTAGCGCGGTAGAGCGCCTGATCCGCGCGGCGCAGCAGCAGGTCAGACGCGCCGCCGTCGTTCGGGAACAGGGCAATGCCGACCGATACGGTAAATTCTCCGTACACATCTTTATCCAGCGGCAGGCGAAGATTTTCCACCGCCCGGCGAATACTCTCCGCGCGATCGGCTGCCACAGAAGCCGTCACGTCTGGCAGAATGATCGTGAATTCTTCCCCGCCATATCGGCATGCGATATCCTCGGTCCGAATACTTGTTTTGAATATTTCGGCAATCGCCTTCAGCACCGAGTCTCCGGCAGCGTGGCCATGTGTATCGTTGAAGCGCTTGAAGTGATCCAGATCCAGCATGAAGACCGCCAGAATCTGCTTCCGCCGCGCCGCCCGCGCCAGTTCTCGCTCCAGCGAAATCTGCATGAAGTGCCGGTTGAACAGTCCGGTCAGCGGATCGCGGATCGACTGGTTCTCAAGTTTGGTACGCAGGTTCAGTGTTGCAGCCGCCATGCCGGTCAATTGCACCAGTTGGCGCAGACCGTCCATATGCTCCTTTACCCAGCGAACCCTGCCCTCGGTAGCGCAACGCACATTCAAAACACCGAGCGTATTGCCGTGAGCGACGATCGGCAGGCACAAGTAACGCTCCGGCGGTAAACCGGTGAAGTGTGTGCAATGGATCTCAGAAGCGTCCGGCTCCCGCCAGCGCGGTTGCCCGGAGCGCAGGCCACAGCACGAATCAGGCGTGTGGAAATCATCCACAACGGTATCGTCTTCGCCGCTGCTCCACTGCGCGACGGTCTCCACCAATTGCCGGGAGTTGTTGATGATGCAGAGCGAACCGGATGTGCCGGTCAACAGTCGCGACAGGCTCTTTGCTGCCGACTCATAGACCTGGGCCACATCGACGCATAGCTGCAACTCGTCGCGCGCCGAGGTCAACAGAGCGGACTCAGACGCCCGGTCCTCCAGGGAATTCACCGTTAGCGCCAGCCTTTCATTGCTCTGCGCGGTCTGCCGAGCTACCCGCTGGCGCATCAGTGCATCCCGCAACAGGAAGCCAAATAGCACCAGCATTCCCAGAAGAGCAAGAATGACAAAGAACACCTCAGTCGCGATCGACGCGAACGAACTGCGCTCTGACCCCTTCGTGCGGTCCTTCAGCAACCACTGCTCCTGATCGGTCATCAGCCCGATGGTCTGCTGACAGCGTTGCACCGCCGCATCCGGGATTACCGCCTTAGCGGTAAAGGCATTCACCGCCGAGGTCAAATCCGCCGTGCATGCGTTCAGACTGTGCAAGTTTGCCGTCTGGTTTGGATTGTCCGCCACCAGCAGCCTGAGCCGGACAACGGTCGTATCCAATTGATTGGCGCTGGCCCGGGCGCGAGTCAGCTGCTCCTCGTTTCCCGTCAACACATACAAGCGGGTCCGATAATCCATCCGTTCCTGAAGCAGTGAAACCCGCTGGAGCGCTGCAATCACCTCTTCGGTGTGCTGAATTCGCTCCGCAGAAGTGATCAACTTTTCCGTGTTGCTGTAGACCCACGCTCCCGCCAGTACGATCGAGAACAGCGCGCCGATGGCAGCCAGGATCAGCAGCGCAACCGCCGAGTTTGGACCGGAGACGAAATTGAAGCGTCGGAAGAGTCGATTCATGTGCGAGGTGGGCTAAGGCACTAACGATTACCTACATGGTACTTCAGTAATCCGTATAGTGGGATGAATATATCGGTTTTTCGCGTTGTTCCCCATCTGTCTACGAACTGGCGCCTGGTGGCAAGGGATATCGAAAGAAGTCGAATTCGCCCGATATGCGCCGATTCCTACAATCGGATGCAGGCGCGATAAGAAATCTGTCTTCACTGCCAGCGCTCATGGTACTTTACTCTTAGTAACACACCAAAGTAACGTTATGATCCGGGAAAATTATGGACAATCCGGTTTGGACCCCTCCGCTCCCGAGGTATCGTCTCCTGCGGTGGAGCAACGCGGCTCCTTGCCGGTTCCAGCTCTTTCCCCAAATCAGGCCGTCGACTATCTGGTCGAAGTTGTTCAGCGACTCTCGCTCGCCCGCGATCTGGATGCGGTCATGACCATCGTCCGCGTCGCCGCGCGCCAGCTCACCGGTGCCGACGGCGCCACCTTCGTCCTGCGGGAAGGCGACCGCTGCTTCTACGCGGAAGAAGACGCCATCGGTCCCCTGTGGAAGGGACAGCGGTTCCCCATGAACATCTGCGTGAGCGGCTGGGTCATGTCTCATCGCAGGCCCGTCTGCATCCCGAACGTCTTTGAAGATGACCGCATCCCCGTCGAATCCTACCGGCCAACCTTCGTGCGCAGCCTCGCCATGGTACCCATTCGCACCCATGAACCCGTCGGCGCCATCGGCAACTACTGGGCGCGGGAACACACCCCGACCGCCGAGCAATTGAAATTGCTGCAGGCGCTCGCAGATTCAACCGCCGTAGCCATGGAAAACATCCGCGTGCACCAGGAGCTCGAGTCTCGGGTGCTACAGCGGACCCAGGAACTCGAAGCCACCAACGAAGAACTCCGCACAGAAGCGCAACTTCGCAAACGTATGGAAGCCAAGGTCATGCGCCTCTCCGTGACCGACGAGTTGACCGGCCTCAACAATCGCCGCGGCTTTCTCCTGCGCGCCGAACAGATGCTCAAGCTGGTGACTCGCGTGCATACCCAGGGCTGGCTTATCTATATAGACCTGGATGGTCTCAAGCGCGTGAATGACCTCCATGGCCATGACACGGGCGACCGGCTGATCAAGGCTGGCGCCAAGGTACTGCGCGAAAGTTTTCGCGAGTCGGACATCATCGGCCGCATCGGCGGAGACGAATTTGTCATCTTCGCCACCGGGACAGCCACTCCGGCCATCGAGATAGAAGAGCGCCTGCGCCAGAACACCGCGCACCACAACCTCTGCTTCCCCGATCAGCCCCCGCTCTCCATGAGCATCGGCGTCATCCGCTGCGACCCGCACGCCCTGCATACACTGGACGACATGATCCATCAGGCAGACGCAGCCATGTACATCGAGAAGCGCCGCAAACGCGCCCGCCTGCAGGAACGAGATCTCGACCAGCTAGTCGACTAAACCGCTACAATCGACTAGACATGACCAGTCTCTTCGATCTATATAAAATCGGCGTCGGACCCTCCAGCTCTCATACGATGGGCCCCATGCGCGCCGCATTTCGCTTCGTGCAGGAACTCACTGCGAAGGGCACGTTAACCCGCGTGTCGCGCATTCAGGCCGAGTTGTACGGATCGCTTGCCCTCACCGGCATCGGCCACGCTACGGATCGCGCCGTTCTCCTTGGCTTGAGCGGCCACGAACCCGCCACTGTCGACCCGGAAGCGATCGAAAACGTCGTATTGCATATTCGCAAGACACAAAGCCTCCTGCTCGGTGGCCACCATGCCATAGCTTTTGAAGAAGCAACTGACCTTCTCTTCCATCGCGATCAGATGTATCCTCCCGGCGCAGTCCAGCAGCATCCCAATGGTCTTCGCATCACCGCATACGACAGCTCCGGAGCCATCGTCGACACCCGCACATATTTCTCCATCGGCGGAGGCTTCATCACCGAAGACGGCTCCACCGTTGCAGCATCGAACTCAGGTGCAACGTCGCTTCCCTACCCTTTCCATAGCGCGGCCGAATTACTGGAGCTCTCCCATAAGCATTCCCTGAGCATCGCGCAGATCCTGATGGACAACGAATGTTCCCGCCTGCGTGCAATAGACACAACAGCCAGCGACGAATCCATCCGTATCCAGATCCGCGAACGCATCCTGTCGATCTGGCAGACCATGCAATCCTGCGTAGCCCGCGGCATTGCGACTGAGGGCATTTTGCCGGGTGGCCTCAACGTACGCCGTCGCGCACATCGTCTCGCCGCACGCCTGCGCGACCGTCAGCAACAGCAGGCCCCGTCCGATCCACTGGCGCCGCTCGACTGGGTCACTGTCTACGCCATGGCTGTGAACGAAGAGAACGCCGCCGGTGGCCGCGTCGTCACTGCTCCTACGAATGGAGCGGCCGGTGTCATCCCCGCCGTAGCCAGCTACTACCAAAACTTCATTCCCGGCGCCAGCGAAGAAGGCATGTTGCGCTTCTTCCTCACCTCGGCCGCCATCGGCATCCTCTACAAGGAGAACGCTTCAATTTCAGGCGCCGAAGTCGGCTGTCAGGGAGAAGTGGGCGTCGCCTGTTCGATGGCCGCTGGCGGTCTCGCTGCCGCACTCAGCGGAACATCGGGACAGATTGAGCACGCCGCCGAAATCGCAATGGAGCACAACCTCGGCATGACCTGCGATCCCATCGGTGGCCTCGTCCAGATTCCCTGCATCGAGCGCAACGCCATGGGAGCAGTCAAGGCCATTCACGCAACTCGCATTGCCATGCAGGACCTCGAAGAACATAAAGTCTCGCTGGACCAGGTCATCCAGACCATGTACCTCACCGGCCTCGACATGCAATCCCGGTACAAGGAAACCTCACTCGCCGGACTTGCCCTCAACATCATCGAGTGCTGAGGCTGCCTTTCGAGAAAACCAGGCCGTTCCAGTAAGCTACGTTCATGCCCGCTGACGAATTCATCCCAGCCACCGTACCACCGGAACCACCGCAAATCGAGAGCCTGCCGGTTGAACGAATCAATGTCGAGGTTGCGACGCCAGCGGAGCTGCAGCAACACGAGATACAGGCTCCGCCCCGGCGCGGCATCGCCCCCATCTGGCATACAGTCCTCCTCGTCATCGGCATCCTCGGCTACTCACTCTGGGGAGGTCTGCGCCCCGATGCCGGCTCCGAGCCCATCTCCGCCATGAAGGGATCGCGCGTACTCCACTATGCCGTGAGCGGCGTCTTTGAACTGGCCCTCGTAGGCTGGGTTGCGATTGGCCTTCGGTTGCGCAAAGTGAGTTTTCGTTCGCTGCTGGGTGCCCTGCCGCGCGGCCTCAACAACATCACCATGGAGATCGGCATCTCGGCAGTCTTCTGGCTCGCGTCCATGTTCGTGCTGGCAACTGTGGGCATCACCTGGACCATCGCACAGGACCACATATACAAGACCGAACTGGCTGCGCACAATCAACAACATCAGCAGCATGAAGCTCAGAAATCGCAAGGCACCACTCCACCGCCCGAATCACCAAAGCCCGAATCACCGCAGCAGCAACAAATCAAGATGGCCCGCAAGCTCATGTCCTTTGCTCCCGAGAACGGTATCGAGATCGCAGCCTGGGGAGTGCTCTGTCTCATCGTCGGCTTCTCCGAGGAACTGGTCTTCCGCGGCTACATGCAATCGCAGGGAATTCAGCTTCTACGGAGCGCGGTGGCGGGCGTCATCTTCTCAGCACTCATCTTCGGCGCAGCACATGGCTACGAAGGCCTGCGTGGCATGACGACGATCTGCATCTATGGCGCACTCTTCAGCGGCATCACACTGCTACGCCGAAACTTGCTGCCCGGCATGGTCGCGCACGCCTGGCATGACTTCGCCACCGGCCTCGCACTCGCACTCGTTCGCGCCACACATCTGCTCGATAAACTACCCTCGGCGTCCTAGCTTCTCACCAGACTCAGTTGGATGCCGAGTACGCCAGCATGGCTTCAACTACAGTGAATGCGACATCATTCAGCAGCTTGACGCAAACGATCGATGCAGCCTTTGCACTGTGAATGATGCGAACTTCGATCGCGTCGCGAGCCGCGACGTGAGAACAATTTGACACAGCTGCATTTTTTTCTTGACACTCGTTCCAGGTGAATCTATACCTTCACACATTGCAGTGAATCTTCAAGACCTGCAATGGAACAAAGCGCCAGGGAGAATAGGCGAGCAACAACAGGCAAGCATCACGTAACAGGCAACAGAAAAGGAGACGCCGTCGGCGTCTCCTTTTCTGTTTCTACTGCGTACATCAAGAGTCGATAATGAAGAGCATGACTCGACGCCGCTGGATCGCGAACTCACGCACTGATACCGCCGCTGATAAGACTGCAAGCCTTATCGGAGCACAAGCCGACCACCTCGCTCGCGTCCTTCGCGCACAGCCTGGCATGCAGGCGGACGTAGTTGCAAACGGCCGCGTCTATCGCGCCGAAATCACATCCGTCTCCGTCGATGAAGTCGTCTTCCATCTGCATGAAGAGATCGAGTCCGAACCTGCTCTGCCCGCAACGCTCATCCTCGCCATCTTCAAGTTCGACCGCATGGAATGGGCCATTGAAAAGGCCACCGAACTTGGTGTCGCTACCATCGTTCCGGTCATTGCCCGCCGCACCGAAAAACATCTTGCGCAATCCGCAGAGAAACGAGTCGAGCGCTGGCGACGCATCGTGCAGGAGGCAGCCAAACAGTCCCGCCGCGCCGATCTGTCAACTGTAGAAGAGCCCGTTACACTCGCCGCTTATGTGCAGCGGCCGTCGGACGCGCAACACATCCTGCTCGCCGAAGACGAACGCAGCACCACACTCCGCCAGCGCATCGAGACCGCCCTCGAAGCATCCTCAACTGACCTGCCTAATTTTGAATTTGCCATCGGCCCCGAAGGCGGATGGACACCTGAAGAGCTAGCGCTTTTCGCAAAGCATAACTGGCAACCAGCATCGCTAGGCCCAAGAATTCTGCGCGCAGAAACAGCAGCAATCGCAACACTCTCCATAGCCTCATCACTGCTATGAAGCCAAAGCTGTTCAACCCCTCTGCAGGCCCGCTCATCAAAACGCTGTTCCCTATTCCCTGTTCCCTTCTTTATCCCCGCTCAACTTGATAGTGGAACGGCGCACCAACCTCAGTCGCCATCCCGCGCACCGTTTGCAAGAATGCAGTCGCCGCATACGAGAGCTTCCCGTTCCGCCGATACACCAGCCGCAGCAGCCTGCGAAACTCCAACTCATCCACCGGAACATCCACCAGTTCTCCCGTCTCCAACTCGCGCGCAACAGTCAGCCGAGGCACCAGCGCCACGCCATTCCCCATCGCCACAAAACGCCGGATCGCTTCAATCGTCGGCAACTCAATTCGCATCTGCAACGGCGTACGATGCCGCTCGAATGCTTCAACAACTTTCCGTCTCAACGGCGAAGGAACATTGTGCGCAACAAACAACTCGTCACCTAAATCCGTGATCGAGACGCGTTGCGCTCTCGCCAGCGCATGCTGCGGGTTCACAATGAACGCCAGCGTGTCCGCATACACAGCCACCGACCGGTACTGCTCCGTATCCGGCTTGTAAGAAATCACGCCCAGCTCAAATGTGCGCAGATTCAACTCATCAGGAATCTGGCTCGCCAGCGACCGGTGCACCGTCACATCGATCTTCGGATGCAGCTTGCGAAAAGCATCCAGCACCGGCAGCAAATAGAGACACGTGTATTCGTTTGCTGCAAGCTGCAGCCGTCCGCGCTCAAGCGACTTCAACTCCTCCATCGCGCTCGAAGCCTCACGCCGCAGCGCCAGCAAACGCAGCGCGTACTCCCGCAAGAGTTCCCCTGCAGCCGTCAGCGAACCATCCCGCGCAGCGCGATCCAGCAGCACTTCTCCAACCGAATCCTCCAGCTTGCGAATCACCTGGCTGATCGCCGGCTGTGTCCGGTGCAGCCGCACCGCCGCCCGCGAAAAACTTCGCTCCTCTGCCACCGCCAAAAACGTCTCAAGCTGGTTCAATTCCATTTACCGCGCCTCCAACCCACATAAGCATTCATGATCGAATCTCAAATAATTATAACTTTGCGTTATATCGGCCAAATGCGAGAAACTGTTTATGGCAAAGAAGTACGCCCACAGGGATCCCGATCACGATGGACAATAACGTACTGATTTTCGACACCACCCTCCGCGACGGCGAACAGTCTCCCGGATGCAGCATGACCACCCAGGAAAAGCTCTCCATGGCCCATGCGCTCGAAGACCTCGGAGTGGACATCTTGGAAGCCGGATTCGCCATGGCCTCTGAAGGCGACTTCGCCGCCATCGCCACCATCACCCAGGCCATCCGCAAGCCGCGCATCACCTCGCTCGCCCGCGCCAAGAGCGAAGACATCATCATGGCCGCGCGCTCGCTCGAACATGCCGACCGCGCCCGCATTCACGTCTTCCTCGCGTCCAGCGACCTGCACCTCGAATACAAGCTCAAGATGAGCCGCGAACAGGCGCTCACCCAGGCCGCAGAGTCCGTCGCCCAAGCACGCGCCCTCTGCGACGACGTCGAGTTCTCGCCCGAAGACGCCACCCGCTCCGACCGCGAGTTCCTCATCGAAATGGTCCGCGTAGCCATCCAGGCCGGCGCCACCACCATCAACATGCCGGACACCGTCGGCTACTCCACTCCCGAAGAGTACGGACAGATGTTCCGCGAAGTCCGCGAATGCATCCCAGAGATCGACGCGCAGAACATCATCCTCTCCTCGCACTGCCACGATGATCTCGGCCTCGCCGTCGCCAACTCACTCGCCGCCGTGCAAGCCGGAGCCCGTCAGGTCGAATGCACCATCAACGGCATCGGCGAACGCGCCGGCAACGCGCCCCTCGAAGAGGTCGTAGCAGCGCTCTTCGTCCGCGCCGACCGCTACGGCGTCACCACCAACATCCGCCGCGAAATGCTCTACCCCACCAGCCAGACCCTCGGCCAGCTCATCACCTTCGGCCCTTCGCCGAACAAGGCAATTGTCGGTGCCAACGCCTTCGCACACGAGTCCGGCATTCACCAGCACGGGATGCTCGCCAACCCGCTCTGCTACGAGATCATGACGCCCGCCTCGGTCGGCGCCGCAACCACGCAGCTCGTGCTAGGCAAACACTCCGGCCGCGCCGCCCTGCGCAATCGTCTCGAACAGCTCGGTTACACCATCGGTCGCGAAGAACTGCAGCAGACCTACTATCGCTTCGTAGCCCTCGCCGACCGCAAGAAGAACATCTACGACGTAGACCTGATCGGCCTGCTGCCGCAGCAGATTCGCGACCGCCGCGCCATCTCCTACGCAGAAGTCGACTAACAATGCTCGACTTGGTTTGCAACTACACCATGAGCAGAGCGTAGGCATTGAGTTTTGTGAAAGGGCACGGCTTCAGCCGTGCCGATTAGGCCAAACTTCAAACGGGGCTTCAGCCCCTGAGGCATTCTAAAAAGGAACCCATGAAGCTCAATCTCCTAGTAGTAGCCGGCGACGGCATCGGCCCCGAAGTCACCCGCGAAGCAGTCGCCGTCCTCCAGACCGTCGCCGAGCTCGAAGGCCACGAATTCGTCATCACCGAGAAGCGCATCGGCGGCATCGCCATCGACACCGACGGCACTCCCCTGCCGGCTGACACCCTCGAAGCAGCACTCGCCTCTGACGCCGTTTTCCTCGGCGCCGTAGGCGGCACCAAGTGGAACGCCCTCCCTCCCAACACCCGTCCCGAAGCCGGTCTGCTCCAGCTCCGCTCCGCACTCGGCGGTTTCGCCAACCTGCGCCCAGCCTTCGCCGTGAAAGAGCTGGCGGCCAACAGCCCCTTGCGCACCGAAGTCATCGAAGGCGCCGACATCCTCTTTGTCCGCGAGCTCCTCGGTGGCCTCTACTTCGGCTCCCCGCGCGAATGGAACAAGGAAACCGGCGAAGCCTGGAACACCATGCGCTACACCAAGGCCGAAATCGTCCGCGTAGCCCGCATCGCCTTTGAGCTAGCCCAGAAGCGCAGCAAGAAGCTCACCTCCGTCGACAAGGCCAACGTCCTCGAAGTCTCACAACTCTGGCGCGCCACCGTCACTGAAGTCGCCAAGGACTACCCCGACGTCACACTCGAACACCAGCTCGTCGACTCAATGGCCATGCTCATCATGACCAGCCCGCGCAACTACGACGTAGTCCTCACCGAGAACCTCTTCGGCGACATCCTCTCCGACGAGTCCGCCGTCATCACCGGCTCACTCGGCATGCTGCCCTCAGCCACCATCGGCGGCAAAGTCAACCTCTACGAACCGATTCACGGCTCAGCGCCCGACATCGCAGGCAAAGGCCTCGCCAATCCCCTCGGAGCCATCCTCACGGCAGCGCTTATCCTGCGCCACTCAGCAAACCTAGAAGTGGAAGCAGCTGCCGTCGAAACCGCAGTCCGTCGCGTGCTCGAAGAGAACTACCGCACCGCCGACCTGGCTCGCGGCAACACCACCGATTTCAAAGTCCTCTCCACCACCGAGATGGGGCAGCAGGTAAGAGAAATGCTCAGCGAAATCCTGACCACCCAAACGATCTGATTCCGAACCAACAGACCAGATCGATCAAGCAGATCAGATCGAACGGAATGGTAGGCCGGGGATTCATCCCCGGCAATCAAGGGCAAAGATTTAAGAGGGGGCTTTAGCCCCTGAGGTAAAAGCCAAATGAGCAACACACCGAAAACGTTATTCGAAAAAGTCTGGGAGCAGCACATCGTCGCCGAACCCGCAGGCGAACCGACACTCATCTACATCGACCTGCAGCTCCTCCACGAAGTCACCTCGCCGCAAGCCTTCGAAGGCCTTCGCCTCACCGGCCGCAAGGTGCGCCGCCCCGACCGCTGCGTCGCCACCGTGGACCACAACGTGCCCACGCTGCTCGCCGAGCGCTTCAACATCGTCGACCAGATCGCCGCCAAGCAGATCAGCACCCTGCGTGACAACTGCAAAGAGTTCGGCATCGAGCTCTACGACATCGGCAGCCGCGAGCAAGGCATCGTCCACGTCATCGGCCCCGAACTCGGCATCACCAAGCCCGGCATGACCATCGTCTGCGGCGACTCGCACACCAGCACCCACGGGGCATTCGGCGCGCTGGCATTCGGCATTGGCACCAGTGAAGTCGAGCACGTCCTCGCCACGCAAACCCTGCCGCAGTCACGCCCGCAAACCTTCCGCATCGCCGTCGAAGGCGAACTGCCCAAAGGCGTCACCGCCAAGGACATTGTCCTAGCCATCATCGGCAAGATCGGCACCGACGGCGCCACCGGGTGCGTCATCGAGTTCGCCGGCTCCGCCATCCGCGGCCTCTCCATGGAAGGCCGCATGACCATCTGCAACATGAGCATTGAAGCAGGCGCCCGCGCCGGCATGATCGCCCCCGACGAAACCACCTTCGCCTACCTCAAGGGCCGCCGTTACGCCCCGCAAGGCGCAGCCTGGGATGAAGCAGTCGCGGAATGGCGCAAGCTTCCCTCAGACCCCGGCGCGAAGTTCGATCGCGAACTGATCATCGACGCTGCCACCCTCGCTCCCTACGTAAGCTGGGGCACCAGCCCAGGCATGGTCGCGCCCATCACGGCCACCGTTCCCGACCCAGCAGCCACGCAGAACGAAAGCGAACGCCGCGCCTTCGAACGCGCCCTCGAATACATGGACCTCAAGGCCGGCACGCTGCTTGAAGACATCAGCATCGACCGCGTCTTCATCGGCTCCTGCACCAACTCACGCATCGAAGACCTCCGCGCCGCAGCAGCCGTAGCCAAAGGCCACCACGTCAGCACGCATGTCTCCGCAATGGTCGTTCCCGGCTCACAGGCTGTCAAGGACCAGGCCGAACAGGAAGGCCTTGACCTCGTCTTCAAGGCAGCAGGCTTTGACTGGCGCGAGCCCGGCTGCAGCATGTGCCTCGGCATGAACCCCGACATCCTCCAGCCCGGCGAACGCTGCGCCTCGACCTCCAATCGCAACTTTGAAGGCCGCCAGGGCCGCGGCGGACGCACCCACCTCGTCAGCCCTGAAATGGCCGCAGCCGCAGCTATCACCGGCCACTTTGTGGACGTCCGCAACTGGAACGAAATCGAAACAGAACTCGCAGCAACGGAGGCGGCGAACTAACATGGAACCCTTCAAAACCATCACCTCGCTCGCCGCCCCACTCGACCGCGTCAACGTCGACACGGACCAGATCATCCCCAAGCAGTTCCTCAAGCGCATCGAGCGCTCCGGCTACGGCGAGTTTCTCTTCTTCGACTGGCGCCGCCAGCAGGACGGCCCTCACGCCGGCGAGCCCGACCCATCGTTCGTCCTCAACGACCCAAAGTACAAGGGCGCAAAGATCCTAATCGCCGGCAAGAACTTCGGCTGCGGATCAAGCCGCGAGCACGCCGCCTGGGCGCTCAGCGACTTCGGCTTCCGAGCCGTCATCGCCCCCACATTCGCAGACATCTTCTTCTCCAACGCTGGCAAGAACGGCATCGTCCTCCTCCGCCTCTCCGAGGCCGATGTAGCCCTGCTGCTAGACCGCGCCGCCAACACACCCAACTACGAGCTGACCGTCTCCCTCGAAAATCAGACCGTCACCGACGCGCAAGGCTTCCACGCCACCTTCGAGATTGACCCCTTCCGCAAGTTCTGCCTCATCGAAGGCCTCGACGACATCGGCCTGACCCTGCGCCACGCCGCCGAGCTCGACGCATTCGAAGCCAAGCACGACCACGACAACTGGCTGAAACCGCGAGCAGCTACTAGCTTCTAGCTACTAGCCTTTAGCTCTGTAAACGACTCACGCACTCACAAAACAAGGCTAGAAGCTAGTAGCTAGAGGCTAGAAGCTCCCAATGATCGAAGGCAAGCGCCAAAGCATCCCGTTGACTGAAGGCCCCAATCGCGCCGCCGCCCGCAGCTACCTGCGCGGCATCGGCTTCACCAAAGAGGACCTGCACAAGCCCATCATCGGCGTCGCCAACACCTGGACCGAGATCGGCCCCTGCAACTTCCACCTGCGCGACGTAGCCGAAGCCGTCAAGCAAGGCATCCGCGAAGCCGGTGGCACCCCGATGGAGTTCAACACCGTCACCATCTCCGACGGCATCACCATGGGCACACAGGGCATGAAAGCCTCGCTGGTCTCGCGTGAAGTCATCGCCGACTCCGTCGAACTCGTAGCCCGCGGCAACCTCTTTGACGGCATCGTCGGCATCGGCGGCTGCGACAAAAATATGCCTGCCATCATCATGGCCCTCTGCCGCCTCAACATCCCCAGCATCATGCTCTACGGCGGCAGCATTGCCCCTGGCAGGCTGAACGGCAAAGACATCACCATCCTCAACGTCTTCGAGGCCATCGGCTCCCACGCCGCCGGCACCATCGACGACGCAGGCCTGGAAGCCGTAGAAGCCGCAGCCTGCCCCGGTGCCGGAGCCTGCGGAGGCCAGTTCACCGCCAACACGATGGCCATGGCCGCAGAAATCCTAGGCATCTCGCCCATCCAGCTCTCCGGCGTCCCCGCCCTGAGCAAAGACAAGCACGAAGCCTCGCGTCAGGCTGGCCACATCCTCATGAAGGCCGTCCGCGACAACCGCCGCCCCTCCGACATCATCACCCGCGCGTCGATCGAAAACGCCATCGCCTCTGTAGCGGCATCAGGCGGCAGCACCAACGCCGTCCTGCATTTCCTCGCCATTGCCCGCGAGATGGGCATACCGCTCACCATCGACGACTTCGACCAGATCAGCGACCGCACGCCCTTCATCTGCGACCTCTCGCCCGCAGGCAAATACGTCGCCTCGGACTACCAGGCCGCCGGCGGTTCGCGCCTGCTCGCCCTGCGCATGCTTGACGCAGGCCTGCTCAACAGCGACGCCCTCACCATCAGCGGCAAGACTATCGGCGAAGAAGCGCAGGAAGCCGTCGAAACTCCAGGCCAGCCTGTCATCAAAACCTTCGAAAATCCGATTAAGCCCCACGGCGGCCTCGTCATTCTCAAGGGTAACCTGTCCCCCGAAGGCAGCGTCATGAAGATCGCTGCCGCCGACCGCACCGAGCATCGCGGCCCCGCCCGCGTCTTCGACTCCGAAGATGATTGCTTTGCCGCCGTCCAGGCCCAGAAGATCAACCCCGGCGACGTCCTCGTCATCCGCTACGAAGGCCCCAAGGGCGGTCCCGGCATGCGCGAAATGCTGCAGGTCACAGCAGCCATCAGCTCCAACCCGCACCTCAGCGCCACCGTAGCACTCATGACCGACGGCCGCTTCTCCGGAGCGACTAGAGGTTTTACAGTAGGCCACGTAGCCCCCGAAGCCTTCGTCGGAGGCCCCATCGCAGCAGTCCGCGAAGGCGACATCATTCACTTCGACATCGCCAACCGCAGGCTCACCCTCGAAGTCTCCGAAGCAGAAATCGCCGCCCGTCTCGCCAACTTCAAGGCCCCCGAGCCGCGCTTCAAAAAGGGCGTCTTCGCCAAATACGTCAAGACGGTAAGCTCAGCAGCAGAAGGCGCAGTCACCAGCTAGTTTTGTTTTGTAACAAGGGCACGACTTTAATCGAGCCACAAACCGCGATAACGATACAGGGGCTTTAGCCCCTGAGAGAATGCGAAAGGAAGCGACATTGAGTACGACGTCAACAAATGACAAGACCTTTGTTGGCCTCCTTGCGCATGAGAAACAGCGCAGGAAGAAGTCACTGATTGCAATTGTGTCTGTACTTTTGGTTTTAGGATTGCCGCTCGGCTGGTATGTAATCGCCGCAGACTATAGCTACAAGGCAGTGGCAGGCACATACGCCCTGAAGACGAGCGATACAAGTTCAAATCTAGTCTTGAAGGAAGATCGGACCTTCGAACAGACGCTCGATGAAAACGGTATCCATAAGAGCTCTCAAGGAACCTGGTCACGTATTGGAGAAGACGGCATAGTTTTCTCAAATACATTTCTGAGCACTCCTGGGCAAGAAGCTGAAGCCGATGGAGAAGTATTCGGAGAAGTTGAAAAAGCCTTTGGCATTTTCATCACGATTCACATTCATCACAATCCAAACGGGCCCGTGTATCACAAGCATTTTCTGAGCTAGCACCAGCAACAAATCGGAAACGAGGAAGGTAACTTCCATGAGCAACCTCGAAAAGAACGAAAACACGCACCTTACCAGCCCCATAGCCGGCCCCACCCGCCTCACCGGCGCGGAGATCGTCTGGGCCACACTCGTCGGCGAAGGCACCACCACCGTCTTCGGCTACCCCGGCGGAGCCATCCTGCCCATCTACGACGCCCTGCGCAAGTTCCCCATCCGCCACATCCTCGTTCGCCACGAGCAAGGCGCATCGCACATGGCCGACGGCTACGCACGCGCCAGCGGCAAGACCGGCGTCTGCATGGCCACCAGCGGCCCCGGAGCCACAAATCTCGTCACCGGCATCGCCACCGCAATGCTGGACTCGATTCCCATGGTCGCCATCACCGGCCAGGTCTCCAGCAAAGTCCTCGGCTCAGACGCCTTTCAGGAAGTCGACATCACCGGCATCACCCTGCCCGTCACCAAGCACAACGTCCTCGTCACGCGCACCGAAGACATCGCCGCCGCCATCCGCCTCGCCTTCCAGATCGCGCAATCCGGCCGCCCCGGCCCCGTCCTCGTCGACATCACCAAGGACGCGCAGCAGAACTCCGCCATCTTCGACTTCGCCGCCGCCAAGCCCAGGCCCTACATCACCCATCCCATGCTCTCGGTCGTCAACAACAACCTTACCGAGGCCGCAGAGCTCATCCGATCCGCCAAGCGCCCCGTCATCCTCGCCGGCCACGGCATCCTGCAGTCGAACGCAGGCGAGCAGGTACGCACCCTCGCCGAACGCATGCAGATCCCCGTCGGCGTCACCCTCCTCGGCCTCGGAGCCTTCCCTGCCTCGCACCCGCTCAACCTTGGCATGATGGGCATGCACGGCGAGTCGTGGGTCAACGACGCCATCCAGAACGCCGACCTGCTCATCGCCTGCGGCATGAGGTTCGACGACCGCGTCATCGGGACACCGAGCACGTATTCGCCCAACTCCAAGAAGATCCACATCGACATCGACCCCGCCGAGATCAGCAAGAACATCAAGGCCGACGTAGCCCTCGTTGGCGACCTCCGCCAGGTCCTCGAACAGCTCCTGCCGCTCCTCCCCGGCCGCGACGGTGCCGCGTGGCTCAATACCATCAGCGCCAGCAAAGGCACCGAAGCCGTCCGCGACATCCGCAACCTGCCCGACGACGGGCACCTCTACGCCGCCCATGTCATGCACGACCTCTGGCGCATCACCGAAGGCAAAGCCATCGTCTCCACCGACGTAGGCCAGCACCAGATGTGGGAAGCGCAGTACTACAAGCACGACTATGCGCGCACACTGATCACTTCCGGCGGCCTCGGGACAATGGGTTTTGCTTTACCCTCCGGCATGGGCGCCAAGTTCGCCTGCCCGGACAAGGAAGTCTGGATCATCGCCGGCGACGGCGGCTTCCAGATGACCGCCTGCGAACTCGCCACGATCGTCCAGGAAAAGCTAAACGTCAACATCGCCATCATCAACAACGGCTTCCTCGGCATGGTCCGCCAGTGGCAGGAGTTCTTCTACGACAAGAACTATGAGTCCACCCCGCTCGTCAGCCCCGACTTCGTCAAGCTGGCCGACGCCCACGGCATCCCCGGCCTCGCCATCCGTGACCGAGGCGAACTCGAAGCCGCCGTCCAAACCGCCCGCAGCCACAACGGCCCCTTCCTGCTCAACTTCCTGGTAGAAAAAGAAGACTCCGTCTACCCCATGATCCCAGCAGGCAAAGCCCTGCACGAGATGATCCGCCGCCCCAACAACCCTCTACTCGAAAGTCCCGAAGACGAATAGCCGAGTGCGAGTGTGAAGTGTGAGTGTGCCCGATCACACCACACTCACACTTCACACTCACACTTGAAACACCCGAAAGGCACCCATGCTCCACACCTTCGTAGCCTACGTAGAAGACAAACCCGGCGTCCTCACCCGCGTCGCATCCCTCTTCCGCCGGCTCAACATCAACATCATCTCGCTCACCGTAGGCCACAGCGAACGCCCCGGCATCTCGCGCATGACCATCGTCGCCAACACGCCCGAGCACGCCAACAGCTCCAGCGCCGACCGCATCCGAGCCAGCCTCTATAAACTGGAAGATGTCGTCAGTGTGGACGACATCGGCAAAGCGCCCTCCGTCACCCGCGAACTCGCGCTGATCAAGGTCGCAGCCACAGCAACCTCGCGCTCCCACATCTTCGAGCTCGCAGAAGTCTTCCGCGCCCGCATCGTCGATCTCGCGCCAGACTCGCTCATGATCGAAATCACCGGCGTCGAAAGCAAAATCGAAGGACTCATCCAAGTGCTCAACGAAACCGAAAATCGCGTCCTCGAAGTCTGCCGCAGCGGCAAGATGACCATGCGCCGCGGCAAGCACTCCGGCGGCGTCCTCCGCGCCATGGGCGCAGCAGAAGCCGAGCCCCGCACCGCCGCCCCACTCGAAGTCACCGACTTCGCCGACAATATCTGATCCACCACCAGCAGTAGCTGGCATCAGACAAATCCAGCTAACCTGCTAACTCGCTAATGCCGCAACGCGGCGCTAACTCGCTAAAGGAAAACGAAGAACATCATGGCAAAGACCTACTACGACCAAGACGCAGACATCACCCTGATCCAGGCGAAAAAAGTCGCCATCATCGGCTACGGCTCCCAGGGCCACGCGCACGCCCTCAACCTCAAGGACTCGGGCGTCGAAGTCCGCGTCGGCCTCGCCGAAACCAGCAAGTCCCGCGCCAAGGCCCAGAAGGCCGGCCTCGAAGTCGGCACACCCGCCGAAGTCACCAAGTGGGCTGACGTCATCATGATCCTCACCCCGGACCAGACCCAGGCCAAGCTCTACGCCGAAGAGATCGCCCCCAACATCACCGCCGGCAAGCTGCTCATGTTCGCACACGGCTTCAACATCCGCTACGGCACCATCACCCCGTCCAAGGACATCGACGTAGCCCTCGCCGCACCCAAGGCCCCCGGCCATCGCGTCCGCGAAGTCTTCACCGAAGGCGGCGGCGTACCCGGCCTCATCGCCGTCGAGCAGGATGCCACCGGCAACGCCCACGCACTCGCCCTCAGCTACTCCAAGGCCATCGGCAACACCCGCGCCGGCGTCCACGAAACCACCTTCACCGAAGAAACCGAAACCGATCTCTTCGGCGAACAGGCCGTTCTCTGCGGCGGCGTAGCCTCGCTCATCAAGGCAGGCTTTGAAACACTCACAGAAGCCGGCTACCAGCCCGAAATCGCCTACTTCGAAGTCCTCCACGAGCTCAAGCTCATCGTCGACCTCATCTACCGCGGCGGCCTGGCCTACATGAACTACTCCATCTCGGACACCGCAGAGTGGGGCGGCTACGTAAGCGGCCCGCGCGTCGTCAACGAAGAGAGCAAGAAAGCAATGAAGGCCATCCTGACCGACATCCAGGACGGCACGTTCGCGAAAAGGTTCATCGCCGACCAGCTCTCAGGCCGCAAAGAATTCCAAGCCTTCCGCGACAAGGAAGCAGCAGAGCCCATCGAAATCGTAGGCAAGAAACTCCGCTCAGCAATGCCCTTCCTCGACCCAGTCACAGTAGAAGAAGTAGCCAAAACCCGCTAGTGGTTCCTAACAAAAGATCGGGCCGGCAGTTTGTACCATGCCGGCCCGATTCGCTTTCCTATCAGCTCGATCTATTTCTGCTCAGCATTTCCGTCTATCTTGAATTCCCCAATGTAAGCACTCACCTGTTCGTTCTTCTCTGGAATGTACTTCGCATCGCGCCTTATCCATGCATTCTTACTCCTCGCAATCGGAGCACCCGCAATGAGTTCGTAAGGCTGGCCATCGATCTCAAAACTGATGCGATTTTGCCTGATCTTACCCTTGACCGCGCCTGCAAGAGGCGTCAAGGCAATTTGAAATCTGCCCTCCCCTTGCTTGTACAGCTCGACCCCTCTTCTCCTCTCATCGCCAATCGCGCTCCCACCCTCCATATCCAGCACCACGGCTTTATCCCGAAGTAAGATCGGCGAAATAATCCGCAACTCATCAGCCTTGGGATCCATGTTTGGGACGATTGGCATTGGCGGCATATGATCCATCCACTCTCCCGTCACTTCCATCGGTCCTAATCCCTCAATGTTCACCTGCAGCTTCTGCCCCATTTGGAGCCAGTAATGCTCGACGGGCAGGTTATCAAGATCGCTCATCTGGAGTGGTTTCTCACTTTCGCCTGCAGAACCGCCATTCTGCGTCGTCTTGAATTTCGATTGAACTCCTAACTCAATCCGATCCCCATCCCGGGAGAGAAACTTCATGTTGTAGGTCAACTCGCCAGACCCTACCTTGCCGAGCAGCCCGCAACCGTTTTCTTCCTTATTGAGCATCGAGACCGGACAGAGTGATGCAGTGCCTCCCGGCGGCGTAATACTCAGTAGCACCACCGTTCCCTCGCCATGCGCGCGCGCCCTTGTTGCCACCAGGCTCGACCCCAAAATCACCACCATTGCCAGTAACAACCCAAATGCAAGTCTCGGTATTCTCATCGTCCCCCATCCCTTCTCCCATAATTGGGCTATCTTTCGGTTCGCGTCTCCGTGCCTCTTCTCCCAGTTGCGAACCGTCGCTTCTTCCCACAGTTCCGCACTGGCCATCCGCCTCATCTCAGCGCCAATCTCAACGTAGTCGCGCAATTGCCGCTGGCAGTCGGCACAGGCATCAAGGTGTTCTGCCGCACTCCGCGGGATCCTTTCGCCATCGCAGAGTGCTGACACATACTCTGCCGCTTCTTGGCACCTCATGATTCCTCCCTTTCGACTGATGTGCTGACTCTCTCCCGTGTTCGCGCGCCGGTTCTTTCGCCGGAATACCAGACTTGCCTCAACGCTTCTCGCGCTGCAAACAGTCGAGACCGTACCGTGCCAACCGGTACCTCAAGAATCGTCGCAAGTTCCGCGTAGGAATGGCCCTCAATCTCCCTCAACCACAACAGCGCGCGCTGTTCCTCGGGAAGTCTTCGAAAGACATCCCCCACCATAGAACCGGTTTCCGTCTGACAACTGCTCTCCCCCGCTTCTTCGGCCTGACTACCAGGCCGCTGCTGTCTCCACCACTCCGAGGCCCGCTTTCGACCCATCCCGAAAAGGTACGAGCGAAGCGTTCCCCGTTCTGGCCGGAATCCCCTCGGCTTGTTCCACAGTTGCGCAAAGATATCTTGCACAAGATCCTCCGCCACCTCGGAGCTGCCGACAACATGTCGGAGAAAGGCTTTGAGTCTCGGAGCATTCTCTCGATAAAACCCGTCGAAGACCACCGCGTCGCCGCAGCAGATCCGCGCCCAGCATTCGCTGTCTTCGATCAATTAGCCCCTCCACCTTCTTATTCGGGCGCCAATGGGAAAAGGTTCGCTTGAATCGAAAATATTAAGATATGTCGATGCCCGCAGGAGCGCAGTTCTCTCTATTTCGAGTTGTGTCTCAATCTGAATTGTCTAGCCCCGAACGCTGTTCACCATATCCCACATCATCCGGTCGAGCTTCATCCGAATATCCGGATTCATCCGTCGGGTATTCATGAACGCAGCCCAGTTATACCCAAAATCCGTGCGCACCAGCACAGCCGACGTTCCGGGCAGATCGCCGATATGCCACCAGTTCCCGCGCGCGTTCACTTCCCATCCTTTAGCGTATCCGGGATGCACAGTCGAACCGGTCGTCATCGCCACAATCGTCTCTGGCTTGAGCAGCTTCGGCCCGGGCGAGACACCATCCACATGCGCAAGAAAGCGAACCATATCCGACGGAGTCGAAAGCCATCCCCCGGCAGCATCCATGCGGCCCATATTCATTCCGTAAGGGTCCCCACCCTCCTGGTCGTAGTAGCGAACTTCACCGTCCCCATGCTTCCCACCAGAGTCTCTCGCGATCTTCATATCACTTATGCCGCATGGCTTCAGAATGTTATCGCGGACATAGTCGGCGTAGTGGGTGCCCGTCACTTTTTCAATAACTCGCCCAAGCATGCAGAAGCCGAAGTTCGAGTAAGCAAAGTTCGTCCCGGGCCGGTACACAAGCGGACGCGTCCTCAGCGTCTCCGAAATCATTTCCTTCTGATCGAGATTGGAATTCCGAAACACCGGATCGTTATCGTTCTTACCCCATCCACCGCAAGTGTGCGTCAGCAGATGTTCGACAGTAATCATATCCACGCCTGGGTTGAATGGCGGTCTGCCATAAGTCGTTCCCAGCAACGCCCCCGGTCCGAACACCTTGGCATCCAGCGACAGTTTCTGCTGTTCAATCAGCGAAAAGACAGTGGTCGATGTGATCGGTTTCGAAAGACTGGCAATCCGAAACAAGCTGGATTCACTAACCGGCTCACGCTTCTCCCGATTGGCAAATCCAAACGCCTTGGCGTAACTCAACTCACCCTGTTTCGCAATAGCGATGGACAGCCCCGGAACCGAATACTGCGCCATAAAATCGGTCGCCATTTTAGATAGATTGTCGAATTGCCCTTGCGTCAACTCCGGCGGCTTCTCTGTTTGGCCATAGGCGAATCCCGAGACGGCGAGAGATGCCAACGAACAAGCAACTCGTTGCGAGAAGCATCTCCTCGATAAAACAAAGGGATATGTCATGAAGCATGATCTCGCCCTCAAGCTTCAGTGACAAGAAAATTTATCGACTGTATTCAAGGCAAAAAATCTACTTCGGCTCAGGCGCCGGCGCCACCGGCTTGCCCAGCATCACTTCCAGCAACTGCCCGCTCATCTTGCTCGGCGCAGCCCCATTCACATTGCTCAAAACAACAATCGTGATCTTCTTCTCCGGCACATACAGCAGGTGCGTATTGAACCCCTCAATGCCCCCACCATGCTCCACAACTTTCAATCCATCCTTGTTCGTGACACCCACTCCGAGCCCATAATCCCCTTTACCTGCAGTCGTCATCAGCTTCAGCGAATCCGCATTCAGCACCTTGCCGCCAAACAGCGCCTGCTCCCACTTCAGCAGATCACCGGTCGTCGAGTACATCGACCCCGCAGCCCAGGGCACACTCATCGACTCCGACCGCGCCACAACAATCGCGCCCTTCTCCGGACGATAGCCCTCCGCCCGCTTGGGCAGCACAAGCTCATCATCATCCAGCCCCGTATCCTTCATTCCAACAGGATCAAGAATGCGCTCCCGCAGCATCTCCACATACTTCTTCCCGCTCACCTTCTCAATCACCGCCCCCAGCACCTCAAAGTTCGAATTGCTGTAATCGAACTTGCTCCCGGGCTCAAAATCCAGCGGCTTGTCGCGAAAGAAAGCAAGCTCCTCATCCACCGTCCGCGGATTCGCCGACCAAGCCCCAAACTCCTTGATGTCAGTGAAATTGGGAATCCCTGAAGTATGCCCCAGAAGATTCGCCAGCGTAATCTTCTCCCAAGCCTTCGGAGCATCCGGCAGATACTTCCCCACTGGATCACCAATATTCAACTTGCCATCCTGCTGCAACAGCAGAATCAGAGTAGCCGTAAATTGTTTCGTTAATGAACCCAGCCGGAACTTAACATCGGGCGCATTCGGAATACCCCACTCCAGGCTCGCCATCCCGTACCCCTTGCTCATCACGACCTGGTTATCCCGAACCACCAGCACCGTTCCCATGAAAGCGTCGCCCTTCGTGTAGGACACAGCTACTTCATTCAGTCGATCTGCCTCTGATTTTTTCGTATCCCCAACCAGCCTTTGCGCATCCCATAGGAGACACGACATAGCAGCCATCATGGCACACACTACGAATTGACGCTTCATTCCATCCTCCGTCCCATCCAGAGAAACCAGACTACACGGCCCCCACCATCCCAGATGGAACGCCGGCAGCCAATTTGCCGTAATCAGAACAGCGTTTCGCCTGTCGACACTGGCATTAAGATCCATCCGCTACACTGACTTGTTACCTCGGGAGATCCGGAATGGCCACAAATATCGAACGCTTAAAGCCGGAAGTTCCGTCTCCCATCCCAGTCCTAACGGCCGGGCTTGAGAAAATTGTGCAGTTGCAGGGCTTGTCAGAACAGGAACGCGAATGGCTCGCAAGCCACGGACAAGAGATCCGCGCCAAAGCTGGCGAAGTGATTTTTGAAGAAGGTGAGCCGGCCGACTTCCTCATCCTCATCCTCAAGGGCGAGCTTCACGTCCGCCGCACGCGCAGCGGAGCGCTCTTCATTGGCCGCAGCGGACAAATGACCGGCCTGCTGCCCTTCTCGCGCATGACCACCTCCGCAGGACACGGTTTCGCCGCACAGGACATCTGGGCCATCCTCTATCACAAGGACATGTTTCCGGCCATGCTGGAGGCCATTCCCTCCTTCGCCCAGCGGGTCGTATCTACCCTCCTCGACCGCGTCCGCGAAGTCACCCGCATCGAGCAGCAGAGCGAAAAACTGACCGCCCTCGGCAAACTCGCCGGAAATCTCGCCCACGAACTCAACAACCCCTCCTCTGCGGCCCAGCGCGCCGCCGGAGGCATCCTCACCGAACTGCGATCCGCCAACGAAGGCCGCCATCGCCTGGTGGCGCTTTGTCTCACCATCGATCAGGTCCGGGCAGTCGAAAATTGGGAAAACCAGGTCCGGGCCCGCGCGCTCGAAATGGTACACGGCAGCCAGATCGACGTTTCCGTCCGCGAAGACGCCATCACCCAATGGATCAATCAGCGAGGCTTCCGCGACGCCTGGCAGATTGCTCCCGAACTCGCCGAACTCGGCGTAAGCATCGAAGACCTCGACGCCCTCAGCAGCTTCCTCAACGAGGAAGCCGTCCAGGTCGTCCTCGAACAATTCGCCGCAGCCCAGCGCGCCGAACACTATGCCGTCGCCATGCTCGACTCCACCGGCCGCATCTTTGACCTCATCAGCGCCATCAAGACCTACTCCTACATGGACCGCGCCCCCATCCTCGAGGTCGATGTAGCAGCCGGTCTCGACGCTACCGTGCAGATGCTGCAGTCGCGCATGGGCAGGGTCAACCTTGTGCGAGACTACGATCCAGAACTGCCCACATTGAGCGCATACGGCAGCGAGCTCAATCAGGTGTGGACAGTCCTTATCGAGAACGCCCTCGACGCTCTCGCCCAGGTAGAACGCGCGCCCGAACAAAAAGGCTGTCTCCGCCTCGTCACACGGGTCGAAGCAGACATGATCCTCGTCGAAGTCTGGAACGACGGGCCGGACATCCCTCGCGATTTGCAGGACCGCATCTTCGAACCTTTCTTCACCACCAAGGGCCCCGGACAGGGCCTCGGCCTTGGCCTCGATAACGCCATGCGTATCGTCCGCAAACATCGCGGCCACTTGGGCGTTCGCTCAGAAGACGGAGCCACCTGCTTCCGCGTCCGTCTGCCCATCAATCAACTGCAGGCTTACTAGCCTTCTTACGCTTCGAAGCCTTCAATTTTGGCTCATGATCAGCGCGCCGCCGGGAGGAGCCAGGTCTCCCCGCGGCGCCTAGCATTCCGCGATCGGTGTCGTGCACAGCGCCCTGAATAACAGCGCCTCATTTTCCCGAACCGCCTCATCCGCACGGCTCCGCACCAGCGCCATCTTGATCGTCGCATGCAGTTCGCGATCCAGAAACGGCTTGATCAGATATCCATAGGGATGTGTATCTCCTGCCCGCTTCAACGTCGTGTCCTCGGAATAGGCCGTCAGGTAAATCACCGGAATGTGCAGATAACGCGGAATCCGGTTCGCTGTCTCAATCCCGTCTAACTCCCCCTGGATATGGATATCCATTAGAATCACGTCCGGAAAAACCTCATCGACCATCCTCAGCGCCTGTTCGGAGTTGGTTGCGACCCCGGCCACGGTGTAACCCAGCTTGGTCAGTTCCTGGCGCAGATGCAGCGCCACCACCGCCTCATCCTCCACCACCATCACCCTGGTTCCAGCTGCCTGGACAACAACTGCAGCAGGCTGCGTAAGAGACTGACTGACAGCTTCCATCGTATGCACCTAACCCTTCCATCCCACCCAATAGGGCAATTCCGATCCTTGCATCCGTTCGCTTCGGAAACCGAACCAGCACGGCATCCTTCGCGTCTCTCACTCTTATCGGCAGGAAATGGGTAACTCTTAACTCTCCCTGTAAAAAACTCTCGATTCGCATCACATGAGTCGTAGCGGTTTCCACCACGCTGCCGGGTTTCACAATGCCAGCGGAAACCGCACCACAAAAGTAGCCGGCTGTTTACACTCCAGCGCAACGGTTCCACCCAACTGTCCGGTCAGCAGATACACCAGTTGCACCCCCAGCGTCTCCGAAGTATCGAAGCTGAAATGATCCGGAATTCCCACCCCGTCGTCGCACACCGTCAGCGTCGCATGATTGTTCGAGTCATGCGCAAAATCAATCCAGATCGAACCTCTCCGGCCACCGGGAAAGGCGTGCTTCAAGGCATTTGAAATCAACTCGTTTACGATCAATCCACATGGGATTGCCGCATCGATCGGAAGCCTTACCTCGGCCACATGGATATGAAGCATCACCCGCTCCGGCTCTACGCTGTAGGAGTGAATCAGCGTCGGCGCAAACGAAAGGAGAAAAGCATGGAAATCCACTCGCGCAAAATCCTTCGACTGGTACAGTGTCTGGTGAATCAGCGCCATCGAGCGGATCCGGTTCTGCGTGCTCTGCAGCATCTCGATCACCGAAGCATCCACGATCCGCGCAGACTCTAAACTCAGCAGACTCGAAACCACCTGCAGGCTGTTCTTCACCCTGTGATGAATCTCGCTCAGCAGAATGTCCTTTTCCTGCACACGCCGTTCCAGCTCCAGATTGGTCAGCGCAGCCTTGGTCAGCAGCCGGAAGCGCTCAATCGCGTGCCGCAGCGCCCGCGGCAGGGCTCGCTGTTCAATCTGCCCCTTAACCAGGTAATCCTGCGCGCCCTCCAGCATTGACTCCGCCACCGCCGCATCATCATCCCGGCCGGTGAGCACGATCAGCGGCACCTGAGGCGCCAGCTTCCGCACCCGCCGCACCGTGTCGATCCCGTTTTCATCCGGCAGCCCCAGGTCCAGCAGCACAATGTCCACCCCGCCCTTCGCCAAATGATTCAATGCCAGCCCAAGCCGGGGAAAATGTGTCAGGTGATAGCTGCCGGGCTTTTCGTTCGAGAACATCTCCTGCAGCAGCCGCACATCCCCCGGATTGTCCTCGACCAGCAGAATGTGGAGTGGCCCCGTCATGCCGTCTCTCCCGGAGGCAGCTTCACCACCGAGAGCCAGAAGTTGTCGATACTCCTGACCACCGTCAGAAAGCCCTCCAGATCCACCGGCTTCGAGATATAGCAGTTAGCATGCAGAAGATAACTCCGCTCGATATCTGCATCCGAAGCCGAGGTGGTCAGGATCACCACCGGGATCAGCTTCAGCGTGGAATGGCTCTTGATCTCTGCCAGCACTTCCCTGCCGTCCATGCGCGGCAGGTTCAGATCCAGCAGAATCAGATCCGGCCGCGGACTCTCCGAAAATGGCCCTCGGCGGTGCAGAAACTCCATCGCCTCCACCCCATCCCTGGCCACATGCATCTCCAGATGCACTTTCGCGTCCTTGAAAGCTTCCTGCGTCAGCCGCACGTCGCCCGGATTGTCGTCCACCAGAAGTACCTGAAATGCCGCTCCGTCGATCAACATCGCCTCACCCCACCGGTAGTGAAAAATAGAAAGTCGAACCTTGGCCCACCGTCGACTCGACCCAGATCCGCCCTCCCTGCTGCTGCAATATCCGCTTGCAGATCGCCAGTCCGATCCCCGTGCCCTCATACTCCCCGCGCCCGTGCAAACGCTGGAAGACCTCGAAAACCCGCTCGTAGAACCTCGCCTCAATCCCAATCCCGTTGTCCGCCACGGAAAATATCCATTCCTGATCTGTCCTCCGGGCAGAGATGTGGATCTGCGGCGTCGCATCGCCGCGGTACTTGATCGCATTGCCAATCAGGTTCTGAAAGGTCTGAACGAGCTGCGAGTTCGCCGCAAGCACCATTGGAAGCGGATCGTAGGTCACCAGCGCGTGACTCTCGCCGATCGCGGCATGCAGGTTGTTCAGCGCCTCTCGGAGTGCCTCCTCACTGGGAAACTCATGCTCCGGCGGTGGACCCTTGCCCGCGCGTGAGTACAACAGCAGGTCCTCGATCAGCCGCTTCATCCGCTGCGTTCCATCCACCGCATAGGCGATGAACTCATCCGCATCGCTATCCAGCTTGCCCTTGTACCGGCGCGACAAGAGCTGCACATAGCTGGCCACCATCCGCAGCGGCTCCTGCAGGTCGTGCGAAGCGATATGCGCGAACTGCTCCAGGGCCTCGTTAGAGTGGCGCAGCTCCGTCATTTTCTCCGCCAGTTGCGCCGCCGCCCGCTTGCGCTCGGTGATATCCCGGATCGCCGCCGTTACCGAAGTCCCGTCCGATCCCTCCAGCGGGCTCAGGCTGATCTCCACCGGGAACTCCGTGCCATCCTTCCGAATCGCCAGCAGGTCCAGCCCGGCCCCCATCTCACGCTGCCGCGGAGACTGGAAAAACTGTCCACGGTGCTCACCATGTATCAACCGTAGGTTCTGCGGCACCAGCAGATCGACCGATTGCCCCACCAGTTCGGTCCGCGAGTACCCAAAGAGCCGTTCCGTCTGCAGGTTCGCGATTTCAATCCACCCCTCGCTGTTGACAATCACCATCGCGTCCGGCGCAGACTCCAGCAGATCTCGAAACCGCCGCTCCGCTTTCTTCCGCTCCGTCACATCCCGCACCGCAGCCAGCGCCACCAACCCATCCGGCGTCTCCAACGGCCGCACACTTGCTTCAACCGCGAACTCGCTCCCGTCCCGGTTCAAGCACAAATACTCGCTCGCCACCCCCATCTGCGAACTGGCCGGAGCATCGAAAAACCGAATCCGATTCTGCGCCCGCTCCTCCCGCAGCCGCTCCGGAATCAGCACCTCCACCGGCTTGCCCAGCAGCTCCGTCCGGCTGTACCCGAACATCTCCTCCGCCTTCTGGTTCAGGTACACGACGCGCCCCGGCCTGCCGTACATCACAATCGCATCCGGCGCCGAGTCCAGCAGTGTCTGGTACTTCGCCTCCATCGCCCGCGACTGCGTCAGGTCCCGCGTCATCTTCGAAAACCCGCGCAGCTTCCCGTCCGCGTCGTAGAGCGGCCGCAGCACCATGCTCGCCCAAAACTTGCTCCCGTCCTTCCGGACCCGCCATCCCTCCGTCTCATAGCGGCCCGTCTCGGTCGCCGTCTTGATCGCCTCCTCCGGCCTCTTTCGCGCCCTGTCCTCAATCGTGTAGAACCGCGAAAAGTGCTTCCCCACAATCTCCTCCGCCGTGTACCCCTTGATCCGCTCCGCGCCCACGTTCCACGTCTGCACCAGCCCCTGGGGATCGATCATGTACATCGCATAATCCTGAACGCCCTCCACAAAGCTGCGAAACCGCTCTTCCTTATCCCGCGAAGCCTCCTCTGCCTCCCGCCGCTCTCTCACCTCCTTCTCAAGCTCGGCAATACTCGGCAACTGCTCGATCTGCTTCCGCAGCCGCAGCAGCACCAGGGCCGTGGCCATCGAACACACCGCCGTCGCTGCCTTCACCACGCCTTCCAGCCGATACATCGGATACCAGATCGTCCAGATCCCCAGCAGATGCGTCGTGCCGCAGGCAGCAATGAACAGCACAAACAGGATCGCCAGCCGCCGGAACAGAACTTCCTTCCGCTTCAACACCACTCGCAGCAGTACAAGAGGGATTGCAAAGTAGCTGATCGCAGTGCCCAGATCAGAGAGAACATGCAGCCACAGCACCCCAGGCTCGCCACGCAGGCAATAGAGGTGGGGCATGAAATCAGTCCCAAACAGGGCGCGAAAAAAATCGAGCATTGCGCGGTTGCGGGGCAGGTCAATGACCATCGCGGAAGGAGAAAAACTAAATAAATCTAAGGATCACAACGGGAAAGCAGAAGGCATACGGCGCAGCGTCATCGGTGGGCAACATGAATACCAGAAAAGCGACGAGGCAACCATTCCCTGTTCCCTCGTCCCTGTTCCCTATTTTTCGACCTCAACCCCACGCCAGAACGCCACATGATTCTTGATCTTGCGCGCCGCCGGCTTCGGATCGGGATAATACCAGGCTGCATCCGGATTCTCCTGCCCATCCCCAAACAGCGAATAATATCGAGCCTGCCCCTTCCATGGGCAGGTCGAAGTCGTCGAGCTGGGCCGGAAGTACTCCCGCTTCAGCGCAGACTCCGGAAAATACACATTGCCTTCCACCGTTTCGTACGTGTCGCTCTCTGCGATCACAATGCCGTTCCAGACTGCCTTGGCCATAGTAAATTGAACGTCCGTTCGTCGTTTTTGATTCCTGAACATAGCACAAGAGAGAGGCTTCGCGCCTCTCTCTTGCATCCTCGCGTCATTCCGATAGCCGGATCCAGGCAGTCAACCCGCCCGTCAAGTAAGCGAGCAACTACTCGCCGATAACGGAAACCGCAGTCACGTGAACGCTCTTCGCACCCGCATCCGCCGTCGCCGTGATCGTTACGTGCTTCCCGTAAGCAGACTTCACTGCATCCGGATTGTCGATCGTCCAGACTTCCTTCTTCGCCTCATCCACAAACACCGGCTTCTCGCCGCCCTCCAGGCACTTCTTGGCGCAAGCCGCACCGGTTCCAGCGTGCTTGGAGCCACACATGGCATCAGAAATGTAACCGTTGATCTTGGTCGTCGAATCAGCAGCATAGGCCGCCACCGCGGCCAGAAAGATTAGTGAGAGAGAAACTGCAGCGAAACGCTTCATGAAAGCCTCCTGAGAATTCCAGCGATTGAATTTTCGTACACACCTAGCAACAGTGAGAATGCGCCAAAGTAACCCGGCTTGGCAAGCCTCTTCTATCTGGCCTTCTGCCGTTCTTGATCCGGTCAACATCCGCCGTAGCGCAGAGGGTCGTCAGCCTTACCGAGCATTCCGCGTTGCGCGCGCCACTTCTACGTTTTTCTTCGTCACTTCATACCGCGACGCAGCGGCAGGATTGCTCTCGACCAGCCGCAGTGTCTTCGAAAAATAAGTCGGAACCTTGGCATGAATCTCCGGAAGAATCGGCGCCAGCTTGGCCAGAATATAGAGCGGTTCAGGATTGCAATCAACGAACAAATCCGCCGAAAGCGCGCCATGCAACACCAGCGAGGCCGCCATCTCCCAGTACGTCACCACCTGCCGCAACCACGCATTCCGCTGCGAACCGGAGTCGTACATCACCTCAAAAAACTCATCCGCCGAGCCCGGCCAGAACTCGCCCGTCAGCCACGCTCGCGCCTGGCGCATCACCGTCTCGGTGCGCAACTCGTACAGCTTCAGAATAATTTCGGCATCGGCGCTCGTTGCAATTCCCTGGGACACGTCTTACCCCCGGACCCAATCCTAACCGATCCCAGCCCACCGCGCCGGAATGCTGTTGCCTATGCTTCTCTTGTTTGTCATTCCCGAAGGGAATCTGCTGTTGCCTTTCCGCGCAGATTCCCCAAGCCCAACCTACGAGACCGGCTCCAGTTCCTCTTCCTGCTCCTTCACCGGACCATGCGTCTCCACCTTGGGCGGCGGCGGAGCATCCCCGATCCGCTTCTCATACTCGCAAGGCTCCGTCACCGTAGGCATCACCATCGCCTTCGAAACCGCCTTTACCGCAGCCTTCTTCGAAGCAGTCTTCTTAGCCGCCTTCTTCGCCGTAGTCTTCGCTGGCTCAACCTCTTCCACAGCAGGCTTCGAATTCGGGCAGAAAAGGAACACGCCAGACTTCAGCGTCTTCTCCAGAAGATAAGGGCTCTTGCACTTCGGACACTTCTTCGCCACCGGCTTGTAGTTCGACGTGAAGTCGCACTTCGGATAATTCGTGCAGCCCCAAAAGATATTCCCGCGCCGCGCCTTCCGCTCGGCCAGGTCGCCCTCGCCGCACTTCGGGCACTTCATACCTTCAACCAGGTTCTGCTTCACGTACTTGCACTTCGGATATCCCGAGCACGAAACAAACTCGCCATACGAACCATTCCGCAGCACCAGCTCCTTGCCGCACACCGGGCAATCCTCACCCGTCGGCTGCGGAGCATTCAGCTTCTGCTGCGCCTTCTGGCTCAGCTTGCGGATCGTCTTGCACGGCGGATCCTCATTGAACCCAGGGCAGCTCATGAACGGCCCGAACAGCCCGCGCCGCAGCACCATCACCCGGCCGCAATTATCGCAGTACTCTTCGCTCTGCTCCGCCTCCAGGCCCTCCGGAGTATTCAAATCCGGTTTGCCGGCCGTGTTTTCCTTGGTAAACGTGCAGCTGTTCTTATCCTTCTTGTTGTAAGCGCTGCAGGCAAAGAACGTGCCGAACTTGCCCCACTTCAGCAGCAGCGGAGACCCGCAAAGCTCGCACTTCTCCTCCGTCTTGATCTCCATCGCCTTGATCGATTCCATCTCGTGCTCGGCGACCTTCAACTCTTCTTCAAAGTGGCCATAGAACCCCTTCAGCAGGTCCGTCCACTTTTCCTTACCCTCTTCAACCTCGTCCAGCTCTTTCTCGAGCTTGGCCGTGTAAGCCGTGTCGAAGATGTAAGGGAAATTCTTCACCAGCAGGTCGCAAACCACCACACCGATCTCGGTCGGATAGAACGGTCCTCGCGTCCCGCCCGGCTTCACCACATACTCGCGATCCTGAATGGTGTTGATGATCGAAGCATACGTCGAAGGCCGTCCCACGCCGCGCTCTTCCAGCACCTTCACCAGCGAAGCCTCGTTATACCGCGGCGGAGGCTGCGTGAAGCTCTGCTTGCTCGTCAGCCCTTCATTCTCCAGCGCCTTCACGCCGTCCAGATTGGGCAGCCGCTGCGCCGAGTCTTCCTCATCATCCTTCTTCTCTTCCGCCACCTCATACACCTTCAGGAAGCCGTCAAATCGCAGCACCGACCCACTCACGCGGAAGTCATACGTCTTCTTTGTCGTAGGCGACAGCGCCTCAATCTTCGCCGTCGTTACGTCATACACAGCGGGCATCATCTGCGAAGCCACAAAGCGCTGCCAGATCAGCTTGTACAGCTTCACCTGCTCATCGCTCAGATACCGCGCAATCGAGTCCGGAGTCCGGTTCACATCCGTCGGGCGAATCGCCTCATGCGCATCCTGCGCTGAAGACTTGCCCGCATACACATTCGCCGTCGAAGGCAGATACTTCTCACCCAGTGTCTTGCCAATCCACTCCCGCGCCCCGGCAATCGCATCCGGCGAAACACGCGGCGAATCGGTACGCATATAGGTGATCAGACCCACTAGCCCCTCAGCGCCAACCTCCACGCCTTCATACAACCGCTGCGCCACACCCATCGTGCGCCGCACGTTAAACCCCAACTTGCTTGAAGCATCCCGCTGCAACTGGCTCGTGATAAACGGCGCCAGGGGCTTCTTCTTCTGCTCGCGATACTGCACAGAAGCCAGCGTCCAAGTCGCCTTGTCCAGCGCCTTGATCACCGCGTCGGTCGTCTTCTGATCCGGCAACGCGCTGCCAATAAACTGCGCCTTGCCTTCCTTATCCACACCATTCGGAACCCGTGCCGGCTCACCTTCAATGCCCACAAACCGCGCCGTAAACGACTTCGTAGCCTGCTTTTCCGGATGCAGTTGCGCATCCAGCGTCCAGTACTCAACCGGCTTGAAAGCAGCAATCTCCCGCTCGCGCTCCACAATCAGGCGCACAGCAACCGTCTGCACACGCCCCGCCGAAAGCCCGCGCCGGACCTTATCCCAGAGCAGCGGTGAAACCTGGTAACCCACCAGCCGGTCCAGCACGCGCCGCGTCTGCTGCGCATCCACCAGGTCCTGGTCGATATCCCGCGCGTGTTTGAAAGCTTCCTGTACAGCCTTCTTCGTGATCTCGTTAAACGTGACCCGCTGGATCTTCTTCCGCTGCACCGCGTTCACGCCAAGCTGGATCGCCAGATGCGCGGCAATTGCCTCACCTTCGCGGTCAGGATCGGGTGCCAGAAAGATATGGTCCGCCTTCAACGCCGCCTTCTTCAGTTGCTCGACGAGCTTTTCCTTGCCCGGAGACACAATCAACGTCGGCTCAAACGTGCGCTTCTTCAACTCCACGCCAATGTCGTTCTTGGGCAGGTCCATGATGTGTCCAATGGACGCCTGCACTTCGTACGCGCTGCCTAAATATTTCCCGATCGTCTTCGCCTTCGCGGGAGATTCGACGATCACCAGTGATTTGCTCATTGCCATCCTTATAACAGGTACGCCCTCGCGCACCTACCCTGCCGCGTTCAAGTCTCTTGAACCCATACGGCGTAAAACAGTTGTGAATCTGAAAATAGCGCTGCAATTCAATAGCGTAAAGGAACTGAATCCTTGCCAGAATCGCCGGAGCCTCAAAAAAGCCCCTCAGTGACAGGACGCTACCACGAAACGCCTTCACAATGCTAATCGCTCTGCGAGCAAAATGCCGCGATACCCGCCGCAAGTCTCAGAATCTGCGGACGTAATTCTTTCCCGGCATCGACCGAATTCTTCCCGCCAGCTCCAGCTCAAACAGCGCCGTAAACACTTCGGACGATGTGAGCTGTGTCTCCAGCTTGTCCAGAATCTCGTCCATCTGCAGCGCCTGATCCTGCCTCAGAACCTCCAGCACCATTGCCTCATGCGCTCCAGTAGGTGGCTCAGGCAGAACAGATGCGAACAAATCCACTTTGGATTCAACCGCCCACCCCGACTCCATCTCCAGCCGTACCGCGGAAGGCAGTGCCTCCCACACATCTTCCCAAGTCGCCGTCAGCTGCGCGCCCTGCTTGATCAACGTGTTCGGCGTCCACGATTGCTTGTTCGTCACATTCCCAGGAACCGCGTAAACATCCCGTCCCTGCTCGCTCGCGCAACGCGCCGTCACCCGCGTCCCGGAGTTCTCGCTCGCCTCCACCACCAGCACGCCAATGCTCAACCCGGAAAGAATCCTATTCCGCCGCGGAAAATTCTGCGGCGCAGGAAACGTCCCCAGCGGCAGCTCCGAAACAATAGCCCCGCCCCCGGCCAGAATATCCTCCGCCAGCTTCTTGTTCTCTTTGGGATAGATCACGTCAGCCCCGGTGCCCCACACCGCCACAGTAGCCTTCCCCGCCGCCAGCGCGCCCTTGTGTGCGTACGTGTCGATGCCGCGGGCCATCCCGCTCACAATCAGCATCCCGCGAGCCGCCAGGTCCCGCGAAAGCATCTCCGCCATCCCCGTCCCATACGGAGAAGGATGCCGCGTCCCCACCACCGCAATCGAAGTCCGCGCCAGCAGCCCCACATCCCCACGAACCCACATCACCGGCGGCGGATCGAAAATCTCTTTCAGTCTCGCCGGATACGCCTCGTCGCCAAACGTCAGCAGCGAGACTCCCTGCGCTAGCATCCGCGCCCACTCCTGCTCCGCCGCACTCCGCGCCCGCCCATCAAATAAGTACTGTGCAGCAGCCGCAGGAAACCCCAGGCTCTCGATCTCAGTGAGAGAAAGCCCAAACATTTGCCCCGGCGCAACCAGCCGCTCCATCGCCGCAAGAATCCGCTTCGGCCCCAGTCCCGGAGCCAACGCCAGAGCCAGCCACGCGAGCCTGTCCTCTTCCAGCGCAACACCCGACGGATGAGATTCAGCGACCATCGCAGGCGACCAAAGCTCCGCCCGGCAACCACCCGGCAAAGCGCTCCTATCTCCGTTGTCTTGAATAAGTAGGCCAACACTAACGAGGCCGATAATCAATGTCAAGAGTCACTTACGGAAATGAGTGGTCTCTTTTGGGTAGGTTATCAAGTGGTTAATAAACCGTCCCAATTTGGAACTCACAAGGAGGACTGCGAAGCCATTTCCTCGCAATTAAGCCTCATTTCGACGGCTTCAGATCCTTCCGGCTCGTCTCCTCCATCTCCACATCGAACTTCTTCGCCGCCGTCTTGATCCGCTTCCACGCAGCATCCTTCTCCGCTTCGCTAGCGCCCTTCACCTGGTTAAACCGCGCAATCGCATTGCGCACATGCGCAGCATTCTCCAACGGCTCCTTGCTCTGCTCCGGAAAGGCATACTCCTTCGCCGGAATTTCCTTGCGATCTTCCGTACTCAGTTTGCTCATGACAACCTCCACGCAGCATTCTTCTCCTCGCGTCACTCGTTGATGGTGCAAAATAGAACTCCCAAGGCCACCATCTCAAAAACTCCCAAATTCCCGGCCACACAGCAGGACTTGCTAATCTGGATAAGTGGACAAGTCTTCCCCGACACTCGCAGCGAAGAGCATCCTCCGCATAGCCGCCATCCGCTTCCTCAATCCCGCCCCGCTCATGTGGGACTTCGAGCACGAACCCGGCAAGTCCGAACTAGCCCACCGCTACAGCCTCGAATGGATGATGCCCGCCCAGTGCGCCGAGCGCCTCGCCCTACCCGCAGACCACCCCGACGCCGCCGACATCGGCTTGGTCCCCATCGCAGCCCTCGCCACCACCCCGGGCCTGAAGATCATCCCCGGCAGCGCCATCGCCACTAAGGGCAAAATCCGCTCCCTGCTCCTGATCCGCCGCGCCAGCCAGCCTATCTCCGCAATCCGCACCGTAGCCGCCGACACCTCCTCGCGCGCCACCCTCGCCTACACCCAGATCCTCTTCCACCTCTGGCACAACGAAGAAGCTAAATTCATCCAGCACACTCCAAATCTCGACCAAATGCTGGAAGCAGCAGACGCAGCCATCCTCATCGGCGACCCGGCCCTGTTCGCCCTCGAAGACCGCGAAGCAAGAGAAGCCCGCACCGGAGAAAAGCTCGTCTACACCGACCTCGCGGAAGAATGGATCAGGCGAACCAGCCAACCTTGGATCTCAGCAATCTGGGCTATCCGCGAATCCTCTCTACAATCCACGAGCCGCACCCTGGAAGAAATCGCCGCCGACTTCAATCAATCGAAAGACCACGGCCTCACCAACATCGAAGCACTGGTCAGCGAGTGGAGCGCAAAGCTCCCCCTACCCGCAGAAACCATCCGCGAGTACCTGACCAAAAACATCTTTTATCACTTAGACAATGAGTGCCTGACCGGCCTCAAATACTTCTACCAGCAAGCCGCGCGATATAAAGTCCTGCCGCAACACGAACTCTGATTCATACGAGTCATCGGACCACAAGAATTTTTCCGTCTCCAGTGATCTAATCCCTCCAAAACTTTCGTTTGCCTTGGTGAGAACGGCGAAAGTCGCCTGTTCCATTCCCTATTTGGAGAAGTGAAGATGAAAAGCATCAAGCTAGCTCTCACCCTGGCCGTCACCCTCGCGGCCTCAGCCATCGCAGCCCACGCGCAAACCCTTGACGTTCGCACCGGACTGACCACCGTTAACCTGTCCAGCGGCTTCGTCTCCGCTCTGGGAACCCTCAAAGTCACCCCGAGCGCCCTTGGCGGCTCCAAATTGTCCGGCACATTTATCGATTTCCCCATCGTTGACGGTGCTGTTGATCTGCCCGACTCTCAAGCAGAAATCACCCACACCGGCGGCCTGCGGCTTACCTCCGGTAAGACCGTCGTCGACCTCCGCGACTTTGTCATCGATGCCACCTCGGGCCAGGCCACGCTCACAGGACTCGTCATCGCCAACGGCAAACTCGTTGGCCGGCTGCCCCTGTTTGAGCTCGCCATCAACAGCAGCGACATTCAGAATGCAGGCGGACTGTTTCTCTACATTCCGGACATCAACGTTACCCTCACCAGCGGCGCGGCCTCTGCCCTTGACGGCGTCTTCAAAACCAACGCGCTCAAAGGCGGAGTGAAGATTGGCACCGCCGCCGTCTTCGGCCTCACCACCAGCTTTTAAGAGATACAAGACAACAGAATCGGGGAGACAGCCTGTAACTTTCGCCTGTCTCCCCGTAACTCCGGATTGCTAGAATGCGCGCATGAAACCGGTAACCCTGGCCAAACTACTCCTGCTTTCACTCCTGTTCCAATGCCACCCGTCCTCATTGGCACAAGCAACAGGTAACTCAGGTCCCGTCTCTTCCAACACCACGGCTGTCCAGAACGACGCCGAGCGCATCCGTATCCTCGAAGCGCGCGTCGCTCAGCTCGAGCGCACCGTGGACGCATTGCTCAAGCTGCAAAACGCCACTGCTCCTGACGCACTCGCGACACCTCCGCCGGAGTCCAACGCGGTCGCGCTCCCAGAGACAGGAGCAGCCCTTCCTGCAACCCCCTCCTCCGAAGCCCCCTCCGATCCGGGGGAAGCAGCTCCGGCTCCACGCCCGCATTCCGACCCCACCTTGGTTGCCAGGGCCAAAGCTCAGGAACTTCTGCCTAGCCTGGGAAAAATCGGCGCGGTAGCTTTCCTCGACGCAGGCACCAACAGCGGCCCATTCACGCTGAACCGCGGCAGCTACTTTGGCGGAGGCCTGAGCCTGCCGCTCGCAATTGTTCATGGTGGCCGAATCAACTACGAGGTCTCCGTCGGACTGGCCCAAAACAGTCGGCGGCTGCCCATCACGTCCAGCGTCGCCCAGCTCATCAACCTCACCGTGCTCGATACGCTTTATCCCAACGGCGGCACCGCCAATATTCAGCAAGCCTTCACAGGAACCGGCTCAGCCCCCTTTGCCGTTACCGTTCCGGCAAATTGGCGCGCCCAGACCCTCCAGATTGTGCCGCTAGCCGCACGCTACGACTTCACCCACTGGGACCGCCTGCACTTCCGCCCCTATCTGGCTGCCGGACTCGGAGCGTACGTCACGGTCAGTAACCAGGTCACCACCGCAGGAATCCGCCAGAACGCCAGTCTGCCCCCCAACGTTCTTAGCCTGCTCCAAACCCTCTTCGCGAATAACTCTCCACTTTCCGGCGCGCTCCTGGGCGGACAGATCGCCACCGCTTCCGAACTAAAAGCCAGCGGCATTCCAGCCGGCGAGGGCGGCCTGGATGTAGGTATGCTCGTGGGCGGCGGCATCGAGTGGCGGCCCGCCGGAGGGTTCTCCCTCTCCATCGACAACCGCTATCACTACGCGCCTTCCGGCACGTCGTACAACCTCACCCTATCCCGCGTCGGATGGCATTTCTGAAAATGGTTTCTTGCGTTGGCTGGGAACCAGCGCTGATTTACTCAGTGCGACGCCTCAGTCCAGAACGCCAAACAGCAGCTTGCGCCCTCGCGCCGATAGACTGCCGCCCTTCGGCTCATCGGTAATGGTCAGCGCGGTCAGCTGTCGAAGATCGTTGGATGGCCCCGCGAACAAGTACCCTCCGCCAGACCCATCGGTCGCCATCAGACCCACGCTTTGAATCGACGTCCCGCTCTTGTGGACCGACCAAAGCTGGTAACACTCACCGCCAGGCAACTGAGGTAAGTTGCGCACCATCACCATCAGACCCCGATCCGGCGCGTAGTACGCGACACCTGTTGCCCCGCCCGCTCCTGCGTCTATGCTTTTCAGCTCAATCTGCCGCGAAGGTCCCGCCCGGAAAAACGCCAGAATCCGTCCATCCCGAGCAATTGCCCCACGCAATGCGTTGACCGTCGCATTCGCCTCGTTCAGCTGCGCTGTCAGTGCCGCAACTTCCGAATGAAAAGCCTGTGCGTCGCCAGGACCACCCGAAGAACCCGAATGGCTTGCTGCCTGCTCCTGCGCCGCCGTCAACTGCGCCTGCAATGCTCCCCGCGCTGCTACGGCCTGCGCCAGGGCGCTTTGGGATTCATTCCACCGCGCCACAGCGGCGTCGCGCTCCGCCTGCAATCGCGTCAGTTGTTCGGTCAAAGCTCGCACTCGCGAGGCATCCGCATCCTTCGCGGATACCGGCCTTGCGCCCTCTACCCCGGTCGCTCCAGATGCCCCAGCCTGCTCGGGCACCTGCACCCGCCCGTCCCCACCCACTGCAGGCGCGCTATTGGAGTTCGCCACTGCAGGCACTGGACCCTGGACGACGATAGGATTTGCATGACTCTCCGCCAACTCCCTGGAAACATGCCGCAGACTCACGCCCAGCCACAAGGCCAACAGCGCCAGAGCCGCCGCAATCGACCAGGGGAGCCCAGCAGACCACTGCATCCTCCGTGGATGCGCCGGACGCGGCTCAATTCTCAGCGGCTGCATCCCGAACGGAGAAGCACCCAGCCTGAAACCATCCTTGGCTCCTGATTCCAGTCCCACAATCCGCGACCGCAAGGCATCCGCAATCCCCGCAGAAGGCTCAACCTGCGGCACCTCGCACGCCAACGCGGTCATCAGCTCCATCGCTGCCTCATGGCTGCGGCGGCAATCCACGCACCCCGAGCGCAGATGCTCCTCCATCTGCCGGTGAACCTCCGCATCGAGGCTCCCCATCGCAAACAGATCCCAATCCGCGTCCTGACACCCTGCGTTCCGACATCGATCGATCATTGCGGGATTTCCGATCTCCTGCCGCTCAAAAGTGTGCGCAACTTCTTCAATCCAAGCCGTATCCGCGACTTGACCGTCCCCAGTGACTTACCCGTCTGCTCTGCCAGTTCGGTGTGCGTTAACCCGTCGAAATAGGCCATCTCTATCAGGGACCGCTGTTCTCGAGGCAGCATCGTCAAGGCCTTCATGATTCCGTCCCGCTCTTCTACGCTCGCAGCGTCCGGCAGCGGAGACTCCACATCCAGCCAATCCTCTGTAAAGAGAACGTCAAAAGCGCCCCGTCTGGATTCCTTTCGAAGATAATCCAGGGCGCAATTTCTACCCACGCAAAATAACCATGGCAGTAGCGAACCCGTCGCTATGTCGCACTCCGGGACACGATTCCACAGGCGCAAAAACGTGTCCTGCAGGATTTCCTCAGCCGCCGACCTGTCTCCGGCAATGCGATAGATGAGCGAAAATACCCGCTTGCCGTAGACCGAATAGGCCTCGACCAGCGCTTCCGGATCTCGATCGCGAATACGCGCTATCAGATTCGCGTCGCTCTGCATAGCCTCGTAACGCTCCTGGACCCGCTGCCTGCGCGCCGGACCTGCCGCCCGACTCCAGCACCACTATACACATCACCCGATACCGCTGATCTCGATTCTTCGATTGAGAATCAGTTGATCTAAATCTCCCAGCGCAGCAGCGCCGCCCCAACAGTAAAGCCAGCCCCAGCCGCAGCCAGCAGCACCAGATCACCCTTCTTCAGCTTCCCTTCCTCGACAGCCGTACCCATAGCCAGAGGAATCGTTCCCGCCGAAGTATTTCCATACTTGCCAATATTGACAATTACCCGCTCCGGAGCCATCCCCAGCCGCTCCGCCGTAGCATTGATAATCCTCAAATTCGCCTGGTGCGGAATAAAGCACCCCATATCAGCGCCGGTAACGCCATTGCGCTCCAGCACCTTGGTCGTAGCCTCAGCCATCTTGCGCACAGCAAACTTGTACACCGTCTGCCCATCCTGATGGATATAGTGCTGCTTCGCCGCCACCGTCTCCGCCGTAGCAGGATTCAAGCTCCCACCCGCCGCCAGGTTCAGCGCCGGACCACCCGACCCATCCACCTCGTGCACAAAATCAATCAGGCCAACCTCGCCCTCGCCCGCCGGCTCCAGCAGCACCGCCCCAGCCCCATCGCCAAAGATGATGCAGGTCGTCCGGTCCGTGTAATCCACCAGCCGGGAGTTGGCATCCGCCCCAATCACCAGGACTTTCTTATGCGCCCCGCTCTCCACCAGCTTCGCCCCGGCCTGCAGCGCAAACACAAACCCCGAGCACCCCGCGGAAACGTCAAATCCCCAAGCACCCTTCGCCCCAATCTTGTCCTGCACCAGGCAAGCCGTCGAAGGAAACATCATGTCCGGCGTCACCGTACCCACAATGATCGCCTCCACCTCGCTCGCCTCGATCCCGCGCGAAGCCAGGCAGAGCTTGGCAGCTTCAACCGCCATGTCGCTCGTCCCCAGGCCCTTTTCCAGGATGTGCCGCTCCTTGATCCCCGTCCGCTCCGTAATCCACTGGTCATTGGTATCGACCATCTTCTCCAGATCGGCATTCGTCAGAATCTTCGGAGGAACATACGTTCCCAGCGCGCTGATCTTCACGCGAGTGCAATGCGGAGCACGAAAAACCGATGTGGAATAAGGACTGGAAGAGGATGACAAGACTGAATTCTCCTTCAGGCAATCCGTCCAGGGAAGACAGAACCGGCCTGATCGCGGGGTTCCATAAACTGCTCAAACATCAAAACCTAAAGCGCCCATCAGCGCAGCCCAGGAAACCCAACCCCGCCCTTGACCCCGGACGAAAACCAAGCCAACCAGCCTGCCCAACAGCGCAGAAACCAAAAAAGTACCGGGCTACCTACTGCGCCCACACTAGCCCGTTACCGTTGCTTCCTTCCGGACCTGGCGGGGTTGGCGGGATTGTGTCGCGTAGGACCCGGCACTGACTAATCATACCATCCAGACTCCCCCAAATCCCACCCCCACCAGAGTTGGAAATCCGTCCCAGCGGTCGCCAATATTCCCAGCCACTCGCCGTCCAGCACTCCCCGGAAATCCCAAAGAGCACCTCTCGCAAAAACGCTATATAATCCGGATGCCAAATTCTCACCCAAGGATAACTACGTGAAACGACTCGCATCGAGTCTTATCTTGCTGCTGATAACTCTGCCTGCCTTCTCGGCGAACAAGCAGCTCTCCATTCAAGACCTCAAGGACCTTCTCAGTTCGCTCGCACAAGCCAAGAAGAGCGATGCCGACATAGCAACCCAACTCAAGCAAATCGAGCTCGCAGAAGAGTTGACCGCAAGCACCATGAACAGCCTCGCCAACCTCGTCCCAGGGCCGCTCACCACCGAGCAGATGTACGTCCTCGAAGCACGCAGTGCGACCCTTCACCCGCCTGCCACGGATCTACCCACAGACCCCGCACCAGCACCGGAAGCGCAGTCGGAAATTCTCGCCAAAGCCACGGCTTACGTAACCAGTACCTATTCGCAATTGCCTCATCTCGCGGCGAAACGCATGACAGCCCGCTTTCAGGATGGAGTCGACGCCATACAAACCTACACCGGGGCTACCCACGGGCTCTCGCAGAACAAGAATCCGCTCTGGGAACAAACAAACACTTACACGCACCTGGTCAATACTCAGACCGACTCCATCGAAAGCGAAAACGGTATCGAGAAGCCTCCAGCAACAAAAGACAAAACCCTTTGGGGACCCAACAATATGACCGCCTCCATTGGCCCAAAACTAACTCTCGACACCCTGATGCACGAGGCCACCGCAAACGGCAACCTCAAATGGTCACACTGGGAGTTAGTCAACGGCACCCGGACAGCCGTCTTCTCCTTCGCCGTCGATAAAAAGAAGACTCACCTCTCCGTCATCTATTGCTGCTTCCCAAACACGGATACCACCGGCCTGGTCAACTACGCTGCCGGCGCCGGCGCCAACAACGGTACAAACCTGCAGACAATCAGCGAATGGAAACCATTCAAGGCCAACCCCAGCTATCACGGCGAACTCTTCATCGACCCCGTATCCGGTATCATCCTGCGAACCATCACAGCCACCGAATTCAAGCCAACCGATCCCGTCCACTCCGAAACCATCCGCACCGACTATGCGCCAACGCCCATCGCAGGCAAGACCCCCATCGTCCCGGTCAGAACCTTCACCCTCGCCGAAGTCGTTCCAAACGGAGACTCCTTCGCAGCAAAATACGCCGTCCGCCAAAGCTTCATCACGCAGAACTACACCGACTACAAATCAACTGAACCCGCCAAACAAAACTAACTTGAAACCAGCCGGTCCTACTCCCGGCTTACCATCTCGACAAAGTCCGGAGCGACATGGGCAAGGCGCTCTAGAAGTGCCTTTCGATCCTGCCGGATATCCTTCGACTGGGCCTCCAACACCGTGAGAACACGCACAGGATCCAGCAGAAACAATTGTTTGAGAAAGCTATCAGGAGAATGCACCGCGATTCCGTAACGAGCAAGCAGCGATGCCGGAAAATGCCGAAGGTTCAACGTAACAATTGCGTCCGCCTCCGTCGAGATCGCGGCATCCATCACATGCCAGTCATCCGGATCGAGAAGCTCCCGCATCGCTTCACCAGGATCATGCAATGAATGGACAGACGCTTTCGGAAAAACCCGTTCCATCGTCCGAGCACGACGCTCAGCCTGATCCTCGGTGCAACCGAACTTGATAAGCGTCCGCCGGACCTCGTTCATCGTTTCCGCGCTCCACAACGCCCTGAACAACCCACCTTCATCAGCGCAACGCAGGAGCGTATCGCAAAGAGGCATCGGCGCCAGAACGCACGCGTCCAGCACAACGGAATATTCGCGATCAGGATTCGGCAACATGAAGAGGTACTAAATCGTAAATCCCCTCTTCCGTTTCAGCACGCACCAGGTCACTCCAAATCTGTCTCCGTTCCGCATCCCGCTTTGCCCTATAGGCCAACACATCCCGCGCATAAACACGTCGGTGCGTCCCCACCTTGTGAAACGGCATCTGCCCCTGCTCCAGGAGCTGAATCAGAAACGCCCGCGAAACTGAAAGCAGCCCAGCTGCCTCAACCGTAGTCAGCGCCTCGTTATCCCGCAAAACCGTGACCGATCGCCCTGCCTGCAAATCCCCAAGCAGCTCGCGCAAAAACGCAGCCAAATCCACCGGAAGCACCCGTGCCCGCCCATTCGAACCCACCAGCTTCGCCTCCGCCGCCCGAATCTTCAGGTACAGTTCCGCAGCAGCTTCTAAATGGTCTGCAGCCAAACCTCCAAGGCGCTCTTCCGCTACAGCCATAATCACCTCCAGGTGCTACAACCACTATAAACGCTATATCTGTTTTATTCGCCACATCTTTCAGCGTACCTGAATACGAAATCTCATTCCCCGCTACAATAGATAAGTGAGCACTGAATCAACATCCGCGACGCTCGAACAAGCGTCCCCGACCACCCAAACTGCACCGCCAGCAGCCCTCCCGACCGTTGGCTTCCTCTCCCTCGGCTGCCCCAAGAACCTCGTCGACTCCGAAGTCATGATGGGCCTGCTCGACCGCGCCGGCGCACGCCTCACCAACCGCCTCGAAGACGCGGAAATCCTCGTCGTCAACACCTGCTCCTTCATCGATTCCGCCAAGCAGGAGTCCGTCAACACCATCCTCGAAATGGTCCAGCACAAGACCAACGGCAGCGCCAAGCGCCTCATCGTAGCCGGCTGCCTCGTCGAGCGCTACCGCGATGAAATCCAGAAAAACATCCCCGAAGTCGATGCCGTAGTAGGCACCGGCGAGCTCGAAGCCACCCTCGAAGCCGCAGGCCTGAACCGCCCCGCCCCAGCCGTAAGCACCTCGCCCTTCAACATCCTGACCGCAAGTGAAGCGACGCTCATTGACCGAGCCCCAAGCGCCGTAAACAAGCATTCGAGGCCGGAGGGAGATTTACGCGAAGAACAAGGCCGCTTCTCCCGCGAACACTGGGACGGCGCCATCGCCTCGCTCCCCAACTACCTCTACTCCGACGAAACCCCGCGCATGCTCACCACCCCCAAGTCCAGCGCCTACATCAAGATCGCCGAAGGCTGCGACCACCCCTGCGGCTTCTGCATCATCCCGCAGCTCCGCGGCAAGTTCCGCTCCCGCCGCATGTCGTCCATCCTCGTCGAAGCCGAAAACCTCGTCCGCCAGGGCGTCCGCGAAATCACCCTCATCGGCCAGGACACCACCTGCTACGGCGAAGACCTCGGCCTGCGCGACGGACTAGCCGACCTGCTCGACGCGCTCGCGCAAATTCAAGGCCTCAAATGGCTCCGCTTCCTCTACGCCTACCCCAACAAGGTCACGACGAAGCTCCTCGAAACCATCGCCAGGCACGACAACATCGCCAAGTACCTCGACGTCCCCCTCCAGCACGCCAGCCCAGCCGTCCTCAAGCGCATGAAGCGCGGCGGCAGCGGAGCCATCTTCCTCAAGATGCTCGAGAAAGCCCGCAGCATCGTGCCCGACCTCGTCGTCCGAACCACCTTCATCGTCGGCTTTCCCGGCGAAACCGACGAAGACTTCGCCCTGCTCGAAAACTTCGTCCGCGAAGCCAAAATCGACTGGCTCGGCGCCTTCCCCTACTCCGACGAAGAAGGCTCAGCCGCCTTCGACCTCGACCTGAAGGTCCCCAAGCGCACCATCGAGTCCCGCCGGAAGCGCCTCATGAAGCTCCAGCAAAAGATCAGCGCCGAAAAACAGTCCCACTGGGTAGGCCGGGAAATGGATTTGCTCGTCGAAGGAGTCAGCGACGAACACGACCTCCTCTGGCAAGGCCGCACCATGCTCCACGCCCCAGAAATCGATGGCAAAGTCCTGATCAACGACTTCGGCACAGAATCAGACGGCACCCCAAGAGAAACCCTGGTCCCAGGCACCTTCTACCGCTGCGAAATCACAGAATCCCACCACTACGACGTAGTAGCCAAAATCATCGAATAGCCGCACTAGCTCGCTATAAGCAGATGCTGTCATTCTGAGCGTAGCCCGAAGGGCGAAGCCGAAGGACCTGCGGTTGCTCTTGCCGTTGCTTTTGCCGTTGCCCTTGCTGTTCTTGTTGTCATTCCCGCAGGGAATCTGCCTTCCTCAAATCACAAACTGGAAGCGCCGATGACGATTGAGGAAGTTCAAGAAATAATCCGGGCACAAAGTAAGAAGGTTCTGACAGACACCATGAACCATGGCGCGACAGTGAATCAAATGTTGGTCAAGCCTCAGAAGGTCTCTCTAATCTTGAGAACCATGAATGACGGCGAGATCAACGACAGCATCTTAAGCGCATGGATCGTAGGACAGGAAAATTCACCCGACGGATACACCATAGTCATGACCAACGACGGATCAAAGTTCGGATTGGCATCGAGAGGCTTTACCCATGACGAGCATTTGATCCTCTCTGGATGGTACGGCACTTTGCTGGATGCTTTCCAGGCAATGTAACTCCGCTTCCAGTCTGCTTCTCCTCTTTCACCAATACGCGCTATCATTTCCTCATGGCCACCATCCACATTCCGGAAGCAGAAGCAGCTGGCAAGCTCACCTCCCTCATCGCCAGCATCCGTGACGGTTGCGAGGTGCTCATTGAACGAAACTCTGTACCCGTAGCCCTGATGACTTTGCCCCCGGTTCCGCGCCGCACCATTGAGGAGTGCATCGCCCTGCTCCCGGAAAACTCAACGGCAATCATGGATGACGAATTCGCAGCTGATGTAGCCGCCGCGATCGAGTTCCACCGCGAATCCCTAAACCCGCCAGCATGGGACTGATTCTCGATTCCAGCGTTCTCATCGCTGAAGAACGACGCGGCAACAGCCTGCGTCAGGCCCTTAGCAACCTCGCCCTGCGATTTCCAGGCACCGAAATCGCAATCTCCGTCATAACAGTCCTCGAACTCGCTCATGGCATCGCGCGCTCCAAAACTCCCGAGCAGCGAATCGGCCACCACGCATTCCTCGATGACTTACTCCAAGCCATTCCGATCCATCCCATATCCGTGCAGACAGCTCTCCGCGCAGGCCTGATCGACGGCGAAAACAAGAATAAGGGAATTCACCTTGCAATGGCAGATCTCTTGATCGGCGTTACCGCCCTTGAACTCGGCTATCAAGTAGCAACCTCCAACCTGCGGCACTTCAACATGATTCCCGGCCTAACAGTAGTCAGCGTCTGATAGAGAATCAGCGGAATAGCCCTAATCACCATGTAGCAGCAGCTAGTAGCAGAGCCAAATTCCACCCCTGTGCTATCGTGTCCGTGTGCCCCACACACCCTCAGTCCCCAACCCAGCGCCACCCCGCCATTCCGCAACCGTCCGCGTAACCCACTGGCTAACGGTCATCAGCTTCTTCGCCCTCCTGATCAGCGGTGCAGAAATCATCGTCTCCCACCCCCGCTTCTATCTCGGCGAAGTCGGCAACGTGAACACCCATCCCCTCTTCATCATCCCCATCCCCGCCTCCCGAGACAGCGTCCCCACCGGCTACAACTACCTCATGCCCGACCAGAACGGCTGGAGCCGCTATCTCCACTTCCAGGCCGCCTGGGCCGCCGTCCTCACCGGCATCTTCTACGTCCTCTCCGGCCTCGTCTCCGGACACTTCCGCAAAGACCTCATCCCCACCCGTACCGAAAGCTCCTGGCAAGCCATCAAGGCCGTCATCAAAAAATCCCTCCGCCGCACCCCACCCAGCGATGCGGGAGCCGACCGCTACAACATCCTCCAGCGCCTAACCTACCTGGGCGTAATCTTCCTTCTCTTCCCGCTCATGATCTGGACCGGCCTGGCCATGTCCCCATCCTTCACCTCAGCCTTCCCCATCACCGTAATCGCCCTGGGAGGCCGGCAAACCGCCCGCACCCTGCACTTCTTCGTCTCGATAGCACTCCTGCTCTTCGTAGCAGTCCACGTAGCCATGGTCATCCAGGCCGGCTTCCGAAGCCGCATGCGAGCCATGATCACAGGCAACACCAAGCCGCAGCCCCGCGAACCCATCCCCACACTCCTCTCAGCAAAGGAGCGCCCATGAACGCCATCACCCGCCGCCGCCTCATCACCGGAGGCCTAGCCGCTACCGCTGGCGCCGCAGGCCTCACCGCCGCCGCCAGTCTCACCAAGCGCTACGGCCTAATCCCACCCGACCACTGCGGCGTCTACGGCCCCGGCGAAACCTTCACCTACGCCGCCCAGCGCCTCCTCACCACCAACTCCATGGCCCGCGAATTCCCGCGCAGCATGATCTCCGAAAAACCCTTCCTCAACTCCACCCCGCCACCCAACGACCAATTCAAGCAGCACCAGGCCGCAGGCTTCCTCGACTGGCGCCTCGACGTCAATGGCATGGTCGCCCACCCCGGCTCGTTTTCCCTGTCCGACCTGAAATCCATGCCAGTCAGCAGCCAGATCACCGAAGTCGCCTGCGAAGAAGGCTGGTCCTACATCGCCGAATGGATCGGCACCCCACTCCACGAAGTCCTCCGCCACGCAGGCCTATCCCCGCAGGCCCGCTACGTAGCCTACTTCTCCATCGACAAGGATTGGTGGGAAAGCATCGACATGGCCGACGCCCTGCATCCTCAGACGCTCATCACCTATGGCATGAACGACGGCGAACTCCCCGTCGGCTTCGGAGGCCCACTCCGCCTCCGCGTCCCCCGCCAGCTCGGCTACAAGAGCGTCAAGTACATCACGCGCCTAACCGTAACCGACTCGCTGAAGAGCTTCGGCAAAGGCCTGGGATCAGCCTCACCGGAAGGCGGCTACTCCTGGTTCGCCGGTATTTAATCTGCCGGTATCGATCCACAGGTACTACCAGCTGCCCGCAGCGAGCTTAGACCGCTACTTCCCGCGCCACGCAGCACCGGTTTCGCCCAGCCCGTTTAGCCTCGTAAAGCGCCTCGTCGGCCAGCGCCAGCCACTGCTCCACCGACCCAACCTGCGGCGTCAAAATCGCCACCCCAAAGCTGGCCGTAACCCGCAGCGCAGGCTCATGCGCAATCTCCAGCCGCTCCAGCCAGCCCCGCAGCCGCTCGGCCGTCTCAGTTACGCGCTCACCCTCAATATCCTGCAGCAGCACGCCAAATTCCTCGCCGCCCAGCCGCCCCAGCGTGTCGCTCACTCGCAACGCGTCAGCCAGTCCATGGGCAACGGCCTTCAACACCAGATCCCCCGCCGCATGCCCGTACGTATCGTTCACCCGCTTGAAGTGATCGATATCCAGCATCAGCAACGCCGCCGGATGCCCCGACCGCCCATACCGCGCCAGCGTCTTCTCCATCTCGAACGTGAACCCGCGCCGCGTCGTCGCCCCGGTCAGAAAATCCGTCTGCGCAATCCGCCGCAGCTCCAGCTCATCCACCACCAGCGCCGCAAAGCTCTTCAGAATCTCAACTTGCGCCGCACTATATTCCCGCGGCACCACGTCGATCGCGCACAGCGAACCCACGTTATACCCATCCGGAGTCGAAAGCGGAACCCCCAGATAGCTCCGTATAAACGGCGCCCCTGTAACCAGCGGATTTTCCGCAAACCTCGCATCCAACGCAGCATCCGGAATATGCAAAGGCTCGCGCTCCTTGACAGTATGCGTACAGAACGAGATATCCCGTGCCGTCTCCCGTACGGAAAGCCCGACACAGGACTTGAACCACTGCCGTTTCCCGTCAATGAGGGAAACCGTGCTGATCGGCACTCCCAGCACTGTGCTCACCAGACCCGTAATGCGATCGAAGCCAGCCTCCGTCGGCGTGTCCAGAACCTCATACCGGTTCAGCGCCGCCAACCGCCCCGCCTCATCCCCTAGCTTAGGATCAAGTCTTAGGTCTGCCACGCTCACCTCACCATCCGCTTCATCGTCCGGATCAACTCGTCTTTGTACGAAGCAACAATGACCGAAACGCTTTCCTCAATCTGAGCTTCATTGACCCCAGCCGACCGCAGACTCATCACCAGCCGCATCAGATTCTCGCGATGCCGCTGCAAGCTCTCCTCCAGCTCAGCCGGAATTTCAAGATCCCCAAATGGATCACGGCTACCCAACCCCGCCTGCAATTCAACCGACATGAACGCCGCTCCAAGCCCGCAATCCAGGCGAACTGCCATCATCATACCGTCAATGAATTGACACTTTCTAATTTCGCGACCGTTCCAAAGGCGCACTCACGGCCAAAGGCCAGCTTCATACCAGCCTGGGCTTAAGACCCAGGTAAGCCATCCGCATCATCTCGAAGGGCTGAAGGCCCGATCCATCCATCTCGTCAACCCGATCCCAAAGGCTGCCTCTGCAAAATGCGGGCGCGTGAACAATATCCAAAACTCACCCTAAGCCGGCAGCATTCTCCGCGCCCGCTCGTAGTTGAGCCGCACCACCTCATGCCCATACTTCCGCTCCAGCCGCCGAACCACAAAGTGCCCCTCGGCCACGCTCTCAAAATGCTTGTTAAACAGCACATTCAGCGTCAGTCCGCCAGCAGCCCCGGCAATCGGAATCAGCTCTGCCGCCACCTTCTCGCTTACCTCCAACCCGAACCGCCCAGCCACTCTGCTCAAGAACGAAACCAGCGCCGGAGCACCCTCCTTCGCCGCACCCTTCTGCACCAGGTACGAAGTAGCCTCCCGCGTAGCCTGCGCCAGCGCCGTCCGGCTCACGTAATAAGCACTCTCTAATGCATCGCGGTGGGTATTCCCCCGGGCGTCCCCCGGCCCCAGCGCAAACACCTCCAGGCAAGCCAGCGCACCAGCCGGATCGCTCAAATCCTCACCCTGCATCCGCGCAATCTCCACAATCGAGTGCAGCATCACCGTCGTCGTAATCGGCAGCTCCACCAGCATCCCCGGCAGTCCGAAGAACCCGCCCACAGCCCCCGAAACCGCCACAGCAGCCATATGCGTCCGCTTATGATGCACCGGCGGCCGAAACAAATTTCCCGGCTTCCGCCCCACCTTCAGCGCCACAGAAAGGCACTGCTCCAAAGCCTTCTGCACCGCCACGCCCACCGACCTCTGCGCACCCGCTGGCAGCATGCGCAAAAGCGTCTCCACCGGCATCCCCAGCTTCTCCGCCACCTTCATTGCAAGGCTCTGCGTCTCCAGCTTGCGAGCCGCCATCTGCAGCTCCAAAAAATCCAAATCCGAAATACCATCCATAAGAAACAACCCTCTGACCACTCCGTTTGCAAAACCATCTCTGCTCTTGCTCTTGCACCTTGTCTTGACAATCTTCTTGCTACTGCTTTTGCCTCTTTTTTGTCATTCCCGAAGGGAATCTGCCTTTGCCTTTGCCGTTGCCCTTCCCTTTCTTGTCATTCCCGAAGGGAATCTGCTGTTGCTTTCCGCTACCAGTCCCATCACCGAACATCCACCGTCTTAAACCCCAGCCCATACAGCGCCGCCGTCAAACTAGCCTGCGCATTCGCCTTAGCCTTATCCAGAATCCCATCCGCCACCGCCGCCTGCCCAATCTGCTCCTCAGCCGCCTTGCGCACCTCCGATTCAAGGTTCGGATCAGCCGTAACAAACACCCCCGTATCCCGCGAATACACCTTCGTCCGCGCATTGTCCAGCCGCGTCGAAAGCACCATCGGCGCCGGCAGCTTGATACTCACACGATCCCCGCTTACCGTCACATCCGCAGCCTGCAACTGGCTAAGATCGATCCCCGCAATCACCTCGCCATGCGCAATCAGCAGCAGCTTATCCCCAATCAAAAAGTGCGGAATCAGAGAGTTCTCCCGCTGCCCCTCCACAATCTTGTCGATCGAATACACCACCGTCTCCAGCCGGTTCAGCTTGCGAATTCGCTCCACCACCGCCGCCGAAGAAGTATCAATCGAAGTCGTCCGCCCCAGCACAAAGTCCGCCATCCGATGCAGCAAACCCTCACCCGTCGGCACCACCCGCCCCAAATACGAAAGCAGCACAAACCCAACGAGGATGCCAAAAATCAGCAGCAGGCATCCACCACACCCGCCCCGCCGCTTCCGTCGCACTTCCACAAATCCAGCTTCCGGCAAATCGGCCATAATGTGCCCAGCATATCCCGCTAAGCAATCCAGCAGAATGCCCCGATTGCACACTCCCCGGATTACTTGCAGCAGCATCACACATCCAGTATTACCCTTGCGCTCGATTCGCATTTCGACGAAACGAATGCCCGGCAGAGGCCGCGAATTGGCTTCTAAGCCCAACACTGCGAAAATAGGAGCAGCAGCAATTCCACCAAAGGCAACACCGATGCCCCAAGCCGCCAAAACCCCGAAGCCCAAAATCAAAGCGCTCAAGTGCCCCACCTGCGCCAAGCTCGTCAAGGCCACGGACGAAGACTTCCCCTTCTGCTCCGATCGCTGCCGCCGCATCGACCTCGGCAAATGGGCCATGGGCGTCTACAAGATCAGCTCCCCCGTCCTCGACCCCGAAACCGCCGAAGGCAGCATGCTCGAAGACCCGGAAGGCTACTAGCGTGCAGCCAGAACTTACGCCCGAACTCACGCCAGAAGCCCTCGCCAGAGCCAGGGCCGAAGCAGCCAAAGGCGGCTGGCCAGCAGCCCCTTCCTGCGCCTTCCAATCCGGCAGAAAAACCTTCTGGGCCTGGACCATCGCCACATTCTTCGGCGCAGGCCTCGGCAAACCCGGCCCCGGCACTTGGGGCTCAGTAGCCGCCACACTCATCTTCTCAGCCGACGTCTACTGGCTCCACCCCACCCAGCAATCCCTCCTCATTCAAACCCTCGCCGGCATCGTCCTCTCCATCGCCCTCGGCGTCCCGGCAGCCACCATCGCCGCCCGCGAAAGCGGCCGCAAAGACCCCGGCTTCGTCGTCATCGACGAAGTCGCCGGCGTCTGGATCGCCCTGCTCGCCGCCATCCCCCGCCCCGACTGGAAACACATCCTCGCCGCACTCCTCCTCTTCCGCCTCTTCGACATCTGGAAGCCCGTCCCCGTCCGACAGCTCGAAAAACTCCCCGAAGGCTGGGGCATCGTCTTCGACGACGTAGCCGCCGGGTTGTATGCTGGGGCAGTGCTGCTGATCCTCAACCACTGGTTCTAGTCAGCCCGCCGAAGCACGAGGAAGCGACCCCCAATGCCCCGCCTAGCCAAAGAAACCCTCCTCCCGCCCACCCTCGCCAGCGTCTCCCCAGCCGCAGCCCTGCCCGGCGGCGACGTAGAGCTCTCCGGCTCAAATCTCGGCCCACGCGGCCTCACAATGCCATCAGTCCTCGTCGACAACCACTCCGCCCACATCCTCATGAGCCGCCCCAACCGGCTAGCCTTCCGCGTCCCTCAGCGAGCCACCACCGGCCTCATCGAAGTCCGCAACCAGGACGGCCCCAGCAACACCCTCCCCCTCCGCGTAGCCCGCGAGCTCTCCGACGGCCTCCACCCCGTCACCAGCCCCGTCGTCAGCCGCTCCGGCATGATCTTCGCCACCATCAGCGGCCCCCGCGGCAAGCAGACCCCCGTCTCCATCGTCCGCATCAGCCCCGACCGCGTCGGAACCCCCTTCGTCAGCGGCATCCTCAACCCCACCGGCCTCGCCCTCGACCCCAACGGCGACCTCTTCGTCACCTCTCGCGCCGAAGGCACCGTCTACCGCATCGACCCCGGCGGCGAAGTCACCACCTACGCCGAAGGCATGGGCACCGCCACCGGAGCAGCCTTCGACCGCGAAGGCAACCTCTTCGTCGGCGACCGCTCCGGCACCATCTTCAAAATCGCCCCCACCCAGTCCGGCGAAACCCCGCAAATCTTCGTCTACGCCACCCTCGAACCCAGCGTCGCCGCCTACCACCTCGCCGTCGGCGCCGACGGCACCCTCTACGTCACCGCCCCCTCGCTCTCCCCCAACGACTGCGTCTGGGCCATCGACCGCGACGGCACCACCTCCGCCTGGTTCCGCGGCCTCGGCCGACCCCAGGGCCTCGCCCTCGACAGCGAATCCAACATCTACGTAGCCGCCTCCCTCAACGGCCAGCGCGGCCTCGTCCGCATCACCCCCGAAGGCAAAGCAGAACTCGTAGTCGCCGGCTACAACCTCGTAGGAGTAGCCTTCTCCCCCCTCGGCACAGCAGTCCTAGCCACCAACGAAGCCGTTTATGATGTCGACTTAGGCGCAGAAGGCCTGAGACTCTTCTAACCAATCCACTGAATAGTTAACAGTTGACTGTTCTCTGTTCTCTGTTCTCTGTTAACTGTTCTCTGTTCTCTGACCACTAACCACTGACCACTGACCACTGCCCCTATGAAATCCGAAATCATCGCCGTCGGCTCCGAGCTCCTCACCCCATTCCGCCAGGACACCAACTCGCTCTTCCTGACCGAGAAACTGAACGAGATCGGCGTCGCCGTCAACTTCAAAACCATCGTCGGCGACCGCCAGCGGGACCTCGTCTCCGCCGTCCGCACCGCCCTCAGCCGCGCCGACATCGTCGCCATCACGGGTGGCCTCGGACCCACCGAAGACGACCTCTCCCGCGAAGCCGTCGCCGAAGCCCTCGGCGTCACCGTCCACCGCGACGGCCGCCTCGTCGCCGCACTCGCCGCCCGCTTCGCCGAACGCCGCATGACCATGACCGACAACAACCTCAAGCAGGCCGACATCATCGAAGGCGCGCAAACCCTCCCCAACCCCAACGGCACCGCCGTAGGCCTATGGCTCGACACCAAGTACGCAGGCCACCGCAAGCTCGTCATGCTCGTCCCCGGCCCGCCCAAAGAGTGCAAACCCCTCTTCGCCGAGCAATGCATCCCCCGCCTCCGCGCCATCCTCCCCGTCCGCCACATCGCCAAGCGCATCCTCAAGGCGACCATGATCCCCGAGTCCACCGCCGACGCCCTCCTCGCGCCCATCTACTCCCGCTACAAAGACGTCGACACCACCATCCTCGCCGGCAACTGCGAAATCCAGCTCCAGATCACCTCCAGCAAGCCCACCCTCGAAGCCGCCCAGCAGCGCGTCGACGAGCTCGCCACCAAGATGGAAGAAGCCCTCGACCAGCACCTCTTCTCCTCCACCAACGAGACACTCGAACAAATCGTCCTCTACTACCTCGAAATGAAGCAGCAAACCCTGGCCGTCGCCGAAAGCTGCACCGGAGGCCTGCTCTCCCAGCGCCTCACCTCCATCAGCGGCAGCTCACGATCCTTCCTCGGCGGCGCCGTCGTCTACTCCAACGAACTCAAAACCGACTTCGCCAACGTCCCCGCCGAACTCATCACCCGCCACGGCGCAGTCAGCACAGAAGTAGCAGAAGCCATGGCCCGCGGCATCCGCCAGCGAGTAGGCTCCAGCATCGGCGTAGGCATCACAGGAATAGCCGGCCCCAGCGGCGGCACAGAAGAAAAACCAGTAGGCCTGGTCTACATAGCAGTAAGCGACGCCCAGCGCACCCAATCCCTGGAATGCAACTTCCGCGGCGACAGAGAAAGAATCCGCCAATGGGCCAGCCAACAAGCCCTGGACATGCTCCGCCGCCGCTTGATGTAACCCGAGTTTCTTTTCCTTTGTCGGTGCGTGAACTGCCCCTTTGGACTCAATTTCTCCCTAGGGTTGATGGGACTTATCATCCAGTCAGAGAAGGCAGGTTACGCGGTGAGGCTAAGGATAAACCTAATGAATTTTCTTTAATAGTTCGCTGAAAGTACCGGGATCAAACAGATATACCATCACTATCGCGGCCATTCCACCGGTGGCTTTGAATGTGACGTTCACCCACTTAGCCACGACGGATGAATTGACCGAAAAAAGCCCCGGAAGATACGCAATCAGTAGGCCGACACCTGTAGCAGCCATAAGTCTCACGATGAGTGAAGTCATAGGGTTCGTGACTGGCAGATACGCGCTGGCAAGAAGGGCTACAAGTAAAAGAACTACACCAGCCCAAAAAACTCTAACCTCCTTCGAAACCGATGCTCTCGCACGTTCTTGGGCCATGTCTAGCTCCTTTTCCGCCAAAATGGAATCAATTCGTTGCTGCTCTCTTGTCAATGCTTGAGCCTGGTAGCCGCTCATAACCAAAGCGAAGACCGGATTGCGATGCACCTTTGGAAAGTGGCTAATCAACTGCTGTATGGTTTCAGTGGTAAGTGCGCCAGGAGGAAGTGAATTGATGTTTAGCGTTAATTTCGCAACTTCAAGATCGTAACGTGCCTGATCCCAAACCTCCTCGCTCATGCAATCGCGCGGTGCTTGTCTTTCGAAGCCACCCCTCTATCAGCCGAATCGTCTCTGGGATCATGCTTCGTGAAATAAACCTTAATCAACCAAGGCTTAACATCGATATCTAGATCTTGATAGGGATCATACAGAGAATCCGGGACTTGGCCTACGTCGGTATAGCGTTTTATTCCGCCACCGTTCTTTGGCGAGACAACTTGCACAATCTGGTCGATCTTTTGCGCAGACGTTAAATCGCCCAGCATGAAAGCTACGCTACTCTTACTATTCGCCTTAACCAGATCGGCGAGGTCGTCAACAGTGAACAAGTCTCCTAGACGCGACTTCTCGAAAACACGCACAAGTCTGCTCTTCATCCGACTCGGATCATTTGTTGAAAGACCGAATTTTCTCAAGAACGTATTCATAATCAGACTTTTCACATTGCGGGACGACTGTGAACTCGTTGGTGGCGCCTCCGATAACAGTATGAATGTCAGAGAGTGGAACACTGTTGCCCGAGCGCTTAAGCCAAGTACAGTTTACAATGTCACAAATCGACCGACCGTTGCCTTTCGATAGGAAGGACTCGACGCTTCCGTCAATCTCCTCATCGTCTTCATAGAGGTTTTTTCCCCAGTCGCTGGTAACGACATTGACGCTGCCGCCCTTTTTGCTGCGTAGGGTATTCTCGCCAAACCGGACCACATTGGTCAAAGATTTTCTGTTCTTGACCATGTAAAATCGAGCTCGCGCCAATGACACGTCCTCAAATTTGAAGCGGTCGACTATTCCAACACTTTTTACGAAAAAATCCTCCGCTTCCTGTTTATAATCGATCGCATTTTTGTACGATTGGATTCTAATTTCGGCGAAACCATCAGCAGACAGTCTGAAAACATAGATTGCGCGATCTTCCTCCCATTGATACGTCCAAATTTCTAAATCCTCCGCCTCCTCTTTTTTGATCAAGTTCTTCCGTCTGCGGAGGTCGACAGCTTTGATGATGAGAGTCTTCGCACTGCCCGTCACCTCGTGACGAACGTCAACCAACTGCAGACCTTTAGGCTTTTCGACAATACGCGGGCGTTCGTAAAGGCTGCCCAAGTCTAGCTTCGCCAATCGCTGCTTGATCACTGCGTCGGCAAGAAGATCTGCGACTTCGGTTCGGGAAGCGCACCGAAACAGGAAAATATGCTGCCGCCCATATTCTTCCGAGTTGTTTAGTAGTTGGAGAATGTCTTTTCTTGTGAGAGCGCCTCGACTGAGTGCCGGTCTGATACGCTGCTCGACCAGATCTGGCCAGGATCCGGCTGAAAACGGGGTCACTCCACGTTTCTTCAGGTAATCTGACACGGCATTAATGCTGCTGTTTTTCTTTAGGAGACTAACTGCAGTGGCTAGATCCGCATCCGAAATCGTCGCTGTCGGCACCGATAACTCCAATCCAATGAGATAGGTAGGTAGATGGCGAAAGCTTATCATGAATTACGACGCTTGCGGTTCCGTGGGACCATATAACCTAAATACGATCTCATCACTTTAGCCATGGGGCAGGTGGCCCACCCTTTGAATGCTCAAACCACCACGAATTGAGGGTGCCCCATCCTTTCGCGCAATTGCGAAAGGGTGGGAACCACCAAAGCCCGCACCAAACCTCACCTGATTCGTGCGCAGCACGAACCCGGAGGGAGCAGGGGCATTCATGCCCCTGAAAGCCAGCCCAAAAGAAAAAGGGGCTTCAGCCCCGGGCCCTCCCACGAATCTGCCACCGATCCCATCCAGCACCTCAGGATAGTCCAGCGCCTCAGGTAAGCCAAGGCTTCAGCCCTGGCATCCACCAACCCCGCAAGAACTCCCCGAGGGGTCTCGATGACCCCGAGCCCTCACCTCAACCCAACAAACTTCCCCACAAACCGCCTGCTCATCCCCTCAAAAATCCCCGTGGAACAATTCACCCAAATCCCGCTCAACCACACCATATCCCCATTCGCTGTAACAATGCACAAAACACCATAATTCAACGCAATTATTTGCTGAACAGAATCAACAACTTACAGACCCCCTCGCCAAACCCCTCCCATTCACCGAAAATTGTTCCGCGTGGAACAATTTCGAACGACGCCATCGCCCCGGTCGTTGTTCTAGCCGTTGCCCTTCTTGTTTGTCATTCCCGAAGGGAATCTGCTGGTTGCCGTTGCCTTTGCCGCTGCCCTCGCTGTTGCTGTTGCCCTTGCCTTTCTTTCTGTCATTCCCTAGGGGAATCTGCTTCTGCCGTTCTTTCCGTCATTCCCGAAGGCAATCCGCCGTTCTCACCCCCGATGCGCAAAAGCCGCCGAAGCAACAACCGCATCCCCAAGCTCCATGGCAGCAATCAACCCATCCCGTACCGTGAACACATGCACCACCTCCCCATCAAAAAGCAAATCCCCCGCCAGACTCTTCACCACCTGGCGCACCCGCACCCGAACAGTATCCCCATCCTCGACCATGGCAATCGGCTCAACCCGAGGATCGAACTCACCCCACTGCCGCGTCCAATACCCGCGAACCTCCTCTTTCCCAACCACCGTCCCACCCTCGGAAGCCTTGGGCCAGCTGACATCCTCCGTCATCAACACCAAAGCCCCATCAATCTCCCGCGCATTAAACGCCAAATAAGCCCGCTCAATCAAACCCTGAACACCAGCCATAACCCCTCCAAAAATATCCACCATGCCCACGATTCTAACCACCCACCCAGCCCCAAAATAAATGTTGCGCATTTACCCACAAAAGCGCTCAATCATTCAAACTCACACGATTCAGGCAGCAACCAGGCGCAAACAAAGCACGCACAAAACGCGTCAAAAGCGCACTTTAACGCACCACCGATGACGCAGAAAACCCGCATCATCACTGCATAAATCGCATCTCAAAGAGAAATAAACACCCCTCCCCCCTCCCATCCAAAAATCTCCAGTTAGCCGGCCGCACACCAAGCCAACTACACTGGCTGCCACTGGAGAATCCATGAAAACCTGCTTCAAATTCGCTCTACTTCCTCTCTTAACTCTCTCCGCAAAAGCCCAGATCATGCCAGCCAACGTAGCCAACGTAATAGGCCGCAGCGACATCATCCTCGCCAGACCCAACAAGTCCTACGACCAGGCAGTCCCATTAGGCAACGGCAGACTAGGCGCAGCCATCTGGTCCGACAACGGCCTAACCATCCAACTCAACCGCGCCGACACCATGCCAGACCGCCTCTCAGCCGGCCAACTAGTAATCTCCAGCCTGAAACCCCTGACAGAAGCCGCCGACTACAAGGGTAGGCTCAACCTATACAACGGCACCTTCGAAGCCTCCGGCGCAGGCATCACCGTCAAAGCCTACATCCAACCCAAGACAGACCTGCTCATCATCGACATCACCGGAGCCGACCCCAACCAACCCCAAACCGCCGAACTCCACCTCTGGCCCCCCCGCACCCCAAGAGCCGAAGCCAAAGGCTCCATAGCCACCCTCTCCGAATCCTGGGTAGACAACAAAGCCCCAGGCCACTGCGGCCGCACTTTCGGCTCAACCGCTTCCATTACCGCGGAGGGGCGCAATGTTAGTGCTTCTACGGACGGCAAGCTGAGTGTCAGCGTAACTGCAACTCCGGACGCTAAAGGCAACCTGCGCATTCTCGTCGCTGTGCCGCAATATCAGTCGCCTGCAGTGCCGGTCAGCAAGGCTTTCGCGGACCGCGATCCAAAGGCGCACATTGCTTCGTGGAATGCCTTCTGGCATCATGCGGACCTGATGAAGATCACTTCGCAGGATGGCGCTGCCGATTACATGGAGAACCTGAGGACGCTCTACCTTTACTACGCTGCAGCGGAAGCAGGCGTGGAGTTTCCTGGGTCGCAGGCTGGCGTTGGTGATCTCTTCTCCGCTACTCACGACGACCACCAGTGGGACCCATCTGCTTTCTGGCACTGGAACCTGCGCATGCAGGTCGGCGCGAACCTCTCAGCAGGTCTGCCAGAGCTCAACGAGTCGTACTTCCGCCTCTATCGCGACAACCTTGCGAACATCGAGGCCTGGACGAAAGAACGCATGCATGGCGCGCCCGGCATCTGCGTCCCGGAGACCATGCGCTTCAACGGTCAGGGCATCGAGTTCGAGCGCTGGAATAACAACAACGACAAGATCTCGGGTCTCGACTGCGCAGCAGATTCGGTGCCGTATTACAACGCTCGCACTATCTCTACTGGCGCTGAAGTCTCCCTCTGGATCTGGCAGCAGTATCTGCTTACGGGTAACAAGGCTTTCCTTGCCGCTAACTTCCCGGTCATGAAAGCGGCGACCGAGTTCCTGCTCTCCTACGAAAAGCGTGGGGATGGCAAGCGTGGGGAAGACGACAGCTTTCTCCACACCAGCCCCAGCAATGCCCACGAGTCGCAATGGGACGTGCTCGATCCCGTGACGGATTTGTCTGCCCGCAAGGCTCTCTATCCCGTTGTCATTCAGGCTGCAACTGTTCTCGGTAAAGAGGCGGATCTGGTCACGCGTCTCAAGAGCGAAATCCCTAAGATTCCGCCGTTCCCGCGCGTCGCCATCGATAAGCCTAAGGTGCTGCTCAAGCCTGGTGAAAACACCGCCAACGACATGATCACCTTCAGCTATCAGCCTGACGCCGAGATTCGTAACGTAGAGAACATTGGCCTCGAACCCGTATGGCCCTACGGCTTGATCGGCGACACATCACCTGACTTCGAGCTCGCCAAACGCACCTTCCTCGCCCGCCCGAATAAGTCCGGCATTGACTGGAGCTACGATCCCGTCCAGGCAGCGCGTCTCGGTTTCGGTGCCGATGTCGCGAGCACGCTCGTCAACATCACCGAGACTAACCAGCACTACATCAACGGCATGGCGAAGTGGGGCGGTGACGGGAAAGAGTTCTACATTGAGCAGAGCGGCGACGTGGCTCTCGGCGTGCAGGAAGCCCTTGTGCAGGACTACGACGGCATTATCCGCATTGCTCCGGCGATTCCGCCGGGATGGGACTTCGACGGCACGGTTACTGTACGCAACCAAGTCAAAGTCTCGGTTCAGACTCGCGGCGGGAAACCCACCGCAGTTAGCCTCGAAGCAGGCTTGCCCGGCCCAATCCAGATCAAGAATCCGTGGCCGGGCGAACAAGTAGCCGTTGTCAACGCGAGCACCGGCGCTTCGGTAGTCAAGGCAGTTTCATCGCCGATCCTGAAGTTCGAAGCGAAAGCCAATACCGGCTACGAACTTAAGCCGGCATCGGCGACTGGCAGGTCATCCTTTGTACCGGTAGAAGCCAGCCCAGCTGCGACTCCGAAGAAGCTGGGTAAAGTGCAGATTGGTCTCGAGAAGTAGCGGAACGGGACTTATAGATGGTGGCAGCTTCCATCTTTCAACGCGTTACGAAAGGTGGAAGCTCCGCCGCGCTGGCGACTAAGGAATGCCCGTCTGAAGATCTCATCTAAGCGGCGTTGAGCAAAGCGGCGACAGCCTTAGGATCGCGGTCAATCACAATCAGGTAAGCCCGGGCCGTGGCATCCGGATTCTTGCGCCGCTGCTCCCAGTCGCGCAAGGTTCCGACCGGAATTTTGTATGTTGCCGCGAAGTCTTCTTGCGTCATACCAAGTCGCTCACGCAGCTTCTTCGGATTCACCAGCTTCTTCAATCGACCCTGGGCCATGAGAAGCTCAAGCGGCTGCGCATCCGGATCGGCCAATGCCGCCGCAGTAATCTCTTCGTCCGTCATCGCCGCCACACTAGCCCAATCCGTATCCGGATAAGGATCTCCAGGCTCACGAACCACCGAGATAGTACCAGGTCTGCTCATGTTTATTAGCTCTCCGCGCCGATATGATGCGAGTTACATCTGGCCCTCGCTCAGTCGACACAACGTAAAGAATTCCTTGCCGGGAGAAGCCAGAGTGATGATCCTCTCTTCTCCATAAAAATCCGAATCATCAACCCATTCGAAGCGATTCGGATCATCCAGCGCCTCGATGCTTTTTTCAAACGCGATCCCATGCTTCCTGCGGTTCTCCGTATCTTTCACAGAATCCCACTCGTACCGCACGACCACCATCCTACGGCTTAGCCGTAGCTCCGTCGATCAAAGACTAATAGTTTCAGCCTCGGACTAACAATTTCAGCCTTGCCGCACTGCCAGCGTAGAAAGCTCAATCGGCACGAAGGGTCGTGATTGGATCGACGCGCATAGCCCGCAGCGCTGGGATGCAACTCGCGGCGAGCGCGACCATGGTTAATGCAAGCGTGACGCCAGCGAAAGTGGGCAGGTCGTTCGGCGAAACACCATAAAGCAGTCCGGCCATCAGGTGGGAGACAATGAGCGCACCGCACACACCTAGCCCTGCGCCGGCAGCGGCCAGGCCTAGTCCCCGACGTAGGACTCTCTTGACGATGGTGCCTCGCTGCGCTCCGAGCGCGAGGCGAATGGCGATTTCACGCCTTTGTTCATTCACAACGTAGGAGATTGTTCCGTAGATTCCGAGTCCGGCCAAGAGCAGGGCCGTGAGCGCAAAAACTGCCACCATTTCCATCGAAAACCGCCGGACAGAAAGCGATGTGGAAAGCACCTCCTCCAGTGTCTGGGCGTGGAAGACCGGAAGTTGTGAATCGATGGATTGGATCTGCGCGCGCATTTGCGAGGAGATAAGAGCGGGGTCGAGCTGGCCGCGCAGAAAGACTGCCAGGTCTTTGGCGGGATGCTGGTATGCGGCGCGGTAGAGCTGCGGAATTGCCGCGTCCGCCAGCGATTCTGTGCGGGCATCTGCAATCACGCCGACGATGGTGGTCCAGACCGGCCCGGATGCGCTCTTCGGCTCGCGGGCATCCAGGTGCAAACGGACGCGCTTGCCAAGCGGATCTTCTGCCTTTCCGTTGCTGCCTGGCCAGTACATGCGAGCCGCGGCCTGATTGATGACTGCAACCTGGGGCGTATCTTCCAGGTCCTGGTCGTTGAAAAGACGTCCGCGTAACAACGACATACCCAACAAGTGAAAGTATTCGGGGGAAACGATGGGACTATCGATCCTGGGAGCCTGATTGTCCACTGTCTCGACACCCTCCCGGATCAACGGTAGCTGCGTGGGGTGGCTGTGGCCCAGGGGAAGTGAAGCCGCGTCGCCGATGGCCACCTCTTCTACGCCTGGCAGGGTTCGGCCGCGACGAAGAATCTCGCGGAGCAGAACCGATTCCTTGGCAGCTGTCTGATAGGGATCTGTCCTGGGATCGTTGGGTCCGGGAAGCCAGGTCTGAACGGCCATGACCCGGTTGGGATTGAAGCCTGGCTCCGCCGTGTACAAGCCCCAGAAACTACGCAGCAGCAGGCAGGCGGCGACCATGAGTACCAGGGAAAGCGCTAATTCGCTGATGACCAGAATCTGCCGGGCGCGGGATCGTCCGTGAGAACCAGCCGATCCGCGACCTTCCTGCCGGAGAGTGCCGATCAGATCGAGGCGGCTCATGAGCCACGCGGGGGCCAATCCGGAGATGATTCCAGCCAGGACAGAGACAGCGAGAGCAAACCCCAGCACGGCCCAATTGATCGTGATGCTGCTCAGGTGCGGCAGGCTCTCAGGAACTAACCGCAGCAGGAAACGCTGAGTGCAGAAGAGAACGGCAAAACCGGCCATTCCGCCTAACAGGAAGAGCAGCACAGTTTCCGTGAGAAGCTGGCGGATGAGACGCATTCTTTGCGCTCCCAGAGCCTGGCGAACCGCGATCTCGCGGCCCCGGCCACTGGCTCGAGCGAGCAGAAGATTGGCGACGTTGACGCAACCGATCAGCAGCACCGATCCGACCGCGGCGAAGAGCAGGAGGAGAGACTGGCGAACAGTGCCGACCACGCTTTCGCTGAGGGGGCTCAGGCGCACGGTCCATGCTGCCTCGGGCGGATAGTCTGCGGGATATTGCTTTTTCAGCGATGCAACCAGCGCATCTAGGCGCGCCTGCGCTGCTGCAATCGACAGACCGGGCGTCAAACGCGCAACCACGCGACCCTGGATGCGTGTGCCGCGCATCGGGGGCGGAAATGGCAGGCCGGACATGCCAGCCGCGAGCCACACTTCCGTATTCAGTTCTTCGCTGGTTGAGCCCAGGTCGCGGAAGCCGCTCGGCATGACGCCGGCGACATGATAGACGTCGTTGTCCAGGAGCAGGGCTTTGCCGAGAATGTGAGGGTCGGCTCCGAATTCCCTTCTCCAGACGCCATCGCTGATCACGGCTTCCAGGTTGAAGCCGGGGGTGGGATCGTGCGGGTCGAAGGTGCGGCCCAGCTGCGCGTCTACGCCGAAGACAGAGAAATAATTCGGTGTCACGTGCTTGTAGCTGAGGCGCTCCGGTTGTGCGCTGCCGGTGAGGTTCACGTCTGCGCCGTAGCCGGAAACCGATACAGACTGAAATATCCCGGAATTCTCCAGGTCTCTCCACTCAGGGACAGAGATGCCGACACCCTTTGCGCCTACTCCCGGCAGGTCGTCCTGAACACGCACCAGCTCGGCCGGATTCTTGTACGGCAAAGGATGGAGCAGGGTGGCGTCGATCACGCTGTAGATGGCGGTGGTGGCTCCGATGCCGAGGGCGATGGTGGCGATGGCGATGAGTGAGAATCCGGGGGATCTCAGAAGCATGCGAACCGCATAGCGCAGGTCGAAGAGCAGGTTTTCGATCAAAGGAAGGCTCTGCTCATCGTGGTGATGTTCGCGAATCGCCTGGGCCGCGCCGAACTTGAGTGCGGCTTGCCGACGCGCTTCGGCGGGTACCATGCCGGCGCGGATGTTCTCTTCTGTCTGGAACGCGAGATGCTCAGCGATCTCTTCCTGCAGGCGTTGGTCGGCGCTCTGCCTGGTGGCGAAATTGGAGAGGCGAATCAGGAAACGTCGCAGGGCTTTCATACGAGATCCTCCGCTTTGACTTCAAAAAAGCGCGCGATGATGGCCGCGGTTTGCTCCCACTCGCGGGCTTCTGCGCGAAGCTGCTTGCGGCCGGCAGCGGTGAGGCGATAGAAGCGTGCGCGGCGGTTATTTTCGGATACGCCCCAGTCAGAGGCAATCGAGCCTTCATGCTCCAGCTTCAGCAGGAGGGGATACAGGGTGCCCTGATTGACGGCCAGCAAATCGCCGCTAATCTGTTCGATGCGGCGGGCGATTCCCCAGCCGTGCTGCGGTCCCAGGACGTCGAGGGTCTTGAGGACCATCAATGCCAGCGTGCCTTGCAAGACGTCCGGTTTTTCCTTCATGGCGAATCCCCTTTAGGTTTCCTACAGGAATAATGACAAACTTCCTTTTGGAAAGCAACAGGAGTTTTTGACTTTCTTTCGAAGTGCTACTCGAGAACAGTACAAAAGGAAAGGACTTCTCTGCGGAGAAGTCCTTTTGCACGGAGACGAAAATCGAATCGTTCTATTTCTGCGAAGCAATCCAGTCAGTTACGCGCTGATCCAATACATCGAGCGGCAAAGCGCCTGAGTCCACGACTTCATCGTGAAATGCCTTGATATCGAACTTCGGTCCGAGAGCTTTCTTCGCACGATCGCGCAGTTCTAGAATCTTCAACTGCCCGACCTTGTAGGCCAGCGCCTGTCCAGGCCAGGCGATGTAGCGGTCCGTTTCAGCGTTGATGTTGGTATCGTCCATGCCAGAGTGCGCGTGGAAGTAGTCGATCATCTGCTCACGCGTCCAGTGCTGCGAGTGCACGCCGGTATCGACGACGAGCCGGATCGCACGCCAGATGTCGGCTTCGAGGCGGCCATAGTCCGAGTATGGATCTTTGTAGAAGCCGACCTCTTTCCCCAGCCGCTCGGAGTAGAGTGCCCAGCCCTCGACAAACGCGGTGTAGCCGCCGAACTTGCGGAATTCGGGGATGCCGGTCAGTTCTTCGCCAATCGATATTTGCAGGTGATGGCCAGGGATGCCTTCGTGATACGCCACTGCTTCTACATCGGGAAGAGACCGCTCGGTCGCGTTGTAGACATTCACCGTGATGCGCCCCGGCCGGCTGCCATCCGGGGCTCCCTGGTTGTAATACGCTGCTGGCGCGGACTTCGCCGAGTAATCGGGAATGGTGGTCACTTCGAGCTTCGCCTTGGGCAGCGTGCCGAAGAGTGAAGGCAGCTTGGCCTGCATTCCATTTTCGTAGCCGCGATAGGCATCGAGCAGCGCATCGGCGGACTTGGGACGCAGCTTCGGATCGGCCTTCACGGCTGCCTGAAACGTCTTGAGATCGCTGTAGCCGAGTTGCTTCGCAATCACCAGCATTTCGGCCTCGTCGCGCTTGACTTCGTCTTCGCCGATCTTGTGAATCTGCTCCGCTGTCAGGTTGGTCGTGGTTTGGCGGCGAATGCAGAAGGCGTAGTATTTCGCGCCATCGGGCAGAGCCGTAATTCCTGGCTCTTCGCGGCCTGCGGGAACATAGGTGACTTCAAGAAAACGCTGAAAACGCAGGTACGCGGGCAATACTTCCTTGCCGATGACGGCAAGCATCTCAGCCTTGATGCGCTCCTGCTCTGCCGCAGGTATGGATGGCGGAAAGTTCTTGAGCGGCATGGCTAGGGGCGAATCTTCCGGCTTCTGATGCGCGAGGTCTTTTACTTGATCGACCACTTTCAGCAGCAGATACTTCGGCGGTACGCGGTGATCCTCGATGCCGAGTTCCATGTTCTGGGTGTTCTGCTCGAAGGCCTTTGGAACCTGGTGTAGACGTGCGATCCAGTCGTCGTAGTCTTTGACCGTGGTGAAGCTGAGCTGACGGACGAGATCGGGGTAAGCCGTGTGGATACCACCCATTTGGTTGATGGGCATCTCCCACTCCTTGAACTCCACAGCCTCCTGGTCCTCGGCGAACTGCCGCAGCAGCAGGTCACGGCTGATGACTTCCTGCGACGTAAATCCAGTTACATCGATCGCGGCCAGCCGCAGAAGGAAGCCTTGCTCACGCTCCAGGCTGTCGTTGTAGGCGCGCACGGAGTAGTCATTGATCTGATCGTTGAACCGCTTATCGCCGAGCGACGAAGCGAACTCTGGACTGTGCCGGAGATTGTCTTCCCAGTAGTCGGCAAAGACGCGGTTCAGGACTTTGCGTCGGTCTTCCAGAGTCTGCGGCGCCTGCGTGGCCTTGGGATCGAGCTTGAGCGCTTGGGCGCGCATGAGCGGCACGGCTAGCGGCATGCCTGCGAGGAAAACGAGGACGGCAGCAGTAGAGAAACTTGATTTCAACAAAATCGATCCTTCCAGGTTGCGATGAACAGGTTGCGGCGAAAAGCTCTCAACAAACCTGCATTGAGTTTAAATAAGAGGCGCGGGCTGTTGGCTATGCCTTAAAATCCTCACGAAGATCCGACGGGCCGCACCCGGAAAGGGTAAGACCGATCCATGCGTAAGAACTTCACTGTGACGCTGAAGGCCGACTCCGAGGGGCATGCGTGGTCGTTCGTGCGTGTTCCCTTCGATCCGCATCAGTGCTGGCCTGAGCAGGATCGGATGCGGGTGAAAGGGACTCTGCAATCCGCGCTTGGCGGCGAGGAGTTTCCGTTTCTCAGCACGCTGATGGGTTCGCGCGACAAGAGCTACGTCCTGCTGGTCACGAAGAAGGTTCAGCGCGGCGCAGGCGTCGGCCTGGGCGACAAGGTTGTGATCACTCTGGAGCCGGACAACGATGGAGCATCCGCGGCACCGCCGCCCGAGCTGGCGAAACTGCTTAAGCAGGATCGGTCGGTGAAGAAGTGGTTCGACAAGCTTCCGTATGGCATGCGCAAGTACATCGCGCAAAGCATCCTCGAATGCAAGTCGGCTGACGCGCGCGAGCGGCGCGCGGAAAAGTACATGGAGACGATCCTGCTGACCATGGAAGGTGAAGAGTCGCTGCCACCGCTACTGCAGATCGTCTTCCGTGAGCACCCTGGCGCGCTGGCCGGATGGAAGACGATGACGCCCTTGCAGAGGCGCAACCAACTCTTCGCTATTTTCAGTTCTCAGGGGGTGGACGCACGGCGGCGAAGGGCAGAGCGGACTGCGGAGATGGCGATGGAAGCGATCGAAAAGAAGACTGGTTCGGCCAGCGAAGACCGTCGTAGCCGTACGCTCAAGCGCGCTGTGGATCACTCCTCTGATTGGGAATAATCTGCATTGGCGAATCGTTGCATCGAAGCATGTAGCATGAGCTCTTTTGCGCGCCACGCCGGGTACGCTACACTTGGCACGGCGATCGGCTGGCTGCCGGAAGGAGATCACGATGAACGAAAAAGCAAAGGGTACGTTTGAAGTCAAGATGACGCCGCAGACGTGGAGCGAGAATTCCGTTGATCACACCCTCGCGCGATTCCTGCTAAGCAAGCAGTATCAAGGTGACCTTGAAGGCACGGCAGAAGGTCAGATGCTGAGCGCCGGCGACGGCAGCAAAGGGTCGTCGGGAGTGTATGTCGCGGTCGAGAGGGTGACAGGCAAGCTTGCCGGCCGCAGCGGCAGCTTCGTTCTCTATCATACCGGCGTCATGAACAAAGGCGTACCTGATCTGTCGATCAAGGTGGCTCCGGGTTCAGGCACAGGTGAACTTACCGGCCTTGCTGGCGACCTCAAGATCATCATGGCTGACGGTAAGCACAGCTATGAATTCACCTACACTCTGATCACCGTTCAATAGTTGTCACAGCCTGTTACAGGAAAGCCCATCATGCCTGACTTTCGCTCGCTAATTTTGAGTGCCGCGGCACTTACGTCTCTCTCCGCTTCCCTCGTTTCTGCGCAAACGAGCGAAGCCCATGACTCGGTTGCACATGTCAATCCATACATTGGCACGGGCGAAGGCAAGATTGGCTACGGCGGCACGATGCCCTTTGTGACTACGCCTTTTGGCATGACCAATTGGACCGCGCAAACGCGGCAGAACAGGCTCAGCGTCGTCTCGTATAACTACGGAGACACGAGTATCTCCGGATTCATGGGCACGCATCAGGCGGCGATCTGGATGGGCGACTTCGGCTACCTGACGCTGATGCCCGAGATTGGCGAACTCAAGACTGCACCGGACGAGCGCAAGCTGCCTTACAGCCATGCCGACGAGATCACGCATCCCGATTATTATTCCGTGCTCATGCAGGCTGGCGCCGCGAAAATTCGTACGGAGATGACAGCAACGGAGCGCTGCGCTTACCTGCGATTCACCTTCCCTGCGGCCTCCGATGCCAAGGTGATTGTCGAAGCATCGCGGCCCGGCATCGCTGGCTTTGCGAAGGCTGACGCAGTGACGCACGAGATCACGGGATACAATCCCGACCGCATCGATAAAGGCCTCGGTCCATTTGCGTTGCCGAATTTCAAAGGCTATTTCGTCATTCAGTTTCGCAAGGCTTGGCACGATGCCGGAACGTATGGCCCCTCTGCGAAGTATCATGCAGACGCGACCGGTGCTTATGCTGAATTTGCAACGACTGAAGACGAGGTCATTGAAGCTCGTGTGGGCACGTCGTTCATCAGCGTCGACCAGGCGCGCGCCAATTTGAAGGCCGAGATACCGGCGTGGAATTTCGAAGCTACGCGAGCAAAACTCCATGCAACATGGAAGAACAAGCTCGACCGCATCACCGTGGAAGGAGCCAGCGAAGATGCGCAACGAACGGTTGCCACAGCCGTCTATCACGCTCTGCTGTATCCGCGCATCTTCTCCGAGCAGGGCCGCTACTACAGCGCCTTTGACGACACCATCCACAAGGGCGAGTCCTATACGGACTATTCCATCTGGGATACCTTCCGCGCGGAACACAGCTTTCTTACGCTCATGGCTCCAGAGCGCATTGATGGCATGATCACGGCGCTGCTGCAGAATTACAAGGAAGGTGGCTGGATGCCGAAGTGGCCCAACCCTTCCTACACCAACATCATGATCGGTACGCACGCCGACTCGATGGTGGCTGAGGCGATGAACAAAGGCTTCCACGGCTTCGATCGAAAGACTGCATGGGCTGCAGTCTACAAAGATGCGATGACACCGCCGGATGACGACACCAAGCATCGCTGGGCCGATCGCGAACCGGCCACACCCTATGAAGCGCGTGGTGGTCTCACTTATCTGAAGCAGCTAGGTTATGTGCCCAACGACAAGACGGCTGAGGCGGCGTCGCGCACTCTGGAAGACTCCTACGATGACTGGAGCGTGGCGCAGGTGGCGAAGGCGCTTGGCAAGACGAGCGACTATGACTTCTTCCTCAAGCGCTCGCTCAACTATCAGCACATTTTCAACAAGCAGACCGGCTTCATGCAGGCAAAGAACTCCGACGGCTCATGGGCGGACGAAAAGGAAGGCTGGACTGAGGGCGACCACTGGGTCTATACCTTTGCCGTCTTCCATGACATTCCTGGGCTTATCGATCTGATGGGCGGGCGTGACAAGTACAACAACCTGCTCGATCAACACTTCAGCGGCGGGCACAACCTGCACAGCAACGAGCCAAGCCATCACTACGGGTATCTCTACGACTATAGCGGCGAGCCGTGGAAGACGCAGACTCACGTGCGCCAGATTGCCAATGCGGAGTATGCCAACCTGCCCTCGGGCATTGACGGCGATGACGATTGCGGGCAGATGTCTTCGTGGTATCTCTTTACTGTGTTCGGCTTTTATCCGGTTAATCCCGCCTCGGGCGATTACATGATTGGTAGTCCGCTCTTTAGCAAGATGAGCCTGCGTCTTGCGAACGGCAAGACCTTTAGCGTGATTGCTGAAAACAACTCTCCCACAAATGTTTACATTCAGTCCGCCACGCTGAACGGCCAGCCTCTCGATCGGCCTGTGATCACCTGGAAGGACATCATGGCTGGATCGACGCTCAAGCTGACGATGGGGACCGAACCTTCGAAGTGGGCCGCGGATTGGAAGCCTCTCTCGATCGAGCAGATGGCGACCGCGAAGCACTAGAGGAAACTGTATCGCCGAACCTGATAGAGTTTTGAGTTATGCCTGATTCCGTTTTAGTCTGGCTGCACGCTCTGGCCATCATCGTCGCGGCCTATCTTCTCGGCTCCATTCCGACCGGCTACCTGCTGATGCGGATCTTTCGCAAGCAGGATATCCGCAGCATTGGCAGCGGCAACATCGGTGCGACCAACGTTTTGCGCTCTGGCGCGAAGGGCCTGGGTGCGGCTACCTTCGCGCTGGATGTGCTTAAGGGCGCGCTGGCCGTATACGTTGGCGCAAAACTCGCGGCCTTTGGTTTTTCGCCGATTCAACTGCATCAGCAGGAGGCACTCGCCGCACTCTGCGCTGTGCTCGGGCACATGTTCCCCATCTGGCTGAACTTCCGCGGTGGTAAGGGTGTGGCGACGGCCTTTGGCGTCTTCGTTGTGCTCGCGCCATATGCTGCTCTGGGTTCGCTCGCGGTCTTCATCGTGGTGTTCGCGCTGGGACGGTATGTGTCGCTGGCGTCGATCCTTGCCGCGGCTGCATTTCCGGTGTTCGCGTGGTTTGCTGCGCCGTGGACGCACAGGCCGCTGGCGATGGGCATCATCCTCATCGTGGTGCTGCTGATCCTCGTGAAACACTCGCAGAACATCCAGCGCCTGATGGCCGGCACCGAATATCGCTTCGGCAGCAAGAAGCCTTCGGCGGCCACCAAGGTCGAAGAGCCGTCATGAGCCGCATTGCAGTACTTGGCTCAGGCGCGTGGGGAACGGCGCTGGCTCTTTCCCTTTCCACCAAGCCTGAAAATGAAGTGACGCTCTGGTCGCACCGCGCCGAAGCGGCTATGGCCTTGGCTCACGATCGTGAAAATCGGCGGTTTCTTCCCGGATTTCCTTTTCCGGCGTCGTTGCAGGTTACGGCCGATGATGCACTGGCGGCGAAGGCCGAAATTCTCGTCTGTGTGGTGCCTTCCGAGTTCGTACGGGCTACGCTGGCCCGGCTGCTTCCGCACATGCACGCTGGGCAAATTCTGGTCAGCGCTTCCAAGGGGATTGAGGATCACAGCTTTCTGCGCATGACCGAAGTGATGTCGGAGTGCGCCGGTGAAGCGGGCCTTCTGCTTTCGATCGGAACACTGAGTGGGCCATCCTTCGCGCAGGAGGTTGCCGCGCAGATGCCCACTGCTATCACTGTCGCCTTCTCTGAATCTGGGGTCGCGGCTCAAGTGCAGCGAGCCTTTTCGAGCCCGTCGCTGCGCCTTTACACCAATGAAGACGTGATCGGGGTGGAGCTGGGCGGGGCGCTCAAGAACGTCATCGCCATCGCCGCCGGGGTGCTGGCCGGGCTTGGCCTTGGGTCCAACTCCGCTGCTGGCCTCATCACGCGCGGCATCGCTGAAATTACCCGCCTCTCCATGGCCGCTGGTGGGCGGCGTGAGACGCTGGCCGGGCTCTCTGGTGTCGGCGATCTTGTGCTTACCTGTACCGGTTCCCTTTCCCGCAACCGGGCGGTTGGGTTTGAACTGGGGCGAGGGCGCAAGCTGGATGAGGTTCTGGCCGGGCTGGGCGGCAAAGTGGCGGAAGGCGTCCGGACCACCCGAGCTGCGCTTGGGCTGGCGCGCAAGCTGGGTGTCGAAATGCCAATTACCGAGCAGATGGGGCTAATCCTCAATGAAGGCAAAAACCCTCAGGCGGCGATTCGCGACCTGATGCAGCGCCCTGGCCGTCACGAAGAGGACTAGCGCAGAACGCTGCGGCTGGTAGACTCAAAGATGGATTTTTGAGCGGATAGAACCCATGTTTTCAAGGCTTTTTGGCGGTAAGAACGACGAACCTGTTTCGATCCTGAAAACGCAGGAAGACCTGCAGGCTGAGGCCGCGGCGGCTGAAGCAGCGGAGAAGGCTGCGCGCAAAGAAGCGGGGCAGTCTGGCGGGATTTTTGACCGCATGCGCGAGGCGGTCACTCGCACGCGCGACTCGCTCTCGACGCGGCTTGAAGGCGTGCTGGCGCTCACGCGGACGGTCGATGAGGCAGCGCTGGATGATCTCGAAGCGGCGCTGTTGACCAGCGATCTTGGTCTGCCCACGACAACTGCCATCCTCGAACAGCTGCGCGACCGGGCGCGGCGACAGGACATCGACGGCGGGGCTGAGCTGCGTAAGTTGTTGAAAGAACAGATTCGGGCGATTCTGGAAGCGCCGCGCAAGCCGGTTCCTGAGCCTGCCGAGCCGCCCAAGGTGATCTTTCTGGTGGGCGTGAACGGCACTGGCAAGACGACCACCAGCGGCAAGCTGGCGGCCTGGTATCGCGCTGAGGGCAAGTCTGTGCTGCTTTGCGCGGCGGATACGTTCCGGGCGGCGGCGATTGAGCAGCTTGAGGTTTGGGCCTCGCGCTCTGGCGTGGACATGATCAAGACCAAGCAAGGCGGCGATCCGGCGGCGGTGTTGTATGACGCTGTGTCCGCATCGAAGGCGCGTGGAATCAGCACGTTAATCGTGGATACAGCGGGCCGCCTGCACACCAAGAGCGGCCTGATGGATGAGCTGGAGAAGATGCGCCGGACGGCGAAGCGGCTGATTCCGGACGCTCCGCACGAGGTGTTGCTGGTGATGGACGCGACCACCGGGCAGAACGGATTGCAGCAGGCGCGGCTCTTTACCGAGGCTTCCGGCGTTACGGGGATTGTGCTCACCAAGCTGGATGGGACGGCCAAGGGCGGCATTGCGGTAGCGATTGCACGGGAGCTGAACCTGCCGGTGAGATTCGTTGGTGTGGGCGAGAAGATTGGCGATCTGCTGGAGTTTGCCCCTGCTGCCTTTGTGGATTCGCTGCTGGGCTGACAAGGTACGAGCAGCGCCCGCTGACTTTACGCCATCCATATGCACCGTCGCGCAATAATCGTTGGAGGTTGCGCAATGCATGTGGATAGATTGCGCAATCGGCGTGAGAGTTTGCGCAATCGAGACCCGGGAATTCAGGCCAATTACACGGTTACACGTGCCCGGGCCGGGGTCTTGAGGCGAGTTGAGGGCGAATGCTGCCAGCGGGATTGATCGGGAAATTAGGGAAAGTATTCATGATCGGGTCAAAGCAGGACATGCCGTGGATGCGGCGGGCGCTGGAGTTGGCGCGTCTCGGTGCAGGCTTGTGCTCGCCCAACCCCGTCGTAGGCTGCGTGATTCTCGATAGTGAAGGCGGGCTGGTTGGCGAGGGGTGGCATGAGTATGACCGGCGCGACCATGCTGAGGTTGTAGCGTTGCGCAAGGCGGGTGAGCGGGCGCGGGGTGGGACGGCTTACGTCACGCTGGAGCCCTGCAGTCATACCGGGCGGACTGGCCCTTGTTCGCAGGCGCTGGTGGCGGCGGGTGTGGCGCGGGTGGTGGCGGCTACGGTGGATCCGAATCCATTGGTGGCCGGGCAGGGGCTGGAGACGCTGCGACAGGCTGGGGTTGCGGTCGAAGTTGGCGTCTGCCAGGCGGAGGCACAGCGGCTGAACGAACCTTTCGCGCACTGGATCCAGAGCAAACGGCCGTTTGTGGAGATGAAGGTGGCGATGACGCTGGATGGGCGGATCGCTCCGGCGCCGGGGGTGCAGGCCGCACGGCAGCCGTATTGGATTACCGGCGAGGCGTCGCGGGCGGCGGTGCAGCCGATGCGGTGGATGGCGGACGCTGTGCTGACCGGCGTGGATACAGTGATTGCCGACGATCCGCTGATGACGGACCGCAGCGGCAATGCGCGGCGCAGGCCGCTCTTGCGCGTGGTGCTGGATTCGGCGCTGCGCATGCCGCTGGACTCGAAGCTGGTGACGACGGCGAAGGAGGATGTGCTGGTCTTCACTGTGCCTCCGCCGGAGCGCGACAAGTTTGCCACCGAGCGAGCTCGTGCCCGGATCGACGAACTCAGGGCTCGCGGGGTGCGTGTGGAAGTGCTGGCAGCTGATGGCGGGCGGGTTCCGCTGGGGCTGGTGCTGGACCGGCTGGGGGCGGAGGGCGTTCTTTCGCTGCTTACGGAAACCGGCACTCGGCTGAATACGGCGCTGCTGGCGGCTGGGCTGGTGGACCGACTGAAGATTTTCTGCTCACCCCAGATTCTCGGCTCGGACGCTGTGCCGGCCTTTCGCGGGATGAGTGTTCCGGTGAAGCTGGACCCGGCGGAGATGGAGCGGCATGGGAATGACTACAGCGTTTCGGCGCTGCTGCGCGATCCTTGGAAATAGAATCTGCTGGTTGACTAACGGCGCGGATTATACTTAGATATAACTTAACGAGGTTATCCGTGCATACGACAAATCTTCGCAAAGTAGGCGGCTCGATCATGCTGGCGGTCCCGCCCGTACTGCTCAATCTTCTTGATCTTAAAGCCGGTGCTACGGTCGCTGTTGAAGTTGAGAATGGAAGGCTGATCGTGGAGCCTCGGCAGCGCCCTCACTACTCGCTGGAGGAACTGTTGGCTGCTTCGGACTATTCGCAGCCGCAATCGGTAGAAGAGCGCGAGTGGGTCGATGCTCCGGCGGTAGGCGGAGAGTTATTGTGAATCGCGGCGATATCTACATGGTGTCGCTGGATCCTACGTTTGGGCATGAGCAACGTGGACATCGGCCAATTTTGATCATCTCTCCGACAGCTTTCAATGAGGCGACAAGATTGCCGGTGATCCTGCCCATTACCAGTGGCGGCGACTTCGCGCGACGGCTTGGTTTCGCTGTGCCGATCGCAGGAATTCAGACGACTGGCATTATCCGTTGCGACCAGCCTCGTGTGCTCGATGTGATAGCGCGTGGCGGACGAAAGGTGGATGCGCTGCCGGTCGATATTCTCGAAGATGTGCTGGCGAAGACAGCCGTTTTATTCAACTAATTTGGCCCAAACTACATTGCACCAGTGTGGTGCGAACCAACGCTCCAAAGTCCGATAATTTAGCCAAGAGTTGTTACTTTCGCGAGTTCTGATGCAAGAACTGCAGTCGCGTTTACTGCCTGCACAGACCAATTTGGAGTCAATGCATTGAAGACAAAAAAGGAGATACTTGCTGTTCTTGAAAAGTTAGAAATGGAGCAGCAGTTAACGTGGATGCTTGATCTGGGAGCGGAACTTACTATTGCGGCTCGTTCTGGATATCCGTTCAATGGAGAGCCGGGTAGTATCAAGCAGCTTCAAGGGTTCAACGAGATGCAGCATCGCGTCTACGGACACATGCAGCACCTGCGATCCGGGACGGCGTGGCCGTTGGAAGACTTTCTTGATGGGCTGGTCAAGATGGCTCCGTTCTATGGGATTGAGGGGGATTTTGGTGCGGCTTTTAGGTGGGCCATGGATAGGTTGGAGCGTCGGCTTGACTTAGATTCCCCGGCTTCGCCGTCGGAATAAAAACGGAACATCCAACTGCAAAGGCAACAGCAGATTCGCTTCGGGAATGACAACAAGAAAAACAAGAACAAAGACAAGAATAAGCAACGGCAACCGGAGGTCCTTCGACTTCGCTGCGCTTCGCTCAGGATGACAGCATTTGTTTGACTTGGACTAAGAACAACTGCAAGGGCAACAGCAGATTCCCTTCGGGAATGACAAACAAAAGAGCTAAAGCAAAGGCGGCCGGAAGTCATGCCATGCGGGACTAGATTCTTGTCGCGGTGACTTGCAGGTACTCGTTGTGGATCAGGGTCTGTGTTGTTGGGTCTGAAGCTACGTTGTGGCTGGACCAGAGGTTTTCCAGGTCTGCTGCCAGTGCAGCCTGACCGGCTTCGTCGAGGCGGCTGAAGGCTACCTGCGTTGGTCCGAAGTATTTGCGGAAGAAGGCTACGGCTCCGGCGGGGTTGACGGGCATGTTGAAGTCGATGGGGATGATTTCTGTCTGGATGTTGGTGAAGCCGGAGGCGAGGCGCTGGCGGACGGTGGTGTCGTCTCCCCAGAGCGCGGGTGGGAGGATGCCGGGTGGGGGTGGGACGTGGCGGCTCATGAGTTTGAACATCAGGCCGGAGAAGCCGGCGGCGTTCCAGTTGGCCATGGCGAGCAGGCCGCCGGGCTTGAGGACGCGGGCCAGTTCTGAGGCGACGAGGTCGGGGCGCGGGGCGAACATGGCTCCGAACATAGTGACGACCTGGTCGAAGGACCCGTCGGCGTAGGGGAGCTGTTCTGCGTCGCCTTCGTCAAAGGTGATTGCGAGGCCTTCCGCGGCGGCGCGTTCGCGGGCCTGGACGAGCAGGTTGGGGGCGATATCGACCCCGGTGACGATGGCTCCGGCGCGGGCGAGCGGGATGGCGAGGTTGCCGGTGCCGGTTGCGACGTCGAGGACGCGCAGGCCCTTGGGCGAAGGCAGGCGGTCAATGAACTCCGCACCGCCGGCGGCGATGGTTTTGGCTACGACGCCGAAGTCTCCGGCCATCCAGGTGGCGCGCATAGCGGATTTGATGTGGGCAATTGACGGCGCGGCGGAAGAGGAGGGGACGGTATCGCTCATGGAATCAACTTTCTGGAGGGTGCGGAGCAGAAGATAGATGCTGCATGGTGCAGTGTGCTGGATGCCTCCAGCTTACGTCAACGGATTTCAACCACGTACGGGGATATCCTGCGAGGAACTCACCTGGATGCGATTGCGTCCTTGATTCTTGGCTTGGTAGAGGGCTGAGTCGACGGCGAGGAACATTTTCTCCGGGGTGATCCCGGCGGCGATTTCGGAGTTGGGATCAGAAAGCGTCGTGCAGCCGATGCTGACCGTGACCCGCTCGAACGGGCTGGCCGGATGCGGAATTCCCATCGTTTCGAGGGCGTCCATCATGCGCTCGGCGACCCGGAGGGCGCCTTCCTGATCGGTATTCGGCAACATGGCAACGAACTCTTCGCCTCCGTAGCGGGCCAGCGCGTCGGAGTTGCGGCGGAGTTGAAGGGCGAGGAGTTTCGACACCGTCTGCAGGCAGAGGTCGCCGGCGGCGTGGCCCAGCGAATCGTTGAAGAGCTTGAAGTGGTCGACGTCGATGAGCAGGAGCGAAATCGGCTGGCCGCTGCGCTGGGCTCGCTTCCATTCCAAGGTGAAGGAGTCTGCGAACCAGCGGCGGTTATAAATGCCGGTGAGCGGGTCGTGCTGGGAGAGGACTTCGAGCTGCTGATTGGCGGACTGCAGGTCCCATTGAGCGGCGAGAAGCTGAAACTGGCCGTAGGCGGAGCGGACGCCAAATAAAGCAAGGCTGAGGAGGCCAGCGGTGATGCCGAGGACGGGATGGTGGCCGGCGATGGCCAGGATCATGCTGGCGAGCAAGGCGAAAAGCGGTAGGAACGCTGCGGCTCCCAGGCGGAGGAAGATGAGCTTGCGGCTGGGCTCCCTGGGGCCGATGCGTTTGCGAAGGGACGGAACGAGGAAGGCGAAGGCGAGCAGGCAGAGGTCGCTGGGGACGAAGAGTACCGAGGCGGGTGGGACGCTCCAGGTGTTGATGAGGATGTGGTTGGTCCAGACGGCGACGGGGAGACCAATCCAGAGGTAGATGGCGAGGGCGCGGTGGAAGTGGCGGGACTCGGCGGGTTTTGCGGTGAAGACCGCGAGCAGCGCGAGAACCGCGATCAGGATCGATTGCGTGTAGCTGTAACGGTTAAAGAGGTCAGACTGGAGCGGGGCGAGATCGACGGGGTGGGCGAAGAGGCCGGGAGTGAACAGCGCGACGAAGACCAGCGAAATCAGGACGACCTGGGCGACGTCCAGCAGGCGATGGATGCGGCGGTCGGTTTCTTCGGGTGTACAGACGACGAGGAGGAACGGCAGGGCGCGGAGGGCGTGCAGGAAGTCGTTGAGCCAGGCGCTTTGGGGACTGAAATCTGCGATGTGCGCGGCCTGAAGGTATTCGCCGTAGAGGATGCAGAGGAAGGAGCCGATGGCGAGGGCGAAATTGATGGAGATGAGCTTCCAACGCCAGCGGGCGGCGGGGGTGGTGTGGCGGAGTTCGTTGAGAGCGACGGCAAGGGCCAGCGCGTAGAGCGTGATCCAGACAATGGGGGTGAGGATGGCTTGCTGGGGGAAGGATAGGCTGAGGGCAAGATGGGCGAGAACGACGGCGAGCGCTGCCGCGGCCAGGGCGCGATTGGCCGTGAGCCTGAGAGGCGGAGACGATGTCATTTCCTGGTAGATTCCCGAAATGGAAATGGCTCTAGCCCCTTTCCTGCGCCGTTTGAGCAAATTCTGTGGGTTTATCTTAGCGCCTCGCCGGGCGGTTGCGGATGGGGAAATCTGGTTGTTTCTAGGATGCGGGGGTAAGCTGGAGATATGTTTACTGGGATTGTCGAACGGACTGGAACAATTGTTTCTCTGGCGGATCTGGGCGGTGTGCAGCGGCTTACGGTGGCTGCTCCGGGCATCGCGGGATTGCTGCGTGAGGGGGATTCGCTGGCGGTTTCCGGTGTGTGCCTGACGGCGTTGACAGTGGCCGGCTCGGATGCGGGGGAGTTCTTTCATGCGGATCTGGCGGCGGAGACGCTGTCTAAGACTTCGCTGGGGGCGCTGGCACCGGGAGCGCTTGTGAATCTGGAGATGCCTACGGCGGCGGGTGCTCCGCTGGGCGGACATATTGTGCAGGGGCATGTGGATGGGACGGGCGAGCTGGTTTCGCTGGAGCCGGTGGTGCCGGAGACTTCACCCCACTTCAATCGTGAGACGACCGACTGGACGCTGAAGGTGCGGGTACCGGAGCATGTCCGACAGTGGATGGTGCTGAAGGGGTCGGTTGCGCTGGAGGGGATCAGCCTGACGATTGCCGATTTTGACGGTGAAGTCGTCTCGATTGCCATTCTGCCGCTGACGTACTGGCGGACGAATCTGCATGCGCTGAAGGCTGGGGCGCCAATCAATGTTGAGGCGGATGTGCTGGTCAAGCTGGCTTATGCGCGGATGGATGCGGAAGATGCTGCGAAGGCTGAGCCGGAGTTTGCGCTGACGGAGCATTGGCTGGTGGCGAACGGTTACTAGTGCCGCGGTGTCGGCTAGGATGCTGAGACGTGACTGAACTTCCTGAACAGCAGGTGACGCTTTCGTCTCAAGGCCAGCCCGTTGCGACCCGTCCTGCACGAGTTGCCCGGCCTGGCTGGCGAGAGCTTTGGGTGCGGCGGGATTGGCGGCGGCTGCTTTTGCGCGGGCTGCGCTGGGCGGGGATTGCGCTGGTTTCGCTATGGCTGCTGGCGGCACTGACACTGGTGCTGCTGCGTTGGGTGGATCCGCCAACGACTGCTGTGCATGTGGAGCGGCATTTGCAGGCCTGGGCGCATAGCCAGCCTTACAAAGAGCGCTACGCATTTGTGCCGATGAGCCGGATTTCTCCGAACCTGCAGCATGCGGTCGTGGCGGCTGAGGATGCGCGGTTCTATCAGCATCATGGCTTTGACTGGGAGTCGATGGAGCTGGCGGCTGAGGGCGATCTGGACGGGAAGCGGCTGCGGGGCGGGTCGACGATTACGCAGCAACTCGTGAAGAATCTTTTCTTTGGGACAAGCCGGTCGCTACTGCGGAAGGGCGCGGAGTTCACGCTGGTGCCAGTGGCGGAGCTGGTGCTGGGTAAGGACCGGATCTTGGAGCTATACCTCAACGAGGTGGAGTGGGGGCCGGCGGTCTACGGGGCGGAGGCGGCTTGCCAGTACCACTATCGGGCTTCGGCGCGGACGATCAGCCGGGACGAAGCGGCACGGCTGGCGGCGGTTTTGCCCGCTCCGTTGAAGCGGAAGCCGGAGCGGATGAACCGGTATACCGGGATCATTCTGGAACGGATGCGGCAGATGGGGTGGTGAGTTGCCGGTCGGGATTTCCTGAATCGGGGTATCATTGGGCAACTGGCGAGGTGCTGTATGGGAGCTACGCAGACGATTCCGGTGGATGAGGCGGAGAGTGATTTTCGCGGGATCCTGGAACGAGTGGAGCACGGCGAGACGGTTGTGATTTCTCGTCACGGTCAGAGAATCGCACGGATCAGTCCGGAAACTCAGATTGACAGTGACCAAGTGGCGCAAGCGGTGGAAGGGATGCGAGCGCTGCGCAAGCAGATTGGGCGCATGAGCTTGGATGAAATCCTGTCGGCGCGGGATGAGGGTCGCAGGTAATGGATTTTGCGCTGGATGCTTCGGTTTCGGCGGTCTGGGCTCTTGCCGACGAGGCGCATCCGCTGGCGGATCGACTACTGGCAAACTGGGCTGGACCCGCGACACTACGTGCGACGGCATGGGTTCCCGCACTCTGGTGGTTTGAGATTCGCAACATCCTCATCATGAGTGAGCGAAGAAAGCGGCTGAGTGTGGATGGCTCGGATGCCTTCCTCAAACTGATTGTTTCGTTTCCTATCGTGACCGATGCTGAACCGGACGAAGCGGCGATTCTGCGATACGCCCGGAAATATCAGTTGTCGTTCTACGACGCGTCCTATCTGGATGTTGCGGCACGCAAAGGATTGGTCCTCGCTACGCTCGATAAAGCTCTTGCCCAAGCAGGCATCGCAGAAGGCGTGACTGTGCTGTCTTAAGTTTTATGGTTGCGGGGCGGTGGCCTGGACGGGCTTCGGCGGGTCGATTCTTGTGGGTGCAGGCCTTGGAGGGTCGAGGACATACTCGTCGCCGGTGCGGGCGACGATTTGTTCGCGCTGGTGCTGGAGGGTTTTCAGGCGGGTGACGGCTTCCATGTAGTGCTGTTTTTCTTCTGCGGTGAGAGCTGGGCCTGACTTGTCTGCTGCTTTCTTTTCGAAGGCGTCTACTTCGGCGTTGAGCGGGGCGATGGCGCGGTCGATCAGGACGGGGTGGATTTCCGGGTTTTTCTCTTTACCGCGCTGGAGCTGGTTGCGGTTGTTTTCCTGCCATGCAGGCCAGATGCCGACATTGGCCAGCTCAAAGCGCTTGCCGGCTGGGCCGTAGTCCTTTTCTACGGCGACGAATCGGACCACCAGCGACTGGCGGGGTTCGCCGTCCTTGTCGGGCATGAGGCCGTCGATGTAGGTGCGGGACTGGTTGGACAGGAAGTTGCCGAGCGAGTAGAAGATGACTGTGTTGCGGTTATCGGCGGTCTGGTAGGTCTCGACCTGCTGGAGTACGTGGGGGTGGTGGCCGACAAGGACCGTGGCTCCGGCGTCCATGAGCTTGTGGGCGAGTTCGACGTCGTCGGGGCGCGGGGCCGGGGCGTACTCGATGCCCCAGTGGATGGAGAGAACGAGGAAGTCACATTGGGTGCGGGCGGCTTTGACGGCTTCCAGTACTCCGGCCTCGTCTAGACCGGGGGCGCCGCCGGAGTCGTTGGGGTAGGGGAAGAAGTTGACGTGGGGCTGGTCTTCTCTGTCTGGGTTGCGATTGCCGTTGAGCCAGCGGGTCATGCCGAGCCAGCCTACCTTGATGCCGTTTTTCTCGACGATGACGGGTTTCCAGGCGGTCTGTGCGGTGTCACTGGTGCCGGCGAAGACGAGCCCTTCCTGGGTGAGATGCTCGCGGGTTTCGGTGAAACCGGGCCAGCCCTGGTCCATGACGTGGTTGTTGGCGAAGCTGACGATCTTGACGCCGTTGGCGTGGAGCGACTGAATAAGTGCCACCGGTGCGTCGAACATGAAGGGCTTTGAGCCGTGGGAATGGGCCGGGGCGACCGGGGTTTCGAGGTTGACAAAGCCGAAGTCAGCGGACTGGAAGAGGTCGGCGGTGTCGGCGAAGAGGGCGTCCCAGCCGTCGTGGTTTTCCGCTGTTTTGTGCGCGGTGGCGGCTTGTACGACTGCCTGGTGGGGGATGACGTCTCCGGCGGCGACGAAGGTGACGCGGCCTAACTCGCGCGGGTAGGGGGTGGCGGCCTGCACCGTGGAGTGCGTGTTGCAGGCCGTTACGGCGAGTGTGCTCAACAGGATGGCGGCGAGCAGGCGGCGGGGTGTGGTGACATTCATGGCGGTTTCATGAGGGTAAGAACAAACTGCGGCAAATGCAACTGCGAGAAGTGCAGACTGAGCGTCTCGGGGCTGGCTTGCGTCTTAACTTGTACCGAATCGGATCTGGCTCCGGCTTGCGCGATGAGTCGCGCGGCGCGGCAGATGCCAAGCTGGTAACCTGATATTGGCTACAAGTATGCAGTTTTGCTGGGAGATGCATGGCTGAGTTTGTCATCAAGCTGGCGGATGAGCGGGGGCGGGTGCAGGAGCAGACGCAGACGGCTGCCTCGGCCGAGGAGCTGCGCCAGCGGTTTATTACGGCTGGATACCATGTCTTCTCGGTCAAGTCGAAGGGCGGGATTGGCGGCCGCAAGAAGAAGATCAAGTTGGAGCCGTTTCTGATCTTCAACCAGCAGTTTCTTACACTTGTACGCGCCGGGTTGCCGATTCACGGGTCGCTGGAGATGCTGGCCAAGAACCAGAAGAATCCGCACTTTGCCGGGCAGCTGATGAACGTGACCGAGCGGGTGAAGGGCGGCGAATCGCTGTCGGTGGCCTTTGAGGCACAGGGCGGCTTCCCGACGATGTACACGACGACGCTGCTGGCTGGGGAACGCTCGGGCAACCTGCAGGAAGTGCTGGAACGGTATGTCAGCTTCCAGCGGATCACGCTGGGCTTTACCAAGAAACTGACGGCTTCGCTGATCTATCCGAGTGTGCTGATCGTTATTGTTACGGTGCTGTTTATCTTCCTGATCACGTTCGTGGTGCCGAGCTTCGCCACTTTGTATGAGCAGATGGGGTCAAAGCTGCCTGCGTTTACGGTGGCGCTGCTCGATTTCGGCAAGTCTGCGCAGCATCAGGGAATCTGGTATCTGCTGGGGATTGGGGTGCTTGGCTACGCGTTTCGGAAATACAGTCAGACGCCGAAGGGCAAGGATGTCATCGATCGCTTCCGCATTGGTCTGCCGGTGATTGGCAAGATCTGGATCAAGTACCAGGTGGCGCTGTTCGGGCGGACACTGGCAACTCTGTTGACGGGCGGCCTGCCGCTGGTGCCTTCGCTTGAAACGGCTGCGCGGTCGATCTCGTCCAACCGGATTGCGAAGGCGGTGTTTTCGTCGGTTGTCTCGGTGCGCGAGGGCAAGAGTCTGGCCACTTCCCTGGAGAAGACGAAGGTGTTTCCGGGCGTGGCGACGGAGATGATTTCGGTCGGCGAGCAGACCGGCGCGCTGCCGCAGATGCTGAACTCTGTTTCGGACTTCTTTGAGCAGGATGTGGAGACTTCGATGGCGGTGGTGATGTCGCTGATTGAGCCTGCGATTCTTCTGGTGATGGGTGTTTTCGTCATTGTCATTCTGATCGCTTTGTATCTTCCGATCTTCTCGCTGGGGTCGGCGCAGCAGATACAAAGATGAGAGTGTGAGTGTGAAGTGTGAGTGTGAAAAGCGAGTGTTTGGGTCACTTGTAGTTTTGATGTAACTGGAGAGTTTTGGCCATGGTTCGGTCCTATAGGGATTTGCTGGTCTGGCAAAAGGCAATTCAGCTGACACTGCTGATTTACCGGATAACGAAGTCATTTCCGCGAGAAGAAATCTACGGATTGACGAGCCAAATGCGGCGATGTGCCGTATCCATACCGAGTAACATCGCGGAGGGCGCCGGAAGGCTGAATACTCCCGAATACCGAAACTTTCTTGGGATTGCGCGAGGTTCAAGTTTTGAGTTGCAGACACAGTTGGTCATTGCGAAGGAGCTAGGGCTTGGCGATACCGCCGAACTTGCGCAAGCAGACACGCTGTGCGACGAAATTGGGCGAATGGTCTACGGAACGATTACGACATTGAACGACAAATGAAGCGGGCGTGAGCAGAGTGAACACACTCACACTTCACACTCACACTCGCGCTGAATGAGGTTACACCCATGGCAGATGCAGTATTGACGGTACCGACTCCGAGTTTTGGGCAGATTGATGAACGGGCGGCGGCTGAGCAGCTTGCGAAGCGGTATCGGGCGGAGTTTGCTGATCTGAAGCACTTCAAGATTCAGCATGATCTGCTGCGCACTGTGCCGGTTGAGCTGATGTTCCGCTACAACTTTGTGCCGCTGGAGCAGCGTGGTGATGTGCTGGTGATTGCGGTCAGCGATCCTTCGAAGCTGATGGTGCTGGACGAGATTGCCGGCCTGCTGGGCCATCGCATTGAACCGCGCGTGGCGACGCTTACCCAGATCACCGATCTGCTGAAGAAGACCGAACAGTCGCAACGCGTGCTGGATGAAGCCAGCGAAGGCATGACCTTCGATGTGCTCAACGGTGATGAGAACGCGGATGAGAGCATCTCGATCGAGAAGCTGGCGGGCGATGAGGATCTCAGCCCGATTATCCGGCTTGTGGACACGACCATCTTTACCGCTCTCGAACGGCGCGCTTCGGACGTGCACATTGAAACGTACGACGATTCGCTGCATGTGAAGTACCGCATTGACGGCGTGCTGCAGCCAGCGATGGCGCCGATTGCGCGCGAGCATCACCAGACGATTCTGTCGCGTATCAAGATCATGTCGGAGCTGGACATTGCCGAGCGGCGCGTGCCGCAGGATGGCCGTTTCCGCGTGCGGTATAAGGGGCGGCTGATCGATTTCCGCGTTTCGATCATGCCGACGGTGCATGGCGAAAACGCCGTGCTTCGTGTGCTTGATAAAGAATCGATGTCGGAGAAATTCCGCAACCTGACGCTCGAAGTCGTCGGCTTTCATGAGGACGATCTGCGGCGCTTCCGGCGGTATATTCGCGAGCCGTACGGGATGGTGCTGGTGACGGGGCCGACGGGTTCCGGTAAGACGACGACACTGTATGCGGCGCTGAATGAGATCAAGTCCGACGAAGAAAAGATCATCACCATCGAAGACCCGGTCGAGTACCAGATTCGCGGCATTACGCAGATTCCGGTGAACGAGAAAAAGGGGCTTACGTTTGCGCGCGGTCTGCGTTCGATTCTGCGTCATGATCCGGACAAGATCCTGGTCGGCGAAATCCGTGATGCGGAGACGGCGCAGATCGCGATCAACTCGGCGCTTACGGGCCATCTTGTGTTCACCACTGTCCATGCGAACAACGTGGTCGATGTGTTGGGGCGCTTTTTGAACATGGGCGTCGAGGCTTACAACTTCGTTTCTGCGCTGAACTGTATTCTGGCGCAGCGGCTTGTACGTACGATCTGCGATCACTGCGCGTACATGACGAAGCATCCGGAAGAGTTGCTGGTGACAAGCGGCCTCGACCCGGCGGAATGGCGCAACTTCGAGTTTCGTGAGGGCGCGGGATGCATTGAGTGCGGCGGGACGGGGTTCCGTGGGCGTACCGCAATTCATGAATTGCTGGATTTGACGGACCCGATTCGCGAACTGATTCTGGACAAGAAGCCAGGTTCGGAAGTGCGGAAGCTGGCGCAGAAGGAAGGCATGACTTTCCTGCGCGAGTCGGCGATGGACAGGGTGCAGCGCGGGTTTACGACCTTGAAGGAGATCAACAAGGTTACGTTTATTGAGGCGTCGCGGTAAGGCAGGGATTAGGGAGCAGGGAACAGCTTGCAAATGCAAAAGCAGATTCCCTTCGGGAATGACAACCAAGGGCGATAGCGGGGAACGATTGTGGCGCGGTTGAATTTTGAAGTGCCGAAGTTGGTGGCGGCGGGGGGACGGCCCTCTGTGGCTTGTGAGATTACGTCTGCCGGGGTCATTGCTGCCGCTACTCCGGGAGCCGGACAGGCTGCGGTGTATGCTGCTGAGCCGTTTTCGGAGATGGTGTTCGTGCCGGGGCTGTCGGAGGGCAACATCGTTGACCCGCCGGTGGTTTCGGCGGCGCTGCGATCGGCGCTGGGGCAGGTTTCGCCGCGAACGCGCGCTGTCACCGTCGTCGTTCCGGATTCGTCGGTGCGGGTGTTTGTGCTGGATTTCGATACTCTCCCTTCACGGGCAGACGAAGCCTTGCCGGTCTTGCGGTTCCGGTTGCGCAAGTCGATTCCCTTTGACGTCGAGACGGCGGGAATCAGCTACCAGGTGTTGAGCGAAGGTTCTTCGCGGCTTGAAACGCAGTGGAAGGTGCTGGCGGCGGTGATGCCGGGGCCGGTGCTGGCGGAGTACGAGTCGGCTGTCCGCGCAGCCGGGTATGAGCCGGGTGCAGTGATTCCGGCGAGCCTGGCGGCGCTGGAGGCGCTTTCGACGGCCGATAGCCATGAGGCGGTGCTGGCGGTGCATTTGAGCACGCAGTCGCTGACGACTACGATCGTTTCAGGGAATGATCTGATGTTGTATCGCACCGTGGAACTGCCTGCCGATCCGGAGTTTGTGCCGGGCGAGGTGCAGCGAGCGGTTGCCGTCGCGGCTGCGTTCTATGAAGACAAGCTGCAGGTGAGGCCGCACCGCGTACTCTACTCCGGTGTGTTGTCGGTCGAGGATTTTACGTTGATGCTGGATGATGCGGAGTTGGCGGTTGCAGAAGTGGCGCCGAAGCCGGAGACGGGTATGCTGTCGGCGCTGGGGAACCAGTCGGTGGCGGGAGTGACGGGCGCGCTGGTGGGAACGAATTAGATGAAAATCACACTGAATCTCGCGACTCGCCCCTATGCCGACCAGGGTCCGGCGATCAAGCGCCTGCGCATCGGCATGGCGGTGCTGGCGGGTCTGCTTGTACTGCTGGGGCTGGGGCTTTTGCACTTTCACCAGCGGGCGATGGACATGCGCGCGCAGGAAGCGAAGCAGGACCGGGCGGTGGCACGTCTACGAGCCGAGGAAGAAGGCTATCAGCGGCAGATGCAGCAGCCGCTGAACGCCAAAGTTCTGCAGCAGGCCGGTTTTCTGAATCAATTATTCGACGAGAAAGCCTTCTCGTGGACGGCGGCGATGGAGGATCTCGAAAGCGTCCTTCCCGCGGGTGTGCAGGTGACGGCGATTGAGCCGGTACGGGCGAAGGATGGGCGGCTGACTTTGCGGCTGCGTGTCTCCGGGTTGCGTGAGAGATCGGTCGAGATGGTGCGCAATATGGAGCGCTCGCCGCGCTTTGCCGCACCGCGCATCTCGGCGGAAAACACCGATACGAGCGAGAATCCGCAGGGTGGTTTTCAGCCGGCGAAGACGACGAACCGGGTGAATTTCGACCTGCTGGCGGAATACAATCCGGCGACGCTGGAAGAGCGCCGGGCAGGGCTAGCAGCGCAGAAGCAGAGCAGGATTCCGAAGGCTGCCGCCCAGGCTACGCCGGCGCCGAAGCCGGCATATATTCCGCCGCTACCGCAGCCGGCTCGTCCGGGCGGAGCTTTGCGGCCTATCCGGCGCGTCCCGGGGGTCGCCCCTAGCGCTGTCCAGGAACCGCAGCAGGATGAACCGACCGGTTACGATCCGAGCGGTCTCAAGAATCATGACAGGAACCGGGTTCCTCCCCCACCGCCGGATGGAGGTCAGCGATGAGCCAGTGGAGCGCAATGCGCGAGAAGGTGTTTTCGCCGGTGGGACTGCATGTGGCCGGTTTCGTGGTCCTGGCTGTGGCGACGATCGTGCTGGGCATTCGTGTCGGGCTGGACTGGAGCGAAACGAGCGCCAGCAATGCGGACGCGATTGCCGGTAAGCAGGCAGAGCTGCGGACGCTCGAGATCCAGACCAAGCCATTGCGGGGACTGGATAAGAAAGTCGGGCTTTCGCGGGGCCAGATTGACGGCTTCTACGCCAAGCGGATTCCACCGAGCTATTCGTCGATTCTGGAGCGGCTGGGAGAGATTTCCGCAAAGGCGCCCGTGGGTCTTACCCGCGTGGTGTACACCGCGGCGCCCGGGTCGGGAGATTTGACCGAGATTCGCATGGAGGTCGGCCTGAGCGGGGATTATCCGGCGATTATGAAGTTTGTGAACGGGCTGGAGCGGAGCGAGACGTTCTTTGTCATCCGGGCAATGGCTTTGAATGGTCAGCAAAACGGGAATGTGAACCTGCGGTTGCAGGTTTCAACGTGGCTCCGGCCGGGAGACGTCCCGTTGCCGCTGCCGGTTGACACGACTGCGAAGCCGGGAACGACGCAAGATACGCCGGCGACGACTCCCAATGGGGAGGGCCAATAACGATGGCAGCTAAAGCTGGTTTGAAGATTGGTACGGACAACAAGAGGAATGTGATCATCGCCGCGGTGCTGGGCTGTGTAGTCCTGTACCTGGTCATTCATACGTTGTTCGGGGGCGACGATGCTCCCCGTCCTGCGCCAAGGCCCGTTGCAGCGGCTCCGGGCGTGCGAACACCGATTCAGCCGCAGACGCAGTCGGAGGGCTCGGCGCCGGTTTCCAATGCGGGAGTATCCGGTGGGCCGGCGGCGAAGAAGATTGCCAATGCGGGCCTGGATCCGGCGCTGCATCTGGACCGGCTGGGGCTGAGCGAGTCGATCGAGTATGCCGGGCATGGGCGGAATATCTTCTCGGCAGATTCGGCTCCGGTCGCGATTGAAGCGCCAGTGAAGACGGCGCGGAACGATGCTCCTGTGGGACCGGTGGTGCCGCCGCCTTACGTGCCTCCGGCGCCTCCATCCATTGAACTGAAGTTTTTTGGTTACTCGGCGGGCAAGGATGGTAAACGTGAGGCGTTCCTGCTGCGCGGTGAGGACATCTTCTCTGCCCGGGCAGGTGAGATTGTCGATCATCGCTACAAGGTGGTTTCGGTGGACGCGCACTCGCTCCAGGTGACCGACCTGAGCTACAACAATACGCAGACGCTGCCGTTGCAGGCGAATTAAGGGTGCTGGTTTAGGAGTGGTGATGCGAAGAGCGGTTCCAAGACGGGAAAAAGGCGGCGGTGAGGATGGCTACATTCTCATCGGGGTGCTCTTTCTCGTGTTCATGGTGCTGCTGCTGCTGTCGCTTGCCGCTCCCAAAGTGGCTGCGGACATCGAACGCGACCGCGAGGTGGAGCTGATGCACCGCGGGATGCAGTACCGCCGCGCGATCCAGCTCTACTACAAGAAGTTTGCCGCTTACCCGCCCAACATGGAGGCGTTGGAGAAGAGCAACAATCTCCGCTTTCTGCGCAAGCGATACAAGGATCCGGCGACAGGCAAGGATGAGTGGAAGCTGATCCATGTCGGGGAAAACAAGACGCCAACGGCGATGGGATTCTTTGGGCAGCCGCTGGGCGGGGTTGCTGGATCAACGATTGCCGGGACTGGGCCGGGCGGGGTAGGGCAGGGATTGACCAACTCCTTTGGCGGCCAGTCGGGAATTGGCGGAAGCACGGGAGGAGCCTTTGGCGGCACGGGGATCGGCAACAGCAGCCCGTTTGGAAGCTCGCCTACTTCCGGCACTGGAACGGATACGAGCGGTGGAGCGGGAACGGCCGGGGCGAGTGGAACAAGCGGAACAAGTGGAGCAACTGGAACGGCCGACAGCAGTGGCGGATCTACGGCTGCGCAGACATTCGGAGCGGGTACAGGACAGACTTTTGGCGGCGGTGGCATTATTGGCGTCGAAAGCACCAGTCCCAAAGCCACCATTCTGGAATACAAGAAGAAGAAGCACTTCAACGAGTGGGAGTTCGTCTACGATCCCCAGTCCGAGCGGACAACGGTGAGCAGCAGCCAGGGAGCCATTGGACAGCCGATCGGCAACGGAACCACGACGCCGAGCCAGAATTCGCCCAGCTTGAACGGGAATCCATTTGGGGCGAGTCCGACCACGCCGACGACCCCGATCACGCCGAACCAACCGCAGCAGTAGTCGATTGTCATGCAAAGACGAGAGGCCTGTCCCGTGGGACAGGCCTCTCGTCGAGAACCGTTGGCAGATTGCTGGGAGTGAAGAGCCTGGTTGAGCAGGCCGAGTGTTGCAGGCTTACAGCTTTATACGCTGAACGAGGAGCCGCAACCGCAGGTGCTCTTCACGTTGGGGTTTTCAAACTTGAAGCCCGCCGCTTCAAAGGTCTCGACGTAGTCGACCACGCAGTTGTTCAGGTACATGAGCGAGGTTGCGTCGATGAAGACCTTGAGGCCGTCATAGGTGAAGACCTTGTCCATCATGCCGCTGGCATTCTCGAAGGCCATCGAGTACTGGAAGCCGGAGCATCCGCCGCCGACAACGCCGACGCGCAGACCAGCCGGAATCGGGTCCTGGGTGGCCATGATCTCACGAACCTTGGCGATGGCCGAGGGGGTCATGTTGAGCGGGGTGGCCTTGGGCTCCATGATCGGTGCTGCGGTCTCTGTTACCGGAACGGCTGCGGTTGCCATAGTTTGTATCTCCCTGAAACTGTCTCGAAATGTTATCGGACGCTGTCTTTACTTTACCGCCATGGGCCGGAGGACACAAGCGGGATATCGTCCGATGTTCCTAGTTGGATGCTGGCGGGCGGGGTTTGGTCGCAGTGAATCACCCCCGCAAGCCAGATCTACTCGACTTCCTGCTTGGCGTTGTAGCCGTTGCGGTACTGGAGTTCGTACTTGAGCGGCTTGTGTTTTTCATCCTGGAACTGCAGGGGGTGACCCTCGTCGTCGACCAGCATGACCTGGAGCTTGCGGAAGCTGCCGTCCTGCTTGGAGTTGATGGGGTGGTAGATGAGCTCGTACTTGGAGCGGATGGCGTTGTTGATGGCGGCGAAGTCGTCGGGCATTTCGCCGACGAAGCGCGGGGCGAAGAACATGCCACCGGTCATCGAGGCAAAAGTCTTCATCTGGTTATCGGCCTGGAGGTAGTCCATGTCGCGAAGCTGACCGTTGAATCCGCCCCGACCTTCCGACATCAGCCGGGAAACTGCGCCGGTTGAGACGGTGAAGATGGTGACGTTGGGGGTCTTCTTGACCTTATCGAGGATTTTGTCGAGGGTGATCTTGGAGAAGGTATCCCGGCCGGAGGCGATCAGGATGATGTACTTCTGCCCGTCGATGCGGCTCAACCTGTCCAGTCCCTCATAGAGCGCGTCAAAGACGTTGCGCTCGGAGAAGCCGGGGATGCGCAGCGAATTGATCGCTTCGAGGATCTGGCGCTTGTCCTGGGTGAAGTCGGTGACGATCTGGGTGCGCATGTCGAAGGTCATCAGCGCGACGTAATCCTGGGGCCGGAGCTGTTCGGCGAAGGAGAATGCGGCGTTGCGCATGTCATAGATAAAGCGGTAGTTGGTCGAAGCGAATTCGCAGATCATCAGAGCGGTAATCGGCGCTTCGACGCGCTTGAAGCCGATAACCTTCTGCTCCTTGCCGTCTTCGAAGATCTTAAAGTTGCCGGGCTTGAGGCCGGGGACGAACTGGTGGGTCTTTTCAAGCAGCACGCCCACGTCTACTGTCACTTCCGGCACTTCGACGCGGAGGGACATGGTGGGCGTGTTTTCCGGATTCTTGAGTTTGGGGGCGACGGGCGCGGGCGGCGGAGCGTCGTCTGCCGGGGCCTTTTTCTTGGGGACGACGATGGGGCCGTTGGAGTCCGGGCCGGAATCGCTGTCCGGCGGCGGTGGCTGCTGCGGAGCCGGGGCGGGCGCTTGCGCCAGGAGTGAGGGAGTCAGAAAGCCGGCGGCGCCGATGGCGAGTCCAGTGGCGAGCAGGAATGCCGGAGTGGTGCGGATCAGGTTTCCAAGCAGGCGGCGGGAGGGATGCGTCATCTGGGGCATTGTTACCTCACTGATTAGCATACGGCGAACTGGCGGGCGCCGATGCCTGATTTGCTGGGCGACGCATCAGGAAATGCTCCGGCCGGGATTCCGCCGATATTCCGGACAATTTTGCGGATCGCCCTGCGGCACGGAGATGGCCTCACCGTCTAATCTGGTAGACGTGTGGAATCGGCATAGGGAAACAGCTCTCGCGCAAGTTTTCGTTGGTGTGGTCGTAATGGCGTTTGCCATGAGCAACAGCTTGCCCGTCGCATGGTCTCAGGCTGCCGCGACGGCAGTTGCCGGGCCGCCACCGTCGAGTGTGGGATTCTTCCCGCTCGACCAGCTCAAGCGCGGGATGACGGGAACGGCCTGGACGGTTTTCGAAGGCACGGTGCCGGAGCCGATGGATGTCGAAATCCTGGGATTGCTGCGCGGGGCGCGCGGACCCGGGCGAGACCTGATTCTGGCGCGCCTGCGTGGGGCTAAACCGGAGTACACGGGTGTCGTCGCCGGGATGAGCGGCAGCCCGGTGTATGTGCAGGGCAAGCTGTTGGGGGCGCTTTCATACCGGATCGGCCAGTTCAGCAAGGATCCGATTGCGGGGATTACGCCGATTGGGCAGATGCTCGAAGTTCGAGATCTGCCAGTGCGCGATCTGCCGGACCGCGATTCCCTGTTGCAGACGGCTGCGGGTGAGGCGGGAGGCCAGACTTTTGCTGCCATGGAAACACCTTTATTGATGAGCGGCTTTCAGCCGGAGGCGATCGAGCTTTGGAAACAGCGCATGGCCGGTACCGGCCTGGATGTGGTTTCCGCAGGTGGCGCGTCTGATGGCGATTCGGGCGAGGGTGCCGATTTTGGGCCAGTCGTGCCGGGGTCGGCGGTGAGTTTGCAGCTGGTGCGGGGAGACGTTGAGATCGCTGCGACGTGCACCGTTACTTATATTGATCCGAAGCAGCTGCTTGCTTGTGGGCATCCGGTTCTGCAAGCTGGGCCGGTTTCGCTGCCGATGACAACGACCGAGGTGGTGGCCACGCTGGCGTCACCGCTGAACGCTTTCAAGATTGTGAATACCGGCAAGACGATTGGCGCATTTACCGAGGATCGAGATGCAGCGATTCGCGGCGTGCTGGGCGCGAAGGCGCAAATGATTCCGGTTTCGATTGCTGTCGCTTCCGGAGGCAAAGAGGTCACCCGGCACGTCGAGGTTCTGGACCTCGCCGCGCTGACCAGCTCAGCCATGATGGTCTCGGTGTACCAAACTCTGCTCGAAACCAACCAGAGCACCTCCGGGACGAGCTATCACGTGACCGGGGAGATTACGGTTCATGGGCAGCCTCCGGCGCCGGTGGATGCGTGGGGTGTGCCGGGAGAGCAGATGGCCCCGCAACTGGCGGCGGCAGTGGGATTCTTCGACAGCTTTAACCGGCTCTATGCCAACGCAACCCGCCGTGAGCCCATCGAGAGTGTGCGGTTGCGCGTGGAGACGATTCCTGAAGATCGCCGGGTCGAGATGGAGGGCGTGCGGCTGATTTCCTCGAGCATTGTGCATGCCGGGGATCATGTGATGGTGGAGGCGACCTTGCGGCCCTGGCGGCAGGCGGCGCGGAATGTGCGGCTGGGATTCACGGTTCCGGCGCGGATGCAGCCAGGAACGCTTCGGCTGCTGGTGAGTGGGGCAGCGGCAATTGATCGCACCCAGGATGCGGCCCGAAGCGCTTCACGTCAGGCCAGTGTTTCGGCTGCCTCGGCGCGCCTGCGCGGCCTGCATGCGGCAGACCGGCTGTACATCAGCCTACTGCTGCCGGACACGGAAGCCTCTCTGGAGGGCAACACGCTGGAAAGCCTGCCGCTCTCAGTGGCGAATACGATGGAATCCGAGCGCAGCGGGCAGGAGATCGGCCTGCACGGGGAGTCCCTGGTGGTAACGGCGGACGCCCCGGCGGGGGGAGTTTTGACCGGTCAACAGATACTTAGTGTGCGTGTGGAAGCCGGAGGCGGGTTACACTAAAGTCACTCAGTGATCCGTTGTTTGTTGTTTGTGGCTGGCTGATGGGCCGCGGTTTCCCTCTGACCTACGAATCGGCAGAGTGACTGCGCGTGTGACCTCATTTTAAAGTCCCTTTGCAGTAGTCTTTTGTTTCAGCACATCCTGGCCCGGAAACTGATGGGACCAGGTTCGTATCTACCTTTCCCGCGAGGCAATCAAGGCATATATGGCTCATATTCATGGACTTGCAGCTCACGCAGCAGGCGCTGAACTTCTCTCCTTCAAGTACGATCCCGGCGCCCTTCGCGCCCAGGAAGTCGAGATTCGCATCTCGCACTGTGGCGTGTGCCACAGCGATCTGCATTTGATCTCGAATGACTGGGGGATCAGCAAGTTTCCGTTCATTCCCGGCCACGAGATTGTCGGCAAAATCACAGCACTGGGAGTTGGGGTAAAGAATCTCGAAGTCGGCCAACGGGTGGGTGTGGGCTGGCAGTCGAACTCCTGCGGCCTGTGCGAATGGTGCACGCGCGGCATGGAGAATCTCTGTCCTCAGGCGGAAGCAACCTGCGTGCAGCGGCATGGCGGCTACGCGGACGCGGTTCGCGTGAATGCGCGGTTTGCCATTCCGATTCCCGACGCGCTTACGAGTGAAGGGGCTGCACCGCTGCTGTGCGGCGGAGTTACGGTCTACAACCCACTGCGGTCGAATGGCGTGAATCCATCGTCGCGGGTGGGGATTGTCGGGATCGGCGGTCTTGGACACATGGCGCTGCAGTTTGCGCGGGTTTTCGGTGCGGAAGTGACGGCGTTCTCAACCTCGGAGGCCAAAGAGAAGGAAGCACGCGCGCTCGGAGCACAACATTTTGTCAACACGCGCGAGTCGAAGATGATGCGTGAGGTGGCGGGTAAGTTCGACTTCATCCTGACGACCATCAACGCCGATCAGGACTGGAACTCCTACATCGCTGCCCTGCGGCCGACCGGTACGCTGTGCTTTGTCGGCGTGCCTCAGTCGGCGGTTTCGGTGCAGGCGTTTCCGCTGATCTCCGGCATTCGCACGATTACCGGCAGCCCCATCGGCAGCCCGCACATGCTCCGCGAAATGATGGATGTGGCGGCTCGGCATGGCGTGAAGGCACAGACCGAGACCTTCCCGATGGCCAAGGTCAACGAGGCTATCGACAAGGTAAAAAAGAACAAGGTGCGCTACCGGGCTGTCCTGGCGAATTAGGCTGGCGCTGCTACGCCGCCTGACGCGGACTCACCTTGTCTATCCCCGTCCCAGCTTTGGCTAGACGTAAATCGTAGTCGGTTTGCAGATTCATCCAAAACTGGGCGGGAAGCCCAAAATAAATCCCCAGACGCACTGCCGTGTCAGCGCTGATGGCTCGCTTGCCGCGGACGATATCGTTGACTCGCGGAGAGGGTACGTGAATTTCTTTGGCCAATCGATAAGAGGTCAGGGAGAGTGGCTTCATGAACTCTTCCAGAAGAATCTCGCCAGGATGAATTGCGAATGGCTTTGACATAAGTTTCTCTCTCAGTGGTAATCCACGATTTCAACGTGGCGGGCGTTGCCTGCTTCCCAGACAAAACAAACGCGATACTGGTCATTGATCCGGATACTGTGCTGCCCCCTGCGGTCGCCAGTCAGAGCCTCAAGGTGGTTGCCAGGAGGAACAGCCAGGTTGCTTAAATCGATTGCAGCGTTCAATAGTGCCAGTTTGCGCGCTGCCACCCGTCGTATGGACGGCGGAATCCTGCGTGAATTTCCAGTGTTCCAGAGCAATTCGGTATCGGCATCCCGGAAGTCCAAAATCACATAAAAATAATAACGCCAAATGATATGAATGCGACGCGTATTGATTTATTTCTGGAATGTTCGGAGCAGGGTCGGTGGTGGAGAGTGCTCCGTTCCATGGCCGCCTGCTGGCGGGCCGAAAGAGTGAGAGCCGACTCTAGTAAACTCAGCGACAGAATGAATCTGTCACGCGCCGCTTCCCTTTTGCGAATCCCTGCCTTGAATCGATCGCTGATGATCCTGCCCATCTGCCTGCTGGCTGCGGGTTCTCCGTTGTTTGCCCAGGGAACCAAGCTGTGGACGCAGTCACGCTACGAGGAGCTCGAAAAGGGGACGCCGCAGGGAATTGAGATTCGCAGCGACGGCAAGCTGCGCTCCGGACCTGTCTCCAAGGATTTGTTCACTTCGCCATCGAGCTTTGTCTGGTCGGTTGCCGCCGGCAAGGACGGAACGGCTTTTCTGGCTACGGGTTCGCCGGCTACCGTCCTACGTGTGAGTTCTCCAGAAAAGCCGGAAACGAAATCGCAGGCGCTCTTCGAGTCCAAGGCGCTGGCGGTGCAGGTGTTGCGCGTCGGGCCGGATGGGATGCTCTACGCGGCCACTTTGCCCGACGGGAAGGTTTACCGGCTTAAGCCAGATGCAGGGAAGGCGGTCGATGAGGCTTCTGCGGAAGTCGTTTTCGACCTGAGCAAGTTCGATGCGGATGCTACCGAGGCGAAGAAGACGGACGGGAAGGCAGATGACGGCGCAGATGGGAAGAAGGCGGATAAGTCCCGCTACATCTGGGATATGACTTTTGACTCCGCTGCGCAGCTGTATGTGGCTACGGGCGGACCGGGCGCGGTGTATCGCGTGGATGTGAAGCAGGCTCAGCCGAAAGCAGAAGTCTTCTTCAAGACCGACGAGCAGCATATTCGCGCGCTGGCCTGGGACAAGGCGGGCAACCTGATCGCCGGGTCGGATGGATCGGGACTGGTTTACCGCATCGACAAGAACGGCAAGGGCTACGTGCTCTTCAGCGCGTCGCGGCGCGAGATTACGGCTCTGGCGATCGATGCTGACGGCACGATATTTGCTTCGGATGTAGGCGATAAGAGCCGGAATCCGCTGCCGGTTTTGCCGGTGCAGAGCGGGGCGAGCAGCATCACCATCAGCTTTGGCCAGCCGGGATCGGTGCAGGCGGCCAATGCGAGCGCTTCCCTGCCCGATGGGTCGGAGATTTTTGCGCTGAAGGCGGATCAGGCGCCGCGCAAGGTTTGGTCGGGCAAGGATGAGATTGTCTACTCGCTCGCTGCCACGCCCGAGGGTTTGGTGGCGCTGACCGGCAATCGCGGACGGATTCTGCGCATTAACACGGCGGATGGCAGCTTTGGCGACATTGCCCATCTTGAGGCGCAGCAGGCTGTCTCGATGGCTGCGACGCCTGCTGGCTGGCTGGTGGGAACGGCGAATACCGGCAAGCTGTACATGATTAGCGCGTCAACGGGTTCTCATAGCTACGCCAGCGATGTTCTCGATGCTGGCGCGACGGCGCGTTGGGGACGGGTTGAGGTTGCGCCCGAGTCGAAGAGCTATCAGATCTTTACGCGCTCAGGGAATGTTGAGCAGCCGGTACGTTCAGCAAAGGATTGGGGCTGGAGCGATTGGCAGCCGCTTGCCAACGGCAAGGTGGCTTCGCCGATAGGACGCTATTTGCAGTGGAAAGTTGAGTTGCAGGACGGCGGCGAAGCGAGCAGCGTCGGGGTAAACTTCCTCGCGGTGAACGCGGCGCCCGCAGTGGATGATCTGGTTGTAGTTCCAGGTGCGCGCGTGATTCCGCAACCTGTACAGGCGACTCCGCCGACGGTGCAGATTGCTCTACCAACAGCGGCGGCCAATGCGGGGGTCAGCTTCGAAGCGGCGAACGCGGCGCAGTCGATCCAGGGGCAGAAGGACCGGACGGCTGTGACGGTTCGCTGGGCTGCGCATGACGACAATGGCGACGACCTGAGTTTTGACCTCTTTATTCGTGGCGATGGCGAAAAGTTCTGGCGTCCATTGAAGAAAAATCTGACCGATAAGGTATACAGCTTCGACGCCACTTCCCTTCCCGATGGCGGATATCAGGTCAAGGTTGTAGCCAGCGACGCGCCTTCCCACACACCCGGCGAAGTGCTGACCGGAGAACAGATCAGCGACCGCTTTGAGCTCGACACGACGGCACCAGTGGTTTCCGGTCTGAAGGGTGTGGGCAGCGATGGCCGTATCCAGGTTTCGCTGGACGCTGCCGATGCGGCCTCTCCAATTGCCCACGCGGAATACTCGCTCGACGCTGGGCCGTGGCATTACATCGAACCGGTGGGCGGGCTTTCGGACTCCAAACAGGAGCATTATTCGTTCTCGGCGCCGTTGCCTGCGGAAGCAAAGGGTGAGGCGGAACACGTGATCACCGTACGCGTTTACGACCGGCATGAGAATGTGGCCACCGCCAAGACGCTGGTGCCTGCGAAGTAGTTTGAGGAAATTCTGATCGATGCGGTTTGAACTCTACATAGCGGCGCGGTATCTGAGGGCCAAGCGGCGGCAGGCGGTGGTCGGGCTGGTCACGTTGATCTCCGTGGCTGGAGTAGCTGCGGGTGTTGCGGCGCTGATCGTGGCGCTGGCTATCACCAACGGCATGCGGCGTGATCTGCAGGACCGGCTGCTCGGATCGACTGCCCATGTTGACCTGCTGCGCGTGAAGGCGGACGGCATCCACGACTGGCAGCCGCTGGTCGAACGCATGCGGCATTTGCCTCATGTGACCGCGGCGGCGCCTGGGATGTACGAGCAGGTGATGATCTCCAATGGACCACGGTCCGGCTTCGCGCAGTTGAAGGCGATCATCCCAGCCGAGGAGCGGACGGTGAGCGATCTGCTGGACAAGATCACCTCCGGCTCGGCGGACGACCTCGCCCCAGGGGCGACCACTGTTGGCTCTTCGACGGAAAAACTGCCTTCGCTGGTCATCGGCAAGGACATGGCGGAGAGTCTTGGCGTCAGCGTCGGCGATTCCGTACTGGTGACCAGCCCGCAGGGCGACCTAACGCCGGTGGGGCTGATTCCCCGTTATCAGAAATTTCGCGTGGCTGGAATCTTTCACTCGGGCTTCTACCAATACGACCTGGCGACGGGCTTCCTAAGGCTCTCCGATGCGCAACGGCTGTTTGGCGAGCAGGATGTAATCAGCGTGATCAGCTTCAAGGTTGATGATCTCTACAAGGCCGACGTGATCGGCAAGGAGATCGAAGAAGCTGCCGGCAAGGGCTTTCAGACGACCAACTGGATGGAGGTCAACCGCGAGCTTTTCCGTGCGCTGGCTCTGGAAAAAATTGTGACCTTCATTATCATCGGCCTGATCGTGCTGGTGGCGGCGCTGAATATCCTCATCGCGCTGACCATGATGGTGATGGAGAAGACTCGCGATATCGCCGTGCTGATGAGCTTTGGCGTGCTGCCGGGGCAGGTCCGGCGCATCTTCCTGATGCAGGGGTTGCTGATCAGCGTGCTGGGCACGGCTGCCGGGCAGGTTCTTGGCTACGCTGCCTGCTGGGCTGGCGGACATTACCATATTCCGCTTTCGGCAGATGTCTACAGCATCGATACGCTGCCCTTCGCGCCAGTGTGGACGGACGGATTGCTGGTGGCAGCGGTTTCGATCGGGGTTTCGCTTCTGGCGACGGTGTATCCCTCCTCGACTGCCTCTCGCATCTTGCCCGCCGAGGCGCTGCGCTACGAGTAGACTGCTTCAACAGGCTTTGACTTGAGGGCAGTTTTGGTGTCCCATGGATGCTATGCACTCAGTGAATCTCGATCAACTGGCAGATACGGAGCAACTCAAAGCCTGGCTTAAGGCGGGAGAGACCGTGGAACTGCGCGAGCAGGAGACGGTTCTGGCGCGAATCGTGCCGGAAGAGCGTCTTGATGGGGTTGGACTGAAACAGCCAGCACAATGGCCTGACTTCGCCGCCCGCCGACGAGCCATTTTCGGTGACAGGATACTTCCAGGTGCGGACTTGCTCATTGAAGAGCGGGAGAACAACCGCTATTGAACGTGTACGCGGATAGCAGCTTCTTCGTCTCGCACTACTTGCAGGACAGCCATGCTTCCGACGTGCAACGTCGCATGGCGATTGCCCCGAGAGTTCTCTTTACTCCATTTCAGCGCGTCGAGCTGATTCATGCGGTCCAGCAGCATGTCTTCCGAGGTTATCTGTCCGAGATCAACGCCCGGATGGTTCTTGATGATATTGACGACGATTGCCATGTGGGAATCTGGCTGCTCAAGGATCAGCCCTCAAGGACATTTGCCAGATGTGAACGCCTGGCAAACAAATATGTTGCAACGCTGGGGGTTCGCACGCTGGATTCGCTCCACGTAGCGGCGGCGTTGGAACTTGGAGCTACTCATTTCTGGACTTTCGACCAGCGCCAGGCGCGTCTTGCCGAGGCTGAGGGTCTCATTACAACTTAGATCCTTCCGCAGGCTCGCAGCTTTCGCGGCTGCGTATTTTCTAAATTCATATCCTGATTCCTCTACCCAAATACACCCGATCCACGAAATGTTTTCCGGTGCTACAATTGCGCCCGAAAATCAATCAGCTGTCAGATGCCCCTCTGGATTCCGTTCATTCCTCCAACCTCGGACACCTGCAACTGAGGAGGCGCTATGTTCAAGGGATTGTTGCTTTCCGCCGCGTTGGTACTGGGTGCTGGTTACGGATGGATAGGGCAGGATGCCGTGGCTCCCACCCTTCCGCCGGATACGAAAAACCCCGCCAAACCCACACCGGAAGTCATGGCCAAGGCCAAGAAGGTTTATGGCTACGAATGTGAGATGTGCCACGGGGCGACTGGAGACGGCAAGACTGATCTGGCGAAAGACATGAAGATGACCCTGACCGATCTCTCCGATCCGAAGACCCTGACAGGAAAGACCGACGCTCAGCTCTTTGACCTGATCAAGAATGGCAAGGGGACCATGGCCGCTGAAGGCAATCGCATGAAAACAGACGACATCTGGGCGGTCGTACTCTACATCCGCGCCATGGCCAAGCCTGCGGCTTAACCCGTCTTCAGCGGGGGGTAATCACACCGCCAACGGCGTGGCGGGCAGGCAGCAGGATGCCTCGATGATCGGGTTGGCGATCGTCTCGTTGAATTCCTGGTGCGGAAACAAGCTTACCCGCACAGGCTGGGCAGGCTTCTGATTTCACGGTTGCGGCGACTTCGGCGTGGCAATGCTGGCAGGTACGAATCATCTTGATCAGGCTACACCCGCTTTCCCAATCGATGCTGGATTGACCCCAAATTGACCCGTCGCGAGCGGAAACGCAGGTAGACTGGAGGTATGGAGAGTTCTGTTTTGGCTGAAGACGGTGTGCTCGGCGGGCCGGTGCGACTGGTCGCGATCGATATGGACGGCACACTGCTGCCCGATTTTTCTACTGTTGTCAGTGACCGCAATCGCCGCGCCCTGCTAGAAGCCCAGCGCGCCGGAATCGTGGTCGCCATCGCTACCGGACGGCGCCAGGCTTTTACTGCTCCACTGATCGATGACATCGGACTGCGAGCGGATACGCCTCTGATTACGTCGAATGGTGCAGTGACGCGCAATATGGCAGGCGAACGTATCGACTTCACCCGTCTAGAACCGGCAATCGCGCGTAGTCTCTGCGACGTTTTGCGCGGTGTTGGAATGCTGGTCTTTACGCTCGACAAGGCGACCAAGCCGGACCTGGTCGTCGAGGACATTGGGGTGGCCAAAGGCCGCCTTGCCAAGTGGGTCGAGGCGAACCGGCTGGCGATCGAGGAAGTGAAGCCGATCGAGAATGCTCTCGGGGACGATGTGGACATCATTCAGGGCATGGCTGCCGGCACGATTGCGGAGATGGAAGAAGCTGAACGGTTGCTTGCTGCGTGCTCTTTCGCAGGAACTTTTGAGTGCATACGGACGGCTTATCCGGGCCACGATCTGTCCATTCTCGATCTGCTGCCGAAGGGAGTTTCGAAGAGCTCGGCGCTGGAACGGCTGGCGAAACGGCTGGGAATTCCGCAGGAAGAGACCATGGCGATCGGCGATAACTGGAACGACGAGTCGATGCTCGACTGGGCCGGTACCGGCGTTCTCATGGGCAATGCGGCTGGCGAGCTCATCGGCATGGCGGCGGAGCGAGGGTGGATCGTCGGACCGACCAACCAGGAAAATGGCGTCGCCGTGATGCTGGAGCGGGCGATCGCGCAGCTTGCCTCTGCTAGAGTTTGACTGACAACTGGATTTGCATGCATCGCATTGACTACATACTGACGGGAATAACGACGCTGGCAGCGCTGGGCTTTGCGCTGCTTACCGCGAATGCCCGCGCCGCAGAACGGATTACGCTTACCAACGGCTTCGACGTGGTCTGCGATCACCATGCGGTGGTCGAAGGCAAGGTTCGCGTGTACCCGAAGCCGGCCGCGCAAGATTACATTGAACTGACGCCGGATGCTATTCGCACCGTTGAATTCGTTCCCGATCCACTTCCGGAGCCGGTGCCAGCAACTCCCATCGGGGAGTCGCAGCAAACTTCGCCCGCCAGTGCAACACCGGGCACTCCCGTCGGCAAGGCAGTGGAAGCAAAGCTTACGCCCGCGGACCTGCAGCAGATGCTTTCGAAGGCTGGCTCAGAACACAACGTGGATGAAGATCTGCTGGCCAGCGTGGTCAAGATGGAGAGCGGCGGCAACCCGCACGCTCACAGCCGGGCCGGGGCTCAGGGCTTGATGCAGCTTATGCCGGGAACCGCCCGTCAGCTTGGCGTGGCCGACAGCTACGAAGCGAATGACAATGTTCGCGGCGGGACCGCTTACCTCGATAGCCTGCTGGTTCGCTACCACGACAACATGGCATTGGCGCTGGCCGCTTACAACGCCGGCCCCGAAGCAGTTGACCGGTACCACGGCATTCCTCCGTACCGCGAAACCAGGCTCTATGTCGCGCGCGTGATCCATGAGTTCAACCGGCGGGTAGCAGCGCGGCGAAAGCTTGTTGTCTCTCGGGCGGCGGAAGTTTCGCTTACAGCCACGGCTCAGAGTGTGACCAATAACGAAAGAATGGGACGCGAGTGAAAAAAGGGAAACTGGTTGTTAGCCTGATTGTTCTGGCTGCGTTGATTGGCTTCGGCACCTACGCCTATTACCATTCGGGTTTCGAATTCAGTAAGTTCCGTGTTCAACTTTCCCAGGTGCTCTGGGCCAAAATCGGCATCGCGTTCGGTTGCATCTGCCTTGGGTATGTCTTGCGAGCGGTGCGATGGACTCTCCTACTAAGGCATAACAAGAAGCTGGGTCTGTTCTCCCTGGTCGGTACGCAGGTCATCGGGTTCACCGCAGTTGCGCTGATCGGGCGCGTCGCGGACCTGGTACGGCCTTACCTGACCGCCAAGAAGACGACTTTGCCTCTGAGTTCGCAGATCGCCGTTTACATCGTGGAACGGCTCTTCGATGCGGGATCCATGGCCCTCATCTTTTCGATCGCCATGCTCTGGGTGCCGCAAAGTGACATCCTCAAGGCGACCAGCCACTCCAGGATGATGGCAGCGCTCGCCGAGCACTCACCCTTTCTGACCGCCCAGATCGCCCGCTATGGTGCTCTCGTACTCACGTTGCTGGGCGCATTGTTCCTGCTCGCGATCCGAGTGAGTGGGGAGATGGTGGCGAGTCTGTTTGAAAGCGCATTCAGCATATTTTCTAAAAAACTCGGCCATTCCGTCGGAGAAAAAATCCGCACATTTCGATCCGGGCTGGACACCATGCGTTCCTTCTCCGATTTTGCTGCAACGGCTTCCCTCTCGCTTGCCATGTGGGCGCTGATTGCTCTGGCCTACTTTCAGGTTTGCAGTTCGTTCTACGCCAGCCCGGAACTCGCCGGAATCTCCGTTCCGAAGTGCATCCTGATGATGATCGCGAGTGGTGGTGCCAGCATCCTCCAACTGCCGGTGCTGGGCTGGTTTACTCAGATTGGCATCGTAGCCGCAGCTCTATCGGCGGTCCTTGGCGCGTCCATTGAAGCCTCGACTGCCTGCGCAGCGATGCTGCTCATCGTGACATTCCTTGGGATTATTCCCATTGGGCTGGTATGGGCACAGTTCGAGAACGTGAGTCTCCGCAAGGTCTCTGCTGAAAGTGAGCAGGCTGGCGAGGCCGTGATCGAGGCCGAAGCCGCTCCAAAAGCCTAATCATACGAAGGCCGGACCGAAGTAGCCCGGTTTTATGTCACCATTACTGAGTGGAGGCAAAGGCATGAGCTCGAATACGGTGCAGGAAATCGAACGCGCTATCGGTTCACTGAATGAACGCGAAATGGAAGAGCTTTATGGTTGGCTTGACCGACAGGCCCATCCCATAGATACGCGCATTGAATCTGACCTCCTCGGCGGTCGGATGAATGCAGTAATTTCTCGCGCTCTTCAGGATGAGAAAAACGGCTACGTCGAACCGCTCTAGCGGAGTTCGCTATGATCCATCGAGCAACGTTGGATTTCTGGGAACAATACCGTAAGCTGCCTACGGAAATTCGCCTGCGCGCGGAAAAGCAATTTGCCTTACTGAAATCCGATCCGCAGCATCCCTCACTCCAGTTTAAGGAAATCGGCGAACAGAATAGCAAGGATATCTGGTCTGCACGTGTAACTCTCAGTTACCGAGCTTTGGCGATCAGGCTGCCGGACCGGCATTTGTGGTTCTGGATCGGAAATCACGAAACCTATGACAAGCTTCTCTCCTGACCTTTTCATGTCGCATCTCCATCGTTAGGCATGGTACCTGCGGGCCGGAGTGGATCCAGATAGAATCAATACAAGATGAAATGTCCGTTTTGTGGATTTGCGCAGGATCGGGTGGTTGACAGCCGCGAGAGCAAAGAGGCGGATTCGATCCGTCGCCGGCGCGAGTGCGAGAAGTGCGAGCGGCGCTTCACCACCTATGAGCGCATCGACGAAATTCCTTACATGGTGGTGAAGAAGGATGGCCGTCGCGAGAAGTTCGAGCGCGGCAAGATCCTCAGCGGCCTTCTGCGCGCCTGCGAAAAGCGCCCCGTTTCTTCGGCCAAGCTGGAAGAGATCGTGGATGCGACCGAGAGCTATCTCATGGATGCACCGGAGCGCGAGCGCACCACCAGCGAGATCGGCGAGCTGATTATGGACCAGCTCAAGACGATCGATACGGTCGCTTACATCCGCTTTGCCAGCGTTTATCGCGACTTCAAGGACGTACGCGAATTCAAGGAAGAGCTGGAACAGCTGTTGCATGCTCGTGAGCCGAACCGCGAGGCAGCATTGCGAAAGAAATAGCTCGCATTCAGAGTTCTTTCGGCGCCGGAGTCAGCATCAACAAAAGTCCGCTCGCGTATCCGGTTTCCTTATCCACCACCGGCGATGCAGCCACCTCTACTGTGCATGCCGTTCCCCCCTTATGCCGCATTTGGAAAGCGTAGGTACAGGAATTCTCCATCGCTTTCTCAAAGCTGTGCCGGATCGGTGCGGAGTCTGCGCCTTCCGGGGCGGGAAAGAGGGATTCGATGGGCTGCCCGGTCAGCTCGGCGGCGGTCCAGCCGGTAAGCTGCTCCGCGGCTGGATTGAGATAGCCGATAGAGCCCAGCGGGTCCGCCACCAGCACCGCTGAAGGGAGCGAGGCCAGAATGCTCTCCAGCCATAGAGCGCGGTATTGGGGCTGCTGCGAGGCGGCTTCGAGCTGGCTCACATCGAAGATCACCGCGGAGATTCCGGCGGCCTTGCCGTCCGCATCGCGGATCATGCGGCGATGAAACTCCTGAATGCGATATTCCCCACGGATATTGAAGAGCGAGCGGCGCACTGTGACCGGCTCTTCACCCGACTCCATGTTGGCGAAGAAGGCAGCGCGGCTGCGGGCCGTCTCGTCCGGGGGTAGCAGGTCCCAGATCTCGCGGCCAAGCAACTCTTCCGCTGGAATTTCGTGCAGATAGACGGCCGCCGGGTTGGCATAGCGAATGATGCCCCGCGCATCGATCTCGATGTAGGCGACCGGCAGTTCCTCGACCGATACCGAGGGATTCGGCCATTTTGGCGTGGGACTACTCATGTCGCGGACCCTCGGGAATCGATTCGGTCGGTGTGCCGGCGTAGAGGGCGTGGGCGGGAAGCTGGCCGTTGTTGGAAGTGGACGCTTCGCTCGCCGTGCCCGGGCTTTGCACCGGCTGCGATAAGTCTTCGATATCCTTCAGCGAGGCGAGTGGATACACCGTCAAAACGATCGGTACACGGAGCATGATTGTTCGTTCGCCGATCTGGATAGGAAAATCGCGGTTGCGGGCCAGGATGCGGGAGATTTCCGCGATGAACTGGCTTTCGTACAGCGGGCGTTCGCTGATCACCAGGAAGCAATTCCCGCGCCAGGGATAGAGCACATCCTGCTCCTGAAGCTTGTCCATCAGAGAGGTAAAGACTGCGTTGCAAAGCGATTCGGCGCCTCTGGCCCCAAAACGCTCGGCCACGACATCGAGAGAACTAAGACAGAGCCTGGCGACAAAACCCTGTCGCAAGCTTGACGAGCCGGACGAATGCAGAATGCGGCAGAGATGCTCCGTTGCAGCCTCGATGGTTGGCGCAGATGCACGATTTTCAGCAACCATAATTCGTCCTGAAGTCCCGAGTCGAACGCGCAGCCAGCACTGACAGGTATATCGGCAGGGTGGTGCGGAAGTTGAGCCCGCCTCCCGATCTGGCTGCACGGAGCTTCCCCCGCGAACCATTTTCGTCACCGGAGATTCGGAATTGGCTCGCAATCCGGTGCCGTGCGCGTGTTTCAAAAGCTGCGTTCCTGTACACTGAAGGGTCTACCATTATGCAAACCAAACATCAAATTGGCATACTCGGCGCGACCGGCATGGTCGGGCAGCGATTCATTCAGTTGTTGGAAAACCATCCATGGTTCGAGATCACGTGGCTCGCCGCAAGCGACCGCTCCAGCGGCAAGCGCTACGAGGACGCGGCCAAGTGGCGTCTCGACACGCCCTGCCCCGAGCGCATCGCGAAGATGACGATTTCGCCGGCTGAGCCGACTGGTGCCCCCAAGATTATCTTTGCCGCCCTCGACGCCGACATTGCCCGCGACATGGAGCCGCGCTTCGCCGCTGCCGGTTGCGCGGTTGTGTCGAACTCCAGCGCCTTCCGCATGCATCCCAATGTGCCGCTGGTCATTCCCGAGGTCAACGCCGATCACCTGCACCTCATCGAAGATCAGGAATGGCGCAAAGACTCCGGCGGCTACATCGTCACCAACCCCAACTGCTCGGCCATTGGCCTGGTGATGGCGCTCAAGCCGATCCAGGAGCGCTTTGGCATTGAGGCCATCTTCGTCACCACCATGCAGGCGGTCAGCGGCGCGGGCTACCCTGGCGTGCCTTCGATGGACATCCTCGGCAACGTGGTTCCCTTCATCAAGAATGAAGAAGAGAAGATGCAGGAAGAAACGCTGAAGCTGCTAGGCTCACTCGACGGCGATACGATCAAGCCGCTGGCCGCCAAGATGAGCGCACACTGCAACCGCGTAGCAGTCGAGGATGGTCATACCGAATCCGTCTCGATCAAGCTGACCAAGCCAGCGACCAAGGAAGAACTGCTCGCGGCCTGGGCCGAGTTCACGCCGCTGGCCGGGCAGGATCTGCCAACAGCGCCTGCACAGCCCGTTGAGTGGATCGCTGCCGAAGATCGTCCGCAGCCGCGTCTCGACAAGAATCGCGGTAAGGGCATGGCAGCCTCGGTCGGGCGTCTTCGTCCCTGCGGCCTGCTCGACTGGAAGTTCACCGTGCTCTCGCACAACACGATTCGCGGCGCTGCCGGTGCTGCAATCGTCAATGCCGAGCTTCTGTTAAGCCTAGGCAAGCTGGAACCTTTGGCGCTGGCGGCATCGCAAGCATAATCGGATTGACATAAGAATAGGGACGCTGCATGAGTCTGGTGGTCATGAAGTTTGGCGGTACGTCGGTGGAAGATGCGACGGCCATTGCGCGAACAGCAGGTATCGTAGCCGGGCGCGTTGCGCAGGGTAAGAAACCCGTCGTCGTGGTCTCGGCCATGTCCAAGGTGACGGACCACCTGCTGGCTTGTGCCGCAGCCGCCAGCCGCGGCGACCGCACTGGCTCTCTCGCCATCAGCCAGCGCCTGCGCTGCCGTCATCGCGACACTGCCGCTGCTTTGCTCAAGGATCACAAGCGCCTGGCTGCTCTCCAGACCGCCATTGAACATGAGTTCGACGCGCTCGACGAAGTGCTGCGTGGCCTCGCCGTCATTCTCGAACTCACCCCGCGCATCTCTGACCTCGTCGTCAGCTACGGCGAGCGTCTCTCCAGCTACATGATCGCGCAGGCCTTCGACGAGATGGGTCTCAACGGCGTCCACGTCGATTCGCGCGAAGTCATCATCACCGATTCGCAATATCAGAAAGCGATCCCGCTCGACGAGCTGATTGAAGAGCGCTGCGCACTTCACGTTCTCCCGCATCTGCAGGCAGGCAGCGTGCCGGTCATGGGTGGTTTTATCGGCTCGAACGAGCAAGGCATCACCACCACGCTTGGCCGCGGCGGTTCGGACTTTACCGGAGCCCTCATCGGCGGTGCGCTGCATGCTGAGGCCATCGAAATCTGGACTGACGTGAACGGCATCATGACCACCGATCCGCGCATCTGCCCGGACGCGCTGCGCGTGCGCGTGGTCAGCTTTGAAGAGGCCGCCGAGCTCGCCTACTTCGGGGCCAAAGTCTTACACCCGGCCACCATTCTGCCCGCCGTGCGCAAAAACATCCCCGTCCTCGTGCTGAACTCGCGTAACCCCACCAACGAAGGCACGCGCATCATCTCGCTTGCGCCCCACTGCAAGAGCCCCTTCAAGTGCATTGCCGTGAAGAAGAAGCTGACCATCATCGACGTGGTCGCGAGCCGCATGCTGATGACGCATGGCTATCTAAAGGCGATCTTCGACATCTTCGACAAGCACCAGTGCCCGGTCGACATGGTTTCGACCAGCGAAGTCAGCGTCTCGCTCACTGTCGACTCAAACGACAAACTGCCTGCAATTGCCGCCGACCTGGGCAAGCTGGCCGACGTGAAGTACGAGGGGCAGAAGGCGCTGGTCTGCATGGTGGGCGAGGATATTCGCGGCCAGATGGGCATCTCCGCGCAGGTGTTTACCGCCATCAAGCATGTGAACGTGCGCATGATCTCGCAAGGGGCCAGCGAAATCAACATGAGCTTCATGATCGAGGAGAGTGATGTGGAAGAGGCCGTCAGGTCGCTGCATGCGCACTTCTTCCGCGATCCTGATCCGGAGATCTTCGACGTGGAAGCCCGCACCGCTGCCGTTTAGCCGCAGGCGGTTTTCAATTCCATGCTTGAACCTGTACGCTGCACTGTAGAGTCTTCAGGAGAAAACGTTCATGCTGCTGCTGGTGCTGGGAAAAGGCAAGACAGGGAGTCAGGTAGCCGCCGTTGCGCGGGAGCGCGGCCATTCCGTACGCGTGCTCGATCTGCGGGAGAACACAGGCGCAAGCGCGCTCACCGCTCCTACCGTTGCACAGGTGGACGTGGTGATCGACTTTACTTCGCCCGCGTCGGCTGTGGAGAACATCAAGGCCTGCCTCGCCCTTGGGGCGCGCGTCGTCGTCGGCACCACCGGATGGTATGACCAGCTCAACGAGATGAAGGCTCTCGCCTTCCGTCGCGGCGGAGCGCTGCTCTATGGCACCAACTTCTCGCTGAGTGTGCAGGAGCTCTTCAAGCTCACCGCCGACGTTGCGAAGATGAAGGGCTACGAATTCCACATCGAAGAAACCCATCACACCACCAAGCTCGACGCACCCTCCGGCACCGCGCTCACGCTGAAAGAGATCGTCCTCGAAGCCCAGCCGAATGCGAAGGTTGAGATCGTCTCGCACCGCGAAGGCGATGCCAGCGGCCTGCATGTACTTACCGCCCGCAGCGCGAGCGACATGATCGAGCTGCGGCATGAGTCGTTCGACCGCCGCGGCTTTGCCGAAGGCGCCGTACGCGCCGCCGAATGGCTCAGCGGCAAGAGCGGCGTATGGGAGTTCCGCGAAATCTTTGAAAAAGTCTAGGCGCCGGCGAACTGCATGGGACGCAAGCGGCTACTGCCCGGGTTGACGGTCAAGGATGGCTTCATGCGCCATCCCTTTGATATTGAACACCACGTGCAGACCAGCGGCCTCGTCCACGGACGCGACCTCACCACCGGCCACCCCAACGACAAGCACAACACCGCCTACTACGGCATCGCGCCTTCGGTCCTGATTGACCTGATCGACTGGTGGCGCGCCACGCAGCTCGTTGCCCCGCCCTATGACTACACCTTCCTCGACCTCGGCGCGGGTATGGGCCGAGGCATGCTGATCGCTTCGCGCATGCCCTTTCGCGAAGTCATCGGCGTCGAGTTACACCCCGATCTCGCCGCCATCGCGAAAAAGAACATCCGTACCTGGGAGCTGGCTGGACGCGCCCGATGCCCGCTGCGCATCGTAGAGCAGGATGTGACCGAGTACCAGTTCCCCGCCGGCCCCTGCGTCGCCTACCTCTTCAACCCTTTTCGCGAACCAGTCCTGCGCGCCCTGCTCAAGCATCTCGAACAACAGTTCGCCGGCCGCCAAGGACAGCTCGACCTGCTCTACGCCAACGACGAGTTCGAAGAAGTGCTGGCCAAACGCCCCGGCTGGCAGCAACTCTGGCGCGGCCTCATCCCCCTCTCAAAAGAAGACGAAGCCGCCGACCGCGACATCCTCAACAACCAGCCCGACGGCGAATACACCTGGTCCACCGACGAGCCCTGCGCCATCTACCGCTGGATGGGGAAACGCACAAAGCTCTAAATGCGGCTGCACCCTAATTACGAGTCATGGCCAGGATTGCCGATCATCCGGAAAGATGTCGGCCTTGGCACCACGTTTGATGGCTGCGAGATTTCCATTGGTCAGTGCGATGCGGCCGCACTGATCAATGTCAAGCCAGGTGGAGTTTACTGGTTGATAAGGCGTGGGAAACGCGAGAATCATTTGGCCACTAACTTTGATGGTGGTCGATGAAGTACTAACGCCGTTATTGTCCACAGGAACTCTGATCTTCCAGTGATCATCCTGCTTCCAAAAGCCTGCATGCTTGAGGCGATCTACCAAGTGAAGGTCCACATCCACCTCGTGATTATCACTGTCGCTTGGGTGTACCGAGGTAAATTCTGCGACAACGACATTGCGATAGTCACGCCCTAAGTATTCGAGCGAAAAAGAACACGGAACAGTCAAGTTATTATTGCCTGATTTCATTTGTGCATGCAGCTCTTCTTCCTCCTGCTCATAGACTCGCCATGCTGTTGGCAGAATAGCCATCTGATCCTGACAAGCGAGGGGACGAGTCATGCATTCAAGATTGAAGTCCATCAATCGGCCGATAGTCTTAGAGTCGGCAAATGGTGTAAATCGAACGTATCCATCCACACAGAAGGTGCAACCACCTGGCCTGCCAATCACGTATTCCGGATGGTCGGAGTGGCGTAAATTGTGGAATTCTTCCGTCCGCCATTTGGTCGTTGCAGACGCCATGAGGATAAAGTCGTTCCCAAAGGGCCTCCACGCATCCATTGCCAATTCATAATCTTTGCCCCAGATCACACCGCCGATCACAATCACGGTTGCTCGGATCGACGCTGGTCGGCCACCTAAGAATCTATAAGCCGCCAGCAGCCAAGCCTTATGGTAGTGGGGCTGTGAATGTATTCGGCCGCTCGGAACAAAGTATTCGGGAAAGGCCTTGTAGTCATCCTGCATGTTGATCTGATAATTGCAGCGCCGCTCGCTGCATTCGCCTTCATAGGCGCCCCACTGCCCCCAGCGATGCATGATCCTCTGAGCACTTACCCATGTACTCTTGCCTAATTCGACGTCACGCATATCGCTCAGTAACTGCTCCGCCCGATGACGCAGCATGTACTGCCGAACCCTAATCACCGCTGAAGCAGCAAGTATCAGCACGGTGATTGCAATTCCAGCGACAATCAAGGAACGCAGAATCCTGCGCCAGCGTGAGATAGGAGCCATAACTTCAGTAGACACCGCCGAGACCTAAATTGTTCCGCAGCAGCGAATTCTGGCGTGGCCTCATCCGGCTCTCAAAACAAGACGAAGTTGCCGACCGCAACATTCTTAACAACCGGCCCGCCGATAAGTTAAGACACTTCACTCGGGAACAAAAGCAAGAATTACAAGATTTAGAGTTGACATTGAACATTTATCCACTACCATATGGTTGTGGATTATCTGGGTACAACATTCGCGGCTTTGTCTGATCCAACCCGCCGGGCAATGATTGAACGGCTCTCCCACGGGCCTGCCTCGATACATGGATTGACGGAACCGTTTGCACTCTCGCAGCAGATGATTTCAAAACATATCGCCTACCTGGTACGGGCGCGGATTGTCATCAAAACAAAGCGTGGACGAGAGAGTGTGTGCACGCTCAGGCCAGAAGCGATTAAGTCCGTCAGCGACTGGGCGATCAGCTATCGCCGGTTCTGGGAAGAGAGCTTCGACAAACTGGAAGTGGTAATCAAGGAATTGAAAAAAACGGCAAAGGAAGAAAGAGGAGATCAGAAATGACAGAAAACACGGCGAACGAAATTGAGCGGATGTCCGTTACAAGAATTTTTGATGCCCCACGCGAGCTGGTTTGGAAGGCGTGGACAGATCCGAAGTACATCATGCAGTGGTGGGGACCAAAGGGCTTTACCGCGCCGGTTTGCGAGATGGACTTTCGCGTTGGGGGAAAGTTTCTCTGTTGCATGAGGTCGCCAGATGGACAGGAGTTCTGGAATGCGTCTGAATACCACGAGATTGTTCCCTACGAAAAGATCGTCTCCTCCATGTACTTCTCTGACTCGAAGGGAAACAAGATTGATCCTTCGGAATTGGGAATAGAGCATGAGGCCATCGACGGCGCGTACGACGTGACCCTCTTTGAGGACCTCGGAAACGGCCAGACAAGACTGACCTTCATTGGAAATGAGCCCATGGAAAGCGCGAAAGACAGCGGTCAATTGGAGGGCTGGAACGAGATACTCGAAAAACTCTCTGCGGTTATTGCAGAGCTGGCGCAGGCGAAATAAGACGTTCAAGCTTGCGATCGTCATGTGCAAGATACAACTGAGCCGTGCGGCGAAAGCCTTGTTAAAACAGGCTTCTCGCCGCCCGCCGAATCATCGCATTTCCGGACCAGTGATCTCTGGCTGAAACGAGCACGACTCATCCGAGCTGAACTCGAGTCAAATTTTCTGCGCGGTCAGCGGTTGAAGGGATACTCCTGCACCCAGTGAAATCCCCGGGCAACGAGCGGAATCTTGGCTCTATCTTCCAGCCGCAATTCCATATGAGCAGGATGCCCGCCCAGATTGCCGTCGAGTATCATCTGGTCCGGCGCGGTACGCATGTAATGCAGCGTGCCCTTCCACTTCTTGTCCTTGTCTGTCGTCAGTGCAATGGTCTGGGTCTTGGCGTCGATAGCGACATCGTAGCTTCCTATGCTGTCGTCGATGCGCTCGTATTGAGCCAATTCCGGATACTCGAAGATCAAGCGCCGCCAGCGGCCGTAGTCTCCCAGCAGGGCGGCGCGCTCGTGGCCATCGATCGCCTGTTTCTGCACGTCCCAGATGCCGTAGAGCGGAGACTTCGGCTGACCACCACCCCACACCGGCCACTGGCTCCAGACTCCGTATACATTGACGCCCAGGAGCCATGCGGCGAAGACGAGTTGCACCACGACAGCGATGCGGTTAGCGCGCGCTGAGCGAAACAGAGGCGGCTGCGATGAGCGCGCCACCGGGCGGTCGAGAAGGAAGAAATTCATCAAGCGCGGAAACTCAGGAGCTGCCAGGAAAATTGCCATCAACAGCAGGTGAAGTGAAAGCTGCTTTACGGGAACATCGTAGGTCATGTTGAGGACGAAGATCTCACTGGTCACGCCCGCAGTCACCAGTGCGCCGAGCATTGCCGTGCGCGGAATGAAGAGCAGGATGCCCGCCAGCAACTCCGCGCTACCGCAGAGGATTTCGTAAGCAGGCGAAGCGCCGATCGAATACCAGAGCACACCCATGGGAGAAAAATTCCCGTACGGCTCCAGCAACCGGGTCAGCGGTGGGTAGGGCATCTGCATGGGGAAAATCTTTACTAGGGCGTAGGTCACCATCTGCGCGCCCAGCGCGAATCGGAGCGCCACGCGAAACCACTTCAACATGCCGGGATAAGCGGGCCGCCTGCGATCGAGCCAGCTCCAGACCGCCGTCGCGACCGCGGCAATCACAAGGAAACAGAAGGCCATCACCCAATCGAAGGTCTTGTCGCCGCTTCCGCTGCCCGTGAAGACCAGCTCCTGCTGAATGCCGAAAATATGTCGCGCAGTCCAGAGAACGAGAGGACGCACCGCGGCCGTCGAGGCAAAATCAGGAATGTCCACCTTGGGTATATTGATCAGTCCGCTGAGTATCTGCGTGAGGAAGCAGAACAGCGTGAAGTAGCAGAAGCAGAAGCGGAATGCGACCTTCGCCGGCAGGCTCCAGCGATCCGGCGTCACGGATTGCCGGTCTACGTCATTTGAAACCACGCAATCGGCAGCCGGGCTGGCAATTTCGCTAGCTTCAGTCATATGTTCCAATTCTCCAGAAATGGCGCTTGCAAAGAACCGTATTACAGTCCTCGACAATCCTCGACAGAAATCACAACACTCGCTCACGGAAGCATAACGTGAACCAACGATTTATCATCGACTGACTGCTCGCCAGAGCATCCGTGGCGTGGCGATTCTATTCACTGCCTTCCGTATCCAAGTTCCTCGCGAACAAGTCTTTCGCTATCAGCTTCACATTGACTGGGGACCGCACAGCATGACCATCTCAGCTCCTCCTGCACCCACGCGGCATCGCGGCTTCGATCTGCTGCGGGTCATCGCTATCTACATGGTTATGCAGATACACACCGGCGAGTTCGAGTACATCGCAGCGGACGGAACCACGCTGCATACTGCCGGATCGTGGGCTGTGGGCTGGACGAACTCTCTCTTCCGCTCGTGCGTGCCGCTCTTTGTCATGATCACCGGATTCTTCCTCTTCCCCATCGGAGACGATCGCAAGTTCTTCCGGAAGCGTTTTACACGCGTGCTGATTCCCTTCGTGATCTGGTGCTCGGTCTATGCGTTCTACTACTTCGCGCAAGGAGCGACTACTCTTAAGACCGCTCTGCTCAACATCGCCAAAATCCCAGTCAACTACGGCACAGAAGTCGGCCATCTGTGGTTCGTCTACATGCTGATGGCGATCTACCTCATCGCGCCTGTGTTCTCGCCGTGGATCGTTTCGGCGAGCCGCAAGAGCATGGAGCTTTTCCTCGTGCTGTGGGCCGTGACACTGACGCTGCCCTTCATTCATCTCGCCTTCGCGCAGGTATGGGGCGAGTGCTCCTGGAACACCACTCCGACCCTCTACTACTTCACCGGTTTCATCGGCTATGCGGTGCTGGCCGCCTACATCAAGCGATTCTGGATGGCGCCTTCGCGGCGTATCGACTGGCTCGCCATCGGCCTGATTGTGGCGGGCTACACCGCTACCGCCGGAGGGTTTCTCTACCGGCTTGGTACGCAGCGCATGGTGTCGGACCTCGAACTGACGTGGAACTTCACCTCGCTGAACGTCGCGCTGATGACAGCAGGAATCTTCCTGCTCTTCCGCAACATTCACGCCAACCGCAGCAACAGCCGCGTGTGGAAGCTGATCGACGATGTTTCGCGCATGAGCTACGGCATGTATCTGGCGCACATCATCGTGCTCAACGCGGTTCACGCCTACCTGGCACCCATGCTCGGCAAGGCATTCGTGCGGATTCCCGTGATCGCGCTCATCACCTTCGCAATCACATATCTCGGGGTCAAGCTGATCTCGCTGCTGCCGGGGAGCAAATATATCGTCGGATAGTGGTTCAGGCCAAGGTTGCACGACCAACGCAAAACACAAATCCCCCGGCATGTCCTGCATGCCGGGGAAAGGCTGGGGTGATTCGAGGAGCGGGAGTGTAAAACCCTAATTCACTCTGGTTTTCTCCGGAGGCGCTCTTTCCGCGAAACGTGATTCGTCATGCAGCGGCTCAACTACTTTCTCTTGAACCAGATCCTGTTTCGTTTGAACGGTGTCCTGCTCTCTAGGATGCGAGAACAGAGGATGTTTTGTAGATAAATGGTTGTGTACTGCGGATTTATTTCCAAAGCTCATGATTGTCTCCAATCTTGTGCTTGTTACTCGTGAGAGGCGCCCGTCAGAAGCAAGCCGTCATCAGCTAGGGACGAGGAACAAAATCTCGTACTACCGACATTAGACGCCTTCTTGAACGACAAAGTCCAATCGCAGCAAAATACGCTTACCCAGGACTGCAAGAATCTCAGCCGCAAACGTCTATGCTAGTAGGACTCGGAGCACACCATCTATGCTGCAGCATCGGCGAATCATCTACCGCGGTCTCTTGCCTTTGAAAGCATCCATGGTGTGGAGTGGCTTTCTGGCAATGACGCTTGTCACTGCCCTTTGCTCTCGTGCGGTTTTGGCGCAGGATTTACCTATTCAGGGTTCGCCCTCGCAGGATTCGCCCGACCTGCAAGTTGAGTTACGCTCTGCCACCGGATCGAACCGCTTTCAACTCGGCGAGGTTATTCCGCTGGAGCTTTTTGTTTCCAGCACCACGAGCAATCACTATCTAGAGCCGTGCAAGATGTTCTGGGAAGGCTGCTTCGGGTATCCGCAATGCAGATTCGTGACGCAATGGTCGTTCGATGTAACTCCCAGCACCGGTTGGACAGACATTGGCTTTCATCGCTGCGGCGCCATGAGCGGCCCGACCTTCGATGTGCAGAGCTCCGATCTCACGCCAGAGCCGAAGAAATACCCTTACACGCTCACCACCCGATTCCGCTTTGACACGCCGGGAACATACACCGTGCGCTTGTCGATGACGATAGGGCTGGATGACGAAACGAACAAGATTGGGCGCGCACCGGACTCCAAGGTAAAGCACAATTCAGTGAGCAAAACCGCGGAGATCATTCTGGAAATCATGCCTGCTGGAAATACGTGGAAAGCGGCGATCATCGAACGGGGAGTAGCTGCATGGGCCGCGCCCCCTGTGGCTTACACAAACCCGCCAACGCCCGAGTTCTTGAAACGCCAGCAGGAGAAGGACGCACTGTGTAATCTGGGTACCCCAGAGGCAGCTCTTGCGCTTGTGGGTATCCTGAGCAAGGGAATCGATGTCACGCACTGCCTTGATATCAACTCCAACAAGGACCTCGAGCAGACTGAGATGGCGCGTCTGCTGGTGGATCCCAATGTGGGTGTGCGCCCGGCCTTCTTCGCGGACTACGCAAGGTCGCTCAGCCGTGGCGAGTATAAGCAACATCCCGGATCGGGAGTGCTGCCCAGGGACGTGAATGCTGTCCGCGACACGCTGTTTGCGTCGCTACCGAAAAAGAGACCCGATGCAATGATCGTGTCTCTTGAGACGCTGCTCCGAAATCCGGTGAACGGCTACTGGGTCGTAGAGGGTTCGGCCTACGATCTGCACGCGCCGTTCCCGGATCCAATCATCGCCACGGCAGCGGCAAACTTTGATCGACTCTCGGAACAGACTCAGGCCGCCCTGCTTGATACCGACTGGGACCATCTTCGATCTCCACTGATGTTAACCGTGGTTCGGCGCAGAGCGGAAGCAGGCAACGGCGAGGCATTGCTGCGCTGGCTTGAACTCGAACCGGCGACCGCAACCGTCTTCATACGTCAGGAAGTCGTTCGGCCGGTCCCGCGCTTCTCGTCGCTCTATCTCAGGCTGCCTGATGAGTCGCTTCCGGCGCAGGAGCAGCAGATCGCCGCGAATTTCATAGCTCTCGAAACCCAGCAGGATTTGGTCCGCTCAGCAACCTTGCTGCATCGCTACGCTACGCGCGCCACGCTTCCCACGGTGCTTCCCTTCATCGATCAGCATCTGAGCGCGTGGTCCTGCACGATCCAGATCCCTGTCCTGGCCTATCTGCTCAAGGTTACGCCGGGCGAAGCGCAGCCCAGGGTCAAGCTATTGCTGGATAAGAAGTTTCCACCGATCTACTGTCCGCGAGGAGAGTTCCTGCCGAGCATCGGCTATATGGAAGCAAGCCCCGTGCTCGATGCTCTGGCAGCGCAACAGTTGGAGGATGGAACGCCCCTTGCTGCCGATGCTACCGCATATCTCGGAAGATATGGCAGCGCAGCTATGAAGCCCGTGGTCTGGGAGCAGCTTTCCCGCTGGCATAAGAAATTCAAGGAGAGCGGAGTCGAAGTGCGCATAAGCAGCCAGAATCACACACAGGAAGACTGGCAGCTCTATAACCTCGATTCGCGGCTGCTCGAAGCGTATGAAAAGGCTCAGGGCTGGACGCTGACGGCGGAAGATGTGGATCGCCTGGCAGCGTTGACGGGCGACCAGAAAGGGCATAGCCTCTCCTGCGCGTTCAGCTGCGGTAGTCAAGCGAGCGTCGGGCCCGCGCCTGGCAGTTACTATATCTATGGAAAATTCAAAGACCCGGTCTATCCGCCCGAATCGCAAATCGACTATCTCATGCCAACCGAGCGGTTTCGCTATTCGATCAATCAGTATCGCTGCCCTGACCTGAAAGCTCTCGAACAGAAGCTGTTGCAGTTTCCGAAAGGGTCGACCTTCAGCGTCGCGCACACCGGGAGCGTCCTCGACGGATGGGGCGATTGGGATGAGATCAGCGCCTTCCTGAAGAGCCACGGCTACTCCTTCAGGAATTAGCTCTGACCAGGTTTTCCGGTTCAAATATGCACACGCCCCTTCTCGATCCTGACAGGCAGAAACTTCGGCGCGTTCGCATCCGGTAAGCCCACAAACAAGGTGAGTAACACTGGTACCTCGAGTTGACGAAGGGTGGGGACCGACAGTTATGTTTTTTTGAAGTTTGTTTGCGAGGATTAACATTATTCGGTACTCTGATTTTCCCCACTTTCCGATAGATCGAGGAATGCCGTGGTGAATCGACGTGTTTCTTCGTGGACTTTCCTGTTACTGATGATCCTGGCCTGGACCACAATCCGGGCCGCCTGCGCTAAGCCGCGGGATATGTCTTCCTACACTTTGCGCGTTCATATCTTTCAGTCCAACTGGAACCCACACGCCGGAGCTTTTGGAGGCCAGGGCTCAGGTCTCGCTAACCTGATCGACGGGCAGGAGATACATGCGATCGATTTCACCTACGACTGCGCGATCAACTATATGAAGTCCGTTGGAAATCAGGCTTACTCCGCGAAATGGAAAAAACCGGGAAAGACGATTGAGCTCGTAGGCAACTCAATTGGCAATGAAAACAAGTCTGAAGCCTGCGAATTCAAGATCACTCTGCATGAATTTGTGTACGACGTGCAGAATGGAACCTTATCCACGTTCACCCCGGAACAATACAAGGTCCGGATTGGCGCTGCGCTTCCGAAGACAGGACCAATCGACACCGACATGAGTCACTATCCGGTGCGCCTGTCGATTCTCGCGATCGACTGGACGCCGCTGGTAAACGGAACGCGAACTGGCAGCGGACGCGGCAACATCATGACCGACTCGGGACTTTCTTCTGTGGATTTCACCACCAGTTGTGCCGTCACGCTCAAGGTCTCCGAGCAGGGCCGTTATTACGCCGGCCAATGGGCAACGGAAGGCTCTGTACTCACCCTTTTTCTGCGCACCGCTGGCGACAAGCCATCTTCGTTTTTGTGCACTCTCCAGACCAGCCTTCACACCGATATCTACATCCGGGAAGCATCTGGCGGAATCAAGGCCATCTCCGCTGACGAATACCGCCGGACCATCCTGAAAGTTACCACCCCAACGGTCGCAACTGCTCCAGAGAGTAATAAACCCGATGGTGCCTCTTCTGCTCCAGGGATCCCATCCGGCAATGACCCGCCAGGCCACGAAGTCACCCATCCGGAAGTTGTGACCGAACCGAATAAAAGCGGTGGTGCGAATTCGCTTACAGTATCCGCTCAGACGGTGTCCCTCTACCGCAGAGCTTGTGACGGAGGCTCCGCCACTGGCTGTAGAAATCTCGCTATCCTCTACTCGACTGGAAATGGCGTAGCGAAGGACTCTGGCTGGGCTGCGACTTACTATCGCAAAGGCTGCGAGAAAGGCGACGCGGGCTCGTGTACCAATCTCGGTCTCTTATACGCAAACGGTACGGGCGTGCCCCAGGATGACGCTCAGGCTGTAACACTCTACCGCAAGGCCTGTGATGCGGAGGACGCAACCGCCTGTAACAACCTGGGCCTGATGTTCATTAACGGGAAAGGCGTACCCAAGGACTTCGCTCAGGCTTTGGCCCTTTACCGTAAAGCCTGCGATGGTGGAATGGTTGCTAGTTGCAGCAATCTGGGCGTGATGTACGCCAATGGCGACGGAGTGCCTCGCGACTACACTCAGGCGGTCGCCCTTTATCGAAAGGCTTGCGACGCAGGCCTTTTCGGCCCTTGTGTCAACCTCGGCATCATGTACGAGAACGGAACCGGGATACCCAGGGATCATGACCAGGCAGTGTCTCTGTTCCGCAAGGCCTGCGACGGCGGCGTAGCCATCGGATGTAACAACCTCGGAGTCGTGTTAGAGAAAGAGAAGGGCGCAACAATCGCACCCCACTAGAGAGTCGCAGGCGCAAGCTGATCCGGCGTTTCAACAGCCCAGCTCAGATCGGAACCATCGACTGCTTTCTTTCCCATCTGCCCATCAGCAGCCCTCAACGTTGTAAACTCTCCCATGACGGGAAGGAAGTAGATGGAAACGACGGGTTGTGGCACGGCATTGATTACCCCCTTTCGCGGGGATGGCAGCGTTGACGATCGGGCGCTCTATGCGCTGGTGAACTGGCAGATCGACTCCGGCATCGATTTTCTGATGGCCTGCGGGTCCACAGGCGAGGCCGCCACGCTGGACGAAGGTGAATGGCTCAACGCCGTCCAGATCGTCGTTGAAGCCGCCGCGGGCCGCGTCCCGGTCTGGGCAGGATGCACCCACAACTCGACCCGGACACTCGTGAAGCGCGCCGAAAAGCTCGCCCGCATCCGCGGCCTGGATGCGGTGCTTTCGGCCAACCCCTACTACAACAAGCCCACGCAGGAGGGCCAGTACCAGCACTTCATGGCACTCGCCGAGACCGTCGCCCCGCTGCCTGTCGTGCTCTACAACGTGCCCGGCCGTACCGCGGTGAATCTCGAACCGGAAACAGTCGTGCGCCTCGCCGAAAACGCCTCAAATATCGAAGGCATCAAGGAAGCCAGCGGCAACCTCGCCCAGATCGCCACGCTGGTACATACGGTTCCCCAGGGCTTCAAGATCTTCTCCGGCGACGACAATCTGGCTCTCGCCGCAATCGGTATCGGAGCGCACGGGCTTTCGAGCGTCGCCTCCAATGAGATCCCCGCCGAGCTGACCAGGATGGTTCGCGCCGCGTTGCGCAACGACTGGCCACTGGCTCGCGAGATCGAGCGCAAGTACGCAAAGCTCTTCGAAGCTAACTTCTGGGAGTCGAACCCGGGCCCGGTCAAAACCATTCTCAGCCTGATGGGCCGCTGCGATGCCACGGTGCGCCTGCCGCTCGTCGCTCCTGACCGCGCCCTCAAACAGCGCCTGGAGCGCGTGGCCGGCGAAATCGGCCTGCTGAAGAACCTTATTCCCGACGGCGATATGAGGATGTTCTAGGAATTCTTCCCAATAAACGATTTCGTATTAAAAATCCATACGCCTTCCGTTTCCTCGTGTACAAAACCGCACATCGGAAGACACCTTTGCCCCTGCCGTAAGCATCTGATTGAAGTGGAATCCCGGAACAGTCCAGCGTTCGGGTCTCCCAAGGCAGAGGAGAAGTATGGTTGTTCAGAAGCAAAGCAGACGCCAAGGGTTGACGGGGTTGCATGTCGGAGACGGCAATGTGCAACAGCTATTCCCGCCTGATGTGCCGATCGTAGAACTTGAATTGGATCACCTAAGTATCGTATGTACTCTGGAACCGAACTTCTGGAATGGCGAGCCTGAAATCCATGACGACCGGTTGGTCTCCTGGCTCGAATCGAAGCGCATGAATGGCAAACTGGCCGCCACTCCTGCTCCGCTGGTGATGATCCCTTCGGGAGATCACGCCTTTCGCCTTCAGCCGATCGAACCAAGAGAGGTTCGCAACGCGAAGTTTCCAGTGACTTTTTCAGCCTGATTTGAATTTAGATAGTCTCGTAGTTCTTCTGAGGGGCGGGGAAACTCGCCCTTTTATTTGCATATTCAATTATAAGTAACGTAATGTACACGGTACTAAGGATATTCCTCAGTTACCAAATTGGACTTCCAATACCTTATTCCTCTTCTGGGACTTGCAAATGAGGACTATTGTGATTGCGAGCATCTTTTCATCCAATCATTTGTAGAACTGCATACACTCCATACTCAGACACCCTCGGAGGTGGACCATGGTAGTTTTGACGAAGCAGCGGCACTCCGGACATTCCGGAGGCATCGGGTTGCACGTCGGCGCGGTAAATGTGAGTGAGCACTTCCCGCCCGACGGCGAGTTGATTGAGCTTGAACTTGATCACCTGAGCATCGTTTGCACCCTGTCCGCCTCCTTCTGGTCGGACCAACCCGAAATTCATGATCAGCGGCTCAGCAGTTGGCTGGAAGCGAAACGCAATAGCGGCAAGCTGGGAGATCAGCCTTGCCCTGTTGCCATGATTCCCTGCGGCACACGCAAGTTTCGCCTGCAGCCGATGGAGGAAGCCGAGCCCGCCCAGGTGGCGCCGCGTGTGGTCGTTCCTGCCGCCCAGCTGGCCAGTCATGTCTCTGCGGTTCTTCCCACCCTTGTGCCGTCGCTGGACCGCCGCAAGTACACTGCCGGCCACGCCCCGGAGCGGCGCAGAGTTGCTAGACTGGTACACGATGAACGTGCATCCACTCCAGCGAACCATTGAGCATTATGTCAGCCATCCTGAAGTAGCGGCTGACTTTACCGTCCAGGCCAAAGCCCTTGAAGCATTCTTTTCTCTCCGCACAGCGCTCGAAGCGGGCGAACTTCGCTCCGCCGAACCGGACCCTGCCGCCCCAACCGGCTGGCGCGTTAACGCCTGGGTCAAGCAGGGCATCCTGCTCGGCTTCCGCCTTGGCGTTCTGATGGAATTGCCCGGCGATGGCCTCTCCTTCGTCGACAAGAACACCTATCCCGCTCGACGCTTCAGCTTGGAATCCGGCGTACGCATCGTGCCTGGCGGTTCCAGCGTCCGAGCCGGAGCTTACGTGGCAAAATCCGTCGTCTGCATGCCGCCGATGTACATCAACGTAGGCGCGTTTGTGGATAGCGGAACGATGGTCGATTCGCATGCCCTCGTCGGTTCCTGCGCGCAGATCGGCAAGCGCGTCCACCTCAGCGCCGCTGCCCAGGTCGGTGGCGTCCTTGAGCCGGTCAACGCCAGCCCCGTTGTGATTGAAGACGACGTACTGGTCGGCGGCAACTCCGGCGTGTACGAGGGCACCATCGTCCGCAAGGGCGCCGTGCTCGCAGCGGGAACGATCCTGACCCGCGGTACACCGGTCTTCGACCTGGTCAACGGTGCGATTCTCCGTGCCACTCCTGATCTCCCACTCATAATCCCCGAGAACGCGGTCGTCGTCCCCGGCTCCCGCGCCGTCACCAAAGGCAAGGGCGCCGAATGGGGCCTCAGCCTCTACTCCCCGGTCATCGTGAAGTACCGCGACGAGAAGACCGACCTCTCCACCACGCTCGAAGACCTGCTCCGCTAACACGCAAAACAAGCCCGATCGAAAGCACCGCCGGGGGAAATCCTCAGCGGTGCTTTTTTATTGAAACAAGTCCATTGACTTTCTATCCATAGACAATCTATATATAGGCCCATGGCCAAGAAAAATGACCTCCTGCCCGGCACATTGGACATGCTGATCCTGCAGACGCTGACTCGCGCACCTCTGCATGGATACGGCATCGCGCTCTCCATCAAGCGTCTCTCAGACGACGTGCTCACCGTGGAAGAAGGCTCACTCTATCCCGCCCTGCAACGGCTCCTGATCCAGGGCTGGGTCAAGGCGGAGTGGAAGATGACCGAGACCAACCGCCGCGCCCGCTACTACACGCTCACTGAAGATGGCCGCAAGCAGCTCGGCCTGGAACTCACCGAATTCGAGCGCATGATCTCCGCCATTGGCCGCGTCCTGCGCAACCCCGAAACCGATCCGCAGGAAGCATAAACCTCAGGAAGCATACACAGGAGGCATACGATGCGCACTCTCCTTCGCAAGCTGGCCATGCTTTTTCGTCGCGACCGCTTCCGCGCGGAGCTCGACGAAGAGATGAACTTCCATCGCGCCAACGCCCAGCGTGCATTCGAAGCCGAGGGCATGTCACCCGATGCCGCCCGCCGAGCCGCAGCACAACAGTTCGGCAACCCCACGCGCGTCCGCGAACAGAGCCACGAATCCATCAGCTTCCGCTTTGAAACCGTCGCCCAGGACCTGCGCTACGCTCTCCGCCAACTCATCGCAAACCCCGGCTTCGCCATCGTGCTCATCCTCACCCTGGGCCTCAGCATCGGCGCCAACAGCGCCATCTTCTCCGTCATCGACGGAGTGTTGCTGCGCTCGCTTCCCTACGCAGATCCCGACCGCATCGTCCGTGTCTACATCTCGAGCGAAGCCTATCCCCAGTTTCCCATAAACCCGTGGGATTTCCACGATCTGCGCGATCACACCCGCTCTTTCGAGTCGCTCGCCGCCTACGTTCACTACGACCTGCAGCTCTCTGGCTCAGGCGAGCCCGTACGTCTCTCCTCCTTCGCCGTTACCTCCGGCTTTTTTCATACTCTGGGGCTTCAGCCGCAGATCGGGAGCGAATTCGACTATCACGCCGAGGTCCCCGGCAACGACAGACAAGTTCTCCTCAGCGACCGTCTCTGGCGCAGCCGCTTCGCTGCCGATCCCGCCGTCATTGGCCGCAAAGTCACGCTGAACATGCGGCCTTACACCATCGTCGGAGTCATGCCCGCCGGAACCGCTCACCCCGGCAACAACTACCGGGCCGTCGCTTACGGCAGCAGTGTTGACATGTGGGTGCCCTTCTCTTTCGACGGCAAGCCCACTGAACGCGGCTCGCATTATCTCGACGTGATTGGCCGCCTTAAGCCGGGGGTATCACAGAGCCAGGGCCAACAGGAGCTGAATACGCTGCTCCACAGAATCTGGGCGGACATGTCGCCCGACCACACGTCGAGCAATACCTGGCACATTGTCACCGTGCCCCTCCTGGATGAAATCGTCGGCAGCAATCGAAACATGCTGCTCATTCTGCTGGGCGCCGTAGGCATGGTGCTGCTCATCGCCTGCACCAACGCGGCGAATTTACTGATGGCCCGTTCTGCTGCACGCCAGAAAGAGCTCTCCGTCCGGCTCGCCCTCGGTGCGGCGCGCAGCCGCCTCATCCGCCAGTTGCTCACCGAAAGCCTCCTCGTCGCCCTCGCCGCCGGAGCGTTGGGCGCCGTTCTGGCCGTCGCCGGTGTGCGCATCCTGGTTGCACTGCTACCGGCCGGCTTTCCACGCGCAGAAGAGATCCACGTCAACGGCCTCGTCTTCGCGTTCACCCTTGCCGTCTCAGCAGTCACCGGCATCTTGTTTGGACTGATCCCGGCAATCCAGGCGTCGAGGAACGACCCCGGCAAGGGCCTGCACGAAGGCGCCCGCGGCACCACCGGCAGCCGAGGCCAGAACCGCCTGCGTAGCGCGCTTGTCATCTCTGAGATCAGCCTTGCCTGCGTGCTGCTTGTCGGAGCAGGCCTGCTGCTGCGCAGCTTCCTCAACCAGCTTCAGCAGAACGCTGGCTTCACTCACGACCACGTCCTGACTGCCGTGATCTCCCTGCCACGCAACGACGGCAAGTACCAGAAAAACGCCGACGTTGTGCACTTCTTTGATCGCCTGCTTGCCGGTATCTCGGCACTGCCCGGGGTTGAAAACGCCGGTGTCGGCAGCGACCTTCCCTGGACCGGATACGACGACAACACCGGCTTCAGCATCGAAGGCAAGCACCCCGCTCCGGGCGAAGAGTTCCACGGCCGCTACCACTTCGCCACACCAGACTACTTCCGTGCACTCGGCACGCCGCTCATCCGCGGCCGTTTCTTCACCTCAGCGGACATAGAAGACGCACCGTACGCAATTCTCATCAACCAGGCTATGGCCAACTCCTACTGGCACGGTGAAGACCCCATCGGCAAACGCATCACCTTCGAAGACAAGCCAAAGCCCAAAGACTGGTTGACCGTCGTCGGCATCATTGGCAACGTGAAGGATACGCCATCCAGCGCGCAAGCCAAGCCAGCCTTCTGGTGGCCGCTCAGCCAAAGCCCCAATGGCGTTCCAGAAATGTCCGTTGTCCTGCGCTCCAACGGCGACTCAACAGCGTTAGCAGAAGAGCTCCGCGAACAGGTACGACTTCTCGACCCAGACCTGGCCGTCGCCAATCTCCAGCAGATGGACCAGATCGTAGGCCGCTCGCTCTCGCAGCCTCGCTTCATCTTCTTCCTGGTAAGCCTCTTCGCCGGCCTCGCCATCCTGCTCGCAGCCATCGGAATCTACGGTGTGCTTGCCTACTCCGTCTCACAACGCATGCCGGAGTTTGGCCTTCGCCTCGCTCTCGGAGCAGCCCCAGGCCACCTCCTACGCACCGTACTGCGACAGGCAGCGTGGTTAGCCTTCGCCGGAACAGCAGCAGGCATCGTGGTAGCGCTGGCTCTCGGCAGGCTCGTTCGAAGCCTCGTCTACAACGTAAGCCCCACCGACCCGCTCACCTTTGCAGCAGTAGCCACCATGGTGCTCACGGTTGCGCTCGTCGCCTGCTACCTGCCAGCCCGCCGAGCCACCACAGCCGATCCTATGACCACCCTGCGCACCGAGTAGACACACACATCAAGACCCGAGAGACACCGCCATGCGTCGAATTACCGAAACCTTCCGCAAGCTTTCGCTCCTCATCCACCGCCGCCGTTTCCGCAGCGAACTCGACGAAGAGATGGCCTACCATCGCACCGAAGCGGAACGCGAATTTGCCGCTGGCGGCATGTCCCCTGAAAAGGCGAGAGCAGTCGCACGCCGTCAGTTCGGCAACGAAACCCTGCTGCGCGAACGCAGTCACGAAGCCGTCAGCTTCCGCGTTGAGACCCTTGGTCAGGATGCGCGCTACGCCCTGCGCCAGATGAGGCGTTCACCGGGCTTCACGCTTGCTGTCGTGCTCACGCTCGCTCTCGGCGTCGGAGCCAACACTGCCATCTTCTCGCTAGTCCACGCCACGTTATTGCGTGCTCTCCCATACGCCCAGGCGGGAAGGATTCTCGCCATTGAAGACGAACGGATCACCGGCAGCTCCGCAGGCGGTATGACTGGCGTTCCACGTTACTTTGACTTAAAGGCACGAAGCAGGTCCTTCGATAGCCTCAGCTTCTTCTACTTCGAGCACCCAACCCTGATTGCCGGCACTCGCCTACCTGAGAACGTAGACGGCGTCGCGGCAACTGGCCAGTTCTGGCGTGTCTTCGGAGCCCATGCAATGATGGGGCGCACCTTCGACGAGCAGGACGACAGGCCCAAGGCACCCGGAGTCGTTGTTCTCAGTTACCGGGCCTGGCAGAGACTCTTCGGCGGGTCGCCCTCTGTCATCGGCAGTATCGTCACGATGGACAAACTGCCCACGACGATCATCGGTGTCATGCCCCGGGAATTCGAGTTCCCGAGTTCCACCGATGTCTGGCGTCCCACGCATTTCGCTGCCCCAGACTGGAGTCAGTACCGTGGCGACGGCGTCCGCTTCGCCCGTGTGTACGGGCGGCTGAAACCGGAAATCTCGCCCATGACCGCGCAGAATGAATTGCGGACCATCGGCAGCCTGCTGAGCACACAATACACAGAAAGCGACGCACAATGGCAGTTCCGCAGTGAAAGCCTGCGCGACAATCAGTACAAGACTCTCAGACCGGCTTTGCTGGTGCTGCTGGCGGCCTCTACAGCCCTACTGCTGATTGCCTGCATCAACGTCGCGAACCTCCTGCTGTCACGCGCCACGACGCGCCGCCGGGAAGTCGCCCTTCGTCACGCCCTTGGCGCATCACGGACGCGTCTGCTCCAGCAGCATCTTACCGAGAGCCTGTTGCTCGCGCTGCTCGGCGGCGGCACCGGGCTCGGCGTTACGTTTTTCATACTGCGTATAGCGGACACACGCCTGCCTGACGCTCTGCAACAGGCAGCATCCATCTCCACCGACTGGGCCGTCGTCTGGTTTGCGCTCGGTGTATCTGCACTCACCGGAATCGCATTTGGACTGGCTCCATCCTTCACACGGCGCAATGCCGAGATGAATGAATCCCTGAAAAGCGTCGAAGGCCGGATGGCAGGCCCCACAGGCAGCCGGCTGCGCGACAGCTTCATTGCTGTTCAGGTCGGACTTTCCCTGGTGTTGGTGGTGGGCGCCTGCCTCATGGTGCAGTCGCTTTGGAGGCTCACGCGAACCCCGCTGGGCTTTGACACCGATCACGTCCTGACCTTCCAGATCAAATTACCGTGGGGGGCGGATCAGGTTGCTATGAATCGCTTCTTTGCAGAGACGCAACGCCGGATGGAGCAGCTGCCTGGAGTGACCGCAGTAGGTCAGGCAACCGCTTTGCCCATGGATGGCTATAACTTTCAAAATAACTACGATGCCGACTGGCTGCCTCGCACTCCACATCAGGATTCCGTTCGCGCGGAAGTTCGCGCGATCGCGGGAGACTACCTCAAAGCACTCGGGATTCCGCTCTTAGCCGGTCGCGAGTTGCGCGAGCTGGACAGCGCTGTCCTCGTCAACCAGGAATTCGTCCGTCAGTACCTCAATGGGCAAAGTCCCCTCGGCCGTCACCTGATCTACGACAAGACTATGCAAGTCCAGATCGCAGGTGTGATCGGGAACACAAGAGGCACCACGGGCTCCATCGCGAACGATATCCGGCCGGAGATTTACTTTGCCGTGAACGGTGCACCCTCACGCTCTTTTGTGATTCGCTCCCAAATAGCGAGTAGCCAGCTGGAAAGCCTCGACCGAGCGATCCGCCAACAGGTCCATCAAGTCGACCCGCAACAAGCCGTCTCGAATGTGAGTACACTCGACAGCCTCAGGAACCAGTCCTTCGCCGAACCACAGCTCAACATGGCCCTCCTGGTAGGCTTCGCTGTCATTGCCTTGGCCCTGGCATGCGTCGGCATCTACGGTGTCATCGCCTACTCCGTCGCGCAACGCCGACAGGAGATCGGCGTGCGCATGGCCCTCGGCGCGACTCGCAGCCAGATCGCGGGCCTCTTTCTCGGCCGCTCAGCGATGGCCGCAGCCATCGGCCTCACTGGTGGTTCGCTAGCCGCGCTGATGCTGGTCCGCCTGCTGCGCAGCCAACTCTACGGCATCTCTCCCTACGATCCACTGACCTTCGTTGCGGCCATCGGATTGCTGCTCGTACCCGTATTGCTGGCCAGTCTGCGACCTGCATTGAAGGCCGCTTCCGTCAACCCTGTCGATGCGCTGCGTGCCGAGTAAATCCAGAGTTTCAGGAGATAGCTTATGAGCAAGTTGAGTGGACTCTTTCGTAAGCTGGGCATACTGTTTGGCCGCGACCGGTATCGCCGCGAGCTTGAAGAAGAGATGCGCTTTCACCGCACTGAAGCCGAGCACAGCTTCACCCAAGAAGGTATGTCCCCCGAGCACGCCCGGCAAGCAGCAGCACGCCAGTTCGGCAACGCCACTCTCCTCAAAGAACGCAGCCACGAAGCCATCAGCTTCCGCTTCGAGACTGTCCTGCAAGACCTCAACTACGCCCTTCGCCAGATGCGCAAAAGCCCCGGCTTCACGGCTCTGATATTACTCACGCTCGCGCTCGGCATCGGCGCATGCACAGCCGTCTTCAGCCTCGTCAATGCAGTGTTGCTGCGCTCACTTCCCTACGGCGATCCCGGCAGTCTCGTCTATCTCTACACACCCAACCCAAACATCCCTATACCTGCCGAAGTACTCGCCCCAGGCTATGCGGATTTCGCTGATCTCAAGCGGCAAAGCCAATCCTTTGCCAATATGACCGCTTTCGCGCAGGCCACCTTCAGCATATCCGCGCACAACTCGGTAGACCGCATTGGCGCGGCTCGCGTCGATAGCAACTTCTTCAACACGCTTCAGTCAGCGCCTCTGCTGGGCCGAACTATCATCAGCGACGATACGCAATCTGGCCACGACAAAGTCGCCGTCATCAGTCACGCTCTGTGGCAATCGATGTTCAATGGCGACGCGGACATCCTCACGCGCTCTGTGCAACTGGACGGCGTGAATTACAGAATCGTTGGCGTAATGAAGCCGGCCTTCGCCTACCCACAATTCTCCGACCTGCCCTACGGCACCGCCAGCATCAAAGCAACGCAAGTCTGGCTTCCGCTGGCACTCACACCGCAGCAGAGAACGAGCCGCGAGCCCGGCGACAACAACGCAATCGCCCGCCTGAAACCCGGCGTTTCCATGCAGCAGGCGCAAGCCGAAATGTCCGCCATCATGTCCCGCCTGGACAAGCTTCATACCGGCGTATTCCGTGGCAGTGGGGCCCTCATCGAGCACTTCCTGGATACAGCGATCGGGCCTGTTCAGCGACTGATGTGGATCCTCTTCGGCGCTGTATGTCTCGTCCTCCTCATCGCCTGCGGCAACGCAGCAAACCTGCTTCTCGCACGCGCCACCAACCGCATGCGGGAACTGAGTGTACGCGCAGCACTGGGCGCAGGACGAGGCCGCATCGTGCGCCAACTGCTCACTGAATCTTTGCTCATCGGCAGTGCAGCGAGCCTGCTCGGCATTGGACTCGCCTGGCTTTTCCTGCGCGCACTGCCACTACTTGATCCCGGCAACATTCCTCGTCTGAACACAGCATCACTGGATCTGCGAGTGCTGGCGTTCACACTGATTGTCGCCTTCGGAACCAGCGTTCTCACCGGTATCTTGCCTGCATTGGCCGTGTCGAAGCTAGGCCTCAATAACTTTCTCTCAAGCGGCAACAGCCGCTGTGTCGCAGGCAGCCATAGCCGTTCGCAGAGCGCTCTCATCATCGCTGAAACAGCGCTGGTAGTTGTGCTCCTGGCCTGCGCCGGACTCTTGCTGCGCAGCTACATCAACGTACAGTCTGTCGATACCGGTTTCTCGCAAGGCACAGTGACCATGACATTGTGGCCCGAGGCTCGATATCGCAATCAGCAGGCAGACCGTTCCCCATACTTCAAACCCCTCCTCGACAAGGTTCGTGCACTGCCCGGAGTCACTGCAGCAGGAGCAGTCAGCAATCTGCCGCTGAGCAACACGGAGAGCGTGGGCTTCTTTCAGGTCGAGGGGTATCCCAACGTCGATGGTCAACTAGTTGAAGGACGCTCCGTCACTCCGCAATATTTCTCCGCCATGAGCATCCCTCTCATCGCCGGTCGCGGGTTCACCGATAGCGATGCAAGTTACGGAACACAACCTACGATCGTCAATCAACGTTTCGTGCAAACCTACCTGGCTCATCGCAACCCCATCGGAGCGCGCATCAGCACCGACGACGATCATAAACAATGGAACACGATCATCGGTGTAGTCGCCGATGTTCGTCACTCAAACCTCGAAGAGCAGCCAAAACCGCAGGTGTATCACGCGAACTTCGACTTCGGTGAAGCCTCACTTGCAATACGATCCACGCTCCCTGCGCACACAATCGTTGACGAAGTTCGCTCCGTACTCAAAGCCGCGGCTCCGAACCTCGCCCTCACCGACATTCACACCATGGGCGATCTTGTTTCAGAGGCCAGCGCACAGCGCCGCTTTCAAACATCGCTGCTTGCAGTCTTTGCAGGCATGGCTCTGCTGCTGGCACTTGTCGGCATCTACGGTCTCATGGCATATTCCGTCACGCGACGTACGCAGGAGATGGGCATTCGCATGGCTCTCGGCGCACAACGCAACGACGTAGTCCTGCTCATTCTGCGCAACGCAGCATCCCTGCTCGGGATAGGACTCATCACCGGCCTTGCCTTTGCCTGGGCAGCAACACACGCCATTCGCTCGTTCCTCTTTGGACTAAGCGAACATGATCCCTTGACGATCGTCGCAGTGTGCGCATTGCTCGCCATTGGCGGCTTCGCGGCAGCATACCTACCTGCACGGCGCGCATCTTCGATCGATCCCATGCAGTCTTTACGCGCCGAATAAGGAACTAAGTTGGCCCGGAAACGTAGAGTTACACAGAGCTATCCGAGATGAAGATATCCAGCACATTCCGTAAGCTGTTTCTGCTTCTTCGCCGCGACCATTACCGACGCGAGTTGGAAGAAGAGATGCGCTTTCACCGCACTGAGGCAGAGCGCACCTTCACCAAAGCAGGTATGTCCTCCGAGCAAGCCCGTCGCGCAGCAGCACGTCAATTCGGCAACGTAACCCTACTCAAAGAACGCAGCCACGAAGTCATTCATTTCCGCCTGGAGACAGTCATGCAGGATATCCGCTACGCCCTTCGCACCCTCCGCCGCGACCGAACCTTCGTCATCGTCGCTGTGCTGATCCTCGCACTCGGCATCGGCGCGAACGTTGCCGTCTTCAGCGTCGTCAACACACTGCTGCTTCGCCCGCTTCCCTTCCCGCAAGCCGAGCGCCTCACCTGGCTTGAGCCCGGCAAGAACCTCGACCCCACACTCCGCGCGGCTGGCGGCCTCGGTGCGCAAACGTTCATCGTCGACGACTACGAAGCCTTCCAGCGCACCAACCAGTCCTTCAGCGAAGTCGCAGCCTACAACCCGTTCCTCGGTAACAGCGAGTACACGCTTACCGGTGTTGGTGAAGCACGCGGAGTGCAGGGCGTCATGGTCTCCGGCAACTTCTTTGAGACGCTCGGCGTGCAACCGGAGTTAGGTCGCCTCTTCGTCAAAGAAGAGTTGCAAAAGAACGGCCGCCCCGCAGTGCTACTGAGCCACGGCTATTGGGTAAGCCAGTTCCACAGCAACCCCGGCATCATTGGCCAGGCAGTGTCACTCAACAAGAAGCCCTTCACCATCATCGGCGTCATGCCCGCAGGCTTTGACTTCGGCTCTGTCTTCACCCCCGGCATGGACTTCGATGTCTTCACCCCCGCCGTCATGGACGAGATGCGTAGTTGGGGTAATACGCTCGCGGTCGTAGGCCGGCTGAAACCCGGCATCACCGTCGCTCAGGCTCAGGCCGAGTCCGACCTTCTCTTCAAGCAGATCAATCGCTCCCACGCCGACTACGATTTCTCGCCCACGCTCACTGCTCTAAAGGAGCACGTCAGCGGTAAGCTGCATGGCTCGATGATCATGATGTGGTCCGCCGTCGGCCTCGTGCTGCTCATCGTCTGCGTGAACCTTTCCAGCCTGCTCATCGCCCGTGCCAGCGCCCGCACGAAGGAGTTCGCGATGCGCATTGCGCTAGGCGCAGGACGCATCCGCCTCTTCCGCCAACTCCTCACGGAAAGCCTCGTGCTGGCTATCGCCGGCTCTTCTCTCGGCCTCGCCCTGGCATGGGCTATCACCCGCTACCTTGCGCATCAGGACGCCGTGGCTCTGCCTCTGCTGCATGATGTCCAAATCGACGCCACCGGTCTCCTCTGGACGCTGCTGCTCACTCTCCTCACCACCATCGCTCTTGGCTTGCTGCCCGGCATGAAGCTCGCCACCGGCAACGCCAGCCGCAATCTGCAGGAGTCGCTCAAAGGCACCGGCAAAGGCAATCAATCCAGCAATGGCGGCGAACGCATTCGCTCCAGTATGGTTGTTCTTCAGGTAGCTCTCTCCTGCGTGCTGCTCGTAGGCGCGGGCCTGTTGCTGCGCAGCTTCATCAATGCCCTCAACGTGGACATGGGCTTCGATGCCAGCCATGCCTCTGCCATGAAGATCGACATCAAGCAGGACGGCAGCGATGAAACCCGCTCCCAAACCCTGCAGGCGATGCTGCGCCAGGTCTCCGCAATACCCGGCGTCCAGGCCGCAGGCGAAGCCGACATGCTTCCCCTCGGCCGCAATCGAAGCTGGCAGTTCTGGGCAAAAGATAACGTCCCTCCCAAGGGCAAATTCGACGTAGCTCTTGTCCGCATCGTCACCCCCGGCTACCTCGCTGCCATTGGCATCCGCCTCGCCGAGGGCCGCGATTTCACTTGGCAGGACGGCCCGAAGCGCGAGAAGGTCGTCATCCTGAATCAGGCCGCGGCACGCCACTTCTGGCCCGGCAAAGATGCCCTCGGCCAGTTCGCCGTCCTCGACGGGGGTGACGCCGGTGCCGCACGCGTCGTCGGCATCGTACGGGACGTGACCCAGACCAGCCTCGAATCCGAAGCCGGCCCGGAGTTCTACATCCCCGTCGGACAATACCAGCCAGAAGGAGCCGAGCTCATCGTCCGTTCCTCGCTGCCCGCCTCCACACTCGCGCCTTCTGTCCTCGCAGCCCTGCGCACCGTCAACCCCGGCCAGCCCGCCACCGAACTTCGTCCGCTTTCAGAGACCGTGGATCGAGCCGTCTCTCCGCGCCGCTTCTTCCTCATGCTGGTCCTCAGCTTCGCCGCCCTGGGCCTCATCCTCGCGTCGCTTGGCATCTACGGCGCCATCTCCTACTCCGTCGTCCAGCGCACCCAGGAAATCGGCATCCGCATGGCTCTCGGCGCCACCACCCAACAGGTCCAGGCAAACATCTTGCGCAAGACCGCCGCGATGGCGGTCATCGGGGTCGCCATCGGCACCCTCGCGTCCTTCCTGTTTGCGCGAACCATCGAAGCACTCCTGTTCGGCACCGCCGCAACGGACGTCCTGACCTACGCAGGCGTCGTCCTCCTGCTCATTTCCGTATCCCTACTCGCCGGTTTCTTGCCGGCAAGGCGCGCTTCCCGGATCAATCCAATGACCGCACTGCGCGGCGAGTGAACGGCTTGACGGCACTCGTCGTCTATGCCGGGGTGGTAGCATGAGAGAGACGAGTGATGCAAACTAAAAAACTGAAAATAATCCCCCTGGGCGGATTAGGCGAGTTCGGTATGAACTGCCTGGCGCTGCGTTGGGAAGACGATATCATTGTCATCGATGCCGGACTCATGTTCCCCGAGTCCGAGCTTCTTGGCGTCGATATTGTCGTCCCCGATCTCACCTATCTCATTGAGAACAAGCAACATGTACGCGCCATCCTGCTCACCCACGGCCATGAGGACCACATCGGCGGCCTCCCGTGGATGCTCCAGGCCATCAAGGTTCCGGTCTACGCCACCGAGTTCACCCTCGCCTACGTCGACGGCAAACTCGAAGAGCACAAGCTCACCGACGTCGTCGAACTGATCGAGATCGAACCCAAGGTCAAGTTCACCATCGGGCCGTTCACCATCGAGCCGATCCGCGTGACGCATTCTTTGGTTGACTGCGTCGCATTCGCCATCGAGACCCCGGTCGGCGTCGTCATTCACACCGGCGACTTCAAGATCGACCTCTCCCCGCCGGACGGCAAGCCCTTCGACCTGCACACCTTCGCCGAATACGGCAAGCGCGGCGTCCTCGCCCTGCTGCAGGACTCGACCAACGTCGAGCGCAACGGCTATACACCCAGCGAATGGGCCGTCAAGCCACGCCTGGACGAAATCTTCTCCCGCACCAAGAAGAAGCTCTTCTTCAGCTGCTTCTCCTCCTCCATCTACCGCATCCGCATCGCGCTGGAGCTGGCCCGCACACACGGCCGTAAGGTCGCCATCATCGGCCGCTCCATGAACGAGAGCTCGGAGATTGCGCAGGACCTCGGCTACCTCGATATCCCGCCCGGCCTCATCATCCACCCCGGCCAGATCAAGGACTTCCCACCCGAGAAGCTGCTCATCATGATCAGCGGAACGCAAGGGGAGCCGATGTCCGCCCTCAGCCGAGCCGCCGTCAACACCCACAAGCAGGCGCATATCGATGCCGGCGACACCGTCCTGCTCAGCTCACGCGTCATCCCCGGCAACGAGAAGAGCATCTTCCGCGTCATCGACCACCTCACCCGCCGCGACGCCAACGTCATCTACGACGACGGCTCGCAGGGCCTCATTCACGTCAGCGGACACGGCAGCCAGGAAGAGATGCGCCTGCTCATCAACCTCGTCCGCCCGCAGTACTTCATCCCCGTCCACGGCGACTTCCGCTACCTCAAGAAACACGCCCAGGTCGCCACCGACACCGGCGCCATCGGCTCGGCCATCGTCATCGAAGACGGCGACGTACTCGAACTCGACAAGACCCAGGCCCGCAAGAACGGCAAAGTCACCGCCGGCCGCGTCCTCATCGACTCCGGCTCCAGCATTGACGTTGTCGAAGACCTCGTCATCAAGGACCGCCGCACTCTGTCGGAAGACGGCATCGTCCTCGCCGTACTCGCCCTCAACAAGCGCACCGGCAAGGTCGAGCAGTCCCCCGAAGTGATCATGCGCGGCTTCGGCGGGCAGGACATCACCGACGGCGCCCGCGACGTAGTCATGCGCAGCCTCGACGGCCTCAGCGTCGAAGAAAAAGCAGACTACGGCATGGTCAAAGAAAAGATCCGCGTAGAACTCAAACGCTACATCCAGAAAACCACCGGCCGCCGCCCCATGGTCATGCCGGTAGTTCTCGAAATCTGATTCACATCAACCAACCTGAAATGCCCTGCAGTCATGGCTTGATTCGCGGGGCATCTCAAATAAATTAACAATTTCGTTAATTACTAATTTTTCGCGTATCATGGCGATATGCTCAACGGACTCGACATTCTTTTTCTGCTCAAGCTCTCACTGCAGAGCGACCCCAAGGTGCGCTCAAAGGATTTGGCCGCAGAGCTAGGTGTAACGCCTGTCGAGATTTCCCTCTCCCTGAAACGCTGTGTCGCAGCGAGCCTCGTCCATCTGTCAGAACTCGGAAAACTGCTCAATCGTGCAGGGTTGCTCGAATTCCTGAGCCACGGACTCCGCTATGTCTTCCCTGCCAGGCGCGGGGCATTGATGCGCGGAATTCCGACGGGGGCTTCTGCTGAACCGCTTAACTCCCAATTTCAACCGAGTAACGAACCTCCGGTGGTATGGCCTTACAAGGACGGAACAGTTCGCGGCACCGCCCTAACTCCCTTACACAAGAAGGTTCCTGAGGCAGCTTTGCGAGACGAAAAACTCTATGAACTTCTCGCATTGGTCGATGCAATACGAGGAGAAAGAATTCGCGAAAGGCAACTGGCGATCGAAGAGTTGAAGAAGAGATTAATGAACCATGTATGACCCAAACTCAATCATGCTGGAAGATACCGCGGAAAAGCTTGGCCCGCTCGTGCAGAGTGTTGTGTTTGTGGGAGGTTCCACACTTGGACTCTTAATCACCGATCCGACTGCAGCGCACATCCGACCCACACTGGATGTGGATGTAATCATCCAGGCTCTTACGTACGCCGACTATATGGTCTTTTCAGAACAACTACGCCGCCGTGGATTTTACGAGGATGTGAGACCCAACGCCCCAATATGCCGGTGGCGCTTCGGCGATTTGATCCTCGACGTCATGCCACTCGACAAGACTATCCTGGGATTTTCCAACCGATGGTATGAAGACGCGCACCGGTTTTCAATGGTTGCAAGTCTTCCCAATGGATCGACAGTGCGGGCGATCAATGCGCCGTACTTTCTGGCCACCAAACTTGAGGCGTTCCGACAAAGAGGGCAGCGAGACTTCTACAGCAGCAGAGACTTGGAAGATATTGTGTCCGTCATTGATGGCCGCGAGAGCTTGCGTAATGAAATTGCCGAAGCGGAACCTAGCGTTCAGGAATTTCTGGCAAACGAAATTCAACACTTACTCAAAGAGTCGCAGTTTCTCAGTGCTCTCCCCGGATACCTGCTCCCTGACGAGTCAAGTCAGCAGCGTCTCCCGGATTTGCTTGCTAAGCTGAAGCTCTTGTCCAACAGGATCTCGCTATGAAACATCACCTCCTTCTCTCACTTGTTTTGGGACTCGCCACCGCTCAACTCCATGCGCAATCAGCACCGACCTGCCCACCCGTCCGCGACATCCACCAATTCGTCCAGACCTGGAACGACGCCGTCATCGGCCCCGGCAGCCGCAGCCACGCCTGCACCCTCAGCATGCTCACCCCGGACGCGCGCATCACCGGCGTCATCCTCGGCAAGGACGGCAAATCCACCCGCACCACCGAGTCCCCCGCCGAGTTCATCGCCTGGTACCAGAAGCACTCCAGCGAAACCTTCTGGGAGCGCACCCTCCACTCCACCGTCGAAGTCTACGAAAACGTCGCCCGCATCACTCGCACCTACGAGGTCCGTGCCTCGGCCACAGCACCGGTCCAGTCCACCGGCATCGAAGATTTTCAGCTGATATACGACGGCCAGAGCTGGAAAGCCTTCGCCATGCTCTGGCAGGACGCCACCCCCGGCAAACCCCTCCCCGGCCGCTATCTTCCCCACCCATCGGCAAAACAATAAACAGCGATCCTCCCGGCTTCTGTAAAATCGCGCTATGAAATCCACCCTGCTTTCTCTGGCAGTTCTCTGCGTCCTCGCGGCTCACGCTCTGAGGGCACAGACGCCAACTGCCGCAGCCATCGCGACGCCAATGGTCTGCCGCCCCACGCCCACGCTCGAAGAGCTGATCAAAGCCCTCGACGAAGCCGTCAGCGGCCCTGTCGACAAGGACCGCACCTGTCTCCGCGAACTCCTCCTGCCCGACGCGCATCTCGTCCCCACATCGAAGAGCGCAGACGGCACCTACACCCCGCACCCACTCACCGTTGACGGCTGGATCGATCGAGTCAAAGCCCGCGGCGGAAACGTCTACGAACACCAGGTCAAAGTCACCACCGAAACCTACGGCCACATCGCCCACCTCTGGAGCACCTACGAACTCCGCACCGAACCCAATGGCCCAGTCCAGATCCGCGGCATCAACAGCATTCAGGCACTTAACGACGGCAAACGCTGGCGCATCTACCAGATCTTCTGGCAAGCAGAGGCAGCAGACGAAAAAGTCCCGGAGAAGTATCTGCCTTGAGTAGCGCTCCCCACACTACACCCGAACCTTATCCTCTAACGAATGCTCTATGTAAGACCGACTGGGCAAAGAGTCATCTGGACTCCCTGCGCGAGGCAGTCGATGCATTTTGTGCAGACTCTCATACCATTGTTGTCAATGAAGAACTCGAACAAGATCAGGTCCGATACAGTATTCATCTCAAGCAGCCGCATGTGTCGATCTATCTCATCTGTGGGGACTTCCTGCAGTGTTTGCGAACGGCTCTGGATCAGGCTGTTTGGTCGCTCATCAATCATCGAACAGGGAAGGATTCCGAAGGCAGTCAATTCCCTGTTTTTGAGCAGCCCTTGAATGCCGATCGTCGAAGAACATTTAATTCCCAAGTAAAGGGCCTGAGCGACCTAGCTATTGAGTACATAAAGTCGATTCAGCCATACAATCGACAACCAAGAACGCCTCTTTTTGCTGACCCTCTCTGGCGCATACATCACTTGAATAGGATCGACAAGCACCGACGAATATCCATACATACGCAGGTCGATATTGCTGGGTGGCCCCATTTCGGACTAGAGATCCCAGGCTTAGTTATTCCAGAGATGAGCCGCGAACAGACCGATTACGGCTACGATGTTTTGTGCCGTGGTTCTTCTAAATACCTCAAGCCGGAGATTTCATCTGTCGTAGTTTTTGGCGAATTCAACGAGGGTATCTTTTTGGACATCGACGATTTAGAGCAGTTACACAGTTTCGTCGCAGATGAAGTATTGGTGGCTCTTGCAAGCCGAGCGTGATAGCAAAACGCCTCCGTAGTCGGAGATACTTGGAAGGACGGTAATCCCATACTGACGGCGGTTCATCCATGGCTTCCTCTGTAGAAACCTCTTCCCTCACCTCCCTCGACACCATCCGCGAAGCCGCAGCCCGCATCTCCGGCGTAGCCCTGCGCACGCCACTCGTCCGCGCGCCCTTTCCCGGCACAGCAGGAGAAATCTGGCTCAAGGCCGAAAGCCTCCAGCCCATCGGCAGCTTCAAGCTGCGCGGCGCAGCCAACCGCATCCTCCAACTCACTCCCGAGGAGATCAGCCGCGGCGTCATCACCTACTCCAGCGGCAACCACGCCCAGGGCGTAGCCTACGCCGCCCGCGCAGTTGGGGCGAAGGCAGTCATCGTCATGCCCTCGAACGCCCCGGCCATCAAACGCGCCGCCACCCTCGCCCTCGGCGCCGAAATCGTTGAAGTGGGCGTAGCCTCCAGCGAACGCCTCGCCAAATGCGAAGAGCTGGTCGCCCGGCACGGCTACATCGTCATCCCGCCCTACGACGACGAAGCCGTCATCGCCGGCCAGGCCACCTGCGGCCTCGAAATCGTCGAAGACCTACCCGACCCAGACAATCTTGATCTCGTCCTAAGCCCGGTCAGCGGCGGCGGCCTCCTCAGCGGAGTAGCAACCGCCGTCCGCCTCTTGAACCCGAACGCCATCGTCGTAGGCGTAGAACCGGAACTAGCCGCCGACGCCACCGAAAGCTTCCGTACCGGCAAAATCGTCACCTGGCCCGCCGAATTGACTTCGCGCACGATAGCCGACGGCCTCCGCACCCAAAGCCTAGGCGCGCGCAACTTCACCCACATCCAGGCCTTCGTCGACCGCATCCTCAACGTCACCGAAGCAGAAATCCGCGCCGCCATGCGCGCCATCGTAGCCACCACCCGCCTCGTCCCCGAACCCAGCGGCGCAGTCACCACAGCAGCATTGATGTTCCATGCTCACGAGCTCCCACCTTACAAGAAGGCAGTAGCCATCCTGAGCGGCGGCAACGTAGCCCCGGAAATGCTCGCCGAGGTTTTGCTGGGGCAAGGCTGAGCCAACCATAAAAACATAAATATGCTACAATTTTCCATGCGCACAACCGTCGATATTCCCGATTCGATCTATCGCGACTTGAAGGTCCGCGCCGCAACCGAAGGCGTCACGATCAAGCAGATCATCCTGGATTCCCTGGCCTCGAATATGCGCACTGGCGATTCATCGGGGGCCAAAAAGCGGCCTCAGTTCCCGGTCCTTCGCGCGACAAATCCCGGCGCTCTGCAACTGGGAGAAGAAGGTGTCTACGAATACATTCCTTTTCCCTGATGTGAACGTCTGGCTGGCGCTGGCACACGAAATTCATCCGCACCATCCCTCGGTTGTAGCCTGGGAGCGATCCCTGCCTGCAAATGCCATCCTTGGTTTCTGCCGGTTCACCCAACTGGGACTGTTGCGATTGCTTACCAACTCCGCCGCCATGCAGGCAGACGTTCTTACCCAGGCCCAGGCCTGGAAGGCATTCGATGCCTGGTCACATCTGTCGACAGTCAAGATGCTGGAGGAACCGCGCGGGCTCGAAGCAATTTTTCGCCGGAGAACGGAGCGGGAGGAAGTCTCGACGAAACAATGGGCGGACGCTTATCTTGCGGCATTCGCAGAAGCGGCTTCGATTACCCTCGTCACCTTTGACCGGGCGCTCGCCGCGCAAGGAATCGGCGCAATCTTGCTGCGCTGAATCCAGGCGGAGAACAGTAAGCCATACGATCGTACGATTTGGCATCCCGGACGGCGGCAACGTAGCCCCGGAAATGCTCGCCGAAGTCCTCAACGAAAAAGATTGACGAGAGTTGCGTGTTATTTATTCCAAAAGGCGCAAAATGATTTCAGTCTTCCAATCACAGTTGCCGCCGCTGTCTACTTTGTTGTCATTCCCGAAGGGAATCTGCTTTCCGCATTTGCATTGAGTGCGCCTTAACCACCCTTAAGCGCCACAAAAACACAATCTAAGCCGAATCACAGCAACGAGTTGCACACAAAAACCATACCTCCCACCCCCTCAGCCCAAAAAGGCACGATTTTTTCGCCTAAATCAGCGAAGTTGAACTCAGTTCTCAACCGGACATAACTGAACAATCCGTTCCGCGTCAGTCCATTATGATTTGGACTGTGAAACGACTCCTCATCACCGCGTGCATCCTCTCCGGTTCACTCCTCACGGCATCCGCCGCCGACAAGAAGCCGCAGCAGGACAAGACGGTCAAGCCCATCGCCGGGCCCCGCGCCACCATCCTGCGGACGACACCGCTCTATGTCGCGCCGGACACAAGCTCACAGAAGGTAGACCGCATCCAGGAAGGCCGCGAACTGGTCGTCGCCGAGACCAGCGGCCCATGGGTCCGAGTCTTCGCCAACACCGATGTCGAAGAGGCGGACGAGCACGACGCGCCAGTCTTCGGCCAGGAAGCAGCTCCGCCGCCCGTCTCCGGCTGGATGCAGGCCCGCGGCGTTGTCCGCGAAGAGACGCCCAACGGCGACCAGATTCTGATGGGCGAAGCCGCCAGCCTGGAGATCCTGGCCGAGGACGCCCGCGGCCCCCGCAACGCTGGCCAGACCGCCCGCCTGCTCTATCGCAGAGTCGTAGAGTTCTACCCCACCTCACCGCTCGCCCCAGAAGCAGCCTGGCGAGCCGCCGACATCCGCTGGCAGTTTGAGAAGATCGATGCGTCCCATCGGCCATCGGCCAAAGAGAAGGAGGCTTATCTCCGCGAGCAGCTCTACGAAGACGAAATGAAGCGCGTCATCAAGCTCTGGCCGCACTCCAAACAGGCAGACCTCGCAGCGTTCGCGCTGATCGACAACAAGCTCTGCGGAGACTGGCAGGGCCAGCCCAAGTGCCCCGACAAAGAATCCGGCTACTTCGAGAAATACGCCGAAGAACATCCCGACGGGCCGCGAACCGCGCAGGCTCTTTATCAGGCGGTTTACCGCCAGGGAGTGCTCGGCGATATGTACGGCGCCGACGGCAATGACAAAAAGAAGGACGCAGCCCACGCAAGAGCCAAAGAGCTCGCCGGCCGTCTCAAAGACAAGTTCCCTGCCTCCGACTACACAGCCCGTGCCGCCGCGCTTGTGTATAAGTTCGAGCAAGGTCTGGCTATCTACGGTTCCGACCCGGAGTAGGACCCTTTGTAGCCGGAACAGGTAAATACGGACTTGCCTCAAATTGGGATTCGCGTATTCTGGTTGCGACGCTCCCACTCGCGAATGGATTTCCCGCGCAGTTTCGCTGCATTTCTTGGTGTTGCCCACATTCACCCATAGCGCACGGCTTGACTTGCATTCAGTCACACGTGCCAAGGTTTGTACAAGATCAGGGAGGTTCATTGAACAGCTATCTTCTATCCGTCTTGCTGGGCATCGTGGAAGGTTTAACTGAGTTCTTGCCCGTCAGCTCGACCGCTCACCTGCGTATCGCTGAAGCCCTGCTGCATATTCCCATCAAGGCCGAGGACTGCTCGGTTCTCGATCAGGCAGCCTGTCTGCAACAGGTCGCTTACTGGAAGATGTACACGATCGTGATTCAGTTGGGAGCGATCCTGGCTCTCTGCCTGCTGTTCATGGGCCGCATTGTTGAGTTTCTGCGAACATTCCCCAAAGGCGAGAACGGAAGACGCACAGTTCTCACCCATCCCATTTCGTTAACACTGATCGCCTTCGTGTTCACCGCTGGGCCAGCTTTGCTGTTGAAGAAATTGATCAGCAAGAACCTCGAAGACCTCCAGGTGATCGCACTGGCTCTCTTGATCGGCGGCATCGTCATGTGGGTTGTTGATGCGTGGACAGTCCGGCGCGACGGAGGTGTTTCCGATATCGAGGAGATGAGTTTGTGGCAGGCTATCTGGATCGGCCTCTGCCAGACGCTCTCTGCAGTCTTCCCCGGAACGTCCCGCTCCATGTCCACGATCGCCGCCGGGCAGATTGCCGGCCTGACACGTGCCACGGCGCTCGAGTTCAGCTTCCTCATATCCATTCCGACGATGTTCGCAGCCACCGGGTACGACCTCTGGAAAGAAGTGTTGCACCCCAAAGCCGCAGAGGTGATCGCTCCTCTGGTCATGAACACGCAGAACTGGATTGTCCTTGTGATCGGTTTTGTAGTTTCGTTCATCGTTGCGCTGGGCGTGGTCGAGTGGTTTCTGCAATGGGTCCGCCGGCACGGTCTGGTGCTCTTCGCCGCCTACCGCATTGTCCTCGCGATCCTGCTCCTGACCCTGGGACGCAAGCTCCTGGGCATGCACTAGGCCGGGGACGCCGGGGGTTCGCAGCATGGTTCCTCCGGCGCTTTTGCCGTTAGGCCGCCGCTTCTAAGACCCTTCATGGCGCGATAATAGGAATTGCTCTGGGTTCTCGCTGTGGTTCTGGCTCGCTGGATCTTCCGGCTTGAGTTAAGTACACGGCTGCGTCCCTGCCATGAAGCCCATCCGAATCATTCATTCCCCCACGCGTAGCCGCCCGCTGAACCTGTTGCTGGGCGTCACGCTGATGCTGGCCGCCGCGCTCCTTCTTCTTGCACTCGCTACGTACCACGCCTCTGATCACTCCTGGAACACGTCGACGGGTGTTGTCGGCGCGAAGGCCGTACGCAACTGGATTGGCCCAGTTGGCGCTTACCTCAGCGATATCCTCTTCCAGACCTTCGGCATCACGGCGTTTGGGCTTCCGCTATGGCTGGGCGGGCTGGGACTGACCTGGATTCGTTCGCAGAACAACGGCGCGGCATGGCTGCGCTGGACGGGCGTGATCCTCACGCTGACTTTCCTTCCCACTGCGCTCGGCATGCTGCCGTGGCACTGGCGCTGGCTGCATGTGATGGCCATTGAAGGCGTGACCGGCCGCCTGATGGCTGACCTGCTGACCGGCTACCTGAACCTGACGGGCGCGGCCATCGTTGCCGCCGTGCTGGCTGCGGGCGGACTCTATCTCGGTTCGAACTTCAGCTTCCGCGCTGCCTGGGAATGGAGCCAGGAGCGGTCGATTCAGCTTTCGGCACTCCATGACCGCTATCGCAACTGGCAAGCCGACAAGGCCGATCAGAAAGCCGAGCGGGAGGCGATTCGCCAGGCGGAGTTGGGCATCCAACCGGATGCCGCAGAAGAGGATTACGAAGAGGAATATCAGCGCCCTGGGATCTTCGCGCGCATGTTCGGGTTCATGCGCCGCAAGCGGACCATGGACGAGGAAGACCTGCTGGACGAGGTGCCCGCGTTCCAGCGGCTTGGCTCGCAGCCGGTTCGCGAGGATGAGGAGGAGTATCCCAATCGCGGTGTGCGGCCGAATCTGTGGGAGCGCCGCGAAGTAGTCGAGACGGGACGCGCGACGCATTTCACGCCCGAGCCGGAAGCTCGCGAGTTGGAAGTTCCGGCAGAGGTGGTTCCGATCTCCGGACGCTTCACCAACACGCCCGCAAAGCAGCCCATAGCCGACGTGGTTTCGATGCCGCTGCGTGGCCGCGCCAAGGAAGCTGCCGAAGAAGCGGCAGCCGAGGCAGCTCGCCAGGCAGAGATGGCCGAACTCGCCGCCATGGCAGAGATGGAAGAAGAGGACGCATACGCCGCGCCCGCTGCTTACGCGCCGATCGCCCCTCTGGGAGCGCGGCCGATGGCTGCCGCTCCGCCCGCTGCTTCCACAGAGTCTTTGCCGGTGAACGAGCGTGCCGATATCGATTTGCGCACAGTGACGGTTGCTCCGAAGCGTGTGGACGGATTCAAGCTGCCGCCGAGCACCCTGTTGACGCAGGGCGAAGAACCGCTGGCCATTCGCGAAGACTTGCTGCGCGAAGAGGCTCGCAAGCTCGTGGAAAAATGCGGTGAGTTCAAGGTCAATGGCCAGATCGTTCAGATCAATCCCGGTCCGATGGTCACCACCTACGAGTTCAAGCCGGACGCGAGCGTGAAGTACAGCCGCGTTGCCGGCCTCGGCGATGACCTCTGCCTGGCGATGCGCGCTGAGAGCATCCTGATCGAGCGCATGGCGGGCAAAAGCACCATCGGCATCCAGGTTCCGAACCACGACCGCGAGACCATCCACCTGCGCGACGTGATCGAGTCCGAAACCTTCGCCAAGGCCAAGAGCCGCCTGACGCTGGCCATGGGCAAGGACATCAATGGACGCATCGTGACTGCTGACCTCGCCGGCATGCCGCACGTGCTCATCGCTGGTTCGACCGGCTCGGGTAAGTCTGTAGCCATCAACGCGATGATCATGTCACTGCTGTTCCGGACCACTCCGGCGCAGGTGCGGCTGATTCTGGTTGACCCGAAGCGCGTGGAACTGGGCATGTACGAAGGGATTCCGCATCTCTTCACGCCGATCATTACCGAAGCCAAGCTGGCGGCCAACGCGCTCCGCAATGCTGTTCGCGAGATGGAGCGCCGGCTGAAACTGCTGGCCAGCCGCAGCGTCCGCAACATTGACCAGTACAACGCCAAGCTGTCGGAACCGGGCATGGCCAGTCTCTTCACCGATGCGGGTGAGGAAGAGACGCCGCTGCCGTTCATCGTGATCATCATCGACGAGTTGGCCGACCTGATGATGCTCGACCGGGCCAATGTCGAAGAGTCGATCACTCGCCTCGCGCAGATGGCGCGCGCTGTGGGGATTCACCTCATCCTGGCGACGCAGAGGCCTTCGGTGGACGTGATTACCGGCCTCATCAAGGCCAATGTGCCGACCCGGATCAGCTTCCGGCTGGCGTCGAAAGTAGACTCGCGCACCATCATTGACGACAACGGCGCTGAGAGCCTGCTTGGACGTGGCGACATGCTTTTCCGTCCGCCGGGGACTTCGCGGTTGATGCGTATCCATGCGCCTTATGTGAGCGAGATGGAGACTGCTGCTGTCGTCGATTTCTGGAAGGCCCAGGGCGAGGCCGAGTATGCCGAGGGCTTCCTCGAAGCTCCACGCGAAGAGCGTGCACAGGGCGAAGGAACAGGCGCGGCGGAGGACGACAACGATGAGTTGTTCGACGACGCAGTGCGACTGGTCTTCGAGTTCGGCAAGGCATCGACTTCCCTGCTGCAGCGGCGATTGCGGGTTGGCTATGGCCGCGCTGCGCATCTGATTGATCTCATGGAGCGCGATGGGCTGGTTGGTCCGGCGGACGGCTCGCGGCCTCGGGAACTGCTGAAGCATCCGGGCTGGCTGCACGAAGTTCCAGCGGCGATCGATTAGGGCGATCAATTAGGATGATCGGCTAAGGCGGTCGGCTAACTCCGCATAGGCGGTCACGAGCGGTTGCTTGTGACTGCTCGTCGAAGTGGTTAGGATCAAGCTAGTAGGATCAAGCAATCGAGGTGGGGCCACGATGAAGAGACTGCTCGTAGCGCTGTTCATCTGCCTGCCAGCTGCGTGCCTTGTTGCCCAGACCGGACCTCCCTTAAGCGGACCGGCTGTCACCGAACTACCCGGCAAGCCTTTTTTCATCAAGCAGACGTGGAACATCGGCGGGGAAGGCAACTGGGATTACATGGCCTTCGACGAGAAGGCTCTCCAGCTTTTCGTTGCCCACGGACCGATGGTGCAGGTGGTGGACGTTAGCGCGGGCCGCGTGGCCGGCACAGTGGGTCCGACGCGCGATGCGCATGGCATTGCGCTCGATGACAACGGACAGTTCGGGTACGTCAGTGATGGCCCGGCGGACGAGGTAGTCGTATTTGACCGCCGATCCTATCAGGTCGTTGCGCGGGTGCCTGCCGGCCCGAATCCGCGTGCGGTGGTCTTCGATCCGGCGACGCGGCTGGTCTTTGCCATCTGCACGCAGCCTTTGTCGGAAGAAGCATCGAAGACCAACGCACGAGAGACGGTCGTGAAGTCGGTAGTTACTGTGATCGATGCGGATACACGAACCCGGCTGGCGGACTTGCTGCTGCAGGGCAAGCTGGGCTTCGGGCAGGCGGATGGACGCGGGCAAGTCTTCATCAACCTGACAGATCGCAGCGAAGTTGCTTACTTTGACACGCAAGGGCTGGCCGACCCTTTGCGCCGGCTGGCCGAGGTGGCACATCAGCATGCCAACGGAAAACCCGTGGAAACAGTAGAGATTGACTGGACGGCGCGGCGGAGTGATCTTGCCCAAGGCAACGCGCCACCGCCTTCGCCGATTGAAAACCGGGTTCATCACTTCCGCCTGGGGCAGGATTGCCAGACTCCGCGCGGGCTCGCCGTGGACGCCGCGCATGGACGACTGTTCACGATCTGTGACAACCGCCGGATGGAGGTTCTGAACTCGGGGAACGGACAGACGGTGGCGTCGCTGGCGATCGGGCCGGGAACAGATGCCGTTGCTTATGACTCCAATCGAGGGCTGATCTTTACGGCGAACGGCGGCGGGCTGGGCTCGGTGACCGTGATTCGACAGAGTATCTCCGACAGCTATGCGGTGATCCAGACCCTGCCGACGAAGCAGAGGGCGCGAACGCTGGCGGTGAACTCGTCCAGCGGCGAAGTGTACCTGGTCACGAACCTGATGGGCTTCGACCTGAATCAGAAGGGTACTCCGGTCCCCGGGGACGTTCCAGTGGTCAAGGCGTCTGCGGTCAAAGGGAGCTTTCAGGTGCTGGTGATCGGAAATTAGTGGCACACTAGCTTTATGTCTCAGCCGCTCCCCCGCGTTCTGCTCATTGACGATGACGAGATCAGCCGCGATGTGCTGGCCATGATGCTGGAGATGCATGGCTTTCCCGTGGACGCGGTGGAGAGCGGGAGGCATGCCCTGTCGCTGGTGGAGAACCGTTCGGATAATGATGTCTATGCCATGCCGGGGCTGATCCTGATGGACACGCAGATGCCCGGGCTGAGCGGCGTGGAGTTGATCCGGTGGCTGCGGCAGTCTTCCACCGCGCCCATTGTCGCTATCAGCGGTAGCGACCCCGGCGAAGAGATTCGTGCGAAGACGGATGCTTTTCTGCTCAAGCCGATCCAGGCTGAGGATGTGGTGGCGCTGCTCGATGGCGGAAGCGTCAAGAGAATTGCACCGATGCCGGAAATTCTGCCCGAAGTAACTGGCTCCGCGGAACTGGTAGCGGATGTTCCGGCAGTTGATCCCGTTATTGATCCCGTAGTTCTCGGTAAGCTCAGAGCGATGATGCCGGTCTCCGCAGTGCGTGAAATCTACACGGCCGTAGCCTGTGACCTGAAACTTCGCCTTGACGCGATCGAAATTGCGATGGACGCGCAAAACACGAGAGAAGTACAAAGGATTGCTCACACCATCAAGGGAGGTAGTAGCATGGTTGGGGTTACTAGTGTGGTAAACATTTCCGCTAGACTGGAAATTAGTAACCTGGCAGTGACATGGCCAAACGAGTTGGCGCAATTGCGTGACGCGCTGGACGCGCTTGAGGGTATGCTTGGGGATGAATTTCCGTCCTAGCTGAAAGTGCGCCTGAAGCGGGCTTGGCTGGCGTGATCCTGGCCGATCATGATGGTCGGCAGAGCAACTGGATATTTGGAGGATGATCCCCCGATGGACCGTAGTGACCGCATCATTCGCATTGTTCTGGCTGACGACCATCCGGTCGTTCGCATTGGCGTTCGTAATATGCTGTCGGCGCACGCCGGTTTTGAAGTTGTAGGCGAGGCTTCGGACGGCGACGAGGCGATCACCCAGACGCTGGAGCTGGAGCCGGATATTCTGCTGCTCGATGTGCAGATGCCGCGCCTGCCCGGTCTTGAAGCGATGCGGGCGATCATGAATGGTACGCCGACGGTCAAGATCATTCTGCTGACGTCGACAATTACGACCCAACAAATTATTGAAGCTCTGCAGATCGGCGCGCGCGGCATTGTGCTGAAGGACGCGCTTTCGGATCATCTGCAGACGTCGATCCGCACGGTGGTGGCGGGCGACTACTGGATTGGTGGCAAGCGCGTCGTCAATCTCGTGAGCGCTCTGCATACGCTGATGCAGCAGGCACAGGTGCCCCAGCGCAAGACGTACGGGCTGACTCCGCGTGAGCTCGAAGTGGTGGGATGCATTGTCGAGGGCTGCAGCAACCGCGATATCGCCAAGCAGTTCACGCTGAGCGAGGAAACAGTGAAGCGGCATCTGTCGAACATCTTCGACAAAACGGGCGTTTCCACCCGGCTGGAGCTGGCGCTGTTTGCCATTGCGCATACGCTGGTTACGCCTTCGTAGCTTGAATCTCTAAATATCGAGCAGTTGATGCGCAAGCCGGTCGGGGACCGAGCTGGCATCTTCGCAGATGCCAGTGTGTACCGGCGACGGCTGAATGATGGTGCTACGTGGGGAGATCAGCCAGTGGAAGCGCTCGCGCTTTGACAAGGCCGCCAACGGGCCGCCGCTTGGATCTCCGTTGCTGATTTTTTCGATTGCCTCGAGATGTTTCTGAACGAGTGCCACATCGATCCCCGGCCAGAGCGCTGTGAGGCGCTGCTCGTTGAGATGGATGCGGGCGGCGAGGAAGTTCTTTTCCAGGCAGAAGACGACGAAGCCGGCGTTGATGAACTCCTGCCGCTCAACGCGGGGCACGACGCGGATGGTGGCGTAATCAAATGAGACGGGCATGTGCGCCGATCGCCTCCTGCTCGAAGATGTGAGAAGCGGCCAGGCGAGCAACGAAGAACTCGACGTAGGCACTCCGCTTCTCCGCCGCCGTGATTCCCTCCCGATTGGACTCAAGCCACTGATCCGGAACCTGATCCAGGATCGATGCGAAGACTTCCCTGTTCAGTTTTGTGTGAGACTGTCCGCCAGCCTGCTCTATGCGTGTGGCCCACGGAAGCAGGATGTGATGAGCGATCTCGGTAAACGGAGCCTCGGTCTTCGTCGGCATGGTGGCCCAATTGTGATGGAAATAAAGAGCCGCGCCGTGATCGATGAGGTAAAGCTTGCGGTGCCATACGAGCAGGTTGGCATTGCGCGGGGTGCGGTCGACGTTCTGGACGAAGGCATCGAACCAGACGGCCAGAGATGCTTCCGCGGGATCGACTGGGTCACTGGCGGCGGGGTCGAACATGGTGGAGCCGGGGAGATAGTCGAGTGCGAGATTGAGGCCGACGCTGGCTTTGAGCAGATGTCGAATCTCTGAGTCCGGCTCATTGCGGCCAAGGGCTGCGTCAATTTCGATGAAGATGATTTCCGGGACCGGAAGGCCAAGTGACCTGCCGATTTCGCCAGCCACCAACTCCGCGACGAGGGCGTCCGGACCCTGGCCTGCGCCGCGGAATTTGACGACGTAGAGGCCGCAGTCATCCGCTTCAACGATCGCAGGCAGGGAGCCGCCTTCGCGCAGCGGAAGAACGTATCGGGTGGCAACAGCGGATCGTAAAGAGACAGACGTCATCGAGCCTCCAGTTTACGATGTTCGTGGACGCTGATTCGCGAAAGGGCCGTCTCCACACGAGGCGAGTGCTCGCGAAATCAGGGATTTACAGCCTCATGAGGTGAGGCATTGACTATGAAGATTGCATTTTTGGGCTTGGGAAATATGGGTTCGGCAATGGCTCGGCGGTTAATCGCTGCCGGGCATGAGGTGGCCGTCTGGAATCGCAGTGCTGCTGCGGCTAAGGCGCTGGCAGAGGATGGCGCTGCCGTAGCCGCGAGCGCTGCGGAGGCTGTTGCCGGAAGGGAGATAGTCTTCTCGATGCTGTTTGACGATGCGGCCCATGAGGCTGTTCTGCTGGGCGATGCTGACAATGCCGGCGCGATCGCGGCGATAGAGAAAGGCGCACTGCATATCGCCTGCAGCACGATCAGTGTGGGGCTTTCGGAACGGCTGTCTGCGGCTCATGCCGAACGCGGGCAGGAGTATGTGGCGGCGCCGGTGTTTGGGCGGCCGAATGTGGCGGCTGAGGGCAAGCTCTGGATTGTCGTGGCTGGGCCGGAGGCTGCGGTGAATCTGGCGCGGCCGCTGCTGGCGGTTTTGAGCCGGGGACTTTCTGTTGTGGGGGAGAGGCCGTCGCAGGCACATGCTTTGAAGCTGGCGGGTAACTTCCTGATTACGATGATGATACAGGGACTTTCGGAAGCAGTGATCATGGGCAAGGTACACGGGCTGGAGCCGGAGTTGCTGCTGGAAACGGTGAATTCGGCGCTGTTTCAGTCGCCGTTTTATGCGGCTTACAGCAAGGTGATGCTGAACCCGCCAACACCTCCTGGAGCTACCGTCGCATTGGGGCGGAAGGATTTGTCGCTGTTTCTGGAGGCTGCGGGCGAGGCGAAGCTGGCGGTGGCGGAGACGATTTCGGAGCGGTTTACAGAGGCAATTGCGGATGGGCTGGGGAGTTCGGACTGGGCTGCGGGGATGCTGCAGGCGGCGGAGAAGGCGGCAAAAAACTAAGACAGGTCATTTGTGTGCGGTCCATGTGCCGCTGCGCAATCCATGTCCAACGATGCGCAATAAACGTAAGGACTTTGCGCAATACACGTGAGGACTTTGCGCAATCGGCGTGGCACACTGCGTAATCCAGGTGCGGATTTTCACCATGTCGCAGGGTTTGGTGAGATGACGGGTTCGATCTCTGAAAACCACTGGTTAGAATGACCTCATGGGACTCTCCTCTCTTCGTGGAAAAACTGTATTCATTACCGGTGCGAGCGCCGGTATCGGTGAAGCAACGGCTTATGCGTTTGCTGAGGCGGGAGCGCGGCTTCTACTCGCTGCCCGGCGCGTTGACAAACTGGAAGCTGTGGCTGCTGAGGCGCTGAGCCGGGGCGCTGCCGGGGTGCATACTTTCTCGCTCGACGTACGGGATGCCAGCGCCGTGGCTGCGGCGATTGCTGCGCTGCCTGCCGAATGGGCTGCGATTGATGTGCTGGTGAACAATGCTGGATTGAGCCGGGGGCTGGACAAGCTCTACGAGGGCAAGATCGAGGATTGGGAAGAGATGATCGACACCAACGTGAAGGGTCTTCTATATGTGACCCGCGCGGTCGTGCCGGGCATGGTGGAGCGGAAGGCTGGCCATATCGTCAATCTTGGTTCCACAGCGGGAGAGCTTCCCTATCCGATGGGCGCTGTGTATTGTGCGACAAAGGCTGCGGAGAAGTCGATCAACGACGGTCTGAGGCAGGACGTGCTGGGCACGCCGCTGCGGGTCACCAGTGTTGACCCTGGCATGGTGGAGACGGACTTCAGCAAGGTGCGTTTTCGCGGCGATGAAGAGCGGGCGGCGAAGGTGTACCAGGGCGTGACGCCGCTGACGCCGGGGGATATCGCGGATGCGATTCTGTGGGCGGTGAGCCGGCCGGCGCATGTGAATATCGCGCATGTGCTGATGACGCCGGTGGCGCAGGCGAACTCGCTCCTGTTTCACCGGGAGACGATAGGAACGACGGGGAACACCCGGTAGCGTCTCAGGAATTCGATCCACGATAATGGGTCCCCTGCGAGACGCGACCAGACAGGTGTGTAGAACGAACTCGCTACGAAGGGGAGACCATGCCAGACGTAATCGTTGTGATTGGAGCCGGATCGATCGGTCAGGCAATTGTGCGGCGCATCGGCGCAGGCAAGACTGTTCTGCTGGCCGATATTCGCCAGGAAAACGCGGAAGCGGCGGCGAAAGTTTTGAGCGATGCGGGCTTCAACGTGGAGACCGCGACGGTGGATGTATCGTTGCGCGCATCGGTTCATGCGCTGGTGGAGCTAGCGACCAGACTCGGCGATGTGACGGGGCTGATTCACGCGGCTGGAGTGTCTCCTTCGCAGGCATCGCCGGAGACGATCCTCAAGGTCGATCTTTACGGAACGGCGCTGGTGCTGGAAGAATTCGGCAACGTGATCGCACGCGGAGGGGCTGGCGTGGTGATTGCCTCGCAGTCCGGTCACCGGTTGCCACCGCTGACGGCAGAGCAGAACTCCGCATTGGCCATAACACCCGTGGAGGAACTGCTGAGTCTGCCGATGGTGCAGCCGGACAAGGTAAAGGACTCACTGCACGCTTACCAGATTTCAAAGCGAGGAAACTCGTTGCGGGTGATGGCAGAGGCTGTTCGCTGGGGGAAACGCGGCGCACGCGTGAATACCATCAGTCCGGGCATCATCATTACCCCACTGGCGAACGATGAATTGAAGGGGCCGCGCGGACCGGGCTACAGGCGGATGCTTGAGATTTCGGCGGCCGGGAGAGCAGGCACTCCCGATGAAGTTGGAACCGTCGGCGCACTCCTGATGGGTCGGGATGGCGCCTTTATCACGGGTAGCGATTTCTTGATGGATGGCGGGGTGACAGCTGCCTATTGGTTTGGGGACCTGGCGCCGAAATGATAGCGTAACGGGTCGAATGGTGACCCAACCGCGCGACTGGTCAATCTGACCGGTAAAGGGCCGCACTTGCTGCTGTTTTCCGCAACTTCGGCAGGGGCATGGTTTGTCCGTCCCGGTGCGTACTAATTTGCCGAAGAAATAACCTAGTTGAGCGCCTGGATCTGGGCTTCGATGTGGGCCAGGGCTGCTTCGAGAGCCGCGCGACGGCCTGCATTTGAGGTGCGCTGCGAGAGGATGTTTTCCTTTTGCAGGTTCAGCGCCTGAAGCTGACGCGCAATGTGCGCTTTGTCCACTTGCTGCTTCTTAAGATCCTTGGCGCTACCGGAAAAATTCGCCGATTGCTGCTGGCTTGCTGCCATTTGTTCCTCCACCGACTTGCTTTCCCAACCTCGTGCCATATGTCTATTGTACGTGGCTTCACCCGAGAGACCAGGGATTAGGGATCAGGGAATAGGAAAAGCCGGTGCTTACGGTAGGCTGGTGAGGGAGATTTTTACGATGAAGCAGTGGCAGATTCCGGCGTTTGGGATTGATTCTTTGGAGTTGGTGGAGCGGGACTCGGTGCAGCCTGCGGCAGGGCAAGTGTTGGTGAAGGTGCATGCTGTTTCGCTGAATTACCGCGACCTGATGGTGGTGCAGGGACGGTATAACCCGAAGCTGGCGATGCCGCGGGTGCCTTGTTCCGATGGCGCCGGCGAGGTGATGGCCGTGGGCGAGGGCGTGACGCAGTGGAAGGCCGGCGACCGCGTGGCTGGGATCTTCATGCAGAACTGGCTGGATGGGCGGCCGGCGGCGGCGAAGCAGAAGGGCGCGCTGGGCGGGGATATCGATGGGATGCTGGCTACCGAGGTTGTGCTCCCCGAGCATGGTTTGGTCCCAGTTCCGGCGCACTTGAGTTATGCGGAGGCGGCGACGTTGCCGTGCGCGGCCTTGACGGCGTGGAATGCGCTGTTTACGGCGGCGAATACGCAGCCGGGAGATACGGTGCTGATCCAGGGGACCGGCGGGGTTTCTATCTTTGCGCTGCAGTTTGCCAAGATGGCGGGGGCTCGGGTGATTGGGACTTCGAGTAGCGATGCGAAGCTGCTCCGGGCGCGGTCGCTGGGGCTGGATGCCGGGTTGAATTACCGGGAGAATCCGGACTGGGAGAAATGGGCGCTTGAGCAGACCGGCGGAGATGGTGTGGATCTGGTGGTCGAAGTGGGCGGCGCGGATACGCTGGGGCGGTCGCTTAAAGCCGTGAAGCATGGCGGGACGGTGGCGCAGATCGGGGTGCTTTCTGGGGCCAACGACGGCGTGGATATCCGGCCGGTGCTGGTGAAGCAGATCCGGCTGCATGGGGTGTATGTGGGCTCGCGGACTGAATTTGTGGCGATGAACCGGGCGATTTCGCTTGCGAAGCTGAAGCCGGTGGTTGACACGGTGTTTCCGTTTGCGGAGGCGCGGCAGGCGCTGCGGCATATGGAAAGCGCGGGGCATTTTGGGAAGATTGTGATTTCGGCTGATTAGGACTGCGGCTCTAGTCGATGTCGGATTTTTACTATTCGTGGGGCGGACGGCGCGGCTAGTCTCGGGTTTCAGGAAAACATGACCTGAATACGAGGCTTACGTATGGCTACTGTGCCGCATCCGACTTTTGCAAAGATACAGAACAAATCCTTCGTTGAGCGCTGGTTCTTTCCGGGGGTGGCGTCGGCAATGATTGCCATCTGCCTGGTGGCTTTTGTGCCGTCGATGGCACATCCGGAGGGGCGGCATGCGCCGGTTTCGGCGATGGCGGCTGCGCATGGTGTTGTATTTTTCGCCTGGCTGCTCTTGTTTCTGGTTCAGAGCAGCCTGGTTGCTACGCGGCATGTTGGTTTGCATCGGAAATTGGGCTTTGCTTCGATTGCTTTGCTCGCGCTGATGATTCCTCTGGCATACGAGACGACGATAACCATGATCCGGCGCGGATTTGACCTGAGCGGCGATCTCCACGCTGCCGTGAACACGCCGAATGATCCGGTGTACCAGGCTGGTTTTGGCTTCTGTAACCTGCTTATCTTCACCGTGCTGGTGATTGCAGCGATCCTGTATCGGAGGCGGCCCGAGATGCATAAGCGCCTGATTCTGTTTGCCAATATCGAACTGATGCCGGCGCCGCTGGCGCACCTGATTGGGCACTCGCCGACGCTGAACGCAATGCCGCCTGCGATTGTGATGGTGCCGATTTCGCTATTTGTGATTGCGGCGCTTGGACGGGATTGGATAGTGGCGAGACGCATTCATCCGCTTACGGTGGGATTGGCGCTCTTGCGCATAGTTTCTGGTCCCCTTGAGGCGGGTCCGATTGGTCATAGCGCGGCATGGCAGCACTTTGCCTACTGGCTTGCGCGATAGGCTGTCGCTAATTTTCCCTTGGCCAGATAGCATCGTTGGCAATGGGCTATGCGTGGCGATGATTGGCAAACCCTCACTCCTAATTCCCTGCTGATCGCTGAAAGGAGCAAGGCTATGCTGCGAATCCGGTTTCACAAACCTGCTCCGGGGCTCGAGCCTTTTGTCCGCTTTTACGTGCAGCGCGAGGTGCGGATTTTGGGTGCGCCGGTGCTGCATCCTGTGCCGGCGCGTGCGGCTCCCGTGATCGAGTTTGATTTTGGCGATTCGGTGGATGTTCGCTATGAGGGGCAACCGACTGTGGAGAAATCCCCGGGGACGGTGGTGGTTGGGCCGCAGACGTATCGCCGGGTTGAGATGCATCTGCATGGGACGCTTGAATCGCTGGTGATCATGTTTCAGCCGGATGGGCTGCACCGGCTGTTTTCTATCCCGATGCACGAGTTGACGAACCGGGCTTATGAGGCTCATTCGGTGCTGGGCCTTTTCGTTTCGCAGGCGCGGGAACGGCTGGGCAACTGCCGGTCGTTCGAAGAGCGGATTCGATTGGTCGATAGATTGCTGTTGCGTCAGTTGCTCAGGTCGTCTGCCTGCGATGGGGTTTCGGCTGCGGCGAGTCAGATTGTTCAGACGGGCGGGCGCGCCGGCATTATCGCTCTTGCAGGTCAGGCGGGATTGAGTCTGCGCCAGTTTGAGCGGCGATTCGTTCAGCAGGTGGGAATGCGGCCCAAGCTGCTGGCGAGGATTGCGCGGTTTGAGGCGGCGCTGGATCGCAAGGCGCGTTCCGAGACGACGACCTGGACGGATGTGGCGCACGAATTTGGCTACTACGACCAGATGCACATGGTGCATGATTTCGCGGAGTTTACGGGGGAAACGCCGACGGAGACTCTGGGGCAGCTTGAGACTGTTTTTGTGGAGCAGATCAAGATGGTGCGGTCGGGTGTGCGCGTTGGGATGGCTCAGGACGATCCGCGGCTGATTCTTTAGCTGCTGCGGTAATCGGTAGATTTGATTTGGCAGCATCGAGTTATTCCAAAGTTAGAGGAGAATGACCATGTTTACCGAATATCTTGACGAAATCTTGTGCTTTCGAGCGGAGCAGTAAACGACGCAAGGGCTATCCCTCCGAGACGCGCGTGAAGCGTGGATTGCGCATCGTACACGCGGAGAAGGAGCTTCTTGAGAAACTGGGCCGTAACGATCTTTGTCCTTGTGGCTCTAGCCGGAGCTTTCAAGAAGTGCTGTTTGAAGTCCGGCGCGTTTGACGGATCGAACCGCCATTATTTCTTTCCGCGAGTAGTTTGAAGGATGGGACCGGGTCTGTCGGCCTGGTCCCATTGTTATTTGGGCGGACGGCAACAGCAGATTCCCTGCGGGAATGACAACAAGAAAACTGCAGTTGTGATGTCGCGCATCTATGAGGTGCTATTTACATACTCTGGAAGAGACGGTCCTATAGACTAGAAGATGCACGTCATCCTTCCTTTTTCGCTAAGCGGGTATCCCTTGATTGTTGAGATTGAAGCACTTAGGAAAGTCTACGAAGGCAAGCAGCAGGTGGTTGCCGTGGATGGCATCGACCTTGAGGTGAAGCAGGGCGAGATTTTTGGCCTGCTGGGGCCAAATGGGGCTGGGAAGACTACGACCATTGGCATCTGCACGACGCGGACGCTTCCGACGAGCGGGCAGGTGCGGATTGCCGGAGTGGATGTGGTGCGGGAGCCGGCGCTGGCGCGGAAGTCGATTGGCGTGGTGCCGCAGTACAACACGCTGGACCGGTCGCTGACGATCTACGAGAATATCTATTTTCATTGCCGGTACTTTGGGTTTTCGCACTCGAATGCGAAGGCGCGGGCGAATGAGTTGCTGGGGCAGTTTTTGCTGACCGAGCGGCGGGATGCCATGCCTTCTGCGCTTTCGGGCGGACTGGCGCAGCGGGTGCAGATTGCGCGGGCGATTGCGCATCGGCCTACGGTTCTTTTCCTCGATGAGCCTAGCGCCGGGCTTGATCCACAGAGCCGGCTGGCGATGTGGACGGCGGTGCAGGGGTTGCGCAAGGAAGGCATCACCGTGGTGCTGACGACGCACTACATGGAAGAGGCCGATGAGTTGAGCGAGCGGGTGGCGATCGTGGACCGGGGCAAATTGCTGGCGCTGGGTACTCCGCAGGAGCTGAAGGACCAGTATGGCGCCCAGACAATCATCAATCTCAAGCTGCGGAATGTTGAGGGCGCGGTCGGGCTGGCTGCGGATTTGCGCGGACGGGCTGGGTTTTCGGCGGCGGAGGCTACTGCCGACGGGATTCGGGTGTTTGCCGGGAGTGCCGAGGGGTTGCTGGCTGAGGTGATTCAGTCGTGCGAGCGGCTGGGGTTGCGGGACATTTCGATTACCGAGCCCAGCCTTGAGACAGTGTTCATTCAGCTTACGGGGAGGGATTTGCGTGAGTAATTTACAGACCAATCAGGGTACCCGTGGGATGTTTTTGAAGGCTTTTCTGGGACTCTATCTGCGGGATCTGCGGGTGTTGAGCCGGGAGCTGGTGCCGTTCATGCTGCGGGTGGGGATGCAGCCGATTCTGTTCCTGTTTGTGTTCACGTTTGTCATGCCGCGGATGGCTGGCGGCGGCAGCGCGGGGATTGCGGGAATGGCTGGGGCTTCGTTTGGGACAGTGTTGCTGCCGGGACTGATGGCGGTGGCGATCATGTTCAGCGGAATCGCTGCGGTGGCGCTGCCTTTGTCGACGGAGTTTGGGATTACGCGGGAGATCGACGACCGGGTGATGTGTCCGATTCCAGTTTGGGCTGTGGCGCTCGAAAAGGTCTCGTTCAGTGCGCTGCAGAGCATGGTGGCGGCGGTGCTGGTGATTCCGATGGCGATCTTTATCCCGGCGAAGGCTGTTTATCCGGACATTCACAACTGGCCGCTGTTTATCGCGGTGCTGGCAATGTCGAGCCTGCTGGCCGGGGCGCTGGGGCTGGCGATCGGGTCTAGCGTCAGTCCGAAGCAGATTGGGCTGGTTTTTTCGATTATTGTGGTTCCCATTACCTTTTTGGGATGCGTCTATTACCCGTGGTCCGGTTTGAAGAATATTTACTGGTTGAAGATTGCGGTGTTGTTCAACCCGATCGTATATATCAGTGAGGGGCTGCGAGCTTCGGTCACTCCGGGTGTCGAGCACATGCCGGTTTGGGCGATTCTGCTGGCGCTGACTGCGTTTCTAGTGTTGCTGGGACGGCTGGGAGTGCGGGGATTTATGCGGCGCGTAATTTCGTAGGCTTTCTCATGGGCACGGTGTTGTGGCGATAGGAAAGATCAATACGCTGGCTGCTTTGCTGGCGCCGGCTCTTGTGCTGGTGGCTGGATGCGGCGGCCGTGTCTCCGGTTTTGGAGGCTTGAGCGCTGGCGCGGTGGAAGTACACTCGGCAGCAGCCCAGATCGACACGAATGGTACGACGAAATTTACGGCTACGATGCCGGATGGACGGGCGGCGAAGGTGGTCTGGACCGTCTCGGGTGGAGATCCTGCGGCTGGACCGGGGCGGATATCCGCCGACGGCGTGTACACACCGCCCAACTACCTAACTCGGGAAGCTGTTTCGGTAGCGATCAGCGCGGAACCAATCACGAATAGCGGCGAAGGCTCGGGGAGCGCGGAGTTGCTGGTGACGCCGGGTTTTCTGCAGCCCTTGACGCCGGGGAATCTCTCGCTCGGGCCGGGTGCAACGGTCACAATTTCCGGGTCGATGACCGAGGTGGGTGGAGCGGGCGGCATTCACTTCGCGCTGGCGGGTGATGCGTCTGGAAGCAAGGTGCTGGACGCGAGTCCGGAGACAATCGGGAGTTTAAGTACACCGAAATGTGTGCGCGGGTCGGTCAATGGAACGAATCCGGCGTATACGGTTTGTTCGGTCACTTACACGGCCCCGGCGGCGATTCCTGCGTCCGGGTCGGTATTTGTTGTTGGATCTGTGGCATCGAATCCTGTGCTGAGCTGGACGCGGGTGCTGCTGAACTCTGCGGGGATCACGAGCAGTCCTGCGGCACACCAGGCGCACCTTGCGGTCCCGGTGCTGCTGGGCTCTTCGAGCGGGAACAATGAGGATTATGACGCGAACCTGGGACAGTTGACGGACTGCTGCGGCGGAACGATGGGGGCGTTGCTGCAGGATACTGGCGGGAACCAGTACGTGCTTAGCAACAACCACGTTCTCGCGCGGAGCGACCAGTCGCTGACGGGGGAAACGGTGATTCAGCCGGCGCTGATCGATAACGGCTGTACGCCGTTCGGATTTGGCCCGGGAACCACGCAGGTGGCTACGCTGACTGGGTATCCCGCTCTGAGCGCGACAACGACGAATGTGGATGCGGCGATTGCGCGGGTGACACCAGGGGCGGTTGATCCACGAGGAAACATTCTGGAGCTAGGAGCGAAGCAGCCGGATGGAACGCTGGCTGCTGCTCCTCCCGGAGTTTCTTCCACGGGCGGCAAAGGTGAGACGGCGGCACTGGGGATGATGGTGGCGAAGAGCGGCCGGACGACCGGGCTGACCTGTGCGGCGGTTTCGGCGGTCAACGTAGACGTGGTGGTGGACTACTTCGCAGATTGCGCGGAGACTGCGCATTCGCTGAGCAAGACCTTCACCAACCAGATTGCGGTGAGCGGAACGAGCTTTACCGATGCAGGTGATTCGGGAGCTTTGGTGGTGGATTCTGCGAATGCTGAGCCGGTGGGGCTGTTCTTTGCTGGTGGAACCGACGCGCATGGCGTAGAGCATGCGATCGCCAGCCCGATCGGCGATGTTTTGGCGGCTTTGGACAGCCAGGTGCCGGGTGTGAATGGAGCAACCAGCTATAGCGTTGTTGGCGGGGCGGATCATCCTGTCTCATGCCTTCGCTATGACGGCGTTTCGACCTCAGACGACGGGTTGGCAACGCTGAGTACTGCGGAAAAGCAACGAGCTGCAGCCGCTCTTCCACAGGCGCAGGTGCTGGCGCCCTCGCTTTCCGGACCTGGACTGGGAGTGCTACGGACGGCAGTGGTGGCGAGTAAGGACCATCCCGGGCTGGCGGCGGTGGGGCTGTATCCTGCGCAGGGTTTGAGTGCCTCGAGTCAGGCCATTCCAGCTTCGGTTGGCGGGGTGGCGACGTCGATTCGCGCAACGGAGTCTGGAGCGGTTGGCGGGGGACAGCCATCTCCTGCCTCCGTGGCCTTGGTGCTGACAGTGAAGCAGAGGAACTCGGGGCCGCTGATGAAAGCAAATCCGGCGATCTTTGGGGTAGGTGTCGGGCAGAGTCTGAATAATCCCAACGATGCGGCGCTGGTGCTCTTTGTGGACCGCAGGAAGGCGCCTGGGGTTTTGCCTGAGTTTGTCGAGGGACAGCGGGTACGGGTGATCCTGATGGATCGGCTGCACGTAACCAAATCCCATGGCCAGCCGATGCGGCGAAGCGGGAGTTGTGGATTGACGCGGGAGCTTCCGCCGATAGTCGATGCGCTGCCTTTGCCTTAGAGGTTTGTGACGCGAACCGTGAAAAGCGGATTCCCTTCGAGAATGACAACAAAAAGAACCAAGACATCCTAAACAGCTGGCCTTTTCTGCAAGGTCTTTCTGTGCCTAGACGGTGGCTGGGGTGGACTGCTGATCGCTTTCCTGTGTGCTTGCGGGTTCGGTGTCGTCCGGAAAGAAGAGCTCGAAGATGGTGCCGGACGGGCCGCCGAGGGTGTCCGAGTGGCTGCGTACGCGGACTGTACCTCGGTGTTTGACGACGATCTCCGAGCTGACCCACAACCCCAGGCCGGTACCGGTAACGTCCTTGGTGGTGAAGAAGGGCTCGAAGATGTGCTTCTGAACCGCAGGCAGCATACCGGAGCCGGTGTCAGCTACCTGGAAGCGGACACCGACGCGTTCAGGGTTTTTCCAGTCGCGGGAGCGGCGGGCGCGGACGAGAAGTTTGCCGCCGTTGGGCATGGCGTCAATGGCGTTGCCGATGAGGTTGGCGAAGACCTGACGGAGTTCCCCGGCGAAGCAGTAGAGATCGATGTTCGCATCATACTTTCGCTCGACCTTGATATTGAGATTGCGGATGCGCCCGCGATGGAGACTGAGGACAGAGTCCAGGAGCTCGGCGAGGTTGGCGCGGGCGGGCAGGGTGGACTGGCGGTAGAAGCGCAGGGTCTGCTGGGTGATCTCGGAGATGCGGCGGACCTCGTGCTCGGCCATTTCGACGTAGGTGCGGGCCTGGGGGCCGATTTCGGCGAAGTTGCTGAGGAGGTAGAGCAGGTTGGTGATGGCTTCGAGGGGATTGTTGATTTCGTGAGCGATGGAGGCGGCAAGCCTGCCAGTGGCGGCGAGCTTTTCGGTCTTGCGAAGCGCCTCTTCGCTGCGTTTACGGTCGCTGGCATCCATGACGATGAGGCCGACCCAGCGGACCTGGTTTGGCGTGGTGTGGATGGGGTAGGCGCTAACGATCCATGTCCAGGGGCGACCGTCGATCAGCGACGCGCCATTGAATTCGAGGTCCCGCATCGCTTCGTCGTGGGTAAAGACAGATTCGATAGTCTTTTCGAGCTGGTGGGCAACTGGGCTAAGGAGGACCTCGGGCAGGGTGCGGCCAAGGTGGCGGCTCAGCGGCACGCCGGTGGTGTCCGCGAAGATGCGGTTCACGCGAACGAAGCGGCAGCGGCGGTCAAAGAAAGCGAGACCGATGGGGGCGTTGGCGAGCATGGAATCCAGCAACGACAGGGTGTCGCTGAGGCCGGCGCGCTGCTCGTCGATGGACGCGACCATGCGATTGAACGCTTCGATCAGATCACCGATTTCGTTGTGGATCGTGACAGGCAGCGGGAATTGCTCGTGGTTCTCTGGGGCGAGCATCAGTGCCCGGGTGCCACGATGGAGGATGGCGAGCGGGCGGGTGATGGAGCGGGCAAGGACCCAGGCGAGCAGGATAGAGGCGGCGATCCAGATGCCGGCGAAGATGGCGGTGGACTCGAGTGTGGCGATGAGTTGCTTGCGGTCCCAGTCCTTGTCGGTGCGAACCCAGGCGTAACCGTAGAGTTTGTGCTGTGGATCGTAGATGCCTTTGACGCCTTCCCAATCGTTCAGGCCAAGGGAGAAGAACATGGCCTGGTCGCGGGGAATGTGCTGGATTTGTGCGAGTTCGCCGGGAGTAAGGGACGGAAGACTGGAAACGGTTTTGCTGAAATGCAGGACGCGACCCTGCGGGTCGGTGATGGTAGCTGTGTCAACGCTGGGGGCGTCTCCCATCATGCGCGTGGTAACGGCGATTGCATCGGGACGCTGTCCGGCCAGCGCTTCCTCGACCTGAAGTGAAAGGGAGTTTGCCTGGTGAGTGAGCCGCTGCTGCGCGCGCTTGTAAGCCTCTTCTTCCTGGCGGCCAAGCAATAAGGCGGCGAACAGGATGAGCGACAGGACTTCGAGGAGCACGAGACCGCCGAGAAGCTGCGAGCGGATGGTGCGCGGCCATGCTCGTAGTTTCATTACAGCGCTCCCCTGGCTCTAGTGCAGTCGGTCAAGTCTCTACTTGGATGCAAGAAATTGTACCGCTCTCTGCTTGCTGGTTAAATCTTTCGCAATCAGCTGGCCATGGAAGCGGCCGTTTTCGATGAATATCTCGTTGGTCCGATTGCCCGCGACGATGACTCCAGCGAGGTAGATGCCGGGGACGTTGCTTTCGAGCGATACCGGGTCGCAGATGGGCAGTCGGTCGGGGCCGATGGACTGGATGCCAAGGCTGTCGAGGAACTCGAAGTCGGGGTGGTAGCCGATAAGTGCGAAGACAAAGTCGTTCTTGAGGACTGTGACACCGTCGGGGGTTTCGAGGCGGACGGTGTCGATGCCAATTTCGGCGACCTGGGAGTCGAAGTAGGCGGTAATTTCTCCATTCTTGATGCGGTTCTCGATGTCGGGCTTGATCCAGTACTTTACGTGACGGTGGACATCCGGGCCGCGGTGGACAAGGGTTACACGGGCGCCGTGGCGCCAGAGTTCGAGGGCAGCGATGGCGGCGGAATTCTTGCCGCCGATGACGAGAACGTCCAGACCGGAATAGGGATGCGGATCGTCGTAATAGTGGTGAACTTTGGAGAGGTCTTCGCCGGGAATGCGGAGGTAGTTGGGCAGGTCATAGTATCCCGTGGCAACGATGAGCTTACGGCTCCGGAGGCTGCCGATACGGTCAAACCGGTCCCTGGTGTGGACCTGGAAGTTGCCGTCGGATCCGATGACTTTCTCGACTTGGTGGTATTGGCGAACTTCGAGGTTGTAGTAGGCGGCGACCTGGCGGTAATACTGCAGGGCCTCATTGCGGTTGGGCTTGGGATTAGGACTTGGGAATGGGATGCCGCCGATTTCGAGCAACTCCGGAGTGGTGAAGAAGGTCATGTGGGAGGGATAGTGGAAGAGCGAGTTGCAGAGGCAGCCTTTGTCGACGAGGACAACGCGGAAGCCGGCTCTCTGTGCGTCGATGGCGCAGGCGAGGCCGGTGGGTCCGGCGCCGATGACCAGGACGTCGTAGATGTCTTGGGGGGCGTCGGGGATAGCGGCTTGTGTGCCGGGGTCGAGGATGGCGTCGCTCATTCCTTTAGATTAGGCCATTTCTGGTTTTTTGAGGGGAGATGAGCGGTCGAGCGGTTCCACGGGCTGGAAATGGTGGAATGGTAGAGTATTGTGGTAGAAAGGTGGAATTTATATGAGCCTCAATATCAAAAATCCGGAGACTGACAGCTTGATTCGAGAGTTGGCGGAATTGAAGGGCGTCAGCCTAACAACTGCCGTTACTCTTGCCGTCCGCAGTGAGATTGAACGAGAGATGACTCAGCGGGATGCGGATGAGAAAAGGAAGAGCCGTATGGAGCTCCTTAGGGAATATTCGGAACAGACTGCTCCGCTGTTTCTGGATGGCCGAAGCGGAAACGACCTGATCAATGATCTTTACGACGAAGTAACGGGATTGCCGAAATGATTGTGGACTCATCGGCGATGGTGGCTATTATCAAGCGTGAGCCGAATTGGATTGCGCTGTCAGAGGTGATGGACCGTGCGGCGGATCTGAGTATCTCGGCAGCTTCCTATCTTGAAACGGCCATCGTAGTGGACGGTCTACGCGACCCGGTGCAAAGCGCCAGGCTGGATGAATTGCTGCTGGATATGGAGATGGCTATTGAGCCGGTGACGGCGGAGCAGGCGCGGATCGCGCGGCAGGCTTACCGGGATTATGGCAAGGGAAGCGGGCATCGGGCTGGATTGAATTTCGGGGATTGCTTCAGTTATGCACTGGCGCGGGTGAAGCGGGAGCCGCTGCTGTTTAAGGGTGATGATTTTGTGCATACGGATGTGCGGTCGGCGAGTTAGTTCCCTACTTATTTCTGAGTTATGCTTCTTGGCATGATCAGGTTTTGGGCGACGGTTGTACTGGTGTGCGTATGCGCCGTTCCGGCTCTTGCCCAACTTGAAGATGCCGATCCGCAGACGAAGGCCGCGTGTGAACGCTATGCCCATACTCCCCTTCCCGCTGAAGCTGGGAAAGCCGCTGCTCCAAAGGTTTGGCCTACGTGTGCCTCTTACAGGCTCTACTCCGGCATAGGATCTCCGGTTGATTTTCAGGGTGCACGACGCTGTGCGTGGTCTGAACGGCTGGCTGTTGAAGCCGGGATTAGCCCTCGATACAGCACAGCAAGTATTTTTGGCGGATCGGCGATGCTTGCAGTTCTCTATGCCAATGGCGAGGGTGTTCAACAGAGTATTCCGCTGGCGATACGGTTCTCTTGCGAATCTGGATGGGCACCAAGGGAATATTCAGGACGCCTGGAGCATCTGGAGCGAATGCAAGCCGGCAAAATGTCAGACCACTTTGGTTTTTGCGATGACGCTACCAGCGGATTAATGGAAGGCTTCTGCGCCAAATTGGATGCTGAGCTTTCCAATCAGAGCCGTCGCAAAGAGATGAGGAGCCTTGTCTCTTCTTGGACTATCCCACAGCAAGCGGCCTTTGCAAAGGTGCAAAGGGCGGAAGAGGCTTATGCAGATGCGCATGGGCGCGGGGAAATCAACATCTCGGGCAGAGCGCGCGCCATGCTTGCGGTTGACGCTTCCCAGAGGTTACGCGATGGTTTTTCCGATGCTGTAAGAGGCTTCGAGAAGAGTCTACCCAACGAGGAAGATCAATCCAGTGCGAAAGCAGAGGACACCGAGCTCAACGAGACTTACCGGAAAGTCATGGCGCTGGCGGAAACGAAGAAGACGGAATACGGAGCGGTTCAGCCGGATGGGATTCGCAGGGCTGAACGAGCGTGGCTGATTTACAGAGATGCGTGGATTCAATTCGCAGCAAGACGTTACCCCTCAGTGGCTCCGGAAGTCTGGATGGCTATCCTCACCACGGACCGCACTGCCATCCTGATGGATACTTTGTGCGAGGTCGACTGGGACAAAGGGAACTGCGATGACGAAGTCTATGAGGGCCCTCATCCTTTACTCTAGGGAGTTGACGAGGAGTGTTGCGATGACGGTGATCAAGCAGGAAGACTTTATTGCCAGTGTTGCTGGGGCTTTGCAGTACATCAGCTACTACCATCCGGTGGATTACATTACCAGCCTGACTGCTGCTTATGAGAAGGAAGAGTCGCATGCGGCCAAGGATGCCATGGCGCAGATCCTGATCAATAGCCGGATGTGTGCTGAGGGTCATCGGCCGATCTGCCAGGATACGGGCATTGTGAATGTGTTTGTGAAGCTGGGGATGGATGTTCGGTTTGAGGCCGAACTCGATCTGCAGGCCATGTGCGATGAGGGTGTGCGGCGGGCTTATCTTGATCCCGACAACAAGCTGCGGGGATCGATTCTGGCCGATCCGGCGGGGGCGCGGAAGAATACCAAGGACAATACGCCTTCGGTGGTGCAGGTGGAGCTGGTGAAGGGCGACAAGTGCGACATCACCGTCGCGGCCAAGGGCGGCGGGTCTGAGGCGAAGAGCAAGTTTGTGATGCTGAATCCTTCGGACTCTGTGGTGGAGTGGGTACTGAAGACGGTGCCTACGATGGGTGCCGGGTGGTGTCCGCCGGGGATGCTGGGGATTGGGATTGGCGGGACGGCAGAGAAGGCGATGCTGATGGCCAAGCAGAGCCTGATGGACCCGATCGACATTCAGGAATTGATCGCGCGGGGGCCGGTTACGACGGCCGAGAAGCTGCGGGTCGAGCTGTATGACAAGGTGAACCGGCTGGGGATTGGCGCGCAGGGGCTAGGCGGGTTGACTACGGTGCTGGATGTGAAGGTCGTGGACTACCCTTCTCACGCGGCGAATCTGCCGGTGGCGATGATTCCGAACTGCGCAGCGACGCGGCATGCGCACCTGGTGCTGGACGGGTCTGGACCGGTGTTTTTGGATCCGCCTTCGCTGAAGGATTGGCCGAAGCTGACGTACGACGTTTCTACCGCGAAGCATGTGAATCTGGACACGACGACTCGGGAAGAGGCTGGTTCGTGGAAGCCGGGCGAGGTGCTGCTGCTGACGGGTAAGCTGCTGACCGGGCGGGATGCGGCGCATAAGCGGATGACCGATATCCTGAGCCGCGGGGAGAAGCTGCCTGTCGACTTCAAAGACCGGTTTATCTACTACGTTGGGCCGGTGGATCCTGTGCGCAAGGAGGTAGTTGGACCTGCGGGGCCGACGACGGCTACGCGGATGGACAAGTTTACGCGACAGATGCTGGCGGAGACTGGTCTTCTTGGGATGGTGGGAAAGGCGGAACGCGGACCTGTCGCCATTGAGGCAATCAAGGAGTTTGGCGCGGTGTACCTGATGGCGGTCGGTGGCGCGGCATATCTCGTGTCAAAGGCGATTCGCGGGTCACGGCTGCTGGCGTTTGAGGACCTGGGGATGGAGGCTATCTATGAATTCGACGTGGTGGATATGCCGGTGACAGTAGCTGTGGATGCGAAGGGAACGAGCGTGCACAATACTGGACCAGCGGAGTGGCAGCAGCGGATTGCTGGAATTCCGATTCTGCAGTAATCGTTCAGTTTACGAACAAGAAAAAAGGCGTGGCTTGGGGCCACGCCTTTTCCTTACTGCGAATTGCTTGCCTACTGCTTGCCCCAGCGGACGACAATGCCGGCGGTGAAACCGAGGCCATTCTGGGTGGTGGAACCGAACCCGGTCAGCATGTATTCGGGGGCGATCCGAAGACCGACAGAGGGGCTGACGTTGTATTCCACGGGGACGCTGGCGCTCAGGGCGTAGGTTGTGCCGTCCGAGTAGAGGCCTATTTCTGCCGGGGTGAAGGGGCGAATGTCGTTGGAGAACTTTCCGTAGGCGATACCACCCAACACTCTGCCGGATACGGAATACTTCGGATGCAGGATGAAGCGGTAGTTGGGCCCGATCATGACATCGTACTGGCTGATCGCGGGGTTGGTGATGGCACCGGCGGAGGGCTGGTTGAACGGCGTAAACGCCGTGCCATAGGCGCCGCGACCATCAATCGTCACTCCCAGATTCTGGTTGAAGTAGCGGGTCACGCCGACATTCCAGGAGTACTCATTGAGCTTTTGGAGGGCCGGGCCGGGGGTGGTGCGGAGATAGCCGCCTCCCACATAGACCTCGTAGAGGTGGCTGTAGACGTCGTGAATGGCGGCGGCGCGACGCTGTTCGCGGCGGGCGCGGATACGGCCCTGGACGCTGAGGGAAGCCTGGTTGGCAGTTTGCGGAGCGGGGGTTTGCGCGGCGGGCTGTGTCGCCTGGGGCTCTGGCTGCGAGCTGGATTCCTGAGCATGCAAACCGAGAACTGCGGAGACGCCCATGACCAACAGAAGCGCGGAGCGGTGGAAAGAACGGGAAAACGAATACGTCAAGACTGAAATACCTCCGAACCAATCAGGAAACGCGCCGCACGACGATGCATAGGCTGGGCTGGGTTCCCTTTCGTATTAGAACACCTCAGGGGTCAGCCCGTGCAGCCGTCGGCCAACGGGAAACAAACAGGGACGTGTATGGGACGGCTGAGAGGAGCGTTGGGTATCCGGAGGCCTCTCATTGTGTGGGAGATGGCGCTTATCCGTGATGTAGGAGTTCCAGATCGGCCTGGAGCTGGTCGAGGTCGAAACCGGAGGGCGCTCCTTTTGCGGCGATCCAGTCGGGACTGAGGAGGGCATGCGCTTCGTCGGCATATTGCTGCCAGAAATCCAGAGTCATTGTCTTGAGCTTTCCCCACGTGATGCAGGTAAAGCTGCGCTGGTCGTATTTGACGATGTAAGCGGCGTGACCTCCCCAGCTGCTTGGCTTGGCGAGGTCGCCTGCCGTGGGATCGACGTCCCAGATGATCTGGTGGCGGGCGGTCTGGGGCAGCTTAAAGCCGGCGTAGACACCGCCGAAGAGGGCGACTGCGAGGCGAACCTGATCCAGCTGGGTGAAGTCGAGGTCGGCGAAGGCGAGCAGCTTGTGGGCCAGGAGATCGGAGTTCTGCCATGCGAGAAGAGCGGTCATGGGGGCGTTTCCCTTATCGCTGGTGGGGTCCTCGGGATTGTAGCCGTCCCAGAGCTGGTAATAGCTGAGGACCTGGTCATCGGGGATGGTAACTTCTCCGCCGGTATTGAGAGACCAGACCTGGACGGCGTGTGCGGCTGCGGCGATGGTGCAGTCGCCGTACTTATCGTTGAGCATGGCGCCCCATTCTGTCACGCCCATGGTCCAGTCGACCTCGAGAGGGGCTGGCGGCAGGTGGGGCTGGATGTACTTGTCGAGCGGGACGGTGTGGCTTTCGGGCTTGACGAATTTCGGAGCGAGTTGCGGAGCGGGCAGCGGGACTGGGAGCGAGGTAGGATCGGGGGTCGGGCCGGAGTTTGGCTCTGGAGCTGGCTGGCGATCGATCTGAACTGTGACTTCGACGATGACTTCATTCTGGAGAGGCGGTTGAGATGCCACGGCAGTTTTCCTTTTCCGAACGGCTGGACAGTTGGTTCACACGGCCAGAGTACGCATCGATCCGCAGTTCATTCGGTGTTGAGAGCCTCTGGAGCGTTGTGGACGATGTCGCCAAATCGTTACGGATTTGTCCAGAGAATTTTAGCGGCTGTCATCCTTTTCAGGCGCGGCATTTTTTGGCTGAAGTGGTACTGGAGTGAATTCGGCAGATTTTGGGAAGACTCTTGCGTAATTTCGATGGGGCTTCAGCGTGGCTTCAGGAATGACTGCGTATGATGGGTTCTTCGGAGGTTTCTTTCATGGTCCGCATCATTTTAGGAATTGTCATTGGGTTGCTGCTGGTGCCGGTAGGCGCGTGGTTATGGCTGACCTATGGCCATCCGCCCGTGGCCGTTGCGGACGCGGCGTTGCCCATGGAGCGGGCGATCACGAGCGGGCCCCTGCATGCCCGGATCGATCGTGAACTACCCGCAGCGATTGGGGCCGAGGCGAATGAGGCTACGTTTGTCGGTGGGGCGCGGATTTACCGTGCACAGTGCGCTTACTGCCACGGACTGTCAGGACATCCCTCCGAAGTGGGGAAACATATGTTTCCTGATGCTCCACCGCTTTGGGAGAAGCACCACAATGGCGAAGTAGTCGGGGTAAGCGACGATCCACCGGGCGAAACCTACTGGAAGGTATCGAACGGAATTCGATTGACGGGAATGCCCGCCTATAAAGGAGTGCTGAGTGAGACGGAGATGTGGCAGGTCAGCGTGCTTCTGGCGAACGCTGACAAACCGCTGCCGCCGGCAGCTCTTGATCTGCTGAAGGAGCCGCTGAGCTTCGATCTGGCGCAGAAGCCGCTGGTGCCTACGCTGAACAAGTAACCTGTGCTTTTTGGGCGACAGGCTCCGGCGGGCTGGTTGAGAATGGTGGTATGGCTCAACTGAAAAAGTTCTTCCCGATCCTGCTGACGCTTGCCCTGGTGGCTGGGCTTGGCTACCGCACGGTGTTGTCACAAACGGCGTCTTCGCAAACAACGGCTAGCGCTACACTGCAGGGAGACAAGGCGCATCCAGCGCAGACTTCAGGCTGGGTGGATACGAAGCTTTACTTTGGGCTGGGACCGATTGATGACGGTGCCAAGGGTGTTACGGAGGCGGCCTGGCGGGATTTTCTGGATGCCGAGGTGACGCCTCGCTTCCCTTCTGGACTGAGCGTGGTGGACGTATATGGGCAGTGGCAGGGAGTTCACCAGACGAAGCCGGAGCGGATCCGGTCGAAGATGCTGGTGATCGACTATCCCCGCACAGCGGAGAACGACGCCAAGGTTGAGGCGATCCGCGCGGCCTGGAAACAGCGTACGCATGATCAGAGCGTGCTGAAGGTCTCTGAGCCGGCGGATGTTTCTTTTTAGTTGCGAGAGGTAAGCGAGGAATAGAATCGCCGTATGAGCATTGCTACTTCCATTCGCAAGGGATTCAGCTTCTTTCTAATGAGCATGGGTGTTTCCACGTACGGGAAGAAGAATCCGGTGGGGGAACAGAAGCCTGTGCCGCCGGTGAAGCCGGAATAACTTCACCGTTGGCGTGGCCGGATACAGCAGATTCCCTTCGGGAATGACAACAAGAAAAGCAAATGGATGAGCCGCAGGTGAAAGCGACTTTGGCGGCGGGTGCGCAAATTCACTGCTGGTGACTACAATAGAGACATGGCCATTACTCGCGAGCAGGCTCTTGACTACTTTCAATCGGACGATCTGATCGGCCTGGGTATGGAGGCGGACGCGGTGCGCCGCCGTCTGCATCCGGAGCGGGTGGTCACCTATATCATTGACCGCAACATCAATTACACCAACTTCTGCACGGAGTACTGCACCTTCTGCGCGTTTTACCGGCCGCTGAAGGGGCCTCGCGCGAACGAGGGGTACATTCTCGAGTTCGAGAAGATCTACGAGAAGATTGCCGAGACCGAGGAGCTGGGCGGGACGGGTGTGCTGATGCAGGGTGGGATTCATCCTGACCTGAAGATTGATTGGTTTGAGCGGCTGTTTACGGGGATAAAGCAGCGGTTCCCAAAGATCTGGCTGCACTGCCTTTCGGCGAGCGAGATTCTGGCGATTGCGGAGTATTCCGAACTGAGTTTGCGGGATACGATTGCGCGGCTACGCGATGCAGGGCTGGACTCGATTCCGGGCGGCGGCGCGGAGATTCTGGATGATGATGTTCGGCACCGGATTGCGCGGTTGAAGTGCAAGACGCAGGATTGGGTCGATGTCCATCGGACGGCACATCAGCTTGGCATGCGGACGACGGCGACGATGATGTTTGGCGTCGGGGAGAATTTCGACCAGCGCATCAATCACTTTGAAGTGGTGCGCAAGCTGCAGGAAGAAACGGGTGGATTTACGGCCTTTATTCCCTGGAGCTTCCAGCCGAACCACACGGCTCTTGGTGGGCGCGGGTGGGAGGAAGCTACTTCTGTTGAGTATCTGAAGGTGCTGGCTATCTCGCGGTTGTATCTGGATAACATCGAAAATGTTCAGGCAAGCTGGGTTACGCAGGGGCTGAAGGTGCTGGAATTAGGGCTGCACTTTGGCGGGAATGATGTGGGCTCGGTGATGCTGGAAGAGAACGTCGTCAAAGCTGCGGGGACGAGTAACTGCACGACCGAGGAAGAGTTGCGGCGGATTATTCGCGATGCTGGGTTCAAGCCCGTGCAACGGGACACGCTTTACCGGACGATGTTCCTCAATTAATCGCTGACTATTTGGGTCTTGACAGCCGCGCGAAACATTCGCGCGGCTTTCCGCGTCTGAGAGGATAATTAAGTCTCAGAATCGAGGCTCAGTATGCGATCACTTCTTGCTTCCCTGGTTCTCTCGTCTGCACTTCTACCCGCCCTTCCGCTGACAGCGCAGGATGCCAGCCAGATGGCTATTCAGCAGGCGCAGATGGCCAATCAGCAAGCGATGCAAGCCGCGCAGCAGGCCAATCAACAGGCGATGGCGGATAATCAGCGCGCCGTGCAAAACGCCCAGAATAATCTAGGCACATGCTGCTATATCTTCGCGCCGAAGGCTTCTGTTAAAGGCGGCACGTACGCTGCGCCAGTGACGGTCAAGCTGAAGGATCGTACGCGCGCGACGGCGATCTATTACACGCTGGACGGGTGGACGCCTACGACGGCGTCGGCGCGGTATGACGGGCCGATCACGATTTCCTCGACGGCAACGCTGCAGGCGATTGCGTTTGATCCGCATAACAATCGGAGCCAGGTGCTGTACGAGGCGTTCACGATCAGCGGCCCCAATTCCCGATCCGCTGAACCTAGGACTCTCGTGACGGATTTTCCAGCGAACGATGGTGGTGCGCAGGCGCTAATGCCCGGGACGCTGTTGCCGCTGGAGTTTACCGCGGCGGTGAGTTCGCATGGGCTTGAGGTTGGCGACCGGCTTCCGGTAGCTCTGGCGCAGGATATCCGGGTGGGAGGAAAGCTGCTGGCGGCAAAAGGAACTCCCGTCATCGCGAAGGTGACGCAGGTGGATGGCACCGGGAGGATGGGGTTGCCGGGAACGCTGAGCTTTGCGGTGAGTTCGATTACGCTTCTGGACGGGACAGTGCTTCCGCTGGTCGGGCAGGAGACGAAGGAGGGTCGGCCGCACCAGGGGCGGGCGATTCTGGCTTCGGTAGTGGTGCCAGGCGGGCTCTTTGTTCGCGGCGGAGATGCGGAGATTTCTGCGGGAGCTACGCTGTCGGCGCAGGTGGTTGCGTCGCGGACGGATCAGCGAGCTTCCGCTTCACCGGATTGGATTCAGGGTCCTCAGGCCAAGCCTTAGTGCCATCGATTCAGACACACATGATTCGTGCAAAGGCGCTCATTTATAGGCGCCTTTGCTTCTCTGGCTGTCTCGCTGCTTGCGAAGGGCTTGAAGCTCGTCGATCAGATTTTCGTCCTCGGGCGTGGTGACATCCGGATAGTGAAAATTGACGAATACCCAACGGTTGTCCTGGCGTCTCAATTCGGGAATGACCATGTCACGGCTCTTACCAGCATCGCGTCCTGAAAGAGTGGCCTTGCAGATTCCGGATGTGACTGTGGCGCTGGTCACCTGATAGCGGCCATCCCAATCCTGGGCATTGAGGTAAGGATCGAAATCCAGACCGACGATATCGCCCGGAGTATGGGCCTGGGCCTGACGATCCTCGTCGAGCAATTGCTTCAATTGCGGTGCCAAAACGGGCAGCTTCCGCCGAAGAACGGCCTGCTCGGCATCGACTTGTTGCCCTTTATCGCTGCTTTCGAGCATGTCAAAGTACGCGTTGTAGAAATCCTGGACTGCCTTGTGGCAGGATTTTTCTTCTTCCGACTCTGGTGCGGCCTGATCGAGGGGCTGAATGGCGGGATGCACCATCGGTTGGGAGATGGGCACAGGGGACGAATGATCGCGGCAGGAGCTGGTGCCTATCGCAGTCAGCGTAAGGGTGCCGGCGAGGAAATAGAGATAAGTTCGATATGTCTTGCGGGGGATCAAGGGACGGCCCTCACCCCGCACGTTAGCACAATTTTGTGTTGATTGTGCAGGTTTTAAGGCCCGGGACTTGCCGTAGTAACTTCTACTATTTGCTTTTAGAGCCGGTGGCTGCTTCGTCAGTGGCTAGCTGGCCCTGGGCTCGGAGCCATGTCTCGAGCAGATTGGGCCATTGATCCATGGATGGATCGCCTAAGCCCAGGCCGCTGCCGTGGGGGCCGTGGGCGAAGATGTGGATTTCGCTGCTCACGCCGGCCTTCAGTTCGGCCTCGTAGAAGCTTAGGGCTTGCTCCACCGGGACGGTTGCATCGTCGGTGGTGTGGTAGATGAAGGTGGGCGGGGTTTCCTTGGTGACGAAGAGATTGGGTGAAAACTTCTTCTGGAAGTCGTCGCATCTGTCCATAATGTCGACGAGTTTGCAGTAGGTCAGGTGTGAGGTGTCGGGGGAGACGCCGCCGATCCAGGGATAGCCGAGGACGAGATAGTCGGGTCGGCTGGAGACGCGATCGATCGGGTCTTCGGCATCGGGCCTGCCGGGGAGGAACTGGGTGCCGGTGAGACCGGCCAGGTTGCCGCCAGCGGAAAAGCCGATGATGGTGATGCGGTTGGGAGCGATGTGATAGTCACGAGCCCGGGCGCGGACAAGCTGCACGGCGCGGCGGGCGTCGACGAGCGGGATTGGAAGCAGGTATTTCTTGCCCAAGCGGTAGCGGAGAACGAAGGCGGTAAAGCCATGGGAGGCGAACCAGTCGGCCACTTCCCTGCCCTCGAGAATGGAGGCCAGCCCCATGTAGGCGCCGCCGGGCATGACGATGACGGCGGAGCCGTTGGCGCGGCCGGGCTGGGGCTGCAGGACGGAGAGCGTAGGGATATCGTCGCAGGCTGTCCCCTTGGCTTCAGGGGCGTCGCCCGGCCATAGGCGGAGCGTGGTGATGCCCAAGAAGGCATTGGTCGCAGAGGTTTCGGTACAGCCTGCTTGCAAAGTTGTCTGAGCTCGGGCGGAGAGGGTAGTAACAGCCAGGAACACAACAGACAACGGCAGACGAAATCTCACGCGTAGCCTCCGGGGATGATGGATCGTGACGGCTGGGAGTTGAAGCAAAAGCATAGCTTTCAGACCGGCGAATTATAGCCGAATGAGCTTGTGGCCCGGACAGCCGTCGCCTGCTTCGACGACTAGCTTTTCGATCAGTGCTGAGCCGTAGCGAGCGAGGTAATAGCCTGCACCGACCTCGCGTTCTTGCAAATTGGCGTGCGGATGGATCGAATTGGCGATGGCCTGGGCGTGGCGTCCGAGGGAGGCTTCTTTCTGGAGTTCGAAATTGGCGGCCATGCGGCGCAAGCGGTTCATCTGATAGCGCATCTTGCTGGCGGAGACCTGAGCGGAGCGGCCAAGGCCTTCGTCGACGGAGGTCATGTAGTCCGTAAGCGCGGTGAGCTCAGCGTCGAGGGCGTTACCGGCGGAGGCGAGGCGCTGTTTTCCCGCAACGGGCATAGCGCGGGCGGCGAGACGCTGGGATAGTGATTCTTCGGTACTGGCGAGGATGGTTTCGAAGGTGAGCTCATGGCGGTCGAGAAGTTCGGCAATTGCCGGCTCGACGAGTGTGGCCGAGAGACGCGGCAGGACTGGGGTGAAGCGGCCGAGGATGCGCTCATACAGAACAGCGGACTGGGCGAAGTAGGCGACTTCTGCCGGTCCGCCTATGTATGCGGAGGTGGGTAGGATCTGATCTTGAAAGATTGGGCGGAGGAGCGCCGATGGCGAGATCCGTTCCGGCTCGGCGGCGAGGATGGCCAGGAGCTCGGCGGTCGTGTACTTGTCGCGACCGGCCTGCCAGAGGCCATCCGGCTCGGAGGGGCTTGCTTCGGTTCTCTTGAGCGCGTTGCGGGTGCCTGCTTCCTTGTCGATCAGGAAAAGGAGACTACCTCGCTCGGCGACAGCAACCTGGGCATGGTAGCCGGCGGCTGCGAGTTCCTTGTTGCGGGCGATGAGTGCTGCATGGAGTTCGTCGGCGCGCTCGATGGCGGCCTGGAGGACGGGTGCACCGAGCGAGTGAGCTTCGCGACCGGCGGCGTCAAGCACGAGAAGACCTTGTTTCGCGAAGACTTTCCTGTAGAAGTCGCCAAAGGCCTGCGCGAGTGTCTGGCCGGGTTTGTACGCAGCAGCCAGCCATTCCATCGCATCTGAATAGCCGAGGAGTTCCCACGCCTGGTCGATGATGGGCAAAATCGTCTTGTCGAGAACGACGCTACCTACAGGGACCGCGTTATTCGGAACGGATGCATAAGTGAGCTTGGTCAGTTCTCTGCGCTTGGGGAAGGTGACGTAGTTGACTTCGGCAAAATCATGATCTTCACTGGCCAGCCAGAAAATCGGCACGTGCGGATTGCCAGAGGCGGTGGCCTGCTGCGCGAGAGCGATAGCGGTGGCTGCCTTGTGCGGCGTGAAGAGCGGACCGCCGAGGATGCCGACCTGCTGGCCGGTGACGACCGCACCAGCGCCGTTGCGCAGGGCCTGGAGAGCATCGGTCGCTTCCGGATTCTGGCTGGCGAGCAACTGGATGAGTTGCTCGCGATGCGCTACCGTGAGCTGGCGCCTTGACTGCTGCCATGCGCGGTCGCGCGGCGCGGCGCCAAACCAGGATGCGACTGGCGCGTGTTCTTCAGGGTCCGAGGAGCAATAGTCCAGGAAGAGCCGGGAGAGGCCGGGGACGACCGAGATTGGAAAACATTCAGCGTTCAAGTGACCTTCTCCGGGATATGGCTCATGACTTCAGGACCGGACAAACGTGATCGGTCCTCATTGAAGTCTAACGTGTTGCAATGCAGATGCAATGTAACGGATGCGCCGATGACTCCATGAGATGCAGGGAGTCATGGACCTATCAAAGAAACTGCAGCGCATCTGATCGGAAGCGGGCGTTCGAACGGATTGGTTGAGTGATACCGTAGGGATGGCGAGCAACGGGTATCGAATCGTGATGTACAGTTCGAATTTGGAGAAGAAACGCATGAAGTCGATCAAGAAGACAGATGAGAAGACGTTGGCCACGGCTGCCGTTGCGGAAAAGCCGATGAAGGCCGCGAAGGCTCCAAAGGCAGCTCAAGCAGGCAAGGCAACTAAAGCCGCCGCAAAGCCAGCCAAAGCCACGGCTACGTCGGCCAAGCCAGCGTCGACTGAAACAAAGCCTATTCCGAAGGCTAAGAAGCTGGTCGAAAAGAAGCCTGCAGAGGCGAAGACAGCGAAGATTCTGGATTCGAAGGTGGTGTACCAGGGACCTCTGTTTCGGGTGATGCACGATCACCTGATTGAGCCGGACGGGACTGAGTCGGAGCGGGACGTGATCCGGCACAACGGCTCGGTGGTGATTCTGGCGGTGGATCACGACAAGCACAAGAAGCACAAGAAGGACCCCTGGATTGTCATTGAGCGGCAGTACCGTCATGCCGCAGGGCAGTATCTGTGGGAACTGCCGGCGGGTAAGCTCGATGCCGGGGAGACGCCGGTCGAGGGAGCCAAGCGCGAATTGGCGGAGGAGACCGGCTACGCCGCAAAGCAGTGGACGCCGCTTGTGGAGTATTTCGCCAGCCCAGGATTTTTGGGCGAGGCGATGAAGGTGTTTCTGGCCGAGGGGCTGGTTGCTGGCGAAGCGCACCCTGAAGAGGACGAGCATATCGACTTCCGGCTGGTGCGGCTTTCGGAGCTGCTGGAAATGGTGGATAAGGGCAAAATCATCGACGGTAAGACGCTGACCACGGTCCTGCTCTATGCACGGCAGTTGGGAGTGAAGAAGAAAAAGTAGACTCAATAGCCACGAAACGGGCCCGGATGCTGCTCTTTTCGGAACAGATGCGCCCCGGCCCGGCCTGAATGCGAAATTCTGTGGAAAATCCTCACGGCAGGGGTTCAACTTTTCGTCGACTTTCTACGTCTTCCAAATTAGCGGCTTCCTCAGACGTCGCAAGTGCAGACAAGGAAGGATGAATTCCGGTGGCTCAATACAAAGGCACAGTCAAGTGGTTCAACAACGCCAAAGGGTTTGGCTTTATAGGCCGTGAAGATGGTCCGGATGTTTTCGTTCATTACTCGGCCATCCAGGTAGATGGTTACAAGTCGCTGAAGGAAGGTGACGAGGTTGAATTTGACATCGTGACCGGCCAGAAAGGTCCTCAGGCCGACACAGTTGTCCGCCAGAAGGATGCTTCAGCTTCCACTTCTGTTGCTGCTTAAGTCGTATCTGCTTTAACTTTTACAATCGTTCATCCATCGGGCCTGCCGGAATCGGGCATGTCTTTGTGTTGCCTGATTCCGGTATTTTGCCTGGTGCAGATCCTCCCTCCATGGGGCAATGGGATGAGTTCCTTGGATTTCTGCGCTCTGGTCGTAACCACCCGGCTGTCTGATCTGGCAAGGTCTCTCGACCTTCTGTTGCATGTGCTTCTAGGCCGCGAACTTGGCCGCCTTTGTAGCGCATGATGCCGCGCCGTGGTGATTCTGGCTTCCAACTGGTGAACTAGAAGATACTGTCCACGGAGAGCTTACGCCCATGGACAATCCCACACTCGCGCGGTTGCTGTCGGAGACGGCCGATTTATTGGAAATCAGTGGCGGCGACGCATTTCGCGTTCGCAGCTATCGCAATGCGTCCGATGCAGTTGAGCAGAGCACTGTGGATCTTGCGGCTGCCGCTGCAGAGACGGCGAGATTGCTAGCTGTTCCAGGCATTGGCAAAGGCATGGCTACCAATATCCAGGCGGCCGTGGCTACCGGATCGATGCCGCTGCGGGATGAACTCCTGGGACGCTACTCGATCACCATTCTGGATTTGCTTAAGCTGCCTGGGATGGGGCCGAAGACGGTTGCCCTGCTATGGGATACAGCTAAAGTATCTTCTATCGATCAACTTGCTGAAGCTATCGATGCCGGACGCCTTGCGGGCCTGCCGCGGATGGGCGAAAAGCAAATTGAAAAGCTGCGTAAGGGGATCGAGGATTTTCGGAAAAGTGCTGGGCGATTCCGGATTGATGAGGCGGAGGAATCTGCCGAGCGAGTCATACAGTATCTGCTGGAGTTTGAGGGCATCGACCGGGTAACACCGGCCGGGTCGCTGCGTCGCGGACGGGAGACCGCCGGCGACCTGGACCTGCTGGCAACCGGCCCGGCATGCGACCCGGCCAATCCTGAGAGAGCCGCGGCCGCCGTGGCATATACGGCGGCTTATCCGGGGATTCGCGACATTATTGCGAAGGGCGAGAACAAGGTCAGTTTCTATCTTGGGAATAGCCTTCAGGTGGATGTGAGGCTATTGCCTTCGGGATCCTATGGGGCCGCGCTACAGTACTTTACCGGGTCGAAGATGCACAACGTGAGCCTGAGGCAGCGGGCGCTGCGGATGGGCTACACGCTGAGCGAGTGGTCGCTGGCGCGGCTGGCGGATGGGCCGGAAGGGCCCGCGGGCTCGGTGGTGGCTGCTGAGACCGAGGAGTCAATCTACGCGGCGCTGGGCATGGACTGGATGCCGCCTGAGATGAGGGAGAATCTGGGCGAGATCGAGGCGGCGGCGAAGCGCCATTTGCCAAAGCTCATTGAGCAAGGCGACCTTCGCGGCGATGTCCACATGCATACCTACGCCACGGACGGGCGGAACTCGATTCGGGAGATGGCCGATGCCGCACTGGAGCGCGGATACGGATATATCGCCATCACCGACCACTCAAAGAACCTCTCGATGACCAATGGGCTGGACGATGTGCGCGCGATGGAGCATGTGCTGCGCATCCGGCAGGTCGATCGCGAGATGGAGGGGCGGATTCGGGTCTTTGCCGGAATTGAGGTGGACATTCTCGGCGATGGCGCGCTGGACCTTTCCGATGAAACTTTAGCGGAGATGGATGTGGTGATTGCCAGCGTCCACACTCTGTTCAATCAGCCGAAGGAGCAGATGACGGAGCGGGTGCTGCGGGCAATTGAGAATCCCTACGTGCGAATCCTCGGGCATCCCACTGGACGAATGTTGCTGCGGCGGGAACCATTTGCGATCGATCTGCCGGCAGTGCTGCGGAGGGCGGCGACGCTGGGAGTGGCTGTCGAGCACAATGCCGCACCGGCGCGGCTGGACTTGAATGATCGGGAACTACGACTGGCGAAAGAGCTTGGTTGCAAAATTGTGATTAACACGGATGCTCACAACAACTCGCATGACCTGGACAAGATGAAGTACGGGATCCGGCAGCTGCGCCGAGCCTGGCTTACGGCTGGAGATGTGCTGAATACGCTGGAGGCGGATGCATTTCTGGCGGCTTTGCGGCCGCGGCCTTAGTCGGTTCCGCATTGGGAAATCGCGGTGAAACCAGTTGGGATTTTGCCGCATTTTTCAGGCTAATTTGCTCGAATCGGAGTAAGATTAGTCCGCTATGAGCCTGCTGCAACTGAAGAACGACAAAATTCACGAAGACGATGCGAGCGCCCACGGCGAAGATTATGCCTCGGGCAGCAGCTACATTCTCTGGGCAGCGATTGTGGCGGCGGTGGTTGTTACAGTCGCTGTCACTCTATTTCTGCTGTCGTCACGGAAGCCGCCGGTGGCGGCCGGCGAGGTGACGCAGATCTGGACGCACTCGGTGCATCAGTTGAACACTCCACACGACGCTAACGGCGTAGTTATGCCGACAGAGCAGTTCGATCAGGTGCTGGTGTTCTCGCACATCCGGGTCCGGAACGAAAGCGATGCGCCGATAGTGCTCAAAGAGATGATGACGAATGTGACGCTGGCGGACGGGCCGCACGTGAGTATCGCGGCCGGCGCGTCTGACTACGGAAGAATCTTCCTCGTGTACCCGGAGTTGGCTAGCCTGCATGGAAAGCCACTGGATCGGGATACGGTGTTGAAGCCGAATGAGGTACTGGACGGGATGATGGTTTCAGCCTTCCATGTGACCAAGGATGAGTGGGCCGCTCACAAGGATCTGAACATCACTCTGCAGTTCAAATACCACCCGGATCTTGTCCTGCTGCCAACCAGCCCAATCACGGAACAGTAGTCGTGCTTGGGCTGGTAGCAGGCGTTGTTGCGGCTAGTTGATGGTGGGTGGTGCCGGTGCACCCTTTGGCGTTGAGATATAGCCGGTGATCTGGTTCTTGGAACCGATGGAGTTCACGACGATCTCGTAGAGGTTGCGGTCTTTGCCTGTGTAGAACTGCAGCGGCTCGTTGATGTTGCGATCCTTCTTCTCGACCTTGATATCGTCGGCGTATACGTTGAGAGTGAAACGGCTCTTTTTGGGATCTGACTTCTTGAGTTCAAGGCTGACCGTGGAGACAGGCTTCTTTTCGCCCTTGTTCAGGGTGAACTCGTAGTAGTTCCGATCGCCTTTGTGCTTCAGGAGTTCGAGCTCATCGTGATTGCGGGCGATGAGGCTGGAATGGCCGCTAATGTCGCCCTGCATGGACGTAAGCTGGCTCACGGCGGTGGCTAGATCGCTTTGGGTTTTGGCAACGTCCGTTTTGACGCCGCCGACGTCCGTCTTTACGTCAGTGACGGCGCTGGAGACACTTGCGATTTGTTGGTTGGCAGCCTTCTGGGCGGATTCGAGGCGTTTGCTGTCAGCCTCTTCGCGACGCAGAATGTCCTGGGACTTGGCCTCGAGTTGCTTTTGCGTGAGGCCGAGGGACTGACCCAGCTCTTCGGTTGTCACCTTGAGGCGGGCGTTTGTTTCGCGCAGGTCGGCCTGGAGCTTCATGTTGCGGTCGTTGGCCGCTGCGAGTTCGGCCTGCTGGTGGGTGAGGTGAGTAGAAAGGACGTAAGTCCAGACCAGGCCTCCGACGGCAAGCAGCAAGGCGGCTGCCACAACGCCTATCAGTGCACCGGAGACGGTTCTAGAAGGAGTAGTTTCGAATTCGCTCATGAGGGAAACCTTTCGTGACAGACTCTTACCTGAAATAGACGGCTGAGATGCCAGTGCGTACAAGCATACTCAAAAGATCTCGCAGCGAGGAACATTTACGTTGCAGGCTGTTTGAGTCTTTCAGGGTGCGGCAAGTGGACGCGGCCTTCCGGACGGCTCCAGCGTCAGAAGAACGCAGAGGGCGCGGGAATAGTTTCGTGAAGCGGGACAAGTCGGGGGTTTCCCCGGTGTGGTGTCTTAAGTGGAAGTGACAATCATGGAATCGCTGCGCTATAAAGAGTTTTGCTGAGTTGTTTCGAGATTGCGTGGCCTGCCCGATTCGGCCCGTCTCTTCCGTATTTCGCACATAACCTGATTGGGAGCATTTGGAATTATGGCCACTGCAGTTGCTGGGAAGGGACTCGAAGGCATTGTTGCTGCCAACTCGGGGATTTGCTGGATTGATGGCGAGGCAGGGATTCTCTCCTATCGCGGCATCGACATTCATGAGCTGGCCGTGCACTCGACCTTTGAGGAAACGACCTATCTGCTTTGGAACGGCCATCTGCCGACGGCTTCGGCGCTGACCGAGTTCAGCGCGCAGCTAGCGGCTTCGCGAGTGATCGATCCGGCGATCGTCACGCTGCTGAAGAGCTTTCCGAAGACTGCAACCCCGATGGAGGTACTGCGCACGGCGGTTTCTGCGCTGAGCATGTATGACGCGGACGAGGCTGACAATCTCCATGATGCAAATGTCCGCAAGGCCTTCCGCCTGACTTCGCAGGTCGGAATGATTGTGGCCCTCTACGACCGGCTGCGCAAAGGGCTGGAAGTCGTCGAGCCGGATCCGACGCTGAGCCATGCTGCGAATTTCCTGTGGATGCTGAATGGCGAGAAGCCTTCTGAAACGGCAACAAAGACTCTGGATGTAGCGCTGATCCTACATGCGGACCATGAGCTCAATGCTTCCACTTTTGCGGCACGGGTGATCGCCGCGACTCTGTCGGATATTCATTCGGCGGTGACAGGGGCGATTGGCGCGCTGAAGGGGCCGCTGCATGGCGGTGCGAATGAGGCCGTGATGCGGATGCTGTTTGCGATCGACAAGGCTGGCGCTGATCCGGTCGCGTACGTGCGGGAGATGTTGGCGGCGAAGAAGAAGGTTTCCGGCTTTGGGCATCGCGTGTATAAGACAGAAGACCCGCGCGCTACGCATCTGCGGCGAATGAGCGAGCAGCTCTCCAAAGACTCCGGCGTGACGAAGTGGTACGACTGGTCGCGAGCGATTGAGCTCTACATCAACGCGGAAAAGAAGCTGAACGCGAACGTGGACTTCTATTCGGCATCAACGTACACCACGCTGGGAATCGATGTGGACCTGTTTACGCCGATTTTTGCGGTGAGCCGCATCTCGGGGTGGGCGGCGCATGTGATCGAGCAACTGGATGATAACCGGCTGATTCGGCCACGTGCGGAGTATATTGGGCCTGCTTATCCTAGGCCGTATGTCGTGCTGGAAAAACGGTAAGCTAACTCTCAGCTACAAAATGGGCGCCGGTTGGCGCCCATTTTTTTTGCGAGAAGAAATTACATGCTGCCGCGGCTGGCCGGGGGGACGATACCGTTCATGCGGAGGTAGACGACCATCTGGCCGTAGTGATCCATCACGTGGGTCAGGCCCATGCTGGCCATGCCGCCGCGGGTGCCGTTGGCGGTGAGAACGAAGACATTCTCGTCAGTAATGCCGTTCATGTAAGTATGCGCGACGGCGAAGGAGTCCTTGATGGCCTTGATGATGTCAGCCTTGCTGGTGAGCTTTTCGATGGCTTCTTCCTTGGCCTGGGCATCTTTTTCCGGCATTCCACCGAAGAAGTAGTAGTTGGCTCCGGCGACGTGCTTGACCTGCGCGGCGAAGGTGCGGACTCCTTTGAATTCGCCTGCGCTGGCGGGAGGCGCGAAGTTGAACTTGTCTTCGGGCATGGCTTCGGCGGCGCTTACGAATTCCTGCTCGATGCCGCTGAGGAGTTTGTCATAGGTCTTGGACGGGGAGACGTGGGTGCCGACTGTAGGCTTTTCGGCGGCCTGGGCGTGGACGAAGGTGGATGGTGCGGCGAGCAGACAACAGCCTAAAAAGGCGATGGTGCGAGGCGAGAGACGCATGGGAGATCCTCCAAAGCGGGCGAACGGAAGTCCGGGCCGCGAGATGACTTTAGCAGTAGGGGTTGGGCCGCCGCCAGTGCATGGATTGCGGCGAATCACCTTTTAGCTGCGGTTTCTCGCCTTTGGCTTTGAAAAATCACCACTTGCGCCTGGGCGGTATCGTCAGAACGCATCTCTACGTATGATGGTAGAAAGGAGAAATCTGCCATGCGCCGAGTCTATATGGATGCCAATGCCACCACACCACTTCTACCGGAAGTGATGGAGGCGATGCGTCCCTACTGGATGGAGCACTTCGGCAATGCCTCTTCGATCCACCAGCAGGGCCAGCGAGCCCGGACTGCGGTGGACCATGCTCGCGAAATTCTCGCTGGGTTCTTTGGCTGTCATGCGGCTGAGGTGGTGTTTACCTCGGGCGGCACGGAGGGCGACAACACGGCGCTCTTTGGATTGCTGCATCCGGGCGATCACCTGATCACGACTTCGATCGAGCACTCTGCGGTGCTGGCAGCTGCCGACCGGCTGGCTCGCGACGGTATCACGACGACCAAGGTCGATCCGCTGCCGAATGGTTTGATCGATCCGATGGACATTCTTCGGGCGATCCGGCCGGAGACTCGGCTGATCTCCGTGATGCTGGCGAACAACGAGACTGGGGTGGTTCAGCCGGTTGAGGAGATTGGCAGGATTGCTGCGCAGACTGGTGTTTTCTTCCACATTGACGCGGTCCAGGGCGCGGGCAAGCTGCCGATGGATGTGAACAAGATTGGCTGTCATGTGCTCTCGATCAGCGGGCACAAGATGTACGCCCCGAAGGGCATTGGCGCGATGTACGTGCGCAAGGGTACGCCGCTGGACCCGCTGTTTGTCGGTGGAAGCCATGAGCGCCGCCGCCGGGCAGGCACGGAGAATGTGCCTTCGATTGTGGGACTCGGTAAGGCTGCCGAGATTGCCATGCATGGGCTGGAGTCTGGCGCGATGTACCGCGTAGCCCAGTTGCGCGATCGCCTGGAGCAGGGTTTGTTGGCGGCGATTCCGGGCACGGGCGTGAATGGCGAAGGAACATCGCGGGCAGCGAACACTTCCAATATCTGGTTTGAGAACCTGGAGGGTGAGGCGCTGGTGATTGCCCTGGACCTGAAGGGGATCGCCGTTTCCGGCGGGTCAGCGTGCCACTCGGGGGCAACCGAGCCTTCGCATGTGCTGATGGCGATGGGTCTGGACAAGACGCGGGCGCGGGCCAGCCTGCGCTTCAGCTTGATGAAGACGGCAACAGACGAGGATATTGATTACGTGCTGGAAGTTGTTCCGGCGGCGGTGAACCGGCTGCGGGAACTTTCGCCGGTTCTCGCTGGGACGTTGGGTTAAGCAATGGCAACTGCAAACGTAGAAACCGGAACGATCGCGGTAGCGATGTCGGGCGGCGTGGATTCTTCCACTGTCGCGGCGATGCTACGCGCCGAAGGCGCTGAGGTGATCGGGCTTACGCTGCAGCTTTGGGACCAAAACCGGCTGGCTGGAAAGCCGGGCGTGCCGGAGGGTCCGAAGACCGGGCGTTGCTGTTCGCTGGACGACGTATACGACGCGCGGCGGGTGGCTGAGACTCTGGATATTCCGTATTACGTGGTGAATCAGCAGGACCGGTTTGAAGCGGATGTGGTGCGGCCATTCGTAAACGAGTACCTGGCCGGGCGGACGCCGATTCCCTGCTCGCTGTGCAACAACCATTTGAAGTTCGACCAGCTCTTGCTGACGGCGCGGCAGATTGGCGCGGAGCGGATTGCCACCGGCCACTATGCGCGCAATGACTACGATCCGGCGCGTGGGCGGTGGATTCTGAAGCGGCCCGCGGATCTTGCGAAGGATCAGACCTGGTTTCTGTTTGGTCTGACGCAGGATCAGCTGGCCCATACGCTCTTTCCGCTGGGGCATCTGCAAAAGCCGGCGGTACGTGAGATCGCGCGGGCCAGCAAGCTGGCGCTGGCCGACAAGCCGGATTCGCAGGAGATTTGCTTTATTCCGGGTGGCGATTACAAGCAGTTCATCCAGAACTATCTGGAGGAGCAGGGCGAGGCTGTGCCTGACTCTGCCGGGGAGCTTGTTACTACTAGCGGCGCGCCTCTGGGCAAGCATGAAGGGATTCACAACTTTACGATCGGGCAGCGCAAGGGGTTGGGTGTCACTTCGCCGAACCCGCTGTATGTCTTGAATATCGACTCGGCCAGCAATCGGGTCACTGTCGGGCCGGAGTCCGAGTTGAATACACGCTCGTTCCGCACGCGGCGGAACAACTGGATCAGCATTGCCGGGCTGGACGCCCCGATGCGGGTGCAGGCGCGGATCCGGCATAGCCAGAGCCCTGCTCCGGCCTGGATCGCGCCCGACGGCGAAGCTGGAGACGGCGCAGTACTGGTCACCTTCGACGAACCGCAGCGTGCTGTAACGCCGGGGCACTCCGCTGTTTTCTACGACGGCGATGAAGTAGTCGGCGGCGGCTGGATTCTCTAGCCACCTGTAACAATCCAACTGAACTATTTCTGAACAGCCCAGGCGAGACCGTCCGGATTGCTGCCGGCATCGATGTGGCCGGTGATCCGCATGGATTTCAGATCGAGGACGGCTACGTAGTCGTCCGGGGTGCAGGCGATGAAGGCGCGTGCGCCGTCGGGCTGGATGAGGATACCGGCGGCGCCGTGGCCGATGGGGATGCGCTTCAGTTCCTTATGTGTGGCGGCGTCAATGACGACCAGATCGCCCGCGCCCAGCATGCTGACGAGAACGAAGCGGCCGTCGGGGGTAAATTTGAGCCGGTTGGCGCTGGCGACATTCGCGGGCAGTGTCGCGGTGACCTTCTTGCTATCGGTACTAACAATGGAGATGGTCCCGTCCTGGGCATTGGCAGTCCAAAGCTCGTGACCATCAGGCGAGACGTCGAAGCCTTCGTCGCCCTGGCCCACCGGAATGACGGTCTGATTCCACTCCATGCGCGGCGGACCTCCCATTCCCGGTGGTGGCGGGCCTGGCGGGGGATCCCCCGGCTGGCCGCTTGGGCCTCCAGGACCGGGCGGCGGCGGACGCATAACCTGGGCCTTCTTTTCCCAGATGGAGACCGTCGCTGAGCTGACATTGGTGGTGTAGATCTTTGCCGCGTCGGGCGTGACCAAGATCATGTGGGTTCGATTCTGGCCGGTACCCATGACCCAATCGATCTTCCCGGTGGCTGGATCGTAGGCGCCGATCACCTTGGCACCTTCGGCGGTGAACCAGAGCTTGCCCGCCTGGAAGTCCAGGCCGTGGGGAGCGTTGAGCACGCCGAGATCGATGTCCGGGAGAGCCTTCTGCGCGACGAGATCGATGACTGAAATCGTATGATAGGCGCCGCCGCCGTAAATGGAGACGTAAGCCGTCTTGCCGTCGGACGAGGCTACGACCTCATGCGGATCGGGGCCAACAGGCGCGCGGGCGACAACTCTCAGCGTGAGCGGATCGACGATCGACAGGGTGTGATCGTGCTTGGAGAGAACCAGCAGAGATTGCTGGGGCGTAGGCTGTGCCACCAGGCAAGAGGCGCTGAAAAGAGTGGCAATGATGAAGAGGCTGATTCGTGCGTTGAGTGAAGCCATCATGATCCTCGTGCAACAGTATTACCTTAGACGGCAACGAGGATGCGACCGAGTACGAATTAAATGCCGGAGCCGGTGCCGGTTTCCTGCGGATAGAGCTCTACCTCCGGAGCAGGAATCACCTGCGGACGGGCGAGCACGGGTTTTCGCGACGGCTTGTAAGAGAGGTAGGTGTCCACGATGGCCCGGGCGGCGGCGGCTATGCCGTTGGCTTGACGGATCGGTCCGGCCATTGCTGTTTCGACGAGCGTGCCTGCTTTTTCTACTGCATTCAAGCCTGTGGTAAGCATGGAATCAAGACGAGCTGTCTGGCGGCTAACGCGCTCCGTGATTTCAGAAACCGAAGTTCGCACGCCTTTGCTCTCGCGATGAACCAGCTCCGTAAGTTCAGCGAGGCCCTGGGAGACTGAGATGACCTGCGGGGTAATCCGTTCGATGAGTTCGCGCGTGGAATGCGCCATAGGGAGAATGGTGGCCTTCAAATCCTCAGTGGCCTGTGTGACCGACTGCGCAGTCTTACGGAGCGAAACAAAAATGGCGAAGAGAACGCAGGCTTGCAGAATCACTGCAGCGCCGGTAAGACCAACAAAGATGATCAGAAGGGTATTCGTATCCATGGATATCTCGCTCAAACGGGCTTTGCTGCAAGTTTCCTGTGCATGAGTAAAGTGCAGGGCGGCAAATGTATTGCTCACCCTGCACCGGGTTCTATGAGATGTCGATCAGGCCAACTCTTGAAAGCGCGCTTGCCTTATGAGAGCGGACCTTCTCCTGGCGCAGCAGTCGTTTCGACGTAGGCATTCTTGCCGGCGTCGACAGCGGCTGCGACCTTTACGGTCTGATCGTTGACGAAGCCCTTGCCGCGATCGACAAAATCTTCCCACTGGGCGCGACCGCGCTCCACGACTTCCTTGCCCTTGGACACATATTCCGCTGCCTGACCCTTGCCGCGCTCAACGAGCACGCCAGCCTGGTCAACGTATTCGCGGGCGCGAACCTTCACAAATTCCGTGCCATCCTTCGCGGTGGCGACGATGTCTTCGCGTGTTTCGCGTCCACTCTTGGGGGCGTACAAGATACCCACCAAAGCGCCAAGTCCCAAACCTGCAAGGAACCATCCGAAAGCCTGCTGATTGTCAGTTGCCATGTAGAAAACTCCTTTCACAAACCTGAAGTAGGACTGAGGGTATCAAATCCTTTGGACGTTGAATGCCAGTCATCTCTGCTCCGATGAGGTTTTGCCAGTGTAGCGCAAAACCCCGATGTGGAGATTGATTGCGAAATCAATTCATCTCAACCCTCCCCATTGGACGCTATGTTGCCGGGCTAAGTTGCTTCATAGTGCTCAAAGGTCCGGGCGTGAGAAACATTCCCGCATGGCGAAGACAGACCTTAAGTCAATCTCCGGCTCTGATACACTTGCAGCAACTTCTGCCGGGTGACGATGGAATGCGCCCTCGATTCGCCGGCGGGATAGACGCCTTCAGGGGAAATGTGCGAAGGTGATCCGTCACGCTAACCTCTCCCGGTCAGAGTTTTGGCCGGATCTTCAATGATATTTCCAAGCCAGTGTGGAGCAGAGCGTACCAATGACTAAAGGTCAACCTTCCGGTTATTTGACATTCACGTTGCATGCTCACTTACCCTACGTGGTGAATCACGGCACCTGGCCACACGGCCTGGAGTGGCTCTTAGAAGCGGCAACAGAAACGTATCTCCCTCTGCTGCGAGTGCTGGGCCGGTTACAAGCGGATGGGATCGCGCTCAAAGCGAATCTGAACATTTCTCCGATCCTGCTGGAACAGCTGGCGCATCCGGTCTTCAAGGCGGAGTTGCCGGAATACCTGAATCGCAAGATTGCCGCAGCGATAGTGGATGAAGAGCACTTCAAGACCACGGGCGAAGAGCACCTGGCGGAGACGGCGCAGTGGTGGCAGGCGTACTTTCAACAGGCGCTGGACGATTTCAACGCGCTGGGCGGCGACATCATCGCGGGCTTCAAGCCGTTCAATGACGCGGGGATGATCGAGATCATCACTTGCGCAGCTACGCACGGGTACTTCCCGTTGCTGGGCACGGACGAAAGCATCGTTGCGCAGATCAAGACTGGCGCGGCTACGCATCGAAAGCACCTGGGCAAACACCCGCGCGGCATGTGGGCTCCGGAGTGCGGCTATCGGCCGGCGGGCTTGTGGCAGACGCCGGTGATCCCCGCTGGTTCGGATAAGAAGTGGGATCCGTTTGAGCGCATTGGCGTGGAAGAAGCGATGTATCAGGGTGGGATTGGCTACTTCTTTGCGGATACTCACCTGATCGAGGAGTCGGTAAGCTACACACCCTACGACCTGCTGCACGGAGCAGAGGGTGCCGAACTCGAGCTGGAGTCTTCTGCATATCTCAAGACGGTTTACAAACCCTATATCGTCGACGGTCCAACCGCGATCGAGCACCACACGATGGTGTTTCCGCGCGATCCACGGACTGGTTTGCAGGTTTGGTCGGGGGACACGGGATACCCGGGCGATGGGGTTTACCTCGACTTTCACAAAAAGCGCTGGCCCGGTGGACACCGCTACTGGCAGGTGACCCACTCCAAGGCAGACCTTGGGATGAAGACGCCCTACTATCCGAAGCGAGCGGCAGCGCGCACCAAGGCCCATGCCGAGCACTTTGCGAATGTGGTGGTTGAAACCCTGAGGCCAAATTTCGGCAATGCCGGAAATCCGCCGATTCTGGTTTCGCCGTTCGATGCCGAGCTGTTCGGGCACTGGTGGCATGAGGGTCCGGAGTGGCTGGAGCATGTGGCTCGCTACATTGCGCGCGAAGATTGCCCGGTAGAGCTGATCAGCTGCGGTGAATACCTGGATAAGTATCCGCCGACAGCCTATCTGGGCATGAAGGAAGGCTCCTGGGGCGAAAACGGCAACAACCATGTGTGGTTGAATCCTGACACGAGCTGGAGCTGGACGCATATCTATCCTGCCGAGGCTTCGACGCGGGATATCGCGACCGAGGGAGCCTGGCGGGCAACGCCTACCGGAACGCGCATTGTGAAGCAGCTATGCCGTGAGCTTTTGCTGCTGGAGTCGTCAGACTGGCAGTTCCTGATTACGACCGGTCCGGCGAGGGACTATGCTGAGGCTCGCATCATGACGCATGTCGACCAGTTCAAGGCAGTGGAAGCGGCGTGGTTTGAGTTCAAGCAGACGGGCGCGCTGACACCTGAAACCGACGAGATACTGACGGCAATCGAAGTGCGGGATAGTATCTTTGCGGATATCGATCCATCGCTGTGGGTCAAGGGAAGCCAGTTCGGACCGCAGTTCTAATCTGATAAGTTAAACCAAATGCGCAGAGGCCATCCCTTCACGGGATGGCCTCTGCGCATTGTGATGACTGCGCCTGCTTACAGGACGTCAACCTGAACCGTAGACGTCTGGGTATTGGTAGAGTCCTTGGAGTCAGTACCTCGGACAGTGAAGGTGTACTTGCCTGCGGTGATCAGCTTTGCCTGGGTGCTGCAGGCGGAGAAGCTACTGAAGGCCACCAGGAGCAGGAAGACCGATACAACAGATTTCCAGCCGCGGCGGCGAGCCGGGATGCCGAAGAAGAAGCAGCATGCGAGCGCTGCTGTTCCCGCGCCGATGCCTATTCCCAGACCAAGAGCATTGGAGTGCATGCCGCCTGCCGTAAGACCCTTGGGAATCTTGGTGCCCTTACCGAACAGGAGAATTTGAGGGTGAATGGTAGCGTCGGCTGCCAGCGCTTCCGAACTCGGGGTGATGAGGCAGAGCGGCGGGGCCTTTGCAGTTGTCGTGCTGGTGAGGGAACACGTGAAGTTGATGGTGCCTGCGTAGCCACCCTCAGAAATCACTGGAATAGCGGCGGCCGCCGTCGTATGTTCGCCGGTAAGCGTCACGCTGATGTCGGTCATCTTGAAGGTTGGCTTGCCTGAGACGGCAACCGCGTTCGAGGTGGAACTCGCGTAGTTCACGTCACCGAGATATACGGCTGTGATTTGCGAATTGACCGGCGGCAGGTTGGAAGTCGCGATGGTAGCCGTTCCAAACGCCAGGTTCGGGCTGGAAGCGGCCGTCCCAACCAGCGGGCCGGTCGCGATGGTGACGCCGTCGGCCACCAACGCGACTGTGCCGGTGGGGGCAGCGGCGATGCTGATGGTGGTCAGGTTGACGGTGAAAACGATCGGCGTACCGGTGTACTTGGTGGCGCTGGCCGAGAGTGTGGTCTTGGTTACACCCTTGGAGATCACGATCGGGAGCGTTCCCACCTGGGGAAGAAAGCTGTTGTCCCCGGAGTAGGCAGCCGTCAGAGTGTAACTACCGGGCGAGATGTTGTAGTTGATGGACTCTGCGACTCCGTTGTAGCCAATCGGATCCGTGCCGAGGCTGTTACTGCCCGCGGAGAACTTCACTGTTCCCGTAGGAATACCATCCGGCTGAGAAGGGCTGGGAGAGTTGTGGCCGTAGGGCTGGGCGTCGTAACCGATGTAGTAGCCATAGGGCAGGCTGGTCCCGGTGGGAGCAGCTCCGGTAATCGGGTTGTAGGCAGTCGTGCTGACCAGGACGATGCTCGGTTCAGGAGTAATGCTCATGGTCGCAGTCGGCGAGACGCTTTGCGCGAACTTGTCCGAGCCGCCGTAGCTGGCCGTCAGCTTGTAGTTGCCGCCGGGCAGGTAATTCAGATCCAACTCGCCGGTCGAGCCGTCCGCAACGAGGGGGTAAACTCCGATGGACTTGGCCAAAGGAGCCGACGGGGGATTGGCGGAAGAGGTGAGAGCTATGTCACCGGTCGGTGTTCCTCCGGCGCTGGTCACGGTCGCGTCGACATGGGCGATGGTGCCGTGTTCAAAGGAGGTTGGGGTTACGGTTAGAGCCGTGGTGGTGCTGGCGAGGCCGGCGCTGGCCCAGTTCGTTACTAGGGCTGAAACATCGACACTCCCCAGACCGGAGGCAAGATCGTAGCCAGCTTTGGCGTCATACCCGGTGAGGTAGTAGGAACCAGCCGCGTTCTTGACACAGTCTGTCGTCCCCGGCGAACAGGGCACGGAGTTATTGCCGGTGGTGACATCGTGATAGACGCCGGGTGCTGCCGACGCGAGATTATAGAGTGCGTAGTCGGCCTGGCCCTGCCGTTCGCCTGTGGATTGGCGGATGAGAGCAAGCACACCTGCGAAAGCCGGGGCGGCTGCCGAGGTTCCGCCGACGCCGTAAATATAGAACTCGTTGGAGGGAAGTCCGTCGGAGCCGGGTGTGCAGTCGTGAATAGGATTCCCTGCGCTATCCTGGTCCTGATCGGTGCAGATGCCCCACGAGGCGGCGTACAGCCCATTCGCGGCAAACATGGATACGTCGGGAAGATCGCGGGCGCTGTCGCTGGCGGTCACGCCCGATTGCCAGGACGGCTTGGGATAGCCCGATTCGCAAATGAGATTGTTGCCATCCAGGTGCGCGACGACACAGTTGCTCTTGCCCCCGCCGGCAGCCACAATGTTGTCGTAAGGTGCAGGCTCGGTTTGTGTCGAGGAGATCGGACCGGGCGGATAGTTGGCGAAGGTGTTGTTCCAGGGAACTTCGGGGATGTAGCTCTTCGCTGAACCCAGGGTGCCGGGATTGCTGTTCAATGAGACGTAGTTGGTAAAGTCCGTGCCGGAACCGTCTGGGCCAACGAGTGCCGCAAAGTCGGTACCGCCGACGGCAATATTAAAAGGCGTCGAGGCGAGGCCGTTGACCTGGAGACCGTTGAAGGCAACAGTCTGTTTGTTGGGATCTTCACACGCGGCCGAACCGCTATCGCCTGTGGAGACGGTGACTGACTGCCCTTGGGCCGCGGCCTGCTCCCAAACACCTTCGTAGTACGTATTCTGGACCTGCCCCAAACCGCCTTCGCACTCGCCAAAGCTGAGGTTGAGGACGTCAGCGAGATTGTCGTTGACGGCGCGGAGAATGGCCAGATCGAGGCCGTAGTTCAGAGAGGTATCGGCGGCGGTGTAGAAGTAGACCTTGGCGCCGGGTGCGATTCCGTTGGCAACTTCCACATCCAGGTAGGCTTCGACAGCGTCCCCGTTTTCGCCGGGATCGGTGCCCCCGTCAATGATCACCGTAGGAACTTTGGGAGTACCGGAGGGATCGTGCGGAGCCAGACCGAAGAGTTTGCGGTAGTTCGCGGCCTGCGCAATGGAGATGTTGGAGTCGCCGATGATCCCAATTTTGGCACCGGTTCCGTCGATGGTCTTCCCGCTGGCGGATGCGTTCAGGTAGGGGATGGGCGAGTTATAAATTGTTGCCGCGTCAGCCGGACCGACGTAAAGGTAGTTCCCGAACGAGCCCGAGGATGTGAGATTCGGGCTGACGGCTGGTCGCGCGGTATGAGTCACCGTGTCGTAGATGCCGAGCTTGCCTTTCTTCGACATCGACTTGGGACGGAAGTCATTCAGCGCAGTGATGCCGGCAACGACCGGGGCCAGCGCCGCGGGAATCTGCGGGTTTGAGGCATTGGCGTGGTGCAGTTCGCCGTTGACCATGTAACTGTGAATCTCGGTATGGAAGGCGGACTGGATCTGGCCTGCGGTACCGGAGAATTCGATGACGGTACGGCCGGTCGAGGGTCCTTTGACTGTGAAACCGTGCGACTGGAGCCATGAGGTTACAGCGGCGATGTCCGAGTCGGCCGCGCCCCACTGGGCGCCGAACTGCTCCGGAGTGAGCCACTTATGGAAGTTCGGGGAATTCTTGTCATGCAGCGACTCGATCTGGGCGCGGAGGGCGAGTTCCTGCTCCGGGCTACGGCGCAGGACGAGAAGCATGCGCTCGGCGGGCATGGAAGCCGGCACGATGCCGCGATCGTTGGCGCGCGTGGCCTGGGGATGCACGTTTCCGGGGAGAACGACTCGCTGGGCTTCATTGACCGGCTGCGATATCTGCCCGGCACGGCCAGCCTGGGCTGAAGCAGAAGCACCGCAGAATAAGCTCAGAGCGGCCAATGCCGACGCGGCTGCGACGTTACGGACGTTGCGACGAGTGGAAGACAGGGCAGAAGAAATAACCAAGGGGAGGGAGACAGGGGGGAGGGAGATCATGAAATTCCTCGATACGGGCGTATTGGGCAAGGAGTTCGCACCTGGCCGTAATCGGTTAGCCGGGCAACTCAAGCCCGGAGGGGATGGCCACTTGTTGAGCCTGATCGCGTGGTGCGCCGCCTGCCTGCAGGCAAGCGACGAACTGCGCAAGAAATTGCTCCGATACGCATTGGTTTTAGTGCACTGCGATGGCGAAGTCAAGAACTTTGGCGTAGGTAGGGATGATCCGATTGGGTCATTGTCTAAAGACGGTAACGACCCAAATTGAGAAAATGGCCGGCGATGGTGCGGTTCAGAGCGATGGTGTCAGCAGGGGTGCTCCTCGTGAATCGGCGCAGAATCGCCAATTGAATGCCGAGCGTATCTCCCTCCGCGGATGCGGTGAGTACGCGGCGGGCGGCCTGCTCGGTGGTGGCAAGAGCTTCTTCTGCGAAGCTGCTGGTCATCGCGGCGGCTACCGAAGCGAGCGAGTGACGGGATCTTGCCAGCTTGCGGGCGCGCAGCAGCCCGGACTCCAGCGCATAGATAGCTGTGATGCAGTCCGCCAGATCAGCCATGAGCTCCTGCTGATCCTGCAGCGCGGCCATGTAGCGCTGCGAGGAAACTCCAGCGGCGAGCAGGAATATCTTCCGCAAATTGCCGAGAAGCTTTTCTTCGCGTTCGAGGAGTTCGCCGGTTTCCTCCGCGCCGAACTCGGGCGGCTGCGTGATTTCATCCATCAACTTCTTGATCGCTAGAAGCAGGGGCAAAGTACCTGTCGGGCTCATGGCCCGCTTCATTAGCCAGCCGGTGATGATGAGGCGGTTGATCTCGTTGGTGCCTTCAAAGATGCGGTTGATGCGAGCGTCGCGGTAGATGCGCTCGGCAGGGTAGTCTTCGACATAGCCATAGCCACCCATGATCTGGACGAGTTCGTCGGAGACCAGCGAGAGCATCTCGGAGCCGAAGACTTTAAGCATCGAGCACTCGACGGCGTACTCCTCGATACGCTTTTGTGTCTCGCGCGGGGAGACAGAGCCGCTTTCCGCCAGCGCGGCGAGGGCAGCGTCGATCATGCCGGAGGTGCGGTAGGACATGGTCTCGGTGATGTAGAGCCGCGTGGCGCAGGCGGCGAGTTTGCGCTGAATGAGGCCAAACTCGGCGATCGGCTTGTTGAATGCGACTCTCTCCTTGGCGTAGCGCAGGGCTTGCTCCAGCGCGGGCGGGCGCCGCCGATGCAGGCCACGCCGAGCTTGAGCCGCCCTATATTGAGGATATTGAAGGCGATGTGGTGGCCTTTCCCTGCCTCGCCCAGCAGGTTTTCGACCGGAATCCGGCAGTCAGCAAAGACGAGCGGACAGGTGGACGAGCCGCGAATGCCGAGTTTGTGCTCCTCGTTACCGACGGTGAAACCCGGGGTGCCGCGCTCGACAAGGAATGCGGAGAACTTCTCGCCATCGATTTTGGCGAAGATGGTGAAGAGGTCAGCGAAGCCACCGTTCGTGATCCACATTTTTTCGCCGTTCAGGATGTACTGCTTTCCGTCTTCCGAAAGCGCAGCGCGGGTGCGAATATTCATGGCATCCGAGCCGGAAGTGCTCTCAGACAGGGCATATGCGGCGACTAGCTCCATGGTGGCCAGCCGGGGCAGGTAGCGCTCTTTCTGCTCTTCGGTGCCGTACCAGACCAGCGGGAGAGTACCGATGCCGACGTGCGCACCGAGCGCCGTCGAGAAGCTGGCGACGACGGAGGTCTGGTCGGCCACGAGCGCTGAGGTCGTCTTGTCGAGGCCGAGGCCGCCGTATTCCTCTGGAATATCGACGGCGGCGAAACCGAGATCGGCGGCCTCGCGCAGCAGATTCCGCATGACGCCGGGTTCCTTTGCTTCGATCTGGGCCACGGCCGGGAGAAGCTGTTCCCGGGCGAAGCGGGCTGCGGTCTCGGCGATCTGGCGCTGCTCCTGGCTCAGGTCTTCCGGAGTGAAAATCTCCTCCGGCTGGCGGCTTTCGAGCAGAAAGCTTCCACCGGATGCGGCAACGATGGACGAAGCGGTGAGCGTGGACATGCGGTGACCTCTGATACGCAGAACGGTACTCTGTTGTCCTCGACAAATGCAACCGGACTCAGACAACTGAATCAGCTTCATGACAAAGCGCAGTATCTCCGTTATTCTGAATATCGGAGATACTGAGATGCAGACTGTATTACTCGGGAAACGTGGGACAGTCGTGATTCCGGCAAAGCTGCGAAAGCGCTACAAGCTGGATGAAGGGAGCAGGATGCTCATCTCCGAGCACGACGGCGGCATTCTGATGCGGCCAGCTGTAACGTCACCTGTTGACGTTGAGACCTATACTCCGGAACGGCTCGCTGAATTCTTCCTGAACAACGTGATGAGCAAGGAAGGCTATCTCGAAGCGCGCAAAGATGTGAAGGCGATGGGCATTGATCCTGACACCGTCGATCACATCCGGTGGCCTGAGTGACAGAGATTTCGCAGGCGGTACTCTTTCTGGACGCCAACATCCTGATTTCTGCCGCATGGAAGGAAAATGCAGAGATTCAACGCATCTGGCAACTGGAAGGAGTGAGGCTGGTGACTTCGATCTATGTGATGGCCGAGGTGCAGCGTAATCTTTTTCAGATTTCGCAGATTGAGCGCCTGCGCCGATACATGACGAACGTTACCGTTCTAGTGCTTCCAGACCTGCCCACCGAGCACGCAGCAACCGCAGAAATCCTGCTTCTGCCAGAGAAAGATCGTCCTGTACTCGCAGCAGCTGTGCAGGCTAAGGCGGACTATCTCATTACTGGAGACAAGAAGCACTTCCAGGCATTCTTTGGCAGAGTGATCAGCGGTGTTCGGGTCGAGCCGCCCAGCAACTTATTGACGATCTTCCAGTTGCGTTCTCTTTAGGCCAACGCGCAGTAAATTGCCGTATCATGATCGAGTAGCGGTTTACGGAAGTTGACGGGAGGTCTGTTCTGATCGCAGCGATTACCAACAGTCTGAATCTCGTCGGCGGCCTGCTGTCGCGCCTCATTACTCCGGTGCAACTGGCCTTGCTGGTACCGCAAAACGGCTGGCGCCACTTCGTCCGCACCCAGTTCAGCGACGACATTTTCAAGGGTAAGGGCAGTTGGAACGCCTTCGATTGGTGGCTGCTGATTCCCTACTTCACGGTCATGATCATCCTGGCCATCTACGGTGTTCACCGCTACCAGCTTGTTTACCTCTACTTCAAGCATAAGAAGGATTACAAGCCGGAGCCGCTGGGATACTTTGACGAATTGCCGCGCATTACGGTGCAGCTGCCCATTTATAACGAGCAATTTGTCATCGACCGCCTGCTGGAAGCTGTCTGCGCCATGCAGTACCCGAAGGACAAGCTGGAGATTCAGCTGCTCGACGACTCGACCGATGAGACGCAGCAGGTAGCCGCAGCGATGGTGGAGCGGTACGCGGCGCTGGGCAATCCGATCGTTTACATCCATCGCGAAAACCGGCATGGATTCAAGGCCGGGGCTCTCGACGCCGGGCTGAAGCTGGCGAAGGGTGATCTAATTGCGATCTTCGACGCAGACTTTGTGCCACCGCCGGACTGGCTGATGAAGGTCGTCCACCACTTTACCGATCCGGCGATCGGCATGGTGCAAACGCGCTGGACGCACCTGAATCGCGACTACAGCCTGTTGACGCAGGTGGAGGCAATCCTGCTCGACGGCCATTTTGTGCTGGAGCATGGCGCGCGGGCGCGGAGCGGGGACTTCTTCAACTTCAATGGCACTGCGGGCATGTGGCGGCGTGAGGCGATTTCGGATGCGGGCGGCTGGCAGCACGACACGCTGACCGAAGACACGGACCTGAGCTACCGGTCGCAGATTGCGGGATGGAAGTTCAAATACCTGCCTGAGATCGAATGTCCGGCTGAGTTGCCCATCGAAATGACCGCGTTCAAGACGCAGCAGGCGCGCTGGGCCAAAGGGCTCATCCAGACCTCGATCAAGGTGCTGCCGATCATCTTCAAGTCCGATGTACCGAAACGCATTAAGGTCGAGGCCGTGTATCACCTTACGGCAAACCTGAGCTATCCGCTGATGGTGCTGATGTCCGCGCTGCTACTCCCGGCGATGATCGTACGCTTCTATCAGGGCTGGTTTCAGATGCTGCTGATTGATGTGCCGCTATTCACGGCTTCCACGTTGTCGATCGCAGTGTTTTATGTGATGAGCCAGCGGGAACTCTTCCCCAAGTCGTGGATGAAGACATTCTTCTATCTCCCGATCCTGATGGCGCTGGGAATTGGATTGACAGTGACCAACACCAAAGCGGTGATGGAGGCTCTGTTCGGCATCAAGAGCGCCTTTGCGCGTACGCCGAAGTACTCGGTTGCGAAGAAGGGCGAGAAGTCGAAGGCGGGCAAGTACCGCAAACGCCTGTTGTGGACTCCGTGGGTCGAGCTGGCGATTGGCTCTTACTTCGCGATGGCGATTGTGTACACCTTCATCAATCACAACTACTTCACTGTGCCTTTTCTGCTGCTGTTTGTGCTGGGCTACTGGTACACCGGTTTGATGAGCCTGCTGCAGGGCCGGTTTGAGCGCTGGAAGAGTGGCGCGAATCCGGAGGAATCCAGCCCGAAGCCGTTCCCGATCGGGATCTAGCTTCGATCTCGTGCAGCTTGCACCGCCATCGGTGGCGGCTGATATCCAAAAGCCTGGTCAAGAATTCCCGCCACAGCCAGCACAGCTTCATCTTCAAACGGACGAGCGACGACCTGCACGCCGATGGGCAAGCCTTCCGGCGAGCGTCCTACGGACACAACGGCAGCCGGAGCGGCCAGCACGTTAAACCATTGCGTGTGCCGCACTACGTCGAGGTAGTCGACCTTTTCGCCATCAATGGACCAGCTTCGCTCGCCATGGCGAAAAGCAGGAATACTGGCCACGGGGCACAGCAGGATCGGATAGCGCTCCATCTCTTCGAGCATCTTGTTGCGCAGTAGATCCAATTCGGCCCATGACTGCAATAACTGCGTCGCACTGAGTGGACCCGATGCCTCCGCGAACGAGAGAAACTCGCGGAAGATGGGACTGAGTTGATCTTGCTTACCGCGAATGGTGGGCTCATAAAACATCGCGCCGCACTGCACAAAGAAGGTCCACCAAAGCCTGCGCAAGAGCTCAAGCGTGCGAGGACGAAATGGTTCGACTCGAAAGCCGGCATTCCGCAGCGCTTGCGCCGCAGACTGAACAGCCAGCCGTGTTTCAGCCGTCACTGGAACGAGCCCGTCGTCTTCGAAATAACCGATTGTTTGAGTGCGCAGATCGGCAAGCGATAGCTTGCGGAGCGCAGTGGGAGCGCTGCTAGGATCATGGATGTCTTGCCCTGACAAAGCCTCGAAGAGCAACGTCACATCTTCGATCGTACGAGCCATCGGACCAATTGCGCCGAGCACTGAGAATGGGCCAACGCAGGGTGGCAGATGGCCGCGGCCAGGCACTCTGCCGGGCGTTGGCTTCAGCGAGCAAATGCCTGTGAAATGCGCCGGTAGACGCACCGATCCGCCGCTGTCACTGCCAAGTCCGGCGGCCGACATGCAGACAGCAATCGCAGCTGATTCACCTCCGCTTGAACCACCGGGAGAGTAGTCTAGATTCCATGGATTCGAGGTGCGGCCATGCAGGAGATTGTCGGTCTCGTAGGCCATCAGAAACTCGGGGCAATTGGTTGTGCCAAGAATCAAAGCCCCGGCAGCACGAAGACGCTCTACGACGACTGCATCCTCCGTCGGGATGTTTCCGCGATGAATCGTGCTGCCGATCTCGCAGCGATAGCCTGCTGTTGCAATCGAGGACTTGATCGTGACAGGAAGACCATGCAATGCGCCCGTGGCATCGGCTACTGCATCAAGTCTGCGAGCCTCAGCACGGACGCGCTCTGCATCGAAATCGACGAGCGCGTTGATCGATGGATTGAGGCGTTCGATCTGGGCGATATGAGCTTCAGCCAATTCCAGAACAGAGACCCTGCCTGCTCGCAAACGATCCAGTTGCCCGGTAGCCGAAGCAAGGACTAACTCACTCATGCGGGCTCGTACCGGGCATTGGATCGTTGGGTGTTGACGGCCGCAGTTGATAGTCAAAGCGGAAGGTGCGGGAAGGATTACCGCTGTCGAAGCGGTCGTTCCAATCCAGTTGATACTCGATCGATTTGTTATCGTCCGGGAACGCTTCATTTGCCGGATACGGATATTTGCTCATGCCATGAAAAGGCAACTGTGATACGGTGAACGGCAAAGCATCGTAGAAGTCCATGTCCTTCACGTAGCCGTTGGCATAAAAGAAGTAATCGCGCTTCCAGTGCGGCGGTAGCGGGGGCAATGCGCTCGCATCGAAGTCCGCAGCTATCTCTTCACCGCTACCGAAGATGGCGAACTGATTGTCGATCCCACTTACCAGCGGAGTTACATCGCCGAAGCGCGTGTAGCTTCCGCGCTGACGCTGAAAGGGCCCTGTAAGACTGACTTCGTCATAGTGATAGTCAAGGTCGCCGGGGCTCTTGCCATCGATCTGCCGCGGATATCCATGGAAACGAAGGCCAGCACGTGCCAGAGGAATCTCAGTTTCGTGGGCAACGGATGCATTGACAGGGGAGTTGTCGATCAGAACCTGGTCCCAGTAAATCTGCAGGTTCGTGACGATGCGGATGCGACGCGAGCCGGCGGGAACCTTCCCCGTCAGGTCCACCACGATCGTGCGCTCGAGGCCTGCCGGAAAGCCCATTTCCTTGTCGATGCGCTGCCAGGAACCGTCGGCAAGTTGCGCTTCGACATAAGGCGAGACAGGCGAAATACCCGCTTGCCATGCGGAGTAGAGCGATGTGGCACTGAAGTATTCAACATATCCTGTGAACAGCAGCCGCAACGGGTTGCCCTGCTGCCACGAGCCTAAGTCAAGGGTAAGCGAATGCTGGTTGGCAAAGCCATCATAGGGCAGCTTGGCGAAGTCGCTGACAAAGATGTGATCTTTCTGCGCGAGGGATGAGAGCACATCCCGGCCTTCGCTATCCCATGCGCCCGAAGCCAAATGCGCTGCCCCCGTAACGATCAACTTACCTGATGCGAAGGGGGGTTCATCGAGGAAGCGCTCATCGGGATAGACCTCTGTGCTTTCGGGATGGTCAACCGCACGCAAGCGTAACTGGTCGACATAATTCACCTCTTCCATCGGCTCGGTGAAGCGCAGACTGAGTCGTCCATTGGCTGAAGCAAGCTGAGACCCGTCGATCTTCACCCATTCATCGGGATCAGGAATATTGCGCCGTGAAGGTGTGAACCAGTGACCAACAACAGCCGCGCCGATGGTATCGGTGACGAGTGTGAACTTTGAGCCGTTCCAAGCGAACAGGACGGGGCAAGAGCTGCCGCGGCGGTCTGCTTCCAGGTAAGTCACGACTGGTTGACGAGCGATATTGATCTCGTCCTGAGGAACGCCGGTAGGCCACAGCAGACGCAGCAGGTCAATGCCATCCGCGTCGCCGAGCCCTACGAGAATCTCCGTCGGGCCCTGGCTCATGTAGCCAGACGCGCCGGCTATCTCCCACTTTTGTCGCAGGCCGTCAGCGAGTGCTTCCACCTTGGTTCCGATGGCTGTCTTGTTATCGGCAAAGCCGGTCAGCTTGAGCCGCACGGAGTGATTGCGATTGCCGCCATCATTGCGCAGCCAAACCGGATCACCGCTTGTCGAAGTCACAAGAAGATCACTGTCGCCGTCGCCATCGATATCCATGGCGATCAGCGCTCGCGGCTTCACGAGCGGGACGCGATCGAGCCCAAGCGACTTGCTTACATCGGCGAAATGACCATCCGCGAGATTGCGTAGAACACGCACTTCAGCGCCACGCTTTGTCTCAACAATGATGGCGAGGTCGATCCATCCATCGTTGTCCACATCGATCGGCGTTACGCCCCACGCACGCGTTGCATCGGAAAGGGGCAGTGCAATACGCTCGAAACCGTTGCCCTGCTTGTTGCGCCACAGCGAAAGCCCTGGTGCTCCGTCCTGCGTAACCACCAGATCCATCCAGCCATCTTTGTCGAAGTCGAGCGCAGCTACGCCCAACGAGCCCTTCAATTCACTTGCTGGCGCCAACGACTGTTCGTTGAATTTACCTTCACGCGGATTGATATACACAGAAGGAGAGCCGCCATCGCCGGTTACGACAAGATCCACAGCCCGGTCGTTGTTGACGTCTGAAAGCAGAGCCGCATTCGTTGTGCCGGAACCGCCCAGACCTTCCTGGTTCGTCCATTCTGTAAACGTGCCGTCGCCATTGTTGCGCCAGAGGACATTGGCGTTTCCGCCAGCCTGCAACGGTGAGCCAGTGAGGAAAAGGTCGAGGTCGCCATCGTGATCGTAGTCGATCAGAGTGATGCCATTCGGGTGATTGCGCGCTGCCATACCAGAGGCCTTGGTACGGTTTTCAAAGTGGCCGTGACCGAGATTGTGGAAGACTTCGAGACGATCTTCGAGAGCGATGATGAGGTCTGGCAGGCCGTCGCCATCAATATCGCCGACCGCGCACGAGACAGCCTTCCCCGAAATCGCCAAGCCTGCGCCTTGGATATCCAAAGGCTGGAAGCGCCCACTAGCCTGATTGCGCAATATCCGAATGGCTGCGTCGCCCGATTGCATCAGCACCAGATCGTTCAGCCCATCGCCATCTACATCCATCACGCATACGCCGCCGCTCGAGGCAACCGGCGTGGCACTTGACTGGCCGGTCAGGGACTGCAAAGAGAAGTGAATCGGAATGATTGCGGGCCGTGGCAGCAGTGGGGCGGATACCGGAACGGCCGTTGAATAGCGCCCCTGGTCACCATAGCTCAGTCCAATCGGAAAGGAAACCTTGGCACCGGTGAGATGTTGGAACCGCTGAAAGTGCACCTTGGCTTCGTCGGCGTGACCAGATCGCTGCAGGGCGCGAGCCAGTGCAAACTCCGAAGAAGCATGTTGTGAATCGATTGCAATGGCGCGCTTAAACACAGCCATGGCCGGCTCGAACTGTTTCTCCTCCTGCAGACATACGCCTTCGAAGTAAAGCGAGTCAACGTCGGTGGGATCGAGCTCCGAAGCACGGCGAAAACTGGCCAGCGCTTCCGTGACGTTGTTGGCCGCGCGTTGCACCAGGCCAAGGTTGTACCATCCACGCGGGTCAGCGGGCTTGAGCGTAACAGCACGCTTCAACGAGGCTTCAGCTTCGGTGAGCTTCTGCATGTAGAGCAGCGCGATGCCGTCGTTCAGCGCTGCTTCTGCCATGGCGGGGTCGCGACGGGATGCTTCCGCAAAAGCTGCCTCGGCACGCTCAGTCTGCTGCTGATTCATCAGCGCAACGCCATTGTTATTGAGCCGGACAGCCTGAGCATCTGGGCCGGCGGCAGCAGAACTATACTGCAGCGAGATGCCGAGAACTGCGGCGGCGAGCGGGAGTCGATATCGTCGAGTCAACATTTCGGATCTTTCGGGCAGGAGATGAGATCAACTCCAAATCCCAGCACCTCTTAGTGTCTCAAATCGCCATACCTCACCGCATCATGCAAATCGGTAATTCTTCAGTGCGCGTTGGTATCGCGAACATCGGCAGACACTCCTGCGATAAGCGCACTCTTCCCTCGTTGGCTCACGCCAGAGCGCTAGTCAAACGACTATACTGAAGCGTGATTTCGCACTTCCCAAAGGCACCGGACGTAACAGCGATCAACTGGTATCCGTTCCTGCGCAGGCCGCGCATCGCGATGCCAGAGGAGGGCGCGCTTGAGACCCTGCTCGGTCGCTCCATTCTCGTTACCGGAGCGGGCGGATCGATTGGCAAAGCTCTGAGTCTTCGCCTTACGGCGTTGGGAGCTCGCCGGCTGGTGCTGCTGGACTCCTCCGAGCAAGCTGTCTACCGGCTGCAGAATGAGCTCACTGCGGCACACGCCGCGACCACGCCTGACGTGGTGCTGGGTAACGTTGCAGACGAGTCACTTCTGGACGAAGTATTCGCGACCAGAAAGGTCGACCTCGTGTTTCACGCTGCGGCTCACAAGCATGTCCCGCTCCTCGAGACGAATCCGTTTGCTGCAATCGCAACCAACGTGTTTGCCACACAAGCGCTCGTCGCTGCAGGTCAACGATATGGGGCGCAAACGATTCTGCTCTCGACCGACAAGGCCGTCGCGCCCACGAGCGTGTTGGGCGCAACCAAGCAGATCGCGGAGCATATCACGCTTGCTGCTGCAGGCGTAGTCGTCAGGCTGACAAACGTGCTAGGCACGGAAGGCAGCGTAGCGGAAACTTTCCTCCGGCAAATCGCTATGGGCGAACCGCTCTCCATTCGTCATCCTGAGGCGGCACGATACTTTCTTACACTGGAGGAAGCAGTGGACCTGCTGCTGATTGCCACTTATGCTGTGCGTTCATCTTCTGTGTTGATCCCAGCAATTGGACAGATGCACAGCATTGTTTCGCTGGCTACCTTCCTTGCGGAGGCTTGTGGTTCGACTTCAGATGTGACGGCGAGCACGGATGGATTGTATCCCTGCGAAAAGCTTCAAGAGTTACTGTGTTCTGCCGAGGAAGATGCAGTCGCGATACACAAGGATGGATACTCGTACATCGTCAAGGAGCCGTTTGACTCAAGCCTTGACCATCGATTGAAAGAACTCTGGAAAGCAGTTGCACAACGTCATCTGAGTGCTGCACTCGATGGATTGCAATCGCTCGTACCTGACTATCAACCGAGTGCAACGATCCTTGCGCTCACAGAACAATCCACAGCGGGAGCATCACAATCGTGAAGCGCCGGATCGCAGTCGTCACCAGCTCACGCGCTGACTACAGCCACCTCTATTGGCCCCTGATGGAGCTGGCGCAGCACCCTGACGTTGATCTTGGCATCATCGTCATGGGTCCGCATCTTTCGCCGGAGTTTGGCCATACGGTTCGTGAGATCGAGCGAGATGGTTTCAGGATTCTCTCGCGTATCGAATGCCTGCTGAGTTCCGACAGCGATACAGGGATGGCCAAAACGATTGGGCTTGCCACGCTCGGTCTAGCGGACGCGCTGAGTGCGTGGCGACCGGATATTCTTCTCCTCATCGCCGATCGCTACGAAATGTTGTCGCCCGCATCGGTGGCGCTCGCGCTGCGTATTCCCATCGCGCATATCGAGGGCGGCGAGGTAAGCCAGGGCGCAATTGACGATGCTGTGCGGAATGCTCTCACCAAGCTGGCGCATATTCACTTTACGTCGACGGCCACAGCGCGTCAGCGCGTCATCTCCATGGGCGAGGAGCCTTGGCGGGTCCATCACGCAGGCGCTCCGTCGCTCGATCATCTTCAGCGCAGTGTGCTGCTCGACCGAGACTCATTGCAGGACCGGCTTGGCATCAGGCTCATGCATCCTGCGATTCTCGTCGCCCTTCATCCAGTCACCATCCATTCAGACACAACCGATGAGGCGGACGCACTCTTCGCTGCTTTGCAACGGATTGAAGGGCAGATTCTCTTTGTGTATCCGAACTCGGATGCAGGCAGCCGCAACCTGATTGAACGCGCGCAGGCATTCGTTACAGCTCGCAAGGATGCTTATATCTTTATCAATCTTGAAGCTGTCGTTTACTGGAGCTTGCTGCGTTGCGTTGACGTGTTGGTTGGTAACTCTTCGAGTGGCATTATGGAGACGGCCTCGCATGCCCTGCCAACCGTCAATGTCGGTATGCGCCAGCAAGGCCGCGAGCGGCCCCCTAATGTGCTCGATGCGGACGCAGAGACCGGCTCTATCCTGCGCATGACACAGCAGGCACTCACGCCTGAGTTCCGTGCCAGCCTGGCCGGCATGAACAATCCATATGGCGATGGCGAGGCAGCAAAGAGGATCGTGAAGGTCCTCGTTGAGACTTCACTCGAAGGCTTATTGATCAAGGCGCCTGTGCCGCTGCGCGAGGTCGGCGAAACAGAATGAGCCAGTACATCCCACTCTCTTCGCCAGATATTACGGAAGTGGAAATAGCCGCGGTTACAGAGGTCTTGCGCACCAATACTCTGAGCATCGGCCCGCGACTGGAGGAGTTCGAAGACCGCCTTGCACAGATGCACGAAGTGCCGCATGCAATCGCTGTCAGTTCCGGCACAGCAGCACTGCACCTGGCTATGTGCGCCCTGGGTATAGGTCCAGGGGACGAGGTGATCGTTCCCTCTTTCACCTTCATTGCCGTCGCCAATGCGGTGCTATACGTAGGTGCTACGCCGGTTTTCGTGGACATCGATCCATTGTCTCTGAACCTAGATCCTGCACGTGTTGAGGCCGCTGTCACGCCACGCACACGCGCGATGATTGTTGTTCATACGTTTGGCATTCCGGCAGAGATGGATGCGCTTCTGGCTCTAGCACGTCGACACTCCATCGCCATCGTGGAAGATGCGTGCGAGGCTATTGGCGCTACGTACAAGGGCAAGCTGGTCGGTGGATTCGGAGACATTTCTACATTTGCTTTCTATCCCAACAAACAGATCACGACTGGCGAAGGCGGTGCAATCCTATGCCGCGACCATCAAATGGCAAGCCGCATGCGTGCCTTGCGCAACCAGGGTCGATATCCTTCCGGCGATTGGCTGCAGCATGCTGAACTCGGTTACAACTACCGGCTGTCTGAGATGGCTTGCGCACTGGGTACGGCACAGCTTGACCGGCTGCAAGAGATACTCGAACGTCGCAGCGCGGTGGCTACAAACTATGATGCCGTGCTTACTCCACTCAGTTCGATTCAGCGTCCGCCGCTGCTGTTGCCCGACCGGACCATCAGCTGGTTCGTCTATGTTATCCGGATTTCGAACGATCATCCTGACGGCTCACGCGACCGCATCCTCGCGTCTCTGCAGGAGCAAGGCATCGGATGCGCTCGTTACTTTGCGCCCATCCATCTGCAGCCGGCCTATGCGAACCATCCGAGTACGAAGGACGTCTATCTTCCGGTGACAGAAATAATTGCGCAGCGCACATTGGCTCTGCCGTTTTTCAACCGCCTCACTTCTGAGGAAATCCAAGTAGTAGCGGATGCTCTTTCGAAGGCTCTGTCTTTGCTCGACCGAGGTCAGGGCTTATCCATCGTGCTGCGCACCAAGTCGGTGAGCTGACGGCTGGTGAACTGATTCCCTTCTAGGTTCGCGGCGATCTCACCCCTACGATTGAGAATCACCGTGTGCATGGAGTGCGTGAGCAGCCCCTCATTGCTCCAGAAGTCCATGCCGAATAGCGCGGAAACCTCTTTGATCCGCGGCAGTGGGCCACTGAGGAAATGCCACACGTTTGGATCGGCGTGAAAGCTCTCCGCATACCTTGCCAGCGCCTCGCCCTTATCGTTATCGGGATCAATCGCGATGGTGAGCAGGACGAGATCGCGCCCCGCGCGGCTGCGTAGCGCAGACTGCACGTGAGCGAGATTATTTGAGAGACGAAAGCAGTAGTTTGGGTTTGGGCATCGTGAATATCCGAACGTAAGCGCCACTACTTTGCCCTGGAATTGCGAGAGACTGACTTCATTGCCTGATTGGTCGGTGAGAGTAAAATCCGGCACCGGCTGGCCAACCTTCACTGCTGCCTTCGCGATCGACGGATTGAGCGCCTTGTGCAACGCTCCGAGGCCCGAGGCATTCATGGGCTCCGGCTCAAAGACTGCTGCGGGTGCCGCATGAATATCTTCCGCGTAGAGTGTCTTGCCATGCTCGCTGATATTGAACGCTATCTTCGCACCAACCGCAAGGCTTGCGGCTGCATCCTGATTACGGAGCTTGAATGACATGGCCATCGCACTCATGTAGCCGGGGATGTCGTCGCAGGATACATCGACCGTATGACGATTTGCATTCACTCTCAGCACGATCCCCGTTGCCGCGTGCTTTGTCTCTTTGATGTGGTTCTCAGCTCGAGCGAAAGAGGCAATTATCAGTGCGAGAACGCAGACCAACAAGACATGGATAGGCACGTGGTAACGAGAGGCGAATCGTCTAGCGTGCGGCAATGCTCTTACCCTCCTTAATGCGAAACGTCTTCTGATCGAGAACGGCATAGTCCTTGGCGAACTCGCGGATGCTGAGCATTTGATTCTTCTTGACCGAAGTGAACTCCTGCGTTGTTCCTGTTGCCGGCCACCAGATTTTGATACTGACAATGCGCGCGTTATGGCCCAGACCAATATGCTGCTCCATCGGATTGCCACCGAAGGAACTGGTAGCACCAACAGTTCTGAAGATTGATCTTGTCTTGCTACCATCATTCTCGACACGCACTTCAATCTCAGCGCCGATCGCGGCACGATTGCTCTTGACGCCCGACAGGCGAAGAGTGATCCAATCATTTGCGTTCCCTGGGTTAAGAAACAGACGCAGTGAGTGTTTTTCAGACGGCACGGCTCCCGCCATATTGGCGACGATATCTTCGTGGCCGTTGCGTTCGAGATCCGCAAAGGCGATGCCATGACCTTTGTGGATCTCACCCAAACCTGAATCTGCAGTTACGTCTGCAAAGTGCTTACCCTCTTCATTGCGCAATAGGATATGAGGCATCATCGACACAAACGACGGATCACCCATGCCGAGATACATATCAAGATAGCCGTCGTTGTCAATATCGCCGAAGTTGGCTCCCATTGGCTGATAGACCTTGTCCAGCCCCACTTTCGCCGTTACATCTTCAAATGTTCCGTCATGCTTGTTTCTGTAGAGCTTGGGTGTCTCCATGGTGAATGGAAGCCCCGTCGCGCTGCGCATCACCTCATCCACGGAACTGAAGTAGTCCGTAACAAAGATGTCGGGCCAGCCATCGTTGTCGTAGTCGAAGAACCACGCGGCAAAGCTCAACAGCGGCGCTTGCACTCCCGCTTGCCTTGCGACATCGGTAAAGGTGTTGTTGTGATTGTTATGAAAGAGAAGATTGGCGTCGCTGATATTGGAAACATAGAAATCAACGTAGCCATCCTTGTCGTAGTCTGCTGCAACTACGCCCTTGGCGAAAGAGGCATGATCGATCCCAGCGGCGTGTGAGATATCTTCAAACGTGCCGTCACCCCGATTGCGAAATAGCTGATTGGGCGTCTTTTCATTGGCGATAAACAGATCGACGAATCCATCGTTATCGATATCAGCCCACACTGCCGTTTGCGATTCGCTAACTGTTGCGCCCAGCCCACTCTGATCCGTCACATCCGTGAAGGTGCCGTCGCAGTTGTTCTTCAGCAGCGACCGGCGCATCGGGAACTCCCAACCACCGCGTAGAATCAGTAGATCCATGCAACCGTCATTGTTATAGTCAGCCTCAACAAGATTGAGGCCGCCAAGTTGTCCAGTAAGTCCAGCCTCCGCGCTGCGCTCGGTGAAGGTGCCATCCCCATTGTTGTGGAAGAGTTGCAGCTGTTCGCACATGTCGTTGCTGGACGCTACGATGTCGAGCAGTCCGTCGTTATCAAAATCATCGACGATGATTCCTCCAGAGCTCTTGAAGGCATTCAGACCAGCCTGCGGGGCAACGTCGGTGAACCTTCCGATCCCGTCGTTATGAGGCTTACCCGAGGTGAATGCGCTTGCAGGAATGAGGTATTTTGCAGGGACTCCCGCGGGATACTGGCCAAGCGTGACATAGGCAAGATTGAGGAGCCATCGGACCTCGTAATCGTCTGGCTTTTGCGCCAGGTATTGATCGAAATACTGAATCGCCTCCTTGGAATGTTCCCGCTTCTCAAAGTGAAGATGCGGGTCAACGGGAGGAAAGATATCAATGTCCCCGTTGTTGCGGAAGACTCCGTTTTCCATCTCAGAAAGATGGAGATAACTGACTCCGATAGTCTCCTGCAGATACGGAATGGACGCCGGAAAATTTGATTCGGCGATCGTATAGGCCTTCTTCCATGCATCGATCGACGGCTCCATTTCACCGCGATATGCCAGCAACTCAGCCAATGCTGTGTAGCCTTCGAGCAGGTTGCGGGGGGGCACTTCTCCTGGCGGCTGCGCGACAGCTTCAGCAAGCAGCTGATTCATCTTCTGGATTGCATCGGGCATAGATTTCCTGCGGATTTCGCAGGGGCCAGCGAGTGTATGGTCCCAGCCTGCCGGCTTGGGGAACTCGTCGAAGACGCTCTTCGCTTCGCCATTGCCGGAGACGACCACACTCTGGCGTACCGCCTTGGAGGCCGCCAGTTGCTGGATCCGCGCCTTTCCAAGGTCGGGACGGTGTGGCGCCTGGGCAAAGACCGTGAGGACCGCGTACCCGTGAGCCGTCGGTACAACTCCGGAAAACTGACCCGCCTTCAGACCATTGAGGCCCTGGCTCAAGTCTGCGCGCAATTGTTGCGGATTCAAACGGCCCATGTATCCGCCTTCATCCGCCGTTGAATCGGTGGAATACTCCTTTGCGATGACGCCAAAATCCATACCCGCGCGAAGCTGTTTCAAAACTTGGCGCGCCTGCGCTTCAGTGCTGGTCACGATGATGCCAATCTCTTCTTCTGAAGATTGGGCGTAAGAAAGCAACGGAGCAGCGGCGCAAAGCACGGCCATCGCCATTCGGATGCCGAAGAGTCGCGCCCAGCTTACCGGGATGATGGTGGCTCGATACAAGGGATCCTTCTGCGCAGGAAGTCTGAAATGAGAATTTTGCGGAACTCTGCGAAGATAAGGAATACACGTAGCGGTTGTCTACCGACCAAAGATGGAGAGCATCCCCGTAACCCTCCGTCGCCGCCGTATTCCTTCGCCGAGGTTTGCTGCATGCGCCGCATTTTCTGTTCCAGTTTGCTCCTCGTATTGGTCTTTCTCGCGGGCGCGTCCCTCGCCTCCGCATTGGAAAAACAGCCCGCCGCTGCATACCACGGGCGCCGCGTTGCGCTGGCGCAGAAACTGCAGGGCGGAGCCGCCATCCTCTTTGCCGCAGAGGAGCCCGTATTGGATTTTGCGCCGTATCGGCAGGATGAGGATTTCTACTATCTGACGGGATGGAACGAGCCAGGCGCGGCGTTGATGATTGTGGCCGATGCCGGCACAGCGCGGAAGTACCGCGAAGTTCTGTTCTTGCCGACGCGCAACCTGCGCATGGAAAAGTACACCGGCATCAAGCTGGACGCGGCCACACCGAACGCCCCGAAGCTGGCGGGCGTGGACGAAGTGCTGCCGATGACAGAGTTGCCGGTGCAGCTCAACACGCTGATCAATGCGGACCGCAGGCTTGCTTACGATTTGTGGATGCAGCCGGATGCCCCTCAAGCCAAGGCTCTTTCCACCTGGACGATGACAACGCTAGGCGCGGGATCCGGCCCGGCTCCGCATGATGTGACCACGCTCACCACCGAGCTGCGAGTGGTCAAGGACGCAGGCGAGTTAGCGCTGCTCAAGAAGGCGGCCGATGCATCGATTGCCGCACAACGCGTAATGATGCGCAGCGCCAGGCCCGGCGTAACGGAACGCACCATCGCCGGCAAGATGATTGCCTCGATGATGGAGAACGGTTGCGAGCGTCCCTCCTATGCGTCGATTGTCGGCACCGGAATCAACTCCACGACGCTGCACTACTCCGACAATTCCGCCACGCTGGCCGACGGCGACATCATGGTCGTGGACGCCGCTGGCGAATACAGCATGTATGCCTCGGACATCACGCGCACTGTCCCAGTCAATGGCCACTTCACTGCACGGCAGCGCGAGATTTACGACGTAGTGCTCGGCGCGCAGCGGGCGGCGATTGCGGCCTTCGTCGCGGGCAAATCCACCATCAACGACCGCGACCATCGTGATCCCAATTCGCTCGATACGGCGGCGTGGAACTACATCAATTCCCACGGCAAGGGTCTCCATGGCGAGCCGTTGAGCGATTACTGGATCCATGGCCTGGGCCACATGGTCGGTATCAATGTCCACGATCCCTCGGGGTATCCTGCGGTGCTGAAACCGGGCATGGTCTTCACCATCGAGCCCGGCGTCTACATTCCAGGCGAGAAGATCGGCGTGCGCATTGAAGATGTCTTCGTCGTTGGCCAGGATGGAAAGCTCATCGATCTCATTGCCGATCTGCCGCACACCGCGGAGGAAGTAGAAGCCGCGATGAAAGCGGAGAAGTAGCACACGTATGACATGGCACGATGAGCGCGAACCCGAATATTACGAGCCTGAGCAGTACGAAGCTGAACACGCCCAGCCAGAGCCGCCGGAGCGCGAGTCTACGAAGTCGCAACTCCAGCCGCTGATTCAGGTCTTCCGCGAGGAGCTGCTGGCTTGCCTGCAAGAATGTGCCGCGGGGCGCAGGGGGCTGTTCTCGGACCTTGCACATCTCTCCGGTGATGCGGACGATGCGGCATGGCCCGAGGCTGCCAAGTTGCGTGAGTTAGCCTTCGCTCTGCAGGCGATCCTCGCGCAATCCGAAGAGCAGGACAAGCTCTGCGATCAGTTCCTCGATCTCTGCTCGATTCATGGCGAGGCCGATCCGGGTGAGCCGCGGCTGGCGCGGGCCTTTCTGGCCGAGATCGCCGGAGGCCGGTAATGGCGCTCATCCTGCGGACATTTCTTTCGCTTGCCGCGGGCTTCGCGGTGATGGCGCTCCTGATCGGCCTTGCATCAGCAGTCGCGCGCAAGCTCGTGCCATCGTGGTCTGACAATCAACGCCGGCTGACCGGCGGATACATCATCTTCAATGTGGGATTTTCCTTCGTAGCAGCGCTGATTGGCGGCTACGTAACAGCCTGGATTGCGGATAGCAACCCCCTCATTCAAACGCTGGCTCTGGCCCTGATCGTCCTGTTGATCGGAGCGCTGAGCGCCGTGCAACAGCGCGGACGCCAGCCGATCTGGTATTCGCTTCTGCTGGTTGCCTCCGCCCCGGTGGGCGTAGTGCTCGGTGGATGGATCCGGCTCAAGGCGACAGGCCTGCTCTAAGCAAAAAGAAAAGGACGGCCTACCACGCTGGGTAAACCGTCCTGGGTGAAACCCGCGATCGTTAGAAGCGAATACCGAAAGTCACAGGAACCAGCTTCGTTCCTGCGGCGACCGTGGTGGTACCAAGGCCGTTGGGCTCAGTCGTGACCGCAGGCGTATCGATGGACAGATAGCGCGCTTCGGCAAATATCCTCGTCCGGCCATCACTCAACTTGCGCGTGAACCCGGCACCCACATTCCAACCACTTTGATTACTGGAGAAGTGGCCCACCACTGTATCTACAGTCGTGATGCCGCAGTAGTAGTAGTCGCAATACTCGGCCTCCTGCGGATCGGTAAAGCTGGTGACCTTACGGTAGAAGCCGCCGCCGCCTGTTACGTACACATCGTTCTTCCGCTTTGGAAACAAGTAAACAACCGGCGAAACAGTAAGCGACCAGATGTGAGCATGACCACCGTTCGCGCCAGCCTCGGAGATGATACGACCGGGTAGCTTGTCATCGATGAACTGGTATTCGGCAAGCAAGCTGAAGTGAGGATTGATCGCATATCCGCCACCTACGGTGAGGTTGCCGCCCCAGGTGATGTAGCTGGAGGAATCGCTGGTCGGCGCATTGACACCGCCACCGGCTTCGATCGCGATCTTGCTCCACCTGTCATCATGCCGGCGGCCATAACGGTCGGAGTCCTGTCCAGCAGCAGAGGGAGCGACAAGATCATCCTTGGCTGCGCTGAGCGCGTCGGCGGAGCTCGAGAAGTTGTCGAAAGATGGAGTGGATGGAGTATCCGCGACTACAGAAGCATCGGAATCGGATTTGCTTTGTATCGATTGCGCTTTTGCGGAAGGCAGAGCGCTCATACCGACAATCAGCAGTGTTGGAAGGACAGTGAAAGTGGCCCGGCGCAGCATGGGCACAACAAAACTATCGAGCATGGGAGAAACCTCGGTTGGGGAAGTGTGTCGTGCTCACGAGGGGGGAAAGCATAGCTTTCTAGTAACACCCCCGTAACAAGTTAGACACGGATTTCCATGAAAAGTTGTCTGGCCACAGCTTCGTGCTTTCCGTGCAAACAACAAGGGCCAGGACAATTGTCCCGGCCCTTGTTGTTTCGGTTATAGATAAATCGGTCTATCCCTGGATGTCGAACTGCTCCGGGTGCAGGGTCGGATCGCTCTTCACCAGCACGTTCTTGCCTGTCAGGTCTTCGAGTTCGGTGAGCCACTTGGCGTTGTTGGACTTGAGCGCCTTGGCAGTCTCCGGGTTCACACGGACCATCACGTCCGTCTGATCGAAGTGCTTGCGCATCTTCCGCATCTCAACGTAGATTTCGTTCGCCACGGTCGCAGCCGACTTCACCATACCGGTTGCCTGGCAGACCGGGCACGGAACGGAGAGAGTGCGCTCGAGCGACTGCTTGACGCGCTTGCGGGTGATTGCGACCAGGCCAAAGTCGTTGAACTGAAGCACCTTGGTTGGCGCGCGATCCTGCTTGAGAGCCTCTTCCAGAGCAGCCATTACGCGGGTCCGATTCTTGCGCTCGTCCATGTCGATAAAGTCGATGACGATGATGCCGCCGAGATCGCGCAGGCGAATCTGGCGAACAATTTCCGGGATCGAGTCGAGGTTCGTCTTGAGGATTGTGTCCTCAAGACGCGCCGTCTTGCCGACGTACTTGCCAGTGTTGATATCGATCGCCACGAGCGCTTCCGTCTGGTTGATGACGATGGATCCGCCAGACTTGAGCCAGACCTTCGACCGCAGCGCCTTGGAGATTTCTTCCTGAATACCGAAGTGCTCGAACAGCGGCACTTCCTTGGTATAGAGCTTCACGCGGCGAACAAGCTCGGGCGAGAAGCGGTTCAGGAAGCGGACAATACGTTCGTAATCGGCTTCAGAATCAACCCAGATATGCGAGAAGTTGTCGCTGACCTGGTCGCGCAGGATGCGCTCGATCAGGTTGAGATCGTGATAGATGAGCGCAGGCGGCTTGGAACTGTCGGCGCGCTGCTTGATGTCGTTCCACAGATTGATCAGGAAGCGAAGGTCAGCGCGGAGCTCTTCTTCCGTGGCTCCTTCCGCAGCGGTGCGGACGATGAATCCGCCCGACGCCTCACCTTTTTCGCTGACCAGGATGCGCTTCAGCCGCTGACGCTCTTCATCCGAGGCAATCTTGCGGCTCACTCCAACATGGCTGACCGTCGGCATGAATACCAGGAACCGGCCCGGAAGCGCGATGTGGCTGGTAATGCGCGCGCCCTTCTTGGCAATTGGTTCCTTGGCAATCTGAACCAGGATTTCCTGACCCGGCTTGAGCAAGTCGCTGATGATCGGCAGATCGGAGGTCTGCGCGGTGCGGCGAGACATACCGGAACCACCGCGACGACCATCACTTCTGCCCTCGCTTCGGCCTTCACTGCGTCCCTCAGAACGAATTTCGGAGCGACCGTCGCCACGGCCCTCACCGCGACCTTCGTTGCGACCACGTCCCCCGCGATCGCCGCGTCCGCGGCCACGATCCCCACGGCCCTCACGGCCACCAGTTCCGGGAGCAGCAACACGGGCTGCCCCAGGAGCGGCCTCGGTTTCGTCATCATCATCGTCAGACTCGATCAGGATGCGATGGTCCAAGTGCGCTTCCTGCAGCATCTCGCCCAATGCTCCCGAGCGAATCTGCTGCTGCAGCGTCTCTTCTTCCATCTCTTCGAGATCGTGCTCGTCGCCGTGGTGCGCCTTGAGCGGAGTGAACTCGTACTCTTCCTCTTCGATAACCTCTTCTTCGACCAGCCCCTCGCCCGGCGAATAGGCGGAGACAGCAGGAACAGTTCGGGGCACCGGTGCCGGAGCAGGCGGCTCTTCCTCTTCCTTCTTGCGGCCACCAAAGAGGTCCTTCAGGCGGAAGCTGCTGGGCGGAAGTGGGTCTACGTTGTGGCTGGCAGAAGCGTTCGGATGCTCCTCGTCCCCGGACGCATGGGGATGCTCGTGCTCGGCGGACGTCTCATCGTGGTCTGCGTGAGCGTCGATCGGTGCTTCCGATTCCTCTTCTTCAAACTCGTCCGACTCTTCAAACTCCCCGGAAGGCTCCTCGATCTCGTGCTGGAGATCGCTCTCGACCAGCGCCTCAGAAAACTCAAAAGTTGCAGGAACGTGAGCAACGTCTTCCGTCGTTTCAGGCACTGGCTCCGGCTGAGCGAGCACTCCGCTCGGCTCGGCGTGCACCGGCGCGGATGGTGCTACAGGTTCAACAGGCTCAGCCTTGCGATGACGTGCGATCGACTCACCGGGAAGCAAGCCTTTGCCGTCCCAGACGATCTCGTGCTCGATCAGCGTCGATGGTTTGGTCACAGTCCGGTCAGGCAGCGGATCGGAAGTATCCGGCGGCAGTTCGCTGAGAACCAGGCGGCTTGGCGCGGATTTGACCGGAGCGGCGTTAGCATACTTCCCAAGCGACTCGCCCGGCAGCAGAAAGGGCGTCGGCGCGCCGGTGGATGAGGCAGGATCGGCCGCGCGGAAAGTCTCGCGAGTTTCGCGGGGAGCCTGATAAGCAGTAGGCTGGGGGGCGGCTGAGGCCGCGGCTTCAAACTCCAGCGGCGATGCTTCGGCTTCTTCAAACTCCTCTTCGACGCCCGCATCGGCGGTGACTTCCGCCTGACCCAAGGGTTGACCGGTGCTTTGGCCCGCAGACTGCCCTGACTCGTCGCGCCCGCGTCCACCTCGACGACGGCGGCGGCCACGCAAACGCCGATTGCCCTGTTCTTCCGTCTCATCCTGACGCACCGTGGCGTCAGCTACCGATGCCGGAATTACGTCTGAACCAAACGAAGAGACGGAACCATCTTCCAGTTGAACGGTGGGCAGAAACTGTCCCTGGAGTTCACCTTCGAGCGGTGCCGGACGGACTTCACCACGATTCTCGCCACGCCCATCGCGGCGTCCTCTGCCGTCTCGTCCATCTCGTCCTCCGCGGCCTTCGCGATCAGAACGGGGCTGTGACTGTGGCTGCGCCTGAGGCTGAGCAGCCTGCGGCACCGGCGGAGCAAGCCGAACCGTATCGCCCTGCGCAGAAGCACGCTCGACCTCGTCGGTATCTTCCTGGTCTTCCATTTCAAGGAAGTCAGTGACATAGAGAAACGCGTCGCGTTCCAGGCCGATGTCAACGAACGCCGACTGCATGCCCGGCAGAACCCGGGTTACGCGGCCCTTATAGACAGAACCCGCGAGGGTATATTCATTTTCCCGCTCGTAATAAATCTCAGCGAGCTGGTCGTCTTCCAAAATCGCAAGCCGCGTTTCGTGCGGCGTGCTGGAGATACAAATTTCCTTGGCCATGTTGCCTTTCCGCCCTGGAGCCTACGCTCATCAGGGTCTGCGGCAAGGCCGACTGCATGGTGCGAGCGGAACGCTGTTCCTGCTCTGAAGCATCCGAAAGGAGGGGAGAAAGTTGCCTGGAAGGCTGTTCGGGAAGGAGTCCTGCGCAGGAAAAATCGAGCGCCGGAGTAGAACCTTGTGTGCAAGCCCACGTCTGATAGGAGGGAACTACACTTCGCGATTCTCTATATCCATTTGACCCATGGCAAAAACGCCATTCACAGCTACGACCGGAGCCCAGAGAGTTTGTGGCCAACTCGACTTTTCCGAGACTCTCGGAAAATGTCGATGCCGTTAAACCCGACGCATTGAGCCGAAACTGCTTCCGCCAAACCGTGACTTCAGCGTCGTGCGACGTTGAAATTGCGGTTCCGGTGAGTTTCGTACCCATCCCTGCCTTATCGGCGGGGCCATGCATGGGGACTACCCGTCTCTGCGTGCTCATTCACCCAATCCTGCCGGGGCTGTTTGCAATCGAAACCCGCCGGCGAAGTGATTGATTTGATACTGCTTGTCTTTCGCGCCAATCGTCGGGCGAAAGTGAAAAACCGCATACTGCTCTGCTGCAACCCTTGGTAAATCTTGACGATAGTGCCAAAACTTCTGGTCCTGCATTCAGTCCTGCGTTGCCAGCCCCAAGTGAAATCGGGTCAGTTCACAAATCGGCGCATACGGACGTTCATCACAACGCCCAGCGCCAGAAATGTGAACAACACCGAAGATCCGCCGTAACTCATTAACGGTAAAGGAATTCCGGTGACTGGCATAAAGCCGATGACCATGCCAACATTGACCGCAATCTGGAAGGTCAACACGGCGACGACACCCATAACGAGCAGCGAGCCGGGCATATCTGCGGCAGTTTGAGCGTTTTGAATCAAACGCATCAATATCACGAAGTATAGCAGCAGTACAAGGAACGCGCCGATGAAGCCATGTTCCTCGCTGAAAGCCGCGAAAATGAAGTCAGCATGGGGGATAGGCAGGAAATCGCCCTGCGTCTGAGTCCCCTGCTGCGCGCCTTTGCCCCACACCCCACCCGAACCTACTGCAATCAGCGATTGCCGCACCTGGTAGCCAGAACCCTTCGGATCATTGTCAGGATTGAGGAAGCTTGTCAGCCTGGCCTTCTGGTAGGGTTTCAAAATCTTCCCGCTCGACCAGACGCCGACGATGGCGACAATTCCAACGGTTCCAAGAATCAAGGCCTGTTTCCAATGGATTCCTCCGAGGAACAAACCGGCCAGCAGAATCGGCGTGTAAGTCAGAGCAGTTCCAAGATCAGGCTGCATCAGCACCAGCACCATGGGAAGACCAACCAGCGCTATCGCCTTCAGCACATCCCGCCACGTGAGGCTTTTGCCACCCAGATTGGCAAAGTACCGCGCCATCAGCACGATCAGCGCCAGCTTGAACCACTCCGACGGCTGGAAGCTGATGGGCCCAAGCTTCAGCCAGCGCTTGCCGCCTAAAGCTCTGTGGCCAAACAGCTTGACCGCAACCAGCGCCAGCAGGAAGAAGCCATAGAGATACCAGACAATGTCAAGAATACGATGGTAGTCAATCATCGACATGATGAACATCGCCACCACGCCGCCGCCGATCCAATACAGCTGCTTGGTATGGAAGCCATGATATTTCGGCGTCAGATGGGTAGCTGAGTAAATTTCCAGAACAGAGATAGCGCAAAGGATGAGCACCATCCCCAGCAAAAACCAGTCGAAATCACGAAAAGTGCCGATGCGGCGCGCCACGTTAACGTCCCTTCGCAGGTAACGCTGTGGCTACCGCGATAGGTTTCGCGGCCAGAAACGTCGGTTTGGCCGCTCGCTCGGGACTGCTTATTCGAGGATTGCCCGGGTCAGGCGTCCTTCCGGCTACTACCTTGCCATCCTGTACCAGGAAATGCCCGGCATGCAGCTTCGCAGGCTGCCCGGCATTCTTTCCATCCGCCGGAGCAGAATCACCATCCGACCAGACCGCAGCCACATCCACAGGAACCGGCTTCACGCCTTTGACCGGCATCAGGTTCCCTTCCTTCCGCCGCTGCTTCTCAACATAAGCCGCAACCACCTGCGCCGAGATACGAGCCGGGTAGTAGCTGAATCCGCCATGCTGCCAGAGCGTCGCGATCACCAGCTCAGGATTTCTCCGCGGCACCACGCCGACGAACCAGACATTGGGGATGGTGTCCCGGGTCTTCGCCATCTTAGCCAAAGCTTCGTGGCCGACCACCTGTGCCGTCCCCGTCTTGCCCGCCAGATCGATTCCCTCAAGATGCGCCGAACCGGCTGTATGAAATGCACCGGGCTGCGTCACTTCGGCCATACCGTCCGTAATGGTGTTCCAACTCTCCGGGTCGATCGGGAAAGTCGCTTCGCCGGTGCCGGGGTAGCTGTCCAGCAATCCTTTGCGGAAACTCTCCGGAAGCTGGTTCGGGAAGACAGCATGCGGACGCATCATGTGGCCTTCCGAAGCAATGCCGCCGATGATGCGCGCCAGCTGCAGCGGCGTCGCTTCCACCGCTCCCTGCCCGATACCGACCGAAATCGTTTCGCCCGCATACCACTTGCGGTGGTAGTTCTTCATCATCCACTGCGGAGAAGGCATGAGCCCCGGCTGTTCCCCCGGCAAATCGACGCCAGTCTTCTGGCCATAGCCAAAAGCCGTCGCGTACTTCGCAATACGATCAATTCCCAGTCGGTCAGCCAGCGTGTAGTAGAACGTGTCGCACGACATCGGAATGGCGTTGTGGATGTCCACTCCGCCATGCCGCTCGTCGCAGTGGTAATAATGTCCGTAAAAATCCGCGCCGCCCGAGCAGTTCACGCGCAGGTTCTGCGCAATCCCCTCTTCGAGCCCCGCCACCGACATCAAAATCTTGAAGGTCGACCCCGGCGCAAGCTGCGCCTGGATTGCCTTGTTCATCAGCGGCCGGTCCGGGTCGGTGATGAGCTTGTTCCAGTCCGTGCGGCCAATGCGCACGGCAAAGGCGTTCGGATCGTAACTGGGGTGCGAAACCAGCGCCAGGATCTCGCCATTGCGCGGGTCCATAATCACAATCGCTCCGCTGCGATCGCCAAGAGCGTTCTCTGCTGCGCGCTGCAAATCAATATCAATGGTGAGCTTCAGGTCCTGCCCAGGAGTCGCAAGCTGAATTCCGCGGCGGCCAACTTCGCGCCCATGGCTATCGACCACCACATCCATCGAGCCATCCGTCCCGCGCAGTAGCTCGTCGTAAGTCTGCTCAATCCCCGCCTGCCCCACCACGTCGCCCGGCGTGTAGTAGGCGTACTTGGGATCGTTGAGCATGTCTTCGCTCACTTCGCCCACATACCCGATCAGGTGAGCCGCAAAGCCGTCGCGCGGATAGAGTCGCCGCTCTTCGTCCACAGTTTCCAGTTCCGGCAATTCATTCCGGTGCGCCTCGATGAACGCCTGCTCGTCTGGCGAAATATCCTGCTTGATCGGAATCGGCTGGTATCCGGGAGCAAGCCGGAAGTGGTGCAACGTGTTGCGCAGATTTTCAAGATCGAGATTCAACCCTTTGGCAATCAGCGGCAGATCGGCGTCGATGTTCCGATTCTGCTCGCGTACCAGGAAGCACGACACGGAAGGGTAGTTGTCCACCAGCAGACGGCCTTCGCGGTCCAGCAGTTTGCCGCGCGCAGCCAGCACCGGCACCTTGCGGATGCGATTCTGTTCCGCAAGCACCCGCCAGTTATCCCCGCCCAGCACCTGCAAACGCCACAGCCCGCCAATCAGGATCAGCATCATCAGCAGAATGCCGTACTGCACCGAGGCCAGCTTCAGCATGGGAAGCTTTTCTTCCCGCCCGGCGATATTGACGCGTTGGACCTTTTCGACTGCCATGAAACTCCAGCTGCCAGCTACTAGCTGCTAACTCTTAGCTTACCTGTTTTTGAATTCCGCATGGTTACCTTGCAGTTGCTCTTTATGCCTATTTTGAGCTGCTAATCACGCATTTGCATCCGGTCAAGTAACGGGAACAAGAACAGGCCGATCACGCCATTTCCTACCGCTTTGAGCAGCTCACTCAACCAGTTCCAATGCAGGTCAAGACCCAACAGGCCGGTCGTGATAAAAACAACAATTGCACTGCCCAGCGTCGTAAACAGAAAGTTCAGCAACATCCGGATAATGTTGTTATCCACCACAATCCGAAGTCCAATTGAGGCCGCCAGAAATCCGCAGACCGAATTCGCAATCCCATGAATCCCAATCGCACCCGACGTCAGCGCATCCTGCGCCATGCCGAGAATGGCTCCCAGAATCGTCCCGTGAATAGGACTGCGCCGGTTCAGCGCAAAATAGATCGTCACCAGCAGCGGCAGGTCCACGTACGCGTACTGACCTAATACCGGCACACGCGGCAACGATGCCTGCAGCACCAGTGCCACCAGCGGCACCAGCACATAGATATAGGACGGATAGCGGCGGATTTCGAAATCGCGCCGGTAGTCGGGAGTCAGCACTTGCGCCATTACTGCGTCCCCCCTTGCGGCTTTGAAGCTGGCTTGCCTGTGTTCGGCTTAGGATTGGCCGCCTTCGGCGCAGGCTTTGTGCCTGGTTTCGTCCCAGGCTTCGGTTGCGCAGGCTTTGCCGCCGGTTTCGCCGTATCGTCGTCGCTCACGGGAGCATCCGGCGAGTCCGGAACGTTGGCCCGAGGCGAAGGCTCCTGCGCTCCGCCCGGCGAAAACCGGTCCGGATGCTTGGCCGCAATCGGCCTTGGCGTTACCGGCGGCAGAGGAGGCCCGTCCGTTGGCTTCGACTCCTCCGCCTTGCCATCGGTTCCCTTGCCATCGGCATCCGGTGCATTCGGATCTTTCAGGCTCGGCAAGCGCTCCGCCATCTCCGCCGCAGCTTTCTTGCGCGCAGCATCGGCAGCCACTTCAGCGCCTTTCAACTGCTCGCTGGTCTGAATATCAGCCATCTGCTCTGGTGAAAGATGGGCATCCAAAGACGTGATCACCAACACTTCATCCAGGTGCTGCAGATTGGCCGCCGGCTTGATGATGACGTTGATAAATGCCCCGCGCTCCTGATCCCGCACCACCTGCTGCACCACACCAACAGGAAGGCCGCGCGGAAAGATCTGATCCCCGCCCGCCGTGAGCACTTTCTCGCCCGGCTGAATCCGCGAATCCGCCAGAATATTGATGACCTGCGGCTGGCCGCCCGCGTTCCCACGCAGAATGCCGCGAATGCGCGTCGTCTCCAGAACCACACCAGCGCCGCTGGTCTGGTCATTGATCAGCAATACCTGCGCCGTATTGGTAAAAACATCCCTTACCTTGCCCACGATGCCGTCCGCAGTAATGACTGCATCGTCCTGCGCCAGACCGTCTTTCGATCCCTTATCTAGCCAGATCACGTGGCTCTGGCTGCTGCCGCTGGTCCCAATCACCTGCGCCGGGGTCGTCTTGTAGATGTACTTCTGCTGAAAATTGAGCAGCGCCTGCAGCCGCTGGCCCTGCAACGCGTCTTCGCGAAGCATCGCCTGCTCCAACCGCAGCCGGTCGATGGTCTGCTGAAGTTCTTTGTTTTGTTCGCGCGTGTGGCGGAGGTCGAGATAGTCGCCCCAGAAACCGGTTGCGCCACTGCTCGTCCCGTGGATCGCGCGCTCGAACGGCGTCACAATCTGCACTGCCCACAGCCGGATCAGCCTTACGCCCTTGCCATCCTTCGTATCCAGACCGGCGTCAAGGCCTGGAAAACCCGCAACCGGCACCGTTTTGCGCACCTGCACCGCTAGACCGATGACCTGCAGCAGCACAGCCGCCAGCAGCACGATCAGGTTGCGATAGCGGCTGAAGAAGGATTCCATCAAGGCTCAGTGTGGGTGTGAAATGTGAGTGTGAGATGCGGATCAAGCGGTTGTCTTTCACACTCGCACTGCACACTCACACTCGACTTTAGTCGATCTTGATCTTGCGCAGGAGGCGGAAGTCGGAGAGCATCTTTCCAGTACCTAGCACCACCGAAGCCAACGGGTCGTCGGCCACCGAAACCGGCAGGCCGGTTTCCTCGCGGATACGCTTGTCGAGATTCTTGATCAGCGCACCGCCACCAGTCAGCACGATACCGCGATCGGAAATGTCAGCCGAAAGCTCCGGCGGCGTCCGTTCCAGGGCCACGCGGATCGCGTTCACGATGACGGCAATGCATTCTGCCAGCGATTCGCGAATTTCCGAGTCGTCAATGGTGATCGTCTTGGGCACGCCCTCGATGAGGTTTCGCCCTTTGATCTCCATCGTGATCGGCTTGTCCAGCGGGTATGCTGAACCGATCTCGATCTTGATCTGCTCTGCCGTGCGCTCACCGATCAGCAGGTTGTACTTCCGTTTGAGGTAGTTGGTGATCGCCTCATCCATCTGGTTGCCGGCCATGCGGACCGACCGCGAGTACACAATACCCGACAGCGAAATGACAGCGATATCGCTCGTCCCGCCACCGATATCGACCACCATGTTGCCGTAAGCCTCGGTAATCGGCAATCCGGCGCCAATGGCGGCCACCATCGCCTGCTCCACGAGATAGACCTCGCTGGCCTTGGCACGGTAAGCCGAATCCTCGACCGCCCGCTTTTCCACTTGGGTGATCTCCGAAGGCACGCCAATGACAATGCGCGGATGCACCAGCATCTTGCGGTTGTGCGCCTTTTGGATAAAGTAGTTCAGCATCTTCTCGGTGACCTTGAAGTCAGCGATGACGCCGTCCTTCATCGGCTTGATGGCGACGATATTACCCGGCGTGCGGCCGAGCATGTCTTTGGCCTCTTTACCGACGGCCTCCACTTCACCCGTGTTCTTGTTGATGGCGACGATGGAGGGCTCGTTGACCACGATGCCCTTGCCTGCCGCATAGACCAGTGTGTTGGCTGTGCCAAGATCGATCGCCAGGTCACTCGAAAACATACTGAACAATGAGCGAAAGCCGTGGGAACGCGAAGGACGCGAAGGATAACCGTTAGATGACATTTTTCGAATAAACTCTCTACCGATTATTGTACGGCCATACAGCCCCTAGTGCGGATAGTGGAGATCCATCTCAAATCGCGGGAGTACTCAGCGGGGTAATGCCCTTAGCAAGGGCGGAGAAAATGTCACCAGAAACGCCACTCCCAGCACAATTCCCAGCGTCATCGGTGCCGGTGAAATCGAAAATACTGACCAGGACACCAAAATCCAGAAAGCCATGTTCGCAGAAGCCGCAAGATAGACCCAATCGGAGAACCGGTGTTGATCGCGAAAGAAATCCATCTGCCCCAGTGCAGGGATCGGTGCCCTGTTGAACCCAACCGCCCGCAACAGCACCACCGGCAGCAGATTCGCGGCCAGCACCACCACGGTCCACACCACCGGAGCGTAAATCTGCGGATACCGGGGCACGAGCCACCAGGTGATCGTCACCGTCATCAGGATGTTGGCCGTCGCGCCCGCATTCACCAGCGCTGGAAAATGCGTCAGGTCGGCCAGACGATCCATCCGGTCAATCGGCTTGTCGGAACTCTTCAACTTCGCACTTCCATCCGCCCAAACAGGAGTAGTCCCAGCATCCGCTGCAACCCGCATCCGCGTCTACAGTGAAAGCAGGGGTCCGCTACGTCATGAAAAAATCCGGCGCTGAAGTTGCAAATCCAGAAGCCAATCCGGCACAAACGGAGTCCGTCTGGGACTACCCGCGCCCGCCGCGCCTCGAATCCACCCCTCGCCGCCTTCGCATCGTCCATGCCGGCATCACGGTCGCCGAAACCAACCGCGGCCAGCGCATCCTCGAAACCAGCCATCCGCCTGTCTACTACTTCCCGCCGGAAGACGTAGCGATGCACCTGCTTCGCCCCAGCGCCCGAGGTCGCAGCTTCTGCGAATTCAAAGGCCTGGCCACCTATTGGGATCTGGCTCTCCCTGGCCAAAAGCCAATCGCCGCCGCAGCCTGGAGCTACGCCACCCCAGCAAAGCAGTACGCAGCCCTGAAAGATCACCTCGCCTTCTACGCCAGTCGTGTTGACGAATGCTGGGTCGACAATGAGCGCGTCCAGCCCCAGCCCGGCGACTTCTACGGCGGCTGGATCACCTCCCACGTCACCGGCCCCTTCAAAGGCGCACCCGGCACCATGGGCTGGTAGGCTTCCCGCAGTTCCTGGCAGCAGGCATCGTCAATTAGATTGTGACTTGGTCGAAATTTAAGCAAACGACCACTTGCGATCCACCGACGAGAGGGCAACCGTGGCCGAAATGACGAAAGAAAACAACTCCCGCCCCAGCCGAAGAAATTTCCTCAAGACTTCCGGCCTTGCCGCGATCGGCTCAACACTCATCGGCGAGCGAGCCGCCGAAGCCGCCGTACCCGCCAACCCGGCTACCAGTCCAACACCCGGCCCGGCGTCCAAGGCCAGCAAGGACAGCTTCAAGACCGCAGTCGATGCCGTGAACATCCTGCAAGGGACAGACTCAACACCAGCCTTCTCGCGCGGCAACACCCTGCCCATCGCTGCCCTGCCCTTCGGCATGGCCCACTGGACGCTGCAATCCCAGGCCGGCTCCCCCTGGATGTTCAGCCCCGGCGTACGGCGCATTCAAGGCCTGCGTTGCACCCACCAGCTCAGCCCCTGGCTCGACGACTACGGCCACGCCATCTTCCTGCCCTTCTCTGGCGACATCGACCCCACAGCAGGCTCACGCGCCTCGTCCTATCGCCCTGAAGACGCAAAGCTCCTGCCCTACTCCATGCAGCTCTTCCTGCTCCGCTACCGCGCCAAGGTCGAACTGATTCCGACCGAGCGCTGTTGCCTGCTGACCGCGTCCTTCGAGAACAGCGACGGCCCGAAACCCACCGGCCTGGCCTTCGACGTTCTCGGCAAAGGCGCAGAGATCACGCCCCAGCCCGCCAGCAGGCGCATCCGCTTCACCTCGACAGCCAACGCCGGCGGCGTCCCGGAGGGCTTCGCCACCTACTACGTCATCGAGTTCGCCGAGAAGTGGGAGAGCTTCGACATCAAGAAGCCCGAGGAAGGTTCAGGCCGCCACCAGCAGGAAACACAGATCGGCGTCGTCAAGTTCAAGCCCGGCGCAGCCATCGAAGCCAGAATCGCAACCTCCTTCATCTCCTTCGAGCAGGCCGAGCTGAATCTCAAGAACGAGCTCGGCCAGAAATCGCCAATAGCCCTGCGCGATGCCGCCGCAGCCACCTGGAACGAGCACTTCCATCGCATCGAAATCGAAGGCGCATCCTCCGAGCAGCAGCGCACCTTCTACTCCTGCTTCTACCGCGCCCTGCTCTTCCCCCGCACCTTCCACGAGCCCGACGCCAGCGGCAAATTCCAGCACTACAGCGCTTTCAACGGCAAAGTCGAGCCCGGTCTGATGTACGCCGACCACGGCTACTGGGACGTCTATCGCGCCTGGTATCCCTTCATGTCAATCGTCTTCCCGGAAAAACTCGGCGAGATCCTGCAAGCCTGGGTCAACGCCTACAAGGAAGGCGGCTGGCTCCCGCAATTCCCCGCCCCCGGCTACCGCGCCTGCATGACCGGCAGCCTCATCGATTCGGTTCTTGGCGACGCAGCCGCAAAGAACATCCCAGGCTTCGACCTCCAGGCAGCGTATGCAGGCCTGAAGAAGCACGCAACGATGAAGGGCGATGCCGCGAAAGGCTACGGCCGCGTCGGCATCGAAGAATACCTCAAGTACAACTACCTGCCCGCCGACCAGATCGACCAGTCCGCCGCCGAAACCGTCGACGCGGCCTACGGCGATTTCTGCATTGCTCAGGTAGCCAAAGCCGCCGGCAAGCAGGACGACTACGCCATGTTCATGAAGCGCTCCGAGAACTGGCGCAACATCTTCGACCCCAGCGTAAAGTTCCTGCGCGGCAAGAACGCCGACGGCTCATGGATGACCCCGTTTGACCCATTCACCTGGGGTAATCCCTACGTCGAAGGCGGCGCCTGGCAGCATCGCTGGGACGTGCCGCACCAGCTTCCCGAACTCATCGAAGCCATGGGCGGAAGAGCCGCCTCGGCAGAGGCTCTCGAGAAGATGTTGACCACCCCGCCCATCTTCAACGTAGGCGTCTACGGCTCAGAGATTCACGAAATGTCCGAGATGGCCGCCGTCGAGTTCGGCCAGTACGCCCACTCCAACCAGCCCTCGCACAACATGCTCTACGTCATCGCCCACGCGGGCCGTCCCGACATCACTCAACTCTGGGTCCGCAAAGTCATGGACGAGCTCTACTCACCGGAGCAGTTTGCCGGCGATGAAGACACGGGCTCAATGGCCGCCTGGTACCTCCTCAGCGCCCTCGGCTTCTACCCCCACTGCCCCGGCAAGGCAGAGTACACGCTAGGCAGCCCGCTCTTCGTAAAGTCCACGCTTCGACTCCCCGGCAAAAAACCATTCGTCGTCGAAGCCCCCGGCAACACCGCTGAGAAGGTCTACGTCAGCAGCACTCAACTCAACGGCCAATCAGTCTCTGGGATCACCATAACCCACGCAGCAATCACCAGTGGCGGCACACTCCACTTCGAGATGTCCGCAACTGCAAAGGCCTAGCGCGGAATCTGTCGAATGGCTGGTAAAGTAAGGCCAGCCATTCGGAAGAGGTGAGAATGAAGTTCCGCAATCGCGTGCTGGTGCTTCTTTCTCTGCTGCTTGTCATCACGTATCTCGACCGCGTCTGCATCTCGGTTGCCGGCCCGCGCATGCAGCAAGCCTTGGGACTCGGCCCCTATGCGTGGGGCTGGGTCACCGGCATCTTCATCCTCTCCTACGCCATCTTCGAAATGCCCAGCGGTGCGCTCGGCGATCGCATCGGCGCCCGCCGCGTCCTCACGCGCATCGTGCTCTGGTGGTCCGTCTTCACCTCGCTGACAGGTCTCGTCTCGGGCTTCTATCCGCTCCTCGCCGTCCGCTTCTTCTTCGGCATGGGCGAGGCCGGAGCATTCCCCGTCGCCTCCGTCGCCGTCTCCCGCTGGTTCCCCGTGCACGAACGCGGACGCGCCTTCGGCATCATCATGATGGCCAGCCAGTTCGGCGGCGCCATCGCTCCCTTGCTCGTCGTGCCAATCCAGATTCACTACGGCTGGCGCGCGTCTTTCTTCGTCTTCGGCTTCCTCGGCATCGGCTGGAGCGCCATCTGGTTTCGCTGGTTCCGCGACTCTCCCGCCGAGATGAAAGGCGTCCCCGCATCAGAACTCGAAGAGACGAGCGGGCTGGTAGTTCGCTCCCACCACAACTTCCCATGGAAGGCGATAGCTCGCTCAGGCAATCTCTGGGCAATCCTCGGAGTAGCCGGCTGCTACGTCTACACTTACAACTTCTTTCAATCCTGGTTCCACACCTATCTCGTGAAAGCACACGGTTACAGCGAACACGACCTGCTGCTCTCGTCCCTGCCCTTCGTCGTGGGCGGCCTCGCAAACTTCAGCGGCGGACTCGCCAGCAATCGAGCCGTGAAGAGGCTGGGCCTGTGCCAGGGCCGCCGCGCCATCGGTCTCGCAGGGCTCGGACTTTCCGCGGCGTGCACGGTAACGCTGATGCTCACCCACAATTCCGCGCTCGCCCTCTCCCTGCTCTGCCTCATCTACGGCGGCATCTGCTTCCAGCAACCAAGCGTCTTCGCCGTATGCCTCGATATTGGCGGAGAATACGCCGGCGCCATCGTCGGAGCGATGAACACCGCATCGCAGGCCGGTTCATTCCTTTCCTCGATCGCCTTTGGATTCCTGGTCGAGCGCTTCGGCAACTACACGCTACCTTTCATCCCCATGGCAGCGCTGCTCTTGATCGGCTTCTGGCTCTGGTTCAAGGTGGACGCAAATAAACTGCTTTTTCAGAGGCATGATCTACCGTTGCAACCTGCAACAGCAAATCATTGATCCGGGTGCGCATCAACGGTACGAATTGTTTGCCTTCACGAACCAGCAGGATGCGCACCAGCCGAGGACGCCAGGGCTTCTACTCCGGCGCCGTCGGGCGCGAAGAAGCACACCTGGTCGCGGCCAAGTTTCTTAGCCTTGTAGAGTGCTACATCCGCCTCATGTAGCAGGTCAACGGCGGTCGCCACTTCCCGCCCACGCGTCGTCGTAGCCCCCAGGCTCGCAGTGACCTGCACCGGCGTTCCATCAAAAACGAAGGGATATTCGCGGATGGTCCAGCAAAGATATTCCAGCACGGTCACAGTTTGAGACTCATCTGTATGCGGCAGAATCAGCACAAACTCCTCACCACCATAGCGACCGACAACATCGGCCCCGCGCAACCGCCTACCCAGCAGTTCCGCCACCGTCGACAGCACGATGTCGCCAGCGGCGTGCCCGTGCGTATCGTTGAGCTGCTTGAAGTGATCAAGGTCGAGGATGGCAATCGTGAGGTTGTCCCCGTAACGCTGAAAACGCGCCAACTCACGATCCAGAGCCTGCTCCAACCCACGGCGATTGAGCACCTGCGTAAGCGGATCAACAACCGCCTGCTGCAAAAGATCAAACTCCAGCCTTGCGTGCATCATCCAGATAAAGGCCAGCGGCAGCAGCGATGTGTTGACGATATACGCAACAGCGCTCGTTACCTCCAGCCGGTGAGAGTAGCTATCCGGATCAGCATTGAGGAAGAACGCAACCAGAAAACGAGCTATCTCAATCGCCACAAAGATGACGAGGAAGCTACCCATCAGCACGCGTGGCGCTCGCGTAGACCGCTCCGTGCCTACGGCGAGGATCGCCACGGTGACCAGGCATTCCAGGGCAATAGCGCCATCGCCCAGCGCAAAACTATGAATCTGGCCAGGGTCACTCCTCCAGAGTAGAAAGAAAGGCAGTGTCACCAGCAAAATAGCCGCTGACATCCACACCGCCTTCCCTGTCTTGCGTTCGAATCGCACCAAAGCGACGTTGAGCAGTGCATAGGAGAGCGGGATCATCGCCTGGTTGATGCCATGGCTGACCCAGTTCGGCAGGTGATCGCCACTCAGGTCAAAGATAGCCCCGCCGCATTGGCCAGGAAGCTGAACCATAGCCACCGCCGAGTCGCATCACTCCAGCGCTGCAATGCCAGCACGCCGAACACCACCGTAAAGCACAGGAGTTGAACATCCTGGATCAGCAGCGCGGCATTGATGAGCATGTAACCAATCCTAGCGTGAGCGCGGCTTGGCTCCAATCTTCTTTTGCCAGATAAGGCGTTACCGAAGCGATGCCTGTGTTCCATCTACCCCATTTAGTTCGGACTGCATCCTCCAGCAATACCGGCCCGTGACCGCCTTGCTGATTGCGACACTTGAAATATCGGCGATTTCCAGGCCTGCAACCGACTACACGCAACCGACCTAACCATCGCAAGACACTTTGGCCGAATGACTAAGGCGCTGGTTCAAAGTAGAGCGCCGCCCCGCCCGCAGGCCTCATCGGAAGTGTGATCGCATCCCGCGCCGTCACCACTTTGGTGCTCTGACTAAGCGCCTCGTAATTCGCCTTCGGGTCCGCGGGATCCAGAAATAGATGCGCCGTGAACGTACCCTCTCCCAGAAAGCTGAGCGGGAGTCGATAGCTGTAAGCCTCATCCGCCGTCATCCCACCCACGAACCACTTCTTCCCGCTGCGCCGCGCCATCACGATGTGTTCGCCCACAGCACCATCCAGCACCCGCGTCTCATCCCACACCGTAGGCACCACGCGCAGAAAATCCAGCCCCGGCTGATTCGCATAATGCTCCGGATCATCCGAAACGCACATCAGCGGACTCCAGTACACAACAAACAACGCAAGCTCCTGCGCCCGGCTGCCCATCACCTCCGTCGGCATCGTCTGCTTCCACTCCGCGGGACTGCGATTCAAAAAGCCACCCGGCGTGTAATCCATCGGCCCCACCAGCATGCGCGTAAACGGCAGCGTCAGCTTGTGCGTCGGCGTCACGCGATTCGAGAACTTGTTGTACTCATTGCCCATCACACCCTCGCGTGTGAGCAGATTCGGATACGTCACGCGCAAACCCTTGTCCTTGAACGCCCCGTGATAATCCACCATCAGGTGATGCGCCGCCGCCAACTGCACCACGCGGATATACCAGTTCACCATCGCCTGGTCATCGCTATCCATGAAGTCAATCTTGACTCCGGCAATGCCCCACTTCTCATAGAGCGCAAACACCGCATCCAGCTTGCCCGCTTCCAGCGCTTTGTTGATATCCGTGCTGTGGATCCAAAGCCATTCGCGCACATGATGGTCCTTCGCGAACTGCAACAGCCCCGGCCAGTCGAGATCCGGCTTGGGCTTCATGATGTCCGTCGTAGGCTCGCCATACGGCCCGTACCACTGCCAGTCCATCAACTGGTAAGGAAAACCCATCTCCGAGGCAAACGCGATGTAGCGCTTGATCGTCTCGTTATCGACCTGCGTATCGCCGCTCCACCAGTGGTCCCACGCCATCATCCCCGGATGAATCCACGAAGTATCCGCAATCGCCGACGGCGGATTCAGATTCTCAATCAGCGAAGACTCAATTAGCGCCCCCGGCGTAGTCCCCAGCATGATCACACGCCACGGAGAAGCATGCGGCAGCTTCCCCGTCACCAGCCCATTACCATCTAACCTCGGTGACAAATTCGCTGCGAGCCCCGTATTGGTTGGCGTCAGGGACATACCCGCCCAGTCCGAAAGGTCCGCCTCCGCCAACGCCGCATAAACATTAGGCCTCACCTCCGCCAGCAGCGGCAATCCAACAATCGATCCGTTACTCAGATCAGATAACTTCACTTTCGGATAATGCTGCTCCGAAGAATTGTAAAACGCCGGATACGTCGTAGCCCAAACGGTAGGATCACCCGGAAAACGAAACCCCGTCAGCTCCGTCTTCACAACAAAATCCCCATTGCCACTCTGCTCCGGAAGCTGATAGCGAAACGCCACACCATCCGCATACGCCCGAACCACAAGCCCGATCCGATGCTCCGGCGAAGCAGAGTCCGCGAACAGCAGCGTCATCTCTTTATAGTGATTGCGCACTCCAGCAGACTTGGCCCACACCAGCACAGTCGGCTGATCCACAGCTTGATGCTTCTCCTCGATGACCTTCAATTTTGCCGCGGTAGGCCAGCCCTTCAACTCAAGGCCCAGAGGAGAATCAATGATCACCTGCTGTCCGTGGAACGCGACCGAATATGTCAGCGGAGCCTGATGCACCTGAACGCTCACATTGCCCTCAGGAGACGTCACAGTCCATGAAGCCGCAGCAGCAACAGGCTGCGCCACGGCAAACATCCCGCTCCCCAACACCAGACAAAGAACCGTAAATATCGTTCGACGCAAGTTCAACATTTTCCCCCGCTCCTGATGCCTGAAAAGAACGAATGCCTTTGCCCACCGCGAGTCTGGCACTGGCTGCCCGCAGCAAGCCTACAGAATCGATAGGAGAACGGGCTACATCAAACATGGGATAAGCTGGAGAGTTGGCACCTGCACCCTGCAGAGGCCCGTCTGTCTTCATAACGCAAAGCGAGGAATTCTGTGGCAACGAAGATCTATCACAATCTCATCGGCGGCGAATGGCTGCCCTCCAAATCCGGCCAGACCTTCCAGAACGTCAATCCAGCCGATCATTCCGACATCGTCGGCATCTTCCCCTCATCGAACGCCGAAGACGTTGACCTCGCCGTAGCGGCCGCCAAGAAGGCCTTCGCCACCTGGCGCCTCGTACCCGCGCCCAAGCGCGCCGAAATCCTCTTCCGCGCCGGCCAGCTCCTCGCCGAACGCAAAGAGCAATACGCCCGCGAAATGACCCGCGAAATGGGCAAAGTCCTCGCCGAAACCCGCGGCGACGTACAGGAAGCCATCGACGAAGCCTATTACGTCGCCGGTGAAGGCCGCCGCCTCTTCGGCCAGACCACCCCGTCCGAGCTCGCCAACAAGTTCGCCATGTCCATCCGCATGCCCGTAGGCGTCGTCGGCATGATCGCCCCGTGGAACTTCCCCATGGCCATCCCCTCGTGGAAGCTCTTCCCCGCCCTCGTCTCCGGCAACACCTGCGTCATCAAGCCCGCCGAAGACACACCGCTCTCCACCTACAACCTAGTCCAGACCCTCATGGACGCAGGCCTTCCGCCAGGCGTCATCAACATCGTCGCCGGATTCGGCCCTGAAGCAGGCGCCCCCATCGTCGAGCATCCCGACGTGCGCGCCATCAGCTTCACCGGCTCCAGCGCCGTCGGCTCGCACGTCGCCCAGCGCGCCGCCGCCAACTTCAAGCCAGTCTCTCTCGAGATGGGCGGCAAGAACGCCATGATCGTCATGGAAGACGCCAACCTCGAGCTGGCACTAGAAGGCGCGCTCTGGGGCGCATTCGGCACTACAGGCCAGCGCTGCACCGCCACCAGCCGCATCCTGCTGCACAAAGACATCGCCGCCGAATTCACCCAGAAGCTAGTCGCCCGCGCCGCCGCACTCAGCGTCGGTAACGGTCTCAACGACGGCGTCGAAGTCGGCCCGCAGGTCAACGAGCAGCAGATCGAAACCAGCACCAAGTATTGCGCCATCGCAGTTGCAGAGGGGGCACAGCTCCTCACCGGCGGCAAGCAGCTCACCGAAGGCCCCTACGCCAACGGCACCTTCTTCGCACCGACCGTATTCGGCTCCGTCACCCCAGACATGCGCATCGCCCGCGAAGAAGTCTTCGGACCGGTCGTCTCATTGATCGAGTTCAGCACCTTCGAAGAAGCCATCCAGATCGCCAACGGCATCGATTACGGCCTCTCCACCGCGCTCTACTCAAAGGACGTGAACCGCGCCTTCGCCGCCATCCGCGACCTCGAAGCCGGCATCACCTACATCAACGCCCCCACCATCGGCGCGGAAGTCCACCTGCCCTTCGGCGGCGTCAAGCAAACCGGCAACGGCCACCGCGAAGGCAGCGCGGCCATCGACTTCTACACCACGTGGAAAGCCGTCTACATCGACTACAGCGACACCCTGCAACGCGCCCAGATCGACAACGCCGAGTAATCGCCAATTCCTGCTTCTGGTTCATGCGCGCCAATGTTATCTTGGTCCGCATGAACCAGAGCTACCGCAGCGGGCCCCAGGTACCGCTCTTCCTTCTCCTGCAGATCCTCGGCGTCGTTGTATTCGCCATCGCCTTTTTCCTCCCCGCAGTGAACTTCGCCAATTCGACCCCCGGTGAGGCAATAAGCGGTTGGTTCTGCGCCCGCTTTGCCCTGTTGACCGTCTACCATTCAGAAGTCAAGGGTCTGAACGAGTTCCTCGTCGTCCTCAGCGGCTGGATCAACCTCATCACCGTCGCCTTCCTCATTCTCAGCCTCACCCGCAAACTGGCCCCGCTACGCATGATCCTCGCCGCACTCCTGCCCATCTTCCTGCTGGCAACCTGGGTCTTCCTTTTCTTCCGGGTCCACATGATCGTCTTCGCCGGCCACTACCTCTGGGTCATCGGCGCCCTGCTCATCTTCTCCCGCGAACTGGAACCGAACTCCGCTGTCTAGCAAGCAAAAACACGTCGATCCGGTGCCACACCTCTTGCTATGAGCCGCACCGCCGCCTGGATCCTAAGCGATACATCTCCTGCATATCCCCCAAGAAGACACAACCTACGTCACTTCGCTATCGCGGCAGCATCCGACAGCGAAGGTGGCGCATCTCCCGTATCCCAATGCGTCGGGCGGCTCGTCATCTTCAGCACCAGCGTCCCACCCCGCATCAGCTCATCATGGGTAAACCACGAGCGATGCAGAGGCTCGCCATTCCACGTCGCGCTTGCAATGTACAGGTTTGTGTCGGAGACATCCGTAGCCACGATTGTGAAGCTCTTGCCGTTCGGCAAATGCATCGTCATCCGCGGAAAGTAAGGGCTGCCGATGAGGTAAGTCGTCTGCGCCGCTACCGGGAAAAATCCCAGCTTGTTGAACACATAAAAGGAACCCATCGCCCCTGAGTCGTCGTTGCCCGGCAGCCCCTTCGTCCCGGTCGTGTACGTGCTCGCCAAAATGTTGCGGACCTGGAAAGCAGTGCGATCCTGCCGTCCCGCCCAGTTGTACAGATAAGGCGAAAGGAAGCCAGGCTCATTGCCCACATCGTAGCGGCCAACGGACTTGAAACTCGCCGCCGGCGTCTTCGAAGCTGTATCAAACCTGTTGTCGCGAATCGCAGCCACATCCGCAAAGAAGAGGTCGAGGCGATGCACAAAAGCATCCCTCCCGCCAGCGATCTCCATGAGCCCACGAACATCCTGCGGAACAAACAGAGAATAGGTCCAGGTGCTTCCCTCATAGAAATTGTTCTGATGCCAGGTGCCGCCAAGGTTGGCATCGAACGGCGTCAGCCAGCTCCCGTCGCGATGCCGCATCCAGATAAAGCCGCGCACATCGCCACCCTCCGTATGATCCATCGCATCCGCATCCCACAGCTTCTTCCAGTTCCCGGCGCGAGCGAGATACTTGGCTTCATCCTCGCGGTGCCCAAGCCCCCGGGCCATCAACGCAACGGCGTAATCATTGGCCGCATATTCCATCGAGCGCGAGCCAGGCCTGTCCGGCCGATTCGGGATCGGCGCCTTGTCCGCGCGCGCCGCTGAGTAGAGAGCGTCCGGTGATCCCTCACGCTTGGGCCCGGAGCCCTCCAAAGACAGGTATCCAAGAGAGTGCCACTCCGAGAGATCGCCCCGCCCCTTGAAGATGTAGTTCTCCGGCTCTACCTCCGCGTCCTTGACCACCGCGGCATACGCCTTGGCATAGTCGATGCCCGGCAGATGCTTCACGTAGGCGTCGGCAACCACCATGTCCGCATCGGACCCACCCTGCGTTACCCCGGTAAAGTTGCCGCTGCGTCCGTCTGGCAGATAGCCGTCATGCTCGCCAATATCCAGCAGCGAGTTGACGATAGCCACTTCGTGCTCCTGATCGATCAGCGTGAGCAAAGGGTTGGAGCTGCGAAACGTATCCCAGAGCGTATAAAAATCACCGTAATTCGGAGCAGCAGAAGTCCACACCGGATTCTCCCCCGTCAGGTCCACCGGCATCAGCATGCAGTGGTAGAGCGCCGTAGAGAGCTTGGCAAGCTCGGCATCGCTCGCGCCCGTTACCTGGATCGGCGCAAGCGCCTTATCCCAGGCGGCCACCGCCGCCCTGCGCGTGCCGTCAAAATCGAACCCCGGCACCTCGGCAAGTGCATTCTGCTTGGCCTGTGCCACGGAGATATACGAGATACCGATCTTCACCATCACACTCTGCTTGGCGCGCGTCGCGAAGCTAAGGTAAGCACCGTTCGAAACCATCGCACCAGCCCCCGGCAGATGGCCCGGTGCCTGTTGCGCAGCATAGTCTTCCAACTTGCTCTCGGCATGCACCTGCGCCTCCTGCCAGGTTCCATAGGCGGTCGCCGGCGTGTCGGTGACCGCATAGAAGAAAACCGTATACGGCGTATTCTGCCCGTTCCATCCACGAATCGCGGAGGTGGATCCGGCAACCTCCGTGGCCGACAAAACCTCCGCATGGCTCGCCGTCACGATCTGTCCTTCATATGTAGAGACAAGGATGTGACCCACGTCGAACAGCAGGTTCCCCTCTTGCGTCGCCGGATAGGTGAACCGGTAAACAGCAGTCCGGCGAGCAGCCGTGATCTCTGACTGAATCCCGTACCGCGCCAGTTCCACCGCATAGTAGCCAGCGGAAGCCTGCTCATTGCCGCGCGGAGAAGCAGCCGTTTTCGGCTTTACAGGGCCAGTCGTCGGCAGGATCAATACATTGCCATACTTTGGCGCGCCACCGGTGCCCGAAACATGCGTCTGCGAGAAACCCAGAATTTCCCCATCCGCATTCCAGCCCGAATTCGACGTCCCCGGCGCCATGTCCGGTCCCGGCTTAGCCATTCCGTAGGGCACAGCAGGGCCGATAATGACGTTCCCGCCACCATCCACCCCAAGTTTGGGGTCAATATGCGCTGCCGACTGGGTCCGGCCATCGGCGGGAAATATACACAACAGCGAAAGGACAGAGAGAGATCGCACCAGGAAACGCGCAGAATAAGGCATGTTGCTAACGGTAGAACAGCCGGGGAACCATTGAGAAGTGCACGCCACCAAAATCCGCAAATTCGTTGTGCCGTCTCAATCCCCGTCTGTCTGAACTGGCCGTCATTTCCAGAAATAAGAACTCAGACCAACAATTTTTCTTGAATCCAATTTGCGTTACGACAATCTTAGATATATCTTAAGATATATCGTGATCCATTCACGAAATGTATCGAGAAGATCAGAAACACACCACAAGGAGAATCATCATGTTTGGAAAAAATAAGTTTGAACGTTTCATGGCGCACCGCTTTGCGGAAGCCGAATTTACAGAAGGACAGCCCGCTTTCGGCCCCGGCAACCGGCGCGACGAGCACTGCGGCCATCATCGCGAAGAGCGTCACCGCGGCCGGCACGGCGGCTGGGGAGGATTCGGTCGCGGCTTCGGCGGCGGTTTTGGCGGCCCATTTGGCGGTGGAGGATTCGGCGGAAGCGACCGCGAACGTATGTTCGACAGCGGCGAACTTCGCCTGGTCATCCTCGCGCTGGTCGCCGAGAAGCCAAGCTACGGCTACGAAATCATCAAGGCCATTGAAGAACGCCTGTCCGGCGGCTACGCACCTTCACCCGGCGTCGTCTACCCCACCCTCACCCTGCTCGAAGAAGAAGGCTACACCACAGTCTCCACCGTGGAAGGCACCAAGAAGCTCTATACGGTGACGGAACAGGGCACAGAGTACCTGAAGACCAACCAGGCCACCATCAAGGCCATCTTCGGCCGAATGGAGCAGGCAGGCAAAGCTTTCGGACGCGGTAAATCGCCGCAGCTCATGCGCGCCGTCGCCAACCTGATGTTCGCGCTCAAGATGCGCGCCAGCCAGGGCAACCTCTCCCCCGAACAGATCCGCAAGATTGCCGAAGCGATCGATGCCGCTGCCCGGGTTATTGACGAAGTCTAAGTTGAGGCTAATCACGAGATGGAACACATCGCTTCAGCATCTTCCAAAGGAAGCAGCAATGCAACCCAGCGACGGAGAACGCAATATGCAGGCAGAGTTGCAGCTACTGGAGGCTCACTACCAGAGCCTCCAGATGCTCGTCAGTGAATTGCTTGTCACCAATCAGGAACTACGCAATGAAGTGGCCCGGTTGAAGAAGGCCAGCCAGCCTAACGCGTCGGCCACTCATCCACTACAACACCCAGATCGTTGAGCTGCGCAATCGCGGCCTCGATCTGCCGCCGAATCGCAGGACGCGCCTTGCGATCCGCCAGTGGGGATTCCTCAATCGCCACCACTCGCCCATACGGCCACGCACCTTCCGGCAACGACATTAACGCGGAGACAATGTCCTGCTGGCGAATCTGAATCTCGTTCCGCCGCGCCGCGTTCGGCCGCAGAATGCCGCCCTGGCCCATCTTGCTCGTATTCGCATCCGCCTGCGTCACGCGAAGATTGACCATCTTCTCGTCGAAGCTCAGAAACGGATTTTCCCACGCACCGGGCTCATGCACATCCACATAACGGCTCTTGGTCGGCAGCGAGATCTTCGCCAGCTGCGCCCGCTGTTGTTCATGCTCAGCAGAAGCTTCCTGGGCGCGCTTTTCGGCAGCCGCAGCGTTGCTCGCCACACTGGCTACGGCCTGCTCTTCCTTCTTGCATCCCGAAAGCCCGCAGAACACAATCAGAACCACTGCAGAACCGGCGATAACCTTCGGTGACAAAGTTACAAATCTCTTCACAAAACTCAGCATATCAGCAGAAAATCCTATTTCCCTGTCCACTGCGCAGGCCGCTTGGCGAGGAACGCAGCAGTCCCCTCAGCCTTGTCTTCGGTCCCACAGCAGTGTCCAAAATGCCGCGCTTCCTCGGCCAAACCATCCTCGAGCGACACATCCAGACCGCGATCCACCGCCAGCAGTGTCCGTTGCAAAGCAACCGGCGCCTGACCCGCAATCTCCAGCGCCAGCGCCTCAGCCCGCGCCATCAACTCACCCGCCGGAATCACTTCATCCACCAGCCCAATCCGTAAAGCCTCGCTCGCCGGAATGATCGCGCCGGTCAGCAGCAGCCTCAGCGCGGCGCCACGCCCCACCAGCCTCGGCAGCCGCTGAGTACCGCCAAATCCCGCGATCACACCCAGCTTCACTTCAGGCTGACCAAACTTCGCATCCTCGCTCGCCAGACGCAGCGTGCAGGCCATCGCCAGCTCGCATCCTCCGCCCAGCGCAAACCCATGAATGCAGGCAATCACAGGCTTGCCCAGCGTCTCGATGCGCCGAAAAAGCGCCTGCCCGCGCTCCGCATAAGCCCGCCCATTTGCCTCATCCAGCGCAGCCAGCTCGCCGATATCCGCCCCGGCCGCAAAAGCCTTCGGTCCCGCCCCGGCCAGCAGCACCACGCGAACCTCGGGATCAGCCGCCAGCGTCTCCACCGCCAGCTCAAGCTCAGCCAGCAGCGCGGCATTCAGCGCATTCAGCACCTGCGGCCGGTTCAGCGTCACAACGGCAATGGGCGCACGTTTTTCTACCAGAATGTTCGAAAACTCCATGGAACCTCCGCGGCAAACGAGCGCCTAAATCCTCTTCACAAGTTCCTTGGCCAAAGCATCCAGCACGCCATTCAGAAATCCGACCGACTCCGGCGCCGAGTACCGCCGCGCAATCTCCAGCGCCTCATTGATGATGATCGGAAACGGCGTCCCCTTGAACCCCAGCATCTCCGCCACAGCCAGCCGCAGCACGTTGCGGTCAACCCCTGGCATGCGCTCCAGCCGCCAGTTCACCAGGTGCGCGGAGATCAGATCGTCAATCTCCTCCGAACGTGCCGTGGCCACCCGGTAGAGATCCTGCGCAAACCCGCGCACCTCAAGATCAGACTCTTCCCGAGCCACCCAGAACGTCTTGCCAACCTGCTCCGGGGTCTGCTTCCCCATATCGCCCTGGAAGAGCATCTGCATCGCCAGCTCGCGCGACTTGCGCCGCGTACCCGTGCTGCTCATGCACCCTCGCTATTCAGCAGCTTGCGCCGCAGCGAAACCATCTCGATCGCAGCAACCGCCGCCTCAAAACCCTTGTTCCCCGCCTTCACGCCAGCACGATTCAGCGCCTGCTCCAGCGTCTCGCAGGTCAGCACACCGAAGGCATGCGGAATGCCCGTCTCCTGCTGCGACTGCCCGATCCCGCGCGAAACCTCGTTATAGATAGCCTCGTAGTGCGCCGTCTCACCGCGCAACAGGCAGCCAAGCGTAATGATCGCGTCCACACGCCCCGGCCCGCCATTGGCAGGAATCCGTTCCGCAATCGTCCGTGCTGCAGCAGGAATTTCCCAAGCACCCGGCACACGCACAATCTCAATATGCCGCCGCGCCGCACCACTCCGCAGCAATCCATCCAGCGCGCCATCGAGCAGGCGGTCCGTAATCACCGCATTCCAACGCGCCACGACGATGGCGAAATGCATTCCCTCAGCCGACAGGTCGCCCTCAACAGCCACAGGCTTGCCCGCAAACGGATCCGTCAGCTCCCAGAACGTAAATGGCTTCCCCGGCACCGGCTCAACCGTAAACAGCCGCGACTTCCAGTACGTCTCCGTCACATCAGACACTGAAGCCTCACCGCCCTGCTTCCGAACCCACGCCAGCGCAGCCTCGCGAATCGCATCCAGATGCGTCACTTCGACAAACACATCCGACTCGCCCGGCATCTTGCCCTGAATAATCTCTAAGTTGCCCAGAGGCGCCAGGAACGAAGCACCCCTGCTCTGCTCATCATCCCAGCCACTGCCGGGGCCAAAGCCCAGCGCGGAAAAGAAGCTGGCAAGGCGCTCATATTCGGCTGCCGTGCCCGCTGGGCGCAGGATTGAAATTCCTTTGATCATACTTTCGATTCTATCTCGCCATACCGCCGCATCCGTCCACCGGACGAAGCGTAAGCGCGCTGATCCCACACAACTGCGCACAGACAAAGGCCCGCTTCGCCGAAACGCGAAAGCGGGCCTTTCCCATGTGCGGGAAGGATGGTTGAATTAGGTCGTGGTACGCGGCTTCACCGCGATGAACGTAGCCGGAACAGGCTTACCGGTGCCATCCAGCAGGCCCGGATTGATCTGCTTGGTGTCCGTCAGCGACTTCACATCGATGTAGTGCACCAGGTTATCTCCGGACGTCGACACGAAGAAGATCGTGTCATCCAGGCTGAATGCACCGGCCACAGGAGCCGTCGGAGCGCCGGTCAACGTGATCTGACCAACCTTCCCAAGCGTACCCGGCGTGCTGGGCTCGTAGTAGGGCAACGTCGGCGAACCGGCTCCGCTCGCCAGATAGGTCACAAACGCGAGGCTCGAACCAGGCGAAGTCACCACCTGATTGATCTGGCTGGCAGAGAAGTTCAACGTCGTCTGCTTCACACCCGGAATCACAAACTGAATTCCCACCGTGTCCGGGGTATTGGCAGGCGAACACGCACCCGAATACAAGCTCGACGGAATATCCAGACCGATATCCGACAGTGTCGGTGTCGTTCCGCCGTTCAGGCCAACGCCGATCACGTGGTCACCATCGACCGTCGCCCCGAGCGCATCCGTCTGCGGAAGAGTCAAGTTAGCGGTGGCCAGCGGATATGCCTGGCCAGTGGTCAGGTCAGGGCACCATGCATGAGCGACTGTCTGCGTGCCGCTCTCAAATGCTCCCACGCTGGGAATCGTGATTGCGACGTTATTCGACGCGCTCGGCAAAGCGTAAGTGGTCCAACCCGTGTTCACATTGTTCACGAACAAAGTCGGAGCGCCGTTGGCATCGGTGCCAACAACGTACAGAGTCTTCGCATCCGGAGTCCACTGTGCCGCCGTACCAACGCCGCTGAACGTGGTGTACGTGGCTGCAGCCGTCTTGTACAGGTAGAAGACCTTGCGGATCGGGTCGTTGATCAGGATCGTCTGGTTATCCGGAGCCGCCGCGAGCACCACGCCCGGGACATTCGGATCTTCCTTGCTCAGCGCGTTTGAAGCGGTATTGTAAACCATCAGTTCGTGGCTCGAACCGAAATAGAGGCTCGTCGCCGTCCGGTCCAACACCATCGAATTCGGGAAGTACGGCATCCGGACCAACTGTCCAACCGTCCCCGTAATCAACTCCACCGGCACAAAGTACTGCGAAGCGGGGTTGGAAAGCCAGACAAAGGCGCTGGCAATGCCCGGCGTTGTAATCGTCACCTGGTTGCTGGTAATCGGCGTTCCGGTCTGGTTCACACCAATCTTGTCGATCGGAGCAGGATTGCAGGTCGTCGGCTGGCAGACCGCATAAATGTCGGCCTGACCGGCAAAGTTCGCCGTTACCGCTCCGCCCGAACCCACACTGATATCCAGCGGATTCGTCGACTGGTAATCGAGCGTCAAACCCTGGATCGGCTTGCCCTTGGTGTCGACAATGGTCGTCACCAGGTTCTGCGTCACACCCTGCGTCACCGTCCCTGAAGTAGACCCGTTCAGAGTTACATTGATCGAAGCGGGCGGGCAGGTGGAGAAGTATCCAGCCGACGATCCCGAACCGGCGACCGACGAAGTGATGTAAGTCGTACCCGGCAAGACGGCCGTGATCACGCCCAGCGGATCGATCGTCGCCACCGTCGTGTTCTGCGCGGTGTAAGTCGCCGGGCCAATTACCGTCGAGCAGCTCGGAATACCAGCCAGATTCGGGCCGCAAAGCTGAGTCTGGGTGCCATTGTTGCTGTAGAACGCGGACTGGTCCAATTGCGCCGTCTGCGTCTGCGAATAGCAGCCTTGCCCAAGTGTCGAACCTGTGGTCGGATCTTCCAGCACCAGTGATACAGCCGTCACCTGCGCATGGACGAAGACCTGAACCTGGTTGGACGTAACCGAAGAAGCAGCCGCGGTGACATAGGCCGTCTGATACGGCAGGCCATTGGTCGTCGGCAACGGGTTCGGCTTGTTGCAGATCGTATAGTCGGGAATACCGCCACCGCTGCGCCGGTTCCAGACGCCAGCGCAGATATTGCCGGTCGGCGAAAGATCCACCAGCTGATTGTTCGTCGTGCCGTACGAATAGCTGGACACCGATGCCGAAGTACCCTTGCAGGTCTTCGCCGTCGGCGTAGCAATCTGCTGCGTCTGGCCAAAAGCGAGAGAAATACCCGTGGTGCGCGGCTCGAGGTCGATCGAAGCGACATCCGTCAGCTTCAATCCATAGCCTTCACCGTTGCAATAATTTCCGGCGGGATTGCGTGTGCAACCGGAGATCGAGATGCCGGCCGGTATTGCCAGGCACAGCAGAAAAACAAGCGTCAGCAACCGCTGCATGAAACCTCCCCGCTCCGCTTTCGTAACGGCAGAACGGTCAACCACAATGTCGAAAATCCAAAAGAAGTCCGAAAGAAAAGTGTATCAGGACGCGGCTACCCTTCGCTGCCCCAACGAGGAAGAGCAGGGGAACCCGAAGAGCGCGAACACCCCGAAACTCCAAATCAGAGACCAAGGGGCAAGACACACCAATCCGTTATCTGATGGACGAATTCCCCCCAGAAACGCGAGCGAACCCAAATCTCATCTCCTGTTCTCGATTCTCTGCTCTCTGTTCTCTGTCCGCTGTTCTCTGTCTTCTGTTCCCTATTCCCTGTTCCCTACTCCCTGCCTTCCGGCATGTACTTCCCAAACCAGTCCAGCGCCCGCACCAGCACATCCGTCCGATGATCCGGATTCACAAACCCATGCCCCTCATTCGGATACACCACCAGTTGCGTCGGCACATGCTGATCCCGCAACGCGTGCCAGAACTCAAACGACTGTGGCGCCGGGCACTCCCCATCCCGGTCCCCCACCACCGCCAGCGTGGGAGTCTTCACCTTGTCGATGAAGTTGATCGCTGAGCTCTTGGCGTACACAGCCGGGTCTTTGTACACCGAAGCGCCAAAATAAGGAGTCATCCACTGGTCAATCGAATTCTCACCGTAGTAGCTCTGCCAGTCGGAGATGCCCGCTCCAGCCACTGCCGCTTTGAAGCGATTGGTCTGCGTCACGCCAAACATGGTCATAAACCCGCCATAGCTCCATCCGGTAAGCCCCAGGCGCTTGTCGTCCACCGGATACTTCGCCTCAACCGCGTCCACGCCGGCAAGAATGTCCCGGAGATCGCCATAACCAAAATCCTTGCGATTGGCTGCGGTAAACGCCTCGCCTTGTCCATAGCTCCCGCGCGGGTTGGGCTCCAGCACGAAATAGCCGAGGGACGTAAACACCGTCCAGTTCAGCCCCCATGTTCCCCACTGCGAAAGCGCGGCAGCCGCCGGGCCGCCATGTACCAGCACGATCATCGGATACTTCTTCGCAGGATCGTATGGGTTGGGGAAATGCAGCCAGCCCTGCACGTTGAATCCCTCATTCTTCCAGCTCAGCGACTCCGTTTTTCCCCGCACGTTCTTCACGCCGTCATTGAAATGCGTCAGCTGCTGCAACCCCGCGAGACCATGCACCGCAGGACCAGCAGTGTGCGCAGCATAGATCTCCGCGGGCTTGTCGAACGAACTGGCGTTGAAGACAAACAGCGAGTGATCCTTCGTCGAAGAGAGGCTCATCTCAAGCCGCCCGTCCGCTGGCGATCCTGAGAAGGTGTAGACCACCGTATCCGCGCCGCCTGCCACCGGGATCTTCGCCAACCGGCTGTCGCCGCCAAAAGTCTCGCTCACATAGAGATGCGCGTCGTCGCTCCACTCAATCCATGCCGGGCTGGCCGGGCGATTCGCGGTCAAGTCTTTTGGTTCGCCGCCCTCGGACGGCAACAGCCACACATCGCCACCCGTCGACCCCTGATCGCTCATCAGTCCGCCGATAAACGCAATCGACTTCCCATCCGGCGACCAGCGCGGCACGGCAATCTGCAACCCGTGCATCGGCCCAGCAGCCTCGGACGGCGCAAAAATCACCTTTGGCTCGGCATTCAGAGTCTGCGTATACAGCTTCGCCACCCACCAGTTGTTTTCCCCCGGTGGATTCGCGGCGACAAATGCCAGCGTCTTCGAGTCCGGCGCCCAGTCGAACTCATACACGTGCAGCTTTTCAGGCGTGGCCAGCGTCGGTGCCACGGCCTTGTGTGCATCCGCATCGACGAATGCAACCCGCTGAATCTCCACGCCATCCTCGCCGATGACACCTGCCCATGGCTTCATCGCCGCCAGCGCGCCGGCTCTGCGCGTTGCGTTCGGCACGTAGAGAAAACCAATCTTCGATCCATCCGGCGAAAAGACCGGATCGCCCACTTCGCCCTTCGCCTCGGTGAGCCGGTCCACATCCACCTTGGCTTTGCCCTTGGCCACGTCACCGCTGATGGTGGCCAGAAACAAGTTCTCCTGGTCAGCTGTCTGGCAGTTCCCGGTAAAAGCCAGCTTTTTCGAGTCCGGCGACCAGGCGATCGAGCCTTCACCGCAGTTCGGGTTCGGCTTCTTCGAAGCCGTGACCGCAGTCGTCTTCGTCGGATCAGCAAACGGGGCAACAGTCACGCCCCAGCCATCCTTGCCCTGCCGCACACTAGCCAGCATCGACCCATCCGGCGAAACCGCGACGGCACCGAGCCGGACGCTGTGGTTCACACTCTTCAGAATCTCTTCCACTTTGGCCTTCGTGCCCGTCTCTTGGGACCAAGCAGGCGACGTCAGGCAGGAAAACAGCAAGGCAGCAGTGGCAACGAAAACGAGGGAGCGCGAAGAAGCCACGCGCCCGGCCCACGAGGTGCGGCTCAATACAGGACTCGGCAAGGATTTAGACATGCAGAAATGCTATCAGCCGGAACCGCTCCACCCCCACGGTGAGCATAGCCAAATAACTGCACTTCGATTGCGCAAGGTCTGTCCTCCCATTGCGCAATGCACGCACGCCGATTGCGCAGTGTGCGACGCGGATTGCGCATCGTCGGACAGTTATTGCGCAACGTAACGCGCAATGTTGGTCACCGGGCTACAGCGTGAATCGCTAAAAGCGTCTCCAGCAGCGGTTTCAGACGCTTCAAATCCAGCGCATTCGCCCCATCGGACTTGGCATGCGCCGGATCGTCGTGGACCTCCAGAAACAGCCCATCCACACCCGCGGCCACCGCCGCTCGCGCCAGCAAAGGAATAAACTCCGGCTGTCCGCCACTCACACCGCCAGCCGCCGAAGGCTGCTGCACCGAGTGCGTACCGTCAAAAACCACCGGCCCAAACTGCCGCATCACCGGCAAAGAACGGTAATCCACCACCAGCGTGTTGTATCCGAAGCTCGCCCCGCGCTCGGTCAGAAACACCCGCTCATTGCCCGTAGACTTCGTCTTTTCAACGGGATACTGCATATCCCACGGAGCCACAAACTGCCCCTTCTTGATGTTCACAGCGCGCCCGGTCTTCCCGGCAGCCACCAGCAGATCCGTCTGCCGGCAAAGAAACGCCGGAATCTGCAGCACATCCACAGCCTCAGCAACCACCTCGCAATGCCCCGGCTCATGCACATCCGTCAGCACAGGAAGCCCCGTAGCCTTCGCTAAAGCGCCCAGAATACGCGTCCCCTCCACCAATCCCGGCCCACGAAAGCTCTTCACCGAAGTCCGGTTCGCTTTGTCGTAGCTGGCTTTGAAAATAAAGGGGATACCCAGGTCCGAAGTGATCCGCTGAATAGCATCCGCCATCGTCCGCACATGTGTTTCCGACTCAATCACACATGGGCCAGCAATCAGGAACAATTTACCTGCGCCAACTTCGACGGGTCCGATCTCGAAGCTATGCCCCATGGCTAGCTTCCACTTCTGCACTTACGGCTGCAACCTTGTTCGGGCGGTGGGCATAGCTGGCTGCGACAAAGTCGCGGAACAGCGGGTGCGGCTCCAGCGGCTTGGATTTGAATTCCGGATGGAACTGACAGCCGAGGAAGAACGGGTGATCCGGGATTTCCACGATTTCGACATAGGTCGAATCGGGCGTCGTTCCGGTCAGCCGCAGTCCGCCGCCAACCAGCAGCGCTTCATATTCACGGTTGAACTCGTACCGGTGCCGATGGCGCTCGCTGATCTCGGTCGTGGCATATGCCTTTGAAGCCAGCGAATCAGGCTCCAATACGCAATCCCACGCGCCCAGACGCATTGTTCCTCCCATCTCTTCTACGCCGAGGAGTTCACGCAGCTTATAGATCACGCGGTGTTCTGTCGCCGGATCGAATTCGCTGGAGTTGGCCGTCTTCAGCCCGCAGACGTTGCGCGCAAACTCGATGCAGGCCGTCTGCATGCCTAGACAAATGCCGAAGTAAGGAACCTTGTTCTCGCGCGCATAGCGGATCGCATTCAACATGCCTTCAATGCCACGCTTACCAAAGCCGCCAGGGACCAGGATGCCGTCAAATCCGGCCAACTGCGACTCATAGGACTTGTCTCCAGGCTCCTTCGACTCGAGGCCTTCCGCTTCAATCCAGGTAACTTCAAGCTTCAGGTTATGCGCCAGCGCGCCATGGACCAGAGACTCCTTCAGAGACTTGTAGCTATCCTCATACTCGACATACTTGCCGACGATGCCGATCGAGACGCTGTCCTTCGGGTTGTAGGCGCGATGAACAATATCCTTCCACTTGGTCAGGTCGGGTTCTTTGGCATCGATATGCAGGTACTTGAGCACCAGCGTGTCCACGCCTTCCTGCCCAAACGCGACAGGAACCTCGTAGATCGAAGCCACATCTTTGGCCGTGATCACAGCGCGCTCTTCGACGTTGCAGAAGGCGGCGATCTTGGACTTCATATCCTTCGGCAAGTGGCGGTCAGTGCGGCAGAGCAAAATGTCCGCCTGGATGCCGATCCCGAGCAGTTCCTTGACCGAGTGCTGCGTCGGCTTGGTCTTCAGTTCCTGCGCGGCGGCAATCCAAGGCACGAGAGTGGTGTGAACGAAGACCGTGTTCTCGCGGCCAAGCTCCTGGCGCATCTGGCGGATCGCTTCGAGGAACGGTAACGATTCAATATCGCCCACAGTGCCGCCGATTTCGACGATCACCACATCCGCGCCGTGCGAGGCTACCTTGCGCATTGCGTTCTTGATCTCGTTGGTCACGTGCGGGATGACCTGGACAGTCTTGCCCAGGTAGTCGCCGCGGCGTTCCTTGAGGATGATCTGCTCGTAGATGCGGCCAGTCGTCAGGTTGTTCTCCCGCGACAGGTGAGCGTGGGTAAACCGCTCATAATGACCAAGATCGAGGTCCGTCTCAGCTCCATCGTCGGTAACAAAAACTTCGCCATGCTGAAAGGGAGACATGGTTCCCGGGTCCACGTTCAGGTAGGGGTCAAACTTCATCAGGTTGACCTTAAGTCCTCTGCATTCAAGCAGACAACCGATAGAGGCTGCGGCGAGCCCCTTGCCTAAACTGGACACGACTCCGCCAGTCACAAAGATGTACTTTGCCGACATTGCTGCGACCTCTAAATTGGATTGTGTGGATTGGCCGAACGAGGGGTGCACAATCAAGTATGACAGATTCTTCCCCGCGATGGAAGTCTCAACTCAGAGCCTAAGCAAGCGGATAGTCCCGGCCTCACAGGGAGACCGGGACTTGTTGTATCTGCCAAGAGTTCGCGTTTAGAAGTGGAACCCAACCTCCGCCGTCAGCGCACGAGGACTTACGTAGTGCGTTCCGCTGAAGGTTGAGAGGAAGTTATACAGAGCGTACTTGTTGGTGATGTTGACCGCTGAAAGCCGCAGGCTCCACTTGTTCTTGTCTCCATGGAACAGGTTGTCCTGCCCGATGGAAGCATCGAAGAGGCTTCGGGAAGCGATGCGCGGCGGGTTCTTGTCGTCATTCTCGGAGTTGATCGCTGGAATCTTCACCAAGGTTGACGTGAACTCGCTTGCCGGGCAGAGATTCGGAAGCGCCATGTTCGGCGTCGCCTTTGCGCCGTTGCAGGTGAAGCCGGCCTGGAACTCCTCGTCGGCCGTGAAGTGACTCAGGTCGATAGCCGGTGTACCATCTGGCAACGTCGCTGAACCGCAGCTGGAGTTGGGATCGCCGTTGTCGCTGTAGCATGGCACGGATCCAGCCACTAGGCCGCTGTCAAATCGCCAGTTAAAGCCGACCCAGGGCGCAACCCAGTTTCCGATCTTGAACGGCGTCTGGTACTGCACATGTGTCGTCTCGTTGAACTTCTCATCGTGATCGATGCGGAACGGCAGCCCGCTCGAACCAACGGTTGCACCCGCACCGCCGGTCTGCGGAGGAAAGATCCTTGCCGCTACGGACGACATGACAATATAAGCGGAAACGTGATGGAAGTCGGGCACGTCCGCACGCAGAGCGATACCGGGAACCTTCGAGTTGTGCCAGTCGATGGGGAAGGTGATCGGGGTATTACCCAGCACGCTGAAATCGAACGCGTTATGGGTGTACTTCCAGATGTAGTCTCCGCTGAAGACGAAGTTCTTGCCGAAGGCCTGCTGCAGCCCGGCGTGAAACTCGTTGCGGAATCCCGGCTGCAGCGTTCCAGCGACTCCGGGGCTGCAGGCGAGCAACGGATTCAGCACTACGTTCGTGCATCCGGTGCTCGACAGAACGAGATTTTCGTTGAACGGAGTTTCCAGTGTTCGCGCGTAAGAGATACGCAGCACCGTATTCGTGGGCTTGATTTTGTAGGACGCTCCCAGGCGAGGCTCAACCTGCCGCGCGCTGGTCAATCCGTTGTACAGATCGCCACGGATGCCGAGGTTAAACAGCCAGTTTCCCGCCGTGATCTGATCCTGCGCATAGAGAGCAAGCTCCTTCACGTCGGTGTGTCCGTCAAAGCTGAACAGCCCTCCGCCGCGCGTCAGGTCGTAGGGCGAGAGCACGGCAAGGAAGTTGGGATTGGCCCGGTTCTCTCCGCAGGCGCCAGGGTCAGCATAGCCAGCAAGAGGGGTTCCTGCAGCATTGACGCAGGGCGCGTTGTACGTCGAATCAACGATTCCGAGCGTGTCATTTTCCCGCAGGAAGGTCTGCGAGTACACGGCGCCGACTTTGATGTTCTGCCCGCCTCGGACGTAGGAAATATCAGCATGTCCGCCGGCGTTGGTCAGCGTCCGGAACTGCCCGATGGACGAAGTCTGCAGGTTGGCCGGACCGCGATCCGCCAGCGGGTTGTTGCTTGGATAGTAGTGGTAGGCATCGCGCCGCACATACGGGCCGAAATTGAAGACCATCTTGTCGCTGATGATCCGGGTGTAGGTGGGAGCAATATTGAAGGTGCCAATTTGCGACCGCTGATCCGCATCGCCAACGCTGCCGAAGACAGGCGACGCACTGGTTCCACCGCTCAGGACGTTCTGCACGTTGAGGTTGTCGTATGTATTCGGCGTCTGAAACCATGAGCGGCTGTAGCTCAGGTCGACATGAACGGAATCGTTCTGCGTGATCGACCTGTCGACACGGTCGAAGACATTCTCCTCATTGCCCTTGGCGTGGAAGACGCGAAACTCGGGCGGATCGAGGAATCGTCCGGTGTTCAGTCCGTCCACCTCGACGAAGTTGCCCCAGTCCTTGCCGCCGTAGCTCAAGTCGACCCCGCCCGTAGCGGATCCAAAGCTGCCAAACGATGAGGTCACACTGCCCGTTGGCGTGGTGACGCCCTGGCCGGAACGCGTGGTGACCTGGATGACCAGGCTGGTCTTGCCACCAAACTCCGCCGGAGGCGCGCCAGAGATCACTTCCATCGATTGAACGGAATTGGATGGGAGCTGGTTCGAAAATGCCTTGCTCTGCTGGTCAGAAATGCTCTGGCCGTCAATCGCAAAGGTGTTTGACGCGTGATCGCCTAAACCATGCATCTGCCCGTTGGAGTCCGTCGCCACACCTGGCGAAGTCTCGGTCACAAGCGAGCTGAGACCGGACGACTGGCTCTCCAGAGGAATCTTTTCCATCGAGCCGCGATCAATATCAGTGTGGAAGGTCGAATCGTTCTCCAGCAGATCGCCTGAATTCACGGTTACGGTATCCACGGCGCCGCCTGCCTTGAGCGAATCAGTCAAGGTGATGGCCACGGTGGTACGGACCTCGACATCGCGATGATAGGCATCGAAACCCGGCGCGACGATGGATAAGTGGTAAGGATTGAAGGGCAGATTGGGGAACTGATAGTGCCCGGTCGGATCCGATACAGTGGATCGGGAATACCCGCTGACGGGGTTTTGAATAGTCACCGTGGCGCCAGGAACAACTGCCCCGGTACCGTCGTCCACGGTTCCGGAAAGCGTTCCGGATTGAGCTCCAGACTGAGAAAAGCAAAACGTGCCCGCAGTAAGAATAAGAAAGCAAACAAGCCGAAAGACACGGCCGCGAATAGACGGCATGAAAAAACCTCCGCAATGGTAAGAAATGCGTCGAAGGTAGTGTTTCCTGAGAGACTGCCCGAAACTCCGACTCACCAGACTGGCTCGAAGTCGGACGTTGCCTGTTCTCTCCGGAAGTGCGCCCACCGCACGTACGAGCTTGCGGGGCGCTGCATCGAGGGCTTCTTAGGCTTGCGCGGGAGGGGGCCGGTTAAAAAGAGTCCAGTTCCAGGGACGAATCACTGTCGGAAGGACTGGAACCGGCACCGCTGTTGACCTGCCTGCAGAAACGATGACTGCGGCCACGACTGCCACGGGAGCGGCCGAATGCATGACCACGCAGATCGGACAACGATCCGCGTCGGCAGCGGCCGGGTGAACGTGGGCCACCTGAACGAATGTGACGAGCACCAGCAGCATTACACAAAGCAACGTTGTGGCGCGCGCGGCCCACGGCCTGCGTCCATCCAACATCTGTCCTCGTAATGCGCGGTTTTCGCTCATCATCTTCTACAAGAATACACATATTCCAAAATCGGTACCCGAAAGGGCGTATCAAATTGAACGCCTTCCATATCGTCAATGTGTCAGCGACGATCCCACGCCCGCGTCGTCTAAACTGTCGAACATGCCTGCATGGCCCAACCCGCGGCTCTCTCGCCTGGCACTTGCATTGGCAGCCGGAGCTTTTCTGCTGCCCACATCGGCGGCGATCGGCCAGACAAATGAGCCACAGCACAGTAAGACACCCCTTACCGTCAAGCCTGACGTTCCGGGGGTTCAGGTCAACCACCGCTTGATCCTGAAGGACGGCACCTACCAGATCGTCCGCAAATACGAGATCGTCGGTAACCGCGTCCGCTACATCTCGGTCGAGCGTGGCGGCGACTGGGAAGAGCTTCCGGAAGAGCTGATCGACTGGGCTGCGACAAAGAAATTCGAACAGCATCAGGCCGAACAGGCCCAACAGCAGTCGCCCGCCATGCAGGAGGCCGCCGACCTCGACAAGGAAGAAGCGACCGAGCGCGAGAACCAGAAAGATCGCAGGCCGGAAGTCGCGCGGGGGCTTAACCTCCCCGATCAGGATGGCGTCTTCGTTCTCGATGAATTCCGCGGCACTCCGCAGTTAATCGAAATCGTTCCCACCACCGGCGATCTGCAAATGGCCCGCCAGCATGGCCTGCGAGCCGTTCTACCGCTGCAGGGGCAGTTGGCGCATGTCGAGCTGGAGGGCGCGGCCGCTAAGGTGGCCATCCACGTGAACGAGCCGGTGATTTATCTCTCCCTGGATGACCGCGACGACGGAAAGGATATTGCCGAGCAGGTCGCGTCGCACTCTGTCACCATCGACACCCACGGCGCCGCCGGTGTACAGCACCCCAAACGCGGAGCGACCTCACCCACATCGGGCTTCGCTATCGTTCGCGTGGATAGCCGCAAGGCGGTGCGCATTGTCGGCACGGTGCATGTCAGCCCCACGGGCAACATCACACAGAGCGAAGATGTCATTCCCATGACTGCCGAAGTTCTCCCCGGCAAACACTGGCTCAAACTCAAGCCGAGCCAGGCGCTGCTCATCGGCGAATACGCGCTGGTCGAAATCCTCAGCGCAAAGGACATGAACGCCAGCGTCTGGGACTTCCAGGTCAATCCCCGCGCCCCGCTCAATGAGGCTGCGATCGTCCCGCTCGACACACGGTAGCAACCGTCTCCGCCCATCTCCAAGAGCCATTCGCCGGCCGTTTTCTGTACACTTGGCAGGCTGTGTTTGGGCCTCGTCCTAATGGTCCAGAGCGACATGAATTCTTCCGGAGATACTGCCGCAATGATCCTGCGCGCGCCGCAATCCCTGTTGCTCCTTGCCTGCCTGACTACCCTTGCTCCTTCCTGCGCCTCCAGTCAGAAATCGGCGCAATTGAAAAATGAGAAAGTCTCACTTACCTGCACTGCAAAGTCCGGTACGTGTCTCATCCGCTGGCATGACGGGACAGAACTGGGTCCAATCGCCGCGAATGTCGAAGTCGATGGAGACAGGCGCTGGACAACCACAGACTTCCCGAGGCATCAGCTTCAAAGCGGCAAGAGCGCGAACGAGCTGATCCTCCGTCACACCGGGCTGCCGGGCGCGCCTGAACTGACGCAACACATCTCGCTCCCGACTGGCAGCTCCTTTTTCCTGATGGACGTCGAGGCCACCAGTGGGCATCCCATCCGCACACGGCATATCTCACCGCTCGTTCTCACTGCAAACGGCTCCGCGCACTTCGCGCAGGGCGAGACTCCGAGCGTCATTTTCGTTCCCTTCGACAATGATATGTGGGTTCACTACAACGAACCAGTCGATCCGGCGAAAGACCCGGACAGCTACGAAGTAACAGCCATTTATGACAACGCCAGCCGTCACGGTCTGGTGCTCGGATCGATCACGCATGACCAGTGGCGCACCGGCATTCTGGCCCGCAAGCGCTCCACGATGCGCATCGAAGAACTGGAAGTGTATGGAGGCGCCACCGGCCATTGGACGCACGATATCGAGCCGCACGGCCTTGTCTCCGGCACAACGGTGAAATCTCCGCAGATCATGGTCGGCTACTTTGCGGACTGGCGTGATGGTCTCGAAGCCTACGGCCGCGAAAATGCCCGCATCAAGCCGCCGCTTCCATGGAAAGATGGAGTTCCCTTCGGATGGAACAGTTGGGCCGCTTACGCCATGAGCATCGATGTGAAGAAGTACAACGCGGCCGCCGACTTCATCCATACCGAACTGGAACCCAGGGGCTTCCAGAACAACCACACGACTTACGTGAACTGGGACGCGGGATGGAATGCGCTCAGCGAAGCCGATCTGATTGCCGCCGCAAGGCGCATCCATGCGCAGGGGCAGAAGGCAGGTATCTACTACACGCCGTTCTCTTACTGGTCAGATGATTTCTCTAAGCCCGTCGAAGGTACTGATGGCAAATACAAGTACAGCGACCTGCTCGTGCGCGATTCGCACGGCGAGCCGCTGCCTAAGGTCGATGGAGCGCGTCCGCTCGATCCTACGCATCCCGGAACCATCGAGCGCATCGATCATCAGCTCGCGCAGTTTGTCGCCTGGGGTTACGATTCCGTCAAGCTGGACTTCCTCAACTGCGGCTCCATCGAGGGACAGCACCACGATCCTAAGATCACCACCGGGGTGGAAGCTTATAACTCCGGCATGAAGCGCATTGAAGACGACCTGAGCCCTGCGAAGATCGGCCGCCCGTTCTTCATCAGCCTTTCCATTGCTCCTCTCTTCCCCGCTTACGGACACGGCCGGCGCATCTCCTGCGACGCCTTTGGCCGGATCGAAGACAGTGACTATCTTCTCAACGCAGTCACTTTCGGATGGTGGACCAACGGCACACTCTACCAGTTCAACGACCCCGACCACACAGTCATCGCAAAGGACCTCGATCCATACCACTCTCAGTCATTACCCGGCAGTGTGCAGACACTCGAAGAAGCACGCAGCCGCGTGAACGCTTCCGTCATAGCCGGCACTATGCTCCTTGACAGCGACGACCTCAGCGACCCTCGCGCACAGGCTCGCGCCAGGGAGTTGCTCACCAATCAAGCTGTGCTGGATATTGCACGCTCTGGCCGCAGCTTCAGGCCGGTCGAGGGAGATAGCGGAATCCACGCTGCATCTGTATTCCTGCGCGAAGAAAAAGATGGCAGCATCTATCTCGCAGTCTTCAACTACAGCGAAGTCAAGCCATCTGAACTGAATATCGAATTTACCCGCCTGGGACTGAAAGCCAATCGCAAATACCGCATCACCGACCTGTGGACCGGCGATCGGCAGGAAGCTTCCAATCAACTCAAGTTATCCCTGACCGCAGCGCAATCACGGCTACTGCATCTCACTCCAGAGTAGCCGCGAAGTACTCTAATGGAATGGGGCAATCAGACCCCTAGAGCTACTTCATAAACTGTGGCTTGGGAATTTTCTTCACACCGCGAAGTTCCTCGTCGGTGCGCTGGATGTCTGGTTCCGCAAACTCGGGAAAGCCCCACGACGCATACCTGGCCTTCACTTCGGGAAGCACCGTCTTGAGCAAGGCATCGCCCTGCTGTCCTTTCGATTGCGCATCAGCCACGGCCTTCCTCACATAGATGAGGTAGTCGCGAAACGCGCGGACATCCTCTGCATGACCGGGCTTGTCGCCGTGTCCGGGGATGAACGTAGCGCTGGGATAGTCGGTGAGAAGCTTATCCAGTGTTTCGATCCACGCCTTCGTGGATGCGTCGATGAGATTGGGCAAAGTATGGTTCCAGAAGAGATCGCCGCAATAGACCACATTGGCCTCAGGATCATAGACGACCGTATCGCCGCCGGTGTGTCCGGGCATAACCCGCAGTGTGAGGCCACGCTTATCGCCTATGTAGATGGTCGCGCCCTCTGTATACGTGACGGTGGGCAGTCCAAGGGTTTCAACGAAGTGGCGCTGCTCCGCCGTTACCTTGTCGCCGAAGAACTTCAGGTTTTCTGTATGCTCCCACGCGCGAACATTGTCCTGAGCCATGACAACGGCCCCGGTAGCTGCGAATACTTCATTCCCGGCAACATGGTCGAGGTGATAGTGCGTGTTGACGACGAAGCGGATGGGCAGCTTCGTCTTCTCATGGATTGCTTCAAGCATCTTCTTTGCGGCGGCGGGATTTTCGAAAGTGTCGATCACTGCCACGCCATCCGAGCCAATGACAAAGCCCGCGTTGGCTCCCGATTCAGCCTCCTTCGCTGCAGGGTTGTCAATGGTCGCCCATGCCCCATGATCGAGAGAGATAAGCGTGAATGCTGGCTCACTCTGACTGAATGCAGGCGCAGCAGAGAACAGAGCGGAGCAGGACAACAGGACCAGGTGCGAGATCTTCATCCATTGAATATCCCATCCGCATCAGCGATTCGCAATGGCAGAATTCAGTTCGAACCGAAGCAGAGCGATGTGGATTGACCATGCGATGAAGACAGCGGCCCGCAGGCGATGGGCGCAATACGAGACTGCCGAAACTACTCCCGCACAGCAATCCCCAGTGCTTTCATCTTTCGGTAGAGATGGCTCCGCTCCAACCCGAGCAACTCTGCCGCGCGGGAGACGTTGCCTTTGGCTTCTTCGACTTTTTTCTGAATGTAGTCGCGTTCATACGCATCGCGTGCCTGCTGCAGCGTCGAAAAGTCCTCGGCATTCCGCGCAGAACTTCTCTGCGTAAGCGGCGGAAGGTGCTTGCGCTCAATGCGCAGGATGCGCGGGTTTAAAATCAGGATTCGCTCGACCAGGTTGCGCAACTCACGCACATTGCCCGGCCAGTTATGCTGCGCGAGGATCTCCAGCGCCTCCTCGCTCACGTCCATGCGAGGCCGCCCATACTGGTATCCGAACTCGCGGAGAAACTCGCGCACCAACGGCGGAATATCCTGCTTGCGCTCCCGCAGCGGAGGCACAGAGAACGGCACAACGTTAAGCCGGTAGAAGAGATCCTCGCGAAAGTTCCCCTTCAGGATTTCCTCTTCCAGATTCTTGTTCGTTGCCGCGATGACACGCACATCCACACGGATCGGCTGCGTACCACCCACCGGCGTAAAGAGCTGTTCATCCAGCGCCGACAATACTTTGGCCTGGGTCTTCAGGCTCATATCTCCGACCTCGTCAAGAAAGAGGGTGCCTCCGTCTGCCCGCTCCAGCGTGCCGCGTTTGTCTGCGGAACCAGCAACAGGCCCAGATCCAGGCGCAGCCGCCGGATATGCTCCATGCCTGACCCCGAACAATTCCGCCTCGATATGTGACTCAGGAATCGCAGCGCAGTTTAATTCAACAAACACGCTGTCTCGCCGCAGGCTTTCCGCATGGATGGCGCGGGCGATTAGTTCCTTGCCCGTCCCCGACTCGCCATAGATCAGCACCCGGCCATTGGTCGGCGCCATCAGCCTGATCTGCTGCCTGAGAGCCTTTGCCGGAACGCTTTCGCCGGTGAGCGCGGTACGCAGAGAAAACTGCCGCGTGAACTCCATGTTGTCACGGCGCAATCTGCGCGCCTCAACGGCATTCTTCAAGACAATCAGGGTCCGGTCCAGAGAAAGCGGCTTCTCGAGAAAGTCATACGCGCCCAGCTTCGTCGCCTTCACCGCTGTCTCGATCGTGCCATGCCCGGAGATAATCACCACCTCCGGCCGCATCTCCGCCTGCAATGCGTGAATGTCTCCCAACACGTCAAGCCCGTCGCGGTCTGGCAACCAGATATCGAGCAGCACTACGTCGTAGGGCGCATCCTGCAGCAGCACAATCGCTTCAGCAGCCGTTCCGGCAGATGCTACACCGTAGCCCTCTTCGCGCAGAATTTCTTCGAGCGATGCCCGGATCTCCGCTTCATCATCCACGATCAAGATATGGTTCATTGCGTCCCGCTACTCCCGCGAAACCACAGGCAGCACCAGCACGGACTCATGCTCGCTGTCGTGATAAATCGTATTTGTCGCTTTCACGAACTCGGAACTGGCTCCAGCACTTTTCCCCGTATTCAAGTTGCGATCGAAGCGCGGAAAGTTACTGCTGCTCACCTCTAGCCGGATCGTATGTCCCTTGAGAAAGACATTGCTCGTCGACCATAGATCGATTTCGAATTTGTATACTTCGCCAGGATTCATCAGCTTCGCCACTCCTTGCGTAGACTCCCGATATCGCGCCCGAAGAATACCCTCTGTAACGTTCCGAGCGAAGCCATCCGGACCCACGTCCACGAGCTTGCCTGTGAAGTCCGTATCCACCGCGGACGACTTTGCGTACAGGATCAGCTTCACCTGCCCTGTTACCTCGGTATCTTTATCCAAGGGCGCAGTGGAGTAGATGAGCACATCATCGCGCTTCTCAATGTCGCTCTGGTTCTCCGGTCCCAGCTTTCCGTTAAATGCCCCGCAGCACAGTGGCCCGCCGACCGTCGGCACAGGCTTGGCTGGATCGTAGATAAAGCTATCCAGTGCCTCCTTCTGCGGCTCTTTCACGTTAAGAGAGCCTTTGCCTGCGCTGCCGTTGGCCTTACCGTCGGAGTGCAGGTAGAACTTCGTCTCCTGCGCGCGTTTGAGTGGCCAGTCATCTTCCCAGCGCCACTTGTTTTCGCCCATCACAAAAAGCTTCACACGGCGGTCCGTTGCAAACTCGGTCTGCTTGCCCTGCAGGATGTAGTCGTACCATTCCAGCGTAAGCCTGTGCTCGTCAAAGTCATTCGCAGCCGGACCAAAATCGACAGAGCCGATCTTCTGTCCGCCGCCGGCATGCCCGCCAATCGTAATCAGCAGCCGCTGCCCTTTGCGTGCTGCCTCATTGCCTGCGTGATCACGCAAGCCTTGGTAGTTCAGCAGCGATCCACCCTGGAAGATGTCGTACCAGGCGGCAATGGTCAGCGCCGGAACCTGGATGTCTCCGTAGCGCTCGGCAATTGCCCATTGCTTCCAGTAATCGTCGTACTCAATATGCTTCGCCCAGTCGGCAAAATATGGCGCCAGTTCCTGCGAAGTCTCGGCAGAGCTCGTCTGCATCTTGGACTGGATCACCGGATAGTCGGTCAGTGGCAGTGCCATCACTCCGTCTGCGGGTTTCGCTTCGTTGCGGATCTTGCGATTCAGCGTGTCCTGCGCCAACCCTGTCGTCCATGACTCGTTGAACCACTGCTCAAACGCGCCGCCCTGGTATGTCCAGTTCTCGTGATAGTTGCTCGCCGTGACTACAGGGCAGATCGCAGCCAGGTGCGGCGGATGGGTGACCGCAGCCAGCATCTGGGTGGCCCCAACGTAGGAGCCGCCAAACATGCCCACCTTACCGTTTGAATCCGGCAACGCCGCGGCCCACTCAATGGTGTCGTAGCCATCATTCATCTCGTACTTGAATGGATACCACTCACCATCGGAAGCAAAGCGGCCACGCACATCCTGCACCACCACAATGTATCCGTGGGCTACTGCTTCCATGGCGAAGTCCGACGCGCCGTCTTTGTTGTAAGGAGTGCGCTGTAACAGAACGGGATACTTGCCCTGCGCCGCGGGACTGTACACGTCCGCTCGCAGCGTTATCCCGTCGCGCGTTTTCATTGCCACGTTGCGCTCGATATGAGGTGAAGGCGGTAGCTGCTGCGCATGGGCATAACCACTTAACATCAGCACGACAACACCCAACAGGCTCGCTGCACGCGAAGCCCAGTTTCTCCTACCCATGGCACGCCCCATCCATTTCTCCCTCAATTTTCAAGATTTTTCAATCCGCGACGCTCGATCCCAGTACGGCGACCTCGGCCGTGCCGGGGACTGCCGCCCTGCCTGTTTCTGCCTGCTCCATCGCCGGCAGACACAGGATGAACCGTGCGCCCTTGGGAGCGTTGGACTCCGCGCGAATCGAACCATGATGTTCCTGCGCAATCTTGGCCGCAATCGACAGGCCCAATCCGGTCCCACGCTGCTTAGTGGAATAGAACGGCAGAAAGAGCCGCTCGCGAATCTCATCCGTCAACCCGTGCCCGGTATCCGAAACCGCTACCTCCACCGAAGTCTCATCTTCGCTCAGGCAAGTTTCGACTGTGAGAACCTTCAGTAAGCTTGTCTGCATCGCCTCGGCCGCATTGTCAATCAGGTTCGCAAGTGCCCGCTTGATAGCGTCGGGGTCCGCCATAACCTGGGGCAAATTTGGTTCCTGGGTCTTTCGAATGGTAATCCCGTCCATACGCCCCGAGAACAGCAGCAGCGCATCCTCGGTGATGGTGTTCATATCACATGGCCGGGGCTGCGGTGCTGGAAATTGCGCCAGCGCCGCGAACTGATCTACCAGCGTGCGCAGTGTTCCCACGCAGCCGAGAATCACTTCGCTGCATTTGCGAATCACCGAAGGCGAATCGGGCGAATCCTCGGCTGGGCCTTCCGCCATCCGGTCCAGATGCTTGCGAATTCGCTCAGCGGAAAGCGCAATCGGCGTCAGCGGATTCTTGATCTCGTGCGCGACCCGCTGCGCTACTTCCTTCCATGCCAACTGCCGTTGCGCCCGCAGCAGTTCGGTCGTATCTTCGACAACCAGCACGGCGCCCTGCCGCCCCGCTCCGGAACCGTTCTTCAACCCCACGCCTAATTCAAGCCGCGCGCTGGTCACCGCCAGATGCACGGCACGGCCATGCGATTGCATCTCAAACTCCGTCGATGCCGCACCCATCCGGTAGCTGCGCCGAATCACCCGCGCGAGATCATCGGAGCAATCCGCTGGAAACAGCGTGGCAATCGGCAAGCCTCGCAGCCGGCCCTCTTCCGCGCGGCCAACCAGCGCGGCGAATGCACGGTTCGCCAGCAGAATCGCCCCATCTCGGTCCAGCGTGACCACACCGCTGGGAATGGTCTCAAGAATCGTCTCTAGCTCTCGCCGTCGTTCCTGGAGGGCCTGGTTCGCAGCAGACAACTGTTCGCGTGAACTTTCCGCCATGTGACGGCTGGTCTCGAGATCCTGCGCCATGTGGTTAAAGGCTGCCACCAGTTCCGCCATCTCACCGACCGACTCAACCGCCACGCGCTTGTCCAGCTTGCCGTCTGCAATCTCATCCATCGCATCCGCCAGAGCTTCCACAGGCCGCGTAATCTGCTTCGATAGGAACAACGCGAGCCACATGCTGGAGAAGAAGACCAGTGTGGTGATCAGCAGCAGCATGAAGAAGTACGTGGTGCGAATACTGTTGCGGGACCGGAACAGGGTCCAGTACTCACTCGCGCCAACGCGGATCTGGCTCGCCGTCTCGCTCAGGCCCTGCGGCATTGGCAGTCCCACAACGACGAGCTTGCTCTCAGGAGTAGCGGCCAGTCCCACAGCAAATTCGCGCTTCTCCGGGCCATCTTCCACGATCAGGATTGGCTCATCGGTGCGTTGCGCAATCGTTAACAGATCGCCAAACACCGGCCCTTGCAGAGGCACAGCCTGCGACTTCCCATCGTCCAACCACGGCAGCAGGCTGCGATGCGTCTTCTCACCCGGCAGCTGATACCCGAGAACGCCCTGCTTGTCCGCACCATACACGGCCACAAAGCCGCCCTCAAGTGTGATCCGCCGGGAGCGAATTTCCGCATTGGCAGCGGAAGCGTCCTTGTCCACAGCGCCGGAAGCAGCAATCGCCTCCGCTTCCAGCCGCGCATTTGACGAAGCGTAGTGCGCCAGTTCCAGTACGACCCGTGTCGAGTTCTCCCGAAGCTCGGACGTAGGTTGCGAAAACCACCGGTCCACCGAGCGGTTCAGCAACTGAAAGCTGAACAGAAACATGAACGCCGCCGGGGCCAGTGCAATCAGCGCGGCGCCAATCACCAGGCGCGTCCGCAGCCGCGAGCCGAGAGCCCGGCTCCGCTGGTCTACAAACAGTTTGAGGATATTGCGGATCAACAGTACCAGCAGCATCAGCAAGAGCAGGAAAACGATCACCGACATCGCGGTGAATACAAGAATGTCCCCGGTCGTCTGCGGCGTAAGATATGGATACTTGCTGGTATTGAACGAGTACAGAGCCTGCAGCGCCGCCAGAATCACAAACACCCCGGCGGCCATCCAGCCAATCGTGCGGCGCCGCGAGCTCCCGAAAAGAGACATGCCCCAGATTATAGGCCGATCCGGCATGAAAAATCCGTCGGCGCTGCATCCCGTCGTTCTCCGTAAGTCGTTGCCTTTGTTGCTGTCTGTGTCGAAGCAAGACCGCTTTTGCACTCTCCGCGCTGACCGGGATGCCCTGGAACCACTACAATCCACCCATGAATGAGCTCGCCAAAGCCCTCATCAGCACCAGCGCCTTTGCCGCTCCCGCGAGCATCCTTGAGTCGATCGCGGAAGATGCGGTGCACTCTCGACCCTCCCCGCTTGTCACGCACTCCATCTACGCCGAGGTCTGGCACATGGACTTCTGGCAGAAGATCAGCTTCGACTGGATCGAAGGCAAGCTCACCCCTGTCCCGGAACACGCCAGCGAAGGCTTCCCCGCCGACACCAGCGAGCCGTGGGACAGCCTGCGCAGCCGCTTCCTCAATGGCATCCAATACGGCGCCGCCATCTCCAATGATCTCGATCTGCTCGGGAAAGTCGTCGCGTGCCCAACCATCGGCGACGAAGGCCGCAAGATGACGGTCCACGATCAGTTGGTCAGCCTCGCCGCCCATAATGCATACCACCTGGGCCGCATTGTGCTGCTGCGCCAGTTACTCGGCGTCTGGCCGCCGCCAAGCGGCGGCTATACGTGGTAGCCCGTAAACAGGTTCGGCGATCTTCAGCGTCTTTGTGTTCTCCACGCTCGTCATAGCTGAAGGAGCGAGCAATGCAAGCTACTTTACTCACACTTCTACTTATCCTGGGATATCGAAAACATCAGGAGCCACCAAACCCTGCCGAATACTCGATTACTGTCCAGGTTCAATCCAGCCGACTCATCCACGAATGCACGGCTGTGGGATCGGGCAACAATACTTGCGGTTACGCGCAGCACTTAATCGCTACCATCGAAGGGAAAACAGTTGAGTTGGAGCGTCATGTTGAGTCCAACATGCTTCATACCGGCACCTATAGAGCCAAAGTTGTTATCGACAGCAAGCCACGGCCTGAGGAATACACCAAAATGTACGAGTTTCTGTTTTCCGATGGAAAGACCGGCCAATTTTTACAAGTTGGCGCGCAAGACTGATTTCTCAATTCCATGTGAATATCGCAGCCCTAAATCTGCGAAGCTGCCAGCGGACTCAGCACCAGGTTCGCGATGTTGCTCACCGTAGGCTCAAACGAATACCGAGGATCACTCGAAAGCTTCTTCCAGTCCGGATCGTCACGGAACTTGTCCCAGTGCCCGTTCAACTGGTCGAGGCTTTCCATGCTGAGCATGTACGTAAGGCAAGGCAGCCGCGCACCCACCAGGACATCCCCGTAGAACACCGAGTGAAATCCGGCCTTGGCGAAGATATCGAACTCTCCTTTGTGGAACATTTCCACCTTGTTCACATGGTCCCGGTAGCTTGGGCTCTCATAGGTCCGCAGCTGAAAAATCCGTTTGCTCTTCGTTGCTGAGGCAGGCGGCAACGTCAGCTTCGGCCATCCCTCAAACGCCTTCATCAGCGAGCTCTCCACCCGCGCAAACGCAGGAGAAGCAGCCGGCGCGCTCCAGAACGGCGCAGCGATCTTCTGGAATTCAGCATCCTCGGCCAGATGTAGATCGACTTCTACGAGGGTCTCCAGCGACGACCCTGGAATCAGCACATAGTAGGCGGGCGTATCCGGCCCGACATCCAGCGAGAACGCACCCACCGGTCCAAGGCCCAGCCGTCCCAGCGCCGGGACAAAGGCATCGGCAAGGTAACTCTGCATCAGCTTGGTCTGCGGTCCCTGTGAAAGCTTGTACTCGCGGAGCTGGTAATACTCTCGTCCCGCCTTGGCCGGGGATTGTGCCTCAGCCTTACGCGCCATCGTCAATGCCGAAGCTGCCAGGGAAGCCGCAAGAAACTGCCGTCGCTGCATATGTCACCTCAAATGAAGTCGTCCTGCAATCCCCATAACTATAGATGCCCCACCCCCGATACGCATCACGCGACAGGAATGGGGCATCTGGCTTCAAACTGCAGGCAGCTTAGCCAATCACATCCGCGGGAGCAGTAAACGCCCGTCCCTGCGATTCGGCCACGCCCTTGTGCGTCAGAACACCCTTCCAGACGTTCAGCCCTTCCGCCAATCCTGGATCAGCCTTCAGTGCAGCCGCCGCTCCAAGATTCGCCAAGCGCATCAGGTATGGGAACGTCGCATTGGTCAGCCCGAGGGTCGACGTATGCGGGACAGCGCCAGGCATGTTGGTCACGCAATAATGGACCACGCCATCCACGACATAGGAAGGATCGGAATGCGAAGTAGGCCGCGCCGTCTCCACGCAACCGCCCTGGTCGATCGCAACATCCACGATGACCGCGCCCTTCTTCATCTTGCTCACCATCGACTTGGTGACAATCTTCGGAGCAGTGGCACCCGGAATCAGCACGCCGCCAATCACCAGGTCCGCCTCGCGTGTCGCCTTCGCGACGTTGTAGCTGTTGGAAGCAAGCGTATGCAGCCGTCCCAGGAACATATCGTCGAGTTCCCGCAGCCGATTCAAGCTCAGGTCAACGATGGTCACATGCGCGCCCATACCGACGGCAATCTTCGCCGCGTTGGTGCCCACAATCCCGCCACCAATAATGCACACATTCGCCGGAGGCACACCCGGTACACCACCTAGGAGAATACCGCGCCCACCCTTTTCCTTTTCGAGATAGCTCGCACCAACCTGTACGCTCATCCGCCCGGCAACCTCGCTCATCGGCGTCAGCAACGGCAGAGTATTCGCCCGGTCGCGCACCGTCTCGTAAGCAATCCCAATCACCTTGGAGTTCAACAGAGCATCCGTCAGCCCCGGCAGCGGAGCCAGATGCAGATACGTAAACAGCACCAGTCCTTCGCGGAAGAAGACATACTCCTTCTCAACCGGCTCTTTCACCTTGACGACCATCTCGGCGTTGGCCCAGACGTTGCCGGCCTCGCCCACGATCTCCGCCCCGGCATCCTGGTATTCATGATCCGGAAAACCCGATCCCGACCCGGCATGTGTCTCCACCAGCACCGTGTGTCCCGCCTCCACCAGCGCCTTCGCGCCTGCCGGAGTGACGCCGACGCGCGCCTCGTGGTCCTTAATTTCCTTGGGAACTCCAATAATCATCAACCTTCTCCTCTGCCGTTGGCGGAACTCAATGCTCTGCACCCATTGTAGATGCCGAAGGTCACAACTTCGTTTCGGGGATCCGGTATCAGAACTAAGGCCCAATCAGTTTTCGATGGCAGAGAAATCCCTCAAAGCGCCTGGGCCTGCAGCGTCAGCGTCCCACTATACGACCCGGCAGGCTGCAACGGCAGACTCGTCAAATCAATCCGCAGATTGAGACTATCCGTCCTGCATGAAGCGGTAGAAGGAACACATCCCAGCGAGAGCAGACTGGTGGTGTTGAACAGCAAAAGACCTGCGCCCGCCGTTCCCAGAGTATTGGTTTGTGTGAACGCTGTGTATGTGGTCGGCACTCCCGTCGTCATCTGCCCAAAGACTGCGGAAGACGGAATCTTATCCGGCGTGGGCCTGCCATCGGTCAGCGCCGACGTCGCAGAACTGAAGTACCCGTACAGCTTTAAGCTACTCAGCAGCGTAACTCCGCTTAACGTCGTAGTAATGACAACAGGCGCAGACCCCGTGGCGATTCCGTGCTTGACCAGCGTGAAGTTCACGGTACTCGGCGTAGCACTCACCGTAAGAGTGCACAGGACGCAGCCCAACTCAGGGCGTGGACGGACAAACTTCTGCTGCATGCGCACCGCCTGCCCTGCATCCACCGCCGCAGTGCAGGCAAAGAGCCCGCATAGCAGACAGGATCGAAAGATCGCCGGGGCAGTAATGCGAAAACCGAAGCGTCCTATCATAGATTTCTATTCCCTTCTCGGCCACGACCCGCGCGTGTTCCCCTAGAACTTCGATGGTCCTCCGCCGCTCGGCGAAGCTGTCTTGTCTTGAACTCCGGAAATTTCCCTCACCTTGCGGAGCGTCACGGTCACAGTCTCCTCCAGGCTCTTCTCTTCCGTCGTGCTCTTGATCGTCGTTGGCATCGAAGTAATCTGCCAGTTTCCTCCCAGCAGAAACTCACCGATCACGACCCGCAACTGATGTGTGCGCGGCTTATTCTCACGCATGTAATAGCAGCCCGTTGTGTCCGTATAAATCGGCTTCTCATCGATCAGCACCGCAGCGCCCTCGACAGGATTTCCATCTGTATCCATCACGCACCCATGCAACACATAGCGCCCCAGCGGCACATGCTCTTCTCGCGCTGCCGGTTGATGAGAAAACACTGTGTTTGCATCCGTGGTGTAACGCAATCGCCCAACCGGATCGACAAACGTAGCACTGTGAACCAGCAACCGGCCCAGCAGCCTGAACTTCACATCCAGCAACAACGCCTGCTGAAACGGCTGGGTACTCGCGACCGGCACATAGAAGGTGTCGTAGTTCGCGGTGAACGTCAGCAGATTTGAATCGAACTCCCCGCCGAACCGGACACTCGTGGCGCCATTCGATGTATTGATGCTCTCATTGACCGAGATGCGCGAAGTCAATGTTTCTGCAAGCGTAGTGACCCAACTATCCGTCGAACCATACCCTTTCGGCTTGCTCAGGTAATAGCTGCTCGTCAGGTGCAGCCGATGTCCTAAATCTCGCGCTGCGGAAGCCGCCAGTGCATTGTTCGATCCCTGCGTCAGGGCAGTCTGCTTGTAACTGGAATGAAAGACCGTACCCGTCAGTTGGGTGCCCAGCAGATTCAACGAACCTGAAAGCTGGTCGATCGAACTGTGAATATTGTCTACACCCGTACTGTCCGGCACTAGAAAGTTCTGATGACTGGCCGATAAGGAAGAGATTCTCGACAGGTGCCAGGTGAACATCACGTTTTCCCGGTCCGGCTCGGCGAACAGCGTGGCACCGACAGTGATGCGCCGAAACTTCTCCCCTGTGGCGATATACGCCGCATCCAGGTCAAAACTTGGACGTGACATATGCAGACTGGCCGCCGCGAATGGCTGCTTGGCACCTATCCCTGCCGCCCAGGCAATCTCCATCTTCGGACGTGGAGTCCACTGCAACGCAAAAATCTGTGTTGGCGAAGTTGCAGCCACCGTATCTGAAAACAACTGCCACTGCGGACTTAACTTCTTCTTCAGGAAGAGCACACCTACGGGATCGGTCGATTTCGACGCATCGAAAATCGGACTGCTGTATTCCAGCGATGACGCCCCTGCATAGGCAACGACATCGACATCATGGCGAACACCGCTGAAACCCGCTCCCCGCACCAGGAGAAAATGGCTTGTATCAAAGATATCCGTCGGTAGCCGAAAATCGATGCGGTCGTCCCCTGCGATATAGGTTCCATGCTCCGTCTTCTTCAACATCCGCAAGCCACCCAGCAAGTGGCCATCCACCGTACCTGCACCGATGTTGAAGTCATAACTCTGAGCGTGAAGCGTAACGCTTCCGCCACCGGCCTGATAGAGAGAAGAGTTGCCGCCTCCGACTTCGACTACCTGCGCAATCGCCGGTGTCGTTTTCACCGCGCCCGCGGCAACTACCGCCAGACTAAGCCAGAGCGAGCGAGACGCCCGCATACCTCGCAGCATGGATGTTCAACCTAATGATCATGTTGGTCTGTTGGCGCGTTCGCGGCCACGTCTGTGAGCGACGTCTTTACATCAAAGTGGGGAAAGTGAAAGAGAAGATACTCCGGCTTGCCCTTTTCTTTCCAGTCCACCGAGATATGTCGCGAGTTGCCAGGAAGCAGAGGAAACCCTGCGGAAACCTCCGAAGTCTTGCCACCGATCGCCCGAACCTCCTGCACGCGCACCAGGCCGGTTCCGTCGTTCTCTACAACGCAGGACAGCTTACCCGTATCCGGCGAATACGTCGCGGCTCCGGCGTGAATCGATTCTTTATCGATCATCTTTTTCTGATACAGGTAGACCGTGTGCGGCAGCATGATTCGCACGTTCATCCCATCGCCGTGCCGTATCGGCGAGAAGGTCGCGTAGACCGTGAACCAGGCTGGCAAGGTATCCGCGCTTGCCTTGTAGAACACCATGTAGGATTGCTTGGGTTCCAGCCGAAAGCTGCTCGCCGACAATGAGATATGTATGCCGTGATCGAGCGCTCGAAATGTTCCATGTCCTTCTTGATTGATCGTGAAACTCTTCGGCTCAAGAACAACCGCCATGGGGGTCAACGTATCATTCGTGACCTCAAAACGGCTGTCCGCCTTTTCACCGTACTCCATGATCACGGGCTGGATCGTCTGCGCCCATGTTCGCTCAGCGCAGACAACCCAGCTCACCGCACACAAAATGATCGAGAAGATCATCCGCTTATGATTCACGTACGTGAATCTCATCCCGCTGTAGGTCATAACTCGACCTTTCCTGCGCATGCAATTAGAGTGCCTGCGCCTGCAGTGTGAGGGTGCCGGTATACGTGCCTGCCGGGAGCAATGGCTTCGACGTAAGATCAATCTTCAGATTCAGATTGTCTGTCCGCGTGCCAACAATGTTCAGCAGCGTGAGCGGCAGCGTAAACAGAGTTAGTCCAGCGCCCGACGGTCCGAGGGCCGCAGTCTCCGTAAAAGCAGTAAACGACGTGGGCGTTCCTGTCGTCACCTGGCCAAATACATCGGACGTCGGAATGACATCCGGCGTTGCTCTCCCATCCGTAAGCGCAGCAGTCGCGGATGCGAAATACCCATCCAAAACCAGGTTGGCGCGGGTGGGCAGCAGCAGCCAGTTCGTAGTAATCGCTACGGCGCTCGAACCGGTTGCTGCGCCCCCACCGACAAGAGTGAAGTTGACTGTTGAGGGTGTGGCGGAGATCGAGAGTGTTTCTGCGAGGGTTGCGTTCAGTGTAACTGTGGAGGCAGTGGACGTTATTTGGCCTGATGCGTTCGCCGAGAACAGGCCGAAGATCATAGCTGCTGTCACGACGCCCAGGGAAGCAATTCGGGGCTGCATGGATTTCATCAAGGCTCCTTGTTAACTCCCATGTAACTGACCGTAGCTCTCATAAGTTCGCAAGAGCGGCTAGCTGGGTCGGCTCTGGGGTAAGTTGCAAGATTATGGATTACCTTTGATTTAAATTCATACATTACCTAGGTAATAGGAGGTTGATAAATCGAGAAATGAGTTGCGTTTTCAAACCGCAAGCTCAATCGAAAGAGAACGATACGGAGTGAACTATTTCTCACAAATTGACATGGAAAGTGCATGCTAGAAGGCATGCGCCTTAAGAAAATTCTCACGACAATCGTGATCGCAACGGCTTCCCTCCCTGCCCTCAGCCAGTCCGGCGTCAATGCAATCCTTCCCAACGGCCGCCAGATTCGACCCGTAGGTAACTGGATTCCCGTTGCACCGTTTCCGTTCGCCATCGCCCTCAAGCCCGATGGCTCCGAAGCTGCCGTCCCCTCTATTGGCTTCCCCTTTGCGCTCAATGTGATCAGCCACCCGGATAGAGAACATCCCACAGTCCGCCGCATGCCGGATGGCGAAAACAACGACCCTGCAATTGAGACCCATGCTGGCCTCGCCTACGCGCCGGACGGGAAAACTCTCTATGTAGCCACCGGGAATAGCGGCAAGATCGACCTATACGACACCTCAGACTGGCACCAGACGGGGCAGCTCGCGCTCGACGGAAGCATCGCCAGTAAATCCGGCGCGACAACCTACGCACACAGCTTCGCCGCCAGCGTCATGCTCTCGGCCGACGGCAAGATCCTCTATGCCCTCGATCAGGCCAACTGGCGCATCGTCCTGTTCGACGCCGTGGAGAAGAAGATCCTCTCCAGCATCCCGACCGGCGCCTATCCCTTCGGGCAGACGCTTTCGCCCGACGGCACGCGCCTCTACGTCACCAACACTGGACTCTTCGAATACTCGCCCATTCCCGGCGCCAGCAAAGAAGACAAACTGGGCACGGGCCTGCACTTCGTGCCCTACGCTTACCCGAGCAAGGAAGCGCGCACAGGCGCAGTCATGGAAGGCAAAAAGATCCCGGCGCTCGGCGATGAGAACTCCACCCGCGGCAGCTCCCTGTGGACTTACGACGTCCACGATCCGAGCCATCCGGCCATTACCGCCAAGCTCCGCCTAGGCGCACCGATCAAGGAACAAGGCCGCAATGAAACCATTGGCGGCGCTGCTCCCACCAGCGTCGCAGCCGGTACGGATGCAGTGTATGTATCTCTGGCGCACCAGGACTCTGTCGCCAAAGTCTCCTCGGACGGCACAAAGCTTCTTACCGAAACCCCTTTGAGCCCCTTCACCGGCGCAAGATTCCAGGACGCTCAACATCGCCCGTTGCGCGGCGTCATGCCCAGCGGCCTTGCCCTGCATGACCAGACCCTGTATGTCGCTGAATCGGGCATCGACGCTGTGGCCATGCTCGACTCGGCCACCATGCACGTCACCGGGCACATCCCGGCTGGATGGAATCCTTCCGCTGTCGCCTTCTCGCCCGACGGCAAAACACTCTATATCGTGAACACCAAGGGCAAGGGCACCGGAGCCAACGCCGGCAAACTCCACGACGCCAACACGCCCACCTACGTCGGTTCCCTGGAGTTCGGCAGCATCACCGCCGTTCCGCTCGCTTCACTCAACGACCCCACAGCGCTCACCGCTACCGTCGTCGCCGCCAACACCTACGCCATCGCCAACCGACCGCAGCTCCCGAGACTGAAGCACACCTTCCTCGTCATTCGTGAAAACCGCACGTATGACGAGGTTCTCGGCGACCTGCCCAATGCCAACGGCGACCCGTCCCTCGCCCGTTACGGACTCGACGGCTGGGCCGAAGAGAGGCACTCCACCAAGGTCGAAGCCGATCACCTCAAAGTCACTCCCAACCTGCATGCGCTCGCCCACCAGTTCGCCATCAGCGACAACTTCTTCGTTGACAGCGATGTCTCCGCGGACGGCCATCGATGGGTGGTCGGCATCAATCCGACGCCGTTCTTCAACACCGCGTGGATGAGCGGTTATGGCGGTCGACGGGACAGCGATCCTGGCGCGGCCGAACCCGGCCGTCGCGCGCTCTTCGGAGGAGCCGACGCCCCCATGCCCGAGGACGAACCTCAGTTCGGATCACTCTGGGAGCACATCGCCGACTCCGGCCTCGGCATCCTCAACTATGGCGAAGGTCTCGAAGTGGAAGGCGGCGACGAGATCGACGGCGCAGCTCCTGAAGGCCAGCGCCTCATGCTCAACTCACCCGTCCCGAAGCCCATCTTCGAACACAGCGATCGCAAGTACCCAACCTTCAACATGGGCATCCCTGACCAGTACCGGATTGACGAATTCGAGCGGGACTTCAAACGACGCATGGCGCAGGGCAAGATCCCCGGCCTCATCGTCATTCGCCTGCCCAACGATCACACCTCCGACCCGCGCCCGCAGGATGGCTTTCCCTATCGGGTCTCTTATGTTGCTGACAATGACCTTGCTCTGGGCCGCATCGTCGCCTTTCTCTCGACCACGCCTATCTGGAAAGACTCTGCCCTCTTCGTCACCGAAGACGACGCGCAGGGCGGCGTGGACCATGTCGATGCGCATCGCAGCATCCTGCTCATCGCAAGTCCATGGGTCACGCCAGATTCCGTAAGCCACCAGCACAGCAGTATGGGCAGTATTACGCGTACCATCAACGAACTGCTCGGCCTCAGCCCGCTCAATCTCGAAGACGCATTGGCCGGCGAATTTACCGGCATCTTCTCGCCCACGCCTCATCTCAATCCCTATCTTTTACAGCCCAGTGACCTGCGCGCCTTCGATCCAACCAAGGCAAAGCTCGCCAAGCCCAAGACCAAAGAAGAAGCTGCCAGCCTGCGCGATATGGACAACTCTGAAGAGATACGCAAGCATATGGAAAAAACCAAGGGCAAGCTGCGCAAATCCAAAGATAAAGACGACGACTAACTCTCAATCCCGATAGCCCTTCATCCCTACGATGGAAACAAACGTCGTTCGCATGACGGGCTATCCAATCCATCGAGGTGACCAAGACGAAAACGCATCCGTCCACTAACTTGGGGACGCTGAAGTTACTCACTTTTTTCGTCATGAGCTTCAGCCATCTGGAGGCTGCTTCTTGCTCATGTCCATGTCCCGCGTGTCCCCCGCGCAAGCAGTGCATTATTTCTGCATTTCACTTTTCATTTGCTTTGGAGTCGCGCTGAACGCGCAATCCGGCAGCACGACGCACGCCGAACACCTGGGCATCATCGTCATGCCAACGGAAGCAGAAGCGCAGGCAATTCTCGCGCAGTTGAATGCAGGCAAGGACTTCGCGATCCTTGCCAAAGAGAAGTCCATCGACCCGACTGCAACCGACGGCGGCTATATGGGCAAGCTTGATCCCACGCAATTGCGTTCAGATTTACGGGAAGCTCTAAACGGACACAGCGCAGGCCAGATCACAGGTATAGTCGCCATCTCCTCCGGCTACGCGATCCTGAAGATACTTCCCAAAGCACCACAGATAGAGGACCTTAACCCCAAACGCATCGCTTCCCTCGTCACATCGAGCGCGATCCACTATGGCGCCTCCGTCTCCGGACTCGTCGAATCGAACGCCATGATCCAGGACTATCCTCATCCAGCGGACTGGAATCGAAATCTGCGCACGGTCTGCGATGTGCGCGTCAAAGCGATTGCGTCGGCACAGGATTATCTTCTCCGTGCGCTGCAGCCCGGCTATGTCAGTGAAGACGGACAATCCTTACCAAACAATGGCTTGAATGCCCACACTCTGCTGGCCCAGGTCTATGGCTACAACGGGCAGATGCACAACGCCACAAAAGAGTGGAAAGCGGCTCTGGATATTGCTGAATCTCTCACACCGGGCGCAGTGCCCAATCTCCAGGAGAGTTTGGGCGCTGCATATCTGCACTACTCAGAGATGGAAAACAATATCTATCGCAACTCAAGCGATTTGGATATATTTCCGCCGCTGCATCCTCATGCCAGCTATGAACGAAAGGATGAATCGAAACTGGCGATTCAATACTTCACGCGCTATCTCGATCAGCATCCCAATGACCTCGAAGTGAAGTGGCTCCTCAATCTGTCGTATATGACGATTGGAGAATACCCACTTGGAGTCCCTGCAGCATATCGCATCCCCGAGTATTACTTTCATTCGAAGGAGAGTGTTGGCGTCTTCCGCGATGTTGCTCCAGCAGCGGGACTCAACGTCTTTCGCCAGGCTGGTGGAGTCGTCGTCGATGACTTCGATAACGACGGTCTGCTTGACATAGTTGTGTCGAGCAACAACGTCTGTGACCCCCTTCGCTATTTTCACAATGACGGAGACGGCACCTTCAGCGATCGCTCGGAACAGGCCGGACTCACTGGACAATTGGGTGGCCTGAACATCGCGCAGGCCGACTACAACAATGACGGATGCATGGACATTCTCGTGCTTCGCGGAGGCTGGGAATTTGCACAACGCAAGTCGCTCCTGCGCAACAACTGCGACGGAACATTTACCGATGTGACCGAAGCCAGTGGGCTAGCCAATACCATCACCTCAACGCAGGCTGCTGCATGGGCAGACATCGACAACGACGGACTGCTCGATCTCTTCATCGGCAACGAACTTGCCCCAGCGCAGCTGTATCACAACAAGGGCGACGGCACGTTTGAAGAGATTGGCATAGCAGCAGGCATTGCGCAGACGGCCTTCAGCAAAGGCGTTGCAGCGGCTGACTATGACCATGACGGTTTCGTCGATTTCTACGTCACCAACAACAACGGGATCAACTATCTCTACCACAACAACGGCAACAACACATTCACTGAGATCGGCCGGCAGGCAGGAGTCCAGGCTCCGACATTCAGCTTTGCCACCTGGTTCTTCGACTATGACAATGACGGATGGCCAGACCTGTATGTCGATGGTTATCTCACCGCGATTGACGAAACACTTAACACCTACGTCGGACTGCCGCACCAGGCTGAGACATTGAAGCTGTATCGCAACAAACACGACGGGACATTCGAAGACGTCTCCGCCAGGGTCGGCCTTGACAAGGTTCTCATGCCCATGGGCGCGAACTTTGGCGACATCGACAACGATGGCTTTCTCGATATCTATCTGGGCTCTGGTCAGCCATCGTTCACCGCACTGCTGCCGCACGTGCTGCTGCATAACAAGGAAGGCAAGTCGTTTGTCGACATCACTCAATCTTCAGGTACCGGCGAGCTGCATAAAGGCCATGGCATTGCCTTCGCTGACCTGAGCCGGCGAGGGGAGGAAGACATCGTCGCCGAGATCGGCGGAGCTGTCCCCGCCGATGCGCATGCGATGCGCGTCTTCGAAAATCCTGGCAACGACAACGATTGGATCAACCTCCATCTGATTGGAGTCAAGACCAATCGTTCCGCAGTCGGCGCTCTCGTTCATGTCACCGTGCAGGACGGCACAGCAGCTCCGCGATCCATCTATCGCACCGTCGGTGAAACCAGTTCCTTCGGTGGAAATCCGTTAGAGCTGCACATCGGCCTCGGCCATAGCGCCCGCATCCTTGCAATCGACATCGCATGGCCGGTATCAGGCACGCAACAGCACTTCACGGCTGTCGAAAAGAATCAGTATCTCGAGATTAAAGAGCTCGAAACGAACTACACGAAACTGGTGCGGCATCCATTCCGCTTAGGCGGCAAGGCGCGTCCGACGGATGCAGCCGTCGCGAAGGCAACCGGCAAATAAATCTGTTCCACAAAGGAGGGGAAAGATGATTCGAAGACTCATGGCCACGTCTGCACTGCTCATTGTCGCAGCGTCCAGATCGCATGCCGCCGATCAGCACAACGTTCAAGGAATGCTCTTGACCATCGACGATGCAAAGCATGTCATCACCGTCTCCTGCGATCCCATTCCCGGCTACATGGAAGCTATGGTGATGCCATTCGCAGTACGCGATACTGCCGCGTTGAAGGGACTTCATCCTGGAGTCAACGTACGCTTCACCATGACCGAAAAAGGCCATGAAGACTACGCAGAGGGCATTCAGGTCATCTCATCCACGAACTACGAATCAGAGCCGACCGAGGCTGCGCGGCTGACCTTACTGCATCAAATCATCGCTCAAAAATTGACGGAGAAAGCCGTGCCCATAGGCCATGCAGTCCCCGACTTCACGCTGACCGATCAGCAGCAGAAGTCCACAAATCTTGCACAGTTCAAGGGCAAGGTGGTGGCTCTGACCTTTGCGTACTCGCGATGCCCCAATCCCAACTATTGCTTTCGCCTGTCGAATAACCTGTGGCGCCTGAGCCGGCGCTTTCATGCTGTCGCAGGCAGCGACCTCGTCCTGATGACAATCGTGATCGACCCCGACAACGATCGCGGCAAAGCACTCGATCAGTACGCCGATACGTGGAAGGCCAATCCCGCAGCATGGCACTTCCTCACCGGTCCTCTGTCGGAGGTGCGAAGCGTAGCGGAACTCTTCGGCATGAACTTCTGGAGCGACGAAGGTTTCCTCACCCACACCTTCCACACAGTGGTCATCGATCGCGAAGGCCGCCTGGCCGCGAACCTCGAAGGCAATCAGTTCAACGCTGACCAACTCGGCGACCTCGTTGAGACGGTGCTGCACGCGCCCGCCTCAACGAAGATGGCAAGCTCTTCCGGCGGCGACTAAACACAAGAGGCTCAATCTGCGAAATAATGGGGAGATGCGGTCAAAGGCAAATCCCCTCGCAATCGGCATCGACTTCGGCACAACCAACAGCTCCATCGCGCTGGCCACGGGCGCTGGTCCGGTTGATCTCGTCCGCTTCCCGCGCCGCGGCGGCGAGACCGAGTCATTCCGCTCCGTTCTCTACATGGAGCGCGTGCGCCAGGGCGGTCACTTCCGCATCGGCTCCTGGACCGGCCCCGACGCGATCGATCACTATCTCGACGCCGACAAGAAGGGCCGCCTCATTCAGTCGCTCAAGAGCTACCTGAGCGCGCGTAACCTTACCGGCACAGAAATTCTCGGCCGGCACTTCGCTTTCGACGACCTCATCGCCCGCATCCTCACCGACCTGCGCCTGCAGGCCGAAAAGCAGTTCGGGCAGGAGATTCGCACCGCTACCGTCGGTCGCCCCGTCCGCTTCGTCGGCGCCGAATCAGCCGAAGACGATGCCTTCGCCGAATCGAGGCTGAACGATGCCTTCACCCGCGCCGGCTTCGAACACGTCGACTTCACCATGGAGCCGGTCGCGGCCGCCTACGCCTATGAAGCCACGCTCGACCACGACGAACTGATCCTCATCGGCGACTTCGGCGGCGGCACCAGCGACTTTTCCCTGCTCCGCGTCGGCCCCGGCATTCGCAAACGCGGCCGCCGTGCGGATGATCTCCTTGGCAACAGCGGCCTCGGGCTCGCCGGAGATGCCTTCGACGCCCGCATCGTACGCAAACTCGTCTCGCCCGAACTAGGCGCTGGCACGCTGCTGAACCCTGCCAGCAAGATGCTTCCCGCTGTTCCCGCTTGGATCTATCTCAACCTCGAACGCTGGCACTACCTCTCGTTCCTGCGCACCCGCAACGTCACTGAAATCCTCAAGAGCGCACGTGCCCGCGCCATCGAGCCCGACAAGATCGAAGCTCTCATCACACTCGTGGACGAAGACCTCGGCTTCCAGCTGCACCAGGCCGTCCAGCGGCTGAAGTATGAGCTCTCAAGCGCCGAGTCCGCCGAGTTCCGCTTCATCGACGGAACGCTCGAACTGCGCAAGCCCGTAACCCGCGCTCAGTTTGAAGAATGGATCGCCGATGACATCGCCGCGCTGGAGCAATGCGTCGACTCGCTCTTCACAACCAGCACGGTCAGTTACAAGGATGTGGACCGCGTCTTCCTCACCGGCGGCACCTCATTCGTGCCCGCAGTGCGCGCCATCTTCGAGCGTCGCTTCGGCGCGAACCGCGTGCGCACCGGCAACGAATTCACCTCAGTCGCCCGCGGCCTCGCCCTGCGCGCTTTGGAAGCGCAGAAGCAGTGAACGCTTGCAGCATATCCTTCACTTGGTCGCGAAATACCGTCCAGCAAAGGTATAGAAACTAGCCCAGTTCGGCGCGGGAGTATGACCCCCGCTATGCTGGCGAAAACCAAGATCGCGATCGATCAACGCCGTCTCAATGGGAGGATATTGATCCGTTCCAAGATCCCTTTTGCCCAGCAGCTTATATACCGGACCGGCAGCCGCCTCAGCCATGAACATCCCCCGAGCATCAGCCCATCCATCCGCAGAGCTCGCATCAGCACCAGCCCCGATAAACACCGGCCGCGGCGCACACAGCGCAATCAGCTCATGCGCGTCCACCGGCAGATCGTCCCAATGCAGCGGTCCGGCGTACTTGAGAAAATTCCCCGCCATCCAGTGGTATTCATTTGCCCCTGCCACGTTTTCAACCGTTTCACCCCAGTTGCGCCGGTACAGCTTCGCCCCACCCTCGCCCGAAGAGCTGATATACGCCACGGCGAAGCGTGAATCATAAGCCATCGTTACGAGCGCCGCCTTGCCATACCGCGAATGCCCGCTGATGGCCACAGCCTTCGCATTCACCGCCTTGTCCGTCTCGAAGTAGTCAAGAGCGCGGCTCGCTCCCCAACCCCAGGCCCGCAGTGTGCCCCAGTCATCCGGCTTGCGCGGCTGTCCTTTGTTCACCAGCCCGATAATGCCCTCCGTCAGGCCCGCTCCGTTGTCTGCCTGGTAACTCGTTGGAATCAGCTCGGCATAGCCCCAGCCCTTGGCCAGTGCCTGCTCTTTCCAATCCGGCCCAGTCTCCTTGGGCATCGTGAAGTTGGGATATCTCTTTCGCATTGCCGCCATGAATGCAGGATCGAAAACATATTGCATAATCACCGGCACCGGCCCCTTAGCATCGGCCGGCGTAGTCAACGTCAGATCGATATGCACCGTGATCCTGGGATAAGACGAATTATCCACGTGACCCACTAACTTCTGAGTGATCACCGCGAACTCGCCAACTTTCTCATTCGTGATGCTGGCAACTTCCCACTTCACTTTGGGCGTGTGCGCAGGCATCCGCCCATACACTTCGCGATCGAAATCCTCAACGATTTCCGGCCTCCGCTGCTTCCACCACACCTTCGCCGTAGTCACTTTCTCGCCGTTCTTCAGCACCAGGGGATCGGGGAGCTTCGGAAACGGGTTGGCCTTCGACTCGTCATAGTTGGCCGCGCGCTCTGACTTGGGATCACCATCGACCCCGCGCCGCAAGCTGGTGATATGCAGCAGATCCATCATCCGCTGATGATCCGCTTCCGAAGCCAACTGCTCCGGCGACGGCGGCGCCGCCTGTCCGGCAGCGTACACCGCACCCGACAGCAAAGCGAGGGAGGCAAGACGGGACAGAAACCGTGTCCGAAGTGAACTTTGCACAAGCATCTCCTTGGCGCGTTTCTAAGTTACAGCTATCAAAGCGCGCCAAGAATATCGATTTACTTCAGCTTTGGCAAACCGAGATTGGAAGCAACGCAAAAGCACCGTGGGACCAATGCCTCATGCCTTTCGTCCACACAGGAAAAAACTTTCCACCTACTGAGGGGGTTTCACTGCCGCCGACGCAGTTCCCATCAGAAGCCCGATGAAGCCCTTACGATCCGAATGTTCCGGGTTCCTCAGGCACAGCGATTGAGGAGAAAACGATGCGAAAACTCTGGATATCCGCATGTGGACTAGCCACAGTGGTACTGGCCAGCGCCGGAATCATGTCCTGCCAGCAAAAGCCCAGCAGCACCCCCGGGCACGCAGCAACCGGGCACGTTGCAAACGCGTCCTGGTCGAGCACCCGCAAGGAAAACGTAACCGACCCGCAATACCAGATGACCGCCTACACCATGCAGGTTCCCGCTAACTGGAAGTTCGCCGGCACCATCGTGCGACCCGGCGGCTGCCACGCCAACGGAGCCGGCCTCAGCTACACCATGCAGAGCCCGGACGGTGCGACGGCAATCGTAGGCCTGCCCGGTGTCGCCTGGGCATGGAACACCAGCGAGCAGCGGCGCAAATTCATGGATCAGGCTCACTGCCCCGGCATCGACATCGACTCCGCCGCCAGCTTCCTTGTCAACATCGCAGTTCCCAACCTGCACCCCAACGCCAAGGTCATCGAGATGCTGCCCTTGCCGCCTGAGGCGCAGGCGGCACTCTCAAAGCAACTCGACCAGATGCGCCAGGCCAACGCCACCATGGCCGCGCAGTATCATCAGCCGCCGCAGAAACTCTCACTCGATGGCGCCCGCGTGCGCATTCAGTACGATCGCAACGGCCAGACCATCGAAGAGATGATCAGCACCGTCGTCAACTGCACCTCGTCCCAACAGATGGCCATGTTCAAACAGCCCGCCTCGGAGCAGCGCAACTGCACCTCCCGTGGCACATGGATGACGCGAACCCGCCAGGGCCATCTTGATGAGCTCATCACGCGGGCCGACTACCTGGCCCTGCTCAAAGGCGCATCGATCAACCACGACTGGGACAACCGCGTAGCTGCCGATATGCAGGCGAACTTCCAGAAATTTCAGGCAGCCAACAACGCCCAGTTCCAGGCCAATTTGAAAGCAAACCAGGCGGCCTTCGACCAGCGTATCCAGCAGCAAAAGCAGTTCGATGCCAACCTGCGCGAAAGCACCAATCGCGCCATGGCCCAGGACCGCGCGCGTCAGCAGGCTATCGACAACTCAGCCCACCAGACCGCCCTTTACTCACTTGACCGCGCGGAGTTCAAGAACCCGAATACCGGCCAGGTCATCGAAGCCAGCAACCAGTTCAATCATCAGTGGATCTCGTCCGACGGCAGCACCATGATCCAGACCAACGACCATACCTACGATCCGAATGGGCAAGTCTACCCCGTAAGCCAAAGCTGGACAGAGCTGGTTCCCAAGTAGACCTAAGCGAAGGTCTTCGCCTCAGCCTCAGGAATAGTCTGCGGCGCATCGTCGTTCCATCGCGGAGCGACGATCGCCGCAGCGATCAGCGACGTGATCAGGAAGAGATTGAAGAGGTTGTCCCACCCGTAGTGCAATGCAAACCAGGTCACCAGCAGCGGCGAGAGCATCTGCCCAACCGAACCCGCTCCGTTCACAGCTGCGATCGCACGCGCCGAGCAGGCCAGTGGAACAGATTCAAGCACCGCCACCGAGACCATCAGCGCGTCGACCGCATACACCAGCAGTCCCATCGCGGCAATGCTCAAGGCAGAAACCCACCATCCCAGCGTCGAGATCAGCGGCTGCACCAGCGCCAGAAACCCCAGCGCAAACAGCAGAATCGCAGCCACCGGATACCGTCGCGAGCCGAAGTAGCGCAGCGAAAGATGCACCGCCAGCAGCGCCCCGGCAAAACCAAAAAACTCAAACAGCGCAGCCGTTGAAGCAGCCCGGTTATTGGAAAGATGAGTCGTCTGCACCAGGTACAGCGGCAACCAGAAAAGCAGTGCATACCGCGTCATCTTCAGGAAAAAGTACATTGCCGCAATGGTGCGCACGTGACCATTGGCAAGCACCTGCCACCATCCGGACCACAACCCTCGCGCAGCAGCCTCTTCCCGGGCGTCAGTCTCGCTCAGCTGAGCCAGCCCAGCCGACTGCGGATCGTCGCAGGTCGTCCAATAGAACCATGCCGAAATGGCCGCCAGCAGAATCGGCGGCAGGATAAAGCAGCGCTCCCATCCCCAGCTGGGCATCAACCACTGCGTCGTCGCGCACCAGAGCGTCAAACTCGCAGCCAGCACCCCGCCCAGCGAGTAGCTCGCCGACCACCACGCCAGAACCCCCGGCCGCTCTTCGCGGCGAAACCAAACCGCCAGCATCCGCGCCAGCGCCGGAAACCCAAGCCCCTGCGCAAAACCATTGAGCAACTGCAGCGCCAGCAGCCCGTGAGGAGCATGGACAAAAAGCATCGCAGCCGTCGAAGCAGCCGAGATCAGTCCACCCGTCAGCGCGACCTTGCGCGCTCCGCGGAGATCCGCCACGCTGCCCGACACCAGATGCCCAACCACATACGCCAGCGCAAAATTGAAGAGCAGTCCGGCAAGATTCCCCTGGTCGCTCGGAGCCCCAGGCAACGACCGCACCGTGCGCAGGTTTTCGCGGCAGAGATAGTACCCTGCGTACAGCAACCAGCTCGAACTGAAAGCTGCCGACCGCCAACGCCCATACCGCACGGATTGTGTCTCCAGAGACAAGTTAGGCGCCTCCCAGCGAAATCTCGCGGTGCCAGTCGCCCGAAGGTTCACGCATCAGCAGAATCTGCAGCGGCTGATGTCCATCCAGACGGTCCACCAGATCCGGTGGGAAATTCCGCTCGACTGTCAGTTGTTCGAGCAGGCGGCGGATCGCCTCCGCATCGGTGCCCTGAACAAAGAAAGTGGAAGCGTCCTCTGGAAGAATCGTCAGCACCGCAAAGGAAGAACCAGCCGCCTCCGCGGTTTTCTTGTCTCTTAGGTAAATCAGCCTGTCCGCCTGCGTCCCCGTACTGGGCGATGTGCCACCCCGATCCGATGCCGCGCTGCCGGTACCTGTACCGAGAATCGTCCAGCGCAACCGCCCATCCGAAACAATCTCCGGTGGTGAGACATAACTCACCTGCACCGATGCCAGCGCCTCCTGACGAAACCCGGTCAGCGAATCCGACTGCATCGTCGCATCCACCCCGTAGCGGCCAGCCACCCAGACCAGCGGATAGAGACTCGACGCCAGGCTCAAATGATCCTGCGGCGCGATGGCCAGAACCATCGCGCTCCGCCCCGAGAGCAGTCGATCCCAGAACCGCAGGTAATCGCCGCGATTCTCCAGTTGATGTCGCAGCAGCAAGGTACAAACCAGCAGGGCCAGCAACGCCGGACGCATGAGAGTGATCGCCCGAATCGGCGGGACAACCGACGTAGGCGTCACAGTCAAAGACCTGAGTGCCCCCGCGTCGTTCCCTGTCACATCGAGCGAAGCGGGGGAAGTGACGAGCGAAGGCAGCGCAGCCGGAAGGAACCGGGGAATATAACTGCCCGTGGGCAGGTCGATCCGAATCTCCACCGGAACGGTTGCGGAGGCGTAGTACGAAGTAAGCCGCTTCCGGACCTCGTTGGCCCGAACGCGCACCGTTGCATCGGAGCTGGGTTCGTAGGAGGTGTCGCGGCCAAACAGATCGATGCCGATCGACCGCTCCTTGAGCGAGTCCATCCGGCCATCCAGCGTCACCCGCACAATGTACTGCAGAAACTCGCAGGACCGCTTGCTGGTGCGAAAGTGCGCACTCTCGCAAACTCGCTCGAGCTCCTCCTGCACGGCGAGGTGGTGGCGCGCAGCGTCTTCAAAACTCTTCGGCAGCGGTGGTACGGCAGCCAAGTGGGAACTCCTGGAGAAAACCTAGCCGGATAAGGACTGCTCCTAGCATAACGAAGTTCGATGAAAACACCTTCAACGACCAGCCAAATCGCATACGGAATTTAACAGCGAAATGAACACTCTGCGAATTCTGCCCAGCTAAGTCTTTAAAAATCAGTAATCCATTCGGATGCTGAACCGTTAAGAACCTGTCTTTCCGTGTAGAACTGCTCTTATATAGAGCTACGCTTCCCAACGGACCGGAGCGCGGCGCATTTCCCGAAAGCTCAAAGGGTCAAAAGAAGCCCGCAGATTTTCCGCTGCAGACTCAAACGTTGCAGTACTATCCATGCATATTCAGCACTCAACCATTCCTTCACTTGCACCATCTCAGGAGGCATCACTGATGCACAAAGCCATCCATCCAAAATCTCTTTGTCGCCTGGGCTTGTCCGCCCTGACCGTGTTGTTGGCGATTCTGCTGACAGCCACGGCAGGCTTGGCCCAGTCTACCCAGGGCGCGATCCTTGGCACGGTTAAGGACGCCAGCGGCGCTGTTGTCGCCGGCGCCACCGTCACCCTCACCAACGCCGACGCCGGTGTCAGCCGAACCACCAAGACCAGCTCCAACGGCGACTTCCAGTTCCTCGACGCAGCCGCAGCCAACTACAATCTTGAGGTCTCCGCTCCCGGCTACGAGTCCTGGAAGATCAACGGAGCCCAGTTGGCAGCCCGTCAGCAGCTCCGCATCGACGTTCCCTTGACCGTCGGCAGCGTCTCGGAATCGGTACAGGTATCGGGCGAGAACGCCAGCGCGATCGAAACGGAATCAGCCTCGATCAATGCGGTCTACACCGCCGACGACGCCATCAATCTTCCCACCAACTCCCGCGCCGGTTCGGGCGGCACCAGCGGCCTCAGCCTCATCGGCACCCTGCCCGGCGTGCAAACCGACCAGGGCAGCTATGCGTTGCAAGGCGGACTTCCCTTCCAGACCGAAGTTTCGGTCGACGGCATCACCGTCCAAAGCGCAACCGGCAACTCACCCATCGCCGACGCACTACCCTCCACCGACGCTATTTCTGAGCTGCGCGCTGACGGCGTGCAGAACAACGCCGAATTTGGCCAGCCCGGCGAAGTTACCATCACCAGCAAGGGCGGCTCCAACAAAATCCACGGCGCAGCCTTCTGGTATCACCAGAACGCCGCTTTCGACGCCATCCAATTTGGCGCTATCTCCAAACCGCACAAGGTCGGTAACACCTTCGGAGGCCGTTTCTCCGGTCCTGTCGTCATCCCTCACCTCTACGACGGCCACGACCGCTTCTTCATCTACGGCGGCTATGAAGGCTACCGTTTTCCGCAGCAGGCGCCGGAGCAGTACACCGTCCCAACGGCCGCAATGAAGAGTGGTGACTTCACCAACTACCTTGTTGCCGGTCCCGATGGCACAACCGTGCCGCTTCCAGGCCTGTTCGATCCTTTCACCGGTACCGTCACCGGCCCGACAATCGCCAGCCCGAACACCATTGCACAAAAGTTCCTGCAGTTCTACCCAGACCCCAACCACGGAAACACCACTAGCTACACACAGGGCCAGGGCGCGAACTACTACGTCAACCAAGACACCAGCCAGCACTCGGACCAGTTCGACATTCGCCCCGACAAGTACTTCGGCGCGAATCAGAAGTTCCTCCTGTGGGGCCGTTACAGCCACAAGAACTTTCCCGCCAACGGAGTCGAACCGCTGAACGTTCCGTCTTCGCAGAACACCAACGTCAACAACACCCTCTCGACCAGCTTCAACTGGACCATCAAGCCCACGCTGATCAATGAGTTCAAGTTCGGCTTCACGTTGACCAAGACCGGCACGACAAACGGCTTCGATGGCAACGCCTTCACCAAGGGTACTGGCCTGGTCGGCTTGCAGAACCTCTTCTACAACGGCATTCCGGAACTGGATTTCGGCAATATTTCCAGCCTCAACGCCGATCGTCTCACCTCGGTGACCCAGTCCAAGACCTATGTCTATCACGACGTAGCAACCTGGTCCAAAGGCCGCCACACCCTGAAGTTCGGCCTCGACATTGACACGCTCGAAGCGCTCACCCCGCTCGGCTTCAACGGCGCCGACAACTACGGTACCTTCTACTATCCCGGCGCGGGCGGTGAGTCCGGTTCGTTCACCGGCGTCGATTTCGCTGACTTCCTGATCGGCGTTCCCGACGCAACCTTCTATGACGTCGTACAACAGGACAACGACGGCAAATCCAAGCACTACCACTTCTTCGCTCAGGATGAGTGGAAAGCCACCGAGCGCCTGACGCTGAGCTACGGCTTACGCTACGAACTCCACCCTGGCTACTTCGACCCCAATGGCGACATTGGCAACTTCGACCCGAGCGTGGCTCTTTCTGGCCGTGCAATCTACCCCGACGGCAAGAATGCCCTTCTGGCACAGGGCTTCCTGGCCAGCGCCAACGCCTGCGATCCTGACGGTGTGCATAACACCAATTCAGCGGTAGTCAACGGCGCACCCTGTATGCCTGTCGAAGGCAACAGCGCTGCCGGATATCCCTCGGGCCTGAAGAAGTATCCCCACCTCCGCTTCATGCCTCGCCTCGGCTTCGCCTACCGGCCCTTCGCCGGTGACAAAACCGTGGTCCGCGGCGGATACGGCATTTACAACATCACGCTGCTCGGTTCCAGCTTCTACTCCCTGACTGGCACCCTGCAGGCACAAACCTCGCAATACAACAACACCTACAACGCCGAGACCAAGACCGTTGGCTACCAGTGGCCGCAGATTTATGCCGGCGCGGGCGGCGCGGCCGGTGTCGGTGGATACGGTACGGCCTACTTCGGCACAGCCAACTCCACCAACTGGAAAGACCCCTATACGGAGCAGTGGTCACTCAGCGTTGACCACGACTTCGGCGGCGGCTACGCGGCGCGCGCTTCCTATATCGGTTCCGAGACGCATGACCTGGTCTGGGCTCCGGACGAAAACGCACTGCCTTTTTCGTCAACCGTAGCAGCTTTCAACCAGCCCAACAGCGCTCGCATCTTCCCCAACTGGGGCCGTATCAACACCCGTGAAACGGGCGCCAACGCCAGCTACAACTCGCTACAACTGGATGCAAGCCATCGCTTCCAGCACGGCTTCCAGATGGACTCTTCGTTCACCTGGGCCAAGGCTCTGGCCGATAACCAGGGGCCCAACAACAGCGGTTTCGCGAGTGAAAACGGCGGCCAGCGTGCCAGCTCAATCCTCGACCGTACCGTTGACTTCGGCAATGTAAGCGGTACGCGCCGCCTGCTCTGGAACACAGTCGCTCTCTACGACCTGCCCATCGGCCGTGGCAAGATGATTGGTTCCAACATGCCCCGCGTTCTGGACCTGATCGTTGGCGGATGGCGTGTCAGCAACATCTTCAACTGGCAGAGCGGTGCCTACTTGACGCCGTACTTCCCCTCCGGAGAAACCGATCCCTCCGGCACCGGCTCGGGTCTCACCTCTTCGGCAGCCGGCTGGGATCCCAGCCACCGCGCGCAGAAGCCCGACACCGTCGCCGGTCAAAGCTGGAAGCCCTCCGGCCAGAACCGCAACAACTGGGTCAACAAGGCTGCGTTTACCTGCGCAGGCCAGCCCGGTTGGTCCCTTGGTGAAGCCTGCACCACCGGCAGCGGCGCAGAAGGCGCTCCGCTTCCGATTGGCCGCTTCGGCAACGCCCAGGTCGGCTCGGTCGAAGGTCCGCACTTCATCAACCTGAATAGCGGTCTGGTAAAGACCTTCAGCATCACGGAGCGTTTCAAGCTCCGCGCTGAAGGCACCTTCACCAACGTCCTCAACCACATCAACCTGGATGAAAACAACCTCGCCGGCCACCTGAACCTGGGCAACGGAGCAAGCTACGGCACGATCACCTCCGGACTCGCACCGCGCGTCGGACAGGTCTCAATGCGGTTGGAGTTCTAACCCAACTCGAACCAAACGCAAAGAGCGCGGACCTTCGGGTCCGCGCTTTTTGCGTTTGTTAAAGGGCATGACTCCAGTCGTACCGAAATTCTCCAGTGATATCCATGCCACCGAAAGAGAGAATGCCCCTTGTTAGAGAGAGGCTCACAAAACAAGCTTTCACATCAGAGAACAAAAAGGCCCGCCTCTCTCGCGAGAAGCGGGCCTTCAGTTTGCAGCGAACTACAGGTTAGGTAGTAACAGCCTCTTTTTCCTTCGCAGCAGCCGCAGCAGCTTCCTTCTCCGCCTTGGCATTCGCCGCAACGGTGGTAGCAAGCTGTCCAAGGTCACTGGCCATGCGCTCGGTGGTGTAAGCCTCGATCACATCGCCTTCCTTCAGATCGTTGAAGCCGCCCAGACCGACACCGCACTCCATGCCGTTCGTGACTTCCTTCACATCGTCCTTGAAGCGGCGAAGTGAACCGATCTTGCCCTTGTAAATCTGCTCCGTTCCGCGCATGAGGCGGATTTCGGAATCGCGGCGTAAAACACCTTCCGTCACGCGGCAGCCGGCAATGGCGCCGACCTTGGGAATACGCATGACGTTGATGATCTCCGCACGGCCAAGGAAGTTCTCCTTGAACGTAGGATCCAGCAGTCCCAGCATGGCCTTGCGGATCTCGTCCTGCAACTCGTAAATGATCGAGTGCAGCCGGATCTCCACATTCTCCTGCTGTGCCAGCTCCTGCGACTTGCGCTCAGGCCGGACGTTGAAGCCGATGATGATCGCGTTCGAGGCCGAAGCGAGCAGAATGTCGCTTTCGGTGATCGCGCCCACACCAGAGTGAATGACCTTGATGCGCACCTTCTCGGTTGACATACGAACCAGCGAGTCGGCAATGACCTCGACCGAACCAGTAACGTCGCCCTTGATGATGAGCGGCAGATCTTTGACGCCTGCAGTACGAATCTGCTCGGCAAGACCTTCCAGCGAAACGCGGCTGCTCTTGGCCAACTGCGACTCGCGCTCCTTGAGCTTGCGATATTGCGCAATGCCCTTGGCCTTGTCGCGATCCGCAACCACCAGGAACGTATCGCCCGAATCCGGCATGCCTTCGAGACCCAGCACTTCGACCGGGGTTGAAGGTCCAGCTTCGGTGATAGCCCGTCCGCGATCGTCAAACATGGCGCGAACCTTGCCGAACGTGTTGCCGACAATGTAGCTCTCGTTGACCCGCAGCGTACCGTTCTGGACCAGCACCGTGGCAACTGCGCCGCGGCCGCGATCCAGCTTCGCTTCGAGCACTGTACCCACAGCCTTACGGCCAGGGGTGGACTTGAGTTCCTTCACATCGGTCACGAGGCAGATCATTTCCAGCAGTTGATCGAGACCAATCTTCTTCTTCGCCGAAACCTTCACGAAGACCGTATCGCCGCCCCACTCTTCCGGAACCAGACCGCGATCCGCGAGCTGCTTCTGAACCTTCTCAGCATCAGCCTCAGGACGGTCGATCTTGTTGATCGCCACAATGATCGGCACACCGGCAGCCTTCGCGTGATCGATCGCCTCAAGCGTCTGAGGCATCGGACCATCGTCCGCCGCAACCACGATCACGACAACGTCCGTCACCTTGGCTCCGCGAGCACGCATGCGGGTAAACGCTTCGTGACCCGGGGTATCCAGGAAGACGATCTCGCGGCCATTAGCCGGGGAGCCTTCCTTGGTGAACTTCACCTTGTATGCGCCGATATGCTGCGTGATGCCGCCGGCTTCGCCAGAGGCGACATCGGTTTCGCGAATCGCGTCGAGCAGCGAAGTCTTACCGTGATCGACGTGGCCCATGACCGTGACCACCGGCGAACGGGAAACTTCAAGCTCGTCGATGTTGTCGCTTTCCAGAATCTCTTCGAGAGCCTGGTTGGCGATTTCATCTTCGTAGCTGATGACGGTAGCGCCAGCGCCAAAGCGCGCTGCCACATCCTTCACCATCTCGGCGTCCATCGACTGGTTGACCGTAACGAAGATACCGCGCATGAGCAGCGTGCCAACGAGGTCCTTCGCGCGAATCTCCAGCTTCTCAGCCAGATCCTTGACGCTGATACCCTCAGTGACCGTGATCTGCCGCGTAATCGGCGGCGGCTCGTTGCCCATATACGCCCCACCAAAACGCGGCGGTGGCGTAAAGCCCTTCATCGGGCCTTCCTTGGTCTTCGGATATTGCTGACGGCCACGGCCACGCGACGGTCCCGTAGGACGAGGCGCGCGAGGCGCTTCACCCGGTGCAGGCGGTGCGCCACCGGGGGCTCCAAAGCCACCAGGACGAGGTCCACCGAATCCACCCGGACGTGCGCCAAATCCAGGACGTGCGCCCGGACCACCCGGGCCACCAGGACCACCCGAGCTTACAAAGCCCGGACGAGTCGGATGCTTGGGACGCGGACCGCCGGGGAACTGCCCCGGAGCACCCTGTCCCTGGAACTGATTCGGATACCCGCCACCCTGGGGCCGCGGCGTAAATCCGCCACCTGGAGCGCCCGGTCCACCAGGACGCTGGAAGATAGGGCGGCCGCGCTGAATACCAGGACCACCCGCCATATTCGTGCCCATGGAACCAGGCGCCGGAGCAGCCGAAGGCGGTGGCGGCGGAGGAGCCTTGTACACAGGACGAGGCCCGGTCTGCGGCATGACTACCTTACGCGGCTGAACCACGGGAGCAGCAGGCACAACCGGAGCAGCCTCAACCACGGGCTCAGCCTTGGTCTCAACTACAGGTGCAGCAGCAGGAGCTTCAGCTACAGGAGCAGCAACTGGGGCCGCAGCAACAGGTGCAGGCGCAGCCTCAACAACAGGAGCCGCAGCCGCGACAGGAGCAGCAGGTTTGACCGGCTCAGCAACAGCAGCAGCCTGCTGAACTGGAGCTTCAGGCTCAGCAACTACAGCCTTTGCAACTGGCGCAGATGGCGCAACCGTAACCGGCGGAGCTACCGTCGCGGCCTGAGTCGGCGCAGCTGCCGGCTTGACCACAACCGCACCCGAAGGTGGAGCCACAGCCACAGCCGGACGAGGCGCTACAGTCACCACGCCACCCGTCGGACGAGCCACAACAACACCCGAGGGCGGACGTACACCAATGGCAGGCGTAGCCGGCGGAGGAGCAACGATCGGAGGAGCCTGACGCGGCTGAGGCACAATCTTGCGCGGCTCAGGGCGCGGAGCCTGCGGCGGAGGAACAACCACACGCGCCGGCGGCACTCCCGGACGAGCAAATCCACCCGCAGGTGCCGCAGTTTGCGACGGAGCACCGGAAGGCGGACGAACGACTATAGTCGGCGGCTGCGACCCGGACTGAGACCCAGCAGGGCGCTGCGGATACTGCTGCGCACGCTCCGCTTCCTGCTTACGCGCCAGGATCGCCTTCATCACATCGCCAGGCTTCGAGATATTCGAGAGATCAATTTTAGGACGATTGTCCTGTTCGACACGCGAGTTCGAAGACGAGGACGACCGCGATCCCCGCTCGAAATACCCACGGACCTTCTCAGCCTCGCCTGCTTCAATGGAGCTCGAATGGGTCTTGCCGTCGCCCAAACCGAGACTGCCCAGAGCATCGAGAATCTGTTTACTTTTGACTTCCAGCTCACGCGCCAGATCGTTAATTCGAACCTTACTCATCCGCCTCTTTTCGTTGTCTTGCCCTATGTCGGTTAACTGGTCATAGCAACCTCGCGGCAATTCAAGCCCTGCCTATTGCTATTATCCTCTGAAACAGTGTTTATGGGGCGCCGCATGCTATGCGTCGCCCTTACTTTCGCCGGAATCGATCGTTCCCTCTTCCGCTTTTTCGGTCTCTTCAAGAATTGCTTCCGCGTTCACTTCCTCGGTATCGGGGTCTGCCGTCGGGATTACATCGTCATCATCCACCGGCCGTGCGCGCTCTGGATCAGCCTCAAGCTCCGCTTCCAGAGTTTCCGTGGCTTCGGTTCCCGGTGTTGAATCCGGCTTCAAATCAGTCGTCGCTTCCTTAGTCGGCTTGTCCGGAGTACCGGGCTCGTCGACCTCAGTTGAGATATCGCCTTCAACACCTTGAGCTTCTTCGATATCCGCTGGTGATTCGGCTGTTGTCGGGTCTGCTGCGTTGGGATTCACTTCACCCTCCTCGTACTGGCCGAAGTAGTGGCGAACCGCCACACTGATGCGCTCCAGCGTCTTTTCGCCGATGCCCGGAATCTCTTCCAGCTGCTCGGGGGTCATGTCGGCCAGATTCTCGACGGTCGTAATGCCCGCCGCCACCAGCTTCTGGATAATCGTCTCGCCCAGCTCCGTAACAGCCTCGATCGGCGTCGAAGGGCCACCGGAGAAGCCCGTCATCTGCTGCTCCACTTCCTGGCGCTTCTCTTCCTCGCTCTTGATGTCGATCTTCCAGCCCAGCAACTTCGCAGCCAGGCGAACATTCTGGCCCTTCTTGCCGATCGCCAGCGAAAGCTGCGTGTCGTCCACGATCACTTCCAGTTGCTTGTCCTGCAGATCCACAATCGAAACGCGGCTAACCTTGGCCGGCTGCAAAGCCTTCTCCGCAAAGGTCGTAATCTCCTCGTTGTACTCGATGATGTCGATCTTTTCGCCGCGCAGCTCGCGAATAATCGACTGCACGCGCATACCCTTCATGCCCACGCACGCGCCAACCGGATCCACATCCTTGTCGCGCGACATCACAGCAATCTTGGTCCGCTCGCCAGCCTCGCGGGCAATCGCGCGAATCACTACCGTGTTGTCGTAAATCTCCGGCACTTCCGACTGGAACAGGTTCGAAACCAGCTCCGGAGCCGCCCGCGAAACCACGACCTGCGGTCCCTTGGCCGCACGATCCACCTTCAGCAACACCACGCGAATGCGCTCGCCCACCGTGAACGATTCCAGCCGCGACTGCTCGCGCTTCGGCATGCGTGCTTCCGCCTTGCCCAGATCGATAATGATGTCCTGGCCTTCGATCCGCTTCACCGCTGCCGAAAGCACTTCCTTTTCGCGATGCGCATACTCGTTGAAAACCGTATCGCGCTCCGCCTCGCGAACCTTCTGGAAGATCACCTGTTTCGCCAGCTGCGCGGCAATGCGGCCCAGCGGACGCGTGTCCTTGTACAGCCGGATCTCGCTGCCCGGCTCCAGCTCCGCGCCAGCGGCCAGCGCCTGCGCCTCTTCCAGAGTGATCTGGTTGACCGGGTCTTCAATCTCTTCTTCGTCGCCCATCACCGTTTTGAACGCATAGACGGCAATCTCGCCCGTCTCCTTGTTCAACTCACCACGCATGTTCTCCTGCGTTTTGTAGTACTTGCGGGTAGCGAGGGCGATTGCCTCCTCCACTGCGGAGACGATGATTCCCGGGTCAATGCTCTTCTCACGGCTCAGAGCTTCAATGCTTTGATACAACGAGCTGGACATATCTCTGACTTTCCTTCCACGGCCGCTGCTTACCAGCCATGGCCTGCTGAACGTACTGGGGGATGGCTTTCGATGCGTTGCCGCCGAAAGCAAATTCGATAGGAACCCGGACTAGAACTCGGGAACCAGATGCGCCTTCTCGATGTTCGGGAAGGCAATTTCCACGGTGCTCACACCGGTCTTGCGCGCCTTGCTGTTCTGCTTCGTCGCGGTCAGGTCAAGCGTGATCGCGTCCGCGCTGGCCGCTGTCAAACGGCCCTGCCAACTGCGGTTGTTGGCAATCGGCTCAAAGGTCTGCAACTTCACCAGCGAACCCAGGAACCGATGAAAATCTACACTCTTCGTCAGCTTCCGGTCCAATCCCGGCGAACTGGCTTCCAGGACATACTCGCCATCCGGGCCCAGGTCCTCGACGTCGAGCAAAGTGCCAAAATCCCGGCTGAACGCAGCGCAATCTTCATGCGTAAGCCAGGAAAGATGCTCCGGATCAAGCTCGCCCTTCGCAAACTTGTCCGGCACTGAAACCAGCTCTTCCGCCGGAATTTCACTCTCCGGATTTGCCGTCAAAGCCGCCAGCTGCGACTGTGCAACCTTCGCCTGCGCCGCCCGCCCGGCAGCATTCTTCTCCAGATAGACGCACAGTACCCGGGATTTCGCTTGGCCGGTGAACTCGACGTCCACCACATCCAGCCCCAGCGTTCCCGCCACCCGTTCCGCCACCTTGCGAATTTCGTCCAGCTTCACTGCCATTTACAAACTCGATTATCGGGCCCCAAACGCCCGTTCTGCTGGTCAACTTTGTGCAATGTGGGGCTGAACGGAAGGGGTCAACAAGTACAGTGCCGAGCCCAAAGTTTAGTCCAAAGAAAAAGTGGGCTGTAAGCCCACTCCTCTCTCCGCCACCCGGATTGCACACAGCGCGGCGGACAAATTCGTCTGCATATATAGAATACGGCCAATCCGCCGGAAATTCAATGCGATCAGCGAATCAGCGCCAGCAATTGCTCTACTCTTGACTTCATCCATACAACGTATATACGTTAGCGCTTGTGGACTTTCATTTTCTCTACCAAGGACAGCGATTTGTATGGAACCTGGACAAGGCTGCTGCCAATGTAGCCAAACATGGCATCCGAATTTGAGGCCGCCTGTCAGGTGTTTCTAGATCCGTTGGTAGAGTTCGAAGATGCAACTGCATCTTCGAATCCAGAGTCAGAATCGCGAGAGGCCGCCATAGGAATGAGCAAAGATTGGAAAGTTTTGTATGTTGTCCATGTCGTGCGAGAAAACGGATTGATACGCATCATTTCTGCACGGGAGGCCACGCCGTACGAACGGAGACGCTATGAAAACAATGAGTGAACGTATCAAGTTACGCATGCGTAAAGACCGGCCAATGACAATGGTAAGCATTCGTCTGCCTGAGGACGTTATCGACGATCTTAAGGAGATTGCCCCAGCGCTTGGCTTTTCCGGCTATCAGCCTTTGATTCGTGCCTACATTGGGCAGGGCCTTCGAAAACATCTGGAGTTGCTGGAGAACTCTCCTGAAAGGTTGTTGACTGAAAGCCTGCGAAAGCACGGTGTAGACGATGAGGTGATTGCCGCAGCAATTGCAGATGCGCAACTAAAATCCGCATGACCTCAATGGAACTTCCTTTGCATCCCAAATTTGGTAAAAGCAGCCTCGGCAGCCTACTGCTCTGTCTGATAGTTGCATTGTCACCCTGCGCATCCTTTGCCGATGACGGAGCGGCATCCATCGCCGCTGGCGGCCTCGTCGCCCGCCGAGAAACTCGTGTCGTCATGGCCAAAGAGGTCCTGACGATCAGCTTTCAGAAAGTTATCGTCGATTACGACTTCCGCAATGACACCGCTGACGACGTAACCACCGAAGTCGCAAACTCTAGTCAGCTTCTGTTCCCCCGGCCCGGTCGAAAAGCTCGATGCCGATCGCTTCCGGGTACATCTCACCAACTTCATTCCGAAAGACGAATTGCACATCGGCTTTTTCGGTATGCCGACAATGAATACTCAGCCAACAGGTAAAGAAACTCCGAAGAAGTAGCAAACTTCGTAGCGGCATCGCCGGAATCTCAAGACCTTACCGCTTATTTCTGCGGCCTCCGAACCACATCACCCGGCTTCATCGAATATGGCCCAGCATTGCCGTCAATACTACTCAACATCGTATTGAAAACGGATTGCATACGATCGTCGTACCCAGCCGCATTCCCAGTGAGGTGAGGCCAAGCCACCCGCACCGTCACAGTCTCTCCCGCGATATCTTTTCTGGCGTCCAGGATCGTGTAAACCATCTGATTTTGATGCGCCGTCTGCGAGTAACAATCCCAGCCCGCGCTTTCGTGTTGCTCGACTTTGCCCTCATAACTTTTTCCCACCCGGCCCAGAGCGCGTTTGCCTTCTTCCGTATCCTTGTCGATCACGCTGACAACCGCATTCGATGAATCCGCGGTCTTCTGATCAGCCGCATTCGCCACCTGAAACGCCGTGACAGTCACAGGCGGCTTGCTCTGCATCGCAATCACCGACCACTCCCCCGGAACCGCAAAATGGACATAGCCAGTGGCAGAAATCAACGTGAATTCAACGATGGAAGCATTTGCCGACTTCGAAACCACCACATCTCCAACAGCAGGACCGTCCGGAGCCTGGAAGAACGAAGTGAAGAGGAATGCTGCAGCAAGCAAAAAGCGATACATCGGGTAACCTCGGCATTGACCGTGCCATTCTAGCTTGCGGATTGAGAGAGTGCATAGCCATGGCTCTCACGCAAAACTGCGATCACCAGCATCGTCCACTTGTCCGCCACCCGCCCGATAATCTCACGCACCAGCGCCTCGACAGCCGGATCAGTCTGTATCTCGGCCCCATGCGCAGCCCGGGAAGCAGCCAGCCGATCCTGCATCTTCCTCACCTCGGTCTCCCGCTCCGTCCAAACGCCATTGATCAGCTCATTTCAGGCCTCGCACCGCATCCACGCACTGAAAGGTAAGTAGGAATCTTTCAAGTGCCTACTTCCCCTTTGCCTCACACCATCCTACCCTTGCATCAGTGCCGGCCACCGCGCAATGCCGCACGGCGATCCCGGCCACAGGAGATTTCCCATTTCATGAAAACCACAGGCAATACCATTCTCATCACCGGCGGCGGCTCCGGCATCGGCCGCGGACTCGCCGAAGCCTTCCATAAACTCGGCAACAAGGTCATCATCGCCGGCCGCCGCAAGCAGGCGCTCCAGGAAACCGCAGACGCCAATCCCGGCCCAAACGCAATCGACACCGTAGAGCTGAACATCGAAGACCCGGCGAGCATCACCGCCGTAGCCGCGCAGCTAGCGATATCGCACCCGACGCTGAACGCAGTCATCCACAACGCAGGCATCATGCGCATAGAAAATCTATTAGCGCAGGCAGGCGACCCCTCCGCGCTTGCTTCCGCTGAGGCCATCCTGAACACCAACGTCCTGGGGCCCATCCGCCTGACCAGCGCCCTACTGCCGCAGCTCCAAAAGCAGCCCTCAGCCACCATCCTCACCGTCAGCTCCGGCCTGGCCTTCCTTCCGCTCGCTCTGACCCCCACCTACAACGCCACCAAGGCCGCCATGCATTCCTGGACGCAGTCGCTCCGCTTCCAGCTCCGCGCAACCAAAATCCAGGTCATCGAAATCATCCCTCCCTACGTCCAGACCGAGCTGATGGGCGCAGCACAGGCCGCCGACCCGCGCGCCATGCCTCTGCCGGACTTCATTACGGCAGTCATGCAAATCCTGGAAACCCAGCCGGAAGCACACGAAGTGCTGGTCGAACAGGTCAAACCCCTCCGCTTCGCCGAACACAACGGAATCGAGAACTACGAAAAATTCTTCATCCAGTTCAACGAAGCCATGACCCACTAAAAGGAATCCGGTGGCTGGACTCAATCCAGCCGCTATTCCCTATTCCCTATCCCCTATTCCCTCGTCCCTATTCCCTGCTTTCCCACGTGTATCCTGCAAGTCAGGAAACCGCCCAATGAAAACTTTCCGCGCCAGCCTTTCCGCCCTCGCCATCGCCGCCGTCACCCTCAACGCCGCATCGCAGTCTGCAACTGAATCGGACGACGCCGCCGGAAAGCAGTGGTGGGCGCATGTGCAGGTGCTCGCCGATGACTCGATGCGCGGCCGCCAGACCGGCAGCGCTGAATACATCAAAGCCGCCGACTACGTCGTTTCCCAGTTCAAAGCCGACGGCCTCGAACCGGCTGGCGTCAACGGCGGCTGGTTCCAGCCCGTAAAGTTCGACGTACAGCGCATCCTTGCCGACAAATCCTCGCTCAGCCTTGTGGCCGACGGCAAGATCACTCTGCTAGCGCTCGGCGAAGACGCCATCCTCGGCAGCCGCCTCGCCCAGCCCAAGACCATCGACGCGCCGCTGGTCTTCATCGGCTACGGCCTGCACCTGCCTGAGGCGAAGTACGACGATTTCGACTCGCCCGAACTCCCCGCCGCACAGCTCAGAGGCAAGATCGTCGTCTACATCAACGGCGGCCCCGCCGACCTGCCCGGCCCGCTCAAGTCATTCGCGCGTACGTCGCCATTTTTGAAGGCTTTACGCGATGCCGGGGCGGTTGGCGCCGTCTCAATCCCTACACCAAAATCGATGGACTTTGGCTGGCAGCGCGTCGCATCGAGCGCATCGCAGCCAGGCATGCGCCTCGCTCCATCGCCCGGCGCGGAAGCTCTCGCCAGGCGCCACCCAGCGCTTGCCGACGATCACGGCGAAATGTTCACCGCCACCTTCAACCCAGCGCAGGCCGAAAAGCTTTTCGCAGGCACAGGTCACACATTCGCCGACATCCTCGCCCTGGCAGACGCGCAGAAGCCGCTGCCCCGCTTCGCTCTTGGCAAGTCATTGAAAGCAAAGGTCGTAGCCGAGGTCTCGCATGTCGAGTCGCCGAACATCGCCGCCAAACTGACTGGCTCCGACCCGTCCCTGAAGTCCGAATACGTCCTCGTCTCCGCCCATCTAGACCATCTCGGCGTCGGCGAGCCGATCAACGGCAAAACCATCTACGCCGGAGCCATGGACGACGCTTCGGGTGTAGCCACGGTACTCGAAGTAGCCCGCAAATTCAGCGCCGCCAAAGAACGGCCGAAGCGCTCTATCCTCTTTCTTATCTTCACCGCAGAAGAAAAAGGACTGCTCGGGTCACGCTACTACGCAGGCCATCCGACCGTTCCGGAAAAGGACATTGCTGCCGACCTCAATCTCGATATGTTCATGCCCATCTTCGCGCTCAAGAAGCTGCATGTGCAGGGCTTGGAGCAGTCCACCTTAGCGAATCAGGCTAAAGCTGTCGGCTCGCAGCATCATATCGAGATCGCTACCGACCCGGAACCGGACCGTAACTCCTTTATTCGCACCGATCAGTACAGCTTCGTGCAAGCCGGAATTCCTGCGCTGGCCTTCAAATTTGGCTGGGCTGCCGGGTCGCCGGAGTACAAGGCCTGGCGCCAATGGCTGGCCCAGCGCTACCACTCGACCGATGACGACCTCACCCAGCCCGTCGATCTGACCGCCGCCGCGCAGTTCAACAGCTTCCTCGCCGACCTCGCCCGCACCGTCGCCGACAACCCCACCCGTCCGCACTACCTAGATTCCAGCTTCTTCAAGCGATTCGAGACAGTGCAGCCGTAGGACTTTGCGCAATCATCGTTGTGCAATGCGCAATCCGTGTCCATCATTGCGCAATCGGTGTTAGGACAGAGCGCAATCGGCGTCCGACGATGCGCAATATGCGCGCAGGTATTCCCCCAAAACGGACGACTGGTAACGGTTTGCAGAATTCCACTGCCATTCATCCCTTCCCTTGACGGCTCCGCTACAATAACCAGAAGCTCCTGCCACGCGCGAGGCTCGTAGCCCTACTCAACCCTGAAGCCTCCATCTTGAAGCGTCCACGATGCCAGGAGCATCTGATCCTTATGTTGACTCATCCTCTCCCGGAAGCACTGACTTTTGACGATGTCCTGCTCGTCCCTGCCCACTCGGATGTAGTTCCGACGCAGGTAAGCACCCAGACCCAGCTCACCAAGCACATTACTCTGAACACGCCGCTGATCTCGGCCGCCATGGATACCGTGACCGAGTCGCGCATGGCCATCGCCATGGCGCAGCAGGGTGGCATTGGCATTGTGCATCGCAATCTCTCCATCGCCGAGCAGGCCGGGGAAATCGATAAGGTCAAGCGCTCGGAAAGCGGCATGATCGTCGATCCCGTGACGATTGAACCCGATCAGCCCATTGCGGCAGCTCTCGAAGTGATGCGCCGCTACAAGATTTCCGGCGTTCCTGTGACGCGCGGCAAGCGCCTGGTAGGTATCCTGACCAATCGCGACCTGCGCTTCGAGACCCGCACCGACGTTCCCATCGACGAAGTGATGACCAAGACCGACCTGATCACGGTCCCGGTCGGCACCACGCTCGAAGAAGCCGAGCTGATCCTGCACAAGTACCGCGTGGAAAAGCTGCTGGTCGTTGACGATCAGTACCACCTCAAGGGCCTGATCACCGTCAAGGACATCCAGAAGAAACTCAAGTATCCCAACGCCAGCAAGGACTCCAAGGGCCGCCTGCGCGTCGGAGGAGCCATCGGAGCCACGGGCGACTTCCTCGAACGCGCCGCCGAACTGGTTCGCGCCCGCGCCGATTGTCTGGCAATCGACTCGGCGCACGGCCACTCGAGCCGCGTGCTGGAGGCTGTCCGCGAAGTGAAGAAAGCCTTCCCCAATGTGGGCCTGCTTGCGGGCAACGTAGCAACCTACGACGGCGCACTGGCCCTGATCGACGCCGGCGCGGATGCGATCAAGGTCGGCTTCGGCCCCGGATCGATCTGCACCACACGCATGGTCACCGGCGCTGGAATGCCCCAGGTCACTGCAGTCGCCGAAGCCTACCGCGCAGCCAAAGAACGCGGCATCCCGGTCATCGCCGACGGCGGCATCAAGTATTCCGGTGAAGTTACCAAGGCCATCGCCGCCGGCGCCAGCTCGGTCATGATCGGCTCGCTCTTTGCCGGTGTAGACGAGAGCCCGGGCGAAACCATCCTCTACCAGGGCCGCAGCTTCAAGTCCTACCGCGGCATGGGTTCGCTCACCGCGATGGCGCTCGGCTCCAGCGAACGCTACTTCCAGGCCAGCGACGATGCCGGCGAATCTTCCGAGAGCGTCGAGAACGTTGTCCAACGCGAGCGCTCCAGCCAGAACCGTCTCGCCAAGTTCGTTCCTGAAGGCATCGAAGGCCGCGTCCCCTATCGCGGACCGCTCGAAGGCATGGTCCTGCAACTGGTCGGCGGCCTGCGCTCCGGCATGGGCTACCTCGGCTGCTCCACCATTACGGAGCTGCAGGAGAATGCCCGCTTCGTGCGGATCACGGGCGCAGGACTTCGCGAGAGCCACGTCCACGACGTGATCATCACCCGCGAAGCGCCAAACTACCATGTCGAGTAGTTCGCCTGCTGAGGCGACGAATGAACCAGTCCGAAGGTCAGGCGCAGCTGCTTACCAGCTCAGCGCCTGGATCCCGGTGCTGATTTGTATCGGTGCCATCGCACTCGAATCTACAACGACATTTGGCGCGGATCACACCACCGGGCCGCTCCAACGCTTCTTTGAGTGGGTGCTGCATCGCCATTTCACCCAGCCGCAATGGTGGCGTCTGCACCTGACCATCCGCAAGGCCGGCCACTTCACCGGCTACGGGATCCTTTCCATTGCCTGGTTCCGCGCCTTCTGGATGACGTGGCGTACGGCGGCCCCGTTTTCGCGCCGGCTCTGGATCAGCCACGGCCTGGCCATGTTGGGAACACTGCTCATTGCTTCGAGCGACGAAGTACACCAGCTCTTTCTACCCAACCGCAGCGGCTCCATCGTCGATGTCGGCATCGACTGCCTCGGCGGGTTGACCATGCAAATCCTCGTCACGCTCTGGATGCGCAGATAAGAACAGTTCGGTTTGTGCAAAGTTGCCGGTACAGTTCGGAGATTGGCTATAAATAGCGTTGCCCCGGGCACGTGCTTCACTTTCGTGAAGTAGGGGCGACACCGGGGCTTACAAATCTAGTATAGTACGTTTCAAATTCAATGCAATCTCATTTCGCTTACAGCCCAACTCAGTTGGCAAGTATTGAGCAGCTTCTGTCAAAGGAGCGGCTGGGGCCCTATATGGCACTCGCTTCATTCGATATGCAGCAGGCGATCATGCTGTACGAGCGGAATACAGCACTCTCTGAAGCATTGTATGGCCTGCTTCAAGGGCTAGAAATACCGCTGCGCAATGCCATGCACCTTGTTCTTTCAAGCGGGCTTGGCAACGAAGAGTGGTACGACTTCATTGTCTGGCGGCCCGCACAGCAAGATCAAGTTGACAACGCCAAAGAAAGCCTGCGTGCAAAGGGGAAGCCAGTCAGCGCCGGGAGAATGGTAGCTGAACTAACCTTCGGCTTCTGGGTAGGCCTCACTGGTCCGAAATACTCAGTCGATCTCTGGGAAAAACACCTATACAAAGCATTTCCGAATGCTAAGCTCGGTCGAAAACTCCTAAATCGGCGGCTTGAAAGCATCCGGCTGCTACGCAATCGGGTAGCTCATCATGAACCAATTCTCGCTCGCGACCTTCCTAAAGGTGTGGAGCGAATTCTAGAGACAATCGGATGGATCAACACCGACCTGAAACTTTGGACATCAAAAACAAACTGCTTCAGCGAGCGCTATGCCCGCTGACCGATAAATTAATCACCCCTTCTGGCTTGAGCGACCGATTGTTGTGTTGACCGGTCATCCATTGCATCTCTTGCGATCCTCCTCATCTTTCCGTAGTGGCTGCTTTTGCCTGCATTTATGCATCCCCCGGCGCGCTTTTGCCATCTGCTACAAGACAGGCATTTGCAGAGATCGTTCATCTCGCACAGATCCATGGGCTCTCGCCCGCGCAGCAAAACAAACCAAAGGGGAAATGCATGGGCAGTAATGCTGGGGTTCTGACCGGCGGGGATTCAGTCCCGGATTCGCCGTCGCAAGAGAAGACAGTCAAGAATCCGAACATCTCCTCCGACAGCCATGCCGGCTGGAAGCCGCGCGCCAACCCCTGGGCGATTGCCGCCACGGTCGCGCTGGCCGCATTCATGGAAGTGCTCGACACCTCGATCGCCAACGTTGCGCTCCCTCACATCTCGGGCGATCTCGGAGCCAGCACCAACGAGGGCACCTGGGTCCTGACCAGCTATCTGGTGGCTAACGCGATCGTTCTGCCGCTCGGCGGCTGGGCCTCCAACGTGATGGGCCGCAAGAACTTCTTCCTGCTCTGCATCACCATCTTCACTATCGCCAGCTTTGCCTGCGGCATTGCGCCCTCCCTTCCCATCCTGCTGCTTTGCCGCGTGATTCAGGGCGCGGGCGGCGGCGGACTGCAACCGATGGCCCAGGCCATCATGGCCGACTCGTTCGAAGAGAAAAAGCGCGGACAGGCTTTCGCTCTCTACGGCCTGGTAGCCGTGCTGGCGCCGTCCATCGGCCCATCGCTCGGCGGCTGGATCACGGACAGCTACTCCTGGCGATGGATCTTCTACATCAACATCCCGGTCGGCATACTGGCCTACTTCATGACAGTGCGCATGGTCGACGATCCACCGTGGATCAAGCCTGACCGCAAGCATCTGCGCAACATGGACTACATCGGCCTCGGCTTCCTGACGCTGGCCATGGCCGGTCTGCAGATCATGCTCGACAAGGGCGAGGAAGACGACTGGTTCGGCTCCCGCTTCATCATCAGCTTCGCAGTCATGTTCGTTGTCGGAATCGTGGGCCTGATTTTCTGGGAGCTGCAGAAGAAAGATCCGCTCATCAACCTACGGCTCTTCAAGTTCAAGAACTTCGCCATCTGTTGCTTCCTGATGATGCTGGTCGGCGGCGTGCTGAACGCCAGTACAGTGCTGCAGCCGCAGTTCCTGCAGCAACTACTCGGCTACACCGCGACCAACGCCGGACTGGCGCTGACCGCCGGCGGTTTTTCGCTGCTGTTTGTCATGCCCTTCGCCGGATGGGCCACCGGCAAGTTCCCAGCGCGCAACGTGGCCGCTTGCGGCTTCGTCATCTTCGCCTTCTCCTTCTGGTACAGCACGACGCAGCTCAGCCTGGACATGAGTTTTGCCAACGCCAGCATCCTGCGCGTCATTCAACTGGCTCCAATTCCGTTTGCCTTCATTTCGATCACGACAGCGGCCTACGTCGGCATGCCGAAGGAAGCCAGCAATCAGGTCGCCGGCCTCATCAACTTTGTGCGAAATATTGGCGGCAGTATCTTCATCGCTGTCACCGGCGCGCTCGTCACGAACCGCAGCCTGCACCATGAAGCCCTGTTGCAGGAGCACATGACGCCACTCAATATCCCCTACGCGCAATCGGTACAGGGGCTAACAGCCGGGCTCAGCAATGCCGTCGGCGCACCGAACAGCCAGGGCATGGCCGCGGGCAGTATCTATGAGCAGCTCCAGCGCCAGGCCGCGATGCTTGGCTACCAGGATGTCTACAAGATGCTTTTCTGGATGGCTGCAGGCATGGTGGTGCTCGCCTTCCTGCTCAACAAGAACAAACCCGGCGCGGGCGGTGGCGGCGGAGCCATGCACTAGACCGCACTTCTACCGCAGGGTCAAACCTGCCGTTGACCGAATCGACGCACCAAATCCGCGCAATCCATTCTCCCGCTACACTTGAGTTTCTGCCGGGAAGATCACCTCCGATGCGCGCAACTGCTCCCAGGTCACGCCGGAGATTGGCATCACTTCCACACCGGTAATCCTCTCAGCCATTGCCATTGCGCCAAGAACCGAGCAAAGCATGGTCACCTCAGCCTCGTACAACGTGCTGACACCCGCGCCTGTGCTGCACCCGGCTACCAGAGACATCACGCTGGATGCAGCCGGAAATTTGTACATCCTGGAACTTGGCCAGATACAGAAGGTTTCTCTCGCAACGGGTCCAGCACCGGCGTTCTAACGAACCGCAAGAGCGGAAGCCTGGGTGCTACCTGTCTCCACTTCCAAGCGCCCAACAAAAAAGCAGCGAACACGGTTCCATGAACCGCGTTCGCTGCGCTCTTTTCGAGAGTTTTGGAGAAGATGAGCTTAAGCGGCTGCGTCGTCGGCGCCGGGAGCGTTCTTTTCCTTCTCCATGGCTTCTTCGAGCTCGGCGCGCTTCTTGGCCTTGACGTCGGCGCGCTTCTGGCGCTTCTCGTCCAGCTGCTTTTCTGCTCCGAGGAGTTCGATGAAAGCCTTCTCGGCGCCATCGCCCTTCTGGAAGCCGGTCTTGACGATGCGCAGGTAGCCGCCCTGGCGATCGCCGTAACGCGGCGCAACCGTGTCAAACAAGCGCTTGACGGAGGTGTCGGTCATCAGGAACGCGAGTGCCTGACGGCGCGAGTGAAGATCGCCCTTCTTGCCGAGGGTAATCATTTTTTCAACCAGCGGACGGACAGCCTTCGCCTTGGCGATGGTCGTCTCGACGCGGTCTTCGATGATGACAGACGTGACCAGGTTGCGCAGCAGAGCGCGGCGGTGGCTGGTGTTGCGTCCGAGTTTGGTTCCTGCATTGCGATGGCGCATGATGTTGCTCTCTTTCGAAAAAGTGGGCAGTGGTTAGTGGCAAGTGATGAGTGGAAAAGCAGGGATGACCTGCCAATCACTAACCACTAACCACTCGTCACTAAAAGTTCTCTGTCTCAGTCGGCAACAGCATGTCCACGGAGTCGAGCAGCTCGTCCTCGTCGTCAAAGCGGCTGAAACCAGCAGCCAGGGCGGCGGAGGGTAGAATGCTCGTCGGTCCGGGAACCGCATTGCCGTTTTCGTCGATCTTCATTCCGAGCGACAGACCCATCTGCGCCAGGATTTCCTTGATTTCGTTCAGGCTCTTGCGGCCAAAGTTCTTGGTCTTGAGCATCTCGGCTTCGGTCTTTTGAACCAGCTCGCCGATGGTCTGAATGTTGGCGTTCTTCAGGCAGTTGTAGCTGCGAACCGACAGCTCCAGCTCTTCGACAGAACGATTCAGGTTGTCATTGCGCAGCGGAGCGAACTCGCTGTGGTGACCCTCTGCTTCGATTTCTTCTTCGAAGTTGATGAAGATGTTCATGTGGTCCTTGAGCAGCTTGGCGGCCAGGCCGAGTGCGTCGGCCGGAACCACAGCACCGTTGGTCCAGATGTCCAGGGTCAGCTTGTCGTAGTCGGTGATCTGTCCGAGACGGGCAGCTTCCACGAGGTAGTTCACGCGGCGAACCGGCGAGTGAACCGAATCCACGGGGATGAAGCCAATGCCCAGGTCAGCGTCGAAGTTCTTGTCGGCGGAGACATAGCCACGGCCGCGCTTCAAGCGCATTTCCATGTCCAGACGGCCACCTTCAGAGACGGTCGCGATGTACACATCCTTATCGAGGATCTCGACGTCGCCGTCGGCCTCGATCATGCCTGAGGTCACGATGCCGGGCTGGTCCGCGCGCAGGTAAAGCGCCTTCGGGCCATCGCCGTTGAGCTTGAACGGAATCTGCTTCAGGTTCAGGATGATGTCGGTCGCGTCTTCAACCACGCCGCCAATCGACTGGAACTCATGCAGTACGTCTTCGATGCGAACCGCAGTCACTGCCGCGCCTTCGATCGAGCTCAGCAGGGTACGGCGCAGTGCGTTGCCGATCGTGGTACCAAAACCACGCTCGAACGGCTGTGCGCTGAACTTGCCAAATTTCTCAGTGAGTGTCTCGGCATCGACTGCCAAACGCTTGGGCTTTTGAAAACCTCTCCACAACATTGCTGTTTCCTTTTCCTGCGCGGGATGTACGCCGCGAAGCATTCTGCGGCGGCCACGCTGGTTGTGCTGCGCTAGTGGTTAGTGATTAGTGGTGAGTGATCAGGGCTGTTAACCACTAACCACTGACCACTAACCACTCGGTCTTACTTGGAGTAAAGTTCGACGATCAGCTGTTCGTTGACCGGCAGCGAAATCTCTTCGCGCTTGGGCAGCGAAACAACCTTGCCCGAAAGCTCGGCAAAATTGACGTCCAGCCAGGTCGGGGTGTGGTTCTGCGCCGCGTAATCGCGCGCCGACTCAACCACAACCAGCTTCTTCGCGTTCTCGCGGATGGCGATGGTGTCACCAACCGAAACCTGGAAGGAAGGAATGTTCACCTTGCGGCCATTCACTTCAACGTGTCCGTGACGAACCACCTGGCGGGCCTGACGGCGGCTGATGGCGAATCCGAGACGGAAGGCAACGTTGTCGAGACGGCGCTCAAGCTGCTGGATGAGCAGGTCGCCGGTCACGCCGGTGGCCTTGTTCGCCTTCTCGTAGTAAGCGCGGAACTGGCTCTCGAGCGTGAAGTAGATGCGCTTGGCCTTCTGCTTTTCACGAAGCTGCAGACCATAACCAACAATCTTGGCCTTGCGGCTCTGGCCATGCTGACCGGGGGCGAAGTTGCGCTTCTCGATGGGGCACTTGTCGCTCAGGCACTTGGTGCCTTTGAGGAAAAGCTTGGTGCCTTCGCGACGGCAAAGGCGGCATACGGGGCCGGTGTAACGTGCCATGATTTCTCCAATTTCAGATGTCGATCGCTTTACGCGCTGGCTGCGCTTCGTCACGATCCAAGTTAGTGAGAGATAAGAGAATAGCTTACAGAGAACAGTAAGTTTTGCTAAGTTCGCCTGCTTGCGTTCCACTCTCAAAAATCGATAAGGTGCCAGAGAACGGAAAAACAGTAAGACTGTTCTCTGTTCTCTGACAACTGTTCCCTGTCTTACACGCGACGGCGCTTGGGCGGACGGCAACCGTTATGCGGCACCGGCGTAACATCCCGGATGCTGCGCACATCGATGCCCGCTGCTGCAAGGGCGCGGATGGCCGACTCACGGCCGGAGCCGGGACCGGAAACGCGCACGTCGACAGCACGAAGGCCGTGATCGCGAGCGGCGTTGGCGGCGTTCTGCGCAGCCTGCTGGGCCGCGAAAGGAGTTCCCTTACGCGAACCGCGGAAGCCGAGCGAACCGGAGCTCTTCCAGCTCAGCGTGTTGCCCACCGGGTCGGTGATGGTGACGATGGTGTTGTTGAACGTGGCTTGGATGAAAACGAGACCAAATGGAACGTTTTTCCGCTCACGCTTTTTGAACTTCTTGTTCTTGCTCGCTTTTCCAGCGGCGCTTGCCTGTTGCTTAGCCATTACTTCGTCACCTTCTTCTTGCCGGCAACGGTGCCCTTACGGGGTCCCTTGCGGGTGCGAGCGTTGGTGCGGGTGCGCTGACCGTTGACCGGCAGCGAACGCTTGTGCCGCGTTCCGCGATAGCTTTGGATGTCCATCAGGCGCTTGATGTGCATCGAGACGTCCTTGCGGAGATCGCCTTCGATGTTGCCTTCATCTTCAATGACCTGACGAATGCGGTTGACCTCGTCTTCGCTCAGATCCTGGATCTTCTTGAAGGCATCGACATCCGCCTTCACCAGAATCTTTACGGCGCGGGGATTACCGATCCCGAAAATGTATGTGAGCGCGATGCGTGCCTGCTTGTTGCGGGGCAGATCGACTCCAGCAATACGTGCCATGTGCTTCCTTCATGCTCCCGTTGAGGAGTGTTGCTGTGTGCTTCCGGCATCTATCCGGCTGGCACGGGGTGAAACGGTTGTCTCCGGGGTTCATCGCAAGCCTTCCTAAACATCCAGGTGGCTAACTCGCCCTTGCTTGAGAGAACAGTTGACAGATAACAGCGAGCAGTTAAATTTCAGTAGCTTTGCTGTTCTCTGTTCTCTGTTTGCTGGTCTCTTCTCAGGAAACTCCGCATAAATCAGGACTTCAACTTATCCCTGACGCTGCTTGTGCTTGGCGACTTCACAGATCACGCGGACCTTGCCGTGACGGTGAATGACCTTGCACTTGTCGCAAATCTTCTTGACTGATGCACGAACCTTCATTGCTTGCTTCCCTTCGGCTCAAAGAGCCTTTGCAGCTAACCACTCAGTTGAATGATTAGTGATTAGTGGTGAGTGAACGCAGGAATCACTAACCGCTAACCACTAGCCACTAACCACTACTTGTAGCGGTAGACGATGCGCCCGCGATTCAGGTCGTACGGGCTCAGTTCCACAGCCACGCGGTCGCCCGGCAAGATGCGGATGAAGTTCTTCCGCATGCGGCCTGAGACATGAGCCAATACCTGATGCTCATTCTCCAGCTTGACCTTGAACATGGCGTTGGGAAGTGTTTCCACTACCACTGCCATTACCTCAATCGCGTCTTCCTTCGACAAACCGTGTTTCCGCTTCCGCTGGACTTGCGTTCATCCAGCCTGTTAGACCGCCCAATTTAGGCGGTTAAAATCATCGCTCCGGTCGCGGTCACCGCTACCGTGTGCTCAAAATGAGCGCTCATGCTGCCGTCCTGCGTAATCGCGGTCCAGCCATCTTTCAAAACTTCCACTTCGGGCTTGCCGGCATTGACCATCGGTTCAATCGCCAGCACCATGCCCTCGCGTAGCTTCATGCCTTTGCCCCGCGAACCGAAGTTCGGAACCTGCGGGTCTTCATGCATCCGTGTTCCAATTCCGTGTCCAACAAAATCCCGTACCACCGAGAAGCCTTCCGCCTCAACCAGCTCCTGGACCGCCGCGCCGATATCGCCCAGCGTCGCTCCTGGCTTGACCGCATCGATAGCAGCCTGCAGCGAAGCTTCCGTAGCCTTCAACAGCCGCTGCGTCTTGGCATCAATCTTCTCGCCGACCGCAACCGTGATTGCCGAATCGCCGTAAAATCCGTCCACGATAGCGCCGCAGTCGATCGAGACGATATCGCCTTCCTTCAGCACCCGCTTCTTCGAAGGGATGCCGTGGACTACCTCGTGGTTGATCGAGGTGCAGAGCACCGCGGGAAAACCGTGGTAGCCCTTGAAGGCAGCCTTCGCGCCCAGCTCTTTCAGCTTCGCTTCAGCAGCATTCTCGAGATCCTGAGTCGTCGCTCCGGGTTTGACAGTCTCGCGCACAACGTCCAGCACCTGGCGCACAACGCTGCCTGCGCGGCGCATATGTTCCACTTCCCGAGCTGACTTCAGAATGACGGCCACGATCCCACTTCCAAATCTTGAATTACTGCCCTAACTGCACACGCAACAACGCCGAGACGATTCGAAGCTAACCCCTTCAATACGGGAGGTTAAGCTCGCAACCGCTCGACCGAAGACACAATACTGGCAGCCACATCGGCCACCGGCTGATCTCCATTGACCTCGGTAAACCTGCTCAGAGCCCGGTAGTGTTCAATCACCGGCGCAGTCAGGGTCTCGTAGGTATCCATCCGTCCAACAAAGCATGTTTCTGTATCGTCGCTTCGCTGTACCAGAGTCGCATCCTCTAAATCGCAAATGCCTTCGACCTTCGGAGGCTGCAAATAGATGTTGTAGATCGTCTGGCAGACAGGACAGTTTCTGCGCCCGGTAATACGGCGCAAAAGATGATTGTATTCCACTTGAATCTTCACTGCAACTACCGGCAGTGAACCCGGCTGATTGGCAATCCGCTCGTCCAGCCAGTTCGCCTGGTTCAGCGTCCGCGGAAAGCCATCGAGAATGTATCCGTTGGCGGTATCCGGCTGCGTCAGGCGGTCGGCAACCATATCGTTCACCAGCGAATCCGGCACCAGCTTACCCTGGATCATCAATTCATGCGCCAGCTTGCCCAGATCCGTACCCCGGTCGCGATGGGAACGAAGCAGGTCCCCGGTCGAGATCTGTGGGATACCCCACAGCTTGACCAGCTCCTTGGCCTGCGTTCCCTTGCCCACACCGGGCGCTCCGAGAAGAAGGATGGGACCAGGCTTTACCGGGGTCGCATGACCTACGCTGATACCTGTCTCCGGAGCTGCCGCTGAAACTGCCGTTACCATTACCAGCTCTTCCTTCCGCGAATACGTCCCGAGCGGGGCGAGAAGCCGTCATAGTGCCGCATGATCAACTGCGATTCGATCTGGTTGGCCGTATCCATCGCCACACCGACCACGATCAGCAGCGAAGTACCACCAAAGGCGAAGTTCAGTCCCAGACCGCTCGTCACCCATGTCGGCAGCTTTTCGAAGATGCCGCCCACCAGCCACAGATGGTTCAAGTGAATACCGGCAATCAGGAACGTCGGCACCAGCGAGATCAGGATCAGGTACAACGCGCCGACCAGCGTAATGCGGGTCAGGATGTCATTGATGTAATCCGAGGTCCGCTTGCCCGGGCGAATGCCGGGGATAAACGAGCCACTCTTGCGCATGTTGTCGGCAATGTCATCCGGACGGAAAACGATCGAGATGTAGAAGTAGGCGAAGAAAATAATCGCCGCCATGTACAGCAACTCGTACCACGGCTCACCCGGCTGCAAACCCTGCAGGATGTTGGTAATCCGCGAATTCGACTTCACGAACTCCATCTGGCTGAAGAGCAGCGGCGCCGAAAGAATCGAACTGGCGAAGATGACCGGCATCACGCCGCCCGAGTTCACCTTGAGGGGCAGGTGCGAGCTGACTCCGCCCATCTGCCGGCGGCCGACGATGCGCCGTGCCGACTGGACAGGGATACGGCGCTCCGACCGCTCCACGTACACGATGAAGGCGACCAGGCCGACCATCGCTGCGACCAGGATCAATACACCGATGCCGGTAAATGGTCCCCATTTGTTGTCGCGAATCGCAAGGAAGATGGTTTCGATACCGCGCGGCAGACCCACAATGATACCGGTGAAGATCAGCAGGCTCATGCCGTTGCCGATACCACGGTCCGTAATCTGCTCACCCAGCCACATGATGAAGGCCGTGCCAGTCGTCAGCGTCAGAACGGTCATCAGGATGAACGCCGGAGCGGAGATGATCGTCATGCCCTGCGAAGTGAGGCCGAAAGCAATCGCGATCGACTGGAAGGCAGCCAGGATCACAGTGAGGTAGCGGGTCCACTGCGTGATCTTGCGGCGGCCCAGTTCACCCTCTTTTTGCAGGCGCGCCAGCGGCTCGTAAACCACCGTCAGCAGCTGGAAGATGATCGACGCCGTGATGTACGGCATGATGCCCAACGCGAAGATGGTAAAACGGCGCAGGTTACCGCCCGAGAACATATCCAGCAGGCCAAGCGCCGATCCACCCTGAGTGTTGAAGAAGGTGTCGAGGGCCTTGCTGTTGACGCCGGGGGTGGGGAGCTGGGCACCCAGGCGGTAAATCGCCAGCAGGCCGAGCGTGAAGAGAATGCGCTTGCGCAGGTCCGGGACGCGGAAGATATTCAGGAACTTATCAAACATAGGAAAAGAGGCCACTCCACCAGAACTGCGATTCTTAGGCTGCGAATACTGGGATTACGAAACTGAGCTGCAAATCTGAACTTGCCGAGTCTGGTACTACCATCGTAACTCCGAAAGCCCCCGCCTGTCCTGTCTCCGGAAGGAGATAGTCAGCGCGGAGGCTATTCGAGGGAAGTTACTTGGCTGCTTCTACGACGACGCCGCCTACCAGGGTGGCCTTGCCGCCAGCCTTTTCGATCTTCTCCTGCGCCGACTTCGAGAACTTGTGCGCAGTGATGCTGATCGCGGAGGTCAGTTCGCCATTGCCCAGGATCTTGACCAGTTCCTTCTTGCTCGAAACCAGGCCAAGCTTCTTGTAGTCGTCCAGGCCGATCTCGGAAACGCCCTTCTCGGCGGCGACGGAAGCAATGCGGGTCAGGTTGATGACCGTGTACTCCACGCGGAAGATGTTGGTGAATCCGCGCTTGGGAAGACGGCGATGCAGCGGCATCTGGCCGCCTTCAAAGCCACGCATCAGGCTGGAGCCCGAACGCGATCCCTGGCCCTTGTGGCCGCGGGTGGAAGTCTTACCCATGCCTGAGCCCATACCGCGGCCGACACGCTTGCGCCCAGTGTTTGCATTCTTGGGGGCGCGCAGATTTGAAAGATTCTTTGCCATGATTTTCCTCGCTCATGCGCCGGTTGAGCGTCAGCTCAAGCGACTCGCGTTTGTTGTCGAGTGTGAGTGTGAAGTGTGAGTGTGAAAGACAGATTGCTTTTCACACTCACACTTCACACTCACACTCGAAGCATCAGTCAATGATGCGAACTAAGTGGGGAACAGTCTTGACCATTCCACGAACCGACTCATTGTCCACCCGCTCGACGATCTGGTTGAGCCGGGTAAAGCCCAGGCCCTTGATCACCAGCTTGTGCTTCACCGGGGTCGAGATCTTGGACCGGTAGTATTCAATACGGATTTTCTTGACTTCCGCCATGATTAAAGCTCCTCTACAGTCTTGCCGCGCATCAGGGCAACTTCTGCCTTGTCGCGCAACTGGGTCAGTGCGTCAAAGGTGGCCTTGATCACGTTGTGCGGGTTCGCCGTGCCGAGCGACTTGGTCAGCACGTTCTGCACGCCAGCCGAGGTCATCACAGCGCGAACGGCGCCGCCGGCGATCACACCGGTTCCTTCAGGAGCCGGCTTCAGCAGCACGTGGCCGGAGCCGTAACGGCCCAGCACCTGGTGCGGAATCGTCGTCTCGGTCAGGTTGATCTTGACCAGGTTCTTCTTCGCCGATTCGATTGCCTTGCGGATCGCCTGGGGAACTTCCTTGGCCTTGCCTGCGCCATGGCCAACCACGCCGGCAGACGCATCCCCAACCACCACCAGCGCTGCAAAGGACATGTTCTTACCGCCCTTGACGACCTTGGTGACACGGTTGATCGACACGACCTGGTCGGTCAGCTTGAAATGATTGGCGTCGAGTTTCTTGATGAATGCCATTGCTTCTTATTCCTTCCAAGGGGCCTAAGCCCCAAGAACCCTTTGCTTAGAATTCCAGTCCGGCTTCACGCGCGGCATCGGCCAGCGCCTTGATGCGTCCGTGGTACAGGTAGCCGCCACGGTCAAACACAACCTTCTTCACGCCCTTGGCAACGGCCTGCTCGGCCACCAGCTTGCCAACTTCCTTGGCTGCCGCCACATTGCCACCGGCATTGATCTTGCCGGCAAGCGTGGAAGCGGAGGCGATGGTAACGCCCTGCGAATCGTCGATGATCTGGGCATAAATGTGGTTCAGCGAACGGTACACGTTCAGCCGGGGCCGCACTGAGGTGCCCGAGATCTTCTGCCGGATGCGGAAATGAACCCGTCCGCGAATCTGATTTCGTTCAATCTTTGCAATCATGTTCGTCTCTTCCTATCAGCGGAACGGACCTACCGCCCCGTTCGGTTGTTAGAGCTCAGCGTACAGAGAACAGAGATCAGTCAAATCTCACCGATGCTTCACTGTTCTCTGCCTGCTGTTCTCTGATCTCTTACTTGCTACCCGACTTGCCGGCCTTCTTCTTCAACTTCTCACCGGTGTAGCGAACGCCCTTGTTCTTGTACGGATCCGGCTTACGCAGCGAACGCATATCCGCAGCAACCTGGCCAACCTGCTGGCGGTCGATGCCGGCAATGGTCAGATGGGTCTGCTTCGGATCGATCGTTACTTCAATGCCCGTAGGCAGCGGGAACTCGATCGGGTGCGAGTAGCCGAGGGTGAACACCACTGTGCCCTTGCCCTTCAACTCGGCACGGTAACCGATACCGACAATGTCCAGGTCCTTCGTCCAGCCCTGGGTCACGCCGTGAACGGCGTTGTAGACCAGAGCGCGGGTCAGGCCGTGGAACGCGGCGGCCTTGTCGCTGTCACGGTTCACATTCAGGAATCCATCGGTCTTCTCAAGCGTGATGCCAGGAGCGATCAGGGCGGAAACCTTGCCCTTGGGACCTTCGACCAGCACGGTGTTGCCGCTCACGGTGTACTTCACATTTGCAGGCAACGGAATCGGCTTCTTACCAATACGCGACATTCTTAATCCTTAGATGGCTTGCGAGTCCCGGACCGGATCTCTCCGTCGTTCCACTGCAGCCCTTACAACAGCTTCCAGCTTCTAGCTCTTAGCCCCTAGCTAAAGGCTAGAAGCTGGCGGCTAGGAGCTATCTTTACTACCAGACTTCGCAGAGGATCTCGCCGCCAACGCCTTCGCGGCGTGCCTGACGACCGGTCATGACGCCCTTGGGGGTGGTCATGATCGAGATGCCAAGTCCGCCCTGGACGCGCTTGATCTCGTCGCGGCCGATGTAAACGCGGCAGCCGGGACGCGAGATGCGGGCCAGATCGCGGATGGCAGCTTCAGAGCCCGCGCCGTACTTCAAGTACACGCGCAGAACCTGCTTGCCCTCTTCTTCCTGGGTCTTGTAGTTCGAGATGTATCCCTCTTCCTTGAGGATGCGGGCAATCTCGGCCTTCAGCTTCGAAGCTGGTACGTCCAGCTTCTGGTGACGTGCGCGGATAGCGTTCCGGATGCGCGCCAGAAAATCGGCTACTGGGTCAGTCAGACTCATTCCTTCTCCTTCATCCCCCGTTCGCTCCACCTATCCGGTCGAGAACCTGCGGGAATGCTTCAAACAGCTTCTAGCCTCTAGCTACTAGCCTTCAGCTTTCTTGATCACACTACGAACTTCCGCCACCTTAGCTAGGAGCTAGCGGCTAGAAGCTGGCAGCTTACTACCAGCTGGACTTCACAACGCCGGGGATCTCTCCACGATGCGCAAGGCCACGGAAGCACAGACGGCACATGCCGAACTTGCGGAGGAACGCACGTGGACGTCCGCAAAGCTGGCAGCGATTATGTTGGCGCGACTTGAACTTGGGCTTGCGCGCGTCTTTAACTCGTTTTGCAGTGGTTGCCATATTTCCTCTTCACAACAGCTACTAGCTTTCAGCTACTAGCTTCTAGCTCTTCTCGCAGAGCGCTTGCGCAGCTCGTAAAGGAGATCGAATTTGTTTTGGCTTCGTGCTTTTGCGGGTCTCGCTAAAAGCCTAAAGCTAGAAGCTAAAAGCTGCTCTTAGGCGCCCTGCCGGAAAGGCATCCCGAACTGGCGCAGCAGAGCGCGAGCCGAGTTGTCATCCTGAGCGGTCGTCACGATGGTGATGTTCATGCCCTTCAGCTTTTCAACCTTGGAATAATCGATTTCCGGGAAGATCAGCTGATCGCGCAGACCGAGCGTGTAGTTGCCGCGCCCGTCAAAGCTCTTGGTCGAAACACCCTTGAAGTCGCGCACACGCGGCAGGGCGGTCGAGATCAAGCGGTCCAGGAACTCGTACATCTTGTCCTGCCGCAGCGTGACCATCGCGCCAATCGACATGCCGGCGCGCACCTTGAAGGCCGCGATCGACTTCTTCGCCTTGGTCGTCACCGGCTTCTGTCCGGTGATCTGGCCGAGGTCGGCAACCAGTGGATCGAGCAGCTTGGTGTTCTGCGTCGCTTCACCCAGACCCATGTTGACCACAATCTTTTCGATCTTCGGCACGGCCATGATGTTGTCCAGGCCAAGCTCCTTCTGGAGCGCTACGCGAATCTCGCTATTGTACTTCTCTTTCAAACGTGCTGCCATTGGTGTTGCTCTCTTTCTTCCGGTCCCGGAGTGGGCTTCAAACCTGCCCGTTTACCGTTGCGGAGGGTGCTCCGTTGGTTCAATTCCTACTAAGACAAAAACCGCTTAGCCACAACCACTTAGGATACCTGAACTTCAGGTAAATTGCTCAGTAATTACTTGGCCTTAACAGGCTGAGTCGCACCGCACTTCTTGCAGATGCGGACCTTGGTATCGCCTTCAACCTTGTAGCCAACGCGGGTCGTCTTGCCGCAGCTCGCGCAGACCAGGGCCACGTTCGAAACATGCAACGGCGACTCCTGCTCGGCGATGCCGCCCTTGGTGTTCTTGCCCGACTTCGAGCTGACCGTCTTCTTGACGATGCGAACGTGCTCAACCAGAACCCGGTCCTTGTCCGGGAATACCCGGAGAACGCGTCCCTGCTTGCCGGCGTCCGAGCCAGACAGCACCTGGACCTTGTCGTTACGATGAATATTCAAACCAGCCATGTTCTTCTCTCACCTGGCCATTGCTCAAAACCAACGGCCTAATTCGTCTGTTGCTGTACCCGAGCTAGTCGCGAAACTAGATGACTTCCGGAGCCAGCGAAACAATCTTCAAAAACTTCTTGTCACGGAGTTCGCGGGCAACCGGCCCGAAAACGCGCGTCCCAACAGGCTCGCCGGCTTCGTTGATCAGCACGGCCGCGTTCTCGTCGAAGCGGATATACGTGCCGTCGCGACGACGATATTCCTTGCGCGTGCGAACGATAACCGCCTTGACAACCTTGCCCTTCTTGACCGTGCCGTCCGGGGAAGATTCCTTCACCGCTGCCGTCACGACATCGCCAAGACCAGCCTTCTTGCCCGAGGATCCGCCCAGGGGGAGGATAACCTGCAACTTGCGCGCGCCGGAGTTATCGGCAACCGCAAGCATTGTTCTCATCTGTACTGCCATATGCCTACTCTCTTTCCTGTGCTACCGGCGAACTAACGCCGAAGGCTTCCGCCTGTCCGGCGAGGACCTAGACAGCCTTTGGGGCTGCGTCTTCAATCTGGCTCAGCGACGAACGCCGAACAATCTCTTCCAGGGCCCAGCGCTTCAGCTTGCTCAGCGGACGGGTTTCGCGGATGCGAACCACATCGCCGACGCGCGCGGAATTCTGCTCGTCATGGGCATAGAACTTCTTGTTGCTCTTCACAATGCGCTTGTACTTCGGGTGCGCCTTGCGCATTTCCACTTCCACCACGATGGTCTTCGACATCTTCGTCGAGACGACGTTGCCAACCTTCTCATTACGGCGGGCGCCCGTTGTCGATTCCGGCGTGGCTTCAGGGGTTTCAGTCTTAACAGTCTCAGTCGTGGCCGTCATAATTACTTGGCCTCCTTCTTGGTCGTCTTAGCCTTCTTGGCCTTCACAGGAGCGGCCGAAACAGCCACCGGAGCAGCGCCGCGAACACCCAGCGAGCGCTCCTTGGCAACCGTCTTGATGCGGGCGATGTCCTTGCGCAGTTCGCGCAGCTTCTTCACGCCCTCGTTCTGCCCCAGCTTGGCCTGGAAGCGAATGCGAAACAGCTGCTCGGCGGCTTTGACTTCTTCCGTCTTCAGCTCGTCGTCGCTCCAGTTACGAATCTTTGTCAGTTCCATCGTGTTCTCTCCGGGAGGGGCTTTCTAGCCCCTTAACCCTAGTGGGCATTCAGCCCGGTCCAAATTCTTAAAGCCTGTCGTACAGAAGCTGATTAAGCTTCTACTTCCTCGACAGCGTTCTTGATGATCGCCGGACGCTGCACAAACCGCGTCTTCAACGGCAGCTTGTTCGAGGCCAGACGCATAGCTTCCTGCGCGATCTCGACCGGAACGCCTTCCATCTCGAAGAGGATCTTGCCGGGGCGAACAACTGCCGCCCAGTGATCCAGAGCGCCCTTACCCGAGCCCATTCGGACTTCGGCCGGCTTCTTGGTGACCGGCTTATCCGGGAACAACCGCAGCCATACCTTGCCGCCGCGCTTGATGAAGCGCGTCATTGCGATACGGCTGGCTTCGATCTGGCGGTCGGTGATGTAGCCGCACTCCATGACCTTCAGCCCATACTCGCCAAACGAGAGGGTCGAACCGCGCCAGGCCTTGCCGCGCATCTTGCCCTTCTGCTGCTTGCGAAACTTGACCTTCTTTGGCATCAACATAGCGAAATCCTCTTCAAAATAGCTACTAGCCTTCAGCTACTAGCTTCTAGCTCTTTCGTTAACTTCGTGCCTTAGCTAAAAGCTAGAGGCTGGAAGCTAGCCGCTGGTTACAGCTGGAACGCACCCGCACCGGCAACCACCGGCTGGCGGCGCTTCTGCTCATAGATGTCGCCGCGATAGATCCAGGTCTTCACACCGATGATTCCGTAGGTGGTGTGCGCCTCGGAGAAACCGTAGTCGATGTCGGCGCGCAGCGTGTGCAGCGGCAGACGGCCCTGGAGATACCATTCGGAACGGGCGATTTCGTTGCCATTCAAACGGCCCGAAACGCGAACCTTGATGCCCTTGCAACCGAAACGCAGAGCCGAATCCACGCTCTTACGCATCGCGCGGCGGAAACCAACGCGCTTCTCGAGCTGCAGTGCAATCGCTTCCGAGACCAGCTGGGCGTCGAGCTCAGGCTTGTTCACTTCCAGAATATCAATGAACACGTCGCGGCCGGTGCGCTTGGCGAGATCGGCCTTGAGCTTTTCAATCTCCGAACCCTTGCGGCCGATGACAATACCCGGACGCGCGGTGCGGATGATGAAGCGCAGCTTATTGCCCGGACGCTCAATCTCCACCGAGCTCACGCCGGCAGCCTTCAGCTTGTCCTTCAGCTCTTCCTTCAGCTTGACGTCTTCGACCAGCAGCTTGGCGTAATCGCGGGTGGCGAACCAGCGCGAGCGCCAGGGCTTGTTGACTCCGAGCCGAAATCCATAGGGGTGGACTTTCTGTCCCATACTTTGCCTCTCAAATCCCTGTTACAAAATTCGTTGCAAAACCGTTTGTTTCAAAACTTGCTGAAAGCTTACGCAGCCTTCGTCGTCTTCGCCGCGTTTGCCTTTCGCACTGCCTTGGTCGCCCGCTTCGGCTTCGAAGAAGTCACAACTTCTTCTTCCGCCGGAGCCTCGGCAATCGTCACAATGATGTGCGTGAGGCGGCGCTGGTAGCGGAACGCACGACCCATGGGGGCAGGGCGGATACGCTTCATGCGCGGGCCTTCGTTGGCAATCGCGTTCTTCACGATCAGGTTGTCAACATCCAGATCCAGACCGCGCTCATCGGACAGGTACTTCGCATTGTCCAGCGCCGAGGTCAGCACCTTGTGAACCACCGGAGCAATCCGCTTCTTGGTGAAAGCCAGCGTCTCCAGAGCCTTCTGCACGCTCAGCCCCTTGACCAGGTTCAGCACCAGCCGCGCCTTCTGCGGCGAAATGCGCTGGAACCGCGCCTCAGCGCGATATTCAGGTTGGCTTGTTTTCGTCTCGACTGCCATGTTCTACCCTTTCAATCTCTCGGGAATTTGCGGAACCTGCCTTTGCCGGCTAATCCCTATTCCCTAGTCCCTATTCCCTGCACTACCGCGCTTTTGCGCCCGACTCGGATGCCTTCTGCGTGTGGCCCTTGAAGGTGCGGGTCGGCGAAAACTCACCAAACTTGTGTCCCACCATGTTCTCCGTCACGTAGACCGGGATGAACTTCTTGCCGTTATGCACGGCAACGGTGTGGCCGATGAACTCGGGGAAGATGGTGGAGCGCCGCGACCAGGTCTTGATGACCTTCTTGTCGTTGGCGGCATTCAGCACTTCCACTTTCTTGATCAAATGCTCGTCCACAAAGGGACCTTTTTTCGTTGACCGTGCCATGATTCTTCTCCAGATCCCTTATTTGCTGCGACGAGTGACGATCATGCTGTCCGTCCGCTTGTTGTTACGCGTCTTGTAGCCGCGTGTCGGCTGGCCCCACGGGGTGACAGGATGACGTCCGCCCGAGGTCTTGCCTTCACCACCGCCGTGCGGGTGATCCACAGGGTTCATCGAGACACCGCGGTTGGTCGGGCGAATGCCCTTCCAGCGATTGCGTCCTGCCTTGCCGATCGCGACATTCTCGTGGTCCGTGTTGCCGACCTGGCCAATGGTCGCCATGCAGTCGATCAGCACCCGGCGGGTTTCACCGGAGGGCAGCTTCAGAAGCGCGTATTCGCCTTCCTTGGCCACCAGCTGAGCCTGTGCACCAGCGGATCGCGCCATCTGCGCGCCCTTGCCGGGACGAAGCTCAATGTTGTGCACCACGGTGCCGGAGGGGATGTTCTTCAACGGCAACGCATTGCCGATCAGAATGTCGGCTTCCGGGCCGCTCATGATCTTCTGTCCAACCTTCAAACCAATCGGCTGAATGATGTAACGCTTTTCGCCGTCCAGGTAGTGAATCAGCGCAATGCGCGAGGAGCGGTTCGGATCGTATTCGATCGTGGCCACGGTTCCCGGAACGCCAAACTTGTCGCGCTTGAAGTCGATCAAACGGATCTGCTTCTTGTGTCCGCCGCCATGGTGCCGCATCGTCAGGTCGCCCGAGTTACGACGTCCGCCCGTGCGCTTGCGGGTCGTCAGCAGCGGCTTGTAGGGCTCGTTGGTGGTGATGTCATCGTTCACCAGCGAAGTCTTGAAGCGGAGCGTCGGCGTAATCGGTCTGTATGTCTTGATTGCCATCGTCTGTTTCCCTAAGAGTCTCGGACTCGGCGTTTGCCTGATCCGTCTCTCACGTTTCTCCGGGGCTTAACGCAACCCCGATAATTCCTGCGGCTTGCTTGCAATTGCCAAGTGCCTAGTAGTTGCTCACGTACTCCGGCATCTTTTCGCCAGCCTTCAGGCGAACATAAGCCTTCTTCCAGTCCGGCTTGTAACCGGAGAACTTGCCACGGCGGCGTTCCTTACCGAGCACGTTCGAGGTACGCACGTTGAGCACCTTCACCTTGAACAGAGCCTCAACGGCCTGCTTGACTTCGGTCTTGCTGGCAGTCGGAGCTACATCGAATACCAGAGTCCCTTCGGTCTCTTTCGCGGCCAGGCCCTTTTCCGTAATGAGAGGCCGGCGGATCACGTCATAGAGTGTCGGCATTATGCGACCTCCTTCTCAGCGGCAGCCTTGGCTGCCAGTTTCCGCTTCGAAACAGTCTTGATCAGCGACTCGCCGAGGAGCTCAATCGCATCCTTCGAGAAGATCGCGCGCTCGTAGCGAAGCAGGTCATAGGGGTGAACCTCGTTGTTCAGCATCAGCTCAACCTTTTCGAGGTTGCGCACGCCGAGGAACAGGGCTTCCGAGAGGCCCTTGCCGCTTTCGACGATCAATGTCGTGCGGTTGGCACCCAGCTTGTCGAGAGCCGAACGGTAAAGCTTCGTCTTCGCTTCCTTCAGTTCAAGCGAGTCGACGATCGTCAGCTTGCCGTCAGCCAGCTTCGAAGCCAATGCAGAACGCAGAGCGCCCAGCAGCTTCTTGCGCGGGAAAGCGTAATCGTAGCTGCGCGGCTGAGGTCCGTGAACCGTGCCGCCGTGACGCCACAGGGGCGAGCGCACCGAACCGATACGCGCACGGCCCGTTCCCTTCTGCTTCCAGAGCTTCTTGCCCGAACCGGCAACCAGCTTGCGATTCTTGGTCGCGGCCGTGCCCTGGCGCAATGCGGCGCGATAGTGCTTGACCGCTTCCCACAGGAGAGCTTCGTTCACTTCCGAGGCTGCGAACACTTCGTCCGCCAGCTCGATCGTGCCGACCTTATCTCCGTTCAGATTGACTACATCCACGTTTGCCATCGTCTTCTTCTTTCCCCGGCAATACTTTGGCTACCGGGTCAAATCTCGTCTTGCTACTACTCAAATCGTTTCAGCAGATCCGGCCCGAAGGGCGTCTGCCTGGACGGCAGGTCCCTACTTCTTCTTGGAACCGGAAGCCTTCTTCGAAGCCTTCAGCGGATCGACCGTGCCGGAACCGGCGAAACCACGACGCTCACGCGGCGGAGCCTTGGCCTTCGAAATCAGCACATAGCCATCCCGAGGTCCGGGTACCGCGCCTTCAACCATGATCAGGTTCTCTTCCAGATCAATGCCGCGGATGCGCAGGTTGCGAACCGTTACCTGGTCCACGCCCATGTGACCCGGCATGCGCTGCCCAGGAAACACACGCGACGGGAAGCTCGAGGCGCCGATCGAACCCTGCACCTGGAACATATGTCCGTGCGACTTGGGACCGCCGCCGAAACCGTGCCGGCGAACAACGCCCGCAAAACCACGGCCCTTGGAGGTACCAATCACATCGACAAATTTTTCGCTCTCAAAGATGTCAACCAGGACGCGATCGCCCGCCTTGACATTCGCTTCGCCTTCCGCGGGAAGTTCGAGACCGACTTCGCGAATCTCGCGAACCGGCGGCGCATCCGCCTTGGCGAAGTGGCCTGCGAGGGGCTTGGTCACGCGCGAAGCCTTGACGAACTCAACGAGGCCGATCTGCGCGGCTTCGTAGCCGTCCTTGGCTGCGGTCTTGAGCTGCGTAATCACGCAGGGACCAGCCTGCAGGACCGTGATCGGGTGAACATCACCCTTCTCATCGAATACCTGCGTCATGCCGATTTTCTTACCTAGAATTCCAGTAACTGACATATTTTCCTTTCCTCATCATGCGAAGCTATTTCTCAATGCCCGCACTGCCGGAGTTATTGTTAGCCGCTAGCTGCCAGCTTTTAGCCTCTAGCTCGATCCCTACATCTCAGGTCTTCGTCGCCTTAGCTAGTAGCTAAAAGCTAGCGGCTAGAAGCTGCTTTCGAAGCTATTTCTCGAAAGCTTTGATCTCTACATCGACGCCAGCCGGGAGGTCGAGCTTCATCAGCGCGTCCACGGTCTGCTGGGTGGGTTCGAGGATGTCGATCAGGCGCTTGTGCGTCCGGATCTCGAAGGCCTCGCGGGACTTCTTGTCGACGTGCGGCGAACGCAGCACGCAGTACTTGTTCTTGATCGTCGGCAGCGGGATCGGTCCTGCTACCTGCGCCCCGGTGCGCTTCGCGGTTTCTACAATCTCACCCGTCGAAGTATCCAGTACGCGGTAGTCATACGCCTTCAGCCGAATTCGAATTCTCTGTCCTACCATGTGCTTCCGTCTTCCCCGCGATGCTCGTGATCGATGTCCACGGTCGCGATATGTACAAACTCTTGCTAGTGGTTAGTCTTTAGTGATGAGTGGTTTGTGCTGTTAAACACTAACCACTCATCACTAACCACTCGTATTTAAGCGATGATTTCCGAGATCGCGCCGGCGCCCACAGTGCGGCCACCTTCGCGGATCGCGAAACGCAGACCCTTTTCCATCGCGACTGGAGTGTGAAGCTCGATCTCCAACTGGATGTTGTCGCCCGGCATCACCATCTCGGTGCCTTCCGGCAGCTTCGCGGTGCCAGTTACGTCCGTGGTGCGGAAGTAGAACTGAGGCCGGTAGCCGTTGAAGAACGGAGTGTGACGTCCGCCTTCTTCCTTCGACAGGACGTAGACTTCGCCCTTGAACTTGGTGTGTGGCTTGATCGAGCCGGTCTTGGCCAGAACCATGCCGCGCTCGACATCTTCCTTGGCCACGCCGCGGAGAAGAAGACCAGCGTTGTCGCCGGCCAGACCTTCGTCCAGCTGCTTCTTGAACATTTCCACGCCCGTCACAACCGTCTTGCGCGTTTCGCGGAAGCCGACGATCTCAACTTCTTCGCCAACCTTCACCTTGCCACGCTCGATACGGCCCGTAACAACCGTGCCACGGCCGGAGATCGAGAAGATGTCTTCGATCGGCATCAGGAACGGCAGGTCGACCATGCGGTCAGGCTGCGGAACATAACGGTCGACTTCGGCCATCAACAAATCCACGCTGGCTTCCCACTTGGCTTCGCCGTTCAGAGCGCCGAGCGCCGAACCACGAATGACCGGTGTGTCGTCGCCGGGGAACTGATACTTGTCGAGCAGTTCGCGAACTTCCATTTCAACCAGCTCGATCAGCTCTTCGTCCTCAACCGCGTCGCACTTGTTCAGGAACACCACCAGCGAAGGAACGCCGACCTGGCGAGCCAGAAGCACGTGCTCCTTAGTCTGGGGCATCGGGCCGTCGGTGGCCGCAACCACCAGGATGCCGCCGTCCATCTGCGCCGCGCCGGTGATCATGTTCTTGATGTAGTCGGCGTGGCCGGGGCAGTCGACGTGAGCGTAGTGACGGTTCGCCGTCTCATACTCAACGTGGGCTGTCGCGATCGTGATGCCGCGCTCGCGCTCTTCCGGAGCGTTGTCAATCGTGTCGAACGAACGGAAGGTGTTCTTCGGGTTGTGCTTCGACAACACCTTCGTGATCGCCGCCGTCAACGTCGTCTTGCCATGATCGATGTGACCGATCGTTCCTACGTTTACGTGCGGCTTGCTGCGATCAAATTTTTCCTTCGCCATAAGTTCCCCAAATCCTTTTCAATGCTGGTGTTACTTTTTGCTCTCGGGGCGCCGGCGTTCCGGCTCCAGCCCCCAAACCTGTACAGCTAAAACTTAGGCCTTGCCCTGAGCGCGTCCGATAATCTCGTCCGCAATCATGCGCGGAGCCTCTTCGTAGCGGGCGAACTGCATCGAGTACGAAGCACGTCCCTGCGTGGAAGAGCGAATATCGTTCACGTATCCGAACATTTCCTTGAGCGGCACGATCGCCTTGACCAGCTGCGAACCCGCAGCATGCTCCAGGCTTTCGATACGGCCACGGCGGGAGTTGATGTCGCCGATGATCGTTCCAACGAACTCTTCCGGCACCGTCACTTCAACAGCCATTACTGGCTCCAGAAGAACAGGGCTGGCTTTCTTCGCGGCTTCCTTGAATGCCATCGAACCGGCAATCTTGTACGCCATTTCGTTTGAATCGACGTCGTGGTAGCTTCCGTCGTACAAGGTCACCGTGACATCGACCACAGGGAAGCCGGCCAGGATACCGCCATCCAGCGCTTCGCGGATGCCCTGATCGATCGGCTTGATGTATTCCTTCGGAATCGAGCCGCCCTTGATGTCGTTGATGAACTCGTAGCCCTTGCCTGGCTCGCTCGGCTTCAGGCGAATCTTGCAGTGCCCGTAGTTACCCGAACCACCGGTCTGACGAATGTACTTGCCTTCGGCTTCCGATTCCTTGCGGATGGTCTCGCGGAACGCAACCTTGGGCTCGCCCACATTGGCTTCGACCTTGTGCTCGCGCTTCATGCGGTCGACCAGAATTTCGAGGTGCAACTCACCCATACCGCTGATGATGGTCTGGCCCGAATCCTCGTCGGTCTTCACCTTGAAGGTAGGATCTTCGTCGGCCAGCTTGCTCAGCGCGACGCCCATCTTTTCCTGGTCAGCCTTGGTCTTCGGCTCAATCGCCACCGAGATAACCGTGTCCGGGAAAGTGATCGCCGAGAGCGCAATCGGAGCGGAAGGCGCGCAAAGCGTGTCGCCCGTCTTCAATTCCTTTAAGCCCACGCAGGCGCAGATATCGCCGGCCATGATCTCGGTAATATCCTCACGCTTGTTGGCGTGCATCTTGACCAGACGGCCAATACGCTCGGTCTTACCGGTACGCGGATTCAGAACCGTATCGCCAGTGCGAAGCTGACCCGAGTACACCCGGATAAAGCCCAGCTTGCCGAACGGATCGTTGATCAGCTTGAAGCCCAGTGCCGAGAACGGCTCGCTGTCATCAGAATGACGAACGAACTGCTCTTCGAGATTGTCAGGGTTCAGGCCAATGATCGGAGGAATGTCGAGAGGGCTAGGCAGGTAATCGACAACCGCATCGAGCAGCGTCTGAATACCCTTGTTCTTGAATGCCGAACCACAGAGAACCGGGAACAACTTCAGTTCGAGAGTCGCCTTGCGCAGACCAGCCTTGAGCTGAGCAGACGTCGGCATATCGCCGTCCAGGAACTGGATCAGGATCTCGTCATCGGTCTCGGCAACCATCTCCACCAGCTGCATACGGAAAGCTTCCGCCTTCTTCAGCAGGTTCTCGGGAATCTCTTCGACCGAATACTTGGCGCCCATCGTCTCGTCATGCCAGAGAATTGCCTTCATGTCCAGCAGATCGATAACGCCCTTGAAATTTGCTTCCGCGCCGATCGGAATCTGAATGGCAACCACACGAGCTCCGAGACGCTTGCGCATGGTATCCATGGCCAGCTCGAAATCCGCACCGTTCTTGTCCATCTTGTTCACGAAGCAGATACGGGGAACGCGATACTTGTCGCCCTGGCGCCAGACGGTTTCCGTCTGCGGCTGTACGCCCGAAACCGAATCAAACAGCGCAACCGCACCGTCCAGAACACGCAACGACCGCTCAACCTCAGCGGTAAAGTCCACGTGACCCGGGGTATCAATAATGTTGATGCGAATGTTGTTCCACATGCAGGTCGTGGCGGCGGATGTAATGGTGATGCCGCGCTCCTGCTCCTGCTCCATGTAATCCATGGTCGCAGTGCCTTCGTGCACTTCACCGATACGGTGCGTGATGCCCGTATAGAAGAGAATGCGCTCAGTGGCAGTCGTCTTTCCGGCGTCGATGTGCGCCATGATTCCGATGTTCCGGCAACGATTTAAAGGTACTGTGCGAGCCACGGTATATCTTCCCTGCGAACTGACGTCCGCTGTTCTGTTGCACTTCTTACTTACGGCTGGCCCCGACTCAAGCCAGCCTTACTTCAATCCCGACTGAGAAAACCGAACTACCAGCGATAATGCGCGAAAGCCTTGTTGGCTTCAGCCATGCGGTGAACGTCTTCCTTCTTCTTCATCGCCGCGCCGCGACCGTTGGCCGCGTCCAGCAACTCATTCGTCAACTTGTCGATCATGCCCTTCTCACCACGGGCGCGCCCGTAGGTGATCAGCCAGCGAATCGCCAGTGACGTGCGCCGCTCAGGAGCCACTTCGATCGGCACCTGGTAGTTGGCGCCGCCCACACGGCGGGACTTCACTTCGAGCAGCGGCTTGCAGTTCTCAACCGCCTTCTTGAAGAGCTTGAGGGCTTCGTCGCCGCCGCGCTGCTCCAGGTTCGTCATCGATGTGTAGAAGATTCCCTGGGCAGTCGACTTCTTGCCGCCCCACATCAGTGAGTTCACAAACTTGGTGACCAGCGTGGATCCGTAAATCGGATCAGGCGCTACTTCCCGCTTCGCAATGTGACCTTTTCTAGGCATGTTCCAAAATCCTTAGCCCTATCCGGGCGGTTACAACTGAATCGTCGAAACTACTTCTTCTTGCCGCCCTTGACAGGTGCCGCGCCAGCCTTGCCACGCTTGGCTCCATACTTGGACCGGCTCTGCTTGCGGTTGGCCACGCCGACCGAGTCAAGCGTTCCGCGAACCACGTGATAGCGCACGCCCGGCAGATCCTTCACACGGCCGCCGCGGATCAGCACAATCGAGTGCTCCTGCAGGTTGTGGCCGATGCCTGGGATATAGGTCGTAACTTCGATCCCGTTGGTCAGGCGGACACGGGCTACCTTACGCAGCGCCGAGTTCGGCTTCTTGGGGGTCTGGGTGTAAACACGCGTGCAAACTCCGCGACGCTGCGGCGAGGCCTGCAGCGCAGGAGAGGCCGTCTTGTACCGTGGCGCCGTGCGCCCCTTGCGAACCAGCTGATTGAATGTAGGCAAACCGCAACTCCTCAAACTCGTAAAACAAAAACCGTTCAAATCGACAAGCGCGCACAGCTTCTAGGCTTCCCATCGCGCTTTTACACGCATGGAAGCCCCAATTAGCTGCTTCGCGTCTGCCCTCGTACCAAAATCAGACGAAAACCAGGACGGTGACCGTACGCTTTGCCCTTTTCAGGGAAGGTCGATTCCGTTTCCGCGGTTTCGGCTTGCATAGCCTTCTAGGAGAAGGGGGTCGCAAGCACCGTAGCGAACAAGTCCAACTCGCACAAGATCGAGTCTTTTCAAGGACTTCTGGGGAATCCGGCTATTCAACCCGGACCATAATCCCAACGATTTCCCAACCACCCGTCACCGAAAACCACTTCCAGTAACCGACTCGGGAACCGCCTGCCAGCTTCGCCGCTTACAACACACGCGCAAAGCCGCTCTTGTGGAACCTTCTTACGATATCAAGAACTCGCCCGGAATGCAATGGATTGGCACTCGGGTTTGCCTCCGATATCGAAAAAACTTTGAAAAATTACTACTTCTGAATATCACCTCATTACTTTTGCAATCCCTACCCTAGAGAGTCATCGTTTTGCCACCTTCTCGCGCAACCTTTTGATCTCTACGTTCTTAAATTCACTGCACTCTGATAGCAAGATTTTTGCTGCGCGCAGTGCTTCTTTTTGGAATTCCTCTTCTTGGATTTTAGAGAAATCAACGACAACCAACTGACGGCGTGTCATGTCAAGGGGCGGTTCCCATTTGAATCGACGTAGACCGACGTTTGGGAAGGACGAGGAACGGTGATCTATTTTGAAGTGTACTGGTCGTTCAGAAACAATGAGCGCGAAATCGCACTGCGTATCCTCGACGCCTCTCTCGAACTCTGTCAGCCAATTCTCATCAAGAGGTTCAGGATCGCCCCAACTCTTCCTGTAATCAGGAATAACGTCATAAAAGGCGTCTTGGTAGTCGCCATCTAGATCAGGAATAGGGACAGCGACGACTTCCCAGTCGCGCCCTCTATACTCTGTAGTGCTCACAAAACTGTGGCCTTCGAATATTTCCTCGACGAGTTTATCTATGCGTGCAGTGAAGCTAGCCTGCATTTCAGCTCGTCGAGCCTCATGTTTTAGAGCGGTGAGGATAGATGAAACGCCCGTCGCTAGCCCTTTACGGCAGTCCGCATAGAGGAGGCCGCGAACTTCAGGAGGCAATGGTGCGTCGTCGATTACGATTGGAATTACGCGGCACTCGCCTTTGATCATCTTCTCGGTCGCGATGTTGAGTTCATATCTCAGCCATTTCGATGAGACAGACGCATTCGATACCACTACGAGGATCACCTTCGCCGCCTCTAAGGCTCTACTGATCGTCTCAGATAAAGGGTCACCGGCAAGAAGGTCATGTTCATCAAGCCAAACGCTAAACTGCTCCTTGCCCAGACGTGAGGCCAGACGGCGAACGAATGGCTTGTCGACTGACGTATGTGAGATAAAGACCTTGCCAAGTTGGAAATTCATATATTCCCTGTTCCCGATATGTTAAATCCTCTCCGATTGCACAAATAGCTTTTTATATAAGGTCACCGCGCGAAGAAATCTCAATAAAATTGAGGCTACTAGGGGAGGTTCATGACATTAACGACTAATCTGATGCCAATCCAGCCTTCCTCAACGAATACAGCCTTTTTTTCTATCAGGAAATCCAACTTGTTGCGCATCGCGACCGCGATGGCATTGCCAAGTGGGCTAGATCAACGGCCAAGACGCGCGGCCTATCTGTTCGTCGCTTGCACAACGATGAGTTCATTAAGGCAGTTTGCCGCATTTCAGATGGTGTCATCGATCTATATCCGGTGGAGCAACTCCTGGTTGCCCTCAGAAGAGTAGGCGTCATCAGCTCTTACCAACAAGCCCTTCTGCAGGTCCATTACCTCCGGCAATGAAATAGCTAACCTCGTCGCCCATTACACAAAAGACGGCATCCTCTCAGAAGCCATAACCGCTCGCCGGCTTCGGGGGCACGTTGAGCCCCCTAATCCCTCCGCAAAGCATCCATAGGCTCATACCGCGAAGCCCGCATCGCAGGCAACCACACCGCGAACAGCGCCACGATCCCCAGCGCCAGCGGCACAGCGACAAACGTAACCGGATCCCACGGCTTCACCCCAAACAGAAACCCGGCAAGAAAGCGATTGAGCGCGAACGAAGCCGGAATTCCCAGCGCAATCCCCGCAATCGCCAGCGTCATCCCCTGCCCCAGAATCATCCTCAGAATCGCCCGGCGATCCGCCCCCAGCGCCATGCGAATCCCAATCTCCTGCGTCCGCTGCGCGACAGAGTAAGCCAGCATCCCATAGATGCCGATCGCCGCCAGCACCAGCGCCACCCCGCCAAAGATCATCAGCAGCAACATGTGAAAGCTCTGCCGCGCCGTCGACTGCTCCATCACCTCATCCATCGTGCGGATATGCGCCACCGGCAACCCCTTCCCGGCCAGCCGCAACTGCTCCGAAACGGCAGCCACCACCTGGTGCGGATCCCCGCGGGTACGCGCCACCCACAGCAGCGCCGAAGTATCCGAATAGGCCGCAGCGTAGGCGCTCACCACCTGCGCCGTCGGCACCATCATCATTGGATCAGCCGGCTGAGCGAGCCCCGTATTCCGCGTATCCCCCACCACGCCAATGATGGTCCGCGCCGGCTCGTCGGTCTCCGGAGACATTCCCCTGGCCACAATAATCTGCCTTCCCACCGCATCCTGCGCCGGCCAGAATTTCTTCTCCATCGCCTCATTAATCAGCACCACCCCCGGCGCAGCCAGATCGTCCGTCTCCCGGAAATCCCGCCCCCGCAGCAGCGGAATCTTGAAGACACTCAGATACCCCGGCGAAACGCTCATCCACCGGCTGGTGGAATAACGCCCGTCCCCCGACCGCCCCACAATCTCAAACGGCAGCGCGTCATCCACCTTGTTGGGCAGCCAGACCGTGGTAGCGGAAACCTCAACCCCCGGCAGTCCATTCAGCCGCTGACGGCCCTCCCGCGAAAGCCTCGCAATGCCCGCCGTCGTATGCAGCGCCTCCCCGGTCATCGACATCTCAAGCGTAAGCACATGCCCGGAATCAAAGCCCGGATCCACCCCTCGCAGCGCAGCAAACGTCCGCATCAACAAAGCAGCGGCAACCAGCAGCACCAGCGCCAGCGAAACTTCGCTGATCACCAGCAATCCGCGCACTTTCCCCTGGCGGAATCCCGTCCCTGCGCGGCTGCCACCCTCTTTCAGCGCGGAGTTCAAGTCTGATCTCGCCACCGAGACCGCTGGCAGCAGCCCAAACAGCACAGCCGTCAGCACGGAAATCCCAAGCGTAAACACCGTCACCCGCCAATCCAACACCACCGCCGCACCGTTTTCGCCGATCCGAGGCAGTCCCGCGGGATTGATGAGGAGCAGACCCCGCACCCCCAGAAATCCCAGCGCCAACCCGGCAATCGCCGAGCAAAGCGAGAGCAGCAGGCTCTCCATCAGCAACTGCAGCGCAATCCGCGCCCGGCTCGCCCCCAGCGCTGAACGAATCGCAAACTCCCGCTTGCGCCCCGTAGCCTGCACCAGCAGCAGATTGGCCACATTCGCGCAGGCAATCAGAAGCACCAGCCCCACCGCCCCCAGCAGCGTCAGCAATGATTTGCGAGCGTCCCCAATAATCAGGTCACTCAACGGCTCCACGGCAAAGACCGCCTGATAGTTCTCCGGCGTCGGATGGAGCCGGTAATACTCCTGCGTGGCCAGCTTCATCTGCGCATTGGCCTGCGCCAGCGAGACTCCCGGCCTCAGCCGTCCCGCAACCTGAAAGAACGAATTGAAGTTGCTGCTCGCCAGGTCAAACTGGAAGGGCAACCAAATATCCGCCTCAGGATCGGAAAAGAACTCCGGCCCAATCACGCCCACAACCGTATAAGGCTCCCCGCCCAGCGGCAGCGCCGTTCCCACAATCGCAGGATTGCCGCCCAGCCGCCGCTTCCAGAATCCATAACTGAGCACCACGGCCTTCCCGCCATGCGGCGCATCCTCCTCCGGGGTAAACGTCCGCCCCAGAATCGGCTTCGCCCCAAACAGCCGAAAGTACGCCTCCGTCACATGAATGCCCCGCAACTGCTCCGGCCTGTCCCCCGTCAGGTTGAATCCAGGACTGGTGAAGTCGTAAGCAGCAATATCATGCATCACACTGGTCTGCTCGCGGTACACGCGAAACGCCGGAATCGAAGCCAGGTTCGAGGCCAGCACGTCGGTGCCCTTTGGCGACACATGGTAGAACTCCACCATGCGATCCGAGTCCGGATAGCTGAGCGGCTTCAGCACGACCGTATTCACCACGCTGAAGATGGCAGTGTTGGCGCCAATACCCAATGCAAGGCATGCGATGGCGGCCAACGAGAACCCCGGGTCCTTGAGCAACATCCTTAAAGACTGTTTCCAGACCTGCGCAAAATTACCCATCAATGCCCGCACCGTCGTGTCAAGAAACCGGTCCAATTGCTTCATCGGGACCGGTCTTGCACTGACCATAACAGGTCGACACCGGATCACTTCCCCGTTGCGTGGACAGTTGACGTCAATCGTTGACGTGAATCAATGGTGTGAATCAATGGTGTGGATTGATGGTGTGAATAGTTCGCCCGGATCGATGGCATGGACAAGCCGCCAGCGCCAGGTCAGTCCACGATCGAACCAGGCCGGCGTTCGAGAACCCAACGGATTCTCAAACGCCGGTCGTACCACTCAATGCATCTTTGCTTCCGCAAGTTCGACCGACTTCTTCGGATTCAGCAGCCGAAGCCTTCCATCCGCGCTCTTATCGGACCCATCCCGGATCAGCGCCACCAGCTCCGTAGGCGAAAGCCTCGGGTCAATCGCCAGCAGCTTCGCCGCCAGATTCGTCACCTGCGGCGCAGCCATGGACGTGCCGGACATCTTCACCGTAGCCCCTCCCGGAACGAGACTCTCTACCGCATTCCCGTCGGCGTCCACCAGAACGTTCTCGCCCACCGTGGTAAAGCTGGTCTCATCCCCAGCCTGATCCACGGCTCCGGTAACGATCAGGTTCGGCAAGCGAAACGACGACGGACAATCCTCCTCAAAATCATTGTTCTGGTTGCTGTTGCCCGCAATCGTCACGAACAGGATCTCAGGAGCGCTCTTGAGCGCCGCATACAGCGAATCCCGCTCCAGTTGAAAGAAGTGCATGGCCATCTGCTTTCTCTCCGCCGCATCCTTGCCGATCCCATTATCGGCAAGATCCTTTTCCATGTTGGCCGGCCGGTCCCACCAGCTCATGTTGACCACCCGGATATGGTGCGCCCGGAACCACGCCACCGCCGCAGCATACGAATCCGCCGTATCCTTCAGCAGCTGCTCGGTAGGCGGCATGTGAGGATTGCCATTGTCATAGGTCATGCGCGCATACGCCAGCCGGATCGCCGGGTTCCCGCGAGCGGCAATTCCAGTCACGTGCGTGCCATGCGCAAACCCGTCAAGGATCGCGTTCTCATCGAAAAACGCCTTAGCCTCCGCAGGAGAAAGCTTGCCGATCTTCTCCTTCAACGCCGTCGCTCCCGGGCTGTCAACACCGCTCTCAATATCGCCAAACGCCTTCATCTGCTCGACAGACGCCGCGTAATTCTTCTTCTCCTGCGCGGTCAGTGGAATCAGTTCCCCATGCGTAGGCCGCGAAAAGACATCGAACGCCACGCCATGCGGATCGCCGTCCGCAGGATCAGGATTGACGTACAGCCGTCCAGGAAACAGCGACGTATCAAACCCCGAATCCCAGATCGCCACGTTGACCGGCGTAAGCTTCTCCACGGGCGGCAGCACAGCCTCGCGCTCCGCCCAGATCGAAGGCTTGGCGACATCGTTCTTCAGGATGTACGCGCTCAGCACCTTCAGCGTCTCCTGTTTGCATGGCAGCGTAATCTGCAGCTGCACCCGCGCTCTCGCGAGCAACTCAGCCGCGCCCAGGCCCACGGCATGTTCTTTGGCAAAAGTCGGTCCCAGCACCGATTCCGCCAGACCCGCCATGAACGATGGGCTCATCAGCTCGACAAAGCTCTTCGACTCTTTCTGGTCCCCGCCAACCGCCGCCCACGGCAACGCTTCCGTCGCAGCCTGATAGATCGGCTCGTAGCCCACCGGACACCCCGAAGCGCTCACATCCTTCGACTTCATCCGCGCCTGCAGATACGCCTGCTGGCTCAGATTCCCCACCAGCTTTGCCGTAGCTTTATCTTCCAGATCACGAATCTGCGCAACGGTCTTCAACGCATCCGCATCGTTCCCGCCAAGAATAATCTCCAGGTCAACCCTAGCCTGCAGCAGCTTCCGCAGCGCAGCATGGTCATCAATCTGGTACTTCGCAAGCGTCGCATCGATATCCGAGAGCACCGGGCGGGCAAAATCGGCAAACTCCGCAGGCGAAGAGTTCAGGAACTCCTGAATCGTGCCGTGTACAGGGTAACTGAAACGCGGCAGGTCAGCTTCCGTGGTGATGCGCTGCTTCTGGGCCGTCAGAGAATGAGCAGCGGAAAGCGCAAAGCAGGCGCAGAAACAGGCCGGCCACCAGCCTGCCCGGGAAATAAGAGAGCGGATCGACATGCATCACCTCAACCATAGTTAGGAAAGTGGACTGCTTGCCCACAGCGCAGAGCCTCAAGGGCTACCTGAGGGTCCAGAACGCGGGCCGAATGACAGTGACCCGTTAGCGAACCAGCACCGGATGATCCGGCGAAACGTCGCCGCACTCCGCGCCCACCCAGTGCCCCTCAAATTCCGAGTGCATCTTCAGCGGCGTCCCATCCGGCATCGCGGACAGGTCCATGCTCCCGTGCTGGCTGTCCTGGCTGTCGAAGTGAACTCGCACACTCGCCATCTTCGGTTTTCCCGAGCACTCCACATCAAAGCTGTAGTCGTCCTTCGACCAGGCCTCGTTCACCTTCGGACAAGCCTCGCGAGCAGTCGGCCCCATCATCTTCAGCCAGTTCGCCGGAGTCACGCAGTTGCGATAGACGCTGGACGTAGCTTTGTCCGTCCCATCCGGCAGAATTCTCTTCGAGGTTCCAGTCATCTCCCACAGCCCCATCTTCATCGGCGGCTTGGCAGGCGCTTGAAACATGGCAATGGCGAGCATCGGGGCTACAGACTTGAGCAGCATTTTCATGGGAATCGTCTCCAGATCAATTTGTGACGGCCTCAGCGCGCCACATCTGGATCCTTTATCCCCCGCCGCGTCCCTCGCCGTCCTCAATCCGAGTCATGTTAGGATCAAGCCGTATCAATTGTTCTCAACCGGCAAGTCCGCAAGCACAATCCCCCTGTTATGAGCGCTTTATACAAGCTGGGTGAGTACGAGGTCGACGTCACGCGCCGCCAGATCCGCCTCCGCGGCGAGCAGATTCCGCTCGCGCAAAAGCCGTTTGAGGTCCTTCTCGCCCTCATCGCCCGCCCCGGAGAAGTCATCCCCAAGGAAGAGCTCATGCAGGCCATCTGGCCGGACGCCTTCGTCGAAGAGTCCAACCTGACGCAAAGCATCTTCCTCCTGCGTAAAGCCCTCACCGACAAAGCCACCGGTGGCCGCTTCATCATCACCCTGCCCGGCATCGGCTACCAGCTCGGCGTAACCCCGGTCGCCCTCGACGCTCCAGCTCCCGAACAGCTCCCGGAAAGCCATCCCGCCCCAGCACCGCCCGCACCGGAAAACCCAGCCTCCCCAGCGGCAACCGCAGCCAGCACCTTGCAGGCCAGCCCATTACGAGCGAAGAAGATCGTCGTAGCTGGCATCCTCGCCGCAGTCCTGATCCTTCTTGCCGGCTGGCAAATCTGGCGTATCTTCCGCCCGGCGCCGTTCAGCAACGCGTCCATGCGCCGCCTCACCAACTCAGGCGATGTCCAGCTCACCGCCATCTCGCCCTCCGGCAAGTTCCTCGCCTTCGTTTCCCAGAACGCCCCCGGTACCCAGTCCCTCTCCGTCCTCGAACTCCACAGCGGCAACTCCCGCGTCATCGTCCAGGGCGGCAGGACGCTCTTCAGCGATATCACTTTCTCGCCCGACGACAGCTACCTCTACTACCGCGGCCATCCCCAGGGCACCTCGGCTCAAACCACCCTGGAGTATCGAATTCCGCTCCTCGGCGGCGAACCCACCACCATCCTCAACGACATCGACGGTCCAATCACATTTCTCAACAACGGCGAACAGATCTGCTTCTTCCGCAGCAACGGAGAAGACCAATTCGCAGTCCTCGCCGCCGACGCCGACAGCGGCAGGAACGAAAAGACATTAGCCAAAGGCGGACGCCCCACGCCGAACACCGTCGTCTGCTCCCCCGATGGGCAAAGAGCCGCACTCTCCGCAGAAGTCGGCGGCATCTCCATCCTCGACTTCAAAACCGGCCAGCGGCAGCCGTTCTATGAATCTCCCCAGGGCACGGAGATCTACATCACTCTCTCCTGGAAGGCAGACGGCAGCGGAATCCTCGCCGATGCCGTGACTCCTTTCAATCTGTATCCGTCGCTCGTCGCGATCTCCTACCCCGGCGGCGTACACACCCAGATCACCCATGACCTGAACTCCTACGTAAGCCCCAGCATCACAGCCGACGGCTCCACGATCGCCGCCCGTCAGTCCGACAACAACGCTCACTTCCAGAGCTTCGAACTCCCCCTGCTCGCAGCCAGCCCAGAAGTCATCTCTTTCCCTTGGTCCGACTTTCTGGGCTGGAGAAGCGAGACAGAGATCATCGGCTCAACCACCGCAGGCGGCCTCAAGATCAAAAACCTCGCCACCAGCCAGGAAACCTCAATCCAGACCCCGCGAGGCATGCAGTTCCTGCAACCCAGCGGCTGCGGCACGTCCTCTTTGGTCGCCTCCGGCAGCCGTTCGCCCGAAAAGAACATCGGCATCTGGCACATGAACGCCGACGGCTCCAATCTCAAACAGCTTTCCCAGGGCCCGGAAGACATCCTCCCCGTCTGCACTACGGACGGCAAATGGGTCGTTTACGCCGATAACAGCGAGATAAGAAAAGCAGCCATCTACCGCGTGTCAGCCGAAGGCGGCACTCCGCAGAAGATTGGCGAAGGCTCCGTCTGGTTCGCGATCTCGCATGACGGCAAGCAGGCCGCCTGGACCGACCACTCGGGTAGCCAGCAGTCTCTCATCCTCGCCGACCTCGCAACCGGCAAGCAGACCGCAACTCTCCCCATCCCGCCAACCCTGAAGGTATCTCGCTCCCTCACCTTCGCCCTCAACGACCAGCACATCTTCTTCATCGTGCGCGGCAACGCTTCGGACTCCATCTACGACCTGCCCCTGAACGGACCCGACGCAAAAGAAGCATCCCCGACCAAGCAGATCGAATTCCGCAACTCGCATCTGGCAGCCATCATGGTCAGCCCATCCGGAAAATACCTCGGCGCAGTCACCGTAAAGCCAGTCTCAGACGCAGTCCTGATCGAAGACCACAGCCGCTAGCGGTTCACCAGCCAACTACTTACCCTTCGGCTTGCTCTTCGATTTACCCGCAAGATTCAGCGCCACCGCCGCGCGAATCAGCGCCTTCAAGGCCGCCTCATTCACCTTCTCGCCCTCGTGAATGTCGATAGCCCGCCGCACATTCCCCTCCAGGCTCGAATTGAACAGCCCCGCCGGGTCCTCAAGCGATGCCCCCTTGGCAAACGTCAGCTTGACCACGCTCTTGTACGTCTCCCCCGTACAGACAATCCCGCCACGGGAAAACACCGGCGTCCCAGCAGGCGAAGAAGGCTTGACCCACTTCACCTCTTCCACAATCTCCGGGTCCGCCGCATGAATGATCCCACGCACCTTCGCCAGCATCTCCCCACGCCAATCGGCAAACCCCTTGACCTTCGCATCAATCAATTCGGAAGCATCCATCATCACTCAAATCCTTTCAGAGCCCTCACAACCCACCTCCGTCCAGCAACCTCTCCAAACCGCCAAGAAAGTTCCGCCACCCGTAGCCCGCACCCTTGAATGCCTGCTCCTGGTCCGGACGAAAGCCCGACTGCTCCATGCGAAGATGCGTCCCGCCCTCCACCGGAGTCAGCGTGAATAGTACCGTCGAATCAAGCCCAAGAGCGTTCCAGGTATACGAGAGCTGCTTCAACGGCTCGACCACCAGCACCTCGCTCTCGATCACCCCGTCCCACTGCGGCATCGGCTCGTTTCTGAACTGGAACTTCCTACCAGCCACCGGCTCAAAGTCATTCTTCAGGAGCCACTGCGCGATCAGCGAACTCTCCGTCAGCGCCCGCCAGAGCTTTTCCGGCGCATGCCGAAACACCCGCTCGATCACCACACTCCGCGTACCGTCACCAGAGTCACTCATCACTCCATCCCCTCCAGCACCGCCTCAAGACGATCAAACCGCTCTCTCCAGAACGCGTCGTAATGCCGCAGCCAATCCACCATCGGCGCCAGCGCATCCGGGTGCGCGCGATAGTGCGTCTCGCGCCCCTCGCGCCGGTGCCGCACCAGGCTCGCCCGCTTCAACACCGTCAGGTGCTTCGAAACAGCCGGCTGCGAAACCCCCGAGAACCGCGTCAGCGCATGCACCGTCTGCTCCCCGCGCCGAGTCAGCTCCTCGAAAAGAGCCCGTCGCGTCGGATCCGCCAGCGCTCGAAAAACCGGATTGGCATCTACCGTCTTCACGCAGAAACCATAACCAAACGGTTATGGTTCTGTCAACACAATTCCAGCAATGCTTCACCGAAAGGATGCGGGCTCCGGGTCAGAAACGGTCACCCACTCCAGCGGCTACGACGCAGCGCTATTCCTCGAACGGACCGCCGGCAATCGCGTCGACACAGGAAGGTACCTTGTAGCCCGGTACGAATCGTTCGCCGTAGTCCCGAATGAAATTGTCGTACGTCGTCTCCGGCTTTGTCTGCGCGAGAGACAGAGCGCACGCAGCGAACTCCCGCTTCATGTTCAAACGCGGCACCGCGGCCACCACGGCATCGATCTCCGCGCGATCAAGCGCATAATAATCGGCCGTTCCAAAATCCACACCGATACCGCGCGCCGACAGCGCTACCTCCGTTTCCTTGAACAGGCTGATCGACTCCGTCGCGTGAAGCGCGATCCCATCCCATACAAGCTGCGCACGGCGATCATCGAACCCCAGTTCGCGTACGAATGCCCCGGCGATCGAAGCGCCATTGACCTCGAAGCGGTTCGGGCCGTCACCATGCGGCGTCAGCCCGATATCGTGCAGCAGGGTCGAGACCGCAACCACCTCGGCATCGAAAGCTTCCCTCCGGACAGCAGCGACCTTGGTGGCGAAGATCCACGACCGGGTCACATGGTTGAACAAAGTGTGCGACATGTGATCCCGCGCATACTCGAAAGCGCGCAGAATCACCGGCGTCTCCGGAAGCTCGGTGAAAATCGAACGTAACTCCGCATAAGCGAGCGCCGTGTGCTGCTGCAAAACTGGAACGGATGCGGACATGACAGTTCTCCTGCGCCCGCGGTTGCGGAGCGATCTAGCGTCGTGTGGAAAGTCGGAATCGGCGGGTTGCGGCCTTGCACCATTGCACATTCGGCCCGGAGCATCAGCCTAACCAGTTGCCGTAGCGTGCACAACCATGTCTTTCTGTTAGGACTCGCCACGCGAACTCAGCATCAGTGAGGGAAAATTGCGCCAAAACACGCAGTCTTAAGCAGAACGGTTGCGGGCACGGTCTCAATCCACCTTGCCCACCTGGCCGAGGAAACAGACGATGACGAAACATCCCGCAATACAAAATAGATGGAAAGCGCAGCACACGCTTCCTCTCCTTGCGCTCATCCTTCTTTCGCTGGCAACGCCAGCATTCCTGGCCGCGCAGGCAGCAACCACGACAGCCCTGTCTGTAACCGCAAACGGCCTCAGCGTTTCATCTGTGAATGGCGGCGCGGTAGTCACCCTGACAGCCACCGTCACCGCAAGAGGAAAAGCCGTCGCGCTCGGCCAGGTCAACTTCTGCGACGCCACAGCGAAGCTCTGCTCGGACATCCATCTGCTCGGCACCGCCGCGCTGAGCACCGCAGGAAAGGCCACACTGAATTTCGTCCCCCGCCCCGGCAGTCACAGCTATAAAGCGGAGTTTGTCAGCACCACAACCGACGCCGCCAGCACATCCACCGCCCAGCCTCTGCTCGTCTACGGAGCCACCACCACCACGATCGCCCAGACCGGCAGCGCCGGCAACTACACCCTCACGTCCACCGTAACCGGCACAGCAGTCTCAACCGCACCAGCCGGAAACGTCGAATTCCGCGACACCAGCAACAGCAACACCGTCCTTGCAACCGCCGCACTCGGCACAGGCACCGCAAAGTCCGTCTGGGTCAATACACAAAATCCCGCAACCAAGCCCCAGCCGCTATCCATCCTCACCGCCGACTTCAACGGTGACGGCATCCCCGACCTCGCCATCGGTACCAACGGCATTTCCACCGGAAGCGGCCAGCCGATCACCGGCTACCTCAGCATCCTGCTCGGCAACGGCAACGGCACCTTCAAGGCAGCAACCAACTTCACCAGCCTGCCCAACAACCAGGCAATGATCGCCGCCCCCTTCGTCACAGGCGGCCCGCTCGACATCCTCACCGTCGACAACACCACCACCGGCACAAACAACGCTGCCCTCTTCCTCGGCGACGGCAAGGGTGGCGGCACCGTGGGCGCCCCGTTCAGCCTCGGCGGAATAGCCAATGTTACGGCGGTTGCGGCAGGAGACTTCAACCGCGACGGCAACCAGGATTTCGTCATCACCGGGGTCATCTACGGCGTCTACTGTTTCGCCCCTGTTCTGGGCACCGGCAAGGGAACCTTCGGCGGTCCCACGCTCAATGCGGTGGGCAACTATCCCCTGGCCGTAGCCGTTGGCCCTTTCAACACCAGCGGCTACCCGGATATCGTCGTCGCGGACAGCGGCGCAGACAATGTCACCGTCTTCCAGAACAACAGCCAGGGATTCTTCTTCCCCGGCTCGGCATCGTACAACACCGGCACTACCCCCGTCGCCCTCGCCACCGGCGACTTCAACGGCGACGGCTTCCTTGATCTGGCCGTCGTCAACAACGGCAGCAACAACGTCTCCATCCTTCTCGGCCACGGCAACGAGACGCTCACCACCGGAGCCACCCTGACCACCGGCCACGCTCCCACTTCGATTGCCGTCGGCGACTTCAACGGCGACGGCATTGCCGACCTCGCCGTAGTCAACAGCGGCGACAAGAACGTCACCATCTTTCAAGGCAAAGGCGACGGCACCTTCACAGCCCAGCCGACACCGCTGCCAACCGGCATCAACCCGGTCAACGTAGTCAGCGGCGATTTCTCCGGCACCGGACTAACAGACCTGGCCGTCACCAATCAGGACATCGCAGCAACCACCGGCAGCACGCTCACCGTGGAAGCCGACGAGCTGACCCAGACAGCAAGCGCAACCGCCACCAAAGTCGCCCCAACCGGCTCAGGCGCTCACCTAGTAGATGCCGAGTATGTCGGCGACAGCCTGTACAACACCAGCACTTCAACCACCATCCGCCTGACCGGCACCACAACACCGACCGCAGCCACGCCCGTCCTCAGCCCCGTGGCAGGCACCTATTCCGTGGCTCAAACGGTCACCATCACCGATGCAACCAGCGGCGCAGCAATCTACTACACCACCAACGGAACCACTCCGACGACCGCCAGCACAAAGTACACGGCACCTATCACGGTCTCCGCCTCAGAAACCATCAAGGCCATCGCCGTCGCCACAGGACACACCAACTCAGCCGTAGCTTCCGCAGCCTACGTCATCCAAACCCCGGCAGCCACCCCGACCTTCTCGCCCGTAGCCGGAACATACACCGCAGCCCAATCCGTCAAACTCACCAGCACCACCGCCGGCGCAACCATCTACTACACCACCAACGGAACAACCCCGACCACCGCCGGCACCAAATACGCGGCACCTATCACCGTCTCCGCCTCAGAAACCATCAAGGCCATCGCAGCGGCCACGGGTTACACAAACTCAGCAGTCACCTCCGCCGCCTACGTCATCGAAACCCCGGCAGCCACCCCGACCTTCTCGCCGATAGCCGGAACCTACACCGCAGCACAATCCGTCAAACTCACCAGCACCACCACCGGCGCAGCCATCTACTACACCACCAACGGAACAACACCGACCACCGCCAGCACCAAGTACACAGCAGCCATCACCGTCTCCGCCTCGGAAACCATCAAAGCCATCGCCCTCGCCACAGGACACACCAACTCCGCCGTAGCCTCCGCTGCCTACGTCATCCAAACCCCGGCAGCCACCCCGACCTTCTCGCCCGCTGCCGGAACCTACACCGCACCCCAATCCGTCAAACTCACCAGCGCCACCACCGGCGCCGCCATCTACTACACCACCAACGGAACAACCCCGACCACCGCGAGCACCAAGTACACAGCAGCCATCACCGTCTCCGCCTCGGAAACCATCAAGGCCATCGCCGTCGCCACCGGACACACCAACTCCGCCTAGCCCAGCCGTCATCCAAACCCCGGCAGCCACCCCGACCTTCTCGCCCGCTGCCGGAACCTACACCGCACCCCAATCCGTCAAACTCACCAGCGCCACCACCGGCGCGACGATCTACTACACCACCAACGGAACAACCCCGACCACCGCAAGCACCAAGTACATAGCAGCCATCAACGTCTCCGCGTCGGAAACCATCAAGGCCATCGCCGTCGCCACAGGACACACCAACTCCGCCGTAGCCTCCGCTGCCTACGTCATCCAAACCCCGGCAGCCACCCCAACCTTCTCGCCGATAGCTGGAACCTACACCGCAGCACAATCCGTCAAACTCACCAGCACCACCACCGGCGCAGCCATCTACTACACCACCAACGGAACAACCCCGACCACCGCCAGCACCAAGTACACAGCAGCCATCACCGTCTCCGCCTCGGAAACCATCAAAGCCATCGCCGTCGCCACAGGACACACCAACTCCGCCGTAGCCTCCGCTGCCTATGTCATCACGACCAAGGCAGCCGCACCGGCTGGCAGTGAGTCCAAACGCTCAACCCACTAAGCTCTCAGCTCGTGAACAGTCCGATCGTTTCCAGTATGCTGGACTCGATGACGGCCCTTACCCAAGCCCGTGATGTGGAACCTCCAGTCATCTCTCCAAGCGGAGCGCGATGACCACCCGGAACCACACATCGTCCTGTACGTATCGGGCTTATCCTTGCTGGTCGAACGAAAGCTGCCAGACCCCGGCTCACCCGCAGTCCAGCCCGGAATCTCCCTCGCGCCCGAGCCGTGGCACGCCCCTCCGGCATTTGTGTCGCACCATCCTCCCGGCCATCGTGGCACTGCTCGCAGCCTCCGCCCCATCCCTTGCCGAAGCCGCCGACGTTCCTCCCGCAACCGTCGCCGCAACAGATTCCCTTCACCGCCAGGTTCTCACCACATGGACCACCGATCAGGGCCTGCCGCAAAACTTCATCCGCGCCATCACCCAGACTTCCGACGGCTTCCTGTGGATCGGCACCATGAACGGCCTCGTCCGCTTTGACGGCCTGCGCTTTCGTGCCCCCGGACCAGACCTGCCCGCAGCCCTCCACGGCAACATCGGCGGTCTGGCACCCGACGCCGGAAACGGCTTGTGGGCCGCCACCGGAGCCGGCCTCTTCCACCTGGAGCACCACCGCTTCGAGCAGATCCCCGTCGCCGGCAAGCCTCCCGCGTCACTGCATCGCCTCGATGCCATTGCGCGAAGCCGCACCGGAGAAGTCTGGGTCTACGGCGAAAAGCATCTCTACCTCACCCGCAACAACACCCTCGAACCCCACCCGTTACCCTCCGGCGCGCTCGCCATTCGCGATATCGCCGAGAGTACAGACGGCACCCTCTGGCTCGCGGACGGCGAATCAGTCTTCGCCATCAAAAATGTCGCCCACCCTTCGACTCCTGCCACGCGCTACCCGCTAACCGGAGTCCGCATGCTCTACGCCGACGACTTCGGATCGATCTACGCCGGAGACGGTCACAAGCTCTTCCGCTTCACCGGAAATTCCGCCGGTCATCCAGGATTTGTTGAGGTCCAGAATCCCGGCCTGGGGAACTTCGTCAACATCCTCGTCGACCACAAACATCAACTCTGGATGGCTTCCGGCGGCCTCCACGGCCTCAGCCGCAAAACCGATCCAGCCTCAGCCGCCGCAACCGGCATCGAAACCCTCACCGCCGACGACGGCATCGCCAGCAACGATGCCCGCGTCCTGTTTGAAGACCGCAGCCACGACATCTGGATCGGCACCATCTCCGGCCTGCAACGCCTCCATCACGGACTCTTCACCACCTACTCCGGCGACCAGACTGCTCCCAAATCCCACTTCGAATCCATCTTCGAGCATTCGGACGGCACGCTCTGGGCCGGCACGCTCGAGAGCGGCATCGCCCACGTTCCCGCCGATCCACTGCAACCCTGGCAACACTTCACCCGCACCTCAGGTCTGCGCATCGGCCAGGTAAGAGGATTTGCGGAAAACGAAACCTCAAAACCCGCATCCTCTACCCCGCTCGTCGCCATCGCCGACTACGGCATTTACGCCTTCCGCAACGGACACTTCTCAACCATTCCCGGCGTCCCACCCGGCTACGTCGGCTCGCCGATCACCACCCCGGACGGCACCCTCTGGTTCACGATCCAGCGCCGCGGCATCTTCCGGCGCGACCCTCCCGCCCCTGCTCAAAGCAGCGGCAAAATCACCCAACTCGGCCCACCCGAAGGCCTCCCCGCCGACCCCAATCTTCTGTGGACTCTCGCCCTCGACAGCCACGGCGACCTATGGGCAGCCGCCGGTCCCCAGCTCTATCGCTGGAACCAGCACCGCTTCGAATTGCTGCTCACCGCGCCGTCCCCCATCCTCTGCATTGCCCGCTCCCCCAAGCCCGACCCGGCCTTTGCAAGCGTCCTCGTCGGCACTCTCGACGGCGTCTTTTTCGTCAGCAGCTCCGCCGCCACGCACCCCCGCCTGCTCACCGAACAGGATGGCCTCCCCGGCAACACCGTCATGGACGTTCTCGAAGACGATGGCAACAATCTCTGGATCGCCACCGCCCGCGCCATCGCCCGCATCCCGTACGCGCAGTGGTCCGGCTTCGCCGCAGGCCGCTCCTCCCGCGTCCAGCCCGAGATCTACACCCACGACGACGGCCTCCGCAGCAACACCGTCCTCCCCTTGAACCAGATCACCGCGATCCGCGCACACGACGGCCGCATCTGGTTCGCGACCCCCGATGGCCTTTCCGTCCTCAATCCCGAGTCCGATCCAGCCCGCAGTCCGGAGCCAGCCGTGACCGCATCCATCGACTCGGTCACCGTCGACGATCACGAACAAGCCATCTCCGAAACCTCGCCCCTTACCGTCCCTCCCGGCCAGCATCGCATCACCTTCACCTTCACCACCCCGCCCGTCCCGGCCCCGGAGCAAATCCGCTTCCGCTACCGCCTCACCGGTTGGGACAATCACTGGATTGAAGCCGTCAACTCCCGCGAGGTCTCCTATACCGCACTGCCCCCCGGCACGTACTCCTTCGAAGTCACAGCCATCACGCGCAGCGGAGCCTCCAGCCCCTCGCCCGCGGGATTAACCCTCAGCCTCAAGCCATTTTTCTGGCAGACACGATGGTTTCTCGCGCTGGCCATCCTGGCCGCCGCCATCCTCATCGTCGAGATCACCCGCCGCCGCACCCGTGCCGGCGCCGAGCGTCTCAGCTTCCAGTTTCAGGAGCGTGCCGCCGAGCGCGAACGCATCGCCTACCAGATCCACGACACCGTTATTCAGGACATGGTGGGCACCGTCCTGCAACTCGAACTTCTCGGCTTCCAGATGGCCGAAAAGCCGGAAAAAGCCTCGTCCAATCTCGACATTCTCACCCAGCGCCTCCGCGAAACCGTCGCCCGCAGCCGCAACATGGTCTGGAGTCTGCACTCGACCGCTGTGGTACAGTACAGCCTCGTCGAGGTTTTACGTCATGCCGAAGCTGAGTTCCGCATTGGGGAACTGCCAGAATTCGAGTTGTCGAGCACCGGAGAGCCTCGCAATATCCACCCTCTCGTGCGCGACGAGGTCTATCGCATCTGCCGCGAAGCCCTCGCCAATGCCTTCCGCCACTCCAACGCGCAGAGCGTGCACGTCGCCGTACGCTTCCTCCCCGACCTCCTCGAAGTTGAGATCGCGGACGACGGAGACGGCATCGACCAGCAAACCCTCCTGCACGGGCGGCCAGGCCACTTCGGGCTTCCAGGAATGCAGGCCCACGCGCAACGCATCGGCGCCTCCATTGAGATCCTCAGCGCACCCGGTAAAGGCACGCGCATCACGCTTCGCGTCCTGACCCGGCAGCGAACCTGGCGGTGGTGGAACACTCTCCGCCGCCACTCCAACCCCACCCATGCCGCAGCACCAACCACATACGAAACAAGCAGGCCGAATGAACCCAATACCCCACCAAGCCAAAACCCAGCCCTCTGAGTCCTTGCCGGAATCGCTCGCCATCCCCGGCACAATCACCGTCCTCATCGTGGACGATCACCCCATGGTCCGCGAGGGCCTCGCCGGCGTGCTCGAACGCCACCACATGAAAATCACCGGCCTCGCCGCAAACGGCCGCCAGGCCATCGAGATGTACGCGGCACAACGGCCCGACGTCATGCTCCTCGACCTCCGGCTGCCCGACCAGAGCGGCTTCGACGTCGTCCGCTCCGTATTGAAAACCGACCCCGCCGCCCGCATCATCATCCTCAGCTCTGCCCAGGGAGACGCATCCATCCACACCGCCATCGCCCTCGGCGTGCGAGGCTACCTGCTCAAGGGCATCGATGGCGCCACCCTCGCCGAACAGGTCCGCCACGTGGCGCGCGGCGGCAAAGCGCTCTCCTCGGAGTCAGCCGAGAAACTCGCCTACTTCGTCGCCTCCCGCAAGCTCACCGACCGCGAACTCGAAGTCCTCAGCCTCATTTCCAAGGGCAACAGCAACAAGGAGATCGGTAAACTCCTCTTCGTGACCGATAACACCGTCAAGATGCACGTCAAGAACATCCTGTCCAAGCTCGAAGCCAGCGATCGCACCCAGGCCGTCGTCATCGGCATTCAGCGAGGCCTCCTGGATAGCTAAAACGTCGATGTCCTGAACGCCGCTGTTTATATCTCGTATAAATCCACTTAATATCTCTGCGTAACTTTTCCTACCTACCCTTTTGGGTACTTCCAAAACTATCCCTAAGATGCCGGTCATCCCAGCACATTGTTGCTAGTCTTTGGCCAGAGTTTCTTCCAGCTTTCATAAAGCCGGTCCCACTTACATGCATCCTTCCGGGCCACGTGCCGGGGAGCCAGAGATCCACCTTCTTGAAAACTCTGCCAGCGCAGCTCGGAACTCCCACCGGCAGCCAACCCCAAAACTTCCCCGCAACACTTGATCGAAACACGCTGCTCAGCACAGAAACATTTTTCGGAGGCAACACCATGAGGATTGGAAACTACATTCGCAAGGCCTGGATCGCCAGGCAACTCTGTCGCGCGGCCGCTGCACTCTTGCTCGTCGCCGGCGTCTCTGCCGCCTCGGCGCAAAGCTCGCCGCAAGCTCAGCCCAGGCCCCAGATCACCACCGCCGTCAATCCCGCACAGCGAACGGTCATCGGCAACTCCGTCCATCCTTTGGCCAACTCCGCCAACGACCGCGGTCGCGCCGAATCGGGCACTCCCATGAAAGACATGATCCTCCTGCTGCACCCGACGCAGGACCAGGCCGCGGCGCTCAAGCAGCTCGTCAGCGACATGCACAATCCCAACTCGCCCAGCTTCCACAAGTGGCTCACCCCTGCGCAATACGCCACCCGCTACGGCGTAGGCGATGCCGACATCCAGACCGTGAGCAGCTGGCTTTCGTCGAGCGGATTTACCGTGGACCAGGTTGCCAAGGGCAAGAACTGGATTCGCTTCTCCGGCACCGCCAGCCAGGTGGAATCGGCCTTCCAGACCAGCATCCACCAGTATTCGGTAAACGGCGAGAAACACATCGCCAACGCCACCAGCCTGTCGATCCCCGCCGCCCTCACCCCCGCCGTTTCCGGCGTGATCCGCGTGAACAACTTCCTCTCCCAGGCAGAACACATCGCCCCCGGCAAGATCACCCGCGATAAATCCGGCAAGCTGGTACGCACCAACGCCACTGGAACCGCGCAGGCGACAACCGGCAACAACAACCCCAAGCCAGCTACCACCATCAACGGCGACCAGACGGAAACCTTCCTCACCCCCGGCGACTTCGCCAAAATCTATGATTCGCAGTCTTCGATCGCCGCAGGCGTCGATGGCACCGGCACCTCCATCGCCATCGTAGGACGCTCCGACATTGAACTCTCCGACGTCGAAGCCTTCCGCAAGCTCTTCGGCCTTCCCTTCAACGACCCCACCGTCCTCTACGCCACCACCGACCCAGGCGACGTCTCCGGCGATGATGTCGAAGCCACACTCGACGTCGAATGGTCCGGCGCAGTCGCACCCAAAGCTAAAATCAATTTCGTAGTCGGCGCATCCACGGGTGCCACCGACGGCGTCGACGTAGCGGCAACCTACATCGTGGACAATGCCCTCTCGCCCATCATGTCGGTCAGCTTCGGCCTCTGCGAAGCCTTCATGTCCGACACTCAGGTCGCCTTCTACAACCTGCTCTGGCAGCAGGCAGCCTCCGAAGGCATCTCCGTCTTCGTCTCTACCGGCGATTCCGGCGCAGCCGCTTGCAATAACCCTGGCTCCCCTTCCACTGTCTACGGTTTCGGCGTCAGTGGCATCGCCTCCACCCCGTACAACACCGCCGTCGGTGGCACCGAATTTGACGACGCTACCCTGACCACCTACTGGAACCTCACCAACAACGACTCCGATCAGAGCTCCGCCAAGGGCTACATCCCCGAAGCCGTCTGGAACGAGTCATGCACCGAAGGCATTCCCTTCGGACCGACCAACTGTAACTTCGCTCCCTACAACGTCGATAGCTACGCCGGCAGTGGCGGCGCCAGCTCCTGCGTCAGTCGAACCACGGACGACTCCGGCGATGAGTTCTGCGCTACCGGATACCCGAAGCCCTCGTGGCAAACCGCTCCCGGCGTTCCAGCCGATGGCGTTCGCGATATTCCCGACGTCTCGCTCGCCGCAGCCTCCGCGCACGATGGCTACACCTTCTGCTTCGAAGGCGGATGCCAATGGACCACCAACAACGACGGCAGCCTGAACATTCAGAACGCCAACGTCATTGGCGGCACCTCGGCCTCAGCACCTTCCATGGCCGGCATCCTCGCCCTGGTCGAATCCAAGCACGGCCTCTTCCAGGGATTGGCGAACTACCAGTTCTACAACATCGCCGCAGAATCCAGGAACAGCTGCGACTCCAGCAAGCGCACCGATCCCACCCAGGCCAGCTCCTGCGTCTTCAACGACGTCACCAGCGGTTCAAACGCAGTCGCCTGCTTCTCCGGCAATCAGGATTGCCAGGGCACAGATCAGCCCGTCCAGGTTGGTGTACAGCTGCCGGCAGCCGTATTTTTCCCCAATAGCCAGATGGACGGCCACGCCGCCACAAACGGATATGACCTCGGCACCGGTCTCGGTTCGGTCGATGTAGCCAATCTCATCGCGGCATGGGGAACATCCTCGACGGCCAGCTCCGCAACCACCCTCCAGCTCTCCAAAACCACCTTCGCGCACGGCACCCCTGTCACCATCGTCGGAGCCGTGGCACCTGCATCCGGAACAGGAACCCCAACCGGAGACGTCCTGCTGGTGACAAGTTCCAACACACCGGTACTCACCACCCCGCTGACAACCGGCGCCTACAACACCAGCAGCATCGACCTGCCCGGTGGCACCTACACGGTCACCGCGAAATACTCTGGCGACACCACCTTCGAAGCCAGCGCATCGCAGCCCGTCTCGGTAACGGTCACGTCCGAAAGCAGCAGCCTCGCCGGAGCAACCTTCGCCCCCAGCCGCTTCTTCATCCTGGGCAGACAGCCCATCATCCAGACCAGCAACACCCTCCTGGGCAATACCTTCTGGGTACAGGTTCAGGTTGCCGGCGCCTCAGGATCCACGGCAGCCACCGGCACCATCAAGCTCAGCATCGCCGGCAAGACATTCGGAACCTACCCCGTCAACAACTCCGGCCTGATCTACATCACCTGCGGTCCGGAAACCGAATGCGATCTGCCTCCAGGCACCTACAGCATTCAGGCGGATTACTCCGGCGACAGCAGTTTTCAACCGAGCACCACCACCATCCCCTTCACCGTCACCAAGGGCCACGCCTATTGGGAAACGCGGGCAAACATTGTCGAACCCGTTGCCAACACCCCGGTCATCGGATACGTCATCTTCAACAGTGACCCCGGCATTCCTCCCACCGGATCAGTTACGCTGACCCGCGATGACACCGGCGCCGTCCTCGGCACAGCAACCATCGACAAGACCGGGGTCGCAACCATCCCGTTCTCGCCGGCTCCAGGCGACTTCAACCTCATCGCAACCTACGCTGGCGATAACAACTACACAGCAGGCGGGCAGCACTCGACCCAGGAAATCATTACCCTGGTCAACTCCGGCACCAAGAAGATGGGTCTCGGCATCAACCTGGGCGGAACCACCTTTGCCCTCGGCCAGCGCAGCCAGGTCAACGTCACCGCCATCTCCACCACCCCCGGCAGCACGGCAACCCCCATCGGCTACGTCACGCTGTACAACCAGTATGGGCAGGTCGGCGGTCAGTTCCTGCTCACCAACGGCAAAGCTACCGGCCTCGTCGAGTGGGATACCCCTGGCGCGCAAAGTGTCTACGCAGTCTATGGCGGAGACGGCAACTATGCCCCCGGATCGAGCCCCAAAGTCGCGATCACCGTCAACAAGGGTGTTCCGACCGTCGTTGTCCAACCCCTCGCTTCCGTCGTCGCAGTCGGTGGTCAGGCCAGCGTCACCGCCCTGCTCGGCAACCCCAACCCAGCTTCAGCAACCGCTCCCGCTCCGACCGGCACCATCCAGTTCTACGACTCGGTCAACGGCGCCGCTGCTGTCGCCCTCGGAACTCCGCAAGGTGTGACTGGCGGCAACCAGGGAACGCTGCTGGCAACGCTGGCTCCAGTCCTCGCGACCGGCTCCAACGTCATCACCGCCGTCTACTCCGGCGATGCCAACTGGGCCAGCGCAACCTCCGCTCCAACCGCACCCATCCTCGTCACCAGCCCGGGCTTCACTGACTCGGCAACCCCCAACGCGCTCGCCATCACCGCCGGTCAGACCGCAACCGTCTCCGTCAGCACCCAGAGCATCCTCGGCTTCACCGCCGACATCGCCCTGAGCTGCGGCGGAACCCTGCCCGAAGGCGTCACCTGCGCTTCCACCTCGGTCGCCCCTGGCTCCACCGGCACCATCAGCATCACAACGGTCGCTCCCGGCGAAGCAACGGCAACCGCCTCCAACCACAACCCGCTCCTCGCAGCTTCAGGAGTCGTCGCGATGGCCGGGCTCTTCTTCATCTGCATCCCCAACCGCCGCCGCTTCTACAACCTGTCCGCTGTCCTGCTCGTCCTCGGCCTCTTCGGCGGAGTCATCGGTTGCGGCGGAACCTCCGTCAAAACCACCTCCCTCGTCCTGTCCTCGGCCAGCACCAAGGTCGCCTCCGGCGGCACCGTAACTCTTACGGCCAACCTCCAGTCGCGAAACAACGCCACCGGAACCGTCACCTTCTACGACGGAGCCACCGCCATCGGCTCAGCCGTTCCGGTCACCAGCGGCGTAGCCACCCTCACCACCACCAGCCTCGCCGTCGGAACGCATCCCATCACAGCCAAGTACTCCGGCGACAAGCATGACACCGCCAGCCCCAGCTCCAACACCATCGAGCAGACCGTCACCGGCACCTTCACCCTCAACATCAACGCGACCTCAGGCACCCTGAGCGAGCCCATCGCCATCCCCGCAACGCTGCAGTAAACCAGCGTCGCCGCACAATCGAAGGCAACACAGAACGAAAACGGGGTGACCGGTTTCCAGGCAGCTGTCCTGGAACTCCGGTCACCCCGATTTCGTTTGCCCAAGATTCATGCCAATAAAAAACGAGAGCTCCAGCAGAAGCAAAGCGGCTAATCGACCAGGCGCCCAGAGCACGCGCACCCGCCGTTGCTCTAAACTCTACTCATGGCAGAGCGAACACCGTACCAGGCAATCACCCGAGCAATCGCAGTAAGCGTAGAGCCCGCATATCACGAAGCAAATTCTTCCCCGGCCAGCTCGCAATACTTCTGGGCCTACCGCATCACCATCGAAAATCAGGGCACCGAAACCGTCCAGCTCCTCAACCGCCACTGGATGATCACCAACGCCCGCGGCGAGTTCACTGAAGTCAAAGGCCCCGGCGTCGTCGGCGAACAGCCAATCCTCAAGCCCGGCGAGAGCTTTCAGTACACCAGCGGCGCACCCCTCAACACTTCATCCGGCATGATGGGCGGAGCCTACCAGATGCAAAGCGAGACCGGCGAACTCTTCGACATCGAGATCCCCACCTTCTCGCTCGACACCCCAAATCAAGGCGTAGTCCTGAATTAGTAGTCCTGAATTAGTAGTCCTGAATTAGTAGTCCTGAACGAGTAGCCCTGAATGAGCCGTTACTGCGCCTTACCCTCCAGCCGCCCCAGCAGCAGCTTCAGAAAACCACCCTCATCCGACTCCAGGCAGACATTGGCATTCGGCTCCCCGTCCACCTTCGTCGTCAAACCCTTCTCATCCACCGCAATCCGCATCGGCGTCATCGGGCATAGATCAGGCCGGAACGTGTAAGCCGCCGCCACCGGATCGAACAACGTCGGCGTCACATTCTTATCCCACGAACCAGCGATCCACTGGTGATACAGGATCGTCAACTGGTCCGTCAGCGGATTCCCCACCGCAAACAGCGCATCCCGCTCCTTCGTCTCCAGCGGAATCTGCGTCGAATCCAGCGGTGCCATGTAAATCGCCACCCCCGCCTTCAGCAGCTGCGCAAACCCCTTCGGATACTGGTCGATATTCCACTCCGGCACCGCCGGTGCCGGAGGCTTACCCTTTCCGCCGCCATACCCCCGGTTGATCGACCCGCCCATCATCACCACCCGCTTCAGCTTCTTGAACGTCGCCGGATCCCGCTCGATGGTCGCCCCGACAGTATTCAACGGCCCTAGCGCAATCAGCGTCACCTCACCCGGATGCGCCCTGATCGCCGCCAGCATCGCCGCCACCCCATCCCCATGCTTCCGGTCCGGAGCCTGCCGCCCATACGCCCCCTGCGTCATCGGATTCTTCGTATCCGAATGCGGCCCCGCAAAAACGGGAATCCCCTTCTCGCCCGTAGCCGCCAGAAACCGGTCCAGAATCCGCGCCCGCATCTCCGTATCGCCATACGTCGTCGAAACCCCCAGCAACTTCAGCTCCGGGCTCCGCACAATCAGCCCCACCGCAAACGCGTCATCGATATCGTCCCCAACATCCGTATCCACCCAGACCAGTTGCGGCGTCTTCGCCCCCTGCGCCTGCCCCCGTGCAGACAAGGCCGCCATAGCCCCAACCACCATCAGCCCCGTCAACACCACCCTTCCAGCCAACCCATTCCCAACCCGCATCCCCGCCTCTTTCGTTGAGCCAATCCCTAACCGCAATCTCCGTACAGTAGCATCATGCCAGACCCACCGCCATCCGCAGCGAAACGCACTCAGCGCAGAGCAGGACCTGTCGAGCAGGAAAGTCGTCCAGCATGAGCCTCGTCTTGCCGTACAAATTTTGTCCGTAAAGGCTCAATGAAAGACAGCGCCAAAGGCGCGCGCTATACCAGCCCAGCCTGAAGGGCTGGGTCAGCCAAAGCAAGAAATCCGAGGGCTGAAGGCCCGTCCCATCTCTGCATTCCCCAATTTCAGAGACAATAGAAACGTGCCCCTACCCCCACAGGACCGCCAGCTCCTCCAGATCGTCGACGCAGCCTTCGCCGACTCCGCCCGCCGCAGCGGCCCGCATCTCGTCTGCCGCCCCGGCTGCACCCAGTGCTGCCACGGAGCCTTCGCCATCAACGCGCTCGACGCCCTACGCCTCCGCGAAGGCATGGCACAGCTCGCCCTCACCGCTCCCGAAAAGGCAGCAGAAATCCGCAACCGCGCCGATAAATATTGGAAGGAATTTGCCCCGGACTTCCCCGGCGACCCCATCACCGGCATCCTCGGAGACAGCGAAGCAGAGCAGGAAGCCTTCGAAGACTTCGCCGACGAAGCCCCCTGCCCCGCACTCAACCCCGAAAACGGCCTCTGCGAACTCTACGAATATCGCCCCATGACCTGCCGCGTCTTCGGCCCACCCGTCCGCAGCCAGGCCGAACCCCACACAGAAGATGACCCCAGAGACGATTTCTCCGAAGACGCAGAGCCCGAAGAAGGTATCGCCATCTGCGAACTCTGCTTCACCACCGCCACCCCGGAAGAAATCCAAGCAGCAGAAATGCAAGTCCCCCACAAAGAGGAAGAAGCCCTGCTGAATCAATTAACCCAAAGCGGCAACACAATCATCGCCCACTGCCTAATCACTAACCACTAACCACTAACCACTAAATCACTGCTTCTTCAGCACCACAGTAGCCCGCTCATCGGAAAGAATAACCCCCTCCAGATGCCGGAAGTCCGCCTGCTTCTCCGCCGGCAGCTCCACCTTCTTCACCGTGTAATCCCGCTCGTAGTGCAGCACTTTGTCCTTCGCCGAAATCGTCGAATGGTAGCTGGCAAAATCCGTATCCAGGTTCACCGGATCAGGCATCTCATCCACCACATACCCATCCGGCAGCGCAATGTCATAGCTGTCATGCCAGTGCCCGGTAGCATTCAGATCAATAGGCACCGTCCGCGGCTTCGGTGAAAACTGGTGCGCATAACTGGCCACCACTCGGGGCCTGACCAGCATCAGAGGCCCTGCGAGGTGCCCATATTGGTGCGCCGTAAGTTCGTAGTGCAGCGTAACCGGCTTTTCCAGCGCCTGCGGCTCATCGTACTGATACTTCTCCAGCGATACTCCGGGAATGTCGCGCCCCAGCGACTGTTCCAGTTCGTCGTGTCGCTCCTTCTCGTCGCTGCGCTTCAGGTGTAGCCGCAGATTCCCGCCGTCTGCCCCGATCCGCGACGTGTCAACTTCTCCGCTCAACGTTCCATCCGCCGCCAGCTTGAAAGCTCCCTTGCGGTCCGCCCCGCTCGCATTCGGAGCCAGCACCGGAAGCTGAAACACCTGGCTATCCGAGCCAGCCACAAGCAACCCAAAACTCCCCTGCAAATCCGACCGCAGATACCCCACCGGCGTCCGCTCATCCGTCGGGTCAAAGATCAGGTACCGCTTCCCATTGCCTGCCTGGATGACAGCCTGCAGCCGGTCATCCTGGAAACCCGCAGGAACCTCAATCGCCGAAATCATATGGTCGCCGTACGCCGAAGGCAGCGCCGGGTCCACAAAGCCGCGCCGGTCATCCACCGGCACATAGTAGGCATGAATCCCCGCCACCTGCAGCATCGAGATCACCAGCGTCGCCTTGTCCTTGCAATCCCCATACCTGTACTTGAAGATATCCCCCGCAGGATGCGCCTGGTGTCCGCCAATCCCGCGCTCGATCACAAAATAGCGGATGTTCCGCTGAACATAATCCGCCACCCGCGCCAGTTTGTCGTAGTAGTTCGTTACCCCATCGGTCAACTCATGTGTCTTGGCAGTGATCTCCGGCGAAGGGTCCGTCCGGTGCGCCTCCAGTTGGTCGAACCATTGGCCTATCGCCCGCCACTGGTTATCGCGCCCAGCTACCGATGCGCCGCCCCACTGCACCGTCATCCGAGCAGCCAACGCTTCCCACTCCGGGTGCGCCGGGATATCCCGCAGATCGAGCGCCGGAACGTTGCTCAGCTCCCACCGCCAGTGGTTTGGAGAGACCTCAGTCGGCTTCACGGCGGCAAAGTTATGCCATGAATCACTATGCGCCCTTCCCGCCGGCAGGTCCACTTCCAGCGCCTCGCTCACCACAGGAACCGAATACTGGAAGCGCCACATCTTCTCATCAATATAAGAGCGCAGTTGCACCTCAGACTCGCATACAACCACAGCGCCCGGATCGGCACCCGGCCCCATCACCAGCCGTGATTTCTCAGTCTCCAGCAGAATCGAATCCTGCGTATATCCAATCTCGTAAAAGTCGGACTCCATCGCCTGCAACTGCTTGCCGTCCGGCAGAATCGTCCATACACGCAGGTAGTTGATCTTCTCGTCAACGTCGTAGCTGGCCCCACATACACCCCACTTGCGCCCCTGCGGCTTCAGGATGCGCTTCACCTCACGCTCCCGCTCCACGGCGCGCCCCTGACCATCCACCGTCAAAAGATACTCATCGGAGAGAATCACCGCTTCGGCATCCTTCGCGAGATCAGGCGTGCGCACCTTCGCCGTCTCCACACCCCACTGCGGAGCAGGCTGCGGCTTCTCATGCCCGAAGATTGGGCCGGCCAACCCCGCCGCCGGCAAAGCCACCAGCACACAACCCACCAAAACCCGCCGTCGAATTCGCATCGTTCCCCCGATTCCCCGCTCGCCCAGCCCCAAGAACGGGCCTAGTTCCCCGGAGCCTTCGCCGCCCCCACCTGACCAGCCCCATCCTTCGCCGGCGCCGCCACTGCAGCCGTCAGCACGAGCTGCTGCTGATCCGCCGTCTGTACCTTCTGATAAAAATCCCGCAGCGCCCCGTAATCCTTTGGCTGAACCAGCGCAAAGGCCCGCGCAAACACCCGGTCTACGATGACCCGATTCTTATCCACCTTGGCCTTCAGCACGAATGCCGCGTGCCCCGTCCACGGAATGCTCGTATCCGCGGGCGCGCTCTCCACCGAATACGCCTCAGGCATCTCGTAGGTCACCTCGTCCTGCGTCTGCTCGGCATATTCCATGTCCACGGTCGTTGTCCGCTGGTCGGTCGCCACAAACGGGTGCCTCGCCCGCGACTCAAAGAACACCCCCGGCACAAACGCCCGCTTGCCCGTCGAGTTGCCAATGTTGCCCGAGATCTTCACGATCCCCATCAGCTGCGAATGAAAGTCCTCAAGTCCAAGAAAGTGATCGAAGTCCGCTGTCACTCCATCCGGCACCAGGTTCTTCATGTACTCGTTGAACTGCTTTTTGATCTCATCCTCGTCGTTCTCAATCGCTAGCTCGCGCCATCGCGTGGCCCTCGGCCCGTTCATCGAAACGCGCGCTGTTCCCGATATGTTGCCTTCCTTGTCGATCGTCAGGATCGCCGTGCGCAGCGTCGAGGCATCCTTGTAGGAGTTGGCGGGCGTGCCCACCAGCATTGCACCTTTGTCCGATTGCCGTATGCCTCCTGCCAGCGAATGCCGCCAGTCCAGTTGCCCGTACGGAGCAAACTTCTTCCCCGGATCCAGAAACTGCTCTTTGTCGCCGATCGTGACCATGACGATCACATCGTCAAACTGCCGCATCGAGAGAAAATATGGATTGAAAACTTCGCGATCGCGATTGCAAACCGTGACCGCATACGCCTTCAGTCCTGCGCTGCGGGCCATCGCGATATAAAGCAGCGCAATCTCATCGCTTGAACCGCTCTTCTGCCGCCAAACATCCTCGGCGGTCTTCGCCTGCTTCAGCCCCATTTGCTTCAGCTCTACCTGGCTCTTGCGGCGCGTGTAATCGGTATTCTCCAGCGTCATCACCTTGTCATAGATCTTGCGCGCCTTTGCCTCGTCACTGTCACCCGGCGCCACAATGCCCGACACTTCTTCCTTCAGCCCCTTGCTCTCGTTGGCAAAACGGTCCATCTCCTTCGACCATCGCGAACCCTCATGCTGCCAGAAGTCGTCCTTGCTGGTATACGGCGTGTAATAGAACTGCACCTGGGCGATCAGGGAACTCATCGGCGGCATGTATTCCTCATCGGGAATCGGCGAGAGATCACCCACATCCAGCACATAGCGTCCCGACGCTTCATACACAACCTTGGAATTCGCCGGCAGCAGAGTGCTGTACAGCAGCTTGTTTGCCGACTCGCCCTTGCCGTTGGTCACGTTCTCCAGATACTTGTAGGGAGTGAACGCATAGTGCGCCTTGCGCACATAGTAGCGCTGCTGCAGATCCCAGTAAGGCGAGTTGAGCCGGTCATCATCGTAACGCAGAGCCCAGCGAAATTCGAGAATGCTCCCCACCTCGACACTCGGCAGCGTGAACACCACCTTGTTGATCTGGTAGCCTTTGCCCTTCGCCTCCACCAGGTCCGTCGGCTTCACATCCAGGGGAATCACCTTGCCGTCGGAATGAATCGTGCGCGCCTTCACATCTGTGATCGAAACCGCGCCCTTCTCATAGGGAACGCTCTGCGTCGCCAGTTCCTTACCCTTCTCCGTCAGCACCTTAATCCGCGCATAGAAGCTGTGATAGTGCAGATTGTCATCCACCGTCTCTTCGCGATACAGATAGACCGCCGCAGCGCCCGGAGACTTCGGCTCCGAAGTCATCGACAACTCTTCAGCAGTCGGCTGCTGGAACTGGGCAAACAAGGCAGCGGGAAAGAGCAACGTCGCGAAAGCGACCAAAACGTACAAGCGGCGGCGAACTTGCATGACAACTCCTGTGGATTACGGCCCCCGAAACTGCCGAGAGCCAGACTGATTTTTTGCGCCTGAATCGTGCCGACAGAAGTGTCGATTTCAGAGACGGAGTACCCAAACAGGTTTCTGGAGAACTGTGCTCAAACTAACTGCATCGATGGGTGAAAAGCAAGGCATACTAAGTAACACCAAAGTTCGCACCTGCGCGTGTATTGCGATAAGAGTTATAACTCGGGGTAATGTTGATTACTTTAGCAATACCATCAAGACTGAATCACGATGGGATCGGCTCAACCCACCCCCCCTGCAACGCCAGTCCGGCATCGAAGCCTCCCTCCGAACACGCCGAAAATGGCCCGGATCAGCGTCCCCTTCTGCTATCGTTCAGCGCAAATTGAGGCCTTTAGCAACCCTAAGAACCACCCGCCAGCGGACGAAAATGTTCCACGTGGAACATCGCATCCACCCATCGCACCAGGCCACACCAACTCTCAGCTGCTTAACCAGTCCAACTCTCCACATGCTTCAGCAGCAATGTTCCACACATTGTTCCGCGTGGAACAATTTCCGTATTCCCCCGCTGCAAAATCCTGTCAAGCATTTTTGTTCGAAGCCCTTAGCCTGCAACACTTTGCATTTGCGTAAAATTACCCCCATTTGTGCATCAGATTTTCTTGACCGAATTGCCCATAGCAGAACTGATATATCCTCGACCCCAAGCGATTTCCAAACAGCCTTTGAAATTGCTAGGGGATTTGGCCGTGTTGTGGTTTGCTTAGGCTTATCCAACTATGCGCATTTCTCTCGAACGCTATTTTGAGTTCCATCGGCTGGGCACCAACTGGCGCACTGAGATTCTGGCTGGGGCCACTACATTTCTGACCATGGCATATATCGTGGTGGTCAACCCCTCGATTTTGAAGCAGACTGGGATGCCGCTGGCGGCGGTGACGGCGGCTACGTGCCTTTCGGCGGCGTTTGGGTCGATCCTGATGGGGATCATTGCGCGGTACCCGATCGCGCTGGCTCCGGGGATGGGGCTGAATGCTTACTTCACTTTTACCGTTTGCCTGAAGATGCATATTCCCTGGCAGACGGCGCTGGGGGCGGTGTTTCTTTCCGGTGTGGTCTTTCTGCTGCTGACTGCGTTTGGCATCCGGCAACTGATTCTGAAGGCGATCCCGCAGGAACTGTATGCCGCGGTGGCCTGCGGGATCGGGCTGTTTATTGCGTTTATCGGGCTGACCAAGGCTGGCCTCGTCGTCAAGAGTGACGCCACGCTGGTGCAGATGGGCAATATCAAGGACCCGAGCACAGCGCTGGCCCTGCTGGGCCTCGGCCTGATGGTAGCTCTCGAAATCTGGAAGGTGAAGGGCTCAATCCTGATTGGCGTGTTGACCGTGACGGCAGCGGCGTGGGGAATGGGTCTAACGCACTTCACGAGGGCCGAAGGCGGAATATCGAGCCTCACCGCGACAGCCTTTAAACTCGACATTCCCGGCGCGCTGCGAGTCGGGCTGGTGGAGATCGTCTTTATCTTCTTCTTTGTGGACCTGTTCGACAATCTTGGAACGCTGGTGGCTGTCACCAAACGTGCCGGCCTGCAGGCGCAAGATCACTCGATTCCGCGGCTGAATCGCATCCTGTTTGCTGACGCTGTTTCGACCGTGGCTGGCTCGCTGACCGGTACCTCGACCGTGACCAGCTATGTGGAGTCGACTGCTGGTGTCGCTGCTGGCGGACGCAGCGGCGTGACGGCGATTGTCACCGGGATGCTGTTCCTCGTTGCCATGGTAGCTGCGCCCTTTATCGGCATCGTGCCGGACGCGGCCACAGCTCCGGCGCTGATCCTGGTCGGTTCACTGATGCTGACGACAGTGACCGAGATTCGCTGGACGGAGCCGCTGGTGGCAGTGCCGGCATTTCTTACGCTGATCCTGATTCCGCTCACCTATTCGATCGCCAATGGACTTGGGTTTGGCATCATCGCCTGGGCTGTCCTGCATCTGGCTGCGGGCAAGGTCACGAAGAAAGACTGGCTGTTGTATGTTCTGGCGGTGCTGTTCCTGGTGCGGTTCATCTATCTGTCCGCGAGCTAACGTGAATGCCGAGTGCGCGAAATGGTTCGCTGGATTCGAGTTACGCGACAACTGCAACGGAAAGCCGTAAACTGACTGGGACAGCTTCAAATCAATGGACACAGCAGGCAGCTGGTGGGCAGAGGGCATGACGAGAGACGCAATGGAGATTTCCGGAGGGAGTTCGGGGTTGGGAATGGAGACCGGAAAGAAGCGGCTTTCGCTGCGGATGCTGTCGGTTGCGGCAGGGTTGAGCCTGGCTGGTTCTTTGCTGCTGGCGGGATGCCAGAGCATCTCCGGGTTCAAGCAGGTGAGCCTGGTTCGGGTGATCGATGCCTCGTATAACGCTCCGGCGATCAACGTCTATATCGAAGGCGCGATTTACGCTTCCAATATCGGGCAGGGCAACATCTCCGCCTACGGCCAGTTTGCGCCAACGAACAATGCAGTGGTGAAAGTGACGGCTACCTCCAGCACCAAGTCCCTGGTGACTTCGAATGCCACGCTGGCGGCGAACAAGAGCCAGTCGGTATTGATCTCTGACATCAATGCGCAGTACCAGGTCCAGGTGCTGGAGGATCAGGCAACGCCGGCTCCCAGCGGCCATTCGGAATTCCGGCTGCTGAACCAGGCTCCGTCGACGGGCGCGGTGGATGTGTACTTCCTCTCCGGGACTTCGACGACGGTATATGCGACGGCCAAGCCGGTGATTACATCGCTGGCGGTAGGCGCGACTTCCGGGTACGTGACGATTCCCTCTTCGACCTTATATATGGTGATTGCTCCGGCGGGGACGACTCTTAGCACGACGGCGACAACAATTTATAGTTCGGCAGCCCTGCCGCTGGTCGGCGGGGAGGTACGCACGGTATTGATTGTCGATCCGATCCTGGTGACGCAGCCGGTGCAGGTATATATCGCGAACGACGTGGACTGACCCTCCACAACTCACGCTATTTCGAAACAACCAGAGTGAAAACAAGCGAAGCCGTCTGCCCGGACGAGCCGACGGTGATTTTTGGTGTATAGGTGCCGACGGGAGCGATTGCCGAGGCGACCAATGTGAGCTGGCCGGAGGGGTTGGATTCGGACTCCTTGTATGTCTCGGTCACGCCTGGAGGCAGCCCGCCAATGGCGAAGGTGGCTGTCTCAGTCGGGGCGACGATGACGACCGGCACCTGGACGGTCGTTCCCTGGGCGATTTCCACGGTGGGGTTGCTGAGGGAGACGGAGAGAACGATGGGTGGGGGCGCATTGCTGGTTTTTCCGCCGCAACCGGTCAACACCAGCAGGGCTGCTGTAGTTGCCGCAGCACACATGCCAATCAGAAACGCTGGCGGAGTTCTCTTCACCGTGCTCTCCTGCGAATGGGAGTGATTAAAGCACGGACAAGTTACAGCGTGCAGTCAAATTCGCAGGCGCACGGAAGAGAGATCGAAGTTTGTATCGGGTAAGCGAGCGCTCCCGGCTCCAGGGGTTGGGACTTAAACGTCCTGCTGTTTTTGGAAGCAGGCGCGGCAGAGCACAGGCCTGCCCTGAACGGGGCGAAACGGGACTGTTGTCTCCGTGCCGCAGTTGGCGCAGGTGGTCCTGATTTCGGGGCGTGGACGAGGACCGCTTGCGGCTCGCTTGGCCTTGCAGGGCTTACAGTGCTTGGGGTCGTTGGTGAAGCCTTTTTCGTGAAAAAAAAGCTGTTCTCCTGCGGTGAACACAAATTCATTGCCGCATGAGATGCAGGTGAGAGTCCTATCCGTGAATTCCATCTCCGGCTTTCCAGATCAGGCGATCAGAAGCCCAAGCCGCAGGGGTTTCGCAGCTCGGTGAGCCGATCGCCAATATCACAAACGTGAAATTACGACTGGGGCCCCGAGCCGTCAGAGAACCTGAGCGGCTATTCCACGAAAGGCGGATTGCTAGCCAATCGGGAAGTTAGATCGCGCGCTTGATATGTGCGCGATGGAGATAGGGTCGAAAGACTTGCGGTCTTGACCGAGTTGGAGTTTGTCGGCTTCGCCCTGGTCGCGGAGAAATTTCTGCGAGTTGGGAAACCGGAACCTCAGTAGCGAACTCTCGCGGCTGGGGCATGGACCGGATGGCACGTATGTACGGTTAAGCCGGCCCGGATTTCGGTGGACTGAAAACCGGACCGGTTTGGATTAATCCTGCTCTTTACGAGCTTTCTTACGATTCCGCTTGCGCGCCAGTGCTTCCTTGACGCGACGCTTCTCACCGGGCTTCAGGTAGTAGGAGTGACGTTTGACTTCCTTGATGATGTCTTCCTGCTGAACCTTCCGCTTAAACCGGCGGAGCGCATTCTCAAGCGGCTCGCCTTCTTGTACGCGAACCTCTGCCAAAGTGTATACACCTCCCAACCTGCCTAGTGGCTCTTACTAGAATACGGGATTTTTGGGGTTTCTGCGAGTCGTTTGGGAAAGCATCCTTTATTCCCATCCACATCAGGTCTCCGTTCGTGAATTCGTATGCTATAACTTCGCATGGCTCCGGTGCTCGATCATCTTCTCCACTGGTTCTGAGGCCAGATCTGTGCCGGAAGCGGTGTGGGCGACATAAAACGGTAGCAACGAAAAGCAAACAACAAACGCCACCCAGATAAGCACGCGTCTGAGTTGCTCACCCACCCAGGTGAGAGCTATCTGTCGATGTGGCGGGGAGTTAATGCTGGTTGTCGCAGCCATTGGCGCCGACTCCATTGGCCGTCTGGTGACCAAGCTCTTTCCTTCGAGATTCCCTGCGCGCGTCCGGAGGCATGCCGCAACTCCAGGATTCTCAGAACTCATCCTTTTCTTGTGCAGTGGCGCTCTCGTCTTTCTCGCATCTGTGCAGTATGTGATCCTCAGAGCCCACGGCGTCACGTTCGCTCCAGAACGGGCTCACGAAGCCGTCGCGCAATCCGAAGGGTTTTTCCTGGCGGCGATCCTAATCGGGATCGGTGTTATTCTGACGACGGACGGGTGAATCCATGAGCGAATACACGATTGGCGCACTCATTGCCGGTTTCATCGCTCTGGTCGTCGGCGTGTCCAGGGTAACGATGCGTGCCAGGCAGATCGCTCAGCACGGCTTTGAAGAAGAGGATCGACCTGCAACCGTGGCCAAGAAAAGCCGGACGGTGGGTACATAGGCTTCCGACACACCATCGACGAAATCCCGGTGGAACACTATGCTGTTTGAGATGGCTGGTCAGCGATGATCAGCCTTTTCCATTTGGCTCTCTGAGGAGAAATGCATGATTCGGACGTATCAGGGACATCACCCGGCGGTGCCGGAGTCGAGCTACATCGATCTTTCGGCGCAGGTGATTGGGGATGTGGCGATTGGCGAGCACTCCAGCGTTTGGATGAATGCGGTGATCCGAGGCGACGTGAACTCGATCCGCGTGGGAAGCTACTCGAATGTGCAGGACTGCGCGGTGCTGCATGGGCAGCGGTATCTGTATTCGGTGACGGTCGGCGACTGGGTGACGATCGGGCACAATGCGACGGTGCATGGGTGTGTGCTGGAGGATGCGGTGCTGATTGGCATGAATGCGACGGTGCTGAACAACGCCAGGGTGGGCGAAGGATCGATCATCGCTGCCGGAGCGGTGGTGCCGGAGGGAACCATCGTTCCGCCAAAGACGCTCTGGGCCGGGATTCCGGCGAAGATGCGGCGCGAGCTGGGCGATGCCGACCGCGAGCTGATCCTGACCTATGCGCGGAACTATGTGGACTATACGGCGATCTATTTAAGGGAGACGGGACGGTAGGCAAAGAGCTCGAAAAGTACGGGTGACACGCCTGGGCGAAGAAACGTTACACTCGACTCGTGAAAATAAAGACTTTGTTTCGACCTATCTTCGTATTCGTCTTCGCGACTGCGCTCGCGTCGACCGTATCTGCGCAAACCAACAAAGCGTTTCTGGGACGCTGGGATCTCACTGTGACTCCGGCCTCCGGCAAGCCCTATGCACAGTGGATAGAGCTTACGGAGAGTGGCGGCAAGATCGAAGGACGCCTTCAGCCACGGGGTGGCGCCTGGCATCCAATTTCCGGCGCTCACCTGGAATCGGGCAAGCTGATTGTGCCCCTGGGCGAGCCCGGCTCTGCTTCGACGGCTAGCTGGGAGCTCACTGCGCTTGGTTCCGGTAAGCTGACGGGCGTCGAAAAGAGCGGCGAGGCAGCCGACGGTTTGACGATCGCGGGAGTGAGGGCGCCTGCGCTGGATCGCCCGATGCCGAAGAAGTGGACAGCTCCCAGGGCTCTTTTTGACGGCAAAGACCTGCAAGGCTGGGAGCCGATCGGCAATGTTGAGAACAACAAGTGGGTGGCGCGCAATGGCGAGCTGGTGAACGACAATCCTGAAACGCCCGGTCAACAAAACCACGGCGCTGCGAACATCATGACTACGGAAAAGTTCCAGGATTTCAAACTGCATATTGAAGTGAACTGCCCGGATGGCGGCAACAGCGGAATCTATCTGCGTGGCCGCTATGAGGTGCAGGTGGGCACGGAAGGCGGCAAGCAGCCGACGCATGAAATGGGCGCGATTTACAGCCACTATCCACCGCCGGCGGGCGCCGAGCTTGGTCTTGGAAAATGGACGGCGTTTGATATCACGCTCGTGGGCAGGCATGTGACTGTCTTGCGCGATGGCAAGATGTACCACGACAACGTCGAGATTCCTGGCCCGACGGGCGGCGCCCTGGACAGCCATGAAGCAGAACCGGGACCTTTTTTCCTGCAAGGGGATCATCACGGGGTGGTTACTTTCCGCAATATCATGGTTTCCGTGCCGGAGAAGTAGAGGCCGCAGGAATAGGGATTAGGGAATAGGGATTAGGGAATAGGCTACCCCCATGCAGATTCAATAACTATTGCTTAATCAAAATGAAAACGCCTGCCGGAGTGGCAGGCGTTTCTGTTTGCTATTCCCTAATCCCTATTCCCTGCTCTTTAGTGTCCGACACCAGCGGGCTTGGGGTTTGCCTTGTCGTAGCGGGCTACCTGGATCTTCTTGGCGAGGCCGAGCTTGGAGAGCGTCCAGATGATGTAGAAGTTGGGGTCAAACTCATACCAGCGGAGGCCGTGGCGCGCGGAGACGGGGTGGGCGTGGTGGTTGTTGTGCCAGCCTTCGCCGCCGGTGATCATGGCAACCCAGAAGCTGTTGCGCGAGTCGTCGCGGGTTTCAAAGCGGCGGCTGCCCCAGAGGTGGGTGGCTGAGTTGACCAGCCAGGTGGCGTGCAGGCCCAGGGTTACGCGAAGGAAGACTCCCCAGAGGACCATCTTCACGCCGCCAGCCAGTCCGTGATCGATCCACGAGCCTAGGCCGAAGAGAACAACGCCGCAGGTGACCAGCGTGACCCAGTGATACTTGCTCAGCCAGACATGCACGCGGTCGCGGGCGAGATCGGGAACGTAGCGGGCCAGGACCGAGGTCTTGGCGTGCATGGACTTGCCGAGAACCATCCAGCCGATGTGCGCCCACCACGGGCCTTCTTTCGGAGTGTGCGGGTCGCCGGTGTGGTCGCTGTGCTGATGATGAACGCGGTGGACGGCGACCCAGAAGATCGGTCCACCTTCGAGCGAGAGTGTGGCGCAGATGGTCAGGAAGTACTCGATCCACTTGGGGGTCTGGAAGCCGCGGTGCGTGAGCAGGCGGTGATATCCGACGCCAATGCCGAAGTTGATGGCCAGCACCCAGAGGACAACGAAAACTGCCAGGCGGCTCCAGCTAAAGTAGAAAAGAGCGGCGATGGCACCGATGTGGAAGGCACCGATGAAGCCAGCGGTGATCCAGTTGATACCGCCGTAGTTGGCTTCGCGGCCCATACGAATCTCTTCACGTGCCGGGGCGCGGCGAGTTGCGGTAGAGACTTCCGGGGAGCCGGGGTGGACTGCAACTGCGGAATCGATTTCCGGCAGGACGTTCGTGGCGACTGGGGTCATCCGTTACTGTACCTCTGGCGAAACTAAAGTCAATAAATTGACTGGTACCTCGATTGTACCGTCCAAGTAAGTATTTAGCATCGATTGTTTGTTGGCTGAGCTGCATTGACCTTTGACGCAGCTGAAAATGGGGCCGCATGCGGCCCCATTCTGGGAGGGTGAATTTAGCTTTCCGGTGCGGTTTCGGGGGGAACTTCGGGGACTGGTCGCGGGTTGCGGTCAGCAAACTGGCGTTGATGCCAATACGGATAGACCGGGGTCTGTTCGCTGGCGCGGTCGAGTTTGGCAACCTGCTCCGGGGTGAGGTTCCAGCCGATCGCGGCGAGGTTCTGGCGAAGCTGCTCTTCGTTACGCGCGCCAATGATGACGGACGAAACAGTAGGACGCTGCAGAAGCCAGTTGAGCGCAACCTGGGGAACGGTCTTGCCGGTCTCCGCGGCTACGGCATCGATGGCGTCGACCACCTTATAGAGGTACTCGTCTGCGACCTGGGGCCCGAAGTCCGCGGTTTTGTGCAGGCGGCTGGTTTCCGGCAGCGGCTGGCCGCGGCGGATTTTGCCGGTGAGGCGTCCCCAGCCGAGCGGGCTCCAGACGAGCGCGCCGACCTTCTGGTCGAGAGCGAGCGGCATGAGTTCTTCTTCGTAATCACGGCCGATGAGCGAGTAATAGACCTGGTGGGCGACGTATTTGGCCCAGCCATAGCGCTCGGAGACGGCGAGCGACTTCATCAGGTGCCAGCCGGAGAAGTTGGACGCGGCGATGTAGCGGACTTTGCCCTCGCGGACGAAGGTGTTGAGGGTGTCGAGGGTTTCTTCGATGGGGGTGGAGGCGTCGAAGGCGTGCAGGTGGTAGATGTCGACGTAGTCGGTGCGGAGGCGGCGCATGCTGGCTTCAAGAGCGCGGCGCAGGTGGTAGCGCGAAGATCCGACGTCGTTGGGGCCGTCGCCGAAGCGGAAGGTGGCCTTGGTGGAGATGAGGGCCTTGTCGCGATTGCCTTCTAGGGCGGCGCCGAGCACTTCCTCGGAGAGCCCCTGCGAGTAGATGTTCGCGGTGTCAAAGAGATTGATGCCGGCTTCGAAGCAGATGTCGAGGAGTTTGCGGGCTTCCTCAACGTCTGTGGAGCCCCAGGCTTTGAAGAATTCACCACCGCCGCCAAAGGTGGCGACGCCGAAGCTGAGTGCGGAAACCTTGAGGCCGGAGCCTCCGAGAAGTCTATATTCCATGCCGTCTTGGATGCGGAGGCCTTTGGATTGGGTTCGCATAGGTTTCGCCATTTGAAACTCAGATGGGCCAGGGCGGGGCTTTATGCGGTTACGTTCCCAGATAATTGAGAAGTGAAAACTCTGGAAGCAGCTTCTTCGGTGGAAGCGTTGGAAATTCTGGCGGCGCGGATTGCTCCGCTGCGAGCCCGGTTGGCGGCTCACCCGCTGTATGCGCGGATTCAGACGGCGCAGGATTTGCGGACGTTTATGGAGTCGCATGTGTTTGCGGTCTGGGACTTTATGTCTCTGCTGAAGGCGCTGCAGACGCGGCTGACGTGTGTTGAGGTGCCGTGGCGGCCGACGGAGTTCCCCGAGAGCCGGCGATTTATCAACGAGATCGTGCTGGGTGAGGAGAGCGACGTCTTCGAGGGGCGGGCTATCAGCCACTTTGAGCTGTATCTGGAGGCGATGCGCGAGGCTGGTGCAGACGTTGGCCCCATGGCTGACCTGCTCGAAGGATTGAAGACCGGGGCAGTTGATCTGGACGGCGTTCCAGAGGCGGCGAGGCGGTTTGTGGCTTCCACCTTTGCCTTGATCGACGCAGGCGGAGTGCATGAGCTGGCCGCAGCGTTTACCTTTGGCCGCGAGGATGTGATTCCGGATATGTTTCGCAGCCTGGTGCGCGACTTGAATGCTGAGCTCGGCGGCCAGTTTGCCAAGTTCCAGTGGTACCTGGAGCGGCACATCGAGGTGGACGGCGAAGACCACGGCCCGCTCTCGCTGCGCATGGTCGCCGATCTCTGTGGGACCGATGAGCAGCGCTGGGAAATGGCTTCGGTTGCCGCAGAAGAGGCGCTTCTGGCACGACTGGCGCTCTGGGATGGGATTCTGGAGTCGCTGTGAGCCGCTACCAGATGCGCTGAACGCCGTATGTATCGAAGATCGCGTCGCGGCTGACGAGCGGGACGTTCAACTCCAGCGATTGCGCGGCCAGCAGGCGGTCGAATGGGTCGCGGTGGTGAAAGGGCAGTAGACCGGAACGGATCGCCTCGGCGGTTTCAATACTCTGGATCGAGAACCCCAAACGGAGCACTCGCTGTTCGAAATCAACCAAGAGCTTCGCAGCCTGTAGTTTGCCGGAGTTCGATTTGATTGCCAGTTCCCAGGGAACAACGATAGACACCTTTACTGTAGAAGCTGGATCGTGAAGAAGACTGTCGGCGGTTTTGGACAGCTTTTCCGGAGCCGTCGACGCCCATAGAAAGGTGTGGGTGTCGAGCAGGATCTTCATCCAGCTAGTTTCTCTTCGGCTTCTTCGCTAACCAGCTTGCGTTCCAGCATGAAACCAAAGCCGTAATCCACAAGCTCTTGATCCGTGAGCGGATCGAAAGCGCTATCGTCGTACTCGGCGAGCCCACGGAACTGTCCGAGGACACGCTCGTCAGGCGCAGCTACCGGATCGCTCGCCGCAGCGATGACGATGCGAATCCCAGGCTTGCCCTCGCGCTCAATGACGACTTCCTTCCCTTCCTCGGCGTCGGCGAGGAGTTGGGCGAGATTGTTCTGTGCCTGCTCGAGGGTGTACGTCATGGATTCAAGTATGGGATTGGTTAGAAACGAAGTCAACCAGCGCTGAGGTTTGGGTCGGCTCTGCTATTCCCTTTTTGACCCTTCTATCTCCGGTTTCCAGTTGAGGCCGAAGAAGCGCGGGTCGCCTAACATGCGCTGGTAATAGTCTTCTTTCGGATACGGGTTGTAGATGCGCTGGCCTTCGTGGAATTTCGAGTACTTCGCCCAGACCGGGTTGCTTGCGTCTGATCCACCAAGATCGGTGAAGGTGAAGGTCAGCCAGGGCCAGACGCGCATAAACTCAACGGCGATATGCGGGATTTTGTTCTCCTCCTCGATCACTTTGCCGTAGACCCGGACGAGCGCCAGCGGCGGGATGGACTGCGGATCGGCGTGCAGCGTGGCGCGGAAATCTCCGCCGCCGGAGTACGAGACAAGCATAATGTGCGAATCGGTCATACCGTCGAAGAACTTCTGATCGAGCAGCAGCGTGATTTCGTTCTTCTGCGGATCGGAAACGCTGATTCCGCGCACGATTCCATACCAGCTCACGTACTTGCCTGCCTTGCCATGGATCTTGTAGGGGGCCAGAAACGATACCGTCGAGACTTCGTCCCGGCTGAGTCTCTTGTAGTAGGGCTGCTCCTCGGCTACAGGCGAATACATGGAAGTGGATAGTGTGCCGGTTGGCTTGAGATCTTTGACGGGCTCGACGTAGATCGGGGTCTGGGCTGCGGCCACCAGACTGCACATAGACAACATGGCAAGGACAATTGCCGGAAGTCGCATCGAGACCTGCTTTCGGTGAAAGATGATGCTTGGACGTGATTTGCTTCTTGGGGTGATCTCACTTTACACGCGATTTCCTGCCGGTGGCACTGCTTATGTACGACTGACTCCCGTGCTAGGATTGCGTCATCTCTATGCGTAACTTCCAGCTGCTTTCCCTGTTCCTGGCTTCCTGTCTGGCTGTCGCTTCTGCCCGGGCGGATGGCGTGAAAAAGGCGGAAAAGCCCGGTCCGCATGAGCTTGTGGGATTTCTGCTTCGACAGAATCGCACAGCCATTGAGACGCGTCTTGGAAAGCCATTTCATCAGGAAGAGGCCGATGGCTGGATGGGCTATGCCTATCACCTTGAGAAAGGACGAGACGCATATCTGGTCGCCTTCTATGGCAAGAAAGATCGCGTACTCAAAATGGAGCTAACGGGCGACGACTACACCGGTCCGACCGGCTTCTTCGGCTTGCGGCTGGGAGACTCAGCGGAGAAAGTGCAGGCTGCGCTCGGTAAACCCGCGACGATCTCGCATGAGGCAGATGTCAACGTTGACTTATGGGATTACAAGGATGCGACCTACTCGGTTGAGATGAGCGCCGACCATAAGCTCTACAGCATCCAGATTGTGGATGACAACGAATCCCTTCCCGCTGCATATCCGGAAGGAGATGCGGTCTATGCTTTTGCCAAAACGTATGCAGAGCACGATATGGATGCGGTTATGGCTGCCGCGTCTGGGGAGATTGAGTGCTCGGACAAGGATGACTACGGCATCCAGATGGGCGAGGCGCGGAAGTTGCTTTCCGACGACAAGAGCGCCATTTCGGTTTGCCTGAAGAAGGCGGCCAGCGCGATCCTGGCCCTTGGCCCGGAGATGGAGGGAACTGACGACTCGATGCGGGTTTGGCCGGAGGTGAGTCGAACTGGAGCAGTGGTGAAGATGCCTGCGACTTCGCCGCTAGCTGAGGTGGTGTTCGTTGTGGAGACAGGTGGCTGGCGTGTGTATGAGGTCACGTTCCGGCAGAAGACCGGCGTAGGCAAACCTACGCAGTAGCCAAACTCTTGTTCGATCGGATCGAAGCCACAAACTGGAACGTTACCGCTAGAGCAGCGTGAGGAAATGATCTATCGTCAGTCCGGCTATCTTAATCAGACTTCTCAGAGTGCCTTGAGCTAGTTCTGTGTGCATCGGAACTGTGAGATTCGCACGTTCACCCGATTTCGTCATGACGCAGTGGCTGCCCACTTGGCCCCGTACGCTCCAGCCGCACTTTTCAAATGCCTTAACAGCCTGTTTCCCTGAGATATTGCTTAACCTTCCCATGGAACCTCACACCCTCAATTGCAACACAAATGGGGCTGTGGATAATTCGGCATGTGCATCGATTTAGGGCTACACGGCTACAAGCAACGGAGACATTCCAGGCGGAAGGGCGTCGGTCGCTTTCTGGTCCTCTGCCCAAAGCCAGCCTGCGATCGCTTCTTTGATATTGGCGAGGGCCTCTTTTTCGTCCTTACCCTGGCTAATGCAGCCGGGGAGAGCAGGACATTCCGCAACGATCCAGCCATCTTCTTCGGGGTGCAGGACGACGTGAAACATCATGGCTTGGCTCCTCGGAATGCTCTATGCCGTATTGTGGCGGCCGATCCAGTCTGTCGTCAATCGCCGACAGACGTATGGATTTAAGCCTACCACCATCGAACATTTAGACTAGAAGAGCGATGAGTACATTGAAGGCAGTGCGGGGGACGCGGGATCTTTTGCCTGCGGAGACAGGGCTTTGGAACCGGATTGAGGCGACGGCTCGGTCGGTGTTTGCGCGGTACAACTTTGGGGAGATTCGGACGCCGGTCTTTGAGGATACGGCGCTGTTTGCCCGTGGTGTGGGCGAAGAGACCGATATTGTCTCGAAGGAGATGTACACCTGGGAGGACCGGGCGCGGGCGCAGTCGGAAAAAACCCAATCTCTGACGCTGCGGCCGGAGAACACGGCCGGCGTGGTGCGGGCTTATATTGAGCACAAGCTGGGCGAGACCGGGCAGTTGCAGAAGCTCTATTACATCGGGCCGCAGTTCCGGCGGGAGCGGCCGCAGCGGGGACGGTACCGGCAGTTTTCGCAGATTGGGGCAGAGGTGATCGGGCCGGTTTCGGCTGGGTCCGAGTCACCACTGCGCGATGCCGAAGTGCTGGAGATGCTGGCTACCCTGCTCGACGAGCTGGGAATTTCCGGCTGGGTGTTGAAGATCAACTCCGTGGGCTCGTCGTCGGACAGGCCGAAGTATATCGAGACGCTGCGCGAGGCGCTGAAGCCGGTCGTCGGACAGATGTGCGTGGATTGCCAGCGGAGGGCGGAGACCAATCCCCTGCGCGTGCTGGACTGCAAGGTGCCGGAGGATCAGCCAATCATTGACGCGCTGCCGAAGATTGCCGATTGCCTGGACGAGGCTTCGCGTGCGCACTTTGCGGCGGTCTGCGCGGCGCTGGATGCGGCGGGTGTGCCGTACGAGCGCGATCACCGGCTGGTGCGCGGGCTCGACTACTACACGCGTACAACGTTTGAGTTCACGCACGGCGGCCTGGGCGCGCAGAATGCCCTGCTGGGCGGCGGGCGGTATGACGGGCTGAGCGAGATGATCGGCGGCCCGAAGGCTCCGGGCATCGGCTTCGCCATGGGTGAGGACCGTCTGGTGCTCACGTTGCAGGCGCTTGAGGCCGCAAAGCCGGAGCTCGCGGATGCTTACATCGCTCCGCTGGGCGACGGGCAGAATCCGGCGGCGCTGGAGCTGGCGCGGGAACTGCGCCGCGCCACTCCGGAACGGCCCGGCCTGCGCGTTGAGTTGGGTGACGGCTCGTTCCGGCTCAAGAAGTCGTTTGAGGCGGCGGATAAGGTGGCGCGGGCGATTGTGTTGCTGGGTGAGGATGAGGTCGCGTCCGGTATTCTTACGGTGAAGGATTTTGCTGCCGGGGAGCAGGTCAAGGTGGCCCGGGCGGAGTTGGCGGCGCATCTGATTGGTCTACGGAAATAACCGCAATCCTGTTGCTTTCCCACGTGGCGTTGTTACTCCCACCCCGATTTTTGTTGTTCAAGTAAAGGAATTTTTCAGTGCTTGATTTTATTGGCAAGTTGGAACGGACGAACACCTGCGGCGAGTTGCGCGCGAAGGATGCTGGCAAAGAAGTCGTGCTGATGGGCTGGGTGAACCGGCGCCGGGATCATGGCAATCTCATCTTCCTCGATGTCCGCGACCGCAGCGGCATTACGCAGGTGGTCCTGGATAAGGAACTGACGCCCGCGGGCCACGCCAAGGGCGAGATGGTTCGTCCGGAGTATGTCGTGGCGGCCATCGGACGCGTCTGCTTGCGCGAAGAGCTGGCCATCAATCCGAAGATGCCCACGGGCGAGATCGAGATTGAAACCACCGAGCTACTCGTGCTCAATGACGCCCGCCTGGCGCCGTTCTCTCCTGCTGAAGAAGCCATCGCCAACGAAGAAGTGCGGCTGAAGTATCGCTACATCGACCTGCGCCGCGCGGAGATGCAGCGCAACTTCCGCGTGCGGCACAAGATCACGCTCGCCGTGCGGCAGAGCCTCAGCGATCAGGGCTTTCTCGAGATCGAGACGCCCATCCTGACCAAGTCAACGCCGGAAGGCGCGCGCGACTTCCTCGTGCCGAGCCGCGTGCATCCGGGCGAGTTCTACGCGCTGCCGCAGTCGCCGCAGATCTTCAAACAGATCCTGATGATCTCGGGCTTCGATAAGTACTTCCAGATTGCCCGCTGCTTCCGCGATGAGGACCTCCGCGCTGACCGCCAGCTTGAGTTCACCCAGGTCGATCTGGAGATGAGCTTCCCGCAGCAGGAGACCGTTTTTGGCGTAGTCGAGAAATTCCTCGCCGCTGCGTTTGCCGCGGCTGGCGTGACGATTCCTTCGCCCTTCCCGCGCATCACCTATGACGAGTCGATGCGGCAGTTTGGCAGCGATAAGCCGGACCTGCGCCTGCCCGGCCTCACCGACGTGCGCTCTGCATTCACAGACGAGCAACTGGCCACATTGCAGATCGATCCGGCGCTGCCGGTGGTCGCGCTGCGCATTCCTACGGTTGGCGAATTGAGCCGCAAAGAGCGCGAGGATAACCATCCCAGCTTCGATCTGAAGAAGGGCGCGAAGTTCATTGACGACTTCAAGCGGCTGGCCAAGGGCTTCCCTGAAGCTGCTGCGAAGGTGCGCGAACTCGCCGGTGCTGCAGAAGAAGACTTTGTCATCATCGTCGCTGGCGACCCGGCGCATCACATCCATGCCAGCGACACCAAGTTCCCTGGACGCTTGTCCGAGCGCGAGATCAATGTCTATCTTGCAGCGGGTAACTTCCGCAGCGAGCTAGCCAAGAAGTATGCCTCGCGCCACGGAGCTTTCGGCGTGACCGAAACCATCGTCGCTGCCGCTGATCCCGACGGCGAGTTCGTGGATGGCAGCAAGGCCTTCCAGCCAATCTGGGTTACGGACTTTCCGATGTTCGAGTTCGATGCGGCGACCAGCAAGTGGATGCCTGCGCATCACCCGTTTACGGCTCCCTTCGATGCGGATATGGCGAACCTGGTCTCAGACCCCGCCAGTGTGCGCGCCAACTGCTATGACCTGGCAATGAACGGCCTTGAGCTCGGCTCAGGCTCGATCCGTATTCACCGCAAGGATGTGCAGCAGCAGATCTTCAAGGCACTCGGCATTTCGGACGAAGAAGCACGAGCCCGTTTCGGCTTCTTCCTGGACGCGCTGGAGTACGGCACGCCTCCGCACGGCGGCATTGCCCTCGGCCTCGACCGCATCGCTATGTTGCTGGCAGGCGCACCAAGCCTGCGCGAAGTCATCGCGTTCCCCAAGACGGCTAAGGCAATTGATGTGATGGTGGATGCGCCTACGTCGGTGACCGAGCAGCAGTTGAAGGAACTGCATGTGCGCGTGGCATTGAAGAGCTAGTCAGCAGCTTGAGATAACCTCTCAAGCTGCTGTCGCCTTAGTGCCGAGTCCAGTCTTTCGGTAGCTCGTCGCCCGGCATGGGCGGATCATTGGGAGCCATGCGCAGATAGTGTTCGAGCCCCTTGCCAGACTTAGCGGCTCGGCGACGAAAGAACTCTGCTGCAGTTTCCACGGCGCCGATCTTTTGCGCCAATGCGGAAGTCACCCAGGCGTCAAGCGAAATGCCGTCCTCGCGAGCCAGCTCCTCGGCACGTTTGACGAGAGATTCCGGGAGTTCGAAGGTTCGCGTCATTTCGTTGCCTCTTTTCGTCTGAGCAATTCCAGCACTTCTGCAGGAGATAGAACCTGCAATCCAAATTTCCCGGCCGCAGGAATAAAGTCTCTTCTATTATGAGTCACAATCGCATCGGCGTGTCCATTGATTGCCGCTTCGATGACCATCTCATCTCCTGGATCGATCAGTAAAGGTCTCCAGACAAAGTGAATTTCGACCGGCTCGATGAGGTTTGCCAGTTCGTCGAGGACTCCGTCCAGCACGTCCCGATCAAGCCCGAGATGCTCCCGGTAGAGGACTGCTTCATATTCGAGGAAGAGTGCTGGACTCGCGACGACTTGAACCTTTGCCGCAGCTACTTCAAGGAGTAGAGCCGCGCTGGCTCCAAGCTGCGAACGCAAGCCGGCGACCAAGACGGAAGTGTCCAAGATGCATCGTAACCTCTCGGCCACTCCCGCCTCCCTCGCGCAGACCTACTTACGAAATAGCTTACTGCTTGTCGAGCCAGGACTTCAGGTTCGGCTCCTGGGCCGAACGCAGCGAGATGCAGTCGTTGATTTGATCGGTACTGATCTTCAACGTGCGCTCTGCCGCGGCTACTTTATGCGAGGCAAAAAAGGCGGAGACCTCATCCCGCTTATCCGCGCTGCAGAAGCTGCCGGTTGATCCAACGATGTAGGCGCCGCTCGAAGTGGTGAGCTGAGCCGCAACTTTCTCCCAGTTCTGCTGCATGAACTTCCATGCAAGCTCCCGCGTTTCAATGTTGCGCAATTCGACCGATAGGAACCCTGCCACATCCTGATTGCGCACCTGTCCTGACACAGCAAATTCGAGCGCACGCGTTTCCAGCGCAGGGTCAGTGAAGTGTTCGAGACCACGCAAGCCGAGGCCGCGCTGCTGTGGGTTGGGCGCGTCGAGACTGAGCTTCTGCAGCTTGTCAAAGAGCAAGGCATCGCCGTTCGCTGCGGCAATGTTGATGGCTACTGTGAAGAGAGTCTGATCGACGCTGGCACTGTCCGCCAGGCCGCGGTCTGTGATGGCTTTGGCCTGCGCGATAGCTGCAGGATCGTTGCCGAGACCTGCAACCAACGTCAGCAGATTCGCGCGCAGTTCCCTCTTTGCCGGGGTGTCCGAGGCTTGCGGTTCACCGGTGGCCTTCAACGCCGGACCGAATTCGCGCGCGATCCACGCTGCAAGTTGTTTACGCTCTTCCGGTGTAGCGGCGATGCGGTTGTCGATGGTGCGCAGGCTGTCCGTCACTGCCTGGATCACTTCGGGAGTTGGGTCACTCTTCACGGTTGAGATCAGGTCCAGATACGACGTAACCGTAGCGCTATCAGCTCGGGTAAGAGCCCATTGATCGCCGAGCAGGCTGATGCGCTCTTCAGCGGTGAGGCCGCTCTCAACATGCGGCAGGATGGCGCGGAACATATCAGCCGGATAGCTGGTGCGGTAATAGCCTTTGCCCGATGCGTTGGCGAAGACGAACGTCGAGGCCGAGGCTGGCAGCGTTTGCTGGGCGGCGGAGAGTATTTCGCAATTAGCCTGCGCGCCGAGCTTGAAGCAGACGGGGACAGTCCACACTTCCGCCACGTCCGGCTTGTTATTCGCGTTCAGGAAGAACCGGCGCTGTGCAACCGACACATTGGCACCATTGGCCGCGTCAAGAACAAGCAGTGGCTCGCCGGGCTGCGAGACAAAGCTATCCATAATCTTGTCGATAGGCTTATGGCTTGTCGCGGTTTGTGCGGACCAGAAGTCTTCCGCTGTTGCATTGCCGAACAGGTGCGCAGCGAGATAGTTATGCACGCCCTGGCGGAAGGTCTCCTTGCCGAGATAATGCTCCACCATGAGCAGCACAGCGCCGGCCTTACCGTAGCTGATGCCATCGAACATCTCGTTGATTTCATCGGGTGTATCGGCCTTGGCGCGAATGGTGCGGGTGGTCTTCTCGGCATCAAGATCGAGCGTCTCCTGATTGCCGAGCGCTACCTCCTGCGGGATGTTCCATTCAGGCTTCCAGGCTTCGACGGGCTTGTTCTCCATCCATGTAGCAAAGCCTTCGTTGAGCCAGATGTTGTCCCACCACTGCATGGTCACCATGTCGCCAAACCACTGGTGCGCCATCTCATGCGCTACGACGAGCGCGACGTTGCGCTGCGCACCAACCGAGGCATGCGTGGAGTCGAGCAGCAGGTCAGTCTCGCGGTACGTGATGGCGCCAAAGTTCTCCATGGCGCCGGCTTCGAAGTCAGGCAGCGCAATCATGTCGAGCTTAGGCATCGGATACTTAATGCCGAAGTAAGTGTTGTAGTAGTGCAGCGTAAATTCAGTTGCTTTCAGAGCGAACGCACCATACTGCACCTGATCCGGCGTAGCGCAAACACGGATCGGCGTACCGTCGCTGGAGCCGTTGAGGCACTTGAAATCGCCTACGAGGAAAGCCAGCAGATAGGTGGACATCTTCGGCGTGGGCGCGAAGGTGATGGCGTGCTTGGCGCCTTGCTGCGCAGCATCATGAACGATATTCGTATTCGAGATGGCTGTATCGTTCTTGTCGACGACCAGCGTGACGGAGAAGGTGGACTTGAAGGCAGGCTCATCAAAGCTGGGGAATGCGCGGCGTGCATCCGTCGATTCAAACTGCGTGACGGCGTAGTTGCGCTTGGCTGTCTTCGAGAGATAGAAGCCGCGCAGCTCGTTGTTGAGGATACCGGTGTAGTCGATCTTCAGCTTGAGCTTTCCGGCGGGCAACTGCTGGCCAAAGTCGAAGGTGGCCTGCTGCTTCTCTTCGTCGGTTGTGACCTTGGCCGTGACGGTCTTGCCATCCACTGTGGTGGTCACGCTCTGGAACTTGATCTCGGCGGAGTTCAGCGTGATGGTTGCGGACGGCGCGGTGAGCGCAACATCGATGGACTCTTTGCCGGTGAATGTCGCGGCCTTGAGGTCCGGCGTGAGGCGCAGGTCGTAGTGCTCGGGCTTCACGGTCTGCGGCAGGCGCTGGGAGTATGCAACGGGCGCGAAAAGGAGCAGGGCGAGGCCTGCGAGCGAGAGGGGTTTGAACATTTTTATCCTTACTGCTGGCTACTTGCTTTCATCCCCATTGTTTCACGGAGCAGGAAGCAGGCTGCGAGACAGGCTTCAGCAGATTGAAATTGTGATAGATATGAGTACTCTGAGCCTCCGGAGAACTGGCGATATAAGCTCCCGGTCGTGGATGCGTTGTGGATGGCCGTAATTCTCGCCCTCCCTGCACCTGCCCTGCCGATGGTTCGGTCAGGTGAAGGCGCGGCGGCGACTGGGGGCTGAGCTATCTCTGACAATTCACGGTAGTGGGTCAGAATGAATCGATCGTTTCGAACTCTGGACGACAGATAGGAGTTTGAGTGACGAGAAGCGCGTTTCTCGGTACTAACCCCGTCCACACCCGTTGAGCGAGTGCTCAATGCGTACATCGCCCTAAAGTCGACAGTCGAGAACACTAGGCGCTGTGCCTAAGTCGCGCCCGTCAGCTTCCTTTGGCCCGAGACGCAGGATTGTCCGAAGGCTTCGGATCCGAGCGCCTAATGTGTGAAACGATGAATTGCCTCATGGGCGTTATCTTGAAATGATGTGTTTTGCAAATCGGTAAAGAAGGTGCTCTGGTCCACCATGTCGCCGGACAACTTACCCTCTTTGCTGGCATAAAATACGCCGCTTTTATACCGGTCATCCGAAATGGCATCTACAAAGCGTTTTGCTCCCACGTCCAGCGTATGCACCATTTCGCCCATCAAAGGGAAGACGATAGGCATCATCACATAGTTCAGCATGAATCGCATTGGGGATGGAAGACTGTCTGCCGCCTGAGTTCCTTTCGTATTCCCTGGGCTCACAGCAACAAACTTGAGCTTGGGGTACTTTCTGGCCATGGATAACGCCCACATGGTTTCTGCATACTTGACATATGAGTATGCATTCAATGCCACGAACTTCTTGCCGAAATATGACCCATCAAGAACAGCAGCAAACTCATCGACAGATGAAGTGCTCATTGAAACTCGCTTTACTCCGAGCATCTTTACGCCTGGAACAGCTTCGGCACTGACTGCCAGAACTGCCTTCCTTAACTTGTCCCGTTGGATCAACTCATCCACGAGGACCACGTTGCCTAAAATATTCGTAGCAGCTAATTGATTCATGCCGGAAGGCGTAGAGTTCGCGGCCTTTTTCCCGATGACGCCACCTGCATTTAGAACGACCGAATCAATCGGTTCCTTTATCTCCTCTACGGCTTTTCTTACGGAATCTGCATCTGCAACATTTCCAATAACAATTGAAAAAATCTTTCTCCCCGTCTGCTCCTCTAGGTCTTTTTTTGCTGCTTCTGCTCTCGCACGATTTCTGCAAAGAAGAATTACCTTTTTTGTTTCTTGTTTTAATGCGAACTGTCGGGCAGTCTCTTTCCCGAGCCCAGCATTTGCTCCGGTTATCAAGATACTTTCGATCATTTGTCTCTCCTTCTTGGGTTGTTAGTTACTTGGGGGAATGGAGCAATCCGACAGTCAGTTGATGGCCGCTCAGCGCGGCTCGGCGGCGGGCAAGCGGGCTGTGGCGTGACCGACCCTGGAGGTGGCACCGTTGACGAGAGCAATCGAATGTTTGAACCTGCTCCTGTCGAGTCCTGTCGTTATGCTTCTTGCAGCGTTACATACGCGAGAGTACGATAATCATAGATGCAATGCAAGGAGTTTCGTACGCGATGGTAACTAATATTGCAAAGCGTTCCCCGGGACGTCCAAAAGGCTTTATCCCCGACGAAGCACTCGACCGCGCAGTTGAGATGTTTTGGGAGCATGGATTTGAAGGAGTCGACGTGGAGCGGATCGCGCGCGCCGTGAACGTCACCAAACCCGCGCTATACCGGGCCTTCGGCGACAAGTCCACTCTGCTGCTCAGGGCGGTTGAGCGCTATGCGCTGATCTATGGGGCTCCGAAAATAGCAGCGTTTCAGGCGGAGCCGGATATCCACAAGGCCGTGACCACCTTCTGCGAGGCTACCGTCAACACCGCTACCGGCGACGCTCGCAGCGGCTGCATGTTGGCCGCCGCCGCGCTGGGACACTCGGATCGGGTGACGGAGATTCGTTCCTGGCTCGCGAAGGGTTTAACGGCATCCGCTGATATTTTCGCGAAACGTTTCGAGCAGGAGATAAAGGTGGGGCGGCTGACTCGGACCCCGTCAGCTAAGGTGCGAGGCCGTTTACTCGTTGACTTGTTGCAGGGTGTGCAGCTTCGCGCCAAGGTTGGTATCACTCGCGAGGAATTGCTGGAAGATGTCCGAAGCTATGTGCCCCTGATTCTCGGCGAGCAAGTCTAGGGCACGTCTCGGGCAGCGGCTGAACGAGTGCGAAATTGCCGAGGCACTCATCGAGGCCGACTTAGAAATGGGAAGTCGGCTTATGGGAATAACGTTGACCGCGAGACCCGCCTGCCTGTCGACAATTTCAAAATAGGCCATTGTCTACTCAGTGCTGCGCTGGCATTCGGGCTGTTCGCTCTGGTAGCCTTAGCTGTTTTCCAGGCTGTTTTGCGAGTTTCGCTGGAGGGTGATTTTGTCAGTGTTGAAGCAGGATGCGGCGATGCGTTCGTTGACCGAGTTGAGTGAGGATGAGCGGCTATTTCAGGCCACGGTGCGGCGGTTTGCGGCGGAGGTGATTTCGCCGCTGGTGCGCTCGATGGATGAGGAGCAGAAGTATGCTCCGGGGCTGATCGCCAAGATGGCTGAGCTGGGGCTGATGGGCATTGAGATTCCGGAAGAGCTGGGCGGGGCGGGCGGCAGCTTCTTTGACGCGATCCTGGCCGTCGAGGCGATCTCCGCTGTGGATGCGGCGGTCGCTCTGGTCATCGATATTCAGAATACGCTGTGCGTCAACTCCATCCGGCGCTGGGGCAGTGAGGCGCAGCAGCAGGAGTGGCTGCCGAAGATGGCTGAAGGCGTGGTCTGTTCGTATGCGCTGAGTGAGGCGGGGTCGGGGTCGGATGCGTTTGCCATGGAGACGCGCGCCACGAAGACCGGGGCCGGGTACAAGCTGAATGGGCGCAAGCTGTGGATCAGCAATGCGCGCGAGGCTGGGCTGTTTCTGGTCTTCGCCAATCTCAACCCTGAGGCTGGGTATCGCGGCATTACCGGCTTTCTGGTCCCTGCCGGGACGAAGGGGCTCACGGTCGGGCGCAAGGAGGACAAGCTGGGGATTCGCGCCTCGTCGACCTGCGAGGTGATCTTTGAGGATTGCGAGATTCCGGCTGCGAGTCTTTTTGGCGAAGAAGGCAAGGGATACAAGTACGCGATTGAAGTGCTGAACGAGGGGCGCATCGGCATTGGCGCGCAGATGCTCGGCCTCGCCCAGGGAGCGTGGAACCACGCGGCTCGGTACGCGCAGCAGCGCAAACAGTTCGGCAAGCCGATCGCCGAGTTTCAGGCGGTGCAGTTCACCCTGGCGGAGATGGCGACCGAGATCGAGGCGGCGCGGCTGATGGTCTATAACGCAGCCCGGCGCAAGGATGCGGGCCTGGCCTATGTGACCGAGGCGGCGATGGTGAAGTACTACGTTTCGCAGGTAGCCGAGCGCGTGGCCAGCCAGTGCGTCGAAGTCTTTGGGGGCAACGGTTATGTGCGCGATTACCCGGCAGAAAAATACTTCCGTGATGCCAAGATCGGAAAGATTTACGAGGGCACTTCGAATATGCAATTGATGACGATTGCCAAGCAGTTGCTGTCCACGCCGGTGAAAGTTTAAGACGATTTTTCCACAGCCGAATTGCGTTGAATTATGCCCGAAAAGCGCATAATGGAGACACGTCAACCAATCAGCCGCAGATGCACCCCTCGAACTGAACGTACCAGTAACTGTTGCGTGCACAAAAGTGCGTCAAACGTGCACAGATTCGAGCTGGCAACCATTCCTTAGCTCTATTTCTATCAATGGTTTACGGAAGGATGATGGGGAATAAATACCCCCTCCCCCCTCTTAACCGTGTATCGCATCCTTTGATGCTTAACGAAGTGCTTCCGCGACGGCTTGAATGTGCGCTGGACGCGTCCGGCAGCAACCGCCGACGATCTGCGCTCCGGCGGCGAACCACTGCTTCGACTGCTCGGCGAAGGTCTCTGCGGGATTGGTGCTGCAGGCATCGGGCTGCTCGATCCAGCAGCGGTTTTCTGCGTCCCAGCCTTCGCCGGAGTTGGGGTAGAGGACGATTGGCTTGTCGCTGGCCGCCTTGAGTTCCGGAATCAGGATGGGGAGCCAGCGGGGCTGGGTGCAGTTAAGGCCGATGGCGACCGTCTGCGGAAAACTGGCGGCGACGGTGGCGCAGTCGCGGAGGAGTTCGCCGTGGGCCACCTGCAACTGCGGCGCGCGGTTGTCGGGGGCGTTGAAGCAGAACCAGGCGGCTATGTTGGGCCAGGGTTCAAGGGCTTCGCCGATGGCGCGGGCTTCTTGAAGCGACGGCAGGGTTTCGAAGGCGAGCAGGTCTGCTTCGCTCTGTACGAGGACGGCGATGCGGGAGCGGTGGAATGCGACCAGTTCGGCGTGCGTGCAGTCGTAATTGCCGTGGTATTCGGCGCCGTTGTGCAGCGCTGCTCCGTAGGGGCCGAGCGAGGCGGCGATGAGGATGTTGCGGTCGGCGAATTCGGCACTGGCTTCGGTTCTGGCCTGCTTTGCAATCTCGACGGAGCGAAGGAGCGCGGCATCGGCAAGGGCTGGGTCAAGACCGAACTCAGCGTAGCCTTTGTGGGAGACCTGGTAGCTGGCGGTGAGCAGGATGTCCGCCCCGGCTTCGAGGTAAGCGCGATGGACGGCGAGGATTTTCTCCGGCTCTGCCTCGAGGACGTGGGCGGACCAGAGCGGGCCACTGATGTCGGAGCCGAGGAATTCCAGCTCGGAGGCCATGCCGCCGTCGAGGACGTGGTGGGCGGAGAGATCGAGCTGATCACGCGACGTCATCGTTTCATTATCGATGAGACGCGAGAGGGGCAGGGTTCAGAGAAAGGCGGCTTCTCTGGTACACTTACAGAAGTGCGTTCCTGCTGCTGTTCGACTATGTTTGACCAGGCCAGGCAGATTGGGTACGCAGCTAGTTGATAATGTTCGGGGAGTGGCTCAGCCTGGTAGAGCACCTGCTTCGGGAGCAGGGGGTCGGAGGTTCGAATCCTCTCTCCCCGACCAATATTTTCAATAACTTACAGGCCACGCCGTATTCAATCCTTTCAGGCTTGTGTCACGATCTGTGTCATGGCTTTCGCCTCGTCTCTTCCAACTCTTTGGGTTCCTCCGATCTCCGATTCTCCGCACCTCCACAGATCCGCCTACTTGATCGATAGCTACTCCCGAAAGAAGTTGAGTTCGGGGCCGCGTGAGGATGCAATTCGGGGGACTGAGGATCCTTATAATCCGGGAACTCTGGAGCGGAGTTGCTTGGCCTGCCGCTCGCTTACCTGCAATTGGGTACTTTCAGCGTCGGCCATCCGAATGATGTAGCTGCTCCTAAAGTAGGGCTGAATCTCGCGAATCCGGTTGAGATTGATGAGAGCCGCACGGTTCGCGCGGAAGAACTGGCGAGACGAAAGGTCGCTCTCCAGGTCGTTGAGCGGAAGGTCTACCGTATAAGACTCCTTCAGGCTGTGAGCCTTGACCAGCCCATCTTCCGCAGAGAAAAACACGATTTCATCGGGGCGAAGCAAATAGAAGCGATCACGCTTCTTGCCTACGATACGGTCCATCGGGGCGCGTCGCCTGGTAACGACATCCCGCAGATTGTCCGCGTCCGTTTGCCTATCCCGCGCGTTAGTCAGGAGAAGACGTGCGCGATCAAGCGCAGATGACAGACGTTCCTCTTCGACCGGTTTCAGCAGGTAAGCGAGAGCATTCGCCTCGAATGCTGCAAGCGCGTGTTCGTCGTATCCCGTGATGAAGATGACCAGTGGGATTGGACTGCTTTCTGGCAAGGCTCTCAACATCTGGATGCCATTCAACTGCGGCATCTCAATATCCAGAAATACGAGGTCGGGTGATTGCTGAAGTATCGCCTCCAGACCCGCAGCTCCATCCTCGGCTTCGCCGATGATCGCTAAGTCGTCATGGCATTTCAGCAGCCTCTTTAACCGGGAACGCGATGATGTCTCGTCATCGACGATTAGACAGCGCATGCAAAGCCTCCGTTGGCTGGGATGACGATTGACACTCTGCATCCGGCGGGTGAGGCGGAGTCAACCTGAATCGAGGCCTGATCTCCATAGGTTGTTCTCAAGCGAGCCTCCGTATTCTTCAGGCCCACACCGCTCGATTCCTCCTGGCCAGGAAAGCGGGACCCGGTTTGGCTTAGACCGGGATGGTAGCCAACGCCGTCATCTTCGATTTGGATCTCGATGGCATCATGCACTCGATGTGCACGGACATCTACCCGACCGCCGTTCTGCTTTGGAGAGATGCCATGCTTGACCGAGTTTTCTAGAAGCGGCTGGAGCAGCAGCGTCGGGATCACTGCGTCCGCAGCCTCAGGAGCGAGCATAAAGTTCACGCTAAGCCGCTTTCCGAACCGCTCCTGTTCAATCAGGGCATAGTTCCTCAGAAACTCGAATTCTTCGCGCAGGCTTATGAGTTGACGGTCGCTTTGACGAAGAACATGACGGAAGACACTCGCGAGGCGGAGCGTCATTCTTTCCGCATCCGCCGGACTGGTAACGACGAGGTCTGCGATTGTGTTCAGCGAGTTGAAAAGAAAATGGGGATTGATCTGTGCGCGCAGTGCGTAGCGGTCAACATTCTCTCCTTGTAGCCCGACTTTTGTCCCCTTGCAACGAGGGGGCGAAGGATCGGCATCGGTAACGTCTTTAGAATCGCTGCCGTGAGTGGAGGCAGGCCAAAGGCATCAATGGTGAGTCCGTCGCGCAGCACTTGAACCTGTTTCCACTGCAGCCGAATCCAACGTTCGCTCGCAGCTTCAACATCTACGTCGGAGTAAAGGACCTCGTTCGCTATGGAACTCACACCCGCGATGTTCTCTCGTTGCCCACTCTCCGTGAAAAGGAAGATCTTGACTGGATCGTCGGCCCCTGGCAACTGCGACAATGCGTCGAGGAAGTCGGGAGGCAAGGGTCGTACAGGATCGTATGGACTGCGGTTGGTGTGTCTGCGCGGAATGGCACGATAGAGGTCGCTCTCTTCGCGAGGGCCCGGTTGAACCACGACACGAGCGACAGGTTCCAGAGTTTGTTTCGGGAGCCGGCCGGTCAGGCTACCGTACGCGAGGATCGCAGACGCAGAATAGCCGCAAGCTGGCGCAGCCAGCATCAGATTTTCCAGCGCACAACCCATCCCGAGGTACTCCTCTCGAAGGTACGGATCCAGGTTCCCTACGTTGCGGCTACGGTCCATGTGGAGCGCGACCGAGGAGTCCGTGAGTTCAAACCGCCAAGGTTGCGTATTGTGCGGACTCGCGGCAAGAATTGCTGCCCTGACGAGCGGTAAGGTTTGCTGGCCGTTTCCTGCCTGCCAATGCTCCCACGCGCGAAAAGCCTCGCCTCTAGCTGTGCTAAAGACGCCATGATCGTAGGTGTACCAGGAACCTCCAGTTGCAGCGACAGCCGTCAACACTCCGCCGGTCTTTAGGAACTGTCTGCGATTCATCGTTCGACTCCTTGAGGCTTGGCACCTTGTGTCTCTGCCAAGCAAATCGATGATCCAGAGTCAGAGACGGCCTGCGCCACTCTTTCACAATGAGCGCGTCTTATCGACCGATGAGCGCGTGAGCCAGATGGGTAAGCGTCGGAGACGCTCGCTCCAATGAAACTCGACCTTTCGATAACAGGCAAAGTGACACAGGCAGCGTCAGAGTTTCGAGCGGACTCCTTCACGCCACGCGATCATCGAACGAATTTCCGCGCTGATCCAGTTCTTGTTGAGGCGGCCCTGAGGGTCGCAGTAAGTTCGCGTTGTCAGGCGAAGCCGCCGAAGGCCGCTCGACGGGAGGATGTTATGAAAAGGTTTATCTCTATATTCGCGAAAGCGGCATTGATTGCAGCTACTCTACCCTTGGATGTTTCCGCCAAGGCACGGAGACTTTGCCGTCGGTGGTGTAGTGCTGCACTGCGTGCCGCGCCTCGCCAGTGATGCGAACGATGGTGGTCTCCACGGTCAGGTGAGGATCGTTGTGATCGATGCGCAACGTGGTGTTGCTTGACCGCTTCGGCGTGCAGCGCTCGCCGCTTAGCTTCCACGTGCCAGAGAAGTCCGGGTCCGGCTGCGGCCAAAGTTCGGCCGGAGCTAGAAGCAATATCGGAGCCATACTCAAAAACGATCGTCTTCTCATCATGGAATGCCTCGGGTGCTTGTTCCTGGAGCTGAGCTGCGCTAGAACTGCAGACGCAGGGCGAACTGCATTTCACGTGGCGTTCCTGAGCCGACAGGGGTTATTGGGGAGATGATGGCCGTGTTCAGGTTTACCGTATTGATGATGCTGCCGAAGCCTGCGGGCTTAGCGGGATTGAAGGTGGATTGCGGCTGGCCTAACTGCGGATGATTGAAGATGTTATAGAACTCCGAGCGGAACTCCAACTGCGCGCGTTCTTTGAAAACGAACGTTTTGGCCGCGCCCAAATCTATCTGCCACGTGCCGGGACCGCGAACCAGGTTACGAGGCGCGTCGCCGAACTCTCCGGCTGGAAGAGCGAAGGCCGCGGGATTAATCCACTGTGCGACCGTCCTTCCGCCGGGCGGTGTAAGCGAGACGCCCGGCACCAGGTCAGGACGTTGCGTGCCAGAGTTTCCATCGGGCGCAACGTAGCTGCTTGGCAAAAGCACGTTGACGGGAAAGCCGGTGCGCGCCAGCGCCGTTGTGGTCAGTTGCCAGTTGCCCACGATGGCGCTGGCAATCCCGCGATCGTGCAGCATCGGCTTGCCAATGCCAAAGGGAAGCTCATAGACCACATTCCCGTTGACCACATGCCGAGCGTCCCAGGCACCGCTGGCCCAATCGCAGGCGGGACAAAGTGCATTCTGCGGCGATAGCTCGTCACCGTCTCCGCTTCCGTTAGAGCCATTGTCGAGCTCGTGCGCATAGGCGTAGTTGGCCGCCACCAGCAGCCCGTTTGCGAACGGCCTTCGCATCGAAACGGCGAGGCTGTTGTAGGAGCTCGCGCCGATTGAGCCACGCCAGGCGATAGCCGGGGCAAAGTTCGGGTAGGGCGCCAAGCCGGTAGTCGGATCGATCAGATTGACGACGTTTGTATCGAGCAGATGAACGCCGTGGCTTCCCAGGTAGGAGATGGTGGTCACGAAGTTCGCAGGCAATTCGCGCTGCACGGAAAGATCCCACTGCTCAACGTAAGTATCCTTACGATCCCGTTGTTCGGCGTTGGGCGAGATTTTTCCTGGGCCGGTGAAGTATGGGTCAACGGGGTAGGTGACATTCTTGACTGAGTAAGATGGGATCTCGTTTTTCGCGGGCAGATTCTGATCATCTAGTTGGCCGTCTTCGTGGTAGATGCCGAATCCGGTGCGAACGACGGTTTTGCCGACTCCCATTGGCGACCAGACCAGCCCTACCCTTGGATCTATGTCGCCGTAGTTTTGCTGGCCGAAGCTTGCACCGACGCCACAAAAACCCTTAGGACCGCAGGTATCGAAATCGAATGGGTTGGCTTTGCCGTGAGCCTCATTGAAGATCTGAAACACGGTGTACCGCACGCCAAGATTCATAGTAATGTTGGACTGTAACTTGAACTCGTCCTGGACGTAGCCGACGATCCAGTTCTTGCGCAAATCGTTGACAGGGAGAGCACCGGAGAGGCTTGCTTTCGCCACCTTGTTCGCTGCAAGAGCCTGCAGGCTGGAGAACGTGACCGTGCCGTGCTCCCCATAGTTCTGATTCAGTTGGATGTGGCGGACTTCGACTCCCGCTTTGATGGTTTGTCTGCCTCTTACCCACGTCAGATTGTCGATGTACGAAAAGGTGTTGCCCACATAGATGCTGTTGTAGTCGTAGTTCTGCGTGCCAAATCCCGGCCCGGGTCCGGTGGAAACTGCAATCTGATAAATAGTTCCTGTTTTGCTTGAGTTGTAGGTGTTCGATGTCGACCGATTGAATCCAAACTTGGCTTCATTGACCAGGCTGGAATTAAAGACGTGTAGCAACTCAAGGGTTCCATTGACCGGCGTGGTTACCCTCTGCTGCAAGTCTGTCGCGGAGGCAGAAAGCGGCTGCGTGTTGACCGACCGGTCGTAATTGAAGCGCATGAAAGCGGTGGTCCTCGCTGAGAAATGTTGGTCGAGCCGTAGCATCGCCGAGTTCTCGTTGACGACTTGTGTGCATGAGCAGGTCAGCAGGTCATAGTCTAGGTAGTTCGGATCACCAGGGTCATTGGCCGGCGTGTAGGGCATCAGACTGGTTCTCGGGCCTGCTCCGGGGTAGGAGTTGATGATCGCGTAGACCGGAGATGAGCTTGGAACCGTTGCTTTGAAAGCGTCGCTCGGTACGTCCCCGCTCACCGGGTAGCCCCAGACCTGCCGGTAGGCTTCAGAGGTGAGGTAAAAGAAGGTCTTGTCATGCACAATCGGTCCGCCCAGCGATCCGCCGAACTGATTCAAACGAAGAGGCTGTTGCAATTCGCCGTTCGATGCCCAGAGAGGTTCGGGAGCGTCAAAATAGTCGTTGCGCAGGTACTCAAAAAGGCGTCCGTGAAAGTGGTTCGTACCCGATAGCGAAGTGACGGCTAATTGAGCACCGCCTGTCGCGCCTTCCTCGGCGGTTGCGAGTTGTGAATCGACGCGGAACTCCGCGATCGCGTCGAGCGGAATGGAGAGACGCGCCCAGGTGCGTTGCGTCTGGCCCACAATGTTGGTGGCATCCACTCCGTCATAGGTGAAGTTGCTGTCGTCGAGGCCGCGCCCAGCGAACCGGATCGACCGCTGATTGCTGCCGCCGGTGTCGATGGCGCCGGGAACGTAGGCTGTGAGCGCCGCCCAGTTGCGGCCATTCAGCGGTAGTTCGTCAGCTTGTGTTCTCTCAATTAAGCCTGTCACCGCGCTGGTGCTGCCGTCGATCAACTTCGAACTGGCAGAGACTTCTATGCGCTCGTTACCGCCTGAGACCAGTAACGTCGCGTTGAGTGTACGCGTCCGGCCGATCACCTGCTCCACGTCAACGAAGGTCAGCGTTTTGAAGCCAGAATGATCGAAAGTGATGGTGTATCTGCCGACAGGAAGTTCAGGAATTGCATATCGTCCATCCTGGTGCGAAACCGTTTCACGCCGCAGTTGAGTGGCGTTGTCGACGACAGCGATGTGCGTTTGTCCCAGCAACCCACCCGTCGAATCAGTCACGGTGCCGGTCAATGAGCTGCGATCCACTTGAGCGAACCCCGCGATTGCAAAAGGGAAGAACAGTGTTATGGAGAGTACGAATTTGAGAGGAGAGAGAAATGGGAGGGATTTTTGCATACTGAGCTCAATACTAAAACGGCTATGAAGCGACTGAGATTGGGGGATAGGAGGAACTGACAATCGGGCACGGCGAGTGCAGGAATCTCACTTTTCGCGCACAACCACTACAGCTAGGCAATCTACGGCATCCTTTGCTTGTGGTTTGTTACAAACAGCCAACAGGTTTGTTAATAACGGGACCGAATTTGGTTCGGCTTCAATCAATCGGCCCAGTGCCAATGGATCCGCCCGGAGGCCCGTGGGCTAGATGACAAAAATGTAATGTTCCTGTCACGCCGCTGTCCAGCAGATGCTTCTAGTCTCCGGTGTGTCGGCAGTAAGACCGCGGCGCGTTTAGCAGATATTGATTCACAGCTTTCTTACAAGGATTTGGCAACCGGGATATGTGATCAGCCCCTACGTCCGTCAGGACGGAGTCGTGGAGTCAACCTACTATACCCAGGTAAACATGACGCGTACCATCGAACAGATTCTAGGTCTGAAGCCGATGAACCAGTTCGACCTCGTGGCCTCGCCGATGAAGACCATCTTCATCGATCAGCCCCCAGCGGAAAACTTCAAACCTTGGTCCCATGTGCCCAACATCATTCCACTGGATCAGGGCGTCACCACGACAGCGTCGTTGAACAAAAACGAGAGCCCTGCCGTAAAGGCTTTGCGCGTAGGCTGGATGAAGAAGAAAGCCCAGGTTTTCGCCGGTAAGCACACACTGCCTGAATCGGAAGATTCAGACACCGTCAATCACCTCAACTGGTATGAAGCCACCGGATTCATCCGGCCCTATCCTGGCGAGGCAAAGGTCCGCCCCGCGAGCGACTTTAAGAACCGCAAGGCGCCAGCCGGCGACAAGGACGACGACGGCGAATAAATCATTACAGCTAAGTTTCAACTGCCCTCTCTCCGTTCCGCGGAGGGAGGGATTTTTTGCGCCTACGATTGAAGATTTAGCGGAGAACAATCAATGCCGAGTCAACGACACGATTTGCATTGACCCGATGTTTGGCCGTCTGTGCATATACCGCTGAGAGGGGTTAGTTATACAGTTGACGAGCTGGAGCGAAGCCCGAAGGGCTTAGCGGAGGCAGGCCAGAATCGAACGCCTGGCGGCCCCCACAAGCCGCTTGCAGCGCTTCCTTGCCCCTACTCACTTGGACGGAGCGCATCAGGTCTACGCTCACGAAGAGTCGAGTGCGTGGGAGGGCAAGCCCATATGGCGACGGAAATGACAACCGAGGAGAAACAGCCCTTGCTAGTCAACCCTGGAGCGCTCAGCAACTCGAGGTTTCCCTCGACCTGTCCAGCGGCCCGCATGACAGCATTGACATCCAGCTGCTCCATTTCGCTGCTGTCGTTCAGATAGCCCACCAAGTACGATTCCGATTCGATTTCAACGCAGGCTCGACGGCAGACGAGGTACGCCACTGACTCCGCCTCCACCTTCCCGCTCCCGATGGAAAAGCGTCGAGCGGTCAGCAATCTTCAGGTAGCGATCGCCCCCGAGATGCCCCAAGAACAGGTGAGCCAGCTCGTGTGCCAAGGTGCCGAACTGCACACGTTCGGATCATAGGTTGCGTTGCTAAGAATGCGATACGTCGGAGGGATTTTCCGATCGGATGAGTGGCTCTCAGCGCTGAGGGTAAGCCGATCCATCCCGAAGCCAACGCGGCTGCACATCGTAGCCTCCGCTGAGACGAACTCGATCACCAAGTGACGGCTGTACGGGCATTCCCCAGCGTAGCAAGCTGTCGGAGGCGATTCGCTCACTGGACACCGGAAAAGTGGCGTTTTCGGACGTTTCGAATCGTAGTTTCCGATAATCCGACTTCTCGGGCACATCTCGACAGGTCTCCGGGATATTCATGAGTGTCTCGGCGATTATGCACTCCGCCAGATCGCAGATGACGAGAAGGGTGTTTATGGGTAGTGAGCGTGGCAAGAGACAAGACCGATGCCGACTGTGCGCGGGCCAGCCGCGACGGAGGCCTGCTTGTTTTGTGAGCTCAGAGGGTTGGCATCGTTGTCCTTCCTAATCCATCTAACCTGGTAGAGGAGACACATAATGTCGAAGGCAGTGCTGTTTTACAAGACCGGCGGTCCAGAAGAACTTAAGCTCGAAGAAATTGCAGTCCGCGAGCCAGCGGAGGGCGAAGTCAAGCTTAGAGTAGAGGCCATGGGCCTGAATCGCGCTGAGCTGATGTATCTTGGCGGCTATTATCTGGAGACGGCGAAGTTGCCTTCCCGGATAGGGTATGAAGTTGCTGGTATCGTGACGGACGTAGGGCCGTATGGGGACGCATCGATCGTTGGGCAGCGCTTCTCGACAGTCCCTGGGTTCTCGATGAACACCTATGGATCCCTGGGAGAGGAAGCAGTTGTCCCTGTTAGCCGGCTTGCCAGGTACCCCGAAAAGCTCTCCGCGGCGGAAGGGGCCTCGATCTGGATGCAGTATCTCACCGCGTATGGGGCGATCGTGTGGCACGGCAAGGTGACCCAAGGCGACTTTGTTCTGATCACCGCGGCTTCCAGCAGCGTAGGGATTGCTGCTATCCAGATAGTCAAGGCAGAGGGCGGTACTGCCATTGCCACGACGCGGCACAGCGATAAGCGAGATGCTTTGCTGGCGCTGGGCGCCGATCACGTCATTGTGACCGAGGAAGAAGACCTCAAGGCCCGTATGGACGAAATCACTGGCGGCAACGGGGCAAGAATCGTATTCGACCCTGTCGCCGGTCCGTTTGTCGATAAGCTTGCGGAGGTCACGGCTCAGGGCGGGACGATCTTCGAATACGGAGCGCTCTCGCTCCAGCCGACACCCTTTCCACTGATGCTCTCTCTGCAGAAAGCACTCCGTGTGCAGGGCTATACGCTCCACGAGATCACGTCCCTGCCACCTGTGCTTGAGCAGGCGTGCAACTATGTACGTGAGCGCCTGGAAGATGGCCGCTTCAAAACGACTATCGCCAGGACATTTCCATTGGAACAGTTCAGGGAAGCTTACGACTACCTCGCTTCTAATCAGCAGATCGGCAAGGTAACGATCACCATTCCGTAGCACTGGAAGAACAATGCCGGGCGAAGTTGGAACGCAACCGTCGTCCGGCAATTGTTGTGATCGACATTTGATGGTCAAAATGGAGAAGGCGAGGCTTTACAGCGAGACCCCGGGCGGTAACGATAAGTCGGCTTCTCGGAAGCAAGCCGCCCAGGCATTCTCAGTCTGCGAGAACAGGCCAATGCACGTTTCCAGATTGACATCCTGCTCGACGAGCACATCGGCGATGAAGCATCCATCGAGCTAGCGGCGAACATTGCCTTCTCACCATCCGCCCCCAAGGACGTTGTAGAGCGTCACCAACGAGAGAGCTTCTTGCTGCTGAGCTGTAACTAAGGAGAGTTGAGCGTCGTAGAGGGTTGCTTCACTGGTGAGTACCTGTAGATAGCTTGTCGATCCACCTTTGTGCAGTATGTCCGCAAGCCGAACTGCTTCTGCTGCGGATGCTACCTGTGCCATTTGCTTGTCTCGATATTCCCTGGTCTTGGTATAGGCGATCAAGGCATTCGAGACATCACGCAGCGCTCCCGCTATGGTCTGCTGATAGGTGTCGATATATTCCTGATCCTGCGCTCTGTAGTAGCGCAGATTGTTCCGCAGCTTGCCGCCGTCGAAGATCTGCTGGCTGACACTGCTGTAGGCTTCATAGTAAAAGTTCTTTGAATCCAAGAGAGCTTTGAGCTGACTGCTGGATGTACCGCCCTCTCCCGAGAGTGAGAATTGTGGGAACAACTGAGCCTTCGCTGCGCCGATGTTGGCATTGGCTTGTACGAGTAGCTCTTCGGCGTGACGAATGTCTGGCCTACGCTCCAGCAACTCTGACGGCAATCCGACGGGGACCGCTACTGGATGCGGTGTATCGGCAATAGGCCAGCCCCGTTTCACCGTTCCCGGATTGCGACCGAGCAGGAGTGCCAACTCGTTTTCCTGCTGTTCGATCTGGCGTTCATAGTAAGGAATATTGGCTTCCGCTGCGTAAAGCAATTCCTCAGCTTGCTTTACATCGGCGAGGGTATCGTTCCCACCTCGTTGTAGAGTCTTTGTCAGGTCAAGGGAACGCTGGCGTGCATCCTGTGTCTGCCTGGTAATTTCCAGCTCTGCATCAAGGGTACGGAGTTCGTAGTAGTCGGTGGCCACATCCTCTACGAGAGTGCTGTAGGTCGTCTGCTGAGCCCAGACGGTGGCACGGAGGTAGGCGCGTTGGGCTTCTGTCTGTCGCCGGTATAGGCCCCAGAAGTCGAGGTTCCATGCGGCCGAGGCGGTGATCCCACCATACTGATGGTTCCCCGTTGTCGAACTGCTGCTGGTGCCGCTATTGCTCGTGCTGCTGCTGCCGTTCGTGTTGTTGCCGCCGCTCGCGGTGAACGTTCCCCCAAGGCTGAGCGTCGGGAATTGCGCAGCTCTCGTTATGCCTAACTGAGCTTGCTGCTCAAGCACACGGTCAGCAGCGATCTTCACGTCGTAATTGTTCTTTATCGCTTCGGCGATGAGTTCCTGGAGTACGGGGTCGGTGAAGACTGTATTCCATTTCTGTGCTCCCAGAGGCGTAACTCCCGGTGCCTGCTGAATATCGGGGGCCGTGATTCCACGAAATGAGGCAGGGTTGTTCGCAATGACAGGGCGTTTGTAATTTGGGCCCATCCTGCACCCCACGACCAAAATGATGGCGCCAAGGCCTGCAAGGGAAAGTGCAATCCGTTTCATGCGACCTCCGGTAACGGAGCGGCTGTGGGTGGATTGCCAGTGGGTGGCACAACGGGCGGTGGTTCGTCAGGAGAGTGCTTTTCATCGAGACTCGCACTCCGGGTTGGGCCGAATCGCTGTGAAATCCGTTCCGAAAATGAGTATGTGACCGGAACGAGCAAGACTGCGATGAGGGTTGCGGCGGTCATTCCACCGATCACAATCGTCCCCAGAATCTCACGCGAAACGCCTCCGGCACCGCTGGCAAACCACAGCGGTATGCAGCCAAAGATGAACGCAAATGCCGTCATCAGGATAGGGCGAAAACGCAGCTTGGCCCCCGCCAGCGTCGCGTCATAGATGCTCTCACCTTCTTCGTACTTTCCTTTTGCAAACTCCACGATCAAGATGGCGTTCTTGGCGGCGAGCCCGATAAGCATCACCAGTCCAATCTGTGCATAAACGTCGTTCTCCAGATGCCGGAGTGTGAGCGCAAGGTAGCCTCCAAAGATAGCCACCGGCGTGCTGAGCAGAACACCGAACGGCAGCGACCAGCTCTCATACTGAGCAGCCAGTATCAGGAAACACAGGAAGATCGAGATGGCGTAGACCACCCACGCTGGCGTTCCCAGGTCTGCCTGATGTTCCTGATAGCTCAGGCCTTCATAGTCATAGCCCATACCCTGCGGCATGGATTGCCTGAACACCTGTTCGAGTGCGGTCATCACCTGGCCCGAGCTGAAGCCGGGAGCGCCGTTAATGGTCAGGGTTGCTGCCGAGTATTCATTGAAACGTGTCGTGAACTCCGGCCCAGTAGTTCGAGTCACCGTTACGAGCGAACTCAACGGTACGCGGCTGCCGTTGGCAGACTGCACGTAGAGTTGATCGATACTCTTGATGTCTTGTCGATACTCTTGATGTCTTGTCGATACTCTCCATCGGCTTCGACGTAGGTCTGCCATTGCCGGCCGAATCGGTTGAAGTAGTTCACCAGGTCTCCACCCAGAAACGCGCCAAGCGTCGTGTAGACATCGCTCAAGGTCACCTGTTGCTGCGATACTTTTTCCTTGTTCACCTCGACGTGAATCTGCGGAACGCTTGGGTAATAGGTCGGGATCACAGCCGCAATCTCTGGACGTTTGCCCGCAGCCGCCAGAAATTTGTCAACATTTTGCGTTAGAAAAGCAGGGTTGTTCTTGCCGGTTCTATCTTCCAGCACCATCGAAACGCCGCCCGAGCTGCCAACCCCGGGAATCGCCGGCGGAGGAAACGAGAATGCGATCCCTTGCTTGATTCCTCCAAGAGCTTGCGTCAGATTGCTCTGCACAGCTGCAAACTGCTCATCGTGCGACTTGCGTTTGCTCCAGTCCTTCAGGCTGACAAAGAAGAAAGCGTTATAGGTGCTCTGAGTACCGCTCAACAGACTGAAACCGATGACTGAGGTGACGCTATCGATGCCGGGAACCTTCATCAGTGCGTTCTCGACATCCTTTGCGGCGTCTGACGTCCGCTTCAACGAGGAGCTTTGAGGAAGCGAAAGCCCAACAAAGACATAGCCCTGATCTTCCGTCGGCAGGAATCCTCCGGGTAGTCGGATGCCAAGATAAAGCACCAATACGGAGATGCACAGCAGCACTACGAAAGCGACTCCAGACTTCCTTACCAGCCAGCCAGATGTGCTGATGTATTTGTCCGTCACGCGCCCAAAGACACGATTGAAGCCTTCAAAAAAACGCGTCCGAAGCGACTTTTTCTTGCTCTCGGACTTTGGCTTCAGCAGCATCGCGCACAAAGCAGGGCTAAGCGTAAGCGCATTGAAGGCAGAGAAGATGACCGAAATCGCAATCGTGATCGAAAACTGCTGATACAGGCGACCGGTGATTCCTGGAATGAACGCAGTCGGCACAAACACCGCAGACAGTATCAGTGCGATCGCGATGACGGGGCTGGAAACCTCTTCCATGCCCTTGATGGCAGCATCGCGTGGGGTCATTCCCTCTTCAATCAGCCGCGTAACCACCTCCACGACAATGATTGCGTCATCCACAACAAGCCCAATCGCAAGAACCAAACCCAGCAAAGAAAGCGTATTGATGGAGAATCCCAACACGGGGAACACCATAAACGTGGCAATGAGTGCAACCGGAACAGCCAGCAGGGGAATGAAAGTTGCGCGCCAGCTTTGAAGAAAGATGTAGACCACAAGGATCACAAGCACCAGTGCGATCACCAGAGTGGTCAGAATGTCGTGAATGCCAGCGTTGACGGCCGCAGTGGTGTCCAATGCCACATTAGCTTCCATGTCGGAAGGAAATTCGGTTGAGAGCAATCCTAGCGCTGCACGAACATCCTTCGCGCATTGCACTGCATTCGATCCAGGAAGCTGATAAATTGCCATGACGGCTGAGGGTTTGCCATTGAAACGACCGGAAAGGTTGTAGGTCTGCGAACCCAACTCGATGCGCGCAACGTCCCTCAAATGAAGCACGGAACCGGTTGTGTTCGAGACCAGAATGATATCGCCGAACTCTTCGACGCTGACCAGACGGCTTTGCGTCAATACGTTATAAGTAAAATCCTGATTTCCGGGGACAGGCTCACCATTAATCTGGCCCGCCGGGTTGACGTTATTTTGCACTGAGAGCGCATTTGTAATCTGTGTGACCGTGATCCCGAGCTTCGCCATCTGATCTGGCTTCAGCCAGATTCGCAGCGCGTACTGTCCAGCCCCAAAGACCTGTACCTGGGCGACACCTTTCACGCGGCCCAGTTGGTCCACCATGTTGATGTATGCGTAGTTCGCCAGAAAGGTTGAGTCGTAGGTCGCTTTGGGCGACGAAAGCGAAAGCAGCATGAACGGTGACGAAAGCGACTTCTGGACAGTAACGCCGCCAAGCTGAACCTGACTGGGCAACTGACTTTGCGCCTGAGAAACGCGTAGTTGGGTCAGAATCTGGTCGTCATCGGGATTGGTCTTCACATCGAAGTCCACCGTTAGCTGGGCAGATCCATTGCTGGCGCTTGTGGAGTACATATAGTTCATGTTGTCCACGCCATTCACCTGCTGTTCAATCGGCGTAATAACGGATTGCTCCAGTGTCTTCGCATCGGCACCCGGATAGGTGGCCTTCACAATAATTTCTGGCGGGACGATGTTCGGAAACTGCGCTGTTGGCAGGCTCAAAATGCTGACGATACCACCCATCAGCATTAGGATCGCGATAACGATGGAAACGATGGGCCGTCCGATAAAAAACTTGGACATTGTTACTTCCCCTCAAGTTTCGGGGCCTGTGATTGCGCTGCGGGCTGAGCCGATGAAGCGGCAAGATGCGGCGCTACCTTCGTACCTTCTTTAATCTTGTCCACACCCTCTGTGACAACCTGATCTCCACCCTGTAAACCGGTCAAGATGACCGAGTCTGTCCCAATCGAAGGGCCCAGTGTGACCGTCCGTAGATGGGCGATGTCGTCCGCACCCACCACCACGACCTGGTACAGCCCTTGCAACTCGTTCACGGCCCGCTGCGGAATGAGGATGGCATCGTTCAGCACGTCCGTTTGAGCCGAAACCGTTCCGAACTGACTTGGCCGGAGCACATTGCCAGGATTGGGAAAACTGGCAGCGATCCGAATACTTCCAGTCTGTGTGGTGACAGCGCGATCAACCGAGATCACATGCCCTGTCTTCGAGTGCTTCTGGTTGTTTGCCAAGGTCAAGGTCAGGGGCAGAGTATCGCCAGTGCTCAGCAAGTCGGTTTTACCCATGCCACGAGCGCGGGCCGAGAGTGACATATACTCTTGCTCGCTGACGAAAAAGTAAACCTTGATTGGATTGAGCTGAGAGACTTCAACCAATTGCGAGGTGGTGGATACAAGATTTCCGACCTGGATTGCGGCTTGGCCCGCGACACCATCAATGAGCGATCTTACCTTGGTAAATCCCACATTGAGCTTCGCGGACTCCAGCGTTGCCTCAGCACTCTCCACCAAAGCCTTGTCAGCCTCTTGTGTTCCGAGCTCTGTATCCAGAGAACTTTGTGCGTATGCTTGCGCCTGCACGAGAGGTGTGTCGCGAACGACGTTGACGGTTGCCAATTTGTATTGCGCCTTCGCCTGTGCCAGCGAAGCACTGTCCTGATCCTGGATGGCTTGCCACGGACGCGGATCGATCTCAAAGAGCACTTGTCCTTTTCGGACTACCGTGCCCTCTTTATAGTCCTGGCGAATGACATAGCCACCCACTTGAGGCTGGATTTGGGCATTGACCATACCGTCTAGCGTTGCCACCCAGCTGCCTGTGACGGGCACGGTTCGAACAATTGCGGCTACCGTATCGACGGCTAGGGGAGGCGGTGTGGGTAGCGCACTCTTACGGCATCCAGCGATCAGCAACAGATAAAGAGTCGCGGCAGAAACCTGCCAGATTCGACATTTTATGCTTCGCATCGGGCCCCTTGGCGGTCAAGCTTTAGAGCCGCAGCTTGAGAGTCCCATTGCTCGGGTGATTGAGTATGGTCAATCTAGCTCGGAAAGGGACGAAGAAGGAAAACCCAAATGAACTCCCTGAGAACCGTAACGCACACCTATCCCGACGACATAGACTGCGTCAAGAGGAGTGTCTCGTACGTCAGCTCCCTTTAGAAATGTCGAAATTGATCGGTTGATGTGCTGGACGGATGCGTGGGATTGACGACATTTTGCTCGTTTGACCGTTCCGACTTCGCTTCCAGGGATCGGCTTACTAATTCACGAGAGCCAAGTCCTACCGCCAGTGCAAGCGTCAGTACGATGCCACCGAACAAAATTCCGAATGCCAACTCAACAACATTGCCACCGATCTGCAAGTGGTCGAGCACCATAGCGGCCGTTAACACCAGCACAAGCCATTTGACGCCCAGGGACAAAAATCGAGCATACTGCACATGCGCGTTCACCGCTCCGATCAGCACTGTCCGCGCCAGGAACCTGGCAATGATGTTGCCTGCAACAAGAAGCAGGATTGCTCCAACCGCATGCGTCAGAGAGGGCAGCAGCGAGACGGGCGGTGTTGTTCCCGTCGCGTAGCTGGCATCGAAAGCCGACACGCCTATCACCAGCCCCAGCAAGATGCACGCCCAGAACGACGCGCGTGCAATCAAGGCACTGGGAGAACTGGATGGAGCCCAGTCAGTTGTAACTCGATCCCGTGTAATGCGATCGTCGAACTTTGCAGCTGACAAACCTTTTCGCAATAGCGCAGAGAGCAACATGCCAACTACCGTGAACAGACCCAGAGCGACGAAGAAAGCCAGGATGCCAGGCAGGATCGCGATGAAAAGGGACAGTACACGATACATCGATTGAAAAAGCGCATCCGACATGTGATGCCACATCGAAGTGTGCTCGACATAAGCCGGCTGGGGAACCGCAGATACATCCGTCTGAATCATCGTAGCCAACATGGATAGCATAGGATTTACTCCTTGAATCGACTTACTTGCTGTGTTGAAAGTAGTTCATCCTTGGGTGGGTTGATTCCAGCGATCAAGGATTGAAACGATCGGGCCAACGCCACCTAGCAACTAAGTAGGGCTTATCTGTTTGAAAGGCAGTTGCCACTTCTTCGATGTGACGCTCAGAGTCGGTGCCCGAAGCGGTGATGTTGATGTGGCTTGCTACCCACGCCAGATAGAGCGGAATTAAAGCACCCAACAAATGGCCGCGATTGATCGTCCGCATTCTGTAGGCCAACATGAAGTCGTAGACGATTCTGGCCCACAGGCTATCGGGCATTCGAAACGTTGACGCATCTGTTATCGACAATCGTTTTAACCCGAGCAGAGAATTGGGTGGTAGAACCAGCGACCAGATCTCCCGCAAATTTGTGTACGCGAGCCTGAACGCATCCAGCATTGGAGCGATTTCTGCTGGTTCTGTCGTCCACGGCTGCGCGATCAGATTGCGCATTGCTGGCAACGGTCGAGCGCGCTGCCAATACGCTGCTTTGGCATCGATATCCGAAAATAGGGATCCCGTTACAAGCGCGAGAATGGCGTTGATATCCGCCTCAGCAGGCTGTGGCAACGCACGCGTACCAACCTCTACTTCTGCGATGTTGAATCCTACGACTGAGGCCTCATTGATAGGCCAGATCAACGCTTCGCCTTGGTTCAACGCGGTGAATCTTTGTGCGGCAGTAGCAAGTCGCTCAGCCATGCGGATAGACAGTCCAAGATCCACGGCGAGCGGGAAGCGTGCTCGTTGCGCAAACAAAGCTCGAGTCAAAGGATAGAGAATCGCCGAGTTGACTAACCCTGCGCGGGGAGGCAAATCATAATGCGGAATCGCAAGATCGACTGAGGAGGTGATGCTGTTGCCCAGATCTTGCAGGGCTGTAGAGGTGAGTGAAGCCGCCTCCGGTCCTAGCATCAGGATTTTTTTTGCTTGATGTTTCTGTGCAACTTGATGTGCACCGACGAAGTCCGAGGCCGTCAGGGTCCATGAAGCTTTTGTTGCGGCGGCGGATGCGATTCGAAAGGGCGTCTCATACTCCGGCGCAGGAACGTCTGGTGAAACGATCAGAGTCGTCTCTGCAGGAAAAGAGTCCGCTAACCGGCTGAGCAAATATTCGAATTGCTCCGGCTGCATTGAAGCAACCACAACCAAGAGGTCATTCGCGACATCGCCGGCGGGAGGGGTAAGGTCCGGAATTGGATTTGCTGTCGTCATGGTTACTTTCTCACCGGTTTATTTCTTGAAATCAAAGCTGAAACCAATCATTGATTCAGCGAATCGCTTTGTTTCGACTGCCTCTATAAAGCAAGGATGCCGGTAAGCGGAATACGGAGCCATGCAGGCCGATTGTTGAGCTCATAAAGCAACTCATAAAGCGCCTTCTCCAACAGGTAAGCCGCAAGCAGCGACTGCGATTGTTGCGGCGATGGAAGCAAGGATGGATTCACACGGATTGCGTCTCGATAGCCCCTCAGAAATTCGGAAGATGCCGAGTTCTCCCACAGCTTTGCCCAGCCGGAGAGGCGTTCAATTTCAGAAGTTTGTGTGACGTCGCGGCCGGTCAGGAATTGATCCAGTCCGGTGTAAGCCACATACGAAAACGATCGTAGCATTCCGGCTACGTCTTTTAACGGTGATTGTTTTTGCCGGCGCTCGATGAGTGGCCGAGCCGGCTCGCCCTCGAAGTCGAGCAAAACAAAATCTCCAGCTTCGCCGTTTGTCGCCGGAGTGCGGAGTATCTGGCCGAGATGGTAGTCACCATGAATACGAATTCGCTGACCTGCTGGCGCTGAAGAGACGATGGAATGTGCGCGAGCGAAGAGGTTAATGCGTTGTGACAGGAGAAGTGCAGCATCGTCTGCAGTCAGCTCCTTCAAAGTCGAGAGCTTCACCCTCAGCGCCTCGAGTGTCGAGTTTATTTGCGCATCGATGCGCCGAGCATCGGTTGCAAGATCAACGCTGGTCAACGCCTCTGCTGCGAATGCAGGATCGTCGGTGGATGTAGCTAATGCAAGATGCAATTCGGCTGTGCGCCTGCCTAGCAAGGCGGCAGCTTCAAGCGCAACGGCCGCTAAGTCTCTAACTTCGTGCGGCAATGCTCGTTCTTCGAAGAAGCTGGTCGTGTGCGTCTCACGTGGCGCGGCGAGTTCTGCGACGCTTGCGAAATATTCCCCGAGTTGATCCAGGAACCACTGCCAGCCATCACCTTCATTGGCGACTATTCCCTGCAGCATGGCGATGGTGGTTTTTTGTCCGTTGACGGGGATGATTGAGATATCTCCGAGCAAAGGAGCAATGTGCGGATAGTGCGCTACTTCAGTGAGGAAACGGCCGATCTCCACATCAGGATTTTCGCCGGGCTGAAGTCTGCGGAAGAGCTTGAGGATCAGCTCTTGCCCGTACAGCAATGACGTGTTCGATTGTTCGGCAGAACCTACTCGCGATGCGAGGCGGCTAGCCACATCGCGATCTGTGAACGCGCTCGAAGACACACACTCCAACTGACTTGATTCCGCAGCTTTTGGAAAGACTATTGTGCCGCCTGCAGTCTGGGTCTCCCGCGGAATGATATTCGCATTCGACTGTACGACCGCCCCCCCGCTGCGTACTTCCGGAGCTGCCTGCCCCGGCTGCGCATCGAGTGGAGCGGGGAGGTTCGGCAGAGTCATTGAAGAGCTAACATCGTTGCGATCGGCCACTCCTGCTTCAAGAGGCAATACTGCATTACTCTCGATGAGGGACAAAAGGCTGCGGCGGACATTGTCGAGAATCGTAGCGTCGTGCAGCACGGCTCCAGAAGACAACGCTGCAATGACGTGATCAGGATAGACGGATGCAATGTTGTCAGCATCCTCGCCCGTGCTGACGGCGAGGGGCACTTGATACGTATCGACATCTCCTTCGGTATACCGAAGCTCGATAAAAACGAGCGCTGGCTTCGGAGTTTCGATGGACGTGCGCTCATGTGGAGTGAGCTCAGAGCCATCGTGGCTATCAAAGACAAGAAGGTCAACCGGAAGTTCAACCCAATTCAGCACGCGCATCGCCTGGATGGTGCGAGATTTTGCCCCGAACCATCGCTGCTTACGTAGCCATGGCTGCATCGCGGCATCAAAAGCGGCTTGTCCTTGACCCAGCAGGCCGGCCCATGCGGAGGTACTCAGATCCAGTCCGATGATCGGCTCATGCTCAGTCATTCCCGACATGGCATTCGGCACCAATTCAGCAACAGCTTCCGGCTTTGAGCTGGCGGGCTGCAACTCAAGCCACAGGAAGGAATAGGGTGCGAGTGTCAACGGGTAAGGAGCATCGGTGATGGTGGGGAAAGAAACATATCCCAGCATTTCAACTGGCTCCAGGCTCCGGTAGTCTGCAAGATCAAGCGAAACAGGTTGCGCAAAGCGGCTCAGATTAGCAACACACAGCACTGTCTCGTGCGTGCCATCGCCACGATCAAGATCTCGCAGATAAGCCAGTATCTTACGATTGGTTGGGTTGAGGAACTTGAGCGTTCCACGTCCGAAGACCTGAAAAAGCTTGCGCAAGGCGATCATGTTCCGAGTCCAGTGCAGGAGGCTGGATTGATCACTGAGCTGAGCTTCTACGTTGACGACCTGGTAGCCGTAGATAGGATCCATCACGACAGGAAAATAAAGGCGGGCAGGGTCGCACTTGGAGAAGCCGGCATTGCGGTCCGAGTTCCACTGCATCGGCGTTCGCACACCGTTGCGATCGCCCAGATAAATGTTGTCACCCATTCCAAGTTCATCGCCGTAGTACATGATCGGCGTTCCAGGAAAACTCAGCAGCAACGAATTCAAGAGCTCAATGCGCCTGCGGTTGTTGTCTACCAAGGGCGCGAGCCGCCGTCTGATCCCGACATTGATGCGCATCCGCGGGTCTGCAGAGTATGCGAAGTACATGTAGTCGCGCTCATCGTCGGTGACCATCTCAAGCGTGAGTTCGTCATGGTTGCGGAGAAACAACCCCCACTGGCAGTTGTCCGGAATTGCCGGAGTCTGCGCCATGATGTCGGTGATTGGCAGCCGGTCTTCCTGCCTGAGCGCCATGTAGATTCGCGGCATCAGCGGAAAGTGAAATGCCATGTGACATTCGTCGCCATCGCCAAAGTATGGACGTACATCGGCTGGCCACTGGTTCGCCTCAGCCAGCACGAGGCGATTCGCATAGCCGTCATCAATCGCAGCGCGGATTGCTTTGATCGCCGCATGTGTTTCTGGGAGATTTTCGCAAGAGGTGCCATCCCTCTCGACAAGGTAGGGAATGGCATCCATACGAAGTGCGTCCACTCCCATGTCCAGCCAGAAGCGCATCGCCTTTAACACTTCTTCAATGACGACTGGATTGTCAAAGTTCAGGTCGGGCTGATGCGAAAAGAATCGATGCCAGTAGTAGGCTTTCGCTGTCTCGTCCCATGTCCAATTGGATTTCTCCGTGTCGGTGAAGATGATGCGAGCGTCTTTATAAAGCTGATCCGAATCCGACCACACATACATCTCTCGAGCGGCGGAGCCGGGAACCGACGCACGCGCTGCCTTGAACCAGGGGTGTTGATCGCTTGTATGGTTGATCACTAGTTCGATCATCACCTGCATATTTCGCTGGTGAGCAGCATCGAGAAAGGCTTTGAAGTCACTCAGTGTTCCATAGGATGGGTTGACGTCTACATAGTTTGCAATATCGTACCCATCATCCCTGAGTGGAGAAGGGAAGAAAGGTAGAAGCCAAATGCAGGTTACGCCCAAATCCTGGAGATAATCGAGCTTTGTAAGCAAGCCGGGGAAGTCACCGATTCCGTCGCCGTTGGAGTCAGCAAAGGCTCTGACGTGCAGCTCATAGATGATCGCGTCTTTATACCAGAGTGGATCGGTTGCACTTGCGAGCTTCTTCAATCGTCATCTCCAGGCTTCTTGGGTTACTTCTGTCATGCCACACTGCTCAGTCTACCTGCGTGTCGCGGATGACGCGAAATATGTGCGCAGGCTGAATGTCTGGCTTTAACGCCACATAGTTCCATTCGCTGCGCCAACGGTACTGCGATCCCGTAAGTAGATCTTCTACGGTGAAATCCTGATCGCAGGCTAATCCAAGCTCCTTGAGATCAAGTTCAATCCAACTACCCTGCTCATTGAATGGGTCGAGGTTAAGCGCAACCAAAATCACGTTGTTAAGGCTGGCCGTCGACTTCGAATAGCAAATGATTTTTTCGTTCTGCGCTGTGTGAAAGTGCAGCGACAGGTTCGCATGCAGCGCCGCATTTTCGCGACGGATTCGATTGAGCGAAGCAATCACCGGTACAAGGGATCCGGGTGCGTTTCGATCTCGTTGCCTGATCTGATACTTCTCGCTGTCCAGGTACTCCTCTGAATGAGTCTTGCCCGCGGGTGGCTTGGCTGGCGCGTTCTCTCCCAGTTCAAATGCAGGTCCGTAGATGCCATAATTTGCTGTCATCGTGCTGGCGAGAATGAGCCGCTGCATGAACGCAACGCGGCCACCCTCCTGCAGGGATTTGTGCAGGATATCTGGCGTATTTGGCCAAAAGTTAGGCTGGAAAAAATCACTGACCGGCGGTTTGGTGATCTCCTCGAGGTATTCTTCAAGCTCAGTTTTTCCCGTCCGCCATGTGAAGTAGGTGTATGACTGGGTGAACCCGGCTTTCGCCAGCGAATACATCACGTGTGGACGCGTGAACGCTTCGGCGAGAAAGATGGTATCAGGGTAATGATCATGCAGCTTACCCAAACACCACTCCCAGAAAGGGAGAGCCTTCGTGTGAGGATTATCCACTCGGAAGATGTGAATATCCCGCTTGATCCAGAACTCGAAGACTGAGTAAAGCTCATCCCAGAGTGCCCGCCAGTCTGGCGACTCGAAGTTCAATGGATAGATGTCCTGATACTTTTTGGGGGGATTTTCAGCATATTGAATGCTTCCATCAGGGCGGTTGACAAACCATGTCGGGTGTTCCGTCACCCAAGGGTGATCGGGGGAACACTGAAAGGCTATATCCAACGCTATCTCAAGCCCACGCTTTTTCGTTGCCGACACCAACCTGTCAAAATCCTCGTACGTTCCAAGCTCGGGATGAATTGATTTGTGTCCGCCGTTATCGTCCTTGTTCTTGGACGAAGCTACAGACTTGTCACCGATTGCCCAAGGGCTGCCGTGATCGCCTGGTTGCGCCGTCGTCGAGTTGTTTGGTCCTTTGCGAAACTCCTTGCCAATGGGATGTATCGGCGGAAAGTACAACACATCAAACCCCATCGCCGCGATCTCAGGCAACTGCATCTCTACATCTGAGAATTTGCCGTGCTGCCCGGGGATCGGCGACGCGGACCGCGGAAAAAGCTCGTACCAAGATGAATAGCGAGCGCGGTCACGGTCCACGCGAAGCGGGATCTCCGGCTCGTAACGAGTCGCAAGGGTAAGATCCGGATACCGGGCAACTAGATCGTGAAGCTCGTCCGTCAGTGGGTAATCATAATGCGAGGCTTTTGCCTCTGCAGCCTGGAGGAGACTCTTCGCCAGTTCAGCGAGTCTTCTTGCATCAGCCCCCCGAGCCCGCTTAGAGGCTTGCTGGACCAGCAAAGCACCCGTTCGGAAGGCGAGCGGAATATCCTGAGGGATGGCATTTGGATCAGGATGCTCAGGATCAGGCTGGGCCTCTAGCCGTTTCTTTAGGTCGCTCGTCCAAGTATCGAAATGATCGACCCATCCAAGGACGGTGAATTCCCAGCGACCCAACGAGTCGACGGTGAATGAACCCGTAAACATGTCATTGGAAGATGCGATCATCGGAGCGAACCGCCACTTCTTGTCCGTGGTCGGACGAAACAAGACCCGGGCCAGTACATGATCGTGGCCGTCGGCGAAGACTGCAGCCGTGACGACAATTTCATCGCCAATGACACGGCAGACAGGGTAGCGCCCCGCGTCCACTTGTGGCGTGATCTCTTCGATCACAACTCTATTTCGGCCCAAAGCTGGTTTTATTTGGCTCATCTTCCCTTCTATGTAGCGACCGTGCGGCCAACCTTGAACACATTTGCCGCGGAGAATCTCATTTGCTTAGCGACCATATGGATATGGATGCAAAAAGTGCGTGCGGAGATGACCTATGCGCCAAATAGTTCCTTGCAATGTGTGATGTTTTGCTTTCCACGATGAGCCGGAGGGAACACAGTCCGCCGACATCATAAAATCAGTTTCTAGACCAATTTTGATCATCCCTTCGATCGATGCTTATATGAACACCACCTGTCTCAGATCACCCGAGGCGACCGTCGCTTTTGCGACTTCACTTACAACCTACTGGAGACCGCAATTCGAGAAACCACCGCCTGTTTCCCAACGTACGTACATTTCCTGTGCGGGTCTGATCTCCGTCTCTTTGATGGGTTCGTGTCTTACGATGGAAGCAGGCGACATCATAGTTCATGTGTCGATGGGTATTGTTGAAATTTGCGCCTATGGCTTGCTAGTTCCGCTTGCTTACGAAGGAATAAAAGCCAGTTCCCTTCCCAGACTTTGACTCGTCTCTCTTATTGCTGCGGACCGACAGAGATGTACCGGTGCTACCCAGTGCGTCTGCAAGGCACGAGCTAAACCGCGGCTCTGCTTCTCCCTCCTGCTCCCGACTTCACCGTGTCGCTCGGATCATGGGTTGCGTTGATATGAATTCGATCCTATTGGGCCAACCTTGAGAGAAGCAGAGCCCTGCATGACTGTCGAGCTTCCTCGCCCGCGACGAAGACTGGCCTATACAAAGGGCGACCCTAGTTGAAGTGAACGGTTGGCACTACGGACATGCCAGGACGAACCTTGTCCAAGCCGTCTTGATTGGGGTTCAGCCGGATACGTACGGGAAGGCGCTGTACGACCTTGACATAGTTGCCTGTTGCGTTTTCTGCGGGCAATACGCTGGCTCGGTCGCCGGTTGAGGCAGCCATGCTTTCGACTGTTCCGTCGAATGAGCGGTCCAGTGCATCTACTTTCACGGTGACGCGTTGTCCGGGATGCATCTTGCGAAGCTGGGTTTCCTTGAAGTTGGCAACGATCCAGGGCGAATCCACCTGGGCGACCATGAGCAACTGCGTGCCGGCCGAGATGCGCTGGCCCTTTTCCGCGGCCCTCTGCATGACGATGCCGGCAACCGGGGCTACGACGTGGCAGTATGCGAGATTCAGCTTGGCCTGGTCCAATTGCGCCTTGGCGACCTCGACGGCGGCAGCGTTGCTGGCAACAGTGGCGTGCTTGATCTCGACTTGGCGGGGAGCATTTGCGGTGGTTTGCTGGTACTTGGCGCGTTGCTGAACCAGCTGCGCCTCGCGTTGCTGAATGACTTTCTTGTAGGAGTCGGCAGAGGCTTCGGCCGCATTGACTGCAGCTTGCTGTGACCGTGCGTTGGATACATACTGGTCGTAGTCGGAGTTGGCAACCTCCTGCTTTTCCAGCAGTTCTTTGTAGCGGACCAAATCGGATTGGCTCTTCAGATTGGTTGCCTCGGCTTGACGCAGCTTGGCGATAGCGCTCTCGTAGTCGCTATTGGCTGCGCTTAGTGCAGCTTCCGCACTCTGCACCTCGGCTTGCTGTGAGGCAATGTCGCTGACGTTGGTCGCCTGCGTGATGGGAACGTTTGGGTTCTGCGCATTGAGCTGGGCGACGGCCTGGTCGTAGCTGGCCTGTGCCTGGGCAAGGGCAACTGCTGAATCATTCGGATCAAGATCTACCAAAGGCTGCCCAGCCTGCACTGTCTGATTGTCTTCGACGTACACGTTGGTCACGGTTCCTTGCACTCGAGCGGCAATGGGGTTGAGATGAGCGTCTACTTGGGCATCGTCGGTTGATTCATAGGTGGTGGAGTACAGGAACCAGCCGATGCATCCAGCAACGAGAACGATTGCGACCAATGCGATGCCGATAAGCTTCCTTCGCTTCTTAGCCGGATCGACTGGAGAATTGGGATCATGGGTAATGTTCTCTTGCTGGTCTCTGGTTTCTGCCGTGGGCATTTCTTCCGTTTGCGTCGACATGATAGATGTCCTCTCCTTGCGATAGGGGTTACTGAATGAGGTTAGGAACGGTGGTTTCAGCCTGGCCCATTGCGCGGGCAAGGTTGATACGGCTAACGTTGAGGGAGAAGAGTCCGTTGATATAGTCCAGTTCCGCCGAAACCAGACTCTCCTGCGATTGCACAACTTCCACTGAAGTCGTGACTCCAGCGGCAAATCGATCCTGAGATTGCTTGAGTGTGCTCAGTGCGAGTTGGCGATTACTCTCTGCGACTTTGACTTGTTCTCGAGCGACATCAAGATCCAGGAGCGCCGTGCGTACGTCATGTTCGACAACGCCTTTCTTGTCCTCAAGCTCGGCCTTGCGTTGACCAACGGCCGCGTCTGCCTGTTGAACGTCGGACCGTACGCGTCCACTCGACCAGATAGGGATATTGAGGGTGGCTGTCGCCTGAAAGACGTTGGCACCCTTATCGGGATTCACACCCTGCAAGCCAAAGCTTCCATTGACGGAGAAGGATGGCAGGTACTCCGACCTGGAGGCGCTTCGTGCCTGGAGCGCCGCCTTGATCTGGAGGCCCGCGGCTTGCAGGTCGGCGCGATGATCCAAACCTTGCTTGATGGCGAAGTCCGAGGTTGGCGCCTCAGGCGCCGAGTTAGGAAGCGTCTCCGAGAGCAGGAGTTGCCGGTCCAGAGGCAGGCCGATGACGCGCGCAAGCGACATCTGTTCTTTGATCAACTGGCTTTTGTCGGAAGTAAGTCTTTGTTGCTGTGACTGTAGTTCGACGAGGCTGCGGTTGGCGTCGATCTGTGCCTTGGTCCCCGCGTCCGTCTGCGCTTGCGCCTGTTTATAGGATGCGTCCGCATACTTCACCTGCGCCTCCTGCGAGATGACCAGGGCCTGCGTTGCGAGTACGCGCAGGTAAGAGCCGCTCACTGCTACAACGACCATCTCGCGCGCATCGCGATCGTTCATTGCAGCCGCCTGACGTGCTTGCTCGGCGGAGCGCAGGTTGTGCAGCGCTGTGAAGCTGAACTCCTCCGAGAGATTGGCCTGTGCGCTGTAGTAGTGGTAGGGACCAACTACCGTGGGCAGTGCTACTCCGGGAAATACCCCGCTGCTCAGGCCCTGCGTTTGTAGATCGGTCTTAGCTCCGGTTTCAGAGATCGTCGCGTAGATGTTCGGCAGCATCTGGCTTAACGCGCTCAACCGCTGTGCGCGGGCCTGCTTCATCGAAGCGGATGAATCCAGTGCGCCGAGGTTGTATTTGAGTCCCCGCTGAATTGCTTCTGCAAAGGTTAAAGGGATGGGTCCATCACCGGGGACAGACCCGGGCACACTTCCCTGATAGGCCCCCTGCACCTGAACGGTAGTGTTGATGGTGTTGACGCTCGAGGTCGTGCTCGCGGCAGCGGACTGCTGCAGCGAGGCGGAGTTACTGCCCTGGGGCAGGCCCGAGAGTTGAACCTGCTGCGCTTTCGGGCTTTGCGACTGCCCCTGCTGCGCCTGCGTCACCGCCAGGGTCAGTGTCCAGACGGTAACTCCAAGCAAGAGAAATGCCAAGCGGGGCAAACGGATTGATAGGCCCGCGTGAGGATAGGTGTTGTTCATGGAAATGCCTCTCTTAGTGCATGACGACTTGACCGCCGCCGGTGGGTGCCTTCTTCATCAGGAAGGCAACGGGAATCATGATGGCGCAAGCAAATGCAAAGAAATAGATAATGTCCAGGTAGGAGAGAAGACTCGCCTGCTGCTGCACACTCTGGTAGATCTGCTGCAAGGCGCCATGCTCGCCCTTAGACTGCATCAATTGGCTCAAGTAGTTGTTGAAGAACACGTTTCCGCGGGTGGTATGACGGACGAGGACGTTCTGATGCAATTGCTCATGGCGGGCAAGCATGGTGGTAAAGATTGCCGTGCCGCATGAGCCGCCGATATTGCGCGCCAGATTCGTCATGCCCGCAACATCGTTGTTCTTATCCGGAGCCACCCCCACATAGGACATGGTGCTGATAGGGATGAAGAGGAAACCGATGCCGAGCGATTGGAAGAAACGAAGCCTGGCGGCGTAGCCCATACTCATTTGAAGGTCAAGCCCGCTCATGTAAAACAAACCGCAAGCGGTCAGTATGAAGCCGATCGCAATCAGTTTGCGAGGATCCACCTTCCCGATCAGGAAGCCGACCAGCGGCATACAGATCAGAGTCGCAAGGCCACCGGAGGATAAGGTTAAGCCTGACTGTTCCGCCGTGTAATGCATCAGGTTTTGCAGCAGTTGGGGCAGCAGCGTATTAACTCCATAGAGAGTGGCCCCGAGCACGAACATCATGACAACCGAGAGTGCGAAGGTTCGGTTCTTGAACAGCACCAGGTCGAGGATTGGTCTCTGCTGTGTACGCGCCATTCGCAACTCCCAGAAGATGACCGCGATGAGCGATACGACCGATATGGTGAGGAAGGTAACGATGAACGTGGAGTCAAACCAATCGTCCTCCTGTCCCTTATCGAGGACAACCTCCAGGCATCCAAAGGTAAGAGCGAGAAGACTGAAGCCGATGTAGTCAACGCGAAAATTACCGCTCTGTGCCTCCTTGACCTCACGCTTGATGGTTGGGGTGTCTTCGACGAGCCGGTTCGTCATATAAAGCGACAACACCACAACCGGAAGGTTGATGAAAAAGATCCATCGCCAGTCGAAGTTGTCTGTTATCCAACCACCGATCGTTGGCCCGAGTGTGGGGGCCATGACGATTGCCAGGCCATAGAGTGCAAAGGCTTGTCCACGCTTGGCGGGAGAAAAAGTATCGGCAAGGATCGACTGCTCCGAGGGACCAAGACCACCCCCGCCGAGCCCCTGTAGAACGCGAACGAACAATAGCATCGGTAGAGTTGGTGCAAGCCCGCACAGCAGCGAACTGATCCCGAAAAGCGCAACGCACATCATGTAAAACCGCTTGCGTCCCATCAGGGTTGAAAGATAAGCGGCAAGTGGAAGGATGACAGCGTTGGAGACGAGGTAGGAGGTCAGGACCCATGTGGATTCATCCTGGCTTGCGCCAAACGAACCCGCGATGTGGGGTAAAGCGACGTTTGCGACTGAGGAGTCCAGAACCTCCATGAACGTCGCCATGCTCACCGTGATTGCAATGAGCCATGGATTATGCTTCGGCACCCAGGGTTGTGGATCGATATCACTCATGCTGCTCCTTAGCTCCTATTTCAGCTAACAAACGGAAGGCCGTTCGAACGGTAAGAGGGTAGGTGCTCGCTATCGCTTAGCCCACCACTCGGGGATTGGGATTTTGGGACGCGGCAAATGATGTTCGGCGAGGAACCGGAAGATATCCGGGGCAAACTCCGCGCCGAGGTTACTGCCAGCGAGACGTGAGAATTGAAATACAATCCGCTGATCAGCGTGCGCTACATCATCGAATCCGCTGGGAAGATAGGACATACCCACGTAGCCTCCAGCGGCGAGCCCAGCGAAGTTGGCAAGAGCCGGACGAGCATGTCCAGCGTCAGAGCGGTCGACGAAGGTGTAGGTAAGAGCATGACCTGTCCGCATGAAGAAGTTGGTGCTCGTGGATGGATGGTAGCGAAGATCCTCATGCAGGGCTGCACCGGCGGCGAACCGGGCTGTCTGGAAGGAGGCAACCGTTGCCAGCTGGTCGCCGTAATTTCTGCCGAACGCTGCGGCTCCTTTTCGCCATTCAGCGGGGAAGTGGTCGGGAGGATTGGCCATGCGGATTGCAGCGGGAAACGCCGGGCCGAACAAGGCACGCGGACCAGCAGTTGTTACGGCATATGCCACGAACTTGTCATGCAAGGTCTGCGGCAACAGCGGCAGCGGTCCCATACTGTGCGGAAGCGCGGGGCCGCCCGAGTTCATGGGAGTTGCTTGCGGCTCATCGGGCAGCTCACCTTGTAATTCATCTGGCCTTACCCGACCTCCGAATTCACTGAGTTGCACCGTTTGCGAAGAATCGGACTGTGGGATTCGCTCTACGACCGAGTCCTGCGACAGAGCGCTTGCTGAGCCCAGAGCCAGCGATAAGACTCCGCATGCGACCGGAAGAACTAATGCTCTCATGTGTCTCCTATGCATAGGCCAGTTGGTTGGAGTGACTGAATCCGGTTGCTCGATCCAGATAGGTGTGCATGGAACTTTACCGACTGCTCGTTTCGCCCGCGATCGGCGTGTGTGCAAAAGCACTGCTGAGTTCCCAGGCCGTTGTTGCGTATCGTTCATGAAGGTCTGCCTCGTGGATCAAAGAATGGCTTGTGCGAAACGAAACGTTCGTTTCGTCTTAAAAGATAGACTCAGGGTATCGAAGAAAGGTGCAGAAAAATTGTGATCAGGACAAAAGGACGAGAAAAACAGTTCACATGCGCGTCCATCAGCGCCACTGCGTCAGAATCGGTCGATAAACTAGACGCCTTCACGCACACGGGGTCCGCGCAGGACCGCGGCGACCGCAAAGGGGGTAACCGCAAGGCCAATCGCCATACCGTACAGGCACTTCAGAAGCAGCAGGGTTTGAAATGGAAGCGAAGGGGCAAAGAGTCTCGGCAGGGCCAATGGCAGAACCACGGAACTCATCAAACATGCCGCCAGTGCAATCAAGAATGCGCGGATAACAATTCGAATCGTCGACGTCTGCAGGGTTGCCGGGCCTGGCTTTGTGAGCATCCATAGAGAGGTCATGACGGATGGCGGCAATATGCTCATGAGAGTTGCGATGAAGGTCTGGAAGATCGAGTCCACGATGAGGCTGGGACTGCCGGAGAGCGGCACAATCGCCATGTGGCGAAAAACCAGCCAAACTCCGATGGCGCTGAAAACGCCATTGAGGTAGACAGCCGTGAGTGTCTGTTTTATTAGGAACCGAATCTGGCATCGAGACATGAGGGAGATCTCCGAATGATTTTCTTCTGGCGCTCTGGATTCCCTGGCAGCGTGAAAACAGTATAACCGAAACGAAACCTTCGTTTCGGTTATACTGCGCTAGACGCATCCTGTTGAAGAAAGTTGCAGGAAAGTATAGGTTCAGTGGAATGACGAAGAAAACGGCCACGAAGAGAGCGCCGGAACAGTCGAAGACGGAGCTCCGAACGGAATTGCTGCTTGACCGATTGCTCGACGCAGCAGCCAAGGTTTTTATGGAGAAGGGCTTCGACGCAACCAGCATGGGGGAGATCGCTAAGCAAGCCCATGCTTCCACGGAGACGTTTTATCGCCACTTTCCAACCAAGGAAGAACTCTTCCAAAGGGTGCTGCTGCGCCACACGGAACTTCTCAAAGGGCAGCTGACCTCCGTTCTCATGTCTCAGGAAGCACCGGAAAAGGCCCTGGCCGCCTTTGGAGAACTGGGTCTGTCTTTGCTGCTTGCTCCTGAGATGCTTTCCCTTCACCGCATCCTGGTAATGGAAAAGGGACGCTTCCCCGAGGTGGTCGCATCGTTTCACGCGCAAGGCCCGGCACGGGTACAGGCCGCCCTTGCCGCTTATCTTGCGGAGCAAGTCAAGAAGGGAACTCTGCGCAAGATGAATACGGAGGTCGGCGCACGCCAGTTCTTCGACCTTGTCGTCCCGGAGTTCCTATTCGAAATCAATCTCAATTCCAGACCGTCTCCGACGAAGGCGGAGATGCGGCAAAGGGTGAAGGAAGCAATTGCCTGCTTCCTTCACGGATATGGCTCAAATGGCTAGAGGCTGCATTCTCGTTTCTTATGTGGATGCAGGTTTTCCGTCACAGTGCGTCTCGAGAAGTCGCCTTGTGACGGATGGAATTACGCTTGTGAAGACTGCATTCCCTCCCCTCAATCGGGTGATACATGCTCGGCAGCAGGACAAATCGGCGCGGGTTGGGGCTTAACAAATGAAGCGTTTTGGGCTTTCTGAAGATGCCTGCAGGAAGATCCCAGTGACGGCCTCCACAGCCTCTGCATTGACCGGGCTTGACATAGCTAGACGCAGGCCATGTGTGGCCGCACCCGCCGCAGTACCAATGACGAACGAGTTGATTGAGTTGGCTAGATCGCTTCGTTTTGATTCATATTCCCGATGGATTGCAGACCACATCGATTGCTGCTTCTTCTGACGAGGGCGGATCGGGCTTGGCTGCGCGCCAGAGAATCACCGCAGTGATCGCGGCGGTGATGACCATGCCGAAGCCGAATTCTGTGGTGAGGAAAGGCGCTTTACCGTTGTCGACAGTCATGCGGTCGAAGATTGCCTGGACGAAGAGATTGTGGGTCGCGTGGAGCATGGCGCAGGGCCAGAGACTCTTTGAGCGGAGGCGGAGCCAGGCGAGGATGAAGGCGTCTGCGATGACCATGAGGGTGAAACAGGCGAGGGCGTAAGGCTTTGGCGTGCCGGAGTTGTAGTCCGCGCCAAGCAGCAGCGGATAGTGCCAGGTGGCCCAGATGCAGCCGCTTATCAGTGCGCCGATACCAACGCCGAAACGCTGGGTGAGGCGTGGGAGGAGGAAGCCGCGCCAGCCGATCTCTTCGCCGAGGGCTGTGGAAAGGCTGCGGATCGCGCCATACGTTGCATAGATGGGCAGGGCAAGCAGGAAGGTTACGGTACGCGGCGAGGCGGGGAAACCGAAGGAAGTGCCCATGCTGGTGGCGAAGTCTGAGAAGACGCAGGAGTTAGGGATGAAGAGCCAGCAGGCGATGTAGACGGGCGCGGCGTAGAGGATGGGCAGGACGTAGGCGAGGGCTTCGTAGCGGACGGGGCGCCAGCGCCAGCCGAGTGTGCCGAAGTCAATGCCGAGGATGCGGCAGGTGAGTCCGGCGGCCAAGGCTGGCATCCACATGAGAGTACCGACGACGGCGCCTCCACCAACGGCGAGGTGGCCGGCGTGGATGGCGAGGAGCCAAGGGCCGAGACTGAGTGCAATGACCAGCAGCAGATAGGTGAGGATGCCACGGCTTGTGAGCGTCATGAGACGCAGCATAGCGGAATTCAACGTTTGTTGCGATGATTATTTTGGCTGCTGCTCCGTTTTTCGTGCATGTTGGCCCAAGATTCGATTGACATCACGGATTTCGACGGCGATATTAATGGCAGTTGATACGGAATACCTTTCCCACTGCAACGTATGTTGCGGATACCACATTACAGGCAGCGGTTGGCGCGGCTTTTCAGGGTACCTGTGTTTTCGCGCAGATGGATCGCTGAAGGAGAATGCTTCGATGCGTATTGCCGAGCGTGAATTCAAGCTTGCGTCTTTGAACCTGCCTGCGATTGCAGGGCGGGTTATTTGTGCTTCCCTGCTGCTGACGATGGCTGGTGGCTGGATAGCTCGTGCGCAGGCGGATGGGCCGGTGATCAGTGGCGACGCGCTGAATCATCTGACGCTGGCGAAGATGGTCTTCCCGCAGACGTATACGACGATCTCGCCGACTGTGGTGAAGATGGATGGGCGCGATTCGCTTTGCTACGAGCTATATATCGTGAATATGGGCTCGTCGCCGCTGGAGTTGAGCCGCATTGAGGTGCTGGATGGCGCAGCGGTGCTGCTGGATGCATCGGGCACGGCGCTGACGGGCGCGCTGAAGCATACGGCGAAGACGCCCGGAGCCAAGACGGCTGCTCCTGCGGTGGGGGCCGAGGGATTGGTGGGGCCGGGTGAGCAGATTGTGTTTTATGCCTGGGTGGACTTGCCGAAAGGGTCGGCTGCGCCGAAGGAGATTCGCCATGCGCTGACGCTGAAGCAGCAGGGCGCGGAGGCGGCTCTGCGGATTGTGGCTCAGCCGATTGCGGTGAAGCCGGCGACGGTGGTGATCGAGTCGCCGCTGCGCGGGTCGAATTGGCTGGCTGGGAATGGGCCCGGGAATGTTTCGGGGCATCGGCGCGGGATTATTCCGATCGACGGAGCGGCGCGGGTGCCGCAGCGGTTTGCGATTGACTGGGTGGAGGTCAACAAGGAAGGCAAGACTTACTCCGGCGATGCACTGAAGAATGAGAACTACTTCTGCTATGGGCAAAAAGTGCATGCGGTGGCCGACGGCGTGGTGACGGAAGTGAAGGATGGGATTCCTCAGAACGTGCCTGGGGTCGATTCGAGAGCGGTGCCGATTACGCTTGAGACCGTGGGCGGGAACCATGTGATTCTTGATCTTGGCCACGGGGTGTTTGCGTTCTATGCGCATCTGCAGCCGGGGTCGCTGAAGGTGAAGCTGGGGGATCATGTGAAGGTTGGGCAGGTCTTGGCGCTGCTAGGGAATTCGGGAAATTCTACGGAGCCGCATTTGCATTTTCACTTGATTGACCGGAGTTCTCCGCTGGGTGGCGAGGGGCTGCCGTTTGCATATTCTGCGTATGCGCTGCTGGGTAAGGGGACGCTGGAAGAGAATGCTGCGAAGATCGAATGGCTGACTGCGAAGAAAGATGTTCGTGGGGAGATTCCAGCTGAGAATGAGATTGTGGAGTTTGCGGATGAAGATAAGTAACAACGGACGTAAACGAGGAGTTCGCATGAAGGCTTACGGGAAGATAGTTGGCGCGCTGGCGTTTTCTCTGTTCTTTTTCAACGCTGTTGGCGTGGCTTCTGCTCAGGCTGCGGATGAGTTTAAAGAGACAGATGTGATGATCCCGATGCGGGATGGGTTGAAGCTACAGACGGTGATCTTTACGCCCGTTGTGGCGACGACGGCGCTGCCGATCCTGTTGACGCGGACGCCTTATGGGGTGCCGGAGAATCAGGCTGGGCTGGTCGCCAAGGATAGTCCGTTCCGGCCGCTGATTGCGGATGGGTATGTGCTGGTGTTTCAGAATATTCGCGGACGATTCAAGTCCGAGGGAACGTTCGTGATGCAGAGGGCGCCCACTAAGGACAGTGATCCTAAGTCTTTCGATGAGTCAACGGATGCGTATGACACGATCGACTGGCTGGTGAAGAATGTTCCGAACAACAATGGGAAGGTCGGTATCTGGGGTATCTCTTATAGCGGATGGACAACGGTGATGGCGTTGCGGAATCCGCATCCGGCGTTGAAGGCAGCTTCGGAACAGGCTTCGCCTGCGGACATGTTCATGGGGGATGACTTTCATCACAATGGGGCGTTCCGGCTTAGTTATGGGATGGAGTATTCGGCGCTGGTGGAGGCAGAGAAAGAGAGTAACTTCCACTTCGCTTTCAATTATTCGGATACGTACGAGTGGTATCTGAAGCTTGGACCGTTGACGAATGTGAACGATAAGCATTATCACGGGAAGATTGCTTCGTGGAATGACTTTGTCGAACATCCATCACGGGATTCTTATTGGTTAGCGCAGGCTACGGAGACGTGGCTACGTGGGACGACTGTGCCGGTGCAGAATGTGGCTGGATGGTGGGACCAGGAAGACTTTTATGGTCCTGTGAAGACTTACGACATTCTGCAGAAGGCTGGCGCTGCTGACAAGAACTGGCTTGTCGTTGGGCCGTGGAATCATGGCGGATGGTTTCGTGGAACGGGATCGCATCTAGGCGACATTGCATTTGGATCGGCTACTGGTGAGTATTTCCGCGCGCAGGTGATGGCGCCGTGGTTCAAGTACTGGCTGCATGGAGAGGGAGCAGCGCCGGCAGCGAAGGTGCTGGCCTTTGAGACGGGGACGAATGAGTGGAAACAGTATCCGGAGTGGCCACCTAAGAGTGCCAAGGCTACGCCTATTTATTTTGGCGCAGGGCGCACGCTGTCATTCACGAAGCCTGCTGCCGGGAGCGCTGCGTATGACGCATACGTTTCCGATCCGGCGAATCCTGTGCCTTATCGGCCGCGACCTATCAGTCCTACGTATCCCGGTGTGGAATGGCCTAAGTGGCTGGTGCAGGATCAGCGATTTGTGGATCACCGGCCAGATGTGCTGACGTGGGAGACGGAGCCGCTGGAGAAGGACGTTCGCGTGGCGGGGGACGTGCTGGCGCACTTCTATGCTTCCACGACAGGTACCGATGCAGACTGGGTGGTGAAGCTGATCGATGTGCAGCCCGAAAATGCTGTGTCCATGATACCGGCGGAGGGTGGCGAGGCGGAGCGCAAGGTGGAGATTGGCGGATATCAGCTGATGATTGCTGACGAGGTATATCGTGCGCGGTTTCTGCATGGATTCGATAAGCCGCAGCCTTTAAAGGCGGGTGAGGTCGTGGAGTACAAGGTGGATATGCATACGACCGATCATGTATTCCAGAAGGGCCACAAGATCATGGTGCAGATTCAGAGCACGTGGTTCCCTATCATCGATCGCAATCCGCAGACGTATGTACCAAATATTTTCAAGGCAAAGGCGGAGGACTATGTGCCAGCGACGCAGAGGGTCTATCACTCAGTAGCATATCCATCGAGCGTGGAGCTGCCGGTTGTGGAGACTGAATAGCTAGGCTGAGAACTCGTACCAGCGATAGCCTTCGCGTTGTTCCTTGGCTGCTTCGCGGAGGCGGATGAGGGTGGCTTCGCGGTCGTAGTTAGCGCAGGCAACGAGGAGCAGGTTCACGAGGGCGACGGGCGCCACGTAGGAGTCAAGGAAGGAGTCGCTATCGACAGAGGCGACGAAAAACTCGTCGGTGAAGCGGGCGATGGGCGAGACATAAGTGCCTGTGATGCCGACGCAGTAGGCGCCGTTTTCATGGGCACGCTTAACTGCTTCGACTGTCTGACGAAGGCCGCGGCGAAAGCTGATGGCGATGACGAGGTCGCCTTTACCGAAGACGCGGGAGAGATGGGTGCTGGTACCCTGCGTGGTGCCGATGAAGACGGGCAGGCCGATGACGGCAAGGCTGTATTCGACGTAATGCACGAGCGAGGCGGCTAAGTCGCCGCCGACCACGAGAATGCGCTTGGCGGAGTGGATGCGCTTGGCTACGAGTGCGATTTTGTTGACGTCGAGCGTATTGCGAATGGCGTTGAGGTTCTTGAAGTCCTGTTCGAGCATGGCCTGCAGGTGGTCGGGTGTCTTAGCATCTCCGTCGCTGTGGGCCTGCATGCCGTCGAGTGATGTGGCGTTGGCAATGGAGAGGTCCTGGAGATAATTCTGAAAAGCGCGATAGCTCTCGAAGCCCATCTTCTGAATGATGCGGACCATGGTGGCGGGATCGGTGGAGAGGCGTTCCGCGGCGGAGCGCACGCTGAGGAGTACAAATTCGCGAGGATTCTTGAGGACCTGGCGAATGATCTCCTGCCTTCGCGGGCTGAGCTTCTTGATCCAACTGGTGGGGTCTTCGCTGAGTGTTGTCTTACTCTGAGGGCTTTTCATGGTCTCCGCAGCATCACCCAGGGGAATGGTTCTGTCAACTCTCGTCCGGGCTTGCTTATGAGTGTAACGGAGTTTGTGCCGTTGTACTGCACACTGCAGGTTGCACCATGATTGCTGCAACAGCACAAGAGTCAACAACGTTTGTTGCACGCTTAGACTCTTTGCACAGACAGGATAGCCACTGAAAATCCAAATATTCCTCAATTGTTAAAAAACTGTTGACATAGATGGCTTCTCACCCGACACTAGCGCCAGAAGCACTTTCGCAATATATGTTTCTTTTCTAGTTCACAAGCCTCGCTCGAGACCGCATCCCCCATGCGCATCCAGCCAGGCCTCAAACGGACGCACCCTTAGACAAACAATTCGGAGGATCGGATGATCAGCATGCTGACTTGTCGTTCTTTGAGGAACAATCTTCTATTCCATGGTTTGATCGCCGGGTTGTTACTGGCGGCATCGCTTACGGGTTCCTTGCAGGCACAGACTACGTCGACGATTACCGGCGTGGTGAGTGACCCGGGCAAGTTGGTGATTGCGGGTGCGACGGTCGAGGTGCTGTCAAAGGAACAGGGCACTTCACGAACCACGACTACGGACGCACGCGGCGTATACCACCTGGCGGCGCTTACGGCGGGAAGCTACCGAGTGACGGTGACCAGCACCGGCTTTGCGACTCAGGTGATTCCGGACCTGACGTTGACGCTGGATCGCACGGTTACGCTCGATGTGACGATGCAGGTGGGCAGTGCTTCAGAGCACGTTGAGGTTTCAGGCGAAGCACCGCTGATTGATACGTCGACGCCTGCGACAGGCATGACGATTACGCCGGAGCAGGTGCATGATATACCGCTGAATGGGCGTGCGTATCTTGACCTGCTCCAGATGGTTCCCGGCGTTTCGGTCAACCACCAGGATGATCCGGGGTCGGATACGGCGATTTCCGTGCTGGGAGAGCGCGGCAACAATACAGGCTATCTGATTGACGGATTGAACAATTCGAACCAGTTGACTGGCGGAGCTTCCGCAGAGTTCAACATGGATACCATCTCTGAATTTGAGGTGATTACGAGCGGTTACAAGGCTGAATTTGGCCACGCCTCTGGTGGTGTAGTGAATGTTCTCTCGCGGACTGGCGCGAATAATATTCATGGCCTTGCATCGGTATTTCTGCGCAACAGCAAGCTGGATACGAGCGACATTCCGAAGACGGATACGCCATACCTTTTACGCTGGGACTATGACGTGGCGATGGGTGGTCCGATCAAGAAGGATAAAGTCTTTTGGTTCATGTCCGCTGAGAACATTCATGAGAATGAGCAGCTGAACTTCACTATTCCTACTGGCACGCCGCAGATCCTAATCGATAGCGAGACGGCTTATGGCGGACCTGCGCGCACGCGCGAAATCAGGGCTTTTGGCAAGCTAACCGAGCTTGTGGGAAGACACAAGCTGGACGAGGAGTTCAACTACACAAACTCTCATATCAACAACTTCCTTCCTCTTTCGGCATCTACGTCGCTGCCTTCGACACGGAAGAACTACGGGAACACGGCGACGATGATTGGCGCAACGGATTCCATCCTGCTTGGAGATCGATCGAATCCCTGGATCATGGCGTTGTATGGGCAGTATCGCAGTGAACCTTCCGCAGTTGGTCCGGCACATCCGCAAGCTGGTCCGGATACGCTCTTTAATCTGTTCAGCGGTTACAACACCGGCGGGATTTTCGGAGATCTCGGGCAGGTTGAGTTCGGTTCGCTGACGACGAGCGGATACCTGAAGCAGAAGTATGGCGATGGAGGCTTCAGTACGACCAAGAACTGGAAGAAAAACACGTTCAAGTTCGGCTATGACTTTCTGCGCACTCAGGTGGATGGTGTGGAGCAGAACGTGCAACAGAACCAATTGTTCGCGACACTGGACGACTATGCGAAGTATGGGCCGATCGATTCAGGCTTCTTCCTTCTCTACACGATTGGTGGAGCGACTCCTGCGGACAATGACGTGAAGCTGAGGAACAACTACAGTGGCGCGTATGTGCAGGACGACTACAAGCTATTCAGCAACCTGACCATCAGCGCAGGGCTGCGATGGGACTATGATTCGCGCTTCAAGATCAAGACAAACTTCGCTCCTCGTGTTGGCTTCTCCTGGTCAGTGAATCCCAAGACGGTTGTTCACGGCAGCTTTGGTGTGTTCTATGATCACTTCCGGCTCGGCCTGGCGCGTGACATTCCTGCCTTTGGCGGCGCGACTCTTGAAGCGATTCAACCGCTCTCTTATCCGCGGTTGTTCTATGGGGTCCCGACGATTGCACCGGCGCTGTTTGGTCTTTGCCTATCGGAGACGGAGACGGACGCACAACTGGCCGCCAGCGATGCAACTTGCCCCTTCTTCACCGGACCGATTTACGGTGTGGACCACTTGAACAATGTTGTTGCTGCGGGGCATTCGCCGATTCCGGCGGAGAGCGTGGTGACGTCCGCAAATGTCCAGGATCTTTCTGGTCTTGACCCTACAACCTACCTCAATGATGCCGCGGCAGCTATTGGCAAGCCAAACGGGTATTTGTTCTGGGGACCGTATGGCGCGCTCTCTTACCTGGTGAACCCGGCGGGCAGCTATCCCGTTACGCTTGATCCTTCGTTTGCAACGCCTTTCACGAGGGCGTACACGTTGGGGATTCAGCGGCAGGTGGGGCGGAACTTTGTGGTCTCGCTTGATCTGTATCACAAGGCGATCGAGAACATCCTTGGTGTCCGCCAAACCAACCTTCCGTTTGAGTCGCGCATAGCGAACGACTTTAGCGGAACCTATGTCAATGGCTATGGGCCATGGTATTCGGGCAAATTTGACTCCGCTATTTTGTCTTTTGAGAAGCGGTACAGCAACAACTTCACAGCCGGCGGCAGCTACCAATACACCTCAGAGAATGACGATGCACTGTGCTCAGAGTTGGGCCAAGGACCGACTGGTGTCTGCTATCCGACAGACAGCTTTGTTGGCACGACTACTTTGGTGACGGACCCGACCAGCGGCAAGAGCAACGCCAGCGCAGGGTTCTATGCAAGCAATGGGAACTATGTACCGAAGGCCGGCATTCACTGGAATGGACCCAAGCTGGATTCTGGACCTTCAGACTTCGCTCTTCGACAGACATTGCAACTGCATGGCATGGTACAGATTCCATTCAAGATTCAATTCAGTGGTTTGTTCCGAGCGCAGAGTGGCTTCCGGTATACGGCTTCTGCAGTGGCGCCCGTGGATCAGGATGGCAATGGCAACTACGGACCACGTGATCTGAAGACGGGGCGCAACCAGTTCACGTCCCCGATGTACGTGAACCAAGATCTTCGCATCGCCAGGGACTTCAAGTTTGGGGAACGTTTCAAAGTTCAGCCAATCTTTGAGTTCTTTGACTTATTCAACAATGCTAACCCGGCTGCGATTCAAGTACAGCAATCGACTGGCGCTCAGTTCGGTACGATCTCGCAGAGGCTTCCTGGGCGGCAGGGTCAGGTAGCCGTCCGGATCGAGTTTTAGTGCGGACTGATGATGCTGTTGTGGTCTTGATCGAGGTAGAGGTATGGCTGAAGAGAGCAAGCCGAAAGTCACCCGCACGTCCAGAGTTATTCGCTGGACGGTGCGGGTGATCGTTTCTCTTGTTGTATTGATCATAGTTCTGGCAGGCGTTGGCCCGATTTGGAATGTGCTGGCACTGAGGCACTATCGCGCGATTGCGGGCGTGCCTGGGAAGCTGTACCAAGTGAATGGACGCGCGATGCACATGTACTGCACTGGCTCTGGTTCTCCGACGATTGTGCTGGATGCTGGGCTTGGGAATGACTCGATGATCTGGGGAAAGAATCAGCCGGAGTTGTCGAAGCTTACGCGAGTTTGTGCGTATGACCGCGCGGGCTTTGGATGGAGCGAGGTGCGGCCTGGTGTGCGTGACTCGAACGCGATTGTTGCGGAGTTGCATGGGCTTCTGCAGGCTGCAGACATTACCGGACCGATCATCTTGATGGGCCACTCCATTACGGGGATTCACATGCGCAGGTACGTGATGGAGTACCCGCAGCAGGTGGTGGGGATTGTGTTTGTGGATGGTTCGTATCCGCAGCAGGAGCGGATTTTTCCGCAGGCTATGCAGGATCTTCAGAAGAAGTATGTGCTCTATCTATTTCCTTTGGTCAAGGTGGCCACGGAAGTGGGGGTGCTCCGCGCGTTAGGCCAGTGTACTGAGGTGACGCCGGGGATGGAGGCGTATGCAGCGTGGATCAAAGCTGATTCCTGTGATCCGCAGCAGGTCACTTCAAGTATTGCCGAGATGAACGCTGTGCCAGTGTCCGGCGACGAAGCTGTGAACGCTGGACCGTTCGGAAATCTGCCTATTTTGATTTTCTCGCAGGATACGTCACAGCCGATGAAGGGGCTACCCGCCGATCTTGGCCAGCAAGCTTCTGTTACTTGGAACCGATTGCAGGAGAACACGAAAAAGCTTTCGTCGAACAGCCGGCGGATTATCGCCAAGGGCAGCGGTCACTATGTGATGGTGGAGCGATCGGAGCTTGTGAATCGTGAGGTTGCGAGTTTCATTGAACAAGTGAGAACGGGCGCGGTGTCGCCACAGAACGGAACAACCACCACGCAATAAGTGCTACGCGAAACGGGAAGAGGACTTAACGATGAAATTCAAGTCAATTTGGATGGGTGCGTCTGCTGCTGCAACTTTGGCCGCGGTTGCGATGAGTGGAGCGGTGCAAGCGCAGACCGTGACGAGTTCGCCGGGGACGCCGGCGTTTACGCCGGAAGATATCGGAGCTTTTCTCGATGGCATTGTTCCGATGCAGTTGAAGCGCGAGAATATCGCCGGAGCCACTGTCATTGTGGTGAAGGACGGAAAGGTGTTGTATGAGAGGGGCTATGGGTACGCGGATGTTGAAAAGAAGATCCCGGTAACGCCCACTACTCTTTTCCGGCCGGGTTCCGTGTCGAAGCTGTTCACCTGGACTGCTGTCATGCAGATGGTGGAGCAGGGCAAGATCGATCTTGATCGCGATATCAATGACTATCTTGACTTCAAGATTCCCGCGACGTACCTAAAGCCGATTACTATGCGAAACCTGATGACGCATACGCCGGGGTTTGAAGAGGCGATCAAGGATCTGATCGTGACCAAGGGCTCTGAGCCTGTTTCGATTGGGGAATACCTCAAGACTCATATGCCGAAGCGGGTGTATCCGCCGGGTGTGACGCCGGCCTACTCCAACTATGGCGCTACGCTGGCTGGGTATATTGTCGAGCGGGTTTCGGGCATGCCGTTTGACGATTACGTGGACAAGAATATCTTTGGCGCGCTGGGGATGACGCACACAACTTTCCGCCAGCCGCTCTCCGCGCAACTCTTGCCGATGATGTCCAGCGGCTATGCGCTTGGCAGCGATGATTCGAAGCCATACGAGATCATTCGCGCGGAGCCCGCGGGCAGCTCGGCTACTTCGGCGGAAGATATTTCTCATTTCATGATCGCTCACCTCAGCAATGGTGAGTACAACGGTGTGCGGATCCTTAAGCCGGAGACGATTGCGCTGATGCATTCGCCACAGTTTGCTGTGAACCAGGCGCTGCCACATATGTGTCTCGGCTTCTACGAGCAGACGCGCAATGGACATCGGATGTTCGGGCATGGCGGGGATACGCAGTTCTTCCACAGCGATCTGTTCCTGATGCCGGATCAGAATATGGGGTTCTTTGTCTCCTACAACAGTGCGGGACGTGGCGAGACTGAACAGCGGGCGAATCTCTTCAATGCTTTTCTTGACCGCTACTATCCCTATTCTGTGCCGCCCGGTGTTAAGCAGCCTGATCCCGCAGGAGATGCGAAGCTGGTGGCTGGCGACTACATCACGAGCCGGCGGCCGGTGACGAACATTCTGAGCTTCATCGGCTTTCTTGAAAATCTGAAGGTGACGCCGGGCAAGGATGGCACGGTGATTGTCGATGGGTTCAAGGGAATTAACCAAGTGCCGAAGACTTGGGTAGAGATTGGGCCGCTGCTCTATCGCGAAAAGGATGGGCAGGATCTGCTTGCTTTCAACAAAGACCCTGATGGGCAGATGGTGCTCTCGATGGACTATCCGTTCATGGATTGGACCCGAGCGACGCTGACGAACACAAAGGCATTCAACATTGCGATCATCGTTTTCGTTATCACCGTTTCGCTTCTTACGGTCCTCTTCTGGCCGCTGGGCGCATTGATACGCAAGCATTACCAGCGGCCTCTCCTGCTGGAGCGTGGCCAGGGTAAGTGGCGAGTCGCTATCCGAGTGGTGGCCGCATTCGAATTGCTGTTCGCGGCCTGCTGGATTGGAATTCTTGCCGCTTCAGGTGGGAGCCCGCTGTTTGACGCGAGCCTTGACCCCACACTGCTTATCGTGCAGATCATCGGATGGATTGCCAGTCTTGGAACGTTCGTGATCCTCTACTCGGTTTTGAAGACATGGCGGGCTCCGGGTGAGTGGTGGCTTTCACATCTGGGCAACGTGGCAATTGTTGTGAGTGCGCTTTCGTTCTCGTGGTTCCTGTTGCACTGGCACCTGCTGCACTTCAGCCTGATGTATTAGAACCAGCAGGCTATAGGCCTACCCGGGGAGCTCTGTGGTGTGGTCTCTACGATCGAGATCCACACCACAACTTCACGATACCAATGTCATTTCGAAGTTGCTATCGGCGCCGAGGCGCTGTGGAGTCTTCTCATGATGAGATTTCATCGGACTTTTTGCTCGCTGACGATTGCGATTGCAGCGATCGCCTGCCTGGACGCAAGTCAGTTTGGGAAAGCACAATCCTTTACGATTGAGCAGGTCCTCAGCGCACCGTTTCCGACGCAGCTTACTGCAGCACGGAAGGGGCCGCGCATCGCATGGGTGTTCAGCCAGCGCGGTGCGCAGAATGTCTGGATTGCCGATGGACCAAGCTTCGTTCCAAAGCAAGTCACGCATTTCACAGGAGACACGGGTACGCCGATTGCTTCGCTGAGGCTTTCGCCGGATGGCGCGAGTGTGATCTATGCGCGCGGGACGGAGATTAACGAGGAACAGCGTAGTGCGAATGCCCTGGGAGAAGCGAAGCAACCGAAACAGGAGGTTTGGATTGCTTCGGTGAGTGGCGGTGAGCCGAAGCTATTGGGCGAGATGGGTTGCGAGGCTGAGGGCTGCGAAGACATTCAGGTTTCTCCAGATGGAAAGTGGGCAGTATGGGAATCGAAGCATGAGTTGTGGATTGCTGCCACGGACGGCGCTGGGACAGCAAAACAACTGACGGATATTCGTAGCAGCGTTGCTTCGCCGCAATGGTCGCCGGATGGAGCGCATCTGGCAGCGATCATCGGGCGGCGTGATCACAGCCTGATTGCGTTACTGGATGTGCACGATGGGACGCTGCAGGCATTTCATTACATTGCTCCTTCAACGGAACGTAACATGGCACCGCGATGGTCTCCTGATGGGAGCCACGTTGCATTCTTGCGCGTCGGTGGTGTAGAGGAAAAGCGGACAATCATTCCGCAGCACCCGATGCCGTGGAGTCTTTGGGTGGCGGATGCGCACACGAACGCCGCTAGAGCCATCTGGACGAGTGGGGAAGGAGCGCGTGATTCCCTTCCTCCGTTTGGACCGGACCAACTCTTGTTTGCCGCTGATGAGCGGATCGTATTCAGTTCGGAGGTTGACGGACGCAATCATCTTTATTCGATTGCAGCTTCTGGTGGGGCAGCGAAGCTTCTGACCCCGGGTGAGTACGACGTTGAGGAGGCCGTTTTGGCGAGCGACCGGCGTTCTGTGTTGGTGGAGTCAAACGAGGATGATGTCGACCGGCGACATATCTGGCGCGTGCCGGTGAATGGAGATGCTGCTCCAGTCGCGCTGGCGAAGGGCGAGACGATTGAGTGGTCCCCAGTTGAGACGGGTGATGGCAAGGAGATCGTGAGCCTTGGCTCTACTGCGACAACACCGGGTTTGGTGTACAAGCTGGCCGGTGGAACGCGTGAATTGATCACGAAGGATGCGCTGCCGAAGGAGTTCCCTGCTGCGCAGTTGGTGGTACCGAAGCAAGTGATTCTGACAGCTTCTGATGGGATCACAGTGCATGGGCAGTTGTTTGTGCCGAAGGGGCAGACAAAGCCCGGGCCTGCGCTGATCTTTACGCATGGCGGGCCGCCGCGGCAGATGCTTCTGGGCTTTCACTACATGGACTACTACAGTAATGCTTATGCCGCGAACCAGTATCTGGCCAGCCTTGGATACACCGTGCTTTCGGTCAACTATCGGCTTGGCATCATGTATGGGCATGACTTTCGTGAGGCTCCGAATTCGTGTTGGCGAGGTGCTGCGGAGTATAACGATGTGCTTGCTGGAGCGCATTATCTGCAGGGGCTTCCGAATGTGGACCCGAAGCGGATAGGTCTTTGGGGTGGATCGTATGGGGGCTTTCTCACAGCGCTAGGGCTGGCGCGGAACTCCGATATCTTCGCGGCTGGCGTGGACTTTCATGGCGTGCATGACTGGTCGCAGTTTCTCCCGTCGTGGGAGCAGGGTGCTGAGTCTGCGCCGGACCTGAAGGATGCGGAGAAGCTGGCTTTTTCTTCTTCGCCGAATGCTTCGATCGCGAGCTGGAAGTCACCGGTGTTGCTGATTCAAGGCGACGATGATCGCAACGTTCCATTCAGCCAGATGGTGAGCCTGGTGCAAAAGCTCAAGGAGCAGAAGGTGCCGTACGAAGAGATTGTGTATCCAGACGAAATTCACGATTTTCTTCTGTGGAAGGACTTTGTGCGATCGTACGCTGTGACTGCTGCTTTCTTTCAACAGCATCTTGATGGCAAATAACAAGTAGGGAACAGGACTTCGGTGGACATGACTTCCCCGTCAGCGAGTGGTGTGGATCTTTCTGAGATTTTGCGTGAGGTCAGCGGACGTGAGGTGATGCTCATTGAGCGCCTGCGGCAGTTGACTGAGATTGAATCACCGAGCAGCGACAAGGCTGGAGTTGATCGCGCGCAGAGCTTGCTCGCCGGATGGGCTTCGAGTGCTGGAGGCGCAGTCACACGACACCATTTTCAGGAGTTTGGTGATTCGATTGAAGTGCAGTTCGGGGAGGAACAGTGCGGTGAAGATAGAGTCCTTCTTCTTGGACATCTGGATACGGTTTGGCCGCTTGGGACGCTTGAACGAATGCCTTTCCTGGTTTCCGATGATCGCATTGCCGGGCCGGGCGTGCTTGATATGAAGGCTGGTGTACTGATGGCGCTTACTAGTGTTGAGGTACTCCACAATATGAGGCTTCTGCGCAGGCCGGTGACGCTGTTGATTCATGGAGATGAGGAAGTGGGCAGTCCTGCTTCTCGCACATTGACGGAGACTGTGGCGCGGCGGTACAGCGCTGTTTATGTGATGGAGCCAGCGCAGGGTGATGTGGGCGCATACAAGACGGCGCGCAAGGGTGTAGGCCAGTATCGGCTTGCGGTGCGTGGTGTTGCTTCGCATAGCGGTGTGGACTTTGAGAAGGGCCACAGTGCGGTGATTGAACTGGCACGTCAGATTGAAGTGGTGCAGAGCCTGACTGACCTGACTCTTGGGATCACTGTTAACCCAGGGGTGATTGGTGGCGGAACTTGCTCGAACGTGATTGCGGCTGAAGCTTGGGTTGAAATTGACGTGCGCATTGCGCGCAAAGAGGACATGGCGCGGATTGATGAAGCGCTACGCGCTCTGAGGCCGATGGATGACGGATGCACGTTGACGCTTAGTGGCGGGATGAATCGTGGTCCGATGGAGCGGTCTGACGGAACGATTGCGCTGTTTGAGCGAGCTAAGGGATTCGCTGTAGAGCTTGGCCTTGCGCTGGAAGAGGCAGCGACGGGTGGTGCTTCAGATGGGAATCTGACTGCTGCGCTAGGGATTCCGACGCTGGATGGGATGGGGGCTGTTGGTGCTGGGGCGCATGCGCCGCATGAGCATCTTAACCGCGCACATCTGCTGCCGAGAACGGGGTTACTGACGGCGATGCTGCTCTGATCGGACGGGCTGGGACTGGAGAGACTATGAAGTTGATTTCTGGATTCATGATTGCAGCGACTGTGGCGGCTGGATGCTGGAGCGTAGAGGCACAGGTGCCGCCTGTTTACGATGTTGTGATTCGCCATGGGCGAGTGCTGGATGGTGCTGGTAATCCTTGGATCGCCGCGGATGTAGCGATCAAGGATGGGCGTTTTGTAAAGATCGGCAAGGTTGAAGGGACTGGTAAACACGAGATTGATGCGGCGGGATTGTATGTCTCGCCTGGATGGATTGACGTGATGGATCAGTCTGCCGAGGTGCTGCTGAAGAATGGCGAGGCGGACAATAAGCTGCGCGAAGGGGTAACGACGGCGATTGCGGGCGAGGGCGGGACGCCGGTGGATGCGGATGGCATTGAGGCTTATTTTGCGAAGCTAAAAAAACAAGGTATCAGCATGAATTTTGGCTGCTACTACAGTGAGACGCAGGCGCGGGAAGCTGTGGTTGGAGAAGTGGACCGGCCGCCCACTCCGGCGGAACTCGCGAAGATGAAACTGTTGATGGCTACTGCGATGCAACAGGGTGCGATGGGGATGACAACAGCGTTGATCTATCCTCCCTCGAGCTATGCGAAGACGGATGAGTTGATTGCCATGGCGAAGGTCGCTGGCGCATACGGGGGACTCTATGCGAGCCATATGCGTGGCGAGGGCAAGGAAGTGGTGCAGTCCGTTGACGAATTGATACAGATATCGGAGCAGGGGCATTTACCTGCTGAGATTTTCCATCTGAAGGTGGCTTATCAGCCTGACTGGGGCAAGTCGATGGCGCTGATTGGCGAGCATGTTGCTGCGGCAAGGGCGCGTGGAAATGAGATCGCTGGTGATCTTTACATGTACACGGCGGGTGGGACAGGGCTTGAGGCGACGATTCCTTCGTGGGCTTTTGATGGTGGCGAAGAGGCGCTGAAGAAGCGGCTGGCTGATCCTGCAATGCGTGAGCGCATGAAGCATGATCAACAGACGGGCGTGGCGGGCTGGTGGAACATCATTGAAGCTGCGGGTGGATGGGATGGCATTGTGCTGGTGGATGCTGCCGTGCCTGCGAATAAGAAGTATGAGGGCAAGTCAATCACGGTGATCGCGAAGGAGATGGGCAAGTCTCCTGCCGATGCGGCGTTTGATCTGGTGGAACAAGGACAGTCTCGTGTGCTTGCAGTCTTTCACATGATGAGCGAAGGGGATATTGAGACTGCGCTTAAGTTCAGCTGGACGGCGATTGGGAGTGACTCTGGTGCGAGCGAGGTTGCGGGGCAACCGGCTGACTTGAATCATCCGCGTGCCTATGGCAATTTTCCACGCGTGATTGCGAAGTATGTACGCGAGACACATACGCTGACGCTGGAAGATGCTGTTCGGAAGATGACTTCATGGCCCGCCACGCGGCTGCGATTTTCTGATCGAGGGGTGATTCGCGAAGGGGCTCGCGCGGACGTTACGATCTTTGACTACGAGAAGATTCAGGATACGTCTACATATGAGCATCCTGTCTCTTATCCCACGGGAATTCCGTATGTGCTGGTGAATGGAGTTCTTGTCATCGATCATGCAGCACATACGGGCGCGAAGCCGGGCGATGTTATTTATGGGCAAGGGCACGGTTTGAACCTGCCTCAGGCAGTGCAGTAGAACTCTTCATCATCGGAGATAGAATGAACCTTCCGCTTCAGCGTCTGATCGTTTTCCCTACCGTTGTATTGGCAGTTTTACTGTTGAATTGTGCTGCGCCAGCGCAGGCTCCGGATAGCGAATGGAAGCCTGTCATCGCAGTGCTGCGTGAACGTATTACGCACGAAATGGCGGACAAGCAATTGCCGGGATTGGCGATTGCGCTGGTAGATGATCAACGGGTGGTATGGGCGGAGGGGTTTGGATATCAGGACCTGGCTCATACGATACCGACGAATGTCGATACCGTGTTCAGAGTTGGCTCTGTATCGAAGCTCTTTACCGATATCGGCGTGATGCAGCTTGTTGAGACGGGCAAACTTAATCTGGATGCACCGGTGACTCGATACCTACCGGGATTTCATCCTGCGAGTCCATTTGGTGGCGAGATTACTCTGCGCGAACTGATGTCGCACCGCTCTGGACTGGTGCGCGAGCCTCCGGTGGGACACTACTTCGATGTTTCGGAGCCGAACCTAGAGGCAACTGTCGACAGCTTGAATCAGACAACGTTGGTTTATGCGCCGGGGACAAAGACAAAATATTCGAACGCTGCGATCGCTACGGTGGGAGATGTATTGCAGACGGTGGCGGGGCAGCCTTACGCGGACTATTTGAGCCGTGCTGTGCTGATGCCGATGGGTATGACCCACAGCTCGTTCAAGCCTGAGCCTGCGTTGATTAGCCATCTGGCAGAGGCGCAGATGTGGAGCTATGACGGGCTTAGTTTTGCAGCGCCGAAGTTTCAACTTGGCGAAGGGCCTGCTGGGTGTATGTATTCGACAGTGGGTGATCTGGGGCGATTTGTGAGCGTGCTGTTTGCCTCGGGAAAAACGGGCAGCGGTCAGTTGATCTCGGCCAATTCGCTGCAGGAGATGTGGAGGCAGCAGTTTGCCAGTTCAGGACCGAGGAAGTTTGGACTGGGTTTTATCCTGGGCAGTCTAGATGGCGAGCGGATGATAGGGCATGGCGGCGCTATCTACGGGTTTGCCACGCAGGTGGCAGCGCTGCCGGATCGTAAACTTGGTGTTGTCGTAATTGCTACGGCCGACTCTACGAATGCTGTCGCAAATCATATTGGCGACGATGCGCTGCGGCTGATGCTGAGCGTGCGCGAGCAGAAACCGTTGCCGCGATTAGTAACGACTCAATCCATTCCGATGGAGGTTGCACGCAAGGCGGCGGGACATTACTCCGGTAGGGATAGGTCGGTTGATCTCTTGGAGGAGAGTGGGCGGATTTTCCTTTCCTATCCCGAGGGTGGGCAGTTGGAAGAATTGAAGGCGCTGGGCTCTCATTGGATACGCGATGGTCGTGTTGCCTATAGCGACTCGCCCATCGTCTATTCGGGAGATGGTGGCGCTGGCGATACCTTGAGCGTTGACGGACAAGTAATTCATCGCAAAACTGTAGCGATGCCTGCGGATGTGCCCGCGGAGATGGCCGACCTGCTGGGCGAGTATGGGTGGGATTTTGACAAGTTGTATGTATTCGAAGATCACGGGAAGCTCAATCTCCTGATCGAGTGGTTCGATCATGCTCCGCTTACGCAGGTATCGCGCGACACTTTCAAATTCTCTGACAGCGGTTTGTATCAGGGAGAGACGGCTGCCTTTCAGCGTGCTGCGAACGGAAGTGTGACCGGGGTTAAGGTGGGCGGTGTGCTCTTTCCGCGCCTTGCTACGCCGGCTGACGATACCGTGTTTCAAATCACTCCGCTGAAGCCGGTGCCGGAGTTGCGCCGGACTGCCCTGGCGAGCCAACCTCCGAATGAGCAGGGGGATTTTTATGCTACCGACCTGGTGGAGTTGACGAAGCTTGACCCTTCGATCAAGCTTGATATCCGCTATGCAACGACGCGGAACTTTCTTGGGTCGCCTTTGTATCTGCAGGCGCGCGCATATATGCAGAGGCCTGCGGCGGAGGCTGTAGTTCGAGCGTCACAGGCTTTGCACAGGCTTGGATACGGACTGCTGATCCACGATTCCTATCGGCCCTGGTATGTGACGAAGATGTTCTGGGATGGTACGCCTGACGATAAGAAGATTTTTGTTGCCGATCCCAGCAAGGGATCACGGCATAACCGAGGCTGTGCGATTGACCTCACGCTTTACGATTTGAAGACGGGAAAAGCGATTCGTATGACGGGTGGATATGACGAAATGTCGCAGCGATCCTATCCGTTTTATCCGGGTGGGACTTCGTTGGAGCGATGGCATCGCGATCTATTGCGCACAGCGATGGAGCGTGAGGGCTTTGCCGTGTACGAGTACGAATGGTGGCACTTTGACTACAAAGACTACCCGCACTACCGCATCGGCAATGCGACGTTTGAAGATTTGGATCGCGCTGCTGGAGCGAAATGAGCAATGGCGGCTCTGGTGGCTAAGACTTCTGCTCTGCTGACGCCTTGCTTGTCTTGAATACCAGGTAGAGCGGTACTCCGAGTAAGACAAGTCCGATACCGTAGGCGGCGTGGAGTGGGTCGGCAAGGATTGTGCTGAGCGCGATGCCCGCCGCAGCAAGAACGAATATTATCGGTACCCATGGATATCCCGGGGTGCGGAAGCTGCTGGACGGCGTGGTATTGCGGCGGCGAAGAAGGATGACGCCCAGTACGGTGAGGCCGTAGAAGATCCAGGCAGTGAAGACTACATACGTGAATAACTGCTGAAAACTACCCATCAGAGTGAGTGCGGATGACCATACGGCCTGAACGATAGTGGCAAACACGGGCACGCGAAAGCGCGCGCTGATTTTTCCGAAGTTGCTCAGGAAAACTCCGTCTTTGGCCATTGCGTAATAGACGCGCGGTGCGGTGAGGATCATTCCGTTGAGGGAACCGAGGATGGAGACTAGGATGACTGCGGAGACGAGCAGCATTGCGGACTGTCCCCATGCAGCTTTGATCGCGCTACTGGCGGCGCTGGAGCTCTGGCTCATTTCTACCGGTGACAGAACGGCATAGTAGGCGAGGGTGAGAAGGAGATAGATGGCGGTTACGATGAGTGTTCCCCAGAGCAGGCTTCGCGGCAGATCTCTGGCTGGTGATTTGAATTCGCCAGCGGTGAAGGAGACGACGTGCCAGCCTTCATAGCCCCAGAGTACAGCGACCAATGCTATTCCGAACTCGACAAGGATGGAAGAGGATGGCCTGGTGGTCAGGGTTATGTGTAGGAGACTGGTGTGGCCGCGCGCGATCAGTAGTCCGAAGACCAGGGCTATCCCTATCAACTTGCTTATCGTGCCGATGTTCTGTACTGCGCGGGCAATGCGGATGCCTACAAGATTGACGAGCGAGAACAGCAAGATGCAAGCGATGGGGAGCGCCTTCAATTGCAGAGGTGAAAGGGTGAAGATCTTTGAGGCATAGAGTGCCAGTCCTGAGGCCAAGGTTGCGATGCTGCCGGATTGGATGAGGCTGAAGAGCGCCCATCCATAGAGAAAGGCAAGAGGCTTGCCGTAGATGTGCCTGAGATAGATGTACAGGCCGCCGGCGCCGGGATAGTTGCTTGCGAGTTCTCCGATAGAGAGGCTTCCGAAGAGACTGAGAATGCCGCCTGTGATCCAGACGAGCAGGACGAGCCCAAGCGATGGAAGGTGTTGCGCGATCGGCCCAGGAACGAGGAAGATTCCCGAGCCGATTACTGTGCCGACGACGATTGCGATGCCATCACGAACTCCGAGCACGGACTCAAGCGAGGCATTGGGAGTGATATTGGCCGATCCGGTGGTGTGAGGGCTCTGAGCCACGAATAAAACCTCAGTTTCGAAGATTCCATCAAACGTTTCACTTTAAGACTTAAGGAGCATGCTTCCATGCTTTTGTTTCTTGACTGTATCCTTTGATGTGTTCTATTTATAGCTAATAACGCGATTAATGCAATGAGAAACAAAAGTTGCAGTTTTGAATCACAGGGGATACCACAATGTCATCGGTGCTGGATTCCGGTCGCGATCAAGAGTTCCGAGTACGGTCGCTCGAAAGCTTACAGGACTTTCAGGATGCCGAACGACTGCAACGCGAAGCCTGGGGCTATGACGATATTGACATCGTACCCGCGGCGATCTTCTCTGTCGCGCGAAACTTTGGCGGACAAGCGATTGGTGCGGTGCATGAATCGCGTGACGGGAACCGGCTCGTTGGCTTTGGATTGTCTTTTGGAGCTATTGACGAGGGGTATGCGCACTTTCATTCACACATGGTTGCGGTGGTGCCTGAGTATCAGAATTGCGGACTGGGAAGACTGATCAAGCTTGCGCAGCGGGAGGACGCTCTGCGCAGAGGCATTGATCAGATTGTGTGGACGTTTGATCCACTGCAGTTGCGCAACGCTTATTTCAATATTTCCAGGCTTGGCGGTTTGGGTGTGCGCTATATCCCTAATTTGTATGGGATGACGAGCAGTCCTTTGCACGGGGGTATTCCTACGGATCGACTGGTGATTGAGTGGAATCTGAAGAGTGTTCATGTCGAACGGGCATTGAAGGGAATGCAGCGCGAACGAAGTGCGGCTGCAGTTTCTATCGAGATTCCCTCGGCATCGAAAGATGTGCCGAGAGAGATTCGCCTGGATGGCCAGATGAGATTGCGTGAGCAATTGATGGCGCTATTCGACGACGGATTTGCCATTACTGGTTTTGGAGCTGCTGACAACACTGCGCATTATTTCCTTGAGAAGCACGACAAAGAGACTGGGGAGAAGAGATGAAGATTGAATCGATTCAAGTGCGTGAACTGAAGATGCGCCTGAAGACACCGTTTGAAACAAGCTTTGGTGTGACCCAGGACCGGCGCGTGGTGTTGCTTGAGGTGCATACCGATGTTGGCGCGGGATGGTCAGAGATGACAGCGATGGAAGGCCCCTTCTATAACGCTGAGACGATCGATACTGCGTGGATGATGGGACGCGACTACCTGTCCGGGCTGGTGCTGGATGTTGATGTTGACTCTCCTGAAGAGATTCCGGCGCTGATGGAAAATGTGCGCGGGCAGGAGATGGCGAAAGCTGGGATTGAGTGCGCTGCGTGGGATGCATTTGCACGGTCGCAGGGCAAGAGTCTTGGTCATACGCTTGGAGGGACGCTAAAGACGATCTCGTCCGGTGTTTCGCTGGGGATTCAGTCGGATACGGGCAAGCTTTTGGACACGGTTGCTAAGGAGTTGGCGGATGGCTATCGTCGTGTGAAGTTGAAGATCAAGCCGGGGCGTGATGTGGAAGTGGTGGCTGCGGTGCGAAAGAGCTTTCCTGATATTGATCTGACTGTCGATGCCAACTCGGCGTACACCCTCGATGATGTCGATCTGCTCAAAGAGCTTGACGAGTTTGGCCTTAGCTATATCGAGCAGCCATTGCCGTGGAACGATATCTATCAGCACTCGTTGCTGCAGCCGCAACTGAAGACGGCGCTCTGCCTGGATGAATGTATTCATGGGCTGCGTGATGCGGAGACGGCGATTGCGCTTGGAGCTTGCCGCGTAATCAATATCAAGCTGGGCCGGGTGGGTGGACACACTGCGGCCAAGCAGATACAGGCGCTCTGCCTGTCCAAGAGTATCCCGGTGTGGTGCGGCGGGATGCTCGAGTCCGGTGTGGGACGGGCTCACAACATTGCGATGTCGACACTGCCGGGATTTGTGTTGCCGGGGGATGTATCGGCCAGCAAACGGTATTGGATTGAGGACATCATTGAACCAGAGGTGACTGTATCGGCGGAAGGGACAATCGATGTGCCGACGGGGCCTGGTATCGGCTTTGCGCTGAGGATGGCGGAGATTGAGAAGCTGACGGTGAAGCGCGAGGAGTGGAGCAATCGGGTTGTTGTTGTGGTGGGCGCTGCGCGTTAGAACTCAAGCTTTACGGGGTGCGACGAAGAACACATTCTATTGAGAAAAGAGACTTGCATCAATGAAGGCTACTATTCGTCTTGGCTTTTCTGCCTTTCTGGCTGCGTTGTTTACTGGTGCACTGATAACCGCGGGTGCACAGGTCAATCCTGAAGTTGAGAAGAAGATTGCGGCTATCCTGGCGCGGCCTGAGTATGCACACTCGCGCTTCGGGATGGAGTTCTATTCGCTCGACACGCATAAGGTTGTGTACGCGATGAACGAGCAGCAGTTCTTTGTGCCGGGGTCGACGACGAAGCTGCTTTCGGAGGGGACTGCGATGCAACTGCTTGGGCCAGACTTTCGCTTCAAGACCAAGGTGTATGCGATTGGAAAGGTGGACCCGAAAGGAACTCTGAAGGGCGATCTGGTGCTGGTAGCGAGCGGTGATCCGAATCTCTCCGGCAGACTACAGGCGGATGGAACGCTGGCGTTCAAGGATGAGGATCACGACTATGCTCCGATGGCAGGGGCGGCCGTGGTACCGGGGAATCCTCTTGCGGCGATCGACGATCTTGCCTCGCAGGTGGTGGCTCGTGGGATACATCGCGTGGATGGGCGTGTGCTTGTGGACATTTCGTTATTTCCCGAGGGAGAGCATGATGGCGGCACCGGCATTACCATCTCTCCAATCTGCGTGAACGACAATGTGATCGACGTGACGGCGACGGAAGGCGGTGCGGTTGGTGCTCCCGCAGAACTACACTATTCGCCTGACACACGCTACGCGCAGTTCGTCAACAAGACCAAGACTGTTGCGAAGGGTGGGGCGTTTGCGCTGGAGTTCGAAAGCAAAGCACAATCCGATGGAACGCAGATCGTGACCGTGACTGGCACCGTTCCTCAGGCTACGCCGCAGAGTCTTACGATCTATCGAGTGCCCGCTCCTTCGGTGTTTGCGAAGACGGTGTTTGCCGAGGCACTTGCAGCCAAAGGCGCGGCATTGGGATCGCATGATGCCGGTGTCGCCGCTGATTTTGCGGCATTGAAACCTTATTACACTGACAAGAATGTGGTGGCTGTGCATACCTCCGCTCCGTTGAGTGAAGAGGTCAAGGTTACGCTCAAGGTCAGTCAGAATCTACATGCATCCATGACTGCTCCTTATCTGATTGGCACGTATGCCGTGGAGCCTAAGGGTGAGGGTAAGGCCGATCCGACGACGGCTGGTTTTGCGGCGGAGCAGAAGATGCTGAAGGATGCAGGGTTGGATGTGGGTGGGGCGATGCAGTCGGATGGAGCGGGTGCGGATGCATTCTTCACGCCTGATTTCATGGTGCACTATCTGGCTTTCCTTTCACAGCAGAGCTATGGTCCGCTATTCCGCTCGGCCTTACCCATTCTCGGGAAGGATGGTACGCTGGTCGCGATTCAGAAGGATGCTCCAGCTGCGGGACATGTCTTTGCGAAGACGGGAACATATGGGACTGCCGATCTGTTGAATCATCAGTTGTTCCTTACGGGTAAAGGGTTGGCGGGATACATGGTGACGGCAAAGGGGCAGACGCTGGTGTTTGCTGCGTATGTGAACCTGATTCCTGGACCGGGTGATCCTGCTGCGGCTACGGCCCGCGCGGGCAATGTGCTGGGTGAGATCGCCAACATCCTTTACGAAGGCGCCGACTGACTCTACAGTTCTTCGCGCTGCTTACTCTCCGATTGCTGCGTCACATCGTTATCTCTTTCTCCAAGGATGCTGCGCGGTCTTTGAGGCCGCGCAGGTCTATCTTCCCTGTGCCCAGGACTGGGAATGCTTCGATTGAGAAGACCAGGTTGGACTTGGGCTTCCACAATGCGGGCAAGTCGGATTGCGCCAGCTTTTCGAGGACCTCATTGAGTTGCTGCTGAGGAAGAGTGGACAGGACTACGATGCGTTCTCCCTTCTTCTCATCGGGGATGGCGGTTACGGCGAAGGCTTGCTCTGTCGCAGCTGCGAGTTCGTGGAGCTTGTCTTCGATCCTGATATGGGGGACCATCTCGCCGCCGATCTTGCTGAACCGGGCGAGGCGGTCGGTGATGGTGATGAAGCCATCTTCTTCAATGAGGGCGATATCGCCGGTGGTGTACCAGCCGTTCTGTAAGACTTCCGCTGTCATCTCCGGTTTGCCCAGGTAGCCATGCATGATGTTGGGGCCTTTGACCAGGAGCATGCCTGCGGTGCCGAGTGGTGCAGGCTGACCCGTTTCGATGTCTACGATCTTCACTGAGATGCCGGGGAGCGGATGGCCTATTTTGCCGCGTCGTGAGGCGATTTGACGGAAGCCGGGCGCGCGGAAATCGCGGCTGTTGACGGTGACGACGGGTGAGCATTCGGTGCAGCCGTAGCCTTCCAGTGGGCGGATGCCGAAGGTGTCTTCGAAGGCTAGTGCCAGGCGTTCCGGGAGTTTTTCTGCGCCGGTGAGAACGTATTGCAGCGAGCCGAAGTTCTCTGGTGTGCAACGGCGGATGTAGGTCTGCAGAAAGGTTGGCGTTGCAATGAGGAAGGTCACTTTGAACTTTTCGACAAGGGCACCGATAGCCTGCGCGTCGAGTGGGTTGGGATGATAGACCACACCGAAGCCGTTCACCGCAGGCATCCAGAGAGCAGCCATGAAGCCGAAGGAGTGGAAGAAGGGCAAGATGCCGAGGATCTTGTCGCGGCCGTCGAGCATGAAGACTTGGAAGACCTGCTGGATGTTGGAGAGGATGTTGAAGTGGGACAGCATCACGCCTTTAGGGTCGCCGGTGCTGCCGCTGGAAAAGATGACTGTGGCGAGTTGGTCTACATCGGAGGTACGGGTCGAATCGTGACTTGGGCCGGCGAGGATTCGCTTGAGCAATGCTGCGGGCGTGAGCCATGCGAGTGCCATGGCTGAGAGCTTCTCCGTCAGGCGCGGTGTGCTGAGAGCACCTTCGAGGAAGAGCGTACGGCAGGGGATGATGAGGTTGGGGAAACGCTCGACGAAAGACTTTGAAGTGATGACGACATCGATATTGCACTGGCTGGCACAGGAGGCGAGGATCTCGCTCGATGCGGTGTAGTTGAGGTTGACGGGGATGCGGCCCGAGAGCATGAGGGCGTAGTTGGTGAGGGCTCCGCCGACGGATGGCGGGAGGAGCATGCCCACCATTTTTTGATTGCCTATCTGAGCTTTGAGACGGCGAGCGATGTAGAGCGTCTTGACCAACGCAGATGCGAAGGTGATGGCGGGCGTTCTGCCATCGGCCATCATGAAGCGGAATGGGTGGCGGCGTGCGGTACTGACGAAGGTGCGGTCGAGGGTTTGCATGGTGCGCTTGCGGTTGTTGAAGGCTTCGGATTGGAGTTCCTGTACCGCTGTTCGCACTTCGACTGCGGTTGAGGTTGAGGGCATGGGTTGGCCGATGCTTACCGTTACCGGGTAGGGGATGTGCTGAGGCATCTTCCACAGGAAGCGGCCGCGGGCGAAGCTGAAGATGCTGCCCCAAACGCCGTCCAGGTTGATGGGGATGATGGGTACTTCGACACCCTTCATGATGCGTTCGAGGCCGCGTCGGAACGGCAGGAGCTGACCGGTGCGGGTGATCTGTCCTTCGGCGAAGATGCAGACGAGTTCGCCGCTGCCAAGCGCTTCACTTGCGACGTGGAGCGAGCGGATCATGTCGCGAGGGTGGAGTTCGCTGGAGATGGGGATGGCCTTCAATATCTTGGCGAAAGGCTTGATGAGCTTGTTGTCGTAGATTCCCTGATACATGAGGAAGCGAATGGGGCGGTCGGTAGCTGCGGTGAGCAGAGCTACATCAACGAAAGACATGTGATTGCAAACGAGGAGTGCGCCCGATCTCTCTGGGAGGTTATCGCGACCGATGACTTTGACCCGATATATTGTGCGTGTCACGCAGAAGAGCAGCAGGCGCGCGAACCACTCTGGCAAAAGGTAGAGAACATAGGTGGTGCTGACGGCGGTGATGAGTGAGGCAGCCACGATGACCTGGCGTGAGTCGAGATGGATGTATGCGGTGAAGATGTAATACACGATGGAAGAGAGGGCGATGCCGACGAAGGAGAGGAGGTTCGAAGCAGCGATGATGCTGCCTTTATCTTTCCCTGCAGGGCGGTGCTGGATGAGGGTGTTGACGGGTACTGCGAAGCATCCAGCCCAGAAGCCGAGAGAGGCGAGCAGGGTTGCCGAGCCGACAATGCCGTGATGTGTGATGCCAAGCAACAGCCCTGTCACCGTCATACCGATGGAGCCTAGCGAGATGAGACCGTACTCGATTTTGTTGCCACTGATGAAGCCTGCGGCGAGACTACCGAGGCCTATACCGATGGCCAATGTGGCGTTGAGATAGCCGGTCCTGGCCTGGCCTATGTGGAGGACGTCTGGCCCGTAGACCACGATGGTTGATACGAGTAGAGAGCCGAGGAACCAGAAATAAGTGTTGCCCAGCACGGCGAGGAACAGAGGGCGATCCTGACGCATGAGGTTGATCTGCTGCCAGAGGTCACCAACAATATTTGCGCGGAAAGGTTTATCCGGCGCGGCTGCGGGGACCTTGCTGATGCCTAAGCTGGTGAGCAGCCCGACAAGCGAGAGTGCCAGGAGGACGTATCCGGCGACGATCTCGCGGCCATTCAGCTTCTCTGCCAATGCAGCACCGGTGACGGTGCCGAGGATGATGGCGAGGAAGGTGCCCAGCTCAATAATACCGTTGCCCCAGGAGAGGCGTTTGGTGGGGAGCAGCTCCGGGAGGAGGCCGTATTTGGAGGGACCAAAGAGTGCTGCCTGCGAAGCTACAAGCGTGAGGGCTACGAGTGAGCATGGAATCGAATGCATGGCCAGGCCAAGGGTTGCGACGGCCATGGAGACTAATTCCATGAACTTGGTCCAAATGGTGATCTGACGCTTGCTATAGCGGTCTGCGAGCCAGCCGCCGGGCATGCTGAAGAGGATGAACGGAAGTGAGAAGAGGAAGGTGATGATGGAGACAAGAGACTCGCGATCTCCCCGAGCCAGGCCCATCCCAACGATCATCGAGAGCAGCAGGTTGCGCAGGATGTTATCGCTGTAGGCGCCTTGAAACTGGGTTGCGATAAGCGCCCAGAAGCCGCGCGTGGAAGGCGATGTCGCTTCATGATTGGACGGTGTGTACATGATCAAACCTCTTCAGCGGAGTTGCTGATGAGGTGAGCATACGAATTGCGATGACGCCGGAATGGGGATTGAGGACGGTTTTTGAAGTGTCACAAGAGTGTAGGGGAGTAGCGCATGAGTTCAACGCGTGCGGAGTCGGCGAGCAGGGGGAAGACGATTGTCCGGGGCTTGCGCGGGAGAGTGGCAAGAGAGGCAGTGTAGGCGTCACAGAGGATGGCAGTGGTCTGGTCCAGGCCGCGGCTCCATCTTGGCTGGCGGGCGTCGCGAAAGATGAGTGAGTCGGGATTGACACCGGCTGCGACTAGCATGGTGCGGGCTATCTCGAGAAACTCTGGCCAGTGCGAGACGATGCCGGTCAGCTGTCCAGACTTGCCTTGCGAGAATGCGGGGAGCCAGGGAGTCAGCCAGGTGTTTGCGAAGCGAATCTGCAGGGTGATGAGCTCGATGCCGGACGGGAGTGCGGTGCGGATAGCCTTGGATTTACTGGGCCTGCAGATGGGGATGGCGGCAGCGAGCGCTTCGGGAGACGCGCAGGCGTCCATGGGCGCGCCAGTGCAGGGGAAGCTGGTGATTTGATGGATTTCAGCAAGCAATATCTGACGAAGCTCGGGGTCTGGATCGATGAGTAGAAAGTGGTCGGGTGGCGGTGCTGCGAGCCAAGCCGCGACGCGACTACGAACGATGGCTGATGGCATGTTGAGTTCGCGGACGGCGCGAAAGAAGCCTGCAATGTGATGATCGAGAATCTGCTCTGGAGTGGAAGGAGCTTCAGCGTTGGCACGAATGAAAACACCACTGCCATGGCGAGTCTCCGTCCAGCCTTCACGGTCCAATTGACGATAACCTGCACTGACGGTGTTCGGATGAATCGCGAATCGGCGTGCGAGCTCGCGGGTGCTTGGGAGGCGGTCACCGGGGCGGAGGTCACCGCTGAGGATCGCGAGGACAACCTGGGTGACGAGCTGCCGGTAAATGGGGACTTCGCTGCTTGGGGCGAACCAGAGTCTCACGGAATTCCTCTGAGCTATTGTGCCTTACCTGGCGTCCACACGGCACCGTCGGTGCTGATCCAGGTGGATCCATCGGCGGTAACAATCTCGAAGGAGGGTGCTGCAACCAGCAGCTTGGCTTTATCTGTTTTGCTTTGGTCTGTGCTGGCAGAAGATGCGGGAAAAGACTTGTCCGCAGTGGATGCGTGGATGCGGACTTCGAGTGCCCGGCTCTGCCACTGCTGCGGGATGAGGGTCCAGGTGGCGCCGCTATCTTCACTGCGGAAGACAGCGCCGGAGGTATCGAGTGCCAGCAGCCGGTGCAGCGCTGACACTGTCGAGACAGCTGTGAGTCCGTCAGGCAACCTTGTGTAAAGGATGCGGCTTGCGAGTTCTGAATCTTCTTTCGTTGCTGGCTGGTGCTGCGGTGCTGGTGCACTGATTGCCAATTCGGAACTGAGCGGCAGGTTTGTCACGTGGTTCGTTGCAGGGGACGACTTTGCAGCGATGATACCTGCGACACCGTTATGATGCGGGGCAGAAGCAATCGAATGAGACGGCGTGAGGATCTTCGCTGAATTGAAGGTCTTCGCCTCCAGCAGAGGAATCTGCCCACTGGAGACGTGTGCTTGCAGTTGCAGTTCCTTGGCAGAACGTTCCGGCTGGATACTTACGAACACTGAAGACGCAGACACTGTTACGGCTAGATCCTGGGTTACGGGCAACGCTGGTTGTATCAGCGGGGCTGCTGCGACGGCTGACTGAGAGAATGCTGGCGTGTTGTCGGGTGGCGAAGGCTGAACTGTGTGGGATACATGTTGTTCTCCATTCGATTGCTGCATGGATGGCTTGCTTTCAGCTCGTCGCGGGAGCATCGATTGCGACAAAAAAGGCGCTGGCTGCTGCTGAAGGTCCTCGTCTCTTTTCGCAATTGACGTTGACGGCAACGGGTTGAATCGGATTTGTTCGCCTGGCGCGCGGGTCGCATGGCGGGAGGCGTCCGTTCCCTTGCTCGTGGCCTGGTGCACGGGGGTATCGATTCGCGGCCGCAGAAGGATGAGCGTCACAATCGCTGCACAGGCTGCAAGTCCGGTCGGAGCCATGCGCCAAATTACGAACCGTGCGAAGGGGTTTGGCTTGCGCTCGATTGCTATCACGTGGGACGGTACTTCCTCCGCTGCTCCGACGGCGAGCTGAACGATTTGGCGGCACCGTGTGCACTCGGCCAAATGAGCGAAGACGGTTTCTCGTTCGTGCCCGGGTAGAGCGTGCTCGGCGAACGCGTTGAGACTTTCCACGTCGGGATGGGTGTCGAGGTGAGAGATGGTATTCATTGGCCACTCTTTTTTAAGAACGTTTCAGATTGCGTTGCTTGCAGCAGTTTCCTGAGGTTGATATTGATGTCACGTGGGTCGGTTCCCAGAGCTTCTTCTGCTGCTCTTGGTTTGAGACCGAGGGACTGCAGGTTGCGTAGGAGTTGCTTGCGAAGTTCGCGGGTGACTTTGTGCAGCTTGCGGCTGATGGTTGCTTCGTGCACTCCGAGTACGCGTGCGATCTGACGCAGGGGTTGTTCGTCAAGATAGTAGGACATCAGTAGAAATCGAGCTTCGGTAGGACTCTGCTGCAATGTCATTCGCATCGCTTGAGTGAGTGTGGCTAGTTCGACGGAGGACACCGGGGAGGTTTGCTCCAACACGAACGGCGCACTTGTAGCGAGCTCATCGTCGAGGGGCTGTTCCCGGCGTGTGCGCCGATGATGGTCTACGTGACGCTGAGCCAGTATGGTGCGAAGCCAGCCAAGCAGTGAGCCTCGACCCTTATAGGTACCAAGCGGACATCTTCTTTCGCCATTTCGGAGCGTTAGACCGTAGATTTCAGCGTAGAGTCCGTGGGCGAGTTCACGGCCAAGCGTGTCATTCCCGGTGATCGCGATTGCTGAACTGACCAGGGCTGGCTGGTAAAGTTCCACGAATCTATCCCAAGCGCTCTCCATACCGCGAGCACAGGCTTGGGCAAGGAGTAAATCATCCAACTTCAGCGCGCGGAGGAAGGCTTCCTGCTGTTGACTGGTGGGTACTGTCGTTGCGGGCTGGCCGAAGTTCTGCGAAGTGCCAACGGTGAACAAGATGAGTTCGAAGTCGCTGCGTGTCAGCTCGTGCTTGTCTGCTTCGCTGAGCTGCCATAACTCATTGACCAGAGGGGCGAGCATGTGATCGCTGGGCGGAGCAATGCTCACACCGGCAATGATATCCACGGATTGTGCTGGCGTAATCCCCACGCCATGAAGATAACTCAACAATAGCCTGCAAGAAACTTTTCCTTTTGCGTTCTTCAGTCATAGGCCGGTGGTTCATGAGTGCCTGGAGGAGCGTTATGCGCAGGTTGGGCGGGTGGGGGATGGTGTGCGCCTTTTTCGTGATTCTCGCGAGTTGGAAGCTTGGAAGTTCAGTACATGCCGGAACAGATTTACCGGATCGGCATCACGGAGAGTACAAGGTGCTGACGCCGATTGAGAGCGGCAATCTGCTGTTATTTCCCGTGGTGCGAACGGATGGCAAAGCTCATGAGGGTTCAGGTTTTCTGACTCTCGATGAGGGGATTAAGAGCGGACAGGTCGAGGTAACAGAATCGGGTAAAGCGAACGGTCTTGTGAGGCCTCGCGGAGGACGGGTGCGGCTCCAGGGGGATCAAGTGAATACGCTGGTGCTGACGAACAACTCGAAGCAGCCGCTCTTGCTGCTTGCGGGTGAGATTGTGACCGGAGGTAAGCAGGACCGGGTGATTGCAAAGGATCGTATTGTGCCTGCTGGAAGCGATCCGATTGATCTGGCGGTCTTTTGCATTGAACCTGGTCGTTGGACGGAGAGTTCGGTGAAGTTTGGAGCAGCGGGTAAGATGCCCGCAAGCGGATTCATGGTGCAGCCATCTGTACGGCGACGCGCGATGGTGGATAAGGACCAGCAGCAGGTGTGGCGTTCGGTTGGCGGGGCTATTTCGCATATGTCTTCAGCCCGTGTTGCACCTTCGCCGCTGACTCATGGAACCACTTCGGCGGAGTTGGCAGTTCCTCTTGCAACGACGAGCTATGCGAAGGTGATGCAGGACAACGCAGTCAGTTCCAGCGTTGACGAAGCCGCTCCGGTAGTCAAGGCTCGTGATGAGGTGATCGCGAAATTGCGTTCCGAGAATGCAGTTGGTGTTGTGGTTTCAGTTCGCGGAGAGATTGTGTGGGCAGATGTGTTCGCTGACACGGAGCTGCTATCGCGATACTGGACTAAATTAGTGCGATCCTACGCTGCGGAGAGCTTGACTGGCAGCGAGTTGCGAGCAGGCGCCGGTGCACCTCCAACGGTGGGGGAGGCGCTGCGATTCCTCGATATGCCTCGTGGGGGAAGCGAGACTACCGATGGTGAGGTTGGGATATATCGATATCACGAGCTGAAGAGAGATGGATCGGATACGTTTGTACTCGAATCCCTGTTACATGGAAGTGGATACGAGGTGCACATGAGCAAACTCAAGGTAGCGGCACCCGATCCCTTGATTCGTCCGGGTGTGATTCTTCGCTGAGCCTGCTTCGTCGGAGGTTCGATTGAAGCCGTGAGGAGAAGCCGCTGTTCTGCCTCTAGTACAGTTTCGCCAGAGGTATTGGTGTTGGACTTGACGGGCGAACTCTGGTTGAATGAGTGCAAGCTTTTCAGATTCTCGTCTGAAGTTGGTGGTCGTTAAGACGCGGCTTCCGATGAGATTGCGCCTCGGCAAAGCGCATAGAAAGCATTCCTTGCGCGGAGAGACCTTTGACCTCATCCCATGATGGACACGTCGCCTGTCTGGAGAGGCGTAGTTCCCTAAATCCTGCTGTTGGGCTTACGTTCCTCATCGAACTTCGGGCGCCTCGCGGGTGTCAGCGTTGAGCGGATCGCATGGCTGCTGGGACCGCAGCCTGCAACGGTCGTCGAGATCGATCTGGTCTCGGCGGCGATTTCTTGGCATGAGTGCGGCTGCGGTTTCCTATGGTGCGGTCGCCGGATGCCGATCATCGTTGGGGCACGGGCTCACGCATGCTCTGGGCTGGGTGCCCAATGTCGAATATGCGAACTTCTGGATAGCACTGGATCAGGGTCTGTTTGCGCAAGAAGGGGTGCCGCTGAAATATCTGGCAGGTGGGCCAAACGTTCCGCAGCCAGTGATTGAGATTGCGGCGGAGCAGGCCAATATTGGTGACAGCGATTGGCTGCCGCTGCTGGATGCACTGGATCATGGCAACGATTTTGTGATCCTAGCGTCTCTCTTTCCGGTTGCGCCGGTGGGCCTGATCTCACTACCTCGGCGACCGATTCTAAAGCCAGCGGATCTGGTGGGTGCGAAGTTGCTGGTGCAGGGCCCTGCGGAGCGACGAGTGATGGATGCAACATTCAGGCTCAATCATTTGCCGCGTGAATATGAGTTTGTTCCGGTGGGTTTCTCTCCGGAAGCGCTGATGGCAGGTGCCGGCGATGCCTATTACTGCTTCATCACCAATCAACCGCTGACGCTTGAGGCGATGGGACTAAAGCAAGGTACGGACTTCTTTGTCACGCGCATGTATGACCTTGGGTATCGCGTGCCGTCTGCGCTGGTTATTACGCATCGTAAAACGCTTGAGACCAAGAGACCGATGCTTGTGGCATACCTGAGAGCCCTGCTGCGGGCTCGCGCTATCAACCTGCTCAATGCTTCCTACGCGGCCACTTTGACTGTGACTCGCTATGGCGGTGATCTGGGACTTGATCTGGAGCAGCAGACGCGTCTGAATGCGTTGCAGACGCCATTGGAGATTGCGCCTTCGAACGGTCTTCCCTTCTGGATTGGGCATGAAGACCTGAGCGGTGTGATGTACGAAGCCGCAGCTATCACAGGACACACGTATCTCCCTGATCCAAAGCGTTTACTTGATAATTCGCTCATCGCGGAAGCTCATCGCTCGCTGGGGCTCATCCACGCTTAGAACAGCGCAACTACATCTCTGCAAGGAGTTCGATCTATTGTCTGATTCGCAAGGACTTGCCAATCCATTCGACGCGTCAACTACGGCACCCCAGTCTGTAGACCTTCTCGTGCTTGGCGCTGACGTTGTGACGTTTGACGATCAAAACAGGATCATTCCTGCAGGCGCAATCGCGATCCGAGGCAATGCGATCGTCTGGCTTGGAACGGAAGCAGAGGCGCGAGAGCGATTTCGAGCATTGGAGATATGTCATGCTTCTGGATTGATTGCGATGCCGGGCTTGATCGACGGGCACTATCACACTGCTCAGCAATTCCTGCATGGCAAGTTCTCTTCCCTTCGGCGCAATGGTGAGTACCTTGAGCCGGTTTGGCAGAGGTATCTGATTCCGTTTGAATGCGGGCTTGAGCCGGAGGATGTGTACTGCAGTGCTTTAGCTGGGTATGCGGCGATGATTGCTTCGGGAACGACTTGTTTTCTTGAGGCCGGTGGGCCACATCCGGATGAGATGGGTCGGGCAGCTGCGGAGATTGGCATTCGCGGACGCATTGCCATGTCGACGATGGATATGGATGAGGCAGTGCCTGCGAAGAGCCGCTACACTACTGCGGAAGCACTGCGGCGCAGCGAGGAATTGGTGCTGCGGTGGAAGGATCATCCGCGAGTGAATGCGTGGCTGGCGCTGCGGCAGTTGCTGGTGAATACGGAAGAGTTGCGCGTTGGCATGCGGGAACTGTCGCATGCGCTCGATACACCGATTCACACGCACCTGGCCGAGGGCACGTACGAGGTGGATTATACGATCAAGCATTGGCGGCTTAGGCCTGCGGAGTATCTTGCTTCGATTGGTTGCTTTGACGAGTATGTCCATGCTGCTCACTCGGTCTTACTGAGTAGTGATGAGCTTGATCTCTATGTGAAGCACGATGTCTCGGCTTGCCACTGTGCGCTCAACAATTATCGTATTGGTGTGCCGAGGCTGCACGAGATGATTCGGCGCAATGTGCGGGTTGCACTTGGGTCGGACGGGGCTGCGACGCGATCTACGCTGGACCTTTTTGCGGTGGTGCATGCGGCGCAGGTTGGAGCGCAGTCTGTTTCGGGTACGCCGTATCACTGGGACACGCCGCTCAGCAATGAGCAGCTTTTGCGACAAGTACTGTGTGGGGGTGCCAGGGCAGCTCGTCTGGAGAATCAGATTGGCAGCCTTGAAGTTGGGAAGCTCGCGGATATCATCCTAGTAGCTGCGGATGATTACGATCAGTTTCCGAATATGGATCCGCTGATTACACTGGCTGAAAGCACGACCGGACGGGATGTACGGCATGTGATTATCGATGGCCGCATGGTGATGCGAGACCGGCAAATCTTGACGATGGATCTGGCGCCTATGCGGGAACGGATGGCGCAGCAATATTCCACGATCATGGGTCGATTTGAAGCGGCAATCCAGTGACGAGAGACCATGATTGAGCTGAGCGGAATCTCGAAGGAGTATCGGCTGAACCGGCGTGAGACGGTGCGCGCGCTGAGCGAGATCAATCTCACGATTGAGACTGGTGAATTTGTTGCGTTGCTGGGTCCTTCGGGTTGCGGAAAGAGCACGATACTGCATCTTCTGGCTGCGCTTGAAGATCCGAGTTCGGGATCTGTTCTCATTCACGGAAGGCCGCCTGCGGAGTTGCGTGCGGAGCATCAGCTTGGCGTTGCCTTTCAGGAGCATGCGCTGCTGCCGTGGAGATCGGTGCAGTCGAATCTTGAGTTGCCGTTTCAGGCTGCGGGTGTCGCAATCGATCACGAGCGCATCCGGTATCTGATTCAACTGGTGGGGCTGCAGGGCTTTGAATCGGCAAAGCCGAGACAGCTTTCTGGAGGTATGCGGCAACGTGCGGCGATTGCGCGGTCGCTGGCATTGAAGCCGCAATTGCTGCTACTCGATGAACCCTTTGGCGCGTTGGATGCGGTGACGCGGCGGCATCTGAATCACGAGATGCAACGCATCTGGCTGGAGCAGAGAGCTACTACTGTGCTAGTGACGCATTCCGTCGAAGAAGCTGCGTTTCTTGCAGATCGCATCGTTGTGCTGACTGGCAGACCCGGGTGCATTCTACGGGAATATCGAGTTCCGTTTCCGCGCCCACATACGCTGGAGCATACGCGGATGGAGGTGTTTCATCAGTTGTGCGATGAACTGACGCTCTGTCTCGATCCGGATGCTGCTCGTATTCTGCGCGAAGATAAGGCGGATGACCGATGAGCTCTGCTCGAGGGGTCCGCGTCTACGGAATCCTGGGGTTCGTTGTATTTCTATGCCTTTGGCAGCTGACGGGGATGCTGCATCTTGGCGGGCCGTCGATCCCATCCATTGGAGCGGTGTTGGCTATCTATCGACAGCCGTGGAGACTGGCGCTACTGGGAAGAGCCGTCGCCTCCACTCTCCTGTCAGCGGCAACTGGCCTCAGTGTTGGTGCTCTGCTTGGGACACTAGTGGCCTTGGTCGCGCATCTGATAAGGCCTATGCGCACAGGGCTGAATCGGCTGGCTGTGATGATCAATGCTGTGCCTGCGGTTGCTCTTGGGCCGATCCTCATTGTTACTGTGGGGCGCGATTGGACGCCTACAACACTGTCTTCAATTCCCGTATTTTTTCTTACTTTTGTTACGGTAAGCAGTGGTCTTCGATCGGTGAATCCACGGTTGAATGATGTCTTTTCGACGCTTGGCGTAAGCCGCTTTTCCCGGCTTATCCATCTTGAATTGCCTGCCGCAATTCCTGCATTTCTGGCTGGTATGCAGGTGTCCGTGTCTGCTGCGATTGTAGGCGCCATTGTAGGTGAGTGGTTCGGATCTTCGACAGGGCTTGGAATCATTATCCTGAACACCATGCTCAACTTCCAGATCCCGTTGATGTGGGCTGCGGTTGTGTTTGCAGTTGCGGCATCGTTGATCGCATATGGCGTGATCGGCAGCCTCGAACGTCGCGCACGGAGGTATTTCTCATGATGGCCACGACACTGCTTCGGAGGGGGGTGGCGTACGGCTCGCGCGCTGTTTCTCAGCTCTGGGCAGCCGGCTTACTGCTTGTGCTTTGGCAGGTCTGGGTGGACACGACGACACCGAACAGTTTGATTGTGGTGCCTCCGGCAGAGGTCTTGCGAGATATCGTGTCGAATCCTTCGATGTATATTGCGGCGTCGCTGTGGACACTAGGAATTGCACTTGCGGGGTTGGTGAGTGGAATTCTGCTTGGTCTGATGCTGGCTGTGCTTGCGTGGACTTCGGATCTGATTTCTGGTTTTTTGGGACCGGCTGCGATTCTGGTCAGTTCGACACCAGTGGTGTGCATTATTCCCTTGTTGGCAAGGATATTCGGCTATCGAACACCTACGGAATACTTCACTGTTCTCATCATGATGTTCTTTCCCAGCTTTGTATTCGCAGCGTCGGGGCTTCGGAATTTGCCGCCGATGTCCGGTCAATTGCTGAGTACATGGGATACGCCCAAATCGAGACAGTTGTGGCTGCTTGCGCTTCCGTCAGCCTTGCCTTCGCTGGCGACGGCACTGAGAACGGGAGCAGCAGCAAGCATCCTGGTTGCTGTGGTGGCCGAATACCTGATGCAAACTGGGGGATTGGGTGCTCTTTTCGCGACGACGATGCAGCAGTTCAACATACCGCGAGCATTCGGAGCGAGCATCGCCGCGATGCTGCTTTCTGCGACCTTGTACATACTGGCGGGTTCAGTGGAACATCGCATTCGTGAGGTCTTTGGGCGCGCCTGAGAGGATGTTACTTCAACGCACCGCCGACGGCGAACGTTACTCTGACTTTGGGCCGTAGAGTTTACGGAGGTAATCGCCCCACTTGGTTTCGAAACCTCCGACCTCATCGTCTAAACGCGCTCCATCACTCCACCAGTGCTCTGTACCTCTACCCATCGCTGCACCGCGGCGGGTGTGGATGTCGAGCATGTAGTCTTCTACCTCTACCTTGCGCTCTCCACGGGTGATCACTTCATGAGCCCAGCCGGCGAGTTCCATCGAGGTGCGATCCTTCTTTGCGGTGGTGAGAATGCGAACGGCGTGTGCGGAATACATACACCGCTCGGCGCCCTCAGCCATGCGCAGTCGCTGCTGGTTGATTGCTTCAAGCAACATAGGCGCCTCGATCAGGCCGAAGCCGACATCTTCCGTCGCAATAATTTCGAGCCTGCGCCACAACACTTCTTCAGCTTCAGGCCCACTGGCGAATAGCTCATAGGCGGCTAGAGTTGCTTCTTCGAGTTTGCCTCGCCGAATGGACTTTTGCAGGACTGAACGAATTTCGTCTACTGGATATCCGTTGACGGTCGTGGTGCGGCTCCAGACATCCTTACTTTGGTAGTTCTCTGCCATTCATTTACCTCGCTTCGCGTTCAAGATGGACAATACCGGGAGACTAACGAGTCAGATCGGCTGTACTTGGGTTGGGAGAAGCTGTAGGTCCAGACATAAGTTTAATCAGCTCTCGCTGTAATTTTGCAGAGTCAACATCTAACTGAGCATGGACCTTGTTCAGCTTCATATTAGGTGCAAGATCATCGTCCCAGGTCACCGTATTTCCATAACCTGCGCCTCGGTTGGTATCGACGTCCAGCTTGATGTCACGCTCGCGAGTGATGATGGATGGATCGAGCCACGCCAAGGCGGCTAATTCATCCCATAGGTAGTTAGGAAAGACGGGGCGTTCAAAGTATTTTGTCAGGTACCGAGCGGCCGGACTATCTGCCTTCGCAATCGCGTCCAGGACCTCGGGCTCTGCGCGAGTTTTGAGGGACACATCAACGGTGGTTACTGTGATCTTGGCCCAGCCTGCGTGCATCGTGATCGAAGCGGCTTCGGGATCGAACCAGAAGTTGAATTCATGGCGGGGATCGTTGACCCATTCCTTCGCTTCGGTCTGGGGATTCAGGCTACCGCCCATGATGACGAGTTCCTGAGCGAGCTCCGCAAAGTGTGGATCGATGCTGATCGCAAGCGCTACGTTTGTCAGCGGTCCGGCCGCGTAGATCGTGATCTTATGCGGGTATTTGTGGACCATGCGAACCATGAAGTGGGCGGCGTCTTCAGTCGCAGGTAGCGTTACGGGATTCCCTTCCTTCAGCGGAGACATGTCATCCCACGACTTGCGGTTCTGGTTATCAGAGAACGCACCTTCCCAAGCTGCGCGCCCGTAGATTTGCGCCGCCAGGCGAGTCCATTCCAGGGTGCGTAACAATGGGAAAGCTGCGCCAGGATAGACCTTGACGTCGGTACGTCCAACGGTTTCGAGTAGTCGGAGAGCGTGTCCCACTTCCTGATCGCGCCAACTATCGCCAGTGACGACAGTGATGCCGAGAAGCTGGACATCGGGCGATTGGAGGAAGACGAGAAGCGACATCATGTCCGAGCCGCCGGGGCCGGATGCATCTTGATCGGCAATAACCATGCGCCTTTCAACGGCCCATCCACGGGCCGTAGTCGACGCGAGAGTAAGACAGCCGAGACAGACGAGGGAAATGTTTCGCCAAAGAGAGAGACGACGCTTCGTTCTTGCCGCGCGCATGGGACGAACTCCGTTGGAGATGAGACGGACACTGTTGCGGGATCCTTTTTCGCCGGATTGAGCGCAGGCTGCACCGATGCATTCCGCACACGTGCCGATATCGCCCATCGTGACGTACCCCCGGCTAGATGTCAATTCCAAATCGCTCTTGTAAATGTATTGACGAATGTTCCACGCGCAGGCGCGAGCGTTGAATCCACGAAAAGGCTAGGCGCGCAGACTGCCTTGTGGTTTAATACCGCTTATCGAGACTACTTTTGCCCCGATGCATATTGTCGATTTCCCGATCGGCTTACTTCAGTAAGTTGCACGCTGCGACCCCGCAGGCTGTGCAGGATAGTCGCCCGGCAGCACGGGCAAACGTTGACGGTCGGCCCAGACCGCGATGATAGAGCGGCGTTTCTTGAAATGCCGACATGACAATGCACTGCTTTGCAACATGACATTTGCAACGGTTCACCGCGCTCATGCGGTCGTGTCTTTCATCTCTACTTTCAAACATCTTTTCATTCCAAGTTCAGAAAGGCCTTGTCTATGCTCTCAGGCATATCTATCTCTATCCGCAAACTTCATGCGGTACTGTGGTACGGAGTTTCCCTTCTGTTCATCGTGATCGGCTGTGCGGTTCAGAGCGCAAACGGTCAATCGCTGGCCGGTCTCGGCGCGGTGCATGGCACGGTGACGGATCCTACTGGAGCGGTGGTGCCTGGCGCCGCTGTCACGGTAAGCAACAGTTCGATCGGCATTGTGCGCGAGCTTATGGCGTCCTCTGATGGTGTATTCGAGGCATCGTCGCTGCCGCCTGCGGATGGCTACGTAGTTACGGTGAAGCTGGCGGGATTCTCGACGTACATCGCCAAGGGCATCAGTGTTCATGTTGGCGAAGATCTCGGGGTGTCGGTGACACTGAAGATTTCGCAGTCGGCGGAGACCGTTTCGGTTGACGCGGCAGACGAAGTGCTTGAAGTGACACGCTCTGGGGTTTCTGAGTTGGTGAGCCAGAAAGAGATCAACGAGCTGCCGATCAATGGGCGCCGCGTTGACCAGTTTGTGCTGCTGACGCCGGGTGTGACCACCGATGGCGCAGGCGGCGAAGTTACCTTCCGTGGTGTACCCGGAAACAACATCTTTCTGCAGGACGGTATGGACGTAACACAGCAATGGGGCCAGGACGACGCAGGCAGCACGAGCGCCTTCTCACCGTTGAGCCAGGACGCGGTGCAGGAGTTCCAGGTGTTGACCTCGGGCTACACGGCTGAATTCGGCCATGCGGCTGGCGGCATTGTGAACACTCTTACCAAGAGCGGTACGAATGGCTATCACGGGTCGGGGTTCTGGTTCTTCAAGAACCGTACCCTCAATTCGACCGATCCGTATTCCTTTGACAGCAACGGCAACTCTTTCAATCCTCCCAACTGGCGTCATCAGGTTGGCGGCAGCGTGGGTGGTCCGATCATCAAGGACAAGCTGTTCTTCTTTGCCAACACGGAAGAAACTCGGGAAAGCCGTCCGCTGGTTTCTTCGTACAGCACATCGGCATCGCTCAACTCGAACGGAAGCTTCAAGGCAGGAGCCTGCACAGCATCGGACGCGCAATGCGCTGCGGCTCAGGCTTATATTCAGCGCACGTTTGCGGTGCTGCCGCGCAGGCTGAACGAGAACATCGGGTTTGGCAAGATTGATTGGCGTCCAACGCAGAAGGACAGCGTAACGGCCAACTTCAACCTGATGCAGTTTGCTTCTCCGAACGGCACAGTGAGTGCCACGGCACTGACGGATGGGAGCGGGTTCTATCCGAACGGCAACCAGATCGATCTGACGCGTTGGGCGCGCCTTTCGGAGACCCATGTGGTATCTCCAAGTGCGCTGAACGAGTTTCGATTCGGCTGGTTCAAAGACACGCGCAAGCAATCTGTGAACGAGGCAATTGCACCGTCGGATGGCCTGCGATCGGGGCTCTCGGTGGCCGATTTGAGCAACCTGGGTATGTCTGTCAACATTCCGAATTCGCAGCCGTCGGAAGATCGCTTTCTCTTCACGGACAACTTCTCCTGGACGGTCAAGAACCATCAGTTCAAGTTTGGTGCGGAATCAAACTATATGCGTGATGTCGAGAATGCGTTGTTCTTTGCGAAGGGTGAGTACTTCTACAACACGATCACCGATTGGGCGAAGGATCTCACTCCTGCGGACGGAGACGCGCAGGCCGGATATCACTACTCTGGGTTTCTGCAGAGCTTTGGGCCTCTCCTCACTCGGGCGATTGTGCGCGACTACAACTTCTATGCACAGGACCAGTGGCAGATCACTCGTGCTTTCACTGTGAACCTTGGTTTGCGGTACGAGTTCAACCGATTTACGCAGCCACCGGAGAACCCTGATTACCCTCAGACGGGCAAGCTGAATCAGCCTAAGCACAACTTTGCTCCTCGCGTCGGATTTGCATATTCGCTCTATGGCGGGAAGACTGTGATTCGAGCGGGTTACGGCTTGTCGTATGCGCGACTCCCTTCCGCCAGCGTGATCCGTCTGCAGCAGCGAAACGGTACCGTACAGAAGACGATCTTCTTCCTGCCGTTCTTTACCAATGCACCAAAGTTTCCAGGTTATCTTCTTTCGACGGACATTGCAGGGTCGGGCAGCAATGTCACCTATGCCGATCCAAATCTGAAGACGCCGTACACGGAACAGGGAGACCTGACCGTAGAACAGAAGATCGATAGCAAGACGGTCGCTTCAGTCTCTTATCTCTGGAACGATGGAGTCGACTTCCTCACTCGCCGTGATGACAACCTGGTACCTCCTACCTCGAGCTACACATGGAATATCGTCAACGCAAGCGGGGCGACCACAGGCACCTATACAACGCCGCTGTACACTCAGAAATACGATTCGCGCTATGGCGTGCTGAATCATATCCATAACAGCGGACGTCTATATTACGACGGCCTTGCTGTTTCGCTGAATCGCCGGCAGTCGAAATGGCTGGAAGGATCGATCGCCTATACGTGGTCGAAGGCGATCGACCTTGGGTTGGGAGCCGGTGCGGATAACATTTATTACACCGATCCACCTGTGATGGTTTACAACGGCGATCAGCGATTCGAGAAGGGACGTTCTCCCCTGGATCAACGGCAGCGCGTTGTTGCGACTGGTTTGTTCACGCCACCGGTGAAGGATTTTGGCTCGCGATTCGCCAATAGCTCTTTGAATGGTTGGCAGTTGTCTGCTATCGAGACCTACGGGTCGCCGCAGGGTGTCGATCCGTATGTGAGTATCAGCGGACTGCCAGCATCGCTTTCCAACGATGTGTATTCGACAACGATCAGCGGTGACGGAATTGGGTTCGCCTCTTACCAGCGTGCGCCCTTCCTTCCGCGCAGCAGTCTCAACCTCGGAACGACATTGAGAACGGATATGCGCGCGACGAAGACGTTCAAAATGCCTCGAGAGACCAGCCTTGCACTGAACTTTGAACTGTTCAATGCATTCAACTACAGCACGATCACCTCTGTGCAGCAGGTGGCTATCTTCGCCAATGCCGATGGAACATTGTCTCCGTCGGGATCAGCAGGCAAGGGTACGGCATCCGCTGGATTCCCTGATGGCACCAATGCGCGGCGCGGCCAGGTATCGGCTCGTTTCACTTTTTAGTATCAAGGCGGCATCGAAATCTGTGCTAGATGAGAGAGGGCGCTCCTGAGACAGGGCGCTCTTTTCTCTTCAAGCCAGGTTCAATCTGGTACTTGGATCAGACACAGATCAACGGACCATGACAATTTTGTTATTTTTGGACAAACTGTCTCTTGCTCTGCGAATTGCCTCATAGTACGTTGTAGCCTCTACCTCAGCCAAAACCAGTGGTCGGTGCGGCGTGATTGGCAATAGAAGAGTTCTCAGGCTCTCATCATCCTGGATCCACCCCGATCCTTGCACGTTCGTTTTTCTTTTCGATGACGTAACCACGTACATTTCACATTTTGTTCTCTTAAGGAGTTTTGTATGCCAGGACGCATTCAGATCCGTCTTTTTGCATTGATTCTGCTGGGGATTTGTTGCCTTCTCCCAGCCTCCGCGCAGAACGCTATCTCTACCGGTGGCCTGACCGGGTCCGTACAGGACGCATCGGGAGCCGTGGTCACGAATGCCTCCGTAACCATCGTCAATACGGCCACCGGCATCACTTGGAAGACAACAACCAACTCTCAGGGTGTGTATACCTTCCCGGCTCTTCCTGTCGGAACCTACACTGCAAAGTTTGCGTCGACCGGCTTCAAGGGAACTGATATTACCGGTTTGAGCGTGGGGGTTGGCCGTGTGACGGACGGCAATGCGACGCTGACAGTGGGATCAGCTGGCGAGAGCGTAACAGTTGAGGCGAGTGAGGCGTCTACGCTGAATCCGAGTGATACTACGATCGGAACGCTGGTAGAAAAGCAAACGATCGACAACCTGCCTCTGAGTGGACGGCGTTACACGGACTTTGTTCTCCTGACACCGAACGTAACGATGGACGGTGAGTTTGGTCACATCAGCTTTGCCGGCCAGTCGGGTGGCGATCTCTCCGGCTATAACAACACGGCCGGTGGTGCTTCCAACGCGAATGGATCGAGTTCGTTTACTGTCGACGGCGCCGACTCGACGAGCTACTACTATGGCGATAATCGCGGCTTTACGCGCATTCCCTACGTGTTTGGATGCAGTCGATTCAGGAATTTCAGGTGCAGCCGAATGTGTACAATTCGGCTTACGGCGGGGCCGGTGCGGGCTTCATCAACACGGTTACCAAGTCGGGAACGAACCAGTGGCATGGCGATGCGTTCTACTACAATCGCAACTCGGCGACCGGTGCGAATGACGCGATCGACAAGGCGAACGGAAACCCTCGTCCGCTGAATGTGCTGCAGCAGTTTGGCGCTGACATTGGCGGTCCGCTTATGCGAGACAAAGCGTTCTTCTATTTCGATTATGAACAGCAGCGGCATAAAGATCCTCTGTATGCTGTCAATCCCGCGCAGGCTGCTACCGATGTAACTGACTTCGGCCTTCCTGCAGGAACTGCCTTGCCTGTTTTCAATTCTCACTACCCTGCGGCGGCGAATCTCTCGGAGAGCGATGTCGCGGACGATCCAACAAACCCCGCATATCTACAAGGTGTGGCGAACGCGTTGCATGTAATTCACTCGAACCTTGGACCGCGTGCCCGCCGCCGTGATGATGTAGAGTTCTTTCCGAAGTTCGACTGGCAGATTAGCGCCAAGGACCATGTGACCGCGCTCTACAACTACAACCACTTCCAATCACCGGGCGGCATTATTACGTTCAGCCCGGAGAGCTTTGGCGGCGATGAGCTGCTGGGCGATAATGGCGTTCGCGACCACGTGGGCACAGTTCATTGGACACATGTGTTTAGTCCCGGGATTGTGAACGATATGCACGCCAGCTATGTGCGTGATGAGCAGTTGTATAAGCCCTCGGGTCTAGCTGAGTCAGCGACTTCGCCAGAGATCATCATCACTGCGGCCCATGCGGGAGCATCATCCGCGCTCCTGCTGGGCAATGCTACCTTCTCCTACAACAATGTTCGTGAGTATCAGTGGCAGTTCGCTGACCACGTGATCTGGAGCGTTGGTAAGCATCAGCTGGACCTCGGCTTTGATCTCAACCATGACTCGATTGCCACGGCGAGCACTGGCGGATACTACGGTACCTACATCTTCCTCAGCCTGGAAGATTTTGCTCTCGGCAAGTGGAATATCTTTCAGCAGACGGCTGGCGATACGAAGTACAACTTCAGTGACCCCTTCATTGGCTTCTATGTCAATGACACGTGGAAGGTTTCCCCAAAGCTGACCTTGACGGGAGGCGTCCGTGAAGATTTACAGATCTATCCGAACCCTTCCGGCAATCCGGCTTTCCCCTTCACACAGAAGTTTTCGAATCAGTATGAGCGAGTGTCCCCGCGGCTGGGCTTCTCCTATTCGCCATTCAGCAAGACAGTCGTTCGCGGCGGCGCAGGGATTTATTACGAGATTTTTGTTGGTGGCAACTACCAGAATTCATCCCAGGCCAATGGAGTCTCACAATCCGGAGCAGAGCTGTTTGACTTCAGCAACACCTCTGTTGCAGCGACGTTGCCGGTTGCCTTTCCGGGAGCGTTGCCTTCGAGCAGCTCTGCTTTTGGAGGCGGGACAAACATTGCGACGATTGCCCCTGGATACAAGACGCCTTCCGTGATCAACGCCAGCCTCCAAATCGACCAGGAGATTGCTCCGCATACGATTCTCACGTTGGGCTCGATGTGGTCGCATGGCATGCACCTCACTTCATCGACCGCTTATGACTTGAACCAGAATGCTCCGACCGGCACTGTCACCTATCACTTGCCGAATGGAAAGGACGTGGTCGAACCGAACCTGAACAATCTCACGGAAGGCAGGATCAGTGCGAACTTTGGACAGATCAACGCTCTGATCAGTCCGGGTATCAACAACTATGTTTCCTTCTTCACGCAGCTGAACCGGCAGATTACGAGCGGTGCGAGCGTCATCGTTTCTTACACGCTGGCGAAGAGCACGCAGTCGGGTGTGGACTTTTACAATCAGTTCGATCTGAGCAACACGAAGGGCCTTTCGCTGCTGGATCAGCGTCATCGGCTGTCGGTGGCGAGCGTGTACTCGCCTAAGTACGAGGGAAGCAATCCAACGAGTCGGGCCTTCCTGAACAACTGGACGGGCAGCGTGATCGCGCAGTTCAACTCCGGTCGTCCTTATACGGCGCTGGTGAGCGATCTGAATGATTCAGCGGCGAACCAGGCTACAGCCAACACTGCGGCGGGTCTTGGTGGAGGCAACTCACCGGGATATGGACTTGCTCCTGGAGACGGAATGAACGGCTATACCGGACCCTGGATTATTGAAGTGGATACCGGTATTCAGCGCAAATTCCCTATCGGCGAACGGCAGGCCATCACGTTGAAAGCGCAGGCGTTCAATCTGTTGAACTCCGCAACCTACTACGTTGAGGCAGGCAGCGGCGTGAACGCAGTGAAGTACAGTTCGACGCTAAACGAGGATGGAAGCTATACGCTTGCTCCCAACGGCGATATCACCAACGGGGGCTTCCAGACGAAGACGTCGATTTCGCAGCCTAACCCGCCGCGTATTCTGCAATTCTCGTTCAACTACAGCTTCTAGGCTCGTAAGAGCTTAGATGAAATGATGACGAGGGCTTTTACGACTGCAATTGGTTCGAGAAAGCCCTCTCCGTTCCCCTCTGGTAAGCGTGTCGTAACGGATTTGGAATGATCGATGCACGCAGCAACTCTGGAGCAGCGCGACGTTGACACTGGAATGGTTTGAAAATAACGTGAAGAGAGTGACGGGCGTGTGGAACTCCGCCCTTGTTCTTCTTGGCAAACGACAAACGACCTGTGAATCCCCATCTTCTCCGGAGAGGAGGACGCAACCGGTGTATCCGACGCAACCACACCATCCCTTCGCATACTTTTCCCGCGCTGTTCTTTTCGCCGGTCTGCTGTCGTATGCAGCGTTCCCTACTCTGGCGCATGGCTCAGATGACGCTGCCTTCTACACCGAAAAGGTGCAGCCGGTGCTGGATCACCGCTGCGGCAGTTGCCATATAGCGAAAACCAAGGGCGGCCTGAGCATTACATCCTTCCAGGCACTGCTGAATGGCGGCGATAGTGGCGCCGCGATCGATGTAGAGCATCCGGAGAAGAGTTTGATTCTCGATGCTATCCACTACACGGATGTCGACTTGAAGATGCCGCCAAGCGGCAAGCTGCCGGACGATGAGATTGCGCTGATTGAGAAATGGATTCGCGGCGGCGCGAAGATGCCCATTGGAGACCCAGCTGTCATCGAACACAAGAGCACCAAGCAGGTTTCGAGCTCTGTGGAGCCACCTCAGTTCACCGCCGCACAGGATCAGTATTTTGAGGCCAAAGTCCGTCCTCTACTGATCAATCGTTGTTATGGATGCCATGCTGATTCAGCTTCGGGTGGACTGCGATTGAACTCTCGGGATGCAGTGCTGAAGGGCGGCAAAGATGGAGCTGTAATAGTTGCGGGTCATCCTGAGCAGAGCCTGCTGGTGACGGCAGTTCACTATCAGAGCCCCAGTTTGAAGATGCCGCCGAATGCCCCAATGTCGAGTGAAGAGGTTGGTATCCTCGAGCAGTGGATTCATGACGGAGCGCCGTGGCCTCATAGCACTGAGGCTGATAAGGGAATCGGCAATAAAAATTGGTGGGCGTACAAGAAGCCTCTACCGCAGACGGTTCCGACGATCAACTCCAAATGGGCTTCGACCGACCTTGATCGCTTTGTCCTTGCGAAGTTGAATGAGAAGCATCTGCAACCCGTTGGCGACGCGGACAAGAGAACGCTGCTGCGGCGCGTGACTTACGATCTGACAGGGCTGCCTCCTACGCCTGCTGAGACTGCCGCGTTTCTCGCAGACCGGCGGAGCGATGCTTATGCGCGCGTTGTGGATAGACTGCTTGCATCGCCTGCATACGGTGAGCGATGGGGTCGGATCTGGCTGGATGTTGTGCGCTATTCCGACACCTCAGGCAATGGGCCGGACTATCCTACTCCGGAAGCTTATAAGTATCGCAATTACGTGATCGATGCATTCAATCGCGATTTGCCGTATGACGAATTTGTTCGCGAACAGATAGCAGGCGACTTGTTGCCGAGCGAGTCTGAGCCGGAGCATTGGCGCAAGACCATTGCAACAGGATATCTGGCGATTGCCCGGCGCGGTGGTGACGACGAGGACAAGACGCTGGTCTACAGCGATGCGGTGGATAATCTGGGCTACGCATATCTTGGGGTGACAGTAGCGTGCGCTCGTTGCCACGATCACAAGTTCGATCCTATTCCGACCAAAGACTACTATGCGATCTATGGCATTCTTGCCAGCACGCATCTTCCGCACCCCGGCTCGGAGTCGATTCGCTATCCCACAGGCATGGTTTATCGCGATCCGGCGGCTGCAGATAGCCCGGAATTGAAGAGCTTTCAAGAACAACTGAAGCCGATCGCCGATACGATCGAGGCAGCACATAAGCTGCCTTACTTCGACGATATCCTGCCTCAGCTTGAGGCACGACGCATGGAGCTGTTTAGGCAGGTTCCGCGTTATGAGGCCGCTTATGCAGCGAGCGAGGGCACTCCACATGATGAGCATATTCAGTATATGGGCGATCCTCTTAAGCCAGGAAAGCTTGTACGGCGTGGTTTTCTGCAGGAGCTTGGAGGAGGGCCACTGCCTGAGAGTGTAAAGGGTAGCGGGCGCCTTGAACTGGCCGACTGGATCGCGAGCAAAGAGAACCCGTTGACTGCGCGAGTAATGGTCAATCGTATCTGGCAGGGCCTCTTTGGGCGTGGCATCGTTGCAACTCCGAATGACTACGGCAAGCGCGGCGTGGCGCCGAGTCATCCCGAATTGCTGGACTATCTTGCGCTTGAGTTCATGCGCAATGGATGGTCCGTCAAGGCGATGCAGCGTACGATTCTGCTGTCGCACACGTACCGGCTTGCCAGCACGACCTCACCTGCCGATGCGCTTGTAGATCCAGAGAACATTTACCTGTGGAAGCATTCGCGGAAACGCCTGGACGCAGAAGAAGTGCGGGATAGCTTGCTTGCTACATCTGGCACACTCGACAAGAGCATTGGAGGTGAGCATCCATTTCCCGCACTCTCAGAATGGAACTGGTCGCAGCATCGTCCTTTCAGTGCGGTGTATGACACGGACAAGCGCACTGTTTACGTCATGGTGCAGCGAACGAAGCGGCATCCGTATCTTGGTCTTTTCGACGGTGCTGACACGAATAACTCGACAGCCACGCGAGCAACAAGTGTCACTCCGCTGCAGGCACTCTACTTCATGAATGCTGGATTTCCGAAGAGTTGTGCTGTGCATCTGGCTGATTCCCTGCCCCATGGGGAGATGCAACAGAAAGAGCAGATCACGGGAGCGTTCGAAACAATTTTGGATCGGGCTCCAGATGCAGAGGAGCTGGCGCAATCGCGCGAGTTTTTACGTAAGACAGAATCGTTCTACAACGCTCATGGAGTAGAAGGCGATCAGGCCAGGAAAGACGCATTGAGCAAGTGGATCGAAGTGCTGTACGCGAGCAATGAGTTCATCTTTCTGGATTGATCGGCAGGTTAGTAAATCAATGTCTATTGCGCATGCATAGCCAAGCGAGGTACGAATGACGAAGTCTAGAGTGCGAGGCGTTTCCCGGAGAGGCTTTCTACAATCGCTTGCGAGCGCGTCTTTGCTGATGCCTGCCATGCTATCGAATCTGATGGCTGAAACTCCCGGCGCCGATAGCAGCAATCCTCTGGCACCGAAGCAGCCTCACTTTGCTCCGAAGGCTAAGCGCATTATCTTTCTTTACATGAGCGGTGGCGTTTCACACGTAGATACGTTTGACCCCAAACCGAAGCTGATTGCAGATGATGGAAAGAAGTACAAGGATAACTACCTCTCAGCGCCACGATGGAAATTCAATCGCTATGCCAAATGTGACACACAAGTGAGCGAGTTGTTTCCTCATGTTGGGGCGATGATGGATGACATTTGTGTGATTCGCTCGATGAAGAATGACTTTCCCAATCATGTCCAGGCCGCGATGGGGCTGCATGGTGGATCTGTGCTCTTCGAGCGACCAAGTTTTGGCTCGTGGGTAAGCTATGGTTTGGGAACAGTGAATCAGAACCTACCCTCATTTGTGGTGCTTGCGCCGGAGATGCCCTATGGGGGCACTATCCCGTGGGATGCGGACTTTTTGCCTGCATGCCACCAGGGAATTCACGTCACACCAGGCGGCGAACCGATTCCAAATATCACCCCGCCCGATGCCGCCGAAGTTCAAAATCTCCAGCTCGGACTGGCTGACTTCTTCAACAAACATCATGCTGCCTCGCGCGATGGCGATTCGGTTTTGGCGGCTCGTGTTAAAACTTATGAAACAGCATTCGGTATGCAGATGGAGGCACCCGAGGCCTTTGATCTCTCGAAGGAAACGGATGCAACGTTGAAGATGTATGGTCTGGAGCGCGGCAGTACGAAGGGATTTGCATGGCAGTGCCTGGTGGCGCGCAGACTCGCTGAGCGAGGTGTGCGTTTTATTGAGCTCATCGACGTTGGCACGAACCAGCTTGTGAATTGGGATGCGCATGCCGATATGCAGACACATGTGCCACTGGCGAAGAACGTCGATCAACCTATCGCAGCATTGCTTCAGGATCTGAAGTCGCGCGGCATGCTTGATGACACGCTTGTAGTTTGGTCGACAGAGTTTGGACGACGACCTGGTGACACCATTCCGAACCTCAAGGGACGCACGCATCACTCAGACGTTTACTCGTCGTGGATTGCCGGCGGTGGGATCAAAGGTGGTATCACGTATGGCGAGTCCGATGATTATGGTTATGCTGTGGCCAAGGATGAGTGCCATGTGCATGACTTCCATGCAACGATCCTGAACCAGATGGGGCTCGATCATACACGGCTTACCTACAGGCATGCAGGAAGAGACTATCGCCTCACGGATGTGAGCGGGCGTGTGATACGCGATATTCTTATCTGATTGGTAACGAGCCTTCAATGACACTTCGCTTTTGACAGCTTGTCTCTTGCTTTGCTTTGACGATGCACTAACATAGGACTCTCTCACGTGTACGATAATTGGCAACTCAGGAGCGGATGGATGAAATCCAGCCTCAACGGAATTGATCAGGCATTGGCAGAACAGCTTCCACCACTCTCAGCCAATGCGGCTTTGGTAGAGGCAGATCGATGCCTATATTGCTATGATGCGCCGTGTACCCACGCTTGCCCGACCCACATTGATATTCCTCGATTCATCAAGAAGATTGCGACCAACAATTTGCGCGGCTCTGCAGAGACTATCTATGCCGCCAACCTGATGGGCGCGACCTGCGCCCGGGTGTGTCCGGTTCAGGAGTTGTGCGAGGGCGCTTGCGTTTTGGGAGGGGATCACAAGCCGATTGCCATCGGGCGTCTTCAACGCTATGCCATGGACTTTGCCAGTGCTTCAGGGACTTATCCAACGGTGACGGACGCGCCAACTGGAAAGAAGATAGCTATCGTCGGCGCGGGGCCTTCCGGTTTGTCCTGCGCAGGCGAACTGGCTCGGCGTGGACATGCTGTCACGGTATTTGAAAAGCGCGAGCTTGCTGGCGGCTTATCGACCTACGGGATCATCGCTTTGCGTGAACCTGTTGAAGTTGCGATCGAAGAAGTCCGTATGATTTCAGCGATGGGCGTAGAGGTCAAGACGGGCGTCGAGTTTGGCAGGGATCTATCCTTATCCGCACTGCAAGCGGAGTTTGACAGCGTGGTTCTAAGCGTCGGTCTTGGCCGAACACCGTTACTGGGTATTGAAGGCGAAGAAGCGATCGTGGACGGTTTGGAGTTCATTGAAGCCAGTAAGACAGGAAGCGAAACGATGAAGGTTGGGCGCAACGTCCTCGTGATTGGTGCCGGGAATACTGCGGTGGATTGCGCGACGATCGCCAAACGCCTGGGTGCAGAGCGCGTCACGATGGTGTATCGGCGAACCGACAGAGAGATGACCTGCTATGAACACGAGTACGACTTTGCGCGCAAGGAAGGCATCGAGTTCAGGTTTCTAAGCCAGCCTTCTCGTGTCGTGATTGCCGATGAGGCGCCGGTGGGTCTTGAGTGCCTCAGAGTAGAGTTAGGTGGAACCGATGCATCGGGCCGGCCGTCGCCCATGGTTGTGGATGGGTCCGAGTTCGTCCTGGAAACAGATCAGATTGTGAAGGCGGTAGGACAGAAGAAGCCCGCCCTAGCAGTTGATTTAGGTCTCGAAACAAAAGGCGGCTTCATCTCGGTTACGAACGATTTCGAAACAAGCGTTGCTGGAGTTTACGCAATTGGGGACTGCATTCGCTCTCACGGAGCGGCTTCCACGGTGATGGCGGTTCAAGATGGAAAGCTGGCAGCGACGGCAATCGACGCACAATTGATGCGGCAAGCTGCTGCAGCGGGGGTACGGTAGCGATGGCAGATCTTCGCATTAACTTTGCAGGTATCAAATCACCGAATCCATTCTGGCTGGCTTCTGCACCTCCTACCAACTCCGGCGCGCAGATTCACAAGGCGTTTGAGGCAGGCTGGGGAGGTGCGGTATGGAAGACGATCGGCGCACCTGTATTGAATGTTTCCAATCGATATGGAGCCTGGCATTATGGTCGTCAGAGGATGCTGGCGATTAACAATGTCGAGCTGATTTCAGATCGTCCTATCGAGATTAATCTGCGCGAGATTGCTGAAGTAAAGCGGGCGTGGCCCGATCGGGCGGTGATCGTCTCAGCGATGGTGGAGGCCAAGCCCGAGGCGTGGCACACAATTGTCAGGCAGATCGAAGATACGGGCGCTGACGGCATCGAGTTGAACTACGGTTGCCCACATGGCATGAGTGAGCGGGGCATGGGGAGCGCGATCGGGCAAGTGCCCGAGTATTGTGAACAGATCACGCGATGGGTCATGGATGTCGCTTCCATTCCTGTGATCATGAAGCTCACGCCGAACATCACTAACATCGTGTTGCCTGCACGCGCTGGTGTTGCTGCGGGCGCAAGCGCGCTTTCTCTCATCAATACAATTAATTCCATCGTCGGGGTCGATCTCAACACCCTTGAGCTGACGCCTAGCATCGGTGGGAAAGGCGGGCATGGCGGTTATGCCGGTCCAGCCGTGAAACCGATCGCGCTGAACATGCTTGCCTCTCTCGGCACAGACGAGATTGTCGCTAATTCTGGTTTGCCTATTTCTGGTATGGGTGGCATTGCAACCTGGCAGGACGCTGCGCAATTCTTGTTACTCGGTGCTTCGAGCCTCCAAGTATGCACTGCTGTGATGCACTATGGGTTTCGGCTCATTGAAGACTTGTGTGACGGACTCTCAAATTGGATGGATACGCAAGGCTTCACAACGATTGCTGATGTGACCGGCAAGAGCCTCCACCGCGTCTCTGAATTCAAAAACTTTGACCTTTCCTATCGTGCTGTGGCTCGTATCGATGAAGCGAAATGCATCAAGTGCAACCTCTGCTATGTGGCTTGCAACGATACTGCTCATCAGTGTATCGACCTGGTTTCTCCGGATGGAAAACTGGTTGCGCCAACTTCCTATGATGTGCGTTCAAATGGCAAGCATGAGGCAGTAGAAACGCGGCCACAGCCTGTTGTGCGCGATGATGATTGCGTCGGTTGTCGTCTTTGCTATAACGTTTGCCCGGTGGATGATTGTATTGCGATGGTCGAGGTTCCATCCGGACGTGAGTCTGTCACGTGGAGTGAATTGTCAACCAACCAGACCGAGATTACTGAGGACTGGGAGAAGATGAAGGAATATCGCGAGCAGGTTGGTATTCACATCCACTAGGGCGATCGTTTGTCGTGTCAGTAGGGTTCATCGAGGAAATGGCGGTATGGGGTTGCTTATTCAAGGCGGAGAGATCGTGACTGCGGATGCACGCTATCGTAGCGACATCTACATTGAAGATGAGGCGATCACTCAGATTGGCATCGATATACCAGTGCCAGCAGGGACAGAGGTTATCGATGCAACGGGCAAATATATATTTCCCGGGTTCATCGATCCTCACGTACATATTCACCTTCCCTTCATGGCGACCTTCGCAAAGGATACGCACGTGACGGCGAGCAAAGCCGCATTGATTGGCGGAACGACCACGTTTATTGAGATGGTCTGTCCTTCACGCCATGAGGATACACTCGAAGGCTATCGAACATGGAAGGCCAAGGCAGAGGGGAACAGCGCGTGTGACTACGCCTTTCATATGGGTGTGACTCGCTTCGAGGATGAAACCGAGTCACAGCTTCGCGAGATCGTAGCGGACGGAACGGCCTCCTTCAAAATTTTCCTTTCCTATAAGAATTTCTTTGGCGTGAATGATGAAGAAATGTTTCGCACTCTGAAGCTTGCTGCGGATTTGGGCGTGATCACAACGGCGCACTGTGAGAATGCCGAACTGGTCGGCGAGTTGCAGCAACTGTTGTTAACTGAGGGCAAGACCGGGCCTGAATGGCATGAGCCGAGCCGCCCAGAATCCGTTGAGGCCGAAGGTACGAGCCGTTTTGCGACATTTGTTGAGCAGACGGGAGCGACCGGCTATGTGGTTCATCTGTCATGCGCTCCTGCACTTCGTGCAGCTGTCGATGCAAAGATGCGTGGAGTCAAACTGTATATCGAAAGCGTATTGCCGCATTTTCTGCTGGACAAGAGTTATGCCGAGCGTGACGGCGTAGAGGGGATGAAACATGTGATGTCTCCGCCTCTGCGTGACAAACGTAATCTGCCTGCGCTTTGGAGCGCCTTGCAGACTGGCCTTATCGATACCGTGGGAACGGATCACTGCCCGTTCGATGTAGAGCAGAAGCTTCTGGGATCAAAAGCATTCACACAGATACCCAATGGCATTCCGGGATTGGAAGAACGCGTGAATCTGATGTACACATATGGGGTGAAGCGAGGAGGGCTGGATCTGCACCGTTTTGTGGATGCTCTGAGCACTAAGGCTGCAAAGATATTCGGCTTGTATCCCCGCAAGGGCACAATTGCTGTTGGCACCGATGCTGATCTCGTGGTCTACGATCCTGCCTATCGCGGGACTATCAGCGTTGCGACGCAGCACACCAATAACGACTACAACGGATTTGAAGGATTCTCGATCGAAGGAAGGCCATCCGTTGTCACTGTACGAGGCAAGGTACAGGTGCGAGATGGAGAGTTTGTGGGAGAAGCGGAACGGGGACAGTTGCTTCGCAGGATTCCCCAATATAAACGCGAGGCCACCCATGCCGGTTGATGCCAAAGGAGCGATTTCGCTTCTCAAGGAATTGCGGACTGTCACCTCCGATGAACACGGCGCACAGAGAATGGCTTGGTCGCCCGTCTGGCTGAAGGCGCGAGAGTGGTTTCAGTCTAAGTTGCAGAGCTTGCCCATCGAACATCACTACGATGCTGCGGGAAATAGCTGGACTACGCTTCAAGGAACTACGGATGCCGCACTGATTCTCGGGAGTCATCTTGATTCGGTACCGAATGGTGGATGGCTGGATGGATGCCTCGGCGTAATCGCGGGCTATGCCATTTTGAAGCGAATTTCAGAAGAATATAACGGCAAACCTCCTGTTACTGTTCGCATGGTGGATTGGGCAGATGAAGAAGGTGCTCGTTTTGGGCGAAGCCTGTTTGGCTCATCGGCTTTTGCCGGTACGCACTCGATTGAAGCAGACAGGCGACGTACCGATGCCAACGGTGTGAGCCTGGAAGATGCGTTGGCTCAGTGCGGTGTTGCTGTGGATAATATCGGCTCTGCGCAGGTAGAACGCACACATGCTGCTGCCTACTTAGAGCTGCATATTGAGCAGGGGCCGGTGCTGGAGCGCATGGGACTTCCACTGGCCGCGGTGCTTGGAACAAAGGGAGTGGAGCGCCACACGATCACCTTCCATGGTCAGGAAGCTCATTCCGGTTCTACTCCGATGACGGTGCGGCGCGATGCACTCGCGGCAGCGGCCAAGCTAGCGATTGAGATTCGTCCAATAGCCATGCGACATACGGATGCTGTCTGCACTATGGGGAGCGTCAAGACTTTTCCGGGGATCGTGACTGCGGTTGTGGGCCGTTGCGAGACAACCCTCGATCAGCGTGATCTGGATGCTGATGTTCTAGCCCAGATGTATCGCGAGGCTAAGGTTAAGAGCGAACAGTTCGCGCAGGAAGAAGGCTGCACCGTGGAGTGGTCTCGCATCTGGAATATCGCTCCAGAGCCATTTCATCCTGCGCTGATCGAGATGTGCAAAGAAGCCATTCATGAAACCGTGCCCCAGGAAGGGGGCGACGTCCCAAGTCTTCCATCTGGACCTCTGCATGATGCTGCAGAAGTTTCGCGAGTGGGAATCCCTACGGTGATGATGTTTGTGCAATCGCTGAAGGGCATCAGCCACAACCACATTGAGGATACAAAAGAGGCACATCTTGAGTTGGCCGTCGAGGCTTTCGACAGGCTAGCTTCCAAGGCGATGCATTGGGTAGGCCAGCAATGAGGCGAGTTTCTGCAATTGGTTCAAGTGCCACGGGTCTGCGATTGCGGATGTCGGTTGGACGCGCCTCCGCGAAGAATTTAACCACTGAGCAACTTGTAAGCGCAGGCCTTCCGACTGTCGGTTCGATACTCGATCTAGCAGCGTTCAAGTCAGGAGAGTTGGTTACCGGATTTGGGCAGTTGCACCGCCCGGTCACGTGGGTGCATGTTGCGGAGGTGCTTGATGTATGGCGATTCTTGTCTGGCGGAGAGTTTCTGCTCAGCACCGGTATACAGTTGGCAAGCGCAACCAGGGAGCAGCGGTCGGTGTACATACGATCATTGATTCGCGCTGGCGCATCTGGTTTGGGCATTGAGATTGTACAGTCGTTGCGGCAACTCCCAGTTGAGATCTTTCGTGTTGCGGAGGAAGCCGATTTTCCCCTCGTGCTGTTTCGATCTGAGGTGAGCTTTGCCAATCTTACTCGCGCTGCACATGAGCGGATTCTACTGCCTCGCCTGGAGCGCAAAGAAGCTCCTTCCTTTGCTCCGATACTTGATGCATTGGTTGAAACAGGTCGAGACCGGATGTTTCTAGATAGCCAGCTTGGACCGGTGCTCTCTCTGCCACGCAGACAGAGAGTCATCTTACTTGGTACGCTTGAATCGCTCCTCGAGGCCCAATTCAACATTGCGGAAACGGCACGCCGCTTGAAAGTGCGCAGGCAGAGCATCTACTATCGCCTGGCGCAATTGACGGTGCTGCTGGGGTCGCTTAACGATCCTCAACGTAAGGTTGGTTTCATGATTGCGTTTGCGCTATTGCGTCGTACCGCAGTGGTGTAGATTAATCAACGGAAACGCTCCTTGATCGCAGACAAGAAAGACCTCATAGGAAGCGAGTCATCTTTGACTCAGTTCATCGATCCTATGAAGGAATTGAAAGGTTGAATCAGAGATGACGACAGATAGTGTGGCGATTGCAACTGCTTCTCATTGGATTGGCGGCAAGGCTGTCATCTGCCAATCAGGACGCTCGGGAAACATCACGAATCCGGCAACGGGCGAGGTCATTGCAGAAATATGCTTTGCCTCGGTTGATGAGGTCGATCAGGCCGTTGCGGTCGCAAAGGCGGCATCGGTCGAATGGCGTGCTACACCGCTTTCGCGGCGCGCGGAAGTCATGTTTAAGCTTCGCCAACTCATCGTTGACAATCGGCAGCGACTGGCAGAGATCATAAGCCTTGAGAATGGGAAGACCATTGCAGATGCTCTGGGTGAGGTGGCTCGCGGACTGGAGAACGTTGAGTTTGCCTGCGGAATTCCGAACCTCTTGAAGGGGGGCTATTCGGAGCAAGCAAGCCGAGGCGTGGATGTATACCAGATTCGCCAACCACTCGGTGTTGTGGCGGGCATTACGCCATTTAACTTCCCTGCAATGGTGCCGCTGTGGATGATTTCAAACGCCATAGCCTGCGGCAATACCTTTGTGTTGAAGCCTTCCGAGAAAGTGCCCTCAGCGAGTCTTTTCATCGCTGAACTCTCGAAAGAAGCGGGGCTGCCAGATGGCGTGCTCAACCTCATACAGGGCGACAAGGTGGCAGTGAACAGGCTCTTGGAGCATCCTGATATCAAGGCCATCAGCTTTGTCGGATCGACACCCGTAGCGCGTTACATCTATGAGACGGCGACGCGCAATGGTAAGCGTGTGCAGGCGCTTGGTGGGGCGAAGAATCATATGCTGGTACTACCCGATGCCGACGTAGCCATGGCTGCCGATGCTGCTGTTTCGGCAGGCTACGGTGCAGCAGGTGAACGATGCATGGCCATCTCTGTGGTGATCGCCGTGGGCGGTGTTGCTGATCCGTTGATCGATGCGATTCGCGAGCGAGTGGCGCGGATCAAGGTTGGTCCTGGTTCAGATGCATCGAACGAGATGGGACCGCTCATTTCGCGAGAGCATCGCGACCGCGTGGCTTCTTACCTTGATTCCGCAATCAGTGAAGGTGCGAGCTTGCCGATCGATGGGCGGCTTGATCCGGCAACAAAGACCGAGGGATATTTTCTTGGACCTTCCCTGATCGATAACGCGAAGCCAGGCATGCGCTGCTATGACCATGAGATCTTTGGCCCCGTTCTAAGTGTAGTGCGTGTCGATACGTATGCTGAAGCGCTGAAGCTGATCAATGATAATCCGTTTGGCAATGGCACTGCCATCTTCACTCAGAACGGTGGGGCTGCCCGGCAATTTCAATTCGATGTTGAGGTTGGCATGGTCGGTATCAATGTTCCGATACCTGTGCCTGTGTCGTATTACAGCTTCGGTGGCTGGAAGTCTTCCCTCTTCGGCGATCTGCACATGTACGGACCTGAGGGGGTGCAGTTCTATACAAGGTCCAAGGTTGTAACGAGCAGATGGCCTGATCCGGGTTCGAGTAAGGTCGATCTCGGGTTTCCACAAGTCCGGTAGACCCCAGAGCGCTTCTTCACCAGGCTGCCATCAGGGCTTGGTGAAGATCTGCTTAGGACACATGGCATGCACGCCTACGTTGCCATCGACTAACTGTGTGATGTCCACATCGACAGCAACGCTGGTCAGCATGTAGGCTTCGTCACGGCTCAGGTGTTTTTGCTGCACGAGGAAATCAATCATGTCGCGGACTGCGAGAGTCGTGGCTTCCTTGAGGTCGGGACTGAAGCCCATGCTGATGTAGTGGGTCGGCGTCTCAGCTCTCGGCCAGAGCAAGTGTTGATCTTTGTGAACGATGAAGCGGAAAGTTCCGGTAAGAAAGGTTTCCATTGCCGTAATATCAACTTCGCCATTGCCCTGCCCCGCATGCCCGTCACCGACCTCAAAGAGAGCACCATGAGCGTGAACGGGAATGAAGAGAGTTGTACCCGCAACCAACTCTTTGTTGTCCATGTTCCCTGCGTGCATCCAAGGTGGAGCGCTATCGAGGCGTCCAGCTGACTCGGGTGGCGCGACTCCCATGCTGCCGAAGAAGGGATGCAGGGGGATTTCAATACCCGGAGCAAATTTCGCGATCATCCTTTGCCTATCGAGTGGAATGATCTTCGAGCGGCTGTAGGGATAATCGTTGGGCATGAATCCACGCCCGGTGCCGAAGCGATTACAGGCGAAGGGAGTGTCCAGATCGATCTTGAGGATCTGCACTTCAAGGACATCTCCTGGTTCGGCTTCGGCGATCTCAAGCGGGCCGGTGAGGATATGGCCGCCGGGCCCCCTGTCCTTGACTTCGCGATAAATGTCGGCGTTATAGGAAGGGATATCAGCCGCTGCTACACCTTCACCGATCAGGCGCTCAGTGGGTCCGCAGGTCGACAGGGTTTGAATGCGCACGGTATCACCCGAGTGAGCCGTCATCGCAGGCTTGGCTTTTGCAGAGTAGTAGCCCCATACAACCGTCGACGGAGACGCAGGTAACACGAGCGATGCGCTCTGGCAGTAGCCGAAAGTTGGGGCCAACAGTAAAAGTGCAAGGGTGATCTTCCCACGCATAGGCTGCTCCTATATTGAGTGTCAATGCGATGGTATCAGCCCGCTGGTCGAGGCATTGACTTTTGATCGTATGAGTTGATGCGAACACTCAGATCATGCGTTACCCCAACCACCGCCGCCTGGAGTCTCGATGCGCAATACATCTCCCGCGGCAACTTGGCGACTGCACTTGCCGGGCAAGTTGATAACTTCCCCGCCATCGAACGGCGCAATCGAAGCCGCGCCGGTAGCGCCACCCTCTCCGTTATTCAGACCGTAGGGCGCGAAGGTGCGACGGTCCGCCAGCAGAGATACCTGTGCATCGCCGAGCAACTCTATTTCGCGTATGAGCCCGTCGCCACCAGTGAATTCTCCCGCACCCCCTGATCCACAGCGATAGGAATAGCGGCGCACACGCAGCGGGTATGCATATTCGAGCGCCTCTACGGGAGTGTTGAGCGAATTGGTCATGTGGGTTTGCACACCACTGATGCCGTCCAGGCCTGGTCTTGCGCCCATACCTCCTGCTGCCGTTTCGTAGTATGTAAACGGCTCACCGGTACGCGCGTCGATGCCGCCGATCGTGAGATTGCTCATCGTACCCGCGCTCGCGGACGGAACCCGTTTGGGTACTGCCTTGGCCAATGCGCGAAGCAGAACATCCACGATGCGTTGCGAAGTTTCTACGTTTCCCCCAGCCACGGGTGCGGGGGGAACAGCGTTGACAATACTGCCTCGCGGCGCTGTCAGAGTAAGAGGGCGCAGGATGCCGGCGGTTGCGGGTGCGCCATCACCAAGCAAGCAACGCAATACGTAGAAGCATGCAGAAAGTGTGATCGCCTCCACCGCGTTCACACAGCCGGTGACTTGGGGTGAGGAGCCGGTGAAATCGACATGCAAAGCGCAAGCCGCTGGGTTGAAGAGAAGGTTGACGGCAATCCTGATCGGCTGATTAGAGACTCCATCGTCGTCGAGCCAGTCCTCGGCATCAAAAGACCCTTCTGGCATCTTCTGCAATTCAGCGCGGATCAGGCGCTCGGAGTAATTGAGCAACTCGTCGACAAGTATGCCGAGATCTGCTGTCGAGTAACGTTGCATCAATTCAAGAATCCTGAGTTCACCAACCCGGCACGATCCGATCTGCGCTTCCAGGTCGCCCTGACGCTCTTTAGGCGTACGAACATTGAGGAGAATCAGATTCAGCACTTCGCGATCGACCGTTCCACCGCGGACGATGCGCACGGGCGGGATGCGTAAGCCCTCCTGGTAGATCTCACGCGCAGGCCCCATGGAGCCCGGGAACGTTCCGCCAACGTCGGCATGATGCGCGCGATTGGACACATAAAAAAGCGGCTTAACACCTCCAGCATCAAACACCGGGAGAATCATGGTGATATCCGGAAGGTGGGTACCGCCGGCATAGGGATCATTGAGAATTCCAATATCGCCACGGTCGAATGCGATTGCACTGATTGCCTCTTTCACCGACATCGGCATGGAGCCGAGATGAACCGGCATGTGGTCGCCCATGGCGATCACTCTGCCATGCGCATCAAAGACGGCACAGGAATAATCGCGGCGCTCCTTGATGTTGGGTGACAGCGCAGTCCGGCGAAGTGCAGCTCCCATCTCCTCTGCAATCGAATGGACTGCGCTCTGGAAGACTGCCATTGCGATCGGATCGGCTGGTTGCGAGTTCATGTCAGGCTCTTTCCTGGATACTGATGACGAGGTTCCGATAGCCATCAACGCATGCAATACAACCGGTTGGAATCAGAGTCGAAGAAGTATATTCGACGATCATCGCGGGTCCTGAAATCCGATGCCCCGGTTGAAGTGCTTCACGTTGATAGACGCGCGACGGAATTCGTTTGCCATGCAGGATCATCTCGTACTCTGTCCAGTGTGCATCGCAGAGCTCTGTGTCGATTGGATCACTGAATGCAGCGACAAAATGCTCTCCAGCCTTGACCGCCCGTAAACGGGCGTTCACAATCTCGACGGACCTCGATGCGTCATGAAAGCCATAGCGCTGTTGATGCTGGCGATGAAATGCCGTTACGCTATCTTCTGGCGAAGCTGGATCAAACGGTACGTTTAATTCGTAGGCCTGCTTGCGATATCGGATGTCAACACTGTAGTGCAGTACAGCGTTCGGATCGCACTTATACTGATCCTGCAAGTGCGCGAAGACAGAACCAAAGTGTGTAATCTGTTCGCCTGGCAACATCACGGTCCGGGAGTAATCTCGCACGCCGTCTGCGAGCAATATGCCCATCGCCGATAGTGCACCCGGCATCATGGGAACAAGTACCGTAGGAATCTTCAGTGCGCGCGCCAGCGAACAGGCGTGCAACGGACCGCCGCCGCCAAAGGCTACCAGTGCGAACTCGCGGGGATCGAAGCCACGCTCCATCGAGATAACACGGATGGCCTTCTCCATTTGCGTTTCGATAACCTTCAACACGCCAGCGGCAAACTCTTCGACGGATGCAAGCGGCCCCTTATGCTGAGACAGGATTTGCTGAGTACGCTGTAGATCGAGTGTCACGCCGCCATCAAGGAAGCTTTGCGGATGGAGTCTTCCCAGTACCAGGTTTGCATCGGTCACAGTTGGGAGCAATCCTTGGCCAAAGCAAACCGGCCCAGGTAGCGCTCCTGCAGACTCGGGGCCGACGCGCAACATTCCGCCTGCGTCCCATCGCGCAATCGAACCGCCGCCCGCTCCAACGGTGTGAATATCGAGCATGGGCACGCTGACAGGAACACCCGCTACCAAGGATTCACGCGTCAACTGAGCTCCACCCAGGCTCGAGTCGGAAAGAAATACATCCGTCGACGTACCCCCCATATCGAAGCCGATGATGCGATCGAAGCCAGCCCACTGTGCCAGGCGCGAAGCGCCCACCACTCCGCCTGCGGGCCCTGACAATAGCGTACGAACCGGTTCCTCGGCTGCAAGTTGGACCGGCACAATTCCTCCAGACGACTGCATGACATCGACGCTTCCAGCAGGAAAGCGAGTCGTTACCTGGTGTTGCAACTCCAGTAAGTAGGTTCGCATTCTTGGCGCGAGATAAGCGTTTACCACCATCGTCGATGCTCGCTCGTACTCACGGAATTCGGGAAGAATGCGGTGCGAAGTTGAGATGGGAAGATTTAGTTCCCGGAGCGCAGATTCGATCTGCAACTCATTTTCTGGATTCGCGAAGGCGAAGAGAGTCGAGATGGCAATCGACTGCGCGCCAGATACTCGAACGCTTTCGAGCAGTTCCTGAAGTTGCTTTGAATCTGGTCGAAGAAGGATTTGGCCTTCGGCAGTTACACGCTCGTCAACGCCAAACCGCAGATCTCGCTCTGCGAGGCATACAGGTATCGGAGCGAACCAATCGTAAAGTTTCGCGCGAGTCTGCCTGCCGATCGCGATGGTATCTTCGAATCCAGCTGTCGTGACAAAGGCGACACGCGCGCCCTTGCGCTCAAGCATGGCGTTCGTGCCCACAGTGGTTCCGTGTCGCACGTCGAAGCGGATGTCAGACTGCTGCTTAATTTCCGTGTCGGCAGCAATCTGTTCAAGAGCACGAATGACTGCGCGGGAGGGATCATCGGGAGTGGAGAAAACCTTGAGGACTCGCGGTTGCCCGTTCACCAGGTAAACACAATCGGTAAACGTGCCGCCTGTATCGATCGCTATCAGCAAGTGGCTTCTCTCTCGAATAAGGATAGCGAGACCCAATCCGTACGACGGCCTGCCTTATGCTAGAACTCTAACGCAAGAGGCGCAGAATCGAACACTGAGTGAGACGCGATTGAACAGGATTTTTGGTTGGCTGATCCATGCATCGCCGGAGGAAAAGCGCTCGCTGTTGGCAGCGTCGCTCGGTTGGATGCTGGATAGCATGGACGTCATGTTGTATGCCCTCGTGCTTGGTGAGGTGCAGAAGGAGCTTCATTTCTCTGCCGAGCTCGCCGGAGCGATGATGTCGGCCACGCTTGTATCCGCTGCAGTTGGCGGCATCGCATTTGGCTGGTTTGCAGACCGATACGGAAGAACACGAGCGCTGACAGCAAGTGTGATGATCTATTCCGTGGCCACTGCAGCGTGTGGCCTGTCGCATGCCAGCATGCAGTTGTTGATGTGCCGCATCATTCTGGGCCTGGGCATGGGCGGAGAATGGGCCTCAGGCGCGGCGCTTGTTGCTGAAACATGGTCTGAGAAACATCGCGGTAAAGCACTCTCGTTGATGCAGAGTTCATGGGCCGTCGGTTATGCCTTGGGCGCACTCGTCGTAGCGCTGGTGATGCCGCACTTTGGATGGCGAGCAGTCTTCTTTGTAGGCATCGTCCCTGCGCTGGTCGCCCTGTGGATTCGCAGGCACTTGCACGAGCCCGAAGCGTGGGAAAAGGTGCGCACGCCGTCAGTAGCGTTTGGTCAATTGTGCCGAGGATCCCTCGGCTACTCGACGCTGGTGTGCGCCACGATGAATGCAGCGACACTGTTCGCCTGGTGGGGCCTATTCACGTGGGTTCCGCGATTTCTTTCCATGCCCCTTTCCGATGGCGGACGGGGACTGAATATCATCCAGACTTCAAGCTGGACGATCGAGATGCAGGTTGGCACCTTCCTCGGATACGTTTCTTTCGGGTACTTGGCGGCTCGCTTCGACCGCAAGAGAACGTATATCGGATACCTGCTGATTGCAGCTGCGATGGTCCCGCTGTTTGCGCTGATCCGCGAGCCGATGGCACTGCTAGTTATCGGCCCTCTCGTTGGCTTTTTTGGCAGTGGCTATTTCAGTGGATTCAGCTTGATCACCAGCGAACTCTTTCCAACCGCATTGCGCGGGTCGGCCATGGGCTTTGTCTACAACAGCGGACGGCTTCTGAGTGCTGCTGCTCCCTTCATCGTAGGCAGCATTTCAGAAGGCCACGGGATGAGTTTTGCCCTTTGCATTACCGCGGTTGCCTTTGCCGCTGCGGCCGCCATTGCGACCGGATTGCGACTGCCGCGACGAAACCCCGAGGCGCTACAGTAGGGCCGAAGTCGTGCGATCGCCGTTTTTATGTCCGTGGTTGCCCGCATCCGTTAAGGCGATCAACCCCGGTCCGTATAGATCCAAGATAGAATGGTGGTGGTCAGGTCCCGCATCCTGAAAACGCTGCAGAGTGCGATTTGGGCTGGACTATAAGCTGCACTTAATCAATGTCTTGCGATCCTGCCGATCTTTTTCCCTGCCTTGGTCAAAATGACTCTGCACCCTGCTATCGATGCCCGTCATACTGCATCTAAAAGGTTGTGTCTTAATTTGGCATTCTCCCGGCGCTACAACCACTTACGTACTCGATGCCGATTCCCGCGAGGATGCCCTTTCCCCCCTTGCTGAAGGAGGAACGTGATGCATTTTTTTCGTATCAGGCTCGTTGCTGCGTTGCTCGTGGGCATCACCCTTATATCCGTAGGTTCGACCTATTTTGATGTGTTGGCTCATAAACATACCTTGCGAACCGACCTGGCACGACGGACACAGTGGTACGGAGCCGGCTTACAACCCCAGATTGAGCTGCAATTGACGCTGGGGCCTCCTGAGGCTCTGCCACGCGCTCTGCAACAGTTACGCCAATATCCGGATCAGCCAAGCCTTGCGGTGTATGACGTGCAGGGGCGCTTAATCGCATCGACTGGCGATATACTCCCGCTTGCTAATCTCTCGACCTCGTTCCTTGATCGTCCTCTCAAAGATGGCAAAGAAGCTACAGCCTTCGTTAAGGTCGCGGCACCCCGCAGTAAGCCGTCCGTGGAGTCTTCTTCCGATGCAAATCGTGGCGGAGACGCGTCGGCACCCGCACAGTCCACACGATTGTGGTATCAAGACGCCATTCCGCTGCACGACGGTCAGCGTACGATCGGTGCGCTGGTCATGCTGGCTGACGCAGACTATATCCGCATCGAGGGAATGGACGTATGGCGGAGAAGCTTTCTGCGCATCGCGGCCATGGTTGTGCTTGTCGTGGTTGTAACGGTGGTTATGGTGCGGTGGTTTTTGCTGAGGCCTGTCACGCGGGCTGCTGAATGGCTGCGCAGAGTGCGTCAAGGCAACGCGAATATGGATGAGGGCGCAAAGGAGTTTGGCTACCTGCTCCCTCTCGCGAACGAGGTGACCACGCTTGCAGAGAACCTGACCAGAGCGCGTGCCGCTGCGGAATCCGAAGCGCGTCTTAGAGATGCGGCCGAACATGTATGGACGGCAGATCGTCTGGGTGTGCACGTACGCGAGAGGTTAGGCAGTGGTTCGCTCTTCGTAGTGTCGAATCGCGAGCCCTACATGCATGTAAAGCGAGGATCAGAAACGGAGTGCGTTGTTCCGCCGAGCGGGCTCGTAACCGCGATGGAGTCCGTTCTGCGCGCCTGCGATGGCACGTGGATTGCGCATGGCAGTGGCAGTGAAGATGCTGCGTTTGTGGACGCGCGTGACCGCTTGCGAGTGCCTCCGGATGAGCCGCGTTACACCCTGCGGCGCGTCTGGCTTAGCGCGGAGGAAGAAGCGGGTTACTACGAAGGCTTTGCCAATGAGGGATTGTGGCCGCTCTGCCACATGGCACATACACGGCCCATCTTCCGCGCCAGTGATTGGCACTACTACCAGCAGGTGAATGCCCGATTCGCAGAGGTCCTGGTTGAGGAGATGCGTGATACGGAACACCCTGTCGTCTTCGTGCAGGACTATCATTTTGCATTGCTGCCTGCGATGATCAAAAAAGCAAGGCCAGACGCGCGTGTCGCAATCTTCTGGCATATCCCCTGGCCGAATGCTGAGGCCTTCAGCATTTGCCCATGGCAGGCAGAACTGGTTGATGGCCTGCTCGGAGCGGATGTTCTTGGCTTTCATATTCAATCACACTGCAATAATTTTCTTGAAACCGTGGATCGGGTCCTCGAGGCACGAACCGATTGGGAGCAGTTCAGCATTCGCCGAGGTGGACATCTCTCGCTGGTTCGGCCATTCCCGATCAGTGTGGCCTGGGATGAGCATCCGACCGATGAACTTGGGTACAGGGGTGACCGTCCAGGTGCCATTGGCCGGCCGGAAATTGTTCGAGCTGCGATCCAGAGTGAGACTGATGCTGCGAATGAGTTTGAGGTAGGCACTGGGCCGCTGCATCGCGAACTGGGGATTGAAGGGAAGCATCTCCTGCTGGGTGTTGACCGGATGGATTACACCAAGGGCATTGTGGAGAGGCTGCTTGCGGTTGAGTACCTGCTCGCAGAGCACCCCTGGTATCTAGAAAAGATTGTCTTCGTCCAGATTGCCGCTCCTAGCCGCACGCGCATTCCAACATATGTAGCGCTGCGTCTGCAGGTCGAAGAGGCTGCTGCTCGCATCAATCGACGCTTCGAAACGTCAAATTGGAAACCGGTGATTCTGATTGAACGGCAATGCAGCCACGAGGAAGTTGCGAGGTTCTACCGCGCTGCGGAGGTATGCGTCGTAACAGCGCTGCACGACGGAATGAACCTGGTAGCCAAAGAATATCTCGCCAGCCGAAAGGACGGCGACGGGGTGCTAGTCCTTAGCCGATTCACGGGAGCGGCGCTGGAGTTGCGGGATGCGCTGCTGGTGAATCCCTACAACACTGAGCAGGTTGGCGAGGCCATTCGAACAGCGCTCGAGATGAGTCCCGGAGAGCGAAGGCTACGCATGGAACGGATGCGCCACCAAGTGAAAGAGCATAACGTCTACAGATGGGCGTCTCGAGTGCTTACGGATGTATGTGCGGTCCGATTGGAAGATGAGAATCCAGTTGAGACCGGACCTCAGGCGCAACTGAAGCTCGCCTGACAAAAGGCGACTATCACGTTGAAGCATGCAGGGCTCAAGACGCGGCGTGAGAGCTAAGACGAACCATAACGAAATCACAACCACGTAAGGAGAAGCGTTTGATACCCGCCTTGGAAGAAGTCTCTACGACCCAGCGTTCCAACGAGACCATCCTTCAGCCATTTTTCCAATCTGTTGCCGTCGCGGGCAGGTCAGTGCTGCTGCTGGACTTCGATGGAACGCTGGCACCGTTCCGGGTCGATCCATCGACTGTACGCCCGTGGGCGCGGGTCTCATCGCTCCTCGATCAGATCCAGGAGCAGGGACGTACGCACCTCGCGATCGTCACCGGCAGACCGGCAGTCGATGTTGCCGTGCAGATCGGCATGAAGCGGCCTCCAGAAATATGGGGCCTGCATGGTGCAGAGCGACTGTTTCCAAGCGGCGAGATCGAGCATCAAACGCTCAGTGAAGAGGTTCAGTTTCACTTGAACACCGCGCGGCATGCGATCCACACGGCGCAGTTTGCAACCGAGTTGGGGCTGCGTTTCGAGAATAAGTGGAATGCGGTGGTTCTGCATTGGCGTGGGAAATCGTCGAAGATCATTCATGCGGCGCGGCTTCAGGCGCAGGCACTGCTCGCTCCACTTGAAAGCATACCGGGAATAACAGTGCTCCACTTCGACGGTGGTGTTGAAGTGAGAGCCGGCCGCAACAAAGGAGATGCAGTTCGTTTGCTTCTCAACGAATTTCCACTCTACACGCCGTCGGCTTACCTCGGCGACGACACAACCGACGAAGATGCTTTCGAGCAGATTTCGAGTCGAGGACTCGGGATTCTTGTACGACGGGAATGGCGACCGACGACTGCGCGGATATGGTTACGGCCGCCGGTTGAGCTGCGGCGCTTCTTGAACAATTGGCTCGACGCAGTCCGCAGCTAACAAAGATCCGTCCGGGGCATCTCCTAAAACAGCTTTGCAAATTCAACTTCTTGTCAGAGCCCTCAAACGTTCCTCCGTCCCGGCATCGTTGAGCCACACGAAATCCTGTTTACAAAGTACAGGCGGGAAGACTACATTGGTCGCCGTTCGCTTTTCTCAAAAATAAAGCGATTTAGGAGATTCCAATATGACGCCTCGCGTATCCCGCTGGTGCTTGGCTATCGGCTCTGCCTTACTGGTTGCTTGCCTTACTCTGACCAATACTAGTTGGTCCCAGCAGGCGGCCGCGGACAAGCCTTCGCAGACCATGCAGGATGCTTCCAAAATGCCGTATATGAATCCTGCCTTGCCGATTGACCAGCGCGTCGATGACTTGCTCACGCACATGACCATCGAGGAAAAAGCGCAGCAACTGGTGAATCAGGCTCGCGCCATCCCTCAACTTGGCCTGCCTGCTTACGACTGGTGGAGCGAGAGTCTGCATGGCGTTGCCGTGAACGGAACGACGGAATTCCCCGAACCGATTGGGTTGGCAGCGACCTTCGATCCTGCGACGATTCACGAAATGGCTATCGCAATCAGCATTGAGGGGCGCATCAAGCATGTGCAGGCAGTGCGTGCAGGGCACAGCAACATCTTTGAGGGCCTGGACTTCTGGGCTCCGAACATTAACATTTTTCGCGATCCTCGTTGGGGGCGCGGCCAGGAAACATACGGCGAGGACCCCTTTCTGACCGCGAAAATGGGTGTTGCATTTGTGACCGGCATGCAGGGCGATGATCCGAAGTACTATCGCGTGATTTCGACGCCCAAACACTTTGCCGTGCACAGCGGACCGGAACCGACGCGCCATACAGCTGATGTTACGGTGAGCAAGCACGACGAAATCGATACATACCTGCCCGCCTTCCGGGCAGCGGTCGTTGAAGGTAAAGCTGCCTCGGTGATGTGCGCCTATAACAGCATTAACGGGCAGCCTGCCTGCGTGAATCAGTTTCTGCTTGAAGATCAATTACGAGGCAAATGGGGCTTCAAAGGGTACGTCGTTTCCGATTGCGAAGCAGTACTCAACATTTACAGCGGCCACCACTTTACCAAGAGCCAGCCGGAGGCATCGGCGCTGGCTGTGAAGCGTGGCATGGACAATGAATGCGTGGACTTTATCGCCAAGGTAACCGACGGTCATGACTATCAGCCCTATGTAGATGCCGTGAAACAGGGGCTCTTGAAAGAGAGCGAGATGGATAAAAGTCTGCGACGGCTGTTCACTGCGCGCATCCAGTTGGGTATGTTCGACCCGCCGGAAATGGTGCCGTATTCGAAGATCGACGAGAAGCAACTGGACTCGGCTGAACATCGCGCCCTGGCCCGCAGGCTGGCCAACGAATCGATGGTTCTGCTCAAAAACGATGGTGTGTTGCCGCTCAAGTCAGGCGCGTTGAAAATCGCCGTCGTTGGTCCTCTCGCAGACCAGACCAAGGTCCTGCTTGGCAACTACAACGGCATTCCCACGCACTCTGTCAGCGTTCTCGATGGCCTGAAAGCGGAATTCCCCAACGCTCAGATCACCTTTGTTCCAGGCACGCAGTTCCTGCGATCCGAGGGTAGCCCACTGCCCGCCTCGCTGCTCTCCACGCCCGACGGTAAGCCGGGTCTGAAGGCTGACTACGGCACCGGAGAAATCATGGGTGGTAAACCAACTCCTTTGACCAGCCGCGTAGAAGCATCTCTCGATCTGACTGCGTCTGGATTGCCAGCTCAGGCAGTGGGCAAGACTCCACTGTCCGTGCAGTGGACGGGCTTCCTAACGCCAACGGAATCAGGAGAATATAACATCGGCCTTCTCGCGGACGGATTCTCGCAAGTCACAGTGGACGGCAAGCAGGTCGCTCAGAATTACATGACAAATGGCGCTGAACCGAAGATGGGCCGAGTTCACCTGGAGAAGGGAAAGAAGGTGGAAATCAAGGTCGAATACGCTCAGACCGGCACTGGCGCAGTAAGAGCGCAGTTGATCTGGTCTACGGTGGATATGAAGCCTTCCCCTGAGGCAGCTGCGGCGGCTCACAATGCCGATGTTGTCGTAGCCGTTGTTGGCATCACGAGCCAGTTGGAAGGCGAAGAGATGCCGGTGAACGAAGATGGCTTCAAGGGCGGTGATCGCACCAGCTTGGACTTGCCCAAACCGGAGCAGGATTTGCTCGAGTCGGTCGCTGCCACGGGCAAGCCAATGGTGGTGGTGCTGATGAACGGCAGCGCTCTCGGAGTGAACTGGGCCAAGGATCACGCCAATGCGATTGTGGACGCATGGTACTCAGGAGAAGAAGGCGGAGCCGCAGTCGCAGAGACTCTCAGCGGTAAGAACAATCCAGCGGGACGTTTGCCAGTTACCTTTTATAAGGATGTAAGCCAGTTACCAGCCTTTGAGGACTACTCGATGAAGGGTCGCACCTATCGCTATTTTATTGGCTCTCCCCTTTATCCCTTTGGCTACGGCTTGAGCTATACGACCTTCGATTACAGCGGATTAAAACTGGCCAGACCCAGCATCCAGGCCGGAAAGCCTCTATCGGCGGAGGTGACAGTCTCCAACACGGGAAAGAAGGCAGGTGATGAAGTGGTGCAACTTTATCTCAACTTTCCAGATGTCAAAGGTGCTCCCCTAAAAGCGCTTCGCGGTTTCAAACGAGTACACCTCGAGCCAGGAGCCAAGCAGACCGTGCAATTCGACTTGAACCAGCGAGACCTGAGCATGGTGACCGAGGCTGGCGATCCGACAATCGCGGCAGGCAAGTACAAGGTCAGCATTGGCGGTGGCCAGCCCGGAACATCCGCTCCGACATTAACAGGCGAGTTCACCATTGAAGGAACTCTCAAGCTGCCTGAATAGCTTCAACTCATCGCGACGGGTGAAATAGGCTATGCTCGTCTTTGTCAGGCGAGCATAGCTTTGCAGTGAGGAAAAGATTGATCAAGCGCAACGGCCCACCTATTGCTGTCGCATCGGTATTGGAATCTGAGAACGTGACCTGGGACACAGTTCTGACCCACGCGCCGGGCCCTGCAGGGCAGCTCCCACTCACGGCAGAGATGCTCATCAATCAGCCTTCAGGTAATCTCTTTGGCCTGAGCATGAATGTGGGTATGGGATGGAGTCCGGCTCATGTGCTTGGGCCCGAAGTACTGATTCTGAGCACGCATGGCGGCGTTCGCGCTCCGGATGGAAGTCCGGTCGCATTAGGATTTCACACGGGTCACTGGGAAGTCGGCTTACTGGTAGAAGAAGCTGCACGGGAACTCGCTACACTCAACGCAGTGCCTTTTGCCGGAGCTTGCACTGACCCATGCGACGGCAGGACACAGGGCACAACAGGCATGCTCGATTCCCTGCCCTTCCGCAATGATGCGGCGATCGTCTTGCGGCGGCTGATGCGATCGCTGCCAACGCGAGCGGGGGTGCTGGGCATTGCCACATGCGACAAGGGCCTTCCGGCAATGATGATGGCCCTGGCTTCATCGGGCGAAATTCCTACAGTGCTTATACCCGGAGGCGTGTCGCTTCTGCCAGAACATGGCGAGGATGCCGGCAAGGTGCAGACCATTGGCGCTCGGTTCGCGCAAGACCAAATCACCCTCGAGTACGCAGCGGAGATGGGATGCCGCGCCTGCGCTTCCCCTGGCGGGGGCTGCCAGTTTCTGGGCACTGCTGCGACATCGCAGGTCATTGCCGAGGCGCTCGGCATGGCTCTTCCGCATAGCGCACTTGGACCATCTGGGCAGCCCATCTGGCTTGATGTAGCAAGACGATCCGCACGCGCCGTGCTGCGGCTCCGGCAACTTGGCATTGGCACAGCGCAGATCGTAACGCAGGGTTCTGTCGATAACGCCATGGTGGTTCATGCAGCCTTTGGAGGCTCGACCAACCTTCTTCTCCACCTGCCGGCGATCGCTCATGCGGCGGGATTGCGGCGCCCCGTGGCAAGTGATTGGGAGAGAATCAATCGGCAGGTATCACGCATCGTCGATGCGCTACCCAACGGGCCAGAAAATCACGCCACAGTTCAAGTCTTTCTCGCTGGCGGGGCCGCAGAGGTCATGCTGCATCTACGCCGAGCCGGGCTGTTGGATACCACGGTGATGACGGCCACCGGAGAGACTCTCGATATCAATCTCGACTGGTGGCAGGAGAGTCCTCGCCGCCATGCTCTCCGCAAGCGCCTGGTTGATCTTGATGGAATTGATCCTGACAATGTCATCCTATCTCCGGACCGCGCGCGGTCTCGTGGACTGACGTCGACTGTGTGCTTTCCATTCGGCAACCTTGCTCCGGAAGGATCCGTGATCAAGAGCACCTCGATTGATACCTCCCTCATCGATGATGATGGTGTCTACAGGCATACCGGGCCAGCAAGGGTCTTCACCACTGAGGCAGCGGCCATACAAGCCATCAAGACAGGCGAAATCATCGCAGGGGACGTGCTTGTATTGATCTGCAGTGGACCTGCGGGAGCAGGGATGCAGGAGATCTACCAGATCACTTCAGCACTCAAGGCACTTCCTTTTGGAAAACATGTTGCCGTATTGACCGATGCCCGCTTCAGCGGTGTATCAACCGGCGCATGCATCGGGCATATTTCTCCGGAAGCACTCGCCGGAGGCGTTCTCGGCAAGCTGCAAGACGGCGATCAGATTGAAATCATCATTGATCGCACCATGTTTACGGGATCTGTCAATCTGCTAAGCCAAGGGCCAAGCAGCAACAGCATCGAGAATGGCACAGATTTGCTCAGTTCGCGCTCGCCACGAACGGACTTGCGAGCTCATCCTTCGGTGCCGGATGATACGCGTTTGTGGGCTGCACTGGTTCAAGCCAGTGGCGGAATATGGGGTGGTTGTGTCTACGATGTCGATGCCATCACAACACTGCTCAACAAGGGAAAAAGTTCAGACAATGCGCATGATTCAGTGAGGGCAAATCTGTGATCCTCTATCGAACAACCCGTGGACTCTTCGTTGAACAAGACTTGCGGTACTACCACCTGACTGAAAGTTCGGTTGATGTGCTGCTCACACAGCCGGACCTTCATGGCTATCTCAATTCACTTGTCTCAACCAGCGGCGCAGTTGATGCGATCGACCTATCGACGCTCCTGGCTCCAATCGAACACCAGGAAGTATGGGCGTCCGGTGTGACCTACTATCGCAGCCGCAGTGCCCGCATTGAAGAGTCGAAGGATGCAGGCGGTGGAGACTTCTACGATCGCGTCTATTCTGCAGAACGACCGGAATTGTTTTTCAAGGCTGTGGCACACAAGGTCGCGGGGCCAAACAGTCCCGTTAAAATACGCTCCGATGCGCATTGGTCCGTGCCAGAGCCGGAACTCACTCTCGTCGTGAATCCGACGGGAGCCATTATTGGCTACACCATCGGCAACGACATGAGCTCGCGAGACATTGAAGGCGCGAATCCTCTCTACCTGCCGCAGGCCAAGGTCTACGACTTTAGCTGTGCGCTTGGTCCAGGGATCCTTGTTCACGATAAGCCGATGCCCAGCACAACGACGATTTCTATGGAGATTCTGCGCGATGAGATCGCCGAGTTCTCAAGTTCGATCAAACTATCCGAGATGAAGCGGGACCCGCGCGTTCTTGTTGACTACCTCTACCGCGATCAGAGTTTTCCATTCGGATGCTTTCTGCTGACTGGCACGGGCATCATCCCTCCAGATGCGTTCACGCTAAAGAGTCGAGACCAGATCCGGATTTCGATAGAAGGAATTGGGACGCTCGTGAACCATGTAGCCTAAGTTACTCAGGCAGGACCTTAAAGTAGTCCAAGCATGGACTGATGCAGCGAGACCGTTATAAGTGCCGGTAAATCGTTTGGCATCCAAAGTGCTGACTGCGAGGCGAATCCACTCTCGTTCATAAGTTGTATAAGAGATGTAACCAAGTACCCGCGGCCGACGTGCTCAACCAGACCCGCGGTTTAAGCAGTGATTGACAGAGCCCAATTCAAGGTGGTATCAAGACAAGTGCGCAATCGCTTGCGCATTGGCTTTTCCTCGATTAATGAATCATTTGAAGGTGATACGATGTCCTCCCTCTTCCATACTCCGCTGAGTCGTCGCAAGGTCCTAGCAGCCCTTGGCGGAACTGCCTTGACTCCCCTAATCCCCTCATCGGTATGGGCCTCCGCTCCCCGCGCCAATCATACCTTGACCGCGGAAGATGGAGCCTTTCTCGACGACCTCGAAAAGCGTGCCTGCATGTTCTTCTGGGAGCAGGCGAGCCCCGAGACCGGGCAGGTTCTTGATCGCGCGCGCAACGACCTCGCGGCCGGTGCACGTGATCCACGTAAAATGGCAAGCATCGCCGCAACGGGATTTGGGCTAACTGCTCTTTGCATTGCAGATCGCCGCAAGTACCTGCCACATGAGCAGATTGTTGAGCGAGTCAAGGCAACTCTCGATTGGCATCTCCACCATTTTCATCAAGAGCACGGCTTCTACTACCACTTCACCGATATTGAAACTGGAGTTCCGTTCTCGGGCTCAGAGGTTTCCTCGATCGACACGGCGCTTCTCCTGTGCGGCGTGCTGACTGCCCGTGCGTACTTCAAGGACGCAAAGATTCATTCACTTGCAACGCAAATTTATGAGCGTGTCGATTGGCCGTGGATGCTCAACGGAGGCAAGACCTTCTCGATGGGATGGCACCCCAAGGAAGGATTTCTCGATGCTCGGTGGGCCCATTATTGCGAGTTGATGATGATTTATCTGCTCGCCATCGGATCGCCGTCCCATCCGGTTCCTGCGAGTGCATGGGATGCGTGGACGCGGCCCACTATCGAATACGCCGGAATTAAGTTCATCAGCGGCAATGATCCCATCTTTACGCATCAGTATTCGCATGCGTGGTTCGACTTCCGCGCCAAGCATGACAAATACGCGGACTACTTTGAGAACTCGGTGAAGGCAACGCGCGCGCATAAGGCCTTCTGTCTTTCCATGCCCAAGTGGTATTCGGAGGACTACTGGGGCATCAGCGCATCGGACTACCAGGAGGGCTACACAGCATGGGGCGGCCCTCCGCTGCAAGGGCCGGTCGATGGCACTGTTGTACCCAATGCCGCAGCGGGCTCCCTGGCATTCGTGCCCGCAGACTGTCTTCACGTTCTGCGCGCCATGCAAGCGAAATGGGGCAAGCAGGCGTGGGGTCGATACGGATTCGTAGATGCGTTTCATCCAGCGGCAAACTGGTATGACTCCGATGTGCTCGGCATTGATCAGGGAATCTCACTGATTATGGCCGAGAACCTGCGTACCAGCTTTGTCTGGGAGACTTTCATGCGCAACCCAGAGGCTTTGGATGCAATGAAGAAGGCCGGATTTGTTTCGGGAAGCATGCAGGGATAGTTGCTTCCCTTGCGTTAGACTGAATCAGCTTGACAGCACACAAATTGACCAGAACGAACAAGCAGGAGAGCAGCTTCGCGATGCACAGAAGCCGCACCTGCGATTCAGTTCGACGTTGCAACGACAATGACCAAGAAGACTGACAAATTGCGTACGGCTTCACCATCGAAGAACGCTGCCGAAAGCCAGACGCCTCCCGCAGGAAGGTCCATTGCGCTAAAGGAACTGTCCGCACACCTGGGTCTATCACAGTCCACAGTTTCGAGAGTGATCAACGGGGGCGCAACAGCGCATCGCATTGCGGATGCAACACAGCGCCGCGTGCTAGAGGCGGTTGCCACTTTCGGTTATAAGGCCAACGTCATTGCACGCAGCCTTCGACAAAAACGGACATTCACAGTTGGCGTACTTGTTCCCGAAATCAGTGAAGGCTATTCGACAGCGGTGCTCAGCGGCATTGAAGACGCACTACTGAAAGAGGGTCTGTTTTACTTCGTCGCCAGCCATCGTCATCGTCCTGAATTGCTGGAGGGCTATCCGCACCTGATGATCTCGCGTGCTGTCGATGGCATTATTGCCGTGGACACCAAAGTGAGCGAGCACCTACCCGTGCCAGTGGTCGCAGTGTCCGGGCATTGGCATAACCCGGACATCATCAGCGTTGAACTCGATCATCGGCAAGCCGCGTTGGTTGCCCTTGAGCATCTCCATAAGCTCGGCCATCACCGTATTGCTTTCATCAAAGGCCAGGCATTCAGCTCCGATACAGCTCGCCGATGGAAAGCGATTCGCGATGTCGCAGGCAAACTCGGGATCGTGATTCATCCGGAGCTTACAGTGCAGTTGCGCAGCCCCGATCCAGGCGCTGAACCGGGTCACTTGGCGACGCAGGAACTGCTCAGCCGCAACAGTCCCTTCTCCGCCATCTTCAGTTTCAATGATGTTTCAGCTGTTGGCGCGATTACGGCATTGCGCGAAGCTGGTCTGCAGGTACCACGGGATGTTTCCATCGTCGGCTTCGACGATGTTCTGTTTGCAGCAACCAGCCATCCACCGCTTACAACCGTGCGACAGCCACTCAGACAGATGGGCCAGATGGCTGCCACTACACTATTGGAGTTGATCCAGGGCGAGGAAACTCACAAGCCAGGAACAGTCCTGATGGTGTACCCGGAGCTTGTTGTGCGACGCTCAACCACTAAAGTCAGCCATCACTCGCCTGATGCCTAACTCAGGCTCTTCGCATTATGTGCAAAAGACGCAGCCCGAATTGATCGGGCCGCGTCTTTTGGTTTGCCTTCGGATTAGAGTTAGAAGCTAAAGCGCGCCTGGAAGTCGATCTTACGCGAACCAAGGGCGCTCGACGCCTGTCCAAGGTTCGAGTTGCCGATGTTGGTTGAAAGACTGCTCGGATTGATGTTGAGGATGTTAAAGACATTGAACATGTTTGCTTTGATCTCAATGTTCGCATGCTCACCCAGGAACCTCATGCTGGGCAGGCCAAAGGCCTTTGCAACAGTCAAATCGACGTTACGATAGCCCGGCCCCGAGAACGTGTTGCGGCCAAGACCTGGCGCGGGAATATAGACATTCGAAGATTGGCCGGCATTGTCAGTGATCGCTGCCGAGTAATCCGGTACCGAGAAGTAGTTGTTCGAGAAAAGGTTGTTGTCCGTTCCCGTATCCGGCGCAGTTGCTCCCGCAAAGTTACTACCTGTCTTGAAGGCATCATTGCTGGTACTGCTGCCAGCCCCACCTTTGTATGTGGGACGGAGGTTCGCGTAACCGTAGTTGCAGGTATTGCAGTAGATCTGATGAGGTGCCTGGTAGACCGGCGTCCAGCCAAAACCAGAGTGCAGCGTCATAATGCCGCTGAGCGACCACCCGCCTACAACCTTTTCCGCCCATCCGCGCGAGCCATGGAAGAAGACAGGTTGCCACAGACCAAATACCTTGAGTGATTTATTGATGTCAAAGTCAGAGCGTCCGTAGGAGTACCCAGGGTTGTAGAGGTAGGGGTCGCGGGAGTATGGCCCCGAGCCCGTATCTTCGCTGTGCGCCCAAGCAAACTGCGCTTCGGCAGAGAAGGTGTGCGAGAACTGGTGCTTCACTCCAGCCAGCAGAGCATTATTGCTGGAATTGCCCTTGCTGCCGAAGGTATTGACGCTGTTCACAAGAGGATTCTGCGGCGCACCCAGAATCTGGCCGAGGGCATTCGCATCGTAGTTGTAAAGAAGGTGCCGCCCCGCACTGCCTTCATAGCCGACATTGGCAATGATGGCGTGGCCGAAGTCGTACTCCACATCGAGCGAATAGTGATGCGCATACTCAGTCGGTAGCTTGCCAGGCAGAGCGCCAACGTTTGCACCGCCAGCAGTGGGTAGACCAGCAGCATTGAATGTCGTGATGGCATTTGGGTTTGCCGGATAGCCGAAGATATCCGTTGGGCTGCTCGATACAGCGTAGATGATATTCGGATTGATTTCCGACGGATTCTTACTCGAACCAGGCAGGGAGCTGGTTCCCGGAGGGTTGTAATCGTTGTTGTTGGAGGTGGCGATCTGTTGCTGGTTGTAGTTCAAGCCGTAGCCGCCGCGGATGACCAGTTTGTTCTTGAAAAAGTCAGGGCTGTAGTTGAAACCAAGTTGCGGTCCAAAATTCAGCTTTTGTGCTTCCCAACCATCGCGATGCGAATTGATCGTAATGCCGGTCAGCAGGCTGGTCCCCTCACCAAAGTCAAGGACACCCATGTTCTTGTCCTTGTCGGTCAGCGGTCCAAAGTAGGAGTAGCGCAGGCCCGCGCTCAGAGTGAAGTTCGGACGCACCTTCCAGTCATCCTGAATGAAAATGCCGAACATGTTCTCGCGGTTGTCATTGCGAAAGCCGCCAGGGATTCCCGTCGTCGACTGGAAGTTGCCGCCTTCTGCTTCGGGCGCATCGTTCAGTAAATCCCATACGTTGTAGAACGTGTAGTTCGGCGTGCCAAGGGGAGCATTCAGGTAATAGAGCCGCGTAAAGTCGCCGCCAAATTTCACTGTGTGGGCTCGGAGAACCTTGGTCGCAACATCCTTATATCCATAAGTCCACTGATCAAGATGATTTGGCGCGTTTACGCCGACAGTGGCAATATTGATGGAGCCAGTTTGAGTGATGCTGTCCGCCGGCAAGCCAAAAGGAGCCTGAGGATTGCTCAGTAGTTCGTTATAGCGCCAACCCGCTGCGTTCGCGCGAGCCTCGTTCAAAAACGTTGGCGAAAAGGTGTGGTTCCAGATGACGGAGAAGGCATCATTCACCTGGTCATGGTTGAAGAGCTGATATCCGAGACCACCGTTGTACGTGCTGGTGGAAGTTGGAACCCAATAGATCGCGAAGCTGGCGTGGTCACGGCTCGTAACATCCGCATCCAGGCGGCCGCTGTATTGCTTGAAGTCGCTGCTGGTCGGGTTCTTTGTAGAATATTCCGCAACATCAGCAACATCTGAGAGCCCGCTGCCAAGACCGGGATCTGAAGATGAGACATAACCAAGATCCTGCGAGCCAAGCGGCGAGGTAAGCGGCGAGCCGATGTTGATGCCTTGTCCTTGAATCGTGCGGCAGTTCACTCCTTCGGTGAGACCCGCGCTAGCGCAGTTCGCCGAGGCGATCACCGAACCGAGGACGGCGGCCTTTGGATAATTGAGAATCGTGTTTGCGATACTTCCGGATGGAGCTAGACCTGCCAACGCGGGGGTTGTAAACCATCCTGTGCCGGTAGCATTGATGTTTTGGCTCTGACCTTCATAGCTGAAGAAGGCGAAGATCTTGTTACGCCAGATGGGGCCACCAAAGCTGCCACCAAACTGGTTGTAACGGTCCTCATCGCGCAGCAGGCCACGGTCCGCCGGCGAAAGCTTTGCGCCGGTGTTGGGATCGACGGACGCCACCGAGTTGGGCCCGTTCCAACGCTGATATGCATTCAGGCCCGGACGAACCACTTGAGCGAAGAAACTGCCGTGGAACGCGTTGGTACCGCTCTTGGAAGTTATCTGTGTCAGGGCGCCGTTAAAACGGCCGTTCTCAGCGTCGTAGGCGTTCGTCAGCACTTTGACATTGCTCACCGACTCTTGGCTAGGTGTGACTACAGTCGACCCGCCCCACACTGCGCTGACCGTGCTGATGCCGTCCACTGTATAGCCGTTGTTTTGGAACTGACCACCATTCGAGTTGGCTGATGCACCATTCTCCGTAGCGAAGATGCTGCTGGAGCTTCCAAGATTGCCGCCGCCGCCGTGGCTGGAACCAGACTGAGTGCCTGGAGCAGCAAAGCCGCCGCCGCCACCGCTCTGTGCTCCATCCGCGATCACACCGGGTGCAAGTTGCAAGAGTTGTGTAACGTCACGCTGGAAAGAGGGCATGTGCTGGACTTCGTTCTCGGTAATTGACCGGCCGATGTTGGCCGTCTCGGTGTCAAGCGCCGGGGCAGTGGAAGCGTCGACGGTGACCGTCTCCGTATCTCCGCCGACCGAAAGCTCCACGTTCACCGAGTTCGGCTGCTCAGGAATGAGCGCCAGTTTCTCGAAAACCTGCTTCTGGAATCCCTTCTTTTCAACCACGAGATTGAAGCTATCTGGCGGCAACGCATTGAAGTTGAACACGCCGTTCTCGTCGCTGGTGCGAACCTGTTTCTGATTGGTTCCAATGTTGGTCAGCGTGAGCGTCGCTCCGGGGACCACTGCTCCTGTACTGTCGGTGACCGTACCTTGGATTGAGGCGCGATACTGCGCTTGTGCCGCCGTTGCAATCAAAACCAGCACGACGATCGGAAGCCATGCAAACTTTCCGAGCGTGCTGGGCGCCGTCCTTCTGAATCCGGTTCTATGAGTTCCGGTTCGGCTGCTTTTAGGTTTACTTTCAGTCAGTTGCATTCTTCCTCCATGAGTTTTGCCTGGGCGAATTGCTTGAGCAATTTCTTGTCTTGACTGCGAGCGTGCATGCAGTACCTCGTGCTGAGCGCAAGCGATTGCGCAACGGTTTTAAGAGATACCACCATCAATAAACGATCGTCAAGCACCCGAGGTTGGACAGGTGCCGAACGGGTCATTTGAACTGTGACGACTCATCAGAGTAAGAGCTAACCTGAATAGCGGCTGTACTGAATTGCTCGCTATCCGTCATGGGACTACAGCGCGGCTTGAAGCCGCCGCAAAGCCTGCCGGATTCCGAGTATCAGCATTAGGACCGAGGCTGCCAGCGGCACCAGGAGCCCCGTCCGCAAAGAGCCCGTCGAGCTCGAAATCACCCCCGTCGCCCAGGGCAGGAACGCCGATCCCAGGCCCGCCACAACGAAGATCAGTGTGTTCTCGGAATACTGCAATGCAATTGCGAGCAGGAGCGGATACACCGGTCCCAACCCAAAACCCACCAAAAACACCCCCGGCAGAATCCCAAGAGTGGCGTTTGTGGCCACCAATAACGCCATGCCCGCCACTACGGTCACAAGGCTCTGGATCAGGACTGCGGTCTCCGACCGCTTCCAAAGCAAGAGCGTAGAGCTGACGAGTCGGCTCAGCAGCAGCCCAAGCCAAAAGCAGGTCCCTGCCGTCACCGTCGTTGCGATGACCCTCTCAGTGCGCTGGACATAGGCCGCGATCCACGCGCCCATGGAGGACTCAATCCCCGTCGGCAACAGAATCACCAGGACGAGCGAGAGAGGCCAAAGCGACAAATTGGCAAGTTTGCTCCGTAAAGCTGAGATTCGCCTTATTCCGGAGAACCCTCCGCCAGCATGCCCAACCTGCGCCCGACGCTCGGGATCGCGTTCCATGAGCACCGACCACATGCAAAGCAACGCAAAGAAACTGCCCGTGATTAGAAAGATCGTGCGCGTATTCGCGATACGCAACGAATGCGCCGCAAGCGTAGGGCAGAGGCAAGCTCCCAGCGCCCACACCAGATTCAACTGGTTTAACTCAGCTCCGCGCCGGTTCAGGTTGCGCCCAGCCTGCAACAGGCTGATCGCCGTCATCGCCATTCCCAGCCCGACGCCAAAGACAGCCATCCAAACAAAGCAGCTCCGGTGCGATCCATAGGCCATGCCTATCAGCCCAGCCGACGTCAGCAGGCTTCCCACGGCGACCGATCGCGACCGCGAGGGCTGAACCAGTAAAGCTCCAATGGATGTCCCCATCCATCCCATGAAGAAAAACAGCCCGGCCTGGCTGTCTGCCAACCTCCATTGCACGAGCAGCGCCGGAAGCACGGATCCTGGAAGCGCCATTGCGATCCCGGTCGCCAAGAAACCGAGGTAGAGAATCACCCTCGACAGCCATGTAAGTTTTGCTTCATGCGTCATTGCGAATTTGGGCATCTCATCGAAGCGCGTGTCAATCGCCTCAGCGATCTTACTTGCTGTGGGGCTGCTCATGACGAACGCAACCTGTCCAGCCAAGGGCTGCTTGCGTTTGGTACGTCCAGCAGCGTCTAATGAACCAAATGGAGAGTGCCATGTCCACCATCCTTAGCCCCGGAACCACCGCGCCCGATTTTCAGCTTCCTGTCACGCCTGACCAGAAGCTTTCCCTCAGCGAGTTGCGCGGCAAGCCCGTCATTCTCGCCTTCTACCCAGCCGACTGGAGCCCGGTTTGCGGCGACCAGATGGCACTCTACAACGAGATTCTCTCCGATTTCCAGCAGCACGGCGCCGAGTTGCTCGGCATCTCGGTGGACGGTATCTGGTGCCATACGGCCTTCGCAAAGGACCGCAAGCTGCGCTTCCCGCTTCTCGCCGACTTCGAGCCCAAGGGCGCTGTCGCCCGCAGCTACGGCGTATACCATGACGACTGGGGCATCTCCGAACGCGCTCTCTTCGTCATTGACAAGGACGGCATCATTCGCTGGAGCTACCAGTCGCCAATCGGCGTCAATCCCGGCGCTGACGGAATCCTCGAAGCGCTGGAGGCTCTCGACGCATCGAAGTAAAGCGAGTTTACTTTGAGCAATAGATCGGGAGCAGACATGAGCACTTTAAAAATCGCCGTAAACGATGACGATCACATTCAGGGTAACCCCTCCGCACCCTGCACACTCGTTGAATACGGCGATTACGAGTGCCCTCACTGCCGGGTAGCGCATCCGCTCGTGAAGCGCCTGGAGCATCACTTCGGCGACCGCCTTCGTTTCGTCTTCCGCAACTTCCCCCTCACGCAGATTCATCCCTTTGCGCAGCCGGCAGCCGAGGCTGCCGAGTTTGCAGCCACACAGGGCAAGTTCTGGGAGATGCAGGACCTCCTATTCCAAGAGCAGGATCGCCTCAGCGATGAGCTCTTTCCCGAGCTTGCCACCAGGCTCGGACTCGATGCTGCCGCACTCCAGCAGGCCCTCGCCGACGGTACCTTCACCAACCGCGTCCGCACCGACTTCACCGGCGGCGTGCGCAGCGGCGTGAACGGGACGCCGACCTTCTTCATCAACGGCCAGCGACACAATGGCCCGGCGGACTACGATCACCTCGCCAAAGCAATCGACACAGCACTAGCTGCAACTGCCTAATTCCCTGCCTGCAATTCTCGGATATTCGCCATTTGCGATTCGCCAACCGGCTGCTACCCTCATATTCGTCAGCACCCACACGAATTCCGCGTTTTCTCGCTTATAGGAGCGGAGGCAGAGGATGTTTTCAGCTGATGACCGCGTTTCCCTCGACGAGCGATTCAGTCTGGTCTACGAAGAGCTGCGACGTCTAGCGGCAAACGTGCTGCGCAGCGAGCAGAATCTCCGCCTGACCCCGACCACCCTGGTTCACGAAGCCTGGATCAAGCTCGCCCACTCTCCCGAGATAGCCGACACAACTCCACTCCATTTCAAGCGAATCGCGGCACGCGCGATGCGTCAAGTTCTCGTCGAAGCGGCACGCCGGCATCACGCGCTACGCCGAAACGACGGCAACCTTCTCGTAACCTTCGACGAACTTCTTCCTGGGCTAAACCCGCTTACCGCGCCGAAAGAAATCCTAGCTCTCGACAGCGCCCTCGACAGCCTCAGCCGCATCTCTGATCGCCAGGCACGGCTGGTCGAAGGGAGATTTTTCGGCGGACTTGAAGTCCGCGAACTGGCAGAATTACTAGAGGTTTCCGAAGCCACCGTGGCCCGCGACTGGCGCTCTGCGCGGGCATGGCTGGCGGTGGAGATTCGCCGGTCGCTCTCGGCCCCTGTAGCCGCCGCCATAAAACATGATGGCTAGAGTCAGGCCGCAATCCATGGGCGCAATCAGGGAGTGGTCGAGCATGAACGAGGCCCGATGGCAGCAGATCCAGGATATATTCGCCCAGGTAGCCGACCTGCCCCTAGCAGAGCAACATGCAAGTGCCGCCGCGCTCTGTTCTGATCGCTCTATGCTCCCAGAAGTGCTGGAGCTGCTCGAGGAGGATCGCCGCTCTAACCCATTGCTTGACGCAAGCCTCGACCAGACCGCCGTCGCCGTACTCGAGTTTGGTCCGTTGCCAACTCTCGTAGAAACACAGATCGGCCCATATCGGCTGCTGAAGCTGCTCGGGGAAGGCGGCATGGGCGTCGTCTATCTCGCTGAACGCACCGACATCGGCGGCCACGTCGCCATCAAGCTGCTGCGCGATGCCTGGCTCTCCCCCATGCGACGGAATCGATTCCGCCTCGAACAGTCCACCCTGGCGCAGCTGAACCACCCATCCATCGCTCGCATCTATGATTCCGGGACACTCGAGGACGGCACACCCTGGTTCGTAATGGAGTATGCCGAGGGCCAGCCGCTCACCGACTACTGGGCGCAGCAGAGAGCCTCAGCCACAAACTCACATCCCAATACAATTCGTGCCTGTTTGGGCCTCTTCCGCCGCGTCTGCGAGGCAGTGCAATACGCGCACAACCATGCGATCATTCACCGAGACCTCAAGCCTTCAAACATCTTCGTCACCGAAGCGGGCAATGTGAAACTGCTCGACTTCGGAATCGCGAAGCAGTTGCACACGGATGAGCCCGAGGAGATTTCATCCGACCGCACCCTGACCGGGCTGCGCATGATGACCCTGGCCTACGCCGCGCCAGAACAGAGAGCCGGCGACTCGGTTGGTGTCTATACCGATGTCTACGCTCTTGGCGTGCTTCTATACGAGCTTGTCACCGGCAGCCTCCCATCAACTAGAAACACGCGCGAAGGCGACCTTCTCGCCATCGGCTTCGACCACGAGATGCTGGAGAAACCATCCTCACTTCTCCGCCGGGAACAATCCAAAGCATATGCACTGCTGACACGATCAGAATGGGCAGATCTTGACGTACTTGTTCTGAAAGCTTTGCAGCCTGCCGTTGAGCGTCGGTATCGCACCGCCGACGCTCTCATTCGCGAGATTGATGCTCTGCTCGAAGGACGCCCGCTGGAAGCCCGACCGAACAAGCTCACCTACACCGTAGCGAAATTTATACGTCGTAATGGGCGCCTGCTCGCCGGCATCGCGGCAGTGCTGATCCTCGCAACCGCCGCGGTCGTCTTCTACACACTCAGCCTTCGACGCGCTCGCAACGAAGCCGTCCAGGAGGCAGCCCGCACTCGCCGTATTCAGCAGTTCACCGAAAGCCTCTTCGATGGCGGAGACAAATCCGCAGGCCCGGCCCTCGACCTTAAGGCGCTCGACCTTTTGGCCCGTGGCAGCAACGAAGCCGCAGGGCTCGGCAACGATCCGCAAATGCAGGCCGACATGCAGGACACCCTAGGAGGCATCTACCTTAAGCTCGGCAAACTCGATCTCGCCGAGCCGCTGCTGGAGTCCGCGCTCAGTACAAGGCGAAAATCGCTCGGCAGCGAGCACGGCAAAGTCGCAGACAGCCTCGTCTCTCTCGGACTGCTTCGCAAAGATCAGGGCAAGCTCGACGAAGCCGAAAGCCTCATCCGGCAAGGCATGGAAATGAGTCAACGCATCCACGCCGAGCCTGACCCGGAGACGACACGATCCATGGTCGCGCTCGGCGCAGTGCTCGACGTGCGCGGCAAGTATGATCAGGCCATTCAAATTCTGGACGCCGCACTACGCCTGCAGCCCGCACCGTCATCCGCCACAGCCCTGACATCAGAAAATCTGACCGAACTGGGAAACGCACATTTCTACAAGGGTGACTACGACGTGTCCGAATCCCTCAATCGACAGGCCCTCGCCATCGACCGCCGCCTATTTGGCGAGCGCCATCCAGCCGTTGCACAGGAGCTAAACAATCTGGGTGCCATCGAAGACAATCGCGGCAATTACCCCGCTGCGGAAGCCTACTACCGCCAGGCACTCGCCATCACCGAAGCGTGGTACGGCAGCGACCACCCGGAGACCGCCGCCAACCTCACCGCCATTGCCCAGGAAGTCTCCTATCAAAAGCGCGACGCCGAGGCACAGATACTGTTGGAACGAGCGCTGTCCATCCAGAAACGTGTCAACGGGCCTGTCAGCGCCACCGTCGCCACCACGCTCAACCAGCTAGGCGTCCTTGCGTACGACCGCAAGCAATACGACGCCGCCAGGGACTATTTCACCCAGGCAATGAATAGTTGGACCCGACTCTACGGCGACCAGCATCCGTCCCTCGCCGTTGCCTATTCCAATCTGGGCAGCATTTGCCTTGACCAGAAAGACTACCCATGCGCGCAAAAGATGTACCGCGAGGCCATTCGCCGTTTCGAAGCCATCTCCAAGTCCAGCGTTAATACCGCGATAGCGCACCTGAAATTGGGCCGCTCGCTGCTCAGAGCTGGCAACTTCCAGCAGGCAGAGCCGGAGTCGCTATCCGGCTACCAATACCTGGTTAAACAAATGGCTTCAAACAACGGCTTTCTCATGGCAGCGCGCAAAGACCTGGTTACCATATACGATGGTCTGCACAAGCCGGAAACCGCCGAATGCTTCCGTGCCGAGTTGAAACAAGCCTCAGCCGGCGCAAAAGGCCACTAGCAGGAGAAAACACGGATTGTAAGGATGGTAGGCGAGGCAGGGCTTGAACCTGCAACCCCCGGCTTAGAAGGCCGGTGCTCTATCCAGTTGAGCTACTCGCCCGCGTAGTTTCATTCTATCGCTGACTGCCCTAAAACCGCATCGCTCAATCTCGCCAGAGCCTCGCCGAGCACCTGCTTCGCCGCCTGCGCCGTCGCTCCACACGCCGTCACATAAGCCGTTACTCCGACATCCATTGCATCTGTCGCGATCATCGCGCTGCGCACCACCAAGTCAACCCGGCAGCACCGCAACGGGATAGCCTGAAGCTGGCCGCATAGGAATTTGCACCGGACCACCGCGCTGGCAGCATCCCCCCACTGCCGATCGCTGCGTGGCAGCAGGTCAACATAGCATCCCCAGCCTGTCAGAGCTTCTTGACTCTCCGCATCCAGCTCATCTGGGTCCAACTCCCTAACATCTGCAAGCGGCCAGACATCGCATTTCACCGTCCACACCGGAGATTGAGGCCCGTTCAGCCGAGCCAGGACCCTTTCTAGTAGCGGAAAGTCCACCACCTCAGGCAACTCCTTCACCCGCCCCGGAGCTGCGGCCAAATCGACAAATCCGTCCCAAAGCGCATCGATCACCGGCCCTCCCGGCCCAATCTCAACCTCCCAGTCAGCCTCCATTGCCTGCTCCCGTCTCATGCCCGACGACCGCCATCAGGTAGCGAACCAGCGTCGCCTCCGCCCAATGCCGTTCGCGTCCGACTCCGTTTTGAAGACTCCGGGCAAGAAAAGCGCAATGACCGCCGTGATCCGTTTCAATAAGCTCTATCGCAGAATTCCCCAACAGCGCCGCACGCGTCTCTGGCATCATTCGAATAAACGGATCATCGAGAGCATGCAACACCAGCGCCGGTATCGCGACCTGCGCAACGACCCGCGCCGCCGAAGCCCGATAGTAGTAGTCATCCGCACTGCCAAAACCGCTGTAGCGCGCGGTAATTTTCTCGTCGAACTCTCTCACGGACCGAACTGGACCAACCCCCTCCGTCGAGTAGATCGCCGGAAATAGGGCCGCCTTGCGTTGAAAACGCCGCATCAGGTTGCGCAGGAAGTGCCACTCGTAAGCGCGGTTCGCAGGCTCGTGCAAAGCATCCGCACTCGCCGCCAGATCGGATGCAGGACTCACACCAACCACAGCCCGCAACCATTCAGGAGCCGCTGATCCAAGCTCCCCGGCCAGCTTCAGCACAAGATTTCCACCCATCGAATATCCCGCCATGGCCACGCGCCGCAACTGATATAGACCGACGAAATGCCGTAGCACCGCGTCCACATCCGCAGAAAGCCCGGAGTGATAGAGTGTCGGCGTCCATTCCTCCGTCCCCCCGCAGTTCCGCATGTTCATGCGGATCACGTTGCAACCAGCCGCGAAAGCACGTGCGGTAATCCCCTGCATGTACCGAGAATCCGAAGAGCCCTCCAGCCCATGCACCAGCACGATCGTCAGCCGGCCAGCACGAACCGCCTCAGGCTGCCAATGCGCATGACAGAGAACCCGGCTTCCATCCCGGGCGTCAACCAAGACTCGTACGGCTTCAAACGGAACGACAAGAGAAGGACGCCGCCAATAATTACCAGCAAGCGTCTGCACATGTCCCCCGCTCAACAGACGCAGAGGCTCAAATGGCTGAAACCACGCAGCCCCGGGATGGGTTCTCATGGCTGGACCGGTCAAGTCAGTATCCTGCTCCGTACACCGGAGCGAACACCACCGAGTCTCTGGGACTCGATTCTCTTGAATTTTCGAAGGGAGGAAATTGGGGCGGCTAGTGGGGATCGAACCCACGACATCCTGTGCCACAGACAGGCGTTCTGCCCCTGAACTATAGCCGCCATCTATAGGAAAGAGTATAGCATCGAACCATCTGTACGATCCAGATTTCCACCCCTTGGCACCTCACCAACGCAAGCGAGCGCGAAAAGGAACAACTTCACGATGGCCGCCTCGAAGCCCGCAAAGCTACGCACTCTTCCCCAGGCAGGTATTGTCGAAGCGCGCGAGAAATGGCGCCAGCGCAGCGCGAATTCCCAAACCTTTGCGCAAGACCGCCTCGCTAACGGAGGCCGCCTGCTGAGCGATGCACGACTCCACTGGCTCGAATACATCCTCGACGAAGCATTCCGCATTCCCGGCACCGGGATTCACTTCGGTCTCGACGGCATCATTGGACTCGTCCCTGGCCTTGGAGACGTCGTCGCTGCATGTCTCTCGCTGTTCATTCCGTTGGCCGCATGGATCCGCGGCGTACCCTACGTCACCCTGCTGCGCATGCTAGCAAATGTGTCCATTGGCCTCCTCGTAGGCACCATTCCCGTCCTCGGGGACGCTTTCGACATTTTCTGGAAAGCCAACCGCCGCAACTACCATCTGCTGACACTTCACATCGCAGAGCCTCGCCGACACACCTGGAAGGATTGGGTGTTCCTGCTGTTTCTAGGCGCGATCATCACGATCATTTTCGCGATTCCGCTACTCCTCTTGGGATGGCTGGTCGTTAAACTAGGCACCTGGCAGCCCATGCCCTGAACAGGTCACGGTAAAGTGTGACGGAGCACTGCCAAAAGTAAATCAATTCGCGTTACAATCAGGAGAGGCGCTTCCTCGGAAGCGTCACGCGTTCAGCCTATCTGAACGCCCAGTCGGGGCGTAGCGCAGCCTGGTAGCGCATCTGCTTTGGGAGCAGAGGGTCGGGAGTTCGAATCTCTCCGCCCCGACCAATTAAATCAAGAATTTACACCGTGTTCTGACCTTCGCCCACGCTTGAACGTGTCGATCAGGATTGAATTCACTCTGTCCCCGCATGTGCAACATTACCTGTGGAGTACCCCCTTGCTCGTGTTCCGGAGTGTTCCTATATTCGAGACAAACTCCGATACTATAGACCGGTCAGGAGTGGAACAACCGATGAACTTTGATCTGGAACAAGGCCCGGCGAGTCAAACCTATAAGCTGCTGGTGGGATTGGTGGCTCCAAGGCCCATCGCGCTTATCACCAGCTTGGATGAGGATGGAAAGCTCAATGCTGCACCTTTCAGCGCCTACAACTACCTCTGCACGGACCCTCCCATCATTGGCGTCGGCGTCACCAATCGGCCGGACCAGCAATTCGTGCCCAAAGATACTGCCCGCAATATCCGGCGCACCGGTGAATTTGTCGTCAACGTCGTCACAGAGGATATCGCCGAGAAAATGAATATCTGTGCAACGGACTTCCCGCCTGAGATGAGCGAGGTGGAGCTTGCCGGGTTCACCACGACGCCATCACAACTTGTGAAGCCGCCAAGGCTGGCCGAGGCGCATGCCGCGCTAGAGTGCCGTGAATACACGAGTATGGAAATTGGCCGGTCTCGCATCATCCTCGGGCGGGTGGTTGCCATTTACGTCGAAGACAAGTTTGTCGATCCTGCTGGGCCTTACATCAAAGCCGACGAATTACATGCGATCGGTCGCATGAACGGACTGGGCAACTACGTGCGCACACGCGACGCATTTATGACGATTCCGCGCATCTCGTACGCGGATTGGAAGGACGGGAAACAATAGAACGATGAAACGGCTCACACGGCTCATGATGGATCCGATTTGAGCAGAACTATGGCTTGCAGGACCGATACAGCCTAGGAAGCCACAATAAAGGATGGCGCCTCCACGCAGAAGATCCACGGGCATACGTTACGCGCAGTAATAAGAACTCTACATTACGGTATCAGCGTTGGATTTTTGTCCACCATTTTTGAAGCTTCACGAGAGGGTTGAACGTGCTTCGTACTCCCGCCTTACTGTAGATCAGCATGCCTGGAACACGAAGTGTGATCTCGGTGCCCGAGGTAGATGTTACAAGATTAAACTCTCCGCCGATCTTTGCAGACCTTTCCCTCATTCCCCGCAGCCCGAAATGCCCTTTTTTGCCTTCAACTACAATCTCGTTCGCGATTCCCCTCCCGTTATCCTTTATTTGCAGAGTAAGACTTTTCGCGTAACGAATCTCCACGTGAATTCGAGTTCCTCCAGAATGCATACATGCATTACGAATTCCCTCACAAGCAATGCGATACACCTCTTCCAGCAAATTTGAATTCAACTCCTGTATCGTCCCGATGACTTTGAATTCTATCTTGGTGGAGCTTTGGGCTTCGAATTCCTGAGCGACTCTTTGCAGGGCCTCGAGGAGAGTATGACCTCGAGTTTCAGGGCGGCGCAGAGAATCCAAGGCTGCACGCCCCTCTTCAGTTGCCTGTCCGAGCCACTTAGACAACTTATTCATCGTGGCGTACAAGCCAGTGAGCGTTATCGGCGCCCTCAATGCATCATCGGCGACCATCTTGCTGGATTGAATTGTTTGCAGAAGGGTGTCATGAAGTTCGCGAGCCAACCTCGTTCGCTCGTTGACTCGCTCCTCCAAGCGCACGCTAAATTCAAGTGCAACCTGGCGTAATCGGTATAAGTATGCAAATGCGATCAGCAGTAAGGTCAACAGACTATAGCCTGCTGTGAACCACCATGTACCCCACCACGGAGGCAATATCTCAATCTCCAACGTAGCGCCCGGTTCATCCCAAGGACCTCTTGCGGTAGCGCCCTCGACACGGAAGGTGTATTTGCCATTAGGTAGAGTAGTGTAACTCGCAACTCGCTGGTCACTTCCTACTTCGTGCCACTGACTCTCTAATCCCTCGAGTCTGTAGCGATAGCGATTGGTCATTGCGTTGAAATTGCTCAGTGCTGAGAACTCGATGGCAAAAATATTCTGCTCGTGAGACAAGGTGACCGATTTCGTGTAGGTGATCGACGAATGGAGCGCCGATCCGGGCGCGACTGAAACAGAGTTGCCCGCCAATCGAAAGTCGGTAAGCACCGTTTTCGGAACAAAAGAACTGTCACTGAGTTTGTTGGGATAAAACGCCGTAGCGCCACTAAATCCGCCAAAAAACATCTCTCCTCGTGGACTTCTGAAGCAGGTAGACCAGCCTGTCAAGTCAGGTCCCGGGAGTCCGTCGGCCACTGAATAATTCTTGAATCTTTCCGACTGTGGATCGAAACTGGACAAGCCATTGTTCGTTCCCATCCATAGCGATCCGCGTTCATCTTCAAGGATGCAGCTCACGACGTTACCGGCGAGACCGTCTTTTTCGTAGTAAACCTTGGCAGTACCCGAGTCGGGATCAAACCGGTCGAGGCCGTCCTGAGTTCCAAGCCACATTCGCCCTGTGTGATCAAAAAAGACTGTGGTTATTCGGTGGTCACTCACGGAATGGGGATCGTCGGGATCATGCTTATATATGGTGAATTTTCCAGTCATCGGGTCAAAACGTTGGAGACCGGATTCGCCGCTAAGCCATAACTTCCCACTTGTGTCCTCTTTGATATTGGAGTAAGCGATTGTTTCTTGTGGATATGGCTTGTAGGTCGCGGTGAACTCTCCCTTTGCCGAATCGAAACGCCTTAGACCTCCCCATGTTGCCGCCCATAAAGTGCCGGCATGATCGATGATGATTCGCATGATCGGATAAACACTTTGATCAGGAAGATCACTCTTGCCTTGGACATAAGGTTTCGCACTCCCAGTGGCCGGATCGATTCGCTGCAGTCCCTGCCGAAATGTGCCGGCGACGATGGTGCCTGAGTGATCCTCAAGAATCGATAGCACCTCTCCCTTCACGCCAACATCTGTAGGTACTAAGTTGCTACCCGTTGCACGATCGATACGATTGAGCGCACCCGTTGACCCGATCCAAAGTATTCTCCGCCGATCTTCATAAATTACAGTGACCAATGATCCTTTCAAATTACCGCGCACGTGGGTAAAGTTTTCAAAGGGTGGCTGCCTTTCAGAAAAGGAATACGGAGCTGTCTCGTGCAAATCAAGCCAAATGTTGGATTCGTTGTCCTCAAATAGGCCAATTACGCTGTTACCTCCTAAGCTATCGTTGTCCTCCGGATGATTGATATATCTCACCAACTGATTACGGGCTCGATCGAACTTCAGCAAACCGGCACCCTCCGCACCCATCCACATAGTGCCATCTCGCGATTCGATCATCGAATAGATTCCTGCGATATTCGTTACTTGGTGCGATTCACCGAAGATTGCAAAGCAGTTGAATTTCCTATTTTCTCGATCCAAGACTGCTAGCGGGCACTGAGGGGAAGTATTGATGAGCCAAAACACTCCGAACTGATCTTCATGAAACATGGCTGCCGAGTGACCGGCTAAGGATATGTGGAGCTTTACTTTTCCAACTTTTCGATCGAATGCATCCAGCCCGCCATCGTTGACAACCCAAAAGGTTCCTCGACGGTCTTCCCCCGAAAAAGTGGTGTCAGTGCCGCCCAAGCTCGTAGGGTCACCTGGAACATGAACATAGCGAATCGTCCGTCCACGAGCAGGATCAAGCATGAACAGCCCCTTGGCAGTTGACAGCCATAGCCTACCGTCGGGATCTTCACTGATGTGGATAGCGGGACCATAGCTTTCATTGGTCCCTTCTATTCCAATGCGAAAGTGAGTAAAAGTCTCCGCAATTGGATCAAATCTGTCGAGAGATTGATCGCAGCTGACCCATAACGTCCCGGAGTGGTCCACGAAAAGAGTCCGCACATACACGCCACTGAGGCTAGCGGGCTTCCCTGCCTCATGTCGAAATACCTTGAACTTATAGCCGTCGAATCGATTGAGTCCGTATTGCGTACCGAACCACAGAAAGCCTAGTGAGTCCTGTACCGTCGCTCCAACTCTGGTTTGGGACAATCCGCTCACGCTCGGAATCTTATGGAATCGGATATCCACGCCGTCAACTAAACGCAATGGGAGCGTTTTGGTCTCAAGTTGTTCCGTAGCCACCTCGTTGCGCAGGAACGCAGAAGGAGCAAGACCCTCCCGAAGGCGTTGCCCAGTGGCAGATATCGATAAAGCGGAAAATGCAATCAAGCACATGAGAATCACAACCGACACTGGTGTACGCAGAGAGGGGTATGCCCTTTCTTCAATACAAGGTTGCAATTCTACGTCAGTTCTCACAGGAGTCAGACCCCTCCGCAACATCATAATGCGCCCCCGAGATGGAACGGCATGCATTCCGCTCTCTGGAACACAGCCCAATCTGTTAGGACTGAAAAATGGAGGCGGATACAGGGCGACATTTCTATGCAGAGAACAGGAGCCTTAGCTAGAATCTAGAGATAGCAAGGTGGAGTTCGATTTTGCCAAGCAGCCACCCAATTCGGATCTTGATCGTTGAGGACCACCCAGTATTTCGCGAGGGATTGGCGACGATTGTCGCCACCAAACACGACATGGTTCTTGTCGCCCAGGCATCGAACGCGCAAGAGGCGATCGAGAAATTCGGTATCCACCGGCCGGATATTACCCTGATGGATCTTCGTCTGCCTGGCCGCAACGGCGTCGACGCCCTGATCGCAATACGAGGCGACTTTCCCAGGGCGCGCGTGATCATGTTGACCACCTCAGACGGGGACGGTGAAATTCATGCGGCGCTCAAAGCAGGTGCGGCTGCGTACGTTGTAAAGAGCATGCCCATCGAGGAATTATTTGCTATTATTCGTTCCGTGCACGAAGGTGGCCGGCATGTTCCACCAGAAGTTGCACGGCGACTGGCCGAACACCTTGGCGACGAAAAGCTTACCACTAGGGAACTCGAAGTTCTCCGACTGATTCGAGATGGTCATCGAAACAAACAGATTGCCGATGAACTCACCATTTCGGAAACAACAGTGAATTTTCATATCAAGAACCTTGTGGACAAGCTACAGGCGAACGACCGAACCCATGCGGTCACCATCGCACTGCGCCGTGGAATTCTTCATATTTGAACTCAGGATCACTCTTCGAGGATACTGCGCCATTCCGTCTGACCCGTCCTGCGCTTCGCAACAGCAGGATGCCCTGCGGAGCTAAGGCGTCACGCATGTGTAGTTTAGCTACATATAACGCCTGCTCGCCAAGCCCTCATTCACTGCCAGACGGCAAATAAAAGAGCTCGATCTGTGAACAGACATATATCTCGTAGGTCAATTGGCCAGCGTCAGGCTTGCCATGCTTCTCACCGACCAGCGTGATTCCGTTCGATCATTGTCAGATGCAAGGGCAAGCACAGAGCCAACGGTGCATTCTCAACCCAACAAGCGCTCCCTCAACACTTAAGTCACACTCACCATGCTCGAAATATCCCCTTCATCCGTGCCACTTCTATAGTTCCTTATGGCTCCTGGGCCAGTGAAATTGTATCCAGCGGTCAAGATCGACGGCACCGTGGACGTTTGCAGGAGTGCGGAGGGAAGTCCGGCTGGATACAACTTACAGGTACCTAATTTGCTAAAGAAAAATACAGGGTCCAGACTGTTGTTCCCCGTATGTTCAGAACGCACGCCCCCATCTAGTCTTCTGGTACGGCGAATCAGTTCCCCAGCGAAGGTTGTTTTAACTTACGAATACAGTTCGACGCGACCGTTCTACTGATTCGCTCCAGGAGGGGTTACCCATGCAAGCAACCTACCAGAGTGCCGCTTCAACTGCGCATTTCCATTCAAATAGAATGCCAAAACGACAAGTCCCAGTAAACGTCAGTGTCGCGGAGCAAGCCAACCAGACCATCTACCTTATCGGTGAGAACTTACCGGTCTCCGAAGCTTCTTTCGAAATGCTCAGTGCTCTCAATGTAACGTTTCGCCGCTTTAGGTCGCCAGCGGACTATCTCAAATACGGAAAAGAGGATGAACCCGGTTGCCTCATTATCGATTTGCGACTGTCGGTCGACTCTGGCATTGATCTGCAACATCGAATTGGGCGGGAGACATGTCCCCCAATCATCTTCATCAGTAATGAGCCTGATATACAGGCTGCAGTTCGTGCCATGAAGGCAGGTGCGATCTCGATCCTTTGCGATCCGATAGATCCCGCCGCATTAGTTGCAGCAGTTCGGGAAGCACTTACACACGACCGAAAGCGGCGCTTCAGAAGAGCAGAACGCGAGAAGCTGACTCAGCGATTCTCACTCCTCACGCCAAGAGAGCGAGAAGTTCTACCGCTCATCATTGGAGGGCTCCTAAACAAACAAGCTGCATCGGTCCTTGGCATTTCAGAAGTCACGCTACAAATCCATCGAAGCCATGTAATGCGAAAAATGGAAGCTAGTTCGATCGCAGAACTCGTGAGAATAGCGATGCATCTTCGCATACCCCATTGGCGCGCAGAGAATTGCGGTTCGCAGTTTGCCATGCAGTCCAACTGTTCCTGATCGTCTTAGGCGCAACAGTTCAAAGCCACACCTCAGAAGGATGTAATCCTTCTATAGCGGAAACACATGATAGACGCAAATCCTACGAATGATTACGCTCTGAGACTGAATGATCCGGTTGTTTGTCAGTCAGAGCAGGACTGCGTATCCTCATGCTTCATCTCTCTAGAACGGTGATTGAGCGTCGATGAGGATTTCTGGTGTCAGAATGATCTGCAAGGAATCTACCAGTTAGCGAACCCCATAGCGAGATGCCCAACAATTGCACAGGAGGTTGCGGTGTTCGATCAAATGGAAAAGGAAGTAAAACGGAAGAGAGGTACTCGAATCCCACCTCTCCCCATCATGAAGGAAATGAGTCGTCGCGATGTGATCCTCGGCGGGGCGGCTGCCGTTGCCTTCATCAGCCTTCCGGCTGCAGCGCGACCAAGCGAGAGTCTACCCACAATCACTTTGGGCGCGCGCGGGGGATCTAGCAGAAATCAACTGAGCACTATGACAGCCAAAGACGGGACTCGCATTCACTTCAAGGACTGGGGCAGTGGGCAGCCCATTGTGTTCTCGCATGGATGGCCTTTAAACGCCGACGCGTGGGACGCACAGATGTTATTCCTCGCTCAACACGGCTATCGCGTGATTGCACACGACCGTCGCGGTCACGGACGCTCGGGACAGTCGCGCAACGGGAACGATCTCGATACCTACGCTGATGACCTCGCCCAGCTGCTCGAATCGCTGAATCTCAAAGATGTGATGCTAGTAGGTCATTCGACCGGTGGCGGTGAGGTTGTACGCTACATTGGGCGGCACGGCAATCAACGATTAGCAAAGCTCGTACTGATTGGCGCAATCACTCCCACGCTGATGAAGTCTGATAACAACCCTGATGGTATTCCGCGTTCTGCCTTTGATGATGTTCGTACAGCGGTCGCTACGGATCGCTCACAGTTTCTCACGGAGCTAAGTCTGCCTTTCTTTGGATACAACAAGCCAGGTGCGAAGATTTCGGATGGAGTGCGAAGTGAGTTCTGGCGCCAGGGAATGCAGGCATCCATCGATGCGACCTACGACTGCATTAAGGCCCAATCCGAAACGGATATGACACAAGATTTGAAGAAGATCAATGTGCCAACGCTGATCTTACACGGCGAGCAGGACCAGCTTGTACCCATAGCCGACACTGCGATGTTGACCGCGAAGATCATCCCGAAGGCTACGTTAAGAATCTATCAGGGCGCACCGCACGGAATGACAGTAACCATGGCAGATAGGGTTAACCAGGATCTGCTGGCATTTATCAAATCGTAGCCTTTATGGAATACGCAAGGTTGGTATCCATTGCCATTGGCGCTAGCAGTAACACATGAAACGCACCGGCTCATTTTATCAATTGGCACAGGGTCTCGCTCACAACCGCAAACAACTAAGGAGGAAAAATGACGGATTTTATAACGACGAAGGATGGAACGCAGATTTACTTCAAAGACTGGGGTAGCGGCAAGCCAGTAGTCTTCTCGCATGGATGGCCTTTGAGCGCTGACGCATGGGATGCTCAGATGTTGTTTCTTGGGCAGCGCGGGTACCGTGTTATCGCACACGATCGTCGCGGTCATGGTCGCTCAGGACAGTCATGGGGTGGCAACAATCTGGATACCTATGCCGATGATCTTGCGGAACTGATTGAAGCACTCAATCTCAACGACATTACGCTTGTAGGACATTCGACGGGCGGCGGAGAGGTGACGCGTTATGTCGGTCGGCACGGTAACAAGCGGTTGTCAAAACTAGTGTTAATTGGTGCCATACCGCCAGTGATGGTCAAGTCCGATACGAATCCAGGTGGCTTGCCAATCTCAGTCTTCGACGGGCTTCGGGCTGGTGTAGTCTCCGACCGGTCACAACTCATGAAGGATCTCAGCTTGCCCTTCTATGGTTACAACAAACCCGGTGCAAAGATTTCGGAGGGGGTTCGCGACTTCTTCTGGCTCCAGTCTATGCAGGCTTCAGTCGTCGGAACATACGACTGCATCAAAGCCTTCTCCGAAACTGACCTGAACGAAGACCTCAAGAAGATTGAAGTTCCCACTCTTATCCTGCATGGTGATCAGGACCAGATCGTGCCGATCGAAGACTCAGCGCTCCTGAGCTCGAAGATCATCAAGAACGCTACCTTGAAGATTTATCCCGGCGCGCCACACGGTATGAGCGTCACCCATGCTGATGAGGTCAACGCAGACCTGCTGGCTTTCCTCAAGTCCTGAGACAGTTGAAGCACCAGCACGCACGTTGTTATAGAGCGGCGTGCTGATTCTCATAAGAGCATAACAACCTGGAAGGAAGTATTCCTCGTGCATGACTTTTTGCGTGAAGACGATGGTTCATCACTTCGGCATTTGCGAATAGCAGCTCTATCCAAAGCGTCAAAGCTTGACCGCGTGGCAATAGGGATGTTGCGAGTTGCATTAGTGATCGTGCTTGTGTGGATTGGCGGACTGAAGTTCGTAGACTACGAAGCGGACAGTATAGTCCCACTCGTAGCGAACAGCCCACTCATGAGCTTCCTCTACCATCGACCGGCGGAATATCGAACTCACATGAACAAGGAAGGTGAGTTGAATCTTCAGCACAGGGAGTGGCACCGGCAAAACGGCACGTATGCGTTCTCGCACGGCCTGGGCGGGGTCATCATTGGGATTGGACTTCTGATCGCTTTCTACCCCATCCGGCCTGACATCTCAGCACTTGGCAGCGGCCTGCTCATCTTGATGGCCTGCACCACACTGTCGTTTCTCGTCACTACTCCGGAAGCCTGGGTGCCGGCCCTGGGAGATGCCAATCACGGCTTCCCATATCTTTCAGGTGCTGGCCGATTGATCGTCAAAGACGTCATCATGCTTGCCGCTGCTTTTGTCACGCTAGCAGATTCAGCAAAGGCAGCTCTACTTCGTAAGGCGTGAGAGGCGCGATGACTTGTTCATCTGAATCTCCAGTTTTTCTTGCGGTCATATGAGGGATGACAGTCGAGCAGTCATCAATCGCAACGTGCAAAAGTTCACACAGGACTTCCAGGAAAGGGCCGTCATCAGGCGAATGAGGAGCATCGTATGCAAACACCACGGCGTAACCTCAGATCAACCCTCGATGCTACACCAGATATCTTCGTCGGTCCTACCTCAGATTCGCCGCTACTGAAGGCAAATTTGACCACGGCTCAGATGCGAGCCGGAGGAGTGCAGGCAGAAGTGACAGTTCAATCCCTGCGGAATCAGGCGTTCCTGCTTTCAGGATCGGGAGGCAATATTCTTGTCCTTACTGGAGCTGACGGAACGCTTGTCGTCGATAGTGGCCTTGCGACATCAAGAGCTCGAATCGATAAGGTACTTCATTCCATCTCGGCCGATCCCCTACGATTCCTCATCAATACGCATTGGCACTTTGACCATACTGACGGCAACGAATGGATGCACGCAGCCGGTGCTACCGTAATCGGCCACAAGAAGACCCTCGAAAGAATGCAGCATGAGCAGTTCATCCCGGAGTTCGAGGGCATCTATCCGCCTAGTCCTGCAGGCGCACTTCCAACAGTCACATTCGAGCACCATTGGACTCTAAAAGCAAATAGACATCAGGTTGCTCTGACCCAATACACACCCGCTCATACCGACACAGACATATCCGTATTTCTGGTCGATGCCGACGTGTTGCACACCGGGGATAGTTTCTTCCCCAGGTTCTATCCCTTTATCGATTACAGCAGCGGTGGAAGCATTGATGGCATGATTGCGGCATGTCGCGAAACCCTCGCTCTCATCGGTCCATCCACCATCCTGGTAGGCGGCCATGGCCCTGCTGGGACACGCAACGATCTCCTATCTTTCCAAGAGATGCTCGTGGATGTGCGCGGTAAGATCGCGGCGCTCAAGCAGTCCGGAGCCTCCGCTCAAGAGGTTATTGCTCGAAAGCCTACGTCATTATTTGACTCAGAGTGGGGTGAAGGATTTATCTCACCAGACCTATTCACTTGGCTTGTTTATCGAGGTATTTAGTCTGGATTGGAACAACACAAGATTCGAAAGCGCCAACTTTCCCCTTAGGCCTCACACGCAACACTGGCCCATATGGCGTTGGCTAAATTGTACCGATAACTGACTAATGCAAGTACATGATAGTCAGGCGTTCTGGATACGGTTACGCTCGTCCTGTACTTGAGAGATATCAGTGCTCACGCAGCTAGTTCTCTCAACGTGTTTCGTTCATTTACTTCGAATTCGGAGGATCGGATGTCTACTCAATTCAATATCTCCCCGCGCAGCGAAAAAGGATTGTTGACTCCACATAACTGTGTACTCGTGCAGATCGACCTTCAGCCTCAGATGCTGTTTAGCGTCTCCAACTTCGACCGCCAGTCCGTTATCAATAAGAACATCATTCTCGCTAAGGCCGCTCGCATCTTCAACGTGCCAAACGTGTTGTCTACGGTTGAGACGCAAAGCTTCAGCGGCATCATGTGGCCGCAGATCCAGGCAATCTTTCCGGATCAAGAGCCGATTGAACGCACCAGCATGAACTCCTGGGACGATGCGAATTTCGTCGCTGCAGTGGCAAAGACAGGCAAGAAGAAGATCGTCATGTCCGGCCTATGGACAGAGACCTGCGTTGCACTGGCCGGCATTCAAGCCATCTATGACGGCTACGAAGTGTACGTGGTCGAAGACTGTTGCGGAGACATCAGTGAGCTATCGCATGAAAATGCGATGAAGCGACTGATCCAAGCGGGTGCAAAGCCTGTCACGGCAATCTCGGTGATGTTGGAGTGGCAACGTGATTGGGCACTGACCGAGACCTACAACGCGGTGATGGACGTAGTGAAAAACCATGGTGGCTCCTACGGCGTCGGCGTGGAGTACGCCTACACCATGCTTCATAAAGCGCCGCAGACTAAGTACCCCGAATACGTCATTCCAGGACCGACACGCAGCTAAGGTGTGCCCCTAGGAAATGAACCAGGAGGTAGAGATACCAATGCGCTCATTCATTAGAAAAAGGCTCGCCTGCAGTAAGGAAACTCTAGTGTTGGTGACGCTTCTTCTGGGCGTACAGGTCTGCGTGGCTCAGCAGGCCGCGCCCGCCAGCAAGAGCGTCGCTGTCGGACCGCAGTACGACACGACACACGTTTACGTTTCACCATCGGACCTGGACGCGTTTGTAAGCAGCTTCACGGCGACCTTTGGCGGACAGGGATCAAAGAAGGTCGTCGCCAACATCCTGCCGGTTCCCAGCAGCACGACATTTCAGTACGTCTGGACGCCAGTGGGAACGTTATCGGTATTCGCCTTCACCACTCCTATTCCCTTCCCCTTCGGGTCGGAGCGCACGGGCTACATGGTCACTGACCTGAATGAAGCTCTGGACGCAGCCAGGAGTTCAGGGGCCGAGGTACTTGTGTCACCCTTCCATGATCCGGTAGGACTTGACGCCGTCATCCAGTGGCAGGGAGGCGTCAGAACACAGCTCTACTGGCACACCACCGCTCCGTCCTATGGTCCGCTTGACACTGTTCCCGAAAATCGCGTGTATGTCTCTCCGGACCGCGCCGACGGATTTCTTCAACAGTTTCTGCAGTTCAGTCAAGGTAAACTTCTCTCCGACAATAAGAGTGCGGATGCTGGCGAAATTGGCATTCCCGGCAAGAACTTTCGACGCATCCGAATCGAATCTCCTTTTGGCAGAATGCAGATCAACGTCACTGACGGTCACATTCCTTATCCCTTCGGAAGGGAATTGACCGGATATCAGGTTGCAGATCTGGACACAACACTTGCAAAAGCTAAGGCCTCAGGCGCAAAGGTGCTCTTCGAGCCCTATCGCTCCGCCGATCGAACAACTGCGACCGTTGAATTTCCCGGCGGCTACATCGCGGAAATCCACGCCCTGAAGAAACAGTAATCACTTCGACAGGTATTGACTTGAACACTTCTCTGCACTCTCGAGCGGGGATGGAGAGTCGCGCGCTGACGCAGCTCAGCGAGGACCAGCAGTTTCCAAACAGGAGCCAATCATGACCGCCGAAACAATTCTGCATAACGGAAAAATTGCAACGAACGGATCGCCGGAATTTGTCGAAGCCGTTGCCATCCTTGATGGCAAGATCGTGGCAACCGGTAACAATAACTGCGTCCTTGCCTTCCGCGGCCCAATGACCCATATCATCGACTTGCATGGACGAACGGTGATACCTGGCCTCAACGACTCGCACATGCACCCGATTCGCGGCGGTCTCAATTACAACATGGAACTTCGCTGGGATGGTGTGCCATCGTTGGCCGATGCGCTTCGCATGCTCAAAGAGCAAGCCCAGCACACCTCGCCCCCACAATGGGTGCGCGTCGTGGGTGGGTGGACTGAGTTTCAATTTGCCGAGCGCCGCATGCCAACTCTTGCGGAAATTAACGAAGCCTCTCCAGATGTCCCCGTTTTTGTACTTCACCTCTACGACCGCGCGTGGCTGAATGCCGCCGCTCTGCGGGCCATCGGCTATACCAAAAACACGCCTCCATTTCCTGCAGGTGAGATCGAATACGACGGTGCCGGAAATCCGACCGGACTAATCATAGCTAAGCCCAACGCCACCGTCCTCTACTCTACGTTGGCACGCGGTCCCAAGCTTAACCACGAAGATCAGCTCAACTCATCCCGCCTGTTCATGCGCGAGTTAAATCGCTTCGGCATCACCAGCGCGGTCGACGCCGGAGGCGGTTTCCAGAATTACCCCGATGACTACGATGTCATCAATGAATTACACCGGAAAGGCGAGATGACCATTCGTCTCGCCTACAATCTCTTCACTCAGAAGCCAAAGCAGGAGATCACCGACTTTCAACGCTGGACAGGCATGGTCAAGCCGGGCCAGGGAGATGATTACTTCCGCGTGAATGGGGCCGGCGAGATGCTTGTTTTCTCTGCAGCGGACTTTGAAGACTTTCTCCAGCCACGTATGGAAGTCCCCGCCGTGATGGAAGAAGAACTTGAAGTCGTCATTCGTCATCTCGTCGAGAATCGTTGGCCTTTCCGCCTCCATGCAACATATGACGAGACGGTTTCCCATGCTCTCAATGTGTATGAGCGCGTCAATCGGGACACTCCCTTCGACGGTCTTCATTGGTTTTTCGATCATTGCGAAACCGCCTCGGATCGCAATCTGGAAAGAATCAAGGCTCTGGGCGGCGGCATCGCAGTCCAAAACCGCATGGCGTTCCAGGGTGAATACTTTGTCGATCGCTATGGCAAGCAAAAGGCCGAGCGCACACCACCCATCCGTAAGATGCTCGACCTTGGCATTCCCGTTGGCGCAGGCACAGACGCAACGCGCGTTTCGAGTTACAACCCCTTCCTCTCCCTCTATTGGCTAATCACCGGAAAGACCATTGGTGGGCTCAGTCTTTACGCACAAGACAACCGCATGAGTCGCGCCGAAGCGCTTAGGCTCTACACTGTGGGATCAAGTTGGTTCTCATCGGAAGATGGCAAGAAGGGCGCCATTGAAGTTGGGCAACTCGCCGATCTCGCCGCACTTTCGGCGGACTTCTTCACCATCCCCGACGAAGAAATTCGAAATCTCGAATCAATACTTACGATTGTCGGCGGCCAGGTGGTCCACGCCAGCGATGAGTTCACATACCTTGCGCCACCTTCTCTACCCGTGAGCCCCGACTGGTCCCCGGTCAAGACTTATGGCGGCTACGCAAAAGGCGATCTCTATCGCTCCGCGGCGCATGCGCGCGTCCAGCAGCCTGTCGCGGCACCGGCCCACCAACATTGCTACGTCCAGAGTGAGGAAGGAGTCTGGAGCCTCGGCTGTGACTGCTTCGCCTTTTGATGCCAGCCCATTGTGAGGAGCTGCAGATCCTTAGACCACAATGTTTGTCTTTCGGATACCCCCACTTAATGAGGAGTCGAAACAAGTATGAAGCACGTCCGCATACACGCTGATCGTACGAGAAGGTACTTGTCCCTAGGTGGGACGTGCTTTCTGCTGATGTGGACTTTGATTGACACTCGCCCCCTGCGGGCACAGATTGGATCAACAATCGACACAGTCCCTGAAGCCAAAGTAGATCGCAGCTACAAGATCCTGCGCGAAAATGAAGACTGGAGTTTCTTGAGAGATAGGAGCCTGCACGGGGATGAGTGGGATCCAATCAAATACATACCTTTTCGGTCTGAGGGTTCTGATCGTTACATCTCCGTCGGCGGTGAGGCTCGGGAAGTATGGGAGCACATCGGCAACGACAACTTCGGCCAGTCCCCGTCTTGGAATGGATACCTGAACGAGCGCTATATGCTGCACGCCGATATGCATTTCGGACCGCATTATCGTGCATTCCTCCAGTTCAAGAGCGGTATCGAAGATTTCCGAATGGGTGGCCCACGGATTATCGACGAGAAGAGGCTCGACTTTCTCGCCGCGTATCTTGAAGTTGGTACACGAGGCGAAGGAGAGAAGACCAACTTCATCAAGCTTCGAGTTGGGCGGCAGGAATTAAACTACGGCTCCGGTCGCCTGGTCTCGGTTCGCGAAGGCCCAAATGTGCGACAGAGTTTCGACGGCGTCAAGATACGGAGCAAAATCGATACCTGGAACATCGACGGATGGTTGGTAAGACCAGACCTCGACAAGCCTGGTTTTTTCGACAATGCCCCAAATCATGCCACCGAGTTCTGGGGCATCTACACATCCCATCCGATCACCCCGGCCGTCTACTTGGATGCTTACTATCTAGGGCTCAATCGCCAGTCTGCAACATTCAATCGAGGCTCCGGCCATGAGATGCGACACACTCTAAGTTTTAGGCTGTGGAATCCACCTAAAACAAGAGTGCGAGGCTGGGATTTCGATGATGAAGCAGTGTGGCAATTTGGCAGTTTTGCCAACGGAGGCATCGACGCATGGACAGTCGCCACCGATACCGGATACAGCTTGCCTGACGCACCGCTGAAGCCTCGCTTCAGTCTCAAGGCCGACATCTCCAGTGGCGACAATCCGAACCGTAAATCTCTGGGAACCTTCAATCCGGTTTTTCCACTAGGCAATTACTTCGGCGTTCTAGCTACTACAGGTCCGGGGCCAGTCAACTTTATCGATCTTCACCCACGCTTACAAACCGCGTTCCCGCACGGCGTTACTGTCTCCTGCGATTGGGTTGTGCAGTGGCGCGAAAGTCTCCTGGACGGAATCTATACAGTCCCGGGTACACTTCTCCGTCGCGCCGGCAACAGTCGCGCCCGCTTTGTTGGCCATCGTCCAGGTATTGAGGCGCGATGGCAGATCACCCGCCATGCATGGGCGCAGGCAGACTATGGCATCTTTTACGCTGGCCAGTTTCTTAAAGATACAAAACCCGGTAAGAACCTCAATTACTGGGCCTTATGGACTGGCTACAAGTTTTAGGAGACACCAATGGCTCAATCCTCGAAGACTGTCATCATAGCCGCTCGGATCCTCGTCGCTCTTGTGTTTCTCATCAATGGGCTAGGCATAATCGACCAGAGCGAGGCTCTCCGCGAATTGATTCAACGGGGGTGCCCTGACGCAGTAGCAGCAGTTCTGCTGCTATTTGGAAGAACTATCGAGATTGTCGCAGGCTGTGCGTTGGCGCTGGGGATGTACCCACGCATTGCAGCAGCGGGGCTCATCCTGTTTCTCGTTCCGGCCACCTGGGTCGGGCATCCCTTCTGGCTCCTTGCAGGAGCCCCAACCTACATTCCCCAGCTCATCAACTTTTTCAAGAACATCGCTATGCTAGGTGGGCTTCTCTTCGTCGCATCGATCGACAATCAGCCCACACTTCTCAATCTACGTAATAAGCCGTCCGTGCCGCGACAGACCAGCATGCGGATCGGTGACGAGAGCAATACGAGAAGATAGCCTCTGTATGGCTTCATGCTGTCTGCCTGACCACTATGCTGGATGGATCATTGACCGGGCGTAGGTTAAACCCATTCCATATCCGCCACCATTGGACTCAACGATCGCGCGGGCATCCTCGTAAGTGTCGTGGCGGGTCCAGTCGCGTTGAAACTCCAACAGCACCTGAACCCAGCTTGTGAGCCTGGCACCCGCCCACTCCATACGTCGTAGAGCAAATTCGTGACCTGCCTGAGTCAGACCACCACAAGAGTCTCCAACGACAAAAACCTCGAATCCTTCCTTCAGCGCCGATAACACGGGAAAAGATACACAAGCCTCCGTGAGCAGTCCCGCAACGATCAGTCGCTTTCTTCCGGTAGCGACAATTGCATCACGAGCCGGTGCATCCTCCCACACATTCATGTTCTTGCGCTCAATGGGGCTAACGCCTGGGAGGGCAGCCTGCAGAGTAGGAAACATCGGTCCACTGTAGACCCGTGAAGCTGAAGTCGAAGCCACGACCGGCACATGAAAAGCTAGAGCCGTTTTGGCGAGTGCGATGGCATTGTTCAATACAGCCTGTCTAGACATCGACTCCACACCAAAACCGAGACCAGCCTGGAAGTCAACCAGTAGCAGCACGCAGTCACTTGGCTTGAGCAAGGTATCCGGTCCGTTCATCTCTCCTCCTTCAGCCCTTATATTCAGTATCAAGCGAGTTGTATGTTAAGTACGCCGCCCGTGACGATTTGCAACATCAGAGGTATCATTCCGTAATCCTCTATCGCACCGCCATCATGTATTTCTATTACATCGTCTCAAGTCGTCCGCAGTTTCCACGCCATTTCCACAATCCTCTAGGGCAGCTGTATCCTTTCCATTGGAAATAGATCAAGAGAACTTCTAGAGATGGATGATGCCGCGTCGGATGGCGATTGTCACTGCGGCAGTCCGGTCGCTTGCGTCCAGCTTCTCCATGATGCGTTTGATGTGAGCCTTCACGGTCTCTTCAGAGATGAGGAGTAGTTTCCCTATTTCGCGATTGCCATTACCTTGGGCAACTTGCTTCAATACATCGATCTCACGCTCGCTCAGGTTCTCAGTGCTGAAATGCTCTGCAAACGACTTCCCGATCTCAGGCGCAACGCGCTTCTTTCCTGCGTGGACTTGACGGATGGCCTCTACCAATTCATTCGGTGGCATTGTCTTCAGTAAGTATCCAAAAGCTCCTGCCTGAAGTGCTCGTCTGGCCTCAGCATCGCCCTCAAAAGTCGTAAGTATGATGATCTTTGAATTTGGAAATTCTGCGCGAATTGCGCTCATCGCTTCGACTCCATTGATATCTGGAAGTCTAAGGTCCATCAGCGTTACATCTGGCCTAAACTCACGGAAGAGCTCTATCGAATTTCTGCCGCCCGAGGCCTGGCCAACAAGTTCCAAATCTGCTTGACTTCGGATCACAGTCGCAATGCCCTCTCGGATAAGTGGATGATCGTCAACCGTCAAAACCCGGATGAGTCTTGTACTCGTCATTTTGTTTCGCTCCCGCTCTCGTTGTGCTCCCCGCTCGATATATCTCTGCCTAAGAACCAGAGGAAGGTTCTTCGTAGTCTAGGTTGAAATACAACCCGCCCGGGGACCACCAACTCAACAACTGTCCCTGACATAGACCTCGTTACGAGTGTAAGCTTGGCTCCAATTCCCTGTGCGCGCTCGCGCATGCCCTTCAGACCCCAATGCCCATCCTTCCCATGGTTCACAATCTGTTCATCGATGCCTATTCCATCGTCACAGACCAATAAATGGAAGCGATGCCATGTGAATTTCAACCGCACCTCGACAGTCGACGCTCCAGAGTGACGAAAGGCATTTACAACTGCCTCTCGGGCTACACAATAAATCTCGTCGCGGATTGCCGGGTGCATCGGTTGCCATGGGCCTTCCGATGTTACTTGATACGCTAGATCCTGGTGAAGTCCACAAACCTCTGGTATCGAATTAAGTGCCTGTTGCAAATCTAGGTTCTTGGGACCGCTGGAGCGCAGTCCATTGAGAGTTGTCCGGCCCTCTTGCGTAACCTGTCCCATCAACTCCAACGATCTTTGGAGCAGGGACCTTGCGTTTGAATTTTCGGGGATCTCATGGGTGGCAACATGGACAAGCATAGAAGAACTGATAAAGCCCTGGAGAAGGGTATCGTGCAGATCTTGTGCGATACGGGTCCGCTCAGCCAGACGCTCTTCAAATCGAAGATTTAATCGTCGAGTCATCAGCTGCATTCGACGCAGATAGAAAAGCCACCCTGCCAGTATCAGCGTCAGGACACTCAATAACTGAAACCACCATGCCTGCCAGAATGCAGGCTCAATCCTAAAAGGGAAGCTGATCTCCGATTCATTCCATACACCATCGCTGTTCGCAGTCTTCAAGTGAAATCGGTAGGTGCCGTAACCTAACTTTGTGTAAATCACTTGGCGTGTATCAATGGGAGAACTCCAATCATGATCGTATCCATCGAGCCGGTATCGATACCGAACTCGATCAGGCACGGCAAGGCTCAACCCCACAAAGCGAATCACGATTTGCTGAGGAAACGGCGGGATCCGCACACCGTCCTCGAGCGCTCGCTGATTCCCGTCAACTGAAAGTCCCTCTATGTGAGGAATCGCGGGAGCGTCATTATTGTCCGCACGAATTGGATCCACCATTGCGACGCCACGACTAATAGAAAACCATACGCGGCCTCGATGGTCTGTCACCACGGTACGTTCACCCTTCACACCATCTGTTCCGGGCAGGCCGTCGACGGGGCCGTATTTACGAAGATCTCCCGAATTGAGCACGCCACTTAGGACGGCGCTTCGCCTAACTTTGAAAATGTGATTCAATGTGCTCATCCATAGATAGCCGCCTGGTCCTTCCGCGATGCCGAAGATTGCTTCATGAAGAAGTGGCTCCGACTCTACCGCAACCATGACATGATTCGAAGTGAGAAACGCCAACCCATGCGCCGTACCTATCCAAAGAACTCCAGCGGAATCCATTCGAACAGTACTCACTTCGTTCGACGGCAATCCATCTCTTTCGGTCAGAGTCTTCCAATGGCCATTCGTATACGCAGTGAGCCCACTGGAGGTGCCAAACCAAAGCGTTCCATCTGCACCTTGATCGATGGAAGATATGGTGTTCGAGCCAAGACCATCGGCAGCAGTAAATGTCTCAAACTTACCTTGCTTCAAGCGAGAGACCCCAGCACTGAATGTCCCTGCCCAAATCGCTCCATCTTGACTCATGAAGACCGAGGAAACGCTGTTTTGCGCCAGTCCTTGCGCGTGCGTGTAAGTGGTGGCAACATATCCCTTACCGTGTGCGGTTAGGTGGGTCAGGCCAGTTTGCCTCTGTCCAAGCCATATTTCCTCCCCCTTCCCTGCAATCGAATAGATAGTGTCGCTCTTGAAGTCCCGCGCATGGACTCGGTCAACACGACCGTTCTCAATTCGATAGAGACCACCATCCGAACCTGCGACCCAAGTACGATTTCCTCCATCTACATAGATGGGCCCGTTGCTGTCTGGCGGGAAACCCTCTGCCTTCGAGAAGGTGGAAAATGCACCGTCGCGCATCCGTTCCAAGCCAAAGGAATCCCCGATCCAAAGGTTCCCATCGCGGTCCTCAAAAATCACCGTAATCGCCCTGCCAGACTCGTCGGGGACACTGTCCACCAACAACGGGTTTCCCGACGTTAGCCGAAACAGACCACTCGCAGTGCCTACCCAGATATTCGAGTTTCGATCTTGCGCGAGAGATAACACCTGAACATGACTCAAAGATTTGAACGGTCCCTGGGAAGCAATCTTCGATCCGTCCCAGAAGATCAACCCGCTGTCGGTACCGATCCATAATCCGCCATTCGCCACAGGGAGCAAGGTGTTGATCTTGTTGTCGAGAACACCAGTCTTTACCGGTGTAATCTTTCCCTGATCCTCATAAAACAATCCTTCTTCAAAGCTTCCAATCCATATCTTGCCGTCAGTAGTCTCTGCGACTGATCGTGGTACTACTGTCGGCATTGGCCCACCTACCGGCGTCCCCGCTTCAATTCTGCCGTGTCTGTAACGAAGAATATTCACCCCGGCAGTTGCCATCAGCAAACCGCCGTCCTGTGCACGGGAGACAGCGACAATTCTGGCGTCCGGAAATCCCGAATTGGAGATCGTATCCATCAAAGCGTGGTCTCGATATTGCAGCAGCCGCCTGCTTTCGTCTTCGAGCCAGAGGTTCCCATCCCGATCCGTAAGCAATGTTTGAAATGCGGAGACCGCTCGATCGGCCGGATTTAATTGCTCAAAGGTCTGGAAAGTAAATCCATCAAATCGAACGAGGGCGTTACTCGTGGCAATCCATAAATATCCATCTTCAGCCTGGGCAATAGCGTTCACACGACCGGCGGGGAAGCCGTTGCTAGTCATCCATCGATCGCGCATATATTGCGACGCTCTTCGATTCGGATCCAGTGCTCTCGCAGTGTCGCCAGCACCCACAATCGCAAAACATATGAGAGCAAGACTAAAACAACAGAGTCTTTGCAACACACGTTTAAGGAAGATACTGGAATTTTTCAATCACAACCTCCGCTCCCTTCTGGAGAGGCACTTTGGCGTGTTCGAATTCGCAGAAATCTATGTTGGCCAGTTCATTGCCGGGCGTAGGAATGGCGGTAGTGAACGTCCTGATAGACGCTCTCTGTCGTTCTAGGCTTGCGCTTCCCACTCTTGATGTCCCGAAGGTAGCAGCACCCGCTTCCCAACGTAGGGAATAATTCACAGTACCTGGAGGAGGCTGGAATTTCACCTTATTCTCTGGGAACCAGGAAGGCTGAATTACGTAATCCCCAGACTTGTTTTTTGGATCTCCCCACTGGCTAAGTTCAATATCCATCTCCCGATGGTGCTGCTCTCCATTATGTTCATCAAATGTGAACAGGCTAAGCACCGCGGCTGGTTCCAAGTGAGAGAGATCTTGGACGGAGAAGGTGTAAGTGCCGTATCCCAAACTACGGTCAAGTGCAACCGACGCACACATCCATTTGTCTGACTTGCGAGTGATGCGAAGGTGGAGAAATCCATTGGAATCAGTCCAGACATTAGAAGGTTCGTAGTAAAGCATCGAGCCAAAACGCTCGCGCGCAACATGACGAATACTCCATTCGTATCCGCTAAACTTCAATGTCTGAATGATCGGGGGCACCAGTTTTCCGCCGCTTACACTCGCTACCGCCAGAACTGACCCACCTGGCTTCGGAAGGGCAGGGACCGTCGAAAGAGGAAGATACGTAGAGTCCACAAGCAATGCCGCATATTCGCTCCCGAGATGAGTGGCACTTTTCCAGCTGGAATCTTGCTCAATCTTTGTAAAAGGTTCGACATCCAAAGGCTGTACCCACCACACGTTACTGGCCTTCGCAAAGAGGACAATCCTCAGGCCGGGATGGCCGCCAGTTACCTTTCCCTCAATCATGTCGAGTTTGTCTGGTCCTCCCTCCCTTGCCGGTGGTATGCGGGTAAATTGAATGGTGGGTCGATCTGGATGGTGTCGCCAACCGCATCCAGGCAGTAGACAACATACAACTACGAACACCCTCCGCCAATTACCGAACCTCTTCATAGATCCTCTGGCAGGTAAGCGATCTGCCAACTCGCCCACCAAGGTGGGCCCGGGGAAACAGACTCATTCTATTCGCCGTCCTAAGGTCACGCAACGCTGAAATCCATCTGTCTTGAATGCCTGCGCACCGCGCTAGCGGCGCTTTGAGCGGTCCACTCGACCGCCGTGCCTGAGCAATCCGCACGAACTCCTGCGCATGTCGCATATGTTCGCATCACTTCTTGGCAGATGCCTGTTTACACGAGGAAATCACATACGACTCCAGATTTCACATGAAATGAAGGCAAATAATGGAAAGACATGATGGGCAACGCTAGAAGTCACGACTACCATCTCGGTCAAGAGGTCTTGGAATAGAAATGGCGAGACAGATGTTCAGGATGATCGAAGTCTGCGCCGTAGTCTTGCTCGGAATCTCTGCCTTCTTTCTCATCATCGGGGTGTTTGGTCTTCGTTTGGCAGTCGCAGGAGTTCTTGCCTTCGTCCTCTGCGCCATACTCACCGCCAGAATGGCCCCCGAAAGCAAGGCTTGAGATGAGGCTGGACGCTCCAACCCTCGCGCGGATCCAGTTTGCTTTTACGGTGAGCTTCCACATTATTTTTCCGACAATTTCTATTGGACTGGCGTCATTTCTGGCCGTGATCGAAGGACTTTGGATCACGACTAAAGATGAAGTTTATCTGCAGATCTATCGCTTCTGGCTCAATATCTTCGCTATGGCCTTTGGTGTCGGAGTCGTCACTGGACTTGTGCTTTCCTTCGAGTTCGGCCTTGGATTTTCCCGCTTCGCTCAGATAGCGGGCCCTGCAATCGGCCCCTTGATTGCCTACGAAGTGCTCACTTCCTTCTTTCTTGAAGCGGGCTTCCTGGGAATCATGCTCTTCGGCTTTCATCGCGTTGGACCAAAGCTTCACTTTCTGTCAACATGCCTCGTGGCTTCTGGAACTGTGATGTCTGCATCATGGATTCTGGCCGCCAATAGCTGGATGCAAACCCCCTCCGGGACCAGATTCAAGAATGGTCGTATCGAAGTTGTAGATTGGTTTCACGTCATCGTGAATCCATCCTGGAGCGTACGATTGCCACACATGATCAGTGCGGCTTATCTGACTGCCTCTTTCCTGGTCTCGGGAGTTGGCGCTTTCTATCTTTTACAGAGAAGGCATCTAGCCTTTGCAAAAAAAAGCGTGGCGCTCGGGACGACGTTTGCAACAGTCCTGATCGCTGGTCAGGTCTTCATTGGGGATATTCTTTATGGCACCATGCTCAAGCATCAACCATCCAAGATGCAGGCTGCCGAGGGATTCTGGGAGACCAATTCTCAATCACCTGCTCCCTACTACTGGATAATCGTGCCGGACCAGCAGCATCAGCGCAACCGCTTCGCCTTTGGAACCCCATACCTGGGAAGCATATGGCTAACCCACAGTCTCAATGGAACTGTACAAGGACTTAGAAACACTCCCCTGGATCAACAACCGATCATGGGCATGGTCTTCTACGGATTCAGGACCATGTATTGCACAGCAATGGTCATGTTTGGAGTTTGCATTTCATCTTTGTGGCTGAAATGGAGAGGTAGGTTGTTCACCTCTCAGTGGTTTCTGCGCATCCTCGCCTTGATGACCCCTTCCGGCCTTATTGCAACACTTGCCGGCTGGTACTTGGCAGAGACAGGCCGCCAGCCTTGGGTCATATTCGGTATTTTCAGAACATTAGATGCGATCTCACCAGTGCCTGCCCAGGCACTCCTGACTACGCTGATTGCCTTCGTTTGTATCTACTCGGTCTTCATCACAGCATTTCTGTTCTTTGCCATCAGGCTCATTCGACGCGGCCCCAAGGGTGAGACGAATGAAGCAAGTTCGTCTGGTTCCCTTAAGAATGCTCTACGCCCCGAAATATTGACCCGCGCACTCGACACATCGGCGACAGCAAGGAGGTGACCCAATGGACCTACCGCTTCTATCGGCTTGTTTCGCGGCGCTTGCCCTTACTTTATATGGATTGCTCGATGGCTTTGACCTGGGCGTGGGAACTCTGCTACTTCTTCAGCCTTCTGATTCCTCTAGAAACCACATGATCGACTCCATCGCGCCAACTTGGGATGGAAATGAGACATGGCTCGTGATGACCGGCATCACGCTTTTTACAGCGTTTCCTATTGCTTACGCAATTCTCATGCCCGCTTTCTATTTGCCAGTGATTATCATGCTGCTGGCGTTGGGAGTTCGAGGAGTTGCATTTGAGTTTCGCGTACAGATGAAAAACTATCGGCGTCACTGGGATCTCGCCTTCGGAATTGGCTCAGTGGTCGCAGCCTATATGCAAGGACTCATTCTCGGTGGCTTTTTGCAAGGCGTTGCAATCACCAACCAGCAGTTCTCTGGAAGCGTGCTCGATGTGTTCCGGCCGCTGCCACTTCTCAGTGGAGCAATCGTTGTGATCGGCTATTCGCTCTTGGGATCAGGATGGCTGTATCTAAAAGGAAATATTGGTATTCTTCATTTCGCCATCCGATCACTACGCATCGGCACCCCATCGTTCTTATTTCTTCTTTGCCTCGGGGCAGTTTACGCCGCTTCTATTCAACCCGGGTTGCTCGTAGCCTGGGGCGTTCACTCAGTCTTTCTATCTGGACTCGCAATGCTGATGATCGTATCTGGGGCTTACCTTTCTCTGTTCCCCAGGAGCGTCAACGCAATGGTTCCGCTTCTTCTTGGTTTCGCGCTCATCCTGTTCGGAATGACCGCCATTGCAGTGATTATTTTCCCGGATATCATCCCTTTCAGGTTGGCCCTTTGGGAAGCAGCCGCCGGATCGGCGAGTCAGCTATTTCTGTTGGTCGGGGCCATAGTCGTCACGCCGGTGATCCTGTCATACTCAGCCTTCGCCTATTGGGTCTTTCGCGGAAGAACACCGGAGAAGGGATGGGCGGAATGACCACCCGCATGCACCGATCTCTTTGGTTTTTCACGATATACGCTTTGTCGCTTGTCTCTTTTGCGCTGGTCATTTCCTTGATTCGAAAAATCTTTCAACTCATTTTCTGATCCGAGCGACAAGATCGAGGGGAAGAATACGCTCATCGATAGGCGGGCCTTGCCACAAGTTACGCCCAATCCATTGATCGTGTCTGTGCCTGTCGACGTATCGTGCACCTCAGCCGCGGATGAACCATAGCCTCCACAGACAATCGGACCACCCATCGTCAGTATGGCGAAAAATTCGCCTGACAACTCATAGCAGGCGGAAAGTCCCTTCCGTAAGAAAACAAAAGTGATACCCGAGCGGCGGTACCAGCAATCCCAGGCAGGCGCAGAACAGCCATGAATGTCGTGGAGCGGACCCATAGTTTCCTTGATGATGCACTGAGCAGCAAGCCGCAGCGATGACAAGACAAACCCTGTGGCGAACCACCCGCACCAGCACTGATAATGTTGAGCAGACCCGTAGCTCCAAAAGGAACCTCAATGCCGCACCACTCATCCCGCCTCCGGGCAGCATTAATCGCCATGCTCCTCTGTTGCATCCCGCCCTTGGTCACTTCAGCGCAGATGCAGATGCCAGCCTGCCACGCCATGCCCTCCGGACCGGAGATTATCGCTCCCGAAAAGCTGCCGCCACCACAAAGGCTTACCGGCATCGGCAACCTGCACTTCCTTATCAGTTCAAAGAATCCCGAGACGCAAGCCTGGTTCGATCAGGGCATCAACCTTGTCTACGACTTTTGGGACTACGAAGCCAATCGGGCATTCGAGCAGGCCATCCGTACCGATCCAAACTGCGCAATTTGCCACTGGGCTCTCGCGGACTCCCTCGGCATCCACAACTCGGAAGTCCAGGGTTACGCCCACGAAGAATTGGTGAAGGCGGTCTCCCTCCAGTCCCACGCCGACAAGCGCGAGAAGCTCTACATCGCAGCTTCACAGGGAGAGGCGAACGATTCCGCGCCCAAATCCAGCCGTGACCAAAAGTCCACCGCGATACTTCGCCAGATCGTCAAGAAATACCCCTGGGACATCAACGCCCGCCTCATGCTCTCCGAATCCGTCTCGGATGGCTATGACCGCGACACGGGTAAAGCCCGCCCCGGCACCGTCGAAAGCATGGCGATTCTACAAGGCATCCTCAAGGATAAGCCGGAAGATTCCGCCGCCAATCATCTCTGGATTCACGCTGTCGAAGCCAGCCCTCATCCCGAACAGGCCCTTCACTCCGCAGATATCCTCGGCCAGCTCACGCCAAACTCAGGTCACATGACCCACATGCCCGGCCACATCTTCTACCGCACCGGCAACTATGACCGCGCCCAGGTCGCCTTCGACCTGTCAACCTCTGTCGACGAAGCTTATATGCAAGCCCAGCACGTGGCCGCAGATGATGACTGGAACTACGTCCACAACCTGATGTACTCGATCGCCAACCTGCTCGAGTCAGGGCGCCTCGCCAAGGCTGCCGTAACATCAGCCAAGCTCACCGGAGCCCGCGGTACCCGCGCTGCCTCGCTGTACCCTTGGTCCACCCGCGACTCGATCACCCGTCTCAACCCGCTCCTGCCAATTGCACTGCGCACTGGCAACTGGCCACAGGTCGAATCTCTCTCCGCCTCCGCCACGCTCCAGCCGGAATTTCCCAACTTGCATATCCTCGCCAGTTCACTGACTGCTTTCTCCCGTGGCATGCAAAGTCTGGACAGGAAGGACATGACCTCAGCGCAAGCCCAATCCGCCGAGCTCGATGCCCAACTCTGGCGCCTCTCCCAAAAAGTCGATAACGAGGAATCGCTGGCAAAAGGCAAATTGGAAGCAACTCAAAAGACACCGGTCAACCAGAAGCAGCCCACCGATCAGGTCGACAGCGCTATGCTGAAGAATCTCGCCATCCTGTCACTCGAACTGCGCGGAGCCATCCTCATCCAGGACGGGAAGATTCCCGAAGCCGAATCGCTCTTTGCGCAGGCCCGCCGCGAAGAGTTTGAACTCGGCTATCACGAACCCCCCGCTTTCATTCGCCCAGTCGACGAGCAGGAAGCTGCCCTCTTGCTCGCCGCCGGCAGGATCGCAGAGTCAGAGAAAGCATGGAAGCAAGCCCTCGAAGACCGTCCCAACTCCGGCTTCCCTCTGTACGGCCTTGCCGAAGTCGCCGAACAATCCAACGATTCATCCAAGACGCAGAAAGCCTATACCGACTTTCTCGCAGCCTGGAAATCCGCCGACCAGTCCCTGCCAGAAATCCAGCATGCCCACCAATGGCTCTCTGTCCATGAGGCTCAAATCCCAGCCATGTGATCGATCCGGGTCCACCTTCAACACAGTCGTATCGCGTTGAAGGTGGCCTCTCTCTCGGGAAGCACGAACCGGCCAAATCCTCGGCTTCAGCGACAATAGAGAAAGCAATGGCTAACCCTACCAATCCCGATGCCCCGCAAAAGCGCCCACCAGCGCCAACCCCGGAGCCAGGAGAGTTTTACTACGACGGCCCTTATATCGTCTTTACCGCGGCCTATCACCTGCGCCGTGGCTGGTGCTGCGAGTCGGGCTGCCGCCATTGCCCGTATGGCTTCGTCAAGCCACAGGTAATCGGAAAGTAAACTTCTGTACTGCCCAACGCTACACCTGATTCACGCCACAAATCCTACAGGAATTGCAGCGCTGCGGGCATCTCGGCCATCGCCATTTACATCTCATTGCAGGAACCATGCTGTTCTGGTTTGCTCAGACATTTCACAAATACACAATCAAGGGCCAGGAGCAAAGAACTTCGGTCCTGAAGAAAGAAGGAGTAAGACTATGGGTGGTTTAATTTGGTGGATCATCGTTGGCCTCATCGCTGGATGGGCTACCGGTAAGATCATGAAGGGTTCGGGTTACGGCTTCATCGCCGACACTCTCCTCGGCATCGTAGGCGCAGTGATCGGCGGTTATATCGCAGGAGCCTTGGGGATTTCCCCGGCCGGCGGCCTCCTTTACACGATTCTCATCGCCATCGCAGGCGCCGTGATCATCGTTTTCCTCTTCCGGCTTCTCACCGGTCGACGAGCCTGACGCTTCCCGTCCCAAGCTTCAACAAGTAAGAGCCGCTGCTTCACCTCCAACAGTGAGGTGAAGCAGCGGCTCTTTTATTCGATTCTGATCCTTGTCAATTCGCAATAGAGAAGACAACCGTTTTATTGCGGTGTCGCGCTCACACCCGCGCCAGAACTTACCGCGACAGGAACTTCAGCCTCCCGCACGAGGACAGCAAATCGCGGAAATGCAAAGCTACCACCCGCATCATCGACCACATTTAATTGCCCGATATACGAACCCGGCTTTAACTTATCAAGCGGCACATCCAGTTCCACGGCCACCGCGTCCCGTCCAGGCACATTGATTGCCGTAGCCTGCACCACCGGCGTCTCAAACACTTTGGTTGAGCCCTGAATCAATTCCAGGCTGCTGACCAGGCTAATCGTCCCCTTAGCGATCTTCGGAGCATTCGCCAACGTGGCATCCGCCTTCACTCGTGTCGGGTTATAGACCTCGTAGAGCAGATACAAGTGCTGCCCCTGCCGGAACACATGGCTGATATTTGGCACATACTGTTGACCATCATGCACAAGAGGACTCGCCGCACCCTTCTCTTTCGGTGCATTCACCCGCATCGAAGCAAGCAATATCGAACTCAGCTTCAAGGGCGTCTTCTTCATGTCCGGCAGCATAATATCCGTCTCAAACGACCCCATGTGCCCAGTCTGATTTTCGCGAACGACAAACTTCAAGTGATACTTGCCCGCGGGTAGATTGAAGCTCGTCGAATACTGCACATTCTTCTGTCTCACCTGCTGGTCCGCGTTCACCGCCAACTTCACCGTCTCGCGAACATTCCCAATTGGCCGCTTCGCCTCGTCGATCACTTCGCCAATCACATCCAGCGTAGCCTTGTCCCGATCGCCACCCTTCACAAACGGTATCTGCGAACCCGGCACAATCAGGCTCACCGGCACATAGAATCGGTTCTCCTCCAGCCGGAAGTAATATGCGTCGAGATACATCGCCACATCGGTAGCCGGCAGATCGCTCGCTAGCTGCTCCTGTAAATCCCGCTCCCGATCCTCCTTGCCCGCATGCTGGAAGTCCGACGGGGCAAAATATCCAGGTCGAAACTCCAGCTTCACACCGGGCCGATTCACCTTCACCGTCAGCTTGCGAAACTTCCCATCACGCGCTGGATTGGAAGGGTGAAACCCAATCACGTAGTAAGCCGATGAATCGCTCTGCACCTTCGCAAACGCCGGCGCAAAATCATTCGAATCGAGGAACGCCTTACCCCCAGTATCCGCAGACAAAGTCGTCATCGTCTCTTGCGATGCGAAGTTGGCGTTGAAGTTATTCTGAATGGCCCCGCCATTGAACCCGCTCGAGCCACGTAAGCTCGCTGTCGAAGCATCTCCCAAGGGCGAGATCGCCTGTAATCCCCGTGTATCCAAGCTGTAAATCGCAAGGTTGGCCCGCACCGCTGCGTTGATCGCCGCTCGCAGCGAAGCCTGGTTCTCGATTCCGTCACGTGACAAGCCTCCCGAAAAATACAGCAGCGACTTTTTCTGATTGATCCGCTCCAGCGACTTCGAAATAGCTCTCAATGCATAGAGTTCGCGATCCGTATTGATGTCGTTATATTCGCTCTCATCCGGCGTATACCCGCTCGCATCCTCGACTTGATTCGAGTTAGCATTCGCCCCCTGCGCAAATGCAGACCCTTCGGTCCCGTTGTAAACACCAACCTTGCCAATCAGCAGATCCTTATCCGAAGTGAAATCCTGATCAACTTTCAACGCAGTATCCAACGAGACGAGTGCAACCAGATCGGCAGGCTGCAGCTTATGCGTGAGAAACTCCTTCGCCGCAGTGACGCTGCGATCAAGATCCTCGGGTTGCATAGATGTCAGGTCGAAGAAGAACACAATCAGCCGGTGATTGCGCAAATCCTCCGGCCTCACACCCGCATTCACACTGCCTCGCGCCACCGCCGCAAGCCCGCTGATCGTCGCCTCGTTCAGCGGCTTCGCCATGTCCACGCTTTCAAAATCGAAACTGGCAATTGACTGCGGCTTCCCATTCTCCAGAATCGTAAAATCGCTCTGCTTGAGTCCGCGCACTACCTCACCGGTCTTAGCATCGCGCACAACCACATTGGTCAGCACCAGGTCCGACTCAGCGCGCAAGGTAAAGCCGGCACCCTGCTCTTGCTGCGCATAAACCGGCGCAGGCAATGCCAGCGATAGCACCATCACCGCAATGACGATCACTCGTATTCCCGAGATGCCTCGACTCTTATCCATAACCACAACACCCACTAACTCGCTAATTCAGAACCGGAACCGCGCCAGAAAATTGAACTGCCGCATCGTAGCCGCTGAAGTCACCTCACCGGCAGTCCTCGAATCAAGATTCGTGTCCACACCCGAGTACTGGACCGTATTGAATACATTGTTGGCCGTAGCTCGCAGCTCCAGGTTGCGCGTATCTCCCAAACCCATCGTCTTCGACAACGACATCGCATTCGAAATCGTCCCCGGTCCGGTAATCGAATTGCGCGAAGCGTTCCCATACCCGCTGGCCGGCGTCGTGTACGCCGCAGTATTGAACCACTGATTCAGAGAATGTGCACCCGCCGTCACAGAAACTCCGGGCACACGATCCGGCCTCAGTGAGCCAGCAGTCCCGCGGGAAACATCCAGACTATCTGCTGCATAACTGGGAGTCAGTGGCGTCCCGGTAGCAAACGTGAACGTCCCTGAAACCGACCAGCCTTCAGCAATCCTCGCAGCAGTACCCGAAGTCAGAAACGCCCGGTCCTTGCCAAACGGCAGCTCGAATAGATAATCGCCAGAAACCTTGTGACGCTGATCGATACTCGAATTCCCCTCTTCCGCCAGCAGATCCTGCCAGTTCTGTGCCACAACCGTCGAAACCCCTCCCAGCGCGCCCGCATTATCAATCGAGTGTGAGTAAGTGTAGTTGGCGCCAAGGGACACTCCCTTCTGGAGCCTCTTCCTAAGCCGCAACGTAGCCGCATTGAAGTTTGAGAACGCAACCGCCTGCTCATAGTTGAAGAGCACCGGCGTCACCACAAACGGAGCCGTCTGATTGGCAGGTCGCGGGGCACTTGTAATATCCAGGTGCGTTCCCTTTGACCCGTTGTAACCGGCATTCAACACAATCCCCAACGGCAGCGTCTTCTGCACATCGATATTCCACACCTGCACATATGGCAATTTGTAGTGCGGGTCCAATGCATAGTTGGGAGGCTGTGCACCCTCGGCAACAGGGAAACCCTGTTCCAGCGTAATCGCCGTGTCCGTAGCCTCATTGGTCTGCACATTGGCAAACGGCGGCTGATGCGCCAGCGTAGTAGCAAAGCTCGCATACTGACCATTCGTGTAGTTGATGCCGTACCCAGCCCGAACTACAGTCGACTTAGGCAACCGCAGCGCAATGCCGAGCCGAGGAGCAATCGCAGTCCGATAGGGGAATACCAGCGAATTCGGCAAGCCCTTGCAGAAAGCATTGGTACATCCGGGCGTGATCTCTCCAACCTGGGTAAAATCCATGTTCGTCCCGATCTCGCCGAGATGATCATTCTTCTCCGAAAACGGTGAGAAGTATTCATAGCGAATGCCATAGCTAAGAGTCAGGTTCGAAAAAGCCCGGAAATCGTCCTGCGCAAACAAGTCGAATACATTCTCGCGAAGATAGCTCTTCGCAATCGTTGACTGAATTGAACTCTCCTGTGGCTGATCGCTCAACAAATTCTCCAACGCAGTAGCCGTGACATTACCAGTTGCATCCGTACTGTTCGTAAAGTAGAACGTCCCAGTCCCATTGGAACTGCTCAGCACATCCTGATGCACCCGCCGGAAATCTCCTCCGAACCGGTAGTTATGCTTGCCATGCCCCCAACTCAACGTTTCTGTCAGCGAAATCGTCTGCTGCAACCGGAAGCTCGGCTGTTGCTCGCTTAATCCCGTAAAACCACTCAGCACAAGATTCGGAACACCAAAGTTCAACGGGCTTGGGTTCAGCGGACCATCCGGCCCCAGCACCCCCAGCTCTGTAGCGATATCCGTCTGGTTGGTATAAAAATTTGTTGCCTCGCTGCGCGTCCGGTTCCATCCCAGCACGAGGTTGTTGTTCAGTCGGTGATAGCCGAGGGAGTAGCCAGCCTGCAGCGAATAATTGTCAGAGGCTGTCTTTCCACCAAGATTCGGAAAGATGTTCAAGTTATCCGAAGCCGAATGACTCCAGTTGTAGTTGGCATTCACGCTTTGTCGCAATCCCTGCAGCGCTGAGCCATTGCGGCGGCCACCACCTCCGCCACCACGCCCCCCGCCGGTCGGTAAGCTCGCATTCGAACCGATGGCGCGAATATACCGGGCCCCGGCCTGCGTAGAATTCGACTGCCCCGTCGAAGCAAAGTAGTAGTTATATCCCTGGCTCGTCTCTGCGAGATTTGGAGCAGGATACAAGGCCAGCAGCCTGCAGGCCGCCGTGGACTTGCTGGCGCATGTACCCTGCTGGGCATCCGTCAACACCGGGATGGTCGCGTACTGATTAAACGGCGTAGAAGTGCGCTGTCCCGACAGCGTGAGAAACAGCGTATCTTTCCCGCTCGGCTTCGTAAGCTTCGGCAGGTAAGGCTGCCCGATAAACGTAAGGCCAAATCGATTTGAACCATACGTAGGCTGATCCTGTTCCTGCCCCCGCAGCGCAAACGGCAGAGCGTTTATGGCCGAGTTGCTTCCCGTCCAGAACACAGCCCCATGCGGCTGGTCCGCACGGAAGCCACGAAAGTTCCCACGCCCTCCGCCAAATCCGCCAAATCCGCCGCCGCCCCCGATATCCGGTCCACCAAAGAATCCCCCGCCCCCACCCGGCCCACCCTGCGCCCGCATCGTCTCGATCGCATCCCGAATACGGTCGGGATCGATACCCGCAAGCGGACTCACCGATCCCGACTGCCCGGTGATCGCGACCGAGTCCCCGCTGAAATTCGAATTCGCCGCCGCACCCGGCAACGTAGTACCGCTGGCATTTGTGCCGCCCTCAGCAGCATCCGTACCCTGCCCCAGCGAACTCATCAAACTCAAACTCTGCACCCCAGCCCCGAGCTGCCGGATCGCCTGCGCAGTCTGTTGAGCCTGACCCGCTTCCTGTGCATCCTGTTTCGCCACCCGCGACGCCAGTTGCAGCTCAAAGTCCACTTTTACATCATGCGTAGTTGCATTGAGGCGTGCTTCCTGCGTCGTCGCTGCAAACGCCGTGAACTCCGTACGCAGCACATACCGACCATTCTGCGGGATCGTCATCGACCACGCGCCCGTAATATCGGTCGTAGTAGCGAACCGCTTGCCCGTCAGCGTGTTCGTTGCAGTCACCGTTACACCCGGCAAAGGGACGCCGCCTGATGCACTGCCCGGCCCAGCGGCAAATTTCACCACACCATGAAGACTCCCACCTGCTTGGGGCGCGGACAAAGCCGGTTCGGCTTTAGGCGCAGCTAGGGGAGCAGTTTGCTGCACGCTTTGAGGTAAAGCAGTCTGCTGACCAACGGCATGCACCGCGCACCCAGCCGCCATCGCCAACGCCAGCACCATTCGCCCGTACGCCGACGTCAGCCCCTTTTGCCTGGCGCACTCGACCGCCTTGTAAGAGCTATACGCCACTCGAATCCACTCTCCACTGGAATGTCGTCTGCTTGCATTCGTCTGACGTAAACTCGAACCATAAGGTTTACGCAAACCAATGCCCCGCTTCACTCCTGGTGCCAAGGCACATCGTAAACTCAGTCATGTCCACCGGTTCCGCAGCGCCAGCCGCATCCGCAGTTCACCAGTTCGTCCTCACGGACTTAACAGCGCAGTCCCTACCTCAGACAGTCCAGGCCGCCCGGACACTTCTGCTCGAATACGGGCAATTTGTTGCCTCGGAGCCCTCCGTCACCAGCTTCTGCTACGGCTCGCTACTGGATGAGGCCGCCCAATTGCCTCACAGCTACATTGACCAGGGCGGTGGCGCTGTGCTCGCTGAACGGGCAGGCTTCCCATTGGGCTTCGTCGCATGGCGCTCCTTGCCGGCAGTGCCGGATGCATGGGAGATCAAGCGATTGTGGGTTCGCGCCGAAGGTCGTGGCACCGGCCTCGGCAGGCTACTCGTGCAAACGCTGATCGACCGCGCTAAATCCTCAGGCAGGACGCAATTGCTGCTCGACACGGCACCCGAGGTCATGGCCTCCGCGTACCGCCTCTACCTCGGGATGGGGTTCACTGAGTGTCCACCGTACAATGGGCCCGCCAAGCCGGCAATCGTCTATATGCGGAAAGTACTCTGAAATCCACATAAAAACCTGTTGCGTTCACCTCGTACGCATGTTAACTATAAGTACAACATCTCATGAACTGCGACCACGGGTTTCGATTCCGCGTGGCGCATGAGTTTCGGGGCTCCAGCGATGAAAATCGGTACTACCATCCGCGGCCACCGGCTGCAAAAAGGCCTCTCTCAGGGTGACATCGAGAAAAAGACAGGCCTGCTGCGCTGTTACCTTTCGCGCGTCGAAAACGGCCACACCATCCCCTCGCTGGACACGCTATCCAAGATCGCCCAGGCTCTCGATCTGCCCATTGCCCAGTTCTTCGCCGAGGACTCGCTTAACCGCGAACTCAACACCCAGAAGCTATCGGACGACGAACTGCGCTTCCTTACGCAAATCCGCCGCTACTCCACAAACCTCAATGAAAGCGACCGGAAACTGCTGCTCGCCATGGTAAAAAAGTTCGCCGCCACCGCAGTTCGATAGCTCGCAAAAGAACTGGACCGGGCACCAATCGATAGCTACCGCGCAGGCCATCCCGGTCCGGGAAACACGTTGCTTAAATAAAAACCAAAGAGCACCAACACACCGGTCAGCACACCCACCGCCACGCGCCTGCGAAACTGAAACAACGGCCGCGGAGTCCCCAGCATTGGCACCAGTGGCAGCGCGAACACGATCCCGCCCAGAAACCCTCCCAGGTGGGCCATGTTATCGATGTTCACTCCCAGCTTGAGCCGGGCGCTGCCAAAGCCAATCACAAAGTTAATAACCGCAAAGTAAATAACGTACCTTCGTAAACTGCTCGATTCCTTCGCCGGAATCGGCAGCCGCGGCGACTTCAGCAACACAATCAGCACACCAGCCAGTCCGAAAACCGCCCCCGACGCCCCAGCTCCCACCGAAGAGTAGTTGTGATTCGCCATGTTCACGCCGATCGACAGTAAATTTCCTGCCGCCCCCGACAAAACGTAGGCAGCAAACACACCAAACGGCCCCAGCAGCGGCTCGCCCAGCAACCCCAGATTCCAAAGACACCACATGTTCGTGGCAAGATGGAGAATCCCCACATGCACAAACATCGCTGACACCACCCGAAACCACTCGCCATCGAACAATACCGCCTCAGGCTGCGTCGCACCCCACTGCAGAAGTTGGTCACCGGTAGGCTGTAAGAAAGAGACATGTGTGAGCAACATCGCCACGAATACAGCGCAATTGATGCCCATGAGCACGTACGTCGCAGGCGCATACGCCCAGGACCGCTGAGCTGGCCGAGTTTCCACTGACTCGTCGGGCAAGTCCTTCGACACAGCATCCAGATCGCCTCCCGGCGCAGCCCCGAGCTTGCCTTCGGGTAACAAGCTCTCGCGCGACTTCACTGGAAGGTCAGAAGGAGGAGGGGGATAACTTCCCATCTCTCTACTCTATTGCTCTATCCCACCTCTGGCAATCGGACGCGCTGCTCCCGGACTCAAGTCCCGCCCCGGCACCATGGTCAACATGAGTCCTTGCTTTTCTTATTGTGATTCCCGCACAGAATCTGGCGTTCCGAACCTCTAAATGGCCTATTCGATATACCCTGTAGAGTGCGCATACCGTCGAAACCCGCGCCCAAAAAGGACAACTCTTTTGGCAGCTGTAACTGACTTAAAGCCCATCCGCCGCGCCCTTCTAAGCGTCACCGACAAATCCGGCCTCGTCGCCTTCGCCCAAACCCTGGCCAGCTACGGCGTCGAGCTGATTTCAACCGGAGGCACTGCCAAAACCCTCCGCGAAGCCGGTCTGACCGTCAAGGACATCAGCGAGCTCACCGGCTTCCCCGAAATGCTCGACGGTCGAGTGAAGACCCTGCATCCCCGCGTTCACGGTGGCCTGCTCTACATTCGCGGCAATGCGACACACGAAGCCGCCGTTGCCGAGCACAGCATCCTCCCCATCGACATGGTCGTCGTCAACCTCTACGCCTTCGAGAAGACCGCCGCGCAGCCGAACGTGCCCTTCGGCCATCTCATCGAAAACATCGACATCGGCGGCCCCAGCATGGTCCGCTCCGCCGCCAAGAACTTCGAAGACGTCGCCATCGTCACCCTGGCCTCCGATTACGCCGCACTCACCGAAGAGCTCGCTGCCAATAGCGGAAGCCTGTCTCGCGCCACTCGCTGGCAATTGGCAAAGAAGGCCTTTGCCACCACCGCCGCCTACGACTCCGCCATCGCCAACGCTCTTGACCAGATTCCCAACGCGCCTGCGCCCGAAAGTCCAGCAGAAAAGAACACCGAAGCCCTCCCGACGACCCTCCGCATCAACCTCCGCCAGGCCGCCAGCCTTCGCTACGGCGAAAACCCCCACCAGCGCGCCGCGCTTTACGCCGACGCATCCGGCCTCGGAATCGCCAATGCCCGCCAACTCCAGGGCAAAGAGCTCAGCTACAACAATCTCGTCGACCTCGAAGCCTGCTGGGCACTCGCCGAAGAATTCCCCGAAACCGCGGTAGCCATCATCAAGCACACCAACCCTTGCGGCGCCGCCACCGGCTCAACCGTCCTCGAAGCCTACGAGAAAGCCCTGGCCGCCGATCCCATCTCCGCCTTCGGTGGCGTCATCGGCGTCAACCGGGAAGTTGATGCCCCAGCCGCCACAGCCATCGCCAAACTCTTCGTGGAAGCCATCGCCGCTCCGAGCTTTACCCCGGAGGCGCAAACCATCTTCGCAGCCAAGAAGAATCTGCGCCTTGTAGAAGTCAAAGACGCCCCGCCTACCCCAGTCGTGAAGCAGGTTTCCGGCGGCCTCCTCGTGCAGGACGCTGATATCGCACGCATTACCGCCGATGACCTGAAAATCGTCACCCACCGCCATCCCACGTCAGACGAACTGGCCAGCCTGCTCTTCGCCTGGCGCATCGCCAAGCACGTCAAGTCCAACGCGATCGTGTACGCCAAGGACGGTCAGACCATCGGAGTCGGAGCGGGCCAGATGAGCCGCGTCGATGCCGCCCGCTTCGGAGCCATGAAAGCCGTTCTCCCGCTCGCCGGCTGCGTCGCCGCATCAGACGCATTCTTTCCCTTCCCTGACGGTCTGGAAACCGTAGTGGCTGCGGGAGCCACCGCAGTTATCCAGCCCGGAGGCTCCGTCAAGGACGCCGACGTCATCGCCGCCGCCGACCGCCTCGGCATCGCCATGGCCTTTACCGGAATCCGCCACTTCCGCCACTGATCCTCAGGAATCGGTAAAGGACAAGCACGCCAGGCCTCACCTCTGGGGCCTGGCAGAAGCAATAACCAGTTACTTTCCATCGCTTTCACCCAATCCGGCACACACGCCGGAACCATTTGCAAGATACAATCGTCCAATAGTTCATGGCACTGCCCCACTGCGGCACTATGGAACGATTGCGGCTCCGGGACTCTCTTTTCGGCCCAGGCCTGGTCGGGCAGACCATCCACCCCTGCATCATCGGGGAAAGAGAGCGTGGGATAGCCAAACATGACAGAAGCGCAGATTTCCAACCTTAGCCGCCTTGGCCAATACTCCAAATCCATTCGCATCACTCTGGCCACAGCAGCGTTCCTCTTTCTGGCGCCGATAGCTTTTGCCCAGACCCCAGCCGCTCCCGTCGACGTGCCGCCAATCCCCGCCAAGCCGGCGGCATCCGCGCCCGCTTCTGTCCCGGATCGCTCAACCGCCTATTACCACGCGGCCCTAGCCCACTCCTACGAAGATATGGCCACTAACTACGGCCGGCAGGAGTTCGTCACCCGTGCCGTTGAAGAGTACAAACTCGCTCTCAACGCCGATCCCAACTCCTCCCAGCTCGCCACCGGTCTTGCCGAACTTTACTTCCGTGCTGGCCGCGTCCGTGAAGCCATCCAGACCGCCCAGGAGCTCGTCAAGAAGGACGATAACAACCTCGAAGCTCACAAGCTCCTCGGAAGAATCTACCTACGCTCGCTCGGGCAAGAGCAGCAGAATCAGCCCGCCACAGCCACGCCCAGCGGCCAGGTCCTCGACCTCGCCATCGCAGAGTTCCTCAAAATTGTTGCCCTCGAACCCAAGTCCCTCGAGAACCATCTGCTCCTCGGCCAGCTCTATACCGTCAAGCATGACAACGCCAAGGCCGAAGCGCAGTTCAAAGCCGCCCAGGACATCGAACCCGCCTCCGAAGACGTCGTTCTGAACCTCGCCCGCCTCTACGCAGAGTCCGGCGACCTGCGCCGCTCCAGCGAACTCCTCGAAGCCGTTCCCGTCTCCGACCGCACCCCCAAAGAAGAATTCACCCTCGGCGCAACCTACGAGCAACTCAAGCAGCCCAAGAAGGCTATCGCCGCATACCAGCGCTCCGCCGACATGGAGCCTGAAAACCTTGACGCTATTCGCGCCCTCGGCATGGTCTTGCTCAGCGACAACCAGCTGGACGAGGCCCTGAAGCAGTTCAAACAGCTCACCGACGCCGACCCGGAAGACGTCGCAGCCCTCAATCGCATCTCGGAGATTCAGCGGCGTCAGGGCAAGTACGAAGAAGCCCTCATCACGATTCGTAAAGCCCGCGCCAAAGACCCCAACTCCCTCGAAGCAGGCTATAACGAAGGTCTCCTGCTCGACGTCCTCGGCCGCTACGATGAAGCCATCGCCGTCTACGAGAAGATGACCGACCTTACCACCCACGCCAACGGCGCATACACGGCAGAAGAAAAAGCCAACCGCAGCATCTTCCTTGATCGCCTCGGCGCCGTCTATCACGAGCAGAACAAAACCACTGAAGCCATCGCCACCTACCAAAAGATGATCGAGCTGGGCGGCGACTTCGCCAAGCGCGGGTATCAGGGCGAGGTGGACACCTACCGTGACGCTAAGCAGTTCGACGAGGCCACCGAAGTCTGCCGCAAAGCCGTTGCGGCCAATCCCAATGACCGTGACCTCAAGCTGCTGCTCGCCTGGCAACTGGCCGATACCGGCAAGCTCGACGAAGGCCTCAGCCTGGCCAACAGTCTGCTCACCGGTAAGGCGGGCGACCGCGAAGTCTATCTGCAAATCTCCCAGATCCAGCTCCGTCTAAAGCACTGGAAAGAGGCGGAGGATGCCCTCACCAAGGCTGAACCCTTCGCCACCCGTGATGAAGATAAAGCCAATCTCTTCTTCCAGCGCGGTGCCCTCGCCGAGCGCGAAAAGAAGTACGATCAGGCCGAGCAGCTCTTCCACAAGGTATTGGAGATTGACCCGAATAACGCGATTACGCTCAATAACCTCGGCTACATGCTATGCGATAAGACCACCCGCTACACCGATGCTCTCAAGTACATCCGCAAAGCCGTCGAACTGGAACCGATGAACGGCGCCTACCTCGACTCCCTCGGCTGGGCCTACCTCAAGCTCGGCCAGTACGAGCCGGCTGAAGACAACCTCCGTAAGGCCGTCGAACGAAACTCAACTGACCCCACCGTGCATGATCACCTCGGCGATCTCTACGAGAAAACTGGCCGCATCCGTCTCGCCGCCGCACAATGGGAAATTTCAGTAGCCGAGTTTGCCAAGTCCTCGAGCGCCGATGTGGAACCTGCGGAAGTAGCTAAAGTCCAGAAGAAGCTCGAAGGCGCCCGCGTCAAACTAGCCAAGCAGGAAAGTCACACTGGCACCGACGCCAAACCGTAGTTTTCATTCGGACCACAGTGTGCCGTCATAACCTCTAGCCATCGGAAAAAACGAACCCCCAGCATCAGCGCGACTTGTTCGTGCTGATGCTGGGGTAAGACCCATAAAAGGGCCTCTGCAAATCTCTGCTTGACCAGACTCGACGCCCTACTGCTGGTGAGCCGAAGCCGCCTTAGAGAAGATATCGACATTCGCCTTATCTACCAGCGCCGTCCCAGTATCGATGAATACTGGATACTCGGCAAAGGCATCCACGCTGTAGTCCTTGGTCAGCGACTTGGGCGGGTTGTGACTGATTTCATCCAGTTCCTTCAATCCCACAAAGCCCATCGTGAATGGCTTCTGCGCGATCGTTGCGGCGATAGTACCATCCGTGATCTCAGCCAGCGTGTCCTGCTCCACATCCCACGCCACAACAACCCGGTCGGTAGCCTTTTGCCTGCGAATCGCATCCGCCACCACTTTGCCCGACGAAGCTTCCAGGCAGACGAATGCCGATACACGCGTGGGCCCGGTCTGCGTCAGATATTCCTGTGTCTTGTCATACGCAGTCCGCGCGTCTCCCTTGATATCCACCACGTCCATGATGTTGATATCCGGATGCGAGGCAAACACATCTTTGAATCCCTTGAGTCGATCATCCAGATTCGGCTGTCCTGGCATCGAGAAAAACACCACGTTCCCGCGTCCCCCGATCCCTTCGGATACCCGCTGACCGCCCAGATGTCCCGCCGCCAGGTTATTCGTTCCGATAAAGAAAAGCCGCCGGCTGCTCGGCGCGTCCGAGTCAATCGTAAGCACCGGAATCCCCGCCGCAATCGCAGCATCGATCCCCGGCCGCAACAAAGCCTCGTCTGCCACCGAGATCAAAATCCCCGCCGGCTTCGAAGCCACCACATGATTCAACTCCTGTAACTCTGCGGCCGCATCATAAGTGACCGGACCCGCGACCTTGGCTGTGACTTTATATCTTGCCGCAGCCGCGTTGAAGCCCGCAATCGCGGTCTTCCAGTACGGCAAGCCAAGGTTCGACGCGACAAGATAGTAAACTTCGCTTTGCGAATGACGCCCGCAACTAACAACGAGAAGCAACGCGGGCGATACTGCGAGTGCAATCAATTTCCGGAACCGTGTCATCCTCTTACCCCCTATCGAAAGTGCTCCAAGGTGGTACTACAGGCGAAACACCAGCCTAACTTCGACTCCTGAAATCTCGGCTCGTTCGCCAACGCTAGCCAAAAGTACCGGGAAGTGTACTCCGGTCTCTACACCTTGTCTATCGGAGCCTCAAAATATCGATATCCCTCCCTGGATGACTTCTCCGGCACCCATCCCTTCTTCCCAACTTGATACCCTGAATCAGTCCCTTGAACGGCAACGCATGACGAAACAATCTCGAATCCGTCCGCTTCCCCCTGGCATCGCCGTCCCGGACGATCCCAATGGCCCCCTCTCTGCCCGGGTCCATCCGGAACCGGTCCACCCGTATCGTTCCGTGTTCATCCGTGACTGCGGCCGAATCCTACACGCCAAGGCTTTCCGCCGGTTGGCAGGCAAGACTCAGGTATTCACCCGTCGCGGAACAGAAAGTGACCACTCCCGCAGCCGGCTCACACACACGCTTGAAGTCGCCCAGATCGCCCGCAATACCGCCGCCACTCTCGGTCTCAACGCACCCCTCGCCGAGGCCCTGGCACTGGTCCACGACATCGGCCACCCACCATTCGGCCACGCCGGAGAAACCGCACTCGACGAAGCACTCCGCGAACACAGCCCGGACGTGAAGCTCGGCTTCGATCACAATCTCCAGGCTCTCCGCATCGTCACCAGTTTCGAAGAGCGCTATCCCGCTTTTCCCGGCCTGAACCTCACCCTGGCGGTACGCGAAGGCATCGTCAAACACTCCCGCGACTACTCGGCTGCAACGCACCCCGAGCTAGCCCCGTATTTCCTCGACCAGTTCCCGCCCCTAGAAGCCCAGTTGATCGACCTCGCCGACGAAATCGCATACCTGAGCGCCGATTTCGAAGACGGCCTCGCCTCCGGCATCCTCGAGTTGCCACACGTCCTCGCCAACGTCCCTCTCGTCGCGGATTTCTACGCGAAAGTGGCAAGTCAATACCCGGCCGCCGACCCAACGTTGCTCACGAGCGAAGCCCTCAAGCAGGTGCTCAACACCCTCGTCACCGACCTGATGCAGGAAACCAGCCGCCAGGTAGAATCCTCAGATATCGAAACTCTCGAAGGCATCCGGCGAGCACCACACCGGCTTGCCCAACTCAGTCCTGAAGTGGAAGTCCAGCGCAAGCAAGCCAAGAGCTATCTCTATGAGTTCCTCTATCAATCCCCAGCGCTGGACGCAGAGCACGATCTCGCCGCCGAGATTATCCAGACTCTCTTCCACGCCTGGATCAACAACCCCAGCCTTCTGCCGCTCGATCACCAGGCCCGTATTCCCCAGGAAGGGACAGCACGCGCAGTAGCCGACTACATCGCCGGCATGACCGACACCTACATCGAGCAAGCCTGGCTCGCCTACCGCGACTCCGCTCAATAACTAAGACAGATCTTTACTGCACCGATCCATGCGGCCGCAAACGGCGCATATCCAGCGCGCACTCCACGGCATTCTGCGCCGCCAGCCGCAGATTATCACTCGCAGCAAACAGCCAGAACCGCGCAGTCTCCCCGCTGAGCCGATCCACCGGAGGCTCCGGCTTCAACCACACCAGCACATCGTTCTGCCCCGCAGCTGCCAGGTTTGACGGCGAATCCGTCTCTTCCAACACCAGGTCCAAATGCTCCCCACCCAGCGCATCCTCAATCGAAGCCAGCGGCACCGGGTGGGCCAGCTCAATGCAGATCGAGAACGTGTTCCCGTGAAACACCGGCGCATGCAGCACCTGTAAGCGAATCTCCGCCAGCCGATCTCCCGCCAGAGCAGCATAGTGCCGCCGAATTCGCCCTTCCGACTTGGCCAAACTCACCGACGCTGTCTCGCCAAAACTGGCCAGCGTGTTGTACGCCACCTGGGTATCGAACACCGCCCGCGGCATCGTCTGAAAGCTCAGCAAACTCACCGTCTGTTGATGCAACTCATCCAATGCGTCCTTGCCGTATTCAGAAGCAGGCTGTAACACCGTCGCCGCCGCGAACGTGACTTCAGCCACCTCGCCCAGCCGGTCCAGAATCAGCGCCAGGGTCAGCGCCGCCGCGTTCGCCGGCACCACCGCCTTCGTCAGCAGATCCGGCGAACCAACACCGCTGGTCAGCCATGGAGCCCGCACCAGGACCCCAGGCTCCTCATCCAGCGCGCCCGTCATATCCAGCACCGTCGAACCCGCCGCCAGAGCCTCGCGCCAGTACTTCCGCGTCAACTCCTCGCTCCCCGCAAAGAACGAAAAATCCATGCCCTCAAACACGCCAGGTCCGAGTGTCTGGATCACTGTAACTTCGTCGCCAACCTGGTCCAACTGTCCCTGCGCCTCCGCCTCATCCAGCAACACAAAGTTGGCCCCCGCCAGCGGAGACTCCGTCAACGATTCTTTCAGCTCCTTGGCCAGCAGCGTTGACGCCCCAACCACAGCGATCCTGTATTCAGTACTCATCAGATCTCGTTTTCCTATCGTTCTCTTCGCGCCAGGCCAACTCACTCGCGTTCAGTTCTCGCTCGTTAGATTCGAGCGGCACATGCTTTGGTTCCTCATAGATAGGATGAACAACCGTTTCCTGCACCGGCACGACCGGCTCGGCGATGTGCTGCACGTATTCATCCCGGAACACCGGCCCACCGGCCCGAGCTGGAACCTCAGGCTCCGTCATCTGCCTGCGCCGCCGTGACCACGAGTACGCCGCCCGCGCCCATATCCCCGAAAACATGTACACGAGCCCTACTAAAAACAGAGCCCACCGGGACCAGTACAGCAACGCGAAAAGCACAATCGCCAGGATCGCTATAAGTTGGAACGGCTGTCTTCGGGAGAAATTGATCTCCTTGCCCGACCAGAAACGCCAGGTACTTACCATCAGGAATCCAAGCAGGCCCACCAGTACCAGCCACAACAACGCCAGCCACCAGTACTGAACGGATCTCCCGTCGAAACAATGCACCGTAGCAGCAACCACCCCAGCCGCTGCCGGAATCGGCATCCCCACAAAATACTTCCGGTCTGGCCGCCCAGGATTTCTCGGCTGCGCATTATGGCTGCTGTTAAACCGCGCCAGCCGCGATGCTCCGCACAGCAGAAACAGGAAGCAAACAAACGAGCCAACCTGCAACAAGAGCCGATGAAGGTCCGGATCGATCGTCGAAGGCAGGGAATGGAACCCCCACACCCACGCCAGCAAACAGGGTGCGACCCCAAACGTGATCGCATCCGCCAGCGAGTCCAGTTCCTTGCCAAACTCACTCGTCGTATTCGTCATCCGGGCAATGCGCCCGTCCAGCGCGTCAAACGGGATGGCAAAGCAGATTGCCTTCGCCGCCCAGTCCAGATGACTCGCGCCACCGTCTCCGCCGACAACCGTCAGCGAATCCAGCGTCTGCGTGATCGCAAAGTACCCAGCGCCGATACTCCCCGCCGTAAACAGCGAAGGCAGAATATACATTCCGCGCCGCATCCGCGCAGCGCGCGCAACTGCCCGCTCCTCCGCATCCGGAGGCAGACCACCATTCAGCCGAGGCGTCACAGCCCCACCCTTGCCGAACCAGAAACCGGCATGGCAGCTAGCACAGACGCTCCACCGGCAACCTTATCCTTGACCTTCACCCGCAGTTGAGCCTCAACCGGTACGATCACATCCACGCGTGAGCCAAACTTGATCAGACCCACCCGCTCACCGCGCCCGATCACCGCACCCACCGTCGGGTTGAAAACAATCCGGCGCGCCAGCAAACCAGCAATCTGCTTGAACGTGACCTCGTAGCCTTCGCCGCGCACTGTGACAATGTTCTGCTCGTTCTCATCCGCAGAAGCCGGGTTCATCGCGTTCAGATAAAGCCCCTTCTGATAGCGAATCTCCGTGATCGTGCCAGCGATAGGAGACCGGTTCACGTGCACATTGAACACACTGAGAAATACGCTGATCCGCGTCTTCGGCCCGTCCGGCGTCTCAATACGCACCGTCTCCGTCACCACACCGTCTCCAGGAGACACAATCAACCCAGGACCATCCGGGATTGCCCGGACAGGGTCGCGGAAGAACCAAAGAAAGAATGCAGCCAGCAGAATCGGAACGATGGCATAAGGCCAGCCCGCTAATTTCCAAAGAAGTCCCGCTGCAATCAGGAACCCCACGCCGTAGTAATAACCGTCTTTAACCATGATTCCAAACGATTATACGGGCGCAGCTATGGTTCCAGCAGGCTACTTCGAAACAGCCCTGCCAACTTGTCCCAACCTCGGCTCATTTCTCTCCGGCCAACCGGAGAGTTGCGGGTGCCCTACCCTTGCCACGCTTCTGCTTTTGTGGCCAGCGTAGGACCAGCCCTCAGGCCCGAATCACCTACACCACAGCAGCCGAACGATGCTCCAGGGCCGAAATCAGGTCCTTGGCATGCAACTTCAGCTTTTTCAACCGAACTTCCTCCAGCTGCTCGTCGGAAGACAGGTACGGTTTGGTCACCAACTCGTTCAAGCGCAGAGAATACCGTTGATGCTCGGTCAGCAAGCGCTGAATCTCCGCGCTCATTTGCCATTCGAGTAGTTCATCCATGTGGGCACCTCGTCTGTTGAAGACACCTGATATATACGCCCGATGAACAGCGCTTCGCAACCCATCGCCGCCAACTTTTGTAATCAGAACTGTGGATAATCGGGCCGCTACCTTCGTAAACCTCTCAAGAATCATGCCTTCGCCGAGGCACGAATCGATATCATCCCGATAGAAGCCCGAAGGGCAAAGTCGAATGACCTCCGATAGATCTTGCCCTTGCTTTTATCTCTATTGTTTGTCATTCCCGAAGGGAATCTGCTGTTCCTTCAGGTCAAACGAAAGCCGCATCAGAACCGCATCCTCAGCCGGGTCCGAATAATATCCTCGCCTCCGGCCCTCCTCGGCAAAGCCTAGCCGAACATAAAGCCCCAATGCCGCAAAATTAGAAGCCCTGACCTCCAGCACCATAGCCGTGCAGCCTTCGCGCACAACCGAAGCGATCAGCGCCTTAAGAAGGCCGCCGCCGACGCCGCGCTTCTGCTCCCCGAAAGCAACAGCGATCGACTCCAGCTCAGCCTCTCCGGCCACCAGAGAAGCCACCGCGAACCCAACCACCGTCTCCCCCGCCAATGCCACCAGAGCGATCCGTCGCAGTGTTGAATCCCGGGCAATGGCCGAAAGATAAGCCTCCCGCCCCCAGCGCGGCGCTTCCGCCAAAGCCCCGGCGATCTCCATCACCGAGTCAACATCCTCCTCCCGCATAGGTCTCACCACGAAGCTCATCGCTGGCCCGCAACCTTCGCATCCGCCCCGCGCAGATAATACCCATCCAAGGCCGAAACATCGGCAAACTCCCCAGTCAGCCACGCCCGCAACCCAAATCGCAGCGCCTCAGCTGCTCCCAGCCCAGGCACACGCACAATCTCCGGCTCCCCCTGCAACTCCTCGAGAGCCTGCGCCACACTTTCCTCGCAAACCGCCACCGGCCCCGGCAATCCTCCCATCGCGTTGATCTCACCGGCAGTCATGAGTACTTCCGCAGTGGAATGCTCATACATCCCGCAATACATCTGACCCCGATGCGCATCCAGCACCGCTGTAGTCGTCCCCGCCGAATCCGCCAGCATCGCCAGCCGCGAAACCGTAACCACCGGCAACCCCGCAGCCTCAGCCAGCCCCTTCACCACCGCCAGCCCAATCCGGATTCCAGTAAAACTCCCCGGCCCAGCCACGGCGATCACTCCACCAAGCTCAGCAACCGAAATCCCAGCCGCAGCCAGAAGATCTGCGATCGCCTGCACCAGCGAAACCGACAGCTCCCCACCCGGCACCCGCACATCGCCCAGCAACTCAACTTGCCCTCCGGTCACGAGCCCAAGCGCCGCCGAACCAACCGTCCCGCAAGAATCCACCGCCAGCAAAATCACCCTGTCCGTCAAATCTCTCTCCAAAACCATCAATGCGCCGCTTCCACCAGTTCGACCAATACGCCATTCGCACTGGCCGGGTGCACAAACACATACCTGTGCCCACCCGCACCCACCTGAATCTTGTCGGAGACCAGCCGCAATCCCCGTTCCTTCATCCGCTCCACCGCCAACGCCAGATCCGGCACCCGCAGCGCGATATGATGCAGCCCCTCGCCGCGCTTGGCCAGAAACCTCCCGACGGCCGAATCTTCTGCAGTGGCCTCCAGCAACTCAATCCGGCTCTGCCCAACAGCCAGCATCGCGACCCGAACCCGCTCCTGCGGCACGTCCTCAACACCAGAAACTGCCAAATCTAGCGCCTCATAAAACCCCACCGAAGCGGTCAACGACCGGACAGCAATCCCAAGATGATCTAGCACCGCCCCACCAATCCCAGCCCGGATAAGTCCCTTGTCATCAATTGACTCAGCCATCGCTTCTACCGAAGCGGCCTTTGCTCCTGCTGAATGATCTGCCTGCGTCGCCTTTGCCTGTAAGGTAGGCCGGGGATTCATCCCCGGCATCAGGAGGCCACGCTGACCGGGGGCTTTAGCCCCTGCGGTCTGCTGTTCCGCCGCCAAAGAATCCACTACCCCCAGCAACTCCCCAACGCCCACACCCGTCGTAGCCACCGTCTTCACGACTGGCGGCATCTTCTGTTCCACCGCCAGCGCATGCGAAAGCCCAACCATCTCCCCAATCTCCGACTCCAGCCGCTCAATCCCCGCAGCATCCGCCTTATTCAGAACGAACACCGAAGCAATCTCCAGCACCCCAGCCTTCAGCGACTGAATCGAATCCCCCATCCCCGGCACCAGCACCACCGCCACCACATCCGCCAGCCCGACGACCTCGATTTCCCCTTGCCCCACGCCAGTAGTCTCGATGAGCAAAACATCCTTGCCCGAAGCCTCAATGACCGTCAGCACATCCTCCGTGGCCGCAGCCAAACCACCCAGATGCCCACGGGTAGCCATCGACCGCATATACACGTCGGGATCTCCAGCCAGATCCGTCAGCCGTATCCGGTCCCCCAGAATCGCCCCACCCGAAAACGGGCTGGAAGGATCGACAGCCACAATCCCCACGCGGCGTCCGGCCTTGCGCAGCTCCCGCGTCAATGCATCCACCAGCGTGCTCTTCCCCGCCCCAGCCGGCCCGGTAATCCCGATACGAATCGCCCGCGGACCCTCCGCCAGCGCCTCCCGGCAAAGTCGCAGCAACTCCCCAGCCTCGGGAGCTCCATCCTCCACCAGAGAAATCACGCGCGCCAGCGCCCGCGTTTGCCCGGAATTCGGACCACCGCGCAATCCCGCAAACAGCCGCGCCACACCGTCCGCCGGACCTCGAAATCCGTCCTCAGAAGCACTCAATTTTGTCATCTCCAAACCCAACCAGATCCCTCGCCAGACCTGCCAACCTGTTACCCTGACTAACGTCAGCATCCATAAAAATCAGCAGCAAAAGGACACACCGTTTGGCGGCGGCAACCATCACCTTTCACGATACATGGCGTCCCAAAGCCAACCCCTGGGTCATCGCCATCACCGTCACTCTTGCCACCTTCATGGAGGCGCTCGACACCTCCATCGTCAACGTCGCCATGCCGCACATCTCCGGCACGCTCTCCGCCAGCCGCGACGAAGCCACCTGGGTCCTGACCAGCTACCTGGTAGCCAACGCCGTCGTACTCCCCATCTCAGGCTGGATCGCCAACCGCATCGGCCGCAAGCGCTTCTATATGAGCTGCGTCCTCTGCTTCACCATCGCGTCGCTCCTGTGCGGCCTCGCCCCGACCCTCCCACTGCTCGTCTTTTTCCGCGTCGTCCAGGGAGCAGCCGGAGGCGGCCTCCAGCCCAGCGAACAAGCCATCCTCGCCGACACCTTCCCGCCCGAAAAGCGCAGCATGGCCTTCGCCGTCTACGGCATGGCCGTCGTGCTCGCCCCCGCCCTCGGACCCACCTTCGGCGGTTGGATCGTCGACAACGCAAGCTGGCGCTGGCTCTTCTTCCTGAACATCCCGGTCGGCATCATCTCGCTCTTCCTCACCCAGCGCCTCGTCGAAGACCCACCCTACCTCGCCGCCCGCCGCAAAAAGCGCGAAGGCATTGACTACTGGGGACTCGGCCTGCTCGTCCTCTTCATCGGCACCCTCCAGATGGTCCTAGACAAAGGCCAGGAAGACGACTGGTTCAGCTCCAGCTTCATCACTACCGCGACCATCGCCTGCGTCATCTCGTTCTTCATCTTCCTCTGGCGTCAGCTCAGCATCGACCACCCTATCGTCGATCTGCGCCTCTTCAAGCGCCGCAACATCGCCATGACCCAGTTCGTCATGTTTATGGTCGGAGCCAGCCTCTATTCAACCACGGTTCTCATCCCGCAATACCTGCAAGAGGTCATGGGCTACTCCGCCCGCCAGGCCGGCGAAGCTATCTCCGCCGGAGGACTCGTGCTCATGGTCCTCTTCCCCATTGCCGGCGCACTCGCCCCAAAATTCGATCCCAGAGTCCTCGTAGCCACCGGCTTCGCCATCACGACCTACGGCCTCTTCCGCATGACCAACATCAACCAGAATGTTTACTTCGGCCTGGCCGTAAGCTGGCGCGCCGTCATCGCCATCGGCCTTCCCTTCCTCTTCATCCCCATCAACACCCTCTGTTACGCAGGCGTCCCGCAGGAGAAGAACAACGAAGTCTCAGGCCTCACCGCCCTGAGCCGCAACGTGGGAGGCTCCGTCGGCATCAGCTTCGTCACCACGCTGCTGGCCCGCTTCTCCCAACGCCACCAGGCGATGATGATCCGCCACACCGTAGAAGGCAACAGCCCCTTCGACCGCCTCAAATCCGGCCTGACAGCAGTCTGGAAACAAAACGGCGCAGGCGACTCCGGCCCAGGCAGCGCCCTACACGCTGGAGCCCAGATCTACGGCATGATCCAATCCCAGGCCAGAACATTAGCCTACGTAGACGTGATCTGGATCCTGGTAGCCCTGACTGGCATCCTCATCCCTCTACCATTCCTGATGCAACGCCCCAAGAAAGGCGCACGCTCCGCCGAACCCGTTCATTAGTTCGCAACATAACGGAAGTATCTGGCCGTGCCTGTCTGCCATCAACTCCACTGCAAAGTAAACAACGCATCCTCCGGCATCGTTAACTCAAGTACTTCAGCCCCATGCACCAGTTGCACCCGCCGCTCATCTCCACGATTCGCCAGCACCACCACCATGCTTCCATTGGGATTGCGAAACCCAGCATGTGTCAGTGCCCGTGAGTTCTTATTCTCAATCAACCCGCCAATCGAAGGCGTCTCCACGCCATTGGTCGCAATCGCCTTCGCCCCGCGCTTCACATGCTTCGAGTAGTGCGCAAAGGCCCAGTACTGCCCACTCTTCGTAATCTTGTGGCTCCCATTCTCAACCGTGATCACACCACCGCAAGGGAACGGCCCAATGTTCGGATTTCCCTTCTCATCCAGCGCCAGATTCCAAGCCGTAATCGAACGAGACCAGTTATTCAGCGTGCTGTTGAACACCTCACCCCAGCGCGCCCAGTCCGTCGCATAATCCGGAGCAGTAATATCCGGTCCACCCTCGGTCCAATAAGCATTCTTCTCCGGAAACGCCTCATGCACCCGCGTCATCGCGACTGCATCGCCTACATACCCATGCCATGCAATCCCATCGATGTACTCATACGCCTGGGGGTCGGATAACTCAGCAATGGCCCTCCCCCACAAAGCATAGTTATGATCCAGCACCCATATCTTCGTCTTCATCCCTGCCCCACGCAGCGCCGGTCCCAGATGGTCCTTCACAAACTCAATCTCATACTCCTGCCCCCACAGACAGGCAGGCATGCGCCCATCCTGATCCGCATCCACCTCGTTCTGGACAGTTACCGCATCAATCAGCACGCCATCCGACTTATACGCCTCCAGGAACTTCACAAAGTACTTCGCATACGGCTCATAACTATGCTTCCGCATCGCCCCACCCAGCATCGACCCACCCGTCTTCATCCAGCCCGGAGGCGACCAGGGCGATGAGAACAGAAACATCTCCGGATTGACCTTTCTTACATCCCGCAATGTCGGCAAAATGTAGGCTTTGTCATGCTCAATCGAGAACTTCTTCAACTCCGGGTCCGGCGTCTCACTCTCGTCAAACGTGTACGCACTCCGCGAATAGTCACTGGCCCCGATACAGGTCCTGCAGACATTCAAGCCCATCTCTCGAGGCGAGAATAGATCATGCATCACGGCCTCGCGTTCATCAGCCTTCAGCTGGCTCAGGATGTAGCAGGTGGCATCCGTAAGCGCCCCTCCAAACCCAAGAATCTCCTGCTTCGTCGTCGCCGGATCAAGCACAATCGCATCCGCGGCAATCGCCGTCGCCGGCCGCCACTGAAGCGCTTCGCCAGCCGAATACCGTTGATCACGAAACGTCCGCCAAACCTTGACCGGACCGGCAGTAGGAGCCGCCCATCCAGGCAAAGCTTTAGCCAACGCAACGCCACCTGTCATTCCCACTGCCGTCTTCAGAAACCCACGCCGTGAACTCGCCTTCATTTCGCAACCCTTCTTCGATCGAAGCTCTTAGCAGACGAAATCATACCAGCGACCAGGGTCGCTATTCCTCTGGCATACGGAAAAGCGCGCCGAAGCAATATGCTCCGGCGCGTTAGTGTGGTTGTAATTTTCAGGAGGAGGCTACTTGGTAATAGCCGCACCCTTGGTCTTACCCGTGACACCCTGAATAAAAGGGAGTCCGTTGGGTTCCCCATAGCCTGTAACATTGTCCCAACCCTTCGTCACCGTCAACGAAGAATCGGTGCCAAAACTGATGGCAACCGCATCATTGCTGTCGAGCGGCCAGATAGCACTCGTGAACCCTGTATTGCCATAGAGCAGCCCATCGTATAACGAGGCAGGTGAATAGTACGTTGATCCGCTCGAGTCAGTAATCGTACCCGCAACGTTGTTCGGCGTAAGGCTGGTCGTTGGCAACACGTCACGAATTTGACCCGGTTTCAATTTCGAAGCCGCAACACTGGCCAGACCAAGCGGGCTGCCATTGTATTGGTCCGCGATCGACCAGATAGCCGTAAAGATCGGGCTGGCCAGACTCGTTCCTCCAACACCAGCCTCGGCATACTGCACTCCACCACTGGTGTAGATAATCACCACGCCTGTGAAAGGATCAGCCAGCGCTGAAACATCCGGCACCTGACGGCCAGTTCCGGGCAATGCTTTTTGCCACGACGGTTTGGCATAGAAGAGACTCTCGCCGCCACCCGCGCCACCGTTAAAGAAGCTGAACGGAGGGTCGAAGGGCCCATACGAATCAATATAGGAAATGTTGTTGCCCCATCCCGCCGTTAACGGCAGAGTTGCATTTGCGTTGTTGAATGCGCTGGTCCCACCTACTGCGACCGCATAGGGTGAATTGGAAGGAACACCCACGGATCCAAGCGGAGTACCAAGGCCAAGATCACCACCGTCACCACTCGAGAATTGGAACGATATGCCGGATGCAGCACCAAGCTTCAGCACAGTGTTGAAGAGGTTTTCTTCCTCTGCGCCGGCAATGATCTCATCATCGTTCTCCCAGCTGCTGGAGACGGTGTTAGCCACTTTGTGCGTGATGATGTAAAGCAGCGACGCAGCTTGATCTTCATTATCCTGGCCCGAAGAAGCAACCACTGCAATCTTCGCACCCGGAGCAATGGCATGCGCAGACTGAATATCAAGCGCAATCTCACCTGTCCAACCAGTCAGATCGGCAGCTTGAGGGTTGAGCGGTTTTCCTTCAGGATAGATCGTCGTGAAATTGCTCGAATTCAGCGCAGGCAGACCAAAAATGGTTGCAGCCGTGTTGGCATCCGCTTCCGCCGCATCGTAGCCATAAGCTTCCACCAGCGCAATCGTCTGACCATGTCCGTCGTATCCCTGCTTGATCAGCGAGGTAAGCCCGTAGTATGCCTGCAGTTGCGCCGGCGTGTAAGAGACGATAAGGCTTGGGTCCGGATCGTATACAGCACCTGTATAGGTAGCTACGGGCAGCGCCGCGCCGGGCGTGGTGTAGGTGACAGTCGTGGGAGGATAGATCGCCCGCGGCGTAATCGAGCTGAGAATGGTCGATCCGAGATCAGACTTCTTCAGGATCCTCTTGCTCAGCGGCTTGCCCGTCTTCGGATTGCTCGCAACCGACAGCAGCGGACGCACCGCATGCCGGTCAAGCCCAACCACCGATCCAATCAGGTTCCCCGCCGCGCCAGTCAGCTTCGCCTCGGTCGTGTGGGCCTGAAACGTCCTGCCCTGGTACGCAAACGTACGCAGTTGGGTCTGAAACGCCTCTTCAGCCGCCGTCGTAGTTCCCCTCACTCGCAGCGAGAAGTTATGAGGGTCGGAAGATACGACTGAAAATCCATGCCCTGTAAGTTCCTTCTTTACCGATTCAAGCTCAGCCGCCGTCGGTGCATACCCATCCAGGTCTTTATCCGTCAGCCATTGGTGAAACTTCGGTGAGGCTGGATCGTAAAGCGATTCCACCGTCTTGTTAAACTCGTCTTCATTATGCAGCTTCAGCAGGATTGTGAGTGTCTGCTGCTTGCGCAGATCAACTCGCCCCTGATCCTGGGCTACGCTTACCACCTTGGGTACATTCGAAGTCTTTACAGTGCGAAGCTCCGATTGAGCATGCGCGGAAATGGTTGCAAGAGCGGGAACGGCCAAAAACGCAGCGGCTGTCCAGGACGCCTTGGCTACAGAGATGCGAATGTTCATAAGTTCTCCTCGACCCAAAAATGGATCGCAGACACGTGGGGGCAGTCCGCCTTTATGGCAGATATCGATCGACGGTTCCATATAACTCTTCCTCTACGTAGAAAGAGACAAACTGGCCCCGTATCGCTCTACCTTGCAATAGGCGAATGCAGTAGCAACACCAATGCCGGCACGCAACAAAACTAAGTTGAGCTATCCGTCATGGCTGCAGCAATTGAACACGTCAAAGGAAAAGAAAGGTCTCATAGGCAGAGACATGCATTCTAAGTCAATCATCGGCAGCAAAGACAACAGAAGACGTGCAGAACCATCAAGACTTACGAAGTGCATTTGAGAATTGCTGATGGGGATTCAACAGGAGGGTGACTTCGTTAGAACTCGTAGACGTGAGGTCAGTAGAAGCATGGACGAACTATAGCATGAAGCTTTCAATAACCGCCAAGAAAAATCTTTTGCGTTGTATTCATCAAAGGCCGAGCACCTTGAGCCGCTAGATCCCGATCTCGTTCACATTTCAAAACAGAATTTATTTCAATGGCAGCGTTTCCATCCGGACCCGATGCGCATTCGATTGCGTATGCTGCTTACGTCCCACTTGCAAGTCTCTATCCCGGAGCCTAAATTGACCCCCATTCTCACGTCTCACACTTCGCCATCCCGATTCAAGTCGTACCTCGCGCTCGCAGCTGTCGTTGCCTCTTCAGCGATGCTGCCCGCATTCGCGCAAACAGCCGCACCAGTTGTCACAGGCAACGCAAGAGTAGACAAGCTTCTAAGCCAGATGACCCTCGACGAGAAGATGGCCCTCATCCGTGGCGCCTCCGAACCGTCCGCCACCAACCAGGGCCAGGCCGGCTACCTTACCGGCGTTCCCCGCCTCGGAATCCCGCCACTGCGCATGTCCGACGGACCTCCCGGCGTTCTCACCCGCCTTCCCTCGCAAGCCGAAACCGCCACCATGGGCCTAGCCGCCACCTTCAGCACCAAAGATGCAGAAGAGAACGGCAAAGTCGTCGCCCGCGAAGCCAAGTCTCTCGGCATCGACGTCGTCCTCGAGCCCTTCATCAACATCGACCGCGACATCACCTTCGCCCGCGGCTACAACACCTACGGTGAAGACCCCGTCCTCACCGGCCTCATGGGCGCCAACTTCATCCGCGGCGTGCAAAGCCAGGGAGTCATGTCCCAGGCCAAGCACTACGTCGCCTACGACACCGACGGCAGCAACGTCTTCGTCGACCAGCAGGCCCTGCACGAAATCTACGTCGCGCCCTTTATTGACGCAGTGGGAGCAGACGTCTCCTCCATCATGTGTTCCTACAACAAAGTCAACGGCACAGCTGCCTGCGGCAACTCCGACACCCTCGTCAAAATCCTTCGTGACGAAGTCGGCTTCAAAGGCTTCGTCACCTCGGACTGGGGCGCAGTCCACGCCGCCAACTTCATCAACAACGGCCTCGATATGGAAATGCCCGGCGTCGGCCCACCCGACAGCCCGCTCGGCGCCATGATCTTCTCTTTCTTCACTACCGAAGAACCCAAGCCCACTCCGCCGCTCAAGTTCAACACCGCTGCGCTCGCCGGCTTCTTCGGCGGCCCGTTGCCCGAAGAACCTGCCCCTAAGCCAATGGACATGGGTGCATTCGGCACAGCAAAAGATGCCCACACGAATTTCTGGAACCTCCGACAGCAGCACCAACTCGACGACGCCACCATCACCCGCGCCGCGGGTCGCGTCCTCTACGAATACGAGAAATTCGGCTACCTGGACCACCCCACTCCCGGCCAGTCCGGCCCGAAAATCGATGCGAAAGAACCGCCCGCGCATGATGTCGAAGCCAACGCCGCAGCCATCCAGAAGACCGCCGAAGATGCCGCCGTTCTCCTCAAGAACGAAGGCCACATCCTCCCGCTGAACCCCGCCGACGCAATCGCCATGATCGGCCCCGGCGCGGGACAGACGGTAGCCATCGGCACCGCAGGTGAGCGCTCGCTAGGCTGGCCCTGGCGCCAGATCGGTACCGTCCAGGCCATGGCCAAAGTCGCCCCTGGCACCAACGTCACCTACGCCGTGGAAGACGACATGACCGGCACCGCCATCCCCGCAGCACTTTGGACTTCAGACGGCAAACCCGGCCTGCAGCGCACCGCCAAAGACGGGACGAAGTCCACGGATACCGTCCTCGACTTTACCGACAAAGCCAACTCCGCCCTCCCCGCCAACAGCGACATCACCTGGGAAGGCACGCTGACCATCGACAAGCCCGGCAGCTACTGGATCTACCTGCAACTGCTCGCAGCAGCCGGTTCTCTCGAAATCGACGGCAAACACGTCGCCGGTGCCAACGGCATGCGCGGCGCCGTCCACGGCGACACCGTCCTCGGCGGCAAAGACGGCCTCATGCCCACCACCGATGGCCTCGATAACCTTCGCGCCGCCGTCGAGCTCACCGCCGGTCCACACAAAGTCTCCGTCCACATCGAGCCCGACACCTCCAACAATCCCGCCCAGGTTCGCCTCGCCTGGGTTACTCCCGACGAACGTAAGAAGAATCACGCAGAAGCCATCGCCGCCGCCAAAGCCGCCAAAACAGCCGTAGTCTTCGCCTGGACCCGTGGCAAGCAGGACTTCGCCCTCCCCGGCAACGGTACCGATTACGACCAGGACAAGCTCATCGAAGAGATCGCCGCCGTCAACCCCAACACCGTCGTCGTCCTCAACGTCTCCCAACCCGTAGCCATGCCCTGGCTCGGCAAAGTCAAAGCCGTCGTGCAGATGTGGTGGCCAGGCGACGAAGGCGGCTGGGCCACAGCCAACGTCCTCACCGGCAAAGTCAGCCCCGCCGGCCGTCTCCCTTTCACCTGGGCCAAAAAGCTAGCCGACTACCCCGCCACCGACCCCAAATTCCCCGAACGCTCCGCCAAAGGTGTAGACGGCAAAACCACCTTCAGCGAAGGGGTCAACGTAGGTTACCGTTGGTTTGACAAGCAGAAAATCGCCCCTGAGTTCCCGTTCGGCTTCGGCCTCAGCTACACCACCTTCGCCTACTCCGACCTCAAAGCCACACCCTCATCCGACGGCGGCCTGACCGTCTCCTTCACCCTCAAAAACACCGGCACAGTCGCCAGCGACGAAGTCCCACAAATCTACCTCGGCCGCCCACTCTCAAAGCAGGAAGGCGACTTCCCCGAACACGCTCTCGCCGCCTTCGACCGCATTCACCTGGCAGCAGGCGAATCGCAGTCGGTCAGCCTAACCATCCCAAAACATCGCCTGGAATTCTGGAACACCAAAGCCAACAAGTGGACAGCCGCCAAAGGCCCAAGAAACGTCCTGGTAGGCAGTTCCTCCCGCGACCTGCCCCTAACCGCGAAAGTTACCATCCCCTAAACCGACTGCAGAAACAAATGCCCGCCGAGGAATCATCTCTCGGCGGGCACTGCACTCATACAATTTCAAAACAATCTGTCATCCTGAGCGAAGCGACTAACGGTAGCGTAGTCGAAGGCCCTACGGTTGGCGGCCTCCTAAAACCCCATGATGTTGTATCCGCAATCGACATAAATCGTCTCGCCAGTAATCGCCCCGGAAAGCTCACTCGCCAGGAACGCCGCCGCCCCGCCCACCTCAAGCTGATCGACATTCCTCCGCAGCGGTGCCTTCTCGGCATGAGTCCGCAGCATATCGCCCAACTGGCCCACGCCGCGCGCGGCAAGCGTCTTGATCGGCCCAGCCGAGATCGCATTCACCCGAATCTTCTGCGGACCCAGGCTCGACGCCAGATACCGCACCGTCGCCTCCAGCGAAGCCTTCGCCACACCCATCACGTTGTAGTGCGGCACCACTTTCTCCGCGCCAAAGTAGGTAAGCGTAATCACGCTCCCACCCTCCGGCATCAGCGGAGCAGCCGCCCGCGACACAGCGATCAGCGAATACACGCTTACATCATGCGCAATCTTGAAACCTTCACGACTGGTGTTGATGAAATCACCCTTCAATTCCTCCGGCGGAGCGTAAGCCACAGCGTGCACCACCACGTCCAGCTTCCCGTACTTCTCCTTCAACAGCGCAAACAACGCTTCAATCTCTTCGTCGCTCGAAACATCGCACTGAAACCCATCCGCACCCGGCAGCTCGTCAATGAGCCCCTGCGCCTCGGACTTCATCCGCTCGTTCTGATAGCAGATCGCCAGCTTAGCTCCGCCCTCTTGCAGCTTCTGCGCAATGCCCCACGCAATCGAACGCTTGTTCGCCAGCCCAAAAACCACCGCAGTCTTACCTTCAAGATTGATCAAATCCGCCATAACACTTCCCCTCACGCCAGCGCCCACAGGCTCCAGCAAACGCAAATCAGAATACCAGCCCAAACGCAGTCACCGTTTCACCGCCATCACTACCCGCCCAGATCGACCAGCCCCACTTCACCCACCGGCAACCCGAGAAACCGCGACCCCAGCCGCGCAAACTTCTCCACCGAATCCGTAGCAAAGCAGCGAATCCGCGGTTCCACTCCCTCCGTCGCCGCACCGCGAGCACCCACGAGCCGGGCTGCCTCATCCGCCGTAGCCTCAGCAGAATCGATCACCCGCACACCCTCGGGCACAGTTGCCTCAAAGACACCCCGCAGCAGCGGATAATGCGTACAACCCAGCACCAGCGTATCCGGCTTCTGCCCGGCAGCCTGCGCCTCGGCTAGCAGTTCCGCCAGATAAATCCGCACCACCTCCGCCGTCACCGGGCTGTCAACCCAGCCCTCCTCCACCAGCGGCACCAGCAGCGGACAAGCCTTCTCGATCCCTTTAAGCCCCTGCGCCCGGCAAGCCGCCGCATAAGCGTGACTCGCCACGGTGGCCTCGGTCGCAATCACCATCACATCCCGGCTCGTAGAACTAGCCGCAGCGGCAGCAGCCCCCGGTTTGATCACTCCCAGCACCGGCACCGGCACCGCTTCCTCAATCGCATCCAGCGCCAGCGCACTCGCCGTATTACAGGCAATCACCAGAAACTCAGCCTTCTGCTCCTCAACCAGAAACTGGGCACTCTCTACCGCATACTTCGCAATCGTCCGCTGTGACTTCGACCCGTACGGCAGCCGCGCCGTATCCCCAAGGAAGACAAACCGCGCCCCAGGCATCCGCTTCAGCAACGCCTTCAGCACCGTCAACCCGCCAAACCCGGAATCAAACACCCCAATCACCGGCCCAGCGCTCAAGATTTCACTCACGCCCAGCTCCAGTCACAGCCGGCGCGTCCGCCGTCAGATACGTCCTCGTCAAGTCCGCATGTCCCGCCAAAGTAGCCCGCGGCTGCCCATCCACCAAAAACCGAACCTCACTGACCCGCGGCAGGTTCGCCCGCAGCGTCCCGCAGATCGATTGCACCGTCAGCATCTCCGCCTGAATCCCCGCCGGATGCCCATCCGCAAATGCCCCCGCCAGATTCACCACCGCCAGCTCCCCACCCGCTTTTCCCTCAGCCGGCAACAAAAACACCTGCTCCACCGCCCGCGGTACCCCCGGCACCGGATGCGTGGCGCCATCGGCCGCATACACCTCCAACAACCGGTCAAGCAACGCCCGGGCTCGAGCCTCCTCGTCCTTCGGCAACGGCAGCGATCGAGCCTCAGGCGTCAGCGAACCATCCAGATCATTCGCCACCAGCAGCGTAGCCTGCTCTGCCGGGGCCACCACCGGGGCAGTCGTCGGCGCGAGATCCTCGCCCTTCAGCAACCGGTCGTGCGCCCGCTCCCGGAGCCGCACCAGCACCGCAGCCATGGCAATCGAAACCACCAGCAGCACCAGAAAAATGATTTTTTGATAGCGAGGAATCACGGCAACTTACTCCCCGCCGCCTTCAAATCTGGCCGCACTGCATCCGATTCCCAATCCGTCCGCCACGCCAGCACCGCGTCGGCCAAGGCCTGCACCACCTGCGTCTGATACTGCTCGTCTGTCACCTCAGTGACAATCGCCCCATCTGTCCCGCGCACCGGCGCCATCTCAATCGCCACCGCTGGGCAGGTCATGCTGTCCACCCCCGGCAAACTTGTCCGCGCCAGGTTAGCCGCAATCGGACCCGCATCTGACCCACGCTCAAATGCCCCATTCACCACACCAGCCAGCTTCAAACTCCGCGTCACATAAGCCGCCTGGGCCGTCTTCCAGGCCAGAAACCGGGTAAGAGCCGCCGGGGCCAGCGAAGAGACAAAAATATGCACCCCAGAACCAGCTTGCGTCGCATGCAGGCTCAGGCAAGCCGCCGCCCCGGAGCTGCCCCCGGCACGATTTGCCACCTGCGCCCGGGCATCCGGCTCCACGCGAACATTGCCTTCCCGCGTCGTCACGACCTGAAAGCCCCGAGCCGTCAGCAGCGATCGCAACCGGACACTCATCGCCAGGGTAACTGTCTTTTCGGAAACAGAACCAGCCAGCTGCGCTCCGCCATCCTCGCCGCCATGCGCGGCATCCAGCACCACGACAAACCGCCGCTGCGGCACAACCGGGACAGCAGGCACAGGAGCAGACTGAGGCGCTGGCACCACCGGAGCCACCTGCGCCCCGGCCTCAAGTCCCGCCGGTAGGCAAACCACGCAACCCAGCAAAAAAGTGATGAGCGATTTTCCCGAGATGGAACCGGATCGATAGATCAATTGCCAGTCACCCCGCCACGCAGAGCCAATATCGCAGAACAACTCAAGGCAAAACAGTCTAAGCTGTTGAAAAACCAGCAAACCCGCGTTCTCTCAGGAGCTGTCGTAAGCATGGCCAGGGCCGTCAACCTTCGCTCGATTGTACCCCAGCCGCCAATCCAAAACCCTTCCCGCCCGTTCTCCTAACAGGAGTTCCATTCCGGTCAACACGATGACAACTCAGTAACACAAATGGTTCACAACAGTGCTAACATTCTGAGCACAATAGGGGTAGACGTATGACCACACTCCCTCTTCGCAACGCTGCTCCGATTCAACGCTGCTCTGCGCGCGAACACTCTGGCGTGCGCGCCGTCGGCCGGTACAGCCGGCTGGCCGCCACGGTCATTCTGCTCGCCCTCGTGACCAGCCTCGCGCCCAGTAGAGCCCACGCCCAGGAAGACCAACTCAACAAGGTCCACGTCCCCGAACCCGGCACCACTGCCACCCCCGCCACAGGTGCGCCCGCCGGCGCCGAAGCCCCAGCCCTCGAAGGCAACGAAGGCTTGAAGGCTCGCCCCGGCTCCCGCATCCGCATGGACGTCGACCTCGTCCTGGTCCCGGTCACCATTACCGACCCCATGAACCGCCTCGTCACCGGCCTGGAGCAGGACGACTTCTTTATCTACGAAAACAACTCCCTCCAGAAAACCCGCACCTTCGCCACCGAAGACGCACCCGTCTCCATCGGCATCATCATGGACCTCTCCGGCTCCATGACCTCCAAGCTCATTCGCGCCCGCGACTCCATCCTCCAGTTCATGAAGACCGCCAACCCTCAGGATGAGTTCTTCGTCATTGGTTTCAACGATCGCCCCGAACTCATCGAAGACTTCACCTCCTCCATCGACGACATCGAAGCCCGCCTGCAAACTGTCCGCAGCGGACACCGCACAGCCCTGCTCGATGCCATTTATTTCGGCATGGACAAGATGAAGCTGGCCAAGAATCAGCGCAAAGCTCTCCTGGTCGTCTCCGATGGCGGCGACAACCGCTCACGATACACCGAGGGCGAAGTCAAATCCCAGGTGCGCGAATCCGACGTAGAGATATATTCCATCGGCATCTTCGATCCCTACGCCCCCACCACCGAAGAGCGCATGGGGCCCATGCTCCTCAACGACCTGAGTGAAGAAACCGGCGGACGCATGTTCCGCGTAGACGACCTCGCCGACATGGGAGACATCGCCGTCAAGATCTCCACCGAGCTACGCAACCAATATGTGCTCGGATACCATCCCAAATCCATGCAACGTGACGGCAAGTGGCGTAAAGTGAAGGTAAAGCTGGTGCCACCCCAGGGCCTGCCCCCGTTAACAGTCCATGCCCGCACCGGTTACTATGCCCCCCTCCACTAATCCGACAGCTCTCCATCGAAACCTGCCAATTCGTGCGCCGCACCTCCCGCTGCTGAAAGGCGGGCTTGCAATCTTGGCCTTGATGTTGTCCTTGCAAGCTTTGGCTCAGCCTCAGCAACCCAAGCCAGCCCCTCAGCAAAACCCGCTGACCGTAGATCGCGACCCAGTCCGCTCTCCCGATCCCGACACACCGACAAAGCCAGAAGATAAAGTCACCAAAGACCGCAGCGGCTTCGTCCTCCGCAGCGAAGTCGAAGAAGTCTCCCTCAACGTGACCGTCCTCGATAGCAGCGGCCGCGTCGTACAGGACCTCAAGAAGGATGATTTCCACATCCTCGAAGACGGCGTCGCCCAGACCCTGCTCAGCTTCCAGCACCAGGATCTGCCAGTCTCCATCGGCCTCGTCATCGACAACTCCGGCTCCATGTACAAGAAGCGCCCTGCGGTGAACAAGTCCACACTGGACCTCATCGCAGCTTCCAACCCCAAGGACGAAGCCTTCGTAGTCAACTTCGCAGACGACGCTTATATCGACCAGGACTTCACGTCCGACCCCAACAAGCTCAAGGACGGCCTGAGCCATATCGAGTCGCGAGGCGGCACCGCTCTATACGACGCTGTCGTAGCGTCAGCAGACAAGCTGGCCGCCGACGCCAAGCGTCCCAAACAAGTCATCGTCCTCATCACCGACGGCGAAGACAATGCCAGCACCCTGACCCTCGAACAAGCCATTCACCGCGTTCAGCAACTCTCCGGCCCGGTCATCTACACGGTAGGCCTGCTCTTTGGCGACGAAATGTCCCGTGGAGAAGTCCGCCACGCCCGCCGCGCACTGGAACTGCTCTCCCAGGAAACCGGCGGCATATCCTACTTCCCGAAAACACTGGAGCAGGTGGACCAGATCGCCGCCGAAGTAGCCCGCGATATCCGCAGTCAATACACGCTGGCCTACCACAGCACCAAACCCAGCACCGACCCAGGCTTCCGCAAAATCACGGTAACAGCCCAGGCCAAAGGCAACAGCAAACTCAACGTCCGCACAAGAACAGGCTACTTCCCCAGCGTAAAAAACGCCCCCAAGACTCCCGCAACAAAATAGCCGCGCTCCTTGGCCGTTCAATACTCGCACTCGCTTCAACGAGAGGGGCTTAATCCAATCTGGATTAAGCCTTAACAGCATGGGGCCAAACTCTCCGCAAACAAGGCTTTGTAACAGGGCGCGGATTCAGTCGTGCCGAAAAGCCAATAAGAACGAATGGGCTTCAGCCCTGCTGATTCTTCAGTTTCCCAAAGATGCAGAATGACGATCCACCTTCCTCAGGCCTCGAACCTCACCGCAACAACTCAGGGCCAAAGGCCCGCTTCATACCAGCTTGGTCCAACGGCCCAGGTACGCGATCGATACCATCCAGAAGGGCTGAAGGCCCGATCTATAGCGTCAGCTCTCGTCAACCCAAGCCCCAAAAGCCTCTGCCAAAAAACTATGCAGCCTTGATCGCCAATCGAGCAGCCCGGCTTCGAGGCCTAGCTTTGACCACGACGTCTACATCCCGTCCCAGCGCCTCCAGAAACCGCATTAACCGCTCTACCGAAAAGCCTTCCAGTTTGTAATGTAAGAGCGCGGAAACTTTCGGCTGGTTGATTCCCAACCCCATCGCAACCTCAGCCTGCGTCAATCCATCCTGCTCAACAATCTGGTTAATCGCGCACCAAGCCGGACCTTGGCATCCAGTTCAGCTGCATCTGATCAGCAAACACGTTCCCGCTGCTTTGCACCACTTCGTTGTTGATCCGATTTGCCATACCTCACGCCTTTCCAGCCTCACCCTCAGCCGCCGGATTCCGCAGCACATCCAGCACCCGCTGAAACAGCTTATTCCGCATATCCGCCCGATCCGCAGCCCGTGTCACATACCGTACCAGCACATCGATCCCCGATGCCGAAGGCCGCAGATTCACCGTGGCATCCGCCGAAAACTGGCTCAACCCATCCGACCTCGACCCCCGCTTCCACTCCTGCTCGGCAATCGTGGCATCCTTGTCCGTCTCTGCAATCACCGCCTTGTGTATCTCCTCGATCATCGCGTACGTATCCTCGCCCGCCGGCACACTCACCGAAATCTCATCCCACATCCACTGTCCAGTCGTCGAAAAGTTAAAGTACTGCCCGCGAATCGCAAAGCTGTTGATAAACGTCACCCGCCGCCCCGTCGGATGCCCCTTGTCCGTCCAGTTCCCCGTCTCCAGCAGCGTCGTCCGGAACAGCCCAATCTCGGTCACTTCACCACCCACCCCGTTAATCTCCACCCAGTCGCCAACGCGAATCCCGTTCTTCCCCATCAGCACAAACCAGCCAAAGAACGCGATGATGAAGTCCTGCAACACCACCGTTAATCCAGCCGTTGCCAGCCCAAGAATCGTAGGCATCTGCCGCGGCGTCCCAAACACCACCAGCAGCACCACAATTACCCCAACCACCTGAACACCGAGTTGCAAAATCGTCTTGAGCGTCTGCATCCGGCGCCGGTCAAGCGTAGGCCGGCTCATCAACCGGACCAGCAAAGCATCCGCCAACACCACGCAGATAATCAAAAACGCCACCCACGCCAGCGACTGCAAAATCAAATGCAGCACAATCCTGTGCTGCAACTCCACCTGCGCCGCCCACTTGGTGTAAATCTCCTTAAGCCGCTGCTGCGTCTGAATCCGGTCGTCATAAATGCCAAGCAACTGCCGCTCCGCCGCACGCGCCTTCAGACTCGACAACTTCGCAGCATGATCCTGCTGTACACCCGCTGCAGCAGTTGCGGCAGCCGACGCCTGCTTTTCCAGCGCATTATGCTCGGCCGTCAGATTGGCTATATCCGTCCCAGCCTTCTGCGCCGCCTGCTCAATCAATCCGCGCCGTGAACGCTGGCTGTTATAAGCCTTGATCAGCGCCGAAAGCGTCCCATAACGAGAAGCCGACAACACCGCCACCTGCTTCTTCTCTTCAGAACCGCTGTCATACTTCTTCATCGCCGCTTCGTGCTCTTGCAGCTCGCTCTGAATCTGCGCCCGGTTATCCCCCGAAGCCCGCGCCAGATCCTCCTGAGCATCCGCTAACTGGTCCGAATCCAACCCCAACTGCGCCTTGGCAATCTCCAGGTCGTCCTCAGTATCCTCAATCGGATCGCCATCGTTCGCCTTGCCCGTATTTCCCGGCGCCGGCGACAAATCCTGCACCTGCGACTTGTCCTCTTTCACAAGCTCCTGCAACTGGTCCACCCGCTGCGAAAGCGCCAGCGCATCCCCCGTCAAAACCCGGTTCTGCACCTGCGCGGTAGCCTTGCGCAACTCCGAAGCAAACGCCTGGTCCACCTCGTGATCCGCCAGCCGCTCCGCCTCCTGCGCATACTGCTGCTCCTCATTGGTCACCGCCAGCGGAGCCAGAGCCGACGCCGTCTGCCATGGACTCAGATCCACCAGCGTCTTCTGGCTGGCCGCTAGCTTGCCCGTGATCGTCTTCACATTCAGAAACGGCAGGTTCTGCATCGAGTCCCGCGTCGTCCACGAGAAAATCGCCAGCAGCAAAATCGCCGCCACCAGAGATCCCAGCGCAATCAGCCGCACCTTAGTAAAAATCCGTTTGCGTGAAGGATCTACGACAGCAGGAACATTCGAACCGGATTGAGGGGAAGTAGCCATACCCTCAATTCTCCCAGAGGATCGCGCCTCAAACTACGTTCGTTTCTGAACAGACAACAAAAAGCCGGCCAGCAACCGCCCGACCGCTCCACGGAAGTTGTCTCTGAGGTAGGCCGGGGATTTATCCCCGGCAACAAGAGACGCAAGCGAGAAGGGCTTTAGCCCCTGAGGTATGCTTTCCTCCATTTCAGACCAAACAAAAGGCCGGCCAGGGATCACTCCCCAGCCGGCCTTTGCATTTGCCGTTTCAGTGAATAGGCGATCCAGACCGCTCCAGCTCAGCAATGTACTCCACCACCGCCTCGCTGAAACCATCCACATGCACCCACTTGCCATACCCCACGCCATTCCGCGCAGAAGCCACGTTAATCACGTACCCCTGCCCGCGTGGATCGCGAATCCGGTCATGCGCCTGCTCGTCCGTGATCACGATCAGCCGGTCATACTTCCCAACCTCCCGCTCCACCTGCTCCACCGCCCGGCCCATGTACGTGCCCTGATGCGGCTGGTTCTGGTCCAGCGCATCGCGCAGAGCCATTCCCCGCCGTGCCGGAACCAGCTTCGCCACCTCGGAGAAGGTATAAATCGTCACTTTCTCCGCCAGCTCCCGCAGCAGAATCGCCAGACCATACGCAGCATCCGTACGATTCATCTCCGAACGAGCCGAAAGCTGATAGCTCATCGACCCCGACACATCCACCAGCAGCACAGTGTGCCCGGAGAGAAGAGAAGATCGCCCTTCAAGCGACCGGAACATCGCCTGCTCGATCGCCATCTCCCACTGCGGAGCCTTCCGCGCCGCAGCCAGAAACCGAAACGGCAACACCCGCTCCGTCTTCATCGCCCCGAGCGCTTCCAGCACAAGCTCCTCGCGCACTCCAGCCTCACGCAGGTTCCGCAGATTGCGCAGCAGAGCCAAAGCCCCCAGACGCTTCTCCACCAGCAGCCGCTCCCAGACAACAGTCTTGGAAAGACTTCCATCGCGCCCGGCAGCAGACAGCGCAACCTCCCAGGTATCCGGAGTAGCCAGCTGATTTTCCGCCAGCCGCTTCCAAACCTCAGCCTGCGCAGCATCCACCGGCTTCGCATGCGAAAGGAACAGCACATCCCGCAGCCGAACCGAACCAGCCCGGTCGTACTTGGCCAGCGCATATTCGTCGAACTTCACGAAAGCCGCGGCCAGCCCCTTCTTAACCTGCCCGGACAAAGGCTGCTTCCGCCCCTGCGTCCGGTCGGCCCAGTAGATAGCCACAAACTCCGCCAACTCATCCGCCCGCTGAATCACCCGCTGCAGCGTCTCTGCCACCAGTCCGCGATGCGACGCATACCGCGCCATCTCCCGCACCAGCAGCAGCGGCACATGCCGCAGCTTCATCCGCTCCCGAGCCTCCACCGCCAGCGCGGCCACTGCCTCCGCACGAACCTGAGGAACGAGCCTCGCAATACGGCTTGCAACATCCGCCCCATCCTCATAGAACTCGCGCTCCCACAGCATGCAGGAGAGCACCGAACGCCGCAGCGCCTGCTCCGGAGTAAGAACCACCGCAAGCGCCCCCTCATGCGTCCGGGGCCCATCCGGCAGTTCGTCATACTCAATCAACTTCAAAACATTCAGTCGCATCCTGTGCCTCCTTCATTCAAAATTCACCGCCGGGGAAAAGTCGGGTACGGATTTACTCCAAACCAGAGCCAGACCCAGTCGCCTGGCCCCAATCTGAAGGCAGGGATCGAACCTGCTGCACCCGAAGTATCCGTTCCCTGCGCCACCGGCAGGCCTGTTCGTACAACGTTCACAACCTAGACAAGAGCCTCTTCAGCGTCAGCATCGACGTCGTCAAATTCCTCGTCATCCTCCGGCCTCTTCGCCGCCGCCGGTTCATACTCCGGCTGTTCAGGCCTGAGCGTGTCGGCGACATTGAATCCGCGTGTCTTCTTCGAAACCCGCACCGGCTGAATGTTGATGGCCAGCTTCTCCATCTGCTCCCAATCCGGCTTGTGTTTATCGCTGAAATCGCTGCACTCATGCACCACAAACGGAAGCTGAAAACTCGGCGTCGACAGCGCGCAGATCACCAGCACGTCCGACTCCCGATACCCCGTGATGTATTGCCCATTTCTGCAGCCCTTACACAGGTGCTGATTGCCCACCGGTGTGCCATCCTTCACAAACAACTTGCCCATGTCACTCACTCGCTATCCGCGCTCCGGCCCACCGGAAACGGGAAGAATATGGCCGGGGAACAGGGCGGCGACGGTGCTTATCGCTGCTCTACCACTGAGCTACCAGAGTTTGCACCCCAGGCTGGACTCGAACCAGCGACCAACGTTTTCGTCAGAAGTAACCGTTGCCTGCACCACCGGCCAGGGTGGTTGTTGTCTGGCGCATGCACCTCAGCGCCTCACCGAATCGATCGATCCCAGGAAAGTCGCACCGGGGAATACCTGACGAGAGTTTCGGAACCTCTGCTGCACGGCGCCTTGTGCTTCGGGACTACGCCCCCGCTCCGTGAAGTGACCCGCTCCGGCAAGGTTTCCCGCCCTGCTCTTATTTGGAGGAAGTAACTCTCATCGCCGCCACCGGCGCACTAACTCGCATACTGACTCGACTAATAACTACCCTGGAGGCAAAGCTATTCCCTCCGCTGCGCATAACTTATCGCAGCGTCCAGCGGAAACATAAGTTATCCAGGCTCGTTACCAATATCCGAGGGAACAAATAGAGTGCAGGGATTTTTCATTTACAGTGAAGTAACTGCACTCAACACCACTCGGACGTACCGATCGAAAATGATCCTCAGTTGCAGTCCAGCCATTCGCCACGAAGGCAAACGGAAGGACCACTACTGAAAATCAGCGATTAACCAATGTGCATGCGCTTATGCGTAGGAGCAGACACCAGTGGGGTTACTGGAAATTGGGAGACCACACCCGGCGACCGACGCAGCTAAACGAAAGCTGCTCCAGCCCACGCATCGCTAATTCCGAATTGTGCAATGTGTACTTCATCGGGGTGATTCTCCTACGCTTTGAGTACTGTGCCATAAGTAGAAACAGAAAAGCAATAGGTTATTCCAATTTATTCGCATTTATTTTTGTATAAGTTTCAGCAACATACCCGACGAACTTAGTCGCCCATTAAAGTTGAAGATTCCTACGCCCTCCGTTGAATCAATAAAACGGATGTCATCCTGAGCGAAGCGACCAACGGGGAGCGCAGTGGAAGGACCTGCTGTTGCTTTGGTAGTTGCCTTAGCATGCGCCTCTGCCGCTGTCCTTGCCTACCCTTCAGTCATTCCCGACGGGAATCTGCGCTTGCCCTTCGATCGGCAAAGACCATCCAGGTACCCATCCGTTCCAACACTGCGAAAAGAATGGGCTAAAGCAGACCAGCCTGTCTTCGCATTTGTTTCTACTGTTCCCTATTCCCTGTTCCCTGTTCTCTGTTCTCTGTTCTCTGTTCCCTGTTCTCTGTTCTCTGTTCTCTAATCCCCGTTCCCTAATCCCCCGCATCACCGCATACGATAAACTGAAGACTGTATGCCTCTAACCACCAATCCCGCCCTGCGCATCGCCGACGACATCACTGACCTCGTCGGCAGCACCCCCATGTTGCGCCTCGGCCGCATCTCCCCACCGCCCGCCGCCAGCCTCTTTGCCAAGCTCGAATTCCTCAACCCCGGCGGCAGCATTAAGGACCGTGCCGCGCTCGGCATCATCCTTGACGCCGAAAAGCGCGGCCTCCTCCAGCGCGGGTTGACCATCGTAGAGGCAACAGCAGGCAACACCGGCGTAGGCCTCGCCCTCATCGGCGTGAACCGCGGCTACAAGGTCAAGCTCTTCGTCCCGGAAGGCTTCGCCGAAGAGAAATGCATCCTCATGCGTGGCTTCGGCGCGGAAGTCGTCCGCACCCCCGAAGAAGAAGGCATGGGCGGAGCCATCCGGCGCGCCAAAGATGCCGCAGCCACCATCCCCGGCGCCTTCGTAGCCCTCCAGTTCCAGAACCAGGCCAACCCCGACTACCACCACGACACCACTGCCGCAGAAATCTGGGAACAGCTCGAAGGCAAGATCGATGGATTCGTCGCAGGCGTAGGCTCCGGCGGCACCTTCTCCGGTATCGCCCGCTTCGTCAAGAAACACAATCCCGCAGCCATCACCGTCGCCGTCGAAACCCAGGGCTCCATCCTCCAGGGCGGTGCGCCCGGCAAGCACAAAGTCGAAGGCATCGGCGTCAGCTTCATCCCGGAAACCTTCCACCGCGAATTCTGCGATCGCATCGTAGCCGTCAACGACGACGACGCCTTCACCATGGTCAAGCGCCTCGCCGCGGAAGAAGGCCTCCTCGGCGGCTCCAGCGCCGGAGCCATCGTTCACGCAGCAGCCCAGCTCACCGCCGAACTTGGCCCCGGCAAGCGCATCGCCCTCATCATCCCCGACTCCGCAGAACGCTACCTCTCCAAAAACATCTTCGAGGGCGGCCTGTGAAGCTCCGGCACGTCTCGCTTGCCATCATCGCTACTGCCCTCACCGTCCCAGGCCTGCACGCCCGGGGCAAGAAAAACGCACCCGTAGTCCAGCCAGTAGTCGAGGACCAGCCCATCCACGTCCGGCACTTCGCCGGCACCGTCTACGACTCCCGCGGCATGACCGTGGAGTACGCGACCGTCGAAGTCCACAATCCCAAGACACATCAGCTTCTGGCCTCCACCTTCGCCGATAGCAAAGGCTACTTCACCTTCGACGACAAGAAGTACGGCAAGAAGATAGAAATCCGCATCCTCCAAAAGGGCTTCAACCCCGCGCAATATACAGCCCTGCTGCGCCCCTTCGGAGACCAGCACCTCCACCTGACAATCTCCCCCGCCAACTAGGCCCCTCTACTACATCGAAAACGTCCACACTCCTTCCAAGTCGCGGCCGAAGTTTTCAACTGTTCTCTGTTCTCTGCTAGCTGCTCTCTTACCAAGTCAACGCGATAAGCTGAATGCAGGAGCATTTCCAACCCATCATGGCTGATTACAAGTACGCAACCCTCGCCGTCCACGCCGGGCAATATCCCGATCCGCAGACCGGAGCCGTCAACGTTCCGATCTACGCCACCTCCACCTTCGAGCTGAACGGCATCGGCTCCGACAAAGGCTGGGACTACTCCCGCGGCGGCAACCCCACCCGCGACCGCCTCGAAGAAGCGCTGACAGCCCTCGAAGGCGGCAAGAACGCCCACGTCTTCGGCAGCGGCATGGCCGCCATCATGGCCCTCATCGCCCCGCTTCACACCGGCGACCACCTGATCTGCTCGCACAACGTCTACGGCGGGACGGCGAGGTTACTAGACAAGGTCATCGTCAACTACGGCATCGAAGTCGAATACGTCGACCTGACCGACCTGGACGCCCTCAAGAAGGCCCTCAAACCGGCGACGAAGCTGGTCCACGTCGAGACCCCGACCAACCCGCTCATGCAGCTCACGGACATCGCCGCCGTCTCCGAGATCGCCCACGCCGGCGGAGCGGAAGTCAGCGTCGACAACACTTTTCTCTCGCCCGCCCTGCAGAGCCCGCTCGCCCTCGGCGCGGACATCGTCATGCACTCGACCACCAAGTTCCTGAACGGCCATTCCGACGGCCTCGGCGGCGTCCTGGTCGGCGCGAAAGCAGAGCACCGCGAACGCTTCCACCTCATTCAGAAAGCAATGGGCGGCATCCTCTCGCCTTTCGAATCCTTCCTGATCCTGCGCGGCATCAAGACACTGCCGCTGCGCATGAAGCAGCACGAAGAAAACGGCCGCGCCATCGCCGAATTCCTCTCGACCCACCCCAAGGTCCAGAAAACCTTCTACCCCGGCCTGAAGTCGCATCCGCAGCACGAACTCGCCGTGCGCCAGCAAAAAGGCTTCGGCTCCATGATCACGCTGGAACTCGGCTCACGCGAGGCCGCAGGCCGCTTCCTGGGCGCGATCAAGATCTTCCTCAACGCCGAATCCCTCGGCGGCGTCGAATCTCTGGCCTCGCACTCCGCCACCAGCACCCATGCCGCACTCACCGAAGAGCGCCGCCTCGAAATCGGCATCACCCAGGGACTTGTCCGTCTTTCCGTCGGTATCGAAGACAAGGAAGACCTGATCGCCGACCTCAGCCAGGCCCTAGACGCCGTCTAACCAAACCTAATCCACCAACCACGAAAAATGGCCGCGTTTCTGCGCGGCCATTGCCTTTTGTCCCATACAGATTGCACGTCGCACAGACATGGATTGCGCATTGTCCGACAAGTATTGCGCAGCGTACGACAGAAATTGCGCAGCGTCGGACAATCGCGATGGACGCAAAACCGGCCGATTTCGCCAATTCCATTCTTGACTAGCTGGCTGGCTGATTCAGCGTCACAACAATCTTGCGGGTATCCCCGCCCTCAGCCGTGATTGCAATCTCTCCATCCGCCCGCTTGCGAATACTCTTGAACTTCTCGCCCCACTCCACCAGAATCAGCGCATCCGGCGTCTGCATCTCCTCAAGCCCCAGCGGATCAAGCTGCCGCTCGGCATCCAGCCGGTACAGGTCCAAGTGCAGCAGTTTCATTGGCTTACCATTGAGCTCGCCAGCGTATTCATGGATCAAATTAAACGTCGGACTAGTCACTTCATCCGGCTCAGCCGCCCCCAGTGCAGTCGCTATCCCTTTGACCAGAGTGGTTTTACCCGCGCCTAAATCCCCGCGCAAAATCATCAGCCGCGGCGGCGTCAGCAAATCCGCTAGTTTGCGGCCAATGGCAACCGTCCCAGCAGCGGATTTCGTCTCGTACTCACGGACTTCGGGTTCTTGCTTGCTCATCGTACTCCTCTAACTATTGTTTTCCGGGCGAACCCTGTAGCCAACAATACCCTGACCGGGCCCGCGGGCGATAGCGGAAAGCGCGATACAGATTCGCCAGCGAATCTGTCGCCAGCAGAGTGTGCTGGTCACCCGCTATGCCATCGGTCTCGACAGTGATATCCGCCGCTAGACCATGCAGATAAACCGCTGATTCAACAGCTCTTTGCGGGTTATTCGGGTGCTGGCCTAGCAGGCTGGCGACCATCCCCGTAAGCAGATCGCCGCTGCCACCCTTGGCCATCGCCGGATTGCCGGTCGTGTTCACAGCAATCGACCCGTCCGGATGCGCCACTAACGTCCGCCACCCCTTCAGCACCAGGATGACTTTGTTACGCGTAGCGAAGTCGCGCGCAATGTTGATCCGGTCGGCCTGGATTTCCTTGGTAGTCTTGCCCACAAGCCGCGCCATCTCGCCTGGGTGTGGAGTCAGCACCAGCGTTCGGCCCTCAGCAAGTCCCGCGAGCAGCTCCGGTTTCGTAGAAATGGCATTGAGTGCATCCGCATCAGCCACCGCCGGTAGCCGCGATTGCGATAGCAGCCCCAGCGCAAATTCAACCGCCTCAGGCGCCATCCCGAACCCAGGGCCAATAGCCAAAACACTGATTTTATTCAGCAAAGCCTTCAGTTGATCCGGAGAGAGATTGTCCGCGGAAATTTCGCCGGTAGACGTCGTTGCCAGAGCCTGCGTCATGAGCTCAGGCGCAATGCCGGCTACAAGTGGCAGCACCGATGGCGTAACAGCTGCCGTCACCAGACCTGCTCCGCTGCGCATCGCCGCCAACGAAGCCATGGCTGGAGCGCCGGATTTTCCCGGGCTCCCACCGATCACCAGCACATGGCCATACATGCCTTTGTTCGAGTCCGCCGGGCGCTTTTCTTCGGTGATAGCTTTCGCGCTGCCGGTCCAGTGGAGATTCATCTCCGAAACAACGGCGGCATCCGGCGAGCCGATGTCCGCAACAACGATCGGCTGGCGAAGGCTGCGGGTCAGCTTGCCAAAGACATGTGCCGGTTTGGGCGCGGTGAAGGTGATGACTGCGTCGGCGGGATAGGCATTTTCTGCCTGGCCATCGGTCGAATCGGCATCCCACCCCGAAGGCAGGTCGATGGCGAGTATGGGCGGCAACTGCGGTGCCGATTTCAGCCAGTTCAGAGCGGCCATTGGCAGCCCGCGCAGTGGCGGCTGGAAACCAGTTCCAACCACGGCATCGAGAATTAGATCGGCAGCCAGCGCATCGGGATGAAAGGCAAATTCGTCCTCGCTCGAAATCACCCGCAGCGAAACCCGCTCATTGAGCGTTGGTTTCAACAGTTCGCGGAACGCAATAGCCGCATCGCCCTTCACTCCTGCGGCTTCCCCCAGCAACAGAACAGTCGCGTGGCACCCTGCCTGGGCAAGCAGGCGCGCGACCATCAGGCCATCGCCTCCATTGTTGCCACGGCCACTGAGTATGGTGATCTCCCTGGCTGCAGGAAACTGCGCTTGAATGAAGCCGAAGATAGCCTGCGCCGCATTACGCATCAGTTGCACCGATGGAATGCCAAGCAACTCCGTTGTGCGCTGGTCACAGGCTTGCATCTCGGCGGCAGAGAGAATCTTCATACAACAAGGGTACAGCCTGTTTCCTCACAGCCTCTGTGTCAACCTCTACAGTCCAGAGTGTTCCGCCGGCGCGACCACCTCAAACGGCCGCCTCAGCACGTTGGCAGCGACCATGTTTTGAAACCTCTTGTATTTCAGGAAATCATCCACGTCGAATGGCCGGAATCGATAATCTGAAATGGCGCCAGATACAGATGGATTGGGCGAATATGCAACTCGCGTCCTGACCTGAGGAACGATGTATGCGCTTCGACATAGCACCACGAAAAACCGGGCAAAATCCGCAATGGATTTTGCCCGGTTTCTCTTGGTGCGCTGTAATCGCAGCGTGCGTCTTACTTGACCGTAACCTTAGGTTCGACTGACAGGCCGGGGCGAAGTAAGTGGTTCTTGTCCTCTTCTCCAAGGTTGTCAAAGTCGATGCGAACCGGGACACGCTGAACGACCTTCACGTAGTTTCCGGTGGCATTCTCAGGCGGGAAGAGCGAGAGAACCGACCCTGTTGCGCCGCCCACCTGCGTAACCTTGCCGTGGTAAGTGCGGCCAGTCGCATCTACGTCGATCTCGACCTTCTGTCCCGCGGAGATGTGCTTGAGCTGCGTTTCCTTGAAGTTCGCCGTAACCCAGAGGTCGTCAAGCGAAACCAAGGTAAGAAGGTTCTGACCAGGAGAGATGTTCTGGTTGAGTTCGAGGCTCTTGCGGGTCACAATTCCATTCGCGGGAGCGACGATCTTCGTATAGCTCAGGTTGAGCTTGGCCTGGTCGAGCTGCGCCTGGGCGCTCTTGACCTGAGCTTCAGCCTGCTCGGCGCGGGCATGCTGCGCCTTCACCTGCTGAGGACCGGTCTGCGCTGACTTCAACTGCGCCTCCGCCTGCGCTACCTTCTGGTTGGCGACGTTCACACCATCCTGAGCGGCGCGCTCGCTCGCAATCGCATCCGCAACAGCGGCCTTGGTCGCATCGGCGTTGGCAACGGCAGCGTCAAACTGCTGCTTGCTGATGACATCCTTGGCGACCAGCGGCCTGTAACGCTCGAGATCCTGGTTGGCCTTGAGATTGTTGGCCTGCGCCTGGACTACCTTCGCATGGGCGGCCGCAACCTGGCTCTGAGCCTGGGAAACGGCTGCCTCTGCGCCGGCCACGTCAGACCCGGCCGAACGGAGAGTGCTACCGGTGTTGACCGAGGTGATCGGCACATTGACCGTGGCAGCAATTGCATTTGCCTGGGCGCTCGCCAAAGCTGCCTCAGCATTCTCGACCGCGACCTGGTAGTCGGCTGGATCGAGTTCGGCAATCACCGTGCCCTTGGCAACCTGCTGGTTTTCGTCCACGTTGACCTTGATCACCGTGCCGTTGATGCGTGAGCTGATCTGGATAAGATGGCCGTTGATCTGCGCATCGTCCGTATCCTCACTGAAGGTGGAGTGCCAGTAGAACGCACCCGCAGCGACCGCGAGAATAAGAACAACAATGATAATCAGGCCTTTGCGGCTCTTCTTAGGGGCCTCAGGCGCTTTCTGATCCGGCTGCTCACCGGAGGCTGGAGTTGCGTCCGCCACGTTTACTTACCTCCCAAATATTCTTTGTAGTTCTGCGCCACGCCCATTGCGCGGGCCAGGTTGAGCTTCGCCACGTTGTGCTGATAGAGACTGTTCACGTACTGGCTGTTGGCTTGCGCGACTGACTGTTGCGCGTCCGAAACTGCCAGATTGTCGCTCACGCCGGCCTTGTAGCGATCCTGCGCTTCCGAGAGCACTTCGGTGGAAAGCTCGACGTTGGAGTGCGAAACCTCAACCTGCTGCTGCGAAGAAGCAATGTCCAGAAGCGCGTCGCGAACATCTGCCTCGATCTGCGCGTCCAGATCGCTCTGCTTGTCCCGCTGCTGATCGAGATTCGACTGCGCAACACGAGCCTCGCCGCGGAATTGAGCTTCCTTGAAAATCGGGATGGTCAGCGTCCCAGTTGCATCCACCGTGCCATGCGAATGGCGCAGATTCGTACCGATGGCGCCATAGTCAGCCTCAGCCTTCAGCGTGGGCAGCCGGTCATACGTGGCGGCTTTGCGCTGATCTTCGTTGGCTGCGGTTTGCTCAATGGCGGCCTGATGATCCTTGCGATTGGCCAGAGCCTGCTTGATGGCCTGCTGAATCTCCGGCTGATCAAAGGCCGCGTAAGGGGCCTTGTCCGCCGTTTCAAACTTCTGTCCAAGCGGCAGGCCAATGATGCGGGCCAGAGAAAGCTTGTCTTTTTCGAGAGCGTTCTTGGCAACAATCAGCTGCTGCTGAAGGCTCTGATTATCCACCTGGGCGCGGAGCTGGTCGAGCTTTGGCGCCGTGCCGGCCTCGTGGTTGCTGATGGCCTGGTGAAGTGATACGTCCGAGGTCGCGAGTTCAGACTGAACTGCATCAATCTGGGCAGCGTCCGCGAGAACTCTCAGATACGCATTACCCACCGTGAGGATGACCATCTGGCGGGAGTCTTCCGCGGAGAGCTCAGCTGCCTTGAAGTAGTGCCGGGACGCAACGTAATTCTTGTAAGAATTAAGGCTGACGACAGTCCAGCTCAGGTTGGCACGGGCGTCCGTATAGCCAAAAGGTCCGATGATCGTCGGGAAGCCGGGAATGCGGAGACCCTGCGCGGCGAGGTCGCTCTGCAGGTAGGCTTCCTTAATGTTGGCGTCGATCGAGGGCAAAAGGGCTTGGAGCTCCTGGAGCCGCTGGCCGCGGGCATTGGCTGTCTGGGTGTTCGAGAGCAGAAGGCCGAGGTTGGTCTTCAGACCGCGCTGAACGGCATCGTCCAGCGTCAGAGAGAGCGTGTCGGCGGTCGCAGTTTCCTTGGAGACGCTGCCCGAATAGCTGGATTGCGAGGGCGGCGTTTGCGCGGACTGAGGGCTGGCGATGGGAAGCTGGCCAGCTGCGGAAAACGAGGCTCCAAAAGCCAATCCGGCTACGGCCAGGCTGGCGAAAAGCAGAGTTTTCCCGTTAGCAGCTTCAGTTGGATGGAGCAGATTTTGCATGTTTGTTCGCTTCACTCACTCGGTTCGATCAATTAAGTCTGCTGCTAAGAGATGCGGAATGAGGCAAGAAGGGTTCCGAAACTGAAAGGAAACTGAGTTGAACGGAGAATTTCCAGATTCAGCCTATCAAATAGGATGCGTTCCGTCTCTTCCGCCACCAAAACCGCAGCTGCCGACATCCTTATCGTGGTGCCTGCGGTTGCAAATTCCCACGAGAACTCATGCGCGAACCGCGCTATTTTGCCACTGACGCATGAATCAACTGTGATGCCAGCGAGCAAAGCGCCATCCGGAACGCGCTCCGAACGCCGTCCGCAGTCCAGGTCTCTGCCTGCGGACCGCCATGTTCGCCCAATAGTCCCGCCACTTCTCCGGAAGACAGCCCAGCGACAGCGCGAAGGACAAAAATCACGCGTAGCGAGGGAGTCAGGCTCTCCAGCCAATTCCGCAGGCGGTGGTCATCGGGACCCGTCAGCATCTGCTCCAACTCCGCCGGAGTCATGCCCACGGAATCCAGATCATCGTCTTCGATACAGCTCACGGGAGAGGATGCCTCGTCGGCCGGGGCGGCCAGCGATGCTGTGTCGCGTTTGGCAAGGATGCCGATCGCCTCGGCTCCCAGCAGCAGCCGGGAGCTGTGGCGCGCATCCACATGATCGGTGCAGGCAGATATATCGTTATTGATGACCACCCGCTCAATAACCTGGATAGTCTCTTCTCCCTCGCCAAGCAGCATGGAGCCGATGCGGTACAGCTCGGACGCAATCTTCTCGATCAGGTCATCCCAGCCGGACAAACGAGCCTCGACCAGAACCGGATCCTTGGGCTGCCCATCGAGCATATCTGTGACCTCTGCAAAAAATGCCGCACCCTTAGGGTCAATGGCGTCTTCGGGAACAAACTTGCTGTCGAGAGTCGGAAATTCAGAGGTCATTGGGGGTTGCTCCTGCGATGAGACCGGCAATCGGGCGGCGAACGCCCTCATTCCGTAACTCTATCCTTAATCCGCGCGGGAAGGTGCGTCAAATAGCTTTTGTCCGGAAGAACCTGTTTTCTTCTGAGATTCACACTCAAGGGTGGCCCAATACGATATGCATGGTTCTGAAGCTCATGGTCTGTCTCAAAGAGGATTGCTGAGCCGCCCAAAAAGCTCTAAACTTCTGTAAATCTTGAGTTTGTGGCTTCAGCGCAGACAAGTCACAGGACCGGGGAAAATTGGTATGGCCAAGACTTCGCAGCGCAAAAAGCAGTTTGCCGGACGCGACAAATCGTGGATCAACTTCAACCGGCGTGTGCTCGAAGAGGCTGAGGACGAGTCCAATCCCGTCCTGGAACGCGTAAAGTTTCTCGCCATTACCGGCAGCAATCTCGACGAATATGTGGAAATCCGGCTTGCCGGCCTGCTGCAGCGCACAGAGGATGGCCATACCGAGCCGGGCTATGACGGCCTGCCTCCCCAGGAGTCGCTGGAAATTCTGACCGCCGAGATCCACGATTTTGTTACCGCGCAATACCGCTGCTGGAAACAGCAATTACTCCCCGAATTGCGCCAGAGCGGCATTCGCCTGCTGCAATGGGAAGAGTTATCGGAAGAGCAGCGGTCGATGGCCCAGGCATACTTCCATCGCGAAGTTGACCCGCTGCTCACCCCAATCACGATCGATCCGGCACACCCTTTCCCGCGTGTTCTTAACCGGGCCCTCTGTCTGGCAATGTTGCTGCGTCCCAAACGGCGCAGCTCCGGGCCAGCGGTCCTGGGAGTCCTGACAGTCCCACGCGCTCTACCGCGTTTCGTACGCCTGGCGGATGCCAACGGCAGCTGGGATTACGTTCTGCTACAGGACCTGGTCGCTCAGAATCTGAGCGGCATGTATCGCGGCTATGAAGTACTGGCGTACGCAGCCTTCCGCGTAACCCGCAACTCGAACCTCTACTTCGAAGAAGAAGAAACGCGCTCCCTGCTGGAGTCGATCCGCAGCGAACTCCACAATCGCCGCAAAGGCGACGCCGTCCGCCTTGAAATCATTAGCAATGCCCATCCAGAGATTGTCGAAAAGCTGCGCACGAACTTCGAATTGGAGGAATCACAGGTATATCAGTGCGATGGACCGGTAAACCTGGCGCGGCTGATGTTCTTCTACGGCGATATCCAGCGGCCGGAGCTGAAGTTTGCATCCTTCGTTCCCCGCCAGTTGAATCTGAGCCGCAAGGTTTCCGACGTCTTCGAAGACCTTCGCCAGCGGGACATCCTGCTCCACCATCCCTACGACTCCTACGATCCTGTCGTGAGCTTCATCCAGCAGGGAGCGGTTGATCCGCGCGTCGTCACGATGAAGCAGACGCTCTATCGCACCAGCAAGGATTCGCCCATGTTCGAGGCGCTTACCGAAGCTGCGGCTTCAAAGGAAGCGACTGTCGTGGTCGAGCTGATGGCGCGCTTCGATGAAGCCTCGAATATTCGCTGGGCGCGCAGCATGGAAGACGCCGGCGTGCAGGTCTTTCACGGCGTCGTTGGCCTCAAGACGCATTGCAAGCTGGCCATGCTCGTTCGCCGCGACGAAGACGGCGTCACCCGCCGCTATTGTCACCTGGGCACCGGCAACTACAACCCCGTTACAGCGCGCTTCTACACCGACCTCAGCCTGCTCACCAGCGATCCGGCGATCACCGAACAGGTCCATATGGTCTTCAACTACCTGACCGCCCACGCCGAGATCGACGATTACAAGCCGCTGTTGGTCGCACCTCTGACCATGGCCGAGAACTTCCTGCAGCTCATCCGCCGCGAGATGGAGCATGCCGCAGCAGGTAAACCCGCGCGCATCGTCGCCAAGATGAATGCGCTGCTGGAGCCGTCCGTCATCGAAGCCATGTACGCTGCTTCGCAGGCCGGAGTCGAGATCGACCTGATCATCCGCGGCGTCTGCACGCTGCGTCCCGGCGTGAAAGGGTTGAGCGAAAACATCCGCGTCCGCTCCATCGTCGGGCGCTTCCTCGAACACAGCCGCATCTTCCACTTTGCCAACGGCGGCAAGGAAGAAACATATCTCGGCTCTGCGGACTGGATGCCGCGCAATCTCTTTGAGCGATGCGAAGTGGTCTTCCCGGTCAAAGACAAGGCGGCCAAAGCGCGGCTGCGGGAAGAGATTCTGCCCGCATACCTGGCAGACACCGCGAAGGCCCGCCTGATGCAGGAAGACGGACACTATGTGCGGGCCTCCGAAGGACTCAAGGGCCGCGGATTCAGCGCCCAGGAATTCTTGATGCGACTTGCCGAGGGCAAAGCTGATCTCGATGCGATCCCCAATTCCGGTCGCATCGTGCATGCCGCCGACCCTACGCCCGCTGCAGCCCTGGAACCGACCGCCTCCGAGAAGTAGCCGCTACTTCTTCTTCGGCTTGGAAGCGGCCTTCTTCGGTTCACCGGAAAGCTTCGCATACTCCGTCTTGGCTTCCTTGAGCCGAGGCAGATCAGGATCAGCGTCCTTCCAGATTTCGAGCACGATCTTGTACGCGAAACCCGCATCCACCAGCTTCTCCTGCTGCACCAGGGCTCGCGCCAGGCCGAGTCGGGCCAGAGCGTAGTTGGGCGAGAATGGCTCGATGCCGGGATGGTCGAGAATCTTGTGGAACTCGACCTCTGCCAGTTCAGGCTGGCCAGCAGCCAGATAAGCGCGCCCGCGAAGAGCCGGCAATCGGAAGCTGCGCAGATCGTAAGCCGCCGCCGGCTCGAGTGCCTGCACTGCCTCTTCCGCATGATGTTGATTGAGCGCAATGGCCGCGCGAATCTGCGGCGCCTGCGACTCTTGCCAAACGGTGGCAGCGGGATGCGCATCGAGTTCCCGCGTAAGGATAGCCTGCGCCCGCGATGTCTCCCCCAACGCGGCCCAGGCTACAGGGATATCTTCGCCATGATCCAATGCGCTGGAGGCCAGACTTGGAGCATCGGCAGGCCAACGGCTCAACGCCGAGCGCGCTGAATCCGGCAAGCCAAGGTCGGCAAGCGTGCGCGGCAGCGACGCCAGAATGCGATTTGCGTCCGCCCTTCTTCCCTGCTGGCGGTAGCCCTCGACTGCCTTCGCCAGGAGAGTCTGCGCCGCGTGCGTCTTCCCTTCCGCAAAGTCCATCAGCCCTTGCTGCAGAGCCAGCGTTGGCGCTCCCTGCGCAGAATTCTTCAACCACTCCAACTGCTCATCGATCACCGGCTGATCCAGGCGAAGGAACGCGATCTGCAGCAGATACGCATGGATCTCCTCGCCATCCAAATGATTCGCGATGGCCTGCTTGCAGGTGGATGCTGCCTCTTCAAACTGCCCGAGATCCATCTGAGCGCGCGCCAGCACTTCATAAGAAGTAGGGTTATTCGGGTCCAGCGTAAGCGCTCGGCGCGCCGGTTCGAGAGCTTCCGCTGCCTTGCCAATCTCGGTTTGAAGGACAGCAAGATTGCCAAAAGGCGCCGGATTATTCGGGTACGCCTCAGACCATTCCTTGTCGTTGCGAATGCTGGCCTGCAGATCGTTGGTCACCAGTGCGTTGTACGTGGCAATGATGAAGAAACGATCCTCGGCATCGACGGAATCGCGAAGTTCATACGCCTTCGATAAACTCGCCGCGGCCTGCTCATGTTCGCCCAGATTGGCATGCAGGGCCCCAAGATCGGCATGGGCAAGCGCGAATTTGGGATCGATCTCGATCGCTTTCTGCAGCAGTGGGATCGCGTCGCTTGCCTTCCCCTGACGGCTCAGAACAGCTGCCCCAGCATACGCATAGAAAGCCGTCAGCGAGGGGGTGCGCCCTTCAAACAAGGGCTTGCTGAATCGAGCGATCGAATCCTTCGATTCACCCAGTTGCTTACGCAAATCGACAGCCACCTTGTCGAGCACAGACACAACGCCGTCCGGAGAATCTGCAATGCCACGGCTCACGGCGAGATCCTTGCCGCTCGCGCAGTCAATGACCCGCAACGTCAGCATGTACTTGCGCGCCAGGCGATGAATGTCGCCCCCAACATAGGCTTGAGTTCCAACGGCATGGCAAAGACTGCGAACGACATGAGCAGGATCGGAGGGAGTTGCCGATGTGCTGCCAGCTTTTACCGCGTTCGCCTCCAACTGATCTCGCGCAGCTTCCACCTTGGCTGCGGGCGCAATGCGCAGAGAGGGGGCCTGGCCGAGATCGATGGCCAGCGCCGTCGGAATCGCATCAAACTCCGGGTATCCGGTTGCGTTGTCTACATCCGCAATCATGATCCCTATCGCTTGCGGGACACCTTCAGCGCGCGGCGCATGCTTCGACTGCCAGAGCAACCACCCTCCGGCACACAGGATCACAAGCAAGCCGATCGAAACACCAATCTGCCATGGACCTGGGCGAAGAACTCGAGCAATCCACCCTTTGCGTGCATCCTCGGAAGCATCGTCATCTGCGACGTCTTCGTCATGCCGCTTTTGCTTTTCGACGGTCAAACTCTGGGTTGGCTCAACACGATTCGCGGCAAAGCCCGCATTTGGCCCAGGATCAAGATTCGCTTTTGTGTCGGGCAGCCTCACCACCGAAGCGGTGAACTGGTAGCCTTTGCCGGGCACGCTGGCAACTACCTTCTCGCCCGGAATCGTCCCACTGAGAGCCTTCCGCAGCAGGAAAATATCCTGACTCAGGTTGCTTTCCTCGGCATGCGCGTCAGCAAAAAGCGCACGCAGCAGCTCATTCTTGCTGACCACGCGAGGAGCGTTAAGGAGAAAATAAGCCAGCAGGTCGAAGGTCTTGGGACGAAGAGCGACTGGCAGACCAGCGCGCTGCAAGGTACGCCGCGCCAGGTCCGCTTCAAAATCCTCGAACTGGTATTTACCTTGTTTTTTCACGAACATACGGGAACTAGTGCTCTGGCCGCACGCATCAAGCCAGGAAGTAACTACGGTAACAGGCGTGCGAAGGCAAGACAATCCGGATCCCTTGGCCGCAAGCAGTCCCACACAGACTGCACCCAACTTCACAACCATTTAGAATGGACCAGTAGAGAGAATTTCCGCACAGAGAAAGCAAAAACACCTTGGCGACACTATTAAACGGACAGGGACTGACGAAGTCCTTCGGGGCTGCTGCGCTCTTTCGCGACATTGGTTTTGTGGTCGATGAAGGCGACAGAATCGGCCTGATCGGGCCCAACGGTTCCGGCAAGTCCACGCTGCTCGGCGTTCTCGCCGGAGAAATCGACCCAGACGAGGGCGAAGTTGCCCGCAAGAAGCTGACCAAGCTTAGCTACGTCGCCCAGGTCTCCGAATTTCCCGCTGGCGTCACAGCGCGCGATGTTGTGCACCAGGCGCTGAAGCGAGCTCATGTTCACGAGAGCGAGTGGGAGGGCCGCACGGCAGAAACGCTGGGCCGCGCTGGCTTTGAAGACTTTGACACCGAAGCCGCCACATATTCCGGGGGCTGGAAGAAGCGTCTCTCCATTGCCATAGCCCTCTCTCAGAACCCCGATGTCCTGTTGCTTGACGAGCCGACAAACCATCTTGATTTGGCCGGTATTGAATGGCTGGAAGAACTGCTGTCAACCGCGCCGTTTGCCTGCGTCGTAGTCAGCCATGACCGCTACTTTCTTGAGAATGTCGCTACAGAAATGGTCGAGCTGAACAAGCAATATCCGCTCGGCCTGCTGCGCGTGCATGGCAACTACAGCGAGTTCCTGGAGAAGAAGGAAGAGTTCCTCGAATCCCAGGCTAAGCGCCAGGAATCGCTCGAGAACCGCGTTAAGCGCGAGATGGAGTGGCTGCGCCGCGGACCCAAGGCACGTACGACCAAAAGCAAAGCGCGCATTGGCAGCGCCAACGAGCTGATCGGCGAGTTGAAAGAAATGAAGGGCCGCGCACAGGTATCGAGCGCCGGAATCGACTTCTCCGCGACGGAGCGCCAGACCAAGCGGCTCGTCGAGTTGAAAGATGTCCAATACAGCATTGGCGAACGCACGCTCCTCAACGGCCTCACCTTTAATGTGACCGCAGGGATGCGTCTTGGCCTGGTCGGTCCAAATGGCAGCGGCAAGACGACGCTGCTGCGCCTTCTCCTCGGCCAGACCGAACCAAACGCAGGCGAGATCAAGCTCGCCAATATGCTACGCATCGTCTATTTCGATCAGACGCGCGTGTTGAATGAGAAAGTCACGTTGCGTCGCGCGCTTGCGCCTGAGAGCGATTCGGTCATCTATCAGGATCGCGTCATCCACGTCGCATCGTGGGCATCGCGTTTTCTCTTCACCGGAGAGCAGTTAAACCAGCCAGTGGAGCGGCTCAGCGGCGGCGAACGCGCTCGCGTGCTGATCGCTAACCTGATGCTGCAGCCAGCTGATCTCCTGCTGCTGGACGAGCCTACCAACGACCTCGATATTCCGACGCTGGAGATTCTCGAAGAGAGTCTGCTGGAATACACCGGCGCACTTGTTCTCGTAACCCATGATCGCTACATGCTGGACCGCATCTCGAATGTTGTTCTCGGGCTGGATGGCATGGGTAATGCTGAGCGATTTGCGGACTACGCGCAGTGGGAGCAGTGGCAGGCAAAGCAGAAGCAGAGCGCGTTGAAAGCCAGCAGCGCTTCTTCCCGCGCTGCCGTTGCTGGTCAGCCCGCGAACGCAGACCAGGATGCTCCGTCGCCGGGCAAGAAAAAGCTCGGCTACCTGGACGCGCGCGACTATGCAACGATTGAGAGCCGAATCGCTGCTGGCGAAGAACTACTCGCCGCAAAGCAGGCCATTCTGAATTCGCAGGAAGTAGTCATCGATGCCGCAAAGCTGCAGGCAGCTCTTGCCGAAGTGGAGGCAGCACAGAATGCTGTTGACACTCTCTACGCCCGTTGGGCTGAGCTGGAAGCTAAACAGTACGAAGCTGACTGAAGCCAGCTATCGCCACAAAGGGCAGGCGCGGATTCCGCGCCTGCCCTTTGTAATGGATATCTGTTAACGGCTGATGCGATAGTTCGTAAGCGTTGTCAGCAACCCAAAAACATTCAGAAGCCAGAGCACAACGCAGATCACGACGACAGCATTAAGAATAGACTTGATTGTTCCCTGCATCGGGATGAAGCGGTTGATGAGCCAAAGCAGAACGCCAATCACGATAAGCGTCACAACAACCGGAACCAACGCTACACCAGGGCCGGACGTAGCAAGGACAGGGGCGAAAGCAAAAGTATTCGCCAGCATGTGTAAATGCAGCATGGGTCGTCTCCTAATAGATTCATTTGTGGCCGCACTACCCGTGCAGCGCGACCGTTTATGGTAGTTCTTCCTGTCAGATGCAGACTATTGCTTATCTGTTGTCACAGCATCCGAGATACCGTGGAATTATCTGACAGGTGGAGCGCAACCATGTGATGCGCAACCAGCGTATCACCCCTCGGACAACGATCGCACTCAGTTCGAAGCGGCCGGATTCTTGGCCGCAGGGGCATTCGTAGCAGGCGACTTGGCCGCAGGGATGTCTGTCCCCTCGGGGTAGATCAGGATACGAACCGCCCCCCAATCATCCTTCGAGTTCTCCTTCGGATTATCCGAAGTCTGTTTTCCGAGAGCCACCGTCTTCAACTTGGTATCGTCGAATCCATAGTGCTGCACGATATAGTCCCGCACCACCAGTGCGCGCGCCTGAGACAGTGTCACACTGTCGTCGGAGTTACCAGTAGACCCAGTCGATACTTCGATGACAGCAACTCCGAAATCGTTCCCTGCAAGGTATTCGCCAGCCGCATTGAGAGCTTTCTGCCCCTTCAGCTTCGCTGTAGACTGCTTATCAAAAAGTTTCTTCGCCTGGAAATCAAATTCCTTCGCCGCAGTTGCCTGCGGAAGCCCGCTAATCTCATCCTTGCCTAGGTCGCTCGAATCCTCATAGCCACGATCTTTGAAGTATCCGCGCAGCAGGAAATTATGCTTTAACGCGTCCATGTTGTCTCTGAAATCAACGACGCCTGCCTGAGCAGCTGTAATGGTCGTTTTCGCGCTGGCAGCCGTCTGATTCAGCGTTACTACGGTTTGATTCAGGTTGTCGTACACTTGCCGGTCGTTGACAAGAGCGCCCACCGTGCCTTTACCGTCGTCCACCTTCGCAGTCACTGACTTAAGGTGGTCAGTCAGCTGCGTCACGTTATCCATCGCTGTCTGCCCGGATGCCAGCAAGCCATTCGCCTTGTCCAGCAAAGCTGCCATTTCCAGCGGAGGAAGACTGGCAATCGTATCGCCGTTCTTCAGTTCCGGCTTATCCGCGGAGCCAAACGATACAGCAACATACTGATTCCCTAGAAGCCCTTCTGTCTGAATGGATGCGACTGAGTCCTGCTTGAGAATATGCTGGGTCGCCTTATCCATTTCGAGCACCACAGAAATCTGATCCCCCGACTTGCTGGGCAGCACGATCGCCTTGACAGTGCCACTGTGCACACCACCAACAAGCACGTCCGCTCCCACATTCAGACCAGCCACATCATTGAAGCCCGTCTTCAACTGGAACGTTGACGTGAAGAGATACTCCTTGCCCCCGATAATAAAAATGCCCAGGGCAAGGATGACAAGCGTACCGAAAATGAAAGCGCCAAGGCGCGCCGAACGTGACATAGTGGCTCCTAGAAATCGCGATGCAGAAACTGCGACACAAACGTCTCGTCGCTCCGTTGCAGGTCTTCGAATGTTCCTTCGATGACGACCCTGCCCTTGTTCATAAGCGCGATGCGCGTTGCGATTGTCTTCGCGCTCACCATATCGTGTGTAACCACGATCGACGCGAGCTGATGTTCTTTTTGCAATTTGATTATCAGCTCATCGATCTCTCCGGAGCTGATGGGATCAAGGCCCGCGGTCGGCTCATCGAGGAGCAGGATCACCGGATCAAGCGCGAGCGCACGGGCCAATCCGGCGCGTTTCTGCATGCCTCCTGAGATGTTCGCCGGCATTTTCTTACCGTGACCATCCAGGCCTACTTCCTGCAGTAGCTGTTGCACGCGGTCCCGCCTGTCTGCATCCGTCATATCCGAGCGGTGGTGCACCATGGGAAATGCTACGTTCTCCTCAATGGTGAGCGAGTCATACAGCGCTGCATGCTGGAAGAGAAACCCCATCTGGCGCCGCACTTTACTGATTTCAGCAGCTGGCGCATCCGACATGTTTGTGTTCAGAATCACCGCAGCACCCGTATCCGGTGCCTGCAACCCAACAATGATGCGCAGCAATACACTCTTGCCCGTGCCGCTTCGCCCCAGCACCGCAAGGGTCTCGCCGCGGCGTACCTGAAAGGAAACGCCATCCAGCACGCGCTGCGGACCGAAGGACTTCGTCACCTTCTGGATGTCGATAGCAGGCCCGGAACCGTGGGCGGTAGCTGTGCTGGCCGTCTTTTCTGAACTTGCGAACATCATGGCCCTTCCTGACTAGCGCAAAAACTTATTGAAACAACACCTGGATGGCCTTCACCAACACAACATCGGCGAGGATGACACCCAGAGAAGCGAGCACGACTGACGTGGTCGCCGCATTGCCAACGCCAGCCGCACCTCCCTTGGCGCGCATACCTTGATAGGAAGCAATCGATCCGATAATTAGCCCATACACAGCAGTCTTGAAAGTTGGCGGTAAGAAGTCCTTGAAGCCCGCTCCCTTGAAACCGGAATTCACGAAGTGCAAGAGCGAAATCGGCTCACTAATCGTCGCTGTAACCCAACCCATAAAAACACCGCAAAAGGAAGCTACAAGCGTCAGTAGCGGCAGCACAACCATGCATGCAGCAATGCGAGTGGCGGCCAGAAGCTTGTAAGGGTCGACCGCAGAAGCTTCAATCGCATCGATCTGCTCGGTCACCTTCATCGCAGCCAGCTCGGCGCCGATACCTGCACCGACGCGGCCGCTGACAACAAGCCCCGTAATAATTGGGCTCATCTCGGTCACCACAGCGAAAACGATCGTGGTCGGCAGTAGAGACTTGGCACCGAAGCGCACAAGGCTGTAACGGGCTTCCAGAGCGAGCACCACACCGATAGCTGAACCAGCCAACGCAACCAGAGGGAGAGATTTTGCTCCTACCTCGTCCAGTTGCCGAACAAACTCTTTGACCTCAAACGGAGGAGCTACCGCAGCGCCCGCCACGCGCCACACAAAGCTTCCAAAGTCTCCCAGCCACTCAATAGAACTGAAGATTGGATTGGGTCTGGAGGGTTCAGGTGGAGCTGCTGGCTGGGTGCTCGTACTCGACATTGCCACAGACTCCTCGACTCATCAGTACATTTGGCCTGAAAGCAAATTCGGCAGGTTGATTAGCCCTTAGCGAAATTCACCTTTACCGCCATTCGCTATCCTAGGGGACATTCAAGGATATAGCTGGCCAAAAAAGCTCATGGTCCAAGCCAATCGCCAACATTCCATGATCTTTCGGAAACCCACTTAGCGTTGAGATTGAAATATCCAATCTCCCCACAAATTAGGGGTCAGCTCAGCTTCACTCGGAACGTCAGCTGTAATGCCTGTCGCCTTGTTACTCCAGTAGACGCGTTGCAAGGTCTGTACACCGCTGCCTCGAAGAATACCGATATCTGCACGGACCGTCTGTCCCGCTTGAGGCCTTAGACCGAGCGTTTCCAAAGGAATGGAAAGAGCATAGACGCCATTGACCGCACTGAGTTCAACGACACTACTGACGTCCTCAACCTTATCAATCGTGATGGTACGGACCGGCGATGAAAACGGAACGGGAGACGTCGTCCCCGGAACTACAGCGCGATAGAGAGTCGCGCGAGGCTTGCCATTGACAAGGTAGACGAGCAGTCGTACATCGCCCGCGACAGGCTTCGCGCGTTTCGGATCGGCAGACGCATTGGTGCCAATCATCAGGTCCAACGCACCTCCGGTCTTGAACGGAGCATTGGCAATCGTTCCCGCATTCTGAAGAAGGTTAGGGTCGCTGGTGCGGAAGGCCGCATATAACCGTCCACCGCCAACCAGGATGGCGGCATCGACAACATCAGGCTTATCCGCCCATCCTACCTTTGTAATCCGGCTGTCGATCGTTGCCCAGTCGGCAGCGCTCAGCGACGAGGCTAGATCTTTCAGAGCCAGCGGCGTAGTCCTGGCTATCGTCACCTTGAGGCTTTGAGGCCCGGTCGATCGTTGACGTTGAAGCTCCCTTTGATTGAGGAACGCCTGCGCTGCGTCCAGATTCTGCCGCGTGACCTCAAGCGGCGCTGCAGGAATGCGTTTCACGGAATCCAGACCATCCACTCGAACGATACTTGTCCGCGAACCGTCGACGACATAGATGTTCCCGTCAGGAGTCTGATTCAGCGTAGGGAAGAAATTCTCGTCATGCAGTGACACATTATTCAGTACCATACCGCGTATAGCCTGCGGCATGCTCCACGGAACACCTTTGCGAGTGTCCTGAAAAAGCTGAGTCACATATAGTCCATCGCCTGTAAACAGATAAATGTCGCCGGAGTTTCCATTGATGCCCCAGAGCGACCCTGACTCTCCGCCCCTGGGATGAACAAAGCCGCCAAGCAACCTCGTCGTACCAATCAATTCCCCTGGTTGACTCGGAACAGGGGCACTGTGCGAAGCATGCAGTCCGGGCCAAAGACTCGGATAACTCCATCGATGATTCGCTGCATCCACACCACCAACGCCGTCCTGTGCAAATGGCAGCAGTGCAGTTGTAGAAACGGTTTCCTGCGGCTCAACCAGGAGCTGGCCGCCGCCATCGGAGCTTGGTTTCTGCGCACCGTCTGCAATCACGTCACTGTGGTGCAGATCGTAGATGGGCACGCCGTCAGCGCTCACTTTGACAGGAGGAAACCGCAAAGCTTTTCCTTCAAAGTCGGATACATACATATCCAGGCTCGGATGCGCAGTATCCGGGCTCATGGTCACCGCAACAGGCAGTCCCTTCACAAACGAGACTTCATCGGCGTCCAGTTTGCCGTTTCCGTTTGTATCTGACCACGTGAAGAGTGCCGTCTTATTCGGATCCCGGCTCAGAGGATCAGTCCCTTGCGGCCACAAACCCCGAATGGGATCCGTCCTCAGTAAACTCCAGTCGTTGGCTTTGCCAAACGCGGCAACGGGCCGGATCACCCCGCCGCGATCAAGATAGACCACAGCAACCCCTACTCCATTCGTCGCGTAGCCCAGGTAAGCGTCGGTGAAGTAGCGATGGCCATTCGTGTAGAACGCCGTGCCAGGCGTACTGGTAGAAGGAAGCTGTAATGGATCTTTGTCCGCGCGGTACAAAACGGAGGTAAGGCTGTTCGTACCGCTCTTCCAGTCCAGCTTGAACTCCATGGCGTGGTAATAAAACTTCGTCTTGTCCTGGGGATCGATCGAACCTCCGCCACCGTACTCACTCGGGCCATAGAAGGCCTTCACCAGCTTGCCGTCAAGCGTCCACACGCTCACGCGCTTGGGCTGGAAGTCTTCTTCAGTCACCCAGAGATGCTGATTGCTGTCGATCGTAATGCCTCTGGGATTATCCATGTGCATCGCGTCATAGGGTCCTGCCGCCAACGGGCCTGCACGTCCAATGGTATGAAGAAATCTGCCCTCGGGCGAGAAGACTTTGATCTGGTTCGAGGCGCCGCGATCGCTGACATAGAGATTGCCCTGCCCATCGATTGCGATACCCACCGGATCTTCAAGACCCTGCGTTACGAGAGGCGAAGGATTGGTCAATAGCGCCGACTGCGGTTGCACTGCATAGCGAAGCAGCTTCTGACCCGACAACACCAGCAACCTGCCCTGCGAGTCGAAGACTATTCCACGCGGGTTGTCGACGGGTGCAAGTCCAATCACCTTGCCCGTCGAAGCGTCGGAGAAAAGCAACTGCCCCAGGCGCGAGAGACTCACCACCAGGACATTGTTCAGAACCGCAAGCCCACCCATCTGATTCCCCCAGATCGGCTTGCCGTTTGTACCGTAATCGAGCTTGTCCCCGGGATCGAAATCATAGTTCAACGCCGCCTTATCTCCACCTGTAGTGAGAGCCGTCAACCGGATTACTCCTACGGGTCTCGATTGGCTCTTGGCATCGTCGCTCCATGCTGAGCCAACGTAGGCATAGGTATTGGCGTTTGCACGGCTCCCGGCGTCGCGAGCAAGGTAAGGAGCAGCCGTCCAGCTGCCGCCGATCCATCCTCGCCCTCCCTGCTTGTTGCCGTCGAGATCAACCCAGGCGAGCCCCGCTCCGCCTTCGCTCACATAGCTCCCCAGATAGACCAGAGGCTTGCCGCCTGGCGCCTTCTCTGCGGGTACATACAGCGCACTCGAAGGTGGGGTGTGATTGGTCAGCCAGCCGCCCTTGCCATCCAGGGTTTCCCATGGTGGATTGCCGGAGTTATAGACCGAAAACTCATAGTGCAGATCGACGGCGCCGTGTACCAGGCCGCGCACCCGGTACGAACCGGGCGCAACGAAGTGTGTCGGTATCAGATACACGCCATGCGCCGCGGCATCCCGATTGCGGCCCAGGTCATCCGTGCCATCCCACCAGACAGTATTCGCGCCCGCCTCAAACCATGTGTCCGAAATCAGGTTCCGTACGCGATTGCCCGCGGCATCCTCGATCACCAGCGATACGTATCCAGGCGTATCCAGCTTGAAATGCACCGGGATCGGCGGCTTCGGAGCGACGTCAGTGCTTGTCGGCAAAGCCATCGCCTGCAGCGCGCCTGAGCCGAGCGGCGACAATGCCATCAACTCGCCCAGCCAAACGCGGTTGCCGTTTTTCGTCTTCCCCACCAGGTGCGGATGGCGCGACTCGTCCGTGATCTGCGTGATCTTAATCCGGATCGCGCGCGTCGTAACCGTCTTGCCGAAATCGAACCAGTCCACACCCAGAGCACGCGGATACTGATTGCGGAGCGACCACGATGGAGTCCCTGACGGCGCGTTCGCCGGACTGATAGCTTGCCACGCACTCTCAGGCGCACTCTGCGGATCGCCGCTTTCCGCACCCGCAAGCACCTGAACATCCGCCCCGTTGAATCCTGCCCACAGCGCCGCCAATCCGCTCAATGCCACCGGCTTCGGCCATGTGAGAAGAATCGTCTCCGGAGTGGCCGGCGTTACGGCATGAGCAAAAATGGGACCGTTGTCCCACGCCAGCCAGCCGTTGTATTGCTCGTCAACGAGTAAACTCGCCGCTTTCGTATTCGCGCTCACGGAAACCGATGCCAGCGGGGCAAGATTTGCCAAACGGGCAGACAGCAAATACACACCGAGCAGGGAACCGGTGTACGTCGCGTCCGTAGCGGCTGCTGTATGTGTAAAGCGAAGAGCCCGCGTCGTTGTCCCCGCAGGCAAAATCCAGAGAGCATACCCATTGCTGTCGACCCCTTCTGAGGAAGACTGCCCCTTTATCAACCGTTGCGCGGGAATCCACTGCGTCTCATCGGCCATGTTTCCGGGATAGGAAGCCCCAGCGCGCAGCACACTTAACTGGTCGCCTCCGCGCACCAGCACCGACCCAACCGGCTCCGGCACAGTAAATCCAATCCGTAAATGCCGGACACCCGGCTGCGATCCTGCTCCGAAGAGCAGTGGCGCACCGCCCGAAGGAGGTACCTGTGTCCAAAGAAGCTGGCGAAGCGCCGCTCCATTCGCAAATGGCCGTTCAGCGCCATCCACCCATTCCGCCAGTGATGCGTTATCGACCGCCGAGGCAGCCAGCGGCGTTGCAAACAATCCAGATACAGGCGGATGCTGGACCGGCTGAGCCCATCCATGAGAGGCGCCGAGAGCTATGCCTAGCAGGAGCAGAGCGGCCAGGCTACGCGTAACATGCGAGTTGAAACGAAGGACCATGACTTCCTCTGACTCTATTCGATGCAATCCGTTGCCGGGAACGCCAGCCGCAATCCCAACAGGTAACACGCCCGGTTTGCGGCTGCTTCTCTCCGGGCCGTACAATCTTGTACGATCTCGTTCTGTCGCCCCGGCACGTTGGAGATACCACGCTGGTCAGGTCCTAATGGAGGATAGCCAGGGCGGTTATTCGCGAAACTCTGACCATACCGATCAGGGATGGGCATCGCAGTATGAATCAAGACGGTCGTGAGTCAATGACCCGTCGATGCTTCCACCTGACTTGGCTCGACAGGCACAAGCTACGCAAAGCACGAATTTCAGTACGCAGTGGAGAAAACAATGGCAACCAAGGCTAAGTATCCCGGTATTCGCATTACCGCCAACGGCAATCAACTCATTGCGTACCACACCGAAACCCGCATCGCCGACGCCGGCGTCTTCTACCCGATCACTCCCTCGACCGAGGGCGGCGAACTCTTCCAGCAGGCCTATGCCGAAGGCAACCTGAACGTCTTTGGCCACAACACAATCGCCATTGAGACCGAGGGCGAGCACGCGGCCCAGGGCGGCGCCATCGCACACTCCGTCTGCGGCAAGCGCGTCGTCAACTTCACCAGCGGCCAGGGCATCGTCTACGGCGTCGAGCAGTACTACCACGCGCCGGGCAAGTGCTCCACCATGGTCCTCGAAGTCGGCGCCCGCGCGCTGACCAAGCACGCCCTCAACGTCCACTGCGGCCACGACGATATATATGGCGCGCTCGACACCGGCTGGATCATGGTTTTCGGCAAGGACTCGCAGCAGACCGCCGACCAGGCGCTCATCCTCCGCCGCGTGACCGAACTCAGCCTTACGCCGGGCATGAACATCATGGACGGCTTCCTGACCTCGCACCTCGAGCGCACCTTCTATAAGCACGAGTCCGACCTGATCCGCGAGTTCCTCGGCTCCTCCGAAGACATCATCGACACCCCCACGGAAGCACAGCGTACCCTCTTCGGACCCAAGCGCCGCCGAGTTCCCGCCATGATCGATCTGGCCAATCCGCTGCTGCTCGGCCCCGTGCAAAATCAGGAACACTACATGCAGGGCATCCTCGCCCGGCGTAACAACTTCATCGAGCCCATCCTCGAAATGCTCGAAGAGTCGTACAAGGCTTTCGGCGACCTGACCGGCCGCTACTACGGCCTGCTCTCCGAGTACAAATGCGATGACGCCGAGACAGTTTTCGTATCACTCGGCTCCGCCGCGGAAAACATCGAAGCCGCAGTCGACTACCTCCGCGAGACTCGCGGTTCCAACGTTGGCTCCATCCACGTCAACGTCATCCGCCCCTTCCCCGAAGCCGCCATCGTCAAGGCGCTCAAGGGCAAGAAGAACGTCATCATCCTCGAGCGCACCGACGAAGGCATGTCCGGCGACAACCCGCTCGGCCGCGATATCCGCACCGCGCTGAACAAGGCAATGCAGGGCGCAATGCTCTACGCTCCTGAGCCGGCCTACAACACCGTCCCGTCGATTGAAGCCTCCGAGATGCCGAAGATCTACTCCGGCACCTACGGTCTCGGATCGCGCGACTTCCGCCCCGAACACATCATCGCCGCCTTCGAATACGCCACCATGGGCACGGCGCGCAAGGACGGCAAGACTGCAGCCGACGGCGCATCCTTCATCGTCCTCGGCATCGATCATCCCTACCAGGTCACGTCGAACGAGACGCCTTCCCTGCTTCCAGACGGCGCAGTTGCCGTCCGCTTCCACTCGATCGGCGGCTGGGGCGCCATTACCACCGGCAAGAATCTCGGCGCCATCCTCGGCGACTTGAACGACACCCTCTTCGAGCGCGACGGCCTGCTCGACGATCTCGGCAACCCCAAGGAAGTCATCCACGTCAGCGCCAACCCCAAGTACGGTTCCGAAAAGAAGGGCGCACCCACCAGCTACTTCATGGTCGCCGCCAAAGATCGTATCCGCGTCAACTGCGACCTGCGCCACGTCAACGTCGTTCTCTGTTGCGATCCGAAGGCCTTCACCCACACCAATCCGCTGGATGGCATGGCCCCCGGCGGCTCGCTCGTCTGGGAATCCGAAGAGACCGGCGAACAGGCCTGGGAACGCCTCCCGCAGTGGGCCCGCAAGCAGATCGTCGACAACAAGATTCGCGTCTTCACCCTGCCCGGATTCAAGATCGCCAAGAACGCCACAGACCGCGCCGACCTGCAGCTTCGTATGCAGGGCAACGCCTTCCTGGGAGCCTTCTTTGCCGTCTCGCCCCTGCTCGAAGAGTTCGGTATCTCGCAGGAGAAGTATCGCGAAGTCGTCTTCAAGCAGTACGTCAAGAAGTTCGGCAAACTCGGCGACGCCGTCGTGCAATCGAACATGGAAGTCATGACCAAGGGCTTCGAGATGGTCACCGAAATCAACATCGGTGAGCTCACGGCTCCCGATCGTTCCAGCCTCCGCGGCGCGGCTCTCTTGCCCATCCTCGAAGAAGTCCCGGCAGGCGCAGCCGCAAGCTGTGGCACGGGTTGCCGTTCGCACGCCCTACCCACAGGCCAGGCCGAGCGTGCTCCGATCAATCTGCTCGAAACCTTCGATCGCGAGTTCCGCTCCAACTACGGCTACGATCAGCCCGCCACACCGCTCTCCGCGCTCGGCATGATCGCCGCCGCCACCGGCGACACCGCTTCGAAGTACGTCGCCCGCCGCGAAACCCCGCTCTACATCCCCGAGAACTGCACCCAGTGCATGGAGTGCATTGCAGCCTGCCCGGATACGGCTCTGCCCAACACCTCGCAGGAGCTTGAAACCGTCCTCCGCACCGCCATCTCGCGCTACGTCTCCGACTTCGGCGACCGCGCCCTCATGCTCTCCAAGGTCGGCGAGATCGACTCCCGTGCCCGCGTCATGATGAACGAAGCTGTCGCCAAGAAGCTTTCCACTCCCATGCCGGAGATCCTCAAGACCGTCACAGAACAGATCGAGGGCATCTCCGACACGGCTCTAGCCCAGTTCACCAGCATCATCGCCAAGGTTCCGTTGGCCTACACCAAGGTCAACGCGATCTTCTCTTCGCCGGAGCGCAAGAAGCCCGGTTCCGGCGGCGTCTTCTCCATCTTCGTCAGCGATCTCTGCAAGGGCTGCGCTGCCTGCGTCACCGCCTGCGGCGATCACGACGCCCTCCGCATGGTCGCTGAAACCGAAGAGGTCAACGCCGAGCACGAAACCGGCACCGCCTTCCTCGACCTGCTCCCAGACACCCCGCAAAAGTTCCTCGGCCTCTTCAACGCCGCCAACCCGGCGGAATCGAAGACCGCCACCCTGCGCAATCTGCTCATGGTGCGAAGCAACTACGACGCGCTCGTCTCCGGCGACGGAGCCTGCGCCGGCTGCGGCGAAAAGTCCGTACTCCGCGCTATCGCCGCGGTCACCGAGGCTTACATGCGCCCCGTCTACCACGCCAAGAGCGACCGCTTCCTGGCCAAGGCCGGCGAGCTCGAGAAGAACGGCGCAGCCCGTCTCGCAGCACTCGCGGAACGCAATCCGGAAGAGTACGCGCTCCTCAAGCAGCTCACCGCGCACCTCATCCTCAATCTCGGCGGCGAGCAGGTCGAGGACACCAAGTCCCGCATCGCCCAGTATGAGGCAGCCAACGGTCCCATTACCGACCAGCAGATCATTGAAGCCCTCGCAGCCATCCTGCTCACCGAGGCCTTCAATCACAAGAGCCTGCAGCCCATCGATGGCCGCCTGGCCAACGGCATGTCCGTCATGGCCATGGCCGCGCACACCGGCTGCAACACGGTCTACGGCTCCACTGCTCCGAACAACCCGCATCCCTATCCGTGGATGAACTCGCTCTTCCAGGACGGCGTCACCGTCGGCTGGCTCATGGGCGAGAGCTTTATCGTGGATCACGCGCGCCGCTCCGTCATCCCAGAGCGTCTAGCCGACATGATCCTCACCCGCGACGAGAACGTCATCACCCCGCGTGAATACTACGAGTTCACCCACTTCACCGACGCCACCATGACCGACCAGGAAATCGTCGAACTGCCCAAGGTCTGGGTGGTCGGCGGCGACGGCGGCATCGGCGACATTGGCTACCAGAACACCTCCAAGGTCATCCTGCAGAACCGGCCCAACGTTAAAGTCCTCATGCTCGATACGCAGGTCTACTCCAACACCGGCGGTCAGAACTCCGACTCCACGCCGATGCTGGGCGGCAACGACATGAACGTCTTCGGCGCAGCCACGCAGGGCAAGAACAACGAGAAGAAGACGGTCGCGGAAACCTTCCTTGCCGGTCACGGATCGCCCTTCGTTGCGCAGATCTCCATGGCCAATGCTCCGAAGATGTACCGCGCCATTCTCGACGGCCTCGAATATCGCGGTACGGCGTTCATCCAGTCCTTCACCACCTGCCAGCCGGAACACGGCGTGGCCGATGACATGGCGCTCACCCAGGCCCAGCGCGTGCGCGACTCCCGCGGCGTGCCGGAGTTCATCTTCAACCCGCGCCTCGGCGAAACCTACCAGGAAGCGATCGATGTCAAGGGCAACCCGATGCCGGACATGGACTGGTACTCCACCAAGGACAAGGTCACCGGCGAAGTCAACCGCTACACCGTCGCACACTGGTGCACGACAGAAGCCCGCTTCCGCAACCACCTCAAAAAGGTGAAGAAGGATGCGCTGCCCAAGCTGATTTCGCTCGACAACATGCTGGTGCGCATCACGCAGCAGGATGCGGTCTACCGGCGTTACCTCGTTCCCGACCACCGCTCGTTCATTCCCGACTTCGGCGTCTACATCAAGATTGCCCCGGCGAAAGAAGGTGCGGAGCCAACCTACATGGCGCTCTCTCGCCAGCTTGTCCTGTTCTGCGTCGAGCGCCGCAAGGCATGGCGCATGCTGCAGTCGAAGGCTGGCATCGTCAACAAGGAGTACGTGGCCCAGAAAGCAATCCTCGCCGATGTCGATGCGGGTAAGCTGCCGGTCAGCGAGCTGCTCTCACGCGGCGATGAACTGCTGCAGGAGCGGCTTGGCAATCTCGTTCCCGCCAAAGTGTAGTTTATTGGGCTTTCAAAGTGACTCAACGCCGAAATCCACCTAGGATTTCGGCGTCCTTCCTGGAAATCAATATCCTGAGGGCAAGTCAATATGCCTTGGCAAGCGCGGGTGTTACTGATCGTCTGTGGATTGCTGGCAGGCTTCCAATCCTATTCTTATCTGCTGGCAGGTAAGTTTGTTTTTGATAACGCGACCTACCGCCAGACCACTTACGCCTGGGGTGGTTTCGGAGTGGGTGCTCTACTGGTTCTGTTGGCTTTCCTACCACCAGCGAAGTGGATAAACAAATACATCACAAGTAAGCGATCAAAGCCTAAGCATTCTCGGCACTCGTAACAAGCGACAAGCATCTGAACTTTAACGCCGTCCGGTCAAAGCGTCATCAACCGTGCTTCGCCCAAAATGCCGCTGGCGTTACGACAGGATACTTTTCGCTCAAAGCCAAAAGATCTTTGTCACCTGTAATCAGATAATCCGCTCTCGAAGCCCGCAAAGTTCCTAGCACCAGTTGATCCTTCGGGTCGCGCAGGGCAGGCTCGATCTCCGAATCCGGCACGACCATCTGCGCCAAACCCAGGAAACTCTCGGCAAGCTCCCGGATTTCCTGCTGGGTTCGCCGATTGGCAGGCACTCTTAGCAAAACGCGCACCATTTCGTCCAAAATGTAGTGCGAAAGCGCCACAGACAGACTGCCTGTCAGCCAAGCATCCACGACTTGCCCTGGAATGCCGGTTGGGTAAGCCAACCCGGAGACGAGGACGTTCGCATCCAGCACCACCCGTATGTCGGCCACTACTTCTTCCCGCGAGCTTCCCGGACGGCTGCCTCAATCATCGCCATTCCCTCTTCTTCTGGAACATCCCGAAAATCCTCAGCAATTTTTCCTCGGATTTCGTCGAAGCGGTCCCGCATACGGCGAATGCGCTCGAATTGCTCGGCGTCGATCAGGACTGCGACAGCCTTCCCATCCTTGGTCACGACGACTGAATCTTTGCGATATTGAACCTGATTGAGCATTTCGCCCAGATTCTGGCGGAATTTGACTGCGCTGACTTCGGTAATCATTGCCTACCCCCATGATCATTATGACCATAATGACCGCTGTAGCGAGCGTATTCCACGCGATATGGATTGTCCAGCGAACGCGATCACGCATTCCCTGTGATTCCTTCTGTAAAATACTCGCATGGGAAGCAAAGACGCACCAAAGCGCGAAACGAAGAAAGCTCCAAAACCGAAACCCAAACCAGCCCCAGGCCGCCCTCGGACCGTCTGAGCTGAGCTTCGCGACTTTATTCCAGGATGTGAATCGGCCATCCGCGCTACTCCCGTTAGCGCGCGGGATTTTTATTCCCTGAAAGCTTATTCCTTATGAACAGCCACACCGTCGCAGCGCCCCCCACGACCAATAAGCATCTGATCCGCTGGGTTGAAAAGATGGCTGACCTTACTCAGCCCGACAATATCCACTGGATCGACGGCAGCCAGGAAGAATACGACCTGCTCTGTCAGCAACTGGTCGACGGCGGGACATTTCTGCGCCTGGACGAAAAGCTGTGGCCCGGCTGCTTCTACGCCCGTTCCGCGCCCAACGATGTGGCCCGCGTGGAGGACCGTACCTTCATCTGCTCGCTCTCCAAAGACAACGCCGGTCCGACCAACAACTGGGAAGACCCGTTCGTCATGCGCAAGAGGCTGAAGGCGCTCTTTCGCGGCTCCATGCGCGGGCGGACGATGTATGTGCTGCCCTACTCGATGGGCCCAGTTGGCTCGCCCATGTCGCAGATCGGCGTGCAGCTGACCGATTCGGCCTACGCCGTCGTCAACATGCGCATCATGGCGCGCATCGGTGCTCCGGTCTTTGCTGAGATCGATAAGGACACCAAGCGCGTCGTTCCCTGCATGCATTCCGTCGGCGCGCCGCTTGCGCCCGGGCAGAAGGACGTTCCCTGGCCCTGCAATGACGAAAAGTACATCGTGCACTTCCCGGAAACGCGCGAGATCTGGAGCTACGGCTCCGGCTACGGCGGCAATGCTTTGCTGGGCAAGAAGTGCTTCGCCCTGCGCATTGCATCGAACATCGCCCGCGATGAAGGATGGATGGCCGAGCACATGCTCATCCTCGGCGTCGAAAGCCCCAAAGGCGAAAAAACCTATGTCGCGGCAGCCTTTCCGTCCGCTTGCGGCAAGACCAACTTCGCCATGCTCATCCCGCCGGAGGGCTTCGAGGGCTGGAAAGTCTGGACGGTCGGCGACGACATTGCCTGGATCAAGCCGGACGCGTCCGGCAAGCTGCGCGCCATCAATCCCGAAGCCGGATTCTTTGGCGTTGCGCCGGGGACGAGCGCTAAGACCAATCCCAATGCCATGGCCACCCTGGCTCGCAATACCATCTTCACCAACGTCGCGCTCACTCCGGACGGTGGCGTGTGGTGGGAAGGCATGACGGACAAGCCTCCTGCCGAATGTCTCGACTGGCGCGGCGAGCGCTGGACACCGCTGATCGGCAAAGTCTCCGGCAAACCTGCAGCGCATCCGAACGGCCGCTTCACCGCGCCCGCGAGCCAGTGTCCGAGTATCGATCCGGACTGGGAAAATCCGGCGGGCGTGCCGATTTCGGCGATCATCTTTGGTGGGCGTCGTCCTTCGACGATGCCGCTGGTTTATCAGGCATTCAACTGGTCATCGGGCGTCTACATCGGCGCCACGATGGGTTCGGAGACAACCGCTGCGGCTGGTGGAGCTGTCGGCAAGGTGCGCCGCGATCCGATGGCCATGCTGCCCTTCTGCGGCTACCATATGGGCGACTACTTCCGGCACTGGCTGCGCATGCAGCGGAACCTGACCTCGACGCCGCGCATCTTCCACGTGAACTGGTTCCGGAAGAACGCTGCTGGCGAATTTCTTTGGCCCGGATTCTCCGAGAACATGCGCGTGCTGAAGTGGATCGTGGACCGCGTTCGCGGCCGCGCTCTCAGCAAGGAGACCCCGATCGGGTGGACTCCGCTGTACCAGGATATTCACTGGGACGGTCTGCCATTCACGCAAGCGCAGTTTGACGAACTGCAGACCGTCGATCGTGCGCAATGGAAGCATGAAGTGATGGATCATGAGGAGCTTTTTCTTGCTCTCCACGACCATCTCCCGCCTGAGATGATCTACGAGCGCGAGCTGCTCATCTGCCGCCTCTAGGCGAATCGAGGCAAAACCGGCCTGAATTTCGCTCTAGGGTGGGGGGGGGTAGTGCAAATCGCCTCATGCCATTGATAGGAAAAGCGTTACGCTGAGTTTTGTGACACTTAAGAGGGAGTTAAGGGCGCTTTTGTGCGTCTCGTTTTAAAACCCTCTTGAGATTCTGATTGTGTTGTTTTCTAGTATGCGCTTTTTCGAATAAATAATACGCAACGGATCTGAAAAAACTTTTCAGGCAGAGTGGCTAGCGCCTTCCGCAGGAGTTTCTGCGGAAGGCGCGACTGTTTGGTTACTCGGATTTGAGTGAGGCCATGTCGATGGAGAAGCGGTACTTTACGTCCGACTTGAGGAGACGCTCGTAGGCTTCGTTGACTTTCTGGATGGGGATGACTTCGACGTCTGAGGTGATGTTGTGCTCGCCGCAGAAGTCAAGCATCTCCTGGGTCTCGGCGATGCCGCCGATGGGCGAGCCGGAGAGGCTTTTCCGTCCGAAGAGAAGACCGAAGGCAGCGACGGCCAGCGGCTTTTCCGGGGCGCCAACGAGGGTCAGATTCCCGTCGCGGCGAAGGAGCTGGATGTAAGCGTTGATGTCGTGGTCGGCAGAGACGGCGTCGAGGATGAAGTCGAAGCTGCCGGCATGCTTGGCCATCTCATCGGCGTTCTTTGAAATCACGACTTCATCGGCACCGAGGCGGAAGGCATCTTCCACCTTGCTGGGCGAAGTGGTGAAGACGACGGTTTGCGCTCCGAAGGCGTGGGCAAACTTGACGCCCATGTGGCCGAGGCCTCCGAGGCCGACGACTCCAACTTTTTTGCCTTTGGTTACGCCCCAGTGACGCATGGGTGAGTAGGTGGTGATTCCTGCGCAGAGGAGCGGCGCGGTTCCGGCCAGGTCGAGATTGGTGGGAACTTTGAGGACGAAATGCTCGGTAACCACGATGCTGTCGGAGTAGCCGCCGTAGGTTACGGCTCCGGTGTGTTTGTCGGGGAAGTTGTAGGTGAGGGTGGGGTTGGGACAGAACTGTTCGAGGCCAGCTTTGCACTCGGGGCATGTGCCGTCGGAGTCAACCAGGCAGCCCACGGCGGCGAGATCGCCGACTTTGAACTTGGTGACAGCCGAGCCAATTTTCGTCACGCGGCCTACGATCTCGTGGCCTGGGACGCAAGGGTAGACGGTGGGCATCACTTCTTTCCACTCGTTGCGGGCCTGATGGAGATCGGAGTGGCAGATGCCGCAGAACAGGATTTCGATTTGCACATCGTGGTCCGAGGGATCACGTCGCGCGATGGTAGTGGAAGCGAAGGACGATGTAGGGCCGGTTACGGCGTAAGCTTTTGCGTTGTACATAAGAAGTCTCAACTTTCCTTGCAGAAAGGCCTGCGAACGAGCCTGCTGCACGAGAATCAGAGTACGAGAACAGGACCAGACGGCGGTATCCCGATCCTGCTTTTCTCTTGCCTATTTCTGTCAGTTGCCGCATTTTTGTGCATTTCTTCATACACGCGAATTTAATCTGGAATGCGAAGGGAACGAAGCCAGTGGCAGACAGACAGAACCAAATTGACGAGCATGAGGCGCAGCGGATCACAGCTCTGCGGGATGCGCTGGCTCACAGGATTACCGATCTTGCGAGTTCGGACGGCGACACGAGCACGGCGATTCCCAGTCTGCGGCTCTACCGGCAAAGCACCCCCACGGCCTGCGCTTCGTGTACGTACGAGCCTAGTCTGGTGATCTTCGTGCAGGGGCGCAAGCAGATCACGCTGGGGAAGACAGATTATCTCTGCAATGCATCGAACTTTCTGCTGACCTCTGTCGATCTGCCCGTGGTGAGCCAAGTGGTGGCGGCGACGAAGTCGGAACCGATGCTGAGCCTGATATTCCGGCTGGACATGCCCGTGGTGCGGGAGATTCTGAGCCAGCAGGAATTTCTGCAGCATGCGCAGGAAGTAGAAACGCGCGGCATGGCGATTGGCACGTCGTCCTCTGAACTGCTGGATGCATGCTTGCGGCTGGTCAATCTGCTGGAGACGCCGCAGGATGCCGGGTTTCTGAGTGGGCTGATCCTGCGCGAGGTGATTTACCGGATACTGCGGAGTCCGCAGGGACGGCATCTGCGGGCGATTGCGACGCTGGGGGAACAGAGTCATCGCACGTCAAAAGTGGTGGAGTGGTTAAGGGCGAACTACGCCAAGCCTCTTCGCGTGGAGGAGCTGGCGGCGATGGCGCGGATGGGGGTTTCCACGCTCCATCACCAGTTTCGCCTGCTGACGGCGATGAGCCCTCTGCAGTATCAGAAGCATCTTCGCTTGCACGTGGCCAGGGAGCGGATGCTGAACGAGGGGCTGGATGCGGCGAGTGCTGCGTTTGAGGTTGGCTACGAGAGTGCGAGCCAGTTTAACCGCGAATATCGGCGCTTCTTTGGGCAGCCGCCCATGCGGGATATCAAGGCGCTGCTGGCAGCTGGGTCAACCTCCTGACCGGTCGCCCTGAGAGCAATCGCCGAAAAGCAATCGCCCTTCCATCGAAAAGCCCATCCCGGACGGACTATTCCGTGCGCAGGGCTCGCATGGGGTCGATACTGGCGGCTCGCGCTGCGGGAATGGCGCTGGCGACGAGAGCGACCACGGCGACTCCGGCGACGGCGAGCAGATAGCTGGCGGGATCAAGCGGCTCGATGCCGTAGAGAGAGCTGGTGAGCGCGTGCCCTACGAGCATGGCTGCGGGGATGCCTAAGACAACTCCTGCGGCGGTGAGGACGAGGCTGCTCTTGAGGATCATCCAGACGACCTGGCTGCGGCGCGCGCCGACGGCCATGCGGACGCCGATCTCCGCGGTGCGGGTGCTGACGCGGTAGGAGAGAGTTCCGTAGAGACCGGTGGCGACCAGAACCACGGCGAGGAAGCCGAAGAATCCGGCGAGGCGGGCGAAGAGTATCTGGTTGGAGATCGTGAGGTCGTACTGAGCGCGCTGGGTCATGGGCCGGAGCAGCGGCAGGGTGGGATTGAGCTGCTGGACGGCTTTCTGCGCGGCGGGGAGGATGGCGAGGGGTTCGCCGTGGACGCGAAGTTCGACATGCATGGGGCCGGTCATGGGGATCTGGGCGTACATGTACCAGGCCATGGGGATGGGCTCTTCGTCGATGCTGCGGTATTTGTGATCTTTGACGACGCCGATAATCGTCATCTGATACGTACCGTTGTCCGGGCCGATGGTGTGGCCGAGCGGGTTCTGGCCGGGGAGGAAGCGGTCGGCGAATTGCTGGTTGATGATGCCGACGTGCCGCGAGGTGGATGTGTCCGAGTCGTTGAAGTCGCGCCCGGCGAGAACGGGGATGCCGAGCGTCTTGAAGAAGTCTGGACCGGCGATGTTGCTGCGAACGGTGCGCGAGGAGCCGTTGGCGACTTCGGGCAGTTTGCCGTCGACCATCATGTCGCTGTTGTCGGACCACCAGGAACCGAGGCGCTCTTCCATGACGGTGACGGATTCGACGCCTGGCAGGGCGCGGAGGTTGTCAATAAGCCTGCGGTAGAAGGCCCGGCCTTCTGGAAGTGCCTGGATGTTGGGCTTGACGCCGAAGACCACGAGACCATCGACCTGCATGCCGAGGTTGGTGTTCTGCAGGTTGCTGAGGGTGCGGAGCAGGAGCCCAGCGCCGACGAGCAAAACGACGCAGAGGGCCATCTGCAAGGCGACGATGGCTTTGGCGGTGTTGGACTTGCTGGCGTTGGAGGTAGCGGCTGAAGTTTTGAGAGCGAGTTCGGCGCGGCCGGCGAGGGCTACGCGCATTGGGGCGAGGCCGAAGACGAGGGCTGCTAGGACGAGAACCCCCAGCGTGACGAGCAGGACGGTGCGGTCGGGGGCAAGGCTGGCCTCGATCTGCGCCCAATTGGCGAGGAGACGGGTCGCAATCAGGGCAAAGGCCCAGGCGAGAATGCCGCCAGTTGTGACCAGCAGAAAGCTTTCCGCGAGGAGCTGGCGGAGGAGTTCACCACGGCCGGCGCCGAGGGCCTGGCGGAGGGAGAACTCTCGCTGGCGGGTGCGGTTGCGGGCCATCAGCAGCATCGCCACGTTGGTGAGAGCGATGAGCAGGACGAGGCCGACCATGGCCATGAGGATGTGCAGCGGCTTCTGGTATTGCTCAATCCGTGTGCCAAATTTGTGAGAGTCCACGAGGCTGAGCGTGGGTGGCTGTTCGCCCTGCGTGGGAGAGCCGAGGCCGATGTAGGCGGCGCGCTGGAAGAGCGGCTGGAGCTGTGCGATGGCCTGGGTCCTGCTCTGGCCGGGGGCGAGGCGGCCGATCAGCCGGAGGCACCACCAGGTTGGATTGTTGAGATAATTTTTTCCGTCATCGAGCGGATTACCCCAGGCATTCAGCTCGGGGCGGTTTTGCAGCGGGATCCAGAAGTCCGTGGAGTTGCCGCCTTCGACGCCTTCGAAGCCTTCCGCTGCAACGCCGACGATGGTGAGGGTTACGCCGTTGACGATGAGGGTTTTGCCGAGCACATGGGGATCGCGGGAGAAGCGGCGGTTCCAGTAGTTGTAGCTGAGGACGGCGATCGGCGCGTGGTCGGTCTCATCCTTCGCGGTGAACCCGTGGCCGCGGATGAGGTTGACGCCGAGGCCGGAGAAGAAGGTGCCGCTGACCATGTCGCCTTCGGCTTCTTCAGGCATGGCGCCGAAGCGGACGGCAACCTTGTTGGTCGAGAGCGGGACGTAGGCGATGAGCGCCGATAGGGGCGAGTTCTGCTTACGCAGCGTGTCGTAGACGGGGTAGGAGAAGGTTTCGTTGGTGTCGACGGTGCCGGTGTTCCGCGGCGGGTTGGAGGTCTGCAGGCAGACGAGGCGTTCCGGGTCGGCGACGGGAAGCGAGCTGAGCAGGACTGCGTTCATGACGCTGAAAACGGCCGTGTTGGCGCCAATGCCGAGGGCCAGGGTGAGGATGGCGGTGAGGGCGAAACCGGGGCTTTGGCGGAGTGAGCGGAAGGCGAAGCGGAGGTCGCGGATGAGGTTGTCGAGGGCGGCCCAGCGGTCTCTGCGGTAAAAGCTCTCGTGCGCGGCGGGGAGGCTGCCGAAGGTGGCGCGGGCGCGGCGGCGGGCTTCGTTCCGGTCGAGGCCTTCGTCTTCGAGTTCGGCGGCTTCGAGTTCGAGGTGAGCTTTGATTTCTTCGGCGAAGTCTTTGGCGCTGCGCTTCCGTTTGAACATGTTATGCCTCCTCTGGACTGGGTTCCGTGGGTTCGAGGATCAGGTCCATGGCGCGGGTGAGTCGGCGCCATTGGCTGGTTTTTTCTACGAGCTGCTCGCGACCCTTCGCAGTGAGGGAGTAGAAGCGGGCTTTACGGTTGTTATCGCTGACGCCCCACTTGGCGGCGATCCACTCTTTGTCTTCGAGCCGCTGGAGGGCGACGTAAAGGGAGCCGTGGTCGACGAGAAAGGTGTCCTCGGACTGGCGTTGGATGGAGCGGGCTACGCCCTGGCCGTGGCATGGGCCGAGGACGAGCGTCTTGAGGATGAGCAGGTCGAGCGTGCCCTGCATGAGGGCGATTCGCTCTTCGTTGGTCGGGCTAGTGCTCGAGTTCATGTTCTCTTGGGTAGCCATTCGACCCAAGTATCTGCTTGCTTGGGTAGAATGTCAACCCGAGTAGTGAATAAATTGCGCTCTGCCCCATGTCCTCCACTGCGCGGTGTTTGTCGTACGAAGCGCAATCCGCGTCCGTTACTGCGCAATCCAGAACTGAACGATGCGCAATCCGTGTCGCGACGTTGCGCAATCAGCGTTTACGTCTCTGCACTCATTTTGGTGCAGCCGTCTCAAAGAGACAGGTCGAGGGCTGGAGGTCAGTTTTTCGCGGAGGCTGGCTCTCAATGTTGCATCTTGAGACAGCGAATTAGCAGCTTCGCGGTTAGCGAGTCAGTTAGTTAGCGGCTTTGGTTAGAACTAGTAGATCAGCTTGAGGCTGAACTGGATCTGGCGGCTGGTGCCGGCTGTTTTGCTGATTTCGCCGAAGCCGGAGCCGTTGATGGTGTTGGCGGGCAGGCCCATGTTGACGATGTTGAAGATGTTGAAGAACTCTGACCGGAACTGGAGGTCTACGAGTTCGGCGCCGGACTTCCGGGTACCGAAGGGAGTGTCTTTGATGAGGGAGAAGTCGAAGTTGTAGAAGGCGGGGCCGCGGAAGGTGTTGCGGCCGAGGGCGCCGAAGCGGCCCTGGTTGGGACCGGAGCCGTCGGGGAGGTTGACCGGGATGTTGAAGTAGGACTTGTTATTGTCGCCGAGGCCGAAGTAGTCTTCGCGGACTTTGCGGGCGGTGGAGAGTTTCGGTTTGCCGATCTGGTCGGGGCGGTCAGCGCCTTGCGAGCCGTAGCCGGTTTGCTGGACGCCGGAGAGGATGGTGAACGGCGCGCCGGAGCTGATGGACGAGATGCTGAGCAGTTCCCAGCCCTGTGTGACTTTGCGGCTCACGGGATGTAGGAAGCCTACCTGTTCGCCGTGGAGGTCTTGAGCGAGCGAGAGGGTGAAGCCGTGGGTGGTGTCGAAGTTGGAGGGGGCTTTTTCGGGATGAGTGTTGTAGGGGTCCTGCGAAAAGCCGGGGGTGACTGCGCCGGTTGAGCCGGTGCCGCCGATGACGATGCTGGTGTCGTCGATGGACTTGCCCCAGGTGTAGCTGGCCTGGATTCCGGGGCCGCCGTGGGGGACGGTGCCGGAGAGCGATGTCTGCAGGGCGTGATAGCTGGAGTGGGCGGTGTCGTCGATGACGTTCTCTACGCCGAGGCCGCCGATGACGGCGCCGGCGGCGTTGAATTCGGTGTCGGGAGCGAAGCCGGGGCTGGCGTAGGGGTAGGCGTTGGGAAAGCTGATGCGCGGCAGGTGGTTGGACGTGGTGCCTACGTAGTTCACGTCGGCAGTGAGCTTGCCGATGGGGCGCTCGAAGCCGGCGGTCCAGGTGTAGAGATGGGCGTTGGTGAAACGGCGGTTGATGCCGCTGAGGTTAAGGGCGCTGATAATGTCGCTCTTGCTGAGGGCGGCGAGGTCCTTCTGGTAGCGGTCGATGTCGACGATGGTGTTGGCGGCGACCTGCTTGGGATGGTCGGTGTCGATGACGTGACCGGATGCGTCGTAGATTGGAGGCAGCTGCGCGGCGGTGATGGAGAAGCCGTAGTTGACCGGTGCGTTCTGGGCGGAGACGAGGCGCGGATAGATGGCGTAGGGCGTGGAGCCGGTAAGGAAGTTGTCCTGCCAGATGTTGGGCTGAATGATGGTGATGCCTGCGCCGGCGTGGACCTGAAGTTTCTGCGTGGCCTGCCATGTGGCCTGGACGCGGGGGGCGAAACCGGTCTTGCTGGTCTGATAGCCGGGCTGGGGGTTGACCAGGTATTGCTGCTTGCCGTCGATACGGAGGAAGCCACCGGTGCGCTTGGCGCGCTCGGTGATGGGGGTGTAGAGCTCCCAGCGAAGGCCGTAGTCGAGGGTGAGGCGCGGGGTGACCTTCCAGGTGTCCTGGGCAAAGGCGGTGTAGCCGTTGCGGCTGATGGCGGCGGGGCCGGTGTGGGGTCCGTCGGAGACGCCTGGGGGTGCGATGGCTACGGTGTAGGCTGCAGGGCTGCCGGTGAGAAATCCGGAGAGCGTGTCGGGGAGCAGGTTGCCATAGGAGACGTTGTGGGTACCGCTGGCGGAGTAAATCGTTCCCGAGTAGGCGGAATAGGCTGAGCCGCCGCCGAAGTCGTATTCGCCGTTGGGGCTGGTGCCGAAGTAGGTGGTGTCGCGGTTGACGCGCACTTCCGCGCCGAACTTGAAGACGTGAGCGTGGCGAGTCAAGGTAACGAGCTGGCGGGCGTGGAAGAGATTGCCGTAGGCCTGCATGACGGAGCCACCCGGTGCGTTGAAGGCTTCAAAGAGAGCGTCGTTGAATTTGACGGCGGGGTCGGTGTGGTTCTCCGTCGGAAAGCCGGGGGTACTGCGGGTGATGCCAAGGAGCGATTCAAAGACGAGGTTGGGCGAGCTGGTGTGGGTCCAGGAGCCCATGACGTTACGCTGGTGGTCTTTATAGGTGATGGCGAAGCTGCGGTCGATGGCGGTCTGGTCGGGGTTGGTGGTGGGACCGTTGAGATCGTTGTAGTTGAAGCGGGCCAGGAACTGGTCTTTGCTGGTGATGCGGTGGTCGAGGCGAATGGAGAACTGGTTGGCGTTGGTGACAACCTTGGATGAGGTGGCGTAGGTGTGCACGCCATAGGCTCCGCTGGGCAAGTTGGGCAGCGGGTAGCGGGCGAGGATGGGCGCCATGCTGGCGGCGATGGGGACATAGAGCGTGTCGGTCGCGGTCGAGTTGTCGGCTAGCTTGTAGGTGACGACGTCGGGGACGGTGAGAACTCCGGCGGGGTCAACGACGGTGGCGTTGCGCTCCTGTTCGGTGGGAACGGGCAGGACCTGGGTGGTGCCGAGGACCTGGCGGAATCCCTGGGTCTGGAAGAAATAGAAGCTCTTGCCGCGGCCATCGTAGATGTGGGGGATGAAGATGGGGCCGCCGTTAGTGCCGCCGAACTCGTTGCGGCGGAATGGCGGGATGCGGCCGGGGGTAAGCGGGGTGGCGTGGTCGAAGTAGTTGCGGGCGTCGAGGGACGAATTCCGGAGGAACTCGAAGAATGACCCGTGGAAGCCGCTGGAGCCGGAGCGGGTGAGGATGTTGGTGAATCCTGCGGCGCCGCGGCCGATTTCGGCGGGCATCCAGCCGGAGCTGGATTGGATGCCTTCGACGGCATCCACGTTGAAGTTGGAGAAGGTGGCGCCGCCCATTTCAGGATCGCTGATGTCGGAGCCGTCCATGGCGAAGACGGCTTCTACGCCGCGCTGGCCGTTGATGGCGAACTGGGCGGTGAAGTTGGTGGCGCCGTTGGAGTCGGTGCTGGTGCCGGCTGCGAGGAGAAGGAGCTGGCTGAAGTCGCGCTTGTTGAGCGGGAGGCTGCTGACGGCTTCGCTGGAGAGCTGTTCGCCGCCGGAGGTGTTGGGCTGGTCTTTACTCGTCTGTTTCGGAGCGCCAGGGGCTGGGATGGGCGCGGAGAGCACGGTAATGGCGGTTTCACCGGAGCCGGTGGGGGCGAGGGTGATGGTGAGCGCCGGGTTCGGAGTGCTCACGGCCACGGGGTGCGGGTAGACGACTGTGCGTTCGCCGACGGAGATGGTGAGGTTGCAGGTACCGGTGGGGAAGATGTGCAGGTTGAAGTGGCCGTCAGCAGCGGTGGTGGCGACCTGCCTGTCTCCCTGGCAGTCAAGCGTGACCTGCGCGCCGGCGATGGGTTTCCCGGCGGGGTCGGCGAGCTGGCCGTTCACGCCTTCGACGTTCAGGGGAACGGTGGGGCCTTGCAGAGTGGCTTCGGGTTGGGGTTTCTGGGACTGAGACTGGAACTGAGCTTGAGCTACGCAATCGGTTGCGCAGAAGAGAGCAAGAGAGAGAACGATGAGCAGGTGAGGACGGCGTCCCCACGAAGGTGGTGCGAATGTGGCTTGCAATGTCGTGAACCTCTTGGTACTGCCAGGTCTCGTACAGGTAAGTCGATTCGCCCAGATGCAGAATGTGAATTTGAGCCCGGGGTCCGTGCCTTGCAACGAGTCGAACCATAGTAAACGAGTGAAGAAACGGCTTCCAAGTGACTTTCGGGATATGTGCCATAAGCAACAGTCTCGTCTGTTGATCAAAAGGGACGTAAGATGGTGGGACAGAGGAGACATCCTGATGGCAACAACGTGGAATGCAGCGGATTTGGGTCCGGTTCGCAAGCCGGAGAGCGCGGGGATTCCGTGGTACCTATGGTGTGCGGTGCTGGCGGTGACTTCGGTCTCGATTGGCGCGCACTGGGATGTTTCGTGGCACCGGTCGATTGGGCGGGACAGCTTTCTGACGCCGGCTCATATCGCGATTTATGCGTGCGGGGTGCTGGCGGCGATCTGCTGTGGATACCTGGTGCTGAACACCACGTTCCGGAAGCCGGCGGCGATGGTGGCTTCCTCGGTCAACATCTTCGGTTTCCGTGCGCCGCTGGGGGCGTTTATCGCTTCCTGGGGCGGGATTGCAATGCTGACGTCGGCGCCCTTCGATAACTGGTGGCACAACGCGTATGGGCTGGACGTGAAGATCATCTCGCCTCCGCATACGCTGCTGATGCTGGGGGTGTTTGCGGTTTCGGTGGGGACGCTGATTCTGCTGATTGGCGCGATGAACCGGGCGAATGCCGCGGGGAATGCCACGACGGCGAAGCATCTGCAATGGCTGCTCTTGTATGTGGGCGGGCTGATGGTGGTGTTTCAGATGTTCTTCCTCATGGAGCACACGTGGGATGTGGTGCTGCACCAGGCGGATGCGTACCAGTGGATGGCGGCGGGGATGCCGACGATGTTTGCGATTCTGTGGACGACTTCGCGGAACCGGTGGGCGTCAACGATTACGACGACGATCTATACCGTGTTCGTGATTGGGACGATCCTGATTCTGCCGCTGTTTCATGCGGAGCCGAAGCTGGGGCCGGTGTACCAGCAGGTCACGAACTTTATTCCGCCGAAGTTTCCGATTCTGCTGATTGTGCCGGCGATCCTGATCGATCTGCTGTGGACGAAAACGCAGACCGGGACTCGGGACTGGAAGCCGTGGCTGGTGGCGCTGGCGACGGGGCCGGTGTTTGTGCTCTCGCTGGTGGCGGCGGAGTGGCCGTTTGCGGATTTTCTGATGACTCCCGCGGCGGCGAACCGGTTCTTTGGGACGACGTACTTTGCGTATGCGGAGCCTTCGACTTCGTTTGACGTGCTGCGGAAGTTTGTCGATCCGGAGACGGGGTGGACGCTGTGGAGCGGGCTGCTGTGGGCGATGCTGTTTGCTTCAGTGAGTACCTGGCTGGGGATCAAGCTGGGAAGGTGGATGCGTGGCATTCAGCGCTAGGCTTCGGATCGTTCTGCTGGCGATGATTGTTGGGTTGTTGCCTGCGGCTGCTCTGGCGCATGTGGGCAGTCCGGATATTTATGCGGATGGGCAGGCTGGGCCTTACAAGCTGTATGTGACGGTGCGGCCGCCGCTGGTGATTCCTGGCGTGGCCGAAATTGAAGTGCGGTCGGAGGGTGGCGTTTCGGGGATTCAGGTTGCGCCGATTCCTCTGGTGGGCGAAGCCTCCAAGCATCCTCCGGTGGCGGATGCGATGAAGCAGTCTGCCGGGGATAAGCAGTTCTTTACCGGATCGCTTTGGATCATGGCGAGTGGGTCGTGGCAGGTGCGGTTTACGGTGAAGGGCGACAAGGGCGACGGGGTGCTTTCGATTCCGGTGCCAGCTACTTCTTCTTCGACTCTTGGGATGCAGGCGGGGTTGGGGACGATCCTTGGCGGGTTGGGCTTGCTTTTGGTGGTTGGAGTGGTCGGGATTGTGGGCGCGGCGGCTCGGGATTCACAGTTGCCTGCCGGAGAGACTGCGAAGCCTGCGAGCCGGAAGAAGGCTTGGATTGCCATGGGAGTCACGCTAGCGTTGATGCTAGCGGCGGTGTGGTTTGGGAATGTGTGGTGGAAGGGTGAGGCGGATGATTATGCCCACTATGTCTATAAGCCGTTGACGATGACGGCTGCTCTTAGTCCGAACAATCTGTTGACCCTTAAAATTCAGGATCCGGGGTGGTTGAAGAGCCGGAAGACCAACGACTTCGTGCTGGATCATGACCACCTGATGCATCTGTATCTGCTGCGGCTGCCGGGGTATGAGGTGGTGTACCACTTGCATCCGGAGCAGGTGGCGGCGGGGGAGTTTCAACTGGCGCTGCCTACTGTGCCGGCGGGAGACTACCAGGTGTATGCGGATGTGGTGCATGCTACCGGGTTTCCAGAGACGCTGGTGGCGCGGATCCAGTTGCCGGAGATTGCTGGCCGGCCGCTGGCTGGGGATGATGCGAAGGGCGTGGCTCCGGCGCTGAGCCCGCTGCCGACAGGGAACGCGTGTCCGGTGAGTCCGGTGGCTGGGCCGCGGTTTGCGCTGCCGGATGGGTACACGATGGTTTGGGAGAACGCGAAGACCTTGCCGGCGAAGAGTGCGCAGGTATTCGAGTTTTCATTGCTGGATGCGGCGGGGAAGCCTGCGTCCGATATGGCGCTGTATATGGGGATGGTGGGACATGCGGCGTTTGTGAAGGATGATGGGACGGTGTTCGCGCATGTGCATCCTTCGGGGACGGCTTCGATGGCGGCGCTGATGATGGCTGCGGCGCAGAATCAACCGGATCCTAAGAGTAATGCTTCGGCAAAGGCGATGGCGGCGATGCCGGATATGGACAGCGACGATGACGATTCCGGGGACAAGGATACGGCAAAGGACAAGAGCAACACTGGGTCCGCTGGTTCGATGGACAAGGCAGACGGCATGGCGGGCATGGACATGGCGGGCGAGAAATCGAATGCTCGCGGAATCCCCAGTAGAGTTGGGTTTCCGTATGGCTTTCCTACGCCGGGGGCTTACCGGATTTTTGTGCAGATGAAGCATGGGCAGACGATCGAAACGGCGGCCTTTGATGCCTGCGCGGGGGACCCAGTAAAGCACTAAACGGTCCGAACTTTGGCTGAGAACTTGATTACCCCTGAGCGTTGAAGCCGGTGACGGCAAATGCGTACAGAAACGACGTATGCGGTGGTATTCTCGGCTGGTGCGCTACCGCCTTGCCATCAAGGCTTTGTTCCTGCTTTTTGCCGCGCATTTAGCCGGCCAGCAGCCTCCCCTGAAGCCCGCTCCGAATGCCTCACCGACACTGGTGGTTCAAGGTGTTGGCAAGGGCGTTGTGCCGCTTGAGGGTAACTGGCAGTTTCATATTGGGGACGATGCGCGCTGGGCCCGACCGGATTGGGATGATTCGGATTGGGAGTCGGTCGATGTGAACCGGTCGTGGGGTGAGCAGGGGCATCCTTCGTATGCCGGGTTTGCCTGGTACCGGCGGCATATCGAGATTCTGCCGACGGCGGGCGGCACGCAGGATTACCGGGTGCTGATTCCCTATGTTCAGGACGCGTATGACGTGTACTGGAACGGCGTGCTCGTTGGGCATTATGGGCAGTTGCCGCCGCATCCGACGTGGTTCTACTGGCAGTTTCCGAGTTCATTTCCGTTGCGCGGATCGGCGTATGGGACGCTGGCGATTCGCGTGTGGAAGGCGCCGCTGGAGGCGTTTTCGGCGGCTGAGTCGGGCGGGCTGTTTGAGGTTCCTCTCGTCGGCGATGAGGAATCGATCAAGCTGCATGAGCACTCGATTTACTGGACCTATGTCCGGGATGATTTGTTCGAGTATTCGCTGGTGCTGCTGCGCTGCTTTGTCACGCTGCTGTGCTTGATGCTGTGGAGCAGGAACCGCAAGGAGCGGTTGTTTGTGTGGGTGGGCGTGTTCACCGTTACGCCGGTGGCGCTGGAGATCCTGGAGCACCTTTTCCTGATTCCCTTCCCTTACGGACTGGCGCGGTGCCTGAACCAGCCGATCTATGTGCTCTACCACATTTCGCTCTGGTATCTGCTGCTGTATCTGCTGCGGCTGAACGATAGCCGGCGGCTGGTGCGGTGGACTCGAGTGCTGTCGTACCTGACGATGGCTGCCGGATTGGTGGATGGACTGCTGGCGCTGGTTTGGGACCAGGCGACGCCTGTAATGCAGTGGGTGGACGGGCTGATGACGACGTTCATCCTGTTAGCGCAGGTGTTTCTGTTTGTGCTGATCGGCAACGGAGTGCGGCGGCGGCTGGATGCTTCGCGATGGGTAGTAGCGCTGAGCGCGCTGGTGCTGCAGATGATCGAGACGACGGCGACGGCGACGGCGCTGGGGCAGCGGTTTACCCACTGGACGCTGTTTGCAGACCTGATCGATACACCGCTGTTCACGATCCAGGATGTGCAGTTCCGGCCGCAGCAGGTGACGGCGATTCTACTGTTTGTCGCGATCATCTACGCGGTTTACCGGTATGCGCTGGAGCAGCAATCGCGGCAGAACGTGCTGGAGCGGGAGATCCAAAGCGCCCGGGAGATTCAACAGGTGCTGATTCCCGAGGCGCTTCCTTCCCTGAAGGGGTATGCGGTGACGAGCGCTTATCAGCCGGCGTTGGAGGTGGGCGGGGACTTTTTCCAGATGCTGCCGCGGGACGACGGTTCGACGATTGTGGCGCTGGGCGATGTGAGCGGCAAGGGTTTGAAGGCCGCGATGAATGTTTCGATGATCGTCGGCGTGCTGCGCGCGCTGGCCGATGCTAGCCCGAATCCGTGGGAGATTCTGGTGGGGTTGAACCGCGCGCTGTGCGGACGGATGCATGGCGGGTTTGCTACGAGTATTGTGTTGCGGCTGGACCCGGATGGCACGGTGACGTTTGCCAATGCCGGGCATCTGCCGCCGTTTTTGAATAACAGGGAATTTGAGTTGGAAGGTTCGCTTCCGCTGGGTCTGGTTTCTTCCGCGCAGTATGGCGAGGTGGCGCTGCAACTGAAGCCGGGTGACCATCTGAGTTTGTACACGGATGGGTTGCTGGAGGCTCGCAACGCCGAGGGCGAGCTGTATGGGTTTGAGCGGCTGCATGCGTTGCTGGGCCAGCGGCCTACGGCACAGCAGGCGACCGAGGCTGCCGCGACGTTTGGGCAGGATGACGATATTACGGTGTTGACGCTGACCCGGCTGGCCGCCGGTGAGGAAGAGACGACTTCGCTGGTGGCGCCGTTTCTGGCTTCTGCATAGGCTGGTCTCTCCTAGTCTGCTGGTTCACGGATACTTTCCGGCTCGGCAAACATGGCCATGCAAATCAGAAGGGCCTTTCCTTGCGGAAAGGCCCTTCTGTTCTTACTGCGTTGTTGTGCGATCTTTACTTGGGGGGAAGGACGCTGAACTTCAAGGTCTGCGAGGGAGCCGCTGCGTAGTTGCCTTGCGCTGCGTAGCTGATGACGATAGTGTGGGCGCCGGTGGCCGGAGCAGCGATGGAGAAGGAAGCGACTCCGCCACTGAGGGGTAGGGAGACGGCAGGGCCGCCGTCGTAGGTGTAGGTGATGTTGCCGCTGGCACCCGCGGCGACCGGCTTGGTGTAGACCTTGCAGGAGTAGGGGGTATTCGCCGGAAGAACAGGGTTGACGCAGGAGACAGAGAGCGTGACCGGCGCCGGGGTCACGTTGAGGATGACCGGAGCGGAGAAGCCGGGAGGGTTGATTCCGTCGCCAACGTACTTGGCGCTGAAGGTGTGCTGGCCCGCGCTGAGAGCCGACAGATAGTCATAGGTCGCAGAACTGCCACCACCGGCGCCCGAGAGGGTCAGCGTTGCCAGTGACGTGGTGCCGTCCAGCAGTTGCACGGTGCCCTTCGGGGCGTGAGCCGGATCGGTACCGGGCAGCAGCTTCACGGTCGCGGTGATGCCGGATGGGTACGTAATGGCAGCAGGCGACAGGGTGAGCTGAATCTGCGTGTCGTAAGAGCCTGTCACTGTGTAGTTCAGCGTTTGCGTGGTCTGGTTTCCGGCTGCATCGACTGCGAGAACAGAGAAGGTCTTCGTTCCGGGCGAAAGCGTGTCGACCGGGCTCATGAGGGTTGGGGTCGAAGCTGTGCCCTGGGCATAGGTCTGCGTTCCGCAGCGAACGATGCCGGAGAGCGCATCGGAACAGCTGAAGCTGGCGGTGACGGGGGTGCCGAGCGGGTAAGTCGCCTGGGCCGGTGAGAGCGTGATGGCGGAAACCGTGGGTGCTACCGTATCCACGTTAAGCGGGAAAGTGTAGAAGCTGGTGGACCAGTTGCCCTGAGCATCCTGGGAGAACTTGAGCTCTTCGGTGCCGGCGCAGTCCTGCGCGTAGTAGTGGATGAGATAGCGGCCGTTGGCGAGACCGGAGAGGGTCTGGACGGGCGGCGTGAAGACGGAAGCTACCGGGCTGGTGGGGTTCGTTGGCGTGGGGCAGCCGTTGGAATCGACGACGGTGGTGTCTGTCGGGATGATGTCCCCCGGCGACGGGACCGCTGTGGCTGGGGAGATGCCGTAGGTGATGTTCTGGATAGGCGATGCGACGAAGCTTGCTGCGCCGGGCAGCGAGGTGCCGGCCAGGTTGGGCGGGAGACTGGAGAGCGTGACGTTAGCGGTCGGAGTGTTGATCCATCCGCTGGCGGTCTGTCCGGCGACGCTGACCGTGGTCAGATCTTCGGGGACCTGGGCAACGCTGATGAAGGTGGAGTTGGGGCGCGTGGTTCGGCCACCGCTCGAGTAGGAGCTGGAGGATGAGCTGGTCGAACTTGTCGAGCTGGCGGCGTTGGCGTGGACGGCGGACCTGGCGTTCGCATGCGGTGTGGCAGCAAGCTGCGCCTGCGCGGCGTTGGTTACGCCGGAGAAGCTGGTGAGGAGGTTCTGCGGGCAGTCCTGATCGGCGAGGCCGGAGGCGGGGTCGAAGGTGCAGGGTCCGCCTGTCCAGCCTTCCTTGGCCATGAGCAAGCCGATGCCCTGGTGGAAGGTGACGCCGCTGGGTGTCCCGATGTCAGGCAGGGTGAAGGCGGGGCCGTCGAACTGGTCCTGGAAGATTTCGTTGGGAATCGACGAAATGGGGCACTGCGCGCCGGTCGGGTCCGTGCCGGTGGCGAGCTTGCACTGCAGCGTGTAGAGCTTGCAGGCGGGCTGGCCGCTGGGGAGGGATTCGCCGAGGTGCACCAGGCAGCTTGAGGTCGCGAAAGAAGTGCCGGGGGTGAAGGTGGACTGATAGACAGCGGGGTCGAGCGGCTGGTCGCCGACCTCGGGGATGGTGCCGTCGACGATGTTCAAACTACCGGCTGCCAGGGCTGCGGTGAGGTCGTAAGTGAAGCCGATTCCCTGGCCGTCGGTGGGGTTGAAGGTGAAGTCCTGCGCGAGCTGATCCGGCGTCGGATTGCTGCTGGGGATCGGGTTGCCGGAGACCAGGGCCGGGCCGGTGACGCCGGTCTGGGTACAGCTGGTGTTGAGATAGAGCGTTGAGTTGCCGAGATAGAAGCCTTCGTCCTGAAGGCTGATGGTGACCTGCTCACTGCCGGGAACAAGGAGGCTGCTGATGTCGATGGGCTTGACGCCGCCGACGGCGACGAAGTTATCCGGATCGCCACCGATGTAGTTCACGCCGGCGGGAGGGAATTCGTAGGCCGAGGAGAAGCAGTTCTGAAACGGGATGCCGATCGCGGATCCGTTGACGCCGCCGACGCAGACGTTGGTGGGACCGTTGATGGACTGGCCTGCCGTCACGGTGACGTTGATGTTGTTGTCAACGAGCAGATTGCCTGTGCTGTCGGGCGTGGAGGACAGGATCGCGGTGATGGGCGAGGCAGCGCATGTGAGGTTCAGCGTGTTGCTGTTGAAGTTCACCGCGGCGGCTCCGTAGCCGGTGCCGGCGGCAGAAGCACGCACGTTCACAGGCGAGAAGAGCTGAATGGAATTCTGGCTGGCGACCTGAGCGAACAAAGTAATCGACGTTCCGGCGAGACAGAGGGCGACCGCAACGGGCCGCAGGATCGAAGAATAGAACCGCATATAAACTCCTGTGGTAACAGCCACCCAACGCAACTTGGTAACGGCAATGAAGCTGGATTTCGCATGCGCCGGTAACATGCAAAACGAACTTAAGTGGGATGCGAAACAGCACCCTAACATCGGTGAATTCAGCGTTCTGAAATGATCCCCACATGATTTATATACGCCGACTCATACATGTCAACATGAAAGCGAAAAACAGGCTTAAATAGGGCAAATGAGCCCGAATTGGCAACAAGATATTGCCAAATTGGGCTCATTCTTGCGAGAGGTAAATTGCGGCTTTCTTCGTTGCAACTTAGAGCGTTCGAGTGTTAGTCGATATAGGTTTCGTCGATATAACACCAGCGCCATTTTTCGCCTTTCTCCGCGGACTGAATGATCGGGTGCTGAGCGGCAGTGGCGTGGGCGCGGGCGTGGCGGTTCTTGGGCGAATCACAGCAGCCGACGTGGCCGCATTCCAGGCACATGCGCAGGTGGACCCAGGTGTCGCCAGTCTTGAGGCAGTCTTCGCATCCTTTGGAGGATGGCTTTACGGCTTTGACGTGTTCTTTGACGTGTGTACAGGCTTTGGCCATGTTGGATCTCCCTGAGCGGATACTTCCAAGCGATCCGGACGAGACTAGCGTAACTGGTTGGGGCTGGATGTGGGAAGGGTTTGCGAGGATTGGCTGGCCGCTATACTGGGCTGGTGTTTTCTGGCTTGTCTGCTTCGGTCTGAAGGATGAGGTGCTGTGCGTCCCTTTGAAATTGCGATTGTGTGCCTGGTGCTGATCGGGCTGCTGGCGGCGCGGGTGTTTTCGCGTAAACCCGGTGCTGCCCTTCCTGCCTGGGTGTGCTGCGGTTTGCTGGTCGTGGCGGTGGTGCTGCATCTGCTGCTCGAGGGCGCTCACTGGCAGTTGGGGCCACTCTATCTTGCCGTGCTTGCAACCTTGATTCTGCTGCTGATTCACGACCTGCGGAGAGCGTGGAAGATTGCTGCTGCGCTGGTGGTGATGCTGTTGGTTGCGACGAGTTGCGGGCTCTCGTTTGTGAAGCCGATGTTCTCGCTGCCGAAGCCTACGGGACAGTTTGTCGTTGGCACGCGGATCATTGCTATGACTGACGCGAGCCGTAGGGAAGATGCTTTCGTGGGAGATCAGCATCCGCGCGAGGTAGTGGCGCAGATCTGGTATCCGGCTGCCTCTTCCAACAACCATCGCGCGGCGTATCGCAGGCTCAGCGAGACTACGTGGAAGACTTCGCACCAGAGCGTGGTGTGGACCAATGCTCGTCTCGATGCGCCGGTGGCGAGGGGCGCGTTTCCTATCCTGGTGTATAACCCGGGATGGAATGGGTGGAGGTCGCAGAACACGGCGCTGACCGAGGAGTTGGCGAGCCATGGGTATGTGGTGGTCGCGATCGATCATCCTTACAACTCGGGACCGGTTGAGGTGGCGGATGGGCGTGTGATTCAACCGGTGCCGACGCCACAGCTTTCCGATGAAGTGACGAGTGCGCAGGCGGTGTATGCGCTGATTGATGCGGAGGTTGCGAAGGAGACGACCGATGCGCAGTTTGTGCTGGCGTTGGTGGAGCGGATGAACGAGGATGCTGCGGGCCCGTTCTATCATCGGCTCGATTCTTCGAAGATTGGGGCGCTGGGGTATTCGCTGGGTGGGGCGGTGGCGGCGGAGCTGGCGCTGCGCGATGCTCGCGTTGGGGCGGTGATGGATCTCGATACGCCGTTGTATGGGCAGGCAGGCAAGCTGGGCGTGCGGCAGCCGTTCCTGCTGCTGTCAGAGGAGATTGCCCATTCGACGCCGGAAGAGCTGGCGCGGATGAGCTTTGGACAGCGGCGCGATGCGGAGATGGATGAGGGCGATTATGCAAGGCAGTTGCCGATGCTGCGCACGGCGGGGAGCTACCAGATTGTGCTGCATGGGACGCTGCATACGAGCTTTCAGGATGGGATTTTGATGTCGCCGCTGCAGCGGTTTTCGGGGGCTGGCGCGATTGCTCCGGAGAGGATGATTTCGATTCTGCGGCAGTACACGGTGGCGTTCTTTGATCAGTCGCTGCGCGGGGTTGCTTCGCCGCTGCTGGCGGCTAAGACGAGTCCATTTCCTGAGGCAGAGGTCTTGTATAGCTCTTCGCCTGCGGGAACACAGGCAAGGAAATGATTCAGGCGAGCGGATCGGCCTGCGACCTATTGGGGATGGTGAGCTTTCCTTGATTGCCGTAGTCTTGCAGGGATTCACCTCAACATTCTGAACGCAACACCGAGGTTTTGATGTCCGACGTCATCTCGATCAACGAAGGCAGGCACGTTGCTCCCGCACAGTGGACGCCACTGCAGAAGCTACTGTTCCGCGTGGCCTTTATTTATCTCATTCTGACTGGCAGTTATTGGGTTTTCATCTTTGCGGACAGGATGACGGCGGCGGCGAGCAAGCCGTTCAATGCTGTGTGGCATCCGCTGGCGCAGTGGACTGCGGTGCATCTTCTTCATTGGCCCACAGGGGTTGAGCCGCATTTTTTGTATGACACGCGCTATTTGTATTCGCTGGTGACCTGCTGGATTCTCTTTGCTGTGCTGGCGGCTGCGGCCTGGTCGCTGCTGGACCGCAAGCGCCGCGACTATGTTGGGCTCAATCACTGGCTGCGCGTGTTTCTGCGCTATGTGCTGGCTTACATTCTGCTGCATTACGGGATGGACAAGGTCTTCCTGATCCAGTTCCCTGCTCCTTCGCTGGCGCGGTTGACGGAGCCGTTCGGGGAGTATTCGCCGAGCTCGCTGATGTGGGCGTTTATTGGTTCTTCGACTGCGTATACGGTCTTTGGCGGGCTGGCGGAAGTACTGGCTGGAGTGCTGATGCTTTGGCGGCGAACGACTACGCTGGGAGCGCTGATTGGCTTTGCCGTGATGTTCAACGTGACGGTGATGGACTTCAGCTACGACGTGGGCGTGAAGCTGTTTTGTCTGCATATTCTGCTGATGGCAACCTATCTCGTGCTGCCGGATGCCCCTCGGTTGCTGCAGTTTTTGGTGCTGAACCGCGCGACGGCTGCGGCGCACCTTGACCCTGCGCCGCTGGCGCGAACGCAACAGCGGATTGCATGGGGCCTGAAGGCGCTGGTGATTCTGCTGCTGATCGTGCCGCTGACGCTGCGGGAGTGGAAGAGCTATCGCGAGACGGGCGCGGGTGCGCCGCGGCCTCCGCTGTATGGGCTGTATGAGGTGGATGCATTCACGTTGGCTGGAGTTGAACACCCGCCGCTGTTGACGGATACGGCGCGGTGGCGGTCAGTGATTCTGGAGACACCGGATACACTTGTTCTGCGGCACATGGATGGCTCGCTGAGCAGCTACCGCATGCACTACGATGCTGCTTCGCATACGATCGCGTTCGATGCCAAAGGCGATGGTGTTGATAAGAGTTTGCTGGCTGTCACGCAGCCTTCGGCAGACAGCATGGCGGTCGAGGGTAAGTTTGCCGGAGCGCCTGTTTTTGCGCGGCTGCATCGCGTGGATCGATCGAGCTTTACGCTGGTCAATCGTGGCTTTCACTGGGTGAGTGAGTCATCGTTTGTGCGCTGACTTTTGAAACCAACTCATGCTGTCTTGTCTGCTGGATGGAAGAGTATGATGAGCGGCGCTGGCAGCGGCTGCATGGCCGGAAGCTCGATAAGTGAGCAGGTTTCCATTTGTTGCTTCGGTGTGCCGAGGGCTGAGGCGAGGACGCAACGTGAGTCAGGGGGCCAGCCGTTGGCCGCTAGCTCCGCAGCGATGGCTGCGTAATCGCGGCCGGGCATGTAGAGCACGAGGCTGACGTCTGGCTTGATGCCGGCGAGTCCGCTCTTGTCGCCCGCTGCGAGATGGCGCGTCGCAAAGAGAAGGCGCGAGGATGAGATGCGTCCGGTGAGCGGCAGGCCGGCGAGGGCTGCTGCCGCGAATCCTGCGGAGACACCAGGGATGACTTCAAATGGGACGAATGCCTGTGAAAGCGCGGCGATCTCTTCTACTGCACGGCCAAAGAGAAGTGGATCTCCGCTCTTGAGACGGACTACGCTATGGCCCCGCTGCGCGTAGTGAATCATCCAGTCGTTGATCTCCTCCTGGGTAATCATTTTTTCGCCACACCGCTTGCCTACGTTCTGCACCAACGCCTGGGGTGAGGCAAGCGAGAGGACTTCGGCTGAGACGAGATCGTCATGCAGCAGGCAGGTGGCCGAGGAGATGAGTGCATGGGCGCGCAGGGTCAACAGATCGAGCGAGCCTGGGCCTGCCCCGACCAGATACACAACGCCGCTTTCTGCTGCGCTCATGGCTGCTGGCTTTCCTTCTTCGCTGCGAGGAGACGGTCGAGGTTCTGCTGGACGGGACATTCGTCTGGAGTGCAGCTTTCGCGGCGGGCGAGCAGGTGTAGGGCCTGCTTGCGGGCGTCGCTGAGGGGGTAAACCTCTAGCATGCGAGCGCGGGTTGCACCGAGGCGGTCGAGCCATTCGCCGGTGTCTTCGGGGAGCATGGCGTCGATTTCCTGGCGGAGGCGCTGGGCGAGAGCAGGGCTCTTGCCTGCGGTCGAGATGGCAATCTGCAGGTCGTTGCGGCGAACGACGGAGGGGTAGAAGAAGTCGCAGTCGGGCGGGTCGTCGACGGAGTTGCAGAGGATGCCGCGAGCGCGGGCTTCTTCGGCCACGGCGTGATTGACGGGCTGGATATCGGTCGCAGTGATGACCAGGAAGGCGCCGTCGAGGTCGGATGGCTGGACCTCGCGGAGATGCAGGGTGAGCTCGCCGCGGGCAGCCTGGGCGGCGATTTCAGCTTGCACGCGGGGCGCGACGACCGTGACGGCACCTCCGGCGCGGAGGAGGCTGGCGATCTTGGGAGCGGCGATGGTGCCTGCGCCGACGACGAGGCAGGGGCGGCCTTCGAGTTTGAGGAAGATGGGCAACATCTCCATGGGAGCGCAATCCTTCTGGTTCCAGAATCGCACATTGGGGGCAGTGGCCTGAGGCGCAGTGGCGTCGAGCAAGAGTCATCGAAAGGATGCTCCCATTGTCTGTGCCTCGTGTATGGGAATCAGTCACTCTTGCTGTCTCAAGATGGGAATTGTGTTCGATTCTTCTCGGTCAATTGCCGCAGCTTGACGCAAATTTCCCACACAATGGCTGGGTGGGCGGAATGAGTTGCTGTGCGGGTAGTTGGGGCAGGGCATGGCGTGAGGGAGCTATGGGGCCACGAAGGATGGAGTTGCTGATGAGAACGTTCGGGCACCGGAGACTCGTTCGATTGCTGCTGGTATTGGTCTGCGTCTCGGTGGCGACCACAGCTCTGGGGCAGATTACTTCCAGCACCTCGACTGTTTCGCTGACAGCGACTCTGGGGGAGACGCTGACGATTTCCGCAACACCGAGTGCTGTTACGTTCACGCTGGTGCAGGGTGGTACGGCGACGGGATCGAGCGCGGTGGCGATTCACACGACGTGGCTGCTGCTGCCGACGCGCGCGAATCTCTACCTGGACGGGTACTTTGCTTCAGCGACATCGGCTCTGACAGACGGCAATGCCACACCTAACCTGATTCCCACTTCAGCGGTGTTCGGGCAGGTGCCTACCGGCAGTCCGACGACTTACACGGCGTTTACACAGAATACGGCGCTGGGTCCGGCGGGTGCTGGGCTGCTGCTGTTTACGCAGTCTCTGACGGCTCTGAACCGGGCAGGAACACGCAACGACAATCTCAGTCTCCAGATCAACCTTTCAACGCTGCCGCAGTTGCCGGCGGGGACATATACGGGAACACTAACGCTGCAGGCGCAGGCGCTCTGAAGCGCTGAAAACGAGAGGCGCATGATGCTATCCCGAATTCGAATGAGCGCTCGAGGACGGCTGGTGCAGGCTACGCTCTGGGGAGGTCTGTGCTTTGCGGGAATCCCACTGATCGCGCAGACGATCGAACCGGTGATTGTGGAGTACACGGAGAAGGCAGACGGGCGGTTTGAGGTACGGAACGACACGCTGACGCCGATGGCGATTGTGCTGGAGCCGCGCAGCTTCAGCATTGCGGCGGACGGGCGTGGTATGTTTCGCGCACTCGATGCGGGGATCCATGTCGCACTTTCCACGAACAGCTTCCGGCTGGAGCCGCGGCAGAGTTATTACGTTTTCTACAAGGCGAGCGCCGATCAACTGCCGGCGTGGTTCACGGTGTATGCCACATTTTCGCCGGTGCGCACGGGGCCCGGCATGACAGTGCGAGTGATGCTGCCGCATACGGTGTACCTGTACCAGAAGAGACCGCTCCATAGGGAAACAATCCGCGTGGGGCAGGTGACGTACGAAACGGGCAAGGGGCAGGGGAAGAATACGGTGCTATGCGACGTGGAGAATACCGGTCTCGCGCTGGTGCGGGTGCAGGAGGTGCGCGCGGTAGCCGGCAAGACGTCGGTGGTGCTGCCGGGGTTTCCACTGCTACCGGGCAGTTCACGACACCTCGAAATCGATTGGGAAGAGAAAGCTCGCCCGGAATATGTGCTGCTGCATTTCCCTCATTTTGATATGAAGGAGCCGCTGGCGCCGCGCGACCAATGAACGCATCCGAGCGCGCAAAAACGAACGAAGACTGGATGAGTGAGGAAACCGGTTGTCACGCTCTGGCTGCAGTGTCGCGGTATGGCTGGCCATGGGATGGTTCGCCTCAGGATGGTTGGGGTGGGGAGGGGGTACTGTGCTTGAAGCCCAGGTTTTTGAGGTTAGCGGCGGAACATCCTCGCTTTACCAAGCGGGCGGAGGCAGCGTGACGATGCATGCTCCGAGCTACGACTTCACCCTGGGAGCTGGGACGGTGGATGGGCATCTGCTGGAGGGTACCCGAATGCTGAAGGCTACGCCACATGGGACTTACATCGTTGGGGACGATCGCATTGATTTCCGGCTGCCTACCGATGTGTTTGACAGCAGCCACTATTTGCTGGCGAGGGGTGTTGGCTTCAGCGGGGTGCGCGGCGGGACGGATATCACGGCCTACCTGGGGGTAGCGTCGCTGGACAACAACAGCCCGTTTTTTAACGGGGTGAAGATGAGCGAGCCGGAGGCCGTGCTGTTTCTCAAAAAGAAGATCGCGGCGAAGTGGATGCTGTACTCCGACACGATCGGGTCGAAGAAAGTCACACAGATTGAGGCGCTGCAATGGATGCCGCAGCCGAAGACGGAAGTAGCCTTTGCTGGCGGTGTGGGTGCGAATCAGCCGTTTGGCGCGCTGAGCCTGAACATGGAGCGGTCTCGCTTCGATCTGCGGGCTGCGTACATTGCTGCAGGGCAACAGTTTCACCGGATTGCCGTGGCGTCGCCACTGCTGGCGGAGCCGGACAGGGAGAATGTGCTGGTAACGGTAAGGCCGATGCATTTTCTTTCGATTACTGGCAGCCATCAGAATTATCTCGTTCCTCAGTCCTCCACGCAGCGAGAGCCGAACCTTGTCAATGTTCGCAGCTCGATCGATCAGGTATCGGCGTCTCTCCATCTGTTGGGTACGCAGGTGGGTGGGACGATGTATCGCTCGACGTATGAGCAGCCTGGGTATGGGACGGAGGCGAATCACGCTGTGGCGTTGTCGGCGATGCGCGATGTTACTTCGCGGCTGCGCCTTGCGACAAACTACTTTGTGAGCAAGCCGAAGGACGGGAGGACGACCGACAGTCTTCTTGCCACCTTGACCGAAGTGCTGACCTCACGGATATCGGTCAATGAGAGCGTGACGTATTCCAATGGCAATACGAGCGTGAACTTCGGCGGGGAGTTCTTGTCGAATTTCATTTCATTCAGCGCCAACTATGACACCTTTTACGTTCCTGCAGAAAATGCGCAGCCCTTCCAGCAGGCGTTGTTACTCGACATGAAGATGCACCTGATGGGACGTTTGCTGTTGCATGGAGCGTCCTATGTGGACCCGACAGGACACCTGCGCTATACCGCAGACGCCAGCACTGTTTTCAGCCGCGCTCAGGCCGCGGCGCCGCCAGAACACATGATCCTGGGCCGGTACATCCTCCATGGATGCGTGGTGGATGCGAACGGGGGCGCCGTGGAGGGTGCGGCGGTGGTGATTGACGAAAGGCCGGTGTATACAGACTCGACGGGATGTTTTTACATGCGGGAGAGCAAGCCGCGAACGCACCAGTTGCGAGTGGTCATCGGGGAGTTCCTACAGGGTGGGAACTGGCAGATCACGTCCATGCCGACGACCATTCGCAGCGCGACCGAGGAAAACAGCCCGGAAGCAACCGTAATGGTGACGGTGCGGCGGGTGCCGATCATTTCGCAGAATCCAGCTTCGGCGCTACCCTCGCCGGGAGCCTCGGGAAGCGACCGGAAGATGCCATGACGTTGCAGGGCGTTGGACGGCGGTTCCAATTCGGAGCACTTTGGGTGCTTTTGCTTGCCGCCGCCGCGGCAGCTGATCCGCAGGCGCTGCGCGTGCAGCCGCGGACGATGCGACCAAGGCCGGAGTTGCTCTGCGTACTTTGTACACTCACCGTAACGGCAACGCCGACTTTAGTGAGTTTTACGCTGGTCAAGGGCGGAGTGGCGACGGGGTCCAGTGCAGTTGCCATCACAACGGCTGTCTACGGGATTTCCCTACTGACAAACCTGTCGCTATATGGGTATTTCAGTTCCGCATCGGCAGCGCTTACCGATGGGGCTTCGACTCCGAATAACATTCCTTCCTCGGCGGTGCTGGGCCAGGTGACGACGGGAAGTCCGACCACCTTCACAGCGTTTACGCAGAGCAATGCGGTGGGGACCGCCGGAGCTGGGCTTCTGCTGTACAGCACGAGTAGTCTGCCGATCCTGAGCTGTCTTCTTGCCGTGTGCCGCACGGACAATCTCAATCTTGAAATCAATCTCGGCAGTCTGCCGCAGCTGCCTGCCGGCAGTTACAACGGCGCGCTCATCTTGCAGGCTCAGGCGTTTTGAGCAATACACAGGAGGAGCTCAGGAACAATCGGCGGGGCGGAAATGGGCAGCGGAAGCTCGGGGACGGCAGAGATTTCTCCCGTCCCCGGAAGCGCTCAGGCAGATCGAAGTGTGTCAGGCGCGACCGTAGAACTCGCGGGTTTCGGTCGATACTTTGATCTTTTCCCCCTGCTTGATGAAGAAGGGGACGCGGATTTCGATGCCGGTTTCGAGGGTGGCAGGCTTGGTAACGGCTCCGCTGGCGGTATCGCCGCGAACGCCGGGCTCGGTGTATGTGACGGCTAGCTCGACCTGGGCGGGGAGCTGCAGGCCGATGGGGTTGCCGTTGTACTTGTGAATCTGGAGGAGAGCGCCTTCGAGCAGATAGTCGAGAGCGTCGCCTACCATGTCGCCGTTGAGGGTGAGGGTCTCGTAGGTGGCCTGATCGAGGAAATAGGAGCCATCGGCGTCGCTGTAGAGGTAGGATGCCTCGTCGACGGTGAGATCGGGTTCCTTGAACTTGTCGCCTGCCTTGAATGTCTTGTCGAAGACAGCGCGGGTGATCAGGTTGCGCATTTTGAGGCGCACGAGCGTCTGGCCGCCGCGGGCGGTGGGGGTCGAGATTTCCGACTCGAGACAGAGGTAGGGGGCGTTCTCAAATTCAAAGTACATCTTGCGCTTTACGTTGATGGCGTCTAGCAATGCGGCCATGGATTCCTCAGGCAACCGGGGATTCAGCGGAGAGATTCAGCTGGGGTGTGGTGCAGGCCTTATTTTACGGGATAGAGCCCGATGAGCTCTTGCAGCATTGGGGCGCCGCAGCCATTCCCGCTGGGGCGGCGCGTTTCCGGCCCTTCATTTGAATCGAAGCTCAGGGCATCGCCCGGTGGGACTTTCCATGCACATGAAAACTTCGAGGTTGACTCTATAACTGACATGAGACTTTCGTTTCCCATCTCATGCTCACGCGTGGGAGTGGGATAGACTGTCTTCACACTTACAAGGTCCCGAATGCTCGCGAAGCTTCTCCCCATACTGCGCTCTGCTCTCACAGGCACTCTATCGCTGCTCGCCACCGCATCTCTGGCGCAGACGACGATTCACGTTGGTCCTGGCCAGCCCTATACGACCATTCAGTCGGGGATTCAAGCGGCCAATGCTGGGGATACTGTTCTCGTTGAGCCTGGAACATATGGCGAAAACATCAATTTTAGTGGTAAAGCCATCACGGTTGTCAGCGCCCAGGGAGCAGCAAAGACCATCATCCAGGGCGACGGGACCATGCCGGTCGTCACGTTCGTCTCCGCGGAAACTCGCAACAGTATTCTCAACGGGTTCACGATCCAAGGCGTCAGCAATCCAACTCCAAACCAGTATTACCCCGGGATACTGGTCGGATCGGCGCCTACAATCATCAATAACATCATTACCAATAATCCATGCAACGGGATTAACGTGGATTTTGGCGGCCCTCTCATTCAGGGCAATGTCATTAGCAACACGAACGAATCCAACAACGGAAGATGCGACAGCTTCACCGGCAGCGCCATTGTTCTGGGAGGCAATTATCCTCAGCCCAGCTTGGTGATCGGAAATACCATCATTCATAATCAGCACGCCGTGGACTACGATGGCGGTGGACTTCAAATCTGGGCTGGCGAAAACTCGGTGATCGAAGGCAACGTCTTCGCGGACAACGCCACTACGGGAGACGGCGGAGGAATCGCGACCTTCAATTCCGATAACATGATCATTGCCGGAAATCTGTTCTACGGAAACGTCGCCCAATTCGGAGGCGGAGCGATTGCCCTTCATCCGCCGGATGAAACGCAGGGGCCATTCATTGGGCTCATCCAGAACAACACGTTCATTGGCAATACATCTATCTCATCCATGGACGAGTACGGTGAGCCGGCAGCATCCCAGGTTTATCTCGATGGCAATCTCGCACAGTACGAATTTACCGATAATATTGCGGTCGGCGCAGACAAAAATGCCGTCCTGGTCTGCGGCCCGATCTATAACTATCTCAGCGCCACCCCTCTTGTATTCGATCACAACGATATCTACAATCCCGCAGGCCCAGGCTACGGGGGCGCGTGCCCCGATCAGACTGGCCAGTACGGCAATATCTCCGCGGATCCACTCTTCAAGAAGCCTGCCAGTAACGACTATCATCTGCTTGCAGGCTCACCCGCCATCGATACGGGCAACAACAGCGCACTTCAGCTTCTTGCCAATCTAGACTCTCCGCTCACCGGCGATCTTGACGGTAATCCACGGGTGCTGGATGCGACCGGCAAGGGCTATCCGGTTATTGATATGGGCGTGTATGAGAGCGCCGGTAAACTTACGGCCAATCCGACCACGGCCGTGCTCAACCCCTCCGCCTATTACGTCAATGGCGGCCAAAGCTTTACGCTGACCGCAAACATGTACTCACCGCTCGGGATACCCACGGGCACGGTGAGCTTTTTTGAAGATGGAAATCAGATCGGCGCTGCCACCATCGACGGTACGGGGGGTGCCTTGCTCACTCTGGGGAAGGGCCTCGTTCCCGGGACGCATGCTTTTCTGGCCACATACGCCGGAGAGGGCGTGTTCCCTCCCTGCGAGTCGGTCAAAATCTTTGTTCTGGTCAACGCCTACGGAGTCACTCTGAATTTGACTTCTGCTCCAAACCCATCGCTTGTCGGACAGAGTGTCACCTTCCAAACAAACATCTCCTCCGTCAACGGCGTTCCTCCTGGTGTCATCACGCTTACCGACAATACCACCAACACCACGTTGGCGACCCTCACCTCCAACGCAAGCGGCAACGCCAGCTTCCCCATTTCCACGCTTGCACTTGGTGCTCACGGGATTGTGGCTTCTTACCAGGGAAACTCGACCTATTCGAGCGCCTCTGCAAGTGTCCTCCAGGTTGTCGTGAGCCAAATCGCCACTGCGACAACGCTGTCCTCTTCGCTCGACCCATCTCCATATGGAACTGCGGTCACATTCACCGCAAGCGTATCCTCGTCCGGGTCAGGAAGCCCGACGGGTGCTATCACCTTCCTGGATGGCAGCGCTATTCTGGCGACGGTCAGTCTGGTGAACGGTGTTGCTTATTACACGACGTCAAGCTTATCTGTCGGGAGCCATGTCATTACCGCGAACTACCAGCCGACGGGGTCCCTCGGTTCGAGCACAGCTTCGCTGACCGAAGTGATCAACGGTTTTAAGACCAGCACTGTCTTCACATGCCTGCCGAACCCGCTGAATGTCGGGAATACGGCACAACTGATCGCCAGCGTTTCTTCCGCGGGTGGAACACCCACGGGGTCGATCAGCTTCACCGACAATGGAGCGCTGCTGGCAACGCGGAATCTGCTCAGCGGCACGACGAGCCTCAGCTACATTGGCTCGGTCGCAGGGACGCACAACATTGTCGCAACGTACACACCGACTGGTCCCTTTGCTGTCAGCTCGGCCAGCTGCTCCGAAGTGGTCGACGCCCTTCCAACGACCTCGACCCTGACTGTGGCTCCTGCGAGTTCTACTTATGGGTCCCCGGTCACGCTTACCGCGACGGTCTCGCCGGCCACATTGCCCGGCCCGAGTACGCCGACGGGCATTGTCACATTCCTCAACGGCGCGACTGTTCTGGGCACCGGAACTCTCGCGGGTGGAGTTGCTACCCTGAGTTCGAGCGGGCTGCCCGGCGGAACGTACAACCTTACCTGCGCGTACGGCGGCAGTTCTGTCTACCTGACCAGCACTTGCAATTCGTTTCCCGTTGTCATCCATGCTGCTGCGACTGCGCTTACGCTTGGTTCCAGCAGGAATCCTTCGCCCTTTCTCAATACGATCACGTTCACTGCTCGCCTGACCGTCAACAACCAATCCGCTGGAGCAGGCAACACCATCCATCTCAGCATCCATGGCCAGAACATCAGTCTTACGACGGATGCTAATGGATCGGCAACGTATACCCCTGGGAGCCTGCCGCCCGACAGCTATCCGGTCACTGCCAGCTTCTCGGGTACTAACGACCTTCTTGGGAGTACAGCGTCGCTAACGGAGGTCGTCACTGCCGCCGCTACTTCCACCACGCTTACCGGCGCGCCGAATCCGGGGAACGTCAATCAGGTGGTGACGTTGACGGCCACGGTCTCCGCGCAAGGGAATTCCACTCAAAGCAACGCCAGCCCGGTCGGCAGCGGCAGCGTCACCTTCTATGACGGTGACAAGCCGCTCGGCTCCTCCCAGCTCTCGGCAACGGGTACGGCGGACCTTACGACAAGTTTCTCGGTCGTTGGAGTGCATAGCATCACCGCTGTGTACGGTGGCGATACGGACTACTTCGGCAGCAGCTCAGCTGTGTTCCAGGAAACGATCATAGCCGGGGATTTCTCTATCCTCGCCACGCCTGGAGCGGCGAGCATGTATACCGGCGAAGCTGTTTCGGTTCAGGTCAGCGTGACCAGCTTAAATGGCTTCAATCAGCCGGTTGCGCTTTCCTGTTCCGGCTTGCCAGCGAATGCGACCTGCGCCTTCAGTCCGGCTTCGTTGCCGCAAGGTCAGGGTGCTGCGAAACTCGTCATCCAGACGGCGGCTCCGCACAAAGCTTCGTCTGCCTCAGCTTCCGGTCCCGCAGCGGTAATGGGCGCGCTCACATTGCTGCTACTGCCCGCGTGGAGACGCCGCCGTAGCTTGCTGGCGGGATTGTCTTCTCTGTTACTGATGATGGCCTTAGGCCTCGGGATCTCCGGATGTGGGTCAGTGAAACCGATCACCGGAGGCACGCCGCCCGGGACCTACCAGGTCGCAGTGACAGCCACGGCGACGGGAGATAGTACGGCTCTTACGCATTCCGCCGTCGTTACCCTGACCGTCAAATCCCTGTTTTGAGGCTAAGAATGGATTCCTTGAGAAAGCTCCGCTGCATCCCCGTGCTGGTAACGCTCTCCGCAGCGCTGTTGCTTGCACCTGCCCGTGCGCAGGTGGCTCCGTCGGCCTATCGCAATGTGAAGTCGATCTGGGTGGGCGCGGAGTACTCCAACGTCAACGCGTCCTTCCCGTACCAGAGCGGCCAGCGGATCTTCGGCGTTGGAGCGTTTGCTGATTTCAAGCTGAACGGACGCTTTGGTGTGGAGGGGGATGCGCGCTTTCTGCACTTCGGCGGATTTGAGAACTCGACGGAAAGCAGCTATCTTGCCGGGCCGAAGGTCTACTTTCTCAACAAGGGAAGATTTCAGCCCTACGGCAAGTTCCTGGTAGGTGAGGGCAAGATTCACTACCCGTTCGCGATCGGCGACGGAAGCTATCTTGCGCTTGCGCCGGGAGCCGGCACCGGCTATCGCCTGAGCCATCACTGGTTGCTGCGCGCCGAATATGAATACCAGATCTGGCACGACTCGCCGGGCTTCGCCAATGAGCCAAAACATGCATTGGCGCCGAATGGCTTTCATGTCGGCGTCGCCTATCGGCTCTTTCGATAAATATTCCTGATCGGCTCGATCCGTGGCACGAAAACGGGCTGGAGAGTGAGAGACCTCTCCAGCCCGCATTTGTTGGTACAGTTGTGCTAGTTCCCTGTTCCGGTCAGGGTCACGTTCTGGACTGTTCCCGCAACGTTGTTGGCGTTGTCTGTAATCGCTAGCGTGGCGGGACGGCTTCCAACCGCAGTGGGCTTGAAGAATACGACCACGATGCAGCTGCTGCCGGCCGAGAGCGACGAGCACGTGTTGTACAGCTGATAGTCGGCTGCAGCGGTACCGGTGATCGCGGCCCCGGTTACGGTGAGAGTTGAGTTGCCCGTGTTGGTGAGAACTACGGATTGTCCCGCGGACTCTGTGCCCACCTTAACCGTACCAAAGGCCATGCTGGTCAGCGAGAGGTTCACCTGGGGTGCACCTGTCGCTGTTCCTGTCACGGCTATCGTCTGCTTGGCTCCCGTTACGTTGTTGGCGTTATCGGTGATCACGACGCTGGCCGTTCGGGTGCCGGCAGCGCTGGGGATGAAGTACAAGGCTACTTCGCATTTCGCTCCGACAGCCAGGCTGGGCACGCAGGTATCGAACTCGAGGAAGTCGCTGGCGTTGGTGCCAGTCACGAGGATGGACGTCACTGTTAACGGCGCCGTACCGGCATTGCCGACGGTGATGCTGAGAGGGCCTTCCGGTTTCTCGACAGGGTCACTGGCAAAGGTAAGCGTGGTTGCGCTCAGGTTGGCCTGTGGGATACCCGCGCCGGTTCCGGAGAGTGCTACTGTTTGAGTCGCTCCTGTGACATTCCCGGCATTGTCTTTGAAGGTGAGGGTCGCGCTTCGAGTTCCCGCGGCCGTCGGTTTGAAGGTCAGGCTGACCGTGCAGGCTGCCGCCGGAGCCAGTGTGGCAACGCAGTTGGTCGAGGTTGCAGCGAAATCCGTCGCGTTGGTTCCGGACAGTGCGAAGGACGCAACCACCAGGGATCCGCTTCCCGTGTTTGTAAGGGTAACCACCTGCGCAGCGCTCGCTACCCCGATCGACGTTGATGGGAAGGTCACCGATGCCGCGCTCAACGTGACAGCGGGTACACCGATCGCGGTGCCGGTCAGCGGCACCGTCTGGGGTGAACCTGCAGCAGAGTCAGCGAAGGAAATGGCAGCGGTGCGCGTACCCGCCGCCTTCGGTGAGAAGATGACTGACACGGTGCATGTAGCACCTGCAGCGAGCGTAGAAGCGCAGGTGTTGGTCTGCGTGTAATCACCGGTGGGAACCACGCTGATGCTGGTCAGCGTGAGCGGGGCCGTACCGGGGTTGCCGACGTTGAACGTCATCGCTGCACTGCTTGCGCCGACATTCGTGGATGGGAAGGTCAGACTGATCGGCGAGAAGATGATCTTCGCGACTCCAGTCCCTGTTCCAGCCAGCGTTGCTACCTGTGTGGACCCGGTGGTGTTGCCCGCGTTGTCCGTGACGGTGAGAGTTGCAGAGCGACTCCCTACAGCTGCCGGATCGAATGTTACGGAGATCGTGCAGCTCGTGCCTGCGGTGATTCCGGTACCGCAGGTGTTGGTCTGCTTGAAGTCCGTAGCATTGGTGCCGCTGATGGCAACACTGGCTATCTTCAGTGTGTCCGTGCCTGCATTGGCGAGGGTCAGGGTCTGTGCAGCGGATGTCACACCGACCCCCGTGCTCGCAAAGGTAAGACTGGACGGCGTCAGGGTTGCCTGAGGAATACCGACACTTACGCCGGTCAAAGTGAGCGTTTGCGGCGATCCCGTTGCGTTGTCCGTCACGGAGATGGTCGCGGTTTGCGTACTGCCTGCGTTGGGGAGGAAGTAGACAGTGATGAGGCAGTCCTGCCCTCCAGCCAGAGTCTGGTTCAGGCAGCCGTTGCTGCTGATCGGGAACTCCGTGGCATTCGACGAAGTGACTCCCGTGATTTTGAGAGAGCTCGTCGATGGGCCGGTGTTGGTCACACTGAAGGTCTGCGGCGTGCTCTTGGTGTTCAGCACCTGGGTGCCGAAGTTGATGCTTGCCGGATAGAGCGCAACCGTCGGCGCGAGGGCAACGCCGGTCCCCTTGATTGTGATGACCCTGGGACCGCCGCTGGCCGTATCCGTCTCGGTGATCGTTGCTGTCCTGACGCCGAGCGAGGTAGCTGCCGGGTTGAATTGGATCGTGATCTGGCAATAGGAGTGAGGGTAGATGGACGATCCCACGCAATTATCGCTTTCGACAAAGTCCGTCGGATTGGCTCCGCCAAGGACAACCGTACTGACTGGAACTGTTGCCCCGCTCTGATTGCTGACCAGGACATAGACCGGAGCGCTCTTGGTACCGACCGTCTGGTTGGCAAAGGTAACGCTGCTCTGGGACAAGACGATCTGTTGCGTTGCTGCAATACCCGTGCCAGTCAGCGCTATCTTATGGGGCGCTCCAGTGGCGTTGTCGGGGATGGTCAGTGTACCGTTCACGACTCCTGTGGCAGTCGGCGAAAACGCTACGGAGATCTGGCAACCATAGTTGACGGGAACCGTCGTACCGCTGCAGCTATCGCTGACGAAGGAGAAGTTGCTGGTGATGGTTGAGGTTGCAATCTTGACGGGCAAATTGCCTGTATTCGTCAGGTTGAACGTCAGCACTTCGCTGCTGTCGCTGGTGGTGCCGACGATCTGCACATCGAACTGCCCGCTGGCCGGTGAAACTACGACCTTAGAGCTGCCCGCAACCGCCGTGCCAGCGAACGTGGATACAGGCGCGGCAGTTGTCTTGTCCGCGTAGGTCACGGGGAACTTGATGCTTCCCGCCTTGGCGCCGACAGTTGACGGGTTGAATGCTACCGTGACCGTGCAATAGCTGTTTGGGGAGATCGTCTGGCCGGTGCAGCCGTCGTAGCCGCCGACCGTGCCCGAGGTTGAGAAGTCACCGGTGGTCGCCGAGCCAATCACTGTATCCGAACCAATTAGTGCGCCAACAGTAAACGGAAGGTTGCCGGTGTTCCACAGATTGACCGACTGAGTTGCATCCGTACCGGAGCCGTAAACCGCCGACGCGGCCTGGTCCTGGAAGGTGATTGACGTCGGGGACAGCTCTGCCGAGTCCTTGACGGCCAGCCCTGTGCCGGTCAGCGCAACGCTGTACTGGGTGGTGGTTGCATTGGAGTAGGTGACCGGGAAGTTGATGGTCCCCGACGCTGCACCGGCAGCACTCGGAGCGAACGCAATGTACACCAGACACTTCTGGCGCGGTGCGACCGTGACACCGCTGCAACCGTCAGATCCGCCCTGCGTGCTGTTGGTCGAAAATGCACCCGTTGTGGTAGCGCCCACGATCGTGTTCGTTCCCGTCAATGTGCCTACGGTCAGCGGTATGTCGCCGGTATTGCTGAGCGTGACGAGTTGATAGGGAGAAATCGTCGTCAGCACCTGTCCGGGGAAGGCCAGGCTTACAGGATCCAGGTAAGACGAGGGTCCGACCGCCGGTGAGTAACCTGCGAGGCTGACAGGATAGGTGACGTTCTTTGAATCGGTGAAGGTCAGAGTACCGGTCTGGTATCCGGCCGTCGTCGGGCTAAAGCCCACATACACATTGCAGCCGCCGTTCGGTTGAATTGTTGCTCCGGAGCAGGTGTCCTGACCCGCTGGAATCAGGAAAGCGTTGCCCCCTGCCGTGATCTTTGCGGTCGAAACAACAAGAGCCGCAGCGGTGTAGTTGTGCAAGGTTACAGTCTGATTGGTCGCGGCGCTGGTGCCGACGGTTACCTGGTCGAAGGCCAGGATCTTAGGCGTTGGCATCACCGTAGACAACGCAGCGACACCGGTTCCCGTGACAGCAATTGTCTGGGTTCCTGCCGAATCAACGAGGCTGATCGTTCCCACTCGCGCTCCGGCGGCGGAGGGTGTGAAGTACACCTGGATATAGCAACTGGCGGCCGGCGCAAGCTGGTTCCCGTAAAAGCCGCAGCTGCCACCGCTCAAGCTGTAGTCCGCCGCGTTCGCTCCCGACATTGCACCAGAAGTGAGCGTAAGCGGAGCAGTCCCGGTATTCCTCACATAGATGTTGAATCCAGCCTGCGATCCGGTGACCAAATTACCGAAGTCGACAGCCGTTGGCGTCAAACCAATCGCAGTGGTGGCTGCAACACCGCTGCCTGTAATCGGAAGCGTCGCTGTTCCGCCAGAACTCGTAACCACGACGCTGCCTTTGTTGGGATTGGTCGCGGTCGTCGGCGTAAAGCTGATGTCAACGCCGCAGGTTCGCTGCGCGCCGAGAACATAGGGATAGGTTCCGCTGGTGCAGACGTTCACAATCGCATAATCGCCCGTGGTCGTGATGTTGGTGATGGTCGTCGGCGAATTGCCCGGATTGGTGATGGTCAGGTGCTGCGTTGCACTCGTGGTACCGATCGCCTGAACCGGATAGATCAGGGATGTAGGTTCAAGGAATACGCCGCCGGTCGCAGCAATGCCAGTGCCAGCAAGCGTGAGCACCTGCTGCGTTGTACCTGCCGTGTCGACGAACGTCAACGTTCCAGTCCGGGTTCCAATGGCCGTGGGCGTAAATACAACGCGTACGTTGCAACTGGGACTCGGCTCAAAGCCCGTCGCCGGATTTGGCTTCAGAATTGCCCCGGCGCAACTCGTGCTGAGCAGCGAATAGTCTCCGCTCACCAGAATCCTGTCGATGGTGACTGGCGAGGTACCGGTATTGAACGCGTAAAAATATGCTGCCGTCGTTGGTACCCCGATAGGCTGATCAGGGAATACGTAATTCCCAGGGGTGATCTCAATAGTCTGGCTCACCGCCAGGCCCGTGCCGGTGAGTGAAACCACCTGCGGAGTGCCGGAAGCGCTATCGGTGAACGACAGCGTTCCTGTCTCCGCGGCTGCCACGGTGGGCGTATATTGCACGGTGACCGCACACGATGACTGCGGATTGACCTGTACCACGGTTGTGGTGTTGACGCAGCTGCCGTTAAAGATGGAGAAATCGCTGGTCGCAGTCTGCCCCGTAGTAGCAATCTTGACGCCATAGATGGTGACGGGCGCGGTGCTGGTGTTGGTCAACACTACCGTCTGACGCGTCCCAGAAGTGTTGATCAGCTGCGCATTGAAATTGAGAATCGAAGCAGAAAGCGACACTGTTCCCTGTGCCGTGCCCACAATGCCGGTGCCATAGAGATACACGGACTGGTTCCCAAAGCCGTCGCCCTGCAGATAGAACGTCGCGGCGCGCGGGCCTGTCGCTAATGGTGCGAATGTCGATCCGACGGAACAGGTCGCAGCCGGGGCCAGTTGTGCGGGGCAATTCGACAACGTCAGGAAATCGCTGCCAGAGCCCCAACTGCCACGAACAGAAGAGAGTGTGATCGGTTGCAAATTCACCAGGGTCTGGCCAATGTTCGAGACCGTGATCATCTGCCCGCTGCTGATGCTGCCCAGCGCCGTGTCCGGAAAAGTCACCGTCGCGCTGGAGACCTGCAGGTAGCCGAGTGCCTCTCCTGTGCCGCTCAAAGCAATCGTGACCGGCGTAACGGTGGCGTTCGAAGCAATCGACAAGCTGGCAGTGCGCACGCCTTTCGCAGTCGGCGTAAAGGCGAGATTGAGCGTACAGGTACCGCCAGCCGGAATTGTCATCTGGCAGCTATCGGTCTCAGAGAACTCCGTCGCCGGCGTAAAGGTAATCGAGCTGATTGCAACCGGGCTGCTCCCCATATTGCGCAGCAAGAGGGGCACTGGAACTCCGGTCAGGGTTGAGCTGACGCCAATCGCCTGACCACTGTAGTTATAGTTATCGAAATTGACGCTCTTTGGGGAGGCGACGATAAGTCCGCCCGCCGCAGGACTGATCTTGGCGATATAACTTGCCGGAATGTTCGTGCCTGCCGGAAGTGTTACAGGAAAGTCCACTCCAGAAGCATTGCCTGCAAAGTAAATGTCCCCTGCTGTATCGACTGCGACCGTCGGGGTCGGAAACAGGGGCGTGCCGAAGGGAGAGGTAATCGTCCCTGTGATGGCACCGAGATAGCTTGAGAACGTTGCGCTGGATCCGCCTCCGGCGATCTGAGTAAGAAATGCAGTGGGACCGGAGTTATTCGGTATGACGGCTGTCTGGATCGGAGACACTGCCGGGAAATCAGTTGCATAGGTATAGCCGGCCACATAGGCAGCGCAATTCGAAGCACAGGCACGCGCTACCACAATCGATTGCGGAAAGACCGTGTTGGATGACGGGCTGTAAGCGCCACTTGGCCCACTTAGAAACGTTGAGTAAACGAGCGCCGTCGCCGACGGGTTTAACTCAGAGACAAATCCACCGGGATACTTCGTCTGATACGCACCGGCTGTTGTTGGGAAATCTTCAGCGTAGACCGATCCAGTGACGTAAGCATCCAGGCTGGTGTCAAGGGCTACTCCGGTAATCGCACCGGGTCCGAGATAAGCCGAGTAGAGCAGACCCGTTCCGGTCGGGTTGATCTTCGTAAGATAGGCTCCGAGCGTATAGCTATCTGAGTAACCTCCGCTGTAGGTGTAGGCACCCGATGTCACAGGGTATCCGGCATAGGATTGAATCGCGACGTAGGCATCGCCAGAAGGGTCGACTGCGATAGCAGCGCCTGCGCTCTGAATGCCCGATGCACCCACAAGCGTGGAGTAGACCAGCGACGCCGCACCCGAAGCTGCCGTATTGAGCTTGGCCACAAACGCCGCATAAGATGCCCCCGGATAAGCACTCAGATAAGCTCCCGTGGTCGTCGGGAAGGTGGTCGAGCTCTCATAGCCGGTAATAAATACCTGTCCGACGCCATTCACTGCTATGCCAGAAGCATAGTCGTAGTTATTGGTCCCGCCCAAGTAGCTCAGGTAGGTAGGCGCAGCTCCGCTCGCTGGCAATGCCGCAACAAACGGAACGGTGAAGTAAGTCTTAGTCGAAGGCGAAGTTGCCTGGTAGGCATTTGCCGTCGTAGGCAGCCCGGGGGCTGAAGATCCCGTCACGTAAATGTTATTGCTGGCATCAAGAGCAATCCCATTGGGATAACAGGTAACCGTGTTATTGCCGACGACAGTATTAAATAACAGCGCTCCCGTCGGGCCATATTTGCTGACATAGAAACCCTTGGTCTGGTTTTGCCCCGTAACATAGGTGTTTCCGGCACCATCCACGGTCATGCCACCGATGGTGTTATCGGCATAGGCAAGCTGTAGTCCATAACTCAGAACAGGATCGATGACCAGATCACGTGTCGGATCATGCTGACCGACATGGAAAGCCAGCTTCCACGACGAGTTGCCATCTGAGGCAGGTATGAGCCGATAACTTGAACTTATCGCTTCACGCTCACCGCTAGCCGAAAGCTGATAAGCGACAGGCTTCAAGAAGCGGATCGTTGTTCCGTTTACCTTCAACTCAAGGCTTCCGTTCGTACCAATCCGCGCATCTTCAGCACCGTCAATCGCTAGACGGATTTTTTCTGGGTCTGCTTTGGGATGAACATGGAAATCGTATTCCAGCATCTGTTTCTGGCCATAGAAGCTCAGATCGATTCCGGCATATACGTCACGGTAATTCACCTTTCCCCACCGGGGCACATTCAATCGCCAGGTCTTCGAATCGGAAGATGGAACGTAGTTCGAAACCCCTTCGCGCAGCGAGTCCGGAGTAATCTCAACGCCAGTACTGGAACCGACAAGACTGAGCGCAATGCCCGGTGTTATGCCACCCGCCTGGCTCGCTGGAAAGGAGATCTTCGCTCCATCTTTTCGGAGGGAAACCGCGTACCCATGTCCCCTGGCCTCGAAGAGACTCGTGGCTGCATCCGCGGGGTCGGCCGGCTCGAAAGCTAACGGCTTCTCCGCATACGATACTCCTGGGCTACGCGGCGTGTCCTGCGCTGCTACATCTGCCGAGGCAGCCAACATGGTCAGTGACGCTGAGGCAAGGACGAAACCAAGGAGCCGCAACGCTACGCGAACGCGGCAGAGCAAGGAATTGCAGATGGGATTAAGCACGGTCGATCTCCAGTAGTTCAATGGATTCAGATCCGGTACTTCGCCGCGAGAAGAGGTCCCATGGCGGGCAAGCGAGAGTACCGAGAATGACTTGTCTGGGGAGGAGTGGAGCGCAGAGCAGGATTGTGACACGAAATCTGGTTCTGCAGCGCCAGACCACAATATCACCGGAAATCGCCAGGAAATATAAACCCGGAAATATAAATTAGTCCGGTCGACTCTTGGCGTAGGCTTCGATCACCAATTCGCGGAATCCTGCGGGATACGGGAAGGGGTAATCCGTTACAGGGGAACTTCCCCGTTTGATCGGGATGTGCCACCCGCGACAAGCTGATCGCGATACCGCAACCTACGTAACATCCAGACTGTCTCTTTTGCATAGAGCGGAGCGCGCTACACGTTGTCCGCCATTCCTCTGTCTATCCGAATGGCCGCCGAGGTGGAATGGAACCTGAACCGGTACGAGAAATTTGCGTTATCGGAAAAAGAGGTCACGTACTGATCGGCACATAGCAGAATCAGAATTCGTGGGGGTGGCATTCAAATACGCACGCTCCCGACGCTCAGAATTCAGAGAGTGGAGGGGACCGCGAACAAAGTTGGACGATGGGTGAGATTTTATGGCCGACAGGCCTTGAGTTTAAGAGAAATATGGTAGGCACGAGGAGACTCGAACTCCTGACCTCTACCGTGTCAAAGTAATAAAGACCAATAGAATCAGAAACTTATAATGTAATCAAGGGAGCGAAGAGGCACTTTGGGAGCATATTTCGGAAACGAATGTGTCCTTATTTGTGCCTCCGTTTGAAACTGATCGATCGTCGTATCGCGCCGTATCGACCTGTCTACGACGGTGGCGGAACACTCTTGAACCTCAACCGCACTCGACGGGCTGGCACCCAAGAGGAAAAAGCGATCCAACGTATTAGCCTAAAATTCCTTGCGCTGTGCATGCCTACGCAGTACCGATTAGGAGAACAGGAGTAGACCGAAGAGAAGCCGGCTACGCCGGCATAACGTGCAAAAACTACCGATGCACCACTCGCTTGGGGCGGTTTGCAAAGCCAGAACACTATTATCTTCACGCCCGACAACCACAGCCGGCAGGCAATCAACCAAGCCATCCGCACGGAGCTGCACGCTACCGGCGCACTGGCAGACAACGACCGCTAGTTCCGCACTCTGACGCACCGATCCGATATGACTAGTGCAGATCGGGAATGGGCTGCCCGCTACCAAGGCGGCGACATCCTGAAGTACACGAACGGAATCAAGCTCCACGACGTCGAGCGGGAGGGTTCCGCAAGAGTGGATTCCACGAATGGACGCGACAACACCCTCACTGTGGAACGGGTGGACGGTCAAACCGTAACCTATGATCCAAAGCGGCTCAAGGGCGCGAACGTATACCAGGAGGTCACGCGAGAGTTTGCCACTGGCGACCGCATCAAGTTCATGGCAACAGACAAGCAACTTGAAGTCAACAACCGAGATCTCGCACCATCGTAAAGCTGCAAGATGAGCACCGTGCAGATGAATTCGAAGGGCCGGCGCTTCGTCACCTTCGACCCGGTGAAGATGAGGAGCTTCGATCACGGCTACGCGGTAACCTCGCACAGCTCCCAAGGGCTCACCGAGGGTCGCGTAATTGCAAATATCCATACCGGTTCATCACGCGCGCTTATCAACACGTGTTCCGACTTCCAATGCGCGCAAAAGTTCCGCCGGGCAGGGGCGAAGAGGATCGATGGGCGGATGTTGTGGGTCGCCGGAATCAAGCCAGCGATCATAGTCTTTCGGATCTAGGATGACAGGCATGCGGTCATGCAATTCTTGAGTGAGTTCATTCGTATCGCAAGGGAATATCGTAAAGGTAAGCAGGGTTCAGGGCGTTGGATCGGCATCCGAATCTGCTTTACCTCCCGGTTCTTCTGAGGTCAGTGGAAAGAGTGCCCCTTCCATCTCTTCCAGTCGATGACGTTCTTCAAGACACCTGACGCGTTCAGCCGTAGGTAAGGTCTATTTTCCGCGTAGAAGTCTCCCGTGGGCGTGTACCAGCTTATCGGCGACACAGACATCCTTCAATCGCAAGCTGGGTAGCTACGCGACGAAGCAGTCATAGTTGGCGTCCAGTCGTGCTTTCACAAGATCAGCGCTGTTGAGTGTCCGGTTGAAGTGGTCTTGACCGGTAGGCCCTGGTAGGTGATGGCGGGGTGGGGGAGGTCGGCGGCGGCCTGACATAGGTTCACGCTTGCTGCGGAAGCTGCTTTTGGAAGGGTAATGTCCGACTGCGGTGCGGGTTGCTGCAGGCTCGAGGTTGTTGCGAGGCGCCTAGCCTAGGTTACCAAAGGTCTTCATCAACGCATTCGAGGCTCGGACGTTTCAATGCCGCGACTGATTCATAGAACAACAGAGCCCCGATTCGCTGATTGGATAGATGAGCTGGGTAAAAACGCTTGACTGCTTGAACTTAAGTAACTATAACAAAGTTACCTTTTAAAACTTTAGTACACATTTCCGAGTAGCATCGGGTAAAGATACGACGGTCTCGCCGATGAACCAATTATCCACCGGATCAAGACGGCGGAGGAGTCGGTGTCGACTCAATCTTCTAAACGGGTGACCAATATGTTCGTTTTGTCAGCAGACATTATTACCGGTTCCGAGGTGGAGTCGTGGGATGTACGTCGGCAGGCTGAAGCATCGGGGCGAAGTATTCTTCTTGCGCCTCGGCAGCCTCGATGCTGGCGGATCAGGAGATGGTCAGTAAGGTTGATGGTGGTGCTGTGCGGTCTTTTCCCGATGGTAATGGCGGGGGAGGTGCGGGCGGTGGCGGCAGAGAGGACCGGGCAGGCCGCGAGCGCCGAATTTTCACGCATTATCGGAACTCCTCAGCGTACGACAAGAAAAGTGAGTTTCAGTCCGGCGGGAGTCTCGTTTCTTAATGTCGCGGTGGGCTCAACTGTGACCGAGTTTGTGACACTGACAGCAACGGGTACGGAGCCGATCACAATCATCGCTGCCCAGGTGAGGGGCGCGGGTTTCAGTGTTTTGGGAGCGAAGCTCCCGGTCAGGTTGCGCTTTGGTCAGCAAGTGAGGCTCACTGTGGAGTTCCATCCTGCCAGCGCAGGGGCAACGACGGGCCAATTGACCGTATCCACCAATGCTACGTCTGGGGGCGCTGTTATTTTGCAACTGAGTGGAAAAGGTGTGCTTCCAACGGTCAGCGGGTTGACCTGCGAGAGCGGGGCTATTACGGGGTCCGCATCGAATACCTGCACGGTTCAGGTGAAGTCTGTGCCGGTGATGAGTGCTGTGAGCGTGAAACTGTCGAGTAGCGATCCGGCAGTGACGGTTCCTGCAATGGTTACGATCCCAGCCAATAAGACGAGCGCCCCGTTTTCAGCCGCGGTGTCTCCAGTGTCGACGGCGCGGACCGTAACTCTGACGGCGAGCCAGTGGGGCACGTCAACGCAATTCAGTCTGAAGTTGAACGCGGTGGTCCCATTGCTGTCCGTGGGCACGACATCTGTTTCGTTTGGAGATGTCGTTGTGAACGGGCAAGGGGTGACGCGGAGCATTGCTTTGAGTTCAACGGGCACGGCACCGCTTCGCATCAGTGGTGCGACGGTGTCGGGTGTCGGGTTCAAGCTACTTGGGGCGACGCTGCCGATCACGTTGAATCCTGGGCAGACAACTTCGCTGGAAGTGGGGTTTGATCCGACATCCATCGCGCCCGCAATGGGGCAATTGAGTATCACGAGCAACTCTTCGGCGGCGGCTCAAGTGTCGGTGCAGTTAAGCGGAAATGGGGTTGCCCCTTCCGCCATGGCTACGGTGACGGTTGGGAGCAGTCCTGGACTGGCGATCTCGCCTACGTTTATGGGGCTTTCGCATGAGTGGGGTACAGCACAGACGATGATGGGCGATTCGACCGTCGGTGTCGACACGATTTACCGTCAGCTTTTGTCCAATCTGAAGAAGTACGGGTCGGGACCGATTGTTCTGCGAATTGGGGGCAATACGACGGACCATACAGGTGAGCCGACAGCAACGACGGCGCTTCCATTCGCAGAACTTGCCGCGTCGCAGGGGGAGCGTTTTGATCTTGGGGTGAACCTGGGATCGAATGATGTGCATCTTGCTGTTCGCCAGGCGACAGCGTTCGTAAACCAGATGCCGCCTGACTCTCTCGATGCGATCGAAATTGGAAACGAGCCGGACATTTACGGCGATAACGGAATGCGGACTGCTCCGTATACGTATCAGAATTATGTGGCCGACTTCAATCTCTGGAAGGAAAATATCTTGCCGTTACTCCATTCAGACACGAAGCTGATGGGTCCTTCCTGGGCAAGCACAGGGATGCTAAAGGATGCCCCTTCGTATCTCTCGGCAGAGGGCTCCGCTTTGGGCGTGTTCAGTACCCATTTTTATGTAGCGAATGGCAAAGAGGAAAATCCCCCCGATATCCTACTCGATCCAAAGTCGGCAACGATGGGTCCACAGGCAGTTACGAAGGCCGTCACCGAAACGCATGGCGCCGGACTGTCATTTCGAATGGGAGAGATAAATTCTCTCTATAACGGTGGAGAGGCTGGGATTAGTGATGCATTTGAATCGGCCCTCTGGTCAATCGATACGATGTTTGAATACGCCAATGTTGGTGTGGACGGAGTGAACTGGCATTCGGGCAATGGCGGTCCTTACGGACTGTTTTATTTCAAAATCCGAGCATCTGGGAACACCAATACCTATTCGCTATCTTCTGTTCGTCCACTCTACTATGGGCTCTTGTTTTTCCAGGAGGCTACGGGGAATGGTGCTCATCTGCTGGCTACGACCCTGGACACGAAGGCAAATGTGAAGGCGTGGGCGACGGTCGATGCTTCGGGAACACCTCGAGTTGCGATCATCAACAAGGACGAAAAGTCAACCGGTACTGTGAATGTTTCGCTGAGCGGATACAGTCACGCGCAGGTCTATCGCCTGACGGCACCCAGCTACAAGTCCACTTCCGGGTTGACGTTTGCGGGGCAGACGTTCGACGGGAGCACGGATGGTGTTATTCAGGGTACGGAAGAAATCGAGTCGGTAGATGTTGCCGGCGGGGTATTTTCAATTCCGATGCCGATCACCAGTGCGGCGCTGATAGTCTTTACGAAGTAGTATGGCGGATATTTCCGATCTGCCCTTCGGAAGGTAGACTCGCCTTCCGGAGGGATCTGAGGGGTTGGCGGGATTGCGATTGTATCAGATCGAGAATTTAGATCGATTGTATTAGACACCCGGCATCGCAGTGAGCTACCGCTTGAAACTTCAGGGCGATGCATGGCGCGCAGTAACAAGGATTCCAGCGCTCAAAATTGATTGACAACTTTTCACAATTGTCTCATCGGAATATTGCAGATATCTCTTGATCTCTCATCTTCTCTACTGTGTAATAACGTAGTTACTCCATTCAAAATAAGGCGAAGACTTATATTGCGTAAGTGAGTCCTGCGCTCATGCCATGAGTCTTCTTTATCAGTGCTACTGATTCACTTCAACCTAGAAGTGGAGGGTGAGTGCAAGCGAGGCGAATCCCGCTGTATGTCGCGGCACTGTTGGGCACATTCACAGCGTTGGTCTGGCCTGCCCTATGGAACCGCAGTCCCTTTTATTACTATGACACTCGAACATATGTCCGATCGGCGGATGCTGCCTTGTATCGATGGACAGGATTGGCGACCGAATGGACTGCACCCGAGAAGGTGGAGGCCAGACCGGCAAATGGGCCATTCATGCGAAGCGTCAGTGACATGTCCAGGAAGGGTGTAGTGCTGGGCCGTTCACCCTACTATGGCTTGCTTCTGTACCTGGGCGCCTATACTGGGGGGTTCTGGTTCACGGTATTGCTCCAGGCAGCTGCGGCCCTGTTGGCGACTGCCCTTGCGGTGCGGGCCTTTGGACTACCGCTCTGGCCACATTTGCCTCTGATCGCCCTGGCCTTGTGTGTCTTTTCCGACCTGCCCTTCTTTTCCAGCTTTCTTATGCCGGACATGTTCGCAGGGATTGCGATCCTGACGTGTGCTCTCCTGCTTGCATCTCCGCGGAAGTTGGAGGTGCGTGACTACGGATTGCTTTGCGGATTACTGGCTACGGCGATGCTTTTTCATGACTCCTGCATCGCCGTATCGATAGGCATGCTGGGGATTGCGTTGGCTGCGATGGGATTCCGGCGATCCTTCAGTGGCTGGGAAGGGCCGACGGCGATACTGATCTCGCTCGCGGTGGCGATGGCTGGCCAGGGTATTGTGGCTTACGGAGTGCAACGCGCGACCCACGTTCCGGCTCTTCGCTTGCCGTTCGTGTCGGCGCGATTGGTAGCCGATGGGCCGGGAACGGATTATCTTCGCGCCACATGCCCTGGGAGTGGTTTCGGATTGTGCGAGGACGTTTCGAAGTTTCCCATGATCGAAACAGATTTTCTGTTCGGTGAGACGCCCGGCCACAGCGTGTACGATCCGGCTGATTATGAACGACGCAAGCAAATCAGCCGTGAGGAACTGCGATTCGCGGTTGCGGTTTTCGAATACGATCCGATGGGTGTCGGTCTATCTGCAGTGCGCAACTTTGCCGGGCAGTTGGCGAAGTTCGGTATGAGCGACTTCAGTTATCGGCTCAGAATCAAGGCAATAGATGGCTCACTTCCTCCCGGCGCGTTGCGGCAGGTACGGTCAAGCCGGGGCTTACCTCGGAACACTGCATGAGAGCATTCTTTCGGCAGCAGTCTATGTCTCCACGCTCATCAGTTTGCTTGTTCTCCTGGCGGTGGTATTTGGAGTTCGAGGAGTGGATAAGGCGCGATCGGCATGCCGGGGGACGATCGTTTGGATTCTTGTTGGCATCGTGGTGAATGCTGGGGTTTGCGGGTGCCTGTCAGGCGTGGATGATCGATATCAGGCTCGGGTGATCTGGCTTCTCCCGCTGGTTGCTCTTCTATGTTGCTGCTCTGCTACGCGGTCCGTTCGCGGACTCCCGCAGCGCGGTGGTTTAAGGCGGATCCGTTTGTCCCGTTCGACCGCATCTCTTTAGCTTCTTCAGCGCCATCCTTCGCTGAAGGTCAAGGCGTCGTCGCGCTCATCCCGTCGGCCGGCGATGGTTGGTGGTGTGGCTTCGGTGCGGTAGGAATGCGAAGTCCCGGAGCTGTGCGAATCGAGGTGGAGGCGAATGGCTCCGGCCACACCACCAACGGATGGCGCTCTCAACAGCTCGGAGTGGTGGCCGTCGACGTATTGCCAGCACAAGCGGCTCGGTACTACTGCCTGCCATCCGGGGAGGGGCTCGACATCGGGTGGGCGGTCGGAGGCCAGAACGAGAAGGACTTTCCCGTCGTAGGTTTCGGGGCGGTAGCGGGATGCTGCGGCTTCTACCATCTCATAAGCGCTTCGAAGAGCGGTCCTGCCGGACATCGTCCTAGCCACGTATTTTCGCAGCAAGTGCCACCGAATACGGAGGTGGACGAGGCGAGACTGCCTGCCTATTCGGGCCAGTCTGCTGATTCCGTAGCGGAGGTAATTGCACTTGAGTGATAGGGAGTTGCGTGGCCGGATCCGTGAAGGATTGTACGAGTCGAGCAGGATCACCAGTGACACCTCGTGTCCCGCAGCCCGGAGTTGGGAGGCGATTTCATAGGCGAGAATGCCGTGCGCGCAAAATCCGCCGAGGGTGTATGGTCCTTCGGGCTGAGTGGCGATAATTTTGCGTCGATGGCGATCGGCGATGTCTTCGAGCCTGGGCGAGTTGCCTAGTGAGGCGACGTCTTCAGGGGTGAGGACGAGAGCGAGGAAGGGCTGATCGTCGCCGAGGGCCTCGGCCAGATTTCGATTGATGGAGTGCATCCAGAAGATGGTGTCGCGGGGACCGGCCGGCTGCAGGGCGATGACGCCGGGTGGCAGGGCGGGTTTGCCGCCAGGCTGCATCATAGCGGCCTGCTCCCGTATGGTTGGCCAGTGCAGTAACTCGGCTACCGGAATCTGTAGTTTGAACTCGCCGGCGATGCGCTGTTGAAGGGCTGCGACGAGGAACGAGTGTCCACCGAGGTCAAAGAAGTTGTCATCGAGGCCGACTGGACCGCGTCCCAGCAACTCCGACCAGATGGCTGCGAGACGGAGTTCTGCGCTGGATCCGGGTCTCCGGTCGACCAGGGCGGCTCGTGGGGAAACGGGTTCAGGCAGGCGGGCGCGGTCAATCTTGCCGTGCGGTGTTAAGGGGATCGTCTCAAGTGGGATCAGGTCTGAGGGGAGCATCGGGTCGGGGAGGGTGCTGCGCAGAAAGGAGCGCATCTCAGGGAGGGATAGAGCGGGGGCTTGATGGGCGGGGACGATGTAGAGCGCGAGTCGCAGGTTCCCGGAGGGCTCAGGCCAGGCGCGGGTGGCGGCTGCGACGACGCGCGGATGGCGCAAGGCAGCAGCTTCGACGGCTTCGAGTTCGACGCGGTGGCCTCGTATCTTCACCTGATTGTCCGTCCGGCCTAAAATTTCGATCGATCCATCCGGCCGGCGCACCGCGTGATCACCTGTGCGATAGACGCGCAGACCTCCTACGGACTCGACCACAGAGAAGCGGTCGGCTGTCCTCTCCGGTTGGTTTCGATATCCTTTGGCGAGCCCGGTTCCGCCCAGGAACAGTTCTCCTGGAACACCGATGGGTAGAGGCTGCCGTTGCGCGTCCAAAATGAAAGCAGTGGTATTAGCGATCGGCAAGCCGACAGGAATCTGAGAAGCTTCCCCTGGGAGGTCCGGAAGAACGCGGTGGATGAGGGACCAGATCGTCGTTTCTGTTGGTCCGTACATGTTCCACAACTCGGCGCCTGTGGCCAGAAGGAGGTTGGCGAGTTCGCGCGTTAACGGCTCGCCACCGCAAAGGATGCGCCGGACCGTGGACGTGGCCGATTTGGCTTGGGCGGGGTCTTGCAAAACATTCTTCCACCCGGAGAGCAACAATGCGCGCCATCTTGCGGGAGTGGTCTGCATCACGGTGCAGCACGAGTTGCGGATTGCCTGCGCGAGCAGGTATGGATCCTGGGCTTCCTGACGGCTCGCAATAACTACGGTTCCCCCACTGATTAGAGGCAGAAACAGCTCCAGCGCGGCGATGTCGAACGAGATGGGCGTGACGGCGAGGAGCACATCTTCGGGAGTAAATCCGGGAGCCGTCTGCATGGAGATCAGCAGATTGACGAGACTTTGCTGCGATATTTCAACAGCCTTGGGTTCGCCGGTTGTTCCAGATGTGTAGATGAGATACGCGGTATCTTCCGGTTCACATTCAACGGGCGATGTAGCCGCCCCTTGTGCTGTTGGGCCGACCTCAGTCAGATGTTGTCTATCGTTGTCGACCAGCACGACGGGGCACGAGGCTGAGCCGATCTGGTGCCGCAGAGACTGTTGGGTGACGACGACGGCGGGCTGGGCATCTGCCAGCAGGAGCGCGAGGCGCTCGGGGGATGTTTGCAGATCGAGCGGAAGATAGGCAGCTCTCACTTTGCTGGCTGCGAGAAGGGCAGCGAGCATCTCTAGGGAGCGATCGAGGAAGATGGCAACGATCGATCGCTTTACGACGCCGGCGGCGCGGAGGCGTGCAGCATCCACTTCAACACGGGAGTTGAGTTGCGCATAGGTCCAGCTTTCGCCGGCAAAGGTGGCTGCGATGTGATGAGGCGCTCGACTAACCTGATCTTCGAACAGATGGTTCAGGGTCGCCCGCGGGAGTGAATGGGATGTATCGTTCCAGCCGCGGGGTCCAAGCAACTGACCGCTCTCCTGGGTCGTAAGAATGGTGAGATCGGAGAGCGTACTTTGGGGATTACGACAGATCGATTGCAGCAGCACGAGCCAATTCGAAGCGAATCTGTGGATGGTCGCTACTTCCCAGATATCGGTGCGGAAGAAAAAGCGCGCGTCGATCTCGCTTTGAAGATCGCCGACCTCCAAATGCAGGTCGAATTTGGTCGTACCGGTGGTAGCGTCAGACGGGACGAGGGACCACTCTCCGATGGGGGGCGGGAGTACCGGGCGCATGGTGAAAAAGACCTGGAAGACGGGGTGGCGTCCAGGCTCACGCTCTGGCCTGAGCTCCTTCACGATGTGATCGAAGGGCGCATCGGCGACCGCAAGCGCGGCTAATACGGAGTCTCGCACGAGGGACAGGTACTCGGAGAAGGAACACTCCGCGTTGGGAGAGGTGCGCAAGGCAAACGTATCCAGAAAGTAGCCGATCACGCTCTCAAGTTCAGGACGTCTCCTGGCGTCGGTGGCACTTCCTACAATGAAGTCATTTTGCCCGGTGTAGCGGAAGAGCAAGACATTGAAAGCGGCCAGCAGCGTCATGTAGAGGGTGGCTCCGTGGTCGCGACTGAGTTGACGGAGGCTTCGGGCGAGAGGCGCTGGAATGCGGATGCGTTCCATGGCGCCGCGGTGATCTGTCGACGCGGACCGGGGATGGTCTTCAGGAAGACGGAGGGTTGGAAGTTGACCGGAAAGGTTGTCACGCCACCAGGCCAGGTGACGTCTGACGGCAGGCGACTCGACATGTTTTTCACGCCAGATGGAGTAGTCGCCGTACTGAATGGCTGGCGAAGGGAGCGTCACGGGTTGGCCGTTCTCCAGTGCGGTGTAGATGGCAACCAGTTCGGGAATGAAAATGCGCTCGTTCGAAACGCCATCGAAGATGATGTGATGGAAAGTGAGGAAGATGCGGTGCTCGTCTGGCGCCAGTCGGACCAGGGTTGCCCGGAACAGCGGGAAGCCGTCGATGGCGAGAGGAGCGCGAGCATCCCTGTTGGCGATGATGAGTGCTTGCTCTTCCCGTTCGGTGGGCGCCAGATGAGTGAGATCGATCAACGGCAGAGAGAGAGGCGCGTTGTCGTGAACGATCTGCTCCCCCTGAGAAGAGAAGCTTGTGCGCCAGGCCTCATGCCTCAAGAGAAATTCGTGGAAGGCGGCTTCGAGGATGAGATGGTTCAATGAGCCGTACTTAAGAAGGGTAACGGATTCGTTATAGACCGGCAGATCGGGCTGTTCGAGGGCATGCAGCCAGATGCGGCGCTGTTCGGCCGACAGCGGGATGCTCATGCCGGGAGTGCGGGCTTGAATGGCCGGTTCGGTCTCCTTCGCCACGCCGCGCATGCGCTGTTCGAGGAGGCGCCGCTTGACCTCAGACAAACTCGCCTTACGATCTTCTCCTATCACTTCATTGCTATTGTCGCCAGGGAGTCTCATTGTTGCACCGGGGTGAGATGGGAATCGAAGCTGATTCTTAGCGAGGTGAGACTACGAAAACCTGCGTTGCTGCGCCACTGAAGCTTTTCTTCGAGCAGTCTGGGATTTGGGAGACGCGCGAGGAGTTTGTTGAGGGCTATCTGACATTCCATGCGCGCCAACGGTGCGCCGAAGCAGAAATGAGCCGCCCAGCCGAAGGCCAGATGCCGATTGTCGGAACGCAAAAGGTCGAGATGCTCGGCATCGGGGAATCGTCTTGGATCGCGATTGGCTGCTGCAAGTCCTGCGACGATCCGTGCACCTTTCTTGATTTGTTTTCCGCCCAGTTCCATGTCCGCCGGGGCGACGCGAGCGGTGCTCTGTGAAGGAGATTCGAAGCGGAGGAGTTCTTCGACTGCGGTGGCGATGATCTCCGGATGGGTGCGGAGTTGGTCGTAGTGGTCGGTGCTCTGCAATAGAGTGAGGAATCCGCCGGCAATCAAGCTGGTGGTTGTTTCATGGCCGCCGATGAGGATGAGGATGGTGTTGGCGATGACTTCGTCGTCGGTTAGGCTCTGTCCGTCGAGGTCGGCCTGTAGGAGGGCGGAAAGCAGGCCCTGCCCGGGTTGGCTGCGCTGCTGGTCGATGTGCTGTAGGAGATATCCTTTCAGGTTAAGCAGGCTTTGCATGCCCTGAGCGACACGATTAGGGTGATGCTGATAGTTTCCGAGAATCTCGGCGAGGTCGAGAACCCAGGCGTGAAGGAGGCGATGATCCTCAACTGGAACTCCGAGCAGTTTTGCGGAGAGGATGGCAGGAAGCGGAGATGCGAAGTCAGCGATCAGGTCCATCGTTCCTGCGGCGGCGGTGTGATCTAGCAATTCATCGGCAACAATAGCAATGTCGGCTCGCAGTTGTTCAACCCTTCGCGGGGAGAATGCAGCCATGCAGAGTCCTCTCAAGCGGGCGTGATTTGCCCCGTCCATGAACATGATCTGCTGCCGCATGATCTCGGAGAACGGCTTCATGAACGAGAGTCCGAGTTGCTCCAAGTAGTCGGGTGAAACAGTGCGGTCTGCAGAGCAGGTCATGAGCACCTGCACTGCTTCGGCGTACCCAGTGACGACCCAGGCGCGAATGTAGGGATCCCAGCGGACTGGGTCAAGCTCACGCAGTGTTCGATAAAGGGTGTGGGGATCAGCTAGGACGTTCGGATCCATCAAGCGAACGAGGCTCAGCGTCTTGTCGGCTTCCCCCGTTGCCGCGCCAGCCTGAGACACTGCCATGCGTCCTTCGCTTTCCACCCAAATTCTGCCGCCGTTTCTCGACGGGGCGTATCGACATGTTCGTACAACTGAGGGTGATGTTTCCAGTGTATGGGCCAGGGAGAGTGAAGTGGGAGAAATTGCACTGCAGGGACAAACGCGTGAAGCCTGAGGAGCGCCAACCGAGTGAAGAACCGGCGGCCTGGGATCTGAAGCGACAACTGTTTAGGCGAGTCCAGTTTGCGGTTCGAAGGAGATGGGAAGGCTGATGAGACCGCGCAGGCCGGCGTTCTGTCGCCATTGCAGTGGACTGCCGCTAATGAAAGGGTTAGCGAGGCGCCGCACGATGGTGCTGAGGGCGATCTGGGTTTCAGTGCGGGCCATGAAGGCACCGAAGCAGAAATGGGCTCCCCAACCGAAAGCCAGATGACGATTGTCGGGACGAAGCAGATCGAGGCGATCCGGATCGGGAAAGCGGCTAGGATCGCGGTTTGCGGCGGCAAGGACTGCCACGACTTTAGCACCTTTGCGGAGGGATTTTCCTCCGAGTTGCGCGTCGTCTGGCGCGATGCGAGCGGTGTGTTGTACGGGCGACTCGTAACGCAGCAACTCCTCGACGGCGCTGGCAACGATCTGCGGGCGGCGGCGAAGCTGTTCGAGAGCCTCGGGGTTACGCAGGAGGGTGAAGAAGCCGCTGGCTATAAGGTTTGTGGTTGTCTCATGACCGCCGATGATCATCACAAGGGCACTGGCGATTACTTCTTCTTCGGTGAGCCTTTGCCCATCGATCTCTGCCGTCATCAGGGAGTAGATGAGGCCCTGGTTCGGTCGGTCGCGCAGAGCCAGCATGCGGGCGGCGAGATAGGTCTTCATCTCTTGAAGGCTGCGCAGAATCTCGACGATGCGATCCGGATGATGCTGGAAATTCCCGTGCAATTCAGCAATATCGTTGACCCATACGCTCAATTGAGTGTGATCTTCTTCCGGAAGGCCCATCAATTTCGCAGTCATGATAGCGGGCAACGGGATGGCGAGATCGGCGAGGATGTCCATGGCTCCGACAGGAATCACACGATCGAGCAGATCGTCGGCGACTGACTGGATGGCCTGCCGAAGCTCCTCCACCTTGCGAGGGCTGAAGGCGAAAGAACAGAGCGCGCGCAGGCGAGCATGTCCGGCGCCGTCCATGAATAGCATCTGCTGCCGCATCGTCTCGGCAAAGGGCTCAAGAAAAGAGAGCCCGAGGCGGCTGAGATGCTCCGCAGATGGTGTCCTTTCGGAGGAATAACCGGTCAGCACGGTCATTACTTCGCGATAGCCAGTGACAACCCACGCATGCATGTATGGATCCCAGTGCACTGGCTCGTACTCTCGCAACGCGCGGTAGAAGACATGAGGGCGTGCCAGTACTTGCGGATCGGCCATCCGGAGAAGCGTGAATCGTTCGCTATTCGCCTCGGCAGATGCACCTGACTCTGAAATTTGCATCTCACCCTATCCCACGAATTGCTGTTCGGCTTCTTCGTCGCTCATTGAGTCTACGGCTTCAATGAGTATCTTTTCTACAACAACAGCGAGACTTTCGACGGTTGCAGCATCAAAGAGTTGCCGCAGTGCAAGGTCAATACCAAAAGACTGCTGGATTCTCAGGACAAGCTGCGTCCCGAGTAGGGAGTGTCCACCTGCAAGGAAGAAATCGTCACCTACAGCGATGTTGTCTTTGCGAAGCAGTTCGCGGACAATGGCGAGCAGCTTTTCCTCGATGGGCGAGGCGAACGTATTAGCCGTCGTTCTCTCCGGCGTTGTTCTCTCGAGCAGGTTTGCTTCTGCAGGCGCCGGGAGCAAGTTGAGATCTAGCTTTCCATTCGGAGATATCGGGAGAGCCTGCATTCGCACAAAGACAGCGGGGACCATATAGTCCGGCAGGCTGGCTTGCATATGCCGTTGAAGCTCTGCTGGAGTGGGAAGGTGAGTCTCTGGCCGCATGAGCAGGTGCGCAACGAGCTGGGTTTCGCCCAGGTTCGATTGGGTGGCGACAGCCGCCGCGAAGGCTACGGATGGATGCTGCATGAGGACGTTTCCGATTTCGTCGAGTTCGATTCGGTGTCCGCGTATCTTCGTCTGGCGATCGAGGCGACCGCAAAATTCCAATTGTCCGTCGGGCCTTCTCAAGCCGCGGTCGCCCGTGCGGTACATGCGAGCCGCAGGGGCCGATGAGAAAGGATCCGGGAGAAAAGTGCGCTCGGTGAGATCAGGAAGATTGCGGTAGCCGCGCCCGACGACGTTACCGCCAATGTAGATTTCTCCCACCAGACCATCGGGGACCGATTGCCCATACTCGTCGAGCAGGTGAACGACAGCGCCCGTGATCGCGCGACCGATTGGCGGTATGCCAGCCAAGCCTGGCTCGAGGACTGCGTACGTGGAGACGACCGTACATTCTGTCGGTCCATATTCGTTGACAACCTGGAAGGGTAGATGGGCGGGTGGTCCGGACGGCAGTGCGTCTCCACCGACGATGAGCAGACGCAGAGCCGTTTCCAGCGGCCACTGCATGGTAATCAGATGCGCGCCGAGCACCGCGGGAACGATGCCGATGGTGACGCGCTCGCGGACCATCCAGTCCCGGGTTAACTCGGGAGAGGATCGAACATCTTCGTCAATGAAACATAGCGTGGCACCCGCGCAAAGATGGGGCCAGATTTCCAGGACGCTGGCATCGAATCCAAGTCCGAGCAGATGGCTCACGCGATCCTCGGGGACGACTCTGAAGGCAGAGCCATGCCATACGATGAGGTTCATCAAACTCGCATGCTCAATCTCAACCCCTTTGGGGTTTCCGCTCGAGCCTGAGGTGTAGATGACGTAGGCAAGCTGTTCCGACGATACGGGCCTGCGCAAGCTCTGTTCGGCGAGAGCGATCGATTTGGCGTCACGGAATGGATCGATGCCGCGAGCCTCAACCTGAAGACGATTGAGCAGTGCCTCGCGGGCAACGAGAACGGTTGCGCCGGAGTCTCTGACGGCATACTCCAAGCGCGCATCCGGCCATGCGGGATCCAACGGCACATACGCCGCGCCGGCGCGCATGGAGCCGAGAGCAGCTATGATCCAGTCGAAGGATCGCTCCAAGCAGATGGCTACTGTATCGCCAGATGCGACACCAAGCTGGATCAGATATGCGGCGAAGCGCTCTGCCCGAAAGCTGAGATCTGCATAAGTCAGGGACCGACCGTTGAGATTCAAGGCGATGCGTTGGGGGTGGGCTGCCGAAAGTTCGGCAATCTGCTCTGGAACAGACCGAACATCGATCGTCGACGAGTCCATGTGCGAGGTTCCCTTTCGAAGGCAAACTGAGAATGCAGCAAAGCAGGTTTTAGGGTAGTACAACCAGTTTGGAGCTAAGGATTAGGCGTACAAGCCATTCCCAGTTCTAGCCGGCTAACCTGGGAGCGACAGTTATGGGAGATGCATTTGTCCACAGAATCGGACATTACCAGATGTCGCCTTGAACGGAACGACTCAACTTGCCGTTGGGGAGGGTCTCACTGGCTAAAATTCCAATGGCTCCCGCACATGAGATAAACAAACGTCGCCCATCGTTGAATACCGCCGTTGCGGACACTCCATCTTTGCCCGGTTCTACTCTCTGAACAGGATTGGCCTCACCAGCTCGCAGCGGAACGAACATCGTAATCATGACATGGGTTCCTGAACCTGTAAGCGTCTGAAGTAGCGTAGTTGCAGGCACAAGTTCCGGAACAGCGTCTTTTCGGAAATTCCAACCCAGAATTTCTGGCTCTTCCTGTCCGGACACTGAGCGTACCCTCAGATGATCAACTAACAGGGGTACCACCGAAATGTTTGGGACCCCAGGATCCACTGTCACCAGGGTTTGGGTAGAAGGGTCTATTCTGCTATGCGTTGTCAGAATCTGCCAACGTGTCTGAAACTCGTGGGCAACGGAATCATTTGGATTGACGCGGTCTGCAACGACATAAATGTTCGGCTTCAGGAACAATACGTCGCGCCGTTGCGAAGCGATCTTCCTATGCGATGGACCATAGCCGTCGGCATAGACACCCGTCGCACAATCGAAGGCTGCATTGGTGTGCCAATGGGCGTCGATGGGGGCTTGACTTACAGCATTTGGGTCGTGAAATGGATCATCCTTGCTCAAGCGTTTGGTTTGCGCCATATCGTCCACGACCAACGTATTGTGCGCGAAGGCGGAAGTGGCCCACTGTCGCCATTTGCTCTTTTCGTAGCTTCCCCCACCACCATTGAAGATCAACTCACGTCCATAAGCCCACACGGTCAACCCGAGTGAATCTTGATGCTGATGCCCCATTCCCAATGGCCCGACGCGAAACAGAAGATAGTTGGCATCAGTATCCCAGCCGGAGCGCATCGCAGCCAATCCAGAACGGTTCAGGAAAACAGACTTGAATGCTGGTGGCGTTCCTCTTAGCCCATTGGTGACAAACCACTGAAAGACAGGTTGGTTCGGGAAGATGGTGGAGGCCTTTCTTAAGATTCCCGGAAGGTAAGTTGGCCATGAATCGTTGATCTTTGGCAAATACCTGTCGGGCGCAACAATGGCCGCCTGCCACTCGTAGCCCTTTTGCATTGGCGCTAGGTATCCAGCGGGAAGTTCGGCTGAATTGCCAGTCCAACGCGCAATCTCCGCAATCTTTAGAATGTTGTCCAGAGCTACATTCTGATACCCCGTTGAAAGCTCTAATTGGGCTCCATCGGGGAGAAATTGTTCTTGTCCCTCTTCAGCCAGAGTGGTTGCCGCGAAGCTTCTCCATGATGAAGCTTCCTTAAACTCCGGGAAGACCGCCCCGACTGCATAGAGCCCACTCATCTCCATTGTCAGCCAATTCAAGCGCGTATGGTAGCTCCGTAAATACCTGCCGTGCTCCAGAAAAGCTTGGACGAAGACGAGCAGATCATCGTCGGACATTGCCGGGGAATGACGAAAGGCATAAAATGCGTCAATCCAGGAACCGCCAGAACGAATCCCAGCCTCGATAGTTCTCCATGGTGATCCAGGCGCGTTGTCTGTGTGGGAAGGAACGGGACACTGCACGATCCAGGACCGTAATTCCCGTACAAACGTTTGGGCGTATCGCTCGTCTCCGGTCGCGGTATAGGCGAGCGCCAGGTCACTCCAAAAAGACATCCGGTTGAGTTGCCATTGCCATTCGTCGTTATGAGCAACTCCGGAAGTATGATCGCTGGCATTGAAATGCCAATCTATCTCCCCGTTAGGAAAGGAGTAGATAAGCGGAACAAGACCGCCCTGTAGCTTTCCTCTAACTGCCCCGTCGGCAACTGCTAGGTTCTGGGGTGAAAGATGAGGCGCTTCTTCTGTCTTCCAGCCAGTCGAGACGCGTGTACGGAAATACTGGGCAAGTCCTTTCTGAGTCCCAACTGCATTGTGACCTTTCCACGCGATTGCAACAGAAGCTAGCTCAGGGCGCGTCAAGTCGAGGGCATTGAGAAGATCGGCAGTGGTCTCAGCACTCACAACTTCGCTAACTACTCTCATTTCTTCGGCTAGCGGCGGATTGGCTGCAATACACGTGGGATACCCCAATCCAATGAGAAAGCACAATGATATATTGGCCGTCCTCGCCCATTTCATTTTGAAAGCTTGTTTCAGAACTCGCCCCTTGAATCTCAACTCGTGGATTTATTGGCACTCGCGGAGACTGACGATATCTGTAGGGCGATATGTAGCCACAATTTGAGGATCATTCTCGCCGCCTCCCAGATTACGAAGATGTAGAGCGCTAACCTGAGTCCCGGGAATATCCAGCAGACGAAACGCCTTTTTGCGGATCTGACGAACTTTGAATCCAGCGCGTATGGCTTGGAGGTGAAGCCAGACATCATCTGCTTTTGGGCAGCAGTCCTTAAAGGCAGTGCCTTCCCTCTTCAACTCTTTCTGCAGGGATGGGGGATAGAGTACCCCCCCAACCCCGATAGCAAAGTGTCTAAAGCTCGGATTTGTTGAATTAACAAACTGCCAGTTTTCATACTTGGCGATATTGTCATGGCGAAATCCCACAAAACGCGCTCGGTGACAGTGGACGACGTTTGGAAATAGCCGGAACGCCTCGGCTAGCTCCTTTAGCCAATACCTCGGATAGAGAACATCGTCGTCTGCCGTCACCAGAGGATCGGCAAACTCCGCGAGAGATTCAAGATATGGGTAATACTTCTTATGGGGACCTAGATTCACACACGGCTTTATCTCCAGCCCGCGGGCCTGCAGCCTCCGTAGGGTCAGCGGCGGATCATTCAGCGCCTTGCTATCGTCAAGCCAAAGAATGATTCGCGACGGGAGCACTTGTCCCCAACCGATCGATTCAATGGCAAGGTATACTCGTTCGATCCGACTACCGTAGCTAGTCATCGAAACGACAGGGCCGCCATCTGCCGTGACAGAGTAGCGTCCAAAATGATTCCTGAAGCGAAGAACCAACATACGCGTGTGCAGGTCAACTTCACGGAGCATTCTCAGTGAAATCCGTGCTATCACCTTTAAGCCTCTAAGCATTCTGTTCTCGTTTGCGATCAAGAGGAGAAGATGTAGATGAGATTACCTGTAAGATGCCCCAGGTGAACACGCAAAGCATCCCATCTGTGATTAAGCTTGCCCATGCTGCCCCCACCCAGCCAAACCGCGGGATAGCCCAAAGATTGATTCCAATATTGAGCACTGCGGCGCTTACCTGAGCAATGGTTCGCCTATGTTGCAACCCAGCACCTGTCAGCACACTGCCAATCATGATATGTACAGACCTAAAAACTGGGATCAGGCAAAGATAACGTAATGCGGTGACACTCTCAGCGAACCCAGCACCAGCAAAACGAGGAATCAACGGTGCTGCCAGAAAGAGGGCCAGTGCGACGAAAAGGCTAAAGGGCAAAACTCGCGTCAGTAGGCGAAAGGACAAAATGGAGGCTTCTCCAATTCCATCACGGCCGTGTTTGAAAAAGCGCGGCAAGACAGCTTCTCGGAGCGCGAAGATCGGAATCGTCGCCATGTCCACTACTCTGTACGCCATGGAATAAATACCGTTTGCTTCATTCATGCCGTAGTGGCTAAGCATCGTTTTGTCCACGTCGTTGTATACAGACATCGTTGACGAGGCGAAAGAGTAGCCGAATCCTTCAATCGCCCTCCTTCGAAACAGATGAAGTGAAAAGTGAGGCCTACCGTAGGACGCGGTGACGGTGCCAATCGCGATAACAGTCGCCAAAGTAGAGACGACCGTTGAAGCGACTGCCCACTGCCATGCCGTAGCTCTATGCAGTGTGAAGAACATCCCGACAACTGTCAGAGTACGAATCATGTTTGTCAGCAGATTCAGGACCATCGTCACACGCATCCGTTCAAACGTCTGAAAGACACGTGCTGTCTGTTCCGTCAAAGGGGCGCAAAGGCAATTCGAGATCGCCGCGAGGAGAACCAGTGAAGCGCTGGATGAATTCAATAGCCGCGGAGCAACAATGCACAGGCCACCAATGAGGACGCTACTCATAACGACAGTGGACATGAGGATATTGCCCCAGTATGCCGGAAAAGAACTGCGATCCCCTGAAACATATCGAACCAACAGCATGCCTGAACCCAGCGCGGCATACTGCATCACCAGGCCTGTAAAAGCAAAAGCGCCTACGAAGATGCCATATTCTGAAGCACCTAGCAACCTCGCTAAGACCACAAAATAGATCACCTGGAGTGTTACTCCAGTCCCCTGCCCAGCTAGCATCCAGCCAAAGTTCCGAGCTAAGACACTAGAGCGCAACCTTGCAATTTCTGCTTGAACCCCCGTCATAGAGACTGCACCCCTCGAAGTCGACGTGCTTCGGACTTCAATCCCACGAACGCTACAAACGGGAGGATGCATTCCAAGTTCGACTGCGTCATCAGGTTGCCGGCCCAGAGATTGGTGAATGCGACATAAAATAGGATAGACATGTACCACATGATCTGCTTGGAAGGGTCTTTTCGAAAGCAATAGACCGCATCCCTAACAGCGCTGAAAAAGACCCAACCATACATGACGAGAGCGACCGCTCCCAATTCAAGCCACAGTTCTATGACTCCATTTTCGGCATACCCCAATCCTGGCGAGTGCAATCGTACAATTACGTTAACTGATTCGCCGTGAAGGCCTTGCCAAAATGCCGCATAACCGTAGCCAAGAAGCGGATGCTTCAATGCTGAATCCATTAGAGTAGACCAAATTATGGTGCGACCGGTCATTGTCGGGTCTTTCCCAATTGCCATCAAGATTGCTTCGAAATTGATGGCCACAGCAATGAACGCTGCTAGCGCTACTCCAGAAGAAGCTGTACGTAAGGTTAGAGCATCGAGGGGCTTGAGTCTAATTGAAAGACGCATGGCTGCAATGAACGCAAGACACGCAAGGCATAGAACCCAAGAACCAGCAGACTGGGTCATTCCTATGATAAGCAGAAGAGTTATAGCGTATAAAAAACTATAAAACCTCGCTGAACGGCTGTTCAGTTTCACAAAGAAAATTGGTAAGAGAAGAAGCGTCATCATCCTTCCACAAATGTTTTTGTGCCCGAATATGCCTTGCCAAGCTCCCCAAGCATAATTCGCGTCTCGGCCCATAAGCCCATACTGCGGAAGAGCGATAACGAGTATTACACTGGAAAAAGCCGCGATACTCCCAACGAAGATAAGCACTATCAGCAGATCGTTTTTCGAAAAACGTGTGAACAAATAGAATGCCATTGCGACATCTAACGTCATCAGTATGGAATTTCTGAATGTAACCATCGGATCTTGTGACCAAAAACAGGATGCCATCGCCCAAACAAGTAATGCCACAATGATCATGTTCCGACCAAACTGATCTCCAATTTGCTTCGATAGTGGGAGCATCAAAGAGAAAGATACAAGGTATATCACAATCTTTTGAAATTTTATGCCGGTTGAATCATCCGAATCTTTTGCAGTGACACTGCTTTGTGCTGCTCCGACCATAGTATTTTGGCCACCGTGCTCGAACGAGAATCCGTAGGTCGAGGCAAGAACAAGGAGAATGGCACAGAGTACCCAAGTATTGATGTGGCGTATGAGCGGGGAACTAACTATAGGTTGTTCTATGAGCGTTGCGGCCGTCTTGCGATGCCGACTCGGAACGTAACGACTAGAAATGCTGGACGGCACACATCCTAAGGTTGTTGCGGTGACAGATTCTTGGTTAGCAGCTGTCATTCTTAGCTCACTTTCAAACATGACTTCACCTGCCTAAGTCAGGAGGGAATACTATACTGGGAACTACCTCACCGACTATCCTCACCACTCAGATCCCTAAAATCTTCTTCATGAAGCGTCTTGGTCTTCCGAGAAACATATCGTCCGATCGCAACCGGTCCCGCATGAAGATTAGGTGCTCCTTAGCAGTAACTCTAATTCGTTCCGGTGCACATCGAAGGTAAAGACTCAGTGCTTTCATCTTGGAGATAGTCGCGCGGAGTTGCAATAGTCTTAGTTGCTCTGCAGCTTTACGATATTCATAACAGCGTGCCCAGTCACCCGCAAAATGGATGATCTCTGGTGTCACCACCTGGCCGTACTTCATAAAGCTGCACGAGCCAAAGAGCACGTTCAAATGAATACGCCCCTTACACCCGATCGGCGTCCACATGCCTCCCTCGCGTATAGGTGTCGGTCCAAAGCCGTTGAGCGCCATGGCGACTGAAAAGATGGATTCATCATTAGGGCCGTCCTGACGAAAATCTCTGAATCGGAATTCAACACTATTTTCTAAGAGACGACGCGCTTCAGTGAAAACTTCAAGAGCTTTGGGCGATTTCGTGAAATAGTAGATTCCCCCATTGAACTTGGGAAGTCCATTGAGCTGAAAAGTATCTAGAATGAACCTCACATCCAGGAACGGATCAATGTCGCCCCTCTTCAAAATCTTGTGCCCCACGACTGCAAAGTCTTGTCCCTGAAAAGCGGACCAGATCGACGCCAAGTTTCCCAAAGCTATACAGTCGCTATCTATATACAAAGTCTCGTAGAATGGTGAATAACAATCGAGGTGAACTTTCTGTCTAACGTTTTTTCCATAGGCGGGTTCCAGTGCAATTATTTCGGAAAATAGAATTTTGAGTTCCGAGTCTAAAGAATCGGTTACCAGGGCAATCGGTATTTGAGGAGCGTGTAGCCGTAGAGAACGTGCTAGTGTTTTCGCCATCTCGATATAACGGTGGCCGCCAAACGCCAAGCTTAAGATACCACGTTGAATCATGATATTCCTCACCTTTCGAGATCGAACCTTTAATACCACATGTTGAATCTCATATGTATTACCTATTCAGTAATCCTAGTTTTCGTTTGTCTGACCCTCTCTTCGTCCGGCCCAGTTCCAATGATGACAGAGAGAAAGTGCTGCTTGATGAAGTAAGGCAATTCCGAAGCATAAGACGAGCGTTGGAGACCTCTTTACTGATTTTTCTATTTGACCCGAGAGAGAGAAGAGGGTGCCGAAGCCAGCACCCTGCCTGTTAGCATTGCGCGCGCATTGAGTCATCAGCAAGAAAGCCATAGCTCGATCAGTAAACAGAGAGCGGTTCTCCTTCGCCCATCGAAGGGTCTCCTGCCAATCAGGTGACGTGCTGATTCGTAAGAGGCCTGATTGGCGATAAAAGATCGCTGAAGCCTCGAGGAAATATGCTGTGTGGTTTTCGCATTCTTGGAAAGATCGCAAGAGCCAGTCGGTGTCCTGATTTCTTTTGAGACCAGCAGTGAAGGGATGTGCAAGGAAGAAGTCCGTTCGAACCAGCCAGGTTGATGTCTGTAGAAAGCTTGTACGACGACCTAGCGAGTCCATTTCGCAGAACAGGTATTCGCTTATGTGCTGTCGGGGAGCAGGAAAGAGCTTAGGTTGGATGGATGACCTACCAGCGTGTTTATCGATGTATCGAGTTGCGGAGAATACAACGTCCCTATCTCTCGTAAGGATCATTCCAATTTGTCTTTCGGTTTTCTTCGGAAGCCATTCGTCGTCGTCGTCTAGGAGGGCAATCCATTCGCCTTTGGCTTCGCGGGCACCGATGTTGCGTGCCTCGCTGCCGCCTACGTTTTCTTCAAGCGCGACGATTCTGAGGCGGGGTTCGTTGAGGGCTTCGAGTGCCTTTACGGTCGCTGGGTCGGGGCCGTCGACGACTACGACTACTTCCAGATTTGTGTAGGTCTGAGTCAAGGCGCTGCGAACAGCGCGGCAGACGAGGTCGGGCCGGTTGCGGGTCGGGATGACTGCACTTACCAGTGGTTGGGATGGATTCTCGTCACTCAAGATATGCCTCTGGAGTTGGTCAGCTTCGTTGCGTGATGGATGCATCTGCCTGAGAGTAGCTGTGCATTGCGGTTTCCGATCTGTGCCAGACAGGTGAACTGCAATTGGTTCGAGTGTGCGGACCGCTCGGGGTGCTGTGAATCTTCTCGCTGCGTAGGGCCTATGTCAGGCGGTGAGACTTGGCTTATGCTGCTCCCAGTTCCGAGCTCTGTTTGGAGGAACGGATTGGCATCTTGCGAATATCTTCTTTGCGAATTGATTGCTCTTGTTGTGGGAGAAGCCAGTAGTAGAAAAACAAGAGGATGCACTTCGGCGTTGCAGCGCCGTGTTTGAGGACTTCGCGGAGGAGTCGAAGTTTGATGGAGAATGGTTCCCGACACTTGACTGCTTCAGCCAGAACACGTGTTGCGATGCAATAGGCATACGCTTTGGGTAAGAAGAGTAGGCGATTCTCATGGATGGCAGCGAAGAACGTTCGCCAGGTTTTGGCCTTGAGAGCGTTGTGTTGCTGGAGACTACCGTCTGGAGCTGAAATAACGTGGACCTCGGGGAGGACTTGAAGACTTGCACCACCGAGGCCGACCGCTCTTACGATCCACACTAACTCCTGATTGAATGTGAGGCCGGGCAGGAACGGTATCGTGAGCAAGAGGGATCTTCGCGCGAGAATCGTGGATAAGTGAATATGTTCTCCAGCAGCCTGGAAGCCTCTGGGACAGCAAAGGTAAGTGTCTGCGGATTCCGACGGTAGAGGAACACGTCTTGGACACGAACGTGCATTCTCTTTCGTTGATTCCATATAGCCTGCGGCGACGATGAGATTCCTGCTTTCCTGCGTGTCGACCAGAGCCATTTGGCGGCTGAGTTTATCAGACAGCCAGTGATCTGAGTCGTTGAGGAATGCTACCCAATCTCCATTGGCTTCGCGGACGCCCAGATTGCGGCATTCCGGTTCATAGTTCGGCGAGTTTCCGGGTGCGCCGATTATGCGCACCTGTGTAACTTTCACATCGCCGAGGATCTCCGTGACATGAGATTCTGACTTGTCGGTGACTAGAATAAGTTCGACGGACGGATAGCTCTGTTCCAGGACGCTTGTAACAGCTCTCATGAGGTGGGTTGAGCTACTGTGCGAAAGGATCACGACACTCACCAAGGGGACATGGTTGCCAGGGGGTATGTACATGGCTTTCTCCCTTCAACAGCGATTGGAGGATTAGGGGTAGCAGAAAAAAGGGCTCTTGTAGGTACCGGCGGAATAGGGCTTTTGGATGATGGACGAGCCTAAACAGCCACTCCAGGCCCCATTGCCCCGTCCATCGCGGAGCGGCTTTCTGTGCGCCTACCACGTAGTCCATGGTGGCGCCACAGGGCAGAAATAGCTTAGTTGTAACGCGCTTGGAGGCGTAGGCTATCCATCTTTCCTGGAGGGGCATGCCCATACCAACCAGTACTATGTGCGGGGCAAATCCCTCGATTTCTTGAAATACCGTTGTGTCAGGGGCAAAGCCATCATAACCATGGTGAGTACGAATGTTCAGTAGTGGATACTTGACATACAAGAACTCTGGAACTGAACCAGATACCTGTGATGAACCTCCCACAAAGTAGATTCGCCATGCTTCTTTTTCCGCCATCGCCAGAAAATCATGGAACCAGTCAAGGTAACCGGTTCGGTGACAGCGCCCTAAGTCACAACCCAAAAGTCGTGCCATCAAGATGAGAGACATACCATCGATGTGGGTGAAGACATTGTGATGATAAAACCCTTGCATCTCTGGATGCCGATGATACAGATAGACGCTGTGAAGGTTGTGATTACCAATGGTGGAGTTCTGAGAATGGGAATAAACGATCGATTGTATTGCGTCCAATAAGCCATGCTTTGTGAGCGCATGGACTCTTACTCCCAAGAAGTGATATGTCAGCGCATAGACATTATCCATACTCTAGCCTTTCGAGAGTCAACGGTGTATCTTCATCGGGCGGAGTAACGATTACTTCGACGTGTCTGACACTGCGATTCAGAAGTAAGCAGCTATCCGGGAGTAATAACGGTCTCAATGACGAGATCGTGGTGAGACCTGGCAGATCTGTGCCCTGAGTAGAACGCGATATCTATGAAAAGCCGGTGACGCGAAGAGTAAGTTAGACCGTCCGGACCGTAAATGTTCAAATACAGGCTACGTATCTTTGGCTATGTTATTGTCGAGAGCGACCGGATCGTATTGAAACTAGTGGCCTGCGTAGATTGCGGCTGCGCCGGTGGCACCTACTATGCCGGCAGAACTTGTGATTAGCAGGTTCTTGGCGTAGCTAAAGGGAACATAGAGGATATCTCCTGCTGCCAGCGCAAAGTCGGGCTGCTTACCTTTCTGGATATCACCGAGGGAGATTTGGGTTTCGCTGTGATCGGCTTTCCGGATGAGACGGGCGTGGCCGAGTTTTGCGGTTTTGGCGGCACCGCCTGCGTTGGACAAGGCTTCGAGCAGCGACATTTTGGATTCATTGTTGCTCATGGTGAATCCGCCCGGCCGATTGACGTCGCCGAGAACATAGACGATGCCCGCTTTGGGGACTACTACTGTATCTCCCGGGCTGACCATGACCTGCTCCCGGAGAGCCTGGGTTGCGTTGTTACTGACGTTGTAAGGAATGGGATGGTCTTGATCTCCGTGGCGCTCTATCAGGATGTTTCGATCGGCGATCTCGTCGAGACCTCCGCCCAGGGCGATAACGTCCAGGATCGGCAGGGGCGTCGCTATGGTGTATCTGCCTGGCGTGCGGACTTCGCCGATGAGGGTAACGCTTTGTGTGGCGTATTGCTCGACGACGACAGACACCTCAGGATGGTTGAGGTAGTGAGCGCTGATCAGGCGATTGTGGATGGCGACTGCGGCTTCCGACGGGGATAACTGGATTACACGGACGTTGCCGATACCCTGAATGGGAACATCGCCGACGTCGGTGACGCGAGCGTGCTGGTCCATCTCCGGCATATCAAGGATGGAGATGTGTAGACTGTCTCCAGGGCTGATGAGCAGGCTATTTGAGGGAGGGGGGGCTTGAGCCATGCATGCAGACGCAGCCACGGCCGCCAAGGCAAGGATACTTATGGTGAAGGATTTCATGTCACACCTCGCTGTAGTAGATGGAGCCTTTGTAGCCGTAGAACTCGTTGAAGGAAGCGGAGTTGCGGTGTACGCCGTTCACAACTACCACCACGTGGCTGTCATCGACATCGCGAAGCATATGGTAGGCACGTTCCAGGCTCTTCTGGGTGCTCTGGCCATGCCGTGTTACGAGCACGGTGGTATCGACGAGCCGGGCCAGGATGAGCGCATCGGCGACGGCAAGGACGGGTGGACTGTCGATGATGACGTAGTCGTAGCTATAGGACCACTGCGTGAGATTTGCCTTGAGTTTTTCGGAGCCCAGCAACTCCGACGGATAAGTAGGCTCTGAGCCTGCGGTGAGAGCCTCAAGCTTGGGCAGTTGCGGAAATGGTATTACCATCCTGGGGACTTCACTTGAGTTGGACAGTGTATCGCTCAAGCCTTTGGTTTCGTGATCTACCAAACCATGTGGCTTTCTTTCGAATCCGATGTAACCGGATAGACCGGCGCTGCGCATGTCCGCATCAACGAGGAGAACCCGGGAGCCGTTCAGGACGAGCACCGCTGCCAGGTTGAGGCTCAGCGTGCTTTTCCCCTCCTGCTCGGCGGCGCTAGTAATCAGGATCGTTTTTGGCGGGGAGCCGCCGCGCGGGTAGAGGAGCGACGTTCGCAGACCGCGGAGGGCTTCCACGTAGGCTGTATTGGGGCCGTCCATGACTGCCAATCGCGTAGAGTCGTGATCCTGATTGCTACCGACCAACCGTCCGCGCACTCGAGCCGCGATTTGACTAAAGGCTCCTGTGGATGCCTTTTGCTGGGTCAGGGGTAGAACGGCGAGAACCTGTGCATTGAGGGATTGTTCGACTGCGGCGATGGCTTCGACGCGGTCATTAGTTGCCTCAGTGAAGAGGGCGCAGAAAGTTCCGACGAATCCACCCAGGAGCAGAGATGCGGCGAGGCAGATGAGAATATCGGGGAGCGGTTTCGACGGGACTCGCCCGGCGTCCACGACCGCCACATTTGAGGATCGAAGGCCTTCGATGACGCCGGCTTCCTTGAGGCGCGAGTAGAGTGTCTGGTAAAGATTTCGCGCGTCGCCTGCTTCCTGGCGGGCGATGAGGAGAGCGATGGCCTTATCGTTGAGGTTGTCAGCCTCCTTGCGCTCCTGATTGTAGACACCGCGCAGATTGTCCTCGACATTCTGAGCTGCCTTGTAATCGTTGGCAGCTCGCTCACCGATGCGCCTTACCTCGTCTTTAATTTGCACATTGATCGAATCCAGGCTCGCTTTTTCGTCGGCGAGCTTTGGATTAGCAGAACCGTACTTGGAGGTATCGGATGCAACCTGGCTGGCGAGTGCGGCCTGCTGCGTGCGTAGATTCTGGAGGAGCGCGAAGGAGTTATTGATGCCCGGTGATCCACCTGCGAGTGCGGAGCCAGCAAGGCCGGAAATCAATTCCGGATCAGCATTCTGGACTGTCTTGTAGAGTCCGCCCTTGAGGATCCGGCTGGAAGTAGCTGCCGCCAAAGCCTGCGTCGATTGCTGCAGACGGTCCAACGTCGCGCTGTAGGCGATCTCTTTGCCCTGGGCGTCGGAGATTCCGAGGCTATAGACTCCTGATTCCCGTTGCAGTTTTTCCACTTTGCCCTGCTGCTTTTCTGCCTCCTTCTTGATGTCTCCGAGTTGGCCGGCCAGCCAGCCAGACACCTGACTGGTCGCTGCATACCTGCTGTTGAGCGTGTAATCCACCAGTGATTTTGCAACGTCATTGACAACTGCTGCCGCTATCCTGGGGTCCGAACTCGTGTATTGAATATCGATCAGCCGTGTGCCAGACTGCGGCTTGATCTTTAGATGTTTCTGAAAGACTTTGACTGCGTGGTCTCTTCGATGCGGTGCGTTGTCAAGGGAGGTATTGGGCGCGTCCTGCTCTCCGCTAGGAGTGAGCAGGCCGAGAACCCAGCTGATCGGATTAAAGATGGGCTTGAAGTCTTCGGTGCTTTCAAGATTCAAGTCGTTGACCACTTTCAGAGCGAGGCTATCCGACTCTAGGATCTTGGCCTGGGTCTGCAGGGTGATGCTGGCGTCCAAAGCATCCGACGGACCTTCGCTGGGGCTGGTAAGATTTTGCAAACCCAAGCCGTCAGTCGCTGATTTTTGAATCTCGATTTCGCCCAATGCCTTGTATCTGGGCTTGAGGAAGATTGAAACGGTCACACCCATAAGAAGACAGATGGAGATCGACCAAAGAATCACCGATCGCCTTCGCTTGAGGATGAGCAAGAGGCCCTGAATAGTTAATTCATTGTCCATGGTGATACCTTCCAGTGCAAATTAGAGTGACCGATGATTTCCGCTGAAGCTGCATGAGCGAAGTTCGTGTTGCGGAACGGTGAATTTGCCAACTTATATAACTTCGATATGTCAGGCTGCGCATCGACCAATCACTTCAACGTCCTGACGCGAGACACTTACTGCGAGTGACTTATGAATCATCTCCATGGAGATCACCAGCCGCAAGGTGGAATTGCTCCTGAGGAGTTTACCTTCCACTCCCTGCAAGGCTCCCCGGACTACTCGGACACGATCTCCCTCGGCTAGTGGCGGGAGTACCAGGCAGTCAACGCGTCGGTCGAGTACGATTCGGATATCCTCGATTTGCCGATCAGGGATCGGCACAGGGCCTTGGTGGTTTCCCACCAAACCTACAATGCCTGGGGTTTTCAGAACCTGCAGCTTGTTCTCCTGCGATGGGTCGATCCGAACAAAAACGTAGCCGCTGAAGAGAGGTACTTCGACGGTCTGTTTTCGATCGCTCCACTGGCGGATTTCCGACTGCAGGGGCAAGAAGTGTGGAACGCCGAGAGCCTGGAGTAGAGAGGCTGCCGCTTTCTCCTGCCGTGAACGCGTCCAGGCCGCAAACCACCTAGAGCCAGGGGTGTAGCTCTCATCTTGATAATCCATAGTTCGATCCCTCAGAGCGTAGCGGCCGTCAAGGAACTTTCTGTACTGTCAGGAGCCGAGAGCTGACATAGCTTCGCCCTTTCAGTCCCAGGACTGTCTTCCGTTCTTGCCGGTTGTATACGAGGAATGAGTCACAGTGGATGTTATACGCCCCCCGATGAGCCGGAGTGGTTTTATAACAGCACCAGCATTTTCGAACTGCGATCCTAGCCAGATAACAGTATGTCGTTACCTTATTGCTGTGTAGCCGAAAGTCAGGCAGCGCGGTCGATCAAGCGCCCCAGTGTTATCGCCAAGTCAGTACAGAATCTGGCGGGTAAGGTGATCGTCGTCAAAGATCCCGTGCACTCCAAAAGCTCGACATCCGGGCTGCTCTACGACTCGTGTCACGACACCGACACACTCGATGCGAAGTTCCTCGCCGCTTTGATCGGGGGACGGAATGAGAACTTCGATGCGAACGGCGGAGCCAACCGGGGGGCACTTGCTACTAAGAATCAAAGCGCCATCGAGAGCTACGTCGCTGGTGAAGCCGCCTTCGGTGTGTTCTTCAGCTCCGTCCTTCCAATGAAAAATGACGGGCAGATGCAACTTGTACCGAATGGCTGCGCGTCGATACAGAGCGCGCTCAAGAATTGGACCCGTACTCATAGTTGAGCTGAGCTTAGAATTCCGCGGCGATCGTCGCAAGCCGTCGAAAGTTTGAAAATTTGAGGAGAGAGTTGGAGCCTGTTTCGCATCGAAACGTCTCTTGGGGGGCCCGAAGTGGTGAGGGATGGCCGGTTGACGACGGGGTGGAGATTCCTATGCGTACTAGAGACGAAAGTATGATTGTTGAAAAAAACCCTCAAATGAGTGTTTGTTGCCGTCTACAGTTATGGTAAAGATAATTAGACATACGCCCTGTTTTTTGTTTGGGTAAAGTTATAGAAGACACTGACTCTTGTAGCACTGCCTTGAGTTCCGCGCATTGACCTCCCCAGTCAGTGTGGTGATTTGAAGTTTGCGCTTGAAGCGCAGGCATGTCGACGTGTTCAATAACCGCGCCATCACGATTGTCGTTTCAGGCAAAGTTCCTGAAGCGAACAGGAGATTGAACGCATGCAAGGTTCCTCACCAAACTCACACACTGCTATTTCCAGACCGGAGGCAGGTGGCCATTGGAATTCGCTGAAGTTGAGTAAGGAAGAGAAAATCGTGAAGATCAATAAGGATGAGGATTTGCTATATAGAGTACTCATCGTGGATCGCGACTCGATGGCGAGCGGGTTGCTGGCCCATGCGCTTGTGAGCGACAGCAGATTTGAGGCCGTACCGATTCTGCCGAACGATTTGCTGCGCGCTGTATCAACGGGCGAAGTCGACCTGGTGGTGATAGCCGCTGATCTTAATGCCCGGTTGGGAACGGGGTTTCAACTGGCGGAGGCTGTCTATCGCGCCCATCCAGAGACGTACATCATTCTGCTGCTGAATGATCCGTCTCAGGAATCGCTTGCTAATGCATTTCGCGCGGGGGCGCGGGGGGTGTTTTCCCGGCAACAACCTGTCCCCGAGTTCATCGACTGCGTCGAACATGTGCGCAAGGGGTTTATCTGGGCGGGCAGAGAGGAGACCGGCTCTCTTCTGGAGCTTTTCAGGACGGTGCTCCCTGCAAATCTTGTTTCCGAGGGTGACTTACCGGAGTTAACGACGCGGGAACTGGAAGTGATCAAGCACGCCGCCAAGGGGAAGACCAACAAGACCATTGCCAACGATTTGCGATTGAGTGAACACACCGTGAAGAATTATCTGTTCCGTGCCTTTGCGAAACTAGGCGTTTCCAGTCGTGTCGAACTGCTCTTTTACCTTACAAATCGAAGACATGGTTTGCCGGCGGCGATGGTAGATATCCAAGAAGATGAAGAAGTGAGTTCTGAGTAAATCTTTAAAAGCTGAGCTTAATTTTCAGGCTGGCCAAAGTTGGATGGGCGATCTGACCAATGCGGTCGCCCGACTTTGATTCCGTACATTCTGTGAGAGGATCGGGTGTGTAAGCCTTTTCTCCCTTGCAAGCCCGGCGTTTGCCATGTTCGGTATCGAGCTTGAGGTCGTTGCCTGCACTCGCTAATGGGCTATCTAGCGTATCGACAATCAGTCGCACACTATTCATACTTCCCCTTCCATGGCGCTGGCTTGGAGTGGTAATTTCTACCACCTTGTGCGATCAGCTTCATCGCGCTTTGGCATAGTTTCGCTTGGAATACTCAGACACGGCAGAATTCAGCACCATCTCCCGCAACTCGCGAATGCAGCATTGCGGTTAGGCAGTGATTCGTCTGCCGAAAAGATCAGGGCCAGGGACGTTCTCATACTTGTATCTGAATTCGTTTCATTGCCTGGTTGCGAAACGTTTCACGAGGGAGATGAGTGTTCAAATCCCATTTGCAGCAGAATGCTGCAAAATGGGTTGACCTCGGCGAATCCGCTTTTTCTAGCGATTCCGAGGGTGTTATTCCCCATCGCTCGGCCCTTCCGCAACGTCTCTATCTTTGTGCTCCGCTTGTTTACGACCTCCTGGAGGTCCTCTACCGTGGGCAGCTCATCTTGAATTGCCACCGGCAACTCGCGGGTTAATCGATAGGTGGATACCCCGATGGGCTGGTTGATGTTTCCGAGAGCAAACCCCACCAAGGGACCGCTCCGGCTCTCGCACAGCAGAACCCCGATGCTCGGCCCCTCGACCGGAGTTCGCATCGTGCAATTCACAGCGGACAGGTAGAAGCTCAGCTTGCCGCCGTACTCAGGCTCGAAATCGCTGAACTTGAGTTCGAAGACAAAAAAGCGGTGCAGACGGGAGTGGTAGAAGAGCAGATCGATCTAGAACGTTCGATCGCCCACAGTGAGCGGAACCTGGCTGCCTACGAAGGAGAAACCGCGGCCAAGTTCCAGGAGAAGATCCCGGAAATGGCTCAGGAGGCCATTTCAACCTCGCCTCCTTCGCCGATGCCGTCACCGTTAGACAATTCACTCTGTCGTAGGTAACTTAGCGCGAGATTGCCTTCCTTTTATTGCTGTACGTCCTACAGAATCGTGCACGATAGGAGGCCGAATGCAGGAGAACGTGCATCTCACGGACATATCTTAGAATGAAAATCAAACTTTGGTAGTTGATGCAGAAGCTGCGGAAGCCATCACTATTCTGTGCCGTAAGTTTCTTGACTCAAAATTGTCGCAATCTTCCTCTCGGACGCTTGGGCGATGTAGATCTTGATATGACAACGAAAAAAGCAACTTCGCAACATGACAGCGTCACCATGGTGATGCTGGCTGATACTCACGAACTGCATCTCGAGTTGGATATACCTCCGGGCGACTTGCTAATTCATGCAGGCGACTTCACAATATTCAGTCGAAGCGCTGCGGCCATTCTAGATTTCAACGAGTGGCTAGGTGAACTGCCTCACCGCTTCAAATTGGTCGTGCTAGGCAATCATGAATTCTTCCTGGCATCTGACCCATCGAAGCGAAGCCTGATCTCAAACGCCGCTCTTCTCATCAATGAAAATATCGAGTTGCTGGGTCTAAAAATCTGGGGATCACCTGTTACCTCAGCCGTAGGCGGCGCTTTCGCCATGCCATCCGAAAGAGCTCGGCGGGAGCTCTACTCCAAAATTCCAGAAGACACCGACATAATTGTCACCCACACCCCGCCGTTTGGAATCGTCGACCAACATTCAGTGATTGATTCTCATGCAGGCTGCATCGCACTCCTAGACGCCATCAGCCGAGTCAAACCACGCCTCCATGTATTCGGCCATATACACGGCGGCCACGGGATGACCAGTAATGAGGACACCGTATTCGTCAACGCTGCGGTACTTGGGCCTGAAGGCGACCTTAGTTGGCCCGCAACTTCTCTTCGAATACCCAGAACCTAATTACGGTGCGAGAGGCTTTCCGGCAAAGTGAATGTTGAACAGAAGGTGATGTATTTGCGGTCCCAATACTTCCGCACCAGCTTGCGAGCCCAATCGTAATCATCGCCGGGACAGATCTCGATATCCATGCATTGAATCCCTCCCGGGCTCACGGGAGACACTTCGATTCCGTTGATCCGGACTTTCATCGCTGCATATCGGTCGATAACTACTCCAAAACACGAGCTCTCGGACGCAATCCATCGAGAGCTTATTCATGGTCGTATGAGAGTCTTTCCCCCAAGTCAATCGGATAGTCCTTCTAATCGCAGCCGAGCTTGCTTCCACATGACCTAGCCTTCCGAGGGTTGCCCGACGGTCGGGGCGTCTGAGGTATACATCATGTGCTGCCAGGCGTCGGCTACCGATCCAGAAGAGCAGGAAAGTGAAACTAACGAAAAGCCATCAGGCCGCTTCCTTCTGCATGCTATCTACGGCATGCGACGCCCAGCTGCCAACATGGAGTAGCTGGTTCGAGAATTTCTGCAAGAAAACACAACTCGACGTCACGATGTAACCCCCTTCCCGGATCTTGAGAAGGAAGCAGCAGAACGAAGTGGGCAGCCGGCGTAAGTCTGGGCTGAAGGCGAGGCCGTCACCCGTCCTTGCATGGCACTACACAACCCCTCGAGGCTTCGCTTCTATTTTGAGGGAAGGAATGATCCGGCCGGCGACAGCCGGGGTACCCGCCGATGAGCGACCGGTTGTTTGGTTTTCCTTACACCAGTATTGGGAGAGGACTGTGTTGAAAACATTTATGACTGATAGGGGTCCGGTAACTTAGGACATCGAAGGAATGGCTTTCTATGGGGTCAGCCCCACTCGGATCGGAGTGAGGGCCTCGGTTGCTCCGCACAGTTGGAAGGATCTGCAGGAGTTGAGTGGGATGGAACCACGGATGGCGAGTGGGCTGGCTGTTTCGGCGCGGGACATGGGCGCAATGCCGGAGCTTTGGCGCGGAACCTTCGAGGCTGTCACTCGCGATCTTTGGGACTCCGTTGAGTCATTTGACAGCAAAAAGTGGCGGCCAATCGCACTGCCCCATGGGAGGACGACTAGCAAGGCACGCAGTGGACAAAGGTCTAAGTGCGAGACGGTTCGCACCGACGAGGACAAGGCTGCATGATCAACATGACGGGATTCCAAGTTTTCAGTCTTCCTTTCATTCAACGCGGAATACAAAGTTTTAACTGGACCTGCTGACTATGACAGACACTCAGCCGCTCCTTGAAACCTCGCTGCGCCTTGCGACGCTCAACACGGAGCCACTTTGGCACCCGCGTGATGCTGGGCTGTATCTCGGCATTCACGAAAAGACAGTGCTTCGTATGGCTAGGGAACGTAAGCTACCAGCACTTCGTCTTGGGAAACACTGGCGTTTCCGGGCATCTGACCTGGTCGCCTTTGCCGGATCCCTGATAAACTCGTCTTGCCAGCCCGACCGAGTGGTGGAGACATAGAATGTCCATCACTTCATCTCGTTATCAGCAAGGAACAATTGAACGCGCCGCCCGCGCTAAAGGTCCGGATGTTTGGATCTTCCGCTGGCGTGAGGTCAGAGGCGACGAGCGCATACAGCGCAAGAGGGTCGTCGGCATCGTAACCAAATACAAGACTAAAAGCGCAGCGCTGAAGGCTGTAGAAAACCTGCGTACGCAAATCAACTCTGGCGAGGACCGCGTTGGGCGATGACGGTCTCTGAGCTCTGGGGTCACTTTCAAGAGCATGAGCTCTGGAGCGAAGAGCGGGACAGGTCTCCGACAACCATCGACGTGTATCTCCATAACATGCAGTCGATCATCATCCCGCACTGGGGCGACAGGTTTCTCACGGACATCATTGGTGCAGAGATCGAAGAGTGGCTGTCAGGGTTGATGGACAAGTCGAAGCCACCCAAGCCCTACATGCCCGCCACGAAGTCGAAGCTGCGCAACCAGATGTCGGCCTTGTTCAGCCATGCACTTCGATGGCGAAAGATGACGGGAAATCACCCTATGGAGTATGTGCGCCAGTCGCCCAAACGCGCCAAGCTGCCAGTCGTCTTGAGCTTAGCGGAAATGCAGAACCTCATCTATCATGTCGCAGACCCACTTGTCCGCACGGCGATTTTGGTGGCTGCTTCCACCGGCCTCCGACGATCGAAAATTCGCGGCCTTCGATGGTCTGACTTCGACTTCTCAAACCTGTGGCTGAACCTCTCACGAGGTATCGTCGGGAACTACACGACCAAGCTGAAGACGGAGGCCAGCCGCAAGGGCATCCCGTTCTCACAGGACTTGGCGAATGCCCTTGTTGAATGGCGAGGACAGTCGCTCTACAGAGCGGACGAGGATTGGGTGTTCGCATCCGTGCAACGGAACGGTGAGGTTCCGGTGTGGTTCGACATTTTAGTCGCCAGGCATCTCCATCCGGCTGCCAAGGCAGCCGGAATCAAGAAGGCTGTAAGCTGGAGCACCTTTAGACACAGCTTCGCCAGTCTGCTGGCGGAGAAGGGCGAGAAGATCAAGGTGGTGCAGGAGCTAATGCGCCACTCTAAGTCATCAACAACCTTGGACATCTACCAGCAGGCATATCCGGACTCCAAGCGCCTCGCGCAGAACCATATCCAATCTCTTTTCGTTGTGCCCCGCGCCAGTTAACTTGCCTATAACGCCAAATGCCTCCGCGATCAGCGGGGGCATTTTTGTTGGTCCAAACTCGACGAGCACTGTATATTTGCGGAAGTGCCTTTTCAGTGTCCTGAAGAAGTCTCTATAAGCTATGATTTCTGGTCTATAAACCCTGTTAATTCAAGGGTTTGATATGGTAGGCACGAGGAGACTCGAACTCCTGACCTCTACCGTGTCAAGGTAGCACCTAACCGGCCGACTGTTGATTCTAAAGTGGTTATAAGCCGGAAAAATCGGTAAAACCGGGTTAATCGGCGATATTTGCTACCAAATTGCTACCAAATTATAACCAGTGGGTGTGGGCCGACCGTGGGGGATCGGCCCTGACGCTTTCATCTACAGACCGGAGCTCCGATGCTCCCGCCAAAATCGTCTCCAGAGATTTGCCTCTGGCTGGATCAAGGTTTTCGCCCCTGGCATTTGCGAAGTTCTCTTCCCTTCTGTTGGATCTTGGAAAATCCTAAATCTAGTCGCCTTCAATCCTCTCCAGCGGTATTAGCGTCAGAAGTCGCTGTATACTTCTGACAAGTGATTCAATGGAATTCTTGGCGAACAGCATCATGCGAAAGGTCGAGAGACTGCCTGAGGGAACTCCCGTTTCCGCAAAGATGCTGCTTGGACTCGGTAATAGAGCCGGCATTGACCAGGCTCTGTCTCGCCTTCATCGACGAGGTCAACTCCTCCGTATGGGGAGAGGCTTATATGTATTGCCGGTCGAAAGTCGTTTCGGAAAGCGCGCACCCAATCCAGAAAATGTGGTGGAAGCATTTGCTTCCCAAAGGGGCGAAACGATCACGTCATCGCCTGCAACTGTGGCAAATGCTTTGGGGCTGACGACACAGGTCCCAGTGACGTCGATTTACTTCACCTCTGGGAGGAGCCGAAAACTCCATCTAGGCAAACAGCAGGTGGAGCTGAAGCATGCTCCTAGCTGGCAACTCGGTTCGGGAGTCGAGGGCGATGTGGTGCGCGCTCTCGTGTGGGCAGGCCCCGGCAGAGTCCACGAGACGCTGGCTGCGCTCTCAAATAGAATTTTGACTTCAGAACTGGAAAATATTGTCGAGCACGGCTCCCGCTTGCCGGTTTGGATGATCGAGCCTCTAAGCAGGCAGATCCATGCCTGAGAGTTTTTTGGCAATGTCCCCTCCCGATCGGCGAGAAGCTCTCAATATTGCAGCTTCGCAGATCGGTAGACCGGCCAATCTACTTGAAAAGGACGTCTGGGTGGTACAGGCGCTCGACGTCCTCTATTCCTCAAAGTTCGGACCGCACTTGGTCTTCAAAGGCGGCACTGGTCTCTCCAAAGTGCATCGCGTCGTCGACCGCTTTTCAGAAGATGTCGATCTCACGTACGACATCCGGGAACTCGCTCCGGATGAGAAGGCCCATTCCATGGAGAGGCTTGACGTTATCCCAGAAAACCGTTCTCAATAAAGCAAATTGAGCACGCTCATCAGAGAGGAACGGCTTCCTGAGTGGATCAAGACTCAGATCGTTCCGCTCCTTATGGAAAAACTATCCCGATATGCGGATCTCAATTTCCAACACGAATCGGACACCGTTCTCATCGAATATCCGCCGGCGGTTGCGCCGTCTAGATATGCTGCACCTACTGTGAGACTGGAGTTCGGAGGTCGATCAACGGGAGAGCCAGCTTCTCCCCACCAAGTAGTGTGCGATATGGCACCTTTTCTTCCGGATTTACTCTTTCCAACTGCGACGCCACGCACCATGGAGATCAGTCGCATCTTTTGGGAGAAAGCTACAGCGATTCACGTCTATTGCCTACAAGGGAAAGAGAAGCTCGCGGAACGCTTCTCCCGCCACCTTTATGACCTAGCCCGCCTAAGGGAGAAAGGCTACGTCGCTGAGGCTATCGCAGCCAAAGAGGTCGCCGAAACTGCAGCCAAACACAAAGCAATGTTCTTTCGGATGAAGGCAGCAGACGGGAATGTAATCGACTACGCTCCTGCGGTTGGCGGGAGCTTACTCCTAATTCCGAATGGAGCTGATCTTGATGCTTTGCGCAAGGACTATCAATCCATGATTGAGGAAGGTCTGTTGCGCGAAGATGCGTACGACTTCAATGAATTGATCGCTCAATGTACCAAGGCTCTGACCGAGGAGCCCTGACTCCACGTAGTGGTCGATGAAGCTGTGACAGATGTCATCCCGACTCGCCGACTAGTGCGGCTCTGCGTATGGAACCGCGCTGGCAAAACGGAAGCAAATGTCGTTGCTCAAGTGAGATCCGATGCCCAAAATGGTCAGAACAGCCGTAGCGGCGATCCACAAGAAACAGCTAGAGCAAGCAGTAGCTATTCCAGTGCACGAACTCTCGTGACTTTGCTATTTCGTGCCACTGTCATGCGTGGCCTTCTGGCTCTGTCTCTAAAAGCGCTTTCTGAAAAAATTCGTCTGGATCGAACCATGTCCCTTCGTCATTGGCGCGCAGAGGGCATCTCGCTATTGCCCGGAAGATAGCTTCATTGGTTACGGTGCATCCCTCTTCGAGGCCAGCAAAAGTCCAGCCGTGCATCCGTCGATCGTCCATCAAGGGTAGGAATGCTTGCATCCGCTCATTGATGCAAAATACGAGGGGAGCTTCATCCGGATAACGATCGAAAAGGATTGCCATGTAGGTAACCCAGTCCACCTCGTTTTTTTCCTGACGCCGGACGTTCATTTCGTAAACGAGAGAAATGATTTCATTGGGATCTACGACCATCCTCTGGACTTCGTCCAGGACCATGACTCTCCGTCCAGCGGCCTCGATTTTTTCGTCATGTCGCCACCTCTCACTGCCCAATATCTATATGATGCCTTTAATCAAAGGGTTCAGGCTATGATTCTGGGCTATAAGAGCGCTTCCGCCTTGATTCCAGAGTCAGCATGTTCCGCTCCGCCCAGGCGTCGCCATCCGCCCTAGCGTTTCATTGGTGACGTAGCGTTTTGCATACTGAGTATTAAAGGAAGTTTCTCAGGACCGCCCCGCAAAATCATTCATCCGGAGTTGAACAATGCCGTCGATGAACGTTCTAGGTTTATCCGGTTAATTTGCTGGAACAAGCATCGCTGGCCTAAATCTAGACAAGCCCAGATCGTTCGACAAGTGACTTGGCCTGTTTTCGTCAGTAGAAGAATTGCTCCAGCGTATCAGCCTCGCTGTTGTTCCTCCATTCCTGAATCAGAGCCCCTTCAGATAGAACTAGTACCGATTGTTCGTGGAAGATCGCTTCCATGGATTCTATCTAGTGAAATGGAGCAAGCAGACAGCGACAAAGAGCAACACGAGCGCGGCAACCATGAGGAGAACAAGTGTATCGGCACCTGGATTTACATTCAGTGTTCACTTCAACACGAGCGTCGGCAAGCGACGCGGTAAGTCCCCGTGTCGACGGGGACGATATTCTCAAGGAGGAACCGCGCAATTGATCAAGTCTACCGAAATTGATTCTCAAAAGGTCCTAAGGAGTGGCGAGTTCCAACGCAGAAAGCGGGATGCGTTCTAGTCGAATTGCGGGTCCTTCCCATAGAAGTTGCGCACCTGATTCAACATTTTCCGGCTCCGATCCAAGGGAGACCTCGATACGGTGAGTGCCTCGACTAAAAACTGAACTCAGACGTATGCGCTGAACTGCGCTGCCTGCTGACCCGCACACTTGGGGCCTCAGTTTTGAGGCATCTTCTCGAATTCCGTCGATGACCAAGGACGCTTTCGTGCTGGAAAGCAAAGTGATGGTATAGCCACCATCAGCTGGGATATGGAGATAGCCCTTGAATCCGTAGTCCGTTTGTTTGGCGTTGGAAAGCCTTTTCGTCGATGATCCATCGGTCTCTATTGAGGGTAGCGGCACGGACTTGGAGACTACAAGAGTTCGAGAAGCCCAAGCCTCACGCCCCTTCTTGTCGGTCGACAAGAGCAAAACATGATAGCGGCCGGTTCCATCCAAAAATGATCCTTCGCTGTCAGAAAAGACATGATGCACTATCGCGCCCGAAGCGATTGTGCCATCGCCAAACATCCACTTGTAGTGATAGTCTGCACCGCTGTCCGCTTTGAACGTTACGTCATTGCCTGGCTTAAGAATTCCGGCTGAGTACGTGAAATTGGCGCTCAGCGCACTGTTTTCAAAACTAGGCAGTTTCGCTCCGCCTTTGAGTTGCAACGGAAGCTCTCTTGACTCTTTTATCTGCCCCATCCCCAATTCAACATCCTGAAAGGAGACACCTGTGATATCCCCATCTATCACAGACGGAACCATGCCGGCTCCATCCATGGCCCAGATGCGATTGAAGTGCACATCTTCAACCCCCGGATTATGTTGCCTGAGTTGGACGAGCGAATACCAGTCTTCCAGGCGAATGTCGTCGAAACGGTAGTCAGAGTGGAGTCCCTTTCCAGCAGGATTTGCCCAGATCTCGAAGAGCGCAAACGGCACCCCGCAGGCTCCCATACCTGCGTGCAGGACGTCGGAGTTCCGCAAAGTAAATCTATGGCTGTCAAAGACCTTCCTGGGCCACCCCACTCGAACAATGTTTGAAATGCTGGTGGAGAGCACGCTGTTTTCGATGATGATGTTGTTGACTTCATGTCCCGGGGTGGTCAACGCCTCATCTGTATACCCATCCCAGTTGCCATACATCGCGAAGACATCGTCTGCCGCGCGGAAGAATGAGTCTTGTACCAGGGTATCGCCGCCCCCGAGCCAGTCCATGCCATCTTGATTTGCATTGCCGGTGCTGTTTCCGATGATCTTGATGTTGCGAAAGGTGATCCTGTGGGAGTCCTTCATCTGAATCATCCACGTGCGGCTTCGAGCAATGCCAGTAATGCCTTCGATAGTGATGTTCTCTGCCTTGTCCATGACGATGATGTGCCAGTTCGGCTTGTGCATCCAGCCTTCGTCGTGGTTCGGATCCTGGGGGCCGTCGTACACGATTGTTCCTTGCCCCCAGACATGGACATCATGGACCTGCCACAGGTTCAGCGAGCCAAAGATGACAGCCCCCGCAGCGATGTAGATCTTATCACCACTGTGGGCATCGATGTTCTCACGATGCACTCCGGCAGCATAGTAACGGATACCTGGAGTGGACGCGGAAATGTCACTGAGATCGGGTTGGTTGGCAAACAAGAAGAGCATTTCTGAATCGCCGAAGTGGTCCCCGGGACGCGTGATGGACAGCTTAGCAGGACCGGACAAAGGGAAACGAATTGAAGCTCCATGACGCTCCGGGCGAATACCGAAGCGCATTGGCTGAATCTCGACGCCCCGGTCCCAGTAATGTTCATCGTCTGCCGTGACCGTGATCTCAGTCGGACCCAAAACGTCGAAGTTCAGTAGGTAATAGCCTCCGGCCGCATGCAGGACAGGAGTCTGCCTACCGTCGATCGTAACTGTGAAATGGCTTGAGGACACTTCAGCTGGGACAGGTGCATATTCGGAGGCCTTTCCTGTTTCCGCATGGAGACTCAGATTCGACAGAGTGGTCGCGATCATAAGAAGAGTCAATTGCCGAATAATTCTTCGAAGTAAGGAACAAGGCTTAGACATGATGATCCTGTGCGTTAGTCCGATGTTATCCATGATTTGAAGAGAAGTTCGCCTCAATGACTCGTGCCCATGGATTCGCGCATGGCGATCGAGGCGTTCACGAGCCCTTGGTGCGCAAGTGCCTTGGCGCCAGCCTCGGCCATCTCCGCATCCTTGATCCTCCCAACTTTTCGATAGAGACGAGAGATCTGATAGTGCAGGCTCCCGTCGCGGTCGTTGGGAAGTGAGAGCGCAAGCTGTTGAATCGCTTCTTCGGTCTTGCCTTCTTCAGCGTCAACTTGACCCAACATGGCATGTACAGCAAGCGGAACTTCACTTGAGACCGCAATGCATGTTTCAAGAAATGGGCGGGCAGCGGAGAACTGTTGCTGCGCAATCAGAGCCTCAGCCATCAGTTGATTCAGCAGGGGATCTTTGGGACGATCAGCCAGACCTCTCTTTGCAAATTCTGCAGCTTTCGTCGGGTCTGCCTGAGCTAGACTCGCCGCCGCTATTCCCAAAAGGGCTGAGGAGTCGTGAGAATCTACCAAGAGCGCCTTCTGGTACTCGCCCAGCGCCTTATCCGCTTGGTCTTGGTGCCGGTAGAGGTCGCCGACCATGTCAAAAGTTGCCGGGCTTTGCGGAGCGAGCAGTTCAAAGCGAGCAAGCGCCGTAACTGCACGACGTTCATTGGCCTTAATCGACCAATACAACGCTTCCGGGTCGTGCGGGGATTGCTGCAGTGCCTTTCCAGCAGCGTCCGCCGAGTCTTCGATATGTTCATCCCAATAGGCGCAGGCGGCTTCTTTGACAAGAGTCCGTACTTGACCGGTAGCTGGGCCGCACCCGATTTCCGTATGAGCATCTTGGTGATTGGCTATATCTGCGGTTAGCTGTTGCACAGAATAACGAGCGTTGGGCGAAAGTGGGAAGAGTTCAGGATGTTGCAACACCATCTCAAGAGTGCGGCTCAGAGAGGCCGTTTCGGTTGGGGAGGCAATTGACATGGCCGTCCGATATCGTTCGCTTGCCTCGACAGTTCGTCCCTGCGAAAACAGCTCGTCGGCGTAAAGCGCATTGGACCAAACCGATTGCTGCGCAGTGGCTAACTCTCGACCGTCGCTCTCAATGAGTGAGAGCGACGCAACACCAAGCGAAAACCAGACACGTGGCTCCGCTGGAGCCAGCAGCGATGCTTCCGCATAGACTGCTGCCGCTTGTCGTGATTCCTTGAGTTTGTCGGATGCTTCACCAATCGAGAGCAGCACCTCAATATCGTGTGGCCGCTCCATGTGCGCCCTGTTCAGGTAAGGCATTGCCAGATCTGGCTTGTTTTGTTGCAGATTGAGCTTGCCCAGAAAAAGAAGCGGAGTGAACAGACCAGGTTTAATTCTCAATGAGCGCCTGAGACTATTGGATGAGTCGTCGAATCTTGCCGCCAGGTATTCCATGACTCCCCGGTTTGCCCACAACTCCGCCGACGACGGAATCCGGGCTGTCGCCGCGGCATAACTATCTGCCGCGGCGGCATACTGACCATTGGACTGCTCCATCTGCGCCCTCTGCAGCAAGGCCTCCAGGCATTGTGCCTGCCCTGAGTGCCACGCAAATGCAATCATGATCGTGAGAGAACAGGCCACACTCAATTGGTTTCGCATCGGATCACCAATACAACTTCATTGCGAACTGGATACTACGCGCTCCGAATGCCGCGTTGATCGACCCGAACGAGCCATCGCCAAGATTGGTGTCCGGCGCGTAGAAGTTGGGATGGTTGAAGATGTTGTAGAACTCGGCACGACCTTGCAGGCGCAGGCTTTCATGCAATTCCCATACCTTCTGTAAGGATGCGTCCCAATTGTCAAACCCTGGTGCGCGGACGTCTGAAGAGAATCGTGGAGCGTCACCGAACGTATACGGTGCAGGCGCCGCAATCGCCGCAGTGTTAAACCACTCCTGAATGTTGCGATGCGGAAGGTTAGGGTTACCAACGACGTTCGGTCTCTGATTGCCCCCAAAAAGATTCGAGTTACCTCCTCCGGTAAATCCCAGCGGAATGCCTGACTTAAGACTGGTAATGCCTGAGACCTGCCAACCGCCGATCACTGCGTCAGTGGCGCGATTGATATGGGATGCAATTTTGCGATTGCGGCCGACCGGCAACTCATAGATGTAATTCACTACAAGGCTATGAGGAGTGTCGCCACCGTCTACAGATTTCTCCGCAGCAAGATCGTAATAATTGCGAACCCCGGACGAGCCCACGTAGGACCAGTCGTTCGTGCCCGACACGTTATCCAGAAATTTGGAATAGGTGTATGAGACGAGCAGATTGAGTCCACCGTGAAAGCGATGATTGTAGTCCGCCAACAGGGCATTATAGAGCGAGAATCCCGCTGGCGATTGTGGCTCACTGACGCCGCAGTACTCAGGATAGGGCTGCAACAACTGGCCTTGCGGAATGGTAGGTTGATTCAACCCACAGCCGCTATTGGCGATCTTGCCGTAAAAAGGATTCGCCACCGGATTCAACAAAGCTGCGCCCACTGAGAGATCAGCGGGATTGATCTCGCTGTGATTGAAGCTGCTTAGAAGCATGTGTGTACCATGATTGCCGACATAACTGACGGTCAACACGTCATTGGTGGTGAATGCGTACTGAAGTCCGAGAGAATACTGCTGCACATAAGGAGATTTGCGGTTCCGCGGAACGCCAGTGGTACTCAACCCTACGTCCTGGAGGGCGCCCAACGTATTACCTGTCGGCTGAATCAGGCCATCCGGGAAAGGATTGCTGAGTGTGGTGAAGGGAGTAATACCACCATCAACGCTGCTGGTGTACGGCGTACTCTGGCTGAAGCCAGGATTGTATCCGCCGCCGAAGTATTGCGGTGCGAAGAAGATGCCGTACCCGCCGCGGGCTACAAGATGATTGGTCAACTGCGCTGTGAATCCGATGCGAGGAGCAACATTGCTGTAGTTCGTCTTGTACAGACCTCTTGTGTCACTCGAGTTGTACACAAGCTCCCCTGGAACCGTAAACCCGACTGCATTGCTGATCGGATTGGTCGCCGTGTAGTCGAAGTAGGCTTGCCGGTTTTGCCGCTCGGTCGGCGGCTGCTGCCATTCGTACCGCAGACCGAGGTTCAACGTCACCCGGCGATTGAACTTCCAGTCATCTTCGCCAAAGAAGCCCCAGTATTTCTTGGTAACAGCCGGATTGAAGTTGTTTGCGGTCGATCCTCCGTTCGCGGTTCCCAGCAGAAGAGAGGCAAAGCCGAAGCCCGTGTTTTGCGCCGTAGCGCTGGGGTCCGGGCCAGCCGTGAAGCCGTGATCAAACGAGAACGTAGTACTGGGTAGATTAGCGCCGTTGTTCTGCATGATTGCGCCCATCAATCCAAACGTCAGATTGTGTGGACCGCTGCTCCGGGTAAGATTCGCGCTGGCGCTGCCCACATTGCGGAAGGAAACACCCTGATTCCCCTGCACTGGGCCAAGGGCCGATTGCGCCTCCACATTGATGATGGGAAAGATCGGTGAGTTCGCATTGAGCGAAGCCGGCAGTCCAACCTTGGACTGGTCGAAAGGGTATCCCTGAGAATTCGACGCCTCGGCCCAGCGAGCCAACCCGGCATTCGCACTGATCGCCGTCTTGGCGTTGACGATGTGATTCATTCCGAGCACGAAACTGAAGCGATTGTTGGGGCGTATATTGCCCGGGCCAGCGGGGTCGGATGCACCGTAGAACGTCGGGGAGTTGGTCTTGAACTCGTACTTCTGTGCCCAGCGGCCGTAGATGCGAGTAGCCTCGCTCAGGTTGTGATCGACACGAACGAGGTATTCGTTCGAAGTCGCAGGCGCCGATGCCGACGCGGAAAAGTTGTTCGAGAGCGCAGACGTTGTCGGACTCGGATAGTAGCCAGCGAGCGCAGCGCCTACAGGGTTGATTGCGCTCTGAATCTGGTTATTCGCGAATGGATCACGATAGTGGCAGGTGGCCGTGGCCGGCGTCCCGGGACAGGCCACTGTGCGACCCGTCGCTTCATCCACAGTTCCATTGACGAGGGTTCGCGAAGTGAATGGGTTGTAGAGCTGGCCTGATAGGATCGGCAGTCCAAGAGCGTCTGTTCCAATCTGCGCGCCCAACAGCGCCGAGAAGTCTCCGCTGCGAAAAGCCGTCGTGGGTACCGTCGCGGTAAAAGTGGCTGGTGTGCTCTGCCGAAGCCCCTCATACAAGCCAAAGATGAATGTCTTCTCGGTTTGCTTGTAGAGGCCAGGAAGATAAAGTGGGCCGCCTGCCGAAACGCCAAACTGATTGCGCCGGAACGATGGCTTGGGATTGCCATAGTAGTCATTGAAGTACGAGTTTGCATCGAGCTTGTCGTTACGCAGAAACTCAAATGCATCCCCGTGAAACCTATTCGTACCTGATTTAGTGACAACATTGATGACGTTGCCGGTGCTGAACCCCGACTGAGCTGTGAACGAGTTGGTCTGAATCTTGAACTCTTCAACGCTGTCGACTGAAGGAACATACACGACCGCCCCCCAATCGGAAGCCGTGTCCCACACTCCATCCAGCATGAAAGCTGTCGTGCCGAAGAAACCTCCGCCGAAATTCAAGAAGGAGATGTCCTGATCGGCGGTGTCCTGCGTGCCGCCTCCGTTCACCTTTTGCCCTTCAGAGCTGTTCTGCACCGACGAGTTCAATGTCGCGAGTCCATACACGTTGCGCAGGTTCAGCGGAAGATCGAGAACCTGCTTGGAAGTGATCTCTGCTGAAAGATTGGCATCGCTGGTGTTGAGCAGAGGGGCCTCGCTGGTGACCACCACCTGTTCCGCTTCAGATCCGACCGTCAGTTGAACGTCCTGCGTGGCGATTTGTCCTGGAAGAAGCGTGATGCCTTCCTGTTGATAGGATTTGAAGCCTTTGGACTCAGCTCTCAACTGATAGGTTGCCGGGGGGAGCAAGCGGATGCTGAAGTTTCCCGTCCCGTCGCTTGTGAGAGTTCTGATCACGCCGCTGCCTGGAGCGGTGAGCGTCACCTTCGCTCCGGGAATAACAGCTCCCGCCGTGTCGGTGATGGTTCCGTTCAGAGTGGCGGTTGTAGTCTGGTCCTGCGCTGAACTTGATCGCGTGAAGGTGATCGAGGTCAAGATGACTAGCAAGAATAGCCATGGAGCGATCAGATGTCTGTGCTGCGTCATTGGAAGTGGTCCTCTCGAGGTGTACCTGCCATGGACATGATTTGCTGAGTGCTCATTGCCCATATCTAGGGAAAGCTGTTACGTTGGCCATGAGGCAATCGCAGACCGAAGACCGGTAAGGTGATCTACGGTAGATTTCCTCGGGGTAACGAGCCTAAACGCAGACTTTTCTGAGGTTTACCTGCCACGTAACGTACCCCGGGAATACCTTCCGGGAGCCCAGTTAACATGACTGCCACCCCTGCAATCACGGACGTCGAACGGCTGGACAGGCAAACGCCTTCACCCGTTGAAGTGCGTCAGGCTTTGCGCATGGTCCTCGAAAGCCAACCTTTTCGGACTAGCAAGCAGTGCCAGGACCTGCTACGTTACGTCGTCGAGAAGTCGCTTTCTGGCGACGACCCTTCACTCCGCGAACGGATAATTGGCATCGAGGTTTTCGGCCGCCAGCCCTCGTATGACACCAGCGAAGATCCAGTAGTGAGGGTTCGGGCAGCGGAAGTGCGCAAGCGGCTTGCCCAGTTCTACCAGGCGCACGATCACGACTCCCCGCTCGTTGCGATCGAACTGCTACCGGGCTCCTACCGCGCCACTTTTCGGGATCATCGGACAACGGAAGCGCCAATAACTCCTACGCCTCAGGCAGTGCAATCAGAACAGGCGAAGGAAGTTGTCTCGACTTCCTCCTCCCCCATCCGCGGCAAGTTTGCGCGCTATTCGGCACGAGTCACATGGAAGAATGGGCTGATCGCTCTTATATTGCTATTGCTTTTGGTTGCAGGAGGCGTGCGGACATTTCATCTTTTCTTGGCCACGCCTCAGCAGCGGTTCTGGGCGGCCTTCGCTGCCAGTAGACAACCCATCGTTGTCTACCTCGGAACAAATGCCGCCTACGTATTCAGTTCCAATTATCTGGAGCAATATCGGGCTCAGCACAGACTTCCTAACAACGGTCCTGAGTTATTCGTTGATCTGCCGCCGGAGAGCTCTGTTCGTAGCAGCGACCTGGTCCCCATCAAAGATACCTTTGTCACGGTGGGCGATCTTGCAGCCTCAGTGCAGCTCACGACGCAACTGCGCGATTGGAAGATGCCCTTCGTTTTGCGTTCAGGCAGAGACCTTACCATGGGGGAACTACGTAACCAGCCGAGCATAATGATTGGTGCGTTCAATAACCCCTGGACTCTCGAACTCACGAGCGACCTTCCTTACTCGTTTCGTCAAGGCACCATGATCCAGGAGAGGGACCATCCTGAACATGTTTGGGTGCGACCAATTGCGAACAACACAAGTACTACGGACGACTACGCCCTCATTTCCCGTCTGCTGGTTTCCAAGACAGGCGGCCCGCTTCTGACTGCGGCCGGCGTGGGGGAGTTCGGAACCCAGGCAGCGGCAGAATTCCTCACCAGCCCCGAAAAAATAAGTTCACTGGTCAAAGCAGCGCCGCCCGACTGGGAAGGAAAAAATATGCAGGTTGTACTGCATATTAAGGTTGTCGGGTATTCCCCGGTCGCCGTCGAGGTAGTTGCAACTAGGTATTGGTAAATCTGCGAACTATCTGAGAAATCGATCAGCTTATCATTAACACGCCTGCGGACGTGCCCGATTGGCTGTCATGCGGTCCGATCATCCTCCGGCGCCACCTGCTGTCTCTTGTGGCCGCCCTCTATTATTCGGTTTGCTCTAGCTAATCGATCGCCTTGGCCGGTAGAAGTCATAAAGAACTCTGGACGCGACTGAGGTCGAATCTTGTTGAGCAGGATGCACTAGAGCTCAAGAAGCGAGCGGTGCGGTGGGATCTCGCGATGCAAGATGAGCTAGATTTTTGCTGGTCAAGGCATTCAGTTCTACAGGTTAAGGAATGAAAGTGATGAATCATGTTCGATTTCTACCCGTTAAGGAATAACGACAGCAGCACTCTCCACGGGGCCGGGGACGGATAGAAGAAGATTATCCATCTCACCTCAAGCTAGATATACGACATTTAGCGCGAAAAGAATACGACGAAGATTGTGATAAACAATAGATCAAGACCGACCGGCGCAACTCGCAGAAGCTGGCGATCCTGCACCGATCTGGTGACCTAACGCAGGTGTGGGTTCCATCGTTTACAACCCCAGATTGTCGTTGATCTATCGCTGCGGTGAAAGAATTCGAAAGACGGCATCTTCCTGGAAGGGATCGAGACCCATTGCGCCTTCGTCCTTGAGGTAGTGCAGATTGGCGCCAACACAGTAGTTCCACGCGATCCATTCCGGATCGATGGCGTGGACGCTTTGCGCCTGGTTCTCAGGTAAACCCTTGTGCGCATTCGCAATGATCTCCGCGGCACGCAAGACTCTTCCCGGCTCCGTCTGATTCGCTGTGACTGCCGATGCCAGCTTCCTCACGAGTTCGCGCGCTGCTCCCGCAACGAATGGCAGCATGGTGCATCTGCTCGGGCATGCCGGGCACTGGGAGTTATCGCGAAACTGCTGAGGCGGCTCATTAAAGATCGCCGCCATCATTTCCGTCCTTGTCCAATCAAACACGTCAGACGCAGACAACTCGCGATCAGGCTCGCCCAGCAATACTGAAATCAGTCGCGCCATCGCCGCCGCAGCCCGCTCAAGGCGAACCAAATCGGCAGGCAGTATCACTGCACTGTCCTGAACGGCAATGCCGCGGTTGCACATCAACTCCCCAAACTGATAGTGAATCGCCTGAGCCGCAGCGCAATACAGCACTGGCTTGTTCTCCTCATCGCCAGGCAGGTTTGCCGCACGAATCTTTCGACGCGCGAATGCGCGCCAATTTCGAAATGCTTCCAACGCATCGTCACTGCGATTACCAAGCAGATTCGCAATCACCGGCATCATCGCAGTGCCCAGTACGCTCATCAAGCCAACCGGCTGATTGTGAGCAATTGCGTCTGCCCCTTTCGTTTGCGATGAACCTGCCTTCTGAACAATCCTGGGCACTGGCGAAAATGCCTCCGATGCCATATCGATATCATGAAAGTAATCGCATGGTGACGTGCAGTACTCACAGCCCCGATGGCGATGGAGAAAGATGGCATCGGAGTTGATTTTCCCGCCTGGCTCATCCACGCCTGCCATCTTAAAAACAGGCGCTGAATTGGCAGGTTTCATCGCATAATCCTTGATATTGGGCACGCGGCAAAGGATCGGTTCTCCTATGTCTTCAAAGTGCATCACAGCCATACCTGGTTGAAGATTGTTCAAGTGGCGCATCTGCCACTCATCTAAATTCATGCATTCGCCGACCGCTCTGCGATCGTCCGAAGCAGCGAGGCGATGCACGATCTTCAGGTTGGTGTTTTTCAGTGTTTCCGATGCCAGCTTGGTCGGAATCTGATCCACGATAACGAAGCCTTCGCCATAAGCACGCATCTCTGCGAGCATGTCGGTGAACATCGTTACAGCCTTTTGCGCAGGGTCAGCGGAGAGCTTGTTCGAGCCGCCGCTGGCAGGTTTGAGCAACCGGTGCGCTTCTTCGATCAGGGTGAGATGTTGCAGCCTTTCACGATGCGGCTCGGCTAGCCGCGTCACTCTTGTCTCGGCATATTCATAGAGCAAGCTGAAGATCAACGCCATCAGAAATGCTTTCTCATCCTCGTCCCCAACTTCCTTGAGTTCGATAATGCAAGGAGATTCAAACAGGCGCTTGAACGGCGTCGACCTACGACTGTTCAGTGTCAAGCCTTTAATGCCGCTCTTCAGCGAGCGAAGGCGCGTTGTGAGATACGCCTGAAGGTTTCCGCGAATCGTCGGATCATAGCCGCGCCGATCCACAATCTCCAGTAGTTTGGCCTCAAAGTCTCCAAGATCGGGCAATAGCGCCGATCTGACCTGAATGCCGCCTTGTCCTAGATGAGCGTTCGTAGACGCGTGCAAATCCCAGCCCTTCTCGACATAGATTTCCCAGAGCGCATCCTCCATCAGAAAAGGAAGCGGGCTGTCTTGTCCCGGAGGGAAAAGACTTGCGGTCAAGATAGCCTTGAGCAGCGTGATGTGCCGCAGCAGCGGTACTCCCTCGACCCAGTCAAATGGGTTCAAACGTAATGGTGTTCCTGTATGCCCGCCAACCGAATAAACTCGCAACGAACCCTTGAATTCAGGAAATTCAGCCAGCCTGAAATACTCGGCCTTCGCTGGTTCAATCACAAGAAACGGAACCCGTAGCTCAGTCCACGTCTGACGCAGCAATTGCCAGCATGTATTGGTCTTACCTGACCCCGGAATGCCAGTGACCATCAGATGCCGGTTCAGCGTATTCTCCGTGATCTTCACCGGCGACAAACTTCGGCCCATGGCGTCGGTCAGTGTTCCAATCTCGATAGATCGCTGCGAATCCGTCTGCACGCGGAGCGAATCTGTCGAAAGATGGAACTCACTCAGATCTCTCATCGGTATGCCTGGGACTTCAGTCCGCGGGAGATTGACGAGCACCGCCAATTCCTCCGAAGTCAGGCAAGTCGCAAGCGAGTCGAATGACTCTCCGAATGGATGTCCTTGATTACCCGCCGCGGGCCGGAATTCCAGCACCTGCCCTTTGATCACAGCCTCACGCAGCAGGTGCTCCGGCAGAGGATGAATCCGGATCGGGTCCAGTGATGTCGTCTCGCCCGCGCACAGGCTGCGCAGAGCTCCCGCGACATTGGCCAACACCGAATCATTCTCTGCCGCAATATATACAGCCGTCTTCCACCAGCCCATCGAATGCGCCGCTTCAAGGCGATGCACATAATCCCGCAATAGCTTCTCGCACGCTTCGGCGTTGGCGTCCAGAAAAGTAGCGGAGATCTGGTCGCTGCTTCCCTGGGAAGTTGTCGATCTGGGTGGCGCATTCTGATTGTTGCGACCCTGCATCGATTCCAAGCCTCTAGCAAAGACCGCTATACCACCAAACAGTTGCAATGCATTGGCCGCGCCACCAAGAGTCGCCCCGCCTACAAATCCAAGGACAACCTCCATGATGCCTAAAGCAACCTGGGCCTTCGCCGCATGATTGCTGCGCTTGGTGGTGTCCGCGGCAATCTCTTCGTTTGAAGTTCCATGCGTCGATCCATGACTTTTGGTCACTGCAGCAAAAGCATGCACAAATCCGATCAAACGCCGGCAAACATCAATCGTTGCGTCAATCACTTCAGGACGAATCGGTTCGGCAGCTACCACCAAGGTATAGCGCCCGCTGCCCGCTGCCTTAAGTAGTTGGTCGATACTCTGCAGCTCAAACGGCAAGCCCGCTACACCCTTGCGCCGGGACGGAATCCCAGTTACGGCAGCAAAGGCCGGGGCTACGCGAAGAAACTCGCTTAGTTCAGGCATCTCCTGCACATCGAGAGCACTTGCTTCTTGATCTAAAACCAGTCCGCCGAAGTAGGCGCGAAAAGCGCCCTCCTGCGCCTTGAGAAAATCCTCCGAGTTACGTCCACCCTCTCCGATCACACGACGTGCACCAAGATAGATATTCGGCCTTGCGCCGTCGTTGAACACACACATCGTCAGGCTGTTGCCTGGCTCATGGCACGCCGACAGCACGTGGGGCATCGCGGTGCTCCACTCCTCCTTGTGCCGTTGCTTGCCCAATGCTCGCACCGCGCGCAGAAGCTGAGGTGCGTTGTCGTGCGTCCGTGCCTGAATTCGCCACTGGTTCGCCTCCAGCTCATGGAGATAGCGCCGCTCCAGCAGATCCACGAACAGATGCGGCAACCCCTGGCTCGCCCGCATCAGATCCTGCTCCGGAGTCGAGACTACCGTACCCGTTGCTGGTGGCTCAGTACCGCTGTATTTGGTGATGGCCTGGGTCATAATTCTTCTTCCAAATCCTGCGACTGCGGCTCTTCCCGTCGCGTCCACTGCGTCAGCAGCGATTCCTTGCGCAAATGCGTCTCCTCAGCGGGTCTCGTCGTAACCGCCGACGAAATTGGGTTCTCCGTCAGCAATTCACCCGTTGGAATCGGCGCGCCCGTTGCCTCATCTTCGTCCATCCAGCTCACCGCTCGCGAAACCTTCGAAAACACAGGCCACAATGCTGCACCCCTGGCAAGGTCTTCAGTTGCGTTGGAGCTCTGCCAGACTGGTATCTCGTCTAATCCAGCGCTGGCTGCAAGAGCTTCTCCCGCAAATGGCCAGCACGCACCGCTGCCACCCAATAGAAGTAAGTCAGGCTTGCTGCCGAGAGCTGCCCAGGCTGCGCGCACCGTCTGGGGCAATTGCAGTGCAATCGTCAGCACTTCCCGGCCGTGCCGCATCATGCGTCTGTTGATCTCAAAAGGCTGAAACAGGTTCTCCGACAACGGTCCCTGCCACGGCAAGCTCGTCTCCTGATCACCCTGCCGCAGCTGCGTCGCAATCGCAGTAATCGCATCACGCGCCTCAAGCAAACGCGCCGCAGGAATCGAGGCATTCGCCCTTTCGACAATCTTCTCCAAGATCGAGCGCTCCCACCAGGCGCTGCCCGTTCCAATCACAGAATGGGAGACGCCGCAACGAAGGACGCGCGGCGTTGCCCCCGGCATAAACTCCACCTCATAGGCGCTTGCTGTAACCATCGCTTCGCCGATGACAACGGCAACCACCGTCATATTGCTCTCAGCGCGCGACTGAAACTCGGCCATCCACCGGCACAGCAGTGCGCGGTGCGCAGGAATGCAAACAGCCCCCTCCAATCCCCGGATCGACCCGCGTTGCAGCAGTGTCTCGATCGCGTTCTTCGTCTGAGCGAAGGACGGCGTATGCGGTGCAATCACCACCTGATAGCCGTTCTTGGCCAGCGGTTCAACCCGGCCTAGAAACGAGGTGATTCGACTTGCCAGACCTCCCCAGAAAACCTGAGCGGAGGGCATCTCATGCCACGGTACGCTATCGAGATTCAAGGATCCCGCCGACAGGCCAGCCGCATCTGCAGCAATAGCAACACTGCCCCAGAGGCCAGTGCCGTCCGCGGCATTGGGAATCCTGCTGTGCGCGCCATCTCCGATCGCGCGCCACCGGCAGACGGGCCATTCACCGTCGCACAGATAAGCAACCGTCGAAGCCCTGTCGAAATCAATTCCAATCGCACTCATATCAAACGCTCGCTGTCGCCAGTTCGTCTGCTTCAGTCGCAAGAATTCGTAATTCCTGCGCAAGATTGGCGAGACTCTGCTCGGTCGCGCGATTGACTTTTTCAGGAATCGCTCCGGCCGGTTGATACATGCGCAACGTGATGTTCTGCACTGCCAACTTCCATGAGGCAATCTGCTGCGCAGCGCGAGTCATCTCTTGCCCGATGCTCCACTTTGCGCCCGCGACATCAGCAGCGCGGGCCTTCTCTCCCTCTCCCTTCAGCATAAAGTACGCAAGAAATATCGCGATGAGGAATGCTAGTCCCATGGTGAAAAACGCGAGGAAGAAACCGATCGCCAATGCGGCCATGGCGCCTCCGGACTTCTTCGGCGTATTCGGCACAAACACGTTGATGACGGGCTGCGGTATCTCACTTCGAACCGCCGCGAGAAGATCTCCCGCGACGCAAACCAGTCCCGCTTCCCGGCCGGCCCCCTTAACTGCTTCAGCGAAGACTACCGTTGTTTTGTTCATCGCTTCCAGCAACTGATTGTAGAGATACCAGCTGTAAGTTCCATCCCGACGAATGTTGGCACTGCTGACAGATGCTGCAACCGTGCGTCCCGCACTATTCACCGCATTGAGATACTCTGCGGCCAGTGCCTCAACCGCGGCGCTCACACGGCGTTCGAACTGCGCACGCCTGCCGCCAGTAGTCCGTTCCCATTCCTCACGATCCTTCTCCACACGGTCGCTTTGGACCGCAAGTTGCTGTCGTCGCTCGTCGAGAACTTCCGCAGTTCGATTCAATGATCGCGAGACGCGTTGAAGCCGCGAGGCTGTCACCAATACATGATCCGGAGATGCAATGGAACGCACCAGTTCGTCGACGCTTGTCGCACCGTAGCCACCATTGGTCGTGCGACCAATGGCGGCGCCACACACCGACAGCATTCGCGGCGGATAGCCGTCAAAGCACATATCCTCGGCGTTCTGATTGATGCGGCTGCACAGCACTGGAAGCTGACGTGACACGAATGCCTGCCAACCTTCCTCGTATGTGCTGGAGTCACGGATAAATACATTCGTGACAAACAGCACACCCCTCGGGCCTGCCTCTTCGATGTAGTTCCGGACGTACTCCATCTCTTGAATGGAAAGAGCGGCTTCGGAGCTGAGCACCCAGATAAGAACATCCGTGTGACGAAAGACCTCGAGCGACGCATCATCCATCGCATTCGATTCATCGACGCCAGGTGTATCCACCCATCTCACTTGAGAAGGCACAGGAACATCGGCGAGCTCTATCTCCACACGCGCGGCAAGTTCCGTCGCCGTCTGCCCAATCGTGCGTCGCCAGAGAGACAGTTGGTCTCGAAGAGACTCGGTGTTACAGGGAATCTCAACCAGCCGATTGTGCTGGAAAGCGCTTGCGCGATCCCTGGCAGCTGCCCGAATGAAGCATGGAGCTCCGGTCTCAGCCTCGACATTCATCGGCAGAATCTGGCGTCGTAACAGGCGGTTCAGCAGGGTCGACTTACCCGAATTGAACCGGCCTCCAAAGGTTACGATGACCGTGTCCCGCACAACCAGATCGATCGTGGCCTTCAAATCACGCGCCAGCTCTTGATCGATCGCCTGCAGCTTCTCAGCGGCGAGTTTGGCACGCCCTGCAAAGCTTGACCTGGCCCTGCTATCGGTGCCTGTCCGCAAGATTTGCGGGGTCCAGTTCAGCCCGGCAGGGCTCCCCGAACGATTCTCCGTGATTGGCATGTTTTCCCCCGATCTACTCTTCTCTGCGTTCATACTTCAGACTGCTTGCGCTTGGCGCGGAGCGTTTGACTGCGCCGCGCTGGTCAAGGCTTGCTTCAGTTGGTTTCTCGATTGCCGAATCTGATCCGCGTACCCTTTGAGTACTTCGAGCTTGCTGGCGCGATCGGCCGCACTACGCAGCGCATCTTCCTGCTGATTGCGCAAAGCTTGATCCTCCGCCTGAATCTGGTCGTTGACCACTTTCATCACATTCGTCTCGATCTCGCCGAACTTCTTTTCCACCGCTTCCGCAATCGTCGAGCGCATTCTCCTCGGTTCGCTTGCCAGTCCGCCGAATGCGGGCACATCCTCTTTCTCATTGGCAGGATAGCCATTGAGCAGCGCATTGACCACCGCCTTCTTTACGTTGGCTTCCAGCTTGTCGACTCCACCGGCAATGCTCCATACCAATCCGCCCAAGGCCGCGAGCGGCACCACGACAATTGCCTGAGGTCCAAAGATCAGCATCAGCGGAACTGCGACGGCCAGACGTCCAATCAGGTCGCGGCCGATCGCGTTCCAGCCGCCCATACCGCCAGTCGCGATGTAGTCAATCTGACCTGTAGCCAGCCCAAACGCTGCGGCGGATACCCGGTTAGCCAAACTTGTAGGTTTAAATCCGGTCGCTGCGCTTGGCGGCGTCCAGCCGGAAAGATTAAGCTGTATCTCCTCGTACTGGCGTTCGATTGCCGTCACTACATCCGTGAGATCGGCCATCATATTATCCATGTGAAGCTTCAACGCCCTGGGTGCGCCATTTTCTTCCAGAGGCGCCTCCTGCCAGCGCTTTACCCGCTGACGAATGTACTCCAGTGCAATATCCTGCGCTTCCTTGGCGAGTGCTTTTTGAGACACTCGCGCCATCACGATCGCCTTCCACCGTTTTGTAAATTCCTCAGTGTGGATGGAACGCAACGGCTGTTGCGTCATGTACTCAGGTAAATCCCTTTCGATATCGGCATACAGTTCTTCCAAGCTGTTCTGGATTGAAGCCCGAGCCTGTGTCTTTGCGAACTTGATGATCTCTGGAATACGCCTTGCTCGTTTTGGCACATCTGCCAGCTTCGGCAGCAGTTCGGCCAGCTTATTCTGAAAGCCCTGCTGGTCCACTTCGAGTGCCTTGATCTGCTTGTCAATCGCCTGCTCAATCGAATTCAGAACTGGCTCAGCCCGTCCAAGGAACCTCTGTAAATGCACATAGCGTGGCTCAGCCTGCAAATAGTTCGCAAGCCGCTCTTCAAATTTGAGAACTCCCGATTTTCGGACAGCTTCCTCATCCTCATGCATGCGGCCTTTGAATGCCTGGAGCGCGTTCATGAAGAACACGTCTTCGCTCTCCAGAAGCTCGCCCTTATGCTCCTTTCGCCCCTTGATGGGCGCAACGACGCGGTTCCAGATCACCGATACCGTTGCGTTGGACGGTGGCATGGCGACAAACTCAGGCGGATCAGGATCGCGCGCGTTGACGATTGTCAGAAGCGAGGTCAGTCCGTCATCCATCAATTGTTGCAGATACTCCCGCTCCTGCATTCCCATTGTGCCGGGATGCGCGAGAGCCAGCACCGCCGCGTCGGCATCCTTAGCGGCAGCGAAGGTGATGAGATCCATCGTCGGGTCATCATCGGTTCCAGGAGTGTCGAACAACTCGACCCCGCCCTTGCAAAAGGGCGTAGGATAACCAACCTCAAAGCCCTTGATCCCTTGAAAAAACAGCTCCGTCTCGGCTTTGGATGTCTTTTGCTTGCCCTGCTTGATGTAGTCTTCAAACTTCCACTTCTCTCGTTTGTCGATGCCATTGCCCGCGTCTCGAATTGCAAAGACCTCGGGTTTGTCCGAGTAATAAATCTTAGTCGGCACAGCGGTGCAAGGATTGATGTCCACTGGCATTGGCCCCTCGCCCGGCTTCAGACCCGGGATAGGAATGGGAGATTTACCAAGCAATGCATTCAAAATTACAGATTTACCGCAGCGAAAACGTCCGAATATCATTACGGTGAATCGATCGCGCGCCAGTTCGCTTTGGATGCTATCCAGCTCCCGCGCATTCCCAGAAAGCTTCAGCGTCACAGCGACGCCTTCCGCTTTTTTTAATGCGGGTACGGCCTTCGCAATGCACTCTTGCGACTTACGCGCGAGTTCTTCCATTCCATTCTTCATCACAATCTCCTAGACCAAGTTGTACAGTTTCTGTCTCTTCAAGAATCAGTTAGTTGAGAAGCGCCGCAAGCCGCTTTCGCAGTCCCTCAATGTGTTCAGTAATCTCTTTGTTGTCCGGCCCGCTGGCGGAACGATAGCTCTCTTGCATTGCGTTGCCGAGTAGATCGTCGAGCTTGCGTACTTCTTCTCCGACCCGTTGCCGAAAACGAGCAGCCACCATCCGCGCCTCACTTTGAAAGTGAGAAATCGCGCGATCCAGAAAGTGCCTGACTGCTTCCGTGGCGAACTCGCGGCATTGCGCAATATCGCAACCGGCATTGGACTTCTGCGTCGCAGCTACCGTGCCGATCAGTCCTGCCAATACTCCTATGGGAATCCCTATAGGAAAGTGCATCAGCCACGAAGCCGCCGCGCCAACGCCAACCGTAATCGGTAGCCCCATTACAACCAGGTTGTGGCTGAACGCGCCCTCTCTCTGCCGTGGTGTACCCGATGGAAGTCCGCTTGAAACACGCTCTTCAAAGGCATCGCCACCTGCCAACGCCCGCGACAGCAGCGGCTCTGGATAATCTCCAGGCAACTCGGATCTCAGCGCTACCTCGTTCACAACCTTCCAATCCACAATCTCAAACAATCCTTCAGAATCGCGTTTCAGCTCGTTCCGCTGAGTTTGGATCACGGACGCAATGCCCTCGGCCCACACCGGTGAAGCTTCGCGCAGTTTCTTATCGACGATGGCCTGAGCAGTCTCTGGACGGATCGTCTTATTGCTGCCAAAGACATCGAGCAACGCTGACTGAATCGATTCCTTCAACTGCTCGCTCCAGTCGCGCATCGATCCAGCTACCTGCGTCACCAGCAACTCAGCATCGCCATCCAGCCGTCGATTTAACCGCGCACGAAAGTCGGAGATGTTCTCGATTGCAGCGGCCAGATCCTTGGTCCACGTAGCCTGGCTCGACAACCGTTTTGTGCGCTGCTGCCGATAGATATCTTCGGCGGCCTCTAACAGTGCATCAGTCTGACGAGCCTCCAGCACAGTCCTGTCCGCACCGGGCCCGCGCAGCCACGCTGCCAGCGCCAGCTTGTCAGCCTCCGCTCGCTGATTCAAGAACGAAGTAGCCCCACCGTTACTCCAGAAATACACACCAAAGGCCTGCAGCTCAGCGTGAGCCCAATTCGATGGTGGATCATTCACCAGCAATCGCCACGCGGTTCGCTCCACCAGCTTGAGATCTTCCTCCGACGCCAGCCCATCCACGCAAACGACAACGGCATAGGATCCCGCCGGACGGGTAAAAAACTCGCGCCCCAGTGCTTCCACATCCTCTGCCTCAATAAGGCGGTCACCGGGAAAATAGGCAATCAGATGAGGAGTTATCCGTGTATCAAGGGAGATCTCGCCAAAGCTGATCGCTCGTACTCCCGCAAGCGGTGTTGAGGTACTGAACCATGCCATAAACGCTGTCGGATCGGCCTGCGTGGCTGCAACGACCGCGACTTGTTGAGATTCCCCACTGTTCTTCAGCGCCTCGATACCTGCTACCACCAAAGGCCACTCCTGCTCGCGCGCCAGGCCCAGAAATTCATCGCATATTCCTGTCAATTCGCCGCTCACTCGATTAGGCCTCCAGCCACTGGTAAAAGTCAGGTACAAGGTCGCGATATTGTGGTTGCAGTTGCTGAGGAATCAGAAAATTGAGCAGCTCTGAAATCTGCACCCGCTCCTCTTTGTCCATCACCTCGCCATGAAAGAACTTTGGCGCTGCGGCGTCGAGTAGTTCGCGTACTCTTTTCAGCCGCGTCTTCAACTCCTCCAACGTGCACTGCGGCGGAGTCAATTCCTGCCGGCCGAACTGTGTGTCGCCGGAGAACGGCAGAACATCCTGCTGCGCATACATGAGCAGCTTCGCGTTCTCGGCCGAGATGACCCACCAGCGATCCGGAGCATCCTGTACTTGAAGCTGCCCAGGTACCCGCAGCGCCGGCGCCGCAAAAAACGCATACCCCGGCCGCCGGGCGCGAAGCGTCGGAAGCCCCAGCGCAATCGCATGCGTATCCGGGATTTCCTGCTGCTTGACCGCGTCGTTCCCACGCCGTTTGGCAAGCTGTTCGAATGAAATCAACTCGTTTTGCATTTCCATTTCCTCGCAATTTGCTTCAACAAAAATAACTCGTGGCAAAACCTATTGATGCCCAAGATCCGTAACAACCGACGAAGCGCCGTTCTGAAGCCAACCCTCAAGGGCAGGGTGTCCCACTGGCAGAAACCGGCGATACTGCCCCGCCCCGCTATCGTCGATATAAACGCCCTCAACCTTGCCTGTCTCCGCACTGAAGACCGCGTTCGTGACTGTCACGGCATGATTCGGCTCACCGGAATCGTAATAAGCTGCATCATCCCAAAGCTCGCCCGCGTTGACCTCAATGATGACTCCGTGTCCATCGCAAATCCTGTCCGCGATACCCTCCAGTGAACCGCCAAGCTCCAGGTGTGCGGGAACCCCAAAGGACTTGAGCACCTCCACCTGGTCCATTACACTTGTACCGCCGCTCATCTCAGGCGAACCTGGCACAATCTGGCAAAAGCCGTTGTCCATTGCATGCCGTACCACATCGTTCTCGCTGACCTTCACTCCAAACTGATTCAGCACGTCCCCGCACGAGACAAGCCCGCAATCTCCGTCGCAGCCGAACTCGTTTTCACCCTGCTTGTGGAAGTAGTCCTTGCTGCAATCGGGATTACCGACCAGCAGGCCTTCCCGGCCATCCGGCAACTCGATGAGTTCGCCATTCAAATCGCGGTTGATATCTGGCAGATCGATATTCCAGCGATCGCCATGATCTCCGCCAATGGGCATATCCATGTAGTTCTCCAGCATTCTCTGGCGTCTCTTGATCTTTCTTAAGACCCTTCACTGATTAAGTGCGTAAAAACGGAAACTTATGACGGATTTTTTCAAACAATATTTTCCGCTCCGGCAATCAGCATTCGACCACCTGTTTCAAGCCACGCTTCTTTCAACTTCTGAGCAGTCACAAAATCCCGCTTTGAGGCGGTCTCGCCGCTTGGAGAGTGAATATCGAACCCGATCAACCGCAGGCTCTCCGGATCGCGGTAGGCATACGCCGGCATCACAAGCTGGTTGGCATGGCCACAGTCAAAGAAGCTAGCGTTTTCCAGCAGTTCTCCGGCATTCACCACAAGCACTACTGCTGAATTCGCAACAATCGCCATGGCTACATCCTCAAGTGAGTCTGCTTGTGCAATCCTGGAGTAGACGCCAGCTTCCTCAAGTCTCACAGCAACATCGACCAGCGTATGACCGCCTTCCATGATCGCAGGAATCTCGTCCTCGGCGCCTAACAGGGATAACGAAGCGGCGATCAGAGACTTAAGGTCGCCGTGAAAAATCCTGCATATTTCAAGCCTCGATGCATCTCCTTCCTCAATAAGTTGCCGCTGGTCTTCAGTCACAATCGTGCGACCGCCTGTCAATCGCCGCCCAATTCGCTGTTTGTCCATCATGGAATCACGCCCCCAATCTCTCTTACTTCAAATCAAGCGAAAGCAGAATTTTGCGGCACGCGGACCGCAAGGCCGTTCTCCATCCCGCTCTGTGATAATCCGCATCCCCGTCCAGAACGCGTGCCTTGAAGACCTCAAACTCGAAATCGTACAACGCATCCTTTCCTGCATTCCGTGCTTTGAGCGCCGCCTTCATAAGCGCCTTCGTACCGCCGACTACCTCAGGATGGTGACAAAGAATCCAGGTTCTGATTTTCGGTATCGCACGGCAATAGGACGCCGCACAGTCGTTGGCGGAAATGCCAAGCGCACGCCCCGTCTGCTCCCATGACCTCTCGTCAAGATCGATATAGTGCTGCACGACCGCGGCTTCTTTTGCGGTCAACACACCAAGCTGCGTTACTTGCCCAATGACCGCATGCACCCAACTCGCATCTGGCATCGAACTTTCGGCCTCGTTCTTGAATGTCGAGTCTGGATCGGCTTCCTCCTGATCCTCAACCGAAACGATCTGCTCTCGTCGCCTGATCTTGGCGCGAATTGTCTTTTTGATCTCGACCTGCGCTAGCGAGAAAACCCAGGCATCAAACCGCGCCGGATCGCGAAGAGACAAATAACCACTCCAGGCATGGAAGGCAACCTGCTGCACAGCCTCTTCCGACTCTCCGTCGTCGCCAAGGCGTCTCATACAAAAACGTTCGATCGATGGCTTAATCGCAAGCCATCGCGACGTGAAGTCGTTGGGCGAAATGTCGATCTGCGGAGACTCCCAACCCGGCATTCCAGACTCCGAAGCGATAGTCAGACCTTCCAGCCGTGCCTTCCCATGACTTCAGGCGAGAAAGCCTTCAGGAGCCCGTCGGATATGCTCTGTCGTTTGAATGGCAAGTATGGTGCAACAGAAATGCGAAGAGTTCTTTCATTCCAAAAACTACGCTTTCAAATGGGTGGATTCAAGCTCCAAGTGCAACGTCGTTGATTTTAGCTGCCCAGTGCTTTTGGAATTCGAAGGAGCCTTCCGGGAGAAAGAGCTTTGCAGGTGCTTTCCATCCGAGGGATTTTCTGATTCTGGAGTTGAGCATGATGGCGATGTCGTCGAGCACTTCCAAAGCAAAAACAGCGGCTGCGAGCCAATCTCAAAGCCAAAACCTAAAAGAGAACCTCTAGTTATGAATGGATGAGTGAACGGGGGCAGGTCAAGAGGACCTTCATGCAAGGACGGCTGTTCCAGTCGCACCAAAGCCCTCAAAGCTCAAACGCTACTTCAACGAATAGTGAACTGCCAGTGTCTGTGGAGACTCTTGAATACAAACGATTCGTGGAGTTCTGCGAGGCTTGTAGGAGAGACCGATACATCGGCCTGTGCTACGGAACTGCTGGAGTCGGTAAAACCCTCTCCGCCTTCCACCATAGTCGCATCGAAAAGATCCTTCCTTTTGATCGATGGAGCGCGGAAAGCGTCCGACGACCTGCCGATCGATACAGTATTCTTCACCCCCGATGTGATCAACACGCCAGCTCGGATCGATGTTGACATACGCCAAGCTCGATCACTTGTCCGCAGTATCGTCCAAAGGACGACACGCACCGAACAAAAATCGACGCTTGATGCCCTACGAAGCCGTGATGAGGCATGGCAGGTTGAGCATCGGGACGACCGAGATTACCGGCCCAACCATCCTCCTCCCCTCAAGCCAACCTACTGGGAAACTCTGAAGTAATACGAGTCGAAGCTTCTGGCCGTACCTGATCCTACGACTCTGATCATCGTTGATGAAGCAGATAGCTTGTCAATGAGCAGCCTCGAGCAGCTGCGCTCCGTTTTCGATAAGAGCGAATTTGGCATCGTGCTGATCGGAATGCCGTGAATCGAAAAGCGCGTCGCTCGTTACCCTCAATTATTCTCAAGAATTGGATTCGTTCACGAGTTCCGACCACTCAGTGATGCCGACATCCAGGTTCTGCTGGAGGAACGATGGGCGCCTGTAGGATTTCACCTCCCTCTCTTTCCCCCTGATCCGGAGGTAATCGCAGCCGTCATTCGGCTCACTCGCGGCAACTTCCGCCTGCTCGTTCGCTTCCTGACACAGATGGAACGGGTCCTTGCAATCAACAAGCTTCAAACCCTATCGGTGGATGTTGTCCAAAACAGCCCGCGAGAATTTGGTCATTGGGCAGGCCTGACAAGCAGCCCCAGACCGGACTGGTGTGCCAAATAATTAGGACAGAAGTTAGCTAAATAATTTGAAAAACAACATCAATGGGTGAGAAAAAGGGGACACGTCATCCCCAGACTCCGCTTTCGCGCAAAACCCGCAGAATCTCCTCTTCGCTGTGTCCCTTCTTGCCGATAGTCCGTCTCTCCTCTCGTCCTTCCACATAACCATCACATGCGCAAATCCTCAACTTCAAAGCGGATGTTTTTGGGTTGTGAGTCATCGAACATCGAAGCTGTTTCGGAGTTTGGATTGGCGTACGGCCTAGTAGATCGGGCCTACTCGCTACCTCAATAGATGATTTTGTATCCTCACGTGTCATGATAAACACGAGATAAAGCTACAATTCATCGCAATCCTTGAGCGATGCAGACTGTGCAACGTGTGGTGTCCTTGGTCCACGTGGCCGGGACGCGACCAGCAAGATCCAACTCTTCTCTATATACGTCTTTGAATGCTGCGGATAAGATCCGCACCCGCTCCGCTGGAACCCTACCAATAGTAAAGAACGAAAAGCGCCCATCTGTGCGAAGATGCGTTCGACACACTTTTTCGATAAATCCCTCGAAGTCCGCGTTTGCTAAACCTGCAGGGGGCCAGGTGTCATACATAATGGCATCGTATTTCGAATATACATCCACCTCTTGCCATGCGCCCTGCAACACGCTAATCGCGGCATTATCGCACAGTTCCCGCAACGAAGCCCGAAGTTGTTCGCAGACCGCTGGATGAGGTTCGATTACAGTAAGTGATCTAATCCCGATTTGTACTACTTGTCCAGAAAACACGCCGAGGCCACCTCCAACCTCGAGAACATCCGCGTTAGAGCGATCCTCAAGAAGCAGTGATGCGTGGTGCCGCATGAGTTCTTTCTCTGCATAAAACATTACGTATTCAGTGCCAAGCCTCAATCCATGTTCATCCCAGATCGCGGGCCTTGCGCATAAGTCACTCAAATGCTTCTTGTGTACTTCAGTCAACACGCTTCACATCCACAATTTGATTTGGCATAAATAACTATTTCAGCTTGATTCTCCCACTCTTCGCCTCGAATATAAGGTTTGCTGGAGTCGCGTGTACTAATGCGTAATCGTCATCATGAAATACTTCTTCAATCAAAGATACATGCGAATTGGGTCTACTATTGGCGTATTCAATGATAACAACAGTCGGCATCCATCTATTTCTATCTAACGAATCCCACACCGCCAATTCGTGCCCCTCTACGTCGATATCTAATATATCTATCTCAGCGAGATTGTATTTGGCAGCAATGTCCGTTAGCGTTACAGCTTGAAGAGAGATTGCGTCATAGTTAACATCTTCACAAGGAACTAAGCTTGAACGAGTCGGGCGAAGTGGGTGCAGCCAAAACTCCACTTCTCCCTTGACATTAGAGATCGGCTCGAATTCACACAATTTCCGTTCACGGATCAGTGAATCTCGGTGGCGGGGATCTGGCTCAATGCAGACACATTGCCAGCCGGAAAGTTCAAAGATTAGGGAATTACTTCCTGATTTTCCGTCGCCGGCACCAACATCTATCATGACCCCGCCGTTTCTCGTGTCGTAGTGGTCAACAATCCACACGTCTTCGCCAAACTGTGAGTGACTTTCTAGCTTTTCCGTCATATGATCCAGTCCTCGTGAAGCCATAACTCTCCGTCGACTACGAATCCATCCAGACCACATTTTGAGGCAAACGGATCTAGTTCCGACATACTATTTATGAATCCAAGTCCACTCCAATTCAAGGATGTATTGCATAAGACTCCATATCCCGTCAGTTTACGGCATTCTTCAAGTAGATCCCATAATAAAACATTTTGCTGTCTCGAAACTGTTTGGGCTCGTGCTGTACCATCAACGTGAGTCACAGCCGTTAAAGATGGCGAACGCACCTTGTGAAAATACAACATGTAAGGACTTTCCTCCCTCCCTTCGAAATAATTTCCGGCATGCTCCACTTGACAAACGGGCGCAATCGGTCTGAATTGCTCCCTATTTTTAATAGTGTTGAGTCTAGTTCGTGTTTCTGCTTTGAAGGGGGACCCTATGATGGATCTGAATCCCAGCGCTCTCGGTCCCAGTTCACAGCGCCCGCATATCCACGCAATAATACCGCCACGGTGCACAATGCTGGCTATCCTAGTCGAGCCGCGTCCGACCTTTTTCCAGTGGCTGCTGGGTGCAGTATCTGCCACAAAAGTAGCACCGCAATCTATCCGCCATTCAAGCCTTCGTGGGCCGCCAAGAGCTTGCTGAGCGTCGATTGCAGCGCCCATGGCAACACCTGAATCATTCGGACAAGGCGGTACAAAGACCTCCGCCTTCCATTGTTGAGCAATTCGGGTGTTCCATTCGCAGTTCAACCCGCATCCACCCGCGAGAACCAGTGGGACTGTCTTGTCAAATTCGGTCTCGATCGCGAACCAGAATTTGTCGAATATCGCATCGCTTAGTAGCCTTGCAAATCGCTTGAGTTCTACAGACTCAACACCAGCATTGTAGAGGTGAGAACTCCTAAACGAACCTTTTCTCAGCGGATAAACGCTTTCGGAACCCATGATCTTGTCTAAGAGATTGCGCTCACTGAGATCTGGATCGATCCTGTGCTCTTCGAAGGCTGCCAGCGCCATCAGCTTTCCCGCATTCTCCAGCAAAAGCGCAGGGTCAGTATCATCATTCAGAGAACCATTTGCCAATGCATACGGGAACACGTACCTGCTTCCAGGCTCCGGCAAAACTGTTCGCACGAGTTCGATATCACATCCGGCGCGAATGCGATATATCCGCCCGAGATCGCCCTCCCACAGTAGAGCCTGACAATCCGCGTCTGGATCAATATTCGATAGGCCAAGGGAACACCACAAATGGCTCCGCTCGTGGGTCGTTTCGATGAGAAGTGTGGATCTGCCAAATACCCCTATTTTTCTCGCAAACGGTCTATCCAGACCGTAATAGCCAACTCCCGTCGGGAATGTCGCTGATCCATTGCCTTTCCACCAGCCACTGTGTGCGAGAACATCTGGTACCTCGGGAACGTGTTCCAACGCTGTCAGCATTGTATCGGCCCCGAAGCGAGAATGTCTCGGAAAACTGCTCTTTTCAGCCTCTTGAGCATAGATCAACTTGCCTTCGCTAAAATAGACAACTGAACCATCGTGCCCGCCATTGATGCCCAATATGTTCATATCACCTCATTTCGGAACAACGAACGCTTTCTCACGATTGTCTCAATGGAGTCCTGCCATTTGCTCCAACAGAAACCCATCTGGTAAGCCTGCTGTGAATCCAGGTTCATGAGGCACTCGGCAGCGCTATTCGGGGGAACCCACAAAGGGATGCCGGTCCAAGGGACGTGACCATCTCTCAGTAGTTCTGCTGAACTGATTGGTATAAGCGGACTGTGAGAGTGAATTGTATTGGCGACTAACCCTAGGATATCCCACAGACGAGGAGTTGTCTGTCTTGGGGCACTTCCAATGTTTATTGTCTCCCCATGTGACTTCTGCGTCACAATCATTGTGATGAATCTGGCGATGTCCTCCGCCTCAACAAACGCAAGAGTGGAATCATTCGGAACAATGATGGGCATATTCGCGGTCATCCGTTCAACCCACCACTCCAGCCGTCGGGACCTATCCCCGATACCTAAAGTTATCCCTAACCGCAAAACAGTTAGATCGCGGCAATCCATCTCAGCCCATTCACGAAGAGCCTTCTCGGCATGGACGCGACACAATTGTCGCGCCCATGACCACTTATCAATAGCACTATGAACGCTATCAACCAAGGCACCGTTTTCGGAAATGGGGTACTTGTTTCGGTGGTCATACACCGAGCCAGAAGATAGCACTATAAATGACTCAGATCGCAGAGACTTAAGGAGATCGACATGTCCGGGGTCGTGGAAACAGCAATCGATAACGGCATTCCACCGATCAGGAAAGCTCTTGGAAACGAGGCAAGCCTCAAACTCTTTCAGGCGAGTTCGGTCGCACCAAATTACCTGAGTATCCGTGGCTGCCGTGACTCTCGTTCTCGCGACTCGATATGTATCGTATCCATGTGCCATCAACGAGTTGACAATAGCAATTCCAAGGAGCCCTGTGGCTCCGATCACGAGAACAGAATTATCACGCTCTATCATAACCGAGAACCAACAGGCGACGTGGCAGTTTAGATGTGTTAGCTTCGGACGCATGTACAAGACAGGAATGCCAGATAATAACGCTTCCCATGGGCGCCGTTAGCGCAATACTTTGGTCATCTGGCGCCGATTCAGTACCTACAACAGGCCCGTGTAGGCCGCCGTCACGCACAACAACTTGCCGGTTGTGGGTCCCTGGCCATACTTTTAGTGGGCCGCTGTCAGAGCGTGCATCATCGAGTAGAATTCCGACTGAGATCACGTCCCGACTAAGCCCACGTTTTGTAAAATAAGCCGCGTCTGTGTGCCGGTGAACTTCCGGCCCAATGACGGGCAGATTCAATCCAGGAAACCTGACATTTAGTGTCTGCTTCATCATCAGCTTGTTCTCGATGAGCCTGGGACTGGCTTCCAAAATAGCTTTCACAATTGCGGCTAACGCCGTATTGTGAGTTAGCTTTGCCAGGCGGGATGATATGTCAAGTACGGGCTTTATCTTAAACAGATATGTCTCGCCGCCAGGCAATCTCCAAAGATGAGCTCGCTGCAATAGAGCGCTATCATGAGCCACAATCGACGCGACCAATGTTTCGCACTCGGCATGCATCGCTTCACATTCATCTTTCGCGAGCATTGACTGGAGAACGACATAGCCCTGCAATCTAAAGTGCTCGACCTGTTCTTTTCTCTCTGGATCCATCCACTGTAACTCTCATAAACGTTTCTGCTCGCTCATACCCACACGATGTCAATGAACAATGGTCGATGATCTGAAAGCAATCGCCCATCAGCCTCTCCTTGGAGAAATACCTCAGCTGACAGCACACGAGTCTTTCGGTTCGACCGTAACCAACACTGGTCAATGCGACCGAACACTTCCGGGATACATGTAGCGACTATCCCATAAGCACCATGACAATTCTCCCAACGATCTCTTGGGCGCGTCGCTGTTGGTCCGAGTATTCCCTCCGCAGCTAACCAACAATCTTCAAAACCTTGCGCTGTCATGAACTTCGATTCGGGGCCACCATGTAGACAATTAAAATCCCCACCTATTATGGCAATATCCGCCTCCATGAACAAAGGGGAAAGCAGAATTGACCGAAGCTCAGTATTACGCACCTGCGCAGCGCCTTTACTCCATGAGAGGTGGAGGGCGCACAAAGCAATTCTTACTCCCTCTGCGCAATATAGTCCCACCGCTGCAGAGCGTGGGGCTCCTCCAACCTCTCTGAGCTTTAGTTGCCAGTCCTGAGCTTTGGGGTACCGGCTCCATTCGTAGACCCCAACTTCGTGGCCATCAATGACCTCGGAACAAGCAACCGGGCCTAATTGTCTTGACGAAACAGTCTCAACGAGACACATGCAATCTGGCTCACACATATTAATAACGCGCTGTATCGCAGGCCATCGCGAAGGCCACGTTAGCGAGTTCCACCACAGATTCCAAATAAGTATACGCATAGCCGATTCCTTATGCTTACTGAGATGCCACCAGAGTGCGCGCTAAGCTTGTAAGCCCTCCCTTACGAAATACTAGATATGGAGAAGACCTCAAGATGGTCTTCCAGAGCGATGGGACCATATCTAGTGTTTCTTGAACTAAACTCTTTAAGCTTGATTCGCTAATCGCGTCGCCACGGAACGATATGCTGACAAAAGAAGGGTCAACTAAGGGTCGACCATTGTCGGTCGCGATCAATACTTCACTTGAAGATGCACCGAACTCTTCAACGACACGATTGGCTATCACCTGAGCACTTATCGTGTACAGCTTTCCGACATGATGTAGAGGATTCTTGCCCGAAGGGGCCTCCGCCGTCGATGCACGCAACGCGTTAATGACGCCGTTGATTTTATTCCCCCGTCCAACTGCTCCACAGTCCCCCTTCCCCAGGGATGTCCCGAAGGGACAAATGTACGCCGATGTTGCTGTATCCTTTGTATTTAGCGCAAGCTCCACTCTGGAGCATTTAAGTACTTCCGCGATCGAATCCAACCGTAGCGTCAATACGGTACCAATAGAACCAAGCATGTCTCTATATTCCGACATGCTTGAAATGCGGTCAGCATGGCCCGGTACGCATACGGTCGCCCGGAGCCAGTCATCTCTGCGAATAAGAACGACTTTTACATCGGTGCCGACTAACTTGTTTTGCGCTATCAGCCCTCTAATAGGATCTGTTATTGCATTTTCGAGCTCAATCGCGTGACTAGCCAGATCATCGACAGCTGCATAGGCCGAACACAGCACAGTATCATTGGCAACAGACTCCCTCCGGTGCACCTCTTTCAATTCCTCTACGGTCGATGGTTCGTAAAACGCGGCTAGATGATCAACACCAACGCCCGAAGTGTTTTCTATATTGAAATTAATATGTCGGTCGATGTCTGTTTCGCCCAACGCTGCTCTGAGAACATCCCTTGTGGCTTGACGCAAAAGCCCATCCAGATCGATCAATTCCCGGCCAATTCCAACAGTGACTTTCCCAAACAAATGTACAGTGATCGGTTTGTCGATAAGAAATCTGCCGAACTCAACCTTCGCTGCGCATCCAACTAGGTTGACTTTATCCACCCAATGATTAAGGACTACACCCCACCGCTCCAAACAAGCTTCGCAATACGCTCTGCTAAATTCATCTGCGATTATGTCTGCTAGAGAATCCGGATGCCCGATTCCCTTCCTTTCGACTGCATCCACGCTCGCGAGCGAGCCCTCGTATCCCACTTGCTTAGCAACTATCTTCATTGGAGGACCCGAAAAATAGGCTCGGGGATCGACTGCGTCTGTAGAGGTGGAGGGCTAACCAAGTTTGAAAGGCACTGCGAAACAACTAGTATTCGGCCTGCGGTGCAAGGTTTCGGTTCCGTTTGCAGATCAAGCGGTCCATTGTATATATTGCCCAGGACTCCGCCCACTGAGGCGCATCTTCGAACATCGCCATTGATCATAACTTTGATTGCACTTGCCCCAGCATTACACTCAAGCCCCTTAAAACACATCATGCCCTTAAGATAAGGCTCGTTGAAGGCATAATTCCCGGTGAGATCCATTACCAATTCTCTTTGACTCTTAGTGTAGGAGTCTGGGTAAGTTGCGTTGTTCCAACGGCCCTTAAATACTTTCCCGGAAAGGTTCGTTACGCCCATTCTTCGAAGAAGTGCCATATCCCGCTCAGCCCGATCCAGTAGTGGGGGATAGAGTACGTAGAGTGCAAGTACTGGAAACCCCGCATCGATTAGAACGCGGTAAGATTCCACGTATTGCTCGACGGTTTGGCGTAAACGTTCACGCTCTTCGATATGTAGCGCCGCTGCAATCCGCCGAACGCGTGATGGAGAGACCTCTCTTGCAAATTGGCTTACCAGCGGCGATGAAAGATTCGTATTGATACTGATTGTATGTTTATCCGTAAGACCCACGCAGAGGTCGATGAAACCGGGAAAAAGGAACGGCTCACCACCAGACATAGAAATGTGGCAATTGCGCCCCAAAGAATCGAACGCCGCGACACATTCCCCTGGCGATAATTCGTCAAGATCTCGGTTGTTTAGGACACGCCTTATCTGAGGATGACAGTACTCACAAAAAAAATTACAGCGGTTAGTGAGGTGCCAGTCCACATCCAGTTGTGATTCTGTATGAACTCCCATAAACGGACCTCTGAGGTCTTGCCTCTCATTCGCGACTTGTAGACAGTAACGTGAGTATAGCAAAACGAGTCGAAAACGACCATCACTCCATCTAACGCGCCCGCACGAGGCCGGCGAGGATTGCACGACGAGGTTCTCGAGTGCTGAGTTTTGCCGGATCTTCGTTTGGTTTCCTCGGGGTTGAAGCTCCCATGTAGCCACTCGCCGCGGGTCGGGCCGGACGGATGAAGTCAGCGTGCACGCTATTGAAGCGAGCCCAGTGATCAAAGGGCGCATGCTAGCAGAACTCAGTACGTTGTCCGCGGCGATCGACTGAAGTGCTCCGTGCCGTGCAATGGCAGGTCCAGCGCCGCCTACCTTCACACCGCCCAGCTTTGTGTCCATGGGAAGGCATGCGTGCTCGCGCGTGAGCTGATCCCCCCCCCGTCAGCGCAATCGCCCAACGCCCATCGCCGGTTCGGTCCCAGCGCCGCGCGTGCCGTTACGCATGTTTTTTGCATCTTGGTTCGCAGCATCCGGCCCTCCCCGGTCGAGAGCCTGTAGATGCGTTTCACGCCGAACTCGGAGCCTTCCCGTTTCAACAGCACCATCGGCTGGCGCCGCATCGCACACTGCTGCAGAATCTCCCTGACAGTGACGCCCATAATCAAGGTTCTTCTCTCCTGTTTCCTGAAAAACACAACAGGTCACAATCTCAACTTCCTTTCCATTTGACTTTTGCGCCTTGAGCCCACTCAATCGACAGGCAGTTGTCCTCCGCACCTCGCAATCACCGCCTCGCCGAGGAGAGTTAGGATTATCACTGTCGCAATGAAGGCCCCACCCGGTGCAATGAAAAGTAAAGGTTGAATGGGCAACGCCTGGACGCCCGCGCTCGCGAGCCCTCCTAGAGAAGGAAGTGGCGACGGAACTCCTAGACCTAAAAAACTCAGGATGGCTTCGTCAACGAGCACTTTGGGGATCGTTATGGCAAGACTCGTTACAATCTCATTCACCACGTTTGGCAACATGTGACGTATAACAATTTGCTTCGTAGTCGCTCCGAGAGCCACGGAGGCTTCGATAAACAACTGATTCTTAAGCGACCGGACCGCTGAGTCAACAACTCTTGCGGTTAAGGCCCATGATGTAGAGCCAAGTATGACCGTCAACATAACTACTCCGCCTCCGAACACGGATCTGCACAGAATCAGTGTTAAAGGAACTGGAATAGAGAAAAACACATCCAGGAGTGCCATCATTGATGATCTTATAAAACCATCATTAGCTCCGGCGATGGCACCATACACCGTGCCAACGGAAACTGCAATCAGCGCCGCTATTACTCCAATTGAAATACTGAGGCGCATGGCGACAACCAATCGCAACATTGAGTCACGTCCGAGCGAGTCAGTGCCCAGTAAATGAGGATAGCCGGGGGAGCTTAGTCGATTATGCAGGTCTTGACTCGCAAACGTGTACCCTCCGCAAACGTCTGATATATAGGGCACTATAAAAATGCTCGTCACCAAGAGCGCGAGAATGATTACGACATATTGAGACCTTATGATTGCAGTCATCGCTGACCCCGCAATCGGGGATCCAAGAGACTCTTACACGCATCTGCACAGAAATTGAAAGCTGATAATAACGATGCGGCGACAAATATTATCGCTAACATTAAGGGATAGTCGTGTTCGTTTGCAGCCTGCTGAAAATAGCGGCCGATTCCTGGAATTGCAAAGAGTGATTCCACGACAACCGAGCCGACTATTAATCCAGATATCGTTACGCCGGAGTACGATATCGTTGAGCCTAGTGCATTCGGTAAGACGTGGATGAGCATAACTCGTTTTTCCGATAGCCCTTTGGCTCGCGCTGTACGAATATAGTCACACTTCATCACTTCCATAACACTTCCACTGACATAAGTAGCTATCGCGCACGTTGGACCCACAGCGAGCACTCCTATTGGAAGAATCACGCTACGGGGAGTTGGGAGCCGAAACCCGTTACATACCCAGAACCATTGAATTCGGGCGGCTGGTAGCCAATAGAGAGTTAAAGAAAATAATAGAATCACCGAAGGGCCAAGGATGAATGTTGGTACAGCGATGCCAACTCTCATTAGCCATGTTGCGATCCTCGTCACCCAACAACTACTCCGGCGACACGCGTAGTACATACCTAGGGAGATTCCCCCGACAAGCGAAATAGTGTATGCACTGATAGCGAACAAAGTGGAGATCGGTAGTCCCTCGCGCAGCAGGTCTCTAACGGGCCGTTGCTGCGAAATAGATAGGCCGAATTCCGGATACGGATGCCACTCGCAAGTCGCACTGGCACATGAGAACCCAATAAAGCCTGCCGCAAATTGCTTATATTGCTCACCTATAGGTCGATCGAAACCATAGCGCCTTCGCAGTTCCTCTTGCAATCTCGGATTTGTGCTGTAAGAGGAGAAGGGATCTCCAGGCATGCATCTAGTAATAAAAAAACAGACGGATGTCGCGACGAATACCGTTAATATCGATGCTGCCAACCGCTTGCATATCGACACCATTATCATAATTTCTCCTATACAGAAGCAAACTTGAATCGTATTTTATAATTCTGATTCAGGGGCACGCCCTTAACATACGGCTTTTCCATCAACTGCCAGGCCCCGTGGACCATAGGAATGACCGGCATATCGGTCAAGAGTGATTTTTCTGCCTTGAGCATCGTGCTGAATCTAGATACAGAATCCAGCGTGACGCGGGCTTCATCGGAAAACTTGTTGAACTCGGCATTCTGCCAATTCGATCCACCGGCATTCGCGCCGATCCTTATGAAGTCAAACATTGTTGAGGCTTCTTGGCCGAGAACCCATCCGGACCACGCAACACCATCAAGCCGACCCTCCATAAGCGCCTCAAAATAGGGATTCAGCTCCATCCGATACAAACTAACGACAATTCCAAGGTGCATTTGCCATTGATATCTAATAGCTTCAAGCACGTCATCCTGAAGAGTGTCTGGCGTGAAGCCGAACAGCTTCACATGGAGCGGCTCGCGATCCTCGAAGATGTGCGACGACCGCAGAGCGTAGTTAAGCACTTTTCGTGCGGCAACAGGATCAAACGAGAGCACGTTAACTTTGGCGTGCTCGATATCGACATAGACAGTTGGCTTTTCGTCTGTTTTATTGGGCCTAAAGACGGAAGACGCTGGTAACTCCCCGCCATTATAGAGCGCCGCAATAGCTTGTTTGTCTATAGACATGTTTAATGCATAGCGCACATAGACATTATCGAATGGAGGAGTTGTTGTATTAACGACTAAGTAGTCCAGCTGATTAGATGGCGAACTATGGAAGTCTGCATATTCCTTGAGTGTTGGGAAATATTGGCGCGGTATCGATCCACATTGCAACGTATCTATATCGCCTGACTTGTATAGATTGAGGCATGTAAGGCTGTCTGAAGTGGGCAAGAAAACAATTTCCTCAAGAGACACTGTTGATTTGTCGTAATATGATGCGCTCTTTGCGACAACTAACTCATCATATGCCTCCCATCGTTTAAGCGTGAATGGTCCATTTGCGATTAGATGCTCTGATAGATACCAGGAACGCGGCGCTCCGCGCCCTATAGCGGATTCAATACACTGGCGCGGTAGTGGAGAAAATATCGGCTTCGCCAATAAAGGCAAGAAAAAGTCGGTGGGTTGCTCTAGGTCGACTTGAAGCGTGTAGTCATCTATCGCGATAACACCTAGTGTCTCGGGTGCCTTCAGGCCCAGAGTTATCTGAGACGAGTTGCGTATAAAGCTATTTGAATAGGCTTGCGGGGCAGCTGTCTTAGGATCAAAGAGCCGTTGCCAAGCATATACGAAATCGGCGGCAGTTAAAATACTTCCATCAGACCATAGGCTCGGTGGTTGTCGTCTACTTAATTCATCTCTTCCTGATTCGCCAATGGTTTGAGATGAGGGATTCGTAGTCGGTATGGACGTTCCATGCGGACTAGGATGGCCACGAAGATAAAACGTAAAGCGGGTCTTTTGGGAATTCGAAATGTAATTCGTAGCAACACCAGACATCGGTGCTAGTGTCCAGGGGTTGATGGTGACAAGACCCTCAAATAGAGCGTCGAGAATATTTCCTACGTTTTCAGCAAGATAGGCATGCGGGTCTAGCGAACTCGGCTCGGAGCTATTTGTAATAATCAACGACTTTTTTTGATTGTTGCGAACTTTACCGTAGTTGACCCTATTTCCTTGGCAGCCCTCTAGATAGAGCACTAATGATGCAGAAGATAATGAAGTCACAAATTGGCGACGATTGGCTCTCATCGATATGGACTTGGCAATCATTGATCAACTCCCGTGTGTGGATTGTCGAGGCGGCTAAACTGACAGAATCGAATCGTAGAGCGTAACTCTTGGTGCCTCTATATTTTCACAGTCATGGAAGATGTGAATAGTCAAAAGTCCATCGACTTCCGGTCAGGCTCACCGTTGTAGAAGATCGAATTGTCTCCTTCCCAAGGCATGGTGGATTACGCCACCGAAATTCCTTGCTCTTTGCTACTCATGCGCCATCTCCCACAAATTAGCTCTGCACCCATCCCGCACGTTGTTAGGTGCGCTGCCACCTCTTCATTCCAGGCGTGATTGTTTCTGCACGATCTCCTGTTTGTACGGTCACTCGGCCATCCGCGCGGCGCGATAGCGCCTCGCTCCGGCGACGATTTCGAAACTTTGGTCCGAGAGTGGCCGCACAAGCAAGGGCGAGAGCACTCCCTGAGTGCGAATGCTTTCGGCAAGCTCTTTCAGAGCGGAATCCTCAAAAATCCGGCGCGGGTTGGTGGATGACTCGGTGAGGACGGCGAGGGGAAGGTTGCGGTATTCGGTTGCGGTGTTCATGTTCATGGCTGCACTCCTTGAGCGGTTGGGTGTACCGTTGGCGGTTGAGCGGACAACGCGAAGCCATCCGCCCCGGACAGAGCGGGTTAGCTGGCTTGCGCCAGTTCGGGTTCGGCTTCTGTTTCGTTCGTGGCTTCCGTTGCGGGTGTTTCCAAGGCGGAAAGGATGACGGCGGAGGTCTTCTGAATGACTTCCAAGCTCTCTGCCAAGAGTGCGGCGTTGCCGTGGTACAGGTGGATATAGTCCGCCGATGCCCTGCCAGTGTTCAGGCCGATGGTTTTTCCTACAACAAAGGCGATTGCCTCGGCCTCGGTTTCCTTCACCGTCTTGGTAGTTGCGGTGCGCCGTTCGGCCTTGTGCAATATCTCGTGTGCGAGTTCATGCACAAGTGTTGAGAACTCCTCGGCGGGAGACTGGCCGGGAAGGATAGCGATCTTTCCTCCGTAGCTCACGCCCATAGCAGGGGCTATGCTTTCCTTGAACTCCAACGCGATCCCCTGGCCGATGACAAAATCCACAAGCCGTTCGCGGTACTCGCCGACGCTTCCTGAGACTCGCTCGGAAAATTCGGGAAGCTCCTTGCCTTCGGTCTGGCTCACATCGAAGACGTAGGCAGAGCGGAAGCCGCAAACGACGGCTTCATTCTGAGTGCGGATGTCCTTCTCGGCTTCCTTGTCCTTCTTGCGTCGAACGCCAATAACTGGGGCCAGAATGCGGATTCCGCGCTCTCCCTTCTTGACTCTGCGTCCAAGTTGGTTCCACGCATAGAGGCCAGCAACGCGGGTAGCGTCCGGCTTCTGCGAAGCACTCACACACTGCCCATGTTTCTCTGACGATTCACTATGCGCATCATCCTCAGTTTGGGCGGACGGTAACGCTAGTTCGGCGCGTTTCGTTTTCCGGGCAGCCTCGGAACCAGCTTCAGTTGCTTCTTCCCAGCGGCGATCAGCTTGTCGTTCCCGCATGGATGCTCGATGAAGAGCATTGCCGCGGCATGGCGGTGGTCGAACGACCAGTGATAGCGCTCTCCGCGCTTCTTGCCCTGCGCTCTCTGATCGACACCCAGCCAGAAGACGGCTGCCCCGATGACTCGCTACCTTCAGAAGCATCTTCGCCAGGAGGTGCATTCGGTGAGCCCACCACGCCAGGGATCTCTTCCCTGGGACAAGACCAAGCCCCAGCAGCTCCCGCAGACAGCGCAGGTGCGCTGTCGCGAGTTGCTCAGCCAGATGCTGCTCCGAACCATGAGCGGCGTAACCCCCGCAGAACAGGAGAGCGATGAGCGAGAAGATTCAAGCCATTCACATTGATCGGGAGGCCTGCGTCTATGTACGGCAGTCCTCCATGCAACAAGTCCGGACACGTCTTGAAGGGCAGCGTCGCCAGTACGACCTTCGCGAACGTGCGCAGACACTGGGCTTTCAGCGTGTCGTCGTGATCGACGAAGACCAGGGCCGCACTGGAACGGGTTCGGTCGAACGTCCCGGCTTCGGCAGATTGCTTGAGTCCGTTTGCTCCGGCAGGGTCGGCGCCGTCTTCGCTTTGGAGGCCTCGCGTCTGGCAAGGAACAACCGCGACTGGCATCACCTGATCGATCTCTGCGCGATGGCCGGGACACTCGTCATCGACCACGACGGCGTCTACGATCCCAGTCTGCTCAACGACCGGCTTCTGCTCGGTCTCAAGGGCACCATGAGCGAGTTCGAGATCAGTCTGCTGCGCCAGAGGGCGATGGAGGCGCATCGTCAGAAGGTGCGGCGCGGCATGGTGATGACGCAAGTGCCTTTGGGCTACGTCCGCACCGAAGAGGAAGGGATAGAGAAGACGCCCGACCGCCAGGTGCAGGAGGCCATCGCCGGTATCTTTCGCAAGTTCCATGAGCTGGGCAGCGTGCGTCAGGTGCTGCTCTGGTACCGCGATGAAAAGCTTCCCCTTCCCGTTCTCTCGCGTGAGTCCGGCAACCGCAAGACGGTCTGGATCGAACCCATCTACTCCAGCCTCTGCGGCATCCTCAAGAACCCGGCCTATGCAGGCGTCTTCGTCTGGGGCAGGAAGCATACGCGCACCTCCATCGTCGAGGGCCGCGCCCGCAAGACACGCGGTCACGCTCGACCGCAGGACCAGTGGGAGGTCGTCATCCCGGACCACCATGAAGGGTATATAACGTGGGAAGAGTTTATGCGCAACCAGCAACAGATTCGCTCCAACGCAGGATGGAACGCCCGCATGGGAGGACTGAGCGGCGCGGCGCGCAACGGGCCCGCACTGCTGGCGGGACTGCTGCGATGCGCACGCTGTGGCCGCGCGCTTCAGGTCTTCTATACCTCCAGCAAGCGGGACGGGCCGCTGCCGCGCTACGAGTGCAGCGGAGACCGCGCCCATAAGTTGAAGCGCAGTTGCATCACCTTCGCTGGTTGGCGAGTCGACCGGGAGATCGCAGCCGAGGTGCTCGAAGCCCTGCGCCCTCTCGGCGTGCAGGCCGCGCTCGATGCGCTCGAACAGACCCAGAACCGAACCGATGAGAAGCGGCGCTCGCTCGAACTCGCACTCCAGAAGGCACGCTATGAAGCTAGCCGTATCGAACGGCAGTACCAGGCAACAGAGCCGGAGAACCGTCTCGTCGCAGCAGAGTTGGAGAAGCGATGGAACAACGCACTGACTCATGCCGACGATCTGGAGCGCCGCCTGGAAGACGCGACCGCATCGGCACTTCAACTCACCCCGGAACAGCGGGAACAGTTGCTCACGCTCGGCGACGATCTCGAACGCTTGTGGGACCATCCCAGCTCGCCGATGGCGTTGAAGAAGCGCGTCCTCAGAACGGTGCTTGAGGAAGTCGTCGCCGATACCACCGATGAGCCTCCCGCCGTCCATCTCAAGCTGCACTGGGCTGGCGGTACCCACACGCAACTGACGGTGCGCAAGAACAGGACTGGCGACCATAACAACGTCAACTCGGAAGAAGTAACGGAGTTGATTCGTGAACTCGCTCTTGTCTGCGACGACCGCGCCATCGTGTCTATCCTGAATCGGTTGGGTTATCGAACGGGTCACGCTAACACTTGGACGGAGAAGCGTGTGCAGCACGTTCGACATACCAAGGGATTTCCGGCATGTCCGCCGCCGGAACAGCGCCTCTGGATCACGATGCAGCAAGCCGCCGTCGCACTGGGTATCAGTCAGGCGTCGGTTCGCCAATTGATCGAACGAAAGATCTTACCGGCAAAACAAATCGTCAAGTTCGCCCCGTGGACGATCGAACGCGCTCACCTCACGCTGCCAGCCGTCCATAGAGCCGTCCGTCTCATCCACACGGGCCGCCGATCTCCATCGCGCGTAACCAGCAACGCCCAAACCCCTATGTTTATTGACTCCAGCGAGGTGTAGCACTATGTCACTGCTTTCTGTCGGGCGATTTCGAGAATGTTCCCGAACGAATAGTTATGGAATTTACCCATTGCGGTGAGGTAGGCGGTGAGACCTTCGCTGTGTCCTGCCTCAAGCTGCTCGATGAGGAGCTTAACGTTGGCGGCGATGACTTCTTTCGCGATCTGCTTTTGCTGGTTGTTGTTCTGGGTGAACGGGGTAACGGGTGCGGTGGTGGCAGTGGTTTTCATGGGTGCTTTCTCCTTGGGTTTTTGCCGTTGCTTTTACATGCCGCGCGGCATGTACCTACATGCCGAACGCCTCCTGGCGAAGGCGGGGGTAGCTAGGCGCAATGGGGAGGGGGATCGCCCACCCTTGAAATGAAGCGCAGCGAGAATGGAAAGGGCGGAGCGCAGCGGAGGGCTGCACAAGCGCAGGCGGGGTCCCCGGCGGGCGGTGTTTGCCCGCTGGGGTGACAAGCGCGGAAGATTGGGGATCCCCTTGCGACGCGCGAGGGGCTGGCCCCTTAGTGAGTTTGTCTTCGTTTGGAGTGCGCGAAAGCGCAGATGCGTCTCAGGATGGGCGTTGCGGGCGGGAACAGCCCGCTGAGGAGGGTCGCGGAGGACGCCGCAGGTCCGTAGCCAGGGAGGATGCCTCCGCCCTCACAATGAGGATGCTATCGCAGTCACGATCATGTCTGAATTCCGCCAACAAATTGTCTACTGGTCCATTCCAGTAAGAGCGACGACTTGCGCACGCCGCCGCTATAGTCACTTGGCGTCAGACACTCGAATTAGAGGACTTCCCGGCAGTAACGATTTTTTGATAACTATTCCTTTTGCGAGTTATGGTCCACTGAAACTCCAACACACTTCTCTGCAATGCGACGGGAATCTTGGCCGAGAGTTTCCTCCTCTTTCGAAACGGAGTTTTCTTCTGAATTGAGTTGTGTCAGACTTGGCTCAGGACGGTTGTTTTGTGCCGATGGCCCGGGGCTTGAGCAAGAATGCGGTCTAGCCGGCGATTGGCTGAAACTCGCACTGCGTCGAGTTCGTCCTGAGTGTTTGCTCTTAACGCTGGAGAGCATCAAGATGGCGAGAGCAGGCTGAATGACGTCAACGGATGCCGTCGCCCCTCGGGTAAGACTGATTCTTGAACAAAGTCTGAAGATCGCTTTTCTCTTTTTCTATGGCTAGTAGCTCCCATGTTGAGCCTTCAGAAGGAGATTCTGATTGTGTATAACCCTGTCGCACGTGATGCGGTTCTTGAAGCCTTAACGCATATTCGGGAATTGCATCGACGATCCAAACCATTGAATGAGCGGGAGAAGCGTACACACGAACGCCGAGAGGCGACGATGCGAGATCTGCTGTCGAATCTCCCGCGAACACATGAACATCCAACGCTCAAAAAGCTGATCGAGGTAGCCGATAGTTGCTCGCTTACATTGGAGGGTGCGCACAGGTTGTTCGGGTACAACCTCGAAGAGATACGGAATTTCGACCTGCGATTGAACGGCGGCCGGACCCATATTTTCGAGTCCTATCCGTTCAATCGCGATCTTCCAGTCGACCTGCCAGCGCGGCTTGCGCCTCATTATTCCTTCAACTTCGATGCGCCGCTGCGGGAACTGGTGCTGGAATGGCAAAGCAATACGCCGATACGAGCGATCGAAGAAATTGGATGGAAAAAGCCGGGATCGTTCTATGTACATGTTGGGACGGAAGATAGTCTTGGCTCAAGCATTCCGCCAGGCGCTATGGCTTTGGTTGAGCCGATTCAGGAAAATGAGAAACTCCTGCCAAACCCGAGAGCAATCTACTTGCTTCAATTTGCGAATGGATACCGATGCAGTCATTGCGTTGTCACTCGCGGCAAACTCCGGCTATTCACCACAGAAAGAAGCTACTTCGGACGCGAGGAATTTTCTTACCCAGGCGCGGTACGAATTGCAGGACGCATCCGAATGTTTGCCTTGGGGCTTCCAGTTCCGGATCACCTCCGACTTCGACCACTTCCGAAGATTGGCCGTGGAGCCGAGTTGATTCTCCCATGGGAGCACCCTACCCGAGACCAATTGCTCGCAACGAAACGAAGACGCTTTATGAGGTCGAAGGAAGAAAAGGAATTTGTTCAAGAAGTGCTACAAGGCGAGCTGAATGCCCGCTTGAGTGAAAGAAGTGAGCGACGCTATCGCAGCGCAACTTCCCCCAATCCACATGTCAATGCGCTCCTACATCTGACGGTGGCAAATGTTGCCCGCTACACAGATGCTTTGCAGACTGGGGGCTCGTGGTTCTCGGATCGTGGTCGATTTTCACTCGACACGCTCCTGAACGTGACTTCGCTGGAGGAAGCGTTGGTGGCCGATCGCGATGCGCGTCTTCCATTACCCATCGATGTATGGGAGGCACGGCGCAAAGAGTTCGGAGAATGGCCACCTCTCTTGTCGATAAAGTTTCCGGAATTGCGGCGATGGGACGATCGCGTGGTTAGGCTTTCGCAAGGTGGCGGAATCAAAGATCTCGACCCCGCGATCGGCGCTGGATCGTGGCTTCTCCTTGAGAAAGTTTCATCGATCCCCGATACAAGGAGAGATGAACGACGTTCTGGTTGGTCTCGGCCCATTTATATCCTTCGCAGAGGGCTCGAGATGATCTGCGGGCGTCTCATAAGGGACGGAAACCAATTCGTACTTCTTGACGGCGCGACCGGCCAAGTGAAACATACCTTTGGCTTGGAATCTCTCACACAGCTCAATCGTGTCTCTGGTGTTGCCGTACCCGTATAGGTTTGGAAGGACAATCCACACCGTAAATATGGCCGAAACTGAGTTTCATAGTTGCACCGATATAGCTACATTGCGTTGTCTTAAATCCAGTTATAACAACAAGCGATAGTAATTATGGCCAAGATTTTGATATTTCCACTTCCAGATTCCAATCGGATTTAAGCTCTGCAACATCAGTGGAACCCAAGCAACCTTGGGAGGATCAGCATCTCCATGATTACTGGTAATGCACGTCTTCAATCAATGGTGGATCAACATGGTGGCGCAATTCTCGATGTTCAATACGGCACTATTTCTACGCTCAATCTGACCGGGGCGCATGTCTGGCAGGCCTTAGAACAGGGGCGAGATCCTGATGTGATCGCAGCTGAAATAGCATGCGAGACCGGCCAGCTAGTGGAGGAAGTGGTAGAGGACATCCGCAAGTTTATCGAAGCATTGAGATCGAACAATCTGTACCCTGGCCAATGAATACAACGATGACCCAAATCCAAACAAATTCGGAGAGTGCCAACTGTCGGGTTGTCCTAATGGAACCTTACTCCCAAGCAATTCTGGTGCAAGAGACTGTCGATTCCTACGCGCTGCCGCGCATATCGCTTCCTGAGTTTGCACGGCCAGCCCAACATCTGCAAGAGATTGCTTTGGCAACTTGGAATGTATGTGCTTTCGTCGCCGATTTCCTTTTCGATGATTCAGGTTTAGGCGTATGTATCGTCGCTGAGGTACACGATTCTAGGCCCAGTTCTCAGTTGAAAGCAGTCCGTCTGGATGAGATACCTTCGTCACAAATAACGGAAATGGAGCGAGGGCAATTGACCCGGATGCTGCAAGTCGATCGAGCAGCCAGCCCCGGTGATATTGGCTGGATCGATGAAGCAGTGACATGGACCGAGCTTGTCACAGGTAGAACGTTTTCGGAAATCAGACAGGCGAAGCAAATGAACGCTGGCGGTTCATTTGCACTTCTGACACTCCTCTCCGACGACAGCTCGCGCTATTGGCTCAAAGCCACCGGAACGCCAAACCTGCACGAGCTTCAGGTCACGGTATGCCTCAGTCGCCTATGTCGTGAATCTTTGCCAAGACTCGTCGCGATCCATACAGAATGGAACGCATGGATCACCGAGGACGGTGGTCGACCTGCGGGACTATTCCAGGATAAAGAACACTGGGCCTCTGGACTACGAGCTTTTGCAGCACTGCAACTCAACACGATCGATCACGCAGAGGAGTTGCTTGCAGCCGGCGTATACGACCACCGTATCGCATCTCTCCGGAGCCACATCGAACCGGTATTTGCATTTCTTGTCGAGGCAATGGGACGTCAAACCTCAGTCAAAGCTGTGCGGCTCGATGCAGTGCGTCTCTCGAACCTTGCCCGGCTAGTTCGAGAAGCCTCATTTGAAATGGAAGCTCTTCAGATACCAGACACGCTCCTGCATAACGACTTCAACGAAGGGAATATGCTCTTCGACGGAACAAAATGGTCCTTCATCGATTGGAGCGAAGCAGCTATCGGCAATCCCTTTCTGTCGCTAGATCGCTTCCCCCCGTTGAAGACACACGACTCTGACATCTTCAAAGCCGCATATCGGGAAATGTGGGCACCCTACCTGCCTCAATCGTGTATCGATCGAGCTCTGATTCTGATGCCTTTGCTCTCGATCTTCGCTTATCTCTACGGTCGTGGTGATTGGTTAAAAGAAACAACTAAGGTTCGTCCGGGCATTGAGAGTTATGCGCGCAGCTTGGCTCGGCATATGGACCGTGCCGCTCGTAATTCCCTTCTGCAGGAGGCGCTATGCCGTTCCTAAGCCGAGACGAGGAGATCATTCACGGAGTACGTGTTAGTGACCCTTTCCGATGGTTAGAAGACCGCACATCTGCGGCCACGGAGACGTGGATAGCCGAGCAAAAGGAGCGGTGCGATGCATATTTTGCGAGTTCTCCTGAGGAGGATGAACTTGAGACCCGAGTGCGAGCATACCTCGACATTGAAGTAGTGGATCAAACTGCTCGGGTCGGGACACGCTATTTCTTTCGAAAACGTTGTAAAGGGCAAGAACAAGGAAGCCTCTACGTGAGAGAAATCGCAAATGGCTCGGAACGTTTGCTAGTTGATCCTTGGTCAGAAACCGGGTCTGACTCTGTGGGCATTTACCGTGTCTCGCCAGATGGCGCTTTCCTCGCGTATGAGATGACTCGAGGCGGAGAAGACCGGAAGGAAATTCGGGTAGTCGATGTCGAGAGCGCTCTAGTCATACCCGGCAGCATACCGATTGGCTATATACGGGGATTCGTATTTGCGGCCAATGGTTACTTCTATTCGCATGACTCAGACCTTGCCCTAGATGAACTAACGATCCTCTACCACCAAATGGGCTCAATGGAACGGGACGTTGTGGTCTTTCGTGTCGCGCGACTTCCCGGCAGCCGACTGACAGTGATTGGGAATTCTTGCAGACTTGGAGCGATCTGGACCTATTGGGAAGGCGAACTTTCAGTGACGGAATTTTGGGTTGCACGACCGGTGTCAAACCCAGGATGGAGTCGAGTTTTACGAAACGATCAATTCCCCTGTAGTCCGGTCTTGTGCCACGATCTCATCCTCCTGGTCAGTGAGTCTGACCCCGGATGTTCGAGGCTAATTGAATTATCTACAGAAGGAGAGGAGCTCCGCACTCTGTTCCCAAAGAAAGCTTCTCGCATTCAACAACTTGTCATTGCTCGTGATCGCGTGTTCGCGAAGTATACCGAGGGCGGCGTCGATTCAATTGAAGGCCGGCTTCTCACTGGCGAGCTTCTCTGTCCGATAAAGCTCCCGCCGCAAGGCACAGTTCAAATACAGCCTTCTTATTCTGAGGACGAGGATTCTCTCTTTTACACGTTCGAATCATTCGATAGCAGACTCGCAGTCTACGAGCATTGCGTCCTGACAAACGCTTCAAAGCTCTGGTATCGGCACGGGGAGACCATTCCCGACGCCTCATGTGTGGTTGAAGAAAGGACCTACCCCTCTCAAGATGGGACCGAGATTCCATTGACACTTGTCCACCGGAGTTCTGCCCAAACAGGGGCGTCCGCTCCAATCTTGATGACAAGCTATGGAGGGTTTGGCACGACATTGACTCCGAGGTTTTCAGTTCTGGTCACCATCATGATGGAACTCGGCGCTGTGTTCGCAGTTCCTCATATTCGCGGCGGTGGTGAATTTGGCAAGGAGTGGCATGATGCGGGGCGCGCGCTGAATCGCCAAAATTCATTCGATGACTTCATTGGGGCCGCTCGGTGGCTAATTGCCGAAGGATTGACTACTCCGAACACACTAGCGATTTTCGGTGGCTCGAATTCCGGCCTCCTCGTGGCAGCCGCAATGACGCAACGGCCCGAACACTACAAAGCGGTGCTTTGCATCGCTCCACTGCTCGATATGGTCCGTTATGAAGCGTTGGACCACGTTGGACGATGGCGCCGGGAGTACGGCAGCGTATACGATCCCCGGGAATTCCAGGCTCTGCTTGCCTATTCGCCGTATCACAGGATCGCCTCTGAGATAAATTACCCGGCCACCATGTTTGTCTCAGGCGACATGGACGACCGGTGCAATCCGGCCCATGTACGTAAGACGGCGGCTCTGCTACAGAGCCGCTCAGCGCAGAAGTCACCCATCATCGTCGACTACAGCAAAGAGCGCGGCCACTCTCCCACGCTGCCACTGTCGGTGCGTGTACAAGCACTGACTCGACGTTTGGCATTTCTTTGCCGAGAACTTGAACTTTCTGTACCCAAAGGAGGCCGCGATGAAACGACTTGTCGTTGAAGGCTGGCTTCTCCTGGTCTATTTCGAGTTTTTGATGTCGTTCCGCAAATTTAGGGATCTCCATGCAGTGTTGGCCAAGAAACAGGTCCAACGGTGTTCATCATTGGATCAAGTTCCGAAAGAGTCAATTTGCAAGGCAATGGACTATGCATGCACTCTCTACTTCAAACGAGTCCTGTGTCTGCAGCGATCTTCCGCAACGACGGTTCTCCTTCGCCGGTACGGATGGAACGCAGAGATGGTTGTTGGCGTTCAAACGCTGCCCTTCAAGTCCCATGCGTGGGTCGAAGTTGGGGGGACGGTGGTTAACGATAGAGCCGAAATCATCGGCTCGTACAAGGTGCTAAAGCCGGCAAGTTTTTAGTTAGGAAACAACCATGAGCGTAGTCTTCGGCGTGAAGAGAACTCTCGACAATCCGGTCACCGAGCAAGAGCTGTCCGATATGGCCACGCACACAATGCGATGGACTAAGGGTGAACCAATCCTTCTACGCAACGGCCAGGTAGGGATGGGGCAACAGACAGGCGTCAGTGAAGCTGCCAACGGTTCTCAGCGGTCGCTGCTTGCTGACCGACATGGCAACGTAGTCGCTTTGGACGGACGCCTCGACAACGGGAAGGAACTATGCGAACTCTTGAGTCTTGATCAATCTTCCGTCTCATCTGCTGAAATTGTGCTCTCGGCTCTTGAGCGATGGAATGAAGCGACTTTCAGCTATTTCGTCGGAGATTGGGCGATCGCTCTTTGGATCCGAAACACGAATACCTTGTACCTGGGCCGTGATCATGCTGGCACTCGAACGCTCTATTACAAGAAACAGGCGGACGCGGTTTTTTGGTCCTCTTACCTCGAAACCTTGGTCAACAGAGAGAGCAGCCACTCGTTGAACAGCGTCTTTGCGCATCGATTCCTGGCTCATCTTCCCATCGAAGAAGCGACGCCTTACGCCGGGATTCATGCTGTACCCGCTGGACACTGCGTCCGATTCAAAGAAGAACAAAGCCATATTTCGCGGCATTGGAACTTGCCTCGGATCGCGAGGCTCGAGCTGCGTGATGACAGAGAGTACGAGGAGCGTTTTCTGTTCTTGTTCCGGCGTTCGGTTGAGCGGCGAATTCAAGGAAACGCCGAAGTTCTCGCCCAACTCAGCGGTGGAATGGACTCGACATCGATCGTTTGCATGGCTGATGAGATCCGAAGAGACACCAATCCCCAACGAGGCTTAGTCGATACGGTTTCTTATTTCGACGAATCGGAACCGTCCTGGGATGACCATACCTACTTTAAGATCGTTGAGAATTCTCGCGGCAAAGTTGGTTATCACATCAAGATCGACGGGACTCGACTCTCATTGAGCGAACCGCCGAATGCTTATTTGTTCCCTGGAGCTTCAGGCAATTCCGAACAATACGAGCGGGAATTCAACTCGGCCATCAACATTGAAAGGTATGGGGTCATTCTCTCTGGTTTGGGAGGCGACGAATTTCTCGGCGGCGTCCCTTATCCCTATCCTGAGCTTGCCAGCTACCTGCTTCGGGGGCGCCTGCGACAGGTACTCAAAAGTAGCCTCGCTTGGGGACTATCTCGACGCCGCCCGGTAACCGAATTCCTGGGAGGCACAGCCTCCTTCGTTCTAGACATGGCTACAGGCCATGACATAACGACAGGGCAATTGCCAGGCTGGATCGGTAAAAGTGGGATCCAGTTGCAGGCCGAAGACCAGAGGCACCGACTTCACCACTCGCGATCACCTCTCGAGAACTACTACTTGAGGTTATTGGCAGCTGTGCGAGAAACCCTGCCACACCAACGGCCCCAAGCGAAGATGCGGCTCGAATATGGTTATCCGATGCTCGACCGGGACTTGCTGGAATTCCTGGTGCAGATTCCCAGAAATCAATTGCTACGTCCCGAAGAAAGACGCTCCTTGATGAGGCGTGCGTTCCAGAATTTGGTTCCTTCCGCAATCCTCAATCGTCGACGGAAAGCCGCCTTAGTTCAGGGCCCTTTGCGGGCAATCATATCTCGCAGCGCAGAGATCGAATCTCTCTTCAAAGACTCTTTGCTGGAATCGATGGGATTGATTGACGGCCCATCTTTGCTCGCTTGTCTCACTGCAGTCGTCTCTGGGAAGGACATCTCCTTCTATCCGGGGATTTGCAGGGCAATCGAGATGGAATTGTGGTTGCGAGCAATGACGTCAAGAGGCCAGCTCGCGATTTAAGAAATGTGGTTGAGACTTTTCAACCCATCAAGTTCCGATGCCCAGCATGACCTCTATGTTGGGTATCGGGAAAACCAAACCTAAGGAGAAACGACATGAAATACGAAGCACCACAAATCCTGCAAACTGTCGACGCAACCTCCCATATCAAGGGGGGCAACAAGGGGACGAATATTCTGAAGGACGCAATGCATCCTACAGAATTCAACGCAACCTCGAGCGCGTATGAGGCCGATGAGTAAGTTCCAGGTATGACCTTGAACCTCACTCATTGTTCGTAACAGCGTGAGTCGGGAGTTCTTTGCGTGACGTTATTCAGTCTCGCCAGAGCTCCCGGCACGCGATAGAGGCTGTCGTGGATTAAGGCACTCTTAGGGCGTGGCACTTCTCTTCATTGCGGCCGACATCGGCGGGGACGACCGAGGGCTAGTACTCTGCAGCCAAGATGCGAACCAGTCAACCATACCTTGCATCGCTCGATAGCGATCAAGCGGTTTAGTCAAAATGTGGGACGCATGAGGGAAGATTATCAATTCGACTGGTTTGTTCAATAGTCGCAGTCCCGCGAACCATTCCCACTGGAGCAACAGGCTTGATCCGAAATCGAAGCTGACCAGCCGGACAGGGCAAGCGACACGATCCAGATTGAATCCAGGCGCTTCCGAACGCCATTGATTGAATCCTTCTCTACTAAACGGTGCGAGGCCGCCATTGTCTATCTCAGACTCGGTGTCTTCGAAAGCTAAATAGCTGAAGTAGCCACTGTCGATTCCGTCTACCAGTAGTGCTGCTTTGAATGGGACTGCCGAGTGTGTCAACGTGTATTTAACGAACCATACGGTTCGACTGAAGCCGCTGATACCAACCCGTGTGGGGTCAATGACCCCTCGCCTGTCGAGTTCCTTGACTGCGCCCTCGTAGACGAGGCTAGCGAAAGTGCGGAACCGTTCCTCCGGTGTGTGGCCGAGCGATTCATCCCTACTTACCTTTTCATAATCGTCATGATCCGGAATCTTGTAGGTTTGCAACGCCGCAATTCCTCTCGCGGCGAGCAAACGAGCCGCGAAGGCGCTACTCCATTCCTCGTTTCCATCCATAGAAAAGTGCTCCCCTCGAAACCCGTGTGTCTGAATGACCAGGGGATAGCGCTGATGCGCGTCGTAGTTAGTGGGTAGGTAGAGACCGCTCGTCACGTCTATGCCGTGTACCTTCCAAGTGATGACGCTAACATCGCCGAACCGCAGAGAATTGAATTGTGGGTTTAGATCGATTGACAGGAGGGCTTTGCCGCTTGCCCGTTCAGTACCTAAGAGTCGAGGCGCAGAGTTCAGGTCCTGTTCAATAGTTACTTTGAGCGGTGCAAGCCGCTCTCCTCCCTTAGTCCAATCGACGTTTGAACGTGTGCTCCAAGTGTGCGTGACAAGATCCACTTCAACGTCGAATTGAGTGTTGAGGAAACTTCGCTGTTCACTCGACGAGTTGACTTGATGGGGCAGAAAGACCTGGTGCAAGAAGACGGATCTTTCATCTGCACTCCATTTCAGATCGAGGAAACCAATCGAAAGCCTGGGTCCCTCCCAGAGAGGAGACGTCGTGTGTTTGAGAAGGTCGATGACCCAATACGTTTGAAAGGGTGCAACCGAGTCGGTAAGGGCGGTTCGAAATAGCGGTTGGATCAATGCACTGTGGGATCCATAGTCGTATTGCGACCATTCTTTTGATAATTCACGAACGAGCACCGGCTTGCAGAAGACGACGTAACGGCCATTAGGAGAAATTGAAAGAAAGTTGTGAATGGATCCGGACCCCTCCCATATCCTCCTCGGAGGTTGACCAGCGAACTTTGTATAAATCGAGTAGGCCGGCTTTACCTGCTTCTCGTTGTCAGACAGTAGATCGACCAGTGACTGTCCTTGCACGGTGAAGGGCGCATCTCGATTGGCTTTTTGGTTTGGCGCAGGGCGAGGGGCCTTGCGAGAAATGTAGATGATTTCCTTCTCGTTTTCGGTGAGTGCGTATCTCAGTATTGAAGTGCTGGATGGTGTCAGACGCCTGAGTCTACGAGTCGAGATATTGAGCGAATAAATCGCCGAAATCCCTTCCCGGTTCGCTCCAAGGAAAACAATTGTACGGCTATCGTTCATCCAGCATGCGTCGCTGATTGCCGGTTGATCGGACGACCTCATCTTGACTAGAGTCAGCGCCTTGAGTTTGAGATGCAGGTTCTCGGACTCCACAACTTGAAGCGAGTATTCGTTCACGTTCTGCTCAAGGTTTCCCTTGGTGAGAACGAAGAAGAAGCGCTTGTTATCAGGAGAGAATTGGACGGCATCGGATGATGTTGGAGCACCGAACGGACAAGCCACATCAGCCATCTGCGTCATCTCGATAGCGTCCCTCGCCTCAATCGGACTTTCAGTTTGACCGTCGATAGCCCGCGCGGAATCTACTGATGTGAAATACAACCCTAACGCCACGATTGCGGCATAAGAGCCTTTTGGAGACAAAAAATGTTTCATCGCAGCACTCCACGCAAGAAGCGGCTTAGGTCTTAAACTAGGTCGGATGGCGGAAAATTAGAAGAGGAGTTTCAAGGCGAACTGAGCGGAGCGAGGGCCACCTTGTTGATACTGAGCCGCAACTGTGCCTAGGCTTTGGTTCAACATCATGGTGGCGTATCCGAATTGAGCGTCGGACAATCCTGGATCAACAAAGCCGAAATTAGGGTGATTCAGGAGATTGAATGACTCGGCTCTAAACTGGAGACGTAGCTGGTCCTTCAAGGGGATTTCACGACGAAGAGCCATATTCAATTGAGCTTCTCCGAATCCTCTTACAAAGTTCCGCGGGGCGCTTCCTTGGCTCATGCCATTCGGGAGCGCGAACGCGTCGGCGTTGACGATTCGGCCGCCTGGGTATTGAGGGCCCCGAAGATAAATAGGGACGTTGGGGACGATGTTGACACTGCTGTAGTAGTTTCTACCTGTCGCTGGATCGGTCAGGTAATTGCCCGTAATCGTGATCGGAAACGCCGTGCGCAGCATCACTCGTCCGTCGACTCCCCAGCCTGAGGAGACCACTCTCAAAAAGGATTTCCTGGTTTGTTGAGGAGCCTCCCATGACAGACCTGCTTGAAAGTTGTGACGAAGGTCAAAATCAGAATTTCCCCTCGTAACGGTCAACGCACTGTAAGTCGATCCATAGTCTAGAGAATGAGCCCACGTGTAGGACGCAAGCGCTTGAATGCCCCGTTGGATTGAACGCTGAAATTGCACCTCCAAAGCTTGGAAGTTCGAAGTGACTCCGGTTGCGAGGTATGCTATCGAAGAGAAATCAGGATTCAATGAGTCAACAGTTCGTGTCTGACTTTGAAGCAATCTGCGGCCATTCGCCCCTACATAGGTAATCGAGAGCGACTGCTGTTTTCCAAAAGCTTGCTGAACCGCCACGTTCCACTGCAACGTGTAGGGCAATTGCAGGTGGGCTGGAAATGCATACGCGGTACTAGAGGTGTAGGGTGCGACTGGCGTTGTGGAGAAGTTTAATTGCTCGCTCGTCACCGGTAGAGAAGTGCCCGAAAGCACCTGGTCAGCAAAAAATCCCAGCCCGCTGAACCCGAGCGAAGCAAATTCATTATCGGTATCGAAGAAAACTCCAGCGCCCGCTCGAACGACAGTTTCGCGACCTTGTTTATTGTGGAGCTGCCAGGCAACGCCGACGCGAGGCGCGAAGTTATAGTCGCTTGTCTTCCAAAGCGGCGTGCCCCGAGGTGCCAGAGACAACGTGCTCGGCTGTGCAATGTCGCCTAGGAGCGTGAACGCGTCATCTCCATGTGCATCTACGGGAGGTGGATTCCGCTCCCAACGAAGGCCTAGTGAAAGTGAAAGCCGCTCGTTCATCTTCCACTCGTCCTGGATGAAAGCGGCAAATTCGTTGTAGACGGGTGTCGCGTGAAGATATTTTGCCAGGATTTCTTCGAATACCTGATTTTCGATGAGAGACGATGTTGAAGCGAAGATGGCCGCCGCTTCCACGTTTCCAGGCGCGATTAGCGACTTGAAGCGCCGGAAGTCGATTCCGGCTTTGATTTGATGATGTCCAGCCGATAGATGGACGATATCGACGAGGTTCCATTGGCGAAGCGCATTCTGAGTTTGGTTCAGGTTTACATATGAGAGGCCCACTCCAGGCGCGAACAATTCAAAGTCCTCTTCTGATCCTGGATAAGCGCCTAGCCCCATTTCGGTGGCCAGGTCGGCGGGTACAGCTCCACCGAAAGAATCCAGGGTCGTGACTTGTTTTGTCTGGCCCGTGGTGAACCCAAGTCGAAAGTCGTTGTCGATAGCTGCCGTCGCTTGGGCAGTGAATCCCAGCGTATACGTCGAGGAGCCGAAATCCTGTTTTGCAACATTCGAGAGATAGCGACTTGAAGTTTTGCTTGGGGTGGTCCCGTAGCGGAAGAAGCCGAAAATACGTGGTGTAAAGGCTTGATCAATGCGGACGCTTCCGGAGTCCAGACTGCTTGGGATCGAATAGGGTTGGATAAACTGAGCCAGGAATCCATAATCGATCCCACCTGTTGTTGGTAACGGGAACGCATTCAATGCTGCACGAAGGTCCGGGGACGCTTCGCTTCGAATGGCCATGTCGGGCACGTATTGGACCTGAGCGGCTTGGGGCTGAGTTAATCGCAATCCCTCATAAGAGCCGAAGAAAAATGTTCGACGGCGTCCATCGTAGATGCGCGGGATGAAGATCGGTCCTCCGAGTGTTCCACCAAAGTCGTTCTGCCGTAATGCAGACTTGGAATTGCCATAAAAGTCGTTGAACCAGTCATTCGCGTCGAATACATCGTTACGAAGATATTCGAAGGCAACGCCGTGAAACTGATTCGTTCCGGACCGCGTCAGGAACGAAAATTGGCCCCCAGGTGAACGCCCGAACTCCGCAGAGTATGTCGATCCTTGCACTCGGAACTCCTGAAGAGCGTCTACGGAAACAAGACTCTGGGTTGTGCCCAAGGCGGTAGTCGACGCGATCGAGCCTCCACTGGCTGGCTGAGCCCCTCCATAGCCATTCCCTGCGCCTGCATTTGCCGCGACTCCATCTACCGTGTAGTAATTCGATTCGCTGCGCTGCCCGTTGACACTGAAGTCTCCTGAATAACCTATAGCGGAGCCAGCCTGCGGACTTTCGGTCGTGACACCCGGAGTCATGGACACAAGATCCTGAAAGCTACGTCCGTTAAGAGGCGTGTTCTCAACGAAGTTTCTATCAATAACCGTGCTGACAGATGCATCGGTTGTATTGATCGACAAGGATGATGCATCGACGGTAAGACTTTCCGAGGTAGCGCCAACGGGGAGAACAAAGTTGAGTGCAAGAGCACTCTGCACATTCAGAATGACGTCCGCTTTGATGATCGTCTTGAATCCTGGCTTTGACACTTGAACGTGATAATGACCAGGAGGAAGAATCGGCAAAAGGTACATACCCACACTGTTTGTCTTTGCCGAATAAATGACACCGGTGGCATCATTCGCGATCTCGACATCCGCGCCCTGAATGAATTGTGCGGACGGATCCGTCACTCCGCCGCTGATTGTGGCGTTTGTCGATTGAGCAAATGCGATGGAACTAGACAGAAATAAGACAAAGAGAATAAATCCACATTTCATGCGGTGTGCTCCGAAAGCTCGAGAGTGAGTTGCGTTCACTCTGTCTACCGACGGTAGCCGCAATCTGTACCAAGGGTGTTTGGAAAAAATCAGGGATGATTCGGCTGAATCTGTAAATATGCCCGCAACAAGGGTTTTCCAGTAGGCTTGTTGCTGCCACCGGGAGGCTCTACAGTAACGAAAACCATGTCTAATCGAGCCAGCGATTTGGCGTCGTTGCATCGCAGTACCCAGCGCTTATGAGCGTCATCCTGATAAAACAGCCCAAGGCTCACAGGAGTCGGTCGATCGCTGCCACTCCCCCAAACTTGGAAGGACGCATCCTGCTTATGAGCCGCCTGGCTGTCGAGATCAAATCCGTAAAAGACGAGAGATCGATCCTTGGTATAAAAGATGCGCCCAAACTGTTTCGCGGTTCGGCCAGATTCGGTTGTATCGAAAATGTCGGCGATATAGAGATTGCGAGCTCCAATGAGGTCTCGAATGTCGCGGTCGTGAGCAAGGAAATCCTTGTCCAGCGTCAACATGCGATCCTTTTCGCTGAGCTCGGTGTTCTTCTCATCAAGGGAAGCGCGGAGTTCACGGACCTTTGACTCAAGTGCGGTCATTCGCAAGGCCTGTTCAGCCGGATCGGCTGCTGTAGGCGTCGTCTTGCTACGTAAAAACTTTGCTTCATCTTCTGCAGCAATCAGTTGTTCGTTCAGTGAAGCTTTCTCTGCGTCGATTTGTTTTCGCGCCGCCTGCTCCGACTCGAATTGCTCTCTTGCGTTTTCGGCAGCTTGATTCGCTTGCTTGAAACGATTTTCAGCAATATCCAACTGGTGCTGGAGTCTAGCGATCTCTTCCTGAGCGCTCTGCAGGTCTTGCGACACACCCGCATCCGGTACGGTTGATGGGGTTTGGGGCGGAAGTTGATGGACGGGTACCCTTTGGACCTCTTGCCGGTGGGAACGATGATTCTGGCTGAAATAAACTGCAGCTCCTAGGCCGGCAATCACCAAAGCGAAAACTGCTGCCAATGTCCATGGCAGACGCCCATCGAACCGACGGCGAACGGGCTGTTCCTGCATTGGAGAGATCGAGTCGAGTTGGCTCATCAGCTTGCGTTCCGCAGCATCCAGGGAGGCCTGTGACTCTTCCGCGGCGTCGCTTGCTTCGACAGCGACAAGTGCTGCCATGGCAGGGATTACCTCTGAGGTAATCTGCTGATATTGAAGGAATTTGTCATGGCACTCATCGCAATACGCCATATGAATTTGCAGCAGCGCCCACTCTTCCTCTGAAATCTCGCCGGAGAAGTAGAGAGCGCTTAGAGCAACGAACTCGTCATGGAATTGAGGATTCACAGGTTCAGCCATGCCCGGGAGCTTTTTCGTACCAATTCTCTCACTCAAATATCCTTTTGGGGAAAGACGTTGGAGCGTAGGCGTTCGAGACCTCGATAGTAATGATGGCGCACGTTCCCGATTGCTTGGCCGGTCTTTTCTGCAATTTCGCGAAGTGTATAGCCTTCAAAAAAATGAAGTTCTAATGTATGCCGTTGCTCCTCTGAGAGTTGGTCCCTCATCCGTCTCAATAGAGACTTTGCCAGGACCGCATCAACAAATAGCGGAGAGGATTTGCCCTGGGTCGTTTCTTCAATCAGTTCCTGGGCGTTGTAATGCTGTCTAGTGGTTAAATACTGCCTGCGATTCAAAGCTCGACTGTAGGCGATCTGAATGATCCAAGAGGATGCTGTTCCCTTTGCAGGATTAAATGAATTCGCCTTCTGAAATACCTGTAGAAAAACTTCTTGGCATAGATCCTCTGCCTCGGAGAGGTCTTTCAAGATTCGCCAAGCAACGTTTAAGACTGAACGCCTGTGGCGCCTGAAAAGAAACCCGAGGGCATCCCTTGAGCCATTGAGCACTTCCGCCAGCAAAGCCTCGTCTTCTGAATTTGACAATACCGATGGGTGAATTGCGAGTTGTGTCTGCAGGGAGTCTTGCGTCGCGGACTCTAATTCGGCCTTTTCATCGTCAGCCGTCAAGACCGGGGACCCACAAGCAACGCTATCGGAAATCATCGTGAGTTCACCCCAGAAGCGAATGGTCCTTGGCTACCCAACCTGAACAGAGTCAAATCAGGTGGCGCCCGATCTCAATCTCTTGGCATAAATCGAACGACAATTAGCTGGTCTTGCTACCGTGTGGAATCCGATTGATACCGCCTTGTCCTCTATAGAGGGTGTGTCTCCGATAGAGTACACCGAAACTTGAGGAGTGGCAACAGACATTTGCGTCGTGGTGGGCCAGAGAATTCGGAAACTCAGATTGGATAAAGGGTGGACGCAGATCTACCTTTCAGTCCACGCGGGCGTTGGACGTAATTACATATCCGATGTAGAACTTGGAAAGAAAGAAGTGGGTTTACGGAACCTCAACTTGCTTGCTCAGAGCCTTGGAGTCAAGCTCGAGGTACTGCTCCGCGGTCTTTGAAGGGCAAACGATAAGTAACCCGATTTGGGCACGCGCGGTCCCGAGTCAGAGTGCACAAAGGTGCCGAGCCGACCGGAAAACTCATTGGGCCAACTTTTGTGCGTAAAAGCTCGTCCAGTCGACGGCTATGCTGCGCCTCAGCTCCACACCCACGCCGTCATCTTCAACGTGACCGAACGAGAGGATGGTTCGACCCGCGCTCTCCAACCGCAGAGCTTGTTCGATTCGCAGAACTTCGCCACAGCGGTCTACCAGTCTGCATTGACCTATAGTCTCCGCAATCTCGGGTATGAAATCGAAGCGGGCAAGAGTGGCGCTCCCGAGATCAAAGGATATTCCCAGGAATACCTTGACGCTTCAAGTCCTCGTTCGCAACAAATCAAAGATCATCTCGAAAGAACAGGTCACAGCGGGGCCGAGGCTGCTCAAATCGCCGCCCACGCGACACGCGACAGAAAGCAGATCCTGACCCCCGAGCAGGTACTCGCCGCCCACAAAGAGATTGCAGAATCCTTTGGGAACGAGGCCGCTACGGTTGTTGCACAGGCGAGAGAACGTGCTCAAAGCCAAGTCCAAAATCGCGAATCCCAGGCCGAAGAGGTCGTAAAGGCGAGAGAAGCCGTCGCGTATGCTCGCAGCAGCAACTTCGAGCGGGAGGCTGTTGTCGACGAGCGAGCGCTTATGCGCGATGCGCTACGACACGGCATGGGAGAGACGACCTATGCCTATATTCGCGCGGAGTTCGGCTCCCGCCAAGTGCGAGGCGACTTCCTAAGAATTGAGAGCCTGAAGCACGCTACGGGGCGCAGCTTCAGCACCTCCGAAACCATCGCGAATGAACGGGCGAACATCGCGCATGTGATGCGTGGTCAGCAGACTCAAGAACCGATGATGAGCGAAGAACACGCGGCGGCCCAGGCCTCGCGCAAGTCCTTCCTCAACTCCGCACAACGGACGGTCATTCAGGAGGTGCTTACTTCTCCCGATCGCATCCACGGCCTGCAAGGACTTGCCGGAACTGGCAAGACCACCGTGCTTTCGAGCATCCGTGAAGGAGCCGAACAGAGCGGCTATGCCGTCGAAGGATTCGCCCCCACATCTCGGGCAGCAGCCCAGCTCCGCGAAGCCGGAATCAGCGCGGCTACCCTCCAGAGCTTCCTAGCCCGAGGCAGCCAGGGCCAAGTCGCGGGCGACCCTGCCAGCCGACATCTCTATCTGCTCGATGAATCGAGCCTCGCCAGCACGAAGCAGATGCGGGCTTTCCTTGACAAGATCCAGCCGCAGGATCGTGTGCTCGTGATCGGGGATACACGGCAGCATCAAGGCGTTGATGCCGGCCGGCCGTTTGAACAGATGCAGGATGCGGGGATGCGGACCTCGCAGCTCGACCAGATCATGCGCCAGAAAGACCCCGAGCTGCTGAAAGCCGTGCAGCACCTCGCGACGGGAAAGACAGTCGAAGGCGTCAGAATGCTAGGCGACCAGGGCCGGATTACTGAGGTTAAGGATGGCAACGAACGCATCGCGGCCATCGCGAGAGATTACGTGGCGAGACCCGAGAACACTATCGTCATCTCGCCCGACAACCGCAGCCGGCAGGCAATCAACCAAGCCGTTCGCACGGAGCTGCACGCTACCGGCGCATTGGCAGAAGACGACCGCGAGTTCCGCACATTGACCCACCGCTCCGATATGACCGGCGCGGATCGGGAATGGGCTGCCCGTTACCAACCCGGCGACATCCTGAAGTACACGAGCGGAAGCAAGCTCCACGGCATTGAGCGTGACAGCACGGCAAGGGTGGTCTCCACGAATGGGCGCGACAACACCCTCACGGTGGAACGGGAGGATGGTCAAACCGTAACTTATGATCCCAAGCGGCTCAGAGGCGCGAACGTCTACCAGGAGGTCACGCGAGAGTTTGCCACTGGGGACCGCGTCCAGTTCACCGCAACGGACAAGCAACTTGAAGTCAACAACCGGGATCTAGCCACCATTGTAAAGATGGAAGATGGACAGATCACCGTGCAGATGGATACGAAGGGCGGGCGCCTCGTTACCTTCGACCCGGCGCAGATGAGGAGCTTCGATCACGGCTACGCCGTGACCTCGCACAGCTCTCAAGGGCTCACCGAGGGTCGCGTGATCGCAAATATCGATACCGATTCATCCCGCTCGCTTATCAACACGCGGCTCGCGTATGTCGCAATCTCACGTGCTTCCGAAGATGCCAGGGTTTACACAAACGATGTCGAGGCGCTTGGGACGCGCCTTGCCACCGAGATCAGCAAGACCGCTGCGGTCGATTTTCGCCAGCCGAAGGCAGAGGTTGAACACGCCGGTCCCGAGCCCACCGTCCACCAATACGCCAATTCAGATCACCGCCTCGCCGCTGTCGCTCTGGCTTACGCCGAGCGTCCCGACAGCACAATCGTGGTCGCTCCGAACCGGGCCGAACGTCACGAGCTGAATCAGCTCATCCGCTCCGATCTCCAAGAGCAAGGGCGTATCGCCCCTGACAGCAGATCCATCGTCGTCCATATCAAACATCCGTTGAACAATCCCAAGGTCGCAGCCCAGTACACGCCGGGCGACCTCATCCAATACCGGCAGGGAAGCCCGACTATCGATGGAATCCCACACAACAGCATCGGGACAGTGGTTTCGGTCGACGCCAAGACCAACAGCTTGACGGTACAGACCCCAAGCGGAGACGAAGCCACATACGACCCAAATCTTACGAAGACGATGACAGCCGAGAGCACCGTCTACCGCCAGGAGCCACGCGAAATCGCGCCGGGGGATCGCATTCAGTTCACCGAGGCAGACTCGACGCTAGGTATTCGCAATGGCGAGCTGGGCACTGTGATGGCGATCAGCGACGCGAACGGCCTTGACGTGAAGCTTGATAAAGGGAGGATGGTCCAGCTCAACGCCGAACAAGCCCGCCACATCGAACACGGCTATGCGGTCGAGAGCATCAAGCCGGGCGCACCGGAACGAGTTCTGTTCACCCAGGAGGCAGCCGTGAACGAGCGCGAGGCTGTCTCACTCTCGCGCCAGGGGAGGGAACTGAATCTATATACGTCTGATGGTTCAGCCTCCAACAACCAAGGACAACAGAACCAAGTAGCAATTCCTCAACAACAGCAGATCGAAGCCCCAGCGAACCTGATCGCACCCGAGCTGGTCCAAACCGAGATTCGCCGAAGCCTCGGACGGTAGACGACAGCTATGCCCTTGATGATTCAATAGCCCTAAGCGAAAGGATTTCTCATGTTTCTCCCCTCGTTCCGCTCGCCCTCACTCCGTGTGCTGCTCATCGCCACGGTCGCCGCTGCAACCATTCCGCTCACCGCTTTCGGCGCTCCGAACAGCAGGGCCATGCGTGAAGCCCTGGTTGTCGATTACCCGCTCACCAAGGTTGGCGTCGTCATGTTCAAGACAGACTATAACCGGATCACTCAGCCGGGCGTTATCCTCGCCGTGCGTCTCCCAGGCATCTATGCAGATGTCGCGAACACCCAAGACTCCATCGTGAATACAAACTTTGCAAATGGACAATTGAGCCAAGCCACTGGCTTCGCCGCGGCCTTCGGCAGCAATACAGGCCATTCGCGCACGCTGAATCCCAACGAGAAGGTGTACGTCACGGATGTGCTCGTAAAGCGTGATGCCATTCAACTCGAACTACTCACCGTCGATGTCACAACGCTCGCGGACGGTCAGGGTACTCGCTATCGCGCAGAGCTGAACGTCAAGCTTCCAGGTCTCGACACCATGACGCCCGATGACGTGAAGAAGTCGATTGAAACTGTGGTTGCAGATCCCCTAGTCGCGTCCGCAGTCCAGAGCAAGACCGTGAAGCTTGGCATGAGCGCCGATGAGGTAAAGCAGTCCCTCGGTAATCCAGACAAGATAGTCGATTTAGGCGCGAAGCTGGTCTTCATCTACAAGGATATGAAGGTAATCCTTATAAATGGCAAAGTGTCCGACGTTCAGTAAGTCTTCTTCCTATTTTTCAAAAAACAATACGGCGTCTCACTATGGCTTTGTCAATGTGCGCAGGAGTTCCAGTACCTGCGCCTTCCAATGAGCGGAGAGAAGGGTGGGAAACAGGAGCGATAATTTCGACCCTACCGACCGCCCGGCTACTTAGAGCTATATGAACTTCTGAAATGGCTGAACAACGCTCTAGCATTTCAGGTTGCTGAATATATGGCCGAGGCGTATGGTCGAACTAGCCTCCGCAGTTCGAAAAAAGAAATTCCATCACCGAGGAATTCCATGGTCGTGGATGTTTATGGTTCTGCCAATGTGCTAGTGGCGCTGATTCTTGTGCTGACACCTGTAGTTTCCGCGCAAAACACATCCAGTCCGCCCACTGGTGCTCCTACAGCCAACAAACAGCTCGCCTCAATCGGCGATGCCCTTCGTCGACCAGGAAAAGAGCCCGTGCATCTGCTTTACATCCACGGCATAGGTGCGACTGAACCGTATGATTCCTCCGATCTGCGAGTAAGCATCTGCAATGAATTGAAAGACTGCGTAGTGAATGGGGGCGTTACAACAGGTCGTGAGTACGCCGACGAGGGTGCTTTTGATCCGAAGGCTCACGTGCCGGATATCACCTACATGGGTAGCCCGTTGTGGCGTTCGAAGGAAGAATGGATGGCGGCGTCGCCATTTGTTGATCATTATGTCATTCAGCTCCGGCGAGGCAAGAGCATCTTCCTTGATGAAATCAACTGGTGGCCCATGGTCTTTTCGCTCAAATGTCGCAATATGCTGCCTAATGAAACGCAACTCGCGGGTCACGACGGGAAGTACCTTGAGCTGTGCGCAGAGACCCGGCCACATCAGGGTGCCGGCAGCACAGGGCGCTTTGATAGATATGGATGGATCTCCGCTGCCGATGCCACTTCGTGGACCGCAATCGCTAATCACGGCGTTTTGATTAACCGGAAGTTGAAGATCAACCTGATGGATTGGCGATTCTCCGATGCGCTTTTAGCCGTGGGCCCACTCGAGAAGTACTTGGTCGAAGCGACTCGGCAGTTGCTGATGAAGAGTGTCAGCAACGCCAGTATGACAGCCGCGGTGCTTACATCGGGCCAGCCATCCTCACTTGATCAGAACGCTGAATACATCATCATTTCTCATAGTCTGGGAAGCTTCCTCATCTTCTCTGCGCTACACCTAGAGTATGAGCCAACGGGCGGATCTCTTGATGGCTCCGATCCGCAGCGCGTTTTCGTTTTCAATTACCTCCTCGGACACCTCACCCAAGCTTACTTCTTCGCAAATCAAATCCCATTGCTGGAGTTAGCCAAGCTGGGCTCCCAGAACAAGTCGAAGTCGTTCCTGGATCTGAAGAATTGGTCCGATCAACGGAGGTTGGTTGTTGAAGCAAAGGGTACAAGCACCGAACCGCTCGCGCAAATTGTCGCATGGAGCGATCCCAACGATCTACTGACGTGGTACCTTGGTTCTGACTTCCAATTCTGGCAGTCTTCCGACACCAACGGCGTTCAAGTTGTCAATCGCGTGGTCAAAAACGCGCACCATTGGTTCTGGCTTCTCGAAGGCCCCACCTCTGCTCACGACAATTACGCCAAGAATCGCGAAGTGATTCGTTCTCTTTTGAAGCCGTTGCAGCCATGACGCCCTTCGAAGGTGCCGCACCTATACGACCTTGCAAGTGAACGAGTTGGCGATGACGACGCAGTAGGGTCGATTCTCGCGTCACCGATTTACGCTGTCCAAGGCCTTATGAGAATCAATTTCCCGATTTCCTTTAACATCTTTATCCCGAACAATCATGCTGTTCGGGTTGGATCGACAGTAGCCGGTGAAAGTCGTGAAATAGTCATGGCGAATAGAAAGCGCGATGCATTTAGGACGGAACGGTGCACTTCGGAACGGTTTCATAAGCTAGCCATCCAACTTGTATCTGCGATGCAGTGATGAACTGGACTTGCTGCAGACGGAGTGCCTCATTTCCTGCCCGCTCCGCGACCGTCCCAAATCTACCGTTCTTCACGGCAAGCGCAAAATCATCTTGCAATCACTGTGCGATTTGCTTTACTTTGCAATCTGTCACAGTAGCTACATATATCGTTGCTTTCGGGAACCGTTCGGGATGGAAAGTCCTATCAGCTGCAGCAGATCAACGAGCGACGACTGCCTATTTTAAGAGTTTCTTGGAGAGTTAGTTTCATTCACGGACGGCATCGCGCCGGACCATGCGACACGTAAAAGCCCAGTTGCATAAATAACTTGGTTGATCTTGGCCACGACCACAATGCGATTTCGAGTCGAATGAATACTCGGAATTGCCGGCCGACCTTGGCTCCAAGCGTTAGCACTCAATGCAGGATCGCAAACACGGGGGAAGAGACGAACCGAAATGGACGCTGACCAGAGCAAACTAATGCTATCCATAGCCGCCGAGGCGACGGAGTGGCGGCACACACTTCACCGCCATCCACAAACTAAGTATGAAGAGGTGTTCGCGAGCGACCTTGTCTGCTCCAAACTGGCCGAGTGGGGAATTGAACACGAGCGAGGCATCGCAGGTACAGGTGTCGTAGGCACGATTGTCGGACGACGGAACAACATGGACCGCTCTATTGCGTTTCGTGCCGACATGGATGCACTGGATATTACTGAGCAGTCCGGGCAACCGTGGAGTTCAAACATTCCCGGTAAAATGCACGGCTGTGGTCACGATGGTCACACGGCCACGCTTTTGACTCTCGCGCGCTATTTGCAGGAAACCCGTTGCTTCGATGGAGTGGTAAGACTCATTTTCCAGCCAGCTGAGGAAGAGGGGTGTGGCGCATTCCGAATGCTTGAGGAAGGTTTGTTGGAACGGTTCCCATTTGATGAGATCTATGGTTATCACAATTGGCCGGGTCTGCCTCGGGGCACATTCGCCATCCGCTCTGGACCGATGCTCGCAGCCGTAGATATCTTTGAAGTGGGACTGGTAGGCCGAGGTGGGCATGCTGCCTTTCCACACATGACGTGCGACGTAATCCCGGCTGCCGCGCAATTGATATTGGCGCTTCAGACGCTTGTGAGTCGAGAAACAGATCCGATAGCTTCTGCCGTTGTAAGCATCACAAACGTGCATGCTGGCTCAGGATCTCAAAACATCATCACTGGAACTGCTCAACTCAGCGGAACCGTTAGAACCTTCTCCAGTAGCGTTCGGGACAGCATTCAGACGAGGATCGCTTCTATGGCCACGGGCGTTGCTACCACGTTCGGCGCTCATTCGGATTTTAAGTACACAAGACTGATGGACCCCGTGGTAAACCATGAGAGCTCGACGGATATTTGCCGAACAGCGGCCTCGGAAATTGTGGGTAGCAGCAATGTTCGCGAACTAGACCAAATGATGGGAGGCGAAGACTTCGGCGGATTTTTACGGGTACGCCCTGGAGCGTTCATGGCTATCGGCCAGGCGGAAGAGGACGCGTCAAGTCCTCACAACGCTGGGCTTCACTCGCCCCGATATGACTTCAACGATAAAATCATACCAATTGCGGCTTCTTACTTTGCGAAGATAGCTCAAAGCCGTTTGCCGATTGAATAGATAACGGGTCCGAATGAAACTGGCGAAGCCCCTGTCGAGCATCCGTGGCAATGAAGGGCAGCTGCCGGCAAGGACAACTGACTCGAGATTCCCTTTGGCTCTTAAATCGTTGCGGAGCTTCCGTGAAATTCTCAAAAACTAAGCAACATGAGAATCTTCTTCCGTAACTAAGAGAGGTGGAACTTTTTTGACAATCTTGACCAGAAACGCAAATTTCCCTACAAGGTCCTGCGTATAAGTCAAAGTTAGCTGTACGTCATCATTTTCCGCCAGCACTTTTTCCACCGCAACAAGGGTGCCCCATGCCTGCTCGAGTGCGTTCTTGTCGGTAAGCGTCTTCAAGGTAGCTGGTAAATTGAGCAGCGCAGTCCATTGTTTGATCTGAGTGCATTCGGCCTCGGTCAGAGTACCCGAAGCCTTTTCTTGGTCGGCAACGGCACTCATAAAATTTAGAATTAACCCACTTAGAGCCGCAACCACATCAGCCCCGCTATTCAATTCCAGCAATCCAAGAAATAGGCCGATATCCAGCGGCCCGGTAGCCAGTGCAATTGCGAAGACCGCGGTACCGAGAATGCCCGCAACAATATTGTCACGCAGCCAATTCCCCAAATCCGCAGCAAGCGCGTTATTAATCGTTTTCGAATCAAATCCGTTGAAATATTTCACCAACAATGCGTCCGGTGGCGGTGCCGAAGTAATTGACGACACAGGTCCCGGAATCTGGGCCCAAGAAAGAACTTGATTTCCGTCACAGGTAACAAATACTCCTGTTTTATCTGCACCGTAGTCAAACTCGAGCACAAAGATGCCAGCGGAGGGCGGACCGAGGGTGAATGCGTAGTGCGTGCGAAGAGAGAGCGCAAGATACGTGTCCGTACGAAGCCCCACGCCGTTTGCTATGCCTAGATCGTCTCCATCCACAGTTGTCAACTGGACGGTAAGGTTTCCGGAATTGTCCACAACAAAATCGTCGAAAGTTAACTGCGACACAATGCCTCCGTAACATGTTAGCTACCCAGTCGCCTGCAGGCTGTCAACAAACACTAGGCCTGTTGGATACGGCCATATGCCCAACGAGCCGGGGGCCAGTCCTTGTGTGTTGAGACTCGCTGATAACCATTTGTCAATGTTCAGGGAGAATACGGCGGAATAGTAGCACACGACTCGGCCGCATCGCCAGTTCCTGGAGACATCGCTGATCAGTATTGCCTGTTCTCTGAAAACCTCTGGGATACGATCGTTCATTCTGACAACGATACCGGGGCGACTCCATCAACCTCGGTTCAATCGAAAACGAGAAGAGCTGATGCGCTAGAAAAAGAGGATTGACGATTCACGTTAGCGATGCTATAAGGAATTTCTCCCGTAGCTTTCTTGTTCTGAGTAACCGAGAGTGATCCCGAGCGTCGATTTTGGTGACTTCGGCCAACGTTTCATCATTGACCTTCTTTTTCTTCGCTGCCCCGTGCCGGGTTTCTTTACTTGGGCCCGAAATGCATTTTGTCGCACATGTAAAAGTAACCTAATTCACTTTGGATTGGTGTCGAGCCACATTCAAGGAGCAAGGAACCTATGCTCGCGGAACTTCTGCAGCCAACACACCTGCTTATCATCGCTGCAATTCTGCTCTTATTCTTCGGGGGACGGTGGTTCGCAACCGCCGGCACTGGATTCAGAGATGCAGTGCGTAATTTCCGTGATGCCAACAGGATGAAGCACCACAAGTAAAACAAATTCGAATGTAGCTTCACTCCACTCTCGAAAGTCTCTTAGTCAAGACATCCCTTCTTTAGCATTTGTACCCTCAGCTGCAGGAAAAGGCTACCTCAGGTTTCCTGTTCTGTGAGATTTCACGATTGGTTATGAGGTCCGGAGAAACGTGCATGCCAACATCCCCCTAGCTTGAGATTCTCGCCGCTTCGTTTGCATAGGACAAAGCCGTCCTCTTGGAAGGCTGGCGTCATCTACTTTGCTTAACCTTCTTTTGGCACCTTGAGCAGGACAGATAGAAAGTCAGTACCGCACTGCGCGGCCACCTTTCGATTTCAAATTGTGCTCTTTGTGAGGCTCATGTGGAGATACGTTCTAGGCTGAATCTGGAATTTCTGCGTAAGTTTTCGTCTCGGCCCAAGTCGACGATGGCTACGACAGATTTCCCTTATCTAACGCGGCGCACGTTTCTCGCGCTTTCTGCCTCAAGTGCAACGCTAGGGGCCATCCCATCTTCTTTGCTTGGAGCGGGCTTCCGCGTTGTTCGCCGGGGAGACTCAGTCCATGTCCTTGTCGGCGAGCAGACGCGGTGGATCATCAATCCCACCTGCTTCGGTCCTCGCGCTCGTGTAAAAGTGACCCATGCGGATGGAGCCATCACTATCGATTTGCGCCGGGCATTCTTCGCCGGAACGACGCTTGTGGCTGATTTCCGATGTACCTTCCGCCGGTCCCTCGGCGCCTGGACTGTGGAGATTGTCACGAAGAATGGCACCACCCTTCATGCGGAGGCGCTGCCTTGGTTGCTCGGCTCGCAGAAGGCAGCAGGAAACATGGCCGCAACCCAGCTCAATGCTTTTGATGGATTTTCTCTCAGTTTGCTCAGGTCTGCGCGAGTAGAGCTTTCATCGGAGTGGGAACTGGACATTACCGGTCCCATGGTGGCGCGGGTGGATAGTGTGCAGGCTCAGCTTCCGTCCTCTTGCTGCCGCATTCGCCCGTGTACGACCACAACTCTCGCAAGTGAGACAGGGGTGCCCGCGACATCCTTCCTGCTGGAACGGGGTGACGCTTCCTGGCCCGTGAGCCTCCATCGAAGTTCAAGTGAAGGCTGGAGCCTCCAGCATGATGCCTCGACGAATGTATTCTCGGCCCTGCAGGTTGAGTCGGCGCGCGGAGACCAGGCCGCATTACATACTGCGGTCTTCATGCCAGACATGGAAAAGACCGGCGCGGGGCTCTCTTTTCTGCCGAGCCCCAGTCTCGTGGGTGACAAAGGCGACACCTTTGCGCTTCCGTTGTTGCGTCCGCGGCTTGCATTCACACTCGGGATACGGCAACCGGTGTCCGCCCTGGTAGCCGACATCCATGCAACGCCTCGTTGGGCGCATGGCCTTGGGGCCAGCTACCTACTTTCCGGCGCTGGCACGGAGGGTGGAGCGCGACAGTTCGAGCTGATCGAGGACAACTCTTCCAGCAAAGCCACGCCGTCCGCGCATCCGGCCGTCCATAAGCTTTCCTTTCCGCAAAGCGATTACTCAGCCGATCTTGTGATACATCAGCCGCGAACCATCTGGCCTGACCTGACGGCTCCCTTTGAGCGGCTCTGGGGAATGCTGGACCTCATGCCTTCGGAACATGTAACTCCGTTTCCGTTGTTGGAGCAGGACGCGCTACACATTCAACGACCCATCGATTTCCTGTCGCTCAAGTTTCAATTCCTGAACATGAGGCTGCATCCGGGTCTTTGCCCTAGTGTGGAAGCTACTGGCGCGGGACCAGCGCGTATCACGGTGATCTTTCCTCCGCAAAACGTAGCCGAGGAAGCCGTCTTTCACGCGGACGACAGCACGGGATGCTCCGGAGGCTTCCCGAAGCCGGAGTCCGGAAACTATACTTCGCCGGCCTCGCCACTACCGGCGAGCTCTGTTGATCCTGCGGTGTCGATGCGGGCGCGTCTAGCTGGTGAATCCCGTCTGGTGTTCACGCTTCCGGATAATGTGAAGAAAATTCCACTGCATCTCGACGCGCTGCTCGACTGGAGCCGATGGGTTCCTTATGTGGCACCGGTGGCGAAGAAGCTGCCGCAGCCGCCGGCGATGACGCATGACGCCTCGGCACCGCCCATGCAGACCCAGGATGACCCTTCAGTCACCAGCATCGAGATGCCCTGGCATCTGCATCTTTCCCCCAACGATCTTGGCCGCTGGTCGCATTCGCTCGTCCCTGTAACTCACGGAGAAACGGCGGTTGAGCTCTGGCACACGCGGCTGGGAGTGGCGCCCGCGCCGGCAGCGCCCGGCGCCAAGCCGAGGAAGCTGCACATCGACAACATCTCCGCGTTCACGACCCATCCTCCGGCCGGACGAGAGGCCGAAGAAGCCCGCCTGAAGAGGATCACCATCGAAGGGAAAGCGGCCTTAAGAGCCGATGAGATCACCGCGACTGACCGCACTGTCCGCGCCATCTGGACCGATGGTTTTCAGAAGGATGCAGTCTTGCCCCCGCATTATGCTCCTCCTGCCCCGGGCGTTCCAATCGATCCTCTGGACCCCTTCCTGACGTCGCTCGACCATGATGACCGCACCGAGCTGGTTCATCTGACGACGAACTACGATATCCCGGACGTCTTGCCGGCCTGCAGCGTTCCTCCTCCCCGGCAGCTCCTGCGGCAACCGCTGCCGGTCAATGTGAACCGGATGATGCTGACCAGCCTGGGAGGGTATCTCGATGTACTGGGCAAGTGGAACCCAGGCAAACTGGAAGCGGTAACGTCCTCCAACGTGCTCAATTGCCAACGTCAATTGGAAGTCGAGGAGTGGGCCCATCTCGCTACGCTTGGCCGCGATCAGTATGTGCGCGTGGTCTACAAAGGCTATCTACTTCCGTTTGGCCACGCCGCGTCCCTGATCAAGATCACCGAACGGCGCTTCGCCAAGCGCACCGGCGGTAACAGTTACTTCGCCACTCTGCACCAGCGATTCTTCATCGTCGTGCAGGAGCCCATCCGGAAATATCCCACGCTTGGCCAGTCCTTCGGCGGCCGGGAAATAGCATACTCCCAGATCGAAGCGGTCACGCTGATCACACCCGATCTGGAGATGCCGCGCGAGCCTTTTCCAGGGACGACATTGCCTCAGAATCAAGATCTATTTTGGCCTTCTGTCACCGCAGCGTGTGCCGGCGGCGCTCCCAGTACGACCATCCCTTTCAAGTTTCGCTTTCGTTACTACGACGTGGACGGGAACACACCAGAGGCTGATCTTCCGGTCCTGTTTGCTGGTGCCGCCGTAGCGCAAAACTTCGGTGCTTCCGGTGATGGAAACACAACACCCTATACCGTCGACGATGCGATCAAGTTCTACGGTGTGGGCTCGAACACGACCAACGCCGATGGCGACGATGATCGCACAACGGCTGCGTTTGCCGATCAGCGCACAGCGTTCGCTCCAGCGAAAAGTCCGAATGACACGCAATACATCACTCACAGTGTCAGTTTCGCTGTGAAAGGTGTCACGCCGGGACCGGCTCCCGCGGGGGTGAACCCACCGACACCGCTTGACGCATCGATCTGTGGGCAGTTGTATCAGAACAATCTGCCGTACTTCTTTCCCGCGATCAAATATATGCGGGTACAGTCGCCGACGGTCCAGCGCGTCGTTGGTTCCGACAAGCCTGCGAAGGTGTCGTTCTACCCCGACTATCTAAGTTATGGCTTTGACCCGTCGAAGAATGCTGGTGAGGTCTTCCTGAAGGTTCAGGGGACGATGCCGGAGCTCTCTTTCGGCGGCGCGAATGCAAAGGTAGATCAATCAGGCGGCTTGGCTAGCCCGGACATTAAGATCGCGGGTTACTCACGCAAGGGCGGACCTGTTGGCGGACGTGATATCGGCGATCCTCCCCAGGGCCAGGAGCATCCTGCCCTCACCTCGTTCAGTTCGGGAACCTTCGATCCCACGCAATTCTTCGGTGGCCTCACCTCGGCGCGTATCCTGGGTGCCGTCAAGCTGAGTGACATCATCGCGCCCCTCGTCTCAGGAGCCTCTTCGAATCTTGAAAAAGCTCCTCAGATGTTGGAGCAGGCGGTCCACGACGCAGTCGCCGCTGCCGAGGCCTTCAGCGACCCTGCGAGGAAGGTCATCAGCACACTGCAAACGCCCATGATCGACGATCCGCTGTCGACCGCGACTCCAGCCCCGCAGATACCGAACCCGCTAAGCACCTACCTGGCTCCCCAGGCCGCGGCCGTGGATGCGGCTTACGCGGCGGTGCGGGCATGCGCCGACCCCACAGGTCTCGAGGCCGGCATCTGTGAAGGTCAGCTCATTGCGAGGATCCTAGACTACGGCAAGGCCCTGGAGGCCGTGCTCGCGCATCCGCAGGGACTCGCCGAAGAGTTCCTGGTCGATGAGCTGAACGCTCTGCTCACGACGCAGATCGTGCCGAAAATCACGGCCGCCGTGAATAGTCTGACCGATGCCGTACTGAATCAACTGAGTCCTGTCCTCCTTGCGGCCCAGCAAAACCTTGTTGCTCTGCAGACGTTCCTCAATAATCAGACTGGCTTGATCGAAGACGACATCTGGAGGCTCATCTACAAGGCGGGGCACGCCGGGGACACGACCTTCAAGCCGGTAATGCGCAAGCTCAACGATATGATTCCGGAACTGGCTGCCCTGCTCAATTTGATTCCGGTCGCGCAGGACTTCGCCACGCAGGTGACTGCACTGCAATCGACGGCTCACGCCAGTCTTCTGACGCAGGTGCCTGCCAAACTGGGGAATATCGCCGCGGCGTTCAACGATGCCGCGATCATCTATCAGCAGGCCGGCCTGTTGGGTCTCATCGGAGGAGATCCTAATGCGTTACTTAACGCACAGGACAAGACCCGCACATTCCTCATGTCGATTCCCATCGCCATTGCGGACCATACGGATGCCGCTTACATCGCAGCCGCCAATGCACTGGCTAACTTCAACACCGTTTGCCTGACGCTGGCTGGCCAATGCGCGAACGCGGAGGCCACAGGGCGCGATGTGCTAAAGCAGCTTCGGACCGTACAACGGTGTGTGGGCCAGATGCAGGATTGCTGTGCGCTGGTGGCTGGCGGCGGTCTATCCGCCAAGACCAGTCAACGCGCACTCGGGGTCCTGCGGACGGCACAGCGCGACACGCTCGCGGCCCTTGCGGCGCTGCAGACGATCACCCAAACGCAACCCTTCCCCGCCGGCGACGCCGCCAACGCCGCTGCAGCCGTCAATGCGAGCGCGCAGGCGATGGCGCAGCAGATAACCGTCGTTGGGAAGCTGCTGACACCGGGCAACGATTACGATTTGCTGCGCTCCGGACTCATTGCAACCGGCCAGCCTTTCGCAGCACCGTTGGGCGCCACCTACGCGGACATCAACAGCCGGGTCAGCGCCCTGCAAAGCCGAATCGCATCCACAAGCACAGATCTGGGCCTGCAGGTCTCGCTCTTCAACACGGCGTTTGAAGCCGATATTCCGTTGGCCGCTGCAGCGGAGTCACAAGCGTTTTCCCTCGCCGTAGCCTCCATGCAGCCGGTACTGGCGGGCCTGTGCACTGCCATGCAGACTGTCGACCAGGTGCTGAATGTCGTGGCAGGGGCGAATGCGATGGCGACCCAGACCGGCGTCGCCGCCGTGTGCACGCTCAATGGAGTATGGAAGACTTTCGAGGCAGCCCTACCACCCATCCTGGCAGCCGCGATGGCTCACTCGCTACAGGTCGTCGATGTCGCGTTTGCGGCTGTTTGTCCGCCAGGGGGAGCTGCGCCCGCACTCAACGGACCGGCAGACCTCGTCATCAAGGTGCGGGCCATCGTGCAGGCTTTCGTTGCGCTCGTAGCCGAAGTCCGGCAGCAGGTCATGCTGGGTTCGGACATCATCACGAAGATCGAAGCTTGGGCAAGGGCACAGCTTCCCGCGTTGCTGCAAAACCTTCCCATCCCAACTTCAGTCAGCGTGTCGTACGATTGGTACCCCGACATCCAGAATGTGGATCCGATTTTCTCGCTCGATGATGATGCAGAGTTCGTGGTTACTGCGAAGGCCACGCTCGCGCTCAACCTCGCCGACGGCTCTGTTCAACCTACTGTTGACATCCAGGCAACGCTTTCCAACTTCACACTGAATCTCATCGGCAGTCCGAGTTTCCTGCTCGTGCATGTGAAGAGCCTTCAATTTACGTCCACCAATGGCCAGGCGCCTGACTGCAAGTTGGCGATGAAGAATGTGGAATTCGGCGAGGACCTTGGCTTTGTGAAGGAGCTTGCCGATCTGCTCGATCCCGAGGACGGTCCGTTCCTGGAGATCACAGCTCAAGGCATACGCGCGGGCTATCGGTTCGCCATTGACACGATTCCTGTTGGCGAGTTTCTGCTGATGCAGCTCTCCTTCGATGTCTCAGTGGCGCTGCCATTCGACGGAGAGCCTGTTCGAGTGCAGTTCAGCATCTCCGACGAGACCTATCCTTTCCTCCTCGTCGAAGGTATCTATGCTGGCGGCGGCTACCTAATGCTCGAGTTGGGTCTGGACGGCGTGCAGGCCATTGAAGGCGCACTCGAGTTCGGGGTGGCCGGTGATATTGCGATCGGCCCTGTGACGGGATCCGGCTATGTTCTGGCGGGCATCTACTTCCGCATTGCGGGCGGCGATGCCAAGGTCTGCGGCTTCGTTCATGGCCACGGCCATATGGATATTTTCGGCCTGATTCAACTGACCATCGATATCTACGTAGGCACTTGCTACGACAGTGATTCGGGTAAGGTCACTGGCATCACCCGCTTCACCGTGAATGTGAGCATTCTGTTCTTCAGTGAGACGTTTCACATGGAGGCGCAGTATTCGTTCGGTGGCTCGGGAGGCAATCAGCATCTCGCTGCGCTGGCGGTCCATGCGCCAGCGGCCACACCCGACGAAGAAGACACTCCAACGACCTTTGTCACAGCCGATGTTTGGAAGAACTACTACAACACCTTCGCAGCCTGAGAGTGACGCGACCTATGCAGAACAATCCAGCCAACGCTACGCCCGATCTGCTTTCGATCACCGTGCTCCCCAATGGAGTTGTTGCGAATGGGCCTGCCGATGGGGGCTACAATTCCGGCGATCTCCGCGCGAGTATTGTCGTGACGCCGTCGCTGCAGAGTGCCAGCATACTCGACGCGGCGAACTTCAGCCACTGGCCGGAGTGCGTGCCCCATTTGAAGTGGACCGTTACCAGCAATGGGCACACAGCCAACGCCTCCTTCGAGACCGCCGTCGAGACGACCCAGAACATTCGACGGTACTGGAACGCCATCTTTGGGACGGGCCGGACCGTTAGCCCACGCACCGGCAAGAAAGCCATTACGGACCCCTCGACCTGGCTCGCCACTCACAACATCGTCAAGGTTGGCGATCGGCACAGCCGTCACCGGTTCCACCACGCCAACGCTCACCTACTGCGTAAAGCGAACCTGATGCAACAGGCGGTGTCTGCTCAGCTTTCCATGGCGGCGACGGCGGCGCCCGTCATCTACCTTTTCCCGCAGTTGTCTCCGAAGATCTCAGCCGAGTTGGCGGCAGTGAAGATAGCCAGCGATCTCATCGGGACGCTTACGGCGGCGGATGCGGAACACCAGGCATGGCTCTCGCGCCTGGCGAGCGCACGCAAAATGCTGGAAACGGATGAGAATGAGACCCTGCGTGGTTGCTCGTTACTTGCCCTGATGGCCGTTTGCGCGACCAACAACGCCGGTGTGGCGCTGCCCGATGTCATCACCCAAACAACGGCGGCCTATGCCGCTGCAAGTGTTCCGTCGGAGACGGACTTCGACACAATGCAGCAATACATGGAGACCCTGCTGTTTCAGCGCCGAAAGCCGAAGATGATTGCGCAGGATTCGCTAGATGTTCCTGATTTTCACCAGACCTTAGGACTCCTTCAGAGCTATCCTGCCCTGCTGCGTCCACTCGGATTTATTTTCGACATCGTTATACCGCGCGCGGGCATCGGGGACGGCGACTTTACGCTGAGTGCAACGTTCACCTGCAACGAACTTCCCGTTGCGCTGGTGCAACCGGTGTCGAACACAACGAATGTCAGGCTCAAAGCAACGTCCTTCTTCCTGGTTCCGCAGGACACGACCTACATTGACGAAGGCATGCTCGCACTCAACCCTAGTTCGGCGCAGGAGCCGAAGTTTATTCTTATTACGGAAGATACTGACGGTACGGCCGCTAAGTTCATGCAATCGAGTAACTCCGATGGCCGCGCCGCGGAGTATTCCGACGCTTCTCCGGCGGCGCTTGATGTGCAGGACGCTAATGACGCCAAAACGCGGCTGACGGCTCTGCAGGCTGGATCGCCGGACCCGACCAGCGTTCCTCCGATCGCTACGGCACGGACCTGCGGCATTGCACTGCAGCAGGAAGACCGGCTGCCGACTCTTCAGACCGGCGCGAACGCAATCACGACGAATGCACCGACGAACGCGCCGCAGAATCTTTTTGCGGAACAGCTTGTCCTGGGTTTCCGAGTCGACGTACTTTATAAAGGCGTCTGGTACTCGTTGTGCGAGCGGACGACAAAGCAATACCTTTTGGGCATTCCATCCGCGCAGCAGATTTCATGGAACCCAAGGAGCCTGGCGGAGTTATCCGCAGACGAGGGCTTCGTGAGTCTCGGAGCAACATCCACCGACACATCCGATCCAGATGCCACAAGCCCGACCCAACAACTTCACGTCCACCAAACCATCTTCAATTGGTCCGGCGGCTCACTCGTGCTGGCACCCAGGCCGGCGCCCGAGCCCACGCCATACACTCCTACGCTGGCTCCCAACAGCGAACATCGGCTCTATGTGTACGCCACGTACAATGACCCTCGCGAACACTCGCTCGCGCCACTGCGTTTCAACAGCAAATACGCCTTCCGGTGTCGAGTGGTGGACCTGGCAGGAAACAGCCGTCCGTTTGTGCAGGGGGAGATCAAACTTCTGGATGGAACCACGCCAAAGTTGCAGGTCACCTTCGCCCGCCAGGAACCCATCCGCGGACCACAAATCCTCTTGACCCGGCCGCTCGACCTGCAAATTCGGCCAAGCGAACATATTAATCGCATTGTCGTGCGCAAGGGTGCGGACGATAGCGCGCAGGACCGCATCCTCGTTCCCCCGCGCGAGTCCTTACGGTTCGCCGAACTGCACGGCATTCTGCGGAACGACGACCTGCCGCCCACGGCGTTCGGCAACCGGGCACTCACCAAAAAAGGCGCATTTCCGTCCACGAGGCTCGCACTGAGCCAGCAGTGGTATAAAGGTCCCAAGCCGGATCCGAAGGCAAAGAACTCGGAGTTCTCCGATCCAATCTTCATCACAATGGACTCGACGGGCAGAGTCTCGAGCCGGTACTATCCCGACCCGCTGGCGAACTACATCCGCGTCGAAGCATGGCTCTTATCCGACAGACCTCCGCTTGGAACGCTGCTCAAAACCGAACAGGGAAAGGAGGCTATTTGGCTCGAGATCAATCCTGGCAACATCTGGCCTGAACTTCTTCCCGCGCGAATCCAGCTCGTTGCCTCTGAAAGCCACGCTCCCGTGAAGATTGAAGCATCATCACTGCCTTTGAACCGGAACAATCTGCTGGATCAGGCGCCTACCGTTACGGTGACACTGCCACCTTCGGCTACAGTGATCCTCAACATTTCGTCGGCGGCAGTGCCGGGGGATCGATCTTCACCCCCTCGCCCCATCGCCACAGACGTAGCCGCCTACCACCGCGCAGTGTACTACGCGAACACGCCGGTCCTGCCGGCGGGCGAGTCGTATTCGTTTCTCAGCTCAACGACGTCGAACGCATACGTAGACGGCACGCTGCCTCCGGTGACGCCGCCCGCCACCATGACGCTCGTCCATGCGGTGCCGACACCGGAAGCCGAGCCTTATCTCGGCACGAACTTCGCCATCGTCCGCAACGGAGGTGAAACCGCCGGCCAGGTTTCGGGCGATATATTCGCCCATTGGCTCAGTACCGGCAAGGTCACCTGCCACGCAACGTATACCGATATGGTCGACGACCCGAAGAACCCCGCACCGGTGTATCAAACCTACAGCGAAGCAGCCTTCGATCTGACTCCGGCAACCACGCCGGCGGGTGCGAATGCGCCAGACCCAGACCCATCCACTCCAGCCCGCGTCTACCCCCGGGCGCTCACAAGTCTGGTGCATAAGTTTCGCGACACCCGTGCTCACGATGTCACCTACACTCTCGAGGCTTCGACGAGGTTTCGCGAATACTACCCGAGCCATGAAGCCGACGCGAGATTCAGCATCAAGAACAAGACGAAGTTCCCCGTCACCGTGAAGAGCTCGGTACGCCCATCCGCTGTATCGATCGCCTACATTCTTCCAACCTTCACTTGGGCACACTCGAAGGAGCGCGGCAACCCAGTTCTTCAGCGTGTCGCCGGAGTCAGGGCCTACTTCAATCCGCCCTTCGGTCTGAGCGGCAACCGGGAATGTGTTTGCGCCGTCCTGGCGACAACCCAGAACCCCACAGCAGCCGAGGACCAGCCAATGGTTTCGCGTTGGGCTGCCGATCCAATCCGCAACTCAGCCGGTCTACCAACGAGCGTCATTGAAGCCACACAAATCGGCGACTCCGGCGACACCACCAACGGCACCGTCGCCCTGCTAGCCGAGGGTGGCCTGGCAGAGGTGAACATCTTTGCTGTGACGCATGCTCCAGAGCGGCGTCTATGGTTTGCGGACATCCCATTTCGCGCGCCAGACGCCTTGAGTATGCCCTTTTTCCGTCTTGCTCTCGCACGCTGGCAGCCAGACGGACTATTCGACTCGACCCATGCAACACTGCTCGAAGCACGGATATCGAACGTCGTCTTTGCCGACTTCATGCAGCTCGCGCCCGGGCGCTGGGCCTCTGTCAGCAAGCGGTCGAACACCCACTATACGATCACACTCTCAGGTTTCTTCGCTCCACCTTCCGGCGAACCCATCACTTCGTCGATAACCATCGACTTACAAAGCCGCTGGTATGCAATGGGCATCGACTTGGGGTGGCGCACAATTGAACAAGATACATCGTCTTCCAATCCGTCCTCTGTCGGCACACCGATGTTTACGTATCGTGCACCGACGGTAGAGTTGCCGATTGCGCAGTGGACTGTCGACGTTCACTTGCCGCATTCCGCGTTTTTCCGAAAATACCGCGTCCTCGTGCGCGAAAGAGAACAGTTTGCCGCGCCCGAAAGCGGAACCGGTCCAGCGTCTTATCCTTCTCGCCCCGTCTTCACCCAGTTCATCGACCTGCCATAAGAATTCGACCAGAAAACCTGAGGACCGACCTACCGCGACATTTTGTGCTCCTTGAATTGAAGTCTCCCCTCTCCGAAGGAGCAGTAGATTAGGGAGAAACTTTCTTGCCATTCTTATCTTTGATTCTGAAGAAGGGGTTCGGGAGTGGCGAAATACCTTTGTCTTAGGCTCTATAGCAGCGTAGGAGCTTGAAAATAATTTTGTGGTCTTAAACCCTTCGAGGCGGCCCCGCTCTCGTCTACGACCATGAAGATCTCCGATGGATCACTTCTTTGAACACAAGTATGATCCAAAACCTAAAAGGCAAAGGCCATTAACTGATGTTTTCACGCTTTGACGGTCTGCACCGAAAGGCACTCGCGAACGACAATGTCTCTACGGATCTGACTGAGGATCGAGGAAACTCAACCAGGAAAATTAGTGTTACGAATTAGCTTGACGCAAGTTAATACCACCCTTACGATCCGGTAGTGACGACGATTGCTGATCGCCTTAGTCTAGAGCATAGTTGTACGCTTATCGTGGCCAGGCACGCCGTAAGTTATTGGGACCGAGTGGGCTGCCAGAACCAACCAGACGAGGGATTTCTACTAAGGAGGGATCGATGGCGGATTTTGTCTCAATCAGCGGAACTGCTAGTGACGGAAGTCAAAATAAATTCAATTTGACTGTGATGTTGGACGGAAGTATGGCGTGGACGGCAGGAGAACCTGGTGGCTTGTCGAATATCTTCAACACAAAAAGCGGTGTTTGGATGAGGGCCGTCAACATCGTGACATTGTTTCAAAATGATGCGACGACTAGAGTTGCACAACTCACTCCACTTATCCCCGACAAGGCCAAGCCGAATGACAAAGGACAGGGACACAATTTTGAGACAGCTGTCGACTTCAATTGGGTCGTGCTTCCCTGACGGCGTTTCTGCTCGCAAAGCTCCCTCGCTGAAGCGCAGGAGTGAGTAGACCCAGAGATGGAAATCGCGAAGTGAGAGTTTCAGGAGCGGCTTGCCCAGCGGATGAAAGATCTTGCTGATGAGTGATGTTCCGGCAACACCGTGCCTATATGTGCCGCAACTCGAGCCGAATGAAGAGTGGTGGGATGTAATTCTTCACTTCCACGCTTCTCATCCCCAAAGCGCCGCAAACAGCAAAAACCCGCCCATTTCAGAAAGATTTCCGCTTGCGCAGAACATATGGATTGAGCGCCTTGATGCTGTCGTTGCAACGCAGATTGCTGAGGCATGCAGTCCTCGCAACCTCGGCCTCCCCATCCAAGGACAACACGGGCACACATACGCATTCGTTCGCAGAAGCTCACGCCCTGGTCTCTTTGAAGACTTCGGCGGCCTAGAAGAGCTTTCGGCCGTTCTGGCTATGTCGAGATTGGTGCATCCCACTACGATGGGCATTCGATTCGCTGCTCGCGTCTCCATCATGAATGGAAGCGTCAAGCAAGTCCTCGCCTACCAGCCGAGGGGCGCACTACTAGATGTTTTTTGCTCGAAGGTGGGCGATCAAGATTGGCTTAGCACCGCCGATGGAGTACGGCTTAGATCGCTGATGCCGTGGATCACAACCCGTGAGCTTATGCCACGCCGTATCCATAATGCGTACTGGCATCACGAATACGCGGTTCGCACCTATTATGCTGACCATCGGTGGTCCCTGGTCTGCACCGGCCTCGAAGCGATCGTCCATGCGAACGAAGGTGGCAGCACTTATCAGTTCTCAAACCGCGTCAGAAAGCTCGCAGAAAAAGAGGGCATTACATTTTCAACAGATGAATTGATCGCGGCCTATCGCACGCGTTCCGGACTCCTTCATGGCAGTCAGTTTCTTACTGAAGCGGTTCGACTCACGGAGTCCGAAATCAATCTCTACGACCGCCTCGAGGAGTCTCTACGAAGGATTCTTCTCCACGCCTTCGAGGACCGCACCTTTGCTGCGAACTTCCAAGATGAGAAAGCAATTGAGGCTTTCTTGCCGCTGCCGCCTCCGAAAAAAGTGAAGGGCGCTGTGTCGGCCCAATCTGGCCCAATCACCTGACGTGATGGAAGCTGGGTGACTCAATCGTCGCCCCATTGACCGTGGCCGCGTCATATCGTACGACGAGGTTAACACCTTCTTGGGGAAGCCATTCGTATCGAAGGAGTTCGGTGATCGTCGATTGCAAGTCGGTGCTGTGCGAATCTTGCCAAGAACGCCTGAAAATCCACGGCAGCGAAACCTTCCTCCGGCTCGACCCAGAACCATTGGTCCGCCGGAATCAACAAGTAGTGCACATTGGCGTATGCATCGATGCGTCGAGACGGCCTGCGGCTGTTCTCAGGAAATCCAGAAAAGCGCGGGAATACTCCCGAATCCGGCGGATCTGCCTAAGCCCTTTCTCGAAGTCGGCATTGCGCTCGCGCCGCTCATGCGGTCTGAGTGGTTTCCGCAACCATTTCAACTCGGCGAGCACTAGGGGTTGATGACTGTTCATCCTCGATGATGAGATCTATCTGGGTTGATTTGTCGGGAAGATCTACCGGATCGGTTAGATTGAACGATTGAACCGGCTATTGGCGGCCTTGAGTCTCGTTCGAAGACCGGCTTCTTTCTCTGTATTGATTCGTGAAAACTACTTTTGGTCACGGTATGGAGTGCTCGCAAAATGTTTTCGTCGGCATTGGCTGCAAGCGTGAATTGCGGCGCGACTCCAAGCTGCTGCCCTTGCTCGTTATCGCGCTGCAGTTAAAGCCCGGATTCGCGCTCTTCATTTATCAATGGTTGTCCGGGATTTAATTACATCGTCCTTGTGCTTAAATCCCGGATTCGTATACTTAAGCCCCGGACGAAGTTACGCCTGAAGTTTGTCAGCGTTTTAAGTGCAGTCCAACGGGCTGAAAGCGGGAAAGCCCTGCACATCTCCCTTTTCGAGACTCGTTCTGTCCGGGATTTATGCGCAGTGAGGCCATCGTTTTCCGGGACTTAGCTGCAGTAAAGTGACCGTTCTGCTGAAAATCCGGGATTCAAGTGCAGCGCGACACCGGCTGTTACTCATCAACCTTCCCCTTCCTTCGTCCAAACCGTATTCCAACTTGGCGAATCTAGGGGGTCAGGTCAAGTTCATGCTCAGTCAAAAGCTGCATCTGGTATGCTGCTGGACAGTTCTCTAAGTTACTTCTATTCGAGGGTGTCCCTTTTCACAGGCGAAGTACGCTTCATAATGTAAGGAGTATGCTATGCGCTCAAGAGCTGAGTCGTGTTTGCGGCGGGTAATCGTTGGAATGATGGCTACGGGATGTTTGCTGGAGTGCGGATGCCGTAAAACAGTAATGGTATTGGGACCATCGGCACTGCCTGCGGCTTTGGCGCCTAACGCAAGTGAAGCTGACAAGGTAGCGGCAGCTAAAAAAGAGCTTCCGGGCATTCCGTTCTACAACCATTATGGTGTTTGCACCAAAGAGACAGTTTGGCTGGAGCCGCAGACCACATTGACCTTAACTGTGACAGCCGACGGCGGCAAGCCGGTGACTCAGGCGATTTCGCTGAACAATCTGGCGTTTCATGACCAGATTCCAGCGCCGGACCGTAATGCGAACTCTCTTGTGACCGCTTTAAATGAGGCGCAGGGCAAGCATCATCTTGAGAGTACAGGCAAATTTTGCCCGGCCGAGGTCGCGAAGGATTGGGGTGCGGTCCGCGATGCGTACAAGGTAACGCCAATCAAGGAAATCTCCTCCAATGCCATCCAGACAGCTGAAAACGATAAGACTCTGGTGAGGGTATCGAACACCGCCGATATCGGGACAGCGGTGGATTATTCGCGGGTCTATTACCTGAATGCGAGGTCACCGCTGATTGGGACGGGAACCGTGGACGCCAAGTTGAATCCCGATGGGACACTCGGCGAAGGCAGCGCTTCCGTGGATGATGAGACGCTGGCCGACGTGCTAAGTGCCGCGGCGACGGTGGGCAGTGGGGGACTGACCGCATGGAGTACCGTAGCGGCGGCGCGGATTAGCGGCGCTGCCAGCATACAAGCCGCAGGTGCCACACCTGCAATCGCGGAACCCAGAGACAAGCAGCTCAAGCCTTCTCCATGTGCAGCCGAAGATGGTTGGCCTGAAGTTACGGACAACGTCACCTATGAGTTCGCGGTGACGCCCAGTGGTTTCAAACACGATTACAAGAGCGTGACGCCGCTTGAGCAGCTCGGAGGCAAGTGTCTGGCTTTGGATATTGTCGTCGGCGGTAGCTATACAGTGACCCCTTTGGGCGAGGACAGCAAACCCGACAAGAAAGGCACGCAACCAAACGCGAATGATGGAGCACCGCCACCGAAGTCTTAGGGCAACCGCTCGGCCAAACGGGATGTTTGCGCACGCTAAGAAACAAGACTTAACACCTCGGGACTTTGATTGTGGCCAACTGGATTCCGTCGGCAATTTGGTGAAAGGTTGTGGCATAACGGTAAGAGTAGGTAAAAGACTCGCAGAGCTCGTCCATCTCGTATCGCGTACATTTATTCATCAGGCGCTTAAACCCAGGCGTATAATCCGCCAGTTGGCCGAACAGCGTTACATCACGAGCCCGGCTGCAGCGAGTTCTTGAACCCGTTTGTAAAATCAGCAAAGCAATTTGGATTTGCTCTGCGCGGAAGTTCATACGTATAGATTATTACCCCTCGTGACAGTCGAACAACGGCAGTTTTCGGGGCAAGTCGGGAACCTGGAATCCGGGTAACAATGGAACAGCCAACCGACCTAAGGGTCCCCAACAGACGGCTTGAACAATCGTTCATTTTGTCGAACCATTCGTTTGGTAGTGTCCGAAGGCGCTATAGATATGGCGAAGATCTGTATGGACAACCCGTTCGTTAAACAAAAATTCAGTCTTCTCCTGCTATGACGGGCTACCTGAACACAAAGTGCAACTTCAATAATGCCCGTTTCTCCAGAAATCCGGCTCGAGTCGGTTGGCTGTTCCATTGCTCTCCGGACCCCCAAAATCACGCCGTGAAAGTCGCTACTTTGAAGGCGAGGGCACACACTCAATTTGTCGTCCGTGTTGCTGACATTTCGCTAGGACTGCGTCGTCGATGCTGTAGAGGGTTCCCATCCATCCTTCCTTCTCTCGATCCATCACAAAGTAGCCAAAAGTGTCTTTTACTGAATATTTGGCCATGATGCCGTCTACCATTTGCTCGCCGCTGCGGACATCGGCAACGTCAAGTGCGGTACCGCTGTCGCCTACGATCAACTGCGCCGGACGCAGGGCATCGTCCTTGCCCTTCGCCTGCATGGGCCTGTCTGAAAAATCTAACGTTCCGAATAGATGGATGTGCCCGGCGATTAGCAGATTTATGTTTGGCAGTTGCGGGCTCTTCGGGTTGTCCCTCATTCCGGCAGTAGCGTCAGGCAGCGGATTTTGTACCCCCAGGCTTCGGCCAGCGGTTGTGAACTCATAGCCCCAGAGTGGCTTGTGCGTGAGGATCCAGGTTTCCTCCACTTTCCGTTCCGCCGCCACCGGGATGTTGTCAAGCTGCGTCTGGTAAAAAGCTAGCCGGTCGGTGCTTAACTGCTTATCAACGACGTCGGCACTGTCGAGAACCTCTAACCTGAGAGCTCCGAGAAATACCGAAAAGGGCTCCGCAGTTGCCGGACACGATAACGGCGCGGTACCCGCGTCAAGGAAGCGGAACCAGCCATCGGCGCCGCGACCGCACTGCTCATGGTTGCCGCGTGCAAAGATCCACGGAGCGGCAGCCAGTAGGGTAGATGCGGGATCAAAAAAATCAACCCGCCAACTCTCCCAGCTGTCACCATGCGGACTTCCCGCACAGCCCTCCCGTCTCGGCGGGCACGGAGTCTCGCGATAGTAGTAATCACCAACGTGAATCACCAAGTCCGGATGCTTGGCGGCGGCATTTTTCGCTATTATTGAGAATGGCCACTTATGTGGATCATTGCAGTCCTGAACCTCAGCTCCTTTGAGACGGCAGCCAGTGTCGCCAATGACCACAATCCGCTTTGCCGCCGGCGGTTCAAGCGCTAATCTCTGTCCGCCGACAAGTGCAAACTTCGAACCATGAGGAGTCGCTGCCTGGCATGTTGTAACCGGAAAGTACTCGCTTGGAATGTCGCGCACCTTCAGCGCCAGTGACTTGCCATCAATTTTGACCGTTGGACATTCCGTACCGGCCACGATGACTCGGACGCTCACTCCGCTGCCAGTAAGTTCTGTCCATGCAATGATGGAGCGATCCTCAGCATGCATCGAGGTCCATACCAATGTCACCAGTAGCCATGCGAGCCGTCCGCCACACAGACCCTTCCCCATCGGATCCTCCAAAGTTAAGGCTCTAAATTGCAGCAATTTGATTCTTGCATCGAATTGGAACCCGTAGGGATGTCGGGATCAAAAAATGCTGAAGAAGCTGATGTCCAGCCGAGTCTGCTTAAAGGCCTGTCGCAGTGAATTCGTTACTGCGTACGAGAACCTCTGGCTATGAATGGTTGAGCAGCATCGAGGGCAGGTCAGATAGACGCCCAGAAACCACGCTTACGAGAGGCCGACGCACTCGAGCACGGCAGAATGGGAATGAACCTTCATCGCGCGGCAACGAAATCTCATAAACAATTGAAGATAAACACCTTAAGTCCGATAAGAAAGCTTCTGTAAAGTGCTTACAGTGCGGAATCAGTTTTCGACCAGGCTGGCCCCACATGATTTCTGAGATTGACAAGCACAACAGGCACTTGTGCTCGTCAAGAATTGTCGACCGTGGTTCTGTCTGCAAAGCAAGAGGGGCGTTTAGCTCGCGTCGCAAACCCTCGTTGCGTGATCGCTGATAAGCTTCCTGGATGGGAACAAAACAGATAATCGCAGAACTTGATACCGAAATAGCCCGTCTCCAACAAGCCAAGAACCTCTTGAGCGGGACCTCCGAGAAGCGCAAGCCTGGCAGACCGAAGGGGAGCACAACTCCGATTGCGACGAAGAAGCGAAAGATGTCCCCCGAGGGACGTGCGAGGATCGTAGCCGCCGTCAAGGCACGCTGGGCGAAGGCGAAGAAAGCCGCGAAATAGCGTCCCTCCCGCCTGTTTTTCTTCAGGAAAGAGCTCCACAGGCTCAGCAGGCATTTCCCTAACCGTGAAATCGATCATGACCTGTTCATGGCCGTCTGGATGCTGTTCCCGCCAAAGCAGCAGCAAGAGCGGCGGCATCTCTGAGAGCACGCATTTGGTCCGCCCAACCTTCGCGTGGCAACGCAGGCACAGCGAGATCATCAGGTGAAGAAGCGACTTGCCCGGTACACGATGATGGACGACAATCGACCGCTTCCGGCGTCCCGAGGCTCCGCATACGCGGCAGCAATAGCCATCGCGTTCTAAAACCGCTTCGCGCAGTCCGCCGAAGTATTCCTCATCCTGTCGCTTGAGCGTGTAGCAAGTCGCGCAGAGGCCGAGGGCCAGGATCTTCTCATTCCCGCACCGACAATAGAGTGCCCTCTGTACGCCTGCCTTCACTGCTACTCCAGTCCATGTATTCCGAGATTAACGTCTGTTTCGATCCAGCCCTCTTTCCAAGGGGCCGTTCTCTCTTCAGCGAAGAGGATGCCGTTCACCCGTGCATCGCCGCCAGCGTCAAAGAGCAGGCCCCAAGTATCGGTGTAGTCGTCTTCCCTGCCCTCTGCGATAGCCTGGTTGTGACGGGCCAGCTCCAGCATTTCCGTGTCGGCGTCTTCCCAACCGACGCGCCAGCAGTGATGTGCTCCGTCGAAGTCAGGGATCGCCGTGAGACGCGCCCGATAGCCAGCAGCGTACTCGTCTTTGTCCCAGTGGCCCTTCAGCGCTTCCAGTCCGGGGTGAATCATTCGGTAGTCTCCTCTGCCGCTTCCCTGCTGTAGTTCAAGCCTTCTAAATCACTGCGCTTCCTTGAGACGAGGGCGCCTGAAGTGTTTCATCAAGTCTCGGTCGCCCGCCAGGACCTCTACAGGCGATTGTCGTCCATGTTCGATCACTGCATCGGCTTTCTCTGCATGAAGATCCAGCTTTCGCGGAAACGTAGATTGCAGGACCCGCCTCGCGCCTCATAGACGTGCAATCATTGGATGCATCGTTTCTTTCTCTTAGCTGTCGCCCAGTACATCGCTGAACTGGTAAGACAGTACCTCGATCGTCATCGGTTACAGTCAGTATATTCTCGACAAAACCAGGACTTGAACACCGAACCCATGCCACGAATCTTCGACAATATCGACCAGCAATTGCTTCCCACTCTCAAGACAACTCTGTCCGTGTCTCACCGGTCCGACTTTTGCGTCGGATACTTCAACCTGCGAGGCTGGCGGCAACTTGATGAACACATTGAGAGTTGGGCTGGAGGAGACGGCGAATGCTGCCGGCTTCTCGTAGGAATGCAGACGCTCCCCCAGCAGGAAATTGCCGGTGCGTACGGCATCATCAAGCAAGATGCTGAACTCGACAACCAGACCGCGATCCGCCTGAAGAAAGCGCTCGCGGAGCAGTTCCGCATACAACTCACTCTTGGTGCTCCAACAAATGCTGACGAGGCTGGACTTCGGAAACTTGCCGCACAGATTCGCGCTAAGAAAGTGGTTGTCAAACTTCATCTACGCCACACTCTACACGCGAAACTCTATCTGCTCTTCCGGCATGATCCTGTGAGCCCGGCTATTGGCTTCTTGGGGAGCAGCAATCTAACTTTTGCTGGCCTATCGAAACAGGGCGAGTTGAACGTCGATGTGACTGACCACGATGCCTGCGAAAAGTTGGCCCGGTGGTTCGACGACCGATGGAGCGACAAGTGGTGCCTGGACATTTCCAATGAAATCGCAGACATCATCGACCAAAGCTGGGCACGTCCAGAGCCGATCCCGCCGCATCACATCTACGTGAAAATGGCTTACCATCTCTCCCAAGAAGCGCGGGAAGGAATCGTTCGCTATGGTATCCCGAAGGATTTCGGAGATCAGCTTTTTGAGTTTCAAGAGAAGGCCGTCAAAATTGCCGCCCACCATGTGCAGAAGCGCGGCGGCGTCTTGCTCGCTGATGTAGTCGGCCTCGGCAAGACCCTCATGGCAACAGCTCTCGCTAGAGTTCTGGCCGACGAGTTGCTTCTCGAAACGCTCATCCTCTGCCCGCTGAATCTCGTCAAGATGTGGGAAGACTATTGCCATACTTATAGGCTTCCATCGTGCAAGGTTCTGTCTTACTCCAAGGTATTGCAGCAACTTCCAGATCTTCGCCGTTTTCGGCTCATCATTCTGGACGAGAGCCATAACTTGCGCAATCGCGACATCAAGACCTACAGGGTCATCTCCGAATACATCCAAAAGAACGATAGCAAGTGCATCTTGCTATCGGCGACTCCGTACAACAAGGATTATCTCGATCTTGCCAGTCAGTTGCGTCTGTTTGTGCCGCCAGACATGGAGCTTGGGATTGGGCCGGAGCGCAAGTTTCAAGAAGTAGACCGGGCGCTGTTCAGAGGGAAGTTTCAATGCGGGGCCAACACGCTCGCCGCTTTTGAAAAGAGCCAATATCCAGACGACTGGCGCGATCTTATGCGCCTCTACATGGTTCGTCGTACCCGCGGATTCATAAAGGCAAACTATGCCAAGACAGACCTGGACAACGGGCGCAAGTATCTTGAGTTCAAAGATGGGAGTCGTTCGTACTTCCCTGATCGCCTTCCCACGAAGCTCCCCTTTATTGTCAATGAGAATGACCCAAACGATGAGTATGCCAAGCTCTACTCCTCCCCCGTCGTTAACATTGTCAATGGCCTAAGTCTTCCTCGCTACGGGCTGGGCAATTCTGTTTTGCAGAAACCCCCGATAACCGCCTCCAAAAGCGACGAGGCGATTCTTGCAAACCTCTCTGCCGCTGGCACTCGGCTCATGGGCTTTTGCCGGAGCAACCTATTTAAGCGTCTGGAGAGCAGCGGCCATAGCTTCTTGCTCTCCGTCGAGCGACACATCCTCCGCAACTTCATCTTTATCCACGCCATCGAAAATGGCTTGGATATTCCCATCGGCACTCAGGATTCCGGCCTCTTGGATACCAACGCGTCCGACGAGGATTCCGCGACAGCGGAGACATTCGACGAAATCAGCGCACCCCAAGGGCATCTGCGCACAGTCAGCACATTCCGCGCCCGAGCCGCCGAGGTGTACGCGCTTTATGCGGGACGTTTCCGAACTCGATTTGACTGGATTCGTCCAGGGTTCTTCCGGCCACAACTCTGTAGCGATCTTCTGGCGGATGCCAATGCGCTAATGCAAATATTTGACCGTTGCGCCATCTGGAATCCTAAAAAAGATTCAAAGCTCCAGGCTCTCATCACGTTGGCGAGCCAGAAGCACAAGACAGAGAAGGTACTGGTCTTCAGTCAGTTCAGCGACTCGGTCAACTATCTGAGTCACCAGCTAGCGGCTGCCGGCATCAAGCGGGTTGCAGCAGCGACGGGAGATTCTGAGAACGTCACAGATCTTGTCTATAGGTTCAGCCCGCAAAGCAATAAGAAGACCATTGCGCCGGAGCAGGACCTGCGCATCCTCGTTGCCACCGATGTCTTGAGTGAAGGACAGAACCTCCAGGACGCTTTCATCATCGTCAACTATGACCTGCCGTGGACGATCATTCGGCTCATCCAACGGGCGGGCCGCGTGGATCGAATCGGCCAGAAATCCGACAAGATCCTCTGCTACAGTTTCCTGCCAGCAGACGGTATCGAAACCATCATCAATCTTCGTGCCAAAGTGCGGGCGCGGCTCCACGCCAACTCTGAAGTGGTTGGCACCGATGAATCCTTTTTCGATGACGACAAACACAATAAGATTGTTGCCGATCTCTACAACGAAAAGGCCGGACTTCTCGACGGCGAGGAGGACTCCGAGGTTGACCTCGTCTCTTACGCCTATCAAATCTGGCAAGATGCGATCACCACGAACCCCGCGCTCAAAAAGACCATCGAGGATATGCCGAACGTAGTCTACACGGCCAAGCAACACGATCACGCTGAGCCATCAACCCAGGGAGCCTTGGTCTATTTGAAAAATGCCAGCGGAACCGACTCCCTGGCTTGGGTAGATTCTTTTGGGAAGCGTGTCACCGATTCACCCTTTAAGATTCTCAAAGCTGCGGAATGCCTTCCAACAACGGTGGCTGCGACTCGGCTTCCGAACCATCACGAGCTGGTCGAGGCCGCAGTCAAGGAGCTTGCCGCAGAAGAGAAGATTGTCGGCGGTGGTCTGGGCAGCGCCACGGGCGCGCGTTACCGCTCCTATGAGCGGCTCAAGCGCTACACCCAGGAAGTGAAGGGTACCCTCTTTGACACTCTTCTATTGCAGCGAACGCTTGAAGATGTATATAAGTACCCGCTCCGTTCCGTTGCAGCAGACATTTTGAACCGGCACATGAAGACTGACTGCACAGACCAAACTTTGGCCGAGCTTGCCACGGGTCTGCGGGAGACCGGACGGCTCAGCATCGTTGAAGGCGACGAGGATCAGGAAACAGTAGCGCAGATTATTTGCTCACTTGGGCTTGTAGAAAGTCAGGGAAATGGCAATTAACCGCGAACACGCCAGGCAATGGCTAAAAGCATTTGACTTCAAGTCGCTGTTCATCGAGGAGCTTGGCTGGGACAACCTCGCCACCAATCTCGTGAAACAAATTGACAGCGCCGAATATCGCTTTCATGCCGTCGCCGAGAAGCGTGGTGTGGTGGTTCTGATCTCAGACTCCATTCCTGAATACGCCATTCGAGTCAAGCTCGACAAGCTCATTGCCAAGGATCACTTCGAGCACCTGATTGTCTTCACCGACCAGTCACAAGGCCGGCAGGTATGGCAATGGGTGCGCAAGGAGCCGGGTAAGCCCACGGCGGTTCGCACATATCATTATTCCCTGGCTCAATCTGGCGAGTTGCTCTTCCAGAAGCTGGACAGCCTGGTCTTTACGTTGGATGAGGAGGAAATCCTCAGTCTGACCAACGTCACCGGGCGACTGAAAGCCTTCGATGTAGAAAAAGTCACCAAGAAGTTTTACGAGCGATTCAAGACCGAGCACTCCAGCTTTCTAAGCTTCATCAGGGGCATTCCAGACAAGCAGATGGAGAGCTGGTATGCCTCCGTCATGGTCAATCGGCTGATGTTCCTTTACTTCATTCAGGAGAAGGGCTTCCTGAACGGAGACAAGGAATACCTGCGTAACAAGCTCGCTGAGAGCCGCGACCGCAAGCCAAATGCCTATTACAGAGATTTCCTCTGCCCGCTCTTCTTTCAGGGTTTTGCTCGGAAGAAGGCAGAACGTTCCGCCGCCACGAACAAATTACTCGGAGAGATTCCTTATCTAAACGGCGGTCTCTTCCAGAAGCACCAGATCGAGGAACTGCACGGCAAGACCATCGTTATTGCCGACACTGCCTTTGAGAAACTCTTCAGCTTTTTCAAGGAGTACGACTGGCATCTCGACGAGCGCGAGAACCGAAACGGCAACGAGATCAACCCGGACGTGCTCGGCTACATCTTCGAGAAGTACATTAACCAGAAGCAGATGGGCGCGTACTACACCAAGGAAGATATTACCGAGTACATCACCCAGAACACGATCATTCCCTTCCTGTTGGACGAAGCACGCAAAGGCTGCGCCGTGGCCTTTGCTCCCGAGGGCTCTGTCTGGCGGCTTCTTCGGGATGATCCGGACCGTTACATTCACGATGCGATGAAAAAAGGAGCTGGCCTCGCATTGCCCGCAGAGATCGAATCTGGAGTTGCCGACGTTGGACAACGCACTGGTTGGAACAGAAAAGCACCAGAGGAATTTGCCCTACCCACCGAGATTTGGAGGGAAGCAATTGACCGCCATCAGCGCTATCGCGCCATCAAGGCCAAGCTAGCTGCCGGTGAAGTCCATCAGGTAAACGATCTGGTCACGCTCAATCTGAATATCCGCCAGTTTGCGCAAGACGTGATTCAATTCTGCGAAGGGCCGGAACTGCTTCGTGCCGTCTGGAAGGCGATCGAGAAGGTCTCTGTCCTCGATCCCACCTGCGGCTCCGGCGCCTTTCTATTCGCCGCGCTCAATATCCTCAAGCCTCAATATGAAGCCTGCCTGATTCGAATGCAAGGCTTCATTGAGGACATGGAATCCGCAGGGCCGCACCACCCAGCGAAGTTCAGCGACTTCAAACAGATTCTTGAAGAATCGAAGCGCCACCCCAAGCAGGACTACTTCATCCTAAAGGCCATCATCGTCAACAACCTCTTCGGCGTTGACATCATGGAGGAGGCGGTCGAAATCTGTAAGCTGCGGCTCTTCCTCAAGCTGGTTGCCCAGGTGGAATCGCAAGACAAGATCGAACCGCTGCCCGACATTGACTTCAACATTCGCGCCGGGAACACGCTGGTTGGTTATGCACGATACGACGATGTGAAAAAGGCGGTATCGTCCAAGCTCGACTTTGGCGATGCCATGAGCCGCATTGAAGACAAGGCCACAGTGCTTGATTCAGCCGTGGAGCTTTTCCGAAAGCAGCAGACACAGCTTGATGGAACCGTGACGGCAGAGGATAAGGCAGAACTACGCCGTCGATTCTCCGAGCTTGAAGAGGAACTCAACGACCATCTTTCCGGCGAATATGGTGTCAAGAAATCTGGAATTAAGAAGTGGAAGGAATCGCACAAGCCATTTCACTGGTTTTGCGACTTTCACTCGATCATGCTGTCAGGCGGATTTGATGTAATCATCGGCAATCCGCCATACGTTGAGTACCGTCGATCCCAAGTTGAGTACGCCATCGAGAACTATAAAACAATAGATTCCGCCAACCTTTGGGCCTTCGTACTGGAACGGTCAATCAGCCTTCTGGAAGGGGATGGGTATTGCAGCCTCATCGTTCCACTTAGCTTGATTTCCGCTGAAAGGATGCTTCCGTCATACCGTCACATGACCGGTCGCGCCTCGCATGTCGCGTTGCTTGCATTGTCAGGTGATGCACATCCATCCGTACTATTTGACGGTGTAAAGATGAGTTACACAATCGCATCGCTCCGGAACGGGGACGGAAAACAATCCTCAATTTCCTCGTCAAAGCTTTACAGGTGGCTCGTCGCAGAGAGACCCATGCTGTTCAAGACGGTCTCCTATCAAAAGACCCTTGGGCTTGGAAGCTCCCACAATAAAATAGGTTCTCCGATTCACCTATCCGCCTTATCAAAGATCTTCGCTCGAAGGTCGCCTATCGGACACCATGTTGTGTCTGCAAATGGTTCCCTGATTTTGTATCACCGCATCGTTCGACACTTCGTAAAGAGTGTGCTGAAAACGCCATATTTTTCGAATGAGCGCGACGGCGAGAAGAAATCGGAAGACTATAAAGAGTTGCGACTAGACAATGAGTCTCACGCGAAGGCCGTAAGAGCAATCTTGATTTCCAGCACCTTCTACCTTTACTTCTTAAGCCTGTCTGACTCCTATCACCTAGGGAGAGATTTGATTCTTCAGTTCCCTGTGGACTTACCAGCTCTGGCACCCGCATCTTTGAATGAGCTGACCCGCCTGGGAACTCGCCACGAGGAGGACCTCCGCCGGAACGCTGTGCGCCGACGGATTCGTTACCAAGCAACAGGGTGGATCGAATATGACGAGTTTTACCCACGTAAGTCGAAAGGCATTTGCGATGAGGTCGATGCCGTACTCGCTCGGCACTATGGGTTCACGGAGCCTGAACTCGACTTTATCCTCAACTACGACATCAAGTACCGCCTGGGGGCCGAAGCAGATGAAGATGAGGAATAGGCATGATCCTCAACGAGCAGGTCGCGACGATTCACCTGGGAAGTCCAGCTTACCCACCGGCCTTGATTGCGGGCCTTGGCAAGGACGTGCCCGCTGAGATCTGGGTCGCAGGCCCACTGCAACCGCTCGGCCAACCCAAGATCGGCTTCTTCTGCTCCTCGCAATGCCCCGGCTCCATCATCCTCAAAACCTTCGATGCGATTACCCGAATGCGCGACGACGGCCAGATTTTCATCGGCGGCTTCCACTCCGTCATGGAATGGGAGTGCCTGGGCATCCTGCTCCGTGGCCGCCAGCCCGTAATATGGGTTCCAGCCCGCTCCATCGCCGGAATGCACTTGATGCCGGAGTTGGTTCCCGCCTTCGATGCCGGGCGGCTCTTGATCCTTTCTCCATTCGCACCCAGGCACAAACGCATTACCACCGCTCTGGCCGAAGAGCGCAACCGCTTTGTAGGCGCACTAGCCGACCGCATCTTCGTCCCCCACGCAAAATCAGGTAGCAAGACAGCGACTCTGTGCCATAGACTTCTGGCTAACAGCAAGATTCTTTACACCGTTACCGACCCCGCCAACGAGAATCTGATGTCACAGGGAGCCTCTCCCCTTGCCGTCAGTCAATTGCAGGTCTCTGCGGCAGTTAATCTCAGGTCTTAAATCGGCTGCCAATGGCTGAGGCGAGGACAGTCGCTTGCGCCCACCCGGCAAGAATCAAAAACCAGCGGAACCAAGAAAGAACTGTATAGTTTGCGATCCAGGATGTTGACTGGTGGCTCGAATCGGGTGCCCACTTATCGTCCTGGCCAAGTTTGACAAGGGGAAGGCCGTTCTCGAGGGAGTAGATGATTGGATTGAATCGCGGATAAGCAACATCGTATGGCCGGCCTTTAGACCATGCGATATAGACTTCCCTGTTTGTGGGCGCTATAGATCCTTTTCTTTCGGCATACTTGAAAACACAAGAGCCTAACAATGTTAGGAGCAAAATAGGGAGGAGAATCCGAAGCGGCTGCTCTTCGAGGCGCGCGAAAAGGATCTTACCCCAGCGAGGAAGCAACCAGCTCGATGCGGCCTTCTGCTGCCTCATCTCAAAAATGACCCTCTTTGCCCCTGGGTTGTCACCTTTCGTTTTCAGCAATTCTGCGAGTTGCATCCAAGGCTGGGGCTCTGTCCTGTCAGTTCCGGGCTGGAGGGTTAGCCATTCGATTCGATCAACCACCTTGATTTCATGTTCCGGACCATAGCTATTGTTCTTGCGATCATCCAATGTCCTCGCATTATGCAGCGTCAATTCCCGGTATGTTAACCCGTCCAGATGGAGACCTCCCGCATCAGGCCAGCTCTCACGGTCATCGCGAATATTCTTGATGCTGGCCCCATTGAGCCAAAGCGAGGTCTTCTTTGGATTTTGGATGTCGGTCCAGATCAAATCCCCGTCAAGCTTCATGTTCGCGCAATAGAGAGCTCGCAGCGTTGCACCATCACAAGCGAGGTTGCCGCTTACATGGGCACCTTGTAGCTCAACCCTGCCGAAGGAATTAAATCCATCACAAAGAGCAACCGACCCAACGACCGTTGCTTCCTCCAGCGATATCGCAGTGACGGCTTCTGTCAACGTAGCGCCACTACAGTCAACGCTGTTGCCAATACGCGCACTGTGCAGGCAGATTTGCCCCGAGGACTCAAAGTCCCGCCGTGTGTCATGACGAAGATCGCTACGAAGATATAAATGCCCTCGAATGTCCGCTGTTGCCAAATTAAGTGCAATCCCGGCCGCAGTGAGGTGGGCACCGCCGCAATCGAGATCGCCGAAAATCTGGCTGCCTGGGAGTCTAATTGAGCCCGACGACTGAAAGCCGTCGCTGAGGGACATGCCCCCCTCGATGATCACTTTGTCGAGCGAGAGCGCATTACCCACTGGCGTCAATTCAGCTCCGTTGCAACCAAAATCGCCTCCTATTCTTGCGTTCAGCATCCGAATCTCCCCCGAGGATTTGAAACCCTCGTGGAGAAAGACGCTGCCAAGAATTCTGGCTCCGTCGAGTATTAGTGCGGGATCTGCTACGTCGAGGCTAGTGCCGCTGCAATCGAGGTTTCTATCGATCCTTGCGCCGATCAGTCTGATTGCACCGCTGGACTTCAGGTTCTTTATAAAGAGTGGGCCACGCACACTAACCCCATCAGCCAGGATGCCTCTCGAAATCTCACCACCGACCAGATAAAGCGCGGGTATATCTGCTGTTGCGAAACAGATATCCTCCTTAAAGTGGCATTGGATGAACTTCAACAGGTGCGTTATGTGACATCCGTGTAGATCGAGCCTGCCTGGGAATGTTGCTGATAGTACGCGGATTCCCTTGGGGTCGATGAGGCGAGCCGCTTCGGGGTCGGTAGCAAGCCAACGGAGAAATGCAGGCCGGATGTTCGGTTTTGGATCTGAGTCAGTTTGCGGTTCAAAATCAACCGATCTCACGGAATGCTGCATGACCTGCCCTTCGACCTCAAGAAGGTTGGTGTCAAAGCGGGCTCTTGCGAGTTCGATAAGCTCCAGAAAATGGATCTTCTCGATAAGTGGCTCTGTCATAGACCTGGCACATTTCCGGTAGTCGAGCCGAGTTGGTCGCGAGTCGGGTAATGGGTAGCCTTACCGTACTATTTTTGACGTTTGGTGTAGTGAGCCCTCTTCAGCGGCGCGTAGCCCGGTAGCCCTTCGGCAATTCGTCTCCCGGTTCCACCGGCTTGCTGCCAGCCTTATCGAGCAGGCTCAATGCCCTTGCCGCAAGTTCCCTGCTTGGCTGTTTGCGTTTTCGCATCCATTCCTCATGTTCCAGATGGGCCAGCTTTTCAGCGACCGCCACATTGATGAACTGGTTCAAAGAGACACCCTCCTTCTCTGAAAATACCTCTGCGGTCCGCCGCACTGACGGCATCAGCCGCAGCGGAAACTTCGGGATCGCGGTCTTGCGCGCTTCAGTCGCCATCTTAGTTCCCTTTCCTCATTTTTTCTAACAGTTCCGCCGGAGAAAGCACCGGAATTCCAAACCTCTTCCCTGCCGCCGCGAAATGCTTCTTGTTACTCGTAACCAGCGCCTCTGCCCGTCCGTTGATAGCAACATCCAAAACCATGTCGTCGCTCGGATCGGGCGACAAGGGCCGGGTCTTCATCACGACTTCTACCGGCTCCGCGAAGGCTTCCATTGCTTCGATCAACTCCACAATCTCTCGCTTGCTCAACGCCGACTCTCTAACGTGTTCCAAACGAAGAGCGACATCTCGATATTCCAAGCCGAGTTTGAGGTCCATCAGAGGCACGAGTTCTTCGCGAAATATCATCCGCAACACTTCTCCTGCAGCCCCATCACTCGACCGGACAGCCGTCACGAACGATGCCGTATCGAGCACAATTCTCACAGAGACATGATACCACCCATGACGCCACGCAAAGCGCGGTTTTGAGGGAGGACGTTTCCTCCCTGCTCCAGCCGGCGATCAAGCTGCCGTCTTCCGGCACCCGCCTCTGCGGGACTTTCCTTCCCGCAACGCCCTCCCTAAATGCAAAAGCAGTCATTCATGCGCTGCGCGCAAAGCTAAGGAAAACAAGCCTGCTAAGGGGCTCTGCCCCGATCGCGCGCCACAAGGGGCTTCCCCAATCTTCCGCGCTGCGCTTGTGCAGACCTCCGCTTCGCTTCGCCCTTTCCGCTCCGGCTTCGCCTCCTCTCCAAGGGTGGGGAGACCCCTCCCCTTGCACCTTGCTACCCCCGCCTTCGCCAGGTGGCGTTCGGCATGTAGGTACATGCCACGCATGGCATGTAAAAGCCAAAGCCAGAACCCAAGGAGAGCAAAGCCATTATGAACAACACAGCCAACGCCAACGTCGCCACCCTTCCCACCGCACCCAGGCCGCAGACCAGCAAAGAAGTCATCGCCGCCAACGTTAAGCTCCTCATCGAGCAGCTTGAGGCAGGACACTCGGAAGGACTCACCGCCTACCTCACCGCAATGGGTAAATTCCATAACTATTCGTTCGGGAACATTCTCGAAATCGCCCGACAGAAAGCAGTGACATAGTGCTACACCTCGCTGGAGTCAATAAACATAGGGGTTTGGGCGTTGCTGGTTACGCGCGATGGAGATCGGCGGCCCGTGTGGATGAGACGGACGGCTCTATGGACGGCTGGCAGCGTGAGGTGAGCGCGTTCGATCGTCCACGGGGCGAACTTGACGATTTGTTTTGCCGGTAAGATCTTTCGTTCGATCAATTGGCGAACCGACGCCTGACTGATACCCAGTGCGACGGCGGCTTGCTGCATCGTGATCCAGAGGCGCTGTTCCGGCGGCGGACATGCCGGAAATCCCTTGGTATGTCGAACGTGCTGCACACGCTTCTCCGTCCAAGTGTTAGCGTGACCCGTTCGATAACCCAACCGATTCAGGATAGACACGATGGCGCGGTCGTCGCAGACAAGAGCGAGTTCACGAATCAACTCCGTTACTTCTTCCGAGTTGACGTTGTTATGGTCGCCAGTCCTGTTCTTGCGCACCGTCAGTTGCGTGTGGGTACCGCCAGCCCAGTGCAGCTTGAGATGGACGGCGGGAGGCTCATCGGTGGTATCGGCGACGACTTCCTCAAGCACCGTTCTGAGGACGCGCTTCTTCAACGCCATCGGCGAGCTGGGATGGTCCCACAAGCGTTCGAGATCGTCGCCGAGCGTGAGCAACTGTTCCCGCTGTTCCGGGGTGAGTTGAAGTGCCGATGCGGTCGCGTCTTCCAGGCGGCGCTCCAGATCGTCGGCATGAGTCAGTGCGTTGTTCCATCGCTTCTCCAACTCTGCTGCGACGAGACGGTTCTCCGGCTCTGTTGCCTGGTACTGCCGTTCGATACGGCTAGCTTCATAGCGTGCCTTCTGGAGTGCGAGTTCGAGCGAGCGCCGCTTCTCATCGGTTCGGTTCTGGGTCTGTTCGAGCGCATCGAGCGCGGCCTGCACGCCGAGAGGGCGCAGGGCTTCGAGCACCTCGGCTGCGATCTCCCGGTCGACTCGCCAACCAGCGAAGGTGATGCAACTGCGCTTCAACTTATGGGCGCGGTCTCCGCTGCACTCGTAGCGCGGCAGCGGCCCGTCCCGCTTGCTGGAGGTATAGAAGACCTGAAGCGCGCGGCCACAGCGTGCGCATCGCAGCAGTCCCGCCAGCAGTGCGGGCCCGTTGCGCGCCGCGCCGCTCAGTCCTCCCATGCGGGCGTTCCATCCTGCGTTGGAGCGAATCTGTTGCTGGTTGCGCATAAACTCTTCCCACGTTATATACCCTTCATGGTGGTCCGGGATGACGACCTCCCACTGGTCCTGCGGTCGAGCGTGACCGCGTGTCTTGCGGGCGCGGCCCTCGACGATGGAGGTGCGCGTATGCTTCCTGCCCCAGACGAAGACGCCTGCATAGGCCGGGTTCTTGAGGATGCCGCAGAGGCTGGAGTAGATGGGTTCGATCCAGACCGTCTTGCGGTTGCCGGACTCACGCGAGAGAACGGGAAGGGGAAGCTTTTCATCGCGGTACCAGAGCAGCACCTGACGCACGCTGCCCAGCTCATGGAACTTGCGAAAGATACCGGCGATGGCCTCCTGCACCTGGCGGTCGGGCGTCTTCTCTATCCCTTCCTCTTCGGTGCGGACGTAGCCCAAAGGCACTTGCGTCATCACCATGCCGCGCCGCACCTTCTGACGATGCGCCTCCATCGCCCTCTGGCGCAGCAGACTGATCTCGAACTCGCTCATGGTGCCCTTGAGACCGAGCAGAAGCCGGTCGTTGAGCAGACTGGGATCGTAGACGCCGTCGTGGTCGATGACGAGTGTCCCGGCCATCGCGCAGAGATCGATCAGGTGATGCCAGTCGCGGTTGTTCCTTGCCAGACGCGAGGCCTCCAAAGCGAAGACGGCGCCGACCCTGCCGGAGCAAACGGACTCAAGCAATCTGCCGAAGCCGGGACGTTCGACCGAACCCGTTCCAGTGCGGCCCTGGTCTTCGTCGATCACGACGACACGCTGAAAGCCCAGTGTCTGCGCACGTTCGCGAAGGTCGTACTGGCGACGCTGCCCTTCAAGACGTGTCCGGACTTGTTGCATGGAGGACTGCCGTACATAGACGCAGGCCTCCCGATCAATGTGAATGGCTTGAATCTTCTCGCTCATCGCTCTCCTGTTCTGCGGGGGTTACGCCGCTCATGGTTCGGAGCAGCATCTGGCTGAGCAACTCGCGACAGCGCACCTGCGCTGTCTGCGGGAGCTGCTGGGGCTTGGTCTTGTCCCAGGGAAGAGATCCCTGGCGTGGTGGGCTCACCGAATGCACCTCCTGGCGAAGATGCTTCTGAAGGTAGCGAGTCATCGGGGCAGCCGTCTTCTGGCTGGGTGTCGATCAGAGAGCGCAGGGCAAGAAGCGCGGAGAGCGCTATCACTGGTCGTTCGACCACCGCCATGCCGCGGCAATGCTCTTCATCGAGCATCCATGCGGGAACGACAAGCTGATCGCCGCTGGGAAGAAGCAACTGAAGCTGGTTCCGAGGCTGCCCGGAAAACGAAACGCGCCGAACTAGCGTTACCGTCCGCCCAAACTGAGGATGATGCGCATAGTGAATCGTCAGAGAAACATGGGCAGTGTGTGAGTGCTTCGCAAATGCCAGCAGCTTCGAGAGTAGCCGGGATGTATGCGTGGAACCAGCTTGGGCGAAGGGTGAAGAAGGGGCAGAAGGGCATCCGTATTCTGGCCCCTTTGATGGGCACCAAGCGCAAGAAGGACTCAGAAGCCGAGAAAGACACACCCTACCAGTATCAGCCTGTATTGGTAGGATTCCGCGCCGTGTACGTGTTCGACGTGAGCCAGACCGAAGGCGCAGAGCTTCCGGACCTCAAAGAGCGCGTCAAGGGAGACGTTGGCGAGTACCGCGAACGCCTGCTCGACTTCATCCTCGCCCAGGGCATCGAGCTTGAATTCAAGGAGAGCATCGCCCCCGCTTTGGGCGTGAGCTATGGAGGCAGGATCGCTATCCTTCCCGGCCAGGTCGCAGCGGAAGAATTCGGCACATTAGTTCACGAACTCGCACACGAAATGCTCCATAAGGCTGAGCGCAGAACAGCTACCACCAAGACGGTACGAGAGACGGAAGCGGAGGCAATCGCCTTCGTTGTTTCGCAGACCATCGGACTGGACGCAGGACACGCCAGCGCCGACTATATCCATCTTTACCACGGAAACGCGGCACTTCTAGCCGAGAGCTTGGAAGTCATTCAACGCACATCGGCCCTGATTCTCTCTGCAATCGAGACCCCGGCAGTCGAGCAGGAATCGACCGAAGAGCAGCTAGCCGAGCAGCCCACCACCACAGAGGAAGCCACCGATGCAGCACTCGCGGAGGTGGCGTAATGCAGACCCTCCTCAACATCCTCAAGAGAGCCGGAGGCTGGAATCCCAGCCTCTATCTCAAGATCGAGAACGCGCCGTATATGGCGCTTGTGATCGAAGCCACCGGCGAATCAGGCCCCAGCGGACTTCCCGCAATTTCCGTAGCCCACTACGGCGAACAAAACGGCGACCTGATGCGCGACCCGGAGATGTGTTTCGAGCTTGGCTCTGCGGATGAGCCTCACCTTGACCCGTTCTATTTTCGAAACGACTACATAGGCGTAGAGCAGTGGAGCCGCACCATCGAGCGCGGCCACAACATTCACCTATCCCGTTTACACGAGCAACACAAGCAATTCGCCAACGAGTGGGACAACAACCTGCGTTTGCAGGGCTTCGCCGGAGCCTTCGAGCGGCAGCAGACCCCACGCGCCTAAACCCTCGTCCGTTGCGGGGCGGACACAGGGCATCGTGTTCGCTCCACATCTCCAAGACCTTTCAACCCGCCCAAGGAGGGCAATCATGCAGAACAGCAGCGAATTCCAATACATCGCCATCGACCAGCTTTTCGAATCCCCTACCAACCCCCGCCAGACGTTCGACCAGAAGAAGCTGGAGGAACTTGCCGAGTCCATCCGCACAGGTGGCCTCATTCAGCCCATCGTGGTTCGTCCGAAGGACAACCGCTTTGAGATCGTTGCAGGTGCGAGGCGATTCCGTGCCGGGCAGCTTGCCGAACAGTTTTCACTCCCCGCCCGCATCAAGGAGCTAACCGATGCTCAAGCGATGGAGTGGCAGCTAGTGGAGAACTCGCAGCGCGTGGACGTTCACCCCTATCAAGAGGCGCAAGGCTTTCAGCGTCTCCTAGACCTGCCCGGATACGATGTGGCCGCTCTTGTTGAGAAGTCAGGCAAGAGCGCAAGCCACATCTATGCTCGCCTCTCACTCTTGCAACTCATCCCAGAAGTGGCCGAAGCGTTCACACAGGAGCGCATCACCGCCAGCCACGCCAACCTTATCGCCCGCATCCCGCAAGAGTCGCAAGCCGCAGCTTTCGAGCAGTGCTGGCGCAAGGATTGGAAGGACGACGAAGCCCACCTGCTACCCGCCAAGTTCCTTTCCGCTTGGATACAGAGTAACCTTTATCTCTCCCTGGCCGATGCGCCGTTCGACCGCGAAGACGCGACCCTCAACTCCGCCGCAGGGGCTTGCACCACTTGCCCCCGCCGCAGCGGATATAACACTTCCCTCTTTTTGGACGTAACTGACGGCGATCAATGTAAGTTATGTGGAATCTGAGCAACCGCAAGTATTTTCTGCCGGATCGTTGCCGCCGCGCATCCTGACACCCTTCGCACCGCCGTATCTGTTCTTATTTGATCTCCAGAAGGAGGTCTACTTGCCATTTGAGTTCGTTGTCCATCCTATCCGTTGGGACCGTTGCCCGCTGGTTGCGGCGGACCCTCATGCCAGCTCGTGGCTCACGTTGCAGTCGCATCGAGGCCTGGCTCTCAACACACTGGACGCCTACTCACGGGCTTTGGAGCGGTATCTAGCTTTTCTGAAGGTACGTTGCGTCGCATCCATCTCTGCAACCCGTGGCGATTTGGGTCTTTATCTCGCTGCGTTGCACGGTGGCGAGAGCAAGTTGTCCAACGCTACGGTTCAGCAGTTATTAACAGTAGTTCGCCTGTTCCATGCCTATCTGATGGAGGAAGGAGTACGTCCGAACAACCCCGCGGCGCAGACGGGCAGTGGACGTGGCATGGTTGCTCGGCATCATAAGCTTCCCTGGATACCGAACGAAGAGGACTGGCATTCGATTCTTGCTTCAGCACGTCAGGAGTCGATTCGTAACAGGACCATGTTGGCGTTTGCCTATGATGCAGGGCTGCGTCGCGAAGAACTCTGCAGCCTTGAGAGCAGCGACATTGACCCGGCTCGGCGCATGCTCAGGATTCGCGCGGAGAGCACCAAGGGACATCGCGAGCGCGTTCTTCCGTACTCCGCTTCAAGTGGCGAGCTGCTTTTGCGGTATCTCGAACACCGCCGAGCGTTGGGCAAGAAGCGTGGTCCGCTCTTTCTGTCTGAGTCTCGCCGTAACTACGCCAGGCCGATTTCGATATGGAGCTGGTCGAAGATCGTCCTGCAGCTTGCACGCAGGGCTGGCATTGAGCGATTCTCGACGCACACTCTTCGCCACCTCTGTTTGACCGACCTTGCCCGCGCCGGTTGGGACATTCATGAGATCGCCAGTTTCGCCGGCCATCGCAGCGTGCAGACCACATTGCTCTATATCCATCTCAGTGGCCGCGACCTATCTCTGAAGCTCGCGGCAAGCATGGCGCAGATCCATGCCCGTCGCGCACAGATGCTGTCGGAGGTGGGCCAGTGAAGCAGAAGAGAGTACGAAGAGATGGCAAGCCATGGCATAACAACATCGGCCTATGGTACGAGACATTGACGACTGCAGAACGGAAGCAACTCGTCCAGAAGTGCGCGCGAGCGCAGTGGGGACCGGAAAAGGAGAAGCCGAAGAAGGCCGACGACGGCCCGTGGGTTTGGCCGCTTGATCTGGACCGATACGATCGCTCCAGCACGCTAACCGCCGACGAAGAGGACGTGCTGACTCGCTACGCAGAAGCCTATCGCTTCTATCGGTATGGGCGAACGATGGATTTCGGACCGTCGCTCAAGAGACTGGTGCAGCCATTGAACGATGCTCTGGACTACACCGGCATCATCCCCAACCAGCGTAAGTACGTATTGCTGTTTTTTCTTCGAGAGATGGCGGAGCGCAAGCTGTCCTTTTGGGGATGGAGCTCCGAGGAATGGATCGACTCCATAGACCGACGGCAAGCGGGACGTCAGCACATCCTGGCGATTGCCTACCTGATCTGTGGATTCTCCGACCTGCACCGCCTCAAGAGCGACCACCTCGTCTATTCGTGTCTCGCCCGCAAGGTGTTTGGCCGCGAGTACATGAAGACCGTGGCGGAACGTGTGCAGGCGTTGCTCCTGGAGTGGGGATATGCGAAGGCTGGCACACGCAACAACGTCATGCGAACTGCTTTTGAGGCTTTGCTGTTCATCCGCTCGCCCCACCTCGGCCAACTGACGGTCGAACATCTTGAGGCTACCATTGCGCGTCGACCGCGCCGGATCGGAAGCTGGTGTATTGTTGCCTTTTCGCGCGTGTTGGCCAGCATGGGTACGATACCCGAGGCGATGGAGATTAAGCGCCCGGTCTTGGACAAGAAGTCTTCCCCCGCACTTACCACTGGTGTGCCCGCGGAGTGGGTCCGGCTTTGTCGCATCTGGTTTGACCGCTCCGTGGATGCGAAGCGTTCCAGAACAAAGAGCTATTACTTTCTGCTCAACGTCGGGCGGTGGCTCGGTCAGACGCATCCAACAGTCCTGTCACCCGCCGACTGGACCCGCGATCTTGCCGCCGAGTTCATCTCCGTTGTCTGCCAGTGGCATGGCGGCGATTGGTGCAGCGTCGATCCGGTGCATGTCAAGAGCCGCGGTAAGATGCTGGCGCCAGGCACCCGGGCGGATCGCATCTGCTCGCTTCGCATTCTCTTTCGCGATCTACAGGAGTGGGAACTTATTCCGCGTAGGTTCGATCCCATGCGGCATCTGACCGCCCCGAAGAGTCTGACCGCACTGATCGGCCCCAACCCCCGCGTGATCGCCGACGATGTCTGGGCCAAGCTCGTATGGGCCGGTCTAAATCTCGTAGCAGAAGATCTTCCGTATAAAGGTCCCTCGCGGCGTAGTCGGCCGCGTCCGACCAGCTATCCAATTCAGATGTGCGGAGCGCTCGCAGTCATCTGGCTCTTCGCTGGCCTTCGCAACAACGAGATCCTCCGTCTGCGGGTAGGCTGCATACGCTGGCAGCGGGACGATGCCACGGTGCCAGGCACAGGCGAACTCCTTCCCGCCGATGCCGTCTGTTTGCTTGATGTCCCGGTCAACAAAACCGGAAAGTCGTTCACCAAGCCGGTTGACCACCTTGTTGGTGAGGCCATTTCCGCATGGGAGAAGGTGCGTCCCCAAGGCACAAAACTACCGGATTGGAAGACTGGCGAGGTCGTCGCCTTCCTCTTCTTGATTCGGAACACGGCCATAGGCAAGACATACATAAACAGGACCCTCATCCCGCTGCTCTGCAAAAAGGCTGGCGTTCCGCTCGCCGACGTTCGCGGCAACATCACCACGCATCGTGCGCGCTCGACCATCGCTTCACAACTCTTCAACGCGAAAGAGCCCATGACGCTCTTCGAGTTGCAGGAATGGCTTGGCCATGCCAGCCCATCCGCAACCCAGCACTATGCTAAGATCACTCCGCTCAAGTTGGCCAAGTCGTATGCCGACGCCGGCTACTTTGCCCGCAACCTTCGCGCCATCGAAGTCCTGATCGACCAGGACGCGGTTCGCGCTGGCGTGACCTTAAGTGAGCCGTGGAAGTTCTATGATCTCGGACACGGCTACTGCACCTACGATTTCTTTGAACAGTGTCCACATCGCATGGCCTGTGCGAAGTGCGATTTCTACATGCCGAAGGACTCTACCGCCGCTTTGTTGCTGGAAGGCAAAGAACACTTGCTGCGTTTGCTGCAGGAAATCCCGCTCGGTGAGGCAGAACAGGCCGCCGTCGAGGACGGCATTTCCGCCTACGAAAAGCTGCTGCTCAAACTAGCGGATGTACCAACACCTGCTGGCCCGACACGGCGGATCTCTACGGGCCTCGTGCAAATTACAACCGTAAGGCCGACGTTAAATGTCGCGGTCCTACAAGATTGAGAACGTCTCGATAGTAAAGATCTGAAGTAGTATGACGACTCTCCGTGGGACGATTCGGGAAGGGTAGGCGTATCACGTCGAAGAACTGGTCATGGAAATCCACCCTGCATACTCAGAATACGCAAATTACCCTTCATTGAGCTGGCCTCATCAAGATGAGAAGCAGGCTTCCGAGTAAAGTTACGGCGCGTATTGACACCCCTATACAACTAGGCGTATCGTTCATCAGATTGAGCGGTGCAGGTGTATCGAATGGCTAAGAACGATCTGCAGGGCACGATGGATCTACTGGTATTGAAGACTCTTGCGCAGATGAGAGAACTGCATGGGTATGGGATTGTGTTGCATATTCAGCGGGCTTCTGCGGAGCTGCTGCAGGTTGAAGAGGGTTCTCTTTACCCGGCGCTGCATCGAATGGAGCAGAGTGGGTGGATCAGCTCCGAGTGGGCAATGACGGAGACGAATCGCAAGGCGAAGTTCTACAAGCTTACGGCTCAGGGGCGTAAGCAGTTGCTTGCGGCGGAGGAGAGCTTTGAGTACCTAGTGAAGGGAATTCGCGCGATTCAGTCTTATGCATGAGTCGTTTGTGCGTTTTTATTTAAGAGCATGTTGGTTTGAGGTGCTGAATGTCTCTGATGCGCCGTATTCAAAATCTCTTCCGTCGTGACGCCGTCGAGAGTGAGATCAATGCCGAAATCCTCGCGCATCTTGAGCTGCGCATTGAGGATAACGTGACGCGTGGGATGACGCTTGCGGAAGCGCGCCGCGATGCGATGCTGCGGTTTGGCAACACGACTCTTATCAAGGAACGGACGCATCGTTCGGACGCTGCGGTCACGATTGAAAGCGTCTGGGCGGACGCGCGATACGCCGTGCGAAAGTTGCGCAACTCGCCTACTTACAGCATTACGGCGGTATTGACGATTGGACTTGCAATTGGAGCGAACACGGCGGTGTTTACCTTAGTGCATGCGACTCTTCTGCGACAGTTGCCCTTCGATGAGCCGGCCCGCGTATTCGACCTGGATAACTTCTATAGAGATGGGCTAGCGCCCGACATGAGTTCCAAGAATTATGAGAGTGCTTTCAACGCGCAGGCTGCGAGCTTTAAGACGATTGAGGCGGCTTCGATGTACTCCTCAGGCGGTGTCAACTTCAGCTATGAATCTAATGGTTCACAACGGCTGCAAGCCTCGGAGACGAGCGCGCGTTTCTTCGATGTGCTTGGGGTTAAATCTTGGCTTGGCCGTGCGTTTCAGGCGAGCGACGACGTTCCGGGAAACGACGCGGTAGCGGTGATCAGCGACCGACTCTGGCACAGCAAATTCCACGGTGAGACTTCTGCGTTAGGTAAGACGATCACGCTGAATGGGCAGACGTTCAAAGTGATTGGCGTGATGCCGAAGACGATGGATTTTCCCTCTAATACTGATGTCTGGACGCCAACGATATTTGACGAGAATACCTTTTTGCGCGAGGGCGGGGCATACATGACGTGGGTGATTGTACGGATGCGCGATGGCGTGACGCCAGAACAGATGCGCGCAGAATTCACGGCTCGTGCTCAGAATCGCAATGGTAATCAGAAAATGGCGGAAGATCAGATACCAGTGCTTAGTCCTATTGCAGGCAAGCTAACCAAATCTATCCGGAGTTCACTTCTTTTGCTAAGCGGGGCCGTGACGTTGGTGCTGCTGATCGCGTGCGCAAACATCGCTGGACTTACTCTGGTACGCACTGCTCAGCGCAGGGCGGAGTTTGCTTTGAGGGCTGCGTTAGGTGCTGCGCGAGGGCGGTTGGTGCGACAACAGTTGATCGAGTCGGTGACCCTTGCGTTGGCGGGGGCTGCGATTGGAATTCTATTTGCGAAGTTGGCGTTACAGTTGCTTTACGTGTTCAAGCCTGCAGCATTGGAGAACTTTCCGCGGCCAGCGATTGATACCGGAGTACTGATCTTTACAGGCTTGATCGCGGCACTGACGGGCCTTGCGTTCGGCATGATTCCCGCCTGGCAGGCGAGTCATGAAGACCCGGCAACGGCGTTGAAGGCCGGGGTCTGGCGAGTGTCTAAGTCGGGCGCGCGGCTGAGGAAGATTTTGGTTGCCGGGGAAATCGCGACGGCCTTTGTACTGCTCATTGGAGCGGGGCTGATGATGAGAACGATAGTGAATCTGAATCGGGTTCCGCTGGGTTATGAGACGCGCAGTGTTTTGAGCTTTTCGATATCCTTGCATGGCGCGCCATACGCGGTGGAGAAGACAACGCCCGCGTTGGCACAGTTCTATACGAATGCTCTTGGACGCTTAGGTCAATTACCTGGAGTGAAGTCCGCTGCCGCGGTCAGTACGCTTCCGCTGGATACACGGGCTGATATGGAGTTCCCTGTTCAACCGGACGGTACCAAAACTGGGCGGCAAACAGCAGCCCCGCGTATTATCAGCAGCGGATACTTCAGAACGATCGGGACGCCATTGATTGAGGGCCGCGACTTCAATGAGCGTGACACGAAGACGAGTAATGCGGTTGTGATTGTCACCCGTGATCTGGCGGAGAAATTATGGCCGAATCAGAATCCGCTGGGACATACGATTCACTGCGCATTCTTTTGTGAACAGAACCCGACAGTGATCGGGGTGGTTGGCGAGAGTCGACGGTTTGGTCCGCGAAGTGAAGCGTTAGCGCAGTTTTACGTTCCCTACACTCAACGCGATTGGACTTATATGACCTTTGTGCTGAGTAGTGAGGAAAGGGCGAGTATCCTGGCTCCGTTGGTGCGAAGTGTTGTGGCGGCTATTGATCCTTCGCAACCGATCTATGACATGAAGACGATGAAGGAACGGCTGGATGATAACCAGTCGCTGGTGCGGTTTGAGATGTTTGCGCTAGGGTTCTTTGCAATGCTTGCAGGGTGCCTGGCATTCGTTGGACTGTATGGGGTCATTGCTTACACGGTGACTCAGCGAACGCATGAGATCGGATTGCGGATTGCGCTGGGGGCGCAACGTAGGCGCATCCTATTGGCAGTCCTTCGCGAGGGCGAGGTGATGGCTGTGAGTGGAGCTGCAATTGGCTTGATCGCTTCTCAGGTGCTTACGAAGCTGATAACGGCGACTCTTTATGGGGTTACGGCGCATGACCGGGGGACTCTGGCGTTAGCCGTGTTGCTGTTCCTTGGGATTGCGTTCCTGGCGAGTTTCATTCCGGCGCGACGTGCGGCGTCGGTTGATCCTATGGTGGCTTTGCGGGCGGAGTGAACGGCAGTGGCAGAGTAAGGGCGATAGTAGGGTGCTCGTCTCAGGTAGCGATCTTGTCTTGATACGTAAGTGCTGATACCTCCCTATTGGTGGTGGTGTTTGAAATGTCGTGACGGGCGATACGACTATTAGGGTGATTTATGGGGACCTCACGACAACATTCGTGAATGAACTCCGCAATATGATGTTCCGGGCAGATTGTAGTCGGCTCGGAAGTCATTCCGCCAACAGATGATCTCTGGGTGGCGACGAAGGTCATGCGAAACGGGAGTTCCATTAAGTTCCATTTCGTCTCCCCCAGGATGCGCGGCGGCAACGATCCGGCGGAAAATACTTGCCAGTTGCTCAGATTCCACATAATGCTTGGACGGAAAATGCTTTCAAACCAAGATCACGGAGCATATCGACCGCGAAATCGCAGCCCGTCCCGGCCTCATCCAGATCGAGAACGCATGGAGAAGCGCCAAAGAGCAGCGGCCCGGAGCCGTCCAGCGCAATCAGTTCCGCGAGATAGAAACGATCATCGAAAACCCCGATGCCGAGTCAGTCTCGCCATGCGCCGCCGCGAGGACTGCAATCATCGTCTACGGCAAACGCATCGGCACCACGACCACGGTATGCACGGACGACAACTGCCCGGTACACGACCCACAAGCGGCGGCGGCGCAGGCCGCCAATCCTGCCCCCACCATCGCGCCCGCACCCGAAGCTGAAACGGACGAAGAGGCCGAGGAGCGTCAACGCAACTACGAACAGCAGCGGAAGGAGTACGAGGAAGAGCAGGAACGCAGAGCCGAGATGCGCAAACAGGAAGAAGAGCAGAGAGAGCAGGAGTATGAAGCCGAACGCGCACGTAAGGAAGAGCTGCAAAAAGCGCGTACCGCTACCTTCGAGCGCATCATTCAAAACGCCCCCGCCACTTTCTCCGCAATCCAACTTCGGGTACTTCTACGCGCCCTCGTCAACCTTGACCCATACACGTTCACTGACGACCTGGCCGAGCAAATCGCGGGCGAGGACGAGAACGAACAGCGCACCGCCGAGGAAATTCTGCTTTCCGCCATCGACGGCCTCGAAGACAACAAGCTAACCGGCTTCGCGCTGCGTCTTGCGCTCACCGGACACATCGATATCCCCCGTGAAGGAGAGTTCGACTTTCTCGCAGAGGCCGAGGCTGTCTTTGCATCCCCGCAACCGAAGAACGCGGCCAGCAAAAAACCCAAGGTGAAGACACCGACGCCAATCAAAGCGGCTTCGAAATCCGCACCGAAGAAGGCCGCAGCAAAGAAGAAAACCGCAGCCTAACTCGCAGCGGGAGCCAGACCAGCGGCTCCCGCTCTTTTCCAAAAGGAGGAGACGATGTTTCAGTTCAACTACAAACTCAAGGTTTCCGAGCGGGTGAAAGCGAAATGCGACCGGCACCCGCGTTACAACCCGGAACGCGATGGACGAGGAGGCATCAAAGGTGGATGCTCGACCTGCTTCTCTCTCTTCGACCTGCATCAGGCGAGGCTATCGCTTGACGCTGCGCACCGGGAGTTTCTGAGAAGAGCATTGCCGTGGACACGGATTCGTCTGCCCCGCGCCAAGTTGCGCTCAGCGAAGCCGGACGAACCACCTTTGCTAGGGACAAGCCTCTGAGCCGAAGGGCTGCGTTCGCAGCCTTTCTCTTCGCAAAATGGACGCAATAGTGTCAAAAAGTACGCCTCTCATCTCGCTTAGAAGGTGGATGGTATTGCATCCGCCCTCAAATCGGGCGGCGGGGCCAGTTCCGAGGCTGTTACAAAACTCAGCTCCGTAGATTTTAGAAGGACGCGACCCTCTCGATGAGGCTCTCACCACTTGAGATTATGCATCGCGTTATTGTGCTCTATCAGGCGCGATGAAGCGCTTCCGTCAGTTTGGTTGCGCCGAGCACGTTCGTCATGCGTTTGATGTTGTATGCCATCGTCGCCAGACCGATTTCAACCCGTGCGCCTGACAACCCGCGCATCAGCAGACGTGGATGTCCGAAGATGCGGTACTTGATGGTTGCGAAGGGATGCTCAGCAATACATCTGCGTAGTCTCATTACTGCAGGAGTCACTCGCTCTTGCATCCGGTTCAAAGCGTCTTCGTACAGGTGTCGAGATACACTGCGCTTCTGAGCCTGGGTGCAGCGCCGTTTCAGAGAGCATGTACCGCAATCACTGGCAGCAGCCTCATAAACTATATAGCGCTCTTTTCGATGGATCTTCTTTCGCCGGAGCGTCTTGTCTCCAGGGCAGATATAGGTATTAGTCTCTGGTTCGTAGCGGAAATCCTCTCGCCCGAACAGGGTGCCGTCGCCCTGGTTGTTTACCGTGCGCATCACGGGGACATGGGGCAGCATGCCTGCTGCTTCACACTGTGCAGCCTGTTCACCGTTGGAGTAACCTGCGTCTGCCACGATTTGGAAGTTATCGATGCCGAGTGCCATTCTTGCAGCTTCGGCCATTGGTTGCAGGCAACGGCTATCTGCCGCATCAAGAACCACAGTTTGCGCTATTATCAACGAATGTTCCGCATCAACCGCAGTTTGCACGTTGTACGCCGGTAGAGTGTTTTGACGCATCAACATGAAGCCCGCCTCGGATTCCGGATGCTGCTTCAATTTATCTAGTGCGGCCTGTACAGCAGATGGATCTATGCTCGTTTGTTGCTCTTCATCTGCCTTCTCTATGCTGTCTAGATAGCGTTGTAAAGCGAGCCGTTCGCGTGCGCTGTCGATGCTGGCCACAGCGCGAAGCTTTGAGCCGTCTATGGCGATCCACTCACCACGAATCAGTCCGCAACTGCGTGCAAAGCGAACAAGTTCGGCTCCTGCTGCCGTAACAGCCTCGCGATGCATTCGCCGAAACTCTGCAATGCTCTTATGATCCGGATACAAACGTCCTAAAAGCCACATCAACTCGACATTTCGACGGCATTCGGCCTCTAAGCGCCGCGACGAGCGGATCTGGTTCAGATAACCGTACAAATAAAGCTTCAACAAGTCGCGCGGATCGTAGCCAGGTCGTCCTGTCTCAGCGGCCTGGGCGCGCTCGAAGCCAAGGTCAGACATCACAAGCTTTTCGACAAACGCGTCAATCACGCGGCATACATGATCGACTGGAACAAAGTCGTCCAGTACCACAGGAAACAGTGTTCCTTGATTTCGTCCCTCGCCCTCGATGTAACCCATAGAAGAGATACCTCCGCTTGGCAAGACAATCTTCTCATCTATCCCTGTACAAGAATCACTGATCGCACAGCCACGAAGTCATTTTCTAACCACCTAGAAGAGCGCATTGGTGATTTCTCATTCATCAAGACTGATTGTCACCGAAAATTCAGATCACGGGTCGCTGTGGAGTAACGCATGAATCTAAGGAACTACTCCGAGCGCAGTGTCTCGGCAGGATCGATCCGCATCGCTCGCGAAACGCCGGGTAGCATTGCGAACAATGCAACGAAGAAAACAGCTCCGGAAGGTATCGCAAGCATCACAGCGTCGGAGGACTTCACATGGTAGAAAAGCGTCTCAATATACCGGGCGGCACCCAACCCCATTGCCGCGCCCAGGGCAACGCCGGCGATCACCACCAGGAAGACTTCCCCAGTCACCATTCTCGCTATCGCTCCGCGCTGCGCACCCACTGCCAATCGAATGCCGATTTCGCGCCGACGTTGCAACACTGAGTAATTCAGTACACCGTAGAGCCCAATCGCGGCCAGGAGCAGCGCCACACCCGCAAAGAACATTCCCAGCATTGCGAGCAGGCGTTCGCGAATGGTCTGAGCATCGAGAATCTCCTGCTGTGTGCGAATATTGCTCACCCGAAACTCCGTCTCCTCCCGGTGTACTTCCTGACGCAGAACGGACTCAAGCGCGACAGGATTTTCATTCTTTGTGCGCACCACGATTGTTGCGGAATCGATGGCTCCGAAGGCGCCATCCTTGTCCATCGAGCGAAACGGGATATACACAACGGGCAAGATCGGTTCCCGGATGCCGCGATAGCCAGCGTCGCCAGCCATTCCAACAATCTCATAATCTGTCTTTGACCCGGCCGTCTTGAATCGCTGCCCGACTACCCTCTCGCCGCCGAAATATTGCCGCGCGAATTTCTGATTGACGATAGCGACCTGAGGAGCCGCGTCGTTGGTGCGAAATCTACGGCCTTCGAGCAGAGGAATTTGCATCGCTTCCATCCAATCCGGCGAGGTGGACAGGAAATAGGCAACAATATCGCTCGGAGGCGCGTCGTGTACGGATATCGGTTCGTTATGTTGTGTTCCTCCCATCAGCGGCCACCCGGCGAGGGCTACCGTCTCCACACCCGGCATCAAGCGCAGGTGATCCGCCATCTGCTCCCATGCCACTGGCGAAAGCCCTTTGTGTGTCACCGTGTCAAGCGTCAGAACACGATCTGCCGAAAATCCCGTGGGCACATGCGATAAGCGGTCGAAGGTCGCTACAAATAGCCCGCCCACAAATACGACCAGGAAGCAGAAAGCCACCTGTCCCACGATCATTCCATGCATCAACTGGCGCCGCGCATGTGGGTCATCCCCGCCCTTCAGGGCATTCACCGGTTTCACCGCAGAAGCGCGAAGCGCCGGCAGCAAACCAAACAGGAGCGTCACTCCAATGATCAGCGCCACGCCAAATCCCAGCACTCTCCAGTCCGCCGGCAGCACGAGCCGCGCAGGGTTGTCCGGCGGATTGATCATCCGCACCACGTATGGAGCCGACCACCACGCAAACAGGCCGCCGATTGCTGCTGCGAGCGAAGCTACCAAAGAGCTTTCGACCAGCACCATCTGCACCAGGCGCAGGCGCCCCGCACCAATCGAGACCCGCAGCGCCATCTCTCTGGCCCTGGCTGCCGCTAGCGCCGTCATCAGATTGGCCACATTCACACACGCAATCAACAGCACGAGGAGCACCAATATGCCGAGGGTGGCCAGCGCGGTTCGGTAGTCCTGTTGCATCCCAGAGACACCCTCGGCCGCAGTCACAAGCAAGAGTCTTGTCTTTGGAATCGCGTCACTTAAGGCTTTGGGAGGATTCGTCCACCCTTTCGATCGCTCTAACTCCATGGCGACGTACAGGGCTTGCAATTTGTCCCGCAAGGGTCCGATTGCCGTGCCCGGCTTGATCCGCACAAAGGTTCGGAACCAGAACGAATTCACGTTGTGAATGGAACGGCCTTTCATCATGGTAGGAACGAAGATATCCGTGATCGTTCCCGGTTCCGTCCCGGTGAAGCCCTTTCCTGCCACTCCCACGATCTCGTAGAGATCATTTCCTATGCGAAATGTGCTGCCCACGACCTTCGGATCGCGCGCGAACCGATGCTCCCAATAGTCGTACGAAATCACCGCCACAGGACTCTGCCCAGGCTCCCGATCATCGTCTTCTGTCAACAGGCGCCCCAATGCAGGCTCTATGCCGAAGTTCCCAAACATCCGGCCAGATACAAATTGCCGGTACGCCTTCTCCATATCCTGATCCGATGCAAAGGTCAGGTCCGTCTGTTCCGAGTACGACATCGCAATCAACTCGGCATCCTCTCTGACCGCAGCACGCATCTTTTCGAACATCGGATACGAGCAGCTATCCCATGTGTGCGCCTTGGCGGTGAGCGACGGTCCAGAGAACGCGATGGAATATAAGCGCTGCGGTTCCACCACAGGCAACGGGCGCAAGAGCACAGCGTCTATCAATCGAAATGCCGAAGTACAAGCCCCCATCGCCAGAGCCAAGGACAGCACCGCGGCTGCAGATGTGACCTTGTTCCGCTTCAGTTGTCGAAATCCGAAAATTACGTCCGCGCGCAAGGCATCCAGCCAGGCCACAACGCGCGTATCGCGGCTTGCTTCCCGCTGCCGCAGCGGCGAGCCGAATGCTCTTCGTGCCTCGCCAGGGTCCCTACCCGCTTCGACAGCCTCCGCTATATGCGACTCGAATTCTTCATCGATCTCGTGATTCAAAACGTCTCCGCGAAAGACATTCGCAACGCGTTTCCACAACGACATATCAAGCCTCCCGAAGCACCCTGTTGATAGCCAAACTCACCGTCTGCCAGCGTGTCTCTTCTTCCGCCAGTTGCTTCTTACCGGCCGCTGTCAGTTGATACACCCGCATCCGCCGCCCACTCTGCTTCGTCATCCACTCCCCGCAAATCCAACCTGCTTCTTCCATGCGGTGTAGCGCGGGATACAGCGAGCCTTCTTCAGCGTTCAACACTTCGCCGGAGAAGTCCTTGATGGCAGTCATGATGGCGTACCCATGCAACTTGGGCCGCCGAGAGAGAATCTTCAGCACCAGCAAATCGAGTGAACCCTGCAATGAATCGGCTCTTCGCATACTAAGACATCTTAATACATAGATGACTTAGTAGTTGTCAAGCGGGAAATGGGGAATTCGCTGTTCTGTAGCGTCTAATTCCGATGATTCAACGAAATATCCGAGAGGCTCAACGCCTGGTTGGTGGACAACTGGGATGTTGTCGGCTGGAGTGCTGCTTACAGGCCAAGTCACACATCCAGTGTGACGTTCGTGGTTCGCAACCAAAAAGTTGCCATCGCAACGTCGATTTACCCGGGGTCGTTCAATTTCCTCTCTTGGCTTCGGCCCCCGATCAATTGGAATGCTGCGCCAGCGAGAATTTCGCCCGATCAGGAGTTTCGTAACAGCCTCGTTCCCTCCCCTGCACCCCTCCCACGGTGAAGCAAATTTGAAGGGTGACCTCGATGGACAAGACCGAATCCGCAGTTCGCAATATGCTCACGGCGATTGAGGCGCCGCTCTACGATGTCGGAGTCCTAAGTGATCGCGGAATGCTTCCCGGTCTCTCCGGCATTCCAGCCGCGGCGGTACTCGACCGGCTTGCGCTGCTCAAGTACCGCAATGCTCGAGGCTCGCATATCTACATCCGGCCATCGGGCGAGCACCGCTTCACCACGCTTGACGACCTCGCCGAGACCTCGCTCGCGAGGCTCTCGGCGGACGGCTTCACTCCGTGCGCCGTCGTCGAGACCAGCGCCGGGAACTTCCAAGCGTGGCTTAAACACCCGAGAGTATTTTCAAAACTCCTCTCAACCTTCGCCGCGCAGACCCTTGCAACCCGCTACGATGCCGACCCAAGCGCGGCGGACTGGAGGCGGTTTGGGCGACTCCCCGGCTTCACCAACTGCAAACCTAAATACCGCAGGGAGGATGGTCTCTTCCCTTTCGTTCGGCTCAAGAGTCACAGCGGCGAGCAGTATCCGACAGCAGAGGTCTTCACGCAGGAAATCACAAAGCTCTATGAAGAGCGAGAACAGGAACGAGAAGCACGACGCATACAGGCGTCTCTTTCTCCCCAACGGGGACCGAGGTTATCGAATCTGTCTCTCGAACGCTTCCGTACCTCCACCAAGTACCAGGACCGGCCCGCCGCCGCAGACATAGCGTTCTGTGTCGCGGCTTTCGCCAATGGCATGACCGAAGACCGGATCGAACGCGCCCTTGAAGACGACTATCTATCCCGCGATCCCAGCCCTTCCAAGAGAGCTGCCTACATCCGCAGAACTAGGGAGAAGGCGAGGAGATGGGTTGAGCGATAGCATCGGTGCTTCGAGTCCCGTTGTCTCTTCCCTATTGCATCGTGATTGACTCTTCTAGTTTTTGAGTTGGCTTTTGCTACTCGCGCCATGAGGGAATGCCGTTGAACAGGCCGGCTCCCTTCCGGTTTGCCTTTCTGTCTGCGTTCAGCGTGCCGCGCTCAAAGCACCCCCGCCCTTCGGACGCACGCTCTCCTTCCCAGAATCCACTACGCGCCTCTCAAAAGGTGCGGACTCCTTGCCCCAGGCGAGCTGGGGTCCCTTTCCGCAGATTCTGTCCAGTCGCCTTGGGAGTGGGTCGCGACGGCACACCCTCCGGGCAAGCATGTACCGCAGACAGCGGACAAACCAAAAGAAACGGAGCCAAACAAAAATGTTCAACAAAGTAACCCTCATCGGCCGCCTCGGACAGAACGCAGAAGCCAAAACCGCTCAGAACAACAAAGAGTACGTCGTCCTCAACATCGCAACCCAGGAGAGCTGGAAGAACGACAAAGGCGACTACGAAACCCGCACCGAATGGCACCGAGTCTATGCCTGGAGGAATCTCTCGAAGTTCGCCAAGACTCTTCAGAAAGGGCAGCTCGTCACCCTTGAAGGCACCTTGCGGTATCGCGAGGTCGAGGATGAGATTGAGGGCACTACCTTCAAACACCGGATCGCGGAGATCCACGCCACCAGCATGAAGCGGCTCTCGAAGATCGAGACCGCTGACGATCCCGCAGACGGAGCCGGCGACGAGTAGTCGCCGGCTCCGTGGAAGAGGCGAGAACTCTCGCCTCTTCCATCATTTGTTGTCAAGATGGAGGCTGTGAGGTCGAGTACAGCCAGATCGCCTCAGTGTCAGCGTTGCTGGGTTTGCACAATTGCGTCAGCTGAGAATCGTTCCTGGCGGTATCGGCGCTTACCGTTAGTAATTTGAGGGAAAGGACAGAGTCAACGCCGAGCGAAGTGTCCGCAGCGGAGTTATATGATTGCTCTGAACCTGCCCAGTGCATAGATGGAGGCCGCTTGACAGTGGATCAATTCGCCATACGGGTCTCCTTCGTCCCTCTCGAAACGGGCGCGCCGAAATTCTTCGGTTTTGCCGAGTTTCTTGCAGGCCTTGCGCTTATGGTGCTGGCTTGGACTATCGCAGACGTACGCTACCGTTTCCGTATCCGATCCGCCCCAATCCCTCTCCAAGGACTCACTTTCGCAATCGTCGCCGCAATTGGGTTACTCACGCTCTTAACAGATCTTTGGCGCGCTCAAAGTTGGCTCGTTCCCAAAGTCAGCTTCATCACTCCGGCATTGTGGCAGGCACTCCTTGCAGGACTTTATCTCTTGACCTTCTTGGTTTGGGTGATCTTCGCCTTCATCAAACCGGCAATCTTCAGCAAATGGAACACTAAGCGCTATGCCGAGACCCTTTTCAGAGTAATAGTGAAAGGCTCTCCGACGGAGCTAGCTGTCGTTGCTGATGAGTTGATACGCTCGGCAAAGACGCTCGTGTTTCACGCAACAGATAGAGATGCATTCCGGCACCATCTCCCCGCTTCCGCTAGAAACAAGAGAAAGCCCTCAAAGGTGGAGGCTTTTGCAAACGACATCCTGTCCCTCATCGCAGACAAGCGATTCTGCCGAGCCATTGTCGAGTCGTCGCCCGGCACCGCGTGGGCGTTTTTCGGTGAGATGGGAGAGCTAAAGAAGTACGGCATCCAGATCCAAACTTTCGCCAACAATATTGTCAATGAGGCGCTGGAGAACAAGAACTCATTTATCTACCATGAAACTGCGGGCTACGAGTCGGGATTGATTGGCCACTATAGGCCCCTCTGCCAGGCCATATTCTCCAATTACGAAATGGTCGAATCTATCGGCACGTTACTTGATACCGACTTCGGGAGCAGATCTAAATGGGATAGCGAGCAGTGGGAGGCCTATTGCCGCGTGGTCCTCATGACCTTTCGCGACTACATCGAGAGAGGGAAAAGCAGCCACTCTTACGTATTGTACGGAGCGCTAAAGAACATCGAGAACGCGCCATTTGATCTTTACAGGCTCAACGGGATGGCGAACAGTAACTGGAATGATGACGTCTTGGACCGTCTCCGAACAGTTGTAGAATTCATCAAAGAGACAGTAATTGTCTTAGAAAAAAAAGATGTTCCTGTTGGGTTGAGGACACGAAACAAAGAGAAGATACCGATTCAATCCAAGAGTATCTACGACCACATCGCCAACCTGACCTACGAAATAATCTTTAAAGCGTCTGCCGTGAGTTCCCCACGCGACCTTTGCTGGTGGATTCAACACAATCTGCTCTGGGTCGAGTTGTTTAACTTCGGAAACCTTGAGGGGCAAGCAGGTAGTGTTATCAAGTCTTTGGTTTGCCGACTTCTGTACAAAGAAGTCGCAGAGATGAACCATTTTCCAAATTACAAAGGAGCAAGGATCCTCGGCTTTTGCCTCAACGTCTTGGGATTGGAGCGAAAGAAAGATGACAGTTTCAAAGACAGCCGCGCCCTACACAGGGCGATCCTTATCTGGACAAGGAAGAATTTCGCGCGGCTGCACGATTACGACCCGGGCGTCGCTGAAGCCTGCCTCGTAGAAGGCATGACTTATGATGCCCCGAACCATAGAATTGTAAGAACCTACCGCCTCGGACTGGGGCAAAGCGTGGCGCAATGTACGTATCTAAATATCGACCCCCAGCCACTTACGTCAGAAAACACGAGGCAGACAGCGACGCCCCCGACGAAAGTGAGGGCAGCTAAAGGCCCGCGCCACCAGCGTAGACCGAAATGAAACCCCGCACCTTCATCAATCGGAGGTCAGTACTGGGATGCCGGCTTGCTGTCAGTGATCCTGAATTTAGGGCAAGCGCGTTTGCGATGAATCTATTGCGAATGTTTCGCAGACACGGTCGCTTGACAGTTCTCGACAAGGAAGGCAGTTCTACCTTTCGTCGCTCGTGCGGAGATTCCGGTATCCTCGGAATCCGCGCGAAACAAGCAATTCAATCATTTCTTCGGCTTCCTTCCGCGCCATCTCGCCATCGCGCAAGGCTTCCTTCAGAATACTGTCCAGATGTTGGTTCCAACCGTGAATAGCCCAGCCGTCCCGGTCCTCTTCAAAGAGCACATGCACGACCCGGACTGCCTCATAGGGATACTTGGGAGACAGCCTATCGAGAGCTTCAACCACTGCAAAATCGGGGCGCAATGACCGCACCCGCTCTAGGATCGGCAGCGCTTGTTCGATGGCCCAGTCGTCGGGAAACTTGCTGCAGGCCAGCCACCAGCCGAAGGTCGCCAACTCCTCAGCTTCTTCTTTCGAGCCGGTCTTGAGCAACTCCATCCGGCTCTCCCAGAGGCGCATGAACCGCGCCTGAATCTCAGGTGAGAGAACCGCGCCCTCATGGATCAGGTTCCAGCCGATGTCGCCAACGGCCTGGGCCCGAAGCTTGATGCTTGCCGAAGCGAAAAATTGAACCAGTAACTCGTCATCGAGTTCAATGACCCCGTGCGCGTAGTACTGCATGAGGTGACTCGCCAGCGTCCGGTCGTTCTCGCCGACAGTGGCATCTCCTTTCGGCAATGCCTTGATCGCCATCAGGTAGCGCTTTCGCGTCGCGGGCAGCGTTTCGCCAACCGGCCCAGAGTATTGGAGATAGGAGCTCCAGGCGAACCGATCGAGTGTCTTCTCTTCTTTTGTTCCGTCTTTGCCGGGAAACAGCTTCGGAATGACTGACAGAAACCACTCAAGGCCCAGCCATGCCACGGTGCGGAATTGCATCCCGAACATCTCCCGAACAGCAGCGGAAGGCTCCTGCGCGGCGTCGAGCTTCTGCTCCAGGATCGCGAAGACCGGAGCGAGTCGTGCCTGCGTAAATTCTGCCTCGGGTGCCGCAAGCTTGATCCACCGCCCATAGCGAATCATGGCTTCCACACCGACGGGGCGAGGGGTATTCAGGGCAAACGAGGTATAGCGGCTGGGCTCTTTCTTATATTCGGCCTCGTCTTCGACGGTCGGCCGCGGCAGGAAGCAGACGGCGTAGGCAGAGGGAAACAGTTCATCCGCCCGCGTAAGATCCAGGCGCTTCTCCTCAAGAAACAGGTCCGACAAAAAGCGCGCCGCCGACATGTGCGCCCAATTCCAGGTGGCCTCCCGGTTCCAACCCTCGCGGTCCACCTCCATAAGAGCATCAGTATTTCCCGCTACCCACTGCGCCGCCCTTGCCACCGCATATACGTCGAAGGGTTTCTCCGTTTTGAGAGCGCCCGCAAAGGCATCGAGCAGCCCGGTCACATACGCCGGGTCGAGCTCGGTCGTCAAAAAACTCTCTAACACGTCGCTTGCGTGTTGCGGATCGTCCGCCACCCATTCCCGCAGGGTATTGGCTACCCCGGCGCGCGAAGGTTGCTCGAAGGGCTGTCCCGTGGAGGGCGGTGTCCACTCCTTCAGGTACTTCACCAATGCTTCAGTAGCCATTCCCCGGAAGGACTCAAGATCGGTGGGGCTATGATCCTGCAGTTGCCGCACGCCCCCGCTGCGGAAGCGGGGCCGCGGCGCTTCGTACTTTTCAAGTAGTCGATTGAGTTCGCGTGCGTGTGCCACATCGAGCACCGCCGCCAGCGGATGCAACCAGTTCAGTTGCCAGCGTTCGATGATAACGGTCGTTTCCAATTCAACATTTTCGGGAGGAACCCGATGCTGCAGATGGTATGCGTACGATGCGGGGTCCGGACCCCGGTCGATCCGTTCGAGTATCTCTGCCAACACATCCTTTGGTAGCGCCGGTGCTTGCTTCTTCAAGAGTTCCGTGAACTCAGGATTCCCTGAGGCGCGTGCATACCTATGCGGTTCGTTAAGGAATCGCGCTACCAAATCCGGGTCGGCATGGGTCCCATGAAGGAGCGTGAAGGCTCGCATCCGGTCAAAGATCGGCCAGGTGTAGGGCTCCAGCGCGCGCAGGATTTGCCGCGTGTGGTCCGCCGGTTGACTGCAAAGAAACTTGATAGCCCCGATGAGCGCGCTCACCGTTTCATTCAGCGCTTCGTAATGAGAACTATGTTCAAGATGCGGGCGCCAGATCGTCGAGTAGTCATCCGACTTATCCTGTCGATTGCTGCTGTGGATGGTGACAGCGCGATTGAGATTTTCTGCGAGCGCAGCCAGAAAACCGACTGGAATTGACAACGATAAAGGTTCGGTGACCGTCCTCAGAAATAGTTGCGACCAGACGGGTTCTAACTTCGCTTCCGGATCGGGTGCGGGTTTCCAATCAATGGTGCGGCCGTCTTCGGCTTCGCTCGGCGTACCCTTCCGCGTGTCTTTGGGCTCGCGGACCTCCAGGATTGCGGACGCGAGTTCGAGCGCAGTCCCCGGTTCTCCCCCCGTTGCCAGATGCTCCACTAGCGCCGCCGCCTTTTCGGGATACAGCGGTATCAATGAGTCTTGTCCCCGAACCCACGCGGCTTCCCGGAGGGCAAGGTCTCTCGCCAGTGCCGGCCGCAGCTTGCCAGCAGTCTCGACCAGCAACCGATGAACGATATGGTTGTCGCTCGCAAAGCAAACAGGCTTGATTGCCGCGGCCACCTCCTCCGGTGCAACGTCCGCCATGCGCAACAGATACTCCCCCTCCGGCCAGGGAGGGAAGCGATACATGTTCCCGATACGCTCGATGCCAGGTGGGTGATCGAAGCGCCCGCGCTTGGCGAGCGGCTCGATCCATGAGGGGCTGGATAGCTTCTCAAAGAAATACTCGTAGTTCCCACCACTCTTTTGGATGAGTTCGAGGGCCTTATCCACCTGTGCGTCAGTCGGCATTTTCGCCCTCCGCTAGCAATGCATCGATCTCGTCCAAATCACTGACCGGACGGGGTTGCATCCGTCGTAGCAAAATGTCCTCTACGGCAAACAGCTTGCCGACGAACTCGTCTCGTTCGGCGCTTTGCCCACTGTGTGCTACCGATTTGAAGTATCCATCCGAGTCCATCCATTCGGAGATTTCGTCTGCTACCACATCGGAAGGCAGCGCCGGACCTGGCCCAGCCAGTTGTGTCAGCAGCAGAGCTGTCTTCTTCCGGTTCTCTGCCCGATTGTTATCCGACCAGTCAAAGAAATCGTTGAGTGCTCCGATCAGGGTGTCCGAGACGCCCGATGGACGGCCGGTTGGATCGGGCGCCAGCTGACTGGCCTTTTTCAGCGCGAAGAACGCATTCTTCACCGGGACGAGGCGCTGTTTCATCCCGTCTCCGAACACCGCCCTTCCGCCGGTCATCCTGAGACAATGGGCGATCAACTCGCGGAAGGCGTGAGCCGCCAGTTGAAAGCGATACGGGTTGGTTTCGTCCGCGAACGCTCGTAGGCCGCCGACATAGATATCGGCAATCAACGGGTCGCGCCGCCCGAACTGTTCAAGGAGCATCCCCTGCTCCTGCCGAAGAAACATGTTATGCCCGCCGCCCAGACTAACAATGCCCGAGCCGATTCACTGCGCAGTAGCCTAGAGCCACGCAGCTCTATTAAGCTGCGCTCCGCGCCAGAGGAGATGAAAATAGCTGGGTCTATCCACACCAATCATATGCCCGTCGGGCGGGACGCAAACGGTTTTGAGGTGGCGGAAACTGTATCGCGATTGGTACCGGGAGCTCGGCCAGCGTTTACGAACGTCTCCGCTCCGCCGGCCTCTGCGCGCCCCAATCCCGCACGCAAGATCCGCCCGAAGAACGACTGCCCAAGCAATCTCTACGTCTAAAGCTGATGCAAGGAAACCAAGCCTGCCGAGGCCAAGACGTAAATATGGACCGAGAGATCACTCCGGTTCCTGAGCGTACGATTTTGGACGTTTGGTGTGGTGCCCACTACCTCTATTCCGTATATTCTGAAGGCCAGAGGTTGCGATGAAACGGGTCATCATCGTGCCAGTTACCGAGACTCGGCAATTCCCCGGCATGGAGATACTCGCGCGTGGGGGATCGATTGCTGCGCTTGTGGGCGATACCTTTGAAGAGAGAACCCGAAGCGCCTTCGATTCGGACGACTCGTTTTTCTATTCAGTCGCCGGCGGCCAGGCAGATCTCTACACCTTCAACACCTTGGCAGAAGCTGTTCGTTTTGCGAAGGACAAGATTGAGACGTTGATGGCGATCGAACGCAGCATTGATACCAGCCCGGCAGACGCGACTGAATACTTAAAAATCACGCCTATTGCCGTTCCGAATCCCGGGCGCCGCAGGAAGCAAGCCTGATCTGTCGTTTTGCTAATTATTTGGCACATTGTTGTTCGGATTATCTGGCACACCATCGTTCCTGACGCGCCCTAACCTACCCCGAAAAGGCCTCTGACGACAAGAATATGCCGGGGCCACTCATTCTCTCCGCAAATTTGCTGTCGTTATGCCAAATAGTGAGCACAGAAGTGCGCCACATCATTAGGAAAGCAACACACTTGGACGTTTCCACGGCAGTCACCGTGCCCGTGGGTAATTGCTGAATTGACAGCTTGTCGTCAGCCGGTATCAAGCCCGGCTCGCTCCACGCCCTTCATTTTTCGCGGGCCGGAATGGGATATAGCTCAATGTATTTCAAGCTAACAGCGTCGGCCGCATGATCTCGTTGCATCACGTTTAGAAATGGAATTACAGTACGGGTCAAAAGTGCCGTAGAACTGGCTAGTAGGCTCTGAATCTCTTCAGCCTCAAAATGGTCGCCGAGCGCTCCTTGTGAATCAATGCGCCTCGCAAGCTGCTCCAGGCCGCCATGTGTGTAGCCGTTCAGCATCTTCCAGGATTGGCCGGCATATTGAGTGAAAAGTTCATCTGTCTTGAAGGCAACATCGAGGGCAGCAGCAAGTTTGTTGAAATGCCCATATGGCTCCCCACCGTTCTTGATGGTCTCCACCTGTGGATCTGTCGCAAGGAATGCAGCGAACAACCCCCGGTAGGCGACTTCGACCATTGGGCGGAAAAGCGCAAAAGCTGAACCGATCAGACGCTCACGGCTGGCGAGAACAAGAATGGCCTCGTGGTGAGACTGGGCAAGCGATAGGAATGCTGCGAAGAGAGTCCGCCGATCATCGTCCGGATATTTTCCAGCAAGCCGATCGGTAATGAATTGATGCATTTCCTGCGCCCGATGCATCTCCAATTCGGTCTTGGTATCCATGCCCACAATAGTACGCGAGCAAGAAGGTTTTTAAGTTGCTGGGCAGGCGGCGGCGATGCCACCTGTTCCTTGCGCTCGAACTGTTCGTCCCGCCGCTCTTCTATACTGAAGCCTTGTATCGACTTGACATGACCTCGCAATCAAGTGAGCCATTTGTCGGGACGAGGGATCGTGAATGATTAGGCCAGAACCATTTTTCATTTCGACTTACGCTCGCGATTTGGCAGAGCTCAAAAAGCTCCCCATTGAAACGCAGGCGCTGCTGCTTCTCAAGCGGTTCAAGACGATTTACCTCGACCACAAGGCCCAGCCCGAGCAATTCTGTAAGCAAAATATCCTCAACCGAAGTGCCGGCTGTGCAGACCCACACGCTGTCGCGACTGGCTTTCCGGATGACGAGAAATGGGCGGTGGTCGAGCACCTTCTTGTGCAGCCGTGGTTTTACCTTGAGCAGAATTTCTACATCGCCAGCATGTCCGGCAATGGGTGGTTCCACATCACCGAGCCCGGCCTTCAGAAGGTGAATGACCAGCCAACGGCGCACCTTCCGGATCGAGAGATTCTTACCGCGCTGAAGTTCCTACATCCCGATTTGCAGGGCTACGCTCAATACTTCTACGACGCCAAGCTGACGGATGCCGTCGCGGCGGCATTCAGGCGTGTAGAAAACAGGCTGATTGAGATCCGGGATCGCTCAGGAATTGCGATTGTGGGAACGTTTAGCGGGGTCGCGCTCCCTCGAAAATTGATCGAATTCGGAGTCCTGAAGTTTCCGTTTAGCCAGCTCTCGGCGGGAAATCCAACCTGGCGGAAAGCATATACCGGGGAGATCGAAAACTTACTGTGTTCGTCAATCGGTTGGTTCCGCAATTCCTTCCAACATGAGCCGCATAATTTTCCGCCGCTGTCAGAGCGGGACGTGCTTGAATATCTGTTCGTAGCAAGTCATGTGCTGCACACGATAGACAAGATGGTTTGAACCGCCAGCGCGTCCAATCACAACAGGCGCTCAACGCGCAGTTGGCTTGAGGAACTTCTTCGTCGCCTCTGAGGGCGTGAGGATCTCGCCATCCACCAACATGCGCCCGGTGTATGAGCGATTGGCGCCGAACTCCCAGGCGATGTCGTGACCCTCACTAGCCAGCACCGCCCACTTCGACCGCTTCGTAGCGTTCTGTTCGAGCCAAAACGACCCGTCATCACCTTTGAATGATCGCAACCGATCGTGGCCTGTGCGATCAGTCCAGGTCGACATGTCGGTGGGGATGGGCTTCACTTGATAATGATATCGCTCACGGCTTTGTCGGCTGCTGCTGCGGAGCCGGTATGTTATATCGCTTGATGATCTTCTGGCGCAGTTCTTCCTTATATTTATAAAAATCCATTCGCATGGCGACCAACTGGGGATCGAGTTTCAGCCGGGCTACAAAGTCGGTGAAAAAGGTTTCTTCCATCACGTAGCAAGTCAGTAGCCGAGTGAATAGCTCAAGGGCAAACGACTGTTCGTCCGCAATACCCGAAAGGTGAATCAGCATACTTCTCGAATTCGGTGTTTCCTGAAAGACGAGCCGGTTTTGAAGGGATTGCAAAGTCGGGTGCGAGCCCGTCTCAGAAAGATCGGCGTACTCCGAGTGCAGATGGGGTATGTCCCTAAAGAGGCCATTCTTCTTGTCTTGCTCAAATGACGCTTTGAATTTCTTCTTCTCCGGCTCACCGTCATCCTTCTTCACCCAAAGCTCGATATTCGCGGGGTCTCGGAGCATGTGATGAGCGTGAGCGACGTTTTCAACTGCGTCTCTCAATATCGACCTTCCTTCCCCCATACAGCAACTGAACGCAAGCTCCATGCTGACCCGCACTTTGGCGTGGGCGCTGGCGTAAAGAACCACTGGGAACATGTGATCCCCGTTCACCGCTATTTCGAGGTCTTCAAGTCCGCGATGCCATTGCTCGTCTAGGCGATTGAAGAACTCCCACAGCTCTGGATACGTGTGGATTGATGCAGCGAGGTTGTTTCTCTTTATCTTGTAATATCGGCGGTAGTCACCTTTGATGTTTTGCTGTTCAAAGGGGGCGAGAAGATCAGCATCTGTCGGATCAATGGGCATGAAGTAGTCTCTGATCGAGAATACGCTCAACTGGCGGAAGGGATTGCTTGGAAGCGAGGACTGAGTGGCGGACGAAGACGAAAAAGGTGGCGGTTGGCGGCTGAGGCCGTGGCAAGGTCGACTTATCGCGGGGCTTTTGATTCTTGCTGGCGCCATTCACGCTTTCAAACCAGCGTGGCTGACGCTGGACTGGCCCTCGATCGCACTGATCTTTGTCGGCGTTCTGCTGTTATTTGTGCCGCTAGAAGATCTGGGCGCGGTGATCGAAAGCCTCGAATTCGGAAAGACCAAGATTCTCTTCCGCAAGGTCAAGCAACTAGATGAAAGCGTCGAGCGCGCAGTGAACGAAGAAGTTGCCACTACGCCCCAGCCAAAAATAGAAGAGACCCCAAAGTCCACACCAAATGCGGGTGCTCGCCAAGTCGAAGCCGAGGGTCAGCGCTCACCCTGGGGCGATTTTTTCTCCGATTCGCGAAACCGAACGCTATTCGATACCGACAAAGAGATCATGCTGGTCCGGATCGGCATCGAAATCGAGCGCGTCCTTGTTCAGCTAGATCAAAATGATTCCCCTTCGCCGAGGCCGATCGTTTGGAGCCGAACTGTCAACAACTTGGCGACGGGAGGAGTCATTACACCACAGATTGCGAAGGCCCTCTTAGAATTTCGCGACGTTCGAAATCAGCTGATCCACCCTTCCGGCGGTTCGGTGACAGATGCACTGATTGCGAGCGCGGTAGACAGCGGGATAAAGCTGTTGCGCCTTCTCACTGGACTCCGAGACATAAATCACTGATTTTGCCAACTTCCATCGGAAACGGAACGGGCTAGAATTGGGAATGAGGTGGCGACATGACAATCAGGCTATTTTTGCCCAACCCCTCCAATCGGTCTAATTGGCCTCATTAAGCGAGTTTTCTGTTTTATTGCCCGTAGAACGCCTACTTCGCGGCCTTTTTCTGCGCAGCCCAACGCCGCTTGACTGCCTCTGCAATCCGGGCGCGGCCCTCCGGCGACAGGTTGCGCTTCTTCGTCGTTTTCGCGGTTGTCGTGACTGATGTCAGCAAAGCGTTTTCGGCCTTGCGAGGCCGGCCGGCTTTCCGTGGAGCGGCGCTCCATGTCGAGTCAGCCTTCAACAGTTGGCGAGCTTCTTTCAAGGTCGCAATTTCTGCGTCGAGTAATGCGAGAAGGTCCTTGATTGCCATAGCCCGTATTATATCCAGCACGCCACAGAGCGCCTTCCATCGCTTACAGCCCAAGATTGTCGTTCACAGCGATGACAATCTCCTGCTCAGAGCCCAGATAACGTTCCGTCGTCTGGATCGAGGAATGGCCGAGGAGAAATTTGATTTGCTCCAGGTCGCCGCCGCTCCTTCGGCAGAGTTTCGCGCAAGTGCGGCGCAGGTCGTGCGCCCCAAAGTGCTCGATCCCGATCGCTTTCGCGGAGGCCTCGACCACACTCCAGATTGCCCAATCGCCCAACTCTTTCCGCAGGATGCGGCCGCTTTTCGAGAGCGGGCGCAGAAGCCGGCCGTCTTCAATTTTGGCCACCGTCTGCCACGCGTTGATCGCGTTTTTCACCCAAACCGGAATTGCGACCGTCCGCACCCGGCCGCCTTTGCCAACCAGGTCCACGATGACCCACCGACCTTCGCGGAGCTGAATGTCATCGAGCGTTAGCGTGGACAGCTCTTGACGTCGCAGAGCGCAGCCGACCAAAAGAGCGAGAATACAGTAATCGCGCTTGCCCTTGATCTTTGATCGATCCGGAACGGCAAGCAGTTCTTTCGCCTGGTCACGCGTCAGCCAGTTCCCCAACCGTGTCCCCTGCTGACGCAGGTTCGGTACATCGGTCATCTTCGCGGCTTGCTCCGCATCGAGAATGCCGTTCCGTTGTGCTTCCCCTACCAACTTCCGGATTGCAGAGAGCCGGACGTTCACCGTCGAGGCGCTCAACTTTTTCTCCAGCATGGCTGCACGATATTCCATCAGCAGCGCACGAGAGAGAGGTCGGCTGGCACAGAACGCAAACAGATCGTCGACCGCTTTGGCATAGTTTCGTTTGGAATGGTCGGAGCCGACCGAGTTCAGCACCATCGCCCGCAACTCCCGAAATGCAGCATTGCGGTCGAGCTGCGATTCGTCCGCCGAAGGGATCAGGGCCAGGGACGTGCTCATACGATGACCCGAGGACTACTCATCCCCTGGTTTCGAAACGTTTTACGGGCTAGATGAGTGTTCAAGATCCAATTTGGCAATGGGCCATTGCCAAATTGACAGGACCTCACGATCTGTCTCCCGTAGGCACGGAACGCCTTATTCCTCATCGGGCACTCCTTTCCGCAGAGACTCGATCTCCGACCGGAGCTTATTGACGACCTCCTGGAGGTCCTCAACCGTTGGCAGCTCCTCCTGCATAGGCGCCGGAAGCTCTCGGGTCACGTGGTAGGTCGAGACGCCGATCGGCTGATTGATGGTCTCAAGAGTGAATTCCACGATGGGACCGCTCCGGCTCTCGCATAGGAGAACTCCGATGCTGGGCCCTTCTACCGGCGTTCGCATCGTGCCGTTCACCGCAGCCAAGTAGAAGCCCAGTTTGCCGGCATGTTCGGGCTGGAAGGCACCCACCTTCAATTCGAAGACGAAATAGCGGTGCAAGCGGACGTGGTAGAAGAGCAGATCGATGTAAAAGGTCTGCCCGTCCACGGTCAAGGGTACCTGGCTCCCGACGAACGAGAAGCCGCGGCCCAGCTCCAGGAGAAGGTCGCGAAGATGGGTCAGGAGTCCCCGCTCGATCTCCCGCTCTTTTGCAGCCTCGGTCACCGTCAGGAAGTCGAAGTTGTAGGGGTCTTTGAGGATCTTCTCCGCCATATCCGATTCTGGAGGCGGCAGCTCTCGCTGGAAGTTGGTGAGTGACTTCCCTTCCCTCTCGTGCAAACGGCTCTTGATCTGAAGGACCAGGACATCCTGACTCCAGCCATATTCGAGGGCGGCCCGCAGGTACCACTCTCGCGTGGGACGATCCTTGATCCGGTCCAAAACCCTCAGATTGTGGCCCCAAGGCAATTTGGCAATGAGCGATTGCAAAATTGCCTCCTCCGGCCACGCCTCGGCCAAAGCGCGCATGTAACGGAAGTTCCGGGGGCTGAAGCCTTCGACTCCGGGGAACTCGGCCTGCAGGTCGCTCGCCAGGCGCTCGTTGATCTTGGTTCCCCACCCCTGCGACGCAAAACGTTGGCTGAGATCCTTGCCGATGGACCAATACAGGAGGACCAATTCCCTGCTGACGGCGAGGCCTGCGCGGACTTGGGCGGTGCGGATGCGTCCTTTAAGCTCCTTGAGGAGCTCTTGGTAGCCGGAGGGGAGCTGGAGGCTTTTTTCCACGGAATTAGCGTAGCACAAAGATTGCCCACGACAATTGGCATTGTCGTGGTCTATAACTCAGCTTAAAGATGGGCAATTTTTCAGGCAGTTTAGAGCATTGAAGCCTCCTAACTGCATGCGTTACGTAGCTTAAGTGATCACTACAAGTTTGTAGCGAAATTAAAGTCCAATACCATATCCTTCAGGCTCGATCTGAGGCGGGGATGCTGTAAGCGTGCCATCGACGGGCTGAGAGAGAACCGGCGACTGCACTGCCGTTTCCAAGCTTGATACGGATTTCATCAATTCTCGACGGTCGGAAATGAAGAGATCAAGGTCGCGGATACGCGGAGATAGTCGCATAAATGTCTCTTGCTGTCGTGCGAGTTCTATCGAATCACCAGTGATAAAAATGCGTTCGCCATCGGCAGCCCTTATGCTGTCGACTACGTACCCGTATTCGATATGCTTGGCTAAATTGAAATCTAACTCCAGCCTCCTTCCGCTATCTAGACGGACCGACAATCCATCGTTCGTTCCGATTCGCTCCACTGTCGCGACGTCTCCCGCACGGATATTAAATTCTGGGTTCCAATCCGTGAATCGGATGCGCTCGCCCATAGCGATCTCTCGTTGCTCCTGGCGATACGTGGTGCTCTGTGCGGTCTGTTTTTTCAGGAGCGCAGGGTCATAAGAGACCTCGCTTCCGTCGCGAGTCACGATGACCAGCGTATTCGCTTTGGGATTAACCGCCAGCACAGTGACAACGCTGTTATCTGCAATGCCATGCTCGCCAGGGCTGCCGGATTTGTAGTGGATCTCGTCCCTTGGCAAGTAGTTCGCCGCCAGACGAGGATTGCCCAAATCCTGCCGAACTAGGACAGAGACAGTGCGAGTCTCCGTGGCAAGGGTCCCTTGATCTCGGAGTTCATCGCGGATGAGTTGAGTTAATTCTTGTCGCTCTTTGTCGTCAGGAGCAACAACGACGGTTCGGCCCGGGTGTGCAGCGTAAGCAAAAGACACCGCTGCGAGACGATGCTCAGAGCTTGCGTACTCATGGACGCGTCCCTCCTCCTGCAACCATGTTGTTGCCGTCTTCAAATCACGCGCGCGGTAGGCCACCACAGCGACTTCCACCTCGAGCTGAGAACTCCTCGGACGGAAGTCTACGGCTGCCGTTTTGGAAACATCGGTGGCCAATCGGCGGCCAAGAGTCTCAGCATTATTCGTATAGATGTGGGCGTCGTGAGAGGAACGTGAGATTGCGACGTAGGCTAGCCGTGTGTTAATCAGGCTATACGAACTGTCCGTGTCGAAATGCGCGAGAACACGGTTAGCCGTGAGTCCTTGTGAGCTATGTGAGGTCATCGCATAGCCATGGTCGAACTGCCGGAATTGTGCGGCGTCGAAGCTGACGGTGCGGTGGGTTTTGCCATCCATGCGAACCGTCAGCCGGCTGTTTTCGATTCCTGTGATTGTGCCAAGCTCGCGATTAGCAAGGGTGAGTTGTTTACTAGGTGCCGTCATCTGAATCCGATCGCCAGTAGCGAACTCGCGCTCAATCTCACGAAAGACGTTGACACCGCGCAACCGTCGCGGGTCATACGTCACATTCGTTCCGTTTCCAAGTTCTACGGTGAGCATATTAGCACGGGCATCCACGGTGCGGACGGTGGCGAAACTATCCCGCTCGATGCCTTCGGCCTTGCTACCGGTTGTGTATTGCAACACGTCGCCAGCGTTGTACCGCGCCGCCCAGGTGCGGTCGGCTCCGGTCATATCGGAGCGATGGGTAAGGGTGCGGAAGGTCTGGCCGTCTGCCGCCAAAACGCCTCTGTCCAGCAGCTCGGCACGTACCGCCTCATTGATCTGTTGACGACTGCGGTTGTCGGGCGAGACAACGATGGTGTTCTCCGGTTGCGCGGCATAGTCTTTCGCGATAGCTGCGATGCGTTCCTGCATGTAGGGGATCTCTGTGATACGCCCCTGGCTGGCGAGCATATCGATGCCTTGCTGCGTGTTGTTTTTCGCAAGCTCCTCGACGGCTTTCAGCAATTCAGGGTCCTTCTGCCTCATGATGTGGTCAAGTTGCGAGGTGCGCATCCCGGCATCTTGCATCTGCTCGAAGGGCTTTCCGGCCTCCACGCCCTGATGCTGGCTAGTGTCGCCGATCACCAATACGCGGTCATTGGTATTCAGCTTGTCGAGGAAAGCTCGCATCTGCCGTGTGCTGGCGAGACTCGACTCGTCCAGCATGTATAGGCGCCGAAATTCAGGGCTCGCGCTGGGCTGGTTGTCGCCGCGCGCAAGAAAGCTCTGTAAGGTTGTAGCGTCGATTCCGACCTCGCGAAGCTGCGCCGATGCTCGGGAAGTTGGGGCAAAACCCTCAACGGTGTAGCCGCTCTTTTCTGCGCCTTCACGGATCGAAGCCAGCACGGTCGTCTTCCCACTTCCCGCGCGTCCCTGCAAGCCATGAATGCGGTCGGTGGAATTGAGAACTTCCTCGATCACGCGGCGCTGGGTGTCGTTCAGGAAGTCCCGCGAACACGCTTGATCCTGTGCCAACTCGGCACTCATGATCGGTTGGACGGCATTCCATCCCGCAACAACATGAGCAATGTTGGCGCGTTCCGCGGCGATCGTTTCCGGTGTAGTGAAACTGCGTCCCGAAGCGTATTTGGCGGTCTCGACAGAGCGGAGTTCACCACGCTGGCGCCTTGCTTCGAAATCGGCGCGAACCTCGGCATAAGTCGTCTCTCCCATGCCACGCCGCAGCGCATCCCGGAAGATGAGCCGTTCATCTGCGACGGCCTCGCGCTCAAAGAGACTGTCCCGCGCATAGGTGATGGCTTCCTTCGCGCGAGTCGCTCGGTCTGGATTACGCTCCTGCGTCTGGGCACGTTCGCGAGCCTCCTGCACGACTTGTCGCGGCTGGTTGCCAAACTGGGCGGCGACGTTGCGATGGGCCTCCCGGACCTCTTCTCGCGTGAGGGTCAGCTTCTTGTCGCGTGTGGAGTGCGCCGCGATCTGCGCGGCTCTCGGGCCGCTAACGCCACTCCTTTCCATCTCATCTTTAATCTGTTGTGACCGCAGGCTCGATGCGTCGAGATAGGACTGACTAAACCCCTTGACCTCAGGTGCTCCGCTCTTTCCGGGCTCGATTTCATAGCCGAGATCTCGCAACCGATACATCAACTCGGACTGGTAGACAGCCGTGGCGAATTGCTTGCTTTCAAAGAACGGCCGTTCCTGAAGAGCCCTTGTCGAACCATCGGATTGCTCGGTGACATTGAAGATGACGGCATGGGTATGGAGCTGCGGCGCGGCGTAGCCATCGACGGGCCGGGCGGTATCGTGTTCAAACTTCGCCGCGATGAACTTCCCGGTATTCTCGGCAGGGTTGTTGCCGCCGATCCGAGCGTGCGTGTACTTCTCCAACTCATCCAGTGCTACCGTTACAGCGGCGGCGTGGGCCGCACGAACCCGGTCATCCCCTCCGACCAGGGCAATCAACGAAACGGACTTCGGCGCGGAAAAGGTCGCATCCCAGCCAGCACGATGCTCTACGGCTTTTACGGTCTTGCCGCTGGCCGTCTGGTACTCCACGGCTTCTCGATGCCGAACCATCTGTGCCTTGGTTTGCGGGTGCTGCCCCTCCGACAGACGGGAAAACTCCTGAGCGGTCACCTCGCCAGAGAGTCCCAACGAGGTTGCGAGCCGCCCCTGCCACTCGCCCTTTACCTCGTCTCCCTGTTTGTAATAGCTCTGAGCGGCGGAGGTGTACTCCAGCTTGTGATACGTCTGAGCCTGTCCTGAACTGAGCGCCTTCGGAATAGTCATCATCGCTACATCTCCCGGATGTATTCAGGACCATGCACCTCTTCCTGTTCGGTGTTGGCATCAGCAACCACGATGGGAGTAGGGTCAGGCGCGGGCAGGCTCACTTCGCCGGCACGAGTAGACTCATTCCCATCTTGCTTGGGCCACGGAATGGGACTCTTCTCTAGGGCCAGAGGCGCATCGTTCGCCATCTCCCCTGCTGCGTTCGCAGCATTCTCCGGTTCCGGTTGCCCTTCGGGCGCGGAAGTCTTCGGAGAGCGGGGCTTCAGCGTATCGGGATCGAAGCTCATCTCGCCGTCCGGGGACCTACGGGGCAGGAATCCCGGTGTTGGCGTTGGCAGGTCCATGTAGTCAAATGCGAACCTGGCCACATTGTTGCCCAATTTCAAATAAGCATGGCGATCATCGAGCCCCGTGATCTCCGAACCCATCACAAGAGGCTCTATCTGGCGTTCCACGGTGAAGTTCTTGCCTGATCTTGAGCCATCGAACTTCGTCTCTTTGAGCCGTTCGATTTCGACCTTTCCGATGGCCTCCGATATCCATTCGGCGGCTTTGGGCTCCGCGGTCTTCATGAAGATTTTGGTGGCGGGCTGGGAAAGCATGACCTCGGCGAGGTGGCCGTAGATGACCTCAAGCTGGGCCTTGCCCTGGAAGCCCAACACCAACGGATTTTTCGACTTTCTGTTTTCGGTGATAGCCGTGTGGAGCTGCGGGAGCTTCTGCAAGCTCGCCAGCTCGTCGATCACAAACCAGACGGGTTTCTGCCCAGGCTGCGGCGCGGTGAGCAACCGCATGACGAGCAAATCTATCCACAGCGAATGCAAGGGACGGAGCGTTTCCCGCTCGGGCGGACGCGACGTAATGAAGATCCAACCCTTGCGCGTCTTGGCCCATGTCCGTGCATTCCAGACGGGCCGCTTCTCATCCTTTTGTGGTAAAAGCCGGAAACATTTAGCGACCAGGCCAAGGGACGAAAGGACACCGGCGCGCTGCGGGCCTGCCTTCCTATCTATATAGAAGGCCATTTCGGTTCCTTCTACCCGCTTCATCAACTCCGTGTCGTTCGCCATCCATTCGGCAAGCTGATGCGGTGTCGGCCCCAGCTTCAGCAGGTGCGCAAAGATTTGCGCGGGCGTCTGATGAAAGAACTCATCTTTGTCGGCAGTGGCCGGTTGATAGAGCGAAGCCGCAATAGCATCAGCCTCGGCATTCGACTCCATCTCCTGCGCCGGTCCCCAGTAGGGGCAGCGGGTGTCGAGCGGATTGAGAACGATGTCCCCGCGTCCAGCGTCGTAGAATCTCTGGATGTACTCGCACGCGGGATCGTAGACGATCGCTGAGTCTCCCCGCTGGCGAATCTGGCGAAGGCATTGCATTATTAATTGCGTTTTTCCCACTCCGGTATCGCCCATGAGCTGAAGGTGCTGTGCCTCTTTCCGCAACGGAATCCGCATCATTTTGTCTGATTCCGTGGTCTTGAAGCCGATGCCATCACCCTTCTGTACCTTGTTGAATTCCTTCGGCGAGAGCATGAGTGGGCCGCGCAGAACGCGCCCGTACTTCATCTGCCGGAACCGCTGGATGTCTTTTGGAATGGCAAACCAGAGCATCGCCAGCAGGCAAACACCACCTTCGATAAAGCTGATAATGAAGACGCCGAGCAGCCCCTTGCCGTCGAAGACGGCATAGCGTAGCCAATGATTCATTGCGGCATCCGAGAGCTTTTGGCTAGGCCCACGAAATGGAAAACGGTAGCCCTGCGTCTGTGCCAACTCCGACAGTGTGAACGGAACGACTTTGCCGTCTGGGAGCGTCATCTGCCCTCCGGCGAAGTCTACCGGCAGAGCGAGACGCGGCTTGGGCCTGCCGCCGCCGAGATACAGGAGCCGGTAGGAGCTATGCGTATGGACGGCGGCTCCAACCCGGGCGCGGATGTACTCGGTGATGTAAGACTGCTGCAACGGAGACAGCGAGAAATGAAGCCGCTGCCAGACAAACAGCACCGTGCAAAGCAGGGCCGTTGCGATGGCCGTGTAGCTGATGACCGGAGCGTGCGGCGGCCAAAGGATCGTCTCTTTTCTACCCCATTGCGTTGCCATCGTTAGCGCTCCTTCCAGCATTCTGCGTGTACTGTTGCATCACGTCTTGAGCGGCCTTGTGCTTCTCTTTGCGAACCATCGTCATCGCTTCGGTGATCCACGTTGGCGATACCTTTTCACCCAGGATGAGGGGCTTGATGAGATTCACTAGCAGCATTCGCGTGGCTACCAATTCTGTGAAGAGAGCTTCGCTGGCAGTGGCCCCCGCTGCATCGAGAAGCACATGACGCGACCATTCGCGTAGCGTGGTTCCGTCGCTCTGAGCTGCCGCATTGAGCGTGGCGGCCTCTTCCTCGGTGAATCGGATGGCTACACTACGTACACGCGAGGGCCGGCCTATTCGCTGTCTCAATCGTTCTTCAAGCTTCAATGTTCCGTTTGTCATTGGGCTGCTCCTATGACTTCTAACCTTGTTTCCGCCCGGAAACAAGGTGTTTCCGGGCGGAAACGGAATCCCTCTAAGTCGCTGTGGCGAAAGATGTTTTCGCCGGGAAACATTGACCTTGCAAAACACCACCCTGGAAGGGATCAAGTGTCAATATTCTTCCGGTGCGCAGCACCGTCGTGGCGTTGCTACAGATTTGGGCGGGGGATCATGCCTTCGATCCCCCCACACCAGCCGGGGTTTGCAACTGCGAATGCGTAGCATTTGCAGGCTTCTTTGCGGGTGCCTCCGTTGCATCCAGAGCAGGAGCCTTCCGGATACGAAGCGTCGATGCAACATGCCGCGCTTCCGGCGTCTTCAGATAGTCCTGGAAGTCGCGATCTTTCGAGAAAACATAAGCCAGTGCCTGCTCCACCACATCATCCGCAGATGCATGGATGAACGCGGCATACTGATCGACTTGAGTTGCGGTTGAATCGGTCAACCGGATGGAAGCACTTATCTGACGGGTTTGGGTTACTTCAAGTAGAGGCATTCGATTCTCCTTTAAGTGTTGAATCAAGCGATTCTTCTGCGAGAAACCATGCGCTGTGCTGTGCGCGCAATCTCGTGCGCACGAGCAGAGCAAAGTGAGGGTGCAATCTCAAAGCGGCGGCGAACTTCGAGCATGGTCACGACATCGTCAATGCGGATCCCTTCGGCCAGCCACAATCGGGCCGACGCTATGTCAACCGTCCGTTGCGCATAGTAGAGAGGATTGGGTTTGTCGGATCGGCGAGAAGCCAGTTCTCGCGTGACTTTCATGGCATCCGTACCGTGAGCAAGCTCATGCGAAACCCAAGCCCAATCGGTTTCGGAATTACTGTGCTTTCCTGGCTGCCTTTGTGATCCAGTCGCATACCGATACGGCATGGCACCGACAGCGACAGGATCAATCTGAAAATCTGCGGGAGTCCACACCGATTCACAGAGATATTCGGCAGTGACAAGGTGCACAGGATCGTACTTGCGATTGAAAAAGCCAGGGACTCTTAGAACTCGATTACGGTCCGTGCAAGCCGGATCGCCGCCGAACGCAATGGCGAGCTGTTTCAAGATAGTCTCTTGGCGCTCGAAGTCGAATCCTGCGACTTGCCAAAGCACCTGATACTTCCCAGGCGAGGTCGACACAATCACGCTGGGCTCGGGTACGCCAGCTGACGCCTTTATCGCAGCCAGGCAGGTGTCTCCATCGGTATCGAGATCAATATACAGATGTCGGACCAAATCGATGTTTTCTTTCGTCCTCTTCCGACTGCCGGCACGGAGCGGATTGGCAGCGACATAGACGTTGGCTCCGCCAGCATTCTCATGGGCGAGCCAAGCGAGATAGCGTCGCGATAGCACGGTTTCGAGCCTCACGATTCGCTGTGTAACCTTCATCGGATTCTCATTCCGCAAGAGCAGTGCGATCGTCTCCTCAGGAGAGAAGCATCGGGTCAGGAACTCGTGGGCTGATTTCAGGTTCATTGCAAGACCCTCGACAGTAGTGGAAGCCCGGCGTCCGCCGAGCTTCCGTTAAAGGGAAAGAAAGCGGCCTATGCGGCCGCTTCCTCCTGCGGAGCATCTTCCTGCTCCTGGTCTTCGGTGCTGGCCTTGGCGGCCCGATCCAGCTTGAGAATCGAGCTCACCCGGATCTCCCAGATGGTCTTCTTCTCCGGTTGCTTCTTGCCGACCTTCTTGGGCTCGTATTCCCGGCTGCGCAACTCGCCTTCGATCTGGATATGAGCGCCCTTCTTGAGCGTGCCGGCGAACTCTCCGAGCTTGCCGAAGACAACGCAACGGTGCCATTCGGTGTGCTCGATGTACTTGCCGTCTTTCTTGTAAGAGCTCTTGGTTGCGAGCGAGAGTGTGGTGAGGCTGCGATCGTTGTTGGTACGAACCTCTGCGTCGTTGCCGAGGAAGCCGATGAGGGTGACTTTGTTCTGGTACATGGTGGTGATCTCCGTTTCGTTGAATTTCCCGTATCCTGCTCGGGTCACCCTTCACGCAGGTGAGCGAGTGGGCCCGGCTCCCAAGTGCCAAGGAGTGCTTTCCTGGAGGGGCCCGGAAGAAGTTTGAGCGGTGCTCTTTGCCGCAGCTTTCAAACTTGTTCTGGGAGGTCCCGGGACCCCACAGGGGCGCTGTAATCGGGGTCCCCGGCAAGCCTGTTGTTGGCTTGTTGGGGTGGTTAGGCGAAGCAGAACGACGCCGAGCCGCAGGGCGCCGGATAGGACCCGAAGCGTGACCCCGAGTAGAGGACGGGATACGGGACGGAAGACTCCTCGATGCACCGAAGTCACACTTCCCTTCCCGGCTACTTGAGGTCGTTGGCATCGCAGCCATAATTCGAGTGCAATGAAGCCCGGTTAGAGACGGCTTCGAGTACCCTCTGTTGCGGCCTCGAAAGCTCGGAATCGGCACGCTGGGCGCTTTCAGAGACGAGTTGGGCTGTACAGCCGGAATATCGGCATATCGGAACATCGAAGTGACCTCGGATTCGGATTCGATTCTCTAGCTGGATTGCCAGCCTTTAGGCGGCGGGAGCACGATAGATGTCCTCCGTTTGGAAGCTTTGGTCCGCATGGGTGTAGCCGTTTACTTTCACAAGCTCGCGGACTCGACGCCGGCCTGTCTGGTCTCGTTCGCAATACAAAACGAAATCGATTGCCTCTGCAGTCTCGGAGCGTATGAAGGCATGATTCAGGTTGGCCCGTGCACTCAGGGCCAGGTTGGAGAGGCGATTCAGGGCGTCCCAAGCCGATTTTGCGTGAATGGTGGACAGAGTTCCACCATGCCCGGTGTTCATCGCCTGAAGCAGGTCATAACCGCATTCATTCCGAATCTCTCCCATGATGATGCGATCCGGACGATGACGTAGCGCCGCCGCTAAGAGCTCGCTTGGAGTGATTGCAACCTGGCCGGGAATTGCTTCGACCGCTTCCCATCGAACTGCATTTGGATGTAACACTTTCAACTCCGCAGGTTGTTCAATGATGCATAGCCGTTCATGCAAAGGAATGTGATCCAGGAATGCCTTCATCAAGGTTGTCTTGCCCGAACCGGTTCCTCCACTGATGATGCCATTCTTCTTCTCGAGGATCATTTCGATGACGACGTCACGAACACCGATAGGAAGACTGCCGGATGCGATCAATTGATCCGACGTATACCAGTGATTAAACTTGCGAATTGTCATCGTAACGCCATGGATAGATGCCGGAGGTCCTACGACAGCAACACGTGATCCGTCCGGGAGCCGAGTGTTCAGAATGGGGTTCTGGTCTGATAGGTTCTGGCCAAGCTTCCGAGCAATCTGCTGGGTCGCTGCGAGCAAAGTTTCTGTGGTCAAAGCGCAAGCGAGAGGTATCGGTTCAACCACGCCATTTCGATCCGCAAAAATGCCGGTTGTGCCGTTGATCATGAGGTCAGAAATCGTGGTGTCGAGAATGAGCCTCTGCATCTCTTCCGGAAAGAAGCCGAGTACAAGATCCCAGCTCATCGATTCACCGCCTTTACGGCAGGAATGATTCCCGCAGGAGTTGTCGCGTCCAGAGGCGAAGCGGAAGGCTCGATAGGTTCTACAGACAATCGATTCTCATGGAACTCAGTAATCGTGAGACCGAGCGGATTGATGGTTTCAAACTGAGGATAGCTCTGGGCTGCAACGCTGACTTGAGCCGGGTTTAGGTAGTAAGTAACGGAGAGCGTCCAGTGCTCCTTACGCGGCTGACGGGAGTTCCGAGGTGAATAGATCTTCGTGATGTTCACAAGCGCCGTCCCACGGGCTACGGCCGAGTCTTTAATCGTCTCTTGCGACATCGACGTGATGGTGACTCCATCGATCTCAACATCGTTCTGTTCAATCTGGTTTGCCAAGACCTGCGAGACCAGGTGCATTGCATTGTCATCCGCCATGTAACGGTTGGCGAGTTGGGCTGACAAGAAGTAGTAGTTCATTGGGTATTTCTTCGAAATGGTCTCCCGGTTGATTGTGTATCGATAGTTGGCCCAATCGGTAAGGTAGGTTCGGACCTCGCCCTCTCGGGGCGAGTAGGCCAGATCCGAATACTGAATGGCGGTCGCCTTACCCATCTCGTCAATCCGAATGTAGCGGTTCTGGACGGGCCGATGGGCGAGTGCAACGATCACTCCGAACGAGCCGACAAGAAGTACGCTCCCTGCCGCGATCACCAGTCGGCTTAGTTTGCGTTCAGCATAGAAGCCAACATACTTCTCATTGGCAATCTCATCGGTTAGCAGGATCTGGTCCGATGTTAAGCTCTCAGATTTCACGTTGCCTCCTTGGAACGACAATCCGATGCGGATGGTAGGTGATGAAGTCTGGTGAAAAGGGTTGGTGTGGTTGCGGATTCAGAAGTCCTCCGCGTTGCAAGACGAGGCCGTAGATTGCCCAGGCCAAAAGAGCGAGTACAGCAATCTGCACGAGGAACAATAGGAACTCAGCTAGCCAGCCAATGATAAATCGGAGCCGGCCCGGAACGGCGAAATAGGAATGAATCGTTGTAAGCATTACGCCCCCATAGCCGCAGCCCTTACGATCAGAGCTTCAGCGACTTGCATGACCCGTCCAGCAGCACCCGATCCACCGCCAAAGAGCGTCTGCGTGATTGTCGGTACCATCGTCATATTCAGGATGAAAGCGATGAAGATGGCAATGACTCCGTAGAGGTTTGCAATCCACATGGGGAGTGAGTAGTCCCCGTTGAAGGTCTGCTGTAGGAAGGCCACTAGAAATCCCGACCACACAAAGATGAAGGCGGCTGCGACGGCTCGAATCATGGCGAAGCTGACCAGCACATCGACGAAGTTGTACGTCGTGACTGCCTGCAGATAATCCTTGTCAGCGGTCGCTAGCAGCTTGATCGTGTTGGCAAGCTGCTGCTGCCAGGTAGCGCTGTCCTTCACTTGTTGAGCAATCTGTTGCAGTGCATGACCTGATTGCACAGGGTCGACAAAGGTCCCGCCGAACTGGGCGTGACCAGGCAGGGCGGTGAGGGCAAGGAGAGCGGCCACTAACGGGCCAATCCAATTTCTGATAAGTCGTTGCATGATGAACTCCTTTTGATCAGATTGCGGGTTCGACGCGGTGTTCGGCGTAGGAGGGGATGAGGAGGTCACGGCCAATGTAGACCCGTGCCCGAGAACCTTCCTTGAGCGTGATGATTGGAAGGCGATTGAGAAAGTGATTCAGGATCTGCTCGGCCTCTTCGCTCGATTGGGACGTAATGCCGTTCCGTATCTGGGCCGAAGGATCGAGAATGTTGTTATTTCCGACTTGCGCCAGACCTGCCAATCCGCCAATCGCTGCGGCTACAGCGAAGGTCTGAAAATAGCGGTTGTCGACTTTGCTTGCGAGGCCGGTAGTGCCGAGGGGATCGAGACCCGCAAACTTGTTCAGGTCAACCGAAAAGCCGTCAGGGCAGATCGCACGATGGAACGAGACAACCATCTTCCGGGCTTGACTTGAATTGACGGCCTGAACGCTGCCCACCAACCTTGTCCCCTGGGGCAACAAGAGCTGTTGATGGTCGTGCGAGTAGTAGTCCGTCGTGAGCATAAGCAGAATGGGCCCGGACAGGCCGCCGTCAATATGGTTGGTGACCACTCCCTCGAACACACTCCCTTCGAAGACTCGATAGAGCTTGCCATCGTAATCATCGAAGTCATACTTATCGATCGCATCTTTCGAATCAGACTTGAGGGCGACGGCTGCCTCCGGTTCTGACTTCGACGCCGGACTCTGCTCGCCCTGCTGACCGTTCGCAGCCGGTTTCGGCGCAGGCATAGAAGCGGCGGAGACCTCTGGTGGCGCAGTTTCGCCCGTCGTCCGTGAGAAGTCTACGGCGAGTGTGCCACTGTTCAGTGCATCCTGATGTTGCTTCTCCCGTGCAAGCGCCGCTTGTTTTCTCTCAGCCTGGCGCTCAGACATCTGCGAGGTTGCTTGCGGCGCGTCCGGATTGTTCGATCCATAGAGAGCCGCCCGTTGCGCAGCCGTCATCGGCGGTGCATTCGGCGACTCAGGACCTGGGGTCTCTGCTGGCTGAAGCTGTGCGAGCAACGCAGCGGTCGCGGCACGTTGCTGCTGTTCTTCCTGGTCCTTCTTCGCGACTTGTTCTTGCTGGGTTTCGAATGTGTTGACCTGTTGTGGATTCGCAACAGCGGGGCGAGTCGTCATCTGGCTCTTGGCCGGCAATGCCTTCTTTCCTGCGTTCACAACGCTCGATATGACGAAGACAAGCAAAATGAAGAAGAGCAGGATAAGCAACGGCTGCTTCTTGTTGATTGGTGCCGATGCCTGGGGCTGCTCCGGCACTGTTGCTGGGGGAGTAATGGGTGTCTCTGCCATGGCTAGTTCCCCGCCTTGGACTGTCGGAAGTCCACACGCTGCTTGCCGATCGACAGATAGCCCTGCGCCACAGTCTTCGGAATGGTGTACAAGCCATTGGCAAAGTCATAGTTGATGAGCGAGCCTTTGCCATCCTTCAGTTCATAGAGTGCAGGGGTTTCCTGGAACTTGCCTCGCAAGTAGGTGAACTTGTCATCCCGCCATATCTGCTCGATCCCAAGCAAGGTCCCCTTTTTCTGGTCCCACACGTAATCGAACCGCAGAGTACCCGGATAACTGGCCTTAAACGTCTCCATTGCCGTGGCAACGGACTTGTGCTCTGCCTCCGCAGCCTTTCGAGCGTCTTCGGCCTCCTTCTTCAATTGCGCTTCTTTAGCCTCAGCCTCGGCAGCAGGAATGAAGACTGGCGCTTTGACGATGTTCTCCGCAGCCTTTGGATCGCTCGATGAAACGTAGATCTTCGAATCGAAATGAGGATTATCCTTATCACTCGAGATCTCTCGCAATTCGATCGTGTATTCGTTGTTGTGGTCAGACACGATATGGAGGTCGGTCGAGCTGTCCGCAATTTTCGGTTTGATGGATACGTAGCGGCTAGCCACATGCCCTGCATCGATGACCCAACTGACAGTGTCGCCACCAAATACCGTCGCGACTTTCTCTTCAGCCGGCAGTTCGATGAGCGTCGACTGCAGCAGACCGGCCCGAACCACGGGAGGTGCCGACCCGTCTGCAATGACAACGGTGCGTGGAGCGTTCGGTTCGAGATGGGAAGTTTGAGCGTAGGTCGCCACTGGAACTACCAGGGTGGCGATAAGGATAGAGGTGCGTAGATGCATGCCTGATCCTCCTAGAACAATGTTTGTGGAACCTTGCTAAGCACTTTCGCCTTGGGCGAAACGCTCGATGCCTTCATGAAGTCCGTACATCTCGACCAGCTTCGAACGCCGAACCTTGTCCTTAGGCTTGGTCGAAAACTTTGCATAACTTCGAGCGTCAAGATTGAGTGTGATGACCTTTGTGATCCCGTCTCGACGCACATAGAGCCCTTCGCGCGGACGCAGGCTCTCGAAGAGGTCGAGCTGATGCACAGAGAGCTTGAATAACTCGCCATAGAACTTGCGGTTGAACGTAGCGTCCGGAAGAAACAAGAACGACGTGCAGGAGTTCACAATCGAATCTGCGTTCTCTCCGAGATCGTTGGCGGATTGCCCTATCAGCGTTACGCCGCCAAGGTGCTTTCGCACTGTCTTGATCGAAGCGAGGGCACCCTCAAGCAGCTGCTTGTTCTTCATGTTCGAGAAGATCTCTTCAATCAAGACATGCTTCGGCACACCTAGGTTTTGCGGATCGTAGACGATCTCGTCGATGCGACGCAGGATCCAAACCATGAGGGGCTCGATCAGATCGGCATACTGCTTGTTGTTGACACCCTGGAAATCGAAGCACTGCAGACGAGACAGACGCAGGCTGTCCTCGGCGTTATCAAAGATCGCATGATAGACGCCGTGATCCTTCCACTTCGCCATGTACCGATCAAGATGCTTGGGAAGAGTAAGATTTCCAAGCCTGCGCATCCCTTGCGGCAGGTTGTAGATTCCTTTGACAGACTTGAAAACATCGTCATCGTCTTCAGGTCCAATGGTCGCGCCGGAGTTCGTAAGCAAGAGCTTGATGAATGAGTGGAGGAAAGCTACGTTGCTTTCTGTCGGTTCCAGTGCAAATGGGTTGATGTGTGGTCCATCTTTTCCCACCCGATCGATGCGGCCCTTATAGAGTTCGACAACGCTTTCGTAGCTGCCTCCAATATCAAAAATGAAGGTGAAGCCACCATACTTTTGTTCCAGGCTCAACATCTGATTCGCATGAACACTCTTGCCTGTGCCCGTCGGCCCGATGATGAGTTGCACCCGTACGCCGTTCACATACGCATCTTGGAAGTAGGGCGTCCGTGTTCGGGTCTCAAAGATGTTCAGATACTCCGCGTCGAGGTCGTCCGAATGAAGGTTACCGAGATGTGGGGCAAAGATGCTGGAGAGCCGGGCATGATGATCTTCCCTCAGCCAGAGGGGATAGACATTGAACTGCCGGTTGCCAGGGAACATCGCGTAGAAGGCAGAGAGATTGCCGTAGGTCTCTTCCATGATCGGAGCGCGAGCATCCACAAAGAGGCGATGAACTGCTGGCGTTGCAGCACGTAATTCCTCGGCGGAGCCTGCCGACAAAAGCAAGCGCAGTGCATAGTCGCCCTGGCTCAACTTGTCGAGCGACGAAACGACCTCAGCGAGATTGTCTACATTCCCTGTAACCGCTTTGGCCGTTGCTGTCGCTTCGAGCGGTGCGGTATTCCTCCCGCTCATCAGTCGCTGAAAGGGTGAGAGCTTGAAGAACTCAAGAAACTTCTCCTGACTTGTGACTTCCTTGCGGGTCGCGTGATCGGGTTGAGGTCGCCAAACCGAGCATAGGATGCTGTCGCAATCAAGCTCCATCAGATTCGTGAAGAGACCCGGCCGGGATATTTCCGGCGTATTCATCAGTGGAAACATCTGGACGTAGCGGCGTCCGATCCGGAGGTAGTCGCTATGCCATTCAACCGGTGATTGAACCAGTTGTCTGTCAACGCCTGCGTCTGACCGAAGATGAACCCCTGAAGCCCACTCCTCAAGGTTGAAAAGATGGCTGAAGAACTGAAAAGCTTGCTGCTTGCTGAGAAGCTTTAAGCCGATCGAATCGCTCATGTGCGATTCAAGGATGATGGCCGCCTTTTCGAGCTCGAGTAGTTGATGATCGGTCGCTCGTCTCTGCTCCTGCGGCTTGCGACTAAGCAGCTTGCTGGTATCCGGTTCGATCGTGAGGCACCAGTGAAGGTCGATCCTGCGAAATCGAGCGGTTCGATTGAGGAACTCAATGCGATCGTTTGCGAAAACCTCGGTGATCGGATCTGGATAAACATCCTGCCTAGGAAGATCGAAGCCGGCCATAACGCGGGTGTACTGGTAGAGGCAAGCACCCTGCGGTAGACCGCGTAAAGAGGCTTGGACGCCACGGACACGAACGTCCAAGTCTTCATCTGTTCGACTCTCCATGTCGATTCCTGCCAACGAGAACAGGCAACCATAGCCACCAGCCTTGAGCGCAAAAATACTGTCCCCGACAAAGTGCGAGATCGGCATGATTCCACTCGCAGCTCTTGCCGTGGTAAACCACGGTGCATTATTTGCGCGGGTCATAGTAGCTCCTTTGCTTCAGGCTCAAGGTCCAGAGTTGAAACATCTTTGGGTGTTTACGGACGACCAGCCATGCACCGATCAGCAATGCTGGGAAGGCGAAAATGGCGAGCCATTTGAAACCAGCGAGGAAAACCGTCACCGTGACGAAAACAATGGACATCCACGCTGACAGTTCGAGACCTAATTTGGTCCTGGGTCGGTTCAGTGCGCCATTGATTGGTAACGGTTCTCCACGCTTGGTCATGTCGATGCACCTCCTACATCGACTGTCCGGTTAGGGAGCCAATCCAACCAGCACCCCAGCCGAGCACTCCGGCACCGAACAGCGCACCGAAGAGTCCTGGAATAGCATCTTGAAAACGACCGCTAAGCATCCTTATTCCGGCGAAGATCAGACCGCCGAAGCAGATAACGGCACCCGCATAAATCGCGAAGGTTTTGAATGTGCCCATCAACGTTTGGGCACCTGAGAAGTCCATGGTTCCTTGTGCGTGAGCTACTCCCGCAAAGGAGAGCGCGACAATCGTCGGCCCAATGAAACGGACAGCACGATTAAGTTGAAGGGTGAAGGCAAGGTGTCTCACTCGTCTGTAGAAGGAGACGAAGAGATCACGGCTGACGGTATTCCTGTAGAGAGTGAAGCGGCTCTTGCAAAGCATCGGCACCTCCACCGACTGGTCTCAGCCGGGGTATGCAACGATCATTTGGCAAGTTTGTTTTTGCGTCTAATACTTCCTATTTATCGGCCGATAATTCGGGATTATCGGTCCCGCTTATCCATCGTGAAATCAGACAATTTCCTCTGAAAAAGACAACTGAACCGGCGTCCTTTCTGCCGGTTCAACCGCTGTTTTCGTGACAACACTCTGAGCCGAATGGACTAGGGAAAGCGCCGTTTTTCTATCAGCCTTCATGATTTGTCGCTTAAGAGTTCTTACCAGCGGAGGAAGGTTCCTAGGGTAAGTGTCTTTGCGATAGATGATGGCAGTGTCGACTGTCCAATCGACGCCAACGATTGGCCGGGAAACCAAGCCATCGATCAGCACCGTCCCCTCGCGAATGAGGGCGAGACCATGCCCCTCGCGGACCAAACTCTGCAGCTCCGACGGATGAGACGCACGTGAAAAGTCCTCTACAAAAATCCCCACATCACTCAGGAGTTCTATGAGCCTCTTGTGGGCATCCGGATGACGCTGCGGATGGTAGAAGATTGTCAGATTATCGACAAGATCCGAAGGCTGGATTGCAGCCTTCGCAGCGAGCGGATGATCTTTTCTCAGGCAGACGACTATTCTTTCCCGTCTAAGCTCTTCAATGTGCAAGTTTGGGTTTGCGAGAGGCAAAGTAACGATCGCAGCGTCGACGAGACCTGATAGCACTTCCTGAGCGAGTTGATTAGTGTCACCGTGTGTTGGCCTTACAACACATTCAGGCAGAACTTCCTTGTGCAGCTTACACAACCCGCGAAATACACTCTCATTTACGAGAGGCGTCGAGCCTAAGCGAATTGCGTTGATCTCCTCTCGTTCGATGGCCACGATTGCGTCAATCACTTCATCTCGAAATTCAAGTAAGCTGCGGGCGAGAACGATGAAGGCCATGCCGGCTTTCGTCGGAATGATTTGACCACTCTTCGTTTTACGAAAAAGGTGCACTGAAGCGTTGTCTTGAAACTGTCGCGCCTGCACCGTCAAGTTCGGTTGCGATGTAAAGAGTTCTTCTGCAGCGGGTCGAAAACCACGCTTCTCAAGAATCTTCAGCAAATATCGGAAATGACGAAATTCAGCCCAATCGTACATAGCCCTCCAACTCAGACAACCAAGAGCGATGCGTTTAGGGACGGAAATCCACAATCCGCCTGTGGAAATCTTGCCAGCGGGCAACCGAAGGCGCAATAAAAGTTATGCGTTTCGGCCAAAATTACGCCAAGACTGACGCGGGGCGAGTATGCCCGCTCGTCACAATTGCTGACTAACCTTCGAAATATCTAGAAGATGCAAAGCCCGATAACTGTCGATTATCGGCCGATAAATGCGAAGTATTGGACGTCGTTAGCTTGACACGACACGCTGTTTCTAATCGGCATCACCTGCCGGTGTTTATTGACGAAACGGAGATGATGTATGGCCTCAATGCTTGCACAGACAGATCCTCTTCTCACTGTTGATGACGTCGCCGAACGGCTCAATGTAACCAAGGACTGGGTCTGGGATCATTCGTCTCGAAAAGCCCCGTACCTGCCCGTTATTCGAATCGGTGATGGCACCTTGCGGTACAGGTTTAGCCAGATTGAAGAATTCGTCAATGAACGCGAACGGCTTTCCGTCCTGCGTCGCAAACGCCGATAAAATGAAAATACCCACTGTTTTCCCCCACAGAAAACGAGAAACCAATGGGTAGATCGCACCAGGCGGGATGGGTGGTCTTACGCGGGAAGCGCTGGTATGGGTATTTCCGTCAAGAGCGACTCAATCCTACGACAGAGGAGACTGAGGCCAAGCCGGTATGCGTTCGCCTCGAATTGAAAACCAAGATGACAAAGTCCGAAGCGCGAACCGCGCTAAGGGCTGAAATCTTGAAGCGAACAAAGCAGGTTCCCGAAGGTACTGTTCTGCGAGATGGAACCGTTTCCTTCGGCTGGTTTGTTCGTGAGCGCTACATCCCTCTTCGTGAGGGAGATTGGCGACCGGAGACGGCGAAAGTGAAGATCATTCAGATCGAGCAAGACCTGCTAGCGAAATTCGAAAAAGATCCACTCGACTCGCTCGACAGGTTCACGATGCAACGACACCTGAATGATCTGGCGGAACGGATGTCCCAGGACCGAGTCAAACAGGCTCGTTCCTACCTGATGTCCATCTTCGACGAAGCTATAGAGCAAGAGTTCCTTTTGAAGGATCCGAGCCGGAAGCTGAAGGTCCCCAAAAATCTCCGACCGAAAGACAAACAGGTTCTCACCTGGGAACAGATCTGGGAAGCACTCAGACATTTGGGCAGAAGAGACAGGCTTATCGTAACTCTTGACTTGACCGAAGCTCTGAGACCCAGCGAGTTGTTCGCTCTTCGCTGGCGCTCTTTTGATGACAGGGAGACCCTCACGATCACCGAAACCGTGTACAAGGGAAATATCCGGCCGTATGGCAAAACGGACGGAAGTCTAACCGACGTACACCTTCCACCCGCGCTCACGGAGGAACTTCGTCTCTGGAAGAGTGAGAATCCAAAAGCTCGACCGGACTCTTTCATCTTCCCCAATACTCGGGGAGGATTTCTAGACACAAAGAACTACCGCAATCGCGTCCTTATGCCCTTGGCGGAGAAGTTGGGAGTGCCGAAGGTCAACTTCCAGATCCTGCGCCGCACCATGGCAACACAAGCTCAGAGCATGGGGTCAGTGAAGGACATCCAAGCGCACCTCCGGCATGCGAAGGCTGATACCACCGCCAACGAGTACATGCAGGAGTTACCGGAAAGCGTGAAGACGATGGTCGGATCGGTCTACGCGATGATCAAGAAGGGAGGAAATTCCGAACAAGGTTTTGGAGATTTGCTACCAAATGCTACCAAATCGTCCGAAGCAACTTCTGTAAGTTATTGAGAAATATGGTAGGCACGAGGAGACTCGAACTCCTGACCTCTACCGTGTCAAGGTAGCGCTCTAACCAACTGAGCTACGCGCCTGCAATTCAACCTTTTTAGTTTAGCAGCAAGTTCGCTTGCGGACCAAATTCCTGGTATCACGGCCTCTGAGTTCCCTCCTTCAGAGGAGCATGGTTCGGACAAGCACAGAAGCTGGCCGCGTTGTGCCATCCAAGGATGGGAAGCCTGGCCTGGAGGCAGGTGGCCGTGTGCAGGGAAAGCACTGCGCAGGAAGCGCTGCATGCACATTCCAGTCTTGGACTTTACTGGCAAGAAATTGACAGAAGAGGGAAGGGTTCACAGTCATGGAGAGGACTGGATAACTCTTCAACTTCTTGCTGGAAATCAAGATGGGCAGCCCTTGTCATACTGCGTTAACATGCTTGGTGATGAGTACCAGCCCAGATATCACCAGTTTGAACATGCACGCCGTCGCGTCAGTGCGGCGGGTCAATCCGTTGCGCACAGCGCCGAATCTCCTAACGCTGCTCCGGGTTTGCCTTGCGCCATTTCTTGTTGTGGCTGTACTGGAACGCCGGTTCGGGCTGGCTTTTGGGCTATTCATCGTTGCCGCCTTTACCGATGCCATGGACGGACTGCTGGCGCGCTGGCTCGAGCAGCGCACGATGCTGGGCCAGTACCTCGATCCAGTGGCGGACAAGCTTCTGTTGAGTTCGCTCTTCCTGGTGCTCACGCACATGGGCATCCTGGAGCCTCGCGTCACCGTAATGGTCTTTGGCCGCGACCTGGGAATGCTGCTGGTGGCGGTGATTCTCTACGCGACAACCAGCCTGCGCGATTTCCATCCTTCCCTGCTGGGTAAGGCGAACAGCTTCTGCCAGGTGCTGGCAATCGGAGTTGTGCTGCTCAGCCAGTTCTACGCACAGCCGTGGGTCGTCGCGGCGCGGGTCGCTGTGCTGGACGCGACGATCTGCTTGACCGTCGTTTCCGGCTTTCATTACGCCTGGGTAGCTTCGCAGCGGATAGGCGTGGCGATCAACTCCGAGCCCACCGGCCCATCTGGCCGAGATCAGCAGGGGCGGCCGTAATCACCGAGCTCCAGCGCGATCGTTGAGGGAAGTTCAGGTTTTATTCCGCATCCGGCTCCTGAACGGCACTGCCCTTTTCTTCGATCTCCATATCGCGGAACTCATCGGAGTCGAAGACCTCTCCGCATTCCACGCATTCGACGTACTCCGCATCTTCCGTGCGAGAGACGATCCGGACTTTGGGATGTTTGCAGGGACTCGCCATGTAGGGTTTTGACCGTTTTGTTCAGGAGGCCTTTCCGCCAGATTGTACCGAGCCTTGGCAGTTTGTCAAAGCAAGTTTTGGTGGGCACAGCCGAGTTTTGAGAAAGATTCCTCAGGAATTGATACGTTGGGCTGAAAACCACGGTTCCAGCCCATCAATCCGGGTTGGCGGCAGGCTGTGATTATCTTTGCAGGCCATTGAATTCGTAGTCAAAGTAGACGTACACTAATATAGGACCATAGGGGTCGCACTTTATGCTGAGGCTCACCAAGAAAGCGGATTACGGCCTGATGGCGCTCAAGTACCTTGCTGAGCACCCCGAGACGCCGTCGGTCAGCGCCAAGGATATTGCCGACACGTACGGCATTCCCGCGCAGTTGCTGGCCAAGGTGCTGCAGCGGCTGGCCAAAGTGGGACTTCTGAAGTCGCATGCCGGCATGAATGGCGGATACGGGCTTGCCAAGCCATCTCCCAGCATCACCGCCTTTGAGGTCATTCACGCCATCGATGGGCCGCTTTTCATCACCTCGTGTGTCAAAGGCGCGAAATCCTGTGACGTGGAACCAAACTGCACGGTGAAGGAACCGCTGGCTCGCGTAAATGAGAGCATCGCAGCAGTGTTGAAAAGCATCTCTGTATATGATCTGGTCGATCACGAAACGGCGTCGACACGCGCCGCGCAATTACATCAATTGGTGACGCTGCAACTCACCATGTAATGAAAGTTTTAGGGTATCTTTCCGCTGCTGGTGACTGTTCCCGCGCGGTTAGCTGACAGAGGAAAGTTTTGGAGAGCCGCCGGCGACCGGTCAGGCTCGCAACAGCAGGTTTGAAGTGGAGAAGAGTATGAGCACAGTCACTACCAACGTTGAAGTTCCAGCAGGCGTCACCCTGCCCATCTACATGGACAACCACGCGACGAGTCCGATGGACCCGCGTGTACTCGAAGCCATGATTCCCTTCTTCACCGAGAAATTCGGAAATGCGGCAAGCCGCAATCACTCCTTCGGCTGGGACGCCGAGCAGGCCGTCGAACACGCCCGCGAGCAGATCGCAAAGCTCATTGGAGCCTCGGCGCGCGAGATCATCTTCACCTCCGGCGCAACCGAGAGCAACAACCTCGCCATCAAGGGCATTGCCGAGATGTACAAGGAGCGCGGCAACCACATCATCACCCAGGTCACCGAGCACAAAGCGGTTCTGGATACCTGCAAGCGCCTCGAAAAGTACGGCTATCGCGTGACCTACCTGCCGGTGAAGGCCGATGGCCTGATCGACATGGAAGACCTGAAGCGCGCGATCGATGACAAGACCATTCTTGTCTCCATCATGGCCGCTAACAACGAAATCGGCGTTATTCAGCCGATCGCCGAGATCGGCAAGCTCTGCCACGAGAAGGGTGTGATCTTCCACACCGACGGTGTGCAGGCTGTGGGCAAGATTCCGATCGACGTGAACGCCATGAACATCGACGTGCTGTCGCTGACGGCGCACAAGCTCTATGGTCCAAAGGGTGTGGGCGCGCTGTATGTTCGCCGCCGCAACCCCCGGGTGCAGATTTCGGCGCAGATTGACGGCGGCGGCCACGAGCGCGGCATGCGTTCCGGAACGCTCAACGTGCCCGGCATCGTCGGTCTGGGCAAGGCCTGCGAAATCGCCGGCCAGGAGATGGCCGCCGAAGCAGCGCGCCTGACCAAGATGCGCGATCACCTCCGCCAGAAGCTCGAAGCTGAGCTCGATTACATCGAGGTCAACGGCAACATGGAGCATCATCTGCCCGGCAACCTGAACATGAGTTTTGTCTACGTCGAGGGCGAAAGCCTGCTGATGGGCATCAACGATGTGGCGGTTTCGAGCGGTTCGGCCTGCACTTCGGCCACACTCGAACCCTCGTATGTGTTGAAAGCACTGGGTTTGGGCGATGATGTAGCGCACAGCTCGATCCGGTTCGGTCTGGGCCGCTTCAACAACGAAGCCGAAGTGGATTACGTGGCAGACAAGGTCATCAGCATCGTCAAGAAACTTCGCGAGCTGTCTCCGCTCTACGAAATGGTCAAGGAAGGCATCGACCTGACTAAGATTGAATGGGCGGCTCACTAAGGCGCATTTGACCGGGATGCTGCTCAAACAGCATCCTGTATGTGGTTTTCTTCATCCAACAGAATGTCAGTAAGGTTTGCAACCGTAGTTAACGACCTGAGGAGGTCACCCAATGGCTTACAGCGATAAGGTAATCGATCACTACAACAATCCCCGCAACGTCGGCCAGATGGACAAGAGCTCCGATGAAGTTGGCACCGGCCTAGTTGGCGCACCGGAGTGCGGTGACGTCATGCGCCTTCAGATTCGTGTGAATCCGGAAACGCAGATCATCGAAGAAGCCAAGTTCAAGACCTTCGGCTGTGGCTCTGCCATCGCCAGCTCGTCGCTCGCGACCGAGTGGGTCAAGGGCAAGACTGTTTCCGAAGCCCTGGAAATCAAGAACACCGACATCGTGAAGGAACTGGCTCTCCCGCCGGTCAAGATTCACTGCTCGGTTCTGGCTGAGGACGCAATCCGCGCCGCCATCGGTGATTGGAAGAAGAAAAATGGCGTTGCCGAAGCTGCAGAAGCAGTTGCGGTCGCCGCACACTAAGTTTGCATCACGGCAGAGCCCGCATCGCCTCAAAACTACTGGCATGTGGGTTCTGCGGTTTTAGGAAAGCAGAAGAAAATGCAGGACTTTGTCACAATCCAGGCCCCGGGCGCTCCCCAGCAGGAGCAAGCTCCGCTTCCCTCCGCTGCAAAGCCGACAGGCGCTGCGAAGGGGATCGAAGTAACTCCCCGCGCTCTGGATAAAATCCGCAGCGGCATGGATAAGGAAGGCATTTCCCCGGAACAGGGCGGTTTGCGCCTCGGCGTGCTGGGTGGCGGATGCTCCGGTCTTTCCTACAGCATCAAGTTCGACACGCGTCCTCGCGAGCGAGACCGGGTATATGAGTTCGACGGTGTCCGTCTATTCGTCGATCCTAAAAGCTTTGTTTACCTGCACGGCATGACACTCGACTACGAGCAGTCGCTGATGAAGCAGGGCTTCAACTTCATCAATCCCAACTCCCACCGCTCCTGCGGATGCGGCTCTTCCTTCTCCTAAAATCAAAGACATGCCCACTGAAGCAAACACTTCCGCAGCCTGCTGGGCATGCGGTGTAGCTCTTACGTCCTCTGCACTGTTGTGCCCTGCCTGCGGTAAGGTGCAGTCTGCCTCAAACGCAGACTACTTCCAGGTCTTCGGACTTCAGCGAGCTTTAGCCGTCGACACCGCGGCTTTAGAGCGTGAGTTTCACCGCTTGAGCCGCAAGCTGCATCCCGACCGTTTTGCCCGCGCCTCCGCCGAAGAACAACAGTGGAGCCTGGCCAACACCGCCCTGCTCAACGATGCCTATCGCACCCTCAAAGAGCCCATCACGCGTACGGAATATCTGCTCAAGCTCGAAGGCCTGCAGATCGGCGAGGAAAACTCCGGCAAGAGCAAGTCCGCCGACCGCCATCCTCCAGCCGATCTGCTCGAAGAAGTCTTCGACCTGAATATGCAGCTCGAAGAGATGCGCATGAATCAGAAGATGGGCGAAGACGATCCAAACCTGCAGAAAGATCTCGCTTCAGCCCGCACTCGTTTTGAAACGCTTCTGGCTGCCGTCGATAGTGATCTCGCTGCAAAAGGCGCGGAATGGGACGCCGGGGATGCGGCAATTCGCGATGGAGCCGCAAAGGCCATGGCCGCACTGCTCGACCGCCGCCGCTACCTGCGCAACCTCGTCCGCGACGTCAATGAAGTCCTTGCAACGGCTTAAAATCAAGCCAGACATAGAAATCCAGGAATACGCAAATCATGCCCGAATCCACTGCCCCCGAACGCGTTATCGGAATCGACCTCGGCACCACCAACTCCCTCGTTGCCTACATGGAAGGCGACAAGCCGGTGGTGATTCCCGGCGTGGACGGGTCGAATCTGGTGCCCTCAATCGTCGCTTTAGACGTCGTTGAGCCGGGCGCGGAATCAACGCGCGCCACCGTAACCGTTGGCAACTCCGCCCGCCGTGCCCTCATCGAAACCCCGGAGCGGACGATCTACTCCGTCAAGCGCCTCATGGGCCGCGGCCTCGAAGACGTCGAAGAAGAGCTGAAGCTCTTCCCTTTCCGCCTGGCTGACGACATCGAGCCCGGCGAAGTCCTTCGTATCCGTCTCGGCGACAAGACCTTCACGCCCTCTGAAATCTCCGCCTACGTCCTCCGCCAGCTCAAGCGCAACGCTGAGCGCTATTTCGGCGCTGAAGTGAAGAAGGCGGTCATCACTGTCCCCGCCTATTTCAACGACGCGCAGCGCCAGGCCACCCGCGACGCCGGACGCATGGCCGGGCTCGACGTGCTGCGGCTGGTCAACGAACCGACAGCAGCGGCCCTCGCCTACGGTCTCGACAAAGCCCAGGACGGTCCCCAAGTAGCCAGTACCGTAGCGGTCTATGACTTCGGCGGCGGCACCTTCGACGTTAGCGTTCTCAAGCTCAACGACGGCATCTTCGAAGTCATCGCAACGAATGGCGACACCCATCTCGGCGGCGACGACATCGACAACCTCCTGCTCGCCGTCGCACTCGACGAAATCCGCAACGAGCACGGCGTCAATTTGCGCCAGCAACCCGACGCGATTCAGGCACTCCGTAAAGCCGTCATCGAAGCAAAGATCACGCTCTCCTCGGAAGCCTCCGCGAAGTTCGACATTGAGCTGCCCTCGAAAGATGGCGTCGCCGATCGCTACCAGCGCGAAATCCCCCGCGAAGTCTTCGAGCAGCTCATCGCACCCATCCTCGCCCGCACCGCTGCTCCCTGCAAACAGGCGCTGGCCGACGCCGGCATCACTCCGGACCAGATCGACGAAGTCGTCCTCGTCGGCGGATCGACCCGCATTCCGGCGGTTCGCGTGCTCGTCGATCAGGTCTTCGAACTGAGCAAGCGCGGCAAGCAGCCCCACACCGAGCTGAACCCTGACGAAGTCGTGGCTCTCGGCGCGGCGGTTCAGGCGGGCATTCTCGCTGGCAGCTCCACCACCACCGACGAACTGCTCCTGCTCGACGTAACACCCCTTTCCCTCGGCATCGAAGCCCTCGGCGGAGTCGTCGCGCGCATCATCCAGCGCAACTCGACCATCCCTGCCTCAGCCACCGAGCACTTCACCACCGGCGTCGAAGGCCAGACCAATGTCGCCATCCACGTCCTTCAGGGCGAGCGCGAACTGGCCTCTGACTGCCGTTCCCTTGCTCGCTTCGACCTCAAAGGCATCCCGCCCATGCCTGCTGGTCTGCCGCGCATCGAGGTGAAATTCCTCATCGACGCCAACGGCATCCTGCAGGTCACCGCCCGCGAGCAGCGCAGCGGCCTCGAATCCCAGATCGAAGTGAAGCCGACCTACGGCCTCACCGACGAGCAGGTCGAAACCATGATCCTCGACTCCTTCGACCACGCCGAGAACGACTTCGCCGCCCGACAGCTCATCGAAGCCCGCCTCGACGCCGACACTATCCTCTCTGCGGTCGCCAAAGCACCGGAAAGCCCCGCATGGCAGTTGATCTCCGACGAAGAAAAGGTCAAGATTGAAGCGGCGCGGGTGCACCTCATCGCAACCAAGCCCAGCGATGACCTGGAAGCGATTCGCACGGCTACGACTGCACTGGACCAGGCCACGCGGAATTTCGCAGAGAAGATGATGGAAGCCGCAGTCTCCGGAGCCATGCGAGGCAAGACCATGCAGACCGCCGGAGAAGAGCTCGGCCCAGCCGCCGACAGCCCTGAAATCCACGCGCCGCATCCCTTTGCACGCGCAGAATTCGACTAGATCGCAGTAAAACGGATTAAAGTAAGACAAGCGGAATCGAGAACAATATGCCAGATATCTCCCACAAGCCCGTCAATCCCACCGTTCCCGGCGACACCACCATTGAAGCCTCAGGGGACGACTCCCTCGATAACATGGTGGCGGTCACCTTCCTGCCCGAGGGCAAGGTAGTCCAGTTCGAGTTCGGCACCATGCCGTATGACCACCACGGCAAGCCGATGTCGATCCTCGACGTGGCAGAGAATTACGACATTTTCCTCGACCACGCATGCGGCGGCGTCTGCGCATGCACCACCTGCCACATCTGGGTGAAGGAAGGCGATGGCCTGAGCGAAGCCGAGGACGACGAAATCGACCGGCTCGACATGGCTGCCGACCAGCAGCTCAACTCGCGCCTCGGTTGCCAGGCCGTCATCACCAAGCCCGGCAACTATGTCGTCGAGATCCCCAGCTGGAATCGCAACTACACCTCAGAAGGCAAGCCACTCACGCTCGCCGACAAGTAACCGCTTTCAGCTCGGAGAAAACTAGATGCCCCGCGAAATTCTATGGACCGACTCCGAAGAGATCGGCATTCAGCTGCAGGAAAAGTTTCCAGACATCGATCCACTGACCGTCCGCTTCACCGACCTGCACAAAATGGTTACGGAGCTGGAGGGCTTTGCCGACGACCCGGTCAAGTCCAACGAAGGCCGGCTCGAAGCAATCCAGATGGCCTGGCACGAAGAGTATCTCGACGCCCAGGGATGAGTTCTAAGGCAGGATAAGCCCCGGTTCCAGAGTGAATCCTGACTGGGCGGCGGCCTCCGAAAGCCTGCGATCCGCCGTGAGAAAAGGCAGGCCGTTCGGCTTGCCTTCGCACCATTCCATGGCAGCAGCTAACTGAAGCGCGTCTGCCGCACGCAAAGGATATTTTTCGAGAACCTCAGCAGCCACCGTTTTCACTTTGGCGGTCGGCTTGATCGCGAACCATCGTGATGTCAATCCTTCGAGCTGCAACTTGGCCTGCTGGAACTCGTCGGGTGTAACAACGCCAGCACGTTTTACACGAGTCATTGCACTCAGAATGTCGACCGATGTTCCCCACCAGACCGTAATGGTGTAGCGGGCTATGAGACTCTCAGACTGACGTGTGAACGGCGGTTGATCGATGCACAGAGGCACCAATACGCTCGCATCCCAAAACGCATCCGCAATCATACCCGGTCAGCACGCTCTTCTTCCCAGAATGCGGCCATAACCTCCCGAGAGATTGGCCGACTCGGAACGACTGGATTCGGGACAAACCGAGGCTCCCCCGCAGTGCGCTGCGGTGGCTCTATTACACCCTTTGCAATCAGCCGTTTTGTTCGCTCCGAATAATCGGAATCGGCCATGTCGATCGGCACAATGCGAGCAATCGGCCGGTTGCGGTCGCAGACCAGCACCTCTTCCCCACTGCTCACCAGCCGGAGATTTGCGCTGAGATTGGCTTTCAACTCACTGATTTTGACCGTCTTCATAGCAACACCCTATCAGAACATGACCTACTTGACCATGTTCCAAGCCCGCTACACGACTTGAAAGCTCATCAGTAGACCTCGCTCCATCCAAACGCCGCCGGGATACGCTGAATCTCCCTCGGCTGCCCCGGCAGGTCATATACCGTCACAATGTCGAATCGAACCGGAGGCGGCTCTGCTTCCGGAAGATGACGCAGGTACATCCTCGCCATGCGCCGGAGCGTCTTCCGCTTGTGCCGGTCAACGGCGGATGATGCCGTGGCCACATCACGGCTGGAACGAGTCTTCACTTCGATAAAGCAAAGCGTATCTCCCTGCCATGCGATCAGGTCGATATCGCCCGGCGCAGGCCCCTCGTTCCACCGTCGAGCAACCACGATAAAGCCTTGCTGCTTGAGGTAGAAACAAGCCGCTTCTTCGCCAGCCAATCCCGTTGCGAGATGTTTCGGCAGATCATGGGAACGCCCACGCTTCTCAGCGAGCCATCGCAGGGATAGCAGACTGCGCACGAGTCCCTGATCAACGAGCTTCGCCACCACGTTCATGCGATTTCCTCAGCCAGGAATGAGTCAGGAATTGGTTGGAGCAATTCTGCGCGTCCTGGCGGGAAAGATCAAGCGGCAGACAAAAGGCCGTCGCGAAGACGGCCTTTTCCCAAGGATGCTGGTTCGGATGAACGGACGAAAGACCGGCAGCGGCTATGCCCCGACAGTGGCCAGTTCCCTCGACTGCGCATGCTCAACCTCAACTTCAGCCAGTGCTTCTTCGAGGATGTCGAGAGCCACAGTCGCTTCCTCTTCGCTGACGATCAGCGGCGGACACAGACGCAGCGAAGTTTCGCCGCAGCCCAGGATCAATAAGCCTTTCTCAAAGCAAAGTGTCTCAATCCGGTTGCGGAGTGCAGGCGCAGGCTCGCGCGTCACCTTGTCCAACACCAGCTCGATGCCGATCATCAGACCGCGGCCGCGTACGTCGCCAACCAAAGCATGCTTCTGCTTCCAGCCCTGCAACCGTTCCAGCATCTTGCCGCCCACTTTGCCGGCATTCGCAATGCCTTCGCGCTCCAGGATATCCATCGTCGCCAGCGCCGATGCAATCGCGATCGGGTTGCCGCCAAAAGTGGAAGCATGCGAGCCGGGAACCCAGTCCATGATCTCCGCGCGCGTCATGCAGATACCGAGCGGCATGCCCGAAGCGATGCCCTTGGCCATGCAGACGATATCCGGCTGCACGCCGGAATGCTCAATCGCCCACCACTTGCCCGTGCGCCCCGCGCCCGACTGCACTTCGTCGGCCACCAGCAGAATCCCGTGGCGATCGCAAATATCGCGCAACTCACGCAGAAAATTGTCCGGCGCAACCACGTAGCCACCCTCGCCCTGGATCGGCTCGACGAAGATCGCAGCCACTTCTTCCGGGGCAATCGTCGTCTTGAACAATTTCTCCTCAATGAACCGTGCACAGCCAAGGGCGAAAGCCTCCTCCGCCTGCGGACCACCGGAGCAGCCGCGATACGCGTAGGGATAGCGGATGTGGGTCACGCCGGGAACCATCGGCGAGAACCGGCGCTTCTGCTGTGGCTTCGATCCGGTCAGCGAAAGTGCACCCATCGTCCGGCCATGGAAAGCGCCGAAGAAGGAGATTACATGCTGACGCTTGGTGTGGTAACGCGCAATCTTCAGAGCGCACTCTACGGCCTCCGCGCCCGAGTTGCCGTAGTAAAAACGGTGCGGCCCGGGCATCGGTGCAATGGCTGAAAGCCGGTCCGCCAGCACCGACATCGACTCATAATAAAAATCCGTCCCTGAGATATGAATCAGCTCCGCAGCCTGATCCTGAATCGCCTTCACCACTTCGGGATGGCAGTGGCCGGTCGAATTCACGGCGATGCCAGCGGCGAAATCCATAAATTCGTTGCCGTCCACATCCTCTACGCGAATCCCGCGGCCTCGCTTGGCCACGAGAGGATAGGAGCGTGTATAGCTCGGCGAAATGACGCGGTCATCGTGTTCCACGGCGGCTTTTGCCTTGGGTCCGGGCAGGGGACAAAGCAGTTTGGGTCCAAATTTGGCGTACAGATCGGAATGCGACATGGCAGAATCTCCTCAAAACAATAGGCTTCGGCGGTATGGAGATATCCCGCGACTTCCAGCGCCGCGAATAGCGAAGCTGAAGTTTCGAAGCGGGACAACAATTCAATCTGGAATCGAAATCGTACGAGGACTAGTCGCCCGCGTAGAGACTCGGCCGTGTTCGGCTCGGCAGTACGCGCAAATGGCGGCGCGGACCGATCACGCGAGCCCGCACCCTGCTCCAGCGTTTGCTGACAGGTGCGCTGATTCGGCCTGCGGAACGGTGCGTCTGCATGGAGTCCTCAAGAAGAGTGCGGATGGCGTGAGAATAGCACGCCACCGAAAAATCCGAAAGAGCGCAGGGCCGCCTCAAGGGCGGACGGATCGCTCCACGACCGCGTTTGGCCGTTCCACTATTTTGACGCTGCGAAGGCCGTGGCCGGAACGAGAGCAGCTGGCTTGTCGGTTTCAAGGGTCACGAGGGAGTTCTCAAAAAGCTTGAGCGCGGCCTCGTCCTTCAACATACCCATCCAGCAGATCATGCCCTTGTCGAGCAGGCTGCAGACCGTCTCGATCGTGTAGGTCATCTCCGGATGCGCCTTGGCACTGCCCGCGGCGCGCTCGATCCACAGATTGTGCGTGCCGGACTTGTACGCGCCATAAACGGGATCCTTGAGATCGAAGCTGCTCTCGAGCCCCTTCGATACTCCCGTTCCAACCCCCGCAAGATCGCTTTGAGCGAACTTTGACCCATAGCAGTCATACGGCAGCGCCACCGTCACGATCACCGACGCCGGATCGCCATGACGCACCAGCAGAGCCACCTGTGTACAGGCCGCGCCGCGCTTCTCCAGGTCGCTATCAGCTTTCTGCTCCGCTTGCAGGTGAACCGCAGGCATCATCGGCTTGCTGTCCACCACTTCCCAACCCTTCGGATAGTCGAAGCTGAAGCCCAGATCACTGGTGAATCCAGGGCCGACATCTGCAGCCGCGGTAGCAGCAGGCGACGACGCGGCCTGCGAAACCAAGGCCGCCGAGAGCGGAGTATGCGGTGTAAGCAGCGCGCCGGAAAGCAGGAATGCAGCAGCAATCGTGGGATTCGAAGGGGTAAACATGATGCCGGGAGTGTATCACGGGGAAGTTTCGACAGCTTTGCGAGGCCTCGGGCGGGCGGAAAATTCACACGTCCAGCAACGCATCTACCTTGCCGCGTCAGGCGAGAGAACGGATACATCGTCCCCATGCACAGGATTTGGCGGACGCACCCAACGGTGCCCGGTCCGCACCAATGACCGGTCGAACCACGCGGTAACTTTCTCGCCCGCGGCCGCCGCCTGCGCAGCTATTTCAGCAGCAGTACCGAAAGCGAAGAAGCAATTCCCAAAACGCCAAAGACCAGTCCCAGGTACCAATAGAGGCGGTTTCTGGTTAGGAGAGTAATCGAAGAGGTGACCAGCGCGATCTCGAGCAGAGCCTCACCCAGATCAAATCGAGTGGCTCTCGCCTCGGCCCGCTCAACCTTGGTTTCAAACGCCTCCGCCTTTTCCTTTTCCTCTTTCAGGTCATCTGCCCACTTGGCCTGCTTGTCAGCGTCTTTCTTGGCAATCTCGGCGGCTTTCTTTGCGTCGGTTACCTGTAGCACCGAAAGCAATGCAGCCGAGTTATCTGTATCCGTATTGCGAATGTTCTTTGCCTGGTAAAAATTCCACTGGTCAGAAGCCTTCGCCTGGTTCAGAACAGCCTCGGTGTGTGTGCGATGCCCTAGTACGGTGGTGATAGCTACCAGCACCGCCAGTACGGACATCGTAAACGCTACCGGCCGCATTGATGGCTCATGGGCGCCGTGTTCCGCGTGTTCCTGCAATTCGCCTGCTTCGTTGGCTTCCATTTCCCGGCTCCTACTTCCGCTTCCAGCGAACGCCATCTTTGGCGTCCTCGATGATGACACCTTTGGCCGCCAGCTCGTCGCGAATCTCATCCGACCGCTTGAAGTTGCGCTGCTTCCGCGCCGTATTCCGCTCGGCGATCAGCCCGTCAATCTCTTCATCGGACAGCCCCTGCGCCACGAGCAACTCCGGCGCAACCTTATCCGCCAGCCCCTGCTCTTCAGCCCACGCGACCGCAGCCTTCGTCGGCGCAGCATCGTTGTCGGCAATCACGGCAAACACCGCGTCAAACTTCGCCAGAACTCCCAGCACGCGCTCCCGATCCCCAGCCAGCACCGAGCCGGAATCGAGCGCAGAGTTCACCGCCCGCACCAGGTCAAAAATCGGTGCGCGCGCCTCGGCTGTATTCAGATCATTCGCCAGCGCGGCAATGTAACCAGCCTCAGCCTTTTCAGCAGCGGCCTGCAAGGCATCGCTCTTGCCATCTGCCAGAGTCGCCTTGGACAGCCGGGCCACAAAAGTACGCAGCCGGTCGATCGCATTGGTCGCCTCAGTAAGTCCCTCGAAGGTGAAATTCAACTGGTGCCGGTAGGGAACGGAAATCAGCGCGAGACGAATCGCCGATGCCTTGTAGCCCTTCAGCAGCAGATCGCGCAGCGTATAGAAATTCCCTTCGGACTTGGACATCTTGCGCCCGTCCACCAGCAGAAAGCGCACATGGAACCAGTGCCGCGCGAGTGGCTTGTGCGTCACCGACTCCGACTGCGCAATCTCGTTCTCGTGGTGCGGGAACATCAGATCCTCGCCGCCAGCGTGGAGATCGAAGCTGTCGCCCAGGTACTTCATCGCCATCGCCGAGCATTCCAGATGCCAGCCCGGCCGCCCGGTGCCGATCGCTGTTTCCCACGAAGTTTCACCCGGCTTGGTCGCCTTCCATAGGGCAAAGTCGCGCGCCGAGTCCTTCTCGTACTCATCTACATCGACGCGGGCCCCGTCGGTCATGCCTTCCAAATCCTTCTTGCTTAGCTTGCCGTACTCCGGGAAAGCCGCTAGCCGGAAGTACCAGGAACCGTCCTCAACCTTGTAAGAAGCGCCCGCTTCCTGCATCCGCTCCACCAGATTGACCATCTCCGGAATGTGCTCCGTCGCGCGCGCCAGCACCTCCGGCCGCTCAATCTGCAAAGAATCGAGATCGTCGAGAAATGCCTGGGTAAAGCGTGGGGTGTATTCGCCGATAGGGATGCCCGCTGCGGCCGCATTCCGAATGATCTTGTCGTCCACATCCGTAATATTCATCACGTGGCGAACGCGAATCCCCTGCAGATGGAGAAACCGCCGCAGCACATCGACCTGCAGAATTGTCCGGAAGTTGCCGATATGGCCGTAGTCGTACACGGTCGGCCCGCACGCGTACATGCGCAACTCCGCCTCATCGGCGGGAGCCAGTTCATCCAGTTGTCCACTCAGGGTGTTGTAGAGGCGAAAGGTCATCGGGTGGGCGCTAACTCTTGCTCAAAGCACGGGAAGTTGGGCCTTTCAGCCTCTCCGATTGTACCAGCGGGCGGTACCCGTTGAGCTTTCACACCGGACAGCGCTGCACTTTCGCAAACCCAAATCAAGCCTCAGTTCAAATGCCTGAAGATCCTGAAAGGATTGCAACCTAGCGTTCCACCGTATCAGAATAAGTCCGGCACCAAAATCTGTCTGCGTGCGACATGGCAACGGGTGAGCCTTTCATCCGTCTAACAGAAGGTGTGGCGGAAAAGGGTCATTGGTCCTGCCGCCATAAGCGGATATGCTCGCTCCAGAGCATTCCCATTCTCGGACCGGACGGCGCCACTGATCGGACGCAATTTGCATTTGAGCATCAATCGAGCCGCTACGCGGAGTGGAGCGGGCGTGCGCGGCTGCCTGCTATCCCTGGCCATCGCAGCAGTGACGGTCCTGCCGGGGCACTCGCAGGAGTCTCCTGGCAGCCATGCTGCAATCCCTGCGCTGCCAGACGCCCCGCTCGCCGCCACCGTAGCGCAGCAAGAAAGTCCCGAAATCACCACCGCCGGCATTCATGGCACCGTCGCCGACCGTGACGGAACAGCCTATGAGGGCGTCCATGTCACTCTGACCAGACCGGGCCCAGCCTTCCCCATCAAGATCTCTGCGACCACGGACGCCGGCGGACACTTTACATTCACTCAGCTTGCTCCGGGGCCATTTGAGATCAACGTGGACGCCAGCGGCTTTTCCGCACAAAAGCTGACCGGAACGCTCCACTCCGGGGAGAGCTACGAAGCCCCCAAATTCACCCTGCTCGTTTCGTCTGCCAACAGCAGCGTCGAAGTGACTGCCTCCCGTTACGAAATCGCCCAGGAAGAGCTCAAAGAGGAAGAAAAGCAGCGCGTCTTCGGCGCCATTCCCAACTTCTACGTCGTCTACGCACCCAACGCGCCGTCCCTGACCACCAAGCAGAAATTCCACCTGACCTGGCGCAACGAAATCGACCCTTTCACTTTCCTCGTAACCGGCGCAATCTCCGGCATTCAGATGGCTGAGGATGACTTCAAGGGCTACGGACAGGGCGCACAGGGTTACGCCAAGCGCTACGGCGCAAATTACGCCGACGACTTCATCGGCAATATGCTTGGCGGAGCCGTCTTCCCCAGCATCTTCAGGCAGGATCCGCGTTATTTCTACAAAGGCACCGGCAGCACAAAATCTCGTGCCATCTACGCCGTCGAGAGCGCCTTCATTTGCCGCGGAGACAACGGGCGACGCCAGTTCAACTATTCCGGCATCCTGGGCAGTCTGGCGGCCGCCGGGATTTCGAATATCTATTACCCCTCGGCCGACCGCAACGGGGCGGGGCTGACCTTTCGCAACACCGCGTACGGCATCGGCGGCAGCGCCATCGGCAATCTCTTCCAGGAATTCCTGGTCCGCAAGTTGACCCCAAAAGTCCCTGACTACAGCACAAAACCCTAGGCTCAGCTCAACGTTAGCCGCGGATTTGCTTCAAGGCCCAGACCGGCAAAATCCTTCGCCAGCAATCGCGGCCACGCAGCGGCGGCAATCATCGCCGCGTTGTCGGTCGAGAGCGCAAGCGTGGGAAAGGCCACCGGCAGTCCACGCTCAGCGGCTTCGGCCGTAAACCGCACGCGTAGCTCGCGATTCGCCGCCACTCCGCCAGTCACCAGCACCGAAGCCGCGCCAACCGCTTCGGCCGCCGCGAACGTTTTCCTCAGCAGATCGCCGACCACAGCATGCTGAAAGCTGGCGATCAGGTTAAGCGTCTGTTGGTCGCACAACTCCCTAGCATCCTGCCAGGTAGGCTTGCGCCCCGCGTCGATCATGGCCATCAACGCCTGCTGCCGGGCCTCGCAACTGGCCCGAAGTCCGTTCACTTCAACATAGCGAAGAACGGCGGTCTTGATTCCAGAAAAGGAAAACAGAAAATGCCGGTCCAGGCCGGCGATGGGGGCTGTCTTCTCGCCTTTGGTCCGCGGAGCCTTGCCTTCCAGATGCGACTTGACCTTGATCTGCGTAAAAGCAAACGGCACGGCCTTCGGGTCGCCAAACTGCGCCAGATGATCGATCCATGGTCCCCCGGGATAGCCCAGCCCGAGCAACTTGGCCACCTTGTCGAACGCCTCTCCGGCAGCATCGTCTAGCGTCCGTCCAACCAGCGAATAATGCCACGCCCCCAGCGCGTCACCCGTCACGGGTGGCTTCGCCAGGAACAAATGTGTATGCCCGCCGGAGACCACCAGCGCCAGCGCCGGCATCGGCAACCCGCCCTCATCCGCTACGAGTGAGCCAGACTGAGCGCGCACCTGACGGTCCTCCAGCAGGACCGCGTGGATATGACCCTCAAGATGATTGACGGCGATCAGTGGAATGTTGCGCGCAAACGCCAGAGCCTTGGCATACGTAATGCCAACCAGCAACGCACCGGCCAGCCCGGGCCCGTTCGTCACCGCAACCGCTTCGATATCATCGAGCCCACAGCCAGCCTCCGCCAGCGCGGCTCGCGTCATGGGGACAACGTTGCGCAAATGCTCCCGGCTAGCCAGCTCCGGAACGACGCCTCCATACGGCGCATGCATCGCGATCTGCGAAGCAACGATCGAGGAGCGTGTGATCATCCCACGCTCCACCACCGCGGCCGCTGTCTCATCACAGGACGACTCAATACCCAGAATCAGACCACTACCCATCGTTCAAGTCTAATGGCTGGCTCGCGATACCCGAAGATGCCTCTACAAAACGCCGAGCAGGTACGCAATCAGCAGGATGAGAAGAATGGTGCCCAGGCCAATGCCCGCGCCGCCGCCGTAGCCCCAGCGGCTGTGTCCGTAATACCCGCCGCCACCTCCAAGAAGCAAGATCAGAAGAATAATCACAATGATGGTCATTTGAGTTTTGTCCTTTCGTCGCATCTGGCCCGCCGGAGTAGGGCGCAAGTGAGCATTTTCCGTGCAGTCGCCGATGTCGTCCGTTCTCCTCAGACGATAAGAATCAGCCCTACCCTTTACTGACCCACGTTGGTCACTTTCGAGGAAATTCTGTCTATAACGCGAGACAATACAGAAGTCATGAGCGAAATCGCACAGTCCGAAACTCCAAATTGGAAAGCTGCCCGCGCGATCCTGTTACGGCTGCGCGAAGAGGGCTACCAGGCCTATCTCGCCGGTGGCTGCGTGCGTGATCTGCTGCTCGGCCGCGAGCCCAAGGACTTCGACGTTGCCACCTCGGCCACACCGGATATCGTCCTCGACCTGTTCCCCCGCACCTTCGCTGTGGGCGCGCACTTCGGTGTTGTGCTCGTCTCCGCCGAGATCGATGGCGAAGCGACCTTAACGGAAGTTGCGACCTTCCGCCACGACGGGGCCTACTCCGACGGCCGCCACCCCGACGCAGTCCGCTACACCACTGACCCGCGCGAAGACGTCGAGCGCCGCGACTTCACCATCAACGGGCTGCTCTTGGACGGCATCAACCCGCACACCGATTTGCGCGACTCCGTCCTCGACTACGTTGGTGGCCTTGCCGATCTTGACGCAGGGATACTCCGGGCCATCGGCGATCCCGTCCGCCGCTTCGAAGAAGATCATCTCCGCATGCTGCGCGCGGTCCGCTTCGCCGCAAGGCTGAACTTCGTGATCGACCCCGCAACGAAAACCGCGATGCGCGCCCTCGCTCCAAAAATCAAGGCCGTAAGCGCCGAGCGTATTCGCGAAGAGCTCACCCGCATCCTCACCCAGGGCAATGTCCGCCGCGCTTTCGAGTTCCTCGACGAGACCGGTCTGCTCGCCGAAGTCCTGCCCGAAACCATCAAGCTCAAAGGCGTAGCCCAGCCCGAGCAATATCACCCCGAAGGCGATGTCTGGGTGCACACCATGCTCCTGCTCGACCAGCTGCAGCCGGGCTGCCCGATGACCCTCGCATGGGGAACCCTGCTCCACGACATCGGCAAGCCCGCCACCTTCACCGCGCCGCAATATCCCGGCGATCGCATCCGCTTTAACGGCCACGTCGAGGTCGGCGTGAAGATCAGTGCGGAGATCTGCCGCCGCTTCCGCTTCTCGAATGAAGAAACCGCGCAGATCCTTGCCCTCGTCCAGAACCACATGCGCTTTGCCGACACGCCGCACATGAAAGCTTCAACCCTCAAGCGCTTCTTCCGCCTGGACCGTTTCGAAGAACACCTTGCGCTGCACAAAATGGACTGCCTCGCCAGCAGCGGCAACCTCGACCACTACGACTTCGCAAAGCAGCAGTACGAAACGATGCCCGCCGAACAGGTCCGTCCCACCCCTCTGCTCACCGGCCGCGAACTGATCGCAGCCGGCTACCAGCCCGGACCGCTCTTCAAATCCATCCTTCGCGCCGTCGAAGACGCGCAATTAGAGGGCTCCATCCACACACCGGAAGATGCCATGGCTCTCGCCCAGCAACTCGCCGGCTCCGCCAACTCGGCTAACTCGGCTAACTCGGCTGGCCCGGCATGACCCCTCCACTGCAGGAATACGACGTAATCGTTGTCGGCGCAGGAGCCGCCGGCCTGATGTGCGCTGCGGTCGCGGGGCAGCGCGGCCGGCGCGTCGCGCTGCTGGACCACGGCAGCCTGCCTGGCCGCAAGATCCTCATCTCCGGCGGCGGCCGCTGCAACTTTACCAACATCCACTGCGAGCCGAACCGCTTCCTCTCCGCCAATCCCCACTTCGCCAAATCCGCGCTGGCGCTCTACACCCCGCGCCACTTCCTCGAACTCGTCCATAAATACAACATCCCGTACCACGAAAAGACGCTCGGCCAGCTCTTCTGCGACCACTCCGCCCACGCCATCCTGAACCTGCTGCTGGCTGAGTGCGAACGCGGCGAAGTCACCCACATCCCCGACGCCCACAGCATCCAAATCGACCGCGACGCCACAGGCTTCCGACTCAACAGCGCCAAGGGCGAATTCCGCGCGCAGTCGCTGGTCATCGCCACCGGCGGGCTCTCAATCCCCAAAATGGGCGCAACCGGTTTCGGCTATGAGGTCGCTCGCCAATTCGGCCTTGGCATCATCGACCCGCGCCCAGCACTCGTACCACTGCTGCTCTCCGGGAAAGAAGCTCCATGGACGCAACTGGCAGGGGTTTCGACGCTGGTGCGGGTCAGCACTCCAGGGACAAAGACCAGCTTCGTAGAAAAGCTGCTGGTCACGCATCGCGGGCTGAGCGGCCCGGCAGTGCTGCAAATCTCGTCTTATTGGAAAGCTGGACAGCCCGTCGAGATCGACTTCGCGCCAGAACAAGCCGTCCTGGCCCCAGTCCTCGCTGGCCGACGAGACGCAGCAACCCTGCTCAAATCCCTGCGCGAACACCTGCCCCAACGCCTCGCCGAACATCTGTCGCAGGTAGCGGCTCCGAAAGGCTGGTCCAACCCAGCCCTCGAAGCCTGCGAACACCACCTGCACAACTTCCCGCTCCACCCCACCGGCACCGAAGGCTACCCCAAGGCCGAAGTGACAGCAGGCGGCGTGAACACAAATGACCTGCAAGCCCGAACCATGGAAGCCAGGAATATCCCGGGCCTCTTCTTCATCGGCGAAGTCGTCGATGTCACCGGCCATCTAGGCGGCTTCAACTTCCAATGGGCCTGGGCCTCAGCAGTAGCCGCTGGAAACGCTGTTTAAGGAAGGACCATCCGGTATGGCCGTGGTAATCTGCGGTCGATGCTTAAGCACTCTATCCTCCGGAAGCTCTTAACAATTTTTCGAATTGTCTTTACCGTCTCATTTGTCTGCTGTTTTCTAATCAGCCTAGGATTTGCAATTCGCACTTCATTCTTTCGGCTAACCGCCCTACACGCCAGCGGCATAGTATTGAGCTTGGACGAAAGATTGGATGTAGAAAATCATACGTTCCAGTACGCACCTGTGTTTCAGTTTCAAGCGGATGACGCGAAGTACTACACGATCACCTCAGACACCGCAACGAATCCTCCGTCCTTCTCAAAGGGCCAGCTGATCGAGGTCCTGTACGCGAAGGGGAAACCCGCCGAGGCACGCGTGAATTCGTTTTGGCAGCTTTGGCTGATGCCAATGATCCTACTTTTCATCGGGATAGCACACGGAATTATCGCGGGAATATTGCGGACGATCGAGCGAAAGTTCGACAGAAAAAATGTCGACTTATTAAACCAGGAAGCTTCGGCGTAGTGGCAAACGGGGATGCGAGCAAACCACATCCCCCTGATATCGACAGTCAGCAAACACCCTACTGCTGCGGTTGCCCCTGAGGCTGCCCTTGCGGTTGAGCCGGCGGCGCCGCATTCGGCCGCTTCGGAGGCGTCAGTTTGAATCCCTGCCGCACCAGTGCAAAGCCCTCATCGGTCCACTCCGCCTGTAAGAGCTCATTCGAAGGGCCGGAGAAAATCTCAGTCGTGCTCGTATCCTGCGTCACCGTCAAGTGATGCACAGCGATCGCGCGGCCATCCAGAGTTCCCTGTTCATCCGGTTTGGTTGCTACCCGCAGAGCCGCCAGCGACCCGGCCTGTTTGGGTATCAGCGCCCAAAGGTCGCGGTTGTTGTTCGCCGCGCCAAGATTCAGCAAAACCTGCAGCCCTGCCGGATCAAAATCCGGCAGAAACACCGCTGACGGGTGAAAGGCTAGCGGCGTATTCGTGACCTGTCCGTTGGCATTGATCTTCAGAGAAAACTGCTGTCCCTGAGGTGCAGCATTCAGGCTCACTGCCGTCCCGTTGACTGAACCCTTGAGCTGAACGCTGGTCAGATGAAAGCCGCCATCCAGCATCTGCGTCTGGTTAAAGCTGTATTTCAGCCCCGGCATATCGATCTTCGTACCCGAGGTAGCGTCCCAGCCGCTGCCACTCTGTTGCAACGACAGGCTAGCCGTCCCCACACTCTTGCCATTCTGACTCACCTGAAAACTCTGCGCCGAAGCACCCACGGCAAATACAGCCAATCCAGGCAACGCCAATCCGGCAAAAATCATCGTCCGCATCCAACGCATCGCAATTCTCCTCATAGGTAAGAACCCCAAAACTCTGTAATGGTTGCGGACCAGCGCCACCCCAAAGAAAGCAAAAGGGGCAGGCCAGAAGCCCACCCCAATGCCAAATCGACCAGAAACGGGGGCTTTTCTGTTCCCTGACCCCTGTTGTCTGTTCCCTGCCTTATTACTTCTTAGCCGTCGCAAAGCGCTTGTTGATCTCCGTCCAGTTCACCACGTTCCACCAGTTTTCCAGGTACTTGGGGCGTAGATTCTGGTACTTCAGGTAGTACGCATGCTCCCAGACGTCGTTGCCCAGGATCGGATACAGCCCCTGCGTCAGCGGCGAATCCTGGTTCGGCGTGCTAATCACCTTCAGCTTGCCGTCGGAGTACACCAGCCAGGCCCAGCCGGAACCGAACTGCTTCACGCCAGCCTCGTTGAACGCCTTCTTGAACGCCTCAAAGTCGCCGAAGTCGGCTGTAATCTGCGCAGCGATCTCGCCGGTCGGTTCGCCACCAATGCCGGGAGTGCCCACCGGGCCCATGATGCTCCAGAAGATGGTGTGGTTGGAGTGACCGCCGCCATTGTTCTTCACCGGCCCCTTGATCGCTTCTGGCACATCGGCCAGTCCAGCCACCAGATCGTCAATCGACTTGGCCGCAAGCTCGGGATAGTTGGCCAGCGCGGCATTAACGTTGGTCACATACGCCTGATGATGCTTGTCATGGTGAAACTTCATCGTCTCCGCGTCGATAAAAGGTTCGAGAGCGGCATAGTCATAGGGTAGCGGTGCAAGTTCATAAGCCATTGGGTATCTCTCCTCAAACTGGATTGTACTGGGGTTAGCGGTCAACCGGGAACAGGGTCCTCGGTTCCCACCGCTGCACGAAAATCTTGGCGCCAGCCGGATTCCGCTTCGAAATCCCTGGCAGGAGGTGCTATTCCATAGATGCACACTCCCGCACGAAAGGTACTTTCAACTTCCGGGGAACTTCTGCCTCCTTTCGTACATCAGACTGGAAGCAACGACGACGGTTGGATGAGAAGATAGTGAAATTCACACTGTGCACGACGAGTGAAGCTGGACAATAACAACAACGAGAACGACAAGAACAACCAGAACCCCGAGAGGTTTCCCCCTTGATTCAAGACTCGCTGCTGGCAACGCCCCAGGACTCCCTCTACCGATGGCTCGATCAGCAAGGCGAAGCTTTCGGCTCGCCCGGCCTGTCGCCCCGATGGACCTCAAGCGTCAAGGACGCCGTCGGCACCGCCTACTCGGCCTCCAGCCGTATCTGGTTCACCGTCTCGCACGGCATCCTCAACGAGATCTACCACCCCACCATCGACCATCCCCAGACCCGCGACCTCGGCCTGCTCATCTCCGATGGCTCCACGTTCCTGCATGAGGAAAAGCGCGACCTCATCCCGGCCTTCGAATACCTCCACCCCGAAGCGCTCGGCGTCCGCTACACCAACCGCGACAAGGAAGGCCGCTATCAGCTCGTCAAGGACATCATCTGCGACCCGCACCATAGCGTGGTCCTGATGCACGTCCGCCTGGAACTCGGGCCGAACGGCACAGAGGAATTCCTCAATAAGCTCAAAATCTACTCCCTGCTCGCCCCGCACATGGACGGCGGCGGCTCGGGCAACTCCGCGCGCGCCGTCGACGTTGCCGGCCGCAAAGTGCTCGTCGCCTGGAAGAACCGCTGGACCCTCGCCATGTCCGTCGACTGCGGCTTCTCCCGCGTCAGTTGCGGCTTTGTCGGAGCCAGCGACGGCTGGCGCGACCTGATCAGCGACTTCCACATGGACTGGCAGTTCGGCTCCGCCACCAACGGCAATATCTCCGTGATGGGCGAAATCGACCTCGGCGGCAGCCGCGAATTCACCCTCGGTATCGGCATCGGCGACAGCCACCACTCAGCACTATCGAAGACCATGGGTGCTCTTTCCCTGCCCTTCTCGCAGAACGCCGCCCGCTTCCTCGAGCAGTGGCAGCGTGCCGCGAGCCCCTACCGCCTGGCCGTAAAATCCGGCGACCGCGGCCTGCTCATGCAGACCAGCCACAATATCCTTCTGGCCCACGAAGATAAAACCTACTCCGGCGCGTTCGTCGCCTCCGCATCCATTCCCTGGGGCCAGGCAAAGGGCGACGACGACCTCGGCGGCTACCACCTGGTTTGGACCCGCGACATGGTCCAGACCGCAACCGCCCTCCTCGCCTGCGGCCGCGTGGACACAGCCCGCCGCGCCCTCGTCTACCTCGCCTGTACCCAGCGGCCCGACGGCAGCTTCGCCCAGAATTTCTGGATCGACGGTCGCCCTTACTGGACCGGCCTCCAGCTCGACGAAGTAGCTTTCCCGCTCATCCTCACCTGGCGCATCTGGAAGGCCGGCGGACTCGGCAACTGGGACGTCTTTCCCTTCGTCGAACGCGCCGCCGGCTTCCTCATCCGTCACGCCCCCATCACGCACCAGGAACGCTGGGAAGAAAACTCCGGCTATTCGCCCTCGACTCTCGCCGCAGTCATTGGCGGCCTCATCTGCGCCGCGGAAATCGCCCGCGATCACCAATCCCTCGAACTGGCCGAGTTCATCGAGCAGTTTGCCGACTGGATCGAGTCTCACCTCGAAGACTGGACCGTCACCAACGACGGCATCCTGCTCCCCGAAGTCAAACGCCACTACATGCGCATCCGGCCACCGGAGCAAGGCGACGCCATCTACAAGGAAGGCCCCGGCACAGAGAAAATTCACCTCAACAACCGCCCGCCAGGCACCCGCTACGAGTTCGAAGCCCGCGAAATCATCGACGGCGGCTTCCTCGAACTGGTCCGCTACGGCATCCGCCGCGCCGACGACCCGCTCATGATCGACTCACTCAAGGTCGTTGACGCCATCATCAAGCGCGAACTTCCCCAGGGCCCCGGCTGGCTGCGCTACAACTGGGATGGCTACGGCCAGGGCGCCGACGGCGGTCCCTTCCACACCTACGGCCAGGGCCGCGTTTGGCCGCTCCTGACCGGCGAACGCGCGCACTACGAAATCGCCGCCGGGCACGACGTCAGCCACCTCATCAAGACCTACGAAGGCTACGCCACCGCCGGAAACATGCTCCCCGAGCAGATCTGGGACGCAGCCGACCGCCCGGAGGACCACCTCAAGCTCGGCGGACCCGCCGGATCCGCCTGCCCGCTCGTCTGGGCGCACGCCGAATACCTCAAGCTGCTCCGCTCCGCCCTCGACGGCAAGGTCTTTGATCGCATCGAGCCCGTGTATCAGCGCTACAGCAAGTTCCCCTCCGCGCACAACCACGCCCGCTCCGAGCACCACGGCCGCGCGCACCAGAAGTGCATCGAGATCTTCAGCCTGCATCGTCCCATCCAGGTGATCTCACCCCACGCCACCCTGCGCGTCCTCGAAGACAAGCGCTTTACCGTCCTCTGGTCCGATAATGGTTGGAGCACCAGCAACACCACGGAGAGCCGTGGGCTGGGCAGCGCAGGCTTTTCAGCCGACATCCCCGCCACCGCAAAGCAGGGCGCTGATACCGCAAACCCCGGTCAGATATCATTAACTTTCTTCTGGCCAGAGGAAAACCGCTGGCTCGGCCATAATTACGAAGTTCGCATCGAACAGTAGAACAGAGGAATCACACCAACATCCGCATCGCCAATATCGGTGCCGAGAACCGAAAGGAACACCAAAAGCTTATGTCCGACATTGCTAAAGATCTCGATCATCTTTCCATCGACACGCTGCGCATTCTAGCCATCGATACAGTCGAGAAAGCCAAGAACGGCCACCCTGGCGCCCCCATCGCACTCTCGCCCGCCGGCTACGTGCTCTTCCACAATGTAATGAAGCACAATCCCGGCAACTCCAAGTGGGCCAACCGCGACCGCTTCGTCCTTTCCAACGGCCATGCCTCGCCGCTCATTTACGGCCTGCTCTATCTCTCCGGCTACAAGCTTTCCCTCGACGACCTCAAGAGCTTCCGCCAGTGGGGATCCAAGACCCCCGGCCACCCCGAGTACCACCACACCGACGGCGTTGAAGTCACCACTGGCCCCCTCGGCCAGGGTTTCGCCATGGCAGTCGGCCTCGCTATCGCGGAAAAGCACCTCTCCGCGCAGTACAACAAGCCCGGCTACGGCATCATCGATCACTTCACCTACGGCATCATGGGTGATGGCGACATGATGGAAGGCGTCACCCACGAAGCGGCCTCGCTCGCCGGTACCCTCGGCCTCGGCAAGCTGATCTTCCTCTACGACGACAACCTCATCTCCCTCGACGGCCCCACCGAGCTGTCCTTTACGGAAAATGTCTACGCCCGCTACGAAGCCTATGGCTGGCAGGTACTCCGCGTCGCCGACGGCAACGATATCGCTGCCATCGAAGCCGCCATCAAGGAAGGCCAGGCCGAAACCACCAAGCCAACCCTGATCGGCGTTCGCACCGTCATCGGCTACGGTTCACCCAAGGCTGGCACCAACAAGGTTCACGGAGAAGCCCTCGGCGCCGAAGCTACAGCAGCTACGAAGAAGTTCTTCGGCTTCCCCGAAGACCAGAGCTTCTACATCCCCGAAGAGGCCCTCGCCAACTGGCGCCAGTCCCTCGACACCGGCGCAAAGTACGAGTCGGAGTGGAACGATCTCTTCGCCAAATACAAGGCTGAATTCCCCGAATTGGCAGCTGAATTCGAGCGCACCTGGAAGAACGAGCGTAAGGCCGACTGGTACAAGGCGATCCCGAGCTTCCCAGCCGGCAAGCCCCAGGCCACCCGCACCGCCGGCGGCACCGTTCTCAATGCTCTCGAAAAGACCGTCCCCGAGCTCTTCGGCGGCGCGGCCGATCTCACCAGCTCCACTAAGACCATCTTCAAGGACAGCCCCAGCTTCCACGTCGATCCCACCGGCCGCAACGTCTTCTGGGGCGTTCGCGAATTCGCCATGTCTGCCGCCGTCAACGGCATCGCCGCGCACGGCGGTCTGATTCCATTCGGCTCCACCTTCTTCGTCTTCTCCGACTACTGCAAGCCGGCCCTGCGTCTCGCAGCGATCATGCAGACCCACTCGCTCTTCGTCTACACGCATGACTCGGTCGCAGTCGGTGGCGACGGCCCCACGCACGAGCCCATCGAGCACCTGATGGCCCTCCGCGCGCTGCCTTGCTTCACCGACTTCCGCCCCGCGGACGCCAACGAAACTGCGGCCTGCTGGCGTTTGGCTCTCGAGCGCAACAGCCCCAGCTTCATGGCCCTCAGCCGCCAGGATCTTCCTGTTCTCGACCCCAACACCATCGACACCTACGCCGGCGCCAGCAAGGGCGGATATGTGGTGGAAGACGCCGAGAACCCCGAAGTCGTCCTCATCGCAACCGGCGCGGAAGTCTGGACTGCCCTTGATGGAGCCAAGCTGCTCAAGGAGTCCGGCATCGCAGCCCGTGTCGTCTCCCTGCCCAGCTGGAAAATCTTCGACGAGCAGACCGAAGCCTACCGCGACTCGATCCTGCTGCCCGGCATCCCCAAGGTCGCCATCGAAGCCGGCTCCCCGCTCGGCTGGTGGAAGTACCTCGTCGGCGCCAAAGGCTCGGTCATCGGTCTGGAACGTTTCGGCGCCTCTGCCCCCGGCGACATCGTCCTGAAGGAACTCGGCTTCACCGGCGAGAATGTAGCCGCACACGCCAAGACCGTGCTCGGCAAGTAAGCAACGACAGTGTGAGTGCGAAGTGTGAGTGTGAAAGCCACTCCGCACTTCACACTCACACTCCACACTCACACTAGGACTTCCCATGAAATTAGTCATCGGTTCCGACCACGCCGGCTTCCTCCTGAAAGAGGACGTACGCGCTTATCTCGCCGCGAAAGGCCACGAAGTCGTGGATCTCGGCGTCCACTCGACCACGCCCTCCGACTACCCCGACGCCGCCGAAGCCGTCGGCGACGCCATCAACGCAGGCGTAGCCTCGCGCGGCATCCTCATCTGCGGCTCGGGCGTCGGCGTATGCGTCGCAGCCAACAAGATCCCCGGCATCCGCGCCGGCATGTGCCACGATCACTACTCGGCCCACCAGGGTGTCGAACACGACGAGATGAACGTCCTCGTCCTCGGCGCGCGCGTTATAGGCACGGAAACCGCTCACGATGTCTCCGACAGCTTCCTCGCCGCCAACTTCGTCGCCACCGAAGAGCGCTTCGTCCGCCGCTACAAGAAGCTGCTGGCCATCGAAGCCAAGTACTCGAAAACCACAGCGTCATAACGGGACTGGCGAACTCCCCAATTCGCCCATCCCAGCCAAATCAGACCAGAACAAGTCAAGACCCGATGAATTTCGCTGAATTGACCGTAACTCGCTGGCATTACAACTTATCCTGCAAGAGCATCCGCTGTGACTCACCCGAAAGGTTCCCCGCGCATGTCCAATTCCGCAAGCAACCCGTCTGAATTCGACGTAATCTTGTTCGACGTCGGCGGAGTGCTCCTCACCAATGGCTGGGACCACAACGAACGCGCCGTAGTTCTCGCCCAATTCGGTATCGACAAAACAGAGTTCGAAAAGCGCCATCCCGAGCCCTACGACGCATGGGAGCGCGACACCATTTCAGCTGACGACTACCTCAACGCCACCCTCTTCTACGAGCCGCGCAGCTTTACCCCGGACCAGTTCATCGCAGCCATGAAGCTGCAGTCCGTCCCATTAGCTGATAACGCCATTGGAATCCTCGGCGAAATTGCGGCATCAGACAAGTGGTTAGTAGGTTTATTGAATAACGAATCGCGTCTGCTGCATGAATATCGCATGGAAAAATACGACCTCAGCCGTCACCTCGACGTACAGTTCAGCTCCTGCTACGTCGGCTTGCGCAAGCCTGAAGCAGAAATCTATCGCCGCGCCGTCGACATCCTCGGCGTACCCGCGAGCAGAATCATCTTCATCGACGATCGCAAGGGCAATGCCGACGCAGCAGCCGCCGTGGGCATGCACGCAATCCAATTTCTCGGCGAAGCAAAATTACGCTCCGACCTGCAGCAGCTCGGAATACTTTGAGAAACAAGTGTTTAGTGATGAGTGGTTAGCGGTCGCGAACCCTAATCTGCAAAAAACACTAATCACTCACCACTAGCCACTAACCACTCGCTACAAGGAGAACCAAATGCAACTAGGACTCATCGGACTCGGCAAGATGGGCGGATTCATGGCGGAGCGCATTCGCCTCGGCGGCCACCAGGTCGTCGGATTTGATTTCAACGCGGAAGCGGTCGCCAAACTCTCTGCCAGCGGCAACGTCGGCGTATCGAGCCTCGAGGAGCTGGTGCAGAAGCTCGAAGCCCCCCGCGCCATCTGGCTCATGGTTCCCGCCGGCGCGCCCGTCGATGAGACCATCGCCAAGCTGGAGCCATTCCTCGCTCCCGGCGACACCATCATCGATGGCGGCAACTCCAACTACAAGGACTCGATGCGCCGCCATGATGAAGCCAAGGCCAAGGGCTTCAACTTCGTCGACGTAGGCACCTCCGGCGGCGTCTGGGGCCTGAAAGAGGGCTACAGCATGATGATCGGCGGCGACAAGGATCCCGTCGAGCACCTGCGCCCCATCTTCGAAGCACTCGCTCCCGCCAAGGACAAGGGATGGGGACACGTCGGCCCCGCCGGGGCCGGCCACTTCGTCAAGATGGTCCACAACGGCATCGAGTACGGCATGATGCAGGCCTATGCCGAGGGCTTCACCATCCTCGAAAAGAAGGAAGTCCTCGACCTCAACCTTCCCCAGATCGCCCGCATCTGGCAGGTTGGCTCCGTCGTCCGCTCGTGGCTGCTCGACCTCACCGCCGACGCCCTCGAAAAGAACCCCACCCTCGACGGCCTCGAAGCCTATGTCGCCGACTCCGGCGAAGGTCGCTGGACTGTCTTCGAAGCGATTGATCTGAACGTCTCCGCGCCGGTCATCACCGAATCCCTCATTCGCCGCATCCGTTCGCGCGAAGAAAACAACTTCACCGACCGCATGATCGCCATCCAGCGCAATGCCTTCGGTGGCCACGCTGTCAAGAAAGACTAGCCACCGCAGACTACGGTGCCGCATCTCAAGAATGCGGAAAGAAATAACCTCGGATGCTCCGTCCCTCGTCGCCGCGCGGCACGGGATGGAGCATCCGCTATCGAATCAAGCCCCAGCATCAAGCTCGAGGCTAAAAGCTGGCAGCAACAAGCTGCCCCCAAGAGGCAAAGCAATGGCCACAGCACAGTTAAGTGTCAGCCCTGAAGATCTGTCCAAAGTCACCGCCGGCAGCGTCCGCATCCCCGAACCAACCATCATCGTCATCTTCGGCGCCTCTGGCGACCTGACCAAGCGCAAGCTGCTCCCGGCGCTCTATCATCTCCAGCAGGATGGCCTCCTTCCCAAGGAATTCGCCATCGTCGGCGTTGCCCGCCGCCCCCTCGGCGACAGCTTCGCCAAAGACATGCGCGAAGGTATCGTCGAGTTCGGCAACGTCAAGACGGACGAGTCCGCGCTGGATGATTTCATCAAAAAAGTTCGCTACTTCCCCATGAACTTCGACGATGCTGCCGGCTACGACGGCCTCAAAGCCGAGCTGGACAAGATCGCCAAAGAACTCAATATCACCACCGGCAACCGGCTCTTCTATCTCGCCACTGCCCCCGAATACTTCACCGAGATCGTCGAGAACCTCGGCGCCAAAGGCCTCGCCAAGCCGGAACACGGCTCCGTCCGCGCTGTCATCGAAAAGCCTTTCGGCCACGATCTCGAATCCGCCAAAGAGCTGAACCGCGACGTCAACGCCGTCTTCTCCGAGCGTCAGGTCTTCCGTATCGACCACTACCTCGGCAAAGAAACCGTCCAGAACATCCTCGTCTTCCGCTTCGCCAATGGCATCTTCGAGCCCGTCTGGAACCGCAACTACATCGACAGCGTTCAGATCACGGCCGCAGAAACCCTCGGCGTAGAAGGCCGCGGCCCGTTCTACGAAAAGGCTGGGGCGCTGCGCGACGTCGTCCAGAACCACGTCATGGAGCTGCTCTCCTTCGTAGCCATGGAGCCGCCCATGTCCTTCGAATCCCAGTCCGTCCGCCTCGAAAAGCTGAAGGTCTGGCAGGCCATCCCATCCATCCCGATCACCAACGCCGTCCGCGGCCAGTACGGCCCCGGCCAAATTGGTGGCAAGGACGTCATCGGCTACCGCCAGGAAGACCGCGTCGATCCCGAGTCCAGCACCGAGACCTACGCCGCGGTAAAGCTTGAGATCGACAACTGGCGTTGGGCCGGAGTTCCCTTCTACCTCCGCGCCGGCAAACGCCTCGCCAAGCGCTCGACAGAAATCAGCGTCCAGTTCAAGCAGCCCCCGCAGCTCATCTTCAACAAGTCCGGCTCAGGCGGCGACTGCGGCGAAATCCAGCCCAACGTCATCACCATGCGCATTCAGCCCGACGAAGGCATCTCCCTCCGCTTTGGCGCCAAAGTCCCCTCTACGCAAAACATGTCCGTCTGCCCCGTCACCATGGACTTCGACTACGCCAAAGCCTTCGGCAAGAACTCCACCAACGGCTATGAGCGCCTCCTGCTCGACGCCATGCTCGGCGACCAGACCCTGTTCGCCCATCGCGATGGCGTAGAAACCACCTGGGGCCTCTACACCCCGATCCTCGAAGCCTGGGCAGACAAGAAAGCAGAAACTTTCCCCAACTATGCCGCCGGCTCCGCAGGCCCGGACTGCTCCGACGAGCTCCTCAAAAAAGACGGCCACACCTGGCGCAAACTGTAAGTCGAGGGAACAGGGATTAGGGAATAGAAAACAAGAGCAAGAGCAGTTCACTTGCCGGCCCGAAATCCCATGCATCACTTGAATCAGTCGCCCAGATCGCGAGAAACCAAGAGGCAATCGCAGATGGGCGACTCTTTCAAAGACCTCATTGTCTGGCAGCGCGCAATCGAACTGACCACAGCAATCTACAAATTCACGGCTGCATTCCCGTCATCAGAACAATTTGGACTAAGCAATCAACTCCGCCGTGCATCAGTCTCGATTGCTAGCAATATCGCGGAAGGATACGGTCGCAACACGCGCGGAGAATATCTTCAATTTCTAGGTCACGCACGCGGTTCTAACTTTGAAGTCGAAACACAACTGGTAATTGCCCGCAAAGTGGGATTCGGAAATGAGAAGGAAGGCAAGCACGCCGACGATCTTTCAGACGAAGTTGGACGCATGCTGGTAGCTCTGATGAAGAAACTTCGATAACAAGCTTACCCACAGGCAGGGACAAACAAGTCTGAGCACGATACAGTGCATTTGTTTGCTATTCCCTATTCCCTAATCCCTATTCCCTTGTCCCCGGAGCTTTCATGTCAGCAACCCTCAAAGTCAGCTACGTCGTCGAACCCGATCCCGCAGCACTCGCCTACCGTGCCGCCCTCCATCTCACCGAACTCGCCGAAGAAGCAGTAGCCGCCCGTGGCCGCGTTCGCATCGCCGTATCCGGCGGATCCACCCCCAAGGCCACCTTCGCCCTGCTCGCCGACTCCGCGCACACATTCTTCAGCCGCTTCCCCTGGCAGCAGCTCGAACTCTTCTTCGTCGACGAGCGCACCGTCCCGCCCACCGACGCCGACAGCAACTACCGCATGACCAAGGAAGCCCTGCTCGACAAAGTCAACCTCCGCCCCGAGCAGATCCATCGCATCCAGGGCGAACTCGAGCCCGAAGTCGCCGCCGCCGAGTACGAATACGACATCCGCCGCACCTTCCGCCTCGAAGGCGCCGAAGCCCCGCGCTTCGACATCATCACCCTCGGCATGGGCGACGACGGCCACACTGCCTCGCTCTTCCCCCACACCGAAGCCATCCACGAGATGGGCCGCATCGTCGCCGCCAACCATGTCCCGCAAAAGGACACCTGGCGCATCACCCTCACCTGGCCCGTCATCAACCATGCACGCGAAGTCTTCTTCCTCATCGGCGGCGCGGACAAAGCCACCCCGCTTCACGAAGTTTTCCTTGGCCCCAAAGATGTCGAGCGTCTGCCCTCGCAACTGATCTGGCCCGCAAGCGGTATACTCACTTTGATTTTGGATAAGGCCGCCGCAGCCCAGCTACCAGCACCGGACGCAGACGGCAAAGGCCATTTGGAGAGAACTCGATGATTCTGGCAGGCGACGTAGGCGGTACCAAGGTCCACCTGGCGCTGTACGACTTTACCAACGGCAACCTGCAATACAGCCGCGATGAAAAATACCCCGCCAAGGACTACTCCGGTCTCGAAGAGATCGTCCGCGAGTTCCTCGGCGGAGACAGCGTCACCTCAGCCTGCTTCGGCGTCCCCGGACCCGTCCGCGATGGCCGCCTGCGCCTGACCAACCTGCCCTGGACCCTCGACAGCCGCGAGCTCTCCCACAGCCTCAAGATCGATCACGTCTTTCTGATCAATGACCTCGAAGCCAACGGATACGGCGTAGCCGAGCTGAAGCCGAACCAGATCTACACCCTCTCCGAAGGCGACGCTGGCCAGATCGGCAACCGCGCCCTTATCGCCGCCGGCACCGGCCTGGGCGAAGGCATCCTCGCCTGGAACGGCCGCATCCACATCCCCATGCCTTCCGAAGGCGGCCACACCGACTACGGCCCGCGCGACGAAGACGAGATCGACCTGCTCCGCTTCCTCAAGCAGCGTTACAACGGTCGTGTCAGCTACGAACGTGTCGTCAGTGGCATGGGCTTCACCAACATCTACGACTTCCTCCGCGACGTCCGCGGCATGGAAGAGCCCACCTGGCTCCGCGACCGCATGGCCTCCGAAGACCCCAACGCCGTCATCACTGAGCTGGCTCTCTCCGCTAAAAGCGAGATCTGCGAGCGCACCCTGGACATGTTCGTCTCCGCCTACGGCGCGGAGGCCGGCAACCTCGCCCTCAAGGTGCTTTCCATCGGCGGCCTCTACATCGGCGGCGGCATCGCACCCCGCATCCTCGAGAAGCTCAAAGACGGCACCTTCATCAAAGCCTTCACCGACAAAGGCCGCCTGAGCCAGCTCCTCATTCACATGCCCGTCCGGGTGATCCTCGAACCCCGAGCAGCCTTACTCGGCGCAGCCGCCTACGCAGAAGCCCGCGCAGCCGAGCTCAGTGGAGTGAGCCCGCGCGCCGCCTCCGTCTCTTTCTAAATCAACCCAAAGGCTAGCTTGCCGCGTCTGTGGGCGGCGGCAAGTTAGCGTTTTCGCTGAATATTCAACATAAAGTCAAGACCCGCCCTCGCCGTACGCGCGCGATTAACCTTGTTTTCAGTGACTTACCTCATCCTCCTGTCTTGCGTTGCATTTCTGGCGGAAATTGCATAATTGAATCATCCGTCACGGCTCGATCTTCCCTGCAGCGCATTCAGCCAAGATCGGGAAGCTCCGAGTGATAGTCGCACGAGGAAAAATAAATACCCCTCCCCCCCATATCCCATACGCTCTTTCTTCGCTCAGCTTAGCCTCGTTGTTGATGGGCGCGAAGCCGCCTCGATCCGGTAACATCCGGCCTCCGGGCCAGATGCCGTATGCTTTTTTCATGCAACTGGAAGCTATCCAAGCCGCTCTCCGCGATGCCTCCGGCCAAACCCCGATCGACGGCTGGCTCTTCTACGACCACCATCACCGCGACCCCATCGCCAACCGTATCCTCGGCATCGACCCGCACGCCCACGTCACCCGCCGCTGGTACTACTTCATTCCCACCCACGGCGAACCCCGCAAGCTGGTCCACCGCATAGAAGCCGGCCGCCTCGACCACCTGCCCGGCACAAAAGCCGTCTACTCCAGCTGGCAGGAACTCGCCGAACGCCTCGACACCATGCTTTCCGGCACCCGCCGCATCGCCATGCAGTACTCGCCAAAGAACGCCATCATGTACGTCTCGATGGTGGACGCTGGCACAGTCGAATTTCTGCGCGGCATCGGCAAAGACATCGTCAGCTCTGCCGACCTTGTCAGCCACTTCGAAGCCGTGCTGACCGCTGACCAGGTCGCCAGCCACGTCGCCGCGCAACGCAAGATCGACACCATCCTCGCGCAGGCTTTCCATGAGATCGGCCGCGTACTCCGCCCGGCAACCGGCAAACCAGCCAGCATCACGGAATTCGACATGGTGCAGTGGTTCGCCGAAGCCATGCGCATCGAAGGCCTCGTCTGGGAAAACGGGCCCAACGTCAGCGTCGGCCCCAACAGCGCCGACTCGCACTACGAGCCAACCGCAGCCAGCGCCAAACCGATCCGCAGCGGCGACTTCCTGCTCATCGACATCTGGGGCCGGACGGATACGCCCAGCAGCATTCACTACGACATCACCTGGACCGGCGTCATCGGCCGCGAACCTACGGCCCTCGAACAGATCGTCTTCAGCACCGTCCGCGACGCCCGCGATGCTGCGATCTCCGTGGTCGAACAAGCCTTCGCCGCCGGTCGCCCGCTGCATGGCTATGAGCCGGACGACGCAGCCCGCGCCGTCATCCGCAATGCCGGCTTCGGCGAATACTTCACCCACCGCACCGGCCACAACATCGCAGTAGAACTGCACGGCTCCGGCGCCCACCTCGACAATCTCGAAACCCACGACGAGCGGCTGATCCTGCCCAACACCTGCTTCTCTGTCGAGCCAGGCATCTACCTTTCGCCGGACTACCAGGGCGGAACGCATCCGCAGTTCGGCGTCCGCAGCGAAGTGAACATGCTTACAGCTCCGGGGAGAGCCTGGGTCACGGGGCCGCGCCAGCAGGAACTGGTCAGGATTTGAGCAGACAAGATTTGAGCAATCTGGATTCGCACCTGCCAAGCAAGGAAACCAACAGCGCGGCGAAGAAGTCGAAGCTGGTGCGCAACGCGCTCATCCTCGCGCCGGTCGCGCTCTTTCCGTTTCTGCTGCTTGGCGTGCTGTTCGCTTTCAAGAGCAGCAGCCAGAAGCGCGCGATCGCCGATCCTGCCATCTACCAGGCGCAGATCTCGCCAAAGGTCGAGGCTGCGCTTGGTCTACCCATTCAGCCGGGTTGGCCCGTGCGCGGCACCGTCATTTCGAAACACGGCTTCGGCAACGCCGACCTGCAGATTCCGCTTAACGGCAGTCGCGGCAAGGGCACTCTGAGCGAATGGGCGCAGCAGGAGAAGGGCAAGTGGCACATCTGCGGGCTGCGATTGGCCGCACCAGACGGAACCCTGCTCACTTTGGTCGATGAAGCCACGACGCATTGCGAACCTGAGTAACGCGCCGAATTTCAGCGCCTCGAATCTTCCGCCAGATTTTCCGTGCGTTGCCCGGTGGAGCATGCTATCAATCGAACATCCTGATGACCCGAATCAAGCCTGCCATTCTTGCCCTTTTCCTTCTCCCGACCATGCTCGCCGCGCAAAAGCCAATACCCTTCGAAGTCACCGGCGCTACCATTGCCGAAACGCAAGCAGCGATCCGCGAGGGGCGCACGACCTGTCGAGCCATCGTCGAAGGCTATCTCGCACGCATCAAGGCGTATGACCAGACACCGCTCGGTCCCGATCACCTGCCGCTGAACGCTATCGTCCTCGTCAATCCGAATGCGCTTGCGGAAGCAGACGAGTGCGACCGCAAGTTCGCGGAAACGCACAAGCTGCCTCCACTGGGCGGCATCGCCGTGCTTATAAAGGACAACTACGACACGGCAGGCCTGCAGACGACAGGCGGCTCGCTGGCCATGAAAGGCTTCATCCCAGAGCACGACGCTACGATGGTGGCCAAGCTGCGCGCTGCGGGAGCGATCGTCCTGGCCAAGACCAACATGGCCGAATGGGCCTTTAGCCCGTATCTCACGGCAAGCTCCATCGCCGGGATCACACGCAATTCTTACGACCTGACGCGCGTTCCCGCTGGCTCGAGCGGCGGCACCGGAGCGGGCGTGGCAGCCAGCCTAGGCCAGTCTGGCCTGGGCACGGACACAGGCAACTCGATCCGCGGGCCATCGTCCCACAACGCATTGGTCGGCATTCGACCAACAATCGGACTCACCAGCCGATCCGGTATTATTCCACTCTTTGCGCATAACGACGTAGGCGGCCCGATGGCCCGTTCGGTCGCCGACGCGGCTGCGCTTCTGACCGTCTTAGCCGGACCCGATCCTGCCTATCCGGTCACTGCCCAGGCTGCTGACTATCCGCATCTTGATTACACGCAATCGCTCGACCGCCACGGACTCAAGGGTGCGCAGATCGGTGTCTTCCGGCAGTACTTTGAGACCAAAGACACTGACCCAGAAGTAAAGGCCGTCACTGAACAGGCTTTAAAGACACTGGTGCAGGAAGGCGCTACGCTGGTCGATCCATTCACCATTCCCGACTACGAAGCGCTTGAGAAGAACCTGTGGTGTGGGGACTTCGAGGCTGACCTCAATCACTATCTCGCACAGCATCCGAACGCGCCGTATCACGACCTTAAGTCGATTGTTGCGTCAGGTTTGTATCTGCCGTATATCGAGGAAGAGATCAAGGGATCTGTCGCTCCGCCGCAGAAGGATGACCGCCGTTCGCCTTGTGAGGATGTCTACCACGATCCGGCAAAGATCGCCTTCCGCAACGCCCTGCTCGCGGCGATGGCGAAGGATCATCTCGACGCCATCGTCTACCCGACGTGGAGCAACGCGCCGCGCAAGGTGGGCGACATGACCAGCCCTGCGGGAGACAATAGCCAGGTGCTCTCACCGCAGACCGGCTTCCCGGCAATCACCGTTCCCATGGGCTTTACCCACGGCAACCTGCCAGCTGGGCTGACCATCCTTGCGCCTGCGTTCCAGGAGGACCGCCTGATTCGCTACGCCTACAATTTCGAGCAGGCCACGCACCATCGCAAAGAACCTGCGCTCTTCCCTGCCCTACCTTAGCCACTCAATCCTGGAGTCTTTCCACATGAAGCTTTTCGCCGCCGTCCTTCTCGCTTGCAGTGCCATCGCGTCCGCCGCGCAGACTCCAGTTGCAAAGCTGGAGCCGGTAGAGCACACATTCATCCTCCACAACTTCAAGACGGAGAGCGGAGTCGTGCTGCCGGAGGCGAAGATCGTCTACGGCACCTACGGCAAGCTGAACGCAGCGGGCGACAACGCCGTGCTGCTGCCCTCGCACTACATGGCCGAGATGCACGGGTACGAGTGGCTCATCAAGCTGGACAACTCCCCCAAATCGCAAGCGCATGTTCTGGACCCCAGCAAGCAGTTCCTCATCGCGACAGAGCTGTTCGGCAACGGCCGATCTTCCTCACCCAGCAATACGCCTGAGCCATTGCACGGGCCGCGCTTTCCGGTTACGACCATTCGCGACAACGTAGAAGCTGTTCACGAGCTGCTCACGAAGGAGCTCGGCGTTAAGCATCTGCAGGCAGTGATCGGTTTTTCGATGGGCGCACAGCAGGCCTTTCAATGGGCCGTCTCCTATCCGGATTTCATGAGCTATGTGGTGGCGACTTCCGGCACCGCGAAGACCTACGGTCACGGCATTGTGCGCAATGAGAGCGAGATCAACGCCATCATGACCGATGCGGCGTTCATGAATGGCGACTACAAGACGCAGCCGGAGAAAGGTATCCAATCCTTCTCGCTGGTATGGACAGGCTGGCTCTATTCACAGGAGTGGTGGCGCAGGGAGTTGTGGAAGGTCGGCGCACCAGCGGGTGCGACTCTGAGTTCAACCATCGATGAATACCGCAAGAACTTCATTCCTAACGCCGACGCCAATAACCTGATCCTGCAGATGCGCACCTGGGAAAAACACGATGTGGGCACCACTCCGGGTTTCAACGGAGACCTGCAGAAAGCGCTGGGCAGCATCAAGGCACCGGTGCTCTACATGCCTTCCGCAACCGATCTCTACTTCCCTGTCGGGGATGCCCAATACGAGACGCAGTACATCCCGAAATGCACGCTGCTGCCGATTCCCTCGCTCTGGGGACATCCAGCCGGTGCGGGCGCAAGTCCGGAGGATGAAAAATTTCTGAATGAGCACATCGCGGCTTTTCTCAGCCAGCCATCTCCGCGCCCATAACTCCGTCTAACTCCCAATGAGCACGATGTGTGGAACCGAATCCCGCAGCGTGCGTACTGTAGAATGAGAGAGAAATGGCGACATCGACCACCAAACCTGCAGCAGTCAAGTCTGAACGCTCAGGCTTCCAATACGGACCGTTGCTGGCTGGCTGGCTGTTGCCTGGCGCGGGTCACTTCATGCAGCGCAAGTGGATTCGCGGCGGTCTGCTGCTAGCGTCGATCGGCGGCATGTTCGTTCTCGGCATCCTGATGCAGGGGAAGCTTTACACGGCTGCTCATGACATCCTGGACATTCTCTGCATGGCCGGGGACCTGGGCTCGGGGCTTTTTTACTTCGTGAGCCGCCAGTTGAACCTGGGCGCGGACTCGGTCCAGGTCACTTCAGCGGACTACGGTAGCCGCTTTATTGTCGTAGCCGGCCTGCTCAATATCATCGCCGCGGTGGATGCGCACAATCTCTACACTGGCAGGAAGAAATGACCTTCGCGCCCTCTCATTTCACCGCCGTGCTGCTTTTCGGTCTATTCGTGTCCGTGGTGTTTGCCATCACCATGCGCAGCACACCAAAAATGATGGTCCGCTTTGGCGCCTGGTGCTTTTCGCTGTTTATCGGATCGGCGATCGCGCTGAGCTGGATTATGTATTTTCTGGCCCGCTAGCGCCTGACCCAGACAGCTGCGTTGAAGCTGTGGGCCACGGTATAGCCTTCGGACTTGTATAACTCGACGGCCTTGGTGTTTGCTTCTGTTACGGTCAAGGTGAGATCCGTCATGCCCTGGCGCTGAAACTGCACGGCTGCCATCTGCAGCAGCATCCGGGCCAGCCCCATTCGGCGATAGGCGGGATGGACGCATAGCTGCGTAATGTGGCCGCACTGCGGACTGACGCGCGAGCCCAGCAACAGGGCAATCGGTTCCCGATTATGCCGCTCAACCACGACGTGCGAAGCCTGGGGTGAGAACACGCCGCATCCGGGGAAGCGAACGATATTCTGCAGAAACCGCTGTGAACCGTGGACAGAGCGGTATTGGTCATTGATGCGGCTGTCGGGATGATCGCGATAGGCTTCGGCGATCAGCCTACCAGCGGCGTTGAGATCGGAGTCCTGCCAGGGACGCAGTTCCAACTCCGGCGGCAGTTCAATGGAAGCCTCGAGTGCGCTGGAAACAAGACTTCGGCGCAGATAGAGACGCTTGTATACGTCGAAGCCGGCCTTGAGAAACACCTCGGAGTGCTCTCCGTCCCGATGAAGGAGTAACTGGGACTCGATGCGGTCCACACCGGGAGAATGCAGCAATAGTTCGAGCAGTCGCAGCAGCAGACTCTCTTCGACTTCCCGGCCAGCGTTTGTATCGCGGCCAAGAAAGGGAACGTCCGCTCCGCCTGCAAGGCCTTCGGGAAGAGCAAACACATCACCGATGACGGCCTTCGAATCCTCGTAAACGCAGAAGATGTAGCCTGTCACTTTACCGGCATCGACAGCGACATAGCCGGGAAGCGAACGGGAATCGAGATATTGCAGGAGTAGTTTGGCCGAGGCGAGATAGTCCCAGTTCAGGCGCTCACGCCAGATGGCGCTCTCCGCCTCCAGCACCGGCCGCAGCATCGGTGCAGCGAAGTGCCGCAAGTCCAGGATTTCTAGCGAAACACCGGAAGCCATGCCATGCCTCAACTTCTGCTACGCATCCCTTGAGACGGATGCCAGAAACATTGGACGTAAACTGTTGGACGGACTCGAACCGTATGCGAGTTCCCTGCAGTGTTGCCGCCCGCTCCGCAAACTACAGGCCAGAATTCCCGCGAATCCGGGGATTGTGGAAAAGCATACAGTACTTCCAGTCCCACGTCCTTGCCAGATTGCTGACCGGCACCCCATGCTGCCCACTTCGGTTAGACTCACTGCCCGCCGCTCCGGACTCAGGATCATCAGACAAGCTACCGTTTGCCGACGAGATACACCACAAGTTCCTGCTCCGGCCAGTTGAAAAGAGGTTCGTAGTGGCGGCCTTCGAGATACTCATGCAGTGCAGCCTGCGAGCGCAGATCCACTCCGCCCTTGCCCATCACCCGGACGACGAGCACATGCTCCTCATCGGGCACGCCAACGCCTTCGTAATTCGCAACTTCGTGATTGCGATAGAAGGCGAGCCCGTACTCCATGTCCCGGCGTACGCGGAAGACAGCGACGGTTTCATCGGCCGGCACGTAGGCTGTCAGACGTTCTGCGAGTGGCCGGGCTGAGTAGGATCGGTCCAGCAATTCGATCGAACGCTTGCTCGCTGCCACTCCCGGGATCCCGAAGAACGGTCCGACTCCGTACAGGAAGAGCAGCAGCACGACCGTGACGGAACAGGTGGCCACGCGCAGCCGGGCCACTCCCCAGCGTTGCACGACCAGCAGGATCAGCAACGCTGCCGAAAGCGCGGAGATCATCGCGACCACCAGAGCGGGAGCCGGCGGCATCGACTGCGTGCCATGGGCGACAAACCATGGCAGGAGCAACACCGTCGCGGTCACGACACCCACAAGGACGGCATGCCCGATCAGTACCCAGCGCTCCAGCCCGCGTGCACGGGAGCGGAAGAGGAAGTCTCCCGTAAGAATGGCGATGGGGGGAATCGAAGGCAGGATGTAGCCGGGCAGTTTGGATTGCGAGAAAGAGAAGAAGAGGATCGGGATCAATGCCCAGAGCACCAGGAATTCAGGAAAGGCATCTCCCGGCTGGCTGTCTCCGATTTTTTTCGGCACCAGTCTGCCCAGGCGCGCGTGGCGGATGCGCCACTCCACCAGCGATGCACGCAGACCGTCCGCTACAGAACGGATTGCGATCACCGTCCAGGGCATCGTTGCCAGTAGAACGACCACAAGGTAGTACCAGACCGGTTGCTGATGCTGGTACTTGTTGGTCGCAAAGCGCTCTAGATTGTGCTGCAGGAAAAACTCGTCGAAGAAGGTGGGGTTCTGGTGCTGCACGGCGATGAACCACGGCAGCACGATGGCGAAGTAGAGCAGGATGCCCGGCCACCAGAGCGACTTCCAGAAGATCCACCACTCCTTGCGCAGCGCGGCAAAAGCACCCACGATGACCAGCACCAGGAATGGCGCTACGGGTCCCTTCGCCAATGTGGCGACGGCGGTAAAGAAGTAAATGTCGAAGAGCCAGAATTTGGACTTCGTCTCGTACCAGGCGTACCAGCCCAGCAACCCGATCGAGAGTGGTGCTGCGAGTTGCATGTCCGTGGAGGCGCCGCGAGAGAAGCCGATGATGCCAACGCAGGCTGCGGTGATCAATGCCGCGTCCAGGTGGCCTCCGCGACGGAAACGCCGCATGTGCAGATACGTCAGGCCGACGAGCCAAAGCGCGAAGCTAACGGAAGGCAGCCGGGCGGCCCAGTCGGAAACGCCAAACTCCTTGAAGATGTACATCGCGCGCCAGTAGTAGAGCGCGGGCTTTTCCAGCCACGGACGGCCATAGAGATAGGGCGTAACGTAGGCGCTCAACTGCTCGCGCAACGTATGCGCGTTGTTGAGCTTCTGCAACATCTCATGAGCGATCTGCGCATAACGGGGTTCGTCGGCGCCCACCAGGCCCATACCTGCTCCGCCCAGCCACGGCGTCACGCCGTAGAGCAGAAAGAAGACCATGAAGCCGACGAGGCTGATGACCTCCCAGCGCGTGGTGCGCGAAGGCACCTTCCAGTAAGGCGACCACCAGCGCGGGCGGTCAGGCGTAATCGAGGTATCTGGTGGCAGAGTCATCTCCACTGGGTTCGGCGTTAGACCGTTCGTCTCAGTGTAAAAAAGCTAAGGCTTACTCGGCCACTTCGGGGGGAATCTGGCCCAACCACCCAAGGCTAACAGATTTTAGCGAAGGCCCCTGTGCGTTTAAGAAACGGCAAGCCGACTGCCCGTGAACTTCGCCTCGATTGCATCTATGGCCGAGATTAGGGCAACTTCACTGCCAATCTGTCGTCCGACTTCTCTGGCCCGGGTCGCGATGCTTGAGTCTTCAAGCAGCCTACGCAGGGCAGAGGCAGCCGTCCGGACCGAATACTTCTGCTTTGCCAGGCTTAGCCCTGTACCCAGCCGGGCGATCCGCGCGCCATTGTCCGGTTGGTCCCAGCCATAGGGCACAATCAGCTGCGGTTTGCCGGCGAGCAGGGCCTGTCCTGTTGTTCCCGATCCGCCCTGATGCACGATCGCCGCGGCATGAGGAAATACCTGGGAGTACGGCGCATAGGGAAGTGCGAGCACATCGGCAGACGACGCTCCGGGAGCCATTTCGAGCCCAATCAAGAGAGCTCTCCGTCCCAGGTTCCGTGCCGCATCCACGCTGGCCTGGTAGAAATTGCCGGGATTGTGGACTGCGGTCGAGCCGAGCGTAAAGACGATCGGCGCGTCGCCTTCGGCCAGAAACGCAGCCAGCTCCGGCGGAACCGCCGGGCCGGCATTCCCACGGTCGAAGAAAACAAATCCCGGCTGGATCGTTTGTCGTGGCCAATCGGGCTGCGGCTCTGCCAGCAGGCGTGAAAAGAGCGCGAGCACAAGGTCAGGCGAGAACTTGTCGCGGATCAGTGGATCGCAGTCCGGGCGCAGACCAAGCTCCCGCCGTAGCTGGCGCACCGGCTCCCACCAGTGGCGGGCAGCCAGCATGCCGAGCCGCAGAATTCCGCGATTGACCAGCCACCCTGCCCGCCGCAGCCGATATAGAGCCGGCGCGTTTACCAGCAGCGACGGATCGTGCGCGGAAAAGAACGAGCAGGGTGAAAGGATCACCGATGCCCAGGGCAGGCTGAGCTTCTCCGCAACCAACGGGGCGGCGTAGCAAAGCTCCCCGGCCAGCATCAGGTCGGCATCCCTGCCCGCAGCCAGCAGGTCGTCGTAGGTATCGCGCAGGTGGGGCAGAACCAAGCGCCGAAACAGAATCTCGGGACCACTCTTCAGGTCCTCGCACTGGGCAATCAAAGTTTGATCGGTCGGATCCCAATTCGGGCGCATGGCGCGGAATCCGATTCCCAGCGATTCCACCCTGGCGCGATAGAACTCCGTCGAAGCCACCGTAATCGAGTGCCCTCGCCGCTTGAGCTCTACGGCGAGCGCGAGCATCGGGTGCAGATCGCCGAGCGAGCCGATGGTCGCCATCAGAATCCGCTTCGGCAACACGGCCGCGGCGCAACCTTCCTGGCTCACAATCCGAGCACACGCATGTCATGGCGAAGCGCAGACAGAATCTGCTCTGTCGCACGATCGACTGGACCGTCGAGCGTGCAGCCGGCAGCGTTCTCATGGCCCCCGCCACCCAGCCGTTCGCTGATTGCCGCTACATTGATCTTGCCCTTGCTGCGCAGGCTAAGGCGGATACGGCCTTCGGGAAGTTCCCGCAGAAAGACTGCCGCCTCTACGCCAGCCGCCGAAAGCGCATAGTTGACCACGCCTTCGCAATCCTCTTCCGCGGCGCCGGCCTGAAGCATGTCGTCATGCGTGACCCAGAGCCACGCGAGCGCTCCATCGCGGGTCAGCGTGCTGAGCGCCCGGCCAAGCAGCAGCAACTTCGAGAAGGGATTGGCAAAATACACATCCCGCGCGATCGACACCGGATCCGCGCCGGCGGCCACCAGTTCGCCAGCCAGCGTAAAGGTATTCGACTGGATACCGCCGTAGCAGAAGCCGCCGGTATCGGTGAGGATCGTGGTGTAGAGGCAGGTCGCCATTTCCGGCGTAACAGTGCCCCCGGCAGCCCTCACCATCCGATGCACCAGTTCCCCAACCGAGCAGGCCGTCTGGTCGATCCAGTTCAGATCGCCGAATTCCTTGCCACTGGCGTGGTGGTCGATGTTGATCTGGAACATTCGTTCCAGACCACGCAGGCGGGTGCGCTCCAGGCTGTCGCATTCGAGCAGAATGACGGCGTCATACGGGCCGTGCACACGCATCACGGTTCGAATCGCTTGCGCGCCGGGCAGATTCCGGTACACGGCAGGAATCCGGTCGGCAGCCACGAGGTCTGCGCGCTTGCCCATCTGCTGGAGCAGCATGCCCATCGCCAGCATGGACCCGATTGCGTCGCCATCCGGCCGGGAGTGGGAACAGACAAGAAAACGCTCGCCCTCCTGGATAGCCGCCAGAATCGCCTCAGCCCGTGGGCCGAACGCAGCCCGGCTCAGCGCGTCATCTGCGCGCCTGGACTGGGCAAACCGGATCGGTTGAGGACTGGCCATTCGTGTCAAAACCTCTACTTGCCTCTGCTTATTTGGTTGGAGACGCATCGGCGGCCGGCTTGTCACCGATGTCCGCCACTGCGGCTGCAACCTTCGCCGCCTTCTGCCGCTTCTTCACTCGTCCCAACAACTCGTCAATGCGGGTCTGGAACTTCTCTGACTTGTCGACGTGAAAGCTCAGGTCGGGAATACGCCGCGTTCCCATCCGCTCCAGCAGCTCGTGCCGGATATACCCCTTGGCCGCAATCAGCGCTTCCACCGTCTGCTTTTCAGCTTCTTCGCCGCCATCGACAGCGATATAGACCCGCGCCGACTTCGACCCGGGATTCATTGCTACTTCGGTCACATAACAGAACGCGATGCGCGGGTCGGAAAGCTGACCTTCCAGCATGGTTCCAATCTCTTCACGCAACGTTTCCGCAACCCGGTTCCTGTGGTACACACGTGCTCTGGGCTCAGCCATCGATTTCCCTCCGGGTAAACCACTTAGGATACCAGAGCTGGTCATTTGGCCCAATTCGCCGCGTCCAGACCAGTATGCCAACTCAAAACGCGCTCCTCAATCGCATACTCGCCTATTCTTTTTCTTGACCCAGCCACGGCGGTGATTTACAGATAAGTGACATGTTTAGTTGACGCGGCCTACATGCCCCGCTAAACGATACCCCTTACATCAGCGAGTCTTGATGGGTCTACGCGACGCCTTCGATTCTTCGTCTCTCCATCTGTCCAGCGGCAGCAACCCGCTTGATGGGCAACGTCCGCGTGACCTGCGCGGGGATCCCATGTTCTGGTAGTTCACCTACTCGCGCCAATTCCGTGCGATCGGTCTAACCTCCCAGGCTGCATTCCCATTTCGGACAAGGAGCAGATGAGCCCGTTTGCGCAATCCATTTCGCCGCGTGATCGATTCAAACCAACATCTGCATATCAAGGAGAAGACTTTGAAACGGTTCTTCCTCGCACTCCTGCTCACTCTGACCGTCTCCGCTGTCGCCTTCGCGCAGTCCGTCACTTCTCTGCAGGGCCGTGTCACTGACCCCAGTGGCGCGCTTGTCCCGCATGCACACGTTAAGATCACACTCGTCTCCACTGGCGCCATCCGCGAAGGCGAAACCAACGAGAGCGGCGACTTCCAGTTCCAGCAGCTCATGCCCGGCACCTACTCTGTACTTGTCGAATCCGCAGGATTTGCACCTGCACTGCGCGAGAATCTTGCCCTGCAGGTCGCGTCCCCGGCATCGATCAATGTCGTGCTGACTGTGGCGGGTTCGCAGCAAACCACCGAAGTCGTTTCCAGCGATTCAGCATTGCTCAACACGGTAGACGCCACGCTCGGCAACACGTTCGACAGCCGCCAGGTATCCACCCTGCCCATCGAAGGCCGCAACGTGGTCGAACTCCTCAGCCTGCAACCTGGCGTTACCTTCATCGGCAGAAACGCAGGCAACAGCGACAGCGACTCCCGCTCCGGCGCGGTCAACGGCTCGCGCAGTGACCAGTCCAACGTCACCTTGGACGGCATCGATGTGAACGATGAAAACGGCGGCTACGCCTTTACCAGCGTGCTGCGCATGACCCAGGATTCGGTGGGCGAGTTCCGCGTCACCACCAGCAATCCCAACTCTGACGCCAGCCGCGGAGCCGGAGCGCAGATCGCGCTGGTGACCAAGAGCGGCACCAACTTGATTCACGGCGCGCTCTACGAGTACAACCGCAACGTTCTCTTTGCCGCCAACGACTACTTCAACAAACAGACAGAGATCGCCAACGGCGAACGCAACCAGCCCGACAAGCTGATCCGCAATGTTTTCGGCGCGGCGGTCGGCGGCCCGATCTGGAAGGATCGCGTCTTCTACTTCGGCAATTTCGAAGGCGAGCGCCGCATTGAGAGCTCGTTCCCCGAGCGCATCGTTCCCACCGCCACTTACCGCCAGGGAATCCTGCAATACCAGACCAGCGATGGCGGCACTTATGCACTGACCGCCGCGCAGATCCAGGCCATGGACCCGCTGAAAATTGGCGACAACGCCGCCATGCTCACGCTGCTGCAAAGCTATCCCATGCCCAACGATCCGACTGCCGGAGACGGGCTCAATACCGCTGGCTACCGCTTTTCGCAGCCCGTGAAGAGCTCCTACAACACCTACATCGCCCGCCTCGATTGGAATATCTCGCAGAAGCACACCATCTTCTGGCGCGGCAACCTGATCAACGACGATGCTCCCGGAGTTTCGCAGTTTCCCGGCCAGCCCATCGCCAGTCGAACGCTCGCCAACAACAAGGGCTTCGCGCTTGGATATACCTACGTCATTACCCCAAACCTGGTGAACAACTTCCGCTGGGGACTGACCAGGCAGGGCGGTTCCAACGCCGGCATCTCGTCCGCTACCCAGGTCAGCCTCGAAGAGATCGACTCACCGGTGTCCTTCTCCCGTTCCAGCAACAATCACATCCCGGTCAATAACTTCATCGATGACGTGGCCTGGACCCGTAAGAACCATAACTTCTCCTTCGGCTTTGACCTGCGCCACATCGACGACTGGCGCTCCAGCACGGCGAACTCCTTCCCCGATGCGCAGATCAACATCGGATGGATGCAGCCTTCGGGCATCGCCAATACCGGCGCTCCGCTCGATCCTGCCATCTACGGCTACCCCACCGTCGCCGGCTCTTTCGGCGGCAACTACGACGATGGGATCATGAATCTCGTCGGCCTCGTCTCGGAAGTGGACGCTGTCTATAACTACGACAAGACGGGCAAGTCCATCACCCTCGGTGCGCCGCTGCTGCGCGAGTATAAGTGGAACGAATACGACGGCTACGCGCAGGACTCCTGGAAAGCTACGCGGGATCTCACGCTCACCTTCGGCCTGCACTACTCCTACCTGCAGGCGCCTACCGAGGTGCACGGAACTCAGGTTGGCGCCTGTCAGATCACCAGCAATGGATGTACTCCTTATGCGCTGAGCGACTTCTACAACGCCAGCTACGCGCAGGGTGTCAGCGGCGGCTCTGCCAGCAACGTGCCTACACTCTCCTTTGATCTGAACGGCCGATCCAACCATCGCGCTGACTTCTGGACGCCGGACACGAAGGATTTCGCGCCGCGCTTTGCCTTCGCCTATTCTCCATCGAAATTCGGCGCAGGCAAGACCTCCATTCGCGGCGGCTATTCTCTGGTCTTCGACCACTTCGGCGCGGGCATCGTGAACTCCTTTGACACCTCTGGCTCCTTTGGCCTGTCCAGCAACGTCTCGAACCCTGCCGGCGTGCAGACCGTCGCCACAGCGCCGCGCTTCCAGGGCATCAACTCCATTCCCACGACGCTGCTTCCGCCCGCGCCAGCCGGAGGATTTCCCGCTACTCCTGATACCGGCGCGTTCGCCATCAGCTGGGGTCTCGACTCCAAGCTCAAGACGCCTTACGAGCATGTCTTCGACTTCTCTGTGCAGCGTGAGCTCACCAACCACGCATCGTTGGAAGTGGCCTACGTAGGCCGCCTGACTCACCGCCTGCTCGAACAGGAAGACGTGGCGATGCCGCTCAACCTCTCCGCCGCCGGCACGAATTACTTCACCGCTGCCTCGGCTTTCTCCGCGCAGACGCATGCCGGTGTGCCCGTCGGGCAGATCGGCAAAGTTCCCTACTGGGAAACGCTCTTCGGGCCGCTCGCCGGCCAGACCGGCATCTGCAACGGCGACGACGCTCCCACCAATCCCACCGCCAGCCAGAACGTCTATTGCCTTTTCGAGCAGAACATCGGCAACGAGACCAATGCTCTCTTCACGCTCGACCTTCCCGGCAACGGAACGGGCGCAGGTGACACCTATCCCGCGTACCGCTTCTATCATGATCAGTACTCTGCCCTCTACGCGTGGCGCTCGATCGGCCAGTCAAACTATCACGCCATGGAGGTCACCTTCCGCCAGCACTTCGGAAGCGGCCTCGAAGCCGACTTCAACTACACCTGGTCGCACTCGATTGACTGGACCTCGCAGGCTGAGCGCCTGAGCACATCGGGCGGCAACAACGGCGCGCAGATCATCAACAGCTGGAAGCCGGATCAGCTTCGTGGGACGTCGGACTTCGACATGACGCACCAGCTCAATTCCAACTGGATCTGGGATATTCCCGTAGGCCACAAACGCCGCTTCCTGGGCAGCGCCAACCGCCTCGTCGATGCAGCCATTGGCGGCTGGCAACTGACCGGGATCCTGCGCTGGACTTCGGGGCTTCCCTATGCCGTTGACGATGGCTCCCGCTGGCCGACCAACTGGGACATTGAAGGCTTCGCAACACTCCCCGGCAAGATCCCCAGCGCGGCCCTCAAGCGCGGCAAAGGACAGCAGCGCTACGCCGATCCGGTCGCCGTTTACGACAGCTTCCGCCAGGCCTATCCCGGCGAAAGCGGCACCCGCAACCCGCTGCGCGGCGACGGTTTCTATGACTGGGATGCGGGCCTGAACAAGACTTTCCAGATCTACGGGCGAACACATCTCCAGTTCCGCTGGGAGACCTTCAACCTGACCAACAGCGTTCGCTTCGACCCGCAATCGATCAGTTCGCGCCTCGACTCGGCAAACAGCTTTGGCAACGCCTTCAGCGTGCTGACGCAACCGCGCGTGATGCAGGTCGCTGCGCGCATTGAGTTCTAAACAATGAGCTGAAAAGGGCCGCGCGGAGATGATGCCGCGCGGCCTTTTTATTCCTCTGCGTCTGCCGCAAAGCCGGTCTCAAGACTGGGCTCGACAAACTCCCACCAGGAGTCGGTGACCTCAGCCCCAAGCTCGCGAATCATCCGCTGCGCCGCGCGCTCCACTTCTTCAATTTGTCCGCGTAGATAGTCGCGCGAACTGGAGATGCCGGCCACGCCAATCGTCGCCGATTGCCATGTGACTGCCTCGTCCAGTTCCGCGACAGAGACATTGAACCCCTGCCGTAGTTGATCCTTCAGCGAACGCACCACCTGCCGCCTGTCCTTGAGCGACCGCGCATGTTCGATGCGTACTTCCAACGTGAGTTGAGCCAAAGCCATGTGCATTTTGCGAGCTGTCTAGGAGAATTTCGCCAGTTGCGCCGCACTTGGCCTGGCGGTAAAGAAGCTCACTACGATCATCGCAAACACGGCAGCAAAGAGCGCGGGAAAGATAGCGTCGCGGTCGGAAATGATCTGCGGAAACAGCGCCTTTACCGCCGCCTGATCCCAAACCAGCGTGACGGCAGTACCCGTCGCGATGGCCGCCACCGCTCCCCACGGAGTAACGCGCTTGGAGTAGAAAGCCGCCAGAATGACTGGCGTGAGCGCGGCGGAATAAATCGTGTAGGCATACAGCATTTTCTCCAGAATGCTCTCTGCATACACAGCCTGATAGAGCGCCCAGCATCCCAACAACACCACCGTCAGCCGCGAAACAATGAGGACACGCTTGTTGCTCGCATCAGGGGAGATATAGCGCACGAAAACATCGTTGACCAGGTTTGTCGCAGGCGAGAAAAGGAAGTTCGACGCAGTGGAGATCACCTTGGCAAACACGGACGCCAGTAGCAAAGCTCCCAGGAACGCTGGAAGCCCATGGCGTGCGGTGTACGGAATAATTTCGCGCGGGTGAAGTGACACTTCCCCGGTTGGGAACATCGCCGACCCAGCCACGGCAATCGTGATGATCGCCACTTCCAGGATGACCGTTCCGATGATCCAACCCACGACTGCTCTGCGTGCGTCCTTTTCGCTCTTCGCCGAGAAGAACTTTTGATACATGGCCTGGTTGCCAAGCATCAGCAGCAAAGTTGGAACGAGAAATTCGAGCGCCCGCACCAGCGTCAGATTGCCCAGCACCTGGAAGTGCGTGGCAGGCAAAGCAGCCCGCACCCCTGCCCAGCCTCCTGCGTGAATGACCAGGTATGGCGCCGCGATCAGGCAAGTCACAGAAACCAGTCCGCCGATGATTAGATCCGTGTAAGCCACCGAAGACATGCCCGCAAGCGCAGTCATCACGATGACAAAAAAAGCAATCAGATACGTTCCCATCGTCGGCGAAACCACATCCGGAAAGATGAGGTGGAGTACATCACCGCCACCCCGAAACTGGTAGCTCGTAATGCCCACATACGCGAAGAGAATTGCGATCACGCCCAGCACCCGCGCCGTCTGGTTGTAGCGCGCCTCCAGCAGATCCGGGATGGTGAACTGCGCAAACTTCCGTGCTCTGGGCGCGATGAAATAGATAAGCAACAGCCCGAGCCATCCACCGGCAGGCTGCCACAACGCCGCAAAACCATTCTTGTACGCATTCTCCGCGCCGGCAAAGAGCGAACCGGCGCCGATCCACGAGCTCAGCAGCGTGAACACCAGCACGATCGCCGGCAGCGAACGCCCCGCGACCAGGTAATCCGCCTTGGTCTTCACCAGCGAAGCACGAAAGATCGAAACGCCCATGAGCGTGACAGCGATGACAACCAGCAGGATGATGTAAAGCGACGACATGGGCGGGTGTTCCCCTCAGAAAGGAATTAACCCGAGTGTAACGGATGCAGCTACGCCTGGACTCCCATCGCCGTTTGGAGGATCGCCTCGACAGCCGCCACAGTCGTTCCGCGCAGCACCAGCAGCTTGAACCGGTCATGCTCGCCATGAACGATCGAAATCCGCGACCTCGGGATACCCAGAAGCTTTGACATGTACGCGACCACGACCTCGTTCGCGCGCCCTTCGACCGGAGGCGCCTTGACCGCAAGACTTAAGTGTGGCCGGTTGCCTTCCCCGTATATGCCGGTGATGCCGGTTCGCCTGGCCCCCGGCTGCACACGAATTGCCAGGCTGCACCCCTCCGGATGCACGCGCAGATAGTGGTCGGTGTTGGGGGACGCTTCAGGCGCGACCATCAATCGTACTGGCGCTTGCCAAACAGCGCAGTCCCCACGCGAATCCGGGTCGCGCCTTCGGCAATGGCCAACGGAAAATCACCGCTCATGCCCATCGAGAGGACAGGCAGATTCAGCCGCGGATGCGCCTGCGCCAGCTTGTCCCGCAGCACTCGCAGCGCCCGGAAACAGGCTCGCGTCTCATCATCCGGAGCGCCCCAGGGAGCAATCGTCATCAACCCCTGCGCCTCCAGGTTGGCCAGCGAAGGCAGCAGCTCCATGAGTTCGGCCAGTTCCGGCGAATCCGGATCGATCCCGGCCTTGGTTTCTTCGGAACTCAGCTTGACTTCGACCAGCACCGGCAACCGCTTGCCGAGCTTCTCCGCAGCCTCATTCAGCCGCTCGGCCAGCTTCAGCGAATCCAGCGAATCGATGCCGTCGAAGATCTCGACCGCCTTGGCCGCTTTATTCGACTGCAGATGCCCGATCAGCAGGGCACGCATCTTGCCGCGCACGCCCTGCTCGGCCAGCTCAACGGATTTCCCGGCGAACTCCTGAACGCGGTTTTCTCCGAACAGCGTCAACCCAAGACCCACAGCCTCCACAATGGCCGAAGTTGGATGCACCTTCGAAACTGCGACCAGTTCGACCTCGTTGCGGGGGCGGCCTGCGGCTCGGCAGGCAGCCGCTATCCCCTCCTCAACGCGAGCAAGGTTGTCCGCGAGTTCAGACACCAGTTCCGGCATCCGCTCAGTGACCATGCTCTTCGAGGAACTTCTCGGCCTCAAGCGCAGCCATGCAGCCCGAACCGGCAGCGGTAATCGCCTGGCGGTAGTGCCGGTCCTGTACGTCGCCGCAAGCGAAGACACCCTCCACCTTGGTGTGCACGTTGTTCTTGGTCAGGATGTAGCCGTCTTCGTCCAGGTCAATCTGCCCATGGAACATCTTTGCATTCGGCTCATGGCCGATGCCCAGGAAGAATCCCGTGACCGGCAAGACCGACTTTTCGCCTGACTTGACATTGCGAATATGCAGCCCGCAGACCGACTTCTCCTCAACGCCCAGCACTTCTTCGACAACCGTGTTGGTCATGATCTCGATCTTGGGATGCGCGATCACCCGCTCCATCATCACCTTGGAGGCACGGAAGCTCTCGCGGCGGTGCAGCAGGTAAACCTTGGTCGCAAAGCGTGTGAGGAACAACGCCTCTTCCATCGCTGTATCGCCGCCGCCGACCACGGCAATGTCGTGTCCGTTGAAGAAAAAGCCGTCACAGGTCGCGCAGCTGGAAACGCCATGCCCGATCAGCGCCTGCTCGCTCGGCAAGCCCAGCCAGCGCGCACTGGCGCCCGAAGCAATGATCAGCGTCCGCGTACGAATGTCGCCGTGTGAGGTCTTCAAGTGGAACGGGTGCACGTTCAGATCCACTGAAACGAGGTGGCTGGTCTTAAACTCCGCCCCAAACCGCGCCGCCTGCTTCTTCATGTTCTCGATCAGCTCCGGGCCTTGAATCCCATCGGGCCAGCCGGGAAAGTTCTCCACCAGCGTAGTAATCGAAAGCTGCCCGCCGGGTTCATGACCCTCCAGGACCAGCGGTTTCAGGTTCGCCCGAGCCGTGTAAATGGCGGCAGTAAGGCCTGCGCAGCCGGAACCGAGAATGACTGTATCGCGAATTTCTTCCATGACGTTTTTTCCTAATCCAAACAAATGCAGACCTGCTGATTGTATCGGAGTACCTGCGACCGCCGCTTCTGCATAGTCTCTAGGGATAAGATGAGGCTCATGGCTAATCTGACTCTCATCTACGGTATGCGCCTCCTGCCCGAGGGCGAAGTCGCCCAGGTACAGGATGCAACCCTCAAACTCGCCAACGGCCACGAAGCCCACGTCACCATGCACGTCCTCGAAGGCTCCCGCGAACAGATCGAAGCCCAGCTGCGCATGAGCATCGAGGCTTTCTTCGATTTCTACCCGGAGATCTAGGACTCGGATTCGATCCCTCTCATTAGAAAATCCCGTTACTTAAGAATTTCTAGTCTCGGTCCAGCTCAGCCGATGAACGCTCTGTGGATGGTTTAAGAACGCCTCCACAGACTCCTCCGCTGAAGGCTGTGCTGTGAATCCTGGTCCCATTCCGTCCCCAAATTTAGGAAAATTCCAATCCTTTGCACGGCGGGTTGCCGCCTTTGCCTCCTTTCTCCTTGTTTCGGCCGCGGCCTTCGCCGGCGGACCCAGGTATGTCGCCGGGGTCAGTTACTTCAATCCCGGCGTCAAGGGGCAGGCGGTCCATTGGGCGGGCGGGCAGGTACGGTATTTCGTGGACCAGGGACCGCTCAGCGCCAGTGTCTCCAACGCGCAGGCGACGGCGATGGTGGACGCGGCGGCCGCACTCTGGAGCGCTGTTCAGACCGCAGCTGTGACACTCACGGACGCGGGCAATCTCGCCGAAAATGTGAATGGCAGCAACGTTCTCGGCGGAGGGAGCCATTTTCAGCCCTACTTTGCCCAACCGGCGGACATCACTCCCAGCGCGACGACGACTCCGGTGGCGGTGATCTTCGATGCCGACGGCTCAGCCATTGACGCTCTCGAAGGCACCGGCGCCAGCCAGCCCGACAATTGCTCCCAGAACGGAGTTCTCGTCTGGATCGACGCTATGAATCCCGACGCGACCCTGGCCCACGGCGTGATCGTGCTGAACGGCCGCTGCGCAACCAACGCCAATCTTATTGCCATGATGCAATTCCAACTGGAGCGTGCCTTTGGGCGGATTCTCGGCCTCGACTTCTCGCAGGTCAACGACGGCGCACTCTCGGCCGGGTCAGCCCAGCCGAACGGCGCGCTGGCGTGGCCGGTCATGCTGCCGCTCAACGGCCAATGCGGCCCAGCCGGCGGCACCTGCATTCCCAACCCGGGCACACTGCGGCTGGATGATATCGCCGCGCTGAACCGCATCTACCCGGTGAACGCAGCCAACCAATCCAGCTTCCCCGGCAAGCTGCTCACGGCAGCCAACACCATTTCCGTTCAGGGGACGCTGTCGTTTCGGACCGGGCAGGGCATGCAGGGCGTGAATGTCGTGCTGCGGCCACTCGACGGCAGCGGAAACCCTCTCTACCAGTACACGGTCAGCTCTGTCTCAGGAGCGTACTTCGGCGGAAATCACGGCAACTCGGTCACCGGCTGGACCGACTCGCTTGGTAACCGGCACGACCGCTTTGGCAGCGACGACGCGACCTTGCAGGGCTATTTCGACCTGAGCGGCGTCCCGCTCCCTGCTGGGCTCCCTGCTGGATCGAACAGCGCCAGCTACCAGCTCAGCTTCGAGACGGTCAACCCGCTCTACATCAACGCAACCTCGGTCGGTCCCTACCTGCTCGGCTCGCCCTCACCCTCCGGCACAGTCCAGACGGTGCAGCTTGGCAGCCTGCAGGCCGGAGGCACGCGGACCGTTTCGGTAGCCGTCGCCAACTCCGCCGGGGCCGCCAACAACCCTGTGAGCAGCGCAGCCGTCAGGAGCCGCCAGCCCTATGTCATCGGCAGCGAACCGCAACCGCAGCCCCTGCCCCGAAGCGGCTCCTGGACAGGCCGCCTCAGCCAGGTTGGCCAGGCAGACTGGTTCATCCTGCCGGTGCGCGGCAACCGCATCTTCACCGTGGTCACCCAGGCACTCGACGAAACCGGCAAGCCCAGCGCATCGAAGGCCATGCCTGCTCTCGGTGTCTGGGACGGCTTCACCCAGACCGGCACTGCAGCGGCGGGATTTACCCCCGCACAGAACGGCCTTGCCACCGGCGCAACCTGGCTGCAGGTGGCCACCGCTGGGAATGACATCGTCCGTCTCGCCGTCACTGACCAGCGCGGCGACGGCCGTCCTGACTACTCCTACCGCGGTTGGGTTCTCTACGCGGACACTGTCTCACCGGCGCGCCTGCCAGCCAGCGGTGGAACCATCGTCATCCGCGGCTTCGGCTTCCGCGCCGGAGACACCGTCCAGATTGGCGGTGTTCAGGCGCAAGTCACGAGTATTCAGGCCAGCGCGATCACGGCCATCGTTCCGGCGGCGGGCGTCGGCGTTACCGGCTCCCAGGACGTTGAGGTCGACGATCTGCCCGGCTTTTCCGCCCTGGCTGTAATTCCAAGCGGCCTCAGCTACGACTCAGCCAGCGGCGACGCACTCAGCCTGATCAGCGCGCCATCCAACCAGGTGCCGCTGAACGTGCCCCAGGCCTTTTCCGTCCGCGCCCTCGCCGCAGATGGCACCCCTGCTGGGGGAGTAACGGTCCTCTACTCGGTCACCAGCGGCTCGGCGGCACTCGGCTGCGGACTTACCATCTGCTCGGTAGCCACCTCGGGCGATGGCCGTGCCGCGCTGCCTGTGACCGCCACGAGCACAGCAACCGCCGTCGTCACCGCTACTCTCACCAACGGAGCCAGCATCCAGGCCCACTTCTACGGGGGAGCCGCACCAGCGCTTTCCGCCATCACCCCCACCCTCTACCTCGCGGCTGGAGCAACCGCCACCTGGCCGGTCCAGGCTCTCGTCCAGAGTGCTGGAGCGCCTTCGGCCAACCAGCAGGTGGCATGGAAATCCGCCACGGGCATTACCGCGCCCGTCACGGCGTCGACCACCAACACCGCTGGAATTGCATCGACTACCCTGAGCGCCGGGCCCCTCGCGGAGGGCCAGACCGTCACCTCGAATGCCTGCCTGAACAGCGGATCGACCTGCGTTCCCTTCAACGTCTTCGGCTCTCGGCCCGAATTTGCCAGCCTTGTCGCCGTCTCCGGCGCCAGCCAAAGTATGGCGGCTAGCACTGCCCCGGCCGCCATCACCCTCTGCGTGTTGGATATGAACGGCAACCCGATGGCCGGCGGAACCGTGACCATCAGCCAATCCCTCTATGCCTGGGCTCCGCCCTGCCCCACGCACGGCCGTTGCGTACAACCCCAACGCCTCGCAACCCAGAGCACCACCATCACTTCCGCTCTCGACGGAACAGTCACTGTCACGCCGCTTACCCTCCCCGGCACTCCCACGAGCCTGATCGGCCTCGCCATCACAGGGAATGCAGGCGCACTCAGCTTTTCTGTCGAGCAGCATCCGTAGGCAACACTTCGGATGACCGGAGTAACCATGCTACGCCGCGGAAAGTCACAGATCAGAATTCGCCCACATGTACACTGGAGGTCCGGAGGGCGGAATTTGCCGATGCCGCAAGACACCGACATTCCAGTGAAACCCGAAGTCCAACACACATCCAATCCGGCACAAACCCCGAGCGCATGGGCACCGCGCCGGGACGCGTCACTCGATATCGCTAAGGGTTTCGGCATCCTGCTGGTGGTGCTGGGACACTGCCTGATCGGTCTCAGGGGCTCGAATTTCTTCTCTCCCACGCTGGCATGGCCTGCAACCGCTATCTTCCTCATTTATCTGTTCCACATGCCCTTATTTTTCGTGGTCTCGGGCCACCTGGCATCGGGAAAACACCGTCCCGCAAAGACTACGATCGGCAAGCTCATTCCAACCATCGTCTACCCCTATTTCCTTTGGTCGATCCTTCAGGGGCTGGTCGAAATCTACCTCAGCAAATACACGAATGGCCACGCGTCCTTCATCTCTCTCTATCGCATCCTCTGGGTGCCGATCGTCCCATACTGGTTCCTCTACGCGCTCTTCTTCAGCCACCTGGGCTATCTGGCAATTCGCAAGCTTCCATACGCCGTCCAGTTAGCAATCGCGTTCGCATGCTTCCTGGTTCCGCTGTTCTTTGCCGAGGCTTTGACGCACGCTTACCTGATCATCGTCATGGAGACCGGCCGAGGATTTCTGTACTTCATCCTCGGCGTTGTCTCGGTGACTCAAGTGAAGCAATTCGGCCGCTGGGCAGCCATCACCGCGACCCTGCTTTTCGTCGTCTTTGCCACGGTCTGCAGCCAGTCCGATCTGTACGGTGTCACGGGTGACGTTGCCTTGCTGCCTGGAGCCATCGCCGGCATCGTCGCCACGCTCGCCTGGTCCCGCCTGCTGGCATCGCGCCAGAACTTCATCGTGAATACATTGGCCTTCCTGGGCCGCTACTCAATGAGCATCTACGTGATGCATATCTTCTTCACCGCCGGAACGCGCATCGCTCTCCAGCGTCTGCATGTTCAACCGACTCTGACAGGCACTGTCATCGAAATCGTCGCTGCGACAGCCCTAGGCATTCTGATTCCGCTGGGGTTCAACTGGATAACCAGCAAAATGAACCTGGACGCGTGGTTCGGCCTTCAGCACATGGAGACTCGCTAACTTTTCCGTAGATTCACGCTCCTCCTGCTTCCTTTGACTGCAACTGGCATCTGAGATGAGTAGAGGATTGCAATCGCAATGAGCCAGTTGACCCAGAAATATCCCCAGGAGACAGGACGAAGGCCGCGTGTGGCCGTCGTTGGTGGAGGCTTCGCCGGCATCAATGCTGCGTTGGCGCTCGGCAAACTACCCGTCGATGTCACCATCATTGACCGGCGCAATCACCACACCTTTCAGCCGCTGCTCTATCAGGTAGCCCTCGCCGTGCTCTCCCCGGCGCAGATCGCCCAACCCATCCGCACCATTGTCAGTAAATTTCCCAATGTCGAAGTGCTCATGGACGAGGTCACCGGCATCGACGCCTCAGCCCGCAGGCTGAGCCTTGCCAGCGGAGCCGTCTACAACTACGACTATCTCGTCCTCGGTACGGGCGCGACGCACTCCTACTTCGGCCACGAAGAATGGGCGCAATTTGCCCCCGGTCTCAAGTCGATTGAAGATGCAACCGAGATCCGCCGGCGCGTCCTGTTGGCGTTTGAACTCGCCGAACGGCACCAGCTCGAACATGGCTGGCATCCACCGCTCGACTTCGTCATCATCGGCGGCGGACCTACCGGGGTCGAACTCGCCGGGGCCGTTTCCGATATCGCCCGGCTCTACATGAAGAGCGATTTCCGCCACATCGACCCGGCCAAGGCCCGCGTTCTGCTCATCGAAGGATCCCCGCGCGTCCTGGCGACTTTCCCCGAAGACCTCTCCGTCAAGGCGCAGAAGCAGCTGGAAGAAATCGGCGTCGAAGTCTGGACCAATAAGCACGTCACCGAGGTCGGCGCCGGCTTCGTCAAGGTGGGCAACGATCGCATCAACGCGGTCGTCATCCTATGGGCAGCCGGAGTGGCAGCATCGCCCCTGGGCCGCATGTTGGGCGAGGAGCACGCAGAATTCGACAAACGTGGTGCCGTCATCGTCGACCAACAGTTGAATCCGAAAGGGTTACCGGAAGTCTTCGTCTGCGGCGATCTTGCTCATTTTGAGCAGGACGGCAAGCCTGTGCCCGGCGTGGCCCAGCCCGCCATGCAGATGGGCCGCCACGCCGCGAAGATTATCGCAGCCGATCTGGCCGGCAAGCCGCGGCCAAACTTCCGTTACTGGGACAAGGGCGATATGGCCACCATTGGCCGCCTCGCCGCCGTGGCTAAGATCGAGTGGCCTTTTAAGGCACATTGGGGCGGATTCATGGCCTGGCTCACCTGGCTGGTGGTGCACATCTACTTCCTGATCGGCTTCCGCAACCGGATCACGATCTTCGCAACGTGGGCCTGGACCTACTTCTCTTTCAAAGATGGCGCACGCCTGATCACAGGCAACCAGAACCTCTCGGGCTGGGAAGACGCTACCAAAGGACAGGCTCAGGATCCCGTTGCGGAACCCACACCTACAACGTGAGCGAGGCCGAAAACTTCCAGCTGCCCTGGATTCGTTCTTGAACTAGAGATCGTAAGCCTCAAGCCGCCGCTGGGCGAGTCAGGCTTCCGATCATCCCAAAGCTGCCCGGTATCTGGCTGGAGATAGGCTGCGCACAGCTTTAAATGTCGCAGCAAAGGTCGAGTAGCTCTCAAAGCCCGACATGGCTGCCACTTCCGCGAGCGTTAGCGCGGAGTCCTGCATCAACCCGGCCGCTAACTGGACGCGCCGGCGCGAAACATACTGCCAGATCGAGCATCCTAGCGCGCTGCGGAACGACCTGCTGAGATGGAACGGGCTGGTTTCCGCTGCCTGCGCGATCGAGCCAATATCCAGATCCTGCTCCAGATTGGCATGGATGTAATCGAGGGTTCGTCGCACGCGGCGGTCGCCGATTCCTTCCCGATAGTCGCGTTCGATGACGATGCGGCCATCGTTCACCATCAATCCAGCCATGCTGACAAAAATCGAGTCGCCCAGCATCTTGCCATACGGATGCCCATGGGCGGCATCGTCATGCAGGGCGCGCACCAGTTTCGCGAGTGTCGGCGATTGCACTCCGATCGCCGGGCGCACCTCGAATCCGGCTTTGGAAAGCATCTCTTCTCCCGCCGCCGCTCGAAGCGAGTCAGGGGTGAAGTAGAGGCAGGCGAAATCCACCGGACGGTCCCACCATCCCTTGAGACTTGCGCCGGCCGGGATCACCGAGACGTGGTCTGCCGGGAGGTTGGTGTCAGCCCGCTTCCCGTCGAGAATCCACCCCATCTTAAGAGGCGCGCGATCGAGCCGGACACCGAAGTGGTGGAATGGTGCAGACGGCGTGAGATCGTGCATCGGCCCAAAGCAGGATTGCTCCAGAGTACAAAGCTTCCATACGCCTCTGCGCGAGATCGTGTGGCGAAACCATGGGGGCACACGGCTCAGCTCTGTCGATGCCTCAGAACGGGTGAGAAGCGACATAGGAAGAAAATAGCAGGATTCTGAGAGTGCGGAACGCTTTCCCGAAGACAAGGGTCGACTAGCCTCCTAAGCTGAATCCTGTCAGACCAATCCCCGGAGATCCCCATGTTTCGTTCCATCGCTGTTTCCTCTTTGTTGCTGATCGCCGTTCTTTCAACAACGCGTCCGCTGCCCGCCCAATCGGACCTTCCACAGCAGTTGATTGCCGCCGACCGCGGCCTGCTGGAGGCAATGGCGGGACCGAAGGTAAACCAGGAAAAGTATGAGCAGGGTCTCGCTGCGGATTTTCTCGACATCGAGCAAGGAAGCGCTCACTCGCGCCAAGAGGTAGTGGACCAGTTGAAGATGATCCACGGGTTCTCCTTCCAGTACGAGAACCCGAAAGCGGTGCTGCTCTCGCCGACCTCCGGCTTTGTAGTCGCGGAGGTCAGCTATTCCGGCATCATCGGCGGATCGGGTTTCCAGAGTCACGTGCTGTCCACAACGGTCTTCTCGCTGGAGCAGGGCCGATGGCTGGCGCATCTGCAAATGACCGAGCCCATGAATGCGAAGTCCAACGCCAGCGTCGTCCCAGATAGCGACCCGACGCTGATCCAATTGCGCAGCCTCGCCGCGCAGGTTGAGCAGAAGGTTCAAGTTCCGGGGTATGCCAAATTCGCTTCGCCCAAGGTGATGCTGGATGCGGGAACGGGGGTTTCCTATTACACCTTTGGGAACAGGACCGTTCACGAAGCACAGTTCGCCGATCTGCCTGCACCCATGCAGGATATCTGGAAGCAATGGAGCAGCTTCACGACCGACGAGCCAGACGGCGAGGCCCTCTTTGACGATATGTTTCATCGCTTCTTCTTCGTGCACGAGCTGGGTCACTGGATGGCAAGCGAAGTGATTGCGGGGCTTCCGGAAAAGGAGATGCTCGTCGTGGGTAAGAATGAATCAGGCAATAAGTGGGAGAGCGAGACGACGGCGAATCGCGTCGCGGTGGCGTGGTATCGCGAGCACGATCCGCAGTACCTGGCAAAGCTGGTCGCCGACTTCCGGGCGATCCAGGCGCACTTGCCGGACCCTGTCCCGGCCGGTGTGGACAAGAAGACCTACTTTACCCAGAACTATGCGAAGCTCGGCAAAGACCCGATGGCCTATGGCTGGTATCAACTGCAGATGGTCCTGGTGGTCTACGACGAGCCCGCGCACAGCTTCCAGCAGGTGCTGAAGGATCTGCCCGCAAACCGGTATGAGTGATGTCAGCAAGCGCTAGCGTCCTAGGGCTCCGGCGCGCGTGTTCGAGTTGCGCAATCGCAACCGAGACCTCATCCGCGCCGGCATCTAGTAATCTGTTAGAGCCATGCTGGACCTGAATTTTGTACGCAACAACCTCGCTCTGGTCGAAGAGAAACTGCGCGCGCGCAATGCCGATCCGGCCGCGCTTCTGGGTGATTTCCGTTCGCTCGACGCGCGACGCCGCGAGGCCATTACCCAGGCCGAACAGCTCAAAGCCCGCCGCAACGAGCTGAGCCAGCAGGTCGGCACGCTCAAGAAATCCGGTCAGGATGCGACCGCGCTTGTCGAAGAAACCAAGGCGCTCAAGGACCAGCTCGACTCGCTCGACACCACCGCAGCGGCGCTCGACGAAGAGATGCGGCAGTCCCTCGCGCGTATTCCCAATCTTGTCCGCGACGAAGTTCCTGCTGGAAAATCCGAGGCTGACAACGTTGTGGTCAAAAGCTGGGGTGCGATTCCGGAGCTCGATTTCACGCCGAAGCCGCACTGGGAGCTCGGCGAAGCGCTGGGAATTCTCGACCTCGAGCGCGCCGCCAAGCTGAGCGGCGCACGATTCGCCGTCTACAAAGGCGCGGGAGCGCGTCTGGAGCGGGCGCTGATCAATTTCATGCTCAACCAGCACACCGAAGAGCACGGCTATACCGAGATCCTGCCGCCCTTCATGGTGAACAGCAAGAGCCTCTTCGGCACCGGCCAATTGCCCAAATTTGCCGAAGATCTCTTCCGCTGCAGTGATGGCCCGGAAGATGCCGGATTTGTGCCGGGCGAGTATCGCGATAACGACCACTGGCTGATTCCGACTGCGGAAGTACCGGTGACGAACTTGTATCGCGACGAAATTCTGGACGACGCCAAGCTTCCGATCAACTTCACCGCGTACACGCCCTGCTTCCGCGCGGAAGCAGGAGCGGCCGGGCGCGATACGCGCGGGATCATTCGCCAGCACCAGTTTCAGAAGGTCGAGCTGGTCAAGTTTGTGCGTCCTGAAGAGTCCGACGCAGAGCACGAGAAGCTGACAGCGCATGCCGAGGCGATTCTGGAGGCTCTCAAGCTGCCTTACCGCCGCGTGCTGCTGTGCGGCGGCGATACCGGGTTCTCTGCCGCGAAGACGTATGATCTCGAAGTCTGGCTGCCGGGACAAGGACTGTACCGGGAAATTTCTTCCTGCTCGAATTTTGAAGGCTTCCAGGCGCGCCGGGCCAATATTCGCTATAAAGCTCCTGGAATCAATGGGGCCAAGGCGAAGAACGAGTTCGTCCATACCCTCAATGGAAGCGGCCTGGCGGTCGGGCGGACCTGGCTCGCGATTCTCGAAAACTATCAGCAGGCCGACGGCTCGGTGCTCGTTCCCGAGGTATTGCGGCCGTACATGGGTGGCCTGGAGAGAATTACGGCCCAGTAATTTGGAAAGACAGAAGGTTTCATGCGACAGACGTTAAAGAGCTATTTTTTCTGGACCCACCAGCGCGGCAGCTTCCATTACGACGTGATGGTGACGCTGATTCTGGTGTTTATTTTTGTCACGCCGCAATTCTGGGCGTATGGAGACAAGCCGGTGCGCGAGTCGAACCCGCCGGGGCCGACGCTGGTGACCAGCGATGGCGAGCGCGGGCTGATCATTACGGTGCCGTTTCAGGATGTACACGTCGATCTCAAGGCCAGCGACTGGCACGTGCGGCGGGCGCTGCACCAGGCGATCGAGCCTGTCACGGGTGACACTGTGGCTGTAGTTCACTGGGAAACGGCGGGCTATGTGAATGGCCAGCCGACGCAGTGGAAGGTCTGGGCGCACCGCTAGAGTCCTGTTTCCGAGCATCCTTCCGCTGGTTTCGCTCGTCCAATGCTCTGAGTGACCTATGACCAATTTTCGTAAGACGCTATCTTTCAACTACTTGGCAGCGGCGGCACTGGCGCTAGCGATGATTCGGCCTGCGGTGGCGGCTGACGACCTGGACAAAGTGATTACGCGACTGGATGCTTCAGCGGCCAAGTTCAAGTCGGCACAGGCCGATATTACGTGGGACAACGTGCAGGTGGCGCCGATCGAGGACAAGGATTCTCAGGTCGGAACCGTGGTTTTTGAGCGCAAGAACGGGCAGGTGCAGATGGCGCTGCACATCAAGACTGATAACGGCAAACCAGTGCTGAAAGACATGGTTTACGCGGACGGAACCGGCAAGCTCTACGAGCCGCGGCTGAAGCAGATGCAGGTCTTCAAGCTGGGGGAGAAGAAGGCGCAACTCGATACTTTTCTTACACTTGGCTTCGGCGGCAGCGGGGCTGATCTGAAAAAGAACTGGAATGTGACCTACGCTGGAACCGAATCCGTCAGCGGAGTGAACGCAGCCAAGCTCCAGCTTGTACCGAAGGATCCGGAAGTCCTGAAGTCGGCTCCGAAGGTGCTTCTTTGGGTGGATCTGGATCGCGGCGTGGCTGTGAAGCAGCAGCGGTTCGATCCTGCCGGGAATTATGTGATCTTCAGCTATGCCAATCTGAAGCTGAACGGCGGTGTGCCCTCGAATGCGTTTGAGATTAAGACGGCTTCGGGCACGCAGATCGTGAACCACTAAGCTCGGCTGGCCTTGAGACCGAAAAACGGGTATGGCGAGCGTCGTCGTTTGCGCAATATTCGTCGGACGATGCGCAATCCGCGTCACGCAATGCGCAATCGACCTTAGCATCATGCGCAATCGGCGCCGGGCACTGTGTAATGCGCCTGCGGTTATTTGTCTGTTCCGGCCGTTTGGCGCGGAGATAAAGATGCGGATTGGCCGACGGCCTTCCGGCCTGGTCGCGAGAAGAGTTTCTGCAGCGTGATGCCGCCCATTGCAAAAAGCACCGGGAAGAATTCCAGGGTGTAGCGGGTCTCGGGCGCTTCGATGGTCATCAGGAGCAGGCTGCGCAGGACCAGATACGCAGCCATGTACGGCCAGAGATTTGGACGCCACCAGAAGCCAGCCAATCCCAGAATCAGAAAAATCAGATTGATTGCGGCGTAGGCGTAGCTGAAGCGCGTCTCGGGGCGGTGGTTCCAGTACTCCCACCAGCGGAGGTCGATGGTGAGATTTTCGACGCGCGGGCGGAAGGTCATGTCGGCTAGCCGGCCCATAGGCAGTAGCAAGTGCGTGCGGAACGGGTGCTCGGCAGCGCGCTGTCTGGCGAGGGCTCCGAAGCGGGCGTCGATCTCGGGGGTCAGCTCCTGATTCTGGTTGTAGTCGGCGATCAGCGCTTCGGTCTCGGCTTTCTGGGCGGGTGAGTCGTAGGCGGGGTTGGGGGATGATTTGGGCAGGTCGGCGAAATCAATCGTGCCGTCGGGGACGTTCCAATAGATATTGCTGGTACAGGTGAAGTCGAGGCACCAGGTTTTGACCCAGTGCTGCCAGCCGAGGTGCGGGTCTTCGCCGGGGTCGTTAGCATAGCGCGGGGCGAGGGGCTCGAAGACGTGGAAAGTGCTCCAGTTGCGGGCGCTCCAGACGGCGAAGGGGAGGATGGACAGGACTCCGCAAAGAAGGGCTTTGGTCAGGGCTGGCTTGAGCTGTGTGCCGGCCGGGCGGGAGAAGATCAAAGCGGGCCAGAGGGCGAAGGCCAGGATTGCTCCGTCGGGGCGGAGGAGCGCGGCGGCGCTAATGGCTAGGGTGAACAGGATGAGGCTGGTCCAGCGACTGGTCCAGCCGGAAGGCTTTGCCTCAGGGGCTAAAGCCCCCGCCCTCTTGTCTCCACTTGTGCCGGGGATAAATCCCCGACCTACCTTAAAGCCCGACAAGCCTGGCTCATCGCCGGAGTTGGCCAAGCTGTTTGGATACAGATAGCGTTGGAGGGACCAGAGGGCGAGGCAGATGGCGTCGAAGGTGAGCGATTCCGTCAGTGGGGCCGAGGTGTAGACGGCGGTGAAGGGACACATCGTGGCCAGCCAAAGGGTGTTCAGGCCGGCGCGGGTGGTGCTGATGCGGCGGACGAAGTCGGCGAGCAGGAGGCAGGCGCCGAGTTCGAGGGGGATCTGCAGCCAGGCGACTGCGTCGTAGTTTTCGACGCCGAAGAGGCGGAAGCAGGCGGCGAGGAAGAGCGGGTAACCGGGCAGGCGGATGAGCGTGGAGTGCAGGACGCCGCTGTGGTCGATAAGGGCGTATTGCCCTTGGAGGATGGCTTTGGCGATGTTGCCGTAGATGAGGGCGTCGCCGCTGGCCTGGGGGAAGGCGTGGAGCATCCAGAGGCGGAGGAGAATGCCGCCGATCAAGGCGCCCGCGATGCGGACGGCGATTCCCGGAGTCCGCCAGCTTACACTATTCAAAGACGTGGGCGATGGATGGCTTTCAGCTTGCGCGACTTTGCTGTTTCCGGCGGCCGGGCTCCCGGTGCTGGACTGTTGGATTGAGTCTCCTGCCTTGGGTTGGGCCTTGGATTGACGCGCTGAATCGGCTTTCATACGATTCGAGTGTAACCTTCTGACAATTTTGATGCAGCGAGTGTTGGACTCGCCGTGCCACGCAATGCTGGTGCATGCCAGGGCGACAGCAGATTGGCTGCGGGAATGACGAACAACAAGAGCAAGTGCGCCCTGGTGTTGTCTGGATTGCAACGTTTTGTTTTGTGTGGGGTTGCTATGGTGGTAGTGCTGAGTTGTTGATTCCTGGCTGGAATCGGAAATTGGATGCTCTCTCCCCTTTATGACGCCTGATAGACAGATTTTTTTCGATCCGCAACGGAAGCGCTGGAAGCGGCTGCGCCGGGTGCTGGATGTTTCGGCATTGCTTTTCACCATTGTGGTGATTGTTTTTATCTACAACGTATTTCGTGCGCAGCACTTGCCGGAGCTGCTGTTGCCGGCGCAGAAGCATAACTACAAGGCGCTGAAGGATAATCCTTCGAACACACTGCGGGCGGCAAAGGCTCACGAGCGCAAGGCTCAGCGCAAAGACGCGCGGAAGGCCTCGGATGTGCCGTTCAATACGGGCGAGGGTGTGCGGGCTGCTTTCTACGTGGAGGACGACGCGGCCAGCTATTCGTCCTTCAAAGAGCATGTGCATCAGATCGACATTCTGTTTCCCCAGTGGCTGCATGTTTCAGAGCCTGACGGGCAACTGATGGCCATGACAGCGGACCTGCGCAGCGAGTATCCAGTGGTGGACAGCCACGGGGTGCATGATCCCGACGCGCTGAACAAGATCAAGCATGTGATCCAGGAGGCGAAGGAAGATACGGAAGTTTTTCCGCATCTGACGAGCTTCAATCCGCAATCGCAGAACTTCGATCCGGCGATTGGCGCAGTGCTGATGGATGCCGGTAAGCGGCAGTTCCTACAGCAGCAGATTCTTAAGTTCTTTGCTGGATTACCTGCGTATCACGGGCTTTCGCTGGACTTCGAAAACCTGCCGGACAATGCGGATGAATCGTATCTGCAGTTCATTGAAGAGCTCTATCCGCAGATGCATGCTCGCAACCTGAAGCTCTACGTCAACGTTGCCGCGTCGACCGAAGACGACGATCTGAAGCGGATTTCTTCTCATGCGGACGGCGTGCTGGTGATGAATTACGACGAACATGAGGAAGAGAGCCAGCCGGGGCCGGTGGCTTCGCAATCGTGGTTTCTGGCAAACCTGACGCGCATCCTGAAGATTGTTCCGAAGGAAAAAATCATCTGCGGCGTGGGCAATTACGGGTACGACTGGACGATGTCTATTCCTGACCCGAAGGATAAGAAGCATCCGCAGCCGAAGGTGCTGAACACGGTGGATGTTCGGGTGCAGGAGGCATGGCAGCGTGCTTCGGATGCGGATGCCGATCTGGATCTCGACTACGACACGCTGAACCCACACTTTTCTTACATCGATGAAGACGAGCATGTGCGGCACGTGGTGTGGTTCCTGGATGCGGTGACACTGCTGAACGAGATGCGTGGTGCAAAGGCACTGGGATTGCAGACGTTTGCGCTGTGGCGGCTGGGCGAGGAGGATCGTTCGCTATGGGCGATCTGGGATAAACCGAATCTGCCGGAGGCGCTGACTTCGCTGGGTGTGGTGCAGCCGGGGCATGATGTGGACGATGAAGGCTCGGGCGACATTCTGCGGATTACCGGGACACCTCAAAACGGCAAGCGTAGCGTGCAGCTGGATACGGACGAGAAGGATCCGCGGCGGCAACTGATTGTGGACGAGCACATGGATGTGTATCCGCAGGCTTACCGGGTGCAGTATTACGGGTACCATGCGGGGCAGGTGGCGTTGAGCTTTGACGATGGGCCTGACCCAACCTGGTCGCCGAAGATCCTGGACATTTTGAAGCAGAAGAACGCGAAAGCGACGTTCATGCTGATCGGTTCACAGGCGCAGGAAAATGTGGGCATCATGCAGCGGATGGTGCGAGAGGGCCACGAGATTGGCAACCACACATATTCGCATCCGGACATCAGCGAAATCTCCGCGCGGCAGGTGCAGCTGGAGCTGAATGTCACGGAGCGGCTGTTCGCCAGCAAGCTGGGGATTCAGCCGCTGTATTTCCGGCCGCCGTATGACATTGACGAGGAGCCGGATACCGACGACCAGGCGGAGCCGGCATATCGCATTCAGCAGATGGGCTATGTCATCGTCGGAAACAAGATCGATACCGATGACTGGAACGAGCGCCCGAGGAAGTCTCCGCAGGAGATTACGAATGCCGTGATGTCGCAGCTGGAGCTGATGAAGACCAAGCCGCAGTTCGAGTCAAGCATCATCCTGATGCATGATGGCGGCGGGAACCGTTCTGCGACGGTGGCGGCGCTGCCACTGCTGATCGACACGCTGCGGGCGAAGGGATATCAGATTGTGCCGGTGTCTTCGCTCATGGGCAAGACTTCGGCCGAGGTGATGCCGAAGATCAGCCGGATGCAGTACTGGCGGGCGCGGGCGGACTCTGTTGCGTTCACGATTCTGGCCTTCTTTGGACACTTTATCGTCTATGTCTTCTTTGTTGGCGATGTGTTGATGAGCGCGCGGCTGATCCTGGTTGGGATTCTGGCGATCATCGACCGGCTGCGGAAGCACAAGGATGGCACGCCAGGGTTTACGCCTCCTGTTGCCGTGCTGGTGCCGGCTTACAACGAAGAGACAGTCATTGTGCGGACGGTGCGGTCAGTGTTGAATTCGACCTACCCGAACCTGCACGTGATCGTGATTGACGATGGTTCGAGCGACCGCACTGCGGAGGTAGCGCGCGAAGCTTACGGGCCGGAGATTGCTTCGGGCAAGGTTGCGGTGTGGACCAAGGCCAACGGCGGCAAAGCGGCGGCGCTGAACTATGCCGTCGAGCAGTTGACTGAGGAGTTCTATGTCGGCATTGATGCGGATACGGTGATTGCTTCGGATGCGATTGCGAAGCTGATGCCGCATTTTGAGGACCCGCTGGTGGGTGCTGTGGCGGGCAATGCAAAGGTCGGCAATCGCGTGAACCTTTGGACGCGTTGGCAGGCGCTCGAATACATTACGAGCCAGAACTTTGAACGTCGGGCGCTGAATTTGTTTAACGTCGTGACCGTCGTTCCGGGCGCGATTGGCGCCTGGCGGACTGGGCCGGTGAAGCTGGCTGGCGGATATCCGCTGAACACAGTGGCCGAGGATGCCGACCTGACCATGAGCCTGCTGGAGCAGGGGCTGAAGGTGGTCTACGAGGACCGGTCGCTGGCGTTCACCGAGGCTCCGATTGATGCGAAGGGGCTGATGCGGCAGCGCTTCCGGTGGTCGTTTGGAACGCTGCAGGCGGTGTGGAAGCATCGCGCGGCGTTTGTTCGCAACAAGGCGATGGGGCTGTTTGCGCTGCCGAACATTGTTGTCTTTCAGATGCTGCTGCCGCTGGTTTCCCCGTTTATCGATCTGATGTTTCTGATCGGTGTCGTCCAATTCTTTCTTGACCGCCACTATCACCCCGAAGCTGCCAGCACCGCGAGCTTCGAAAAGCTGCTGGCGTACTTCCTCAGCTTTATGGTGATCGACTTTGTCACGTCTTCCGTGGCGTTCAGCCTGGAGCGAAAGCATCCGGCGAACAAGGGCGATGGTTGGCTGCTGTTCCATATCTGGCTGCAGCGGTTTGCTTACCGGCAGGTCTTCTCCGTGGTGCTGTTCAAGACGATTAAGCGGGCGATCGATGGACGGCCGTTTAACTGGGACAAGATTGCGCGTACGGCGAAGATGAGCAAGCAGACGGATCAGCTGATCGAGGGCTCTTAGGGCTATTTCGCATCTAGTCGGCGGCGATCGCTTCGAGGGGCTTGACCTTGGCACGGCGCTTTCTGGATGCGATCCAGAGGTCGTGCTGCGACTGCAGGCGGAGCCAGAAGTCGGGCTCGGTGCGGAAGGCCTCGGCGAAGCGCAGGGCCATGTCGGCGGAGACTCCGGCTTTCCCGTTCAAGACGCGGGAGAGCGCGGCGCGGGTGACGCGGAGGTGACGCGCGACCTCTGTCACCGAGCGACCGGTCAAGTAGTAAGCGAGAATTCTGCCGGGGTGGGAGGGGTTGTGCATTTGCATTGCTTCTGTCCTCTCAGTGATAGTCCTGATAATCGACGAGGATCGCGTCTTCGCCCTCAAAGGTGAAGGTGAGACGCCAGTTTCCATTCACGCTGACCGACCAATGACCTGCCAGATCACCTTTCAGTTCATGCCACTGCCAGCCTGGCAGATTCATCTCTTCCGGCCTGCGGGCGATGTTCAGGGCGGTCAATTGATCGCCGAGTTTATTGGCATGGCTTGGCTGGATCCCGGCCTTCGATCCGGAGAGGAAGAACTTCTCGATGCCCTTGTGCCGGAAGCTCAGGATCATGCAATCACACTGTACAGCGAAACGCTACGCTATACAAGCGTTCTAGGCTGAGGTGTCGACGAAGTTGCCGTTGGCTTGCAGGTAGGCGAGGGCCGGGGTGATGGTGCCCTGGCCGGCGGAGAGGCTGGCCTGGATGGCCGAGACCAATGCGTCGTAGGGTGTTGAGTTTGTCAGACTTGTGTCGGTGGCCGGCGTACTGCTGCCCGACGAGCTGATAGACGGGCTGGCGGATGGATTACTGGCCGGATAAGCTGCGTTGAGGATGCTGATGAGGCTGTCGGTGTTGCTGGACGATGGCGCTGCGGCCGGAGTAAGTGGCTTGCCGGCGGCTGGGCCGAGGAGTTCGGTGACGAGGTTGAGTTGGACTTCGCTTTGGACGAGGCTGGCGGCGATGGCTGCTGCGTTAGCACCGCTGGCTGGGACGGGGGATGCAGCGGCGGCGGGCGCGTTGGTCTGGTAGGTGGCCAGTGCAGACTGGGCTTCGGGGATGCTGCCGTCGTTGATGGCACTGCCGAGGCTGGTGAGATAGGCGCCGAGCGGGCTACTGCTTCCAACCGAAGACGGGGATAGAGCGTCGATGGCGTTGACGAGCGTGGCTGCGCTGGTGAGATCGCCGAGGCTGACCGCCTGCTGGAGTTGATTGAGCAGGTTATTAAGGACGGTCTGCTGGGCGGGCGTGGCGGTGGCTGCGCCGAAATCGATGCCGGTGAGGCTGGGGACTGCGCTTGAGACGGGAACGATGGCTGAGGTGCTCATGAGTGCGCTCCTTCGCTGGACAAAAATCAGCGCTCAGGAAGACGAGAGTCTCCCTGAGTCGGAGTTCGGCCGAGTGCGCGGGAACTTTATGATTTCTCGCGTAGCCGGGCGGTACTTTTGTACTTCAAGCCAACGGCTAGGATGCTGGAATTGCCTCGAAGGGCTTCACACGCGGTTTGCGCTTGCGCGAGGCCTGCCAGAGATCGTACTGGAGCTGCAGGCGCAGCCAGAGGTCGGGCTCGGTGCGGAAGGCGGCGGCGAGGCGCAGGGCCATGTCCAGCGAAACCGCGGCGCGACCGTGGATGAGGCGCGAAAGCGTGGGGCGGGCGACGCCGAGGTGCTTCGCGACGTCGGTAACAGTGCGGTCGGCGATGTAGTTGGCAAGAATGCGGCCGGGATGAGATGGGTTGCGCATCGGGTTCTTCCTTCTCTGCGTTCAGTCTGAGCTGCCTGGTTCCTAAAGCGAGAAACTTCTAAAAACTGTGGTTCTTGAATTACGTTTTGTGACGCGTAACGGTTCCCTGTTCGAGCTGTGCCGGGAGGGTTGTCCCGGCATTTGGAATAGACCGAATCCGATCCGGTTCGTGAGCTTTCGTTTTCGGTCTGTGTGACGCGGCAAGTTACGCGTCGTCGTAGTCCTCGGTGAGTGATTGCAGGAAGGCGACCAGCGCGGCTACGTCGTCTTCCGACAGGGACATGTTGGCGAACTCCGCTGGGGCGTTGCGTAGCAGGCCATTATGGGCCAGCTTTGAGTTGCGGATGTAGAACTCGATGACGTCGTTGAGCTTGAGCGCGCTGCCGTTGTGGAAGTAAGGCGCGGAGTCTTCGAGGTCGCGCAGGACCGGCGTCTTGAACTGGGCGATGGTGCTGGCCAGGCCGTTGTCGACGGAGCAATCCTTGGTTCCGGCGCAGACAAAGGTGGCGAGGTTGGCCTGCGGGTTGGGAATGTCTGGGTTCAGGTAGACGTTCCAGAGGCCGAGGTCGGCGTAGTTGATGTTGTCTGCCGTGGCTTCGTGGCGGAAGCTCTCGGTGGCATTCGGATGCGCAGGGCTCGCGGGCAGGTAGAGGTCGAAGGACGCGTTACGCTCGGTGAGCGACGGAACGTGCAGTTTGACGAAGGATCCCGTGCCATGGATGTTGTCGTACTCTTCCTGGCTGACGCCGGTGGTGTGGAAGATGAAGTCGGTAAAGTCGGGAGCCTGGTGGCAGGCGGCACAGTTGCCGGCGTGCTGGTTGTCTCCTCCGCCCGCGGTGGCGGCGGTAAGGAATATCTTCAGACCCGCGAGTTCGGTGGCGCCGAACTGGTAGGGATTGGCGTGGTACTTGAAACTGCCGTCCTTGGTGGTGATCCAGGTCGGATTGCTGAGGGCCTGGACTGCCTTGAGCAGGCGCTGCTGGTAGGCGGCGCGGGTCTCTCCGGCTAGGACCTGCTGCGGCAAGTGGTTCACGCGGAGGAAGTTGTCATACGGGCTGCCGATGTATTGCTTGTACTCATCGCGCTGGAAGAGCAGGTCTTTCATGTACTGGGTGACGCAGGTGGCAAGGAGGTTGACGACCTGCTGATCGCTGGCGGTCGAGACGTCGATGCGCAGGTTAGCGGGGATGAGCAGGTCGCTGGTGATGCGAGGGTCTTTGCCGAGGAAGAGGACGCCGTACGACAGGCCGTTGGTGCGGTCGGCGGCGAGTTGGTCCGAGCCGTTGTCTTCGCGGACGATGCGCGCGATGTGGGCGATGGCCTGGGCCTGCTGCGAGGGCGACCAGCCGAAGTTGCGTCCGGTCATGGTGCCGACGACGAGGTCTTCGCCGGTGGCGAATTCGCCGTCGAAGTGCAGGAACTGCGGCGTGTTGCGGGCGGTGAAAGAGTCCACCATCTGCATGGAGTTGCGTGGGGTGTGGGTGAAGCTGCCCATGGTTTTGGGGATGGGGCTGCGGGTGGTGAAGTCGGAGTAGGTGCGATTGCCCGCGCCGGCAACGCCCTGGAACTCGGTGACGAAGTGGCAGCTGCGGCAGTTGATGGCCTGGCCGGCGAAGGGTCCGGGCAGCGTTCCCGTAGTGGTGTCTACGGTATTCACGACGGGGTCGCCGACAGGAAGCGGATCGTTGGTGCCGGTCATGTGGGTGGCGAAGTATTCGCCGAAGCGGGTGTCGAGGAAGATGCGTTCGCCGATGGAGTCGGTGGCGGGCGTGGTGGCTTCACTGGCCGGGGCGAGCGGAGCCTTGCCGGCGCCGCAGCCCTGGATGACCAGGGCCGCGGCGAGGCATACGATCGCGGAAACGGTGGTGTAGACGGTGAGTTTGGCGACGCCTCTTTGGCTTCTGCCGGCTCGGTTGCGGGACTGGCTCACGATGAAATTCTCCTGCGGAGGCTGGATTCAGCTCCGGCTGTACCTCAGGGGCGGAAGCCCCGTCGGAATTTGTCAATTGCGGCTACTTCTGTGGTGGCAGGGTGCGGAGGTAGGCGATGATCTGCCAGCGCTGTTGTTCGGGGAGCGAACTCCACGGTGGCATTCCTTTGTAGGGATTGCCGTTCTTGAGCATCCAGGCGAGGTCGCCGTCAGTTGCGGTGCGTATGCGTTCGCTGCGCAGGCTGGGGCGATTGTGCAGGCCGTTGGCGTCGTTGCCGTGGCACTTGGCGCAGTTTTCCGCGAAGAGGACTTTGCCTGCCCCTTCGGCCTGGGCCTGGTGCGCGACGGGGTTGGTGCGCGCATGGTCTTCGGCGGGGACGCGATGGAGCCATTTGCCGTCGGCCTCCGCGAGGAGAATGGCGGGGATGCTGACGGTGAGGGCGAGGACGAAGAGAGCGAGTTTGTGGGTGTTCAGGATCATTTGGACCTCCGGAACAAGTCTCTCAATTGCTGGACTTCATAGGAAATCTTGAAGCGCCAGAGGGTGCCGATGCTGTTGTCGTTCAGACCAAACTGGGGAGAAAAGCTGTAGGTGACTCCGGCCGGGGTGCGAAAATCGACGGTCGGGCCGGCGTATTGCGAGGTCTGCTTGAGGCCGAAGCTGTAGCGGTCGCCCAGGCCGCCGTAGAGTTCCGCGCCTGCGTCGAAATTCTGCAGGCAGAGCCTGCATTTGCGCGGGCTCGCGGCGAGGACGAGCGGACGGGCTGCGCCGAGGGCGTAACCGAACTCCCAGGGCTCATTGGAGACATTCTTCTCGGCGATGAAGTTCTCGGAGACGTTCCAGCCCTTGAAGTTGCTGGAAAGGATCAGCTTGCCTTCAATGGACTTCTCGACAATGCCGTGGCTCTGGCCGTTATTGACCTGGAAGCGTTGGATGCCGTCATGACCGGTAATTTCAAGGATGCTCTTGTCGGCGTTGGAGACACGCTCGTACTCGACGTAGAGCACCGGGTTGATCCAGTATTCGCGGGGGAGGGGTTTGAACCGGTTTTCCCAGCGGAAGCCAGAGAAGACGGTCGAGTCGTTGTCCGTGGCCTGGCCCTGACCGTAGAGTTCGGTGGTCCACCACGCGGTCGCGCCGTATTCGATTTCGATCGTCGGGCTGACGAAGGGGTTGGCGTTCTTGGGTGAGGCGGTTAGGCCTTTCATGGCGATTTCGAGGTTGCCGGGCTCTTCCAGATCGGTCGAGTAGGTGACGAAGTAAGGCTTTTCCTGGGCTTGTCCGAATTGAGCGAACTGGCCAAGGCCGAGGATGGTGCCCAACGCGAACAGGCTGAGTTGGGCAAACGAACGAGAACGCATGAACTGGAACTCCACAGTGGGGGTGTGACATTACCGGGATGCATGGCTACATGCCAACCCGGACTCATTTAGTCGGATACTTCGCTAAACGGAGACTAAATTGGTCGGATATCAGTGTCAAGGGCGTTGGCGAAGTTTTTCTCTGGATGTGAGATGGCGGGATGAGCCCAGTCTCGATGAAGGCAACAGCAGATTCCCTGCGGGAATGACAACCAAAAGAAGGAGTGTGCGCGGTTCCTCGGATAAACTTGAATAGTTATGACTTTCGATACGCTTGCCGGAATCCCGATGCGCTCGCCTGTGGGTGGGTTTGTGAATGAGCCGTTTGTCAACTTTGCCGAGCCAGAGAATGCGCGGGCGATGAAGGCTGCTCTGAGCCTGGTTGAAGGCCAGCTGGGCCGGGAGTATGACCTGATCATTGGTGGACATCGGGAGCGAACGACGGGGAAGATCACGTCGATCAATCCCGCACGGCCGGCGCAGGTGGTTGGCGTTCACCAGAAGGCTGGCGCGGAGCATGCGCAGGAGGCGATGGATGCTGCACTGCGGGCGTTCCATACGTGGAGCCGGGTGCCGGTCGAAGTTCGCGCTTCTCTGCTGCTGCGCGCGGCGGAGATTATTCGCGAGCGTAAGTTCGAGTTTTCGGCATGGCTGACCTATGAAGTTGGCAAAAACTGGGCCGAGGCGGATGCCGATACGGCCGAGACGATCGATTTTCTGGAGTTCTATGCACGTGAGGCTCTGCGGCTGAAGGAAGCGACGACGCCGATCCAGTATCCCGGCGAGCGCAACCGTCTGATCTACATTCCGCTGGGCGTGGGTGCGGTGATTCCGCCGTGGAATTTCCCGTTTGCGATTATGGCTGGCATGACAGCGGCCTCGATTGTGACAGGAAATACCGTGATCCTGAAGCCATCGAGCGATTCCCCGACGATTGCCGCGGTGTTCATGGAGGTGCTGGAAGAGGCTGGTATGCCTTCTGGTGTGGTGAACTTCTGCCCCGGTTCCGGCGCTACGTTTGGCAACGCGATTGTGGAGCATCCGAAGACGCGCTTCATCGCCTTTACCGGGTCGAAGCCGGTGGGGCTGGACATCCACGAGTTGGCGGCGAAGACGCAGAAGGGCCAGATCTGGATCAAGCGGACTGTGCTGGAGATGGGCGGCAAGGATTCTATCCTGGTCTGCGCCGATGCGGATGTGGATTCGGCTGTGGACGGCGTGGTGGCTGCTGCATTTGGGTTCAGCGGGCAGAAGTGCTCGGCCTGCTCGCGCGCGATTATCGAGGCGCCGATCTACGACACCTTTGTCGAGAAGGTTCGCGAACGCGTGGCGAAGCTGACGGTGGGCGATCCGGTCGAGAATCCGAACATGGGCCCGGTGGTCAACGAGGCTGCCTTCAAGAGCATTCTTGGGTACATTGAGACTGGCAAGAAAGAAGGCCGGCTGGTGGCTGGCGGCTCCGCGGTTGAGACTGAGGCGGGTGGATACTTCATCCAGCCGACGGTGATTGCCGACATCGATCCGGATGCGGTGATTTCGCAGGAAGAGATTTTCGGACCGGTGCTGGCGCTGATCAAGGTGGATTCTTACGAAGAGGGCCTGGCGGTTGCGAACAACACTGAGTTTGGCCTGACTGGCGCGATCTACACCGCCGATAAAGACCGGCTGGCGCATGCGGCGCAGGAGTTCCATGTGGGCAACCTATACCTGAACCGGAAGTGCACGGGCGCGATGGTCGGTGCGCATCCCTTTGGCGGATTCAATATGAGCGGCACGGATTCGAAGGCTGGCGGGCCGGATTACCTGCTGCTGTTTACGCAGGCCAAGTCGGTGGCTGAGAAGTTGTAGCTTTCCTGATTCTTAGAGTTAAAGCCCTGCTCTGATGTTCTGGAGCAGGGCTTTTGTTTTGTTAGCCGGTGGGTGGGTGTCCAATGACATCGGGACTGTAGGCGTGCAGCGCCTTCAGTTTGTTTTGAGGAACGAATTTATCCCATGCGGTGACGGGTGTTTCTTCTTCCACTGCGGACTCTGTCTTGAAGTGCATGGTGACGATCTGCTGCGGGTGAAGTGGGATGTGATACTCCGCGCCGGTTGGCAGGTCTTTCACGAGGTTGCCGACAAGGTCAGTGAGGGCTGCGGACTTATGCGGTACCAGCAACTTCACGCGTGCTTCGCCTGTAACTCCGAAGGCTTCGGCAAAGCGCACGATGATGTGATCGCCCTGCCTGCGCAGGGATTCGACGATGATGTTGCTGGAGGTTTCAAGACAGGACTGGCTATTACTGGCTTTACTGTCATTGAGCACCACGGGGGCGAGGTTGTACTCCCACGCTGCGTGCGGAACTCTGGCTTCTTCCCATGTGGATTCGTAGGGTAGCAGCGCGTATTCCAGCACGTGCTTTCCCTTGCCGGTAAGCCATGGATTGGGGTAGCCCTGATACTTGTCTTCGGCGTTGAAGAGATAGATCGATGCTTCGCGGCCGTTAAGTTCGCGGCCGCTTAGTCCGCGATCAAGCAGCGCGGCACCGCCTTCGCCTGCGGTGGCGTAAGCACTCCATCGCACTGCGGGCACGATCCCTTTCGTCCAGCCGTGGAGGTTGGGATTGGGCTTGGACCATGCGCCATGTGAGAAGCCGAATGGAATGCCACGCATGACTTCCTCAACGTCGTTCGCCATGGGGAAATTTGCGTAGACCATGGTGTAGTCGGGGATATCGTTCAGCTCTGATTCGAAGTCGATGCGTGGGTGTGTTTCATAGAGCCTGATGGTTCGCTTGAGAACTCCGCCGCCGTAGAACCTGCCTGTAACTACTACAGTTGTGGAGAGCGGTCCTTTGTGTACTTCAATCGTTGATGGCTCATCCGCGGAGGCCGCGATCTTGTCCTGCTCCGGCATGGGAGGAAGGACATCGGCTGGGTCGGGTGCTTTCTTCTTTGGTCTTTCAGCGACGATGACGTTTGCTTGAGGGCCGAGAAGTTCACGCCCAGTCTTCTTGCTTTTCAGACTCGCGATGGCGCCGGTCTTTGTGTCGATGGTGAGGACATAGAGCGACGTTTCGACTTTATCGATGGAGCCGAGCCGTTTTGGTTTCTGCGGCTCGCCATTCACTAGCTTCAATGGATGAATGCTTACGGATGCAATGGGGATGTTGCACAGGACTTGGCCGTCGGACTGAAGTTCGCAGGTTGCTCCCTCGACTACTTTGCCAGAAGGCAGTGTGAGCGTAGTTGGGTCGTTGCGGTGCCAGTTCAGCGGATTGAAAACAGTTGTGTGCTCGCTCGCTGAGGCGAGGGATTTGAGTGCGCTGATCTGAACGTCTGCAGCAGTCTTTGTCACGTAGTTGAACCGGTCCTGCACATCCCAGGATTCTTCACTGACGAAGACCATGCCGCCTGCGGAGCCCCACAATGTATTGCGGTCCATGTTGAGGAACATCAGTGTCCACGCTTCGTACAGGCTCTGCGATGGATACGTGTATGAGCTGCTGAGGCTAGCGATGGTGGCTAACGCTTCTGCAGCCTGTAAGGCTTGTTCGCTGCTGCGATAGAGTGTCTTCACTCTGGGCGTTTCGATCCAGAAGGCGTCGAAATCATAGTCCGTTCCGCCGCGATGTGTTGGTATTTCGATCGCGCCGGATGCGATGCCGGGATGAATGGCATCGAGATACTTGCCGAGCGTCGTGAAGCGGATGTTATGACGCGTGCCGGGCTCTTTCCATTGCGTCAGCAATGCGGTCGGATAGCTCTTCACTGGAGGCGCAAGGGAGTAGTCACCGCCACCTCCGAGGATCAGGATCGGAGCGCCCGGCGGGGTCTTGCTTTCCTTTGAGGCGAACTCGGATTCCAGTTTGTCGAGTTGCTCCGTAGTCAACACTTCCTTGCTCTCGTAGATGCTGCTGGCTTCGGAGTAATGCCCTGGGCAGAGTGTGAGTATGCGCGATCCATCTGGCGAAACAGTCCAGTAGAGTGTCTTGCCTGTCGGGTTCCTGCGGGTGTAGATGAGAGCTTCGAGCCCAAGGCCTTTGGCGATCTGCGCCATCTGGTCGTGCACGCCGCAGGTGTCAATGCAGTAGGCAAATCTCGGCCTGATGCCGAACATCTTCTCGTACCAGCGCAGGCCTTCGGCACCGATGCGGACGAGCGCCTCTCCGCCGGAGAGATTGATGGTTGATTCGAGGAAGAAGCCATTCACCAGCTCGACGCGCTTCTCCGCCACGCGCTGCTTCAACTCGGCGACACGCTCGGGACGAAAGTTCATGATGCCGATGATGTTGTTGATCTCGGACAGGACAAACTGGTATTGCGGGTCGTCGCGCACGCGATCCAGATGCGAGAGATAGCTGTTGACGCAGTAGACGCGTTCCCTGGAGAAGTCCGCAAGCCAGCCACAGCTGGCCGGATGGAAGTTGGAGACGATGTAGACGTCGCGCTTGGTCGCGCCATCGTTGTTGTTGCCCGGCAAAGCCAGACTCCAACGACCGAGAGCCAGCGTCGCTGCCCCGGCAACAAACTCTCTCCGGTTCCATCCTGTGCGCTTACGATGTTTCATCCTGCCCTCGCTTTCGGCAGAACCACTTTACATACGAAAAAGTGTGTTTGTGAATAAAAAACCTCCCTGAACCCTGGGAAGGAGTGCTGGCTTCAGCTTGAGCATTGGTTTCTTCCATCCAGGGGCAACTCGGCAGGGCGCTCGGGGCTACTAAGGCTGTAGTTGGCTTTGCCAGTTCTCCACTGCCCGGCTTGCCCGACTCGCTTCAAAATTCAGAGGAAGAAAGAAGGAACCATGAAAGCTCCTACCGTGATTGGCCTAGTGCTGATCGTCATCGGGATTATCGGATTTGCCGTTGGTGGCGTTTCGTTTACGCACGAGAAGAAGGCGGTTGATCTCGGGCCCTTGCAGATTGACAAGAAGGAAAAAGAGTCGATTCCGATCCCGCCAATTCTCAGCGCGGTGGCCCTGGTGGGTGGCATCGGGCTGGTGATAGTCGGATCACGCAGCCGATAAGGTCCCGGCGATCCGGCTGCATTCGATGGGGTGGGCCGGATCGCATGGAATATCGGAAACCTATAATTGAAGGGAAGGCATATTCCTACAGCCGGTGAACTGACCCGGCATGAAAGCTGCAATGACAACGAATTCTCTGGAGCATTCTTTAGAGCACAGGCTTTTGATTGCCTGCGCAGTAGCGCGTGAGGCTGGCGCGCTGCAGAAGCGGCGCTTTCTGGACCGCGAGAACATGATCTACAAGTTCAAGGGGCCGCAGGACTATTTGACTGCGACCGATGGCGAAGTGGAGAAGCTGGTGCGCGGGCGTTTGCTTTCTGCGTTTCCAGAAGATACGTTTCTGGGCGAGGAAGATGGCGGGCAGGTGAGCGACTGCACCTGGGTCGTCGACCCGATCGACGGCACCTCAAATTTTGCGCGTGGCATTGCGCATTTTTGCGTTTCGATTGCGTTTGTGCTGAATGGCGTGGCTTCGATTGGGGTAATTTACCAGCCGATGCTGGATGAGCTGTTCGCCGCGGCGAAGGGCATGGGCGCAACAGTGAACGGTGAGCCAATTCACACGTCGAAGGCGACGAAGCTGAACGAGTCATTGCTCGAAGTTGGGCGTGCTCTACGGCAGCCTCAAGGGCCTTACCTCGAATTGCTGGACAAGGTGATGAGTACAGGCGCCGCGATTCGTGGTGGCGGGTCGGGTTCGCTGGCGATTGCCAGTGTGGCCGCAGGCCGCGTGGATGCCTGCTATGAAACGCATATGTATTCATGGGACTGCCTTGCCGGGCTGGTGCTGGTGGAAGAGGCCGGTGGCCGGGTGAACGATTTTCTGGCGGGCGATGGCCTGCTGAAGGGCAACGTCATTCTGGCTTCGGCTCCGGGAATTGCAGGAGCAGTTTCTGAGCTGGTGGGCGTGCCGCTGAAGGCTTAGCTTCAAGAGGGCGGATGCAAGATGTGCGGACGATACCAGCGACGGTCAGACAAGCAGCGGATTGCCGAGGCATTTGCCGTGGGCAATATCGACGATCTCGATCTGAGCGTTGAACTTGAGCTTGCGCCGAACTACAACGTGGCTCCGGGGACGATGCAGCCGGTTATCGCCTGGGACGACGAGGTTGGCATGCGCGCGCTGCGGATGATGTACTGGCGCATGCTGCCGCCCTTCTGCACGGACCCGAAGAAGTTCAAACTCGACACGATCAATGCCAGCGCGGAGAAGCTGCTTTCGAGCAACATGTGGAAGAAGTCCTTCCTCTATCGCCGATGCCTGGTTCCTGTCGATTCGTTTGTCGAATGGAGACGGGTCAATTCCAAGACGAAGCAGCCGTTTGTCTTTGGCATGGAGACAGGCGAGCCCTTTGCGCTGGGCGGTATCTGGCAGCGTTGGCGATCGCAGGATCACACGGTGGAGATGGATACCTTTGCCATCGTGACGGTGGAACCAAACGAGATCCTGCATGATCTGACCGGCCATCATCGCATGCCCTTGATCGTTCCGCAGAGCGGCTATGAACGCTGGCTGACGGAGAGCGATGAAGAACGGCCACCGGTCGATCTGCTGCGGCCGTTCGATTCCGACAAGATGAAGGCCTGGCAGGTAGGGACGGCGATCAACAGCGTTCGCAACAACGACGCCTCGTTGATCGAACCACAGATTGAACTGCCACAGATGGAGATGTTTGGCGACTAGCCTGTCGCTCTGCCTGCTTTGATTCGACGCTGTTGACTTCGCGTGAGGCGATATAGAATTGGGCGCTATAACGAACTTTCGCCTTTCCCGTCTGATTTCGTGCACTGCGGTTTGCGCTCTATTGCTTTCCACGGCTGCTTCCATTCATGCTGCGACGCCGGAAGAACAGGCTGTGCTGGCAACAGTGCAGGCAATGTTCGACGGCATGGCGAAGCGGGATGCCGCGGCGATCAAGGAGCCGACTCTACCGGGTGGCGTGATGGTGCTGATGCGCGACGGCAAGCCGACGCAGATGACCTTCGAGGATTTCGCAGCGCGGGTTGGCAAGCCGGGTAAGACAAAGATCGAGGAGCGGATTCATGATCCGCTCGTGCGCATCGACAACGACCTGGCGATGGTGTGGGCGCCATTTGAGTTTTTGAGCGATGGCAAGGTGGACCACTGTGGCACGGATCTGTTCAACCTGGTGCGCAAGGATGGGAAGTGGCTCATCGCGAGCGTGGCCGATACGGGCCGCTCGGACTGCGCGGCCAAGTAGGCAGCTGCCTGGGCGGTAGTCTCCGCAGACGCTCGCCGGCCATCTAAGTGCCAGTGCGAACGATGCTCTGGACTTTCTGGGGCACGCTGGGCATTGTGGCCGTGTCGGCGAGTTCTTCGGCTTCGATGTGGCTGCCTACAATGGCCGCAGCTTCCGCCAGGACGCGGTGGTGGAGGGTGAAGAGGGCGAGTTCGAGGCGGTCACTGACTCCGGTTTTGTCGTAGATGGAGCGCAGGTAGTTCTTGATCACCTGCTCGGTGGTCTTCAGACGGGTAGCGATCTCGCGGTTCTTGCAGCCCTGCACGATGAGGGCGACGATGCGCATCTCTTTTGGCGTGAGGCGATCGCGGACGCGGGTGCCGACCATGTCTTCTTCTGCGACGTTGGCAAGCATGGCCTGAAGAGGCTGCCAGATTTCACCGGCTGCTACTTTGCGGACGCAGTCCACCAGGGCCGAACCGGTGGTATTACGGAAGATGACGCCGCTGAAGCCAGCCTGCATGAATGGGGTTGGAGACTCGTTATTTTCAGCGATGACAATGCCGCGGCTGCCGCTGGTTTCAAGCAGGAGGCGCAGACGGGAAAGCTCCGGCTTGAGGGCGGAAGCAAAAATGACAATGGAACCGGGAAAGGTGCTGAGAGCGTGCATCATACGTTCGGCGTCGGAACATTGTGCGATGATGCGCAAATCTTCGTCGAGGGCAAGAACTTTTGCGGTTCCTGCTCGAAAGATCGCCTGTGAGTCTGCCAAGATAACTTTATTCATAGTCCCCGTCGCGCCTCCTGAAAGTCGCAAAGTTGTTAGACCACCACGAATCGAACCCCCCGGTCACGATTCCTGGCGCAGGTTGCCCCGTTTCAGCTCTATCGGCGGCAATCGCTTGTCCATCGCTTTGCTCTATTTTGCAACATCTCGGAGGCGGTGCATTCCTTTGGTAAGGCTTAAAAAGAGGATCTGGGGCCCGGTAACGCAAAAATCACGTTACGCTCACAGAGTACCGTCATGTTGTACTATGCGCTACAGAAATTCTCTGTTTTTGTCCTTAGCGGAAATAATGCGCCGTAAATTCACCTCAACGAGGCGTCACCCAGGCCTCGGGCTACACTGGTAGACGGAACAGATACACGGACGCAGAACCTTTATGAGCAGACCAATTCTTCTCGCGATTGACGATGACATCAGTGTTCTTGAGGCAGTGGTGCAGGATTTGCGCCGGCAATATGGCTCGACCTATCGCGTGTTGCGGGCAGGCAGCGGACAGGCGGCGCTGGATACTCTCAAGCAATTGAAGATGCGCGAGGAGTCCGTGGCCTTATTGCTGAGCGACCAGCGGATGCCGGGGATGACGGGGGTTGAATTTCTGCAGGCGGCGCAGTTGATTTATCCCGAGGCAAAGCGGGTACTGCTGACGGCCTATGCGGATACAGAAGCGGCTATCCGGGCGATTAATACGGCGCGGATCCACTACTACCTGACCAAGCCGTGGGATCCGCCGGAGGAGAAGCTGTATCCCGTTCTGGATGATCTGCTGCAGGACTGGAATGCCGGGTATCAGCCGAAGTTTGAAGGACTTAGAGTCATCGGGCACCGGTGGTCGCTCAAGGATCACCAACTGCGGAGCTTCCTTTCCCGGAACCATGTACCCTACCGCTGGCTGGACGCGGCGGCGAGCGACGATGCTCAGCAGCTCCTGGCGGAGCGATCTCTCGATCCGGAGGCGCTGCCGGTGGTGTTGTTCGCCGATGGCAGCGCGCTGGTGGATCCGGAGCCGGAAGTTCTGGCGGCGCGGGTGGGTCTGCGAACGCAGGCGGCACAGGATTTCTACGACATTATTGTGGTCGGAGCGGGACCGGCGGGGCTGGCGGCAGCGGTGTATGGTGCTTCGGAAGGCTTGAAGACGCTGGTGATTGAACCCGAGGCGCCGGGTGGTCAGGCCGGATCTTCTTCGCGCATTGAAAATTATCTCGGGTTCCCTTCCGGCATTTCCGGCGCGGACCTCGGACGGCGTGCGCACATGCAGGGCGTACGGTTTGGGGCGGAGTTCCTGACGCAGCGGGCGGTTGGGCTGCGGGTCGCTGGACAATACCGGTTTGTCGTCTTGGCGGATGGTCGCGAGGTTTCAAGCCATGTGCTGCTGCTCTCGACGGGAGTGCAGTACAAGCGGCTGGAAATCCCTGGAGCAGAACAACTTACCGGACGCGGCATCTACTACGGAGCGGCCCTGGTCGAAGCGGCGGCCTGCAAGGATGAGGATGTTTACATTGTCGGCGGAGCGAATTCCGCGGGTCAGGCGGCGCTGCACTTTGCCAAGTTTGCCTGCAAGGTTACGATGCTGGTGCGTGCGAGCAGCCTCGAATCCAGCATGTCGAAATATCTGATTGACGAAATTGAGCGCACGCCGAATATAGTGGTGGAGCCAAATACACAGGTTTTAGCTGCTGAAGGCACGGAGCACCTGGAATGCCTGCGGCTCAAGGGGCCGGATGGTGAGTCTGTGCGTAAGGCGGGTTCGCTGTTCGTCTTTATCGGAGCTGTTCCGGGAACAGAGTGGCTGCCGGACTCGATCTTGCGGGATGATAAGGGATTTGTCCTCGCGGGGCCGGATCTGGCCAATCCTGAGGTGCTTGGGCCTGAGATGAAGGGTACGGGGAAGTTTGCCCGGATCTGGAAGGAAAATCGCGATCCGTATCTTCTTGAGAGCAGCGTACCAGGGGTATTTGTAGCCGGAGATGTTCGGCATGGTTCCGTGAAACGGGCGGCGTCGGCGGTAGGGGAAGGGTCGATTGCGGTACAGTTTGCACACCAGTACCTGGCCAGTTTTTAGGGTGAATGGGGTTTTTCGAGGGTTCGATGGCGAAAAACAAAAGTGGGATCGAAGAAACGCATCGTATTGCGGCACGCTACATCCATATAAGAGGTAAGTAGACCCTATGACAAGGGGAGCCTTCGCCGGAACAATGGCAGCAGCAACGGATATGGACAACGGGACGCCTTTTACGGTCGAGCGGGTATCGCTGGATGATTACGCTCAGCAATTAAGCACGGTATTTTCTTTTGCGGGTGTGACCCCGGACCAGCTTTGCGGACTTGGGGAAGCCGACCTGCTCCGGATCCCGGCGGGGGTGTTGTTTCATGACACCGCCGAGGAGAGCCGGACCTTCTGGGTGCTGCTCGAGGGCGAAGTACTGATCGACAAGTACGATGTGGATGGCAGCAGCTATCGCATGTACGTTGCCAAGGCTGGCGACTCGTTCGGCGAGGTAATCCTGCTGACCGGCAAGGTGCCTTCGCTGAAGATGCAGGCATCTCAGGATTCGATTGGCCTGCGCTTTGATGAAGATACGTTCTGGAAGCTGATGGCCTGCTCTCCCACGGCGCGGAAGATGGTGCTGGAGAACATGGCGAAGCGGCTGCATGCGCACATGGCCGAGGCAGCCCACCGCGAGAAGCTGGTTTCGCTGGGTACTCTGGCCGCTGGGCTGATGCATGAGCTGCATAATCCCGGCTCGGCAGCCAAGCGTGCTGCTTCGCAGCTGCGGGTAAACCTTCTCCGGCTACAGGAACTGAGCCTCACGTTTTGCGATAAGCCGGTAACTCCCGAGCAGTTAATCTGCATGCACAATCTGCAGACGGAGGCCATCAACCACGCCAAGCCGATCGCGATGAGCTCGCTGGAGCAGTCGGATGCGGAAGAGGCGCTGGCGGAGTGGCTGGATTCGGCCGGGGTTTCTAATGCTTACAAGATGGCGCCAACGCTGGTGGGGATTGGGCTGAGTTCGCGGGAGCTGGAATGCGCCAAATCTGCTTTTGCCGCTGAGGATTTCTCGAATACGCTGAACTGGCTGGAGTCGCTGGTGTCGAGCGTCTCGCTGGTGGGGGCGATCGAGGAGAGTATTACGCGGGTTTCTGACCTGGTGATGGCGGTAAAGAAGTTCGCCTACGACGACCGCTGCACGCTGCGCAACGTCGACGTCCATGACAGCATTCAGAGCACGCTGACGATTCTGGGTCACAAGATGCGGCAGAAACAAATCACGGTGGCGAAGCACTTCGACGCCGAGATGCCGATCATCAATACGACGGGCGTAGCGATCAGCCAGGTCTGGACCAATCTGATTGACAACGCCATCGACGCTTCGCCGGACGGTGGCGAGATCGATGTGCGGACCTGGGGCGAGCCGGGCAAGCTGGCGGTGAGCATTGGCGACCATGGCTCGGGAATTCCGGCGGAACTGAAGCAGAAAATCTTCGACCCTTTCTTTACGACCAAACCGGTAGGCAAAGGCACCGGGCTGGGGCTTGAAATCGTGCAGCGAATCGTCACGCAGAGCTTTGGCGGATCGATTGAGATTGATTCCAAGCCCGGAGATACGCGGTTTGTGATCCGGCTGCCGCAAGGCGGAGCGGTAGCTTAGGTTCTGGGGAAAGGCCCGGCAGAGGGTGACTCTGCCGGGCCTTTTTGCGTCTGGATAAGCCCATTCCGGCTCAGATGTTTCACATAGTTCTCTTTCCTCATCTCTCCGCCAATTTCGCCTTGAAGTAACTTGGGGGACTGCCGATAGACCCTGCATGTAGCTTTGTGGGGCAATTGGGCATGGCTGTTAGTACTGATTTGCAGGTGGAGCTGCTAGGCGCAGCGCTGGGCGAGCTGGACGAGGCCATCGCGGTGCTCGATGCGGGCTCGCGGGTGGTCTTCTGGAACGCGGCCGCGGAGGCGATTACCGGATATCACAGTGGGGACTTGCTGTCGCGCCCGTTTCCGGCGGAGCTTTACGAAGTAGACGCCCAGCGAAGGAGTCTTGCCGAACCGGCACCGGAGCCGCGACCGCTTTTGCGCATTGAGCGGCGAGCAACATTGAGAAACGACCCGAAGGCGGGACGGCCGGTTCTGGTGACGCTGCGCCATGCCCAGGGGCATTCGCTGCCGGGGATGCTGCGGACGACGCCACTGCGGGATGAAACGGGCAAGCGGTTTGGGACGCTGCTGCGGTTTCATCCGGTGGAGGAGATCGACACGCTGCCGCGTGGCGAGGTAGCCGACGAAGGCTTTAGGAGTGACGCGCGAGTGGAGCAGAGCCAGGCGGGGATGGAAGACCGGCTGGATGAGGCGTGGCAGGAGTGGAAAACGAATGCAGTTCCGTTCGGGTTGCTGTGGGTGAACGTGGACCAGGCCGCGACGCTTCGCCGCACCCATGGGCGGGATGCCGCTGAGGCGATGCTGGAGATTGTCGAGCGGACGCTGTTGCATGGGCTGCGACCGACGGAGATGCTGGGGCGCTGGGGAACGCATGAGTTCCTGGTGATCTGCCACGAGAGAACAACGGAGATGCTGCGGGCGCATGGACAGCATTTGGCGGCGGCTGTGCGGACGGCGGATTTTCGCTGGTGGGGGGATCGGGTGCCGCTGACGGCAAGTGTCGGCGCAGCACAGGCGGGCGAGGCCCAGCCTGGGATGCCCCAGTCCGAGACTCTTTCGGCGCTGCTGCGGCGGGCGCAGTTGGCCATGCGGGCTGGGTCGCCGGTTTCGATGGGCGCGACGGTTTCGATTACGACGGGCAAGGAAGAACAGCACATTTAGGGGGCGGGAATGTTCGCGATTATCGGGATTGTGGTGGTCTTTGGCGCGATTGTGGCCGGCTATCTGATGGAGAAGGGCAATCTGGCGGTGCTGGTGCAGCCGGCGGAGCTGATCATCATTGGCGGCGCAGCGCTGGGGACGCTGTTTATCGCCAATCCGATGCACATCATCAAGGCGATGGTAAGCGGGGTGCTTGGAGTTCTGAAGCCGTCGCCGTTTGGCAAGAAGAGGTATCTCTCGACGCTGCAGATGATGTTCGAGCTTCTGAACAAGGTGCGCAAGGAGGGGCTGCTCTCTGTCGAGAACGATGTGGAGAAGCCGAAGGAGTCGGCGATTTTCAAGAAGTATCCCGAGTTCCTGAAGGATCATCATGTTTGCGATTTTGTCTGTGACACGCTGCGCATGGCGATCACAGGCGGCGTGGAGCCCTTCGACATGGACCAGATGATGGAGCGGGACATGGAGGTGCATCACCACGGTGCGGCGATGCCGATCGCTTCCCTTTCGACGGTGGCCGACGCGCTGCCGGGGCTGGGCATCGTGGCGGCGGTGCTGGGGGTGGTGATTACCATGGGCGCGATTGGTGGACCTCCCGAGGAGGTTGGACACAAGGTGGCGGCGGCGCTGGTGGGCACCTTTCTTGGGATCCTGATGTGCTACGGCCTCGTAGGACCACTGGCGGCGAACATGACCAAGGGAGCCGATGAGTACAACGAATACCTGCAGGTGCTGCGGGTGCTGATGCTTTCGTTCCTGAAGGGGAATGCGCCGATCATCGCGATCGAGATGGCGCGACGGGCGATCCCGGCGCATGTGCGGCCTTCGTTTGCGGAGATGGAGAAGGCCTGCAAGGGCGGTGGCTCGGCTGCGCCGGAAGCTGCTGCGGCAGCCTAGGACGACCCAACAGAACAACTGATTGAGGAATTGAGAAAATGCCGCTGACGAAGCAGCCGATCATCGTGATCAAGAAGAAGGGCGGGCACGGCGGGCATCATGGTGGCGCGTGGAAGGTAGCCTATGCCGACTTTGTGACAGCGATGATGGCGCTGTTCATCGTGCTGTGGCTGCTGAATTCGAGCGTGAAGGTGAAGAAGGCGGTGGCTGGATACTTCAACGATCCGAAGAGCTCGCAGAAGGAAACCGGGTCGGACAAGATGGGCGATGCGGACAGCGTCACCTTGGACAAGACCAACGTGCAGAAGCTGAAGGAGCAGATCGAAAAGGCGATCAAGGAGCAGAACAATCTGGAGAAGCTGGCCAAGCAGATCGAGATCACGATTACGCCGGAGGGGCTGCGGATTGAACTGATCGAGGACAAGAAGGGCACGTTCTTTGAAAGCGGCAGCGCCAAGCTGAGCGAAACCGGGCAGCAGCTATTGGCGATGCTGGCGGGGCAACTGAAGCCTCTGCCCAATCACCTACTGCTGGAGGGACACACGGACGCGAAGCCCTACTCGAACGACAATGGATATACGAACTGGGAGCTATCCGCGGACCGCGCCAACGCAGCACGCAGGCTGTTGCAGCAGGATGGAGTAGGTCCAAGCCAGATTTCGCAGGTTCGGGGCTACGCCGACCAGATGCTGCGAGTCAAGACAGATCCACTGGACCCCACGAACCGGCGGATCTCTCTTATCGTTCAATGGGCCGATGCGCCGGTCGGCGTTCAGACAAAGACTGCGAGTGCGACGAAGCAGGAGGCCGGGAAAGCTGAGGCTTCGCCTCCCGCTTCCAAAGGTCCGCCGACCCCCGACAAGGCGGCGCTGATCGATCAGCTCAACAAAGGTCTCGCGGACAATAAAACGACGAAAAAATAGGACGACTCAGCAGCATCGATAAGGAGCGGCTGGTTCCAGGGTGACTTTGCCAGGTTCGGTAATTTCCGAAGTAGCGGAGGGTGGTGCAACGCCGCGCAGGGTCTTGAGGCAGCGCAGTAACGAGAGTCCAACGATGACGATGGCGCCGACGATGAAGATTGCCATGAGAGCGGTTTCGATCCAGCCCTGCAGCTGCGTGCCGGGATGCTGCGACATGGGGTAGAAGACGTTCTGAATGGACATGGTGCCCGCTGCAACCGTCGTCACAAGGACAAAGAGTGCGGGGATCAGCGTGCACCAGCCGAATATCGCTTTCTTGTGGTTGACCAGGTACGTCGTCATGGTCGCAAGCGCAATTGAGGCGAGCAGCTGATTAGCCGTACCAAAGAGCGGCCAAATCGTCGAAATTGTCCCACCCCAGATGAGGTATCCCCAGCAGACAACGATGATGCCGGTGGCGAGCAGGTTCGAGGGCAGCCAGTTGGTGCGGCCGAGCGGCTTGTAGAGCTTGCCCATCAGCTCTTGCATCACGTAGCGGGCAACGCGGGTGCCGGCGTCGATGGTGGTCAGGATGAAGAGCGCCTCGAACATGATGGCGTAGTGGTACCAGTAAGCGGTCAGCGACTTCATGCCGGGGATACCGCGGAAGATCTGCGCCATGCCAATTGCCAAGGACACGGCGCCGCCGGTACGTCCTGCGAGTTGTTCGCCGGCTTGCTGCGAAAATTCGGGCAGGTTCACAACGTGCATGCCGAGCTTGGCGAAGACCGCCGGAGGAGTGTTGATGGCGAAGTAGTCTCCGGGCATCATGGAGCAGGCGGCGATAAGCGCCAGCACGCCGACGAGCGACTCGGCCAGCATGGCTCCGTAGCCGATAAAGCGCGCGTCTGTTTCCTTGTCGATGAGCTTGGGCGTGGTGCCGCTGGCTACCAGCGAGTGGAAGCCGGAGATGGCTCCGCAGGCGATGGTGACGAAGAGGAACGGAAAGAGCTTGCCGGGGATGATCGGGCCGCCGCCATGGACATAAGGCGTGAAGGCCGGGAACTGCAGGTTTGGGTGGACGACGAGAACGCCAATGATCAGCGCCGCGAGCGTGCCGAGTTTTACGTATGTCGAGAGGTAATCGCGTGGCTCCAGCAGCATCCAGACAGGCAGCACCGAAGCCAGAAATCCGTAGCAGCAGAGGATGATGACGATCTGGTGCGGACTGAAGAGCAGCAGGTGCGCGAAGTTAGAACCGGCGAACCAGTGGCCTCCGACGAGCGCAACAACAATGGAAGCAATGCCGAAGATCGACGGGCCAAGAACACGGACTTTTCCGGCGTTGCCGCGGAACATCCACACGCCCATAATCATGGCGATGGGGATCGTGAGGCCGATGGTGAAGATGCCCCACGCGCTCTGGCTCAGTGCATTGACGACAATGATGGCGAGGCCGGCCATCGCGACGATCAGAATCAGCAGCACGGCGATCATCGCGAGCAAGCCGGTGACCGGGCCGACTTCGCGCTGGACGATGTAGGGCAGCGATTTGCCGTCATGGCGGAGGGAACCGATCAGAACAGTGAGGTCCTGCACTGCTCCGGCGAGGACTGCTCCCGCTACCAGCCAGATGAGGCCGGGAGCGAATCCGAACTGCGCTGCCAGCGTTGGCCCTACCAACGGACCCGCGCCGGCGATGGCCGCGAAATGGTGTCCGAAGACGACCCACTTGGGCGACGGGACGTAGTTATGGCCATCTTTGAAACGATGAGCGGGAGTGATGTTGCGGTCGTCTAGCATGAAGGCGCGCGTGGCGAGCAGCGCGCTGTAGTATCGGTACGCAACCGTAAAGATGCCTAGAACGATCAGCAGCAGTGGGAGAGTATTCAACGCAATCTCGGTTCCTGGAGTTTGGCCGTGCTCATGGGTTGGAGTATATCAATCAGCCACATGTGGCAGCGATACGTGGAACTGTAGAAATGGACCTGATTCGAAGGGTAAATCACCGCAGTATGAAAGAAGCTTCTATGCGAAAGAGCTGTTTCTTGATTGGGTTTCTTTGGATTCTTCTTGGGGCCACAGCCTTCAGTGTCGCCGCGTCAGGACAGGGCCCAAAGCCCTCGTCTGAGAGTGTGCCCCCGGTGATCCTGGAAGGGCTCGACGCGCTCAGGCAGTTTGGACCGGATGAGGCCGCGAAGGCATGGTCCAAGGGCAGCAGCTGGGAAGGTAACGCTGACCGGAGTTTTGCCAACAAGCTGCGGTCCATGCAGGAATCGCTTGGCGCATACAGGTCGTTTGAGATTCTCAGCGTCCGGCCGCTATCCGCCACCACGAGGATCGTCTATCTGACCTTGAACTATGACAAGGAACCGCGATTCGCAAAGTTTCTCGTCTATCACACCGCGCACAGTTGGATCCTGCTGGGCTACTACCTGGATGGGAATGCTGACTGGTTCCAGGCGGAGCTCAGATAGGCCTCATCCACTCACGCAGCGATCAGTTCTTGAAGACGTCGGTCTTGGGATAATGGTTCAGCCAGTCGAACCAGTAATCTTTATGGGCGTCAAGCGACTTGAGGCATTGGCCGGTGAGCTTCCCCTGGACTGCGCAGCCGCGGAAGTCCCAGAGGCTTTGCGTTTCCTGATCTTGTGCTACGACGTTCTTGTCGGCATTGCCGGGCTGGGGCTGCAGGAAAGTAAGTTTCTGTCCGGGCAGGTCGCTGCGGAAGGTGCGGATGGATGCTTGATCCGGGCCGACGAGAATGAGGACCGGCGCGGCGTCCCAGCTATCCTCGATGACCTTGGCGGCAAGGATCGTCTTGATGGGATACGCCTTGCTGCTGCCGTTGACGGTGACGCCGAGCATCAGTTCGTGTGGGGCGATGCCGGACTTGCTGGTATCGATGACGGTGCGGGTTTTCAGGACCTGCTGCTCCCAGTCCTTGTCCTCGTACTTCTTTTCGTAAGGCGCATCCGGCTTTAGAACAAGGCCGGTAGGGTTCTCCTTGCTCCAGAGAGCGAAGGTCAGCTCGTCGCTGTGGACGAGGGTTAGCTGCTTGCCCTTGAGCGGGCCGTAGATGGCCTGTCCGGTGCTCTGCTGCCAGATGCTGCTGGTCTGCTCGTCGCGCATGAGGGCGTTGCCGTTGTTGATGCCGGCGAGGCGGAACTTCAGGGTCTGGCCGTCGAGGATGCGGCTCCAGATAAGTCCGGTGTGACAGAGGGTGCAGTAGGTTGCTGCGATGGGCTGGTCGCCGATCATGTCGTTGACGATGTGGTGATAGCCCATCGTTCGGATCGGATAGGCGTGGGAGGCAAAGCCTACCTGCACGGCGAGAACCTTGTCATCAGGATCGACTTTGACCGCGCTGATGTTGACGAAGGCTGGGTCTTTGTAAGGGTGGAACATGATCTCGAAGATGTTGATGTGCGAGGCGACGGCTCCTGCCACAACGATGACGGCGCAGAGCGCGAGTGCGACGCGACGGAGGATGCGGGAGCCTTTCCATGTACGGAAAAGGACGAGCAGGACAGCGGCGGCGCAAACTGCTGAGATCCACGGGGCAAGGTCGCGAACGGTGAGAGCCAGAGCGAGCTGCGAGGGCTCCTGAGGGCGGAAGGGGCGAATCACGTACATCGGAATCGCCAGGCAAGCCAGCGGAATCAGGGTCGCGATCACGGCGATGACCAGGAATGTTTTGCCTGCGGATTTGGCCTTGGGAATTGCGGCTGCCTGAACGCCGGTTGCGTGCATGGTGACTTCCCTTCCGGAGAAACCCAATCGTTATACCACTGGCAGGCGAGGCGAACATCATGCCTAAGGTTGATATCGAATGTGGATCGCATATTTCCGCATTCTTCTCCCAATTCGCGTGACAGGAAGTGGGACAGGGATTGAGACTTGGGTGTTCGCCGCAGCGCTTATGATTTGCGTTGCTGGCTTTTGTCAGGTAGCGGGCTGTCAGTGGAGGGTGCATGTTCGGTGGGCTCAGTCTTGAAATGGTGCGGTTGGTCTTGCGCAGAGGTTTCGTTACAGCTGGCTGCGTTGTCTTGACGATGGCGATCCTGTCACCGGATGGCGTAGCTCAGGATGGGGCGAAGCTGGCGATTGACGTGACGAAGGTGGTGTCGCCGGTAAGCCCTACGCTGTATGGGCTGATGACGGAAGAGATCAATCACTCCTACGACGGCGGGCTCTATGCGGAGATGGTGCAGAACCGCGCGTTCCATTCCGACTGGGAGGGAGAGCCGCCGTGGGATCTGATCCGGCGCGGCAACGCTGTGGCTTCGCGCGCTGTTGATAAGTCGAACGGGCCGAGCGATGTGTTTCCGTTCAGCATGAAGCTCACTGTGACGTCGGCTTCGGCGGGCAACGAGGCTGGACTGACCAATCCCGGCTACTGGGGATACGGGATGAAGCCCGGAACAACGTACTCCGGCTCGCTGTACGCGCGGCTGGAAGATTCCAGCATCGGCCCGATTACGGTTCGTATCGTGAACGACAAAAGCGGGGCGGTGTTGGCGAAGGCTGACGTGGTCGTGAAGCCCGGTCCATGGCAGCGATACGAGTACAAGCTCGTAACCGGACAAATCGCTCCTTCAATCGCGAACCATCTGGAGCTGACGGTGGCGCATCCGGGCGCGGTCTGGCTGCAGATGGTTTCTCTGATGGAGCCGACGTTTCATGGCAGGCCGAACGGAAACCGAATCGACCTGATGGAGCGGATGGCGGCGATGCATCCGAAGTTTCTGCGCCTTCCCGGCGGCAATTACCTCGAAGGCATGACCGTCGCGAGCCGGTTCGACTGGAAGAAGACTCTGGGGACGGTTGTCGATCGGCCCGGGCATGAGGGGCCGTGGTTCTACTGGTCGAGCGATGGGCTAGGGCTGCTTGAGTTCCTGGAGTGGTGCGAAGACCTGAAGGTGGAACCAGTGCTGGCGGTCTATGCCGGCTATTCTCTCGGAGGCGCCCATGTGGCAACGGGCAAAGATATGGAGCCGTATGTGCAGGACGCGTTGGACGAGATCGAGTATGTGACCGGCGATGCGACCACCAGGTGGGGCGCGGTCCGGGCGAAGGATGGGCATCCGGCGCCGTTTCCGCTGCACTATGTCGAGATCGGCAACGAGGATTATCTGGACCGGTCGGGCAGTTACCCGGCGCGCTATGCGCAGTTTGCCGAGGCAATCCACGCCAAATATCCGCAATACAAGCTCATCGCGACCGACGGCAACAGCGAGTACACGACCAAGGTGAATCCCGACGTTTCAGACGAGCACTACTACAAATCTCCGGCAGACATGATGGACCTGGTACATCACTATGATTCGGTGCCGCGAACGGGGCCGAAGATTTTCGTGGGCGAGTGGGCGACGCGGTCTGGCTCACCGACGCCGAACTTCGGGGACGCTTTGGGTGATGCGGCCTGGATGACAGGGATGGAGCGGAACAGCGATCTCATCGTGATGGCCGCCTACGCTCCGCTCCTGGTGAATGTGAGCCCCGGCGGGATGGAGTGGCCTACCGACCTGATCGGCTTCAACGCGGGCACGACGTATGTTTCGCCAAGCTACTGGGCACAGGCGCTGTTTGCCGGGCACCTCGGCGAAGGGACGGCGCGGAGTTCCATCTCCGGCGAAAACCCGCGATTCTTCTATTCAGCAACAGTGGGTGCGGGAGTGCTGCACCTCAAGCTGGTCAATGCTTCGAGCGTAGCGCAGCCACTGGCGATTACGCTCGCCGGGGCTCATGGCGCGAAGAATGCGAAGATGTTTTCGCTGCATGGCGCAACGTATGAGGCAACGAATTCGTTGGCGGATCCAAATGCCATTCATCCGGTGGAGTCGACCGTCTCCGTTGGCGGCGAGTGGAAGCACACGGTGCCGCCGCTGACGATCCAGGTTGTTGATATCCCGTACTAGATTGCCGTAACCGGTAGTCCAATCAAAATGGAGTGTTGAGCCTTTCCCGATTGTGCATCGGTTGTGCCCTCGCTCGCATCTACTGGTCCTATGTCCAATTTTCCAGAGTTGTTTTCTTCTTTGCAGGTGGGTGAGTTGCGGTTGGCTCACCGTGTTGTGATGGCTCCATTGACGCGCATGCGCTCGACGCAGCCCGGCGATGTACCGAACGCCTTAAATGCCGAGTATTACGGCCAGCGGGCGTCGGAGGGCGGGCTGATCATCTCTGAGGCCACGCAGATTTCGCGACAGGGTAAGGGCTATCCCGCCGCGCCGGGCATCCACTCGGCGGAACAGATCGAGGGATGGAAGCTGGTCACGGAGGCTGTCCATGCCAAGGGCGGGCTAATCTTTCTGCAACTCTGGCATGTAGGCCGCGTGAGCCACACATCGCTGCATCCGGAGACGGGGCTGCCGGTTTCGGCTTCCGCCGTGGCGATTTCCGACGGCTCCAAGGCTTTTACCGCCGACTTTAAGCAGGTGCCGTACGAAACTCCCCGTGCGCTTGAGATTGAGGAGATCGAAGAGATCGTCGATGACTACCGTGCGGCTGCCCTGAATGCCAAGGCAGCAGGTTTTGACGGCGTCGAGGTCCACTCTGCGAATGGCTATCTGCTGGATCAGTTCCTGGAAGACAAGACCAACCAGCGCACCGACGAGTATGGCGGTTCCATCGAGAACCGGGCGCGGTTGCTGCTGGAAGTCGCGGATGCGGTGATCGAAGTGTGGGGCAGTGGCCGGGTAGGTGTTCGGCTGTCGCCGTACGGCACCTTTGCCGATATGGGTGACTCTGATCCGGCGGCGCTGTTCACCTATGTGCTGGGTCAGCTTTCAACCAAGAATATTGCCTACGCGCATCTGATTGAGCCGCGCTCCTCGGGTGCAGGCGGCGGCAAGCCGACGGATGAAGCGGCTCCGCGAACATCGCACCTGTTCCGCAAGGCCTTCGAGGGCGTGCTGATTTCGGCTGGCGGCTATACCGGGGAGACGGCCGAGGAGACCATCGCCGACGGGTATGCCGATGCGGTGGCGTTCGGACGCCTCTTCATCGCAAACCCGGACCTGCCGGAGCGGCTGCGGACGGGTGCTGCGTTGAATGCGCCGGACCGCCGCACGTTCTATGGCGGCGCCGCGAAGGGCTACACCGACTACCCGGCGCTGGATGCTGTAGCGGCCGACTAAGGCAGCTTCGGTAAGGGAAAGATTGAGGCAGGCGAGCGTCCGTTCGAGCTCGCCTGCCTTTTGGCTTTTCCAGAGGCTACGGGCGAATGTTAGGATGACTCGGATTGGAGAAGTCGCCCATGTTCGCCAGCTTGTTCGTTTCTATTTTGAAAACCTTTCCATATTTGCCTTCCATTCAACCCCTGAAGAATTTTGCGAAGCCTCTTGCAACGGGAGTTGCCGCCACTTCCCTGCTGGCCTTCGGCTCGGGCGTGCTCGCGCAAACACCCGCTCCACCGGCGTCTGCCCGCACGACGTATCAGCCGGTTTTCCGCCTGGATGGCGGCAACACGACCTATGCGTTTGGCGTAAACGAACGCGGCGAATTGCAGCAGCTTTACTGGGGCGGACGCATCGCGGCGACGGATACGATCGTTCCGGCAAAGGGTCTGCCCGAGCAGGCATCGTTCGACTCCTCCTACAACGACACGCCGCAGGAGTACGCCGGCTGGGGCGCGGGGCTCTACATGGAGCCGGCACTGAAAGTCACCTTTGCCGACGGCAACCGTGATCTGGTCCTTCACTACGCCTCCAATAAGAAGATCGACGACCAGACGCTGGATATCGTGCTCAAGGACATCAGCCGCGCCGTGACCGTCACGCTGCACTACCAGATGGACCCGGAGAGCGGCATCCTGGCTCGCTCAGCCACTGTCGAGAACAAGGAGCCGAAGCCGATCGTCATCGAGCAGGAAGCTGCCGCAGCCTTCGCGCTGCCCCCGGCGCGCTACACGCTGAACTACCTGACCGGGCGCTGGGGCGGTGAATGGACACTGAACCGCGAGACAATCCACCAGGGCCAGCGGGTGCTCGAAAGCCGCCGCGGCAGCACCGGCCATCAGAACAATCCGTGGTTCGCCATCGGCAAAGGCAGTGCCGCTGAAGAAGGCGGCGAGGTCTGGTTCGGTGAGTTGGCATGGAGTGGCAACTGGCGGATCTCCGTCGAGCAGGACACGCTGGATGCAGTGCGCGTGACGGCCGGGTTCAATCCGTTTGACTTTGCCTATCCGCTCAAGACGGGCGAAAAGCTGGAGTCGCCGGTGATGTATGCGGGTTACACGCGGCACGGCTATGGCGGCGCTTCGCGGGTGATGAACAAGTTCACCGTCTCGCACATCCTGCCCAACGGTCCCACACCAAAGCCGCGTCCGGTCATTTACAACTCCTGGGAAGCGACCGAGATGAACGTCACCGAATCCGGCCAGGAGAGGCTGGCGGAAAAGGCTGCCGAGCTAGGCATCGACCGCTTTGTGATGGACGATGGCTGGTTCGGCCAGCGCAAGACAGATCACGCCGGTCTCGGCGACTGGTACGTGAACAAGGAGAAGTTCCCCAACGGTCTGAAGCCGCTGATCGACAAGGTGCATTCGCTCAAGATGGACTTCGGCCTTTGGGTCGAGCCGGAGATGGTCAATCCAGACTCCGACCTCTACCGCAAGCATCCCGACTGGGTGCTGAACTTTCCTGGCCGCCCACGCAGCGAGGAGCGAACGCAGCTGGTCCTGAACCTGGCCCGGCCCGATGTGCGCGCCTACATCTACGGCTTCCTGGACAAGCTGCTCAGCGAGAACGAGATCGCCTTCCTCAAATGGGATTACAACCGTAACTGGAGCGAGCCGGGCTGGGACCAGGTTCCGCCGAATGAGCAAAAGAAGGTCTATGTGGAGTTCACGCGCAACCTGTACTCGATCCTCGAAGAACTACGCAAGAAGCATCCCAAGGTCGAGATTGAAAGCTGCTCCGGCGGCGGCGGGCGCGTCGATCTCGGTATCCTGCAATACACCGACGAAGTCTGGCCTTCGGACAACACCGACCCGCTGGACCGGCTGACACAGCAGGACGGCTTCACTCGCGCGTATCCAAACCAGATCATGCTGAGCTGGGTCACGGATTCGCCGCACTGGCTGAACTTCCGCTCGACATCAATGACCTACCGGATGCTCGTTTCGATGGAAGGCGCGCTGGGCATCGGCGCCAACCTCGACAAGCTTTCGCCGGAGGACCTGGCGACCATCAAGCGACTGACCGCGGCGTATCACGAAGTGCAGAAGACAATCGCCCAGGGTGAGTTGTACCGGCTGATCTCTCCAACCAATGGCAGCGAGTTTGCCGCGACCGAAATGGTCGCGCCGGACAGGTCGCAGGCGGTGCTGTTTGCTTACGTCCACTCAACCCAGGAAGGACGCGGCTTTCCGAGGCTCGAACTGATGGGGCTCGATGCCAAGGCGACCTACACGCTCACCAGTATCGAAGGCAAGACGCTGGATGGAACTCCGACCGAGGCAAGCGGTGCGTGGTGGATGAACCACGGCATCGATCTCGCACTGCGTGGAGACTTCCAGGCTTCCGCCTTCCGGCTCGACAAGAAATAACTCACGTCCTAAGCCAGAAGAGCCTTCCTGCAGAACGCGGGAAGGCTCTTCTGTTTGCCGCCGATGTTGTTACTGGGGAAGCTGCTCGTTGAGGGCTTTGCGAATGGGTGCAGCAGGAACCGGAGCGGCCTGCGATTGTGGTGTCACCGGAGTCGCGGGCAGGATTCCCGTATGCACGACAGCATCGGGTGTCGCGGCAGTGAGTGAGCTCTCCGCGTAGTTGGGAATGACAGCGGAGCGAACCGGAGCAGGAGCGGCTACGTCGACAATCGCCGCGTAACTCAGGGAAGGAGGCGCAGCAGATCGAATCGACGGCGGAGTTCCAGCACGGTTCGCGGTCCCGGCGGCAGGCAGAAGACTGTCCGAGATGGCGACGGCTGCGGCAGGCGGCGCGAGCGGGCTGACCGTTGGCATGGTCAAGGTGGAAACAGCGGCGGGGCTGCCGGAGAGCGAAAGATCGGTGGTCAGCGTGGCGGTGAGCTGCTTGATCGCGGTCCGCACCACTCCCGGCTGATGCGATGCCGGGGAGTTCGCAAGAACGACAGGATCATCGTCCGGCAGCGGGCCGTCAATGACCGCGAGCGTGCCGAAGCCTGCGGTGAAGACATAGTTGGGCGAGTCGAGCGTACCGGGGTTGCCCTTGATGGCGTAGTTGCCGAAGCGGCTGCCGGCGGTGGCGGTGGTCGTGAGCGATGGCTCGCCGGAGATCTTTGCCGTGGCCATCGTGTCGCCGTTGACGAAGCCCTGAATGGTGTAGCTGGAGATGGAGGGCAGGGTTCCCGCGCTGGTCTGGTGGTCCGTGGGAACGACGATCAGGGTGGCTTTATTCACAACCAGATTGTCGAAGTGAACCGCAGCGGCTGGAAACTGGGTCACTTCGGCGGTGACGGCTCCCGTGGAGGGCGTAAGCCCGATGGCTGTTACGGAAGCCAGGCCGCGCTCGTCCGTGAGTGCGTCCGTCACGCTCAGCCCAATGGTTGCAGGGGCTCTGAAGTGAATGCCAACGCCGGCCAGTGGCTGGTGCGTCGATGGATCGGCGACGAAGACCACCAGCGGCGCGGCAAACTGCGAGGCGTAGATGGTTTGCTGGTCGGACCCGGACAGAATTCGGACCTCAGGTGGGCCAGTAAGCGATGCCGGACGTGTGCCCGCGAGCGAAGAAAGGGGCAGTGAAGAGACTACGGCGAAGCAGAATACGGCCTTTGGGATCGATACGGCTAGGCAGGGTGCGGTGAAGCGTTGCATAACGACTTCCTGGAGTTCAGCGGCTCATTCGGGGGAGATGGCTGCAAAACTCGTCGGTGCGCCGGCCTTATCTGGGAGCGGCGGCGAAACGCTGCACCGCAATTGTCGCGTTCCTTACTGATCTCTCATGCTCATCCCACCATTGCGGCCTGTCCATGGCACAACGGGCACCAAAAGAGGCACCTTATGTAACTGTTACCGGACGGTGAAGGCCCGTTTTGGGCTTGCTCATGACGGGAGATCGCCAAAAGCGCATCCGATTTTGGCTACACCATTCCGGGAAAATGGATTAGACTTTCGAGAGTCTCAGAAATCGTTTTCTCGGAGTAGCTTGCATGCCTGTTGTCGCCGGTGTTGATTTTGGAACTTTGAGCGTTCGCGTCACCCTTGTCGATAGCGTGAAGGGCCCGATCGGCACCGCATCGGCGGAATACCCGCTGCACCGGCGGCGCGAAGACCCCGACTTTGCCACCCAGTCCCACTTCGACCAGATGCAGGCGCTGGCCAAAGCCAGCCGCGCGGTGCTGGAGAAGACTGGCATCGCCGGCAAGGACGTCGTAGCCATCGCTCTCGATACGACCGGCTCCAGCGTGATCCCGGTCGGCGAAAATCTCGAGCCGCTGGACGACTACTATCTCTGGTGCGATCACCGCGCAAAAGAAGAAGCCGAACAAATTACAGCCAAAGCGCATGCGGTGGGTCTTGAAGCCATCGAGTGGTGCGGCGGTGTGTACTCGCACGAATGGGGATTCGCCAAGCTGCTGCACTGGCTGCGTCACAATCCGGACAAGCGCGATAAATTCGTGACGGCTCTCGAGCACTGCGATATGGTCGCGGCAACGCTGGCTGGCGTCACTTCGACGAAGGACCTGAAGCGCAGCGTTTGCGCAATGGGGCACAAGTGGCTGTGGAATCCGAAGTGGGGCGGCTTCCCTTCCGAGGAATTCCTCGTCTCTCTCGACCCTCTCATGGCCGGCATTCGCGAAAAGCTTGGGGGGGAGTTTCTGACCTCGGAGCATATTGCCGGGCACCTCTCGCCCAAATGGGCTGCAGAACTCGGACTCGAGCCTGGAATCCCGATCCCGGTCGGCGCCTTTGACGCGCACTGGGACGCAATTGGCTCGAACTGCCGCGAAGGCGATGTGGTCAACGTCGTGGGCACCTCGACTTGCATCATCGCCATGGCTAAAAAGACGGAATTAGTCCCGGGAGTCTGCGGCGTAGTGCCGGGAAGCGTCCATCCGGAGTACACGGGCATCGAAGCTGGGCTGTCGGCAACAGGCGATATTTTCGAAGCCATCGCCCGCCGCGCCGGAACAACGGTTGCCAACCTTTCCGTAGGATTGGCCAGCTACCGGCCGGGGCAGACGGGCCTGCTGCGCCTGAGCTGGGACAACGGCGACCGCACCGTGCTGGTGAATCCGGAACTCGGCGGCGTGACTCTGGGCTGGAATCTGCTGCACACGGCTCAGGACGAGCTCTTCGCAGCGATCGAGGGAACGGCATTTCATACCCGCATCATCCTGGAGCGCATGGCTGAGCATGGCGTGCGCGTCGACCGCGTGATCAACGCAGGTGGGATTCCGCAGAAGAACGAAGTGCTGAACCAGGTCTATGCCAATGTATTGAACAAGCCGGTGCTGGTCCCGGCTGGCGTGCCAACGAGTCTCGGCTCCGGAATCTTCGCTCTGCTGGCGGCTGGGGTCTATCCGACAATCGAGGCAGCCCAGGAGGCGGTATGCCTGCCACTGCGGACCATCGAACCGGTCGCTGCCGATGCTGCCGTGTATGAGGAGCTGTATCACCATTACCGCGATGTGTACTTCTCGCTGGGGTCGAAGAATGCCGCGCCGATCGCCTTGGGTGCCGTGCTGCCGGCGCTTCGGCGAATTGCAGCCGGGGCGATGAAGCTGCCGAGCACCGAAACTCTGTAGCTGAAATGCTCCATCGGAAACCCGCCGCCGTGCACCCCTTCTTGATTGCGCATTGCACGGCGCGGATTGCACATTGGCAGCATATGGATTGTGCATTGTGCCACACCGATTGCTTATTGTGGCGCAAGGATTGCGCTTCGTACAACGGGCATTGCAACTCGGTTTTGGCCTAAAGCTGCGTGGCAAGCCCTGACACCAGGGCCTGTAGTTCGCTGCAACGGGCGATGGTGTTCTTGGCGTATTCGCCGTAGCGCGGGTGGTCGAGAATGTCGCTGCTGACGAAGCAGGCAGGATTTTGGAAACTCTCGGCTACGGGCGGTGGTGCGTCGCCCGGCGCGCCGGATTTGGCATCAATTCTGTAAAGGACGACCGCTTCCAAAGTCTCAAGCTGGCGGGCGATCTCGCTTCTTAACTCAATCAAACATGGGTCAGTGAGGAAGTCAGCATCCTCTTCCCTGTGAAGGACGGCGATCTCGTTCCAGATGAGCGCGACGGAGGCCAGTGCGGAGCGCAGAATCTGCTCTGCCGTGTCGATCTGCTGCTGACGGGTGCGGCTGAACTCGTACTGGACAGAATCGTTCATGGTGCGAATGGCGGCCATGGTCTTGCCGATGTGGTCACGGAGCTGGTCGGTCTTGCGGACAAGCTCTTCGTGCGGGGGGCGGGCAACTTCAGCGCGGAAAAGGTCGGCGTGGTTCTTGAGCATCGACGCAAACGCCCGGCGCATGGCAGTAACCGTGCGGACAGGCCAGAGCTGGTCGAAGACGATCCACATGACAACCAGCGCGAGCAGGATGCCGATGAGGCGATCACGCGCCGGGGCTAACTCTGTGGGGGCCCGGAAGTCCTCAAACGCGACCAGGTAGAAGGAAAAGATGATCTGCAGGCCGACGTAGTTGAACTGGCGGCCTCCGGTGATCCAGGCACTACCAAAGGCAATGATTGCGGTGAGAACGGCGAGCGAGGTGATCGAGTCCATCTCCGGGAAGAGGAAGACTGTGCAGCCGAGCGCGAGAATGAGTCCGCCGATGATGCCTCCCGCAATGCGGAAGGCCATCCGCTGCTTGAGCGCGCCGGTGGTGCTGAGCCCGGCGATGAGGACCGTCGTAACGGCGGTGGAGATGCCGGGCCAGTCGAGGGCGAAGTAGATGATGTAGCAGAGCGTGGCGCAAAGGCTGATTTTGAAGCCGAACTTCCAGGTGCTGTGCTGGCGCAGAGCTCCGGGGATGAGCAGGCCGACTTTGTTGGCCGGCAGAGCGACGAGCTCCTGGTCGCGGACCCTCGAGGTTTCGCGCGGCATGGAGGCGATGACGTGGAGAACGCCTTCGACGCGGTCCAGCAGGGTCAGCCTGAGCTCAGAGGAATAGGGCACGTAACCGTGGTGCTCAGGCTCGTTGTCATCCAGGATGGCCTGGCACTCGCGGGCGATCTGGGCACAGCGCTCCTGCATCGCCGGGCCGTCAGCAGTTGGTTGCTGGAGGGCGAAGGCGGCGGAGATATCCATGAGTTGCGCGATCATCGGGATGCGAACGCGAGTACCGATCGGCAGCGTGTCGGTCGAGAGGTTGCGGTCGACGATCGTGTTGTAAAGGCGCTGCATGCCGGACTGTCCGGCGGCGGCGAGGCGGCTGACGCGTATCGCAGCCTCATGGATGACGGCGGGTGAGGCTCCCTCGGAATAGAGCGTGTAGAGCCTGACCAGCGCGTGATACCGCTGGCGGCGTTCGGACTCGAGCTCATGAGCAGGGTCGCGTGAGCTGAAGAGATACTCAACGAAGACTGAGCAGCAGACCGCAATGGCAATCGACCCGATCAGGTAGAGCGACGTTTCGACGAGACGGTTGGCCGGCGCGTGGCGCTCCCAGAGGGCAATGAGGGTGCAGAAGATGAATCCCCAGGTAGAACCAAGGGTCGGCACGGTCAGTGAAACCACCAGCATGCCAGCGATGTAGCTGACGATGGCCACGCTAAGGACGCGCGCCATCGGGTCATTGTCGGTGAGGCCGACAACGGCCAGCTCCGTCGCAACTGACGCGGTGAGCGTGAGCAGGGAGAACAGGCTGGAACGGAGGGAGACCGCTGGACTGTCGCGCCCGACCAGAAAGACGAAGTAAAGCGCGAGGCCGGCGAAGGGCATCTGCCAGACTTCGAGGAGGATCAGCGTGAGCATCGACGCGAGGACGATGCGCAGTGCTCCGGCGAACCGCCCGGGGGTGGGTTGCAGGTCGAGCCAGATGCGCTGGGACCAGCCCGGCGATGTTGATGCTGGGCCGATGGGCTGCGTGCCGACTTGTGAGGCGGTGGCCAGGGCTACCTCACGACCGTCACGGCTGTGGAACCAATGCGGAAGAGTTCCGGATCGGGATTTTCAACGCGAATGCGGACTGGAAACCTGGATGAGAGATGAACCCAGTTGAGGGTGCGATCGATGTCCGGCAGACCGCCGGCGACGCGGCCATCCTCGGGGAAGACACCATAGCCGATGCTTTCAACGATCCCATTGAATTTCCGGTCAGGATGGCCCATGAGATACACGTCGACACGTGAGCCGATGCGGATGGTCTTGAGCTTGGATTCGCGATAGTTGGCGATCACCCACCAGGTGCGGGTGTCGATGAGTGTGAACAGCGGCGTGCCGGGGTGCGCGTACGCCCCCTCGGAGATGTTCATGTTGGTGACATAGGCGTCAAAGGGCGAGACAACGCGGCAGCGCTCGAGATCAAGGCGCGCGGCGGATACCTTCGCGGCGCGGGCCGGGCGCTGAGATTCAAGCGTATCCAGCGTATCCACGGTGTGAATGGCCTGGCCTAAGCGAGCCTGTGATTCCACGGCGAGCGAGTCAGCTTCCTGTTCGCGCAGCACCGACTGAGTCTGTTGCGCCTGCGCCTGCATGAGCGCTGCCTGCGCTTCGTCATAGTTGCCCTGGGCGACGTGTTGTGCCGTGCGGACCTGATCCACCTGTTCGACGGTCACATACTGCTTGGCCAGGAGCGGCTCAATGCGAGTGAGGTTGTTGTTGGCCAGCTTGAGCTGGGCCTCCGCGGCCGTGGCTGCGGCTTGAGCGCGCACGACTGCGGCTTTGGCGACGTCGATGCTGCTGCCGGCGGTCTTGATACTGGTTTTTGAGTTGAAGACGCCGGCCTTGGCTGCATCCACAGCACTGCGCTGGGCTGCTATGTGACGCTTCGCGTCAACAATCTGCTGCTCGAGCGCTTCCTGGTCCGAGAGCGCCTGCTGGAGCGCGTACTGGTAAGGGCGCGGGTCGATCTCGAAGAGCAGGTCCCCCTTCTTCACGAAGGAGTTATCTTTGACAGGAAGCTGCACGAGCAGGCCGCTGACTTCGGGAGCTATGCCGATGAAGTTGGCGCGAACGCTGGCGTCATCCGTTCGCGGGTTGCGATCGGTTTCAAAGATGACAATGGTCAACAGGATGGCCGCGGTGACGACCGTGCCGATGCCCAGGATGCGTCCGATGCGTTTGCGCTGCAACTGGTCAGGAATGGGGTCGGAGGCGACTTGGCCGATTGAATCGATCTGGGGCACGGGTGCCTCCTAGCGAAAGAAGATGAGCCAAAGAAGGCTGGTGATCAGGATGACTACGCTGGGGTAAAAGATGGCCAGCGGGCCGACTTCGGTTTCGAGCTTGTATCGCAACAGCAGGTAGCGAACGCCGAAGGTCAGCACGACGGCAATGGCAACGCAGAGCATCCACACCGGGAAGAAAGAGCCGATGACGTCGATCGAAGGCGCTCGGCCACAGCCGCTAACGAGGACGAGCGAGAGGGTCGCGATAAGGGCGCTTATTCTTCGTTGCATCATGGCTTGGGCGCGTCCTGTGCTGGTGTGGTTTGCGTTGGAGTGGTTGTCGTTTGCGTCAGTGTGGACTGCTTGCGCAGCAGGTTGCCGGTGACGAATTCGAGATCGACAGCTTCCAGGAAAAGTTCGGAGCGGGCAGAGACGCCGGAAAGCCGTGCTTGCGCCAATTGCTTCTCCGCAGTGACAACGTCGATTAGATTCTTTACGCCGTACTTGTAAGCATCGAGCGAAGCTGAATACGATTCGCTTGCCGAATCAAGCAGCGCCTGAGCGGCCTGTTGCTTGCGAACAGCAGTGCGGAAGCCGATGTAGGCGGTCCAGACTTCGCGGGTGGCAGCGTCCTGTTTCGCGCGGAGTTCATCACGGGCTTCGCGGGCTTTGGACTGCGCGATAGCCAGTTCATTTTTTCGCGCCCCGCCGTCGAAAAGCCGCCACTCCACGCCGAGTTGCACGGCCCATGTGGGCTGGCTGGCTGGACCGAGTTCGCCGAAGTCAGTGGTGGGCCAGACCGAGGTTTGCGCGCCGTTGGCCGAGAGCCGGATGGTAGGCAGATATTCAGCCTTGGCGGCACGGGCCTCCTGGTCGGCGGCACGAATCTCCGAAGCCTGCGCGACGAGGTCGGGACGGTCTGCGATGGCGCGGTCGATGAGGGCTTCGATCCCTTCAGTGAGGGTCTGCGGCAGGGGCGTCTTCTCCTGCGACTCAATCGTGATGTTGGGTGAGGGCTCCGCGCCGATGACCTCTTTCAACGCCACACGGGCGACCTTCTCATCGCCGTCTGCGGATTCGCGGTCGAAGACAGCCTGTGCGGTCTCCGCACGAGCGTTGAGCAGGTCAGGTTTCGTAGCGCGGCCGTTGCTCAGGCGGGCTTCCGCTGCGTCCTCGGTGGTTTGCGCTGTCCTGAGCGTATCGGTCGCGGCAGCAAGACGCTCCTGCGCGGTGAGCAGCTTGTAATAGGCCGTGGCTACGCGGAAGGCCACCTGCTGATTGGCGCGAATGAAGCCTGCCCCAGCTGCGAGCTTCTGCGCCGTCGCCGTATCCACTCTGGCCTCGCGTTTCCCAAAATCGAAGATGAGGTAGTCCAGGGTCAGCTCGGGGACGACAGCGGGTATCTCAACCATCACGTAGCCACGTGGCGCAAGCGGCTTTGGAAACGGGTTGATGATTCGCTGATCGCCGAAGGCAGCAAGTCCGGAAAGAACGGGATAATAGGAGCTCTTCGCAATGCCAAGCCGGTCGGCGGCTTGCTTGGCTCGCTCCCAGGCGATGTGTGTTTCGGGGTTGCTGGTCTCCGCGATGTCGATGAGTTCGGCGAGCGAGTAGGGATGGTTCGGATCGATCTCGGCGATGCGGTCAACAGGCGTTGTGTGGCGGGCGCAATCGGCAGCTGCGATGGCCGTAGTTGCTGGACATTGAGCGCTGGCGATAGACGCTGTGAGCAGTGTTAGGCCTAGCAGCACAGTTACGAAGACCGCACTGTCCGGGCCCTGCTTCCGCGATGACGAACGTTCCCTCAGCGGACTCTCCCTACCGGAATGATACCGGGTTTCTCTGGAACCATCGCAGAGTACGCCCGCACAAATCAAATTAAGGCCGTTCCCGGCGGAATCCGCTGGTCAACAAAGATGAGGCCCCAGCAAAGGCAATGCCGAGACAAACCTGACACGATAAGCTGAGAGAAGAGCCCGTAGTCTTCACCGAAGCGAAGAGGCAATCATGGGATTGAACTCGGTGGACCTGATCGTAATCGTCCTGTACCTGGCAGGCGCCACGCTGTTCGGGCTGCGCTTTCGCGGCAAACAACGCACGCTCCGCGACTATTTCCTGGCCGGCAATACGACCCCGTGGTGGGCAATCTCGCTCTCCATCGTGGCTGCTGAGACAAGTACTCTCACCATCATCAGCGTGCCCGGATTGGCTTACGAAAAAGACTTCCGGTTTCTGCAGCTGGTCATTGGCTATCTCGTTGGCCGGGTGATTGTGAGCTTCCTGTTGATACCGCAGTATTTTCGTGGCGAACTGGTGACCGCGTATCAGCTGATCGAACGGCGATTCGGCCCGACGCTTCGCTCGGTCACGGCGGGATTGTTTCTCATAACTCGCGCTGCTGCCGAGGGTGTACGCGTCTTCGCCGTTGCCATCGTCGTCCGCATTGCACTGGGTGCCTACCTGAGCGGCATGAGCGACTATGGCCGCGACGTTGCGGCAATCGGCATCGTCACGCTGCTGACGCTCGTCTACACGTTTGAAGGCGGCATGGCTGCGGTGATCTGGACCGATGTGATCCAACTTGCCATCTACATCGCCGGCACGCTGGTTGGCTTCTTCACCATCCTGCATCTTGTTCCGGGTGGATGGCATAACGTTGTTTCGATAGCAGACCGTGCTCATAAATTCCGCGTGCTTGATCTCTCCTGGAATCTAACCACTTCGTACACGCTATGGGCTGGGATCATCGGCGGCGCGTTCCTGACTACGGCCAGCCATGGAACGGACCAGTTGATCGTTCAGCGGCTGCTCTCGGCGCGCAGCGAACGGCAATCGAAGCTCGCGCTCCTCTCGAGCGGTGTTGCGATTCTGTTTCAATTCACGCTCTTTCTTCTGATTGGCGCGATGTTGTTTGTCTACTACAAGCTTTCACCGCCAGCCGTAGCTTTCACGCGCACCGATACGATCTTTCCTACGTTTGTCGTATCTCGCATGCCGCATGGAGTGAGCGGCCTGCTCATCTCTGCTATCCTCGCAGCGGCCATGTCGAACCTGAGCGCGGCACTGAACGCGCTTTCCTCGACAACCATCATGGACTTCTACGCGCGGCTCCGGCCTCACTCCACGGAGCAGCGGCAGGTTTGGCTTTCGCGCGTGTCGACAATAGGCTGGGGAGTTATTTTGTTTGGACTGGCGCTGCTGGCCCGGCATGGTGGCAAGGTGCTGGAGATGGGCCTGTCGATCGCCTCCGTCGCCTACGGCTCACTCCTCGGAGTGTTCCTGTTGGGCGTGCTCACAAAGCGCGCTTCAGAACGCGGAGCGATGGTGGGTATGCTGGTTGGCTTCGCGTTCAATGTGTTTCTGTGGCTCGACACGCCAGTCGCGTTCACATGGTACGTTGTCTTCGGAAGCATCACGACATTTACAGTTGGATACGGGATGAGTTTGTGGATGCCGCGAACGCAGTCCGAACATACGTGACTCCAACAGGAGAAGTGAATTGTTACTGAAGGATCTGACTACCGAAGCACGCAATCCGGCAACAGAGAATCTCGATACGATGACTCCGCTGGAACTGGTCACAGCGATGAATCAGGCAGACGCCACTGTGCCGCGCGCCATTGAAGCCGTACTGCCGCAGATTGCGCTCGCAGTCGAGGCGATCGCGCAGCGCCTTGCGCAGGGCGGACGATTGATCTACGTTGGCACCGGTACCAGCGGACGCATCGGTGCACTCGACTCTTCTGAATGCCCGCCTACGTTTGGCACGGATCCTTCGATGGTCCAGTTCCTGATCGCTGGTGGAGAGCATGCACTGGCCCACGCAGCCGAGGCCAGTGAAGACTCCGCGGAACTGGGTCGGAGCGATATGGCCTCGAAGCAACCTACAGAGAAAGACGCTGTCGTCGGATTGGCAGCGAGCGGGCGCACACCGTATACCATCAGCGCACTCTCCTATGCGCGCGAACAGGGCGCCGCTACCATCGCAATCACTTGCAACAAGGGCTCCGCGCTGGGGCAGACGGCGGCCATTCCCATTGAAGTAGAAGTCGGCCCGGAAGTCTTGACCGGATCGACACGACTGAAGGCAGGAACGGCGCAGAAGCAGATCTGCAACATGCTGACGACCGGGGCTATGGCGCAGCTCGGCTATGTGTACAGCAATCTGATGATCAATCTACTTCTCAAGAATGAGAAGCTGGTCGAGCGAGGCGTTTCGATCCTGCAGACACTGGCCAATGTCGATCAGGAGACAGCAAAAAACACTCTGCACGCAGCCGGCATGCGCGTGCAACTCGCACTGGTAATGCTCAAATCAGGGCTGGGCAAAGATGAAGCGGAACAGCGCTTGATCAAAGCGAATGGCAATGTACGCAAAGCTCTCGAAGACTGACACCCAACTTAGCTCCGGAAGGACTCTCTTCATGAGAATTGCACCCCGCTACAGAAGCCTCAGCTGTTCACTGCTCAGTCTCATGTTCATTGCCGGCAGCATACAGTTAGAGGCAGAGAAGAAATCCGCCCCGGCAGGCGCACGTATCGAACAGGAACGCACAAGCCTGAATGCGACGCTTGCTCCTCTCATTAACAAGGCAATCACCGACGGCAATATTCCGGGCGCTGTTGTGCTTGTTGGCCACAATGGCGCGGTGGTGTACCGCAAGGCATTCGGCAGCCGCTCGCTCGAACCCGTCCGCGAGGCGATGACGGAAGACACCATCTTCGATCTGGCTTCTTTGACCAAGTGCATCGCGACTGCAACTTCCGTGATGAAGCTGGTGGAGCAGGGACGTGTACGACTGAATGATCCCGTGTCTGCCTACCTGCCCGAATTTGCGCAGAATGGCAAAGCCGATATCACGGTTCGCGAACTGCTGACTCACTACTCCGGGCTGCGCCCCGATCTTGATTTGAAGGAACCATGGCAAGGCCACGACGCGGCCTTTCGCATGATCATGCAGGAGAAGCCAGCGAACCCTCCGGGCACTCGCTTTGTTTATAGCGACATTAACTTTGAAACGCTTGGCCTTATCGTTGAGAAGGTCTCTGGCATGTCACTCGATACCTTTGCCAGCGAGAATATCTTCAGGCCGCTAGGCATGAAAGACACGCGCTATCTGCCGCCCGCTGACTGGTCCGCGCGTATTGCGCCAACCCAATATGACGAGCAGGAACATATGCTGCGCGGTGTAGTCCATGATCCAACAGCGCGCAGGATGGGCGGTGTTGCGGGACACGCCGGACTCTTCTCGACCGCGGATGACCTGGCGCTCTTCACAGAAGACATGCTGCATGGATTCAAGGTACTCAACCGCATGACTGTAGAGAAGATGTCTACTCCCCAGCAGCCTGCAACCGCAGCCAGCCTGCGCGGCTTTGGATGGGATATTGACTCGCCATTTGCAAGCAACCGCGGAGAACTGCTGCCTGTCGGCTCCTACGGTCATACAGGATTTACAGGCACTTCATTGTGGATCGATCCGGTGACAGACACTTACATCATTCTACTTACCAATGCTGTTCATCCGCGGGGTCACGGATCTGTTGTGTCATTACGTTCGCGAGTCGCCACTGCTGTCGCCGCCTCACTCAATCTGACCGTCGGCGAGCAGCAGCAGCTTCGCCTGGCACGCATCACCGGGTACAACGAATCTATGATGGCGGCGCGACGCTTCTCGAATCGCAACGGCGACGTCAAGACCGGCATTGACGTGCTTGAGGCCCACGGATTTCGTGAGTTGCAGCCCGATACGAACCATCCGCGACGCATCGGTTTGGTCACCAACCAGACCGCCATCGATGCAACGGGAAAGCGAACGGCCGATGTACTAGCCCATGCTCCAGGCTTGCAGTTGACCGCTATCTTCAGCCCGGAGCACGGCATCGCCGGCAAGCTTGATACGACCGATATTCAGAACTCGCAGGATGCTGCAACAGGCGCAACGATCTACAGCGTGTACGGAAACAGCAATGCCAAGAGGCGGCCCAGCAGCGACGCGCTCGCTAACGTGGATGCGCTTGTCTACGACATTCAAGATGTTGGAGTACGCTACTATACCTACGAAAGCACGCTGGGCTATTTTCTTGAAGAGGCGGCCAAGACGGGGAAGCCCATCCTTGTTCTCGACCGGCCAAATCCAGTCAATGGCGCATACGTGCAAGGACCGGTTGCTGACGCGGGCCGCGAATCATTTGTCAGTTATTGGCAGACACCGGTGCGTCATGGAATGACAATCGGCGAGTTGGCGAAGATGTTCAATGCAGAGCGCGGCATTGGAGCAAAGCTGACCGTCGTAACGATGGAAGGATGGATGCGTGGCGACTGGTTCGACTCAACAGGCCGTCCCTGGATCAACCCTTCGCCCAACATGCGCAGCCTCAATGAAGCGACTCTCTATCCAGGCATCGGCATGATCGAAACTACAAATATCTCTGTCGGGCGCGGGACAGATACGCCCTTCGAAATTGTAGGCGCGCCGTGGATCGATGGCGTTGCACTGGCGCGTTTCATGAATGCACGTGAGATCAGCGGCATCCGCTTTGTCCCCATTACGTTTACGCCAACCAGCTCTGAATATGCAAACCAGGTATGTGGTGGCATCAATATCTTCGTAACGGATCGCGGTGCCCTGGATGCGCCGGAACTGGGCCTAGAGATTGCCTCTGCTCTTCAGCAGCTTTATCCCAATGCGTATAAGATCGACGGGCTCAATACATTGATGGTAAACAAAGCCAGCGTCGATGCTGTCAAGGCAGGCGAAGACCCGCGACGCATAGCGGAACAGTGGCAGGACAGTATCGATCAATTCCAACAAGTAAGAAACAAGTATCTCCTCTACTAACCAGCTCTCGGAGAACCCATTCGATGCGTATCCAAACACCAGGCCTTATCTCTTGCGGGCTGATTGCTTCGACATTCCTATCTATCGCAGCCTCAGCGGCAGCGCCCGTTCATTTGGATCGACGCGGAGAACAATGGGCCGCTGCGACACTGAGGAAGATGACGATCGAAGAGAAAATTGGGCAGATGATTATGCCGTGGGCGCGCATCCAGTTCATGAATGTGAACAGCCCCGACTATCTGCTTCTGCGGGAGGAGATGCGCAAGTATCACGTTGGAGGATTCGGCGTCACAGTCTTTACCGATGGTCCTGCGTTGCTCAAGAGCGAACCACTGGAAGCCGCTGCGCTCACCAATGGCCTGCAAGCTGATTCGAAGTACCCGCTGCTCTTCGGCGCCGACTTCGAGCGTGGTCTTTCGATGCGTCTTAACGGTGCGACAGCTTTCCCTGCGGCGATGGCCTTTGGCGCTGCAGGAGATACAGAGTTAGCACGACAGTTCGGTAGCATCACAGCGCAGGAAGCGCGGGCCGTTGGCATCCAGTGGAACTGGTTCCCTGTCGCCGATGTGAACTCAAATCCATCCAATCCCATCATCAACACGCGGTCCTTCGGAGAAGATCCTGCGCTGGTCGGTAAGATGGTTGCGGCATACATTCGCGGCGCCCGCAGCGAAGGCCTGCTCACGACCGTCAAGCACTTCCCCGGGCACGGAGATACAGACACCGACTCGCACCTGACGTTGGCTCGCTCCAATGCCAGCCGCGAGCGGCTCGACAAACTTGAACTCATTCCCTTTCGCGACGCAATCGCAGCTGGCGTGGACTCCGTGATGGTTGCGCATATCACCGTTCCGGCCATTGAGCCTGACCTAAATCGGCCTGCAAGCATTTCCTCGAACGTGATCACCAAGCTGCTCAAGGACGAAATGGGCTTTTATGGACTGGTTGTGACAGACGCACTCGATATGGGCGCACTGACACGCGTCTTTCCTGGTACTCCAGCCGAGGTCTCCGCAGCGGAAGCAGTGCAGGCAATTCAGGCAGGCAATGACATGGTGATCATTCCTGCCGATCTCGAAGGCGCTTACAACGGACTCCTGCAGGCGGTGAAGCAAGGCACTCTCACAGAAAAGCGCATCGATGCCAGTGTGTTGAAGATCCTTCGACTGAAAGCCTCCGTGGGGCTCGATCGAAATCGCTTTGTGGACATGAATGCGGTCGACAAGCAGATCGCAGATCCTGCGCATCTCGCGATCGCTCAGTCAGCGGCTGATCGTGGCCTTACACTCGTCTCAGACGCACATCAGCTGCTGCCGCTGCCGCGTCCAGGCGCAGGCACGCCTGCGAAATCCCTCGTGGCAATTCTATTTACAGACGATGCGCGCAACAGTGATGGAGGTCATGCTTTGCTGCGGCAGCTTCGCGAACGTGCACCGAACGCGACCATCTTTGTGGTAGACGGCGCTAACTCTGCCTACATAGCGCCGAACGTACTCGCGGCCGTGGCTGACGCGTCCACGGTCGTTGCTATCGCGGAAGCGTTTCCCAGCGCGCGCAGAACTACCCCAGGCCATCCATCCGGCTCAGCGGGGATGAATGAGAGTTCGGGAGAACTCCTGCAGCACATTGTGAACGTAGCAGGAGACAGGACTGTGGTCGTAGCGTTTGGCAGTCCATACGCCGCTGCAGCGCTACAAGGGCCAGGCAATGACGCGCCTACATCCACAGCGATCGGAACGTATCTCTGCACCTTCTCAAACACGCCAGGGTCTGCGCTGAGCCTGGCTCGCGCGCTCTTTGGCGAAATCCCGATCAGCGGTCATCTACCCGTTGCCATTCCCAACATTGGCAAGCGAGGCGCTGGACTTGATCGGCCAGCCGCTGGCCTGTCGACGGAGCGTCCTTAGTTGCCGTTGCGCGTCTTTCCGTATCGGTCGTGGCAGGCTAATTGTGAAGCTAAAATAACATGAAGCGCCCTGCTACTACTGCTCTAAGTTAAGAGAAAACGATTTATACCGATAGGTTGTTTCCATTGTGTATCATGGGTGGATCAATGAAGAAGAGTGCACATCCGACTTTAAGTGAAGTAGCGAAGAAAGCTGGGGTCGGCACCACTACCGTTTCCCGCGTGATCAACGGCGGCGACCGCGTCAACGAAAAGACCCTGGCGCGCGTACTCAAGGTCATTGAGACACTCGGATATACGCCTAACCAGGCGGCTCGCACCCTCAAAGGCCATCGCACCATGACGATTGGGCTGATGATTCCAAGCATTGCCGATCCGTTTTTCTCGAGTTGTGCAGAGGCTGCGCAAGCGGTTGCGCGCACCAACGATTCTCTGCTGATCGTGACCACCACGCAGAATGATCCAGCGACGGAAGTGGAAAGCCTTAACGTTCTTATCCGCCACCGCACCGATGGCCTTCTGATTACTCCGGCTGTTGCACACGGTTCGGCGTTGCATGACCTGCTCAGACGTACCATTCTCCCCGTAGTTTCAATTGACCGACCCGTGGATAACTCAATGATTCCATCTGTCGTCGCTGATAACTACGAAGGCGCCAAGACTGCGACGGAGCATCTCATCGGTCATGGCTACAAACGCATTCTTTGCCTGACAGGCGAAGCCAGTCTCTACACAATCAGCGAGCGCATCAAGGGTTATCGCGAAACGATGACCAAGGCCGGACTCGAATGCCTGCTGGATGAATCGGTTACAGACTATAAGTCCGCGGAGTCTGCGATTCAGCGCTGGATGGATGGGCCAGAGCCGCCTGAAGCGATCTTCGCACTCAAGAACATCACCACAATCTATGCTTTCGAAGCATTGCAGAAGCTGAATATTTCCGTACCTGGGACCGTTGCGCTGTTGGGCTTCGACGACTTTGAACTCGCCTCAACCGTGCGCCCTTCCATCAGCGTCATCCAGCAGCCCATTGAAGACATGGGACGCATCGCAGCTGAGCTTCTCTTCAAGCAACTGTTCGATGTTGCTAACGGAGTTACCCAGACACGGCCGAAAGTGGCGCAACAGGTAAAGTTAGAAACGCGCCTCATCGTGCGTAGCTCCTGCGGCTGTAATCCCTAGTTCAACTTACAAGATAACGCCCGTTTCGTTGCATCACGAAGCGGGCGTTGTCTTTTGTGGCTAGAAACTTACTTAGCCGGGTAATTCACCTGGACAGTAAGGATCTCCCATGGGTGGATCGGCACGGTGACGGTATCACCGCTAACAGTCAACGCTGAACCTTCCGACTTCTCCAACAGGTTGGTGACAGTTGCTCCGGTTGCGCCCTTAGGAAGATGAATGGCTACGTCGGACGTCTTACCCGCTGACTCGTATACGCGGAAGATGAGACCATTCGTATCTTCTGCCTTCTTCAGCGCGGTCAGCACTACGTTTTCCGGCTTCACGCTTACATAGGAATACTTCGCAGGCAAGCTGCCGGTGTGAGACTCCACCTGCATCGCTGCCAGCTTGTAGTTATACTCATAACCGTGACGCACGGTGAGCGCCTGCTTCCAGTCTCCGCCGTGAGGATACACTGCGTAGCTGAAGTGATGATGACCGATATCGGCTACTTCGTCCGGCCACGTAGGCGAGCGGAGCAGCGAGATACGAAGCACATTGCCTTCGTCGTCATAACCATACTTCGATTCGTTCAACAGACTGAATCCATGCTGTCCATCGCCAAGATCAGCCCAACGAAGTGCCGGCACTTCGAACTGCGCCTTCTCCCAGCTATTGTTGCGGGTTGTCGCGCGTTCGATGCTGCCGTAGGGAACTTCATAGGTTGCCTTGCTGCTCGTCGCTGCAAGCGGGAAGGCAGCCTTCAGCATGATGTGCTTCTCATGCCAATCGATGTCGTTGACGATATCGACCTGATCTGAGCCAGCGGCGAGCGTGATTTCCTGCACAAACTTAGAGCTCTGCCAGGTGTGCGTTACGCGAATGACAGCGTGCAGCGGTCCCTTCTCGACCAGCTCGACCGAGTCTGCCTTGTCGATCGATGTGAAGTGATCGAATGTACCGGGATCGATGTTCCACGCGTCGTAGTCCTTCGGCAGATCTTTAAAGGTCTGCAGCTGGTTACCGCACGCGCCGGATGCAAGCGATTCGAATTTCGTTTTCTTATCGAAGATGCTGGTGATGCAGCCCGTCTGCTTATCGACAACAACCTTGAGCAACGCGTTCTCGATCGTCAGACCGTCTGCCTTCAGATCGCTCGGGAAAGTCTTTGTGCCGGGCACAACATGCAACAGCTCATAGCCCAGGGAAGGAACTTCCTTCGCATGGATCAGCAGCTTGTAGCTGTTAGTCTTCGCATCCTGCTTGATAACCTGCGAAGGGGCAACATGCCCGGCAGCGTCGACAACGGACACGCCACTGGCTGAAGCAGCAGGCAATTGAACGTCAACCGTCACATCACCCGAACGCTCCCAGGCGAGCGAGTTATATACGATCACCGGAACGCCTGCGCCCTTAGTGTCCACATCCGCAGTGAGCGTGTGCAGAGCGCCATGTGAGATTTCATTCGTCGCCCAGCGCACATCGTCGTAGTCCTTCTGCGCGTCCTTGTAGATGATGCCGATGCCCGAACCGGCCGCAAGATCATGGAAGTCGTTGAACGTGACTTTCTTCCACGCTTCCGTGAACTGGTCCCCCGGATATGCCTTGCCCTGTAGCCACGCCAGGGATGCATACTTCTCTGCATCCAAGACCTGGATCTCGCTATCACGCATGTTGCGCTTGTGATTGGCCTGCGTGGTCATTACGCCGCGGTGGTACTCGAAGTACATTTCGCTGTTCCACGTCGGAATCGAAATCTTCCCATCCGCAGGAGTCGGCGGCGCCGTGTATCCCTTTGCGATCGACTCGTAGTTCCAGACCGGCGAGTTAGGCTCGATCTTCCCTTCTACATCGGTGAAGAAGCTTTGCGCTGTGCCCATCTTCATCTTGGGCATGACCTTGTCCGGCTGCGCCCAGTGCGCACCCTCGTCCAGTACAGCACGAGTCGGTCCGCCACCGTGATCACCCACTCCGTAGAGGTCCATCATCTCCTCCAGCCCAGGAGCCTGCTTGCGCGCCGTGGCCAGATCGTAGGTCAGACGAACAGGATTCAGATTGCCATTCGCGTAATCATGCGGGAAGTAAGCAAGCACCTTGCTGCCATCCGGAGACTGCCACCAGAAAAGCTTGAAGGGCAATTGATTCGTATCGTTCCAGGCCATCTTCTGCGTGACAAAATAATCGATGCCGGAACGCTTATAGATCTGCGGTAGCTGCCACATATAGCCAAAGGAATCCGGATTCCAGCCAATGCGCACGTCAACGCCATATTCCTTCTGGAAGAAGCGCTTGCCCACCAGGATGGACCGGACCTGCGCTTCGCCATCGGGCATGTTCAGGTCCGGTTCGACCCACATGCCGCCCACGATCTCCCAGCGCCCTTCCTTGATGCGCTGCTTGATCTGCTCGTTCATCGCCGGGTACTTCTGCGCGATCCATTCGTTATATTGCGCAGCCGACTGCGTGTACGTGTAGTCGGGATACTCATTCATCAACTGCAGAGCTGTGCCAAACGTGCGCTTGACTGCATCGACTGTTTCGGTCCATGGCCAGAGCCATGCCGCATCGATATGAGAGTTGCCCGTGAGATGCAGCGTAGCCGTTTGCAGCATGGGGCGCAGAGCGCTCAAGGTGGTCTGCGCCTGCTTCAGCGAAGCATCGAATTTCGCCGCATCATTGCCATCAAGCGCCTTCAGGTCTATCGCACCCACAGCCTTTTCGAGCGTTGCCGTATCGCCCGCCACATTCTTCGAGAGGCTTGGAATCAGCAAGGTCGAAGAAAGAATTTCGAGACGCAGGTCTTCGGGGTTTGGTCGATCTTCTGCAAAGTCAATCTTGAGATTCGTTCCGTAGAAAGTCTTCGTATCGACGGTATTCAACAGCTTTACGGCAACCAACACCTTCTCGCCCGGCTTGACCTTATCGAAGAGCACGATGGGCTCAAGATCATCGCCGAGAGCCACGCGGCGGCCGTTGAAGTAAATGATCTCCGGTATCGGTCCGTTTGCTCCAGCCTCGAAGCGGAACCAGATGCGAGCGCCCGTCAGGTCGTAGCCGTGAAAACTCTTTGGCACTTCGATCGTGCGACGGAACCAGACTGCATCTTTACCCGCCTCGGTGCGCGGCTTTACTTCCTTCCATGAGGAGTCATCTAGATCCGGGCTCTCGCCGTGCGCCAGGTCACCGGCGTGAAAGCGCCACTCTTCCGCAGGCAGGCTGTCCAGTTGCGACAGGCGTTGCACCACACTTTGCGCATTCGCCGAAAGAGACTTCGTGATTTCCCCCGCCTGCTGGGCAGACTGCGCATCGGCATGCGTCAGTCCAAAGAAAGCCATCGCAGAGGCGCACAGGCCAACGGCAACGGTGCGATAGATCGTGTGAGTCAGCGCGTGCTTTGAAATCGCGCTCCGTATCAAAACTTTCATTGGAAGTTCTCCTGGTTCGCTTCGCATGGAGGTGGCACTGCACTCAGCCTGCCGCCGATTTTGAAAATTTGGCTGCTGCTTGTACACTCCCGGATGCTCAGTTGGAAACGATACCATTCCAGGGTCCATGCCAGCAAAGCAATTGCAACTTCATCGCGAGAATTCACGGAAAGCACGTTATTGCGGCTTGTCCGGCACCGGCTGGAATGGGTTGGGAGTTGTGCGGGAAGAATGCGTACTGTTGAGTTTGGCGCAGATCGCGAACTCCTGCTGGGCCTGCTCGTGCATCTTCTGCTTCCGGTAAATTTCCCCCAGCTTGAAGTGCAGCGCGGATGTATCCGGCGCCAGCTTCACCGCAGCCTGCAGCTCACTCTGAGCCTTGGGCAGATCGTTCTGCGCGGCATAGGCCGCACCGAGCTGTTCATGAATCGTCGGGTTCTCGGGAGCCAGTGAAGCGGCCTTCTCAAGCAATGGCAAAGCCTTCTCCGGCTGTTGCTGCTCGATGAGGAGCGTACCCAGATTCAAAAGTGGCTGCGGATTCACAAGTGTTTCGCCCTGCCAGGCAATGGCTTGTTCGAAGGCCTCTCTGGCCTGATCCTGCTTGTTCAATTCGCGCAACGCCAGGCCAAGATTATCCTCAGCTTCCACGTATTTTGGATGCAGCGCAAGAGCATGTTCGAAGCTGGCGACCGCCTCTTCATGGCGGCCTTCCTTGTACTTCGTCCTGCCCAGAAGATACCAGGCATGATCATCCTTAGGGCGCTCAGTGACGACCTCCGTGAACCACTTATCGGCATCGGAAAAATCCTCGAGCTGAACATAGTCAGAGGCGATGATTTCGAACTCTGGAGCGGCCGGCCGCCTAAACTTTGCACCGGCCGTAAACTCGGCGAGAGACTCCGTCGGCTTCTGCCTACGGAATAGGACATAGCCCAGCAGAAAGTGAGCATCGGCGGAGTCAGCATGGACCGCTAAATAGCTTCGCAAGGTCGCTTCGGATTTCCCAAGCCTACCTGAAGCTAGATACTCGCGCGCATCGGACAGCGGACTTGAGGCAGCCTGTCCGAAGGACAGCAGCGCACTCGAAGAAACAAAAGCCAATGCAGCAAACTGAAGCCTGAGCGCCATTTTCGCCATGCGATCCTTACCTGTTCGCGGCCTTGCCGCAGTCACCGAGTCCCTGCATCAATCGTCGCACACTCTCAAGATCCGGATTGAAGGTGAGGGTGGATTCGAGCGTCGCACGTGCGGCCTTCGCGTCCCCTGCTGCACACTCCACACGGGCCAGATTCATCGCTAACCCGGAGACATTGGCATTGCGATCGAAGGCCGTCTGTAAGAGCTTGGTTGCTTCTGGAAGGTTCCCATGCCTCGCCACCAGGATGCCAAGGTTGGAGAGTGCAGTAAGGTCAAGCGGACTTAGCTCCAGGACATGCCGGAAGATCAACTCCGCATCCCTGCTGTCACCACTCTCAGCCATCATCACACCCAATGCGTCCAGCGCCGGAGCATCCCCGTTGATCTGATCCTTTTGCTTACTCAGGAGTGACCACGCCTTAGGCGCCGCGGCGCGATTCCCCTCCAGCAGCTGTGTGTAGTACGCCATTGCAAGGTCCCGCTTATTCGCAGTAGGAGAAAAGACCGGTGCCAGCTCTTCTTTCCCATCTGTTTGAATCTCCTGCGTTGCATTCGCAGGCTCTCTGAGAATGCGGTGATCGGTCCACGCCACGTGTGGAATGTTCTGTGCGCCGGTGCGTACCATATGGCAGCTAGTGCAATCCTGATTTTCGGGATGATGCTTCACGGCGAACTGCGGCTCACTATGACATGCAAGGCACTTGGCACGGAAAAATGAAGCGCGTTGCTGAGCGCTCGGAGTGTAGTGCGGGTCGTGGCAACTGGTGCAGGACATTGCATCGCCGCTCATGCGCTTGCAGGTGCTCTTCGCGAACTGCTCCACTTCGCTCACCCCGCGCGAAGTGGGGTTCTCCCCACCATAGACGAAGAATGCCAGATACTTCGAGATCGGCTCTCCGGGTTGATACTCCAGTGGCGAATGACCCGCGCGCTCAACAGTCACGTCGCCCTCAAGGTGGCAGTTGATACAGACGGAATCGCGTTGATCTGCGCTGAGTTTCGCCGGATTCACGACCATCGCTTTACCGCGTGTCGCGGCATGGTTCTGCGCGTCTCCATGGCATGCTTCGCAGGTGATGCCGGTATGAAGAAACGGCTCACCACGGTAGAGGTTGAGTGTCCCTGCTTCACTGGGCTGCACGGCGCTCATGTGACATCGCAGGCAACTGCTCTGCATCGGCAGAGCCGGCGGAATGTCTTTCATCTCGGCGAGACCAGGTTTCATGTCATAGGCTTTGAGATCCGAATACCACGCTACCGGGGACTCGAAGAGATGATCGTCGACTGAGTAAAGATACGTAGTGCCGAGATGACCCGATCCTAGAAAATAACTCAGAGGCAGCGAGCCCTTCGCGGAGCCAGGGCGCAGACTCTGATAGCTGAGCGTCGCTGTACTTCCTGCAATCGCGAGATCGTATTCGATGCCAGCTTGCTTCTGGACGTAGGTGCCGGGAAGAAGTTTTTCTGCGGCAACTCCACTTGCGTTGGCCATCGGAGTGGCGAGATACCGTTTATATATTTCCAGGTGGCATTTCGCGCATTCCGCGTCAGCCACTCTAACGGGTGTCACTTGCGATTTCAGATCGAGCGGGGTTAGCAGGACAACGAACGCCGATAAAAGAGCCAAAAGGTGAATCCGCGGACCTGCCGCGGTGGGGCTAGTTTGCATCCTTCTTGATGGCGTTGGCTCCACTTGCATGTCCAGCGACAGCCTCACTGGCCTCTCGTTGTAAGCGGCCGTAAGTTTGCATCTCTTGCTGTGCGTCTGCGGTCTTGCCTTGCGCTCTGTAAACCGATGCGAGAAGGAAGTGGATCGTAGGTTCCCTGGGACTATCCGCAACGGCCAACTCTAAGTCCGGTAGTGCCTCGGCATGCTTGCCGAGGCGAATCAGTGCGCGGGCGCGGTCTACGCGCGCCTGCATCAATGTCGGGCAGCGATCGATGGCCTGATTCGCTTCCGCGAGGGCATCGTCGTTGGAGTCATTTGCCTCCAGCATGGCATTGGCCATCTTCCAATGCGCGGCGCAGTTATTGGGGTCGATGGCGAGCTCCGCCTTGAACTCCGTCTGCGCCGAGGCCCACTTGCCGATCAGCCAGTAGGCATTGCCCATGTGCATGTGCGTGCCGGCCTTTTGCGGAGCGAGTTCAATGGCCTTCTTGTATTCGACGAGCGCGCTGTCGTAGTTATGCATGCTCTCGTCGATTTCACCCGTGATCTCATGTGCCACCACGGAGTTCGGATCGATCTCATTGATCTTCGCCAGTGCATCTTCCGACAACTGAATGTAGGTTTTCCCCAGCAGATACCAGGCGTCCTGGTCCTTCGGGTTGCGGCTCAGATAGTGATTCAACATCTGCGTCGCATCCTCGAATTTCCGCTGCCGGACCAGCACCTGAACCAGCGTCATTTCGGCCTGGTCGTCTTTGGGATTGGCCGTCAGCACCGCCCGGATCAGCGGTTCAGCCTTGTCGTTTTCGCCAAGCTGGTAATAACTCATACCCAGCATCGCAGAGGCTGTGGGCATCTTCTGATGCAGCTTGAGTCCACGCTCGAGGATCTCAGCCGCATGCGCATAGTCCCTGTCGTTGTAATAGAGCATGCCGAGATTGTTATAAGCCGCCGCCAGATGCGGGGCCAGCTTGATCATGGCTCGATATTTTTCGATCGCCGTGGGTAGGTCGTTGCGTTGCTGGGCGGCCTTTGCCTGGGCGTATAGCTGCTGTACCTGCGGAGTTACTTCGTCGTCAGCCGATTGCGCTTGCCCCCGCAAACACGGAACAAACACGAGCCCTGCGACGAGCAGCAGGCGGAACGACAAGCGCAGACAGTTTGTAGCAACGGCTCTCATTCAATGGCAATTATAGAAGATCAAGAGGTTGCCCGCGCCTGATTGGATCGCTCTTCCCCAAGCGGAATGATTCTCATCCAATCCTACCGATGACTACGGAAAGACTATCGTGGAGACTGGCTTCGCCAACTCCTCAATTCGGCTGCTCGTTGTGAAGCGCCTCTCTTGCGAACTCTGTTTCGGGTGATATATATGCGTTTTTTATGGAAGGGGGGGGGCTGTGCCATTTTGCCGGTAAGCTTTTCATTTGAAACGACTTACACAGCTTATATGTGCACGTTTGTAACGCTTTTGTGCCGCTATGCTGCGATGACTTGCTGATTTATCTCTTGCATCTTCGATTCGACTGCCGGGTGATCTGATGGGTTCGTCCTATTATGCGCTATTTGATGATAATTCAACGCAATTCAGGTGAAAGAAATTTTGGCTCCAGCTTTGAGGAGACCTTCTCTTTACGAAAGAGCTCAAGTGTTTAAGGAAACATTCGCTTCGAGCGGTATTTCGGAGTGTCTTGCGCTCATGAAAAACCGGGCTACTCGTGAGAGCAGCCCGGTGGAAGTAAGCACATTCATGAGACTTCAGGTACGCGAATGTTCTCGCGTTGTTTAGAAGGTGACCTCGAGTTTGGCCTGTCCCTGACGGTTGTTATAGCCCGAGCCGGTCGACGTGTCTTGCGAGAAAGTTCCGTCGTTTGCGTTGGTATCCGGGCCGCCGAACTTCGTGCGGTTGAATGCGTTGAAGTAATCTACCTGGAAAACTGCCTCAAACCTGTCTCCAATGTAGAAGTGCTTTCGGGCATTCAGGCTTTCCTGAGCGGTGCCAGAGCTCCGGAGCGCACCGTAGTTCCTGAGTGCGTTGCCGATGACATACTGGGTAGGTGTTGGGGTGAAAGCCGCCGGGTTGAACAACGAGGGTCCGGGGCCTGTGCCTCCCTGCTTGGTGAAGTAGTCACGAACGCGCTTGTAAGAACCAGTCTTCAGGCTGACAGACGAGTTGCGATCAGGACGGTTGAAGCCGTTCGGGAAGGGCGAACCATTCTCGCCGACACCGAAGGGCGTGCCGGACTCGTAGTCGAGGATCCAGCCAACCTGCCAGCCACCGAAAACCTGACCGGTAATTCTGTGATTGTTGAAGAACTTCTTCTTGGGTCCGATGGGCAGTTCGTACGTTCCGCTGATCTTGAGGGTCTGCGGCTCATCCGCGTTCGAAACCACGTATTCCGGCTTCTGGTTGTACTTGTTGATGCCGCCGTTGGAGAAGCTGGAGAAACCGCTATCCGCGTTGGAGAGCAGGTGCGAGAGGGTGTAGCCAGCGAGGAAGGCAAGGCCGTTGGAGAAGCGCTTGTCCACTTCGATCTGGAGACCCTGGTAGTAGTCAGTACCCTTGGCTTCAAAGTTATTGAAGATTTTGTTGTACTGCGGATAGGGCGTTAGCGATTGCGCGACCGAGGAAGAATTGCCGAAGTCACCCGCAAAGCTAGTGGGGCTGCCGGCTCCGCCGTACGGTTGCGTGAAGCCGTCTGCAGCAGCGCAGCCGCTCGGGTTAAGGAATGCATCGTATGGTCCGAAGTTGTCGGCCAGGACCGACGTGCCTGGGTTGCAGCTGCTCATGACGTTCCCGTAGAGAGCATCGTACTTCGGGTCCATCTGGTTGATTTCGTTGTTCTGGCTGGGCAGGTGGATGACACGGTTGCCTACGATTGCAGCCGTGAGCAACATGTTATACGGAAGCTCGCGCTGGAGGTTGAGATTCCACTGCTGGCTGTAGGGGGCGTAACCAAAATTCTTGCCCAGAACATTGATCTGGTTGCCGCCGCCGAGGCCGGGTGAGAAAGGGGTCGGGTTGGCAGCCGGGATTTGGTTATTGGGGTTATCCCACTCTCCAACTGCTGAAGTATTGAGGCTGGTGCTGGCGCGGTTGAATTGACCATTCAGCAGGTTCGCGTAGTTGACGGCGACCTTGCTGGTGCCATACTCGTAGGCGCCGCCGTTGAGAACGGCAACTGCAAAGCCGCCCTGGACAACGGTCTTGTTATTGATTTTGTAGGCAAACCCGACACGGGGTCCGAGATGCTTCCAGCTCATGTCAGCACGGTTCCAACCAACATGGCCGGAGCCGGTTCCAAGCAGATTTGCCTGACCAGGGATGGGACCGTTAGGGCCGATCGCGGAAGGATCCGATCCCGGATGATTCGGGTCGAAGAAGACAATGCGGTTGTTAACTTCGGTGAAAGGCTGTTCCAGATCCCAGCGCAGGCCGACATTGAGGGTGAGTTTGGGCGACAGCTTGATGTCGTCCTGAACGTAAGGGGCGACGAGCAGGTTGCGCAGTCTCTTTTCCTCAGAACCCGAACGATTGGCCGAATCCGGAAGTCCCAGCAGGAAGCTGGCAAACGAGCTGCCGTAGTTGCCAAAGTTTTGATCACTGGGGCTGCTGAGCGAGGTCTGCTTCTGGCTGAAAGCGTAGTGCCCACCCTCGGTCTGCTCTTCATTGTCGTCCTGGTAGGAACGGCGAATTTCGTAGCCGATGTTGAAGGTGTTGCGGCCCTTATTCCAGAGGAAGTTGTTGACGAATGCGATACCCAACTTACGGTTGACAGAGCTAGCATTCGAGCCGCCCGTACCGAAAGCGGTGGTCGCATGCTGTCCGTCAAAAGTGATGCTCGGCATGATGTCTTCCTGCTGCACACCGAAGAAGAAGGGTTTCGGAGCAAACTTGTTGATGTTGAACTGGTTGTTGATTTCACCAATCCAGCCCAGTCCGGCTGTCATGACAAGTTTCGGCGTAAAGCTGTTGGAGTAATTCAACAGGAATACGGTGCCTACGTTTGGGTAGTACCGGACGCTTTGCAGCGGGTTGGGCAGGAGCACGATGGGCGCATTATCCGGACCTTCGCTGCTTTGGGTGTTGCGCCACATGGCAAAGTGTATGCTCTGGGTCTGCGTGAGGGTCTGGTCGACGGTAAAGCCCCACACATGGTTGATGGTCGGCGTGATAAAACGCTCAGGGTTCTTATTGTTGCTCTGGTTGCCAACACCGTTGCCGGGAGCGTCCGGATCAGGAATGTACTGAAGGAAGGTCGTGGAAAGGGCGCTAATACGGTCCTGTGGGATGATGTTACCCGGGAAGGGCTTACCAGTCGTAGGATCGTAGATGGGAACCACACCCGTCACATCGTTCCCATTAACGTCCTTAAAGGTTCCCAAGTAATTGGAGAAGTCGCCGGTCTTTTCAGCCGCCGTGGGCACTGTGCCCTGAGAGAGGTTGGCGCTGTTCTGCTTGTACCACTCCTGGCTGTAGTGACCGAAGGTCTTGTCGCGACCATCATAGAGATGCGGGATGCGGATGGGGCCCTGAACCGAGAAACCGTAGTTGTTTTCGTGATCTACGGGAGGAGCGTCTTTGGTGTTGGACGAGTTAAAGTTGGGGCCGTTGAAGAAGCCGACCGAGTCAAAGAAGCTGTTACGGTTGATGTAAAACAAGTTGCCGTGGTACCGGTTGGTACCCGATTTGGTCTGGTAGGTCAGCGCGCCCTGACCAAGGCCGTACTGCGCGGAGAACGTGGTGCGCTGGACTTTGAACTCTTCCACCATGTCGAAGGGCGGGTTGTAGTTCGAGGTGTAACCTTCCGTTTCCGACTGCGGAACAGGGATACCGTTATAGACAATTTCTTCTTCGAAATCGACGCCGCCGCTAACGCGGTGGGAGAAGGTGCTACCGGTCGTGCCGGGAGCCAGGAACTGCAACTGGTCGATTTGACGCCCGCGACCGCCTGCGACCTCGGTGGGGAGCGCCGCAACGACTTCCGGTTCGATCGTGCTGCCCAGTTCCGGCTGCGTTGTGTTCAGTGCGATCTGGTCGGAACTGACTTCCACGGTCTCTGTGCTTTTGCCGAGAGTCAAGCCGAAGTCGACCGTGGCAACAGTACTGACTTCGATGGTCTGCTCCTGGACTGCCTTCTTGAAGCCAGTGGCCTCAATGGCGATCGAGTACCGGCCGGGATTGAGTCCCCTGAAAGTGTAGGTGCCCGAACTGGTGGTGGTTGTGTTCAAAGCGACCGTGGTACCGACATTGGTGATCGTCACCTTTGCCCCTGCGACGACGGCACCGCTGCTATCGGTGACCGTACCGGTGATACCTGCGCTGGCCTGAGACTGAGCGGTTTTTGGCGCAAACAAGACCACGCAGGCTAAGGCTAAGATCACTTGAAATAGTTGTATCGACTGGCGAAGTCGATGGCGCTCCTGAAGTCTCGGCTTTGCTATCACTGGATGTCCCTCAATTCTTTCTGTCTCTTAAAACGGGTCGAACTTTCGGACATGGCTGCGAGTCAGAAGCCTGTCCGAGGTGTTTTTCCATGGGTGTGGAATAAATTCCAACCAATGGTTGATGGTATCGTTTCCATCGACGGCGACTATAAGTTCGCGACAACAGCACTGTCAAGGTTTTTTTTGATTGAATGCATCGTGTGTGGAAACCCACGGTGAGCATTTAGACATCAAACGAAAAGGTTTTTCCGGCTGTAAACGGTTACCACGCCTCCGGGGCTACTGAAGAGGTGCCTGTAGCGTCCACTTAAACGATTAAGCGCTTCCGGATCGGCTCGATGCGGCTTCTCCTGTCCCTGTGGAAATCCTCGCGAAAGTGGCTTCGGGATGGCTGCTGTGACGCCGGTTCAGACGTTGTCGCGCGCATGTTTTCATGGAGCCGGGACGGACGGACGGCCGTCAGGGAACCACCGGTTCGTCGATTTGCATCTGCCGGTCACCCGGCACAGCTTTCAGCGTCTGGACGATCCCGCTCGGCCACTTGATCTCAATCGTGTCCGCTACCGCGCTATCTCCCAGACCAAAATGCACCCTGGGGTCGCTCGCCGAGAGGTAGCCGCTCGACGTGGTCACCGTCGCCCATTGCGACCCGTCCGCAGTCGTCAGCTTGACCACAGCACCGATGCCGTCGCGGTTGCTCTTGTGCCCGGTCAGGCGGAGCGTCAGCCAGTGATTGGCGGTTGCCGTTTCGTTATGGAGGACATAGGCCTGCCCGCCGTTGGTGCTGACAACGGCATCGATCCGCCCATCGTTGTCGATGTCCCCGATGGCCATCCCACGCCCGACCCACGCCTGCTTGAAGACGTCCCCCGACACCGCCGAGACGTCTGCGAACTTCTTTCCGAGGTTCCGCGCCAGCAGCATTGGCTCCTTGTACCGGAGATTCGGCGACTGCTTCTCGATGGTGTCGAGGTCGTGCCCCTGGGCGATCAGGATGTCCTTCAGGCCATCATTGTCGTAGTCCAGGAAGCGCATGCTCCAGCCGGAGTGCAGCAGTGTCATGGCGCCGACGCCGTTGGCGTTCGAAGCGTAGTCGAATGTGCCGTCCTGATTGTTGCGGTAGACCGCATAACGCTGATTGGCGAGGTTGGTGACGGCAAGGTCTGGCCAGCCGTCATTGTCGTAGTCGGCGAAGTCCACGCCCATGCCGGCGTAGGTCTGGCCCTCAGCGTTCACTGCCACTTCCGACTCGAGGCCAACCTCCTCGAATGTTCCGTCCTTTTTCTGGTGGAAGAGAAACTCGGGCATCGAGTCGTTGGCGATATAGAGGTCGATGCGCCCGTCACGGTCGTAATCGGCGATGGCGATCCCCAGCGCCTTGGCCGGCTTGTCCAGACCGAGTTTGTGCGAAACCTCGGTGAAGTGCCCGTTGCCGTCATTGTGATAGACCAGCATGGGAATCGCTTCGAAGACGTCCGGGTGGCAGTAGCCGCGAAATCCCTCTTTGTGTTCGCCGCAATAGACGTCGTCCCAATCCCACTTCACGTAGCGCTCGACCACGAGATCCAGCAAGCCGTCGTTATCGAGATCTACCCACGCTGCCGAGCTTGACCACCCGCCTCCCGCAACGGCGGCCTTGTCCGTCACATCGGTGAAGTTGCAGTGGCCGTCATTGTGGTACAGCCGGTTGCCGCCGTATGCGGTTACAAACACATCCTCGTTGCCGTCGTTGTCATAGTCGGCCACGGCCACGCCCATCCCGTAGCCGACGCCCTTCAGGCCGGACTTTTCGGTGATGTCCTCGAATGTGCCGTCGGGCTTCTGGTGATACATGCGGTTCCAGAACTCAGGCCCGGTCTTTTGCGGGATTGATCCTTTCGGCTCCGGGTCGGAATAGGGCGCGCCGTTGATGAGGTAGAGATCGAGCTTGCCATCGTTGTCGCAATCGAACAGCGCCACGCCGGAGCCCATGGTCTCCAGCAGATATTTTCGCGAGGTATGGGGCGCCTGGTGCTGGAAATGCACCCCGGCCCGTTCTGTGATGTCTACGAACTTCCCGGGAACCAATACGGACGCGGGAACGTCGGCCTTTGGCGTCTGCGCCATTGCAGCAACGCTCAAGGCAGTCCCCAATACCGCTGCCATGACCGCAGCTAACCCCATTCTTATCCGACTCAAACCATGCCTCATCATTTTCCGGCCGGCTCCTTGGCTGTGTCCGGCTTCGAGTCCGAGCATGGCAACCCGGCGCACATCGCTACGGTAAGCCCCTTGCCCTCTGTAATGTAGTAGATCCTGTCGACCGCGGGCAGTTTAATGGTCTCCTTCGCGCCGGATGGCCAGTGAATCTCCGCCGTACCGGCGTCCGTCGCGTCGCCCAGGCCGAAGTGTACCCGCTGATCATTCGAGGATACATAGCTGCCGGTACTCATTACGTCCTCGCGATGGCGCATGCCATTCGCTGTCAGATACACAGATGCCCCGATTGCGTCCCGTGGGCCTTTCGCGCCGCCTACGAGCTTCAGCTCCACCCAGTGGTGATGGTCCGGGTCGACGTTTCGCAGGAGCGTCGGCGGCCCGTCCTCAGGATTGATGATCACGTCCACCTTGCCGTCATTGAATAGATCTCCAAATGCTGCGCCGCGTCCGGGAATCACCACCGCCAACCCGCTTCCCTTCACCGGCAGCACCTCTTCGAACTTGCCATCGCGGGTATTGCGAAAAAGCTGCGGCCGCTGCTTGTAAGACGTACCCCAGTCCTCTTTGTCCGCCACCGGGTAGATGTGGCCGTTGATCATCATCAGGTCGAGCCAGCCATCGTTGTCGTAATCCAGAAACCCCGTGCCCCAGCCGAGAAACGGGATCGATTTCCGCCCCACGCCAGCGCGCACAGCCAGTTCGGTAAAGCTGCCGCCACCATCGTTGTGGTAGAGCAGCTTAGCCTCGTCGGAGAAGTCGGTGATGGCAACATCGAGCGATCCATTGTTGAGATAGTCGCCAACGGCCACGCCCATCGCCGCCACTTCACGCCCATCCTCGTTCAGCGCAAAGCCCGAGGTGTAGCTCGCATCTTCAAAGGTGCCGTCGCCCTTATTAATGTAGAGGTAGCTGAGCGTCGAGTCATCGGCGACCAGCAGATCCACCTTGCCGTCGCCATTCACGTCGGCAAAGACCGGCGTGAGCCCGTAGTATTTGTTCGTCGCGTCGGCCACGCCAGCCTTCACGCTCACATCGGTAAAGGTGCCATCGCCATTGTTGTGAAAGAGATGGTCCGGCTCGCCCTCGATATTCTTCGGCCCACACATCACCGAGACTCCGCGAAACTCGCAATACGCAAAGCCGACGGCCTTCGTCTTTTCGTACGGCAGATTGTCGCGGTCGAAGTGAACGTATCCGGCGACAAACAAGTCGAGGCGGCCGTCCCCGTCGTAGTCGCCCCAGGTCGCTCCAGCGGACCAGTTGCCCAGCGTCACGCCGGCCTTCTCCGCCATATCGGTAAAGGTCCCGTCGTGATTATTGTGGTACAGCCGGTTCTTTCCCCAATTCGACACAAACAAATCCGGCCAGCCATCGTTGTCATAATCGCCAACAGTCACTCCAAATCCCCAGCGGTCGTTGGTGACCCCGGCCTTGGCAGCAACGTCGGTAAACGTGCCATCGTGATTGTTATGAAAAAGCGCCGCGTGGGGCATGGTTTCCTTACCGTCGAGCGCATCGAAGGTCGAGCCGTTGACCATATAAATGTCCAGCCAGCCATCGTTGTCGTAGTCGATCAGCCCGACGCCCGACCCGTTGGTTTCGAGGATCAGCCGCTTCTCAGCCGTACCCATGACGTGGTTCCAGCCGGTCAATCCCGCAGCCTTGCTCACGTCCTCAAAGATCACAGGCCCGGAATCGACCATTCCGCCAGCCGTGATCGGCACCTTCGACCCTGCGGCGGCGACGGTCCCGCCCCCGCCCATGCCGGATTGCGGCTGGGCCGATTGCGTTTCTACAGATTGCCCTTCAGCCGGTATGCACAACAGACTGAGCAAGAGAAACCCGACGCTGACGAACAAGCGACGAAACAGCGGCACCCGCGACCCTCCAACAGCCGAAGTGTATCCAGTCCACGACTCGATTGGCTACTCGAATCTCCGGCGGTGTTGTTTATTTTGGGCAATGGGCACGATACCATCGCGTCATCTACTATGCTTGCAGTGCAGTTCCGAGGAGTTTCTGTTTGCCCTCAAATCCCTTCGATGAACCGAACCGCCGGCGATTCCTCAAGCTGATCAGCTCCCTCTCGCTTGCGTCCGCGCTTCCCGCGATGGGGCTTCGAGCTGACTCGATCCACACAAAATCGCCCGCCGGAACGTCATCCCCAGCAATCAAAAACAGACTTCCGCTCGCCCCGAACGCCTACAGCCTGCTGCCCCTTGGCTCGGTGAAGCCCACCGGCTGGCTCCGCACCCAGCTCGAAATCCAGGCCAACGGCCTGAGCGGCCATCTCGACGAAACCTGGCCGGACGTCGGCCCTGACAGCGGCTGGCTTGGCGGCAAAGGCGAGTCCTGGGAGCGCGGCCCCTACTACCTTGACGGACTGATTCCGCTCGCCTGGCTGCTCGACGACGCCCGCCTCAAGGCCAAGGCGCAGAAATACATCGACTGGACACTGAACTCCTCGCAGCCCAGCGGCATGTTCGGCCCGGCGTCAAACAACGACTGGTGGCCGCGCATGGTCATGCTCAAGGCCCTCGCCCAGTACCACGAAGCCACCGGCGACGAGCGCGTTCTGACCCTGATGTCCCGCTACTTCGACCATCAGCTCGCCGAGCTCCCCAGACGCCCGCTGCGCGACTGGGGCAAATTCCGCTGGCAGGACAATGCACTCACCGTCTTTTGGCTCTACAACCGCACTGGCAATCCGAAGCTGCTCGACCTCGCCGAGATTCTCCACAAGCAGGGCTACGACTGGGTCGGCGAGTTCAGCGATTTTCCTTACAAGAAGCGGATTACCGCCGAGTTCATCAAGCTCAACGAAGACAAGGGCCTCGAAGACCTCGCCTTAGCCACCCACGGCGTGAATAACGGCCAGGCCGTCAAGACCGGCGCCATCTGGTCGCAACTCTCGAAGTCTCCTGCCGACAGGACGGGCGTACAGAAGATGATCGCCGAGCTGGACCAATATCATGGGCTACCCAACGGCATGTTCTCCTGCGACGAGCACCTGGCCGGCCTCAACCCGTCGCAGGGGTCGGAACTCTGCACCGTCGTCGAGTACATGTATTCGCTCGAAAATGCGATCGCCATCACCGGCGACCCGGCCCTCGCCGACCGGCTCGAACGGCTCGCCTATAACGCCCTGCCCGGCACCCTCTCCGACGATATGTGGACCCACCAGTACAACCAGGAGCCCAACCAGGTCGAATGCAGCCTGCACCACAAGCCCTGGACGACCGACGGCCCGGAGTCCAACCTTTTCGGGCTTGAACCCAACTTCGGCTGCTGCACCGCGAACTTCCACCAGGGCTGGCCAAAATTCGCTGCCAGCCTTTACATGGCGTCCGCCGATGACGGCCTTGCCGCAGTTGTCTATGCTCCCGGCGACGTCCACACCATCGTCCGGAATACGCCCGTTCACGTTGCGCAGGAGACGAGCTACCCTTTCCGTGGCTCCATCCAGATCACCGTAAACCCGGCCGCGCCGCTGGCTTTTCCGCTCTCACTGCGCATTCCCGCCTGGGCTGCCGGAGCGACCGTCAAAATCAACGGCCAGCCGCAGCCATTACCCGCTGCCGGATCGTTCGCCAAACTCGACCGCACCTGGAAATCCGGCGACCGCGTCGAGCTGGAACTCCCCATGCAGCCCCGCATCGAACCCGGCTACAACGGCTCGGTCTCCGTCCACCGCGGTCCATTGGTCTTCTCTCTCGGCATCGGCCAGGACTGGCTCAAGATGCGCGACCGGGGCATGACCGCAGACTGGCAGATCTATCCCACCACCCCATGGAACTACGCCCTCGAATCGCCCGAAAACATCGCGGCATCCGAATCGGAGATCGGCAGGATCCCCTTCGCCGCTGAGTCCGCCCCGGTCAAGCTGCACCTGAAAGCCCGCAAACTCCCCGAATGGCTCGCAGAAGACGGCGTCGCCAACGAACCGCCCAAGAGTCCCGTCCAGAGTAAGGAGCCGGTCGAGGAGATTACTCTCATTCCCTACGCAGCCGCCAAGCTGCGCATCACGTCCTTCCCGACCCTGGGAAAAACCACATGAGCCGCCCTGACCGTCGACGAGAAACAACCACGAGCGGCCCCAATTCCCGTGTCGAAAGCTGCACTCACCCCGGCGTATACTCCTGCTGACCCGGAATCATGGTCTCCCAATACACCCTATGGCCAAGCTCAAGCGCACAATTCGCAGGTTTACGCCGCAGAGCTCGCTGCTGCCGGCAATCGTATTCGCCCTTGCCGCATCCAGCTCTGGCATGGCGCAATCCCCGTCCTGCCCGGCAGTTGCCGAGCACGAGCCGACACCCGCGGAAGCTGCCTTCAACTCCGGCAGCTTCTCGGAGGCTGCCGACCTCTATACGCAAGCCCTGGCAAGCCAGCCAAACGACGCCGGGACCGCCGCCGCTCTTGCGCGCGCCCAGATACGCCTGGGCAAGATAGATCAGGCGGCTGAAACAGTAAACAAAGGGCTGCCCGCGAATCCCAAATCCGCGCCTCTCCTGACCTCACTCGCTGAGATCCAGCTTCGTCAGGGTCAGCCCTGGCTTGCGCTCGACTCGCTCAAGACCGCGGAAGCCGCCGATCCCTGCTATGCACGCCTCCATCTCATCCGCAGCAGGATCTACCGCGTCGATTCGATGTATGCCTCCGAGCGTGCCGAGATCCAGCGCGCCAACGACATCGATCCGAGCAACAAAGAGATCCACCGCGCCTTTTCGACCACGATCACGCCGGCGCATGAGATCGAGTCCCTGGCCAACTCGCTCGCAACCATGAAAGACCTGGACGCCGAGAGCCGCCAACGCGCCGAGCAGTCCATGCACAGCATGATGCCTCTGCTCTGGGAGAACAATCAGACCTGCCAGGTGCTGCCCACCACGCCTTCCGCCACGTTCCCGCTTCAGCCGACCTACCAGGACGCAAAGCACGTCGACGGCTACCGCATCGAGGTCGAATTCCCCAAGAGCAAGGCGCATCTCCAGGTCGATACCGCCGCATCCGGCCTGTTCATCAGCCGCGCGCTCGCGGATCAGAACGGCTTCAAACCCTCCGAAGGCGGACCGCCGGGCACTGTCCACGTCGACAGCTTCCACGTCGGCCCGCTCGAATTCCGCGATTGCGTGGTCGGCGTGAATGACGCGCCATTTGCCGGCAACGCCGATGGCTTCATCGGCACTGACATCTTCGCCGGCTACCTCATTACGTTGAACTTCGCGACAGGCCGTCTGACCCTGGCGCCGCTGCCGCCAGAGCCCGGCATTCTCCCCGGCGACCGCATCACATCACCAGAGTTGCAGGGCTTCAATCCCGTCTACCACCGGCAGCAGTTTCTCCTTGTTCCGGCGATGCTCAACAACAAGGTCCGCAAGCTCTTCATGCTGGACTCGGGAATCCGCTACAGCACTATGAACTCCGACGTGGCGCATTCGGTTTCCACCACCAAGGTCAACTTCACCAACACCATGGACACCGCCTCTGGCGCGAAGCTGCAGGTCTACCGCGACAGCTTCGACTTTCAGCTGGCCAACCTGTCGCTGACCCATCAGAGCCACATCCTGGAAATGAACACCACCAACGAAGACCGGCAGGCGGGCATGCAGATCGCCGGCAAGCTCGGCTTCGACATGCTGCACTCGCTCGTACTCAACCTCGATTACCGCGACGGTCTCATCAAGCTCGAAGCGCCGGAAGCGCAGGGCACAGCGGGCGCGAACGGCGTCACCATGACCGCCTCAAAGGACAAAGCAGCGGAGACTCAAGAGTGCCCGCCGGAAGACACGCGCGACCGGCCGCTCTCCTCCACCATCGTCGCCAAAGTTACCGGCCTGATTGAATCCGGACACATCAAAGCAGGCAAAGAGATCACCGTTCAGATCGGCAATGAATGGAGCTATCCCGACTGCAATCTTCCCGCCAACTCCTTTCTCTACGGTCACGTCACCGCGTCCTCTTCCGCAAAGGGCTCGGACCCTTCCGAACTCTCGCTCGTTTTCGACCACGGCGACTGCTACGGGAAGGATAAGCGAGCTATTTCCCTGCGCGTGATTGGCCTCGTCGGCCCTCCTGATCCGGACGCAAATTTGAATGGAGCCATGCCCAGTCAGGTCGCAGGGTCCGGGCGCAGCATCAGCAACCTCGCATCCGATACTGGCGCTAACCTCGACCTCAACCCCGGCGGCCCGCCGCATACCGTACACCCCGGCATCGTGTCTGGCATGCCCAAGGTGAAACTCGAACCGCAGGGAGGCCCTGGCTGCAGTACCCGCATCACCAGCAGCGAGCACAGTGTTCGACTTGGCGCCGGCACAGAGCTGATCCTCTCCATGTACCAAACACGCTGAACTGTCTTCACAGCAACATAAGCACTTCATACCAAATCCCGGAGTATTCATGATCGATTTTTCCGCAAGTGGACTTATTGCCTTCGCCTCAGTCCGTCGGGCCACAATCAAGAAAGCCGTCACCTCCTTCGCGCTGCTAGCATGCGCTGGTCTCGTCGGTGCTGCGCAAAGGCGTCCGCCCGCCGTCCCGCTGATCGCGCACAACCCCTACTTCAGCGTATGGTCCACGACGAATAAACTCACCGATGGCCCAACGCGCCATTGGACCGGCTCAGAACAACCGATGCTTGGAATGGTGCAGATCGACCATAAGCCCTACCGCTTCATGGGCGGTTGGCCGGACGAAGTTCCAGCCATGCAGCAGACTGCGCTTGAGCTCACGCCGACGCATACGCACTACACCTTCACAGCAGCCGGTATCTCCCTCAAGGTCACCTTCCTTTCGCCGCTTATCGCCAGCGATCTCGACCTCGTCTCGCGGCCTGTGACCTATCTCACCTGGACGGCAACAGCCACGGATGGCCAGAGCCATGATGTAAGCCTTTACCTGGACGTGGACCCGCGCATCGCCGTCAATCACGGGGACCAGCAGGTTGTCTGGGGACGCACGCAGACGCAGAACCTCACCGTGCTCAACGTCGGCTCGCGCGACCAGCAGCCGGTGAACCGCAGCGGCGATGACCTCCGCATCGACTGGGGCTACTTCCACCTCGTCGTGCCAACTTCCGAGCATGCCATCACCGCCGAATCTACAGAAGCCATGCATGAATTCATCGCGCACGGAACTGTGACCGGCGCTGACGACATGGATATGCCTCGCGCTCCGTTTTCAGATGCGCCACACCTTACCGTCGTTCTCCCCCTTGGAGAAGTCGGTGCATCTGCCGTCAGCCGTCACGTGCTGCTTTCCTACACGCAGGGCCCGGCGATCGAGTACCTCGGCCGCCGCATGAAGGAGTACTGGCAGCGCGATAACCAGCCCGTCGAAGTGATGCTGGAACTCGCCGAAAAAGATCGCGAATCCATCGAAGCCCGCAGTAACTCGTTCGACCAGGAACTTACCGCCGACCTCAAGCACGTTGGCGGCGATAACTACGCCTATCTCGCCACACTCGCCTATCGCCAGGCCCTCGCGGCCAACGGCCTCGTCGCGGACTTCGATGGCACACCTCTGTTCTTTCCCAAGGAAAACTTCAGCAACGGCTGCATCGCCACGGTGGACGTCATCTATCCTGCCGCGCCCATCCTCCTGCTGCTCAATCCCAAGCTGCTCGAAGCCCAGCTCAAGCCAGTCTTCGAGTACGCCGCGCTGCCTCGCTGGAAGTTCCCATTTGCTCCGCATGATCTCGGCCAGTATCCGCTCGCCAACGGCCAGGTATACGGCGGCGGCGAACGCACCGAGGAAGACCAGATGCCGATTGAAGAGACCGGCAACCTGCTCATCCTCGCAGCAGCACTCAACCAGGCCGAAGGCGATACTCACCTCATCAAGGAGTACTGGCCTACCTTCACCAAGTGGGCAAACTATCTCCTCGAGAAAGGCCTCGACCCGGAAAACCAGCTCTCCACCGACGACTTCGCCGGCCACCTCGCGCACAACGCCAACCTGTCCATCAAGGCCATCGACGGCCTCGGCGCCTACGCCAAGATGGCCCGCACTCTGGGCCTGAAATCCGTAGCCGACGAGTACTCCTCCAAGGCAAGAACCATGGCTGCCAAGTGGGAAACCATGGACAAGGAAGGCGACCACTACAAGTTAGCCTTCGACAGCTCCAACACCTGGAGCCAGAAGTACAACCTCGTCTGGGACGACCTGCTCGATCTCAAGCTATTCAACCCGCAGATCAAGCGCACCGAGCTCGCCTACTACAAGTCGCACTTCAACACCTACGGTCTACCGCTCGATGTTCGCAAGACCTACACCAAGCTCGATTGGGAGATCTGGACAGCGACGATGGCCGAGACCCCGGAAGAGTTCCAGGAGTTCATGGGGCCCATCGCCAAATGGCTCGATGAAACTCCAACCCGCGTCCCGCTCACCGACTGGTATGAAACCACCAACGGCAGACAGGTCGGCTTTCAGGCCCGCTCCGTCGTCGGCGGAGTCTTCATCAAGGCTCTGGCGGACAAAGCAGTCGCAGCGAAATGGCAGGCTAAGGCCAACAAGCCTTCGTGAATTTGCAAGGTCTGATCCACTCCTGTGCAGTACCCGCGCCTCAGACTCCGGCCACCGTCGGGGATGGGGCGCAAGTCATTTCTGCGCACGCGCGTAAAATGAAGCGATGGGCTTCTCCGGCGATCCAGCACTCGCGACCACGTCATCCACCGGTTCGCTCCGCTTCAACTTCGATAACTCCTATGCCCGCCTGCCGGAACACTTTTACGCCCGCGTGAACCCTACCCGCGTAGCCGCGCCGCAACTGATCAAAATCAACACAGAGCTTGCGCATTACCTGGGCCTCGATCCCGAAGCTTTGGCCAGTCCTGAAGGTATCCAAATCCTGGCTGGCAATGTCATCGCTGAGGGCTCCGAACCCATCGCCATCGCTTATGCCGGCCACCAGTTCGGACATTTCGTTCCGCAACTCGGTGACGGCCGCGCCAACCTGCTAGGTGAAGTGAAAGCCCGCGACGGACTCCGATACGACATCCAGCTCAAAGGCTCAGGCGCCACGCCATTCTCCCGCCGCGGTGACGGACGAGCCGCTCTCGGCCCCGTGCTGCGCGAATACCTGGTCAGCGAAGCCATGCATTCCCTTGGAGTACCCACCACGCGCGCACTTGCCGCCGTCACCACCGGCGAACGCGTTATGCGGGAAGCGTTCTTTCCCGGAGCAGTGCTCGCCCGCGTTGCCAGCAGCCACATCCGTGTCGGTACCTTTCAGTACTTCGCCGCGCAGGGCGACGTAGACGCGGTCCGCACTCTGGCCAACTTCGCGATTGCCCGGCACTACCCCGGAATTGCACAGTCCGATCAGTCGTATCGGAGCTTCCTTGATGGCGTCGTCCAGCGCCAGGCCAAACTCATTGCGCAATGGATGCTGCTCGGGTTCATTCACGGCGTCATGAACACCGACAACACATCCATCTCAGGCGAGACCATCGACTACGGCCCTTGCGCCTTCCTGGAAGCCTACGATCCCAACACCGTCTTCAGCTCCATTGACCAGAACGGCCGCTACGGCTACAGCAACCAGCCTCCGGCGGCACTCTGGAACCTCGCCCGCCTGGCCGAAACCCTGCTTCCACTTTTCGCGCTCGAAACCGGCAGCCAGGAGGCCGCCCTGGCCGCCGCTCACGAATCACTCGGAACCTTCGAGCCGACATTCCTTACCGCTCGCAAGGCAGGTCTGCGCCGCAAGCTAGGCTTATCTACCGAACGCGAAGGCGACACGGAGTTAGGCGAAGACCTGCTCAAGCAAATGGCCGCCAACCGCGCCGACTTCACCCTCACCTTCCGCCTTCTCTGCGACGCCGCGGCTGCACCCGAAGCCGATCAGCAGGTCCGCGCACAGTTCGCTAACCCGGCAGCCTACGACGAATGGGCCGTCCGATGGCGTGATCGCCTGCAGCAGGAATCAGACGCGCCAGAAGCAAGCATTGCGTCCATGAAACTCGCTAATCCAACCTTCATCCCGCGCAACCACCTGGTCGCAGAAGTCATCGACGCCGCAGTCCAACGCCAGGAATTTCAACCATTCGAAGACCTGCTCGCCGTCGTCACACGCCCTTACGAGGACACACCCGGACTCGAAAAATACCAGCAGCCCGCCAGCCCCGAAGAACGCGTCCTCGAAACCTTCTGCGGAACCTGATCGAAGAGCAACTCCACAGCCCCAGATTCCTGTCAGGAATCTTGGGATTGGGGCAATGTTCGTCGATAAGCAGAAGCGGCTCCGGGAAGGAAAAGGGCGCTATCTGGGGGCTCAGTCGCCGAAGTTCGCCTGCGACACGATCGCTGTTCTGAGTCACGCGCATATTCGTCGTCATCAGCAGGTAGGCAGCACCGCTGCGCTTGATGCGGTTCACCGCGAGATGGGCATGTTCGTACGAAACGTCAAACAGGCAATCGCGGCATAACAACGTCCGAGTGGGTCACCGATCTCCGACCAGAACCCTGCAAGCGCAAGACAACGCAAATTCGAGTCCTGGTTCAGCACATTTCTGCGTGAGGGAAGCTGGTAAGTCTGAGGAGGCAAACGGGCAAAAATCCGGGAGACGAAGGGTCCGCTACGGTTCAACTTCTATGTTACGTAAATGTCGATTTGGTTGCGGGGGTAGGATTTGAACCTACGACCTTTGGGTTATGAGTGAGAGTATAAACGTAGTTTCAACGAGTTGCAAGGCCCGATCGGGAGCCTTAAGTAGCTGTAAGTCGTTGAAAAGACGTAGAGCGATTTTTTGCTCCGGGTCGAAACCGGGTTGAAAACCCAACGACCTTTGGTTTCCAACCCGGCGAGAGTCACGTTTGCGATACTTTGACGATACCTCAACGAGACTCTATACTGCATGTAGAGGTGACCTAAAATGTTGGCGACTTCTACGTTCGCGAGTGCCGATCCAGCTCTCTTCAATCCACAGTCAGGACGACTTGATGCGTCGCGCATCGCAAGTGAAATTCAACTGCCCGTCTCAACAATCGCCGAGGCCATCGGCAAGAAGGCCCCAAGCGTTCGCAAGCATCCCGACGCAAGCAGCCTGCAGCCAGAGCTGCGCCGCGTTTACCGCATCTGGGTGGCAATCGTGGAACTTTATGCCGGGAACAAGAAGAGCGCCCGGATATTTCTGAACGCACCAAACAAGCATCTCGAAAATCAGGCCCCCGTCGAGTTCATCGAAGGCGGCGACCTCAAACCCCTAGAGGCTCTCGTCGAGGCCATGACCACTAGGCAGCCAGCCTAGCGAGGGCGACCGTGCATTCTCCCGATCGACTTTTGCGAGCCTTAGAGACCGCCCCGGTTCAGCCGTTTACGGGATTCGTCTATCGGATCATCGCCGAGCGGCACCGGGATTCACCTCTATCAGCCATTGGGTCTGTCCGATCCGGTGGGCGCTACAACGCCCCAAATAGCTTTCCTGTTCTTTACTGCGCTGATAGCCAGATGACCGCCCTGCTCGAAGTCGAAGCCCTCTTCGCCACTGCTGATGGACAGTTGAAGGGAGCCCCACGAGATCCCGATTTGGTTCTTTCAATGCGTTGCAATTTGGCTCGTGTCCTTGACTTGACCGACGAGCGCTTTCACCGCGAACTCGGAACGACTCGTCACGAACTCGTGAGCGTGTCGCCGTCGCGGTTCATTTTGAACGCACAGGGGAAGGAAACGCCGACACAAGTCCTGGGTGCAGCATGCTCTTTCAGTGGCCGCATCTCTGCGTTGAAGGTTCCCAGTGCAGCGCATAGCAGCGGCTACTGTCTCGACATCTTCCCAGACTCGTTACTCGTGGGTGAGCGAGTCCATATCATGGACGAGAGCGGCAGAATCAATGCCCAAATTGACGGCCTGATTCCTATCCCGGTGATCGCGCGAACTCGCTCCTCATAAGCCACAACCGAATTTCAATCCTTAATACATCAAGCATTTTTGTGTCACGCAGAAGTGCGTAACGCCAAATCGTGCTGACCTTCCCAAAGGGCGAGAGGCCCTAGCGCGACGCATCGGGTACTTCGGACGGAGTGCCTGAAAGCTGACGCTTATTCTCCTGATGAATAAGCGACCCTCTCCCATTTATTGGACTCCGTGAACCGAGTGATTCTACGTTGCCCATATCGCAACCGAATCCACGGTTGATTGAGGTGCCAATGCAGATCAAAGTTAGGCTCGATTCCCGGCCCATCCAGAGGTGGGCAAGACTCTTCTCAACACAGACGCTACTCCGTGCCGCGCGCGTGATGGGGCCGACTCTGGTCGCCCTTACATTCGCCGGCGTTGCTCATGCCCAGGGAACGATGGATTTCTCCGGGGCGCAAACCTTGATGGGCACCTTCAAAACTTTTGCGATTTACGCAGGTGCCGTTATCTGCTTCGGCGGGCTCATTTTCGCGGGAATCCGCATGATGAGTGGTCGTTTTCAAGATGCTATACCAGGCCTCTTCGGTGCGCTATTCGGTGCCGGAGTGCTCGGCTGGGGTGCCGGTTGGATAGGCAGCCTGACCGGACAGTCGATGTAGGAGGTGCATCGACATGACCAAGCGGGGAGAACCGTTACCGATCAATCAGGCCATGAACAGGCCCAGAGCCAAGCTAGGGCTCGACCTCTCGACATGGATGGCCATTGTGTTTGTGAACGTAACGGTTTTCCTCGTTGGGTTCCGACTGCTGGCGATTTTGAGCTTTCCGACGATGGCCGTCGCGGCTTGGCTCATCATCCGCAAACACCCAAAGATGTTCCAGCTCTGGGGCCTGAGCCTCAACCAGAAGAGCTACTATGACCCGCGAAAACACTGAGCAAATCAAACATACGCCGTGGTTCGCGAAGGCCGGAGCCGCGTGCAGCATCGTTCCGATTGCACGCTTCGTTAGCCCCAATATCTTCGCGCTGAAGGGAGGTGGCTATGGATGCCTTTTCTCTCTGATCGGTATCGACGAAGAGGGTGTCACCGACCTTGAGCTTGACTCGCGTATGCGCTCCATTGAAGGCGCACTCCGTGGACTGCCCGAAGGCTCCTGTCTCTATCAGTACACGCGAGTGATGTCGGGCTTCGATCTTCCACGCCAGGCGAACTATACGAATCCCATCACAGAGGCGTTCGCATCTGACCGGCTAGACTTTCTCAGGCAAAATGCAGCCTTCCGCCGCATTGACCTTCACTGGTGTTTGACGCTGGAGCCATCAAAGGCCAAAGCGTTCGAGCGCAAGCCACAAGAGAATGCCGTCGATACCTCGCGTATGTTGTCCGATCTTGAAAAGACGGCAACCATTCTTCAGTCCCATCTCGGCAGCTCGTTAGGACTGGGTTTGCTCGACAAGACCGAGACCTTCCAGTTTTTCAGCTATCTCTTCAACCTCGAAGAGTGGGCCGAGCGGGATCAGCTTCGCAGCGACGCCGGAGTGGACAGGCAGATCGTGAAGAGTCCGGTCGCATGGCACAGCGACCACGTCACGGTGGGCAAACGCCACGTACAGATGTTCTCTCTCAAGACGACACCTGAAGCGTCGCGGCCCTGCCTTTTCTCCGGCTTGCTCACTCTCGACTGCGATAGCGTGCTGTGCTCGACATGGCGGGTGAAGTCCACGGCGGCAGCTCGCAAGGAAATCGACTCCCAGGAGAAGTTCATCTCTTTTTTCAAGGTCGGTGTTCTGACCCGTGTGATGAGCGGACGGGATACTGCGTCGCTCGAAACCGGCGCGAAAGCGAAGGCCGCCAATATCAACGTCGATGACCTCAGCGAAGTCATCCGTGGTCTCGATAAGAAGGCGCAGGGCGAATTCTCTTTGCGTCTCCTACTTGCAGCGCGAAGCCAGGAGCAACTTCGCGACGTTGTCCCGGCTGTGCATCGGATCTTCGTCGATGCAAGGGCGCAGGTGATGGAAGAGACGCTTGGAAACCTTTCAGGTTTCTACGCTATGTTCCCCGGCAATCACAAGTTCAACGTCTTCCCGCTGTGGTTGTCAGAGGATCATCACGCGCGGCTGTCCTCCGTCTTCGCACCCCATATCGGGCATCCGCACTCGGACGACTTGGATTCGGAATACCTCAACATCTTCGAGACGAGGACGCGGACGCCGTTTTTTCAAGACGTGTATGTGGAAGGTGTGCGCGTCATGCTCATCATCGGGCCAACCGGCTCCGGTAAGTCCGTGCATGGGAACGCAGCGATTGCTCTTGAGCAGAAGTATGGCGGTTTTACCTACATTTTCGACATTGGCGGCAGCTACGAAAGCGTGGTCGAGCTATACGGTGGCAAGGTTGACCGAGTAGGTAAAGACGGCCCGCGCATCAATCCATTCTCACTTGAACCCACCGAGAGCAACATCAAGTTTCTTTACTCCTTCATCAAATTGCTGCTTACCAACGGCGGCGCAGAGCTGGAGCCGGAAGACGACGACGTGATCCACAAGGCCGTTCAGGATATGTACCTGCTCGATCCTGAGAACCGCCGCCTCTCGAATCTCTTCCTTCCCAAGAAGCTCGACCGCTATCTCTCGAAATGGGTTGGCAAAGGCATATATAACGCTGTCTTTGACAACATTGAAGACAGCCTCTCGCTTTCGCGACTCCAGTGTTTCGACTTCCAGGGTGTGAACAACGAGCAGTACGCGGACCTCATCGAGCCGTTGATGGTGTGGCTCCTCCGCCGGATCAACGATGTGCTGTATAACCCCGCCAATCTTGGGGTTCCGAAGCACATCCTCATTGAAGAAATCTTTTCTTCGATGAAGAACAAGCAGCTCTTGGATGGTGCGCTCGCTTCCATCAAGACGGTTCGCAAGAATCTCGGCGGCGTGACCATGATCGGCCAGTCCGCCGATGACCTCGGCGGAAACGCCGACAGCATTGTGAATTCCTGCACGTCATTCCTGTTTCTCAAAGATGCGACCTTCAATCGGCAGCGTTACGCCGAACTGTTCAAGATGAACGAACAGCAGCTCGCTCTCTTCGAGAGCTTGCAGGACCGCGAGGGCTTGTACATCCGTCGCGATGGGCTCACCAAGGTGGTGACGCTTCGGCTCGACAAGCGCAGCTACGCCACGTTCTCTACCAAGCCGAAGGATCGTGTTCGCCGCAGCAAGTTGATCGAAAAGTACGGACTCACCGAGGGCATCACGCGCTTTGCCCAGGGCGAGACTGTGTAACCAATCCCACCCCCACCGAAAGGACTCCCTGTGAAACCGCCCATTATCCTCGTCATCTCCTGTGGCCTCGCCTTCGCTGCTACTGCCAATGCAGCGATCGACCAACCGCACCATCTGGAACCAGCCGCGCCGCGCACCGTTACGGTGTCGGAGGCAGACACGCCTCCCGCTATCCGTGCCGGCCTCCTGCAATCGACGCTCATCATGCTGCCTGCTGAGGAGAAGGTCGCCAACGTATTCGCCGGCGACACGGTGAATTGGGTATTTGACGGCGGCCACGTCGCCAGCCGCTTTATCAGCGTTAAGCCAAAGGTGGCGAACGCCACGACGGACATTCACATCGTGTCCGACCACGGCAACGAGTACACCCTTCAGCTCCGCGAAGTGTCGAGTGACGCTGACGCTCACTTCGATTCCAAAGTCTTCATCACGCCGGGCGACAAGGCCGCAAAGGAGCGACTGACCGAGTTGCCGGTGTTCGTGCCGGCTGCTGACTTGGAGAAGGCGAAACAGGAAGCGGCAGCCGCCAAAGCTGCGCAGATCGCCGAATTGAAGGCCGAGGACACAAAGGCCGAGACCTACCGCAGCAAATATCCCGGCACACTCCACTTCGACTACACCTGGGACACCAAGAAAGGCAATGCGCTGGGCCTTGAACAGATATGGCATGACGACAAGTTCACCTATTTGCGAGGCCACTTCCAGGAGACACCCGCGCTCTATGAGGTGAAGGAGAAGAAGCCGTCGCTCATAAACTTCGATTTCAGTAACGGTCTCTACACCGTGCCGAAGGAACTCGACAACGGCTACCTCGCCATCGGCAAGCAGAAAGTCGAGTTTCACCGTGCGGAAGGAAAGGAATAGTCATGGCCGACGAAAATCTGAATCAACCCGCCACCGTTCCAGAACAGCCCGAAGCGAAGCCGCCCGTGCGCAAAGGAATGCCGTTGGTCATTGCGCTTGTCGTCATCATCGCGCTGATTGGCATCGCCAACTTGTCGAGTCTGGTTAGCGGCAACAAAAGGGCGGCGTCGCAAAGCGCGTTGCCGATGCGCCCGGCCACGGCAAACCCGCAGCAGGTGTCGAGCTTCCAGACCCAGCAACAGGCGCAGGCCCGGCAGGATGCCGACCTCGCCCAGAGGCAACAGCAGCTCGCAGCCGCCATGCAGCAATTACAGGCGGCGCAAGAGACGCCCGGTCCGGAGGCCGCTGGCGCACCTCCGATGACCGTTGCGCAGCGCGACGCGATCTACGGCAACAGCGCGAATGCGCCACCCCACACTTCCAACGTCTCGGAAGCGCAGGCGGAGGCCAAGCAAAAGCAGCTTGCGCGGGAAAAACAGCAACAGGACGCCATCAATAGCGATACCGTCGCCATCGACTTCCAGCACTCCGGCAACGCCGCCGTGGTCGCGCCCACGACTACCGCTGTACTCGGCGAACGTCAGGAGGCGTCGTCCAAAGCCAGCGGCGAAGCCATTCCTCCCGCACTTGATGCCTCTGCCAAGAAGCTCGCCATTGCGGAGGCGAGCGCAGATCAACAAACGAGACCGAGCGCAAAGGCCGACCCGATGGGGCCGTATGACTTCGACACCTACGATGGGCGCCTGTATCGGATTTTTGAGGGCACAGTGTTGGAGGCGGTCGTCACTAATCACATCGACGGCGGATTCAGTGGGCCGATCATGCTGGACCTGACCACCGATCTCTACTCCCATGACCACCAGCAGCTTCTCTTGCCCCAAGGAACGCGGTTGCTTGGAACTGTGCAGAGCGTTGGTAGCGAACAGCAGCGCAAGATGTTCGTCACCTTCCATCGCGCAATCTGCCCGGACGGATTCTCTTTGGAGTTCGCGAAGTTCATCGGCCTTGACCAGATCGGCACAACCGGTATGGCCACGAAGGTGAATCATGGCTATCTCGAAGCATTCGCAGCCGCGGCAGCGATCGGCGGCTTGGGCGGCCTTGCTCAGATCGGCAACAACGGAAGCGTCTTCACGCCTTCAACCGAGATTCGCAACGGCATCTCCGAGCAGTCCGCTCAAGAGGGCGAGCAGGTTCTCAATCACTTCCTGAATCGCCTGCCCGTCATCACGCTGAAGGAAGGTTCGCGCGCCCGTGTGTACATTGGCACGGATTTACTTGTCCCGTCCTACGCGGAGCATCGCGTCAGCCCCACTTTGTAGACAGGAGTACCGAGATGGATGATCGCTTCGTACATTTGCTTCGCAAGTCCCGCGATGCCAAGCAGGGCGGTTCCGAAGCGTGGGCTGTGCAGTCGACCGGCGAGAAAGTTGCCGTCGCACTGGTTCTCAACCGCGCCGATTGGCTCGCCGAGATCGGATACACGCTTCCCGAGGCTATCGAGCGCAGCGGCGCGGAGTGGATGGCGATGATTCCGCAGATCGCCCGCCAGCTTGCAGAGGAGGAGTGAACGCGATGCAGAGGATTAGTCTCGATCGCTTGTATCAGGTCTCCGCAATCACGACCGCTATTGTGCTCGTTCTCCTGCTCACCGGGACAACTACCGGGCGCGAAACGCTTGCATGGATTTACCTAACAGCCACGGACGCGATGGCAAATGCAACACACTTTCACGGTTTTCCCCTGGACAGGTTGGACCCGACCTGCCCGCAATGCATGTAGTTCAACCCAAACACAGGAGGCTTTATGAAAGTCACACTGACCAAACGCCGCAAGTGGCTCTTAGGGGCAGGCGCGGCTCTGCTTCTTACCGCGACCCCGAGCTTCGCCCTGTTCGGCATCGGAGATATTGTCTTCGACCCGACCAGTTACGCCAGCCTTGTATCGCAACTCACCACACTGGAATCGCAGTACAACATGCTGAAGAACAACATCACGCATTTTTCTGCGAAACAACTGTGGCAAACCGAACTCCATGCTCTTGAGAACGTGAACGTCGCCAGCATGTTTGGCGAAACTGCCGGCATCAAGATTGCGCTGAACTCTAACAACCCGAGTGCATCGTTGACCGGTTGGCAGACGGCCACGGTGCCGATGAACAGCAACGCCAACACCTACCTTGCTGGACAGCAACTCGGCAGTTCCCGGATGTCACAGCTCGCCATGATCGAAACTTCGGACGGCGTTTCGCCCGACTGCCTCACGGCTATGGGTCAGTACCGTTCGGGCAGGACAACGAACCTCACGGCCAATAGCTCGCTGATGTCTAGCCAGTTCGACAACAGCGATTCGACCAACGCGGAGGTCCAGCAGCTCAATCTCCTGAACGCTGCAGAAGGCCAGCGGATGTCGGAGATGCAGTCCCAGGGCAGCTTGCAGGTCTGCCTTGCGGGACAGATGACCGTCGCCAACATGGAACGCCGCAATGCGGCTGCGGAGGACATGAACACGGCAGCGTTCGTTCAGCAGCAGCGCTCCACGAACGATGTGAGCGCCGCGAATGAAGGTGGTACCTGGACAACGTACCTTCCCTAACCCAACCACAACCCACGATTGAGAGAGCGATATGGCGTCCATTCTTGTGTTAGCGCAGGCCCTTCCTTCCGCCAGTTCCGGCGTCGATTGGCTGTATCAGTTCACCAACAATCTGACGAACCTCACCACTCAGAACGGCGGTGCGCTGACGCAGCTCGGTCTTACAGAGCTAAGCTGTATCGCTCTCTTCACTCTGGTGAGCATGTCCATCAACTGGAGCACCACCGGCATGACCTTCCGGCTCCATCAGGATCATGTCCATTTGGGCGACCTTACCAATTTCCTGTTGAAACTCATCATTTGCTGCCTGCTCGAAAACTATTGGGTGAACCCATTCCCCGGTGCGAGCTTCGGCATCAATCACTTCTTTTCATATATTGCCCAGGCAATGGTCGCGGCCTTCGATCAAAGCTCGCTCAACAATTTGCTACAGCTCCTCAAGACCGCTGGCGACAACACCGCCATGCCATCTTTCACCGCACCACTTCAGATCCTCTGTTACGTCGTCGTGCAGCTCATGCTCGGTTTGGCTTCAGCCATTCTGTTTGTCATCAATTGCAGTTCCTTCATTTTGTACGGCGTGACTGCTCTCTTCGGTCCGGTGTTTATACCCCTTCTCATGACCAAGAATTTCCGCGCCAAGTTCTTTCACTTCCTTGATGTGCTCATCAGCTTCGCCATGATTCGCGCCGTTGCCGCTGCATTTATCTTCGTCTGGGCGGGGTTCATGAACGGGTTTATTCAGCAGACGTTCAACGGCAACTATTCGATGGAGATGTGGATGGCGAACCTCATCCCGTGCTTGATGGTGTTTGTGGCGTTCATCATCAACATGCTCTTCATCCCCAGCATGACGCAGGCGATCTTTGGCGGCGCCGCTGGACTCACGTCCGCAGCGACGCAAACAGCCGCAGGTGTAGCCGCGTTGGTGGCGAAAGCAGGTGCTTGATATGTGGAATTTCTTACTCGCATTTTTCTCCGCACGAGCCGTAGGCAGGTCACGTGTCCTTCGACGTTTGCTGGCACTCTTCTTATTCGGAGCGCTGATTGCCGCGCTGATTTATACGGCTGTCGTGTTCCATGCGGTAACGGAAAGGAGTCATCCGAGCCATGTCCACCCACACTCTTCCAATTGATACGTCTCTCACACCGAAACAGGCTGCACTTGCCGACGAGATCGGCAATGAGGTCTATGCCTCCCATTACTCAGAACGGAAGGCGTACCGCCTCATCATCGGATGCGGAACAGTTCTACTTCTAGGTTCAATGGGCTTGAATCTTTCGCTCGCCCGACGCCCCATTGCCAACCGCTACATCCGTATCGACGAGATGGGTCGCGCTCAGGCGATTCAGTACAGCGACTTGAACTACAGTCCGCGCGAAGGTGAGGTCCGAACATACCTTACGGATTGGGCCAACTATCGCTACACGATCAGCCGCGACACAATCGCCAAGAAGTATCCGCTCAACTACTACTTCTTGTCAGGAAATCTCTCTTCGCAATTGATGACCGAAGACAATGCCAATCACCTCGTCTCGCAGGTTATCGGAGGGCAGATCGAGCAGAGCGATGTCGAGGTCAAGAACGTCACCATCACTTCCATGTCGCAGGAGATCGTGCAGGGCGTCACGATGGCGCGTGGAACGGCGCTTGTAGCCATCGACAAGCTTTACTCTCCGCGCAACTCGCACGAACCGCGCGTGGAGCATTGGGGCATCAGTGTCACCTATTACCTGAATCCCAAACAGGTCAGCGATCAGGCCCGCATCTTCCCGCAGTTCGAGACGATCAATCCGCTTGGATTGACCATCACAGAGTTCCACGAGAACCGGCTCTCCGTAGATCCGATTGCACCCGGAGCAACTACCGCGTTGCCGGCTGTACCGGCGACGCCACCCGCAGGAGCATCGCGGTGAGCTACCAACTGATATTGCCGTTCTTCCCGGAAGAGCTGCGTGAGCTTCTGCTAGACCCGTCCATCTCTGACCTGATGATTAATGGAACCACGGGTGTCTACGCAGATCGTGGAGGGGTCGTTCAGCATATCCCGCTGGCGACCCCGTACACGAACGACCGGCTGCAGGCGGCGATTGAGCGCGTCGCACGGCTCCTGGGACAAGACCTCACGAGCCAGAATCCGATCCTGAATACGCGCCTTCCCGATGGCTCCCGTGTCGCCGTCGTCGGCGCTCCATCCTCCATTCATGGGCCTACGCTGACCGTCCGCAAATTCAACCGCTGGTACACCAGCGATGAATTGATCGCTTCCGGCAGCTTACCGGCGCATGTCCGGGATACGGTGGTCGACCTTGTCAACGCGAAAAAGAACGGCATCATCAGCGGCGGAACCGGTTCAGGAAAGACAACTTTGATGAAGTCGCTGCTCGATCATGTACCCCACCATGAGCGCCTCATCGTCATTGAACAACCGGCGGAATTGAAAATCGCCCATCCCAATGCGGTTCGTTGGGAGGCAGTGGAGGCCATTCCTGGCCAAGTCGCCGTCACTCCTAGCCAGCTATTGGCCGCCGCTCTTCGGCATCGGCCCGACCGCATCGTCATGGGCGAAATCCGTGATGAGTGCGGCTATGACCTCTTGCAAGCCATGAACACCGGCCACGGCGGAACGCTTTCGACCATCCACGCAAAGTCAGCGTGGGACGCTCTCAATCGGCTATCCGACTTGGCTCTCAGCGCCAGACCGAATCTGAATCATGGTTTCGTGCGGTCAGAGACCGCAGAAGCCATCGACTTCGTTCTGTACTGCGAGCGAAATGCCGCAGGCCGCCGCCGCGTGCGCGAGCTAATCTCGGTCACCGGATACGCCCATGCCGAGCAAGCATTCCAGACGGAAGAAATCTACCGCGCTCCGGCCGAGGCCGACTAACGCCCGGCCACGAGGTGAACGATGACAACCGGATTCGTTGCTGACAGTCTTCTTACTAGGCATCGGGTGTCGATACCTTCGACGGAAAGACGTGCCCTTGGGCGTGAAGACCGGAGCCTGAATCGCATGGCCAGCGGTGATGCTTTGCCGCTCGTCTTTCCAGCGTTCGTGGCAAGAGGAAGGAAGTTGCATTGCCGGGACATGGCATCGTCAGGAACCCCTGAAGACGCTCTGTCTTTGAGGCGTATCTCTCCACATCAATTCCTCGTCATGCTCGGTCACTGCTTCGGGGCCAAACCGGCGCCCTGCGGCTCGGCGTCGTTCTGCTTCGCTTGCAGCGCCCCTGCGGGGTCTCGGTTCCTCCCAAAACAAGTTTGTAAGCGCGGCCAAGAACGCCGCACAAACTTCTTCCGGGCCCCGCCAAGAAAGCACTCCTTGGCACTTGGGAGCCGGGCCCACTCGCTGGCTTTGCCAAGGGTGACCCGAGCAAGAACGGGAATTCAAAACGGAGACACGACCATGAACAAGAACAGAGCAGAACTGATGGGATTCCTCGGAGCCGATGCCGAAGTTCGCACCGGCAAGAACAACAGCAACTTCACCACCTTCTCCCTGGCCACATCGGAACGCTACAAGGACAAAGAGAGCGGCGAGTACAAGCAGATCACCGAGTGGCACCGCTGCATCGTCTTCGGCAAGTTCGGCGAGTTTGCCGCCACGCTCAAGAAGGGCGAGCACATCTACCTCGAAGGCAAGATTCGCCACTACGAGTACACGCCCAAGAAGGCCAAGAAGCCGGTACGCACCGACAGCGTCCAGGTTCTCACCATCCTCAAACTTGACCGGGCCGAGAAGGCGGCCCAGGAGGATCTGGACAACGAGCCGGAGCCGTCCGATGACATCCCGTTCTAGGGCCTGGCATCGCGCGCAGGAAGGCCCGGTGGGAGCCGGGCTTTTATCACGCTAAAGGCCTGCAACATTCCATCGCATCCGAGGTATTCGCCATGAGCCAAACTGCCACAGACTTTCTTACCCGTTGCTTCGCTCCGGGGGAGACGATTGCTCTCTTGCTTCGCAGTGATAGCGCCGCCCGTCCCGCGCAGCGGATCGTTCGACTGGAACAGGCGCTTGCACCCGCCTACCTTCGGTGGCTCGCTCACGAGAACCACGCTGGTGCCAACGTCTATGTAGCTGCCAATCCGCTCCGCTCCGGCAGCCGCCGTCGCACCAAAGAGTGCATTGCATCCGTCCGTCACCTGTATATAGATATCGACTTCGATGGGGATGCCCAGGTCGCTGCGCTTCGGACGTCAGATGTCGTCCCTTCTCCGACCGTGGTCCTCGCCACATCCCCAGGCAAGTATCAGGCGCTTTGGCGTGTTGACGGCTTTGACTTCGAGCGTCAGGAAAATACGCTGAAGCAGCTCTCCATCGTCTTTGGCGGCGACCGTGCTTGCACGGACTGCAACCGGGTACTCCGCATTCCCGGATTCTTGAATCAGAAGTATTCGCCGGCACACCTCGTCACCGTTGAATATCTATCCGACTCCGGCTGGAAGCCTGGCGACTTTCATCTCGACAATGCCGCGCTCCCGCTGCGCGGAATCGCACGGCCAATGCAGCCCGGAAAGCACACACATTCCGAGCAGGATTGGGTTTGGGTTCTTGACGAACTCGCCCAGGGCAAGGATGCGGTGAAGCTCACGCATACGCTGGCTTCCCGCCGCGCCGACAAACCCAATCCTCTCTATTACGCCCAACGCACTGTGGACATGGCTTCAGCCCGTCTCTGGCTGCTCGAAGGCGCACCCATTGACGACGTAATCACGTTGCTCGAAGTACGCCGTCGCTCCGAGATTCCCACCACGCTTTGTTCCGCTCGTGCGAGAGAGATCGCGACGACGGCTAACCGCATGATTGCCCGCTCGAAGATTGCCTGATTTATCAACCAAAGGAGAATGCAATGCCACTGCTAGAAATCACTCAGACCCGCCACGTCAACGCCTCAGTTCGGTTTACTGACGCAACCGCTCGCTTGGTCGATCAGTACGTCACCTTCCTCCGCTCCCATGGACAGCCGCGCGCAACTGCCGATGACGTGATCGAGCAGGGTGTCGGCTACACCTTCAACAAGGATCGCGAGTTTCAGGAGTATTTGAAAACGCCACAGGCGGCCAACGTCACGCAGACCCTGCGAGTTCGTAAGGCCCCCGTTTCGGATGCCGTTGAGCAGGCCAGCAAAAAGCCTGCTCTGGCGACGCAGCCCGCAGTACAAACCCCGGCTGTAGCGGCAGGATCGAAAGCATGATCCTCCATCCAATTCCGGGGCAGGGCCACTACGGCGCTGCGCGCCGGAAGAACGTAGACAATCCATCCCTGAAAGGGTTGCGTTGGGAACCAATTTGGTTCCAACGGGAAACACGCAGAAAACAAGCGGCTTGCCGCCGAGGCCAATTTCGGGCGGTTCCATTGGGAACCGCGCCCGAAGCTGGTCTCAGAAGGATCAGCGATGCTTTCACAGACCTCTGAAATCGAAGACCGCCTTCAGCGGCTTAAGGGACGGGAGGCCCGCACCCAGAGCATTGCCACGCGGTTTACCCGCAATGAAGAAAGAGCACTATTGCGGGTCGCCACAAGCAGCGGAAAGAACCTCCGCGAATGGGCACGGGAAGTTTTGCTGGATGCCGCGAACGCACAGCAACACGGCGATGGGGCGGCATTGTTTGCCGAAGTGCAAGCCTTACGTCTCCTGCTCATCAATACCCTTGAGCCGTTGCTGCGCGGCGAAAAGATGACTCCGGAGCAGTTCAAAGAAATGCTCCGGTACGTGAAAACCAATAAGCGCAAAGCGGCTGCAGACATGCTCGCCAGCTATGCGGAAGGGACAACAGAACAGCCATGACCGACACACAATGGGGCCGCAAAGAAACCATCGTTCGTCCGCCGCACTATCCCGTCTACAGCTTCGGAGCCGTGTTTGTTGCGCTCACGGTGACCGTCGTCTGCGTTTACCTCCACCTCGCTTTTGTCATGACTCCGCTGCAACGCTACTACCTCTCCTGCTATGCCGAAACGGGTTTCCTTGGCACCATGCGCCAGAGCAGCGAGTACCAGCTTGTTACGGTGGCAGACCGCCAGCGCCACACCCGGCCTGTCACGGAAGCCGATGTGCAACCAGGTTCTACGCCGCAGCTAATCGGCAAGCCGATACCCTTGGCGCTCTCCCCAGCGGCCCATGCCTCCGGCGTCGTTTTTCTCTATCGGGGACCGAAGGTTGCCTACATGAACCGCCCTCTTCATGACTACCTTCGCCGCTTCGTTTATGACGGTGCTTCTCTCTTAGGCATCTTCGGCATACCGCTGTGGTCAGGGCTTGCCGTGTTTCTTCTCCAGCTCCCATTCGCCGTCCGCAAAGACGTTCGACGGCTCAAAGAACTGAAATATGGACGGCTGCTAAAAGGTCCCGTCCTGGTCTCTCCAACCGGCTTCAATAAGGTCGTCAAGGGCGATGGCATCGGGTTCAAAACCACCGAGTCCAAAGAGCTCATGCGCATCCCCCTACGCGCCGAAGGGCAGCACATCGAAATCATGGGCGATACCGGCGCGGGCAAGTCCCGGCTGGTCATGCAGCTCCTCGTACAGATCAAAGAGCGCGGTCATTCTGCCATCGTGTATGACCCGGCCTGCGAGTTCGTGCAGCGGTTCTATGACGCCGACCGTGGCGACATCATTTTGAATCCGCTCGATGCGCGCTGCCCCTATTGGGGACCATCCGAAGAGTTGCGCCGCCGTGCCGAAGCCCGAGCCATTGCCGCGTCCCTGTACCAACCGACCACAGACAAGAAGGGCGAATTCTTCACCGAGACACCGCAGAAAATCTTTGCACACCTGCTGACGTTCGGCCCAACGCCGCAGGAGTTGGTGGAGTGGATGGCGAACCCCGACGAGATCGACCGGCGGGTGCAAAATACCGAGATGGCGATGATGATTGCGAAGGGTGCGCAGCAGCAGCGCAACGGCGTCCTGGCCTCCCTTGGCTTAATCGCGGACAGCCTGCGAATGCTCCCACGGAAAGAGAAAGCGACGAGCCATTGGACCGCGACCGAATGGTCGGAGCACCGCAAGGGATGGATCTTCATTACGTCGAAACCGAGCGAGCGAGAGGCGCTGCGTCCCCTTCACAGTCTATGGATCGACCTGCTTGTGCTCCGTCTCCTGAATGAGCCCAAAGAGAGCCAGCATCCGGTCTGGTTCGTGCTGGACGAGTTGGCGAGTTTGCAGCGTCTCCCGCAGCTCCACACTGCGATCACCGAGAACAGAAAGGCAAAGAACCCTCTTATCCTTGGCTTCCAAGGTAAGGCCCAGCTTGAGATGATCTACGGACATCTGGCCGAGGTGATGCTGTCGCAGCCGGCCACCAAGATATTCCTGAAAATCACGGAGCCCAAGGCCGCCGAGTGGGTGTCGAACGCCATCGGCAAGGTCGAGATCGAGCGGCTACGGGAGACGCACTCCACCGGCCTACGCGCTGGAAACAACTTCAGCGTGGAGCGCCAGGTCGAGCCCTTGGTGCTGGACTCGGAAATCTCTGGACTCCCTGATAGACACGCATTCCTGAAGCTGGGTAACACGGTAGCCAGATTCTCATTTGCCTATCACGACATCCCCGCCACCCAGCCCGCGTTCGTGCCGCGCCCGCTGGACGATGACGACCTTACCTTCGACCCGAAGACGCTTACGAAGAAACCTTCCCAACCCGATGCGCTCGAAGAAGCCGCAGAATCCGTACAGGCCGGATTCTCCCTCGGAGATTAGGCCATGCTGCAAATCTCCAAGGCTCTTTCGGCCTCTAAATTACAGGACTATCACAAGCGCGAATTCGCCTCGCCCGACCAGAACTACTGGAGTCAGGGACAGCAAGTGCAGGGCCAGTGGCAGGGGCAGCTTGCGAAGAAGTTTGGCCTGTCCGGCGCGGTAGGGGCGGAAGAGTTTCAACGTCTCTCTGAAGGGCAACATCCGTACACTGCCGAGCAGCTTGTCATGCACCGGCAGTCCTTTGAGTACGCAAACGCCGATGGAAAGACCGTCACCTCCGTACAACATCGCGCAGGATGGGACGCTACCTTTTCGCCACCAAAGTCGGTGTCGCTGACCGCTCTGGTAGGCGGCGATGAACGAATACGAACAGCCCACTCCGAGGCCGTGACTATCGCCTTAACGGAGTTGGAACGCTACACGCAAGCACGGCTTGGCGGAAACCACACAGCCGAAACCACCGGGCAGTTCGTCGTTGCCAAGTTCGAGCACGACACCGCCCGTCCGGTTGACGGATACGCCGCGCCGCAACTCCACACCCACGCTGTCATCTTCAATGTCACCCAGCGCGAGAATGGACAAACCCGCGCGCTCCAAGAGCACGGCTACTTCGATTCTCAGCAGTTCGCCACTGCCGTATATCAATCAGAACTGACGTATCGACTTCGGAAGCTCGGCTATGAAATCGAAGCCGGTAGAAGCGGAGCGCCTGAGATCAAGGGATACACCTTGGAGTATCTCGACGCCTCTAGCGCACGCCGCGACCAGATACGCGAACGCATGGAAAAGCACGGCCTCCACGGGTACGAGGCAGCGGACATCGCCGCACACGCCAGCCGCAGCGAAAAACTGATGCAGACGCCCGCCGAGGTGCTTGCCGCCCATCGGCAGCTTGCCGCCGAGTACGGTAACCAGCCCGATGTAGTAGTGGCTGAGGCTCAGGAGCGCGCGCGCACGCACACCGCCGAACGCACTCCCGAAACCGCGCAGAAAGTCGCCCGCGAAGCGGTCACCTTTGCCCGCGAGCGCAGCTTCGAGCGCGAAGCTGTCACCGATGAACGCGACCTCTTCCGCGACGCCCTGCGCCGCGGCATGAGTGAAGTCACCTATGCCGAAGTTCGGGCCAGCTTCGAGTCGCGCGTAGCCTCCGGTGAGTTCCGGCTTGTCCCGGGACAGAAACACGAGACCGGGCGGCAGTTCACGACGGCAGAGACGATACGCACCGAGAAGGAAATCCTGCGTCAGATGCAGCAAGGCCACGGGCGTGCCGAACAGATCATGTCTATCCAGGCAGCGGTCGCCCACACAGAAAAGCAGCCGCATTTGAACGCCGGACAGAGGGTGGCCGCTGAAGAGATTTTGACCTCGCGCGATGTGTTACAAGGGCTGGAGGGGCGGGCCGGTGTCGGCAAAACGACCCTTTTGAAATCGGTTCGCGAAGCCGCAGAACAGCGAGGGTATGTCGTCGAAGGATTCGCCCCGACCTCCCGTGCCGCGAACCAGCTCCGGGATGCCGGGATCACCGCAGACACCCTCCAGGGCTTCCTCGTCCGCGCCCGCCAGCCGAACCCCGACCGCCATCTGTACATGGTCGATGAATCCAGCCTCGCCAGCACCAAACAGGTGCGCGATTTCCTCGCCAAGCTGGAATCCGGCGACCGTGTATTGCTTATCGGGGATACGCGACAGCATCAGGGCGTCGAAGCTGGCAAGCCCTTCGAGCAGTTGGTACAGGCCGGGATGAAGACGGCCCAGCTTGATCAGATCGTGCGTCAGAAGGACCCCGAGCTGTTGAAGGCGGTCGAGCATCTGTCGCGCGGCGAAGTGGCCGAAGGTGTCGCCTTATTGGAGCAGCAAGGCCGCGTCACTGAAATTGTTGACCCGCAGAAACGCATCGCCGCCATTGCTCGGAACTATGCCGCCAGCCCGGACAACACCCTCGTTGTCTCGCCCGACAATGCCTCGCGGCGCGAGATCAATCAGGCCGTCCGCGCCGAATTGCAGGCTCTTGGTGTTGTGCAGAGCGAAGACCATACCTTGCGCGTGCTCGCACTACGCTCCGACATGACTGGCGCGGATCGTACTTGGGCCGCCCGCTACGACGCGGGCGACGTGCTGCGGTATCAGAGGGGCAGCAAGGATATCGGCATCGACAAACAGAGCTACGCGCGCGTGGTCGCCACGAATCGCGAAGAGAATCTGCTAACAGTGCAGAAAGAGAATGGAGAGAAGATCACCTATAGCCCCGCCCGCCTGCATGGCATCAGCGCCTACCGCGAGATCGAGCGTGAGTTCGCTGTGGGGGATCGGATGCAGTTCACGGCTCCCAACCGGGAGCTTGGCGTCGCCAACCGCGACCTCGGCACTGTCGAAAACATCGGCCGGGATGGGCAACTTGCTGTGCGCTTGGACAGCGGCAAGTCCGTTACCTTTGACACCACTGAGATGCGGCACTTCGATCATGGCTACGCCGTCACCAGCCACAGCTCCCAGGGACTTACCGCCGACCGCGTACTGGTCAATGTCGATACCCAAACCCATCCCGACCTCATAAACTCGCGCTTTGCATATGTGTCGGCCTCGCGAGCCTCGCACGACGCGCAGATTTATACCAACAACGCCGCGTCGCTTGCCGAAAGTCTCAGCCATGATGTCACCAAGGCATCGGCGATTGATTTCGGCAAAGGACGAAGTGCTGTTGAGAGTACAGGGCTAGACCAGGCAGCGACCGTGCTACAGAAAACACGCGATCTGGGGCCGGGGTTGGCACTTTGATGATTTAACTGCGGGCGCTAGACTACGATAATTCATGCCTCTCACCGATCTATACGAATCCGCTACTCCTTGTGTCGTCGGCTTCATATCCAAGATGGTCACCGCGCCGGTTGGGGAACCACCGCCCCCGTTTCCCGACATCATAGGCACTGGTTTTCTTGTCACGGATGATGGAGTCGTTGCAACCAACCGTCATGTCGTCGAAGCCCTTTGGAAGCTGCCAACGATACCGGGAACTGGAGAGCGCGTAGGCGGAGCGTTCATTTTCATGCTGTCTGACGATAATCTCGGCGGCCAGATGTTGAACTTGAAGATTCGTGACGTAGCCGCCCTGCAAGGTTTCTCCTCTGCCGACGATTGGTATGGCCAGGATGTTCCGGACGTTGGATTCGTGCAACTCGAAATAACAGGTACGCCATTTTTGCAGCTTGCGACCGAAGACTTCGCCATAAGACCTGGGATGGATATAGCCACGATGGGCTATCCTCTCGGGACGCAACCGTTGGTGTTACAAAGCAAAGTCAATCAACTAGGGCCGTTCATACGAAGAGGGATCGTGAGTAGTGTCTATCCTTTTTCGAGTCCCCAGCCACATGGTTTCACTATCGACATCATGCAACAGGGAGGTTCCAGTGGTTCGCCAATCTTTGCGAATGACTCGCCGCGTGTCGTAGGCATGATGTGGGGCGGAGTCCTCGAACCCCGGCAAGCTCAGTCAGCAACCATGTCCCTCACCTACACGCTCAATACCAACATCAGCATCGCCGAACCGGCGGACATTATTAATGATGCACTGATGAAATACCTCAGCGGGCGCAAGCCATTGGACTCATCGACGCTATCCCTCCGACAACTTCAGGAGAAGTATCCTAGACCCGAAAGGACAACAGGCTTCAAGTGGAGCATGAATCCTATCGACCTCGCGTAGATGCTCGACCTCGCGTAGATGCTCGAACCCGCGCGATGACCTCCGTGGTGTCACCCTAGGAATAGAGGGCAGTGCATGACTATCCATGTTAAGTCCAATATCTTGTTAATCCGAGAGGCCCGGGAATCCGCGTGCCAGCGTGTATTGAAAGAGTTTCAAGAGGACCTTCCCGACCTACCGTTTCTTTGCTTCATAGATGATGAAGATTCACCGGAAATGAAAAGTGCTCTGGGCCTCACCAATCGGGCACTGCATTTGGTTCTGAACAGGCATGACGCCCTACCGGCATTACGGCGGTTGCCTCTACCCGCCTATGTCGATTCGATGCTCAAAGATCCCATATCGGAGAAAAGAACTATCGACGTCTTGATTTACCTGCATGGCAGCACATCTGTGGTGGAGGTAAGCATGATAATTTCCCTCGCCCATGAGATGCAGCATTTATTGCAGTATGGCAACGCGCGCAAACTGTGGGCCGTCGATGGACTCATTCGAGACTTAGCCAGGTCAGGTCAAATCCTCGGCTTCTCAAACTGGCAGGATCATCCTTCCGAGTATCAGGCGATACAGACATCGAAACGAATCGCCACGAAGCTGTGTGGGGCAGAGCCGGTAGAACGCTATGCGGATTCGCAGATCAGTGAAGCACCAGACAGCGGGGAGAAATCGAGGTGGGAGTTTTTTCGCAGCCTTCCTCTTGAGGCCAACTACGACTTCCCGGTGGAGGTTATCAAGCTCGTTGAGGCACACCGAGTCGCGCTGCAGGATTTCATCGCGCAATACCGGCGAACCGACCCGATTTGCTCTTCTCTCGATTTCGGAGATGGTAATTGGTGGAAAGAGTGAAGGAAGGAAGGGCGGCGACGTTCGCCTGCCGTCATCAGGAAGGTAGGGTGTTACCCGACTGTTTGAGAGCGTGGGCTGCAATCAGGACGTTGGCCTTGATGTCGTCCGGTCGATTGTGAATCGTGGAAAGCATCGACCAGATAGCCTTGAGTTCCTGACCCGCCATGTGGCGATACAGCAGAATCCGAAAGATGTTGAGGTCCAGTTCCGCCCTTGCCAGCAGGCTCTTCGTGTCGAAAATCGTATCGAGCCCCATTCCGATCATGCGTACCGAGATCGGATTTCCATGAGTCAAGGCGTGGAGACAGTGAAGAAATGGCTCGTTGATGCCGGGAACCAGATTCATGAGCGGGGAAACCTTTCCCTGTCCAAGTGCCTTATGCAACCTTGCATCCATATCGGGAAGTGACGGGCTGCCTGCCTCTTGGAATGTCAGATGCTCCGCCTTCTTCAGTTTCACCTCACCCGCCCACGCCAGAAACCATATCCCGCGACGCGAGTATTCGATGAAACTCCGCAGCGTCACCAAAAAGTGAAAATCGTTGACGCCGCATTGGCGCTGCAATCCTTGCCAGATCGCCTCACTCGCATTGAGGTAGCGGATCGCCACTAACTGGCGATAAGGCTCCAGAGGCAGTTCTACGGTATCGCCCGGTGCGGGGTTTGGGTTGACACTTCCGCCATCATCCATCTCTCATTGCCTCATTGGCCCGCTACGACGACCCACCCGTTTCCTCCGTCGGCCAACTCCTCTTCAGGATGTCCAGAAACGACGGCACTCCGGCGTATCGCGCTGCTTCCCGCCTGTCGGTTTCGTCGCGCAACTGCGTCAGCAGTGTGGTGACTGCCGGCGGCAGCGCACAAGATGGTAACACTCCTGGGTTCTCTACAAAATCAACCTTGTATTCGATGCCCGTTCCCACGGACTCCGGCTGGAGAAAGAGTACTCCGCCCAGGCGTTCGTAGGTGAACCGGTCGTCCGGGTCATCGGGATCGTGCGCGGGGTTGAGAAACTCGTGGGTCACATACTCCGACAGCGACGGGAATCCAACCACAGTGACCTTACAATCATCCACCACAATCGCCAGATTGGGGCGCTGGTCGGTTAACTTAGGCAGCGCGTTGCGCCGCACCACACTCATCGCAAAATAGGGAGAACCCACCGCGCCGCCCTCAGCCACGTCGGGGAGATATTTTCCTTGCTTCATCCGCTGATAGCGTTGCGCCGTCTCAGAGGGGGACAGCCGTTGCCGTTCCGCGATGCTTAACGGCAAAAACTCTCCCTGCCAGCTCGGTTGCTTGACTTCAACGAAGATCTCCGGCGAACCCGGAAATGAGGCCAGGACCTCGCCCTTGGTCGTGCCTTCGCCCTGCGGCTCCCATGCCAGAATCCGAAAGCCGTTCTGGTTCAGGAAAAAGCTGCCACGGGCCTCCGCCAGCGCCGCGTCCCGGTGTTGCGGTGTGCGTGCCTTCTGAATCATTGTGAAAAACATCGGCAGACGGTTCTCGCGGTCTAAAAAGGCCAGCACCGATTCAACGTCATCTGCCCATACTTGCCAGGCGGGGAATTGGTCGGCACCCTGCCACTTCGATCCGGCGAGCAGGCGCTGAGTAAGTGGTCCCAAGCGGACATGCGCCGGTGGACCTGCGATCACGGTAGGAGTAGAGACATTCTGAGGCATTCGCCTCCTTACAAACAGGTCAACCTCAACCTGTATCAACTCATCTTTGGAGCCCGAGAGCTGACCATCTAAGGGCAAGTGACACATTCCATTCTATCAGGAAGGACGTCTTCCTCCCTGTCCTCAGCCGCTTCGCGTCTTCCGCCACCTGCCGGAAGCCATATCCATCCCATGACTCAATGAAAGTTGCGCGACACCACATCGACATCCTCGACATTGACCACCCGCACGGCTGACGCCCGTACATTGATAACGCCGTCCTGGTTCTGTAGCACCCCCTCCACCAGAAGGAAGTTCTTCCTTGTTACCGTCACGCGATTTTGTTCATAGAGCCTGGGATGGATGATGGCGTTAGAGATGCCGGTTTCGTCTTCGTTGCTGAGGAAGATAAAACCGCTGGCTGTGCCGGGGCGTTGCCGCGCAATGACGGCACCGGCAATCCGTACAAACGTCCCGTCCGGCACACCCTTGAGGTCGGCGGCCCGCATGACCCCGAGCTTGTTCAGCTCTGCGCGCTGGAGGGCCATTGGGTGGTGCCCCAGGGTGAAACCGGTAATGAAAAAGTCTGCGACCATCCGATCATTGACCGCCATACTCACCAGCGGAGCCGACAGGTCTATCTCAAACTCATCCGGGATGTTGCCGAAGAGCGGGCCGACATCCTGGCCGGCTCGCTCCGCTCGCCAAAGCGCGGTGCGGCGGTCGTGCTTCTCTCCCGTCCAGTTGAACGCTCCTGCCTTCGCCAGAAGCGCCAACTCATCCTTGCGGATCGACGCCACGCGGCGTTTCAGATCGTATTCGGAAGCAAGCGGTCCCGTCGTTTGCCGCGCTAGCGAGATCGCGTCACCGATGGACTGCCGTAGCCCCTTCACATAACGCAGTCCCATTCGTACGGCAAAGGAGCCGCTGTTCTGTTCTCGTTCTCGTTCGTCCAACGTCTCCAGCGTGCAGTTCCAGTCGGAACGCTGCACATCAATGGGTCGCACCTTCAGGCCATGCCGTTTGGCATCGTTGATGAGCGTTGACGGGCTGTAGAAGCCCATCGGTTGATTGTTGAGCAGCGCACACAGATACGCGGCGAGGTAATGAAACTTGGTGTACGCGCTCGAATACGCGATGCTCGCAAACGAGTGAGCGTGCGACTCGGGAAACATGAACTCGCGTACTGTCGAGAGAATACGCATCACCTCCGCTTGCTGTGCTGCGTCGAAACCGTTGGCGGTCATGCCGTCGATGAGCCGCGTCTTGAGGCCGGCAAGCACGGCATCCGATCGTTTGCCCCCCATCGCCTTGCGCAGCTCCTCGGCTTCGCCGCCTGTGAGATTCGCCGCCACCATGCCGACTCGCATGACCTGTTCTTGAAAGAGCGGAACACCTAGAGTCCGTTCAAGGAAAGGTTGAAACGATGGATGCAGGTACGTCACGGGTTGACGCCCCAGCCGTCGCTCGATATATGGGTTCACGAACTTGCCCGTCACCGGACCTGGCCGAATGATGGCAACTTGCATGGACAGGTCGGCGAAGCACTTCGGCTTCGTGCGCGGCAGGGCGGACATCTGTGCTCGGCTCTCAATTTGAAAGAGACCCACTGTATCGGCTTCAGCGATGGTCTTGTACACAGCATCGTCCTGTGGGATCTGCGCATAGTCGAGCGGAACGCCGTAATGCTTCGGCACCAGCTCGCGGCAGTCAGACAGGACCGCCAGCATCCCCAAGCCGAGCAGGTCGATTTTGACGATGCCCATGTCCGAGCAATCGTCCTTGTCCCACTGCACCACCGTTCGGCCTTCCATCGAAGCCCGTTCGATGGGAACGATGGACGAGAGATGTCCCTGGCAGATGACCATGCCGCCGGAGTGCTGTCCCAAGTTGCGAGGGAGACGCAACACGTCGTAGGACTTTCGCAGATAGTGCGCGATGCGCGGCTCTTTCATATTGAGGTTCGCGGCCTTGAAGGTACTTTCGAGCGAATCGCTGGGAGCCTTGTACTCCCACGAACTCAAGAGGCCGGCGAGCTTCGAGGTCATGTCACGGTCGAATCCCAATGCCGCACCCACCTCGCGCGATGCGGATTTGTTCCTGAAGCTGATGACGTTGGCCGTCATCGCCGCGCCTTCCGCACCGTAAAGGTCGTAGAAATACTGAATTCCTTTCTCGCGCGGCTGGGCGCTCGCCATGTCGATGTCAATATCCGGCATTACTGTTCGCTCTTCGGAAAGGAACCGTTCAAAGAGCAACTTCTGGCCCACCGGATCGACGATGGTGATTTCGAGCGCGTAGCACACGACGCTGCTGGCGGCGGAGCCGCGCCCCTGCGCCATGATGCCGTTCGCTTTGCAGAACTGCACCAGATCCCAAACGATGAGGAAGTATCCGGCGAGGCCACGACTCTTGATAACGCGTAACTCATGCTCCGCCTGTTGCCTGGCGCGTTCGTACAGGGCCGCATCCTTCTTGGGGAGATAGCGCAGGCGCAAGCCTTCGTCTACGCGTTTGCACAAAAACGAATCCATCGTCTCCCCATCCGGCACTCGATACGGCGGGAAGTCGTATCCGACCGTCCTCAGATCGAATTGCAACCGTGCGGACAATTCGCCGGTGTTGCCGATAGCCTCGGGGTAGTCGTAAAAGAGCTGGCCCATCTCTTTCGCCGTGCGCAGATGCCGCGAGGCATTACGTTCGAGCAAACGCCCGGAGCTGTCCAGTGAGGTGCGATGACGAATGCAGGTGAAGATGTCCAGCGTCTCGCGCTCTTGCGGTATTGCGTAACTGACGCCGCCCGTTGCCAGCAACGGCAGATGCAGCGACCTTGCAATGCGGACGGCTGCGCGATTGCGATGTTCTTCTTCGCGGCTCGAATGACGTTGCAGTTCGACATAGACGTTGTGCTGTCCGAAAGCATTCGTCAGCCGCTCCACCGTCTTGTAGGCAGCGTCGTATCCGCCTTCGGCTAATGCCGCCGCCAACGGGCCTTCGTTGCCACCTGTCAGGCATACCACGCCTTCGGTATACGGTTCGATTTCTTTCAGCCAGCTTGCGCCTTCCGCCTTCGTCGTCTCCCGCAGCTTCATCTGCGTGATGAGCCGGGAGAGGTTCCGATACCCCGTAGTGGTTTCGGCCAGCAGCGGAAGACGCGCTGGTTCGGCCAAGTGCTGGTGCGGCAAATACGACCGTGGACGCAGACGCTCTCCGAAGTCCGTCACCGCAACTTCCGCGCCGATGTGCGAGCGCACACCGAGCTTCTTTCCTTCCATGTGAAAGCGCACCGCACCGTAGAACCCGTTGCGGTCGAGCAGCGCCATCGCCGGCATCTCCAGATGCGCCGCTTGTTGCATGAGGTGTTCGGGCAGCGTCGCGCCTTCGAGGAAGCTGAAGGCCGACCGCGCATGGAATTCGACGTATTCAGTCATAGGTGCCCTGCACATACCAGCAACGCGAGCCAGGATCGAAGGCGATGCGGCACAGGCGTTCCATTCCGTCCGCCGCCAGGCACACGTCCCACTCCGCACGCGACCACTCCTCCTTGTCCCACCACTGGCCGCTGAGAAGCTCCGGCCCGGCCGCTTCGCGGATCGTATAGGCAACCGAGTTCCAATAGACGCGCACGGGCCGTTCGTTCACGAGCTGCACGTTGATAACTTGCGGCGGGCGGTTGACCCGCAGTGCAACCGGCACCGGCAACAGCGAAGGCTCTACGCGCCGGGGCACGGGAGGTGTGAAGGGAGCCATGCGAAATGCGTTTGGCCGATGGCCGTCTACCAGTTCCGGCGAGCCTACGCGGTCCTCTCCCAGTAGCTTGCGCAGCTTCGCCACCAAAACCTCCGTCTGTCCCGGTTCCGGCGCCTGCGGAAGAAACAGGCCGTGTTGCGCCCGGTAGGGAGGGGCGGATTGTGCCCGCAGTTCGACAGCCACAATCGCGGCGCTGGGTGGATGCGCTTCGAGATCGAGTTGCATCAGTTTGAGCAACGTCGCTGTGTCTTGTAACGGGAGTGCCGGACGCACGATACGTTCATGCTGCGCACCACCATCGAGTAGAAGCACAACCTGCATCGAAGCGATGGCGCGCGCCTTCGCCCGCACGCGCTCCAGCAGTTCGGTGGTCATACGCGACAGCACGAAGAGCAGGCGTTCCAGATCGTCTACCGGGCAGTCCAGTTCCATCCGTTCTGCCAGGCCCGATTCAAAGCTCACTTCGAGCGGCATCATCAAGTGCGGCAAGGTGCCGCAAGCGAGCGCGTGTAGTTTCTTGCCGACCTGTCCCAGACGGGAAATCAAATCCGTCTCCGCAAGCGCAGCCAGTTCGCCACAGGTACGGATACCCCATGCCTTGAACGTCTCGGCATGTTCCGGTTCGAGCGGCAGAACACTGAGCGGTAAAGCACCGACGGCCTCCGCATCGCATCCCGAGGGAACAACCGAGACACCCACCCGCCCCCAGGCGAGACACGCGGCCACATGAAAGTTGCCAGCCGCAGCGACATTGGCGAGGAAGCCGGCAGCCATCACACTCTGCCGCAGCTTCGCGGCGAGTTGCGTGGCATCGCCAAAGATCGTGTTCATGCCGCGGATGTCGAGTGCATACGTGCCGGGCCGCTCTGCAACCAGTTCCACGCGCGGCGAAAAACGGCACGCGATTTCATGCAGCCGCCCTAGTACCTTCTCTTCGCCCGCCACGTAGCGACGGATCATCGTTACGTCGCAGCTCTCCGCCTGTAGGAGGGACATGCCGACCTCCACGCCTCGCATCCGCGCGGCCTTATTTATTGCGAACACGAACTCCCTGGGCGCTTGACCATCGAACACCGCAAACGCACGTTTGCGCAGCTCTGGATATTCCAGCGCCGCAGCTTGCGCAAAGAAGTTCGGCGGATGCAGGACGGCGTACATCACCGGCACCTCGTCCACTGTGTCTCCGCCGCCCAGCTCACGCGGCCAACAGGTTTCTTCTGTAGAAATGGGTAGCCCTCGTTGCGGTTGCGTTCGCGGAGAAGCTGGTACTGTCGCCGCTCGAAAAGCGGCGTCTCGCCGTGATCGCTGAACGCCTTCGTCTGTGCTGCATCGCAACGCAGCGCCAGCGTCGCGCAACTACTCGCACAGGGAGATTGCGTGAGAAACACTAGCGCCGTCCGCGCGTGTTCCGCAGCCAGTCGGAAGCGATACCACGTTGCCAGCGGTATCCGCATGGTCTGCTGCGGCAGCACATCACTCATGTCGAGCACAATGGCCGCGAAGCCTCCCGTTTGCAGCAGCAAATCGGTGGCTTTGAGGGCTTGCTCCAGCCGTGACCACGGCTTTTCGGTGAGTTTCTGTCTGCGCTCTGCCGACATCCGCAGCCAGAGCATCCGCCGCAACTCGACGCCCGCCGCCGCCGCCGATTCCGGCGATAGGGCATCGTTTACGTCCACCCAGGCGCAGGCGTTGCCGAGCTGCGTGACGTTTGCCAGCAAGGACAGGGCAAAGGAACTCTTGCCCGTCGAAGCTGCGCCGCTCACTTCCGTAATGCTGTTGCGGGGGATGCCGCCGCCCAGCAGCGCATCGACTTCGGCCACGCCGGTCGAGAACAGCTCTGGGGCCTGCTTGATTTTGAGCGTGAGGGCGGCAGGCACACGCTGCGCCAGCGTTGCTTCGACCTGCACCCGGATGACGGCGGCGAAATCCATATTCGCCTTATATTCGCCTATCGAGTGGCCAAGCGGCAACTTGGCTTGTCGCGCAAGTTGTGCAGTTTCTTGTAAGTAGCTAAGGAATAAGGGAAAACAGACGTTGCCCCGGCTCGCACCTCACTCCTGACTGCGATCACTCCGTCAGCAGATAATGAACGTGTAACTGCGAGGAAGAAACAACATGCCCAGTTGGATTGATGAGACTCCAGACGCCTCAGCCTGGGTGGAACGAAATCTGGATGCGCTGCCTGACGGTAAGACTGTTGGACGCCTTGCCAGTGCTGTCATATGGACAGACAGTTACTTGCAAAATGGCGAGCCAATCGGCGGTAGCGATCCATCCGCGATTGTGGATGAAATCAACGAACAGGGGCTTCCGCTCCTGCATGGACATGACCCTGGCCGTCCAGCCGGGCGATTCATCGCTGCACACGCATTCATCCACCCCAACGGCACTCGGTTTGTCGCCGCGATCTTGGCATATTACGTGCCTGAATCTCAACTGAGCTTTGCGACTCTTTCGATTGATCCTTTTCCAGAAGCAGTCTTGTCAGTGACTCTTGGACCACTCGACGGCGCACGCATTGAATTGGCCGCTGACTCAAGAGATGTGCCTGTGGGCTGGCTAGAAGAGGTCTCGGACGACGCACCACTTTTCGTAAAGCGAGTCGAGGCATCCCACAATGAAGCCGAATCGCTGAAAGAGCTGATACGAATTGGACTGCCCTATGCGGCATTGGTCTGGAACCCGCTCGCGAAGACCATCGGCGAGCAAGCCGGAAAGGATATCTATAACGGCATTCAACAATGGCTCCAAAAGCTCTGGACAAAGTTGAAGGAACTCCGCGACCCAATCGTCTCCATTCAGGCATACCACCACGGATGCCACGTATCGTTTCTCCTTCGTGGCCGCGACGTCGAACTACTCTATGCCGCCCAAGCTGCCTTGCCCACGGCGGCTATCCAGGCGGCGAAGTTGATCGACACGTTTGCTTCGGAGAACCCGAAGCTAACCACTCTCACCTACGAATTCGAGCAGTCCCGATGGGTTCCTTCCTATGGCATTCTCGCGGACGGGCGCATCGTCTCGGACCGCAGTATTCTCATCGCTTACGAGCAGATTCCCAAGACTCTTAGCCTGGGGCTTCTTCTTCGGGAGGGAGACGATGAGAAATTGGAAGATGGCGGCTAGCGATGTGCGGAAGGTTCAAACGGAAGTCGGACAAGAAGAAGGTCTCTAAAACCTTCGAGGTGACGGCAGGAATCGAGGAGGCGGACTTTGATCCCGGCGATGACCTGCGTCCTCAATCCATGCAGCCCGTCATTTATCTGGACGACGACGGCGAGCGTCGAATCGAGATGATGCGCTGGGGTTTCAAGCTTCCTGACCGCTTGCTGTTTAACGCACGCTCCGAGGGCATCGCCCAGGCGAACTTCTGGAAAGATGCGTTTCTCACCGGCCGCGCGATCGCGCCCGGCGACTCCATCTTCGAGTGGAAAGAGATGCCGAAAGGGCAGAAGAAGCCAAAGTATGAAATCACGATTCCAGGACAGGAACCCTTCGGCATGGCCGCCGTGTGGAAGCTCTGGAAGAATCCGAAGACAGAACAGTGGGAGCGCACCTTCGCTATACTCACCGGCGATCCCAACGAGCTGGTTGCTCCGATCCACCCGCGCATGACGACGTTTGTCGAACCGCGCGACTACGAAGAATACCTTACCTCCGCTGACAGGCCGCCCGTTCACCTCTTGCGTATCCTTCCTGCGGACAAGATGCAGGTACGCTTGGTAGACGCCAGTCCCATCACTAATCTGCAAGTCAATTTGTTTGACCCCCAGTAATAGCCAACGAGCGACATGAGGTTCGAGTTTGCAATATGCGCTGGTCGATGGAGAACGACGAGAAGCCTTTCCCGCAGGACGAGGACAATGTCCCCTATGCGGTGCGCCGACCTTGGCGAAATGCGGCCCTCGTGTCATCCATCACTGGTCTCATGCCGGACGTAAGAATTGCGATCCTTGGTGGGAGAACGAAACCGAGTGGCACCGCCAATGGAAAAGCTTGTTTCCTCCCGTCCATCGCGAGGTTTCCCACACAGCGCCGGATGGCGAGATTCACCGCGCCGATGTCGTCACCCAATCTGGAATCGTGATTGAGTTCCAGCACTCCCAGATGACAGACGCGGAGCGTCTGTCGCGGGAACATTTCTATAAGAACCTCGTTTGGGTTCTTGATGGCAGAGAGTTCCGGCGCAACTTCGACATCTACCATCCGCTCCCGCATCCCGCATCCGAGTTAGCACAGGACATCGTGTGGCTCAAGGCCACTCGACCGATGCAGGGGGCCGCGCGTGGAATCTTTTTGCGCTTGTCGGAAGGAATCCTCGAAGATCCCAACACGACCAAAGCGACACTGCGCGGTGGGTACATGCACTTTATGCACGAGATTCAAACGAAGATGCACGAAGCGTATGCCGGCCATCATCAATACGACTGGGTAAGACCGCGGCGCACTTGGCTCGATGCTACATGCCCCGTGTACGTCGATCTCGGATTTGATGCCCTGGCAAGACTCGAAATCTACGACGAGTCGGGGTTGCTATGTGTTCGTTTGATTCCCAAGCGAGTTTTCGTCAATGACGTAATGACCAAGCGTGACGCTGCGGAAATCGCGAAGCACTATTACCCACTACTGCCGGCTGAATCTGTTTAGAGGCTGACCTATTCCGTAGATGCGTTTTCAGGCTCATTGTTTGGTGAGTGAATCACAGCAAAGACCCCGTCCAACGCACGGGAGAGACTCTTCTCCATTCTTTTCGCACGTTTTTTCGTCTTTGGCTCGCTGATCTCTTCCAACGAGGAGGCCGCTACATAAAGGCGCATCAGAAGCGCCGGGTCGCCGTCCTCGATGCTCTCGTTGACGAACTCATCCATGAAGCTGCCGTAACGCTGTATCGCAAGCTGCATCGCATAGACAATCGGTTCCACGATGCCCCGCGCAGGACATGGGACAGTCCCGAAACCGGGCAGATTGTGTTCATAATTTCCCACTTGGTCGGCGATCGTCGCAGCACCGAAATTTTTCAACGTAGAACGAAATCGTCCGATGCGATCCATGATGCCTGGACCAAGCGGCACCTCTTCTCCCTCTCGCACCATTCCCACAGGAGCGTAGGCAAGATGGGAAAGGATATTCCACGGATGAAGATTACTCGTCGTGCGCATCGGCCCGTCATCTTCGTCGATAGGAAACACAACCTCCGTCCCGTCCTCCTGCTCGATGCGGATGGAATTATCGACGTATCGCATCTTTGCAGGTTCCCCATGCGCCAACTGCATCAGAAAGTTGCCGGGACGCATCTCTTCATGTTTCGGCTCATCCTCCAACAACGCAAAAAACATGGAATTGAACAGCGATGGGTTGTGGGATACGAGATGTTGGAGCACAAGAGCGGCCACCCGGTCTCCAAGTGGGATTCCACTTGTAAACCGGAGTAGCGCCTTGGTCGCGGCTTTTTCGCCATCGGATTCGCTAATTGCCAGCACTGTCTTCTGAAGAATGGAGACCAGGGCGGCACTCAGAAATTCAGGCACGGTCGGAACGACCAACATTCGACCGGCCCCGTTCATGCGCTTGATGTATCCGTTCTGGAGCAATCGCTGAAAGACAGCCTCACCTAAAACCTTTTGGGCAGTTTGGGCCGTCATCGTGCCGACTCCGATGCTCATGATCGTCAGCTCGGAGCTCTTCGCGCGTTCTTCTTCATCTTCCAAGTACGCTTCGGCCAGAGCGATAAGGTCGGATCGTAGTTCGGTCGCATCAGCCGTGGTTTCCCAAAGCTCCACCAGGACATCAGACGGAACAATCGAGGGCAGCCTGCCGTGCAGGCCTTCAGGAATGTCGGTAACAGGTCCTTGCATCGCAATCAGTATCCGCAGTATGCGCGGCTCGCGCATGGGGCCTTCAAACCGTGACCCTGGAGGAAGTTCAATACGGAAGAGAGCCGACAAGTTTCGAGCTGCAACATCAATCTCACTATCATCGAGACCCCGTAACAGCAGCACCTTCGTGTCCCGCCCCAGCTTTGTGAGCGTGGTACGACCAGGTGTAAATCGGATCTTCTCAAGCGCAGGATCAGTCAGAGAAAACAGAATGCCTACGTTATCCCCAACATTCTTCAATAGGCCTGTGGCCTGCTTGATGAGGTCATTCGCGTCTTCGGGCACCAGCGAATCCAGGACGAGAATCAACCGAGGTCGGCCTTCGCGTTGGTCGCCGACCCCGATCCGTAACCAATCGTAGGCTTTCTCCGCTGAGACGGAAGCGCCAAAGGAGTCGGTCAACGCATGGGCGACCTCTTCGAGCAAGTTTGATGTCTGAAGGCAATCAATATATAAGACAGCGTTCCCAAACTCTTCTGCTCTCTCACAGAATTCGGCGATGACATTCGTCTTGCCGGAGATGGGCGGCGCAACCAATGCGAGCACACGCTCCCCCTGCTCGAAAGCATGTGCGAGCTGGACTGTCGCCTTCCGTGGAAAGCGGAAATCCTCCCAAAGCGGCAGCGTGAAGTCCGCAATCGAGCCTTCCATCTCTTTGAGAGACTCTTCGGTGCGCGACCGAATGGCCGCGCCCCATATTTCCGGATTGCCTTCAAGTAGATTTCGGATCGCCTGTTCGACAGTCAAGCTCGCTTGCTTGCTTGACGCACTCACCACAGCCGCAATACGGGCTTCATCGAGAGACGTACCTCCGATGGGAGAGCGATCAAAGCTCGAATAAATTTGGACATCCGATCCGTTCGTCAGCACGACGATGGGAATCATGGGCTCATGCAGACGGCAATAGCTGACGGCTTGCGACAGGTCTTCTTCTGTGAGTTCGACACCGGGAGCTTTCATTTCGAGCAGGACGGTAGGCTGACCGCCAATGCGAAGCACGATGTCGGCGCGTCCATTGGCGTAAGAGGCCGGGCCATCAATCGCGAGAACGCGGTGCCCGAGCTTGAGCGGTAAAACCGTTTGGGTCTCAATGCTGGAAGTCGCGATCGTAGGAAATGCGTTGGAAATACAAGCCGCGAGGTGGGTCTCAAAGGTGGACTCGTTCATTGTGCCGCTCCATATCTATTCTCTCAGGTGAGCGATGACAGTCAGGGACGGAAGCCAACTAAGGAACCTGATACCTCTAGATACTCGTTCGGAGGTGTTCGCGAATGAATCGGTCGCTATGGCAGTGTGCGTCTTGTGGCTGTCTACTCCTATTAGCCCAGGTCGCCGCAGTTCCGCAAACCCTTTGGAGTACCCCTGTGGCGACTTCTGCGACGCCTGCACCGACCATTACCCTTGGTACGACGGACGGGTGCAATCGAAAACTCTTCCGCATCACGTCGGTTCTGTTCTGCCCCAAGGCGCCCTTGAGTGGAGCCGAACCCCAGTTGGTGCAAGAGCAGAATTCAAATCTCAGGCCTTCTGGGAGGAGGGTTTGAATATCCATTGGTCAGGCGCAACCTGCACGAAATCCGGGGACTTCAGCAGTACACGCCGGAGATAAGCTCGGGAGTTGGAAGAGCGAGGTTTGTAGCCGTCCTGTCGAATTCTCAACTCGAATTGAAGCAAGGATATGGGACCTCGCGCCATGATGCTGACCGCACGGGCGTGCATGATAAGTGTCGTCTTTACGGGTGGGGGAAAGGCTGCCTCGATTGCGCGCAAATGGTTGGCGGCGTCTTGTGATGCCTGGGCAGCTTCCAAAGCGAGAGGCGTAAGGGTTTCCACCGCAAAGTTTCTCAATGTCGGAGCGATCATCCGCCAAGCGCTCACGAATTTCGCCCGAGACTTGGGATGTACGGCGAGGGCCAGAACGCAACAGACAATCGCAACCTGTGTCATTGGAGGCTGTCGCTTCAACCAACTAGCCACGCCTTTGAGCGTCCGAAACAAGACTGGAATCATTTCGAAACTGATCGTGAATGCCATGCCCGAGCCAAGGACTACACCGATTTTGACGGTCGAAGCGCGGGCATAATCACGCAGCGCTACATCAATCCGCTCCATGACAACGGGCTCGCCCATTTCTTTGAAATGGGGATCGCGAGTCAGTATGGCTCTGGCCCCGACCTGCTGTCTGACGATGCGATAGGGCTCATCATCGTGATCCACCAGTTGCCGAACCTCCACAGGAACAGTGTCCATCGGATAAAGCTGAAGGCTCATCCGCATTGCGACCCATAGCCTGCGGACCTCCTCCTTCGTCGTCCCGGTATCAGCTGCAATCTCTTCTTCGTGCTCGATTATTTCGCCCTCAATGTAGCTCGGGGCAAATGCTACGACAACACCGGAGACGATGGCTTCATGAATCGATGTAGTCGCAGACGCATTGGTACGCTTACCCAAAAGCCAACGTAGATGCTCCTGTGCTGCAGAGGCATCGAGCACGATTCTGAACTTGACGAAATCCCTCAAGAAAGGCGAGAAGGCAGAAATGCTCTGTGCCAGATTGAGCAATGTCGGGAGCTTATCAGAGCGGAAAACGTCTTTGAGGTAAATCTCCTCCTTCATCATCTTGTCCTCAACTATCAAGCCTCAGGTGTTCAGAGAAGATGGCCACACAGGTTCGCTGACCGACTTCCGACACGAAAAGACAAATCGACACAACATGCTGATCGGCTGTCAGAGCTTAAAATGGCTCACGCCGTATTACCCTCTCATTCATCTATCTGTTCGAGAGCCGCTGCCAGGAATGTCGATGCAAAACGGTAGTCGGTACGTCCCCGGACGAAATCTGTCAGGTTGATTTGACGACGTTTGAACCATCGGTTGGCGACAGAAAACACCGCAAGGATGTCGGGCTCAGCCGGGTGAAAGGGCATCAGCAGCCGTCGCCAGTGATAGGTTCTTGAACGAGCCGTAGACATTGCAACCTCATATGCATTCAGGAATGGCAATAGGTGGTATTCAGTCTCGCTGGCGTCTGCACCTTCTTCCATTGAGGTTGCCAAGCCAAGGTAGCTGGCAATGGGGATTCCCATCATGCCGAGAGGCGTGGTAGAGAATGCTTTCAATTCGCTTGCCACTGTCCGAAGGCGCCTTGTTCGCGCTTGCGGGTTGTCCACCGGCTGCTCTTCCAAATTCGTGACACTCTCGACCAGTAACGAATAGGCCATCTGACCCGATCCCTCAGACTGATATCTGCCTTCGCTCGCGATGAACTCGAATACGCTCCTGTCCGAAAACGCTGAGGCCAAATCGACGTTCCGCGCGAGCGTCCACATCATCGCAGAGTACGGACGATGCAAGGCCTCATAGCATTTAGCACTATTTCCAAACAGTTCAGCGGCAAGTCCGGCATCGTCGAGAAGAAGTGCGTGGGAGGCAGCTCTTCTAAAAGCAGTCGCGGCATAGGCGATCGGTTCCCAACTACGTCGCTCAAGATATTGTCCGATGTGCGACAAATACCCCGTACCAACCCCGCGATAGAACGCCAGGTCTCGTGCGACTAATTCAATGTCAATTCCCAGTTCTTTAGCGATCTCTTTCACGCTCGCCTCCGGTCACGCCAGCGCCGATCGCACGTTGCTGTAAATTGCAGGCTCGATAAAGCGAGGGTTGGCGAGTGTCCGAGCGGGTAGAGGAATATTTCCTTTTGCGATGGCACTTTGAATATCGATCAACTTCCATTCCTCGGCGCGCTGAATCTGTGCCATAGGAATTTGTATTTTCGCCGTGATCTCGCCTTCGGGTTGGTACGGAGAGAAATCGGTGTAAACGTGGAGCTCCCGAAGCTCTTCTGCGAAGGCCTGATGCCCAACGGCCTTTCTGCCCAAAATCCAAGCACTACAATAGAAAATCCAGCCATCTGCCTGCCAGAAATCTGTAGCGAAATACAGCGCTTGCCACCAAGCTGGCTGCAGGTGATTCACGTTGTTGAAGGCATCCTGTACCACGCTGCCGGCAGTAGTTGAGATGAATGGCGTGTGCTCTTTGAATTCCTCATTACCTTCGAGAGGGTCTGGGTCTTCATACCGATTCTGGTGCCATTGAAGATTTCGGTCAGTCAGTCGAACGGGAATCTCAGCCGCCGAAATTTGACCGACGTTCCGCCACCAGTTGCAGAGGATACCCGTTGCGAAGATACGGTTAACGTCGATCTCGCTAATACCACTGATGCCCTTCAGAACCTCTTGAATGATCATTTTGGCTTGTCCAAGACGAAAGTAAGCGTAGATGCGCCGATATCCGAGAATACACCGGCTCTATCGCCACCGGGGAGCAGACAAGTGTGGCCGAAGGAAACCGATGTGGGGCGAGCGTTATCGCCTTCGATTAGCAGCAGCCAGTCTTAGGTGGGCAACTCAAAATTGGCCGCTTTCTCTACCCGACGGAGAAAGACCGAGGGCCGGATATCCAAAGCAGTGCAGATATCGAATATGGAACGTAGAGATGGGTTGGTCTTGCCGCGTTCTATGAGACTAATGAACGCTCTCTCGTATCCGGCCTTCGCCGCCAGAGCGTCTTGGCTCATTTTTTGCTCTGTTCGTCGCTTGCGTAACAATTCACCAAAGACAACGGAAGGATCGCTCTTCGGATTGTTTGTCTTGGATGTCGCCACACCTCACTGTGGCACCGCAAGTATATTACGCGCTGCGTATAATAGTTGCGGAGGCCGATCAGCGTATAACGTAGCCTCCGATCAACCGCCCCAGACGCAGTGCCAGAGAACGGCAAATGACTATGGGGATAGCCGATTAAGAGCGATAATTCTCACCGAAAGCCGTTCCAGTTTGGGCAGTCTTGCATTAACGTAATTTCCATCACACCGGGAGGACATCCCCATGATTGAATGCAGCGACCTTGCCGGAAAAGTCGTCCGGTCTATCACACTCTTTGAAGACGGCAGATACGGTCCGGAGATCATCATTGATTTCGAGGACGGTTCCAGCTTCAATGCCTGTCTCGGCGTCAAAATGACACTCGAAGCCAAGTGGACGCGCGACGAAGGCGGACAGCCACAGGTTTTGAAGGACTACACCACGCCCGCAATCCCTAGCTAATTCTTCTTCTACATTTCCAAAAACTCTTTCTTAGCACTAGGAAGGGAGGGAGTTTCCTCCCTTGCCTCTGGCCGCCCTGCGTCCTGAGTCACCCACCTCAGCGGGACGTTCCCTCCCGCAACGCCCTCCCAATAGATCTCCGTGCTACGCACGCTGAATAAGGAAAACAGGCCTCTCTAGGGGGCGCTGCCCCCCGCGCTCTGCAAGGCCATTCGCCCTCCGGGTTTTGGCTCCCCCACGCTGCGCGCGGTCCCCCCAAAAAGCTCCGCTCGAAGACCTTTCCGTTTGCTACCCCCGCGTTCGCCACTTGGGCGTCCGGCATGTCCCATGCCGCCGCTTTGCGAGCGGACAAGCAAAAGCAACAGCAACCGCGAGGGGAGTAATAACCATGAGGAAAGCAAACACCAGCAACAGGCCGAGTATCTATCAGACCGTTACCGACCGCATCATTTCCAGCCTCAAAGCCGGGGTGATTCCGTGGGAGAAGCCGTGGAACACACCGCGATTTACGGGCGGCCCCTTCCCGCGCAACTTCTATACGGGCAAACCGTACCGGGGTATCAACATCCTCTTGCTTTGGTCGAGCGACTTCAGCTCTCCATTCTGGCTCACCTTCAAACAGGCGCAGGAGCTAAAGGGCAATGTCCGCAAAGGCGAACGCGGAACGCCCATCGTCTTTTTCAAGCAGCTTCCCCACGCCGGGAAGGACGACACAAAGACGGACGAAGACGAGCGCACCCCCTTCGTTCTCTGCCATTACACCGTCTTCAACGTCGAGCAGTGCGACGGTCTCACCGTGCCGGAGATCGTGCAGCCCACCAACGCGCCAGAGATCGACGAGGACGAAACCTGCGAAGCCATCGTGACCGGATGGGAGAGCCGACCCGCACTCCATCTGACGAGCCCCACCGAATACCGCGCCTACTATCGACCGCGCACCGACTCCGTACACATGCCCGCACGTTCCCGCTTTGTGGATGCAGCCCACTACTACAGCACCCTCTTTCATGAGTTAGTCCACAGCACAGGCCACGAAAGCCGCTTGAACCGCACCTTTGGCGACCACTTCGGGGATGAGCTTTACAGCAAAGAAGAGTTAGTCGCCGAGATGGGCGCGGCCTTCATGTGCGCTATCGCTGGCATTGCCAACGAACACACCGACCGCAACACCACTGCCTACATCCAGAACTGGATTTCCAAGCTGGAAGAGGATAACCGCCTCATCGTCCATGCTGCTGCGAACGCACAACGAGCCGCCGATTGCATCCTCGGGCAAACCTTCGAGGAAAAGACCGATACCATCGACCGCGCCAACGACGAAGAAGTCGCGGAGGTTGCGGCATGAAAATCATTCTCGACATTCTGCAAAAGGCCGGAGGTTGGCACCACGGCCTACATCTTCACATCGAAAACCCGCCTTATATGGCGTTGGTCATCGAGGCCACCGACGAGTCCGGCCCATGCGGGCTTCCCGCCCTCTCTGTCTGTCATTACGGAGAACAGAACGGCGATGCCGTGCGCGACCCCGAAATGTGCTTCGAGCTTGGCTTTGCCGGGGGCGCACACCTGAACCCGTTCTATTGGCGCAACGATTACGCGGGCATTGAGCAGTGGAGCCGCTTCATCCGCGATGCCCATTACTGCTATCACCCGCAGCTACACGCCGAGCATGAACGCTTCGCCAAGCTGTGGGACAAGAACCTGCGACAGCAGGGCTTCGCCGATGCCTTCGAGCGGCAGCGAAAGCAACACGCCTAACCCAAGTTTCCCGCCTACGAAGCGGTGACAGGGCAGCGTGTCCGCTTCACAACCCCAACCACCAACCACAGCCCAAGGAGCGCATCATGCAGAACAGCAGCGAATTCCAATACATCGCCATCGACCAGCTTTTTGAATCCAAAACCAACCCACGCAAGACGTTCGACCAGAAGAAGCTGGAAGAGCTGGCCGAGTCCATCCGGTCAGGCGGACTCATCCAGCCCATCGTCGTGCGTCCCAAAGACAACGCCTTCGAGATCGTTGCTGGTGCAAGGCGCTTCCGAGCGGGACAGCTTGCCGAAGAGTTCTCACTCCCCGCCCGCATCAAGGAACTCACGGATGCCCAGGCGCTTGAGTGGCAGCTTATTGAATTATCTATAGTGGTCAAGCGTTTTCTTTCTGTTTTTGCGGGTCTGCACGTCGTGGATATGTCCACGACGTGCGGATTTGTCAGTTGAGGAAGGCATCGCAAGCTGTCCATAGGCACGTTCGAGTTGTTCCTTTAGCTCGTCGTTGCTGGCCTCCAGTTGCTTGATGCGAAGCCGCAACGTGGCGATGACGCGATCCAGCGAGATGATCCGTCGATGGGTCGCATCGTTCTGTGCAGGCGTCTTCGAGGCAGTGCGCAGCTTCATGATTCGTTCGCGTAGAGGTTTGGTGTTGTAGAGCCAGGCGGTCGAGACACCGGCACTGGCCGCGACCGTGCGGAAGTTGATCGGGATCTCTTCTGCCTGCATTTGACGGATGGTGCTTTGTGCTTTCTTGAGAGCGGCGGAGGTTCTGAGCTTCGCGCTTTGCTTCAGCCCTTCTGTATTTCTAAGCATGTGTCTCCTCCAGAGCGGTGATGATGTTCACCAGATTCGTTCGTTTGCGCGCGTTCATCTCGCTTTGCCGCGTCCAGCCGTTGGCATCGGCTTTAGCGATGACCCGTTCGGTTTCACGCAGCTCGGCGCGATGGACGTCGAGGAAGGTGATGTCCGTGCGGAAGTGGGCGCAGTTCAGACAGGCGTTCGGATGAGGGCAAGGGCCGGCCACCGTGGGGATCGCACAGTAGCCGTTGGTGAGAGCTTGCGCCAGCACGTTGCGGGTGAACCACTGCAACTCAGCCGTGTCGTTGGCGCTCTCTTCCACGACCTTATGGCCACTGACGTCGACCAGCGTGCCTGCAAGATATTCCGAGAGTTTCTCCCGCATGGTGCTGTCGTGGATGTGAGCGTAGCGGTTGGTCATCTCAGGGCCTTTGTGCCCGAGGTAGCGCTGGATGATGTGGTGAGGCACGCCGAGATTGATCATCCGCGTGCCTACCGTGTGACGGAACTGGTGTGACTGGAAGCGGAAGAGGTTCCCATTCGCATCGATGATGCGATGGTTGTATGCGAACTGATTGATGGCCTGGGCGAAGCTGGCCTGTCGGATCGGACGACCTCGTTCGCTCGGGAACAGAAGGTCGAAGCCTTGCTGACGTTCTCGAACATACGCTTGCTGCTCCTGCACGACGCGCGCTATCTCCTGCGATACGGGGATTGCGTTCTCTCGTCTGACCTTGCCTTGCAAGTAGCGGAGATAGTAGACGCCACGCGCGTCCTGCGAGAGACAGTCCAGTGAGAGCAGCAGTAATTCGCTGATGCGCATACCGCACTCCTGCAGGATGAGCACCTTTCGCATCCACGATGGCCTCAGACCATGAAGGTGCTGATTCAGTTGGTCAAGCACCGTCGAAGGGATATAACGTGGCTGATGCTTCATTGGCTGCGGAACCTCTTCGTCGTGGATCAGCCGCTCAGGACCAACCGGCAACCACCGCTCGCGATGAGCCATTTCCAAGAACGTCCGCAGGTTGATGACGTGGTTCTTTCTCGCGCCGGTACACACCCGACTCGGAAGGTAGCTCAGATACCGCAACAGCCGTGGACGAGTGATCGAACGCGCCGTGGCGTGAGGCTTGTCGGCAGCGAGGAACTCCGAAAAGCAGACCAGAGATTGCAGCCGTGTCCTACACGTTCCCTCCGCATAGATCGTGAGACTGTAGGCAAGATGCGACTTTGCCGCCGCTCGAAGCCAAGGCTGTCTGATGTTCAGGAAGTTCAGCGGTCCCGTCGATATCGTCGGGTTGTTCAGCATCGACACGCGTTGCAGATTCCAGATGTCCTTTTCCTGCTCAGGTCGGTCATCATACGCGTCCCTCAGAACAAGGTATGCCTGCCGCAGAGTGCTCACATACGCGCTGTCGCGCGGCGTCACGCGCGGCTGTTGACTCTTATCCATTCGACGGGTTGTGCCCGTGCGATACATCCCGCAGCGTCGAAGATAGGCCGTGTACGAACGCCTCCACCATTCCAGGTCGCGCTCCATCAGCGACACAGGAAGATGCTTCAGGCCATTGAGCCACTTAACCAACAGATGGACCTTCGTCAGCTCTTGCGTGCTGGTCCACTGGCCTTCGGCGAACTTCTTCGAGAACGCATATTTGAGCTCTCCATTGATCGTTTGCGACTTGCATCCGAAGCGGAGACGGCGTTGGTTTGCTTTTACCGATAGGCCCTGCACCGGGCAGCTTTGCATGTCCCAGACATCTTCCGCCCAGAAGCTGCCTAGCTGGGTAAGAAGCCGGTGTTGCTTGGCGCGATTCCACTCCGCACTCCGTCGGCTCATCGTTCACGCTCCCGCAGGTAGCGGCTGTACGCTGCTCCCATGTCTTCACCGGACAGATGTGCGTAGATGCTCGTCGTGGTTTGGATATGGGCGTGCCCCAGCCGCTTCTGCACATAGGCCGCATCCCAGCCAGATCGCAGCAGCTCGGTTGCATGAGTGTGCCGGAACATATGTGGTGTCACACGCACCCCCGTTCGTCTTCCGAGCGCACGGAACAGGTCGATGACGGTGGCATAGTTCATCGGAGCCCCGATGCGGCCGCCCCACCAGTTCACGAACACATAGTCGTGCGTGGTTTCTCGGCACTCGTGTACAAGGTAGTCTGCATATAGCGTCATCGCCTCTTTGGAGACGTGAACAACATAGGCGGTGCGCGACTTTGCGCGCGCCCCGTTCAGATTGGTGCGCGGGACGATTTCGATCTCGCCATCGAACGAACGGATGTCCGCGTGTCGCAAGCCAAGTACCTGGCCGATGCGCATGCCGCCTTCATAGAGCAGGCACAACAGCAAGCGATCCCGAAGATGGACGCAGGCATCCAGCAACCGCTGAACATCGGCGGCGCTAACGACTTTAGGCAACCGCTTCGTTGTTTTCACACGCATCACAGCATGTCGCAGAGATTGTGCCCGGTTGATGTGGTGAAGGAACGGCTTGTAAGAACTCTTCGCTCCGAAGCGGCGTGAACGGCTGATCTCCGTCTCTACACCTAGCCGGTCTTGATACTCATAGAACGATCCCACTGCTGCCAGCACGACGTTGATGGTCGAGTCGGAACGCGGCTGTTGGGCCTTCGTCGAGTGCAGACGTAACCAGCCCACGAACGTAGCCAGGTCGGTAAGAACCAGCTTCCTCCAGTCGCGGCGCGTGTCCATCAAGAACGCGTGGAAGAGCTGAAGGTGATGAGCATAGGCCCTGACCGTATTCGGTGATCGCCCGAGCTGGTGAAGGTACAGCAGGTATTCATTGACTTCCGCAACGGGCCTCCCACTCGCATCCAGGACGATCCAACTGCGTTCATGGCTATCCACCATGATGATTCGTTGCACTTTAACCACATCTACCCCCAGAGGTTGGGCGCCAGCCCGCATTGGCGCAGTTCGCTACGCTCACTGCGCCAACGCGGGCTACCTTCCTCCGGCAAGCAGAGAACTTCACTTACAAATGCACGTCATAGACGTTCTACAGTTAACGATTCCACGACGTACTGAAATGTCACGTCGTAGACGTCATGGACTGCTTCTGAAGGACTAAAGATAAGTCGAGAACTCGCAGCGTGAAGACGTACACCCCTACGAAGAGGCACAAGGCTTTCAGAGCTTGCTTGACCTTCCGAGCTACGACGTTGCCGCGTTGGTCGAGAAATCCGGCAAGAGTGCCAGCCACATCTATGCGAGGCTGAGTCTGTTGCAGCTTATCCCCGCAGTAGCAGAGGCATTCCAGCAAGAGCGCATCACCGCCAGCCATGCAGCGTTGATTGCGCGTCTACCGCAAGAGCATCAGGCCGACGCGTTCGACAACTGCTGGCGCAAGGACTGGCAGGACAAGGAAGCTCACCTGCTTCCGGCCAGGCACCTCAGCGCGTGGATTCAGACCAACCTTTATTTGAACCTTGCCGACGCTCCCTTCGACCGCGAAGACCCAACCCTGAACTCAACTGCCGGAGCCTGCGTCACCTGCCCACGGCGCAGCGGTTTCAATACCAGTCTGTTTGCCGACGTGCAGGGTGACCAGTGTAAGTTATGTGGAATCTGAGCAACCGCAAGTATTTTCTGCCGGATCGTTGCCGCCGCGCATCCTGACACCCTTCGCACCGCCGTATCTGTTCTTATTTGATCTCCAGAAGGAGGTCTACTTGCCATTTGAGTTCGTTGTCCATCCTATCCGTTGGGACCGTTGCCCGCTGGTTGCGGCGGACCCTCATGCCAGCTCGTGGCTCACGTTGCAGTCGCATCGAGGCCTGGCTCTCAACACACTGGACGCCTACTCACGGGCTTTGGAGCGGTATCTAGCTTTTCTGAAGGTACGTTGCGTCGCATCCATCTCTGCAACCCGTGGCGATTTGGGTCTTTATCTCGCTGCGTTGCACGGTGGCGAGAGCAAGTTGTCCAACGCTACGGTTCAGCAGTTATTAACAGTAGTTCGCCTGTTCCATGCCTATCTGATGGAGGAAGGAGTACGTCCGAACAACCCCGCGGCGCAGACGGGCAGTGGACGTGGCATGGTTGCTCGGCATCATAAGCTTCCCTGGATACCGAACGAAGAGGACTGGCATTCGATTCTTGCTTCAGCACGTCAGGAGTCGATTCGTAACAGGACCATGTTGGCGTTTGCCTATGATGCAGGGCTGCGTCGCGAAGAACTCTGCAGCCTTGAGAGCAGCGACATTGACCCGGCTCGGCGCATGCTCAGGATTCGCGCGGAGAGCACCAAGGGACATCGCGAGCGCGTTCTTCCGTACTCCGCTTCAAGTGGCGAGCTGCTTTTGCGGTATCTCGAACACCGCCGAGCGTTGGGCAAGAAGCGTGGTCCGCTCTTTCTGTCTGAGTCTCGCCGTAACTACGCCAGGCCGATTTCGATATGGAGCTGGTCGAAGATCGTCCTGCAGCTTGCACGCAGGGCTGGCATTGAGCGATTCTCGACGCACACTCTTCGCCACCTCTGTTTGACCGACCTTGCCCGCGCCGGTTGGGACATTCATGAGATCGCCAGTTTCGCCGGCCATCGCAGCGTGCAGACCACATTGCTCTATATCCATCTCAGTGGCCGCGACCTATCTCTGAAGCTCGCGGCAAGCATGGCGCAGATCCATGCCCGTCGCGCACAGATGCTGTCGGAGGTGGGCCAGTGAAGCAGAAGAGAGTACGAAGAGATGGCAAGCCATGGCATAACAACATCGGCCTATGGTACGAGACATTGACGACTGCAGAACGGAAGCAACTCGTCCAGAAGTGCGCGCGAGCGCAGTGGGGACCGGAAAAGGAGAAGCCGAAGAAGGCCGACGACGGCCCGTGGGTTTGGCCGCTTGATCTGGACCGATACGATCGCTCCAGCACGCTAACCGCCGACGAAGAGGACGTGCTGACTCGCTACGCAGAAGCCTATCGCTTCTATCGGTATGGGCGAACGATGGATTTCGGACCGTCGCTCAAGAGACTGGTGCAGCCATTGAACGATGCTCTGGACTACACCGGCATCATCCCCAACCAGCGTAAGTACGTATTGCTGTTTTTTCTTCGAGAGATGGCGGAGCGCAAGCTGTCCTTTTGGGGATGGAGCTCCGAGGAATGGATCGACTCCATAGACCGACGGCAAGCGGGACGTCAGCACATCCTGGCGATTGCCTACCTGATCTGTGGATTCTCCGACCTGCACCGCCTCAAGAGCGACCACCTCGTCTATTCGTGTCTCGCCCGCAAGGTGTTTGGCCGCGAGTACATGAAGACCGTGGCGGAACGTGTGCAGGCGTTGCTCCTGGAGTGGGGATATGCGAAGGCTGGCACACGCAACAACGTCATGCGAACTGCTTTTGAGGCTTTGCTGTTCATCCGCTCGCCCCACCTCGGCCAACTGACGGTCGAACATCTTGAGGCTACCATTGCGCGTCGACCGCGCCGGATCGGAAGCTGGTGTATTGTTGCCTTTTCGCGCGTGTTGGCCAGCATGGGTACGATACCCGAGGCGATGGAGATTAAGCGCCCGGTCTTGGACAAGAAGTCTTCCCCCGCACTTACCACTGGTGTGCCCGCGGAGTGGGTCCGGCTTTGTCGCATCTGGTTTGACCGCTCCGTGGATGCGAAGCGTTCCAGAACAAAGAGCTATTACTTTCTGCTCAACGTCGGGCGGTGGCTCGGTCAGACGCATCCAACAGTCCTGTCACCCGCCGACTGGACCCGCGATCTTGCCGCCGAGTTCATCTCCGTTGTCTGCCAGTGGCATGGCGGCGATTGGTGCAGCGTCGATCCGGTGCATGTCAAGAGCCGCGGTAAGATGCTGGCGCCAGGCACCCGGGCGGATCGCATCTGCTCGCTTCGCATTCTCTTTCGCGATCTACAGGAGTGGGAACTTATTCCGCGTAGGTTCGATCCCATGCGGCATCTGACCGCCCCGAAGAGTCTGACCGCACTGATCGGCCCCAACCCCCGCGTGATCGCCGACGATGTCTGGGCCAAGCTCGTATGGGCCGGTCTAAATCTCGTAGCAGAAGATCTTCCGTATAAAGGTCCCTCGCGGCGTAGTCGGCCGCGTCCGACCAGCTATCCAATTCAGATGTGCGGAGCGCTCGCAGTCATCTGGCTCTTCGCTGGCCTTCGCAACAACGAGATCCTCCGTCTGCGGGTAGGCTGCATACGCTGGCAGCGGGACGATGCCACGGTGCCAGGCACAGGCGAACTCCTTCCCGCCGATGCCGTCTGTTTGCTTGATGTCCCGGTCAACAAAACCGGAAAGTCGTTCACCAAGCCGGTTGACCACCTTGTTGGTGAGGCCATTTCCGCATGGGAGAAGGTGCGTCCCCAAGGCACAAAACTACCGGATTGGAAGACTGGCGAGGTCGTCGCCTTCCTCTTCTTGATTCGGAACACGGCCATAGGCAAGACATACATAAACAGGACCCTCATCCCGCTGCTCTGCAAAAAGGCTGGCGTTCCGCTCGCCGACGTTCGCGGCAACATCACCACGCATCGTGCGCGCTCGACCATCGCTTCACAACTCTTCAACGCGAAAGAGCCCATGACGCTCTTCGAGTTGCAGGAATGGCTTGGCCATGCCAGCCCATCCGCAACCCAGCACTATGCTAAGATCACTCCGCTCAAGTTGGCCAAGTCGTATGCCGACGCCGGCTACTTTGCCCGCAACCTTCGCGCCATCGAAGTCCTGATCGACCAGGACGCGGTTCGCGCTGGCGTGACCTTAAGTGAGCCGTGGAAGTTCTATGATCTCGGACACGGCTACTGCACCTACGATTTCTTTGAACAGTGTCCACATCGCATGGCCTGTGCGAAGTGCGATTTCTACATGCCGAAGGACTCTACCGCCGCTTTGTTGCTGGAAGGCAAAGAACACTTGCTGCGTTTGCTGCAGGAAATCCCGCTCGGTGAGGCAGAACAGGCCGCCGTCGAGGACGGCATTTCCGCCTACGAAAAGCTGCTGCTCAAACTAGCGGATGTACCAACACCTGCTGGCCCGACACGGCGGATCTCTACGGGCCTCGTGCAAATTACAACCGTAAGGCCGACGTTAAATGTCGCGGTCCTACAAGATTGAGAACGTCTCGATAGTAAAGATCTGAAGTAGTATGACGACTCTCCGTGGGACGATTCGGGAAGGGTAGGCGTATCACGTCGAAGAACTGGTCATGGAAATCCACCCTGCATACTCAGAATACGCAAATTACCCTTCATTGAGCTGGCCTCATCAAGATGAGAAGCAGGCTTCCGAGTAAAGTTACGGCGCGTATTGACACCCCTATACAACTAGGCGTATCGTTCATCAGATTGAGCGGTGCAGGTGTATCGAATGGCTAAGAACGATCTGCAGGGCACGATGGATCTACTGGTATTGAAGACTCTTGCGCAGATGAGAGAACTGCATGGGTATGGGATTGTGTTGCATATTCAGCGGGCTTCTGCGGAGCTGCTGCAGGTTGAAGAGGGTTCTCTTTACCCGGCGCTGCATCGAATGGAGCAGAGTGGGTGGATCAGCTCCGAGTGGGCAATGACGGAGACGAATCGCAAGGCGAAGTTCTACAAGCTTACGGCTCAGGGGCGTAAGCAGTTGCTTGCGGCGGAGGAGAGCTTTGAGTACCTAGTGAAGGGAATTCGCGCGATTCAGTCTTATGCATGAGTCGTTTGTGCGTTTTTATTTAAGAGCATGTTGGTTTGAGGTGCTGAATGTCTCTGATGCGCCGTATTCAAAATCTCTTCCGTCGTGACGCCGTCGAGAGTGAGATCAATGCCGAAATCCTCGCGCATCTTGAGCTGCGCATTGAGGATAACGTGACGCGTGGGATGACGCTTGCGGAAGCGCGCCGCGATGCGATGCTGCGGTTTGGCAACACGACTCTTATCAAGGAACGGACGCATCGTTCGGACGCTGCGGTCACGATTGAAAGCGTCTGGGCGGACGCGCGATACGCCGTGCGAAAGTTGCGCAACTCGCCTACTTACAGCATTACGGCGGTATTGACGATTGGACTTGCAATTGGAGCGAACACGGCGGTGTTTACCTTAGTGCATGCGACTCTTCTGCGACAGTTGCCCTTCGATGAGCCGGCCCGCGTATTCGACCTGGATAACTTCTATAGAGATGGGCTAGCGCCCGACATGAGTTCCAAGAATTATGAGAGTGCTTTCAACGCGCAGGCTGCGAGCTTTAAGACGATTGAGGCGGCTTCGATGTACTCCTCAGGCGGTGTCAACTTCAGCTATGAATCTAATGGTTCACAACGGCTGCAAGCCTCGGAGACGAGCGCGCGTTTCTTCGATGTGCTTGGGGTTAAATCTTGGCTTGGCCGTGCGTTTCAGGCGAGCGACGACGTTCCGGGAAACGACGCGGTAGCGGTGATCAGCGACCGACTCTGGCACAGCAAATTCCACGGTGAGACTTCTGCGTTAGGTAAGACGATCACGCTGAATGGGCAGACGTTCAAAGTGATTGGCGTGATGCCGAAGACGATGGATTTTCCCTCTAATACTGATGTCTGGACGCCAACGATATTTGACGAGAATACCTTTTTGCGCGAGGGCGGGGCATACATGACGTGGGTGATTGTACGGATGCGCGATGGCGTGACGCCAGAACAGATGCGCGCAGAATTCACGGCTCGTGCTCAGAATCGCAATGGTAATCAGAAAATGGCGGAAGATCAGATACCAGTGCTTAGTCCTATTGCAGGCAAGCTAACCAAATCTATCCGGAGTTCACTTCTTTTGCTAAGCGGGGCCGTGACGTTGGTGCTGCTGATCGCGTGCGCAAACATCGCTGGACTTACTCTGGTACGCACTGCTCAGCGCAGGGCGGAGTTTGCTTTGAGGGCTGCGTTAGGTGCTGCGCGAGGGCGGTTGGTGCGACAACAGTTGATCGAGTCGGTGACCCTTGCGTTGGCGGGGGCTGCGATTGGAATTCTATTTGCGAAGTTGGCGTTACAGTTGCTTTACGTGTTCAAGCCTGCAGCATTGGAGAACTTTCCGCGGCCAGCGATTGATACCGGAGTACTGATCTTTACAGGCTTGATCGCGGCACTGACGGGCCTTGCGTTCGGCATGATTCCCGCCTGGCAGGCGAGTCATGAAGACCCGGCAACGGCGTTGAAGGCCGGGGTCTGGCGAGTGTCTAAGTCGGGCGCGCGGCTGAGGAAGATTTTGGTTGCCGGGGAAATCGCGACGGCCTTTGTACTGCTCATTGGAGCGGGGCTGATGATGAGAACGATAGTGAATCTGAATCGGGTTCCGCTGGGTTATGAGACGCGCAGTGTTTTGAGCTTTTCGATATCCTTGCATGGCGCGCCATACGCGGTGGAGAAGACAACGCCCGCGTTGGCACAGTTCTATACGAATGCTCTTGGACGCTTAGGTCAATTACCTGGAGTGAAGTCCGCTGCCGCGGTCAGTACGCTTCCGCTGGATACACGGGCTGATATGGAGTTCCCTGTTCAACCGGACGGTACCAAAACTGGGCGGCAAACAGCAGCCCCGCGTATTATCAGCAGCGGATACTTCAGAACGATCGGGACGCCATTGATTGAGGGCCGCGACTTCAATGAGCGTGACACGAAGACGAGTAATGCGGTTGTGATTGTCACCCGTGATCTGGCGGAGAAATTATGGCCGAATCAGAATCCGCTGGGACATACGATTCACTGCGCATTCTTTTGTGAACAGAACCCGACAGTGATCGGGGTGGTTGGCGAGAGTCGACGGTTTGGTCCGCGAAGTGAAGCGTTAGCGCAGTTTTACGTTCCCTACACTCAACGCGATTGGACTTATATGACCTTTGTGCTGAGTAGTGAGGAAAGGGCGAGTATCCTGGCTCCGTTGGTGCGAAGTGTTGTGGCGGCTATTGATCCTTCGCAACCGATCTATGACATGAAGACGATGAAGGAACGGCTGGATGATAACCAGTCGCTGGTGCGGTTTGAGATGTTTGCGCTAGGGTTCTTTGCAATGCTTGCAGGGTGCCTGGCATTCGTTGGACTGTATGGGGTCATTGCTTACACGGTGACTCAGCGAACGCATGAGATCGGATTGCGGATTGCGCTGGGGGCGCAACGTAGGCGCATCCTATTGGCAGTCCTTCGCGAGGGCGAGGTGATGGCTGTGAGTGGAGCTGCAATTGGCTTGATCGCTTCTCAGGTGCTTACGAAGCTGATAACGGCGACTCTTTATGGGGTTACGGCGCATGACCGGGGGACTCTGGCGTTAGCCGTGTTGCTGTTCCTTGGGATTGCGTTCCTGGCGAGTTTCATTCCGGCGCGACGTGCGGCGTCGGTTGATCCTATGGTGGCTTTGCGGGCGGAGTGAACGGCAGTGGCAGAGTAAGGGCGATAGTAGGGTGCTCGTCTCAGGTAGCGATCTTGTCTTGATACGTAAGTGCTGATACCTCCCTATTGGTGGTGGTGTTTGAAATGTCGTGACGGGCGATACGACTATTAGGGTGATTTATGGGGACCTCACGACAACATTCGTGAATGAACTCCGCAATATGATGTTCCGGGCAGATTGTAGTCGGCTCGGAAGTCATTCCGCCAACAGATGATCTCTGGGTGGCGACGAAGGTCATGCGAAACGGGAGTTCCATTAAGTTCCATTTCGTCTCCCCCAGGATGCGCGGCGGCAACGATCCGGCGGAAAATACTTGCCAGTTGCTCAGATTCCACATAATGCCTTGACGCGCCATGCTTCCAAGGGAAGGTGACGGCGCACATCGACCGCGAGATTAGCGCGCGGCCTGAGCTTGTCACCATCGAAACGGCATGGAGAGCGCCGAAGGAGCAGCACCCCGGAGCCTTGCAAAAACACCAGTACCGCGAACTCGACATCCCCGACAACCCGGACGCCGAGCCGCCATGCAGTCACACCAAATCTGCCCTCATCGTGTTCGGCAAACATGCCGGACGCACACTGACAGTCTGCGTTGACCCCGATTGCCCGGTACACAACCCGCGCGAAGCCGCCCGCGTCGCCGCCGACCCGCCTCCCATCATGGCACCCGCTGCCGCACAGGAGACGGAGGAAGAGGCAGCACAGCGCGAGGCCGAGCACGAGGAGCGGATGGCCGAGTACAGAGCCGAACAGGAGCGCAAAGAGGAAGAGCGCAAAGCCGAGTCCGAACGCCAACAGAAGGAGTACGAAGCCGAACAAGCCCGCCGCGAAAATCAACGCAAGGCACGTCTTGCCACCTTCGACCGCATCCTCGAACAGACTCCCGCCGTGTTCACGGCAACGCAACTTCGGTTGTTCCTGCGATTGGTGGTCTACATCGACCCCTATAGCTTCCTTGAGGAAGTCGCCAGCCACTTCGCCGGGGACGACGAAGATCACGAACAGACCGAGCAGGAGCTTGTGCTTTCCGCGCTCAACACGACCGCAGACGAAAAGCTAACCAGCTTTGCCCTGCGTCTTGCGTTGACCGATCACCTGGCCTTGCCTCGCGACACCGACACCGACCTGCTTTCCGAAGCCGAGGCCCTATTCGCTCCACCCATCGCCAAACCGAAGAAAGCTAGGAAGCCGAAGGCAGCACCCGCCCTCGTCAAACTAGGCCAGAAAAAGACAACTGCCAAGAAGCAGAAAGCGGCCTAACTCCGTCCACTCTGGCCCCGGATTCGTCCGGGGCCGTTTTGTCTCTCGCTCCGCTTCTAAATCGTGGCGGGAGAACCCTCTTCGGTTTCTCCCGGCCCTCATCCCGCCTTTTGTCCGGCCTCCACTCGCCGGCTGCGCGCCAGAAGACGTTCCCCCTTCTGGACTTTCCCCTCTGCTGCCTGCGGCGCACCTTGGACCTTTTGATGGAGAAGCGTTGACGCCCCTAAGCCCATCTCGACTGGTTTTCTTCACACACAGGTTTTTGTTGCTGCGTCGTTCAACTTCAAAAGCGCTTCCTTGCAAGCACTGCGGAGACACTCTGATTCTGGTAGCCTGCGTCTGCCTGTGACTGACGTTACGTAAAGTGAAGTCGGAAGCAACATCACGGAGGAAGTCCATAAAGGAATTGCCCTCAATGCAGGATTCATCAAAAAGGCGCGCTTCTTGAAGAATGCATCTCTGCCTGAAGGAGCGGCAGTCGTTACGCCGATGAACCGGATGCAATCATTCAAGATCTGTCAGCCGCATTCGAGGCGTTCAGCCGAGCTGCCCAATCTGCGCATAGGCCTGTCGTAGAACGGCTTCGCGCCTATCCGGAGAACCAACGCCCTCGGCGCGCACAACCGTGAAGTCGCTGATTCCCAGGAACTGGAACATGTCTCGTAGGAACGCTTCCTGATAGTCGAAACGCTCCCACGATGTTCCTGGCGCAAACGACATGCCGCGTGTACTAACAGCGATGATCCGCTTGTTACCGAGAAGTTTCATCGGGCCATTCGGTCCGAAGCCAAACGTGACACCGGGGACGACAAGGTGATCGATCCACGCTTTGAGTTGCGACGGAACGCCCAGGTTGTACATCGGAGCACCCACGATAACCACATCTGCCTTTCGGAATTCATCGATTAGTTCCTGCGCAAGCGACAGCTCCGCCCTTTGCGAATTGCTGAGTTCCGACAGCCTCCGGCGATGCCGGGCCGTTGCGGTGTAGTGATTTGGCGGTTCCTGAGCGAGGTCGCGATAGACGTACCCGGCTTCAGGATGCAGAGTCTTCAGCCTCGCCACTACGGCCTCGGTCAATGCTCGGCTTACAGACTTCTCTCCAGAGATGCTTGAGTCAATATGCAGAATATTCAAGACCGAGCTCATCTTTCCTTGGTGACCTGCATTCGATTGCACGAATGGCCCTATTGCGATGGCAGTCCGTCATACCGTATTGAAGCGTTGCGGGGTCGAATTCGAAGCTCCACTTCTATCTACGGGGCCACTCCCATTAGTAGTGTTCTCCCACCAGTTCTCCAGCTTTTGCCCACAGTTCCTCAGCGTGGTCAGGATTGAGGGCATAGCTGCGAACCCCTGGGCTAAACGGGCTGACTTGCACATCGTCCGACAGAACATTGGCAACACTGCAATCCTCGCAATAGCGTCCGCCAATTGTTTCGGCATCTGCCACGACGGCCGCCCACACCGTTGTCGCTGCACCTTGTGGAATCGACTTTCCTTGAAAGGGGGGATTCCCGAGAGCGAGGTGCTGCTCGTGCATCGCTGCGAAGGTCGCTCGAAACTCTGCCGGATCGATATGGCGAGTGAGTTCCGTGTGGATTCCGCCGGGGTGAACACTCGCCGCCCTCACGCCGCGTTCCTTGTGTCGGTTATCGAATGCTACGGCAAGCAGAGCATCCCCCGTTTTGGAGCGGCCATACGCGGTCCACGGGTAGTAGGTTGACTGCTCAAAATTAGGATCATTCAAATCGATGTCGGCCATGCGGTGGCCGTTCGACGAAAGGACAATCAGTCTGGCTCCTTCGCGCATTAGCGGCGCCAGCCTGTTCACAAGGACATAGTGTCCGAGAACGTTGGTGCCAAATTGAAGCTCGAAGCCATCCTTGGTGTGTCCAAACGGTGTCGCCATGATGCCCGCATTGGCAATGACGAGATCGAGCGGCTCGTTCCGTGCAACCAGAGAATCAGCCACCGATCGCACCGAGGACAGGTCGGCCAGGTCCATCGGCAAAATCTCAAAGCTGCCGCCACTCTGTTCCGCTGCATCGCGAATCACCTTTGTCCCGCGCTCGCCCTTCTCCAGATCGCGTGCTGTGCCGATCACAGCAGCGCCATGAGCCACGAGCGTACGTGCGGTTTCGAGACCGAGGCCGGCAGAGACACCCGTGATGAAGACGCGCTTTCCGTGGAGATCAATGCCTTCGAGTACGTCATCAGTTGTTGAGTTTCGATCAAACGTCTTTGCCATTCCACAATCCTCCGGGGCGACTCACTTGAAGCGTTCGCCGATAGTATCAGTGTTACCATAGATTGCGGTAACAGCGATATTGATTCAAAATTTGCCTCGGAGGCGACAATAGATAAATGAGCGCTCCGAAACGCAACGTGAAGGCGCAGGGGTCTGCGCTAAAGAAGCCCGTCTCGCAGTCGGATCTGCGGCAACGGATACTCTCGGCTGCCTCCGAGTTGCTTTCTGCCGGAGGGTCGGAGGCGGTTACAACCCGCGCAGTCGCGGAGGCTGCCGGCGTCCAGACACCGGCTCTTTACCGGTTTTTCCGAGACAAAACCGCCCTGCTCGACGCTCTCGTGGAGTTCGGCTTTGCCGCCTATCTGGCCAGCAAGCCGGCAAGTCCCGATCCTGGCGATCCAATTGCCGCACTATGGCGAGGATGGGATCTGCACGTCGAGTTCGGTTTGTCCAATCCGGCGCTCTATCGGCTCATGTACGCAGATGGGCGATCGGCATCCGGCGCCGCTCTTGAGGCATACCGTCGCGTACAGCACCAGATTTCTCGGATTGCTGCATCCGGCCGCCTCCGCATAGACGAAACCAGAGCAGCGCAGCTTCTGCAGTCATCCGTTACCGGACTGGTATTCACGTTACTGAACCTCCCGGAGCGACAAAGGGACATGTCCCTATCTGCGATTGCCCGCGATGCTGCGTTCGCATCGATCACGTCCAAAGTACCCGTCGTAAAAACTCCGACAGTCACTGTGATCGCTGTCTCATTGCGAGCACGGTTAGATGAGACCGATGCACTTACCCCTATGGAGCGTGGATTGATGGACGAATGGTTGGGGCGCATCGCTCAGTATCGGAAACGTGACCAAGGGCAGCGCAGCTAATGGTTAATGCTCAAGTGCTTCTTTCTTCATTGCATTGGTCGATAGCGCACCTGTGACAATCGATCCGCCGACGACTTGTCTTGCCGGGCGGATAGCTGCCTTCCCGGAGGGTTTCTCTCCCATTCATTTCCAGGCGCTTGTCTGATCCGATCAAACCTGGGTCATGCCGCCATCCACTACAAGTTCCGCTCCACTGATGAAGCTGCTTTGATCTGAGGCAAGGAACAGGGTGGCCGCGGCAACCTCTTCCGGCTTGCCCAACCGGCCCAGCGGAATTCTGCTGATAAAGAAATCTCGCATAGCGTCGGGAGCTCCCTCCATCATTCCTGCATCAATCGGCCCAGGGCTGATGGTGTTGACACGAATACCACGCGGCGCGAGTTCACTGGTCCATGTACGTGCGAAAGAACGCACCACCGCCTTGGATGCGCTGTAAGCCGTGTGCGCGGGCAGCCCTGCAGAGCCAGCAACCGACCCAACCAGGATGATAGAACCCCCGGTTGTCATTAGCGGGAGCGCCTTCTGCACCGTGAACAGCGTCGCGCGTGCGTTCAGATCGAAAATCGTATCGAAGTGTTCGCCAGTGATTCCATCGAGCGGGCTGGCTCCGCCCACCCCTGAATTCGCCACCACGACATCTAGCCTCCCGGCATCCTTGGTGATCGCCTCATACACCCGTTCCAGATCTCCGACAAGCGTTAGGTCGCCTTGAATTGCCTGTGCGTTGGTTCCGAGCAGCTGCGCTGCTGTCTCCAACTCCGCTTGGCGTCGGCCTACGATGAAAACCCGCGCTCCTTCTGCAATAAAGCGCTTTGCAATGGCGAAGCCAAGCCCACTCCCGCCACCCGTTATCAATGCGATCTTTCCATTCAGCTGCATGATTCATCTCCCTCTGCAGTGATGGTATATCGCATATACTTGGTGTCAATTAGGTACTGGTAGTAGACCAGGTATACGCGAGGAAACCAATGACCGCTACAAAAAGCCAGACCGCGCATTCCCCAGCCTCTGTTCGAGCCATCCTCGAACAGGTGGCGAACAAGTGGTCAGTGATGATCCTGACTTTTCTTTGTGAAAAGCCGCAGCGGTTCAACGCTCTAAGGAGGAATCTCGACGGGATCACACAGAAGGCCCTCACCGAATCACTGCGGCGTCTTGAACGTAGCGGACTTGTGGCCCGTCGTGTGATTCCTGTTTCACCGGTGGCCGTCGAGTATTCGCTTACGCCCTTGGGACAATCTCTGCGGGAGCCATTTGCGGCTCTTTATAAATGGTCGATTGAACATCAGGCCTCGATAGAAGAGGCACAGGCCAAGTTCGATGGACATAATCGGACTTCGTCAGCAGGAAGCCCTGTCCCGTCTTGAAATCATCAACGCAGATGGAGCGACCGTACCGCATGCGGTAGGGCAGTCCCGCTGAATCAATGAAACGGAAAAGTCTAAAACAGAGTGTTGCATCCCGCGTGAGTCCTTCCTCAACTTCACGCCAGATTAGCTCCGGCTTTGACACTGCCTTCAGCTGTTGGATGTAGGACGCTCGATTTGAGATCGGCGTCCTTGGCGCATGATTTGTGGTTTCTGAAAGAAGTAGCCCTGGAAAAGTTGAAAGCCCATTTCTTTTGCGCGAGTAAATTCCTGCCTGGTTTCGACTTTTTCCGCCAGCATCTGGCACGATGCATGGCCAAACCGATGCACGATATCCGCAGCGTCGGCAAAAGAAGTCTGCTTGAGGTCGACCTTAATGAAATCAGCCACATCAGCCATGACTTCTCGTGGATCATTCGGTGTGAAATCGTCCAGCGCGACCCGGTAGCCCACAGATTTCAACTGACGGCAAACTTGTATCACGTCGGGTTCAGGAATAACGGTTTCGAGAACTTCAATAACGATTTGATCTGCCGGTAAGAGAGCGATGTATTCGCAGAGTAGAGTTCCTCTCGTGCAATTAATAAAAGCGAGGCCCTTGCCACACAGTCTTTCCAATCCCATCAGGGCCACTGTATCTATCACGGCACAGGACGCACCATCCTGGCTACTATTCTGAAAATGATTCTCGATCCCCGAACGGAAGAGAAGCTCGTAGCCTATGAGTTGCTCATTCGCGGAAAGTATTGGTTGCCGAGCCACGTATCGATGGCTGCTCTGAACTGGTTGCAGGCGGACTGGAATGCTGTTTGCGTTGTTGGAGGACATGATTCTAATCTCACGACCAACCCATCCTGAAGATTTGTGCCGATGGGCGCTCTTCCCGCCGGCCCGAGTAAATGATGAGAAGAGCGTCTCCGGTTTATCCAATTCTTGAGAAGCAACAAGATGTCCCATTTCGGATATAGACGACACAGCTCTCAGGAAATCGAGATGAGAACCTTGCCCTTTGTCCGTCCTGTTGCAACCTGCTGTAGTGCGGCTACTGAGTCTTGGAGAGGGAATACGCTCGCAATCTCAACATGTACGTATCCTTCCGCAACGTGCTGGGCAATCTGATGCAGCCTCTCGCCGCTCGTTGTGTGGAAGACGAAGCTCGCCGTCACGCCAAAAGACGTAGCCTTACTCTCGTCGGGCGGTTGGACGGTTGAAAGAAGCAGGCCCCCCCGTCGTAGTACGCCGAAAGACCTTTCCAGCGTGTCGCCGCCGACCGTATCCAAAACGAGATCGACTCCTTGAACAACACTCGCGAAATCCTGATTGCGATAGTCAATGACGGTTGATGCGCCGAGCTTCTGAACATAGTCCAGATTGGCACCTGAAGCTGTGGCGATCACATGGGCACCGACGCGGTGAGCAAATTGAACTGCGAAGCCTCCAACACCGCCAGCGCCGCCGTGAATCAGCACAGTCTGACCCTGTTCAACCTTGCCTGCTTCATGAATCGCCTGCCAGGCTGTACCTGCTGCTGTGGGCAGGGCAGCGGCAGTCTCGGTGGAGAGGGCATCCGGCACTCCAGTCAGCGAAGCGACTGGGACGTTTGCGAATTGTGCGAAAGCTCCTGTTCTACCGAACTTGTTACCGTCCACAGGGAGAGGCTCCAGCCGTCCGAACACTCTCTGGCCCTTCTCGATCTGCCCTGCACTTTCGGCCACGACACCAGCGAAGTCCGTACCGACGATGAACGGCAGCTCCAAAGGGAAATAGCCTTGCATCGCCCCGCTAACGAGCTTGATATCGAGAGGGTTGACGCTGGCCGCGAGTATCTCCACGAGAACCTCGCCTGTCTTAACTTGCGGAGCATCTGCCTCCTGCACCGCCACCTGATCCAACCTGCCATAGTTCGCTGCAATAACTGCTTTCATCCTCGGTCCTTTCTGAGCTAGTTCGCTACTTAAGAGGCCAGGCCCCAACTTGATTCAGCATTCCGAACCAATCCTCGAGATGCCATGTATGCGTGATCTTGCCGTCGCGGATGTAGTGGAACTCATGGAGAGCAATCGAGACGCTCTTGTTCGTCGGCTCGATGCCAAAGAACTCCGCGCGATGCGTTCCCCTGATTTCGGCACGCACTCCGACACGTTCACCGCCCCCGAAGATCTCGTGGATGAGAATTTCCATGTCGGGGAACGCCGCCGAGAAATAGCCAAGCATTGGAGCAATCCCTTCTGGTCCGGGGCCCTGTCCTGGGGAGAGCGGAATATCCTGCCAGTCCGGGGTGACAACCGACTTGAGCAACTCCAGGTTGTTTTCCGCAAATGCCCGATAGAAGTTTTCGAGCAACTGTCGTTCATCGGGCGTGTCGTGATTCGTAATTGTCATCAATTCTTTCTCCTTTGCTTACTGCTCTTGTCTTCGGCGGCTCAGGCAAACCCACCGTTCGTTCGCACGCTCTGCCCATTGATCCACGCTCCATCTGGGCCCGCAAGGAACGACGCGATTGCTGCGACATCTTCGGGCTCACCTAGACGTTCGAAGGGCGAGAGACGCTTGATTGCGTCGACTTCTTCGGAACTCTTCCATTGAAGGAAGAACTCAGTGGCAACGGGTCCCGGAGCAATGGCATTCACGCTGATGTTTCGTCCCCGCAATTCATTTGCCGTCACGCGCATGAGGCCATCGATCGCAGCTTTGGACGAAAGGTATGCACCATAGCCCGGTCCGGGCCTCGCGATCACGCTGCTGGACATCACTGCGATGCGGCCACGTTCCCGAACGTATTTGGCAGCCTGTGCCAGTACGAGAAACGTTCCCCGAAGGTTCACTCTGATTGTCCGATCAAACGATTCCAGCGATGCTGAATCCGTTGATATGGCGGCAGGCTGCATGAATCCCGCGTTATGCACCACTACATCGATTCCACCGAATTCACGCAAAGTCTTCGTGAATAGCGCACGAACGTCTTTGTCCTTAGTCACGTCTGCCGCAATCTGCGTGACCCTGACTCCATGCGACGCTACTTGCAGGGTTGCTTGATCGAGGTCTGGATCATTGGGTAAGCCGCTGAGCACGACAGAGAATCCGTCTCGGGCAAGCCGTTCAGCTATGGAAAGTCCGATTCCACGTGCAGCGCCTGTAATGATTGCCACTTGCTCCATATGTCTCCATTTCCTGTCTGGCATAACCATGTGTCTAAAGAAACAATCGCTCTGCCTTAGGCAAATCCACCGTTTGCTCGGAGCACCTGGCCGTGGATCCAACCACCGTCCGGACCCAGTAAGAAGGAAACAACACCGGCAATATCCCCGGGTTCGCCAAGTCGCTCCAGCGGAGCCATATTGGCCAGTTGGGCGATCTGTTGTGGCGTCTTGCCTTGCAGGAAGAAGTCTGTCGCGACGGGACCAGGAGCAACCGCATTGACGCAGATGTATTTTCCTCGCATCTCCTGCGCCAGTACGTGGACGAGCCCTTCAACGCCCGCCTTTGAAGCGATGTACGCACCATAGCCAGGGGTCGATTTGGCGATTACGCTACTGGAAAGAGCCACGATTCGACCACCCTTGTCGACATACTTGGCCGCCTGTGCCAACACGAGAAAGGTTCCACGCAGATTCGTCGCGATCACTCGATCGAAAAGCTCTGTATCGTTCTCGACGATGGGCGACAATCCGAGTATGCCGGCAGAATGAACGACGCCATGGATCGTCCCGAACTCTGACGAACGCTTGAACAGATCAGCAACCGACTGCGGATTGGCTATATCTGCGTATAGTGTCGCGGCCTTCCCACCAGTTTGTTCGATGGACCTAGCAAGTTGGTCTGCTGATCCTTGGTTGCCTCCGTACTGAAGTACGACGTCCCATGAGTCCTTTGCGAGCCGCTCGGCTATTGCCTTTCCGATGCCGCCGGACGCGCCCGTCACAATTACCACGTTTCCCATCTCGGTCCCTCTTGTTGCTCTTCATGGATCATCGCGTAGCTGGAGCGGTGCGTCCAATGCATAATAGTGATAGTCGATATGCGCATAGAACATCTTCGCCAAGCCGATCTCAACCTCTTCGTGGTTTTTACCGTGCTCGCTGAGGAACGCAATGTGTCGCGCGCTGCGGATCGACTCCTTCTCAGCCAGCCTGCTGTGACTCGTGCGATGCAACGGCTCCGTGAGACCTTCCGCGACGAGTTGCTGATTCGCACCTCCGGCGGATACCAGATGACCCCGAAAGGAGAAGCTCTGATCGCCGAACTCGAAGCGATGTTCCCAAGGCTCGATAAGCTCTTGAGCGGAGGAGCATTCGACCCGGCCAAGGAAAGCGCTCGGTTCCGAGTCGCAGGTAGTGATTACAGCTCCTATGTGATCGGTTTGCCCCTCATGCGTCAGCTCCTCGCTCTCGGCCCTCGCCTGTCTCTTGATCTGCTGCCCTTGAGCGATGAGATTTTTGCCGCTATGGAACATGGTCGTATCGACCTGCTGCTTTATGCAGATGATGGAAACATCCCGTCCAATCTGCAGCGACAGCTTTTGTACGAGGAAGATTTCGTCTGCGTTGTTTCTCAAAAAAGCCGTTTCGAACAGCGTCTCTCTGAAAAGCAATACTTGGACGCGAAACACGTCGGCGTGATGACGCTTGGAGGAGCTCAGACAATTCCTGAGCAGCGTCTTGCAGCATCGGGCAAGCAGAGAGATTCTCTTCTGCGAGTACCGTCCTTTGAGCTTGCAATCCAGATGGTCGTGGACTCAGACCTGGTGGCCACGGTGCCACGTCGGCTGACGACAGGTAGGCGAGTTGCCAAAGGCTGGAAGGTAGTAAGTGCGCCCAACCTCCTCGGCACGTTCAGTTATCTGATGGCCTGGCATCCGCGCATGAACGATGACACGGCGCACACCTGGCTGCGCAGCACTGTCGCAAGCATCTGCAAAGGTATGTGACACGGTTTGACTTCGCATTTGCTGTGGCTTGCATACAAATGAATCGAACCCGTCCGCCCCTTCGGGCTTCAGGAACTTGCAGGTTCCGTCAGCCCCCTGTCTTGGCAATAGCGGGCAACAGAGTCCTCGATCGTTGGCAGTTCGCCGAACAGCGCCCTCTGCTTTGGGCCCTCGTGGCTGACATAGCCTCCCTTTCGAATCCACGACAGCACTTTGACCTGATCTCTCAAACGGGGAATAAACCACGCCACGAACGGTAGCATGGTGACAACAAAGCCAGGGAAAACAGGCTTGGCGATCACCGGTCGGCCAAGGATGCGAGTGAAAGCTGCGGCTACCATAGGCCCGGTGGCCGGAACGTTGCAGCGGATATCGACGCTCTGGTTCAGCAGAGAACTTGGCAGGTCGAGTGCAGCCTCCGCCGCATACCGAGCCAGATCTCGGGAGTAGATCATGTCGAGCGCGACTCCGGGAGCAATATCGGGGAAGACTCCCTTTAGCACCCTCTGAGCCACAACGTCTTGAGCCCGGTCAAGAAAAGCACCGGCGCGCAGAGCGAGGTAAGGTAGTTGTTTCTCGGAGAGATATTTTTCGGTGGCCAGTTTTTGAGAGAAATGTGGCACATCGGGTGCCTTGTCGCATTCGAGGATCGAGATCAGGATGAATCGAGGCACGCCAGCGTTCTTTGCTGCGTCCACAAGCGCCCGATAACCCTCGGTGTCCGCCCCGGAGTTGTCTCCCTTCGTGCGAGCCGAATGAACACTAAAACCCGCGGCGCTAGCAATAACAGCCTCGGCAAGCGGTTCGGCGGTCATCGCACGTTGCAGAGAATTGGCGTCTCTCAAATCGGCCACCAGAAAGTCTGTGATCCCGAGGGATTTGAGTTTAGTACGATCACTGGTAGCTCGGACCATGGCTCGGACATGGATGCCTTGTTTGAGCAACGCAAGCACGATCTCAGTTCCCAAGGCTCCCGATGCTCCCACCACCGTGACGATTCTTACGGCCATGTCTTCGGCCTCCTGCGAACATCTTAGGATGGGCAACCGATACAATCTATGCGATGAAGTATTCAATTCTGTCGAGATCGTCCACAGTCGCAGGCGATCCGCTCTCTGACGTACTCTCGCTCCTCAGGCCACGCAGCTTTATGTCGGGCGGAATCGATGCCGGAGGAGACTGGTCCTTTCTATTCGAGCGAAGCCAGTGCTTCATGTGTTTTGCGTTGGTGTTGGGCCATTGCTGGCTTTCGGTTGAAGGTATTGATAAGACCGTGCATTTAGAGGCGGGAGACTTTGTGGCACTGCCGCACGGGACTGAGTTTCGCCTTGCAAGCGATCTCGCGGTCTCCCCGGTTGACATCCGATCGATCGTTACCGGGCCCCTCAATGGGCGTATCGTCTCGTGGCAAGGCGGGGGAGTGTGTGTGGGTCTCACAGCGTTTTTTACGTTTGCGACCGAACACGCGAGCATTCTGCTGGGTTTGTTGCCTTCTCTCGTACTTATCCGAGGCGATGCCGAGCGTGCCGTCATGCAGTGGTATCTACAACGCATGATGGAAGTATTGGGAAACCCGCAGCCGGGTAGTGTGCTCCTCGGAGAACACCTCGCACACATGATGTTGATCGAGATGCTCCGACTTCATCTGACACAGCAGGAAACGGAACGAGTCGGCTGGCTCTTCGCGTTGTCCGACCGACAATTGAACGCAGCTATTACGGCGATGCACCAAAAGCCAGGCCATCGTTGGACGTTGCAACAACTTGCCGGACAAGCCGGCATGTCGCGCTCGGCCTTGGCACTTCACTTCAAGAAGAAGGTTGGAATCTCGGTCATGGAATACTTGATCCGGTGGCGCATGTTACTGGCCGGTGAGCGACTCAGGAACTCCAACGATTCTGTCTCAGCCATCTCTCTTTCTCTGGGCTATCGATCCGAGAGCGCGTTCAGCTTCGCCTTCAAGAGAGAGATGGGCTGTACGCCGCGTCAGTATTGCCATCCCACGGGTCCGACCGGGGCAAAGTCCATTGATTACCAGCGAGAAGCCGATTCGTGAGGTCAACTTGTAAGCAAAGTTTTCTCGCGTCGCCTTGCCTCGTTGTGCATCCAAAGGACGGACGCGAAAACCGGCCGACTGGGAACAGGTGGCCGTCCGCTCTACGCCGAGAGCGAATCTCATTACTCTTAGGAGCGGACAAACATGTTTTTTATCTCTGGCATTTCGGGACACGTGGGCGGAGCTGCGGCACGGCACCTCCTCGCGGAAGGCAAACAAGTACGTACACTGTTGCGTGCACCGGAGAAGGCAAAGGCCTTCGCAGATCAGGGCGTGGAGATACAACAAGGAGACCTGAATGACCATGAGGCGCTTGCCCGTGCGCTGGATGGCGTTGAGGGAGCCTTCTTCCTCATGCAACCCACGATGACCCCACCATCTGACTTCAGCGATGCAAAGGCATCGCTCGCAAGCTACACTGCGGCTCTTGCGAAAGCGCCTGTGCCACGTCTGGTTGCCCTTTCATCCATGGGTTCAGAAAAGGCCGAGAAGCTCGGGAATATCACTTCGACGTCGCTGATGGAGAGAGCATTCAGCGACTTGCCGTTTCCGACTGCTTTCGTGCGCGCCGGTTCGTTCTATGAGAACTACGCGAGTGCTGTAACAACTGCACAGCACTCCGGCAAGTATTTCAGCTTTCAGCCTGTTGAGTTCCCGTTTCCTGCTGTCGGTTCAATTGACATTGGCAACCTGGTGGCGGAACTGCTTCAGAACGGATGGACGGGCAAGAAAGTCATTGAACTGGGCTCGTTGACGACGGCAAATGAGATGGCTGCTGCTGTAAGTAAGGCGATTGGTCGCGATGTCCAGGCCCAAGCTATACCTCGGCAGGCTTGGGCTGAGACCCTCGAGCATTTCGGTTTGCCATCGGGTTCCACGGGCCCTTACGAGCAGATGATGGAATCGATTGGCAACGGATGGATCGCTTTCGGCCAGTTGGGCACCGAACCGGTGCCCGCAACCGAAACGCCCGAAGAATTCTTTACGAAGATGGCTAACTAGCGGCTCTGTTTGGATGGGACGCGCGGTATTCAAATAGGAAGCAGATTCATTCTTCCGCTCTGAGTACTGCGCTCTCGTTTCTGCAACTTTTTGCGTTGCTTTTCCCAAAAGCAGCTTGCGGTCAGTTTCGATAAGCCGCGCGCCTTCTGTTGAAGCGATCTATCGCCGTTGCACTATGCTATTCGTCCTCCAGTATGTGAAGGGCTGCCTAGACCACTGCGATACCCAGGTACTATCTACCGCGACGTGCCTTTCGTCCTGATCCATTGAATCGCAATTTGTCTGATAGTTGACTGTCTAGACGCTTACGCTGTACGATCCTTCTATGCCAAGACCACGCAGCGACGATAAACGGAATCGAATTCTGGATGCGGCAACGCGCGTAATCGTGACGCAGGGACTGAGCGCTCCGACGATGGGCATCGCTAAAGAGGCGGGTATTGCCAATGGTTCACTGTTTACCTATTTCGAAACCAAGTCGGAGCTTTTTAATCAACTGTATCTTGAGTTGAAACAGGAGATGGCGTCGGTAGCCATGAGGGATTTTCCATCAGAGGCCGAACTTCGAGAGCGGTTCTTCCACATCTGGCGAAATTGGGGCAACTGGGCGCTTCGCTTCCCCGAGAAACGGAAAGCCTTGGCACAACTCACCGTTTCGGATGAAATTACGCAAGAGACGCGCGCGGCGGGGCACAAAATCATGGCTGTCATCGCTGAGTTGCTGGATCGGGTCCGCGTTGCAGGGCCTATGCGCAGAGTCCCAATGAGCTTTGTTGCCGCACTCATGAACTCGGTTGCGGACGCAACGATGGATCAGATGATCCACGATCCAGGCCACGCAAAGACTCATTGCAGAAATGGTGTGGAAGCTCTTTGGAGGATGCTCTCATAGGTTGTTCTTGTCTTCATAAATGACTGTCCAGACAGATAACAACGCGTCTACAAACCAGACGAATCAAAACCAATACAACGCTCGGAGTTATTTCATGCAAATGTCCAACAACACGATACTCATCACCGGTGGAACCAGTGGCATCGGTTACGCGCTTGCCGCTCAGTTCCTTGAGCGTGGCAATACAGTCCTTATCACTGGAAGAACAGAAGAGAGATTAGCGTCAGTTCGGCAGTCGCTGCCTGGAGTCCACACATATGTCAGCGACGTGAGTGATCCTGCTGCGATCCGGCGACTCTACTCAGAGGTTACCCGCGCGTTTCCAGATCTGAATGTCCTCATCAATAACGCGGGCATTGGTCTGAAACGTAATCTGAACGACACGACGGGCCAGTTAGAGGACCTGGACACGGAGATCAAAACGAACTTGATCGGACCTATTCAGATGATCAAGCAGTTTCTTCCCCAGCTAAAACGCCAGAGAACGGCTGCGATCGTGAACGTAAGTTCGGGGCTGGCGTTCGTTCCGCTGGCGGTGAAGCCGATCTACTGCGCGACCAAGGCTGCGATTCACTCGTACACGCAGTCTTTACGTGTGCAGTTGAAAGAGTCGTCGGTCGAGGTCATCGAGCTTGCGCCGCCGGCGGTAAGGACCAATTTCAATCAGGGGCAGGAGGAATTGAATTCATCTTCTGCCATGGACGTGAACAAATTTGCCAAAGCGTCTCTACGTGGTCTGGAGCGAGGCCAGAAAGAGATACTCCCGGGTTTGAGCCGCTTGGCGCGCTTGATTGGGCGCGCGGCTCCTCACGCGGTCTTTATGAAGGCCGAGGCCGAGCGAATGGTCGCGGAGAGTCAAAAGGACGCAAGCTGCCACGGTGAGCCCGAGCGCCCGCATAAACCCCAAGACGAGACGGAGGGAGCTTCCAATTAGGCCATTACAAATGGATAAATTGGCAAATTGCCAATTCTTTATCAGGTGCAAATGATCATCCCTTGCGGCGATAGCAGAAGTTTCTAGTGTGAGAGGACGAAGGTTTGAATCTTGGATCGCCTCCCGCGAATGCGTTCAAGCATGAAGACCGAACCCGGTTCCTACCCCAATCTCTTCGTAACGTTCGCTCTATGCGCCATGACGTGTGCGACATTTTCCTCGATGTAAGCAGTCAGCGCCTGCATTCGTGTGGCCAACTCCTTACCTAGCATTGTCAAGCTGTATTCGACTTTCGGCGGTTTGGTTGCGTGGACAGAGCGCAGTACAAATCCGTCCTCTTCCAGTGCCCGCAACGTCTGCGCTAGCATCTTCTCACTCACGCCGCCAATCAGATAGGCAAGCTCACTAAAACGATAGCTGGCGCTTCGGAGTAGGAGTACAAGCACGAGAGATCCCCAGCGCGATGTGACGTGGTCCAAAATGCTGCGCGTCGGGCAGTCTGACGAAAACAGGTTTCCTTGTTTGATACGGCTTGTCTTGGTGCTTTTAGGCCATGGCATCGATGCAGCTTACCTTAAGGTACGTACTTACGTAAAGTAAGTCGCAACGATACGCTGACTCAATCCGTCGGATTCGACGTAAAGGAGATTCTCATGATCGCCGTCACTGGTGCAACTGGGCAGCTTGGAACACTTGTCGTAGAGGGTTTGCTTCAAAAAGTACCTGCGAATGAAGTCATCGCCGTGGTTCGCACACCCGCCAAAGCCAAAGCGTTCGCCGAAAAAGGAGTACAGATCCGTACCGCCGATTACTCCGCTCCCGATACCCTGGAAGCCGCATTTGTGGGGGTGGAAAGGCTTTTGCTGATCTCAGGTAACAACCTAGGCCAACGTGTTTCGCAGCACAAAGCCGTGATCGATGCTGCAAGAGCAGTAGGCGTAAACCTCGTCGCATATACCAGCATTCTGCGTGCGGATACGTCGAAGCTCTTGCTGGCAGCAGAACACCTTGCGACTGAGCAGTATCTTCGGGCAAGCGGCCTCGCGTTCATTCTGCTGAGGAATGGCTGGTATTCCGAGAACTTGACCGCGGGCATCGTTCCAGCGCTTCAGCGAGGGACATTTGTAGGAGCATCAAAATACGGCCGCTTTGCTGCCGCACTGCGTGCTGAGTACGCAGCGGCTGCTGTTGCTGCGCTTACCGGTAAGGGGCATGACAACCAAGTCTATGAGCTTGCAGGTGACAGTGCTTTCACTCGCGCCGAACTGGCTGCTGAGGTTAGCAGGCAAACAGGTAAGACCCTTACGTATCGGGATCTTGAAGAGGCCGAGTACGAGAAGACGCTCACCACCTTTCTACCGCCTGAACTTGCACGCGTCCTTGCTGACGCCGATACACGATCTATCGATGGAGCTATCGACGATCAATCACATACGCTGAGTTCTCTCATTGGTCATAAAACGACTTCTCTAGCGGAGATCGTTGCTCAGGTGTTGAAGGCGATTTAGTCGAAGCTGCTCCCCGGGTGCTAGCGCGGCTGCTTCGGTTTGACCTCCGCAGCATGCCGCACTTCTCACCGGCGCATTGCGACACTTTTATCGAGCTGCTTTTGAACAGATCCCGGTAGCGCAGAGAGCACGGACGATAGAACGAATATTGCGGACGAATGGCGTGGATTCAGTATGTCAGCGTGACTGATGCTTAGGGAACGACCGAAATTCAAGTCGTTCGGACATATCAGGAGATACGGTGCGCTGGCTATGAAAGAGATTTGGATACTGGGAGCGACGGGCAGAATTGGAAAGAGCGTAGCCGAGGATCTCTCTCGGAGAGGCTGCAAGCTGTTCTTGGTCGGACGAAACGAAGCCGAGCTGAGAGGCCTTGCGACCGAACTTGGACCAAACTGCAAGACGTATGTCGCGGCTTCGATTGAAGATGCAGCTGCGCTGCTACGTTGGCCGACGGAAGTCGTGGTCTGCAATTTCATCGGTCCCTTCACCAACACAGGAGATGCCATCCTCTCGGTTCTGAATCCTGGGTGCGACTATTTGGACCTTTCAAACGATTCCGCCTCCGTGCTGCGAACTCTAGGAAAAGATGATCAAGCCAAGACAAGCAATCAGTGCTTCATTACGGGAGCTGGTTATGGAGTGCTTGCCGTTGAAAGTCTAGTATTGGCCCTCGCAGCAGGGAAAACATCGCCGGATTCCGTGCGCGTAGACAGCATCCCGTATATCGATAGTCCGGGCCCCGTTGGCGCAACTGTCGCGGCCACTATCGTAGATGCGATCCCTGCAGGAGGTGCCGTCTTTGCACAGGGCGTATACCGCAAATCTCGCATGGGCGCTCACTATCTCAAACTTGTCCTCCCTGACGAATCGACAGCAGGGACCGGGGCTGCATCTACCGGTGACCTGATCGTTGCTCAGAGAAGTAGTGGAGCCAGGAATGTAGTGGCAGGTTCAAGCATGGTGCCCGGATCACCCATCATAGGCGTCATCATGTCGCTGATGGCCCCGCTCTTCAGGGTTCCGGTCTTGAAGAACTTTTTCAAAAAGCAGTTTGCCAAAATGCCCGGATCCCCAGCGTCTCCGACGAGGAAGCATTCTTGGGTACATGCGAAGTTAGATTGGGGCGGCGGGATCAACATTGAGGGATGGCTCAAGTTGGGTGAGGGTATGGATTTTACTGCCAAAGCAGCGTCAGAAATCGCTTTCCGGTTAGCCAATAACCAAGGAAGGCCTGGAGCATTCACACCTGGAGCGATCTTTGGCGTTGCTCTCGCGCTTGACCTGGGCGCAGAGCTCGTCACAGACCACACCCAGTCCTAATGATGAAATGTGAACCCCTATGAAGCTCAGGCTCTGAAGACATCCGGATAATACCGGACCATCCAGATGACGCTCTTTGATCTCTAAGGATTCCCGTTGGAAACCTACCTGAAAGCCAGATTGCACTCCGACACTAAACCTGGATTTGGAACGCGGAATGTGTTCCTTATCCCACGCGAATCTGATTCAGGTCCCGAATTGCACCTCGCGCGGCGTTGCTGGTGAGAGCAGCGTATGCCTGAAGCGCCGGGGAAACGACGCGTTCACGATTGGCTGGTTTCCAGGCGTTACGCCCGCGAGATGTCATTGCAGCGCGACGCTCATCGATAACCTCTTTGCCCAGTTCTAGGTGGATAGAGCGAGCGGGAATATCAATTCTTACGGTGTCCCCAGTCTCGATTAGTCCAATGAGTCCTCCCTCCGCGGCTTCAGGAGAAACATGACCGATAGAGAGCCCAGAACTTCCGCCGGAGAAGCGTCCATCCGTTAACAGCGCGCAAGACTTCGCCAACCCTTTCGACTTGAGATAACTCGTCGGATAAAGCATCTCCTGCATGCCGGGGCCTCCCTTAGGGCCTTCGTAGCGGACCACAACGATGCTCCCCGCGATGACTTGATCCCCGAGGATTCCAGCGATGGCGTCTTCCTGGCTCTCGAAGACGATCGCCTCGCCAGCAAGTATGAGCATGGATGGATCGACGCTCGCTGTCTTGACGATGCAACCTTCCGGAGCAAGATTGCCAAAGAGGATAGCCAGGCCGCCATCCTTGCTGAACGCGTGCTCGACGGATCGTATCGCTCCTTCCGCGCGATTCTTATCCAGATCATCCCATCGAGCAGATTGAGAGAACGCCTTCTGTGTAGGGACATTACCGGGACCCGCCCGATAGAAGGTATCCACGAGCACTTCATCAGTCCGCATGATGTCCCAGCTCTCGAGAGCCTTCGCAAGGGTCGGAGCATGAACAGTCGGCACATCTGTTTCGATCAAGCCACCACGTTCGAGTTCGCCTAGAATTGCCATGACGCCGCCTGCCCTATGCACATCCTCCAAATGAACATCACTCTTAGCAGGTGCAACCTTGCAGAGGCATGGCACTCGACGCGAGAGTCGATCGATATCAGCCATCGTGAAGTGCACTTCGCCTTCGCTCGCGGCCGCCAGGAGATGTAGTACGGTGTTTGTCGAACCGCCCATAGCGATATCCAGGCTCATGGCATTTTCAAAGGCTTGCCGACTCGCGATACTGCGTGGCAGCGCGCTCTGGTCGTCTTTCTCATACCAACGTTTCGCGAGATCGACGATCAATCGGCCAGCGCGTCGAAACAACTCTTCACGATCAGAGTGTGTCGCCAGAACAGATCCGTTTCCTGGCAATGCAAGCCCCAGGGCCTCCGTCAGACAGTTCATTGAGTTCGCCGTAAACATGCCTGAACAAGACCCGCAAGTTGGACAAGCGGATCGTTCGACGACCGCGATTTCTGCGTCACTGTAGCTGTCGTCGGCAGCGAGGACGATGGCATCCACTAGATCGAATGCTTTCTTGATGCCCCTCATCGAGGCCTTGCCCGCTTCCATCGGTCCACCGGAGACAAAGATCGCAGGGATATTCAATCGCATGGCCGCCATCAGCATTCCAGGTGTGATCTTGTCGCAGTTCGAAATACAGACAAGTGCGTCTGCACAGTGTGCGTTGGCCATGTATTCGACAGAGTCTGCAATTAGTTCGCGCGAGGGAAGCGAATAAAGCATCCCTCCATGCCCCATCGCAATACCGTCATCTACTGCAATGGTGTTGAACTCCTTAGCGACCCCGCCCGCCGCTTGGATTTCGCCTGCCACTAATTGGCCCAAGTCTTTCAGATGAACGTGTCCGGGGACGAACTGCGTAAAGCTGTTGGCGACAGCGATGATGGGTTTGCCAAAATCTCCATCCTGCATTCCAGTCGCTCTCCAAAGACTACGAGCGCCTGCCATGTTGCGACCGTGGGTGGTCGTCCGTGACCGATAGGGCGGCATACTCTCTCCTGTGAAGCACTAGCCCAACGCTAACCAACGGGAGATGAGTTGTAAAATATATTGTTCTCATGTGATTAGGTCGCTCAGCATATCAATATGGATCAACGTCAACTCAAACACTTCGTGGCGGTTGCGGAGACGCTGCATTTCGGTAAAGCCGCTCACCGCCTTGGCATGACCCAGCCTCCTTTGAGCCAATCCATCAGAGCGCTTGAAGCTGAGATCGGTTCGCCTCTGTTTCTACGGACCAATCGCAGTGTGGCTCTGACCTCGTTGGGAGAGGAGTGGCTAGACTCCGTTCGCGCTGCTCTTGATGGGATCGACGCCTTGACGGGATTGGCTCAACGCCTTCGCAGCGGAGACGCTGGGCGGCTCGAAGTATCGTTCGTCAGCACCGCCGACTACAGCATCCTGCCAGCATTGGTACAACGCTTCAGGCATCTTTATCCGGCAGTTGAACTGCTGCTCACGGAGGCAACCAGCGATGTACAGATTGCATCTCTGCTTGAGGGGAACGGCAACGTGGGTATCATCATTCGGCACGCTTCCGCTGGTTTGCCGCCCGGGCTCTCCTATCGCAGACTTGTCTGCGAATCACTGATCGCTGCGGTCCCCGAAGGCTGGATTAAGAATGGCCGAATAACTCCTGTGAAAGGCCGCCTGAGTTCAGCCGAGATGACCTCATCGCCTCTGGTTGTCTTTCCGAGACGCGTAGCACCTTCTTTCTACGATCTCGTAATGGACTACTATGCTGCCCGTGGAGGCAACGTTCACATCATCCAGCATGCAATCCAGATGCAGACCATCATCAGCCTGGTATCGGCTGGAATGGGCATAGCGCTCGTGCCTTCATCGATGCGTCGTTTGGCACGTTCTGGGGTTGCTTATCTTTCACTGGGAGGCAAAGCTCCTCAGCTTGAGTCGGGGATTGTGTGGCGTGATCGTGATTCAACGGCAGCCGTTGCCAATTTCCTGCAGGTCGCGACTCCATCCCGGATCAAGAAGCGCTTCGCTGATTGAACTTTTAAGACCTGCTCAGCAAAGCGAAAAGTTAGGTACTCGGTGCATCTTGGGCTCCCAAGCCACGAAAAGCAAGCGCCAGGAGTCTTTTCACACGTGCTTCTCCCGCGGCACTCGGAGGAATTCGCCATAAAAGCCCGACGAGTACAAGGAAGTCCTCGGGATCGGTTCCGAGACGGATGTCACCAGACGCTTCGCAAGCCTTCATGAGTTGGCGAACGGCACCCAGCATCGGAACATAGACATCCTGGAGATCCTGATCCGTCGTCGCAGCATGGACGATGTCAGCTACGCCGTACTTCATCCGTCCGAACTTAGCGAGCCTGTCGCACCACAGACGGAAGGCGTGGAGCGGTGGGTACTTGCTGAGCAACACAGGAGCAAGTGAGACCAGTGTGTCGATCTCCTTGCGGTACACGCCAAGCACCAGGGACTCGCGACTCGGAAAGTGACGATAGAGCGTGCCGGCGCCGACTCCAGCCGCCTTAGCAATCGAGTTGAGCGACGTAGCGGGGTCGATGGCCAGCGCGTCACGCGCCACATCCAGGATGCGATCTCTATTGGCTCGCGCATCGGCGCGCAAAGTTTCATCTACGACCATAAGCTGCCTTGACTAAACGGAGAGTTCTCCGTTACGCTCTAACCGTAACCGGAGAGTTATCCATTTTTATCCCGGTTCGGAGGGAATATGCAATACAAAAAACTTGGTCGCACAGGTCTCGACGTGTCCCCCATCTGCATCGGCTGCATGGGATTCGGTGATCCTTCTCGTGGGCACCCGACTTGGGCACTTGGCGAAGAGGCCAGCCGCCCCGTGATTCGGCATGCCATCGAGGCGGGCATCAACTTCTTCGATACCGCCAACATGTATTCGCAGGGAACGAGCGAGGAGAATCTGGGCAAGGCGTTGAAGGAATTTGCCAATCGCGACAGTGTGGTCATCGCGACCAAGTTGTTTGCGCCCATGCGTACTGGACCCAACGCCATGGGCCTGTCCCGCAAGACGATCATGACCGAGATCGACGGCAGCTTGAAGCGGCTTGGCACCGACTATATCGACCTTTACCAGATTCATCGTCGCGACCAGAGAACTCCTTGGGAAGAGACGCTGGAGACACTGCACGATCTGGTAAAGATCGGCAAGGTGCGCTATCTCGGTGCATCCTCGATGATGGCATGGGAATTCAGCAAGGCGCTTCACCTCCAGAAGACAAACGGTTGGGCGAGGTTTGTATCGATGCAGAACAACTACAGCCTGGTCGCCCGCGAGGAAGAGCGGGAGATGCTGCCGCTCTGTGCCGACGAAGGTGTGCAAACAATCGTCTATAGTCCACTTGCACGTGGTCGGCTGGCCCGACCGTGGGGCGAGTCGACCGCTCGCACGGAAGCCGAGCCGTACGTGGCCAAACTCTCTGAGGCGACAGCGGAGAGCGACGAGAAAATCATTGAGACGGTAGGTCAGGTTGCGATCGAACGTGGAGTTAGCCGCGCGCAGATCGTGCTCGCGTGGCTGATGCGCAATCCGGTCGTTGCGGGACCAATCGTAGGCGCTCTCAAAACCAGCCACATCGACGAAGCAATCGCGGCGCTCTCAATCACCTTGACCGACGAAGAAGCCGCTCGATTGGAGTCTTCCTACTCTCCTCGTAGGGACATTCAGGGGATTTCCGATCCGGCCATCCTGGCTCGTATGGCAGCCGCCGTCGGGGTCAAAACTGCCGCGGCCTGATTTGATCGAGGCAGAACCGCGCCGCGATTTTCTACGCGGCGCGGCTGCCCAGAGTACGCACCGTCTTATGCCATAACTCCGTAGTCTTCCTCCACCCGTTCAAAGCTCCTGGTTGCAATCATTCCACCGACTGTTTCTCCCTCTTGGATGGGAAACAAGCGGTTGGGCACAGAAATCGCGCCCTTGGCATATTGGCGGGGCGATTGCCCTATGGTTCGCTTGAACGCCTTGCCAAACGCGCTCTCCGACTCATAACCGACTTTCCAAGCGATAGTCGAGATCGAATCGTCCGTATTCCTCAGCTTGTCTCCCGCCAGAATCATTCGCCAATGCGTCAGGTATTCCATGGCCGAGATTCCTACAGCAGCCTTGAATTTCTCCGCGAAGATTGATCGCGACATACCTGCTTGACGAGCCAAAGTAGCCAGCGTCCAAGCACGGGCAGGATCGGTGTGGATAGCGGTCAAAACGGCCTTCATCTGAGTGTTCGCCAAGGCAGAAAGCCACCCCACGCCTCCCCTCTCCTCCTCAAGGTGTAGGCGAAGAACTTGCACCAGCATCATGAGGGCGAGTTGTTGAACGATGACAAGCGCTCCAGGTCTGTTTTCTCGAATCTCTCGTCGCATTCGATCCAGACACCAACGCATCTCGGCTCGCCCGCTCTTCGAGCGGACATGAACGACGGGAGGAAGAACTGCCAGGAGCACCTCGGCATGGCTGCCCGTCAAGACGAAGTGCCCAGCGAGCATCAGAGAGTCACCGCCCCCATTCACTGTGACGATTCCGCCGTTCTCTCCGCCGGACACGAAACCCGCACCATCCATTGGAGTGAGACTCAGGTCGCTCGTCAGACCGAAAGGGAGACCGTGAGGCAGCAGAAAGCAATCACCGGCCTTCAGATGGATTGCGTCTTTCACCCCGTCGACAAGTAGCCATCCTTCTCCCGAGACAAGGGCATAGCACTTAATCCCCTCGTGCTTTTCAAACCGGACGGACATCTGCCCCCCGGTGTCAAAGCCACCACACATGTAGTTATGAGGCTTCAGCAACAGAATTACTTCTGAGAGAGGGTCCATAAAACCTCCGGACGATTGCGCCAAAATTGCGGACTATCCAGCATAGATCGTAGCCTGTTGCGCCACCTATTGTCAGCATATGGCTATTCGTTGGAGGACACGATGCGAGTCTTTGTGACCGGTGCAACAGGCTTCATCGGCTCGGCCGTCGTCAAGGAACTTATTGAGGCAGGGCATGATGTGACGGGTCTTGCACGCTCCGAGTCATCCGCACGTAAGTTGGCGGAGATGGGTGCTCATGTCCGGCATGGATCAATTGAAGATCTTGCGTCTCTGCGCCGTGGCGCGCAGGATGCCGATGCCGCCATTCACCTTGCGTTCTATCACGACATCTCGCATATGCCGTGGTCGACCCGGCTCCGCGTCCTCATGGGAGGCTCCCCAAAAGGCATTGCCCCACGCTTTTTTTCAGAGGCAGTTAGAACGGACCGGAACGCGATCAGAACTCTTGGAGAATCTCTCACAACGCATGGCGGCGCCTTGGTGGCCGCTTTCGGAACACTCGCGATGAGACCAAGCCACCTCGCCAAGGAAGACGAGTCACACGACCCTGCCTCCCTCGGATCGATGCGGGCTAATTCCGAGCACATACTGACGGAATTTGCATCGCGGTCAATTCGCACCTCGGTTGTTCGCTTACCCCCGGTGGTTCATGGAGCTGGCGATGGAGGATTTGCAACGCGGCTTATACAAATCGCCCGCAAGCGTGGAAAGTCTGTGTACATCGAAGCCGGCTCCAATCGGTGGCCATCAGTTCACCGAACTGATGCTGCCCGTCTCTTCCGGCTCGCGTTGGAACGTGGACGCGCAGGGGCGACATACCACGCTGTTGCTGAGGAAGGCGTCCGCTTCCGAGACATCGCTGAACTAATTGGTGGGCGGCTAAACGTCCCGGTCGTAAGCAAGTCGGCGGCAGATGCGGCGAAGCAGTTTGGATTTCTTGCCCCCTTTGTATCCATCGACAATCCCGTTTCGAGTTCCATGACTCAGGTGAGGCTCCTTTGGAAACCTACGCAACCGGGCCTTTTGGCAGATCTTGACCAGGCTTATTTTTAGGAAGCTAAACATTAGCCCACCAGAGACGAATGTGGCGTTTGGGAGAGCCATGAACGCAGATTCCGCAAGTGAGCAAGACGGACAATCATGGGAGAGCGTTCACGTCTGTCCAAACTGCGGACACGTCATCAATCTCGCGGAATTGGATCTGAGAGCAATCACTACCGGAATCGTGACGTGTCCGAGCTGTGATTGGTCAGGGCAGATAGAAATACAAATTGTCGATCAAGTGCCTCGCAAGAAACCGTCTTCAGTCCGTTCATAGCGCTATGCCGAAATGGGGAGTGGCAGTTGTTGGTGTCTCATCTTGTCAGGGACTTTGCGCATGTATGCGCGGACAAGTTCGCTAGCGATCTTCGAATCATCATCTGCACGGCAAACCAGGCATGTCTTCAGTTTTAGGCTCGACTCGTTGAGAGGGCGAACGGTCACTCCGTTGCGCGCCATAAGCAAAGCACCCGTCTTCACTACTAAAGCAATGGCGGAGCCGTCCGCCACAAAGGGAAATGCCTCCTCCGGGGCCGTCACATGCTGAATGCTCAGGGGACGAATTCCTCGCTGTGTCGCCTCATGAATGATGGCGTCATATACCGGAGGATGCATTGGACGGTCGAAAAGTATCCACCTGCGTCCTCGCATTTGATCGAGCGATACCGAGGGATAGCGCGCCAATTCCTCTCTCTTGGACATAGCAATATAAAACGGTAGCTCCGCAATCTGAACACAGGTGAGCAAGGGCGATTCAGGCGGTTCGTTCGCAATGACTAGATCGAGCACCCCTGCCAGCAAATCATCGATGAGATTCAACGAAAATTTGCTGACCAATTCGATCTTCAGGCGCGGGAACAGCGGGAGTTGAATCGAGAGGAGCGTGGAGATCAAGAACGGGTCGGCATATGGCGTACGCCCCACATGGAAAGTCTCATCCATACCCTGCATTACCGCTCGCGCAGATTGGACGGCTCGTTCGCCGTAGAGCAGTGAGAGCCGTGCCTGTTGGACATAGGCGCGGCCCGCATCGCTAAGGACAACGTGTTTGCGGTCACGGAGAAACAAAGGACCGCCAATCAGCGCTTCGACATCTTGGATATTTTTCGTCAGCATGGGCTGACTAATGCGTAATCTGCGGGCAGCCCGGCCAAAGTGCAACTCCTCAGCCAGGGCAATTACCGATTCCATCAGCTTCGTGTCGTTCTTTGACATGCAGCACCCCATGAACTCCGCGGAAATGGGGACAGGACGTTGACTGGCAGTCGGTTCTTCAACGTATCGGCGCGCAGGCGCGTCCCATCGTCAAGCTATTGAAATTGGATGACAGCCCTGTGGAAAAGGTGGGCCGATATGTGCTTATCAGCGTCATTGATAAGTAACCCCGTCCGATGAATTGGACTCTGCTGGCATCTTCGGCCATCTTCAGAGCACGTACGTTATCTCCGCCCCTCTTTGGGGGTTCTTTCAAAAGTGAGGTTGTATGCTCTCAGCCGCAAAAGCAGATCCACGAACCCTTACTCCGGCCTTCGAGCCGCTTCTTGATCTACATGAAGCGGCCAGTGTGCTGGGGATGCACTGGAAGACCCTTGAGGGCAAGGCCCGCCAGCACGAAGTCCCCGCTTTCAAGGTAGGAAAACGTTGGAGATTTCGGCTCAGCTCGCTGAATCACTGGCTTGAGACTGGCCTAAAATTGAATACAACCGATCGGGCCGATGTGACTAGACAGGAGCAGCTTCCTTGAAGCACACACGGCAACGTTACCAACGTGGCTATTTGCGGCGGGTGCCGCGAGCCAACAACAAGTCGGCTTGGGAGTATCGGTACGCAGATCCCCAAACCGGCAAGGAAAAATCCATGTACTTCAGCACAGAGCAGTTTCCAACGCAGACCGCGGTCGAGCGGCACTTGGAAACCTTTGTGCTCAAACTCAATACTGACAACCCGACGTTAGCCGTCCTTGAGCCCACCTTCGATACGTTATTGGATCGCTTCATTGAGGAAGAACGCCTGCTTGAAATCAAGAAGGTTCGACCCGGTGAATCCTGCGACAACGTAGGCGAGCTGAGCTTTTCGACAGCCAGTTCCTACCTCAGCGTCATCAAGCGAGTGCGTGCGAAGTGGGGAACCACTCGGATCACTCGTCTGAAGCCGATGAACGTCCAGGAGTGGTTACGAAATCTGGAAGCCGCGCCCAAAACCAAAGGTCACATAAAGGCAGTCATACATCGGCTGTATGAGAAAGCCATGCTGTGGGAGATGGTGGAGTGGCAACGGAATCCGATGGAGTTTGTCGAAATCAAGGGCATCAGCAAACGCCGGAAACGACCGGTGATCCTCACCGTCGAGCAGTTCTTTTTGATCCTTCCCCTGATTCCGCAGCCTTACCGCATGATGGCGCTACTCGCGCAATGCTCGGGTCTCCGCGTTGAGGAAGTCTTGGCTCTCGAAAAGCCGGACATCCACTTCGGGAAGCTCAGTATGCAGATCGTTCGAGCAGTTGTCCATGGTCGGCTGAAGCTGGTTAAAACGGAATACTCGGAGGACGAACTGCCTCTTGATCCGGACCTCGCCGCCATCCTGCTCGACTTCATTCGTGAAGCCGAGAGGGAGGCGCTCGCCAAGTTGGGAGACGAGAGCGTCGGAATCATCGAGTCGGACCTGCTTTTCGTCAGCCCCATGACGGGGCGGCATTTCCACGCGTCGCCAATCGGGCAGGACTACATCCGTCCCGCTGGTTGCTGTCTCGTGGATTGCCCGAACTGTGGGGCCGTCGCAGGTGAATGGTGCAAGACCGATTTTCCCGTTCCGAACGGGAAGCGCCTTCCGCTGCACGATGAGCGGTGGGATGCTGCCGGCAAGTACGGCGGCATCGGTTGGCACACCTTCCGGCATACCTACCGGTCCTGGCTGGACGAAACCGGAGCACCGATGGGAGTGCAGCAGAAACTTATGCGGCACGCCCAAATCTCGACCACGATGAACGTGTACGGCAACGCGCTGATGGAAGCAAAGCGCGAGGCAAACGCAGCAGTCGTTAACAGGATTTTGAGGAGCGCATAACCCATGAAGGTGAGCGTCCAAACGTGCGAAAACCCGGCGGAGCAAATGTTGCTGCTCTTACACCGGGTTATTCCGGGTTGGAAGTTTCGCTAAGTGGTTGCGGGGGTAGGATTTGAACCTACGACCTTTGGGTTATGAGCCCAACGAGCTACCGGGCTGCTCCACCCCGCAATCTGATTGTAACAAGCTTCGGCTGGTGGGGTCAAACCAAGGCAATGCGTACGCATCCCTTTTAGAATCATGTAGAAAGAGGATTTCTGGGTGTTTTCAAGCTATACTGAGTTCACTTTTCTTCGGGCGCTTGCTGAAAGCGGGAGATATCCATGATCAGCTTGTTGAAATTAGACCGGTCTGTGCCAGGAAATGCCCCCTTTCTCCGCGCTGCATTGCTGACGGCTTGCGCGCTTGGCTTCGCCGTGACCGCTCATGCGCAACAAGCCCATGAAACCGGCGCGGCCGCCGCAAAAACAACGTCGCGAACCCCGCCCTCAGATGCCCCGGCGGCGGCTATCCCCTACGATCCAAGCCAGGACATCACCAGTGGAAAGGTTTCCGGCCTTGCAGTGATCGATAAAGTGATTTCCAGCGGTCGCGATCCAGTGTTCCGGGCCGACGGCTATCGCCTCCAAATCACACCGTCAACCGATCTGTTCTTTTCCGGCCAGCTCAACTCGCTTGCCGACATCACCACCAACGTCTGGGTCCAGTACGAAGGCAAGTTCAGCCCATCCGGCGACGTTGCCGTCTCCAAGGTGACCTTTGTCCCTGCCGGACCAAGCAAATTTGTCGCCCTCGCGCACCTGAAAGTCTCCCCGGCCACCGTCGAGTTCCCCAACACGACACCGCCCGCACAGGGCGCACACAAGGAAAAGCTCCGCTACAGTGATTCGGAAAGCCGCTTTCGCGCTATCGACGATCCCGCATTGCAGGCGAGGGTGCAGCGAATCGGCATGAGCCTCGTACCCGCCTATCAAAAAGCGCTCCCTGACGATCACCCGTCGAAGATCCGCTTCCAGTTTTACGCCGTCGATAATGACAAGCTTCGCGGAGAAGTCTGCTCACCCGACGGCCTGATCCTGCTTCCGAAACCGGTCCTCGAGCGACTCAAGACAGACGACCAACTCGCCGCCATCCTCGCAGACGGCATCACCGCGAATTTCCAAAGACAGGCAGTCCGGCTTTCGAGCGCCACCCGCGCAGCTGTCGGTGCTGAAATCGCCGGTGGCGCGGCTGGGCTGGTCATTCCGGGAGTATGGCCTGGGACCTGGTTCGGTTCGAACATCGCCGATGGCCGCCTGGCCCTCATTCTGCAGCGCCAGCGCAATCGCATGACTCTCGCTCTGATGAGCGATGCAGGATACGACTTAAAACAGGCTCCGGAAGCGTGGCGGCTCCTCACACCAAAAAGTCTGCCTTCGGACACCAGTTCTCTCAAGTACCCCGACCAGAGCCTCTACCTGCAAAAACTCATTGAGGCTCAATATAACCAGGCTGCAACAGGGACAGGCCCGGTAGCGGCGACTCGATAGGAACTACCAGGAGCCGCCGGCAGGAAACAACGCCCACAACACATCCTGCGGCTCCGGACGAACGCGAAAATCAGCGTGCGCCTCGGCAAACAGCACCCGCCCATCCTGCCCGATCGCGTACGTCGCCGGCATCGGCAACCGCCAGCTTGCCTCGCCGTTCAGGAACGGCAGATTCACCAGAATCGATTTCAAATAGCGCTGGTGATACTCGGGCACCGTGTACACCAGCCCGAACTGCTCCGCCACCTTTGCCTCAGGATCATGCAGCAGCGGAAACGCGAGCCCATGCTGCTGCACGGCAAAATCCGACTGCCGCTGCGTCTCCGGTGAAATCCCCACCAGCAGCGCGCCCTTTTCGCGAAGCGGCCCATACAGGTCGCGCCAGGTCTCAAGCTCCGTCACGCAGTACGAACACCATCGCCCGCGAAAAAATGAGACGACTAGCGGCCCGACCGCCAGCAGATCCTGGCTCTTCACCAGCCGGTTCGCAGAATCCCGCAGCGTAAACTCCGGCGCCTTGGCTCCCACCGGCAGGATGCGATCCTCGATCCCCGAAGCAAACAGCTCTTCAACCGCCCGCTCACCCACCGCGAGCCGCTCCGCCTGCACCAGCTTCCGCGTGTTGGCAGTGATCTCGTCGAGTTGGTCCTGAAGACTGGTCATCTGAATCAAGTGATTCCGCCTGCTGCAAGCCGGGCTTACCGCCCGAACTTCTGCTTCCCGCCCATCAGCCCGGCCATGCCGCCGCGCATCATCTGCTTGGCCATGCCGCCCTTGCCCATCTGCTTGAACATCTTGCTCATCTGCGAATACTGCCTGAGCAGCGCATTCACATCCTGCACGTCAACTCCGGCACCGGCAGCAATGCGCTTGCGCCGCGATCCGTTGATGATGTCCGCGTTCAGGCGTTCCTTTTTCGTCATCGAATTGATGATCGACTCCAGCCGCGTGAACTGGCTCTCATCCACATTTTTCGAAGCCTGCTGCAATCCCGCAAACGGCCCCACCGAAGGCAGCATCTTCAGAATCGACTCCATCGACCCCAGCTTCTTGATCTGCCGCAGCTGATCGCGAAAGTCCTCCAGTGAGAAGCCGTCGCCCAGCAGCGCCTTCTTGGCAAACTCTTCGCCCTTCTTGCGGTCCAGCACACCCTCGGCGCGCTCCAGCAGGCCGGCGATATCGCCCTGCCCCAGAATGCGCCCGGTAATGCGGTCCGGATGGAACGGCTCAAAGGCATCCGGCTTTTCGCCGACGCCGATAAACTTGATCGGCTGCCCCGTGACGTGACGGATCGACAGCGCCGCGCCACCGCGAGCATCGCCGTCCATCTTCGTCAGCACCACACCCGTCAGGCCCAGCCGGCGGTGAAAGTCCTGCGCCGAATTCACTGCGTCCTGGCCAGTCATGGCGTCGGCCACAAACAGGATTTCCTGCGGGTCGAGCAGCTTCTTCAGCCGCTCCATCTCCTGCATCAGCTCTTCGTCAATGCCCAACCGTCCGGCAGTATCGACGATCAGCGTGTCGCAACCCATGATGGTCGCCTCGCGCCGTGCCTCTTTCGCCAGCCGCTCCACCAGCGCCGATCCTGCAAGCTCGCCCTTGGTATCGCCCTCGTAGATGCGCGTCTCGGTCGACTTCGCAACCACCTTGAGCTGCTCGCGCGCCGCTGGACGATACACGTCGACTGACACCAGCATTGGCCGGTGCCCGCCCTTCTTCAGCCACACCGCCAGCTTGCCCGAGGTCGTCGTCTTACCCGAACCCTGCAACCCGGCCATCAGGATGACTGTCGGCGGCTTGGAAGCAAATTTGAACCGAGCCGTATCCTTGCCCAGCAGCTCCACCAGTTCGTCGCGAACGATCTTGACGATCTGCTCGCTCGGCGAAAGCGCCGTCATGACCTCGGTCCCGATCGCCTTGGCGCGAATGTGGTCGATCAGGTCCTTGACCACGCCCAGGTTCACGTCCGCTTCGAGCAGCGCCACGCGGATCTCCCGCAGTGCCTCGCTGATGTTCTCTTCGGTCAACACGCCCTGACCACGCAGGTTCTTAAAGGCGCGCTGCAGTTTCTCTGTCAAATTCTCAAACATTGTTTTCCCACTTTTCCGTCCCTTCAAGTGTATCGCGGGCCGGCCCACCTCAGAACATCGGCCTCGGAAACGACGTGCATGCGACAATTCCCGTTCAAAGAGACTAGAATTCCCCCGAATTCCAAGAGGGCCCCATGCAAGCAAACAAGTCCAAAGATTTCCGCAACTTCTGCGCCACACTCGTCCTGTCCTTAACAGTTTTCGTAGCCGCCGCCGTCGCCCAGGCACCCCACACACCCACCCCCGCAGACGTCCAGAAAGTCGACGCCCTCATCAAGCAGATGACCCTCGAAGAGAAGATCGACTATATCGGCGGCACCGGCTTCGGCCTCCGCGGTGTGCCCAAACTCGGCATTCCCGAGCTCAACATGTCGGACGGGCCCTATGGCACCCGCTCGAACTCCGGCTTCCCGTCGACCACCTACGGCGCCGGCATCAACCTCGCCGCCTCCTGGGACCGCAAGCTCGCTGCCCGCGTCGGCGGTGGCATTGGCCGCGACGCCCGCGCCCGCGGCGTCCACTTCATGCTCGGCCCCGGCATCAACATCTATCGCTCCCCGCGCAACGGCCGCAATTTCGAGTACTTCGGCGAAGACCCATTCCTCACCGGCCAGATCGCCTCCAACTACATCTCCGGCATGCAGCAGCAGGGTGTCAGCGCCACCGTCAAGCACTTCCTCGCCAACAACAGCGAGTTCCTCCGCCACGATTCCGACTCCATCGTCGACGAGCGCACCCTGCGCGAAATCTACCTGCCCGGCTTTGAAGCCGCAGTGAAACAGGGCCACGTCTCCTCGGTCATGGACTCCTACAACCTCATCAACGGCACCCACGCCACCCAGAACAGCTACTTCAATATCGACATCCTGCGCAAAGAGTGGGGCTTCACCGGCGTCCTCATGTCCGACTGGGACGCAACCTACGACGGCATCGGCGCAGCCAACGGCGGCCTGGACGTCGAAGAGCCCTCCGGCAAATTCATGAACAAAGAGAACCTGCTTCCCGCCATCAAGGCCGGCAAAGTCACCGAAGCCACCATCGACGAGAAGCTCCGCCACGTCCTGCTCCTCGCGGCCTCCTACGGATGGCTGGACCGCGCTCAAAAGGACACCAGCATCTCCTTCACCGACTCCAGCAACAAGGCCGCCGCACTCGACTCCGCCCGCGAAGGCACCGTCCTTCTGAAGAACACCGGCGCTCTCCTGCCGCTCGACAAGCCTAAGACCATCCTGGTCATCGGCCCTGACGCCTACCCCGGCGTCCCCGTCGGCGGAGGGAGCGCCGGCGTAGTTCCCTTCCATCAGGTCAGCGCCTTCGAAGGCATCTCCAATGAAGCCGGCACGGCAACCACCGTCCTCTACGACCGCGGCCTGCCCACGCTTTCGCACCTGGCGTCCACCACCAGTTACACGACGGAATCCGCCGGCGGCAAACCCGGTCTCACCCTGGAATCCTTCAGCAACACAACGCTCTCCGGCACACCCAAAGTGACCACCGTCCCCCACGTCGTCCTCGCCGGCCTGAGCCTTTCCGCGATCATTGCCAATCTTGAAGCTCTGATGGAGCAGCTTTTCGCAACACCGCCCAGCGAGATATCCCACCGCTTCACCGGCTACTACCAGGCGGCGGCAGCGGAGAAATACGTCGTCGCGCTTGAGTACTCCGGTGAGGGAAATGGATGCCGCCTCTACGTCGACGACAAGCTCATCTTTGACAACTGGACGGTCGTCCGGGCCTTTCAACCCACCGTTACGCTCGACCTGGCCGCCGGTCCGCACAAAGTCGTCGTGGAGGAATGGCAGAAGAGCCCCGTGGGAGGCCATCTGTTCCTGGCCATCACCCCGCAGGACAAAATCGTCAACCCCAGCGCCATCGCACTCGCGAAGAAGGCAGACGTAGTCCTGGTCGAAGCCGGCTACTGGCCAGACAACGAAAGCGAAGCCGGCGACCGCACCTTTGCCTTGCCGTTTGGACAGGATGAGCTCATCCGCGAAGTAGCCACCGCCAATCCGAAGACGATCGTAGCCATCACCGCCGGCGGCAACGTCGACTCCGAAACCTGGATCGACAAAGTCCCCGCCGTTCTGCAGAGCTGGTATGGCGGCCAGCAATCCGGCCAGGCCCTCGCTGAAATCCTCTTCGGCAAGATCAACCCCTCCGGCCACCTGCCCGCCACCTTCGAGCGCCGCGCAGAAGACAACCCCACCTTCGCCAACTATTACCCAACCGGCGACTCGATCAAGGTTGAATACAAGGAAGGCATCTACGTCGGCTATCGCGGCTACGAAAAGAACCACACCGAACCGCTCTTTCCCTTCGGCTTCGGCCTCTCCTACACCACCTTCAAGTTTTCCAATCTGAAGGTCTCCCCAACCTCAACAGGCGCGACCGTCACCTTTGACCTGACCAACACCGGCAAGCGCGAAGGCGCGGAGGTCGCCCAGGTCTACGTCACCGAAGACGCCCCAAAGATCGACCGTCCAGCCCACGAGCTAAAAGGCTTCGAACGCGTCTCGTTAGCCCCCGGAGCAACGCAACACGTCTCCATCCCACTCGACAGCCGCTCCTTCTCCTACTACGACGTGACGCAGAAGAAGTGGACCATCGGCTCAACGAAATTCACCATCTCCGTAGGCGATTCCGTAGCATCGCTCCCGCTCAAAGCCAGCCTCACTCTGACCAGCACCAATCACTAGCCGCACCCCACGCAAAAAAGGCAGGAGCGAATCAAACCGCTCCTGCCTTTGCTTTTTAGTTGTCATTCCCGAAGGGAATCTGCTGTTCCCTCTGCCAAGGAACCTAATCCCACCCAATCCACCGCAGCACCGGCCCCCAATAGGGCAGTAGCGGCAGCAGATAAGGCTCGTTGTGCCCAACCCCCGGCACCACGACCAACTCCGAGTCCTGGCCACAGCGGCCATGCAGCTCGCGCGCCATCTGCACAGGAAACAGCGAATCCGCCGAACCATGCACAATCATCACCGGAACGGCGCAATCCCCCACCGTAGCCGCCGAATGCCAGATCGGCGGCACCGCAAACCGCATCCATCCCGGCCAGCCACCACTTAAGGCCGCATCGCGAAATGAGGTAAACGAAGCGCACAAGACAAGGCGTGCAGCTCGCACCCGCGAAACCACCGCGGCAGCGATCCCGCTTCCCAGCGAAAACCCCATGATCGACACCGGCAGTTCAGCCACCTGCGCTTGCAAAAAGGCAAACGCGGCTTCAGCATCCCGCTCCAGTTGCGCAACATCGATATGCCCCGTACTCCGCCCATACCCCGAATAATCGAAGACCAGCGTAACCGCCCCATGCGCCGCCAAAAACTGCTGCGTCGCCAGCCAGTACTCCACCGTCTCGCCAATCCCGTGGCAAATCAACAGCGCCGAATCCGCTCTTTCGACCGGCGTAACCATCACCGCGTCCAGCACATTCCTGCCGCTGGCAATGCGATGCCGCGTCACAACAGACTTTGCGGCAACCTCGGGAGCAGCCTCCGGCAGCCGGCCCATCCACCGGTCCCGCGCCACAATGCCTTTGCTGAGGCACGTCAGCGAGAGCGTAAACAACCACCGATGCGCCCTGCTTGCCCTGCCAGATTTCCCTGCCAACATTCCTTCACGTACCTTCCGTATTCATCAAATTTTAACAGGAATGCAGCACCAGAAATTTGCCCGCGCCCAACCAACCCTTAGTCGTGCATAATGGTCCGCGGCCTTCAACCCACAGGAGCACCATGACTCTGCAGCCCAACCGTCGCAGCTTCCTCATCGCCAGCGGACTCACCGCGCTAGCTTCCTCCCGCGCCTTCGGGGCTAACGAAACCCTGCGCCTCGGCATCATCGGCCCCGGTGGCCGCATGGGCACTCTGCTCGATTGCGCCGACCGTGTCGCTCCTGTCGAATTCGTCGCTGTCAGCGATGCCTACAAGCCCCGCCGCGACGCCGTCGTCGAGCGCTCCGTCACGATGGGCTCCAACCCGGCCGCCAGCCATCTCGACTACCGCTCCGTGCTCGACAACAAGGAGGTTGACGCAGTCCTCATCGCCGCCCCTGACCACTGGCATCTCAAGATGGCCACCGACGCCATCGCCGCCGGCAAAGACGTCTACCTCGAAAAGCCCGTCACCCACACCATCGAAGAAGGCGCTGCCCTCACCAAGGCCGTGCGCGGGTCCAATCGCATTGTCCAGTGCGGCATGCAGCAGCGTAGCTGGGACCACTTCCGCAACGCCGTCTCCCTCATCCAGTCCGGCAGCCTCGGCAAAATCGTCCAGATCCGCACCTACTGGTGGCAGAACTATCAGTCCCCCTATACCAAGAACCCGACGTGGACCTCCTCCAACCACCCCGTCGACATCGCCAGCCTCGACTGGAAAGCCTGGCTCGGCAACGCCCCCGACCAGCCGTTTACCAAGGAAAAATTCTTCCACTGGCGCTGGTTCTGGAACTTCGGCGGCGGCGCCATGACCGACCTCTTCACCCACTGGATCGACGTCGTTCACTGGGCCATGCAGTCCGACACGCCGCGCGACGTCCAGATGCTCGCCGACAAGTACGTCTTCCTCGACTGGGACTGCCCCGACACCATCCAGGCACAACTGCGCTACCCTGCCGCGAATGGCAAAAACAATTTCGACGTAAGTTATCAAGGCATGATGGCCAGCAGCATCGATGACGGCGGCCTCGAATTTCGTGGCACCGAAGCTACCCTGAAGCTCACCCGCAGCGGCTTCAGCCTCTACCACGAAGGCGTAGGCGGCAAGGAAAACCCGGTCCTCGCAGAAACCAGCCACCGCGACGGCACCATCGACCACATGCAGAACTTCATCGACTGCGTAAAGTCCCGCAAAGAACCCAACGCGCCAGTGGAAACAGGAGTATCCGCAGCCAGAGCAGGCCACATCGCCAACCAGGCCTACTTAGGCAACGGCCACCTGACCTGGCCAACAAAGTCATAGGCAGATGTAAGACGTCTTAAGGCGTGGTTGTCTTCTTGTTTGTCATTCCCGAAGGGAATCTGCTTCTGCCGTCTTCTGTTCTGCCGAAGTGAGGCGCTCCAGTCCCAGGCAGTCTCACGCGCCGACGCTTCACCCAACTGACAAAAACACTACGAGCAAGTCGATAGCCCACACCCCACCGCCCACCACGATCCCCACCCAGTTCCACCCCGTCAACCGGGCATTGCGATCATGTTCCGGCGCTTCCAGTGCGTTGATGCGGTTCCCATATGCCTGAATGAACAACAGCGGAAGAAAACTGAACAAAGACAGCAAGACCAAAGGCTCAGGAAGTAGCGCACACAGCTTAATAAGCAACCAGACAAGGCTCAACAGCGCAATCGGCGGCGCGGGAACAACGGCTCGGCTGGCGCCATAAGCCTTGATCCGCGCACAGCACGCGAAGCAAAAGAAAATACTGAAGAGCGCTCGCAACGAAGGGCGAATATCCAGATCTTCACGCACCCGGATGCGCTGCCAGTTGCGATAGAACCAATAAAACTCGTAAAGCCCAAATGTAGCCAAATACATTAGCGCCAGCTTCCAGACCGGCACCGCGAAAAACGGTGGCAGCGGCTTGACCGCTACCACCGCAATTGCATCTGGAGCAGCGAGCAAAGCAACGCCGCAATGCCCACACACAGTCTCTTCGCCAGAGACCAACCCACCACACGAAGGACAGTTCACACGTGCCTCAAAGCCTCGCGGCTATCGACATACCCAATCAATCCGCCGGATCCACCAGAAACTGCTCCAGCTTCCCATCCGGATACGTATACGTACTCAACGAAAGCCGCTTCCCCGGATACACAATCCGGTACACCCGCAGCGTCATGCCGCCCCGCAGCTGCTCTCCGCGCTTGGTAAACGACAGCGGCTCACCCAGCGGCCCCAGGCTGTCGCGAAAATCCGCCACTGTCTGCTCCGAAAAATAATCATTCAGATTCGGCGCCAGCAGCGAGCGATCGATCTTCCCGTGCTGTAAGTCCGTATACATCGCCAGCGCCTGCTTTTCCTCCGGAGACTTCTCACCCGAACCGGCCACCAGCGAGCCCACCAGCTGCGCAATCTGCTCCGCGCCACCAGCCATGTGGTTCGTCAGCACGACGACAGCAACACCATCATCCACCAGCACTTCGTTATCGGAAACAAACCCCGTCACCTCGCCCGAATGCTCAATCGAACGATGGCCATCTTCCTCCGTCACCTCAACGCCAAGACCATAATGCGTGCCCTTGCCATCCTTGAGCTTCACCTCGGTAAACATCTCTTTGTAGCTCTCCGGCTTCAGCACCGTTTGCGCAATCAGGCTCTCGTCCCACAGCGCCAGGTCATGCGCCGTCATTGCCAGTTCGCCCGCTGCAAACATCCAGCCGCGGCCTTCCTTCGGAGCCAGCCGCAGCGGCCCCAGCGCCGCCCGCACATAGGGCGTAGCATCGGTCGACGTCAGCTTCGTTTCATCGGAATCCCATACCGACTTCATCCCCAGCGGATGAAAGATATGCTCGCCCAGAAACTCCATCAGCTTCTGCCCGGAAACCTTCTCGACGATCAACCCGGCAATCACGAAATTCGTATTCGAGTACTGCCACTTCGTTCCCGGCTCAAAGTCCAGCGGCTTCTTCGCCCACGTATCCAGGATCTGCTGCGCCGTCTCCGGCTTCATCATCGGAGTCATGAGATAGTCTTCCGGCCAGTAGTCCTGATACCCCGCCGTGTGGCTCAAAATCTGCCGGATCGTCACCTCATCCCCACGCGTCAACCCCGGCACATACTTGCCGACAGCATCGTCCAGCGAAAGCTTCCCCTGCTCCTGCAAGAGCAGAATCGCAGCCGCGGTAAACTGCTTCGAAACCGACCCAATCGAGTACCGCATCTCCGGCGTAGCCATCTTCACCGGCTCCAGATGCGCCTTCCCATAGGCATGCGTGTAGACCAGCTTCCCGCCCTTCACCACAGCAATCGAAGCCGACGGCACACCACGCGCCTCGAGCACCTGCGCCGCCACGCGGTCGATCCTGGCGCGCAGCGCGCTATCAATGGTATCGACCGTCTGCCCATAAGCCGCGCTGTTCAAAGTAAATCCGAGCACACACAGGACAGCAGCGCACATTTTCTTCATGATCCGATTCTTCTCCTCGTTCTCACTAAGCCAATCTATCAGCAGTACAAAAACTCCCCTGAAGAACGGAACACGCTTTCCACTTCCGCGTCACGTTCGCCTCAACTGCCGTGGAAGCTCAGCGCCATCGCTCTCCCGGAGCACTGACATATTGCCGCCACACATAGCCCCACGGAATCAGAGGTAGAAAGATCACCACCATCAGCACAGAGATCGCATCCGCCTGCATCGCGTCACTCAGCTGGTGCGCTCGCCACAGCGGCCAAACAAAAGCCGCCAGATAGATCGCCTTCCAGATCAGTTCGAAAAGCAAGAGCGGAATCATCCGCACCGGATACCGCAAACCCAACACTGCGGTGAGACCCAGCCCAGCTAGGAGGCTGAGTCGCACGCCCGAGGTCTCGGCGGTCGCTGATGTATGCGTGATCACGTTTGGCCAGATGAAGGTTCCCAACCCGGCAGCAAGGATCAGATAACTGAGTCGCAGCGTATACATCCGCCAAAGTGGCACCGTTGCTTCCGAACGCGACCGCAGCCAGTCTCTTTCCTCCGCTTGTACCTGGAGCATTTATCCCTCCCCAACACGTGCCCAGGACTACGCAGCGCGGCGTCGCCGAGTTCCTGTCCAATATACGCCGGCGCCCACCAGATTAATCACCAACCCCGCCCCACCCACCTTAGCCGCGTAGCTCCACGAACTGCTCACATCCACGATCGGCACCAGCGAAAGCACCGTCTGCGCCACCGTCACGATCAATCCCAACACAGCGCACACCTTCAACCAGAACCCCGGCGCCTTCCCAAACCGTTTCCCGGCAAACAGCGGCACCGCAAACATCGCGCAATAGTAGAGCCCGAACAGCAGTTGCCCGCTCGTAATCAGTAACTGAAACGCCTCCTGCCGCCCCGCATTCACGCTAGCCAGCACGCTGAAAACCGCTGCCGTAGCCACAATCACCACCAGGCTCTTCACCGGCGTGCCAAACTTCGGATGCAGCTCCGTGAACCACTTCGGCAGTAAGTCGTCCCAGCCTGCCACCAGCGGCAACCGGCTTGTCTCCGCCGTAATCAGCGCATAGGAACAGATGGTGTAAGCCGCCAGCGCCAGGATCATCGCCCGCCCCACCCACACGCCCGTCCCACTGCCGCCAAAGGCCGCCGCCAGCGTCTGCGGAATCGCCCCTGCCAGATCGATCTCCCCCGAAGGCACATAGGTCAGCATCGACCCCGTCATCAACACATAAATCACCACAATCGCCGGCGCCGCAATCCACGCCGAAAGCACAATCAGCCGCCCCGGATCGCGCATCTCCCCGGCAAAAACCGCCACCTGCTCCAACCCGCTATACGCGTTAAAAGCAACCTTCGTATACAGGTTCAGCGCCAGCAGCGTGAAGGCCGGTAGCACGAACGAAAAAGGCACCTGCGGATTCACATGCGGATGCGCCGCCGTAGCCGCCGGATGCCACACCAGCAGCACGCAGAACGTCAGCGCCAGAATCACCATCATCCACGCGCCAAAGTGGCTGATCCATTTTCCAAAATGAAAACCGACAACATTGATCGCCAGCACTCCACCCAGCAGCACCCCGTCGATCGCCAGCGTTAACGGCGTGCTATTCACCATCCACGCCGCACTCGGCCCCAGGGCATAGCTCAGGCTCGTCACCGTAAGAATGCCCAGCTGCGACACCAGGAAAATTGCGTAGAGCGCATAATTCCACGCGCTCATAAACCCCGCAAGCGGCCCCAGTGCAAACTTTGCCCACTGGTACACCCCGCCCTCGATCGGCCATTGCAGCGCACAGTACCGCACCACGAAAGCCTGCGGCAGAAAGAAGATCAGGATGCCCATGATCCAGATCGTCGGATGCGTCGAACCCTGCTTGGCCGCAATTCCCGCCCAGCTCACGCCCACCATCAGCAGGATCTGCATCGGCACCAGATCCCGCAGCCGCAGCTCTTTCTTCAGCCCTTGTTCAGCATTGACAGCAGATGTACTCACGCGCCTCCGTCTTCAACAAGAATTGGCGTGCCCGAATATGTGCATTGAATCACATCAACCTTCGCGCACCAGCGTCAGCACAGTAATGTCATCATCCTGACCAAACGCCTGCGCTGCATCGGCAATCTCTCCAGCGGTCTTCCGCGCCATCGCCGCTACACGTTCAAACCCCAGCAACCCACCACCCGCCGATCGCGCCTCCACCACCCCATCTGTCATCAGCGTCACCTGCTGCCCCGATTGGAGCATCACCCTGCTTTCCGAATACGGCATATCCATCGCCAGTCCCAGCGGCAAACCATTCTCCATCTCAAGTTCACATCCGTCCACGTAAGGAGCGATGTGTCCGGCATTGGCAATCGTCATCAACCCACCCCGGTCCACGTGCATCACCAGGCATGTCGTAAAGCCGCCGTTGCTCCGTCCGATCATGTGGCGATTGATGGCCGCAAGTATCTCCGCTGGGCTCTGTAGGTAGTCTGCTAAGGCACACACGTAGCCAACCAGCAGCGAAACCTGCATCGCAGCAGGAAGTCCCTTCCCGCTCACATCGCCGATGACCACCAGTGCGCCGCCGGCCACAGGCAGGATCTGAAAGAAATCCCCGCCCACCTCACCGAACGGTCGATACACAGCGGCAATCTCAAAGCCAGCCACCGCCGGAATCTCCTCCGGCACCAGCACCTGCTGCACCGCTTTTGCCGACTCAAACTCAGTCGCCAGCCGGTGCTTCTCTGCCCGGTCGCGCATCAGGACTCGTGCAAAGACAATCAGCGTTGTAGCGCCCAGCGTGGTCAGCGTCAACGCGGTTAAGCGAACACGCCATCCACCGATCACCATGAAATTGCTCTGGCCGGTCAAGCGAGATACCGTCGGGAAGATCGTGATTCGTACCAGAAGATGCAGGGACAAGGCCACGGCAATCAACCGCTCCACCCGTCCGCCGCGCCGGAACCCCTGATAGATCAGGATCCCCAGAGGTATTTCCGATGCCGCGCCAAGATCCCGAAGTCCCCTCAAGGACGGCACCCACGCCCCCACAAACACCAGACAATAGAACGGCCAAAAGAGACGCGTCCAACGGCGATCCCGAATGCTCAACGCCTGCCCGGCCACCTCTACAATCACGCCCACAGCCAGCGCGCGCAGCGTCCAGTCGATCGGATCCGCTCCGGCATACTCCATGAACTGTTCCAGGCCCAGCAGCACATAGAAGAGACTTAGGATGCGAAACACGCGGAAGTCCCGAGCGACCCAATACAAAGAAAGAAAAGCGATTGACAGCGATAATTCGAGAGCCCCCAGAATCAGGTCCGGACTCTGGTGCAGCCGGTCCGCCATGGACATCGGCGTAAACAACGGATTGAGTGAAATCGGAAACGCCGCCGTAAGCAGCACAGCGGGGGTTCTCGCACCACCCAAAATCCCCATCTCTAAGCCCCCACCCGCGCCAGAGTCAGCACCGTAATATCGTCATCCTGCCCAAAGGCCTGCGCCGCCTGCGCAATCTCAGCCGCCGACTGGATGCTCAACTCCGCCATGCGTTCAAACCCCAGGAGCGCCCCATCCTCCGCCCGCGCCTCCAGCACTCCATCGGAAAGAAACGTCATCCGGTCCCCCGCAGCCAGAGTCGCCACCGTTTCGCCATACTCAGCCCCGGCAACAATCCCCAGCGGAAACCCCGAATCCACCACCACTTCTTCCCCATTCCGATACGGCGAAAGATGCCCGGCATTGGCAATCGTGAGCTTGTCATTTTCCAGCCGCGCGCAAATGCAGGTAATAAACCCGCCATCCTGCGCCGCCCCAATCTGCTCGTTCAGCCGGCGCAGTAACTCCGCCGGTCTCAGACCTTCCGCCGCCAGCGTGCGAATCGCCCCAATCGCCAGCGCCCCCGTCATCGCCGCCTTCAATCCTTTGCCGCTCACGTCGCCCACGATGACAAGCGTTGAATCATCCTCCTGCGCCAGCACCTGATAAAAATCCCCGCCGACGTCATTTGCGGGCAAATACGCCGCTTCCAGCGCATAGCCCGGCACGCTGGGCAGTTGCATCGGCACCAGCCGCTGCTGCACCTCGCGCGCCGCTGCGAACTGCACTCGCAGCTCCGTGCTGGCGCGCCATTGCCGCCATCCGCCACGCATGAGCACCCCCGCAACAGCAAACTCCCAGAGCAGCAGGCCAGTACTGAAGATCGAAATAACCACGCCACCCAGCACGATGGTTTGATCTCGGATCAATTGTTCGGTAAAGGGTGTGCTTGCAAAAACCACCAGCACAGCAGCCATGAGCCGCCGATTTTTCCTGGCAAACAGCCCCCACAAGGCACCAATGAATTCAATGACGCTGCGAAGATCGAACAGGCGATCCTCAAGAGTCTCGCACAGAGCCACCACACTCGTGCCCTGGTGCGCCCAGTTGAACCCCACCATCGCCATACATCCAAAAAACGACGCCGCGAATCCGAGATATTTCCAGTAACGCCCGCCCAAAGCAAGCGATGTCCAGATGAATTCCAGCAACATCAGGGAACCGACCAGCATCAGCGGGAAGTAAATCAAGATCCACACGCGAGTGGGGATCGGCAGAAATCCGGCCGAGGTCGCATCCTGAAAGACAATGGTGAGCGGCCCAAGCAGCAGGATCAGCGCAAACAGTCCCAGCTCGCGCCGCCGAGTCGCCACCCAGAGCGCCAGAATGCCCAAGCCAAGCAGCAGTAGCAGCAGACTCAACCCGTATTCAACGGATTGGGCTACAGCCGCCGTCCGCCGCGCATCCCGGTCCCGGAGAGTCACCACGTCCAACCGGTCGATCACCACGCGCGATTCGCTCGTAGCCCCGTCGCGATACGCTGGCGGAAGCCAAATCCGCATAGCCACCACGAACGCTTCCCCTGGCCTTTCCAATTCCTTCGCCCGCAACGGAAACACAGCCTGCCTCGGGGACACAAGCGACTCCGCATGCGGTGGGAGTCCTCCATAGCCGCCCAGTAGCTTCCCATCCACAAAGATCTGCCGCGCTCCGCGCTGCTCGCCCAAACCCTCACACAGGCACAGCGCCAGCGGGCCCAGCGGGCTGGTCGAGTTGCCGAAGCCGTGCGGCAGCTGCACATGAACCCGCACCCAGATCATGCCGTCCGAGTCGAACGCGGGCGTAGGCCATCGCCCCTCCGGCGCAATCGGCCAGTGACTGTCGTCCAATCCCGGATCGGCCCACCGCACGTCATCGCCAAAGTGATACCGCGTCCCCGGCGCTGCTATCCAAGACTGCGCCAGCGCTGGCGGTCCCAGAAGCGCTATCCCAACCAGCACCGTCGTCAGCCAAAGCTTAAACATGGCTCACCTCGTCGCTCGCGAACGTAACCGTCAGCACCGTAATATCGTCATCCTGCCCAAAGGCCTGCGCCGCCTCCGCAATTGCCTCCGCAGACTGCGCCGCTATCCCAGCGATCCGCGCAAATCCAAACAGCTCGCCGTCCGCACTGCGCGCCTCCAGCAGCCCATCCGTATAAAGAGTCAGTCGATCGCCAGCAGCCATCTGCAATTCGGAACACTCGTATTCCATAGCAGGCGCAAGGCCCAGCGGCAGCGACGGCACAATCTCCACTTCCCGCCCGTTGAGAAACGGCGGCAGATGCCCCGCATTGGCAATCACGCACCTCCCCGCCGCATCCATGCGCATCGCCAGGCAGGTGGCAAAGCCGCCGCGCAGACGCCCATGCAGACGGCGATTCAGCGCCTCCAGCATCGCCGCCGGATCCTCCGTCGCCTCAGCCGTGCTGCGGATCGCTCCCACAATCATCGCCACCGCCATCGCCGCCGGCAATCCCTTACCACTTACGTCGCCAATCACCAGCAGCGCCGCATCCTCCGGCAGCGGAATCAGCTGAAAGAAATCCCCGCCTACCTCCTGCGCCGGCCGGTACGCGCTCGTCACGGAATAGCCAGCCAGCGCCGGTAGCGCCTCCGGCACCAGCACCTGCTGCAGCGCCTGTGCGCTGCGGAACTCCTGCATCAGCGCGCTCTGCCGTTCGCTCTGCTCCGTCGAATACCGCCACGCCGCATACAAAAGGGAGATCAGCAGCAACGTAGACGCGATCGTAGAAACGGTCACCGGACTCTCGCCGATCTTGAACAGCGGCGCTCCCATGAATTCAAAAAAGCTCCAGTGCGTCCAGCGTTCGCCAAGCCCGCCAATATCCTCCACAGCCTGACGCAAGTCGCTCAAGAACACGGCAACTGCCAGAATCCACCGCGCCAAATCCAGCCGCTTGCGTAGCGCCGCCAGCACCAGCACAATGCCCCAAAGCTCCATCAGCACGGCAGGCACAGTCACACCCACATCGATATGCAGAAACAGATGATTCGGCCAACTCGTCCAGTCAAAAAATTGGCAGACCGTATCCACCAGGTCCAGGCATAGCGCCGTCACCCCAATAATCCACGTCCATCGCACCAGCCGCGGACGGTCCTCCAAACCCAGCAACGCGATCAGCAGCATCCAGACGGCCAGATCGTTGATTGCCACCGTCGGCCCGATCAGCGCATAAGCGAGCTTGAACGATACCTGGTTCCCGGCAACTCCAACCAGATACACCTCAAACGGAAACGCCATCGCCAGCGCCAGCCAAAGCAGCATCCGCTGCCTTCGCTGCTTACGATTGCCCAGCCAGATCAGCAGCGCCACCACGGCAACCAGGGCTGATACCCGCGCCACGGCCATGTTCAGCTGCGTGCGCTGCATACTACGGTAGACCGCTGCAGTCGCCCGTCCCTGCACCGCCTCCAGGCTGCCTACGCGGGGCATGTCGATCCCGCCCTCGTTTTCAAAGCTCAAATAGACATACGGAGCCTTCCACACCCGAATCGCCAGCACCCCGCTCCTCGCCGGTCCCAGGTCTATCGTCAGCGGGGTATGTGGGGCAAAGCCGTACCAGACGGGATTCGGCGGCACCCTGCCGTAACTGCCCACCTTCACCCCGTTCCAGTACACCTCCGCCGCGCTGTCCACATTCGGCAAGTACAAGCCCAGATGCCAATTCGCCGTCTTCTCAATCGTCGCGTCCAGCACCAGTTCCCGCCGGTACCACGCGAACCCCGTGTAACCCGGATGCCCCTGGCTCTCCCAGTCCCGACCCACCAGAATCGGCTGCCAACCCGAATCGTCAAAGCCCGGCTCAGCCCACCTGAGATCATCGCCCGTGTGAAACTTCCACAGCCCGTCCACCGGTAAAGTCGCTCGCCCCACGCCGGCCAGTTTCAACGGGCCGCCTGTTGCCTGAGCGTAAGTCGGCACCGCGCCGCCTATCGCAGCGAACAGGACAAACAGAACCGCAAAGAACCGCGGAAAAACTGCAAATCGAGGCATTGCACCCAACTATATCGCAGCACGAGACGAACGCACCCCCTCAATCGCCGACATGCGCTACGCTATCCAAGGCAGTAAGTTAGCGGAGGACACGAACCCATGGCAGACAAACCAATCGACCATATCGAAACACTCATGGAAGGCCATCGCCGCTTCCTCAGCGACGTCTTCCCGCAGAAGAAAGCCCAGTACCATCTCCTCGCCGAGATGCAGGCTCCCGAGTGGCTCTTCATCACCTGCTCAGACTCTCGTATCGTCCCAGACCTCATCCTGCAGACCGGCCCCGGCGACCTCTTCATCACTCGCAACGCCGGCAACGTAATCCCCGTCACCGGCAACGACATCGACGGCTGCACCGCCACCATCGAATACGCGGTGGAAGTCCTGCACGTGAAGCACGCCATCGTCTGCGGCCACTCCGACTGCGGCGCGCTTAAAGCCGCCATCAACCGCCCCGACCCCGCCAAGCTCCCCAAAGCCAGCCGCTGGCTCAACCACGTCGAAGGCGCCTTCACCCATAAGCAGCCGCTCAATCCCGCAGACGGCGAACACGCCGAACTCGCATCCATCATCCGCGGCAACGTAGTCGCCCAGCTAAATAACCTCCGCGCCCAGCCCAGCGTAGCCCGCGCCCTCGCTCACAAAAAGATCGAAATCCATGGCTGGTACTACGACATCCTCACCGGCCGTATCGAGCAGTACGACGAGCAGGAGCGGAAGTTTCTCCCGCTCCTGGGCTAGCTGTCTTTCGGCTTGACCGACATAGACCCCAAGCGCGAAAGCGTAAACATTGACCTTATCCAAGCAACCGTCTTTCGCCTTGACGTCTCTGTTGACGCACGAAACAATGCCGCTGATACATCGCCGTGAAATCCTTCTGCATCCCATTTCTTGCATACACTTTCAGAATTGAGAGCGAAAGTGCATCCCACAGGCTTACTCAGTTTGGCGACATCCGCAGATTCGTCGAGAGCGCCGTCTACCGCGCCCTCCATCTCTCCGTCCAGCCGCATCTTTGGCACGGGTGAGATGGCCGACCGGGTACGCGCCTTTGACTGGTCCGCCACCCCCCTTGGTCCGATCGAGTCCTGGGCAGACCCCCTGCTGACATGCGTCAACCTCGTGCTTTCGTCGCGTCATCCCATGTTTCTCTGGTGGGGTCCCGAACATATCCAGTTCTACAACGACGCCTATCGTCCTTCCTTCGGGGAAGGAATGCATCATCCCAGCGCTCTCGGTCAGCCGGGGCGCGAGTGCTGGACCGAGGCCTGGGACCAAGTCGAGCTTCGTCTCAACCTCGTTGTAGAGCAGGGAGAAGCTACGTGGTATGAAAACCAGCTTGTGCCGATCCTCCGCAATGGCCGGCTTGACGAAGTCTACTGGACCTGGAGCGACAGCCCTGTTCGTGATGCCGCGGGCAACATTGTCGGTGTACTGGTCACATGCACTGAGACAACCGACCGCGTGATCGCCGGGCGCGAACTCAGTCGCAGCCGCGAGCGGCTCCAGCTTGCCCTCGAAGCCGCGGATCTGGGGATGTGGTCCTACAACCCTGGTGACGACACATTCACCGCCGACGCCCACATGCAACGTATCTTCGGCGCCCCTGAGCCCACCGGCGGCCACGACTTCTGGCAGCAGTTGCTCCATCCAGATGATCGTGAACGGGCACGCGAAGCGTTTGCCGACGCTATTGCGGGCTTGCGGACGTACAACCTTGAGTACCGAATCCTCCACCCCGAAGGGGTACGATGGATTCGCTCCAAGGGCAAGGTCCTCGCAGCCGAAGGCACAACCAAAGGCATGTTCGCCATCGTGGAGGACATCACCGAAAGCAAGCTCGCGGAGATCGAACTGCAGGCCAGCACGCGCGATCTGCGCGAATCGCAGCGTATCGGGAAAATGGGCTCATGGCGCCTGGTGCTGGCCAGCGGCGAACTCACCTGGAGCGAAGAGGTCTACCATTTGCTGGATCACGATCCCAGCCTGCCCGTGCTCAACTTTGCCGAGCGCCCCGAGATCATGGAGCCCGATAGCCTGCGCCGTTTGGAGGCTGTCGTGGCCCAGTGCATCGCCACCGGCCAGGCCTACGAGATCGATACCAAAATGTTTATTCCGACCACCGGAAAAGCGGTCTGGTTTGCCACCCGTGGGGAAGCCGTATTCGACCCGCAGGGCAAAGTAGTGGAACTGCGCGGGACAGTACGCGACATTACCGACCGCAAGCTCACCGAAGAAGCCCTTCGCGACAGCGAAGAACGCCTCAGGCTGGCTCTTTCCGCCGCCCGCGATATGGGCAGCTTCGACTGGGATATCCAGGCCGACCGCTGCATCGCCGATGCCCGCTTCTGTGCCATCTTCGGCCTCGACCCGGAACTCGGCAAACATGGCCTCACGATGGCCGCCGCGCTGGCCCATATCCATCCCGAAGACTGGCCGGAGGTTGAACGCCTGGCCCGACTCACGATGGATACCGGCGAAGACTTCATCAAGGACTATCGCGTCCAGACGGCTCCCAATGTCCTGCGTTGGGTCTCAGCTCGTGGCAACTGCATTCGCAACGCTGAAGGCGCGCCGGCACGCTTCACCGGGGTGATCCTCGACATCACCGAGCGCAAAGTCACGGAACAGGCTCTGCTGCGCTCGGAAAAGCTGGCAGCCGTCGGCCGCCTCGCCGCCTCCATCGCGCACGAGATCAACAATCCTCTCGCGTCCGTCACCAACCTGCTTTACCTGGCAAAAATGACCGCCGTGAACCCGAATACGATCGAGTATCTAGACATAGCGGAGCAGGAACTGAGCCGTGCCTCGGCGATCACTACCCAGACACTTCGCTTTCACAGGCAGTCTAGCGGTCCTACGGAAGTCACTTGCGACGATCTGCTCACCAGCGTCCTGGCAATTCTGCGCAGCCGACTGCTCAACACCCAAGTCACGGTCGAAATGCGTAAGCGAACCAACGGGCCGGTCCTCTGCTTTGAAGGAGAAATCCGGCAGGTCATCTATAACCTGCTCATCAATGCCGTCGATGCCATGCAAATCCGCGGTGGCCGCCTTCTCGTGCGCAGCCGTGAGGGTCACGACTGGCCCTCCGGCCGGCGCGGCCTGATCCTGACCGTCGCGGACACGGGCACCGGCATCGGCCCCCAAACCCTCACCAGGATCTTCGAGCCCTTCTACAGCACCAAAGGGCTCGCCGGCACCGGCCTCGGCCTCTGGATCAGCAAAGAGATCATCGACCGCCATCATGGCCAGTTGCGCGTTCGCAGCTCCCAGCAGCCAGGCCACACCGGCACAGTCTTCACCATCTTCCTGCCATTCGACAACGCCATCCAATGACGTACTGAATTTTCTCGGCCACTCGGCTAGAACTGCTTTTCCCGTGCGTTTCCTTCCTTCCAAATCAGAGAAAGGATGTCGTCCTGAGCAAAGCCGAAGCACCTGCTTACAGCCCAGCTCCAACAATCCGCAAGGCCTCCCCAAACCGCGGCGACCAGGCATTCTCAAAAACCTGATTCAAATGCACCCGCCCATCACGCGACCCCAGAGACAAAGACACCATTGCATCGAAGATATAAGTAAGCAGCCGCATCAGATAGAACCGCGCACTCTGAGCAGCATCCGGCGAAGCTCCCAGATAAGCCCGCAGATACCGATATTCCTCCGCCTCATCCGCATCGATCATGTTCGCCATTTCCGCCAGATCCGAATACCGGGCATCTGGAAAACCCGCCTCCCGATCTGCGAGCCATACCCGCTCGCCATCGAAAAATACACCCTTAAGCCCCAGGAATTGATATTGGCAAAAAGTCCGCGGATACACCGCCCGCACCCGCTCATATACGGCAAACAGCCCTTCCATCTCATCCTCAGGCACGCCCTCAGCCCGGCGCACCTTCGCAAGAAACCCCTCCAGCTCGATCCCCTCCGTCAGCAGAAACGTGCAGCAAATTCGACGCACCGCCGCCGTCTTCTCCGCAGGAACCATTCACACCTCCTGCCGCCGGATAGCATCGGCTGAAATCAGCCGCGTCCTATCCATAAGGCAATCGTTTGTTGATACGCGGAATGGAGCAAAAAATCGAGTCTCGTTTTTTATGAGGAAGCTTGGTATCCTAATAGTAGAGAGATAGCTCGCCGCTCCCGGCAAGCTATCTCTTTTTACTTATCCCTAAACTGCTTCAACTGCAGCAATATCTACCCTTCCACCCGCGAAGGCACCACCGTAAACCGCCTCTTCAGCCGCAGAAACGGCCGCTCATACAGCTGGTACGAAACATGCGCCACCAGGATCGTCATCCCCAGCGCAATCGCCGTTCCCAGCCCGTTCTTCCACTCCCCTACGTGCAGCCACGCGCTCAACTCCGCCAGCCGCGCCTTGCCCACCTGGAAGACGAAGAAATTCATCGTCTCGTGAAAGAGATACAGCCCATACGAAATCCGCCCCAGGTACACCACCCAACGCGGCAGAAACCTCCCCGGCAGCCCCAGCAGACTCAAAAAGATCAGCACCGTCCCCAGCAGCACCAGGGCCCAGCCCACCGGCGCCTGCGCCACGGTCGAGTGCGGCGTATCCGCCTGAACGCCGAACTGGGTAGACGCCACAAACCAGCAAGCCACGCCCGCAAGCCACACAAGTAGCCGCATCGCAGGACGCCACTCCGGCACACGCCCCCTGAGATAAATCGAAAGCAGCGTCCCCGCCGCAAAGAACTGGAACTGCACAAAGCTGTTCGTCCACTGGCTGCTGAACCCGCCCCACCCATGCACTGCATACAGCGTTACCGCCACGTACGAGCCCGCCAGCAGCAGAAACGAAATCGCCTTCACACCCAGCCGCCTGCCATAAAGCGCAATCAGCGGCACCGCGATATAGAACTGCTCCTCCACCGAGATGCTCCACAGCGGATTCACCGGATATGCCGGCACCCACCCATGCACGCAGATCCACCAGTTGCCCGCAAACAGCGTAAACGCCAGCCACGCCGCCGGATCGCGCACCCCGGCCCACGGCACAAAGTGCACCAGCACCGCCAGCCCGTAGAACACCAGAAAATAAAGCGGCCAGATCCGCAGAATCCGCCGCATATAAAAGTCCCGCAGCTGGATCGTCCCAGTCCCGTCACTCTCGCGAAACAGCAGCTCCGTAATCAGAAACGCGCTCAGCAAAAAGAAGACCGGCACACCCAGATTACCCAACAGGCAGATGTTGTAGAGCCAGTAATGCTGCCCCTCATCGATCGGCACCCAGTCCATCCGGTGCACGATAAACACAATCAAGAAAGCAAACAGCCGCAGCGCATCCAGCTCTGGCCGGTAATACCGCACAATCGTGCCGTACCGCGTTACCGGAACATCTCTCATCAGCCTCCGCTCTGCTTCTGTATTTCTTTCTGTCATTCGCTTTCGGATATGCCGTTGCATTTTGTTGTCATTCCCGAAGGGAATCTGCTTTTGGCCATCCACTATCCCCTAACGCCCAATCTTCAGCACCCAGGCCGGCTCCCCACGCAGCTCCTCCGGCAGATCCGGCAACTGCACCGCCAGCCCCTTCCCCACCGTCCGGAACCGAATCGCCCCCGAACTCCCCAGCAGCGAAACCGACTTAGCCCCGCCCAGATCCTTCAGCGTCAGCGTCCCATTCACCCACCGCGGCAAGATCGCATAAACATCACTCCCCTTGCTGGTAAAGAAAGCCTCAATCCCCGCCTTCCCCGGCGCAGGCTTGCCGGTCAGCTTTCCGATGTCGTACTCGCTGTTGTACTCGCCCGAGTAGTCCGCCTTCGGCACCTCGCCCGCGCTCCACTGGCGCGTCGCCGTCCAAGGCTTCGTCCCATAGATCGCCTCGCCATTCACCTTCAGCCAGTCGCCAATCTGGTGCAGCCGCTCCTCCATCACCACCGGGATCGTCCCATCCGCATCCGGCCCGATATCCAGCAGCAGGTTCCCGCCGCGGCTCACCGTGTCCGTCAGCATGATCACCAGCTCACGCCCCGTGTGGTAGTCCTTCAAATGCTCGGCCCGGTTAAACCCGAAGCTGAACCCGATCCCGCGGTCCTCTTCCCACGGATGCGCCGAATCGCTCATCCCCGACGTGTACTCCGTCGTGTAGTAGCCGCCATGCTTATGCCGCGTGTCCTTGCCCCAGCGGTCGTTGATCACCACGTTGTCCTTCACCGGCGAATCGTTGAACAGCCACGCCAGCAGCTCCGGGCTATGCCATTCCGCTGAAGTCTGCTCCCACTCGCCGTCGCTGAAGATCACCTCCGGCTTGTAGTTCGTCACCATGTCCTTGAACTGGGGAAACATGTGCTCGCGCGTGTATTTCTCCTTGTCCTTCAGCCAGATCGGGTTGTACCACTCATACAGCGAGTAGTAGTAGCCCATGTGCAGCCCCTTGGCCCGCACCGCCTCGCTCAAATCGGCCATCAGATCGCGCTTCGGCCCCTCGTCTACCGCGTTCCAGGGACGCCCCCAGTCCCGCGTCGCCTCCTTGCTCGGCCACAGCGCAAACCCCTCATGATGCTTCGAAGTCAGCACCACATACTTCGCCCCGGAGCCGGCCAGCACATCCGCCCAGTGCGCCGGGTCAAACAGCTCCGCCCGGAACTGCGGCGCAAAGTTCTGGTACGGATAGTCGGCCCCGTACGTCTTCTTGTGGAATTCCCACGTGCCCTTCTCGATTCCATTCGCCTTGGGATTGTCCCGCCCCTGCGTCATCTGCTCCCAGTACCACTCAGCGTAAGCCAGCTTCCCCGGCAGCACCGGCGCATACGCCGGCACGGAATACACGCCCCAGTGGATGAAAATCCCAAACTTCGAGTCCGTAAACCAGGCAGGCGTAGGCCGCTTATCCAGCGAATCCCAGTTCGCCTCATACTTCTGCGCCTCCATGCGCCCAGCAAGGCCAAGCCCGCCGACCAGCAGCGCGAACACCAAAAACTTCTTCATCCGATTCCTCCTGGGAGCAAGCGCCCCAACTATAGAAACCAGACCGCGCTACAGTCAACGATTAAGTACGCTCTTTGCAACGCGCCTCAGCCCTGCCTGGCGAAGGTCTTAAACCCCGGCAAAACAAAGGTAACGTCGGCTCGAGCAGTCACAGCGAGAGCGAGCAGAGGAAACCTGCGAGGGGCTTGGGCCCTTAGGATTTGCTTCTAAAGACTCGCAGTTGCCGCCAGTTCCGGGTGACTTTGAACCAGCGTCGCACCCAACTCTTTTCGCTTTTCTTGCCTGTTCCCCGCCGGCAATTGCAGCGCCCCGAGATCAGCTTGCTACGCCTGAGGTGAGTGGAGTCCATGGGTCTCCTCAACACTGCCATACCATCGGATAATCTCTCCGGCAGGTCCGAACCGCGGTGCCCCTCGGGAACGCATCCACCGCCATCCGCCTTCCAGATCCACTACCCGGTACTCGATATCGATCGGATTCCCTGTACGTAATGCCTCTTTCATCTTCCGCACCGTGTCTTCCAGATCGTCTGGATGCAGCGCTTCCAGCCACAGCAGGTTCCGCGTCCGGTCTTTGCCCAGCGGCGTCGTCGCCACCCAGCGCGAACTCACCTGCAGGTTGTTCCCCTCCGCATCCATGACCCACGGCACCTCGGGATTGACCTCCGGCAGGCTCGCCTCGATATGCGCGTCTGCGGCTCTCCTTTCCAGTGCTTTCTTGCTTTCGGTCACATCCAGGAGAGAAACGGAAATCCCGATGACCTCGTCTGACTCGTCCCACGCCGGCTGATAGGATGCCAGCAATTGCTGATCCTCTTGATTGGGCCCCGCCGAGGGTCGCGTGATTTCCACGCCCGTAATCGCCTCGCCTCGGAGAGCACGCAACAGGTACTCTTCATAAGCCGGAAACCAATTCGGGAACATCTCCTTTGCAGACCGGCCAATGTGCGCCGCTACAGTCGATCCGTTCATCTCCGCCAGCCTGCGGTTCAGGCTTACATATCTCAGTTTGTTATCCAGAAAACACAAGCCCACCGGCGCGCCATCGTAGATGGCTTGCAATTGCGCCAGACGCAGGTTCGGTAGCGCCTCCAGGTTGGACGACGCCCAGTCTTCTCCCGGCGTCGACAAGCCCTTTGCCGCCGCCACTGGCTGTCGTGCAATCACCTGCGGCAGTCCTGATGCGTCGCCCGGCCTTCCATACCGATATCCCTGACCGAGTTCGCAGCCCAGCCAGAGCAGCATCTGCGCCTGCTCCGCCGTCTCAATGCCCTCTGCCACCGTTGCCAGTCCCAGGCTCTGACCGAGCCCGATAATGGCCGCCACAATCTTCCGGCTGCCCCGCTTCTTCGTCATGTCCATGACAAAGCTGCGATCGATCTTCAGCTTGTCAAACGGGAGCGCCTGCAGGTGCCTGAGGCTTGAGTACCCCGTGCCAAAATCATCCAGAGCCAGCCGGCAGCCCAACGCCTTCAGATCTTGGGCCACCCTCTGTGCGCATTCGAGATCATGCAGCAGCGCACTCTCGGTAACCTCCAGCACCAGCCGGTCGAGAGGAAAGCCTGCACTGTTGGCGATCCTGGCGATATCGTCTGGAAGCGTCTTACTGGTGAGTTGCATCGGCGACAGGTTCAAGGCCAGGGTCAGCGGAGCCGGCAGTAGCGGATACGCCGCAAATGCCCTGCTAAAGATCTGTTGCGATAACTCCCCGATCAGGTTGTGTTCCTCAGCGAGCGCAATGAAGTTACCCGGCAGGATAGCTCCATGCTCTGGATGCAGCCACCGCGCCAGCACTTCGAATCCCTGGAACTCGCCTGTCCGAAGGTCCACGATCGGCTGAAAATAGGGAACGATACGCTTCTGATCCAAAGCGTTTGCCAGGTCAGCAAGACTGACCCCGTTATTCTGACCCATATCGATCCACTCTCCTCGAACGAACTTCAACACTAACGCTGGTATGCCCCCAAGGGAAACACAACTTTCGTTTTTAGCGGGGTTACGAATCCCCCAAACCAACCAGTTGACAAACTGGTTGGCTGTATTCAACATTTTTCGGCGAGGAAACCATGCCCACAGAAATCGGCTCCTTCGAAGCCAAAACCAAATTCTCCGAACTCCTCCGCAGGGTCGAGCAAGGCGAAACCTTCACCATAACCCTACGCGGGCGCGTAGTGGCGGAACTGACTCCACCTTCCAAAAAGATCAAAGAAGTCCCGCAGGACGTGATCGATCGCCTCATGCATCCCAAGATCCATGGCATCACCGGCGATGAAGTTCTCGAATGGATACACGAGGGCCGGAAGTGAGTCTGGTCATTGATGCATCGATGGCACTTGCCTGGCTAGTCACGCGCGCCGATCCCAAGGAAGCAGGCATCGCTCAGCAGGCGATTCATACCGTCATGTCCGGCAGCACTTTTATCCCGCAAATCTGGTTCGTGGAGGTGGCAAACGCCCTCCTGACTGCCGAGCGAAGACAGGTCTCGACCCGTGCTGCCGCAACGCGCTTTCTAGCCGATCTGGATGCGCTGCCAATCACAGTCGACAGTTGGACTCCTGGCGATTTGCGACCCGAAATTCTCAGACTCGGGCGTCTCCACGTTCTGACCGCGTACGATGCTACCTACCTTGAGCTTGCCCTTCGCACCAATTCGCTTCTCGCGACGTTCGACCGTAAGCTTGCTGCAGCCTGTCGTACGGCTGGCGGTCTTGTTTTCGGCGATCGGCCCTGATCTTCCCCCATCAACCGAAACCGCTTTATCTGGCGATTGGGGACTTGCTGCGTCCAATTTTGCTCGCCCTAATGCATTTACACTAAAGAATCCTTGACAACAACTCACTCATCTATTGATACTGAAAGAGTACAAAAGTCCGATCCCCAGGTAGGTAAACAACATCATGGCAAAAATTATCGGTATCGATCTCGGAACCACCAATTCCTGCGTCGCCGTTCTCGAAGGCGGCGAGCCTAAAGTCATTCCAAATGAAGAGGGTGCGCGTACTACCCCCTCCATCGTCGCCTTTTCCAAGAGCGGCGAACGCCTCGTTGGCCAGGTAGCCAAGCGTCAGGCCATCACGAATCCGGAAAACACCATCTTTTCGATCAAGCGCTTCATGGGCCGTCGCTACAACGAAGTCAACGACGAAATGAAGATGGTTCCCTACAAGGTTGAGCAGCAGGGCGATCACATCGTCGTCAACGCCCAGGGCAAGCCCTACACCGCCCCTGAAATCTCGGCGATGATCCTGCAGAAGCTGAAGAAGGCTGCGGAAGCCTATCTCGGCGAGACTGTGACCGAAGCGGTCATCACCGTTCCCGCGTACTTCAACGACGCACAGCGCCAGGCCACCAAGGACGCCGGCAAAATCGCTGGACTTGACGTCAAGCGCATCGTTAACGAGCCCACGGCTGCAGCTTTGGCCTACGGTCTCGACAAGAAGAAGGACGAAACCATTGCCGTGTATGACTTCGGCGGCGGTACGTTCGACATTTCGATCCTCGAAGTCGGTGAAGGCGTCATCGAAGTGAAGTCGACCAATGGCGACACGCACCTCGGCGGCGACAATCTTGACCAGCGCATCGTCGAATGGCTCATCGCTGAGTTCAAGGCGGAAGAAGGCCTCGACCTCGCCTCCAAGGGCAACGAAATGGCCCTGCAGCGCCTGAAGGACGCAGCAGAAAAGGCCAAGATCGAGCTCTCGACCACGGTTGAGACCGAGATCAACCTGCCCTTCATCACGGCCGACGCGACCGGACCGAAGCATCTGGTTCGCAAGCTGACCCGCGGCAAGCTGGAGCAGCTCGTCGAAGACCTGCTGCAGCGCTCGCTTGAGCCGACCAAGAAGGCTCTCGCGGATGCCGGAATTACGGCTGCGAAGATCGACGAAGTGGTACTCGTCGGCGGCCAGACCCGTATGCCTCGCATCCAGGAACTGGTCAAGCAGCTCTTCGGAAAGGAACCACATCGCGGCGTGAACCCGGACGAAGTCGTGGCTATCGGCGCGGCTGTACAGGCTGGCGTGCTCGCGGGCGATGTGAAGGACCTGCTGCTGCTCGACGTGACACCGCTGACGCTGGCGATTGAAACTCTGGGTGGCGTGGCCACTCCGATGATTCCGCGCAACACGACCATTCCGACCAAGAAGTCCGAGACCTTCTCGACCGCGGCTGACAACCAGACCGAAGTCGAAGTTCACGTACTGCAGGGCGAGCGGCCGATGGCGGCGCAGAACCGCACTCTGGGCAAGTTCAAGCTGGCTGGTATTCCTCCGGCGCAGCGCGGCGTGCCGCAGATCGAGGTCACCTTCGACATCGACGCGAACGGCATTCTGAATGTCACTGCCAAGGACAATGCGTCCGGCAAGGACACCAAGATCACCATCACCTCCAGCTCAGGTTTGAGCAAAGAGGAAGTGGAGCGGATGGCCAAGGAAGCCGATGCGCATGCGGCCGAGGACAAGGAGCAGCGTGAGTTCATTGAAGCCAAGAACTCGCTCGACTCACTGACCTACAACATCGACAAGATGCTGAAGGAAGCAGGCGACAAGGTGCAAGGCTCTGAGCGCTCTGAAGTGGAAACGGCTCTGGCCGATGCCCGCAAGACGCTTGAAGGCACTCCGACCACAGCTGAGCTGAAGGCCAAGCAGGAAACTCTGACCGCCGCCAGCCACAAGATGGCCGAGGTTCTCTACAAGGCCAATGCGGCGGGCGCACCCGGAGCAGCACCGACCGGCGAGCCGACAGTCGAAGCCAAGAAGGACGAAGGCGTGATCGACGCCGAGTACGTCGACGTAGAAGACAAAAAGTAAGCGGAGTCAGCGCGGTTAGTGGCGCTGGCGGAGCTTGGAACAACTCTGGGGTGGGCGACAGCGATGTCGCTCACCCTCTTTCATTTTGCGCGGAACGGTTTAGGGGGCGCAGAACTTGCTTAGAACTAGCGTGGAACAACTCTGGAACGAGCGTGGAACAATGCTTTGTTCTACAGATTGTTCCTCGTAGAACAATTTTCCGAGCGGCTCTCAAAAATATCTTGTCAAGCATTTTTGTTGTAAGTCCTGTAACTCGCTAGAGATAGATTTGCGTTGAATTATGGCCTTTTGTGCATTGGCGGTTTCTGCCGAAAGTTGCTTATCACGTATCCGTTATGATGGCCCATCATGCCCATCGAAATCAGTAAACGCCAGACGCGCGATGCCGCCTTTGCCCGGCTTTTAGAGTCAGCCGATCCGGAGGAGCGGTTCCGGCACCAACTCATTTCTGCCCGCCTGCGCATGGGCTGGACGCAGAAACAACTGGCGCAACGTCTCGGCACGCAACAGTCCGCCGTAGCGCGCATGGAGAACGGCGGCATCTCGCCTACGGTCAAGGCGCTGCGCAGGCTCGCGGAAGTGACTCACAGCCGCCTCGTGCTGAGGCTGGATGACTTGCGAGACTAGCTAACCGTTCTCAATACGTGACGGGCACCAAGCCTGACTCAAGATCTCAAAACGAGGGATAACGTGTTACCTCCTAAACCTGAGAGGAGGGAGAAGTTGGGCGCTAGCGAGGTTTGTTAATGATCGGAAATCTTGAATCAGATCTTTGCTAAATTATAAAAATGTCCCATTCACTTAGTCGTTCTGACCGCTTTGACCGGTTGCCCGGTTCATCGCTTCGCAGAATTTCCCGATTCTTGAAATTTGATCCAACGGTCCCGATAAGGCAGTTCAGTGCTGAGACAAAATTGCTTTCTGAACTTTCCGAAGCGCGCCAAGAACAATGGCTCGAACTTAACAGGGAAGACCTGTGGAAGGAATTCGCCTTTGCGGGTACCCCCACTGCAGAATATTGCAAGAATGGCCCGGCGACGTATGAAGCCATTCTGAAGACATTGACGATACAGGTCAACCAGGAACCGTCATCGGGAACCGCCGAATATCTTGAGATACAGATTCTCGTAGGCGTCTGGAAGAGATTCTCTGGAACCAACAATCCATCGATGGTAAGGATCGCGACGATCGATGAAATTCGAGAGAAACTCGGGATGCCACAGAATATGAAAGACGTTCAAGGGGCATTAGTGCAGCTTATGTTAGGTCAAGATCGGAAAGCTATCATTCTCACCGCTTCAGCAATTCTTACGGGAATGCGCAGAGGTGCTATCGATATCGAAAAGCTTATGCCCGCTCCGCCCCCTAGACCGGCGGGGATTCTTGGGTGGCTCAGCAACGCCGTCGATAAGACCATTGAATTTGTAGATGAACCTAACTATAAGAAGACAATACCTGTGGTATTTGAAATAATTTTCGACAGATGCTCTAGCACTCAAGGCGAATTGGAGCTTATTCACAAGATTGAGACTTCGCAACGTATTGGACTTTCCCCGCAGCCTCAGATTTCCGGTGCAATCCAACCAATCTCGCGCGCGCAGGCTGTTGAGGACTTCAGATTAGCCATTCTTGATCTAGAGCGATGCCTCCGAATCCATTTCCCGCAAGAACACAGTCTCAGTCCCGATCGTAGGACATTTGGTCAAATGATTGAAACTGCATGGGACTCGGGAAAATATAGTGAGCAAGAGATTCAAGAGCTTCGCAAAATCAATTGGACTCGCAACGGCCTTTTTCATCCGTTGGATCGGAAGATCGAAGACCATTCGCTGATTAGTAACACCAATGTTGCCAAGCGGTGGATCCAGGATAATAGGCATGTGAGTGAGAAATCTGAAGCAGGTTGACACTCGTTTAGAGTAGAGTCCAGTGATCCACTTCTTCGAAACAACTAGGCGTCGTGGCGATCTACGACGATTCCCCTGCACTTTTTATCGACATATCAGTGCCGGGGGATTGTCGCCCGAATGCAGATGCGATTTGGGGCACAGCCTCTACAGTGAATGATCTTGCTCAGATTTCGGGGCACGAATGCTCTGCGGAATAAAATGGCCCTCTGCGAATAAATGCGGTTCGTGTTTCGCACGAATTTGGTAACAGCAGATTCCCTTCGGGAATGACAGAAAGAAAAGCCAACACTGCGGCGAGAACAGGGGTTGCTTGGGTCGGCATTTGAACACCGCCTGCGTTGAGCTAGTGCTTTAGCGTGAAAACTACGCTGACGTCTGCGTTTACTTCTAAAGGCTGGCCATAAATTTTCAGGCATTACAAAAGCCCCAGGTTATCAAGCTGGGGCTTTTACTTATTGGGTATCCGTGGGTGTGGACGCCACCTGCGAAGCTATTGCTAGTTTACGACACTTGCATTTCAACTTAAGGGCTGACTTAGGTTAGTTGCTTGGGGGCGGTGTTGGAGGAGGCGGGGGAGGGGGTGTTGCCTGGTCTTGCTTCTGAGTCGATTTTTCCTGGTCCTGGACGCTCTTGTCGTCGGCCTTCTTGGCTTTGGCTTCGCTCTTGGCTGCCTTGGCTTTTGCGTTGGCGGCTTTTTCTTCGAGCTTCTGTTGCTTTCTCTGTTGCTTCATCTGATCCTTCGTCATCGGAGTGGACGGATCAGCCTGAGAACTTGCCGGGGGAGTTTGTGGGTCGGAGGCCGGCTGCTGGGCGGACGCTACGCCCACGCTTAGGACTGCGAGAAGAGCGGATTGCAGAAGAAGCGACGTGTTACGGATGTACATATTTTCCTTTCGAACTATCCATACCTGTTGTTTGATGAGCTTATGTGACTTTGAGATGCCCTGGGAAATAGGGTGCGGCCAAGCGAGTGTTCGAGATGTGGGATGGACCGCTTGCTCTTTGGCGGGACCAGATTCGACGTACAATCTGTGGGAGATTGACGCGTCTGGCAGGCGCGGGATTGGGGCATTGGATGAGGTGGAACCGGCGGAGTTTTCTATCTGCGCTTGGATGGAGTGCAGCTGGGTTGGCGGGGTCGCGGCGAGCGGCTGCCTGGCCTTTGATCGCTGCGTCTCGGCCGGCGAGTGTTCCGCTCATGACTCAGTCTGGGGCTGAGGCGGAGGTCATAGCGGGGACTGCGCCGGGGACTAAGCGGATTACCGGGAGCTGGTTTGAGTTTCAGCATCATGCGACGGTGGAGGGTGTGGATTGGAATCCGGCGCTGGCGCGTTTTACGGCTGCGCAGTGGGATGCGAAGGTGAAGGAGATTGCGGAGGCGGGGATTGAGTACCTGGTGCTGATGGCTACGGCGGTTTACTACCGCTCGTTTTATACGTCTGCGATCTTTCCGAAGTGGGAGCTGGCGTGTGACGATCCGCTGGAGGCGGTGCTGGCGGCGGCGGACAGGTATGGGGTGAAGTTCTTTGTGGGCGGCGGGTTTTATGGGGATTGGGAAAGTGCCGCGACGATCTCTGACATGGTGGCGGAGAAGCGCCGGCTGCGGTCGATTGAAGAGGTGGCTGGGCGGTATGGGCACCATGCGAGTTTTTATGGGTGGTACTGGCCGGATGAGGCGGAGATCAGTCCTCGGTATAGCGCGGAGTTTCTGCGCTATGTGAATGCGAATTCGCGGGTGGCGCGGCAGGTGAAGCCGGAGGCGAAGATCATGATTGCGCCGTATGGTACGCGGGTTGCGATTCCCGATGAGGCGTATGTGCGCCAGCTGGACGCGATGGATGTGGACATTGTGGCGTATCAGGATGAGGTGGGGGTGCGGAAGTCGAAGGTGAGCGAGACTTCTGCGTTTTACGAGGGGCTGCGGAAGGCGCATGACCGTTCGCGGAAGGCAAAGATCTGGGCGGATGTGGAGATCTTTGAGTTTGAGGGCGAGGTGTACAAGAGCGCGCTGGTGCCGGCTGCGTTTGAGCGGGTTCGGCAGCAGCTGGAGGCGGTGTCGCCGTGGGTGGACCAGATTCTGGTGTACCAGTATCAAGGGATGATGAATAAGCCGGGTTCGGAGGCGTTTGCGGGGGGTGCGGCTTCGACGCGGCTGTATACGGATTACATGCGGTGGCGGGGTGAGTTGGGCGTTTAAAGGCCTGTCTGTTCACGATTATGGGGCGGGCCTTCAGCCCTTCGGAGTTTTTCTGGCTTCCGTACCCTGGGGCGTTGCCCCAGGCTGGTATGGAGCGGGCCGTTGGCCCTGCAGTGCGGATTCCCTTGGCAGTAGTCCGCGCGATGATCCGTATTGGGATCTGGATTGGCGGATGGAGCGCGGCCGGGTCTGGGAGAGTGGATTTATAGAGATTGACTCAGGTTATCGCATACATTGTGGCGAAGATTGCCGTAAACTTATAGACAGGCGACTATGTCCACGACTCAGAACAAGGATTATTACGGCACACTCGGCGTCAAGAAGACGGCGACTTCGGACGAGATCCGGAAGGCGTTTCGTAAGCTGGCGCGCAAGTATCATCCGGACGTTAACCCCAATGACAAGAAGGCTGAGGAGAAGTTCAAGGAAATCTCCGAGGCTAACGATGTGTTGAGCGACGAGAAGAAGCGCAAGGTCTATGACCAGGTGGGTTTCTACTCGGACCAGATCGACCCGGCGACGGCTGAGGCGTATGCGCGGCAGCAGGCGGGTGGCGGGCGGCAGGGGCCTCCGGTGGACTTTGGGGGATTTGATTTCTCAGGGTTTGGCGGGACACCGGGCGCGGGTGGCGGTATGCCTCCGGGGGCCGGCGGCGGGGCTGGTTCGGCTTCGTGGGGTAGCTTCAAGGATATTTTCTCGGGGATCTTTACGGGGAATGAGGGCCAGCGGCGCGGTGGTGGTATGCGCGCGCCGGAGCCGGGGTCGGATCTCGAGTACCAGGCGCAGATTGATTTCTGGACGGCAATTCGCGGGGGAAATGCACGGCTGGAGATTCGGCGGCAGGAGACTTGCCCGACTTGTCATGGGCAGGCTTCCACGGGCGCTCCGATGACATGCCCGGAGTGCAGCGGGAGCGGCCAGGTGACGCAGATGGGCGGGCGGATGAAGTTCAATATCGCTTGCCCGCGATGCGGGGGGTCGGGGCGGATTTCGAATGAGTGTCCGACTTGCCATGGCGAGGGACTAGTGAACAAGACCGAGCCGATCGAGTTTCGCATCAAGCCGGGGACGCGGGATGGACAGCGGATTCGGCTGCAGGGCAAGGGCAATGCCGGAACCAATGGCGGGGCGCAGGGGGATCTCTACATCATCGTGAAGATCGGGACGCATCCGGTGTTCTCGCGGGTGGGGGATGACATTCACCTCACGGTGCCGATCACGATTGCTGAGGCTGCGCTGGGCGCGAAGGTGGATGTGCCGACGATCGATGGGCGGGCGCAGTTGAAGATTCCGCCTGGGACGCAGAGTGGGCAGAAGCTGCGGATGCGGGAGCGGGGCGTCGAGAATGCTTCAGTGCCGGGGACGCGCGGGGATGAGATTGTGACCGTCGAGATTGTGGTCCCGCAATTGAATGATGAGCGCAGCCGGGAGATTATGCGGGAGTTTGCGAAGCTGAATAACCAGGATCCGCGGGTTACTTTGTTTGACAAGCTGTAAGGGCTGCAAGGACGCCCCTCAAGCTTGATATGTTCTCTGTAAAAGCCTATGACAGCGAAACGTAAATCGAAGGGCGCTTACATGATCTCGGCGGTGGCTGAGATGTATGAGATTCATCCGCAGACGCTGCGTCTGTATGAGCGCGAGGGGCTGCTGAAGCCTTCGCGGACGGATGGGAATACGCGGCTGTATACGGACGAGGACCTGGAGCGGCTGGAGTTCATCTTGAACCTGGCTCGGGACCTTGGGGTGAATATTGCCGGGATTGGGATCATCCTGCAGATGCGTGAGCGCATGGAGGAGATGAACCGGCAGATGCACAGCTTTGTGGAGTATGTGCGGACGGAGATGCTGGCGCATGTGAACCAGGCTGCGGGGATGGGTTCGAAGTCGGCGATGGTGCCGATGCGGAAGCCTATCGTGGTGGCTAAGGCTGGTGGGCGAAAGCAGTCCTGATTCGGGAAAAGCGAACAGCAGATTCCCTTCGGGAATGACAACCAGAAAAGCAACTGCAAGAGCAACGGCACAAGTAGATTCACTTCTGGTATTACGATCACCGCTCTCGGGAAGGCTCACCTCGGCTCTGCTGAGGTGAGCGAGTTTTGGCTGGGCATTTTAGTTGATGGCTTCCGGTACGCTGCGCTTGCTGAAGATGGCGCGTATTCCCAGGTACGTGAGCAGGCCGATCGGGCCGAAGAAGAATGTCAATAACAGGCAGGGTATGACGGCGAGGTGATGGATGCCGCGCTGGCGGCTGTCTGAGAGTTCCCAGCCTCCGATGAACAGATCGAATGCCAGGTAGTGGACCCACCCTGCTGTGACGAGCCAGCGGTCGGTGAAGAGCTGCATGACGGCATCGAGCGAGTTGAAGCCGCCGGGGTGGCCTGCCCAGTGGGTGGCAATGATGGCCGTGTAGACGATGGCGATGATGGCTGGAATGGCGATGGCGAAGATCGGTCGCGGGTAGCGGTCCCGCGGGATGGCTGGCCAGAGTGGGGCGAGCACGAGGCCGAGCCAGCCGAACATGGCGAGCGCGCCGCAGAGGCTGAAGAGTGCGTCTGGCGTAATCGTTTGGATCATTGGGCTTTCTCCAAGGTGAGTGGGTGACGGTTTGCTGCGGACCAAAAGAGTCCTGCTGCTGTGATGGCGGCCCATGCCAGCCAGGCTGTGGTGATCTGGGCATCGGGATGGAGGATGGACTGGCCTTTCAGGGCTTGCAGCAGGACGATCGCGAAGGCAAGGGTGCTGCTTGCTGTCAGTGTGAGGACAAGGCGGAGTTGGCTCTGGCCCGTCCAACTGCGACGGGTGAGAAACCAGCCTAGCAGCAATATCTGCATGGCGTGCAGGCCGAGGAAGTGGGCGATACGGAGGTCGCCGTGATCGGCGCTCCAGTTGGTGAGTGGGAGGCCAGGACCGCCGTCGGGGGCGCCTACGGTGTGTGCACCGGAGCGGGGGAGTTGGCCGGTGACTTCGGCGGCTGCGAGTTGTTGTGGGGTGGGAAGGACCATGAGGACTCCGGTGCCCATGCCGGCGAGGGAGAGCAGGAGGCCAAGACGGATTGCCCAGCCTACCGCCCTGTTACCGAAGCGCTCGAAGCAGGTGAGGAGGAAGAGGATCGCTGTCGATGCGTAGAGGAGGGCGATGGAGACGCCCATGATGGCGAAGATCTCGCCGTCGAAGGTCTTGCCGATGTTGAAGTGGCTTGTGTGGTGGCGGGCGGCCTGCATGTCGATGAGGATGATCTCGATGATGAGGGCGATGGCGATCACCGCGCCAAGGAGTCTTGCGAACCAACGGCGCTTCTGCAGTTTGCCGATCATCCAGGCAAGCGTGAGACTGAAGAAGACAGTGGAGATGGCGAACTTGAGGGGCTTGAGCCAGGCTGGGGCGCCGGTGATCAGGGTGGGGTCTGCCGCGAGTCCGATGAGGCAGACGACGATATCCGCGAGCATGAGGGCACCGGTGAGGGTGAGCCAGCTGGAGCCGGTGTAGAGAAGCTTCCAGAGGGCTGACGCGGCAGGCCGCTGGGTAACCGTGTACGGATTGGGGATTGTTTCGACCATGGTGGCCTCCCTGTGCGGCGGATCGTTGCGTCCGGCTGCAATGTTAATCAAAATAACATTGATTTCGAGGAATGCAAGGAAAATGTTAGATTGATTTACATTTGGATGTGGAATCACCGCTGTGTGTCGAAGGCAACAGCAGATTCCCTTCGGGAATGACAAGCCAAAAGGCAATATCGAGTGCTTAGTGAAATGGCGGAGACTTTGACGAGGAAAAAAGCGGGTGAAGACGGATCACAGAAGCGCAGGGCGTATCACCACGGAGATCTGCGGGCTGCGCTGATGACGGCGGCGCTTTCGCTGATTGACCGGCATGGCGTCAAAGGGTTCAGTTTGAAGGATGCGGCGGTGATGGCAGGGGTGAGCACGGCTGCGCCTTACCGGCATTTTGCGGACAAGGATGCGTTGCTGGGGGCGATCCAGGCGCAGGGGTTTGAGCTGTTCAACGCGGCTTTGGGCGATGCTTTTGCTGGGGGGGAGACGGCTAGGGCACGGATTGAGGAGTTGGGGGTGGCGTATGTGCTGTTTGCTCTGCGGCATCCGGCGCATTTCCGGGTGATGTTTGGGGTGAGGGATATGAGCGCGCCGCCGCTGGAGCAGGACGAGCAGGTGAGCGGGTTTCATTTGCTGGTCCGGGGAGTGGCAGAGCTGCATCCGGAGGCTTCGCCTGCTGTGAGGCACGATATGGTGCTGGCGTGCTGGTCGGTGGCGCATGGATTTGCCATGCTGCAGATGGAGACGGCGTTTGTGGGGATGACGGATGCGCGCGAAATTGAAACTCAGTTGAGGCGGACGCTGCGACTGATGATTGGGATGGATGTTGGCCAATCCAACTGAGTTCCCGGTAAGTTCCCTGTTTCTGCGACTGCGGCGGGTATGCTGATACAGGCATGCTGCACGCGTATATCTGGATATCTCATATTCTTCTTGGTTTGGCGGTCTTTGGACTGATCACCTCGACTGTCTTCGCGGGGATGGTGGTGGCGGGGGCATGGCATCATCGGCGTTCGGCGATTCCTGTTGGAAGCGAGGCTCCTCCGCTTAGCTTGCTGAAGCCTTTGCATGGAGCTGAGCCGGGGCTTGAGGCCAATCTGGCCACCTTTTACGAACAGGACTATCCGGAGTTTGAAGTGCTGTTTTGCGCTCGCTCGGAGGATGATCCGGGGCTGACGATTGCGCGGCGGGTGGCGGCGCGGTATCCGCGGATTGCTACGCATTTCTTTCATACCGGAGAGCCCAAGTACATCAACGCCAAGGTGCATTCGCTGGAGGTGATGGGGGCGGCGGCGCGGTATTCCATTCTGGTCATCAGCGATTCGGATGTGCGGGTGACGCCTGAGTATCTGCGTGAGGTGGCGGCTCCATTTGCGGAGGCTCAGGTGGGGGCGATGACATGCCTTTACCGGGGAGTAGCGGCTGAGGGCGGGCTGTGGGCGCGGATCGAGGCTGTAGGCATGTCGGTGGAGATGACTGCCGGGGTGCTGGTGGCGAACATGCTGGAGGGGATGCAGTTTGTACTGGGGCCGACGATGGCGGTACGCGCGGAGTGCGTGGCGACGATGGGTGGATTTGGTGCGCTGGGCGATTATTGCTCGGATGATTATCTGCTGGGGAACTGGGTTTTCAAGCAGGGGCGGACGGTGGCGCTTAGCCAGCATGCGATCGATCACATTGTGATCAACGAGAGCTTTGTGCATTCGCTGAAGCACCAGGTGCGGTGGATGACTTCGACGCGGTTTTCGCGGCCGAAGGGGCACTTTGGGACGGCGTTGACGTTCAGTTTGCCGTTTGGACTGCTGGGGCTGGCGGCGGGGATTGCTGCTGGGTGGCCTCTGCTTGGAGTCAGCCTGCTGGCGTTCAGTGTAGTGACGCGTTGGGCGATTGCGTGGGCGGCCGGCCGGGTGGTGGTTGGGGACACGGATCTGTTTGGGTTGCTGGTGTTGTATCCGCTGCGGGATTTGATGGGGTTTGGATTCTGGGCGGCTAGCTACGCTTCGAGCCGGATCTTGTGGCGTGGGCGGCTTTACGATCTGCTGGCCGAGGGGCGTATGCGGGCTGTGGAGTAAGACTCTTCTAAATAAATACAAGATAGAAGAGATTGACTTTGCAATCTCTTCTATCTCATACTGATTACATTATGGCCGGTCCCTCTTCGCGAAAGCGTACGGGCCGGTCTTCCGTTTATATAGGCAATTATGGGTTTACCCTCTGTCCCTCCATCCCCGTACTCCAAACCGTTTCTGTCGATTTCGCAACAGTTGAACCTGCTGATCAGTAGGGGTTTGATCATCGATGACCAGCAGACGGCATCTGACTGGCTGCGAACAATTGGATACTATCGATTCTCTGGATATGCCTATCCCTTTCGGAAAAGCAAGGTCGTGGTCGATCCGGCGACGCTTGCTTCAACGGTGTTGATTCAAGACGATTTTCAGCCGGGAACAACATTCAAGCACGTGGCCAATCTTTGTCTATTTGATAAGCGATTGCGCATGCTCTTTCTCGATGCGATAGAAACCGTCGAAGTCGGACTTCGCGTTGAGATTGTTTTGCGGCTTGGGTCAAGAAACAGCTTTGCTCATCTTGATGTCAAGCAATTTCATCCGCGGTTCGTTTCGCGTGGGCTTTCAGGGCGTTCGCGGCACGATGACTGGGTTGTCAAACAGTCCAAGAAATTCAACGAGTCAAAGGACGACTATATACGCCACTTCAAGTCTCGTTATCTTGGCGACCCGCCTATATGGATAGCTTGTGAACTATGGGACTTTGGCATGATGTCGGTGTTGCTCAACGGGATGAAGATACCCGATGTGGCGTCAATATCATCCAGATTTCTGCTACCCAGGCCAGACATTCTACCTAGTTGGACAAAGAATTTGAATGTTGTTCGGAACATCTGCGCACACCACGGACGGCTATGGAATCGGTCGTTAGCCTCTGCGCATCCAGTACTGACCAAGCCGGGCGAAATTCCCGAATTTGATCACCTTATCCTTGATATGACAGCGCAGTCGAAAATCTACGGTTCAGCAGCAATTCTTCTGCACATGCTGAGAACGATCCATCCTGGAAGTGATTGGAAGGATCGACTCAAGGCACTGATCGCTGCTTTTCCACGTGCTGGAATTGCCAGTCCAGCGCAGGCAGGTTTTCCTAAGAATTGGGAATCACTGCCGTTTTGGCAGTGATTCCACCTAATTGGCGGGTGCTAGAGTGGGTGGACTTATAGTGGCCGGTCCGTCCAGAGGGTCTTGTCGGCGATGGTCTGGACTGGGATTAGTTTGGCGCCTAGCAACTGCTCGACTTTGGAGCGGTTGGTGTCCTGGGCGAAGAGCCAGTGGCGTGGGCCCTGTCCCCACTGGGATGCCAGCTGGTCCTGGGTGAGGAAGATATTCGGCGCGTCGGGCCAGCATGATCCCCAGAGGAGCGATGAGCCGTTTCCGTGCTGCGAGCAGCGTTCCATGACGAGCAGGGCTGGTTTGCCGAAGAAGCGGTGGGTGTAGAAGACGACCGAGGACGCGTCGGACTGGTCGCCGAAGATGATGAATTCGTCGGCGGCGCTTCCCTGCTGCATGATGGTGTCGGCTAGCTGCTTGGAGCTGAGCATGGGTTCGAAGCGGGCGAAGGCGATGTGGGCGGCGACGAGGAAGACGGCGGCGGTGAGGCCTACGCTTACAGTTGCTGCCACATTGCGGCGGATGAGGCGCAGTCCTAGTCCGGTGGATGGACCGAGCAGCAAGGCGATCGCTGCGAGGGCGGCGGGCAGTCTGAGTGCGGCGAAAGATGGGCCGGTGAGATCGAAGAAGTGCGACATGGAGAGCGAGTAGTCTCCGACGGCGCGGTGGGCCAGCAGGGTGCCGATGTCAGGGACAAAGGGAAGATTGCGTGATTCCCACAGGCCGAGCAGCAGGGCTGCGGCGATGCCGGCTCCGGCCATGGTGAAGGCTATGTGCGCGTTCAGGACCCAGAGGCTGCCGGGGACGCGGACCTTGTCATACTTGTCTTTCTTGTTGCGGTGGCCGTGTTCCCAGGCTTGCTCGATGCCGGCGAGCATGGCGGCGGTGAGCATGATGATGGGAATCCACGAGGGCCAGGTGTAGTACTCCTGATTCGTTGACAGCGAGAAGAAGAGCAGGGTGAAGGCGGCGAAGATGCCGAGCAGCCAGGCGGAGCGGGTGCGGAATTTGAGGCGCTCGATAAAGCTGCCGACATCTTCGCGAACGGCGTGGTCGAGGTAGAAGTCGACGGTCTGGCCTGCGTCCTTGCGGAGATGCTGCATCCATTGACCGCGCGTGCGCCAGGCGATGATGAGCGCTGCGGGGAAGAAGAGACTCCAGGGGAAGATCCAGATGAGGTGCATCAGCCAGTAGAAGATGAACGGGATGCGGTTGTAGTCGTGGGGGTAACGGGTGCCGAGAAAGCGGAAGAAGTGTTCGTTGAGGAAGTAGAAATACCAGAATCCGTGGACATTGCCCAAGGTGGGAATATTCCCGATGGGGTGGCCCTGATCGGGATTGCGCAGACCGGCAAGGATGTGCCACGGGGCTGCGATGGCGAGGAAGAGAAGGATGCCGGTGACGGGCTTGAGCTGGCGCCAACGACGCCAGTGGCCGCTGAGCAGGAGAACGGGGATAGCGGCGGCGAAGAAGAAGACCGGGGCGATGAGGCCCTTGGTGAGCATCGCGAGCGCCAGGGCGGCCCAGGCTACGTAGAAGCGGCCGGAGCGGCGGCTTTCGATGCCTGTCAGGAAGCAGTAGAGCGCCAGCAGCAGGAAGAAGCTGAGCAGGGCTTCGGGAATGTAGAAGCGGGTGTAGAAGAAGGGTCCGACGGCGGTGAGGGTGCCGAGTGCGGCAAAGAGCGCGGCGCGGTCTCCCCAGGCGCGGCGGCACCAGAGCCAGGCGATCCAGGCGCAGCCGAGGACGGCGAGCGCGTTGGGCAGGCGGGTCGCGTAGGCGTTTTCGCCGAGGACCTTGTAGAGGCCGGCAACGATCCAGTACGGGAGTGGAGGCTTTTCGAGGTAGCGGATGCCATTGACCTTGAGTGTGACGAGGTCGCCGGTTTCAGCCATGTGCGCGGCGGCCTGCGCGTGGGTCGCGTCGGCGTCATCGAGCAATGGCGGGGTATGGAGCGCAGCCAGGTAAATGGCGGCGAAAACCAGAAGCAGGAGAATCCACGCCGCGAGAACGGAGGGAGAGGACTTCAGAGGAGAAACCGGTTTTGTCGTATCTGTCATGGGGTTTTGCTTGGTGAGGCTTAACGAATAAGGATATCAGCCCGCCAACTGGGGGTTTTCAGTGATTGGGAGGCGCGGATGCGGTAACAGGGAGTTCTTACACCCTTTGCTATGCAAAATCTTCGCATCGAAGACTGAAGTAGACGAGGGTTTGCCGTCTAACTGTTTGTTTTGGCGCAATTTGCGGTTCGGCCCACTGGTTGCAATGAGTTGTGATGCAAGAGATGTGCTTTTGCCGAGGTACGAGCCGATGCGAAATTCAATTGAGAATCGAAATCGAGTTCTTCGGGCCCAGGGCGCGACTGCACTGGTGACGTTCACACTGATGCTGGGGATGGCGGGCAGGATGCTGCAGTCTCGTCCGGCGGGTGCGGATGCGGCAAGTCATGATGCTGGGCTGGCGATTGCCGATCATGCGATCGAGGTTGCCAATCGCAGGGAGATGCCACGACCTGCTCAGGGCCCGTCAGCGATCCGGGCGCATGGACCTTCGGGGATCCGGGCAGATTCTGCTGGCGAGAAGGCCGCGGCTCAGGCCTTCCATGGAACGGTCGTGCGGGAGGGCTCGGACTATTTGTTGCGCGACACTTCGGGCGAGGAGTACCGGCTGGACGCGGTGAACAGTGCCCAGGCGTTCGAGGGGCGGCCGGTCAAGGTGAGCGGACAACTGGAGGAGTCGGCACGATTGATTCATGTACAGGAGATTGAAGAGCCGGGCCGCGATGGCGCAATGGCCTATCCGGCGCCGTAGCGGTAAGCATAGCTGGGGCTGCTTTCGAAGCGAGGGGCATTTGCCTCTCGCTTTTTTCGTCGTGCGGTGCACGATACTGCCTCGGATCGTAGGTTGGCGACGAATTTTTCATGGGTTAAAGTCTGATGTTTGACATGAGCGAAACAGAACAGCACGTCGCATGTTGGGGTGGTAACTCATGGCTAACGGGGTTCTTCCCCTATCAGGACCGTTCAAACAACGAATCTGAATCTGCAGTGGGTTGAAATCCATGTTGGGTAACTGTGCATGCCCCGATCAGAAACGCTGGTCAGGAAGGCTGGGCGAAATTTCCTGTTGGGGCAAATCTGAATCGGATGTAGCGGCGTATCCAGTAAATCGAAGTCAGTCCGGGCTGTGCCCGGGCTCAAATTTATCCCACACGAAGGCGAGGTTACTTAACGGAGGTGACAGAAATCATTTCTGTAGCTAAACTTCGTTCGCAACACAATTGGCCAAAACAGAGTTGACATGTCAGCAAAGGTCAGCGCCTGTCAGAAAATGCAATACCCGTTGAAACCCCCGAAATGAAAGAGGTGTATTGGTGCATAAGGCAAATGAATTGCTCAGCAGCGCGGTAACTCGGCGCAATTTTCTGGTAGGTGCCGGCTCAGCCGCTACACTTACCGCTGTGGGGTGTGGTCATCACGACACGACTAGCCTCCCCACAACTCCTCCCACCACTCCCGATATCACTGACACCGATATTTTGAACTTCGCCTTGAACCTTGAGTATCTTGAGGCGTCGTACTATCTTTACGCGGCAACCGGATCAGGGTTGTCGGCGGCGGATATGGGCTCCAACGCAGGAACGGTTACGGGCGGAGCGCAGGTTCCGTTTGCCACCAAGATCCAGCAGGAGTATGCGTACGAGATTGCTCAGGATGAGTTGAATCACGTGCGCTTTCTGCGGTCGGCTCTGGGAACGACAGCCGTGTCGATGCCGGATATCGATTTGAAGAACAGCTTCAACACCGCAGCTGCTGCCGCGGGGATTGGTTCGACATTCAATCCGTTTGCGAGTTACGAGACGTTCCTGCTGGGTGCGTTCATCTTTGAAGACGTGGGTGTAACTGCTTATACGGGGGCTGCGCCGCTTTTGACGGACAAGAATTTCCTCAATGCGGCGGCGGGTATCCAGGCAGTGGAGGCTTATCACGCGGGCGAGATTCGCACGCTGGTGCATGCGGCTGGACAGACGTATGTCAACCTGGCCAACAAGATCTCTGCGCTGCGCGCCACGCTTGGCGGCGGCAACGAGACGACGTTGTCGGGCACATCGATTGTGGCGTCTGACCCGACGAATGCCATTGCCTTCTCGCGCACGACAGATCAGGTTCTGCAGATTGTGTACGGCATGGTCGGCGGCAATGTGGCTTCGGGTCTGTTCTTCCCGCTTGGCTTGAACGGCACCATCAAATCCACCACCCCCTAAGGACGGAGAATCATGGCAACGACAGAGACTCAAATTCTAGATGAAGTAATCTCCAGCCGCCGCAAGATGATCATGACGCTTGGCGGCGCCGCCCTCGCGGGAGTGTTCCTGGCGGATACGCCGAAGGCCAATGCTGCGACGCTGACGGACACGGACATCCTTAACTTTGCGCTGAACCTGGAGTATCTCGAGGCGCAGTTCTACACGCTGGCGTACTCGGGCGCGTTTATTGATACGTTCCATGTCAGTAACGGTCCTGGAACGACCTCCCAGGGCGGCGGCACTGTGACCACCAAGCCGGGGGGTCCGGCAGCCTGCAAGGTTCCGTTCGTAAGTTCGAATGTGGCTGCGTATGCGTATGAAATTGCCGGGGAAGAGCGAAAGCACGTTTCCTTCCTGCGCAGTGCCCTGGGTTCTGCTGCGGTGGGGCAGCCGAACATTGATCTCTATAACAGCTTCAACGCAGCAGCCGCGGCGGCGGGCATTGGACCGGCATTCGATCCATTCGCCAGCGACGTGAATTTCCTGCTTGGTTCTTACATCTTCGAAGACGTGGGTGTGACGGCCTATCACGGAGCAGCGGGGCTGATTACCGACAAGTCTATCCTGGGCGCCGGAGTTGGCATCCACGCGGTGGAAGCGTACCACGCAGGCTTGATCAGGACGACGCTCTGGGCGATGGATCAGGCGGATCCAACGCTGGGGATTGCAGCGACGGCAACCAAGATCAGCAATCTGCGGGCGACGCTCGATGGCACCGGCAACGATGACATCGGTCTTACAACGACAATGGATAGTCTGAATGGCACTTCGGCGAGCTATCAGGCTTCGACGATTGTCAATGCTCCGCTGGACACCAGCATTGCTCCGGGCCGGACCGCGGCACAGGTGTTGTCGATTGTCTATGCCAATGCTGCAGGTAATCCGGGTGGATTCTTCCCGAACGGCTTGAACGGGACCATCAAGTAGTGTCGTCACGGAACCGGCCCGGGGCCAGGCATTAAGCCATCCGGGCCGAGGGGCTCTCCCCCAATTCTGCCCCAGGCCAGAGAACGGGCATGAGAACAGGCCAGGGGAATTCACGCAGGCTGTTCTGGCTGGACCTTATGGGCCCAGCCGGGGCGGCCTGCTTTTTCTTTTGGCGATCATCTTGGGCGATGCGGGTATTGTATTGTTGCCATAGGCTGCGTGATGGGTGCGATCTGAAAGCGCGGCGAGACTTCTTCCATGCCTACTCTTGCCGCTACGCTGGCTGCCATTGATATCGGTTCCAACTCCTGCCGCCTGAAGATTGCGCGGGTGGTTGCGCATCGTTTGAAAACGCTGCATGAAGACCGCGAGGTGACGCGGCTGGGATCAAGTGTCTTTCAGACCGGACTGGTTTCTCCGGAGGCGATGGCGCTGACGCTGAAGGCGCTGAAGCGATTTCAGCGGGCGGTGCAGGCGCATGGTGTGGACCAGATTCGCGTGGTGGCGACGGCGGCGATGCGCGATGCGCGGAATGCGCAGGCGTTTCTGACCTGGGCCAAGGCGGAGACAGGCTGGACGATCGAGATCATCTCCGGGCTCGAAGAGGGCCGGCTGATCCATCGCGGAGTGATGACCAACGAGCCAGGCACGAATGGCCGGGTGATCCTGGTGGATGTAGGTGGTGGAAGCTGCGAGATTACGCTCAGCGAGCACAAGCGTATCAAGGACACGGTGAGCCTGCCGCTGGGCGCGGTGCGGCTGACGCAGGAGTTTATTCCGACCGATCCGCCGACGGAAGAGGGATTGGCGCGGATGAAGCAGTTCATCGTGCGGGAGCTGAGGCGGGCGCATCGGCGGATACAGCCGGAGCATGTGCCGCTGGTGATCGCTACTTCCGGGACGGCGGCGGCGCTGGCTGAGGCGCATATGACGCTGGTGAAGCCGGAGACGGCGGCGAAGAGCCGCGGTGCGGCTTTGAAGGGTGGCGCAAAGGCCGGGATCAAAGCTGGTACGAGGGCTGCCGGGATCCGGCGCAAAGTTGTTGCCAAACCGATCGCCAAGTCAGCCTCCAAAGCTGCCGAGGTAACTCCGCTAGGGATTACGACGCAGCAGCAGGTACGGCGGCTGGCTACCAAGTTGCGCAAGATGACCATGGCACAGCGTTCGGCGGTTCCGGGGATTGGACCGAAGCGCGCGGAGATTATTGTGGCCGGGGCGTTTGTGTATGCGGAGCTGCTGGAGGTGTTTGATCTGGATGGGTTCCGCTATTCGGACCTGGGACTGCGGGATGGCATTCTGGCGCAGATGCTGGCAGAGCAGGATGATCGAGCGACCGCGCATCAGCAGTTTGAGCAGGAGCGGTGGGAGAGCGTGCTGGCGACGGCGAAGCGCTACGGCGTGAATCTGCGCCAGGCGGAGCCGGTGAGGGCGCATGCGGAGCAGCTCTTTCGCGACCTGGCGGCGCTGCACAAGCTACCTGCCGAGTATGAGAACTGGCTGGCTGCTGCGGCCATCCTGAATGAGACGGGCAAGTTTCTGAATCACCAGGGGCATCATCGTCACTCGCAGTACATTATTTCGAGCTCGGAGATTTATGGGTACACGCTGCCGCAGCGGACGATTATCTCTGCGATTGCGCGGTACCTGGGCAAGACGCGTCCGCAGCCGGGGGACCGGGCGATGCGAAATATTCCGCCTGCGGAGCATGCCAATGTGGCCAAGAGCGTGGTGCTGCTGCGGCTGGCGCGGGCGCTGAACCAGGATCGCGCTTCCGACGTGCTGCGAGTGGCGGCGCGGGTCTATCCCAAGCGAGTGCTGCTGGAGTTGGAGCCGGGGCGCACGGGTGCGGAGCTGGAGCTGTGGTCGCTGCGCAAAGAGGCGGCTTACTTCCGCGAAGTTTTTGGCCGGGAACTCTTTGTCACGCTGCTGTAGATGACGCGAGCCAGGCGCGGGTCGATCAGCCACTGCAATTGAGCGGGCCGTTTGGCCATGTCGATGCGCACCATCGCGCCTTTGCGCAGGCGGATGCTGCCGCCTCCCGTGGGAGCGTGCCCGTTGCCGTTGCCACTCACGAGGCGCGCGATGAACTGGTGCAGATTGGGATTGTGTCCGACGACCAGTACGCCTTCACGGTCATAGTGCTCGGAAATGAGCTGCTGAAAAGCTGCGAAATCTGCTTCGAATCCGAGTGCCGGTGAGGTGAGGATGGGAGCGTCAAAGGCGATCTCCGTTCCCACAAACTGGGCGGTCTGACGGGCGCGCTTGAGTGGGCTGGAGATGATGACATCGATCTGCGCCTTGAGGCCTGTGAGCACGCCGGCCATCAACATGCACTGTTGCTTGCCTTCTTTGATCAGACCACGCTTGGCGTCCAGAACGGGATTTTCGCGAGAAACGCCCGCGTCTGCGTGGCGCATGATGTAGAGGTTCATAAGGTTCTTTGCAGTGGAATGTTAGGGTTAAGACCACTCCATAACCGTTATTTTAACATGGTTGTAACAATGGAACACTCACGGGGCATCTGGTCCTGGAGAGTATTCTGCCCGGTTTGAGCCATTTCGGGATGGGCCTGGGCATGATATTTCTGAAGCTGAATCGATCCACTGGTATCTTTTTAGGATGGACACAATGAGTGCAACTGCGACGACGACCCAAGAACTACATCTGAGTGACCTTGCCCCAAGGGCTTTGCAATCCGAGATTCGCGCCATGAGCATGGAGTGTGACCGGATTGGCGGCGTGAACCTGGCGCAGGGCATTTGCGATACCGAGGTGCCGGCGGCGGTGAGCCAGGCTGCGATTGCAGCGATTCAAGCTGGACACAACATCTATACGCGGCTGGACGGGATTGCGCGGCTGCGGCAGGCGATTGCGGCGAAGATGCGCAGCTTCAATGGCGTTGAGGTCGATCCGGACCGGGAAGTGCTGGTGACAAGCGGCGCTACGGGCGGGCTGCATGCGGCGGCGATGGCCCTGCTGAATCCGGGCGATGAGGTGATCCTGTTTGAGCCGTTCTATGGCTATCACGCGAGCACGCTGAAGTCGATGCGGGTGGTACCCGTGATTGTGCCGCTGACGGCTCCGGCTACTCCGGAGGCCGATTGGACCTTCGACCTGGACGCTCTGAAGGCGGCACTGACGCCGCGAACGCGGGCGCTGATCATCAATACGCCGTCGAACCCTTGCGGAAAGATCTTTACGCGCGAGGAGCTGGAAGCGCTGGCGCAGGTGGCCATCGAGAATGAGCTGTTTGTCTTCTCGGATGAGATTTACGAGTATTTCGTGTATGGCGAAGCGAAGCATATCTCGCCGATTACGATTCCGGGGTTGCGGGAGCGGACGATCCTGATTTCCGGATTCTCAAAGACCTTTTCCGTGACGGGCTGGCGGCTGGGGTATGTGATCGCCGATGCGAAGTGGCTTGGAGCGATGAGCTACTTCCACGACCTGACCTATGTGTGTGCGCCTTCAGCGTTGCAGCATGGGGTTACGGCCGGGCTGGAGCAGCTTGGGCCGGAGTTTTATGCGGGGCTGGCCTCAGACCATTTTGACAAGCGGGCGCGGATCGTGGCAGCGCTGAACGATGCCGGGATGAAGCCGTATGTGCCGGCAGGAGCGTACTACATCCTGGCGGATGCGAGCGGAATTCCGGGCGAGAACGCGGCGAAGAAGGCGCGGAATCTGCTGGCGAAGACGGGAGTGGCTTCGGTGGCGGGATCGGCATTCTTCCGGGCGGGGCTGGGAGAGAATCTGCTGCGCTTCTGCTTCGCCAAGAAGGATGTGGATCTGGACGATGCGTGCCAGCGGCTGCGCAGCCTCACGCTGTAGCTGCCGGTCTTGGAGACTCACACGTCGAAGCAGCTTCGGGTAGACCGGTGGTTTGCAGGTTACGTCTCCGCGGAAGATGGCTAGGTTACCGCGCGCGGACACGAATCCTTACCGCCGGTCCATTACTGAGTTCACCAGATCCCCTAGCTCCTTGGCTGAAAACTGGTTGCCTTCCAGATTCGCCGCCAGCCTTCCTTTGCGATCGATGATCACCGTATGCAGCGGGTGCGTCAGCAGCCCTTCTACGCGCCAGAAATTCATGCCGAACATCGCTGCGATCTGCTGGATCTCCGGCCGTGGACCGGTGAGGAAATGCCAGGAGGCAGCGTCCGCCTTCCAGACTCCGGCATACTGCGACAATGCCTCGCCCTGGTCATGCTCAGGGTCGATCATGATGGTCATCAGCACCAGATCACGTCCCATACGATCGTGAAAGCGCTTCTCCACTTTCGCCAGGTTGTTCGACAGGCGGAAACAATAGTTGGGATTCGGGCACCGTGAATATCCAAAGGTCAGCGCCACCACCTTGCCCTCGGATTGTGCCAGGTGAACCGTCGCTCCGGACTGATCTGTCAAAGCGAAGTCGGATACATGTTCCCCTACTTTCAGCGCCTTCGTGCCCTCTAGCATTTCGCTCATTGCGGTGAGCTGACCCGCCTGCATGGGCTCGGTTTCATAGGTCGCAGTTGCGCCCACGTGAATACCCGTCGCATACATCTTGCTGCCCTGCGCAATCATGGTGAAGCTGATGCCTTCACCTGGCTTCAAGGCAGCCAACGCCTTCGCGTCCCGCACTGTAAACGGCATCTCCATCGCATCCATGTATCCGGGAATTGCCTCGCATGATACCAGCAGCTGATGGTGAGCCACATCCACTTTGAGCACTACGCCGCGCACCGCATGATGCTCGTCCGCCCAAAGTGGAGCGGATGCCATCATCACACCGGCGATATGTGCCGCAACCCATCGCGTGATTCGGTTCCTCATCGCGCAGCTACCGTTCCGCCAAGCCGGTAGGGGCGCCGGTCGAGCTTGGTATATTCCTTTGCGAATTCCTGGATGCTGATGTACTGGTCTTTGTCCACTGCGGTGAAGTGTTGCCGCGTGTTAGTTGCCGGCCACCACACTTCCAGGGCCACGATTTTCGCCGCGTGGCCCAGCCCGATATGCTGCTCCGCCGGATTGCCGCCAAACGAGCTGGTGTCGCCAACCGTGCGATAGATCTTGCGCTCAGCGTGTCCATCGTTCTGTACCGTTACTTCGATGCGAGCGCCGACCGCTGACCGGTTGCTCTTGACGCCAGTCAGCCGGACATTGACCCAGTCGTTGTCGTTTCCTGGATTCTCGAAGACTCGCATGGCGTGTTTATCCGATGGCACTGCGCCGCCCAGCCCTGCCAGAATGTCTTCGTGTCCGCTGCGGGCCAGATCAGCAAACGCGACGCCATGTCCCTTGTGTAGTTCGCCCATGCCGGCGGCAGTGGTGACATCGGAGAACTTCTTTCCCTCTTCATTCCGCAACAGCACATGCGGCATCATTGAGGCCAGCGATGGCTGTCCCATGCCGAGATACATATCCAGAAATCCATCGTTGTCTGCGTCGCCAAAGTTTGCGCCCATCGGCATGTAGACCTTGTCGAGACCCACTTTCGCTGTCACGTCCTCAAACGCGCCGTTGTGCAGGTTGCGATATAACTTCACCGTTTCCGTCATATACGGACGCCCGAGGTAACTCCGCATCACATCGTCCATCGAGCTGAAATAGCAGTTCACAAACAGGTCTGGCCAACCGTCGTTGTCGTAGTCAAAAAACCAGGTCGCGAAACTGAAGTACGGTGCCTGTACACCCGCTTGCAGACCCACCTCTGTAAAGGTGCCGTTATGGTTGTTGTGATAGAGGAAGTTCGCGCCCGTTACGTTCGACACATAGAGGTCCACATAGCCATCGTTGTCGTAATCCGCAGCTGTCACGCCCTTGCTGAAGGCGACTTTATCGACTCCTGCTGTGTGCGAAATATCTTCAAACGTGCCATCGCCCCGGTTATGAAACAACTGGCCTGGCGAATTCTCATTGCCCACGAACAGGTCGAGATTCCCGTCGTTGTCAACATCCGCGAAGACCGCGGTTTGCGTTGCTGTCGCTCGATTCGCCAGGCCGCTTGCCTCCGTCACGTCGGTAAATGTTCCATCGCAATTGTTGCGCAGCAGAGACTTCCTCTGCGGAAGCTGCCATCCTCCGCGCAGAACCAGCAGGTCCATGCAGCCATCGTTGTTGTAGTCGGCCTTGACGATGTTCAACCCGCCCATCTGCTTCGCCAGACCTGCCTGCTCCGTCCTGTCACTGAACGTGCCGTCACCGTTGTTGTGAAAGAGATGGACCGGCTCGCACATATCCATGCTGGAGGTGACGACATCGAGCAATCCGTCGTTATCGAAGTCGTCCACGATCACTCCGCCTGCTCCGTTAAGCACATTCAATCCTGCCGCCGGAGCCACATCGCGGAAGCGTCCGATCTGGGCGTCCGCGCCGTGTGCGAATACCTTCTCGGGAATCAGATATGCGGCCGGAACCTCCGCCGGATATCCGCCCACCGTCGTGTAGGCCACATTCAGCAGCCACCTTACCTCGAGGCTTGCCGGCTGCTGCTGCAGATACTTGGTGAAGTACTCAATCGCCAGCTTGCCGTTCTTCTGCTTCTCGAAATGCGTGCCAGCGTGCAACGGCGGAAAGATACCCAGATCGCCAGGGTTGCGGTAGACACCATTCTCCATCTCCGCGAGATGGAGATAGCTTACTCCCAGCGCCTCTTCGAAATACGGCATCGCGCCGGGCACATGCGCCTGCGCCATCTGGTAAGCCTTCTGCCACTCGGCAATCGACTTCTCCATCTCACCCATGTAGGAGTAGAGTTGCGCCAGCGTGGCATGGCCCTGCATGAGCTTGCGCGGCTCAGCCTGGCTTGCCGGGTCGGCGTCGGCCTGCGGCAGAATCTGCTCGATTCGTTTCACCGCCGAGGCATACGAATCCTTCCGGATCGAGCAGGCCTCGCTTGCGTCGCGCTCCCATCCTGCCGGCTTCGCGTAGATCTTGAAGGCCGCATCGGCCTCCGCCATGCCAGAGATGTCGATGGTGTCGCGCACCGCGCCCTGCGAGGCCAGATTGAGAATCCTCTGCCCATCCAAGTCCTGGGTCCGCGGCCTGGAGGCAAACACCGTCAGCACCGCGTATCCCGATGGAACCTGAATAACTTCGGTAAACTGCCCGGCTTTCAAGTCCTTCAACGCAGCCTGCAGCGCCGGGCTCAGCTGCGCCCTCTGCTCAGGCCCCAGGTAGCCGCCGACTTTGGACGTTGCATCGGTGGATTTCTCCCTTGCCAGGACTGCAAAATCCATCCCCGCATGAAGCTGCGCCAGCGCCTCCTGCGCAGCCTTCTCTGTAGGTACTACGAGCATGCCCAGATCTTTCGTACCGGGCTCTTTCTTAGCTGGAGCCACGCGATGGGGACTTGGCGCAGTCTGCGCCAGGAGCCGCGAAAACAACCCTGCCGGCGCACAGTTCATGATGAGCAGTAGTGTCACTGCCAAAGGCCAATTGGATCTTTGAGATTTGAAGCCTGGCATCACTTCCTCGGCAGTCGCAACAATCGTTAAGAGGTCGGTGCTCGAAGGAGCCGTTCAACAGGAAGTCTCGTTTGGAAATCTAGTTCGGGATCTCCGTCCGGAAAAGTTCAGGACCAGTCTATCGATTGGCGTAGAAATTCACCAACCGCGCCCTGACTGCAACGAGGCAACATCGATACCTGTCCGCCAGTTACGACCGTTTTTCTGAATATCACCTTATTGCCATTCCTACCCTGAGCGACGCATCGCACGAGCGTGAGGCCTTAGACCACACCCGTGTGATGAAGGTGATTTTGAGCAAATCCAGCCGCGACGTCTTTGTTGAGACGCGCTTGCGAAGCCATTCGCTTCAGCGCCCGGTCACGATGACCTGACACATCCAGTCAGCCCAGGGGTAGATCAGTAGCTTCCGGATTGTCCTCTTCGCGGAGAATGGCGAAGTCGCTCTCGGCGAAGTTGCCGCTGAATTTCTGTAGCCACCCTCTGCTGCGGCTCATGGGCCAGATGATCCAGCGTGCTGGGACGGTCTCAGAATGAAACTCGCAGACCAGAGCGAGGGTGTCTCCTTCCCCCCGGAGCGGTGCCAGCTCGTTTGGGGTGAAGTCTCTCCTGCAAATTTCGAAGCCTTCGTCATCGAAGATCGTTATGTTCCAGAGATTGGGGTCGACCAACGATCCTTCGGGAAGTTGTGTGCGATGGAAGCCTATGCGTGCGATGAAGGGATAGATGTCCTGCTGCCAATCCTCGTGCGCAGCGGGGTTGGGTGGCTCGTGGCCGCGAACGGTATCGAGCTGGGCTTTCCCGTGTTTGAACGATAGTCCGGCGTAAGCTTCGTACTGCTCGAGGGAACGCGCTGAGCCGAGCCCGAAGCTCTCGACATGCTCACCGAGGAGGAGGCGACGAACTTTGTCGCGGCTCTTTTCGTCGAGTTCGCTCCAGTGTTTTGTGACGAGCGTAGCTTCGGTATGGTCGCCCCAGTGCTTCTTCGCGTCAGCACGGATGTAGTCGTGCCAGAGGACGGTTTCAGAGGGGTGGAAGAGATCGTAGCCGTGGGTGTAGGCACGGACGGTCATGGCGGACTCTTCACCCATGAAGTAGAGCTCGGGGTCGTATGGGACTTCTCGCACAAAGCTGCCTGGGGCGAAGAGAAATCCGGCGGCGAGGAAGCGGGCGCGCAGCGGTGCTTTGCCGATGCGCACATATGGAATGTTGCTGGGGCGAAGTTGCGGGATGCCTTCTTTGGTGAATGCCTGAAACAGCATCTGTAAAGGCGGCCCTTGCAGTATCTCCCTTTCGCCGGGTGTGAAAGCGGTGGCGTAGGTGCTGAGGATTGGCTTTGGGCTATCGGTTTCAGCCATCATGCGTAGCAGGGTCTCGTCCCACCCTGGTGCGAAGCGGCAGTGAGAATCGATCTGAAGGAACCACTCTTCGCCCTGCCATAGCTTCATGGTTTCAGCGCGTGCCCAGCAGGCGCCTCTGCTGTCACGCCAATGGACATCGAGGATGCGGAAGCGTGGATCGTCGAAGAGGGTTGATGGAGATTCGTCTTTGCCGTGCTGCCAACAGATCCCGAAGCGGAGTTGCTGTGGGTGACTCGCCTTCGCAAGACAGTCGAGCAGCGTCGGCATGAGTTGCGGATCACGATAGGACGCGATTGATACGAAGATGAGGTTTTCTGCAGTCAACCGTTAGCACCGTTGCCTCAGGTTATCAGCCGTTTATGTGCCAGGTCACCAGGACAGACCAGCAAATATACCAAGAGCGGGAAACCGTTGGTTTCGTCCATGTTGATCAGAACAAGATGAATGAATCAAACATATTCGTTCTGCCACCAATCCGGCGTGCACTCTTGCGCGTTACCTTGACGTTGTCTTTGTCCCACACAAGCAAGAATGACTACCGCGATATACGCAATTGTCGCGTACGACTCCGCACGTTCCAGAAAAGAGGTAATTCGTGAACAGCAAACTGGTAGGCCTGATTGACAAGGCCCTCACGCGACGAAATTTTCTCGTCGGCACCGGAGCCACCGCGGCAGTGACGGTGATGGCGGGATGTGGAAGTAGTTCGACACCTACGCCAACGCCGACTCCTACAACAACTCCGTCTCCTACTGCGTATACGGATGCCGACTATCTCAACTTCGCACTCAACCTTGAGTATCTGGAAGCTGAGTTTTACCTGCGTGCCGCAACGGGCGCGGGGCTGTCGGCGACCGATACCGGCAGCAGCTCGAGCATGGTTGTCGCGCCGTCGACGACGCTGGTTCCCAACTTGACCACGGTTCAAAAGAACTACATTTACGAGATTGCGCAGAACGAGCTGGACCATGTCCGCTTCCTTCGTTCGGCGCTTGGAACTTCAGCTGTGGCAGAGCCAATGATCGATCTTGTCAACAGCTTCAATGCGGCTGCTTCGGCGGCTGGCATTGGTTCGGCTTTCAATCCTTTTGCCAGCTATGAGGCTTTCCTGGTTGGCGCGTTTGTGTTTGAGGATGTGGGCGTGACTGCTTATCATGGCGCTGCGGGATTGCTCACGGACAAGGGCCTCCTTGCTGCTGCGGCGTCGATCCTGGCTGTTGAGGCCTATCATGCTGGGGAGATTCGCACACTACTGATAGCCGACTCAGTCGCAACGGCAACGAAGACCTCGACGTCCGTTACACCGACCAACACCTACATCGATTACGCGAACAAGATCAGCGACCTTCGCGCAACTCTGGGTGGCGGAAACGAAACTCAGCTGACGCCGCTTCCCGCTTATTCGCTTCCATTTGATCCGACCAAGTACACACCGGCAAGCACGATCGTGGCCGCTGATGCGAACTCGATCGCTTACGCACGCTCTGTCGACCAAGTGCTACATATCGTTTACGCGACTGGCGGCGCCGCGGGTGTGTCCAAGGGTGGGTTCTACCCGAATGGAATGAACGGCAACATCAAGACAACCAACAGCTAAGGAAGGAGAATCTCATGGCAACCTCTGAAACACAGCAACTGGACGAAGTCATCGTAAGCAGTCGCCGCAAGATGCTCGCCCTTGGCGGCGCAGCAATTGCCGGTCTGGCATTTGCAGGCGTGAAGGCTGCGAGCGCGCAATCAGCGCCCGCGTACACCGATGCTGACATTCTGAACTTCGCACTCAATCTTGAGTACCTCGAGGCGCAGTTCTACACGCTTGCTACCGCAGGCAAAACAATCGACCAAGTCGGCATTGGTATTGGCGCGGGCACGGCCACAACCGGCGGCGGATCGGTCGTTACTAAGTCAGGTGGTCCGGCAAGCTGCCTGGTGCCATGGACTATTCCCGCCATTCAAGCCTACGCGACGGAAACAGCTATGGAAGAACGCAATCACGTGACCTTCCTGCGTACGGCGCTTGGCTCTTCAGCGGTAGCTCAACCGAATCTCGACCTGTACACCAGCTTCAACACGCTGGCGAGCGCGGCCGGGATCGCAAGCTCCTTCGATCCATTTGCAAGCGATGCCACGTTCCTCATTGGCGCTTATATCTTTGAGGATGTCGGTGTGACTGCCTACAGTGGCGCGGCTCCTCTGATCACCACGCCGGCGTATCTGGGCGCGGCAGCGGGCATCCTTGCTGTTGAGGCTTACCATGCTGGCCTGGTTCGCACTTCGATCTTCGGGCTTGACCCGACCGGATCGCTCGGACTGCAGGGTTATACGCAGAAGGTTTCCGCAACGCGTATGGCGCTGGATGGGAGCACCACAGTCGATGACATCGGTGTGGGCTTCCAGACGGTCTCGGTCGAGCCTGCGAACACGACCAATGGCGCATCGACGATCGTCGATGCTCAGACGGGTTCGCCCAACTACTCGAAGACCTACAGCCGCTCCACGACGCAGGTTCTCAAGATCGTTACCGGCAACCCGACTACGCTGGCGAGCGGAGTGAAGTACAAAGGCGTGTTCTATCCGGATGGTCTCAATGGACTGTTCAGTTAGTCACGCTTGTTCTTGAAGCGATGAGAGCGCATGCATGAATTACCTGCTTAGGAATTTTGCATGCGCTCTCTCTGCAATAGCGTCCCATCTTTGGATGGGACGGTTTTTGCTTTGGAACTTCAATTCCCTACCCCGCAATCGGTCCGGCCTTCTTTGTCCATGGCGAGCTAGTGTAGCGCTGGCGGAGGAGCCGGGCAGCGCCCTTGCGCAGGGCATCGACGCGGGCGTTGTGCGCCTTGCCAGCGGCTGAGTCGTCGTAGCTGTAGGAGTCGCATGCGTAGCGGATCATCCTGAGGACAAGGTAGAGGGACTCGGCTACGTCGGGATCATCTGCGTGGTCTTTTGCATACGCGAGTACCTGTTCGCCGAGGTACAGGTTGGCATTTTCCTGACGGTTGAGAGCGTCGATTTGCTTTGCCGCTTCGGCGCGCTGGGTGGCGGTGAGAAACGCGGCCTTTTCGCCGGGCATCATGCCCGGTTGGTTGCTGATGGCTGGCGTGTACTCGCCGCCCTGCCAGTTGGCACACCACCAGTTGTCGCGATAGCTCTCGACAAAGTCATAGGAGTAAGAGCGCTGGATGCCTTCGTCGAGGAATGGACGTAGGCCGGGGTTGCGCACCAGTGTCACCAGCGGGCGGAAGCCGGTTCCGGGGCCTGCTTGTTCCTGGAGCTTGGCGGGCAGCAGCGGAAAGAGCTTTGCTGCGGCTGCGTCGTCATGCAAGAGCACGGCGCGCGTCCAGGCCATCATGGCTACGGACTGGCGCAGACGCTCAGGGAGAAGAGCTGAAGTGGCGGATTCGACCAGCATGCTCAACGGTGCCTGCGTGTTGAAGAAGACGGCTGCGTCCTGGCTGAACTGGTCGGGACTCTTGTCATCCCTGCAGTCGTATTTGCGCTTCGGGTCTTTCATCACTTCGAGACACTCGCCGACGGCGCTGGCGGCTTGCGAGTCACGCAGAAGCAGCTTGTGCGGGGCGTAGGTGAGCAGGTCGTTCAGATCGCTGGCGGCGTACATGCGCAGGCCGAGGTAGGCGTTGGCTGCTGAGTCGCGGCCAGAGGCGCGCAGGGTGGGGAGTAGATGGTCGAGTTCAGCGCGGGCTTCGGCAGCTTGGCCCTGCGCGATCTGCAGGCGCAGACGATGGTAGGTGAAGGACTCCAGGGCTGGGGTGCCGGGCTTGAGCGTCGCCGCTGCATGGATCAAGTCTTCAGCAGCGGGGCCGGTCGCTTTGGCCTTGGCGATGGCGGCCAGCAGCCAGTAACTCTCGTGTGTCTTTCGCCACTGGGAAAGAGCGTGTGCGGAAGCTTCTTCCGCGGGCGACTGGAAGGTGAGAAGCCAGTCGATGAGGGGAACGGCCCGGATTTCGCTGAATTGTTTGTAGGTGGTACTGAAGCCGGCGGCGCGCTGTTCGGCAGTCAGGTTAGGCAAGCCGTTGGCGCCCTTTGCTGCGGGGAAATTGAAGTCGCTGGTATCTTCGCGCAACGGCAGCTCGTCAAGGTGGGAGTCGAGGTACCAGGTGAGGTCGATGAGGTTCTGGCTATAGTCCGGGTCGGGTTTCGGGCCGGAGAGTGCGGTCGCGATCTCGCGAAGCCGGGCTGGGGCGTCGATACGCAGGCGGACTAGGTTCAGCTCGTTGAGGATAGCCTGCCTGGGCGCTCCTGGCTTATTTTCCTTGAGCTGCGCCGTGAGCATATCCGCGGCCTGCTTCATGACAGAGGGGTCGAAGGAAGCTACATCTCCCTGATCGTTTGATTGGGGCGCGCTGAAAGCCTTTCGAACCAAGGATCGTGCTGCCAAAAAGGGTGCGATGGAGCGCCAGGGAGAGTTGACGTCCTGGCTGACGGCAGTGAATTCAGTGACGGCATCGTCGTATTTCTTCGCATAGAAAAAGGCGGCGGCAATCTGATATGCGCGGTCCGCACGAAGCAGAACCGGGAAGGTTGCAGATGGGCGGGCAGGGACGGCGTGTGGATTGCCATTGCAGTAGGCAAACACGATGTCTTGAGCGCGCAGCCACTCGGCAAGCTCAGGGCTTTTCTCACCCCAGGTCTTCGCGCGAGCAAGAAGGGTGTTTGTGGCAGTGATGTAGGCATCGGCGAGGCAGTTTGCATATGGGTCTATGTATGGCTCGTAGTGACCAGGCTCCGGCTTCTCTGGCACGTTGGGATTAGCAACCAGTGAGGAGAAGCTGTTGCGCCTGGTGGTCCAGTCCTGGAAGGGATCACCAGCGGCGTCGTCCGACTTTGCCTCTCCGCTCTTGCCTTCTAACTGAGCATCCCCTTCTGGGTCGGAATAGGAGTAGGTCGGCTCGTAGGCTTGCCGTTCAGCGGTGGTCAATTTGCCGCCGTTGAGGTAGCGGTAGGCTACGATGAGGTCTTTGCGTGGATAGGTTGGCAGGAGTAGACCTAGTTGACCCTGTGCGAACTTCTCTGGCTGGTCCGGGCGCAGCTTACGCACGAAAACATCGAAGCCGAAATCCGGGCCGCATGCTTGCGCGAGGAAGAACGGCATCGCGGTGAGTGCGGCGAAAGTGACGGCGATACGGAGGGATTTCGGCTTCATGGTAGGTTCCTGTCGGCTAAGAGGTTGAAGTCGTTGCGCCAGCCGCGGTCGGGGAATATGTAGATGCGTTTGCCGGTGAGGGCTGCACGGTCGGACGGCCAGCGTTCGCGCGTGGAGAGGCCGATGCTGCTCTGGCAGAGTGGTTCGCGGATGCGGAAGGCGTCGAGATCGGCGGGAGCGCGGCGGCGGTCCGGCTCCATCCGGAAGAACATTGGGACTGCCTCATCGATTGGGAGGCGGGCGATCCAGTCGTCGTAGCTGCACCAGGAGGCGAGCGCGGTGATCGAGAGCGGCAGGTCGGCGGGCATCTGCGTGCGTAGCTCGCGCAGGACGCGCTTGTAGAAGCCGCGTTGGGAGCGGGTGGCGTCGAAGTCCACCTGCAGGGCGGCGATGCCCGGGCGGTCGGCTGAGCGCAGCAGTTGGGCGACAACACTAGATGCCGTTGTGTCGAAGGCCTGCCGTTGTTGGCTTGACAGCGAGTCTGCATCGAGACGGGTTCCGGCAGCGACTTCGATGCGGACGACTGCGATCTTTGTGGCTGCAGCTGGATACAGAATGGGCTGGCGGCGTGGGACGACGTGGATTTGTGAGCCAATGAGAATCGTCTGGTCGAGCCATGCGATTGCGGTGGTGGCGGGATCTGTCGAGCGCAGATCTTCGGGGCGTTCCCAGGCCCAGAGCGTGCGATGTGGCAAATGCGCCATGCGCCTCGGCGGCAGACGCGATGGGAGCAGAGCTGCATCGGAGCTGAGAGAGACGCACAGAGCGGCCATCATCACCAGGAGGGTGATTTGGCTTAGCCGTGGAAAGGACCGGGGTTGCTGCGGGAGCATGGGCGTAGAGTCAGCTCCACAATGGGGCAAATCGGAACGCAGGTCAAGGGTGCGGACGCAGACTCTGAACCATCCTCGCCATGGAGACGCGACGAGTGGCCGAAAGGACCTTAAGCAAGACTGAAATTTGAAGGAATTGGAGGCGCGGGTCGGGATCGAACCGACGCATAAAGGTTTTGCAGACCTCTCCCTTACCACTTGGGTACCGCGCCCTGGCAAGGCTGATTTTCAGAGGGGTTTGTTACTATCCATTCCTGCCGTAGCCTGCCCGGCTGGCGCCGGAGGGCGGAATGGAGCGGGAGACGAGATTTGAACTCGCGACCCTCGCCTTGGCAAGGCGATGCTCTACCACTGAGCTACTCCCGCTTGTTACTTTTCAAGTATATCGGGTGGGGTGGGGTTGGTCAAACGGCTGACAGAGATCAGAGAACAGCTGACAGAGAGCAGTTTGGGAACGACTTAGACAGAGACGGCGGCGGCCGGGGTGTTCATGGTGTCGGCTACAACCTGGCCGTCGCGGACCTGGAGGATGCGGTCGGCGATGGCTGCTGCTTCGAGATTATGGGTGATCATCAGGACGGTCTGGCCGAGCTCCTTGTTGGATCGGCGGAGCATGGCTAGCACGGCGTCGGAATTCTTTGTGTCGAGGTTGCCGGTGGGTTCGTCGGCGAGGACGATGGCGGGGCGGGTGATCAACGCGCGGGCGATGGCGACGCGCTGCTGTTCTCCGCCGGAGAGTTCTGACGGACGGTGATCGAGGCGGCCCTTGATGCTGAGCAGATCGCTGAGGTGATCGAGGTACACCTTGTCGAGTGGCCCCTTCTGGCCGCTGATCGTATGGGCGATTTCGATGTTACCCATGGCGGTGAGCGTCGGCAGCAGGTTGAAGCGCTGGAAGACGAAGCCGATACGCTGCTTTCGCAGCCGGGTGCGTTCCGCGTCACTGAGGGAACCAAAGTCGATGCCATCGATGACAACTCGGCCTGAGCTGGCATGGGTGAGACCACCCAGCAGATAGAAAAGCGTCGATTTTCCTGAGCCCGAGGGTCCCACGATGGCGACGAATTGGCCGCGCGGGACGGCGAAGGAAACGCCACGGACTGCTGGTACTTCGATACGGCCGGAGCGGTAGACCTTGGTGAGGTTCTCGGCGCTGATAATGGGCGGTTGCTGTTCAGTCTGCACGAGTTCCATTGTAAATGGCTCCGTTGTTCGTGCCCTTCGACGGATGGTCAGTCTGAGCCTCGTCAAGAACTGCCGTATCTTTGCGCCTAGTTGCTGTCCTGAGCGGCGCCGTACTTCTTCTGCAGTTCTTCGAACTCCGCTTTATGCTGCTCCATGAAGGCGACGTTGGCAGGATTCACATGTCCTTCAACGACGAGCTTGGGGGAGTCCGCGCCCTGTTGTTTCGCTGCAGCGGCCATGGCGGCCTGGAAGATCGTGACCTCGAGAACGACGAACTCGTGCGTGGTGAAGCCGTGTTCTGTGATTGCAGTGATGATTGGAGGCTCGGTAGAGATGCGCTTTTCAATCCCGGCGATAGACTCATGCCCATCAGCACTGCTCTCCATGATTGCGGTGAGCTGCGGGTTGTCCTTGGCTAGTTTTGCCAAGTCTCCAAAAACTTCAGCGAAACGCGTGACCTTATCCATGGTCAGCGTATATTGCTGAATTTCGGTCGCATCCTTGTCTGCTTCCGATTGCGAGAACGAGGTAACCGGGGCGATCGAGAGACCTAGTACAAGAACAACAATACGGGCCGGAGATTTCATGCAGTTTTCCTTTGAGGCAAGGCTTGCGGCAACGAAATAACCTTCCTCTGCTGCTCGAAATCATACGGGCCACGCTACCGGCAGCGTGTGCGATATGCATCACTCTTGCATGGCTCGATACGAATTGGTTTTCTGGCCGCTATTGCTGGCCGGTGAAGACTTCGTAATCACGGCCGTCGTTTGGCGGATTCGGCGAGTCGCTGCCGATGATCTGTCCGCTGGCCCGGTCGCGGAAGTAGTAATTGCGCGTGGGCAGTTCGTGCTGCTGGCCGCTTTCGTCAACATACAGTGAGTTGCCGCGGATGGCCTGGCGGTCCCAGTTGTCGACCGCGTCGGTGCCGCCGTCGGACGATGTGCCCGGGCGGTCGGGAGTAGGGCCGGTGATGCCGGTGATTTCGCGGACGGAGGAGCGGTGGTCGCCGGTCTGGATGCGATAGATTTCCGTTTCGAGGTAGGCTTCCTGCGCGGTCCACTGCGGCATGTACTGCTCGCATTGGGGGCGGTTGTTCATCATCTGGCCGTTGATGGCGGCCTGGGCCATCTGCTGCGTGGCCTGATTCATCTCGGCCTCGCACTGGTATACGCGGGACATGAGCTGCTGTTGCTGGGCTTTGAACTGGGCTAGCGCCTGGTTGGCATTGGCCTCAACACGCTGCTCTGCGGTGTCCGACGCAACGTCCTCGCTGCCCTGGCGATCGAAGCGGGGCAGGGAGGATGAGCCCGTGCGCCGATGAGACGCTCCGATTGCATGACTGAACTGGTAGACGGTGACCACGATCAGAAAGGCGACGAACAACTTGGCGAAGAGTGGGATTGCTTTGAACCTGGCGCCCATGGAAGTTCTCCTGGTGAATCTTTGGCTTCTCGATGTTGGAGAAGCATTCACCAGAGAGTGCGGAAAGAGGTGTCGAAACGCCTCAAATTTCAGGGGATTAGTGGATGACGATTGCGTCTGTCGCATCCGCCTCGATTGGCTTGCCGAGGAATGGTTTGCTGGCCAGCAGCATGATCAACGCCGTGGCGGCGGTGCCGGAGAGCAGCGAGATCACAGCCTTGACGCCGAGCAGGCCAATGGCCATCGAAATGGCCGCGCCGGTGCCGGTCTGGAGGAATCCCAGAAGTGCAGACGCGCGGCCGGCGTCGCGATGAAAAGGCGCGAGGGCGAGGGCTGCGCCATTGGGGTAGGTGAGGCCGATGCAGGAGAGGAAAGCGAAGAACAGCGCCATCATCGAGTACATGCCGAGCGCGTTGGCCAGCGTTCCGGCGAATAGCATCGCGCCTATTGCGGTTTGCGCAACCAGCGCCCATTGAAAGAGTTGCTGGCTGGTGTAGTGGCGGAGCAGGATGACGTTGGCCTGATTGCCGCCGATGAATCCGAGCACAAGCACGGCGAAGACGATACCGAAGGTGCTGGAGCTGATGTGAAAGCCATCCATGAACAGGATGGGCGAGCCGGAGACGAAGCCCAGTAAGCCAGCGAAAGAGAAGGCTCCCGCGAAGGTGTAAGCAAGGAACTGCGGGTTGCGAAAGATGCTCCAGAAGCCGGCGATGATGGGGCCGGGGCGCAGGATCACGGAATGGTCCGGCTGATGGCCTTCGGGGAGCAGGAGCCAGACCAGCATCAGGATGCAGAAGGCCATGGTGGCGAGCACGCCGAAGATCCATCGCCAGCCGAGACCCGCGACGATCGCGCTGCCGATGGTTGGCGCCAGCAGCGGTGATGTGCCGATCATGAGGAAGAGGAGCGAGAAAACTCTTGCGCTCTCTTTTACGGGAAAGAAGTCGCGCACCATGGCGATGGCTCCGACCTGCGCGACGCATCCGCCGAGTGCTTCCAGAAACCTCATCGCGACGAGGCTGCGCAGGTCAGGAGCGAGAGCGCAGCCGATCGAGCAGAGCACGTAGGCGGCGAGGCCCACGTAGAGCGGGCGCTTGCGTCCGAAGCGGTCGAGTAGCGGGCCGTAGAGCATCTGCCCCATGGCGAAGCCGATGAAGTATGTCGAGAGTGAGAACGAGATTTGCGACGTGCTGTGGCCGAACTCCCGCCCGATGGTGGCGAACGCGGGTAGGTACATATCCACCGCAAATGGTGTGACGACGCAGAGAGCGCCGAGCAGGAGAAGGATCAGCCGCGGGCTATGCGGGTGGACGGAGCCTGACTGGGTATTCGGGTGCGCTTTGGGCATCCTTGGGGGCCTTCGCTTGAAATGCCGTGATGTTATGCCGGGAGGCGGAGTGTTTGGTAATTGTGGGCGAGTTCGGCGCAGAGTGCTTCGACGGCGAGTTCATGATCGGCTCGCTGCGGCAGGCCAGAGACGGTGACTGCGGCCACAACGCCGGTCCCCGTGACGCGGATGGGAAAGCAGCCGCCGTGGCCTGCGTAGTCGCTGATGGGCATGGCGTAGCGGTCGAGGAGCGTGGAGTGCTTGGCTTCTGTTTCAAGGCCGACCGCGTAGGAGCTGCGGTGCAGGCGCAGGGTGACGTTGCTCTTGCGGCGCACCCATTCGGCGTTGTCGGGCGAAGTGCCGGCGAGGGCTGCGTAGAAGAGCGGGTGGTTGCCGGGGCGGCGGATGTCGATGACTACGCCAAGGACGCGATCGGTCGCCAGTGTGTGGAGGCGGCTGCCGAGCTTCCACGCTGCTTCTTCATCGAAGACGGCGTACTGGAGCGTCTGCTCCTGCAAGGCAATGCGGGCTAGGTCTTCGGGGATGGACATGATGGGTGCTCGGAGGAAGGCTTCAGGTGCATTCCGGTGGTTTCACTGTAGCATCCTGGCTGAAAGTGGCACGCCGATAAAGAGAAGATCAGACCATTGAGTAAATTTAGTGTCTTTATTGAGTAAAATTACTCATTGTATTGAGTAATTTTACAAAAAGTGCGTATAATGCTTATATATGGGCACTTACAGACGTACAGTACTTGACGGAATTATCCAGAGGATGGCTGAGCCACGGCAGTTTTTGCAGGTTTTAGCAGGAGCCCGGCAGGTGGGAAAGACGACGCTGGCGCGGCAGATGATGGCAGCGTTTGGGGAAACCTCGACCTATGCGACTGCCGATGGGGCGTCATCTGAGGATGGCGTCTGGATCGAGCAGCAGTGGGAGGCGGCGCGTTTTCGTTGCCGCGAGGCGGGACGCTGGCTGCTGGTGCTGGACGAGGTGCAGAAGATTCAGAACTGGTCGGAGACGGTGAAGCTGCTGTGGGATCGAGACACGGTCGATGGGCTCGATCTGCGGGTGGTGCTGCTTGGCTCGTCGCCTCTGCTGGTGCAGCAGGGGTTATCGGAAAGTCTGGCCGGGCGGTTCGAGATTATGCGCATCGGGCACTGGAGCTTTACGGAGATGCACGAAGCATTTGGGCTGACGGTGGACCAGTACATCTATTTTGGAGGCTATCCGGGGGCGGCGAGCTTGATCGGGGATGAAGACCGCTGGCGGCGTTACCTGCTGGACTCGCTGATTGAGACGACCGTGTCGCGGGATATCCTGCTGATGAACCGCGTGGACAAGCCGGCGCTGCTGCGCCAGCTCTTCCGGCTTGGCTGCATCTATTCGAGCCAGATTCTGAGTTATCAGAAGATGCTTGGGCAGTTGCAGGACGCAGGCAATACGACGACGCTGGCGCACTATCTCGACTTGTTCAGCGGGGCGGGGATGCTTTGCGGGCTGCCGAAGTTTTCCGGCGAAGTGGTTCGGCAGCGCGGGTCGAGTCCGAAGTTCCAGGTGCTGAACAATGCCCTGATGACGGCACAGTCAGCGACCTCGTTCCTTGAAGCGCGGCGCGATCCGGAGCGATGGGGGCGTATTGCTGAGTCGGCGATCGGCGCCCATCTGGCCAACGGCGCGCAGATGGGCGATTACGAGCTTTTCTACTGGCGCGAGGTTTCAAAGGAAGTTGACTTCGTGCTGCGGCGGGGCGACAAGGTGCTGGCGTTGGAGGTGAAGGCTGGGAACCGGCGGACTTCCCTACCCGGCATGGCGGCATTTGAGAAGGGGTTTGGGCCGGCAAAGAAGCTGCTGGTTGGGACGGGCGGAATTCCGTTTGAGGAGTTCCTGCGGATCACGCCTGTCGCTCTGCTGGGCTGATTTTTTGCGGTTTCGCGTTGGCCGGATACGATGAGTGCATGGCTTCACTTGAATCGCTGAAAAACTTCCGCATCAGCAGGCGGCACCTGCTGCTGGGTTGCGGGGGAGCTGCTGCACTCGCTCTTTATGCCGGCGAAGTCGAGCGCCACTGGTTTGGGATTACGCAGACAGATGTGCGCTTGAGTGGGCTGCCGGAGGCATTCGAGGGCATGCGCGTGGTGCAGCTGAGCGACATTCACCTGGATGCTTATTCCGAGCCAATCTATATCCGCCATGTCGTGGACAAGATCAATGCGCTGAATCCGGATATGGTCTTGCTCACGGGCGACTTTGTGAGCGAGTGGCCGGGCTCGCCAAAATACGCGATTGGCGCAGCCTGGCAGTGCGCGGAGATTCTGAGCGGACTCAACTGCCGCGAGCATTATGCGATTCTCGGCAACCATGATGTGGCGGTAGGTTCGGACGAAGTGACTGAGGCGTTAATGGCGCATGGAATCACCGTGCTGAATAACGACTATCTCCCGATTGAGCGCGGTGGCGGGCGCATGTGGCTGTGTGGGCTGGATGATCCTTTGAACGGCGCGCCTGATCCAGATGAGGCGATTCCGGTATCGATTCGGAACATTCCGAATGAGCCGGTTGTGCTGATGTGCCATGCACCGGATTATGCGGATACGCTGATGGCGGATGGGGCGGGGCGGGCGGTTTCGCTGATGCTGAGCGGACATACGCATGGCGGGCAGGTGCGGGTGCCGTTTGTCGGGCCGCTTACGCTGCCTGGGTTGGGGAAGAAGTATGTCGAGGGGTGGTTCCGATTCGGGGCGAACTCCGACCGGCCCGGCGGCATGCAGCTGTATGTCAATCGCGGGATCGGAACGGTGGGTGTGCCGTTCCGCTTCGATTGCCCGCCGGAGATTACGGTCTTTACGATACGGCGCGCGTAAGCGGCTATCTCGATCGTTGGGCTCAGTATTCGCGCGAGGTCACGATTCCCGGTTGCGGCACTGGATAGCGGCCGTTGGCATCCGCAACCAGTGGCGCTGCGGAATCCATGGTGAACTTGTCGGTGTTCGGCGACATTTCGAAGTCGCTGTTGAGCAACTGGTCATAGGTCACTTCGCGCCCGGTGTGCGCGGCCATGCGGCCCATGTTGCAGACGAGGCTCGCTTCTACCCCGCGCTGCACCTCGTTGTACGGCTTATCGTCGCGAATGGCGTCCACCAGATCATTCCATTCATTCTGATAGGGGTCCTGCTCGTCGGGCTTGACCTTGGATTCCCAAAGCTGTTTGGCACTTACGTCCTGGCTTGCATACAGGCTTGATGGCTGCCCGCAATCGCCATGTTTCGAGGAGATGCCGGACCCTTTGGTGCCGTGCAGGTAGCTGGAATAGATCTCTTCGCAGCCGGCGATGGTGCGCCCATCGAAGAAGAACTTGGTGCCGTCGGCATACGTATATTCCACCGAGTATGTGTCGAAGTTCTGATCCACATACGTTATCCCTTCAGGACTGGTGCGGTAATGGCGGCCGCCCAGCGCCTGCGCCTTTACGGGCCACTGGTTCTTCATCCAGCCTTGCTGATCGATGATGTGGATGTAGAAGTCGTTGAAGCAGCCGCCGCTGGCCCAGATGAAGCTATGGAAGCGCTGGATCTGGTAGAGGAGGTCGGTAATCCCGGCCGGTTTTGGAAGCGAGCTGAAGTATCCGCCGGGCCCGTGCATCCGGTAGCCGCGTTGCAGAATGATCTCGCCAATCTCGCCATCGTGGACACGCTTGGCCAGTTCCTGCATCGCGCGGTTGTGGCGTGACATGAGGCCTACGCCGACTTTCAGATTCTTGGCCTGGGCTTCCTGCCCCAGCTTGAGCATGCGCTTACTGGTGGGTCCGTCCTGCGTAAGCGGCTTCTCCATGAAGACGTTCAGACCCTTCTGGATCGCATAGGAGAAATGCACCCAGCGAAAGGCCGGCGGCGTGGCAAGAATGACGATGTCGCCCGGCTTCAGGCAGTCCATGGCTTTCTGATACGCGTCGAAGCCGAGGAACTGGCGGTCCCTGGGCACGTCCATCTGGCTGGCAAACTTGGCCTGCAAATTGGTGAGGTCCTTCTGGAGACGATCGGGGAAGATGTCGGCCATGGCCACCAGCTTGATGGGGCCGCGCTTGACGGAAAGAGCGTTGGCCGCCGCGCCGCCGCCGCGCCCACCGCAACCGACCAGGGCGATCTGGATCTCATCGCTGCCGGCAGCGTAGGCGCCGGGAATGGACACGTTGGCCAACACCAAAGCTGCGGCCAGTTTGCCCGTGGTTTTCATGAATTCGCGGCGTGACTCCGAGGCTGGCCCGGACGAGTTCAATGACGATTCCATGGTTGCGTATTCCCCCTGCGAAGATGGCTAACGGTTCGAGGGCCTGCAAAAGCATCGAAGACGCAGTGCGTCGTTCCAGCTCCAGTTCCTCGTCGCCAAGAATAATCTCACGCGCCGGGAAGAGTGGTCGAACTGCTGAGCAGAACTCGCCAAACGGTGCTGCGGCGCAATGTTCCTGAGCCGTTCAGCTTTCATTGCCCGCGGTACATCCCTGTGTCATCTTGCGGCGTACCTGAACACTAGGTCCTTCGAACGTCGATGTCGGTGCTGCTGCAATTGCTTACTTCGGGCAACCTCGTTTACTCTTCCGACATGCGGCGACTCACAGCAGTCCTCATCCTCGGGATGATCGGCTTGTTTACCGGGGTCCCGCTGTTGGCCTTCTCGCGATCCGCTCAAGAGGCAGCGCTTCCTGCATGCTGCCGAAGCCACGGCAAGCACCATTGCATCATGATGGATGCATCCTTGAAGTCAGCTTCGAGCGGGACCTTTCAAGTCGCGGCGATGCCCAGGAACTGCCCGTTCTACCCGAAAGGCATCGCTGCCGCAGGCATCACGCTTCATGCCGCTACGCGGTCATGTGCGGTTTCCTTTTCACGCTCGATCCGTGTCCCTTCGATTCATCCTCAAACCATGGCGTTTTACAGGCTCTCTCTGGATCGAGCCCGGCAAAAGCGTGGCCCACCCGATTACACCTCTCTGGAATTCGTGCTCCAACCCCGCTAACCGATTGCCCTTTCCACCCAAGCTGATCGGGCCTACCCGATCCCATCAGGGAGTTAGCGGGCCGTCGGTAGGTTGCCGTCGGACTTCATAGACACGCAGGACGGTGGCCGGCAAAAGAACGGACCTACGGTCGTTCGACCAGAAGGACACACCTATGCGCCTTGCTATCGGTCTCATACTCACTCTCAGCGTTGTCTCCCCGACATCGAACCAAGCCCTGGAAATCAGCCGGCTCGAAGGAATGCTGATGGCCCCATGCTGCTACACGCAAACCATTCGCGATCATATGAGTGATGTTGCAGCGCAGATGCGCCAAGAGGTCACTGCACTCGTCCTCGATGGACAAACAGAGCAAGCTATCCTCCGCCACTACAAAGCCATCTACGGAGAAGCCATTCTGGCAGTGCCGGATGGCCTCGATGGACAAATCGCCTTCGGCGTACCGCTTGCCGTCTTTCTTGTATCAGGGGCACTGCTCGGCTTCATCCTTGTGAAATTTCATCGGCCCGCTGCCCAGACATCCATGGTTTCCCGGGCAACGTTGCCTAGCACCGAATGGCAAGCCATTCAGGCAAGGATTCGGGCAGAACTCGGAGACTGACACAAGTCACCCTCGACCCTCAAGCTGTACCCCATACGGTACGACACCATAGACGCGTCCGCGACGGAGGTCGAATATGCCGCAATCAACATGGTTTTCCTGGAAGAGCTGCTTCGCCGGTATGCTCTCCGCAGTCATCGTGGTGTTGGCTTACGCGGCTTGGCTCATGCATAACGGCTTTTCGGCACGCGACAAGCCCGGCCACGCGGAGGCCGCCCTGGCTGCTTATGCACTGTATGCTTCCACATCTGCGGCTCAGCGTTCGCTGGTCAACCCAATTGCGCCTTCACACGCTGCTTTACAAGAGGCCGAGGAGCATTTCGCAGACCACTGCGCAGCGTGCCACGCAAACAACGGCAGCGGCCATACCATGTACGGCGACGGAATGAATCCAGCTCCTCCCGACATGCGTCTGTGGGCTACGCAGAGTAAGTCCGACGGAGAGCTCTACTCGATCATTCAGAATGGGATACGCATGAGCGGCATGCCTGCATTTGGCACTCCGCGGACCGATGATCCCTCCACATGGAAGCTGGTTCTCTTCCTGCGCCATCTGCCATCGCTCACCCCTGAAGAGGATCTGGCTATGCGCAAAGCCAATCCGATTTCTCCCAGTGAACTCAAAGAAGAGCAGGATGAAGACGAGTTCCTGCACGGAACCAAACCTTAACCGCAATCGAAAGGAACGCGCGAATGAACCGTATCTCCCGTATCACGATTCTCAGTCTGTTGTCGACCAGCATCACCGCTCTTGCCCATGGCAACATGGACCACATCCTGGGCAAAGTTACCAAGATCGCCGGCCAGATCGTCAGCGTGGAAAAGGATGGCAAGACAACCGATGTCGTCTTAACTCCAACCACCGAATATCTGGTTGACGACAAGCCTGGCAAGGCTAAGGATCTGCGGGTCGGAGATCGAGTTGTCATCCACGCCATGAAAATGGAAGGGAAAGAAACGGCGCACGAAGTGAAGCTCGTACATCCGACGAAGTAGTCGCGCTCATTTGCCCGATTCGTTCTTGCGGAACTTGTTGGCGAGTTCGAATTCGTTGCGGAGTTCGGGGGTGCGGAGGTTTTCGCGGAGGTGGGCGAGGCGCTGCTCGAGGGCGTGGATGGAGGCTGCGATGGCTTCGGTGTTTGTGTAGGCTACGTCGCGCCACATGCTGTAGGGGCTGGAGCCAAGCCTAGTCATTTCGCGGAGGGCGCGGCCGCCTACGTCTCTTAGCTCGGGGGCATCGCCGAGTTCGGTTTCGAGCAGCGCGGTGAGGGCGGTGGAGAGGAACTGTGGCAGGTGGCTCACCCAGGCGACCAGCTCATCGTGGCGGGCTGCGTCGAGTTCCAGCGTGCGACAACCAAACGCGGCGGCCCATTCGCGCCAGCTCTTCGCGAGGACTGCGGCTTCCGCAGAGATGGCCGGGTCGGCGCTTTCATCCGGTGTGAGTTCAGTGGTGAAGATCCAGACGGCGTTCTGGAAAAGCTTGCCGTCGGCGTCGGCGGCGCCGCCGACTTCCTTGCCTGCCATGGGATGGCCGGGAAGAAATCCTGCCTTGCCGGGCTGGTTGAAGAGGCGGTTGCCTGCCGCTGTAATCATGGCCTTGGTGCTGCCTACGTCCGTGACCAGGTGGCACTCCCCGAGGACGCCGCTAAGCTGCTCCATCCAGTCGAGGATGGCGTAAACCGGCGTTGCGAGCAGGACCAGCTGGCTACTCTTCGCTTCGACCAGTGGTTCAGACGCAACAGAGTCAATCGCGCCCATTTGCAGCGCCGTTGCGGACTGCTTCGGGTCCTTATCCCAGCCGGTAATCGTGCCGGAGAAGCCGGCTGCGCGCAGGGCAAGGCCTGTCGATGTTCCGAGCAGGCCTGTTCCCAGAATGAGGACGCTTTCGATCATCTTCTCCGAAGCAAGTCAGGCGGTGGCAGTGGCGGGAACTCCAGTGTAGACGCTGCGATCGACAGCCTGCGCGATCAGCTTAAGCTCGCCGACCAGCTTGGTGAACTGATCCGGGAAGAGCGTCTGCGCGCCGTCCGAAACTGCCTTGTCCGGGTTGGGGTGAACTTCGACGATGATGCCGTCGGCGCCAGCCGCAACCGCAGCCCGCGCCAGCGCAGGCACCATATCGCGACGGCCGGTGCCGTGCGACGGGTCGCCGATGATCGGCAGGTGCGAGAGCTTCTTGATGACCGGGATGGCCGAGATGTCCATCGTGTTGCGGGTGTAGGTCTCGTAGGTGCGAATACCGCGCTCGCAGAGGATCAGGTCGTAGTTGCCGCCGGCGAGGATGTACTCGCTCGAGAGCAGCCACTCTTCAATCGTTGCCGAGATGCCCCGCTTGAGCAAGATGGGCTTGCGGATCTTGCCGAGTTCGCGGAGCAGGTTGAAGTTCTGCATGTTGCGCGCGCCGACCTGGAAGCAATCGACGTAGGGCAGCATGGGCTCGATCTGAGAAATCTCCATGACTTCGCTGATGGCCAGCAGGCCGTACTCGTCGGCTGCTTCGCGCATGAGTTTGAGGCCGGGGATGCCCATGCCCTGGAAGGCGTACGGCGAGCTGCGAGGCTTGTAGGCTCCGCCGCGGAGGAAGGTCGCGCCTGCTTCCTTGACCTGCTTGGCGACGAGGAAGATCTGCTCCTTGCTCTCGATGGAGCAGGGGCCGGCCATGATTGGAATCTCATCGCCGCCGACGCGCACTCCGTGGTTGAACTCGACGATGGTGCCTTCGGGGCGGAAGGCGCGCCCGGCCAGTTTATAGGGCGAACTGATGCGGTGAACGCTCAGCACGCCGGGAAGCAGCTTGTACTCCTCAATGTCGATGGAGGCAGTGGGGCCGACACCGGCGAGGATGGTCTGGGTTGCCCCGGTGGTCTTGTGAACATTGACGTTGGCTTCGATCATCCGTTCGATGATGGCGTCAATCTGCTCTTCGGTTGCGTGTTCCTGCATTGCTACGATCATTGGTGATTCCCCGTCTCGGGCGACTGCACGCCTGCTGCATGGCCCGCGGCAAGTGCCTGGGCGTTCCTCTGGCTGGCCAACTCATTTTTCTGGAGGGAGCGCATGACGTCGATGATGCGCTCGAAGATATGCGTCAGTTCGATATCCGGCAGGGGTCCGCTGTTGACCGCACGAATGTTTTCGTAGATGGTCTTTTCGCGTGCCGGTTCGTAGATGGGCAACGAGGTTGCCACCTTCAGCCTGCCAGCCTCAAGAGCCGTCTCAGCACGTTTGCTGAGCAGGGCTACCAGTTGGCGGTCGAGCTCATCAATCTGTGTCCGCAATTCTTCTAAAGTCATAATTCCTCATCCTGTATCTGGCGGAATTGACTGCGCGCCAGTTGAAAAATGGTAAGCCGAACTACGCGATGACCGGAGTGGTGCGGCGGCCTATCGCCTGCGAGGGTTCGTCAGACGGAAGGTTTCTCCGTCCTAAAGGGCCTGCGCCAAGTGCGGCTGGCGCAGACCCTTGGTAAAGAGGTCCTGAATAAATCGCGCCACTGCCTCTGGAGCCTTCCCCGGAGCCGACTTTTCGATCAGCTCCACAATCGCGCTGCCGATAACCGCCGCATCCGCGAACTCTGCGACCTGCGTCACATGATCCGCATTGGAGATGCCGAACCCAACGGCTACCGGCAGCTTTCGCCAATGCATGGCCTTGCGGATGCGATTGACCAGCGCCTCTGCGTCCGAGGCGACATTCTGCTGCTGGCCGGTGACACCGGTGCGGGAGATGGCGTAGATAAAACCTTTGCTGTGCTCGGCGATGGCGGCGAGGCGCTCGTCCGAACTGGTGGGCGCTGCGAGGAAGACCGGGGCCAGACCCACCCGTTCCATCTCGGCGATGTACTCCGCGCCTTCTTCCACGATCATGTCGGTGAGCAGGACGCCGTCCACGCCGGCTGCGGCTGCTGCGTCGGCGAATTTTGCCATGCCGAAGCGCAGAACCGGATTCAGGTACGTGAAGATCACGAGGCCTGCCTCGGGGCGGGCTTGGCGGATCTCTTTCGCCAGCGCGAGAACATCAACGAGTCGTGTGCCGCGGGCTACGGCGCGTTCGCTGGCTCGCTGGATCACAGGTCCGTCGGCAAGCGGGTCGCTGAAGGGCACTCCCAGCTCGATGACATCCGCACCGGCGTCGATGGCGGCCAGGGCGATGTCACGCGACAGGCTCAGGTCTACCGTATCGCCCGCGTTGGCAGGCGATTGGGATGACAGGCCATTGTCTCCTGCAGTGAGGTAGACGACGAGCCCGGGATGTTGCTGGAATTGGATAGCCATCGGCTTGCTATAGCGGGTCTGCTAGAGACCCTTTGCTCCCTCGATCTTCAGTTCGCGAGCAAGAATTCCCATATCCTTGTCGCCGCGACCGGAGAGGTTGACTACCAGTATGTCATGCTGCGGCATCCCTGGGGCAATCCTTAAGCATTCCGCGACAGCATGGGCGCTTTCGAGCGCGGGGAGAATGCCTTCGGTCCGGGCCAGCCGCACGACAGCTTCGAGCGTGTGGGCGTCGTCGGCTGAGACGTATTCCGCCCGGCCGCAGTCGTGGAGCATGGCGTGTTCCGGGCCGACGGAGGCGTAATCGAGACCGGCGGAGACGGAATGCGTCAGCGATACCTGACCGTCGTCATCCTGCAGGACGTAGGAATACGTTCCTTGCAGAACGCCGGGCAGGCCGCCTTCGAAGCGCGCCGCATGGTCGCCGAGCTTCTTGCCGCGGCCGCCCGCTTCGACGCCGATCAGGCGCACGCTGCGGTCGCCGAGGAACTGATGGAACGCGCCGATGGCATTCGAACCGCCGCCGACGCAGGCAATGATGGCCGTGGGCAGGCGGCCCTCTTTTTCGAGGATCTGCTCGCGCATCTCAATGCCGATGACGCGGTTGAAGTCGCGCACCATGGTTGGATACGGATGCGGCCCGAGCGCCGAGCCGAGAATGTAGTAGGTGTTGCGGACGTTGGTGACCCAGTCGCGGAGAGCTTCGTTGACTGCGTCCTTCAGGGTTTTGGAACCGGAGGTGACGCCGCGGACTTCGGTACCGAGCAGGCGCATGCGCAGGACGTTCAGCTCCTGGCGCTTCATGTCCTCCTCGCCCATGTAGACGATGCACTCCAGGCCGAGCAGCGCACAGACGGTTGCCGTGGCCACGCCATGCTGGCCTGCGCCGGTTTCGGCAATGATGCGCTTCTTGCCCATGCGCTTGGCGAGCAGACCTTGCCCGAGGGCGTTGTTGATCTTGTGCGCGCCGGTGTGAAGGAGGTCTTCGCGCTTGAGATAAATCTTTGCCCCTCCGAGCTGCTCGGTCAGGCGCTTGGCAAAGTAGAGCGGCGTAGGGCGTCCGGCGAAATCGCGGAGCAGCGTTTCGAGCTCAAGGTTAAAGGCTGCGTCTTCTTTGGCTTCGCTGTAGGCGTGTTCAAGCTCGGTGAGAGCCGCCATCAGCGTCTCTGGCACGTAGCGGCCGCCGTAGATACCAAAGCGTCCGGGGCGGGTCTCGGACGGCGCTGCTGGAAGGATTACCGATGCCATTGCCTGTGCTCCTGCACACCGAATGGTGTGGTTGACCCTCTAGTGTACAAGGCAATTGGCGGATTCCGAACACCAGTGACAGCCGTCACTGCAAACTCCTTTCCTCAGGCGCACAGTAGCAATGTCACAGGAGGAAGCTCCATGAATACCTTCCGTTCCAATTCGACTCCCCACAACAGCTTCGCTGCACCCAAAAACATCCTCGTTGCCACCGACTTAACGGATGGTCAGTTTCTGGTTCCGCACGTGATCGCCCAGGCCCGGGCGACCGGTGCGCACGTCACCCTGGTACATGCCATCGCGCCGTTCACTTCGTATGCGCTGGACGGCGGCGCCATAACCCACATCGATTCTGTTCGCATTGAAGAAGACGTGCGTGAAGCACTGTCTGGCATGGCCTGCGAAATCCTGCAAGAGGGCATTTCCTGCACCGTGATGGCGCACGACGGCATTCCGGCGCAGATCATCGAAGAAGCGATTGCATCGACGCAGGCAACGCGCCTGATTATGGCCACGCACGGCCGTGGACGGCTGGGCCAGCTGATTCTTGGGTCGGTCGCCAATCAGCTGCTGGGAACGGTGACGATACCGGTCTTTGCTATCGGCCCACATTCGCACAACGCGGGCAGCCACCTTAGCCCGCGAAGGATTCTGCATCCCGTCTCATTGACCGGCAACTACCGGGCGACTGTTCGGGTCGCACTGGATCTGGCACAAGCCTACGATGCTGAACTGACCCTGCTGCATATTCCTGGGCCCGAGGCAGAACGGAGCATTCACCCTGGGTGCACGCTCTCCTGGGCGGAGAACCTGGCGGCCCTGCTGATCCCGGAGACGGAGGAATTGCAGACACCGATTCATTTCAGCGTCGCCTTCGGGAATCCTGTCGAGGAGATTTGCAAGGAGGCGGCAAGCATGAAGGCCGACTGGATCGTTGTTGGCGTGGACGAGAATTGGTCATCCTGGCCCTTTACCGAGACCACTGCGTACAAAGTCCTCACCGCCGTGGATTGTCCTGTCTGTGCCATTCCGCACGGCCTGCGCGTCACTGAGAGGCGTACGTTTGAGCCATCGCAACAAGTAGCCGTTCTCGGCTAAGCGAATGCCGGCGAGGCGAACGGTGCTCCGCCAGCTATTGCAGCGCTTTTTTCACTTTGTTGTTCGCACAGCGGTTGGAAAGGTTCTCACATGCCAGTCCTCGGTCTCGGCGCAGTCGCCCACGAAAGCCACAAGCCACTGATTCTCGAACAGGTCACCTTCCGTGACCCCGAACCGGAGGAAGTGCTGGTGAGGCTCCACGCCAGTGGAGTTTGCCACACAGACATTCACGCTATCGACGCGGACTGGCCGATCAAGCCCAGCTTCCCGTTTATCCCGGGCCACGAGGGCGTGGGCATCGTGGAAAAGATCGGCAGGGCTGTCAACGGAGTGAAGGAAGGCGACCGCGTCGGGCTGCCTTGGCTGCGCTCCGCCTGCGGGCACTGCGAATGGTGTCTGAGTGGCTGGGAGACGCTTTGCCCAGCAGCAACCTACGGTGGCTACACCGCCAACGGCAGCTTTGCGGAATACGCGCTTGCGCCCGCAGCCTATGTTGGCCACATCCCGGAGAAACTTACGGACGCCGAAGCCGCGCCGCTCCTTTGTGCTGGCGTGACAACCTGGAAAGCACTCAAGGAAACCGAAGCCAGAACCGGCGAATGGGTTGCGATTTTAGGCGTGGGCGGTCTGGGCCAGATGGCTGTGCAGTACGGCCGGGCCATGGGCCTGCATGTGATCGCCATCGACATTGACGCGCAAAAGCTATCGCTGGCCAAAGACCTTGGTGCGGAGATCTGCCTGAATGCCCGCGATGCGGACCTGGCGCAGCAGGTACAGAAAGCGGTCGGCGGCGCGCATGGCGTGGTGGTGACGGCAGTCTCGCTCGGCGCGTTTCGTCAGGCAGTCGACATGACCCGCCGTAAAGGAACCTGCGTATTGGTCGGTCTGCCGCCCGGTGAATTTCAGATTCCGCTCTTCGATGTCGTGCTCAAGCGGCTGACGATTCGCGGCTCCTTTGTCGGCACTCGCGAGGATCTCGCGGAGGCGCTCGCAGTCTCTGCCGATTCCGGCATTCGCTCGGTTATTGAGACGCTGCCTCTGAACCAGGTCAATGAGGCCGTCACTCGCCTCAAGGCAGGACAGGTGCCCGGGAGAATTGTGTTGACGATGTAGGCGAGGGCTCTACAAGAGCGCTGTGGCGGCCCGCGCGTTGGCGATAAAGGCGCGCACCTTGTCCGCATGCTTGCGCCCTGGAGCGCGTTCGACTCCGCTGACTGCGTCCACGCCCCACGGGCGCAGCGTGTTGATTGCCTCGGCTACGTTGTCTGGATTGAGGCCGCCGGCGGCGATAAGCTTCAACCCGCTGTCACCGGTGAAGATAGAGCTACGCGCGGCTTCCCAATCGAAGGCTATGCCGGTCCCGCCAACTGCGGTCGCGGTGCGGGAATCGACCAGGATGCCGTAGATATCTTTAACTCCGCTGACCGCTTCCAGTTGTGACGCCGCATCCTCTCCGAAGTGAATCACGCGCAGAATTCGCAGGGCCGGGCCAAAGCGCTCGCGAAGCTGCTGTGGCAGGCCGCTGTCTCCAGCCGAATGCAACTGAACCCCGGTTAGCCCGGCAATCTCCACGGTTTCGGCTATCGTGGGGAAATCCGCATCGACGAAGACGCCGATCTTTTCGATGGCAGCGGGCAGATGCGGCTTGATCGACGCGACTTGCAGTGCTGTGACGCGGCGCGGACTTGGGGCAAAGATAAAGCCCAACGCGTCCGCACCAGCCTCCGCTGCGAGTAGAGCGTCTTCCACTGAAGTATTCCCGCAGATTTTGACCCAGAGATTCATGGTCTTCTCGTTTCACTTATCTACGGGGTTGAAGGCGAAGCAACTTGTATTCCGGAAAACGGATTTAGAATCTGCACACCGAGGGCGGAGAAATGGCTGACGTTGCGAGTAACAAGCGTCAAACCGTAAACGAGAGCAATGGCAGCGATTTGCTTATCTATCAGATTCTGTTCATTCAGACCCGCCAAATGGCCCCAGCTCTGCGCGCAATCGAGGTCAAAAACAAGAATTCGTTTGGAAAAATCCTTCAATACCTTCTGAAACCATGTATCCAGCATCTCTGCCTGGACAATATCGCCCTTGCGCAGGACATTTTCTACCCCACGCTTGAGTTCGCCGATTACCTGTACTGGAATGAAAATTTCATGATCTCTGTCGCGAAGAAACTGAATGGCACCACTGTCCGCTCTTGGACCCTTACGGATCTCGCTGATGACGTTGGTATCGACGAGAAACAAAACTAGCCTCGCAGTCCTTCGAAATCGGCATCCTCACCTACTTGCGGCATGGAGAGCAAAACCTCGTTCAAAGATCGCTTGCGAGGGTGGCGGCTTAGTGCCTCTTTCAATATCTCCCGATGCTCAGCTTCAGCACTACGGCCATTGCTCGCGGCTCGCTGCTTAAGCAATTGGACGACTTCTGCATCGACATTACGAACAATTAAATTTGTGGCCATGATGCACCTCCACCACAGGATTGCAATGATTCCATTCTAAGCCAATCTGCAATCATTGCAATCAACCTACTACGCCAAAACAGGCGCACCGGTCAAAAGTGTCTTAAGGGCGATGGCCGGATCAGGTTGGCGCATCAGGGCTTCGCCAACGAGGAAAGCATCGAAGCCGGCTTTGCGGAGCTTCGCGATGTCGGCGTGGGTGGTGATGCCGCTTTCGGCGATACGCACACGGGTGTTGGGGATGCCGTCTATCAGCTCAAGTGCGGTTTCCAGGCGAACCTCGAAGGTGCGCAGGTCGCGGGTATTCACGCCAATCGCCTCTGGTGGTTCGGCGAGGGCGACCACGCGGTCGAGTTCGATGTGGTCGTGGACTTCGCAGAGCACATCGAGTTCGAGATCGTGGGCGAGAGCGATGAAGTGCTCCATTTCCGCATCCGATAGCGCTGCGGCGATGAGCAGGATGGCATCCGCCTTGTGAGCGCGGGCTTCGACGACCTGGTACTCGTCGACGATGAAGTCCTTGCGCAGGCAGGGCAGCGGAACCGCTGCGGAAGCCAGTTCCAGATTGCGCAGGCTGCCCTGGAAGAACGGCTCGTCGGTCAACACAGAAAGCGCAGCCGCACCGCCTTCGGCGTAGCGCTTGGCCAGCCAGGCGACATCAAAGTCTTCGCGGATCAGACCCTTCGACGGCGAAGCTTTCTTGATCTCGGCAATGATGGCTGGCGATTTCTTCGAAGCTTTGCGAAGAGCCTGCACCCAGCCGCGCGGCTTATGTTCGTCGGCGCGCTGGTCAAGCTCGGCGAGGGAGATGTGTGCCTTGTTTGCTGCAACGGTGGCGCGCGTCGCGGCCAGGATTGTTTCGAGATGGGTAGACATTCAATTCCAGTATAAATTCGCGGAGCTCGCGGGATGTGTCCGCTGCCTCATCTTTCGGTGAGACGGCTTGTTTGGACTGGCCCAAATTGACCAGTAGGGGGGGTGGGGTATTTATTTTTTCCCTGACGCAACAACGCCCCGTCCGGGAGTTCCGATTCGGGGCATCCTATTGCCAAATTGTTTGGTGCCGAAGAGAGGACTTGAACCTCCACACCCTTGCGAGTACATGGACCTGAACCATGCGCGTCTGCCAATTCCGCCACTTCGGCACGGTACTTGCATCTGGCCTAAACCAGTCTGGCAGCAAGTTCGAGTTTCGCAAATCGCGGGCTTAGTGTCAACTTCTGCCCGTCTGAGAGAGCCGGGACGGCGTGCGATTCAGGACGACCGCCCCGGCAATCGAAACGAAGACCTTAGACCAGGGTTGCGTCCAGGGTGATCTCAGTGTTGTTGGCGAAGAGCTTGGAGATCGGGCAGCCTGCCTTGGCACCGGCGGCGGCGGCGTCGAAAACTTCCTTGGTCGCGCCCGGAACGTCGGCAGTCGTGGTCAGCGCGATCTTGGTGATGGCGAAGCCGCCCTCGACCTTGCCCAGCGTGACAGCGGCGTGGGTTTCGATCTTGGTGGGGGTCAGGCCGGAACCGCCCAGCTGTGCGCCCAGGGCCATCGAGAAGCAGCTAGCGTGCGCCGCTGCGATCAGCTCTTCGGGAGTGGTGCCGCTGTCCGCGCCTTCAAAGCGCGTCTGAAACGAGTAGTTTGCATCCGAGAGAACGCCGGTTGCGGTGCTGATGGTGCCTTTGCCTTCCTTGAGGGAACCGGTCCAAACTGCGCTTGCCTTGCTCGCCATAATTGCTCCTTAGTCGATGTTGAGGTTGAAGTTGTGGTCCAGAATCTTCGGCGGCGGGCCCATGGATTCCATGGAAGCCGCGCTGCGTTTCGCGGACTGCGTCGCGCACTGTTTCACGCACCAGTCCATGCTAATCTCTTGGACATGCTTCCGGAGCGCCCTACCGCCCTCAATGCCGACTTTGCGCCTGATTTTGACGGCGAATTTCGCGGGAAATTGTTGCAAAAGGACCACTCCTCCGTATCGTCGAACGATCCTCACGCTGAGGCGCAAATGCATCACCAGCAGATCTGCCCCAACTGCAGCGATCAACTCACCGGCCATCACTGCAAGCTGGTTTGTCTGCAGTGCGGCTATTATCTGAGCTGCTCAGATTACTACTGAACCTGCTAAACATATCTAACAGTAATATGTCTTAGTTACGTTCGTACACGCTCGTAACTTATTCTTAGACAAGCACTAACAAGTTAAAGAAACCATCTTCAACCCGAGAATCTTTCATGCTATGGTTGGCCCTGTCTGGAAACCATGGCGGGAGATGGGGCTGCATGAACGGTAGGTGGGGAACGGTCGTTGTCTTACTTGCTTCCGCTCTGTCGTTCCATGCACCGGTTTGCGCTGCGCAGGCCTCCGTACCCCATACCGGTTCGCAGTCCAAGTCCCCAACCAAGGCACTGACCAAAACCTCCACAGAGGAACAAAGTGCGGCGCAAGCCACCGCCCAGCCAATGACACCTTCTCCTGCGCCACCGGTTCCCGTGGAGAATGGACCGACACTCGCGGAGACGACGCAGTGGATCGAAGGACATGTTGTCGGCATGATGCATGGGAGCAGCCGCACGATTGTTACTTATCACTTGAAAAAGGGAAAACCGCCAAGAGAGGACGGGCGACAGAATGCCAGTTCGAATGAGTCAGTTTCCGTTGCCAAGTTCGACGGCTGCTCACTGATGCTCGGCCAACTGACCAAGGGCGACGATTACACAGTGGTTACGGTGAACACGGTGCCCTTTGACCGGTTGATGAAGGCTTCCTGGAAAGTGGCAAAGCAGGAGTCCAGCCGGAGCGAGACGAAGGACGAGGTGACCGAGACGACCATCGTGCCTGACACTGTTGTCTTGCTCACGCTTGAAGGCTCAGCGAACGTCATCTCCTACAGGCGGAGAAGCACAGGGAGCATTCCACTGGAGTGGATCAAGATGCCTTTCGAGGGTGTACAGTCAACGCTGGTGATCCGCGCGGACGATCAAGAGATGGCTCCGCGGCTGGTCAATGCGTTTAACCACGCGATCCAGCTCTGTCACAAGAACGTGAAGCCGGAGCCGTTCTAATTGCTCAATCGATCGCCGGAAGCATGGGAGTGAGCTCTGCCAGCCGTGAGCGGATGAGAACTTTCCGCGCCAGACCGGTAAGCGGCAGCGAGCCCAGTTCCTGTAGACGGACCCATTTGCGCGTCTCCGCCGGGACAATATGGGCATCGGCTTCCTGCTCCTCAAGACTACGAATGCGGACGTAGTAGTTGACCTGCATGATGGCGTGGCGGACGGCCATTTTGAGCTGTGGTCCGGCGACTTCGGTGCTGCGCAGAGCGGGCAGTTCCCACATGCCGGGCATGACGGTCTGATCGGCGGACCGCTGGTGCAAAAGGACTTCCCTGCTCTTGCGCCGGTCGCGGCCGCTGCGGGCGGTGCGGATGACCAGCGCGTAGGCTGCATCTTCACTGCGCATGGGAGCGCGAGCTGGGGTCGGGTGTTCTCCCTGGGTCTTGCAGAAATCCTTAAGGGGACAGGCGAGGCAGAGCGGGCCGCGGGGCAGGCAAACCGTGGCACCGAGCTCCATCATGCTCTGGTTGAAATCGCCGGGGCGGGCAGGGTCGAGCAAGCTGGTGGCCATCTGCTCTGTCCTGCGCGCGAGTTCGGCCTGGCCGCTCCGTTCCTCCGAACCCCAGCCGGCCAAGCGCTGAACGACGCGCTCTACATTGCCATCGACGACCGCGACCGCTTCCCCGTAGGCGATGCTGGCGATGGCAGCGGACGTGTAGGCTCCGATGCCGGGCAGGTCGCGGAGACCGGCTGCAGTCCGCGGCATTACGCCTGCGTGCTCCCCGGCAACAACTTTTGCCGCCTTGTGCAGCATGCGCGCGCGGCGATAGTAGCCAAGGCCGCTCCACTGGGCGAGAACGTCGGGCTCCGCCGCATGCGCCAGCGCCTCCACAGTCGGGAAATTGCGCAGGAACGATTCATACCGGCCCAGCACGGCGGCGACGCGCGTCTGCTGCAGCATGATTTCCGAAACCCAGATCGCGTAAGGGTCGCTGGTGCGCCTCCAGGGCAGATCGCGGCGGTGCAGGTCATACCAGGCAAGCAGGCTCGAACGCAGGTCGGATATTGCTTCCCTGGTCATCGAAGTCTCTTGTGTCGAAGTGCTCGGACTTTCCTGCATAGAACGATTCTAGTGGGATTACTAGGATTTCCGGGGATGGAATTCGGCGTTGGGCATCAGCCCGATCTGCGAAATTACACGGAAGCCCCGCATCGTTTCCCTACCACCTGCCTGGTCGCGGAGGAGCTCATTCGAGAGTAATGTTACGATAGAATCCAAAAGTAACCATACGTGTATTCCTCGTAACTGAGCCGATGCCTTGCGACATATCCCCGATGCGCAGACGCTACCAATCGGCAATGGTCACTGCCGGGGCAATTCCGTTGCGATTTGGAGACCTCCCCTTGAAGATTCAGTGTGTACGCCTTTCGCTTGCCCGGAGAAATCCGCGCCTGCTCTCTTTTTCCTTACCAGCTATCTTGATACTGGCGGCCTCGGTTTCAGTTTGCGCTCAACGCGAGGAAGGGGCGGCAGTCGGCAGCAGTTCGAGTCTCGATTCCGGCATTGCCGGCCCGATCCGAGAGACGCTGGTGGCGCCGGAATACAGCATCTTTGCCGCCGGTGGCGGCGCCTGGGAGAGGTCGCACACAGCGCCAGCCAGCAATGTGGTGCGACCTTTCTCGCGACTTGCACTGAGCGTGGGCGTTTCGCCGCTGGGCGTTGGCCTGGAGGTAGCGACCAATATCAATCGCCACTTCAACATCCGCGGAACGGGCAATCTCTTCAATTACAGCGACGACGGAATCACCACGCAGGGATTTAACGTGACGGCGAAGGCGAACTTCGCTTCTGCAGGTGCGTCGGTCGATTACTACCCGTTCCACAACGGATTCCGGCTGAGTCCCGGAGTCTTGTTCTACAACCAGAACAAGGTCGACTTTGTCTACACGGCACAGGCGGGCACGAGCTTCTCCCTGGATAACCACAACTACTACTCTGCAAGCGGAGCACAGGCTGTGGTGGGTACTGGCAGCTTCGGGTTCGGTAACGGTCAGCCGGCCTTTACCGCAACAACTGGCTGGGGCAACGTCATCCCTGCCTCCGGCCGGCACTTGACCTTCCCGGTGGAGGTTGGCGTGGCCTTCATCAAGCAGCCGACCGCGTCGCTGAACCTGACCGGGTACGTCTGCGACTCCAATGGACAGAACTGTACGGATGTTGCCACCGATCCGATGGCGCAGGCCGACCTGGCAGCGCAGGTCAAGAGCTATGCGAACGACATCAACCAGTTGAAGACCTACCCGATTGTGAAGTTCGGTGTGGCGTATAACTTCCGGATTCGCTGAGCGGGCGAGCGCCAATCCCCCAACGTCAAAGGCCGCTCCCATGGGAGCGGCCTTTGACGTTGGTGTTGCGTTGCTGAATTAGTCTCCGGCAACGGGCTCTTCGGTACGGGCAGCTACCGGCTTGGCGGGAGCGATGGAGTCCAGACGAACCAGGCCTTCGACCGGCTTTTCGCCGAGAACGTGCTCGCGATAGAGCTTGGCCATGCGGGCATTCTCCGCATCGCTCTTGATCTTCTCGTCGCGGGCGCGAATCTTCTCTTCGCGGGCGTTCTTAGCGATGCCAAGATTGTCCAGCGTGTGATTGGCTTCCGAGTTCACGTGCTCCTGGTTGAGGAGCAGCTTGTGACCCTGCTCGGCCATTCCTACCTTCTTGCCACCGGCGAAGATTTCATGACGCCCGTGCTCTTCGTACCACTTGGTAAGAGTCGCGGTCATGTGCATCTTCTCGATGATGTTGCGCCAGCCTACACCGGTGTTGTACGCGCAGAAGCTGATTTCGCCTTCCTGCGTGGCGTAGGGAATGATGCACTGCTCGGTACGACGGAAGTCGTAGTTGAACAGATCCTGGAACCACATACCGGCGATGAAGAGGAAGTTCCACCGATCGGCGCGGCGCTTCTTGATGTCGTCCAGAGTACGGTCACCCTTGACGCTGCCGTAATCCTTGCCGGAGGCGCCGAAGGTCTTGTCCATCTTCTTCATCATGTCGCTGATCTTGAAGTGGGTCGGAGCCTGGAACGGATCGTAGTTGCGCAGCAGCGCGAGGCCGATGCCGAGGATCGAGAGAAACTTGCCACGAGCCGCGTCGTTGACCTTGGCCGTGTCGCGGGCCAGACGGTCCACGTTCAGGAAGGCGCTTACGGGAGCCGCTTCCTTGGTTTCCTTATCGATCATCAGCGCCATGCCGATGCCGCAGTTCGGGTGGCAACCGCAGGAGAGTTGACCCCACTCGTTGTTGGGTCCGTGAACGTTGTCGGCCCAGTCAGAGAAGGTGCTCATGAAGCTGATGGGGAACCAGTCACGGGTCGGCTCGCCGAGTCCGGTCTGGTTCTTGACATCGTGCGCGAGGTGGCTGAGCGTGTAACGCTGCGCCAGACGGCGGTCGTCCGAGATGTCCTCATCGCGGCCAGTGAAGGAAACCGGCTGGAAGCTGAGGAAGCTGATGGTCTTCGGATTGTCGAGCGCGAACTCGACGATGCGGCCGACCTGCTCGTTGTTGATGCCGTTGATGATGGTTGTGACGGGCACGATGTCCACACCGGCTTCATGCAGGTTGGCAATGGCCTGGAGCTTCACGTCGAACAGGTTGCCGACCTTGCGGTGCGAGTTGGCAGCGTTGCCGATTCCGTCGAACTGCAGGTAGACGTAGCGGAGACCGGCTTCCGCAGCGGCGCGGCAGAGCTCCTTGCTCTTGGCGAATTCGATACCGTTCGAGGCAGCCTGAACGCTGTTGTAGCCAACCTTGCGGGCGTAGGAGACGGCGTCGAGGAAGTAAGGCGACAGGGTGGGCTCACCGCCGGAGAACTGGACCGACATCTGGCGACGCGGCTTGATGGTGATCGCGTTGTCCAGCATGGTCTTGATTTCGTCCCACGTCAGTTCGTGGACGAAGCCAACCTGGTTGGCGTCCATGAAGCAGGGATCGCACATCATGTTGCAGCGGTTGGTGAGATCGATGGTGAGAACCGAGCCGCGGCCGTGGGTGACGGTCGAGGTGCCGTGGTTGTGCAGCTTCTCGTCGTTGTGGGCGCGGATATCGCGGCCGGGGAAGGTCTCTTCCAAGTGGCGGAAAAAAGCTGTGTCGTGGGACATCAGATCTTCGAAGTGGCCATGCTTGGGGCAATCCTTGACCATGTAGATGGAGCCATCGCGCTCGATGATCTGGGCCTTGATTTCACCGACCTTCTCATTGAGGAGGACTTCGTGGGGCAGCTTGCCGTCGAGGATCTGCTGGCGAATCTCAGGAACGCACTTCGGACAGAGCGAGTCGGTGGAGCGGGGCCAGCCGAGGGGCGGCTTCTCTTTCTCCCAGCTCTTGAGCAGCGGCTTGTCGCTCCACTTGGGCGTGATGGATGCGTTGGGGCTGATCCGGTTGAGGCGCTCGAATACTTCCCACGCGCCCTTGGCGGCGTAGACTACTGCTTTCTCTGCGTATTTCGTGGCTTTGGACATCGTGTTTCGAGTCTCCTTGGTCAGACTTTGGTTCTCGATATGATCTGGTTCCGGTTGCTTTGATGCTGGTTTGATCCAGCTCTCACAAAATCAGGTGCAAAAACTTTGCCGATTCCGGCATAAGCAATTTGGATATCCGCACCCTTCACTTTGGTGTCAGGCATGAAGGGGACAAGAAGGTCTAACTATCCACTTCAATGGTACTTGGGTCTGCCGTCCAGCCCAACGAGCGACCAGTGAACGGGGAATTCTCCGGGGTTAAGCGACACCAGCGCACGGCGAATGGATGTTGTTGAGCCGATTACGGTAATCCTCCAGGAACGGAAAGAAGGACGAGGCGGCCTAGAAGGCGCCGCCTGAATCCTTGTTGGCTACCTGGTTGATGATGCGCTGGACGACGACCACCTGCACGTGGATGTGCTTGGCTACGTCGGGAAGAAATTCGGAGATGAAATTGTCGATGGGGGCTGTTGCGAGCCCAATGGCATAGCGCTGGGCAGTGGCTCCGGCGTTGGTTTGGCGGCCGGGGACGTACAAGTTGCCGATCTCATCGTCAATGGCGAAGCCGACAAGGTTGCCGTAGTTGAGCATCCCCTTGCCGTTGTCGCCCTGGGTCCAGGCAACCTGCGAGATCGCATGAAAGATACGGCGGGGATAGGAGGCCTTGGGCATGCGGTGATAATGAGGATCCTGGTGGGTGATGGAGGGGATCAGAAAGGTATTGAAGAACTCTCCCGTCATGTCTTCTGTAAACGTGACGCCGACGTAGCGCCCGAAGCCTGGGAAGCCCGGGCCGTACGCGGAGTGAGAGTCTGCGGCGATGGTGATGCCCGCTGTGCCGACGATGGTCAGCAGATTAAAGGGCTCAATCAGATTTCGCGCGGCCAGCCAGCCTTTTTCCTTGGGCGTCATGGGCTTGACCTGCGGACCATCTTCAAACCGCATGTACCAATTGATGATCGGTTTTGCCGCGCAGGGGCGGAGCTTGCAATCCTTCCTGCTGGCGTCTTCGGCTGCGGCATTGGACGAAGTGTCCGGGTTTGCAGACTGGGCGGGAGCCTGCGGCATCGACTGCCCTTCAGCCGGAGCCTGCGGATAGAAGCCAGCCGGCAGAGGGCTGTCGGGAAGATCTGCTTCCGACCGCACTGAAAGCGGCGCTGCTGAAGAATCCCGGAATGCAGCATCCGGTGGCGCGCTGGCGATCAGCGTGTTGGCAGTTCCGTGATCCTGTACAGGATCTTGCGCAGTCAAGGGAACTGCTGCTGAAAGAAGCAAAAATACCGCAGCCCAGGCGGCGTTCCCGTTGCAAAGTACGCGGAGATTCCAATGCCTTCCATCACTCATGGTCACAATATACTTTTTCCTTAAGTACTGATCACTTCGACGCAGACTTTTCAAAAAAGGTCGCCTAAACCGGCGCAGTCTGCAGGATGGGATGCGGCAGAACAGCTCGGGTATCCCAGAATTTGGGAGTAATGTTCGCGGCACCTTGCAGTCAAGTTCGCCGTTTGCGCCGTTGACTCAGCGGAATCTGGTGCGCACACTGGAAAACAGGGGTGGTTCGGATATGCCAGGATATGCCTCGTCTCAGTACCGTGCATCGGCTTTCAGCGATTTGGTAGAGGACTGGATGGATCGCGCCGGCGCGGAGGTTCGTCACGCCGTCGGATACGTGGATGCGGTTGTGATTCCCGAAGTACGCCGCGAGGCCGCCGTGGGAGCACGCACATTGGCGCGATATCTCGACCGGTTTGCGGAAAAGCTCGATCCCGCAAACTCCGCTTCGCAGCAACAGCAGGGCGGCAATCAGTGAATTGCAGGTACATCTCCGGATTGACTGCCGCGGCATTGACCACACTGCTGGCCGGCTGCGCTCATCATCGTCCTCAACCTGTGGCCAGCGCACCGCCTCCGCCGCCGATGCGTGCTCCTTCAAGGCCCGTGCAGGGCAATACACCAAGGCCAGTTACACCACCGCCGCCAAGCGTGGTTTCGGACGATGACACCGCATTCATTGCCAGCCACAAACCGATCTATTCTGAGCAGGGCGTGGCGAGCTGGTATGGACCGCCGTATCACAATCGCCAGGGTGCCAATGGGCAGATCTTTGATCAGAACGCGTTGACCGCCGCGCATCGCACGCTGCCGATGGGTTCGCTGATTGTGGTCACGAATGAGAAGACCGGGCAATCGGCGACCATGCGCGTGACAGACCGCGGACCGTTTGTGCAGGGACGTGTTCTGGATCTTTCGATGGCTTCAGCGAAGGCGACGGGCGTCTATCGAGCCGGACTGGCTCCGGTGCGCATCGACGTCTACCAGACGCCGCATGCCATGGAAACCGGTGGCCGCTGGTGCGTGCAGATTGGCGCCTTCGAGCATGAACACAAGGCTGAGAAGCTGCGCGATGAACTGGAGCGCAAGTATGACGACGCCAAGGTCATCGACTTCAGTGGCCCTACGGGATACTGGGTTCGCATCCGGCCCGCAGGCGACAACCGCGAGCAGGCCGAGATGATTGCCCGCCAGCTGAGGCCTGCGGAAGGCGATGCCTATCTGGTCAGGCTCGACTAAGTCAGGCTTGATTCAATCAGCCTCGACTCGAATGACTAGTCTGGTGGAGGGTAGAACGGCAGCTTGTCATTCTTCTCGTTGGCACGGCGGATAGTCACATCGTCAAACAGCAACGCCGGAGCCAGGATCGTCTCTGGAACAGCCCCGTCATAGTTCGCGACGTAGGGTTCCTTGCCGGCGGCGAGAATGCCCGTCCGCATGGTCCGCTGATCGAGATCGTCGAGTGTTGCGCCTCGGACCAGTTCCCGCTTGCCATCGGTGTTGATACGGTAGAGCAGGCGCGGAGTCAACTCCGGCCCCAGCGTCTGCACATAGTAGGCGCTCTTCAGGCCGCGATCCTTGGCCTGGGTGAGCAGCTTCTGGTTCAGCTCTTCCTCGGTGAAGCCTTCCCGCGCGGTGATGTTGAGCACGCTGATCGCGGGGCGCGGAGCGCCGGTCAACGCTGCGCGGCCGTGGCCGTTGGACTTGGGAAAGTCTCGTACAGGCTCGCGGCCGATGAGGTAGTTTTCGAGCTTGCCATCCGCCACCAGCTTGACCGTCTGCGCGGGCACACCTTCGTCGTCGATCTTGTAGGCGCCGACCAGGCTCTTACCATTCAGCTCGGTCAGGCCTGGGTCATCGACTACGTCCAGGAATTCAGGCAACACACGCGCGTGGAAGCTCGAAGCAAACGGGCCCTTCGTGCGCGCTTCGGTGCCCATATCCGGGCGTATGGCGAGGACCGCCGGTGCAACGAGTTCATGGATCGTGTCGGATGCGGCGTCGGCTGAGAGCAGAACCGGACCGTGGTATTCCTCTTCGACGAGCGGCGCATTGCGCAGGTCAGCAAGCGAAGCAACGAGGCTGACCACGTGCTTGTTGAAGGTCTCCGGTGAATCCAGGTCCTTCTCCGCGAGACCGTTCGTGCCATAGGAGCGGTCGAGGTGCATGCCGTCCGCTGCCTGCGTGCCGGCGGCGAAGGATTCCTCGTAGGAGTTTGCCCCCTTGCGCAGAATGGTGCCTTCGCTTGAAACCATATAGGTATTGATCGAGCGCGCGTGAAAGATGGCTGTGGCGTATTGCACGTCGTGCTTGACCGCCTTCAGAGACGCGTCCGTGCGGTAGAGCCCGCTGGCATCCGAGACACGCTTGCTCCATTCGGCGCCATCGATTTGCAGATGCCTGGTTGGCTCGAGTGAGACGACCGGAGCTTCCTGCGAGAAATCATCCTGCTGCGGCGGTGTCTGCACCTGTTTTAGCTGCGACTGCTTCTGCGCGTAGGCCTTGAGCGCGGCTTTATAGGCCTGATCGGTGGCTTGCCAGAGCGTGGCCCGCAGAGCCAGGGGGTCATCGTCGAGCGCCGCTAACTGCACGGAACCATCACCACGGGCGGTCGAGCTGTCGAGCTTGTAGTCGCCGACGCGAACGGTGACTCGGGCCAGCCGCTGGCGACGGTTTTCGTCGCCCACACTGGCGCCAAAATCGGCCTTGGTCTGGTAGTCCTCGATATCTTCAATGCGGTACTGGATGAAGAAGGGTTTTGCGAAGCCCTTGAGCTGGAGCTCGTTCTTACTGCGGTCGAGCTCGGCCAGCATGGCTTTCAGGACCGGGTCCTTTTCAGCGTCGGCGCGGGTTTGCTGGGCTACCGATGTCAACGGCAAAGCGGCCAGGGCGAGTGCAGCAAGAGAAACGGCAAAGCGGTTGCGGGTCATCTAGTTTCCCTTTCCCTGGGCAATTGTGTTGGCGCTTGGATTCGAAAGGATCGGCACGCGTTCTGTTCCCTGCTGCTGCTTCTGCGTTTCGATTTCGGTGAGCAGCATGGCCGGGGCGACCGCAGACACGGGAATCGAACCAGACTCGGCGCCGCATTCGCCGTTGAAGACTTCGCTCTTGTCGCCGGTGGCTAGGATGCGTTTCATTGCTGCCAGCGGGGTGCCGACAATACTCACTCCGCGGACAAGTTCGTCAGGGCGGCCATCGACATACACGCGATAGACGACCAGCGGAATCACGGAGAAAGCCTGCGGCGAATTGCGCGTGGTGACGGCGAAGCCAGAGGAGATGTCTTCAAAGTAGAGGCCGTAGGGCTTGCCCTGCTTTTTGGCTTCCTCGATGAGCATCTTGCGCAGTTCCGGCTCAGGTACCGACTTGGTCGAGGTGACGATCAGGTTGCCCTGGCGGCCGTTTGGTACGCGACCGGTCTGGCCGCGACCGTGGCCGTTCGAGTTCGAGAAGCTGGCGATGGGCAGCCGCGACATCAGGAAGGTCTTCAGCACGCCGTCCTGGATGAGATCGACCTTCTTGGCCTTCTGGCCTTCGTCGTCGAACTCGTAGGTGCCGCTGAGCCAGGTGTTTCCGAACTTCTCACGGGTCGGATCATCGGATACCGAAAGGAAGCTGGGCAGGACGGGCTTGCCAACTTCCTTGGTGAAGGTCTGGCCTTCCTCGTCGCCGCGCTGGCGCTGGCCTTCGAGACGGTGGCCCAGGACTTCGTGGAAGAAGACCGCAGCGGCGCGGCCGGAAAGGATCGCAGGGCCGTTGAATGGCTCGGTCAGGGGAGCTTTGCGCAGTGCTTCGAGGCTTTCCCCAAGCTTGCGGAAGGCAGCTTCCAGCTCCTTCTGGGAGGGTAGCCCAGCGACCGTTTCCGCCTCAAACGTCTGGGCGCGGAAAAGATCCATGCCGTCCTCGGCGCGGCTTACGGCAAAGACGATCAGGCGGGCCGACTGGTGCGGCGTGGCAAGACGCGAGCCTTCCGATGAGGTGAAGTAGTCATTCTCGGTCTGCGCGGTGAGCATCACCAGGTTCTGGTTCACGTCTGGAAATTCGCGGAAGATCTTGGACAGCGAGCGAACCCGGTCTTCCCAGGCCGCTTTGTCCACGACCGGTGCCGGGGCAGGTTTGCCGATCGAGACCTGCGGCGCCTCGGTTGAGAAGTCTCCCGACGCATCCTCTTCCTTGGCGCGAACCTCGGCTTCGGTCTTGACGCGGAGGAAGTTGTCGAGCGCGGTGCCGTAGCCGCTGTTCGTCGCCAGCCAGAGCGAACGCGAGAGTGCCTCGCGGTCATCGGTCAGAGGCAACTGCAGCGTATTGACTGCCGAGGAACGGTGCGTCCCGTGGGTATTGTCCAGCTTCGGATCGCCGACGCGAATCTGCACATCGACGACACGCTGATGGGTGCTGGCGGAGTCCACCAGCGCGCCGTACTGGGCGCGGATCGAGATACCGGTAGCATCGGCTACCGAATAACTCAGGAAGTAGGGTGGAACCTGTTTGTCGGTTGCTTTTTCGGAACTAGACTTGCCAAGCGTCGCCATGGCGCGGGTCAGCTCCGCGGTCATGGTGTCCAGCACCGGCGGGAGCGGCGCGGCCTTTTGCGCAGACAGGAAGGTGGGCGCCAGGACAGGCGAAAGCAGAAACGAGGCGCAGAAAAGTGCTGTACGCTGGACCCGGGTGCCGCTGGGAGAAGTCCGTCGAAAAACTGGTAACAATGGTGATCTCATAGTTTCGCTGGGAAAGAAATCGTGAACCGATTCTGTTGAGTTATTGTCGCAGATAGCGCGGCAAGCAGGGCGGCGGGAACGGATGTGGCATGCAAAATCACGTTGATGGTAGCAAGCGGCCTAAGCGGAACTGGTTCCGTAATTTGATATGGACGTTCGGCCTTGTCTTTGGTTGCTTATCGACTGCTCCTTCGATTCTGGGGCAGACTCCTGCCACTCCGACAGACCTGGCAAAGGCATATCAATTGCCGCCGGACAAAGCGGCCAAGGCGGAGGCGCTGGGCAACATCCGCACGGCAATCCATTTCGGCTCCGAGATCTGGGAGCTGGGGGTAGTTGGAGTGCTGCTTGCGAGCGGTGCGGCGGCGAGGGTGGCCAGGCGGATCGAGGCGCGCATCCACAAAGGCTGGCTGCAGGGTCTGGTCTACTCTGCCCTGCTGACGACGCTGCTCTACCTGATTGCAGAACTCCCGCCCGGAGCCATCGGCCATGCCTTCAGTGTGAGCTACGGCATCAGCGTGCAGAGTTGGGGGTCCTGGCTGGGCGATCAGGCGAAGACATTTGCGCTGCTGGTGGTGCTTGCCGCGCCGACACTGACGCTGATCTTCGGCCTGATGCACTGGCGCTGGTCACGGGAGCGCTACTGGTTCTGGCTCTGGATCGGCGCCGTCCCGGTGATCCTACTGACAGCGTTTGTCGAACCGCAGGTGATCGAGCCGATGTTCGACAACTTTACTCCGCTCACGCAGACCCACCCGGCGCTTGTCCAGGAACTGGAGCGCGTAGTGGCCCGCACCGGCACCAGCATTCCGCCGGAACGCATGTTTCTGATGCAGGCGAGCGCCAAGAGCAATGGCTTGAACGCATACGTTACCGGCCTGGGCGCAACCAAGCGCGTCGTAGTCTGGGATACCACCGCCGATCGCATGCCGTCGGATCAGATCCTCTTCACCTTTGGCCATGAGAGTGGACATTATGTGCTCAACCATATTCCAAAGGGTCTAACACTGGCCTGCCTGGGCTTACTGGTGCTCTTCTGGGCCTCAGCGATGCTGGCTAGCTGGCTTGTGCGCCGCTTTGGCATGCATTGGCGAGTGAATTCCGTTCGCAGCCTGCCGGGACTGGTGGTCTTGCTGCTGGCCGTTGCGATTCTGCAGGTGGTGAGCGAACCGGTTCAAAGCACTGTCAGCCGCTACTTCGAGCATGAAGCGGATATTTACGGGCAGGAGGCGATGCATGGCATCGTACCCGACCCGCAAAAGACCGCCGTTGACGCCTTCAACTCCCTCGGTGCGGCCTATCTCGACGATCCGAATCCCAACCCGTTCGTAGAGTTCTGGACCTACGATCATCCATCCATCCAGACCCGCGCCAGGTTTGCGGCCCATTACGATCCCTGGGCGCCAGGCCAGAATCCAAAATTCTTTCCCAAATGACCCGAAGCCAAAGCTAAGCCGATCAGGCACGCCGAGGCGCTACACTGGTGCAGTTATGTCATGCCTCTTCTGCAAGATCATCGACGGTAGTATTCCATCGACGCGCGTCTACGAAGATGCCCAGTGCATCGCCTTCGCCGACATCCACCCCCACGCCGCCGTACACGTGCTGGTTGTCCCGCGCAAGCACATTGCATCGCTGGCCGAGGCTGCGCCGGAAGATGGCGCGCTGCTCGGCCACCTGCTGTTGACTGTTGCCGAAATTGCTCGCCAGAAGGGCCTGATCAACGGCTACCGTACCGTGATCAACACCGGCGAAGACGGCGGCCAGACCGTCGATCACCTGCACCTGCACCTGCTGGGTGGACGCATCATGCACTGGCCTCCGGGATAATCCTGATTTGCTGCAAACGCAAAGGGCGCTCCCAATCGGAAGCGCCCTTTGCAATTGATCCCAGTTAGCTACATTGGCTGCGGATAGTAGTCTTCTTCCTCTTCCATACCGTAGCGGCGGAGGAGGTTGGGAAGGCTCTGCGAAAACGCGGAGCGCGGCATCACAGAATCGCAACCGGCCTCGGCGGCCTTCATCTTCAGGTCACCCTGCAGATGCGACAGGAAGCCGATGATCGAAACCGACTTCTTCAGCTTGGCCTTGAGCTTCGGGATGACCGTGAGAGGCTTGGCTGCTGCATTATTCAGGTCGAAGACCAGTAGCGCAGGACGTTCCGCTTCGGGAGCGTCCGTGATGCGCGCCAGCACGTCCTTATCGCCCTTGACGAACTCGACCTTGACGCCCAGCTTGCGGCTGGCTTCCTGGATCTTGGCCAGGAAGAAGAGATCTTCAATGAAGAAGAAGATCTTGGTCGGGGCATCCGCGGCGATGGTCGGCGTGGCCGCACCGCGCGCTGGCGAATCGTTGTAGTATGCGCCGTGGCCGTTGCCGGTAAACGGAATGGTGCTGGGAGGGCCGTCCGCGATGTTGCCATTGGCAACGCGATAGCTATGGTCCATCGGACCCACAAACTGGCGCGGACCCTTCTGCTGCTTACGCTTCTTGCTGCCGCCGCCACCGTTGCCATTCCCGTTGCTGCCATTGAGGCTGTTGCCCGGCGAAGGCTGGAAGCTGGGCTGCTTGTCCCGATCGCGATCGCGGGACTTCTTCTTTTTTCGTCCGGCACCCTGTCCCTGACCGGGTTGTCCGCTTTGCTGCTGACTCGCAGGGCGGGGTGCCTGGGGCTGCGCGGGCGGGCCGGACTGAAGGAGAACTGTTGGGGGCTGGGGTTGCACCTGACCGTTCGGGCTTTGGGCCGTCTGAACCTGTGCGGCTAAACCACCCTTGGTCTTGCGGCGGCGACGGCGACGCCGATGCCCCTGCGCTTGCCCGGGCACGAGAGCCTGGGACTGCACCGCCTCGACTGGCGGCTGCGTTGATTCTGTCGTCATGCTTGCACTTCCTGGTGCTTTTTCACGAATTCTTTGTACTCGGTCCTGTTGTTGCTCAACCTGATATTCCCTGACTTTGCGCGAAGTGAACCAATTTTGCCCAGTGGTTTACTGTGCAGCGTTTACCTGCGGAGGCGCTGCCCTCCCCGGAAATGCAGCTGGCTTTAGCCATCAGCTTTCCTGCCTTCGAGATACCGGTTCGATTTTCCGAAAGGTGCAAGATCGATGCCTCGAAGTGGAACTGACCGGCAACGCCAGGCGATGCAGGGTAGCTCGGGATAGCCCGGACTAGCTCAAATGCAGGAAAAAACGCGTCCCGTAGAGCCCGGATACTGGCTCCTCTCGCCTCGAGCTCACGCTCGAAGCCTTGACGGATTCTCCTGAAGCGGGTCAGAGAAATCGGAAATTCTCCACGATACTGACTGGGACCGCTAAAAACTCGTACTTCGATGAGTTCTCCCGGATCACCGTTTTCCGCCACTGGCGCGAGATCACTTCTTTCGCGGTGTGCGGCGTACTCACGTACTACGCAGCCTTGCAGCTCTACCCTGACGGTGTTTTCCAGTTTTGGGGAGGCTCAAAATCGCTGCGCGATAGGGGCAAGTTCGATACTACAGCTAAGTCTGGTAGCTGGCAAGAACGCTATCGTGCCTTGACGCTTCCCAGACCAATCAGGCCGGAACCCCTCTTGAGCACTTTTCAGGCGTTGCGCTCAAATCCAGACCCGTTGCGCCTGAGTATTGCAGCAAAATGGCATTCCGCGCAAGTACCTCACTGATTCCGGTTCATTCCTGACTGATGCCTGATCAGGCCTGCGACCTAGCGATGAATGGACAGTGTGTTTATCGGGAAAGCCACAACGCCAAAAACGCCACCCGCTGGGCGGTGTGGCGTTTTTCTGGACTTTCTTGGGCACTGGCCTCCCAAGATGTGTGAGCCTTGACGGTCCTTTTCGGTTCCATCTGGCTTCTATTGGAGTGACTCCACCGGGGAACGCTCATTTGTTGGCGTTCTTCTCAAGTTGGAGCCCTCGCATGCTGTCAACCGGAATGAATCACGATTGCAACATGTCACTGGCACACACGTAATAGCAATCGCGGGGCCAATCGTCCGACGTATTGTTTTGAATTACTTACGATCAAGCCAACCCTGAGAATCTTCTAAAAACGGAATATTTAAAGGACCCAAATGTTCTAAATATGGAAGGGCGTACGTTTGTTGCAGCTCTTTGACGACTTTATTTCTGACACACAGGACAGAAATGCGTACCCCGGCCAGCCAGCAAAATGCGCTGGATCGGCGTGCCGCAGACCAGGCAGGGCTCGCCGGTGCGCATATAGACGCGATGCTCCAGCTGGAAGAATCCCTTCACGCCGTTCGCATCCACATAGTCCGATACCGACGATCCGCCGAGCTGAATCGCGTGCTGCAATACGTCCTGCAACGCAATCCGCAATTTCAGCAGTTCCGTTTTCTTGAGTCTTCCCGCCATGCGCTTTGGGCGGATCCCGGCGCGGAACAGGCTTTCGTCGGCATAGATATTGCCAACGCCGTGCAAAATCGACTGATTCAGCAGTGCTGCCTTAATTGCCAGCTTGCGGCCTTTGAAGAGTCTGGCGAAAACCTCCGGCTCAACCGTAGTCGGTTCCACTCCGGGTCCAAGAAAGCCTTTTGTCTCCGCGAGCTCCCGATATTCCAGCCTTCCAAAGCGTCGCGGATCGACAAAACGAACTTCCCGTCCGCTCGCCAGCTGCAGCCGCGCATGGGTATGAGGTGCTAAGTCACCATCCGGAGTGGTCACCAGCAGCCGCCCGGTCATGCCAAGATGCACAATCCACTGTGCTTCTGGCTGCTCATCCTGGGCAGTTTCACCTCGGCCGCCCAGATCGCAGACGATATGCTTCCCCACCCGGCGAACGGCCAGAATCTTCCGCCCCTCCAGCCCCTCAGCCTGGTTGGCGGGGGACGTCTTGAAGGGCTGCGTGTGCGAGCTGAACCACACCTCCACGATGCGATCGCCGTGGATACGCTCGTGAACTCCGCGGGCAATCGTCTCGACTTCAGGCAGCTCAGGCATCTCTTCATTTTAGTCTTTGCCTGCCATCCCGGCGCCCGAGAGCTTTTGTCCCGTGACGCGATGGGTTCCCGGGGCAAAGGCGGTATATCATAACGAGTGGTGCGGACTTGCGTGGTTGCCTCCGGGCACCGCACCCAAAGCTAAAGACCCACCCCCAGCCAGCCAGAATCAGCCCAAAACGGCATACCGGCGGCCCAGGAAATGGAAATCATGCGAGCGAAGACAGCGGTAGTGCTTGGCGCCCAATGGGGCGACGAAGGCAAAGGCAAGATTGTGGATGTACTCAGCGGGCGCTTTGCCGCCGTGGCTCGCTATGCCGGCGGCCACAATGCCGGACACACGGTCATCATTCACGGAAAGAAATTCGTGCTGCAGCTCATTCCCTGCGGCGTTCTTCGCCCTAACTGCAAGGGCGTGATCGGCAACGGCGTTGTCCTCGACCCCATCGCCTTCCTTAAGGAAGTCTCGAAGCTGCGCGACCTCGGCGTGGATGTCGACGGGCAGCTTTACGTCTCAAACCGCGCCCAGGTCATCCTGCCCTACCACCGCATGATCGAGCTTGCCGCCGAGAACGCACCGGGCCGCCAGAAGATCGGCACCACCAGCCGCGGAATTGGACCGGCTTATGAAGATAAGATGGCCCGCAGCGGCCTGCGCATCGTCGACCTGCTCAACCCCAAGATTCTCCAGGCCCACATCGAAAGCGCCTGCGCCGAAAAGAACGCGATCGTCAAGGCTCTGTTCGGCAGCGAGCCCATCGATCCGGCCAAGATGTTTGACGAATATGCGGCGGCCGCCGAGCTGGTGCGCCCCTTCGTCACCGACACCGGCAACCTGCTGAACAAAGTCATTGCTGCGGGCGGCAGCGTCATGTTCGAAGGGGCCCAGGGCACCATGTTGGACATCGACCATGGCACCTATCCGTTCGTGACCTCTTCCTCGGCAACCGCCGGCGGAGCGGCGACCGGTACCGGCGTCGGTCCGACCAACATTGGCACCGTCATCGGCGTTACCAAGGCCTATGTCACCCGCGTCGGTGAGGGACCGTTCCCCACCGAGATTCACGACAGCTCCGCCGATATTCTGCGCGCCCGCGGCAACGAGTATGGAGCAGTCACCGGACGTCCGCGCCGCTGCGGCTGGCTTGACATTCCGCTGCTCCGCTACTCCAATCAGGTCAACGGCACGGAGTGGCTCGTCGTCACCAAGATGGACGTCATGGACGAGCTGGCGGAGATTCCGGTCTGCATCGGCTACGAGATCGACGGCAAGTTCACCGACATCGTTCCCGCCGACGTACAGGGCCTGGAATCGATCGTTCCCAGGTACACGACGCTCAAGGGCTGGCAGCAGTCTACCGAGGGAATTGTCGAGTTCGATCAGCTCCCCGTGGCGGCCAAGGAATATCTCCGCTTCCAGGAGCGCGAGAGTGGCGCTAAAATCGGCATGGTCTCTACCGGTCCCGACCGTGACCAGACGATGGTTCTGCCCGAGTTCGCCGAAACACTGGCCGAGCTCAGCGTGGATGCCTCAGCCATCGCGTAATTGCATTGAACCTCAGCGAGTAAGAAGGAATGCCCATGGTCAGTTTCACCGTACGACTCCGATTTCCCGCCGAGGAGCGCGCCGACATTGCGGAGACACTCCGCCAGCTGGCCGAGGCTTCCCGCCAGGAGCCGGGCTGCGTCAGCTACATTCCCCACCAGGTGGAGGATGATCCGGACACCATCGTGATCTACGAGCAGTACAAAGATCAGAAAGCGCTGGCAGCGCATCGCGCCTCGGACCACTTCCAGAAGCTGGCAGTCGGCGGCCTCTATCAACGAATGAAGGACCGCGCGGTCGAGAATCTGACTGCGATCCTCTAATCAACTCTCCTGAACGGCGGGCTGCAAAAGCCCGCCCATACCTACTTCCGCACGGCCTGTCCTCTTTCTTTTCCGATTCCCTTTGACCTGGACTCGCGTCCAAGGCTACGATGCGGTACGGATATGCCCACCCCTCCCCTGTCTTGTGAAGTTCGTAGAGCCGTCGCGTCCCCAAGGATGGCAGTGCTGGGGGCTTCCCTTCTGCTGTGCCTTTCAACCCCGCAGGCGTCGGCGCGGGCGATCCACTCGAACGGATTTTTTGCACCGGGAGCCGTCCCGCGCGCACAGCGCCACGAATACCGCCACGAAATCGAGCAGATGGAAGAGGCATGGCGCAACGCCATTCTCAAAGGCAACGCATCCACCCTGGATGGTCTGCTGGCCGACGATTACACCGGAATCACCGCCAAGGGTGCCATTCAGACCAAGGAACAGGCGGTGAACAGCGTCCGGTCGGGAACGCTCCAGGTTTCCGCTTTGAACATCTCAGACCGGAAAATCCGGGTCTACGGATCCACCGCCGTAGTCACCTCGATAGCTGAACTGAACGGCACACAGAAAGACGTGGAGCTTTCCGGCCGCTACCGGTACACTCGGGTCTACGTCCGCAAACCCGCCGGCCAGTGGAAAATTGTCAGCTTCGAGGCAAGCCGCATCCAGGACGGGGCAGAGCACAAGTAACCCTCAAGCACGCGGAAAAAAGACATCTCCTCTCAGGAACATAGAGGGAACCCTGTCCAGAACGGGACTGCGTTACCTTTGAACAACCTATACGTTACTTTTATGCCCATTGACTTCCTCCTTCGGAGAGCGTTACCTAGGAACTATCAGATTGTGGCCTGTTCTAAGTCACAAAACCTCTATTCGAAACCACTAGAGCAAGACACGTTCTCGTATAGACGAACTGCAATTCCTGCCAATGTCTACGCGATTCTGCCTTGGGGGTCCATGTGATCAAGCGCACAAATTTGTCTGTACTTAAATTTTTCGCACTACTCTTTCTGTTGCCCGGACTGGGAGGCCTCGTGTTCAGCGCGATGGTTTCGACTGACTACCTGGAGAACATGCCCAAGTCGCCTGCACCCGCGGAGCAGCGAACGATTGCCCGCAATGTCCACGGCGTCCTGATTTACCAGACGGCTGCAGAGGACCAGCGCCTGTCCGCGATGGAGTATGGCTCGGTTTCGGTCTTTCTGCTTGGTCTGCTGCTGGGGATTGTGTATCTGGAGAAGTGGTCTACGGTACGTCAGGCGGAAATCCGGATGGATACCGATTTGCTGGAAGAGGCGGGAGTTTAAGGCTTCATGAAGGGTTAAATCTCACATTCTCTTCGTTCGATACCTGCAAATGAGCCTCGCTGTGCATCTGAAGAGATGGCAGCGAGGCTCAATATTTAAGATCAGCTATCCTGCCAACCGTTTACTTGCTGTATTCGTCACGCAGGCAGGTCTGGCGGCTTACCATCGGTTGCGAAACTCCATCGATGTAAACCTGCTTCACGTCGGTCCGGACGTCGAGTGGATCGCCATTGGCAATAACCACATTTGCCGTCTTGCCCACGTCGAGCGAACCCAGCTTGTCTCCAAAGCCGAACATCTCTGCCACGTTCAGCGTGATGGCCTTCAGCGCGTCGTCATGCGGCAGCCCATAGCCGACCGCGAAGCCTGCCGAGTAAGGCAGGTTGCGTACGGAATGAGCACCGCCCGGTCCGCCCGCCTCCGCTGAGGAGATGGCGATTTTCACACCACGCCTGGCCAACTCGGCCGGCAGCGTAAACACTGCGTCATACCGCTCGTTCGCGCCTGGCGCCTCGTAGATCGATCCCACGATAACCGGCACCTTCCAGGCTGCGATTTCGTCGAGAATATCCTGCGTGTGGGTAACGTGGTTCAGGATGACCTTCAAATGGAACTCCTGAGCCACCTTCATGATCGTCTCCACGTCGTAAGCCTGTTCTACGCCAATCACCACCGGCTTTTCGCCGTGGAGATAGGGCAAGAGCGCTTCGAGCTTGAGGTCGCGCTCGGGAGCCTTGTCCGGGCCCTTATCGGCATCCTTGTCGCCGGGCTTAGCCGATTTCTCAGCTGGCTTGTCCTTCTTCTTCGCCGCGTCCAGACCCGCCTCGTAGTGCTGCGCGTCCATCAGGCTCTGCCGAAGCTGCGTGATCAGGCCCATGCGCGTGGAAGGGAATGCTCCGCCGTTCCGTCCGCGACGCCGCTGGTCCGCGCCATAGTTCATCGCCAACGCTACATCGCGGCCAAGGATCATCTGGTCGCGACTTTTCCCGGCAAGCTGAATGAAGATATCCTGCCCGGCCACCGAGTCCTCTGTGCCCGGAGCGACGACGGCGTTGGTGATGCCATTCAGCCGCGCGACGGGAATCAGTTCGGTCTCAGCATGGAAAGCGTCGGCCGTGTGCATGTGCGGCATGATCTCGTCCGAAGGCTCGGAAAGATCGTTGCTGTTCTCATCGGATCCAACTTCGGTCAGTCCCAGCGTCGTGTCCGGATCGATCAGCCCCGGGTAGACAGTCATGCCCTTGGCATCGACCACCGTCGCGCCCGCAGGCACTGTGACCTTACCCGCTTCGCCAACGGCGGCAATCTTGCCGTCGACGATGATGAGGACACCGTTCTCGATTGTTCCGTGGGAGACCGTGAGCAGCTTGCCGCCGGTGATCGCAATCGGACCCTGCCTGGTTTGCGCATACAGAGAAGTTAGTCCGGCGAGACACACCGCGGGCAGCAACAGAGATGCAAATTTGAAATTGGTCATTAGTCGCCGTCCTCGTTCGCGTGGCCATCGTCAGAACCAAACCCGCCACCATCGTGCATGGCGCCCTTAAAATGCGGCGTGCCCAGGCCGGGAGCCGCGATATCGAAGAAAAGATCGCCGTCGATATAGACCTTCTCTGCGTGGGCATAGTTTGAAAGCGGGTCCATGTTCCAGACCACAAGGTCGCCGTCCTTGCCGACATCAATCGAGCCCACGCGGTCGTCCACGCCGATGATCCAGGCCGGATTCAGCGTGACCATCTTGATCGCCTCATCCTCGGTCGCTCCACCGTAGTGCACCATCTTGCCCGCTTCGGAATTGAGCCGCCGGATGTGGTCGTTGGAATCGCTCTTGAGAGCCACGCGCACACCGGCGCGCATGCTCATGACCGCGTTCCACGGAATCGCATCCCAGGCTTCATCCTTGTAACCCCACCAGTCACTGAACGTGGCAATCGCCGTGCCTTCCGGCGCAATCTGTCCCGCAACCTTGTACATCTCCAGTGCATGATGGAAGGCGCGAATCTTGTAGCCATACTCCTTGGCAATCGCTTCTTCAGTCAGGAACTCATCCGCACGATAGCAGTGGATCTGCACGAATAGCTTGCCTCGCAGCACGTCGGCCAGCGCCTCCAGTTTCAGATCGACTTTCGGTGCAACGGCTGTCTTGTCGCCCTTGGCCACCTTGGCGTTGTAAGCATCCCAGCTCGCCATGTACACCTTGGCGTTCTCGAAGGACTGCCGCATGATTTCGAAGTTGCCCATGCGCGTCGAGGGCAGTTGATTGCGGCTGCCATACACTCGCTTGGGGTTTTCACCTGAGGCAAACTTGATCGACCGTGGCGCGTTGGGGAAAAACATCTGGTCGCGCGACAGGCCGAACTTGTTCTTGATGACAACAGCCTGACCGCCAATCATGTTCGCCGAGCCATGCAGCAGCAGCTCCGTCGTCACGCCGCCGGCTAGAGCCTGATAGAGCGCCTTGTCACGATTGTCGAAGGCATCGATCATCATCATGCTCGGCGTGACCGGGCTAGTCGCTTCGTTCACGTCGCTGCTCAGGGCAGAGTGCGAGTGCGGATCGATGATTCCCGGCGTCACCCACTTGCCGGTCGCGTCAATGACCACGGCCGAGGCTGGAGCATCGACGGTCGCGCCCACCGCGGCGATCTTGCCGCCATGCACCCACACCGAGCCGTGCTCGATGGTGCCGTGGCTGGCAGTCATCACCGTGGCGTTTTTCAGCACCAAGTCAACAGGCGCCTGTTGCGCGCCCGCGAGATGCGTTGAGGAGAGAATCACTCCCGACAAGAGCGGGAGACACATATGGCGTAACTTCAAGAGCTGACCTCCGATGGGGAGCGATGCAGATGGACTGAATCAGGAATCGAGCAGGGTTGGCGCGGTCGAACGGGCGCTCACATAAGGAATCGATTGCGCTGATGCTACCACGGCTGGCGGCCCCGGCGCGACGAGGGATTTCGATCGCTCAGCCGGCGGAGACGCCCGCCAGCAGCACCGCATCGGCAATGGCCGCAGCCTCCACAGCCGCCTGGACCGAATGTACGCGCACGATCGAAGCTCCATGCAGGATCGCCGCCGTGAGCGCAGTAATGCTGGCCCGTTCGCGGGATTCGGGGCCTACATTGCCTTCCCGCAGCACGGAAATCGTACGTGCCAGGAATGACTTCCGCGACAACCCAGCCAGCAGAGGCCGTCCAAGGACAAGCAGTTCTCCCTGCTGCGCCAGCAGCGCGTAGTTTTCGTCGAAGCGCTTACCGAAGCCGTAGCCAGGGTCAAGCACAATCGCATGTTCGGCAATGCCTGCTTGCAATGCGGCTGCGAGGTTCGCGGTAAGCCCATCCAGTACCAGTGGCAAGACTTCGCTCGGGGCCAGCGGCGCCTGCGTTTTCCACGTGTCCGGCGTGCCGCGTGTGTGCATCAGGACCACGCCGCAGCGCATCTCCGCACAGACAGAGGCCATCTCCGCATCCCATGTGAACCCACTCACATCGTTCACGATCTCGGCGCCTGCAGCTACTGCCGCGCGCGCCGTTGACGCCTTGTAGGTGTCGGCGGAAATCACCGCATCGGGTCGCGCCTTGAGCACACCCTCGATCACCGGCAACAGCCGCGCCTGCTCCTCATCCGCACTGACAGCGGCGGCTCTCGGATCACCAGCGTGGGAGCCCGGCCGCGTGCTTTCTGCGCCGAGATCGAGGATCGCCGCGCCTTCTTCCAGCAGAGTCAGCGCGTGATCAACCGCACGTGCCGGATCGAGATACCTGCCGCCATCGGAGAACGAGTTCGGCGTGATGTTCACCACGCCCATCACCAGCGTCCTCGCGCCAAGCTCCAGCGAGCGGCTCCGCAACCGCCACTGCACCAGTGAGCGCATCGCAAAGCCTCGGCTTCGTTCGTCAGAATTGATTTCTGTCGTCATTCCATCCCAATCGTATAAGGTGGCAGCAACATGCCCGAGCCCACCCCACCCGCAGCCAACGAAACCGCCCGCATCGAAGCCTTCTCCGACGGCATTTTTTCGATCGCCGCCACGCTGCTCGTGCTTGAACTCAAGCATCCGCCGCCGGAGTTGCCCTTCTGGCAGGGCCTCCTGCACATGTGGCCCGGCTATGTGAGCTTCGTGCTCAGCTTCTTCTTCATCGGCATCATGTGGATCAACCACCACCGCCTGTTTGCCCACATCACCAAGGCCGATGACCTGGTGATGACCGCCAATCTCATGCTTCTGTTCGGAGTGGTTTTCGTACCGTACCCCACCTCCCTGATGGGTGCGTCGATCACCATGCTGGACACTGGCTACTCACGCAACGTCGCCATCTTTTACAACGCCAGTTACATGGCAATCGGCGTCCTCTTCAACCTGCTCTTCTTCGTCTGCCGCCGCCAGAAGGTGCTCGACCACTACCTCGGCGTGACCAACGTCCGCGAAGCTGCGCGACAGTATGCTGTCGGTCTCGCCTACTATGCTGCCTGCGTCGCCATGACTTTCTGGAGCGTGCCCTTAAGCCTTGTCATGAATGCGCTGATGGCGGTCTGGTTCCTCATTCCGCCGCGCCACCGCGTACGACGCCAGCGAAGGCAGGCCACCCGATCCGCCTTATAAATCCTGCTTCTAACCCGAGCCCTCGTAACGCCGCAAGCTACAATCATTTCGATACCTAGAACGAACAACATACTGTTTTGGAGATTTCAGGATGCAAATGAAGCTGTTTCGCGTGTTCGCCGCTATCTCACTTGCTGCGACCATGATCGCCGCCCATGCCGCCGATAAGCCCAAGGTCGAAAAAGCCAAGCCCGCCGAGGTCGATCCATACAGCCAGGTGCAGCCAGCCACCGAAACCCTCGACCTGGCCGCTTACCAGCGTATCCGCGACGAAGGACTGAACCACTCGCACGTGATGGATTTTGCCTACGCGCTGATGGACGGCATCGGTCCGCGCCTCACCGGGTCGCCAAACCTGAAGAAGGCCAACGAGTGGACCCGCGACACGCTGACCAAGATCGGCCTTGAAAACGCGCATCTGGAAGACTGGGGCGAGTTCGGTCTGGGCTGGCAGCAGTTGAATACGTGGGCGCGCATGGTCACTCCCGACACGGCCGTCCTGATTTTGCAGGCCACGCCGTGGTCGCCCTCGACCCCCGGCCCTGTGACCGGCGATGTGGTCTTCGTCAGCATCCAGACGGAGAAGGATTTCGACCAGTACAAGGGTAAGCTTGCCGGCAAGGTTGTCCTCTTCGGCGCCATGCGCGAAGTGTCGCCTGTCGATAAGGCTCTCTTCGAACGCTACACCGAAAAGGAGCTGGAAGAGATCGCCGAATTCCCCGTTTCCGGCGGCGGTGCTGCCGGTCTCACGCCCGAGATGCAAGCTCGTCTTGCCACGCGTATGGAGCGTCTGCGCCTCATCGACAAGATCGCCCAGTTCTTCGCCGATGAAAAGGTCGCGGCCGTGATTGAACCCAGCCGCGATGCCAAGAACGGCGGCGGCTCCGGTGGCACGCTGTTCGACGACAACGGCGCGACCATCGGCCGTACGCCTTACCTCGCTGACAAGCGCGTGAAGATTCCCGTAGCCGTGGCGGCGATTGAAAGCTACGGTCGGCTCTATCGCCTCACCCAGGCGCATGTGCCGGTCTCGGTCGAGATCGACGTTGAAACCAAGTTCACCGGGGAGCACGAGCACGGCTTTGACACCATCGCCGAAATCCCAGGCACTGACCCGCTGCTGAAGGATCAGGTCGTCATGGTCGGCGGCCATCTCGATAGCTGGATCGCCGGCACCGGCGCTACTGACAACGGAGCAGGCACGGTCGTCGCCATGGAGGTCGTTCGGATCATCAAGTCGCTAGGCCTCAAGCCACGCCGGACGATCCGCATTGCTCTCTGGACAGGGGAAGAACAGGGCATCTTCGGATCGAAGGGCTACGTGACGCAGCACTTCGGTTCGGCGCAGCTCTCGACCGCGCCTGACCAGATGCAGCTGCCGGAGTTCATGCGCCGGGCGACCGGGCCGCTGGTGCTGAAGCCTGAGCACAAGCTGCTCTCCGGCTACTTCAACATCGACAACGGCACCGGCAAGATTCGCGGCATCTACACGCAGGGCAACTATGCCATCGCGCCTATCTTCGCCCAGTGGATCGCGCCGTTGAAGGATCTCGGCGTCACCACCGTAACCAACCGCAACACCGGCGGCACCGATCACCTGCCCTTCGACGCTGTCGGTCTGCCCGGCTTCCAGTTCATCCAGGACGATATGGACTACGAGAGCCGCACCCACCACTCCAACGAAGACACGGTCGAGCGCCTGCAGCCGGCTGACCTGAAGCAGATCGCCACGGTCGAAGCCATCTTCGTCTACAACGCAGCCCAGCGTGACCAGATGCTGCCTCGCAAGCCGTTGCCCACCCCAGACCAGGAAGAGCAGAAGCGCAAGCCGCTTGAGGGCATCTATCCCGGCGCGGTGACACCCGAAGCAAAGTAAGACCTGCTGAACCAACAACGCCCGCGTGAATAACTTCACGCGGGCGTTGTTTTGCCTTCGTTCTTGCCTTTCTTTCTGTCATTCCCGAAGGGAATCTGCTGTACCGTTTCGACAATGATCTGCAATCGCCATGGCACGTATATTGGTAGCTATGTTCGGCCTAAGACCCACACCTCAAAGATTCTGGAAATGGTTCGTTGCCAACGATGACGAGCTTTTTGATTTTGAAAAAGATCAAGAGCGAGTCTTCGATAAACTCGCGTCCAAAATGCGCCAGATCGACCCCAATCTAACCTTCGAATTCGGGCCTAAAGCACTGGCTGGCCGCGACTTTGTTGTCAGCGCCGGCGGCATTAAGAGTGCATTCCCTGCGGTTATATCTTTGGTCAGCGCAACACCCAAACTCGCTCGCTGGAATGTCATCGCCTTCCGTCCGCGCAGAACGCCGATCATGCAGCTGGAATTTAAGGGCAAACAAGCAGATCCCGAATTGATTCAGTTTTCGCTCATCGATAACGGCAAGAACATTGGAATTGTCCTCTTTATCCCTAACTACCAAGAGCAAGAAATCGCCTGGAAAGAAATCGGCTACCTCCTGCTCGATGAAGCACTCGGAGAGTACGATGTCGAGACAAAAGTCGGTCCTATCCAATTCTTCTCGCCTGACGATCCGAGTACCGAAGAGCGGTACCCTTTCGTCGACCTGCCTGAAATCTTTGACAGGCATGTTCTCACCCTGCAGAGACGCAACGGAATCAAGCCGCTACTAGCAAACTAGTCTAACTAGGCGAGCCGCCTATTCAGCAAGGCTGTGTGGCTTACGAATACGCCTGCGCCGTTCACTCGACCTCTTCGCTGAGCGGTCCCGAACAGCCTTCGGATCGACACCCTCGCCGCGATCAAGCGCAGCCAGCCTTGCACCGAGCTCTTGATTGAAGATTGCAAGCTGCGCAGCCCGCGCCTCATCATGCTCTTCGAGCAACCGCAGTGCTTCGCGAACTACTTCACTGGCGGATGTATAGCGACCTGATTCCACCTTGTCTGCGACGAACTTTTCCAGTTCCGGAGTCAATGAAATATTCATGGCAAGTCTCTGATGTCGATCTTCGATCAAATAACAGGCTTTGTCAAAACCTGTTATCGACAAATCTAGCGTTCCACATTTTGATCGCCAGTTGCGACCATCTGCCTGTCAACGGACTCAAACGAGCGCCGAGTATAATCCGCACTGAGAAGCAGTGATAGAAACTCGCAGGAGAAGATGATGTCCGCCCAAATTACCCCGTTGAAGCAGCTACCAGCCTGGCAGGCCCTCGAAGCACATGCGGCCAGCCTCGCCCCCGTGCATCTCCGCCAGCTCTTCGCCGATGATCCTTCGCGCGGCGACCGCCTCAACGCCGAGGCTGGCGGCATCTACCTCGACTACTCCAAGCACCGCATCACCGACGAAACCCTGAAGCTTTTCTGGCAGCTCGCCGAAGAGTCCGGCCTGGCTGCGCGCCGTGAAGCCATGTTTACCGGCGAAAAGATCAACCTGACCGAGAAGCGCGCCGTCCTTCACACCGCCCTGCGCGCGCCGAAAGACGCCGTCATTGAAGTCGACGGCAAGAACGTCGTTCCCGAGGTTCACGAAGTCCTCGACAAGATGGCTGCCTTTGCCGACCAGATCCGCAGCGGCAGCTGGCTTGGCTATACCGGCAAGCCTATCGTGAACATCGTCAACATCGGCATTGGCGGCTCCGACCTCGGCCCGGTAATGGCCTACGAGGCGCTGCGGCACTACACCCAGCGCAACCTCACCTTCCGCTTCGTCTCGAACGTGGACGGGACAGACTTCTTTGAAGCGACCCGCGACCTCGACCCCGAAGAGACGCTCTTTATCATCTCGTCGAAGACCTTCACCACGCTCGAAACCATGACCAACGCCCACACGGCGCGGGTCTGGTCGCTGGCCAAGCTGAAGGAGCATGCAGCCATCGCGCGGCACTTCGTCGCTGTCTCGACCAACGCCGAGGCTGTCTCGAAGTTCGGCATCGACACCGCCAACATGTTTGGATTCTGGGACTGGGTCGGCGGGCGCTACTCGATGGATTCCGCCATCGGCCTCTCCAATATGGTCGCTCTCGGCCCGGACAACTTCCGCGCCCTGCTGGCGGGTTTCCACGAGATGGACGTGCACTTCCGTACCACGCCCTCTGAGAAGAATCTGCCGGTGCTGATGGGTATGCTCGCTGTCTGGTACAACAACTTCTTCGACGCGCAGACCATCGCCGTGCTGCCCTACGACCAGTACCTCAAGCGCTTCCCTGCCTACCTGCAGCAGCTCACGATGGAATCGAACGGCAAGCACGTTACGCTCGATGGCCGCATCACGGACTACCAGACCGGACCCATCATCTGGGGCGAGCCCGGCACCAACGGCCAGCACTCGTTCTATCAGCTCATTCACCAGGGCACGAAGATTATCCCCTGCGACTTCATCGGCTTTGAGAAGTCGCTCAACCCGCTCGGCAAGCACCACGACTACCTGATGTCCAACGTCTTCGCGCAGGCTGAAGCACTGGCCTTTGGCAAGACCGCCGAAGAGCTTAAGGCGGAAGGCGTCGCCGACTGGCTGATCCCGCACAAGACCTTCGAAGGCAACCGGCCATCGTCAACCATCCTCGTCGAGAAGATGACCCCGGCTGTCCTCGGCAAGCTGGTCGCGCTCTACGAGCACAGCGTCTTCGTGCAGGGTGTGATCTGGCAGATTGACTCCTTCGACCAATGGGGCGTAGAGCTGGGCAAAGTCCTCGCCCAGCGCATCATCCCCGAGCTTGAGAGCGAAGAAGAGCCCGCGCTAAAGCACGACAGCTCCACCAACGCGCTGATCAAGCGCTACCGTGCCGGAAAGCGAAAGTAGCAGCGACCATTACAGGAAAAATCATCACAAGCAAAAATATGCCGGGCGCTCAACCCTCTTCGTGGGGACGATCGCGCCCGGCATGGCTGAATCTCAATAAAATCTAGTAGTCGATACCCTTCAGATAATCCCCCGTCTGCACATACTCAAAGTGGTTCGGATCCAGCTTCATGATCAGCGCCGCGGTTCCGTTATCCATTGTGGCGTGCGAATCATCCGGCGTGTAACGGACCACAGAGTTATCGAGGATGTAGTTGCTGAACGCCTGGCTGGTCCTATCCTGCGCATCCTGCCGCTTGTAGTAAGCCTCCTGGTGAGATGCCCAGGCGGCATCGCTGGCTTCATGTTGAATTTTGGCTCGTTCTCCCACTGCGTGGATTTCGTTGATCGCCTGCTGCGTCTCCGCTTGAATGACCGCAGGATTCGTCTTGTAGCTGGCATACATAGCCTGCAGTGTTGCGAGTTCCTCGCCGAGCAGGTTTTCCGGCAGCATCACCTGGTTGATCGTCACCGCATATGTGCCCGGCATGAAGGGCTGCTGGATACACATCGTGATCCCAGCGAACAATACTCCTTTGCCATCGTGAGAATCAACATGCGTTTTGAAGTAGTGGCAGTTGTTCCCAAGATCGTCGGCGCTCACCATCTCGATCGACGGCGCTGGCTTGCGGCTCTTCGCTGCCATCTGCGCTGAAAGTGTCTGCATGAGCTTGAACGCCGGCATTCCGTAGGGTGCGGCTACGTAGCTGCCCGGCAACGGTAGACGCCCGCCCTGGGTCTCCATCTGGATCATCGAGCGCTGCTGCGGATTGGTCGGGTCCATCACCGGAATGTAGGCGCCGATCAGAAAGCTCTCATTGCCTGGTCCCTGCGCATACATCGTCCCCTGCTGACCGCTGGTGATGCGCCAGCCTTCGGGCAATCCTATGCTGCCACTGTTATCCGGAAAAGGAGTGGTCCGTAGCTGCCGCGCCGGAGCGCTCTTTCCACCGCCTTGGCCGGCTTGCGGCGCATCTTTCTTCCACGCTTCGTTCAGCGTCTTCATCATGGGAGCAGCGGTCGTCTTAAAGCGCCCTGACTGGTCGTAGATGACCGCAGCGCTCGGCCTCTGCCCTGCGGGCATGGCCACGATCACGATCCCTGCAATCGTACCGGTCCCGTTGGTCTTCGGCGTCAGCGTGAAGGTCGTCGCCATGCTGTCCGCCGTGCCCTTCGGCCGGAAGAACTTGCCGACCTGCGGCTTGTCACTGAAGTGCCCATGCACCTGCTTCAGGATGAAGCCCATCGCCCCTGGCATGGTCGACTGCCCGCTGATGGGCCCATAGACAATCTCACCGCCGCCCGGGTTATGGATGAATTTCAACCCGTCATCCGCAGCACTTGCCGGCACAGCCGCCAGAACAGCGAGCAAGACACTCGCTGCCATACCCAACACGTTCAAGTCCTTAACCCTCATCAGCTTCATCGCAATCTCCTGTCACTACACAGACTGCGGCAAACGCCGGAATTCTGCGTCATCGCTCGCATGCGAGAAGTCTTGCACAGCACAATGGAGCCAAACCATGGATAATCCGAGTGCAAGCATCTTTCCGGGCTAACCCTACTTCCAAGATGCAAAGGGGATTTCCAGCATGGCAGACGAAAATAAAACTACCCAGAGCAAGATCGCCCTCCCAGGCAGCCACAAGGCACCCGTGCCCGAGGCCACCCTGGTAGGTCCTACCGATCCCAGCCAGCTCGCCGAAGTCTCCATCGTCCTGAAGCAGCGCCGCGCTCTCAAGCTCAGCCATCTTCAGGGCAAGGTGCTCAGCCATGACGACTTCGCCTCCGCTTACGGCGCCGAGCCAGAGCAACTGGAGCGTGTCCGCCAGTTCGCCCGCGATAACGGCCTCACCGTCATCGATCGCCCAGACGAAGCCGCCCGCCGTACCATCACCGTGCAGGGCACTGTGAGCGATCTCGAAAAAGCCTTCTCCGTCAAGCTGAACGACTACGTCCATCCAACCTGCAAGTTCCGCGGTCGCACCGGCGCCGTCATGATCCCCACAGACCTTGCCGACGTGATCCAGGGAGTTTTCGGCCTCGACAACCGCCCGCAGGCCAAGCCGCACTTTCGCAAGCTACGGGCTGCCGGAGCGTCGGATGCTGCCGCCCAAAGCGTTTCGTATTCGCCAGCCCAGGTCGCGCAGCTTTACAACTTCCCAACCGACGTCACCGGAGCCGGTCAGACCATCGGCATCCTCGAACTCGGCGGCGGATTCAACCAGGACGACATCGCCAACTACTTCCAATCGCTTGGCATCCCCGCGCCCAACGTCACGACCGTCTCGGTTGACCGCGGCACAAACAGCCCCACCACCCCCGACAGCGCCGACGGCGAAGTTCTGCTCGATATTGAAGTAGCAGGAGCTGTCGCCCCGGGCGCGAACATTGTCGTCTACTTCGCTCCCAACACCGATCAGGGCTTCCAGGACGCCATGAGCACCGCAATCCATGACAGCACCAACAATCCTAGCGTTCTTTCCATCAGCTGGGGCGGTCCGGAATCCAGCTGGACGGATCAGTCCATGCAGAACATGGACCAGGTAGCGCAGGAGGCCGCGGCTCTCGGGGTCACGATCACTGTCGCTTCGGGCGACAACGGGTCGACGGACGGAGTCACAGACGGCTCGGATCATGTCGACTTTCCCGCCTCCAGCCCGCATGTACTGGCCTGCGGAGGCACCACGCTTGACTCCTCCAATGGCGCCATTACCAGCGAGACCGTCTGGAACGACGGCGCACAGGGCGGAGCCACCGGCGGCGGCTACAGCACCACCTTCGCCTCGCCCAGCTATCAATCTACGCTGGCAGTGCAGACCGGCCGCGGCGTGCCTGACGTCTCGGGAGACGCCGACCCGAACACCGGCTACAACATCCTGGTCGACGGTCAGCAGGGCGTCATCGGAGGCACCAGCGCCGTTGCCCCACTCTGGGCGGGCCTCGTCGCCCTGCTCAACCAGAAGCTCAACACCCGCCTCGGCTACCTCAATCCCGCACTTTACTCCACGGCCTCAGGCGGCTTCAACGACATCACGGAAGGCGACAACGGCACCTATTCCGCAGGACCCGGCTGGGACGCATGCACCGGCCTTGGCTCCCCGAACGGAACACAACTCGCCGCGCTGCTAGCTTCCACGCAAACCACGCAGGGAGCCTGAGATGACCGAGCCAACGAAACCAGCGCATGCAGACGCAGAAAAGGGAGAGGGCGCAGGCACCTCTCCCGATCCAACTACCCCGAACAATCCCTCGGGGCCTATCACCCCGGTCCAACCGGAAGAGCAACCCCAACCCGCAAAACCAGCCATTCCGCCGAACGAGCAGCCGCAGTATTAGCGGCTAGTAGAACAAATACTTCCGCCAGCGATCGTCGCCACGGCCCAGCATGCGCATGATTTGCCGGCTGGTGTGCAGGCTGAAGGAGCGCGGCTCCTTCATGAGCCTCATATCGTCCAATTCATGTAGCATGCGGTTGCCCTTGCGCCGGTTGCAACTGTGGCAGCACGCAACGAGATTCTCCCATGTCGAGTTGCCACCCCGCGAGCGCGGAATCACGTGGTCCAGCGTGAGCTCACCCGCAGGCAGCACCACGCTGCAGTACTGGCAGGTGTTGCGGTCGCGCAGGAGGATGTTCTTCCTGGAAAGTGCTCGCGTCTGGTGAGGAATGCGCCGATACTCCAGCAGGCGAATCACCGAGGGCATCGCCATGCGGCTGCGCTGGGCATGCAGGGTCAAGCCATGCTCTTCCTCTGTCTTCGCCACGCCCTTCAATACGAGCACGAGCGCACGGCGCGCTCCGCAGATGTTGATCGGCTCATAGGACGCATTCAGGACCAGCACCGGCATCTGCATGACCTGGCTCGACTGCGTCCAGCTGTGGCCCTCCCCCTGCGTACTAGCGGCATGGGCGGCTGCTTTGGCGAGTGACTTCTGCTTACGGGCATGTATCATGGCTTTTCCCAGCGACATCGCTTCCCCTCGTAGAATCTCGGTAAAGTCCTGTTACGGTTCCTGCACTGCGTTGCCTGTAACTTCCCTCTAACTCAACTGGCTTAATGCACCATCGGGTCAGGCCAGTCGTTTGCCAGCTCCTGCTCCGGCACTGAAAGCCGAATGTACTTCCGGATGTCGCGATCCATGGCTGGGGTTGTGCGTTGCGCCCGCGCCAAAGTCGCTACGCTTACTGAGGCGGCACCAGCCTCCACCAACATCTTGCTGCATGCCCGCGCCGTCGCTCCGGTCGTCAAAATATCGTCGACCAGCAAAATGTGCCGGCCTCTTACCGCCTCTGCGTCGGACACAAAAAAAGCGCCGCGCAGATTCACGCGACGCTGGCGGGGACTCAGTCCCGCCTGACTCTCCGTTTGCCGTTGCCTCACCAGCGTCCGCGCAGACAGCTCCAGCCTCCAGCCGGGATGCGTCCTCTTCAGTTCCCGTAGCGCCTCGGTCGCCAGCGCCCGCGCCTGGTTGAATCCGCGTTCAGCGATCTTCCCGCGATGCAGCGGCACCGGGACTATCAGCATTTCCTGCGGTCCACCAGCATCCGGCGCAAGCTTGGCAATTGCCATAGCCAGCATCCGCCCCAGTCGCCGAGCCAGCGGAGAGACCCGGTCATACTTCAGCAGGTGAATGGCCCCACGCATCGAGCCGTCGTACGTTCCGTAACTCACCGCGCGCACAAAAGAAGGAGGCGCCATCCGGCACGCTCGGCAAACGCCAGCCTGCGGGTCGGTTGCAGAGATAGGCGCAAACAAATCCTCGCCGCAGCGTACGCAGCAGTGTTCCCTTGCAGGAGGAATTTCACTCCAGCAAGCCGAGCAAACCGGCGATTCAGAAATCTCAGGGATGAGGGAGCCACAAAGGGCGCAGGCAGAAGGGAACAACGTGCAACTCAGTGCGTTACCCAGGCCATTCAGGATTTTTGCAGGCGCAGAAACCGTCGCGCGCCAGAAGAAGCCTCCAGAAGTGGAGACACTTCGCGAAGCACCGGAAATCGCTGAACGAGGGTCGCTACTGAAATCGCACCTCAATCTCGGCCGGCCGGTACACGCCGCCGTACCCTCAGTATACCCAGACCTCAGGAAAGAAAGCTATCTCCGCCTCCAGTCTTTTCATGTGAACGCAATCTCTTACGTACCTTCCACTCCACCTTCGATAGGCTCATCCTCGGCGAAGTCATTTGCAATCAGGTCACCGGACTTGCAATCCAATCGCCGGCACAGCATAGGCAGAGTCGAAAGGCGGATTCTGTGAACCTTGCTTGATGTGCGCTTGCCAGTCTGTCCAGTCCGCCCTAACAATAAAGCTGCTGGAGGACATGTTTGATGAAAACACGGAGAGAGTTCATTACCGGTTCGGTTGTCGCTGCCACGCTGTTCGGCGGCACAGTAGGAAACGGGGAGGAATCAATGCAGAGCCACAATCCAAATGACAGAGCCGAGGATCCCAGGGTCACTCGCGCCCGCCTTGCCGGACCGGAGCATGTCACGAAGGACGCGACGGTCGCAGAGTTGCGAGCCGACGGCACGATGGAGGTTCTGGTCAAAGGAACGAATGAATGGGTATGTGTTCCCGGTAACGAAAACAAGATCGGCGCTCCACCGATGTGTATGAACCCCATGGGCATGCAGTGGATGATGGATGCCATGCATGGGAAGCCGAAACCGACCAATGCTTCGCCCGGAATGATCTATATGCTCTGCGGTGCTACCCAGAGAAGTAACACGGATCCATCCGACAAGACTAGCCCCGCTATCCCGATAGGACCGCATTGGATGATTACCTGGCCCTTTGATGCTGCGGCGAATGGTCTCCCAACGACAGTTCGTGATAAGGGGGCCTGGGTAATGTTCGCCGGAACACCCTACTCTTATCTGCACGTGTGCGGCTCCCCTTGGGAAGGAAATGAATATCACGAAGGTGACAAGGCGGTCTGGACGATGGAGTATGCTCGGCCCTAAGTCCGGCCCTCGCTTGGCAGGGATCGTTCCGGCTCAGGGTAGAATTCTGACTTCCCAGCCCTGATCTCGTATATTCGCTGTATCCCGCAGCCGGAGGCTTCACCTTGCCTGACATCAAGCCAGAGAATCAGCCCGTTTTCAGTCCCTACGTCTCGCCCTCGGACAAGCGCCCCGAATTCACCCCGCGCGCTCTGCTGCTCGGCTGCTTCTTTGGCATCATCTTCGGCGCGGTCACGGTCTATGTCGGTCTGCGGGCGGGCCTTACCGTCGCCGCTTCGATCCCGATCTCGGTGCTCTCGATCAGCATCCTCCGCGTCTTCGGTAAGTCCTCCATCCTCGAGAACAACATCGTCCAGACCACCGGCAACGCCGGCCAGTCGATCGCCTCCGGCGTCATCTTTACGCTGCCCGCGCTGATCTTCCTCGGCTTCGATCTTGAATACTCCCGTATCTTCCTCCTTGCCCTCGTCGGCGGCTGGCTTGGCGTCCTATTTATGATCCCGCTGCGCCGCCAGCTCATCGTTGAAGAACACGCAACCCTCGCCTATCCCGAAGGCACTGCCTGCGCGGACGTTCTGATGGCCGGCGACCGTGGAGGAAGTTTCGCCAGCCGGGTCTTTCTCGGACTCGGACTGGGCGGCCTCTACACCCTTTTCCAGAACAGCAATCTTTTCGCTGCCTGGCCAGACTCACCCCACTACGAGCCCGACTTCGGGCCGCAACACATCCTTAAAGGCTCCGCCATCAAGTGCGACGCCACGCCGGAATACCTTGGCGTCGGCTACATCATCGGGCCCAAAGTTTCCGGCATCATCTTTGCCGGCGGCGTCTTTTCCTGGCTGGTGCTCATGCCGCTGATTCACTTCTTCGGCAACGGACTCACGCAGCCCATCTATCCCGGCACAAAGCTCATCAGCGCCATGACTCCCAGCGATCTCTGGATCACCTACATACGCCCGATGGGAGCCGGAGCCGTCGCCGCCGCGGGTCTCATCACCCTGGTCAAGACGCTGCCCACAATCGTCGGCGCGCTCACCAGCGGCTTCAGCAAGATGCGTAGCGGTGGCGCAGCCAAGGCCCGGCCCATCCGCACCGAAGATGACCTGCCCATGAGCGTAGTCGTTGGCGGATCGATTGCGCTGGTCGCCATCATGTTCATCTTTCTCCAGTTCAAGCCCGTCCCCGGCACCTACGCGGGACCGCTGGCCAATCTTGCCGCATCGCTCCTCATCGTCGTCTTCGGCTTTCTCTTCGTTACTGTCAGCTCGCGTATCGTCGGCCTCATCGGCAGCTCGGCCTCGCCCGTCTCCGGCATGACCATCGCAACCCTTATGGCGACCTCGGCCATCTTCCTCGTCAAAGGCTGGACCGCTCCCGCCTACGGAGCGCTCGCCATCACCGTCGGCGGAGCGGTCTGCATCGCCGCTTCCAACTCCGGCGATACAAGCCAGGACCTCAAGACCGGCTACCTCATCGGAGCCACCCCGCGCCTGCAGCAACTCGCCCTCATGATCGGCGTCTGCGTCTCGACCGTCATCATCGGCGTCACGCTCTCGGCCATGAACACAGCCTTCCAGGAGTTCCGCCAGTCCCCGCAACCGTGGGACATCAACGCCGCCCACTCCGGCGTCAATCAGCAACAGAACGCCAAGCTCCCCGAGACAATCCCTGTCGTCGACGCCAACAAGGTCGCCACCCCGCACAAAGCCAACGAATACATCGTCCTGAACGCTCTCGGCTCGTCTGAGCTCGCAGACGGAAAGTACCTCTACTCGCCCGCTACGCACAAGATTGAAGTTCAGTGGATCCAGGGCATCGGCAGCGAGAAGGCAGCCGCGCCGCAGGCACGCCTAATGGCCACCGTCATTAACGGTATCCTCACTCAGAAGCTCCCCTGGGGCCTGGTACTGATGGGCGTCTTCCTGGTGATCGCTGTTGAACTGCTCGGCATTCGCTCACTCTCGTTCGCTGTCGGCGCTTATCTCTCTATCGGCACCACCCTCGCAATTTTTGCCGGAGGCATCGTGCGCTTCCTGGTAGACTCCGCTCTCAAGAAGGCTGGTCACCAGGCGGATGACAGCGAAATCAGCCCCGGCGCTCTCTACGCCTCAGGTCTCATCGCCGCAGGAGGCATCGTTGGCCTGTTGGGCGTAGCCAAAGCCGCCTACGAAAACCTCACTGGCAACCACATCCCCATCCAGTTTCCTGAGATTCCCTACCTGCACAGCAACGGCACCGCTGTCGTGATGTTTGCAGCGCTGGCCTTCTCCCTCTACTACTTCGCCCGCAAACCCCTCAAACAGTAGGAAAAGTACTGTGACCACCGGCTATTCAGGAACGCCTCTTGCGAAGAAACTCGGCGTGAAGGACGCCCAGCGAACCTGGCGATACCAGATGCCGGCTTCGGTTGCCGATGAGATTGAGGAAAGCGGTTTCAAACCAGTCCTGCTCAAGACTCCCGCGAGCGGGCTGGACATGGCACACATCTTCGTGACCAGAAAAAGTGATCTCTCTGAGAAGTTGGCCCTGCTGCGGCCGCTCTTGAATCCCGCTGGAGCGATTTGGGTTTCCTGGCCCAAGAAAGCTGCAAAGGTTCCAACGGATATCACCGAGCATCTAGTACGGGCGGAAGCTTTTCCGCTCGGTATGGTCGATATCAAGGTATGCGCCGTGGACGAAAGCTGGACTGCCCTCAAATTTGTGATCCGGAAGAGCGAACGCGACCAAGACTAAACGAACGACAGTACCTCACTCGACGAAACAGCTACTGAAGCTGCCCCAGCCGCTTCCCGGCATCCACCGCCCCGGGGCTTTGCGGAGCTACCCTGATCGCCGCACTGAATGCCGCGCGCGCCCCGGAAACATCCTTCCGGCTCACCAGGATCTGTCCCCAGTAATTCAGGGTTGCCGCGGCCAGCTCCGGAGTCAGACGCCCGTCCCGCACGTCGCGCTCGGCCTGCCCCGCAAGCAGCTCGAAATCGGCCTCGCTCTGCGCCCGGCGATGTAAGAATCCCGGCAGATGCCAGCTCGTCGCCGCCCGGATGAACCGCGCCTCCGGCTCATCGGGAGCCTGGTTCACTGCCTCATCCAGCATCGCCAGCCCGTCCGTGGTCTGTTTGCGCAGATTCCAGATCGCCCAGCTATGCGCCACATCCAGCAACTGCAGGCTGCCGTGATACGCCTTCGCCACCGGATCCCCCGGATACGCCTGCTCCAGTTCGCTCAGCGCCGCATGCGCCTGCTTCGAGGAATCCTCGTTCCCGTTCGTAATCACCCGGAAATAGGCCGTCCGAGCCACACCCAGCCGGTAGGAATACTGCTGGCGGTCATATGCCGAATCCGGTTTCGCCGGCGCTGCGTTGACCTCAGCGGCAAGCAGCAACATCCAGCCAACGCAAACCAGCCTCATCCGTGATTGCAAATCCACTCCTCGCACGCTCGTAATCTATGTCTTTGTATTGGACGCAACGGACCAAGGATATGTTTTCCCCGGCAAGACCAGATTCAATCCTCTACCACTCACCCAACCTTGTATTTCCGTTCCTTCCACTTTGCCCTGATCCCCACCAGCTTCCGCAGCAGCGCAAACCACTGCAGAATGAGCAGTACCAGGATCCCCACCGGGTGCAGGATCGCACTCAGCCAGCTCTGGCGGTACCGGTAGGCGCTCACAAAGCGGATCGTCCATCCGAACACCAGCGCGGCAAAAGCCAGCCTCGCCCCCCGCGCTCCCCCCACGTACATGAGCACAGATCCCCACACCACCAACGGCAGCGGCAGCACCTGCCCGGCAATCAGCAGCACCGTAAACACGGGGAGCCGCACAATCTTCGCCAGGCCCTCGGTCGCGTTCTTGCTCAATCCCCGCCAGGTCTCAAACGTTCCGCGATACATCCGGCAGGTCGCTTCCTGGCTGAGGTCATAGATTGCCGTGCGAAACCCGTTCTCGCGGAAGAGCTTCGGCAGCATCAGCCCATCATGCATCGTCGTGCGAATCGCTTCGTGTCCGCCGCTGGCGAAATAAGCTTCCTTCCGCACCATCATGAACTGGCCGCATCCGGCCGCAAACGCAGGGCGTCGACCCCGGCGATCCAGAACCATCGGCAAAAATCCAAGCAGAATGAAGTGGATCAGGGGAAGCAACAGCATTTCCAGCGGAGTCTTTGTTTCTTCCCGCGGAAACCCGCTCACCAGCGCCTTCTCCGGGAGCTTCTTCTCCTCGAAGTTCAGCTCACTCAGCATCCGGTAAAAGGCTTCAGGCCCGACGCGTACATCGGCATCCAGAAAGCAGAAGACGTCGGTTGTTGCCTTTTGCGCCAGCAGCCAGCAGGCATGCTGCTTCCCGTTCCACCCCTCTGGTAATTCGTCCGCCCGCTCCAGCGTGACGCGCAGATCCTCTTCGGCAATGGCCTGAACGATCTCTGCTGTGCGATCTGTCGAGCCGTCGTCCAGCACGATGAGCTCCAGGTCAACACCCCGCGAGGCCAGCACAGCCTTGACGGTGGCCTCGATAGACCGCTCCTCATCCCGCGCCGGAATCAGGACCGACAGCGGTGGCAGAGGCTTGCGGTTCCATGCTAGCCCGGCCCGGCGAAAGAGGAACACATTGAACGTGAACAACACAGCCGGAATTCCGCAACAAAGCAGAGACAGCGCGGCCAGGCAATCCAGCAGGGTGATGCCACCCACGATGATCGGGTTGGGTATCTGGTCGATTCTGAATTCAATAAATATGGCTAAGAGTGAAGTCATCGTTCGTGCAAACTTCCATGGTCGTGATGGTATGGCTTGCCGGTCACAGCACAGGTGAACCGCTTCCACACCTCGTAGACGCCGCCAATGCCGCCGCCACCCGAAAGGATCGTCTCGAACGCCGCCGGGTCGCGCTCCGTTGCCAGCATCGTCAACTCATCCAGCGTAGCAGCCATCGCGTAGGAAAGCAGGTTGGTCCACGTTCGCGCGTCTTCCATCGTGCCGTCGGCGATCTCCAGCGGCTCGCCGATATTGATCAGCACCTCAGGCAGCCGCTCGTTCCAGAACGTATATTCAATCGCGATCGGCACGCACGTCATCCGCCCGCAACGGCTCATTAGCGCGCCCATCCCCGGGCGAAAAACTACCGGCCGCTTGCGCACATCATTGAACTGGCTCTCCGGCGTAATCCACAACACCGCGCCGGGCCGGTCCATTACCTGTCTTCCGGCTCTCAGCAGCTGTGCAGCGCCGCGCGGAGAGGAATTGTCCACCGGGAAAAATCCCATCGGCTTGAAGATGGAGTAGTGCTCGAGCGCAGTGGCGTCCATCGGAGCATAGTGCTCGCGCTCCGGCAAAATCGTCTGGCCCAGCACCATCGCCGTGAGCGGATCCCACCAGGATGCATGATTGCCAAACAGGATCAGCGGCTCAGCCTGCGGCGCAATTCGACCCGCATTTGCAACGCGGACGCAGTGAAAGTGCCGCCGGAGATACCAGCGCAGGTAGATCGAGAACAGTCCGATCGCGCGTCGCGAGGGCGCTCGCAGCTCCCCGCCCGCCCGCGCCGGATTGACCTTCGTTCGAGTCATGCGTGTGTGCCCGGTAACTGAATCGTCCGCCTCGTCAAACCGTCGCTGCGTGCTCCTCGACCTGGCTCTTCCCGGCAGCCTCTCCTCCACGATACCCCTGACCATATCTTTGGTCTACCGCATCCGCTGCGATCCACCCGGACATTAGAACCATCGGCATGCCAGGCCCCGGATGTGCCGCGCCACCAGCCAGGAAAAGCCCATCCGGATCGCGCCGCTTGTTCGATGGCTTGAAGGCGCCAGTCCACTTGCCATGGCTCGACAGCCCGTAGATCGCCCCGTTCAAAACCTTGTACCGGTTGTGAATGTCCACCGGCGTCAGCGCCCGCTCAAAAACAATCCGCTCTTCGATATCCGGCATCCCCGCAGTCCGCTTCAGCTTGTCCAGAATCACCTGCCGGTACTTCGGGAACATCTCGTCCCAATTGTGCTCAGGTCGCAGATACGGCGTATGTACCAAAACGTACAGCGCGTCGCCACCCTCGGGCGCTGTTGCAGCTTCTGTCCGTGTCGTCGACGCCAGGTAGCAGGTCGGATCCGGTGCGGGCTGGCCGAGATCGTAGATGTGGTGGAACTCTTCCTCTGGATCGCGCGAAAACACAAAGCAGTGATGCGCGAGATGGTCGTAGCGCTTGTTGAGGCCCAGATAGAGCACCACGCCGGAGCAGGCCGGCTCATACTCCCGTTCCTTATCGAACTTCTTTGCAAAGTCCCCGCCCAGCAGTTCGCGATACGTCCGCACCGCATCCTCATTCGAAACCACCGCATCGAAGCGCAGCGTCTCTCCAGCAGCGGTGGTCAAGCCGGCAATCTTGCCGCCCTCTACGACCAGCTTTTCAACCTCGGTCGAAGGGTGGTACTTCACGCCAAGCTCACGGCCCAGCTTTACCAGACCCTCGGGCACAGCGCGCGTTCCGCCCATCGGGTACCAGATGCCCTCCTCCGACTGCATATGCCCAATCGCGCACAAAATTGCGGGGGACGTATCCGGCGATGAGCCCACGTACTGCGTGTAGTGGTCCAGCATCTGAGCCACGCGCTCATCGGGGATGTACTCGCGAATCACGCCGCCCACCGTCTGCCCCAGCCGCATCTTCATCACATCGCGTAAAACGTTCAGCGAGAAGCTGCCCTTCAGGTCAAACGTGTCCATCATCGACCCGACGGGCTTCCAGAAGAAGAACTTGTTACTGATCTCATGCAACTGCTCGCTCAGCTCCTGGAACTTCAGAAAACCCTCGCCCATGCCCGCCTTAAGCTTGTCCAGAGAGGTGGCCATCGCAGCGAGATTATCCTCGAGATCCAGCACCAGCCCGTCCTCAAAGAAGCAGCGCCACTGCGGGTCCAGCCGCTCCATCGGGATGTAGTCTTCGAGCGTCTTCCCGGCTTCAGCAAAGATCCGCCGTAAGACTGACGGACGGATCAGGATCGTCGGCCCCATATCGAACCGGAATCCGTCGCCCTCAAGCTGGGCCGCCTTTCCGCCAAGCCACGCGTTCTTCTCAAAGACCTCGACGTCATAGCCCCGCGCCGCCAAAGTAGCCGCCGCCGAAAGCCCACCCAATCCCGACCCAATCACCGCAATCCGCATTCGTCTCTTCTCCAAAATCTCTATTTCAACTTACGCGCCGCCCGCATCAAGCGCGACAAACCCGTCCATCGTGCCAGCACTCCGCCGCCATGCAGCATCTGCGCCAGCCCGGCAAAAAACTCCACGTGCCGCTCGTCCGTGGGCGCATATGCGTACGGCGAAGGCTTCTGCTGCCGCTGAATCGTCTTCGGCACGGTCATCGCCAGTAATCCCTCCGCCCCGCGCGTCACGCCAAAACCGCTCCGCCCGCGTCCGCCAAACGGAATACGCGGATCAGCCGTAGGCACCACAATATCGTTGATAAGCACGTTGCCGACCCGTAACCGAGCCGCCAACATCCGAGCCTGCTTCTCCGGACCGAACACCGACGCCGTCAAAGCATAAGGGCAAGCCGCACTCGCCGCCACAGCCTCTTCCAAGTCCGCTGCCCGCATCACGCTCAGCAAAGGGGCAAACGCATCCGTTTGCATCGCAAGCATCGAAGGAGTTGCCCCGGAAATGAGTGTCACACCCACTGTCATTTCGCGCGCCTCCTGCCCGTCCAATGCAACTTGCGCACCCTGAACCTGTGCGTCGGCAACGAGTTCCGCCAGCATCCGCCGAGTTTTGTCCGGCACCGGAACCGGCGGCAAAGCAGCTAGCACCTCAGCCAAACGCTCCTCAAACTCCGGAGCGTCCTTCATCCCCACCAGAAAGACCCGCCGCGGCGCCATGCAGGTAAACGATCCATTGAATCGCAGCCCAAACGCCAGCGCTCGGATCGTATGCACCCAATCGGCCCCCGGCAGCACAAACACAGCGTCGCACCCGGAAAGCTCCATCGTCGCCGGGGTCAGCGTCTCCGCCAGTTGCCGCAGAACGGCTTTCCCCGTCTCCGCCGACCCGGTCAACACGACATGATCCACACCCGCCGCCATCGCATCTGTACCGGCCTCAACCGACGAGTCCAGCACCCGCAGCAACTCGGGATTCAGCCCGGACTCCACCAACATTCTTCGCAGCCCATGCGCCACGTCTTCGGTGCCCGGCGCAGGCTTCCAAAGTACGGCGTTCCCGGCAACCAGCGCCTGCAATGTCTGAACACCGGCCAGGAGCAGAGGATAGTTCCCAGCCGCCAGCACCAGCACCAATCCCCACGGAGCGCGTTGCACTTCGCCCTCAACGCCCGAAAGCCAGACCGGCCGCCCAGCAGCGCCAAGCTCCCGCGTCCGCAGCACTTCTTCCGCCTCGTTCTCCAAAAACCGGCAAGCCTCGATCAGCGGCAGTACTTCTGAAACCAGCGAATCCGCCAGCGTCCGGCTAAGTGCGCCCGGTAGGGAAACAGGAATCGTCTCAGCGACATCCACAGCCCGGGCTGCCAGTAACTTCCGCAGTCTACGAATCACCTTGAGCCGGGCGCGCAACGGGGCAGATGCCCAGTCCCGCTGGGCCACCATCATTGCTTCCCGATCGAAGAGAAACCCGGTCACTGGCTCTACCTGAGATACGAGTGTGGAGTGTGAGTGTGAAGTGTGAAAGACAAAACCCTGCGCATCACCCACAATTCACTCTATCTCGCGTTAGGGTTGGGCTCTTCGCCAGGCTGTTCACACTTCACACTCCACGCGCACTCGCTTGTTACCGGACCGACTCATAGGCCGCATTCCCCTGGAGCTGCGGCACCGGATTCCACCCTGGCTCTACCTGCAAGTCCTTCAGCAGCAGCCTCGAAGTGATCCGCGCCGACTCGAAGATCACCGGCAACCCGCTCCCAGGGTGCGTTCCGCCACCCACAAGGTAAACGCCATCCAGATCCTCAAAGCGGTTATGCGGCCGCAGATGCAGCATCTGCTTCAGCGAATGCGCCATGCTGAATGTCGCGCCCAGGTGCAGGTGGAACTCTGAATTCCACGTGGCCGGCGTAAGTTGCCGCTCCACCCGAATCCGCTTCTCCACATCCGTAATCCCGATCTTCTCAAGCTGCTTCAGAGCCATTGCGCGGAATCGAGCCTGCTCCTTCGGCCAGTCGACATTGCGATGTTCATGAGTCACCGGCAGCAAGACATAGAGCGTGCTCATCCCGTCCGGAGCCAGCGTTGGGTCGGTCACACAGGCATTCTGCACATAGAAGCTGGCATCTTCGGTCGTCAACTGGTGCTCATGTTCAATGTCCCGCAGATTCTGCTCGTAGCTCTTCGAGAGATAGATCGTATGGTGCGCCACATCGTCATACTTGCCGTCGATGCCCAGATACAGCATGAACGTCGAACAGGAATAGTCCTTGCTCTCGATCTTCTTATCCGTCCACCGCTTGCGCAGATGGTTGGGTACGAGCCGCTGCATCGCCTGCGCAAAATCCGCATTCACCACCACAGCATCGGCCTTGATTGTCTCTCCGCCAGCTTCTGAGGAAGTCCGTACACCGACAGCGCGGCGGCCCTCAAAGAGCATCGCGTCTACCTCGGTGTTGCGCAGAATGCGAACGCCCATGCCCTCAGCAATGCGCGCCATCGCAGCCGTCACGGCTCCACAACCGCCCACCGGGTGAAATACTCCGTGCTCATATTCCAGAAACGAAAGGATGCTGAACAGACTCGGGCAGGAGAACGGCGACATTCCCAGGTACTTTGACTGGAAGCTGAACCCGAGCCGAATCCGGTCGTCCTTGAAATACTTCCGCAGGTCGGAGTCCAGCGAGCGCCATGGCCGCACCAGCGGCAACATTTTCAGCATCTCCGGCGTGACCAGATCCTTCCAGCTCTCAAACGGAGACTGCAGAATGGGGGCAAACCGCAGCAGCTTTTCGCGGTTATCGCGGAAATACGACTCCAGGCGCGCCGCATCGGCCGGTGAAATCGCGGCAATCTGCGCCTTCATCCGCTCAACATCGGAAGTGGCGTCTACCTGTCCGCCCTTGCCAAATACCAGCCGGTACTGCGGGTCCAGCCGGTGCATCGGGACTTCTTTTTCCAGCGAGTGCCCGGTGGCCGCGAAGATTTCGCGCAACACCTGCGGATACAGAAAGAAGGTCGGCCCCACATCGAACTTGAAGCCGTCCTGCTCCATCGTCGAGGTGCGTCCGCCTACCACCCCGCGCTTCTCTACCACAGTGACTTCCACGCCGGCCTTGGCCAGCAACATTGCCGAAGCCAGGCCACCGGGCCCCGCTCCAACAATCACCACTCTGTCTGCAGCTCGATCAATCGGGTGCTTTGCGCTCATTGTCTCCGGCTTCAATTGCTTAGACGAGAATCCATCCGCTTTGCTCTGAAACTCTAACAAACGCCAGCGGAAATAGCCTCATCTCCCACTCTAGCCCCTGTACAGAGCCTTCCCGTTCCTGCATCGGGATTTAGTTTCGTATCAAACAAGTGAAGCAGGATCAATTTTTGATCCCGCGCGATTGAGCCGAAATCGAAAGTTCGCTTGAGGCCGATCCGCTAAGCAAATACAAGCGCAGAATATCGCTCAATCATCCATTCGGTATGCTGATATCAGCTCAATCGAATCTCTTTCCAAGGAAAAATCCAATTTCCATGCGGTTTTAAGAAAGCTTGCCTGCGCGCGATCATTGCCCATCGCCACCGGAATCTGGCCCGGCTCCCTGTTGAGAAGCTCCAATTCACGCACTATCGGTCGACCACCGAGAAATTGGCGCTCATCTTCGTCATCCAGGATGAAGAAATAGAGAGAAGTGAGTTCCCTGATTGTCTCTACATCAGGCTCCAACTTCACCCCTCGAAGTAGGAAATTGAGTGCAGAGATCGACTCAGCGCTATCAGGTTTGGGATGCGCCACCATGCCGCGGCCCGACGACACGAGCTTCAGTGAGCCTCCTGTATTTGCCTGTAGCAGAGTTGCCGTATAGGACCAGTCCACGTCAACCTTGGTGTGCAAGCGAAGAATCAGAGCATTCGGAAGAAACGGCACAACAGCCGACTCACACGAAGAAAATCCCCCCATTTCTTCTGCAGGCTTCGTCGTCAGCTCCTTCGCCGCAGGGCTCAAAGCAATCCGCCACTCGTCCTTCAAACAAGGCCGCACCACTGCTTCCGATTCAGTCTGCGCAGAGCAAACCAATCCCGCGAAGAGCATGAGCGTTACTGTGAGTATGGACCTGAGCCTGTTGTTAGGCGATCTCAAAGGTTCTCCATTCATCACTTCGATGCCCCAACCTCATCCTTGTAAACCTTGCCGCCCTTCATCACAAAGCTCACATGCTCCAGCACTTCCACCTTATCCAGCGGATTCGCCGTAACCCCGATCAGGTCGGCGTACTTGCCCGCCTCCAGCGTCCCGACATCCTTCGACCGTCCGATCAAATCCGCCGAGCTCTCGGTCGCCGCGCGGATCGCTCCCGCTGGCGTCAGCCCAAACTTCACCATGTAGTGGAACTGCTTCGCGTTGTCCCCGTGCGGATAGACCCCGGCATCGGTCCCAAAGGCAATCTTCACCCCCGCCTTGACCGCCTTGGCAAAATTCTCGCGCTGCAGTTTGCCCAGCCCGCGCTCCTTGTCGATCATCTCCTTGGGCAGCCCAAACTTGGCTGCCTCGCCCAGGATGTAGTCGTCGTTATAGATGTCCGCGTCGAGATACGTCCCGTGCTCCTTCATCAGCCGGATGCCCTCGTCATCGATCAGACTTCCATGCTCGATCGAATCGATCCCGGCCCGCACTGCATCCTTGATCCCCTCCGCACCATGCGCATGCGCGGCAATCTTCCGCCCGGCCCGGTGCGCCTCATCGGCTGCCACCTTCAGCTCCTCGTAGGTGAACTGCTCCGCCCCCGGCTTATCGCCCGCCGACAACACCCCTCCAGTTGCCAGGATCTTGATCACGTCGACGCCGTACTTCACCTGTTCCCGAACCACCCGGCGCACCTCCTCCGGTCCGTCCGCAATGGCAAAATCCTTCTCCGCCGGATACATCATGTTGTTCACCGCCGGGGCAAACCCGTTCATGTCGCCGTGCCCGCCAGTGATCGAAATCCCCGGCCCACTCGCTACCACCCGCGGCCCCGGAATGAATCCCGAATCGATCGCCTTGCGCAGATCCACCGCAAAGAACGGCTGCGAACCCACATCGCGCACGCTGGTAAACCCGGCCAGCAGCGTCTTGTTGGCGTTCACCACGCCGTTGAATCCACCCATGAACGGCGACTGCCGCACCTCGTTGATCGGGTCATACTGGTCCGCCCGCGCCTCCAGATGGGTATGGCAATCGATCAGCCCCGGCAGGACCCAATCCTGCGAAAGATCCACCACCTTTGCTCCCGCAGGAATCGTGACCTCGCCAGCAGCCGCCACCTTGGTGATCCGCTCATCCTCGATCACCAGCACCACGTTGTCCCGCAGCTTGTCCGAAGTAGAGTCAAACAGATGCCCGGCCTTCACATACACCGTCACGGGAGCAGTTGGCGCAACCTGTGCGAACGCGACACTACCCACCGCCGAGGAACACGCGACAGCACCGAAAAGACGAGAAGCGAGAAACAGGCGCAAGAGAAGGCTCCTTGAAACGAATCAGATTTACGAAAATCGGATAATTGTAAATCTATCGCACTTCGGTCTGGGCAGGGGGACTAGTCCAATTGACGACCAAAACTTGCCGTAAAGTGGCACTGACAAGACCTTCCTGCCAAGAAGATTGACATGAAGGACTAGCAGGTGATCGGATAGCTTAAACAGTCATGCAGAGAAAGTTAGTCGCCTCCATAGCCGGAATACTGCTCATCGCAAACCTAGATGCGTGCAGGCAGGCTTGCTATGCTCAATCCGCCGCGAAATATACGGAGATCACGCGCATCTCTTCTCTTGAAGGATGGGCCACCCCTGTGCATGAATCATCCCCGATGGACGCCTGCAGACCGCCCTTACTGGTACCTGATGATCACGTGGCTCTAGCCTGCTTCAGCGTGAAGGATAAGTTTTGGATTCCTGATTACTACATGGAAAATTCAACCCTCACAACTCGGCGATTAACCGCGACAGCTCCGTACGTAACTCAATTGTCTTGCGATGGCAAAGTCTTCGGATATACAGCGATGGCATTCGGTGTGGAGGTCGGATCCGCGTATCGGGTTTGGTGGTTTGATGAAAACAATATCGGCAGAATGACTTTATGGATCCGCTCGAATGAATACCCCGGCGCCCCTCCCTGGACGACGTGCCTGACCGAAGAGAATCTCAAAAAGAAGCGCGATACTATCCCTGGGCTGTCAGATTTGCCGTCGGCCACGCCGCATATAAAGAACTAAAAATCCAGCCAAAATAACCAAATCAATCTAGAGAAGAATCGCTAAACAGCGAGCCCTGCACGAGCCGCGGCTCCTCGCGCACCGGCGGAATCTCCGGAACAGCAGCCTCCCGCAACCTTAGTGCCGCAGCCGCCTGCATGGGAAACACCGCGCCTTCCCAGCTATTGCCCTGGCGACGCGCCAGCACCAGCGCTTCTTCATTTCCGGAGCTTGACGCCACCGCGACGCCGCGCTCATCCCAGATCGCCGAGCGCCCCGCCGGGACCCACCCGCCCGTAGGGTCCGCATGATTGGCCATCACCACCGCCATGCCATGCGTCTTCGCGTACCCGCTCAACAGCGAAGCATCCGCCTCGTAGCCAGCCTCACTCAAGAGCACCGAAGCCGCATACACCTTGGCCTTGTTCCGTGCCGCCTCCGCCGCAAACTCAGCCTTGGCCACATCCGAACAGATGGCCATCGCCACCGGCACCCGGCCCAGTTGCAGCAATGGCCCACCCAGCCCCGGCGCAAACACGCCCAGCTCGCCTGCATGCAGGTTACGCTTGGTATAGACCGCCACCTTGCCATCCGGCAGAAATGCCAGCGTGGCAATATGCAAAGCATCTGCGCCAAACCGTACCGGCGCGCCCACAAGCAGCGCAATCGACTCGCGCCGGGCAAGCGCCCGCAGCGGTTCCAGCCGGGTATCCTGCGCATGCAGCGTGAGCTCAGGCTGCGCGGCAATCAGCTCCAGCTCATACCCCGTGAGCGAAAGCTCAGGGAACACCAACAGCGAAACCCCCAGCCCAGCCGCCGCCGACGCGTAGCGCACATGCCGCGCCACGTTCGCCTCGACATCGCCCGCGCGTGCTGCGTACTGGGCCGCCGCCAGAATCCTAGCCATTCGCCCCCAGCTGTTCGGAATTCAGCCGTGCAAATCCTTCGTGCGCCAGCTTGGCCAGCGCCGCCGTCAGCGTCCGCGACCCGTTCAGCGACTCAGACCGCTCCAGCCGCATTCCCAGTTTCTCCGCGTGCTCGCGAAAATCGATATCGATGTCGAAAAGAATCTCCACGTGATCGCACAGAAACCCGATCGGCTGCAGGATCACCGTCTTCTCTCCCGCCGCTGCCAGCGCGTCCAGCGTGTCCTGCACGCCCGGTCCGATCCAAGGGCCGCCGCTCGCTCCCTGGCTCTGGAATGCGAAATACCAGCTAGGAACCTCCGGCACCAGCGCAGCCACGGCAGCCGCCGTCCGCTTGGCCTCGACAGGATAAGGATCAGGCTCGCCCGCCCCATCCGGCCCCTTCGCAGAACTCGGCCAGAGAATCGGCTGCCCCGGATTCGCCGCCGGAGTCTGAATTGTCCGGCAAGGCACCGAGTGCGCCGTAAAAATCACCGCCGCGTACTTGCCTGTCTCGGCGAGCACGCGCTCCTGCGCCACCCGCAGCCGCTCTGCAAAAGCCTCGGCCAGCAAAGGCTCATCCGCCCAGCCTTCGAGGAAATCCATCTTCATGCCGGCAGCCTCAGCCAAAGCCGCACGGCGATACAGCCCGACAGAAGTCCGCGAATTCTGCGGCGCGAGACAAATCACCGCCGCCTCATCCACGCCATCCGCCCGCATCTGCTTCACGGTGTCAGCAATGTAAGGCCGCCAGTTCCGCATCCCCACATACACTGGCTCGCCCAGCTCCGCCGCCAGCAGTTCCGCCTGGATCATCGTCAGATCCGTCAGCGGCGAATGCCCCTTCGGCTCCCCAATCAGCGAATACCGGTGCTGAATCTCCTCAATGACATGCTGCGGCATAGGACGCCCGCTCACCACATTGCGCAGGTAGTCAGGAATCTGCTCAACATTCTCCGGCGTCCCGTGCGCCAACAACAAAACCGCTCGCTTACCCAAGCTTCACCTCACCCTTGACCGCCGGAAGCGCGTACTTTGGCCCGTGCTCCTTGACCATCTTCACCACCGCCTGCACATGCTCCACCGGAGTCCCCGGCACAATCCCATGCCCCAGGTTGAAGATATGCCCAGCCCGCCCGGCAGCCTGCGCCAGCACCTGCTTGACGCGCGTTTCGAGAATCGGCTCCGGCGCAAACAGCGTAATCGGATCCAGATTCCCCTGCACCGCGCACGCATACCCCATCGACCGCCAGCCCTCGTCCAGCGGTGTCCGCCAGTCCAGCCCAATCACGTCCGCGCCCGTCTCCCGCATCGCCGGCAGCAAGCTGGCTGTGTCCACGCCAAAGTAGATGACAGGAACGCCCATCGCCTGCACCGCGCGAATCAACCGCGTCGTCACCGGCAGCACGTAGTCGCGATAATCCTCAACCGACAGCGAACCGACCCAGCTGTCAAAAATCTGGATGACATCCGCGCCCGCATCCACCTGCTGCTTGCAGAAGGCAACCTGCATCGTGAACACCTTTTCCAGCAGCTTCTGCCACGCATACGGCTCGGCGTACATCATCTGCTTGGTAAAGATATAGTTGCGCGACGAGCCGCCCTCGATCATGTAGCTGGCCAGCGTGAACGGCGCCCCGCAGAACCCGATAATCCCCTTCGAATCGCCAAAATGCCCGACCACCTTGGCAATCGCCGCCGCCACATACTCCAGCTCTCCGGCGCGGTCCGTCCGCAGCTTGTCAATGGCTTCGACGGTCCGCAAAGGATGATGTACATGTGGACCCTCGCCCGCCACAAACTCAAAATGCAGCCCCATCGGCTCCAGCGGCAGCAGCAGATCGGCAAAGATAATCGCCGCATCGACACCCAGCTTTTCAGCAGCCGTAATCGTCACCTCGGCAGCAATATCGGGGCGCTTGCAGATTTCGACGAGGGTGTGATGCTTCCGCACCTCGCGGTACTCCGCCATATATCGCCCAGCCTGCCGCAAAAACCAAACCGGCGGACGGTCCACAGGCTTCTTCAAGCAAGCCCGCAAAAACCGCGCCCCACCCGTCATGCCAAAAGGCACAGCCGACAAATCCGAATCCTCGATCAAAGTGCTCATTACGTTAAATTCTAGTCCGTCGGCCACCATGCATCCAGCGACAGCACTTCCACGCTTTCATTCCACGCAGCTCAAACTCTTGGCTGCAACTACGGCCACCGTCATCCGACGGTCTCGTGAACTCTACATTGGGTAAGAAAAGCGGACGAGACGCACCCAGGTATGCTGGATGCCGTGCGTCTGTTGTTCATTTACCGCAAGGGCTGGCAAAAACAAGGCATTGAGGATCGCGGATCCGTCGCATCCAAATCAGTACTCACTACGTTCGCCGCGTTTTGCCCGACCGGAGAGCCGTCAAGTCTACAAAATCACCCGGCTCAGAACCATCGACTGCCGCAATGACCGCAGGAAGATGAGGCTCGACTTCGGGCCATTGCCCGGAGGGCAGCACGACAATCGCCAGCCTGCGATCCTTCAAATTTTGCTGATAAGAAAGATTGCGATCCGCCGTCACAAAAACGTCAAAGCCCGCCTCTTCAGCCGCCCGCAATAAATCACCGTTTCGCAGTTCTGACCAATCAAGTTCAGCCGCGCGAACGACATCATGATACTCAAGGAAACGCGCCAGGGGTCGAGGCGCGTTCTGGTCAAAGAGAACCTTCAAAGTCGCGCAGGCTCAAGACTATCGCGGTAGGAAAGGACAGCCCGAATCTCTTCGGGCCTCAAATCATAGTTATAAGCAATCTCATCCACCGATTCGCCGCCATCCCAGCTGGAAACAACCAAATCGACCGGCACGCGCGTGTGGCGGATCAGCGGCACACCACTCACCTTACCCGGGACTACCTCAACGCTTTCGCAGCCGGACCAATCCATGAGTGCCTCTGCATAAATTCTAGACCCATTTTCGATTGAGTGTGAAGCGCGAACCTTCATCCAACAGCGTGATAAACCCAAAGTGGACTAAACAGCCTTATGCAGCGCAGCCCGCACCTTCTCCACATGTACTCCATGGCTGCGAATCGCTTCATGAAGCTGATCGCCGGTCACGCCAAACTCCTTCGACCAATAGGCGATATCAGAAGCCATCTTGGGGTTGATTTCCTTCGGATCGTGCGGACCCTTGGTTTGTTCTTCGTGAATGGCATGTGCCTCGTGCGCCTTCGGCGCGTCATGGTGTTCAGACATTGGATAATTCCTCTCAGTTCCCTAGCTTGGATGCCAACCCCCGAGAGGAGATGTACCGCACAGCCTCATAGCTACTCCCTGGTCGCCACTCCCTGACCTGCGTCGAACCACCCACGAAACTGCCACACGGAACCCCAGGCATCCCGCATTCGTATCTCGCTCCATGCTCAATCTGGCAAAGCGCACCCTCGCACTCGCTCTAACCACCGTTATCTTCCCGCTCTTACCCTTTGCCCAATCCGTCCCCACCATCACCGCAGAAACCCATCTCATCGACACCACCATCAGCGTCCATGACGCCAAAGGCGGCCTCGTCCTCGACCTGGCCAAGGACGATATCTCCATCGTCGAAGACGGCATCCCGCAGACCATCCGCTTCTTCTCCCGCGCCGAGCAGCTCCCCCTCAGCATCGGCCTCATCATCGACTCCAGCGGCAGCCAGGAAAAGTTCCTCAAAGACCACGAGCGCGACATCGCCCAGTTCCTCCATCAGACCATGACTCCCGAGGACCGCGCTTTCGCCGTCTGCTTCGGCAACCACCTGCGCTTGGTCACCGACTGGACCAGCGGCTCACCAGCAGATCAGGCCACGATGATGGCCGCACTGCACAGTTACGACAAAGGCAACCACGACCAGCCCGAGATCGGCCCGAAAGAGGACCGCGAGCTCGGCACCGCGCTCAACGACGCCATCTACTATGCCACCGAGGAGAAGATGACCGGCATCCACCAGCGCCGCAAAGTCCTCGTCGTCTTCAGCGACGGCGAAGAAAACTCCAGCGAGCACGACCTCGTCGACACCATCGAAGCCGTCCAGAACGCCGACACTCTCGTCTACGCCATCCGCTATACCGAACTCAAGCACGGCAAAATGGATGCCCGCGACCGCTACGGCATGCGCGAGCTCGACCACCTTACAAACCAGGCCGGCGGCAAATCCTACGACTCACATGCCATGAAGGTCAGCGAAGCCTTCGCAGAAATATCGGGGGAATTAAGGTCGCTCTACGCCGTTGGCTATCACGCCACCAACCACGACCCAGACGGCACCTTCCGCAAGATCGTCGTCAAGAGCACGCGCCCAGGACTAGTCATCCGAGCCCGCTCCGGCTACTACGCTAAATAAGAATGTCTACCCACGCTCGTAATGAAAATGCAGCTCCTGCTCGCTCTGTACCGGCACACCATTCTTCATCGCCGGCGTGTAGGTCCATCCGCGCACGGTAGCGATCACCGTATCATCCACCGGCGAACCTAGCCCCTTCAGCAGCGTCAACTGAGCAATCTTCCCATGCTCATCAATCACCGCGTCCAGCACCACGTCGCCTCTGGTCCCATGCGGCAGCGCAGTCAGATCCGGCTTGGGATAAGGAAAGTACGTCTGCAGCGCAATGGTGATATCGCCCTCACCCAGTCCGCTCTGCGCCGCCAGCCCCAGCCCCTGCTGCGACTGCGTCTGCTGCGAAGCTTCCAACTGCTGCTTTTTCGGAGCCGGCGTCGGCACGGTTGCAGGCTTTGCCTTCGCTTCACTCTTCAGCGGAGCATCCGCATGAATCGGGTGATAGCTCCCCGGCGCATAAAACGTCAGCGCGGAAACACCCTGCGTCGTCCCCGGCAACTTGTAGGGCGCAATCACCGGCCCACTCCGCACCACTCCACCAATGATCAGCAGAATCAGGCAGCAGTGCAGCACCGCCGACACAAACTGTCCCTGATACCGCGAACCCATCGCTTTTAGCCGGGACCCAGTTGAGCGCATTAATCCTCCCTGCAAGACCTCAGGTACAAACCATCATAGGCCAACCGAAGTTTGAGAGATGACCCAGACGACTACCGCGAACCGTAGTTCTTATCAATCCACTTCAGATACTCGCCCGAAGTCACTTCCTGCACCCAAGCCTGGTTATCCAAATACCAGCGCACCGTCTTTCGCAGCCCGGTCGCAAAAGTCTCCTTCGGCTTCCATCCCAGCTCGCGCTCAGCCTTGGTCGCATTGATGGCATAGCGCCGGTCATGCCCTGGCCGGTCGGTCACGTACGTAAGCAACTGCGCATGCGGCACATGCGGCGAATCCGGCAGAAACTCATCCAGCAGCGCGCACAGCATCTTCACCGTGTCCAGATTCGCCTGCTCATTCCACCCGCCAATGTTATACGTCTGCCCCGGAACACCCTTTTCCAGCGCCACCCGCAGCGCGGCAGCATGGTCGCCCACATACAGCCAGTCGCGCACCTGCATCCCGTCGCCATAGATCGGCAGCGGCTTGCCATGAATCGCCTTATCCAGCACCAGCGGCAGCAGCTTCTCCGGGAATTGCAGCGGTCCGTAGTTATTCGAGCAGTTGGTAATGATCACCGGCAAGCCATAGCTTTTCATCCACGCCCGCGCCAGCAGGTCGCTCGACGCCTTGGAAGCAGCATAGGGCGAGTTCGGCTTGAACGGGAACGTCTCCTCAAACGGAGCATCCCCCGGCTTCAGCGAACCGAAAACCTCATCGGTGGAAACATGCAGGAAACGAAACTTCTTCTTATCCTCATCGTCCAGCTTGCCAAAGTATGTCCGCGCCGCCTCCAGCAGCACAAACGTCCCATTGATATTCGTCGCCAGAAACTCCCCCGGCCCCACCAGCGAACGGTCCACGTGGCTCTCGGCAGCAAGATGCACAATCGCCCGCGGCGCATACTTCTCCATCAGGCTGTCCACCAGCTCACGGTCCTGGATATCCCCGCGCACAAAGTGGTAGCCCGGCTTGTCCTTCACCGGTTCGAGATTATGCAGGTTGCCGGCATAGGTCAGCTTGTCCAGATTGACCAGCGGCGTGCCAACTTCGGTAAACCAATCGAGAACAAAGTGCGACCCGATAAACCCGGCGCCGCCAGTGACAAGGATGGGGGATTCGTTGGTAAGCATCTTGCTCCAAGTGTAATCGCCGCCTATCTGGATAGCGATACCAGAATGGTTGTAGGGATTGGAGGCGGAATTCTGTCTGGATACTGAAGAGCTATCGAAAGCGAAAAATCAAGGGCGCGAAGCGCCGATCAAAAGTGCGGAGCAAAAAAAACGGCCCCCGAACTCTCGGGGGCCAAGTTGCCTTGGTTCTCTCGTGTTGCGAGAGCTTGGTTGGCGGCCAAACGGCGGGGTTGCCGTCAGGCGCGGGCTAAAGCCTCGGGGCGTGGCTACAACCTTACGGTCGTGCCGCACCTGTCTGGGACGCATCTAACCGGGGGGTGGATCCGTCCTGGGCCGCCAAACTGTTTTCCATCAACCGAAGCTCGACATAGCTCGTGCGCACCGGCTTGGGCTTCGCACTGGCGTCTGTGTCGGCAGTCGCGACAGGGGCATTGCCCAGCGAAACTGCATGCATTCGGTAGACGGGAATCTGATGTTCGGTAACGAGGTAGCGCTTGACCGCCTCCGCGTACCGGGAAGAATTCTGGATGCCTACGCTGCCTGCTCCGGGAGCATGTGCTTCCACTTCGAGCAGGTAACCCTGGTGGCCGGAAAGGTTGGCAGCCATTTCATCAAGCTGCGCCTTGGCATCCTTCGAAAGAATCGCCGAACCGCCCTTGAAGGCCACTGTGACCGTGTTCTTCTCGGCGTAGTTGTCGAGACCGTTGACGGTGGTGTTCACCTTGTCGACCTTGCCGCTCGCCTGACCGGCGATCGTGCCAGCCTGCTGCGCCTGGGTCGTGGCAGCTGAAGCTACCTGGTTTGCCTGGTCCGCAGTCGACTGAGCCTTGTTGATGCCCGCCGTTGCGCGTCCGTCGACATCCTTGATGTCCTGCGCGTTTTTGGCGTTGACTTCGTCAAGCTCATTCAACTGACCCTTAATCGGGGTAATCCGATTGTTTACCCACTTCTTGCGGGCGAAGGGATTCACATGGCCCCAGAACCCTTCCTTCGGCGGCTCACTCAGTTTGTCGAGGTGACTCTGAGATTGGGGGGAGGGCTGATTCGCCGAAGGAGCTTGGGTGCTGGTGCCGTCGGTCGTCTGCTGAGCAGACGCCGAAGAAACGCATAACGCAGATGCCAGGGCGAAGAGTGCTGCCTGGCTGGAGAATAAATTCCGAATCGCAATCTTCGTCATTTTGGGGGTCTCCCTAATCGTCGTTAACTCGAAGACTTTGGCAATCTTTCGAGAAGAGTGGGTCATGCCCTCTCGCCGATCTATATTGCAACGGCCATGCCAAACTCTGTTTCAGTCGGGAGAATTTCGTAAACTATTGAAAATAATTACTTTAAATAGGATTCGGTTCTACCTTGAGCGCTTTTCAAGGAAACGATACCACTCAGCCCAATGTACTTTTTGCAACACGATGTAATTTTTACCGTGTAAGGCAGATGGGCTGTTTTTCGAAGTGCACCTATTTTGGTTCAACCTGCACAATCCGGATATCTGGCACCGCCCCAGCCCAATCCGGCACGATCGAATCGAACGCCAGACGGAAGTCTTCCTGGCCGCCGGCCTTCAGCGGGATCTGCGCCTGGGTCGCCGTATCGATATAGGGCTCGCGGGAGCGAATGACCAGCAGCGGCACGGTCTCGTTCTGCGCCACCTCCTGCGCCCCATTGCGAAACAGCACCTGGACCCGCACGCTGGTCAAAGTCTTCTCTCCATTGTTGGCGATGTGCCCATCTATATAGGTAACCTTGCTACCTGCCAGGTTGGACGACTCGCTCATTACCACGTTGGTCACCACGAGATTCGCAGCGTACGGATCGAGCGCCCCGTTGATCGGCGTCGCCGCCGGCGGTTTCGGCCTGCCATTCAGCAGGAATCCCGCCGCCACCATACCCAGCACCAGCACCAGTGCCACCACCAGCGGAACCCAGTTGCGATCCCTGGGCTCTGCGGCTTCCGTCCGTCCGCCAAATGGAGAATTCGCGCTCACACCGCAGATTCTACACCGCGCGTCTGAGCGGGGATCACAGCAAAGTTGCACCACAAATTGCTGCTAAGGGGATGGCAAACTTCCCTAAAGAATTAAGTTGATGGATGTTGGCAAATCCGTCGATACGTCCAGTACGTACTCAAAACAAATGCCCGTGAAAAGTACGCGGAATGAGCATCGTTTTGCCCTGCAGGCGAGTCATATCTGTGAGTAGGCCGTCACAAATTTTCTCCGGGAACCACATCCGTTCGTGGCCCGTATTACGCATTCATTCGTAGAAAAGGAAAGGAAGTCCGCGATGCAAGCCCACTGTCCCGAACAACCCGTCGCGGCCCTCGCAAGCGCCCATCCAGCAGAGAGAGAAAATCACGCTGGCCACATGCTCTACCAAGGGGCAATCGTGGTCGCGATCCTCGTCTTCCTGCTCAGCTTCTGGTCCTGCTAACAGCGCAAAGGCTGCTCAGCCGAATCTTGCTCGCCCCGCGCTCTGCCGGAAATCCGCACCCGTCATCTCCACACGGACACACATCTCAGCCAGCCGCGACCGCATCCGTTCGCCGATCCGGTCGCCAAGCGTCTCATCGCGCGTAGCCCGCTGCGTCGCCGTGCCACCCGACCCAACCGGCGGCTGATCCGCATAGTTGGTCGTAATGATCGTCGTTCGCTTATCGTTGTAGCGGGTATTCAGGATCAGCGCCACCGTGTCCCAAACCCAGTCCGTAGGCTTCTGCGCACCAAGCTCATCCAGCACCAGCACCTCAGCCTCAAACACCGGCTTCAGAACATCGAGTTCCGTCGAATTCACCTGCGCGTTGTAGCTGTGCTGAATCTGCTTCAGCAGCTCGCGATAGTCATAAAAGAGCGCCTTGACGCCCTTCTCCTCGATCAGCGCCAGCATCATCCCGACAGCCAGATGCGTCTTTCCCACCCCGATCGACCCGGTAATCAGCAATCCCTTTCCGTCGGTCTCGACCGGGTATGCCTCGACAAACTTCCGCGCCGTCAGATGTGCCTGCTTCATGGACCCATCGGCCCCGCGAAAGCCTGTCTCGTAGCTGTCCAGACTGCAATGCTGATACCGTTTCGGAATTCGCGCCGCGGCGATCCGATGTTCATTCCGCGCCGCCTGCTGGCAAACGCAAATCCGCGCCGCCCGGCCACCAGCCTCAGTGACCACCAGCACCATCCCCGCCCCGCCGCACTTCTCGCATTCCTCAGCCATCGCACCAACCCTACGTATCAAGACTAACGATTCCAGACTAGTCCACAATCCAGACCCGCGTTGCCAAGCAACGGCCTCTGCAAATGTGGATTACTCCATCCTCACAATCCCCGCAAAGCCCTGTTCCCTATTCCCTATTCCCTGTTCCCTGACCACCAACCACTAACCACTCAAATGCTAATCTTGCATGGCCATGCCCCAACTGCGAATCCTCTTCGGCAGCGCCGTCTTCCTCGCCTCGTTCCTCCTCTTCCTCGTCGAGCCCATGGCCGCCAAGCAGCTCCTGCCCATCTTCGGAGGCTCCGCCGCCGTCTGGATCACCTGCCTGGTCTTCTTCCAGACCGCCCTGCTCGCCGCCTACGCCTACGCCCACTGGCTAGCAATGAATCCGCGCCCCATCACGGCCAAATTCCAGCAAGGCCTGCTGATCCTCGCCTCAGCAGTCGCCATCGTCTACGCAATCCACACCCCCAGCCAGAACCAAACCAGCGACAGCCCCGTCCTCGCCATCTTCGCCGCGCTCAGCGTCTCCATCGGCCTGCCGTTCCTCATGCTCGGAGCCACCAGCCCGCTCCTCCAGTCCTGGCTGGCCCGCATTGGCAACGGCGAGATCCCCTACCGCCTTTACGCCCTCTCGAACCTCGCCTCACTCCTCGCGTTGGCCCTCTATCCCACCGTAATCGAGCCATACTTTCCACTGAAAATCCAGCGCATCGCCTGGGCCGCGGCATTCGCAGTCTTCGCCATCCTCTGCATCCTCCTAACCCGGAAAGCCGGACTCGCCCCAGCCCAGCTATCTCAGCCGGAAGCCGAACTCCCCGCCGCCCCCCGCATTCACAAGCTCCTCTGGCTCCTGCTCCCCATGGGCGCAGCCATGCAGCTAAGCGCCGTCACCACCTACATCACCGCAAACATCGCCCCCATTCCCCTGCTTTGGATCCTCCCGCTCGCGGTCTACCTCATCACCCTCATTCTCGCCTTTGAATATCCCCGACTTGCCCCCAGATGGCTCATCACCCGCCTGCTCGCCGTCATGCTCGCCAGCCTCGGCTATATGCTCATGCAGGTCGACGTCACCCTGCCCATCCGTATCGGCATTAGCTTCTTTCTCGCTGAACTCTTCCTCGCCTGCCTCTTCTGCCATAGCGAAGCCTACGCGCTCCGCCCCCAGCGCCCGTCCGAATCGACGCTCTTCTACCTGCTCTTCGCCGCCGGCGGGGCACTCGGATCGTTCCTGATCGGCATCGCTTCCCCGCTCATCTTCCGCTTCAACCTCGACCTGGCCCTGGCCTTCTTCGTCACCGCCGCCCTCGCCGCCCTGCTGAGCTTCTTCGCCTGGCGCGCCAACTGGGGCGTCCGCCTGCTCTGGTCTGCCGCCACCATCCTCATGCTCGGCTTCACCGTCCTCATCCACACCGCCTACGAACACAACACCCCTGTCGCCATCCGCAACTTCTACGGCGCGCTCCGCGTGAAAGAAACCCTCGGCTACCCCGCCGGCGCCACCCAGCGCGTCCTCTCCAACGGCAACATCCAGCACGGAACGCAGATTTTCTCGCCCGAACTCCGCACCGTCCCCACCACCTACTACGCGCCCGACTCCGGCATCGGCCTCGCCATCAACAACTGCTGCGCAGGTAAAAAGGCTCGCAACATCGGCGTCATCGGCCTCGGCGCCGGAACCATCGCCGCCTACGCCCAGTCCGGCGACCGTTTCCGCTTCTACGAGATCAACCCCGACGTCATCCCCATCGCGCAGAACATCTTCACCTACATCCGCGAAGGCCAGGCCCGCGGCGCGCAGATCGAGATCACCACCGGCGACGCCCGCACCGCCCTCACCCAGCAACTCGCCGCCACCGGCCCCGCCAATTTCGACGTCCTCGCCGTAGACGCCTTCTCCGGCGACGCCATCCCGCTCCACCTTCTCACCACGGAAGCCATCACCCTCTACAAAAAGCACCTCGCCCCCGGCGGCGTCCTCGCCTTCCACATCTCCAATCAGCACGTAGAGCTCGAACCAGAAATCACCAAGCTAGCCCGCGCCGCCAACCTGCAGGCGGTCGTGGTCAACAGCCGCATCAACGAAGAGCGCGGCGAATTCTCCGCCACCTGGATGCTCCTGAGCGACAACCCAGCCTTCTTCCAGCAGCCGGCAGTCTTCAACCACAGCCACCCGCCCAAGCTCTCCCCGAAAATGGAAGCCACCGTCCGCCCCTGGACCGACGACTACTCCAGCCTCCTGCCCATCCTCCGCTGGTGACCGGCTGCTACAGTGAATCCCATGGATAGCCAGCCCGCATCCGCCCAGCACGACAAAACGACCATCCTCAGCATGGCCGTCCTCGCCGAAATCCTCGCCACGCAACTCCACGAGGGACTCGGCCACGGAGTAACCGCCTGGCTCCGCGGCGACATCGTCACCGACCTCACCAGCAACCACCTCTCCGCCATGATCCCCGACCGTCTCGTCGACGCCGGCGGTACCATCGTCAACTGCATCGCTGCCCTCATCGCCTTGCTGGCCATGCGCACCCTCGCCAAGAGCTCCAACACCCGCTACTTCCTCTGGCTGCTGGCCGCGCTCAATCTGCTCCCCGCCGCCGGCTACTTCATGCTCTCCGGCATCTTCGACTTCGGCGACTGGGCCGAAGTCATCCGCGGCTGGCCCCATTCGACAGCGCTCCACATCGGCATGGCCCTCATAGGAGCCGCCGCCACCATCCTCTTCGTGCGCCTGCTGGCCATCTCCATCCAGCCCTTCGCACCCAAGGGCAAAACCTACAACACGGTAGGCCGCCTCCCCTACTACGCCGCCGGCATCTTCAGCTGCCTCGCCGGAGCGCTCGACCCGCTAGGCCTGAAATTGCTCCTGATTTCCACCATCCCAGCAGCCTTCGGCGGCTCCTCCGGCCTGTTATGGGCAGACTCTTTCATCCCCAAAACCTCCGCTGACTCCAGCGAGCCAAAGGAAATCATCCAGAAACAACCAGCTTGGTGGATCGTAGCGATCATTCTGGGCAGTGCCTACATCTGGTTCCTCGGCCGAGGCATCCACTTCACCCACTAACCGCCCGTCCTATTCCCTATTCCCTGATCCCTGTTCCCTGCCCTTTGAATCCAATTGCCACCAAACCGAATCCAAGGTAAACTAAGACGATTGCAGGAAAGGTCCACCAAAGTCATGCCAAAGCCAGGAATTCACCCCACGTACGAAACAGTTCAGGTTTACTGCTCGTGCGGAAACTCCTTCGATACCCGCTCTACCCACAAGGGAAAGATCGGCGTTGAAATCTGCTCCAACTGCCACCCGTTCTTCACCGGCAAACAGCGCCTGGTGGACACGGCAGGCCGCGTCGAGCGCTTCCGCCGCAAGTACGCCGAAAAGGCCACCCCCGCAGCGAAGTAACTCCAACCGCAGCGGACCAATAAGGCCTTCGCCCTGGCGAGGGCCTTGTCGTTTCCGCTGAAAGCGAGTGTGAGTGCGAGAGGCAGGTTGTTCCGCACGCACAACTCTCGCGACCTCAACAAGTTCGCTTTTCACACTCACACTCCACACTCACACTAGGCACCTATGAGCGGCAAAGGCTTCACCATGAAGAAGGACTGGGACAACCCCCTCGAACACGCGATGCCCGAAGAGGCCCGCGTCCCCGCGTCTTTCTCAATCAGCGGAGTTCCCGTCGCTCCCGCGACAGTCCTCGCCCCCATGGTCGGCGTCACAGACACAGTCTTCCGCCGCTTCATCCGCAACGCCAGCCAGTTCACCAACTCGCAATCAAGCAACGAATCCGGTCTTAAGGTAGGCCGGGGCTTCAGCCCCGGCACCAACGGCGCAGAAAAAGAAGGGGCTTTAGCCCCTGAGGTACGTTTTTCAAACGAAGTCGAAGCCGAGGTAACCAACCAGCAATCCGGCTGCGGCCTCCTCATGACGGAGTTCACCTCCGCCGACGGCCTCTCCCGCATGCGCGAATCCAAGCGCAAGCGCTACCTCACCTTCTACGAAGACGAACACCCCATCGCCGCACAGATCTTCGGCTCGAACGCCGAAACCCTCGCCGACGCCGCCCGCATCGTCCAGGACACTGGCTTCGACACCGTCGACCTCAACCTTGGCTGCCCCGCCAAGCGCGTCGTCGGCTGCAACGGCGGCTCCGGCCTCCTGCGCGACCTGCCCAAGATCGGTCACATCTTCAAGGAAATCCGCAAGTCCGTCACCATCCCCTTCACCGTTAAGTTCCGCCTCGGCTGGAACGACTCCAGCATCGTCTGTGTCGAACTCGCACGCATGGCTCAGGAAGAAGGTCTCTGCGCCGTCGCCCTCCACGCCCGCACCCGCGAGCAGGGATACACTGGCCAGGCCCGCTGGGAATGGATCGCCGCGGTCAAGGACGCCGTCCAGATCCCCGTCATCGGCAACGGCGACATCCGCACCCCGGAAGACGCCGCCGCCATGGTCGCCCAGACCAATTGCGATGCGGTGATGATCGGCCGCGCCGCCCCGTCAAATCCCTGGATCTTCCGCCAGATCGCCGAGTACACCGCCACCGGCCACTACACCAAGCCGACCGAGCTCGACCGCTACCGCATGATCCGCACCTACTTCCAGATGCTCCTCGACGAAGCCGAAGCCACGTCAGAGCTGCCCCGCGCCCAGCGCCACGGCGAAACCAGCGGCAAGATGAAGCAGTTCGCCAGCTGGTTCACCCACGGCGTACCCGGCGGCAGCAAACTCCGCCAGCAAATCTTCCAGTCCAAAACGGGCAGCGCCGTCCTGGCAGCAGTAGACCAATTCTTCGAAGCGCGCCTAAACGCCCCCGCGAGCGAAATGCAGCCCGAAGAGCCAGAGTTAGCCACGTTCCCGGAAGAAGCCCTGGCCTGCAGCGACTAAATTCCGCGAATTTCGAGAAATCAGAAACACAACGCCCCACACCTCGACCGAGATGTGGGGCAAAATTTTGTGCGCAGCACGAAGGCGGAGAGAGCAGCGATCTTCAGGCCCCTGAATCCGATATCAAGGAAAATGGGCCTTCAGCCCCGGGCCCTTCCACCGAACGCTATTTCACCAGCTCCGCCAAAACCTCAACCTCTTCCCTCTTCAAGCCGCCCGGTACATCCATCGCCCCAATCACCAGCGCCTTCCCCGGCGTCAGCATCGTCACCTGTTCCAGCGTAGTCTGCCGGATCGTCGGATCTGGAGCCCCCGGCTTCTCATCCGCCACCGAAGACTGTTCTATCTTCGTCTTCAACCGCAAGCCCTCTGCTCCCCCATCCAGCGAAGAGTCAATATTCAACCCCACGTCGATATACTGCACCTGAGTGTTGGTGGAAGCATTCTCAGCCGTGGAACCGGTAACAATCGGCACCTTCGTCCCCTGCTTCAGCACACCCTTTTCGCCCACGGCCACTACCAGCGAATAGTGCTGCGCAGCGCCCTTCTTGCCGCCGTCCACGTCGGTAATGGAATACGTCAGGCGATACGTCTTCTTAGCCACATCCAACTCGGCAACTAACTTATGCGCCAGCGCAAGATCCTCGCCGCTGGCCTTGATCGAAATCGCATGCTGCATCGGCAGGCCATAGATCCGAGCATTCGGAAGTACATTGCGCAGATCCGTCTGCACATCGTTCAAATCGTTATTCGTCGTCAGATGTGTCAGGTACAAAGTCTCATAAGTCGTCGGCTTTGGAGCAGGCTTGGCGTCTCCAGACGCCGACTGCGCCACCGCTGGAGCAGCCAACATCGCACCACAAACCGTAAGTCCAGCAAACAAGCGCAGAGCAGACCACATTTCCTTTTGCAATTGAATTCCGTTCATCGAGAGCCTCGCAGAAGTTAGACATAAAGCCGCCGCACGCCATCCATTCAGCGCCAATCGCAGCTTCTATCTCACAAGACGCCAGCATCCCCTAACCGCTCAAAGATTCTAGTATCGCCACGCAGCACAGGTCTTCAGCCTTCCCGAACTACATCGCCGTCAACCTCATCATAAGAGGCAATAGGCAAATCTCCCGGCACTTCATAGGCGATCAGCGCAAGCACGATGAACAGCAACACATAAGGCACAGCAGCGATCAGTGACGATACAGCCTGGATCACGATTACCTCGGCATACGACATCGCTTGCGCGGTCATTGCTGTCGCCATTCGCGACGTACACCATCCAACAGCTCCGGCAACAGCCACACTCAACACCGCCAATAACTGTGCTCGCCGCATGGCTTGTCGGCCGATGGTTCTCACCCCTGGAGCTATCAACCATTGCATTGCAATAGGCACCGCGAAATAAGCTGGAGCCATCTCCAGAAGTACGCCAGCAAGATAACCCCAAACTCGCGCAGACACTGGGGTGCTCATTGGATATTTAACAAAGACCAGACTCAATGGCCCGAGAGTAAGGGAAGCGAGCACTACCAGCCCGAATATCTTTCCCGTAAGCACCACAACTCCCCGTGGCGATCGCCACCGTGATTTGCCCTCAATCAATGCTGAATCGTCCGCTGTAGCAAATCTTCCGCGCACCATCTGCGCCGTCATACCAAGAGCGACGCAGTAAAGCAGGATACAAAGAAACTGCGCGATCCAGAATGTCGCTCCAGAGAGAAGTGCAATACGTGGAAGCGATTCTGATGCCGGAGTCAGCAAAGTTGAATCGCCACCGAAAACAGAGTGTGGGCGCAGAGCCTCAACAATGGAGCGAGCGACAACCTTCTGCAGCGTCCGCAAAGCAAATGTCGCAATATCCGCCGCCAGCACCGGCACCCAAAGCACCGGATACTGCCAGAAAAGAAACGACGCTCTACTAAAGAGTTTGCTCATGGCGATAAGGGTTTAAGTACTCCGAATCATAGAACGACGAATCGGGTAAGAGCTTAAGGTTTCGCGAGGATTTCTAAAGCCAAATACATTTTTGTGCTAACCTCCGATTCATACGGCCCGCTTCCGAAGCACTCGCTCGAAGGAGCACGATCCCAATGCGATCCTTCACCATCGTCATTGCCGCGTTAACCATCGCCACCGCCGCTCTCGCCGCAACGCACCCGCGGACAGATACGTCTTCGGCTAAATTAGCCGCGCAGAGTTGGGACCCCGCCGCGGCGGCCAAGTACCTCGACAGCCGTCAGGTCTGGTGGCAGGAATGGCCCCACGCCCAGAAGGACCACGGCACCATGTGCGTCTCCTGCCACACGCAGGTGCCCTACGCGCTCGCCCGCCCAGCCCTGCGCAAGTCCCTCGGCGAACAGGCTATCTCCGACCCGGAACGCGCCATGCTCGACAGCATCCTCAAGCGCGTAAGCCTCGGCAACGAAGCCACTACCTTCTACACTGACGCCGAGCACGGCCCAGGCAAAACCCACGAAGCCCGCAACGCCGAGTCCGTCAACAACGCCATCATCCTGGCCAGCTATGACGCCGCAGCGGGCCATCTGCAGCCATCCACCCGCACCGCATTTGATCAGATGTGGGTCCAGCAGGAGCAGTCCGGCCCAGGAAACGAGAAGGTCGCCGGCGCCTGGATCTGGCAGAACTTCCACTTCTCCCCCTGGGAAGCCCCCGAGAGCGAATACTACGGCGCAGCGCAGGCCGCAGTCGCCGTCGGCATTGCGCCCGACAATTACGCTGCCGACCCCAAAATCCAGCCCAATCTCGCCCTGCTCAAAAACTACCTCCGCCGCGAAGCTCCAAATCAGCCGATCATCAACCGGGTCGCACTCCTCTGGGCCTCCGCAAATCTCCCCGGTTTAATGACCGATCCCGAGCGCAAAGCCCTCGCCGCGGAACTCGCCAGCAAGCAGCACCCCGACGGCGGCTGGAGCCTGACTGAGCTCGGAGAAGGAACCTGGAAGCGCCACGACAAAACTCCCTTCGACCTTCGCAGCGACGGCTACGCCACCGGACTGATCGTTCTGGCCCTCGAAGAAAACGGCATGGCCAAATCGCCCGAATCGCAAAAAGGCCTGGCATGGATCGTGGCCAACCAGAGCAAGGCTGACGGCCTCTGGCCAGCCTGGTCGGTCAACATTCAGCGCGACCCCAGCACAGGCGTCGGGAAATTCATGAGCGACGCGGCCACTGGCTTCTCCGTCCTGGCGCTGGAACATCAGTCAAAGTAGCCCGTAACCATCAGCCACGAATCTTCCGGCAGGGCAAGACGTAAATCGCCGCAAAACCCTCTCACGGATTGCGCACTGTCGTGCACGCATTGCGCTGCATCACAACGCGTATTGCGCGATACCAGACGCCGATTGCGCATCGTGCCATAAAGATTGCGCATCGTAAAACGCTGATCACATCGTTTTCGGCCGAGGGACCGCTCAAGTCCCACCCCGCCTGCGATACACCACCTTCAGCTCGCGTCTCCAGTGCTCTCCGACAGCGATCAACTCCCACTCCACCTGCGGCGAAAGATAGCGCAAAACGATCTCATTCGACGGATGAATCCGCAGCGCCGGAGCCACCAGCAGCAATCGCGGCGGGCGCGCCGAAACCTCAGCCCCGGCAAAATAACCCTGCCGCTCGAACGCTCCAACTTCCCTGTTTCCAACCACTTGGCGGTCAGCATTCAGCGCACGCACGCGAATCCAGTAATCCAAACCCTGCAGCGGCAGATGCATATCCTCATCCGCCTTCACCTCCAGAATCGCCAGCCGCCCCTCACGATCCAGCGTCAACAGATCCAGCATCCCCCGGTCGCCACTCGAAATCGCTGGCACCTGCGTATACAAGAACTCTCCCCTCAAGCCTGGGAGTAAGTCCGCTAAACCCATTCGAATCAATGACTCCAACCACCGCTCCGGCTGCATCCGATAGAGCGCATCAGTCCCGATCCCATCCGCCCGGCGGCTCTGAAACAGGCCAGCAAGCAGCTCACGGCAAAGCACTTCCGTCTCCTCCGTCAACACTGTTTCGTTCGCCCCCGCGCCAAACGTGACCTCCGCCTCACGCGCAAATGAGAGCCTTGATGCTTGCCTAACCCGTGCAAATTCAAGCCCATGCACCAGCAGCCCAACCTCCGCAGCAGAACACGCGCGCACCTCGACCCGTTGCCGGTCCCCAATAGGCACCAGCGCCATCACCCGCGCCACACCAGCCTGCGCCCGCTCCAGCGCAACGGAAACATCGAAAGCATGCACCAGCCGCGACTCAAGATTTCCAGAATCGAAAACGTCGATCTCGACGAGTTCTTCCGAGCGCGGATCGAGCGTAAACAATTGAAACTGGGCGAGATCCCCGTTAAGCCAGGCCATCCGCTCCGCCGTCGTCCGCCACGCTCCGGCCGGCAGAATCACCTTCAATCCGCTGAAGTGGCGGCTCGGGCCGGACTTTTTCACTGAGTGCTCGCGGCAGTAGTCGAGCCAGAGCAAGCCCAGCGTCAGCACCCCATCTACCATCGCAGCTGACTCATCCGGGCCGACGCCGATCACGGCCTCAGCAGACTGGCCGCGCAGCAAGCGCCCGCGAGCATAGGCCGGTCCAAAGCTGTGCTCAAGGTCCGTCGCAGCACGCAAACCATCCACTTTCCAATCCGGGAAATTACGCTGCAGCACGCGCTCCAGAGTACGCAGATACTGCCGGCGTGCGGCCTCCTTCACGTTCGGGGTCCGACGCTCGAGGGTGGCCACAATATCCAGTGCGACCGGCTTGGGCTGGCCCATTTTGCGCGTCAATAGACGCAGGCTCCCCGCACGCGGCTGCGCCTCTACGACAGTCCGGACGAGATTGCGCTCCTCACTCCAGAGCTGAAGCACGCAGCGCCCATGCGACTCGGAGACGGAACACTTCGCGGTCCGCAGGTCAAAAATGACCCGGCCATCTTCGAGTACTGCCGCTGCGGGATGCTGCGCGACATACGCATCAATGAGTTCCGCGAGCACAGCCGGAGATACGTTTTCGCCTACGCCCGCGCGAGGCATGTCCTGCCTACCAGCCCATCCGGCTGCGCAGGCTGGTGACGTGCGCGGTATGGTGCCGGCTGTGCCAGCTGTAATTGGCCAGCACCACGCCAAGTCGCTGCCGTCCCGACACCGGATGTACGTAGCCGCGTTCGAATTCGGCATCGCCCATCGACTCCAGCACCACCAGCCAGCGCTCGTGGATCGCGGTCAGCAGGGTCAGCGAAACTTCGATCGGCAGCTTCGAATCAGCCAGTTTGGCCCATTCCGCTTCCTCGTACGGCTTGATGGTCGGCCAGTCCTCGGTGAGCGCCAGCTTGAAGCGAATATAAGCATTCGCATGGCTGTCAGCCACGTGGTGCACCAGCTGCCGGACGGTCCAGCCGCCTTCGCGATAGGGCGTGTCGAGCTGGGAGTCGTCCAGGCCGGCAACTGCAGTCTTCAGATGCTCGGGCAGCAGACGCAGCACGTCGAGATGGGCAGCACGCTCTGCCACACCATTCTCCGCCGGCGCAGCGAACTGCCCGATCGGGTATTTCAAGACATCTACATGGGTCATGGGCAAAACAATATCAGATCGTAAGTCGCTCTAACTAGGGAGATAAACAGCAAAGCCCCGAACTCTGAATGAGAGAGTCCAGGGGCTTTGCCTTGCGCCACTCCTGTTAAGGAAAGTCTATGCGTGGCGGTGATGGTGGTGGCGATGATGATGGTGATGACGACCCGCCGCGAACGACGGAGCAGCACACACCAGCAACAGGAGGGAGGCGATGATGATCTTCTTCATGCTTGCAGCGTAGCACGGTTTCTGGTGGACAATGTGAGCGCAATAACACCGTAGGGCTACTCAGGAATCAACGCCGCCAATGTCCGATAATTACCGCGTAGCCGGAGCTAAGCCGGGGGCCGGGTTCAAGCATGAATCTGGCCCTGTCAGCCCCTCCAGTTTTCGCTGCCGAATGGAATTCCCGCTACAGGCGTACACTAGTGAGTACGATGAGTGCAGCTCAAAGCTACCCCCTTTCCATGACGCAGGCCGGATTGCCCGCGAGCCAACCAGCGAGTCATAAGCGCTATTTCTTCGAAAAATTTGGCATCACTGAGCGATTGCTGGAACGCTGCCTGGGCGAGGCACTTTCCGCCGGCGGCGACTATGCCGACCTTTACTTTGAATCAGTCACGGCAATCTCGCTGGGCGTGGACGAGCAGATCGTCAAATCCGCCAGCCAGGGAACCAGCGCCGGATGCGGCATTCGCGTGCTCTCCGGCGAACGCACCGGCTATGCCTACACCGACAATCTGAGCCCGGAGCGGCTGATTCACGCAGCCAAAACGGCTGCTCTGATCGCCTCCGGGCCGGCCAAGCAGCCGATCCATGGATTTCAGGATCAGCCTCGAGCGGATCTCTATCCCGTTCCAGTAGGCGGTTTCGACCTCGACCTGGCGGCCCGTCTCGACCTGATTCAGCGCGCCGATCGTGCTGCACGGGCGTTCAGTCCGCACGTCATTCATGTTCGCGCGAGCTACTCCGAGGAACTACGCCGCATTCTCGTCGTCGGATCGGACGGCGCTTTTGCCTCTGACACCCAACCCCTCTGCCGCCTTAACGTCTTCGTCATCGCCAAGGACGAGCAGAACACCACGCGCGGTTCGGGCGGGTGCGGCGGACGCGGCGGTTTGGATATCTTCGTTGGCTCGAAGAGTCCTGAGAACCTGGCGCGCGAAGCAGCTCGCGGAGCCATCCTGCAGCTCGGTGCGGTTCCGGCGCCGGCGGGCGAGATGGAAGTCGTGCTCGGCCCCGGCTGGCCCGGTATTCTGCTGCACGAGGCAGTCGGGCATGGCCTCGAAGCCGACTTCAACCGCAAGAAGACCTCGGCCTTCGCTGGCCTGGTAGGGCAGCCGGTGGCCAGTTCCAAGGTCTCAGTGGTCGACAACGGCACCATGGCCGGGCGGCGCGGTTCACTGAACGTGGACGACGAAGGTTCCCCGACGCAGGAGACCGTGCTGATCGAGAACGGCATCCTGAAAGGCTATCTGACCGACAAGCTTTCTTCCCGCCTCACCGGCGCAGCCAATACTGGCTCCGGGCGGCGCGAGAACTACCAGTGCATCCCCATGCCGCGCATGACCAATACGTACATGCTGGCCGGGGACGACGAGCCCGAGGACATCATCCGCAGTGTGAAGCGCGGCCTGTATGCCGTGAACTTCGGCGGCGGCCAGGTCGATATCACCAACGGCAAGTTTGTCTTCTCGGCGTCTGAAGCCTACCTGATCGAGGACGGCAGGATTACCGCTCCGGTCAAGGACGCAACGCTGATCGGCAACGGACCAGAGGCGCTGAAGTATGTCTCGATGGTGGGCCACGATCTGAAGCTCGATGAAGGCATCGGTACCTGCGGCAAGGCCGGCCAAAGCGTACCGGTGGGCGTGGGAATGCCCACGATCAAGCTGGACAAGATGACCGTTGGCGGCACCGGACGGTAAAGATTCGTCTCGTGGAAACCTGCAATTTACACCGAAACCAGCACCGGAACCTGTACCAGAAATGAGGAATTCCTTGACAGCGAATGCATTGGAACTGAACCAAGTGGAAGAACTGACGGAAGAAGTGGTGGAAACCCAGGCGGAGACAGTCCCAGCGGAAGTCCTCGTAGCCGTGGAGCTGGAAGCTGAACCCGAACCGGTCAAGCTGGCTGCGGCGAACATGCCCGAAGTCGAAGTGAAGCGCTGGCACGGCTCTGCCGACAACCGCGTCTTCGGCTGGCAGCGCATGCCGATCAAGGAGGCTTTGCGGCTTCAGGAAGATACCTTCCGCTGCCCTGAGTGCCTGGGACGCGTTCGCCTGCGGCCCGCTTCCGTGGAAAAAGGATTGGCCGAGCGCGGCGAGCATTACAGCAAGAACACCGGCTGCAGCATGGGCGATGCCTTCGACGGGCAGAAGAAGCCGCACATCAAGCCGATCAACTAGGCAGTTCCTATCCTAGACGCCATGGACCTTGGCCAGCGCATTCACCGCGTCGGCCTCCTTGTCGATCTCGCTGTCTCTCGCTTTGACGCGTTCCACCCAGGCTTTCAACTCATCCTTGGTCTGCTTGAGGCTGGACGCGGCATCGTCGGAAAAGATGCTGCCCAGCTCAGTAATCGTCGTCTCGGCATCGGTAGGAATATGGGGATGCGCGCGAACCTCCGCGGACTCCTCTGACCAGGCGGTGAGATAGCGACTATAGGCATCCACATAGTCCTGCGGGCAGCCGCTGGTGTCGATCTGGCGGCCGGCGGTAACGTAGGCGTTCATGCGGTCGGACATCCTGTCCAGATCGGCATCCGAGGTTGGCTTGCGAGCCTCGATATCGGCTTTCATGGCAGCGCTCAGGGTGCTGTCCTGCTGGCGAACCTGCTGAATGGCCGCAATCTCCGCCTGGCGACGTGCAGCAGCTTCCGCCTTCTCACGCTGTTCGACGCGGTACCCGATGACCGCGAGAATACCCACCACCACGACGATCAGGAACAGGACCACGCCGCCGGTGATCAGCAATGCCGGCAACACCGGAGAGCGCCGCTGGGCAACCGGAGCATAGTAGCCCGGAGGGATGATCACCGGTGCCATGGAGAATTGCGCTCCGCACCGTGCACAGGCATACGCCCCAACCGGGTTGCCGTATCCGCATGCCTGACAGGTTTGCATAATGTTTCTCCCTACCGGAATTGATGTTGCATTCAGTTGGATTGGCCTATTGCGATGCAGGCCCCTCGTCTATAAGAGCGCAAATTCCTCGTATCGCCGCTCAACTTTCCCGGAGTTACTGCAAACACTATAATCCCGACCTATGTTTACTTACGACGCGGAATTACTGGCCTGCCTGGGAACGCCTCCCTCTACGATTGCCGATGTGCTGGCCACGATGCAGGCCATCGACTCGCTGGCCGTGGATGGCGATGGCCTGAAGTGGTTCAACTGGCTCTATTTTCAGGTGACCAAGGCAGTGGAAGACCGAGTAAACTCCGGCGGGTTTGCCGATGCTGCATTTCTTGCCCTGCTCGACGTTGAATTTGCGAAGCTCTACTTCACCGCGCTGCGTGGGTCGCTTTCTGGCGAGGGCATCGCGGATTGCTGGCAGACGTTGTTCAGCCGCCGCAACGATACGCGGCTGGCGCGGATTCAATGCGCCCTTGCCGGCATCAATGCCCACATCAACCACGACCTGCCCATCGCTATCGTAAATACCTGCGGATTGAGTGGGATCGCCCCAGAGCATGGAACGCCACAGTACAACGACTACACCACGCTGAACGCAACACTCGACAGCCTGATTGACGAGGCGAAGCAAACGCTCAATGTGCGCCTGCTGGGGGAAGTGCTCCCAACCGTCAATGTGCTGGAGGATACCGTTGCCGGATGGAGCGTTAGCGCAGCCCGTGAAGCGGCCTGGAACAACTCCCAGCTACTCTGGCATCTGCAGGGCCAGAGCCTGCTCTCCGGCGCATTTCTCAACACTCTCGACGGGCTGACGACCGTCGTAAGCAAGGGGCTGCTCGTTCCGATTGTTGAATCGATCCAGCTGACGCAGCAGATTGAGGCAACATGAAACTTTCAAAGTGCAAGTGCCCGCTTTTACTGGAAGGCTGCATTGCCTTTTAACGAAATCGTCCAGCACTTCGGCGAGCTGCGATGAATGCCGAAGGTCGTCCACAGGCAGAGCACGAGGCAAATTTGATAGCTTCAAGGTATGTCTGAAGTAACTGCAGTCTCCTCGACCCAAGCCAGTCCAAGTTCCGATCTTGACCTGAAATCTCTCGCCGCTGAAGTTGTCGCCCGCGCCACGAAAGCCGGTGCAACAGACGCTGAAGTGGTGGTGAGCGAGGGCGATGAGTTTTCCGTCTCGGTGCGCATGGGTGAAGTGGAAACACTGCAGGAGTCCGGCTCGCGCGGACTGGGACTCAAAGTGTACCTGGGGCAGCGGTCAGCTTCTGCCTCGACCAGCGACTTGACCCCGGACGGCATCGAAATGCTGGTTTCGGGCGCACTCGCGCTGGCGAAGGTTACGGAGGAAGACCCGTTCTCCGGCCTGCCGGATGCGCATGAATTTGGCCAGCTGGACAACGACCTGCGCCTCTACTTCGAGGATGTCTACTCACTGCCTGCCACCGAGCGCATCGATCGCGCCCGCCGGGCAGAAGCTGCTGCGCTGGCCGCCGACCCGCGCATCACGAATTCGCAGGGCGGATCCTTCGATGCGGCGACGGGGCGGCGGGTGCTGGCCAACTCCCGCGGCTTTCTCGGCGACTACCGGACCAGCTACTGCGGCATCTCGGCTGCTCCTCTGGCAACCGGAGACGATGGCGTGATGCAGCGGGATTTCTGGTCTTCGAGCGCACGGCGCATTGCCGACCTGGAATCGCCGGAGTCGATTGGGCAGGAAGCTGCGAAGCGCGCGCTGCGCCGTCTCGGAGCCTGCCGTGTGCCAACCCAGCAGGTGCCGATTGTTTTCGCGCCCGAGGTTGCGCGGTCGCTGATCGGCCACATCTTTGAGGCGGCTTCCGGCGACGCCATCTGGCGCTCGGCCTCCTTCCTGGCTGGAAAGCTGGGCGAGACGATTGCCAACAAGTCCATCAACCTGATCGACGATCACACGATGATCCTGCCCTCGGGCGTCGGTGGATTCGGCACATCGCCGTTTGATGGAGAAGGATTGCCGAGCCGCCGGACGGTCGTTGTCGAAGACGGCGTGCTGCAGACCTACCTGCTCAACACCTATACCGGCCGCAAGCTCGGCATGCGCTCGACCGGCAACGCCACGCGCGGAGGCGGAATCGGCGGCGGCAATCTCTACCTGATGCCGGGAAGTCAGACCCCGGAACAGATCCTCGCCGATATCCCGAATGGCTTCTACGTCCTGAGCCTGATGGGCTTTGGCGCGAACATGGTGACCGGCGACTACTCGCGCGGTGCCTCCGGCCTCTGGATTAAAAATGGCGAGCTGACCTATGCCGTCGAAGAGGTGACGATTGCCGGCAATCTCCGCGAGATGTTCAAGAACATTTCCGCAATCGGGAATGATCTGATATTCCGGAGCTCGGTCACCGCGCCAACCCTCCGCGTCGACGGTATGACCGTAGCAGGCGCGTAAAATTCAGCCCATGCCGCATCTCTCGCTGAACCAGAGCCTCGCCTTCGATCCGGCCTTGCCGGAGGAGGCACTGCGCCAGCTCCCGCAGCGGCAGGCGGCGGTCTTTGCGCTCTATGGCGAAAATGAGGCAGCCGAGCCATACATCGGCCTGACGCCAGACCTGCGCCGCCGTCTCGAACGGCTGTTGCGCCCGGCAAAAGGACAGACCAAGCGCCTGCAGCTGGTCTCCCGCGTCCGGCGCATCGCCTGGCAGACGAGCGGGTCGGAGTTTGAATCCCTTCTGCTGCAGTTTGCACTGCTCGAAAACGCCTATGGCGCCAAAGCTCTCGAACGCATGAAGCTGCGCGCGCCGGCATTTGTGAAGTTCCACGGCGGCAATCCGTATCCTCGCCTAACCGTCACCAACCGGCCCAGCCTGAAGGAAAGCCAGTGGGCCTTCGGGCCATTCCCCTCCCGCGCGGCAGCCGATCGCTACGCCGAGGAGATGTTGAAGCTTTTCCTGCTCCGCCGATGCGAAGAGAACCTCGACCCCAATCCGGCGCATCCCGGCTGCGTGTACTCAGAAATGAAGATGTGCCTCGCCCCTTGCTACCAGGGCTGCACCGATGTCCGCTACGCCGAAGAGGCAGAAGCCGTCCGCAGCTTCCTGGCCACGCGCGGCGAAAGCAAGCTGGTGCAGATCGGCAAACTACGTGAGGAAGCTTCCGAGCAGCTCGAGTTCGAGCAGGCGGCCCGGTTGCATGCACAGTTCGAGAAGGTTGAAGCTGTCCGCGCTCTGGCTCCGGAGCTCGTCCATCCGCTTTCGCAGCTGCGCGCCTGCATTCTGCAAGCCTCGACCCATCCCGACGAAATCTCGGTCTTTCTCTACCAGGATGGTGAAATGCGAGGACCTGCCCCTTTCAGCACGCTGGGGATGCGCATCCAGAATGAGCAGTCAGGGTCGAGCTCGCTGTTTGCCCAGCCGATGGCGCTGCAACCGGTGCCCGAAGCCGACAACGGTGCGCCCATGAAAGTGGCGCGCGATGTGCTGGAATCCCGTTTGGAAGCTGCTCTGGCGACCTTATCGAGCTCAAGACCGCAACCCAATGCCACCGTTCGACAGGGGCATCTGGCTCTGCTGGCCCGCTGGTATTACCGCCCCCAGCAAAAGCGGGTTGGCGAGGTATTCTTTCCCCCGCCCACCGAGGCTGATACACAAACAGAAGGAGCATGGCCTGTGAAAGCCATGCTCCGGGGTATCGGCCGTGTTGTCGCAGCCAGTCTGCGTTAGTGCCACGCGACGCGCTTCCACCTGTTTTCCACCGACGGAATTGGTCGCGAAGGCCTGCTTTATCCGAACACGAGTGCGGTCAGGACGAGAAAGGCCGCGGAAGCTAAAGTTGCGATGCGCATAGTTCGTGCTCCGGAAAAGGAAAGGTTTACAACGCGTGTAAATATACGCCATTCCCACAACAACTGAAAACCCCGCGCGCCACTCGGTTTCAGCCCGCCCATGCCGCCTGCTGGTACACTTGAGGTCTCCGGAGTCTGCTCCGGCAACAATTATGGTCGAACTGCTCCCATCCATTCTTTCCGCTGACTTTGCCAACCTCGCCCGCGACGTAGCCGAGGCCGAGCGCGGCGGCGGCACCGTCATCCACGTCGATGTGATGGACGGCCATTTCGTCCCGAACATCACCCTCGGTCCGCCCCTGGTCAAGAGCCTGCGCAAGGCCACCAGCCTGCCGCTCGACTGCCACCTGATGATCGAGAACCCCAATGACTTCATTCCTGCTTTCGCTGATGCCGGGGCGAACTGGATCAGCGTCCACTATGAAGCCTGCACTCACCTGCATCGCACCATCGAGCTCATCCATAATCACGGCATGAGTGCCGGAGTGGTGTTGAACCCGGCCACGCGGATCGAAGTTCTCGAAGAAATCCTGCCCATGCTGCATCACGTGCTCATCATGAGCGTCAATCCGGGCTTCGGCGGCCAGAAATTCATTCCTTTCTCGCTCGACAAGATACGCAAGCTGGCCAAGGTCCGCAAGGAACGCGGTCTGGCATTTAGAATTGAAGTCGATGGCGGCGTGGCTCACGATACCATTGCCCAGGTAGTCCAAGCAGGTGCGGAGCTGCTCGTGGCCGGAAACGCCGTGTTCGGCACCGGTTCAGCAGAGCAGAATGCGCGGGAACTTCTGGCGGCAGCCAAAGCAGCAGCAGGCGAAAAAGCCTGAAGCACAATCGAGGTAGCATGACCCTGTTTTCACACCCACTCTTCAGCAAGCCCGTATCGGCTAAGTCCGTCCGCCGTTTCGGCGCGGCGGCTGGCATCCTTGTTCTTTCTCTCGCCCTGGTTCCGGCTCAGGCCAAGACCAAGGTGCCCAAGAAAAAGAAGAACGTGGACCTGAGCGCCAATCCGCTGGGCAACGTGCAAAGCCGCCAGCCGGATAAGGAGCTCTACGACAAAGCGATGCTCGCCCTGAAAAAGGGCCGTTTCGACGTGGCCCGCCTCGACCTGCAGACCATGCTGAACACCTATCCGAACTCCGAGTACCAGATGCGCGCCAAGCTGGCCGTGGGCGACAGCTGGTTCAAGGAAGGCGGCACGGCGGCGCTGGCCCAGGCCGAGTCCGAGTACAAGGACTTCATCACCTTCTTCCCGCAGGCACCGGAAGCGGCGGAAGCGCAGATGAAGGTGGCCGACATTTACTTTATGCAGATGGAAAAGCCTGACCGCGACTTCAACAACGCGGTGCGCGCCGAGCAGGAATACCGCGCGATGATCAACCAGTTCCCCGACTCCTCGCTGGTGCCACGCGCCAAGCAGAAGCTCCGCGAAGTGCAGGAAGTGCTGGCCGAGCGCGAGTTCCTCATCGGCCAGTACTACAACACCCGCATGAACTGGGCCGGCAGCATCGCCCGCCTGCAGACCGTGGCTGACACCTACCCGCTCTACAGCAAGAGCGATCAGCTCTGGCTCACCATCGGCGACGACTATGCCGGGGAAGCTCACATTATGCAGACGGCCCAGGGCCTGCCGGGCGCTGTGCGGGAACGCCTGACTGCCATTTATCAGGACAAAGCGGCTGCTGCTTATGCTCACGTCATCACTCGCTATCCGATGGCTCCTCATGTGGAAGATGCCCGTGACCGGCTGGTAGCCATGAATCGCCCCGTCCCAGAGCCAACGGATGCCGCCGTCGCCGAGAGCGACGCCGAGGAAAAGAGCCATCAGCCCCTGCGCTTCACCGATACGGCGATGGGTATGATCAAGCACGGTCCGCTGGTCGTTCAGGCTGCCCACGTTGGCGAACCGACCATGACGCCGGCAAACCGCACCACTGCCCCGACCATCACGAGGGAAAATCAGGCTATCGTGACGGCCGCCTTTCGAGCGGGTCAACCTGGCGCTCCCACGGGCAATGCACCGACTGCTACGCCGACCGCAGCCAACGAGCCTCCCCGCTCCGATCAACCCCAGGCTCCGCTGCAGTTTGAGCCTGTCCAGGGACAGGGTGCGGGTGCAACCGGCGCAGGATCAGAAATCATTGCGGCTCCCAGCAAACCGGATGCCCCGCCCGCCGATGATCCAAATGCGGTTGTAAAGTCCATCAGGCCTACGGAAACCAGTCTCCCCCCCGCCGAAGCGCCGGCCACGGCTCCAGACCAGGTCAACGACATCAAGCCCGGCGTGATGCCGGCTCAGAACACCGCCAACGAGACCAACGACCCCAAGTCCAAGGTCAAGAAGCCCAAGCTGGACCAGAGCGAGGAATCCTCCAGCAAGAAGAAAAAGAAGAAGGGCCTGAGCAAGCTGAACCCCTTTTAGCGATAACCTCGATACGTAGCAACAAAAGCCCCGAAGCCGAACTGGCCTCGGGGCTTTTTGCTGCTCACGTGGGGTTATACGCCGACGGTTACCTTCCGGATCTTCTGCAGGAACTCGGTCGGGTGGATCGGCTTCGAGAGCACCTCGAAATCGTGTCCATTTCCCCGCGCAATATCCAGCAGGTTGGCGGTAGCGGCCTGGCCGGAGAAGAGAAGAACGCGGCACTCCGGGTGGCTGGCCTGTAATTGAATGGCGAGATCAATGCCGGAAAGCTCCGGCATCACCACGTCCGAGATCAACAAATCAGGTGGATTTGAATCGGCAGCCGCCATCACTTGCAGCGGATCCGTAAACGAAACAGCATCAAAGCCACTACGCTGAAGAATCATGGCCAGAGTACTGGCAATCACCTGTTCATCATCGACGACGAAAATACGGTACTGCCTTTGGGGTGTTGTAATTACACTGCTCACTTGCACATCCTCCCGCTCGGGGGTTAGTTCTGGGGCCCATGTCGCAGATGAGGATCGCAAAGGAGGCCTGCGGAGCGCCTCAAGTAGCCTATCCGTTGACCCGTCCTCATGTATGTTCGAATTCGAACCCAACCTTGCCTTTCAAAGTAGTAATCTCTGGCTAGATCGCTTTTTACAAGACTTATTTTCAGGAACGGTGCGTTGGTGAACCGCAAGCCATTCAAAAACACTCTCTTGAACGAGTTGGAGCCCGAAATAATTACCCGTCTTCGACTTACACCGGTTGAATTTGAATTGAAGCACGAAATGCAGACGCCCCACAAGCCTATCTCCCATCTCTATTTTGTCGAGTCGGGTATGGCATCGATGACCGGTACGTTCGAAGATGGGTCACAGGTGGAGGTGGGTACCTTTGGCTTCGAGTCGGTGATCGGCATCTCCGCCCTGATGGGTACAAAGAAGGCCTTGAATCGTGTCTACACGCAGATTCCCGGACACGGCTATGCGTGCCCGATTGATGCCGCCCGTGCGGAGTTCAACCTGGCCGGCAAATTTCACTGGCTTGCCCTGCGGTACGTGCAGGCGCAGCTGGATCAGGCCATGCAGTCGATCGCCTGCAACGCCAAGCATAAGTTCCAGCCGAGGCTAGCCCGGTGGCTGCTGATCTGCTCCGACCGGGCAGGCAGCGATACCTTCAAGATCTCGCATAGCCTACTGGCAGACATGCTCGGAGGAACCCGGGCTACCGTGACCCTGGCAGCAGGCGCATTGAAGAAAAAGAACCTCATCCGCTATCAGCGCGGCGTAATGACCATACTCGACCACAAGCGCCTGGAAAAAAACGCGTGCGAGTGCTACCAGATCGTCAAAGACCACCTGAAGAACTTCAACGAGTTCGAAGCGCCAATGACGGAATAGGCTCCGCTCCCATCAGCCAGTGTTGCGCAGACCGGCCGAGATGCCGCTGATGGTCGCCGAGATGGCCCGATTGATCTCAGGCGTATCCTCCCCGGCGCGCTTGCGCTTGAGCAGGTCCACCTGGATCAGGTGCATCGGGTCCACGTACGGGTTACGCAGCTTGATCGACCGCGCCAGGACCGGGTTCGACTGCAATAGCTCTGTCTGCCGGGTAATCGCCAGCACCGCCTTCACCGTCCGCTCGTACTCCGCCTCAAACGTACCGTAGACGCGGGTGCGCAGCTCCTCTTCCTCGACCAGCGTCGAGTAGAGCCGCGCTGTCCCAAGATCGACCTTGCCCAGCGCCATCTCCACATTCCGAATCAGATCAATGAAAAGCGGAAATTCCTTGGCCATGGTATTGAGGGTCGCAATGTCGCCACCCTCGGCCAGGTACTGTTCCACCGCCTTGCCCACGCCGAACCATGCCGGAATCAGCAGCCGCGACTGCGTCCAGCCAAAGACCCACGGAATCGCCCGCAGCGTGTCGAGGCTCAGCGAACCTTTGCGCTTCGAAGGCCGCGAGCCGATCTTGGCATGTTCGAGCTCGCCCATCGGCGTCGATTGCGCAAAGTAGTCCAGCAGCGTCGGATCATCCAGGATGTGCTTCTTGTAGAAGGCATAAGCCAGCTCGGAAAGCCGGTCCAGCGCCTGCTCCCACTCCGGCTTGAGCACGCCGGTAAAGTGCCCCTCGGGGTCGCGCAGATTCGGCCGCGCCAGAGCGTCCAGCGATGCGGCAATCATGAGTTCGAGATTACGCTCGGCCAGCACCACGTCCGCGTATTTGAAGTTGAGCACTTCGCCCTGCTCGGTGATGCGGAACTGCCCTTCGAACGAATCGAGCGGCTGGGCAAAGATGGCTCGATGCGTCGGTCCGCCGCCGCGGCCTACCGTGCCGCCACGGCCGTGGAACAGCCGCAAGTTCACGCCGGCCTCGCGAGCCACGGCATGCAGCGCACGATGGGCGCGGAAGATCTCCCAGGTGCTGGTCAGCATACCGCCATCCTTGTTCGAGTCGGAGTATCCGAGCATCAGCTCCTGGGTGTCGCCCCAGGTCTTGAGCAGCGCACGATAGTCGGGACGCGCCCAGAGCTCTCGGCAGATCTCCGCCGAATTCTGCAGGTCCTCAATCGACTCAAACAGCGGCACCGGCATCACACCCGGATCCCTGCCCGAGCCTTCCAGCTTCACGCCAGCCAGACGGCCCAGACGGACCACCGCCAGCACATCCTCAACACACGTCGCGCCGCTGATCACGTAATGGCGGATCACCTCGGGCGTGCAGCCTGCCTTGGTTTCCGCAATCACGCGGAAGGTTTCGAGAATGCTGGCCGTCTCCGGCGATTGCGGCTGCGGCAGCTCGGCGGCAAGCGTATCTTCGCCGGCCTCCTTCAGCGCCGCCTTGTGCAGCTTGGCATGCTGGCGAATATCCAGCGTATGGAGGTGCAGGCCGAAGGTATTCACCAGCAGCAGTAGCGGATCGATCAGGCTGCGCGCAATGCGCAGGCCGCGATTGTCCGCCAGCGACTTGCGCAGGAGGCTCAGGTCGGAGGCAAATTCATCGGCAGAGGTGTAGCCGGGCAGCACCTGCGCCAGCTTCTCCTGCGTCTCAGACAGCGCCGACGGCCGAGCCAGCGGCGGGGTCACATGCCCGGAAGGGTGCAGCGTGCGCCGCACTCTCGCGCGAATGCAGATCAGGAAGCGCCGGTACAATTCAAACTCAAAATGCTGCCCGTAAGCCTGCGACTCCGCCGTGCGAATACGAGACTCATACTCGTCAAGCCGAACACGCACCGTCTCGTCCACCGGCATCTGCTGCGCGGAGGTGCTCAGCAGGTCAACGACAGTCTGCAACTGGCCATCGTAGAAGTGCAGCAGGTGTTCCCGCGCCAGCTGAATCGCGTTGCGCGTCACCTCCGGCGTCACAAACGGATTCCCGTCTCGGTCGCCGCCAATCCACGAGCCAAATGCCAGGACCTGAGGCAGCTCGTGCATCTCGATCTCGAGTCCATACGCCGCATGCAGCGCGTTGGCAATTTCGCGATAGAGGCTGGGCAGCGTGGCAAAGATGGAAACATCGTAGTAGTCGAGGCCCATCTTGATTTCGTCGTACACCGTCGGCCGGCGGCTGCGAACTTCGTCCGTCTGCCAGAGCGAAGTGATCTCCGCCAGCACCTGCTCTTCGAGCCGGGCGATATCTTCTTCGGGCAGCGGGATCCGGTCCAACTCTTCCAGCAACTCACCAATGCGTCGCCGCTTGAACATCACCGAGCGCCGCGCCACCTCGGTCGGGTGCGCCGTAAACACCGGTACCACCAGCACCTTGCGCAACCAGTCGAGAGCCTCGTCGGCCGAGATGCCAACCTTCTTCATCGCATGCAGCGTTCCGGCCAGCGAACCACGCTGCTTGCCCGCCGCGCCGCTCAACTGCAGCGCCAGCCTGCGCCGTTTGCGGTGGTTGGTCTCGGCCAGGTTGATCAGTTCAAAATAGAATCCAAAGGCTCGCGTCAGCAGTAGCGCGCGCTCCACCGGCAGCTTATGGACAAGCGCCAGCGCATGCGCAGAATGGATGGCCGCCGAAAGCGCGGCCGCCTGGCCGTCCGCCTGCGACTCCGCCTCGCGCCGCTGAATGGTGCCGAGCCGAAGCTCTTCGACCTGCGCAAACACCTCGTCGCCAGCCTGCTCGCGCAGCACTTCGCCCAGCAGCATGCCCAGTGAACGCACATCGCGCCGCAGCGGAGCCTCTTTCAGCTCCCCTGTGTCCGCCTGTAACTCCGCCAGCCGCTGCGACCAGCTCTCAGGATTCCATAACAATGCCATCGTCTCTTGATTATGCCCTACGTCCCCGCAGAGCCATGCCAAGGAAAAGTACGACTCGGATTTGGCCTGCGAACCCCGGCCTGCCGGCAGTGCTTACCCGACATATTTGCCGAGGAAGTCTCGCATTGCTTCAGCAACTTCATTCACATGCGTTTCGAGCGCAAAGTGGCCGGTATCCAGAAATTGCACCTCGGCCTCGGGAATATCCCGCTTGTAAGCCTCAGCCCCCGGCGGAATAAAAAACGGATCATTCTTGCCCCAGATTGCCAGCAGCGGCGGCTTCGCCGTGCGGAAGTACTTTTGAAACTCCGGATAGAGCTTCACGTTGTTCGCATAGTCGAGAAATAGATCCAGCTGAATGTCGGTATTCCCCGGCCGCGAAACCATCGCGTAATCCAGCGTGTACCCCTCCGGCGCAATCTGCTCCGGATGCTTCACGCCCTCCACATACTGGAAGCGAATCCCCTCAAAGCTCACCGCCGCGTTCCGCACCACCTCGCGATGCTCCGCCGTCGGCTCGCTCCAATACTTACGAATCGGCCCCCACGCATCGCCCAGCCCGTCCTCATAGGCATTGCCATTCTGCGAGACGATAGCCGTCACCCGCTCCGGGTGCGCCATGGCCAGCCGAAAACCAGTCGGCGCTCCGTAGTCGAAGACATAGAGCGCATAACGCTTCAGATGGAGTGCATCCGTAAACGCCTCAATGGTCTTCGCGATCGCCGCAAACGAGTAGTTGTAGTTGCGGGCTACCGGAACCTCCGTAAACCCAAATCCCGGTAGGTCCGGCGCGATCACGCGATACTTATCCGCCAGCCGCGGAATCAGTTCCCGGTATTGAAAGGAAGACGTCGGGAAGCCATGCAGCAGGAGCACCACCGGCGCATCCTCCGGTCCAGCCGCGCGATAGAAAACGTTGACGCCATCCGCCTCCACGCGACTAATGTGAGTTTGAGGAATCTGCGATTGATTGGTCATGATCCTTCCCTTCCCTTGTTGAAAAGCTGCCGCAGACAAAATCGGACTGAGACTGCGCAGGCCAACGATGCTGCCGCTCATTATGATGAAATCTTTCCGGTTCATCCTGCTCCTCGCTGCGACATCAGCAGGACACCGCAGATACAACGATTTGATGGTTACATCAATTGCGTAACCTGTCAAATAAATTTATACTGGTTACATTGCGATTGAAAGGCAACCTCGTGACCACCCAGGATGCGCCCAAACCGGAAAGTAAATTCTTGACGCTGGCCGACCACCCCGCCCTCGACCTGTTGAACACCGTGCCCATGGTCGACGGCGCGCTCGTCGATCTGTTTCAGACCGACGCCGATGTAGTCCTGTGGCTCAAGACGCAGGGCTGGCAAGTCGACGAGGCTTCCGCGAAATGGAAGCCTGGCACGCTCCTGGAAGCGGCACGCGAGCTTCGCGAAGTCATTCGCGGCCTCGTTGCCAAACGAGAAGCTGGAAAGCAGATCGATCCAGACAAGCTGAACCGTTACCTCACCGAGGCACGGAGCCACCTCGAACTGAAAGCCATGAAAGACGGATCGCTGCAGCTAAGCCGCAAATGGAAGCAGCGATCGGCTGAGGAAATCCTGGCGCCACTGGCAGAGTCTGCCGCAGAACTTCTAACGCATGGAGATTTCAGCCTTGTGCGTCGCTGTGAGAGCGACCAATGCGTCCTGTGGTTCTACGACAGGACAAAGTCGCACCACCGGCGCTGGTGCAGCATGGCCACCTGCGGTAACCGGCATAAGGTAGCCGAATACCGCAAGCGCCGCCAGGCAGAAGCTTAGCCTGCTCTGCGCAGCTGCTCTACGCGACTGTCCTACGCGACTGTCCTACGCGAACTGTTCGACGTTCATGCCCAGTTCGTAAGTCTCGCCATGAGCCAGCAACTCTTCCCACGTCACTTCGCGCTTCTGATAACCGGCCATACGTCCCAGCATGCAGCTTAGCGCCGTTTCCACTCCGGCAGCGATCTCGTTGTGGCATTTCCCCGAAGTGATGCTCTCGATAAAGGTCCGTTCCTTGTCGCGGTCCGCAAACTTCAGGTTGTCCGAGAAGGCCCCATTCGCCGCAAACTTGCCTTGCGCCGTCGCCGCCTCCGGATCGTTCCACGCCCATTCCTTCGCGCCGCCGATCTGCACTGGCCCCGCATATGGCACCGTGCCATATCCGTCTGCGCCGAAGAACTTCAGCCCTGCCTCAAACAGCCCATAACTGCCAAACTGCTTTGAGGCAAACGAAAGATGCACTCCGTTGGGATACTCGAAGTCCACACGATAGGTATCCCAGCAGTCGCCCACATGGGTCAGCACAGTGCGGCCGCCCGTCGCCGTAGCCTTCACCGGGTGCATCCCCAGCATCCAGTTCGAAAGGTCGATGATGTGGATGTTCTGCTCTACGAGAATGTCCCCGGAAAGGGCTTTGTACCAGAGCCAGTTGCGCAGACGATGCTCGTCCTCAGAAGCCCCGGCCCGCACCTTTTCGAGCGAAGCCGGAGCGTTGTAGTAGCCCACGACCTGGCCCAGCTTGCCCAGGTCCCCGGCCTTGATCTTCTCCGCAATCGCCGCAATCGGCGGGGCGTTGCGGCACTGAAAGCCCACGTCCACGCTCTGCGTCGGTTTCACGCGCTTGGCGATCTCCAGCGCATGCTTGGCCTGCTTCACGTCGATGCCCACCGGCTTTTCGCAGTACACATGCTTACCCGACGCAACGGCAGCCTCAAGATGCTGCACATGAAAAAACGGCGGAGTAGAAATCTGGATCAGGTCCACATCCGGCGAAGCGGCAAGCTCTTCAAACGCATGCGGCCCGCGAAAGGTCAGCTTATCGGCAATCGGCGCATGGCCCAGGTCGGTGTTGACCTTGTTGAAGTGCTCCTTGCCGGCAGCCAGGTTGTCAGCGAACATATCCGCCAGAGCAACCACCTGCGCGGAAGTATTCTGCGCAAACGAAGTCGCCACCGAGGTCCCGCGCGAGCCGCAGCCCAAAAGCGCATGGCGCACTGCCGAGTTTGCCTGGTAGCCGAAAACAGTGCTGGGCTTCAAAATCATCACGCCCGTTGCAGCCGTACTCTGAACAAATTGCCGACGATTCATGGTTCCTCTTTCGCGAACAGGAAGGTAAATTAGCTGGCCAGTACTTCGTTCAGAATGCGCTGCAGATAGATCTTTTCAGCACGCACATCCTCAATCTGCTGCGGCCCGGAAGTCTCGCGCTCAATAGTCACAGCGCCGGTGTACCCGACCTTGTGCAAGCGGGTGAAAACCTCATGGAAGTTGACTAGCCCCTTACCAATCAGCACTTCTTCACCCAGTTCGCTCGGGTTCGTCGGCCACTTACCGTCCTTGGCATGGATAGCGCGGATGTGCGGCCCGAGGATCTCGACTGCATCCACTGGATTGGCCTTGCCATAGAGAATTACGTTTGCCGTGTCCAGCCCCACGCCAAGATTCGACATGTTGACGTCGCGAATCATGCGCGACATGGTCGTCGGCGTTTCCTGCCCTGTCTCCATCAGGAAATGCTGCCCGTTGCCCTGGCAATGCTTCGCTACGGAACGAATCGCCTCCACTGCGCCGGGGTAGAGCGGATCAGCTGGGTCCTCAGGAATAAAGCCGCAGTGCGTCTGCACCTGCGTCACGCCTAGCTGCCTGGCAAAATCGGAGACCTGCCGCAGCGCGTCCATGCGTGCCTCGCGATACTTGGGCGGGACGAGACCGATCGTGGACGGTCCTTCGAGGAAATTCCACTTCAGCGGCTCCGGACGAACAACCTCGACCGTCGTGACCGTGATCTCGTACTTCTCCATCAGCCCGCGGAACTGACTCACAACCGCGGGCGTAAACCCGTTGATGTAGCCGTCCAGCGAGAGAAAGCAGTTGGTCAGGCCGAGTTCCTTCAGCACACGAAACTTCTCCTCCGGCGCGCCAAACGGAACGATGAGCAGACCCAGTTCCATTGGCTTCAGCGGCTTCGCCGCCGCAAACGTCCTTGCCGGCTTCAGTGCCCCAGCCGCTACCGCCGCCGAAGCAGCCCCTAGAAATTGCCTGCGATCCATACCTTACCCCTTGAACGCTGCATGCTGCGATGTCCTCATTAAGCAACATCGCGCTATGTTCTGACTACTGTAAATGGAATCGTTCCCAATTTCTAAGAAAGTGATCACTGCTCATCCAGCGCCATCATGAGCTCTTCCCACTCGGCGGTAGAGTCAGCGAGTTGCTTGCGCAGATCATCGAGCAACTTCGACTGCCGCTCCGTCTCCCCGACGGAGACGAAATTGCCCAGCGCGCCTTCCGTATGTGCAATCGAAGCCTCGAGGCGCGGCACTTCTTCCTCAAGAAATGCGCAGCGCTCCTCCATCTGCTTCAGCTTGATGGGGTTCAGCTTCTTAACGCGATCCTTGCCTGCCGAGTCTGTAGGTACGACCGCGCCGTTCGTGGCAGCAGCCGGCGCGGCGACGGAAACAGCCGGAGCAACCTTGGCCGGCAATGCTGCCGGAGTCTTGCCTACAGCAGCCTCCTCCTGATCCCGCATATAGTCGGCAAAGCCGCCTGGATACACCAGCACGCCGCCATCTTTGACCTCGAGCACCTTCGTCGCCAGCCGGTCGAGAAAATACCGGTCATGCGAAACAAAGATCACCGTGCCGGTGAAGGATTCGATTGCCTCCAGCAGCACGTCCTTCGCCCGCATGTCCAGATGGTTCGTAGGCTCATCGAGCAGCAGGAAGTTTGAAGGCGAAACCAGTATCCGCGCCAGCGCAAAGCGGTTGCGTTCGCCACCCGAAAGCACCCCCAGCGGCTTGAAGACATCGTCGCCGGAAAATAAGAAGCAGCCCAGCAGCGAACGCAGCGCCAGCTCCGGCACCTTGATCGCCGCCTTGCTGATGTCGTCCAGCATCCGAGCAGTCGGGTCCAGCACCTTGTACTGGTCCTGTGCAAAATACTCGGGGATCACGTTATGCCCAAGCTGCACCGAACCCGAAGTCGGAGCTTCCATCCCCATCAGCAGCCGGATCAGCGTCGATTTACCCGCGCCATTGTGCCCCACCATCGCAACACGATCACCGCGGTCGATGGTGAAGTTGACGCCCTTCAGAATCTCTTTTTCACCGTAGCTCTTGGCGAGATTCTGCACCGTCACCACGGTCTTGCCCGAAGGCGGAGGCTGCGGAAAGCTGAAGTGAATGACCGGCTCTTCCTCGGGAATCTCGATGCGCTCGATCTTTTCGAGCTCCTTGATCCGCGACTGCACCTGCTTGGCCTTGGTAGCCTGCGCGCGGAAGCGAGTAATGAACGCCTCGAGATGCTCGATCTGCTCCCGCTGGTTCTTGTACGCGGCAATCAGTTGCGCCTTGCGGTCTTCCTTCTGCTTCAGATACTTGGTGTAGTTGCCTGCGTAGATCTGCAGCTTCTTGTTCCAGATCTCGACCGTGCGATCCACCGTCACATCCAGAAAATACCGGTCATGCGAGATGAGAATGTAGCCAAACGGATAGGTGCGAAGATACGTCTCCAGCCAGTTGCGCGTCTCCAGATCAAGATGGTTGGTCGGTTCGTCCAGCAGCAGCAGATTTGGCCGGGCCAGCAGCAGCTTGGCCAGCGCTATCCGCATTTGCCATCCGCCCGAAAACTCCTCCGTCCGCCGCGCCCAGTCTGTCTTTGAAAAGCCAAGCCCGGTCAGGACAGCACCCACCTGCGCATCCAGCGCGTAGCCGTCCAGTGCGTGAAAGCGCCCCTGCAAGGTCGAGTAACGCTCCGCAGCCGCCGTGTACTCCGAGCCCTGATGGTCGAGCGTACTCATCAAGCCAGCCAGCCGCTCGATCTCCACCTCCATATCGCGGAGTTCATCAAAAACCGACAGGCACTCGTCGAAGACCGAGCGCCCGCTCAGCCTCAACCCCTCCTGCGGCAGATATCCAATGGACATACCGCGCGTCAGCTGCATCTGCCCGTAGTCCAACTGCTCCAGACCGGCCAAAACCTTCATCAGGGTCGATTTGCCGGTGCCGTTGGCCCCGACCAGCGCCGTCTTTTCCTGCGACGTGATCAGCCAGTTGGCGTCCGTAAAGAGAATTCGCGGCCCAAACCGCTTGCCCGCATTTTGTAGAGAAAGCATTCCTTCTCAGGGTATCGCCTTTGGCTGCCGCACCGGAACTCCCCGCCTGTCCCGATCGCCATCCAGCGCGATTTCCTGGCATCAACATGGCTTTTGCCAACCCCGTTCGCAAGCTGTAACCTTCTGTGCAGCAAGGCATCGAACCTGCAGGTCGCCCGCAATGGCGCGGCCACGGGAGGAAACAATGTTCGACTCCGACGTAGCCAGGGACAATCGCTCGAGCAAGACCACACGCCGCATCTTCCTCGGCAGCACCGCGCTCGGCGTCGGAGGCTTTCTGGTACTGAAAACGATCCAGCCGCCCGGCCTCGAAGCCAGCACGAAGGTCAATGGAACCCCCGGCATGGTCACCATCGTGAACTTCAGCGACGACGGCAAGAAGCTCGGCAAGACGGAAGTAGCCAAGATCGTGAAGACCGACGGCGAATGGTTCCAGCAGCTCGGCGCCAACTCCTTCAACATCGCCCGCCACGCCGACACCGAAATGCCCTATTCCGGCGCTACCTGGAAAGAGCACGCCAAGGGCATCTATCGCTGCATCTGCTGCGACACGGCGCTTTTCAGCTCAGAGACCAAGTTCGAATCCGGCACCGGCTGGCCCAGCTTCTGGGCTCCCATTGCCAAAGAAAACGTCGCCTCGAAGGATGACCGCTCCCTCGGCGAAGACCGCACGGAAGTTCTCTGCGCCCGCTGCGACGGCCACCTCGGCCACGTCTTCACCGACGGCCCGCAACCCACCGGCCTGCGCTACTGCATGAACTCCGCGTCGATGCGATTTGTGAAGTCATAAGCGAGCTATGCCGCAAAATTAGAAATGAGGGAAATCGCCATGCAAAGACCCGTACGGATCGGATTCGCACTTTTGCTTTGCCTCATCGCCGGCTCCGTAGCGGGAAAAGTCGTAATCCATGCCGCAAGCCAAGCCACGAACCAGAAGCAGCGCCCGACCAGCACTCCCTACGCCGGCGACCTTTCCATCTTCGAATACCCCGACCGCGACCAGAAGCTTCACGTCGATCGCGTGATGGACCTGCTCGGAATCACACCCGGCAAATCAGTCGCCGACATCGGCGCTGGATCAGGCTGGTTCACGGTACGTGCCGCGGCCCGCGTCGGCGCCGAGGGCACTGTTTATGCCGAGGACATCAACCCCGAAGCCGTCGACTACATCACGCAGCGTGCCGAACGCGAGAAACTCTCGAACATCCACGCCATCCTCGGCACGGTCACCGACACCGAAATCCCCGGTACCAGCGTCGACGCAGTCCTGATCCTCAAGACCTACCACGAGTTCGCAAAGCCCATCCCGCTCATGATGAAGCTCAAAGCAGCGCTCCGGCCCGGCGCCAAGATCGGCATCATCGACCGCAACGGCAACGGCACCGACCACGGCATCATGCCCGAAGTGGTCGAACGCGAAATGTCCCAGGCCGGCTACAAACGAGTCGGCATGTACGACTTCACCAAGACCGACGGCCAGGACTACTTCCTCATCTTCACAGCGAAGTAGATAGCCGCGCCGGCCTCTGATTCGTTAGATACTGAAAGCGTGCCTTTCACGCCAGCCCACGCCGCAGCCGCCCTGCCTCTTCGCCGCCTGCCGTTGCTGACTTCTGCACTCGTCATCGGCACCTTTGCACCTGACTTCGAATACTTCCTTCGCCTCGCTCCCGGAGGTGGATACGGACACACTCTGCCCGGTGCCTTCGTGCTTTCCCTACCCTTAGCTCTGCTGGTGCTGTGGCTCTTTCACACCTATGTGAAACGGCCCTTCTGCGAAGTGTTGCCCGATGCGTTACAGCGCAAGGTGAATCCTTACCTGTCACAGTTTCAGTTCAACGACGCAAAACGGTTTCTGCTGATCCTCCTTTCGATTTTGACCGGCATCGCCACCCATATCGCGTGGGACTCATTCACCCATCCCACAAGCTGGCTCGCACAACACTGGCCGTTTCTTAACCAGACAGTGGCCATGCCGTTCGGCAGGCAGATCGCTTATTACAAGCTCTTTCAACACTGCAGCTCTCTCATCGGAATAGCCGTGCTGGCGATATGGTTCGCGCGCTGGTACCGCACATCCGACAGCGGTAACAACCTGGCGCCACGACTCTCCTCGACACAGAGATCCCAACGCATCGCATTCATATCCGTGATTGCCACATTCTGCGCATTCGCGTGGTCGTTTCTACTCGTGCATCGCGAATCTCGGGAAGGCATGATCGGAGCTGCGATATGTGCTTTCATTGCGGTGGCATGGTGGCAGCTTGTTCTCTACGGGATCTTCGTCACAAAGCAAAGATCTCAAAGGCTACAAATACCTACGGCCATACGTTGAGACTCAACGCATGGCCGTAGATCGTTTCGCATAGGAATCAGTTGCTGCGCAGCGCCACCATCGGCTCAATGCGTGCAGCTCTTCGCGCAGGCAGAAAGCCCGCGAGGAAAGCCACAACCAGCAGCAGCCCAACTGTTCCGGCAAAGGTAAGCGGATCGGAAGGCTGCGTACCGAAGAGCAACGCGCTGATCGCCCCAGCCACAGCATACGAAGCCACGGTCCCGATCACAACGCCGATGAGCGCCATGCGCAGCGTCTTGCCGATAATCGCCGACTGCACCCGTTCGCGTGTTGCGCCCAGGGCCATGCGAATGCCAATCTCCTGCGTCTGTCGCGTCACCGAATAAGAGATCACGCCATAGATGCCAAGCGATGCCAGGATCAGCCCCAACCCGGCAAAGATACCCACCAGCACAGCGAAGAATCGCCGCGGCGATACTGCATGATCCACCACCCCCTGCATCGTTTGGAACTCCGAAGAAGGCTGCCCGGGATTCATGGTGCGAATGGTGCTAAGGATGCTGCTGCTCAACGACGCCACAGACTGACGCGACTTCACTACCAGCGAAAGGCTGCCCGGCCCCCACACAGAGGACTGCGTGATAGGCAGGTACATCTGCCAGCCAATCTTGCCCTCAACTGCGCTCTCATGCACATCGTCGATCACCCCGATGACTCGAATGTCGTGCCCCTGTAGAACGGCGACGCGGCCCACCGGATCCTGGTGCGGCCACATAAAATCTGTCGCCGACTTATTTAAGATCATGACCAGCTCAGTCTTGTCATTGTCCGACCAGGCGAAGTCGCGTCCATGCAGCCGCATCCCCATTGACGCGATATATCCGGGCGAGATGATGTAGACAAAAGCTCCGTGGCCTTCATCCGGAGGATAAGGCCGTCCCTTAGGCTCTGGAGCACCCCAGCCGCGGTTACGCAGCAAGGGCAGATTGTCCGTGATGCCGACAGCTTCGATACCCGGCAAAGCAGCAACTCGCCGCTGCATTTCAGACAGGAATGCGTTGAGCTTCTCCGGCTTATCGATGGAGTTAGGCGTATCGATCGCCATGGCAGCCGAGTGGCTCGGTTCGAAGCCAAGATCGATATCCATCACGTGCAGAAAGCTGCGTAACAGCAGCCCCGCAGCAACGATGAGCACGCAGGCCATCGCGACTTCGGCAATCACCAGCACCGTGCGCAGACGCTCATGCTTGCGCCCGCTGCTGGTGCCCGGTCCGGAGTCCTTCAATGATTCCTGAATATTGGTGCCTGAAAGCTTAAGTGCGGGCACAAAGCCAAAGAGAAGACCCACGAGCAACGTAATTCCCAATGTCCATGCGAGCACCACACCGTCCACGCGAACGCTGCTCATCAATGGCAGCGCGATCGATCCCTGATGCGCAAGCCAGTAGGAAGCGCCGTACGCCAGCGCGAGCCCCAAGGCAGCACCCGCAGCCGAGAGCACCAGGCTCTCCGTCAGCATCTGCCTGATCAGCCGCCAGCGGCGTGCGCCAAGCGAAATGCGCAGTGCAAACTCCTTCGTTCGCGTGGCTGCGCGAGCCATCATCAGATTCGAGAGGTTCACGCAAACGATCAGCAGAATCGCGCCTACAGCGCACCACAGTACGACCAGAGACCGCCTGAGAGATCCACTGACATAGTCCTTCAGTGGTAAAGCCCAGCCTGCATCCTTGTAAGCATGTATCGATAACGGCTGCGCCTTTTGCCAGTAAAACTTAGGGAAGAGTTCCTTGCCTTCCTGCCGCACCTGCTGAATCGTTACTCCCGGCTTCATGCGGCCAATCATGGTAAGCGTATTTCCCTGCTGGCGAATGTCGTTCATCACCACAGGATCGAACATGTCGACCTTCTCACCTGGGGAGAAGACCGCACCGAAATCGAAGCCTTCAGGTAAGACGCCGACAACAGAAATCGGCTTGTCATTGAGTGATATCTTTTTTCCGACGATCGATGGATCGCCGTTATATTGAGTCTTCCAGAACGCATAGCTTAGCAGCACCACGCCGCCGGTTCGTGTCTCTTCGTCCGTAAAGGTGCGCCCAAGCACCGGCGTCACACCAAGCATGTGGAAGAAGTTTCCTGCTACCGAGATATCTGTCGCTGGCTTGGGATCTGCAGTGCCCGTGAGTCGCAGGTTATCCGGTGAGGAGAAAGCATAGTATCCCGTCACATCGCTATAGCTATGGTTCATGGCGCGCAGGTCTTCATAAGCATCTGCCGAATACGTAGCAGCGGAGAGATTGTGCCCGGCATCCGGCGGCGTAATCCAAACAAGCTGGTCAGGATCAGAGAACGGCAGCGGCCGCAACATCAGCGTTCGCACCACGCTGAACACAGTGATATTCGCACCAATCCCTAGGGCCAGAATGATCACAGCCACCGCGGTGAATCCGCGATCCCGGCCCAGCGTGCGCAGCGCATAGCGCAGGTCCTGCACCAGGTGCTCCATACGCAGCCATCCCCATCGCTCCCGCGTCACATCCGCCACCATCGGTACATTGCCAAATTCACGCATCGCCGCTCTCCTTGCCTCCGCCGGAGACTCGCCACGAGCCACCCGGTCGGCCACAGCCATCCTCAGATGGCTGTCGATTTCTTCCTGCAACTCCGCCTTGCGCCTGCCTAAACCAAAAGGACTCATGCTTCGCTCGCCTTTGCCGACATGATGGCTTCAATGGTCGCCACCATCCTGCCCCAACGCTCGTAATCCGCCGCCAGTTGCTTCTTGCCCAGCGCCGTGATCTTGTAGAACTTCGCTCGCTGGTTGCTGTCGCTCTTCTTCCACTCCGACTTCACCCAGCCCTGCCGCTCCAGCCGGTGCAGCGCTGGATAGAGCGACCCGGTCTCAACCTGCAGCACTTCGTTCGAAGTGGCGCGAATCGCTTGGCTCACGCCATAACCATGCTGTTCTCCCCACTGCAGTGTTTTCAGAATGAGCATGTCCAGCGTTCCCTGCACCAGTTCGATCCGGTTTTGATAGTTGTCCTTCGTTGCCATAGGCTGTAGAACCTCTACATGATGATGTAGATGTTCTACTCCCTTGCGCAGGTTTACGCAACCACCTTTTCGCAAGTTCCCCGGATTCTCGGTCTTGCAAAAATTTCTTTGGAGCCCTACGCCCTGCCGTAGACTACTCACATTCCTGTCGAAACTCTCCTTAAAGCGAGAACTCCTCATGAAACAAGCTCTTACCCTCGCCTTCCTACTGCTCGCCACCGCAAATTTCGCCAACGCTCAAGCCTCGAAAGAGGCTGAAACCAAGTCGCGAGAACGCGCTGAAGCCCTCCGTATCGCCGATGCCTGGCTCGACAGCGTGCAGGTCTACCAGCACATTCCAGCCATCTCCGCGGGCGTCGTCTCCGGTGACAGCCTCATCTGGGCCAAGGGCTACGGCACTATCGACGCTAACCATTCCATCCCCGCCACGCCGCAAACGCTCTACTCCATCTGCTCCATCTCGAAGCTATTCACCTCGGTTTCGCTCATGCAGATGTACGAATCCGGTAAAGTCCGTCTCGACGAGCCGCTGACTACTTATCTGCCCTGGGCCAAGCTCAAGCCGGTCACGGATGACACCGTTCCCGTCACACTGCGCGGCCTGCTGACGCACTCCTCCGGCCTACCCCGCGAGTCCGACGAGCCCTACTGGTCCGGCCCAGACTATCCCTTCCCCACCCAGGAAGAAGTCCGTAAAGTCATCGGAACGCAGACTATGCTCTATCCGTCCGAGCGCTACTTCCAGTACAGTAACCTCGGCCTTACGCTGGTCGGCGAAACCGTCGAAGCCGTCTCTGGCGAGAAGTACGCGAAATACGCACAGACCCACGTCCTCGACCCGCTCGGCTTGAGAGACACCCACCCATTCCTGCCAATGGACCTCTACGGCAAGCGCCTTGCCGTCGGCTTCGGTGCGATCCAGCGCGACGGTACTCGCGAGCAGCTGAAGGCCTTCGACGCCCGCGGCATCACGCCCGCCGCCGGATACACTTCCACCGTCGAAGACCTCGGCAAGTTCGCCTCCTGGCAGTTCCGCCTGCTGCGCACCGGCAAGCCGGAAATCCTAAGAGCCTCCACCCTGCGCGAGATGCAGCGCGTCCAGTTCATGGACCCCAACTGGAAGACCTCCTGGGGCCTCGGCTTCACCGTTGTGCATCGCGACAACCATACCTACGTCGGCCACTCCGGCGACTGCCCCGGCTATCACACCACGCTTGAGCTTCGCCCGCAGGACGAGCTTGCCGTGATCGCTATGGAAACCGGCGCGGAGCACCCTGGCACCTGGGCGGATGCTGTCTTTGGCCTGCTCGACAAGCGCAAAGGCTACGCGTTCAAAGCTCCCGCACCGGCCACTGGTGTCGATCTGGAGGCCTTTGCCGGTCACTACTCCAGCCAGCCATGGGGAGCAGAGATGCTGGTGCTTCCATGGGCAAGCGGACTTGCCGTCCTGCAGCTCCCGAACGCCAATCCCGCCGAAGCCATGTACTTCCTCAAGCCTAAGGGCGGCGACATCTTCCGCGTTGTCCGTGAAGATGGCAGTGAGGCCGACGAGGTCACCTTTGTTCGCGACGGCGCAGGGAAAGTCACCGGCTATAAGCAATTCAGCAACACCCGACAACGGATCGCTATCCCCACGGAGCCGCCAGTCAAACTCAACGAATGAGCATCGGCAAAGACCAGACCGCAAGAGAAAGAAAATTCATACCGGGAGTCTTACCTTGAACAGAGCAGTCATCACACTGTCCAGTCTCCTCTTGCCCGTCGCACTCTTGATCAGCGGCAATGCCCAACTGCGCCGTCTCTCCGCCGACGACCTGCCCAAAGTCGTCCGTATCTCCGACCCGCGCATCTCTCCCGATGGCAAGACCATCGCTATAACCGTGGCGCGCGCCAATCTGAAAGAAGACCGCTACGACGCGGAAATCGACCTCATCGATATCGCCACCAAGCAATTGCGCGTGATGACCCACGACCGGCTCAAAGTCGGCTCACCGCGCTGGTCTCCCACTGGCGACCGCATCGCGTTCCTGGCCGAAGGCGACAACAAAAAGACACAGATATTCATTCTGCCGTTGAATGGAGGCGACGCGTTCCAACTCACCCATGCGAAGACCTCCATCAGCCTGCTCGCGTGGAGCCCTGACGGCGCAGCCCTCGCCTACGCCGCCGAAGACGAAGCTCCCGAGAAGAAGGACGAAGCCAAGTTCGAGGACGCCTTCGAAGTAGGCGACAACAGCTACCTCGAACGATCCCGCGCCCTTCCAACCCACATCTGGCTGGCTCCAGCGTCAGGCGGCGAAGCCAAACGCCTCACCTCCGGCAACTGGTCTCTTCCCAACAACTTCGCGCCCTCCGGCCCTCCATCACAGCTCAGCTTCACTCCCGACGGCAAGTCGCTGCTCTTCGTCAGCGCTGACTCCCCACTCAGCGGCGACACCGACTCGACACGCCTGCAGATGCTCGATCTGGGTTCCGGCAAGGTTCACCGCCTCACGACCGCCACGACCGAGGAGTCAAACCCCGTGCTTTCGCCCGATGGCAAGCTCGTCGCATACGCCTATCCTCGCGACGGCAAGCCCAGCAACGAAGAAGCTGCCTACGTCGTTCCCACGGCTGGAGGCACAGGAAGCGACGCAGCGTTCGCGCTCGACCGCAGCGTGTCTCCCGCAGCGTGGCTCGCCGACAACAAGACACTCGTGCTCACCGGCCCGGATGGCACGCACCCTGCAGTATGGCTTCAACCCATCGGCGGCAAAGCCACCAAAATCGACATTGGCAATCTCAACCCATCGGCCATCGACGTGGCAAAAAGCGGAGCGATCGCCTTCACGGCCACCGATGTCGCGCATGCTCCGGAGCTGTTCTATGCGCCGCAGCCTGGCCAGTCGCCAGTCCAACTCACCCATCTGCAAACCGTGACCGACGGCGTCGAACTCGCCAAGCCTGAAACATTTCACTGGAAGAGCGACAAGTTCGACGTCGACGGCATCCTTACCTATCCTGTCGGTTACACAGCCGGCAAGAAATATCCTCTTGTCCTTTACATTCACGGCGGACCTTCCTCGGCTTCGTTTGAAAGCTTATCCATGGGGCCACAGATCTTTGCCGCAAAGGGCTGGCTGGTCTTTGAGCCGAACTATCGCGGCAGCAATCACCAGGGCAATGCCTTCAAGTCCGCCATCGTGAAGGACGCTGGCGCTGGTCCTGGACGCGACGTGATGGCCGGCATCGCCATGCTCGAAAAGCGGGGCATTGTGGATGAGACGAAGATCGCTGTTAGCGGCTGGTCTTATGGCGGTTATATGACCTCATGGCTGATCGGCAACTACCCGACTGTCTGGAAGGTTGCCGTCGCCGGAGCTCCGGTTACCGATCTCGTCGATCAGTACACGCTGAGCGATAACAACATTCAGCGCGCGGCTAACTACGGTCCCTCGCCCTTTGTTGGCGACAATTTGAAGACCTATGCAGAGCAGTCGCCGATCACGTATGCATGGCGCATCAAGGCTCCTACGCTGATCATGTCGGATGTCGGCGACTGGCGCGTGACGACGACGCAGGCTTACAAACTCTACCACGCGCTCAAAGACAACAACATTCCGGTCAAGTTCGTCGCGTTTCCGGTTCCGGGCCACAGTCCTGCTGATCCTATCCGCGCCCGCGACGTTTACCGGCGCTGGACGGAGTGGCTGGCAACCTATCTGAACGGAGAAATTCCCGCTGCGAAATGAACGCTACGGGAAAGAGGAAGCGCATTGGGTTGCTCTTCAAGTTCGCTGGACGAAACTTTGGAGAATGGGATGGGGGAGGGGTATTTATTTTCCCTTTGCGTGCGAACCCAAATGTTGCGTATTGCGATTATGCACCAAAGCGAATAATCAAACGCAACTTGGCCGCAGATTTTTTTGAGCTACTCGGCGGACCCGTGCGACGCGGCCAGAGTGTAAGAAAATAGAAGCATGGCAACCGAACGCGAGACTGTTCGCATGGACAAGTGGCTGTGGGCGGCGCGCTTCTTCAAGACACGCGCGCTGGCCTCGAAGGCCTGCGATCTTGGCCGCATCCACTCCAACGACATCCAGGCTAAGCCTGCCCGCGACGTGCGCGTGGGAGATATGCTGCGCATCAAGAACGAGGCTGCCGAGTTCGAGATCGAAGTGCTGCTGCTCAGCGAAATGCGCGGCCCCGCCGCCGTCGCCCAGACGCTCTTTCGCGAAACCGAAGCCAGCCGGACACGCAGGCTGGAGCTGGCCGCCGCGCAGAAAGCCCTCTACGCACTCGAAGGAATGCCAGCCGCCAAACCCTCCAAGCGCGACCGCCGCCAGATCAGCCGCTTCCGCGGCCGCGACTGACCGCGTCGGAACACCGCTCCACTTTGCATCTCGGATCCAGGTTAAAGATTGTTTACATGTGACGGATACAACCTATCCTCGATGAGCACATTGGCGATTTGGCACCAGTCCAAAAGCGCAAGTTTGAGGGATCCTCTCGCTTGATTAGCTGTAAGACGATAGCAATCTTCAAAGTTGTCGTGCTTTGAGAAGCTGTTCCGCGTCAACTCGCCAAAGTGAAGAGCTCGACGAGCATTCTTATGCGTTCTTTCTGACGACTGGCGGGAAATCGCTTCGTCCTTGTGAGGTCTGCGATTCCGTGCAGGCCTGCCCAGAAGAGTTCCGAAAGGACCTCCGGCTTCGAGCCGTGTCCTTGAAATAGCTCCATGAGTTGTGCGAATGCGAACCGGAGTTCTGGAGGAGTGGCCGCGTGAGCGAAGGGTATGCTCAGGCTGAGCGAGAGCATCACCTCGTAGAGTGCCGGTGAAGACGCGGCGAACTCCAGATAGGCGGTTGCGACTGATTCGACCGTTTTTCCAGGCTTGGCCCGCTTCCGTGCCTTTTCCAAAGCCAGACCGATCTCCTGAAAACCCTCGATAGCCACCGCAGCAAGAATTCCTTCGCGGCTTCCAAAATGAGCGTACAAGACGGGTTGGCTGTAGGAGATCTCGTCGGACAGCCGACGAACGGTGACGCTGGGCCAGCCTTCCGACTCCGCTATCCGCCGTGCGGCACTGAGAATCTGTGCCCGGCGGGCCTCTCTGTCACGCTGTTTTCGCTCCGCAAGCCGGTTCGGCACAAGTGTTGTTTCCATTGGCTATGATTATAGCATTGCTAGAACTTCTACCGGAGATTAAATCATTTACGAATGTTCTTGCATCCGACCACGCAATGCCGCATCATTTATAGCGTTGCTAGATTTTCTAACAAAATGCAACACGGAGAAGAGAAATGAACACGACAGCAAGCTTCGTCAGTTCCGCAGATGGTTCGACTTTGAAAATCAATTCACCGCTCTTCTGGTTCACCCTCTTGATACCGGTCGCTATCATCGGAATTGGCATCAACTTCATCCTCAACCCGGTTGGAGCCTCAACGGCCTACGGCATTCCGATCCACGACCCCGCTGCCTTTCCCTTCATGTGGGTCAAGGGAATTCGCGACATCTTCTCGGGTCTCGTCGTCCTGACGTTTCTTCTTCGGGGAGACCGGCGCACCACCGCAATCCTCTTCGCCCTTGCGATTTTCATTCCGGTCGGCGACGGGTTGGTCATTCTGGCTCATCTTGGCTTTGCGCCGCCCATCTTCATCCACTGGGGAACAGCGCTTTACATGATGATCGTTGCAGCGTTTCTTCTAAGAAAGAAGTAGCCGTGACTCAACCGCAGGTGCTGGTCGTGGAGGAATCATCATGGAAGTCTTGAATGTTGTCGCAATACTCGTCGCTGGGTTGATGGTTGGATGTGAACTGGCGATCGCTGTGTTCATTCATCCCACGCTCGATAAACTCCCGGATGAGGTTCACCTGCCGGCCGCAAGCGCCCTGGCTCGCGTACTGGGGACTGTCATGCCGTTTTGGTACGCCATTGGCTTCTTGCTCATCTTAGCCGAAGCAATCATTGAATGGCGTCAGTCTGGGATTCTACCAATCTGGTTCGCTGCTTCGGCTATATTGTGGATGCTGGTGATTATGTATACGATCACGACCCTCGTGCCGATCAACAACCGGATTGCTTCCTGGGAGAAGTCCACTCCGCCTGCCGGTTGGAAGGCCTACCGGAGCAAATGGGATATGCATCACCGCTGGCGTGTTGTCCTGCTCACGATAGCTTTCGCGATTCTTGTCGTGGGAATTTTGTAGCGAACGCTCTTGCGGGCACGATTCGTTTGCAGGACCAACCGAAACCGTGAAGAGGAAATCAAATGCCAGAGACAACAAGCAAGACCGGTGCATTGCCTGCCGACGATCTCAGCCGCGCCTTGGCTCTTACCCAGGTGGATAGTCCGACAGCCCAGCATATCGGTATGGTCGGAAACACGTACACGATCACCATCGCCGGCAAAGATACCGGCAATCGCTTCTGCGTGATTGACATGCATGTGCCACCCGGCGGCGGGCCGGGGCCGCATCGTCACGACTTTGAAGAGACTTTCACCATCATTGACGGCGAGTTGGAGGTGACCTTCCGCGGAGAGAAGTTCATCGTTCGGGCCGGGGACACGGTCAACGTTCCGTCCAATGCTCCTCACCAATTTCACAACGCATCCTCAAGCCCTGTCCGGATGCTCTGCATCTGCTCTCCAGCGGGGCATGACCGGTTCATCCTTGAAGTCGGAGTTCCTGTCGCGACGCGCACCACGCCGCCACCCAGGCTCGACCGGAAACAGATGGCCGAGTTTCTACAGAAGGCAAAGGCAGTCGCCCCGAAATATCACACTGAGCTTCTGGACCGGGCGTAGACAGACCAATTGCTTTACGAAGAGATACCAATTCGTTTCGATATATCGGATTGCCTCTACTCGTCGCAAAAGCTATTACTCTCGAATCGCGAGAACAGGCCAACGCACGCCTCGAGCATTGAACAATCAGCCTTGCGGCGTTGCGAGTGTTTTAGACAATCCGAAAACCAGCTACCCACTTGAAACCACTACCCAACACAATCTGCGCCAAGTATCGTGGTGACCTATGAACTTGCGCACCCAGATCCTCGTGTCTCTGCTCCTCACCGCCGCCATCTGCACCCCTATCCCAGCTCTCACGCAGGCTCCTAACACCCTTACAAAGAAAGAGAAGGTACAAGGGTGGCGCCTTCTCTGGGACGGCAAGACCACTGCAGGCTGGCGCAGTGAGCGCGGCGGGCCTTTTCCCTCGTCCGGCTGGGTGATCAAGGATGGTCTGCTGACCACCACCGATCTTGGCGGAAAAGAAGGCGGTGCGGCCGGCGACATCGTTACTACTCGCAAGTTTGCCAACTACGAGCTCTCCGTCGACTTCCGCATCACGACCGGAGCCAACAGCGGCATCCTCTACGTCGTTGACCTGGACCTCAAACATGGGTCCGGCTCACCGGTCGGGTACGAGTATCAGATCCTCGACGACGCGGTGCATCCCGACGGCAAGCTCGGCAAGGATGGCGATCGCACTGTCGCCTCTCTCTACGACCTGATCCCCGCCGCCGGCACAGCCGACCACACCAAACCGATTCATCCCATTGGCGAGTGGAACACCGCCCGTATCGTCGTGAATGGAAGCCACGCCGAGCACTGGCTCAATGGCGTCAAGGTACTCGAATACGACCGCGATTCCCCGCAGTTCCGCGAACTCGTTGCCAACAGCAAGTTCAAGGTCTATCCCAACTTCACCGGGATGCACGATACCTGCATCGACCTGCAGGATCACGGCTTTCCTGTTTCCTTTCGCAACATCAAGATCCGCGAGTTGCCGCCGACAGCAGCCAAATAGCGCGTCCTTCGACCGCATTGCGGTTTAGCGGCTGCGTGATAATGCACTGTTTGAGAGAGTGCACATACGAGGGCGCTGCGGCAACAGGCTCACCGATGCCTAACATCGGGCGGACCAATTGGAGTTTGTGAGTATCTGCATGAAGACCAACGACGCGGTAACGCTGCGCCAGCTGCGACGCATCGACCTTCGATCAGCAGCCACGATTCTTGGCCGTGCCATGTGCGACAACCCCTTGCACGTCCGGGCCTTCGCAATACCGGACCGGGAGCGCCGCAGCCGCGCGCTGGAGCGGTTCTTCCGGCCGGTACTGATTGGTCTCCACCAAAGAGGGATGATTTACGGCGCTTATTGCGATGGCACGCTTGTTGGAGTTTGCGGCGTTGCCAGGCCCGGCCTTTGCCAGCCTGGTCCTCTCGAAAAGCTTCGCGTGCTGCCCGCTGTCGTGTTCGGCACTCCATTCGGCACGGCGCCTCGCGTCCTGAGGTGGACCGGCGCCTGGGCGCATCGCGATCCTGCGGAGCCCCACTGGCATCTGGGACCGGTTGCCGTCGAACCCAACTCCCAGCGCCGGGGTATTGGACGCGCTTTACTGGACTCGTTCTGTAGGCAACTGGATGCCTTGGGAGAAGTTGGGTATCTCGAGACCGACCGGCGGGCAAACATTGAGTTCTATCAGAAATTCGGGTTCACAGTGGTGGCTGAAGCCGATGTGTTGGGAGTTCCCATCTGGTTCATGTCCCGTCGTGTCGGGAATCCGCGCCAGGGCTGAGAGGCGTGAACGCAGCAATCTCATTGGCCGAGGGATAAGTGAGGCCCTTGTGGACACTGGGAAGGCAATTGTGTGGCTTGCCTCTACCTAGGCTCATTCCATGCTTTACTATAGTTAACGATAACTTTAGGTCGACCTTGAGCCGCCGCAATACGGGCTCCGGCCTGCGGCATGTATGCTGTTGTCGATTGTTTGGACTTCAAACCTGATTGTTTTCAGAGGATCTAGATGACCAAATCCTTGTTTGATCTCAGCGGCAGAGTGGCCGTTGTCGTGGGCGGCACCACCGGCATCGGCCACGCTCTTTCGCTTGGCCTGGCCGACGCGGGAGCCGATGTTGTCGCGTCCTCACGCCGCCTCGAAGAGGTAGAAAAGACCGCAGCCGAGATCCAGGCCAAGGGCCGACAGACGCTTGCGCTTACCTCGGACGTGAAGGATCGCGATTCTCTGGTGACGCTGCGCGAGGCGGTGCTCGAGTTCTTCGGCAAGGTCGATATCCTCATCAACTGTGCGGGGACCACCAAGCGCGGCCCGACGCTCACCTTCGCTGAAGACGACTGGAACCACATCCTGGAGACCAACCTGACCGGCACACTGCGCGGCTGCCAGGTCTTCGGCGAGACGATGCTGGCGAAGAAGTATGGCCGCATCGTCAACATCGCTTCGCTCTCGACCTTTGTCGCGCTCAATGAGGTGGCTGCCTACGCAGCCAGCAAGGCAGCCGTGGGCTCGCTCACCAAGTCGCTGGCGGTGGAGTGGTCCAAGCACGGCGTCAACGTGAACGCCATTGCTCCGGGTGTCTTCCGCACCGCGCTGAACTCGACGCTGTTGGACAGCACGCCGCGCGGGCAGGAGTTCCTGACGCGCACGCCGATGGCCCGCTTTGGCAGGACCGAAGAGCTGGTGGGCGCGGCTATCTATCTCGCCTCGGACGCAGCCTCGTTTGTCACCGGCGAAATCATCACTGTCGATGGCGGCTTTCTCGCCAGCGGCGTCAACCAGTAAAGGGAATCCAGTTGAGTCTTGTATTGAAGCCCAAAGAAACTTCGCGCTGGGATCTCGTCTCGCTCGGCGAGGTCATGTTGCGCCTCGACCCCGGCGTAGGACGCGTTGCCACGACGCGCACCTTTCAGGCCTCGGAAGGTGGCGGCGAATACAACGTTGCTCGCGGACTCAAGCGCTGCTTTGGCCTGCGCTCCGCCATCGTTACCGCGCTGGCCGATAACCCCGTCGGACGGCTGGTCGAAGATTTGATGTACCAGGGTGGCGTGGATCAATCTCATGTCCGCTGGGTGAAATATGACGGCGTGGGACGCACCGTACGCAACGGCCTCAACTTCACCGAGCGCGGCTTTGGCGTGCGTGCGGCACTTGGGTGCTCGGACCGCGGCAACACCGCCATCAGCCAGCTCAAGCCCGGCGAGATCGACTGGGATGAGATTTTTGTGCGCGAAGGTACGCGCTGGTTTCACACTGGCGGCATCTTTGCGGCGCTGTCGGAAACGACACCACTGGTAGCCAAGGAAGCGATTGAGGCTGCGCATCGCAACGGCGTCATCGTGAGCTATGACCTGAACTACCGCGACTCGCTCTGGAAGTCGATTGGCGGCAAGGCGCGGGCGCTCGAAGTGAACAGCGAGCTTGCTCCGCTGATTGATGTGATGTTGGGCAATGAAGAGGACTTTACCGCGTCGCTCGGTTTCGAGGTCGAAGGGCTGGGCGAGGTGGATACACACGTTGGCGAGCTCGATACCAGCAAGTTCCGCCGCATGATCGAGCAGGCTGTGGCCAAGTATCCCAACTTCAAAGTAGTCGCCACCACCCTGCGTACCGCCCGCACGGCCACGGTCAATGACTGGGGCGCGGTCTGCTACGCAGACGGCAATTTCTACGAAGCCCGACCGATGCCCGGCCTTGAAATTCTTGACCGCGTTGGCGGTGGAGACTCGTTCGCTTCGGGTCTGATTTACGGGTTCCTCAGCGGCCAGGGTTCTCAGTATGCGGTCGATTGCGGCTGCGCTCACGGGGCTCTCGCCATGACTACTCCCGGCGACACCACCATGGTCACGCTGCCTGAAGTTGAGCGTGTGATGAAAGGTGGCGCAGCGCGCGTGCTGCGGTAAGGTCTCAGCGATTTTCGGGTGGATGAAGGGAACGGGCTTCAGCCCGTACATCAATAAGTCACATTACATCGGGGCTTTAGCCCCTGGGGTTCCAATGCATAAGTCAGCAGTCATTAAGAAAATTCGCGAAGTCGGTCTTGTCCCAGTCCTACGCGCCGACAGCGAAGAAGAAGCTCTTCAGATCGCCTACGCCCTCGAGGCCGGCGGCGTTACTGTGCTCGAAGTCACCATGACGGTTCCCGGTGCGGTGGACGCGATCCGCCGCCTTGCCTCGGAAGCAGGCGACCGCATCCTGATCGGCGCAGGCACCGTGCTCGATCCGGAGACAGCCCGCGCCTGCATGCTTGCCGGGGCGCAGTTCATCGTGAGCCCCGCGCTCAACCTGCGCACCATCGAGATCTGCCGCCGCTATGATGTTGCCGTCTTCCCCGGCGGGCTCACTCCGACCGAAGTCATTACTGCCTGGGAAGCAGGCGCAGATGCAGTGAAAGTCTTCCCCTGCTCGGCGATGGGCGGGGCCAGCTACCTCAAGGCTCTCAAGGCACCGCTGCCGCAGGTACAACTGATCCCTACCGGCGGCGTCTCGCTCGCCACTGCTGCCAGTTTCCTCGAAGCGGGGGCATTTGCGCTCGGCGTCGGCGGCGACCTGGTCGATAACAAGGCCATCCGCGCTGGGAAGCCGGAAGTGATCACCGAGAACGCCCGTAAGTATCTCGAAATCGTGGCCGCGCACCATGGAAAGGCAAGCTAGCCGATGAAAGCCCTCGTCCTCGAACAGCCTGGCGAAGTCAACGTAGGTACGGTCAGCGACCCCGCATCGGCGGGAGATGAAGTTCTGCTGCAGGTACGCAGCGTGGGCCTCTGCGGCAGCGACCTGAACTCCTACCGCGGCAAGAATCCGATGATCAGCTATCCGCGCATCCTCGGGCATGAAGTTGCGGCGACGGTTGTTGCATCGAGCAAGACCCATCCGCAGTTCGCAGCCGGGGTGAACGTTACGCTCTCGCCCTACACGCAGTGCGGCAAGTGCCCGTCCTGCCTGCGCGGACGGCCCAACGCTTGCCAGTTCAACGAGACCATGGGCGTGCAACGTGACGGCGCGCTGGCGGAATACATCTCCGTACCCGCAGGCAAGCTCTACGCCGCCAATCTCAGCATCAAGGAGTTGTGTCTTGTCGAGCCGCTGACGGTCGGCTTTCACGCGGTTGCTCGGGGGCGGGTCACGGCGGAAGACACAGTAGCCATCATCGGCTGTGGTGGCGTCGGCCTCGGTGCAGTCGCCGCCTCAGGCTTCCGCAAGGCGAGAACGATCGGCATCGACGTGGACGACGCTAAACTCGCCATCGCGAAGCAGTCCGGCGCTACCGACACCATCAATACGAGCCGCGAAGATATGCACGCGAAACTACAGGAGCTGACCGGCGGCCGCGGCCCCGACGTGATCATCGAAGCCATCGGCCTGCCCCAGACCTTTCGCGCGGCGGTGGAAGAGGTCGCCTTCACTGGCCGCGTCGTGTACATCGGCTATGCCAAGGAGCCGGTGGCCTACGAGACGCGCCTTTTCGTGCAGAAAGAGCTGGACATTCTCGGCTCGCGCAACGCCCTGCCCGAAGATTTCCGCGAGGTCATCCGCATGCTCGAAGAAGGCCGCTTCCCGGTCGATCAGGCTGTCAGCCATCAGGTCTCGCTTAGCGACGCGCCGGAGATTTTGAAGGCGTGGAGCACCAACCCCGCAGCCTTTTCGAAGATCATGATTCAGGTCAGCTAGATCAGGTGAGCTAGCTACTTTTCAGCAGGCTTGCCTTCGAGCGCCGCGTGCGGCCAGCCATCCGTCCAGTCGATGGTCGAGAGCTGCATCGACGGCCTGCCGGTCTTCGCGTCATAGGCGTGAAACACGATCAGATCCTCACCCTTGGGATCTGCTTTTGAGTGCAGCAGCAGGCTCTCGCCGCCCGGCCCCAGCCATGTCGCGTTGGGTTGCAAGAGTTGCGTTCCGCCACCCTCGGTCAGCGGCTTGCCGGTCTGATCGAGATAGGGCCCTGTGACTTCCTTCGAACGGCCCACCATCGTCCGGTAGGTGCTCTTCACTCCGCGGCAGCAAAGGTCCCACGAAGTAAAGAGATAGAAGTAATCGCCGTGGCGAACGATGAATGGGGCCTCAATCGCCTCCCAGTTTGGGGGTAGATTTGGCGGTGCGGGTGCGGCATTCTCCGGCTTGGCACGGCGCGCCAGCGAATACAACTTCGTGTCGGTTTTCGAAAGCAGTCCGTCCCCCCCCAGACGGCGCATCTTGATCCCATCCCAGAAACTGCCAAAGGCTAGCCAGGCGTTGCCCTTCTTATCCAGAACAAAGTTCGGGTCGATGGCATTGAAGTTATCTTCTGTCTTCGACTCCAGCACCAGTCCCTTGTCGATCCACTTGTATTCGGGGCTGGTGAAATCCAGCGTCTTGTTCACCGCGAGAGCGATGCCGGACGTGTTCTTGCCGAACAGAGAATACGAGTAGTACATCCGGTACTCGCCGTCGACAAAGGAGATGTCGGGCGCCCACAAGTCCTTTGTGCCGGGGCTGCGCTCGTGAATCCATGCCGGAATGTCATTGAAGACATGTCCGCACAGCTTCCAGTGCTCCAGATCCTCTGAACACCGCACGGCAAACTGCCCGCCATCCGGAGCCTTGCCCGTGGCGAAGACATACCAGGTCTTGCCCTCCTTGATGATCGAAGGGTCATGCGTTCCCGCCGCATCCCCCGAGAGATGCAATGCGTGGGGCCCAGCAGCAAAGCACCTGCCGAGAGGTATGAAGAGAAGGGCAAGCAGGAGAGCAGCAGGCATGAGTTTGCGGGGCATGGTGAATCCTTGATATAGCAAAATGACGCTTCCCGAAATTCGAGATAACGTTTTCCGGAAGTGTATCAGACTCGCTCCGAGGTCCGCCAAGAACGGAGGTTTCATTACCAATGTGGAATGCCCATGTTGCCTTTGTAACTCGAATCGAGCAGAAGTGTTATTCCCACTTGCAGAACGCATTGCTTAGCCTTAGCAAACCAAGTAAGCAAGATTCCCAGCAAGGATATGTCTGAGCCATGCGTGAAGTTGTCGTAGCACTGATGTTCACCCTTTTCCTTCTTTCGCCGAGCGTAGTCGCCTGCTTTTGCGCCAGTGAACGCCGATTGCTTCGCCGCAAGGCCAACAACTGCTGCCCCGAAGTTGACCGACGCGACCACCGCTGACCGACAGACAACCGCGCCGCATAAGGAACTCCTCATGCGGCGCCTTGTTCTACTGTGTGATCGAGCTTTCGTAGCGAGCGTTCTAGCTGCAACCGCTCGTGCTGCCGCAGCTCATGCAGCGATAGCAGGAGCCGTTGCGCACCATGATCGCGCCGCAGGTTCCGCAGCTTGGCGCGTCACCCATGTCATACATTTCCCGCATCGCGTCCGACGCGTGATACAGCCCACGGTCTGTCAGCTTCGGAATGCCGGCGGGAGCTTCCGTCACGCGAATCTCCGGCACTGGCCCCGTTGCAGAAGCATTGACCTGGTTCAACCGGCGCGCGATATCCTCAACCAGCTTGGTCAACGCCGCCCCTGTAACTCCGGGAGCCGACTCGGAAACAGCTTCCATGTCCGCATCCGGCAGCAGCGTCGGCGGAGGAGCGGGAAGCTCCTGCGCCTGCGGCAGCAATCCGGCGAAGAGCGGCAACTGCGTTCCCGAGAGGAAGCGCAACTGCAGCCAGCGGAAGATGTAGTCCATGAGGCTCTTGGCGTAGCCGATCTGCTCGTTGCCCGTCCAACCGCTCGGCTCAAAGCGTGTATGCGCGAACTTCTCGCAGAGCACCTTAAGCGGTACGCCATGCTGCAGGGCCAGCGAAATCGAAGTGGCAAAGGCATCCATCAAGCCCGAAACCGTCGAGCCCTCCTTGGCCATCTTGATAAAGATCTCGCCCGGCTGCCCGGTCGGGTAGAGGCCGACGGTGATGTAGCCCTCATGCCCGGCGATCGAGAACTTATGCGTCACAGAGGCGCGCTCCTCCGGCAGGCGGTGCCGGACAGCCTTTGGCGGCGCATTCAGATCCTGATTGGCCGGCGCAGCTGCCATTGGAACCACAGGAGCCGGCGCTGGAGCGGGTTTGATCGCAGAAGCCTTGGCTTCCGCTTTGACGAGCGCATCGAGCGTAGCCTGGAAAGCCTGCGCCGCCGCAATGACCTGCTTCGAGCTGATCTCCAGCTTGTCCGAAATCTTGCCTTCGAGCGTCTTCACGTCCGCCTCGGCAACCTCGCCGCCCGCTGCCAATGCAGCGAGCACACGCGAGCCAGCCGCATCCAGTGCTGTCGGCTCCGACTTCCTGACATCCTGGCTGGTATTCAATGGCTGCACGCCCTTCGAACCGTCGCGGTAGATGGCCACCGACTTCAGCCCCTGGCGCCAGCTCTCCGCATACGCCTCAGCAATATCGAAGACCGAAGCCTCGTTCGGCAGGTTGACCGTCTTCGAAATCGCGCCAGAGAGGAACGGCTGCGTCGCCGCCATCATCTTGATGTGGCCCATGTACTGGATGGACCGCGTGCCCTTCGACGGCTTGAAAGAGCAGTCGAAGACCGCCAGATGCTCCGGCTTGATGCCCGGCGCGCCCTCGATCGTTCCAGTTGCGTCAATGTAGCTGACGATCGCGTTAACTTCGTCCCCGCTATACCCAAGCTTGAAGAGCGCCGAGGGCACGGTCTGGTTGACGATCTTGATCATGCCGCCGCCCACCAGCTTCTTGTACTTCACAAGCGCCAGGTCCGGCTCAATGCCGGTGGTGTCGCAGTCCATCATGAAGCCGATGGTCCCCGTCGGAGCCAGCACCGTGACCTGCGAATTGCGATAGCCGTAGCGCTCGCCGTAGATCAGCGCCATGTCCCAGCACTCGCGGCTTGCGTCGACCAGCGCGTCGAGCTGCGGCGCGACGAAAGGCTCAGTGGAGGTTTTGGACTTGCCGATCTTGTTGACCTCGGCGCGGTGCATGCGGATCACGTCCAGGAATGGCTCGCGGTTCACATAGAAGCCGGGGCAGGCGCCACCCTGGCGGTCAGCCTGCGCGGTCAATGTGGTCGCCGAGCCCAGCGGAGGGCAGGTGGCCGCGATGATCGAGGACTGCAGGTATGCCTGACCGCACATGATCGCGGTCAGCGCGCCGGCGTAGTCGCGGCCCGCGTCCGAATCATACGGAAGGCCGCAGGCCATCAAAAGCGCGCCCAGGTTTGCGTAGCCGAGGCCGAGAGGCCGGTAGTCATGCGAATTCTTGGCAATCGCCTCGGTCGGATAGCCTGAGTTGTCGACGAGGATATCCATCGCCGTGATCATGATCGAGACACCATGCCGGTAGGCCTGGATGTCGAACGTGCCCGACGAAGTCACAAACTTGAGCAGGTTAAAGCTGGCCAGATTGCAGGCCGAGTTGTCGAGGAACATGTACTCCGAGCAGGGGTTCGAAGCGTTGATGCGGCCCGAATTCTTGCTGGTGTGCCATTTGTTGATCGTCGTGTCGAACTGCATGCCAGGGTCGCCGCACTGCCAGGTTGCCTCGGCGATCTTGCTCATGATCTCCCGCGCCTTGTAGGTCTTTACCGGCGAGCCGTCTTTCACAGCCTTGGTGGTGAACTCGCCGTCGCGCTCGTACGCCCGCATGAACTCATCGTTCACCCGCACCGAGTTGTTCGCGTTCTGGAAGAAGATCGAAGAGTACGCCTCGGAATCCGGCCCTGAGCCGTCATAGCCTGCCTTGACTAGCGTGTGGGCCTTGGCTTCTTCCTTCGATTTGCACTCGATGAAGTCAACGATATCCGGGTGATCCACGTTCAGGATCACCATCTTGGCCGCCCGGCGCGTCTTGCCGCCGGACTTGATCACGCCGGCGAAGGCATCGAACCCGCGCATGAAGCTGAGCGGACCGGAAGCCGTGCCGCCACCCGACAGCAGCTCCATCGATCCGCGGATCGACGAGAGATTCGTTCCCGTGCCCGAACCCCACTTGAACAGCATGCCTTCGGTCTTGGCCAGCGTCAGAATCGCTTCCAGAGAGTCATCCACGGCATTGATAAAGCAAGCCGAGCACTGCGGATTGCGGTAGCCGGTCACGGAGAAACGCACCGCGCAGGTGTGCGGGTCCCAGTGCCAGTTCTGCGCGTCGGAGTTCGGCTCCAGCTTGTCGCAGCCCACGTTGAACCACACCGGCGAGTTGAACGCCACTTTCTGCTGCACCAGCATCGACACCAGCTCATCGTGGAAGATGGCCGCATCCTGCGCGCTTGCAAAATAGCCGTTCGCCAAACCCCAGTCGCGAACCGTTTCCGCAACACGCGCTACTAACTGGCGCACCCCTGTTTCGCGCTCCGGCGTACCGATTTGCCCGTGCAGGTACTTCGAAGCCACGATGTTGGTCGCCGTCATCGACCAGTCGACCGGCACCTCGACATCCTTCTGCTCGAAGATCGACTTACCGCTCGCGTCAGTGATCGAAGCAGTCCGCTTCTCCCACTGCACTTCGTCATACGGCGACACGCCGGCCTTCGAAAAGCGGCGCGAGAAAGTCAGTCCGCCACGGGAAAAATTCGCCGAGGAAGCTGTCGTGGTGGCAGAAGTGGTCGGGGAGTAGATATCGGGCATTCGGTCTCCTTCAAGAACCTTTGGGGGTGGGTTCGTCGTACAAAAAAGCGGTCGGACAACTGCCGAGCCTCTTACAAAAGCCCTGCAGATTAGATGAAAATGGCGGGCAAAAGAATTCGCCTGCCACCTTCAATCAAGCATGGGAGAAAATCCAAAATTGTGCGGTCATCTGCCGCAGAAACCGGCAAGAAACCCAGAAATCCGCCTGAACAGAGTTACAGTCTCGTAACAACCGCAGATGCAAAAATACCGCTGTCCGTGGTGCAGGTCAAGCAAGAACCACAAGATGTTGTGTTTTCATCGGCTTGCATGGCACCAACTTGGGCAACCCCCGAAAATGGCTGTGCAAAACGGTAAAACCCGCCCGAATAGCGGGTTTTGCCGCTCCTCAACCGGTCGAAACCCGGACTTTGGATTCTCGATCTCGTCCGATCCGTACCTGAGCCTAGTCCCATTGGACGGCGCCCACAAGGCGCAAGATCGGTGCACTTATTGTGGACGCCTGTGCGAATTGTGGAGAACGCGGACGCCCCGCCGACTGCCTGGAGGAATCGTGGCAGGTCGTCGCAAGCAGATCCAGATGAAGGCAAATCTAGCTCTGCACGGGCGCAGCAGGCAGTGTAATCCGAAAGACGGCGCCGGTTGCCACACCATCCTGTGCAGACCCGCGACGTACCTCAATTCCGCCCGCCATGCCGGTCGACGATCTCCTTGGTAACCCACAGCCCCAGGCCCGTACCGATATCCGTCTTGGTGGTGAAAAACGGTTCAAAGATGCGGGGCTCGATTTCCGCCGGAATGCCCGGTCCGCTATCCTTCACCTGCAACTCCACCCAGCGGCGGCCAGCGTTCTCGATTGGAGCCAGGCTGACAATCACGGTACCGTCCTGGGGAGCGGCGTCTGCGGCATTCGAAATGAGATTCGAAATCGCCTGTGTCAGCTCTCCCGCCAGCCCCTGCACTGGCGGGCAATCCTGAAACTCTCGCTCTAAATGGATGTTCTTGGCCTTCAACTTGCTCGAATAAAGCCGCAGTATGTTTTCGATCAGGGTTGGAATCTCCACCCGCCCAGGCACAGCCGACTCCCGGTAAAACCCGAGCGTCTGCCGCGTGATGTGGGAAACGCGGTCCAGTTCGTGCTCAACCATCTCCAGCGGCGCGTGTGCGCTCTGCGGCAGATCGGGCATCCCCTTCACCAGGTACACCAGATTCACGACGGCCGCGAGAGGATTGTTGATTTCGTGTGCAAACGTTGCCGAGAGACGGGCCGCCGCAGCCAGCTTCTCCGTCTTGCGCAGAATCTCCTGCGATTTGCGTTCCTTGCTCGCATCCCTGAAGACCAGCACTACCCCGACAATGCGCCCGCGATCGTCCCGGATCGGTGCGGCACTATCCTCGATCGGCGTAAACATCCCGTTCCTGTGCCGCAGGACCGTGTGATTTGCCAGCCCGATGATGTTACCCAGCTCCAGAACCTTACTGACCGGATTCTCAACCGGATGGTGCGTGTACTCATTGAAGATCGGGAACGCCTCAGCCACGGGCAGCCCCTTCGCATCCTCCACCTTCCAACCGGTCAGGTCTTCTGCAATGGGATTGAGGAAGGTAATCGCACCAGTCTGGTCGGTCGCGATCACCCCGTCTCCAAGGCTTGTCAACGTTGAGCGGAACCACTCTTCGCGCTCAAGGACCTGCCTCGCATGCCGCTCGCGCGTGTTGATCTCGCGCAGGATGTAATACGCGAGGAGAATCAGCCCGAAGACGGCAATCAGGCTAGCCAGGTAGATGCTCAGCACTGTCCTGCGTTGACTTTCGGCGTACATCATCGCGCGCTGTGCCTGCAGACTTTCCTCTTCGCGGCGAATCTCTCGAACCTGCTCGTGAATTGTCTCCATCAGAGTCAGACCCAGGCCTGTCGTCACCAGCGCCTTGGATTCGCTGGTCTTCCCGGCACGGTACAAAGCAATCGTCTGCGCCAGCTCCGCCATCTTCCGGTCTGCGTTGCTGCGCATGGCCGCGACCCGAGCCACTTGCGAGGCGTTATCGGCCACCATGGCGCTCAACTTGTCGAGGTTCGGCGAAACACGGCTCTTGACGCGGTCATACTGGGTGAGGTACCGATCGTCTCCTGTAAAGAGGTAGCCGCGCTGGCCGGACTCCGCCTCTCGCAGCAGAGACTCCGTGAGGATCAGCTGCATCAGCACCTGCTCCGTGTGAACCACCCATCGCTGGTCTTCCACCTGGACTGAAAGCTGCTGCTGCGTAACGATCGCATTCACCGTCAACACAACGAACAGTAGGAAAAATCCTGTGATGACACCGAATCGCTTTTGGAATATTTGCATGGAATAGAGATAGGAAGCTTCGCGGCGGCACACCACCCCTTGAAACTCGAACCAGTATAGTTGGCGGCTGGCCGCTCCCGTCAACAAAAGCAGAGAGCGAGAGAACGTCTCAGAAGGAACACGATGGCCGGCGAGTGAACCGCTCCGATAAAACAAAAGCAGGCGTACCTTGAACAGCGCACGCCTGCTTCCTACCGCTACATTGAATTTAGTATGGCAACGACTGCGTTCCATCGCGCCGTACACCGTCCAGTCTTGCGGGGTCAATGCCTAGAGCTTTCAGAATCGTCGGTGCAACCTGGATCGTACCCACTTCCTGATAGACAGTCTTGTGCGTGATCGCCGGATTGGAAATGAGCAGCATCACGTTGGTGTCATCGTGCGCGAAGCCGCCGTGTTCGGAATGCTTCTTCGTGCTACCGGTGTAAGTGACGCCAACGTTCGGCGAAACGATGATGTCGGGAGTGCGAGGATCACCATAAGGCGGAAGTCCAGGCGTGTTGAAGTTCAACGCCAGCGCAGGGCCGTAGAATATCTCCCCGATACCAGCCTGCGCCGAATTCTCCTCCAAAATACCCACCGCGGTTTCCGTGTTCGCGGAATCAGCCAGCCAGATCTGCGAGATGTCATCTTCCGTCGGGCCAATACCAACCGGGTTCAACGGCGACTCTGACAGCGGAAGGTAGCTCGCCAGCAACGTCGCCGGCGACGTGCCGGTTTTCAGAATCGGGACATACTTGCTGGGATCGATCGGTGATTGGCCGTGCTTGGCGGTGATGATGATCAACGTGTCACCAGCGAGACCTTGCGCCTGGAGTTCTTTCGCCATCTTGCCGATCGACTCATCCACAAACTGGATCTCGCTCAGCATGGCCGGCGCCGGAGTCGCCGCTGCGTCCAGATAGCCGCCCACTGGGCCGCCGCTGAGTACCAGCTTTTCGCCAATGCTCACAGCCTGGAAGTTCATGCCAAAGATAGTCGGCACCTTGGCTGCCTTTCCATTATGGTTCTTGCCATCAATCTGGTTCAGAATGGCGTTGACCTTCAACGTGTCGTAGCACTGGATATTTTGAAAGCTTCCCGTCCAATCCGAAACATGCGCCGGGTCAGGAATTGTTGCGCAGTTCAAACCGCCTGGCGTGGTGATTCCGGGCAGGGCAACTACGGCTGAGTTGATCTCTGGTGCATAGAAATCATTGAGCGAACCACCCCCGGGACCCGCCACAGACGAGTATGCCGGATGCTTGTCAGACCATGCCGTATAGCCACCAGCGGCATGAATCACGCTGAAGATGGTGTTGGTCCGCGGAAAATTCCAGGGCCATACCGGTGCGCAACCCGCAGCAGGATCGCGCGGCAAGCGGGTCGGGTCGATCGAAGCAATGCCGCCGTCCGTGAGGCTCGCTCCCGGAGCGCCGCCATTCAGCTTGCTTTGATCGATGTCGATTCCCTCTTCGAACTCCGTCGTTGTACCTGTCGGAGCGGCTCCTGCGGTGCACGGTCCAGCCTGCACACCGTTTCCGGTCGTCTTGGCCGGCGCATCCAAAGAGCGATCATAAGCAACGTCGTAGTAAACGCCCATCGAACGGGGCGTTGCTCCAGAAATGATCGTCTCCAGTCCCGGAAAAGAGTCAGATGGCTTGGAGGTGCTGGCGGCAACGTAGTTGACACCTGTCACACTCAGCTTGGCAAGATTCGGGCAATAAGGATAGCCGTTGTTGACGCCGGGGACGCCCTTCGAACAGTTGAGGAAATCAACCGCGTGCATGCCGTCGATGCTGATCAACAGCACATGATGAACCGGCTTTTCTTCCGCAGACTGGGCTACCGCACTGGCCGCACAAAAGGCAGCCAAGGACATTACTAGCAGGAACCTGAAATACATATCCCCTCCTTGAGAGAGGATGCTAGCAACCAGCCGCCAGGCGAACTAGGCATGGACGATGAATGTTAGATCAATTTAACAAACCAAGATGTCCAGGTAATGCGTGAAGGTAACTTTCCATGGTTATCTTCGCGCCAAATTCCAGCCGCAACAACTTATGATTTGGAACTTGAAGAGCTACCTGTCACTTATTCGCTCGCTTCGATCTTCCGTCCATGCGCAGACTGCACCATGCGGCTGTCCACCTTGTAGAGGTAGCCAAAATTCTTTAGCTGTTCGCGCGAAATGTCCACCGTCTGTTCAAAGACAAACCAGCGCACGCCCTCCGTGCAGGGAGGCGCCGTCAGCGAACCCTCGTAGGTCCAGTAGCCCTTGTCCGCAGGCAGCAGACCGGCGGGACTCATCGACTCGACTGCTTTGTCGGTGGCGCCAACCGTTTTCGGCAGATGCGGCCAGAGTCCCGCAAGCACTGCATTGGGATTGCCCTCATTCAGCCGCACCGCGATTACGGCGATCTTGCCGTCGGCGCTTTTATGGACCAGATGTAGGCTCATATCCGGCAGTTTGCCCTTTACTGCTTCCTCACCCGGATGGTGAAAATGGAACTGGACCAGGTCGTAGCGGACGCCGCCGACCACGATGTAGCTGCCTGCCGGAGCGGCAACCTGAATCGTATGCCCGTTGTTCACCATCGACATGACGCCGCTGACGTAGTGGAACTCGATTGGCGGCAGATTCTTGTTGAGATGCGCGCCGTGAATATCGATGGGCGATTGCTCGTGTCCGTCAGAACAGGCTTTGTACGCCGGGTCCAGATGCCCCCAGTTGAGCGGGCCCGTCTTGCCCTCATAGGCCCACGGCGCTCCTGTCTGCTGAACAGCAGTCGGCTGCTGCGCGATAGCGCCAAGCGTCATCAACCCGAAAAGTCCAAAACCCGCCACAACCGCTCGCATACCACCCATTCCATTCTCCTTGAATCTCACTTCCGGATTCTACGAGATAGACGCCAGACCGCGCCCGAAGTCGCAACAGAAAACTCCACGCCCAGAGACTAAAACGGGCCCCCACCGGTTGGCAGAGACCCATTTCGATTACTGACCTGCGAACTACTTAGCCGCAGCCACCAGCCCGGCCTGCTCCGCCAGAGTCGCGGCCTTGTCGGTCGCTTCCCAGGTGAAGTCGGGCTCGTTGCGGCCAAAGTGACCGTAAGCCGCCGTCTTGCGGTAGATCGGCCGGCGCAGGTTCAAGCCGTCGATGATGCCCTTCGGCGTCAGCAGGAAATTCTTTCGCACCAACTCGGTGATCTTCGCAGAGCTGATCTTGCCCGTGCCAAAGGTGTCCACCAGCACGCTGACCGGCTCAGCCACGCCGATCGCGTAGGCCAGCTGCACTTCGACCTTGTCGGCCAGACCTGCAGCAACGATGTTCTTGGCAATGTAGCGAGCCACGTACGCCGCCGAACGATCGACCTTTGTCGGATCCTTGCCCGAGAACGCGCCGCCGCCGTGACGGCCCGCGCCACCGTAGGTATCCACGATGATCTTGCGGCCGGTCAAGCCGGTGTCGCCCATCGGTCCGCCGATGACGAAGCGTCCTGTCGGATTGATGTGGTACTTGGTGTTCTCGTCCAGCCACTCTTCCGGCAGAACCGCCTGGATGACGTGCTTCAGAATGTCCGCGCGCAGTTCGTCGTTTGAAATGTGCTCGGCATGCTGCGTCGAAATGACGACTGCATCAATGCGAACCGGCTTGCCCGCCTCGTCGTACTCGACCGTGACCTGGCTCTTGCCGTCAGGACGGAGGTAGGAGAGCTTGCCCGACTTGCGGACTTCCGAGAGCTTCCGCGTCAGCTTGTGCGCCAGCGAAATGGCCGCCGGCATCAGTTCCGGGGTTTCGTTGGTGGCATAGCCGAACATCATGCCCTGATCGCCCGCGCCGCCCGTGTCCACGCCCTGGGCAATGTCACCCGACTGGCGGTTGATCGTCGAAATCACCGCGCAGGTGTTCGAATCGAAGCCATACAACGCGTTGTCGTAGCCGATCGAAGCAACCACGCCACGCACCAGCGTCTGGAAGTCCACGTACGCCTTGGTCGTGATTTCGCCTGCAATGACCACCAGGCCGGTCGCCGTTAGGGTTTCCGCAGCAACGCGGCTGTAGGGGTCCTGCTCCAGGCAGGCATCCAGAATCGCGTCGGAAATCTGGTCCGCGATCTTGTCAGGATGCCCTTCCGTTACGGATTCCGAAGTAAACAGAAAACGGTCGCTCAAAACTTATCCTCCCGATACTGCCGCAGCCCAGCCTCAGCCGAGCCGCTTCTGTCGATGTGCAGAGGGGTATTCCGGGCGCCTGACTCCCCCACCCAAAGGCCTACGTCGGCCCCACGGCAGACACTCTGCCAGAGAAGGGATTGCGCCCAATACTGCATCTCTCCATGGTAATTGCCCCAGCCGCAACGCCGCAAAGCCACGCCGCTCAATGGCAACCAGCTTAGGCTAAATCGTTGCAAAAAGGGGTTGAGTGGAAAGAAAAGAGAAACGCTATCTGCGGTAGAGCCAAAGTCCAAGATGGCTCGCAGTGCTTGTGTACGAAAGCTGCTCACGCCCAGGGATGATCGTAGGCCACCAGCCGGACCGGTACCCGTAATAGCGGACCGCGAAAAACATCGCCAGCGCCACCACCATCAGCAGCAGCAATGCGCCAGCCCACTTCAGCCGTTCCGTTGCCGCATCCCGCGGACGCACCCGCGCCTTGCCCACATTGGCGGCAAAATCAATCCAGTTGCGATCATCGTCGAGCAGTTGGCCAGAAGCGGCGTAGGCGCGCTGGAAGCGCGTGACCCAGTCCATCTCGTCCAGGCCCAGGACGTTCACGTAGCCGCGAACGATTCCCTTGTTCAGGATGCCGCCGGGAAGCACACGAAACTCGTTCTCCTCCAGCGCGACCAGGTGGCGCTGGCTGATTTTCGTGACCTCGGTAATCCTTTCGAGCGCGATGCCGCGGTTCAACCGCTCATGCCGCAACTCTTCTCCAAAGCTTCCCATGCTCACCGGGACTCTTTCCCGAAAAAGATTTCCACAGCTACGATAAAACCTAATCGTCCCTGAGGTCAAAAGCCTTTCGTTCCTGTGCCTTTATTTTCATATAGCTAGTCAATTTCTGCGAACGATTCAACGCGATTCTTTTCATTCTGGGAATATTTTCGGAACATCGAAAAGGCAACAGGAATTTCCGCGCCATTCCCGTTTCATTCTGACCACAGGAAAACCCGGCCAGAACTACGGTCAGCCTACCTGATACCCTCGAAACAGGAGCCTCCAACATCGCTCCGCCACCTCTATGAACAAACTTGTCTTTGCAAACCTGATCCACCGCCCCATGCGCTCCATCATTTCGGCCGCCGCCATCGCCATTGAAGTGGTGATGATCATCTCCGTTGCCGCCATCTTCCTCGGCCAGATCGATGGCCAGAAGATTCGCACCAACGGCATCGGGGCGGACATGATCGTACGCCCGGCGAACGCCAGCTTCATCAACGCCGTCGGCGGGGCACCCGTACCGGCAAAGAACGCGGAAGCCTTCCGAAAGCTGCCTCACGTCACGGTAGCCTCGCCTGTGATCCAGAACTTCTCCCTCGGCGGCGGCGCTCCGGAGATCATCTACGGAATCGATTACGAGAGCTATAACGCTCTCCGTCCGTTCACCTTTCTCGCCGGCGGCCCATTCAAGAATCCCGATGACGTCATTGTCGACGACGTCTTTGCCAACACCGACAAGGGCTACCACGTAGGCGACACCATCAAGATCCTCAACCACCCCTTCCGCATCTGCGGTATCGTCGAGAACGGCAAGGGCGGCCGCAAGATGATTAGCATCGACGAGCTCGGTGCGCTCATGGGCTCAGACGGCAAGGCTTCCCTTTTTTTCCTGAAGACCGATAACGAGTCTAACCAGGAAGCTGTTCGCCAGGAGATTCAGTCCACCCCAGGCCTCCAGACCTACCAGGTTCAGACCATGCATGAGTGGATGTCACTGATGACCCCCGACCACATCCCCGGCTTCAACATCGCCCTCGACGTCGTCACCGTCATCGCAACGCTGGTCGGCTTCCTGGTCATCTTCCTGTCCATGTACACCGCCATCCTCGAGCGCACCCGCGAGATCGGCATCCTCAAATCCATGGGCGCATCGAAGACCACCATCGTCAGTATGGTCCTGCGCGAATCGGTCCTGATGGCCGTCGTCGGCGTCGCTTTAGGCATCGGACTGACTTACGGCATCCACGCCTTCCTCGACAAGAAGTTCCCCACGCTCTTCTTCGAGATCACCTCGCCATGGATCATCAAGGCCTCGATCATTGCCTTCCTCGGAGCCATCCTGGGCGCGTCGTATCCAGCTCTCATGGCCGCTCGCCGCGACCCCATCGATGCGCTTTCGTACGAGTAACGAGTTTCGTTCGATCCCACACCTCAAAGGCCGCTTGGTTACCCAGGCGGCCTTTCTGTTTCTGACGGCGATACCAGGAAGGAACGATGTCAAAGATTTTTCACAAAGCATGACAGTTTTCCGCTCTCTCCTGCGCAATGGACAAATGCGGTCCACTACACCAGTTCAGGAGAACGCATATGGTCATAGCCAAACTCTCGCCTCAACAAGTCACCGGAGCACTCCGCTCGACCGGCTCCACTGACCCCGACATCCTCTTCGCCAAGAAAGAAGAGTTGTTGTCGGAAACGAAACGTCTGAAACTTCTCGGCGTTGTTCCGATCGTCATCGGTACCATTATGACAATCAGCATCATTGGAGCGATCGTTGGCGTTCCGATGCTCTTCTTCGGCTTCTCTGTCCGCAAATCCATCCGTCACAACAATACGGTCGCGGACGCAGCCTTCGCCGAATACATGCGTTCCCTCAAGGCAGCCTGAATCTGCGCATCGCATCCCGGATTCGTCCCACGGGCTCTACTACCCAGAAATAACGCGCGAAGCAAAACGGCCATGCGCGTTGCGTGGCCGTTTGCTGTTCTGCCCGGAATCTACTTATTTTCGAGCGCATACTCCATCGCCCAGATGCCAGAGGGACGCATGTACATGCTGGCCCGGAACATCCCTTTCGCATCATAGGCTTCAGGTGTCCGGAAGAAGTACCCGCGATCCCGCCAGACGACGTTGTTGACACCCTTGGCCGTCGCGAAACCCTCCGCTGTCATGCCCTCGGCAATCATCTGCGATGCCACGGCAAAGGTCGCGCCGACCCACACCTCTTCCACCTGCGGATTGATGTGCAGCAGCTCTCCATGCGCACCAATGCCGTTGATCGCGCCAGCCTCGCCGCCATTGAACTTCATCACGTTGAAGTCATACACCTTCTTAAGCGCTGACTCGGACTGCGCCGCCGGCACAATCTCGCCCAGCCCCGTCAGATCCGCATACCACTGGCCCGCGAGTTGCTCCGCCTGGATGGCATCCGTCTGCTCGCCCTTCACCGCGTAGTTGTAGTAGCTGCCATTCCATAGCTTCTTCTGGAACGCTGCCTGCGCCTTGCTAAGCAACGCCGTATACGCATCGGATTTGGTTGACTCATGCAGCGCCCCGGCCATCTTCGCCGTTGCCTTCAGCGCTGCAAGATAGAGCGAACCGGAGTACGCGCTCTCTCCCGTAGCGATCCAGTCGTCATACGTCTGGTCAGGAAAGCCGCCGTTCTCGATCAGCCCGTCGCCATCCGTGTCGTACTGCTTCAGGTGCTCCATCGCCTGCTGCACCGCGGGCCAGCTGTACTTCAGGAATGCCTCATCCTTCGCGCCCGTCAGTACATAGTCGCGCCAGATCATCAGTACATACTTCGAATTCAGATCCCGCCAGTTCGACACATCCTGGTAGTTGTACTGGTTTGAATTGATGACGGGATCTTCCTGCGGCGCGCCGAGATCGTGAGGAGCAGCCCCGGCAACCTTGCGCGTGTACTCGACGATCCGGTGCTCGCGCTGCGTCTTCCATGACCAAATGTACTTCTGCGAGTTCGACTCAGGGATGGTGTCCGTGTACTCCCGCATCTCCTGCTTCTCAATCTCCGGCCAGAACTTCACCAGCGGAAACGACCCATAGAACCGCACATCGCTCGTCCCATAGAAGGGATAGTCGAAGCACTCCATATACGTGAAGCTGTCGGCAATCTTCGCTGACGGATGCTTGGGGTTGCCATATCCCGTCTTCTCATGTCCCCAGAGCGTGCCGCCATCGGCCAGATAGTAGAGCTCGTTGAACAACTCGGCCCGATACCAGGCTGGCTTCGTCTCATCGGAGATTACTGGCTTCTGCCACGCATCGATGGCCTTGCTCCACGCATCGGCATTCTCGAGCGCGGTCTGCGCCAGCTTCCATGCATGCGTGCCCTGGCTGCCGACAAACTTCGTGTAGTGCTTCAGCCACTTGCGTCCGCCGCCGAATTGCGCGACCGGCAAATCCCAGCTGAGCGCCATCGGGACAACCCGCTTGGCATGCGGTGCCAGCGTGAAGCGCACCGCAATCGCCCCGGCCAGCGGATCGCCGCTCGAAGCCACGCGCTGATCCACATTTGGCAGCCGCCCGTCTTTGGAGAAAGGTGCCCACACCTCAGCCCCATCGCCCGTTGGATTGTAGGTCCCGAGATAACTCACCTCGGCCCCATCGCCACCTAGCGCAGCAATGGCAAACTGCCCATCCCACTCCTCATCGACCGCGCTGGAACGCAGCCGGTCAAAGACGATCCCGGACATAGCGCCCGACCCGATTTTCGTAGTCTCGTATCGATTCACATCCTGCTGGCTCAGCGCCCCATCCAGGTTGCGCGACCCATCCCGGAACCAGCCCACCATGTTCGTCCACGAGAACAGGATCGATACAGTCATCGGCTTGTCAGTCGGATTCTCCGCCGTCCACCGGTAGACGGCGACCGGATAGCTCGTCTCCTTGTAGTTATCCGGGAGCACCGGCGAATACTGCTCCACGGTGAGCTTCACGGGCAGAGACTTCGTCCCATAGGAAAACCACGACTTCGGATAGAGCGCCGCATACTCGCCATCGCCAGCCGGATAGCCCCAGTTCCACGCCGCCAGCGTACCATTCGCCGGCTTACCGACAGACAGCGCCTCAGCCACCGCCGCGCCGCCCTCGGGCTGCGCAAAGACGGCAAACTGGTTGGCCGGAACATCCTGATATTTGTGGACGCCAGCCTTCACATGCCAGCGCTCAAACTTCCCCCGGTAGCTCTGCGAAAACGTCCCTGCGCCAAACCCGCCCACCGGCGCGCCCTGCCAGTAGCCATCGTCGATCAGCGTCGGAATCTCCGGCCTGTGCCCGCCCGGATTTTTCGGCGGGGTTCCAATCGGAATCCGCCAAGCCACAGTAGGAATCGCGTCAGCGCTTCCCTGCGCCATACCCTCACCGGCAAGCAGGCAAGCCCCCGCTGCCAGACAACCCAGCGCACACACAGCCGTTGAACTAAAACGTTTGATTCGCAATGTTTTCAGCCTCTCAGGAGAATGAGCGCCCATCATACACGCTGCCATCCCAATGCGAGTAGCTTTGCTTTTCTTTTGCGCGATCCTGAGGTTGCTACTCAAAGCTGGCGATGTTTATCGCGGCGCTCCACGGAATGTCGAAAGAATTTCGATTGTGCCAATAATGTTTTCATTGAATTCTCCCAGCCGCTCCGCGGGGATCCAAAGTTCCAGAGCGCTCGCCGAACCTACTTTTTGCACTGGAAACTCCTTCAGAAAATCCGCGCCCACAGAGAACCGCAGGACGTAACCAACATATCCAGAAGCCTCATCTTTCGTATTCCACTCCCGCGCGATGAACGTAGCGTATTCCTCATTCATCACCGGATAAAAGATAGGCTGCCAAGAGAGGCGAGGCGGAAAAGCCCTGAATTCGCTTTCTGCGATCAGGTCCAACTCCTTCTGGCCAACAGGCCTGTAAAGAACGGTGGTAGCAACATCATGCATAGTTTTCGATGATACCCTCGCTACTCAGCAAGTCGCAGGTCCCCAAGCCCGAACACCTTCGTACCCCGCAGAATCCCGTTGGCCCGACGCGCCTCGCCTGTATACTCAAGCCGAAGCGCCCACCAGAGGCGCCATATTTCTATTGAATTGATATTCCCCCGGAGACTGAACGGAAGATGTCCCTGAAACGCCTCGCCTATCCCGCTTGGATACTGTTCCTGACGCTCTTCGCCATCTTTCACGCCCTGCATCTCCGCGCTGATTTCCCAAACTTCTCCCCCTGGCAGGACTGGTCCAAGTACACCGACGAAGGCTGGTACGGCAATGCCGCCATCCGCGCTCATCTCTTCGGCAACTGGTACATTCCGGGCGATTTCAACCCCGCCCCGGCTGTTCCGGTATGGCCCTTCCTGCAATGGCTGCTCTTCTTCGTCACCGGAGTGACCCCGCAGGCCGCCCGCGGCCTCGCCGTCGCCTTCTTCTTCCTCAACCTGCTGCTCAGCTATAAGCTCTTCCGCGAACGCGGCCCGCGCTGGGTCGGCCTGCTCGCCGTCACCCTGCTCGTCACCAGCCCATTCCTCTACTGCTTCAGCCGCCTGGCGATTCTTGAACCGCTGCTCATCGCCCTCACCCTCGGCGCCATGAACCTGGCCATCCGCCTGCCGCGCTTCGAGCGCAAAGAAGGTGTCGCCGTCCTCATCGGCCTCATCTTCACCGGCATGATGCTCACCAAGACCACCGCCGTCTTCCTCCTGCCGGCGCTTGTCTGGATGATGGCCCTGCCCTTTTGGGGCGAGAAGCGAAAGCTGCTCCGCATTCTCGTGGCAGCCGGGGTATCGGCAGCCGCGTCCTTCAGCCTGTGGATGCTGATCGTTATCGACCAGGACCTTTTCGCCGACTACAAATACCTCTTCTTCATCAATGTGTATACCAAGCCGCAGGGGCTGTTCGGCCGCTGGCTGAGCTTCTGGTGGTCCTTCCACGGCGGTCTCTGGGTCGATCTCGTTCTCATCCCGCTGGCCGGCATTCTCATCGTCGCCGCGGTCTGGACGCGCGCCCGTATCCGCCGCAGTAACTGGCGCCCCAACTGGACCGCCGGCCTCTGGCGTGACCCGCTCTTCTCCGGCTCCGTGCTCGCAGTGGCAGGATACATCGGCTTCATGACCTACCAGAACCACCCGCAGCCCCGCTACTACACGGTCGTCGCCTTTTTCAGCTTCTTCGTCGTCGTCCGCATCACCGCGCAACTGCTTTACCAGCCCTTCGCCGACGCAAAGCTGGCGCGGCAGGTAGGCCTGGTAATCCTCGCCATTGTCGCCATCACCGCGGCCGTGAACAGTGTATGGACCATGCGCTACGTCCTCCACCCCGAATACACCTTCGTCAATGCCGCCCGCGACCTGACCAACTACATCGATCAGCACCCCAACGGCAACCGGCTGCTGGTGTCGATCAGCGGCGACGAGATCACCCTCGTCACCCACCTGCCCACGCTCTGCGATGACTTCGGCACGATGGAATTACCCGACAAACTCGCCAAGTACAAGCCCGGCTGGTACGCCGTCTGGAACGACCTCGATCCCGGCACCCTCGAAGACCTGCACATCCACTATTCGCTCGAACAGGTAGCCAGTTTTCACGCCTTCGACGATGAAGAGCGCGACACGCTCGTCCTTTTCAAGCTGCACCCCCTACCCGATGGAAAACCTCGGCTCGCCGAAGGCAAGAACCTGCAGGTCGTCCTACCCGACGACAAGATCGACGTGCCAATCGAGTAAGCCCGGGCATCCGTAAATTTTGAGTATGGCGTGATAATTTGTGCCGAGAATTTAAGCGCGAGCCTTGCGCTTCTCAAGCTCTCGCTGGAGAGCCTTCCCGCGTCGCTCCGTATCCGCTCCGAGCGCCTCAAGACCACCGAGAATTTTCCCTGCCTGACGCGCAGTGAGCTTCGGGAACAACTTATAGTTCCGCCCCGCAGCTCTTAATCTCAGGCCATAAGTCGAGTTTCCTCGCCCGGACACAATCACTCCGAACCTTATCCTCGACACGCTATCCAACGGATAGGACTCCGATATCCAATCTTTGTTCTCCCAGTCCAGCCACCGAAGCCTCGATATCGTCATCGTCGTTCGGTTGCACTCCAGCTTCTCTGCTCCCGGATACGCGATCGCGACAACCCTGCTTATATGCCAGCAAAGAAGCACGGAGGAGATCACTATTATGGCTAGTGGGAAAAGAATTCGAGAAGAATCTATCGGGTATGCATGCATATCCTGCCAGAGGCTTGTATCTCCATGCTTGCCGCCAGAGAAAGCCATCGCGCAATCCGCTGTGAGGATGAAGAGGAGACAGGCGAATCCGACGTAAAATCGTTTATGGGGAAACGTGCTGATCGTATCGAAATTCACCCGGACTAACCCGGGTTCGACAACGATGTCTATCGCACCTTTAGGCATGGCCGCAGTCTACTACGGCAATCATCCTGAACTAACTTACCGCCCAAGATAAGTCTTGTACTGCTGCTCCAGCACCCCGGCACTCCGCGCCAGCGCCAGCTTGGCCAGATTGAACTGGTACAGGCTGTTCACCAGATTGCTCTGCGCGCTCTGCAGTGTGGACTGCGCCTGAGTCAGCGGCAGCGTATCGTCAATTCCGGCATTGAACCGGTCTGTCTCATCGGAAAGCGCCTGGCTTGCCAACTCGACATTCGACCGCGCCACATCCACCAGCTTCTGCGCCGCCTGCACGTCCAGAAGCGCCGTCCGCACCTGCTGATCGATCCGGTCCCGTTCATCCGCGAGTTGCAGATGCACTCCGGCAAGCTGCGCCTTGGCCACATCGCTGTCGCCTCGCAACGTTCCTTCGCGGAAAATCGGCACAGAAAGCGTCCCGATCGCCGAAAGTGTCCCATGCGAACCAACGCCGGATACCTCGGTCACGCCGTAGTTGCCCTTGAACTTCAACGTTGGCAGCCGCTCCGCTTTGCGCGCCGTGAGGGCGAAGCGCGCCTCGCGCTCCTGGGCTTGAAGATTCTGGTAATCCTGCCGGTTGGCATACGCCTCGGTCCGAAGATCCTCGGGAGTCCGCGCAGCCAGTTCGCTGTACGGATTCGGATCGGTCAGCAGAATCTTCTGCCCCGGCGCCAATCCGATCTCGCGCTTCAGCAGAATTTCGTCCTTCTGGCGCTTGTTCTCCGCCGCCACTACCGTCTGCTGCTGCTGCTGATACTGTACCCGGGCCCGCAGTTCGTCCAGATTGGCGACCACGCCGGCCTCATGCTTGTCATGCGCCTGATCGAGCAGCACCTTGTCCGCATCCATCAAAGCTTTCGCGTTATCCACCTGCGCCTGGTCGGCAATCACCGCGAGATAGGCCCCAGCAACCTGCTGGACAACTTCGCCGCGCGCCGACATCTTGGCAAAATACGATGCCTTCTCCGCGGAGCGCACTGCCTTATAGCCATCAATATAGGAACCCGAGAAGAATGTCTGCTCGTAGTTCACCTGGCCAGTCGTTACGTCCGCCTTGGTGATAAACGAGAGCCCCGTCGGCAATCCATTCGGAAACAAACCGCTGAACTTGCTCAAAATCCCCGGCCCAAAACCAAACGCCGCAAGATTGAACTCGTTGTAGCCCGTCGCCCCGCTCACCGTGATCGACGGCAGAAAAAGCTGCAGCGCCTCGAACTCCTGCCCGCGCAGCGACTTCTCGCCCTCCTCGGCCTCCTTCAGGCCAAGGTTATTCTCGAATCCGCGCGCCACTGCCTCGTCCAGCGAAAGCCGGATCACCCCATCCGTAGCAGGCGCCTTCGTGACAGACCCGTAGTAGGGATTCAAGAGCGAACTCGGGTTGGGCATGGGGCTAGAGGGCAAATCGGTCGATTGGCCGAGCAGCGCCGAAGCGCCGGTCAGGACCAGACCGAAAACAGGCACACCAGCCCTCAAAAATGGAGATTTTGACACTCGCATCGCTAACATCATTCTCTCAGATGTTCCAAGCCGCCTCAGGATTCCGGGATTGCCGTAGAAACGCTGATTTTCCCGAAAATCGACCCGCGAACGAAGGATTAAGAAATCTGCGCTGCCCATCACAAACAAGGGACCCAATCGAGTTTAAAAAAGAAAATGCCGCGACTGGCCAAAAATTTCCTTTTTGCATCATGTCTGAAACGCGACATCCAGCGGCCGCCGCTTCCCATACAGTTTGGAAATTGGCAAGTCCTCAGACAGCCAATCACAAGACAGGCGGCAAGGGTGTTGGGTTTTCGCGATTTCCCTGGCTTTACCGATGGCGAAGGAGAATCGCACTGGCAGCCGTCGGACCTTGCCCCGTCGAAAAATTTGCTTCTTAGCACCGCAACCGTTTCTTCGAAAGGAACACCATGTCCCATCCTTCAAAAGCTCTCCTCAATGTAGAAGACACCCTCAAGAATGTCATTGATAGCCTGGTCGACGGGCAGGAAGGCTTCCAGAAGCTCGGTGAAGAACTGAAAGACCCGACCCTGAAGTCCTACTTCCTGGCGGAATCCCTCACTCGCGCCCACTTCCGCGGCGATCTCGAAACGATCCTCCACCAGGAAGGCGTTCACGACATCAAGGAAAAGGGCACAGCCAACGGAACAGCTCTGCGCATTTGGGCAACGCTCAAGACCAAACTGGGCGGCGGCGACCACACCTTGCTCGAAACCGCCGAACAGGCAGAGGACGCAGCCAAGGCCGCCTATCAGGAAGCGCTCCAGTCCGAGCTACCCCTACCCGTCCGCCAGGTGCTCTCCAGCCAATCCGCCCATGTCCAGGAATCCCACGACTACGTCAAGGCAGCCCGCGACAGCCGAGCCTAACCTAGCCCCAGAACAACAAAAGCCCGGACCGGCAACTCGCCCGTCCGGGCTTCTGTCCTGTGGTCTAATCTTCTTCCGTTTCCACCGGCCGCCTCGCCGTCGCGAGAAGTTTCTCCGCCACCGCCTGCGGCACCATGTCGTACTGCTTCATCTCCATGTGAAAGCTGCCGCGGCCCTGCGTAAGCGAAGTCAGCGTCGTTCCGTAGCTCAACATCTCAGCCATCGGCACCTCCGCGGCAATCACCGCGCTTCGGCCCCGCGACTCCATCCCCAGCACCCGCCCGCGCCGGGCGTTCAGGTCTCCCATCAGCGCCCCGGCACATTCGTCCGGCCCGGTGACCTCGACCTTCATAATTGGCTCCAGCAAACAGGGCTTCGCCGCCTCCATCGCCGCGCGAAACGCCTTCCGACCCGCCATCTTGAAGGAAAGCTCATTCGAATCCACGTCGTGATAGCTGCCGTCGTAGACGGTCGCCTTGAAGTCCACCACAGGAAATCCCGCCAGGAACCCGCGCAGCGCCGTCTCCAGAATTCCCTTCTCCACCGCCGGCACATACTGCCGCGGAATCGCTCCGCCAAAAATCTCGTTCCCAAACTGGAACCCCGCCCCGCGCGCCAGCGGCTCCAGCCGGATTTTGCAGTCGCCAAACTGCCCATGCCCGCCTGACTGCTTCTTGTGCCGCCCCTGCGCCTCCGCCGTCCCGCGAATCGTCTCCCGGTATGGAACCTTGGGCGCCTTCAGCGTCACCTCCGTGTGATAACGCCGCTTCAGCCGCGAAACCACCGCCTCGATATGCTGCTGTCCCGCCCCTGCGACGAGGAACTCGTGCGTCTCCGGGTCACGGAAGAACCGCACCATCTGGTCCTCTTCCATCAGCTTATGCAGCGCCGCCGCCAGCTTGTCCTCATCGGCCCGCGACTTGGCCTCGATCGCATACGTCATGCTCGGTTCCGGCCTCGGCTCCGGCTCTACGCGGATCTCCGCGCCCTTTTGCCCCAGCGTGTCTCCGGTCTGCGTGTCGCGTAGCTTCGCCACAGCACCCAGATCCCCGGCGTGAAGTTCAGGAACTTCCACCGCCTTCCTACCCTGCATGATGCTCAGGTGCGTCAGCCGCTCCTGCCCCTTGCGCGTGTAGTTTTCGACCGTCGAATCATTCCGCACCACGCCGCTCACAACCTTGAAAAAGCTGATCTTTCCCGTAAATGCATCGCTCATCGTCTTGTAAACAAACAGCGCCACCGGCTCCGGATCAGCCACCGCTCGAAGAATGATCCCCGTATCGATCGCGATGCCGCCATGTCCATGGCCGAAAGCGCCACCCGAAGCAGCAGCGCCGTTCGAACCGCCATTACTCGTCGCCGTCTCGCCGCTCGCAGAAATCGACTCACTTTGCTCGGCAACAGCCGACATCACCGCAATCGGAGCCCGCTCCGCCGGAGCCGGCGCGTACACCTTCAGAAAATCCAGCAGATGATCCGTCCCCACGTTCATCGCGCCGCTGACGAACAGCACCGGGAAAATCCTGTCCTCGCGAATCGCCTCATGCAGCGCCGTAATCAGGTGCTGCTCCGGAATCGTCCCTTGGGCAAAAAACTCCTCCATTAGCTCGTCCTTGCCCTCGGCCACCAGTTCGACTAGAGCCTCATGCGCAGCACGCGCCATGGCCAGCATCCCACTCGGCACCTCACCGATCCGTCCAGCGCCGTTCCCACCCGGCTCGTAGAAGAAAGCCTGCATCGTCACCAGATCGACCACGCCATGGAAGCCCTCGGGCCCAGTGATAGGCAGCTGCACCGGAACGCACGTCCGCCCCCAGCGCTCATGCAGATCCTCCATCAGGGCCGATAGCCCATGCCCGCCGCCAGCACGCGGAGAATCCATCTGGTTCAACACCACGATCCGCGGCAGGTTGGCCTCGGCGGCATAACCCCACACTCGCTCCGTGACCGCCTCCACGCCGCACTGCGCATTCACCAGAACGAGCGCCGCCTCGACGGGGAGCATCGCCGCCCGCGCCTCGTGCGCAAACATATGAAAACCCGGCGTATCGACGAGGTTCACCTTCACCCCCTGCCATTCGGCAAAGGCCACAGCATTCTGCATCGTCGTTCCGCGCAGTATCTCCTCTTCGTCATAGGCAGTTACCGCCGTCCCATCCGCTACCCGGCCCTGCGTCGAAGTCATCTTCGCCGCCTGCAGCAGCGCAGCGATCAGCGTCGTCTTCCCGCTGTGCGCATGGCCCACCACCGCAACATTGCGTATATCACTGCTTTGATACGCTCTCATCGCAGCACCTCCTGACGCTGGCCTTCGTCGACTGCGCGTCACCCGGATCGTCCGGATACATCACGCTCGTCATATCCGGCGGACAAAGATATCCCCGGCTCGCCCGGCAAAGAATGCTGGTCATGAAGCTGACGAAGTTATCCAGAAGAGTATTCAGGCGGGTGTTGAAGCGCTCCCACCAAGACAAAGATGGCTCATGCGAAGAAGCCGTAGAATGCAGCCCATCCATGTTGCTGCCGATTACCGTCATACGGAAACCTCCGGCAGGCGCCAGCGCAAGAACTGAGGTATGCGCGCAGCGTCTTCTCAATTAGGACCCGAAGCGTATCACAACCAACATTCCACAGTCTTGCCCATGCGGAGTGATTTTAGTAATCCATCCCCAACCGGGAACTAATTCCCCGCCTCTGGTTCCATACAGATATGAAGCTGGAACAACTTACGCAAGGCATGGCTGCTACGCTGGCCTCACTCTTTATCATCCTCACCCTTTGTATCTTTACCAGCCAGCAATCTAGTGCCAACGGCGAACGCATCATCCTCGCCAAATTCACGTCTGACTGTCCGGACAACACAACTATGTTCTTCCACCTCACTGAAACCGAAGCTGCCCAGGTCAACGCGGAACGAGAGCAGACTCGAGAGGGCAGAATCCCCATCGAAAAGCTATTGAAAGATCGCACTGAACACGTCGACTACTTCTCGGCATCGGAGAATACGCCCGTAGCGGCGATCGAAATGATGATGGCGGATCTGCGAAACAACCATCCTGGCAAAGTCTTCCTCATGATCACTTCTTCTCACATGGATAGGTTTCGAGAAGTTGTGCCTCCTCTCATCCCAAAACACGAAGACGACAACAGGTGCTTTGCTCCGCCTTATATAGATTCCTCACTCTTCAGTTTTCCTGAGCGGAAATCCTAAGATGCGCGCCCGTCATTTTGAATTCGCCCACTAGCCGATCCTGTAAGCTCAGATCGATGAAACTCTTCCTAGCCATCATCGTCCTCATCCTCATCGCCGGCTCGATCTACGCCGACTACAAGTGGAAAAAATGGATCGCCGCCCGCAAGCAGGAGCACGACCGCTAGCCACGCCTCGCCTCAGCATCCCACCAGAGAATTCCCCGCCCACCGCGACTCTTTTTCGCCCCGAACGTTACAATAATGGCGAGGACAACGTCCAAAAGCCCATGAATCTTCATACCGGTTTCCGCTCTCATTCTCTCCGCGCTGCAACCCTGACCGTCGCCGCCGCAGCCCTGCTCGCGTTCAGCCACATCGCCAGCGCCCAGTCCACCCAGGTCCACGACCCCTCCGCGCTCAAACCGCCCGCCGGAGCCCGCGTCGCCATCGTTGAATTCGAAGACATGGAGTGCCCCGACTGCGCCCGCGCCAACCCGCTCCTCAAGGAAGCCGCGGCCAAATACAACATCCCCTGGGTCCGCCACGACTTCCCGCTGCCCATGCACCCCTGGAGCTTCCAGGCTGCCGTCAACGCCCGCTGGTTCGACACCAAGAGCAAGAAAATCGGCGACGAATACCGTGACGCCGTCTTCGCCAACCAGCCCAGCATTACCTCAATCGAGGTCCTGCGCACCTTCACCGAGAAGTTTGCCGCCGACCACAAGCTGACCCTGCCCTTCGCCGTTGACCCCCAGGGCAACCTCACCGGCCTCGTCAAAGCTGACTACGCCCTCGGGCAGCGCATCGGCATCGAACACACCCCGACCATCTGGGTCACCACCAGCCAGTCGAAAGGCGCACCCTTCGTCGAAGTCGTCGACCGCAGCAAGCTCTACCAGCTCATCGACCAGGCCCTCGCCGACACCGCCAGCGCCAAGCCCGCAGCCCCAGTGAAAGCCGCCGCAAAGAAGTAGTGCAGCAGGATTGGTTCGGCGTACTCTGAAGTCAGGAGTGGATCATGCCTACCCCAAGCTCAGGTTCCAGTCTCGATTGGTCGCAATGCGCCGCTGTGGAAAGCGTTCCCGGCAAGCTCAGCGGCGCATGGGTGCTCAAAGGCACCCGCATGCCAGTCTCCGCAATCTTCGAGAACCTCGAGGCCGGAGCCAATCTCGACGACCTGATGGAATGGTTCGACGGCCTCGATCGCGAACAAGTAAAAGCGGTGATCCACTTTGCCGTGAGCAGCCTTGAAAAAGCTCCCTCCTACGCCTGAAACTTTCCGATGAAGATTCTTTTCGACCAGGCCACGCCAGTCCCCATTCGCTCCTATCTCAAACGTCACGTAGTGAGAACAGCAGCACAGCAGGGATGGGCGACCCTACGCAACGGTGACCTCATCCACTCCGCAGAGGCGGCCTCTTTCGACCTGCTCCTGACCACGGACCGGAACATGGGTTACCAGCAGAATCTCGCCGGCCGCAGGATAGCCATCCTTGTCCTAGACATCCAACAGTGGCCCAGGCTGCGCCCTCATGTGCAACAGGTGGTCGATGCAGTGAACGCCGCAACTCCCGGCTCATACCGCGAACTTTCCATCGTTTCGGAATAACTCCCTCCGTAATCCTCAGAGATACTTTGCGCAACTCCGCCACAAGCCTCCGCTTATAGATGTGTCAGGCATTTCAAGACACGCCATCGGAGGCACACCATGATCTTCTACGGCTGGGGAAGAAAGTCCGTACCACTCGCCGAAATCGGCGTAGCGCAATGCTCCCACTGCAACCAAACCCGCAGCTTCCGTATCCTGCTGAGTTACACCTACATGCACCTCTACTGGATCTTCGGCCTCGTGCTGCGCCGCAAGTACATCGTCGCCTGCAGCACCTGCAGCCACGGCTTTTTCATCGACAAGAAGCAGCTCAGCGAAGCCGTGCCCAGGCCAGCCGCGAACCCCGTCCCGTTCATGCAGCGCTGGGGCCTGGCTGTCTTCGCCGCAGTGATTGCTCTTGCCATCTGGGTCAAGTAGTCGCCCGGGCGAATTCCTGGTTGACGCCAAATTCGCCCAAAGCTAAACTCGTTTCACTTTTGCAAAAACAACCCGATCCGTCATAAGCTTTGGCACGAATTCCCCCCGGCTTACGCTGTACAAGGCAAGAGGCGCGTACTACGGACGCATTTACAAGCGTCCCCGATAAGGGAGGACAGATGGACACCTGCAGCTTCTGTCGAAGCGTAATCACCCGAAGCTACTACCGGGTCGGCTCCGTGATGGCCTGCCCCAACTGCGTCGAAACGGAACGCCAGCTCGAAGCCGCCAACAAACGGAAGCACTACCTCCGCGGCCTGCTCTTCGGCATCCTGGCCGCCATCGTCGGCAGCCTCGGCTACTGGGCCGTGGAAGAGTTCTCCACCTTCGGAGGCACATCCCTCTTCTCTTTCGGAGCCTACGTCCGCGGATTCGCCATCCTCTGCCTCGGCTCGCTTGTAGGCGGAGCCATCAAGGCCGGCGCCCAGCGCAGAAGTACCCGCCTCACCCAGATCACCGCTGCAGCACTCACCTATCTCGCCTACACCGTGGCCATCGTTCCCCAGGTCCTGAACCATGTACCAGCGACGAAAATTACACCGGCATTCGTCGTCGGGGTCTTTCTCATCGCCCCCTTCACTCCCTTCGTCGCCATCGCCCATTCTTTCATCGCCATCAGCGGACTCATCTGCGTCGTGCTCGCCATGCGTGCCGCCTGGGGCATCGTCGGCAAAGCCATCGACGTCACCGGCCCCTACGACAACGTCGATCCTATGGCGGAAGTACCGCTCTTCAAAACCGTCGGCTAACTTCCCATCGCTTCGAGAAAGTAAGGACTAGGATGATCTTCTACGGATGGCGCAAGAACACTCTGTTCGTAAACGATATGCCCATGCATGCCTGCACCGGCTGCAACACCCCTGGCATGCTGCAACTCTTCGTCAACTACACCTCGGTCCATCTCTATTGGATCTTCGGCGTCGTCACCAATCGCAAGTACATCGTGCAGTGTTCCGCCTGCCGCAAGGGCACTGTCGTCAAAAAGAGCGACGTATCCACCATAATCACGAATAATCCGGTTCCCTTCATGCACCGCTGGGGCCTGGCAGTCTTCGCCGGCCTCGCAGTACTAGCCGTTGCTGCCTACGCCAGTGCACACTGAGGAAGATGGGGAACAAGAATCCCCTGCAAGCATTGCTTGCAGGGGATTCTTATTACCTCGAAACCTCGTCGAAGTTCTACCGCGCACCCGAAATGGTAACCAGCTCCGGCGTAGAAGCATGCCCGCCGCCCGGCGAAATCTCACTCGTCTGCGGCGCCCGCCAGTGATCGATATAGCTGATCTGGTGTACGCAGCTGATGGTGCAGTTCGGTGAACAGCTCTTCGCCGTCAGGAACTCGCGCTTCACATCCGCCGTCGTGTACTCGCTCAGCGGCACACCCGGAAATCCGCGCTGCTGCGAGCAGTAATGCACCAGCCCGTCCTCGCAGATATATAAATATCGGCTCCCAGCCCGGCAACGCCAGTCATTCGGCTTGCCCTGGGCGATCGCTTCCTGAAACTGATTGAAGCGTGAATAATTCCGCCGCTCCAGGTTGCGCACTTCAAAGTAGATCTTCGCCTCATCGTCCGCCAGCGGCTTCAGCTGCCCGCTGCCATCATGGATGATCCCGATCGTGTTGCTGAATCCCAGCTCCAGGGCGCGCTTCGAGATCACCAGCGCATCGTTCGGGTCTTTAATCCCGCCGCCCACCACGGAGTTGATATTCACGTGGAACTCGGCAAACTCCGCCAGCATCTCCAGCTTCTTGTCCAGCACCTTCAAACTCTTCATCGACACGTCATCTGGATTGATGTTGTCGATCGAAATCTGCATATGGTCGAGCCCAGCGCGGTTCAGGCGCTCGATCCGCTCCTGGTTCAGCAGATAGCCATTGGTAATCATTCCGGCCATCGAGCCTACCTTGCGCATCCGCCGGATCACGTCGTCCAGGTCAGGGTGCGTCAGCGGCTCACCGCCGGAGATGGTGATAATGCTGGTCCCCAGCCGGCCAAGATGGTCGATCCGGCGCTCCATCTCGTCAATCGGAACGGGCTTCGAAACCTTGTCATACTCGTTGCAATACGCGCAGGAGAGATTGCAGAAGCGCATCGGCACAATCTGCGCCATCACCGGATGCCCGGTCGTCGCCAGCGCCTTGCCGACGAGAGCCAGCTCGCGCACCTTGCGCTGCGCCGCCAGCCGGCGTCCCCGCAGGGTATCCCGGCGGCGTGTCGTTGAAGAAAGTGCCATGTTTACTATTGAATCACATTCTAAGGTTTCGCCGCTATCGCAGCTCGCACAGGACACGCCCAGCCTCCCTGAGGAGTCAGGCCGTTTGAACGCGCCCAGGCATCGGCCTTATGCATGGCATCGACATTGTTGGATGCAGGGTTGGCCCCGGCCGTGTTGAGATCCATCTTCGGCGGTTCGACCGCCTTCCAGCTCCACTGCCGTCCCTCCCGCCCTGCAAACAGTCGCACCTCTCGATGAGGCTTTACGGCATCGTGATAGCAGGCGAAATCCGTACTGGGATTTTGAAAAACAGCACGAATACGCGATGCCATCGCGATACAAGGTTAGATTGCAAATAAACAGTTTAAAGAAATTACGGTCCATCGAAACCGCTTCATTCTCGACGGAGCTTTCAAGACTTCTCGGATGGTTTTGCGCGAGACAGCAAGATAAACCGTGCACAAGGCCGTTTTCAACCAAAAGCCCACACGCTACGCATTCCGTCGCTCGAAGCGAAGAAGAACCCTATCGAGCAGCCCGCCCCAACTGCAGCATCGGCAACCCGTTGCGAATCTTCTGGAAGTAACAAATCTCCACCAGCGTCGGCCAAAGCTCGATTGAAGCCTTGATCACCCCGATCACGTCATCGACGATCCGCAGCAAGTTGTGCTGAAAAAAGTCCGGCTCAAACCCATAAAAAGCTTTCTCAAGATTGGCCGCAAACAGCCGCAGCGAAGCAGCCCGCTCCTGGCTCTTCGCCCCCTCGGCCACCTTGATTGCACGGCCATGTAGCGTTGTGATCTTCTCCAGAATCTCCTGCGCGTCCTGCGCCGTAATCTCTCCCGAATAATCAAAGCTGATGCTAAGATCGTCCACGCTGGTCAGCGAGTCTTTGATTTTTATCTTGAGTAAGTTGGCTATCTCCTCATTCAATATCTCGGAGGCTGGAGGATTGCGCATGTAGTTACTCTTCTTATGGTGCTGAGCCGCATCCACATGCGCCGCCACGATATGATTCTGCTGAATCCAGAGCCGGTAGATATAGTCTTCAAACCGCAGGCGCGTCGGGAAAAACGGCGGCAAGCCAAACGTATTGTCATACCCCGCCACGCCACAATCCATCCGCCAGTTCTTGTTCGTCACTACAGGACGAAAGTTTTCCAGCACATAGATATCATTCAATACATCTAAGTTCACCTGCTCTTCATCGTTCAGGAACATATCTACAAAGTCGATTGCGTCGATATCATTCGTCCCTGTGCGAAACGTCTGCGCAATCTTGACCACGGCGCTATCCGGAACAGTTCCCCGCTCCAGTAACATCGCATTCTCTTCCGCGAGCCCCTTACTGGCATTGGTCTCGAGATCCATCGAAGTATCGACCAGCAGTTCGCCCCGCTCATAATTCTCCGGCACGTCGGAGACTCGTTTCCCCAGCACATCCGAAAACGCCGACATCATATCAAACGATTTGCGAACATAGCCGTTCTTGCCAGCCTTGTGCAATCGGCCTCTGCTGATCTCGTCATTTTCCAGCGATTCCGGGCTATCCTCCATCAGCGAATAGGGCCGCATGTCATCATCGGAACTCACCATCAGTCCGCCCAGCGAATACATCAGCGTAAAATTACGATTGCCGCCATAACTTGGTCGGAAGAGATTCTTGACCAGCGGCTCTAGCCTGCTGTTCCGCAATCGAGAATTAACATAGGTAATAAACTCTTCCTTCTGCCGCGGACCAACATAATACAATTCCGACCGTGTCTTCAATTCCCGCAGACAGGAAAAGTACTTATCCACATTGGTCGGAGTTGAGTCATCGAAAACGATCATCTGGGGAGAATGACCATTCCTCCAGAAGTGCTCGTCATATTCATGAATCGTTTCACTAACATCACGAAGTCGGTGCGTTGGAATTGCAAAGTAAGTCTCAGGTTGATGCATAAAGTGGGCAGGTCTCTCGCTCGATCCAGAAATAGATTCACCGCCGTCGATTTCCCTGCAGAGCGAAACAGCATTCACTCTGCAGCTTCTCAAAAGCGGCCTTTCATCTCTTGCCGAGCCTAACTCGCCACCCGCAAAGCTTCTATAAAGAAAGTCTAGATATTCAATAACAGCAAGCGAGCTTTATGAAGAAGTAATAAAGACAAATATTGCAAGATGCGAGCGCCCGTTGACGCAGGATGCATAACAATCAGGATGGGACGTCGACGGTGTCCCATCCTTTCCATCCCGCAAAGGCGAATTCACACCTGCGCCATCCCGCCATCCACGAACAGCTCAATTCCCGTGACAAAGCTGGCATCGTCCGAAGCCAGAAACACAGCCGCCTTGGCGATCTCGTCCGCCTCACCCATGCGGCCCAGCGGAACACCCGCCACCAGCCCTGCCTTCAACTGCTTCTCTTCCTCTTCCGTCGTCGCCAGCCCGGAGATTCCGGGAGTATCGATCGGCCCCGGACTGATCGCGTTCACACGAATCTTCCGGTCCTTCAGGTCAACCGTCCAGGTACGCGCAAACGACCGCACCGCTGCCTTCGTGGCGCTATAGATACTGAATGCCGGCGTCCCTTTAATCGACACAATCGAAGCATTCAGAATGATCGATCCACCGTTGGGAATCAGCGGCAAAGCCTTCTGCACCGTGAACACCAGGCCCTTCACATTGGTGTCGAAAGTCTTGTCATAGTGCTCTTCCGTAATTGACCCCAGCGGAGCAAACTCGCCACCGCCGGCATTCGCAAACAGAACGTCCACGCGGCCCTTCTGCTCCTTCACGACCGAGTACAAATGATCAAGATCCGCCAGATTGGAAGCGTCACTCCTCACGGCCGTCACACCATGTCCAATCAAAGCCGCAGCCGCATCCAGTTCAGCCTGCCGCCTGCCGGTGATGAACACGTAAGCTCCCTCTGCTACAAACCGCTGCGCCGTCGCCAATCCAATCCCGGTGGATCCACCGGTAACAATCGCCACCTTGCCGCTCAATTTACCCATACCACTCTCCAGGAATTCGCCATCGGAATTGATGTTGCATCCCTCCGATGGCGGTCGTACGGAGAGTGATCCGGGTTTCTTGGCGGCTAATAGAAGAGCGTTAGATAGAAACGATGGGCACAGCGCTACGCCGGAGATGCATACTGCAGACCAAATAGAAAGGGGCGCCGCCGGAGTGACCAGCAGCGCCCACACTCACACTCCACACTCACACTAGCCTTTGGGCTTTTTCCCGGAAACCTGCAGCAGGACCAGCTGTTTCGACCGGTCGCGCAATATTTCCACCTGCACCGGCTTGCCCTCGCTCGACCGCAGCAGCCGCTCCCAATCGCTCGAAGTCACCACTGCCTCGCCGCCGATCCCCAAAATCACGTCGTGTGCCTTCAATCCAGCGGCATCCGCCGAGCTCTTATGGGCCACGCTCTTAATCATCACTCCTGCGGAAACCCCAAGAAAATCCGCCATCTGCGGCGTCAGCGGCTCCACAATCACACCTACATGCAGCGAACTCCCCAACCCCGGAAACCGGAACCCACCCGGAACATCCCCCGAGCCCGAGCCCGACAAAAATCCGTTCGCCGCGGACGAAGCGCCAGCCGACGCGCCAAACTGCTCCTTCGCAGCCTCTTCCATCTTGCGCCGGTCCGCCAACTGCACCGCGACTGTCTGCTGCGCGCCATCCCGGCTCACCACCAGCTGCAGTTTCCGCCCCGGAGGCATGGCATGCAGCAGGCTCTTCAACTGCTCTGCGGACTGCACTGGCTGACCGTTGATCTGCACAATCACGTCATGCAGTTTCAGCCCCACCTTGCCCGCTGGCGCGTCGTGGTCCAGAACGGTGATCTCCGCCCCGCGACCATCTTTCAATCGAAGCGCCTGTGCCCGCTCGCCATCCAGATCGCCCAGGTCCACTCCAAGATATCCCTGCGCATGCGAGTGCATCATCAACCACGGCTGCTGCAGAATATCGGTCAGCTTCAGGCTTTGCGCGTCAGCCAGCACTCCGCTGGCGGCCAAACCTCCTGCCAGCAGCAGCGTCGCGGCGCCTGCTTGAATCTTCGTGTACGGCCTCAGAAATTGCTTCATTTGGGGAACCTTCTCCGACTTCCTGATAACCCACCCGCCCTCGTCGTAGGAGGCAGTGTTGGGATTGTGGAACGATAGTAACTCGAAAATCGTTAACTGTAACCCAGCTTTTTGAGGGCTACTGCCGAATGGCGAGACAAGGAACTATTGAATCGCCGATACCCGCCGCAACACCACCCGCGAAGCCGTCCGGATATTCGAATTCTGGTCCGACTGCGCCACGTTGGAAAGCACCTGCCGCACACTCGTATCCGCTTCCACCGGCTCCAGCATCGAAATCGCCGCCGACCGGATCCGCGCATCCGGGTCGTTCTGCAGCGCTTCCAGCACCGCATCCCGTACCCGCATATCTTCGGAAACAAATGGCTGCAGACCCTCAAGCGCCTTCTGCCGCACCGCCGCACTCCGGTCATAGCGCAGCGACACCATCAGCGCATCCCGAATATCGGAGCTCTGAAGTCCAGTGCCCTCGCAACCATGTCCGGACCGGCAAGCCGCCGCCAGCAATCCCACTGAATCATCCCGCACCGTCGGGCTCGCACCGTTCTGCGAAGCCAGCATCAGCAACTGCCGGATCTGCGGATCCTCAAGCGTTCCCTGAACATGCTTCGGCTCAACCTGGTTGTAGCTGACTTCCACCAGGTTCGAATCGCCCTTTCGAGAAACTCCGGAAATGCTGCCAATCTCGCCAGCCGTCACCGGTGCACTCACTGCAACCGGCTCAGCCGTAATCTTTTGGTGAACCAGTTCCTGATGCGTCGGTGCAGCCGCCTCGATAACCTTCGGCTCGGCGTTTCCCGCCATTGCCGCCGCATGCCGCTCGGCAAACTCATATCCGCCCAGGCTGCCCAGCCCCGCACCAGCCACCAACAGCAAACCCGCCGCCACCGGCGCCGACTGCAAGCCCGTAGCGGTCCGCGTCATCCAGTCCGCTACCCGGTCATACCAGCGCTTGGGGGGCAGAGCGTCCAGCGCCTCAGCCAACCGCGTCCGGCTTCGCGCCACCAGATTTGGGCTGGGCTCCTGCACCGGAAGCGCCGCTGCCAGAATCCGCAGAGCCTGTAGCTGCTCCTGCTCTTCCCGGCAATCTGCGCAATTGCTCAAATGCAAAGCCATCCTGTGCATCTCATCGTCCGGCAACTCGCCATACGCCGCCAGCACTACTTTTTCGTGAATCTCAGTGCAATTCATATCCACGTCCTGTTGCCTCAAAAATTTGTTGCCCGTTCGCCTTTCAGTTGCCAGTGGTTGTCGTGCTTTCCCCAGCAATCCGTCCGGTAATCCGTAGTTCCTGTTCTGCGATACCTGTTCTGTAAAACCTGTTCCGCGCTCTCTTACCCTTACCGCTAGCCTCTATCGCAAACCCGATAGCTGGCTCCTCAATTTCTTCGTCGCCCGGAAAAGCGTATTCTTTGCCGTCTCTTCCGTCGTATTCAACATCTCGCCGATCGTCCTGAGCCGCAATCCCTGGTAATGCTTCAGCTCAAAGACCATCCGCTCCCGCGGCGTCAGCGTGTCCAGCGACTCCTGAATCCGCTCTCCCAGCACCTTCCGGTCCAGTTCTTTCCCTGGATTCGAAAACGCCCGGTCATCGGAAACCGAAGCCATCAGGTCAATCTCATCCCCGGAGTGGTCCATCACCACCGCCGAATCCTCACGCCGCGTCTTCTTCCGCCGCAACTGGTCCAGGCAAAGGTTGGTCACAATCCGGTAGATCCACGTATAGAAGGAGCACTCAAAGCGGAAATTGCCCAGGTACCGGTAAGCCTTCAAGAACGCTTCCTGGTAAATGTCCTCGGCATCCTGCTCACTGCCCGTCAAATGCAAGGCCAGTCGCAGTACCTGGTGCTCGTACTGCCGCACCAGCGCGTCAAACGCCGGCCGCGACCCCGCCTGGGCCTCGCGAATCAGCTCCATTTCGGTCGCCCGGACGCGAAGCTTCTCTTCTTTTTCCTCATTGGTAAGCTGGCCGAGAGCCTCGCGGCCCTGCCCTCTAGCCCGTCCGTCGCTGCTGGTAGTCGTAGCCATTCCTGGCAAGGATTGTACGCCGAGCGAGGCCTGCCAGGCTGTCCCAGTCAGACCACTCACCTGCCCAGGAAAAGGAACTGCGTCAGTCGCCATACGTCTCTCCGAAAAAAACGAGTGCAAAACTACCAGAACCCATGCGTGTACCGCGTATCCTCATGGACGATTCCCCCCAGCAATCGTGAGCATTCACGCCACAATCCGCCCAGCCTTTCTTGCTGTCATTCCCGCAGGGAATCCGCTTTTGCTGTTCCCTATTCCCTGTTCCCTATTCCCTGTTCCCTATTCGCTGTCCCCGGTCCCCTGTCCCCTGTTCCCTGACCTTCGGTAAACTGATCCAGATGACTTCACTCTTTCCCGAACACGAATCCCGGCCACAATCCTCGTCCACCGGCCTTCTCATCGCCCACTGCGACGGCGGCTCCCGCGGCAATCCCGGCCCGGCCGGCTACGGCGCCGTCATCGAAGACCAGAACGGCCGCATCCTGGCCCGCCTAAGCGAATACCTCGGCAAGCGCACAAATAACTACGCCGAATACTCAGCCCTGCTCGGCGTCCTCGCCTGGTGCATCGAAAACAAGCAGCCGCGCCTCCGCGTCGTCGCCGACAGCGAACTGATGGTCAAGCAGATGCAGGGCAAATACAAAGTCAACAGCCCCGACCTCCGCCCCCTCTGGGAAGAAGCCCGCCGCCGCGCCAGCAAGCTGGAGAAATTCGAAATCGCCCACACCCTCCGCGGCGGCAACAAGGAAGCCGACCAGCTCGCCAACGACGCCATGGACCGCGGCATGGGCCGAGCCCCGGCCTCCGGTTCATCAATGGCTCCCGTCACCCCGCGGCCACCCTCCGGCTCACCCTCGTCCATCAGCACCCGAACCCAGAACTCCGCTCAGTCCAAACCGGCCCCACCGAAGCCAACTCAGCCAAGGCAGGTCCTCGAAGGCTTCGTCAAAAACGGCGTAGTCCACCTCATCGAAGGTGAACTCCCCGACGGCATCTTCGTAAAAATCGTCCGCGAATAAAAGAAAGAGGCCGGCATCATCGCCGGCCTCCCAGTTTGCTAATCCCTAATCCCTATTCCCTCTTTCTAATTGCTCGCCAGCTTATTCCCGATATAAGCCCCATGCCCCAGGCCCATCAGCACCATCAACGTCTGAGAGATGTCCGGAATCGTCGTCATACACTCCTGATTCGCATTACAAACACCCGTCTTCGACATGGACAGAAACACGTTCGACAGGAAGACTCCAATCGCAATCAGCGTCCAAAGAATCACCTGCACCTTGCCCAGGTCCGGCTTGCCTCGCGCATCCGTAAATATGCCGCTCTTATCGCGTAGAACAGGCGCCACTACGGGTGCCGGCGGAGTCATCACGGATACGTTGACCTGCTGAGCTCCTCCCTCCGCCGCTCCCTGCGCCGCTCCCTGAACCACGGCAGCCGTACCCGCAATGCGCACAGCCTGTTGCTGAGCCAGATCGGCGGCTGCCGCATCCTTGGCCGCATTGTCCTTGCTCACTGCAATCGCCTTCGAAGCCACCGTCGAAGCAATGCTGATCCCCATCGCAATCAGCACGTTCACCGGCATCGCAGGCACCCCCTCGGGATGCTGCTGGCTAAACCTCACTTCGAAAATTGCCAGATAGGCAAACACCACCGTCGCCGTCCAGATCATCATCTGGAACTTGCTCGTACTTGACGTTCCATTGTCATCCTTGATCAGCGCCCACGGGTGGCTGCGCGTAGCGATATACAGCACCACCCAGAAAACCGCTAACCCGCCAGTTCCGGTAAGAAACGACCAGAAAAACTGCGACTGCGAAGCCGTCATGCAATTTCCTCCAATGTTAAGTGGGAGGAATATAGCATGCGTGACGCAGCCTACTCCCCTGAGAAGTTAAAACCGCAGCGAAAGGCAGCTGAGCCCGCCATCCATTTTCTGAAACTCACTCATCTCCAGCACCAGCGGATCAAACCCACGCCGCCGCAACTCCTCCGTCATCCGCGGATACCCCGCAGCCACCAGCACCCGGTCATTCACCCGCACGCAGTTCGCCGCATAGCTCTCTTCTGGCGAAACCACCAGCAAATCCAGCCCTGCAAACTGCGGCCATGCCGCCATCTCCTCCATCACCACCAGAGTCTGCTCACCAGCAGGCCCGGGCCCGATGTAAGAGATCCCACTCTTCAAATGCAGAATGCTTGTCATGTGCCGCACATCGACCAGCGAAGAAGTAAAACCCTCTTTCGCCAGATGCGCAGCAAGCTGCCGCGCGCCATCCTCATTCGTCCGCAACGAAACCCCAAGAAAGAAATGCGACCCCGCCTCACAGATATCCCCACCATCCAGCGTCCCCGGTGAAACGATCTGAGCGGCTTGCGGATAAAACTCGCGCACCACCGGAGCTATCGCTTCCACCTCGCCTAACCGGCTCCCAGCCCCCGGCCGCGTCAGCATCGCGGCATGCTCGGTGATCACGGCAGCATCCTCCACAAACGTAGAGTCCGGATACCGCAAGTCCTCCTCGAGAACCGTCAGCACCAGCCCACAGTTCTCCAGCGCCCGGCAGTAAGCCTCCCACTGCCCCAGTACCAGCCCATACTCCGGCACACCAAAATCCACCGTAGTCAGCCCATCCGCAAAGTTACCGCCAGGCCGCCGAACAATCGCACGAGTAAACAAACCAAACCCTCCATGAACATCTCAATAAACTAAACAAATGCGGGTGCCCCACCTTCGCCACGCCGTTGTTTTTGTGGCTAAGGTGGGATAAAGATATCTACAGCCTTCTATAGGTTTGTACAGCCTTTTACAAGGCCCGCCTTCGCATCACCCAATACACCGGCGCAGCCACCGCCAGCAACACTGCGGCCCGTACCGCACTCACCCAATCCTGCCGCACATCAAACACCAGAAACGTCAACGATCCCAGCAGCACCAGCCCCGTAGTCACCGGAAAACCCCAGGCCCGAAACGGCCTCTCCAACTGGGGCTCCCTCGCCCGAAGCACAAACACCGCCAGGTAATTCACGCAATAAGCGGTAGCCATCAGAATCGCTGCCACCGCCACAATCTCGTCAAACCGACCACTCAGCACCAGCACCGCCGCCATCCCCGCCGACGCCAGCAGCGCCACCCGCGGCGTTCCACCCGGCGCAACCTTGGCCGCCCCGGCAAACAGCCCATCCCTCCCCACTGCAAACAGAATCCGCGTAGCCCCCATCATCAATGCATTGGTCAGGCTCAACAAAGTCAGCAGTGAAAGAACCGTAACAAACGTACCACTCCACGCCGGAAACACCACCCGCGCCGCATCCGCCGCCGCCAGCTTCGAAGCTCCCATCTGCGGCACCGTCAGCACATGCAGAAACGCAAAGTTCATCAACAGATACAGCCCCGTAATCAGCAGCACCCCGCCAATCATCGCCCGCGGCAGATTCTTTGCAGCGTTCCGGTCCTCTTCCGCAAAGTAGATCGCCTCATACCAACCGTCATACGCCACCACAATCGCCGGCAATACCAGAACCAAGGGCCCCAGCAGTCCCAGCAAGCCGGTCCCATGCCCTACATGCGAATCGACGGCAACAGGCGATGCCGTCACCGGCGAATGCAGCAGACAAGCCACAGCCAGCGAAAGAAACACCACCGCCGTCACCGAACTCGCCACTTTTTGCACCCCACTGCCCAGCCGCAATCCAAACCACTGCACCGAGCAGAAAAGCCCCAGCAACCCGACCGCTATTCCAGTCTCAGCCGCCGTGCCCAGTGCCTTCAACCAGGGGAATAGCGTCGACATATACTCAGCCGCAGCCACCACCGCATACGCCATGCTCGAGCAGTTGATCAGCCAGTCCGCCCACCCCATCGCAAAGCCCGTCCCCGGCCCAAATGCGCGCTTCGAGTAGACATAAAACCCACCAGCCAGCGGCAGCGCCGCGCCCACTTCCGAAAGCGAAATCGCCCCCAGCAGCGAATACAGCCCGCCAACCACCCATACCGCCAGCGCCAGCCGCGCACTGCCCAACCGGCCTGTAATCTCCCCCGGCAGCCGCAGAATCCCCACGCCCACCGTGCCGCCGAAGATCACCGCAAGCCCAAAGCCCAGCCCAAGAATCCGTGACAAATGCCTCTGCGGCGCGTGAACCGGTTTGGACAATCCATTGCCCCCAAAAACAAAAGGTAGAGTCGCAGCTTTTCTGCGACTCTACCTTTACGCACCCCGCATGTCCTAGCAAATTTTAGGCAGCGCCAGCGGTCGTTACGAGACCGTCAGATACGTCCGATACCGCTCCTCATGAATCTCCGTAAACGGCGTCAGCAGCAGAGGCCCACTCTCCGTCCGAGCCGTCCAGACCGGCTGCCCCTTCAACTGCGTCGCAGCCAGCAACTGGTCCCGCGTAACCTTCGGCGGATTCTCCGTCAGCGCAAACAGCACCAGCGGCCCACGCACCAGCGCCACCGTGTTCGGATTCTTCGTCGCCGCCCCGTCGATAGCCTCCAGCCGCATCGGCATTGGCAGCGTCAACTCAACCCGATCCCCATCCTTCCACTTGCGCGAAATCGCAGCAAAACCCTTCGTCACCGGCGCCTGAACATCCTGTCCATTCACCGCAATCCGCACTCCGCCAGCCGCTGCAGCCCAGCCAGGAATCCGCAAACGCAGCGCCATATTCACCGACTTCGAAGCCTTCACCACAATCCCCACATGACCATCCAGCGGATACCCGCCCGACTGCGTCAGCGCAACATGCGCCCCATTCTCCGCCGTCCACTTCAACGTCGAAGGCAGGTAGAGATTCACATACACCCCATCGCGATCGTGCAAGTAGCTGTTGATCCGGTAATCCGCCGCCACCTGCGGCAGCGTCCCCGCACAGCAAGCCCACCGCGAAGGATAGTAGACCTTCTGCCCCGAATCGCCAAAGTTCGAGTAGTAGAACGTATGCCCGTCCGCCGTCAGTGGCTTCGCGCCCATTACCGTGTTGTAGAAGACCCGCTCCATGCTGTCGCCATACTGCCCGTCCTTCGTCACCCGCAGCAGATACCGGGTCAGCTTGCCATGCGCATAGCTCCCGCACGGCGTCTCAAACGAAGCATTGCTCTTGCCCAGGCTGTCATACAGCGCGCCCGTATTCGGCACTTGGAAGCTCTCATTCGGACCCCAGCCGCCCGTCGCGTAGCTCTGCGCCATGATCATGTCATACGCATTCTTCGCCGCCCGCAGATGCTTCTCGCTGCCACCCACCATGTACGCCTGCATCGCCGAGCTCAGCGAATTGCAATGGCTGTAAGCATGATGCCCCGGCAACACATTCTTTCCCTCGCTCAGCGGCGTGAACCAGTCGTCATCCATCAGGTACTTCGGAGCCATCTCGCGGTACCGCGCCCCCGCCCCGCGCTGCGACGCCAGGTACAGGTTCTCCGGCATCGTATACGACTCATCCCATGTAAAGTCGTCCACCGTTTTCTCGCCCCGCGAAGCCCGCCACTCCCGCTGCTTCTCCCGCGGCAGAACCCTGTCCGGCAGGTACGGCAACGCCGCATCCGTCGTCTTCTCCAGCAGCGCAAACGCCCGGTCGCAGCCGCCAAACTCATGCGCGTCGATCAGCGCGATCACCATCTTGTCGTAGTCATACGCCGGAAAGCGGAAATTCGAATAAAACTTCCCCGAAATCGTTGGCTCATACAGGTCCAGCAGCCGGTTCATCTTCGCCTTCGCCGCCGGATCTCCCGTAGCCGCATACCCCCGCGCCAGCGAAGAAACCCACTGCCCGAAGTTCTCCGCCGGAGCAAACCCATGCCCATCCTGCCGCAGATCCCCCGGAACCTCGTCGTACCAACCACCCATCTCCGGCCCCGGAGCAGGTAGCCCCGCTCGCTTGCGGAACGGCATCAGCAGCGAATCCTCGTTCATCCCCTTCAGCAGCGTCTGCGTCTGCTCAAACTGCGTCTGCGCCACCCCCGGCGCCAATTCCACCTGCCCGTACCTAAACTCGGCAAGCGGCCCATTCGCCGCACCAGCAGCAGGCGCAGCCAGAGCCTCGAACACGCCAGCATCCGCCCCCGCCAACACAGCGGCAGCCCCAGCCACCTTCACACCATTCTTAAGAAAAGTACGTCGCAGCATAGACAAATCCCCTCGCCGCAATCCTAAGCCCCAAAGAGCACAAGTGTCATGCAGAAGCCGTTTAACCGCACTGCATTCCCAATAAAGCACTCGCCTCAAAACAAAAGGGTGCTTTCATCTGAAAGCAGCGAACTCGAAGAACCCGCGGCTACCGTCGCAGTTGTCCTTGCCCTTGCTTTTCTTGTTGTCATTCCCAAAGGAAATCTGCTGTTCACTGCGAGTGAAATAGACATTGTGGGAAACCCGCCCGTTGCGCACTCAGCAACGGGTGGAGACAAACCAACCAGCGTTTGCTGTCCCTGTTCGCTATTCCCTGCCGGGGTCCCCAGCGACAGGTCTTCGTCGCTGGGGTGGCTGTTCCCTATTCCCTGTTCTTACACCAGCGCCAGCTTCACCGCTTCACTCACCAGCCGCCCCTCAGCCCGCAAACCCTCAGCCGCCAGCTTCGCCTGCACAGCCTTGATGACCGTCCCCATCTCCTTCGGCCCAGGCTTCGCCCCGGCACCCTCGGCAATCTCAGCCACCACGCGCCCCACCAGCGCCGTCAACTCCTCCTGCGAAAGCGCCTTCGGCAAGAACTCCTCAATCACCGCAATTTCGGTAGCTTCCTTAGCCGCCAGCTCCGGCCGTCCACCCTTGGTGAACTGCTCAATCGAATCCCGCCGCTGCTTGATCATCGTCGCCAGAATCTGCTCTGACTCAGTCGGAGTGAGTTCCGTCCGCTTCTCAATCGCCTTGTTCTTCAACGCGGTCGTAATCAGCCGCAGCGTAGTCGTTCGCTCACTGTCGCGAGCCTTCATCGCCGTAATCGTCTCTGCCTTCACCCGTGCTTCCAATGTCTCGCTCATCGCGCCTTCAACTCCTGTCAATCCTGTGTTCGTACCTATTTTAGTTTCTTTTGTGATTGTCTGATCGCCCACACGAAGGTTGCTGTAAGGGTTAAATTCATCACGACGCCTACCAGGGCAGGAAACAGCCCGTCATATTGCCCATGCAGGAAAGCAGGCACCCGTCTCCATAGAGCAGTCACCAGGGAAAGCGCCAAGAAGGCCACGCAAACTTTGAACATCCAAATTGATCGCGTTATACGCTTTCGTTCCTTGGCATCCACGATCGGACAAACTTGAAGGGTCTGCGCGCCCGTCGCCTGAGCATCCTTGATACGTTTACGCCCGATGACGATCGCAGCAACCGTCCCCGCTACCCACACAAATAAAGCAGAGAAGGCAAGCCCACGAGGGGACAGTATTCCCTGCAACTCCGCGACCACGATCAAGAATATGGCTACGATCACGCCGGCGTAAACGGTCCACAAATGCCGCTTGAAACGAGATTTGTCCATCCTTAGTGCCACTCCATCCGGCTAAACCGCCACTGCCCATCCGCATCCAGATGTATCACCATGCCACAGTATGCGCCGAAGCCGCAAAGTGAAGAAATCTGCCTTTCACACTCACACTTCACACTCACACTAGCCTTCCCGCTATTCACATTTCTCACAACAGTGTGTATTCTGTGATTGCACCCAGGAGAGAGTCGATGTTCCGCAAAACCCGCCTGTTCACCCCCGGACCCACCCCCCTGCTCCCCGCCGCCCAGTTCGCCATGGCCGCCGCGGACATCCATCACCGCACCGCCGAGTTCCGCGCCCTCTACACCAAGGTCCTCGCCCAGTTGAAGGAGTTCGTCGGCACCCAGAACGACGTCCTGCTCCTCTCCTGCTCCGGCACTGGCGCCATGGAAGCAGCCGTCTCGAACATCACCTCGCCCGGCGACCGCGTCCTCGTACTCTCCGCCGGCAAGTTCGGCGAGCGCTGGGTCGCCCTCGCCAAGGCCTTCGGCTGCGTCATCGACCTGGTCACCGTCCCCTACGGCGAAACCTTCGACCTGGAAGCCATCAAGGCCGCCCTCAAGCCCGACACCAAAGCCGTCTACGTCCAGGCCACCGAAACCTCCACCGCCACCCGCCACTGCGTCCAGGCCATCGCCGAAGTCCTGCGTGCGGCAGACTCACCAGCAATTCTGGTTGTGGATGGGATCACCGGCCTCGGAACCACGCACTTCGACGTCGACGGCTGGGGCATTGACATCCTCATCGGCGGCAGCCAGAAGGCCGTCATGATCCCGCCCGGCCTCGCCTACCTCAGCGTAAGCGATAAAGCCTGGGCCGCCATGGAAACCAGCAAAAACCCGCGCTACTACTTCGACCTCCGCAAGGAGCGCAAGTCCGCCAAAGCAGGCGAATCCGCCTATACCCCGTCCGTCGCCCTCATCGCCGGCCTCGGCGCAGCGCTCGACTACATCGCCGGTCAGGGTGGCGGCAGCCTCGCAGAAGGCCGTAAAGCCCTCATCGAAAACGCCGAAACCTGCGCCGCCATGACCCGCGCCGGCCTCGTCGCCCTCGGCTTCACGCTCTTCGCGCCCACCGCCCCATCCGCCGCCGCCACAGCCGTCTCCGTTCCGGAAGGACTGGATTCAGGTACCGTCGTCAAGGAGTTGAAAGCCAAGTTCGGCGCCGTCATCACCAACGGCCAGGGCGACATGAAGGGCAAGATCTTCCGCATCGCCCACCTCGGCTTCTTCGACTACATGGATACGATTGCGCTCTTGGGCGCATTGGAGTTCATCGCCCGCGACACCCTCAAGCTGCCCGTCAAGCTGGGCCAGGGATTAGCAGCAGCCCAGGAAGTCTTCGCCAACCGCAAGCCCAACGAAGCCCTCGAAAATCCCTGCCTCTGCGGCCGCCAAACCTGCTGCCGAAATTAGCCACCAGCTTCCAGCCTCTAGCTCCCAGCTTCAACGCTAGGAGCTAGAAGCTAGGAGCTAGAAGCTAGGAGCTAGAAGCAAAGATGCCCGAATTAACCTTTGGCGAAAAACTCATCCTCGCCCGCAAGCAGCTCAACCTCTACCAGTACCAGATGGCCGAGCACCTCGGAGTCCACCCCAACTCCATCTGGAAATACGAGCAGGGCGAAGGCAAGCCGCAGGCATCCGTCGTCCGCATGTTTGAGATGTTCTGCGCGCAGAACAACATCCGCTTCGATGAATTCAGCACCAGCCCGGAAACGGTAAAAGGCCCATCCATGAAGATCGTTCTCGCAGAAAAAGTCTCCCCCAGCACCCTCGCCGTCCTCGCCTCCGAGCCCGACTGGCAGATCCTCACCGCCGATGACGTTGCGAAGCTCCCCGGCAAACTCACCGAGGCTCTCGCCGACGCCGACGCCCTCGTCGTCCGCTCCGCCGTCCAGGTAGATGACGCCATGCTCGAGCATGCGCCCAAGCTCCGCGTCATCGGCCGCGCCGGCGTAGGCGTGGACAACATCGATGCCGACGCAGCCACCCGCCGCGGCATCGTCGTCATGAACACCCCCGGCGCCAACGCCGTAGCCGTAGCCGAACTCACCCTCGGCCTCATGCTCGCCCTCGCCCGCAAACTCCCCCAGGCCAACACCACCATGCACGCCGGCAAGTGGGAGAAGAAGTCCCTGCAAGGCGTCGAGCTCAAAGGCAAAACCCTCGGCATCCTCGGCCTGGGCCGCATCGGCCTTGAAGTAGCCAAGCGGGCCCGCGGCTTCGGCCTTGAACTCATCGGCCACGACCCCTTCGTCTCCGCCGTCGTCGCCCGCGAAGCCGGCATCAAGCTCGTCAGCACCGAGGAGCTCTTCGCCACCAGCGACTACCTCACGCTCCACGTCGGCCTCACGCCGCAAACCGCAGGCATCATCAACGAGCGCACCATCGCCACAATGCGAGACGGCGTCCGCATTCTGAACTGCGCCCGCGGCGAGCTCATCGAAGAAGCAGCCCTCGCCGCAGGCCTCCAGTCCGGCAAGATCGGCGGCGCGGCCCTCGACGTCTTCACCGTCGAACCGCCCAGGGAATCGCCCTTCCTCGGCATGCCCAACGTCATCCTCACTCCGCACATCGCCGGCTCCACCGACGAAGCGCAGGAAGCCATCGGCATCCAGCTCGCCCGCCAGGTCCGCGAATACCTCAAGCTCGGCGTCGTCCAGAACGCGGTCAACGTCGCCTCCCTCACCCACGAGGAATACGTCCTGCTCGCGCCCTTCATCGACCTCGCCGGCCGCCTCGGCAACTTCCTTTCCCAGGCCGCGCCTCGCAACATCGAAGGCATTCACCTCTCCTACTCCGGCGGCCTAGCTGAAGGCAAAACCGACCTCATCCGCAACGCCGCCATCGCCGGCCTGCTCGCCCAGTCCGAGCACGTCAACCGCATCAACGCCGCCACCATCGCCCAGGAGCGCGGCATCCGCATCGTCGAAGAGAAGAAGGAAAGCATCCGCGGCGGCGCAGCCTCGGTCCTGTCGATCACCATCCACGACTCCGCCGGATCCACCAAAGGCTCCGCCACGGTCCTCCACGGCGACCACCCCCGCCTGCTCGCCTTCGACGGCATGGACATCGAATCGCCACTCGAAGGCAGCTTGCTCGTCTGCCGCAACCTCGACGTCCCCGGCGTCATCGGTCGCATCGGCACCGTCCTCGGCGAACAAGGCGTCAACATCGCCAACTTCGCCCTGGGCCGCGAACGCACCCGGGAATACAGCTCGCCCGAACCAAGGAAAGCTCTGTCGGTCGTCCAGGTCGACGAACCCGTAGGCTCGGAAGTCCTCGAAGCCCTCGGAAAAATCCCCAACCTGCTCCACGCCCAACTGGTCCGCCTCGGCTAACCTGTAGCTAGCCAATCTGTGGAACAATTCGTTTGTTCCACAGATTGTTCCTCGTAGAACAATTTCACCTCGGCCCGAAGTGAAAACGCTGTCAAGCAAATTTGTTCGATCTGCTTTCAAATCAGTCACCTGCATTTGCGTCGAATTACCGCCATTTGTGCATACGGAAAAACAACAAGAGGCGCGTATAACGGATCCGTTATACGCGCCTCTCTCTTGTCCGTGGAACAAGCTAATCCAGCGTAAGAAAATCCATCTCAATCGGATCGATCAGCGGCCGCAGCCACTTCAGCAGCGCCTGGTGCGGGCCGCTCTTCACATACGCCTCATACGCACCTTTGCCCTTGAAGCGCATCAGACCGACGAACTCGTATCCCTGGCCGCGCTCCGACTGGTTGTGGCCGGTATGCACATCGAGCAGCCCCGCGATCTTGCCCTTGAATGCCTGAATCTCCGAAGCGGCCTGCGCCTTCTGCTTCTCCGTCGTACCCGGCTTCCACTTGAACCCGAAAATATGGATGTACATGCAATCTCCTCGTAAGCGTATTGACCACGCCCGCTCTCACCATCGAGGATAATCGCATACCCGCAGCATCGGCATCTTCTTCCTTCGCATCCCAGATCGGAGAGGCCGCAAAGGATTGCATGACCGATTCCATGCCCGCCCCAGCACACCAGACCGCAGACATCGCCCCACCGCCACTTGACTTACCAACAACACCCGACACGCTGAACCCCACCGGCATTCGCACCGCAGGCATCCGCATGATCCCGGTCGTCGGCGGCAAATACAAAGTCTGGACCAAGCGCTTCGGCCCGGCCAACGGCGATGCGGACATCAAGATCCTCCTGCTCCACGGCGGCCCCGGCTTCGGCCATCCCTATCTCGAAGCATTCGAGTCCTTCCTGCCTCAGGCCGGCATAGAGATGTACTACTATGACCAGCTCGGCACCTATAACTCCGACAAGCCCGACGACCCCTCCCTCTGGACCCTCGCACGCTACTGCGGAGAGGTCGAAGAAGTCCGCCGCGGCCTCGGCCTCGACCAGTTCTTCCTCCTCGGCCACTCCTGGGGAGGCATCCTCTCGATCGAGTACGCGCTCCACTACCAGCAGCACCTGCGCGGCCTCATCATCTCCAACATGACCGCCAGCGCCAAAGACTATCTGCGCTGCACCGCCGCACTCAAGGTCAAGCTGCTCTCACCCCAGTCGCTCGCCACGCTCAACGCGCTCGAAGCCGCCGAGGACTACGACAACCCCGAGTACGAACGCATCATGATGGAAGAGCTCTACCCCCAGATGATCTGCCGCATCCAGCCCTGGCCGGAGCCGGTGCAGCGCGCCTTCCGCAGCGTGAACAACAAGATCTACGAGCAAATGCAGGGCAAGAGCGAGTTCCTCGTCACCGGCAACCTAAAGGACTGGGACCGCTGGGATCGCCTGCACGAGATCAAGGTGCGCACCCTCACCCTCGGCGGCCACTACGACGAAATGGACCCGGAAGACCTGAAGAAGATGGCCTCCCTCATGCCCAACGGCACCAACGCCACCTGCCCCAACGGCAGCCACCTATGCATGTGGGACGACCAGGCCAACTACTTCGAATACCTGATCAACTTCCTGCGGGATGCCTAGGCAAATCCCCCGCGAGCGGTGCAAACAACCCTGTGAACGGGCAGGCACCGCCAAAGACCTCTGTCTCTGATGAGAAGCCGACTTATCGCGACTAATCATTGCGGTTTCTCGAAACATCGTTTTAAGAGCACAATTTTCGGAGCGATCTGGTCATACCTCCAACTAGACTGTATTTCTATGAACCACAACCAGAGCGCCCACATCGAAGAACTCATTCATGCTGAGGACTGGCCAAAGGCCCGCACTCTCATAAAGGTTGAACTGAGAGAGAAGCCAAAGGATCACTGGCTCCTGTCGCGACTCGCTCTGACTTACTATGAAGAACGCCAGTACGATCGTGCCCTTCAATTGGACATTAAAGCGCTTCAGGAGGCGCCCTATTGTCCTCTTGCGATTTGGGGTTACGCAGGCTCACTCGACATGCTCAATAGGGGCAGCGAGGCGCTCAAAGTCTATAAATGGCTTGCAAGTTGGGATGAAGAAATTCTCGCACATGGTGAATGCGGTGAAGGCCTCAGGTGGGCTCGCTCTTTGATCGCCGATTGCCACTATCGCATCGCTTCCATCCTGGAGAAGAAAGGTCAGCGGAAGAGGGCAATCGCTGCTTTCGAGGAATACTTGTCAAGAAGACAACGAGGGCATCGCAGTATCTATTCCCTACGTGATGTGAAATCGCGTTACAGTCTACTGCTGACGAAAAAGAAGTCCTGATAAACGCCCTTCTCGCTATCGGTCCAGCGCAAACATCTTCGCACCCTCAAGTAGCTTTTCCTCAGCGAAAGCACAGAATCGTCTTTGACTTCAAACGATAAAATCCACTCATGCTTCGCTCCCGCGCTCTGCCCTTCTTCGTCTCGCTCGGTATCGCATGCGCTACAGTGCCACTGCACGCGCAGGCAACAACGGATCTCTCCTCCCAGGGTTACTATGCCGACCCCGAGGTGCGTGTCTTTGACCATCAGTACTGGATCTATCCCACCCGCAGCGTTTCCGCCGATGACCCAGTGATTGGTCAGCCCACCTTCAACGCCCAACAGACCGAACTGCGCAAGCAGCACGTCATCCACAAGGACTACCTGCTGCAGACCGGCCTCGATGCCTTCTCCTCCCCCGACCTCGTTCACTGGACCAAACACATCTCAGTCCTCAGCGTGAAGAACGTAGCATGGGCCGCCTATGCCATCTGGGCCCCATCCGCGATTCATCTCAACGGCAAGTACTATCTCTTCTTCGCCGCCAACGATATTCAGAAGACCGACATGTTCGACGGCGGCATCGGCGTCGCCGTAAGTGACAAGCCCGGCGGCCCCTTCGTCGATGCCATCGGCAAGCCGCTCATCGGCAACTTTCAACATGGCGCCCAGCCCATCGACCCCATGGTCTACCAGGACGACGATGGCTCCATTTATCTCTACTACGGCGGCCAGGGCTATTGCGTCGTCGCCAGACTGTCGCAGGATCTGAAGCATGTGATCCCCATGCCGGACGGCCAACTCTACAAAGAGATCACCCCCACAAACTATGTCGAAGGCCCCTTCATGATCAAGCGCAACGGCACGTATTACTTCATGTGGTCCGAGGGCGACTGGGGCGGTCCCGACTACGGCGTTGCCTATGCGAAAAGCAACAGCCCCACCGGTCCCTTCACCCGCGCAGGCAAGATCCTGCAAACCGATTCCGCCATCGCCAAAGGCCCCGGTCACCATTCAGTCCTGCATATTCCAGACACCGACGACTGGTACATCGTCTACCATCGCCACCCGCTGGACACCACAGGCATCAGCAAGCGCGTCATGGCCATCGACAAGATGATTTTCGACAAGGACGGCAACATCACCCCCATCGTCATGACCAAGGACGGCCCCGGCATCCGCGCTCTCACGAAGGGTCACTAACCCCTTACAAGCTTCCGCTCTCGAAGCGATTGAGTGCGCCCGCCAACGCGCCTGTCGTTATCCCCCCAGCGCAAACTTCCTCGCAGCCTCAAGCAGCATAGCCACCGATTCCGTCGAGCATGACTGAAAGTAGAAGCGCATCAACAGCGATACCTACTGACCGGCAGCAACGGTTCGTGCCGCAAACCAATTCGCGACTTTCATTTGCATGATTTCCCGGTTTAGTTCGAACTGCCGCTTGCGATGGCCATTCCCTCCAGATGGGTGCGGAAACCCAAACAGACAGCGCTCCGCATTCAAGAGCCCGGAAGAGATCAGCGCTGTCAGGCACTCCTCTACCGCCTTTCCAAGAGGAACGATCAGCGCATCCGGCACTTCGGATAATTCTGGAGCTAATACGGTAAACACCATGTCGCGCAACATAGCGTGCCGTAGCGGTCCAGGCGTATGCCCAGTGTAGTTTTTTCCGCGGACAAACACTGGGTATCGGATGGCCGACGTCGTGTGAAGTTGAGATCGAAAGGTATCGAATAATCCGGCGCAGTCTGGGATGCCCAACCCTTCACTCAGCCCAATTCCGTTCAGCATCGTAATCAAGTTTTTACGCATAGCTCCGGCAAAGCTGGCGTGCGCCTTCGCCACAGTACACGCCTCGGAATCACTCCCGCCTGAAAGCAAAGAAGCGCGGGCAGAACGAATCGCAATTTTCATTTGCCGAAAGCCAGGAGTGATACCGACGATGGCTATTCCTGCGGAGCAATTGATCGTTTCCAATGGCGCGTAAAACGTTTCCAGTTCTGCATCTCTGTAGAGTCTTAGCGAGTCCGTTAGAAGATGTTTTTCAGTGTAAACGGGAAGATTTGGTAACGCGTGGATAGCGGCAGCGTACTTTCCTAATGAAGGTGTCTCGAATGGCAATGGCATCGTAAGAGGTTCTACCCGTGTTCACGGTTGTAACGATGAGGAATCAATTCGCGAAGGCGATTTTCTATTTGCTCCGGAGTTATTTGTGGCTTGCTGGTCATACCCTTGCAAGTGCCCGCTAGGTCATCGATAAACGAACGGGAATGGTGATCGACCTGTCGTGACAAACGAGGTTCTCGTTACTCCCCCAGCGCAAACTTCCGCGCAGCCTCAAGCAGCGTAGCCACCGACTCCGTAGAGCACGACTCCGAGTAGATCCGCATCAGCGGCTCAGTACCGCTGGCGCGCAGCAGCAGCCAGGTTTCCGCAGCATTGGGCTTCGACTTCGCTTCTGGATTATCAAGATAGAACTTCACCCCATCCAGCGTCTCCACACGCAAAATTGGCATGCCCGCAAACGCCGTATCGCCAGCCTTCAGCGACTTCGCCCGCGCAATCGCGTCATTCTTGATCTCGTCAGCAATATGCAGATCGATGCGGCCATACTGGTGCTCGCCGTACTCCGCCTGCAGATCGGCAACGAGCTGGCCCAGCGTCTTCTTCTCCTCGGCCATCACATTCGCCAGCAGCAGCGCATTGAGCAAACCATCGCGCTCCGGCAAGTGCCGCTGGAAGCCGATGCCGCCCGACTCCTCGCCGCCCATCACGATCTCCTGCTGCTGCATGTAGTCCACCACGTACTTGAAGCCGATGCCATGCTCGTGAATCGTCCGCCCATACTTCGCGCAGATGCGGTCCAGCATCTTCGTCGTGTTGAAGGCGCGCGTCACATCACCCGGCCAGCCCTTGTACTTGAGCACCCAGCTCAACAAGACACTGAAAATCTTATGCGGATCGACAAAGTTGCCATGCTCATCCACCGCTCCAATGCGGTCCGCATCACCGTCCGTACACAGCCCGGCATCGCAGTGGTGGGCCACGACAGCATCGCCCAGCGCCTGGATATGCGGCAGAATCGGCTCGGGATTGATGCCCGGAAACAGCGGATCGACATTGCCGCGAATCTGCACGAAGTCCACGCCAATCTCGGTGAAGACACCAGCCAGCAGTTCACGCCCCGCTCCATACATCGAGTCAATCCCGAACTTGAAACCAGACCTGCCAATCAGATCAAGATCGGCGAAGTTCTCAATCGCCGCCATGTACGGCGTGATGAAATCAACCAGGTCAATGTCTGCCGGCTTGGCCGCCTTGGGTACCGGCTGCCCCAGGTATGACTCAATCTCGGCAATGATCGAAGGACTGCCCGACCCGCCGTACCAGGCCTTATACTTCACGCCATTCCACTGCGCCGGATTGTGCGAAGAAGTGATCATGATGCCGCCAGCCGATCCGCGAGCCCGCACACCAAACGACAGCGCTGGAGTCGGCGTGATCTCCCTGGCCAGTTGCACGCGAATCCCCGTCGCCGCAACCACCTCGGCGCAGGCCTTCGCAAAAGCCTCGGACAGAAAGCGCGAGTCATAGCCAATGCAGATGCCCTTGGAGGGATTCTCCTTGGCATGAATGTAAGCGGCGACAGCAGCAGCGGCAGTGCGCACATTCTCAAAGGTGAAATCGCTGGCAATGATGCCCCGCCAGCCGTCCGTACCAAATTTGATGACTGGATGCGCCATGCCGTGAACGTGCCCTCCGCCAACTTCTTGTTGTCAGTGTATCGTGCAGCCATTCACGACCGTACCTTTTTGTAAAATCGCGAGATGCCCCGCTTTGAACTTCCCCGGGAAAACCAGCCGCAGCACATCGGCATCGTCGCCTGCTCCGCCGAAGGAGCCGCACTCTGCTACCGCACCATCTGCGCCGAGGCCGCCCCACTCCTCGGTCCGCATACGCACCCCGAGATCTCGCTGCACAGCCATTCGCTCGCTGAATACATGGAGCCCATCTATCGCGGCGACTGGGCCGCTGTCGGCGAGATCATGCTGTCCTCCGCCAACAAGCTCGCCGCCATCGGTGCGCAATTCCTCATCTGCCCCGACAACACAGTCCACCAGGCGCTGCCCTACATCGCGGACCGCTCCCCGCTGCCCTGGCTGCACATCGCGGAAGTCGTCGCACAAGAGGCAGCCCAACGCGGCTTCCGCAGGATCGCCATCACCGGCACGCGCTGGCTCACCGAAAGCGAAATCTACCCGGACAAGCTCTCCGCCCAGGGCCTTGGATATCTCCGCCCCACACCAGACGAATGCGAGACCATCAACCGCATCATCATGGATGAGCTGGTCTACGGCATTGTTACACCCGCATCTGTCGCTGCATTTCAGCAGATCATCAGCCGATTGAAAGATGAGGGCTGCGACGCAGTCGTGCTCGGCTGCACGGAGATACCGCTGCTCATGAACGACAGCAATTCGCCCCTACCCACGCTGGACTCAACCCGGCTGCTGGCCCGCGCCGCGCTCAAGCGAGCTGTCAACCGATAGCCAGTCGCAGTTCTATCGCAGATAGAGCAGATAACCGGCCATGCCGACACCAACCGCCGCCAGAATCAGAGCGAGCACCACGGCGCTGGTTGAGACGCGCCCCGCGACCCACCGTCCCTCGTGCAGCTCGTGTGTCGTGCGGATATGCTGCAGGATCGCGGTAACGTTCACCACCACGCCGAGAGCCACCAGCGCCACGCCGCCGTAAACCGAGAGACCGTTGGTACGAATAGTTGAGTGAAGATCGGCACTGCGCATCTCGCGCAGAAACAGCCCGAAACGCGAGACAGCAAAGCCCACGCCCATCAGCCCAAGGCCGGTACGAATCCAGGCGAGAAACGTGCGCTCGGCAGCGAAGTAAACGCGAGGATCGTCGGTGCCCCTGCCTTTATCAGACCCGATCTCGTCGGCCATGCGACCAGCCCCCACCTCTGCGAAAGCTAAATCAGCTCGGTGCGGCCGGAAGCGGCCAGGTCCTTCACAATCCTGCCCACGTCCTGCGAATGCTTGCGGTGCGTGATCAGCAGCGCGTCTTCTGTCTCGACAATCACCAGATCCTCCACTCCCACCAGCGCCACAAACTTCTTCGGACTGTAGACGTAGTTGTTGTCGGAGTCGATCGTCTGCAGGCCTGCGACTTCAGCAACATTGCCATCTTCGTCACCGCGCAGCCGGGTGTCGACCTGGTACTCGTAGAGCGACTCCCACGAGCCGAGATCGTTCCAGCCAAACTCCGCCGGAAGGCAATAGAGCCGCGAACCATACTCGCCCTTGGCCGAACGCGGCTCCAGAATCGCATAGTCCACCGAGATGTTTTCGCACTGCGGATAGAGCTCTTCAAACACAGCATTGAAGCGGTCCGTTCCGAACGCAGCCGCAATCTCTTCGAGCAGCGGCGCCGTCTCCGGCAGATGCTCCCGCACCGCCTTTGCCAGCGTCCGCGCCGACCACAGGAACATGCCCGAATTCCAGTAATAATTGCCCGCCGCTACGAACTCCTCGGCGCGGTTGCGGCTCGGCTTCTCCGTGAACCGCCGCACATGCAGGCTCTCCATCGGACCCTCGTGGCCGGTCTCGATATAGCCGTAGCCCGTCTCCGCACGCGTCGGCTCAATGCCCAACACCACCATCACGTCGCCCGAAGCAGCCAGTTCAATCCCGCGCTCAATGATCTTGAGAAACCGCGGCTCATCGCCAATCACATGGTCCGACGGAAAGACGCCTATCACCGCATCCGGATGGGTCTTCTCGATCAGAAACGCCGCCAGCCCGCAGGCCGGAGCCGTGTTGCGCGCCGCCGGCTCTTCCACAATCTGGCTCTGCGGAACACCCTCCAGCTGCGCCTGAATCTCCGCCGCCAGCAGCTCGTTCGTAATCACCCAGACTTGCTCCGCACCCGCAATGGGATGCAGCCGCTCCACCGTCTGCTGCAACATCGAACGGTCGCCATCGAGCGCCAGCACCTGCTTCGCGCGAGCGCGGCGAGAACGCGGCCAGAAACGCGTACCACTTCCACCAGCCAGAATTACAGGGCAAAAATCGATCTTCACTCAGCCATCCTTGTACAGTCAGGAAACGCTATCCTACCCCACCAAGCCCAGAATTGCCTAGCCTGACAAGTCACATCGCACCCCGTTGTACTTAGAGAAAAATAACTGCCGCAAGATATCGTTCCGCACTATAGTACGGCTTGCTGCGAAATGAACCCGGATGCTCGAGCTCATTCCGCAACTCGTCTGAATGCATACTCCTGTTCATCACGCCGCGCCGTACTCCCTCAGCAGCGCATCGACAGCGTCGTAACCGCACGGATACTTGACTCCCCGCACCGAAGCCCCGGCCCGCAGCAGCGTCTCCACCGACTCCGGCGACCGGCGATCCATCCAATAAGAGTCAACACAGCACGAAATTGCCCGCATCAGCGGCGTACGCCAGCGCCCGTCGATGGCATTCACCGCCGCACCACGCTCGATCAAGAAGCGCACCGCATCATGCCGCCCGCGCCACGCCGCCGAATGCAGCGCCGTCCCGCCCTTGGCCACGTCAAAATACGGATCGCCGCGCCGCGTCGTCATCGCCACATCCAGCCCCAGATCCAGCAGCAGCCGCAAGCCCTCAACATTGCCATTTCCGGCAAATTCAGAAGGCAGATTCCCGCCCTTCTTTCGCAGTTCATCAAGCAATTCCGGCTGCGCCGTAACCAGACTCCTAGCCTCCGCCTCATCCCCCAGCGCACAAGCCGCCACCAGCCCTCGAACACCTTCCAGCGCAATGGGAAAGCCGCGTTCTTTCAGCAACCGCAGCACATCCCCCCGCCCCCGCCGCGCCGCAATCCAAGCCATCGACTCGTCATGATTCACTACCTCCGGCGCAGGCTTCGGTCCATCCTCCGTCTGAACCTGAGGCCAGTGGTCCAGATGCATCGCAATATTCGCCAGCCAGTTGTCCCGCAGCAACGTATGTTGCACCGGAGTCCGCCCCCACTGCGTCGCCTGGTTCGGATTCGCCCCAGCCTCCAGCACCAGCCGCATACCCACGGCATCATGCACATCGCCCTTGCGCAGCAGCAGCGTGGTCATCGCCCACTCATTCAGCTTGCCACTCGCCAACAGCACCTTCAGCACCGCCGGATCATACGACTCCGCCGCATGATACGCCGTTTCCTCATCATTCGGATCGGCCCCACGCTCCAGCAGCAACTGCGTCAGCTCTGCATTGTCCGCGAGTGCCGCCGCTCCATAAATCGCACTCTCCCAGGCCGGAGTGATCTCTCCAATTCCGTCAAACCACCCGGTATCGACATCCGCGCCAGCATCCAGCAGCGCACGAGCCGCCTCCACAAAGCCGCGCATACACACCGCATCTCCCCGCCACGCCCGCAAGTACCGCGAAAAACAGAGATACGTCAGAGCATCCCACGCATATACGCCGCCCCGCTCGACCGCGAGTCCCGCATCCTTCGCCAGAAAGCCCCGCACAGCAGCCGCATCCCCAAACACCGCCGCAGCCCAGATGCTCCCCGTCTCCACGCCACGATGCGCCTTACGAATCGCCTCTGCAGCGTTGATCGTGGCCCCGCTTCCATCGTGGTCCTCTCCACGCGGCACACTTGCGGCACGCAGAAACGCCGCCACCGGATCCTCTTCTGCCGCCACTCCAGTCGCTACACCAGCCCGTTTCGCTTCAACGGCCAGCACAAACTTCGGCCAGCTGGCAAACCCATGCTCCCGCGCAATCACCAGCTGCGCATCGCTCAGCGCAAACGCAGCCGCGCGAATCTCCGCCTCCGCCTTTTTTCTGAATTGTGGATGGTATTGCTGGATCAGCTTGAACAGCCGTTCCAGTTGCAATTGCTCCTGGCGGCTGTCCCCAGCCTCGCGCCGAAAGCGCACCAGATCTTTAGCCTGCTTCTTGTACTGCTCGACGCTCGGAACGCGCGCGAGTTCCCTCGACTGAAATGACATACGAAGCTCCTCTCAAAGTTCGCCTGAGGTCCGCATCTCGCAGGCTGGAAAGAAGATTCGTAGTCTTCATCAAGTTGTGTAGAGGTGGGCACTGCCCTTCCCGCGGACCGGATGCGCCCTTCGCGCTGCAAACAGCGTAGTAGCCAGTCCCCCGAGGCGTCAACGAAAAGTGTGAGTGTGAAGTGTGAGTGTGTACAGCCTCTCACACTCACACTCCACACTCACACTAGCTTTAAAGCGATGTAAGAAACTCCCGCATCCGCTTCACACCCTCATCAATCGTCTCCCGAGTCACCGGGTACGACAGCCGGATATGATGCGGCGTTCCAAACGCCTCACCCGGCACCGCCACCACGTGCCCCTCGTGCAGCATCCGCGTAGCCAGCTCCGTAGCAGTCTTGATCCCACCCTTGCCGATATAAGCCGACACGTTCGGATACACATAGAACGCCCCACCCGGCACCGTGCACGTGACCCCAGGAATCGTCTTCAACGCGTTGATGATGTAATCCCGCAGCAGCTTGAACTCCGCGCGAAACTCCGTAACGCACTCCTGCGAACCAGCCAGCGCAGCAATCGCGCCCTTCTGTACAAAACTCGTAGCATTCGAAGTCGACTGCGACTGCAGCTTCGACAGGTTCGCAATAATCTTTTTCGGTGCCAGCGCATACCCCGCCCGCCAGCCCGTCATCGCGTACGTCTTCGACAGCGAACCCAGCACGATCAAATGCTCCTTCGCCCAGCCAAACGCACCACCCGAAACCGGCGTCCCCTCATAGTTCAGGTACACATAGCATTCGTCCAGGATCAGGTAGATCCCGCGCTCATGCGCCACCCGCACAATCCGCTCCAGGTCCTCGCCCGAAATCACATTGCCCGCCGGGTTTGACGGCGAATTCAGAATGATCGCCTTCGTCTTCGGCGTTATCAACGCCTCCACCGCGGCAGCCGTAATGCGGAAGCTCTCCGACTCCTCCGTCTCTAGGTACTTCACCACACCACCGGCATACTGAATGATGTCCTTGAAGCTCACCCAGTACGGCACCGGCAAAATCACCTCGTCGCCATGCTCAATCAGCACCTGGATCGCATTGAACAGCGCCAGCTTCTCGCCCGAAGTAAAAATCGCCTCATCAATCCCGTAATCGGAACCAAAGTCGCAGGCATGCCGCTCCACAATCGCCTTCCGCAGCTCCGGCACACCCGGCACCACGGTATAGCGCGTGAAATTGGCCTGAATCGCCGCAATCGCCGCGTCCTTGATGTGCTGCGGAGTAGGAAAATGAGGCTCTCCCGCCCCAAAATCCATCAGGTTCACACCCGAAGCCCGCAACTTCGCAGCCTCAGCAGCCACAGCCATGGTCGCCGAAACCTCAATCCGACCAATCCGGTCAGCAAATACCTTGCGCTCACTCAAAACAGAAGTAGCCATATCACTACCAGTTTACAGATTTCAGGCAAGGGAGGAAGCCTACGGACGAAAGTGGAGAACAAATTCGACGAGTCTTAAGAGACTTTCTACGTCACCGCCCCTAGTCCAAGACGGATTGACGCAGAAGTTTCGGAAGCCGGGATCCTAAATTATTGTGTAACAAATATCTCTCACGCAATTGCCTTTTTGAAGCTAGAATTACGCTACGAAAACATCGTCATACCTCTTAGGAGAATCTAAAATGAAATGGCAGCATCTGGAGCGACTAGTCCGCCGAACATCAGAGTTGAAGTTTTCCGCTACTGCGAGAGCAGAAGACATCGCAGGCGTCAAGTGCGACTGTGTAATTCACCTTTCAGATGGAAGCGTCGTAATAGTTGAAGTAAGTAAAGAAAAAACAATCGAAAAACTCAGAACTGACATAGCAAAGTTCAATATTCTCCGACCTCATTTTATGCAACAAAATATTTTTCCGCGATGCTATTTTGTGACCATAGACGATCCAACGCCAGCTCTAATAGCAGCGGGGAACGCCAACTTTGTAAGTGTATATTCTGCTAGGCAGTTTTTCAATTCAATGCTTGGCATACACAATTATGTAGAAATAAGAAACCGATGGCCCTTCGGATCTGCGATTGATTTATATTCAGGCGAGCCAGACGAAAACAAATATGTGCCTGTTGATTATTATTCCGATTCAGGAGAGCTGCATACAACTGACAAAATTGCATCTGAGTTGATCAAAGGAAAGACAGTAGTGCTCATTGGAGACTATGGAACCGGAAAAAGTAGATGCGTTAAAGAAGTATTCTCGGCACTAGTCTCAAATGTTCTTGAACCTTATTTGCAACCCATCGCCATAAATCTCCGGGACAACTGGGGCCTCAAAAGAGCATCTGAACTAATTACTAGGCATTTCACAGATATAGGCTTAGGAAACTATGTTCCAGATGTACTGAAAGTTGCCTATTCGCCTGCTTGCATTTATCTCCTCGATGGTTTCGACGAGATTGGTGCGCAGACATGGAGCGATGACCCAACAAAGTTAGTTGATATCCGAAAACAGTCTCTTGTGGGAATCAAGGATCTTATCGAGAATGCAAGTGGCGGCGTTCTAATAACGGGAAGAGAGCACTACTTTAATAACGACGCTGAGCTGCTGCAGTGTCTTGGACTTGGAAAGAAAGACGTCCTTTTCCTGAGGTGCCATCAGGAATTGAGTGACGACCAGTTCTCCGAGTTGATAGGCGGACTTACTGAGCCTCTTCCGTCCTGGATCCCTAAGAAGCCCCTGATTGGAGTGATTATTAGGGATATTGACCAAAACACTGTGACTAACATTTTCAGGACGAGCACAGGGCAGATTGATTTCTGGGAGTTATTGCTTGGCACATTTTGCGACCGTGAGGCAAAAATAAATCCGATCCTCGATGCCTCCATTATCCGTGCGCTATATTCAAAGATCGGAAGACTGTCCCGGCTAACCCAAAATAAACTAGGCCCCATTTCAATAAAACAGATTAATGAGGCATTTGAAAGCACTACCGGTCGACCACCCACGGACGAATCCGCAATTATTCTTCAGCGCCTACCTGGACTCAGCCGAATCGGCGCTGAAAGTTTGGATAGAAAATTCGTAGACGAATATATTCTAGATGGTCTCAAAGCCGAAGATGTTTTACAAATCTATTCCGAATCTAACTCGGAAGTACTACAAGAAGCATGGAAACATCCTGTGGGCGAGTTCGGATCTTTCTACTTGGCAGCAAAAGTACGAAGCTTCAACCAACTTTCTGGGCTGGTCGCAATTGTAAAGCGCCATAAAGAAGCAACAAATCGAGTACTCATTTCGGACATGATTTCGGCGCTATTCATGTGCGAAGGAGCAATAATTGAATTCGGTGGAATTCACTTCAGCGGTGGAAAATTTTCCCACCTATCATTTGCTTCATCTCCAGTTAGTGGAATACACTTTGACGATTGCTCATTTGATTCAATAGACTTAACAGATGCCGAGCCCAGAGATATTCAGATCGCTAATTCCGCGATCATGTCCGTTGCAGGCGTAACATCAAACGAGCATGCACCATCTTGGGTGACGAACTGCCTATTCGACGAATTTCAAAGTGTCAACACTCTCACAGCCATAAGGGAGGCGGGGCTTACTGTTAGTCAAACCTTTCTTCTTTCCACATTACGGAAGCTGTTTCTCCAGCCAGGCAGCGGGCGAAAGTACAGCAGCATGTTCAAGGGGTACGGCGATGCCGCAACTAAAAAAATTTGCGAAAAGGTAATAGCCCTCTTGGTTCGTGAAGGATTTTGCAGCCAATTTAGGGGTTCTACAGAAGATGTTTATGTTCCGAATAGGAGCCTGACAGGTAGAGCCACAGCGATTATGAATCAGATGACGCAATCCAAGGACTTCTTGTGGATGCAAGCAACACGGCTAGGTATAACGAAATAGCGAATGGCGGGTGGCCTAGGTGTGAATCTACACGCTAAGGGTGCTTCACATCTCGCCTTTGAGATGTGGAGCACCCACAAAGTCCCCAACTATTTGTCCAGCGCCTACCTGGAATCTACAGTCACGACCTGTCCAACCAGTCTCCGTCCAAGAGCCGTTCAATACCCTCTTCGCCGCGAAGAATCGACAAGCGAGCTGGACTCCTGGCAAGATTGCACACTGTGACCCCATCCTTCGGGCAAAGATCGAGACAGGGCACGTTGATGACGTGCAGCTGCTTCTCGGGATGCTGTTTCTTCAATTTGTTATATCGCTTGAAAGTCTTCCTGAGATTCGCCAATGCCCGCAGTTCGTCGTGGCCCTTGAGCTTCTTCTGGCATTTGCGGCATGCCAGTAGGATCTGGCCTTGCCAAGGCGCCGGGTATGTCTTGCCGTCAGTTGTCATCCTTCCCAATTAGATGCAGGTTCCTTCCAGCATCCGCGAATCACGCCGCGCCCCTCTTCCGGCGAATCGAAAGAGCACAAAAAAAACCGGCCCGTACGCGCGGAGCGAAGACGGACCAGCCGCCAGAAGTCAAGAGCGGGACCCTATTCAAAGAGCCTCAAACCCGCATCCAGAGCGGCTAAAAAACTTTTCCCCAGTTTGCATTGAATTAATCCCGAAAAGCGCACAATAGAACCGGGGATAAATCCCAGCCCGCGAAAGCCCTCCCGGCAATCAATTTGTTATTCAGTGCCTGGCTTCGAAAGCATGCACAAAAAGTGCACAAAAGCGCGCAAATGCGCACGGCAACATATCTCTAAATAATTCATTCAAAACGTCTTAGTCGGTAAAAAGTAAAAAATACCCCCCCCTCCCCCCCCTACAAGATATTTTTACTGAATTTCGGGCCGAAAAGTCGGGCGATCAGTCTGCGGCAGTAGGAGCAAGGCGGCGACGGCTCTGCGTCCACTGCGTGATCCAGTAGAGAACCGGACCAACCAGCGAGACCAGCAAAGCAAACAGCAGCGCCGAAAACCCAGGAACGATCTGCTCATCCCGCGAAGCATAGAGCGCATAGCCGATCAGCGCCGCTGGCCCAACGCCAAGCGCGCAGGCAGCAGCCAGATTCCCAGCCTTGAACGGCCGCTCCAGATCAGGCTCCTTGATGCGCAGGATGACCAGCGCCACAAACTCCAGCAGCAGGCTCGCGCCATACAGCACCAGATCGATCGAGATCAGCCGCTCAAACGGCAGCTTCAGCGCCAATCCCCAAGCGATGGCACACAGCAGCACAGAGACATAAGGCACTCCATGACCGTTGCGCCGGGTGATCACACGCGGCAACATGCCATCCTCAGCCATCGCCACCGGCAACCGCGTATAACTCATCACCAGCGCATTGAACATCCCAAACCCGCTGATCGTTCCACCAGCCACCACAGCCGTCCCCAGCAGCGGTCCACCAACCGCCCGCGCCGCATCCACCCACGAACCAGTAGAGAACCCCTCCGACGACAACCCAGCAAAGGCCATCGCCACCAGCGGCAGCAGATAGGTAACAGCCACCAGCAGAGCCGACCCAACCATAGCCCGCGGGTAGTTCCGCTGCGGGTTCTCCACCTCCTTGGCGACGGTAGAGGCATTGTCCCAACCCATGTAGTTCCACATAGCCACCAGGATCGCAGTAGACAGCGTGCTCTCCGAAGCAGCATGGCTCCACTGCACCGCCGGATGCGCAGCAAACCCATGCACCAGCCCAAGCACCACAAACACCGCAAAGGGCGCCAGCAGCAGCAGGAAGAGCCCCACCGACCCATCCCCAACCGACGGCGCCCCACGCAGGTTCCACGCACTGCAGATGACCACGACTGCCAGCGACCAGGCGTAGCCATGCCAGCCATCCGTAAGCGCCGGGTTGAACTTGCCTAGATACGTCACGAAGAAGGCCGGGTAGATGGCCATGTCAAAGACCGAGGCTGAGAGTGAAAGCCAGCCCTCCTGGTATCCCCAGAAAGGCCCAAGCGCCCGCCTGACCCAGACATAGAACCCTCCCTCTGCCGGGATGGAGCTTGCCAGTTCCCCGATCATCAGGGTAGTGGGAAGGCTCCATAGGAAGGGCAACGCCAGCAGGATGAGGATGGCTGTGCGATAGCCGGCCCCGCCGAGGATATCCTCGATGGCATACGGACCTCCGGAAACCATAAAGTAGGTCGCTGCGATGAGCGGAATCATGCGGAGCTTGCGCCGGGAGGTTTTGGGGCCGGATTGTCCGAATCGTCCAGCAAAGCGCATGAATGTGAGATTAGCAACGATTGGCGGCTGCCCCAAGGGAAAAATTACCCTCATTTTCCTAAGACGATCTCCAGTTTAAGGGGGGCTGCCTACGGATTGAATGCGGCTTCGGGTATAATCCGGTAAAGCAGGAGAGATGGCCGAGTGGCTGAAGGCGGCGGTTTGCTAAACCGTTATAGGGTCAAAAGCTCTATCGGGGGTTCGAATCCCCCTCTCTCCGCCATTCCTTTTAGATTCAATGGTTTAGAGTAAGGTTTGATAGCTTGCTACCCGAAGCGAAATAATAAGCGATGTCGGAGGCGTTTGTTCGGTATTACCCCTCAGGGGAATACATGCGCAAACCACTATCACTCTACCTTCGGGTCCGTTCGGCCACCGGCAAATGGATCTACGTTCCGCCCGTCAAATCACCCAACCACAAGATCAAGCCGCTATGGGGCATTGTCGATGGTGTACCGCGGCGTTTTCCCGAAGGTTCCTACCATCTTCGTTACCGCGAGGGCGGAAAGCGCCCGTGGGTAAACGTAGGGATTGACCCTGATGTTGCACGACGGCTCTGGCACGCACAACTGCGGAGCTAAACGGCCTTTCCGCTGGCATGGTCAAGGCAGACCCCGCACCGATTCAGACGGAAGAATTGAAGGTTGAATCTAAGGCGCCTGGACGCTCTGTCCAAGACTTCGCGGCAGCCTACATCTTGGAGATCAAAACCCATCGGTCGGTTAAGACCTTCCGTGCGTAGGCAAAGAGCCTCACCCTCTTCCAAGAGAGTTGCAAGAAGGCGGATCTCGAAGACATCAATGAAGGGAACCTGAAGGCGTTCTCAAGGTACTTGGCAGACAAGGGCAATGCACCCCGGACTGTTCGCAACCGTGTAGCTTAGGGCGAAACCGCTGTCGCGTGTGTCGCAGTGCTGATTGCGTTGAAGTGCCACCGCAAGGGAGACAGGATTACTGCAGCCGCAGTTAAATCAATACGAATGATCGCCGTCAAGGGAATCCTGAGTAGTTCGATAGCTTGATGGAGATGGGATTTCAATCTATTGTGCTCTTCCGGCCCCGGGTACATTTGATACGTGCGCCTTCCCCGATCCTTCATCGAAGACCACCGAATGCGGATACTTCCCTGCATCCTGCGTCTCAATTACGTTTAGCGTCTTCCCATCCACGATCGTCACCGTACCGCTCCCTGTGTTCGCAACCGCAACCCTGTCGTGCCGCACATCCACCGCAATGCCCTCCGGTCTTCGTCCAACGGCAATCGTCGCAATTACGGACGCCTGCCTCTCATCGATCACGGTTATCGTATCGTCGCCATAGTTCGCCACATACAATCGTCCTGTTTCAGGATTCACAGTCAGCGCGCTTGGAATCAGCCCCACAGGTATCCGTCGCACGAGAACGCCATCCACATCGAACTCTGCTATTTCGGCGCTTCCTGTCCGCGCCACAAAGACCATTCCCGTCTTGCCATCGATCGCAATCCCCCAGGCATGCATCCCGGGTGACACATGCGCCAACTGCCGCCCCTCCACATCCAGCACCTTGAGGTCTCCGCCCTCGTAGCCCAGCAGATACACGCGCCCTGCCTTCTCATTGACTGCCAGCAGATCTGCTCCCAGCCCCTTCACCTCCTGCCGGGCCCTGCTCTGTTCATCCACAATCGTCAGGGAGTCATTGAATGTATGCGCAACAAACACCTTCCCCGCCTTCGCATCGACGGCTACCGAATACGGATTCCTACCCACTTCCAGGACCGTCACGACAGCCTCGCTCTTTGCCTCAATCGCGGTCAGCGTCCCGTCGCCCGCATTCGCCACCCATACCAGCCCGCGACGATCATCAGCGGCCATTGCAACCGGTTCCCTGCCTACCGTCACCCTGTTCACAGACCCGCTTCGGTCGTCGCTTATCACCACGGCGTCGCCGTCCGTATCCACCGTGAATATCTTGCCGCTCGCGTACACGACCGCTGCGGGATTCAGCAGCCCCACTCGAGCCGGGGCGCCGTCTTGACCCGACGCTACAGAACCCATAGCCACCAAACCTATAGCCATCAGGCCACCCGCCAGAGCCATCCATTTCTGCCCTTCCTTGCGACGCTTCGTCATTCCCATCAATCCTCCCGGACTTTCCTATATATTGTTTACTAAGTATCGCGTCTAACTGAGGACGTCCCCGGTATATCGTTCTCCCCTCACCACTTCTTTTCAAATTTTGGAGTCTTTGTGCCGGCTAGCCTCAATTCCCGAATCCGCTCCCTGGCGGCCCTGGTCCTCTTCGGACTTGTCAGCTTGCCGGCACTCACTGCGCAAAATACAACGCCCACTTTCCATATTCTCGCCATCGCCGAAGCCGGCGGCATCCACAAGCCTTTCGTCGACGCCGCCAAGGTCTGGCTCGCCGAAGAAGCGACTCGCGACAACTTCACCATCGACTACATCGAAAACACCGACAAGATCGACGAAGCCTATCTTGCCCATTACCAGCTCTTTCTCCAGCTCAACTACCCACCCTATGCCTGGAAGCCGCAGGCTGCTTCCGCCTTCGAACATGCCATTGAATCGGGCACCATCGGGTGGGTAGGCTTCCATCACGCTACACTCCTGGGGGAATTTGACGGCTACCCCATCTGGCCCTGGTTCTCGCGCTTCATGGGGGGTATCCGCTGGACGCAGTACATTGCGACTTTCGCCACCGGCACTGTCCGCAACGAAGCTCCCCAGCACCCCGTCCTCCGTGGCGTTCCGTCCACTTACCCCATTGAAAACGAAGAGTGGTACACGTGGGACAAATCTCCGCGGCCCAATGTTCATGTGCTCGCCAGTGTCGATGAAGATACCTACAAGCCCGACAGCAAAATCAAGATGGGCGACCACCCTGTCGTATGGACCAACGAGCATGTGAAAGCCCGCAACGTATACGTCTTCATGGGCCACCACCCTGAGCTATTCGAGAACTCCGCCTTCACTGCCCTCTTCCACAACTCCATCCTCTGGGCAGCCAAACGATGAGCCGTCTTTGCCTAGCACGTGCCCTGACTCTCGCGATCACTTTGAGCGCAGCTCTCACACTGCCCGCACAGAAAACCAAGCATGTACTCGCCTTTTACTCTACGTCGGTGGAACGCGACCATGTCCTGTTCGCTGAAGACGCCCTCAAGTTCTACGCGAAAGCCGCAGAGCGCGATGGCTATATCTTCGAATCTACAACTGACTGGGACGACCTCAACGATAAACGCCTCGCTCACGTCGATCTCATCCTCTGGCTTGACGACGCTCCGCACACCGAAGCTCAGCGGCGCGCCTTTGAGAACTATATGCGGCACGGTGGAGGCTGGTTTGGCTTTCACGCCGCAGCCTACAACGACGTTGACACCCATTGGCCCTGGTTCGTCGACTTCCTCGGCGGCGCCGTTTTCTACGGCAACAACTGGCCTCCTCTTCCGGCCCAACTCAACGTTGACGATCCGGCACAGCCGGCCACTCGCCGACTCCCCACTCACTACACCTCGCCCGCCAACGAGTGGTACATCTGGAAACCCAGTCCCCGCGACAGCAAAGACGTACGTGTTCTCCTTACCCTCGATCCATCCAACTATCCGATAGGCTTCAAAGACATTATTCGCGGCGGCGACCTGCCCGCCGTCTGGACTAACACCCGCTACCGCATGCTCTATAGCAACATGGGCCACGGCGATAAAATCTTCACGTCCGATGAGCAGAATCGCTTCTTCGAAGATGCCCTGCTGTGGCTGCTAAGGGCGAAGCCGTCACACTGACTCGCTAACGCCTCTCTACTGCTCCATCACCCCATACTGGAAACGCGGGGGCAGCTTACACCCCATGCGCTCCACCATGGCCAGGGTTAGTGCCTGGGCGACCAGGATGGCGGTCACTCCCTCCCACGGCTCCGATACCGCACTCAACTTAACAGGAAACACCTGCTCTGTCCGCCTGTGCTCCTCGCTCGACACCAGCACTACTTTCCCGCCCCGCTGTACGCACTCTTCCGCCAGCTTCACTCCCAGCGGAGCCGTGTGTCCCAGAGCAAAGATGATCGCCGCATGCGTGTGGTCCACGTCCAGGTTAGGACCATGCTTGAACCCTGCCCCGGTATGCGCCGCCGCACGAAATCCGCTCATCTCGCGAATCGTCAACGCTCCCATCACTGCAGCACCATAGGCAGCTCCGCGCCCTACGAGCTCGATATTCGACGCGCCTTTGCAAAACTCATCCAACTCTCCACGCATAGCAAATATCCTATCCAACTCCGAAGCTACTACCGCAAGCGCCCGCTCAGCATCCGCCTTCCACGCCACGCCCATCATCTCGGAAGCCGCAATGATTGCTGCAGCCGTGGCGTTTGTGTAGGTCTTGGTAGCATTGCCGTATTCCGGCCCCGCCAGAATCGGCAATCGCTGTTCTGCTAACGCCCAGCACTTGCTCGCTTCGTTGTTGCAAATCAGCGCCATCCGACCGTGATTCCTGGCTTTGAACAACTCCACAATTTCTGCACTCTCGCCTGAAGTCGTTAGGACAACCGACCCCGAGGCTTCAGTCCATGTCGAGATCCCGTAATGCAGCCACTCCCCCGCATCCAGCGAAAACGCCATCTGTCCATGCGTCTGCATCAGCGCGGAACCTGCATAGGACGAGCACAGCGATCCACCCATCCCCAGCCAAAGCACCGGCCCCGGACGCTTCAGAGTCGCACCCAGTGCTCGCAGTTCGCCTCGCACAAGATCGTCGTCCGCATACGCAGCAATCAGTTCCGCGAGCCGTCTCGGCTGCTCGCGACACTCCATCTCCAGCACTTCGGTTCCATTCATCTTGATAACTTCTGGAGCAGGCTCAATTCCTGCAATCCAGCGCGGTGCGATCGTCTTCTCTGAACTCATCCCATCTCCAACTGCGAGGATTGCCGCAGTTCATAACTTTAGAACTTTTATTTATAAAGTACACTCCATTTCGCATCGTTGCGATTTATGATGCCTGCACAAGGACTTCCCATTGCCCGTCGTCACCCAAACCTCGGAACAGCGATCCTTCCAGTGGAAGGTCGCCTCCATTGCCGGGCTCGGCGGCATCCTCTACGGCTACGACATCGGCATCATTGCGGCTGCCCTGCTCTACGTTCGATCCGCCTTTTCTCTATCCGCGCAGATGGAAGGTATCGTCGTCTCCAGCGTCCTCGTCGGGTCCATGCTCGGAGCCATCGTTGGCGGTGCGCTGGCGGATCGCTACGGGCGTCGCACGGTCCTGCTAAGCGGGGCGGTCATCTTCATCGCTGGCTCTCTCGTTGCCTACTTCGCGCCAACCGTAGCGCTGCTTATCCTTGCCCGCTTCTTCCTTGGACTGGCCATCGGCTTTACCTCTGTCACCGCGCCTGTCTACGTCTCAGAACTGTCTCCACCCCAGTCACGGGGTATGCGCATCGGTCTCTTCCAATTCGCGTTGACCCTGGGCATCGCTGTCGCCAATCTTACGGGTTATCTTCTCGCGGCGCAGCACGCGTGGCGAATCATGTTCGGCATCGGCGCCCTGCCCGCCGCTCTCTTCCTGCTCCTTCTGCTGACTGTTCCCGAAAGCCCCCGCTGGCTCGTAGCCAACCATCGCCGAGCAGAGGCGCAGGCGATCCTCCAGCGCGCTATCAGCCCCGAGCAGGCTTCCATACTCCTCTCGGAAATCGAGTCCAGCCTGCGGCAATCCACAGAGAAGCGCTGGAGCGCTCTCTTCGCGCCAGCCGTCCGTCGAGGTCTCGTAGTCGCTGTCGGCTTCACCATTCTCCAGCAGGTAACCGGCATCAACACCGTCTTTTACTATGGCCCGCAGATTTTCGCTCTCGCCGGTATCGCCTCTGATAAAAGCGCTATCTTCTCCACCTTCCTGCTTGCCATTACCAACGTCGTTGCCACCATCGTCGCGCTGACTCTCGTGGATCGTCTCGGTCGTAAGCCCCTGCTCTACTGCGGCGTCGGCGGCATGATGCTCTCACTTTCCGTGTTGGCATGGTGCTTCCACAACGCCAGCGTCGCCAGTCCCACACTCGCCATTGCCGCCACCATCTGCCTGCTCGCCTACGTGGTCTGCTTCGCGTTCAGCATGGGGCCGATTGGCTGGATTCTAGTCGCCGAAGTTTTCCCTCTGCGCCTGCGCGCCCGCGGAGTTGCCGCTGCCACTCTCGGCTCCGGAGCTTCCAACGCGCTGGTCGCCTACACCTTCCTGCCTCTACTCGCGCTCGCAGGTAACAGCGGAACGTTCTCCATCTACGCAGCCTTCTGTATTGTTACCCTGCTCTTCACCTACTTCCTCATTCCTGAAACCACTGGCCGCGAACTCGAAAGCATCAGCAACGAGACCAACGCGTCCGTCGCGCCGATCGCGCATTGAACGACAAGATGACCCAATCCATTTTTCCCATCCGTCCTCCGCAGAATTCCGCAAACACGGCGGATCGCGTTGTCCTCGGGATCGATATCGGTGGCAGCAACCTCCGACTCGCCCTCGCCAACAGCAATGCAAAGATCCTTGACACCTGGGCTCAAGATCTCCGCGAGACTCCGGATCCCGCCTCCGTCATCTCGCTCATCAAAAAGGGTGCACACGCTCTTCTGTCTCAAGCTGCTCTTCCGCACTCCAGCCTTGCCGCGTGTGCGGCAGGAGTACCCGGCATCACTGACACTGAACGCGGCATCGTTCTCGCCACGTCGTATCTTCTGGGCTGGCGCGACGTCCCCCTCCAGGCTCTCCTCGAAGAAGCACTCGGCGTTCCCGCCGCAATCGACAACGATGTCAACATTGCTGCGGTCGGCGAGTGCAACGCCGCAGCCCACGGCACACGCAACTTTGTCTTCCTGGCCATCGGTACCGGCATCGGCTCCGGCATCTTCATCAACGGCCAACTTCATCGCGGTGAAACCTTCAGCGCGGGCGAAATTGGCTATATGCTCGTCCCAGGCGTTTCCGAAATACCCGCAGGAGAAGACATGCCCGGTGCTCTCGAAAGCCGCGTCGGAGGCACGGGTATCGAGGAACAATGGCGCGCCGTTTGGAATCCGGAACTTACGCAGCTTCCGAAGGATGCGGTTGCCACTGCCATCTTCACCGAAGCAGCCAGTGGCTGCGCACTAGCCTCTGAGGTCATGAACTCTTCCGCCCGTATTCTGGCGTACGCGATTTACAACACCGCGCTGCTCCTGGACTGCCGCCTCTTCGTGCTTGGCGGTGGCGCCGGCACTCACCCAGCTTTCCTCGCCTCTGTCCAGGGACACGTCAACGCGCGCAATCCCTACGCACCGATCACCGTCGTGGCCAGCACGCTCGGTCCGGCCGCCCAGTTAGCGGGCGCTGTGCATGTCGCACTTGCTATCGCGGAGCGCGGCACAGTCGCACTCTGATACGCCTAAAGCACCGAGTCCTCCCGTGGCTTTTGCCTCAGCCGGATTGTACCCACTCACTCTTTCCAATACTTCGAAAAACCCGCATACTCCGACGGTACATTCGCCAGGATCGCCCTGCGCAGCGCCAGCATATCCGCCGACCCCAGAGACTTGTACAGCACCTTGCCATCCGCCGACAACAGCACCGTATATGGCACCGCCGACTCCCAGGTCGGGTCGAAAGCCTTCTGCATTGCCTCGGTATCCTCCGACCCAAACAACAGGTTCCGGCTCGTTGCGTGCCGCTTCTCTAGAAACCTCAGCACACCCGCTTTCTCATCTGGCATATTTGCTGACACGGTGACCAGCGAGAACTCCCGGTCCGCATACATCCGCAGTGTGTTCTCAATCTCCGGAAACTCGACCACGCAAGAGCCGCACCACGTCGCCCAGAAATCCACCAGCATCAATTGCTTCGTTGGATTCGTCCGCAGCGTTTTGAGATCCGTAGCAGATGCTACCGCGACTGTCACTGGCTTCTCCTCGATCGCTTCGAGCGCTGCTGTCCGATCCGCTGCTTTCTCACTCCACTTCGTCGAGCAGCCAAGAACGCCGGTATGGGTCACCGCTACTGGTCTATTCGCCAGCAGCGACTCGATCGCATCCACCGCTTCATGAGTCTTCAGAAGTTCGGTCCGATAGCTATTGTCGACGCGACCCTCGTAGCGCAGCTTGCGTTCCTTATCGAAGATGAAGATATGCGGCGTTGCCTGTGGGCCGTAGGCCTGCGCTACCTTCTGCGTAGCCCCGTCATATAAGTATGGATATCGCAGATGCTTCCATTGTGCGCGAATCTTCATCTCGGCCAGGCTGTCGCTCACATCAGACGAGTCCAGCTCATCGATCCTAATCGCCAAAGGATCGTTTGGCTGAATTGCGACCACCGCTACGCCGCGATCCTTGAAGTCATCGGCAAGTTTCTGAATCCGCTGCTCATACATCTGCGCGATGGGGCAGTGGTTGCACATGAACACAACGGCCAGCACAGGGCTGGCTGCATAGTCTCGCAGCCGGTGCACTTTCCCATCGACTCCTGGCAACACAAAGTCCGGAGCCTGCGCACCGATTGGCAGGATCGGATGTGGATTCTGTGCCGCAGCCGTCAAGGTTAACGTTAACGTGAAAAACAAGGCGAACCAATTCCTGCCCATATCGGCCCTCGTTCATCTTTCTGAACACTCTTATAAAAGACTAGATCGCTTGAATCGGAATTCGTCAAGCTAATTCACCCTGGTGAACTCCTCGTGTTCCTTTGCCTCGATGAAATTCCAAAAGTGGGTCTGGAAGTGGTTTTACCGGATGCTTATCCACTTTTTTGATCGTTATCCATCAATTTGATCTTGAAGTCGTTCAAATTATCTTGTAACGTGCACGTAACACTGTTGAAACCGGCCCTCAGTCCTCCTCGGACTTAGACGGTTCCATGCTACCGCACAGCGCCTAACGCTGAGGTGCAAGTACTCTTCTGCGTAGGCAACACGACCTTTCTTTATAAACCTAACAAAGGGGGCCTCTACATGAAACACTTGTGTTTATCCATTGTCCCGGTCCTATTGCTATGTCTGGCGGCCATCACTGGCTCAGCTCAGACCGTAACAGGTTCGGTTCGAGGAACGATTACTGATCCCAGCGGAGCGATCGTCACGGGGGCAACCGTGACAGTCACCAATATCGCAACCGGCGTCAATACCACTGCAAAAACCAACGGATCCGGCGAATACTCCATCCGCTTCCTGCAGATCGGTCAGTACAAGCTGACTGTGGAAGCCAGCAGCTTCTCCAAGTCCTCCTACGGTCCCTTCGCGCTTGAAATCGATCAGGACGCCCAGGTGAACGTTACCCTGAAGCTCGGCCAGGCCAACACGTCGGTTGAAGTCACAGACCAGTTCCAGCCGATTCTCGATACCGAGAACGCAACGCTCGGGGAGACCTTCACCGAGAACACCATCCGCAGTATTCCTCTCAATGGCCTCGACTTCTCCCAACTCGCTGTCTACACGCCAGGCGCTGTTTCCACCGGGTTCAACTCTTACGGCAGCAACAACTCCTCGGAGCGCTCCACCAACGCCGGCAATGAAGTCTCGGTCAACGGCAGCCGCCAGCAGTCGAATAACTACCTGCTTGATGGCCAGGAGATCAACGAAAACATCAACAACACGCTTGGCTACAACCCGAGCCCTGAGGCTCTGGATCAGGTTCGCGTCATCGCCGCCAACCCCAATGCCGAGTTCGGCAACGTCAATGGTGGCACTGTTATCGCGGCCATGAAGAGTGGTACCAATCAGTGGCACGGAAGCGTCTTCGGCTATCTGAAAGACTACAAGCTTGATGCCAACAGCTGGTCCAATGACAACAGTACCCCTGTAACTCCGAAGAATCCGTACACTGCTACGCAGTTTGGTGGCACATTCGGCGGACCGCTGTTTCACGATAAGCTCTTCTTCTTCATTGACTACCTTGGCTTTCGGACGCACTCCGCCGGCGAAACTACTGCGACTGTGCCTACCCAGGCGATGCGCAACGGTGATCTTTCGAACCTTGAGGCTCTTGGTGTGAAGCTGTACGACACAACCAAGATCGATCCGATAACAGGCAAGCCTACTCCCTACGCCAACAACCAGATCCCCATTCTCAACCCGGTAGCACAGTATCTTTTCAGCAACCCATCCGCATACCCGCTTCCCAACAAAGCACCGAATGCAGATGACCCTGCCGGCATTTACAACAATTTCATTGGGCCCTCAGGGAGCTTTGCGACCAATGATCAAGGCGATGTCAAAGTCGACTGGCACTTCCGCTCGCGCGACGTCATGGCATTCCGCTACTCGCAGGGCTACGCGGCAGACGGAACGACCGCAGATCCGCTGCCTGTGCAGTTCCCCAGCGCCAGCAGCTATCCTGACCACCTCTTCGCCGCAAGCTGGGTTCACACCTTCTCGCCGGCAATCATTAATATTTTCAATGCCAATTATGGCCGCATACGCTTCAACAGTGGCGTCACCACTGATCCGAGCGGCATCTTCGGCCTCAAGGGTAATCAGCTCGTTGGAATCCCCAGCGTGGCGCAGCAGGTTGCAGGTTTCAGCTCGCAGAGCTTCGCGGTCTCCGGCGGGAATGGGTCGCCAACCAGCTTCGGTGCCAACCCAACCCCTGAGATCTTCATCGACAACATCTTTGGCTATGCCGACAGCCTCACATGGCAGCGCGGCAAACACCTCTTCAAGTTCGGTGGATCCTTCCTGCGCTACCAGCAGAACAGCTTTTACCCCGGCAACGACGGCGAGCTCGGCTTCTTCAACTACAACGGTGTTTATTCGTCGTATAACTCAACCCCTTCGTCCTTTGCTGACTTCCTTCTTGACCGCTCCAATGATGTTGGCGTTGGCGCTGTCACTGGCCGTACTGGTCAGCGTCAGTGGCGTGACGGCATCTACGCCCAGGATGACTGGAAGATTCTTTCCAACCTGACCATCAACCTCGGCCTGCGCTGGGAATTTGATCAGCCCATCTACGAGGTCAACAACAAGGAAGCCAATCTCAACCTGCAGACGGGTGCCATTGAATACGCGGGTGTCGACGGTGCAAGCCGCGCTCTCTACGACGCCGACTACTCGCAATTCCAGCCTCGTGTTGGCTTCGCCTGGCAGGTCATTCCGCGGTATGTCGTACGCGGCGGATACGGCATTTCGAGCTACCTCGAAGGCACAGGCGCCAACCTGCGCCTTACCCAGAACCCGCCCTTCCACAAGGATTTTGAAGAGGTGGGCACGAGCCCTTCGACGAACTCGGACGGATCCTACTCGCCCGGCATCTTCTACCAGGCTGCGAACGGCTTCCCGACGACGGCTGTTCCTGTCACCACGTTCTATGCATGGCCCAAGAATCTAAAGCCCGCGGTCACGCAGGAGTTCAACCTGACCAATGAGTTCCAGGTGGCGCGTAATTCGACTTTTCAAGTCGGCTACGTTGGCATCATTGGCCACCATCTAACCGACCCATTCTGGGGCAATCAGTCCACCGCTCCAGGTGTCCCCGGTCCCTATGACAACGTAGTCGGCACGGCTGGCATCGTGAAGATTACACAGACTGAATCGAACAGCAGCTACAACGCGCTGCAGGCTGTCTTCCGCCAGCGTGTCACCGCGGGCTTTGAGATCACGGCCAACTACACCTACTCCAAGTCGCTCACCGACGACATCGGTTTCTACGGCGTCAGCAACATCGGCAGCGGCCAGTACTATCAGCAGAACGCCTATGACATGAAGTCGGAGTGGGGCCCGGCCGGCACGGATACCCGTCACAACGTCTCAGTGACCGGAGTCTATGACCTGCCCTTCGGCCGCGGCAAGATGTTCGGTTCAAACATGAACCGCGTCCTCGACGAAGCCGTCGGCGGATGGCGGCTCGGCGGTGCGGACGTCTACTACTCAGGCTTCCCCGTCACAGTCTCCTCGAACGCCTATTACTCAAGCCAGGTCCACGCGTTTACCGGCGCGGCGCGGCCTAACCTTCTTCGCCCTTTCAAAAGCCCGAACAAGTCGATCAACGCCTACTGGGGCACAGCAGTCCAGACTGACTACTGCCCATCTGACACCGATGACGGCACCTGTATCTTCCAGGAGCAGTCAGGTTCAGCTTTCGGCGCGCTGCGTCCCGGCTTCCTTCGCGGACCCAGCTTCCAGAACATCGATCTGTCTGTCTCCAAGACTTTCAAAGTCTGGCATGAACAGCATCTCGACTTCCGTGCTAACTTCTTCAACGCCTTCAACATCGCAGACTACAACCCACCCAGCGCCAATACTGCGGATGGCTCCAACTTCGGCAAGATCACGGGCACCGTCAACAACAACCGCTCCACGCAGTTCGTCCTGAAGTACGCCTTCTAGAAAGGCTGCTGCACTATCTCTACTACCGATCGGCAGCCCTCACCGGCTGCCGATCTTTTTTTGCGCTGGATACGAGCGGCAACCGCGCATGCCAAAAAGAGGCCGGATCAGCATCCCGCTGATCCGGCCTTCTGTTCGCTTATTTGCAGCTCTTATTCGTGCGGCAGGCTCACCGCGTACAGATACCATGCTCCATGCGGCAACCAGCTTTCTGTCCAACGCCAGTCCTCGTCCTTCCCGGTCACGGCAAAACCCTGGTTGAACGCAATCCCATGCTCATCCTCCAGCGCCGATGTGATCCCATTCACAATGGCCCCTGGTGGATTCGCATATTTGTACGACCGGAAAAACATGTACGCCGCATCCCCATGCCCCGACCCCATCAACAACGAAGTATCGAAGGGGTTCCGTCCCAGAATCCAGTGCAGCTGATTCCACGCATAGTCTTTGAGCTGCTTCTGAAAAGCCGGATCCTCTGCGAACAGAGGCAGCGCCATCCGCGCCGCAGCCGCTAGTGAAGCCAGCCGCGCGTCTTCCCCTTGCCACCACGGAGCAGCCTCTGTGTCATGTGGAAAGAAGAACGTTGTCCGCTCACCCGCTGACTTCGTCCAAACCAGCTGCCGCGCATATCCGAACGGATTGTTCGTCTCACTCGTAATCTTCAACTCAAAGGTCAATGACTGCCGCAACACATCGCGCGCCTTCGCCCGCTCGCTCTCTTCTGCAATGCCCGCATACTCGAGCAGACTGATCGCAGGTAGCCCCGCATCCGAGGGATGAAAAAATGGCCGTGCGCCATTGTCCGCAATCCACGCGCCCTTCCACTTGCCGTCACGCGCAATCCTGCTCATCAACTTATCGGCCCGCTTCCGCGCCGCTTCGCGATACAGTTCCGTATGCGTAGCCTTGTATAGCTCCGTCGCCGCCATGAGCGCGCAGTAGTCATCCAGAATGTTCTCAACGCCATCATTCAACAGTTCGCGATTGTGCTCCTGCAGAAACGCAAACGCATCCTCCGCGGCACCCAGATACTCTGCCCGCTTTAGCTCTCCATCCGCAGGCATCGTGCTCGCCAGCGCCAGCGCGGCAATTGCCATTCCACCGCCTGCGCGAAAGCTCGACTCGTACGCATGCTTGCCCGCGACCTCGGAAATCTTCTCGGTAGAATCCGTAGCTTTCGTCTTGATCTGCGTCCGCCAGTTTGGATTTCCAACCTCTCGGTCCTTCGGTAACTTCCCTGCCCCCGGCGCAGTGATTGTCTCCAGAAACGATCCATTCGGTCGCTTGATCCGGGTCAGATAATCTGCGCCGAACAAGCCCTCGTCCAGCATCCGCCGTTCATACTCGGTGAAGTTATCCGACTTCCGCGCAAGCAGAGTGTTATAGCTTTTCAGCAAGCTCCATGCCGCCAACGGTACCTGTTGCGGATTGAAATACGAAGTTGGATTCTGATGCGATAGATGAATTCCATAATCACCCGTCGCGTCGTACCAACCTCCATGAACGTCCAGCACTGTCTGCTGGTCGCCGGGCATCGTCAGGTGCCGGTCCGCCTCGTCGATCAGCCCGCTCGACCGCTGGCCCTTGAAATAAAACACAACGTTCGAAAGGGTGTTCCTCTCCAGCACGTCGTCCTCAATCACAAACTCGCAACTGTGCGCCTCACCCGAAGTCCCACCTACTTCAAGGCGATACCGTCCATCATGCTGCCATTCGGAAAACTCGGCAGTCCAGAAGATCATGCCCTGCCAGGCATCCACGCCGCCCGACCGTACAAGTTGCCCGCCAGCCACCGCCTTGCCTGTCGTCACGTCTATGAGCGAAAATCGGCCAGGTTTCTCATCTGCGTCAGTCAGGATCACGGCCCGCTTTTCGCCGTGTGTCTCATACCCAACCTGGTCCACCAGAACTCGCACCGCGCCGGAAGAAAGCTGCGGCAACATCAGAGCAGCAGCGGCAATCCACCACCATCCTCGTACTTGAATGAAACACCTCCGTAAATAGCGTTTTTAGTGTAGTGAAGGCCATCCAACTTTGGTACTTTTATTTAGGAAGTTCCCACTATGCGCCTTTTCAGCATCCTCTCCGCTGTTTCTCTGCTCGCTGCCGCGGCAGCCATCCACTCGCCCATCCTCGCTGCTGCCCGGGAGCCAAAGCCCATCATCGCCGCCTACGTCTTCCCTCAGAACAAGGCACTGCAGCCGGGTGAAATCGATGCCGGGAGCGTTACGCGCGTTAACTATGCTTTCGCCAACATTGACAAAGGCCGCATCGTCGAAGGTTTCGCCCATGACGCCGAGAACTTCGTCTATCTCAACCACCTCAAGGCGCAGAACCCATCTTTGGTCGTGCTCGTCTCTGTGGGTGGCTGGCTCTGGTCGAAAAACTTCTCTGACGTGTGCATCACTGCCGATTCACGCCGCGCCTTCATCGACAGCGTGATGGACTTCCTCACTCGCTATCGGCTCGACGGACTCGATATCGACTGGGAATATCCTGGCCTCGTTGGAGCGGGCAACACCTTTCGTCCCGAAGACAAGCAGAATTTCACCGTACTTCTCAAAGAGTTGCGCGAACGCTTCGAGGCTCAAACGCATATCACCCATCGTCATCTCTACCTCACCATCGCAGCCGGCGCATCCACTGAGTTTCTGGCTCATACCGAGATGGACAAGGTCTCGCGCTACGTCGACACCGTCAACCTGATGGCTTACGACTACTACGAGCCTGACAACGACAAGATCACCGGACACCACGCCCCGCTCTTCACGAATCCCGCCGACCCCAAGATTGTCTCTGCAGACCAGTCCGTACAGGAATTTGAGAAAGCAGGCGTACCGGCGGATAAGCTGGTGCTCGGCATGCCGTTCTACGGCCACGTGTGGGGGCACGTACCGCCCACGAATCACGGCCTCTACCAGAGTGGCCAACAAATTCCGAACGCCTATAGTTCCTACGACAAGATCCAGTCCACCATGTTGAATGAACCCGGCAGCAAATCCATGCGTTACTGGGATGATGTCGCGTCGGTACCTTATCTCTATAATGCTGAGACCCAGACCTTCATCTCGTACGAAGACCCTCAATCCATCAAGCTCAAGTGCCACTACGTCCTCGATCACCATCTTGCCGGCGTCATGTTCTGGGACTACGAAAGCGACCCAAGTGGCGCGCTGCTCCAGGCAGTCGATCAGTCACTTCATATACCAAAGGCGCAGGGACGTCGCCCATGAGCACTCCTGAGATTACCGCTCTGGCGGCAAACACAACCACGCGTCGGATTGTCTCGCTCGACATCTTCCGCGGCCTGACCATGGCCGTTATGGTCTTTGTTAACGCACTCGCGGACGTTCATGGCCTACCGTGGTGGACCTACCACGCCCACGCTATAGAAGACCGTATGACCTACGTGGATATGGTCTTCCCCTTCTTCCTGTTCATCGTCGGCGTCGCCATGCCGCTTGCCGTCACCCGCCGCTTGCGCAAGAATCCTTCGCAACTCGCGCTCTGGGGTCACATCCTGCTGCGCTCTTTCAGTCTCCTCGTTCTGGGCCTCATTCTGGCCAACGCCGATCAGGCCAGCCGCACCTACATGCCTATGAACAGCGCGCTATGGGCGGTCCTAGCCTTGGTTTGTTGCTGCCTCTATCTCAACGTTTACCCAAGGTCCACACGCTTTCCACAATACGCCAATATCCTTCGCATCTCTGGACTTGCCGGAGTCGGCATTCTTCTCGCCATCTTTCGCCGCGACACGCCTTCGGGTCCGGCCTGGCTCGACTTCTCGTACCCCGAGATCCTCGGCCTCATTGCGCTGAGCTATTTCGCGTCCGCGCTGCTCTACATCCCCACACGACATATCAAGTGGATGCAGCCCGTATGGTTCCTGCTGCTGGTGGCATTGAATGCAGCCACCTTCCTGCCCTCTCTTCGATTTGCAATCCACTTGCCGTTGTACATCTGGCCTTTCGGCAACGGTGCGATGCCCTCCATCATCTTCGCCGGCATCCTCGTCTCCCTGTTGCTCTTCCCCTCCGCCCGAAATGGCGAAACCATGCGCCCAAGGCTCGCACTCACTGTGGCCTTCGGCCTTATCATGCTCGCCGTTGGATTTCTCCTTACACCGCTCGGTATCTCCAAGATCCGAGCCACGCCTACTTGGTGTCTCTACTCCGCCGGCGCCGCGGCCATCCTTCTCACCGTCCTCTTCTGGCTCTGTGACGTGAAACACCGCAGCGGCTGGGCATTTCTCCTGCAGTCAGCCGGCTCCAACGGACTACTCACCTACCTCCTTCCTGACCTCTGGTTCTACCTCAGCGCAACCATCGGCTTCACTTGGATCGATAGCCACTGGACGCTAGGTACGCCCGCCGTCCTGAAGACCCTTGCCTTCACTCTCGTCATTCTTTTCATTGCAAGAGGGCTCACTCGTCTAAGACTGCGGCTGCAACTATAACCAAGGGTTGTCGCATCTGCCTTCGGCTGCTACCTTGGGAGACGACATTCGAAGACACGTGAAACGAGAACGTAACCAAGTCGGTCGCCCGGCGCACCTACGGCACACCAACGCACGCACCATTTTCCATCTTCTGCGCGAAGCTGGCTCCTGCTCGCGCGCTGACCTTGTCCGCGCCTCAGGCCTGAGTGCGCCCACCGTCACCAAAGTCGTCGCCGACTTGCTCGATGCGAATCTCATCCGCTCCATTGGCGAAGGTGAATCCAGCGGCGGCCGCCCGCCCAGCATGCTCGCGTTCAAAGCAGACCGAGGGTATATCCTCGGCGTGCAGATCACGTCCTCCTCTCTGCGCTTCTTGCTCTCTGATCTCGGCGGCCATGCGCTTGACATGACCGAGCTCTCGCTTTCACGGGCCCGCACCTCTCCAGAGGCCATATGCAAGCTCATCGGTGAAGAGGCCCGACGCCTGCTCACACGGCATAAAAAGGCTAGAAAGCAACTCTTGGCCCTTGTTGTGGCCGTCCCCGCCATCACCAACGTCGATGAAGGGACGGTCGTCTCCATCAGCACGCTCGAAAGGTGGCGCGCCGTCCCACTGCGCTCACTTCTGAGTCAGGTTGTCGACTGCCTGGTCATCGTCGAAAACGACACTAATCTCGCTGCCGCAGGCGAACACTTCAAAGGCGCTGCCCACAGCGAAGATAACTTTGTCCTCATCCAGATCGCCAGTAACGTCAGCGCCGGTATCCTGCTGAACGGACGCATTCATCATGGCGCGCAATGGTCGGCAGGCGAAATCGGCTATTTACGCCTGCCCGGCATCGCAGGCAAGCCGCCGTCGCTCCACGAATTCGGCGACCTTGAATATATTCTCTCCCCTGCGAGCATCACACAGGACTGGCAGGAACATGAAGGCGGAGCCAACGATTCGCAGGTCAAAACCATCACGGCATCTGAAGTCTTCGACCTCGCCTTGGCCTGCAACAGCCACGCTAAAGTCATCCTTCATCGCCGCGCACAGATCGTCGGCGACATACTCGTCAACCTATCGCTCATCCTCAATCCAGCACTCGTCCTCTTCAGCGGCGAGATCGGCTCGCATCCCGCGCTTCTCAACGCTGTGCAAGCACATCTCGATCTTTGTGAATTCGCAGTTACACGAATCGCGCCTGCAACTCTCGGGTCCGAGGCCGCGCTCTGGGGAGCCGTGGCAACCGGACTCGAAGCTATCCCCGCCGTCCTGCTGCCACATCCGCTCTTCTAACCTTGCGCGGACGAGACTCCAAGTCGTAGTGAGGTGTAAACGGTGCCAGCGAGACTTACCGGCCGGCGTCGATGCAACTCCTGACCACTACATCCCCGTGACGTGCATTCTCTGTGGAGAGAAACGCCTGTACCTGCCTACCGAGGTTGGAGCTGGCATCCCGCATCATGAGCGGTGAGATTGGCGAGGGACAAGAGCAGCACTCCTATGCGGTGCTTTCGTGATTGGAATGATGTTGATCGGGTGTCACAGCAACAAAGTTGACATGACAACCAAGTTCGTACTGATCGAAACAACGAACAGCGCGGATGAGTTTCGCAGTTTCTTTGCAAACGAAACCACCTGTCATGGGCTTACGTTGGGCCAGTCAGCCACCATCCGCCTGCACTACTTCGATGCAGTAGACTCAGGTGAGACAGCCACGATTGAATGCTACTAAGGCTTCCAGTATCTATTGCCCGATTACATCGTCAATTGTGGGAACTAACATCTCTCGGAAACTTCATATAGCCCACTAGTTCTTTGGGTATAGGTTCGGCTTCCTCGATCCATCGCAAGCCTCGCTCCGTCCAGCAGTACCATTCCGAGCAGGAGAAGTTTAGGTAATCGCACCCACGGTCGGCGCATCGGCGCCGGTCACTCCATACTGACTGAAGTCGCCAGATAAGAACGGCTCACGATTACTAAGTGCCGGATGACAGGGTGAGATAGACCAAACGCTACGCCCAATGCGTTCTTGGTCCGCTTGAGCCATTCTCAACCGCTCCCCTGCGCCAAGGCGACTATCCCTCATCCGAAGCTACTGAATAAGTCCCCGCTGTGATGACTTATAGAACATTTTATAAATCCTCGACGACGAAGTGAACTATTGATACACACCAATCACGCGTGAAGCTTAAAGCGTCGTCTAGACTTTATTCAGAGTTAGTCCTGGGGCAGCGGTGATACCGTCACGGTGGAATGGAAAGATCGAGGCCGTAATTTTCTTCAGTTCCGGGAGTGAGCGGAGGCTATTGAATCGTGGATCATGTTGAATATATGCCATCTTCATGTCATGCATGTCATAAGCTCTGGAGATGTTCTCAAGTGCTTTCTTTTGCTGATTCAATTTCGCGTGGACGGCCGACACATCGTACGCCGGGAAGCACTCGTCCCCTGCATCTGCTTGAATCTCCCGCAGAATTTCATCTGCTCTATCGGAGTTGCCCAGGCCAGCATGACCATATGCGACGAGCGCCTTCCACAATACGGATTGAGTGGAAAGTTCAAGACCACGCTCGAAGGCCTGGATCGCCTGTTCCCAATTCCCGCGTTCGGCTTGCGTTCTACCCAATAGAGCATGACCCACGGTAGAGCGCGGCCGCAGTTCGATCGTGCGGTCGATGAAATGGAGTGCACTGTTATAGTCGCCCGCGTAGAAATAGGAAAACGAGACCTGTGAGTTAACGCTTTCAGAAAGCGGGTCGAGCCTGTGCGCATGTAGAGAGAGCTGGATGGCTTCGTCATGCCGCCCGAGATTAATCATCAGGCTGGCATAGAGCTGGAAGGTACGTGAATCGACGCATCCCGAGTCCACCGTTCTTTGACAGAGCCGCTCCGCTACCGCCCACTCCCACGCACAGTTTATTCGAAAGTTGATCGCTGCATTGCGCACGTTGAGCGAGCCGGGTGCGAGTGCAAGTCCTGCCTCAATCGCACGCTTCGCGGCTTCCATCGCTTGACGAGGCGGCATCAGGTGGTTGTATGAGAGCGAAGCGTAGGTATCGGCGAGACCGGCATAAGCATCCGCGCATTGCGGGTCAAGAAGCAGTGCTTCCTGGTAATAGCCAAGCGCCTTCATCAGATCCGATTTAGTGCGCTGCTTCCAGAAGTAGAGTCCCATCATGCACGCGTGATAGGCCGGTCCCGTATCCTCCCCACGTTGCCGTTGTTCGCCCAGGCGTTCTCGAACAAGTTCGCGCGAAACTAAGTATTCGGGCAATACGCGAACAATCTTCCGTGCGAGTTCACTATGTGCTTTGAAACCCTCGTCAAGAGTCGTGTCGAAGCGATCGGTCCAGACGCAAAAGGCATCGTGGCTGCGCATCAGTTGCATACAGATGCGCAACTGGTCTCCCGCATGGCGCAAACTTCCGGTCATGTAGAAATCGGCACGATACTGGAGTGCTGTGTTGCGCAGAAAGGTGGCGGTAGTTGCACCGTGCGCTGGAAGAGAGCGGGCGGAGAGGCGAATTGGGTCGGAGTGGATGCGACGCAATTCGAGGAGCAGATCCTCCTGCAGGCCATCGGTGAACCGGTCGAGGATTTGCTGGAACGGTCGGGGGCTTCGCTGAAAATCAGCGACTTCAAGGGGGAAGATGAGGATGCGCCTCGGGGTCGGCTCTGCGGAATGGGCTGAGTGCTCTAACTTTGGCGCTTTAGGAGTGGGTTCGACTTGTAGAGCCGGACTCGCGTTACGCGCCGAACGCAGCGCCCACCACCGCTCTAACTCGCGCCGATATGCATAAACGCTGCCTAGCTTTTTGTGATGGTGACGCCTTACGGGAAGCGCCTCGCTTTTCTCCCAGAGCTGGACCGTGCGGACATCGCGACGGAAGAAAGACGCGATCTCTTTCCAGGAGTCTAGCCGCTCCGTGGTCCATTCCGGCTGGGCCGTCGGCGTTTTGTCGTTGGGTGGTGTGTCTCGCACGAGAAGCCTCCAAAGACGCAGATGCCCATGTATAAGGGCGCCCCGGCGGGTTGGAGAGCCATTGGGCCAAAACGGTCGAGGATGGATAGACCGCCACCTGTAGGTTTAGCATCGCGACTCGGCAGCGTCAAGAAGCCCTGCTTCGTGAGAAGTCGCTGCACACCGCGTTCAACCCTCGTCCGATTTCGTACTTTTTCGCTTTCCCGCCGCTACTGCAGGTGCGAGGGTAAGAGCAACTGCGAAAGCGATGGGATATTAAGCCAGCTTCGCCGGTGGTTGTTTTCCCGCAAGGCTGTTACTCGGGAGACAGGAAAAGCGGTCAGTTTTACGGAAGAAAGGGTTTGTTGGATATGAATGACCACTTGGGGAGAGCTCCCGTGGGTTTCGCTGGGTCTGTCGAGTACGTGAAAGCTCCTCAGAAAAGCGCCTCCATCGACACCGCCGATATAGCGGACCTCGTAACGACCATTCTCAAGTCGGTGCGAGAACGAGGGGATGAGGCCGTCCGCGAGTTTTCGCAGCGCTACGACAAGATTAGCCTCGACCAGTTCGAGGTTTCACGGGCGGACCGAGACTCCGCTGTCGCACAGTTAGACCCGCAGACCAGAGCGGACACCGAATTCGCTATCGAAAACGTACGCCGTTTTGCGGAAGCACAATTTGCGACCATTCTTCCGCTCGAAATTGAGTCCCTGCCCGGACTGCACCTAGGGCATCGCGTCATCCCAATCGAGCGAGTTGGCGCGTACGTTCCTGGAGGCCGCTATCCGCTGCTTTCCGCACCCATTATGACCATTGTTCCAGGCAAGGTTGCGGGTTGCGATCAGGTTGTCGCTTGCCTTCCCCCAAATGCACATCCAGCCATGATCGCGGGCTGCCATCTATCGGGCGCGGACCGAATCTTTCGCATTGGCGGGGCACAGGCCATCGCAGCCATGGCTTTCGGGACGGAGAGCGTTCCAAAAGTGGACAAGATCGTCGGCCCCGGAAACGCTTTCGTCAATGAAGCAAAGCGACAGGTCTTCGGTACGGTGGGCATTGATCAGCTAGCCGGCCCATCCGAGATCTTCGTTCTGGCCGATGCGACTGGCGATGCCGAACTGATCGCGACCGATCTCCTGGCCCAGGCGGAGCACGACGTCCGCACACGTGTTGGCCTGATTACGACCGACCGGCGGCTGGCAGAGGAGACCGCGCGTGAAGTTACTCGGCAGTTGAGCTCACTTTCCACAGCTGCGACCGCCGGCGAAAGCTGGGCCAATTATGGTGAGATTGTACTCTGCTCCGACGAAGCTGCGATGTTCCGCTACTCAGACCACGTGGCAGCCGAGCACCTGCAAGTGCACACCGCCGATCCCCATTCAACTGCGACAAAACTGCGCAATTACGGCTCGCTATTCATCGGAGAGAATGCCAGCGTCGTCTACTCCGACAAGTGCGTCGGTACCAACCATACGCTGCCAACGCTTGGCGCCGGACGCTACACAGGCGGCCTTTGGGTCGGTTCCTTTGTGAAGATTGCCACCCATCAATGGCTGGAAGATTCCGCGATCGACCTCGTTGCGCCCGCGGCGACCCGCCAAAGCAAGAGTGAGGGACTCGAAGGACATCGGCGCGCCGCGTCCATCCGCTTCCAGCGCAGGCATGCATAGGTTCCGGCCAGTGATAGATAAGGGGCATCAGGAGTGACTATGAGTGAAGAACACAGCAGGTTAATCAAGGTGAGTCGATCGGAATCCGGGCACGATGCGCAGCAAAAGACGGAGGCTGGTGCTGCCGAGGTGCTACAGGTGGAACGCCGCGACTTCACCGAGCTCGTGCCCACCAATCGAGCGCGCGTGCAAAGCATGCGCGGTTTCGATGAATGCTACACCGATATCGTCGACTACATCGTGCGTTGCACGCACAAGATTTGGGATGAGCGCGATGTGGGCCTGATCTACACACATTACACTCACAACTGTGTGCTCTATGGGGTGCTTGGCACCATGTACGATCGTGAGTCGGTGGTCCGTGAGACCGTTCAGCGAATCGTTGAATTTCCTGATCGCCGCGGCATGGCCATCGGCGTAATCTGGCGCGGCAATGACGTCGATGGGTTTTACACCTCACATATGACGCACGGAACCGGCCGCCACACGGAGTACGGGTCGCTAGGCAAACCGACGGGCCGCACCTATGTCACTCGGACTCTGGTTGACTGCATGATTATTAACAACAAGATCTACCGCGAGTGGGTCGTTCGCGACAACATGGCGCAGCTCCAGCAGCTAAGAATCGATGTGCATGAGTATGCCGCCACGCTGGCGCGCCAGAAGTTTGAACGCGGCGAATCAGTGGTCGAAATCTCCGAGAACAGACGTCTTCTCGGACAGTACCCGCCTGAGACAGAACCCGATCTCACCCTCGCACACAACGATAGCGAGGCCCAGGTCCTTCGCTGGCTGCACCACATCTATAACAAGCGCATGTTCGGCAAGATCCATGAGATCTATGCGTCGAATTGTCATTGGCACGGCCCGCTCATGCGCGATTTAAACGGCATCGCCGCAGTGCTGCAGCAGACGATGCGTCTGGTAGCCCTGATACCCGACGGTGCCTTTGTCCCGCAGCATATTTGTTCCAATGTGAGCGAGGAAGGCGGTGAGAAGATCGCCATCCGCTGGATTCTCGAAGGGCATCATCTTGGCTACAGTTCCGGCGCACTCGGCACACCCACCGGACACAAACTCGTGGTCATGGGGATCACGCACCTGCACCTTCGCAATGGGAAGATCGTCGAAGAGTGGGTGCTCTACGACGAGCTCTCCATGCTCGTTCAGTTGAAGCTTGCCGCGATGCAGCAGGTGGCGTAGCTTTGCCGCCCCCGGCCGGTGAAGATCCGAATGCCTCTTCGGGGATGCAGCGCGGCTTGCAACTCAGTCTGGCGCGTCGTGTGTTTGCCTTCGGGTTTCTGTTGTCCGCGGAATTCTTCTACAGCTGGGCCTGGAATACCGTAGACATTCTCCGGCCCTACCTGCGCGAAAGTTTGAGACTCACCCTAACCCAGGCTGGATCTGCTTATTCAGCGCAGGGTGCGGGCGCGCTCGCCGGCGCAATGCTGATCGGTCAGCTTGCTGATCGGCTAGGACGCAGGAACATGCTGGTGGCTGTGATGCTCGGCTACGGCAGCTTGCTGCTTGCCGGTGTCTTCGTCTCCAGCTACTGGGAACTTCTGCTGCAACGGCTTTGTCTCGGGGTCTTCCTCGGCGGAAGCTTCCCGGTCGTGGTGGGGATCTATGTGGGCCTCTTCGAGCCTGGAGTGCGAGGCCGGCTCGCAAGCATGGTGAGTGCGGTATTCAGCGCATCGATCATCACCCAGGGATACGCCTTTGGGCATCTCGCGGGTCACGATTGGCGGTTGCTTTTGTGGCTTGGCGGCGTTCCGCCCATCCTCTTGGCGTTGTTCGCCTACGCGGTTGTGCCTGCGGGGGTTCGTCAAACGTTCGGACCCGGCAAACAGCGTCTGCCCATGGGCGAGCTCTTCGCCCCATCCCTGCGGCGTCAGACGCTCCTGCTCGCCTCGTTGACGGGACTCAACTTCTTTGCCTATCAGGCCTTCAGCGGGTGGCTCACCGTATATCTCAAAGACGACCGTCATCTGGCGGCATCGGTGATCGGCCAACTCGTCTCAGGGCAATTCGCCGGAAACATGCTGGGATGCTTCTTCTGGGGTTGGGTCGGAGACCGTTTTGGCCGGCGGGCCAGTGCTGTCGGTTTCTTCGTGGCTGCGGCGGCAATCGCGGTGTTCCTTGGTGTGCCATCCAAACCTCTCGTACTCATCGCAGTTGGCTCCCTCTACGGCTTCTGCCTTTCGGCGAGCGTAGTCTGGGGCCCTTGGCTGGCAGAGCTTTACCCTGAACATCTGCGTTCGACCGCGGCCTCCATCTTCAACTGGGGAAGGCTGATCAGCTTCTTCGCTCCGTTGATTACGGGTGCCATGGCGGGAATGTTTGGCTTACGCCTCAGCATGCTCTCGTCAAGCCTTGCGTTCTGCGCAGCCGCTGCAATCTGGCTGAGTCTGCCGGAGACACTGCGCCGGAATAAAACAGTTTCAGCGATTTCTTGAGTTACAGCGATTCCTAGACTTGATCCTCGTGCATGTTGCAAAGAAACAACGGTTCAGGACTTCTTGGGCTCCTCGATCTCATCCTCCACGATCGGCGGCACCGGCATACCGGGTGTGAGGTTCGGCCTGCGCTTGTGCCAATCAGTCGCCTGCTGGAAAGCGTAGGCAAGTGCCAGCACTTTACCCTCGGAAAAGTGCGGTCCGGCGATCATCAGACCAATAGGCAGACCGCTCTTCGAGAAGCCACATGGCAAGGTAAGCGCCGGAAGGCCATAAACGTCGAACGCCGAGGTGTTGCTGCAGCCCGACGTTGGATCGAAGAAGTCATAAGCCTTCCTCGGCTTGCGATCGCTCATTTCGACTTTGAGAGCATCCCTAATGGGCTTCGGGAGGCTGGTCGTCGTAGGAACCACCACCAGATCCATATCCTTGAAAGCCGCGTCAATCTGACGCCGGATCATCACGAGGGTATCACGAGACCTGGCGCTGTCGGCCGCAGTGGCCGGCGTCATAATCGCTTTCATATCGTTGATCGTGGGCGGCATGTAGTCCATGCCGGATTGTTTGATCAGCGGCTCATGGTAAGCAGCAGTATCCCCGAGTGCATTAAAAAAGTTCTCGCCTTCAGGGATCGCAGGCAGAGTAGCCCGTGAGGTTACGCCTTGGGTTAGGCGGCTAAGAACCGTTGTCGCCGCGGCCACTAACTCGGCAACTTCGGGCTCCAGGTGGTCGTAGAACTCCACTGGTGCGCCCAGCCTGAAATCAGAGACGGGCTGTTTCATCAGCTTGAAGTAGTCCTGCGGCGGATGTTCAACGCTGAAGATATCCAGATTGTCGTAGCCAGCAAGTTGCGTCAACATGAGAGCCACATCTTCCACGGTGCGGGCCATCGGTCCGCAGTGGTCGAGCGATGCCAGGCAGGGAATGATGCCGCGGATGGACACCAGCCCAGTGGTCGGCTTGATTCCAACGATACCGCACCATGAGGAAGGGACTCGGATGCTGCCGCCAGTATCCGTGCCCAGCGCTCCGTAGCAAAGGTTCGCCGCAACCGCTGCACCCGAGCCGCCCGAGCTTCCACCGGTCACGAGTTGCAGATCCCAGGGGTTGCGCGAAGGGCCAAAATAGGAGACGTCGCCCGTACAGCCAAGCGCAAACTCGTGAAGGTTGACCTTGCCAAGGATCACCGCGCCCGAGGCCTTGAGCCTCTTCACCACCTCCGCGTCCTCCGTTGGCACACGAGTCTTAAACATGGGGCTTGCGGCCGTGGTGCGAGTGCCGGCGGTGTCGATGTTATCCTTCAGCGCAATCGGAATACCATGCAGCGGGCTGCGAAACTTGCCGGCCTTTGCCTCTTGGTCCAGCTGCGCCGCCTGCTTGAGCGCCTCCGTTGCCATCACGGTAATGTACGAGTTCAGCTTCGGGTCATAGACACCAATGCGGTTCAACAGAGCCTTGGTTAACTGAACGGAAGTGACGGATCGATTCTGGATACGGTTCGACGCTTCCAGCAAGGTCAGCCCGGCAAGTTCGTCGTCATTGGCATTGGCCGTAGTCGGCGACGCCGCCAACACAATTGGCCAACCGGCTGTAAGCCCACCCGCGGTAAGTGCAGCACCGCACATCGTCGTAAAGTCACGCCTGGAGATTTTTCCCATCAGAAGCCTCGGAGGAATCTACCTAAGAGTCGCCGCTCTACCCTAGAAAAGACAAGCGAAATTCAGCGAGATTGGCTTTCGGCGAACATTCTTCAAAGCCACCGCGCAGCCATCGGCAGAGCAGGAACTCGCCAGAACGCAGCGTCTACTATCCTTGAAGCGATGACAGCAGATGTCCGGTTGAATGACACGTAACACAGATCACTTGTAGCGGGGCTCTGCACTGGCATGCCCGGCAGCTTTTGTACAGCATCAATGAGACAAACTGGCATGAGAGGAACCGTTGATGGCGCGAGAAAAGAAACATAGTCCGGAGCAGATCGTAAGCTTGCCGCGGCAGATTGAAGTAGCGGTGGCAAACGGAAAGACGACGGCACAAGTGAGCAAAGATGCGTTGGTCAAGGAGCAGACCTACTATGGCTGGCGCAGGGAGTTCGGCTATCTGGCGAATGTTCGGACGCTGGAAGACATACTCCAATTCCGGCAGATTTAGCGAAGTCAGTTACCGTGTCAACTGAAGCCGAAGCGGTAACTAACAGAACATAAAGGGCAAGGACGGCTACCGAAGTTCCTTTTAGAGCCCAGAGGAGTCGTTATTGGACCCAATGGAACCCCAATTCGACCTCCGCTCATGCGTCTTTATTCCCACCTTGCGATAGATCTGTACCCATCCTGTCGTTGGAAATGCACACCGCAGCCTCCACGCAAATCCGGCGCGTCAGGATTCGATGAATGCGTTGGCCTGAAGTCGTCACGCCATGATCAGGCTGTTGTCGTATCCAATTCCGAGGGGAACTGATGCACATGAACTGTCCTATCTTGATAATTCATAATCCAGAGGCCTAGCCGTCTACTCGTTAATCTTGCCCTCGATTCGAAGTTCGCCCATTCTGATGCGAAGGTATCGATCGATACGTTGGTCGAATAGCTTCGTCTCCATGCTTCTGGTGTGATCGCAACTGTGCCACACGTCCGGGGAGCCGGATATATGCTGCACAGTCTTTTTGAGGAGAACACACCATGACACACTACGATCAATCGTTATCGTCCACCCGCAGAAGCTTTCTTGCCACCACGGCGGCAGGAGCAATCGGCCTCCTGGGGCTCTCTGCCTCCGGTTACGCGGAGGCACCTGATATGAGTCCAGTTGCTAAAGAGCCGCTCACAACGGGAGAAGGCGATGGGATTCGACGGTTCAGCTTCCATGCCTCGAAGTCGGAACTCGTTGACCTGCGCCTGCGCATCCTTGCGACACGATGGCCTGACCGTGAGACGGTCAGCGACGCAACGCAGGGCGTTCAACTGGCGACGATGCGGAAGCTCGCTCACTATTGGGCGAACGATTATGACTGGCGTAAGGTGGAGGCGCGACTGAACGCTCTGCCGCAATTTGTCACGACGATCGATGGGCTCGATATCCATTTCATTCACGTCCGTTCGAAACATGCGAACGCGTTGCCAGTCATCATCACGCACGGCTGGCCAGGATCGATCATTGAGCAGTTGAAGATCATTGGCCCACTTACCGACCCTGTGGCCTACGGCGGATCAGCCGAAGACGCATTTGATGTGGTCATTCCTTCGCTGCCCGGCTACGGGTTTTCAGGAAAGCCGGCTACGACCGGGTGGGATCCCGCACGAATCGCGCTCTGCTGGACCGTGCTGATGAAGCGTCTGGGATACACCAAGTTTGTAGCTCAAGGCGGCGACTGGGGAAACGCTATTACCGAGCAGATGGCTCTGCAGGCACCTCCTGAATTGATAGGCATGCATACCAACATGGCGGCCACGGTTCCGGCAGACATTCAGAAGGCTGTCCAATTCGGCGAAGAGCCTCCCTATGTTCTGTCCGGAGATGAAAAGGGCGCGTGGGATCAGCTCGAGTTCTTCTATAAGCACGGGCTTGGTTACGCTACGGAGATGGGGAGCCGCCCGCAGTCGCTCTATGCGCTTGAGGATTCGCCCATCGGCCTGGCAGCCTGGATGCTTGACCACGACGAGCGTAGTCGGGTGCTCATCGAACGAGTCTTCGACGGTCAGACCGAGGGCCTGACACGCGACGACATCCTGGACAACATCACGCTCTACTGGTTGACGAAGACTGCGGTCTCTTCGGGTCGTCTTTTCTGGGAGAGCAAGCTCGCCTTCTTCGCTGTTAAAGGCGTTGCGATCCCAATTGCTGTGAGTGCCTTTCCCGACGAAATCTACGCTGCTCCGAAAAGCTGGGCAGAGAAGGCTTATCCCAAGCTGATCTATTACAACCGGCCCCCAAAGGGTGGTCACTTTGCAGCCTGGGAGCAGCCTGCAGTCTTCTCTGAGGAGATTCGCGCGGCTTTCAAATCTCTACGCAATTCCTAGGCCGGTGTGGGTTGCCATCGAGTGCCAGCCCTTGAGGCGAGACATGCTCAGCCATCGCCAAGAGGTCTGGCACATTGTTATCCATTCAGAAAGGAAATGAGAGATGAAGAAAGCAGGAGAGGCTATCGTAGTCAAGGACAAATCCGGATCTCCGACCGCACTGTCAGAGTTATTCAGTAGGGCTAGGTTTGTGTCGACCACACTGGGACTGACCAATATCCTGTTGCTCTTGATTGCACTGTCATTGCTTGCGATCGCTCTGCAACCCATCTTTCATCCTGTGTCTGTGGGCGCGGAGCCGATTTCGGAGCACAGATTCTTCGTTGAACCCGGAGTGAAGGTGTTGCAGACTCCAGATCTTAGTAGAAGTGTCTACGGCAGAGTGGTTGTCGATCTTCGGACAGGCAATGTCTGGGGATTCCCTACATCCAGAGAAACTCCTTATCCATTCCATCCAACTAGTAACAAGCCCGAAACGTCCCATCCTTTCTTGCTCGGGCGCTTCGCTCTGGAAGAGATGTACAAGTAAGAAGCGTGTGAAAGGGCTTTGCTTTGGATAGGTTCACTACCCGGCTTAGTCACACTCAAGAGCCCTCTGGAACGCTGCTGACACGCTCCAACAGCTGCGGACTGTGTACAGTCCGCATTGCAGAAAGAGGAGAAGATTCAATGGACACGAATGTCGCAATGGATAGAACGCGGACCCTCTCGGGAGAACGCATCCTTGATGGAGGTGCAATTTGAAGCGGATCACCTTGTTACTGGTTGCAGTTGCAGCGGTGGCAGCTGTCGTTGCCCTGACAGCAAACGCTAACGGCAATATCGATGAAAAGGCTGCCCCCGTCTTCGGAGTCAAGCTTCCATCGGGCTACCGCGACTGGAAGCTAATCTCCATAGCCCACGAAGCAGGCGACCTCAACGATCTTCGCGCTATTCTCGGCAACGAGACGGCGATCAAAGCTTATCGGGACAGAGTACTGCCTTTCCCGGACGGAACAATCATTGCCCGGCTGTCCTGGAGTCATATCTCATCTGAGGTAAACAATAAAGCGTTTGGCCGTTTCCAATCCTTCGTCGCCGGGCCACCTATTAATGTTCAGTTCATGGTCAAGGACTCGCGAAAATACGCAGAAACGGGGGGCTGGGGATTTGCCCAATTCAAAGAAGGCAAATCTGCAGACGAGGATGTGCATAAGACTTGCTTTGCTTGCCACCAATCGAACAAAGCTCAGGACTATCTCTTCACCCATTACGCACCTTGAAGCCAAGAGCCCTAAACTCACGCACATGTTGTATACGGCAGTACAGCAGCCTTCATGTTGGCCATCTCACCATACGCTGAAAGACAGGAGACAATGCTATGACCGCGCTCGACCAGTTTCCCGCACGGTGCGCCGGAGATCCAAGCCACGTTACCAGCTGTCAGGAATGTGGACTACAGTTCATCACCGCCGAGATCGAAATGTGCGCGTTTGTCAAAGCGGTAGACCTCTTGTTTGGAAGGCTTGAGTCGTTGAGAGCCGAGGAGTATTGGCTCGCGCTTGCGGAAAGCGGAGATGTGCCCTTGGTCGCTGGATACCCGGTCTGGAGGGATATCACGATTCGCGCCGCGGACCGGTTCGCATCGACGATCGTTCAGGCCGCCCGTTAGGGCCGGCCCAAGGAGGACAGCTCTGTCTCCTAATGTAAGCGACGTTGTGATCGTCTACGATAGTACTGCCATCCTTACCGTGCTTCCACTGATCTTCAGGCAGCGCAGCTATTCCGTCCGTACCGCATCCGACGGATTGGCGGCGCTTGTGCTGCTGCACGATCGCGTGTTGGATGTTCTGCTTTCGGAACTCAACATTCCAGGCATCTCGGCGGTCGGACTTATGTCACTAGTACACGCCCAATTCGCAGTGATCTTCGTCATCGCAATCAGCGGAGCGGACTACGGCACCGCAGTGCCTCACGGCATAGCAGCGGATGGATTTTGCGCAAAGGGGTCAGGTTCAATCAGCCGTCTCTTTGAAATTCTGACTGGGATCGCTGAGACCGGGCATTGGCCTGCCCCGCGTGTGGATGCCAGCTATCTTGATGCCGAGGGCACCCACTGAGCAGGGAGATATCCTGACTGTTTCGGGTGCTTGTCCAGATTCATTCGCTCGTCCATCTTGTGGCGTGCCTTTGATTCTGATGCGTGAATCCCGTGCGGGTGACCGTCATACAGGTGACTGAAGAGAGGGTTGCGGTGCGATCCCCCATCTTCCAGAGCGTGGTCCGTCGCTCCCTCGCAGGCCGCAGCCTATGACCTCGAAGAAGTCGCGAAGTTGTGCCCACCCACGAGTGAGGATTCGACCCTATCGAGAACATCTGTGGGACGGAGCCTACCTCAGATGACGTCTTGAAGTTATAAAGCCACGTTAGGGCAATCGGATCAGTAAGATCTCAGTCTAGTAGGGCTCGCTGCTCTGTTGCCCGGGATAGGCCCCGAGATCGGGGGTAGCTAAAGAACCCGGACTACGAACTGTCCCACTAGCGCGGTCACGAGGATTTACGACAGACCGAGGAACAAGATACGCACCGCTTCCATGCCGGCCGGGGCAGATATCGGTCAGTGGCTGGAATGCTTCATTTGCAATTCATTGCGGAATAGCTGGAGCCCTGTAAGCATTAACGAAAAAAAGTAAGGGTCCGTCCCAGCGATGCTATCCGGACAGACCCGATGAATCATGCCGTGAGTGTTTTGCGAACTGCCCTTACTCCCAGCGAAAGGCCGATCGCAAAGACACCGAGAATACCAAGAAGAGGGAGAGGGCTACCTGTCTTCGGCAACACGGGTGCTATCGTTTCCGCGCTGGCGACAGTGACGGGTTCGGGTGAAGCCTCTCGTCCTGGCGTGGGCGTAGCTGCCTCGAACAGCAGGACACCCGCCACTGGAGGGGCAGGCGCCTGACCGACCACTGTCTTGCTGTGTGCGACTACGGTTTGTGGTTCATCGGTGACGATCGTCGCCTGCACCATCTGGCCCTTCCTCAGGTCGAACACGGTCGCCGGCTTCCCACCGATGATGAACTTCGCATGCTTAGGAATGGTGTAGGAGTGGTTGGTGCCGTCAGGCAGCGTAAGGATTACCGTATGTGGCTTGTTGATATGCCATACCTTGCCCTTGAGCACTCTGACGGTGTTCACTACGCGCGGAGTAGTGACGGTTGTGATGGTCTGTGTGAGCGTCGTCCCAGGCGTCAACTCACTCACTGCTAGACTCTTGCCTTCGATGTCGAATCGGTCGCTGTCGGGAACGATGAGGTGTTCGAGAGTGCCGTTCTCAAGCCGGAGCACGAGGTCGTTTCCTTCCACGTAGACAACCTTTGCGTTGCGGACTTTGGTTTCATACGACGGAGGATGGTGTCGTACGGACTCCGTGGTGGTGTCCTGAGCCAAAAGCAGGGCAGAGCACGCGACGAAGACGAGGTTTGGAACGACGGAGCGGAATGTAAACCGCGAGATATTCCTGATGAAATTCATTTGTTCTCCTTATTGAGTGGGTTAACTGATGTGGTGGGTCTGACATCTCTTGCGGCTTGTCTAAGTCCAGATTCTGTCGCGAGAGACGCCGTAACGACGAAACGATTGGGTGCGCTACCGACAAAGTAAAAGGGGTAGCAGGTGACCAGAGTGAGCGTAGGAACTGTGGTCGGACGCAGAACGCTAACATCGCTTGGCATAACGATCTGGACTCGATCCACTTGATAGGTCTCAACACCCGTCTCATGTCTTAGCTCGATGACGTCGCCGAGCCTTATATTTCTTAGTCCGCGAAAATAGGTATCCCGATGACCCGCGATCCCAATATTCCCCTGCTCTCCAGGACGAGCTGTTCCGAGGATGCGTCCCACGCCATGATTGAGCGTTGCCAAGTCCGTTCCATCGAGCAATGGAACCGACATATTGAGTCTCGGAATATCAAGCATTGCGAGAGTTGATGCTTTCGCAGTTGGATCGTTAGGCTTACTGGAATCGGTTTCTTTCTTCAGATGAAGTCCTGCGTCGGGCATGGGTTGGAGGCCGGCGCGCCGGGAGTACAAAGCACTATCAGCCAAAGCAACAGCAACGGCTGCGAGTAAGACGAGACCCGCAACCAGGAAGAAGTACTCGATCCAAGTCGCGATCCTCTCGCCCACTGTCTGAAGTAGATTCGAACCTCGCAGCCTAAGTCTGGCCATCATCGTTTCTGCTCCTGTGTGACCTGTCGGACTACTTTCCTTCAACCCACACAGCATCGGCGGATCCTAGTTCAACACCTGCGACAGGCGTGTTGAGGCTGATGGACTGAATACCCGGCTTCTTACTCGGAATTGCTTCGAACTCCAGCAGGTATTGATTCGCGAGAGAATTGTGGATTTCATCGAGGTAAGGCCGGAACGACACTGCGTTATGCGTACCAAGGAAATAAGATCCGCCACCGGTGGCACCCGACAATTTCGCCAAGTTGTTCTGCCCGTTGACGATCTGCCAGTAGTTCCTACTCCATCGGCCGACACCGTGCGCATAGATGGTGTCGATGACTGTCCCGGTGCGCTGAGCCGCATTGCTGGCCGTATACACATCGGGACTAATGAAGTTGAAGCCGCGTCTGTGGGGGTCGCCGTGGCGCCGGTCGACTCCGTCGGTGATCATCACAATCTCACGTCGATTCCCATTGGCGGGCCAGCGGTTGATCAGGTCGGCCACGGCAAGATAGGGACTTCGGAATGCACCGCTGTTTGCGAAGGGTAGCCTCAAAGCATTGGCGGCCTCATCGTGGTTGGGGGTAAAGTTCTGCGCAATCGTGACGCTGCCATTGCGCATATACCCTACGCCTACTGCAGTCGACGCCGGTTGCGCCTTGATGAATGCGCGCAGATCGTCGAACTGCAACGCGATGCTGGAGTGGGAAGCGTCGTCCAGCAAGATGAATAGATCAAGTCCTGCGCGCTCCCCACGAGCGGGCGTCCAGTCTGTCACGGGAAGAACAGTCTTCCCTTGCTTGACGATCACGTCAGTGCGATTGACTTCGGGGGTTTGCTTGTTTTTCCCCTGCACGCGAAGTGTGACTGTCATGCGTGCTTTAGCGTTGCGCGATGGCTCTACCTCTTGCGCCCGCAACCCCTGGATGCTCGAGACTGCAAAGGCGAGAAGCAGCGGTACGGTAAGGTAAGTGAGTCTTCTCATAAGTCCTCCTGATCGGAAGTGTCCGACTAACAAGAGGTTGACATGAAGAAGAAGGCGATTCTATTCAACCAAGGTATCGATCAATACTGAGGTATGAGTTATCCGGCTGACGATACCAGAGACTATGGCTTAGCTGCGGGCGCGATCCGGAGTCTAGCCGCCATCTTCACCAGGTCGGGCAGGGAGTCAGCCTTCATTTTACGCATGACGTTACCGCGGTGTGTCTTGACAGTAATTTCGCTTATTCCCAACTCTCCACCTACTTGCTTATTTAATAGTCCAGTTACTACCAAGGCCATCACTTCGCGTTCGCGGGGTGTAAGGGATGCATAGCACTGTTTCAGTGCTCGCAATACGGTCTCATGCCCAAGCGCGGTCTGACTTCGTTCTATGGCGCTCTGAATAGCGGTCAACAGTACGTCGTCGCTAAATGGTTTCGTCAAGAACTCGACGGCTCCCGCCTTCATTGCTCTCACCGTCATCGGCACGTCCCCATATCCTGTAATGAAGATGACCGGCATATTGCTGCGGTCTGCGGCGACACGCTTCTGCAACTCAAGGCCATTGAGGTCGGGAAGGGATACATCGAGTACGAGGCAACTTGGAACAAGCGCTCGCGGTTGTGCGAGGAATTCCTGTGCAGAGGCGAACACTTGCGGTTGCCAGCCCGCCACGCGAATGAGCGATTCGAGCGACTCCCGCACCGAGATGTCGTCGTCTACAACAAAGACGATGGGCGCGATCTGGTGCATAGACGATGATAATAATGCAGTGTTAGGCACGCTCGCCAGGTTCATATGATTCCTCCCATGTGCATTGCGCATGGATTTAGGTCAATTCGGTCGATCCGAGCGCCGCATTCAGGGCCCGAAGCAGGTCACTCTCACTGAATGGTTTCAACAGACACTCCACTGCACCGCGTTGGAGCATGCGTGGGCGCAGGTTACTCTCGCCGTGAGCCGTCATAAAGACGATCGGAATCGCTTGGCGGCGCCGAATCAATTCACTGTGCAGGTCTGGTCCGCTCATTCCTGGCATGGCGATGTCAAGGATCAGACACTTAGTTTGGGCGATGGAATGGGACGCAAGGAATGCTTCCGCGGAAGAAAAGACCTCGACTGCAAATCCGCACTGTCGCAATAGGTCAGGGAGTGACTCCCGGAGCGACTCATCGTCATCTACGACTGACACAAGTGAACGTGCTTCCATTACAGACTCCCTCTGGCCCGCACCGCATTGGTATTTGAAAAGTTCCGAGTCGCGTCCACGGGCGTTGATGCAAGCGTCAGAGGGATACTAAACGCAAATGTGGCCCCGGGTCCGTCGTTAGGTTGTGCCCATAACCGGCCATGGTGTCTTTCGATAATGGAGCGGCTCACCGAAAGCCCGATTCCCATACCGTCCGGCTTCGTGGTGTAGAAAGCTTCAAAAAGCTTATCGACGCGATGAGGTTCCACACCTACTCCTGTATCCTGCACGGTTAGTCGTACATGGTCGTCGGGAGCCCGCTCCGTCCGGATCACTAACAGCTTCGGACGGTCCGTGACGGCTTTCATTGCATCAGCCGAATTCAGAAGCAGATTGAGGATCACCTGCTGAAGCTGAACGCGATCGCCTTTGATGGGCGGCAGATCCTTTGCAAGTTCCTGCCTCAGAATGACGCTGCCCTTCTGAAGCTCACTCAATGCCAGGGCAATCACCTCGCGTGTCGCTTCATTCAGATCTAACGATTCCGTGATCGCATCTTGTTTGCTGAACATTGCGCGCAGCCGCTTAATGACATCCGAAGCTCGATTCCCGTCACGAATTGTCCGCCTCGCTGTTTCCAGCGCGCCATCGATGTTAGGTGGACTGGCTGCCAGCATCCGTAGACATGTACTTGCGTTTGTAATGATGCCCGATAAGGGTTGGTTGACTTCGTGCGCGATCGAAGCGGTCAGCGCGCCAAGACTCGTCACGCGCGATGCATATGCAAGCTCCGATCTAAGACTATTCAGAGCCTGCTCCGCGAGTTCACGCTCGGTGACATCCTGAATCGCAGCGATATATTCGAGGTTCCCATCTCCGTTGCGGGTAAAGTGAGCGACAAGATCGATGTATTTGAGCCGGCCATCTGACATGAGCACACGGTGGGGTAGTTCAAAGTCCGCCTCAAGAGTGTGAGACCTGTCCATGGCATCCTTCACCCTCGACCTGTCTTCCGGGTGCAGTTTGTTGAGAAGTACCTCGACTTTTGATGGTTCCGAGGGGTCAATCTCGTAGATGCTGTAAACCTCTTCAGACCATATGCTCTCGCCTGTAACCGCATTCCGCCAGATTCCGCCGGTCAGACTCAAGCGCCTGGTCTCCGCGAGAAAACACTCGCTGCGCTTCAGAGCATCCTCGCTTCGCTTCCGGTCGTCGATATCGGTGTTCAAGCCGTACCACTTGGCAATCTGCCCTGCTCCGTCGCGAATTGGCACGGCCCGAATGAGAAACCAGCGAAACACACCATCGATGCGACGGAATCGCGCCTCGAACTCCCCTGGTTGCCCCGAACGCAGGAGAGAAGCCCAGTAGGGCGCCAACGCACTGGCATCCTCAGGATGGAGAGCCTGTATCCAGCCCGAGCCCATAACGTCCTCAAGGCGTAAACCGGTGTAATCAAACCAGCGTTGATTCAAGAAGTCCACGCTTCCACTTGAATCAGCGCTCCAGATGAAGCCTTCGAGGCAGTCGATGATGGTGCGAAGCTGCTCTTCGCTTGCCCTAAGCGCGTCTTCACTGCGCTTAAGCTCATTTCGCTCCTCGGCCTCCCGTAATGCCCGCTTTACCGAAGGCACCAATCGGGAAAGACGAGTCTTGAAGACATAGTCCGTCGCACCCAGTTTGAGCGCCTCAATGGCTGGCTCCTCACCTAGGGTCCCGGTAACAAAGATGAAAGGCACTTTGGGTAGCCTCTGCTGCACGATAGCCAAGGCTGACATACCATCGAAGGAAGGCAGGGTATAGTCGGCGAAGATCAAATCGAAGCTGCCGCTCTCAATCGCTGCGACAAATCCTTCTCGAGTATCGACGCGAGTCGCATCGCTGGCGATGCCACCAGCGGCGAGAGTCTCCCGCACTAAGTCGGCATCTGTGTAATCATCTTCGAGATGTAGAATCCTAAGTAGCGGTTTCATTCCGGGTTACCTCCTTTGCATGCTCCCTGGCGGCGGCTCGTTGATAATTGCCCAGAAGATCCCAAGCTCCTTAATGGCATTCACGAATTCATGGAAATCGACCGGCTTGACCACGTAGGCGTTCACGCCGAGCTTGTAACTCGTCACCAGGTCCCGCTCCTCGCGTGAGGACGTCAGAACTACAACCGGGATCATCTTCAATCGCTCGTCTGACTTGATCTGCTGCAGTACTTCCAACCCGTCGATCTTGGGCAGCTTCAAATCGAGCAGGAGTACCGCTGGATTATCAGTCGTCCGTCCCTGGAATGCTCCGCGGCAATAGAGATAATCGAGGGCCTCCTCGCCGTCCCTGGTAACGACGACTTCGTTGCCCAGGTTGTACTCCTCAAGTGCCGACAAGGTAAGTTCAATGTCCCGTGGATCGTCCTCGACCATCAAAATCCGTCCGAGAGTCGCGCTCATTCTCTGTGTCTCCTAAAGACTAGGTAATGCAATGAAAAACGTGGCACCGCCATCAACCACCGCGTCTGCCCAGACCTGGCCTCCATGGCGATGGATGACCCGCTGCACTGTAGCCAGCCCAATGCCGGTTCCCTCAAACTCCTCGCTCCGGTGAAGTCGTTGGAAGACGCCAAACAGCTTATTGACGTACTTCATATCGAAGCCGACACCATTGTCCCTTACAAGGATGACTATGCTGTCCGCCGGTCCCTCGGCGCGGCGAATCTCGATTTTGGCTTGAGGCCGCGTGCGCGTGAACTTAACTGCGTTGGAGATGAGGTTCAGCAGGGCGAGTTTCAGCATCGACCGATCGCCATAGAACTCCGGCAAATCGCCAATGGTCCAGATGACATTGCGTTCGGCAATCTCTTCGGCGATCTCGCCCTGCACCTCCCGGACAAGTTGATTCAAGCTCACCCTCGAATTGCGAGTTTCAGCGCGCCCGATCCGCGAAAAGGCCAGCAGATCGTCGATCAGGTTGCCCATCCTCTTAGCCGATTCGAGAATCATCCTCACATATTTCTTGCCTTGATCGTCAAGCACTGAGACTCCGTTCTTCTGAAGCAGCTCGGCATATCCGGCCACATGTCGCAGGGGAGCACGCAGATCGTGCGACGTGGAATAGGCGAAGGACTCGAGTTCTTTGTTGATTATCTCCAGTTCGACCGTCCGCTTCCCGAGTTCGCGGTTGAGCTCGCGGATCTTTTGTTCGCCGCGTTTGCGCTGCGTAATGTCGTTGTTCGTTTCGAGGATCGCTACAGGAGTACCCTCTTCGTTTCGTTGCAACGACCATCGGCTCGCCACAACCACGGAAGAGCCATCTGCTTTGGCGTGTTCGAGTTCTCCTTCCCAACGCCCGGTGAGCAGCAGCTCCTTCTGGATTTCGTCGAGAGAATTAGAAAACACCGTCTGTAGAAGTTCATGGGCACGCTTTCCAACTGCCTGATCGGCGCTCAGCCCGTAGAGTTCCTGCGCGCCACGATTCCAATAGGTGATCAGGTCTTTCATGTCCCGTACGAAGATCGTGTCATGAGTCAGATTCAGCAAGTTCGCCTGCTGAGTCCGGATCACAACTTCTTTCTGCAGCGCGTCGCGGGATTCCACCAGGTCGCGCTCGATTCGCCGGCGAACAGTACTAAACCAGGTAAGCAGCAAAGCGAACAACAGGAAAACAACATAGTAGGGAAAATCTTCCCGGGTGATGTAAAGCGTGTGGAAGGGATGAGTAAAAAAGTAGTTGAAAGCGATTCCGGAAAGCACAAGCGCAACAATGGCCGGTCCAATACCCGCGTACCAGACTGTCAGCGCGATCGCCATCAGGAAGAGCGGAAACTCTACACCCCTGAAGTTGTGCGCTGCCACCAGCAGGGTTACTCCCAGAGCAACGGCCACAGAGGAAACTGCGAGACCATATGCTCGCAATTTGCCCTGAGTGTAGGACTGGGGGTGAGGCATCGTCTCGACGACGCCTCCGATTGAGTGCTGGCCCTCCATACGCTGCCGCTGATGCCCCATATCTTTCAAGGATGCTCTCGCGGCGAGCGCAAGTCCATCCTCCTTTGGTATCGGATTAGTGATTCGAGATTCGCGAAGTTCTTTGGCCGCTTCCATTGGAGCTCGAATCCTGAAATTTAGTAGCCATCTGCTGGACGAGATCGGACGGCGTGACCTATTTGGTGCCACGTCTACGACCAATGACCGGATGATACAGAACTCGGCGTTGTCGGTTGTGCATGCTTCAACTCTGGTCCTGACAAATTGGGCCTGCGGTTCACCTTAGACTCAAATGGCTTGAACCCAAGACGCTGACATCGTCTTGGGTGAATCTGAGTCGAGTCTATGCAGGCAAGGAGCGGTATGTACGAACGCGAAAAGATGACGGTTGCGCTTGGCGGGCTTTCGTGGAATGGAGTTATTGAGATCCTCGGCACGGATCAGGAGCCATCTGCAGAAACGCACGAAACCCTACCTCGGCGAATTCCCCTCCGTCGGCAACGGATCATGATCTTCGTGCTGCGTGTCCCAATCGATGTCCAGTAAGTGACGGATGAGATCACTTCGTGTAGGTGTTGGTTGCGGCACACGACTGTAAGTTATTGAGACTACTTGAGGACGGCAGGAGGGAGAGATTTGCTAAACCGTTATAGGGTCAAAAGCTCTATCGGAGTTCGAATCCCCCTTCTCCCGCCATGTAACACTTAAATCATTGATCTCAAGAGAGTTAACGTAGATTCGGAATTGTGCTACTAGTCCACATCTAATTTTGATCTTCACCTTGGATTCGAAATAGAGGGAAAAGCGGACACAGTGGCTTTATTTTTTGCTCCTATCTGCACATCTATCCAACTAATAAAAACTCCTTCGGGTGTGGTGGAGTGGCTGGCAGGAAGGGCTTTCCCTGCAACAACCAGATGAGCAAATCTTCCCGGGAATTCGGCTCGCCATCGTAGTGGCGGACCATCCAGGTTCGAGAGGCTCGTTACGAGGTTGCCGGTGTGGTTTACTTCGATCTGGTTTTGCTTGATCGGGAGAGCAGTTAACTTGGCGCTTTCGTCCTTCTTCAGGAGTCCTGATAGCGTGCTGACGTCGTAGCCATCTCCTTGGCTGCCGGGCGCGATGCCCATCACGCCGCCAACGATCGTTGCAATCACGGAGTAAGAAACTTCTGGATATTCTCTTCGCTGCTTCTGAGGGTCACTGATGTTCGCGAGAACCTCATAGGCGACTTGATTACGGCCATACCGGAAGAGTGTCAGAGGAATATAGCTCTCTTCCTCGATATTGATTTGTTTCCAGTAGCCTGGCGAGGAGACATAGTTAAGTGCTCCCTGGATATGCTGGGGATTGCTCGCAGCGTTGAAGTACAAGATCATGGTGTCTGCGGAGCCATACCCGCTCAGGTCACTGTGGATTGCGCTGAAGTAGTGGTGCTCTTTGTCCGACCATCCGACACGTTCGAGAATCCCTTGGATTTCGGCCGCTTTTCGTTTGCTTGACTGAGCGATTGCATGGTCGTCAGTCACTTGTGAGTAGGAGGTCATAGCGCGGTATTCGGCAGCCAACAGATCGGTTCCGAGAATGAAATCTTTTGTTCCTTCGGAGTAGCTTGGGATTCCGCGCGAGTCTACAAATTGGCCTTTGGCGAGTTTTCGATTGGCAATGCGTGGCCGCTTCAAGATCGTGCCAGGCTCTAGTTGCCACGTGGTGAGGTAATCCGTCATGGTGATGCGTGAAAATCGCTGAAAAGCGGGATCGGTTCGATACGTGTCGTCGCCCGTCCATCTGCCCATGCGTATCGAGGCGTCGAGCACATCGAAATTTGCTGGGAGATTGAACCAGAAGTCGTCATCGGACAGGTAGTCTGCCGAAGACGGCTTGCCTTGGTTATCTATTTCCCAGAAGGCAGCCCAGTCCCGTGACTTTGCCGCTGATTTGGCGAAGAGTGTGAGCATGTTCTTGTTGGCCGCATAGAGGCCCAGCGCTGCGGCGCCTTCGGTCTGATGCGAAACGTCTCGCATGCAAAAAGCATTTCGTCCGGGAAGGGCTGCTTCGTACCATGGCCCCATGGAACCGGAGCCCGGATTGCTGTATTGAAGCGCTTGCTCCTTAGCCCAAATGAAGGACTGATTGAGCCAGGGAATCGATGAAGTGAATTTCAGCGGTGATTGTGTGACTGGCTGCTGTGCCAGAACCAGGTGACCTGCAAAGAAAATAGCTGTAATTAGAAGCTGTCGATACCTCACTGAACATCTCCGATCGATAACGCAGACCACTGCAAAGAGATAACAAAACCCGTTGAGAATAGGTCACCGATTCGCTGGCTCCTTATGGAGTCCCTTGCGGAACAAGCTTCGCTGTCGTGCGCGGTGTAGGCGAACTCGAATGTAAGCCAAGCTACTTTGCAAAATCGTCTGCTTCGGCATTCATTGCTGCGGCATTCAGCGATTTGTTCGAAAGCAGCACGCGGTACCGGAAGGTCGTAGAATCGCCTTTCGCAATTTTGAAATCCATCTGCGGTGCTTTTGGATCGAAGATGTGAGCGCCGAGTGGATTCGCGGCAAAGAGGCCATACCCTCGCGCATGCCAGTAGGTCGGATATCCCGGATTTCCCGGCCTATCAATGATGGCAATGGCTGCTGTTCGGCCGGAAGGATCATGACCATTGAGCACGCACCAGCGCCCGCGCGTGCTCCAGGCCGCGTCGCCCTCTTTGCCTTCACTTGTCAGATAGACGCCGGTCGCGCCCGCGCCTGTTGATCCCTCCACTTTCGTCTCAACTCCGGAGGCATCTTTGAAGATGCCGCCTTTCTCGTTGGGAGACTCCAGCCAACGTGCGACGCGAATGCCGAGCAAGCCCTCTTTGTCATCGTGAAAGACGACGTCCTGGAGCGCTGTAAGGGTTGTCGTTCGGGTGATCTCGCGTATGGAGCCGCGATGCGCAAACTCAAGTATCGTCCGTTCACGGAGGAGCGGCTTCTGATCGCCGCCTATCCATGTGGCCTCCACGACCAGCTTGCCTACCTTGCCGCTTGTCGCGGAGACGATGCGTTCTTCGCGCACGATGCCCATCTTCGATTTGTTCGCTTCAGGGATCGCGGTCGAGTTGTTCCAAAGATCAAAGCCATTCACATTGCCGTAGTTGAACCACATGCCGGCGTGGTGTGGATGGTCCGTACGCTCTCCGTCGCGGGGCTTCAGAGGGTAGCCGCGCGATACTTCGAGGTCTCCATCCGCGATAAGCGGATAGAGCACCGGTTTCATTAGCGAGGTGGGCCATTGATAGGAGGTAAATGTCTGTCCGTCGATCGTGACATCCACGCGTCGTTCCGCATCATGAACTACCAGCTTCACATCCGCTTCTGCCCACAAAGGCGTAATCATCAGCATTGCCGCAAGGAGGGCCAGCTTACGCATAGACTTCACCTCCGGCGAGCACGAGTTGCCTTGCATCGTCGAAGGTGACCTTCTTGCCTGTCTTCATCGCGGCGATACACATGCACAGCGCTATCGAGTGCGAGTAGCCGGCTTCAATGCTCGCATTCGGCGTTTTGCGCGACCGCACGCACTCCATCCAGTTCAGCATGTTGGCTGTCGTCATTGGATCTCCTCCCGTGTTGGCATCAGTGGATACAGCATCCGATGCACCAAGGGAGTAGGGCTCAAGTAAGTTGGCGGACATTTTCATCTCCGCAGCCGACTTGTCCGTCAGGCCGCCTTCCGGCGTCACCTTCTGCGTATCCATGTTGAGCGAACCGCCGTTGGAGTAGTAGATCTCTTTCACGCCACCTGCTGAGTTGGTCTGGCGCGATGAGTACACTACCTGGAAACCCTTATTCAGATCATTCAGCGGACCGTAGTCGAAGACGGCTGTCAGCGTGTCCCAGTTCCGTCGTCCATCGTGCCACTGGTAGATGCCGCCGTTTGCGACAACAGAGCGAGGGTGTGGATAGCCGGTGAACCAATGCACAGTGTCGATCTGATGGACGAGCCACTGATCGGGAATGCCTGAAGAGTACGGCCAGAAGAGGCGAAACTCCAGGTACTTGCGCGCGTCGAAGGGCTCGTATGGCCGGTTGAGCAGGTAGCGCTTCCAGTCTGTGTCCTGCTCTTTGAGCAGCGGCACGGCATCCGGCCGTCGCCAGCGTCCCGGCTGGTTGACATTCCAGGACATCTCCACCATATTGATCTCACCGAACTTGCCGGATTGTATGTACTCATATGCCCGCTGATAGGCAGGTGTGGAGCGCCGCTGGGTACCAACCTGCACGATCTTGCCGGTTTTCTTCACTGCTGCGAGAAACACTTTGCCATCTTCCAGCCGATCCGCCGTCGGCTTCTCGACATACGCATCGCGCCCGGCGTTGACAGCTTCAGCGCCGTGAATTGCATGCTGAAAGTCAGCCGTTGCAATGAGGACGGCATCTACGTCTTTCCGGGCGTACAGTTCTTCGTTGTTGCGGCATGCTTCAATCTTTTTTCCGGAAACCTTCTGCACATACTCCACGGCCTCGTCGCGACGACGATTCCAGAGATCGGAGACAGCAACGAATTCGAAATTCATCTTTTGCGCATTGGACTGGAACGCCGGAATTAAAGCACTTTTCATGCGGTCGCCAGCACCGATGATTCCGGTGCGAACGCGGTCGTTTGACCCCAGGATAGCGGCATAACTTTTAGCAGTCCACGAACCCACGGCGGCTGCGGCCGAGAGCTGAATGAATTTGCGTCGCGAGGAGGTGTTCTGAGGCATGATGATTTCGACTCCGGAAAATGGTGGGAAGTGCCACCACAAAACTATAGAACCACTGAGCGCTGCTGCGAAACATTTGTCCATGACAGGGCTCCTGCAACGCCACATTTTGGCCTAGTTGGAGATCGGGCTTTTTCCACTGCAACATTTCCGTAATGCCTCCGCCAAAGCAACGCTCAGTGGAAGAGCCGGTCCTCGGTCCACGAAAAGATGTAGATCGAGAAAAGCGCTCCGACTCAAGAAGCGCCTGCTGGGCCATGCGTGCTTCCGTGATATTGCGGAAGGTCCCAAAGGAGTCCGCGTGACTTCCCGTCAGAACCATACAGTGGTGCTGAATGGCGCTCGATGACTCTGCCGTCTTTCAAAGGCAATTCGTCATAGCTTCTCCCGGCAGGATCCAGATACAGCTGCTGAACCTTCTCGGCAAATGCATCCGGCCGAGCAAATTTGGGCGTGGTATACGCGAGAATTTACTTGTGATCTCTGCAGTCCACCACATCCTGAGGAAGTCCCCACATCTCTGCAAACCGTAAGTTCATAGAACTGATCGAGAAGTCGGGATTGACGACGAGTATTCCGTCGATCGACGCTTCCTGCTGCGCAAAGAGTAGTTCGGTCTTATATGAAGAGCTTCATCCGCAATCTTCCGATCTATTACTTAAGTTTTCCTAAAGGATATCTCTGACTTTGACTCTAATAGTTTGTCTACGTTACACCAAAGAAGACTGTTTGTACGCTTGGAATGGTAAGCTTTCCCTACTGTTGACTACCCAGATCTCCTATGAAACAACACGTCGGACGAACGTCACGCTTTTTCCATTTTCGCTAATGGGCCTTGCTGGATAAAGCGAACTCCGGGTGCGGATGTATCTTGCGGTAATGTTTTCTTGAACAGTCGATTTGCACGGTGCTACGATGCCGGTGCACGCCCACGATTGCGCTTTTAGAGTTAGTGAAAATCATGCGATTGCATTTCGATTGCGCCATCGGAAAGCTCTGACAGTCGAGTTGCTTTGACATGAATCACCCTGTCTTGATTTTGCAGAATTCCTTCTACCAGGATGAATTTACTGCGCGTGACGACCAGGCGGCCGCGATCGTAAAGATCCGGGGTGACGATAATATTGGCTATACCAGTTTCGTCTTCCATCGAGATAAAGATGAACCCCTTGGCTGTACCTGGCCGCTGTCGTGCAATGACGCAACCTGCGGCGCGGACAAATTCTCCATTGTTACACTCCTTCAATTCCATCGCCGATAGGACACCATGGCGACGCAGCGCTTGCCGCCGATAAAACATGGGATGCTGGCCGGTTGTTAGTCCTGTACCAGCGTAGTCTGCAACCAGACGCTCTTCAGTGTTCATTTGCTGCAGCGGCTGCGTCTCTGAGTCATCGAGCAACCATTTGCTATGTTGTCTCAACAGAGGACCCTCGGCTTTTCCAGCACGCTCGACTTTCCAGAGCGCATCGCGACGGTGGCCGATTCCATTCACACGATTGAGGGCTCCTATCCTAGCCAGAAGGGTAAGCTCCTTCCTGTCGAGTGATGGTACGCGCTGCGCTAGGTCTTCTGTCGAGCGGAACAGACCATCGCGCGCGCGGGCTGCAACAAGGGCATCTGCAGACTGCTTTCGCATACGTTTGGCATAGCGTAAGCCCAGCCGGAGGGATAAGGACTGGTCAGTTTCGTGTTCGATCGTACATGACCAATCGGACACCTGAACGTCCACTGGCTTTATACGTAAGCCATGCCGTTGCGCGTCCTTGATGAGCACCGCTGGCGAGTAAAATCCCATTGGCTGGTTGTTCAGGATGGCGCAAGTGAAGGCAGCAAGATACTTCACTTTGAAATAAGCTGAGGCATACGCAATCAATGCGAACGAAGCTGCGTGCGACTCGGGAAATCCATAGAGGGCAAAGGAACTGATGTTCTGAACAATGTTGTCCTGAGTGGCTATATCGATTCCATTTGCGGTCATGCCTGTGCGTAGTTTTCCTTCAAGGCTCTTCATGCGTTCCCAGGATCTGCGCATGCCTACGGCTCGACGCAGTTCTTCTGCCTCTGCACCTGTGAAATTCGCGACAGTCATGGCGATGCGCAGTAATTGCTCCTGAAAGAGCGGTACTCCCAGCGTTCGCTTCAATACCTTTTCCAGGGAAGGATGCGGATAGGTGATTGCTTCCTTTCCTTGTCTTCTTCGCATGTAGGGATGCATCATCTGGCCTACAATCGGGCCGGGACGAATGATCGCGACCTGCACAACAAGGTCGTAAAATTTTGTTGGATTGTTGCGCGGAAGAGATGCCATCTGAGCGCGACTCTCCACCTGGAACATTCCCACGGTGTCTGCGTCCCGAAGAACCCGATACACCTCATCATCTTCGGGCAGTTGAGCCAGGTCGATCTTATGTTCCTGTGGCTTGCGGTTTGAATTATGCAGCATTCCTATGATTTCAGGCTGCTGGGCTGTTCGATAGGCCTCGTCATTCTCAGGTAGCTGCGCTAGATCAATCTTGCTGCCATAGTGTGTTGGTATCAACTCCAGACAATCTTTCAAGACTGCCATCATGCCTAGCCCGAGCAGATCTACTTTGATGATGCCGAGATCAGCGCAATCTTCTTTATCCCACTGCACTACGGTGCGGCCTGGCATCGATGCTCGCTCAATCGGGACGATGCGATTCAATTGTCCCTGGCAGATCACCATACCGCCGGAATGCTGGCTAAGATTGCGTGGCAGATCCTGAATGCGCATGGATAGCTCAAGATGCTTGGCGATGCGAGGATCTTGAACATCAAATCCGGCATAAAGGAAGGAGTGCGCCAGAGTGTCGGTCTTGCCGCGCCATTCCCATTGTCCGGAGAGACTCGCGAGCCGACTCAACGAGTCTTCTTTCAAGCCAAGCGCTTTACCAGTTTCCCGAGCTGCTGACTTCTGTCGATATGTCGTGACATTGGCAGTCATAGCAGCGCCGAGTTCGCCGAATCGTTTGTAAACATATTGGATAGCCTGTTCGCGTTTTTCTTCGGAAGGAAGATCGAGATCAATGTCTGGCCATTCATTCCGGCTTTCGCTCAGGAAGCGTTCAAAGAGCAATTCCATACCGACTGGATCGACGGCCGTAATTTCAAGGACATAACAGACTGCAGAATTGGCCGCGCTTCCACGACCCTGGATGAGAATGTCGTTGCTCTTGCAGTATTGGACAATGTCCCAGACGATCAAGAAATAGCCTGCGAAGCCAAGCTTTGCAATGAGGGCAAGTTCATGTTCTACCTGCTTCTTTGCACGCTCAAGCAAACTTCGATCATTCTTGGGAGCGTACCGGCGCAACACACCTTCCTCGACGCGCTTGCGTAGAAAACTGTCCATTGTTTCCCCATCGGGTACGGGATATTGCGGAAACTCGTAGCCTAGGTCATTCAATTCGAATTTGAGGCGTTGGGAAAGTTCGATTGTGTTTTCAATTCCGCCGGGAACGTCTCTGAAGAGTGCCACCATCTCCCGCGCAGGGCGCAGATGACGCTGGCTATTCAACGCAAGCAGTCTTCCGGCGTGATTGAGTTCGACATGATTACGGATCGCCGTGAAGAGATCGAGAATTTCGCGATCGTATGCGGTCGCATATCGAACCCCATTCGTGGCGATAACCGGAAGCTTCAGTGATTTGGCGATGCGAATGGCAGCCTGATTGCGCCACTCTTCCTCGCGTTCACGATGACGCTGCAGTTCGACGTAGACGTTGTTTGGACCGAAGATGCGTGTCAGTTTTTGGACTGTTTTGCATCCTTCCTGTTCTCCTCCTCGCGTAAGGGCTGCAGCCAGAGGACCTTCATTTCCGCCGGTCAAGCACACAAGCCCTGATGCGTATTCCTCGAGATCGTGAAAGGTTGCTGCTCCTTCTTTCTTAGTCGTCTCACGCATTTTGAACCGGGTGATCAACTGACAGAGATTTTGATAGCCTTCTCTTGATTTGCAAAGCAGGGGCAAGCGCGCTGGCTCTGATTGATACTGGTTTGGCAGCCATGCATGAGGCGCCAGACGTTCCCCAAAACTTGAGATAGCGATCTCTGCGCCGACATGCGCACGGATGTTATTGCGCTTTGCACTCGTGTGAAAGCGCACGGAGCCATACACTCCATTGCGGTCGAGTAGTGCCATTGCCGGCATCTCCAGCTCGAACGCCCGTTCGATGAGTTGTTCCGGCGTTGAGGCTCCCTCAAGAAAGCTGAAAGCGCTGGCGGCATGCAGCTCTACATAGCGTTCAGTCATAGAGAGCTGCCATCTGCCAGCAGTCTGTGACTTGGTTTCGCATCAGGCAACAGTGGAGCAGCACGTCGTCCTGCGCTCGCGCCTCAACGTCCCATTGTTCGATGCCCCATAGCGTCGGCTTCCACCAGTCTCCGCTGATGATCCATGGCCCGTAAAGACGCTCGATGCTATAGCGCTTATTTCGAAAGATAAAACCTCTTGGCCGCTTACCCTGCTCTGTGACCGCAATCTCTTCTGGTGGACGCAATCTCCTGATTGCAGAATGGGACTTGTTAGAGAGAGTGGCTGATACAGAACCCGATGGAACCATGAATGGCTCCATTGTGAATCCATCTGGTTGATGCGTATCCCTGAGTACGGCGCGACCTACATTGGCCTCGCCCACAAGAGCACGAATGCGGGCGAGCGTCACATCAAGCCTCCCCGGTTCTGGCAACTGTGGAGAAAACAGTCCCAGTTGTATCTTGTTTGTGATGCCATGATCGGCTGTCAACGATAACGCTAGGATCGCAGCCTGCGGCGGATGAGCTTCGAGATCAAGCTGAATCAGCTTGATCCAGAGCTGCCTGTTATTGGTAGGAAGTGCTGGCCGTACCGTACGTGAGTGGGTCATTGCAACGTCGAGATACGAGCTTTCAAGGTACAGGACGATTTGGACCGAGGCTAAAGCGAGCACGCGGGCGGCTGCCCGGAAGATTAGCTGCTCGAGCATCATGTTGATCACGAAGAGCAATGCTTCGCGGTCCTGCACAGGTGTATCCAGTGCCATGTGCTCTTCGAGTGTGAAGACTGGCTCTACAGGTTGGAATAGATGCGGCATCTGGCCACTTGCTAGCTGACGAAGGCGTTTGCCAGGCTGTCCCATCCTTGCAATGAGCTCTTTCTCCGGTAGAGCCGCGAGCATACCCAGATTGCGGATACCCCAAAGATTGAAGGTTTCTGTCTGCCCTTCTGTTAGATCGAGCACTGAGAGCGGTAGAGGCGCCAATGCTGTGCTTTCCTGGCCGGCAGGAATAACTTTGATTTGGGTTCGCGGGGGTAGCCCTTTGACGAGAGATACAGCTGCGTGGAAGTTGTGACTGATGGCGATGCGAACAGCGAAGCCAAGCGCTCCGGCACGAGTGATGATATTCCGGGCCAATGCATCTGGCGGCCCGAAGAGACTTTCCGTCCCGGCTATATCGACGGCACACAGGAATGCTCCAGCTTCGAACTTCTCTTCCACACGAGGTGAGAATGCGCCAGCGCATTGGAGAAGAGCCGCTCTTGCGACAGCTTCTTCTTTCATGGAACGTGGCAGTAAGATGACGCCACGAAAAGTCTCGACCTCCGCCTGGGTCATACCGTGAACGAGTCCCTGAGCACGTGCCATCCGGGTGAGTGAGCATACATGCAGAGAGGGCGGCTGACCATCCATGACAACGCATGATTGATCCCGCATCTCCGGTCGTAAGCGTAAGAGAGCCTGCGCTGGAAATTCTTTGACATAGAGACAGGCATACAGTTCAGCTGGCTTTGTCATCCTAATCCAGTCCGGGACCTGCCCAGGTCGTTCTGCTCTGCCAGCACGCTATCGTTGCGCGTTGCGGTGGTTTGCGAAGTGGGATGACGTTCGTTGGCGCCTGCGTGAAGCGCCGGCGTGTCACTTCGATCTCATGCTCGATTCCTGTGAATACGGTGGCCTCATCGCGCATTGCATTGCCTGGCTGCAGGCGCAGCAGCAGCTCTGCGCTACTCTTGGCGCAAGGGTGCTGGGTGAGGAGAAGAATGCTGGCCTGGTTCTTTTCAGCCGCGGCGCGAAACCGGAACCACATCGACAGCGCCACGTGCGAGGCATGCTCTGGCGCAATGCTGGCCATGTCGAGAATGATTGCGCTGAATCCGCCTCCCTGCAGAAGTAAATCAGTTGCTTGAAGCGCCTGCTCGATTCGAGTCCAGGGCTTGGTGAATGAATTGGATGCTCTGTTGTGGGTTACGGCAACCCGTTGTTTATTGGGCTTAAAAGATTCCTTTTCTGGCCCCTCTCGGTGCTGTGACTCGCCGCTGCACGGTGCAACTGGGTCTGGCATGAACAGGTTGCTGATAGCGGTGGAGAGTCCCTTCACCTCATTGCGCGGATGCGAGCCGAATCCTCCTCCATGCAGTCCTTTTCTTGACGGCGGCGCGACCATGTATTTCTCAGGAAGGACGAACGTTTGTTGCACTGTGGGTCTTGCCCGCGATTCGGTTGGGGCTCCACAACGCACCCATAGGAGCCGGGTGAGATCGACACCTGTCGCTGCCGCAGACTCCGGATCGAGGGTGTCAGAGGTATCGATCCAAGCACACACCTTTTCTGCCTGGGTCATTTGCGCGAGAAAGGAGAGAGCGAAAGAGGTACGCCCGGAGCATTCCGGCCCCACTACTTCAGTGATTGCTCCCAGCGGCAGGCCGCCTTCCAGCAACTTATCCACAGCAGGTATTCCCGTAGCAGCAAGTGGACGTAGAATCCGCCGCGCAGGCGTGAGCGCTGAAGGAATCCGGTTGGCGAGTGTGGCCTCGATCTGGCGACGAAGTGTGGAGGCAGAAGGCATAGGAACTATCTTCGCCTTATATTCGCCTTCCGCCAACGGACTGTCAATGCCTCGCTGCCTCGATTACAGTGCATAAGATTTCATTCTTGCTTGAAACGATGGGGCTTATTTCTTTCAAAAAAAGTGTGTTCGTATCAGAGCCAATACAAAAATCAGCGCCCACCTACTTTGATCTCGTCGTGCTCCCTACTCTCCGCATTACCCCGCAAAGCTCAGCTATGTTCCGCGAATCTCTGTCCTGCGTTTACATAGCTAACTCTTCCAATTCCAACAACCTCCAGCAGCAATTTCTGCAACATTTCGTGCCCTGCTGAACAATAATGCTGCTTTCGCCGTATTTCTTCAGACTGGGATTAAGAATTTCCTGATCGGGGCGTCATCTCTATGAACAGTCAAGAAGGTGAACCATTGGCCGCCGCCAGCCTGACCATGCCGCTCATAGAATCCGGCGAGACGCTTTCGCAGTTGTTTGCCGAGCATCATCGGCGCGTACTCACTGCCGCCTACCGCATCACGGGAAGCATGGCAGACGCTGAGGATGTCGCACAGGCTGTCTTTCTTCGTCTCGCAACTGGGAGTGGACTACCGCCGGCGAATGTCGGCAGTTATCTCTACCGGGCAGCGATCAATGGAGCGCTAGACACGCTCCGGCGCAGGAAGGCAGCAGCACTTGAACCGATTGAGGATGCTGCGCACGTCGCCTCCGTGGGGCAGGGCAGTTCGCCTGAGCGAGATGCTTCGAGTAAAGAACTGGGAGATTTGCTCCGCGCGGCGATTGGTGAGTTGGCTCCGCGTGCGGCTGAGATGTTCACCTTGCGGTACGTAGAAGAACTGGGGAATCGCGATATCGCTGTATTGATGAGCACTTCACAGGCGGTTGTGGCTGTGACCCTGCACAATGCACGGTCCAGGTTGAAAAAGCGACTTCGGGAAATGACAGAGGGAAGACGATGACACGAGACGACGAAACACGGTTGAACGCGGCGATAGAAGCGCTGCAGTCCACGAATCCGGATGGCGAGCAGCTTGCTGCTTCGGCGAACCGGGTAGCAGAACGCCTGGGCATGGAAGCGGGTGGGGTCATGAGAATTGACACGATCGAGAACTGCAATGATGTGCAGCAGCTGTTCCGGGCTTATCGTGCTGGGATTCTTCCCGCACCTCGGGCGTTGGTCATTGAAGCGCATATGCGCGATTGCGGCGATTGCCTTCGTCAGTTCAAGAGTGGCTCTACGACATTGGATTGGTCGAGACCGGAATCTGCTCGTGCATCTGCGTGGCGTCCCAAATTTGGCTGGGCAATGCGCTGGGCGCTTGCCCCCACGCTCGCTCTTCTGGCCGGATCATTCTTCGTATACCGGACTTACTGGCAGGTACCTCCTGGAGTGCGTGCAGAGGTAGAGTCGATCGATGGTTTTGCCTATCGGATCTCTGCTGCCGGTGACCGCCAGCTTGCAGCAGGAGACAAGCTCGGAGAGGGAGATCACCTGCGGACGGGTGGAGGCGGGCATGCTGTCATTCGGCTCTCCGATGGATCGAAGGTTGAGGTGAATGAGCGAAGCCTCCTGGGCGTAGGCGCACGGGGGCGGAATATAACCGTTTCGCTTGAGAACGGCGCGGTCATCGTAGACGCCGCCAAGCGTACATCTGGTCACCTATATGTCAAGACCCCGGATTGCCGCGCGGCTGTTACGGGCACCGTATTTTCCGTTGACTCTGGTATCAAGGGTTCGCGACTGGCGGTGCTGGAAGGCTCGGTCAACGTGACGCATGCCGGCGTGGAGACAGTTGTACCTGCGGGTGGACAAATGACGACAAGCGACAACCTGCAGCCCGCTTTACCGGCTCAGCAGATTGCCTGGAGTCACGACCGCGACAAGTACCTGCCGCTGCTGGCGCAATTCGCCATTCTTCAACACAAGATCGAACAGATTCCTTTTCCTCAGTCGCGCTATAACAGTGATTTGCTGCAGCGCGTGCCGGCGAATACCTTGCTGTATGTCAGCATTCCGAACCTCGGCGACTTTCTGAGCGATGCGAACAAGATTTTCCATGATCAACTACACCAGAGCCCGGAACTTCAGCAGTGGTGGAGCCATGGGCAGGGACAGAATACGGCAGAGCTGGATGCAATGGTCGACAAGCTTCATCAGATGAGCCAGTTCATCGGCGACGAAGTAGTCATTCTCGGCGTAAAGGAAACCGAGCATCCGGGCTTTGCCATTGTTGCGGATGTAAAGAAGAGTGGCCTGGATGATTTTCTCCGGCAACAGTTCCCTGTCTCGAATTCGTCACCCGGCTTCACTTTGTTCGACACAACAACGCTAGCGACTGCTGATGATGGATCGAAGACGAAGGATGGCGCTTACGGTGTTGTCCGCGAACACGAGGTGGTCTTCTCGAACTCGATCGCGACGTTAAAGCTGGTCAATGCACAGTTGAACAGTGGTTCCAGTGGATTTGCTTCTGGGGACTTCGGACAACAGATAACAGCAGCGTATGGTCGTGGTGCGGGAGTGATCCTTGCTGCGGATTTACATCAGATGGTGGGCGACCAGGTAATGGTGGCACACAGCGGCAAGAAAGGCGCAAAGGTCCTGGATGAAAGCGGCCTGGAGAGCGTTCGCTACTTGATCGCGGAGCATCGAGAGACGAACGGACAGCCTGAGAACCATTTGAATCTACAGTTCTCCGGAACACGGCAGCGCGTGGCGTCATGGCTTGCGGCTCCTGCTCCGATCGGCTCACTGGACTTTGTTACGCCCAATGCTGCAATTGCCGTTGCGCTGCTCTCCAAAGACCCAAAGGCGATTGCAGACGACATCATGGCAATGACCTCTGCGGGTAACAGCTCTGGGAATCATGATTGGAACGAAGCGGAGCAGAAGCTGCACATCAGCTTCCGGGATGATCTGGCGGCGAATTTCGGGGGAGACTTTCTACTTGCGCTCGATGGACCAGTTCTGCCCACGCCCTCATGGAAAGCCGTTGTCGAGGTACGCGACTCGCAGCGGCTTGAAAATACGCTCGAGCAGGTGATCCAGTCAGTTCATGATATGTCCCAAGGCAAGGACGTTCATAACATCGTCATCGCTCCGAGCGATGTGGATGGACAGCGATTCTATGCCATAACCGATCTAACCGCCGGTAACACTGTTGCTCAATACACGTTTGAAGATGGTTATATGATCATTGCTCCCAACCGCGCACTACTGATGGAAGCAATACGGACACATGCGAGTGGAGACTCTCTGGCGCGTTCTACAGCGTTCAAAGCTACGTTGCCGAAAGATGATCACAGTAACTACTCAGCTGTTGCTTACCAGAACTTGAGTCCAGTTCTGACGCCACTTCTGTCGCAACTTGGCGGAGAGTCGGCCAAGGCTCTTCAGCAGCTCGCGTCCGATGCTCGCCCTACGACAATATGCGCGTGGGGGAAGGACAATCGCATCGAAGTAGCAAGCGATAGTCATCTTTTCGGATTCGATTTTTTGACTCTTGGGGCATTGATCAATCCAGGAAAACATGGCGCGACAAAATCTGGCCCATTCGTAAACTAAACCGGGAACAACGGCATAGCTTTCTACGTAAGAGAGTGACATGGGAATAATCGATCTCGATGGGTTAGAGGTCCGGCTTGGACACCGCACCGTGCTCAATGGACTAACGGGCACGTTGAAGGGGCAGGCCATTGGCCTGCTTGGTCCGAACGGTGCGGGTAAGTCTACGCTCATCAACACACTCCTGGGTTTTCATCGTCCCCTGAAAGGCACAGCCAGAGTTTTTGGCTTGGATGTCCATCGAGACAGGGCGCAGATCCGTGGAGCCATTGGCTACATGCCGGAAAATGATTCGTTCATCGGCAATATGAGCGGTGTGCGCTTTGTTCGCTACATGGCTGAACTCGCGGGTCTGCCTCCAGCAGAGGCGCTGGAGCGAGCTCACGAAGCGCTCTTCTACGTGGGACTAGGCGAGGTTCGATATCGCAAGGTGAACAGCTATTCACTGGGCATGAAGCAACTGATCAAGCTGGCCCAGGCGCTTGCGCACGGGCCTCGGCTATTGGTGCTCGACGAGCCTACCAACGGCCTTGATCCAATGGCACGCCAGCGCATGATCCAGCTCATCAAGGAGATTCGCAAAGAAGGAAGCGTACGATTGCTGATTTCCTCTCATTTATTGCGCGACATCGACGAAGTTTGTGACGAAGTGCTGATCTTGAAAGGTGGGCGCATCGCGGCGCTCTGCAACATTGAAGAGGAGCGGCGTTCAAATCGTAGCTTTATGGAGCTCGAAACTGTCGGTGCGACGGAGAAGTTTTCTGTGAGCATCCGCGGCCTTGGATGTGAGTGCGCGGTGTTTCCCGGAGGCCGCATCAAACTCGTCATTCCAGATCATATTGAAGCACGAGATCTCTATGTCATCGCATCGGAGCAGGGAGTCCAGATTCGCCGTATGCATCAGCGGCGCGACTCTCTGGAGGATATCTTCCTTCGCGCGATGGACAATGAAGTGGGGCGACCGGCCAATGTCAATCTATAAACATAACTACCGCGCCTATACTGGCAAAGTCACACCGCTATGGATGCGCATTCTGGTCCTTGCCCGCTACGGACTCGCTGAAGCGTGGTCGTCGAAGATCACGATTGGGCTCCTGGTCTTCAGCCTGCTGCCTCCGATTGTTTTCCTCGTAATCATTTACTTTGCCAACAACCCAATCGCGCGGGCGTTGCTGGGAAATGGCGGAGCGCGGGCATTGACCATTGATGCCGGCTTCTTCTCTATTATGCTGCAGGTTCAGGGTTGGATAGCATTAGCCATGGCATCCTGGGTTGCGCCGCGCTTGATCACGTTTGATCTTGCCGACAATGTGATGCCCATACTGCTGAGCCATCCGATCACACGCGTCGGTTATGTGCTGGGTAAGTTTATTGCGCTGTTCTCGGTGCTTTCTCTCATCACCTGGATTCCCACTGTACTGCTTTTTGCTTACGAGGGATATACGTCGCCAGTGCCTTGGTTCGCTGCGAATCTTCGCATTGGTGTAGGGCTGTTCGCAGGCTCAATCATCTGGATTACGTTTCTCTCTGTGCTTGGGCTGGCGCTTTCTTCGTGGGTGAAGTGGCGAGTGGTGGCCACAGGAATGATCTTTGCGGCAGTGTTTGTTCCCGCTGGGGTTGGGGCGATCGTGAGTGGGGTTCTGCGTACCAAATGGGGTCTGCTACTCAATCTCCCTGTCCTGATGTCGCTTCTTTGGAGGCGCATCTTGGGTGCACCGGACAATTTGCCCCCTGATTTCAACTTGCCGACGGAGTCGATCATCTTAATGCTCCTGCTTGCCTGCCTGCTTTTCCTCACCATGCTGAATGCACGGATTCGCGCGCGCGAGGTGGTGAAGGGATGAGCGCGATCAACGACAAAATTATCTTTGATGACGTCTCGAAGTTCTACGGGGAAGTGCTCGGGGTGAATCGCATTTCGCTTACGATTCCGCCGGGAATTACGACTCTTGTCGGACCCAATGGATCGGGCAAGACAACGCTGATGAACCTGATGACGGGCCTCGTGAAGCCATCCAGCGGCAGGATTTCCGTGATGGGGCTGAGTCCCGACGATGCGACAGAGTTCTTTCGCAATGTTGGCTATTGCACACAGTTTGACTACTTTCCCCGGGGCATATCCGGATGGCAGTTTGTGATGGATGGACTGATGCTGCACGGCATGCCCGAGCCTGCCGCGTTCCAATTGACGATGGAGGCTCTTGAGCGCGTACAGCTTGGGGATGCCGCGGGCCGAAACATTGCGGGATACAGCAAGGGGATGCGGCAGAAGATTCGGTTGGCGCAGGCAATCGCCCATAGGCCTCGAGTGCTGGTTCTTGACGAGCCACTGAATGGCCTGGATCCAATGGCGCGTGCGGAGTCGATCGCGCTCTTTGAAGAGCTTGGCCGTCAAGGGATGCACCTGCTGATTTCGAGCCATATTCTCGATGAGGTGGATCGTATCTCCGACCGGGTTGTTCTGATCACCGGGGGATACCTGATCGCTGAAGGAAATATTCATCAGGTCCGGCAGGAGGTGCGCGAGAAACCGATGCAGGTGCTGATTCGCTGCGATCATCCGGAGCTTCTGGCTTCGAGAATGTTTTCCCTCAACCATTGCGTCGAGGCAAGGATCCATGCCGATGGTGGGGGTGTCTTTCTTCGTACCGGAGATGTCGATCAGTTCTACAGGATGCTCAATGACATTGCAGCTGAGGGATTGATCAAGATCGACGCGGTCGCACCCGCGGACGATGATGCCAATGCTATTTACCAATACCTGATCGGTTCCGACGGAGCAGCATCATGACAGAGACGAACGCAACCAGTCTTGGAAAGACGCTCGCTCAACAACCGTGGGGCCTGTGGTGGACACAAGGCCTGCGTATGACTCGAATCGAGGTGAGACGAAATCTCTTCTCGTGGCGAGCCAGCTGGATTTATTTTCTCGCGTTCATTCCCACGTTGATCATTTTCATTCACTTCCTCTTTGATAAGCATCCGCTTGATTCAATGAGCGAAGACGGCAGCATATTGGCAGGCATCGTGCAGCTGTATTACATCCGTCTCGGCGTCTTCTTCGGATGCCTGGGAATCTTCTCGCGCCTGATTCGCGGCGAGATGATCGAGCGAAGTCTCCACTTCTATCTGCTTGCACCCGTGAGGCGCGAGATACTTCTGCTATCCAAGTTCGCGGCTGGATCGATTAGTGCTCTTTTGCTGTTCGGCAGCGCCATGATTGCCGATTTTGCGCTTATGTATGCCGGCTTCGGAGCAGCAGGTCGCGACTACATATTCAATGGTCCAGGGCTTGGCCAGTTAGAGGCTTATCTCTCCATCATCACGCTGGCCTGCCTCGGCTATGGAGCGGTGTTCCTGCTGCTGAGCATGATGTTTCGTAACCCCACGCCTGCGGCAATGCTGGTGCTCGGCTGGGAGGCGATCAATCCAGTGTTGCCTTCGCTGCTGCAGAAGCTGAGCGTAGCCTCGTACCTTCGCCATCTCATGCCGGTGAAGGTTGCAGCCGAGGGGGTTTTCGCGCTGCTTACGGTCGAGACAGAACCGGTATCCGCGTGGGCCGCAACTCTGGGACTGATTGCGCTTACGGTAGCTGTGTTGATCTATTCCTGCTATCGCATTCGGAGCCTGGAGATCCGATACACGACGGAATGATTTGCGCTGGTGCGTTCAGGATACGCGAGAAGCTTTACACGGCAGCAGCTCGCAGCCATTTCTCCATCTCTTGATGGCCCACGAGTCCCGACTGCTGAAACACGATGCGGCCACCAGCGAGCACAACGAAGTTGGGAATGCTCTGCACCTGAAACCGCGCCGAAAGCTGCGGGTTGGCCTCGGTATCGACCTTGAGAACAATTGCTTTCCCTGCCATGTTGGCAGCGGTACGCGCGACCTCGGGAGCGGCTGTCCGACATGGGCCGCACCAGCCTGCCCAGAAGTCAACCAGGACCGGGACTGTGGCGTTTTGCACGACATCCTCGAACGATGCGGAGTCGACCGCGAGCGGCTCGGCCAGCGGCGGCAGCTCCGCCTTGCAGGCGCCGCATTTGCCGGTTGCACTGAGGTGTTTCGCTGAGACTCGATTCTTTTGCTGGCAATGAACACACGTACGAATGACTGGCATGATGGACCTCGATTACTGCTTTGACTTGATTGTCTGAGGTAACGGTTTGCGACGTTCTACCTTACCATGGGCTGCGCGCTCATACTGTACAGGCCATACACCTGGCTTATGAAGAGTCTCGGCGGCATGAAGCGGCCAGTATGGGTCGCGCAGGAGCTCTCGCGCCAGAAGAACAAAATCCGCCTGCCCGGTGCGGATGATCTGGTCTGCCTGCTCTGCAGCGGTGATCATGCCCACTGCTCCTGTCGGGATATCAGCTTCGCGGCGAATACGATCCGCAAACGCAACCTGGTATCCGGCACCAATGGGGATCTGCTGTCGCGGGTCATTTCCACCGGAGGAGCAATCAATCAGGTCGATGCCTTCGGCCTTCAGGAGTTTGGCGAATGCGATGGAGTCCTCAACAGTTAAGCCGCCGCCAGGAACTTCGCTCGAGGAATCCACCCAATCCGTCACGGACAAGCGGACCCAGACTGGAAGTTCAGCAGGGAAACTTGCTCGGACTGCACGAACAACTTCCAGAGGAAATCTGGTGCGATTCTCAAGGCCGCCACCGTATTCGTCGGTACGCTCATTCGACAGGGGTGAAAGGAATTCATGCAGAAGATATCCATGAGCACAGTGAACCTCGGCAACGAGAAATCCCGCCGTTGCCGCACGCTTAGCTGTTGCCGCGAAGTCAGCGACGACTTTATCCATGGCGGCACGGTCCATCGCCTGAGGGGTCGAATACACTTCAGAGAATTTGTTCGCCGATGGCCCTACCGTCTCCCAGCCGCCTTCGCTGACCGGGATGGCTTGCTGTACGTCCGCCCATGGCTTCTCCATGCTCGCCTTGCGGCCTGCATGCGCCAGCTGAATCGCGGGCACCGCGCCCTGTTCTCGAATAAAAGCCGCAACCCGAGCCAGAGGCGCGATATGCGCATCCGACCACAGGCCAAGGTCTCCAGGCGTGATGCGTCCCTCCGGGCTGACAGCGGTCGCCTCGACGAAAACCGTGCCCGCGCCACCCACTGCGCGGCTGCCAAGATGGACGAACTGCCAATCGTTCGAGAACCCGTCGGTATAGCTGTACTGGCACATGGGAGAGACTGCGATACGGTTTGGGAAAGTGATAGAACGTTGAGTATAAGAAGAGAAGAGATGGTCCGGCGCAGTCGACATGCTTTATAGATGATGCTAATCAGCAAGAAGGTTCGAGTCGCGATTTAAGATTCCCCTAGAATGGCTTCAGTATAGGGAGATCCCATGCGCGTCGCAACTCTGCTCTGCACCCTGCTTGCGTGGATTGGAACTGCGTGCTGTCAGGCTCCACCTTCTCGATGGGCTGCAGCCGACCACGAGTATGTTGTAAAGAACTTCCGCTTTGGAAGCGGTGAGGTTCTGCCACAGCTCAATCTGCACTATTTGACGCTCGGCCAGCCGCATCACGGGCAGGATGGTCACGTGGACAACGCCATCCTTCTACTGCACGGCACAGGTGGCAACCGAAATACACTGCTCAATCCCCTCTTTGCCGACGTGCTCTTCGGCCCCGGCCAGCCCTTCGATATCACCAAATACTTCCTGATTCTTCCCGATGACATCGGACACGGAGATTCCTCCAAGCCCTCCGACGGTCTTCATATGAAGTTTCCGCAATACGATTACGACGACATGGTTCGCTCGCAATCCACGATGCTCACGGACGGCCTACACGTTGACCATCTGCGTCTGATTCTTGGCACTTCGATGGGTTGCATGCAGTCGTGGGTGTGGGGTGAAACTTACCCTCAATTCATGGACGCCCTGGCACCGTTTGCGTGTTATCCCGTTGAGCTTGCCGGTCGCAACCGCATGACGCGCTACATCGCTATCGAAAGCATTGAGCACGATCCCGTCTGGAATCATGGCGAGTACATCACTCCTCCCGTCGAAGGGCTACGCGGCGCCGAAGCGATGCTGCTTGTCATGGGCTCCGCGCCCCTGCAGATGCAGATACACAATCCCACGCGTGCGCAGGCAGAAAAATTCGTCGACGATTACATGGCGCGGACCATTCCGCACACGGACGCGAACGATCTTATTTACTACGTCAATGCTTCCCGCAACTATAACCCTGAGCCTAAGTTGTCATCGATCGCGGCGCCTGCACTTTGGATCAACTCGGCTGATGACTTTATCAATCCTCCGGAGCTCGGCGAACAGTTAATCAACGCCCGGGTTCTACCCAAAATGCACAGGACTCGATTCGTCCTTATCCCAATCAGCGAAGCTACGCGCGGCCATGGCACCCACACGATGGCTGCTATCTGGAAGGACGAACTCGCTAGATTTATGAGGGAAACCGAAAAGAAGTGAGTGGGTCAACCTAAGCAACGAACACACCAGAACATCGATCTACTTCTAAGTTTTGGCTTCAAGGTTGTGGCAAACCGACCTGCTTAAGGAGTTCATTGAACTCGGGGTCGCCGTGGAGCTTCAGATACGCAGGGCTGGCGGCAAACTGCAACGACTCCGGGTCGTGCGCCTTTACCATCTCCTTCAGGGATACCAGTGCTTCCTTGGTCATACCAGCATTAATCTGCCATTCCGCAGTCTGAAAGTCGTTGGGGTGGTTCCACTTCTGATTGCGGTTGATGGCATCCAGCTTGTATCGCGAGTAAGCCACGGTTCCTTGCTTGTGCAGGATGGCGAGTCCGTGCTGCTCGAGCGCCAGGCGAGGCTGGTCCTGCTCGAGCGTGGCCATGCGTATCCATTCCTGCACAGCTTGTTCGTGACGGCCGGCGTACCAGTAGGCCCAAGCACTCTGATCGTAGGCGAGGGGCCAGGTGGGCATCATCTGGACAAGGGTATGCGCTACTTCGAGCGCGTGATCGCTTTGGTGTGCCGCGCTGGCTACATAGATTTCGGTGATGTAGACCGGTGGCCAGAGCGGGTCAGCGGCGTGAGCGGCGGCGATCTGCTCGAAGGCCGCGTCGGTACGGCCGGTGTTGCAGAGTAGCAGGGCGTACAGGATGCGATGCATGGCTTGGTTGGGGTCAAGCTCGATGGCGCGGCGGAACTCGACTTCCGATGCGGCCGCGTTCCAGTCATGGCGAAAGGCGAGGAAGCCGAGCGTGGCGTGAGCCTCGCCCAGATTTGGATTCAAGCTGATGGCCTTCGTTGCAGCATCGTGCGATGCCTTGTAAGCCTCTTCACGCCCCTGCGAGGCATGTTCGCCGACCAGCAGATAGGCGCTGCCGAGGCCTGCGTAGGCTTGCGCGAAGGTGGGATCGATCTTCACTGCCTGCTCGAAATCAGTTACCGCCTGATGAATCGCGGCATCATCGTGCCGGATCAGTTGGGCACGGCCTGAAAGATAAGCACCATAGGCTTCCGGATTGTCGGTGCTGTGTATTGGCGTGAGCCGCCGTGGAACTGCCGAGTTCAGATGGAGAAACAGATCGCGCTGGATGTGGTCACGCGTGGCGCCAAGTTGGGCGGCGGTGCCGCTGTAGTGCATGGATGCCAGGTGAACCGTATCCGATCCCCGGACCAGTTCGAAAACGAAATCAAAGTGGTTTGCGTCAACAGCCGAGATACGCCCCAGGAGAAGCGCGTCCAACTGCAGCTTCTGGGCAAGCTCATGCAGGTCGCCCAGCGACGTGGCCGCGGGGAAGGAGTGAGTGGCGCGCACTTCGACCCCGGGGAGCTGCGAAGCTGCGTCCATCAGTTCGGAACGAAATGGCTCGGCGAGCTGCTCGGCGGCGCTACCAGTGGATTCGATGGGGGCGATGCCGAGGGTGATCACGCCGGGTGCAGCATGGTTGGGCGTCGACCTGGTGGTCCATTGGAAGACTGCGAAGGCTGCCAGCAGGAGGATGACGGACAGGGCAAGCCAGAGGGATTTCTTCCTGGAGAAGTGGGGTTGTGGAGGAAGGGACTCGATTGCTTCAGTTATTTCCGTATGCGTCTCTGCAAGAGCCGGCTCTCGTTCCTGGATCGGCGACGCAGGAAGTGGTGCAATGGCTTGCACGGCGACTGGCTCGGTCGCAGGGTCTGGGGTCGCGAAGATTTCTTCGACCTTGGCCACGAACCGGTATCCTCGCTTGGGCAGGGTCTCGATGAAGCGGGGCTTTTGCGGCGAGTCGCGCAGAACTGCCCGAAGCTGGTTGATGGCGTTGCGAATCGCGTGATCGTGGTCGAGATAATCGCCATCTGGCCAGAGCTGTTCGCGCAGGTCCTGGCGAGTGAGCACCTCTCCGTGCTTTTCGAGCAAAGCGATAAGCAGCCGGGCCTGCTGGTCCGACATCCGCAACCTGTGTCCCTGCCGGAGCAGTTCGCCCGTTGAGACGATGAACTCGAATACATCGAATCGATAGCGCATCGGAGCGCGAGGTTGCATGGACTTACTTTACACACGACGCCAGCATATCGAACTTTCCGCAGCTATTTTCATTTCCTAGAGACGCCGTAAACCAATGATTAAATGAGAGATGATCACGGACATTTCCGCGATGTTTTCGTGGTTTTGTTTCGCCGTTCAATATCCGTATAGTCAAGGCCATTCGCACTCATTCGCTTCATTCACTCGTCTCGAACCGACCAGAACCAGATCTGAATTCTCCGGAGACCGGATGCGCTCTGCTCTACCGATCCACCGCCGAGAGATATTGATGTCACCAGACGAAGTTTTCTACTTGAACCGCTGCCGTTCGATCGTGCGGCCGATGAACTGAGACTCTCCGACCGCCGCCGCTTCTCTTCCTACCTGACTTCTCTCTCGACCTTATTTTGCCTGGAGGACCTCAATGAATTTCCGCTTTCTTCGTCCAGTATGGAACGCGCTTCTCTTCGTGATGGCTGCCGCTTCCCTGGCTCACGGACAGAGTTTTGTGACCACTCCCAATCTCGTGACTGCCGCGATCAATGAGCAGCAGCGTACGATGATGCACGGCTCCGTGACGCCGCAAATCAAAGCTGCTACGGACCTCGGTGCGTTGCCATCCAACCAGGCGCTGAACCGCATGGTTCTGGTGCTGAAGCCTTCCGACGCCCAGCAGACGGCGCTGCGTGCCCTGATTGAGGCGCAGCAGATGAAGGGATCGGCGCAATATCACAAGTGGCTCACGCCGGCTCAGTTCAGCGCGCAGTTCTCGCCGTCCCCTTCGGACATCGCGAAGGTCGCCGGATGGCTCCAGTCGCGCGGATTCACAAGCGTGACGCCGAACGTGAGCGGTCAGCGAATCGAGTTCTCTGGCACGACGGCGACGGTCGAGAGCGCCTTCCAGACCTCCATGCACAAGTACCAGGTGAAGACGACGAACGGCTTGGAAACGCACGTAGCGAATGCAAAAGAGCTGTCGATTCCTGCGGCTCTGGCTCCGGTCGTCTCGGGTGTGCTCTCACTGAACGACTTCCGCTCCAAGCCGATGCATGTGGACTTTGGCAAAGCGCAGAAGAATGCTGACGGCAAGCTGGTTCGGGTAAAGGGCAATACCACCTTTACCGATGGCAACGGCAACTTCGAGTACTTTCTGTCGCCCGGCGACATTCACAAGATCTACGGCGCGACCTCGCTGCCGGCCTCGGTCGATGGAACAGGTGTGTCAGTGGCGATCATCGGCCGCTCCAACATTCAGTTGACGGATCTGCAGGTCTTCCGCAAGATTTTCCAGATTCCCGCCAAAGATCCCAACATCGTCATCAGCGGTCCCGACCCAGGCACCTCTTCTTACGGCGATGCCGGCGAGTCGACCCTTGATCTGGAGTGGATGGGCGCAATGGCTCCCAACGCCGATATCAATTTCATTACGGCATCCAGCACAGGCACGACAGACGGCATTTCACTTGCCGCGGTGTATGCGGTTGAGAATGTTTCAGCGCCGATCATCTCGCTCAGTTACGGGCAGTGCGAGCAGCACCTCGGGCCATCCGGAAATCTCTTCTGGAACCTCGTATGGGAGCAGGCTGCAGCGGAAGGCATCAGCGTTTTCGTTTCCTCCGGGGACGGCGGCGCCGGGATGTGCGACTCGGACGAACAGGAATCCCCGGCGACCCTGGGCGACTCGGTCAGCGGTCTCTCTTCGACGCCCTACAACGTATCCGTTGGCGGTACGCAGTTTGCCGAGAACGGGCAGTTCATGAACTATTGGGATTCGAACAACCAGACAGACTTTGCGTCTGCGCTGGGCTATATCCCTGAAGCGGCTTGGAACGAGAGCTGCGACCCAACTCTTCCTGTCGAAGGCTACAACTGCGCCTACGGCCAGACCTATTACATGAGCGCCGGCGGCGGCGGCGGGCGTAGCAGTTGCTCGCAAGGCACAGTGGACGCGAGTGGCGACGTCACCTGCACAGCAGGCTACAAGAAACCGTCGTGGCAAACAGGCACAGGAGTGCCGGCGGACGGCGTTCGCGATATACCCGACGTTGCCCTGAATGCATCTTCGGTGGATGACCCGTACATCCTCTGCTTCCTCGGCGGCTGCCAATATACCGTGTCGGATTCAGGTTCGATCTCGCTGAACCAGGTTGGCCTGGCGGGCGGCACGTCCATCTCGACGCCTGTGATGGCCGGAATCATGGCACTGGTCGAGCAGCAAAATGGGCAGTGGCAAGGATTGCCCAACCCCGTCCTCTATCAACTGGCAGCCCAGCAGGACGCTTCATGCTCCTCAACCAACAGGACTGACCCGACAGCCCCTGCAACCTGCATCTTCAACGACGTGACTGCGGGGAATAACAGCGTTCCGGGATTGCCCGGCTACGGCACGGACACGGCCGACTTTACGGCTGGCGCGGGCTACGACCTGGCGACCGGGCTTGGGTCGGTGAACATCGCTAATCTCGTCAGCGGCTGGAAGAATGTTGGCGCAGGCAGCACTACGACTACCGCACTCACAGTCGGAGCTGCGACGGCCAAGCATGGTACGCCGATCAATGTGAAGGTTGCAGTTTCGGCTGCTTCCGGTACGCCGAGCGGCGATGTAGTACTGCTGACCGACAAGTACGGCTCTGGAGATCAGTACACTCTCGCCTCGGACGGAACATGGTCCGGCGCGGTGAAAGATCTGCCTGGCGGAACCTACACGCTCATGGCTCGTTACGCCGGCGACGGCACGTATGCCAACAGCACTTCACCCGGTACACCGCTGACGATCACCCCCGAGGCCAGCGTTTCATCCCTGGCGATCGAGCAGTATGACTTCGCAACCAGCTCACTGAAGCCCATTAGTACTTCTCCATATCTCGGCTTCGATCTTTACTTCAAGGGCTATATCGCCGGCGCCTCCGGACAGGGAACGCCCACCGGAACCGTCAACATTCTTGTGGACGGCAAGACCAGCTTAGTCTCCACCACACTTACCGCAGACGGCGGATTCCTGCTCGACTCGGGCAGCATTCCAGTCGGACAGCACACCGTAACGCTGCAATACAGCGGCGATAACAGCTTTAGCGCGAGTTCCTCCTCCGCAACTCCCATCTCGGTAGGAAAGGGACAGACGGTCACCTTCCCCAGCAGCATCGGTGGGCCGAACAACCTGATGGCTGTCCTCGTCAGCTCGTCGGGCTCAAATGTAGTGATCCCTACCGGAACCGTCCAGGTCTTCGACAATGGCGTTGCGATTTCTTCGCAGCTCCCCATCGTTTACACCGGTCCTCTGGGAGACGGAGCGCCGCAGGTCGTCTTCAGCCACGCACCGTTTGCCAACGGGGTGCACGTTATCACCGCAACCTATAGCGGCGATTCGAACTACCTCGGTATCGCTCTCGGTTCTGACAACGCCTACCCGATCACGCTGCATATCGGCAGCCCATCCGGGACTACGCCGACCACTACAACGTTCAAGATGACATCTGCCACAACGCTTCAGATGGGCCAGATCGCCACCTTCAACTTCGCAGTTGCGCCGAAGACGGCCAACGCGCAGACGCCGACGGGGACAGTCTTCCTGTTCAACAGTGATGGCAGTCTGTTTACCGGCAACACCCTCACCAATGGACAAGGTTCGAGTATCTACTATGCAGACGGTGCGGGAACTTTCACTTTCACGGCACAGTACCAGGGAGATTCGACTTATGCTCCCTCGACCTCGGCAAACACCATTACTTTCACCGTGCCTAAGCTCACGCCTGTTACCACCTTCACTACGAGTGCTGGGTATGTAGCGTCAGGTGCTCAGACCACACTTAACTTTACTGCCACCGGCGTACAGATCAACCCTTATATCGAGCAAGACCCGCAAGGCACTGTCACCTTCACCGACTCAGTAAACGGCGGCCCTGTGACCTCGCTGGGAACCTTCCCGCTTGTCTTCATCAATGGCAAGGTCGGTGGATACAGTGGGCGGTTCACGCTGCCGACCGGTACGAATATTGTGACTGCAAACTATTCGGGCAATCCAAATTTCAACTCGACCAGCTCGACAGCCCAGGTCGTCGTCGGATCTCCCGACTTCGTCTTCACCAGCGCTCAGACGGGCCTCACTGTCCCTGACGGATCGTCTGCCTCAACCACGCTAACCCTCACACCGGAACTCGACTATACAGGCCCGGTTTCCCTGACCTGCTCGGGTGTTCCTGCGGGCTCAACCTGCACGCTGACGCCGTCTTCCTTCACTCTCGCAACGGAGCAAACTGTGACCGCCACCATCGCAACGCCTGCCGCTTCTCCCTCGGCGACAGCTTCTAACAGCTCCTCAACTACCCACAACATCATCGCGGCAAGCACTGGACTTGCGGGAGCTATTCTTACCGGACTGCTTCTATTCGTTCCAGGCTTCCGCCGCCGCTCTGCAACGTGGATGATTCTGTTAACTATGATCCTGCCGATTGGCATTGGTTGCGGAGGCTCCAGCACGCCGAAGGCAACACTGCTGGCGATATCCTCGAGCAGCATCAAGTCAGCCTCGGGATCGCAGGTGACGCTGACAGCGACGCTCAGCGCGCTTACCAGCAATCCAACCGGAACGGTGACGTTCTACGACGGAACCACAGCGATCGGCTCGCCGGTCTCTGTTTCGGATGGCACGGCTACTCTGCAAACCTCCGCCCTCAGCGTGGGCGCGCATACCATTACCGCTGTTTACAGTGGCGATAAACACAACGGCAAGAGTACTTCGATCGCGATCACCCAGGTGATCACGGGATCGGTAACAGTCAGCGTTACCGCCACCAGCGGCACTCTCGTTCACGTGCTGGCTCTGCCCGTTGCCATCGAGTGATCAGAATCGACTTTCAGCCAGGCGGCGTCCATGTGACGCCGCCTTTTTTTTGCGACGAACGAATACACAAATACACAGATGCATTCCATCCACAAGCCACTCTACTCAGCGTGTCGTAAAGCGTTGCGGAGCAAGATCAAAACGAGCATCGGGATTATAGTAGTCGTAAACCGTGGATGGAGCTGTGAGAGCATCGATCCCATAGCGCAGCGTAAACCGGAAGCGCAGAGAGACACCTCCGGCACGCGGCCAGAGATAGAGCAGTACCTTATCCGGCAGAACTTCGTAATGATTGATCTGATAGCCACTGGCCGTAACTGCAGACTCAAGCGAAGCGCGATCCACATCCGAACCCGGCGGCAGTCCGATCTCCGCAATCATCATGCCGTATCCACGGAAACCCACGCGCTCAATCCTCGCGGATACTTCGATAGGTTTCCCCGGTTGTGGCTTGGTAGTACGAAAGGCAACCGCAAGGCGAAGCTGCTCATGGTTGACAGTTTTCGAAGGAATCTGCTTCAGCCAAGGCTGATAGAAGGACGAGACGATCTGTGCCGTAGCTGACTGAGACCCAGTTGGAAGATTGAAAGTAACCTGGTGTGTGCCTGAAAGCAAGCCCGACCCGAGCGGCACAAAGATTGGCCCGGCATCCTGTCTCGCTGCAGGCAATTTCACAGTAATCATAGGTTGATCGTCCACATGGAGCCTGAGGACACCGGGGCTGCCTGCACTTGTCGAAGAAGGCGTACGCAAAGCGATTTCGGCGAGCACGTCTAACACTCGCGCCGTCGCCTGTGTCGAATACCAAAGTGTATGCCGATCCTGCTCATGATCGAGATAGATCAATCCCCTCGCTATCAAGTCATCCTGTGGAGCGGCTCCGGAAGCAAGCAGAGCTCGCAGCACCTGCGCCGTCGCCTCTACCCGTCCGGCCCGGCCCCAGCCGAAGAACGGAGTATTGTTCTCTAAGGACCAGTAAGATCCTCCATTCTCACTAAGAGCCATCGCCTTCAACCGTTTGATCACAGGCTCGCTCCGCGCCGTGTCCTTGACCGACAATGCAGCCAGAACGTAGTTTGCCAGCGTGTAAGGTTCGTCAAACTCTTCCACGAATGCCTGAATAGCGAGAATAGCTCTATGCACGACGGCTTCAGAGTCAGGCGCACCCGCAATCATCGCTGCGATTGAAGCAGTAAGCATCGCATTCCCGTGCGTGTCTTCCGGATGTGCCTTATCGTCTCGATCCACGCGAACCCACAGACCAGATGCACCCACAGCCTGCGACTGCTGCTTCGAAAGGTACCCCATAGCTCGCCGAAGAACACCGTCGTCTATCGTAATGAAAGCTCGCGCCTGGGTCAGAAACTCTACTGCATACGCTGTAAGAGCAAGATCTGCGCGCGAATCCCGCGGCCAGTAAGCGAAGCCGCCGCTGGCAAGTTGATTCGCCAGCAGATTCTCGTATGCCTCTTCCAGATGAAGCCGAGTCTCATGCTGCAGTTTTTCGTCTCTCTGCGGCAGCGCCGCTGAGTACCTTTGCAACAGCAGACTAGGCCAGGCAGTCGACAAGATCTGTTCCGCACAGCCATTGGGATACGTTGCCATCGCCGATAAAGCATCTCTCAAATGCGCTGCCAGATTCGGATAGAGCTTGAGCGTCGTATCCGTACTTCCGGGCAGAGTCGCCGGCGGCAGGGTAATCGTAAGCGTGTTATTTCCTGGCCCAAGAATACCCGCAGTTGCGACCGCACTTTCCTGGCCATCCGGGTGGACAGTGGCAGGGCGCGAGATCCGGTCTCCTGTCTCGCCAGCCCGCGCGTCAAACTCCTGTTGCGCATTGACAACAGGCGAGAGAGCAGTAAAAAGAAACACTGGCGATGCCGATTGCTGAGAGCGCACCAAGGACACATTCGGCGTATTCTCACGATTCTCCCCACTCAACTGGAACCACGGTGCCGCCGTTAGCGAACTACGCATAGTAAGGTCATGATCCAAATAGTTGCGGAGGGTTACCGGAAGAGCGATCGTGTCACCGACTGTCAGCACGGAAGGCGGATCGAATGCGGCAAAGAACGGCTGAAACGCACGAAAATCCACACTGCCTGAGCCAACATTTCCCCTCAGAGTTGAGGCTGCCGCAGAGAGCCTCCAGGTCGTAATGTTGTCCGCCAACGGAAAATGGATCATAGCCGTGCCATCCGGAGCGGTGATAACCTCAGGCCGCCAGAGCAGCGTCTCAGGAAAATAGTTCCGCAGCCGGGGCGTCGACGTAGCTCCGCCACGCGCATCCATTGAAGTGAGCCCGGGCGCGATCTTCGCTAGCTTGCCTAGGTTCGATACTTGCGCTGTCGCGACCGAGGCGCTCTCTGTATTGAGCGCAAGTGGCGACGCACTGACCTCAACCGTTTCGCTCGCGCTGCCAAGATTGAGCTTAGCGTCGAGCATCATCGTTTGCCCGGCAGAAACCTGTACCTGGTCGTACCGCAGATCCATGAAGCCGCTGGCGGTGATGCGCAGCTTGTAGATTCCCACCGGAATCGGTCCAATCAGATAGCGGCCCTCAGAGTTAGACTTCTGCTCATACTCGTTACCGGTTAAGACGTTCCTTGCTACGATCACTGCTCCTGGAATGACCGCGCCAGATGGATCTTCGATGACGCCTGCAATATCTCCCGTGTCGGCAGTATTAACCGTCTTACGTCGGGAATGAACCGCCTCTGGCTCCTGTGCACTTTGCGTGGAGCGCGTGTGAGAGAAGCTGGCAATCGTAAAATCATCCAGCGTATTTCGCCTACCGTCCTCACCCATGCTTCTTAGTTCAATCATGTCCGAGATGGCCGCGACTGGCGTGATGGTAGTGTGCTTCTGAGGAACGCTGCCCGGCGTGCCAAGCGCCTCGGTATGTATACGATCCGTATAGAAAGAATGTGTACGAAACGTTGCATAGAGCCGCCTCTGCGATGGATCAACGAGCCCATTCGGATCGATACCAGAAAGGCGCAGCGCGGAGTTCAACTGGTCAATGTTGACTGGATACGGATGTGTCGCAACGTACCGGTTGAGAGCCACATCCACGCTCTGTCGCAACCCGGCAGTGTAGTCAATGCTGGCGCTCCCCACCGCATACGGACCGCGCTCCGACCCGGAACGATACTGGTACTCAGAATTCCCGGACGAGAGGATACGCACCACGAAGTTGGTCTGCTCAACCAAAAAGGAATAGGTAAAAGGCTGCCCCCACGGATCACGCCACCGGTCGAAATCAATGGCCTCACTCTGCATTTCTTCACGAAGATCAGCCCTGTTGCGAATGAACCGCCCTGTGCGCTCGTGAAACGCGCCTAAGGCATGGGCAATCTGACGCTGGCGTCCTGCAAACCAGTTCCAGCTCGCGATTGGAACCTGAAAGTCATCCATCGTCCCAGGCAACTTGTCAGGACCATCACTCATCAGCGCGAGAGTGTACGTGCCTTGGCTCTCCGGAGTGGATATGAGCGAGTAGGGAATGCCCCAAGGATCGCGTAGTGCAAGGAAATGGATTTGCTTCACTTCCAGAATCGCAGTCAACTCCTCCGTACTCGTAGGCAGTTCCGTATGAGTTCCGAGGTATTGCGACAGCGCCAGACGGACCGGCAGGAGCTGGCCATCAAGCACCGTACGAAACTCCCTAGCAAGATCCGGACTGACCGCGTTATTCTGTGCATCGACCGAGGCGCTGAACCCAGCGAGCAGCACTTCCGCGGCCAACTGCGCACCCTCAGGGATAGGCTTCCACATGTCAAGCTCACCAAGGTCCCGCAGCGTGAATCCGCCGGCAACGTCCGAGCCTCCGTACTCTGATCGCCATTGGAAGAAAAACGGATCGGGATTGCCGCCTCCGAAGTCGTTATCAGCACGATTTCGCTCCTCCACAGCCTGGTCCACCGCGACAATTCCAAGGGCGCTGGGAGCAGGAGCAGTATCCTCGCCATCAGCATCCTGTGGTCCTCTCACCGTCAGCGCGGCCGTCGCTTCCGAGCCTGGAGCGTATGTCTCAGCCGACATCTGGATACCGACATGGAGCGAGTTGTCGCGCGGAAAGAAGATAGCGTGAGAACCGATGCTGGTTTGAGCGTCCATGGAGTTGTAATTGCCGTGTCGAGCGGACCCGGTTGAAGGCACACCGACACCGAGAACATGAATCAGTACTAACCCAGTGAATCGCATGTCGGATGGAACCGAGAGCAATGCGCGCCCATTCCCCAGGGTGAGTTCGCGAGTGGCGAGTGTGATATCCCCTTGAAGCGTGTGGCGCAGGAGTTGAACTGTCAGAGGTAGTTGCGCACGAGCTGAATCGATATCGATATCAATGACATCTCCAGGATGATAGATGGCGTTGTTGGTCCTGATTCGAAACTCCTCTGTTGGAGGTGGCATAGGTTGGCTGTTAGACCCCGTGCGCCCTTCCTTATCGATGCCTGAAACATACAGAGTTGGCTGGTCTCCGTAATCCAGGTTGTCAATATCGAGAGCCTCGCCTGACTTCTTGCCGGAAATCTCCGCGACCTGCTTCAGCAGCTCGGCATAGTCAGGAATACTGATTCGTGCAAGGCCGTGAATATCCGTGCGCACATGCTGAAGCAGCCGCGCCCTCCTTAAGCGATGAGCGATTGTTTCATCGTTCTCTGCATGAGGTAGCAGGGAAAGCGTAAGATCGCACTCGACAGGCCTGCCGTCAGCAGTCGTAGCTGAAACATATTCCATCTGCTCTAAACCGCGCGGCTGCGCTTCACCCGTAAAGTAAAGCTGGATTGCCTGCGCAGCAATACGAATGTCAAAGCGGCGTTGCTCCGTTCGCCCACTCGATGCGTCCGTCACATAGGCTGCAAAATGCAAGTCCTCGAATGCATTCAAGGTATCTTCGTGCTGGTATTGCTTCAGGTAGGAACCAAGCGGAATCCGCGCGGCAAACTTCCCCCTTCCATCCAGCTCACCGGAGATCGTCTGGCCTTCCTTGGTGTCGTATCGCTGCTCCGCGAAATTCCACGTACGATCGTCCTCGCGAACCACGCGCACGTGACCATGGAGGACGGGTTTGCCAAAAAGATAATTGGCGCGAACATCCACAACCGCATTGCTACCCGGCAAATAGAAGGGCCTGTCCGGCTGCGGGGAAACGACGAAGGTAGGGAGGTCGTAACGGCTCAAGAGCAGCGTCGCCATTGCACTCTGCTGCGCGTCCCGGTCGCCCAGGACTTCCGCCTGAAGGGTGTATTCGCCGAGGCGCATACGGTCGGGAACAGGCCAGTCGACGGCAGCGATACCGAAGCTGGACGTCGTAGCCTCGGCACGATACACAAGCGTGCTGTCCGGATCAGTCACGTCTACTCTAATCCTCTTCCCGCTTTCGACAAGGCCGTTGCGGTCAAGCAACAATAGGCGAGCGTGTACCGTTTGTCCCGGCTGATACAGCGGCTTATCCGTAGTCAGATCGAATCGCGGCGTCTCTGGGACCGTGAGAGTCTGAGTAGTGCCGAAATGCAGATTGGCAAGCGTTCCCTGAATGTTGAGTTCAGCAGAGGAGACATCAGCGTCCACAGACACAGTGAATGAAACGGAGGCAAACCCATCGTTGTCCGTCACGACATCCTCTCCGGATGCCACAGCGTCTGCCTTGTCCTTCTTGCCATAGCTGACACCCAAGGTTGCTCTCAAGGCCACACCTGTTCTAGGCAAATGTGTCAGCGGATGCAGCGCTCGAATCCGAGCCACATAACTCCCTCCATGACGCATGCTCTTAGGCACAACCGTGTGCAGCTCAACGAGATCCGGCGCGATACGTTCAAGCGCTAGGAAGCCCGTGACGGGAGACGCTCCGGTTGAAGATACCTCATAACGAATACGATAGTGCGGCAGCTCATCTCCATCCGTGTCGCGGGATCGGGAGATAAGAGTCGCTGGTGACATCTCGACCTCGCACTGATTCGCTCCTGCACGTAATTCACAAGCCACTTCTCCTGTGGAACGAATGCCATCCTCCGGGTCAAGCAATTCGACCCGCACCCGCACGGAAAGTGGGGAAGAGTCGTCTGTGATCTCCAAGGCAAAATGGAAATGATTTCCTGGAAAGCTGAGTCGCGCCGAAGACTCCTCCACATGGACAGTACCCATCGTCTGGGCATGGTTCGACGGACAAAGAAACAGCGACACAGCGGCGGCGTAGAGCGAGAGTACGCGACGGGATACCATGCCGGAATTCTCCTGTTCGGCGGATCGAATTGAGAATACGCCCATGCGGGTGCTTCAAGAGAGATAATCCACAACACGATCGACAGTGGCAGTTCGCAAATAGCACAAAACCCGCCTTCACAGGCGGGTTTTGTGGATTTTGATTCTTACGGTTACGTGGAAAGGCTAGTTGACGCTATAAGTCCAGTTCAGGACGTTCTGGATCGCCGTCAGGCCGCCTGTACCGCCCGTGAATCCGACGTAAGCCGTACTTCCGCCGACCGCCGTCGGAATATTGATGGCCGTGGAAGTCGTGAAGCTTGCGTTGGTGACTGTGTCCGTAATGTTCAGCGTCAGGGTTGTGCCGTCATAGGTGATGTGCGCATGCATTGTATCGCCGCTGTGGAGATTGACCGCAGAGCTGCTCATATCCACCGATGGAACAGTGGGAGTAGCGCCATTCGTATAGAAACCAGTCGAGTCAGAGCCCTCGCCCGCGTTACTATACAGATCGAATTTCACCGCAACGCTGTTCGTAATGCCGCCATAACCCAGCGCAGCCCCATTACCGCCCAGAGCATAGATATTCTTGGGCGCTGCCTGGATGACAAACGCAAAACCATCCGCGGTGGCTGAAGCCTGCAGGAAGTTAAAGTCCGTGGTGAACTTCTGCACGTTCACCGGCGTGGTAAACCAAGCTGAGTGGCCCTCGCCTGCGCCTCCATCCGTCAACTGGAGCACGTTGTTGATGATCCTTGCACCGTTGAAGTTGAGGCCAGTCGTAGTGAACTGTGAAGCAAAGTTCACTACAGGAGCCGCGGTGCTGATAGTGTACGCCGCGGTGGTAACAGGGCTAGTGGAGTAACCCGTCGCCGTGGCAAGAGCCTTGATGGTTTCCGTTGCGCTGACGGTGATCGCACCCGAGTACAGGGTTGAGGACGTGCTCGGTGTCGAGCCATCGGTCGTGTAGTAAATCGACGCGCCAGCTGTGGCATCGGTCAATGTGACCGTTTGGGTCGTGCTGTAGGTCCCTGCGGCAAGCGAGAATACTGGCGCTGCCGCTGGAGACGTGATCGTGTAAACCGCAGAACTAGCGGAGCTGGTTCCAAGCGAAGACGTGACAGCAATCGCCTTGACTGTTTGAGTCGACGAAACCGTAATCGGTCCCGAATAGACTGTGGACGACGTTGTGGGCGTAGTGCCATTGGTCGTGTAGTAGATCGTTGCACCAGACGTCGCGTCGCTGATTGTTACAGTCTGCGCAGAAGTGTAAGTGCCTGCCGCGGGGGAGAACGTCGGAGAAGCTGTCCCCGAGCTAATCACGTAGTAGTTCAGCGATGTAGTGCTGCTGGTGAAGCCGGTTTGCATCGCAATTGCGTTGATATGCGACGTTGTACTCACGGTGAGGGGTGTCGTGTACTTCTTAGAGCTCGGCCCCGGAAGCGTGTTATCTGTGGAGTAGAAAATCGTCGCGTGCGGGGTCGCGGTGGTCAGCGTCACAGTCTGCGTACCCGTATACGTCCCGGACACAGGATTCGCGACGGGCGGACTGCACACAAGCGTGTAAGTAGCCGAAGTGTACGGACTATCCGTCATACCTGGTACTACCGCATAAGCAATCACGGTGCGTGTCTGATTGAAGGTTATCGGCGCGGTATAGACCGGCGAGGTTGCCGTAGGCGTAGCACCCGTAATGAGATAGTGAATCACCGCACCCGGGGTTGCATCACTCATGGCGATCACCGGTTCGGCGTTGTACGTTCCACCGGGAAGACTGAAGACCGGCGCCGCGACCTGATTCGAAGTAGTGATGGTGTAAGTTGCGCTCGCAACAGCACTGGTAGAGTACCCAGTCGCAACCGCAACCGCGTTGATCGTCTGAGTGGACGTTATGGTGATCGGTCCGGAATAGACCGTTGCCGATGTGGTCGGATTAGTACCGTTGGTGGTGTAGTAGATCGTTGCCCCGCTCGTCGTGTCGCTGATCGAAACGGTCTGAGTAGAGGTATAGGAGCCTCCCGCAAGCGAGAAGATCGGAGTCGCAGCAGGCAGGTTAATCACGTAAGCCGCACTTGCTGTCGCGCTGGTCGAATACCCACTCGCCACCGCGATCGCCTTCACCGTCTTACTGGCGTTGACGACAAAAGTCCCGGAATACACGGTTGACGATGTTGTCGGCGTGGTGCCATCTGTGGTGTAGTAAATGGTCGCACCAGCCGTGTTATCACTGATTGCAATCGTCTGAGCACTTGTATAGGTGCCCGCAACAGGGCTGAATGTCGGAGTTGCCGCAGCAGTCAAATTTATGACGTAAGCAGCACTCGCCGTGGCACTGGTTGAGTAACCGCTGGCCACGGCAATAGCCTTGATGGTTTCTGATGATGACACCTTGATTGCCGCCGAGTACACGGCGGATGAGGTTGTTGGCGTCGAGCCGTCCAATGTGTAGTAAATGGTGGCCCCGGTCGTCGTATCGCTAATGGTTACGGTCTGCGCGCTGGTATAGGTGCCACCCGCCACGGAGAAGGTTGGCGTAGCCGCTGCCGTCGCGATGGTATAAGCTGCCGTCGCGACCGCGCTGTTCGTATAGCCGGAGGCTACCGCGATCGCGTTGATGGTCTCTGTCGACGACACCGCGATCGGACCTGAGTAGAGGGTAGATGACGTGGTCGGCGTGCTGCCGTTCGTGGTGTAGTAGATCGACGCTCCGGCTGTGGAATCGGAGAGTGTCACCGACTGTGCGCTGCTGTAAGTGCCGGCCGCCACTGAGAAGGTCGGCGTAGCAGCGACTGTCGAACTCGGCGCACTGCTGACGAAACTCCATGTGAGGATTTTCTGGCTTGAAGAGTAGGCTCCGGTCGATCCGGTAAAGCCAACGTATGCCGTGTTGCCTCCAACAGTCGCGGGAATATTCACAGCCCAACTGGTCGACCACTGGGCTGATGTGACCATATCGGTGATTCGCATCGTCAGCGTTTTACCGTCATAGGTCATGTGCACGGCCATCGCATCGTCACTGTGCAGGTCGATCCCCGTCGATGTCAGATCGATCGCAGGTACTGTCGGATTGGCGCCATTCAAGTAGAGGCCCGTTGAGTCATTGCCCTCGCCGGCAGAGTTATAGAGATCGAACTTCACGGCGATGGAATTTGCAATTGGCGCATATCCGAGGGCATAAGTGTTCCCGCCCAACGAGTTATAGGCATTTGCCCCGTTCTGAATAGAGAAGGTAATTCCGTCGGCTACGGGGTTCGAGAGTTGGAAGGTGAAGTCGTTGGTGAATGCCTGGATGTTCACCGGCGTCTTGTACCAGGCCGTTGCCGCCTGCCCCGAACCGCCATTGGTTAACTGAAGGCGTGAGTCGTTTAACTGCGCGGCACCATTGAGGATCACCTGGCCGGCCGAAGCAGCGAAGCCCTGTCCGTAGCTGATCCCAGTGGCGCCCAGCTGAATTGTATAGGTCTGCGATATCACCGGACCAAAACCAAGCCCCGGAGCATTTGCCACCGCCGTGATGGTCTCGGTCGAACCTACCGTGATCGCGCTGGTGTAGACCGCCGAAGAAGTCGTCGGGGTTGAACCGTCGAGAGTGTAGTAGATAGTCGCATTCGGAGTGGAATCCGTCAGCGTCACAGTCTGTGCGGAGCCGTAAGTGCCCGTCGGCAGGCTGAAGGTTACGGAGGCGGCCTGGGAGACGTTCGTGTAGGTCGCAGAGCTCTGCGCGCTTACCAGTAGGCCGGCAGCGCTCGCCACGGCATTGATCGTCTGAGTAGAACTCACTGTGATCGGACCGGTATACAGCGTAGAGTTAGTTGTCGCTGCAGAACCGTCCGTCGTATAGAAGATGGATGCTCCAGCGGTAGCATCCGTGATCGTGACTGAGACCGTTCCGCTGTAATTCTCCGTTCCGGGAGTGATGACCGGGGCGGTGGTCTGATTGTTGCCGTTGATCAATCCATAGATGTCGAGTTCTGTTGATGTCCCGACGTACACCTTGCCGTTGGCAACCGTGGGCACGGCGAACTTCACCGCAACGCCAGCCGCGTCGCGCGCCGCATTGGTGCTGCTCGAGTAGAGCGTAATCCCAACATTGCTCGCGCTGTGCGCCTGCAGAATCGCAGGAGTGGCAGGCGAGTTCGCATAGCCCGAGGAGTTGATGCTCCAGACAATACCCTGTGAAGTCCCGTTTGCAGAAATTGACGGCGTCGATCCTGGGTACCCGTAAGTCTCAATGGACTTGGTGGGCGTAGTCGACAGCAGCCCCGTGGAGAGCAGCGGGTAGGATCTCAGATAATCGAATCGGCCCCAGTAATAGACATTGCCATTCCAGTAAGCAGGTGTACTCCACACGCCGAGCGTTCCAACCGGCCCCTGCTCCTGCAGTGCCTGATCAGTCGTCGTGTTGTACCCACCCATGTTATCGCGATTGAGCAGATACAGCGTACCGCCCTTGCCCGCCTGGACCGCGAGATGCGCGTAGGGACCCGTCTGGTCCGGCAGCACGATCATACCGCCCGATCCCACGTCACCATCCTGAGAATTCAGTGTTGCCTGCTGGTTGGTAGTGAACTCGTCGACCACCGTAGGCTGACCGTTTGTCAGGTCAAGCACCAGGTGACTATCGCCGTAATCCATGTTATTGGTGTAGGGCTTGGTTGCGTTGTAGTCACCATTGCCGGTCGGAACAAACATGCGCCCGTATGGCTTGCCCGCGGGGACATCGGCGGCAAGACCTTCACCGGACATCCAGAAACCCGAGCCTGTCCCGTTCGGCGAAGCGTTATAAGCGCCGACCTGTTTCAGACTGCTCGCGTTGTAACCGAGAATCCATCCATGCCACGGACCGTTGTCTCCGTGCGCGGCAAAGCCGATATAAACAATTCCATTCAACAGCAGCAGTCCGGGCCGCTGGTTCTCCCAAAGTGGGTCGAAGGTCAAAGAACCCGAAACACTCCCGTTTCCGGTACCGGCAACGGTCGCCGTGATTACCACTGGGCCGCCAAATTTCTCCGCGCCGGAGGTAATGTCCAAGGCGTGCAGACGCTGCACAGCCTTACTGTTCTCCATCGTCTTACCAACGATGTACAGCGTATTCGTTGACGGGTCGATCACCGGTGTTCCGGTGATGCCGACTTCAGGAGCAATATCCGTGCTGACGATGTTTGAGGAGACCGTCGTCGCTCCGGCCGCCGCGCCATGTGCCGCCGATAGGAAAGAAATTTGCCAGAGTGGGCTTGCATCCACGCCACTGTTCAGATCAGCGTCGAAGGCGTAGACCGAATCATGCTCCGTTGCCACGTAGACCACGTTGTGCGTCGCGCCGTTGATAGACACATTCGACATGTACAGCGGCTGCGCGTAGATCTGCCCATCCACAGGCTGCGAAAACAGCTTGCCGAATTGAGTCGCGTTGACGTTGGAAAGATTGAGCGCAGTTTCGCTCAGATTCTGCCCCGTGCGCCCGATGTCGTTGTGATACGTCGTTACGTTCACCTGGGCCACTGCGCCTGGGGTACCTGAAAGACCGGCAAAGGCAAAAAGTCCAAGAGCCGCGCCAATCAGCTTGCGGCAGTTCTGAAAATGGCCAACATAGGTAAGCGGAGCACGAGCGGCAGATTTCCTCACAACAGACATTTCGTATTGCCTCCAGGGTCTTCTTTCAAAATACGCAAACAACTACGCGAGCAGCAAACCCAATCCGGGAATCCTGTCGTACGCGGACCGTAACCATGCCGCAGCACTCTTCGCGCAAAGAGGACTTCGGCAAACCAAGAGAAGGCGGAACGTCTGGACCGCGAAGGACGGGTTTACGAGTCATGTTGAAATCATGTCGAAACCTGCGTCGGATCAGTCGAAACTATGCCCCGTGTTTCCTGGAGTGGTATCCCTGATCTCATTCCCTGACCAAACCTGGGAGGCTTGTGCCGAGATCCACCGGTAGTGACTGACTCGGGTTCAATCCAGCAGCTCTGACGAAGCAGAAATCTAGAGCGAACCACGGCGGTATCAACCAGTTGAGTGAAGACCTATATGCGGAACTGACCACTTGGGTGGGTGAGCACTCCCGATGGCTGCGTATCCCCATTGAAGTTGCTCGTATCAATAATACGATTTTCTACCTTAAATCCATAGCGCGAATGCCACTTTGGTCTGGTTCGACTGGCGAAATAGTAATCGAAGTGGGAGTACTTCAAAAATAGGAAGAGAAATTGATCCTGCAAATTTCCCACTAAGGTACAAATGTCCCGCTAGATCTATAGTTGACTCAAATTGGGACATATCCCTGATTTTTTCCATTTATCCAATTTTTTCGACATCATGCAGAGGGCACGTCCGCCCCAATTAGTTCCTAAACATGAATATCCTGTGAAACAAACGGCATGCATCCTGGGGGTAATTGCGCGCACAGTGCGCATACGGTACACGCAGACTGCGCCGTAACTTACACATCGCAGGCATCCACTGCCTTACGGAGCGAAGTCAATGGATCGCCCGTGGGAACAAATTCATGCGCGACATAACCTGAGAAGTTGGTCGATGCTATGGCCCGCATAACTGCTGGCCAGTAGACTTCCTGAGTCTCGTCCAACTCGTGGCGCCCGGGCACTCCCCCTGTATGATAGTGGCCGATCCACTTACCGTGGGCGCGAATAGTGGCGATAAGATCGCCCTCCATAATCTGCATATGATAGATATCGTAGAGTAACTTGATGTTATTGGAGCCGACCTCCTCCAGCACCCGCACACCCCAGTTCGTGTGATCGCACATGTAACCAGGGTGGTCCAGTTTACTGTTCAGCAACTCCATGCAGAGCGTCACACCGTGGTCCTCGATCACCGGTCGCAGCCGCCGCAACCCGGCAACAGTGTTGCGGGCACCCTCCTCGTCGGACAGCCCATCGCGGAGCCCTGAGAAAGTGATGACATTCGGCACACCCGCCTTGGCTGCCAAAGGAACATATTTGCGCAACCCCGCCTCGATCTCGGCATGGTTCTCGACGCGATTTAACCCTTTATTGATCGCCCCGCCGCCGGCATATCCCATCGTGCACACCAGTCCGTAGCGTCCGGGAACCTCATAGTCCTCCGGCTGAAGCAGGTCGATTCCCTTCAAACCCATCGCCGCCGCCGCCGTGCAGAGCTCGTCGAGCGGAATCTTCTCGTAGCACCACCGCGAGACTGATTGCCGGATACGGTTGCCCCGCGGCGTCACCGCATGCTTCACCTGCCCGGACGGTGCAGCAGACGATGCAGACGAAGGAAGCAGGGCACCGGCTGCGCAGGTTATGCCAGTTCCAAGAACCTGGCGGCGATTCAGAATACTCATGGCGTACCACTCCGTGGGCGGACAAGGATCAATGCACCGTGCAAGCACCGACCTAGAATACTTCCTCAAGGCCATTGACAACCTCTGTTTTACGGGACAAACTACCCATCCTCCCCCGGACTCGGTTGCTGGCTGCGCCAGTGAATCCTAGCCTCAACAAAATTCGTTGAGGGACTTCGATCCGCGTTTACGCAGATTGGGTAAGACCATCCTCATCCCCAAACGATGGCCAGTTCAACAATCAGCACCTGCGGCATTGCCCCGGAAGGAAAATTGTTATGCGAAGGTCAAGTTCAGCTCGATTTATCTCTTGTTTCAGCCTGTTGCTCATCCTGGGGATATCCGCATGGGTTCCCGCAACCGCCCAGATCCTAAGCCAGACGGGGGAAAGCACTGAGACTCCGCTGATACCCTCCCGGGTCGTTGACCGCATCGATGATGCCCGGCTCGTCACCCTGCGCGGCAACACGCATCCGATGGCGCACGCGCAGTTCGAAAGAGGCATTGTTGATCCTCAGCTCCCAATGGAGCGAATGCAGTTGCTACTGCGAAGAAGTCCCGAACAAGAAGCTGCGCTGGAAAAATTCCTGGGCGAGCAGCTCAATCCAAAGTCCCCTAACTTTCACCACTGGTTGACGCCAGAGCTCTTTGGAGAACTCTACGGTCCATCCGACAACGATATCGCGCAGGTGACAAACTGGCTACAGAACCATGGCTTCTCGATCTACCAGGTCACTAAGGGTCGCGTCTTTATCGAATTCTCCGGCACAGCTGGCCAAGTCCAGAATGCCTTCCACCTGGAAATGCATAACTACTTAGTTGATGGGAAGCAGCATATCGCCAACGACCGGGACCCTCAGATTCCTGAGGCGCTGGCGCCAGTTGTGGGCGGCGTAGCTTCATTGCACGATTTTTTCCCTACCCATCAGTCGGTCAAGGGCCGATATGTGCGGCGTGACCCGAAGACCGGATTAGTAACCCCGGTAGCTTCCAATTCGCGCAACCCGAAGCCGATGTACGGATTCACCAATCAAAATAGCAATCCAGAAGAAGACATTACCCCTTACGACTTTGCCACGATCTATAACCTGCTTCCGCTGTGGAACGCTGGAATCACTGGCAAAGGGCAGACCATTGCTATCTCTGCAGTCACAGATCTCAACCCCAGCGATATAACGACCTTCCGCAATACGCTTGGACTAGGCAGCTTTACAGGCACAGTCAAGCAAATTATCAATGGCGCCGACCCGGGTATCGACCAGGGATCGCTGGTGGAAAACACGCTTGATACAGAGTGGTCAGGCGCGACAGCTCCAGATGCAAATATTGCGGTAGTCATCAGCAAGACGACCGCGACCACCTTCGGTGGCCAGCTTTCGGATTCGTACATCGTCAACAATCCGACCGTCGCCACCATCATGAGCGCCAGCTACGGCGGGTGCGAAATTGCATTAGGAACGGCTGGCAATCAGGCACTCAACGCCATTTATCAGCAGGGAGCAGCGGAGGGTATCAGCATTTTTGAGTCCTCAGGCGACCAGGGATCAACAGGCTGCGACAACTCCGACGCCACGACTTTCCCCGCGCCCGCCGGATACGGGTTGCAGGTAAACGGCTGGGCATCCAGCCCCTATGTGACCGCCGTCGGCGGCACCGATTTCGCCTGGCAGAACTATCGCACCACGTACTGGAGCGCCACGAATTCCTCCTCAAACTTGTCGAACGCGCTAGGCTACATACCCGAGATTCCATGGAACGGCACATGCGCCAGCCAGCTCCTGCTCGACCGGTTCTGGGATCCGTTGTACGGCTTCACCACGCTCGAAGAGGTGTGCAATCAGGTGGTCACTGGAGCAACCGCATATGCGCCGGACTTCGTTAAGGTAACGGGTGGCAGCGGAGGCGTAAGCTCCTGCATCACATCGACCGGCGGCGAGTTTTCCACCTGTGGAGGCGGATACGCACAGCCTGCCTGGCAGAAGGGCGTGACCGGAATGCCCGGTACGCAGTACCGCTATCTGCCTGATGTTTCGCTTTTTGCCTCAAGCGGCTATCCGTATGGGCTGAATGGCAGCGCATACCTGATCTGCGTAGCCTCGAACTCTCCGGACAAATCCTGTAATTACGCTGACAACACTCAGGTCATCTATCAGGAGGTAGGCGGTACGTCGGTGTCGTCGCCGGCTTTGGCAGGCATCATGGCCTTGGTGCAGCAAAAGCAAGGCGGTGTAGCGCAGGGTCTCGCTAACCCCTACTTCTACGCGCTTGCCAAGAAAGACAACCTGGCAAACTGCAACTCAAGCACCGTCAAGAATGGAAATGCTTGCAACTTCTACGACACGACCTACGGCAACATTGAGCAGCCATGCACTACCGGTTCCAGAAACTGCACGACAAACACGAGCGGAGACGCCTACGGTATCGTGACCGGCTATCCGACCACGACTGGGTATGACCAGGCGACCGGCCTGGGCTCGGTGAACGCAACCAATCTGGTGAACAACTGGTCAAGCGTCGCCGGTGGTACCACCCTGAGCGTGTCGGTCTCACCCACCAGCCTAACCTTCGCTTCCACTACCGTTGGTGCAACCTCCGCAGCGCAAACTGTCACCATCAAGAACACCGGCAGCGCCTCGGTAACCCTGACCTCGGAAACCCTCACGGGTCCGAACGCCAGCTCTTTCGTCAAGTCAGCCACCACGTGTGCGTCGACTTTGGCGGCGTCTGCAAGCTGCACTGTATCCGTCGCATTCAAGCCAGCCGCCGCCGGTGCGCTCACCGCGTCCCTTTCGGTCGCTGACAATGCCACCGGCTCACCGCAGACCGTTGCTCTCAGCGGCACCGGCGCTGCAGCCACCACGACGACCATGACGGTGTCTCCGACTAGTCTCGCCTTCCCGTCAACGGCTGTCGGCACCACTTCGGCGGCACAGGTCGTCACTCTAACCAACACCGGCACAACGGCAGTCACTCTGAGCTCATTCACGATCGGTGGAACCAACGCCTCTTCGTTTCTACTCTCAGCCAAGACCTGCACAACCTCGCTCGCAGTGGGCGCCAATTGTACACTTTCGATCTCGTTCAAACCGGCAGCAGCCGGGTCGCTCACCGGCAGTCTGTCCATCGCGGACAACGCAAGCGGGTCGCCCCAGTCAGTAGCTCTCTCCGGCACTGCAACCGCTGCCTCTACCACTACTGTCTCCCTCTCGCCTACGAGCCTAACCTTCCCATCAACGGCGGTAGGTGCCACGTCTGCCACCCAGGTTGTCACCGTAACGAATACAGGGACCTCAGCAGTAACCGTTAATTCCTACACCTTTGCAGGAACCAACGCCTCAAGCTTCGTGCTTACGGCTCATACTTGTGGGACGTCACTGGCCGTCGGAGCAAGTTGCACACTCACCGTCGCCTTTAAGCCAACCGCAGCGGGTACATTAACAGCAACTCTGAACGCCACCGACAACGCGGCCGGATCTCCACAGACGGTTGCGCTGACCGGAACCGCAACGGCAGCTTCCTCCACCACTGTTTCAATTTCTCCGGGCAGTGTAGGCTTCGCCTCCACGACCGTTGGCGCAACCTCGGCGGCGCAGGTAATCACTCTCACCAATACAGGAACAACCGCTGTCACGCTGACCTCTTTCACCATCGGGGGAACCAACGCCAGCGCCTTTGCCATCGCAACAAAAACCTGCACAACCTCACTCGCTGTGAGCGCCAGTTGCACACTTTCCGTGGTCTTCAAACCAACCACTGTCGGAGCGCAAACAGCAAGTCTCGCAGCAGCGGACAACGCAACCGGATCGCCGCAGACCGTCGCTCTGAGTGGCACTGGCACCGCCGCATCCAGCATTACAGTCGCGCTTTCTCCCACAAGCCTCACCTTCCCCGCAACGGCCGTCGGTGCAACATCGGCAACTCAGGTTATTACCGTCACCAACACTGGAACGTCCCCAGTTTCAGTGAACTCCTACACCTTCGCCGGTGCAAACGCGTCGAGCTTTGTGCTCACCGCTCACACCTGCGGAACCTCACTGGCAGTAGGAGCCAACTGCACACTCACCGTAGCCTTCAAGCCAACCACCACCGGAACCCTCACAGCGACATTGAATGCAACCGACAACGCCGCCGGATCGCCGCAGACGGTAGCTCTCAGCGGAACTGGCGGTGCCGCTACTTCTCCTACGCTAACCGTATCGCCAACCTCCATCGCCTTCCCGGCAACCATCACCGGATCCACCAGCGATGCTCAACTGGTCACCCTGACCAACACCGGCACCACCAGTGTCACCATCAACTCCGTAACCCTGGCAGGCACGAACGCAACTTCCTTCGTCGAGCTCAGCAACTGCGGATCGACCCTGGCTGCAAGCGCGTCCTGCACGCTGTATGTAGCCTTCAAACCAACCGCAGCGGGTACCCTCACTGGATCGATCAGCGTCGCCGACACAGCCACCGGCTCACCGCAAACTGTCACTCTCACCGGCACTGGCGCTGCTGCTCCCTCCGTCAAACTGAGCGCGACCAGCATTGCCTTCCCAACCACCAAGAGCGGCTCAACCTCCGCAGCACAGGCCATCACGCTCACCAACAGCGGCACAGCAACGTTGAACCTCACGTCCATCGCTCTCACCGGAAGCAGTCCAACCTCCTTCGTCGCTCTCGATACCTGCGGAGCAACGCTGGCACCCTCAGCAAGTTGCACCGTCTATGTAGCCTTCGCTCCCAAGGCAACCGGCGCAGTCTCCGCTTCGCTGACCATTGCGGATAACGGAGCAGCCTCCCCGCAATCGGTAGCACTCACCGGCACCGGCAACTAGCTAACATGCAGAGCGGTGAACGGCCGCTCTGCAGCCTAAACAAAATGCCCGTATCAACTCTCCCAGGGAGCGTTGATACGGGCATTTCCTATTGCGTTGAGAGATTTCTTTAGCTGATGAACTCGATGCCGATCGTCTTCGATCCCACATCGATCTTCATGATGCGGAAATTACGTACCTGACCAGCCTTTGCCGCCTCAGAACCGCCGGCCTTCAACTTCGCCGAACCAGCATCCGTGCCAGTCTTCCACTTCGTCTTCAGCATAGAACTCAGCGCCGAAAGATCGACTTTCGCCGGCGCAGGCTCAGCCTTGGGCTCTTCAGCTACAGTTGCAACAACCGGCAGCGTGCAGGCGCAGACAATACCCTCACCCAACTCCACCTGCGCAACGCCGCCATCCACGGAAACGATGCGACCAGTTACCGTGTCGCCCGCCTTGTGCTCCGCAAGAAACTCGTCGAGACTGGTCGGGATGAGTTGCTTGATACTCAACTTGAGCTGCCGCTTGTCCGTATCCACATCCAGCACCAGCGCCTTCACCACTTCTCCGACGCGCAGCACATCCGAAGGATGATTCAACCTTCGATCCGGAACGATCTCGCTAATGTGCACCAGCCCTTGCACGCCTTCCGCAATCTGCACAAAGGCGCCAAACTTGGTGATGCTAGCCACCGGTCCTTCAACGATCGTTCCCGGAGCAAATTGAGACGAAGCGTTAGCCCACGGATCACCCAGAGCCTGCTTCAGACCCAGCGAAATGCGCCGCTCCGGCAAGCTGATATTCAGGATGAGCGCATCGATCACATCGCCCACATTCACCACTTCCGTGGCGCGGAAGATACGCTTCGACCAAGACATCTCCGAGAGATGAATCAATCCCTCGACCCCAGGCTCAAGCTCAACAAACGCTCCGAAGTCCGCCGTCCGTGTAACCACCCCACGAACACGATCCCCTGCCTTGTACTTCTCCGCGACGGCATCCCACGGATGCGCCTGCAACTGCTTCAACCCAAGCGCGATCCGCTTCGTCTCAGGATCGATCTTCAGAACCTTCACTTCAAGCTGCTGACCAACGGTGAGCACATCGCCAACATTCGCAACGCGGCTCCACGCGATATCGCTGATGTGCAGCAACCCATCCACACCGCCAAGATCAACGAATGCACCATAGTCCATGATGCTGCGCACCGTGCCGTCGAGCACCTCACCCTCTTCGACCTCGGCGTAGCGGCGAGCCTTCGACTCGGTCGCCTCTTCTTCCGTAACCACGCGCCGGTCGACGACTACATCCTCATCCGCAACATCCAGCTTGGTGATCCGCACGCGAATCTCTTCGCCGATCAGCTTCTCCATCTCCGCCGCATCGCGCGCACCGCTCCGCGAAGCCGGCAGAAACGCCTTCACTCCGACATCGACATGCAGTCCGCCCTTGACCACGGCAGTCACCGTGCCAACGATGGTCGACTTCTGCTCAAAGGCCCGCTCCAGGCTAGTCCAGTCCTTCGGAATCGCAGTCCGGAAAAGGCTCAGCTGGTAATAACCATCCTCATCACGCCCTTTGACGGAAACCTGTAGCGCATCCCCAACCTTGGGCTGTTCTTTATGGGCAACAAAGGCCGTCAGCGGCAGAATGCCCTCCGACTTGTAACCAATATCCACCAGCACCGAGTCAGCCGTAATGCTGACCACGGTTCCGCGAATCTGGCTCCCGCCCGGCTCGCGCCGCGAACTCGTCCGCTGAAACTCCGAAAATATGTCAGCAAAAGACTCTTCCGGTTCAGGCTCCGGTTCAGGCTGAGGGGTCACCGTATGCCCAATAGAAGCCGCCACAGGCGAAGACGGCGAAGCAACGACAGCCTCTTCATGCGGCAGCGGCTCAGGCGCATTCGCCGGCTCATCTTCAGGATCAGGCCCGGGTTCGCTGATAGGCTCAGCCTCCGGCTCGGGATCGATCTTCGGAGCAATCTCGGAATCGCTAGGCTCTTCGGAATTAGGCTCCGTCACGGGCGCATGTTCACCCGGCGCAGCTTCCGGTTCTCCCACTGGCGCTGACGAGGCCGAAGCTTCGGAGATGTTTTCGTGGACTGGAGTTTCGGTTTCGGGGGCGATGGGGAGCGTGGTATCCGCCCCGGCGATGCTGGATTCAGACATGAAAGAAAAAGCCTCTTCGAATGCTGATTGCAGAGCCCAACGGCCCTGAAACCGCTATCCCCCTATCATCGCACGACGACCGGAAAGGGATTCCCAATGGGGCCCTCGACAGCACGCCGCAGGTCCCCTGCCAGCAACCGGTGAAACAGATGCTCCCCAGCCTCACGCCGGACTGAAAGTCGCCCCGCTCCATAAGCCCGCGAACTCAGCCCCCGCTGCACCGCCTCGCAGATGGCCACATCCTCATCCTGCACAGTGTCGCTGGTGGCCACGCTGGCAGCGTTGTACTCCGCCCGCTCAGGGCTCACATCCGCAAAGAAGAAATCAAAGATCACTCGGCATTTGTCCACGCCCAGCGGCAGCACCAGGTTCGTATCCATCACAGCTTCATAAATATTGAGCATGAAATTCGGATACTGCCAGAAGTACCAGGCACGATCCCCAGTCCGCGTCGCCGAAACATCCGCATGTTCTGCAGACGCCATCATCGGACTTGACTGCAGACAATAGCGCTCCCCATTCTCGATCGTGTAGTGCGAGTAGTCGAGCACGCTGTTCAATCCCTTGTGCAGATGCGGCACATGATAGCCGCCATCGAGATAGTTATCGACATACACCTTCCAGTTGCAGTTCAGCGTGTACTCCTTGCGTGAATGAAATTGCAACGCCCTTAAATTCAGCGGCGCAACTCTACCCACAAGCTCACCTAGGAAGTCACCAAGCGGCTCAGCACCCCCCGCAAGATTGACAAAGACAAAGCTCTCCCACACATCCACAGCGATGGGTACCAACCCATTCTCCTCACGCCGAAAGTTGCACACCCCTGCAAACTCCGGCATGCCTTTCAGCGTCCCATCGAGCCCGTAATTCCACCCATGATACGGACAACGAAACGACTGCGCGTGACCACATGGATCCGTAGCCACAGCAGCCGCGTGATGCCGGCAAACATTGAAGAAAGCCCGCAGCACACCATCCGCTCCACGCACCACAAGAATCGGCTCACCCGCCAACTCCGCAGTGAAATAATCCCCTGCATCCGCCACCTGGTCCTTCCGCCCAACCACCTGCCACGTCCCACCAAAAACACGATCACGCTCCAGCGCCGCGACCCCCGCATCTGTATACCAAGGCGCAGGAATCGTCGCCGCCTCCGCCAGCGGTGCATCCGCATCGTAAAGATCAAGAATGCCCGAAACTCTCGAGTCCATAGGCCGGTCTTATGCCTCCTGCGGAAGCGGCTGTTGTGCCAGCTTGCGCATTGCCCTTCGCCTGCCCAAAGCATAGACACCGATGCCTACGGCAATCAGCAAACCCGTCATACCCACTGTCTTGAAAACCGCCAGCGGCTTATTCAATTCATCATCCGCAGGAATGGTCGAAAGCACAATCGTCCCCAGCGTACTCGTCATCCCCACCAGCGCCAGCACCGTAGCCGTAACCTTGCCGCCCGGCAGCCGAATCACCTCCGGCCCAGCAGGCTCACGCTGTATCCGGAGCGTGCTCGCAAACAGAAACACATAGGGAATGAAATACGAGATCACACTCATGCTCACCAGCACGTCGTACGCGCCCTTCACACTCGTAGCAGCCTGCCCCAGGAAGGCAAAGATCATCCCCGTGACCCCATATACCAGCACCGAAACATAAGGCGTATTCCACTTGGGATGAACCCGGCTGAACGCAGCAGGCAGGTAGTTATCAATGCCCGCCACGAACGGTATCCGCGCGGTCGCAGAAAGATAAGCCCCCGCCGCTCCCAACGAAGCGATCGTAACCATCAGCGCCACCGCCGGCGTCAGCCAGCTCACCCCGAGTCCGCGACACATCTCCGCCATCACCGTCATAAATCCGCCCAGGCCACCAATCCGCTCGCTGGGCATCACCACCAGCATCGCGACGGTCCCAAGCATGTATCCCAATGCCACCACCACGCCAGCAAACAGCAACGCCCGCGGCACCGTGCGGCGCGGATTCTTGATCTCGTCCCCCATGCAAGAAGCACACTCAGCCCCGGCGAAGGCATAGAAGATCGTCGACCAGAAGACAGCATTCTTCACGCTCAAATGCGGCGTCATCGAAGCCAGCGTGAACTGCGTAGCGCTGCCGTGATGCCGCCAGAACAGCACACTGAGCACTAGTAGGATCACCACCGGGATCGAGCTGCCAATCGCCCCTGCGTTATTGAGCCATTTGCCCTGCTTCACGCCAATCATGTTCAGCAGCGTGATCAGCGCCAGCATCACGAGAGCGAAAGCCATATAGTATCCGCTCTCGTTCTCAAGCGCCCTTCCCTTATCACCCGCGGCAAACAACAGGCTCCCCGCAGCGAAATAGAGGATCGCCGGAAAGTAAGCCAGGTTGGACATCCAGTAAGTCCATCCCGACATAAAACCGGCAAAGTCACCAAACGCCCGCTGCGTCCAGATATACAAACCACCAGCCTGCGGATACCGCGAAGACAGCTCCAGCACGCTAGCCGTAAGCGGCACAAAGAACCCCACCAGCGCCAGCAGCCACACCGCAATCGAACTCGGCCCAGACGCCGCAGCTGAAGCTATCCATCGCACCGTAAGCATGCTCACGACATAGAACAGCGTCAGGTCGCGAAAGCCCAGCTCCCGCTTCAGCTTGGGCTTATCCGGAGTCGGTTGAGAAGGCTCTGCCAATGACCCACCCTTCGTGCTGCAACCAGTTGCTGACTTACTTCCAGTCCTTCAACACCGCCATCGCAGCATTCCGCCCATTCATTGCAATCACCGACCCACCCGGATGCGTGCATGCTCCGCACAGATACACGCCCTCCATCGGAGTACGCGCAGTCAGCCGCTTGCTCCACATAAACTGCGGCAAGATCTCACCTTGAAAAATATGTCCACCCGTAAGCCCAACCTTCTTCTCGATATCCGACGGCCCCAGCACCTGCGCATCCTCAACCGCCTCGGGAATATTGCTGCAGAACCGCCCAATCGACTTGAGCGCCAACGCCCGAGCCTCTTCCCGATGCGTATCCCAGGAGCCATCGGCAAACGTATGTGGAACATATTGCGCAAACACACTCATCGTGTGTTTCCCCTTCGGCGCAACACTCGCATCATGCACGCTCTGAAAGTAAAGCTCACACCAAAGATGCTCCGGCAGCCGCCCGACCTTCGCGGCAGCAAAACCCTGCTTCCACTCCGTCTTCGTCAGCGGCGCGTTGATCTGCCCATAATGATGCGGCTCATCCGTACCCGGCCTCGCCTTGAAGTTGGGCAACTCATTCAACAGCACATTCAACTTCACCGTGCAGCCCTCAATCGGCACAGATTCCACCTGCGTCTTCCACCCAGCATCCACCTCAGCATCCAGCAGTCGCAGCGTCACCCGTGGATCAGCATTTGAAACCACAACCGGCGCATAGATACGCTCGCCACCCTCAAGTTCAACCCCCTCACCCGGCAGTATCCGCGCCACCGGTACACCCGCAGCAACAACAGCACCAGCCTCACGCGCCGCATCGCAAAGATAGAAGGACACCATCCCCATGCCGCCCTTCACATACCCCCACATCCCCGGCATCCCACCCAGCCGACCAGAGGAATGATGAAAGCGAACTGAAGCCGTGCCCTTATCAAACGGGCTGGCATTGGTCCCGATCACCCCCTGCCCGAGATAAGCCACTTGCAACTGCTCATCGGTCAGATAGCGTTCAACAAACTCCGCCATCGACCAGTCGAAGAGCACCGCCCGTGCCTCATCGTCATTCCCAAGCCGCTCCTCAATCTGCTCATGCGTAGGTGCATCACCGATCCAGACATCATGCCCATCCGCAGGTCGGAGCGCATCGCGCAATCGCCGAATCACCGCACCCATCGCGCGAAATCCCTCGATGTCCCGCGGCGCAAACCGCTCTACCTCGGCATCACACTTCGCGTCATCATCCCAAAGCTGAATGCTTCGCCCATCCAGAAACGGCACAAACAATCCATTCACCGCAGGCGTCCAGGAGAAGCCACGCGCAGGCAGAGCAAGCTCTTCCACCACCAGCGGATGCAACAGCCCCGCAAGATAAGCGCAAGGCGACATCTTCACACCGGGGAAGGCCTCTTCCACCGTGCAAGCGCCGCCGATCCGCTCCCGCGACTCAAGCACCAGCACCCGCTTGCCGCCCCGCGCCAAGTACGCCGCACAAGCCAGCCCATTGTGGCCGGCACCCACAACGATTACGTCCCAGGTCCGTGCTGCCAGCTCCTGAATAGGAGCAGGCAAACCAATCAAGCCCAGACTGTCAGCGGCAGGGGCAACTCGATAAACGTCTGTCAATGTCGGATAAGCTCCAAGAATATGCAGCAGCCAAAAGAGCAAATAGCAGTCGATCTCATTCGCATCGTCTGGCTCAAGATGAACTTCACTATATGCGTTGCACGCAATCCGGTCCACGGGATTCTTAAGGTCTTCCACCACATCCATTGATCCGCATAGCCGGTATCATGAGTAGCGGAGGGATACTGGAGTTGAAACCATGACCGAACCAAAACGTTGTTCGTGGGCAGACAACGATCCCCTCATGCGCCAGTATCACGACGAAGAATGGGGCATCCCCCAACACGACAGCCGCATGCTCTGGGAGATGCTCATGCTCGAAGGCTTCCAGGCCGGACTCTCCTGGATCACCATCCTCCGCAAACGCGAAGAGTTCCGGACAGCCTTCGCCAACTTCGATCCAGCGGCCGTAGCGAAATTCAAAGAGAAAGACATCGAGCGCCTGCTTCTCAACTCCGGCATCATCCGCTCCCGCGCCAAGATCGAAGCCACCATCAACGGCGCACACATCTACCTCGACATGCAAGCCAAAGGCGAAGACTTTGCGCAATACGCCTGGACCCTCGCCGGAGGCAAGCCCATCAAGAACAAAACAGACACAGTCCCAGTCAGCACTGACCTGTCAGCAACCATCTCCGCTGACCTCAAAAAACGGGGCTTCAAATTCGTAGGCCCGGTCATCGTCTATGCCTGGATGCAGGCCACCGGCATCGTCAACGATCACGCGAAAACATGCTTCCGTCGAAACGCCTAGCGAATACTACTCCGCGCGCACCCCAGCGGCCTCGCGAGGCGAAGGCTGCGACACCAGCGGGCGATCCGTATCGAAGTACTTCTTGTACGCAGCGATCCAGTCCGTGGCAATATCCTTCTGAGCCACGTCCAGCGCCACCTTGCGATCGCAAACCATGCGATGCAGGCGGTCCTCCAGCTGGTCCTTCACATAAGAATTCCAAGTCGTGTTGGTATGCGGTTCCGGCCACAGATTCCGTACATCCGTCGACCCGCCCAGCCCCGGAGTGATCAGATAATCCACTTCGAAATCATTGGCAGGAACACCGCTGATTCCATATTCCCGAAAGACCTGCTGCTGCAGCTGGCTCGGCACACTCCGCACCACTTCATCGCGCGCCACTGAGCAGATCTCGCCCAGGGATACTTCCCGAGTTGCCCCGGGCGTGATTCTCGGATCAGGCAACGGCTGCGAAGACATAACCCGTTGCACAGGCAGCGGACGCACAAAAACCCGCACACCCAGAGCAACCAGCAGCACCAGCGCGCAAGCATAAGCAGCAATGCGAGCGAACCCGAGCCGCACCGGCTGACGGCCCTTCAACTCAGCAGCCGTCTCAGCAAGACGCGCCCTTAATAAGGCTCGCGGACCAGAAGCATCGTGCACAACATGGTTCGCTCCGGCATACTCCTGCTCAACATCGGCAGACACCAGCCGCATCGCCTCCAGCCGAGCCCAACATTGAGGGCAATCGTCTACATGCCTTCGCACGCGAGACGCATCACCCAGCGCAAGCTCATCATCCAGATGAAGAAGCAGCTGCTTGTCCGTTAAATGCGCCGATGCAATAAGCCTTCTCATGCCGTTGTACCTGGCCTGCGCGCTTCATCTGCCCGAAGCAGACGCGCCATCGACCGCGTCAAAGAAATCGAAACCGAGCCAAGCGAAATCCCAAGCACATTCGCAATCTCCCGGTACCGCAAACCCTCCGCGCGCAAATATAAACACATCCGGTCCTGCTCGGGCAATGCGCTCACAACCGAAGAAAGCAGCCGCTGCCGCTGCGCAGAAACCGCATGCTCCTCGGGGTTCGGCGAAGGATCGCAATGATCCTCGACGTCTTGAACACTCTGTCCTGCCCCGGCATACCAGCGCTGATCTACCTGTCGCTGCTTCAGCGCCAGGTTGTGCGCCACGCGAAATAGCCAGCTGCGTAGGTTGCTCCGCGACTTGCCCATACACAGATGGCGGAAGAGCGCCAGGAACACCTCCTGCACAATCTCCTCACTGTCATGCCCGGTAATCCCGAACGCGCCCACGTAAGCCAGCAGCCGTGTGCGATAGCCGTCATAGAGCGCAACGACTTCGCGCTCCAGGTCGGACGCGACCTCCACTCTCCGGCTCCCGATCAGCGTAAGCAGACTCGGCGCAGTGGTGGAATCAGGTTTGGGCGATGACATCAAGAGGTATCCAGCTCCTATCCGCAATCATAATCGGCCGCCAGATCCATCGTTCCTCCAAACTGCGCTCGATGCATTGAAACGGGACAGAGATCAACAATCGCGGTCCGCCCCATCAAAATAGTCTGAACAAAAACCGCCGAATTGGAATATGCAAGAGAGAAGCATTCTGATTCGACGCAATCTCAAGCACCCGCAGCCCACTCCCCAACGGCGGTCTACTCTCGCATGAACAAATTTGCCTTCCTCCTTCTCTCCTTCGCATTGCCCGCGTTCGGCCAGGCGAACCAGGGAGAACTGCAACTCAAGATCACGGATTCCGCAGGCGCGGCAGTCAAGACCACCGTCCATATCGTCAGCGAAAGCGCTCACTACAACAGCAACCTCACCGCAGACAGCGACGGACACATCGCCCTCGAACACCTGCCCTTCGGCCTCTATCGCGTTGAAATCCAGCAGCCCGGCTTCACACCATTCTCCGAAGCCTTCAATATCCAATCCTCAATTCCCGTTCACGCCCAACTGCGCTTGAAACTCTCCTCCATATCCCAGTCCGTAGAGGTAACCACAGACGACACGCTCCTGAACACCAGCCAGTCCGGCGCCACCAGCCAGATCGGCACCCAGGACATCGAAAACCGCCTCGGCTCCATCCCCGGCCGCTCTATCCAGGACATCGTCAACTCTCAGCCCGGCTGGCTCTACGAGGGCAACGCCGTCCTCCACCCCCGCGGCTCCGAATACCAGACCCAGTTCGTCATCGACGGCATTCCCCTTACCGATGACCGGTCGCCCAGCTTTGGTCCCGAGATAGAAGCCGACGACATCAAGTCCATCACCATCTACACCGCCGGCTTCCCCGCAGAATACGGCCGCAAGATGGGCGGCATCGTCGAAATCAACACCCAGCAAGACTCCGACCCCGGCTTCCACGGCCAGCTTTCCAACTACGGCGGCAGCTTTGACTCCGTTGGCTCCTTCGGCAGCGCCCAGTACACCTGGGGCCGCAACACCCTTGCCGCCAGCGCCGAAGGCAGCCGCACAGACCACTACCTCAACCCCGTAGTCACGCAGAACTACTCCAATACCGGCACCCTGGGCGACTTCGCCATCAACTTCCGCCGCGACCTCACCCCCAACGACAAGCTAAGCCTCAGCGTCCGACACGAACTCTCCCGTTACGACATCCCAAACGAACTCCTGCAGCAGGCCGCCGGTCAACGTCAGAACGCCGACAACGTAGAAACCATGGGCATCGCCAGCTACCAGCACACCTTTTCCCCCAACGCCATGGGCAACCTCTACGGGATGGTCCGCGACAACTCCAACGACTTCTACTCCAATCCAGAGTCCATCCCCGTCTACGTCAACCAGCACAACTCCTTCCGCGAGGGCTACTTCAAGGCCACCGCGACCATCGACCATGGCCGCCAGGAGTGGAAATTCGGCGCTGAATCCGACAACCTATTCCTCCACGAAAACACCTGCTACACCACCACCGAAGACGAGACCGGTGACAGCGACAGCGTCGCCCATATATCTCGTCAAGCCGGCCCCAGCACCGCCGAAGCCGCTCCATTCGGATCATCCTGCTCTGCACTCGCCGATGACGACAGTCCCGCCTTCATCTACCAGGACTCGCGCCCCGACCTCGAACAGTCGGTCTTTGCCCAGGACCTCATCCGCCTCGGCAAGTGGACCATCACTGCCGGCCTCCGCTACGACCATTACCAGCTCATCCTCAACGACTGGGGTCTTCAGCCACGCTTCTCCATCGCCCGCTACCTCCCCTCCATCAATACCGTCCTGCACTTCTCCTACGACCGCATCTTCCAGACGCCGTCTTTCGAGAACATCCTCCTCTCCAGCTCCACCCAGGTCGAGTCCATCGACCCCACCGACTTCCTCCGTCTGCCCGTCAAGCCCTCCAAAGGCGATTACTTCGAAGGCGGCCTCAGCAGTGTCTTCTCCCGCCATCTCCGGCTCGACGCCAACTACTTCCGCCGCGTCGTCTCCGACTATGCCGACGACGACCAGATCAACAGCACCACCATCAGCTTCCCCATCTCCTTTCGCAAAGCCATCATCTACGGCGCGGAAGGCAAGCTCACCGTTCCCGAATGGCATCACCTCTCCGGTTTCGCCAGCTACTCCTATGAAGTCGGCAATGTCTGGAACCCCGTCACCGGCGGCCTCTTCCTCGGCGATGACGCGGATGCAGCCGCAGCCGCCCTCACCGGCCATTTCCCTGACTCGCAGGATCAGCGCAACACCCTCCGTGGCCGCGCCCGCTATCAGGTCACCTCACGTCTCTGGCTCGCCGGCGGCCTGCAATACGACACCGGCCTTCCGTTTCAGTTCGGCGGCAGCAAAGATCAGGCCCTTCAGCAATACGGCCCCGCCATCATCGATCGCATCAACTTCGACCGCGGCCGGATCCTGGCATCCTTCCAGGTCAACGCCTCCGCCGGAGCCGAGCTGCTGCGCGCCGACCGCGTCAAGATGCGAATCCAGGCTGACGGCCAGAATCTCAACAACGTCCTCGACGTGATCGACTTCGGCGGCCTCTTCTCCGGCAACGCCATCGGCCCATCCCGCAGCTTCAACCTGCGCCTCACCACAACCTTCTAAATCTCCGCACAAACAAAAATAGGCGCGGCCTTTGCGGGGCCGCGCCAAGCACTTCGCGCGTGGAACACCGTGTCCGCCTAGTTACTCCATGCAGTGGAGTCGTCGCACCGCATGGAGCACCAGACCGGGGAAGCCTGTCGAATCTCGTGTGCCTGGACCGTCATCGATTGCCTTGCATAGCCTTACCCTGCAAAGCCATGACAGCCCTTTTCATCGGCACGATGATATGTAGGACAAGACGAAAAATCGTGACAGCCCGCCAATGATTTTTTCTCGACCATATCCCTCCATACCTCGACATATCCTGAAGACTCTCGATTCCGGCTGCTACGATGTTCCACAACGAGCCCCACCCAACTGGCCAGACATGACTTCGCGCCAGCCAATACCTGCAATCACACCGGGAGACAAGCATGAGCTACATCCTCGCCGACGGCTGGCTGATCACCATGAATCCCCAGCGCGAAGTCCTCGAAGGCGCCAGCGTCTGCGTCCAGGGCGACCGCATAGCCGCCATCGGCACACGCCAGCAGCTCACCTCCCGCTTCCACGAAGCCGAGGTCATCGACTGCTCCGGCCACATCCTCATGCCCGGTATGATCAACACCCACACCCACCTCTTCCAAACTCTCCTCAAGGGCCTTGGCGACGACATGGTCCTCAAGAAGTGGTTCACCTGCATGACCGGCCCCAGCGCCGTCCACCTCACCTGGGAAGATGCCCATGTCGCCGCCCTCCACGGCTGCGTCGAATCCATCCGCGGCGGCGTCACCACCATCGTCGACTTCATGTACGCCCACCCCAAGCCCAACCTCATCGATGCCGTCGTCGAAGCCTTTGAAGTCACCGGCACCCGCGGCTTCGTCTGCCGCGGCTTCATCTCCTTCGGCGAAGAGTACGACGTCCCCCGCGCCCTCATCGAAAAACCCGAAATCGCCCTCGCTGACGCCCGTGAAAAGATCCGCCGCTACAACAAGCCCGGCGGTCGCGTCCAGGTAGGCGTGGCTCCCTGCATGATCTGGACCGTCGACGAAGAAGGCTACCGCCAGACCCGCAAGCTAGCCGACGAAGAACACGTACTCATCACCACCCACGTCGCCGAAACCGACTTCGAAATGCAAACCTCAGCAGCCAAATACGGCCGCACCGATACCGAATTTCTAAGCGACATCGGCTTCCTCGGCCCTGACGTACTAGCCGTCCACTGCGTGCAATGCAACACGCACGACATCCGCATCCTGCATCACCACGACACCAAGGTCTCCCACAACCCTGCCAGCAACATGTACCTCGCCTCCGGCTTCGCCCCCATCCCGGAAATGCTGCGCACCGGCATCACCGTAGGCCTCGCCGCCGACGGCCCCGCCAGCAGCAATAACCACAGCCTCATCCAGGCCATGAAGTTGAGCGCCCTTCAACAGAAAGGCGAGCACCGCGACGCCACCATCATCACCGCAGAAAAAGTCATGGAGCTCGCCACTATCGACGGTGCCCGCGCCATAGGCCTAGAAGCCGAGATCGGCTCCATCGAAGTGAGCAAGAAAGCCGACATCGTCATCCTCGACTACGACAACCCATGGATGACCCCCATCCACCACCCCGTCTCCGCCATCGTCTACTCAGCGCTCGGCCATGAAGTCAAGAGCGTTCTCATCGACGGCAAGTTCGTCCTCCGCGACGGGGTCATCACCAACGTCAACGAAACAGCCATCCGTCGCCAGGCGCAGCTCAACGCAGACGCCCTGACCCAGCGCGCTGGCACAGACCGCTTCAAACGCCGCCCCTGGCGCTCCACGACAATCTAAGAGATAGGCCTATTCGTCCTTCGCATAAGGCACCATCAACGCCGCCGGCCGCACAGCCTTGCCACCGATCACCCCGGAAATGGCAACGATCGTAATCAGGTAGGGCAGCGCCAGCAGTAGCTCCGAAGGAATCACAGTCCCCAGCAACTGCAGCGACAACTGCAAAGCATCGCAAGCGCCAAAAACAAACGCTGCCAGCGCCGCCTTCCAAGGACTCCACCGCCCAAAGATCACAATCCCCAGAGCAATAAACCCCTGCCCCGAGATAATCGTCTCGCGAAAGAAGCCCACCTGCGCCAGCACCAGATACCCACCCGCTAACCCAGCTCCAGCACCGGACAGGAGCGTCCCCGCATACCGCATCTTCGCAACAGAAATCCCCGCAGCATCCGCCGCAGCAGGGTTCTCCCCAGCAGCCCGCAGCGCCAGTCCAAACCGCGTTCGAAACAGAATCGCCTGCGCAACCACCACGACAGCCAACGTCACATACAACAATAAATTCTGTCCAAAGAGAATCGACCCAACCACCGGTAAATCAGTCAGCCAAGGGACATGCACCTGCTGAAACATAGCAATGCTCTCAGGCATCGCACCATGCGCCAGCGCCCGCCCATACACCGCCGAAGCCACGCCCAGCGCCAGCACATTGAACACCAGCCCCACCACCACCTGGCTAGCCCGAACAGTGACGTACATCCAAGCCAGCAGCAGGCTTACACCCACTCCTACCAGCATCGCAATCAATAAACTCAACCAAGCACTGCCCGCATAGATCGAAGCAAGAAATGCAGCCAATGCCCCCAGCAGCATCGTCCCCTCAATGCCAACATTCAGCACACCAGCCCGCTCCGCAAAAACCTCACCCAACGCAGCCATCAGCACCGGCCCAGCCAGCCGAATGCTCGCAGTAAGCCACGTCACAAGAAACGCTGAGCTCAGCAAGTTCATCCGCGCGACTCCCCGGAAGCAGCACGCCCAGGCCGCAGCGCAGAGAAGTGAATCTGATACCGAAGCAGCAACTGGCTAGCCAGCACCAGCAGCACAATCAGACTCTGCAAAATGAAAGTAATCGAAGAAGGAATCCCCGCCCGTCGCTGCATCGCATCCGCACCCACAGTCATGCCGCCATACAGCAAAGCCGTCGGCAACACAGCAAGAGGATTCAGCCTCGCCAGTAGCGCAACAATGATCCCCACAAAACCAATCCCGCCGCTGATTCCATCCATCAGCCGATGCTGCACACCCAGCAGTTCCACCATGCCAGCCAGCGCGCCCAAGCCACCACCCAATGCAGCCGCCACCAGCAAGCGCCCACCAACATAAATCCCCGCATACCGCGCCGCCTTCGGATTCAGCCCACTCACAATCAGCTCAAACCCCAGCGGAGTCTTGCGCAACAGCACCCAAACCAACATCACGGCAACAACAGCAATCCAGATCCCCGCATGAGCCCGCGTCCCACTCAGCACAAACGGCAACCACGTCCCACGCGGCATCTGCTCCGTCTCCGGCAAACCACCTGCAGCCCGCATCGGCCCGGAGACCAGGTACTTCACCAGCAGAATCGCAACGTAGTTCATCATCAGTGAAATCAAAACTTCGTTCCCGCCAAACCGCGCCCGCAACAACCCAACAATCCCTGCCCAGACCGCCCCAGAAGCAAAGCTCAACGCTACAACCAGCGGGAAAAACACCCATGACGATAACTCACTCTGAGCAGTGGATAATGCCAGCCAAGCACTAGCCGCAGCCCCAATCACAAAGCATCCCTCAAATCCCAGATATCCAAACCCCGACCGCCAGCAAACAATCGTTCCCAGGGCAATCAGAGTCAACGGCGAAGCCTTCACCAACGCATACCCAAACCCGCGCAACGTAGCAAAAGGCTCATGCAGCAAAGCAAAATAAGCCTCAAGAGGATTTGCTCCATACGAAGAAAACAAGAGAGCAGCAAGGCCAAGCGCAACTACCACAGCAGCCGCCATACTCGTCGCAACAGCAAGCGGCGAAGAAGCCGGGACAAGTCTCCGCTCAATCAATCGACTCAAGCAGCACCACCGCTCATGGGACCGGCAGCAGGCACACCGGCCATCATCATCCCAAGCTGATCCATATCTACCGACCGGGCATCCACCACGCCCACAATCTTCCCTGCAAATATCACAGCAATCCGATCCGAAAGATTGATCAACTCCTCAAGCTCAGCAGAAATCAGCAAAATCGCAGTCCCCTTCTCGCGCTCTCGCAGGAGTTCCTTCCACACAGCTTCGATAGCCCCAACATCCAACCCGCGCGTAGGCTGCTCCACCACCATCGCCGCAGGTTCCCGCATCACCTCACGCCCCAGAATCAGCTTCTGCAAATTGCCTCCTGACAACTTGCCCGCAGGCATATCGATACCCACACCACGAACACCAAACCGCGTCACCAACGCCTGCGCATGCAGCCGAATCTTCACGCGATCGAGAAACGTCCCACGCACGCGCTCCCCCTGCGAACCCAAAATCGCGTTGTCAGCAATCGACATGTCAGTGACGGACCCAATCCCACGCCGGTCCGCAGGCACATAAGCCAACCCAAGCCGCCGATGCGCAGCAACACTCAGCCCAGTAACATCCTCACCCTTCAGCAGCACCCGTCCTCGCCGTACTGCACAAAGATTCATCAGCGCCTGCGCCAGCTGCGACTGCCCGTTCCCATCCACCCCAGCCAGCCCAACAATCTCCCCTGCATGCACCTCGAGGCTCACGCCACAAACCTTCTCTTGCCCAGCCTCATCCATCACACGCAGGCCCTGAATCTGCAGCACCAGCGCGCTTTCCACTAAAGGCGCCTTCGTCACATGCAGATTCACATCCCGCCCCACCATCATCCGCGCCAGCTCCGCACCGCTCGTCTCATGCGTAGCCACACACCCCACCACACGCCCATCGCGCATCACCGTAACTCGGTCAGCTAGCTCCAGAATCTCGTGCAGCTTATGCGTCACAATCACAATCGACCGTCCCTGCTCCCGCAGTCCGCGCAACACAGCAAACAACAGATCCTTCTCAGGCGGAGTCAGCACAGCCGTAGGCTCATCCAGAATCAACACACGAGCATCGCGATACAGCAACTTCAATATCTCCACCCGCTGCTGCACCCCAATCGGTAGCGTCCCCACCACCGCATCCGGATCCACAGCCAACCCATGCTGCTTGCTCAACTCGCGAATGCGCTTAGCCGACTGCCGCAGCCTCAACCCCAGCCCACCGCGCAGACCAAGGATCGTGTTCTCGACCACAGTCATCGGCTGCACCAGCATGAACTCCTGATGCACCATCCCAATGCCCAGCGCAATCGCATCCTTGGGACTATGTATCTCGACAGGCTCGCCCGCAATGCGGATTTCCCCAGCATCCATACGGTGAAATCCATACAGGACTTGCATCAGCGTGCTCTTGCCGGCACCATTCTCACCCAGCAGCGCATGGATCTCGCCAGCACCCAAAGTGAGGTCTACGCTGTCATTGGCAACAACGCCGGGGAAACGCTTCACGATGCCACGCATTTCAACCGCTGGCTTCAGCGCAAGTCTCCTGTAAGAATGGCAATAGACTATTCGATTTGTATCAAGTTGCAACCGCAGTTCAGCTTTTGTTCTTCTTTCTGTCATTCCCGAAGGGAATCTGCTGTTTCCTTACGACGTCCCAACAATCGCATCAACATCAATCCGCCGCGCCGAAAGATCCCGCCAAACCTTTTGAAAGCCAGCCCACGCACTCGCAGAAACCAGTGTGGGATTGTGATCCCCGTGCACCCCAGCCTTCAGCAGCCACATCCTGTCCACCGTAGGCTGCCACTCTCGCCCGCCAGAAAAGGTCCGCTGCGCCACGGTATTCGCAACAGTCGTCACCATGCCATCGAGGTTGATCTGAAAGCTCGTAGCCATGCGGTCCGGAGCAAGACTTGTCTGATCGGAGTAACAACCCATCACCTTGACCTTCCCCGCCCCCGCCCCCTGAATTGCCCCCTGGATCGCCCCCAGCCCCGTCACATCCGCGGCATGCCAGATCACATCCGCGCCATTGCCCACCAGCGTCGAAGCAGCCTCGCGCCCCTTCGCCGCATTGTCATAGTCGCCCGTCAAAATCCCCAGCGCCTTGATCCCCGGCACCGCCCGCTCTGCGCCGGCAATAAACGCCTTGCGCATCCTCTGCTGCGTCGAGTCATCCCCACCACCCACAAAGCCCACCATCTTCCCGCGCTCGGAAATCAGCGCAGCCAGCGTCCCCGCAGCATAAGCAGCGTCGAAGTACTCCATGTTCACAAACAGGATGTTCCCCGGCACCCGGGGTTGAGGAAGATAGCTCGTAACGAAGTAATTCTGGGAAGGATAATCCGGCGCCACGTCCACCAGTGCACTGCTGAACTCAAACCCATGGCCCAGAATCAGATCAAAGCCATCATCGGAGTACCCGCGCGCCACCTGCTGCATCTGCGCCAGGCCCACGTTCTCCGCATAAGCAGTCTGAAAGCGCTCATCCGCCTTCAAACGCTGCAATCCCTGAAACGCCAACTGCCCCCAGCCGCCATCGTTGACAACCCCAGACAACAGCAGCACAATCTTAGTTCGACGGCCCTGCGCCAGCCCAATGCGTCTCGCAGCCTGCACCGCCGCAGCCATTCCCAGGGCACAGAAAAACGCCCGCCGCGTCAAAGTCAAATTGTGCGCAGGAAACACCACCGCAGGCCACTCCCGAGACAAGAGAAGCTCTGAGCCCAAAAATCAGTCAGACAGGCCTACAGCTTACTTCATCACGCTCAGCGCCGCATCCAGAATCTGTTCCAGATCCCCGAACCGCGTCTCGTAATCCGCCATGCTCCGCCGGATCACCTCATGCGCCTCATCGCGCCCATACACATGCGTGATTTCGCATACGCTCTCAGTCGATCCCGGCGCCTGCTTGTACGTAAGAAAGTAGTGTTGCAGCCGGTCCAAAACACGCTTGGGTACGTCCGAAATATCCGTCCAGGTCCCGTACGTCGCGTCGTTCTTCAACACCGCGATCATCTTGTCGTCGGCCTCGTCGTTGTCCACCATGCGTAACCCGCCAATCGGAATGCAATCGACTAGGATGTTGCCATGCGGAATCTGCCGGTCGGTCAGCACGCAGATATCCAGCGGATCGCCGTCGCCCACCACCGCTCGCCCAATCTTCTCCGAAGAAAACGCCGCCACACCCTCACCGCAATACGTCTGCGGCACAAACCCATACAGCGCAGGACACGTATTCGAGTATTTCTGCGGCCGGTCCACCTTCAGATATCCCGAAACCTTGTCGATCTCGTATTTCAGCGTGTCCGTAGGCACCGTCTCAATGAAGCACTGCAGCTCTTCAGGAACGTTTTCTCCCGGCGAGACTCCATGCCAGGGATGCGGTTTGTACAAAATGCCAAGCAATTTCCAGAGCGGCTGCGCAGTCTTAGTCACGGAATCCTGCCTTCAGAACAGTTTTTTGCGCGAATCACAGCGAAGCTGCGCAATCTCGAACCTAAGTATACCCTTGCACTTACATTTTTCTACCGCGGAGGTTACGATTGCTCAGTACTTCCGCCCGTTACCGTGGAACTGTTACCTTGAAAATCCTGCTCGTTGACGACGACCCCATTGCCTGTAGCATCCTTTCCATGCTGCTCGCCTCCCAGGGGCATGAGGTTATCGAAGCCACCGACGGCCTTCTCGCCTGGCAACTCGTCCAACAGGGCGGCATCGATTTCGTCGTCAGCGACTGGATGATGCCCAACCTCGCCGGAGTCGACCTCTGCCGCAAAATCCGCTCCGCCAATCTTGACCGCTACGTCTATGTCATCCTCTGCACCTCGCGGGGCGAAAAGTCAGACCTGATCGAAGGCATGGACGCAGGCGCAGACGACTTCCTCGTCAAACCCATCAGCCCCGAAGAGCTCCGCGTCAAGGTCCGGGCAGGCGAACGCGTCTTAAGCCTGCAACAAGGCCTCGCCGACAAGAACCGCGAACTAGCCCAGACCAACACCCAGCTCCAATCCGCCCACCAGCTCGTACAAGATGACTTGAAGGCCGCAGCGTGGATGCAGCAACGGCTCCTCCCCCAACCCGTCCAGCGCGCTCACGGCCTCGAATGTGCCTGGCGCCTTCAACCCTGCGGCTATATCGCCGGGGACATCTTCAACATCTTCTCCCTCGATGATCGCGAAATTGGCTTCTACCTCCTCGACGTCTGCGGCCACGGCGTTCCCGCAGCCATGCTCTCCGTCACCCTCAGCATGATGCTCACCCCCGAGGCCACCCACGGCAGCCCGCTCAAACGCTACAACCAGGACACCGGCAGATCGGAAGTCCTCTGCCCCTGCGACGCCGTCCGCGAACTCAACCGCCGCTTCCAGTCCAAGGACGACCGCTATTTCACCATGATCTACGGCCTCTTCGACACCCAGGCCTCCACCGTCCGCATCGCCCAGGCCGGTCACCCCGGCCCCATCCTCCTTCGCCGCGGAGAACCAGCCGGCATCCTGGGCGAAGGCGGCATGCCCGTCGGCCTATGGCCCAAGATGGAGCTCGATTGCTTCGAGATCCCCGTAGCCAGGGGCGACCGGCTCATCCTCTATTCCGACGGCGTCACCGAATGCGCCAACGCCCAGGAAGAACCCTTTGGGGAGCGCAGACTCCTCGCGTATCTTGATCTATGTGCCGCCTACCCCCTCCAGGATTTGCTGGACGGAGTCTTACAGCAGCTCAGGAAATGGCACGGCTCAGAGGAATTCGAAGACGATATTTCTCTCCTGGCCATCGAATTCTGCCAGGAACACAACTCACTCAAAGAAGCGCGCCGCCACCACGAGCGACGCCAGTTCAGAACCGGAGAAACCCATGAAGTTTGAAGATCGCACCGAAGGTAAAGTCCTCGTCGTCAAAGTCCTCGAAAGCCGCATCGTTGCCGACATCGCTCCGCAGTTCAAGGAAGGCATGGTCAACTACATCGCCCAGGGCCACCACGTCATCGTACTCGACCTCAGCGAGGTCAAGTTCATCGACTCGACAGGCCTTGGCGCACTCATCGGCAGCCTCAAAGCCATGGGCACCGACGATGAGCTCGTCCTCGCCGGCGCCAAAGACTCCGTCTCGAACATGCTCAAGCTCACCCGCATGGACAAAGTCTTCCGCCTGTTCCCAACCGCCGAAGAAGCCGTCTCCACCCTCGCCTAAGCCCAGCTGACAAGACTCGCAAGCTCCGAGGAGTGCCGGTGAACCACCTAACACTCAGCATCGAAAGCGACCTCCACGACGTCTCCCTCGTAGCCGTCGCAATCAACGCCGTCTGCCGCCAGCTCGGCCTCGACGAGACAGCGGCGCATGAAGCCGAGTTGTGCGTTGTCGAAGCCGCCACCAACGCCGTCCGCCATGCTTACCAGTGCGAAGCAGGCCACATTGTTACTGTACAAGTCCTGGAAGTCGGTATCTATCTCCACTTCGAAATCAGCGATACCGGCAAACCCATGCCCGTCCCGGCGATCGAGCGCCTGATCCACGGCGCGCCGGAGGAAGACAGCACCACCAGCCGCGCCACCCTCTCCGAAAGCGGCAGAGGTCTCCAGATCATGCACGACCTGATGGACGAAATCAGTTACACATCCCTCAACGGCACCAACCGCCTGACCATGAAGAAGCAACTTCCGACAGCCCCCAGGTAAGTGCAATCGTTCTTGCATTTGCCCGTGCTTTTCTTTCTGTCATTCCCTCTGGGAATCCACTGTTGTTCTTGCCGTTGCCCTTGCATTGTCGTTTGTCATTCCCGAAGGGAATCTGCTGTGCTCTTGCCGTTGTACTTGCCTTTCTCTCTGTCATTCCCCTCAAGGGAATCTGCTTCTCGCCTCTCATCTCAGATCAAACAAGTATTGCCACCCCGAATGAAGCATAGGGAGTCGAAGAACACACAGTTGCAGTTGTCTTTTGCAGTTGTAGTTGCTTGCTATTCCCTGTTCCCTGTTCCCTGCTTAGAGCCCCCGCCGCCCCCGAAACTCCCGCACCACCACCGCCGGATCCCGATGCAGACCATCGACCTGCTCGTTCATAGCCCGCATGTCATCCGCCGTCACCCGCCCAGCCAAAGCATCCAGCGCCACCTGCATCTGCGGCCATCGCCCCAACGCCTCAGCCCGCACCAGCGGCACCGCCTCGTACGGCGGAAAGTAGTGCTTGTCATCCACCAGCGCCGTCAACCCAAAAGCCGCAATCGGCCCATCCGTGGAATTCGCCGCAATCATATCCACCTGATGCGCATTCAGCGCCCGGTATAAGAGCCCAAGATCCATCGTCCGCGGCGCCGAAGCAAAGTGTAAGCCATAAGCTTTACTCAACCCCTGCAACCCATCCGGCCGCTGCTCAAACTCATACCCCACCCCCAGCCGCCACTCGGGAGCATGAGGCACAGCCTCGCTCAACGTAGTCACGTGCAACCTGCGCGAGTCATCCCCACGAATCACCATCGCAAAGGTATTCTCAAATCCCAGCGGCTCAGCCATCGTAACGTCATACCGCGAAGCATAAAGACCACGAATCGTCCGCCGCACCGAAGCAGCATCGCGATCCAGCGGCTGCTTCAGCACCGCCGTAAGGGCCGTCCCCGTGTACTCAACATACGCATCGATGCGCCCCGAGACGAGAGCTTGCTGGCAGATATAGCTCCCCGCCAGATAGAACCGCCGCTCCACTTTCAAGTGAGCCTTGGCCTCAATCTCCTGCGCCAGCAACTCCCCCAGCACCACCTGCTCAGTAAAGTTCTTCGCCCCAATCACAGGATGATCCGGCCGCGGCGGCGCACACGAAATCAACCCCAGCGGCAGCACCAACAGTACAGTTAGCAGTAGTCGCGCCTTCACCGCGAGCCCACCTGAAACCGCCGCTCCAGCAGCCCCAGCCCAGCATCCGCCGCCAGCGCCAGCAGCGCCGCAGGAATCGCCCCCGCCAGCACCAGCCGGTTATCCACCGACGCCACCCCACGAAAGATCAACTCCCCCAACCCGCCCGCGCCCACAGCCGCCGCAATCGTCGCAATCCCCACACAGGTCACAGTAGCCGTCCGGAGCCCCGCCAGCAGAAAAGAAGCCGCCAGCGGCAGCTCCACCTTCCACAGCATCTGCCAGTCGGTAAGCCCCAGCGCCCGCGCCACCTCAATCACCGCCGGATCGATCCCACGAATCCCCGCATACGTATTGCGCAAAATCGGCAACAGCGCGTAAGCCGTCAGCGCCACTATCGCAATCCGCGCCGCCCGATCCCCCAGCCACGGCAGTGGCAGCAGAAACCCAAACATCGCCAGCGAAGGAATCGTCTGCAAGACGTTCGCAACCGTAATCACCGGCTTAGCCCATCGCGGCCGACGCGTAAGCCAAATCCCCACCGGCACAGCAATTAGCGCAGCCAGCAGCATCGCCGCACCCGTCAGCCAAAGATGCTCCAGCGTAAGTGTGCCTATCTCTCCACCAAACTGCGAAAAGAACTCTCCATTCATAGCGCCACCGCCGCGCCAGAATTGGCCTTCTGGGCACCACGATGAAACGCGCCAACATAAGCCCGAACCTCAACATCCTCTGAAGCCAGAAACGAACCAGCAGCAAGATCCGCGACTACCCGCCCCTCATGCAGAAGGACAATGCGATCCGCCAGAAACAGCGCCTCATCCAGATCATGCGTCACCAGCAGCACAGTCTTCTTGAGCCGCTTCATCAGCTCCCGCAGCATGTCCTGCATCTCAGCCCGGGTCATCGGATCAAGCGCTCCGAAAGGCTCATCCATCAGGAGTATCTGTGGCTCAGCAGCCAGCGCCCGCGCCAGCCCCACCCGCTGCCGCTGCCCACCCGAAAGCTGCTTCGGATACCGCGCACCAAAGCTCCCCGGCTCAAGACCCACAGCAGCCAGCAGCTCATGCGTTCGCCGCCTTCGCTCATCCTTCGCAACACCCTTGGCCTCAAGCACCACACCAGCATTGCGCTCAACAGTAAAGTGCGGAAACAGCCCCGTCTCCTGGATCACATACCCAATGCCGCGCCGCAGCGCAATCACATCCTCATCGCGCACATTCCGGCCAGCCACCAGCACCTCGCCGCGCAGTTCGCCAGTCGCCGTTTCCATCATGCGATTCACAGTCCGCATCAGCGTAGTCTTACCCGATCCGCTCCGCCCCAGAATCGCAGTCGTAGTCCCCTCTTCGAGAGCCAGCGAGATATGATCCAGCAGCACCCGCCCCTGCGCCGTCACATAACAAACATCGCGAAACTCAATCGCAGCACTCATACCAGACAAGTGTATGCGCATCGAGCTGCCACCTATGGTCAGCTATTGCTCTTCCTTTTATGTTTGTCACTCCGAAGGGAACCTGCTGTTGCCTCCCTCATGAGTCGCAACCAAAGCAGCGCTCTAGAACCGAAAGAACATCTCCAGATTCACAGCACGATTCGCCGGCCCGCCCCCGAACACCGTCGACAGCGAAGTCGACTTGCCAAACAACGGCGATCCCAGAACCCCCACCGGCGGCCCCAGGTTCACATGATTGATTACGTTATTCGCTGAGATGCCAAACCCAAGGTTGTACCGGCGCTCAATCTCCTTCTTCACCGGCTTAGCTGCAGGCTTAGGAGCGGGAGGCGACTCGACCTTAGCCTCCGTCTTGTCACCTTTGACCTCAGTCTTGTCGGAGGCCTTGTCAGTCGCTTTGTCATCAGCTTTCTTATCATCAGCCTTCTTAGCATCCGCAGGTGGCGGTGGCGGCGCAGGATCTGGAATCACAGGCCCAAATGAAAAATCCCTGACCAGTCGTAGGTTCGCCAGGAACAAGCCCGGCCCCTTGCCATAGTTGATCGGAATAAGCTTCTGCCCTGCAATCGGGTCCGCATCAAAGTTCCCATACTTCGTCTTGTACACGCTGGCCCTCGTCAAATCCGTGGCAAACGAAGGCCGGTCATTGAACTGCGTATCCCCATTCAGATCCTGCCCCACCACAATGTTGAAGGGCGACCCCGACTGGTAAACAAGAAACGGATTCAACGAGAACTTGTACGGCAGCCGCGTATACCCACCCAGAAACATACGGCTCCGCAGATCATTGGAAGCCCGTCCGTAGTCAGCGTGCAGATCATACCCATTCGAAGGAAACGTCCCGATCCCCGAGGTATTCGCCTTCGCATCACTCAACATGTAATACCCAAACAGCCCGGCATTCTTAGCATGAATATTCCCGTTCAACACCAGCCGGTGCCGCGCCGAAGCGCCCTCCGACTCAAACTCGTAGATATTCTCGTTCGTTCCCAACGGCCGCGTCCCGCTCGTAGGGTCGAGAGGATCATACGTCCCCGGCAACGGCGCATTGATGTTGCGCGTCAGAAAGAGATGTTCACCCCGCGCATACATGTAGTTCGCCGAGAGCGAAGCGAACTTCGTCACCGGCATATCCACACCAATGCCGGCCATCATCACATAAGGCGAGCGAATCTGCGGATTGATCTTGTAGATCGTCGGCGAACCAGTCGTTGTATCCGTTCCCACGCAAGCTAAAGGAGTCGTCACACAATCCGCCGGAAAAAAGTCCGGATTGTTCACCACCGTAGCGCTCTCTGTAACTCCGTTCTGCCGCTCCGCCTGCAACACGTTCCCCGATGCAAACCTCGAATAGAACAACCCATACCCGCCGCGAACCACAGCCCGTGGCGGCTTGTTCTTCCCACCACTGATCGCCCACGAAGCCGCCACCCGTGGTCCAAAATCCGCACGATCATGAATATCCGTCTGCGATTCAAACCGCATCCCATAACTCAGCGTAATGCTCGGCTTCACCTTCCAGTTATCTTCCGCATACAGCCCCACATCGAACAGCGAAACAGCGATCTTCGGCGTTCCCTTCGTCTGCGTATACTGGCTGGCCCCGCCACCCTCAGCGCGAATCTGCGCGCCCGTTAATCCATCGCGCAAACCCTGCTCCGTGATCTGATAAGCCCCCAGAGATGTAAACGTGTATTGCCCATTGAAGTTCGCCGTAGACTCATTCGCATCGCGCTGCCAGCGTAGCCGCCCGCCCACATTCAAATCATGCTTGCCTTCTGCGATCTGTAGGTAATCCTGGAACTCGTAATGATCCTGGTTATCGCGAAACGTCCCCGTCTCAGCTCCACCATCCGTAAAGGCGCCCTGCACCGCAATTGTCGGTCCCGTCGACTGAGCTACCTGGCTATTGCGATCCCGCGTGTATTGAAAGCGCGTCTCGTTGACCACCTTCGCGCCATACGCCTGCGTATCGCTGAACTGCAGCACCTGCCCAAGATTGTTCGTATTAAACGCCTGCGAAGCCAGAGAGAACTGCCCCACTCCCCCGTTCGTCTGCGTCATGCGATGAATCTCGTAGCGCAAACTTAACGTCTGCACCTTACCCACCGCCCAGTCCAACCGAATTGAGCCGTCAAGGTTATTCGTAGGATTCGATACCGACTGCGTAAAAGGCACCTGCGCCAGTGTCGTCGGGTCCAGAATCACCGCATTCACAATCGACTCATTCACCGCATTCTGCGCAAACACGTCGCCGAAGTAAGAAGTATGCTTCGTAATCGGCCCGTTCACATTGCTATCCAGAAAATACGAGTAATACCCCGGCTCAGTCGTCACGAACGGATTCCGCGTATTGAACGCAGAATCATTCCCCAACGTAAATAGAAATCCATGAAACTTGTCTGTTCCAGGCTTGGTAAAGATCTCAATGCGCCCAAATCCCAACTGGTCATACTGCGCCGAGTAGGGATTCTGATTGATCCGTATCTCCCGAATAGACGACTTGGGCGGCAACTTACCGCCCGAGAAACCATCGACATAAAATTGCGACCCCGACTCAGGATCAGAAGCAGCAATCGCCTGTAACTGCATCTGTAACTCATCCGGGTCATTCGACAGCGCATCCAGGTCCTTGCCCTTCAGCACAATTGCCCCGCCGTTCTTCTCCGGGCTCGAATCCACCTCATCGCCGGAAACCTCGACCTGCTGCTGCGCCACTTCAATCTGCAGCGCGAGCGTCAGCCGCACCACACTCCCCGCCGCAACTCGCACCCCGTCCTTGCGCAGAGTGCGGAACCCCTCATAAGAAGCCTCAACGGAATACACACCCGGCGTGAGTCCCGCCACCGAGTAGCGCCCAAGCTCATCCGCAGCCGTCTTCACCGGAGCGGTGCCCGCACGCGTCACCGTTACCGTAGCCTGCGGAATCACCGCACCCTCAGGATCGGTAATGCTCCCGGCAAGTCCGCCCGTAGAGGCGGAACTCGCACCGGTAACGGGCGACTGCGCATGAGATAAGGTGGTCAAACAGAAAGCCGCAACAACAAGAGAACAGGCCCAAGACACACTACATCGAAAAAATCGCATAACAGAGCCAACCACTCCTCAGCATGGGAATCGGTAGTTCGAGCTATCAATGCAAATCAGAAATTGAAGCAGAGCAACACAAGTTACCTGGTGTTCTTCATCAGACGTTGCAGGAAGAAAAACCGCTCAGTGAAAACATAGGTTCGCGCCATTAAATCTTACAGGCAACCGTCCGTCGCGACTTGGATCGCACCGTGTGGGACCGCGTCAGCTCCCCTACCCGCCCGGTTGTCACCATCGATGCCCACAATCGGCCACCCCGAAATCAACCAGAGCCAGACATATTTATCCGGTGCTACGATAGTGGTCAGAAAGCGAAGCTCAGCGGCCTTCCATAGTATTCAAAGATTCAGCAAAGGTCTGGACATCCCCGCCAGCACTTCACACAAGGAGTAACCAAATCGATGCCAGTACGGATGAAGGATATCGCTCGCGAACTAGGCCTCTCCGTAGTTACGGTCTCGAAAGTCCTCCGCAACCACCCCGATATCGGCGAACAAACCCGCTCCCGCGTCCTCAAGCGCATGAAGGAGCTCAAGTACCAACCCAACCTGGCCGCCCGCTCGCTCTCCACCGGTTGGAGCTGGACCGTTGGCCTCGTCGTTCCCGACCTGCTCCATCCCTTCTTCGCGCAGATCGCCAAGACCCTCTCCGAAAAGCTCCGCGAACAGCGCTACAGCCTCTTCATCTCGTCCTCGTCGGAAGACCCCGAACTCGAGCAGCAGGAGATCGAACACCTCCTCGCTCGCCGCGTCGACGTTCTACTCATCGCCTCCTCGCAATGGACCATCGACAGCTTCCGCCGCATCGAAGAACAAAAGGCCCCCTACGTCCTCCTCGACCGCTGCTTCGCTGGCCTGGAAGCCAATTATGTCGGCGTCGATGACGAGCAGGCCGGTCTCCTCGCCACCAACCACCTCATCGAACAGGGCTGCCAGCACATTGCCCACATCCGCGGACCCCAGGTCAGTACCGCAGACGGCCGCGCCCGAGGCTATCAGCAGGCTTTGGCCACACACAACCGCGTTCCCCTCCCCGGCCACCTCGTTTCGGTAGGTCCCACCGGCGACTACCTCGGCGAACGCACCGGCTACGAAATTACCAAGCAGCTCCTCGACAATCCAACGCGCCCCGACGCTATCTTCTGCTTCAATGACCCCATCGCCATCGGTGCCATTCGGGCCATTCTCGACTCCGGCCTCCGCATCCCCGAAGACATCGCTATCGTAGGCTGCGGCAATCTCTCCTACTCCGACTTCCTGCGCGTCCCGCTCACCACCATCGATCAGCACGCGGAAATCATCGGCGAACGCGCAGCCGCTCTTGCGCTATCACTCGCGCACACCAAAGAAGTGAAGCGCCCCAAATCCGAAGTCATCAAACCCAACCTCGTCATCCGCGCCTCCAGCCTGCGCAGGAAGTAAGCACAAACGCGATGAAGGGCCGGCACGAATGCCGACCCTCCATCGTTCTGCTCCTGCGAAATCAACCCATCTGGACTACTTCTCGAAAACCTTCTTGACGTCGCCAACCTTCTCCTCAACCTTGCCGTTGAACTTCTCGGCCGTGCCTTCCGCTTCAAGGTCAGGATTGTTGGTCAACTGACCGATCTTTTCCTTGATCGCGCCCTTGACCTGGTGAACTGCGCCTTCAGCGTGATCGTGTGTGCTCGTGGTCGTTGTATCAGCCATCAGAAATCTCCTTGGTTCACCCTTCAAAGGATGAAATGAAATTCAGACAGGGTCGCTATCTGCAGCCCCGTTCCATATGCGACGTTCAGAAGGCATGGAAACCACTCCAAACCTGTCCAGGCCGACGCCTATGGTTCTCATAACCTACGCCCCACAAAACCCTCTTACTGATCTGTATTGAGCAACTCGCAAGGCCAAAATTAGTCTGCTCAAGATTGCACAAGCATCTTTATGCTAGGGAGAAAAACGACACTCCAAATCGAAGAAACAGGCATCAGAGTCCTCCCTGTTCCGTATTCTCTGTTCTCTGTTCCCTGTTCCCTGCCTCAAGGCTTCATCGCACTGATTCGCGGGCTCGCAGGCCGCGCCGCCGCCACATTCGTATGGCTGAGCGCCTTATCCGGAACATCACTCAACCCAATCCCCGGCCCTTCCCACATCACCCGCGGGCTCCCCGAGCTCACCGACTGCAGCGACTCCGCATGCAGCACATGCCGTCCCGCCCGCAACCCGATCGACCCCACTGCATATCGCATCGCATTCTGGGGAGATCCGCAAACCTCACCAAACGGCAGCCCCGTCTGCACCACTACCTGCCCATCAATCACCAGCCGCGCCCCATCCCGAGCCATCAGGTGAAAGCTGTAGCCGCCATCCGCCGGAACATGGATAAACCCGTCATACGCCGTCGCGTAGCGCGTAAACCCGCCCGTCTCCGCCGCCGCAAAATTAGCCGCGACGCCATTACCCACCGGTGTCAGCCGCGCAAACGAAGGCAACGAAGGCCACGTCCCCGGATACACTTGGAACTCCAGCCCAGCCGTTCCCATCGAGTCGCTCGCCCGATCCTGCGCAGTCTTCCAACGTCCCACCACCGTTATGTTCTGCGCCGCCCAGTCCTGGTGCCCAGCCTTATCCTCGACATGCAGCAGCACTCGGTACCGTCCCGTCCCCGTACTGCTCCCGCCGTCCAGCTCCGTCCCCTGCGCATCCGCGAACTTGTGCTTCACATGCCGACCGATCGCCGTAGTCCCATCCCCAAACAGCCACGTAAACTTCGCCTTCGGATCGCTCGTCGTATCTGCGGTGAAATCCGCACGGACCCCAGGCTCCAGCACCGCCGGCGTCACATGAAAGGCCGCCCGCACCGCCCGGTTCCCCTGTGCATACACCGGCGTCTGCGCACCACCACTCACATCCACCGGCAACTGCGAATTGTTTCCCACCACCGCCTGTCCATACTTCAAGTTCTCCACCCGAACATCCTTCACCTGCCCCACCAGCCGCGAATTCACCAGCGGCGGCTGCTCCAGCGCCCATACATTGCGGAACGTAAACCCATGCAGCCCCGGCTCTTCCTGCTCCATCTGCATCAGCGAATACCAGTCGTCCATCCGCAGATTCTCAAACGTATACCCCGAGTGGTCCCCCTTAGCCCCGTCCGCTCCCCAGAACGTAAACAGCGCAAACGGCAACCCGCAAGACCCGATCCCGCCATGCAGAATGTCCGAATCCTTCAGCGTGAAGTTCCGCGAATTGAAGGTCTTCGTCGGCCACCCGGCCCGCACAATGTTCGAGATACTCGTCGAAAGCACACTATGCTCCACGGTAATGTTGCTCACGTTATGCCCCGGAGCCACCATCGCATCGTGCCCATACCCATCCCAATTCCCCTGCATCGCAAACACATCATCCGAAGCCCGGAAAAAGGAATCCCGCACCGTAGTGTCGCCGCCACCTAGCCAGTCCATCCCATCCTGGTTCGCGTTCTCCGGGTTCCCGCCGATCACCCGCAGATCGTCATACAGAAAGTTCGTGGAATCCTTCATCTGGATCGACCACGTCCTACTCCGTACGACGCACGTCAAACCATGAATCTCAACCTGGTGTGCCTCCAGTGCTCCAATGCAATGCCAGTCCGGCTTCTGCATCCAGCCGTCATCATCCTCAGGATTCTGCGGCCCGTCATACACAACGATCCCGCGCCCCAGGATCTTGACATTGCTGACTTTCCAGAGATTGATGCTGCCCAGCACTACAGCCCCAGGCGCCAGGTAATACGTCTCCCCGCTCTTCGGATTCAAGCTCCCCTTGTGAATCCCGGCCGGTATGACATGCACCCCAGGCGCCAGCACCAGCGACGCCGTCTTCGCCCCCTTCGCCTTGACCATCTTCCCCGGAGCAGCAGCCACCGGCCGCGCAAAGAACACAAACAGCATCTTCGCGTGATTGAGAAAATCCCCCGGTCTACCTACAGAGAGCTTCGCTGGATCCTTCAGACCAAACGTGATCGTCTGCCCCGCCCGCACTGGCCGGATCCCCAGCCGCCACGGCTGCACGTCCACACCCTTGTCCCAGAAACCCCTCTCACGCGCAGTGATGGCAATCTTCACTGGCCCGGCAGCATCGATGTTGACAAAGTCATAGCTCGCCGCCGCATGCGCCACGTCAAGAGCCTTGCCATTCACCGTAACGGTAAACTGCGCCGACCGCATCTGCACCGGCACCGACACCTGCACAGGCGCACTCCGAGCCCCCGCATCCACGCAGACACAGGCACACGAAACCAAGGCAAGACAAAGTGCAGCAAGACGACGCAAAGCAAACCTGATCGGGGCGAACAAGTTCCCCTGGGAGAATTACCCGCAGTGTACGCGCCAAGGCCCACCCCTGGCATCCCCCGTCTGCGTCACACCAAACCATGGCACTCCAGCGATTGCCTTTGTAGTTGCTCTTGTTTTCTTGTTTGTCATTCCCGAAGGGAACCTGCTGTTATCTTTGCCTCGAATCAAGAGAGTGAGCACATCCGAGCGAAGTCGAAGGACCTGCTGTTGCTTTTGTATTCGCCCTTGCTTTTCTTGTTTGTCATTACCGAAGGGAATCTGCTGTTGCTCTTCGTGAGGAGGGGATACCAACCCTTTTGCGACTTAAGCCTCACCCACACCCATCGAAAGTCCAGAAAACCCATCACCGATTGCGCACTATCCCACACCGATTGCACTTCTTACCACGCGGATTGCACTTTGTGGGAGATGCATTGCGCAACATAGCAAAAGTATTGCGCAAGCTTCAAGGTCGGCCAAGGCGCTGTTTTCTAATCCCTATTCCCTATTCCCTGTCTTTTAAATTCCCTCACCCATCGAAACATAATCCCGCAATATCTCGATCTTCCGCCGGTAATCCTCGCGCTCAACATCCTCAGCCGCAAAGCTATGCTCAGGCACCGCAGCCTCACCTTCCAGCCGCGCCACCCGCTCTGAAAGCGCAATCAGCGCATCTGAAAGCGGATCCTTCACCTCATGCGGATCGGTAATCAGCACCCTAAGTCCATTGCGGTAAACGATATGCGCCGGAACCCCAACCACGGTAGAGTTCGGCGGCACATCCCGCAAAACCACAGACCCGGCTCCAACCCGAGAATTCTCACCAATCGTAATGTCGCCCAGAACATTGGCATTGTTGCCCACAAACACCCGGTCACGCAGCGTCGGATGCCGCTTCCGCGGCCCTTTATCCTTCTCCGAGCCCGTCCCGCCCAGCGTAACCCCTTGATATAAAGTCACATCGTCGCCGACCACAGCCGTCTCGCCAATCACCACGCCCATCCCGTGATCGATGAACAATCGCCGCCCTAACACTGCTCCCGGATGAATCTCCACCCCCGTCCAGAAGCGCGTCGCCTGCGACAACACTCGCGCCGTTAGCCGAAATCCCCGCAGCCACAACCAGTGATGAACCCGGTGCGCCCAAACCGCATGCAGCCCCGGCGAGCAAAGCAGGACCTGCAGCCGGGATTGGGCCGCAGGATCGCGCTCCATCACCGACCGAATATCCTCCCCCACCCGCGAAAACCACCCCATTGCGTCCTCCGGACGAAGTGTGAGTGTGAGTGCGGAGTGTGAACAACAAGCTCCGCGACCTAAACAATAGCCAGCCAAAAGCAAGCAAAGCCGTTCACACTCACACTCCACACTCACACTAGCTTTACAAAGTGACCGGCTGCGCCTGCAACGCCTGCACTTCCGCGCGAATCTGCTCAAACAGCGCGCTCGAAAGATACCGCTCGCCAAAGCTGGGAATGATCGTCACAATCCGCTTGCCAGCATTCTCGGTCCGCGCCGCCACTTTCAGCGCCGCAAACACCGCCGCGCCCGAAGAGATCCCCACAAACAAGCCTTCCTCCAGCGGCAAACGCTTCGCCGTGGCAATCGCCTCGTCATTCGAGACGGTAATGACCTCGTCGATCAGCTCCGTCTTCAGAATCGAAGGCACAAACCCCGCGCCAATCCCCTGAATCTTGTGCGGCCCCGGTTTCCCGCCGCTCAACACCGGGCTGTCCGTAGGCTCGACGGCAACGATCTTCAGCGCAGGATTCTTCTCCTTCAGATACGACCCCGTACCCGTCAGCGTCCCGCCCGTACCGACGGCGGAGATGAAGACATCGATCTTCCCATCCGTGTCCGCCCAGATCTCCGGCCCCGTCGTCGCATAGTGAATCGCCGGGTTCGCCGCATTGTCGAACTGCTGCAGAATGTATCCCTTCGGGGTCGACGCCAGAATCTCATTCGCCTTGGCAATCGCACCCTTCATCCCGTTCGGCCCCGGTGTCAGCACCAGCTCCGCGCCAAAGCTGCGCAGAACGATCCGGCGCTCCAGGCTCATCGTCTCCGGCATGGTCAAAATCAGCTTGTACCCCTTCACCGCCGCGATAAACGCCAGGCCAATACCCGTATTGCCGCTCGTCGGCTCAATCAAAATCGTTTCGCCGGCCTTGATCTTGCCCGCCTTCTCAGCAGCTTCAATCATCGCTAGACCAATACGATCCTTCACACTGCTCATCGGGTTCTGACTCTCCAGCTTCACCACCACCTCACCCGGCAGTCCTGCTGTCACCTTGTTCAACCGCACCAGCGGAGTCTTGCCAATCAACTCCGTAACGCTCGCTGCAATGCTCATAGCAATTACCTCAACCTTCGGTTCGAATTTTGGGATTGGATTTTGGGGATCAGGAGTGGGGTCTAACCCCGGCGCTCGATACAGCAAACTTCAGCGCGCACAACATCCTCGGCACAAGCACCAGACCGGCACTATCGACATCGAGGCATAGCCAAAGCCTACGCCCTCAGGCCAAACCAGTGCAAGCCAAGCCCAATGAAATCACGCAAAGTTGTTAAAATGAAGACAGGAGTGCACGCCATGGACGCCTCCACGCAAATTCGCATCAACTCTGCATTATCGGCCGAAGCGCTCGCCTGCCTTGAAAAGCTCGCCGCCCGCTACATCTGGTGGAAGACCCCGCAGGAAGCCATGCTCTTCCCCGACCGTGTCGCCGCTCAGGTCATGAACATCGGCCTCTGGGAGGACGTCCTCGCGATGATCCAAGCCACCGGCGAGAACTACCTCCGCGAAGTCCTGACCAAATCCGAGATAGGCCAGCTCAACGCACGCTCATGGCACTACTGGCACTACCGGCTCGGCCTGGCTAACCAGAGCAGCATTCCCGTTCCCGCCATGCCCACCCGGAAGATTGCATGAGCCGCTTCCAACCCAGACTCGAAACGCTTCCGCCCGCACAGCAGGCGATTTGGCCGCATCTTGCCCCCAGCCTAAAGAACGGCTTCGTCCTCTATGGCGGAACGGCTGTTGCCCTGCGCCTTGGTCATCGAACTTCTGTCGACTTCGATTTCTTTACAGAAAAGCCTCTCGATCATCGACAACTGGAACGCACCTTTCCACTGCTGCAATCCGCCAGAATCATCCAGACTCAGCCCGATACCCTGAGCGTTCTGGCCACTACCCCTCAAGGCAACGTGAAGATTTCGTTCTTCGGGTCCATCACCAATGGCCGCGCTGGAATCCCGGAGCTCACAGAGGATGGCGTTCTCGAGGTAGCTTCCTTGCTTGATCTGCTGGCGACCAAACTAAAAGTGATCCAGCAACGAATTGAAGCCAAGGACTACATTGATATCGCAGCGATCCTCAGGTCGGGCCTCCGTCTGGACGACGGTTTAGCCGCAGCAGCCCAACTCTACTCCCCCAGCCTTGAGCCCAGCGAAACAGTGAAAGCTCTCACCTACTTCGAAGGTGGAGACCTGCACACACTGCCCAAAGACGATCAGAACCTGCTCAGTCACGCTGCATCGACTATCTACAAAATCCCTATTCTTGGCCTGACCTCGGATCGCTTGTCAGCAGGTAGTTAGCCTCAAACTACGCAGGCGACTCAACAACTTCATCCGAAACCACGTAGAACTTGGTCATCGTCGAGCCGCCAAACGAAGTCAGAAACGCCACATCCGCCGCATCCCGCCCGGTCGCCATCAGCACCCGCCCAATACGCGGCATATTGTTCCGCGCGTCGAACGCCCACCACTGCCCATCTAAATACACCTCAAACCAGGCACTGAAATCCATCGGCAGCCGCAGCGGCACCCGAATATCCCCCAGATACCCAGCCACATAGCGCGCCGGAATATTCAGACAGCGGCAGAATGTCACCGCAAGGTGTTGAAAATCCCGGCAAACCCCCACCCGCTCCGTGAACACATCCAGAGCCGTCTTGGTCGGCCGCGTCATCCCGTAATTAAACGTCACCTTGGACTGCACCCAGTCGCAGATCGCCTGTACCCGGTTCCATCCCGGCGCAACACTCCCAAACAGCTCCACTGCAATCGCCGAAAGCTGATCCACCTCGCAGTACCGGCTGTTCAGCAGAAACAGCAGCACGTCATCCGGAAGCTCCTGCGGCGGAATCTCCTTAGCGTCCCAATTCACCACGTCCGGCAATCCCGAATCGTCAATCAGCGTCGAATTCCAGAGCCGCAAGTGCCCCGCGGGAGCCAGAAACCGTGTGCAGATATTCCCGTAAGTGTCACTATATTCATGAGAAGGAACGATCGCGATATCGTTCTCATATCCAGACTCGATGTGCAGCACATCCGGCTCAAGCAGGTTGGCATGGCGCGACGGATGCACACGAAGTTGGGCAACAAAAGCCAGCGGCGCGGGAATTTCGAATTGAATGTCGTACCCTAAGCGAATAAGCATTGTGTTGGGAGCCCTCAAATTTCCATCAGTATGTTGAAGTAGCCGGAAATAAGAGCGCGACTGGCTAAGGTTGCCCGAAGCCGCCCAAAACGCAAAATGACCGGGAGTGCAAAAGCGAATGACCTATTGTTTAAGCATCATGACACAGGAAGGCCTCGTCATGGCGTCCGATTCGCGCACCAACGCCGGTTCCGACGACCTCAACGTCGCCCGCAAGATGCACACCTTCCTCCAGCCTGGCGAACGCGTCTTCGTCGTCCTGTGCAGCGGAAGCCTGTCGATCAGCCAGTCTGTCATCAACCTGCTGCGCGCAAGTTTTGACAATGGCGAAGGCCTCGCCCAGGCCAACTCCATGTATGAAGCAGCCAGGGAATTAGGCCAGGCTATTCGCCAGATCTCCGACCTCGACCGCGCGTCACTCGAACGCGATCAGTACAGCTTCAACGCCCATTTCCTGCTCGGGGGACAGGTGCGCGGGGAACAGCCCCGCTCCTTCCTCATCTATCCGCAGGGTAACCCCCTAAGCGCCACCGAAGACTCACCCTATCTCCAGCTCGGCGAGTGCAAATACGGCCGCCCCATTCTCGATCGTGGCATCGTCTACGACTCCACCAGCCTCAAGTCCGCAGCCAAATACGCCCTGCTCTCCTTCGACGCCACCATGCGTAGCAACGTGACCGTAGGCCCGCCCATCGAGATCGTGATCTACCGGAAAGACAGCTTCCACCTCGACAGCTACCGCAAATTCCGCGACAAGGACCCTGAACTCGAAACCATCCACGCCCTCTGGGAGCGATCCTTGCGCAACGCAGTAGAGGACCTGCCCGACCTGACATTCACCCGCCACCCAGCAGAAGAAGTCCAGGCCGTTTTGCTCTAAGGCGCTTCCTTTACTACACCTGTTGATACGTCAATGCGCCACGGTCGAGGCTTCGGCAGCCACATCTTCCCCGGGCCCATCTCAAGTGGCATCCAGACGTAACGCGAGTCCCACAGCGTCTTGGGCGTCCAGCGGTCGCCAATATAGACGACCGACGTCGTTTTGCTTCCCACGACCTTGAGCAACATGCTCGATTGGGAATCGTAGGTGTTCGCCTCCTGTGGGGCAATATCCTTCATCGCGCTCCACGGTCCGGCAAGGCTCTTCGCAGTCGCGTACACATTCGGGTTGGCCGCCCAGCCCGTCAGGTGAGAGCCAACGACGTAATACAGCCCTCCGACATGCACCACCGCGCCTCCTTCCAGCGGCGCCTCAATAAAACTCAGCTGGTGATCGACATTTAAATAATCGTCCGAAAGCTTGGCGATGAAAAAGCCCTTCGTAGGGCGTGACTCGAAAATCAGGTATGCCGAGCCGTCATCGTCCACAAACTGCCCGATATCCCGGCTCTCCATCCCAAGTGGCCGAAAACTCCGGACATACCTGTAGTCGCCATCCACCGTGTCGCTTATCGCCACAGCCACCCGCGCCTCCTGGTAGCGCGGCCCGTCAAGGTGCATGTACATGACAAACTTCTTGGTTTTCTCGTTGTAAAACACCTTGGGCCTTTCCAGGACGAATCCCCGCCCCAGATTTTCTGGATCGCCGGTCGCCAGCACCTGCCGGTGATATCTCCAACGCATCAGATCCGTCGACGAGTAGCAGGCCACATACCGCTTCTCCGGGTCATTGGTCTGCGAACGATCCTCGCCAAACCAGTAGTAGGTGTTGCCAAGATGCAAAATCCCGCCGCCGTGCGCTTGAATCTCCACGCCTCGATCATCCAACCACCGCTCCCCCGGCCGAACCGCAACCGCCTGCGCTGCCACGCAAAGTGGCGCCATGCAACCAGCCGCCATAAGGGCTGCGGCAAACTGTAGCCATAATCTCCGCATATGCCTCTCTGCTGTTCAAACTTCTCAAACCAAGGTATTACATCATCGAAGCGAAGCCTTGTCTTTTATGCCGAACCTTCAGGGATCTGCCGGGCATTCCCTGACACCGCATTCCGTCAGACCCTGAGCAAGCGTAAGCGCTAAATCGAGACGGCTGCATAGGAAAACAGCGAAGCTGGTAGAATATAAAAACGCCGCATTGTGCGGCCGCTCTCCGCACTTCCGTTTTCAACGGTGTATGCCTCGGAGTGACTGAAGCTAGGCGTATTTCAAGCCCTCCGCTGCATAACGCACAAAGAAAACAGCAGATCCCGTCGAGACGCAAGCACGCCTCCGCGCCTGCCCGAAAACATTCGCAACAAAGGACCGCACCCTGTGAGCCAGACCATCCGCAACATCGCCATCATCGCCCACGTAGATCACGGCAAGACCACCCTCGTTGACGCCATGCTGCGTCAGTCCGGCACCTTCCGCGCCAATGAAGCCGTAGCCGACCGCGTCATGGACTCCAACGACCTCGAGCGCGAGCGCGGCATCACCATTCTCGCCAAGAACACTGCCATCTTCTTCGAGGGCGGCAAGATCAACATCATTGACACCCCCGGCCACGCCGATTTCGGCGGAGAAGTCGAGCGCGGTCTCAAGATGGTCGATGGCGTCATGCTCCTCGTCGACGCAGCTGAAGGCCCGCTGCCCCAGACCCGCTACGTGCTCGCCAAGGCCCTCGCCGCCAAGCTGAAGCCGATGGTCGTCATCAACAAGATCGACCGCCCCGACGCCCGCGTCCAAGAAGTTCTGAACGAAATCTACGACCTCTTCATCGACCTCGACGCCGAAGAAGAGCAGCTCGACTTCCCCGTTCTCTACTGCGTGGCCAAGAACGGCACAGCCACCACGGACATGGCCGTTCCCGGCACCGATCTGCAACCGCTCTTCGAGGCCATCGTCAAGACCATTCCGCCCGCAACCGGCGACCCGGATGCCCCGCTCCAGATCCTCGTCACCAACCTCGACTACTCCGAGTACTTCGGCCGCATCGCCATCGCCCGCGTCTTCCAGGGCACCCTGCATGTCGGCGACGAAGTCATGCTCTCCCGCCGCGACCTGTCGCTGCAGAAGGTCAAGATCACCAAGCTCTTCACCTTCGCCGGCCTCAAGCGCACTGAGACCACGGAAACTGAGATCGGTGACATCGTAGCCGTTGCCGGCGTCGAAGGCATCACCATCGGCGAAACCCTGACCAGCGTCGAAAACCCCATGCCGTTGCCGCTCATCGTCATCGACGAGCCCACCATCGCCATCCAGTTTTCGGTCAACAACTCGCCCTTCTGCGGTAAGGAAGGCAAGTTCGTTACCAGCCGCAACCTGCGCGAGCGTCTTGACCGCGAACTGCTCACCAACGTTTCGATCCGCGTGGAAGAAACCGGCTCGCCGGACAGCTTCAAGGTCCTCGGCCGCGGCGAAATGCAGCTCGGCGTGCTCATTGAAATGATGCGCCGCGAAGGCTTCGAACTCATGGTTGGCCGCCCCGAAATCGTCGTCAAGACGGTTGACGGCGTGAAGATGGAGCCCGTCGAACACCTCACCATCGACGTTCCCGAAGAGTTCACCGGCGTCGTCATCGAAAAGCTCGGACCCCGTAAGGGCGAAATGACCAAGATGCACAACCATGGTTCAGGCCGCGTCCGTATGGAGTTCCGCGTTCCCTCCCGCGGCATCATCGGCCTGCGCAGCGAAATGCTGACCGAAACCCGTGGCACCATCGTCATGAACACCCTCTTCGACGGCTACATGCCCTACCAGGGTGAAATCCCGCAGCGTCTCTCCGGCGCCCTCATCAGCGACCGCACCGGAACCACCACCACCTACGCGCTCTTCGGCATGCAGGATCGTGGTGTCCTTCTCGTCGGCAGCGGCGTAGAAGTCTACGAAGGCATGATCATCGGCGAGCACTCACGCGACAACGATCTCGACGTCAACGCCGTACGCGAAAAGAAGCTCACCAACATGCGCGCCTCCTCATCCGACGAAGCACTCCGCCTCGCCCCCGCCCGCCTCATGAACCTGGAGCAGGCCATCGAGTTCATCGCTGAAGACGAGCTCGTCGAGGTAACGCCAAAGTCGCTCCGCCTGCGCAAGAAGGTCCTCCAGGCCAACCAGCGTCCAAAGTCCCGCAAGGGCGGCAACGACTAAGGCTGGTCAGCCAGTCTTAGCATGCACCACAGAACAGGGTACCCACCTTGAGGGCAGTTTCATCGCGCTTAAGGTGGGATCTCACAAATGCCCGCCTGCTGCAACCAACGCAGCAGGCCAACTAAATCCTCCGTATGCTACCGTTCAATTACGGCCATCACCACAGGTGGCCGTAGCGTTCCCTAACTTCCTGATGCCCCAGCAGCAAGAGCCAACTTCCGCCGCATCCACCACCCCATCACCTGAGATCCGGGTGGAGCCGTTACCGCCGCCGCCGCCCATGCATCCAGCCAACACCCTGCCGCCCCCACCCCAGCGCATCCCCAACTGGCTCCAGCAGGCCGAACGCCTATTGCGAGTCGTCGTCCGTATATACATAGGTTTGATCGTCGCCGTAGTCCCCTGGCTCCCCGCCTTCTGGGACAACAATCCCCTCTTCACCGGTTCGCCCAGCCTCCAGAACTTCATAGCCAACGGCGCCGTCCGCGGTCTCGTCACTGGCCTCGGCTTGCTCAACCTGTGGATAGCTCTACGCGATGCACTCCGCCCCGCCGACGCTCCTCGCTAATCCCGAGTTCCATCCATAGACAGCATTCTTGCTGTTGCATTTGCTTTAATTTCTGTCATTCCCTCTAGGATTCTGCTGCTTTTCGTTTTCAATACGCGGCTGCCTCAACCATTACACTCATCTTTTACCAATCAATACCGCCACCGCGGCCCAGAGAATCCCATGTCCGAAGAAACCAAACCGAATCCAGAACTCCCACCCCTACTCGACCGCGCCGCCCTCGCCTACGAAAACCCCGCATTCCTGAATAGCCCCGACGGCCGCCTCATCCGCATCCTCTCCGAATACACCGAGCCGCTCGCCCGCTTTCGCCGCGAACGCATCCAGGACACCGTCGTCTTCTTCGGCTCCGCCCGCTTCCACGGCCACGACGAGGCCGCCCACGCCCTCGAACTTCTGGACAACACCGGCTCCGTCGCCCCGGCACCACCCAGCGAGCAGCCCGCCTCCATCCCGGAAATCGCCGCCGGCACCGCCAGCGAACTAGGCCGCCGCCGCGCCGTAGCCGCCGTCGAAATGGCCCGCTACTACGAAGACGCCCGGCGTCTCGCCCACATGGTCACCACCTGGGCCAACACCATCCCCTCCACGCGCCACCGCTTCGTCATCACCTCCGGCGGCGGCCCCGGCATCATGGAAGCCGCCAACCGCGGCGCCCACGAAGCCGGCGGCAAAACCATCGGCCTCAATATCCGCCTCCCCTTCGAGCAACGCCCCAACCAGTGGATCACCCCCGCGCTCAACTTCGAGTTCCACTACTTCTTCATGCGCAAGCTCTGGTTCGCCTACCTCGCCAAGGCTCTGGTCGTCTTCCCCGGCGGCTTCGGCACCATCGACGAAATGTTCGAAGTCCTCACCCTCGTCCAGACCCACAAGCTCGCCAAGAACATCACCGTAGTCATCTACGGCTCCGACTACTGGAAAAAAGTCTTCAACTTCGAGTGGCTCGTCGATACCGGCGCCATCTCCCCCGGCGACGTCGACCTATTTCAATTCGCCGACACCCCGGAAGAAGCCTTCGCCACGCTCCAGGCCGGCCTCACCGAGCACCACCTCAACACAGAAGCCCGCTACGACCAGGAACACCCGGTCTCAGCCCCCTTCAACCCAGAAGACCTGCTAGGCCCAGAATTCGCCCGCACCCGCTGACGAACCTCGCAGCGCTCCTTGTTCTTCCATGAGTTCGGAGTAATACTAGCTCCATGGCCACGCTGCCAAAATTCGGCATACCCCAGCAAGAGTTCGTCTCCGTGCAGGAATACCTCGACACGGACTACGAACCCGACTGCGACTATATCGACGGAAGGCTGGAGGAGCGGAACTTGGGCGAGCACGACCACTCCATATTGCAAACCCTGTTAGCGCACATCTTCATGACCAACCGCACCGCGTGGGGCGTCTACGCTGCCACTGAAACGCGCGTTCAGGTCAAACCCAGAAATTTCCGCATCCCCGACGTAACAATCCTTCGCTCCGGCACACCAAGGGAACAAGTTCTCACGCGTCCCCCTCTGCTCGTAATCGAAATCCTCTCGCGCAGAGACCGCCTGAACGAAATTTCGGCTCGCAACCAGGACTACATCCAGTTCAAAATTCCCAATGTCTGGATCATCGATCCTAAGACCCGCAAAGCCTGGTACGACACCCCAAACGGCCTTAAGCCTATCGAGAACAACGAACTCACCGTCCCTGGCACACCGATCCGCATTACATTGAGCGAACTCTTCGCCGAACTGGACGCCGTCTAAACCGTACCGCCCACCGGTACTCCCTAGATTCCCCACCAAATTCCACCGAAATTTCGCACCACATTCACAGCATATTTACGCCTTCCCCCGGATACTGAGCGCAGGTACACCCCAAACTCGAGCGCACAGGAGCCTCATGCCCAACTCCACAATCTCCTATCTCTGGCGAGATCCATCGGCAGCCAAGGCATTCTCCACCGGCGTCTCCCTCCACAGTCACACCAATCAATCTCAGGAAACCCTCGACTTCGTCGCCGACTGGGGCTGTCAATATAAGGTTGTCCGTCCCCTCCTCGACCGCCTCGAACGCCGTTCCCGAGACAACAACGGCATCACCATCAACTGGAAAGCCAGCTATTGGACCCCGCCGCTGACCCCCAAGCTCGCCTTCGACCTAGAAAGCCAGCAGATCCAGAAGCTCGGTCTCAATCCGCTCGTCTCGCTCTCAGACCACGACAACATCCAGGCCCCGCTCCTGCTGCGCTCCGTCCCCAGCGCCCGCCACATTCCCACCTCGGTCGAGTGGACCACCCCCTACGCCGGCTCGCTGAAGTCGCCCCAGTACTTCCACCTCGGCATTCACAACCTGCCCAGCGCCCGCGCCACCGAGTGGATGGCCACCCTCGCCGAATTCACCGCCAACCCAAGCGACACCCGCCTCACCGAACTCCTCAAGGCGCTCAACGAAGAGCCCAACGTCCTCGTCATCTTCAACCATCCGCTCTGGGACCTCTACCGCATCGGCCAGGACAAGCACGAATTCCTCGTCAACGAGTTCCTCCAGATCAACGGAGCCCACTTCCACGCCCTCGAGCTCAACGGCCTCCGCGACTGGGGAGAAAACCGCGACGTCCGCAAGCTGGCCGAGCAGTGGAACATGCTCCTCATCTCCGGCGGCGACCGCCACGGCGTAGAACCGAACGCCAACATCAACATCACCAACGCCACCAGCTTCAACGAATTCGTCCACCAGGTCCGCAAAGAGCGCCGCAGCGACGTCCTCTTCATGCCGCAGTACGCCGAGCCCTGGAAGCATCGCATCCTGCTCTCCACCATGGACGCCATCCGCAACTACCCCGAGTTCCCGCAAGGCTCCCGTACCTGGGACGAGCGCGTCTACCACCCCGACGCCAACGGCATCGTCCGCCCTCTGAGCGAAATCTGGCCCGGCGGCCGCCCACCCCGCGTCATGTCGGGCTTCCTCGCCGCCGTCCGCCTCATGGGCTACGGCCCACTCTCCAGCAGTCTCCGGTACGCCTGGAGCGACTCTAGCAAACTCCGCTTTGAACTAGGCGACCAGGAAGCCTACTAGGATCAAGCAGCAGGGTGATCGAACCACTAAAGCGCCATCGCCCGGCCGCACCATGCGCTAAAGGCACGCCGCCATACCAGCCCAGGCCATCGGCCTGTGTGAGGCAGCCGCACAAAGGAAAGAGGGTTGAAAGCCCTGCCCATTCCCACCGCACAATTCGCCACCCCCAACGGATTGCGCTACCCTCATAACCAACAACGACTATGCCCGCCACCCCACCCCGAGTAGCGTACTTCCCCGACTCCTTCCACGAAGTCAACGGCGTCGCACACACCAGCCGCCATTTCGAAGCCTTCGCCCGCCGCCAGGATCTCCCCTTCCTCTGCATCCGCGCCGGAGATCGCGGCCAGGCTTTCCTCGAAGACGGCCACGTCTGGACCCTCGAACTCCCCCGCGGTATCTTCTCCTTCGCCCTCGAAAAAGACCTCCGCTTCGACCCCGCCTTCCCCCGCCACATCCCCCTCATCGGAGAAGTCCTCGACCGCTTCCGGCCCGACCTCATCCACATCACCGGCCCCAGCGAAGTAGGCATGCTCGGCGCCGGCCTTGCCCACCATCGCGACCTGCCCCTCGCTGCCTCCTGGCACACCAACGTCCACGAATACCTTGCCCGCCGCTCCGACTGGCTCCTGAAGTTCCTCCCCGACCGCCATTCCACCACCGCCGGCCAGAAAATCCAGGACCTCACCCTCGCCGCCGCCGCCCGCTTCTACTCGATCGCGAAAGTCCTCTACGCCCCCAACACCGAGCTCTGCCAGCTCCTCCAATCCGCCACCGGCCGCCCCTGCCATCTCATGCCCCGAGGCGTAGATACCGAACTCTTCACCCCCGCCAAACGTCCTGCGTCCCCAGCCGACAAGCCCTTCACGCTAGGCTTCGTAGGCCGCCTGAGCGTAGAAAAGAACATCACCCTGCTGGCCACCATCCACGCCCAGCTACTCGAACAAGGCATCCCGAACTTCCGCTTCCTCATCATCGGCCAGGGTGATGAACAGCAGTGGCTCCGGGATCGCATGCCGCAAGCAGACTTCGCCGGCGTCCTCCGCGGCGAAGCCCTCGCCCAGGCCTACGCCTCCATGGACCTCTTCGTCTTCCCCAGCCACACCGACACCTTCGGCAACGTCGTCCTCGAAGCCCTCGCCAGCGGCGTCCCAGCCATCGTCACCCCGGACGGCGGCCCTCGCTACATCGTCGAAGAAGGCGTAACCGGCCACATCGTCCCCGACGACCAGTTCACGCAATCCATCGCAGCCTTGATCAACGATCCCACCCGCCAAGCCGAAATGCGTCAGGCAGCCAGAGCCTACGCCCTAAAAGCAAGCTGGGACTCAGTCTTCGAAGGCGTCTACTCCGGCTACCAGCAAATCCTCCCCACCAAACCAGAACTCTCCGCCGTCTCCTCCTGAAGCACCCTTCCAGTCCCACCAAGCTCTACCCCTGCCGCTGCCTTCCTGGTTGTCATTCCCGCAGGGAGTCTGCTGCTGATCTTGTAGGACTGGAGAGAATGCGGGTGCCCCATTCACACCACACTCTCTTCGTGGAATGGGTAGGCATCACAATCCAGAAAAGTCGTCGCTTTTCACACTCACACTTCACACTCGCACTCGTTCCTGAGAACATAAGCCATGCCGAAAACCGCCGCCATCCTAGCCTTCCTAGCACTATCCATCCCCGCCCTCGCCCAATCCCCTTCAGAGATGGACAAAGACCTCCTCGAAGCCACCATCCCCAAAATCCAGTCCTACTACGCCGCGCATAAATACACTGTCACCCAGGTCGTCCAATGGCACCTCGCCCGCATCCACAAATACAACGGCATCTACCGCCCCATAGAGCAAATCCTCGAAAAGGAAGCCCTCGCCCAGGCCGCCAAAGAAGACGCTGACACCAACGCCCACGGCCCCCTCTGGGGCATACCCATCGTCATCAAAGCCAACACCAGCATCGAAGGCCGGATCACGACCGACGGCTGGTCCGGCTACACCATCCCCGGTAAAGAATTCCTCGCCACGAAAGACGCGCCCGTAGTGGCCCGCCTGCGCGCCGCCGGAGCCATCCTCATTGGCCACACCAACATGCCCGACTTCGCCGCCAGTGACACCAACCGCAGCAGTTCCTTCGGCCGCACCGGCAACGCCTACGACGTCCGCTTCTCCCCAGGCGGCTCCAGCGGAGGCACCGTCACCGCCGTCACCAGCAACATGGCCGTCCTCGGCAACGGCACGGACACCGGCAACTCCATCCGCATGCCCGCTGCGACAAGCGCCGTAGTCGGCGTCTTCCCCACCCGAGGATTAGTCCCCATCTCCGGCATCGCCCCGCTCGACTGGCTCCTCGATAACACCGGCCCCATCGCCCGCAACGTCCCCGACGCCGTCGTTGCTCTCGACGTCATGGCCGGAATCAATTCGGACGGCAAACCCACTCCGGACCCGCTCGATAGCCGCACCGCCGAAGCCCCAACGAAAGCCCAGCCCGGCCCCTACACTCAGTACCTCAAGCCCGGCTCGCTCAAAGGCAAACGCTTCGGCGTCCCCGCCTTTATCCTCAAGGGCACAGACGTCCCATTTCAGGGCATAGCCTCCGTCGTCCCCGACGACAAGGCAGAAATCGCGGAGCAGGAAGCCGCCACGCCCCTGACGCCAGAAACCCGCGCCGCCTTCCTCAAATCGCTCGACGGCCTCCGCGCCGCCGGAGCTGAAATCGTCTTCGACGACAACCTCATGCCCGATTCCTTCGCCAAAATCGCCAGCCGCGTCGGCACCCTCCCTTACATCCGCGAAGGCACCGAGAACTACCTCAAAGAGTTCGGCCCCGCCCTCTACCACTCGCCCGAAGAATACCAGAAAGCCACCGGCAAGCCCCTCCCCGCCACCATCATCGGCGACTCAGGCAGCCAGGACCGCCGCAAGCTCCCCGTCCAGCCCCAGGCCCATATCGAAACCGACCCGCGCGCCAAGGCCAACTACTACGAACCCCGCGCCCGCGCACTCGCCGTCTTCGACGAGACCCTCGACCGCTACCACCTCGACGGCTACGTCTACCCCGCCACCCAGATGCCTCCGCCCGACGAAACGATGCCCCAGAACGGCGAAATCAGCGGTGGCCCCCACAGCGAAACTAGCTGGGTCAACATCCTAGGCGTCCCCGCAGTCGTCGTCGTAGGCGGCTTTTACCCCGGCGGCCTGCCCTTCGGTTTAGAGATTTCCACTCGCCGCTGGCACGACGGCGACCTCCTCGGCTGGGCCTACGACTACGAACAACGCACCCACCACCGCCACCCACCAGTCCTGGTAGAAAGCGGCCTGCTCCCCGACGCCCCATTCCAAAAGAAATAGCCATCCTTCTCTCGTCTCTGCTTTTCTTATTGGTCATTCCCGCAGGGAATCTGCTTTTGCCTTTACCTTTGCTTTTTTCTGTCATTCCTCAAAGGGGAATCCGCTGTTGCCTTTTCCGCGATCGGGACCCCAAACGGCACCCCCTCATTTTTCTCTCGCAACCTTGCGTGTGTTTTATGTCAAAAAGCGCACAATAGAAATCAGCAAGGAACAGCCCCTCGCCAAGAGAGGAAAAATAAATACCCCTCCCCCCCATATCCCATTCCCTCTTTCGTCGCCTTCATCGCAACACCTGAGACGCAGCATCTCCTGCTACTGTAGAAAAATCTCAGTCAGGAAGCCCCGCCGACATGATCCCAACCAGAATCCGCCGGCTCACCATCCCAGCGATGTGCCTGCTGACAGCAGCACTAGCTATCCTCCGCTTCTGCTGGCTAAGCGCCGACTTCCCCAACGGCTCACCGTGGTTCTCCGACCAGGCCAAGTTCACCGACGAAGGCTGGTGGACCCAGGGCGCCGTCATGTACCAGATCCTGGGCCACTGGAACATCCCCGGCGACTACAACCCCGCCGTAGCCACCCCAGTCTGGCCAGCAATGCTAGCCGCAATTTTCCACCTCACCGGAGTAAGTTTCGTAGCAGCAAGAGCGCTGAGCGTAGCTCTCTCGCTGGCAACAATCGCGATCGTATACGTGCTCGTCCAGCGATACACAGACGCCAATCGCAGCGCAGCTTCACTCGCCGCGCTGCTGCTCGCGGCAAGCCCATTCGCCTTCGCCTTCAGCCGCCTCGCCATCCTCGAAGCATCCGTTCTCTTCGAGTTTGCGCTGGCCCTGATGCTCGCATCTTTCGTCTCCGCGAAGCGGATCTGGCCGCTCGCCGGGCTCGCCGCTGTAATTCCCGCGATGATCCTCACCAAGGCCACGTCAGCCATTCTGCTTCCAGCAATTTGCTGGCTGATCTGGTGTAACTCAGAACGCAAGCTCGCAAACCTGCTGCGCACTTTCCTCGCAGTCGTAGTCATCCCAGCAATCGTGATGAAGTCGTATCTACTGCTGGTCAACGCCCAAGGCTACAGCGCTGATTATGCCTTCTTCTTCGAAGTCAACGCTATTGCCGACATGAACTGGAGCCAGACGCTCCCAACACTGCGAGACCTCATCCGCAACATGTTCTGGGTCGACCGCATTCTTTATCCAACCGGAGCCGTGATCCTCGCCATCTCGTTGTTCTGGCAGCGCCAACTCTGGCGCAACCCGCTCTACACAGCGTCCTGGCTCAGCCTCGCCATCGAAGGCGCATATATCTTCCGCCGCCAGGACGACTACGCGCCGCGCTACTTCCTCATGCTGCTCATCCCGCTCGTGCTGCTAGCCGTTACCGCCCTGCACGAGTTCCACCGAGACAGGCAACAAGCATCGAAATTGCTTTCTTCAGCTCTCATGATCGCCATCGCCGCAGCGCTCGCCGTAAACCTCACACTGCTCTCCAGTCTTTACAGCCTGCGTCAATACCAATACAGCGACGCAGCCGCAAGCATCCGCAACATCATCCGCAGCGACGCACACCAGAAGCCGCTCATGCTCGGCGTCAGCGGCAGCCAGCTATCGCTGATGACCGGAATTCCCTCCATCAACGACGCCTACGGCAGCGACGACCTTTCCACAAAAGTTTCGCGTTATCAACCAGGTTGGTATGTCGCCTGGAACGGCATCGGCGACGACATCCACACAGCGCTGCCGACCTGCAGCTTCGAACCTGTCGCCAGCTACCACATCTTCGACGATGACGACCGCAATGAGCTGATCCTCTACCGAATGGTTCGGTGCAGTCTGAGATCCGCTGCACCATAGAGAACGAAGGTGCGATTCGAAATTGCGGTGGTGAATCGGCTTTCAGGCCTTGCCCATGCGGCCCATTAGCCGCTTGGCAACATTGGTAGGCACCAGTCCATCGACCTTGCCTCCGAAGCTCACCACTTCCTTCACCAGCCGCGAACTGACGAAGGAATAACGCCCGGCAGGCTGCAGAAAGACCGTCTCGATCTCCGGCGCAAGACGCCTGTTCATGAGCGCCATCTGGAATTCGTACTCGTAGTCGGTGATCGCCCGAATGCCGCGCAGCACTGCCGTTGCACCATTCTGCCGGGCAAAGTCAACCATCAGCCCTTCGAAGGTCGCAACTGAGACGTTGCCCAACTGCCGTGTCGACTCCTTCAGCATCTCCACGCGCTCTTCCACAGTGAACAAAGGATTCTTCACCGGGTTGTTCAGGATGGCAACTGTCAGGTGCTCGAAAAGCTTGGCGCCGCGTGCAATGAGGTCGAGGTGCCCATTGGTGGGCGGATCGAAAGTACCGGGATAGATTGCTTTCACGCCCATGCGTTTGCATCCTAATCGTCTATAGACAACTCAACGAATTCTAGCAGGCAGAAAAAAGGTGGCTTACCAGAGGAAGCCGCCTTCTCTTCGACGTGATTTGAATCGGGTTAGCGCTTGCCGCGAACCACCTGCTGAGCGACGGCAGGGCCGTCCGCCGGCACATCTGGCACTTCGGCGGAAAGAGACTTCAGGTTTGCTGCGCCGATACCGAGCTTCTGACGAACCTGCGCATCCAGCTTCGCAAAAATCTCAGGGTTCGCTTTCAGGAAACCGCGGACGTTTTCGCGGCCCTGGCCGATACGCTCGCCGTCGTAGCTGTACCACGCGCCGGACTTCTCGACGATATTATTCAGCACTGCCAGGTCGAGCACGTCGCCTTCGCGGGAGATGCCTTCGCCGTAGAGGATGTCGAACTCGGCCTCGCGGAAGGGCGCCGCTACCTTGTTCTTGACGATCTTGATCTTGGTGCGCGAACCAGTGACGACATCGCCCTCCTTCACGGCGGCGATGCGGCGGATATCGATGCGGACCGAGGCGTAGAACTTCAAAGCGCGGCCGCCCGTTGTCGTTTCAGGGTTGCCGAACATGACGCCAATCTTCTCTCGAATCTGGTTGATGAAGATGAGTGACGTACGCGACTTCGAGACGGTGCCGGTGAGTTTGCGCAGCGCTTGCGACATCAGCCTGGCCTGCAGGCCCATGTGGGAATCACCCATTTCGCCGTCTAGTTCTGCCTTGGGGACGAGAGCTGCGACCGAGTCAACCACCAGCACATCGATGGCTCCGGAGCGCACCAGCGCTTCGGTGATTTCGAGGGCTTGCTCGCCGTAATCCGGCTGCGAGATGAGCAGGTTGTCGGTATCGACGCCGAGTTTGCGGGCGTAGATGGGGTCGAGCGCGTGCTCGGCATCCACAAAGGCCGCCAGACCGCCGGCCTTCTGGGCCTCGGCGATGATCTGGAGGGTGATGGTCGTCTTACCGGAAGACTCAGGCCCGAAGATTTCGATCACGCGGCCGCGCGGCACGCCGCCCACACCCAATGCCGCGTCGAAACTGATGGAACCCGTTGAGATCACCGAGATGGGAACGATGGCTTCTTTGGCTCCGAGACGCATGATGGAGCCTTTGCCGAACTGTTTTTCGATCTGTGAAAGTGCGCTTTCTACTGCCTTGGAACGGTCTTCGGCGTAACCCATCGGTTCAGTCTCCTGTCGCGCTCATGACTTTTCGAGCCCTGTATTCCGCTTGCGGTTCAAGGCCGGGAAAGACTCAAACATGAAACGCGTATTCGATGGAATTGTAGCAGGAAAGACACTGCACTTCATAGAAGAAAAGGCGAAAGTTCAGGCGTCCGGATTTTTCCCTGACAGCATTGAATCCTCGCCGCTCCGTACTGTCCAGGGATGGTTTACTGCACGGTCAACGTCACGTTGCCTGTGGAGCTCGAGCTTCCCGAAGTGCCCGTAACGGTGATGGTGTAGGTCCCCGCTGTCGTTCCAGGCACGATGACGGTGGGGCATGCTTTGCTGCGGCTGCCGCCGCAGGCAGTGATCGCACTTGTCAAACCCACAAGGAGCAGCAACACGCCCAGCAGCCTCCTCCTCGCAGATCGGTGAGCGGGAATGCCAAAGAGTAGGAGGGCAGCGAGAGCCAGGCCGCCGGCGGGATACCACGGAGTGCGCGGCGGCGCGGTTGCCGAAGCTGTACAGGGGGGACTAGAGGCTGCGGTGGTGGTGATCGTCAGGGTCGCTGTTCCGTTCGCTGCTCCGCTGATGGCGACCGGACTGGTCGAGCCGAAGCTGAACGTTGGCGGGTGCGCGGCTCCCGTGGGACCTGAAGCGAGTGCTGCGGTCAAAGCGACGCTGCCGGTAAATCCGCCGGCAGGCGTAATCGTGATCGTCGATGTGTTCCCGGTCGTGGCCCCTGCGGTCACTGTGACTGCCGATCCACTTACCGAAAACGTTGGGTTGTTTACCGTCACCTGCGCAGTTGCGGTGGAAGAGAGATAGATCGCATCACCGGAATAGCTGGCTGTGAGGGTGTTGGCACCAACCGCCAACGATCCCGCCGGGATAGTGATCGTGGCGATGCCCCCGGCAAGGGTCACAGGCGAAGAGGTATATGTGCCACCGGGCAAGCTGGTGACGGTCACGGTTCCTGTCGGGCTCGGCTGTCCGGTGACTCCGGTGAGGGTGGCGGTTACGGTCAATGGCTGGGCCACGGTGATTGCCGATGCCGACAACGAGAGGCTCGCCTGGGATGCGCTCTTTGCCGTCACCGTCACTGACGCATGCGCTGTAGCCGCGAGATAGTTGGTATCGCCGGAGTAGGAAGCAGTCAGGGCGTTCGCCCCGGCCGCCAAGGTTCCGGCCGGGATGCTGATGGCAACGCTGCCGGCGGTGAGTTTGACTGCTCCGGAGGTATAGCTGCTGCTGGTAAGGATAACGGTCCCTGTCGGGACGGGATTTGCTCCCCCATCCGTCACAGATACCGTCACAGTCAGCGCCTGCCCTACTGTAATGCTTGATTCTGAGAGGTTGATGCTGGCGGTGGGCGTGCCTTGCTGGGCCGTCAGCCCTTCTCCTCCGGTCGCCACAATGGGAGCATAGAGCGAATCGCCGGGGTAGCTGGCCTGGATGAAATGCGTTCCCGAGCCGACCGGCGAGATGCCTGCAGCGGTGGCCGTGGAAGTGAGGACGATCTGGGTATTCGAGTCCGCCAGGGAGCCTGAAGCTTGTAGCTGGATGATATCGGGAAGGCCGTCGCCGTCGATATCGGCTGCCACCATGGTGCTGCCGGAGTAAATAATCGTCGCGGGTTTGGCGGCTGACCGCTTGGGAACGCCGAAGTCATTGAGGGCGAAGGTACCGTCTCCCTGATTGAGGAAGATGGTAAAGCCGTGGTCAAAGAATTCAGCGGAGTCACGCGCTTCCGCCACATCCGGGAGACCATCGCCATTGTAATCTCCGACAACATAGGCGTAGGGCGGTTCCCCCTGGAAAGGCGGACTGTAGGAGGGGAAAGTGCCGTCTCCATTGCCGTAAAGAACGTTGCCAATCGTACTGTAGGTCTGGTCGAAGTATCCGACCAGGACGTCGAGATTGCCGTCTCCGTTGAAATCGGCCACGGCAAGGGGACCACTTCCCGTAAATCCAGACGCGGTGATGGAAGGGGTGAACGTTCCGTCGCCTTTCCCGGCGAGGAAGAAGACATTTTCGGTTGTGCTATCCACCCCGATCAGATCCGGGATGCCGTCATTGTTGAAGTCGCCCACGGCGATGGAAGAGGGCGCTGGGGTGGGGGAAGTTGTCGGAGCTGCTGGAGCGAAGGACCCGTCTCCCTTGCCCCGAAAGACTACGATCTGGTTCTGGCTGATCAGGGCCAGATCTTCGTAGCCATCCTGATTAAAGTCGCCCGCCACGATCGAACCCACGGGTTGCGCTGAAACGATTCCGAAGCTGCCGGGGGTAAAGGTTCCGTCCCCGACGCCGAGCAGGATTTCGATGGAATTGGTCGAGGAGACAGAGACAACCAAATCGGGGATTCCATCGCCGTTGAAATCTCCCACGAGGATCGATTGCGGCAGGTAGCCGACCGAGATTACTCCGGGAACCGCTGAGAACTGGCCTGTGCTGGACGAAAAAGGTTTTCCATTCCCGAGGTATACCTGCAAGGAGCCGGTGATCTCCTCCTTGGAGCCGCCCTCAACGAGATCCGGGATTCCGTCGCCGTTGAAATCCGCCGTTGCTAGCGCTGTTGCATGCGGGTAATCGTCGGCAATCGAGTATCCGAAACTTGTGCCCGTTTTTGCGGTTGTGCCTGCAACCAGCGGCGCACTCGCGATCGATGCATTTCCGTTATTTGCGTCCAGAAAGGAAATCGTCCCGCTGGGAGGGGCAAGGTTGACGTGATTGACGTATCCCGTTACGGTGCTCGAGAGCGTGTAGTCGCCGACCTGGCCAGACGAGCTCATGGTAATCGAGGTGGGAAACGCTCCAGTTACCTGCACTGAAAGTGTGTTCGACGTGCTCGACGCGTTACTCGGGGTGCCATTCGGCGTTCCGAGAAAGATAGCCTTGTAACTGTGACTGCCGATGCCTGGGATGTACCGCAGGATCGCCTTCCCCGCACTTGGCCCGCCCTGGATGATCTGCACCGTGCCAAGCAGGTGAATGTCCGTGCAGTGAGGGGCGGATGCGTCGCAGAAATTGACCTGTCCGGCAGTCACCGGAGTTCCGCCGGCAGCGACCGCGGCGGTTAGGGTAATTACGCTTCCGGAGGCGATCGACCCCGCATCGGAAATTGGATTACCGTTAGAAGACGCGGACAGCGCCGTGGCGGTGGCTGCGGCGGCATGCGCAGTAACGGCAGGCCAACCCATGGCAAACATGAAGCCAGTGACTAAAGAAAGAGATCGCATCCACTGCATAACTCGCACCAGCCTCCGGGCCATTCAATGAGCAGACCTGATTGCGTCCGGTCCGTGAATGCAGCGAGTGTACAGGAAGTGGAGAAGTTACACGAGCGACTTTCCTGCAGAGTTATAGCGCGGAATGACTTTTGTACCTTGTAAGCGAAAGGCCGGATAGAGGGAAACTTTCCCTGAAATCCGGCCTTGATAAGTAGAGCCAAATCCGATTGGCTAATTGTTCGATCGCCTTTAGTTTCTGCTGCGCATCTTGCTGAGCAGGCGAAGCATTTCAAGATAGAGCCAGACCAGCGTGACCATGATGCCGAAGGCTCCGTACCACTCCATGTACTTCGGAGCGCCGTACTGCACGCCCTTTTCGATGAAGTCGAAGTCGAGCACCAGGTTCAGTGCGGCTACGCCGACGACGATCAGGCTGAAGCCGATTCCGATGATGCCGCTGCCGTTCACGCTGTTGGGTCCGTTGAAGTTGATGTGGAACAGGCCCAGCACCATCTGCATCAGGTAGAAGAGTGCAATGCCGCCGGTCGCCGCGAAGACGCCGAGGCGAAACTTCTCCGTCACCTTGATGATGCCGGTGCGATAGAGAAAGAGCATCGCAAAGAGCGTACCGAAGGTGAGTCCGACCGCCTGGATGGCGATTCCTGGATAGCGCAATTCAAAGACCGCCGACAGGCCGCCTAGCACCAGGCCCTCGAGCAGCGCGTAGGCTGGAGCGGTGACCGGTGCCCACTCCTTCTTAAAGATGGTGATCATGGCGAAGATCAGTCCGCCGATCAGGCCGCCAATGAGATAAGGGGTGACTGCGCCCATCGCTTCCGCTGGATCGCTGGTCTGCGCCGCCTGGAGGAACTGGTACCAGGTGAAGCTTGCCGTGGCGAAGGCGCACAGTAGCAGGATGCCCGTCTTGTTGATTGTTCCGTTGAGCGTCATGGACTGGCTGCGATTGCCAATGCTGCCGCCGAAGCGTTCGCCGTACTGCGTACCCGGCCAGATTGCAGCCTGGGATTGAGGCCGATTTCCGTATCCACCGCCCGGCAGGTTGCGGAAGGTGTTCTCGCTCAGCGCCGGATTTGAGGTTTTCATGAGTGCCATGTGTCGATTGCTCCCGAGGACAGGCCACGCGTACCGCCCGTCGCTCTACCTACTATGTTAGACCCAGAAACGAGGAATTCGACTCTACATACAGAGCCGCGGGAGCTGAGACGTTGGTATCAGCTGAACACCCGTGGCGGCGAACTCCGCTTCTGTCGCGGCGACCGTACCCGGCAAGTTGACGGAGCGGCAGGCATCCTTGAGCACGAAAGCTTCAAAACCAGCCTTCACTGCGTCCACTGCGGAGTAGCGGACGCAGAAGTCGTAGGCAAGCCCGGCGAGAAAAACTCGCCGGAAGCCTCGCTCGCGCAGATAGCCAGCCAGACCGGTCGGGGTGATCTTGTCGTTCTCGTAGAAGGCGGAGTAGGAATCGATCTCGGGGCGGAAGCCTTTGCGCAGGATCATTTCTGCGCGTCCTACGATCCCAGCCAGCCCGGAATGGAACTCTGCCCCTTCGCTGCCCTGGGTGCAATGGTCCGGCCAGAGCGTCTGTGGGCCATACGGAGCCTGGATCAACTCGTAAGGCTGCTTGCCTGCATGCTGCGAGGCGAACGAGCTGTGTCCCTCCGGATGCCAGTCCTGGGTGAGCACGATGTGATCGAAGCGCTCCGCAGCCTGGTGAATGACGGGCAGCACGGCGTCCCCATCCGCGATGGCCAGTCGCCCGCCGGGACAGAAGTCCCATTGGACATCGATGATCAGCAGAAGATCGTCCGGACGCATTCGGAGGATGCCGGGATTGGCCATGGTCGCCTCAGGTTCAGTGTAGTACCTCGAGACCGAAACAAATCTCCCCTAACCAGCGCTCGAAAAATCCTGTCTAATGCGCTGAATGGACTCGAACGATCACAGCGCGATCCGGGCCGTTCTGGGCGGAGACATGGAGGCCTACCGGAAGCTGGTGATCCGGCACAGTCCGTCTCTTTTTCGAGTCGCATTCCGCATTACCGGAAATGAGGCGGATGCAGATGAAGTCGTCCAGGAGGCTTTACTGCGGGGCTATCAAAGGCTGCCATCGTTCCAGTACAAGTCGAGCTTTGGAACCTGGATCTACCGCATCGCGGTGAACTGCAGCTTCGACCGGGTGCAGCGCCGGAGCCTTGCAATAGACAGTGAATCGCCCGCGGCCGCCGGGCCCGATGGCCGGCCACCGGTTGAGTTAGCGGACACAGCTGGTGGTCCGGAGCAGGCGCTGCTGAATGCCGAACTGGGGCAGATGCAGACGATTGCCATGAAGGCACTGACGCCGCTCGAGCGCACAGCGTTTCTGCTCAGGCATGTCGAGGGGCAATCGACGACGGAGATAGCAGCGGCACTCAACATGGGCCCAAGCGCGGTGAAGCAGGCAGTCTTCCGGGCAGTACAGAAATTGCGGCAACGGCTGGCGTCGTTGCGGGGGAGCGTATGAATCATTTTTCGCAAGAGCAGTGGATCGCATACCTATACGAAGAGGACGACAGCAGCACAGAGATGAAGGCGCACCTGCAGAGCTGCCCCGAATGCGCGGCCTTCGCTCGGGATCTGGCTGCCGATCGTGTGTTCCGTGATTCAACTCGGTTCGCGGCCGATGTGCCTGCTTGCAACGCAGACTACGGCGAGCGAACCTGGGATTCGCTCGCAGGCCGGTTGACGCCGTATCCGGCGAAGCCGCGAGGATTCTTCGTCAGCTGGAAGCTGGCCTTTGGTCTCGGTCTGGCTGGAGCTGCCGTTGCGCTGGCTATCGTTGCGTTCTACTCCGGCCGGCTCTGGGAGAAGAAGCAAAGCAGTGAAGCGGCGGTGGCGGACCACAACCCCGCGACGGCGCAGGGACGCGAGAACGTCATTCTGCTGGTGCTCGACGATCACCTTGATCGCTCACAGCGTCTTCTGGCCGAACTGGACGACGCCGACAGTGCCGCGAGAGACCCGGAGTTGCGCAAGACTGCGCGGGAGCTTCTCGCTGCCAATCGCCTGTACCGGGCCGTAGCCGGGCGGGCGCCGGCCAAAGGCACCTCCAGCAAAGAGGCCGGCGTGGATGATGATTCTCTCCAGATGATGCTTGACGACCTTGAGCCGGTGCTGGTGGAGCTGGCCAATCAACCCGCCGCCCCTGACCGCAGGGAGATCGTGCGATTGCGCGATGGAATGCGCACCAACGGGCTGCTCTTCGAGATTCACATGCTCCGTTCGCAGGTTCGTCCGGTTCAACCCGAACAGGTGGCAGTCCGCCGCGAAGGGAAGATATAACATGCGACACACCTCGCGCCTTGTGAGTTTACTTCTACTTGCCGGAACAGTATTTTCAGGCACCCTGATTCACAGCCAGGCCGCAATGCTCCCGGCTGGCGATGCTGCCTCCTTGACTTCTTCTGATGCCGTACTCAAGGAGAGTGCAACGGCAGCAGACAGCAGCGAAGACACCCTCTATACCAGCGGCACACGGGCGATCCAGGAGGGCCGCTGGGCAGAGGCCGCGGAGATCTTCATCAAGGTCACAGCCCGCCACGGAGAACACGCCGAGGGGGCTCTCTACTGGCGCGCCTACGCCGAAAACAAGCAGGGTAAATACGCGCAGGCGCTCAGCACCTGCAGCGAGTTGCGCAGCACGTATCCAAAGAGCCGCTGGCTCGACGACTGCGCGGCACTGGCCATTGAAATCCAGAGCAACGGTTCCACCACCGCGCCTGCGCCCGGTGAAAGCGAACATCTGCGCCTGCTGGCGCTGAATTCGCAGATGCGCAGGGACGAGGGTCACGCTCTGCCGGAGCTCTTCAAGATTCTCACTGGCAGCGACGCTGAGTTTTCCAAGGAACAGGCCTTGTTCGTGATCGCACAAGGCCAGTCCAGGTCTGCCCGTAAGATGCTCTCGGATGTGGCGCATCCACCAGCCAACGCCCCACAGAGCATCGTCTCGAATCTGCCGTTACAGCTGCGTGCCCAGCAGTTAATGGCGGCTGCGAACGCCAAATCGACGCCTGTCCAGCAGCCCGTCAACCGGCGTATTGGCCTGGATATTGTTGTCACCGGACCGGATGGCAAGCCGGTTACAGGATTGACGGCTGACGATTTCACCATAGAAGACAACGGTCAGACCCAGAAGGCGAGCAGATTTTTCGCCGTCAATCCAGCTGGCTCAAATGCACCAGGCAAGATTGGCGCAGGGCTGGCTACCGAGGTCATGCTGGTGATCGATACCGTCAACGACCGGTTCTCGGATGTAGCCTATGCGCGGGATCAGGTGAGCAAATTTCTCCGTCAGGACGGAGGGCAACTCTCGGAGCCAGTTTCAATCTATTTTTTTACCGGGAACGGTGCTGAACCTCTGGCCGGCCCCTCGCGCGACGGGAATCTGCTGGCGAAGGCAGTGGACGGCGCTGAAGGCCGCCTGCACCCAGTACGCCGTTCGCAGGGCATCTACGGTGAGGGGGAGCGGGTCCAGATGTCCTTGAGCGCGCTCGTTGACCTGACAGCCCAGAAATCTACGGCTCCGGGTAGAAAGATTCTGATCTGGATCAGCCGAGGCTGGCCGCTCCTCGTTGAATCAGACTCCGAGTTCGTTACCTTTCCTTCCAAGATAGCCTTCCATTTTGTAACGGTTTTGTCTTCCGCTTTGCGGGATGCGCGCGTAACGCTGGACTGCATCGATCCGACACGAGTGGCTGGCGAGGAAGCGGTCGAATGGGACCGCTACAAGACGTACCGGAAGCCGGTTACCAACCCCTACTCGACCAGATACGGCAATCTTTCCCTGCCGGTCCTGGCCGAGCAAAGTGGCGGAATCGCTGTCAGCCAGGGCATCAACTTCCTGTCAGAGGAAATTGCAAACGTCCTTGGCAATCCCGCCTACTACTATCTCTCGTTCGAATCGCTGCCTGCGAAGAAGAAGGACGAGTACCATGCTCTGAAGATCACGGTAAACCGGCCGGGCGTGACTGTCCGTACCCGCAGTGGCTACTATGCTCAGCCGTAAAAGTTGAGCGGCCAAGCCGTGCTCCACGTCCATCTTCCATCAAGTGATCCTACGAGGTGAAATAGATGAAGACCCGGTTGATTGTTGGATGGCTTCGTAATGCACTGGCCGTTGCGGGACTGGTGGCCATTGGCTATTGGTTCGGTGCAGGCCGCACGGTCAGGGCCGACAGTTCTTCTGGAAGCGCTATCAACTTTCAACTCCCTGGCGTGAATGAAACCAGTTCGCTGCTTATTTATCAGCCCTCTGAGAAGTCTGTATACGTCTACCGAGGCGCCACTGTTGGAAATTCAGCGGTGCAATGCAGCTTCAAGTTTGTGCTCAGCGCACCGGGCGGGGCGATCCAGCGCGAGAACTGCCCCGTCGGTTCAGCCTTCCATTAGCAGCCGCGAAATTAGAGCGTTTTGCCTTCACGCGCCAGTTCGTCCAGCACCTCGCGTGTCGACCGGGCCGCGGTCTCTATAATCTCGTCGGCATCGGCTCGCGTCAGCACCAGCGGTGGGGCGAAGCCCAGCGCCTCACTTTGCGGCATGGCACGGGTAATTACGCCCTTGTCACGAGCGCGCTTTGAGATGCGGTAAGCCACGGTTAGCGCTGGATCTAGTCTGCGTTTCGTGGCCGGATCAGCGACAAACTCGACTGCCAGCATCAGACCCACGCCGCGAACTTCGCCGGTGATCGGCAGACCGTCAAAGGCGTTGTGCAACCCAGCCAGCATGTATGCGCCCACCTCGGCAGCGTTCTGCGTCAGGTTCTCGCGTTCCAGAATGTCGAGGTTGGCGTTGGCAGCTGCGACGCCGATCGGATGCCCCGTGTACGTGTATCCGTGCGGAAACACACCCGCCTGCGCCGCGCCGGCTTCCATCGCGCTGAATACCCGCTCGCCTACGATCACGCCCGAAAGGGGCGCGTACGCCGAAGTCAGCCCCTTGGCGATGGTGATCAGGTCCGGCTGAATGTCGTAGAGCTGCGAGCCGAACATGCGGCCTGTGCGGCCAAAGCCCGTAATCACCTCGTCGGCGATGAGGAGAATGTCGTACCTCCGCAGTACCGCCTGAATCGCCGCCCAATATCCTTTGGGAGGTGGAATCAACCCGCCCGTGCCCAGTACCGGCTCGCCGATGAAGGCGCCAATGGTCTCCGGGTCTTCGCGCACGATGAGGGCTTCGAGCTCCTCCGCACGGCGTGCGCTGAACTGCTCTTCCGTTTCGCCGGCCTCCGCGCCCCAGTAAAAATGTGGTGCGCCGGTCCGGACGACGGCCGCAACCGGCAGATCCATGAAGTTGTGATAGAAATTCAGCCCGGTCATCGAGCCGGCCATGACCGTATTGCCGTGATAGGCCCTGTCTCGGGCAATGATCCGCTTCTTCTTCGGCTTGCCGATGAGGTTGTGGTAGTACCAGACCAGCTTGGCGTTGGTCTCATTCGCATCGGAACCGGACGTTCCGTAGAAGACGCGCTTCATCGGCGCGCCGCCCGCCCCCACTGGAGCCATCTTCACCAGCCGGTTAGAGAGCCGGATCAGTTCCTCGGTCGAGTGCCCAGCGTAGGTATGAAAATAGGCCAGTTGATGCGCCTGGCGGCTGATGGCCTCCGCGACTTCCATCCGGCCGTAGCCAATATTGACGCAATATAGGCCAGCAAAGGCGTCGATCAGCTCGCGGTCCTCTCCAGCCTCATTGAGCGTGACGCGGACACCACTGGCGCCGCCCACGATCGTCGAAGGGACTTTACCGCTGGCGAAATCGGCGATATTGGTGCTCGGATGGAGAACCGAGGCCTGATCCTGATGCTGCAGATCCGGTAGAGAGACTTCCGGAAGGGTCGTTTCAATTAGGGAAATTGGGGCAGGCATAGACTTCCTCGCTTGCTGTCGCTGGATGCCTACCAGATTACATGATGCGTGGAGCTCGTTTTGGAGCCGCAGCTACGCAGCCAGCTTATGCAACGAGCCTATGCAACGAAGGCACCGACCCGCGTTTCTGCGGCTGTGAGGGAGTCGCAGGCGCGGTCGAGAGTCTCGTATTCAGGGTCGTGTTCCGCCCGGAACGCGCGAAATGCCTCTTCGCTGCTCCAGCGATCGATGGTGAGGTAACGACCTGGGACGTAGGCGTCCTTGAGCAGTTCCGTGCCGAGGTATTCACCGGAATTCGCGAAAAGTGCCGCCCAGGCACCCTGGGGACCGTAGGCAGCTTCAAAAGCAGCGACCTTCTCTTCCGCTATGTCGAACTGCCAGAGGATCACAAACATGGGGTTCTCCGACTCAGATTATCGCATTTGGAGGCTCCTGCAGGCGGCAGGGAGGACTCAGCTCCGGCACGCACGGCGCAGGCATGAAGAATGTATCGTTTCATACAACCTTATTGAAGGCCCGAACATCCTATCATTCGGTAATCTATAACTCGAGTTCACATTCGTACACTTACTTACTTCACTTACCTTTCCTCACGCATCCGGATGATACCTATCTTGTGCGTATCGACTTTAAAATCAATCTCTTACAAATTAACCTAATAGTTGTTTGGGCTCCAGACAACCCACAGATATTTTGTGCCGTCCAAGAATACACGAGCGCAATATTGCTCGGTAATCAATCCTTGGATCTACCCGGAAAGGTTGTGGTCATGGCTGTAACCAATGAAGTATTCAGTCCCCAGGAGTATCTAACTAAGGGTGGCTTTGGTAAGACCATTCTTCAGGTAAAGAAAAACGAAGGGATCTTTTCTCAAGGAGAACCGGGCGATACGGTCTTCTATATCCAGAAGGGCAAAGTCAAGCTCTCTGTAGTGTCTCCTTCAGGTAAGGAAGCAACGATTGCCATTCTTGGCGCCGGTCACTTTCTTGGCGAAGAGTGCATCACGAGCGATCAACCGACGCGCACGTCGTCCTCTCGCGCGCTTACTCCATGCGTCCTCCTGCGCATCCGCCGGCAGGAAATGGTTCGCGCATTAACGGAAGAAGGCGCAATGTCGCGGCTGTTCATCAAGTACCTGCTGTCGCGTAACACGCGTATTCAGGCTGATCTTGTAGACCAGCTTTTCAACTCCAGCGAGAAGCGTCTCGCGCGTACTCTGGTTCTGCTTTCACAGACCGGTCGCGAAGATCAGCCTCTTGCTCCGTTACCCAAGATCAGCCAGGCAACACTTGCCGACATGATTGGGACAACGCGGTCGCGAGTCAGCTTCTTCATGAACCGGTTCCGCAAACTTGGCTTCATCGAGTACAGCGGATTGAATCGGATTCATGTCAATAGTTCGCTGCTTTCAGTGGTACCACTGCAGTAAGAGAAGTTAGTTCATAGATATCCCCCACATTCACTCTCAGGGCGCGATTCCTAACTGGAATGCGCGCCCATTTTTCGATACCTACTCGAGCCGATTTATCTACTTTATTTCTTAACTAACTTCCAGCCCAGCCGCTTTCCGGTAATACTCTGATAGATAAAAGCAGTCAACGCCTCGGGACCGACACGGTCACTCGCCCATTTCTCATTGAACTCTCGTGAAGGATCTTCGGCGATGATCTGTTCGAGCGTCGCTGCCTCGCCGACCCGCTTCGCTATCCGGTCGCGGACGGTCTTCAGCATGTCGCGATAGAACTTCAGATCAGTGCGCGTGGCCACTGGGCCATGGCCGGGAATAACTTTCGTCGTGTCGTCAATCATTGCTAGAACTTCGTCGATCACCGGGAAATAGCCGTCGATGTTGCCGCCCACGCCGATGTCGACATAGGGGTACAGGCCGTTTACGAAAATATCGCCCATGTGGACTACGTTCGCGTCGCGCAGGTACACGATTGTGTCGCCGTCTGTATGTGCCGGGCGGTTGTGCATGGCTCGAATCTCCCCGCCATTCCAATCGATCGTCAGCGAGTGGTCGAAGGTGATGGTCGCCGTTTCGTCAACCGGAACAGGCGGCGCAGTCGTTCCCCAGTAGCGGCTGACCTGTGGTGCGAGCTGGCGCGCGCGGCAATTGTCCTGCGCAATCAGCACGGCGCCGTCACGATGAAAGATCCCGTTGGCTCCGGTGTGATCCGAGTGGTAATGCGTGCTGATCACATAGCGAACAGGTCCCGCGTGCAGACCAGCCAGCGCCTCCTCCAGCCTGGGCGCGGCCTGGGCAAACTCGGTGTCGACGAGCAGCGTGCCCTCCGGACCAATCGACGCAACGACATTGCCGCCCGAGCCTTACAGCAGATACGTATTCGGAGCCAGCTGCTGCACATCAACCTTGAGGTTCGCCCAGTCCGTGGAGAAGCCGCCAGCGACTTTCCACTGCGTTTGGGAACTCAAAGCGACGGGAAGGAATACGAGAGAAAGAATCACGGTTTGCCAGCAGGACTTGGGCATGAAGTTCTCCGGAGTTGGAGACAGCATACCCCAGCCTGGCAAATCGTCCGCGTCTTAGGTCAGCGCTTGAGAATATCGATGGGTTGCGTGTAGTCGGTGGTGCGCAGGTATTTAGCCAGCGACGGGTGCTGCCGCTCCAGAGCCTTGTGCATCTCCCAGGCCACATTGCGATAGCTGAAGTGCCCAGCAGGGCCGCTGCGCAGCTCGGAGATGTACTGCGCTTCGGCAAAGTCCATCTTGAAGAGCGAACGAATGCGTGTGGCCAGCGGCAGCAAATACTGCGCTGTTTGTACTGCCTCGGGAGCGTTGCTCGCGGCGATCACGCGGCTTGCGGCAAAGGCCGCCTCGACCTGCGCCTGGTATTGCGGCAGAATGCCCGCCTCAGCCAGACCGGCCGCATCGCCGGACTCAGGCGTGTCGTAGCCGTGCAGCCAGGTGAAGTCCTGAATGATCTGTGTGCAGCGGCGATGCCGGTGCATGTCGCGGAATCCGCCGATATCCATCAGGATGTCGAAGCGCAGCGCTGCTCCGGCGTGGAAGGCACGCAAAGCTTCGTCATGACGTCCGCGGTGGCGTAGGCCCAACTCGATATACTCAGCCACGCGCGCTTCGGGAAGGGCGGCGACAATGTCTCGAATCTGCCGATAAGAGTAGTGGCTGGCCGAGTACAGCAACGTTGCCGCCAGTTCCACTTCGAGCGACTCAGTGCGCTCCACCAAATCGACCACTGGAGCGGCTGCGATGGACGCCCCTCCAAGCAGCTCTGCCGCAGCCTGTGTAAGATCTGCCTGCGTCTGCTGGGCGTACGGATTGGGTGTCGCGTACTTAACCAGTGTGGGCGAGGCTGAAACCTGCCGCGTCAGCAACCGCTCGTACTCGGTGCCCAGCCCTGGGCTCACTTCGGCAATTTTTTCGTACAGTGCAAGAAAATCTTCGGCGTAGAGATTGAACGCAGGTCCGGTTGCGGACTCTTTCAGCTTTTCGCCCAGGTCGCGAATCTCCGCGGTCGGATGCGAGAGCAGCCGCGAGACCTGCGTTTCGAGCGTTCTGGCGTTCACAATCTGGCCCAGCGAAGTGTTCGTGGCCAGCGGCAGCAGGTAGCGAGCAACGTCGAAGGCACGGGCCTTCAGCGTTCGCTCGTAGGCGTCCTGCTTCATCTCGTCGGGTCTTGCGACACGTTCCTTCAGAGCCTCGAAGACCGCAGCCGAAGTGCTGGAATACGCGCTGAACAGGTCTTCCACCGTCCTGGTGTAGAGCCGCCTCTCCGCCTCCGCTTCGCCAAAGTTCGGCAGATACCAGCCCGATTTTTGAAAGTTCTGATAGCGAGTAGAGCGCTCCTGCCCATCCCACCGCTGTTCGTCCACCAGCACAATCGCTGCCAAGAGCGACAGCCGCTCAATCGCGAAGGCGACGTGGGCGAGATCGGCGATCGAACGGTGACCATACTGGAAGTAAAACGTGTTCAGGAACTGCTCGGCGCGTTGCGCGTTCAGCTCCCGAAGGGACTGCCGCATCGACAAGGAGGAACGGGAATACTTGGCCATGGCATAGGCCAAAACCTCAGGGTCAGCCCCATGAACGGCGAAGACTTCGGTCTGGTTTTGAGCGTGTGCGGGCGTGCTGGGGAGGTTGGTCAACATGTGATCTCTGGCGACCAGAATACGGCATGGGCCTTGATGCCGATCCACAGGCCGCGCGCCAAAATGCAGGATTTTGCCTTCCAGCGGACTCAGGCGTTACGCATACCCGTCCGGTTCGTCTAGCATGTCAGAGGACGCCCGATGTATCGGCAGTGCGTCTTTGGAAACGACGATGCGCGAAATTCTCGAAAAGACATCGCACCGCCCCTGGCCATTGCCGGAGCGCCGCTGGGCCATGTCGCAGCATTGGAACGACTTGCTCTTCGCGCACTGGCCGATCCGTGTCGCCGAGATCGAGCCCTTGCTGCCGGATGGAGTTGAAGTCGATGTCTTCGACGGGTCGGCCTGGATCGGTGTCGTCCCGTTCTGTATGGACAAGATTCGAGTCCGCGGAGTGCCCCCGATTCCCGGTGTCCGCAAATTTCCTGAGCTGAATTTGCGCACCTACGTCCGCGACGTGCTCACCGGCACTCCCGGCGTCTACTTCCTCTCGCTGGATGCCTCCAGCTTGTTGGCCGTCATTGGCGCACGCACGCTCTTCCATTTGCCTTACTACTGGGCGCAGATGAGCATCAAGCCAGTGAAAACGGGCACGGGCGGCGAAAGAGAATTCTCCTATTTCAGCCGCCGGCTGCTCAGCCCAAAGCCGGTCAGGTTCGTGGCCCGCTATCGGGGTCTTGGCCCGACACGCAAGCTAGTTCAAAGCCGCCCCGGCACCATCGAGTACTTCCTGACGGAGCGCTACTGCCTTTTCACACGCGATGCCCTTGGCCGGCTGCAACGAGCGAACATCCACCACATGCCATGGCCGCTCGAAGACGCCGAAGCCGAGATCGAAGAAAACGACCTGGCCTCCAACGTAGGCCTCACTCTGCCCGACACCAAACCGCTGCTACATTACTCCCGCAATCTGGCTGTTTACATCTGGCCCACCGAATTGGTGCAAGCTGCCGGGCTACAGGTGGGGCCGGTAGCGGCCTCCGCATAAACTTCAATTGCCAAGGAAGAAAGAAATAGAAATGAGTGAATCATCAGGACGCATTGCGCTGGTTACCGGCGCATCACAGGGAATTGGCCGGGCGTGTGCCCTGGCCCTGGCAAAAGCTGGCGCGACGGTTGCCCTGGCGGCGCGCAACGAAGCCAAGCTGGCCGAAGTTCAGGCAGAAATTGAAGCTGCCGGTGGCACGGCCGCGGCCTTTGCGCTCGATGTAGCCGATGAAGCGTCGATCAAGGCCGGTGCGAAGGAGATCCTCGCGCGCTTCGGCAAAGTCGAGATCCTGGTCAACAACGCCGGCATTACGCGCGACGGCCTGGTCCTCCGCATGAAGCGCGCCGACTGGGACGATGTGCTCTCAACTAACCTTACCGGGGCGTTCCTGCTGACCCAGGCGGTTCTCTCCGCGATGCTCAAGAACCGCTGGGGCCGCATCATCAATATTTCCAGCGTGGTGGGCCGCACCGGGCAGGCCGGCCAGGTGAACTACGCCGCCACCAAGGCGGGCATGATCGGCATGACGCGCTCGCTCGCCCGCGAAGTGGCCTCGCGCGGCATCACGGTGAATGCCGTGGCTCCCGGGTACATTGAAACTCCGATGACCGCTGTCCTCAATGAAGCTCAGACGGCAGCCATGATGGCCACGATTCCACTCGGCCGCGCGGGCACTGACGCGGATATCGCCTCCGCCGTGCTCTATCTGGCTTCCGAAGGCGCAGGGTATGTCACTGGCCACGTTCTCGACGTAAACGGCGGCATGTTCATGGGCGGTTAACTGAGACGCATAACGTGAGGCAGATAACGTGACTGATGGAATCAGCGCCGCCGCCGATAGTCCTAAAAACGGGCGGTGCGGATGGCGGCAATATTCCAGAATGTCTCGGAGAAGCCAAATCCTCCAGGCTGGCTGGCCGGTGAGGGGAAGCATGCCTCGGAGGCAGCCGGTCCTGCCTCGCCGCATCGTGTGCTCTCCGCGGGCCTTCGGTACGTAGCCCGGCAGCCGATCTTGGATGCCCGCGGCGCCGTACATGGTTACGAACTGCTCTTTCGCGCCGGGCCAACGACCGCCTTCAGCGGTGACGGCGACGCGGCCACCCGAGCGGTGCTCGATCACACCGTTATCTTCGGCCTGGAGCGACTGACCGGGGGAATGCCTGTCTTCGTCAACTGCACGCGGGAAGCACTGGTGGATCGCCTCGTCCTGGTGCTCCCACCCGATCAGACGGTGCTGGAGCTGCTCGAAACACTCAAACCAACTGCCGAGTTGCTCGCCGCCTGCCAGGAATATAAGGCTCGCGGGTACCGCATCGCCCTGGACGATTTCGCCTGGTCTCCGGCCTGGCGAGGATTTGTCGACCTCGCAGACTACGTCAAAATTGATCTAGAACAGACCACCCCGGAACAGAGGCGCGGCCTGATCGCGCAGCTGAATGACTCCCGCGCGAAGCTGGTTGCGGAACGCGTGGAAACGCAGACCGACCTGGAAATGGCGCGTCGCGAGGGCTTCTCGCTCTTTCAGGGCTACTACTTCTGCCGCCCTGTGCTGATGGAGAATCGCGCCATTCCCGCCAATCAGCTCGTACACCTCGAGATGCTGAGCGCACTGCACGAAGAACCACTCGATACCAGGCGTGTGAGCAACCTGGTCAAACGCGACGCTTCCCTCACCTATCGCCTGCTGCGCATGGTCAACTCGCCCATGTACGGCACCACCAAGGTGATCAGTTCCATTCATTCCGCGCTGGTGCATATCGGCGACGAGATGTTCCGCCGGATTGCGATGCTCGCCATCGCGAGCGAGCTCAAGCGCGACAGCCCATCGGAGCTGCTGCGCATGGCGTTCCTCCGCGCGCGCTTTTGCGAGCTGGCTGCTGCCGTAAGCGGCCAGGATCCGACCGAGCAGTACCTACTCGGCATTCTCAGCCTGCTCCCGGCCATGATGGGCGTGACCATGGATAAAATCGCCGACGCAATGCCGCTGCGGGCCGCCGTACGGGAGGCCTTGCTGGGGGAAGAAAACACGGAACGGGCCGTTCTGGGCTGGCTGGAAAAGTACGAGCTCGGCCAATGGGAGCGCTGCGATGCCCTGCTGCAATCAGCACACCTGGGCGGAGACAGATTTCCGGAGTTCTATACCTCCGCAGTCCAATGGGCGGAGGCGAATGTAAGTGTGGCCACGTGAGCGCGCATTCAGTTCGGCTTGGGTGCCGCCTGATCCCGATTCTGGGGATTCATCGCTACCACCGTGGTCGCGCGAAATACGCCCTCCTTCACCGCACCCTCCGCGCGAAGCTGCTGCCCCGGCTTGATGTCGGCCAGCGTGATTGCATCGCGGCGCTGCCGGAATGAGGTGTCCTCATCGACCTCGATAGCATGCGGCGCATGGTCCACCATGCCCTCGATCGTGATACGTGTACCGTCGATCGCCGTGATGCGCCCGGCAAGCCACGTCTTGCCATAGTTGGCTTGCATCTCGCGCATCTGCTTTGCGCGCTCCGCGTCCACCTGCATGATGAAGATGGCGCCAATCGACTTCGCGGCCGTGTCCATTTCACCGCCTGCGGTAATGAAGTCGCCAACCTTGATATCCGTTGGCTTCAACGGTTGCGGTTGCTGTATCTGGCCGCCACCGTCCGCGTCATCGGCCCCACTTCGTGCAGCTCCGCGGTTACCCTGCCCTGCAGCTCCGTTCGCGCCGAATCGCCGCCCACCACCTGCGGGCTGTTTCATGATCCGCGTATTCGCGCTGTAGTGAACCGTATAGCTTTCGCCGGAGTCCGTCTTGATCGTGTAGTGTTCCGCCGTCACTTCGGTCACCGAACCGAGCACTCCGCGCGCGCCGGCAGGGAAATCTCCACCCATTCCGCCACCGCGCATCCCGCGCCGCGGGCCGGGTCCCGACCCGGAACCCAATCCCGAACTCCCATTCTGATCGGGCTGCTGCGTTCCAACGGGTTGCTGCGATTGTCCGAGCATGGATCCCGCTGCGACTGCCGCCAAGATTCCTGCAAAAAAAATGCCTCTCATCCGATCCTCCGAATCTCCTATGTGCATAGACGGCCAGATTGCATCAAAAGCTACAGTTCCTGTTATGGGTGGTCGGATAAGCCCGTCAGGTTTAAGATGCAGACGGAATCGGGAGTTCAAGTATGGCAACTTCAGCGATCGCGAGCAGCATCGGGCTGCGCGAGAAGTACAAGGCGGTCCGGCAACGCAGTCTCCAGCTTTGTAGACCGCTCACCCCGGAAGACATGATGGTACAGTCCTGCCCCGAGGCGTCGCCCGTTAAATGGCATATCGCCCACACCTCCTGGTTCTTTGAATCGTTCGTACTTCGCGAATTCCTCCCTGGATATTCCGTCTTCCATCCGGACTTTGCCTGGCTCTTTAACAGCTACTACCAGACCTTCGCGGAATTCCCCGATAAACGCCTGAGAGCCTCTTTCTCCCGCCCGGGAATTGACGCGATCCTCAACTTCCGCGAGCACGTAGACGCGGCGATTGAGCGCCTGCTGGAAGGTGACGCCCCGGAGGAAGCTCTCGTCCGCATCGAGCTAGGCCTGCATCACGAGGAACAGCACCAGGAACTTCTCCTCACCGACATCAAGCACGCCCTGTACACCAACCCGCTCCAGCCCGCGTACCTCGAAGGCGAGCTGATCCCCACCGCGAAAGACCCAGCGCCTCTCCGCTTCCTGAAATACGAAGGCGGACTTGTCGATATCGGACAGGACAGGGACGAGAGATTTGGCTTCGACAACGAACGGCCCCGGCACCGTGTCTGGCTGGAACCGTTCCGCCTGGCATCGCGGCTGGTTACATGCGGCGAATACGCCGAGTTCATCGCCGATCGGGGGTACGAACGTCCCGAGCTGTGGCTTTCCGCCGGTTGGGACACAATCAAGTCTCAGAAATGGCAAGCCCCGCTCTACTGGGCCAAAGTCGACGGCGAATGGGTCATCGGCACGCTGCGCGGGAAGCGTACTCTTTCCCAGATCGCCACCTCGCCTGTAGCGCATGTCAGCTACTTTGAGGCCTGCGCCTACGCCCATTGGGCGGGCTGCCGGCTTCCCACGGAAGCGGAATGGGAGTCCGTTGCGTCTGTTTTTCCGGTGGAGGGAAATTTGCTCGACACGGGTAACCTCGAGACGGTCCCCGCAGTTGGCCCGGCTGGCGTCCCGGCACAGCTCTTCGGCGACTGCTGGGAGTGGACAGGCAGCGCTTACCTCGGCTACCCCGGATTTGCTCCCCTGGCCGGGTCGCTGGGTGAGTATAACGGCAAATTTATGAGCGGCCAGATGGTTCTCCGAGGCGGATCCTGCATCACACCACAGGGCCATATTCGCGCCAGCTACCGGAACTTCTTTCCCCCGGAAACACGCTGGCAGTTTTCAGGAATCCGGCTCGCGTCATCGTAACAGCAATCAGAATTGAGGCATCCAAAGTACCTATGGCAACCGTTCTGTCAGACCTCGCCGCCTCTCGTGCGCATGTGATCGCAAGTGCAACCTTCCCCTATCCGGACCTGGTTCGTGAAACCGCATTCCAGGCCCCACCATCCTGCGATCCAGTTCTTAGAGACATCGTCCTTGAGGGCCTGACACGCTCTCCCAAGCAGCTGCCTCCTTGGCTCTTTTACGATGAAGCCGGATCGCTTCTCTTCGACCAGATCACCGCACTACCCGAGTATTACCTCACCCGGCTAGAACGCAGCCTGCTTGCCGCTCACGCCGGCGAAATGATCGCCGCAGCCGCCGATGGCGAACGCCTGCGTTTGGTCGAGCTCGGCGCCGGGTCCGCGGACAAAACCCGTACCCTGTTGTCAGCCGTCATTGCCCACCAAGGCACCGTGGAATACCTGCCCGTCGATGTCTCAGAGACAGCCCTCGCCGCCGCCTGCGAACGTATCGAATCAGAATTGCCCGAAGTCCTCGCGGTTCCGGTTGTAACGGATTACACACGAGGCTGGGCTATTCCCGGCCAGGACGCAAGCGAACGGCAGATGCTCCTCTGGATCGGCTCCAGCATCGGCAACTTCGAGCCGGAAGCAGCTGTCGAACTCCTGCGCCGCATCAACGCCACCATGCAGCCCGGAGATTGTCTCCTGCTCGGCGCGGATTTAGCTCCCCTCGACCCGGAAATGCTCGAAGGCGCTCCCATGCCCGCGGGCTGTAAGAGTGTTGAAGAACTTAAAGCCGCCTACGATGATGCCGCCGGAGTGACCGCCGCCTTCAATCGCAACATGCTTGTCCGCCTCAATCGCGATCTTGGTGCTGAGTTCGATCCCGGGAGCTTCGCCCACCGCGCCGTCTGGAACCCGATTGACTCCCGCATGGAAATGCACCTCGAAAGCCGTGAAGAGCAGTCCATCTGGATCGAGGCGCTGGAGATGAAGGTAAACTTCGCCGCTGGCGAGCGCCTGCACACCGAAAATAGCTACAAGTACACCGCCGAACAGATAGCCGGCATGATGGCGCTGGCCGGTTTTCCCGTCGAGCGACATTGGCTGGCGGGCGGCGAAGCCAAACCGATGAAAGATCGCGATGGAGCCTGGTTCGGCGTCATGCTCGGCCGCAAAGGCTAAACAAGAAAGCCCCATGCCGCAGAAACGCGGCAAGGGGCTCACTCATTCTTTAAAAAAGGCGACCGTTCAACGGCCGCCTTTCTTTTTGGCGACTTACTTCTTCGGCTTGTCGATCCGGACCAGCAGAACATCATGCGAGTCCAGCTCGATCGGCATATTGTTCTTCAGAGCGATCTCCTTGCCCGTCCACAGATCCTTGCCCGACTGCGTTGCGCCCAGACCGATGCGGCTCAGGTTCAGGTGGAAGGGATGCGTCGCCACGCGATCGCTGCCGACGTTAACCACTTCAACCGCCATCGCTCCGCCAGAGAGTTCACGCGTCCAGACTTCAACTTCTCCGTCGCTATAAGCTCGCTTGGCCTGCTTGCCCAGCTTGTCCTGGTCGATGGCGATCACGTCCTTGTTGGTGAGGATGGCCTTGATCTCCGGCTTCATGTTGGGCAGATCGTTGCCTGCCAGCAGCGGCGCGGCAAACATCGCCCACCAGCTGAAGTGCGTGCGATTTTCAGCCAGGCTCAGCTTGCCGTTACCGACTTCGAGCATGTCAGGATCGTTCCAGTGACCAGGTCCCGAGTAAGTCTCGAGTCCCGCCTGCTGGCTGGCAATGTCATAGATGCTCTGCCAACGGGCTTCCACGTCTCCGGTTGTCCGCCACAGGTTGCCGCCCAGCGCAGGTGCCCACTCCCACGGCGAATCCCAGCCATACTGGCAGAGCGAGAAGACAATCGGGCGGCCAGTCTTCGCCGTCGCCGCCTTGAGAGCCTTGCCCATCTTCTCGTAGGAAGCGATCATCAGCTTCATCTGCGCGGCCTTATCATTGGGAGCCTGCTTCTCCATGACGTCAGGAATGAAGCTGCACAGGTCGTACTTCAGGTAGTCGAAGCCCCAACTCGCGTACATATCCGCGTCCTGCTGCTCGTGATCCAGCGAACCAGCAAAGCCGCCGCAGGTCTTCGTTCCAGGTCCGGAGTAGATGCCGATCTTCAAGCCCTTCGAGTGAACGTAGTCGGCAAGCGCCTTCATGTCGGGAAACTTGCTGTTGGTGTGGAGCACACCGCTCGCATCCCGCTCCCCTTCCCAGGTGTCGTCGATATTGACGTAGATGTAGCCGGCATCTTTCATGCCCGTCGCGACCATCTGGTCGGCGGCGCCGCGAATGTCCTTGTCGGTCACGCGCTCGGCAAAGAAGTTCCAGCTATTCCAGCCCATGGGCGGAGTTAGGGCCACTTGCTGCGCAGAAGAGATCGCAGGAAGGGCAAATGTAAGCGTTACCAAAGCAGTAGAAAGCAATTGACACTTGAGGCGCATCGGGTTTCCTCGTAAGGGTTTGGCTGTATGTCAGCCCGTTGGTTGGATCTTCAGGAGTTCTGAACTCGGTGGTAGTCCCCGCTCTTGCCCCCGCTTTTCGACTCCAGTTGCAGGTTGCGGATGACGATCGATTTATCCAGCGCCTTGGTCATGTCGTAAATTGTGAGCGCGGCGATGGAGGCTGCAGTCAGCGCCTCCATTTCTACACCGGTGGGGCCGGTTGTGGCTACTGTTGCGTGAATCTCCACGCCAGTTGCAACAATTTCCGCGCGAACATCCACAAAGCTCAGAGGAAGCGGGTGGCACATCGGGATCAGCGACGACGTCTGCTTGGCCGCCTGAATGCCTGCGAAACGAGCCACCTCCAGGGGGTTTCCCTTCGGATTTTGCGGTAGCGCGGCGAGCACAGCCGCCGACAATTCCACAAATACCGAAGCCGTCGCCTCCCGGCGCGTCTGCGCTTTGCCGCTCACATCCACCATAGACGCACGACCTGTTTCGTCAAAATGGCTCAGCATGGGTTTTTCCGAATCTGACAAGGTGCTCCTTAAGCCGGCAATACAATGCTGAGCTCTGAGGCCTGCCGGCGAGGCTGCGGTCGAAAGGCCTCTGTGCGATGGGCAATCGAAAGCTTCTCCCGGCTAAGGATCTTGCGAATCTGCCCGCGCGCGTGATCCGCCCACGGCCCAGCCTTATCCAGCCTGACATACACCTGCCAGTGTGCCAGCGCGCGCCGGCGTTCGCCTTTCCGCTCGTAGGCGAGTGCAAGGTTGTAGTGTGCGTCTGCATAGCCAGGCGACAATAAAATTGCCCGGGAGTAGGCTTCGATGGATTCGTTTGGCCGCTGCAGCTCATCCAGTACATTGCCCAGATCAAAGAACGCCAGCACATACGATGGATCGGCCTGGGTTGCGCGCCGGTAGAGTTCCTCTGCCTGCACATAGTGCTTTTGGTGATAGTTCAGCGTGCCCAGGTTGATCAGCGCGGCCGTGTACACAGGATCGATTTCCAGTATCTGGTCGTAAAACTCCATCGCAGCAGCCTTGCGTCCCTGCTCTTCTGCCTGCACCGCTTGTAGAAACAACTCCTGCAGAGTGCGCTCACGAGTCCCGGCATTGCGCGCCGGCGGCAGGATCGAAACCGGCACAGCCTTGCTTCTTGTGCACGGTTCCCCTGCAAACTCGAAATCAAAGAAGAGCTGGCGGCGAATGGGATCGACCATGGCCCCGGAGTGACGAAATACCAGCCGCGTCCCCGTGCGAACAAACGGAAGTTCAAGCAGCGGATTGCTCAGTCCGGAAACAGCCTGCATCGCCTGAACGGAATTACGGATCGACCTGGGGCTCATCCGTAGGTGCTGCAACTCCCGTAGCGTCCTGAGTTGGGATAGCTCCGCAAAGCCGTAGTCCACCGTAGCGGAAATCAGTCCCGCACGCTCCCAGCCAACCAGCTGGCGGGGGGAAATCTGGAGAATCCTGAGTACATCCTGGCGGCTATAGCGGGTCACGATAATGTCCACCCCTTGTGGCCGGATTGAAATCTCTTCAATCCCTTGGGGACTGAGGCGATTATGCCGCGATTATCGGTGGATAAGAGCGCTCTAACAAGCACAGTTTGAAGAAAATCGTGGATAACTGGTGTCGAATCTGGTTCAAAAGCCGGTATTTCGTATTTCAGTCAATCCCAGATGGATTCCGTTATGAATTTTTACTTCTATTGAACATTGCACTGGGGCGGCGTAAAGTTTTCTCGTCCGTCTGAGGAGGAAATTCTGCCCATGCCGCGCCTGCCCCACTTGTCCATCTGGCACTCCCCTTCCCGGCTCGCGATGGCTGTCGCGGTGACCGCCTTGGCGCTTGGATTCGGCCCTGACAGGGCCCGCGGGCAAGCTGGAGAGCAGGCTGGGCTTGACCAGCTGCACAAGGCATTTGCCAATCCTCCCGACGACGCGCGCATCATGATGCGCTGGTGGTGGTTCGGTCCTGCCGCAACCAGGCCAGAGATCACCCGCGAGCTCGAACAGATGAAAGCCGCCGGCATCGGCGGCGTCGAGATCGCCAATCTCTACCCGCTGGCCCTCGACGACGCTGCCATAGGTTTCCACAACACACCATTCCTGTCCGTCGAACATCTGCAGGCACTCGGCTTTGCCAATGAGGAAGCTCGGCGTCTTGGCCTGCGCCTCGATATCACCCTTGGAAGCGGTTGGCCATTCGGCGGCCCGCACATCCCGGTCACAGAAGCCGCCGGTAAACTCCGCGTCGAATCCATCTCCGTCGCTCCCGGAGCGACCTCCGCGCTCGCTCCCTTTGTGGACACGGGTGAGGAGATGCTTGCGATCTTCCTGGCTCCCGGGACCGGCGCTACCTCGGTGAACCTCGCGCATGCAACGCAACTCACGGACATCACAGCACACCGGCTAGAATTCGCGGCGTCGCCTGAGGCACGCACACTGCTCTGCTTCCTGTCGAGCCGCACAGGCATGGTCGTCAAACGGCCTTCCATAGGCGCCGACGGCTTCGTCCTGGACCATTACGATCGCGCCGCAACAGAAAATCATCTTCACGCCGTGGGCGACAAGCTGCTCTCAGCCTTCGGCGACCATCCGCCTTACGCCGTTTTCAGCGACAGCCTGGAAGACTACGCCTCCGACTGGACACCAAAGCTGCTATCCGAGTTCGAACGCCGCCGCGGCTACGACCTCCGCCCTCACCTGCCCGCCCTCATCGGTGAAGCTACGCCGGAAACCGCCGCCATCCGCCACGACTGGGGCCGCACCTTGACCGAGCTCGCCGACGAAAACTTCCTCGCCCCGATGCAATCCTGGGCAACGGCCCATCACACCTTGCTGCGCTCGCAAACCTACGGCTTCCCGCCCGTCTCGCTTTCCAGCAATCGCATCGCCGATCTGCCCGAAGGCGAAGGCAAGGCGGTCTTCCAGATGTGGCGCGAGTTCTCCGACACACGTTGGGCAGCCTCCGCCGCGCATCTCTTTCACCGCCCGGTCGTCTCGTCGGAGACCTGGACATGGCTGCACTCCCCCGCCTTCCGCGCCACTCCGCTGGACCTGAAAGCCGAAGCCGATCTGCACTTCCTCCAGGGCATCAACCAGCTCGTCGGCCATGGCTGGCCCTATTCACCTCCCGGCGAACCCAAGCCCGGCTGGCGCATGTACGCCGCAGCCGCCCTTGATGCGCACAACCCCTGGTTCATCGTCATGCCGGAACTGACGCGCTATCTCCAGCGCGTAAGCTTCGCATTGCGCCAGGGCCAGCCAGCCAACGACGTAGCCCTGTTGTTGCCCACCGATGATGTCTGGGCGTCTTTCAAAGCCGGAGTACAGCCTAAGGCCTCCCCAACTTCGCCACTTGGCTTCGACACTTCAGGCTCCAACGTCACGCTCGACGAGTCGATGGGCAAAGTCCTCGGCGACAAAGTTATTGCCAGAGTTCTCGACGCCGGTTTCAATCTCGACTTCATCGACGCCGACGCCATCGACTCCGTCGGCATTCCCTATCGGGTGCTGATACTGCCCTCGATTGACCGCTTGCCCGTCGCCACGCTGGAGAAGATATCAGCCTTCGCCCGAAAAGGCGGCATTGTCATCGCTACAGGACGACCCCCAGCTACTTCACCCGGATTTCTCCACGCGGATCAGGATTCCTCGCGGGTCAAAGAGATCTCGCGCCAGCTCTTCCAGGAAACAGACGCCCCCGGACACTTCATCGCAAGCGAAGATGATCTTGGTAATGCATTGGCAAAGTACGCGAAGCCAGACATGACGCTCACTCCGGCAACGCCAGCAATTGGCTTCCTCCACCGCAAGCTGCCGCAAGGCGATCTCTATTTCGTTGCCAACACCAGCAACGAAACCAAGCACGCGATGGCAAAATTTCGCGACATAGCCCGCCACGCCGAACTTTGGGACGCAATGACGGGCGAAACCCTGCCCGTTCCGAACCCAACAGAGATCGAACTGAACCTGACTCCGTACGAGTCACGCCTGATTCTTTTCTCCGACCAGGCCCCGGCAGCTCAACCGCAAGCGAAACACCGCGAGACGCAATTGGCCGACCTGTCCTCGCAATGGACCATTCGCTTCGGCGGAACACCTCAGCCAATAGCCACGCTCACCTCGTGGGCCACCGACGCCCGAACCCGCTACTTCTCAGGCGTGGCAACCTACGAAAAGAGCTTCGACGCACCTGCGGAGAAGTCAGACTCGGAGCTATGGCTCGACTTCGGCCCGGGAACGAAGGTGGCGCTGCCGTCCCCGCCCGGTCCTCACAATATGCGCGCCTACCTCGATAGCCCCATTCGCGAGGCGGCCCGCATCTATGTCAACGGCCAGCTTGCCGGATCCATCTGGCATCCGCCTTACCGAATCGAGATCACGCGGCTGACGCACCCCGGCAAGAACAACCTGCGCATAGAGGTTGCCAACACCGCCATCAACGAGCTGGCTGGTCAGCCAATGCCCAGCTACCGTCTGCTCTGGGACCGCTTCGGCACCCTCTTCGCCCCGCAGGACATGCAGCATCTCGAGCCATTGCCTTCAGGCCTTCTGGGTGAAGTCAAACTGTTGGCATCAGACCTGACCAAATAAGCGCAAACGCGAGCCATAGCCAGACATGGCTACCGCTCGGATAGAACTCGTCCACAATGAGTTTGGGTTCGTGCAAACGGCGGCGGCAAGTCGTCGTTGATATCGCGGGCGATTGGGTTGGCGGAGGGCTAGAAGGCAGAGAGCGAAACCATCGTCTACTCCAGCCGGTGGGCCCACGGAAGGTGGCTGTTTCAAAACCATTCCTGATAACGAGGCGATCTGGAAACACCTCCGAGCTCACAACGCGGCTGTGGATTTTGGCATCGAAATGGCCATGCGTGTTCGATCACGTGCGGCGAATGCCCCTTCTTCGGAGAGAGATTGATGAAACATTCCAATGACAAGGCTTCGCCTGACAAGACGAGGGCCGGTGCGTCCAATGAGCCGTCGGATGAAGTAATGTCGGACTGGTTTGCGTTCCGGAGCGGCGAACCACCGTGTAGCGTCAGGCTGACTGAGCCGGATGTCGAGCATTCCCAGGAACTTGAAGCTCTGGAACGCCATGGGTTGCTGACGGAACTCAGCCGCCGCCGCTTCCTTCAGGCATCTTCGGCTCTGGCCGCGTCTCTTGCTGTCGGGATGCCATCGTTTGCCGAAGCGCAAGAGGCGATTCCGACTACGTCGGTCACGCTGAGGGTGAATGGCCAAACGCTCGCGCTTCACCTCGATCCCCGTACTTCGCTTCTCGATGCTCTCCGCGAGCAGGTGGACCTGACTGGCACCAAGAAGGGTTGCGATCATGGTCAGTGCGGGGCATGCACGGTTTTGATCGACGGACGACGGGTCAATAGCTGCCTGACGCTGGCGCTTGCTGCTGAAGGCGCTGCGATTACTACGATTGAAGGTCTTGCGAAGACTCCCAATCCGAAGACGATCGAGGATCTCAGTCCTGTGCAGGCAGCGTTCCTTACGCATGACGGATACCAGTGCGGGTATTGCACGCCCGGCCAGATCATCTCGGCTACGGCAGTCATTACCGAGCAACAGAAGGGCGAGTTGTCCATCGTTAGCTGGCATAGTGGGAAAAACGAGCGGCCTGAACTCACTGATGAGGAGATTCGCGAGCGCATGAGCGGCAACATCTGCCGCTGCGGAGCTTACCCGAACATCGTCGCCGCTGTTCGCTTTGCATCGAAAGGAGCGTCGGCATGAAGAGCTTCACCTATAGTCGCGCTACGTCGAATGCACAGGCGCTCGAGGCAGCCAGGAATCGCGGCGCCAAGTTTCTTGCCGGCGGGACGAATTTGGTCGATCTGATGAAGTACCGGGTGGAGCAGCCGGCTTCTCTGGTAGACATCAATCATCTTGCGCTTGCCGAAATCAGGCAAACGGAAGCCGGGGGACTTTCGATTGGGGCGATGGTTCGCAACAGCGATCTCGCGAACCACCCTCTGGTGCGAACGAGCTACCCGCTCCTTTCGCAAGCACTGCTGAGTGGCGCATCGCCGCAGTTGCGGAACATGGCGAGCACCGGCGGCAACATGATGCAGCGTACGCGCTGCTACTACTTCACTGACGTTGCTTTCACAGCTTGTAACAAGCGCAAGCCTGGGTCAGGATGCGCGGCACTTGAAGGGTACAACCGGATCCACGCAATACTGGGGCAAACCGACAAGGGTACCAATAGCGGAGAGACGTGCATCGCTACGCATCCATCCGATATGTGCGTGGCTCTGGCTGCTTTGGAGGCCAAAGTTGAGGTGGAGGGGCGAGGCGGTAAGCGAACGATACCGTTCGCGGAGTTTCATCGGCTGCCCGGCAGCGATCCAAGCCGTGACACGTCGCTAAGGGAAGGCGAATTGATCACCGCAGTGACGCTGCCATCGGCCCGGTTCGCGAAGAACGCCTTTTATCTGAAGGCGCGTGACCGCAATAGTTATGCATTCGCTCTGATCTCTGTCGCCGCTGGGCTGGAGATGGATGGCAATACCATTCGTTCTGCTGGTCTGGCTATGGGCGGAGTTGCTCACAAGCCATGGCGTATTCCGGAGGCGGAGCAGGCGCTCGTAGGCAAGACAGCCACCTCTGAGGCCTTTACACACGCAGCTGACATCCTGCTGCACGGAGCGCGTGGCTACGAACACAACCGCTTCAAGATCGAGCTGGCGAAACAGGGCGTCGTACGCGCTCTTACGGTTGCCGCGCAGGGCACTTCGGAGGTTGCATGATGGCACTTACTCAAGAGCAGGAACTGCCCAAGCCGGTGACGCAACTTGACCACCGTTACGAGGGCATCGCCAAGGTGACGGGTAAGGCACGCTATGCCGCTGAGTTCTCCGATCCCTTTCCGAAAGCTGATCTGGTCTATGCGTTCCTCGTGCAGGCGACGATTCCGAGCGGCAGCGTCAAGTCGATCGACATTACGACCGCTAGCAGGGCTCCCGGAGTGTTGACGGTGATTACTCCATTCAACGCTCCCAAGCTAAGCCAGGCACCGCCGCAGCCACCGGCACGCCGCAATCTTACTCTGCTACAGGATGCGAATGTTTCCTACAACGGTCAGCCGATCGCTGTTGTCGTTGGGAAGAGTTTGAATGAAGCGAAGGCGGCTGCGGCTCTGCTGAAGATCAGCTACACACCGCAGCCAGCAAAGCTGCAATGGGAGAAGCGCCTCGATGAAGCGCGCTGGCCGAAGAATCCCGGCAAGGGGCCTGCAGGCAATCATCGCGGAGATATCCATGCAGCGTTCGCCGAGGCTGCTGTCACGATCGACAACACTTATGTCACACCCATCCAGTTCCATAATCCGATGGAGAGTCACGCCACCATCGCATGGTGGCAGGAGGACAAGCTTACGGTATACGACGCGACACAGTATATCTCTGGCGTCAAGATGTCATTGGCCAAAGCGATGAATATACCTGTCGATAACGTGCGGGTCATCGATCCGCTTGTCGGCGGTGGGTTTGGTTCGAAAGGCTCGATGTGGTCGCACGTTCCGTTGTGCGCCATGGCATCGAAGGTGGTGAACCGGCCGGTGAAGTTGTCGCTTGATCGCGAGCAGATGTTTGGTCCAGTTGGCGGCCGTCCATCGACCATCAATCACATTCGCCTAGCGGCGAAACAGGATGGCACGCTGCTGGGCATCCAGCATGACGTTGTCATGAACGCTTCGGTACTTGAAGACTTCGTTGAACATGCTGAGGGACCTGCGAAAAGCCTGTATCAGAGCGGCGCCAGTTCGGTCACGGCGAAGGTTGTTGAGGCAAATCTTGGCATTTCTACTTTCATGCGTGCTCCGGGTGAGGCTCCCGGTACCGCGGTGCTTGAGATCGCACTGGATGAGCTGGCTGAGAAGTTGAAGATGGACCCGGTGGAGCTTCGGCTGAAGAATTACGCAGAGACTGACCCAAGCCATGAGGGGCGTCCCTGGTCGAGCAAGCATCTGCGGGAGTGTTACAGCCAAGCGGCTGAGAAATTTGGATGGGCAACACGGAATACTACGCCGGGCCAACGCTCGGAGGGTAAGTGGCTAATCGGCCAAGGCATGGCTACTGCCACGTACCCAGCAAATCGGAGTGCAGCGATGGCAGTTGTCCGGCTCATGCCTGGAGGCCGGATGTTTGTGGGCAGCGGAACCCAGGATCTTGGCACTGGCATGTATACCATCATGGCGCAGCAGGCTGCGGCGGGGCTTGGGATCGATCCGCAGATGGTTGACGTGAAGTTGGGTGATTCTACCTTGCCTAAGGCGCCGGTTTCGGGAGGCTCGCAATCGTCTGCTTCGGTGCTGCCTGCGATTCAGGATGCGACGACTCAGTTGAAGCTGAAGCTGATTGACCTCGCGATCAACGATAATGCTTCGCCATTGCACGGCTTGCAGACGGCGGATTGCGACGTGAAGAACGGAAAGCTTGTGTCGAAATCACAGCCGGATAAGTCGGACGGTCTTATCGAACTGATTGCCCGTAACAAAAACCAGCCGGTGGAGGCGCAAGGGCAAGCGGAGCCGAGCGAAGCTAAGGATGCGATGAGCACGCAGTCCTGGGGAGCTGTCTTTGCGGAGGTTGCCGTGGATCGTTACACGAAGATGGTCAAGGTTCGGCGGATCGTCGGTGTGTACGATATTGGCGTGCTTCTGAATGAGAAGACTGGCCTGAATCAGTTGATGGGTGGAATGACATGGGGCATCAGTTTTGCCACGCACGAGAACGGAATCGTGGATGGTGTCACGGGCCGCATCGTCAATGCGAGTCTAGCCGAGTACCATGTGCCGGTGAACGCCGATGTGGGGGTTCTGGACGTGAGCGTGATCGGGATTCCTGATCTGAAGTTCAATCCGATCGGTTCGCGCGGGATCGGCGAGATTGGTATTACGGGAACCGCTGCAGCTGTTGCGAATGCAATCTACAACGCTACGGGAAGACGCGTACGAGAGTATCCCATCACTCCTGACAAACTGCTGTTGAGTTGAGCACAGTTGCCGCTAGCCGTGGCGTGAATTTCTTCGGCCACCATAGGCAGCCTGTTCGGATGTGTGCGCATTGAACGCTCTCTAACCTTTCGCGCCTATCGAGTGAGATAGCTGGGGTGTGTTCCGGTTCTTGTACGCAAGGTAAAACCCCGCAGGGACAAGGAAGACTGTGAGGACCACGGAAAGGGTGAGACCCCCGATGATCGCCTGCGCGAGCGGTGCGTAGGATTCGCTGCCTTCGCCAAGTTTGAGAGCCATTGGGAGCAGACCGATTACGGTTGCGAGCGAGGTCATCAGGATGGGGCGAAGTCGTACGCGGCAGGAGGTGATGATGGCTTCCTTCACTTCCTGGCCTTCTTTCAGCAGGTGATGAGCGAACTCGACGATGAGGATGCTGTTGGAAAGAGCGATGCCGGCCAGCATGACGACCCCCATCAGGGACATGACGTTGAGTGTGGTGTGCGAGAGTAGCAGCGCGAGCAGGACTCCGGTGATTCCTGGCGGCAGGGCGAGCAGGATGATGAAGGGATCGAGGAAGGATCGGAATTGCGCTACGAGGATGAGGTAAAGCAACAGAACAGAAAAAGTCAGGCCGAGTGCGAAGCTGCGGAAGGACTCGTTCATGGAATTGACGCTTCCGTTCAGGGTGACGGTCATTCCGTGCGGGGTGCTGGAGCTGGAGAGAATCCTCTGGATGTCGCCGGTGATGCGGCCCAGGTCTTCGTTTTGCGGGCGTACGTAGATGTCGATATCACGGCGGATTTGTGTGTGGTCTAACTCCGTGGGGGCGTTGAACTGCTGGATGTCGGCGACCATGTCTAGCCTTGTTGTTAGGGCGACATTGGCTCCATGGAGCGGGATGGCTTTGAGGTCCTCGATCGATTTGATCTGACCGTCTTTGTACATTACGGTGAGAAAGTAGTTATTGCCGCTCTTGGGGTCAATCCACACGCTGGGGGCGATCATCTGGTTGGATGTTAGCGCGGTCACCAGGTTCGACACGATTTCTTTCTCGGTCAAGCCGAGTTCTCCGGCGCGCGTGCGGTCGATGGCGACGCGCAGGGAGGGATAGTCGATGTCCTGGGGAACATAGACGTCGGCGACTCCTCTGATCTGTCGAATGCGTAATGCGATGGACTGTGCTGTGTTGTAGTCGGCGGTGATATCGCTGCCAGCAATGCGCACGTCGATCGGTGCGGGCGCGCCCATGTTCAGGACACCGTCGATGAGGCTTCCGCTGGAGAAGAACGTTTGCAACTCGGGCATTTGGGTTGAGAGAGCTTGCTTGACTTCGTCGATGTACTTATAGCTGCTGACAGAGTGGTCCGTGCTCAACGCTACTTGCGTGAAACCGGTGTGCATGGCTGAGTTTGGTGAGTAGAGAGAGGAGAAGCCAGGGTCGACGCCGATGTTGGAAACGATCATGCCCATGTCGTGTTTGGAGACGATGCGGCGAACGATGCTTTCGAGCTTGGCGGCTTCGTCATTGGTGGCGTCAAGGCGTGTGCCTGAAGGCGCTTTGAAGCGGACAACGAATTGTCCTGCGTCTGTTCGGGGAAAGAAGGATAGGCCAAGCAGTGGAAAGAGAAGCAGACTCAACAGGAAGGCTACGCCGGAGATCGCCAGCGTGGCGCGCGGAACTTCGAGCACTCGCTGGACGAGTTTGTCATAACGGTGCAGAAGACCATCGAACCCTGTACTGAATCGGGCATTGAATCTTGCCCAGAGGCTGTTGTGGTCTGCTTTGGCGTCGGCTGTGATGGTCATCTCTGTCTCAGCTGATTCATGGTCTACGTCACCATGAGGACTCTTGATGAATCGCGCGCAGAACAGCGGAACTACGGTGAGTGCTACGAAGTACGAGGCGAAGAGCGAGATGACGACGGCCAGCGCCAGAGCAGAAAAGAGAAACCGGCTTACTCCGAAGAGCATGGTTACGGGGAAGAAAACGACCACCGTTGTGAGTGTGCCGGCGAGGACGGGCAAGGCCACTTCGCGGCCACCGCGTTCGGCAGCGACGGCTGGTAATTCGCCCTCTTCGAGATGGCGGAAGATGTTTTCGAGGACGACGACGGAGTTGTCGATGAGTCGAGACAGAGCCAGCGCCAGGCCGCCCAGCACCATACTGTTGATGGAGCTGCCCGATAGACGCAGGATGATAAACGTTGCAAGAAGTGAGAGAGGAATCGAGAAGAAGACCGCGATGGTGGCTCGAACGCTTCCGAGGAAGACGAGGATCATGAGGCAGGTGAGGAAGAGGCCTATGCCGCCCTCGTGGATGAGTGTTTCGATCGCTGTTCTTACGAAGCGCGCCTGATCGAAGACGACTGTTGCTTTCAACGAACCGGGAACATCATAAAGCTTTTGGATCGTCGCTTTCACACCATCGACAATGGCAATGGTGTTTGAGTCTCCGCCCTGCTTGAAGATGGGAAGATAGGCAGCCCTTTGCCCGTCGATGCGAACGATGTTGTACTGGCGCCCGAAGGAGTCCTGCGGCACGGCGACATCGCCAACGCGAACCGGTGATTGGTCGACGGTCTTGATCGGAACTGTCGCGATATCATCGGGGCCCCTGAGCATCGAGTTGGTGTAGATGTTGTAGTCGAGGCGCCCAATCTGCGCATCACCAGCGGGCAAGATCACGTTGGCGTCGTTAACGGCGCGAACAACGTCCATCGGGCTGAGTTGGTTGGCTTCGAGCTTGTATGGATCAACGTAGAGCTGGATCTGCCGCCAGGTTCCACCGAAGGGTTGCGGCACGGATGCTCCTTCAACACTCGCCAGCTGATTACGTACGAAATTCTGCCCCAGGTCTTTGAGCGTGCTTTCGCTTAGCCCAGCGCCCGTCAATGGGACGAGCGCCACGGGAATGCTTGATGCATCCTGTTTGAGAATGATCGGCGGATAAGTGCCGGGCGGCATGTCACGCAGGTCGCTCATGGCGAGCGATGAGATCAAGGCCGCAGCGGTATCCGGATTGGTGCCCGCGCGAAAAAAGACTTTGATCAGACTGACGCCAAGCAAGGAGCGTGACTCCATGTGATCGATGCCGCTGGCAAGTGTGAACTGCCGTTCAAGATGGTAAGTGATGTTAGTTTCAATCTGCTGAGGCGGCATGCCTGAATAAAACGTGGCAACGGCAACGACCGGAAGATGGATGGACGGGAACATATCTACCGGCATGTCCGACGCGCTCACCACGCCTAGAATCATGACCGCCAGGCAAAGCACAACAATCAAGTAGGGATTGCGTATGGAAAATCCAGACATTCTGCCTCATCTTCTTCGGAATCAGTATTGAGTCGATGCGCGTTCGTAAGTGGCGAGTTGGGCGCTCACCTTTTCTCCATCGGAGAGGCCGGTGTGACGTCCTACAACGACCGAGTCGCCTCGCTTGAGGCCGGAAAGTATCTCCACGCGCGCGGGAGTCTGAAGCCCCACTCTGACCTTCACCAGATGGACCTCTCCGTCCTTGACCTGATAGACCTGTTGCGCACTGGTGCCGAGACCATCTACCGCATCGAGAGGCACACTGAGCACGTCGGGGCGTGCCGCGAGATGAAGATGCACCTGGGCATACATGCCCGGGAAAATTTTGCCTTCACGATTGGGTACGTCGACCTCGGTATCCATTGTGCGTGTAGCCATCTGGACGGAGTCGGCATATCGGGTAACCTTGCCCTGCAATGTTGTTCCAAGGTTTGTCACGCCTAATTCAACAGCCTGACCATCCCTGATGCCACCCACCGAGTTAACTGGTACGGGGAGGATGACGCGAAGGAGGTCGTTCTCTGCGATTCGTACCACGGGCATCGCCTGTGATTGCGACGAAGTTCCAGCCTGAATCATCGATCCAGTGTTCGCGTATCGCTTAGTGACTACGCCGGTAAACGGGGCGCGGATGGTTGCGTATTGTGCCATCGACTGGGCTCGCGCATATTCCGACTCTGCGCCTGACTTGATCTGCTGGGCTGCCTTCACGGCGGAGTTCGCGCTGGCCAATTGTGCGGCTGCCTCCAGGTCTCGGGATTCGGCAACGTCCACATCCTGGCGCGGAACAAGCCCCTTGTCCTTTGCCGCTACGTTACGAATTCGCTCATAGCAAAGATGCGCAATGTTGGCGACAGCCTGCGCATGGGTCACGTTAGCCTGTGCCGTCACAATGTTGGCTTCTGCGGTTGCCACACCCGCCTTGGCCTTCGCCAGTTCGTCTTGTATTTCGGGAACTTCCAGCGTCGCCAAGACTTCGCCCTGTTGCACGTGATCGCCAATATCCACGCGAATATTCTTTACATACCCCGCAATCTTGGCCATCACATCGACTTCCTGATACGGTCGGAACTCCGCCGATAGAGCTAGGTCATTCGCCAGAGTTGCCGGTTCTACTGTCGCGATTGGAACCGTGGGAAGTGCTACAGCCGGAGCCACGTCCGATTTGCAAGAAGAGAGCGTACAGGCAAGTGTGATACTGAGCAGTCCCGGCAGCAGCACACGATTCGAATATCCCATGGCAGCAGTTCCTTTCAATTTAATAAGCCTGCAGCGAAGTCGAGTTGGGCACGGCGAGTGAGGTAGCTATACGTGGAATCCGCCGCTGTGATCTCTGCCGATGTCTCGTTCAGTTGAGCTTCGTTCAGTTCGACAATGCTTCCCAGGCCAGCATCGTAGCGGTCCTTGGCCAGCCGCAAAGCTTCCTTACTTTGAGCGACGAGCCGTTCAGTGACATCGAGGCTGCGGTATGATTCATTTGCCTGGTACCAGGCATCGCGGACTTGTTCACTGACCTGCAACTGAATCTCCTGCACGTCGCGTTCCCGCGCACTCGCTTCCAGTTCCGCCTCGGCATAGCGAGCCTTGAACAGGCCTCCGTTGAAGACTGGAATATTTAGGTTGAATCCTGCAGCAGCATAATCGTCATGAAGAGTGTGGTCGTGAAATGGCAACTGTCCCGCGGCAGCAAGTATGCTGAGGGTCGGATAACTCAGCTTCTTTTCTGAAAGAGCAAACTGCGCGGCAGCCTTCTGCTGCTCCTGTAGCGCGCTCAAATCCGCGCGCTGCGCTGTCGCGGACTGTACATAGCTGGCGGGATCAGGAGATAAAGCATCACCGGGCGCGACGACTGCGTTCAGAGTCGCTGATACTGGCTGCGATGTTCCCATAGCTGTGGCGAGCCGTGCTCGTTGTTGTGCGACTGTGCCCTCAGCCTTCACTACGGCTAGCTCGGCTTCACTCTCAAGCACCTTGGCGAAGTTCACATCGAGCGTTGAACGAAGTTCGCTGTCAGCAAGAGCGGATAGCTGCCTGGAAATCAGGCGCCGATTCTCCTGCGCCGCCTTCGCTGCACGCAAGACCGCTTCAGCACCGAGGACGCCGTAGTATGCTTCGCGCACATTGAGGCGAACCTGTGCGCGGCTCAACGTAGCGATATCGGCCTGGGCTCGTGCATTCGCCTTTGCACTACCCACAAGTGCGCTGGTCTTGCCAAAGTCCGTCACAAGCTGACCGAGATTGCCTCCGAATGCGAATCGGTCTGAGATAGAAGAGGTCGTAATGTTCCCAGCTGCGGTAGAGGTTCCCGTATCTGCTACCCGGACTCCCGTGGCGTTGAAAGCTATCGTAGGGAGATAGCCGGAACGAAACTCAAGAACTCTTTCTAACGAAGCGCGAGCCCGCAGTTGAGCTGCCAGCATTTGCGGTTGGTTCAGGAGCGCAGCAGATTCAGCTTGTTCAAGGGTCAGTATCGGAGAAGCATTCGGCGGCACAGGGGGCTGTGCGGAAAGCCCGATCACAGCCGTGATGGTGAGAAACACGACGACGGCGAGCAAGCATCTCTTCATTTTCTGCAGAGGTTCCTCTCAAACTTTGATTGGGATTGTGAGAGATAGAAAACAACCCGCCTTGGATAGGTCTCGAACGCTAGTCGAAGTTGAACATCATCCTTCCTTACGGAACTCTGACATTTCTCTGACAACCGCCGGAAGCTCTTGCTTGTACGGTTCTGCTGCGACATGATTTATGTGGAGGATTCCGTGCCAAACGAGCAAGTCCGATCGAGAATTCTGGTCATCGAGGATGATCGCAAGCTCTCCGATACGCTCGTCGCGGGTATTGATGCCGCTGGATACGATGTCTCCGCGGCTAGAACTGCAGAGGAAGGATTCTTCCTCGTGCACAACCTACAGCCGGATTTGCTGATACTCGACTTAAACCTGCCGCATCGCAGCGGACTGGATATTCTTCGCCAGATCAGACGCGAGGCCCTTGATGTAAGGGTGCTGATTCTCACATCCCACAACACAGCGGAAGATCGGGTCGAGGGCTTGGAATCCGGAGCAGACGATTACCTGGGCAAACCATTCTCGTTCCCTGAACTCGTTGCACGTATCCGAGCCTTGCTGCGGAGAGTGCTGCCCGTCGCGGCCTCCACAACGCTGAGTATGGCTGACCTTGTCCTCGATACACGGATGAGGACAGCATCGCGGCTGAACGTTGATCTTGGCCTGACTAGCCGTGAATTCGATCTCCTGCTCTATCTTTTGGAGAATAGAGATAGAACCGTCTCGCGAGAAATGCTTGCACGCGACGTGTGGCGGGAGACATCGCGTTTCACCCCAATCAATAATGTTATCGATGTGCAGGTGGCACGGCTGCGTAAGAAAATTGATGACCCTTACAGGGTTAAGCTTCTTCAAACCATCCGGGGAGTAGGCTTTTGCCTCCGAGAACCAGAAGCATGAAGAAGCCCTCAACCAGCGTCCGAACCAGGCTGACTCTTTGGTATGTCACTGTTCTGGCGTTGCTGCTCGGCCTCTATAGTGTTCTTGTCTTCCTCTTTCAATATGCCCAATTGCAACGGCAGATTTTCCATGACGAGATCCAGGACGTAGAAACAGTGGAAGGGCTGCTCTACTTCGATGTCCATGGGGCTTTGCAACTCGAACAGAACTACCACTCGCATCCCTCATCGCGGTTATTGATTGACCGACTGATGGAGGTACGAGAGACTTCGGGAGCTGTTCTCTACAGGAGCGAAACTCTTGGATCGCAATCCCTCGGAGGTCCTAACTTTGCGGGAGAGGGTAGCACGACCTTCAATCAGCGAACAGAGACGCTTGGGGATGGAACTCGCGTAGCTCTGATCAGTCATATTCATCCGGTGCACGGACACGTAGTTCTCATTCGGCTTGGATATAGTCTTTCCCCTCTTCACGATCGTATGTCGCAGTTCTTCACGCTCTTGCTGGTTGCACTTCCAGTAGCTCTGCTCATGGCTGGACTTGCTGGCGCCGTCATTGCGAAGAGAGCTTTGAAGCCATTACAGACCATGGCCGGACGAGCCGAGCAGATCACCGCAAGTAATCTTCATGATCGGCTTGAGATCCAGAATCCGGATGATGAATTGGGGCACATCGCAAGAGTGTTTAACCAGCTATTGCAGAGGCTGGAGGATTCCTTCGAGCAGCTTAAGAGATTCACGGCGGACGCAGCCCATGAGTTACGCACGCCGCTGGCTTCTCTCCGGGCCGTAGGTGAAGTGGCGCTGCAGGAAGCCTCTACAACCGAGGACTATCGAGAGTCGATTGGGAGCATCCTGGAAGAGACAGCCCGGCTCAATCAGACGATTGAAGGACTGCTGTTGCTGGCGAGAGCGGAGGCATCCCAGCCGGGAGAAGCAAAGAATGAATTCTTTCTCTCCGAGCTCGTCAATGAGGTTATATCTCTCCTGAGCGTGTTGCTCGAAGAAAAGAATGTCGCCATCATCGAAGAGCGAGCCGATTTCGAGAACGTGAAGGTACTCGCGGATCGAAGCCTGGTCCGAATTGCACTCGTGAATATCCTCCACAATGCTTTGAAATTCTCACCGGAGGGGGCCACAATTCGAGTGGCTAGTTCTACTGAGCGAGTGTCCCGGCAGTTTGCTGAGATAAGCGTGGCAGACGAGGGACCTGGTCTGGCTAAGGACGAATATGACAAGGTATTTAGACGCTTCTTCACAAGTGGCCGGGACATCGCTGGCGAGGGAACTGGACTCGGGCTATCCATTGCCAAACTGGCGGTAGAGCGAAATGGCGGGGAAATCTTCTTCGATGAGACGCCAGCACGTGGAGCGCGCTGCACGATACGTCTACCGCTTGCGCCCCCTCCGTAGAACGCCAGCACACCGGCCGGAGACTCTGAAGAAGGGCCACCCGCTGTAGAGAGGCTCAATTCGACGCAGCGGGCGGGTCCAGCTACAGTGCGACGCCGATCAATGCTGAGGGTTTGTGGGAGCGTTCGCTGCCTGTTCCGTTGTCGTAGCCTTGTCTATGACCTGAAGTAGCGCTGAGCTACCAGCATAGAGAGTTACGGTGTGACGGCGAGAAGCCAGCTCGAAAACCCCCTGACTCGTTGAGCCGTTCTCCTGCATGTAAACCGTATCGAAACCGTAGAGACCGCAGGCGCTGGCGGAGAAGATGGCAACGGACTGTTCGGATCCGGTGCCGCTGCAGTGAAAACCCGCATAGCGATTTGCGGAATTATTGGAGATCAATCGCGCGAAGACACCCTGCCTGCGGTTGTAGCCGACGATATCGCCGTCGCTGGTGCGCACTTCCTTCTCAATCGGCGAGAAACTGTCGCCACCGATCTGCACATTCGTACCCAGGGAGTCTGTCTCGTCGAGACGCTTTGGCGAGGCTGCGTCCTTCGTATCAAGAGTATTCGCAAGAGCCCGCACTGAGACGTTGATGGGAATGGCTTCTTCCCTGTCAACAATCTTGTCGAATCGAACTGAGATGATCGATGGTTGCTGAACCGCGTACGGAGCTGAATCGAACTTAAATTTGCGCGATTCCGTTACGTGCCCAAGCAGTACGCTTCCTTTGGGAATGCTATGGCCGTCGGCCAAGAAAACAATCTGCATCGTCTTAGCTGTGATGACGTCACCCAGCTTAGCTTTCCCTGCTTCAACGTTGCGAGTGAATACGACCGGAATAGCTGTATCTGGTGGAAGTTCTGCAGCATTGACGGTGCTAACGCTGAGTGCCGCGCCTAAACTCACAAAGGTGCACATAACTGATTGGAAGGCAAATCTTTGTCCTATATTCTTCATCTTCATCGCTGGCAACTCCTCTACGAACTGTCATGCACCAGTCGATTGAACCATTCAAATGTCTTACGCAACTCTTACCGATTTCTGACATTTATCGGAGCTTGCCGCGGTCTCGTAACGACGGATCCGAATGGAATATTCAGGCCAGTTCGGCGCTCAAAAGTTGATGAAGAAGACGATGTCGCCTCGAACGGACCAGTGACCGTTTGGTGTTAGCTACCCCATCGGAGAGCATGTCGCACCAGTCTTCGCTCCGCACTCACACCGAAGGGTGCGTTCCAAAGGGATCCATGTTCCAGCCAAACTAAGCTTCTTCTGTCCGCGCATGGCTTTCGGATCGGCGATTTGAGACGCCGATATCTCTTGGCCGCATTAGAACTCCGCGCTAACCCAAGTGGCAGCCGGAGTTAGTTTTCTGTTGAGTGCATACCGTAGGAGTCGCGTACGTGGGCTGATTCGACTCAATGGGATCTCGATTCCTGTTTTATCAACTGATGAGCTATTAGGAATGAAGCCGAAGGCTGGTCTCGCCTTTATGAAGTGCAGTATTTCATCAGACTGCGGCAGTGTTGTCCGCCGTCACACCGGGCTACAATTGGGCAATCAACCTGATGGTGGCTAGGGTTCCGCTGGTATCGACGGGTGTGGACCGATCGCCACAGAAGCCGCAAATGCGTCTTGCGCCCGAGGCATAGAAAGCTCGCACCGCTCGGCATCGTCTCCGCACTTCGCGAAACCAGTGTGCTCTGGGCAATTGTCATTGGCCGCGCCTTCCCTGGCGAAACCTTTACTTGGCGCAGAACCGTTTCCGCATCTCTGATCTGCTGCGGAGTCTTTCTTCTGGTCGCAATGTCGGGGTAGTTGGGCACCAACACAGCAGCCAAATCTAAAAGCCCCCAGGATGGGGGCCTCGTCGATTGCCAAATTGTCCATGTTATCGGGGTTTTTAGGGCTTGTCGTGGAGCCGACGACCGGAGTTGAACCGGTGACCTACTGATTACGAATCAGTTGCTCTACCAACTGAGCTACGTCGGCGAACTCCAATCGTGATTTTACAGGGACCAGCGCCGCACGTAAAGCCACCGGGCTGCACCGCTCGAAAGTCGCGAAATTCGGAGAACTGCTCAAATGTAAGACATAGTGATATGGGAAACGGAAAAAGCCACCCTGTTTGGGTGGCTTTTTCCTTAGGGAGAATAGTCCCAACGGAGGCAAGGCCATCAGAACTTTCTGGCTGCATACTAGGTGCGGGGCGCGACGGTGTCAAGGCAAAATCCGTCCGTAAATAAGTCTCACAGAATCAGTAACTTAAAATTCACGGCGGAAACATGTGTTGCGTCTTTTATTTTCCTTCTCTTCGCCTTTTACTTTCTGGATTCGCCTCGCTTAGAGATGGTTTTCTGGGGTTTTGTACCGGTTTTCCACACATCAAACCGCATTATGGGATTCGCGCGGGAGTCTGTCCTCGGTACCACTCGGAAAACAATAACCGCTACTCAAGGTCCAGTTTGGTGAAGTCCTGATCGTACATCGAAGAGGCTGGCTTGCCGCGCATCACGCGGTAAGCGGCCCTTCCACCACCCAAAAAGAGTGCCACTCCCAGCGCTGCTACAAACATCACGATGACCATCGTGACAATTGCCAGCAGTAGCTTGGCTGTCTTCTGGATCTCCGTGTCTCCGCCGCTGCCCGGGATGGCCGACGTTTCCGCGTCGAAGTGCACCAGGCCGATCAGCCTGTGCGCGTCATCCGGGATCGCATCTCCACTCACCACCGCCACTAGCGGCCCGCTGCGGCGAACCTCGAACGCCGTGGCATTCGAATCCTGCAACGGCTTTGGAAAGGGATGCACTGTCCCGCCGACAGCAGTCTTGCCGCCGGACTTCAGGTAGTCAGCGAACGCCTGCGCATGCGTCGCCGCCATCTGTGGCGTGGGATAGTTGATGACTGTGAGCGTCGCCGGGCCAGAGCGCAGCGAGTAGGTCGCCGTCGCCACTTCCGCACCACGATCAAAGCCCACCATCTCCGGCGGCAGCACACCAAAGGGATCGGCCGCGCCCGTCGAGCCTATGTAGCCCGCCGGTCCGAGCGCATAATGCATCGTTTGCGGATCCATATACTTCTGTGGCAGGTCGCCCAGCACGGGCGGGGGAACAGACTTGTTTCCTTCGGGAAGCGGAATCCTCGTCGCCAGATCGCGCAGCTCCGAACCGGACATCGCCGTCACATGCGAAAACTCCGAGTCCACAACCACATTCCCTACCCAGAAAAGCACGCGGTTCTTGTCAGACGCTCCGCCCGTACCGATCTGGACCTTTGGCCAACCCGAGTGCCGGTAAAACGAATACGCTCCGTACGCTCCGCTAGCATCCGTAAAGCGCAGCGCTTTCACCCTGAGCGTCTCGCCACGCCGGCCGTAGTCGGCCAATACGCCATCCGTAAAGCCGTACTCCTTCAGCGCGGCCACATTCGAGGCATCCACCTGGGCGGGATCACTGACAGCTTTGGGATCGGCAGACGTCTCCCACCCCGAAAACACCCCCGGCAACAACGGAACGTCGACCTTCACAACCGGTGCCGGGGCGGGCTTGGCAGGCGGCGTCTTGGTGGCGGCATGAGGCTGGCTCTGTGCATGCAAGAGCGTCGCAGAGCTGACCGCCGCAACAGCAACACAGAGAACATAGACCGAAAGGCACGCTACGGCGAGTTTAGGAAGTTTGCGCATATCACCAACCTTCAGCCTTTACCCTGCGAGCGCACAGATTCTCGCTGCCAGAAAGGCTGCCTACACTCTTAGACACCACAGAATCAATTTTTGAAGCATCCTAGAGTTTTTGCGTTTCGATGCGGTCACTGCGCAGATCGGGCACGAACTGGCTACCGAAATGCCGGAAGTCCGTCACCTGCTGCAGATCGAAAGCGGGAGCCTTAACAGTCCTGGGAACGCGCACCCGGAAGAAATCAGCCCCTTCTATCTCCTTGAGCCAGAAAGCGGCACGAGGATCTGGATTCTCCGTAGCAATCTCAACATTGCTCACTTCCAGATTGCGAATGTGCCGGAAGAAGATACCAGTCGCCGGAATATCCCCAAACATCTCCGGGTCAGGATACTTCGTCTCATTCTCAGGAGGCTGCAGTGCAACTAACTCCGCACTTGCACCACCCGCTTGGTGAAGATAGACGTTCGATATCTTCACGTCTTCAATCGGATAGTTGGGAATGCCACTGATGATAGACGGGAGGATAGTTCCGCCCGAACTCGTAATATTATTGATCAGCAGCCGGCGAATATAACCCATCTTCGCATCCTTAGGTCCACGCATACGGCTCCCCAGGCGAATGAAGATAGGTGACCCGACCGTATTCCGCATGGCGATGTTGGTCAGCGTGATGTCCTCGCAGACCGCTCCATCCTCCGACTCCAGAATGAATCCATGCGACCGGTCGAACACGCAATTCGAGACAGTGATATTACGGAATCCGCCATTGGATTCCGTGCCGCACTTGATCCTACCCGTACGATACGTCTTATCTCCCTGCGCAAAAACCTTCCACGTGCCGTCGAGCACCGAACCCATCTCATAGCCGCCCGTCACCATGCAGTTGATGATCGTGAGATCCTCCGTAACCCGCGCGTAGCCTAACGCAAAGGAACTCTTCGGGCAGATGCCGTCATCCCAGGGCGAGTTGACCGTGCAGTTGGAGACGCGAACATTTTTGCAGCAATCGATGTCCATGCCATCGCGGTTCGTGTCGATGACCAGATTATCGATCGTCATGTTGTCGACACCAGTCGCCAAAATCCCGAACCACCCGCCCTGCAGAATCGAGAAGTCGCGGAAGATCACGTTATGACAGTTCTTCAGTGCAATGGCCTTATTGCCGTTGCCGGGTCTATTGCTGTCAGGCAGATCCTTCTGACTATCCCATCCGCGGCTGAGGCCCTTGCCCCAGATAAGTCCCGGCCCCTGGATCGAGATATCATGGATATCCTCTCCCCAGATCAGCGAGTTATGCCAGTGGTTATGCCCATAATCCTGATAAGGTTCCCACGCTCCCTGCGGCTCGGCAGCGTCATACCCGCCATCCGCTATTCCCTCGTGCGGAGTAGCTTCCGCTAGTATCACCGCACCCTGATCCAGATACAACGTGACATGACTCTTCAGCCGGATTGAATAACTCGCGTAGGTTCCCGCAGGAAAGAAAACCGTACCGCCGCCCGCAGCCGCCGCAGCCTCGATCGCACGATTGATCGCCGGGCTGTCCAACGTCTTGCCATCCCCCGTCGCGCCAAAATTACGCACATTGAAGCCATGCAGATGCCCTTCGGCAGCTGGTTTTGTTGCGAGCCCAGGAGCACCACCGCTCACAGCTCCCATCAATGGAGCAGCATTCGCTGCGACGGTACCGCTAGCCAGTGCTCCGGCAAAAGTCACGAGTTCTCTGCGATTCAGTGTCATCCTTCAACCTTTGATTCGTAAATTTGCGCGACTTGCGGCATATCCACTGTAATCGCTTACATCGACCTTGGGCCAGTATGGAACACGAACCTGGTTTCAGCAGGATTATGATTTCGTTACGGAGGATTGAGCGATGGCAAATGCAAAACTGCTGATGCTGGTAGGAGATTACGTCGAGGATTACGAAGTGATGGTGCCGTTCCAGGCGCTACAGATGGTGGGTCACACGGTCGACGCGGTCTGTCCGAACAAGACAAAAGGCCAGTTCGTCCGCACCGCAATACACGACTTCGAAGGCGACCAGACTTACTCTGAGAAGCCCGGCCACAACTTCGTCCTCAACGCCACGTTTGCTGACATCAAGGCAGAAGACTACGATGGCCTGGTCATCCCCGGTGGACGCGCTCCCGAATACCTCCGCCTCAACGAGCGCATTCTCGATATCGTCCGCTACTTCGCCCGCGCCGATAAGCCGATTGCGGCCATCTGCCATGCTGCGCAGATTCTTGCCGCCGCAGGCGTCATCGATGGCAAGCAGGTCAGCTGCTATCCCGCCTGCTCGCCGGAAGTGGTCCTCGCGGGCGGGAAATTCGCTTCCATTGAGGTCACCGCTGCCATCACGGACGGCAAGCTCGTTACCGCTCCCGCCTGGCCGGCTCACCCCACCTGGCTCGCCATGTTTCAGGAAGTGCTGGTCGGCCACCTGGCAGAGAAATCGAACCTCGTCGAAGTCTAGACCACAGGAAGGGCGTATTTCCTGCAAGTGAAAAAAGCAGCCAATCCAGCCAAACCTGCGTCCTATCAAACAGACTCGGATGGAAGGGCAACTCCGCGCGCTGCATCGACGCAGCACGGAGTCAATGGGGCGAGGAATGACGGGAAGAAACGCTGAAGTGAATCGTGAGGCCGCGCTTTCGGCCACTTCTCAGAGTCCGCGCAGCCCTACACTGCAACCAGCTCCGAAGAAACACCGGAAGCTGTCCCGCCTGAGCAAATGGCTCATCTGGATCGGCTTCATCCTGCTCTTTATCGTTCTCGTCGCAGGTATCACCGTCGCTATCCTCCTTCACCGCGCCGAACCGATGATCCGGGCAGCTCTCATCGAAACTCTGCAGAAGCGCTTTCATGCCCGGGTCGATCTCGACAACCTGCGTGTTTCCGTCCTCGACGGCTTCTGGGTGGAGGGCAACGGGCTCCGCATCTGGCTGCCTCAGGGACCAGACGCGTCCGGCCAGGTCTCTCAGTATGCACAGCAGCACCCCGAGCCCTGGATCGCCGTCGGCCACATGCATTTCCACGTCTCCTGGCATCTTCGTCCCGGCATGCCCATCATCATCAACGTCATACACGTAGACACGGTCAAGGTCGTGCTTCCCCCTAAGGAAGATCGGCCTTATCTCACTAAAACTGGCGCCGTCACTCAATCCGCGGGCCAGCCTCAGTCAGCCGACTTGCAGCAATCCCAAGGGCAAGGCAATAATGGCGGCCTGTTCAAGATGCCGCGCATCGAAATCAAGAAGATCGAGTGCAATGACGCCACACTCCTGATCGTACGCAAGCAGGAGCCCAACAAGGTCAAACCCCCGCTCGACTTCGAGCTTAGAAAAATCACGCTCCTCCCCGACGGCAAAGGCGGCCCCATCGCCTTTACCGTCGACATGATCAACGCCAGGCCCGTCGGCATCATCCACACCACCGGACATTTCGGCCCGTGGGTTACGGGAGATACGGGTGCCATGCCCATCAGCGGGGATTACAGGTTCGAGCACGCCGACCTCGGCACCATCAAAGGCATCGAAGGCATCCTAACCTCCACTGGAAGCTATTCCGGCACGCTCGGCCATATCAACACCCAGGGCACGACCCAGACTCCCGATTTCCGCCTCGAACGGGTCAAGAAGGGCACCGGCGTCATGCTGACGACCAGTTTCCAGGCCATAGTGGACGGCACCAATGGCAATACATGGCTCAGCAATGTCGACGCCACCCTCGGCCACACGCATTTTATCTGCAAAGGGCAGGTCCTGCGCGCCGACGACGTCCTCGCGAGCACCATCGGCGCCGACGGAGAAAAGATCAAAGGCCATGACATAGCGCTGGACGTAACCATGGACCGCGGCCGCATCGAGGATATCCTCCAGATTGCAGCCGACGCCGACCAGCCCTTCATGACCGGCAATCTCACGCTGCAGACCAAGTTCCACCTGCCGCCGGGCAAGGAGAGTGTCTGGGACAAACTCTTTCTCGACGGCCAGTTCCACCTCACCCAGGCCCGCTTCAGCAATCCCTCCATGCAAGGCAAGATCGAGCAGCTCAGTCTGCGCGGCCAGGGCAAGCCTGGCGACGTAAAGACCACCGACCCCACCACGGTCCTCTCCGAAATGCACGGCCACTTCAAACTCGGTAGCGGCATCCTGCAGCTCCCCGATCTCGACTACCTCGTTCCCGGTGCCGAGATCGTCGCCCATGGCAAATACGGCCTGCAGGCTGGCACACTCGACTTCGAAGGCGACGCCCGCCTCGACGCCACGCTTTCTAAGGTCATTGGCGGCTGGAAAGGCTTCTTACTCAAACCTGCCGATGGCCTCCTCCGCAAGAACGGTGCCGGACTCGACGTCCCAATCCACGTCCAGGGAACACGCAAGGAACCAAAGTTCGGCGTAGACTTCGACCGCCTCGGCAAAACGCAGAAGTCTGAAGACCATGCGCCCGATAAGACGAAGTCCGGCGTCATCAAGGACTGATCGGAATACCGGCAGTTTCAGCCGCCTCGACTGACAGGACAAATCCATATACAGATCCCCCCGGAATGCATTATTTTTGCCATGTCACACCGCGGCCAAACACATTGAGCTGCGGGCGGCAACCGGAGGTAACACCCAATGAAACCTACGCATCGAGCCGCACTCCTCGCGGCTGGACGTAATGCAGTCGTGTCTTCAGCCCTCGCGCTGTGGGCACTGTCAGGGATGGCCCAATCCGCCGATCCGAAACCCGAACCCAAGCCTTCTGGGTCCCGCCATGCATCCGCCGCCCTCAACGACTGGTGGAAGAACGCCGTCATCTACGAGATCTACCCGCGCAGCTTTCAGGACTCCAACGGCGACGGCATCGGCGACCTGAACGGCATCACCTCCCGTCTTGACTACCTGCAAAAGCTCGGCGTCGAAGCCATCTGGCTCACCCCCATCTACCCCTCGCCGCAGGCCGACTTCGGCTACGACATCGCCGACTACGAAGCCATCGACCCCCAGTACGGCACCATGGCCGACTTCGACAAGCTCCTCGCCGAAGCAAAGAAGCGCAACATCCGCGTCATCATGGACATGGTCATGAACCACTCCTCCAACCAGAACAAGTGGTTCCTCGAATCGCGCAGCTCCCGCAACAATCCCAAGCGCAACTGGTACGTCTGGAAAGACGGCAAAGGCGAAACCGCAACCAGCAAAGGCGAAGTCCCAAACAACTGGCAGTCGATCTTCGGCCACACCGCCTGGGAGTGGGACGAAAAGACCCGCCAGTACTACTACCACAAGTTCTATATCCAGCAGCCCGACTTCAACTGGAACAATCCCGAAGTCAAAAAGGCTTTCGACGAAGTCTCACGCTTCTGGCTCAAGAAGGGCGTAGCCGGTTTCCGCTTCGACGCCATCACCACCCTCTTTGAAGACCCCAACTGGATCGACGAAAAAGAGATCAAAGACTCCAACGGGAACACCATCAAGAACGCCTACGGTGACGTAACTCTCGAGAACGTCCGCACCGACAATCTGCCCGAAGTTCACCCGGTCATGGCGCATTATCGTAAGCTCTTCGACGACTTCCCCGCGGCCAGCTTTCCTGGCAAACGCATCATGATCGGCGAGACTTACGTTCCCACCATCAACGATCTCCTGCGCCTTTACGGCCCCAAGGATAAGCCTGAGTTTGAGCTACCCATGGACACCCAACTCGGCTTCATCAACAAGATGGACGTAGCCACCTTCCGCAGCAAGATCTCCGACGTCGAATCGAAGATCGACGGCAATGTTCCCATGATCGTCTTCGACAACCACGACAACCCGCGCATCGACGCCCGCTACGGCGACGGCGTGCATGACACGGATATCACCCGCGTCATCTCGACAGTTCTCTTCGCCAGCAAAGGCGCAGCGCTCTTCTACAACGGCGCAGAAATCGGCATGAAAACCACGCCGCCCGCCCGCAAGGAAGACGTCAAAGACCCCATCGGCGTCACCGGCTGGCCCAAGGAGAAAGGCCGCGATGGCGAGCGCACTCCGATGCAGTGGGACGACAGCGCCGAAGCCGGCTTCACAACCAGCTCAACCCCGTGGCTCCCCGTCCCGCCCAACAAATCCGAGATCAACGTCAAGACGGAAGAGTCCGACCCCAACTCCCTCCTCCACTGGTACATGTCTCTCATCCAGTTGAAGAAGACCAACCCCATCTTCATCCACGGCGACAACGTAATGCTCGACACCGAAAACTCGAAAGTCCTGAGCTGGATGCGCAAAGGCCCCGGCAACGCAGCGGTAGTCGTAGCCACTAATTTCACAGCAGAACCGCAGACAGTGAACCTCATCTCTGGCACCCCCAGCGGCAAGCTGACCACACTGCTCAAAACACCAGGCTCATCCGATCCAGCCAGCCTCGAAAAAATCGAGCTTCCACCCTACGGCGTCTACATCGGCGAAGTGAAATAGAAGTCCAACGAAGCAGAACAATGGCCAGGTCTCGAATCCGGGACCTGGCCATTTCTATTTGCGAAACACGTGATCGATCAGATAATCCCGCAATTCAAAATCGAAGCTACGGGTGTTCCGTTTGCCGCCTTTATCTTCGTCCTGCGCATCCGTGTTGTAAGCCACAATATAAGCCCGATGCCCCACCGGATCGATATAAAAATGGCTGCGAAACCCGTTCTGCCATCCAGCATGTCCAATCAACTTTAGCTCCCCATCCGTATGCACAAAGAAGCTGGTAGCCACCTCGTCGCGGGCCCCTTTGCGCGACTGAAAATCGTCATCCGGCATGACAGGTAGAAATGGCTTCCACATCTCCTCCAGCGATGCCCGCTTCAGCACCACGCCATACTCCTCCGCCTTCGCCGCATCGCCAAGCAGGAAGCGCAGATATTTCACCATGTCACTCACCGGAGCATTCAATCCACCATTCGACCGCGTAATCCCAGTATTGAAGTCAAACGGATCCTCAGTCAGCTTGCCATCTTTCAAATCCCAGCTATGCGACCGGTAGCGCACCAGAAAGTAAGGACTGCGATCAAAGTAAGACCGGCTCATCCCCAACGGCCGCAACACATTCTTCTCCATATAAACGGCATACGAATCGCCCGAAAGCCGCTCAATGATCTCGCCTTCAAAGACCACACCAAGATTCGAATAACTGAACTTCGACCCCGGCGCAAAAGCCACATCGGTATACGGCAGCATGGCCACAATCTGCGACCACTGCGTTGGCTCAAAAGGCTGCCACGCCTTGTCATCGTCATGCCACGGCCACGTCGCATCGCGAAAGCCGCCGGCATGCGCCATCACATCGCGAATCGTAACCTGCGCAATCGGCCCAAACGGATCATGCACCGCAGCCAGCTCAGGAATGTACTGAATCAGCGGATCATCCAGCGACAGCAGTCCGCGATCCCGCAGCTGCATAATCGCAATGCCCGTCAGCGACTTGGTGCACGAAGCCCAGTGATACGTCGTGGCCTCATCCACCGGCACATCAGGAGACTTCCCCTGCAGCCCATAGTCATCGTGAAAGACAACGTCCTTGCCATCCAGGATGATCAGCGAACTCCCGACAATCCCATTCCGCTTCAACCCCGCCTCATAGTAAGCGCGCACCGCGTCCGCATCACGCAGAGAAGCCTGCGCAGCGCAGGAGAGCGGCAACAGCAAGCACCCCAGCACCACACAGGCTTTCTTCAGCATCAGCTACCCTTATGCCTTCTCGGCCTTCTTCGCCTTTGAGTCTTCAAACTGCTTCATTGAGCGCACAATGTGGTCGCGCGCGTATGCAGCATCGTGCCAGCCCTTGATCTCCACGCGCTTGCCTTCGAGATCCTTGTAGATCGAGAAGAAGTGCGTAATCTCCTTCAACATATGCGGATAAATATCTGTGTAATTCCAAACATTGTTATAGCGCGGATTGTTGTTACCGACAGCCAGAACCTTTTCGTCGAGCACGCCCTGGTCCATCATCTCCAGCAGGCCAATCGGACGAACCTCGTGCACGCATCCCGAGAAGCTGCAGTAGGGCACCAGCACCAGCACATCCAGCGGATCGCCATCATCACTCAACGTCGAAGGGATAAATCCGTAGTCCCCTGGATAATGCACCGGCGAATACAAGTTACGATCCAGCTTGAAAACATGTAACTCTTTGTCGTACTCGAATTTATTCGTCCCATCTTTCGGGATCTCGATGACGGCGCGAAAGACTTCCGGGGCACGATCACCGATCGGCAGTTCAAGGTAGTTAATCATTCTGTTCTCGCTTCTCCTTACGGGGGTTAGGTGCGGATGGTCATGATTCTTCTTGTCAGGCTAGTCTGCCAGTTGAGTCCGTCAAGTGAACCGAATCCGTCATGCAAGAGGATGAGGCCTGACTCGGCCCATTCTGATTCTTCCACAGCCACGTACCGGAGCGTGAGATGGATACAGCAAGCCGCTGGAACTACTATAATTACGGCAAATGAAGGCACATGTCTACGTAACTTTGAAAACCTCCGTCCTCGATCCCCAGGGCCAGACCATCCAGAACGCGCTGCGCAAGCATCAGTTCGCCGGAATCGAGTCCGTGCGCCAGGGCAAATACTTCCAGCTCACCCTTGCCGACGGCCTCTCAGCCGATGTTGCGAAGGCCGAAGTCGAGCGCGTTGCCAAGGAAGTCCTGGTCAACCCCGTCATCGAAGACTTCACCTACCGCATCGAGGACTAGTCCCCATGGCAACCGCATCTGGCGAAAACCAGCAAAGTTCTTCGCCTCTGCGCGCCATCGGTTCAGCGATCCTTACCGCCGTCCGTTGCCTCGCAGGCTGGATCGTCGGCTACCTCATCTCTTTCATCTCGTCCTTCGGACTCTTCGTCCTCGCCCACATGGACGCAGCCAAACCGGCATCGCCCCTGGTCATCGCCGGCGTCACGGTCTACTGCATCTTCTTCGGCATCCTCGGAGCGGCGATCGGAGCGCAATTCTGCCGCCGCCAGGCCATGGTCATCGGTGGCCTCTTCGTCCTGACCAATCTAGCGCTGGCCACCTGGTCCTGGTACCAATCCCCCAACGCGGCCCACTGGACCCAGTTCATCGCCATCTTCGCGATCTCGCCGGCTGCCCTCTTTGGCGCCTACATCAGCCGCCCCGCAGCGGTGCCGTCCCAATAGCGATGGGTCCGCAGCCGCGCTAGGGCGAAAGATCAGTTTCAGCTCACTGTCATCTTGTAGACATTCCCGTGACTGTCTTTCGCTACAGCTTTCTGTCCGTCCCCACCGCATAATTGCAGCTGCAGCACCGTCCCCGCACTTCCCGTAATCGTTGCGCCGCCGCAAGTCCGGTTCCCGAGCACATGCGCCACGTAATACCCCTGGCCAAACACGGAATCCCACGTCACGCTCAGATCAGTTGGCGACGACGGATCAGCCGGTCCGGGAGTACCCAACTTCCAGCGACCATCAAATCGTTCCCCGTTCTCGAGCGTCGTAGAGAATGCGCCCGACTTCGCCGCCATGTTGGCACTGATCTTGGCTCGAAACACGGGCGGAGGTATCTTGGCGGCAACTGGTCCTGAAACAGGGTACATACCCAGCTTCACGCAACCAGACAGAACCAGGACAACTGCAAACACCGGGATCACTCCCGCAAATCGTACAAATCTTGAAATCATTGAGTGCTTCTCCTTGACTGCTCCAAAGACGCGCCAGTACACCCAATAGTCGCAGACCAGTCCCGACCTTGAGCGTTGACGCAACTCCACCGTCCGCAACGGGTTCTACAATCCAACTATGTGCGGAATTGTCGGTTACGTCGGCCCCAAAGAAGTTGTCCCGGTCATCCTCGAAGGTTTACGCCGTCTCGAATATCGCGGCTATGATTCCGCCGGCATCGCTGTCGGCTGCCCCGGCGAAGAAAAGCTGCAAATCGCTCGCGCCCCCGGAAAGCTCAAGAACATCGAGCAGGTTCTCCGCGACCATCCGCTCCACGGCACCTACGGAATCGGCCACACCCGGTGGGCCACCCATGGCCGCCCCACCGAAGAAAACGCCCACCCCCACCGCGACTGCACCGGACGCATCGTAGTCGTCCACAACGGCATCGTGGAAAACTACCTGGAGCTCAAGCGCGAACTCACTGCCAAGGGCCACAAATTCATCACTGAAACCGACACCGAGATCATCGCCCACCTCATCGAACAGATCCAGAAAGACGCCGAAGCCGCAGGCGCGCCGATCTCGCTGGAGGGTGCCGTTCGCCAGGCCGTCAAGCGTCTCACCGGAGCCTTCGCCCTCGGCGTCCTCTCCTCGCTCGAACCCAATAAGATCGTTGCCGCCCGCTTCGGCCCACCGGCAGTCATCGGCGTTGGCGAAGGCGAGTACTTCGTCGCATCCGACGTCCCCGGCATCCTCCACCACACCCGCAACATCGCCTTCCTCAACGATGGCGAAATGGCCATCCTCACCCTCAACGGCATCGAGCTTACCGACTTCGACGGCAAACCGCTCCCGCTCAAGATCCAGCGCATCACCTGGGACCCCATCCAGGCCGAAAAGGGCGGCTACAAGCATTTCATGCTCAAGGAAATCTTCGAGCAGCCCCGCGCCATCCGCGACACCGTCCTCAGCCGCGTCTCGCTCGACACAGGCCAGGTCTTTCTCAACGAAATGGCCCTCAAGCCCGAAGACCTCGCCCAGATCACCAGCATCAACATCGCCGCCTGCGGCACCAGCTGGCACGCCGCCACCGCCGGCAAATACATGATCGAGCGCCTCGCCCGCATCCCCGTCGAAGTCGACTACGCCAGCGAGTACCGCTACCGCTCGCCCATCGCCGACCCCAACGCGCTCGGCCTGCTCATCACTCAGTCCGGCGAAACCGCCGACACCCTGGCCGCCCAGCGCGAAATGATCGCCCTAGGCTCCAAAACGGTAGCCATCTGCAACGTCGTCGGAGCCATGATCACCCGCGACGCCAATGGCACCATCTACACCCACGCTGGCCCTGAAATCGGCGTAGCCAGCACAAAGGCTTTCACCGCGCAGATCACCGCGCTGTTCCTCTTCGCTCTACACCTGGCTCAGGTCCGCAAGCAGCTAACCCAGGCGGAGTCGCTGGCCCTCGTCGAAGAACTCGGCAAAATCCCGGCCAAGATCAACGACATGCTCCCCCGCATCTCCGCCCAGTGCGAAGAGCTGGCCAAGCAGTTCTCCACCGCCCGCGACTTCCTCTACCTCGGCCGCGGTATCCACTTCCCCATCGCCCTCGAAGGCGCTCTCAAGCTCAAAGAAATCAGCTACATCCACGCCGAAGGCTACCCCGCCGGCGAAATGAAGCACGGCCCCAACGCTCTCATCGACGAAACACTGCCAGTCGTTGTTCTCGCCACCCAGGATCCCACCGACCCCGGCTCAAGACTCCGCTACGAAAAGACCCTCTCCAACGTCCAGGAAGTCACCGCGAGATCAGGCCGAGTGATCGCCATCGCCATCGAAGGCCAACAGGACATCGCCCAACTGGTAGAGCAGGTCATCACCATCCCCCAAGCCCCTGAACTCCTGCTCCCCCTGCTCGAAATCGTCCCCCTGCAACTCCTCGCCTATCACATAGCCGTAAGAAGAGGCTGCGACGTAGACCAGCCCCGCAATCTAGCCAAGTCCGTCACCGTGGAATGACGTACGAGTAGGGTGAAAAGGCACATCAAAATGATATGATCTGGCTACTTTTAAGCAGACAGTCCATTTGAGAGGTCCAAGCGATAGTTCGCTAATCACTCTATGATTCAGAATTTGAGTGCCTATCAATTTACGCGGTTCATGACGAGCGGGAGGACCTCTCCGATGTTAGTCAGCTGTGAAGACGAGACCGGGGCAGCAGCGGGAGACTGGGTGGTTAAGCTTCGCGGATCGATCCACCAGTCTGGATTGCTCAAAGAACTAATCGGGAACAAACTGGTATCTCATTTTGCTTTGCCAACGCCTGAACCAGCACTCATTAGGATCGAGCCGGCGCTCGCAAGGTTGATCGCTGATTCCCACCCATCCAAAGCCGAACTGATGAATGGCAGCGTTGGTTTGAACTTCGGAACACGAGAAGTGATCGGATTCGGAACTTGGCCTGTTGATAGGTCTCTTTCAGGCGCAATGCGGCAGGCTGCGACCGAGATTTTTGCCTTCGATGCCTTTGTGCAGAATCCGGACAGACGGTTCGACAATGCTAATGTGCTTGTGAATGGAGACACGGTGTTGATCCTTGATCACGAGCTGGCATTCTCGTTTCTCATGGCTATATTCCCTTCGACTACTCCGTGGAGGTTAGATCAACGATTCCTGACGAATCACGTCTTCTACCGTCAGTTGAAGTCTCAGCCCTCAGATCTCACAGACTTTACACTGCGCTTAGCTGATCTTTCGGATTTGATAGTTGACATGATTTTTGCGGATGTGCCCTTTGAGTGGAACAATGACGACGTACCGAAAATCGGCCAACATCTTCGCACGATGAGACAGCACGCGGAAGAGTTTGCCGAGGAAATTCGGAGGTTCCTAGTATGAAGTTCGAGTACAGCTTCAGCGTTTTGCGTTATGTTCACGACCCCACAACGCAAGAGTTCGTAAATATCGGTGTCGCTGTTTTCTCACCTCAGGCTCAATTCTTGCGAGCTATCTGTACGCAAAAGTATGGACGTATCACCCACCTCTTCCATGAGATCGACGGTCCACGATTCCGCCAAATCTCACGGTACCTGCAGGATCAGATTTGTCTGTCCGGTCAGGCGCAGAAGTCCGCTCTCCCATTCGATCCAAGTGTTAGCATCGAGCAAATTCTGGCAAAGGTGCTCCCCGCTGATGACAGCGCATTCCAGTTTTCAAAGGTCGGAGTTGGTCTAAGTAATGATCTTGATAGAACTTTATCTGAGTTGTTTAAGCGGCATGTCGAACGATACACATCCGCAGGTGAAGCTCGCCGAACAAAAGAGGACGTGTGGCGCGTTTTTAAGGAACCGTTAGACCGCGTTCACGTGACACAGCGACTGAGTCCTAAGACAATTGTGGCATCCAGTTATGAATATGACTTCGAGAGATCTTGGAAGAACGAAATTTGGCACGTCTACGAACCGATCTCCTTTGATATGGTCGAGGCAAGTTCAATACTCGAAAAGGCGAATCGTTGGCTAGGCCGCGTTACCAGCTTGATGGATAGTCCAGAGTCATTCAAAATCCATATGCTGTTAGGCGAGCCTACGGACGATCGCTTGAAGGAAACATTTATAAAGGCGCAAAACATCCTAAACAAAATGCCCGGGAGGAAGGAATTTGTCCGTGAATCCGAGGCAGACGCATTTGCAGAGGAACTAGCGCAAGAAATAGCGAACCACTGATTCAAAGGTCGCTCAACGCTCGAAAATTCACGTCGCCTAGGCCGGCTAGTCGTACCATGGCTTGCCCCGTAAACCGGAGCCCAAAATGCCCTCATCCGAATCCACCCTCACCCGCTGGGCCGACATCGAAGTCGAGCCCATGAACAACCTCATCGGCCGCCAGTTCGTCGTCGGCAGCAACGTTATGGTGGCCCGCGTCCTGCTCAAGAAGGGCGCGCACGTCCCGCTCCACAGCCATCACAACGAGCAGATCACCTACGTCCTCGACGGCGCCCTGAAGTTCCACCTCGAAGGCCGCGAAGTCACCGTCCACGCAGGCGAAGTCCTCTGCATCCCACCCCATGTACCCCACGAAGCCTTCGCTCTCGAAGACACCGTCGACCTCGATATCTTCAACCCTCCACGCCAGGACTGGATCGACCGCGACGACGCTTACCTGCGCTCCGCTCCTTCGGAAAACCAAAGCTGAGTCCACAGGATGAAACCTTTCGCCGCAAGAGTCCGCGTGCGGTGAAAGAGCGTTCTCTATTGCACACGATTCGCCCTCCCCATTGAAGGACCCGCGCAACCTCACTCCCAATCCCTGGCAACGAAGCTAGGCATAGGGAGTAATTCACCATGCAGAACAAAGAACCCCAGCTATTTTCCCGGCGCCGAATGGTCACCTCCATGGGCGCAGGCCTCGCCGCAGCCACCGTCGCCCCAGGGATTGGCAACGCCGCCTCTTCATCAGTCACTCCGACCGCTCAGCCGCTCCAGGACCCAACAACTAAATACCCCAGGCCGCCGTTCGCCGGCCAGTCCCAGCCTTGGCCAGGCCTCGCCAGCAAGATGGACCCGAAGCCCGACCACGGCGAAACCAGCTACCGCGGCTCTGGCCGTCTCGCCGGGCGTAAAGCCCTCATCACAGGCGGCGACTCCGGCATGGGCCGCGCCGCCGCCATCGCCTACGCCCGCGAGGGCGCCGACGTCGCGATCAACTACTACCCCACCGAAGAACCCGACGCCCAGGAAGTTATCGCGCTCATCAAAGCCGAAGGCCGCAAAGCCATTGCCATCCCCGGCGACCTCCGCGACGAACACTTCTGCACCCAGCTCGTCGCTAAAGCCGTCGAAGGCCTCGGCGGACTCGACATCGTCATCAACAACGCAGGCCGCCAGCAGAGCAAGCCATCCATCCTCGACATCTCCAGCGAAGAGTTTGACTGGACCATGAAAACCAACATCTACGCGCCCTTCTGGATCATCAAGGCCGCCCTTCCCCACCTCAAGCCCGGCTCGGTCATCATCGGTACCACCTCCGAGCAGGCCTACGACCCATCCCCGGACCTCTACGACTACGCCCAGACCAAGGCCGCGACCATGAACTACGTTAAGTCGCTCGCCAAGCAGCTCGGCCCCAAAGGCATCCGTGTCAACGGCGTCGCCCCCGGCCCCATCTGGACCCCGTTGCAGGTCAGCGGTGGCGCCAGCCAGGAAAAGCTCAAGCAGTTCGGCGGACAAACCCCACTCGGCCGCCCCGGTCAGCCAGCCGAACTTGGCTCCATCTACGTTCAACTAGCCGCAGCCGACGCCAGCTATGCCAACGGCCAGGTCTACGGATCAGCCGGCGGCACCGGCCAACCATAATCACCTACACTTGAAGTGCCTTCGAAGCCGCCAAGCTCAATGCTTGGCGGCTTTTTCTCGTCCACTATCCCGCGCGCACCGGCGTCTGCGAAGATTGACCGCAGAGGCCCGCCATGCACCTTACCCCGACCGAAGCCCGCGTCCTCGGCGCGCTCATCGAAAAGGAAATCACCACCCCCGAGTACTACCCGCTCTCGCTCAACGCGCTCGTCAACGCCTGCAACCAGAAAAACAACCGCGAGCCCGTCACGTCGCTCGATGAAGCCGAGGTCCGCCAGGCCCTCCACAGCCTCGAAACCGAACGCCTCGCCGGAGCCGTCCGCAGCGACAGCCGCGTCGCCAAATACGAGCACCGCGTCCAGGAAGTCTTCAACTTCACCCGCGGCGAAATCGCCGTAGTCTGCGTCCTGCTCCTGCGTGGCCCGCAAACCCCAGGCGAACTCCGAGGACGAACCGAGCGCATGTATAAGTTCGACGAGCTAAGCGACGTCCAGTCCGTCCTCCAGCGCCTTATCGCCCGCGAACCCGAGCCTCTGGTAAAAATCCTCCCGCGCCAGCCCGGCACCAAGGAAGCCCGCTACACCCACCTGCTCTCCGGCGACGTAGAATCCTTCGAACCAGCCGTAAGCCAATCGTCCACGTCCTATTCCTACGCCAGCAGCCAAAGTAGCGCCACCAGCTCAGCCGACGACGAAGAGCTCAAAGAACGCATGGCCCAGCTCGAAGCCGAAGTAGCCATCCTAACCCGCGAACTCGGCGAACTCCGCGAAGAATTCAGCCGCCTCTCCAAACTCCTCGAGTAATCCACTTGCCGCAATGCCGTTACTCGAGCGTCGAACGATGAACTCGCTTCTCGCCGGCGTTGAATTTGCTTCTAAGGTAGGCCGGGGATTCATCCCCGGCACAAAACAGGAAATCTAGGGTGGCCTTTAGCCCCCGAGGTAAGTCTTTCGCTTCTCTGGCCGCACGTAATCGAATCGAATCTCACTCAACTCAGCCAACCTGCCGTTGAATCAGCGCCACACTAGCCGCCAACGTCCCGGGCGCATCCCCAAAGTCCTCGATCCACTCAACCTCAGGCTCCCGCCGAAACCAGGTCAACTGCCGCTTCGCATAATTCCGATGCCCCTGCTGCGCCTGCGCTACCGCGTCCTCAAGCGTCAGCAACCCATCCACCACCGCAACAGCCTGCCGGTACCCAAGAGCATCCAGCGCCTGCACCCGCCCGAAGCGCTCCACCAAACTACGCGCCTCCTCCACCAGCCCAGCCGCAAACATCCCCGCGGCCCGCGCATTCAAGCGCCCATAGAGATCAGCTCGAGCCGGATTCAGCCCAATCCGCAGCAACCGGAAGCCCGTAAGCGGATCACGCCCTGGAGTGGCCCCGGCCGCAAACGCCTCAGAAATCGGCAGCTTCCCTGCCAGGCAAACCTCTATCGCCCGGATCAGCTTCGGCACATCGTTGGCATGAATCCGCCCCGCCGCCACCGGGTCGAGCCGCCTAAGAATCCGGTGCAGCCATCCGACCCCGTGTTTCTCATGACTGGCATTCAGCCGAGCCCGCAGTTCATCCTGCCGCGCCGGCCCGGCAAACAAACCTTCCGTAAGCGCGCGCAGATACAGTCCCGTCCCGCCCGTAACAATCGGCAACCGACCACGCCTGGCAATCTCCCGCAGCGCCGCCCGCGCCAGCCTGCTGTATTCCCCGGCAGTCATCCGCTCATCCGGATCAACCACGTCAATCAAATGATGCCGCGCCCGCGCCTGTTCCTCGCACGTAGGCTTGGCCGACCCCAGGTCCATCCCGCGATAGACGGCCACAGAATCGCAGCTGATAATCTCCCCGCCAAATCGCTCCGCCAGCGCTAGCGAAAGCGCCGTCTTCCCGCTGCCCGTAGGCCCCAGAATCAAAACCGCCAGCGGATCAGACAAATCTGTACCAGCAACTACCAAAGCCGCCACCACCCCGCCGGAAACAGCGTCCCGGCCGACATCACGACCAGCCGGTATACAAGCACCCCTAGCGCCACCACCAGCAGCCCGATCGCCTGATTCCGCCCAAACAGCCGCTGCTGCCCCTCGCGCCGAGCGTCACGGTCCCGCCGAACTTCCAGCCTTTGAACTCGATTCTCCACTCGGACCTCCCTCGCTCAGCCCTCCGAAAGTATAGCGGAGCCTTCGATTGGCACTTCCTCCCCAGACTCAGCTAACCTGTAAGAAAGCTGCAACTCACTTGCAACGGCCCAGGCAGGGATAAACGATGAAAGTCTTGATTTTTGGTTCAGGCGGACGCGAGCATGCACTCGCCTGGGCAGTAGCAAAGAGCCCCAAGGTCACAGAAGTCGTCTGCGCCCCCGGTAACGGCGGTATGGCCTCCGTCGGCTCGTCGCAATGCAAGTCTCGCCTCGTCCCCGTGTCCCTCTCCGACCTCGACGCCATGGTGAAAGTAGCCATCCAGGAGCAGCCCGGCCTCACCATCGTCGGCCCGGAACTCCCGTTATCCCTCGGCCTCGTCGACGAGCTTCAGCTCCGCGGCCTCAAAGTCTTCGGCCCCAGCAAAGCCGCGGCCATGCTAGAAACCAGCAAGTCCTTCGCCAAGCGCTTCCTCCAGCGCCACCAGATCCCCACTGCCAACTACGCCGTCTGCACCTCGTCAGAAGAAGTCGAAAAAGCCATCGAGTTCTTCCACGCCCCGATCGTCGTCAAAGCCGATGGGCTCGCCGCCGGCAAAGGCGTCGTCATCTGCCAGTCCCGCCGCGCGGCGCTAGAAGCCGCCCACGGCCTCTTCAGTGGCAAGCTCATCGGCACACCCGAGCAGCAGCTCGTCATCGAAGAGTTCCTCATCGGCGAAGAAGTCAGCTTCCTCTGTCTCTGTGACGGCAAGCACGTGGCCCCACTCGCTCCCGCGCAAGACCATAAGCGCATCGGCGAAGGCGACACCGGCCCCAACACCGGCGGCATGGGCGTCTATTCGAACAACGCCATCCTTGAACCAGAAATGCAGGAGTGGGTCCTGAAGCACATCGCCCGCCCCACTCTCAAAGGCATGGCCGACGAAGACACCCCGTTCGTAGGCGTCCTCTACATCGGCCTCATGATGACCGCCCGCGGCCCACAGGTGCTCGAATACAACACCCGCTTCGGCGATCCAGAAACCCAGGCCATCCTCATGCGCCTCGACTACGAAGGCGGCTTCGATCTCGTCGAAGCCCTCGAAGCCTGCGTCGACGGCCGCCTCTCCGAAACCGAATTCAAGTGGAAGCCCGGCGCCAGCGCCTGCGTCATCGCTGCCTCCGGCGGATACCCCGGCACCTACCACACCGGCTACCCCATCAACGGCCTGGATGAAGTGACCAAGCTCCCCGGCGTCCAGGTCTTCCATTCCGGCACAGCTCTGGTCAACGGTGAAGTCCGTACCGCCGGTGGCCGCGTCCTCGGCGTCACTGCAGCCGCCCCCACGTTGCAGGAAGCCCTCAACGACGCCTACGCAGCCCTGAGCAAGATTAGCTTTCAAGACATGTACTTCCGCAAAGACATCGGCCACCGCGCACTCAATAAACCCGGCGCGTGACGAGTTAGTGGCCCTGACGTCCGAACGCAAAGACAATCGCCAGAAAGATGGCCGCAGCCGCAAGCAGGATCAGCGCCAGCATTCCGCATATAAACCAGGCCGCCCGCCGCTCCTGCTGTGGCGTAGGTTGTGTAATTCCAAAGAAATTAATAAATCCGTTCGTAATACCTCGAAAAAAGCTGATCATAACGTCCTGTCCGTCAAGTGCTCTTTATAGGTTGAATAGTTCCCGCAACCGGCGCGTCTGTGCCCGGCTCACAGGAATCTCCGTCTGCCTCTTGTCGTCCATGCGAAGCTGGTAGCTCGACTTGAACCACGGCACCACCTCGCGAATGTGATTGATATTCACCACAAAGCCGCGATGCGCCCGCCAGAACAGATTCGGGTCCAGCAACTCCAGAAGATCTTCGAGTGTCCGGCACTTCGACTGCCCCTCAACGGTTGGCGTAACCACCCGAATCGTCCCGTCCTCAATCGCCGCAAAGCATATGTCAGACTGGTCCACCAGCAGCAGTCTGCTCTGCACCTGCACGATGAGCTTGCTCGGCAGTTTTCCGGACTGCCGCTCCGGTTGCCGGTGCAACCGCTCCAGCATCGTGTTGATCCCGGCATCCACACCGCGCCCGCCATGGGAGGTTGAAGCCGACGGTAGCGCGGAATTCAGTCCATCCTGCCCAAGATCCTGCATACGTGAGCGAGTCCGCTCCACAGCTTGCACAATACGGCTGCGATCAAACGGCTTCAGAAGATAGTCAACTGCATTCACATCGAAGGCGCGAACCGCGTATTGGTCATACGCTGTGGCAAAGACAATCAGCGGCATACGCTGCGTAAGTGCGGGATCGGCATGATCCACCAAATGCTTGACCACTGCAAACCCGTCCAGCCCTGGCATCTGCACATCCAGAAACACCACGTCTGGCTGATGCTCCTCGATGAGTTCGAGAGCCTCAATCCCGTTCGACCCCTCAGCAAGTACATCTACGTTCCCAATCGAGTCGAGTAGGTACTTCAACTCTTCGCGGGCGAGTTGCTCGTCATCAATCACTAAAGCCGTGATAGGCATAGGGATTGGAGCATCGGAACCTGTGGAAGGTTGCAGGGAATCGTCCTTGAGATGACTGTTCGGCACGGCCAGCGGGTCCTTCCTATCCAGTCTTGCAGAATCCGCCTTGCAAAGCCTGACCTAGTGAGTCTAATCCACCAGCGCCCGGAGCCGCGCCGGCATATGATCCTCAGCCAGCTCGTGCCCGCACCGCGTGCAGAACTGATCCGTGATCCGCACCGACCGGAAGCAGTTCCCACAGCTTGCCGTCAATTGATAGCTGCACTGCGGGCAGAAATGAAACTCATTCTGCACATGCGTGCCGCATGCCGCGCATAGCGAAGTCACGGGCAGGCGCAGCAGGAAGTACAACACCGCACCTATACCGCCTGGCAGCACAAAGCAGAGGAGCATCCAGAATCGCGTGCTCATTGCCCGACGCGGAGCATCCCGGCTCACATATCCCACCATCAGGAAATAGAGCGCCGTCAGAATCCCCCACGACAGATTCAAATAGGCCCGCAATCCCAGCGGCGCCGGCGGATGATGCCGCTGCTCCGGCAAAATGTACCAGAAGTAATACTCGACGGCCACAAAGGCGATGCCCGCTACGATCATCGACCATACAGGGATCAGCTGTGCGTCTTCATTGACCGGAATGGATTGTGGATCGCGCATGGAAGTATCCCGGAAGCATAACTCAGATCGTCGTGCAAATCTACATCTTCAGACGCTGCCAATGAGAAAGAAGTTGCGACACAATCCGCGCTCAGGTGTCGAATCGAGAGTAAGTTCCCGCTGCGCGAGTGGCATTCCGATACTTCTGCTAGGAACGCTTACGCCACCAGCCAGCCACAACAGCGGCCGCAATCAGCGCCGGGCAAACGATACAAGCCCACAGCGCCAGCTGGTTACCCGGATCGCCAAGATGCTCCCCGGCAATCAGGCTATCGACCGCCTCCCACAGCAGGGGCGTAATCAACACCACGGAGACAAGTGCCAGCGCAATCGCCAGAGCCCGCGCGCGGCTCTTGACCTGATTCCGCTCCTTGATCACACCGAGAGAGCTCGCAACAACCCGCCGTGTCCGATGCGCCACCGCACGCTCGCGGTTCGCCTCCAGCCCGGAAAGCGCGGACAGCAAATCGGCCGAAAACCCCGAGGGCTGCCCTTCGCCTTCGCGGCGTGCGCCATTGTTCGAATCTTCGGCGGAATTTCCTGATTGTGCGGCTGCGGTCAAGCAGACTCCTACCTGATCCCGGCGTGCGGATAACGGAGATTTTTGGCGGCTAGCGGCCCGTTCTAAAAAATATCGCCCCACCTAAAATTCCGGACATTTCCATCAGGCGGAGGTGCCAGATTGAACTTCCATTTTCGGTTTCATGAAAGCCAATCCGCGATACAAGCGCGATTTTACCGTGGAAAGGGGTGCACGTGTTACGTTTGCAATCTCTTCCAGCGATAAATCTTCATGAAAACGCAAAACCAGAACTTCGCGATACAGCGGTTCCATTTGGAGAAGAGCGACCGACAGCCGGTCCCGGTCCTCGGAACTCGCGCACTGCTCAAATGGCGACGGGCTATCGGTTGCGATCTCGATCCCCATCGGGCGATCATCGTCCCCGGAAGCCTCAAACATCTCGTCCAGGCTTGACATGGTCCGCTTGCGCCGCAGGTCGATCACCAGGTTACGCGCCACCGTAAAAAGCCATGTATCGAACCGCGCCTTACCATTGAACTGCCCGCCACGGACCAAAACCCGCATCCACACTTCTTGGAAGAGGTCCTCAGCCTGCTCACGATTGCTCGTCAAATATAGTAAGTAACGCAAAAGCCGGTGCTGGTAGCGCTGAATCAAGGTATCGAGCAGCCCGGCATCCTGCCGCTTAAGCCCCTGCGCAATCTCCAGACTTTCCTGGCGAACAAGTTCCTGGGCTTCGCGGGCACTGACCGTATCGGCGGTGGTGGCAGAGGCGAACGATGTCATCACAAAAACTTAGACGCAACTTTCTGTTCCCAAGTCGACATTTCTCGAGAAAAATCGTGTAATCCGTCCCAGCACACGAAACTTGCACGATTCTTAGGGCAAGAGTCTAACTAGCTCTTCGACAACTCGCACCCGAACGTCAGCAGATTCCCATCCACATCCCGCAGCACAAAATCCCGCATCCCGTACTGCTGGTCCGCCGGAGCGGCCTCGATCTTCGCCCCCAACTGCGCGACCTGGGCATGATATTCGTCCACCTCGTCACAGAAAACCGACACAGCCCCGCCACCGACGGGCATCCTCCAAATCTGGTGCCCGCACAAATGCAAATAGAATTCCCCGCGATGCATCCCTGCGTAGTTCCCAAAATGAAAGTCTTGTTCGAAACCAAGCACATCGCGATAGAAAGCAATAGCCCGCTCCACATTCGCGACCTGAAACACCACCGCAGCGCAGGAAATCTTCATGCCCGCAGTATAGCCGCGCCAGATCACGCCAAACCGCAAAAAGCCATACACTAAATAGGTATGCAAACTCTCTACGGAATCCACCCGGTCGAAGAAGCTCTCAAGGCCGGCAAACGCCGCTTCGACCACGTTCTGGTAGCCCGCGAACGCCGCGACGACCGCCTCGAAGCCATCGTCTCCCTCTGCAAGGAGCTCAAAATCCGCGTTCGCACCGAGCCCCGCGACACCCTCACCGACATGGCCCGAACCCCCGCACACCAGGGCGTAGTCGCCATCGTCCGCGCCCAGCAATTCCTGACCATCGAAGACGTCCTCGAACCGACCGGCCACTCCCGCCTCGTCCTGGCCCTCGACGGCGTTGAAGACCCGCAAAATCTCGGCGCTCTCCTCCGCTCCGCTGACGGCGCCGGTGTCGATGCCGTCGTCATGACCGAACGCCGTGCCGCGCCCTTGAGCGCAGTTGCCGCCAAAGCCGCCGCAGGAGCCGCAGAACACCTCCGCATCGCCCGCGTCGTCAACCTCGTCCGCTCCCTCGAAGACCTCAAGCGCGAAAACATCTGGATCATCGGCCTCGACGAGCGCGGCTCAATGGACTATGACCAGTTCGACTTCACCGGCGACTGCTGCCTCGTCATGGGCCGAGAAGGCGAAGGCCTCCACGACCTCGTCCGCAAGACCTGCGACCACCTCCTGCGCATCCCCATGGCCGGTGGCGTCAGCTCCCTGAACGTCTCCGCCGCAGCGTCGGTCGTGCTCTTTGAAGCCTACCGCCAGCGCCGCAGCAAGCAACGCGCCAAGGACGGAGTCCCTGACCAATCTCCCACCTCCACGTCTAAGCCGAAGAAGCAGAAAGGTCTGGGATCATAGGAAGCCTTCCTAGCCAGCGCCAAAATCAGGGCCGATGGCCCGGCGCAATACCAGCCCAGGCCAACGGCCTGGGTCAAAGCCGAATCAACAGACAAAGGGCTTAAAGCCCGACCTACCGACGCGAATCGCCATCGAACCACATAGGCCCTGCGCTGGAGCACCAAATCATGAAATCCATCTTCATTACAGCCATCGCCTCAGCCGCTTTCCTCGCATCCGCGTCTGCCCAGACCCCCGGCGGCCCTCCGCCACCCTCGTCCGACACCCTCCAGCAGACCCAGAAAAATCAGACCAAAAAGAGCAAAGTCATCCTGTCCCGCTCCACCGATGAGGACGGCAAAACCACCGACGGCCCAACGACCATCCCTCCCCAGGCTCCTGCGCAGGCCCCCAAGATCGACGCCAAACCCACAGCCGAAGACACAGAGCGCTCCGCCGTCACCTACACCGATTTCGACTTCGACGTCCGCCTTCGCCCGTCCGAATCCCACATCGGCGTCCGCGCCCTCATCACTGTCCGCAACGACGGCAAGACACCTTTGGTCCACCTGCCCCTCCAGCTCTCCTCCACGCTCGACTGGCAGGACATCCGCATCAGCAGCCGCCCAGTCCCATTCACCGTCGCCGTCCTCAACTCCGACGCCGACCACTCCGGCCAGCTCCATGAAGCCGCCGTTACCCTCCCAACGCCGCTCGCTCCGGGAGCCACCCAGCAGCTCGACGTCACCTACTCCGGCGTCATAGCCCAGTCCGCCAAGCGACTCGTCTCGATCGGCACCCCGGCAGACATGGCCAATGACTCCGACTGGGACCGCATCGACACCAGCTTCACCGGCCTGCGCGGCTTCGGAAACGTGGTCTGGTACCCCGTCTCGTCTGTGCCAGTCATCCTCGGCGACGGTGCGAAGCTCTTCGACCAGATCGGCACCCACAAGCTCAAGCTCTCCGGAGCCCACTTCCGTCTCGCCCTCACGATCGAAACCCCACCCGGCGCCGAGCCCAAAGTTGCCCTCATCAACGGCCACCCCGTCCCTCTCTCCGTCACCAACGGCCTCGACGCAGCAGTAGCCACCGTCACCAACGGCCTCGACGCAGCAGTAGCCACCGTCACCACCGCCAAGGTCGAAGACGCCACCCTTGGCTTCGAGGCCCCAAGTATCTTCCTCGCCCAGCGTGCCAGCCACCCGGCCACAAACCTGACCCTCTGGACCCGCCCTGAATCCGAACCTAATGTCTCCGCGTGGGCCAACGCAGCCGTAGAAGTCACGCCATTCCTGCAGGGCTGGCTCGGCATGAAACCCCGCTCCCAGCTCACCATCCTCGAGCTCCCCGAAGACGGCGATTCGCCCTTTGAAACCGGCGCCATGCTCGCCACCCCCATTCGCGCCGCGTCCCCTGAAATCCTGGATGGCGTGATGGCCCACGCTCTCACCCACGCCTGGGTCATGTCTCCCCGCGCCTGGCTCAGCGAGGGCGTAGCCCACTTCATGGGCACTCTCTGGATGGAGAAACAGCAGGGCCGCGAACGTGCCCTCGCCTCGCTCGACTCCGGCCGCTCCGCCCTGGCCCTCGTCGAACCCGAAAGCCCGGGAGCCGGCGATGGACAGCCGCTGGTCGCCTGCATCTCGCCCGTCTACTACCGTACCAAGGCCGCCTACGTCTTCTGGATGCTCCGCGACCTGGTAAGCGACGCCACCCTGTCGGCAGCCCTCCGCGCCTACGATCCGGCTCACGACTCAGCGCCCGAATCCTTCGAAAACCTGCTCGAACAAGCTGGCCAGCGCCGCGACCTGAAATGGTTCTTCGCCGACTGGGTCTACGCCGACAAGGGCCTGCCCGACCTCTCCATCGAGAGCGTCTTCCCCACCGGAGCCTCGGTCCCAGGCTCCTACCTGGTCGCCGTCAACCTCGCCAACAACGGCTACGCCGCCGCCGAGGTTCCGGTGCAAGTCATCAGCGACCTCGCTTCATCCACCCAGCGCGTCGTCGTTCCAGGGCGTAGCAAGAGCGTCCAGCGCATTCTTATCCAGGGTACCCCCACCGAGGTCCGCGCCAACGACGGCACAATCCCGGAATCACAGGCCACCATTCACAGCAAGAAACTCGACATCTCCCCAGCTAAACCCTGACGAGACCCGGTTTCGCTTAAGAGCCGAAACAACAATGCCGCCCTCATGGCGGCATTCTTGTTTGTGCTATCAGCTGAAGGAACCTTTATTGACCAATCGCCTTGGCGATCCCCGCCTCCACCAGCGGGTTCATGATGTCATACCCAGCCTTCAGCGGATGCACCCCATCCTTGCTCAGATTCGGCGGCAAACCACCGCGCGCATCCACCATCGCCGAGTAAAAATCCACATACACATATCCATGCTCTGCCGCATATCCCTTGATCCAGGTGTTCAGCGCAACGATCTTCGGCCCCGGCTCCCGGCCACGGCGCCACGGAAAATCAAACGCCGGCAGAATCGAGCAAAGCACAACCTTGATCCCGTTCGAGTGAGCGATATCCGCCATGGAGGAGATGTTGTCCTCCGTCGCCTGCGCCGTCATCTCGCCCGTGTTTCCGGCAACATCATTCGTCCCGGCAAAAATGACGACGACCTTTGGCTTCAGCGCCACCACATCCTGGCGGAAGCGAACCAGCATCTGCGGCGTCGTCTGCCCGCTGATCCCGCGATTCACATACGGCTTCCCTGGAAAGAAGGCAGGACCGGGAGCGCCATTCTCTTCCCCGTTGTGCATCCAGGCCTCAGTAATCGAGTCGCCGATAAACACCACGCGATTCTCGCCCGCCGCCGGCGCAGGTAATGCCGCGTCCTCATCATGAAATCGCTTCAAGAATGGCCAGTCCTGGTTCATCTGGTTGACATGTTCAATCTGCCGCTTCTGTCCCTCAATCTGCTCCGGGGTCAGGCCCTTCGGCGCGTTCGCCGGCGTTGGCGGTACAGCGGGAGAAGCCGGTTGCTGAGCACTGGCAGCACCCCCAGCGACAAGCATTCCACTCACAACCGCCGCGCTCACACCCCGGCGGAAAGACATCAAACCATCCAACATGAAGACTCCTTAGCCCTGCGATTGTAAGAGATCACACCGGGCTATACCCAAGTTCGCAGCGGCCTCTTAGTCGTATCGTTCAAATACGATCTGCTTCTTATGCCAACCATAGCCCGACAGCTTATCCCGCACCGCCGAAACCATGTTGTTCAGTCCGCATATATAGGTATGAATGTCGAACGAGAGAGGCTCCGCAAGCACCCGTTCCTCAACAGCAACAACCGTATCGGCGATCGTCCCCACCACGGATCCCTCCGAACCCACGGCACTTAGCGAAAGCTTCGAAGCCTCATCCCCGATCCGCGCTTCCACGATCGAAGAGAGATGCTCCTGCACATAACCGCGCTTACCCAACCACTGCTCGCCAGCCCGGCTCAGGGTCGTAACGTAGTGAAAATTCGAATGCTCGGCAGCCACGCGCTCAAAGTAGTCGCGATAGTAGAGTTCGCTCTCATGCCGTGTCCCGTACACCAGCCAGATCTGCTTGCCTTCGCTTCGATCCTGACCCGCAGCCTCGCCCGTTTCGGGAAACAGCCACTGCGTAAACCCGCGCATCGGAGCAATCCCCGTCCCAGTCGCGACGAAGATAGAATCCGTAACCGGCGACTTCAGCGTAAAGTGTCCATGCGGTCCATGCACCTGCACGCTCCCGCCCTCAGGCAGATCGCATAGGTAGTTCGAAAAGAACCCGCCTTCAACACGGTTCACACACAGGTCGAACTGGTTCTCATGCGCTGCCGAGGCGATCGAGTATGCACGCGTTTGCACCTTTCCCTTAGGATCCGGCGCGACAGCAGAGATGAACTGCCCTGCAATCAAGTCGAACGACTCCAATTCGTCGATCTGGAATTCAAGGTGGTAGCACTGGGCTGACTCAGAAATGCAGGCTTTTTTGACGAGGCGGGCCGTATAGGTCGGTCGGGACAATTGGAATTCTCGCTTTGAACAGGAGTGAGGCCAAAGTACGACTGCGAGCCTGCCTGATTATATGACGGCCATAGGACGCATTAGTTGCCGAAATGCTCAGCTTGGCCGCACCTGATGTTTACCGCCGCAAACCCGCCCAAAACAAAACATCCCACCGTTCTCCCAAAATGGGAGAACGGTGGGACGCATCCCGCACGCGAAACCTACAGTCCGCGAATCGTCTCAAAGAGGAACCAGCCGCGGCGCTCCGCCTCGTCAATCCAGTTCTCTAGGAGGCTGGTCGTCGCCACATCGTTGTGGTCCGAAGTGATTTCATGCGTGTTGCGCATGTACTCCACAAGCTGCAGATTGTCGTTGTGCAGCTCCGCCAGCATCAGCTTCGGCTCCACGAAGCTCGCCGAATTATCCTTCAGCCGCTGATACTTCGAAATCTCGGAGATCGAATGCAGTGTCGTCTCGCCAATCTTGCGAGCCCGTTCCGCAATGTCGTCCGTGATCGCAAAAATCTGATCCGCCTGCTCATCCAGCAGCAGGTGATAGTCACGGAAGTGCGGCCCGCTCATATGCCAGTGAAAATTCTTCGTCTTCAGGTAAAGCACGAACGTGTCTGCCAGCAGATGGCGAAGCTCCTCCCCAATCTGTACAGTTGCCTTGCGATCCAGGTCGGTGGGGGTAAGCAGATTCTTGCTCTCTTTGGTCTCAGGTGTTGCAGTGGTCATCTTTGCTTCTCCTTATTTGTTCAGTTAGATGCCCGTCCGGGATTTCTGACGCACCCTTTGTGCGGGTTTTGGCACAATCTTCACGCTGCTAGGGCTTTTCGCTGGCCAGCCGCGCCGGCTCAAACTCGTCCCCCTTGTTCCACATAAACGGATCCTTGGAATGAATCACCTGCCAGCCCAGGTCCATCCCAAACCGCATTAGCTTCGCATTCCCCGCAAAATCCCAATCCGGCCGGAAGTTATCCGAGAAGTTGTGATAGTCGTGATCCTCAAAATCCTGAAACTTTGCAACAGCCCACGCTCGGTCATGCCCCTCGTACAGCGTTCCCGACTCCACGGAGAACGCCGGAATCCCCACCCGAGACAGCGAAAAGTGATCCGACCGGTAATAGCTTCCCGCCTCCGGACGCGGATCCGCCACAATCGTCAGCTTGAAATCCTTAGCCGTCTTCTCCACCGCCGGGTAGAAGCTCGTCCGTTGCGCGCCATTCACGTTCGTCTCGAGCGGCACCCCGATCGGCAAGACCATGTCGTAATTGATATCAAGCGCAATCTGCCCCGCCGGAATCGGCGGATTCTGCCCGAGATATTGCGATCCCAGCAGCCCCTGCTCCTCCGCCGTCACCGCCGAAAAGATCACCGAGTGCGGCAGCTTGCCCTTGTCCTCGCTCCAAACCCGCGCCATCTCCAGCAGCATCCCGACACCGGTCGCATTGTCGGCCGCTCCGTTATAAATGTTGTCGCCTTCCATTCCGGGCCGGAAACCAAGATGGTCATAATGCGCGGTATACAAGACTGCCTTATCCGGCTTTTCCGAGCCCTTCAGGATCCCAACAACATTCGGCGACTGGAACGGCCTGACCGTGCTCTCTACATGCGCCTTCAGCCGCACCGGCAGATCCACCGCATGAAACCCCGGCTTCCCCGCCGCCGCGAACTGCGCGTCGAAGTCCAAACCAGCCGCTGCAAACAGCTTCTTCGCCACATCCAGCTGTATCCAGCTCGCCGCCTCGAGCCGCGGATTCTTGTCATCCCGCAGGAACGTCTTCTCACTCGTATTCGAGTTCTGCACCACGGCCCAGCCGTAGCTCGCCAGCTCGGTCTTATGAATGATCAGCGCACCCACGGCACCCATTCGCGCCGCCTGCTCAAACTTATACGTCCACCGACCGTAGTACGTCAGCGCCCTTCCGCCAAAGAACTTGGGATCGTCTGAGGGAGGATCGCCCACAATACAGACAATCACCTTTCCCTTCACATCCACACCCTTGTAATCGTCCCAGTTGAACTCCGGCGCAGTAGCCCCATAGCCCACAAACACCAGCGGCGCATCAATATCCACCACCGGCGTCAGCGTAGCGTTCATCACCGTAAAGTCCTCGCCAAACTTCAGCGCCATCGGCGCGCCGGTCGACGGCACCAGCGTAAACGAAGTCTCCGCAGCCTTAGCCTTCATCCCTACAAAGTTAATGTTCTGGAAATAAGTCCCACCATCCCCCGCCGGCTCCAGCCCATCAATGGCAAACTGCGTAGCCACATACTTCGCCGCCAGTTCCCCACCTCGCAGCCCCGGATAGCGCCCTTCCAGCAAATCGTCAGAAAGAAACTGCACGTGCGCCTTAACCCGAGCCGGATCAATCTGCGCCTCGAGCGACTTGATGTCAGCTTGCGCAGACGACAAAACTGGTACAGCAAGAGCTCCAGCCACAACCGCCGCTGAAACAACCCCGCGAGAAAACAATCCGTGTAAACGATTCAATCGACTCTCCATTGCCAAAAGCATACCGCAGCGCGGGTTGAAAGGCCGCCCAATCGCCATATCGAACCCATACCCTGATGCGAAAAGGCCTCTTGCAGCATCCATTAGACTTGAGTGTGGACGGCAACCCCAGCCACCCCGGAAGGAAGCAACCCAGTGCCAGAGACAATCTACGACGTAGCCATCATCGGCGGAGGCCCAGCCGGATACACCGCTGCCATCCGCGCCGGCCAGTTCGGCCTCAAAGTCGCCCTCATTGAGCGCACCGACAAGCTCGGCGGCACCTGCCTTCACTGGGGCTGCATTCCCACCAAGGCCCTGCTCTTCAGCGCCGAAATCTGGGACCACCTCAAGCACGCCTCTGAACTGGGCATCGATGGCGTAACCGCCCCCACCGTCAACTGGGCTAACCTCCTCAAGCGAAAGAACGCCATCATCACCAAGCATGTCAAAGGCCTCGAGTTCCTCATGAAGAAGAACAAGGTCTACACCATCGAGGGCTACGGCCGCCTCACCGGCCCAGCCAAGGACGGCATCCACACCGTCAGCATCTACACCGAGGGCGGCGGCGGCGCAGCCGGCGAGCAGAGCTTCATCAAGGCGAAAAACGTAATCCTCGCCACCGGCTCTGACGCGAAGATGCTCCCCGGCCTCGAAGCCGACACGCGCATCCTGACCAACATCGAGATCCTCTCCATCAACGCCATTCCCAAGTCGCTCATCTGCATTGGCGCAGGCGCAGTCGGCGTGGAGTTCGCCTCCATCTTCCGCAGCTTCGGCTCTGAGGTCACCATCATCGAATACCTCCCGCGCCTCGTCCCCGTCGAGGATGAAGAAATCTCCAAGGAACTCAACCGCCAGTTCAAGAAGCGTGGTATCGACGTCAATACCGGCGCCAAGGTCGAAAAGGTCGAGAAGACCGCCGATGGCGTCAAAGTCACCTTCACCGACCAGAACGGCAAGACCGTCGTCAAGGAAGCCGACAAGGTCCTCGTCGCCGTAGGCCGCTCCCCACGCACCGACAACGTCGACATCGACAAGACCAAGGTCGAACTCGACCGCGGCTTCATCAAGGTCAATGGCTCCATGGAAACCGCCGAGCCCGGCGTCTTCGCCATTGGCGACATCGTGGCAGGTCTGCCGCAACTCGCCCATTCCGGCTCCATGGCCGGCATGATCGCCGTCGCCAAAATCGCCGGCCGCAGCTTCCGTCCCATCCAGCGCACGCGCATCCCCGGATGCACCTACACCGAGCCCCAGATCGGGTCGGTTGGATTGACAGAAGCCGCAGCCAAAGAAAAGGGCCTCGAAATCAAAGTCGGCAAATTCCCCTTCGCCGGCAACAGCAAGGCCACCATCGTCGACAGCCACGACGGCTTCGTCAAGATCGTAGCCGACGCCAAATACGGCGAAATCCTCGGCGTCCACATCATCGGCCCCTCAGCCACCGAACTCATTTCGGAAGCCGTAGTAGCCATGGACCTCGAAGCCACGGTAGACGAATTGATGTACACCATACACGCCCACCCCACCCTGGCCGAAGCAATGCTCGACGCCTACGGCGCAGTAGAAGGCATGGCCATCAACGCGTAATCCACTTCATGCAAGCCAACAGAAAGGCCAGCCTCAGGGCTGGCCTTCCTTCTTATCCAATAAGCTATCCAGATAGTCCGCAGGCGAAAGCACCGTCACCCCACCCCAAGCCTCCTCGGGAAAATGCTTCAAATTCCCCGTCACCAGCCAGGCTCCAGCAATATGAGCCAGCGCCAGAAAAGGCGCATCCTTCGGGTCTGGACAAGGAATTGGCCAAGGCTCAGGCTCCGGAAGCCCCAAGCTATTTTCGATGACGACCTCCAGCCAGGGCGGAGGAAATCCATAACGCTTGAACTTCTCTCTCCGTACAACCTCGCGGTACTCCGACAACACCGCCGGACTATAGACCAGTTGCACTCGCCGATCCAGAACCCAATCCAGGACAAGTCTCGCAGGTGCTCCGCCAGGCTGAATACCAGCCGAAACGATAACATTCGTATCGAAAACCACCAGCCTCATCGAGCCAGCGATGCGGTGTCCGATATGCGAGATTCGCGAATTTCCGCCTCAATCTCCTCATCGCTCATCTCGCCGATCTTCCGCGCAATCTCCCACCCTCGCCGAAGACTAGCCTTGGCCATCGCAAGCCGCAGCTCCCGCTCTTCCTGAATCACATCCCCAACAACAGGTACAAGGAAATAAGCAGGCCCATTCTGCCCGACCAGCAAAGTCGTTTCCCCTACAGGCACTTCCTTCAACGCCTTCGATCCCCGAGTCCGAAACTCGCGCAACGAAACATGCCGCATAAATTACCTCTATCCATACCGTAGCCGAAACGGCTACACCCGGCAAGTGATCAATTCGGCTTCTGCTCCGGCGCCTTGGGTGCATCCGGCTTCGTCCCATCAGGCTTTTTCTCCGGCGCACTGTCAATCTCCTTATCCCCCATCAGAATCTTGATCGAAGACCCATACTGCTTGTAGTCCGTATATTTAATCGTCTGCCGCACCCGCACATCCTGGCTCAAATACCCATTCCCGCCCGAGAAATGCAGCACGCCATCGCCCTTCGTATACGTAGGGAACCAGTTCTCCCCATCCACCTGCTCGCGATATGTAGTAAACGGCGTCGAAAGATCCTCATGCCCTTTGCGCAGGTCATCCGGGACATTCTTTCCGCTCGTCACCACGATCTGCAGCGCGTCCGCATCCACCCAGATCTTCCCCTGAAAATACCGCTTGTTCTTCTCCATCACCTTCGGCGCCACATCGAACACATAGCAGGCCACCTGGTCCACCGACTGCCGCCCGACATACTTGATGTCATACTGCCCGGCATCTTCCTTCGTCAGCACAAACGGCAGCCTCTGCTGAATATCCTGAAAATCCGCCGGACTCATCGAGATCCGCTGCAGAGAACTCGCCGGCGCAAACACCGTCTTCTCCGTCCGCCGCCCGTCCGCCGTAAAGATCACATCATCCACCTGGTAATACTCGCCATCCACCTTGCCGTCATCGTCAATCGTCTGCACCCGAACCGCCCGCCGGTACGTGTAGTGATTCAGCGCCGCGCGAAAAACGCTCTCCTTCGCCTCGAACTTCTGGATAATCTCCTCCGGCGGCGTAGGCGGCTCCGAAATATCCATCGGTCCATACCCCGAGTCCAGCGGCATCGGCGTATAAGAAACCGAAGCATTCGGATCCTTCTTTTTCTTGTCCCCCGGCGACCCTGCACCCGAGCCAACCCCTGCGGCGTGCGCCATCCCGGCACACAGCAAAGTCACCGTCGCCACGCTCAACCAAATCCGAAACATCCGCGTCTCACCCAACATACGTATCCACTCCAGGCACCCAGTACAACTTTAGACGCATGTAGCTCGTCCTCGGTACGCAGGATCATAGAAAGAACACTCAGGATCAGGCTTTCCTGAAAGTCAAAAACTCATCGCTTTTTCCGATCACGGTGGACGCTACAATCGCTCTCATGCCCGCCCATCCACATCGGTTCATCAACGCATCCATCGTGCGTTCTTGAGCCAGCGACTGGAACTTGTCGCCCGCCCCATGCGGATAACCGAAGTTGAATATTCTTCCGGTAAAGGAGCCTGCGCGTAATCTCTGTCATCCAATCCGTAGCTCTGGCCATGCCCAGCCCTGTGTTTGACGACTACCAGATCCCCGCCATGGCGCTCATCGCAGCCCTCATGCTCGCGTTCGGGTATCTGCATGTCCGCTTCCGCAGTGTCCGCACACTGCTCTGGTTTATCGCCCTCGGTTGCGCGGAAGTGCAGGCCGTCCTCGTCTGGCTCATCGCAAATTCTGCTAGCACCGCGCATCGCGGCCCATCCATCAGCATCGCCGCCGAAGTCGCCCGCCTTCTCAGCACCGCGCTCTTTCTCGGCTCACTCTCCCCGCGCACCTTCCGTATCGGCCGTCACGACATCCTCTACGTCATCCCTTACATCGTGCCCGTCCTCATCTACGGCTCGCTCTATTACGGCGTCTCCCGTAACCCAACCGGCCCACTGCTTCTGCTCTTCTGCGCCCTCGCTCTGTGGACCGCCATCGCCGCCTTCCTTTGGGGAATCCGCCCCGGTCCTGTCCCAATCTGGATCAATCTTGTCGTCATCCTCGGCGTAGCTTCCGCCTGTGTGCCCCTGCTATACCGCGGAGATGTCCACCTGCCCCTCCTCCTCGGCGAATCCAGCACCATGCTGATCACCGCCCTGCTTGTCCTCTATACCGTCAAGCGCATCTCACCCGGCGTCATCCTTGCCACCTGCGGATTCCTCGCCTGGGCCGTCCCGCCCTATCTCATCCCACAGACCCCGGCCACGCCCGTTCTCGTCGCCATCATCCTTGCCCGTACATTCGTTCTCGGCAAAGTCCTCGTCGCCATGGGTCTCATCCTTCTCGTCCTTGAAGACGAAGTCGAAAAAAATCAGAAAGCCCAGCAGCGCGAACGCGAAGTCCGCCTCGAACTCGAAGCCTACGCCCGGCAGTCCCTCACCGCCCGCAGCCTCGAAGACTTCGACCGCGATAGCTCCCAGCTCTGCTACATGATCACCGAGCACAGCCACTTCGCCAGCGCTTCCATGATCGTCCGCGGCGCCACCGGCAGCTACACACTCGTCGGCTATGCCGGCATGGACGGTGCCACTGCCGGCGCTCTTGATGCGATGGTTCAGCGCCTCCCCGCAGCCAGCCTGACCACCGGCGGCACTCCCTTCGTCGCGGAAGTCTCGGCCCCAGGCGTTTCAACCCAGGCAAGATCAACGCAGGCAGGATCAGCCCAGGAAGTCCCCTCCCCTGAGGGCTCGTCAATCGACCTCGACTTCACCCCCTGGCTCACCCCGGGCGACGACCTCGAGCGTCTCCACCTCACCCGCGTCCTCGCCGTCCCCATGCTCGGCCCCGACAACTCCACCGAAGGCGCACTGCTGCTCAGTGGCCCCCGCGTTCCTCTTGAAAGCCTCCGCGCCGACGATCTTCTGCCTCTCGAAATCCTCGCCGGCCGCCTCCAGTCCGCCCGCGCCCAGGCCCTCATGCTCGGCAAGTTGATCGAATCCGAACGCTTTGCCGGTGTCGGCCAGCTCGCCACCAACGTCGCCCAGCAGCTCAACAACCCCCTCACCGTCATCCTTGGCTACTCTGCCCTCCTCGAAGATTCGGTTCCCGCCAGCGCCGACCGCCGCGCCGCCGAAGCCATTGCCGCCGAAGCCCGCCGCATGAAAAGCATCCTCGACCGGCTCTCCCGCTTCTCGCGCCTCTCCAACGACCGCTTCAGCTCCTTCTCCCTCGCCGATCTCATCCTCGACATCGAGCAGCTCCACCGCACCGACTTCCTCCGCCACTCCATCGAGTTCCGCAGCGCCGTCGCCTTCGACCTAACTGAAATCTTCGGCAACCCGCATCAAATCCGCCAGGCTCTCCTCCACGCCACACAGTTTGCTATCGACACCGTCCTGCGCGTCGCCCCCTCCCAGGAAAAGTCCATCCGGATCGAGGTCTCCCGGCCCAGCACTGACGAAGGCCACATCGAAATCCTGATCGCCCACTCCGGCCAGGGCTTCCCCCACCCCGAACGCGCCTTCGACTCCCTCGCCTCCGGCTTCTCCAACACCGAAGCCACAGGCATCGGCCTAAGCCTCTGCGCCGCCATCGTCCGCGAACACCGCGGCACCATCCGCGCCATCAACTACCAACCCACCGGCGCAGCCATCCAGATCGACCTCCCCATCAGCTAATCCAGCACCGCTCCAGCAAATACAAACGATTCGCGTGCCCCATTCTCGCGACGCTTTTCTTTTTTGTCGCTAGGGTGAGAGAAGCGAATCTACTGATGCATTGCTTTTGTTCTCGTCTTTCCAGTTGTCATTTCCAAACGAATCTGCATCGACTGTCCGCTGTTCTCTGTCCACTCTTTCCCGCTCCTAGTACACTTCCAACCATGCGCCCAGCCTCATCCCTTACCGCCATCCTCCTCGCTTTGGCTATCCTTCCGTCGACCGCGCAAAACAAGCGCCCCATGACCTTCGCCGACATGATGGCCATGCACCGCCTCGGCGATACCGACGTCTCCCCAGACGGCAAATGGCTCCTCTACTCCGTCACCGACGTAGACCTCGCCAAAAACACCAAAACCCCTAAACTCTGGCTCCAACCGATCAATCCCGAACAGGCAGGCGGCGACCCCAAACAAGTCCCAGGCACCCAGCCCGGCGACAGCAACGCCCGCTTCTCCCACGACGGCAAGCACATCCTCTATCTTTCGAGCGGGCTGGGAACCCAACTCATCTTTGTTGCCGACTTCGACCCCGCCACCGGGGAGACGTCGCACGCCATCAACCCAACATTGGATCGCATATTCCACAAGAGCGAGCTGAATCAGCAGGTCAGTTTGCTGGATGAAGACAACGCCCTCTGGTCGCCCGACGGCAATTCCATCGTCTTCACAGCCGGGGTCTACCCCGACTGCCCAGCCATCACACCTGAACACCCCGAAGCGGCCAAATGCACCATCGATCGCGACGCCGAGCAGGCCCAGAGCAAGGTCAAAGCCCGCATTTTCGACCACCTCCTCTACAAGCACTGGAACGCCTTCACCGGCGACAAGCGCAGCCATCTTTTCCTGCTCACACTCGACTCAGGCACCATCCGCGACCTGACCCCGAACGATCCTCGCGACGTCCCGCCCTTCAACCTCTCCGGAGGCTGCGGCTGCGCCTTCTCCCCAGACTCCAAAGAACTAGCCTTCACCGAAAACCTCGACGAAGAACCCGCCATCAGCACCAACGCCGACATCTTCACCCTTGACCTGACCAACCCGGCAGCCAAGCCGGTGAAAATCTCCACCAGCCCCGGCGGAGATTTCAACCCAGCTTACTCGCCGGATGGCAAATATTTGGCCTGGCGTTCGCAGGCGCGAGCGGGTTATGAGAGCGATAAGTTTCGTCTCCTTCTCTACGACCGAACTACAAAGCAAACGAAAGACCTGCTCCCCAACCTCGACCGCTGGGTAAACGAGTTCGTATGGGGAACTGATTCGAAAAGTCTCTACATTACTGCCGGTGACGAAGGCGGGGAACCCATCTTCGAAGTCGCGTTTGAAGGGCCTCTGTCCCGACTCACTGAGTCTGGTGAGTACAGCACTTTGCGGCTGGCCAACGGCGGAAAAATCTTGACGGCTACCCGAATGACCCTAATCTCACCAGCAGAAGGCTTCGCTCTGTGGTTGGATCAAGAATTACACCCAGGGATGATTGTAGATTTTGGCAAGTCACACAAAACTAAAGCCATCAAAGGGGACTCGACACCCATCTACAACCTACCTCCAAGGACCACCACCGAAGTGAGGCAAACCCAAGTCACGCACTTTAACGACGACCTGCTAAATCAATTAGATCTTGGCACTATGGTGCCCTATAAATTTCAAAGCGCGGACAAGGTCACGATCCAGGGCTTCCTTATCCGCCCACCTGCTTTCGACCCCACCAGGAAATACCCCGTAAAATTCCTCATCCACGGCGGCCCCCAGGGTGCCTGGGGCGACGCATGGAGCTACCGCTGGAACGCCGAACTCCTCGCCGCCAGCGGTTACGTTGTGATTATGATCAACCCCCGCGGGTCAACCGGCTACGGCCAGGCCTTCATTGATGGAGTGAATGGCGACTGGGGCGGCAAACCCTTCACCGACCTCATGCTCGGTCTCGACTACGCCGAAAAAACCTACCCCTTCATCGACAAGAACCGCGAATGCGCCCTCGGCGCCAGCTACGGCGGCTACATGGCCAACTGGATCCTCGGCCACACCAACCGCTTCAAGTGCATCGTCACCCACGACGGCATGTTCAACCCCGAATCCGCCTACGGCAGCACAGAAGAACTCTGGTTCAACGAGTGGGAATTCCAAGGCAAACCCTGGGACTACGACGGTAAACCGGATAGCGAAAACCCGTTCCGCAAATGGTCCCCAGCCCTATCCGCAAAGAACTTCAAAACGCCAACCCTGGTCATTCACAGCCAGCTCGACTACCGCCTCGACGTCTCCGAAGGCTACCAGCTCTTCACCACGCTCCAGCGCCTCAAAGTCCCCAGCAAAATGCTCTACTTCCCCGACGAAGGCCACTGGGTCCAAAAACCCCAAAACTCAGAACTCTGGTACAAAACCGTAAACGCCTGGGTAGACCAATGGATCGGCGATGCAGCGGAGAAAAGATAAAATGCCCTTCGGCCGCCCCAAAAAACCAGCTCAACCCCTCGACGAAAGAGCCCTTCTCGAATACGGCGTAAAGTCCCTGGGCGCCCGCATGCGCTCAGAGGCCGACCTGCGCCGTCTCATGCAAGCCAAAGTAGAACGCCCCGAAACGCATGGTGACACCGGCCAGGCCAAAATCGACAAAGTCATAGCCCGCCTCAAAGAATACGGCTACCTTGACGACACCAAATTCGCAGAAAACTACACCCAGCTCCGCCAGCAAAACGAGAAATTCGGCGCGCGCCGTGTCAGCCAGGAGCTCAACCGCAAAGGCATCGCCCAGCAAACCATCACCGAAACCATCGACGCCAAGTACGCAGAAATCAGCGAAGAAGCCCTCGCCCGTCAGCACCTAGAACGCAAGCGCCTCCGCAAACCAGAAAATGAAAAAGAAACCGCCCGCATCATGCGACGCCTGGTCACCGCCGGCTTCTCAGTAGGCGTAATCTACAAAATTCTCCGCCAATGGCGAGTCCCCGACGAAACCCTCGCCTCGCTCGAAGGCGCAGATCTCGGGACAAACGAGGATTAGGGATTAAGGCAGCGGATATAGCATCAACCCTGTAATTTGAAAATCCTTCGAATTATCCGTAGCAACGGAAAATCCGAGTTCCAAGGCTGTTGCTGCCACGATCATGTCCGTCGTGCTGCGTGTCTGCCCCTGCCGCCGAAGACCAGCCCTCAGTTCTCCAGAGCGCTCGGCGATCGCTGCAGAAACAGGCAGCCATTCCAAATCGGATAACAAAGTACGAGTAACCGATTCTTCACCCGGACGCAGTCCTCCGTATACCTCGGCAATCGTGATCGTAGAGATGGCAATTCTTTCTCGAGCATGAATCAGGGATGCGAGAAATTTCCGCCGCTGATTGCGATTCCGAAGCGCGTCGATGATGACAGTGGTGTCGAGCAGTATCCCAGGTTTGCTCATACCAGGTTTACTCATAGTGGATCGAGATTCTCGTCGCGCCCCGCTAGCCGGACACTAGGCTCATTCCGAAGCGAACGTACCCACTCAGCCGTCCCCATCTGCGCAAGATCGGGATGATCTTCATCGCGCCACGCAGGCTCATCGCTCTCCAAAAAAGCAAGCAACCGCCGGCGCTTCAGCTCATTCTCCGCAGTCTCCACCAAAAACGCACTCCGCCCGCGGACCCCCACCAACTCGTCAATCTCCTTGACCAGCTTCGCAGGCAAAACAACGTGTGCTCTCACAGTGGCCATAACAAAGCCCACTCCCAATGGGCCTAGAGGAAGTATAGCCCCAAAAGAGATTTCAGGGCCGCTTAGCGCCCCTTCCCCAGCTCCGCCAGCACCTGCTCCGAAGTCGTCCGGTCGCCGTGGCTCTTCACCACCTTCTCCCAGAACACCAAGCCCTTCCGGTCAATCAAAAACGTCGCAGGATACGCCGTCTCCTGCGGAGCATCCCATCGCAACGCATAAAGATTGGTGAACTTGTAATCCGGATCGAGCACCATATGCAGATTCGCCGGCAGCGCATCCCCTTGGCTCAAAAACTCCTTCGCATGCTCATCCAGATTCGCCCCCGGCCCCGGATACACAAACACCACCTGCACCCCGCGGTCCGCAAACACCTTCGCATGCACTACAAAGTCATGCACCTGCTTCTGGCAGAACGGGCACTGGTACCCCGGATACCCGCGCAGCACCACCAGCACCACATCGCCATGTCCCACCAGTTTCGACAACTGCACCGGCTTCCCCTCGGGCGTCGAAAGCGAAAAATCCGGAGCCTTCACCCCCACCTGCGGGGTCTCCGCACGCATTTTCCCCACACCAGCCATGGCCACCAGCCCCAGCAGCACTCCAGCGCACCAGTTCCATCTCAGTCCAATCTTCCGCATCGCCTCACCTCTCCCGCAGCACCACGCTGCTCGCCATTCGATACTGTTCGTGCTTCAAGAGTTACAGCCCACCGCCAGCGCGATCAAGCCTCCGCCAATTACACTAATGAAGCCATGCAAGACGTATCCGGAAACCACATCCGCGCAACATTTTTGCGCTTTTTTGAAGAGAAAGGCCACCGCCCGGTAGCATCCTCTTCCCTCGTCCCCGCCAACGACCCCACGCTGCTCTTCACCAACGCGGGCATGAACCAGTTCAAAGACCTCTTCACCGGCACGGAGAAGCGCGCCTACACCCGCGCGACCTCGTCCCAGAAGTGCGTCCGCGCCGGCGGCAAGCACAACGACCTCGAAAACGTCGGCTTCACCCGCCGCCACCACACCTTCTTCGAGATGCTCGGCAACTTCAGCTTCGGTGACTATTTCAAGCAGCAGGCCATCGCCTACGCCTGGGAACTCGTCACCAGCCCCGACTGGTTCGCCCTGCCCAAAGACAAGCTCTACGTCACCATCTTCGAGGGCGATGCCAACGTCACCCGCGACGACGAAGCCGAAGACTTCTGGGTCAACGTCGGCGTGCCCAAAGACCGCATCCGCGCCTTCGGAGCCAAGGACAATTTCTGGCAAATGGGCGAAACCGGCCCCTGCGGCCCCTGCTCCGAAATCTTCTATGACATGGGCCTGGAAGCCTCCGAAACGGTAGGCCCCGACGGCCATAAGCTCGACCTGCCCTTCGGCGAAGACGACGCCCGCTACGTGGAAATCTGGAACCTCGTATTCATGCAGTTCGACCGCTCCGCCGTCGCCGACGAAGACGGCAAAATCAGCTACCAGCTCTCCCCACTACCCAAGCCCAGTATCGACACCGGCATGGGCCTCGAACGCGTAGCCACCGTCCTGCAAGGCAAGCTCTCCAACTTCGAAACTGACCTCTTCACGCCTCTGATCCTGAGGGCGGCAGAGCTAACTCAATTCAAGTTTCCAGATTTCGGATTGAAGCGACGCTCTGCGACTCTTCTCTCTCCTTTGACAGAGGATCAATTAGAAGTATTTCGAACCTCTGAGGCTGTCGCGAATGCCAGCCTGCGCATCATCGCGGACCATGCTCGTGCAGCGACATTCTTAATCAATGACGGAGTTTTGCCATCGAATGAAGGCCGCGGATACGTCTTGCGTAAAATCCTCCGCCGCGGTATTCGTCATGGACGCCTTCTTGGCCAAGAACAACCCTTCCTCTTTGAGATGGCCTATGCAGTCCGCGACCTTATGGGTACGGGCTACCCTGAATTGCGTGACTCTGCCGATCGTGTTGCCAAAGTCATCAAAGCTGAAGAGCTGCAATTCGCAAGAGTCATCGGTATTGGAAGCTCCAAACTAGAGACTTACTTCAACGACACGAATCTTCTCTCGCCATTGGATCTGATCAACGATAACTTGATCAACGATTTTGTAAATTCTCTCCCAGACAGTTTTCCAAGAACCTTTAATAAGAAACTGGTTAGCGATTTTGTTGAATTCCGGAAGGACAACAATCAACCTACGACCAGCGCGGATAGATCGGATGTAGAAGCCTTCATCGCGCAATTGCCACCTTCGATAGATGATCCAAACAGACTTGAAAAACAAACCCGCTTAAACCAGTTCGTGGATTTCTTAGCGACTACAAAACCAAGAGCGACCAAGGTGCTCTCAGGCGACGCAGCATTTCGTTACTACGAAACATTCGGCTTGCCAGAGGATTTCTTAGAGGACGCTTCTCGCGATGCAGGTTTTGAGTTTGATCGATCTGGTTTTGATCGTGCCCGCGCCGAAGAACAAGCCCGCGCCCGCGCCAGCTGGAAAGGCGGCAGCACCAAGACCGCCAGCCCAGCCTTCCGCGAACTCCCCAAAACCGACTTCCTCGGCTACACCGAAACCACCGCCCACAACGCCGAAGTCCTCGCCATCGTCAAAGACGGCCAAGGCGTCCCCGCAGCCAAAGCCGGCGATCAGGTCGACATCGTCCTCGATCGGACCAGCTTCTACGGCGACTCCGGCGGACAAATTGGCGACACCGGCCGCTTTACCACCCCCGACGGCAACCAGACCGTCGCCGAAATCACCGGCTGCGTCCTCCCCGTCCAGGGCGTCCGCGCCCACAAGGCCATCCTCAAGCAGGACCTCGCCGTCGGCGACCGCGTCAACACCCGCGTCGACACCACCCGCCGCGACGCCATCCGCCGCAACCACACCGGCACCCACCTGCTCCACGCCGCCCTCCGCGAAGTCCTCGGCACCCACGTCAAACAGGCCGGCTCCCTCGTCGACCCCACCCGCCTGCGCTTCGACTTCTCCCACTTCACCCAGGTCGCCGATGAAGAACTCGAAGAAATCGAGTCCATCGTCAACCGCCAGGTTCTAGCCAACACCGCCGTCCAGACCTTCGTCGACGTGCCCATCGACGTCGCCGTGAACGAATACCACGCCATGGCCCTCTTCGGCGAAAAGTACGGCGACCGCGTCCGCGTTGTGAAAATCGGCGACTTCTCCACCGAACTCTGCGGCGGCATCCACACTGGCGCCACCGGCGAAATCGGGTTAATCAAACTGGTAGGCGAAGGCTCCGTATCCTCCGGCGTCCGCCGCGTAGAAGCCATCAGCGGCACCGGCGCCCTCGACGAATTCCGCCGCGATTTCTCGGTAGCCCAGCTAGCCACCCAGCTGGCCCCATCCCCCGAAACCACCCCCGCCGAAGCCCTGCGCCTCAAGCTGGCCTCGAACGAAGACGAGCTCAAATGGCTCCGCCGCGAGCTCGAAGACCTGCGCATGAAGTCCGCCTCCAGCACTCTGGACGCAGCCCTCGCCGCAGCCGTAGAAGCCAGCGGCGTCAAAGTCGCCACCCTCCGCGCCGACCAGTTAGACCGCGGCCAGCTCCGCACCCTGGTCGACAACCTGAAGCAGCGCCTCGGCGAGGGCGTAGTCGTCCTCGGCTCAGCCCAGCCCGAAGGCAAAGTGGCCATCATCGCCGGCGTAACCCCAGGCCTGACCAAGCGCATCCAGGCCGGCAAGCTCGTCGGCGCAGTGGCCAAGCTGGTAGGCGGCTCAGGCGGCGGCAAACCAGAAATAGCAGAGGCCGGCGGAAAAGACCAGACTCAACTCGGCAACGCCCTCGCCGCAGTCCCCGGCATCGTAGCGGAGTTACTTGGCTAGCTAACTGACTTATATCAGATAAGTTAGCGTGAATAACTCACCCTGCATAGGTCCATAAACCGTCCCGAATTGAACACCAGGAAAGCCTTCCCGGCGCAATCCACCGCCCGGGAAGGCAACTCCATCCCTACTTAAGCCCCTCTCATGGAATAGCGAAGACGTTGCCCGCCTATATTCTCAAGCCGGCAACTCCGCGAAGGAGCGATTCCATGAAGCGCATGCAAATGAAACACCTCGTATCCCTTTCGGCCTCGGCCATCCTGCTCGCCTCTTCTCTGGCAGCCGTAGCGCAAGCCTCGGCCTCGGACGACGATAAGAAATTCGTCGAAACAGCCTTGAAGGGCGGCATGTCGGAAGTCGATCTCGGCCAGCTCGCAGCCAAATCCGGCAAGAGCGCGGACGTCAAGCAATTCGGCCAGATGATGGTCACTGACCATACTCGCCTCGGCAACAAGATGAAGGTCGTAGCAGGCCAAATCGGCGTAACCCCGCCATCCATGCAGAGCGCCTCGGGCATGGCCACCGAAGCCAAGCTGAAAGTCCTGAGCGGCGACTCCTTCGACAAGGCCTACATCAGCGCCATGCTCAAGGATCACGAAGAAGACCTCGCAGACTTCAAGAAGGAAGAAGCCAACGCCACCTCACCCGCAGTTAAAGCCGCCGCGAAGCAAGGCGAAGCCGTCATCAGCCGCCACCTCGCCGCGATTAAGAAGATCGCCGCCGCTCACAACGTCACCGAATAACCCACACCACAACGCAGCCAGCAGAAAGACGGGTTGAGCCAACTGGTTCCCCGTCTTTCGCACGCCTGGGGAAACACCCACAATCCAGCCTAGAATCAAGGGGAGACCGACTCTTATGGCTCCCCTCTCATCGCCGCCGCGCACCCGAAAAGAAGCCGTCATCGCCGTCGTTATGGCTTGCGCGATGGCCGCTCTCATGCCGTTGAGTGCGTCGGCAAAAGGCAAAACCCCGGTGCCAGACCCTTACGAGCAAGCCGTAGCCCTTCGCGCCAAGCTTGAGGCCACCCCCGCAGAGCAGCGTACCAAAGCCCAATACGAAGAAGTCCTCGACGCCTTTCGCGCCGTTTATCACGCACATCCAGACGCATCGAAAGCCCCGGCAGCCGTAGCCGCAGTCGCCGACCTCCTCGCCGAAAAAGGCCGCATCCTCCACGACCAGCACGCCCTCCGCTCCGCCCTCGGCCAGTACGAATTCCTCCGCCAGCAATACCCCAAAAGCCCCCAGGTCGACAATGCCCTCCTCCTCGAAGGCGAACTCTGCCGCCAGGACCTCAAAGACACCGCCTGCGCCACAGAAAAGTTCAACGCGGTCATGGCAGCCCAACCCGGCACCTCCTTCGCCGAACAAGCCCAGCTCGAACTGAAGGAAATGAAATCCGGCACGACTGAACCCAGAGTCGCAAAAGCTAGCCCTGTAAAACCCGCACAGCCTTCAAACAGGACCGCCGACCCCGACGCCACAGCCACGCCTCCACCCACGCCCGTATCCCAGCCAATCACTCCGGCAACCCCGGGCAAGACCGTCCGCATCACCGGCATGCGCCACTGGTCCAACCCCACCTCCACCCGCATCGCCATCGACCTCGGCGGCAAAGTCGAATACGAAGCCGCCCGCGTCCCCAACCCCGACCGCATCTTCTTCGACCTCCACAACACCCACCTCGCCACCTCCCTCAACGGCCACCAGGTCGAAGTCGTAGACGACGGCTTCCTCAAGCGCATTCGAGTAGCTCAGTTCCAATCCGACGTCACCCGCATCGTCCTCGACGTAACCCAGGTCAGCCAATACTCAGCCTTCCTCCTGCCCAACCCCTGGCGCCTAATCATCGACATCCACGGCGACAAGCAAGACGCGAAATCCAGCAATAGGGCTGAAAACAAACCCACGCAGCCGGAACCAAAGCAGCCAGCAACAAAGCCCCAAAGCACCGACAGCGCCCTCAGCGAAGTAGCCAGCATCAGCAACGAACCCGCCAAAGTCACCGCCACCCCCCACCCCACCAGCGAACCAGTCTCCGCCAACGTCCCCCCACAACCCACAGCTCAAATCGGGCCAACCCCAGCCTTCACCGTCTCCCCAACCCCGGCACCTAACACCAAATCCCGCAAAAAGGGCAGCATCACCCCCGCGGCCCCACAGCCAGAAACACCCCACGCCGCCACCCCAGACTCCAGCGGCCAGCGCTCCCTCCTCCGCGCCCTCGGCCTAAAAGTAGGCCGCATCGTCATCGACGCCGGCCACGGCGGTCACGACTCCGGCACCCTCGGCCCCGGCGGCCTCATGGAAAAAGATGTCGTCCTCGACGTAGCCCTCCGCACCGGTAAGCTCCTCCACGACCGCCTCGGCGCGGAAATCGTCTACACCCGCGACGACGACACCTTCATCCCTCTCGAAACCCGCACCGCCATCGCCAACAAGGCCCAGGCCGACCTCTTCCTCTCCATCCACGGCAACTCCAGCCCCGAACCCTCCGCCCGAGGCGTCGAAACCTACTACCTCAACTTCACCTCCGACCCCAACGCCCTCGACGTAGCGGCCCGCGAAAACGCCCTCTCCACCCACGGCGTCCACCAGCTCTCCGACCTGGTCCGCAAAATCACCCTCAAAGACAAAATCGACGAGTCCCGCGAGTTCGCCTCCGACGTAGACGCAGCCCTCTACAACGGCCTCAAATCCGGCAACCCCGGCCTCCGCGACCGAGGCATCAAGAAAGCCCCCTTCGTCGTCCTGATCGGCGCTCAGATGCCCTCCATCCTCGCTGAAATCAGCTTCGTCACCAACCCCGACGCCGCCCGCCAGCTCCGCGAAGAAGCCTACAAACAGCGCATCGCCGAATCCCTGGCCTCCGGCGTAGAACGCTATCTGCAAGGCCTAAGCGGCACCCGCCCCACAGAAGACCACCCCAAGCGCGCCACCAAATCCCCGCGCAGACCGCAAGACGAAGCAGACTCCGGCGCTGGCAACTAGTTCTGCCTCCGAAAGGGTCTGGCCTTTGCTGTGCCCTTGCTTTGCTTGTTGTCCTTCCCGAAGGAATCTGCTTCTCCATCGCACCCCATAAAAGCAAAACGCCCCGCAAGCCAAAAGGCCTGCGGGGCGTTTGATTGTCCAACGACAAACCAACCCTACTGACTAACTTCCTCACGCTCTTCCACCGCCGCCGGCGTCAACAGCGAAACCGGATAATACGCATTGCGAATATACTGCTTCACCATGCGATTGGTGTTGAAGAACGACCCGTTATAAGCAATCGTAGTTCGCATCAGATGCCCCCATGCCTCTGGCGACTTCAGATACAGCGGCACAACAGACTTTTCAAGCTTGGCATAGAGATTATCCGCCTCAACCGTATCGTCCGCGCCATCCTCAATCGCCCATCCGGTGTAGCCTTCGAGGCAACCCTCAATCCACCAGCCATCCAGAATCGACAGGCTGGGCACACCGTTCAGCGCCGCCTTCATGCCGCTCGTCCCGGAAGCCTCATAAGGACGCTTCGGCGTGTTCACCCAGACGTCAGCTCCAGCCGTCAGCATCGCGCCCAGTTCCCAGTCGTAGTTCTCTAGATACACCACCCGCAGATCCACACCCGAATACTTCTTCGCCTTCTCAATCACCGAGTGAATCAACGCCTTGCCCGGCTCATCCTGCGGATGCGCCTTGCCCGCGTACAGAATCTGCAAACCACCTGCAGCATGCGCAATTTCCAGCAACCGCTCCGGCTCCGTAAACAGCAGATCCGCGCGCTTGTAAGTAGCCGCCCGCCGCGCAAAGCCCAGTGTCAGCACCCTCGGATTCAGCACCAGCCCGGTCCGCGCAGCAACCTCGGCCAGCAGCGTTTCCTTGGCCTGCGCATGAGCCGAAATAATCTCCGGCAGAGGAATCTCAATCGCATTCCGCAGATAAAGATTGTCGCGACGCCAAGTCGGAATATTCTTGTCCAGCAGTTCCTGGAAAGGCTCCGAAAGCCAAGTCGGCGCATGCACACCGTTGGTGATTGCGTCGATCTGGTACTCCGGGAACATCTCCCGCGAAACATTGCCATGCTGTAGCGCGACGCCGTTCACATAGCGCGAAAAACGCAGCGCAACATAGGTCATGTTCAGCATGTTCTCGTGACAACAGCCCAGCGACTGCAACCGCGCCGTCCGCTCCCCGCCCAAAATCCGGATCGACTGCTCAATCGAGAACCGGTCATGGCCCGCTGGCACCGGCGTATGCGTCGTAAACACGCACTTCTGCCGCACTGCATTCACATCCACTTCGGTCACGCGGTTCAGCGGTCCGCCGCCCAACTGCGCCTCGAGCAGCGCGAGCGTTAGCAGCGCGGCATGCCCCTCGTTCATGTGATACACATTCACGCGATGGCCCAGCGCATTCAGCATGCGCACGCCACCCATACCCAGAATGATTTCCTGCTGCAAACGGTAGTTCGAATCGCCGCCATAGAGATGATCTGTCAGGCTGCGATCCCACGGCGAATTCTCCGGCACGTCGGTATCCAGCAGGTAGATCGGGATCACGTGTCCCGCGCGGCCCACCATGTCATAGCGCCAGGCCCGCACTGAAACCGTTCGATCCTCGACGGTCACTGTGATTCGCGGCGCCTCTTCCGTGCAGAAATCAGAAGGCGTCCACGGCTGAATATCCTCGGTCTGCTTTCCGTTTTCGTCCAGATGCTGGCGGAAGTATCCCTTGCGGTGCAGCAGCGTAAACGCCACCAGCGGGGTGCCCAGGTCAGCGGTCGACCGGAGCGTGTCACCAGCCAATACTCCCAGGCCGCCCGAGTACGTCGGCATGCCAGTATTGATCGCGATTTCCATGGAGAAGTAAGCAACAACGCCGGCCTGAGGAAAGGCCTCATAGGAATATTGCTTGAGAGATGATTGATTCGGCATGGTGGGTTGGTCTCCGTATCCTTCTGGAGGCGTTGCTCAGGGCAATCTTGCGTTGCGCTGGCCCGGCCTTCTACCCGATTTGCGCGTGCCTGAAAATGCTTACAAGTTTCCCCGATCGGCAAGACAATCTCTGAGCCCAGTAATCTTGCGAGCGGGAAGCCAGCCTTCATCTTACCAAGGCGTCGATTTCAGGAGTAGGGAAATCTGTTCTGTATTGAGACTACGGTAACCGCACGCGGACGCCAATCCCACCATGGTGCGGGGCGCCGGTCCCCCGTAAGTGCCGGCATTTGCAGGGTTACCGAAGCACCATAGCCGTAGCCCATGCGTCAAAAACGCACAGGTGGAAAAGATCCCTTCTCAATGGATTCTTTATAAAAGTGCTCAGAATTGACAGCTTTTACCTTTGAAATGTCTATACATTTGAAAGAGTTTTCCACAGTAAATCAGGAAATCCGGTGCGCTCCCGATGAAGCATGGCAGATATGAATCTCCGGATCGATCCCCGTAGCCGCGTCATACCGCTCCTTCAGGGCAGCCGAAAACGCATCCGCCTGCTCCTTCTCCACCAGGTTGATCGTGCACCCGCCAAACCCGCCGCCCGTCAGCCGCGCGCCGATCAGTCCCGGCAAATCCTGCGCCAGGTCGACCATCGTATCCGCTTCCACGCAGCTCGCCTCAAAATCCTTGCTGTAGCTCACATGCGCCTCATGCATCAAGCGCCCCAGCGTCGGCAGATCCTGCTTCATCAGCGCATCCGCCGCCGCAACCGTCCGGGTGTTCTCGGTAATCACATGCCGCGCCCGCTTCAGCGCCAGCGGCGGCATCTCGTGACCCCACTTCTCCAGATCCTCGACGGTTGCATCACGCAGAAACTTCACCTCGGGCCGATGCGTAGCAATGATCCGGCAAGCCTCTTCCACCTGCGCCCGCCGCGACGTGTACCCCTCGCCCGCAACAGAGTGCTTCACCATCGTGTTCGCAATCACCAGCGCCACATCCGCCGGTATCGGCGCCAGCTTGAAACTCAAGTCCCGGCAATCCAGCAGCAGCGCATGATCCACGGCGCCATTCGCCGAGATGAACTGATCCATAATCCCGCAGTTCGCCCCCACAAACTCGTTCTCCGAACGCTGGCATAGCCGCGCCAGCTTCGGTCCCGGAATCGAGACCCCCATCAGCCCGGTCACCGCCGTCGCCGTAGCCACTTCCACCGCCGCCGAACTGCTCAACCCCGACCCCAGCGGCACATCGCCCCAAAGGCTCAAACTGAACGCAGGAATCGTCAACCCCTCACCCGCCAGAACTGCCAGCACCCCCAGCGGATAGTCGCTCCAGTGCCCCGTCGCCTTCGCCGGCAACGCCGCCGCATCATACGACCGCTCCTCGGCAAAGTTCTCCGCAAAAATCACCACCTTGCCATCCGTCCGCGGAGAGATCGCCGCCAGCGTAGCAAAGTCGATCGCCGCCGGCATCACAAAGCCCTCGGCATAATCCGTATGTTCGCCAATCAGGTTCACGCGTCCCGGCGCGGCATAGATCTGGGGCGTGACATGGTACCGGTGCTCGTGCAAATGGCTAAGTGTCTGGGGGTCTTTCATAATGAAACGTTCCTCGATGTAACCGTAATCATTTGCAACAATACATCAACTTCTTCTGCGGCCTGACGGTGAAGTCAATCCTTCAAAAACACCCGTTGACACCGCTCTATCGAACACTATCAGACCTGCCCAAATCCAGACTCAATCTCCAGCGTCATCGGCCATGTAAACGTCTCGCCCGCCTCGAGCGCCAGTGACCATTTTCCGCCAATTGCAAGCGAGTCCACCGGCGCCGTCGTCGGCTCCATCGCCACACAAACCTGTTTCAGCCCATCGCCCTCCGGCCACCCGCCGTAGCAGATCCAAAGCCCCAGATAAGGCGTCAGCTTCGGATCAAACTTCACCGTCAGCTTCAATCCCGCAGAAGGCCGCTCCAGCACACACCAACCGTCATTCGCATCCGTCAGCGGCCCGGCGAACAGCTTATCCCCGATTCCCGTCTCCGCTCCGAGCGCCACGCTCAGATCAGCAGTGGATCCATTCGCGAGCTTCGCCACCGGCCAGCTCACGCTATCGCCGCCAATCCCAAGCCGGTTCCCACCCGAGCCCTCCAGCCGCAGCTCATGCACACTCGCTGGCAACATGATCCGGTCGCCCGCCAACGCCGTAAACAACGGATGCGCAGCCCAGGACCACGGCACGGTATAAGCGCCGAGGTTCGTTAACGAGTACAGCAATTCCAGCTTGTATCCAGATGTGGTCTTGGTAAGAATTGAAGATCGCGTCAACTGCAGCGGCAGCGAGAAGCAATTCGCCCGCAGCGTCGCCGAGTCCTCATTCGCCCCCAGCACCTGCCACTTCACGCGCCAGAGGTCGCCGTGATCCGGCACTTGCGCCGTTCCCGCGGCCGTCTCCACCGGGCACTCCGCCACCGAAGGCAGACACTCATCCCAACCAGAGGCATCGCCCTCGGCAAAGCCCATGGACTGCGTCCGCGGCCCATACGGGTTCAGCAGCCCCTGCAAAAGCTCCTCAGCCCCCACGCGAATCGAGGCGATCTTGCCGCCAAGCGCAGGGATCAGCGTCACGACGCAATCCCCTGCTCGAATGACAACGTTTTCTTCCACTCCCGCCAATTCCCCGCCTCCAATCATCCGTAGACCACTGTCTTTGCCTTCAAATCGGTGTCAGTTCAGAACCGCTGCAGAAGCAACCAGAAGCCGATCCCAGATTGCATCCAGCCAGACTTCGTGCTCCGGCTTCATCAGCACAGACCGCAAACACGTTTGAGATGTTCCCGGCTTGATGCCAGATTCATCGCTGAAAAAGACTTCGGGCAATTGTACAAGCGCCAGATGCAGATCCGCCTCAGCACAACGGTCGAAGATCTCCTGCGCCCTCGCCGACCCTTCCTCCCGCGTCTCCGCGTTCACCTGCCAGACCACAATGTCCAGCTCCGGCCGCCCGGCAAACCCCGTAAATCGCCCTGCGGGTCCAGAAAACGCCCGCAGCCGTCGATCCAGCTCTAGGGCCGCCCGCCGGCTGGCAGCCAGCCCTTGGGCAAACTCACCACCAGCTGTCAGAGGCAGCAGCTTCTGCGTAGCCCAAAGCGCAACCGCCGCCGCTCCAGCCCGCGAACACTCCAGCGAAATTTCCCCCAGATGCAGCTCATTCGAAGTGAAGTACGTATATGGCGAATCATGCTTGTAGAACCGCCCCACCGAAGGATCGCGAAACAGCACACACCCGCACCCATAAGGCTGCAACCCATGCTTATGCGGATCCACCACAATCGAGTCCGCCCGGTCCATCGCAAGATAAGCAGATCGCGCAGCCTCATCAAGATCATCCGCAATCAGCCGGAAATACCCGCCATAAGCAGCATCCACATGCACCCGGAACCCATACCGCTCCCGCAGCTCCAGAATCTCCGCCAGCGGATCCACCGACCCCAGCGCTGTAGTCCCCAGCGTCGCCACGACAGTCCCAACATCGCCCCGGCGCAGCTCATCTTCCAGCGCATCCAAATCCATCCGCCCAAACCGGTCCGAAGCCACAACTCCAAACGGAATCTTCAGCACAGAAGTGATGCGTTTATGCGTGTAATGCGCCTGCTCCTGTGCCAGCACTCGCTTCCCCGGCGCCAGCAGCCCAGCCACCCAAAGCGCCTCAAGATTAGCGAAAGTTCCACCCGAAGTCAGATGCCCCAGATGGTTCCTAAACCCGAACATCCGCGCAATCTCACCAACCGCCTCAATCTCCATCTCGGAGCTCGCCCGCCCGCCATCCCGCGCATGATTGTTCGGATTCACAGCCATCGCCAGCGCATACGCCGCCCGAGCCACGGGATGCGGCGGCTTCAACATCTGCCCGGCATAGAGAGGATGAAAATACGGATAGTTATCCCCCATCCGCCCCGCAACCTGCTCCAGCACCTCAATCATCCGTTCCCGACCGGTGGCGTCGTCGAGCGTAGAAGCGTACGGAGGAAGTTCGGAAAACTCATTCGCCAGTCGAGTCAGAGGTGATTCGAGCAAGTCTAAGAACGGGTCGCGTTGCGATTCAGTAGCCATGACGAAAGTCCACCGTAACATACCGCAGTTCCATCGCCCGACGGCGATCGCTCGGGCTGAAATGCAGCTCGGTCTGGCGAAAGCCTCGTTCGCCAGGCCGTGAGCAGGGAACGCGCTGGACCACATGTTTTTCCGCAGGTTTATTGCGCATCGTGCCACGCCGATTGCGCAACGTCGTCATGCGGATTGCGCAAACTGCGAGATCGATTGCGCATTGACACACTCTGATTGCGCGTAGGCGCACAAGATTACAAGGAGCAGAACCAAGCCCCAACTCAAAACCCCGGACAGGCGCGTCCCATCCAGGGTGAGTAACAGCACAGGCCCTGTAATCTAGGCTTTGGTTAACTCCCCAAAGCCCCAATCCCATCCAGCTTCGCCAGCACTTCCGCCGAAAGCTCCAGCTCAGCCGCCGCCAGATTCTCCCGCAAATGCGCCACCGAAGAAGTCCCAGGAATCAGCATTACATTCGGCGACCGGTGCAGCAGCCACGCCAGCGCCACCTGCATCGGCGTCTTCCCCAGCTCAGCCGCAACCTCCGACAAAGTATCCGACTGCAGCGGCGTAAACCCGCCCAGCGGGAAGTACGGAACATATGCTATCCCCTTTGCCTTCAACGCTTCGATGAACGCGTCATCGCCGCGATGCGCCAGGTTGTACTCGTTCTGCACGCACACCACCGGCGCAATCTTCTCCGCTTCTTCCACGCGCGCCAAAGTCACCGTGCTCAACCCCAGGTGCCGGATCAGCCCCTTCTGCTGCAGCTCCGCCAGCGTCTCAAACTGCTCCGTAACCGGAGCGTCGCTCGGCCCTTCTCTGCTCCAGGCGCGAAAGTTCACCACATCCAGAACATCCAGCCCCAGATTGCGCAGATTATCCTCAACCGCGCTCACCAGCTCCGCCGGACTGTTCGCCTTGTTCCACGAGCCGTCATCCCCGCGTACCGCGCCCACCTTGGTCACAATCGTCAGGTCTTTCGGGTACGGATGCAGCGCCTCTTTGATGATCTGGTTGGTCACATGCGGCCCATAAAAGTCACTCGTGTCGATGTGGTTCACACCAGCCGCGATTGCCTCGTGCAAGACCGCGATCGCAGCCGCGCGATCCTTCGGCGGGCCAAACACGTGCGGTCCGGCCAACTGCATCGCGCCGTAGCCCATGCGGTTCAGGGTGATCTCGGTTCCCGGCAGGGTAAACGTACCTGCGGAATTCACTTGCTGGGCTTCATTTGTCACTGCTGTCTCCATCCGCTCAGTTGAGCACATGTGATTAGATGAAGCTATCTTCAGTTTCGGAGTTCGCATTTGCCAGTAGCCCCAGCTCCCGCCTTGCAGCCGCGAAAGACGCCCATGCAAGCACGCTCCGCCGCCAGCGTGGACGCCATTCTCCAGGCCACCATTCAGGTTCTGGTCTCTGTCGGCAAAGAGCGCCTCACCACCACCCGCGTCGCCGCCCGCGCCGGAGTCTCCGTCGGAACCCTCTATCAGTACTTCCCCAACAAGAGCTCCTTGCTTAAGGCCGCCCTCCAGCAGCACATGGGCCGCATCCGCCAGACCATCGATGAAGCCTGCCGCCAGTACAGCCATGCCCCGCTGCTCGAAATGGCCTCAGGCCTGATCGCCGCCTACCTCACCTCCAAAATGGAAAACGTCCAGGAGAGCGCAGCCCTCTACGCCGTAAGCTCCGACGTCGACGGCGCCGCCATCAGCAAAGCGTCGTTCCAACACGTTCTCCACCAGGTCTCCGCCATGTTCGCCACGGCCAAGGAAGGCCTCAGCAAAGATCCCGACCTGGTCGCCGGCGTGGTCCTCGCCGCTCTCAACGGCGTAGCCCGCCGCATCCTCGAAGCAAAATCCCCGGAAAAAGAAGCAGAGCACCTGCGCCATGAACTCATAGCTCTCGTCCATGGCTACCTGCACAGCTGCGCGGGGCATGCGTAACCTACGCCTTTCCGTCGAAAATCCCGTCTTCAACATGGTCAAACCTGCTCACGAAATCCGCCCTTCCGAGTCCCGCCGCAAGATTTTGTACCCGTTTTTCCAGTTCGGTGCTAACATGAACGTAGCGTTAGAACCGAACCGGGCGTGAGCAGTACTCGCCCAACCAAGCAAGATCTGCCAGTGGTCGCTCCGTTTCACTCAAGCGCAATTCAAAGTTTAGGAAATACGACTCAAAATGGAACAAGGCACTGTGAAATGGTTTAACGACGCGAAGGGCTTCGGCTTCATCTCGCGTCAGAACGGCGAAGATGTATTCGTACACTACTCCGCCATCAACTCGAACGGCTTCAAGAGCTTGCAAGAAGGTCAGGCCGTTCAGTTCAACGTAGTGAAGGGCCCCAAGGGCTGGCAAGCGGCTGACGTACAGCCTCTCTAAGCCTCCAGGGACTCCGAGGATTCTGGCAGAATCCGCATTGAATCAACAGGGCGAGGATGACAATCCTCGCCCTGTTGCTGCGAGCAAGGGCCAATGTTTTAGTGTAACTCATTGATTATAAAGGTAGGCCAAGACTCTAAGGTGCCGTTAGGCCCGCACAGTGAAATCAAATCGCCAACGAAGCGTCCGTAAATTTCATAGATCTCACAGTCTTTCCCCGGATAGAACCCGCAAATCGATCGCGCACCCCGAAAATTCAATCTCCCTGCTTTCTCCGCTCCGCCAGATCCACAAGCGCGTTGCAAACCACAGCAACCCCATCCTCTGCTTTTAGCCGTGCCGCCGCCGCTTGCGCTCTCCGCGCATAAATCGGATTCTCCAAGAGCTGCTTCAACTTGGCCGCCACCCGCATCGGCGTAAAGTTCTTCTTTTGCAGCGTCCGCGCCACCTTCAGCCGCCGCATCCGCCGCGCATTATCGGGCTGGTCATGGCTGTAGGGCATGATCAGCATCGGCTTCCCTGCCCGCAGACACTGGGCCGTAGTACCCACGCCGCCCTGGTGGATGATCACTGACGCTCTTGAAAACAAAGCCGAATACGGCGCATACTCCGCCACGCAAATCGTCTCCGGCAATTTGTGTCGAGGCAAATTCCGATGATCGGAACCAATCAGCAGCACCGCGCGCATCCCCAGCCGCTCCGCCGCTCGAGCCCCATATTCGTAAAACCGCCCAGCCGCCATTACCGCCGCCGAACCCAGCGTAAACACCAGCGGCGCAGGCCCGGCATCCAGAAACTTTTCGAGATGCTCGGGCAATTTGGCATTCCCAGCATCCGAATCATAGAAGCAAAATCCGGAAAGCAGCGTGTTAGCAGGCCAATCCGGCTGTGGCTCGCCCAGCACCCGCGAGAACATCGCCAGCACCAGGTCCGGCGAATTCTTGGCATCAAACAGCGGATTTCGGCCCCGCTCCAACCCAAGTTCATCGCGCAGATCATAGATCGGCTGCGGCCATTTCCGGCTTACAAGTCGCGCCAAACGTTTGATGGCAAAGCCCATTCCCGGCACAGCCTTATCCGCCCTCGCCAGCCGCGGATACATCGGCAAGACCGGCGGATCGTACGCCGAAAAGAAGGAAAGCGGCGCCAGCACATAGCTGGCCCAGGGTATCCCAGCCACCTCAGCCACGATCGGCCCGGCATAGTTCAGCTCGCCCAACAGAAGTAGATCTGCCCACGCCGGGACCATTGCGGCATCCATCAGATCCTCATAGGTCTGGCGCAAAACCGGAAAGAGAAACTCTCGCAGCCCGCGCTCCGTGCCCTTGCGCACGTCGTAGATCATCTCCGCCAGCAGCGTGTTCTTCGGATCAATATCCGGCCTGACGGGACGAAATTCCAGCCCAAGCGGAACAATCTTCGGCCCGTAGACAGCCGGAACCGCCATCACCGGCTGATGCCCGCGCCGCTTCAACTCCAGCGCCACTGCAATCAGCGGATTGATATCCCCAAACGTCCCAATATTCGAAAGAACGATACGCACGCGCGGAAATGCTCCCCCGCTCATGCTATCCCACCGGACCGAGCCTATTCGTTACTAGAACTTTGCTTCGAACGCTTTCAAGCGGCGCTCCTGCTCCCACTGGGCGGTGGCTTTTTCGCTGCCGTCGAGGAAGGCTTTGCAGCTGGCGGAGGGCTTGTCGCCTCCGAGAGACTCGCCACGGCATGGCTCAGCGGCTCCCGTAAATTTATCTGCTTCCGCCCAGAGGCTTTTGCCGGGTAGGAAGTTGTGCTCCATGCCGGTGCGGGCCATTTGTTTGAGATCGGCGTAGCTGAGGTTGAATTCAAGCGCGGCGCGCACATACTCATGCGTCAGGTCGATGCGGGAGACGCCTTCATCGTCGGTCGAGAGCGCGACGGGCACGCCCGCCTTGCGGTAGAACGGCAGCGGATGGTCAGCGCCCTTGATGCCGAGGATGCCGTCGTTCGAAGTGAGGTTGATCTCGATCATGACGTGCTTCGCCGCCAGTTCCTTGAGCAGAGCCGGGGCGTCGTCCTCGTACATCACGTCGACTCCGTGGCCGATGCGCTCGGCGTGGCCAAGTTCGACAGCCTCGCGGATATGGAACTTGAGACCGGCCGGTGGGACCAGGCCGGGAGCAAGTTCACCGGCGTGGAGGGAGATGTGTACGTTGGGATAGACGGAGTGCAGGTAGTCGATCATTTGCATTTGGAGGGTGTAGTCGGACATGCCGAGCGGTCCATCCTCGGGCTGCACGAAGTTGATACCGACGAACTCCGGCAATTTCGAGATGGCTTCGAATCCCAACAGAGTCTGCGCAAAGACCACCTCTTTCGGCAGGTTGCGCAGGATCTGATAGATGAAGCGAATCTGGACCTGGCAGTCCGGTGTAGCAGCGGCCGCTCCAGTTCCGGATGCTCCATCGCAGTGCTCAAGCTTGTTGCGCAGGGCGAGGGCTGACTGGATATGCTCTCTTGCGGCGTCGACTTCCTGATCGAGTCCAGCGTCCAGCAGCTTCTGGCGGAACTCGGGGAGATTTGCATCCCAACCGATCTGATGAGCAAGGGCGATGGCGTGGCTGAAGGGCGGCGTCTCCATCAGCTCGACATATTGCTCGTTCTGCGCGGCGGCTCGGGTGGCGACTTCGTCGACCCATTCGCCTGTATGACGTTTGTCGGTCCCGCTGAACCGGTCGAAGGTAGCGAAGAACTGGTCATGTCCGCTCCACTCGGCATAGGGCACAAAGCCACGCATGGAAAAGGCGTCGACGAGTTTGTCATAGAGCTGCTGGTTGTTGCTTTGGGTGTGGGAGAGGAGCTCAGCGGCTGTGATCTCGTCCTTCGCGCAGCCCTTCTCCGTGGGTTTCGCGAATTTCAATGCGATCGCATCGACACATAGGCCATCTTCTGCGGCAGCGCGAATGAAGCTCTCTGCGTACACCGCGCCGGTCAAGTGAACGTGGAGATCGGCGCCTTTGGGCATATCGACGAGGAAGCCGCGCAGGGCGAGCGGCCCCTGCTTCTTTGCCGTTTCGAAGGCGCGGGTTGCGCGCAGTTCGTGAGCATCCCCGACCTTCGCTGCCTGTGCGCTGGAGGTTGCGAATGTGGTGAGGGCAAAAACAGCAACCAGACAAGCGGAAGAGAACGGACGCATAGGGCCTCGCGGGAGTTCGTTTGGATTGATACCCAGTGTAATGGAGTGCCTGCGTTTGCGGTCATTGCGTTAAGACAGCGAAAGGCCAGAAGGATCGGCAGGAGCTTCACTTCCAAACAAGAGCCAGGCCGCGCCCGCAGCCATGAGCAACAGGCCCAGGATCATCCGTGGCTCAACCGCGGGCCGCACCAGGGCTACTCCGATGAGAAGCGCAACCACAGGAGCGATGACGAAGCGCGTCGTCATTCGCACGGCGGAAGTCCTGGACAGGAGCCAGAAGAGCAGGAGCAATCCGGGTACATCGATGCATAGAGACCAGAGCAACTCCAATCGCCAGCTTTCCCAGTTCCAGACCGGATGCTCGGTCAAAACACTGAAAAGAGCAAAGCCCAGCGTAGCTGAGATTCCGGCGATCGCGGCAAACGATGCTGCTGGGGGCGGCCCAGCGGTTCGAGCGTGACTGGGCGAGCTCGTTGCCGCTTGCACAGCTGCCGTGTTCGCAGCCGCGATGGAGGCGGCTGCTGCCACGACAGCGCAGAAGGCCAGACCAGAGGGCAAGGAGGACGGAATGCTTACGGGAAAGACGATGGCCGCGCCGACAACGGCGGCCAGTGCCGCGGCCAGCCGGCCCTGACTCTGCAGTCCGATGCCGGCCTGAACTCGACCGTCCAGAGTAGATTCACCACTGAGGTGTGGCTCGAAAACAAGCGCAAACAGCGGGACAAGCGAAAGTAGAGCTGTCCGCGCAAAGCCATCGATGCCTCTGCTGGAAAGGGAAAGCAGCAGCGCCGGGAGGACGAAAAGCCCCAACGCGATCAACACGCTCTGAACAGTTTTCCTGACAGGCCTGAATTCTTTCTTCCTGAGGCTGACGATCACGGTAACGATAGCGAACGTGAGCGCCTGACGCTGCATTGGAGGCACAGGCGCGCTTGCCGGAGTTGGAAGCAGATCAGGGCGGAGAATGTCGAGTGCTAAGAGCAGGCTCAGCAGAAGAATTGCCACCGCTGGGCCTGAAAACGCTCTGGCTGGCTGCAGCGGCTTCGAGATCATATTCCTGATCTAAACACAGCTTAGGCCTATTCCAGGCAGTCATCTCAGTATGAAGGAGGCCTGGAATTGGACCGGGTGCGGGAGCCGGGTTTGGCGCAGGGCGCGGGTCTTGCTATACTTGGGAAGTTGTTGCAGAAGCGCAGTATTCCCGCCTGTCGGTTGAACCCCGCGCCTGAAATTTAAGAATGCACGCAACTGAGGCCAGATAGCTCAGTGGTAGAGCGCGGCCCTGAAAAGGCCGGCGTCGGCGGTTCGATCCCGTCTCTGGCCACCACATTCTAAAGAACTTAGCGGCAACCAAAGAGTTAGTGTTTTAGTCGCGCGAACAATACGCGAACATTCGCTCAGGCGATGTTCGCTTCGTCGCCTTTTTCCTGCTTTGCTTGCTTCTTGTCCATCATGTTCCAGATCACCTTGGCTGTGGTTCCAGTCTTAGTGATGTGAGAACGTCCCAGTTTGGCGTACCGTTCAGTCATTTTGATGTTGGCGTGTCCCATGAGCTTTGCGAGTTCATAGAGGTCGCCGCCGTTCATCATGTACCAGGACGCGAAGGTGTGACGCAGATCGTGGAATCGAAAGTCGCGAATTCGAGCTCTTTCGAGCAGGTTCTCGAAACTCCCTTCCAATCGCTGACGCTTGCTCTTCTCCCCTCCCTTGGGTGGGAAGATCCGGTCGACATTGATCACTGCCGGGTATCGCTTTATTTCTGCTGCCAACTCAGGAGCCATCGGAACAAAACGTACTTTGCCGCCCTTAAGCTTCGCTCGAACCGCCAGTAGCCCTTCGCTATAGAGAACGTCGGACCACAGGAGCCGATGAATCTCGGCAGAGCGCATACCCGTTGAAACAGCGATCAGCACGATCAGTCTCATCCTGGCGTTCGTCTGATTCAGGTCGTTGGTTCCCTTTCGCAGGATTCGATCATCCAGGGCGATCTTCAGCCGTTGGAGTTCATCCTCCGAAAGATAGCGTTCCCGAGAATCGTCCGGTCGCCTCACTTCGATTAGACTCGCCGGGTTTCGGTCGAGACCAGTTTCCGCAGACCAGATGGTGGAAGCCTTCTCCATCATGTGGTGCATGACATTGAAGTGACGCACTGCGGTGTTATCCGCGAGACCTCGCTTGCCGGTCAAATTTTCGTACCAATGTTGAATGGCTACGCCATCCACCTCGCGTACAAACTTGCGGCCTAGCTCGGATCGAATTCCTTCCACAATGCTCTTTTCGCGATCTGCCGAAGCTTTCCTGCTTCCGTACTGTCTCCAGTAGCGATCAATCAAGTCGGACATCTTGTAGTTGATCTCCTTCTTAACGTCGAGGTGCCTGTTCTCATCCCGATTGGTGAGCTTCTTGTGTTGTACCTTCTTCGCGACATCGAAGCCGCGTACTCTTACGCTTTTCTGCCGACCTCCTTCTCTCCAACGAACTTCGAATAGACCGTCTGCTTTCTTGTGAACTGACATAATGCGTCTCCTTAGTAGTCAATGGTTTTGGTTGAGTGTTGTTCGATGAATTGATCGAGTACATTCACATCGAACCGCAACGCCCCACCAAGCTTGACCTTGGAAAGCACCCCCATCCTGGACCACTTGTAGACGGTGTCTACCTTGACTCCCAGATATAAGGCTGTCTCTCCGACGTTCAGGAGCCGCCGGACAATAGCTCTATTTGACACCAATTCATTGGGCTTTTGGTAGAGCATTGTGCCTCCAATCGGTTGCTTGAGACCGCATACGAAATCCTTCAGCCCCGTGAGTGCCTGGGCAATCGTCGAAGTTAGCGATCAGCTTCGAGCGTGAAGTCAAAGCGAGCTTCCGTCCAACACTTTTTGTCGATTTCGCCACAGTTTTTGTCTATGGCTCTCGCGAAGTTGTATCTGCAGACGGTTACCTGGAGGAGTCCGGTCGCCGCGCGGAGCCTAATTGACATTTTTGATTTGCCATCAACAATGGGTTTAAGCGCAGGTTTTCCACAGCCGATGCTTGGGCCTGTGGGATCGACGAAAGCCAAGTGGAGTATCAAGGCCGATGTCAGATTCCCTAACATTCCGTCTCCTCCGATACATCAAGGCGGCCGCTGAGACGCTTAACTTTACCCGCGCTGCCGAGCAAGTTTTCGTTGCACAGTCGTCACTCAGTTCTCAAATCGGAAAGTTCGAAGACACCGTTGAGCTTCTGCTGTTCGCCCGTTTGCAGAATGGTCTTAAGCTCACCTCGGCGGGCCGCATCGTTGCGACCTTTGCAGAGAACACTCTGAAAGAGTGGGACCAAACTCTGGCAATGGCCCTCGCTGTTCAACGCAACGAGGTGCCACCCCTGCGCCTCGGCTTCTCCTCCTTCATCAACGCGAAGCTCCTTGAAAGATTTCGAGAGAACTATGAAGGGATGTTCCCCGGATGCGCCATTCAACTGTGGAGCGGCGATCCTCTGCTGTGCCTGCAACGACTCGATGCCAGGACGCTCGACTGTGCGATTCTTCCCCTGCCAGTGGATGCGACTCTCTACAACGTTCAGCAGATCGCTCAGTCTCCCTTAGTGGTTTGCATGCGGTCCGATGATGTACTCGCTGATCGCGCGCAACTCGACATTCATGAAGTAGCGGAACGCATCACAATATTCCGCGACCCAGAGCTGCATCCCTCGGCACATACACGACTGGTAGAAATGTTCAAGGAAGTAGGCATCCCGATTCATTTAGCCTGCGCCGCTCGCACTCCCTCAGAGATTCAATGGATGGTTAAAGAGCGCTACGGTCTTGCGCTGATCGACCAGCTAACGCCTCTTGATCCTGGCTTAATTACGCGACCGATTGCGGGTGTCAATTGGACGGCAGATACCGCCTTTGTTCATGCGAGCCACATGGATCATGTTGCGCTCCCATTCATCGAACGATTCTTTCAGCAGACTTGGTCGGCTTCGAGGAGAAGCAAGCGTCCGCCGAAGACGCGGTATCCCGAGCAATTAGAGTTGCTCGGTTGATCCCCGCCGTAGCCATAGACAAAATGTGTGGCGAAATAGATAGGAACTGTTGGACGAGGAGATGAAGCGGCTTTAGGTTTCACTCATGGCGAAGCGAATACGCCATCAGGAGAATGCCAATGCCACTTCGTTCATGCTTCCGAACACACAATCTTCATCGAAAACTACTCCACGCAGCGCGTGTGATGGGGCCAACGCTTGTCGCGTTCGCCTTCGCAGGTGTTGCTCACGCCCAGGGAACGATGGACTTCTCAGGAGCGCAAACGCTCATGGGAACGTTTAAGACCTTCGCAATATATGCGGGTGCCGTTATCTGTTTCGGCGGTCTGATTTTCGCCGGAATCCGCATGATGAGCGGTCGGTTTCAGGATGCCATTCCAGGGCTCTTCGGCGCATTGTTCGGTGCCGGAGTTCTCGGTTGGGGAGCTGGCTGGATCGGATCCTTAACCGGGCAGTCGATGTAGGAGGTGACATCGACCATGACCAAGCGGGGAGAGCCGTTACCAATCAATCAAGCGCTGAATCGACCGAGAGCCAAGCTTGGTCTCGATCTTACAGCATGGATGGCGATCGTATTCGTCTGCGTAACGGTTTTCCTCGTTGGTTTTCGCTTGTTGGCGATGTTGGCCTTCCCGACGCTTGCGGTCGGCGCGTGGTTGATCGTCCGCAAACACCCAAAGATGTTCCAGCTATGGGGCCTGAGCCTCAACCAGAAGAGCTACTATGACCCGCGTAAACACTGAGCAGCTCAAACATACTCCGTGGTTCGCCAAGGCAGGAGCCGCGTGCAGCATCGTTCCGATCGCGCGCTTTGTCGGGCCAGATATCTTCGCCCTCAAGGGCGGCGGCTACGGATGCCTGTTCGCTCTTACCGGCATCGACGAAGAGGGCTTGACCGACCAGGAGCTTGAATCGCGAATGAGATCCATCGAAGGCTCGTTGCGCGGCTTGCCCGAGGGGTCGTGCCTTTACCAGTACACGCGCGTGATGTCTGGTTTCGACCTTCCGCGTCAGGCGAAGTACGCGAATCCGGCCACCGAGGTATTCGCCACCGACCGCATTACGTTTCTGGAGAAAACGGCGGGCTTCCGGCGCATCGACCTACATTGGTGCCTCACGCTGGAGCCGTCGAAGGTGAAAGCCTTCGAGCGCAAACCGCAAGAGAACGCTGCCGATACATCGCGGATGCTAGCGGACCTTGAGAAGACCGCAACCATTCTTCAGAGCCATCTTGGCAGCGCCATTGGATTGCGGCTTCTTGATAAAGCTCAAACCTTTCAGTTCTTCAGCTATCTGTTCAATCTTGAAGAATGGGCAGAGCGTGACCAACTGCGCAGCGATACTGGCGTGGACCGGCAGATCGTTAAGACTCCGATTGCGTGGCATAGCGACTACCTCCAGGTCGGCAAGCGCCATGTACAGATGTTTTCGCTGAAGACCACACCGGAGGCTTCGAGGCCGTGCCTCTTCTCCGGTCTGCTGAGGCTCGATTGCGATAGTGTTCTGTGCTCGACATGGAGGGTGAAATCCACCTCATCTGCCCGTAGCGAGATCGACGCGCAAGAGAAGTTCATCTCGTTTTTCAAAGTCGGCGTACTGACGCGCGTGATGAGCGGGCGCGACACCGCTTCGCTTGAAACCGGCGCGGGCGCGAAGGCCGCTAACAACAATGTCGATGACCTGAGCGAAGTTATCCGGTCGCTCGATAAGAAGGCCCAGGGCGAATACTCGCTGCGGCTGCTGCTGGCAGCGCGCACCCAGGAGCAGTTGCGTAACACCGTCCCCGCCGTGCATCGCATCTTCGTCGATGCCCGAGCGCAGGTGATGGAAGAGACGTTGGGCAATCTCTCAGCCTTCTACGCGATGTTCCCCGGCAATCACAAGTTCAATGTCTTTCCGTTATGGCTCGCAGAAGACCATCACGCGCGGCTCTCCTCTGTGTTCGCTCCGCACATCGGTCATCCGCATTCGGAAGACCTCGACAACGAGTACCTGAACATCTTCGAGACCCGTACCCGGACGCCATTCTTTCAGGATGTGTATGTGGACGGCGTGAGGGTCATGCTCATCATCGGTCCCACGGGGTCGGGCAAAAGCGTGGTGGGTAACGCCACCGTCGCCCTGGAGCAGAAATACGGAGGTTTTACCTACATCTTCGACATCGGCGGCAGCTACGAAAGCGTTGTGGAGCTGTATGGCGGCAAGGTTGATCGTGTGGGCAAAGATGGCCCACGAGTGAATCCCTTTGCTCTGGAGCCGACCGAAAGCAACATCAAGTTCCTCTACTCGTTTATCAAACTCCTCCTCACCAATGGCGGCGCAGAGCTGGAGCCGGAAGACGATGACGTGATCCACAAGGCGGTGCAGGATATGTACCTGCTCGATCCTGAGAACCGCCGCCTGTCCAATCTGTTTCTGCCGAAGAAACTCGACCGCTATCTGTCGAAGTGGGTTGGGAAAGGCATCTACAACGCTGTCTTCGACAACGTCGAAGACAGCCTCTCGCTCTCGCGCCTGCAATGCTTCGACTTCCAGGGCGTGAACAACGAGCAGTACGCCGACCTGATCGAGCCGCTGATGGTATGGCTTCTCCGGCGCATCAATGACGTTCTCTACAACCCCGCCAATCTAGGCGTCCCCAAGCACATCCTCATCGAAGAGATCTTCTCTTCGATGAAGAACAAGCAATTGCTTGACGGCGCTCTCGCTTCCATCAAGACCGTTCGCAAGAACCTTGGCGGCGTGACCATGATCGGCCAGTCCGCCGACGACCTTGGTGCCAACGCCGACAGCATCGTGAACTCCTGCACATCGTTCCTGTTCCTGAAGGACGCGACCTTCAATCGGAAGCGTTATGCAGAGCTGTTCAAGATGAACGAGCAGCAGATCGCGCTATTCGAGAGTTTGCAGGACCGCGAAGCGCTGTACATGCGACGCGACGGCATCACCAAAGTCGTCACGTTAAACCTCGACAAGCGCAGCTACGCCACGTTCTCCACCAAGCCGAAGGACCGAGTGAGGCGGTCGAAGCTGATTGAAAAGTATGGACTCACCGAGGGCATCGATCGCTTTGCCCAGGGAGAGACCGTGTAACCAACCCAACAGAAGAAAGGCCAGTGCCATGAAACTACACATCCCCATCGTCGTCTCCGCCGGACTCGCGCTGGCCTCTGCCCAGTGCCATGCCGCCGATCCCCATCCTCTCCAACCGAATGCGCCGCGCACCGTCACCGTGTCCGAGACGGACACGCCTCCTGTGATCCGTGCCGGCTTGCTGCAATCGACACTGATCGTCCTTCCCGCAGAGGAGAAGGTCGCCAATGTCTTTGCCGGTGACACTGTCGATTGGGTCTTTGACGGCGGCCATGTCGCCAGCCGGTTCATCAGCGTCAAGCCCAAGGTGGCGAACGGATCGACGGACACTCACATCGTCTCCGACCACGGAAACGAGTACACCTTGCAGCTTCATGAAATCTCCAGTGAGCCGGATGCCCACTTCGATTCCAAGGTCTTCATCGCTCCCGGCGACCAGGCGGCAAAAGACCGGCTGACGCAGCTTCCTGTCTTCGTCCCCGCAGCCGAACTGGATAAGGCCAAGCAGGAGGCGGCAACCGCAAAAGCTGCCCAGGCAGCGGAGCTGATAGCCGAAGAGACGAAAGCCGAGCAGTACCGCAGCCAATATCCCGGCAACCTCCACTTCGACTACGCATGGGATCAATCGAAGGGTAAGGCTCTTGGCCTTCAGCAGATCTGGCGCGATGACAAGTTCACCTACCTGCGTGGACAGTTCCAGGAAACGCCTGCTTTGTATGAAGTCAAGGACAAGAAGGGCTCGCTCATCAACTTTGACTTCAGCAATGGCCTTTACACCGTGCCCAAGCAGTTGGACAACGGCTATCTCGCCATCGGCAAACAGAAGGTCGAGTTTCACCGCGCGGGAGGGGCGAACTAACCATGACCGAGCCAATTCAGAATGTCCCTGCAACTGTCCCCGAGCAGCCGGAGGCGAAGCCGCCCCTCAAGAAGGGTATGCCGGTAGTCATTGCCCTGGTTGCAATCGTCGCCGTGATCGGAATCGCCAACGTATCAAGCCTGCTGAGTGGGAACAAGAAGTCGGCCCCCGCGAGTGCTCTACCGATGCGCCCCGCAGCTCCGAACGCTCAGCAAGTCAATAGTTTTGAGAGCCAGCAGCAGATGCAGGCCCGCCGTGATGCCGAGGAACGCCAGCATCAGCAGGAGTTGGCCGCTGCGATGCAGCAGCTACAGGCCGAACAGAGTATCCCTGGCCCAGAGGCAGCCGGAACCCAACCCATGACAGCGGCGCAGCGCGATGAGATGTATGGCAATAGCCCCAACGCACCGCAACACACCTCGAATATCTCGCAAGCCCAAGCAGAAGCCAAGCAAAAGCAGCTTGCGAAGGAAAAGCAGGCGCAGGACGCCATCAATAGCGACACCGTCGCCATCGACTTTGCCCATACGGGCGCAGCCTCCGGCTCCGCCGTCCCCTTGCAGGCCACAACTGCTGTCATGGGGGAGCGCGACGAGGCACACCCGACAGCATCGGAAACGACCCTCGGGACAACTTCGACCGACAGAGCCAAAGTTGAGCAAGCTGCCTCTACTCAGCCGCCGAAACCAGATGCCAAAGCCAACGCAATGGCTGGATACGACTTCGATAGCTACCAGGGTCGCCTCTATCGCATCTTCGAGGGCACGGTCTTTGAGGGCGTCGTCACCAATCATATCGACGGCGGCTTCAGTGGGCCGATTCTTGTCATGCTGACGACCGACTACTACTCGCATGACCATCAGCAGCTTCTCATGCCGCAGGGTACTCGCCTGATTGGCACGGTACAAAGTGTCGGCAATGCCCAGCAGCGAAAGATGTTTGTCACCTTCCATCGTGCCGTATGCCCCGATGGATTTTCGCTCGACTTCGACAAATACATCGGCCTCGATCCTCTGGGGACTACCGGCCTTGCGACCAAGGTAGACCACGGCTACCTCATGGCGTTCGGCGCAGCCGCCGCCATCGGCGGCCTCGGTGGACTCGCGCAGATCGGCAACAACGGCAGTGTCTTCACACCTTCGACCGAGATTCGCAACGGAATCTCGGAGCAGTCCGCCGCAGAGGGTGAGCAGGTGTTAAACCACTTCCTGAACCGGCTTCCGATCATCACGCTCAAGGAGGGCTCCCGCGCCCGCGTTTACGTCGGGCGCGACATCCTCATCCCGTCCTACGCAGAGCATCGCGTCGATCCGACCATGTAAGCGTCCTTGCGAGGCAGCCTCATGAATGCGAGCAATCCAAGATACGACCATTTGTTCCGCAAAGCGCAGGATGCCGAGCGCGGCGGTCACGATGCCTGGGCCGTGCAGTCCACCGGCGAGAAAGCCGCGGTTGCCCTTGTCCTCAATCGTGCCGATTGGCTTGCGGAACACGGATACACCATCGCCGAAGCGATCGAGCGGACGGGACCAGAGTGGGTCGCGATCATTCCGCAGGTTGCTCGCCAGCTTGCAGAGGAGGAGTAAGGCAATGCAGACGATTCCCGCCCATCGCTTTTATCAGTTCTCTGGAATGATCGCCGCTATTGTGCTCGCTCTGCTCCTCGTTGGGACGAACACCGGGCGGAACGCGCTCGCATGGATTTATCTCACGGCAACGGACGCGGTTGCCAACGCGACTCACTTCCACGGCTTTCCCCTGGACAGGCTCGATCCGACCTGCCCGCAATGCATGTAGTTCAACCCAACCGCAGGAGGCTTTATGAAAATCACGCTGACTAACCGCCGCAAGTGGCTCATTGGTGCAGGCGCGGCAATGTTGCTCACGGCAACGCCGAGCTTTGCTCTCTTTGGCATCGGGGATATTGTCTTCGACCCGACCAGCTACGCCAGCCTCGTCTCGCAACTCACCACTCTTCAGTCGCAATACAACATGCTGAAGAACAACATCACACATTTTTCGGCCAAGCAGCAGTGGCAGACGACGCTTCATGCTCTTGAAAACGTCAACGTGGCCAATATGTTCGGTGAGACGGCGGGAATGAGCATCGCGCTCAACACCAACTCGCCAAGTGCGTCGAGCACGGCATGGAAAGCAGCTACGGTCACGATGAACGGTGGTGCGCCTACTTACCTCGCCGGTCAGTCCCTCGGTAGCTCGCGCACGTCGCAACTGGCGATGATCGAGACGGCCGACTCCGTCTCTCCCGACTGCCTTACCGCTGTGGGCCAGTACCGTGCGGCGAGAACCCAGAACACCTCAGCGAACAACTCGCTCCTCTCGCAGCAGTTCGACGGCGGCGATGGCACCAACAGCGAAGTGCAGCAGCTCAATCTCCTCAATGCAGCCGAAGCACAGCGATTGGCGGAGATGCAATCCCAGGGCACGCTTCACGCCTGCCTTGCTTCGCAGATGACGGTAGCCAATATGGAGCGTCGGAATGCCGCTGTTGAAGACCTCAATACCGCCGCCTTCGTACAACAGCAGCGGGCTACGAATGACGTAAGCGCGGCGAATGAGAGTAGCACCTGGCAGACCTACCTTCCCTAAAACGGAGACACGATGCTGAAACTCATCAACACGAAGATCCTTCTTGCGATCCTTGCGGCGCTGGTCGCCATCGGCAGCGCCGCGATTTATCAAAGCCATGAAGCGCATAAAGCCGCCGAGGCCGCAGCCAAGGCAGCAGCATTCCTTCAGCAGCAACAGCACGACGCGGACGAGCAGAGGAAGCGGGATGAGGCATTCCGTAAACAGGTAGAGCAGGACAAGAAGCGGCACACCTCCGCCGCAGCCAATGAAGGCAAGACCTGGAAGACATACATCCCTTAGACCCCATCAGGAGAGTGCCGTTATGGTTGCCACAGTTGTTCTAGCCCAAGCCCTACCGTCCGCGAGTTCCGGTGTCGATTGGCTCTACCAATTCACCAACAATCTGACCAATCTCACGACGCAGAATGGTGGGGCGCTGACGCAGCTTGGATTGACGGAATTGAGCTGCATCTCGCTCTTCACGCTCATCAGCACGGTCATCAACTGGAATACGTCGGGGATGACGCTGCGTTTCCACACCCATCCTGTTCGGGCCGGCGATCTGACGAACTTCCTACTGCGACTCATTATCTGCTGCCTGTTGGAGAACTACTGGGTGAACCCGTTCCCCGGTGCCAGCTTCGGCATCAATCACTTCTTCTCGTATATCTCGCAGGCGATGGTAGCGGCGTTTGATCAACACTCGCTCGACCAGTTTCTTCAGTTGCTCAAGACAGCTGGGGACAACACGCCCACACCGTCCTTTACCGCGCCCATTCAGATCCTCTGCTACGTGCTCGTGCAGCTCATGCTAGGACTGGCATCCGCGATCTTGTTCGTCATCAATTGCAGTGCTTTCATCCTGTATGGCGTCACAGCTCTGTTCGGACCGATCTTCGTTCCACTGCTGATGACGCAGACCTTCCGTGCCAAGTTCTTTCAGTTTCTCGATGTCCTCATCAGCTTTGCGATGATTCGTGCTGTTGCTGCCGCCTTCATCTTTGTATGGGCTGGGTTCATGAACGGCTTTCTCCAGCAGACCTTCAATGGCAATTATTCGATGGATATGTGGATCGCCAATCTGATCCCTTGCTTAATGGTCTTCGTCGCTTTCATCATTAATATGCTGTTCATTCCGAGCATGACCCAGGCCATCTTCGGAGGTGCTGCTGGGCTCACATCGGCGGCGGGCAAGACTATTGGTGGAACGGCATTACTCTTTGCGAAGGGAGGCGGAGCGTAAGTTTTATGGGCGATCTTTGGGGATATCTTCTACTCAGTCGAGTACGGGTGCGCCGTCCTCGTTGGTTTGTGCCATTCGTAATGATCTTCCTAGTCGGAGTGATCGTTGCCGGCTTGATCTATACCTATGTCGTTTTGAACGCAGTCCGTGAAAGGAGCGAGAACCGTCATGTCCACGCACACCGCACCCATTGAAAGCACGCTGACGCCGGAGCAAGCGCTGCTCACCGACCACATCGGAAATGAGGTCTATGCCTCCCATTATGCCGAGCGGAAAGCCTATCGTCTTGTCATCGGTTGCGGCACGGTATTGCTGCTTGGTTCCATGTGGCTAAACTTCTCATTGGCACACCGTCCGATTGCGAACCGGTACATCCGGATCGACGAGATGGGCCGCGCCCAGGCAATCCAATACACCGACCTTAATTACAGCCCGCGCGAGGGTGAAGTACGGACATACCTTACAGATTGGGCCAACTATCGCTACACCATTGGCCGGGACACCATCGCGAAGAAGTACCCGCTCAACTATTACTTCCTATCGCAGACGCTGGCCTCGCAATTGATGACGGCTGACAATGCGAATCATCTTGTCTCACAGGTGGTGGCAGGGCAGATCGAGACGAGCGATGTGCAGGTAAAGAACGTCACCATCACTTCGATGTCAGACGAGACCGTCCAGGGTACCCGCATCGCCCGCGGAACGGCCCTCGTAGCCATCGACAGGTTCTACTCTGCGCAGAACTCCCGTGAGCCCCGCACGGAGCATTGGATGCTCAGTATTACCTATTATCTGAACCCCAAACAGGTGAGCGACCAGGCCCGCATCTTCCCGCAGTTCGAGACGATCAACCCGCTCGGATTGACCATCACGGAGTTCCACGAAAACCGGCTCTCCGTCGATCCTATCGCTCCCGGAACCAATGCAGCGTTGCCGGCACTGCGAGCAACGCCAGCTACAGGAGCGTCGCGATGAGCTACCACCTGATCCTTCCGTTCTTTCCTGAAGAGCTACGGGCGCTGTTGCTTGACCCGTCGATCTCGGACTTGATGATTAACGGCACCACCGGCGTCTACGCGGATCGGAATGGTGTCATTGAGCACATCCCGTTGGCAACGCCGTACACGAACGACCGTCTTCAGGCAGCGATTGAGCGCGTCGCTCGCATCCTTGGACAGGACCTCACGACGCAGAATCCGATACTGAATACACGCTTACCGGACGGCTCTCGTGTCGCGGTTGTGGGTGCTCCATCCTCCCTCAATGGGCCTACCCTTACCATTCGCAAATTCAACCGCTGGTACACCTCCGATGAGCTGATCGCCGCTGGCAGCTTGCCGGAGCCGGTTCGCGACAAAGTAATCGGCTTCATCAATGAACGAAAGAACGGCATCATCAGCGGCGGCACCAGTTCGGGGAAGACGACCTTAATGAAGGCACTACTTGACCACGTTCCCCAGCATGAACGTCTGGTAGTCATCGAGCAGCCCGCAGAGTTGAAGGTGAATCACGCCAACGCTGTCCGCTGGGAGGCTGTTGAAGCGATTCCGGGCCAGGTTGCCATCACGCCGAGCCAGCTTCTCGCCGCCGCTCTGCGTCATCGTCCCGATCGCATCATCATGGGTGAGATCCGCGATGAGTGCGGCTACGACCTGCTGCAAGCGATGAACACTGGGCATGGTGGAACGCTCTCCACCATCCATGCGAAGTCCGCATGGGACGCCTTGAATCGTCTCTCTGATTTGGCCCTGAGTGCGCGTGCCAATCTCAATCACGCATTCATTCGCTCCGAAACAGCAGAGGCCATCGATTTTGTTCTGTACTGCGAGCGCGACGCCACGGGCCGTCGCCGGGTGCGCGAGCTGATTACAGTGTCCGGATACACCCATGCGGACCAGAGCTTCCAGACGGAGGACATCTATCGTGCTTCCGCCGCCTGAGCATCAGGTATACAGCTAGAGAACCGAACTCAGAATCGAGGTCACTCCGATGTACCGTCATGCTGCCAAATCGGCTGCACAGCCCAACTCGTCTCGAAAAGCGCCCAGCGTGGCATTCCGGCATCGCCGAGAGCGCAACGGAGGGTGGTCTACGCCGCCCTTCGATGCAGCCTTTGTAGCGATGAGATGGGCTGCCGTTCGGGCGAACATCCACCGCCGAGATCGAGAGTTTGACTTCGGTGCATCGGGGAGCCTTCCGCCTCGTATCCCGTCCTCTGCTCGGGGTCACGCTTCGGGGCCAATCCGGCGCCCTGCGGCTCGGCGTCGTTCTGCTTCGACTGCGTCGCCCCTGCGGGGTCTCGGTTCCTCCCAAAAGAAGTTTGAGAGCCGCGGCAAAGAACACCGCGCAAACTTCTTTCGGGCCCCGCCAAGAAAGCACTCCTTGGCACTTGGGAGCCGGGCCCACTCGCTTGGCTTCGCCTGTGTGACCCGAGCAGGATACGGGAAATTCAACGAAACGGAGATCACCACCATGTACTCAAACAAAGTCACCCTCATCGGATTCACCGGCGCTGATGCAGAAGTTCGCACCAACAACGACCGCAGCCTCACCACTCTCTCGCTGGCAACCAAGTCCTCCTACAAGAAGGACGGCAAGTACATCGAGCACACCGAATGGCACCGTTGCGTGGTCTTCGGCAAGCTCGGAGAGTTCGCCGCCACGCTCAAGAAAGGCGCTCATATTCAGGTCGAGGGCGAGCTGCGCAGCCGGAAGTATGACAGCAAGAAGACGAACTCGGAGCAGACCATCTGGGAGATCCGGGTGAACTCGATTCTCAAGCTGGATCGGGCTCAGAAGGCAGCGGCGGAAGACGAAGAAGAATCCACCGAGGAAGAGGCCGCATAGGCCCTTCCTCCTCCCCGAAGAGTCCGGCATCCAGCCGGGCTTCTTCGGCTGCTAAAGGCCCGCCTCATCGGGCACGCAGTGCAGGTCGGATCGGAGGTATCGAGATGAATAGAACAGCCCAGGACTTTCTTACCCGTTGCTTCACTCCGGGTGACACGATCGCTCTCTTGCTTCGCAACGAGAGCACAGCAAAGACACAGCAACGCATCATTCCTTTGGAACGCGCGCTCGCGCCCCGTTACCGGGGCTGGCTCGCTCATGAAAACCACAATGGAGCAAACATCTATGTGGCTGCCAATCCGCTGCTATCCGGAAGCCGGAAGCGCACCAAGGATTGCATCGCTTCTATTCGCCACCTCTATATCGACATTGACGTGAACGGAGAGGCCCGGCTCGCTGAACTTCGGGCTTCCGAGCTTGTGCCGGAGCCGAATGTGATCGTCTCCACATCGGCAGGCAAATACCAGGTGTTGTGGCGCGTGGAGGACTTCGACTTCTACACGCAGGAGATGACGCTCAAGCTCCTCGCGATGGCCTTCCACGGTGACATCTCCTGTACGGACTGCAACCGGGTTCTTCGCATCCCCGGATTCAAGAATTGCAAGTACGATCCAGCGCAGCTCGTCACCGTCGAGTACCTCTCCGATGCGACCTACCAGCCCGATGATTTTCATCTGTATGTCCTGCGCGAAGCCTGCATGATCCCACCTATCCCGCAGCAGCCGATTCGCCGGGATATGCAGACCAACTCCGAGCATGATTGGGCCTGGGTTTCGCGTGAGCTTGCTCACGGCAAAGATGCCGTGACGCTCACGCTGGAGCTGGCTTCGCACCGCTCTGATAAGCCCAACCCCACGTACTACGCCCAGCGGACTGTAGACATGGCTTCTGCCCGTCTCTGGTTGCGAGAAGGCACAAGCATCGCCGACGTAATCGCGATGCTTGAGAGCCGCAGACAGTCTGAGCTTCCCGCAGCACTTTGCTCCGCTCGTGCGCGGGAGATTGCGGCCACGGCACAGCGCATGATCGCACGCAACAAGGTCGCCTGAATTACCACCCAAAGGAGAACAGCAATGCCACTACTCGAAGTTATCCAAACCCGTCAGGTCAGTGCGTCTATTCGGCTTACTGACTCAACCGCTACGCAGGTCGATCAGTACGCCTCTTTCATCAAAGCATCCGCCGACGATGTCGTGGAACAGGCGCTTGCCTATGTCTTCTCGAAGGATCGCGACTTCCAGGACTTCTTGAAGACGCCACAAGCGAAGCAGGCTTCTTCGACGCTTCGCATCCGTAGAGCGCCAGCTGCCGATGCTGCGGAGCCACCCGTGAAGAAGCCGGTATCCGCAGCATCATCGCCAGTACAACCAGCAGCATCCGTGGCGGGATCGAAGGCTTGATCCCGCTGCTAGTGCAGTTGCAGAGCCACTACGGTGCTGCGCACCGGAAGAAGATTGACACTCCATCCCTTCCAGGGTTTCGTAAACCGCGCAACAGGGAGCCTATAGGCGACCTCGTTGCAAACAAGCAAGTTACATAAATCTGGTTGCTTATAGGAGACCGCAAGGCTCCTATAAGCAACTTCGGGGCAGACGACATGGAAACGGAAACCCAAGGTTCCCATATCAATTTAGAGACGCGGATTCGCCGGTCCAAAGGCAGGACCGGTCGGACGATCAGTGCCACAGCCAAGGTCACGCGCGACGAGCAGAACGAGATGGAAGCGGCGGCCATGCAAAGAGGTCAGAGCCTCAGCGAGTGGTGCCGTGAGGTGCTTCTAGCAGCGGCCAGAGGCGAGACCATCACGCCGATCTTTACTGAGATCGTGGCTATCCGTCAGCTCCTCAACTCAACTTTGCGGAATGTGGCTTGCGGCGAGGTGATGACACCGCAGGCGTTCCAGACCGAGTTGCAAGGCATTCGTTCCAGCAAGCACAAGGCCGCAGTTGAAGTCATGCAACAGTACGCCAGAACGGAGGTAGCACAATGAATAGCAATCAGCAGTGGGGTCGCAAAGAGACCATTGTTTGGCCGCCGCACGCTCCCGTCTATACCTTCAGCGCGTTGGCGTTGGGTGTTTTCGCAACGCTGTTTTTCGTGTGGCAGTTTCTCCGCTTCACGGAGACGCCGTTGCGCCGGACGTATACCCCGACGTACATTCAGTCGCTCGTTGGTGCGACGTTCAAGCAGCATGGCAAGTATCGTCTGCTCTACGTTGGGGGCGGCAAAGCCGCGCCCCGTCTGGCGCTACCAGCCGACTTCGTTCCCGGGGAAACCAGGCTGCCCAACGGTTCTGTTGTTCCCGTCGATTTGTCCGAGGTGACAAGGCATCAGGGTTACACGGTCTTCTATAGAGGGCCGGAGAAGGACTACAACGACGCCGCGCTGAGTCGGTGGTTTCGCAGCGTGTATTTTGACGGGCAAGGGTTGCTCGATATCTACGCAACCTCGTTAGGAGAAGGGCTTCTTGTACTGGTGGTCGCTCTCGTGTTCGCCGGACGCGCCGACGTGAAACGGTTCCGCGAGTTAAAGTACGGACGCCACCTGAAGGGGCCGCTTATGGTTTCACCGTCCGAGTTCAACAAGGCGCTGAAGGCCGATGGCTTGGCCATCGAGACTTCTAAAAAGCCGTGGTATCTCCGCAAGCCGATACAGCTTCGCATCCCCAAGAGCGCGGAAGCGAAGCACATTCAGATCATGGGTGACACCGGCACGGGCAAGTCCACACTGATAAAACAGCTCCTCCAGCAGGTCGCCGACCGGGGTGAAATTGCCATCGTCTATGACCCGGCAGGCGAGTTCACGGAGAGCTTTTACAAGCAGAGCCGCAAGGACCTGATTCTGAATCCGCTTGACGCGCGGTCGCCTTATTGGACACCTTCCAGCGAGCTGCGGAACCCAGCCGAGGCGCGGACTATCGCGGCTTCCATGTACCAGCCGCGAGAGGACAAGCGGGGTGAGTTCTTCACAGATACTCCCCAAAAGATCTTCGCCCATCTCCTGAAGTACAAGCCTTCGCCCGAAGAATTGGTTGCGTGGATGTCGGACGAGGATGAGATTGACCGACGCCTGGAGGGCACGGAGCTTGCGAACTTCGCACCCAAGGATGCGCCGCAGCAGCGGAGCGGCGTGCTTGGTTCGCTTGGGCTTGTGGCCGACAGCTTGCGTCTTCTGCCTACCCGCGAAGAAGCCCAGGGTCGCGAGTGGTGTGCGACGGAATGGGCCGACAAGCGCGAGGGCTGGATCTTCCTGACGTCCACGGAAGCCGAACAGGAAGCGTTGCGCCCTCTGCACTCGCTTTGGATCGACTTGCTGGTGTTGCGTCTCCTGACCAGGCCGAAGCCGGGGCAGAAAAAAGTATGGCTGGTGATCGACGAGCTGGCCAGCCTCCAGCGTCTTCCGCAGTTCCATACGGCGCTGACCAAGGGCCGCAAGAGTGACAATCCGATCGTCTTTGGCTACCAGGGTAAGGCTCAGCTTGAAACCATCTACGGCCATCTTGCCGAGGTGATGCTTTCGCAGCCGACTACCAAATTCATCCTCCGTACCGCCGAGCCGAACGCGGCAAAGTGGGCAGCGGAGATGATCGGCGAGGTCGAGATCGAGCGTGTCCGGGAGACGGTTGCGGACGGCAAGCGCCAGGGCAAGAGCTTCACCCTCGACCGGCAGATCGAGCCGCTGGTGATGAAGTCCGAGGTCGAAGGTCTACCCGACCTCCACACCTTTGTGAAGATCAACAACTACGTCTCGCGCTTTTCGTTTCCACCCATGAGCCTTCCCAAGATCGCAGAGGCTTTGGTTCCGCGCGTGATCCCTCCACACAAGATGTGGTTCAACCCACTCGCGCCGGTGCCGCCGCCAGCCGCGGAGCCAGCCAGCGACCCCGAGGATGTTGCCCCAACCAAAGGCGCTCCGATCAAAGAAGCCGAGGCAATGGTTCCAAAGCTGGAACTTCCCAAGGCCGTGGTTCCTTCGGCGCAGGCCCAAACTTCCTCCATCTCGCACAACCTGTAGGCTGCCATGCTCACTATTTCGAAAGCCATCAGCTCCGCCCAGGCACAGACGTATCACAAGCTGGAATACACCAGCGATGCGCAGAGCTATTACAAGCAGGACGAAACGGTAAGAGGACAGTGGCAGGGCAAACTTGCCGCCGCCCTTGGCCTATCCGGTGAGGTCGCGCCACTGGAGTTCTCCCGTCTGACCGAGGGCATGCACCCACAGACCGAGGCGCAGATGGTGCGGCACCGGGAAGGAAAGGAGTACACCAATGCAGACGGCAGCGTTACTAAACCTGTCGAGCACCGGGCCGGATGGGATGCCACTTTTTCCGCTCCCAAGTCCGTTTCACTCACTGCCCTCGTTGGCGGTGACGAGCGCGTGACAGAGGCACACCGAGCCGCCGTGACGACCGCACTGGAGGAGTTAGAGAAGTACACGCATGCGCGGATCGGCGGCAACAACCCCGCCGAGGTGACCGGGAAGTTCGTCGCTGCAAAGTTCGAACATGACACCGCGCGGCCTGTGAACGGCTATGCCGCGCCGCAGCTCCATACCCACGCCATCATCTTCAATGTTACGGAACGCGAAGATGGCTCTACCCGTGCCATCCAGGAACGAACATTCTTCGAGTCGCAGAACTATGCGACCGCCGTGTACCAATCGGTGCTGACGCATCAGCTACGCAAGCTGGGTTATGAGATCGAGCCGGGACAGAGCGGCGCACCCGAAATTCTGGGCTTCACACAGGCATACCTTGACGCCTCCAGCCCCCGTTCTCGGCAGATCAAAGAACAGATGGAACGTGCCGGTTTCCAGGGACCAGAGGCGGCACAGATCGCCGCCCACGCCACCCGTGACCGGAAGCAAACCCTCACGGCGTCCGAAGTGTTGGCGGCGCACAAGGAGATGGCCAAAGACTTCGGTGACCAGCCGGAACGGGTGATCGCCGCCGCGCGCGAACGTGCCTTGAGACAGGCACAGGAACCCAGTGTGCAGCCGGATTTTCGTGGGGCGGTAGCCTTCGCGAAGGAGAAGGTTTTCGAACGAGAGGCCGTAGCCGATGAACGTGTCATCATGCGGGAAGCACTACGCAGGGGCATGGGTGAGGTCAGCTTTTCGGAGGTGCAGACCGAGTTCCAGCGCCGACGAGAGGAGGGCGAATTACGCTCCGTCCAGGGACAGAAGTATAGTTCCGGCCGCAGCTTCACAACACCTGAGACGATTGCCGACGAGAGAGCAAACGTGCAGCATGTCCTTAACGGACAGGGCGCATCGGCTCCCATGCTGTCCACAGCTGCAGCAGAGCGGCAGGCCACGTCTCGCGATTTCCTGAATGAGGCGCAGCAAACTGCTATCCGCGAGGTGCTGACCAGCACCGACCGGATACACGGTTTCCAGGGGCTAGCCGGAACCGGGAAGACGAGCACGCTGGCCGCTATCCGCGAGGGTGCGGAGCAGGGCGGCTATAAGGTCGAAGGCTTCGCCCCGACCTCGAAAGCCGCAGGCCAGCTACGCGAAGCTGGGATCGAGGCCAACACTCTTCAGAGCTTCCTTGCCCGGCAGAAGGGCGCCGATCCTGCCAGCAGACATCTCTACATGCTGGACGAATCCAGTCTCGCCAGCACCAAACAGATGCGTGCCTTTCTCGAAAAGATACACCCGCAGGATCGTGTTCTGGTCATCGGTGACACTCGCCAGCATCAGGGCGTCGATGCAGGACGACCCTTCCAGCAAATGCAAGAGGCGGGGATGCAGACTTCCAAGCTCGACACGATCATGCGGCAGAAAGACCCGGAGTTGCTGCGTGCTGTGCAGCACCTTGCCACCAACGAGACAGAGATGGGGATCGCTCTGCTCACCCAGCAGGGCCGTGTCACCGAGCTTGCCAATGCGTCGGAGCGCGTCGCCGCTATCGCGCGGGATTACGCCGCCAAACCGGAGAACACACTTATCGTTTCCCCGGACAACCGCAGCCGCCAGCAGATCAATGAGGCCGTGCGGGGTGAGCTGCTGAAAGCCGGCACGCTGGCCGAGGATGGGCGGCGGTTCCTCACGCTGTCCCATCGTTCCGATATGACCGGCCCAGACCGCACCTGGGCAGCGATGTACCGCCCCGGAGATGTTGTCCAGTACGAACGCGGCAGCAAAGCCGAGGGAATCGAGCGCGGCAGCTTCGGTGTGGTGCGATCGAGCGATGCGGCTACGAATCGTTTGACCGTCGAGTTCTCCCATGGCTCCAGTGTCGAGTACGACCCCAAGCGGGTCTATGGCGTGAATGTCTACCGCGAGACCAGCCGCGAGTTCGCCACCGGAGATCGACTCCAGTTCTCGGCTATTCATAAGGATCTGGGGATTTCGAACCGCGACATGGGAACTATTACTAAGATGGAGCCGGACCGACTCACCGTACTCATGGACGGGAAGGAACAGCGTTCTGTCAGCTTCAATCCCGCTGAGTTTCGGCAGTTTGACCACGGCTACGCTGTCACGTCCCACAGCTCTCAGGGACTCACCGCAGATCGCGTGATCGCCAATATCGATACCGAGTCCAGCCGCAGCCTCATCAACAACCGGCTTGCCTACGTCGCAATCTCCCGTGCCTCCGAAGACGCGAGGATTTATACGAACGACGCTGCAACGTTGGGCCATCGGCTCGCTACCGATGTGACCAAGACCGCCGCTCTCGAATTCACTGCCAGGACGGAAGATTCCGAAGCGGCTCAAAGTACCAAGGCTCCAAAACCTGTCCAAATCCACGAGTACAACAACCCGGACTCGCGACTTGCCGCTGTCGCTCGCGAGTACGCCAGCCGCCCACAGCATTCCGTCATCGTTGCGCCCGATCGCGCGGAGCGCGAGGAGCTGACCAAGCTCGTTCGCGCCGACCTCTACGCCCAAAGCAAACTTGGCCGCGACGCCCAGGCTATTTCAGTTCTGATAGAAAAAGAGACCGGAAGCAAGATGCTTGCCGAGAGCTACCAACCCGGTGACAAAATCCAGTACAAGACCGGCAGCCCCAGTCTTAGTGGCATCCCACACGACAGCCAGGCCACAGTTGTCTCCACAACCTCGCGCGGAAATCTGCTCTCCGTTCGTTTCGATGCGACCCGGGAGGAAGTCTCCTACAATCCCGCGCAGCTCCGAATCCAAACGCGCGAGAGCCGTGTCTTCCAGGAAGAGACCCGCGCAATCTCTCAGGGTGAGCGCGTCCGCTTCGCCACCTACGACAAGGAGATGGGCGTGCGCTCCGGTGACCTCGGGACTGTCACCCGCATCGGCGAGGACCACGCCATGACCGTGAAGATGGATTCCGGCAAGATCGCCGAAGTTCCTCCTGAGAAGGCACAGCACATCGACTACGGTTACGTCGTCGATTCTTTGAAGAACGTTCGCGCAGAACGTGTGATCGCAACCGGAGATGGACTCACCCAACAGGCGTTCCAGGCAGCGTCCGCCAAAGCGGATCTCGCTCTATACACCAGCCCGCCGCCGCAAGAATTCGCTTCTTCCAAGGAAATCGCAGTAACAGAATTCGCCCAGCCCACCAAGCAGCAGAATGATTTCGGAATCGGCTTCTAGTCTAAGGATTTCTTTCCAAAGAGGGGCCCTTCCACCAGATGCACGCTTAGGGACATTCTGCGGTCCTGGTTGCATTCGAAGAGTAACAGGACTTCCTGATCCCAACCTCCTCAATGAGCGCATTGGCGATTTGGCGCGAATGCAGGCATCGCTGACGCTAAGAGCGTATTAAGAGCGTTGGACCAGAACAGTTGCCGCAGATTCAGTTTCAGATGTTTCCCCAGCATGTGCCTGGTGACGGCCTCTGGTGACGACTATCGCGGCGATCGCGATCGAGAGTGCCAGGCCGGCGCCGAACTCCGAAGTGATGTATTTGGACACGCCGACCGCAGCCGTCAATTGATCGTAGATACCCTGGATGAACGTATTGTGGCTGGCGTGAACAAGAACACAAGGCCAGATGCTGCCCGAACATAGCCTCAGGTAGCCCATGATATAGGCCATTGCGACCACGCCCACAGTGAAGCAGGTCATGGCGAAGACGGGGTTCGTGCCGACGTTGTAGTCAGCCCAGAGGAGCCCGGGAAAGTGCCACATCGCCCAGACCACTCCTGAGATGAGACATGCACCGTGAAAGCCGAAGCGTTGGTGCAGGCGGGGAAAGAGAAACCCACGCCAGCCAAGTTCCTCTCCTAGCGCCCAGACACATGTGGCGATCACATTGACGGTAAACAAGAGCGGCAAAGCCACGGCAAAGGTTCCAAAGACGGGCCATTGTGCCAAGCCATACATGCCGGACATGGCGGCCTCGAAGCCTTGCAGAGAGAATGTGCCATGGATAGCCAGCCAGGTGATGAGGTACACGGGCGCGGCATAGATCAGCGGGAGGACATACGCGAGCTTGAGGAACCGAGGTGCGGGCCAGCTCCACCCCAGGCTTGCTACCGGGATCCGTAGCAAAAAACAGGTACAAAGCGCAGCGAACCCGGGGCACCACATCGTAAATCTGCTGAGTGGCGCGTCTAGGTGATGGCTGTGAATCACAAGGGCATATGCGGCCGCACTGAAGAGACAGAGGAAAGCGAAGAAGAAAAGTAGTTGCTTGTTTGAATCGCGCACACTTGTCGTACGCAGCTGCACCATCATTTGTTCCATCCGGTCCCCTAGGCTCGAAAAGAAGTGATCTCCCGGTAGCGACAGGAAGTAGGCGGCTCATCGGATGCAACCCGGTCAAGAGTCGTCCACTGTCGACAACAGGCCAATGCACGTTTCCAGCCCCATCTGCCTCAACGAGTGACTCGACGATTTATCACACATTCAAATAGGCACGGCAGCGTTAGGAGATTGCACCGACGTCTGCCGTGACAGTTACGCTAACTGATTGTATCTAAATGATTTCATGGGCGTTGATGGCTAACTACAGCACCCTTGAGCACTCAAAAACACTGAGAAAAACACGAACTCTGAATTTCAGCACCCTCGCTCCCCGCAGCCCACGTGGAACTTGACCTCTGCCTATGCTCTGCAGAGGTCCGTGGCGGGGGTGGGGAAGCCTCGATTCGATGAGGGTGCTGAGAGGGTGCGTGAGCTCTATCCGCACGACCTCGTCTATAGGGCATTCATGATGGACCCGGAATAAGCAAGAAATCAGAAAGTGCGAATCGCGGCAGTGTGGTCGAAGGGAAAATGAAAGGCGACGGCCAAAATACCCCCGTATACTGGGCTTTCCGTATGCTGATCTCAACCAAAATCGATTGGATCGCACAGATTCTTGCTGTAGGCGCTGCCATATGGACCACGATCAACTGGGTCTTGCAGAAAAGGATGGAGCATCGGCTCAACAAACAGCTTGAGGCGACGAAACACGGGTTCCAAGACCAACTGCAAAAGCTTTCCATCGTATACGAGCACCAGAAAGACAGCTTCAAGGCGGTCCTCTCAGCGATGCATGAGGCGATTAGAGCCATCGAAGGAAAGATACGAGGCATCGACGATGAATGGGGTTCCATAGGCATAAGCGACTACGAGACATTTGGGAGAGTTGTCGCCGAAGAGACCTTGTTCCTCGACTCCAGAACAGACCAGGCGATCGCGCTTTTCTCGCAGATACTCTGGGATGCTGTAGACAATCCCAATTTTGATCAGTTCACCGACTCGGAAACTGTCAGGCGATCTTACGGTCATCTTAAGTTGATTTCAGATAGAACCGCCGAGTATTTCAGGTTCAAGGTCGGACTCCATCCAGGGAATCCTGATCCGCTGCTCGATATCGAACTGCTTGGCGCATGCCGTTTGATTAATGAACAAAACTTCTCGGATGCAGGACTTCCTACGAAGACCATATTCAAATTTGGTGAGCACACATCGGCTGAGGAAATTGTCTCCCTGGCCCACAAGAATCCGGATGTCCTTCGCTCTGAGTTGCAATCCCTGAAGAGTGTGCTCGATGAAGATGGATCTAAACGCAGTTTTTATCACCACCTTGAAACGACAGTAGAGCGATACCTCGCTTGCATGCAGCGGCTGGAGTCACCGAAGTGAAACCCAGATCATGCGCCCTCTGCGACCGCGAGTTCGACGGTGATCTCGTCATCAGTTCACGCGAGCACCTGATCCCCAACAGCATTGGAGGTCAAAAGAAGGTTCAGTGGGTCCTTTGCAAGGATTGCAATGATCGGACGGGCAAAGAGTGGGATGCAGTACTCGCCAACCAACTCAGCTTAATAACGATGACCGTCAAGGTGAAGCGAGACAGAGGCACGACTCCAGCCATAGACGCACGAACGAAATCCGGCAAGGCAGTCCGTATCCATGACGACGGCCACATCACCCTGCCCCGCAGCGCACCGATCGAGACTGCGGCCGACGGTGGAGTAAGACTGACTGGCCAGGTATCGAGCCTCGCAGAAGCGCAGAAGCTCTTCAAGGGCTTCAAGAGAAAATATCCCAAGTTCGACATTGAAGCAGCTATGGAGAGGCTGAAGGTGGAAAAGACCTACCTATCCGAGCCGATCGGTGGAGCCGTCTACATTCACGGGGATGCCTCCGCCCGTTCAATCGTTAAATCGGCTTTTGTGTTAGCCGTTCACTCTGGAGTTCCTGCTGAACGATGTGAAACAGCCCGCAATTATTTGAAAGACCCGACTGACTCTGCATGCTGGTGGTTCTACTACGACGGTGATCTCATCCCAGACCGCCCGAAAGGTCGTCTCTTCCACTGCGTCGCCATAAAAGGCAATCCTGCTACTCGTCAATTAATTGGGTACGTTGAATTTTTCGGATCTTATCGCATGCTGGTCCTTCTATCCTCCGAGTATGGCGGAAAGGAGATTTCGAATTCCTATACCGTTGACCCAACAACCGGAGAAGAACTATCGATCTCACCTAATTTGGAGCTACCCCCTGGAGAAGTCTTCGCAATTTGCCGGGGCGAACGATATCGGGCGGAAATTATGACGGCTGCGATCAATCAGTTGATGGCGATTGCTCATCCCAAGAAAATGCAGCGGGACCGAGAGAATGTGATGGAGCAGGCAGTCAGGGCTGCAGTTCCGAAGTTGGGGCTACAACCCCATGAAGGAATCGGCCCAGAACATGTTCCAGAGTTGGTTCGTTTAATTATGGCTGAGATTACGCCGTTCATCATCAGTCAAAATAATGCACAGTTTGAGTTGCAGAGGATCGCCCTGCAGGATTTGACTACGGAAAGCCATTCCCAAAGACGCCCGAGAGGAATAGGGCGTAACTCCTTATTCGGCAGGAATAAGCTCCAGTTCTCTTAAGTAGCGTTCCATCCTCAGATCGCCCATCGTGTCTTCGCGCATCTGGTTCACGAGATGGCTTACAGGCTTCTGAAAGCGCCGCCTGACCCATTCCTTCTTACTTTCCTCGGCCCGCTGAAAATCGAATTGCCTCATCTCTTCATTCTCATAACGAGGATGACCTGGCCTTCTGCCGTACTCGTCCATACCGAACACCTTTCCATTTTTGAAACCCATGAAGGTCCCCGCTGAAAACTTGACCTTGCAGAGATTCGGGAAAAGGAACCAGTCGTCATCTAGCTTTGTCCAATGGATATCGACATGCCTCTCTGGATAAAGAAGCTCCTCTTCACCGGAAGCGATGAACTTCTTAGCGCTCTTTTTGAGGATCAGGTTTATTTTTAAAACTTCGCTCTCGTCGAGCTCGCGCCCAAACTGGATCTGGGTCAGATTCGCTATCGTTCTGTCGAAAGTCCGCGCGTTTTCTCTATTCGCAGCCGGGTTGGTCCACGCGTTACGGGCGAGTTGAAGGTGACTAATGATGAGGCACGACTCTGGACTCAGAGGGAAAATAGTTCGGGTCCCCGCTTGAGGCAAATCAGCTCCAAATGGATAGGGAGGACCGCCAGGGACCACCCGCCGGTTGAAAAACGTCACCGGCTCATCGCTGATGATGAACTTAATCGTTGATTGCCTGGCATGGACAATCTCCCAGATCCCCTCTGACCACATAGTTCCGTAAGCCTGAAAGAGACGATTCATAATCATCAGCGCCTGAGTGTGGTCACCCAGCCCATATTGCTTTTTGATGAGGTCGAGCCCGCGCGGCGTTCTGAATCGCTGCGCGCCCATGTAGAACACGAGATCCTTGAACATCTCGATCGTCGCGTCAACATAGTCACGATACTCACTGAAGAAAGCAGCAGCTGGGGCGCCTTTCTTGTCCACTATTCCAAAGAGTCTGGTCTCCAGTATGTCCGTGGTTTCCTTGCCAAATCTCATGGCGTACAGATCGTCCTGGCAGAAGCAGTTGACCACGTCAGCGCGTTGAGGATTCCGCCGAAAGTAGGAGTGCTCGCCGTTTTCAACTTTTTGCGGCTTCAGGTCCAGGTAGAAGAGTTTGTCATGCCGGGTCGGCAGGAAGCGTTTCTGATACCACTGCGGCACGTAATGGTGGTTGTGGGACTGAGATGGGTTCATTTTCGGGCTCTGTGAACGAGAGAAGTATATGGGCCGCCGCCGCCGCTTCTGAAATTAGATGTGGGAGCCGCGTTCGGTATTGCGGAACCTTAGCAAACGCCTGATAGACTTCATCGAATCCAGATTTGCAACTTATTACATGCCTCCAGCTGAGAACGTCCCGGAGATATCGGTCCATTATGTCGGGCCGGCTGTTGAAAACGGCCGGATAGACCTTTTCGTCCTTTCAGACGGCCTTCGCGGACTCGGGAGACTCACCAGCAGAGTCAGCTACCTGATGTTTGGCAGCGAGCTCGACTACCGCATCGAGCTTGATAGCCAGTTCCAGACCGGCTCAGTCGTCATTCCACTTCATATCCTGACTGACGCGGTTGCAAAGGTTGAGAACGCGCTGCTCTCCCGGCATGGGCAAGCCCTCTCGAGCTTGTTGACGATTCTGGGATGGGGAGCAGTTTCCGGTGCTTTCAATCTGTACAAAATGTTCAAGCAAAAGAAAGGCCGACCGATCACGGACGAGGATGATCTCGCTCGCATTCTCGCGCGTCTAGACAATATAGAGCGGCTACTTTTCATCAAGATCTACAACGACGCCGAGGTTCAGGCCGCACTCCGGGCCGCCTTGCGGCCGCTTCGAGCGGATGGCATCGTTGAATTTCAGACCCGCCGGCGAGAGGTCGTCGTAGAGACGGTGCGGCAGTCAGATCTCAAATCTGCGGACGAAGCCGAGGAAAGCGCAATCCAGGAGGTCGAGGAGAAAGTTTTGGACATCGAAAAAGCAGCTCTGGTGCCTCATTTATCCTGGCACTTCTCAGACGAGGGCAGCGCATTCGATGCCCGCATTCAAGATGCGGCGCTCTGGGAACGTGTTGCGAAGGGAGAGCGCTTCGGGTATGGAGACAAGATGAGGGTCGAACTCCGGACCACTTTTCACAGAGATTCTAGAGGGCGGCTCAACTTGGAACGGACCATTCCCAAGGTGATTGAGGTGGAGCACGCGAGCCAACCTCAGCCGCTGCTTTGGAAGGATGACACTGAGCAATAGAGAAACCACTGGCCTCCAGGCACTTTCTGAGAATAAATGTAAACTGTCATCCAAAGAGCTCAATGCGTATATTTGTCGGCGTCACGGACAAAGACTGGTACCAGCTTCACGCCTCACGTGGGAACGTCGATGAGGTTAACTTCTGGCGTCCGTCGCCCACGGCCACATTCAAAGCCCTCGATCCGGGCGAGCTTCTGCTCTTCAAACTTCATTCGCCCGACAACTTCATTGTCGGCGGCGGTTTCTTTACGAAATTCCAGCAACTACCGGTGAACATGGCGTGGGACGCGTTCGGTTTGAGCAATGGCGTGTCCTCCCTGACGGAGATGCGACAGCGGATCGCTTACTACCGCCGCGAGCCCATGCAGCCCACCGAGAACCCGACGATCGGTTGCATCATGCTGGCCGAGCCATTCTTCTGGCCCCAGGAGCATTGGATGCCATCTCCGCCCGACTTCAAACTGAACACGGTGCAGGGGAAGGGGTACGACGCGGAAGCAGACACGGGACGAGAACTCTGGGCCGAAGTCGAACAGAGGCTGCGGCTTCAGCCTGCCGCGCAGCTTCAGGACGAGACTGCAACAGTCGCGGCCATTGAGTCGCATGGCTTCGGCAAACCGCAGATCGTTCTACCGCGGCTGGGTCAAGGTTCTTTCCGTATCGTAGTGACCGATGCATATGAAAGGCGCTGCGCGCTCACGGGTGAACGTACACTTCCAGTTCTCGACGCGGCCCATATCAAGCCGTATTCAGTTCTGCAGCGACATGAGGTCTCGAACGGCATTCTGATGCGCAGCGACCTGCACAGGCTTTTCGACGATGGGTACATCACCATCGACCCGGTAGATCGCAAGATTCTGGTAAGCCCCCGCATTCGCGAAGAATTCCAGAACGGTAAGGAGTATTACAGGCTTCACGGGCAATCGATCCGGGAGCCCGCGCACGCGCTCTATCGACCTCACGCTGACAATCTGGATTACCACGCCTATACAGTCTTTCGTTGACGCGAGTTTACAAGCTGTCACCAACCACAGGAAGCTCAATATCGTATGGAGGCATTTGCACACGTTTCATCTCGCGTTGAACGGCGAAGTTCACATCCGGGTTGTCTAGTCCGTCGGTGTCGCGCGCACTGTAAGCGGAGCGCCATCGACTTAAAAGTTCGCTATCCGGAGAAATATGCGTCATTGGCTGCCCTTTGGTGAGGATCAGGTAGTTCGTGGGAGGCCCGACAGTCTTTTCCTTCTGCGCTTCCAGCATCGCCTCATGGACATGAAATACGGTTCTTGCGAGGCTGAACCCAAGATTTTGAGCCCGCTTGTTTAGCTGATCCATGGCGAGAGCCGCACCCGATCCAATCGCGTGGATGCCAGGACTAGACTCGGATCGGATATGCTCCATACCTTTTGCGTGAAAGAACATCGTGTTCTCTCCGATGAACCCTCCCACAATGCACGACACGTTTAACGGCGTGGCCCTAATCGCTTGCATTCCGATCTTCTCAGCCATCATGTCGAATTCTGCGGGTGGGACGAACCTTTCGTGCCATTCCTCTAATGTCAGGCCTACATTTGCTCTCAAAGACTGATCGATTTTTGGCCTGAACACCTGAAAGCGAGCATCGTTTATCGCCTTCATAACCTCTTCCCGATAGGGTTCTCTCTCTCCTTCAGCCAGCAGTTCCATCTGCTGTACCAGCCTACCGACGAACTCGTGACATTCTGAGATGGAGCCTGCTATCGCCGCCGCGCAATTGTAGGGCGGCAATGGGTATTGCTTCCCAGCCTGGTCATGCGGTCCGACCGGGCTGTTTCCATGGGTCACACGGGTATCCGCAGCAAGGACGATAGACGGGCCCACTACCGTCAGTGCTCCGATACAAACCGTCATTTCCGAACCTCGCCAGAGTGTGGTGTCGGGTCGATTCTAGAACGCCCCCCGTGTGTTTCGTCATCTGTAAAGTCCAGCCCTTCTCGGCTACAAACAGATGGCCAGATGACAGATTGCCCTTGGTGACAGCAATGCTCGGTCTATTTCGACCAGCTGCACTTCAGCACCCCGCAGAGCACCCTCACGGTTCAATCGATATCCGTAAGCCAGTAGTTTCCTTCACTTATTTGTTCACAATGTCTTAGGCCTCTGCCGAGCCTCAGTAGAGGTCCGTCGCCCGGGATCGCTTCCTATAAGCAGACTTATCAGGACTGACTCGGCTGGGAACGGCTGCGTTGCCAGCGTTCTTGTGGATGGGGGAGAACGTCTGGCGATCATTAGGGCTGGAACAAGGCCGGGAATCGTTCTAGTTTTCTTGCCGCTTTCCACAACCGCCGCAAGCGAGGCCGCAACATCCAGCTCAGTCTTACGCACCGCCGGGCTACTGTCCTTGTTGCGCGATTGCTTGACCGGCGGAGGGCTCCAGCCGCTAATTTGCTGTGTCAGTAAGAGCACGCTTCAAAGGATGAGCTGGCCGAGGTGTAACCCACGTTCGGCGATCTTTTCGATGGCCAGTTCACGTCCTACCAATCTCCGCTTTCTTGACAAGCTTCGCAATCAATGAGATCGTCCTGTACTCCGCGACTAGGGGTTGAGAGAATGATCCCTAGATTGTTGTCAGAAAGAGTTCAACTGCCGATGGCCGAACTTCCGATCAAACTCTTTTCTAGCCGCGCTGAGCAATATCCTGAGCCAACGGGAAGCGATCTCGCTCTGGGTGCGGCTCGCGCCGCTGTGGCAGCGATCCCGTTGGTTGGTGGGTCTGCGACAGAGGTGCTTTCGATGGTACTGGCGCCCTCCGTAGCTCGTCGCCGCGATGAATGGTTCAAAGAACTCGCAGGCGCGCTTGAACAATTGGAGGCTAAGGTCGAAGGCTTTCACGTGGCCGATCTTTGTGGAGACGAAGTCTTTGTGTCTGCAGTGATCGAGGCCTCGAAAACAGCGATCGCGACTCACCGGCAGGAAAAGCATGAAGTCTTGCGGAATGCATTGCTCAATATCGCGCTGAAGCGTTCCACAGACGAGGACCAGCAGCAGATATTCCTCCGCTACATCGCGGAGTTGACAATCTGGCACATCCGTTTTCTCGCCCTTTTTCAAGCGCCTGGCGAAATGTTGGCCGCCAAAGGGATCAAAACGAACTACTACATCGGCGGCGCATCTCAGGTTCTAGAAGACTACTATCCCGAACTCAACGGTAAACGAGAGTTCTACGATCAGGTTGCCACTGATCTCAATGCACGGGGGCTACTCGGCGGGAACAGTTTTCTTCACACCTCCATGTCAGCACAAGGGATGGTCAGCAAGAGAACGACGCCACTTGCAGATACCTTCCTGGCCTTTATCCGCACTCCTCCAGAGCTAGCAGAAGTCGCCAAACAGAGCTGATCCGAAGGTTTGAACCTTGAATCTCGCAAACGCCAATACCGAGCCCTTTCATCAGTATCACCGGCGAAGCGAAGAATTCGATCGCACGACGCGCATCACCGTCGCCGGTCTCGCCTATGTCCGCCAGCAACAGCGGACTTCTGCTGGTCCCGTCAAGCTGCCAACGGACGGTGAGCCGTTCGGTGACAACCTATGGAACCAACCCGGAAAGAGCGTTTTGCCCGCGAAGCGGCTTCTCGCGCAAATGGGAGTCGTACACATTGTCACTCTTTTGGAAGACTTCTGCGTTGGCGTGAAGGCAGAACACGACAGGTTCGCGGCACTTACCGGGCAGCCAGTGCAAGAGAACACAGAAGGCGATGAAGAAGCAGAAGGGTTGTCACCAAAGTCGCTGTATTCGCAGCTTCGATTTCGCAAAGACACACTGAACGCCGTTGAACCTTTCTATGACTATTTTGTTAAGGTTCGAAACTGCGTCGTTCATCGTTCCGGGAGAGTCAGCAAGGATCTCAGCCGGTATTCCAGCAATGAAAAACTTCAGGCGTGTGTCGAGGGCTGGAAGGGACCGCGGGGCAAAAAGATTCCTGCTCTTCCCCCGGTGGTCCTGGGCGACGACCTCCCACTACTACCCCGACATGCGATCTTAGCAAGCGAAATCTGCCGGAAAATTGCTGTTGACGCGGATACGCAGCTTATGAGCTTTCTTGGTGAAAACGGAATGATTGCGATGGCCGCATATTACTCCTTACTTGCGGAGGAGCCGATTCGAACTGCAGCCCGCAACAGCGCCCAGTCAATACTCAATTACCTTGTTACCGACAGATATCGGATCGGTCTTGCGTCTCGCGAGGAAGCGGTACAGGTGCTTGTTCGAATGGATCGTTGGAAGCCGTATTTACGCAAATTCGAACGCCTGAAGGCAGACGGGCGACTAGATTAGATCAAACGGTATGAGGAGCCTCGATGGACATCCCGAACGGATCGCATTTCTGTTGCCTTGCGCTCAACGGTCCTCGCCTGCAAACAAAACAGGAATACCAGCTTGGCCCTGGGCTCTTCGTCAGCAACAAACAAGATGCACTTGAGTTGGAACCGCATTGGGTCGAGTGGCTTGGCACAATCCAAGCAACCTCCTTTCGAGAAAGCTCACTCTACATCACTGTCGTGACCGACAGTCGCACGCGCTCGTCGAACGAGATCCCACTTCCACAATCTCTCGACAACCTGACCTGCCCCCAGAAATCTCTACCAGTTGAATCTGGAGTTCTCTCGTAAATTATTTGAGAGGACGGAAGCGATGAAGAAGAGCCGGTACACGGAAGAGCAGATCATCGGGATACTGAAGCAGAGCGAAGCGGGCGTGAAGACGGCGGAGTTGTGCCGGGAGCACGGGATCTCGGCGGCGACGTTCTATGGCTGGAAGCAGAAGTTCGGCGGTCTGGACGTGAGTGAAGCGCAGCGGCTGAAAGCTCTGGAGGACGAGAACCGGCGGTTGAAGCTTCTGGTGGCGGAGCTGAGCCTGCATGGCGAGGCGCTGAAGGGCGTGATCCGAAAAAACGGCTGGAGCTTGCCGGTCTAAGAGGCGATGTGGCGTTCGCCCAGACGGAACATGGTCTGAGCGAACGCACGGCCTGCAAGCTGCTGGACATGGAGCGGTCGAGCTACCGGTATGAGCCGAGGCCGGACCGCAACGCGGAGCTACGAAGTGAGTTGGTGAAGCTGGCACGGCAGAAGCCACGCTATGGGTATCGGCGGTTGCACGCGTTGCTGAGCCGCAGAGGCCACGAGGTGAACGTGAAGCGAGTCTACCGGCTGTACGTGGAAGAGGGCCTGACGGTGCGGCGCAAGAGGCGCAAGCGGCTGGTGCGGGACCGTGCGGCAGAACAGCGGCTGACGGGGCCGAACCAGGAGTGGGCGATGGACTTCATCGTAGACGGCTTGGCGACGGGGCGGATGGTGCGCATCCTGAGCGTAGTGGACGCCTACACGCGCGAGTGCCTGGCGTTGGAGCCCGACACCAGCCTGGGCAGCGGCCGCGTGACGCGGGTGCTGGAGCGGCTGATAGCCGAGCGTGGCCGACCAGAGAACGTGCGCTCGGACAACGGCCCGGAGTTCACCTCGCGACGCATGATCGGCTGGGCGGAGGACTTCAAGGTCGGTCTGGTGCACATCCAGCCGGGCCGACCGATGCAGAACGGCCACGTCGAGAGCTTCCACGGCCGCCTGCGCGACGAGTGCCTGAACACAAGCTGGTTCCGGACGCTGAACGATGTCCGGTGTACTCTGGCAACCTGGCGCGAGGAGTACAACGGCGAGCGCCCCCACAGCTCGCTGGACTACCGCACACCCAACGAGTTCCGCACACTCCTCGAAGGGAGAGGGGCCATGGCCCCTCTCCCTTCGAAAACCCTAACTATCAACCCAACAGAGACTCCAGTTATGAATGGATGAGAAAAAGGGGGCAGGTCAAACCGTGTCCGCCTGTTTCATCACGCGCTGGTCTTGCTCGGCTGCGGATACAACAATTCCATGCTTATGGTTGGAGGAGAAAAGTATTACAGCGGTGGAATGCATGTTGGACCGATCCGTCCGGGACTCACGCCCTGTTTCAAACCCTTCTACCGCCAATATAGGAAGATAGAGTCCGTCGATCTCGAAAGGGCTACGAAGATCCTCACGAGTCTTGAGTTGATGTACACCCATGTGCCGGACAGGCTCTATCGACGCTTGCGTAAAGGTTTCAACGTATGGATTCGGGGAGCGCAGGAAGGAGAAGAGTGGACGGAAAGACTCCATGCTTTCGTGCGTGCAACGGAAGCGATACTCAAATGCACAATCGCAAGAAAACGCGATGCGAAGACCAAGAAAAGTCTGAAGCGTGCCTGGAGGGATATCACTCCTACCTTCATTCACCGTGGCCAAACAGTTATCGGTGCCGGAAAGTCGAGTGAGAATCTTCTACGTCAGCTTTACGACATACGAAGCAGCGTCGAGCACATCAAGGATGTCATGCCCGCCATTCGACAAGTCCGGGGCGTCCACGCAAGCGAAGTGTTCGGATTCCGGGCGTTGCAAGCGGAGATTCTTGCAAGTTCGATCTATGAGCGCATACTCGCGAGCGACACGCTGCTCTCAACATTCTCCACCGAAACGAAGGTTGAAGGGTTCTGGGCACGTCGAGCCAAACAACGTCAAGCGACATGGGGCCCCCCAATCGATATCGCAGCAGAGGCGCACCAGTCGTTTTTTTCTCAAAGAATTCCTGATTGGTACTGAAGGGCTGCAGCGGAAAGGAAAACATGGAGCAGATCTTTTGTGACGAGACAGGATTTACTGGCCCCGACCTGCTCAATCCCGATCAGAGGTATTTTGGCTATGCCAGTGTTCGCATGGAGGAGCAAGAAGCCTCGGAACTCGTCGATCGCATTCGGGCGAAACATCCGCTGCAGATGCCTGAGTGGAAGGGTTCGAAGATGCTCAAGACGCGGCGCGGTCGGGAGGCAGCACTCGCTGTTTTTGAGGCGGTGTGCGACCGTTCCATCACAACCGTGGTGGATAAGCGGTTCGCGCTTGCCGGAAAGCTCTTTGAATATATCTTTGAACCGACGATTGCTGCTTTTTCGGAGCCGCTCTATCAGGCGGGCTTTCACAAGTTCGTCGCGAACCTCCTCTACATCCATCTGCGAGCCAGTATCTCTCCAGTAGAAGATTTGCTGATTGCCTTTGAAGCGGGGGTTCGTTCCAATGACCTTTCGAAGCTGACTTCGGCCTTGGCCGCTCCAGGCTCCGGTGAAGGAGCCCACCAGTTCGCAGACGCAATCACCCAATACACTCGGGCGAACCAAAAGGTGATCGGGAAAGAAATCGCTAAATCGGGCATTTCATTGCACGACAAATGGGGGCTCGACTTAACGACGACGTGCCTTTCAGGGCTGTTGGGATTGTGGGCGGACCGTGATGTCGCTTTGGATCTGGTTCTTGATGATTCAAAGCCGCTCATGGACTGGTGGGACGAAGCAAAGGACCTGTACGAGATTCGACCGGGACCGAGCGGGCTTGGCAGACCAGAAGAGTATGTGACTGTCGAAGGGACGAGGTCGCGGGTACACTTCCCGCTGGCAGCCGCCCCGACTTTCGCGTCTTCGAAGGTAACGCCGGGATTGCAGATCGCCGATGTGGTTGCGGCTGTTATTTCAGACGCCTTCCAGCACAAAGACCTCTTAACGAATCAAGACCTGTTACAGAAGGGACTGGCCGCTGGCGCGATTGATGAGAAATGCATTCTTCCAGACTTCAGCTACGTTGACCCGAAACGTCCCGCTGTTCAGGCCAATCAGCAACGTCTTTGGGAGCTCATCTATCGTTCGATCAAGAAGTAGATCAAGCAACGAATCCAAAGTTCTTGGCTACGTTTTCCAGGACTGCAGCGGGTATTTTCCGCTGTACCCGCATCAAATGTCTTGTAGAAGTTGTTCACGTCCCCGAGTCGGCAGAGCGTTCGAATCGGATACACGATGCCATTGCTAGCACGATGTGGCGGGTAGACCTGGCTATGATCCTCGCGCTCTACCGGAGTGATATTGGCTATTCACCGGAACGCGATTCCTTATGGGACAAATGGCATTTCGAATGGTGGGCAAGAGCCACATCCAGAGATGATGCCTTCCTTAATCGAGTAGTAGTACGGGATTAGGATTGAGGTTCCTTCGACAATGATCTCGTCAAAAGCCAGGGATATGTCGATGGCAAGGATTTCAGATAGGGGGCGCTGCTCGGGGTTATAAACCGATACCAGTCTCGTCCACATTTCAGAGGTTCCAGCCCAGGCAGGCCCGTATGCCTCCGCCAAGGCTTCTGAATACATCATCGGTTTTGCTAAGCGGCAGTATCTCAGTACTTTTTCGAGGCCTTCTTCGTTGAGCTTCCGCAGAAAGCTTCCATGTGTGGGGCAATTCCCCATCTCGGCGACCATGCCGTACATGAAGTCGTAGGAGTACGTTCCAGCCGTGCTGGGAAGCTTGTAGTACTGTCCAATTGGTACGGGTGAGGCCTCTCCGCTTCTTAAGAGCTCCATGAGCGTCGAGTAGAAGCCGTACAGGGAATGCTGTCCGTCTGGATTACCTGCGACTGCCAGATCTTGAATGGCTTCTATGTCAGCATTCTGAAGCTTACCGACGTTCCCGTCCGTGAAGTAGTAGAGCATCTTTCCCAGCACGACGATCAGGTTTGGGAGGAGCTCCTTTGATTGCAAAGCTGCGAGGCGCTTGATTTCGTCGCGCAGCTTGGGCAGCTCCATGTCGGTATCGTAGGCGAAGATGATCCCAAAGCCGCGTTCACTTCTTGGCCGTAGCGTTCCGACCTTGCGTAGCCTCTTGTACGAGGCGATATTCTCAAATGCCTTGGCAAGCTCTGGCTTGGTCAGCCTTGATTTGACCTGGATGGCGCCATACGCAGACTCTGCCGGATAGACCAGATACTCCTCTTCGCGTTTCATCAAAACGATGCTCGATGAGCGATCAAAGAGCAAGATGTCGATCTCACGGCTTAGGAAACCTTGCGTGGACGCAACGCGGACGCTTGTATTCGATACGTCGTATTGTGCGGGCAGATATCCGCTTGTCTGAAGGAATCCGCTCAGGATTGCCTCTCGCGTGTTGCCGACGTCCCTAGGATGTTTGATGTCCTTTGATTTCTCATACTGCTGGAGCATGTCAGCTTGCGCGTATAAGAACTCGCGCTCAAGACCGTGGAACTCACGATCTATGTTGCGAAGCTGCAAGAGCTGTTTGGACTGCTCTGCCCAACGTGCGCGAACTCTCTCCTGCTGTTCCGGGGACATCGTAATGACGCGCACTTGCTGCGTATCGTCTGACGAAGGCTCAGTTAGATTTTGTGGCTCGTCCATTGGTACCTCTCGAACTCCAATCCAGACAGCTATACCTTGAACGCAGGCCTCTCAAAAGTTCCAAAAGAGCTCGCTGGCTATTGTCGAATACGGAGCACACGGCGATTTGTCCATCCATTTATGAGCTGTTCGGAGTTGTATTGGAAGACCTCGACGTGTGCCCAACCGTCCTTGACGTCTAGTACGCGGACAAGATCGTCGGGATATAGTTGCCGCATAATTTTTCCGTCCGCTTCCGGTGTCATCCGCAAAGGGGACGACCGCATTAAGACACGAAGGTTTCGGTCCTTCTCGTGCTCTTGCTTGAATTGGGCTAATGCTTTCTTGAGTTCTTCGTTGCGTTCGGCGATCTCACTTTGTGCGTTGCGATCTTGCTTGACGGCAAGGTCCCTTTGAACGTCTGCATCAATCCTTGCCCGTCGACCTTCCAGCGCCGTATAGGTTCCTAGAAAGAGCATCAGCATGGCCATTAGGCCTTGTCGCTTCACCCAGTCTTTGGTCTCTGCGAGCAACTCGATGAACAGCCCGGCGTAGGTCCGGAGGAGTTGAAGCACCCGTTCTGCAACTTCGTCGTCTGCCTCGTCAGCAATCTCCATCATTTGGACAACGGCTTCGAAGCTGATTGTTTCCTGGCGGTCGACATGAAGGCTGGCGATCACGTCTTGGATGAGTGCGGGCCGCCCAAGGCCCACGGCCCCGAGGCTGGATGCAATCTCCCAACTGGGCTGGACCGCCTGCAGAGCGGACAAGGGCTTCATCCATGAGGGGATGCCTTTCAGTGCCGCTTCCAAGCCTTTCATCCCCTCGATCGCAGAAAAGGCACTCCCTTGGGCTCCAATCTGCGACATCATGCTAAGACCGCTCATCTCCCGCAGATGGTGTGTGATTCCGTTGATGCGGCCCAACTCAGCGTAAACGGACCCTGAGATCGTCACTTGGCGTGCAAGCGCGAACCCGACGGAATCCTGAAGTATACTTTCGCGCGCGGCAGTCTCAGCTAAAGACGCGATGAATGACGAAGCAAACCTTACTGCCTGCATCTCCTTATCGAAGTGCGCCAGCGTCGTCATTTGGATGGTCTCAAGGTATCGCGAAGAAGGCAAAGCCATCGCGTTCCGAATCTGATCCATCACCGAATCCTGCCTTTTCAACGCATCGAAGACACTCAGTGGGATGCCTAAAGTGCGCTCGTATTCGGATTTGAGCCTTGCACTAGCAGAGCTGACAAGTTCGAGTTCTTTGAAGATCGGGCTTTCGAAATCACGGGGCACAATTAGATAATCCTCTCATTCCATCCAAAAGCCCAACCGTAGCGCTGCAAGATGCGTACGAGCCTGTCGCCGGAACCCGTTCCTTAGTCTTTGCTCGTGATGCGGTCGCCTCCGTTACGATCTATTCTTCGGTATCCGAAACGACGCCGTCCTCTCCCAAATATCGCAGGAATGTATCGAAGTCATTCTTCATCCTTCGTCGCGCTGCACATCGCAGGAAAGGCAGCCACTTCACGACCAGCTCTCGATCCTCTGACTCATCGAGTAGCAGGAAGTCTCCCGAATCCAGACTTCCATGCGCTACTTTGTGCCGAATCTCGCGTAGCTGGTTCTCGAAGATATTGGTGATTTTATTCCCACGAACTTCAGGGATAAATATCTCCCCTAAAATCCCCTCGTCCCAGTTGCGGTTTACATGAAAAAGCGCCGCGAGCCACTGTTCCATCTCCACTCTCGATGCTCCGGCAGGGATTCGTTCACCTTTGCGCTGCGGCCCAAACAACATCTTTTGTTGGGGATCGAGCCTGTTCCATCGATTGATGCTCGTCTCAATAATTTTGTAGAAGCAAAGGAACCTATAGATCGGCGTGTTACTATTCAACGCTTCACGATAAAGCGCCATGGTGTGTCGAAGCTCTCGGTCATTCGGATTTTCTCTGGCATTAACAGCCAAACCAGTAACCGGAAATGGTGCCGTGAAAGTGATGCCTTTGGTGCCAGTCGTCAGTTCTATGACTTCCACAAGTTCAATTATCAGAGGGATGTCGAGCTGAGCTGACAGATTACTGAGCAGGCTTCGCATGGCGGTCGACGCGATTTTTTCAGCCTCACCTCTGTTTGATGCGTGGAAAGGATCACTTTTCACCTTGGCCAGGTAACCGGCATCGTTGGGGAATCCGTGAAATACAAGGGCGGGGCTTGAGGGACTCTGGAACTGAAGTAACACTTCGGTTGGATCTATGTCGATAATCACCGCCGGCTTTGCGATTGCAAGATGGGAATCGCCTCGACGCTGGTCAGCGAAGCGGAACTCGTTTTCCGGGGCGTTCCTCGCGTCTGGCTTTGCCAGCACGAACTCCACGGTGTACATTCCGGGTCGCCCCATAGGGCCATGTGCATTTAGATGAGCCTTTGTGCCAGTTTCGATGTAGTGGAGAGCAGCAATGACCCCCTCAATTTCTCCAGAAAAACCTGTCAATCTAGCCCGCCTCTGGATTGGTGGCTGGCTCGTGTTGGTTGTCGAACTCGAATCTGTCATGACGCCTCGTTTTGCCGAGATAACGGCCGATGCCCTATAGACATGTATGCGCAGACCAAGTTTACTTCCTCGCCCTTTGTCCCAACTACCGACTCGGAGGCATTCATTGAGCGCTCGTCTGAACGGCTTGGACGGTATCGGTATCGAGAAACGCCGATCACGGAAGCTATCGGAGCGCTGGCAATAAGCTTCCGGAGTGCAAACTCATGGATGAGACCGACTCAGCCACGTAAAATCCCAGTATGCCACCAAACAGAACTGTCTTCGTTCAAGTCGAATCGTGGGACGAAATAGCGTCGCCGCGATCACGGGCAATTGTCGGACTGAAATGGAACTCCTGGAACGATTATGGGTTCGAGACAAGTTTTGAAGCCCGCGTCTATTGGCCGTCTCGAAAGCCTCTCGATCTCGGCACCGTGAAGATTCTGCATAGCGAACAGAGAGGGGGCCGTACCCATCTCAGCAAGCAGTTTGTTCGTCTTTCGGAAGACTACTGTTCCCTCGGCCAAGATATTGCCTATTACGAGATGCTGCACAAGCTCGGTTCCTGGGCAGACACCTACTTGCTCGCACTTCGCGACGTTGTAAGGTCGCCGATCATCGCGCAGAGTTTCGAAACGAATAAAGGCTTTCAAGACTCACTTCTGCGCTCCAGCGGAGCGGAAATTGCCTTGGCAGACGCTCCGAACCTATTCTCACCAGGACACCAAGGCACACAATCCCAAGAGCCGGCTAGCCCAGACGCACAACCTCAGGAGTCGGACTATCTAGCCTTTGCACTCGAGACAACGGTTGGCGGCAATACATTCGAATTTTCAGTCGGTCTTGGGCTAAATGAGCTCGCAGAACGGTGCGCGGTCGTAATTGGATACAACGCTGTTGGTAAAACGAAGTTACTTGCCAATATCGGGATGATCGCTTCAAGAAAGCCCGGCGATCCCGATGAGCTTCGCATCAGGAAGAACTTCGGCCAATTCCTGGGCAAGGCGCCACGGTTGTCGGGTGTGCTGGCGGTTTCTTATTCAGCATTCGACACCTTTGAAATTCCTCAAGAGATGTCCGAAGCGGACAATCGCAGCGAGAAGGAAGCACAGGGTCAGCGGGGCTACGTTTACTGTGGTCTTCGTAAGCCAAACAACGAATCGTTGGTGTTCAAGACTTCTGCAGAAATCCGAGAGGAGTTCTTGCGAGCGCTTGAACGTTGTAAGTCTCGTGGATTAAGAGACAGATTTCTTCAGTGCATGGGAGTGCTCGCCGGGGAGCCGTCCTTTCAAGAGTACGCCGCGATATCGACCCTAATGCAACGGGCAGAAGAGAGGTCCGGTACCTTCTACGACTCTTTGAGTACTGGACACAAGCTTGTACTCAAAGTAGTCACGCAACTGGTCGCATACCTCCAGAAGAGCTCATTAGTCTTGTTCGACGAACCCGAAACGCATCTGCATCCTTCGTTGGTTGCCGCATTGATGAAGTGTCTCAGGCATCTTCTAAGCCAAACATCGTCATTCGCAATCATTGCAACTCACTCTCCGGTGGTGATCCAAGAGACTCCGAGTCGAAACGTCTACGTACTACGAAGAAATGGCAGAGACACAACTTCGGAGAGGGTCTCGATTGAGACTTTCGGGGAGAACATCGGCATATTGACCACCGAGGTCTTCGATCTTGATGCGTCGCAGAGTGACTACCGGCATATACTCCAAAATCTGGCCGACCGAGACTTGAGCACTATCGACACTCTGTTCGTGAAGCCACTCGGGCTCCAAGCACGCAGCTTTATCCGATCGGTACAAAATTCAAAGCGATGAGAACACTGAATCGACCGAATGAGATTGACGACATCGCCAATCTGAACCAATCGCTCGCTGTGAGTAACACTGCGGACCTGATTGGCCCTTACACCGAAGCGATCATCCATTCTTACGATCGTTACACCTTAGCTGCCCCTGAGCTTACCCAATACCAAGGTGTCCCTATGGAAGGGCCTCCAAAGCAGCGAATGCTGCAGATTTTCAAACGAACAAACAACGGGAATCTTCAACATCTCCGGCAGACATTGAAGCGAAATTGCAGGCGATGCCCGTACTGCAACATCAGTAGCGCATCAGATCTCGATCACTATTTGTCGAAGGACGTCTTTCCATGTCTGGCGATCTTCTCCTGGAATCTCGTGCCGATCTGTGCCGAATGCAATCGCTTGAAAAATGGGGGCGCGGAAGGTGCCTTCATCCACTCCTACTATGACGCACTACCTGCGACCCCCTTCCTTGTCGCCCATATTGACTTCGAACCTCGTATAGTGATCATCAACTTTTCATTAGACCTACAACAGATTGAGAACCGACTTTCCACTCGGGTACGAACTCATTTTGAGGCCTTAGATCTCGCGAATCGGTATTCCTTAGAAGCGCAAGAACGAATCTCTGCTTTTCGGCTTTCGCTCCCCAGCGTCCATGACGATGGCGGAGCCGAAGCCGTGCGTTTAGAACTAGGGCGACGACTCTTGGAAGCGGCTCTCTACGGGGTCAACTATTGGGAAAGGGCGATGCTCTCCGCGCTTGTGGCTTCTGAGTTTTACTGCAGCGGCGGCTTCAATGGCGGCTGAGCTCTCTATTCGGGTCATAAGCGATCTTGGAGGCCTGGTTAGAAACGTTCAACTTTCGAGGTATTGGCATAGCGGATTCTCCAGTCAGCTGAGCTGAACTCGACTTATGTCGAGCCGAGTGCCTCTCGCCAAGGCATCAGCAACGGCTAATCAGAAGCGTGGATTGATCGGAACCAAAATTGCGAACGCATCTTAGCGACGAACGGCATTGTGTAACCAGTTCGATTGATCTTGAGAAACGCGCTTGGTTGAGTGATTTGCAATTCCGCACCCTTCAGCACCCCGCGCTATTTCAACCGGCTTGCCTATCTGATTTGTCTTTGCAGGTTTGCGTCATGGTGCTGCATTAGACCTCTGCCGAGCCCCTGCAGAGGTCGTAGACAGGCACTTCCTGCTCCGATTTCGATTGACGAGAACAGGCCAAGTCGCTCATTGAGCAGTTTGAAGCAAACCCTAGGAATAGATCGTTATTGTTCACTTGACTCGGACTGCTTGGTCCATCCTTCCAAAGCCTTTCTGGCCTCTTCGACGGCCTCGGGCTCCTCGTACATGAAGATTCGCCATTCCTCTTCATGTCTGGCAAAGACCAGTCCGCACTGGGCCATCATCTCGCAGATCAGATCGTAGATAGGCGCAAACACTTCGAGGGAGTCCCAAGCAAATTCCCGTAGCCAGAGTTCATGCAGGATACGTTCAAGCCGGGTCAGTAGGTCTTTGACGGACGGTTTCTTTCGGAAGATCTCCTCGAGGTGCGGCGTGCGATCCTTCAGATTCCGTTCTACTCCGTGGACGTGGCCGAGCAGGTAACCGGCGCAGATAAAAACATCACCGAAGATTTGCTGAAGTTCGCGAAACACATCGCCGGCGCCGCGCCCTTCGCGATGTGCCTTGATCTGTTCCAATGCCGCTGCAGAGCTGTCTTCGATTGCCCGGCAGAGAATCCCTTCAAACTCTTCCACCGCTTCCGGCCGAAACATCGCTGAGGACCGGCACGCGGCATATTCGCTCCAGACATCCATCGCCTTCAAATAGGTCTGGCGCGAGCGGTTGCCGCACTCCAGCGGCTTGCCATAGCTGTCGGGAAACATCCGGTACAGATGGCTCTCGTGTTCCACATGCGCGGCTTCATGTGCGATGCAGCCCAGCGCCAACCGCTGCATCTCCGGCTCTGGAGAGAGTGTCGATAACGCGAGACCGCGGCGCAACACGATATGGAAACGCAGGTCTCCCTCGCGGCGGACCGCAGCCGTCCGTGCCATCTCCATGACCTCCGGCTGTGGGTTCATCTCTAACGGAACCTGGCCTTGGGGAAGGTCTTGCAGGGCACACGCAGCCGCACGGCAGTCCGAGGTGACCGTCACGCCGTCCAACGCCTGCAACTCAATCCCGGAAAACGTGACGACGTAGAGTATTTCTTCGATGGCGACGGCCAGCGCGTCTTGTACTTCGGGTTCTTCAAAGCAGGAGAGATCAAGGCTGCATCGCTCCGGCAGCGGTAGACGCCCTCCACCTTTGGGCGCGAAGTTCAGTTCGCGAATAGCGCTCATCGCGGATACCCCGTCGCTCTCGCACATGGAATTGTCATGCGCACAAAGCCGTGCCTCCATTGCTTACCCAGGGGCAATACAAATACCGGTCCCGTGAAGACCGGTAAGAACCATTTCCGGGAAATATTATGCGGGATCAGCATAACTCCTCAATCGGATGGGGAGGCGAAAACGTCTGCGGTGCGCCCCCGCAAACAGCCCTATAACCCGAGGTCGGGGAGTTCGAAAGCCGATAGACAGGCTCCTGTGGCCTTTAGCTTTAGGGGCCTGGACATACGCCACAGGCTCCCCGACGCCAAAAGGTCTAGGGAGTTGCTCAGAGCGCCCGTCGGCGCTCTTTGTCTATCGGGGTTTCGACACCCCCGGACGGTGCGTACCCGTCCCACCTCCATCATCGGTCATACCCAATGCCTATGGCAATTCGCCATCCACGGGAGGGGTTTCCTCCCGCGCTGCGACTGCTGCGCATTCTCCGCTTCCCACCACAGCGGGCTGTTCCTGCCGCAACGCGACCCTGAAAATCATGTGCGCTGACGCGCATGGATAGGGAAACCAAACCTCGCTGAGGTGAGCGAAGCGGGACAGTGTTTACGTTTTATACCGGGGAGATGGTTTACAAGCCCCTTGCGGAGGAAGTGGCTCTGGTTCAGGGTTATGGCTGGCTAGGCCCGGTCTTAATAAGATATCTCGTCGCCGTCGAAGCGTTGGGAATGTGGGAATCCCGCAGGGATTTCCAAGAGGAGTGGGAAGGGTGGAAAACCGGCTGTATGGTTTTCCATGCTTTCCTCTCCTCGGCATTTCCAACGCTTGCTTTCATGGGCGAAGCCCGGGCCGAAATCGCATGTCGTCGACATTGAACTCGCCGACTTCTAAAGAGCAGAAATACACTCGGTAGAAGTTCTCCTCTACTTTTTCAAGCGCAATATCTTCACCACGGAAGACCTCGCTGATAAAGACCCTGCTCTTATGCCAACTGATGTCTCCCGCGTCGTTCACGCGCCGTGTCTGGAAGTGAGCTGGGTACTGATGAGCCTTCGTGTACCGTGGCAGGAGCCGCGAGCTCGGGACGTAAATGCTGCCTGGAGTCTCGTTCCCCAAAGCTTCATGAGGACGCTCATGGTTGTAGACGCGAACGAACTCATCGAAACGCTTCTGCTGCGCATGGAGTGTTTTCGCCGACGGGTTGGTCGTATCCTGCTTGAGCGTGCGGTGCATGCGCTCATGGCGGCCGTTCTGTTGCGGCTTGCCTGGCTGAATGCGCTCATGCACGATCCCAAGTCGTACCCAGCTCAGCGACAACCGCGAAAGCCCCATCACACCAAGTCCAGAGAACGGATTTCCGTTGTCCGTGCGAATCCGTTCGGGAACACCGTACTCGCGCATGGCGGCCTCGCAGATCGCAAGGACGTGCGCAGTATCCATGCGAGCCACTGCCTGACAACGGATCAGATATCGACTGTATGCATCGGTGATCGTGAAGGGATCGCATCGGTTCCCGTCGCCAGTGCGGAACCATCCCTTGAAGTCCATGCACCATAGCTGGTTCGGAGCGGTGACCTGGGCGAAGGGCTCTGAGTACGGGGTCGTTCTACGTCTCTTGCGAACAGGGTTGGTGAGTCCCGCCCGGCGCAGAATCTGACCGACGGTGCTTGCCGCCGGCCACACGACGTTCGGGTTCATCTTCTCCAGACGAGCCTTCAGCTTCCGCGCTCCCCAGGATGGAAAGCGCTTGCGCAATGCAAGGATCTCGTTCTCGACCTCCAACGACGTTGCGTGAGCACAGCCATGGGGCTTGCGCGAAATATCCAGCAAGCCTTCCGGCCCGACTTCGTTATATCGCTTGATCCACTTATATGCGGTTGGGCGAGAGATGCCGTACTCGTGGCACAGGTCCGTAACAGACATCTCTTCCTTCTGATAACTCGATAAGAACTGCAAGCGCTGATCCACAATACGACTCTCTTTCCAAGGCATGAACGTATCTTCTTGCGTTCAACCAATGCTTAAGAGCCCTCAGACCTCCGTATCTGTAAACGATGTCTCCGGTCTTTCGTGTAAACCATGTCCTCGGTACCTACTGAGGGCTCTGCCCTGGCGCAGCGCAAGGGGTTTCCCAACAGTCTTCCGCGCTCCGCTTGTGCAGACCTTCGCTTCGCTCGTCCTCCGCTTTGCTCCGGATGGGAGATACCCCTCCCCTTGCGCTTTGCCGCCCCGCCTTCGCCAGGAGGCGTTCGGCATGTAGGTACATGCCACGCATGGCATGAAAAGCAAAAGCAACCGCAAAGGAGAGACACACCATGAGCAGCGTAGCCACCACCACCATCGACAGCAAGAAGCCCACCACCAAACAGGAACTCATCACCGCCAATATCAAGCTGCTGATTGAACAGCTAGAGGCCGGACACTCCGACGCCCTCACCAACTACCTCACGGCCATGAGCCGCTTTCATAACTACAGCTTCGGCAATGTGCTGGAGATCGCGCGGCAGAAAGCAGTGACATAGTGCTACACCTCGCTGGAGTCAATAAACATAGGGGTTTGGGCGTTGCTGGTTACGCGCGATGGAGATCGGCGGCCCGTGTGGATGAGACGGACGGCTCTATGGACGGCTGGCAGCGTGAGGTGAGCGCGTTCGATCGTCCACGGGGCGAACTTGACGATTTGTTTTGCCGGTAAGATCTTTCGTTCGATCAATTGGCGAACCGACGCCTGACTGATACCCAGTGCGACGGCGGCTTGCTGCATCGTGATCCAGAGGCGCTGTTCCGGCGGCGGACATGCCGGAAATCCCTTGGTATGTCGAACGTGCTGCACACGCTTCTCCGTCCAAGTGTTAGCGTGACCCGTTCGATAACCCAACCGATTCAGGATAGACACGATGGCGCGGTCGTCGCAGACAAGAGCGAGTTCACGAATCAACTCCGTTACTTCTTCCGAGTTGACGTTGTTATGGTCGCCAGTCCTGTTCTTGCGCACCGTCAGTTGCGTGTGGGTACCGCCAGCCCAGTGCAGCTTGAGATGGACGGCGGGAGGCTCATCGGTGGTATCGGCGACGACTTCCTCAAGCACCGTTCTGAGGACGCGCTTCTTCAACGCCATCGGCGAGCTGGGATGGTCCCACAAGCGTTCGAGATCGTCGCCGAGCGTGAGCAACTGTTCCCGCTGTTCCGGGGTGAGTTGAAGTGCCGATGCGGTCGCGTCTTCCAGGCGGCGCTCCAGATCGTCGGCATGAGTCAGTGCGTTGTTCCATCGCTTCTCCAACTCTGCTGCGACGAGACGGTTCTCCGGCTCTGTTGCCTGGTACTGCCGTTCGATACGGCTAGCTTCATAGCGTGCCTTCTGGAGTGCGAGTTCGAGCGAGCGCCGCTTCTCATCGGTTCGGTTCTGGGTCTGTTCGAGCGCATCGAGCGCGGCCTGCACGCCGAGAGGGCGCAGGGCTTCGAGCACCTCGGCTGCGATCTCCCGGTCGACTCGCCAACCAGCGAAGGTGATGCAACTGCGCTTCAACTTATGGGCGCGGTCTCCGCTGCACTCGTAGCGCGGCAGCGGCCCGTCCCGCTTGCTGGAGGTATAGAAGACCTGAAGCGCGCGGCCACAGCGTGCGCATCGCAGCAGTCCCGCCAGCAGTGCGGGCCCGTTGCGCGCCGCGCCGCTCAGTCCTCCCATGCGGGCGTTCCATCCTGCGTTGGAGCGAATCTGTTGCTGGTTGCGCATAAACTCTTCCCACGTTATATACCCTTCATGGTGGTCCGGGATGACGACCTCCCACTGGTCCTGCGGTCGAGCGTGACCGCGTGTCTTGCGGGCGCGGCCCTCGACGATGGAGGTGCGCGTATGCTTCCTGCCCCAGACGAAGACGCCTGCATAGGCCGGGTTCTTGAGGATGCCGCAGAGGCTGGAGTAGATGGGTTCGATCCAGACCGTCTTGCGGTTGCCGGACTCACGCGAGAGAACGGGAAGGGGAAGCTTTTCATCGCGGTACCAGAGCAGCACCTGACGCACGCTGCCCAGCTCATGGAACTTGCGAAAGATACCGGCGATGGCCTCCTGCACCTGGCGGTCGGGCGTCTTCTCTATCCCTTCCTCTTCGGTGCGGACGTAGCCCAAAGGCACTTGCGTCATCACCATGCCGCGCCGCACCTTCTGACGATGCGCCTCCATCGCCCTCTGGCGCAGCAGACTGATCTCGAACTCGCTCATGGTGCCCTTGAGACCGAGCAGAAGCCGGTCGTTGAGCAGACTGGGATCGTAGACGCCGTCGTGGTCGATGACGAGTGTCCCGGCCATCGCGCAGAGATCGATCAGGTGATGCCAGTCGCGGTTGTTCCTTGCCAGACGCGAGGCCTCCAAAGCGAAGACGGCGCCGACCCTGCCGGAGCAAACGGACTCAAGCAATCTGCCGAAGCCGGGACGTTCGACCGAACCCGTTCCAGTGCGGCCCTGGTCTTCGTCGATCACGACGACACGCTGAAAGCCCAGTGTCTGCGCACGTTCGCGAAGGTCGTACTGGCGACGCTGCCCTTCAAGACGTGTCCGGACTTGTTGCATGGAGGACTGCCGTACATAGACGCAGGCCTCCCGATCAATGTGAATGGCTTGAATCTTCTCGCTCATCGCTCTCCTGTTCTGCGGGGGTTACGCCGCTCATGGTTCGGAGCAGCATCTGGCTGAGCAACTCGCGACAGCGCACCTGCGCTGTCTGCGGGAGCTGCTGGGGCTTGGTCTTGTCCCAGGGAAGAGATCCCTGGCGTGGTGGGCTCACCGAATGCACCTCCTGGCGAAGATGCTTCTGAAGGTAGCGAGTCATCGGGGCAGCCGTCTTCTGGCTGGGTGTCGATCAGAGAGCGCAGGGCAAGAAGCGCGGAGAGCGCTATCACTGGTCGTTCGACCACCGCCATGCCGCGGCAATGCTCTTCATCGAGCATCCATGCGGGAACGACAAGCTGATCGCCGCTGGGAAGAAGCAACTGAAGCTGGTTCCGAGGCTGCCCGGAAAACGAAACGCGCCGAACTAGCGTTACCGTCCGCCCAAACTGAGGATGATGCGCATAGTGAATCGTCAGAGAAACATGGGCAGTGTGTGAGTGCTTCGCAGATGCCTACCGCGACTCGCGTGGCCGGGTTTTGGACGTGGAAGAACCTTGGCCGTTCCGTCAATGCAGGAGCCAAGGGCATTCGCATTCTTGCTCCCATCGTTGGCGTTCGCCGCAAGAAGGTCGAAGAAGCCGAGAAGGACATCACCAAGCAAAACACCCGCACGCTACTTGGTTTCCGCAACACCTACGTCTTTGATATCTCGCAGACCAACGGCGTAGACCTGCCTGAGTTGCGCGAAGTTTCCGGCGACCCCGGCGAGAGCATCGACCGTCTCGCGGCCTTCCTCAGAGCGCAGGGCATCCAGATTGTCTACAACCCTAAGATTGCGCCAGCAATGGGTATGAGCTACGGCGGACGCATTGCCATCCTGCCGGGTCAGTCAAAGGCCGAGGAGTTCTCCACGCTGGTTCATGAAGCCGCGCACGAGATGATGCACAAGGCCGAGCGGCGCACTGCCACAACGAAGACGGTACGCGAGACAGAGGCGGAAGCTGTGGCCTTTGTTGTCGGCAAGGCGATTGGTCTTGTCACTGGCAGCGCGTCAGCGGACTACATCAACCTCTACCACGGCAACGCGTCTCTCTTGGCCGAGAGCTTGGAAGTGGTGCAGCAGACCGCCAACGTCATCCTCGCAGCCTTGGAGCCGCCCGTCGAAGACAGCGCAGCAGAGCCGCAGACCACCGAGGCCGATGCAGAACTTGCGGAGGCGGCCTAATGGACACCGTTCTCAGAATCCTCCGAGCCGCAGGAGGCTGGCATCATGGTCTCCACCTTCGCATCGAGAAGAGGAGGAGCGCAAAGCCGAATTCGAGCGTCAGCAGAAGGAGTACGAAGCCGAGCAAGCCCGCCGCGAGAAACAGCGCAAGGCGCGTCTTGCCACCTTCGACCGCATCCTCGATCAGGCTCCCGCAATGTTCACCGCCGCGCAGCTTCGCTTGTTTCTGCGTTTGGTCATCTACATCGACCCGTACAGCTTCCTTGAGGGAGTGGCCAGCCACTTCGCAGGGAATGACGAAAATCACGAACAGACCGAGCAGGAAATCGTACTCGCCGCGCTCGCAAACACCACCGACGAAAAGCTAACCAGCTTCGCCCTGCGTCTCGCCTTGACCGATCATCTCGGCATCCCGCGCGACACCGACCCCGACTTGCTGACGGAAGCCGAGGCCGTGTTCGTCCCGCCTCAGGCAAAACCCAAGAAAGCGACGAAGGCCAAAGCAGCCCCTAGCCTTGTCAAACCAGCCGAGAAGAAGACAACGGCGAAGAAGCAGAAAGCGGCCTAAGCATAGATATCGTGGCCCCGGATTCGTCCGGGGCCGATTTGTCTCTGGATTGCTCAAAAAACCGCGGGAGAACCCCCTTCGGTTTCTCCCGGCCCTCATCCCGCCTGGCACCGGCCCTCGCTCGCCGGCTGCGCGGCAAAGAGTCAAGTTCCTCCTCTTTGCATTCTTCCCCTTTATTGCCTGCGGCGCTCAACTGCCGTGAAGCGCGTCTCCCGTTACCTTTCTTCTGCGTGAAGCCGGGGTGAAAGACTCAACATGAGCGGCACAACAGCAAGTGCCGTGATGGCAGTAGCGACCACGGCCCAAACGATACCGGTCTTATCACCTAGGCGCCCGTAGATCACAGGGGCCAGTGCGCTTGCGCCGAGAATACCTGTGTAGAAGATTCCAAAAGCCCGCTCGATGCGATGCGGAGCCACAAGTTCCGGAACCGTGCCGTAAAGAACGGACGACGTGCCATTGAGCATCACGCCGAGGAACGGCAAGATGATGATCCCTGGGATGAGAGGAAGAACCAAGAACGAGAGGATGGCAACAGCGGTACCGATTTCAGTCGTGAGCACAGTCGCCAGCAAACCAAGACGTGCTCCAAGCCAGCCGCAGGCTGCTTTCCCAAAAGCTCCGCCAATGAATACTAACGATAAAGCAATACCCACACTCGTTTGCGATGCACTTTTCGTCTTCATGAGAAAAGGCAGGAACAACAAAAAGCCCATGCGTGTGGCTGTATCAAGGATTCCGATTACAAAGAGTAGTGCGAAGCCCACCTTGCCCTTAGTCTGGCCGATCGGCACAACGACCACTTCCATGTCGCTGGCAGGAGTTGGAACGGGCGGCATGAATAGCCGTATGGAGACTGCAACGAGCAAACCTAGCCCGGCAGCGAACCAGAGCGTTGAGCGCCAATGCATCAGCGTCAGCAAGAAAGAGACGACTGGTGGAAGTGACGCCTTGCCGAGGTCACCAGCAAAGTTATATGTGCCTAGGGGGCCGCGAGACTTCTCGCCATAAGCCCGCGACACGGCGCCAGAGGCAAGTGGATGTTGGGTGCTGCCGCCGAAGCCTGCCAACGCCAGCGCGCCGACCAAGCCTATGAGACCGCCTGAGAGGCCAGCCACTGCGTAGCCAGTTGCGCTGAACAATGTCCCGAGCGCGAGAACCGTTCGCGGGTTCAAGTGCTTCGCAAGCTGCGTTGACGGAACCTGGAACGCTGCCAATGTCCCGACGTAGACAGCGCGAACAACGGCGAGAGCCGCGTAATCAAGTGAGAACTCCGTCTGCCATATCGGGAGCAGCACGTAGATCGTGTCCACGTAGCCGTCATGAAGTGCATGCGCAACACATGCCAGCGCCAGAGTATGCCTAGCGTCCACAATCCCAGACCTTCCATCAGCCATGCTTGTCCTCGCTTCTATAAACGATTGTCAGAGGAGTCTGATTAGGCGATCTAGAACGTTTCCCCATCGCTGGGCATTATTCTCCTCTCTGTTTCTGGTTCCCGATCGGAGCTTGCTTACGTACTTTGGTGGACCAGCCTTCACCGGGAGCGTCATTTACAACCTAATCCATACCTATGCACTTCCATGCGTACTGGGCATCGTGCCCTATGCTTTCCCGTCGCCCGCTGTGCGGCCAACTAAGCCTTGTTTGGGTCACCCACGTCAGCATGGATCGGCTGCTTGGTTATGGCCGGAAGTATCCGGAGCCTTTCAAGTTCATGCACATCCAAAGCAGCGCGACCCCGATTACCAAACTCGCGGTATGAGGGAACGGGTCCGAAAATGGGCCGATCGCGAATCTTCAGCCGCGCCGCGCACCTCCAATGATGAGCTCGATACCTTCCCGATAGCGACGGTCGAACCGGTCAAACAAGATCGGACCGCTCTGGATCAAGATAGGTAGTCCCTTTCCTTCTAGCGCCGCCTTTCTGGCAGCGAGGTCGTACTGCGCTGATCGCTCTCCTGGTCGCGTAAATACGGCCTGCTCTTCCATGACGAAGCTTTGGGTGTAGGCGTTGATGGTGCTCATGAGGACTACCGTCTGACGAATGGTGAAACCGCCGTCTACAATGCGCTTCGCGATACTTTCGGCAACCGTCATGTAGCGCGTATCTGTGAGCCGGCTCCCAGTGACTAAACGAGCGCCGTCCCTATAACGAAGAAGAACCTTTCGCAGCCCTGTCCCAAACGCCGCGGCGAAGACGCTCCAGTCCGCATCTGCTTTTCTCGGCAACAGCTCCGGACTTCCTTCCACGAGGATTAGGGTTGCCATCTCGTCAATGAGGTCCTGTTTGCTCTTGAAATGCCAGTAAAGGGTAGCAGCTTGGATGTCCAGCTTCTTGGCGAGAGTTCGCAGTGTAAGTTCTTCTAGTCCCACTTCGTCCAAGAGCCTCAAGGCCTCCCGGAGAACCCGGTCGCGATTCACTTTCATGCTGATACGCTAACGACGCTTGACCTGAATGTCAAACACCGTTAGATTTTCCCTAACGGCGTTAGATATATGTGACACGTCAGGAGGAAGTCATGAAAGCAGCCATCATTCGCACAGCAGGAGCAAACCGGCCTTGGGAGAGTTTCCGGATCCAGTCGCCACAACCGGGATGGAGGTTATTGCTGTGGCCGCCTCCGCCCTCAGCCAGTTCAGCCGGTCGAGGTCGTCCGGCGCCCACTACAGCTCGGACGCGGAATTTCCCGTCGTTGCAGGAGCCGACGGCGTCGGGACGACGGACGATGGAAGACGGGTTTACTTCGTGATGCCGCAAGCTCCCCATGGAGCCTTAGCGGAACGAACGCTGGTACGTCCAAAACTGACCGTGCCGGTCCCCGACGACCTCGATGATGTGTCCGCCGCGGCTATCGCCAACCCTGGCATGTCCGCCTGGGCCGCTCTCGTGGAGCGCGCGGCGTTGAAGCCTGGCGAAACTGTTTTGATCAACGGTGCGACAGGCACCGCAGGTCGCCTCGCGGTACAAATTGCCAAGCATCTTGGCGCAGGCAGAGTGATTGCGACGGGGCGCAATGAAGCAGAGCTGGAAGAGCTGCGGGTCATCGGCGCCGATGTCCTTGTTCCATTTAAGCTGGGGCTGCTCCACCCATCAGGGGAAAAGCAATACGAAGCCGCCCTCAAGGACGCTATCGCGGGCGGCGTAAACGTCGTCCTTGATTACCTTTGGGGCAAGAGCGCACGGACCGTTATGGCGGCCATCGTCCGCAGCGTCGAGGACGCAACGCCGGTGCGTTTCGTTCATGTGGGAGGCGCCAGTGGAGAAGAGAGCATCGATCTTCCCGGCGCGGCACTACGTTCCTCCTCAATCCAGCTGATGGGAAGCGGCTTGAAGAGTGTTCCTCTGGAAAAGCTGCTCTCCGCGATCGCGAACGTATTTGCGATCCGCAGGTCTGGAAATCTCCAGATCGCCACCCGCACCGTGCCTTTGTCGGCGGTGGAAGAGGCCTGGGATGCGCCCGGGAAGCCGCGTCTCGTAGTCAGATTCTGAGCTAGCTGTCCGGGCTTTGCTGCGATGAGTCCGCCCGATCCTAGAGGACCATTGCGCGTTTGCAAGGTGAAACTTTCTCCTCGCGCTCACATCATATATAGCAGTGCTATGTAAAAGCAGAGCGCTAGAACTAAACCCGAACTTGAGGAGAATGCATATGTCTAGGACAATGTCAGCAAGCGAATACGCGGTGGAGCAGTTTTTCCGCGCTCTTTCCGACCGCGATATTTCGATCGCACCCCCTGTGCTCAGCGAAGAAGTAAACCTGACCATCCCTTACGCTTTGGCTGGTGGAACAGACCCGGAACGCGTTTTCAAAAGGAAAGATGCGGTACTGGGTTACCTCGGCATGGTGCTTGAGAATTTCACGCGATCCGTTATCACCGATCGGCAGACATTCCTCACAGACGATGGCAGGACTGTCTTCGTGGAGGGCCGTGGTGACCTGATCCGGAAGTCGAACGGTGAGCCCTACCGAAACCTTTACGTCTTCCGCTTCACAATCTCCGATGGGCACATCACGGACATCCGCGAGTACGGCAATCCGGTCATCTACGCGAAGGCTTTGGGCCTTCAGATCGGTTGACCTCAGCAGCCGGCTGCTGGTCCTTCCCGCGATCGGCAGCTAATGCCACGACCGCGCGGAATGAGTCTGCGGTCAGGAACGTGACCCATCCTGCCGGCTCGGTGATCTTCGAAGGCCTGATGAACAGCGACCGTGCACAGTCCCGCGTTCACTCCTCGGTCGTTGAATGATTATCAGGGAAGGATTGATGCTTTCTTATCATCGCTACGAACGCTGTGATCTCCCGAATCACCAGATCAGGCCTATCGTTCTGGATGTAGTGGTCGCTGCCTTTGGCGATGATGCGGATGCTCTGAGTGGACAGAGCTTTTGATTCCTCCTGCATCTGGTTCCAGACGACTGAGTTCGCTTTCGCGACAGAAGCGGGCCAGTTAGAAGAAAGTACCGTTGGGTCGCGCGAAAGAATCAGGACGGGAAGATCACCGAAGGGTCCTGCGTGGATCGTCTCTTCTCCTGAAGCCCGTTCTGCATCGAGTTCATTCTCTATTGCGGCCATTTGAGACGGAATGCACGAGTCGGCCTTGATCCATGCGCTGTCAGCTTCAAAGCCCGGGGGAATGGATGTGCAGTCTCCATGGAGCCGATACCAGCCCAGCGTCATAAGCAACTTCTGCCACGGCATCTCACGACGCTGGTCGTCCTGGATCTTTACCAGTGCCTTAGGAATGCGGTCGTCCTGCAGCGGCGTAGCTCCATCGACGAACACGAGCCCGGCCAGATCGCCAGGATAGTGCGCCGCGTAAGACCGCAGATAGATTCCTGAGATCGAGTGTCCCACCAGAACAAACGGCCTCTGGATAGAGGCCGCCCCGATGAGTTGATGGAGTTCCGAGGCAATCGCGTTCGCATCCTGAACGCCGGGACGCGATCCGCTCCAGCCAAAGCCGGCGCGATCGTACGAGCAAACTCTGGTTTGCCGTGAAAGCGCAGGCTGCACCCGCGCCCAGCTCGTGAAGTCATCCCCGAGCCCTGAACTCAGCACGATCGTTGGGGAGCCTTCGCCCGTGCAGTACAGGTGCATCGGATGGCCGCCAATGTTGTATAGCTTGCCAGGAACTCCAGCGATCGCACGATAGTGGCGAATGCTTAGCTCGTTGTAGGCAAATCCACAAACCCCAGCCAATACACACACAAGAATAATGATCGTGCTGATTCTGATGAGAAGCTTGCGGAATACCATCCAACTCATCCTAACAAAGCTGCCTCAGTTGCATAATTGAGCCGTCGCGTCTCGCTGGACGCGTTCAGACCAATGCGCTCATAGCGCAAGGGCGTGGCTCCTACAGCGGGACATTAGTCCTGTGAAACGCGGTTGCCTCCAGTAATCGGCGCACTTGCGAAATGCCGAGTTCCCCGATACCAGGTCTGCAATTTGGGAATCACATGGGCGGACTTACCTGTCCGATTCGGAACCTAGGGACCATACTTTGCGTATGGTGAGCTATGCAGAGAATGTTGCGGTATGGCCTTGTCCTTATGTTCATCTCACAGGCTGGCTTGGCCTTCGCCCAAAGCAAAGCCCCATCGCTCGATGACGCACGGATCTCTCCTACGCTTTACTTTCCAAGTGCGGCCGCCGAACTCTCCTCGCGGGCACCCTTGCAAGCGCTGGTGGCAGAGAAAATCAAGCAGCTTCCGAATGCTTCCGTCGCGCAGCTTGCCCACGGTCTTGATGGAGCGGACGAACTCTTCATCGCCCTGCAACGCCACCTTGCTTACATCAAGGTGCAGGCTTTGGAGAATATTGATGACCAGGCACTCCGTGCCGGCGGCGACCAGATTGCTGCTGCACAGGCGCAGTTGGATACTGCCATGGCACAGCGGCTACGGCTGGTGCCGCCAGCCGAGATTACGTCCCTGGGCCGATATGCGTATCTTGCCCAGCAGCTTCAAGGCGAGGTACCCACGGTTACTCACAGAATGCTGAGAGGTATCGCGATGCGGTGACGATACCGCTGGAAGCGAGCCTTTCCGACAGTTACGACCGAACGATCGAATTTCTGGGAAAGGGCGGCAAAGAGATCGCTTCGCCTGACACGGCTACGCGCCGCACGGCTCTGGCCGCGCGCAAGAACGCTTACGATCAAGCTGCTCCTGCCCCTGGCCGCGCGTCTTTCCGACAGGCAACGGCTCGCCCAACCCCAAGGGCCTCGACTTCTACAATCGGCTTCTCGATGAGCTCCACAACGCCGGCATCGAACCCTACTGCACTCTCTTTCATTGGGATCTTCCCCAAACCCTCGAAGACAAGGGCGGCTGGCAGTCCCGCGACACCTCAAAAACGCTGACTGCGTTTGTTCGTCGTGCGGATGAAGGCACGCTCTCCCAGCTACTGGTGGAAGCAAGCATCCTGCTGGCGTCCTCGCGGGAAAATCCCACCTCGATACTCGAAGATGCCGCCACTGCCTACAAGGTGGATACTGAAGCCATCGCCCTCAAGGTGAAGCAGGAGTTCGTTGCGAAGGAGAAGGCAAAGAAGGTACCACAAACAGCAGCTAAGACCGCGAAGAAGGCGGCCTAGCTATACATCCAGCGAGGGGCGGTGTTGCACCGTCCCTCGTCTTTCCGGGCCAAAATCGCGCAGGGAGAAACCTTGCTGGTTTCTCCCTGCACCCTCATCCGGCCTTTCCCGGCCCCCGCTCGCCGGCTGCGCGGCAGAAGGCGTTCTCCTTCCTGCACTTTCCCCTCGGCTGCCTACGGCCCTTTCTCACCATAAGCACGTTCCATGTAACTTATCCTGCAGGCAGCTTACTCGCAGCTACGAGCACCGCTGCGATGCTCATGAAAACTGCAACGCCAACCCCAACCAACACTCGAGTATCCTAGCCGGCGCTAGAAAAATGGAAGTCTCAATAGGGTAGTCAGGAGCTTGCTAGCTGGTTAATATCTTCAACTTCTAGAATCGGCTTCGGGTAGCCACGCAGAATGCATTTGATCATTGCAAGTCCGAGCTCCTGCATGGTGCTGACGTAGTTGGGAAATAGCTTGTCGAGAATGGGGTAGAGCAATGTGATGAGCTTGTAATAGCCCTTCACATTGCGCTGCGTTGGAAAAGGCTTCATGAAGCCGGGGCGGAAGCTGTAGACGTGCTGAAAAGGCAAGCGCATGAGGTTGTTTTCGGTGCGGCCTTTAACACGAGCCCACATCACACGACCCTTTTCTGTGCTGTCGGCCAGGTAACCGGAGACGAAGATAAAGATCATTTGAGGGTTGAGGGCGACGAGCACCTCGGCGAAGTGCACCGTGATGTCGTGAGTAATATGCGTGTAGTCAGCCTCGTTCATACCAGCGGAGCTGATACCCGCGCAGTAGAGGCAGGCATCGTAGCCGGCAAGCTGGGCAGTGACGCTCTCAATGTGCATAAAGTCGGGGACGAGAAGTTCTTTAAGCTTGGGATGGGCCAAGGTGGAGGGCCTACGGCTGACCATAAGAATCTGAGCAACGGCAGGGTGTTCGAGTGCTTCCAAGAGCACACCTTCACCGACTAAGCCGGTGGCTCCGGTGAGGATGAGATTGAGGGTCGCGGTTTCGTTGAGCATGAACGGCTCCTGTTTGCATCGTAACCCGTTGGACGGGTCCGTTGCAGAGGGTGCGAAGAGACACCCGGTTGGAAGTCATGCCTGGGTTGCTCCACTCTTGAACCGTTGAGATCTGGGGCATTTTCGAACGATCAGAAATCTTCCGCACCACCCTCACAACAACTCTGCGAGAAGAATACACAGGTAAACTTTACAGAAAACTGTTAACTCGGTTACTGTTTTGGTATGGCTAAGACAGCGATACCCACCAAAGACGCGGCATTTGCGTCCACGCTGGCAGCAGAGTTGCGCGCCACGTTCGGGAATCTCAAACGGAAGCTCCGACAGCAGGGCGAACAGAACGATTTCACTTCGTCTCAGATCGCAGTGATTCTCCGATTGGAGAAGGACGGCCCGGCAACGGTATCGAGCCTTGCCAGGGCGGAGGGGATGCGTCCTCAGTCAATGAGTGCTGTTATCGCTCCGTTGGAAGAAATGGGATTTGTCGCGGGATCTGCCGACCCAAACGACGGGCGAAAAACGCTTATGTCACTAACAGAAGCCTGTGAGAGATCGATCGAGGACGGGCGTGCCGCTCGTCAGGACTGGCTCGCGCAAGCCATCCAGCAGAAACTTTCTCCCCAGGAACAGAAGCAGGTATCTACAGCAATACACCTGCTTGCGCGACTCGCCGGTGATTGACTGTCCTGCCGCGAAGCAGGCCATCCACACTTCGGTCGCTACTTTTCAAAGGAGGATGCTGTGCCACCCACCATACTTGACCCTCAAACTGCGCTGATCGTGGTGGATCTTCAGAAGGGCCTTCGCGACGTACCGTCTCTCCATCCCATAGCAGGTGTCATCGACCATTCTTGTCAGCTTATCGAGGCCTTTCGCAGGCAGAAGCTGCCCGTGGTTCTGGTTAATGTCACCGGGGCCGCTCCGGGACGGACAGAGGAGCCTCGACGGCACCGGGAGCTTCCCGCCGACTTCGATGGACTGATGCCCGAACTGCATCAGCAGGCAGGTGACATCCTCATCAGAAAACGCACTTGGGGGGCCTTTGCGAACACCGACCTGGAAGCTCAACTAAAAACGAAAGGTGGGACGCAGGTCGTTCTCGCGGGCGTGGCCACCGGTACGGGCGTAGAGGCCACGGCTCGCCAGGCGTACGATGCGGGTTTCAATGTGACGCTTGCCATCGACGCCATGACGGATACGCGGGCTGAGGCGCATGCGTACAGTCTTTCTCATGTATTTCCTCGCCTCGGAGAAACCGGGACGACTCAAGAAATTATCGATCTCTTGGGGAAAAGGAGCTCTAACCAATGAACTGGATTCATCTTGTTTCGTACTTCTTTGGCGGCATCTTCATAGCGAACGCCGTTCCGCATTGTGTCAGCGGGGTGATGGGACAGCCCTTCCAGAGTCCCTTCGCAAAGCCGTCCGGAGAAGGTCTCTCTTCGTCGACGGTCAACATCCTCTGGGGATTTTTCAATCTGATCATCGGCTACGTGCTCGTGGTGCGTGTCGGACACTTCGATCTGGAATTGACAGGTGACGTTCTTGCGCTTGCGGTTGGCGCACTCCTCATCAGCCTGTTCTCGGCGCGGCATTTCGGCCAGTTTCACGGAGGCAACACCCCGGGGCGCTCATGAAGAATCCGCTCTCCAGAGCATTCCGAGCTCTGAGGAACTTCAACTTTCGTCTGTGGATGGCAGGCGGTCTGGTCTCTAACATCGGGACGTGGATGCAGCGCGTGGCACAAGACTGGATCGTGCTGACGCAACTGACCCACCACGACGCGACTGCCGTCGGTATCGTTACGGGTCTGCAGTTCGCTCCGCAATTGCTGTTGCTGCCCTGGAGCGGTTTGGCCGCGGACCGTTTCAACCAGCGCAAGCTGCTGATGCTCACGCAGGCATCCATGGGGGCGCTTGCGGCCCCATGGGCATTCTGACCATCTCAGGTCACGTCCGGCTTTGGCATGTGTATGTGTTTGCCTTTGTCTTTGGCGCCGCCGCGGCGCTCGATGCGCCCGTGCGACAAACTTTCGTTGGGGAGCTGGTGGGTAACGAGCACCTACCCAATGCCGTCGCACTCAACTCGACTTCGTTTGTCGTCGGCCAGATGATCGGACCAGCTGTGGCCGGTGTGGTATCGCGAAGATAGCAACTGGCTGGGCATTTCTCCTCAATGAGCTGTCCTTCGGCGCTGTTCTGCTCTCCATGTACCTGCTGCGCGTCCACGCGACACGGCGCCAGAGGCAAGTGGATGTTGGGTGCTGCCGCCGACGCCTGCCAACGCCAGCGCGCCGACCAAGCCTATGAGACCGCCTGAGAGACCAGCCACTGGGTAGCCAGTTGCGCTGAACAATGTCCCGAGCGCGAGAACCGTTCGCGGATTCAAGTGCTTCGCAAGCTGCGTTGACGGAACCTGGAACGCTGCCAATGTCCCGACGTAGACAGCGCGAACAACGGCGAGAGCCGCGTAATCAAGTGAGAACTCCGTCTGCCATATCGGGAGCAGCACGTAGATCGTGTCCACGTAGCCGTCATGAAGTGCATGCGCGACACTTGTCAGCGCCAGTATGCGCTGGAGCGTCTGCTCTCCAAGATTGCACTGGAGTTATTTGAGTCCGCAGAAGAGACTTCCTTCGAAAAGAACCTTTATACGCAGGCCGCCGGGCACGCGATGCTGGACCGCGAGAAAGTCGATGCGATCTTCCAGAGCACGCTTCGGCCGTATGAGTTCTATCCGATGGCAGACGCGGGCGCCTCTCGCAACTGGATGCGCAAATCCCTTGTGTTCGAAGACCCGCATTATCTCGTGAACCATCTCTATGCTTCAGTGATCGCGGTCGCGCTGTTCGACAAAGCCCACTCCGACCCTGGCTTCGCGGAGAAGTATGGTGCGCTCTTGCGTCGCGGTTTCGATGCTGATCCCAAAGTGCTGCTCGCCACGATGGGCATTCACCTCGATGACCCGCATCTGGTCGAAGGGGCGGCTCATCTCTTTGAGCAAAAGACAAATGACTTGCAGGTACTCTACGCGTCCCGGTGAAGACGCATCGCGAGAACTCGGCTGTCTCCACAACCGAGAATGCCTAAGACCGTTAGGAATCGTTGCGCTGCGCGCGGGGGCAGAGTCCTTTAGCGAGCTCTGGCTACCTTATTTATGTGCTCTCTGTCCAACCTCGACTCCCGGCGTAAAGAACTGGAATCCCATCGGCGAGGGGGCTGTGAACCGGCGTGCGCGACGCTCCTACTCCAGGTCCCTTGACCCAGAGCGCCTTTGCAATCATGGCTTCGTCCGAGCATTTTCAGGTCGAGCGTCTTCCTTGAAAAGGGCGCTCCTGCGGATCCCGTCCCGTAGGCCGAATTATTGTTACCCTGTGCAGCAAATCCTAGCGCGTCGCCGAATCCATCCAGCTATGCAAAGGATCTGTAAGGGTGGACGTGCGAAAGTCACAGCCTGGTCGGTAGTCCGGGGGACGCTTTGCGTTCGTACAGTCACCCATCCGCTTAGGATGTGGGGCTACCTGTAAGTCCTTTCCCCATCCTGGGGAGAGGAGCGTCTATGCAGATCGCAAAGTGGATCATCGCCTTTATCGCAGTTGTTTAACTCTCCACTGGTACAAAACATCGGGCAATCCAGGAACGACATTTGGATCGTGGATCAACGCCATATGCAACCAGCGGTCACGTTGCTTCCTTCGGACGTACAATCGCCCAATGACCACAAAATCGACGAGCCGACAGGCAGAGCGGCGGGATAGACGGCGTCAGGACATTCTCGACGTTGCGAGCCGTCTTTTTTCGAAGCTCGGTTACGAGAATGTGACCCTCAGGGCGATCGCGGAAGAGATGGGTTATGCGCACGCGAGTCTTTACCGTTATTTTCCAGATAAGTCGAGCCTGTTGGCGGAGATTTGTCGGGAAACATTTTCGCTGCTTGTCATCGAGTTCGATGCGGTGTTAAGCGCGACAACTGACCCTGATGAACGCCTCTTCCAGACGACACGAGCCTTTGTCCGATTCGGCCTCGACCATCCGCAGCACTTTCGGATTGTGTTTTTCGGGCCAGAAGACCGAAACGGGATCCGGGCCGGTGACTATATCAACGAGATCGGTCGGCCCCTCTTCGATCGTCTGGTCGACGTTTTTATCGCCTGTTCGGTCGGACAGGGGAATGCAGCCAAGCCTCCACTCGATGCACGCACATGGTGGTTCTGCATCTTTGGGCTTACACAGGTTCTGGTCACGCAAGGCGAGCTCCCGCATTTGCCCAATCCGGAGACGGTGATGGAACGAACGATCCAAGTTCTGTGGGCAGGACTGAACGCGTCGCCTCAGGTATCGACCCCTAAGAGGAGTGCTATAAAAAGCCCGCGATCTGCAATAAAAAAAACCTTAAGTTACTTTGCAACCACTGGTCACTTCCAACATCTATTCAGACATGGATGATGCAGGCCGTTCGCCGGTCGACTGCGTCGCTCACTAGGCATTCCCATGCCTGTAATCATGGGGCCACTTCAAGCAACAGACTGCGACGGCACGGGAGCGAGTGAAAAAGATGGCACCAACAATTGCGGTGGCAGGAGCAACGGGGAATCTGGGAATGCGCCTTGTGAGGGCGCTTCGCGAACGTGGTGCGGAGGTTGTGGCCCTCGTAAGGACGGCAACCGATGGGCGCAAGATAACTGAACTCGAACGGCTTGGGGGCAAAGCAGTTGAGGTCGATCTGGCCACGGCATCTGATGTAGCTGAGGCGATGGAAGGGGCAACTTGCGTCGTGTCCGTCCTTGCTGGACTTCATGACGTGATTGTGGAGAGGCAGAAGGTCCTGCTTGAGGCTGCTATTCTGGCAGCCATTCCGAAATTCATCCCGTCAGATTTCTCGACGGACTTCACCGCGCTCACGCCCGGAGAGAATAGGAACTTCGACCTTCGCCGCGAGTTCCACCAGACGCTGGACGTTGCGCCTATCGCATCGACGGCCATCTTCAACGGAGCATTCGCCGAAATCCTTACCTATAACGTGCCTCTCCTTGACTTCAAGGAGAAAGTCGTCGGGTACTGGGAAAATCCTGACTGGCACATCGACTTCACGACCATGGACAACACTGCTGCGTTCACTGCTGCGGCGGCGCTTGATCCGGATACGCCGAAGTCTTTGCGGATTGCGAGTTTTCAGGTCAGCCCGAACGATCTCGTCGCTTACACCGCAAAGACTTTTGGGACGCCGTACAAACTCGTGCGGCTTGGCAGCCTGGAGGACTTGCGCGCTTACAACAAGCGTGAGCGCGCCGCTCATCCTGAAGGCGAGAACGAGCTGTATGCAAAGTGGCAGCAGAGCCAGTACATGCAAAGCATGTTCAGCACGCACCACGAAACGCTCGATAACGATCGGTACCCCGGTTTCGTCTGGTCGGAGCTCGAAGATGTGATCGAGCCGCGGTAAGGATAGTTAGCTTCTCCAAATCTCAACAGAGGGAATGAGGAAATCGTTCATGCACCGTCGCGTGTTTTTGATGCAAAGCACCTTCGTTTCCGGTGCCGCGCTCTTGTTACGCCATCCTGCCTTTGCTGCGACCGACCCCAACAGCGCACCAAAAGGAGAGCCACATATGTCTACGAAGATCGAAGAATTTCGCCTCAACGTACCGCAAAGCCAGCTCGCCGATCTGCACGACCGGCTCACCCATACGCGATGGCCAGAGCGAGAAACCGTAGACGACACCAGCCAAGGCCCTCAACTTGCCAAGGTTCAGGCTCTGGTTGCCCACTGGCGAACCAAATACGATTGGAGGAAGTGCGAAGCCCTGTTGAACGGCTTTGGCCATTTCAAAACGAACATTAACGGCCTCGACATACAGTTTCTTCACATCGTCTCGCCTGAGCCCGATGCACTGCCGCTGCTGATGTGCCATGGATGGCCTGGTTCGATTCTTGAGTTCCGGAAGGTGATCGAGCCACTTTCCAATCCGGCAAAGTTCGGTGGCGATCCCCGCAAGGCATTTCATCTCGTTATCCCCTCGATGCCCGGCTTCGGCTTCTCTGACAAGCCGTCCGCAACCGGATGGAGCATTCCTCAGATTGCTGACGCGTGGATCACGCTGATGGACCGCCTTGGCTACAAGCGCTGGGGGGCGCAGGGCGGCGATCTCGGCTTTGCGGTGATCGATTCGATCGCGGAGAAGAAACCGAAACAATTCGTTGGCTTTCACTCGAACTTCATCATGATGCAACCTACCCCGGATGAGATTGCGCAGGCGACCCCCCAGGAAAAGGATATGTTCGCCAGCGAAAAGGACTTCTGGGATAAGCTGTCCGGCTATGCCAAAGAGCAGTCGACCCGGCCACAGACCATCGGGTATTCACTGGCGGACTCTCCGGTCGGTTTGGCTACTTGGATTTACGCCATGTTCCAAGACACCTGCGGTACTCCCGGGAACGCGGAAGCGACCTTCACCCTTGACGAGTTGTTGGATGACATCATGATGTACTGGCTGCCGAACACAGGCGCTTCTTCGGCAAGACTATATTGGGAGATGGTGAATTCTCACTGGCATCCCTCCACAAATCCCTCAAAACCTATTCATGTTCCAGCAGGATTCACCATGTTTCCACAAGAAGCCGTTCGCAAATCCCGGCGACTCATTGAAGCGAGGTACAACAATCTCGTTTACTTCAATGAGGCTGCGCACGGTGGGCATTTCGGCGCACTGGAACAACCTGAAGTAATTGTTTCTGATGTTCGGAAGACATTCGATACCTTGCGGTAAGAAGGCTTCAGCAGGTTACTGCCTGAAGCCATGCTGCAAGTCTTCCCGCGCGTTTTTGAGCATAAAAAGCGGGCGGCAGAACGCCGCACAATGTCCGCGTTTGTTACACCGCTTTCTTGCCAGTCTTCATTGCTGACTGTGATGCTTCTTCGCTTTCTCCTTCGCAACGAATTCCTGCCGTACTTTCGCAGCGATGGCGTCCGTGTCCACCTTGTAGGCTGTGGCAGCTTCCTTGAGGATCGTACTCGGATTGCCGCGTGAGGCAGCCGCAGAATGCAAGCATGCACCACCTAACTTCGGCGGCTTTGTCGCCGACGCGGTCGTTCCTGCTACCGCCGGACAGCATCTTCGCAATCCTCGCTGGCCTCCGCACGCCAAATTTCACAACGGTCAGACGATGCTCATGGGAGTTTTCAACGGCTCGCTTTCAGTGATCGTGTTGTCTCGCTTTCATGCCTCACCGTGCCCATGTTTCTGTTTGCGGCAGCGTTCGCTGCAGACGACTTTGTCGCTATGGCCCTTGCTCCACTGTTTCCCGGTGCCGGCTGGACCGACCCGGAGTTCGTGGCAGAGACGCGCTATCCCTTGGGTCTAGGGCCGTAACAACTGATCGCCTACGTGATTTATAGCCTCGCCTTGCTGGCTGTCAGCCTGGCCGTCTTGCAGCGCTGAGGAAGCGAAGTGATGGGCACCGTTTCATCGTGTCCATCACTTCAATGTCATACGTCTTGAGAAACGTGGTTGACAGAGCGTAGTAACGCGGTCTTCCGGCATCGGTGTTGCCGTTCGCCTCGCATTTCGCTGGTTAGTGGTGGCACTCCGGCATTCGCTCTCCTGCCGGTACAATCGCGCCTTCTACGAGAATGAGGTCAAAGCTCGCAGCCCCTTCGCGGCGTTTCTTGACCTCTTGGTAGGCAGGGCTTGTGTACCAGCGCCTTGCCTCGACCATGGATGGAAGCTCGAATAGAACCACTCCCAAGACGCCTCCTGCGCCCTCAAGAATTTCGAACGGTGCGTAGGCTACAAGCGGCTTAGCCTCGAAGCCCTCGAACGCTGGCTTCACATTTGCCCAGTAATCTTCAAGGCGATCGCGTTCAGTGATGTCTCTGCAAAGCGAAAAGGTAAGCGGGCATAGTTGCTCCTGATGATCAGCCGAGTGCGGCGACACCACGTAACAATGAGGATATCGCGCGTATGCGTATATAGCGGACATAGGCGCTATAGAACGTCCGTCCCGGTAAACGCACTCCTCGTCACCTGCGATCTTGATGAGTGCCAAATAACCAATGCGCTCAACGACTGCGAGAGTTTGCCCGGATGGCCACCTTGCGTTTCCTTTTCGACGGCACGCAGATCATGCTTTCATATGCGACGAAACCTGCGCCTGAGCTTTCACTGCCTGCAAGTGGGGAGCCAGAAACGCATTACGATCCTGCCCATGGTTGAGTACGCCAGTTCCTATCACCGTTATGAAGGCCATATCTGTTAGGCCGAGGAAGTCAAACAATGCCTCAAGGTATGTCTCGACAAAGTTAAACGAAGGTGACTCCGTTCGCCTATCGTGAATACTGCCGGTGGCAATAATGAAAGTAGCCTTTTTGCCGTGAAGCAGGCCTTTCTGAGTTCCACCTGCATGAGAGAACGTTTTGCCGACGCGAGTGATTTGATCGATCCAGAGCTTCATGACAGAAGGAACACTATAGTTGTGCATTGGCACTCCAATAACGTATTCCTTCGCCTGCTCCAGCTCGGCTATCAAGCTGTCAGAACATGCTAAGAGCTGTTCTTGTTGCGGAGTCCGCGCCTCGCTCGGCGTAAAGGCTGCGCCTAACCAGTCTGCGTTGAGGGGTGGGATTGATGTCGCGCTCAGATCCCGGTAGACCACCGTTCCTTCCGGATGGGCCGATTTCCATTCAGCAACGAACGCGCTGGTGAGTTCGCGCGAAACGGACTGACCATAGAGTGGACTTGAGTCGACGTGAAGAAGTGTGTGCATGGGTGGGAAGTCTCCTGTACGTGAACTGATGGCTATCGTATTGGCACTGATTCAATTAATTTACAGTTGCAAACTAAGAAACATTTGTGCATTATCAGACGGATGTTCACTATTTGAACCGATTCCTCTGGAAGAGAGCTATGCTCGTTAGATGAGGCCTTCCACCTCCCTTGACGGAACGTCCGATGCAACCGATCCCCGCATCATGCGAAGCCGCCGGATGCTAATGGATGCTTTGGCTAACCTATTGACCCACAAGCCCTTCGAGGACATCTCGGTCCAGGAGATTGTTGAAGAGTCCACGCTGACCAGAACGACTTTCTATCTGCACTACCCAGACAAGAATTCGCTCTTGCAAGCGATGACCACTAAACGCTTCGGAGAGCTGGCGGAGCGCAGAGGTCTCACATTTGCCGACGGAAATGGGAATCTGAGGGAAATCGCGTTGGGCGTTTGTGATTATCTGACTGAAGCACTTTATTGTCCGGGCCAGCTGCCGAGGATGGCTCTCGAAGGTGCCATCATTCCAATTGTGGAAGACCTGCTTCGGAGAGGGGCCCGTGGCGTCTCAATGGAGGCCGGCGCCGGATTCGAGCTGGTGTCGACCGCCGCTGCATGGGCGATCTTCGGCTGTGCGCGAAGTTGGTTTGAAACCTCTGATGGTATTCCAGCGGAGGAAATGGCTGTCAGAATTGAGGCGATTGTCAGGCCGCTGTTGAGCGCCGTGTCGCTTGAGCGCAATTCGGCAAGTTCGTGATTGAGCTCCAGATAGGCTGTTTTCGGGGAGGTCCCTCATAAAACGCCTTCCGGTTTGCGGCTGACAGAAGATCGCGCACACGAGCGGATTCGTCCTCCGTTTCAGACCTCTTTAAAACACGCCTTGAGTGCATTTTCCTGCTGGTCGGCCGGCAGTTTCCGTCGGCGCTGCACTGCTTAGACCCGACGCGCGCCTAGCAGCAAAGTTCCGCCATTTTTCTCGCGTTAGCCACCCAATCGTCCGACGGGGCCACAGCCCACAGCCCTGCCAAGGCACGCAGCATGTCCATACCGCTTACATACCGCGCAAATCACCGCTATCCACAGCCCGGTGCATTAAAGAATCAATAGCCGTCGTAATCAGTGACTCCGACTGCCCTCATCAGGGCTCCAGCGACTCTGACGTGGAACAATAGAAAAATGGCAATGAAGGCGAAACCATCAAAGCGTGACGCCATACTCGAGGCGATGCTCGACATTGTCGTGGAGCGTGGCTTCCATGACGCTCCCATGTCCTTGATCGCCCAGCGCTCCGGAGCCAGCGCCGGTGTTATCTATCACCACTTCTCCAGCAAGGAAGAGATCATCCAGGCGCTCTACGAGCACATTCGCGGCCTGAAGCTGGAAGCCCTGCTCGCTGGATTTTCCCCGGAAGAGGAGCCCCGCCAGACGTTCCTGCGTGGCTGTCTGAACGCCTACAACTTCTACCGGAAACATCAGCGCGAGATGCGGTTTTATGAGCAATACGAGCATGCCGGTTTCAACTGCAAGACACGAAGCAGTGAAGAAACTGTGCGTGTAAAGGCCTACGCCCGTCTGTTCTCCGGCAGGTCAAAGGGCGGCGTATTGAATGATTGGCCTGCGGAAGTCATTCAGGAATTAACATTGAATACCATTAACCGCCTCGCCAGCCAGAGCAAGAAGCTCCCTGAATCTCTGCTATTGGAAATCGCCGATAAGCTCTGGAAGCTTGTTGCGAACAGCGACTAGAGCGAACGTTCGGTTTATAGTGTAGACTTGCTTCATGAAAATCGATTCGGTTCTCGTCACCGGCGGCTCGGGCTTTGTTGCCATCCATTGCATCGATCAGTTGCTCCGTGCGGGCTATCCGGTTCGCACCACGGTGCGCTCGCTCAAGCGTGTAGCGGATATTCGCGCGATGCTGAAGGCCGCAGGTACTCCGCGCCAAGAAGCCCTCTCATTTTTTGAAGCCGACCTGATGCAGGACAAGGGATGGACAGAAGCCGTTGCCGGATGTCGATTTGTTCTGCACGTAGCCTCACCCTTTCCAGCATCCGTGCCGAAGCACGAAGACGAGTTGATTCTTCCGGCGCGTGAAGGCGCTCTTCGCGTTCTCCGGGCCGCCCGCGACGCAGGTGTGCAAAGAGTTGTTCAGACCTCTTCCTTTGCCGCCATCGGATATGGCCATAAACCGCAAACGGCTCCGTTCGACGAGACCATGTGGACAAACGTCGACGGTGCAGGTGTCAGCGCCTATGCGAAATCCAAGACACTTGCGGAGCGTGCCGCGTGGGACTTTATCGCGCGCGAAGGCGGTGAGCTCGAACTATCCGTGGTCAATCCTGTCGGCATATTCGGTCCTACCTTCGGTCCTGACTACTCAACTTCTATTCTCATCGTGAAGAAACTGCTTGATGGGGAAGTTCCCGCCTGTCCTCGTATCAGCTTCGGAGTGGTGGATGTTCGCGATGTATCTGACATGCACCTCCGAGCAATGACAAACCCTGCTGCAAACGGAGAACGCTTCCTCGTCACAGCTGGAGAGTTCATCTCGCTGCTCGATGTCGGCACAATTCTCAAGAAAAATATGGGTTCGATGGCAAAGCGTGTTCCTAGCCGCGAGATACCAGACTGGATCGTGCGTTTTCTGGCTCTCTTTATCGCGGACATGAAAGCAATCTCGCCAGAGTTGGGCATCAAGAAGAACGCGTCGAACGAGAAGGCCGAGCGCATTTTGGGCTGGACCCCGAGGTCAAATGAAGAAGCCATCACCGCTAGCGGTACAAGCCTCGCTCAGTTGGGCCTTCTAAAGGGTAAGTAGGCAGAGACACATTTCTTGGATATGGGCTGACGTAAAATCGCTCTCCACGAACGCGTTGTCCGTAGGCTTACCCGGACGAGAGAAGTCGATCTTGACCCCGTTGCTGTGGGCCCACACGTCCATCGCCTGACTAGCGAACTCGCTGCCGTTGTAGCGGAACAGCACCTTGGGATGCCACGCTCGAGCCTCAGCCTGTTCAAGGTTCGGACCACATCGTCCCCCTTCAAGCTCTGTCCTACTTCGATCGCCATCGACTCCCGTGTGAAGACATCGACTATCGTCAGCGACCGGAAGCGTCCTCACCACGTGTACGAGCCACGTTCTTATTTGGCGATAACGAGTAATTACGAGGAGATGGAAGCGAGAACCGCCTCCATCTCCCCATACCCCTCAGGGCAGGAAGAGATCCGCGCGGCTGGATGGTGCGTCTGAATACCTAGGAAAGAGCACACCGATAAACCGGGGCCGGATCAACTCCGGCCCCTCCGCATCTTGCCGTCGTTCCTCGCAGCGTCAGGCTCTTTGCATAACCGGAAGCGCCCCATGCGTGGCCACTGCCGGCCAACGGGACGTGTCCTTGAAGCGGGCGTCCATACCGTCAGGAAAGGTCGAACCCTTCGGCCGGTCTGAAACTGCTTTTCAGGCCGAGAAGTGACTTCTCCATGCCCATGAGCGGGAACGTATGGATGAAAAGCTGTTTCAGGCGGCGCCGATCGATCCGCCATCCGCGTGACGTGCGCTTCCAGTGGTCGAGCCAATAACCGACGAGAAAACTATTGCCGTCCCCCTCTTTGGTCTCGTGCATGTGGATATGAAGCGCGATCGAGCTTGCCTCGTCCCCGTTGATCGTGATCCTGACCGGATGTTCCAGGTGCGCCCAGAGGTTGAAATATTGCTCGATGCCCGGCTGATCCGGCCGCCTGCCGCGCATCAATTCGATATAAGTGGTCAGGCCGACCGGCTCCATATGCCCCGTATCGCTGACGTCGAACTCGACATCGTCGGCGAAAACCTCCGACCATTGCTGGTAAGAATCCTGATCCTCCCATCCAGGTTGGTGAAAGTCCTGACCCAGCGCGTACATGGTGGTTCGCTCATGAATTTCGGCGCGGTCTTTCAGATACCGCACATCTTCTTCCAATGACATAAATCCTCCAGCTTCGATCGACGACACCCGGCGAGCGCCTCGGCTTTGAATATAGCTATTCGCGTTGGCGTTTCTATGTTATGAAGTCTGTAATGCATGACAATTCGTCTGAAAATGGTGCTGGCGATCGTCTGACCGAAATCCTCCGCGACCTGCGTCTGGATGGCCTTGATTATGGGCGACGGCACTTAGAGGGCGCATGGGCGTTCGCCTTTCCGGCAAAGGGCGACGCAATGTTCCACTTCATCGGAGGGAAGGGGTGCTGGTTGAAACGACCAACCGGCGAGTGGATGGAGCTTCTGTCCGGCGACGCCGTCCTTATCCCACGCGGGGATGCGCATGCACTGGCGAGTGCGCCCGACGCGGTGTCGACTCCGTTTCCCCTGTGGCGATGCGAACCGCTAGGCACCGCCAGATATGATCCGAGAGCCGAGCAGTCCGAAGCACGCCATTTGTTGCTCAATGGTTCGATGCGCTTCAATCTAGACAGACTACATCCCTTGTTCGCGTTGATGCCCGACATCCTTCGCGCCAACGAACTGATGCGGCACGAACCCGATACCGGATATCTGCTCGAGGCGCTGGCCCGGGAGATGGCGTCCAACCGCGTAGGAGGAGCAGGCATCGTTTCGCGGCTGGCGGACGTGCTGGCGGCACAAATTATCCGCTCTTGGGTCGAGTACGGCCACAACTCGGCTGAAGGCTGGATCGCTGCCGTTAGGGATCGGCAGATCGGCCGTGTTCTTGTCGCGATGCATCAGCATCCAGAGCGCAATTGGACGATTGAGAGCCTTGCTGAAGTAATGGGTGCGTCCCGGGCATCGTTTGCCGCCAAATTCGTGGCGGTTGCCGGAAGCACGCCGGCCGACTATCTCAGGCGCGTCCGGATGTCCCAAGCCAAGCTTTGGCTGAGCCGGGGCAAGGCCACGATAGCCGAGGCAGCCTTTCGCTTCGGCTATGGATCGGAAGCGTCGTTCAGCAGGGCCTTCAAGAAAACCATCGGTGCGCCGCCAAGCCACTATGTCCGTAAGGCCGATGCGACCTAGCAGAGGAAATAGATGGACCTCGCGACCGCATCGAGTCGACACCGCCGTGAACCGAGAGTACTGAGAGGTTCTCCGGCACTGCTTGCTAGGGCCCAGGGTTATTGCGGTCCGCCGAACACATTTTGGTCGGCCTCCCGAAGACTTCCTGTGCGTATCAGCCAGGAAATGTAAAGAGCTCAACGAGCTTCTTCACGCGCTCCCTCTGGCGGCTGGGTGGCAATCGCTTGGTCCTTGTGAGGTCGGCGATGCCATGAAGGCTCGCCCAGAACAATTCCGCTACAAGCTCCGCCCTTGCGCTCTGGCCTTGAAACAGTTCCAAGAGTTGGGCGAAGCCGAACCGCAACTCAGGGGGCGTGTCGGCCTCACCGAATGGGACACTGAGGTTGAGCAAAAACATCACTTCGTAGAGGGCCGGCGAAGCTGCGGCAAATTGCAGGTAGGCGGCAACAATGGACTCAACCGCGTTTCCGCCCTTGGCCCGTTTCCGTGCCTTCTCCAGCGCTATGCCCAATTCCCCGAATCCCTCGACCGCAATCGCAGCGAGGATTCCTTCCCGGCTTCCGAAGTGCGCATACAGAACGGGCTGGCTGTAGGAAATTTCTTCGGATAGCCGGCGAACCGTGACGTTCGCCCAGCCCTCCAGCTCCGCAATCCGTCGTGCCGCGCTGATTATTTGCGCGCGTCGGGCTTGTTTGTCACGCTCTTTTCGTTCCGCAATTCGACTTGTCGTCACGTCGTCTACCACCAATATAAAGAATAGCACTGCTCTTTTTCCTGATGGCCTCCCTAGGTTCAACGACTCGTAATATTTCCGTGCGCCACGGATCATCCATTTCGGACAGAGGCGGAACAACATTTTCAGAGGATGGTTGAATCTCCGGCGTAACACGCGACATCTATTATAGCGTTGCTAGATTTTATCAAAGGAGTAAACACAATGCATATCACTATCCCGCTCGCGATCGCTGGTCTTCTGGCCGTTGGCATCTCCATCATCGGCACCTTCTACATCCTGTCGCCAGAACGCGTAATGGGAGGCTTCGGACTGAAACTGCCATCACCCGACCCTGACACCCGTGCGTGGCTTCGGCTCAAAGGAATTCGAGACATCGGGTCTGGACTGGTCGTCCTGACACTGATGCTCACCACGGATCCCCGTACGGTAGGTATCGCCCTGCTGGCTTTGTCTTTCATTGCTTTCGGCGACATGTGCAATGTTCTGCTCTCAGGTGGGCCAAAGTCGACAGCCATCTCCGTTCACGGCGTTACCTGCACGCTGATGATTGTTGTCGGTCTGTTCCTGATCCACGTTTTCTAAGGAACGTCTCCGCCCAGACGAATCATGGTTTTTCTCTGTAGGAGGGCCGTGACGTTCCTGCGGCCTTACGTTCAGTCCACCAGCACCAACTTACGAAGGAACCGAGGAAACTCTATGCGCAACCCAGTCGATTTGGCATACCTGTTTGCCGACATCATGAACAGCCACAACGCTGGCCACTTCGTGGAACTGTTCACGGAAGACTACGTGAACCATAACGCTTTTGCTGAGCCGGGTCGTGCCGGCCTGATCAAGCTCATGGGGCACTGGTTCGATACCCTATCTGACACAAAGGTTACGGTTGAAGACGCCTTGACCGCGGGCGACCGTGTCGTGGGCCGCTATACCTATCGCGCTCGCCACACAGGACCATTCCTCGGCATCCCCGCATCCGGCGCCGAGATCACGATCCGTTCCATCGATATCTGGCGCTTCGAAGACGACAAGTTCGTCGAGCATTGGGACGAGCTGAACACGCTCGATGCTTTTCAGCAGCTTGGAGCGATCCCGAAGCAACTTGGACCCCGGCAGGCGTCACACCCGATTTAAGCCGCGTTCCCATCTTTATCGCCTGCTGAAGCTGTCCAGCTATGCCTCCTAAACATGGCCCGGGAGCGTGTCGATTCCAGTTCGCTGGCGATCGACAACCTGATGCAGTCGACTGAAGGTTTGCGAGCACGCAAGCAGATGACCTACGTCCACGTCGAAATGCTGATTTATGAAGCTCTAGTAAAACGATACCCTCGGCATGAGGCAAACGGCTTGCGTCTCGTCGCCGCTATCTCTGTAACGGTTTGGAGAACCGCCAGGGATCGCTGGCATCAAGCTGGAGACGACCATTCTTTCGAATGGTACCTCCGAAAGCAATTCAAGTTCCTCGCTCAGGCATTTGGTAGCTGAATAAAGCAGAACCCGCGTTGGGGCTGCGAGGTGAGAACGTCTCGTGCTGGTCGCGAATCGGAGTTGCCTGAAGGGCGTTGAGCTGTTCGTCTCGGACAAGTGCCTTGGTCTGGCCGAGAACCTCGCGGCTTCTATCCCGAAGCGAAGTGGCAGCGCTGCGTGATGCGCTTCTACCGCAACGTCTGGACAGTAGTTGCCACGGGCAAGGTCAAGGAAGTTGCAACGATGCTCAAGGCCATCGACGCCCAGGAAGGTGCCGCAGCCTCTCGGTAGAAAGTTCGCTGAACCAACGTAACGTCTGCCTGTGGAGCAGTATCGAGGCAAAGTTGGCCCAGGACGAGGCGGAGAGCCTCAAGTGCTACGGGATTATTACTCCGCTCCCCAGTTCTTATCTAATTTGAGTGACAGAAAGCTTGTCTTGATACACGACCGTCCTCTCAGACCGGGAGAAGACCAACTGCGCGGTAGCTGTTTGTCAGCGGATCGTTGGGCGGGACACGACTAATCCGTTTCATGGAACCGAAGCGGCTTCGTTCAAATCGGCTTCTCGCCAGTGATCTGCCCTGCGGACGGGTGTTACAAAACAGGTCAATGAATACGCCGAATAGGACAAAATGTATAGAACGCGCAACCCGATTTCTATCGGGTTTCGCCGCCCCAACGACGTAAGCCCTTGTCGCTTCTAGCGGTTAGAGTCGGGGACCGTTCGAGTCCCAAATATCTGAGCCTAATTTGGTCGCAATTTACACAAAATAAAGGGCATCCTATCGTGGTTCCTGTAACAGTCAGACAACGGAGGAAACAATATGGAAACAGTTCAGAACGGACAATGCGGTCTCTGTAATCACTTCGGGGAGCAGCACAAGACAGACGTACTGATCAGCATCGTGAGCAGCCATCAGGCGGACCTCAAGGTCCTCGACGAATGCGGTCATCCGAAGCACGCAGCCTTGCACCTGAAGGTCACACCGATCAGCGGTTGTGATGGCTTTGTTCCTGCTGCGGCAGCGTAACCAGGAGCCCATCTTTACAAAAAACGGCCCGAGGCTTCGGGCCATTTTTCTTTTGAGGCATGTTTCCCGATTCCCGCGTTAAGCAGTTCTCCTTCCTCGGGGAGAGTTGCGCGCTCTCCGATGCGAGTGATAACGCTCGTGCGAGGCGAGCTAAGCGAGTCTGTTGAAATGAACATGCCGCCGCAGGGTAGCGGTGAGAAAACTGAATGTGGTTCTTCGCCATGATGCCTCAGCACTATTGAATCGCCGTGTTGTCGTCTGAGACCGGATTCGGGTGTCGGCACAACTCACGGACCGCCACGAGGTGCTGTTCGAGAGTATCGATGGCCTGATGATGAAGTTCCAGCATGATGACGAATTCCTCCAAAGAGAGGGAGTACGCGAGTTCACCGGCGGTGACGTGAATTGCACCGCATTGGCAGGCAAAGATGGCGCCTTGTGGAGAGTGGGCGAGAAGGATACGTGAATCATCCATGGATTCCTCCTGGAATCGGTTCGCTGCCGGGGCAGGCAGGGTTGAAACGGGATCTGCAAGACAATAAGGGAGAATGGCCGAGGTTCGGAACTGAGAGCATCATTCCCCGGTCTCTGGTGCATGGATTCAGATACTGCAGGTAGGACGGGAGCGGCCTCGGGCGAAAATGATGAGAAACCGAACACTGGTCGTATGGAGTGACGGCGAAATGAACAACGTCTCCAGGCCAGAGACTCATGCCGATGTTCTTGGGGCGATAACGATTGACCAGAATGTGCCCGCGTGCGATCAGCTTTCTGGCCTCAGGAATGCTTCCTGCGAAGCCCATGCGAAACACGACATTGTCCAGTCTGCGCTCCAACAGGCTGATCAGGCTTTCGATCGGACGTACTGTCTCCAATGCCCAAGCTTGCCGAAGAAGTTCGGTAAGATCCTTCGGCCGGAGGGCATAGTAGGAAAGAAGCGTCAGTTCAGGCGGGTGTTCGGGCGATCGCGTCGAACCATCCAACCGCCAGCAGGAGGAGGTCCACCGACAGATGGCACGGAACACTGGCTCGATGTGGAAGACGCTGAGGATGGTCATGCAACTTCTCCGGCTATGGAAGTTGCAGGCGAACGACATTGCTCGCTCTCGCCTGCCGACTTGAAGGTTTCGATCTCCCAGGTACCGCAAGGCTTCGCCAAAAGACTCTTACGGTATCTGCTCTAACGTCGAAGCGATTCGCTTCGAGAACTGCATCTTCTCTTTAGCTGCCGCGAACCGAGGCGCGCTTCAATCCAAGCCAGTCTTGCCTTCGGCCCAATATGCCTTGGTCTTGAGCTGAGCCATGTCCATGCGGCGGTTGCGCAACATTGCCCGGAGGGCTTGGATGGACTGCGCTTTTCCGGTCATGATCCATCTGGGCGTTACTAAGCCCGATGCGCCATCGATCAGGGTCTGATCCACTTCGGCAAGATGGGAAGAGTCTGGAATTTTCTTGACGAGCTTGGCATTTGGGAGCCCGATGCGCCGAATGGCTTCCGCTGACTCGACGAGAGAGGAGACCTCGAAGACAAAACGGGCTTGCTGCGTCTCCCGGCGGCTGCGATGAAGCGCCACTGAGGCAGCGATGGAGGTCTCGTCTCCAAAGAAGATCGCGTCTTCAGCAACTTCCGCAAAATCGAGAGAGCTGCGAGGACCCATGAGACTACATGGCGTATCTTTCTTGAGCGATTCGGCCCACTCGGATCCCGGACCGTTGCCGTGTAGAAACATGATGAACTCAGCCGTTCCTTCCACCGGGTCCCAGGAGATCGGTGTGTAGGTTCGGGTCTGCAGGCCACCCATATGGAACTGCACCTTCTGACCGGGGATCCATTTCTCTCGCTTTAGGCTCTCGCCAGCAATTTCAGTGAGCCGGAAGTGACCGCTCAGATGAGTCACCGCGGAAACGGCAGCAGATCGAAAGAACATTCGCTCCATTGTGTCGGTGACAAACTTGGGAACAACTGACATTGGAACCTCCCTATTGCACAGCGCTATCACGGTTGAGCTGACTATTGTGTCCCTGTTTTGCTAGGGTTCTCTAACAGTTGATGTTGGGCGAAAAGATACGATCCAAGCACGAGGACAACGGCGATCGCTTGCGCGGCCAACGTCTCAATCGTGGGAAAGATCGAGAACCACAAATTCAGCCATCCGGGGATTCGTCCCGTCAACCAGCGAATAGGAGTTGTACGCAGCCAGTGGGCCAACTGCATCTCTTGCGCCTGCTCTCCCACCATGACGAAGAGAACCAATCCAAGTAGCACGCCGGTGAAAACGAGCATCTTGCGATAGGGCAGCTTGCGATGCGCGACGAAGGTGAGTACGGCCACTAGCCCGGAGAACATTGAGCCTAGCAGGACACCCAGATACACAGGCTCATTGCCGAGCCGTAACCGATAGCTTTGCAGGAACAGAACCACTTCGACGCCTTCCCGGTACAACGAAGAGAACCCGAGCAGACCCATGCCAAAGACCAGTTTGCGCGCAGAGTCGTGCGTATCGCGTTCCTCTAACAGCTCCCGCTTCCTCCGATTGTGAAGGGAGATCCATCCCGTCCAGTAAATCTTGTGAAAGAACCAATTCATGACGATCAGCAGGACCACAATGGCTAGAAGTCCGGTTGCCGCTTGAAGCTCGAGCGCCGAGACTTTGCCACTGATGTCGTCGAGTATGCGCACGGCAACGCACCAGGTCACCAGCGTCGCCAACAGGCCAAACCCCGCGCCGGCCGCAATGGGACTGCGGTATCTCTGACGGTCCCCCGTCAAACCCGCGGTGATGGCCGCGAGTACAAGAATGCATTCCAGCCCCTCGCGGAGAACCAGCACGGCAATATCGAAGACGGCTGCCGACTGGCTTGTCTGCGGCGCAAGTGGGTTTGGGTTCCCGACAGAAACGTTGCCTCGCCACGCTAACACGGCAAAGATCGCGATCGCTGCGGCGATAGCCGCGATCCAGGCAGTTCGCCTGACGCGTCCGATTGGTTGAGGAACAGTGCGTGACAACATGGCGAGCATCTCCTACTGCGGTGTTCGAGCGGACTGGATTTCGGGTATCTGGGCTGCCTCGATCACCCAATCGACGATGCGTTTGTCCGGCAACAACGCTTGCGACGGCATCCTGTAGTTCAGGCCGTCAAGCCGCTTGCGTAAGCCGCCCTCGATGCCGCCATAGGAGAGCAACAGCGGCACGACCAATGGCGTGTTCCCGGTTTTGCTAATCTGTTCAACCTTCTGACGGAGTTGTTCGGTCGCAGCGTTTCGCACCGGTTCCTCTGCATCGTCGCGTAGCGTCACACATTCGAAACCGGCGTAATGGCTTTGTTGACCCATCTCGTTTGCGAGGGCACTCATATCCGCAAGCCAGAGTTTGTTCTCGTCGTCGGGGACGGGGCCATGCGCGACGAGGACCACAACTTCATGTGCGGGATCGTGGCTAATCGATGCGGCTCGGTCGCGCAGTATCGCGGCGACAATGCGATGGCGATCGAGCGCGGACGCTATGCGGATCGGGACAGAAGCGGATATCGGCTTCGTCGCCTCCAATGTCATCGCGGAGTCTTTCTCCATTGCTCCGTGATTCATCACCATCATTCCGCCGCCGTGATCCATCGAGGCAAACATCTTCAGGTCTTCCGGCTCTTGCGAACGCGATCCGAGAAGATAGGCGATGCTGTCGATCACGGAACTATGTGAGCTGACAAAGAGCGGCACCGCCACAATCTCAGTGACCTTGCGGGCCACCAATCGATTGATCGCCGCCTGCATGGAGGAGCGGGTTGCCATACCGAAGGCAACCTCCGTTGGAAGCTTGAGGTCCACCTGATCCGCGACATGGCGAACCTCTTCGTTCCATTCCTGAGCGCTGCCGCCATGGGCTAACAATAGGACTCCCACATGGGACTGTGGATGATCTACGTGTGTTGCGGCGGGACTTTGCGCACGCGCCACCCCGAGAGTGAAAAGGCAGACTGCGGTATAGAGCAAGAACTTCTTCATGGTGTCTCCTATCGTTCAATGCATCATTGGGCTGCGGCTGTGTTTGAAAGTCGGCGCCTGTTCTTGATCGAGTTCGCCAGCCGCAACGATGACGGCGAGTGTCTCCATGGCTTGCTTGATGAGCGTTGCGGTCTGTGCGAACGCTTCCACGGCCATGTTGATGGTGACGGGACCGATGGTCAGGTGAATCGACTTGCACTCGCAAAGTCTTACGGTGCCAAGCCCGGTATGTTCTGCCAGAGTTGCGTTGAGGTCGCTCATGACTACTCCTTTGGCTCCAAGTTCGTTATTCGTGTGGGAAGGTGTACCGCATACCGACGCGTAAGGTTCTTCCGTAATCGGTGCGGTCATACGTTGGAGGAGTTTGAGAAAGGAGGCTGTCGCGGCTGTTCGCAAGATTGTCGATGGAGCCATATGCCTGGAGACCGCGATGGATATCTTTCGACGCATATAGGTTCCACAGAGCGTACGCCTGCTCGTGCGTCCCGCTGCTTGGGTCGATCAGCCATTTGCCGAAGAAGTTGCCGCGAATATTGGCAACCAACCCGAGACGCTGGGAGACGTACTCCGTCCGCACATAGCCAGAGTTGCGGCTCCGCTCCGTGAGCGTTTGCTTATCGGTGACATCGTAGGGATCGAGATAGGCGTAGAAGCCATCGACCCGCAGACTACGGTTGAGCAGGACACTGCCTTTGAGATTGATGCCTTGCGTATATGCCTGGTCAACGTTGGTATAGAGATAGGTCGCCAGAAATGGCTCTGCGCCGAAAGAGAGTGGAATGCCGTACTGCGCCAGCAGAGCTTCCAGAGCCGCTTCGCTTGTCGGAAAGCCGCCATAGACATAGTTGATGAGGTGGTTCAGGTTATTGCGATATAGTGCGACGCCCACGCTGTAGCGATTGACCTGGTAGTCCGCGCCGACGGAATAGCTTTCGCTGTGCTCGGGTTTCAATGTTGGATTTCCAATCACCTGGTAGTAATACTCCGGGTGCAGCAGAAGGTAGTAGAGTTCGCCGAGCGTTGGCGAACGGAAACCTTTGCCGTAGGAACTCCGAACGGTCCAGTGGTCGTTGATCTTGTACACAAGACCGACCTTCGGGACCACGTGACCGCCATAAAGAGAGTGATGGTTGTAGCGTCCGCCGACATTGATAATCAGCTTCTTCCACGGCTGGATGCGATCTTGCAACCACACATCATTCATGGTGATCTGTTGACCGTTGTCATTGCCCACGATCCGGTTCAGGCCGCGATACGAATCCTGGACCCATTCGTCGCCACCTTGGAGGAAGTTCCATGAGCCCATCTGCTGCGAGACGGTCGCGTCGGCACGATGATAGCGCTCGTAGAGATTGCCATAGTCGAACTGTGCGCCCAGACTGTTGTCCGCGTTGATTGGATTCTGCGACGAGTTGGAGTCGAAGCGCGCTTCGTATAAGCGCGCTTGCACGATGGTCTTTGAAGAGGGCAGGAAATCGCCGAACAGTTCGTGAGTCTGAGTGCTGTCACTGCTCTTCGCGTAGTCATAACCGGAGGCTGCGGAGCCCGTTATATCCGTGTTCTTGCCATCGGAGTCGTTGTGGTATGCGTTGACGGTATAGCCGATGGAGGCTCGCGGGGTGAAGCGATAGCGGAGTTTGACCAGGCCGTCGTACCGCTGATTATTGGCTCCGATGGTGCTCTCGTCTCCAGGGACTAAAGTGTAGGAGTTGATGCGGTGCAGTTCGAGGTCCGTGAATGCGGTGAGGTTCTCCCATTGCGTGCCGAGGTCCAGATCGCCGTCGAAGGTGCCGAGCGTTCCGCCCGAGACGCGTAATCCGCCCTCGAAGGGATGTGTCGCCTCGTGTGTAATGAGGTTGATAACGCCGCCAATCGCGTCGGTTCCGTAGAGGGACGAGGCTGCGCCGCGAACAACCTCCACTCTGTCCAGTCTCCCGATGTTTTGCTGGTCGAGATCGATAATGCCGCTGTTGATGCCGCGTGCTCCGACGAGAGGAAGGCCATCCTGCAACACAAGTACATCCTGCGAAGCAATCCCGTCGATCTGCTCCTGAGACGAACCGGAGTAAGAAGCATTGTTTCTTGTGACGACGCCGGGCAACTCGCTCAGAACATCGGCCACACTCTCGAACCCAGTCCGCTGAATACGCTGTTGTGTGATGACATCGATCGGCAGCGGGGAGTCCTGTTGAAGCTCGTCGACTCGGGACGCGGAGACAACAGTTACATTCTGTGCCACTGTTGCGACGGCAAGGGCGATATCCGCAGATTGCGATTCCAGGCCGGACTTGATCTGCACGGAACGAGTCGCGCTCGCTAGGCCTTTCGCAGAGGCGGTTAAGACATACTCGCCCGAAGCTACGGCGTTGAACCTGTACTCTCCGCTGTCGGTCGTTTCTGTTTGTTGTGCTGTTCCGTTGAGCGCATTGCGGAGTGTCACGGTTGCATGGGGGATCGCGGCGCCTTGCGGATCGAACACGTGACCATCAATGTGCTGTGAGGCATTTTGTGCGTTCGCAAGAAATGGCAAAAGTAGAACAAAAACGACAGCTTTTCGCATCGTCTGACCTTTCACGGTTACGGCGGTCGCTCAAAGCGGGCCGCCTATGTTGTCGATCTCCAATCCTTCAGGGGCGCTTCGCCAAAAGACTCCCCATCGGATTGCCTGTGCTCGCTATGACTGCATCACACGCCACGCTTGGCGTAATACTCAGCAACCTGGCTCGTATTGAACTCGAAGGGGATGTGGCGCGAATCGGGAACGGAGAGCAGTACGCCGCGTTCCATCGCATCGGGGCTCTCCTCAAATTGCAAGAAGGATGGCAAGGGCAGCCGAGGCGCTTTGCGTGCAGCCTGCGTTGCCTCCCATTGATTGGCGCGCTCGCTGAGTTGTACGGCGGCACCCGGATCAAGGACCATCGAGCCAATGGTCTCTCTTCGGCCGTCGACGAGAACATGGCCGTGCGAAACCAGCTGCCGCGCAGCCGCCATGCTGCGGGCGAATCCGAGGCGGAACACCACATTGTCGAGGCGCCGTTCGAGAAGCCCTATCAGCGCCTCGATCCAGTTCTTCGGCTGGCGACTCTTCGCGTTGCGGACGAACCGGCGGAGCTGTTCCTCACGAATGCCGTAGTGAAAGAGGAGCTTCTGCTTCTCTCGCAACTGCGCACCGAACTGAGAAATCTTCGGCTTGCGTGCCTTGCCGTGTTGTCCGGGTGGGTAGTTTCGCTTTTCGAGGGCGCCCGGTTTGCCCAAGCCAGGCAATTCCAGACCCAGCGCGCGCTGGATCTTCCACTTCTTTCGTACGCTCATGCAGCCGTCTCCTGTAGACGCAGACTGCCGAGTTAGCCCAGTGGGCATACCTCAGCCTGCATCGTCGATCTCCAAACTGCCGTGACGCTTCGCCAAAAGACTCCACGGTAGTTCGCTCTGAATGCAGACTAAATCGGTCGGATATTAAAGTCCAGCTTTCAAACAGCGAACGAATCAAATCAGAGATTGTTCTGCAAGAAACCCGCAGTGAAGCGTCAAACGCTCAGCTTGTTAGTTCGCTGCCTCCTAGATACTGGCTTGGCGTAACGCCCATCACGCGTTTGAACATGGCTGCGAAGGCGCCCGCTGTCTCGTATCCAAATTTCGACGCCAGGTTTGTGATCTGCATTCCCTGCGCCAGATATGGAAGCGCGGTCAAAGCACGGAACTGATCGCGCCAGCAGCGAAACGACATTCCAGTCTCTTTCAGAAAGAGCCGTGCCAAAGTACGCGGCGAAGCGGCCGCCACCGAGGCCCATGCTTCCAGCGTTCGAGTGTCGCCCGGATCGGATACGAGAGCCTTCTCCACGGCAAGCAGCCGCTCATCTCGCAAGGTCGGCATCACCACGGCGTGAGCCGGCGACCAATCGATCTCCTGAAGAAGCAAGCGAACCACTTGGCCGTCTCGACCGTCTTCGTCGTACTCAATCGGCATCGCTGTGGCGCGCCGCACCAACTCGCGAAGAAGGGGAGAAACTGAAATGACGCACGGTTCGTCAGGTGCCCCTTTAGGGCATGAGTCACACCGGATGTAGAGCGTTCTCATTTCCAGAGGGCTGAGCGCCGCAGTCTGATGAGGATACTCCGGAGGAAACCATACCGCGCGATGCGGTGGGATAATCCAGAACCCGAGCTCTGTCCTGACCTTCATTGTGCCCGACTCTGCGTACAGCAATTGCGCGCGAGGATGACTATGCAGGTAGCCCGGATACCCGCTCGGATAAGACTTTGCCATGCCTCCAACTGGCCGGGGTACGCGTTGATAAAACTCGTGGTCCGTACTTCTCTGCATTTTGTCCTGTTTGGCGCATAGATTGACCGAATTGGCGGATTGAGGTCGGATGCGCCGTATTACTCTACATATACGACCAAATCAGTCGGAGTTCAAGTCTGTGTGACCTGACCTTCCAATGCAGAACAACCGAGGGTTCCCTCGGAAAAATTAGGAGACCCCCGCAGCAGTCTTTTTGGCGAAGCGCCGCGAGGGTCTTGAGATCGACAACCCGAAGGCTGACGACTGCTCTCAGTGTAGAGCAGCCACGCACCTGCGGGAAAACGAAAGGCGCGTGTCTATGTTTCTTCGCTGGCGTATTTTCTTGATGATTTTGGTGCTTTCATTTGCAGTCGTTGGCTATGCGCAACTTCCGCAGCCGCCGTCTTGTACCTCTTCTCCTGGCTCTTCGAAGGTAACGGTAAGCGGAACAGTCTCCGATTCCACCGGTGCCCGCATCACCTCCGCTACCGTCCATTTGATGTGCGGCAATCAGGTGCAACAGGCGCGGACGGACGGGCAGGGGCACTTCACCCTAACCGTTCCTGAAGGTTCGTACCGGTTGCAGGTCGAGGCTGCCGGCTTTGCCGTGTATACGAAGGATCTGACGGCCAGCGCCAATTCTCCAACTGCTGATGTGACCCTCACGGTACAGAACGCGGCCAACACGGTCACGGTGCAGGCAGAGGCAGGGTATGTGGCAAACGATAGTACGTTGGCTACAAAGACCGACACACCTTTGCTGGAAACGCCACAGTCGATCTCCGTCATCACTCGCGATGAGATAGACGCGCAGGCGCCACAGAGCCTAAATGAAGCACTCCGCTATGCCCCCGGTCTCGTTGCTGAATCGGAGGGAAATAGCTCCTCGTTCTGGAGCGGGAGCAGCCTGCAGTTGCGAGGTTTTACTCCCGCGGTCTACCAGGACGGCCTGACGGATGACGCCTCCGGGAACACGCTGCTCGACACCTATTTCTATCAGCGCATCGAGGTATTGGAAGGCCCATCGTCGGTACTCTACGGGCAGGGCAATCCAGCAGGCATCGTCAACGTGGAGAGCAAGCGCCCCATGGCTTCGGCGTTCCATGAGGTCCAGTTAGGCTTCGGTACTTATGGGCGATACGAGGGCAATTTCGACTTCAGCGGTCCTCTGCTGTCTCCTCATCTGCTCTATCGCCTGACGGGAGTTGGATTCACGGAAGGCTCGCAGACATGGTTTATCCATCCGAAGCGTCTCGCGATTGCACCCGCTCTTACCTGGGTTCCCGACGCGAAAACCAGCCTGACATTTTTGACTAACTACACCTATAACCCCGAGGTCGGAGCTTATGCTCCGATACCTGCGCTTGGCAGTGGACTTCCAAATCCCAACGGCAAGATCGCTGTCGGTTTCTTTCCCGGCGATCCGAACTTCAACAAGACCAAGCAGTCGTTCCTCCAAGTGGGCGATGCGTTCACAAGGACCTTCGATCACGACTTGCGCATCGAGCAAAACCTCCGCTTCACTGGCAATCGCGACTACGCCAAGATGATCTGGCCTGAAGGGTTTGAAGCGGGCAATGCCACCCTGGACCGGTACACGTTCATTCGACACGTATCGTTCAATTCGATCTTGTCGGATCAACGAGTAGTCAAGACCCTGCAGACGGGGAAGATTCGTCAGACGTTTCTGGCTGGCGTGAACTACACACACTACAAAGAAGGTTGGAACTGGGGCTCAGGGGATGTTGCCCCCATCAATGTCTTCCATCCGGTCTACTACCTGCCGATTGCAACGCCGGAGATCAGCGGCACCGAAAGCACGCTGGTCAACCAGACCGGCCTCTACTTCCAGGATCAGGCAGCGTTGGGACGTCTGCGGCTCTCCTTTGCTGGACGCCAGGACTGGCTTTCCTACAACGACACGAGCAACGGAACGGTCACGAAACAGGATGCCGATAAGTTCACCGTCCGAACCGGTGCCGTCTATCTGATTGGGCGCGGTCTCGCACCGTACTTCAGCTACGCGACCTCGTTCCAGCCGGATATCGGCCTGACAGCGACTGGCACCACTCTGCCGCCCACGACCGGCAAGCAGTATGAGGGCGGAGTTAAGTATCAGCCCGAACATGCCAACATGCTCATCACGGCCGATGTCTACGACCTGGCGCAGCAGAACGTCGGCACGACCGATCCGACAAATCCAAACTTCACCATTCCCATCGGCGAGATTAGGTCCCGTGGCTTCGAAGTGCAGGGACACTCTTCCCTCGCACACCGCGTGAGCATCGTCACCTCGTATGCCTATACCGATTCGAAGTACAGCCGATCGAATACCACCGGCGTCGCACTCAACGGTACGACAGAATCGACACAAGGTAAATACCAGTATGGCGTTCCGCTCAACCTCGCCTCTTTCTGGGCCGACTACAACCTGCCATCCGCATTCCTCCATGGCCTCGGCGTGAGCGCGGGCAGCCGTTTCGTAGGTGGGAGCTGGGGCGACAACGTGAACTCCTTCAAAGTGCCGGGTGCCACTCTCTTCGACGGAGCGCTGCACTACGACTTCTCCAGCGACTCAGGTCCGCTCCATGGGGCACGCCTTCAGATCAACGCCAGCAACATCGGCAATCGCACCTACGTAGCTTCCTGCTATGCGACCGATGGCTGTTACTACGGAGCGAAGCTCACTGTCTACGGCACCATGCGCTATCGCTGGTGAACCTGCATTAGGAACAACCTGTCGTGGAGTCTTTTGGCGAAGCGCCGCGAAAGTTTTGGGGATCGACAACCCGAAGGCTGAAGCCCACTTTAAGACGGACGCGACAGCCCGAGGCCATACGAAAGGAGCACTCGTGGTTTTCTCTATGCGTCACTGGCGAATTCTCGCCCTGTTCAGCCTGTTCTTGTCAGGAATCTCCGTTGGCTTTGCCCAAAATGCACAAATCAGCGGTTTGGTCTTTGACACGCAGAAGGCCGCAATTCCGCTTGCAACCATCGAAGCGGCCCATGAAGCGACTCATATTAAGACGACCGCGACCAGCAATCATGCGGGACTTTACACTATTGCCTCGTTGGTGCCGGGAAAATATAGGGTATCGGTCAGCGCGGCTGGGTTCGAAACGCAGGTCGTTGACGGGATCACTCTTGCCGTGGCGGGTAAACTTTCTCTTGATATCGTGCTGCATCCGGGAAACGTCACACAAAGTGTCACCGTAGACGGCAGCGGACTCCAAATGAACATGACCGACGCGACAGTGAGTACGGTCGTGGACCGGCAGTTCGTTGAAAACATCCCGCTCAACGGACGAAGCTTTCAGTCGCTCTTGACGCTGATTCCTGGCGTCGCCGTAGTGCCTTCAAGTGGCGGTGTCGGATACAGCGGCGAGGTCACCGTGAATGGACAACGTACCGAGGCCAATTACTTCACGGTCGATGGAGTGAGCGCGAACACAGGCTCAGTCGCGGCTAGCTCGATCATTGGCTGGGGCGCAGGCTATTCCGGCTCCGTGCCGCAGGAAACCGTGCTCGGCACCACGCAGAGCATCGTTCCTATCGATGCGCTGCAGGAGTTTCGGGCCACAACGTCTACTTACTCGGCACAGTATGGGCACACTCCTGGTGGACAGTTTGAATTTGTCACCCGCTCGGGCACACATCAGCTTCATGGAGGTGCCTTCGAATATCTGCGCAACGACGTCTTCGATGCGAATTCCTCCATCAACGACTTCAACGGGATCGCTAAGCCGAGGGAACGCCAAAACGATTTCGGAGGGACTCTGGGAGGGCCGCTGGGAATTCTCCATCTGCACAGTGGTCGGGACCATACCTTCTTTTTCGGAGCATATGAGGGATTGCGGTTGATCTCCCCGCAGTCGGCAGTAACCGATGTGCCGACCTACGAAGTGCGCAACGCGGCGGTCGCGTCGATGAAGCCGTTTCTGAATGCGTTTCCCTTGCCGACAGCCAATCTTGCAACGGCCAATGGGCTGAACGGTGAAACGAATGAAGGAAACGGGATGGCTATCTTCCAGTCTGGCTATTCCGTGCCAAGCTCGCTCGACAATGGCAGTCTGCGCGTGGATCGCCAGATTGGCGAGAAGCTTCGCCTATTCGCGCGGTACAGCTACACCCGTTCCAACACCACCGGTCGAAGCTCCGTCGCGCTTTCTGAAGTTCAGAAGCAGGCGAATATGGCTCGTAGCGTCACCGCAGGCGCAACAGCATTTCTGACCCAACGGCTGATGAACGATCTGCGCTTTAACTACACGGCCAGCACCGCCTCCTCAGCGGACTATATCGACAACTACGGAGGGGCCGTTGCTTTCGACACCAGCAACATGCCAGTGCTCTCCATGGCGAACTCCAACCTGTTCTTCGAGCTTTATTACGGAAAGAATCCTTACTTCTCGCTGACTCCAAGGACGACAGCCCAGCACCAGATCAACGTGGTTGACTGGATGGGCTACACGGTTGGACGCCACTCGCTGCGCTGGGGAGTCGACTATCGCCACCTTGCCAACAGGGAAGGATATCCGTCCGTGTACGAGTATCCGCTCTTTATGAGTCCGGCGACGACGACCGCAGGAACTCCCGACTATAACTACATCTTCAAGCTCGGATTGACCGAGCTGGAACCAACCTTCGGAAACACGTCCCTCTTCGTGCAGGATGAGTGGAAGGCAACCTCGCGGCTGAACGTGTCCGCCGGAGTTCGCTGGGATCTGAATCCGCCTCCCGGCGCCTCGAATGGGGCCCTGCCGTACGCCCTCACCACGGCGAATATAAGCATGGTGGCGCTTGCGCCGCACGGCACTCCGCTCTGGCACACTGTCTACACCAATTTTGCACCGCGCCTCGGACTCGCCTATCAGGCTCATGCCAATCCGGGTTACGAGACAACCGTCCGAACTGGCTTTGGAATGTTCTACGACATGCCCTATGCGACTGCCCTCCAAGGCTACTGGGGTACAGGCTATATGGCCTACAGCACGCTCGTTGCCCAGCCGTTTCCGGCCAGCCAGGCGAACTACGACGCGTCGCCCAGCGCGGGAGCAACCGCACCGTACAACAGCATCACTTATGGATTCGATCCGAATCTTAAGACGCCGTACACGATCGAGTGGAACGCTGCGGTTGAACAGCGATTGGGAGCAAAGCAGAGCCTTCTGCTGAACTATGTTGCTTCGGCCGGGCGGAAACAGCTTGTGAACCGGACTTACGACCCGACTTACCTGGGCAATCCCAACTTCATTCCTACGAATGATCTCTATCTGACCAGCAATGCAGCGAACTCGACCTACAACGCGCTCCAGGTGCGACTCGATCGGAAGCTGGCCAACGGATTGCAGGTCCTGTTGTCCTATACATGGGCTCACGCCATCGACAACGTGTCGAGCAACTTTGCTTCCTACCAACTGTTTCGCGCCAACTCCGACTACGACATCCGCAATAACTTTCAGACAGCCGTTACCTACGATCTTCCCGGAAGTTATTCGCACGCGCTGTTCAGCACAGCGCTCGCTCACTGGTCGCTCGATTCGCGCGTAACGGCCCGGTCGGCGTTGCCCGTAAACGTGATCGGGACAACCGCCTACACGGCCAACGGCACGGCTGCCTACTTCTATCCGAATCGCGTTGCCAATCAGCCGCTTTATCTCTATGGTGCCGACTCTCCAAGTGGTCGCGTCATCAACTACAACGCATTCACGATTGCCAAGGATAGCTCGGGCAACAACATCGAAGGCAACTTTGGACGTAACGGCGCACGAGGCTACGACGCGGTTCAGGCCGATCTTGCTTTGCGCAAAGATTTCATCTTTCACGAGGGTATTGGCCTGCAGTTCCGTGCCGAGGCCTTCAACCTCCTGAACCATCCCATATGGGGCACCGTCTACAACCAGCTCTCCACCGGACGCACGAACTTCGGTCACGTCTACACCATGCAGAACACGCAACTTGGTGGGCTCAACCCGCTTTACCAGACGGGCGGTCCGCGCTCTCTGCAACTCGCATTGAAACTGCATTTTTGATCCTGAGAGGTACTATGGCTTCACTCACTGCAAACACCGTACGGATTTGGTATCGAGTTCATAAGTGGACCAGCCTCGTCTGCACGGCCTTTCTGCTCATGGCTTGCATCACGGGTCTTCCGCTCATCTTCGGGGACGAGCTGCGAGACTTGCTCGAACCTCACGTTGCACCTGTGTCTGTTCCGCCCGGCACTCCGACCGCGAGCATTGACAAGATGGTCGCGGTCGCTCAGGCGAAGTTTCCAACGTTGCATCCCTTCAACGTGTATTGGGACGACGACGAGCCGCGGCTGTTCGTCAACATGAGCCCCTCTGCCAAACCGAAGGACGGCGAAATCAAGTCGGCAGTCTTCGATGTCCATACGGGGCATTTTCTCGAAGCCCCGGCGGATCGCTTCAGCTTCGTCAGCTTTTGCCTGCGGCTCCACATGGAACTATTCATGGGGCTGCCAGGGGAACTCTTCATGGGAGTCATGGCGCTCTCTTTCGTGGTCTCACTGGCCTCGGGAGCGTTGGTCTATGGCCCATTCATGCGCCGATTACGCTTTGGCACGTATCGAAGCGAAGCTGCACCCAGAACACGCTGGTTCGATTTACACAACTTACTGGGAATTGTCACCCTTACCTGGGCGCTGGTCGTCGGAGCAACCGGCATCATGAACGCGATCTCGACACCGCTCTTCGGCATCTGGCGCGCACAAACCATGCCCCAGATTCTCGCTCCTTACAGGGGCAAAGCCATGCCTTCGCATTTCGAGTCTGTCGATGCTGCTATCAAGGACGTGGCCAGCGCGTTGCCGCACAACGAAATCAGTTCCGTGCTCTTCCCAAACGCAGTTTTCGGAAGTCCGCGGCACTACGTCGTCTGGACGCGAGGCAAGACTCCAGTGACATCGCGCCTGCTCACTCCAGCGCTCGTGGACGTGGAGAATGGAGCCCTGACCGTCACGAACGGTCTGCCCTGGTATCTGCGCGCTCTGGAAGTTTCTCGTCCGCTTCACTTCGGAGACTACGGAGGCCTTCCGCTGAAAGTTCTGTGGGCTTTCTTTGATCTGGCACTGATTGTTGTTCTGGTGAGCGGTGTCTATCTGTGGCTCATTCGGCGTCGTGCTCCAGTCGAAAAAGAACTGAACCACCTGGTCCAACTCGAAGAGGCACAAACAGGAGCCTTCGCACGATGAGTCTTTCCCTCCCTTTCCGTCAGATCTACGGACCGGCAATCGTGATCGGCTTGATCACGCTATACGGGTTGCTCTCAGCACTGCTGGGTGACGGCATCTGGGATGTTCTTTCCTGGATCGCGCTAGCCATTCCTCTTGTTGTTATCGCGTGGAAATGCAGCAGAGACAATGGCACGTCAGCCGGCGCGTGAGTAGGGTCGTTGCGACAGCACATGTTGGACTGGAAATAGCAATCATGCGCTGATATTGTCTAATCTAGTCAGTCGTAACCTGAAGTGTTCGCAGCCCATGCCCTTCTACCGCCAAGATGCCAACGAGCTCGACAACGATGATGGGGCCGATTTCGCTCCTGAGGATGTGCCGCGCCCTGTCGCCGCCCTCGGCGGCTACATGGTCACCAAGGGGATGGAGATGGCCATCCATGAGCATCGCAAGGCTCAGCTTGTCCTGACACTACGGGGCATGGTCAGATGCGAAGCCGACCAAAGCGTCTGGATCGTGCCACCTCGTTGTGCGGTATGGATTCCAGGGAACGTTCCGCACAGCATGACGCTGGCCGGCAATGTTGAGGCATATTGCCTCTTCGTCGAACCAGATGCTGCTCCAGCGTTACCCAGGCAATGCTGCGCATTGTCGATCTCGCCCCTGCTGGAACGCTTGGTGATGCATGTCACTGAGATGCCGGTTCTGTACGACATTGACGGCCCCGACGGCCGTATTGCCACAGTGTTGCTCGACCAACTCTCAACAGCACCCGTTGAAAAGCTGAACTTTCCAATGCCGATCGATGCCAAGCTGCGCAGCATCGCCGTCGCGATGATGGCCGACCCCTCCGACCGCGCCACGATCGACGACTGGGGCCGGCGCATGGCGGTTGCCCCGCGGACATTGACACGCGCCCTGAAACGAGAAACCGGCATGAGCTTCGGCCGTTGGCGTCAACAGCTCCACATCCTCACCGCGCTGCAGCGCCTCGACCAAGGGGCGTCAGTTCAGACCGTTGCGTTCGATCTTGGCTATGAGGGTCCGAGCGCCTTCGTAACCATGTTCAGAAAGGCCTTGGGAAAGCCCCCCGCTCGGTATCTGGCGGATCGTCGCGCGTAACAGATCGTCGCGCGTTCAGATTTATCGGAGTTGACCAGAAAAAGCTATATATTGTCCGATTGACGCTATCTGGTCAGGAGGCGCTTTCCATAATCTGACTTCATGGAAGTCTGCTTATACCGTTGAGGTGCATTCAGGCGGAGGTCAGATGATGGATTTACCTCTCACCCCCCCTGCCGGGGATGCAGGTCGTGAAGAGACCACCGTTGCCATTATTGGAAGCGGGGTGTCCGGTCTAACTTTAGCGACCTTCTTACGAAAGTCCGGAATTGCGTGCGTCGTCCTGGAGCGGCGCAATCGCGCTTACGTCGAAGCGCGACAGCGTGCCGGATTCGTCGAGGCGCGCGCAGTGACGATGTTCGAGCGGTGGGGCTTGGCGAATTTACTTCCCGAGGGTCCCGTTGCCCAACGAGGCGAAATTCGCATAAACGGCTCAGGCCGAACTTTTGGAAGCTCCAGCGAAGAAGCCAAGCAGGGCCGTTTCTGCACACAACAGCAGCTTGTGACCAATCTGTTGCGGGAACTTATCGACCAGATGGGCGGTGATGTTCGTTTCCAAGTCGCCGAGATAACGATCCACAACGATGAGGATAGCTGTCCGCGGATCAACTACTCCGATGCCGGCGGTCTGCACGAGCTTGTCTGCGATTACATTGTCGGGTGCGACGGCGGGCATAGTGTTAGCCGGTCATCAATTCCACACGGCGCTTTGACGAAGTACAGCTATGAGTTCGGCTATGCGTGGTTGGCCGCACTCGTCGCCGCACCGCCGGTGACCGGACTCGCGCTCATGGGAGTCAGCGATCACGGTTTTGCTGCCCAGATTACACGCGGGCCAAACAGGAGCAGAGTTTACCTCCAGTGCGACGTCAGTGATGGGTCCGAGGACTGGCCAGACTCGCGGATCTGGGACGAGATGAGGTTGCGCCTGTGCGATGACACCATCCAGGACGCTGTGGTGCTTGACAAGGACGTCATCCCCCTGCGGTCTGTGGTGTACGTGCCAATGCAATACCGGAATCTGTTCCTTGTTGGTGATGCCGCGCACCTAGTGCCACCTACGGGCGCCAAGGGCATGAACATTGCGCTCCATGACGTGGACGTTCTGTCTAAGGCCCTGCTAGCGGCACTGCGGGACGGCGACAAAGCAGCTTTACAGAGCTATTCCGATGCGGTGCTGCCGCACGTCTGGAAGGAGCAGGAGTTCAGCGTCACGATGACAGACATCATGCACGACGCGGGCGATCCCAAGCAGCACGGCACGTTCCGCCAGATGATCGCCCGAAAGCGTCTTGATGCATTCCTCACCAGTGCGCATTAGAGCCATGAATAGCCGATGGCGTGATGACGGTCGTGATCTGACGATTGGTGGATTCACTTTCTACTTACGCGGAAACGGCGGCAAGCAACAAAAGATGTCCCCGTTCGAGCGGCCAACAAAGGATGTTCAATGACGATGAAGAACGATTTGAGCGTACTCGTTTCGGGTGCCAGCGTCTCCGGCCTCAGCGCTGCTTATTGGCTTTCCCATTATGGGTTCAAGGTCACAGTGGTCGAGCTAGCGCCGCATCTGCGCCCGGGCGGTCAGGCCCTCGACGTGCGCGGCGCAGCGGCCTTGGAGGTCGCTGAACGGATGGGTATCTTGGCTGCGATCCGTGAAAGAAGCACGAAGCTCACCGGTGTGTCGCTCGTTGACCCCACGGGCAAGGAGTTTTTCCGCAGCACTGAGCGAACTCTGACCGGCAGTCGATTCGACAGCTCAGATGTCGAGATACTTCGCGATGACCTCTGCCAAGTGCTTTACGGGGCCGTAGGTGATCGGGTGGAGTATCTCTTTGACGACTCGATCGCGTCATTGAACCAGGATGAAACCGGCGTCGATGTTACTTTTGTCGCCTCGGCGCCTCGCCGCTTCGATCTGATCATCGGCGCCGATGGTCTACGCTCGAAGGTACGGCGGCTCGTCTTCGGCCCCGACGAGCGGTTCATCCACTATCTCGGTTCCTATATCGCCGTCTTCGCAATCCCCAATTTCCTCGGTCTCGACCATTGGCAGATCTTCTGCATGAATGGCAACGTCGGGGGCGGCCTCCTGGTGATGGCGAAGGACGCCCCAGCAAGGGTTTATCTTGGCTTTCAATCCGCTGAGCCGCTTGATTACGATTACCGCGATGTCTCCGCTCAGAAACAACTCTTGGTGGACCGGCTCGCCGGAGCCGGTTGGGAGTTCCCACGGCTATTGGCGTATATGCAGGAGTCGCCCGACTTCTACTTTGATTCCATCAACCAGATTCGAATGGATCACTGGTCGGACGGGCGGGTCGTGCTGCTTGGGGATGCAGGCTACAGCGTCTCGCTGGGGACCGGTCAGGGTACGTCCGTCGCGATGATCGCTGCCTATGTTTTGGCAGGGGCGCTAGCAACTCATAGAAATGACCCATTGCTGGCAATGCGAAGTTATGAGTTAGAACTGCGAGATTACGTCCTCCGCAATCAAGAGCTTGCCGGCCAAACAAACCTGCCGGGACCAGAATCGGCCGGCGATACAGGTACCGACGCGGTCATCGATCCGGACAGCGTTCCAGACTTTGGCTTGATGGCCATTCCCTTCGATCTCAAAGACTACGGGCAGGTGGCCAGGTCGTAGTCGAAAGACTCGACCGACACAACACGATGAACGCTTCTTACACAACCCGAGTTTCACGTGTGATCGAACTCCTGCAAGGGAAATGGACGATTCCGATTCTTTGTGCGATGCGCTCCCGTCCAGTACGTCTCAGCGAACTCCGACGGCTGATTCCGACCGCATCCAAGAAAGCGCTAACTGCAAGCCTTCGTTCCCTTACGGCTCAGGGATTCATCTTGCGGCGAGACCTAAGCAGTTCCGTGCTCCACGTAGAGTACGAACTCGCAGATGCAATGCAACAACCGCTGGTGGAGCTGTTGGAATACCTTGAGCAGTGGGCGACGCTTTATGTTTCAGAGGAGCCAACCAAACCCCCAACTGCCCAGAAGCACACGCGAGCATCGTAACGAGTCTTCTGATGAGTCGGTTCATAGCCGCTTACGCCGGTATTGCCGAATACTAACCGTCTAACCGTCAATGACTTCATGGCATGGAGCCGTCAAGCCCATAAACAAGACATAGGAGCGGCGAATAGGCGGTCCCCAAAAGGGATCACCTTCGTTCCGTCGTGCATCACGATACCAAGTTTCAGACCATCGCCGCCGGATTCTTCTGGAAGACCTCGTGCAGGCGCGGAGTGCGATCCTTCATGTTCCGTCCGACGTGGACATGGCCGAGCAGGTAGAACATGTTTCTTGTGTCTGGAAGAAGGCTCGCATCCTCCGAGGACTGATCTCGCCGAATCCGCGCCCAAACTGTTCGGTCAAATCCACCACCGTCCGTTCCGAGATCAGCATTGATGGCTTCGGCGGAACAGATTTTGATGTGGAATCGGTTCAAGATAATGCCGCTTCAAGTTGTTGAAGTATGGTTTGGTACTTTTCTGGATTCTCGATTTGCAATCGTTCCAGATTCATGAGTTTCCATCGAATCGCCGGAAGATGACGAAGAGTCGGTGACCTGATGAGGTTCCAGTCTGGCGTGAGTGTATGAAAAGACCTAAGAAAGACCTTAGATTTTTCATCCAGGTGGGAGCGAATCTCCGCAACCAATTGCTCTCGGGTTGCGAGGAGCATCTCGAAGGAGGTTTCTCTTACCGTCATTCCGACAAATTCTGTCTCGAAGGTTCGGCGTATGTCCTTCAAGCGGGGTTGCAGGAGCTCGTGCGTAGGACGATTGTGGCTCAGGATATATGCGAGAAATGCTTGGTAGAGAGCGTCATCAATCCCTTCATTGGCAAGCAGGTGCTGGACATCGAACAGATCTCGAGGATGCTGTCGGTCCAGTGCTGCAACCAGTTTCCCTGCATAGAGGTCGGCAAACGAAACGACTTGGATTTCAGCGAAGCCGAATTGCTCCTCTACGATGGGCCGGACTGTTTTCAACTCCGTGGGATAGACAGTGCCCCGAAGGACGGGAGTGACTTCGATCTTGATTTGAGCGTTTCTTTGACGAACAAGGACGAGGGTTCCGCCCGCGTTGGCGCTGTCGGTGACGACGCCATCAGGAATCGCTTTACGAATCCTCTCGGCAATACGACTCAGCGCAGATCGTATCCCGATAAGCGATGTCTCTCGTTCCTCAATCGGCAGATAAACCAGATCGATGTCCACCGAAAGACGAGGCAGGTCTCGAACGAAAAGATTGATTGCTGTTCCGCCCTTGAGAGCAAAGCAAGTCTCGGTCGCCACATAGGGCAATACCCCGACGAGTAGGGCTACCTGTCCTTCGAAAACTTCACTGGCCATCGTTGCTACCTCCGGTATTGAATAGTTCAATTGGAAGCGTGATCTGATAGCGCGAGTCGAAATGGCCTTGAGGAACCAGTTGACGCTTTCCTTTTCCGAGATCGACGGCAGACAGATCCAGATGTTTGAACCAGGCATGTCCATGTCTGTCCGCGTACCAGAGGAAGAGCCGCTTTACCTTCACACTCTTGCATTCCCGCAGGAGCTTCCCCACCAGTTGAGGCCGGAGGTTGGCCAAACCTTCCATGACAACATCGACTTGATGAAAGCTCTCGTGATGCGGGAGTTCATCGATCATCTCCAGGATTGCTCGTTCGGGAGCTGACATGGTCAGCGACCATTCCCAGGGGCTCGTGGATTCCGCATCCTTTAGCGATACTGATGCCTTACCGGAACGCAGATCGTAACGCCTCGCTTCAACGCCGCTATTGGAGTTTGCAAACAGTCCCGAAGAGCGGGTTTCAAACTGAGCGGATATCGGCAGCTTGGCAAGCCAGGATGGGAGGCCCGACCCGTACAAGTAGACTCGCGAAGTGTCGCCAGCTTCGACGTAATGAGCATAGCCAGACAGTTCGACCGCCGTTCGTCCGCCGACGTGAAGCGGCTTGTGCATGACCTGCTGGAGCGAGAGCACAACAACATCCCATCGCAGCGAGGCCTTGGTGAGTTGGCTTGGCCGCCGGTAAACGCGTGGACCTATTCTTTCGAGCCAACCCCGGTCCACATAGTCTCGTATCGATGAACGGGAGATCCCCTGGGCTTGGAACCAGGCGCTATCCGCCAAGAACCCCTCCGGCAGGCTTAGGAGCAGGCGGTTTAGTCGAGATGATCTTTGTGCGTCCATGACGCACATATTCATGCATACATAAACTCGATGTCAAGTTCACAAAATCCCATCCTTGTGCGCCATGAACGCACACAAGCGCCATACTGCAAACTAAACCCGCAAAGCCATCCAGCCGGGAATGGCGATCTACAGCCCTAAGCCAACTGCTTCGGCAAGACGGTCCACACAATCAATCGGGCTGTCCGCCCACGGATCAGCCCGATTACCCGTAGTAGAATTTGGCAGCATTTTGGCAGCAAATGCTGCCAACTATGCCGGTTTTGCCGGTTTCTCCGACTCATAACCACTGTATTGTCAATAACTTAGCCTTCGACCCACATCATGGCATGGAGGAGTCAAGCCCAAAGGCAAGACACGAAGAGTGCCAAGAAGGCAGCCTAGGAGTTCCTTTCACCGAGGGGCGGAACCTCGCCGCCCCTCGATTTTTCGTGTGCCAAAATCACGCGGGGAGAAACCTTGCCGGTTTCTCCCCGGCCCCTCATCCAGCGTAGCTTCCGGCCTCCGCTCGCCGGCTGCGCGGGAATCCTTACTCGTGCCCTTCTTCGAGTCCAGATGTGCCAAGCACGGCACCTCTTAGAAGGTCCTTACCAAACCGAATCGTGCCTGGAATGGCTCTACGGGGTGAAACACGTCGGTGAACGCCGGAGTTACCGTAGGCGTGATTTTAGAGGTATAGGCGTAGTCGATGTCGTGGTCGCGGCGGTTCGGCAAATTCAGAAGTTCGACCGCCATGCGCCATCGATGGTTGAATCGGTAGCCGATCTCCCCATTGAGCAACGCTGTTGCCTGTGAGCGGTACACTCCGTCGGAGGTGAGATCGCGCGGGCCGAAGTAACGCAGACGCAAACTCGCCGTGAAGCCTTTGTAGTCGTGTAGTGTGACGCCCGAAGAAACCACTAGGCCAACCGCTTCAGGCACGCGCTTCCCGCCCATACTGTCCGGCGCTGCATCGTCTTCATCGATGGCTGTGAACAGTGCTCTGGAGTTCGCCAGGTCGAAGTCAAAGGCCAGGTGCTTCAAAGGCGTGTAGTAGTTTGCCCACTCGACGCCATAACGATTGCTCGGTTGCTTTGAAGCCACCGTGTCTCCGGTATCGCCGGACTGCTGTAGTTCGGAAGTACTGTGGAGATACCAGATGGAGACTGTGCTTTGGAGATGTGGCAGGGCCGTCGTGCGGACGCCTACTTCACCTCCCTTGGTTGGGATCAGTGCGGGGATCCTTGAAGCGGTCGTATTGGGGTAAGGATTGTCAGCGGAAACAGGTTCTACCGTTTGCGTTGCGCCACGTCCATCATTGCTGTGGAAACTGAACCCGCCTTGCGCATAGAACTCGGTGTTCGCCCATGGACCGAAGATCAGACTCGCCTTGGGGCTGGGCAGCACCTTGATTGCTGTTCCGGAGTTCGCCGCCGTCACTAGGCTGGTCACGTCGAAGTAGTCCACGTCGCCGCGCATGGCAATCACCGAGCGGAACCGATCCGCCCACTGGATTTTGTTCTCCACATAGAAACCAGGCTGCGTATTCGTGAAGCGGTCCGCTTCCGTCGTCGCCGGTAGCGTGTTGCCGGTGGAGGAATCCGTCTTGTCCACACGAATGCGATCCTCCGATTGGAAAAGACCATTGTGAATCCAATCGTTGCGGACCTGTAGGCCAAATGTGTTTTCTACCTTTCTGCCAAACCATCGGCTGAAGGTCCTGTGGTGTGCGTCCAGACCGACTACCCAGCGACGGTCTTTCTGTTCGAACTGGTCACCGCGATTAGGATCAGTCAAGAAGTACGTGAAATCAGAGAACAGATCGAGATCGTAGTAAAAGCCGTAAGCGGTGACTCTGGTGTCGGAGTTACTGTTTTGCCGGTGCCACTCAGACTGCAGGCTGTATCGCTGGGAATGGCCACCGTCAGTCGGATTCAGGGTGCCAAAGAATCCGACCAGCGGCACGGCATTTTCGGGAATCTGATCGCTTGAGTTCCATCGTCCGTGATAGCCACGGGCCGTGATGCTGAAGCCATTGCCGTCTTCTCCCTGGCTGTAGGTGAGAAGGCCGTTGAACTTGTAGTAATTGTCAGGATGCGTCCATGGACCATCATCGTGATACGCCTCTCCGCCGTATAGTAGGCTTCCTGGCCCAAGCTTTTGCGATGCTCCGAAGACGGCACGCCCATAGCCATACATCCCGCCTTCCACCTGAAAGAAGTTCTGGGGGAGCGTCTTGAAGAATTCCAGATGGGCTGAACCAGCCGAGCCATAGTTTCCGACATCGGCGTAATACGGCCCCTTTTCGTAGTTCACCCGCTGCACAAACTCCGGGATGACGGTATTCATGTCCGCATACCCTTCGCCGTGCGCGTGTGAGGGCAGGTTGAGGGGCATCCCGTCGATGAAGATCGCGAAGTCCGTGCCATGGTCAAGATTGAAGCCACGAAGAAAGTATTGGTTTGCTTTGCCGCCTCCGGCGTGTTGCGTGATGATGACACCCGGCACCGTCTCCAAGACTTCCCCGGAACGTAGGATCGGACGGTTCCGGATTTCCGCTGCCCCCACCGTGCCTTGCGTGGCGGAAGTTGCGATCCCGGTAAGGTCTCCGTCGCGGCCCTCCACCTCGATGGTGGCGTTGACGGCGCTTACGGTCAGAACGATACGCAGGGCTACTCGCGGCTCAGTGAACCCTAAAGTGAAAGTGATTTCTTTGGTCGCAAAATCGGATTTCGACACCGCAAGGCGATAAATGCCTGGTTGCAGGCCGGACAACTCGAAGGTGCCGTGATTGTCTGTCTGTGTCGTGCTCCTTAGAGTCCCGTTTCCACTTCGGACCTGCACGGTAGCGCGAGCCATGAGTGCTCCGCTTGTGTCGACGACCGTCCCCGAAACCTTCAATGGGAAAACCTTTGTCGTGACTGCATCCGGTGCTCTCTCTTGCAGAGCAATCGCCGGCCGGGCATGGAGCATAGAGAGCGAAGCGATCAACAGGATGGCGGTGCAAAGCCTCATCGGACCTTCCAGATCGACTCCGGGATCATTACGAGGCTCAACAGAGGTCCAAAGGGAGCGCAATTTGGATGCGGCAAGTCGGCTGAAGTCATGCTTCAATCCTATTCGGTTGAACGCCCGCCTCGTCACTTCACGTGAAGTCCACTGTACCAAGCACCTCAATAGAGACGTTGTGACGGGTATCTGGACAGCTCACCAAGTCCGTCCGGCACGCTGCTGAGGATTTGCGGGGATGAGGCAGAGATGCTTCAATGGATTCATTGCGTAAGCTTATCGCCATTGCGTTGCTGGCCCTCTTCGGCCTGCCGTTTGCCTCCACTCTCCTGGCGCTCACGCCGAAGAGTGAAGCGAACCTGCCTGCGTGCTGCCGACGCAATGGCAAACATCACTGCATGATGAGTATGGCGGAGCGTGAAAAGTTTGCCGGCGATAAGCCAGCTTTTGCAGCACCCCCCGATAAGTGTCCGTTCGCGCCGTCTCATGCGCTCATTGCACCAAACCGCGATCAAGTCGGCCTTTTACCCGGCAGGGCAATCTTCGCAGGCCTCATCAGCCATCCTGCAGTCTATCCGCAGGTTCTGGCTCAGTGGCGCATCAATCGCGACCTCTCGAATCAAAAACGCGGCCCCCCGACCGCCTAAAATCGTCCCCGAACTCATAGCACCATGAACGGCCTCTCCTCTTACGGGGAGACACGTCGTCGTGTATGTTCTCGCCCGTGAATTGCTGATTTCAGGAGAAGGAGGAAGTCTCCCGTCCTGTCCCTGTTGTGCATGACCTGGCTGGTTAGTACCCCCTCTTCAGGTACGTCTTCGGAGGATTCCACTTCAATGATCCTCGGGAGAATCGAGGTGAGATCCTCTCTCGTTTTCGCTCCTGCTCAGGGAGCAATGCGAAGGGGCGAATCGCTGTAGGTGTTCGTTTAGCAGGCAAGGAGTGTTGAAGAAGAGATTGCGTAAGTTCTTAGCCATTGCGTTGCTTGCCGTCTTCGGCTTGCCGTTCGTCTCTCCTCTCCTCGCGATGACCGCGAGGAGTGAGGCGAATCTGCCTGCGTGCTGCAGGAAGCATGGCAAACACCACTGCATGATGAGCGTGGTGGAACGCGATCAGTTGGATGGTGGCAAACCTGCGTTCACCGCACCGCTCGAAAAATGCCCGTACGCGCCCGCAGCCATCCTGAGTACGCACCATCCAACCAAGCTCGCGTCACCGTATTGGCAGATGTTTTATGCGAAGTTCGGCACCGGCTGCTCGGGAATAGGGCCAACGATCCCGCAAGTGCGACTTGCGCGTGACAAAGCGCACGGCAAGCGTGGTCCTCCTCTCCTCCCCATCCTCTAGCGCTGGCACCTCTCTGAGGTGAGATCTCGTCTCGGGTGTCCATGGCCGTCACGAGGGCAAGGTGAGGGGAACATCCTGTCATCGTTACCCCTGCGACTTCCAGTTGTTTACGGCTTCCCGTATTCGCGGTGAGGACTCCGCGAAGCCTACTCAACTGGGTATGGAAGATGACTCTCAGCCGACGTTTCCCTCGGGTTCTCCACCGACTGCCAGCCCCGCATTGGCCACCCATGTTGAGCAGATGGGGCGGAAGATCCCCGAAGACTTGCGCTCTGCAAGTGCTGATGCGAGGAAGCGGCACGGTCTCGCGTGATCGACAGAAGTGACTTGCGATGCTGCAGAACATCCGGCAAACCGAACAACATTCGCAATCGAAAGAAGAGGATTCAGTGAAGACATATCAGAGGAGTAAGCCCGAAGTTTCTTCTCCTGCCCCAACTTGCTCTGTGGGCGGGTCTCCCCATCACGTAATGCCAGCCATGCTCGGCCGTTCAATCAAGGTTCTCGCTCTTCCGAGAAGACAAACATCATCATTCTCGGTAGCGGCTGTGGCTCTCCTGCTTTTTTCAACTCTGCATTTGCTCGGTCAGGTTCTTGGAACTGTCTCGGGTACAGTGCTGGATGCCACGGGTGCTGCGGTTGTAGGTGCCAAAGTCATGGCTTTGGAAGTTGATAGCCGGCACGAAACCGCCGGCACGACAGACAGCGCGGGCAACTTCGTCTTCACATCCTTGCCTCCGGGCCATTACAACGTGAAAGTCACGGCTCCGGGATTCCAGACCTTTGAAGCGACCAACATCACTCTCAAGGCCAACCAGCCCTTCAGTGTCATAGCGAAACTGAGAGTTGGTGCTACGAGTTCTACAGTTCAAGTGAGCGCTGCAAACGCAGGAAGCTATGCTTCGCTTGATTCCACTTCGGCTACACGCACCGGCACGCCGTTGATCGAAGTGCCGCAGTCGGTTGAAGTGCTCAACCGCGCGTTGATCCGTGATCAGGATCGCCGCACGCTTGCCGATGCGCTGGTGAACGTGTCGGGAGTCGTTCCGACCAGGTCCGAAGAGATCCTGTTTGTCTCGCCTCTCGTCCGTGGCTTTCCAGCAGAGATTTACACGGACGGACTTGCCATGTTCGGCAATACGACCACCGCAAACGATCCGACGAGCCTCGTGGGAGTGGAGCGGATCGAAGTGGTAAAAGGTCCGAACTCCACCATGTACGGTGGTGGCCTTGGTTCTCCTCTGGGAGGGTTGATCAATGTGGTCTCGGTACGCCTGGAACCGAAATTGAATGGTTACGTGGGGTTTCGCGGCGGCAACTTTGGAACGCTCGACCCTTACGGTGATGTGAATATCCCGCTCAGCAGGACGGTCGCTGCGCGTGTCTCCGGGGAATATCAACGGAATGACAGTTGGGTCGATTTGCTCAGCGGAGACCGTTGGTCGTTGCAGCCAGCGATGTCCTTCCAGTTCGGACCAAAGACCGACCTTTTCGTTCAGGGGCGCTTCAACCATCGCGACCAGTTGGAGTACTCAGGCCTTCCGGCGGAGTTGGCGATGTCTGGTGAGATCGACCGCAACGCGTTTGTGGGTGCGCCTGTTGGGCAACCGCATACACGGCTCGATAGCAATACGGGCTCGTTAGAACTCAATCATGCCTTCACGGACAATCTGCATTGGACGACCAGCGCGCGCTACTACTTCAGCCAGGCAAATGAGCATGGCAGCTTCGTTTATCCGGGACTTGTTGCCCTCGATCCGAATCCCCCCGTCTACAACATTTACACGTTGGATATGTCGAACAACCCGGTGCGAGAAGGCACCTTCGACACAAACCTTGTGGCGAACCTTCGTGGGCTGGGCGGCAAGCATGAGTTGCTGGCTGGTGTCAGTTACGACCACACCAACTTCTATTCCGAAATGGGCTTCTCCGGAGTTTCCGTCGGGCAGGAAGACCTCGCGCATCCTACGTATAACCTGTCGTTCGGACCCGAGACGCCGGCAAGTCTGTTTCAGACAGACCGCTACCAAACCACTGCGGTTTACGGACAAGACCAAGCTACCTACGGGCGGCTCAGCCTGACCGGCTCGGTTCGTTATACCAAGCTCGACTTCCGGGAGCGGGAACAGGCAACCGACAAGACGTACAACCATGCATCGGGCCGCATCGGTGGCACCTTCAGAGTGGCCAGTGGTATATCGCTGTACGCGGCTTATGCTACGGCGTTTCGTGGCGCCTTTGGTCTCGTAGTCCAGCAGGCCCCGAAGCCAGAGACTTCGCAGAACGTCGAAGGCGGTGTGAAGCTGGCACTTTCCCGAGCGCATCTTGCCGGAACGATCGCGATCTTCAATCAGACTCGAGACAACGTCGCCACCTCTGACCCCAATAACCTTGGCTATTCGATTCAGGTCGGACAGCAGCGTGCTCGTGGGGCAGAGGCCGATATGACTTGGGAGCCGCTTCGGTCATTCTCGTTACTGGCGAACTATGCGTACACGCAGGCCACCGTAACCCAAGATACGGCTGCTGCCGGGGACCTCGGAAACTTCTTGCAGCGCGTTCCTCGCAACAGTGGCCGCGTCGCTGGTAGATACCGGATTCAGAATGGCTTCGCGAAGGGACTGGCATTCGGTGCCGGTGTGACCGCCTTCACCAAGAAGGAGATCACCCTCCCGAACACGGTCACGTCTCCGGGGTATGCGGCTGTCGATGCGCAGGCTTCGTATGACTTTGGCAGGTGTACGTTGCAGGGTTCCGCGGTGAACCTCACAGCGCGTAAGACCTTCGATGCCTATGAATACTTCGGATTTCCAGTCGTGATGCCCAATCAACCGATTTCTGGCTTCGTCACCTTGAAAATCCGTCTCGGAAAGGACTAAGGGTATGGCTGACATCAATCGTCGTAAAGCTCTTCAATTGTCGCTTCTTGCTCCGTTTGCATCGTCCGTTCTCGGCTGCAAGTCTTCTAACAAGCCCGTTGCAACTCAAGAAATCGCTCCACCCAACCCGCTGACGCCTCCGGCTGATAGCTCTATCCCAGTCGCATTCCTCCTCTCTGAGGGTGCTGTCGTGATTGACTTTTGCGGCCCGTGGGAAGTCTTTGAGAGGGTGCCGAAGCCCAAGAACTCGTATGACGCTTTCAAGCTCTATACGGTGGCGGAAACCAGCGATCCGATCCGCACTGCCGGAGGAATGAAGATTGTTCCCGACTACACGATCGCGAATGCTCCGGCTCCGAAAGTCATCGTGATCCCTGCGCAGAGTCCTGCAAGCGAAAAGACGAAAGCGTGGATTCGAGAGGCCAGCAAGCATACGGACGTAACCATGTCCGTATGCACTGGAGCTTTTGTGCTGGCAAGCACTGGTTTACTTTCCGGCAAGTCTGCCACGACGCATCACGGCGCGTATTCCGACCTTGAAGCAAACTATCCCGATATTCATGTGCAGCGCGGAGCTCGTTTTGTGGAAGCTGGCAACCTCGCCACAGCAGGTGGCCTGACTTCAGGTATCGACCTTGCGTTGCGCGTTGTCGAACGCTACTTCGGCGAGGAGACCACGCGCGAGACAGCCACCATGCTGGAGTATCAGGGCGAGGGATGGCTGCACCCGAATTCGAATGCTGCCTTTGCCAAGCCGATTACACAGAGTGCAACGCATCCTCGTTGCGCCGTCTGTGGCATGGATCCCGATGGGGCACTCTCTTCTGTCTACAAGGGAAAAACCTACTACTTCTGTATGCGAGAACACAAACAACTGTTCGACGCCTCGCCCGAGAAGTTCATTCATGGCTAAGCCACAGAAGAGCAACGCGCCACCGCCAGATTTCGATGCGCCATTTGAAAGAAGCACGGCATTCGCTCATCGAGCAGAGACGAGAAAGCCTTATGCAGACCAACCAAGGGGGCTTCAATAGAGACATTGCGTAAGTTGATCGCGATCGCATTGCTGGCCGTCTTTGGCTTGCCGTTCGTCTCTCCTCTCCTCGCGATGACCGCGAGAAGTGAGGCGAATCTGCCTGCGTGTTGCAGGAAGAATGGCAAGCACCACTGCATGATGAGCGTGGTGGAACGCAATAGGTTGAGTGGTGGCAAACCTGTGTTTACCGCACCGCTCGAAAAATGTCCGTACGCGCCTGTAGCCATCCTGGGTACGCACCATCCAACCAAGCTTGCATCGCCGGCTTGGCCAATGATCCATGCGGATTTCGCCACCTACGCTGTAGGGGATGCAGACACTCGATCTAAGTTGCACATAGCCCGTAACCGAACACACTGTAAACGTGGTCCTCCCGCTCGCTTCCTCTTTTGAATCGGACCTTAGTGTGCGCCGCTGCCTACGCGAGACATGCTTACGCCTGAACTCGGAACTCGCAGTTTCGGATACTCCATCACGGCCTATCGTGAATCGGATGATTCCCTGCAGATCCGCGAACAATCCGCCCAGTGCGGAGAAGAGATGAAGATAAATGAATAGACATTGGAAGACTTTGCTTGTCGCTGCCGTGATGGCGACAAGCCTGCATGCGACCGTCGTCGCAGCTCAGGAGACGACATCTGTTGTAACGGGGCAAGTAGTCGATCCCGGCGATGCCGCCATCGTCGGTGCACAGATCGACGTGCGCACGAGCAACGGGACGAAAGTGGTTCACACAACCTCGGACTCCCAGGGGCGCTTCACGCTTCGCGGTCTCTCGGGAGGAAGTTACGTGCTGGATGTGCTGCACGATGGTTTTCAGGAGACCAGGCAAACGCTGGTGTTGTCAGGCAACGGTACGGAAGCCACACGAGTGCAGATGCCAGTTTCTACGCTGACACAGAGTGTGACCGTTTCCGCTAGCCCCGCGCTGGCGACAGAAACTCCGGTAAGCCAAAGTCAGGCGGAGGTAAGCCGTGAGGACTTCAAGAACTCTCCCGCGATTACCGTGGCCGATATCGTGAGCATGATGCCGGGCGTAACGTTTGTTCCCGGAAACGGTCCCCGCGACGTTGCGATCTCGGTACGTGGTTCGAGCACGAGACAGACCTACGGCGTACGCAACATCAAGGTCTTCGAGGATGGCTTTCCCGTCACGCAGCCTGATGGCCTGGCGCGAACCGACCTCACGGACCCCCACGCGTATAGCAGTGTCGATGTCGTTCGCGGACCGTCTTCGGCGCTCTACGGTAACTACGCCACGGGAGGCGCGATTAACTTTCACACGAGGTCGGGCAGCGATATCAAGGGGCTTGAAGTCGGGGCAGACTTTGGCAGCTTCAACTACTTCAACGACTATGCAACCTACGGCGCGGGGGATGATCGCTATCAACTGTCGGTGTTTCTGAGCAACGTGCGCGCGGATCAGGCCACGGTCAACAACCAGTTCAATACGGTGACCGCAAATATCCTCGCCAGCTTTGCCGCAACGCCGCATGATCGTATGACGTTCAAGTTCATCAACAACGACCTGGATACGAATCTCTCCATTCGGTTGTCGCGCGCGCAGTATCAGCTGAATCCGTACCAGCTTGGCTGCCAGACGTATAGTGCGGCCTTCGCGACCAATGGTTGCGCCAGCGTCAGCGTGTACGTCAATGGATACAACGGGACAAAGCAGTCGCTCGGAGCCGCGGAGGCAGGCCTGAACCGCCACGACCGCCGCACGATTGTCGGCGCGAGGTATGAGCACGATCTGACGGAGAATACGACGTGGCAGACGCAATTCGTCTGGGATAACCGTGACGCGAATCAGCCAACGAGTTCCTCTACCTATCGTGGGACTTTGCCGTCGTTCAATGTGATGAGCGACCTGTTGCGCCACGGCTCTACCTTGGGCCGCTCGTCGACGACGGTTGTGGGCGGCTTCTTCAACTACGAAAACATCAACTCGACCAGCGCCAACCTGATGCCTGGTGGAAATGCAACCATCGGCGGAGCGACGCAGACGGTTCAGGGAAGTCACCTCAACTCCGGGTTCCACGCACGACAGGAGATGTCTCTGGGCGAGCGGTGGACTCTTGTTGCAGGACTCGGCGGCGAGTATACCAAGCTCAGCGCGCTCGCAAACAACTTCTCGTATCCGGTTGGAGGCACACCGACGATCTCACCGGTAACTGCCAATCGCCCCTTCTTCAGTGTCGCGCCGGAAGTGGGAGTGCAGTTCCGTCCGGACAATGCGTGGCGTCTGCATGCTCGCGTTGGGACTGGGTATGGGACGCCGCAGGCCACACAGCTCTTCACCACACCGCAGGGCACCTTCGGCAACAACACCACGTTGAAGTCGCAACGGAACGTCGGCATCGACACCGGCGCGGACTGGGCGTTGAGCTCCACGCTGCAGCTTTCCGGAACCTTCTTTTACGAGTGGTTCCGCAACGAGCAAGTGACACAATCGCCCGGAGTGAACCTCCAGAGCTTCACCTTCAACGCACCCGCATCGGCGCATCGCGGGGTGGAAGCGAGCCTCGATTGGCATCCATTGCCGCAGCGGCTCACGGGCCTGCGTCTTCGGACCGCATACACCTACGACAACCAGATCTACACCGACTACACGGAGCAGCTCACGACCGGAAGTGTGACCAACACCTTCGCTCGCTCAGGCAATCGCATCCCTGGAGTGCAACCGCACTTTCTGGATGGGCGCGTGATCTACGATCAGTCCACGGGCTCGCTGCGCGGCATCGGTGGATACATCGAGGCGCTGTGGCGTGACCAGTACTTTCTGGATAATGCGAACCTGCTCACCGCTGCCGGGTACACACTGCTTAATCTCAGTCTGCATTACGATCCGCCGGCCGGGCACGGTTTCACGTCGCGTCTTCGATTCTTCTTCGATCTGCAGAACCTTGCAAACAAAACGTATGTCGGCTCAGCTGGAAACATTACGGATTCTCTGACCACATCGGGGCAGCAGAACGGGGCCAGCGTACTTGCCAACTCCACCGGCTCCATCTACGCAGGAACTCCGCGGGCTTCCTACGGTGGAGTGCGCGTCCGTTTCTAGTGGTCCATGAACAGCGGGGGGCAGAGTGTCTCGGCCCCCCGCAAAAGGAGGCATCATGAGCAGCGCAACAAAGAGTGAAGAGAGGCACGAACAGGGTCGACGGCTGTACCGTGCCGTGTGGCGATGGCACTTCTATGCGGGGATCTTCTGCATCCCCTTTGTCGTCTGGCTGGCCTGCACGGGATCGATCTATCTCTTCAAGCCGCAGATCGAACGGTGGCTGGATCGCCCTTACGACCATCTGCATTTGAGCGGCAATCGAGCCACGCCGGAGCAAGTCGCGCTCGCCGCTGTGGCTGCAGTTCCACATGCCACGCTCCACTACTACGAACTGCCTCCGAATCCGGATGCCGCAGCGCGCGTCATCGTTGGAGTCGGGAACCATGAGAGTCGTGTCTATGTGAATCCGGAGACCCTCGGGATTCTTAACGTAGTGGACGAAGACAGGCGTCCCATGCGAGTGCTCTTCCATCTTCATGGAGAACTTCTCGCGGGTGACACGGGCTCCCGCATCGTAGAACTGGCTGCGTCGTGGGCCATCGTATTGCTTGTAAGCGGTCTCTATCTCTGGTGGCCTCGGCAGACAGAGAGGTTGGCTGGAGTTCTGTGGGTCCGCATGGGGAAGGGACAACGCATCTTCTGGCGCGATCTCCATGCCGTCACCGGAGTCTGGGTCACAGCCTTTGCTCTGTTCATCCTGCTTACAGGCCTGCCCTGGGCCAAGGGGTGGGGCTCATACTTCAAGAAGGTGCGCCAGATAACAGGCACTGCGGCTGCACATCAGGATTGGACGAACGGCCGTTCGTCGGAGCTTGCCGAACGTGCGTCCTCGAACGGCAGTGTGCTGGGAATGCCGGATGACATGCCGGGGATGGAGCACGCCGGTCACATGGGGCATGCCATGCCCTCCACGGTTGCTCCCCAGGCCTATGCGCCATTCAATGTCCTTGTTCCGACGGCCTCCTCGTTACAACTTGCCGATCCGGTAGAGATCATGCCAGCAATGCGGGCAGGTGGAAGTTGGACGATCAAGTCCGACTCGCAGAACCGAACATTGCGGGACGTGATCCAGGCCGATCCAAAGACGGGCCGCATCCTTAGCAGGCAGAACTTCCATCAACGGTTGCTCTTTGATCGCATGGTGGGCATCGGAGTCGCGGCGCACGAAGGCCAACTCTTCGGCTTGTTCAACCAGCTTCTCGGACTGGCCACTGCCATGGGACTGGTCATGCTTTGCGTCAGTGCCGTGGTTCTCTGGTGGCGACGACGGAACGTGGGTGTCCTCGGAGCTCCCATCCCGCTGTCTACGCCGAGATATCCCGTGGCTGTCGTCGTGGTGATTGTGGCTCTTGCGGTTTACCTGCCCGAGATGGCAGCCTCGCTTATCCTTGTGCTACTGGTTGAAAAGTTTGTGCTCTCCCGGATTCAGTCTGTCAGCCGCTGGCTGGGATTGGTTCCGGCATGACCGAGTGGTCCCAAATCGTTGCATCGCGTCCTGAACTGTATGTGAAAGGGAGTGGCATGAACAATCGACGTACTTTCCTGAAGGCTGCTGCACTGTCTGCCACTTCTGCCGTCGTATCCGCGAGAGGGCGTGCAGAGCAGGCAGCACAACCTCGGCCCGCGCTCACGCCGAATTCCATTCCTGTCGGCACCTTGCCTCAGCATTTCGACGTCGAACCGGACATCCACAATCTGGAGAATGGCTACTGGGGAATTATGCCTCGCTCGGTCGAACAGGTTTACGCCGAACAGATGATGTACGTGAATCGAAACAATTCAATCTGGGCAAGGAATGTCCTTCCTGGCGGGGCATGTTTAGCCGCAGGGGGCCGTGAAGCGCGGGAATCCGTCGCGAAGATGGTCGGTTGTGAGACAGATGAGATTGCCATCACCCGCAGCGGTTCGGATGCCCTGCAACTTCTCATCACTAACTACAAGAACATTCGCGCGGGCGATGCAGTTATCTACTGCGACCTCGACTATGACGCGATGATTGCAGCGATGGATTGGCTCGGTGATCATCGCGGTGCTCAAGTGGTGAAGTTCGCTATGCCGGAGCCAGCCACAACGGAGAACATTCTGGCCGCGTACGATGCTGTACTCAAACGGACGCCGAATGCGAAGCTCCTGCTTGTCACCCAGGTCTCTAACCGGACTGGACTCGTGACGCCGGTCAAGGAGATTGTTGCCATGGCCCGTGGACGGGGAGTGGACACGGTCGTGGACATCGCTCATGGCGTCGCGTGTCTCGACTTCCAGATCGATGATCTTGGATGTGACTTTGCTGGCTGGTCGGTGCACAAGTGGACTTCCGCCCCGCTCGGCACCGGCGCAATGTACATCCGCAAGAGTCGGCTCGATGCAATCGACGTCGCCTATGACAATCACGACATTGCTGCGACCGATATCACCGCCCGTGTACCCGCCGGAACAGTGAACTTTGCCGCTCTACTCACCATTCCTACTGCAGCCAAGTTTCACTTCGCAGTCGGTGGCGCGGCAAAGGAAAAGCATCTGCGTGAGCTCAGAAACCGCTGGGTTGACCAGGTTCGAGACCTGCAAAATGTCGAGATCTGCGTGCCGGATGATCCGAAGAGATACTGCGCGATTACGAGCTTTCGATTGAAGGGCATGCAAACCGACGAGCAAGCCCAGCGCCTGCAACACGTCCTCTTTGAGAAGTACCGCGTTCATACAGTTTGGCGGCATGGCATTGCGAAAGGACCTGTCATCCGGGTGACACCGGGCCTGTACAGTACGACGGCTGATTCCGATGCTCTCGCTAAGGCTTTGCAGCTAGAGAACTCCATGTTCGTATAGCTGGCATCCGCGATGAGGTAATGAGCATAGTGCAGCATTTGATTGAGACCGAGCGAGTCGGAAAACGAAGCTAAGCTCCGGTAATCTGACTCTCTGTAGCAGTCAAGGTGAAGTTATTCGTCCCGCTCCTGCCTTAGCTGTTCCATCTCTGAGCGGAGCTTCGTCACGACTTCCTGCAGATCTTCCACGGTCGGCAATTCGTCCCGGATCGCGCCGGGCAATTCCCTGGTCACACGATAGGTCGAGACTCCGATCGGCTTGGCGACATCGCGGAGGGCGTATTCGGCCAGGGCGCTGTTGTTGGTCTCACAGAGAAGCAGCCCTATGGTCGGGGCATCCGGTCCATTGCGGAACAGATCATCTACCGCCGACAAATAGAAGTTGAGCTTGCCCGCCCACTCGGGCTTGAACTTTCCAGTCTTCAGCTCGATCACGAAATAACAGTGCAGCCGAAGATGATAGAAGAGGAGATCGATGTAGAAGGTCTCGCCTCCGATATCGAGCGGCACCTGACTGCCGACGAAGGAGAATCCGCGGCCAAGCTCCAAGAGCAGGTCGCGAAGGTGTTTGAGGAGCCCACGCTCAAGTTCCCGCTCTTTGGCAGTCGAACTCAGCGTCAGAAACTCGAACGAATAGGGGTTCTTGAGAATCTGCTGCGTCAGATCCGAATCCTCTGCCGGCAGCGTTCGGGAAAAGTTGGTGAGAGCCTTCCCTTCTCGTTCCTGCAGCTTGGTTGAGATGTGATGGGTGAGAACGTTGCGGCTCCATCCGTGTTCGATGGATGCCCGCAGATACCATTCTCGGCTCGGGCCGTCTTTGAGCCTATCGAGCAGGACCATGTGATGACCCCAGGGCAATTTTGCAGCAAGCTGCAAAATTTGGGGGTGGGGCCACGCCTCGGCAAAGGAACGCATGTAGCGAAGGTTTCGGAGGCTGAAGCCCTCCACACCGGGAAACTCCGTCCCAAGATCCTTGGCTAACCGATCGACCACCTTCGTCCCCCCCCCCTCAGCCGCGAAGCGGGAGGAGAGTTCGTGGCCGATGGACCAATAGAGCAGGATCGTTTCCTGGTTGAGCGACAGGGCAGCCCGAAGTTGGGCGGCCCGAATCCGGGTCTTCAACTCTTCAAGGAGTGCCGGGTAGCCCGAAGGGAGAGAGGTCAGTTCAGCCACGGGAGATTCCCTTCGAATTCTGCGTCTTCCCGGATCTGCCAGGCCCCAGACGGTCGCGCCCTATGTTTGTACTCAGCATCCTGCATCTCCTCCCCCATCACCAAGGTAGCAGCGCCGAATTTTGCAGCAGCTGCTGCAAAATTGACGATAGTGGCAATTGCCCAAGACAATCGACCGTGTCGTAGGGAATGCGAGTTTAAAGTCCCGTCCAATCCGGATTACGGGCCCGTCCAATCCGGAAGGCAGAGAGCCTCCCATAGGAGTCCCGCCATCAGATAAATAGCAAAGCTTCTGGAAGCGCGCGAACAATACGCGAACAATGCGCATCCCAAATGGGCCTAATTTGCCCCAAGCAGTCCTAAAGTTGACCGATCATAACTGCTTTACCTTCAAGTACATCCGCTGATTCCAGGCCACTTAGCTGAATTGTCCGGCAGCCCTGAAAAGGCCGGCGTCGGCGGTTCGATCCCGTCTCTGGCCACCACTTATAAACAACAACTTAGCCTAATCACTGGTACCAATTTCTGAAACTTTCTTTCTGTCGCTCAGCAGGCTGAACGCCAGAGCAAGTGAAGTCTCAGTGAAAGTAGCCGTCTCCCGCATCTTCAGATGGACTATCCATGCGTCCTGATTACTCGCTCGAAGCGAGCCAGGAATTATCAGCTTCTCCAGTGCAATGAAGGGCCAATACATCGCCCAAACAATAACGAGGCGCATCCTGAAATGAGGATGCGCCTCGCGGTTGCTTTGTTCTCTGTTCTTAGACTGCAGGGTTTGAGAGGATCTGCGCCAGAGCATGCAGACGCTTGGCATCTGCCGAACTCTTCGCGGCTGACTCGTCGGCCTGCAGGCCAGTCGCAAGCTCCTTCAACTTGGCCGCATCCTTCTTGCCCAGATGCGACTTCTGTGCCTTTGCGATGGCGGTCTTCAACTCAGTGATCTTCGCCGGAGCCAGCGCCTGCGAGCGCTCCAGCTGATCCACATACGCCGCCGACACCGTCAGATTCGAAGGCCAAACGATCTGCTGCTGGTTCTGCACATTGAGTTCGTTCACCTTTACTGAATTTGCCGCATCGATCTCATTCTGTGTGAGGAACTTGCTCGGAGTCAGCTTGAAAACATCCAAACCACGTGCAATCTCTGACCCGTAGATATAGCCGTTGTACCAGTAGGCGGACCAGTCTCCACCCAGAATCACCTTCTTGTCGTCGATCGGTCCACGGTCGAAGTATGCAATTTCGAACGGACGATCGGCATCCGTAAAGTCCATGATCGAAATGCCACCCTGATACCAGGACTGCACCTCAATATCGCGCCCCGGCACCGGTACCAGCGAGCCGTTATGCGCCACGCAGTTTTCCGAATCCGACTGTGCCGCCGGCATCTTGTAGTAGCTGGCCAATGAGAGCTTGTCATCCTTCAAATTGAAGATTGCATCCGCGCCCCACTTGTTCGGGTCGGTGGCCCGGCAGCGAGCTCCCAGACCACCACCCCACTCATCGGTAAAGACCACCTTCGTTCCATCGTTTGAAAACGAAGCCGAGTGCCAGTAGGAGTAGTTCGGATCGTTCACAGCGTCCACACGCTTGGGATGAACGGGGTCCTTGATATCCAGAAGAATGCCGTTGCCAGAGCAGGCGCCAGCGGCCAACCCGATCGCGGAATAGACCGTGATGTCATGGCACTGGTTCGTGTCGACAGCCTTCTCTGCACCCTTGTCGTGGCTGCCGCCGTTGTTCAGGCCGTTCAGAGCGCCACTGCGAGGATCAATGAACACGCGCGGGCTCGAAACGATCTTGGCCTGCTGCGGAGCAGCCACCGGAACCTTGATCACATCGATGCGAAACAGCGATGTATTCGGATCCTTATCCGGAGCCTCTGCCGAGCAACCTGCCAGCTCTTCCGGCTGGCGCACGAACGACGTCCCCGAAACGTAGATATAAACATTCTCCTTGTCATTTGGGTCCAGCACCAGCGTGTGTGTATGAGAACCGCGGCAGGTCTGGACTGCTGCAACCTGCTTAGGATTCTTGATGTCGGAGATATCGAAGATCCTCACGCCACGGAAGCGGTCAGGACTCGCGGCGGGAAGGCGGCGCTCCTTCTCATGACCCTTCTCCGGCGGAGGCGGCGGCGGAAAACCCTGCGCGCCGCAATCCAGCCGACCGTTGGGCATCTCGACGGACATGAACAGAAGATTGCCATAAACCGACACATCGCCCTGCCCACCCGGGCATACCAGCGACGTGATCAGCGAAACCTTGGCCGGGTTGGAAATATCGTAGAAGTTCACACCGTAGAAGTTGCCCTGAAAGAGATGATTCCCCTGAAAGGCAAAGTCTGAGTTGGCAAAAGCCAGTCCGGCAATCACCAGCTGAAGTGGCTTTGGCATCTTTGAAGGGTCACCAACGCCGAGCATTCCAAGGGTCTTCTGTACTGCCGGATCATCCGGTGACGTCGACGGAAGCTGGAACGCTGCCGGCTTTTTCAGAAAGGCAACATGCTGCATGCCCAGCGATGCTTCACCGGCATCATAGAGCCCGGCCTTCAACCCGACACGCGGATCATTCGTCGTCGATCCCGTCATCCCCGGAGGCAGCGCTGGAGCCTTCTGCGGTGCGAACGGATCCGACTCGTCATCCTCCGCCGGCTTTGCATCGGGAGCGGGCTTAGCCGCCGGCGTTTGAGCCGCCGGAGCCTGCGCATGCAATGGGATCATCGTCGTGCACGGAATAGCTGCGGCGATCGCCATGCAAGCCAAACGGAAAGCAAGAGAGTTCTTACGGTTCATCATTTCTCCTTCAAGAGATCCTGCATAATCCTGATTTCGGCGCGCTGCGTGTTGTCGGCGTCCGTAGCAAAGTCGAAGATGTCGGCATCCTGTCCCGCTCCCGCTGTATCGAACAACTGCTTCACCATGATGAGCGCGCCGTTGTGGTGCTGAATCATCCCGGTCAAAAAAAGCCTGTCGAACTCAGCGCCCCTTGCGTTACGAAGCGCAGTCATCTGTTGCGGTGTAAGCATCCCCGGCATGGCTGGCATCGCGTCGCCATTCTTATCCATATCCGGCATACCCGGCATGGCCATCGACGTAGACTCGCCGCGTGCCACCAGCCACCGCTTCATAAACTTCATCTCCTCGCTCTGCGAGAGGCTGATACGCGCACCTAGTGACCGTACCTCGGGGTTCTCCGTATGCGAGGGAATGAGGGCCGTCATCTCCACAGCCTGCCCATGATGCATGATCATGCCCTGCATAAAATCGATGTCCGCCTGCGATGTTGGCGGCATGTGCCCCGTCGTACCGGCCGGCAACGTCTTGCTCGGCGTCCCAGGTGCACCCGGTTGCACTACCGGTGCCTGACTGTATCGGCCCTGAAGAGTCGCAGCACACGCAGACTGGCATCCAACAGCAGCCACCAAGAGATACGAGACGCTCCTCATTCCAATAGACCTGCGAATGGAGACGCAACTATCCAGACTCGAATTTTTACCCAGACGAAGCATAGCGAATGCTCCCAACGTATCATGACGCGGCGATTTGCTGTATCTGGATCACGATGAACTCAGCCGGAGAAAGTGGCGCAAAACCAACCTCAATGTTTACGATCCCCTGCTCGACACTGGATGCAGGATTGACCGTGGCGTCGCAGCGCACAAAGTAGGCCGTCTCCGGCGTACTTCCCTGCAATGCCCCCTGAAGAAACAGGCTGTGCATCCAGGTTGTCACGCTCAGAGAAATCTGGCCCCACAACGCCTCTCCGTTGGGTTCGAATGTCACCCACTGGGTGCCTTCATATAGGCTCGTCTCAATGTACAGCGCAAGACGCCGCACCGGCACATACTTCCACTCCGATCCAGATTGATCGCTGCCCTCCAGCGTACGTGCACCCCACACGACGTAACCGTGACCCTGAAATTGACGCAGACAATTAATTGCCCGGGGATTGAGTTCTCCATTCTGCTGGTCGTTCAACCCATACTGCAATCCCAGTGCGCCGGTCAGGGTAGCGCTGGTCCCGGCAGGAGTCTTCCACATGCCCCGCGCTGCATCGGTCGCAGCGTAGACGCCCGCAACAAAACCGCTCGGTGGCACAAGAATCTGCTGACCCGCCGTATCCTGTCCAGCAATCGAAACCCAGGGGAAGTAGTAAGCCGAATATGACGTATGCACGGATGCCTGCAAGGAGACCAGCGAAACATTCCCCAGGACCTGCTCCGTGCCGACCGGACCCATACTGGAACATGCGCTGACAGTAGCGCTTTGCGGTGCATCCACCAGATAAAAGGCCCTCCGCGTAGCGCAATAATCCTGCAGTTTTGCAATCGTAGCCACGGCTGTCTCTCCCGGAACGCAGAGCAGGTTGAAGATCTTCACCCCGTTCAGCAAGTACACGCCGGCATTGGCATTCCCGGTAAGCGCCTCTTCAAAGCTCCCGTCCGTCGCTGGAGTAAGCACTCTCCCGTCATCCCCACCCCGAAGCACAACCGGTTGGCTGACCGGCGGCAACACCGATGGAACGGTACCGGTAACCTTTGTCGTGGGGTTTGTAAACGTAACGTATTGCGAGTCGGCTTCGATAACACGCACGACGAACTGCGGGTCGAGAGGCGCTATAGAGAGGCCTGCAAAGCTTTCGACTAATTGTCCGCTCAGGAAGATCTGCAGACCAAAGTGTTCGGCATTTGCAGCTTCAACCACCGCCACAGTAATGGCATTGCCCCACGCCCCGACGCTGCGCGCGTACAGGCTCAACGTTGCGCCCGTCACGCCAATTGAGGCAGCAACCGCCGCGCCATCGCCCGTCGCAACGAGCCTGACAACATACGCCTGCTGACCGCCGTTCATAAAAAATGCCTGGACCGCATATCCCAGGTAACTGCGACTATCTATTCCACCAAACTGAGCCTGATACTCAGCCCAGCTCTGCACCAGTACTGGCTCATCCGTAGCTCCGCGTGCAGCCCAGCCAACAAAGGCCGCAATCGCGGTCGGAGCACCAGAAATCGGCGCCTTCCCCATCGGTCGCTCTTCGACATAAACACCGGGAAAGTTCGGACGAACAGGCATAGCATCCCCCAGGCCCACCAGTTTAACTGTCTACTGTAAGCAATGGCTGAATCATAGGTCCAGCCGCATTTTTGGAACTAAGGAACTTCTGGAAGATGTATCCGTAGTCGCTATTCCAACGGCGTGCAGGGTATCAAAGCCGGAACTCGCCAGCTATTCAACTACTTCGACCCTCACCTTATCGAAGCCGGAGTGGCCCAGAGCCGTCGCGAGCTTTCGCGCCGAGTCCTCCGCTGGCCGCTGCGCAAGCAGCACCAGCGGAACTTGTGCAGATTCGTATGTAGCTATTTCCCGCACCCATGGTTCCAAGTCAATCGTGGCCACGCTTGCGCCGATCGACATGACTCTTCTGCCAGAGGTGTCCGCAATCGAGATTGGCAACGGCCTTCCGATACAGTAGATGACTTGATCGCCATCGCCCGGAGAGACAAACTCGATATATTTAGGCTCTTTCCAGCGAAGACGACGTACAGCCCTGGCCAGCATTTCGATCGTCGGGGCCTGGAACAGCGTGGCCAGCATCATCGCAACCCCGAGCCGCTTTTCGATCGCTGCAAAAATCTCAAATGCAACCAGCGAATGCCCTCCAAGATCATCAAAGAAATGAGCGTCTCGAGCAATCGGGTGCTTCCCCAGCCGCTGGCTCCAGATGTTGGCCAGCCACTGCTCCAGAAGGTCTCGTGGCATTTCCATTGCATGTGCGACTGGAGCTTCCACTCGTACGCTCAGGGTCTTCCGGTCAATCTTGCCATTCGGGGTCAAAGGGAGTTCCGCCATCACAACGATATCTGCGGGAATCATGTATGCCGGTAACCGCTTGCGCAGCTCCGCGATGCATTCACTCGTATCGATCGTCGTGCGTGGCGCAGCCACCAGGAAGGCTACAAGAGCGTCCCCTGGGCCGCGCTTCTGCACCACAACCACAGCTTGCGCAGCCCCGCTGATCTCCCGCAGAGCGCTTTCAATCTCACCCAGTTCGATCCGGTGCCCCCGCAGCTTGATCTGCCCGTCCCGACGCCCCTGGTACACAAGCCTGCCATCGGCAAGCTGCCGCGCCATATCGCCGGTACGGTAGAGTCTACCCAGTGGCTCAATCCCAGGTAGTTGGACAAATCGCTCACTCGTCAATTCAGGCCGATTCAGATACCCTCGTGTCACGCCCTCTCCGCCGATATACAACTCACCACCCGCACCAGGTGGAACCAGCATCATGTATTCATCGAGAAGGTAGACACGCGTGTTGCTGATAGGGTAGCCGATGGTTGCCGAAGCGCCAGGTTCGCGCAGCGTAAACGTGGAATAGGTCGTCGTCTCCGTAGGACCATACAAATCAAAGACCTGCTGTGCACCAGCTTCATACACCTTGTCCACAAGCTCCGTCGGCAGGAACTCACCAGCCATGCAGACTGTTTGCACCGAAGTAGGAAGGCCAGCCTGCAACAGCGCCTGCATCGCGCTCGGCACCGTGTTCACCAGCGAAACCCGCGCCGCATGCGGGGATTTAGGGAGCTCCAACAGATCATTCACCAGCACAATTGCATTGCCCGTGGAAAGAGGCAGGAACATTTCGAAAATCGAAAGATCGAAGCAGACCGAAGTGGAAGCAAGTACTCCGCGAAGTGACTCGGGACCAAAGACGTTTTTCGCCCAGGCAATGAGCGCCACAGCATTGCGGTGCTCTACCACCACGCCCTTCGGCTTCCCTGTAGAACCTGAAGTGTAGATCAAGTAGGCCGCATCGTCTGGACTCAACGTAACGCCAACTGGACTCGCCTCGCGACCATCGTTCCTATGCGCTACGACCAGTTCTTCCGTTGGAGAAACGAGATACACAGTAGGGCAAATGCCCGTCAGCTTCTCCGTAAATGCATTGCGCTGCGCGATCAGGAGCAACGCACCGCTGTCCTCCAGCATGTAGACCAGCCGCTCCTCGGGATACTTCGGATCGAGTGGCAGATACGCCGCACCTGTCTTGAGTACAGCAAGTATCGAAATGATCAGCTCAGGCGTTCGGTCCTGGCATATGGCAATGAAGCTACCAGCTCCAGCTCCTCGCTCAGACAAAGCCTTTGCCAATCGCAGAACCTCCGCGTGCAGTTCTGCAAAGGTCATCATCGTGCCTGCACAGTAGAGCGCCGCTTGATCGGGAGTCGCCGTCGCTTGCTGCTCGAACAAGCTGATCAGCGTCTGACTTCGATCGAAATTCATCTCCGTCGCATTCCATTGCTCGTGAAGGGCGGCATCCTTCGGAGTTAGCAGATTCAGCGATCCAACCGCAGTGTCGCCATCCTCGACCACCGATGTCGCAAGACGAATAAAGTGCAGCGCAAACCGCTCCATATCTGCTGGGGCAAACAAATCTGTGCGGTACTCAAAATGCACATCGAGGGTGTTCGCCTGCTCTGATATCTGCAACGTCAAATCGTACTTCGAGATGCCAATATACGTTTCCTGCTGCTCTTCTTCCGTCGCCGCACTCTTGGCATTGAGTGCAAACGTGATTTGGAACAACGGCGAGTGCGAAGAGGATCGCTGCGGATGCAGCTCTGAAACCAATTTCTGAAAGGGAAGATCGCTGTGTTCAAAGTCAGAAAGAACTGCGTTGACTGATCGCCTCAAGAAATCGTTGAAGCGTTCGCTGGGATCGACCGTAACTCTCAAAGGAAGCATGTTCACGAAGAGACCAATTACATTCTCCTCGTCGCGACGCTTGCGCCCTGTAATGGGCGTACCAATGCACAAGTCCAGATTCCCCGTGTAGCGATAGAGCAGCACTGAGAAGACCTGGAGCATCAACAAGTAGAGAGATGTATTGGCCCGCGCAGCGTAATGTCGCAACCCGTGCGTGAGACCAGCATCCATCGACAACGTCAACGTGTTCCCTGCAAACCCCTGCTCGGGTGGTCTCTGCTTGGTGAAGGGTAACTCAAGCAGCGTTGGCACGCCTTGCAATCGAGTGCGCCAATAGCCCAACTGCCGCTCGTACAATTGCCTCGTTTCTTCGCTTCGCTCACGTACGGCAACATCCAGATACTGAATGGGCATTGTAGGCAAGGACACTGCTTCAGCATGGAGTGCGTCGGCATACAGCCTGCTCAGATCGTGCTTCAGCGTATCCAGAGACCACTGATCTGCAACGATATGATGCACGTTGTAAAAAACCACATGCAGCTCCGGCGCCAGACGAAAGAGATGAAACCGAATGAGTGGAGCAAGATCAAGGGAAAAGGCCTTTCTGCCTTCTTCTGTCAGAAGAGCATTCAGCCTTTGCTCACGCTCCTCAACGTTTAACTCACCACTCAGATCGGTGAAGTGCAGCGGAACCTCTACTTGCTTGAGCACCACCTGCACAGCCTCGCCGTTACGCATCTCGATCCGTGTGCGCAGCGACTGATGCCTGTCCACCAGCAACGCGACGGCACGGCGAAGTACGCTCTCTTCGACTACACCGTGAACTCGCCACGATTGAGGAATGTTATACGCAATACTACCTGGAGAAAAACGATCGACCAGCCAAAGACGTTGCTGTGCAAAGGTAAGAGGCCCCACGCGTTGTTCATTCTCTGCAGCGGGTGCTTCCAGCCACACCAGCAATTCAGGCTTGCGCCTTCGCAGCTCGGCCTGCAACTCCGCAGTCAACGCACCTACCGGCGCCGTCAGTTGCAGCTTGCCGTCTTTACCGTGCAATTCAACGCCAATACCATGCAGGTAAGCAACGAACTCCGCACTCGCCATCGTAGCAAGTGCATCCGTGCGCACGATTGCCCCAGGACGATCCACGTCGCTATGACTGCCCGGCATGCGCCATCTCTCCGGACCGCCCACTACGCTGGCTGCGAGTCTTGTCAATATGCGCCGACAGCGTGGCAATACTTGGATACTGAAAAAAACTTACCAGCCGCAACTCGGAATCGAGTTCTCGGCGCAGCCTGTCATGCGCCTTCACCAGCATCAGTGAGTGAGCTCCAATATCGAAGAATCTCTGCTCAATGCCAATCCGCTCCGTGTGAAGCAATTCGCGAAACACCTTCGTGAGAACAGCTTGCGTTGGACTCAACGTTTGATCAATGGCAAGCTCAACCAATTTCTCCTGCGAAGATTCAACACTCGCCACAGGCGCGGGCAACTTGCTGCGATCGAGCTTGCCGTTGGGCAGCCGCGGAAAGCTCTCCATCACGACAGCATTGGCCGGAACCATATATTCAGGAACACGCTCACGTAGGCGCAAACGCACCTGTGGATAAGAAAGTGTTTCGCCGGGCTTCGGCACCAGATAAGCCACCAGTTCCTTCTCGCCACGATCCTGTCGCAGTAGCACAACGCTCTCAGCCACCTCTGGCTGTTGCCGCAGTGCATGCTCAATCTCGCCTAACTCGATACGGAAGCCGCGCAGCTTGACTTGAAAATCAGCACGCCCTAAAAACTCAAAGCTGCCATCACGGCGCCGGCGCACAAGATCGCCCGTGCGATAAAGCCTCTCACCATCCCCGAACGGCGCAGTCACAAAACGCTCCGACGTCAGATCAGCACGATTGAAATATCCGCGCGCAAGACCATCGCCACCGATATATAACTCTCCCGCAACCCCCAGCGGAACCGGCTCGCGCTGAGGATCAAGTACGTAGAGCGTAGTGTTTTGGATTGGGCCGCCAATCGGTATGCTACTGCCCTCCACCCGGTCGACAAGCAGGGCTGAGGACCAGATAGTTGTCTCCGTGGGCCCATACATGTTCCATAGCGCTTTCACGGAGCCCTTCAAAGTGGTGGCAAGTTGCGTCGTAAGTGCCTCGCCCCCGCACAATGCGGTCAGCTGCGGATCACCATGCCAGCCGCTGCTGATCAGCATTTGCCATAACGCCGGCGTAGCCTGCATAACCGTTGGCTTCTCGCGTTCAAGATCGTCCAGAAGGGTTGGCAGATCTCCCGGTGCAACCGCAATGATCACCTCGCCGCCAACATACAGCGGCAAGAACAACTCCAGCCCTGCGATATCGAAAGACACAGTCGTGACAGCGAGAATACGATCTTCACTGGTAAAGCCGGGAGCCTTGCGCATGCTGTCGAGGAAGTTAGCTAATGCGCCATGCGAAATCTCCACTCCCTTCGGCTTTCCCGTCGATCCGGAAGTGAAGATAACGTAAGCCAGATCTTCAGGTCCCGGAGCCGTTGCGTCCGGCGCAATCTGCGCCTCCTCCGTTGTACTTGCATCATCCAGCACCAGGCACTGCGGCTCATGCCCTTCCAAAAGTGAAACAAGTGCACTCTCCGTAACGAGCACATGAGGCTTTACATCCTCAAGAATTCCGGCAATGCGCTGCTTGGGATAAATAGGATCAAGCGGCACATACGCCGCGCCCGTCTTGAGCACAGCCAGCAGCGCAACCAGCAACTCCGTGGAGCGATTCAAGCAGACAGGTACAAGTCCCCCACGCTGTGCTCCCCGCGATCGCAGCCGTGCTGCCAGAGCTTCAGCACGTGTGTTCAGGGTTGCATAGTCAAGCGCATCGTCTCCAGCGCGAACAGCAATCTTATTCGGCGTGCTGGTCACGAAATGATTGAGCGCATTGAGCAGAAGACTATCTACCGCCATCGGAACAGATGTGTCATTTCCCCAGGCCAGCAAAGCCTGCTTCGCTTCACTTGGCATCAGGGGGATCGACTCAACTTTCGTATCAGGATGCTCGATCACATATTGCAGGACGTGCTCGTAGTTCCGCAGCAGATCCTCAATGGTTTCCTTCTCGTACAGGTCGCCACGATAGTCAAAGTAAATATGGAGCTGCTTCCGGAAGGGATAAACCTCGGCCGTAAAATCAAACCGCGCCGAAGAAACTTCGAGTTCGAGGGGCAACATCGTGATGCCCTCAAGCTTGACCTCTTCCAGCGGAAAGTTCTGAAGAATAAACATCGTCTGAAACAGAGGTGAATATTCGGGTCCGCGATCAGTCTGCAGTTCGCGCACAAGATGATCGAACGGCGCGTCCTGATGTTCATATGCTCCCAAGGTCGATTCGCGAACATGGCCCAGCAACTCAAGGAAGCTCATGCCATCCGCGACCTCAGCCCTTAACACAAGGTTATTGACGAAGAAGCCGATGATGTCACTCAGCTCCGCGCGAGTACGATTTGCGGACGGTGATCCAACCACCACATCCTTTAGCCCGCTGTAGCGTGATAGCAGCAACATGAAGGCCGACATCATTGTCATGAAAAGTGTCGCTTCATGCGCCCTGCTGAAAGTGTCGAGCTGCGCTGTGAGTTCTGTTGAAAGAACCAGCTTGGACTTATTCGCCCAGCCCTGGCCCTCTGCACGTCGAGGATGATCGGTGGGAAACAGTACTACGGACGGAGCCCCATCCAACTGCTTCTTCCAGTACTTCATTTGCTTTTCCAGCACGCCGCCTTCGAGCCACTTCTGCTGCCAGTCCGCATAGTCCACATACTGCACTTGCAGCTCCGGCAACTGCGGCTTTTCATTACGATGATACGCACGGTAATTCTCAATCAACTCACGAACCAGAACACCCATCGACCATCCATCTGAGACGATATGGTGCATGGCAAGCAGCAAAATATTCTCGTTGCCGCCGGCCTTTAAAAGATAGGCGCGGAACGGCGGCCCAGTCTCAAGGTTGAACGGCTGATGTGCTGTCTCGAGCGTGAATCGCGTGACCGCGCTCTCCAACGTTTCACCCTCGCGGCGATCAAGCTCGGATTGCTCAACATGCCAATCCATGCCGTCGACAATGAATGTGTACGGTGTTCCCTCACTCTGCGCGAAGCACGTCCGCAACGACTCATGACGAAGCACAATGCTCTGCAGTGCCCGGTCCAAAGCCACTGTATCGAGTTCACCTTCCATGCGCAGAACCGCAAGCAGGTTGTAAGCCACGCTCTCAGGATCCATCTGCTGCAGAAACCAGATACGCTGCTGCGCAAACGACAACGGCATCTTCCCTTCGCGGTCTACCTTCGGCATCGGAGCACCGATGCCATTGCCACTGCTTTTCTGCATCGAGCGCAGTAGCTCCAGGAGCTCAGGCTTACTGGCCCTGAGCGCAGCCTGCAATTCAGGGGTCAGCGACCCCTTTGGCGCGTTCAGGCGTAGCACGTCTCCTTCAAGATTCAGCTGCACACCCAGAGAGCGAAGTTGTTTCAAAAGTTCAGCAGCATGACTCATATTTGGATCTCGTCACGTTCCGTCGTTGATTGTTCATCCTCGATACCAGAACCCCACAATAGCATGTCAAGTGCAACCGCCATCTCGGCCGCTGTTGGGTATTCGAAGGCAAAAGTAGGAGGCAAACCCTGGCCGATCATCGCCTGCAGACGGTTGCGCAGAGTGACGGCCATCAAGGAATCAAGCCCCAGGTCGGCAAGGCGCGCCGCGCTTCCCGGAAGCTCGCCGCGGCGTAGGCCGAGGATACGGGCGGCTTCCTTCTGCACCACGCGATCCAGCGCAGCCAGCCGGCTCTCTCCCGGCTCCGGCGTCCACAATGGTGCGCCAGATGATTCAGGCGTCGCCTGCTGCTGCCGCAGATATTGCAGCCAGTGCCGCGGGCGCTTGAGCTCATATAGCGGCGCCAGTAATTGCCACTGAACGTTGGCGACTGTGGCATGGCTCACGTTGGACTGTATCAATTGGGCTAGCCACGCCAGCGCCGCACCATCGTCCATCGGCATCATGCCGCCGGAAGAGTATTGCTTCTGCTGCTCTTCACTTGCCAGGCGCATCGTCTGCCAAGTTCCCCAGTTCACTGACAGGAACGGTAAGCCCTCACTCCGGCGCAACGCAGCCATCGCATCGATAAAGCAATTCGCGGCGGCGTAGTTGCCCAGGCCACTCGAACCCAGCACCGATGCCGTCGATGAGTAAGCAACAAAGAAATCGATAGACAACTTACGCGTCAACTCGTACAGCAGCCACGTACCAGTAACCTTGGCTTGAAACATCGAGCGAATCTGGCCCTCATCGATCTCCTCAAGCGGCGCGCCGGAAACATCGGCAGCCATGTGCAAAACGCCACGTAACGCAGGCAGATCCTGCCCGAAGCGCGCAAAGAGCGATTCCATTCCCACAGCATCCGCAACATCAACAGCAACGATCTCAACCGCTACTCCAGACGCACGCAGCGCATCGATCTCAACTTGCCGCGCAGCAGCGGATTTCAACGAACGAGTTGTCAACACCAGCGTTCCCACGCCATGCTCAGCCAGCCACGCAGCAGCGCGCAACCCCAGTCCGCCAACGCCACCTGTGAGCAGATAGCTACCATCCTTGCGCACGGTAAGATGCTTCTGCTCCGGTGCAGTCATGCGCTTCAAACGATAAGCCCGGCGCGCCTCGCCGGTATAGGCAATCTGCTCTTCTTCATTGCGCGATAACAGTTCACGCGTGATGACCGCTGCCTGTTGCTCAGCTGTTGCATCTGGATCGAGATCGACGATGCGCCGCAATCGCTGTGGGTGCTCGAGCGTCGCGCAACGTGCCAGACCCCAGATCGTAGCCTGCGCCGCCCCTGCCATTTGCGATGTGTTGCGCACCGCTTGCGAACCTCTCGTAAAGATCCACAAGAATCCCGTCGTCTTGAGCACGTCCTGCCACAGGCGAAGGCTCCGGGTTGTTATCGCAATAGCAGATTCCCCGACTAAGCTTGCAAGGGCAACACTCGATGTATCTTCAGTCGCAAGGAATGCACCGTCAAGCATGCGCAGATCGACAAATTCAATGGACGATCCGATGGCTAAAACTTCAGAGATCGATTCGTCGCTACGGATAACCCGAACCTGCTCACCCGCGGCGGCAAGCCGCTCTGCAACCCTCGCGGCGATGTCAGATGAACCAAGCAAAACCCACTCGCGACCTGCATTGCGCGACGAAGCAGCTGTCTCGAAAGCCAGCGTACTCGCTTCCCAAGTCTGCTCATAGAGCCACTCTGCAGGCGCTGGGACAGCAGCTTCGAGCGCAGCCATAGGACGAAGCTGAATACCCTTCGCAACCGCCAACAATATACCCTGCTCATCGAAAACACGCAGGCTGCCATCGAGTACGCCATCTGCCTTAGGAGTGAGCTTCGCCTCGACAGTGAGCACGCCTTGCAACTCACCGAGCACACAAATCTCTTCAATCGCAGTCATCAGCCGCAGCCGTGTATCACCGTCCGCAATCGCCGCTGCACCCAACACCTGAAAGCATGCATCGAGCAACGCTGGATGTGGTCCAAGAGCAGCATTCCCCATCGCGTGCCATTGAGGATCCACCAGCACATGGCCCATGGATGCACCCGGCAAATACCAGAGTTGCTGAATGCCGCGAAATGCCGCGCCGAGATGAATCCCTTCGACATCCAGATGCCGGTAGTACTCGTCACCACTCATCGTGGGAGCATTGTCCCTGTCAAAGCGAGCTACGTCCTCAGCTACGCCCCCGTCACTCAGGATCGAGCCCGTCGCATGCAACGGCCACTCAGTCGCATTCACAGTACGCGCGTTGATACGGAAGCCATGTTTCTCTCGCGATACAGGCGTAAGTGCCGTCTGCACCAGCACGGCAACATCACCTGGCTGCAGCGGCCGCGAGATAGCAAATTCTGCGATGCGCGCAGCGTTACCCGTAGTAAAAGCAATGCCCTGCGCAGCCGCCCACACCAGCGAGAGATAGGCACTCGCAGGAAGAACAACTCCGCCTCCTACTCGATGCTGGTCCAGATGCCAGGGCAGTGGCGTACTTAGCTCCGTCTCGAAGATAGGCAGCGAAGCATCCAGCCGGACGCTGTTCAACCCGCCCGCAGAAAGCATCGGCAAATCGGTTCGCACCCTGCCCGCATGGCCGCGCTGAACTGCTTGCGAAGCCTCCTGCTGGCCATCCCCAATCCAATATCGCTCGCGCTCAAACGGGTACGCAGGCAATGACACTTTGCGCACATCCTGCCCGCGATAAACCGCTTTCCAATCCAGCTCAGCCCCTGCAGTGAAAGCCTCTGCCAGAGCCAGCTGCAAGGCATCGAAATCATTCTCGCGGCCGTTCGCCGAAGCCACCCACCGCGTCTTCGCATCGCCTCTCTCTTTGCCAAACGCCGTCAGCACGGCGCGCGGACCCATCTCAATACAAAGCCCGCAGCCTTCCTTCTCAAGCTCAGCAAGGCATCGCGCAAACTGCACCGGCCGGCTCAGATGGCTCGTCCAATACTGCGCATGGAACACCGAAGCATCTTCGACCCTCTGCCCAGTCAGATCAGCAATGATCGGCAAACGCGGCGCGAAGTAAGTCGCCTTCACCGCCTCAGCATGGAACGCAGGCAGCACACGATTCATCGCTGGCGAATGCGAGCCATAGGTGATGTTCAAACGCTTCACCCGCACACCAGCCTGCTCAAAGTGCTGCGCCGCGAGCTCAACAGCATCCTTGCGTCCGCTGATCACCACGCTCGATGCGCCATTGATCGCCGCGATGCTCACATCCTGCCGGTACGGCGCAAGCTCGGCCTGCACCCGCTCTTCCGGAGCAGCCACAGCCACCATGCCACCAGGATCGCCAAGCTCCCCTGTCAGCCGTCCTCGCGCGGCAATCAGCAACGCAGCATCGCGCAGACTCATCACGCCGGCAAGCATGGCTGCGACCAACTCGCCCATGCTGTGGCCTACAACAATGTCCGGCTCGACACCCCAGCTCTGCCACACCCGCGCCAATCCATACTGAAACGCAAACAATGCCGGCTGCACCAGCGCCGACTGCGCCAGCTCATTGCGCTGATTGCGGAAGATCGTCTCAATCGAAACGGAAATCACACCGGCCAACGCCGCATCGACCTCAGCCACAGCCGCGCGGAAGACTTCGCTATGCTCCAGCAGCGAAAGCCCCATTCCAGTCCGCTCTCCACCCTGCCCGGCGAAGAGGAATGCTACCTTCGGCGCACGCAACGCAGCCACGCCGCGCACAAACTGGCTCTCGCCCTCTTCGACGGCGCCTCCCGCGAGCAGCCCCAATTCTTCGATAGCCATGTCAGGATATTCGCCTGCACGGATTCGCAAAGCAGCTCGATGTGCCAGCGCCGATCGGCCCGCGGCAAGCGTATAAGCCACATCCTGAATGGCTAACCCGGGTTCATCCCGCAGTCTGTGCGCAAGCCGTCCAGCCATTGCCTGCAACGCCTCTTCACTGCGCGCAGAGAGTGCAATCACCTGCGTATCGCTGTGCGCGTTCACAGTCTCGGCCGCAGGCGCTTCTTCCACCACCAGATGCGCGTTCGTCCCGCTGAACCCAAACGAACTCACCGCCCCAACACGCCGCGCATAACCAGCAGCAGGCTGCCATTCTTCCTCGCGAACAGGCACCCGCGTCCGCGCAGCCTCCCAATCGATCTTGGGATTGGGCACTGCGCAATGCAGGCTGGCCGGAATCGTCTTCTTGCCAAGCGCCAGCACCAGCTTGATCAGCCCGGCCACGCCAGCCGCCGACTCCGCATGGCCGAAGTTGCTCTTCACCGAACCCACCGGCAACAACGCATCCTCCGCGCGTTCCCGGCCCAGAGCCTCACCCAGCGCCTGCATCTCGATCGTGTCGCCAAGGCTCGTTCCCGTCCCATGCGACTCCACATACGAAACAGCCCCCGGCGGGATTCCCGCATCCTCAAGAGCCGCAGAAATCACCGCCACCTGCGAAGGCCCATTCGGCGCCGTCAACCCACTGCTACGCCCGTCCTGGTTCAGCGCCGTCCCGCGAATTACGGCCAGAACGCGATCCCCATCGCGCTCCGCAGCATCGAGCCGCTTCAGCACCACCACGCCGCAGCCCTCGCTGCGCACAAAGCCATTTGCCGCCGCCGAAAACGCCTTGCAGCGCCCATCCGCCGCCATCATCTGCGCCCGCGAAAGCGCCATCGTCACTTCCGGGCAGAACAGAAGATTCGCGCCACCGGCAAGCGCCAACTCACTCTCGCCCATACGCAAGCTCTGGCAAGCTTCATGAATCGCCACCAGCGACGACGAACACGCCGTGTCGATCGCCAGGCTCGGTCCGCGCAACCCCAGAAAATACGAAATCCGCCCCGCCGCCACAGCATGCGAAGCTCCCTGCGCAAAGTAAGCCTCAATCTGCTCGCCCGGCAGGTTCATCGCCAACTGCCCGTAATCCGTATTACACAAGCCGATGTAAACGCCGGTCTTGCTGCCATTCAGCGAAGAGGGCGCAATCCCCGCGTCCTCCAGTGCCTCCCAGCTCACCTCTAGCAGCAACCGCTGCTGCGGATCCATCCCAACTGCCTCACCGGTGCAATACCAAAAAAATGCGCGTCGAACATCTCGGGAGCATCCAGAAATCCTCCCCACTTCGTCGCCACCTTGCCCCGCGCATGCGGATCGGGATCGTACAACTCGTCCACGTCCCAACGCGATCGCGGCACTTCGGAGATCGCGTCCCGGCCCTCACTCAGCAACTCCCAGAACGTCTCCGCATCCCGCACTCCACCTGGGAAACGGCATCCCATCCCAATCACGGCAATCGGCGCACGACTCTGGTTATCGGTCTGCGCAGCAGCATTCTGCGCTTCGAGCTCGCGCACCCGCTCCTCCAGCTCAGCCGCCAACAGCAGCAGACGCTTGGGAGAAAAATCCGCGATTCGCTTGAGAAAGTCCGTCACTTGCGCATCCCTGCCATCTTCTGTTGAAAGAGCCTCTCCACTTCATCATCCGAGAGGGCTGCAACGCTATCAAACGCGTCCTTCGATTCTTTATCAGCTTCGTCCTGAGAAGCCGCAAAGCCCGTGGCCACAGCAATGCCTTGTCCACCCAGCTTAAGCACATCCTGAAAGAGCCAGTCCGTCAATGACCCCAACGTTGGATAGTCGAACAAAGCCGTAGCCGACAGCTTCGTCTCGAGGTCAGCCGACAGCGCATTGCGCAGCTCAATCGAAAGCAGCGAATCGAGCCCATACTCCTGTAATGGACGGAGCCGGTCCACGGCCTCAGTAGACGGAAGCGAAAGCACCCCGCGCACCCGCTCCTCCACATGCGACTCCAGCAAAGCCCGCTGGCGCACCGCCGGAGCATCCAGCAAGGCCTGCCGCCATGAGACGCCCGTCGCAACCGCCCGCGTTGCTGCGTTCGCGCCTGCCTTCGGCGCACTTGTCCTCTCCGAAGTTCCCTTCGCCTTAGGCTCTACAACGCGCAGCAGATGCGTCAGGAGATCGGCATTCGCCGCAGCCTCGGCTTTCGCCACGCCAGCCCAGCATTGCCAATCCACCTTCGACACGAGCACCTGAGCGCAATCCTCATCGAGCAACCGGCCCAGAATCTCCAACCCCTGATCTGGAGCAATCGACGTCACACCCACGCGCTCCGTCCGCTGCACCACGCCGTAGCGCACCGCCGCACCCACTTCGCTCCAGGCACCCCAGTCGATGCTCAGCGCAGGAAGCCCCAGGCCCCTGCGATAGTGCGCAAGCCCATCCAGATACGCATTCGCAGCAGCATGGTTCGCCTGCCCACGCGAACCCAGCACCCCAGCCGCCGAAGAAAACAGCACAAAGCAATCCAGCCCCGCATCACGGGTCAATGTATGCAAGTTCCAGGCCCCGGCCACCTTAGCCGCCAGCACAGGGCGGAAGGTTTCCCACGTCTGCTGCGGCAGCCCGGCATCCGACAGCGCCCCTGCAGAATGAAACACACCGCGCAGCGCAAATTCCTTCGGAATCCTGTCGAAAGCATCGGCCAGGGCAGCCGCATCGCTAACATCACAACGCGCCGTCAAAATGGCCGACTTATCCCCTAACCGCTCCAGCACGAGTTGCGCATCAGCAGAAGCCTCACCACGCCCCAGTGCCAGCACACAGCCCGCACTACGCTCCACCAGCCACTCGACCACCAGTAGACCAAGCCCACTTAGCCCGCCTGTCACCACATAAGCCCCGTCCCCGCGAATGCCTGCGAACTTCTCCTTTGCGGCACTGAGCTCAGGATCAGGCATCAGCAACACCCGCCCGATCTGCTGCCCGGCGGCCATATAGCGAAAAGCCTCCGCCGCCGCATCCAGCCCGAACGCCTTCCACGGCAGCGGCCCAATCAGGCCCGCTTCGACATCCGCCAGCACCGTCGCGATCATCTCCCGCACCTCCGGCGCAGCCGCCACCAGCGCCGCCCGCAGATGCACCCGGTGATACAAGACATCCGGCCGCAGTGCCTGAGCTTCACTGTTGCTCCAGGCCGTCTTCTCACCCAGTTCCACAAACCGCCCACCCGGAGCCAGCGCCCGCAGTCCGGCAGCAATCTTGTCTCCCGCCAGCGAATTCAGCACGACATCCACGCCCAGGAACCCAGTCGCCGCCAGCACGTCCCCTTCAAACGCCGCCGATCGCGAATCGAAAACACCCGCCACGCCCAACCCACGCAAATACTCGCGCTTAGCCTCGCTGCCAGCCGTCGCAAAGACCACCGCGTCAATCCGCCGCGCCTCCTGGATTGCAGCAAGCCCAACACCGCCTGCGCCCGCATGAATCAGCACCCGCTCACCCGCCCGAAGCCCGGCAACACGTTCCAAAGACCATCGCGCCGTCAGATAAGGAATGAGCAACGTAGCAGCATCCTCCGCACCCAACCCCGCTGGCCGCTGCCAAACGCGGCTTCGCGTCAGGGTCGCGTAGTCCGCCATCAACCCCCACCCCGTCGCCACCACAGCGTCGCCCGCGGCAAGACCGGTAACACCCTCACCCACACGAACCACGCGACCTGAGCACTCCCCACCCGGCGGTGCGTCATGATCCGAGCTTCCACCCGGCTCCAGCGCACTCAGTACCTCGTGGAAGTTGATCGCCGCAGCCTCAATGGCAATCTCAACCTCGCCCGGCCCCGGCCCTACGCGTCCATCGGCTCGAGGCTTCAGATCCTCAATCAAACCTGTCCCAGGCAAATACAACCGGCGGCCTTCCGGAACACCCGATCCTGAAGATCCAGATACCTTCGACAGTTTTCGCGGTGCCAGCCGAGGCACCCAGACATCGTTTGCACGCAGAGAATACTGAACCTCCGTCTCACCAGCCGACTGCGTCAAAGCCCAGAGCCGCTCAAAATCGCATTGAACATCGTCATCCGAACCCGGCAGATCCACCACAGCCACCCGTGCCTCGCCGTACTCCGCCCGCACACTCCGCGCAAACCCCGCCAGAGACGCCCCATCGGGGAGTCCGGCATCGTAAACCCCTCGGCTCACCAGCCAGACTCGGCAGTCCGCCTGAGCATCCGCGGCCAGCAGCGCCTGTATCCAAGACAACGCTCCACCCAGCACACGCTCCTGCCACGCCAAACTCCCGCTCGCGTCCGAATCATTGGCAGACAGCTCTGCCCCCGGAAGATAGACAAGGTGCGCCGTCTCACCGGATGCCCGGCCTTTCAACCAATCCTCCACAAGCGCAGGGCTGGCTTCCGAAGCATCCGCAATCCGCACCGGCGTACCCGCCGCCTCAGCCCACGCCGCCAGCCCCATCGCCATGCTGCCCGCGTGATCGCCGCTTACAACCAGAACTCGCGGCGCATCTGCCTTCCGCGACGCCACCGCTGCAATCAAACACTGCCGGCTAAACGTTGCGTCATTTTCCTGGCCGGGTCGAGCCGGAGCCAATTCCACCACCCCAAAGCCGCACTCCCCAAGCAGCCCCTCCCAACCCTCGCGGCTCAGCAGCGCATAATCCGGGCGCAGATCACTATCCGTAAACCGCCACCAGCCCTCGGTAAACCCAACCGTCAGATCCACCCAGGGTTGTTTCTTCCCCACCGTCTCCATCATCAGCAGCACGCCGCCCGGCGCCAGCAGCCCGCGAAGATACCCCAACGTCTGCCGCAGATCCGCCGTAGCATGCACCACGTTCGAAGCGACAATCACATCGAATTGCCGGCCCGCCAATCCCTGCTCCGCCGGCTCCCGCTCCAGGTCGAGTGTCTGGAAAGACATCGCCGCGTGCCCGCCAAACTCTCGCCGCGCCGCCGTCACAAATCCCGCGCCCAGATCCGTCCAGACGTACTCTGCGAAAGAATCCCCAAGCACCGGAATCAGGTTGCTTGTCGTAGCCGCCGTCCCTCCGCCGACCTCCAGCACCCGCGCCTTCCCGTGAAGCCCGGCAACCACCTGCCGCGCCGCCTCAGCCAGCGCCGGCTGAAATGTCTTCGCAACCACCGATTCCCGATACAGCCGCGTAGCAATCTGCTGGCCGCCCTCGGAGAACAGCGCATTCACCGCTGTCACCTCACCGCGCAGCAGAGGCAGCAATTGCCCACTCGTCCGCTCCGCCCAGGCAAACTCCGGATACCCCGCCCCGCTCAGCATCTTGCGCAAGCCCTCCACAGATGGGATCGCCTTACCAGTCGCCCGGTACACCCCAGTTTCCGCAAGCAGCGTCACGTAGCCCGACTCGACAAGAATCTCCAGCAACCGCCCAGCCAGCCGCCGATGCTCTGCCGCCAGTCCAAGCGTTCCAATCAACTCGGCAGCCTCGAACTCCCGCCCATCTGTCAGCGCAAATCCGCCCGCCGCGAAACACTCCACAATCCAGGCCGCGCAAAGCTCATCAAATTCCCGCATCCACGCGTCAAACCCGGCAACGCCATTCCTCTCAGCCGCCCGGTCGAGCGACCCGCGCCAAACATCAAGATCGATCGCCGAACCGGCAGCCAAAGCCGCCTTTTCCCACACCACCTCGTGCAGCCACCCGGCATAGGGCTCTGCTGCGGTCGGAACAACCTGGACCAGCGTTAGCCCCTCAACCGCCAAGACCTGTCTACCCTCGGAATCCAGGCCATCGATATCCACAGTCAGCGAACGCCCCTGCCGTTTCCGCACCCGCGCCCGCGCGAACCGAAGGGTTGCAGCATCGCCACCGACCCAATACCGTTCAACATTCGCAGGCAGCGCAGGAGCGGCCTTAGCCTCGCCATCCACCAGCGCCGCAGCCGCCTGCAGACAAGCATCGAGCGCAATCGGATGCACCCCATACGCTCCCCCCTCAGCAGCGACAGCAGGCATCAGCGCAAACTCAACCAGGCTCTCCTCAGCGGAACCCCACGCGCACACCACCGGCCGGAGAGCCTCGCCAAACTCCAGCCCCGAAGCCCGGAAGCGATCATAAAAACCCTCCGCATCCCAGTACGCCGTAGAACCAGCTTTCAGCCCGGGAATATCCTCAATCGCTGCCAACCCTCGCTCAGCAGCCCCAGCCTCCAGCATCCCGATAGCGTGAACCGTCCATTCGCCGTCCATCCCGTCAGCGGCGACGCTGGCAATCTTGAACCGTCTTCGTGCGTCGCCCGCACCAGAGTTCGCATCCGGCGCAGAAATCACCGTCTCCAGCAGCCGCGGCTCATCGAAGACACAAGCCTCGCGGAACTCCACCTCCAGCGCAGACCAATCCTCGCCGAAGCCAAGCTCTCCGGCAGCAGCAACCGCCATCTCCAGGTAAGCTGCACCCGGCAGAATCCGCCGCCCCAGCACCACATGGTCGCCAAGGTGAGCCGGCTCCTCCGCAGAAAGCCGCGCATGAAAAATAGCCTCCTCTGCCTGTGTCCGAAGACGTTCCCCAAGCAGCGGATGCATGCTCGTCCGCGCCGCACCCTTACCGGCTGGCATACCAGCTCCGCGCCGCGCAGTATCGAACCAGAAGCTCTGTCGCTGAAAGCGATACCCAGGCAGCGCCGCACGCCGCCATCGACGGCCCTCGTGCAATCCCTTCCAGTCCACATCCATCCCGTGCGCGTACAACCGTCCCGCCGCACCTAACAGCCGCGTCCACTCCCCGCGAGGCTCCCCGGAATCGGCTGCCTTGCTCAACCGGCTCAACGAAGGCACCTGCCGTTCGCTGTCAATCCCGTTTGCATCCGCCAGCGCCAGAAGCTGCGGCTCAGCCCCTAACTCAACAAATACGCCGGCCCCAGCCGCCACTGCGGCAGCGAGGCCAGCCGAAAACTCCACCGTTTCCCGCAGATGCCGTCGCCAGTAGACCGCATCCACAGGCTTGTTCCGTTCCACAGGTTTCCAGGTCAGATTCGATATCCATCGCACCTCCGGCACCCGGAACTGGACCTTCGCCGCCTGAGCCTCAAACGCATCCAGCATCGGCTCCAGCGCCGCGGAATGAAAACCATGCGTCGTCCGCAATCTCTTATGTCGCAATCCCCGCTCGCGCAGCACCTCTTCCAACCGCGCAATCGCAGCCAGGCCGCCGCTCATCACCACGCTCGAAGGCCCGTTCACAGCAGCCACACTCAACCCCGGCATCAGCAGCCCGCGAACGTCGTCCCGCGAAGCGACCACCGCCACCATCCCGCCCGGCTCCGCCAGCGTCTCCGTCAACCGCCCGCGAGCCGCCACCAGCCGGACGCCTTCTTCCGGCGTCATCACCCCAGCAACGGTTGCTGCAACGTACTCTCCCAGGCTGTGGCCCATCACCACCTGCGGCTCAACACCCCAGCTCCGCCAGAGCTCACTCAACGCCCAGCCGAAGGCATATAGCGAAGGCTGCACCAGGCTCGCCCGCTCCAGCTCTCCAGCCTTATTCGCCCAGATCGAAGCAATCCCAATGTCGAGAATTCCAACCAGAGCAGCATCTAGTCGGGCCACCGCCGAGCGAAACACCTCGCTCCGCTCCAGCAACTCCAAACCCATCCCGCCGCGCTCGCTCCCTTGCCCCGTAAACAGAAAGCAAAGCGACGGAGCCGCAGCTGCAACTCCAATCTCAGCAAGTTCAATCAGCTTCTCTAGCTTCCCCGCAGCCTCGCTTCGGCTCCCAGCCACCACCGCCGCGCGATACCGGAAGTGATCCCGTCCCAGACCCGCTGTCGCAGCAACATCAGGCCACGGAGAGTCCTGCGAAGCTTCCGAGCCAAGCCAGCCAGCATAGCTCTCCACCTGCGCCCGCAGCGCCGCCTCGCTTTGCCCGGAAACCGGCAGCAGAAAAACCGCCTCTTTCTCGGCCCCAGCCGCAGCAACAGCCGGCCCAGCCTCCACCACCAGATGCGCATTCGTCCCGCTAAACCCAAACGAACTCACCGCGCCAACCCGTGCCAGCCCGGAATCAGGCCAGGCCTGCGTAACCCGCGGCACATCCAGCCGCAGCTGGGCCCAGTTCACATGCGTCGTCAGCGTCTGCAACTGCAGGTTCGCCGGAATCTCACCGTGCTGCAACGCCAGCACCAGCTTGATCAGCCCGCCCACCCCGGCAGCCGCTTCCATATGTCCGAAATTCGTCTTCAGCGACCCCACCAGCAGCGGCTTCTCCGCCGAACGGCCAGCGCCGTACACCGCCCCCAGCGCCCGCAGCTCGATCGGATCGCCCAGCGAAGTCCCCGTCCCGTGCGCCTCCACATACCCAACGCGGTCCGCGCTCATCCCAGCGTTCTTCAGCGCCGTCCGCATCAGCTCTTCCTGCGAAGGCCCGTTCGGCGCCGTCAAGCTGCTGCTCGCCCCATCCTGGTTCAGCGCCGTCCCGCGAATCACCGCCAGAACCGGATCGCCATCCCGCTCCGCATCCGCCAGCGGCTTCAGCACAACAACGCCACAGCCTTCCGCGCGCGCAAAGCCATCGGCCCGATCGTCAAAAGCCTTCGACCGCCCGTCCGGAGCCAGCATCTTCGCCTGCGAGAGCGCCACCGTCGTCTCCGGCGCCAGGATCACGTTCACCCCGCCGGCAATGGCCATCGAGCACTCGCCCGTCCGCAGTGACTGGCAGGCCAGATGCACCGCCACCAGCGATGAAGAACAAGCCGTATCGACCGACATGCTCGGCCCCTTCAGTCCCAGCAGATACGACAACCGTCCCGAAGCGATACTCTGCGAATTCCCGGAAGCATAATGCACATCCAGCAGCCCAACATCCCCGGCCGTAAGCTGCAACTGCGCATAGTCCCCGCTGGCAACCCCGAGATACACCCCCGTCGCGCTTCCCGCCAGCGTTCGCGGAGCCACCCCGGCCGACTCCAGCGCCTGCCACGTCACCTCCAGCAGCAGCCGCTGCTGCGGGTCCAACTTCGCCGCCTCGCGCGGAGCAATCCCGAAAAACGCCGCATCAAAGTGCCGCACGTCCTCCAGGAACCCGCCAAACCGCGTCACCATCTTGCCCGTAGCATTCGGATCGGGGTCGTAGTACTCGTCAATAGCCCAGCGATCCGCCGGAACCTCCGAAATCGCCTCACGCCCTTCGCGCAGCAGTTCCCAGAACGACTCCGCGCCATCCACCCTGCCAGGAAACCGGCAACCCATTCCGACAATGGCAATCGCCTGACGGGCACGAGCCTCCGCAGCTTCAGCAGCAGCTTTTTCGGCAACAGCAAGCTTCTGCTTCATCTGCTCCAAAGCGCGCAGAGCCTGCTTGAGCAGCGCGCTGTGCTCACCCGCCGCTCCAGCCCCCGAATTCACCTTGCCCTGCTCGTCCGCCATTGGCTCGCTCTAGTCTTCCATCTGCATACGCAATAACTGCGCTACTTCGTCGTCCGACATCGCATCCAGCTCGTCCTCTGAATGAACCGCATGCCCCGCCAGCTCTTCCTCCGCTGCCTGCTCCCCATTCATCGCTGGAGTAAGGTGAGCCCCATCCAGTCCATATCCCAACCGCCCCAGCAGCATCCCCGCAATCGCCTCTGAAGTCGGGTAATCGAAGATCAAGGTCGACGCCAGATCGCTCAGCCCAAACGCCGTCTGGAGCCGGTTGCGCAGGTCAATCGCCATCAGCGAATCCACCCCCAGCTCCATCAGCCGCGCATGCTTCTCCGGCAGCGCCGCCGCGCCGAGCGTCAACGCCACAGCCGTCCTCACTTCGCTCGTAGCAATCGTCAACCGCTCCCGTGCCGGAGCCGACTCAATCGCCTCTCGGACCTTCGCGACAACAGGCCCTGCCGTATCAACCACTTCGAAAACTGGCGTCAAGCCGCTCTCCGGCAGCACCACCCCGAACGTCCCCGCAACAGAAGCCCCGCTCTCCACGACCCCGTCGGCGTCTGCAGGCCGGTGCGCAACCAACACATGCACGCCCAGCCCGGCGGTCAGCGAACCCTCCCCCGGCGAAGCCGAGAAATGCGCAAATCCCGCCCGGTCCAACTCCTCAGCCCATCGAGCAACCGAGATCAGCGGCGAGCCGTCACTCCGCGCCTCATCCTCAAAGTGCTGCCATCCCTCAATCAGCCCAGTTGAAACATCATGCCAGGCCCAGGCCTCGGTCGTTTCCACCAGCACCAGCGCCCCGCCCGGCTGCAATACCTGCCTCACCCGTCCGAGCGCCGCCCGCAGATCCTTCGCCGCATGCAGCGCGTTGGCAATCACCACCACGTCATACCGGCCCTCGTGCGCCGCCGCATACTCCGGCTGATCCAGATCGAAGAGCACAAACTCCATCGCATGCGTCTTGAACCGCTGCCGCGCCCGCCCCAGAAACATCTCCGAAACATCGCTATACGTGTACAGCACCTGATCGGGGGCCAACTGCGCCAGCACCGCCGCCGTCGTCGCACCCGTACCCGCGCCAATCTCCAGCACCCGTAACCGCCGCGCAAACCCAGCAGCCGTCCGGCTCGCCACCCGCGCCCGCGCCCCGACGACAGCCCCTGCAATGCGATTGACATACACCGCACCCGGCGAACGCTCGTAAAGCGCCTTGGCAAGCTCCCCATCCCCACCCGGAAACAACGTCTCCAGCGGATTCATCTCGCCGCGCAACACTCGCGGCAGACCCTTGGCACAATTCGCCAGATAATCCCGGAGCGGCGCATCGCCAGCCAGCAAAGGCTCGGCCGCAACCCAAAGCACCTCTGGCGCAGGGAGCGAAGCCCCAGCCACCAGCCGGTATCCACTCTCGCCAGCCTCCAAAACTCCTTCGCCCGCCAACCGCCGCAGCCATCGGCCCATCAGCCGCTCCTGCGCCTCAGGCACGCCAAACTTACTGACCAGATCCCGCGTGCTCACCAAATTCTCGCTATCCCGGAAGCAGCCAAGCTCCTTCAAGCTGCTGAAGATCAGCGCCGCAGCCCAGTCATTCGCCGCCTTCTGCGACGCATCAATCCTCGAAACCTCGAGCCCCACCGGCACCATCCCGGCCTGATCCCGCGCCGCTGCCGCCATCGACTCCCAGGCCGCCTCAGCTGAGGTAGGCTCAGCAAACCAGTACCGCTTCCTCTGGAACGAGTACCCAGGCAGCGGCACCTTCCGAAAGGCCCGCCCCTCCCGCACACTCTTCCAATCCAGATCCACCCCAGCCGTATAAAGCCGCCCGGCAGCCACCAGCAGCTTCTGCCACTCGCCGCCCGCGCCGCTCTTGGCAATCGAAGCCACCTGCCGTTCTGCGTCAATCCCATTCGCATCGGCCAAAGCCAGCAACTGCGGCTCCGCCCCAATCTCTAGGAACAACGCGCCGCTCTCGTCTTCTCCAGCCGCTCCAGCAACAGCTAGTCCAGCCGAAAACTCCACCGTCTCCCGCAGATGCCGCCGCCAATATTTCGCGTCCACCGGCTGGTTGCGCTCCACAGCCTTGCCGGTCAGGTTCGAAATCCACCGAACCTCAGGCACCTTGAACCGCACCTTCGCAGCCTCAGCCTCAAACGCGTCGAGCATCGGCTCCAGCGCCGACGAATGAAACCCATGCGTCGTCCGCAGCCGCTTGTGCCGCAGGCCACGCTCGCGCAGTAACTCTTCAAAGCGCGTCACTGCGTCCCTGCCGCCACTCACCACCACGCTGGAAGGCCCGTTTACCGCAGCAAGGCTCAGCCCCGGAATCAGCAGTCCGCCAATGTCATCCCGCGAAGCAACAACCGCCACCATCCCGCCCGGCTCCGCCAGCGTCTCGGTCAACCTCCCGCGTGCCGCCACCAGCCGGATGCCTTCTTCCGGCGTCATCACACCCGCAACCGTCGCTGCGACATACTCGCCCAGGCTATGCCCCATCACCACCTGCGGCGCCACACCCCAGCTCCGCCAGAGCTCCGATAACGCCCAGCCAAACGCATACAGTGCAGGCTGCACCAGGCTCGCGCGGTCTAACTCCGCTGCCTTGTTCGCCCAGATCGCAGCGATCCCGACGTCCAAAATCCCCGCTAATGCAGCATCCAATCGCGCCACTGCCGAGCGAAAGACCCCACTCCGCTCCAGCAGCTCCAACCCCATCCCGCGATGCTCACTGCCCTGTCCCGTAAACAGGAAGCAAACAGAAGGCGCGGCAGCTACGGCAGCAGAGCTCCCAAACGATCGCAAGCCAGCTATCAGTTCTGCCCGTTCCGTTGTTACCCACGCCGCCCGGTGGACATAGTGTGCCCGCCCAGCCGCCAGCGTCCCGGCCACATCCATAAGTGCAAACTCAGGATGCGCCTCAAGGCTCGCCGCCAGCGCTTCGCGTCCAGCTGCCAACGCCGCAGTATCCCGCCCCGAAACAACGACCAGCTCCGCCGAAGCCCCTCCACCCGGCGCAGTTTCGGCGCCCGGATACTCCTCCAGCACCACATGCGCATTGGTCCCGCTAAACCCGAACGAGCTAACCCCAGCCACGCGCCGAACCTGCCCTGCGCCCAATTCCCAATCCGCCTGCACCGTCGGTACTTCAAACGGCAGCGAATCCCAAGCGATAAACGGGCTCTTCTGCTCCAGATGCAAATGCGCCGGAACCATCCCATGCCGCAAAGCCAGCACCGCCCGCAGCAGCCCAGCCATCCCGCTCGCTGCCTCGGCATGGCCCAGATTCGTCTTCACCGACCCCACCAACACCGGCGGAAGCCCCGCAGCACGACCACCGAAAACCTGCCCCAGCGCCTCCATCTCGATCGGGTCGCCCAGCGAGGTCCCCGTCCCATGCGCCTCGATCATGCCCACCTGATCCGCAGTCACCCCGGCCTTCGCAAACGCCTCCCGCAGCAGCGCAGCCTGAGCCCCGCTGCTCGGCGCCGTCAATCCGCCGCTGCGGCCATCGTGATTCACCGCACTCCCAAGAATCACCGCGACAATCCGGTCGCCAGCCCGCTGGGCGTCGGCCAGCCTCTTCAGCACCACCACCCCGCAGCCCTCCGAGCGCACATACCCGTTCGCCGCCGCGTCAAAGGTCTTGCATTTCCCATCCGGCGAAAGCATCCGCGCCCGCGACCCTGCAATATGCAGCTGCGGTCCCAGGATCACGTTCACCCCACCCGCCAGCGCCACATCGCTCTCCCCACTCGCCAGACTCTGCAGCGCCAGATGCACCGCCGTCAGCGAAGAAGAGCACGCCGTATCCACCGTCAGCGCCGGACCATGCACCCCCAGCGTGTATGCCAGCCGGCCCGCCGCCATGCTCGCCGCCGTACCCGACCCGGCATAGGCATCGATCCGCAGATCATCCTGAAACGCCGTCCGGTAGTAATCGATATTGCTCAACCCCAGAAAAATCCCCGCCCGAGCATCCCGCAGTGAGGTGGGAGCAGTCGCGGCATCCTCCAGCGCATGCCAGGCCACCTCGTGCAGCAGCCGCTGCTGCGGATCCAGCATTGCCGCCTCACGCGGCGCAATCCCAAAGAAATCCGCGTCAAAGTCAGCAATCGAATCCAGGAAACCACCGCGCACCGACGACATCGCTCCCCGAGCCTCCGGATTGCGATCGAAATACTGCCGCCAATCCCAGCGGTCGAGCGGCACATCGGTGATCGCATCCCGCCCCTCAGCCAGCAGCTCCCAGAAGCTCTCCGCATCGCGCACCCCACCCGGAAAGCGCATCCCCATGCCTACAATCGCCACCGGGCAACCGCGCGCAGCCGCGGATTCGGCCTCCGACTCCGCTTCTGCCAGCCGAGCCCGCAACTCGCGAATCTCCATCAGCGCGCGCTTCACCGGCGAAAGCTCTGCCGCCTGCCCCGCCGGCGCTGCTTGTCCGCCTACCGGCATCTGCCCCTCGCCGCTCATACGCCGCTCCCGTTCCGATTCAGCTCAGCTAGCAGCAACTCTTCGGCCTCAGCATCGCTCATTTGAGATAAGTCAGCCAGTTCCGCGTCAGCCATCGCAACCACCGGCTCAGCAACCTTCAGCGCCACCACTTCGGCAGGCACCGCCAACTCCAGCAGAAATGCCGCCAACCCTCGAATGCTCGGATAATCAAACAGCAGCGTCGCGCTCAACGGCCGCCCCATCGCCTGCGCCAGCACGTTCCTCAACTCCAGCGCCATCAGCGAATCCAGCCCAAACTCCTGCATCGGCGTCTCCGCTGGCATCGGACGTCCCGCCGATAGTCCCAACACCTTCCGCGCCGCCGCCCTCACAAAGCTCTCCATGCGGGACCCGCGCTCCGACTTCGCAGCCGCCACAATCGCGGCAATCTCTTCCCGATCCTTAGAGCCCTGCGTCTTCGCCATCGGAGCCTTGGCACCCCCAGCATCAGCCAGCGTCACCGGCCCCTGAGGCAGAAATTCAGCAAAGAACTCCCGCGCAGCCGACCCCGCCGGATACTGCCCGCCGAACGCAGCCCAATCCATATCCGCAATCGGCACCCGCGCCGCACCTGAAGCCAGCGATGCACCTAACGCCGCCAACGCCTGCTCCGGACGCATCGGCTTGATCCCCTGCCGCACCAGCCGCGCACTCGCCGCCGCCGAAAGCTGCTCCACCATTCCACCCTCAGCCCACGCGCCCCAGTTCACGCTCAATGTCGGCAATCCGCGAGCCGTCCGTTCCTCCGCCAGCCCATCCACATAAGCATTCGCCGCCGCATAACTCGCCTGCCCAGCCGACCCCAGCAATGCCGCCGCCGAACTGAAATACACCGTTGCAGCCAGATCGTCCCCGGCCGTCAGCTCAGCCAGCAGCCGCGCGCCCTCAACCTTCGTCCGCATCCCACGCGAAAAGCTCTCGCCCGTCTGGTCGGTCAGCAGATGATCCTCCGTCACGCCCGCCGCGTGAAACACCGCCCGCAACGGCGCGTCCGAGTTCCCACGTAGACGCTCCAGAACTCCAGCCAGCTGCCCGCGATCCGCCACATCCCCAGCCTCAACCCGTACCCGCGCGCCGAACTCGGTCTGAAGCGCAACAGCCCCATCCGAAACTCCACCTCGGCTCATTAAAACCAGCGAACGCGACCCCTGCCCCAGCAGCCACCGCGCCGTAGCCAACCCCAGCGCGCCCGTCCCGCCGGTAATCAGCACCGTCCCGTCACGAAGCGCCTGCTCCCAGGATTCCGGAGCAATCCCTTTCGGCTCCCGCGTCAGCACCAGCTTGCCCACATGCCGCCCGCCTGCCATCTGCCGGAAGGCCCGCTCCGCCTCGGCGATTGGGTAAACCTCGCTCGGCATCAGCTGAAGTTCCCCAGCCGCAAAGCCCGCGAAAATCTCCTGCAACATCGTCTGAATCAGCCCCGGATCACGCTCCGAAACCTCCCCAAGATCAAACGCCCAGTACCGCACATCCGGCCTAACCGTTTTCGCCTGCGCATCGCTCCAGATATCCCGCTTGCCGACCTCAAGAAACGCCCCACCCGTCGCCAGCGCCCTGAACCCAGCAGCAATCTTGTCCCCGGAGAGCGCGTTCAGCACCACATCCACACCCCGGCCCTCAGTCACCGCCAGCACTTCGTCAGCAAAGCCGGCCGACCTCGAATCGAAGACATGCTCAATTCCCTGTCCACGCAGGAACGCCCGCTTCTCCTCGGAGCCAGCAGTAGCCAACACCGCAGCTCCAGCCCGCCGCGCCAGCTGTACGGCCGCCTGCCCCAGCCCGCCCGCAGCCGAATGCACCAGCACCGTCTGCCCCGGCCGCAACTCCGCCAGCCGCGAAAACCCATAATGCGCCGTCAAAAACGCCACCGGAACCGTTGCCGCTTCCGAAAAGGTTATCGCCGCCGGCTTCAGCACAACATGCTTCACCGGCACATTCACCACCGAGCGCATGCTGTCGCGCACAAACGCCACAACCTCCGCACCAACCTTCAAATCGGTGCCCAGTCCAGCCTGCACGACGACGCCGGAGCACTCCGCCCCCATCGCCCCGGCCACCCCTGCATAGTTGCCCAGCGCCGTCAGCACATCGCGGAAATTCAACCCATGCGCCCGCACCGCAATCTGCACCTGACCCGGCCCCGGAGGCACCTTTGAAGCAGGTTCCTCATGCAGAGTCTCCAGCAAACCCGGCGTTCCAACCGCCAGCGCGCTCTCGCCCTTCGCATCCGCCGGACGAAACGCCTCCAGCCGGCTACGCAACCATCGCCCCTGCCGAAGCGCCACCTCCCGCGAAGCACTCCCAGCATCACGAAGCCAGCGATCCAGCAATGCGGACTCGCCGATCTCAGCCCCGCCCAACGGTAGATCGATCAACTGCACAGTAATCCCCGGATACTCCGCCCGGAAGCTCCGCCCCAGCCCCCAGCCCCCAGCCTGCTCAGCATCCACCCGCTCCCCCGGATAGACCGCACAGGCCCCTCGCGTCACCAGGCAAACCCGCTGCACCGACCCCGGCTGTTTCTGTTCCTGAACCACCAGGCCCAGCAGTTGTCCTGTAATCTCTTCAAGGCCTCCGCGCAGAACTGCGCAGCCCACAGTAATTTGCTGTCCAACCCCAGCGGCAGCTTCAACGGCAGGCTCCCAAATCATCCGCCAAATCGCGGCAGTCTCTATCGCTACCGCAACCCGCCGCACCCGCAGCCCTCGAATCTCCGCCACCAGCGCGCCCACCTGGTCAACGACGGTCACATCGACTTCCGCATCCTCGCCCGCCCCGCGCACCTCAGCCAGCGCGATAACCTCGCTCGCCGCTCGCAACACCCGGTAGCTGCGCACACTCACCGGCAACACCGCTACCCCACGCATCTCCGATCCAAATGCCGCCGGCACCGCCTGCAAACAAGCGTCCAGCAGGGCCGGATGGAGAACATTTGCTTCATGTTCCGCGAGCGCCGGCCCAGCAACCTCCGCCAGCGCAAACCCGTGCCCAGCCACCACCCCGCGCAGTAGCCGGAAGGCCGGTCCGTAGGTCAGCCCCTTCGCCTCAAGCTCCCGGTAAATCTCCTCCGGGGCTATCCGCTCCGTAGCCCGCGCCCGGTATGCATCCAAATCCGGCAGACCTGCCCTAGAAACCGAAGCCTCCCAGAACCCGCTGGCCACACTCTCCCAGCCTTCGCCCTTATGCGCAGCAAGTTTGATCTCCCCGCCCTGCGTCACCAGCGTCTGAATCGCGATCGGCTCCGCTCCAAGCTCCAGCCGCCGATGCACGGCAAACTCCCGCAACTCCCCGTCACCACCCGCTGAAGCTCCAGCCCGACGCGCCAGCTCCAACCAGGCCGTAAACGGCAGCACCGGCGTTCCCGCAAAGCAATGCTCCGCCAGCCACGGCGACAGCTCCGTGCCGAGTTCCGTCTCGAACAACCGTCCCTCGATAAACGCCGAAGAAACCTCGCGCCCAGGCAGATCCTTCTCGGTCTTGGCAAGATCGAGGGCACCACCAGATCGAACCGGTGCCTCAGCCAGCCAATACCGCTGCCGCGTCCAGCGGTAAGGCGGCAAAGCCACATGCGTCGGCGGTCCCGGATAAACCTTCTTCCAATCCAGTTCTAGTCCGCGCTCATAGAGCGACCCTGCAGCCGCCAACAGCGTCGCCCGGGCCGCCTGCCCCCGGCGCATCACCGCAACCGTTGCCACCTTTTCCGGAACAGATGCGTGTGCCGCACAAGCCGCCACCGAACGCAGCAGCACCGGATGCGGCCCGATCTCCACCACCGTCCGGCAACCCATCTCCAGAAGCTTCCCTACAGCCGCACTGAACAGCACCGGCTGCCGAATCCCCCGCGCCCAATAGGCGGAGTCGCCATCGGCCGCCCTCCACACGTCTCCGCTGACTGTGGAAACAACAGGAATGGCACCCCGCCGCCCCGAAGCAAATTCGCCCCGAAGATCACCCTCCAGCGCCCGTGCAGCCTCGGCCATCGCCGCAGAATGGAAAGCGTACTTCACATCCAGCCAGCGCGTCCCAATCTTCTCTCCAGCCAGCCGCGCAGCCAGCCCAGCAAGAGCAGCCTCTGGCCCGGCGAACACCACGGAAAGCGGCCCATTGACCGCCGCAAGCTCAACGTCCCGATCCACAGCCAGCAAAGCCCGAGCCGCAGCCTCGCTCATCTCCGCCGAAAGCATACGTCCCGATTCCTGCCCTGCCACCGGAGCGGCCATGCGAGCACCACGCCGCAGCACCAGCCGGAGTCCAGCTTCGAGCGAAAGCGCCCCGGCAGCCACCGCAGCAGCCACCTCACCCACGCTATGCCCGCAAACCGCCTCGGGAGCCACACCCCAGCTCTCCAGCACTCGCACCAGCGCCATCTGCATGGCAAACAAAACCGGCTGCGCCTTGGCAGTGTCTTCAAGCTGCACAGCATCCGCAGCCGCAGCCCGCAGCGACCATCCCGCCGCAGCCTGAATCAGCGCCTCGCACTCGGCGACCGTCTTCTCAGCCGCCGGAAATTGCTCCACCAGCGCCGCCAGCATCCCTGGCCAAAGCGACCCCTGCCCGGAGAAAACAAACCCCAACTTGCCAAACTCCTCGTCCGCATTCTCCGGCAACGAACCAGCCGCGAGCCGGCTCTCCAGCTTCTCCGCAACCTCGGCAGCAGTAACGCCAGTCACCGCCACGCGAAACGCCGCATGATCCCGTCCCCGCGCCGCAGCCTTCGCGATCAACCCCAGGTCCACCCCAGGCTCCCGAAGCAGTGCCGCATAATCCCGCAATCCCTGCGCCAACCCCTCAGCAGTATGCGCCGAAACAGGCAGGCAATACTCCCGCCCGGCGTCATGTCCAATAGGTCCAGCAGTTCGAGGCAGAAGCGGCGCTTCCTCCAGAATCAAATGCGCATTCGTCCCGCCCAGCCCAAACGAGCTCACCCCGGCGAACCGCGGCTGCCCCAGGTTCGCCGCCGCGCGCGGCCACGGCTTCGCTTCCGTGGCAAGCCGCAACCGGCTCGTAGGCCCCAACGAAATCTGCGGATTCAGCGTGCCAAAGTTCAGATTCCGCGGGATCGCCTGGTTCTCCAGCGCCAGCACCACCTTGATCAGCCCGGCCAACCCCGCCGCCGCCTCGAGATGGCCAAAATTCGTCTTCACCGCCCCCAGAATCACATCCGGCCCCGAAACCGCCCCGTAAACCGCATCCAGCGCCTCAACCTCAATGGGATCGCCCAACGAAGTCCCCGTCCCATGCGATTCGACATAGGAAACGTCCCCGGCCGCCAGTTGCCCGTCCTTCAGCGCCGCCCGAATCACTGCCTCCTGCGCCGGGCCATTCGGTGCCGTCAGCACGCTCGACCGCCCATCGTGATTGACCGCCGCCCCACGAATCACCCCGCGAATCCGGTCACCCTGCGCTACCGCGTCCGAAAGCCGCTTCAGCACGATCACCCCGCAGCCTTCCCCCGCCGCAAACCCATCCGCCCGTGCGTCGAAGGTCTTAGCCTGCCCATCGCCCGACAACATGCCCCACTGGGCAAAAGCCTTCACCTCATCGGCCAGCAGCTTCAAACTGCATCCGCCCACGATCGCCGCGTTGCACTCCCGCTGCCGCAGCGACTGGCAAGCTAGGTGCGCCGCCACCAGCGAAGAAGAACAAGCCGTATCCACCGCCAAACAAGGCCCGCGCAGGTTCAGCAGGAACGAAATCCGCCCCGCCGCCACGCTATGCGCCGCCCCCACCCCGGTATGCGAATCGATCGCCGCGCCATCCTGCATCTGCAAACGCGCATAGTCGTTGTTGTAGACGGCGATGAACACGCCCGTATCGGAACCGCCCAGCGACCCCGGCGCATACCCGCCATCCGCCAGCGCCTCCCAGCAAACCTCCAGCAACAGCCGCTGCTGCGGATCGATCGAGTGCGCCTCCCGCGGCGCTATCCCGAAAAACTCCGCGTCAAACTCATCCACGCGGTCCAGATACCCGCCCAGCAGCAGATGCGGTGGCAGCGTCTTCCGCGCCTCCGCCCAGCGTCCTTCCGGCAGCTCGCGAATGCCGCTCCGGCCCTCGGCCAGCAAATTCCAATACTTCTCCGGAGTATCCGCAGGCGTTCCTGCCCCACCCGGAAACCGGCAGCCCATGCCCACAATGGCAATCGGCTCGGAAAACAGCAGCGGCGCCTTCGCGCCCACCTCCGTCCGCGCACGACGCGCTGCCACAGCCAGCCGCGCTGCACTTAGCGTCGGCTCAGGTGCTTTCTCGATCGGATCTCCAGGGCGGTCTGTCAACTCAGTCCCCACTCAACTCCCCCGGCTCCATCAACGCCCGTAAAGCCTCTTCATCGGAGAGCTGATCCGGACTCTTGGCGGCAGCTTCCGCCAAAACCGGCTTCGGCGCGGCTGGAACGGCAACAGGCTCCGGCACCGCATCCAACCCCAGCCGCTTCAAAACCTGCGCCGTCAGCTGCGTTAACGTCGGATAGTTAAAGACCGCAGTAGCTGGCAACGCCAGCCCCAGCCCAGCATTCACGCGCCGGATAAACTCCAGGGCCATCAGCGAATCGATCCCCATCTGCCCAAACAGCTGATTGGCCTTGATCTTCTCCGGAGCCAGCTTCAGCACCCGGCTCGTCTCCGTCCGCAGCAACTCTTCCAGCCGCTGCGCCCGTTCCGCCACCGTCGCCATCTGCGCCAACTCGTCCGGCACGCTCAACTCTGTAGATTTGTTCTCTGTCGCAGCAACGGCCGTCTTATCCGCGCCGACGATGCCGCGCAGCAGCGAAGGAATCACCTCATAGCTGGCCGCAATCGCATCCCGGTCAATCGAGAGCGCCACCGCCTGCCGCGGATTGGCCTTGAGCGCCTCGCCCAGCACATGCAACGCCTCATCGCGATCGAAGCTGCCCAGTCCAGCCGCATCGTACCCCCCAATCGTCCGGCTCGTCCCCAACTCCTTCGCCAGCCCCAGCCCGCGCCAGCCGCCCCAGTTGATCGAAGTCGCCGGCAGCCCCAGCCCACGCCGGTACGCCGCGAACGAATCCAGAAACGAGTTCGCCGCCGAATAGCTCCCATGCCCCAGCTGCGGAAACGGCACAGCAATCGAAGAGAACATCAGGAAGAAATCCAGCGGAACCCCAAGCGTAGCCTCATGCAGATGCCACGTCCCGCGAATCTTAGGCCCATACACCGCGTCAAACCGCTCCGGCCGCAAATCCACCACCAGCGCATCATCAATCACCGCCGCTGCGTGCATGATCCCGCGCAGCGGCAGCATCGTGGCGCCAATTTCAGCAACGAGCGCCTGCACAGCATCCGCATCGACAAGGTCCGTCCGACGATGCTCAACAGTGGCCCCAGCCTCGCGCACCCGACGCATCACTTCCAGCTCTTCCGCGCCAGCAACGCGCCGCGACACCAGCACGATATTCCCCGCGCCATTCGCAGCCATCCACTCCGCCACCGCCGCGCCCACGCCACCGAGACCACCCGTGATCAGGTAACTCGCATCGCGCGAGAACAAGCCAGCCTGCTTCGGCAACGCCTGCCAATCCTTCTTCGCCTCACCGGAGAACTTAATCGCCAGCTTGCCGATATGCCGTCCCTGCGCCATGAACCGCAGCGCGTCCGAAACCTCAGTCGCCGGATACGCGGTCACCGGCAGCGCTGACCAGCGGCCCTCGGCCACAGCCTTCACCACCTCGGCAAACAGCTCCGCCGAATACTCCGGCTTCTCCTCCACCATCGCCGCCAGGTCCACGGCAAAGTAAGAGATATTCCGCCGGAAGCCCTTCAGCCCCACCCGCTTGTCATCGTAGATATCCCGCTTGCCCAGCTCCAGGAACCGTCCGTACGGAGCCAGCACTTCAATACTCGCTGGAATAAAGTCCCCCGACAGCGAATTGAGCACGATATCCACGCCCTTGCCGCCGGTAATCTCCATCACGCCGTCCACAAACTCCAGCGTCCGCGACTGCAGCACATGCTCCACACCCCAGCTCTGCAGGAAAGCATGCTTCTCCGGCGAGCTGGCCGTAGCAATAATCCTTGCCCCCGCAGCCTGCGCAATCCGAACCGCCGCAAGCCCAACACCACCAGCGCCAGCGTGGATCAAGACCCACTCACCCCGCCGCATCCGCCCCAGCTCAATCAGCGAGTAGTACGCCGTCAGATAAGCAATCGGCAGCCCGGCACCCTCGATCTGGCTCAACCCGGCAGGCTTCGGCAGCACCAGCGGCGCAGGCAGAATCACCGTCGAAGCCAGCAACCCCTTCTTCAGCGGCGAAGTCGTCAACGCCACAACTTCATCGCCGACACTTAACCCCTGCACACCTTCGCCAAGAGCGGCCACGCGTCCGCTGCACTCCCCGCCCATCTCAATCGGGGCCTTCGGGTCAAGGCCAAAGCTGAACCCAGCCGCCTTGGTCACATCAATAAAATTCAGCGCAACAAAATCAACCGCAATCGCCACCTCACCCGGACCCGGCTCAGGCAATTCCATCACCCGTAGCGGCAGCGCCTCAAAGCTCCCACCACGCCCAGTCTCCACACGAAACTCTTCGTCGACTCCAAGCGCCTGTGGCTTCGGATCCACCTTCGGCATAGGGCAAGGCAGCATACGCGCCGCAAACACCCGCTCTCCGCGCACCGCCAGCCGATCCTCGCGCTCCTCCGGAGCCTCGTCCAGAAACAACAGCCGTACCAAAGCATCCGTTTCAGCCGCGTCACCGTCCGCGCTCAAATCCACCACAGCCGCAGCAAACTCCGGATGCTCGTACAGGATCACCGAAGCCATACCCCACGCCGGAGAGCTCGCTAACGATGTTGCACCAGCAACGGCTTCTACCGTCTGCGTACCCTCCGTCATAATCCAAAGCCGCGGCACCTGCGTCCATCCAGCCCGGGTAATCCCCTGCACCAGCGTAGGCAGGAATTTCGATCCGCTTCCCTGCGCCGCCAGCCAGCCTGCCAGCCCTGATTCAAACCCGTCACCCAGCGACCAGCAGTCGACAACTCCCGCAATCTGCCCAGCCTCAGCCGCCACCAGCCCCAGCAACCGGTCGACCGCCGCCGGATCGCCCAGCGGAAGCTCGTACTCGTCCGCTCCCAGCAGATCCAGCCGCCGCTCGCCCGCGCCCAGTGGCCTGAACGTGTCGCCCAGCCAAACCAGCGAGCTTCGCCCACCCAGATCGAGCAGCTTCTGCGCCAAAGCAGCAGCCCGACAACCAGCATCCGCAAAAATCAGCCAATGCTTCCCCAGCGCCGCCCCAACCGACGGCTTCGCCAACTCGCCCAGTTCAGCCCATCCCATATTCCAGAGCCCATCCGCAGCCCGTTCGTGCCCACGCGACTCAACCCGCTGCACCGTCATTCCATGCGCAACAACCAACAGCGCGCCAGACTCCGACCAAAGCTCGATGTCGTACTCGGTGGTCCCAGCCTCAGCGTCCGAGCCCTTGAAGGCCGCCCGCGTGATCAACCGCTGCCGCTCCGACTTAGGTAAATCAGAAGGCGTCCGCACCACCCGCAACTCCCGCAGCGCGGAAGGCAGATACACATCATCCGCCGAAACCCCAGGCGTCCTCAGCAGCAGCGGAATCATGACCTGGAAGCAGCAATCCAGCAGCGCCGGATGCACCTCATATCCAGCAGCATCTTCTAACGCCAGCACAGCCTCGGCCGCGGCAGCACCACCGAACTGCCCGATCGTAAAGCTCTCCAGCAACTGGAACGCCGGCCCATACTCCAGCCCGCTCGCCCCAGCCTTGCGGTAATGCTCTTCCTTCGATCCCGACCGCAGAACAGAATCCAGCTTAGGCACAGCAGCCTTAACAGCCTCGTTCACCAGCTCGATCAATCCCGAAGAATGCTCCGACCAGCCACCATCAGACGCACCTGCCCCGCCGCCCTGCCGCCCCATCAACGCAAACCGGTACAGCTCACGCATCCCCGGTACTCGCCGCACCAGCAACTGCAGCTCCTGCGCCTCAGACTCGGAAAGGTAGATCGCCTGCTTGAACTCCAGCTCCGAAAGCTGAACCTGCCCGGCAGGAAACAGCACCCGCGCCGCTTCCAGCACAGCTTCAACATGCGCCGCCGCAGGCACCACAATCCCGCCGCCCACCCGGTGATCGGTGAGGTAAGGCAAAGAAGCCAGATCGGCCGCCACCGCAAACACACTCGTCCCCGGCTCATGCGCCGGCTCCGTCCGCGAAAGCAGCATCGGGCTAAGCCGCATACTCACCGGCTTGGCCGCTACCGGCTCGTCCGACTCCTGCCAGAACCGCTCATGCTCAAACGCATACTCCGGCAGCCGCAGCTTCCCCTCAGGCCGCGATGCAGCCAGCCCGCTTCGCCCATGCAGCGCGGCCCAGTCCAGCTTCCCGCCCGCCGTCCAATACCGCCCCAGCGAACGCAGCATCACCGGCCAGGCCGCCTGCCCGCGCAGCAGCGAAGGCAACACAATTCCAGCGGAAGCCGAACCAGTTCCCAAACCCCGCAGAGTATGCTCCAGCGCCGGCACCAGCACCGGGTGCGGGCTCAACTCGATAAAGCAATCGAACCCCTCGCCCACCAGCGCCGTCGTCGCAGCAGCCAGCCGTACCGGCTCCCGCAGATTCCGCACCCAATACCCGGCATCCATCGCCGCGCCATCGGCGTAAGCAGCATACACCGTCGAATACAGCGGCAGCGTTCCAGCCCGAGGCTGCAGATCCTTCAGCTCCTCCGCCAGCTCACCCAGGATCGGATCCACCAGCGCACTATGCGAAGCCACATCCACCTTCACCCGGCGGCAGAAAATCTCCTTCAGCTCCAGCCACTCCAGCAACTGGTCCACAGCCTCGGCATCGCCGGAAATCACCGTAGTCCCCGGCGAGTTCGCCGCAGCAATCGAAACTCGCCCGGCAAACGAAGCCAGCTGAGCCTCCATCTCCGCCGCAGGCAACTCCACGCTCGCCATCGCGCCAGACCCGCTCAGCCGCCGCATCAACCGGCTCCTCCGGCAGATCACCGCCGCCGCATCCTCCAGCGATAACACGCCAGCCAGATACGCCGCCGCCGCCTCGCCCATGCTGTGGCCAACCACCGCACCCGGCACCACGCCAATGGACTTCCAAACCGCCGCCAGAGCCACGCTCATGGCAAACAGCGCCGGCTGCACAAAATCAATTTCAGTCAACCAGCGTGCCGCCTCGGTACTCCCCAGCCGCTCGATGAGCGACCATCCAGTTTCCCCGGCAATGGCAGCGTCACAAGCCGTAAAGCTCTCCCGGAAAGCCGCATTCTCCCGCAGCAGATCCCGTGCCATCCCATCCCACTGCGAGCCCTGCCCTGGCGCCACAAACACCACCCGAGGCGCACGCTCTCCAGCTGTCCCGGCTTCAGCACCGGCAGCCGAATCCCCAGCCAGAAACGCCTCAATCTGCCCCCGTAGCTCCGCCGCATCCCGTCCAGAAACAGCAAGCCGCTGCCCCAGATGCGTCCGCCGCTCCCCGGCAAAGTGACAAACCGAAGCCAGCTCCCCGCCAGCAAAATCCTGTGCCAGGTACTTCGCCCAGTTCTCCGCGTTCCGCCTTAGTGCCTCCGGCGAATATGCCGTCAAAGGCAGTAAATATCCAGCAGGCGCTGCCGTCTCAACCAACGCACCGGCCGCAACCTCGCCTAGCACCAGATGCGAATTCGTTCCCGTCAGCCCGAACGAGCTAGCCCCAACCACCAGCGGCTTCGGCGCACCATGCTCGTCAACGCGCGCCTTCAACTCCCGAGCCTCACGCGGAATCTCCACCGGCCCGCCCACCCAGTCAATCGCCGGATTTGGCACCGGTTGGGGATCGTCCTGCAGCAGACTCCCCGGAATGACTCCTTTGTGCAGAATCAGCGCCGCCTTGATCGTCCCAGCCACACCCGCCGCCGACTCCGTATGCCCAATGTTGGTCTTCAGCGACCCCACCGGCACCTTGCCCAGCGCACGTTCTACCTCCTCGCTCACGCCACCCGCACGCAGCGCATCCGAGATCGCCCCAACCTCCACCGGATCGCCGACCTGCGTCCCCGTCCCATGCGCCTCGATGTAGCTCAGGTCCGCGCCGGTAATCCCAGCCTGCCGCCATGCTTCCTCGAGCATCGCTTTCTGACCCGCCCGGCTCGGTGTCACCAGGTAGCCACTGCTGCTGCCGTCGTTGTTCACCGACCCGCCGCGAATCACCGCATAGATCGAGTCGCCCGCAGCCTGCGCATCAGACAGCCGCTTCAGCACCACCATCCCCGCGCCTTCGCTGCGCACAAACCCGTTCGCGCTCTTGTCGCCGAACTTGCAATGCCCATCCGCCGCCAGCATTCCCGCATTGGTAAACAGCCGCGTCACATCCGTCGAAAGCACAATGTTCGCCCCGCCGCCCAGCGCCATGTCGCACTCGTGCAGCTGCAAACTCTGGCAAGCCAGGTGAATCGCCACCATCGACGACGAGCAAGCCGTATCCACACAAATGCTCGGCCCTTCAAACCCGAACGTGAACGATACCCGCCCGCAAATCGTCGACCGGTTGCCGCCCGTGATCTGATAAAACTCCGGCTTCTCCGTCGTGTTGTAGATATGCGTTTCGTAGTCGGTCGTCCAGAGCCCGGTAAACACCCCGGTCCGCGAACCGCGATACTGCTCTTTCACCTGCCCGGCATCTTCGAGAGCATCCCAGCTCACTTCCAGCAGCAGTCTCTGCTGCGGATCGATATACGCCGCCTCGCGCGGAGAAATCCCAAAGAACGCCGCATCGAACTTGTCCACATCCGGCAGAAATCCACCCAGGTGCGAAGCAATCACCTTGCTTCCAGCCGCGCGCTCGGCATACACAGCGTCCAGATCGCGAAACCGCCCTCCCGGGTACGGCACGACAGCATCGCGCCCTTCCAGCAGCAGCCGCCAAAGCTCCTCCGGCCCGCGCGCCATCGAGTACCGGCAGCCAATGCCAACAATGGCAATCGGCTCATGAACAAAGCCCTTTGCAGATCCCGTTCTGTTGCCGCCCTTCGCGCCCATGCCATCATTCCCCTGTCTCAATCTTTCAGCAGCTTCCCGCCCAAACAAATCACGCCAATCTGGCCGAAGCCAGTCCCGCCCTCGCCGGCAACAGACTCTGCCGGATCCGCTCCAGAGCCAGATCCCGCGACTCCGGCACAGCTAGAAAGAAGTGCTCCCCCGCCACCGTGTGAATCTCAAACTCATCCGCCGTGTGGTGTACCCACTGCCCCAGCATCTCAGGAGAAATCCCCCAGTCATCCCGCCCCGCAAACACCGTCACCGGGCAATGCACCGGTGTCGCCTGCGCATGGTCGTAGTTCTCATAGGCAGCAAAGTCCGCCTTCAGCACCGGCAGCAGCAGCTCCATCAGCTCCGGCTCGCTCAGCACCGCCGCGGGAATCCCCGCATACCGCTCCTGGATCGCCGACACAAACTCGTCATCCGGCAGATGCAGAATCCGCGGATGAATCAGCCCCAGCTTCGGCGGCGCACTCGCGCCAATAAACAAGTGCTGCGGCGTCGGCAATCCCTCCGCCTCCAGCCGCCGCGTCACTTCAAAAGCCACCACCCCGCCAAGACTATGCCCATAGAACACAAACGGTACCTCCGGGCTTCCGCTCAACGCAGGCCGCAGAACCGTAAGGTAGTCCTCCACCATCTCCGGCACCGAAACGCAAGGCACCTCCTTGAACCGCATCCCGCGCCCGCGCGGCTGCGCCGCCCAAACCTCAATCTCCGGCTTCAGCCGCTCGCCCCAACCAGCAAATACCGGTGCCGACCCACCCGCATAGGGAAAACAGAACAACCGCGCCCGAACAGACGTCGTTGCAGACGCGCTTCCCGGCGTACCAGGAGAGCGGACAAATCGGGGAGAGAGAGCAGTAGGCAGCAAGTGGCTCCTTGGTCGGGAATGCATCAAGAGTTGGGATAATTCTCGCCCACTTCTGCAAGAAATTGACAGTTATTGTCGACCGGCAATACCAGAGGACAGGAGAAACGACCTCAAATCTCCATGGTGACTCTCCCGGAATCTGCCTCAGTGACACGCATTCCGTTGCTCAGGGAATCATCGAGAGCCCTTGCCTCTGTTGCATCTGGTTTCCCAAACAGCCCGGCCGCCTCATCGGCCCGATGCAGCGCAGCCGTCAGTTGCGCGGAGAGCGCATCCAATCCGGGCTGGTACAGAATCCGTCCATGATCGCCCGGCAGTTCCTTGATCGTCAGGCCGCCCTGGGCAAACTGCCCCCAGTTCAGGTCATACGGCAGCTTCTGCTCGTTCGGATCTTCCTCCGCCCGAAACAGAGTCAGCTTGCCCGGATACGGCTTCACCTTGTAGCTCGTCCCGGCCACATAATTAATCTCGCGCACGTTGCGCACCGCGCTTGCCACCATCCCATCGCCTTTGCTGGCCGCGTAGATATAGTTGGCTCTTTGCATACGTTCCCGCAGCCGCCGCCAAAGGTACTTGATCCGGCCCTTGCGCCGGTGCGTGCGCAGATACAGCAGATGCATCCGCCACAGAATCCGCCGATACAGCGGACCCACCGTCTTTACTCCGCGCATCCACTCCGGCTGCCGTGTATCCAGCATCCCCACCAGGCCCACTTCCAACCCGGCCGCATGCAGTTGCTGCGCAATCTCATACGCCACCAGACCGCCAAACGAAAAGCCCAGCAGGTGGTATGGTCCATGCGATACCACCGCCCGCATGTCCGCTACATACTGCTCCGCCATCTGCTCCAGACCCAGTACCGCCTGCCGCCCGGGCAACAGCGCCTGCGCCTGAATCCCATAGACCGGCTGCTCCGGGTCCAGGCACTTGGCCAGGGAATAGAACCCCAACACATTCCCGCCCACCCCGTGCACGATGAATAGCGGAGGCAACTTGCCCTTCACATTCCGCAGCGGCACCACCGTCGAACGGTCAATTCGCGTCTGCGTGAAGTAAATGTGGTCGGTCATCTTGGAGATGGTCCGCGCCTGCTCCAGGTCACGCACCGTCAACTCCAGACCCATCTCTTGATTTATGCAGTCAATCATCACCGGGGCCAGATGATGGTCGCCGCCGTGGAAATAGAAATCGCTGTGTTCATCCACATGCGGCTTCTCCAGAGCGCGCGCCCACAGCTCTCCCAGCTTGGCCGCGATCTGTGCCCGGGTTTTCTCTTCGTGGTGCTCTTCCGACGGTTTCATGACCCTACCACTGCTCCTAAATGCCTCTACTCACGGACGCAGGTGCGCACCGGATCAAAATTCAAACTCTTCGCGATCTTCCCCTTCACCAGCCGACGCAGACACCGCCTGTGCGCGCAGCACCGTCGGCGCAGACTCACGTATGCGCCCACCCAGGCTCTCCGGCGTCGGTGCATCAAAAATGGCGCGAATACTCAATTCCCCCCCGAATTGCTCCCGGATCCGCGCCAGCACCATCGTACCCAAAAGCGAATGTCCGCCCAACTCAAAAAAATTATCCCCAGCCTCCACGGATTCCGCGCCCAGCAACTCCTTCCAGATCGCAATCACCGCCCGAGTCTCTTCCGTAGCTACCCCGTCTGACGACTCTTCCCGGTTCACGGAATCCAGCAGTCCGGCGAGTCCCTCCTGCTCCGCCGTCAGCTGTTTCCGCGCATCCAATTCGGTCCCAGCCACAAGGGCAGCCTGCACGCCACTCATCCGGTCAACCACGCCCGGCAAGAGCCCCTGCAGATCAACCGTGGATACCAGAATTTGCGCCTCACCGCTCGCCAGCGCGCGCTCGAAGATCGCCACACCCTCCGCAGGCGTGATCGCCGTCTTGAAGCGCTCCGTGCGCACATACTCAAACTCCGGAGCAATCTCCCGCTCCGCAGCCATACCCACCTCGCGCCAGGCCTCCAGATTCAATGAAACCGCCGGCACCCCCAAATGCTGCCGGCACCACGTCGCATACCGGTCCAGGAATGAATTCGCCGCAGCATAAGCCGAGTCGCCCCCAATCGGCAGCACCGCGCTGATCGATGAGCAGAACAGCAGAAAATCAATCTCCTTACCCGCCGCCAGCTCCGCCAGCACCCGGCTCCCCGCCAGCTTCGGCCGGAACAGCTCCTCAGCCGACGGCACATCCTGCGCCGAAATCCGTGCGCCGCCGCCGATACCGGCAGCATGAATCACCCCATGCACCGCGCCAAACCTGCTCTCGACCTCATCCCACACCAAACGCATCGCAGCCTCATCGGCTACATCGGCGGAAAGCAGCAAAAGTCGACCGCCCAGCCGCTCCAGCTCCTTCGCCCGCACAATCCGTCGCGACGTCGCATTTGCCGGACCATGCTCGGTCAGCCACTCCTCCCAGCCCTCGCGAGCCGGAAGCCCCGACCTGCCCACCATCGCCACATTCGCGCCGTACGTCTCCATCAAATGCCCGGCCCAGACCGATCCCACCCCGCCCAGTCCACCCGTGATCACATACGTGCCACCTGCCCGCAACCTCGAAGGTCCACCTTCGAGCCGAACCTGCTGCCAGACCTGCTGCCAACGCGTACCGCCGCGAAACGCCACCGTGATCCCCGGCGCAGCGACCGTAGCCAGTTCCGCCAGCACCAGTCCGCTGGCCCGCGCAATCTCGGCATCCGAAACCGGCCCCGGATCGATCACCCGCGTCGGTACACCCGGAAACTCAGTCGCCGCGACCCGCGCCAATCCCTCCAGCACTCCCCGGCCCGGCCCCGTCACCGGCTCGCCAGCAATTTCCGCAAGCCCCCCAGCGACAAAGTCCATCTGCGCAAACCGCACCTTCGCCGGCTGCGCCGTCTGCAGCAGCATCAGCAGCCCGGCATACACATCCAAACCGGAATCCACGCCGGCACCGTGTTCACCCTGAAGTGTCCAGCAGTCCACCAGCCCCACCGCAGCTCCAGCCAGCAGTTCCCGATGCTCCCGCCAGAATCCCTCAAAAAAGCTATGCAACTCAGCCGCATCCGGCCTGCGAACCGCCAGCCGCAACACCTGCGCCCCGCCCTTCTCCAGACCCTCCGCCAGCCGCGCCGCGAATCCCCCTCCGTCCTCCAAAACCAGCCAGGTCTTCACCGGCTCAGCCCGTCGCTGCAGCACCAGTGCAGCAGCCGGTGTCCGCTGCCACGTCGGCGCGTAAAACCACGAAGCCATATCGCTGCGCTTGCCCAGCACCTTCACCGGAACCGTTGAAGTCGAATCCTGCACCGCCGGCTTCGCCTCCACCCAGAACCGCTCGCGCTCAAACGCATAGGTCGGCAGCGCGATGCGCCGGTCCGCCGGAGCCGCCGGCATCTCTTCCCAGCGCAGATCTGCCCCGCACTCCCATACCTTCGCCGCCGTCTCCAGAAATGCCCGCACATCATCGCCGCTTCGATTCGGCGCCCCAAGACTCGAAGCAAATGCCAATTTCTTATTCTGCTGCCGAGTCAGCGTCGCCAGCGCATCGCCCGGCCCCGCCTCCAGCAGGAAGAAGTTCGCCTCCGGCTTGGCCAGCACCGCAGCATTCTCGGCAAACCGCACCCGCGCCGTAATCTGGTCCGCCCAATACCGCGCGCTCGTCGCTTCCTCAGCCGTAATCCACCCGCCCGTCACGTTCGAGAGCCACGCCAGCCGCGGAGCCTTCCGCTCCACTGCCGCCACAGCCTTTTCAAACTTCCCGGCAGCCTCAGCCATCTGCGGAGTATGAAAAGCACGATTTGTCTTCAGCCGCACCGCCGCGACGCGCCTCGCGGCGAGCCGCTTCTCCAGCCCTTCAACCGCAGCCACCGACCCCGAAATCACCGTCAGCTTCGGCCCGTTCTCCGCCGCGATCCACAAATCCTGATCCAGAATTTCGTTCACATCCTCAACAGCCAGACTCACCGCCAGCATCAGCCCCGCCGGAGTATCCTCCATCAGCGCCCCGCGCGTCACCGCCAGCCGCATCCCGTCCTCAAACGAGAAAACCCCGGCCACCGCCGCCGCCGTCAGCTCACCCAGGCTGTGCCCAACCAGCACATCCGGCTGCACCCCGAGCTCCATCCACCGCACCGCCAGCGCATACTCGGTCAGGAACAGCAGCGGCTGCGCCACGCTCGTTCCCATCTCGGAAATATCCGCTGCCGCATCACAGATCACACTCAGAATGGTCTTGGCCAGCTCACCCGGCACCACGGCCAGCCCGCGATCCACCAATTCCTTGAACCGCGCATCCCGTGAGTAAAGCTCCAACGCCATCCCGGCAAACTGCTGCCCCTGCCCCGGAAACAGGAACGCCACCCGCTTCTTCTCGGCAGTGGGCCCATCTCCCTTGCGAGGCTTTCCAAGCGCAGCAGCCAGCTCTTCAGAATTCCCAGCCACCACCGCCCGCCGGTACCCGAACTTCCGCCGCCCAAGCTGCAAAGTAGCCGCAGCCGCAGCCAGATCCGTCAAACCCTCCGCCGCCCCAGCCAGCCGCCCAACACCAGCCTCCAGCGCCGATGCCGTCTTCGCCGAAACCGGAAACACCCACGGCCCAGTCCCATCCCCTGAAATCGCTTTCAAAACCGGCGGCGCACTCTTCAGGCACAGATGCACATTCGTCCCGCCAATCCCGAACGAGCTCACGCCGGCCCAGCGCTCCACTTCCCCCTGCGGCCAGTGCTCCGTTCCCGCACTCACCCGGAACGGCGTCTGCTCAATCCCCAACGCCGGATTCGCCCGCTCAAAGTTCAGCGTCGGCGGAATCACCCCGTGATAGACCGCCATCGTCGCCTTGATCAGCCCGGCAACGCCAGCCGCCACATCCCCGTGGCCCATATTCGACTTCACAGAGCCCAGCACGCACTTCGCCACACCCGGCCGGTCACCAAAAGCCTCAGCCAGCGCCGCAATCTCAATCGGATCGCCCAGCTCCGTCCCCGTCCCATGCGCCTCGACATACCCGATGCGATCCGCCGTGATCCCCGCCGCAGCATGTGCCCCGCGAATCACCTCAGCCTGCCCCTCAACGCTCGGCGCCGTATACCCCACCTTGCCCGACCCATCGTTGTTCCACGCCGACCCGGCAATCACGCCATAGATCGTGTCGCCCGCAGCCATAGCATCGCTCAACCGCTTCAAAACAACAATCCCGGCGCCACGCCCCGGCACCGTCCCGTGCGCCTTCTCGTCAAACGGCCGGCAAAGGCCATCCGGCGAAAGAATCATCCCCGGAATGTACTGGTACCCCGCCACCTGCGGGAACATCACCGAAACCCCGCCTGCCAGTGCCGCATCGCTCTCGCCCGACAGCAGACTCTGGCAAGCCAGATGCACCGCCGCCAGCGAAGTCGAGCACGCCGTCTGAATCCCCACAGCCGGTCCGCGCAGGTTCAGCTTGTACGCCACCCGCGTCGCCAGAAAGTCCTTGTCATTGCCCAGCATGAGCTGGTATCCGCCCGCCGCAGCCAGAAACTCCGCGTTCCCCAGCAACTGCAGCAGGTAGGTATTCATGCCAATCCCGGCAAACACCCCCACCCGCTCTCCGTCGCCGGTCATCCCCGCGTGTTCCAGAGCCTCGTAAGCGCATTCCAGAAAGATCCGCTGCTGCGGATCCAGAATCTCCGCCTCGCGCTTGGAAATATCGAAGAACTTCGCATCGAAGCTCTCCGCGTCCTCAAGGTGCGTCCCGGAACGAACAAAATGCTGCGCCTCAGCCAGATCCGGATCGACCCCAGCCGCGCGCAGCTCCTCATCCGTCGGCTGCGAAAGCAGGCTCTCCCCCGCCGCCACCTTCCGCCAGTACTCGTCCACCGAACGGCACCCGGGAAAGCGAGCCGCCATGCCAATGATGGCAATACCTTCAGACCACCGCAAATTGTCAGTGATCAACCCGGCCTTTTGCTGACTGCTCACAATACCACCCCTAAGCCGAAGCATCTTTGTACAGTTACCCGTTCTCGTTCAGAAGGCGTCTGCCAAAACTATAGCGAGAGCCCCTAGGAGTGGAATACAAAAATGCATAGGGAAAGGGAATACCACTTTCTACCCATACTGCAACCAACCGAGTGTGCTCGCGGATTCAGAACTTGCATCCTGCATCCAGTTCATCGGCAAAATGCGGTGGCGCTCTATTTGCCATTTGAATCGCCATCGACAAAACGGCGGCGAGCCCCATCAGCCACAAGCCCCCCTGTTCGCCAGCAGGCAATCAAGTCCTGTCACGATACGAGGATCCAGGACCCGGCGCCCGTTTCGAGCAGTAGTTCAGCCGCGCAAGATCACAATCCCGCAAACATGCCAGTCAATATCGCGGCATCGTTTCAATAAAGCTCGCCGCCGTTCCCGACCCCGCATCCACAAAATGCACATCCTTCGGATCACGCCACGGCGTGTCCACCGAAAACACCACCAGCGGCTCCTCCAGAATCTCCGGAAAACTATGCACCACACCACGCTTGAAAAACAGCAGCTTCCCCGGCTTCAACTCCTGCGGCTCCAGCCCCTCCACCACCACCCGCGCCCGCCCCTTCACCACTAGCAGATACTCATCGCAAGTCTCGTGATAATGTGCCGGCACCGCCCGATAAATCCGGAACATCCGCGCACTCGCCGCCGCTTCTTCCGTCAGTCGCGTATCAATCAGCATCGTCTCCGCTCTCTCCGGAAACTCCCCCGCCAACGCCAGCAGATCAAACACCGCACTCGAACCAGACATCGCATCCCCCCCTAAAAGACAAAGGCAGCAGCCCGACAAGGGCCGCTGCCTTCGATTCCAACACACTTCTCAAGCATTACTTACTGCAATGTCGACACATGCAAGTAGTCGAAGCTAGCCGTGTACCCCGCGCGATTCCCCCCATATAGGCAGATCTTCGCATTCGACCCCAGCGCATGCGTCCACGTCCCCGCCCGGGTCCATGACAACCCATCCGGACTGTCGTACGCCGTATACAAGTCCTCTCCGTCCACAGTCCGCTTCACAATCCGCATCCACACCGTCAACGTGCCCGAGATCACCCCGGCCGGCCCCAGATCAGTCGCGCTCCATGTCGGATAGTTCACGCCCTCCGGCGTCTCCCCCTTGATGAACTCCACCTGCCGCGTATCCGAATTGGCATACAGATCCATGCGCAGATAGTTGCTGTCATCCTTGTAGAGCAGCAGTCCGGCCTGCGTGTAATCCACCGCGTTCCCTGTCGTCGGAACATTCAGCGAGACTCGCGTCTCCACCATGTAATCCCCCGCCGGAGCAGCCTCCGCCAGCAGGGGCACCGATGCCATCGCATTGGTCGTATCGAAGCCCACAGTCGGCATCTGCAGCATGCCTCCAGCCAGCGTCAGCGCAGGCTGCGAATGTACCTCGCCCCATTGCGAACCAATCGTCGAGCTATTGAACTCATCGCTCAACCCGGCAATCGCCACATCCGGAGCATCGTTGACCTGCAAGGTCGTCGCATACTCCTTCGTTCCACCCGGCTGTGCCACCGGCACCGGCTGCGGAGCCGCCACATCCGATGGCCCGAACCCTCCTCGCGCCACAGGCCAGCCATTCACCCAGTCAATCGCATCCAGCGCCACCGGCCGCTGCGTAGCGCCGTTGAACCCCGCGTAATACGGAGCATCCAGAGTCACCGTGTGATACACGTAGTAGTCCTGCCCGGCCTCATCCGTAATCAGATTTCCGCCGCCCGGCCCCACCAGCGTGTTCCCGTTCATCGCCAGCACCGGCGTCCCACCCACATTCGTCGAAGTCATGGACACCAGCGACTGGTCAAGATACGGTCCAAGCGGCGTCGTAGCCCGCGCTGCAAATACCCCATACCCAGTCAGCGGCCCGGCACAGCAGTTCGTCGCCGAAGCCAAGAGGTAGTAGTACCCGCCATGCTCCACCCACGCCCCGCCCTCGTACCGCTGATCCAGCGCAATCTGCGTCTCGCTCGCAGGATCTGTCGTCAACCCATCCGCCGACAGCTTCCGCACCGAAATCCCACCCAGGAAGCTCCCAAACAGCAGATACCGCTGTCCGCTCGCATCCTGGATCTCGTCCGCATCAAAGTTCCACCGGTATCCGCCCGCGCCGTCCATCGTTGAAGGCACCAGCTCCGGCTGCACCACCGCCGCGCCGCTATCAGTAAACGGCCCATCCGGCGTAAGACTCGTTCCTACACCAATCGCGGAAGTCCCTCCGGTGTAAGTCGAAGTCGTCACCGTGTAATACAGGTAGTACTTTCTGTTGAAGTACTTGATCGCCGGAGCCCAATCCAGAGCACCCGCACCCGCCCACGTAGGCAGCGCCGTAAACGCATCCCGCACATACGTCCAGTTCACCAGGTCACTCGACTTATAAATGCTGATCAGATGCTGATTGTTCAGCCCTCCAGCAACCAGGTCCTTGCTGTTATGCGCGTCTCCCGTGCAGTAGAGATACCAAGTATCCACCGTCCCCGCCTGCGCCTTGATCATCGCCGGATCGGGACAGCTAGTAACCGCCCCCAGCGTCGGATCCGTCACCGTCAGCGGATTTGTATACGTAGTCCCGCTGGCAGCAGTAATCGTCACCGGCAAGGCTCCCGACTTGGACGTCTGGAACTTTGTATCTCCGCCATAGCTGGCCGCAATCGTGTGCGCGCCCACAGCCAGCTTCGTCGTATTGACCGTAGCCCGCCCGCTCACATCCAGCACACCACTGCCAAGAGAGTTCGTCCCATCCGTAAACACCACCGTGCCCGCAGGCACAGCCGTCCCCGACCCAGGCGTCACCGTCGCATAGATCGTCAACGGCAGCCCCTGCAACCGGCTGTTATACGAGGCCGTCACCACCGTAGTCGTCAAAATCGCCGACTGCGCCTGCACCGTCACAGTAACTACCGCCGAAGCCGAAGCCGCATCCGTCCCGCTCCCCAGATACGAAGCCGTCACCGGATACGTCCCCGCCGCCAGCGAGCTCAGTGTCAACGTAGCCTTCCCCGTTCCATCCAGAGTCCCAGTCCCCAGCACCGTGCTCCCCGACGTAAAGTTCACCGTCCCTGCAGGCACAGCCCCCGAACCAGCAGCCACAGTCGCCGTCAGTGTCACCGCCGTCCCCACCGTCACGGTCGTCGCAGAAGCCGATAGCGAAGTTGTTGTCGGCGTCAGCGAAGGCGTAGTCACCGAAGAATCCCCAATCACTGGCCAGTCATTCACAAAACTCAGCGACCGCACAAAGAGATAGTCCAGCCCGTTCTGCGTAAGGTTCAGCGCGTGATACACAATCAGATCCCCGCCCGTCGGATCGATGTAAGCCGTCTGCCCACCCGGCCCCGCCCACGTCACACCATCGCCCTGCAGCAGAATCGTTCCACCGCCCGTCAGCATGTCCGCGCCCGTCTGATCCACAAACGGCCCTTGCGGCGAAGTCCCACGCCCCACCACGATCTTGTAATCACTCTGCGAAGGCACCGATTCGCAGCAGTAGTCCCACGAAACAAACAGGTAGTAGTAGTTCCCCTTATGGATCAGCGAAGAGCCCTCGATCGGATCGTTCGCCACACTAGCCGCCCGCTCCGCCAGATGACTCACCACCGAGCCCGACTTGATCAGCCCCGTAGCAGGATCAATCTCCTGCTCGAAGATCCCGCTCCAGAAGCTGCCATACGTCATCCACACCGAGCCATCCGTATCCACCAGGATGCTCGGATCGATCGCATTGAAGTTCCCGCCCGCAGTCGACTGCAGCACCGCCGACCCATGATCCACCCACTTGTAATTGGGATCGGTTTGATCCAGCGTCGTGTTCGTAGCCAGCCCGATTGCCGACACCTGCGAACCAAAGCTCGAGACTGCGTAATACAGGTGATACAGCCCGTTGAAATACGAGATATCCGGCGCCCATATCCCCGTCGCCAGCGGCACTGCGGATGCCACCCACGAAGGCATTGCGGTAAACACATACCCGCAGTTCGTCCACGCTACACGATCTGGCGAGCAGCGAATCGGAATGAATCCCGGCTGTCCGCCCGCATCGGTCACAAACACATAGTAAGTCGAACCCTGGCGCACAATGCTCGGATCATGCACCGGCGAAGTATCACCTGTAAACTCGTAGTTCGACAGCGGCCCCTGCGCCGCGATCGCAACACTCAAAGAAGCCGTGGCCGTGTGAGCAGCTGAGTCCGTCACCTTCACCGAAAACGCCGCAGTGCCAACCGTCGTAGGTTTGCCGCTCAACACGCCCGTCGCCGCCAGCGTCACCCCTGCCGGCAGCGTTCCAGAATTCACCGACCACGTATACCCCGTCCCGCTACCACCCGTTGCAGCAAGCGTATACGTATACGCAACACTCACCGTACCTCCCGGCACAGTCGTCGTCGTGATCGTCAGCGCTGGAGGTGGCGGAGTCGTCGCACCACCCCCGCCTCCGCCGCAACCCTGCAGAATCGACAGCATCCCCAGGCACATCAGAGCAGCCAGCACCTGCATTCCCCTGGCTCCCGTCCACTCACGCCGGGACATGCCCAGCTGCACTTCAATTCTGCTCATCACACGTACCTCCAAAAAGCTACAGACAGTTCATTGCAATGATGGGTCTTGAGAAAACGATTGCAAAAGACAATCGCCTACCTCCCGATACACTTCAATAAAATGGACGAGAAAACGTTCTCTGAATACCGCCGACAAGATATACCGCCGCGTCGCAATCGTTGTCAATCAACTTTTCTTAGCTCTTAACTCCCACTACCCCAGGACCAGATCATCCCAGACATCGGTAAATCAATGAAACCGTATTCATTGCCGATTTTTAGAAAAATCTCCGACGCCCGTCTTGCTGCGTTCCGTCCGCAAGTTGTTCGCCGAATCAAACTCCATGCCATACTGCAATGAGTTATCCTGAAAACGCTTCCCAGGGGGCACTGTGACCGACGCGCAAGCTTCAAAGAAATCCTCTACTCCGGACACCCCTGAGCACTCGCAACCGCTCGACAAGAACGAGCGTACGGAAAGCACAGAAAGACCCGAGAGACTCGACATCCGCACCATCGCGCGCATGGCCAATGTCTCCATCGCCACCGTCTCCCGCACCATCAATCGCGTCTCGACAGTGAACCCCAAGATGGCCAAGCGCGTCTGGGACGTCATCGAAAAGCTCGACTTCGTCCCCAACACCCAGGCCCGCGCCCTGGTCTCTGGACGCAGCAAACTCTTCGGCCTGCTCGTCTCCGAAATCACCAACCCGTTCTTCCCCGAACTCATCCAGGGCTTTGAAGACATCGCCGTCGAGCACGGCTACGAGATCCTCGTCAGCTCTACCAACCACGACCCCAAGCGCATGTCCCACTGCATCCGCCGCATGCTCGAGCGCAAAGTCGAAGGCGTCGCCATCATGACCTTCGGCATCGAAGAGCCCCTGCTCGAGCAGCTCGCCAAGCGCAAAGTTCCCCTGGTTTTCATCGACGTAGGCCCCGACCGCCCCGGCATCAGCGTCCTCAAGGTCGACTACCACCACGGCATCCGCCAGGCCGTGCAGCACCTCGCCGCCCTCGGCCACCGCAACATCGCCTTCGTCTCGGGACCCATGCGCCTGCACTCAGCACAGTCCCGTCTGGCAGCCTTCAACAAGTCAATGAAAGAGTGCGGCATCACGCCCACAGAGTTCAACATCGTCGAAGGTGATCACACCCTCGAAGGCGGAGCCGCAGCCATGGAGAAACTCCTCGCCCGCGAAGAGCTCCCCACCGCCGTCCTCTGCTCCAACGACCTCACTGCCATCGGCGTCCTGCACAAGCTCTACCGCACCGGCATGAAAGTCCCCGACGACATCTCCGTCATCGGCTTCGACGACATCCACATCTCCGAAGTGATGATGCCCCCGCTCACAACGATCCAGATGTCCCGCTTCGAGATCGCCAAGGCCGCCTTCAACGCCCTCCGCAGCCAGGCAGATTCACCCAATGAGTTCCTCGCCAAACGCGAGTTCAGCATCCCCACCGACCTCGTCGTCCGCGAATCCACAGCCTTCCCCAGAGGCACCATGACCCACCTCCGCAAAAAGTAGTTCGCATCACTGGGACCGCCAGCGGTGGCATCAATGCGCCTGAATTCCGCTCGTCCCAACTGAGATCGCCGTGCCATGCGCATCGGGAATATATTTCAGCGGCACCGTAAACAGCTTGCCGCAGGCACGCACTTCCCAGGACTCAGCCCATGGCGACATGAGATCGTTCCCTAAATAGGTTGACTCCGGGCCAACCAATTGCGTATCCAGCACCTCGGCATGGCACGACTTCTTAATGCCGGCAACCACGATCAGGTTCATCTCGATATTCTTTAAAGTATCCAGCTGCAGCTCCGGATTTCCTTGTGCCGTACCCGGATACGTCGCGGTGAAGTTGAGACCCTTCTTCGTAGCATCGATCTGCACGTTATACATTCGCTTTTCACTACACGCAGTACCAGGAACCGTCTCTTTCCAGCTTCCGGAAACCGGAAATCCCTTATCATCCATCTCCAGCGGAGCGAGTATTCGGAGCCTGACCTCGACCGAATTGAAATCAAGATCCACAGTCTTACAATGCGTACTCAGGTTGCCTTCATATCCGGCTGCGCTCTTGCGGAACGATTCGCGATAGTCAGCAGTAGCCGACTGCTTGGTAATGCAGTCTCTCCAAGCCATGATCTTCGCTTTGAGCGTATCGTCTTGCGACCACAACACAGACGGAAGCAGCAATGCAGAAATTGTGATAGTACTGCCAGTCAACCATGCACAAATCTTCATCGATACGCGCTTCATGGCGAAATTCCTTTGCCCGGATTAGCCCGCGGCAGCCCGATCGTTGGGAGCCCTTCAAATAGGTTTTTCCACGACGCAGCTTGTTTGTCGCCAAGACTATCACGACTTCGACAGCAGCAGGTAACCTGCGCACTCCTCTCAAAGCGGAGCCCAGCCACGTTCGTACGAACCTGCTCATGGCGCGTACTCATTTCAACTGCAATCGATTCGCCGCCTGCTTGTTATCCTCATCCGCCAGTCGCGTCGCCTCAGCCAGCTCCCGCTTCGACTCCGCATCCCTGCCCAGCCGCGCCAGCGTCAACCCCAGGTAGTAATGCCCCGGCTGATACTTCGGCTCAACACTCACAGCACGCTGCAAATACGGAAGCGCCTCCGCATACTGCTTCTGCTTGAAGTAAGCAACCCCGCTATCCACGAGCGCGCCGCCATGCTTACTATTCCGATCCAGCGTCTTCTTGAAGTTACTCAGCGCCTCAGCATAACTTCCCGCCTGTAACTCCACATTACCTAACTCGTAGTAACCCTCGGTCTGCGTCGGCTGCAGCGCAACACATCGCTCAAACTCCGCTCGAGCCTCATCCAATCGCAGCGCCTGCCGGTAAATCATCCCCAATCCGAAGTGCGCCGAAGCATCCTCCGGCTTCATCTCAAGATAAGCCCGCATCTTCGCCTCAGCCGCGTCCAGCTGCCCCAGATCCAGCTTCACCCGCGCCACCGCATACAGCGCATTCGATTCCTGCGGCGCAAGCTGCTCCGCATGCGCCAGCGTCAGATCCGCATCGTGATACAAACGCATTGACTCTTCCTGAATCCCCAGATCCAGCAGCAACCGCGCATTTTCCGGTGCAAACCTCTGCGCCCGCAACAGCGCCTCCAGCGCCCCATCGCGATCCCCGCGCGCGCGAGCATCCAGCGCCAGCCGCTCACTCACTACAACTTCGCCATCCTGCGCCGCAGCACTCGCCGCATCTCCCCGCAGCACAGACTCGAACACCTCCCGCGCCTCAGCCATCTTCCCTGCAGCCTGCAGAGCCTGCCCATCAGCGACAGCCGGCGTAGAAGCCTGTCCGGACACCATTGCAAGCCCCAACGATATAGAAGCAATCCACATAGGCAAAACGCTCGCAGCGATTCTAGCATCGCTTAAAAAGTACTGGAGGACCAGGCTATGCCCGGCCCTCCAGTTATCTCGTACAACTGAGTTCAACTTATTTAGAGCAAGTTAGAACGTGATACGTCCAGTGATCTGCAGGTTACGCGGAGCAATGTCCGAGAAGGTAGCTATACCAAATCCGCTCGAACCGGTATAGTCTCCAGGCTCCGCGTCCGGCAATCCAAAGCGGTGGCGGTTGAAAGCATTGATCGCATCCAGCTTCAGTTGGAACTTCACATTTTCCTTGATCGCAAAGTCCTTGAGCAAGCTGAAGTCTTCCGACTTCAGGATCGGCCCAGTGATCTCTTCGGTCACACGCGGTATGCCAGTGCCAAAGCTGAAAGGATCGAAGGAGCATCCATCGTTGCAACCCGCGGAAGGCTTACGCAGCCAGCCATCACCCGGCGCCTCACGATTTTGGTCCACGAACCCGGCTTCGGCCAACGGCACACCAGGATCGGTGCTTGAGATCGTGCCCGCAGGCCGGAACGCTGGCTTGAACCACGACTCACCGTTAAAGAAGTTCGGATGATTCTTGTTCTTCCGGTAAGCATCGCTCGCAAACCCCGCCAGCCTGGCCGCAGGTCCGCGTGTGAACCGGATACAGTTCTGGAAGTAAGGAATACCCGTCGCGCAGCCAAAGTCAATAGGCTGCCCACTCTGGTACCGCTGAATGCCGCTCAGCTTCCAGCCACCCACCAGCACGTTCAGAGCACGATTGTCGTTCAGGAACATCTTCCCCTTACCGAACGGAAGTTCGTAAAGGTAGCTGATCGAGATCTGCTGCGGCGTGTTCTGAATGCTGACCGACTTCTCACCGTGAAGGTCATTCGGGTTTTGGCTCTGCGATCGATTATTCGCATAGCTGAAAGCGATTGCAGAATCCGCATCCGTCTCGTTCTTCGACCACGTGTAGGAAATCTGCAGGTTGAATCCTTGACGGAAGCGCCGGTTCAAGGAAGCAACCATCGCCTCATACGACGAGTGCCCCAGGTTCTCGAGGCAACAATCGCCAGCGATGTAGTCATACTGCGGGTAAGGCCGGATCGCCTGTCCCAGGTTGCCCAGGAAGGTCGAGTAGGGAGCCTTCTGCCCTGTGACCGAAGCGCCGCCCTGCGTCTGGATGGCAAACTGGGGATCGTTCAATCGGTCGCCCAGCGCAAACGAGCTCACCGGAGCATTGTTCGCATTCGTCAGGAAGCCCGAACGCAGATTCTGTGAGCTCGAACCGATGTAACCCAGCGTGAAGATCAAGTCCTGCGCGATCTCATGCTGCAACTGGAGACTCCAGTTGTTGGTCATCGAAGGACGGCCCCAGTTGTTGCGAATCACTTCGCCGCCAACCGAGTTGAACACTCCCGGTCCACCCGTCAACTGCGTCGGATCGGTGCTCGGTGCAAAGTTCGCCGGAGCAAACCCGTCGTAGCCTGCATCGAGCTGGAACGCCGGTGTGAATCCGCCCGCAGTCCCCGGTCCTGTGTAGTTGCTGCCGATCTGCCGGAACTGCGTATACCCCAGGGTCATCGCCGAACCGAAGTCGGCATACTGCAGCGGGCCGTAGATGATCGCTCCGCCGCCGCGCAACACCGTCTTGCCGTTGCTTCCCGGTAGCACATAAGCAAATCCGATACGCGGTGCAATGTCCTTCCACCAGGTATCCGCCCACGCGCTGTTGCAGCCACTGCAGGTCTTCGCAAATTCCAGCGCGCCCGGCAGTCCGCCCGCAGCCGCATCCGGCAGCGTGAAGTTAAACCGTGAGGTCCGGTTGGTTGCTTCATGCCGCGGTGAATCCACGTCATACCGCAAGCCCAGGTTCACCGTCAGGCTCGGCGATACCTTGATGTCGTCCTCCGCAAACACTGCCTGGTAATGCGAGTTCCAGCGCGCACTCACGTTGTAGACCGTCTGGTTCGAGTAGTCCACTTCGCCCAGCAGCAGGCTCGCAAGGCTGTTGCCGCTCTGGCACTGGGGGCAGCCGCCCGCCGCGCCGTAGTCGGTTTCGCTGTGCAGGAAGCTCAGGTACGGAATGCTGTCGTTGATTACTGAGTACTGCTGGTAGCGGAAGTCGCCACCGAACTTGAAGCTGTGACGGCCCTTCTGCCAGCTCACGCTGTCATTCACACGGCTTCCGTTATCGATGTTGTCGCCATTCTGCGTCGTGCCCCAGCAAGTGTAAGAATCCAGCCCGTCGAAGCAAACGTGCGGGAACGACTTGCCATAGAAGTTTGGAGCAATATCTGACAACGCCGGCGTGGCGCCGATATCCGTCGAGAAGTTCTTGCTGTTAGTACGGTTGTAGCCTAGGTTCAAGTGATTCAGGATTGTAGGCGTAATCGTGTAATCCCAGCCTGTTCGAGCATAGTGCGTTTGGAAGTCCTGCGGATAACCGCTCCAGTTATACGGTCCGGGCAAGGCCGGTGCAGCCGTAAGCGAGAAGTTATCGCGTGAGCTGAACGACGCGAAGAGATGATGCCTAGCAGAGAGCGACTGATCGATGCGAACAGTGTAGGTCGTGTTCTCGATCGGACGCGTTGAAGACTGGCTGTAGTTGTTGTAGAAACCATACGGAGCGTTTGGCGTAGCGGCCTGGTTCGGTGCGGGCAAACCAGCCAGCAGTGCTTTCCCAGCTGCGCTAAAGCGTGTCGAGGGGATAACGTTCCCAGGAAATGGATCGCGACATGGAATACCTGTCGGTCCAATCCGTGACGTAGCCGGGTCAAAGATCTGATTCTGCAGTACAGGATCACCCGTGCAAGGGTTGATCACGCCCGTGCTGCCTCCCAGGTTCGCCGAGAAGTCGCCGCCAACCTCAGCGGTCGTCGGAACCGTCGAAGTTGACGATACGCCCTGATGCAGCTTGTACTGCTCCCAGGCAAAGAAGAAGAAGCTCTTATCGTGGCCGTCATACAGCTTCGGGATACGAACCGGACCGCCAAATGTACCGCCGTAGTTGAACTTCTGATCCTGCGGTCGCAGATAACCCGCGCAGTTAGGCGTGGTCGTCAACCGGGTACCGGTGCAACCGTAATACTTCCAGTTGCCATTGCTGAACCAGAGATTTGCATCCAGCACCGCATTCTTGACGATGTAGAACCCTGATCCGTGGAACTGATTGTTGCCCGACTTCGTCGAGAAGCTCTCAAATCCGCCCGTCGTACGGCCCAGCTCAGCCGAAGGGGTCGAAGTCGTGACCTTGAACTCCTCCAAGGCCTCGATCGTGGGTGAAGTCTCGTCAAACGATGAACCGTTCTCCGAACGCGTAATGCTCGAGCCGTCCAGCAGAACCTCAGCGCCATAGGCCTGACCACCCGAGATCCTCGAGAAAAATACACCGTTCTGCGAATTTCCTCCTGTACCCGTTCCCGGCCCAGTCGTACCCGGCACCAGGAAGGCAAACGTTTCAGGAGAACGCAGACCGCCTACGCCAGCCGCCACCGCCAGTGGCAACTCCGTAATCTGCTGCTGGCTGATCGTGCCGCCCAGGTCCGAAGACTGGCTCTCAATCGTCGGCGCGCTCGCGTCCACCGTAACCGTCTCATCCGTGCCGCCCAGCTTCAGCGTAATATTCAGCGCCGTCGTCGAATTGATCTGGATCAGCACACCCTTGTTCGTTGAAGTCGCAAATCCCGGCGCCGTTGTCGTGACGTCATACCTGCCAATCGCGATTTCCGCAAAACGATACGAGCCCGCGGAAGTCGACACCGTCTCGTTCCGCGTCCCGCTATCCACGCTCACCGCGACAATCTTCGCTCCCGGAACTAGCGCTCCTGTCGAATCAGTCACGCTCCCCGACAGCTCTCCACGCGTGGACTGGCCAAATGCCACCCCAGCCAGCGCGAAGACCGCCACCAACAGCAGGCCTACGGACTGCATCCTTCGAATCAATCTGCTCATACGGCTCTCCTTCAAATGTCACTCGAACTTCAACAACAACGCCGCTCTTGTCTTGTAACCGTTTCCCCAAGCTGCTGTTCCGGCGACGTTTACCTTCAAATCCCGCATCGGAAGTTGCCTTCCGGTTCCCCGATTGAACCTCTTATCTTTACGCGCGGTCGTTCTGCGCCGTTCCCAGGCTGACCCGGTTGCTCCGTTCAGCCCGTTCGCCCCGTCGGCTGCCAATCCGGGCCCCAGTGCACCCGTTCCTCAACGAAAAGCTGGCCCCTGCAATTCAGCCCGGTGTCCGCTCTACACTTCGTCTCGTCGCGTGGAATGGTCAGAAATTCAACAATGGGTAAAGAAATCGTTTTCCCAGAAACCCGCTATTCCCCGCAATTCAGAACGTCCCGAATCCTACGGAAATCAGACAAACACTGTCAACTGAAAAATCCACCCAAAGATGGAGGACCGTGCAAGCATCCTCTGCAAAAACAGGCCATTCCGCCCTGATTCAGCCAACATCTCCATACCCAGAACCTGAAATATAATTCACAAAAGTGTTCCTTTTTGCTCAATAGTAAACGGTTACTTTAGGGTTCAGAAACAACAGCTGCTAGTGCCCGTCCGGTGTCGAGTGCGTCCCGTTCAGAGCCGCCGCACGAGCCATTTCTGCTTTTGATTCCACTTCCAAACCCAGCCGATGATCCACCCTCCCCAACAAAAAGTGATACGAAGCCTTCTCCGGATCGAGAGTCACTGCCGCCTGAAACTCCTCCCGGGCCGCCGACAGTTCCCCCTTCTGCATCAACGCCTGCCCCAGCTGCTCCCGAATCCGAGGATCTTTTGGCGCAATCCCCTCCGCCTGCCGCAGCAGCGGAAGCGCATCATCCAGCCGTTCCATTTCCAGGTAAACGATTGCCAGGTTCAACATCGGCTGCTCGCTCAACCGCCCCGCAGTCAAACCAGATCCCTCCTTCTGCCACTCCAGCGCCCGCTGAAAAGCCGCAATCGCCTCATCCCTCCGGTTCAGCCCCACATACGCCAACCCCAGATTGTCCGCCGCCTTCACCATCCGCGGTGACAGCTCCAGCACCTTCTGAAAGCAATCCACCGCATCCTGAAACCGCTGCTCCGTATACCGGATCCGCCCCAGCCCGTACCAGCTGTCAGCGTCCTTCCCGTTCATCTGCACCGCCCGCAGCATCCACCGGTCCGCGTCGGAATAGTCGTTCAGCAGCACATAATCCTCCGCCACATGCCGCAGCTCCTCAGCCGTCGGCACCCGCAGCGCCGCCGCCCGCGTGTACTCCGCCAGCGACTCCTTCGGTTTGTTCACCCGCAGTAGCACCAGGCCATACAGATAAGCAGCCTCTGCCGAAGCCGCCTCCCGCTGCGTCTCCTCCCGCAACAACGCCTCAGCCGCCCCAAAATCCCCGCCCGCCATCAGCGCCCGAGCCCGCTCCAGCGAAGCAGCCGGAGCAGCAGCCACAGCCGGCACCTGCCCAAAGCCACTCGCCGCCAAACCCATCCAACCGGCCACGCCCAGCACAAAACAGGCCCCCCACCGCATCCACTTGCCCTCCCGCACTCGAACTCGATCAACCAACACAATCACGCCCCTCCCTCAAAACCCCAACAACACCCAAGTCTAATCCCCTCTCAAAATCTTCAAACACCACCGCCAGGGAGCGCGCGGTCGCCGTCTGCGGAAGAAATCTGCGAGGGGCCGTTCGACCCCGAGCCCCCAGATCGCAGGCGGCCAAGTATCATGCTTGCGAGGACTCCTGCCCATGCTCGCCTGCCTGAACCCCTGCCGCCGCTTCCTGCTCCAATGCCGCAAGCCCGTTGCCCTCGCGCTCCTGTTCGCCGCTGGCACTCTGACAGCTCTCGCGCAGGACGAAAAAGTAGTCCTCGCCACCCTCCCGCAGCCCGCGCAAACCACGCTCGAACGACTCGGCAGCCTCTCCAGTCTCCCCGTAGGAACCTGGAAAACCCACTCCGGCGACCTCCCGCATGGCGAGGCCGTAGGAATCGACGAAAGCACCTGGCAGCCCATTGCCGAAAACGGCAAAGCCCAGCAGGAAGCCATCTGGCTCCGTCAGACCGTGGAAGTCCCCAAGACTCTGAAAGGCTACGACCTCACCGGCGCGCGCATCTGGTTCCAGCTGCGCATGGACGGCGACGGCCCCATGCCCCAGATCGTCTACTTCAACGGCCGCCGCGTAGCAATGGGCGAGGACCTGGAGCCGCTCGTCCTCCTCGATGACATCCGCCCCGGAGACAAAACCGTCGTCGCTGTCAAAATCCTCCACACCGAAAGCGCCAAAGTCTTCGTAGGCGCCACCTTCCACGTAGAGTTCGCCGAAAAGCGCCCCAACCCCAGTGACCTCCGCACCGAGTTCATCAGCGCCGCCTGGCTCGTCCCTTCGCTTGCCCCCGGCGACGCGTCAAAGATGACCACCCTCACCGAAGCCATCGGCGCGGTCGACCTGAAAGCCCTCGACACAGGCGATTCAGCCAGGTTCGACGCCTCCCTGCTAGCCGCTCAGCACAAGCTCGAGACCCTCAAGCCCCTCCTCGAATCCGCCACCTTTCACCTCACCGGCAACTCCCACATCGACGCCGCCTGGCTCTGGCCCTGGACTGAAACCGTGGACGTAGTCCGCCGCACCTTCGGCACCGCCCTCCAGCTCATGCACGAATACCCCGCCTACACCTACACCCAGTCCGCTGCCGCCTACAACGAGTGGATGGCCCAGAAGTACCCCGACGAAGCGAAGCAGATCGCCGCGCGCATCAAGGAAGGCCGCTGGGAAGTCGTCGGCGGCATGTGGGTCGAGCCAGACCTCAACATGCCCGACGGCGAATCCCTCGTCCGCCAGCTCCTCGTCGGCAAACGCTGGTTCAAGCAGGCCTACGGCGTAGACGTCCGTATCGGCTGGAACCCCGACTCCTTCGGCTACAACTGGCAGCTCCCCCAGATCTACAAGAAGTCCGGCGTCGACTACTTCGTCACCCAGAAGATGGACTGGAACGACACCAACCAGCTCCCCTTCAAACTCTTCTGGTGGGAATCGCCCGACGGCAGCAAAGTCCTCACCTACTTCCCCCACGGCTACGGCAGCAACGACCTGAACCCCGCCCGCCTCAGCGGCGACCTCGCCGACGCCCGCAAAAAATCCCCCGGCCTCACCGAGATGATGGACCTCTACGGCTCAGGCGACCACGGCGGCGGCGCCACCCGCTTCCTGCTCGATGAAGGCGTGCACTGGGCAAACGCAACAGGGCCGAATTCAACCGCCACCGTGCATCCCAAATTCGACTCAGGCACAGCCCTGCCTTTCTTCCAGTCCGTAGAAAAGCAGATCGCCCCGGAAAGCCAAACCTGGGATTACAAGTCCATTGCCAAGGGCTACACCGCCCCCGCAGCCGTCCCCGGCAAGACCTCCATCCCCACCTGGAACAGCGAACTCTACCTCGAATACCACCGCGGCGTCCAAACCACGCAAGCCAACCACAAACGCAACATGCGCGAAGCCGAAGAACAAGTCCTGAACGCCGAAAAGTGGGCCTCGCTAGCATGGCTCGATGGCCGTCAGTATCCAGGCGCAGAAATCACCGAAGACTGGAAGAAAGTCCTCTTCAACCAGTTCCACGACCTGGCCGCCGGCTCAGGCATCGGCATCATCTACAAAGACGCCCAAAAGGACTACGACGTAGTCCGCTGGTCCACCAACGAAATCAAAGCCCACTCGCTGGAAACCGTGTCTTCGCAAATCGATACAAGGTCAACAAACCCCGGCGCTATTCCCGTTGTGGTGTGGAATCCGCTTGGCTGGGAGCGTCACGGCGATATCACCGTCAAAGTTGAAGGCATCTCTGACAAGGTTGAAACCTACATCTGGACTTACAACGAGAAGGCAAGCGGTTTGAATATCGCGCATGTAGTTTCGAAAGATGCCGCGACCGGATCGTTCATGGTTCAGGTAACTGGTGTATCGGTGCCTGCCTTGGGATATCGGCTCATCTATTTGTATCCAGCCAAAAACGCACCGGAAGACGCTCTTGCACCTGCGAATCACTCCGCCGAATCCAATGCTTACTTACTTGAGAACGCAGAGGTCCGCGTCACGATCGATAAGGCAAGCGGCTGCATAACAAGCCTCATGAATAAGACATCTAACTTTGAGCTGATTTCGCACAGGGACTGCGGAAATCAATTGCAGTTCTTCAAAGACACACCAAAAGATTACGACGCCTGGAATATCGACCCGGGAGCTCTCGACCAGCCACCGACGTTATTGAACAAGGCCGATTCTGTCGAACTCGTAGGCAGCCTTGAACACCCCGCTGTTCGCGTAACGTACAGCTGGCAGAAATCGAAATTCGTTCAAATCATCAGCCTGCCAAAGACCTCTGGCCAAGTCGACATCGAAAACGACATAGACTGGCACGAGCAGCACATCCTCCTCAAAGCCGCCTTCCCACTCTCCGTAGAAAGCGACCACGCCACCTACGAAATCCCCTACGGCTCCATAGAGCGCACCACCAAACGCACCAACACCTGGGAAAAAGCCCAGTTCGAAGTCCCCGCCCTCCGCTGGGCAGATCTTGGCGACGGCAAACACGGCATGAGCGTCATCAATGAATCGAAGTACGGCTACGACGCAGTAGGCAACGTCCTGCGCCTCTCCCTGCTCCGCTCACCCACCTCACCCGACCCCGAAGCCGACCAGGGCCACCACCACTTCCACTACGCCCTCTATCCCCACGCCGGCACCTGGCAGCAAGCCATGACCGTCCGCCACGCCTGGGAGTACAACTACCCGCTCACCGCAGTAGTCACCACCGCCCACCCCGGCGAACTACCCGCATCGCACTCCTTCATCTCCGTCACCCCGGACAACGTAGTCCTCACCGCAGTCAAAAAAGCCGAAGACACCGACGGACTCATCTTCCGCGTCTACGAGTGGGCCGGCAAAGCCGCCACAGTAGAGTTCCACGTACCACCCGGAGCCACCGCAGCCACAGTCACCAACATGCAGGAAACCCCAGAAGGCAGCGCACTCCCGCTAGCCGCAGACACAGTAAAAGCCCCCATCAAACCCTTCGAAATCCTGACCATCCGCGTAGACTACCCAGCAAAGAAGTAGCCACACCACCGTCAGCAGATTCCCTTCGGCTTGTCATTCCCAAAGGGAATCTGCTGTTGCACTCGGTGTTGCCGTTGCACTTACTTTTTTTTGCAATCCCGAAGGCAATCTGCTGTTGCACCTGCAGTTGCCCTTGCCCTTGCCTTTTTTGTTTGTCATTCCCGAAGGGAATCTGCTTTTGCCCTTCAATCATTCGTGCGCAGCACGAACCCGGAGGGAGCAGGGGAATTCATGCCCCTGAAGAATGCCCAGAGAAAGAGCACGGGCTCCAGCCCCCCGCCAAACCCCGGCCTCCACAAACCCATCCCTCCGACCCGTTGCGTAAAATAAACCCGCATTCGCGTATAATGAAACCAATCTCAAGCACTCGACCATAGCGCCGCAAAAAGGCAAAGCAAAAGACGCACAAAAGCACGCAAAACGCGCCGAAAACATCTCTCATCTCTAGGAATAAAAAAGAGATACAGAGAAAAGGCCACCCCTCCCCCCTTGCCCGTTTTTCCAGCCCTGCAGAACCTAGGGGCGCGATTTGATCCAAGCAGCAGCCATCGCATGCTAGGCTAAACCTGAGGGATTTTTGTTATGGATATTACTTCACCGTTCGTCGTCGTTCCGGTTTTGGCAATTACCTTCCTGGCCTGCATCCTCTATGCCTCGTTGACCGGCAAAGAAAAGAACTCGCACCACTAGAGATCTCCGATCTCCGCAAGAAAAAGGCTGCTCCGCGCATGATCCGCCTCTGGCTGTAGAGCCATCGAGTCGAAATCATGCCAGCGGAGCAGCCTATTTTTGTCCAGCTTTTCCGTTTTAGTGGGGAATCTGGATAGCGCTCTGGGTGACAGGAAGCGCGGAAGTGTCCGGCTTAGACGAGCCTGTGCCCGAAGCCGAACCCGGCGAAGGCGAGCCGGTAGCCGGATCCCCAGCAGCAGGCGCAGCGCTCGGGCCAACCGTCGTAACCGGTAGACTCAGCGTCTGCACCGTTTCCGGATCGTCCCGCAACCGCAGATACAGCGTCGCATTCAGCGTAGTTTCCGTCCCCTTGCCTGTCGCCGTCGGAGTCGCAACAGAAGTGGCACTGCGAATCGTATTCGGCACACTCAGCGTGTTCCCGGTGAACTCGGCAGGAACCTCAACCGCATTGTTCATATCCTGCGTAGCGCCGACACCAGTAATCAGGAAGAGGTTGCTCCCCGTAAGCTGGCAGGGCTTAGCCGGATTCCGCGGGCAACGCAACGCCCCCGTAGGCTGAAATCCAGGCAACCGCACCAGCGTCCCCAAGGGCACCCAGTCGCCGGTCACGCCTTCCGCAGAAACAGGCCGCAGATGCACCGGCCCAAACGCAGAAGCTCCAAACCGGGCCAACGGATCGAGCACGGCGACAGCCGTGTGAGCGTCCTCCAGCATCAGGCTGCTGTCGGCAAGGCTGAGCGTCGTCGCAAAGCTGCCATCGACCGCCGCCAGCTCAATCTTCTCCGTACGCGAAAAGTTGTTCGGCACCCGCGAACGCAGAAAGAACACCAGCCGGCGCTGCAGTGGCAGATCGTCCGCGCTTCCAAGGTGCACCGGCGGCACGGCGGAGTCGGCCTCGCCCTCCTCATGCTGCACGCCCTTGCTGAGCAATTCCACCTGGGGCCGCGGTTGCTCGACAGTAGCCGGAACATGCAGCGTGCGCCCATCGCGCAGCGTAACCTTCGCTGAATAGCTGTTCCCAGGCTGCAGCGTCGCAGTCACTCCGGTGGCAGACATATTCAACTGGTCATAATCCTGAACACGATTCAACGCCGCAGGAGCGAAAGTAATACCAGCCAGATCGGCGGCCTCAACCTCGTCAAGCCGCTTGCCCTTCAGAATGGCGATCTTATCTCCAGCGCTCAGGGTAAGGTGCTCAATCGCCGCAGCCTCAGCGTAAGCCTTGAGCGGCAACTCCTCAGGCTTGGCCAGCCCGTACTGGTGGATTGCGATGGTGACCGCGCCGGGCCGCGCTTCCTTGAGCGGGACCCCCACCTCAAGCTGGTCAGGATGAGTCGACTTCCACGTCAGCTTGGTTGGCTTCTCTTCCTCGGGAAGCGTAGCCTGCACCTCGGAAACGCACAGCGTGTTCGCGCCTTGAATATGCAGTGTGTCCTCGCGGCCAATGATCAGAGCGTTGAGATCCGATGTAGGAATGGTCCAGCCACCGGCATGCGGCGCGCGCAGGTGGAAGCTCGGCCCCTGCAGATCGTCAAATCCCCACTTGCCCCGAATCTCCGCAACAACCTCGTCTTCCGGCAGCGCAGGCAACGGGTGGTCAAGCACAAAACCGCCCTGCGAAGGGTCGGGGTGAATGCCGACGTCGATGCCCGTGGAAGTTGGCTTGGCAAGCGGGCTCTGGCCCGGCTTCAAGAGTCCGGGTGCCGCGGGCTCGGATTTGGCCGCGTCCGCCTTCGAATTGTCTTCCGGCTGCTTGGCCTTCGTTTCAATGTGCAGCGTCAAATCGTGCGCCATCGCAGTGGCAAAGACCAGCGGCGCTCCTTCAGCGAGCAGGGCAAGATTCGGCTTGGGACCACAGTATTGCTGGGCCGGGTCAGACGAGTGCAGCGCCGGCTGCTTGGCTGGACCGATCGGTGGCAGAGCGACAACGATGACCGACTTAGGATCACGGAACGAAGGCGGAACGTTCAGCCGCAGGTTCAGCGTGTCCTTCTGCTCCTGAGTAGGTAGCGCCAGCGCGGGAATGTACTGATACTTCGCGGTATGGATGGTGCTCAGAATGCGTGCCAGATCGACCACCGCCCCGACATACGGACTGAACTGCCCGGCGCCACCCAGCGTGGAGTAGCTGATCTGGTTCATCATGTCGGCAGCTGAGCCGTTGACCATCTGGTTGACCACCGATTGCGCGTTGGAATCGTCAAGAACCAGGCCTTCTGTGTGCTGCGTGAGGCAGGGTGCCTGCTGCTCAGTGGGCTTATCAAAGCACTGCTGATCGACCCGGATCCCGAGGGAGCGCGCGGCGAGTTCCGTCCGCTCCTTCAACGTCTTCTCAAACAGGCGGGTGGATTCGTTGTCCTGCATGTGAGCGATCGTCTTCACTTCCGCGAGATAGGCGTCAAGGCGGAGACGATCCCAGCTGGCCTGCTGCAGATCCTGTGCCGCGCGAACAAAGGCGCCCGGGCGGTCATGGACTGCCTTGCGCAGGGTGCTGAAGTCGCCGGTGGTTTCCGGGGCCAGAAAAATGAGCGCCTGCTGCGCTTCTGCAGGAACGACAACAAACACGCCCTCTTCGCGGACGTCGCGAGTCCACGTTTCAACGCGTCTGTACCAGTCGGCTGGCGGAGGATTTGTGGATCCGCGGAGGAAGGATACGACCAGCACATAGTGCGTGGATTGGCTCGCCGGCAGGTCAGGATGGATCCAGAGCCGGTCCCCTGCCAGCAGATTCGGAACCTGCGCAATCGGCAAAGTCTTACCGTCGCGCTGGACATGCACGTCTACCTTTGGCCCGGCAAGATCGAAGGCCGGAGCGTCGGCGCGCAGCCCAACTGCGGACGACACCAGGAGAAGTGCCAAGGAAATACGGTGAGCCCAGGGGGCCAAGCGTGCCATGCGGATTAGGGTTCGCTGCTGCATGCTCTCTCTATTGTACGGATGCATGATTGCAAATGGGTGACGGGTGATCGCAATTGACAATGCCCATGCCGCCGATTGCACCAACGACGAGGCACAGTTCAGACGCCTCGTAAGCTCTCAACTTAAATAGACCCGGTTGCCGGCAGGATGTTGTCCAATGCGGATAAGAAAGGGGATGAGTGCCGTGAAATGCGGCCTCGAGACTTCGTATTACCAACATCTGTGCGGGTTTCTTTAGGGAATGGTGCCATATTGGTCATATATGGCGACCTTTCTTCGGTTGGCTCGATAAGAAGGACTTTCTTCGGGGTAAAATTGCGTCACTGCAGTTTTGTACTTCTGGCCCGTGGTGTTGCCCAAATTCTTTAGAAAAAGTGCGACAGCAACGCAATCTGAATGTCCCCACACTCGTACTTATAACGTGCCGTCCGCATACATTGACGCACTACAGAAAAATTTGCGCAGCAGTTCGCCAGCAGGAACGCAATGTAAATCATTATTACCGGCGACCTTTTCCCTCCGTTCAATACGGTTTCGGCGATGAAAGCTCTCTGAAGAGCATGTTCCGAAATCTGGTTGGGAATGGAAAGGCAGGATGCCGGATATCCGGAGAGACCAATGAAAGCGATACAGGCCAGCGCAATACAGGAAGAACTAGAAAATCTGACGATTCCCGAGGCGGAAGAACTTATCGAGGAAGCGCTGGAAGAGCTGGCGTTTTCGACCGATCCTGGGCTTGTGCGAGCTCTGCGTTTCCTGGCGCCTCCGGGATATCAGGCGATCGTCGAACTCTGCGGCGAGAACGGCCGCAGCAAACGCCGGAATGCCAATGCCACGACTTGGACACCGGAAGAGGACGAGGTCCGGATTTACTTTGAGCGTATCTCCGAAGAGGACGATGCGGATGAGGAAGTTGCGCGTCCGGCGCCGCGGGCGCGAACTGCGCGTGCACCACAGCCGGGGAACCAGGCAAACGTGTATCAGCCCTCCTATGACGAAGTAAACGGGAACAGCAACGGGAACGTGGAAGAAGGTGGCGGACTGCCCCCGGATATCGACGACCGTATCAAAGAGTTGTGTGCCACCCTGGCAGAAGCCGAGCGCGGCGGACATGCATTTATCGCGTTGAAGTGGTTCCGCGACTCTTTCCTGCCGCGAAAAGCCTTCAGCTGGAACCAGAATCCTGAGTCGCGGCAAATGATTCTGGCGGAGGCGATTTTGCGGGGAGTGGTGCTCACCTCGAAGATTCCCAACCCGAAGACCCCCGCGTACCCGACCACGACGATCCGGTTGAACCGGGCTGAGGCCGGTGTGCCTGAGGAAGCGCAGCGCTTCCGTCCCGTGGCAGTCAACGGCGAACCTCTCTCTGCAACGCTGAACGGCCTGGCAGATGGCAACCATGATGAGAACAGCAATGCGGATGACCTGGGAGATGACGACCGGGGGAACCAGTGAACTGTTACTTCCTTGACTCCACAGCCTTTGCCAAGCTGTTTGTGCAGGAATCCGGAACCGATGCGATTATCCGGCTGATGGAAGCGACCGAGGACAACCGGAAGCTGATCTCGGCCGGAACGCCGCTCGAAGTGTATGCGGCGCTGAAGCGCCGCGAGCGCAATGGTGGCATTGCAGTAGCAGACAGTGAGGCCGCCCGCAGCATCCTCCGGGTGGAGGCTGCGCGGATGGTACAGCAGCCGCTCAATCCAGCAGTTCTGGAGGCAGGCCGGCAACTGCTTGACCGGCACGACTTACGCTCCGGCGAAGCGTTGCAACTGGGCGCGGCCGTCGTGGCGCGAGAAATGTTCCAGGGGATGGAGATCGTCTTCGTGAGCGCGGATCAGCGGCTGCTGGACGCAGCTAGGTGCGAGCAGTTCGAAACCTTGAACCCCACGGTGGCTTGAAAGATGTTTCGACAAAAGACTCGGCAGCCTGTTCCTAGGCAGATTTGCGGCGGAACAGTTCGTCTTTTTCCTTACAGCCGCAGCTTGAGCAGCTGAGGCAGCAGAAAAGAAGGATGCCGACGCCTGCGGTGATGAGCACCGCGAGCAGTGTTCCGATCGAGAAGAGTGAGTGCGCTAGGGAATGCATGGGTTCAACCTTATCGGGGAAACTATGGGCCGGCCTTGTTCTCGTGACGCTTTCCCTCCGCCCATAGCGATCATGGTACGCGGGAAGATTTACCGGTCTACCGTTGCGAACAAGTGTAGCACTGGTTTAGGCGCGCTCGGCAAGAGAACAGTTGCCACGTAAGTTGTACTTGCATTTTGGCGAAGAAATAGCGAATATAGGCGCATGGGGTGCTTCCCATGGCTTCATCCGCCTTACCTGTTTCTCCAAATCCGGCACAGTCTCCACCTCCAGCAACATCGCGGATCGCCTCGCCTGAGGTGAACTGGCTGTTTCTCGATCTGAACTCCTATTTCGCTTCGGTAGAGCAGGAGGTGCGTCCGGAACTGCGCGGAAGGCCGGTTGCCGTGGTCCCTTCGCTGGTCGATACAACTTCGTGCATTGCTGCGAGCTACGAGGCCAAGGCGTACGGCGTCAAGACGGGCACCATGGTGAAGGATGCAAAGGAGTTATGCCCTGGCATCGTTCTCCTGGAAGGCCGGCACGAACTCTACACCGAGTACCACCACAAGATCATCGCGGCGGTGGAAGGCTGCATCCCCGTGACCGCCGTGCTCTCGATCGACGAGATGGCCTGCAAACTGATCGGCCGCGAGCGGCCTCTGTTGGCGGCGATGGCGCTCGGGCGGCGCATCAAGGAAGCGATTCGCACGCAGGTCGGAAGCTCGCTACGCTGCTCGATTGGCCTGGCCCCAAACCGCTATCTCGCGAAAATCGCCACCGACATGGACAAGCCCGACGGCATGGTGGCCCTGACGAAGGATGTTCTGGCCGAAGCGTTGCCCACCCTGAAGCTGCAGGACCTGCCCGGCGTGGGCGTGCGGACGGAGAAGCGGCTGAACGAGAAAGGTGTCCGGACGATGACGGACCTGCTCGAAATTCTTGAACGCGAGCACGGCCGGGAGCAGTCCGGCGAACTCTGGGGATCGGTCTGGGGCGAGCGGATGTGGCACTGGCTGCGCGGTGACGACTTCGACCTCGAAGTCAACGAGCACGCAAAATCCGCTGGCCACCAACACGTTCTTGCTCCCGCCTTTCGCAACGAAGAAGGCGCCTGGTCGGTCGCGCATAAGCTGCTGCACAAAGCGGCAATGCGCATGCGCGCCGACGGCCTCTGGGCCAGCCGCATCGGAATCTCGCTGGCCTTTCAAGGCAAGACCAGGATGCGCGGCTCGTCGCCATTCGGTCCCAGCAAATCGGAAAGCTGGTCGCATGAAATGCGACTGCTCGAATGCCAGGACAGTGCCACGCTGATCAGCGCGCTGAAGCGGCTGTGGGACGAACGCCCGCGTGGGCCAGGATACGAGCAGCCCTATTTCGTCAGCGTCGTGCTGAGCGACCTGGTGCCGGATGCGCTGCATTCGCTGACGCTGTTTGACGCGCAGGACGGCACAGATGAGCGGCTGCGGCTTGCGGAGGCGATGGACGGGCTGAACAACAAATATGGGCTGAGCACGGTGGCTCCGGCGGCGATGTTGGCCGCGTACAAGGCTGCGCCTACACGCATTGCATTCCACTCGGTCCCGGAGCTGTTCGATCACTCGGTGAAGGGGATCAGCGAACGGCTATAGAGATGGATTTTGAAATGAAGGAAATAAAGATGACGAGGAAGCCAGCTCTGCGGTTGAAGACGACGTGAGCCAACCGCTCATTTGCACGCTCCGGTTGGACGAAACGGCGCAGGCGTTCTACGAAGACCTGCGCCGCAGGTATTTTCCGCCCGAACGGAACTTGATTCCGGCGCACCTGACGCTCTTTCATCACCTGCCGGATGAGGATCACGTCGATGAGACGCTTGCCGCGGAGGCGGATACAACGGCAGGATTTTCGCTTACGGAGCCAGCCATGCGCTCGATCGGCCGAGGGGTGGCCGTCTTTCTCCAGTCGCGGGCGCTGACTGCGCTGCACGGCCGGCTTTCCACGGCCTTCGCCCCCTACCTCATCCCGCAAGACCGGCAGCGCCTCCGGCCTCACATTGTTGTGCAGAACAAGGTTTCCGCGGAGATGGCTCAGCTCACGCTGCTACAACTCCAGACCGCTCCGTTGATCGAACCACTGGCCGTCGGTCTTACCCTCTGGCGCTACTTAGGCGGCCCGTGGGAGCATCTCCGCGATTTCCCCTTTGCAGGTTGATCCGGTCGGGTTAGAAGTCTTCGTGCTCGAAGCCCACTTCTCCGGCTACTGCTACCTGGTAGGCCGAGACGCGGCGCTCGAAGAAGTTCGTAAGCTCTTGAACATCCTGCAACTCCATGAATCCAAATGGGTTACGGCTTCCGAAGATGACTGGCATGCCGAGGCGGACGACGCGGCTGTCGGCTACGTATTCGAGGTACTGGCGCATCTCGCGGACGGATAAGCCGGCTACGCCGCCGGAAAGCAGATCTTCGGCAAACTGGAGTTCGCAGTCGACGGCTTCGCGCATCATGGTGACGATGTCGGCTTCGAGTTGGGCGTCGAAAAGCTCCGGGTGCTGGCTGCGGACGATGTTGACCACTTCGAAGGCGAATTCGAGGTGGCAGCTTTCGTCGCGGAAGACCCAGTTGGTGCCGGCTGCGAGGCCGTTGAGCAGGCCACGGCTGCGCAGGAAGTAGACATACGCGAACGCCGCGAAGAAGAAGAGGCCCTCGATGCAGCCCGCGAAGCAGACGAGGTTGAGCACGAATTGCTTCTGCTCGGCGGGGGTGCGGAGCTCGTCTAGCTTCTGGATGGAGTCCATCCACTTCATACAGAAGTCGGCCTTCTTGCTGATCGACGGAATATTTTCGACAGCGGCAAAGGCGGCGGCGCGGGCGTCCGGGTCTGGCACGTAGTTGTCGAGCAGCGTGAGGTAGAACTGGACGTGCACCGCCTCCTCGAAGAGCTGCCGCGATAGGTAGAGGCGCGCTTCCGGGGAGTTGATGTGCTTGTAGAGGTTCAGCACGAGGTTGTTGGAAACGATCGAATCGCCGGTGGCGAAGAAGGCGACCAGGCGCTGGATCAGGTGGATTTCGGCGGGCGTGAGGCGTGAGCGCAGATCGACGAGATCGGTCGAAAAGTCGACTTCTTCAACGGTCCAGGTGTTCTTGATGCCGTCTTTGAACATGTCAAAGAAAACGGGATAGCGCATGGGCCGCAGGGTGAGGGAGAGGCCTGGATCGAGGATGCTGAGGGGGGCTTTGGTGGACATGCTGTGACTCCAATTCTTACTGAAAAACAGGGTTTCTGAGTGGTGCAAGAGCGCTCGCGAAATTGTTCCACGCGGAGCATTTTTGGCTGAACTGCGCAGCCCCTGATTGGCTTTGTTCGAAGTGCTTTGTTTTCAGGGGCTTGCAGTTGCGTTGAATTATGGTGTTTTGTGCCTTGTTACAGCGAACGGTAATTTTCGGCGCTGGACTGAATTGTTCTACAACTTTGTTCCACAGCGCCGAAAGTCTACTGGCAGGCCTCGCAGCTTTCGGGATTTTCGAGGCTGCAGGCAATTGCGTCGGTCGCTGCCTGACCTGCGAACGGGTTCAAAACTTCCGCCGGAGGGGCTGTGGGGATGACGCGGTTGGCTACGGCTACCGTGGTTTTGGCGATCTTGGTGGCCGGGCGCGAACGCAGGTAGTAGGTGGTCTTGATTCCCTTCTTCCATGCGTACATGTACATGCTGCTGAGGCGGCCGATGTTGGGCGACTCGGCGAAGAGGTTGAGCGACTGGCTCTGATCGATAAACGCTCCGCGGTCGGCGGCCATGTCGATCAGCGAGCGCATGGGAATCTCCCAGACGGTGCGATAGATGGCCTTCAGTTCCGCAGGAATCTCGTCGATGGACTGGATGGAGCCTTCGGCGATCTTGATGCGGGTGCGCATCTCCTCGGACCAGAGGCCGAGGGCCTTGAGCTCGTTGACCAGGTATTTGTTGATCTGCATGAACTCGCCCGAAAGCGTCTCACGCTTGAACATGTTGGAGATCTGCGGCTCGATGCACTCATAGCAGCCGACGATGGATGCGATGGTTGCGGTCGGCGCAATGGCGATCATCAGCGAGTTGCGCAGGCCAGTGGTCTTCATACGCTGGCGCAGAGCTTCCCAGCGGGCGGTGTCCTTCGGGGTGACGCCCCAGAGGTCGAACTGGAATTCGCCCTGGGCGGCGCGAGTTTCCTGGAAGGCCTCGTGCGGGCCGGACTTTTCTGCCAGCTCAACCGACGCAGACAGCGCATGGAAGTAGATTTCTTCCTGGATCTTGGCGGAAAGCTCGCGGGCTTCCGGCGAATCAAAGGCCCAGCGGAGCTGGAAGAAGACATCCTGCAGACCCATGACACCGAGGCCTACCGGGCGCCAGCGGCTGTTCGATCCGGCGGCCTGCGGTACCGGGTAGTAGTTGATGTCGATGACGCGGTCGAGCATGGGCACGGCGTGGCGAACGGTCGCGGCGAGCTTTTCGAAATCGAACCTGGCCACTCCGCCCTCAACGGTCAGGTGACGGCCGAGGTTGATGGAGCCGAGGTTGCAGACGGCGGTTTCCTTATTGGAGGTGACTTCGGTGATCTCGGTGCAGAGGTTCGAGAGATGCACCGTGTTGCCCGGAGCGCCAGTCTGGTTGCACTTGATGTTGCAGGCGTCCTTGAAGACCATCCAGCCGTTGCCGGTTTCTGCGAGGGTGCGCATCATGCGGGCATATAGGTCGCGGGCCTTCACCTGGCGCTGGTAGAGCTGCTTTTCTTCGGCGGCGACGTAGGCGGCTTCAAAATCCTTGCCGTAGAGGTCGGTGAGGGTCGGGACATCCTTGGGATCGAAGAGCGACCACATGCCGTCTTCATCGGCGCGGCGCATGAAGAGGTCGGGGATCCAGTTGGCGAGATTCAGGTTGTAGGTGCGGCGGGCTGCGTCGCCGGTGTTGTCGCGCATTTCAAGAAAGCTCTCGACGTCGGCGTGCCACGGTTCGAGGTAGACACAGGCTGCGCCCTTGCGCTTGCCGCCCTGGTTGACAGCAGCGACAGAAGCGTCGAGGGTGCGGAGCCAGGGAACGATGCCGTTCGACAGGCCGTTGGTAGCGCGGATCAGCGAACCTTCGCTGCGGATGCGGTGGAAGGCGAGACCGATGCCGCCGGAGAACTTCGACAGCAGCGCGATCTGCTTGTAGGCGTCGTAGATGGAGTCGAGCGAATCGAGCGGCGAGTCGAGCAGATAGCAGCTGGACATCTGGCTGTGCTTGGTGCCGCTGTTGAAGAGGGTCGGCGAACTGGGAAGGTAGTCGTGCGAGGCCAGCAGGTTGTAGAAATCGACGGCTTCGTTCACGCGGGTCGAGAGGCCGGAAGCCACGCGCATGAAGAAGTACTGCGGTGTCTCGGTCACTTTGCGCGTGATGGGGTGGCGCAGCAGATAGCGGTCATACACGGTGCGCAGGCCGAAGTACTCAAACCGGTCGTCGTAGCGGTCGTCGATGGCGGCGTTGAGCTTGCGGGCGTTGGCCTGTACGAACGCAGCTGCGTCGGCGGAGACAACGCCTTCGCGGTTGCCGATTTCGACCGACTGCGAGAAGGAGTAGATGTTCTGGCCGGCGACTTCCTTGGCGATGGTGGCCATGAGCAGGCGGGCGGCGAGGCGCGAGTATTCCGGCTCCTCGGCGATGAGCGACGCAGCGGTCTGGATGGAAATGGAGTCGAGTTCGCGGGTCGAGGCACCGTCGAAGAGGCCGCCAATGGTTTTACTGGCGACGCGGATGGGGTCGACGTGCGGGAGGCCGTGGCAGCAGCGCTCAACGGCGCGGACGATCTTGTTCACATCGACGGGCTCATAGCCGCCGTTGCGCTTGCGGACCTGCATCTGCGGTGCGGCGTCTGTGGGGGGGAAGTTCGAATCGATTTCGGCGAGGGAGTGCTGCAGTGTGGCCATTGGGGAATGGTCCTTTCTTCGAAGGTATGACCCGGTTCTGATGCCGGTGTGGTTCCTAATTCATGGCCGGGGAGTGAAAACGGACGGGGCTAGCTGCGTTCAACAAAAACGAGCTTTCCTCACCCGGCCTTCCCCTCGGAGGCGTGTGCGTGTTTCGACTCTTGGCAGGGCAATACAGCAATTCTGGGACTTGCAGGCTGCCTAATAACTCCGGCTTCCCAATGCTTTACCGGTCCATGGCGGAACCGGGATTGCACCAGTGCCATGTCGGAGCGTTCGTTCCTGTTTACCGCTGCGGGGCAGTTCCGGAAGTTCGCCGGAGTCCCTTTTCAAATGCAGGTGTGAGTTGCATTACCAAAAGACTTACCGACTATATCGTGAGTCCGATAGCGGGTCAACATCTATATGTTGTGGTCAGTGTGGAAATTGGGCCTATTGCCGTAACTGATTTATTCTCAATATCTTCGCTTTTTATTCGCCCTAAATTTGAGGCAATTATAGTCTCAAGCCGGTGAAGACAGAGGTTGAAAACTCATCTTTTGTGTTGGAATCGCACCAGATTTGGAACTAGGAGTGGAGCGAGGAACGGACCAGGTCGACGGCCTGCTTTGCCTGCCAGAGGTGCCGGCGTTCATGGGCCAGCAGAATGTGGACGCCTGTGACCAGACTGAACCGCAACCCTGGGATGAAGGGGTTGGCGAATGGGATTCTGGCCAGGTCGAGATCGGCGTTGGCATTGAGAAAGGATCGTATTTCCTGTTGGGATTGGAAAAAGCTGGCGGAGGCTTCGGCGAGGGTGGCTGACGCGGATGGCTGGATGATGGCGGGAGCCTTGATTTTGCGGCCCGGCTTCACGGGTGGTTCGAGGAGGCTGGTGAAGAGGCGGCCGAAGATGCCCGGTTTTGCCGGGCGGCGGCGCATCTTCCCGTTGGCCCTTGCGGTGGCCGCGGCGGTGAGCATGTTGGCCAGGTAGGCGCGATTGGTGACGGCGAGGTGGTCGAGGCACTCGGCGGCGCTCCAGGAATTGGCTGCGGGCCGTTGGCTTCCCTGCTCCGGCGTGAGATGCGTGGCGAAAGCCGCGGCCTCGCTGGCGGCGAAGGCTAGCTGTTCTTCGAGAAGCTGGATATCGGGTGTCATGATCGGGCGTACAGCGAGCCTGCCCATTCTCAGGTGTGGCGAATGGGGATGGCAAGGCTGAAAATTTCTGCGGAAACATCTTTGCGAAAAAAATCGTATGGCATTGCATCCGGATGGAGAAGTTTCTGCGGATTAGAGAGTAGAGGCACATGGGAGAGACGTTGAGCTGGCAGCCGGACTTCGAAGAGCTCGTGGACGAGCACCAGTCGATGGTTTTCTCGATGGCATGGCGTATTACGGGAGATCACGGGTTGGCGGAGGAGATCGCGCAGGATGTTCTGCTCGAGCTGGACCGGCACCTGCCTCGTTTAGGCTCGGCGAATCATGCGCGCTACTGGCTGCGGCAGGTGACGCTGCACCGCTCGACGGACGCGTTGCGGCGGAAACGGACGAAAGCTGCCAGCCTGGGCACCGATGTCTGGGAAGAACTTGAGGAACGGCACGGCGTGGTGGAGATGGATCGTGAGTCGCCACTGTCTGTGCGCATGGAACAACTGCTGGCGGCATTGCCTGAGGCCCAGCGTGCGGCGATCGTCCTGCGATACCAGGAAGATATGTCGCCCGATGAGATTGCGGTGATGATGCGGGCTCCGGTGGCAACGGTGAAGAGCAATCTGCAGCGCGGGTTGAAGCTGTTGCGGGCCAGGGCTCAGCAGACATTGAAGGAGTTTGTGCGATAAGCGCGACAGCCATGGAGCATAAAGATATGGACGAGATGCAGGATTTTGAAGTCAAGCTGCGGCAGGCGATGCAGCGCCAGGATGCTCCGCTGGGGTTGAAGCAGCGGGTGCTGGCGCGGGCTCGGGAGCGGCGGCGGGCGGAGTCGAGGCCGTGGTGGAGAGTTCACTTTGCGCAGCGGATTGCGGCTTCGCTGGTGCTGGTGGCGGTGTGTGGCGGGGTTGCGGTGTACCACCAGCAGATGGAAGAGCGCCGTAAGGGAGAAGAGGCGCGGGCGCAGGTGATGATGGCGCTCCGGATTACGAGCAGGACGCTGGACCGGGTGAACGAGAAGCTGGCGGACGACGACAAGTAGGCGGGCCAATCCCTGAGGGGCTCTTGGCCCCGGGGATCAACGAGAGCGCGGGCTCTCAACAACAAAGATGGCCCCGATACGGGAGAAAGTGGGACGAGATGAACAAGATGAAGCGGAGCGCGATGTGGGCAGGGATTGTGGGTTTGGGGATGGTGGTGTCGGGATTGGTGTCGGCGGCTGCGTACGGACAGGATTCCTTGCCGGCGCCCTCGCCGATTGAGAAGACGCTGGCGGCGCGGGCTTCGCATGTCACGGAAGTCACGCTGGACAAGAATATGCTGGCGTTCGCGGCCAAGTTCATGAAGGACGACAGCGACAAAGATGCGCGGAACATGGTGCAGAACCTGAAGGGCGTCTACGTTCGCGAGTATGACTTCGACAAGGAGAACTCGTATACAGCGGAGGAGTTGGAGGGACTGAGGAAGTATTTTCAGGGCTCCGACTGGTCTTCGATGGTGCATGAGAGCACGAAAGGCAAGGCCTCCGGGACGGACGTTTTTGTGAAGATCGTGAACGGGCAGATGCAGGGATTGTTTGTGCTGGATGCGGAGGAGAAGCAGCTTTCGCTGGTGCTGATCCTGGGGCCGATCGACATCGACAAGATTGGCGAGCTGGGCGGTAACTTCGGGATTCCCAAGAGCGTGGCGAAGAAGGCGCAGAAAGAGGCCGGCAAATGACACAGCAGAAGAAATCTGGGATGTGGAAGGTGGCGCTGGTTCCCGTAGGACTGGTTGCGGTGATGACTCCGGCGATCATGCTGGCTGCGAACGGGGCGGGCATGGGCGGCGGCGGGTTTGACGAGGTTGTTCGCGGGATCGAGCACCGGTACCACGTCCATGCGAACAAGATTCCGTTCATGGGGCTGATCAGCTTTGTGGCTGGGCGGGCTACGCATGGCGGGGTTCGCGGGCTGCATGTGGCGGAGATTGAGAATGTGGACGGGCCGATCGACGGGGACGAGTTCAATGCCCTCGTTGAAGAGAAAGCCGGCAAGGGCTGGCAGCGGATCATCCGTGAGACGAGCCGCAAGGGCGACGATCAAAACCTGATCCTGGTGCGGCCGGAGGGCGACCATCTGGGGATGCTGGTGGTGAGCCTGGATGGGCGCGAGATGAATGTGGTGCAGTTGTCGATGAATCCGGATCAGCTGACGGATGAGATGGCGAAGCACCGGCATCATCGGGATGACGACAGCAAAGATAGTGAGAGCAAGGAGCACGACGAAAAGGATTCTGGCGAGGGGCAGTAGGGTTGGTACCCCCTTCGTAGGGGCAACAGCGGACTCCCTTCGGGAATGACAACCAGAAAAACAAGGACAACGGCAAGAGCAACAGCGCGGCGCGCGGATTGGGTACCAAGATGACCCTATCCGCGCGCCGAGCTGTCTGCGTAGACTGAAGGCTGTGGCCACGCAGAGATATCTTCCGGGGTTTGAGCGAACGGTGGAGGGGTACCGGGGGCGGCTTGCGCCTTCGCCGACCGGGCTGCTGCATGTAGGCCATGCTCGGACATTCTGGACGGCGTACCAGCGGGCGCGGGATGCGGGCGGAACGCTGGTGATGCGGATGGATGATCTTGATCCGGAGCGTTCAAAGGTAGAGTATGCCGAGGCGGCGATTGAGGATCTGCGCTGGCTTGGGATTCGCTGGCAGGAGGGTCCGGATAAAGCTGGCGTGAGCGCCGGCTGGAGTTCGGGTTGGGCTGGGCCGGGGAAGAATGCTGTCGACAGATCTGGCATGGGTGGGCCTTTTGGGCCGTACTGGCAGAGCAAGCGGCATGGGCTGTATCGGGATGCTTTTCAGAAGCTGCTGCGGAGAGGGTATCTGTTCCCTTGCCGGTGTTCGCGGAAAGAGCTGGCGATGGCTGCTTCTGCTCCGCATGAGGGCGCTGCTGGCGGCGTTGCCGGATTGGATGATGAGCCGGTCTATCCAGGGACCTGCCGACATTTGAGTGCAGAGACGGCGCAGCTGCCGGGGCCAACGGCAAGCAAGTATGGGCCGGAGGCGGCCAACTGGCGTTTTCGTGTGCGGGATGGCGTGGCGGTTGAGTTCTATGACCAGAACCTGGGCCCGCAGCGGTTTGTGGCCGGGGTAGACTTCGGTGATTTTCTTGTCTGGCGTCGGGATAATGTGCCGAGCTACCAGCTCTCCTGCGTGGTGGATGATGCGGCGATGGGGATTACCGAGGTGGTGCGTGGGGCGGATCTGTTAAAGTCGACCGCGCGGCAGATTCTGCTCTTCAAAGCGCTGGGGGTGGCTGCTCCGAGCTGGTTTCATTGCTCGCTTGTGGCAGACCACAATGGGCAGCGGCTGGCGAAGCGCTTCGACTCGCTGAGCCTGCGGGCGCTGCGGCAGCGCGGGCTTACGCCGATGAATGTCCTTTCGGCGGAGTTGCCGGTGATGGCTTAGAGATCACGGTGGCCCATCCTTCGCAGGTTCGCGAAGAGTAGGCTTCCCGCATTCGTCTATTTGCATAGCAGGAACTGAGTCCGGTTGGCGCCGCTGAGCCTCTACTCGAAGACAGGAACGTAGACGGCGTAGCCTCTGGGTGGTGCTGGGAATTCTGCGTTGCCGTCTGCATCCGTGGTGCGTTCGTTTGGGAGGGCCTGGTCGTGGCCATCCCATGCTACTGGCTTAAATTTCTGGTTGGGCCATTGGGTCTTCACGACCGTCCCACTCCACTTGTCGCCGAGGTTGTTCAGCACATAGATGAGGCCGGGCTGGTCGATCGGTGTAGGCTCTTCCGCCTTGTAGCCGACGCGCTGCATGATGTAGAGATCCGGGTCAGCGTGGAGGATCTGCGAGTCGCCGCCGGCGTTGCTGTGGTGCACTTCGATGAGTGCGTCGATGCCGTTGGGCGTTCCGCTACGGGCCAGCTGGTTGTTGTAGTAGTCGTACCAGAAGACGCAAGGGTAGCCTTCGTGGACCATGATGAAGGAGTAGGCAAGCATCTTGTCGTGAACGATCGTGTTGTCGCCCATGTCGTGGTTATCGACAAAGGTGGCGGCATGCATGGGCCGGTTCATGACGACGGAGCCTTCGCCGGTGAGGTTGCGCAGATCGTAATTCGGCGTGTCGCAGACATCCTTGAGCTTGTAGCGCAGAGGGAAATCGAAGGCCATGATCTGGTTGTCGGTGAGGCCGTTGACCTTATCGATCCACCCCTGAATATCTTCTGCTCCGGACCACATTTCACCTACGACGAAGGGCGTGAATTCCTGGCCGTCCTTCACGTAGCGATACTTTGAGAGCAGGCCGATGATCCACGCGCCGAAGCCTTTAACGAAGTCGAAACGGAAGCCGTCGAAGCCCAGCTCTTCAATGAGGAAACGGGCGTACTCGAACATGTGCTTGTAGACATGCGGGTTGCGATGACAGAGATGCGGGAAGCCGGCGAAGTTCTCGCCCTCCATCATCACCTGCTCGTAACGGCTGGGGTGAAAGCAGTTCCAGTCGCGAGGAAACTGACCGCTGGCGGGCGTGAACTTGGTCCAGCGCTTCTGGCCGTCGAGTGGATTGACTTCCTCTTCGTCCGCACCGGAGTTGTGGTTGATGACCATGTCGGCATAGAGGCAGATTTTGTGTTCATGGGCTTTGGCAATGAGAGCTTCAAGTTCAGCGCGGTTGCCAAAGAGAGTCTTCTTGCCGCCCTTCTGGTCGTAGTCGCCGAGATCCCAATAGTCGTAGGGATCGTAGCCCATCGAGAGGTCACTGGAAGCCTTGGAAACGGGCGGCAGCCAGAGCGCTGTGAAGCCAGATTTTCCAAGTGCCTCAATGTGTTCCGAGACGAAATTCCACCAGTTGTGTTCCTGTTTTTCGTTCTGGGGTGCGTCCCAGTAAAAGGCCTGCATCATGACTGCCATAGGTAGTTCTCCTGTATCGATTGCTCTGTATGGGGATGCAGCCGGGTAAGCCGCGATGAGCGTGATTACAGGTTCTCTGATGCCGGGATGTCCGGAACGGCTGCTTGCTGGAGGGCAGTCCTGGTCGTCAATGTTGATCCAAGGAAAGTTTCAGGAGAATTTCGATCATTTGGATCGACCCGGGCTTCAGCTCTGAAGCCCGGGCGCTGCGGTTACTTCAGCTTCAGTTCGTACTCGACCTGTTTGCGGGAGTCGAAGGAGCTTACGGTCTTCACAGGGCTCTTTTTACCGGCGTGCTCGGCCCACACTTCATAGTCGTCAACCATGCCGACCTGGGCGAAGCGGAATCCTCCGTCGGGTGTGCTGGTGAAGCTCTTCACCGTCTTGGATTTCACATTTTTCAGGAAGACAGTGGCGCCGGCCACAGCCGTATCGCCGTCGTAGACCTTGCCGAGGATGGTGCGCTGGCTGAAATTCTGGGCTTCCGCTACGGGCGGCGCCAGCATGCTGTTGTGGCGCGCGCTGCCGATGGGGAGCATGCCCACCACGGTGGCGGACAGCAGGATGGCAAAGATCAGAACTGTCTTGCTGTGGTGCATCTTCTTATGATTTGGCGTGCTGCGAGTTGGCTTGCTCAAGTTCACTCCTCTTCCTCTTCTTCATCCAGGAACTCGTCATCGTCTTCGTCGAGGTCATCGCCATCGACTTTGGCCAGTTCCAGGGGTTCGGTTCCGACGATTTCGTATTCGGAGCCGCATTCATCGCAGGCGACGATATCGCCTTCTTCCACTTCATCTACTTCAATGTCCAGCGGGTTTTCACACTCCGGGCAAACGGCCATGGGTCCTTCTCCTTTCGCGACACCGGGCGGGCACTCTCCCAAGCATTATGATGACAGCATTGCGCGGTGCGACTCCGCTAGTTTTAGAGAAAAGCCGTTTGGGGGTCAAGGCCCCGGCGGCACTGAAACGGGCGGCGATGGGCGCGAATTGGAGAAAACTGCATGAATCTGCTCAGGTTCCCTCGTGTGGCATTCGCCACGGTTGCCCTTCTGTCTTCCTTTCCGCCCGGGGCTGCCAGTGCTGGCCTCTTCCTTCTCTTGAACACAGGAATTGCCTCCAGGGTTGCGGTCGCGCAAGTTGCTCATGCCGATTATCGTCTGCATGCCGCAGCCGTGAAGCCGGCTCCGGCAGACCCGGCGATCGCGAAGGCGCTGAACGAAATCTCAGAAGCGCGCATTCGTAAGACGATTGAGACTCTGGTTGGTTTTGGCACACGCAGCACGCTCTCCAGCATGGAGACGGATTTGCCGCCGGGAACGGGCATCAAGCCGGCAGGAGACTGGATCTTTGCACAGTTCGAGGAAGTCTCGAAGGAGTGCGGCGGGTGCCTGGAGGTGAAGCGCGATACGTTTATGGCTGATCCCAACGCTGCCGCCGGGACGCCGTGGGCCAAGCGCATTCCCAAGCCGACAGAGCTGACCAATGTTTACGCGATTCTGAAAGGGACAGACCCGGTCGCTTCGAAGCGGATGTACCTGGTCACGGGCCACTACGACTCACGCAATTCGGACACGCTGGACGATCATGGCAAGGCTCCGGGGGCGAATGATGATTCTTCGGGCGTGGCGGTTTCGCTGGAGTGTGCCCGGGTGCTCAGCAAGCTCAAGCTGCCGGGATCGCTGGTGTTTGTGGCTGTGGCGGGCGAGGAGCAGGGGCTGGTCGGCTCGGCGCATCTTGCGAAGGTTGCCAAGGAGCAGGGCTGGAAGCTCGAAGGCGTGCTGAACAACGACATCGTCGGTGGCAACACGACGCCCGGTGACACGCTGCAGCGCAAGGATGTGGTGCGCGTTTTCTCTGAGGGCATTCCTGCCACAGCGACTCCCGAGCAGGTAGTTCGGATTCGAGCGCTGGGGTCAGTGGACGATGCGCCGAGCCGCCAACTGGCACGGGCGATGGCGGATGCGGCGCGGAGCTACCTTTCCCCGATGGATGCCAACGCGCACTTTGCGCCGTTCCTGGTGTCGCGGCCGGACCGGTATCTGCGCGGGGGCGACCACACGAGCTTTAACCAGCAGGGATTCACCGCGGTGCGCATCACCGAGTGGCGCGAAGACTACAACCACCAGCACCAGAACATCCGCGTGGAAAATGGCGTTCAGTTTGGCGACCTTCTGCAGTTTGTCGACTTCGGCTATGTGGCAAAGGTAGCCAAGCTGAATGCGGCGACACTGGCTACACTGGCCGCTTCACCGGGGATTCCGGTTGAGCTGAAGGTCGAGGCGACCAAGCTTGAAAACGGAACGACGCTGAGTTGGAAAGCCCCTGAAGGCGCGCCGGCCGGCATCCACTACGAGTTGCTGTGGCGGGAGACGACGGCCTCCGACTGGGAGTATGTGCAGACGGTGCCGGCGGCCGAGGGGGTGGTGACGCTGACCGTACCTGTGTCGAAGGACAATGTCGTCTTCGGAGTGCGGGCGGTGGATGCGGCGGGACATCGCGGGCTGGTGGCGACGCCTTAAGCGAACGGCGTTGGAGTATTGTGGCTGGCCGAGAGCGAATGTCTGCTATGGTGCTGGCTATGACGATTCGCTCGGCCATCGGTTGGTTGATGAAGCCTTCGGGACGCTGGGGACATTTGCAGCAGGTCCCGATGCGGCAGCTCTGGATGCTGATGGTGGCGGTCTTTCTGCTCTTCAGCGTGATCGGGTTTTACATCGATATCATCAACGGCGGCGCCTTGCCGTACGTCCTGACCATCGTGTTTGCGATTGTCAGCGGCCTGAACGCCATGACGTGGATCATCGTGCTGGCCAGGCTTCCCGTGGTGTTCCTTTTTCCACTGATCGCAGTGCAGTTTGTGGTAAGCGACGTGAACCGCTGGATCGGTGAGGGACTTGAAGGGATTTTCAACTTTCCCTCGGTTCCGGCTGAGAATGGGCTGCATTTTGCGGGTACCGCCATCATGGTTCTGGTGGTGTCGTCATACATTCTGCTGGCGCGGTACATGGGCGTGACCGGGAAAGAATCCGTCCGCATCAAGAACGAGCTGGCGCTGGCACACTCGATCCAGAAGACGCTGGTGCCGCCGGTAAGCTTCACGTCAGCCTGCTTTGAGGTGTACGGCATCTCGGAGCCCAGCGAAAAAGTGGGTGGGGATCTGGTGGACGTGGTGCAGCTCGCGGGCGGAGATACCGTGGCCTATCTCGCGGATATTGCCGGACACGGGCTGCAGGCGGGGATCCTGATGGGAATGCTGAAGACGTCGGCGCGAACAGCACTCACCGACGGAAACGGCGCTGTGGATGGCGCGGTACTTTCCATGCTGATGCAGCGGCTGAATACTGTGCTGCCGCAGGTGAAGGAGGCGCATATGTATGCCACCTTTACCGGTCTGCGGCTGAATGCGGATGGGCAGACGTTCTTTGGCATGGCCGCCAGCCCGCCGCTGTTGCACTGGAGCGCGGCGCGGCGCGCCATGTCACGTATCGAGGAGCAGCAGTTTCCGCTGGGGCTGCTGCCGGTATCGGATTTCCCATCGAGCCGGCTGGGGATGGAGCCCGGCGACCTGGTCGTGGTGGCGACAGACGGCATTCTGGAAGTGACGGCGCCGCTGACCAACGCGGCGAAGCGCGCCAAAGATGATGCTGTCGAGTACGGCGCAGCGGGACTGGAAGAGCTGATTGCCCGCCAAGGCGACAAGCCGCTGCCGGAGTTGGCGGCTTCCATTCTAAAGGCGGTTCGGGGGTATGGGGCGCAGTTCGACGATCAGACGCTGTTGCTGGTGCGACGCAGGGTGTAGCGATCATACGGCCGCAGCCGATATGACATGCAGGCTGCGCAGGATTTACTCTCGGAGCAGACGTATGCCGAGACTTGGTTCCACTCAATTCGCCTTTCCTGAGTTCACCGGAGCCACGCGCCGGATCGTTCTCTGGAATCTGGTTGCGTTTTTCCTGTTGTGGCTGGCGGCTGCGGCTAAGCCCGATTTTGCCAATCTGCTGACCGGTGTAGCTGCTCTGCGGCCGGATATGGTGATGGCTGGGCATGTATGGCAATTGCTGACTTACAGCCTTATTCACCCTTCTCTCCTGGGAACGCTCTTTGAGCTGCTGTCGATCTGGTTTCTCGGCGGGCTGTTGCAGTCGCTGCACGGCAGCCGCTGGCTGATGAATCTGTATCTGGTTTCGGTGCTGGGCGCTTCGATCACTGCGGTGCTGGTGTTTGAGATTGGCATGCTCGCGGGGATGCCGCCGCCAATGATCTCGCTTTATGGGTGCCTCGGAGCGGTCTTTGGGCTGATTACGGCTATCGCTGTCCTGCACGGGGATTTGCAGTTTCAACTCTTCTTTGTCATCGGGATTAAGGCGAAATATCTGGCGATCATCTACACGCTGATTGCGCTGGCGCAGACATTTACCGAGCAGAAGATTTATGCCTTTGCGCAGCTGGGCGGTGGTTTGGCTGCAATCCTGTTTATCAAGTACGCGCCGCAGCGGGGATTTGGCTTTGCCTTCAGCGAGAGCTGGTATGGGCTGCGCAATCGCTATTTCCGCTGGAAGCGGCGGCGGGCGGCGAGCAAGTTCCAGGTGTACATGAAGAAGCAGGGGCGCACGGTGCGCTTTGACGGGCAGGGACGGCTGATCGACGAAGACGATGTGAAGCACGACGATCGGAAGCGGTGGAATTAGGCTTGATATCGATTGAGTGTGCGTCTCGAAATCAGTCGTCGTTGAATTTCTCCGGCGTTGCCAGCATGCTCTGATGAAGAATGCGCGAAACTCTTATCCCATCTCAATAATTCTGTAAAAGATCACATGCTTCCCGTATTCCATCCGACGCAGACCGGGGCGTACTCCACCGCAAGGCCTGCCGAGCTTAGGATTCTTTACCAAACGATCAAAGGACTCCTGAAGCTGACTGAGGTAGCGCTCGACTTGCGCCTCACCCCACTCTTCGAGAGTGTAGGCATCTATCCCAATCAGGTCTCGCAGCGCGCGTTTTGAAAAGGAAAGCGATGACATCGTTTATCGCGTTTCGGTCGGGACTCGACGGTTCTTACGAACGTATTCGAATGGATCGCCCTCGAAAACTCCACTGGCATCTCCTTCGTCGATGGCGGCGCGTAGAGCGGTAAGCTTTGCTTCGTACTCCTGCTCTTCCCGTTCCAATGCACGAAGAGCAGAGCGAACTACTTCGCTGGCATTTTCATAGCGTCCACTCTCGACCTTGCTGAGAACGAAACGATCCAGTTCTTCGGTGAGATTTACGTTACGCGTAGGCATTGCGACACTCCTCGATTGCTTTTGAGTGTATGCCTGCTGGCAAAGATTGCCAAGAAGTTCCGCCGTCATGCTGGGATAAAATTCGTTATTGTATGACTACGAAAAAGATTGCTTTTCTCTTTCCGGGACAGGGTGCGCAGACCGTTGGTATGGGTCGCATCCTGGCTGAAAATTTCCCTGTTGCTGCCGAGACATTTGCCGAGGCCGATGAGGCTCTGGGATTCCCGCTGAGCCGGATTTTCCTGGACGGGCCGGAGGAGGAACTGCGGCTTACGGAAAACACTCAGCCTGCCATTCTGACCGTTAGCGTGGCGGCGTGGCGGGTGTTGGGGCAGCATGGCGTTGTGCCTGCGCTCGCGGCTGGACATTCGCTGGGCGAGTGGTCGGCGCATGTGGCGGCAGGCACGCTGAGCTTTGCCGACGCAGTCCGGGCGGTGAAGGCTCGTGGCGCGGCGATGCAGGCGGCGGTTCCGGCAGGCGAGGGTGCGATGGCTGCGGTGCTTTCGCTGGCGGCGGATCGAGTGGCTGAGGCATGCGTCGAAGCTGCGGCGGAAACGGGACTGCCGGTGTCTCCGGCGAATTTCAACACTCCGGATCAGACAGTGATTTCCGGTGCAAAGGCTGCCGTAGAAAAGGCCGCTGAGCTGGTGAAGGCCAAGGGTGCGCGCAAAGTGGTGATGCTGGCCGTGAGTGCGCCATTCCATTGCGCGCTGATGCAGTCGGCGCAGGAGGAAGTGGCGCGGGCGCTGGGTGAAATTACTCTGGCTGATCCGGCGATTCCGGTGGCGGCGAACGTCTCGGGCACGCTGGTCACAACGGCGGCTGAGGCAAAGCAGGCGCTCATCGAGCAGGTGACAGGGACGGTGCGCTGGGCTGGCTGCGTGCAGGCACTGCGGGACGCGGGGACTGAGGTCTTTATTGAAGCTGGGCCGGGCAAAGTGCTGAGCGGCTTGCTCAAGCAGATCGACCGCAGCCTGACGTATGTGAATGTCGAAGACGCGGCGAGCCTGGAAAAGTGTCTCGCAGAACTGGCTGCTGTGTAAGCACTGCTAGTTGGCGATGCCGTCGAGGGTCAGTTCGTACGGGTAGAAGCTGAGGGTGTGGTCTTTCTTGTCGTAGGCGAGGAAGAGCGGCTTGCTCTTGCGGCCATTGATGAGTGAAGCTACGACGAGTTCCCTGCTGGCGAGCTTGCGGGCGACAACTTTGTGGCTGGAGATCGTGCCGTACTCATTGTCGGAGCTGGCCTGGCCCCAGTCTTTTTCGAAGCGGGAAAAGGGATACTGTGCGTACTTGTCGGGGTGCTGCTTCCAGTCGAAGTCGTTTTGCCAGACGGCGTAGGCGCGCTGCAGGTCGTTGCCTTCGACGGCCTGCAGGAACTGGTTCACGTCGCGCTCGCCGGCCCAGTAAGTCCACCAGGTCCACGGGTAGTCGAAGGGTCGGCCTGTGAACAACCACATGCCGATGAGGAAGACGAGCAGGCCGGCGAGGATGCCTTTGATCCAGTTGGCGCGGTGGCGGGACTTTACGCGATCGAACTTGGGTGCGTCCATCAGGGTCATTGGTTTCGTTCCTCCGGCTGCTGATTTCTGACTGCAGCCCTTCTACTAGAGACAACGCCGGGGTGGAAAGTGTTCCCGGACCGGCTGTTCTCGTCGGCTACTACTGTGCCACATCGAAGCTGAAGCTGGTTCGGCTGCGCTCCTGGTGGCGTTCCAGGGCGAGTTCGATGAGGCGGGTGATCAACTCGGAATAGCTGACGCCGGTGGCCTGCCAGAGCTTGGGATACATGCTGATGGAGGTGAATCCGGGGAGGGTGTTGACCTCGTTGAGATAGATGCGGCGCCTGCCGTCCGGCTCCATCAGGAAGTCGACGCGAGCCAGGCCGGCGAGGTCGCAGGCGCGGAACGCTTCGATGGCCATGGCGCGGATCTGTTTGGATTCTGCCGCCGTAATTTTGGCTGGGATGATGGGGATGGAGCCGTCGGAGAGGTACTTGGCCTCGTAGTCGTAGAACTCCTTGCCGGGGATGATTTCGCCGACCACGCTGGCCTTCGGGTCATCGTTGCCGAGGACGGCGACTTCGAGTTCGCGTGCCTTACTGGTTCCGCGGGACTTGCCTTTGCCAGCGACGCCTTCTTCGATGACGATCTTGCGGTCGAAACGGGCGGCGAGTTTGAGCGCCGGGGCGAGTTCCTTGCGGTCGTGCACCTTGCTGATGCCGACGGAGGAGCCGAGGTTTGCGGGCTTCACGAAGAGCGGGTACTTGAGCGCGGCTTCGATTGCATTGACTGTCTTACGCGGCGAGGCTTCCCAGGCAGTGCGCAGGATGGTGACATGCTTGACGATGGGTAGTTTTGCGGCCAGGAACATGCGTTTCATCGCGTCCTTGTCCATACCGGCGGCGGAGCCCAGGACGCCGGAGCCTACGTAGGCGATGTCGGCCAGTTCGAAGAGACCCTGGATGGTGCCGTCTTCGCCGAAGGTGCCGTGGAGAACCGGAAAGACCACATCGAGCTTGCCTGCGCCGAGCGTGGCTGCGTCTGGCACGAAGGCCTGCACTGCGGTGCTGCCCGCCGGCGGAAGAAGTTCTACGCTGGGGGCTGAAGCCGAGGATGTCTCGCCGGCCAGAAGTGCCTGCGCGCCCTCGCCGGTGAGCCAGCGGCCGGTCTTGCCGATGCCGATGGGAACGACTTCGAATTTCTTGCGATCGATTGCTTTGAGGATGGAGGCGGCGGAGAGCAGAGAGACTTCATGCTCGCCGCTGCGCCCGCCGAAGAGAATGCCTACGCGAAGTTTCTTTGCCATGTCTCTTCGATTGTAGATTCCTAGGCATCGGTTCTGACGCCCCGGATTGGAATGCTCTTCTTATGGTTCCCAGGGATTCAACAGTTCCATGCCCAGACCAGTAAAGTCTCGAGTGTTGCGGGTGACGATTGTCAGGTCTTGATGAAGGGCAGTCGCGGCGATTACACCATCGACAACCGCCAACGGCTTTCCTTGCAGCTTTCTGGCTGCAGCCAAATGGCCCCAGCGTTCGGCGATGTCTTCTGAGACTGGCAAGATGCGGCCTGCAAACCAGGAACGGACGTCAACTTTCAGCCAAGCCTCAAGCGCGGTCCGCTTTTGACTGAAAGGAAGCGATGCAATCCCCTTACAGATTTCGCCAATCGTCATGACACTCAGAAAAACGCTGTTTTTGTCGACACTTTGGAGAAAGGTGGTTACATGCGAGTCCGGTCGTTCGCGGGTGAGTTCAGAGGGAATATTGGTGTCGACCAAATATCCCTTCACAGATGGATATCTCGCCCTGTGTCTCGATCGCGCTCGAAATCGAGGTTGAGGCCCCGAAGCGGTGCGAACAGCTCAACCATGTCCTTGGCTGCAAGCGGGCTCGCGGGCTTGTCGGATGCTGCATTGGCAGCTTCCTCAAGGAGACCGGCGGCGTAGGCTCCAACCGCCACGCCCTGGGCAGCAGCCTGACGCACAAGCTCATCCTGAATTTCTGGGCGGATGTCGAGAGTAATGGTCATGGCTGTCCTCCTCCTCGATTATGCCGCAGAACCAGCTCGCCCTTCATGCAGAATGCAGCATCACAAAATCTTCTTCCCAAAAGCGGAGCAGGCTAGTTCCACGGCCAGGTCGGCGGTGCGGTTGTGTTCGTCGATGACTGGATTTACTTCGACGATTTCGAAGCTGAGCAGGCGGTTGTGGTCGGCGAGGATTTCCATGGCCAGATGGGCTTCTCGATAGGTTGCGCCGCCGCGGACTGGGGTGCCGACGCCGGGAGCGTCTTCCGGGTCGATGAAGTCCATGTCGAGCGAGACGTGGTAGCCGGCGGTGCCGTTGCCGGCGATGGCCAGAGCCTCTTCCATGACGGTGCGCAGGCCACGCTCGTCGATGTCGCGCATGGTGTAGACGGCGGCCACCCCGGCACGGCGCAGGTTGTCGCGCTCGGCAGCGTCGATGTCGCGGACGCCGAGCAGGACGGTGTTCTCCGGCGAGATCTTGGGCAAGTAGCCGAAGATCCGGCTCAGCGGGGCGAGAGTGCCTTCAGAGGCCGATTCGCCGCCTGCCTCTGAGATATGCGTTCCTTGCAGGCCAGGCGAACCGGACGAACCGGGCAAGTCTGGTTGAACTGCGTCTGTCGGCACGTCCAGCCCAAGGAGCGCGGCCAAGGGCATTCCATGGACGTTTCCGGAGGGCGACGTCGCGGGAGTGTTGAAGTCGGAGTGGGCGTCGATCCAGAGGATGCCGATTTTCTTTCCCGCGCGGCGGTAGAACTCGGCCACGCCTGAGACGCTGCCTGCGGCGAGCGAATGGTCGCCGCCGAGGATCAACGGAGTCATGCCCTCCTCGAGACACTGAAGGACGGCTTCGGCGGTACGCGTACAGGTTTCGGCTATCTGGTTGAGGAATCGAGCGTTGGCATCACCGGCCTGCTGGGTTTCGGCAATTTCTACGCGGATGTTACCGCCGTCGGTAACCCGATGTCCCAGGGCGGCAAGGCGCGCCTGCAAGCCGGCGACACGGACCGCTGAGGGGCCCATATCGACGCCGCGGCGGGCAGCGCCAAGATCGAGAGGGACACCAAGAACGCGGATACGCCGAGTGGGGAGCGATTGTGCGCCTCCGTGGCCATATTCGGATGGTAGGGAGGAGTGAATCAATGTCTCTGGAACCTGAATCTCGGTGCATTCGCTTTGCATGGAAGCCTCTTTTGTGGCGCGTGAAGGATCGCGTCAGATTTTTCGCTGGACGAAAAAGTGCGGATACGCCAACCGGGTATTAGAGCAGATTGATCTGGCTTATGACATGCGTGCCCGTTCTGGTACATTTCGGGTATATCTAAAGTAACTTTTCCCGTGAGAAGATGATTGGCATCAATAGTTTGAGTTTTCCAGCCGGTGCTCTATCGGTCCGTGCGAGACTGGCGATGAATCCCTAGAGGGCTCAAACAGGTTGACCGGGGCTTTCTGCACACCGGGAAATGCAGAATGGAAATGGACAGAGCCAGGATGTCACAGGAACAGGTGCCGCGACGCTTGTCGCAAAGGTCACTGCAACAGTTGGGGCCTCAGCCCCGGCTCGGCCTGTTTCGGACTTTTGTGCTCCCAAACCTGGTTTTCTGGTTTGTAGTTTTCGCATGTGCCTGCTTTCCTTTGGTTTGCCTGGCGGCGGAAGCGCCAGCAAAGATTACCCGCGTAGAACAGGTGGTGGCGCTAACGGGCGAGCAAGCCGGCAAGAAGATTCCCGTGGAGTTGGAAGCGACTGTAACCTGGACGCCCCCGACCGGACACGACTTCTTTGCTCAGGACAACGGTTTCGGTGTGTATGTCCTGTTCAGTTCGGATATTGGTCTTCGGCCGGGCGACCGCGTAGCCATTACCGGCGTAACCGACAACAGCTTCCGGCCGGAGATTGAAAGCAGCCAGGTGCGGCTGATTTCGCATGGAAAGCTGCCTGCAGCGCAGCCGGCGAAATTTGAAGACCTCATTGAGGCCAAGTGGGACAGCCAGTACGTCCAGGTGAAGGGACGGGTGCTCGCGGCCACGACAGACGGCACGAAGCCGGGCGATGCTCTTCGCATTCGTCTAAGCATGGAAGGGGGTGCGATCGACGGCGTGATCGCACGTCCGGGCAGCCTGCGTGCGGAAGATCTTCTGGACGCCCAGGTCCGCCTGACGGGTGTGGCGGGAGGGGAGTTCGACGGTCGCGTGCAGATGTCGGGAATCCTGCTCAACATCAATTCCGCGGAAGATTTGGTTGTTTTAACTTCGCAAACCTCCGATCCGTGGGCGATTCCGGCTCTCCCGATGGAGAGCGTCATTTCCGCATACCGCAACAACAACCAGAGCCGGCGAGTGCGGATTATCGGTACGCTCACCTATTATGAGCCGGGCAGCCTGGCGGTGGTCGAGAATCACGGCGTCGGCACCCTGGTAAAAACACGTTCGCAACAGGCTCTGCAGACCGGTGCAGGTGTAGAGGCGATCGGCTTTCCTTCGGTCGACCAGGAAACCGTGCAGTTGGAGAACGGCCAGATTCGGGAATTCAAGCAGGCGAAACGGACGCAACCACGCACCATCTCCTGGGAAGACGCGTCGATGGGAGAGTATGCCTTCGATCTGGTCTCAATGGAGGGGGAAGTCGTGGCCGTCGTGCCTGACAGCCAGGCCGATATGATTGTCGTTAAATCGGAAGGTCATCTCTTTTCTGCGACGCTGCGGCAACGCTCTTCCAATGCGTCCAATGCCAACGGCGATCTGCCGTTGCCAACGGTGGGCAGCACAATTCGTGTGACGGGCGTCTGCTTTGTCGATACGGACAATCACTGGCATGACCGGCTGTGGTTTGAATTACGCATGCGGTCAATGGACGACATCGTCGTGGTGAACTCGCCGGGCTGGTGGACGGCGCGACGGTTGGGTTATCTGAGCACGGGTTTGAGCGTCGTGATTCTGCTGGCGATGATCTGGGCAGGCATTCTGGACCGGCGGGTGCGCCAGCAGAACGCCATCCTGGCGAAACAGAGCCAGGAGGATGCGATTCGCGAACGGCGGCTGGCGCGGCAGGAGTTGCAGCGGAGCCACATCCTGGAGCTGATCAGCAGCTCCGAGCCGTTGCAGGATGTGCTGCGGGAGATTGCTGCCATGGTTTCCTCCCGGCTTTATGGGGCTTCTTGCTGGTTTGAGCTCCAGGGGGAAGGCGACAGTAATGCCGAGCTGGAGCGGCCGAGCGGCCCCGGCGTTGTTTACAGGGAGTTGTTCGCCCCCGACGGCACCCGGCTGGGATTGCTGCTGGCTACGCCGTTGCTACGCACCTCACCGGACAAGGAGATCGCTTCCGCTCTGGGCGCTGGCGCCAGGCTGGCGGAGTTGGCTATCGATACCCGCCGTCTGTATACCGACCTGCGCCATCGCTCCGAATACGATCTGCTGACCGATATTCCCAACCGCTTCAGCATGGAGAAGCACCTGGATCGCCTGATGCAGGGTTCGCAGACGACGGTTTTCGGTCTTATCTACGTCGACCTGGACCGCTTCAAGCAGATCAACGACCAGTATGGCCATCGGATGGGCGACCTCTATCTACAGGCTGCGACCGGCAGAATGAAGTTCCAGCTGCGTAGCGGCGACATCCTTGCCCGCATTGGCGGGGACGAATTCATTGCGCTGGTGCCAGTCTTGCATGGCCGTGAGGATGCAGAGGAGATCGCGATGCGGATGGAACGGTGCTTCGACGAGCCGTTTGAGATCGAGGGCATCCGCTTCCTTGGGTCAGCCAGTGTTGGCCTGGCTGTCTATCCCGACGACGGCACCACGAAGGAAGACCTGCAGCGCTCCGCCGATGCCGCGATGTACGCGAACAAGGAAGGCAAGCGCCACCAGGAAAAGCTGGCCGAGGCAATGCAGCGGGCGTGGAGCGAAGATCTGCTCCACTAAGCCCGCTCCTCTTCAGACGCTCTTATTTCGCGTCCGGTTTTGCCTTGGCTTCCGGCTTCACTACCGGTGTAAGCGCTGGAGCCAGCGGATCGCCCCATATGTAGTGATTGAACCAGTTCTCGTTTTCCTCCATCACGGCGCGCTGCTGCTTGGGCTTGTTGATGGGGTGGCCGAAGCCGTCGTACACCACCATCTTGACCGGAACGCCATGATCTTCGAGCGCCTGGCGCAACTCGAAGGCGTTCGCGATGGGCACGCGCCGATCCGCGCCGCCGTGCTGAATCAGCGTGGGTGTTTTTGCCTTGGCGATGTAGGTGATCGGAGAGGTTTTCGCGTAGATTGCAGGATCATCTGACGGGGTGGCGTGCAGGTACTGCGGGGCAAACGGCGTGATGTCGGTGTTGTAGTAATACGTCGCCCAGTCCGAAATGCCGGCGCCGACCGACACTGCCTTGAAGCGGTCGCTCGACGTGGTGATGAAGGCTGAGATATAGCCACCTTCGCTCCAGCCCATCGAGCCGACGCGGTCCTTGTCCACGAAGCCCTGCGCGATGAGCGAGTCAACGCCGGAGATGACATCGGCGTAGTCGCCTACGCCGAGATTGCGCACGTTGAGCGAGCGAAACTTCTCGCCGTAGCCTGCTGAGCCGCGGTAGTTGGGGCGCAGGATCAGTGCACCTTTGGCGACGAAGCGCTCCATCGGGTAGTAGCGGTCGGGGGCGATGAGCGGCAAGTCGACACCGGTTGGTCCGCCGTGGATGACGACCAGCAGCGGGTACTTCTTCTTCGGATCAAAGTCGGCTGGCTTGTAGAGCACGCCTTCGACGGTTGTGCCGTCGCCCGATTTCCACTGGACCACTTCCCTCTTCGCGGTGTCGAAGCCGCTGAGTTGATCGGCAAGGTGCGTGATCTGGACGGGCGTAGCAGCGGGCAGAGCTGTCGCGTAAATCTCGGGAAACTGGTTCGTGCCTGCGCCACGATAGCTGATCTCTTTGAAGTCTTTCGAGAAGGAGAACTGCCCGGCGAATTCGCTGCCTGGCGTTGCAATCTGCTTCACGGACTTGGTGCCCGGATCGAGCAGGAAAAGTGCTGATTTCGTTTTCTGGAGCGCGGAGAAGTAGATGCCTTCGGGAGCCCATTTGAGAAGATCCGGGTCTTCATCGAAGCTGGCTGAGAGCACATTCGGTGTGCCGCCATCGGCTGGGACGACCGCAATGTGGCGGTTGGTGTAGTAGAAGAATTTGCTGCCGTTACTGGTGGTGTAAGCGATCTGCGAGCCATCGGGCGACCACTGCGGATCGCTGTCCGGGCTCTCGGTGGACACGATTTTCTTCACCGAGCTGTCCGCAACGGTGACGGTGTAAATATCCGAGGAAAAGTCGGAGATCAGGTCCGGATCGCGCTGCGCGTCAAAGGCGATGCGCTTGCCGTCGGGCGAGAAGACAAAACTGCCGACGGTGAAGGTGTCGCCTGCTGTCAGGAGCTTCGGCTCACCGATGGCGGCGGTGCGGCCAGCGGCGTCGGTCGTGGGTAGATCGACAAGCCAGAGATGCGTCATCGTGTAGTCCGCGTGGATGACGCGGTACTCACCGAAGCTCTCCGTCCGATCCTTGGAGGCCTTGGTCTCGGGAGCCTCGGCGGCGATGGCGATGTGCTTCGAATCCGGCGCCCATTCGAAGCCGCCTACGCCCTCTTCCATCTTGGTCAGCTGCTGCGCTTCGCCACCATCGGCGGGCATCCAGTACACCTGACGCTTGCCTCCGGGTGAGCCGGCCAGCTGGGCCGCGCGATCGGAGAGGAACGCGATCCATTGGCCATCCGGCGACCAGGCTGCCGCGTTGCTGGACTTTGCCGCCGCGGTAAGGCGATGGCGCGCACCGGTGGCTGTATCGGCGATCCATAGATCGGTTTCGAAAGCGTTGGCGTCCCAGTTGGTCCTCGTCTGTTCGTAGATGACATGCTTGCCGTCGGGCGAGATACGCGGGTTGGAAACGCTCTGCATCTCGAGCGACTGATCGATCGTTGGCGTGCGGGTCTGCGCGATAGCGGACTGGAGAAAAACAATGCAGATAGCGAGAGGAAATGAGAGCTTGAGGGCGGTGCGGAGCAAGGGCATTCTCCTTGAGCGGTGGTGAGCGCAGTATACCTGCGCTCACCTGCCCTGCCCTTGCCTTCTACTTGCTGACGCGGATCATGACCACGCTGTGCGGAGCGACGTTGGCCTTGTAGCCATCGGCGGTTGCGCCTTTGTCAGCGTGGGCCCAGAGGTCGCGCACTTTATGCTTGCCCTTCCAGTTGATCTGGCTCCAGTCGATGTGCGCTTCGCCTGCCGTAGTGCCGCGATTGAAGAAGCCCACGGCATAGTCGCCGTTGGCCAGCGGCTTGGTCCAGACGACCAGATCGCCTGTTGCTGAGAGCTGCGTACCGCCTGCGCCGAGCGCATCCTGATCGATGGCGATCACTTCCTTGTTGAGCAGGATGTCGCGAATCTCCGGAGTCATCGTGCGAATGTCATTCCCGGCGATCAGCGGCGAGGCAATCAGCGCCCAGAGGCTGAAGTGCATGCGGTACTCTTCGGTCGTCATGCCACCGTTGCCGATCTCGAGCATGTCAGGATCGTTCCAGTGGCCGGGGCCGGCGTACTTCGCTAGCTCAGTCTGCGCGAAGCCGATCTTGTCCATCGAGTCATAGCGGTCGCGGATATCGCCGGTGGTACGCCAGAGGTTCGCGCCGACCTGCGTTCCCCACGTCTGCACCTCGGACCGGCCGTACTGGCAGAGCGAGTAGACGATGGGTGCGCCGGTTGCCTTGAGCGCGTCGCCCATGCGCTGGTAGACGGCGTGCATGTCCGGGTCTTTCCAGACACGGGAGGCGCTGCACCAGTCGTACTTCAGGTAGTCGATGCCCCAGGACGCATACATCTTCGCGTCTTCCGTCTCGTGCCCGTAGCTGCCGGTGAAGCCGGCGCATGTCAGGGGTCCGGGTGAGGAGTAAATGCCCAGCTTGAGACCCTTGGAGTGCACGTAATCCGCGAGCGCCTTCATATCCGAGAAGTTGGGGTTGGGATGCAGGATACCGTTGGCGTCGCGCTTATCTTCCCAGCCGTCGTCGATGTTGATGTAGACATAGCCGGCGTCTTTCATGCCGGTTGACACCATGGCGTCGGCCATCTCGCGCACGGTCTTGTCATCGATCTTGGTGCGGAACTTGTTCCAGCTGTTCCAGCCCATGGGTGGAGTCTTGGCAAGGCCGTTGGCTGGAACCTGATGGATCGCGGGCACCTCGACTTTGGGCAGGCTTGCGTAGTCCACCGGCGCCGCACGATACGACGGGAACGGAGTTCCGCGATGCGCGATGACCGGCCCCTTCTGCGCACCCTGCATTGGAGACGGAGTTCCCGGCGGCGGACCACCCGCCGCGGGCGGTGGCGGAAGCGGCATCGCGGGATTGATCTCGAGCGTGTCACCAACGATCTTGCCGGTGGCTTCGCGATTCTGAATGCTGCCGTAGCGGTCGATTGCGACGGTGAAATGGAATTCGTTGCCGGTGAGTTGGCCATCGATGATCGGAGGGTCCCCGAAGGGTAGGCCTTCGCTGCCAGTGATCTTGCCATTGACCGACTTGAGCCGGAAGACGAGTTCTGTGTCGCCGTAGGGGCCCATCCAGTGGGCGATCCATGTGCCGGTGAGTCCGGCGTCGTTGGGTGCTTCGGGGCTAGTTTGCGAATAAGCGGTTGACGCAACGGCGAGCATGAACAGTGCGATCCAGCGTAGCGAGCGATTGGTTGTCATAGGGCCTCGAGCGGCTTGCGTTCCGCGCAGCCATTGTAAGTCAGGGACTCTGCCTCATTCGCCGCGTTCGAGACAAACTTGAAAATCAGCAGTTGCCTAAGGCTTTTTCGCAGATGCTTTCTTGGCCGGCTTAGCTTTCTTTACCGAAGCAGCCTTCTTTGTCGGGGCTTTCCTGGCAGCCGCTGCCTTCTTCGCAGGCGCAGCCTTTTTTGCGCTTTTCTTCCTTACGGGCGCTGCCGCGGGCGGAGCGTCTTCCGGAGTGTCGCCGGGCGGCAATGCGTCGAAGCGATGGTTCTTGTAGGGGTCGAACCGGTAAGGATTCACGGCAATCGCAGCGGGCTTCGGTTTTGTCATGGCGGCAGCATACTCTTCGTACGAATTGCTGAGAAGCGTTTTCTAACAGCAATCTGCGGGCAAAACAAAAGCCGCGACCCTGGTTGGGATCGCGGCTTGATGTTTGAGACTTGTCGAAATGCTTAGAGCTCTTTGACGCCTTCGACGAAGGCGCGCAGCTTGCGGCTGCGGCTGGGGTGACGCAGCTTGCGCAGCGCCTTGGCTTCGATCTGGCGGATACGCTCGCGGGTGACCTGGAAGCTCTGCCCGACTTCTTCGAGCGTGTGCTCGGAGCCGTCTTCGAGGCCGAAGCGCATCTTGATCACGCGCTCTTCACGCGGGGTCAGGGTGCGCAGGACCTGCGAGGTGTACTCCTTTAGGTTCACGCTGATCACGGCCTCAGAGGGCGAGACAGCCTGACGATCTTCAATGAAGTCGCCAAGATGCGAATCTTCCTCTTCGCCGATCGGGGTTTCGAGCGAGATCGGTTCCTGCGCGATCTTGAGTACCTTGCGGACCTTGGCGACGGGAATGTCCATGCGGCGGGCAATCTCTTCGCTCGAAGGTTCGCGGCCAAGCTCCTGCACCAGTTGACGCGAGGTGCGGATGAGCTTGTTGATGGTCTCGATCATGTGCACCGGGATGCGGATCGTACGGGCCTGATCCGCGATGGCGCGGGTAATGGCCTGACGAATCCACCACGTTGCGTAGGTCGAGAACTTGTAGCCGCGGCGATACTCGAACTTGTCCACCGCCTTCATCAGGCCGATGTTGCCTTCCTGAATCAGGTCGAGGAACTGAAGTCCGCGGTTGGTGTACTTCTTGGCGATCGACACGACGAGACGAAGGTTGGCTTCAATGAGCTCGCGCTTCGCCTTCTCGGCGTCCATGTCGCCCTGGATCATTTCGCGCTGCGTGCGGCGCAGCTCAACAACCGTAACGCCGGCTTCCGACTCAACCTTTTCGAGGTCGATACGGCAGTTCTTCTGCTGGCGCCGGTATTCCTTCTTCAGGTCCTCAGACTTCGAAGCATCGTGCTTCTGGTCGAGAGACTTGATCTGCCGCTCGAGCGAACGCATGATCTCGACGGTCTTGTTGACCTTGTCGAGCAGGCGCTTCTTTTCCTGGCCGGTGTACTTCAGTTCACGAACGATGCGCGAGATCAAGACCATTTCGCGGGCGATAAGCCAACGGGTCTTGCGCGCTTCGCGAGCCTTGGTCTTGGCTGCGAGGGTTTCGAGCTTCTCGTTGAGCAGCAAGATTTTCTTCTGGTGCTTTACGAGCGCGTCAATGCGGCCGGCCGTGGCGCGAACGCGGGCCTGCACTACATCTTCGGTGAGCTCTTCTTCATCGAACGTGACCACTTCCTTCACGTTGCGGACGCCGCGCTTCAGGTCCTCTCCGAGGGCCACGATTTCGCGTATCACCACGGGCGAACGGGAAAGCGACTTGAGCACGCGAAGCTGCCCGCGCTCAATGCGCTTGGCGATTTCGACTTCGCCTTCGCGGGTGAGCAGCGGCACGGTGCCCATCTCGCGGAGGTACATGCGGACGGGGTCGTTGGTCTTTTCAAGGGTACCCGGGGTCAGGTCCAGCTCAACGTCTTCGCCGTCTTCCTGGTCGAAGTCCTTATCGCCGAACTTGGGCCCGTCGAGCAGATCAATGCCCTGAGTACCAATGGTGGTAATCAGGTCGTCCAGATCGTCGGCATTATGCATATCGTCGGGCAACATGTCGTTCACGTCGCCGTAGGTCAGATAGCCTTTATCCTTGCCGGTGTCGATCAGGCTGGAAATATCGTCTTCAAATTTGTCGTCAATAGCCAAGGCGCTCACATCTCCTGCGCGAAAATTCTGGACCGCTTCTGGGAGCAGGCGCACTGCGATGAACGGTTCCGGTGCCAAAGTGGGCGCTGAAAAATAATTCAGCACGCCCGGCAAACCGATGCCGTACAGGCAAAAGCGACCCACAACATCGGGAAGCGATGTCCGGTTGAGTTGCTCGGATCAGGATATTCAGCGCAAGTGGCCTATTTTGGCCTGCCCGCGAGCCGTGGCTCATGTGTGGGGCAATGGGGCGCACATCCTTCAGAGAATACAAGAATACCACAGCGAACCTCCCGGATTAACAGCAGAACCCCTGACAAAGTCAAGTATTTTCGCCTTGCAGTCGGGGCGGGGCCGTATTCCTGCGGTCTCGCTCTGTGTATATAGATGCTATAACTCGGAAATTAGTTCCAAATCGCCATCTTTGGTCAAGAAGTCGCCAGCACGCAATCAGATCGGCATGGATTTCAGCAATTTCCGCATATTCCGCTTTCCGTGCGCGATTCCGATAACTCGGACCGGGCTGGGCTCCGGTATGTATAAGACGAGGTAGTTAGGGTACGCGGGAATAGGCCAGAATCGAATCGGACGTTTGGTGATGCCTTTACGAACCGATCCCATCATAGGATTCGTACCGAGCAGATGACACGCGCTGTAGATCGCTTCCTCAACCTGGTTCGCAGCATCCACATTGTCCATCGAGATGTAGTGCCAGATTCTGTCAATATCATTCGCCGCTCTGGGAGTTAACCGGTATGGATGCGACATAATTCATGCTGTCTTTCGATTTTGGCGACGTTCCTGCAGCATTTGTCTGACCTGGTCCGGATCCAGCAATTCGCCTCGCTCAGCCTGTGCATACCCTTCTTCAATCTGAGTTGCGATTTCTTCGCGATTCTCAATCAACCAATCGTCCATGTCGTGCTGCGCCTGGATAATTGCAAACGCCTGATCCAGCACTTCCTCCAGCGTTCTGCCTGACAGGATCTCCTGTTCGAGAATTTTCTGGTGCTCAGGTTTGAGTTCCAGGATCATGTGTCAACCTCCAGTCGGATGCTGGTAAAAGTATATGCAGTTTTCTCTCATCACTACTGGTGCAAGCTGCGGATTTCGCGATCTACGGCTAGTTTGCGCTGGGAGAGAGCGGCCACTTCGGCGAAGTCTCCGCGTCGCTCGGCTTCCGCGATCTGCGCACGCAGGGCACGCTGCTCGTTTTCGAGACGGCGCAAGTGGAGACCGTGCAGGGCGCCCTCAACCGCCACTTCATCGGGCGGATGATTTTCCTGCAGCAGCACCTGGGCGACGAGGGCGCGCTGGCCGGGATCTTGGACCGCCACCATCGGGTCCGGAGCGGGTTGCGCAGCCAGGGCCAGCAGGGCTTGAAATGCCGAAAGATGCTCAAACCACTCCGGATGCTCCAGAATCGGGCCGCTGGCGGTGTGCCAGCAGGCCTCGTTCGTGGCCAGCGCGCGGAGCAGGATGCGCTCGACTTCGGTCACCGTTGGCGTGCGGGATTCGACACGGGCGTCGAGATGATCCTGGCGCTTGAGCGCAGCCTGGCGTAGTTCATCCTGCAACACAGCGGAGTCGATGCCCAGCTTCTGCGCTGCGTCGTGGGCAAACTGGCCACGCTCCAGCGTCTGCGGAATGCGCCGGATGTGGGGAAGCAGGTAGTTCATCGCCTTGATCTTGGATTCGGGATTGGCTCCGGGAAACTGCTGGCGGGCGCGCTCGATCAGATAATCCGACTGGCGGCGGGCTCCCTTGATGGCCGCGACATAAGCTTCTACGCCGCGCTCGCGGATGAAGCGGTCCGGGTCGAGGCCGCCATCGAGGGTGATGACCTTGATCGAAAATCCCTCCTCGGTCAGAAGGCCGATCGACTTCTCGGCGGCATTGGCTCCGGCGGCATCGGGGTCGAAGTTGACGATGACGTTGGTCGTCTGGCGGCGCAGCAGGGCCACCTGGTGCTCGGTGAAGGCTGTGCCGCTGGTGGCGATCACGTTCAGGATGCCGCGCATGTAGACCGAGATACAGTCCATCTGGCCCTCGACGAGCAAGGCCCACTCGGCGGCGCGCATCTGGGCTTTGGCCTTGTCGAGATTGAAGAGGACCTGACCCTTCGAGTAAAGCGGCGTTTCGGGGGAGTTGATGTACTTCGGTCCCGCTTTGTCGCCTGTCTCTAAAGCGCGGGCAGTAAAGGCAATAACTCGTCCTGACTCATTCGCGATCGGGAAGGTGACGCGCTTGCGGAAGCGGTCGTAAAGGCGCCCCTGAACGACGTTGCCGCCCTGGTCTTCCGTATCTTTCGAACTGAAAAGACCGGATGCTCGCAGAGTCTCACCGTCAGCCATCGGCGCGAGCTTGTCGCGCAGGCCGTTGAAGTTGTCCGGCGCGTACCCGATGCGGAATGTCTTGATTGCCTCCGCCGTGACGCCGCGCCCGGCGAGGTATTCGCGGGCCAAGGCACCCTCCGGCGACCGGAGCTGTTCTTCGAACCACGTTGCTGCGGCCTCGTGCAGGTCCAGCAGCTTACGCCGCATTCCGGCTTCGGCGGCCTCTTCTGGCGAGTTGTACTCGCGCTTGGGCAGCGGAATGCCGCACTTTTGCGCCACGATACGGACCGATTCCGGGAAGCTGGCGTTCTCTATCTTGCTGACGAAGCTGAAGATATCCCCGGACTGGCCGCAGCCGAAGCAGTGGAAGAACTGCCGGCCGGCATGTACGGAAAACGACGGCGACTTCTCTTTATGGAAAGGACAGAGGCCGGAGTAGTTTTGCGCTCCCGCCTTGCGCAGACGGATGTAGCCGCCGATCACCTTGACGATGTCGGCCTGCTGTTTCACGGTTTGGGCGAAGTCGGACATGAATTCTGGAGGAGCGGGCGCTGTCTTCAGGATACCGCCTGTACCACTGGCTGGAACGCCTCTTGCGGTGGGAAACGAGGTGTTAAATCGGCCAAAGTGATCATCCGAAATGCCCTGATGTGATGGGAAAACATGAGTCTCTGCGGGCGAATCGAGCGATAAAGTGAAGGTGGCAGGATGCACCTTCCGGCGATGAGAACGACTGGAAGCAGGTCGTTAACGTCATAACAATTTCGCCGTCTCAGGTTGACACAGGACGCTTACTCGAAGAGCCTTAAGTTATTACGTTGTTATCAGGTCTGAAAGCTGCGAACGTCTCCAGACTGTTTCAGGCAGGCGAATTACCACCGGAGCAGCCAGACCAATCCATCATCGGCCCCCAATCCTCCCATCCTGGGCGGCCCCAATTCATAGGAGTACATCTGTATGCCATGCAAGCCTGTTAAAGCTAGGCTTTTTGCCTTTGCTCTCGCAGCAATTCTGTGTTGGGTTACGATCCTGCCAGTGACAGCCCAGACATCTGGATCCGGCAACATTACCGGAACTGTAACCGATTCAACGGGTTCCGTCGTGTCGAACGCGGCCATCGTGATCACCGACGTCGATACCGGCGTTTCCCGCACGCTCACCACCAACGACTCCGGCGAATACACCGCCACCTTCCTGCAGCCGGGCCACTACGAAGTGACGCTGGGCGGCAACTCCTTCGGCAAAGTCTCCCGCACGAACCTTGTCCTGACAGTCGGCCAGGTGCTGACGGTGGACGCCGTTCTGCCCGCTGCCTCGGTTTCGACCTCGGTGGAAGTTTCGGGCGAGTCTCCTCTGCTCGACACGGAAAAGACCGAAGTCTCGCAGACCGTGGACCAGCAGCTGATCTCTAACCTGCCAGTGAACGGGCGTAACTGGAGCGACTTTGTCCTCCTCACGCCAAACGTGGTGCAGGACGGCGGTTCCGGCCTGGTCAGCTTCCACGGAATCAGCGGCCTCTACAACCAGAACTATGTGGACGGCGCGAACAACAACGAAATGCTGTTCTCGGAAGCCCGCGGACGCGCTTCCGGCGCTCCTTATATCTACTCACTGGACTCGATCAAGGAATTCCAGGCGGAAACGTCAAACTACTCCGTCGAATTCGGCCAGGCGGCAGGCGGTCAGGTGAACGCCATCACCCGCTCCGGAACAAACGCAATCCACGGCGATCTCTTTTATTATCTGCGCTATCCGGACCTGAACGCGCTGGACCCGTACAACAAGTACCAGGGTCTGCATGGCGGAAATCCCTTCCTGCTGACGCAGCCGATCCACCAGCAGCAGCAATTTGGCGGCTCAGTAGGCGGACCGATCATCAAGGACCGGCTCTTCTACTTCTTCACGTATGATGGCTTCCGTCGCGTTGGCCGCGTGCTCTACGCAAACACCAACACGCTCTCGCTGACCCCTCAGACGGATTCGAATGGCTCCGGCACAATCATCACTCCGACGCAGTGCCCGGCGACGATCACCGCAGCCCAGTGCACCTCCGCCATTACCTTCCTGATCGACAACTCTGGCGGGGCAGGTTCGCCGCCTTCGCGCTTCAGCAAGGAAAACATCTTCTTTCCGCGCCTCGACTGGCATATCAACAGCCGGAACGACGCGTTTGTGAATTACAACTTCGCGAACTTCGACTCGACCAACGGTTACTCGGGCGCGCCGACCTTCACCAACAGCTCGCCCTCGACCAACGGGCCGACCAGCTACCACGAGCGCTTCCTCGTCGGCGGCCTGACGACCCAGTTGGGCAACACGACCGTGAATCAGGTCCATTGGCAGTATGGACGCGATCTGGAGACGGCGGGCGCCAATGCGGCTGGCCCGAGCATCGGTATCGGTTCGCTGCTGACATACGGCATGCCAAACGCGCTGCCGCGTATTGCTGAGCCGGACGAACACCGCACCCAGCTTACGGATGTGGTTTCGATGATCCATGGCCGCCACACGATCAAGTTCGGCGGCGACGTCAACCTCGTTCACGAAATCATGATCAACCTCTTCCAGGGCGGCGGTATCTACAACTACAGCGGCTCGACGGCAGTCGCGAACTTCCAGAACTGGGCTGCTGACTCGTTCCAGGGCCAGCCAGGGGACACCGATCCTTTTGCCGGATACCACTACACCAGCTTTGTGCAGACGGTAGACCAGATCAACAAGGGCAACCGCGCCGGCGCCGACGACTTCTGGATGAAGATGTTCGACGGCTTTGCCGAGGACTCGTGGAAGATTCGTAGCAACCTCACCATCACCGCGGGTGTTCGCTATGACGTGCAGCTGACGCCTAACCCGACGAAGAACAACACCAACTACGGCGACCTCTCCACCTACTACAGCAGCACGATCAAGAACGTGACCGATCGCGTGCAGCCTCGTGTGGGCTTTGCGTGGCAGCCGTATGCAGGTACTGTGGTTCGTGGCGGCTATGGCCTCTTTTCCGGCCTGAACCAGGGCAGCACGTACTACGCGATGCGCGTGGAGAACGGCGTTGTCCAGGTGAACTACAACTACACCGGTTGCGGAAGCAGCTGCAACGCGTCCAACTCGGCGGCTGCAGGACTGATCTATCCTAATGTGCCATTCAAGCCGACTGGCCCTTCACTCGACAACTCGCTCTATCCGAACGGCGGCGCTCCGCCGACCGTCGAAGGTACGGCCAAGGTCGGTGTGCAGAGCTTCCACGGGCTGGACCCGCAGTTTGTTCCACCGCTGGCGCATGAAGCTGACCTGAGCGTGGAGCAGCAGTTGCCCGGCAAGCTGACGCTTTCGGTGGGTTACGTGGGATCGCGCGGGCTTCGCCTGCCGGTCTTCCTGGATGCCAACCTGGTGGGCCAGACGCCGCACGGGCTGCGCTCGTACGACGTGCTGGACAAGAGCGGCAAGGTCACCCAGCAGTTGACCGTACCGGTGTACCTGCGGTCGGACCGCATTAACTCCTCGCTGCAGAGCTACAACACGGGCTTCAGCGTGGCGAACTCCTGGTATAACTCGCTGGCAGTGACGGTGCGCCGTCCGTTCGCCAACGGCCTAGAGATCCTGGCGAACTACACGTGGTCTCGCGCCACGGATACGGACCAGGTTGCAGGTGCTTTTGGTACCTTCTACGGCGGCAACCCTGTGCTGGACCCGAACAATGTGCGCGGTGAGAATGGGCTTTCCGATCTCGATGTGCGCAACCGCTTTGTGGGCAGCTTTGTGTACCAGCCACACGTTTTCGAAGGCAACAAGTGGATGAAGCTGACGCTGGATGGGTTCAAGTTCTCGGGAACCGATACAGCTTCCGCGGGTCAGCCAATTACGGCTTCGATGAGTGGCACGGTTTACAACGGCGGTTCGTCGAGCTTTGGCGCGGCGGGCAACATTTACGGTGGCGCGATGAGCTCAGGCTCCGGCGCGGCGACCACTGGCCGTCCCCCGCAGATCGGGCGTAACTCGTTGATCGGACCGGGGTTCAACGACTTCGACTTCCGCGTGACGCGGGAGATTCCGATCCACGATGCGATGCACATGGAGATCGTTGGCGAGGCATTCAACCTGCTGAACCATGAGATCATCACCGGTGTGAACTCGACCTATTCGACGTACATTGGCGCTGGAGCCACCACGGGCGGCATCAAGTGCGAAACCACTGTTTCGACGGAAGCTCCGCTGCAGGGCTGCATCATTCCCTACACGGGCAAGGGAACGGCGGCGTTCGGGAACAAGTCGAGCACCAACAACGTGTTGTATGGGCCGAGGCAGCTGCAGGTTTCGGCTAAATTTTTCTTCTAACTTGCTTTAGGAAATGCGAACGGCCCCTGCCAGGGTTCTGGCGGGGCCGTTTTTTTTGGCACATTCTTTCGCAGGGGAAGAACTTACGAATGGAGGGGGAGGGTATTTATTTTCCTCTGCCAACGAAAGGCGAGAAGCAGATTCCCTTCGGGAATGACAACTAAAGAGCATGTGCTGCTGAGCTGTTTCTTATGATGCGCTTTTCGGTAGAAAATACTCACAATCTGCTGGCAGATTTTTTCAGACGTTCTGCTGAAGGCTCAGGGTGTTGCCGAAGGGGTCGGTGAACCAGGCGATCTGAGTGCCGCCGGGGGCGGTCCAGATGGCGAGCGGGTGGTCGGCGTTGAGGCCGGGGTAGCGGGTGAAGTTGACGCCCGCGTTGGTGAGCTGCTGGACGGTGGCAGCGATGTCGGGGACGGTCCAGCCGAGGATGGTGAAGGGCTGGGGCTTGAAGTCTCCCGCGAACGTGGCGCGGAGCGTGGTGCCGGTGGAGGCGCCGATCGCTGAACCTGGGAGGTCGTCATTGCCGGAGCGGCTGATGCCTTCTCCACCGGTGCCGGATTCGCCTTGTAGATTTTCGCGCAAGTCGCCGGAGATCTCGCTAGGGATATGGAGCCGGAAGACGAGGGCGAAGGGCGACTGGTCTTCGACAAAGGTGAGGCCGAGCTGGTCGCGGTAGAAGGTGAGCGCTTTGGCTTTTCCCGTCTCGGTGTCGCTGATGGGGACGAAGGCTACGGGTTGGGCGGTCGCGAGTTTTTCTAAGGTGCTCATTCTTATTCTCCCAAATCTATAGGATGCAGTTCTGACTGCTGACCGCATTGATTTTCTTCCGTGAATTGACGCGGTTCAATCCCCTATCTTTGCATCAGGGGTCGATGATGCCTGACTGGTTTCGAAATACTAGTTGGTCGCCTGAGATTGAGGCGCAGTTTCTTGCAAGGCTGAAACGCAGCCGCAGCCAAAGGCCGCAATATCTAAAGATTCAGGCATGGACATTGAGGTCGACTGAGCCGCGGGTTGCTTTGCGGCTGATCGAGCTGTATTTCGAATCTGGAGATGAATCCTTCATGGCAGACGCATTGAACGTGCAGGCGGAAGCATATGTGGCGTTGGGATTAATTGATGAAGCCATCGATTCTTACCGGCGTTCACTTCAATGGGAGGAGACGCATCGTGGTTCTACCACGAGGGCGCGCTTCAATCTGCCGCTTTTGATCGCTACCTATGGCAGGCGGGAGCTTTACGACTTTGCTATCGAAACATTGGAGGCCCGTAGTTTGAACATGGTTTTCCCGGTTGAGGTCTTCATGTATTCAAGTGCATTGGCAATCGTGTATTCGGAGCTTGGGAATTCCGAACTGGCGTTGCGTCATGCGGAGCATGCACTGAAGATGGCTGACATCAAAAAGTCTCCACTATCGCGGCATCCCGATCTGGGACTTGTTAAGGGCGAGTATGAACCAGTCGTTGAGCGGATAAGGGCTTTGGTGGACAATGAGGGCGCAAACAAAACGAAGAGCGACGGTTTTGTGGACAAAGTGCGGCGAGCGTTGCGCTTGCATTGATGCCACGCAAAGACTTATGGGCTCATCGTTCGACGAGAACCGGCCGTTACCGCTTGTCTTGGAAGTTCAAGTAGCCCCACTTTTCCGGGACGTGCATGTTGATTACGCCTTGGGGGGACCAGACCCAGTTGGCTTCGTGTTCGCCGGGTTGCTGGTGGCCCTGGAGCCATTCGACGCGGCTGAAGTTGAAGCGCCATTGGTCGCCGGCCTTGGGGTGCGCTACGGGCAGGCGGCTGGTGTAGGCGGCGAAGGGGATGGCGATTTCTACGGTCCAGCCGTGGTCTTTGTCGGACGCGTTGTTGAGGGTGCCTTTGAGGGCTACTGCGGTTTTGAGGCCGGGGATGTTCCAGCTGTCGTCGGCTTTGCCGCCCTGGTTGTAGGGGCGGTTGAGGTAGAGGTCCCAGCTGGTGTTGCGGGCGTTGATCTCGAACTCGAAATAGCCGGGGGCCGGCATTTTCTGGCCTGCGGGGCCTTCTACGGTGGCTGGGGGTTTCACGAAGAATTCGAAGTCGTTGTCTTTGAAGATGACGGAGTCGTGTTCGGTGAGTTTGGCCTGGAGGTTGGGTTCTTCCAGCTCGGCGGCGATGTAGAGGTACTGGTCGTCCCAGAGCAGCTTGGCGCGGGTGCGGTAGCGGGGCTTGGGATTGGCAGGATTGGCTGCGCCTTCGATGTCGATAAAGTCTTCGGTCCAGGGGGCGGTGCGCCAGGCTGGGTCGTCCAGTTTGCCGTCGATCTTGATGGGCTTGGGGGTGTGGAGGCAGTTGTAGGTGAGGGGTGTTTCAGGGGTGGGTTGGGCTTGGGAGAGGCTCAATAGGCTGAGGGCGAATAGGGCTGCCAGGGGCTTTGCGGCGGATAGGTACATGGGCGGTATTGTTGCATACGCGGACTGGCAACAGCAGATTCCCTTCGGGAATGACTGCAAGAAAGGCAAGGGCAACGACGGGCTGGGATTTGTGATTCCCACCCTAGCGACAAAAACAAAGGCGTCGCGAGGGTGGGGCACCCGCATTTGTTCTCGCGCCAGTGAAGACAGGCTTGCTTTTGCGGCTGGCTGCCTGCTGTTCGTTGCTATCTGCTTGCTGCTATCTGCGGCCGTAGCCGCCTCGGTCGCCGCCTCTGCCTCGGCCACGATCACCTCGGTCGCCTCTGCCGCCGCGGTCTCCACCTCTACCGCCTCGGTCGCCGTAGCCGGTGCGGACTGGCATTTGGGGGATGGGGGCTGGGAGGTCGGTGCGGCCTTTGGGGTAAACGACTAGGTAGCGCTCCTGGCCTTCGCCGAGGGATTGGGTCTCTACGTCTTCGATGGAGCGGAAGGCGAGGTGGAGCATACGGCGTTCGCGGGAGTTGGTGGGGGGGAAGCTGTAGGGGGTGCCGGTCTCGCGGACGCGCTCGGCGGCGGTTTCGGCGGAGAGCTGGATCTCCTGCTGGCGGAGGGCCTTGAAGTTGAGGGCGTCGAAGCTGACGAGGTCGTGTTCGCGGACGTCGAGGCGGAGGATCTGGATAGCGAGGTGCTCGAGGGAGCGGAGGAGTTCGCCGCCGCGCTGAGTAAGCAGGGGTGCGTCGAGGCCGTTGAGCTCGACGTTGAGGACTTCGGCGCCTACGTGTTCGCTGTCTGCAGGGACGGGGCTGGCGCTGATGCGGTACTTCAGCTTGAGGCCGCCGAGCTTGACGATCGAGTTGAGGAGAGTGGCGACTTTCTGCGCGGCCTGCTGAATGTTATCGATTGGCATGACGACTTAGTATTGCAAATTACCGGGGCAGGTGGGAATTGCTGGGCGGCCAAAAGCGATTTTCCGCGGTGGATCTCAATTCGATGCCGCAGGGGCTGAAGCCCCTTTTTCTGTTCGCTCGGATAGTGCCGGGGATAAATCCCCGGCCTACCCTACTGGCCCAGTGAGCAGGATACAGCTAGCGCTTGGCGCGGATGGGTGCGGGCTGGAGAGTGTTGTTATCGCGGAAGTGGCGGACGGTGGCTTCGGCTCCGAAGGCGAGGGCGAGGACCAGGCCGGTCGAGACCACGTCGCGTCCGTAGAAAGGCAGGCCGGCGATGTAGGCGGTGATGAGGCCGCCGAGATTGCTGGCGTACATGCTGCCGGGGCGGCTGAGGATCTGCCAGGCGGCAAAGTTGGAGATGAGGAAGAAGGAGGTGGGGCCGAGCAGGCCGGTGGCGATGAAGCGGACGGCTGAGGTGCGCGCGGAGAGCAGGATGTGGCCGAGAGCGATGGCGGCGGCGTACCAGGCCCAGGTGGAGAGGTAGTTCACTACGTTGAACTCGGAGCTGTAGACCTGGGTGGTGAGGTAGTAGTCGACCGCGGCGAAGGCGGCGACGGGGAGGAGCATCTCGCGCCAGTTGCGGCGGGCACCGAAGTAGAGCAGGGCGCCACCGACGGCGGTGAATCCGTACCAGCCGGAGTGGGGAATGACGCGGCTCAGGAGAGCGGCTAGCAGGAGCAGGTATGCGGGCATTGGTACCTCGGGTGCTGGATGGACCAGTGATCTTTCAGCGATGGATTGACAAGACGATACGGGAATCGACAGAAGTCTATGACCATTCTGGGGATTGAATGGGCTGGGGTCAACCGGGAATTGTTGATCGAGTCAATAAACGCGGTGATGCGGGTGAAATTTCGCGTGTAACGCTCCATCAGCGGAGTAGTTTCGCGATTTCGGTCATTTCGAAGTGGATGCCCTTCTCCGGGTGGGAAAAGGTGGTGCTGTCGGCGAGGCGACCCTGGTGGAAGCGCTGCCAGACCGGGAACGCACCGGCAGCGGGTGGGTCGATGAGCCAGATCTGGGGGATGCCCATTTGCTCGTAGAGGTCGAGTTTGCGCATGATTTCGCGGATCTTGTTTTCCGGGCTCAGGACTTCGAAGACGGCGACGGGAGGGAGGGTAGCGATCTTCTCTCGCGGATTTGCGGCGTCGAGGATGGTAACGTCGGGGACGAGAAAGTTCTCGCGCCTGACTTGCACGCGCAGTTCAGGACGGATACGGATGTTCCATTCGTCTTCATGCTGGTGAAACCAGTAGCAAATAGCGCCTAGCCAGGAGGAGTGGTCGTCTTCGCCCACGGGTCGCTCCATAATTTCGCCATCGATGTATTCGGCGTCTGGCTGATAGTCGGAGCGGAGGTAGACTTCGACGGGAACCTGGGTTGTCGCGGCCATGGCGCTCTCCTATGGGTCTTGATTCTACGCCTACTTTTGTTCTCTGCCTCCGATGAACTGGCCGGCTTCTTCCTTGCTGCCGTTGGGGCCATCGACGATGTAGACCCAGCCAGCCAAGCCTGTGGTTGGCAGGGTGGCGGCTAGCGGGCGGCTGGAGCCGGTGCCCATGCTGGTGTCGAGATAGGCGTAGGCGAAGCGGAGGTCGCTGAACTCGATCGTGGTCCAGTTGCGGTTGGCGGGGAAGTCTGGCGGGGGCTGTTTAGGGGCGGCTTGCGGGCCGATGTCTCGGACGACTGGCCACTGGGACCAGTCGAGGTAGACCTGGCCGAGGCGCGACTGGCGGGCGGCGATGATGGCTGGGGTCCAGGCTGGTTTGAGGAGGACGTTGTTGCGGGGGTCGGATTCGACTTGATTGGTGCGAGTGTCGACTTCGGCGGTTTGCCAGGTGGTGCCGGTTTCGAGCAGGGCGTGCCAGCGGAAGGGGCTGAACGGATAGGGTTCGAGGGCGGTGCGGCTGGCTGGGGTGGCTGTGACCTGAGCCTGGGCTACTAGATTGGAGGCTTTGGCGTGCTGTGACCAGCGGAGGCCCCAGACGGCGACCATTCCTATCAGGGCGAAGATGGCCCAGCCGCGGCCTCGGAACTGCTGGCGGTGGGCGCCTACTTCGCGGTCGGTGAGGCCGAGGAGGGCGGGAACGATTATGGCGAGGAGGAGGAGTGCCCAGAGGACGGGGTCGGCTATGAAGACGAGGTCGCCGGAGTACCAGCGGGTGTTGAAGGGGAAGAAGGGACGGACACCGTAGTTGTTGGTCCAGTCGAGCAGGATGTGGCTTAGCGCGGCGATGAAGGCGGAGAAATAGACCCAGAGCCAGCGGATGGGTTGGGGATCGCGGATGGGTTTGCGGCGGGAGCTGATCGCCTTATCAACGCACCAGACGAAGCCGGTGATGACCAGCGCGACGACGGGGACGGCGACGAAGGTATGGGTGATGCCGCGATGGTGGGCGAAGCTGACGACGGGCCCGGCGACGCCCCAGAAGACATCCATGTCAGGGGCTTCGGCGGCGAGGGTGGCGGCCAGTGTGGCGTAGGCGGTGCGGCGGTTGAGGCCGGCGCGTCCGATGCAGGCTCCGGTGAGGAAGTGGGTTACTGGCTCCATGGTGGCCATTCTAGCGGGATTGTGGAGGGTTCGTTGCCTGATAACGGCCAGTGTTCACAGGAAGACTTGCTGTACCCCGCTCTGGGGTGGGGTCAGGAACGCTGCGGATAGATTCCGCGTAGTATCACTGGGATTGTTTTTGGTTGGCAATTCTGTCAGGATCTGTACTTACTTCCATGCGTAAATCGAAAGAAGTTCCACTTACTTTGCTGGCTGCTGCCGCGATGGTTTCGATCGGCTGCCATAACGGTCCGCGCCATTGCGTGGATGCGCAAAATCACCTTATGCCGGACTCCTATTGTGAGGTCTCTCACGGTGGCGGCTACTTCTATGTGTATGGCGGTTCGAGTGGCGGGCATATCGGTGATTCTGTCGTCGGAGCCAGCAGGTCGAGCGTGAGCTTTGGCGGGTTTGGGCACGGCGGCGGCGAAGGCGGCGAGTGATGCGAAGGCGCACGATTACGCCACGAGCCGACTGGCAGCGGAAGGTAGAGCGCGTTGGGCTGACGTACCACTCGCTCGACGATGGCAGCCCTTATTGGGATGAGTCTGCATACTGGGAGTTTTCCGCGGCAGAGATTGACCGGCTGGAGGCGGCTACGGCGGAGATTCAGCGATTGGCGCTGGCTGCTGGTGGAGTGATTCTGGAGCGCGACTGGCTGGGCCGGATGGGCATTCCGGCGAAGGCTGCGGCGCTCATTCGCGAGACGTGGCAGAGCGAGCCTCCGGCGCTATATGGACGGCTTGATCTGGCCTTTGACGGGCCGCAGATCAAGCTGCTCGAATACAACGCGGATACGCCTACTTGTCTTGTGGAAGCGGCGGTGGCGCAGTGGTATTGGCTGGAGGAGTGTTTCCCCAAGGCGGACCAGTTCAATTCTCTGCATGAGAAGTTAGTGGCTAAGTGGAAGGATCTGCTGCCGTATGTTTCTCAGCCGGTCTACTTCGCCCATGATGGGGCGGAGGAAGATGGGATGACCATTGCCTATCTGCAGGACACGGCGCATCAGGCGGGATTGAAGACCTCCGGGCTGGCGATGCGGCAGGTGGGATGGGACAGCGCCGGTGAGCGGTTTGTCGATGGGCGGCGGGATGAGTTGCGGACGATCTTCAAGCTGTACCCGTGGGAGTGGATGCTGGGGGATGCGTTTGGGGATCATGCGCTGGCGACGATGAATGCTGCTTCGCAGAAGCCGGTGGCGGGCAAGGTCCAGTGGATTGAGCCCATCTGGAAGATGATGTGGTCGAACAAGGCGGTGCTGGCGATTCTCTGGGAGCTGTTTCCGGATCATGAGCTGTTGCTGCCTGCTTATCTCGATGGACCGCGCAAGATGCAGAACTATGTGCGTAAGCCGCTGGTGGGACGTGAGGGCGCGGGGGTGCAGGTGTTTCGTAACTGGGCTGAAGAGGGCGGTGCGGCGAAGGCCAATGCTCTCGATGCCAAGGCGGCTGGCGGAGGCTATGTTTACCAGGCGATGGCTTCTATGGCGCAGGCGGATGGGAAGACTGCGGTGTTGGGGAGTTGGCTGATCGATGGTGAGCCGGCGGGGATGGGGATTCGGGAGTCGGATGGATTGATTACGAATAACTTGAGCCGGTTTGTGCCGCATTTGTTTCGGTGATGGCCGGCCGGAACAGCAGATTCCCTTCGGGAATGACAACCAGAAAAGCAAAGGCAGGTGCAACGACAGGCTGGCATTTGCTACTCCCACCTTAATCGCAAGTGCGCGATGAAGGTGGGCCACCCGGCGTTCGGTTGTACTGCCTGCTTGCTTATAGAAGCTCTGGCTATTCTTCGATGATTGCCAAGTCCCAGGGCTTCAGGGTTATGGATTGGTTGGGGTTGACTGCTGTGCTAGTTAGCAGGTCTTTCCCTGCGGCGTAGGGGTAGTTGAAGGTCTGAGTGTCGCTGGAGTAGTTGAGGTAGTAGTGGAGTTTTTTGCCTTCGCGGTTGGTGCCGTGTTTTACGTGGACTGGGGCTGGGAGATGCTGGTCGGCGCTGGCCAGGCCTGCGCTCTTGATTTCATCGGCGATGAGTTTGGCTTGCAGGGTGTCGGAGAGTTCTGTGCCTTCGTAGGTGAGCTGGCCTGAGCCGAAGTGGTTGCGGGTGATGGCTGGCCATTTTCCGAAGAAGGGGTGGTCGTAGTATGCGAGGGCTTCGGCGTGTTCGAGCAGGAGGAACTCGGCCCAGGTGCTGACCTTGTTTTCTTCGCCTGCATGGAAGGGGTCACCTTTGAGGGCGAGCGGCTTTTCTAAGTTGGAGAACTCCTGGTAGCTGAAGCCTGCTGCTTCGCGGAGTGGGCCGGGGGCGCGGGTCCAGCGGACTGCAGAGTTTTCGTTGGCGAAGCCGGATTTGAAGCACATCAGGACATGGCCGCCATTTTTGACGTAGTCGCTGATGCGCTTCAGGAGGGCGTCATCGGCCACATAGAGCGGCGGAATGACGAGCAGCTTGTATTGCGAGAAGTCGCCGCTGTTGGGGAAGACGAAGTCTACTCCGATGTTCTGGTTGTAAAGGCTGCGATGGAGCTGGCCGAGGACGGTGGTGTAGGCGTCGCCGGGGACGCCGGGGGTCCAGCCATTGCCGTATTTGCGGTCATAGGGCATGAAGACGATGCCGTTGTCGGAATCGACGCTGTAGAGGATGGCGACCTGATTCTTGATCTTGAGGTCGACGAGCTGGGGGCCGATTTTCTGGAGTTCGTGAGCGGTTTTGGAGACTTCGGCGTAGACGCGGTTGGGTTCGAGATCGTGGCTCAGGATGCCTTTCCAGTAGGTCTCCTGCCCGGCGTGGATGGAGTGCCAGTGCCAGTACTCGACCATGTTGGCGCCGCTCGAGAGATAGGTATAGACGTCGAGGCGGACCTGGCCGTCGTAGGGCGGGAACTGTCCAGCTGAATCCCAGCCGAGGGTCTGGGCGTTGGTTTCGGTGATGAGGAAGTTGTCGCGCTTGAGCGAGCGGGCCCAGTCGCTTTCCTGCGCCTGCCAGGCGCCGTCCATGTGGTCCTGAGTGCCGTGGTAGGTGTTGTTGGCGACGATGTCGAGAGCTTTGGCGACGGCCAGCTCGTCCTTGTCTTTCTTCATGGAGCCGCCGTAGTCGTGGGTGACGAACTGGTCTGGGCCGCGGAACTGACGAACGAGACCGGCCTGCCAGGTGAGGAAGTCTGCGACCCGCATCTGCTGCCAGCGGGACCATTCGAGCTTGTAGCTGGTGCTGGTGGCGTGGTCGGGGCGGGGCATGTTTTCCCAGCCGTTGACGTCCTGGCCCCAGTAGTTAAGGAACCAGGCTTTGTTCATGGCATCGGTGGTGACGAATTTCTTCTTGAGGTGCTCGACGAAGCCGTTGAAGACGTCGTCGTTGTAGGCGCCGTAGGAGGTGGTTTCGTTGTCGATCTGCCAGCCGATGACGGTGGGGTTGTTGCGGTAGTGGGCGACCATCTTCTCGATGACGCGTGCGGAGTACTTGCGGAAGATGGCGTTGTCGGTGTCCATGTTCTGGCGGATGCCGTAGGTGACTTCGCCGCCGACGAGGGGCGCGCCCTGCGGGCGGACGAGGATTTCGGGGTGGGCATTGGCCATCCAGGTGGGGATGGAGTAGGTCGGGGTGCCCATGATGACCTTGATGCCGGCCTTGCTCATGGCATCGACGACGGTGTCCATCCATGCGTATTCGAAGTGGCCGTCGGAGGGCTCCCAGAGCGCCCAGCTTGATTCGCCCATGCGGACGACGGAGATGCCGGCGTCTTTCATCATCTGGACGTCTTTTGCGAGGCGTTTGGCGCGTAGGGCTGGCTGGCCGTCGCCTTCGTCGGGCATGTATTCGTTGTAATAGGCGGCGCCGTAGAGGATGGTGGGGAGCGGCTTGGAGGTGTTCTGGGCGTGGGCGAAGGGCGCGGCGACGAAGGCCGAGAGGAGGCCGATGGAGAACGTTTTCTGGAGGCGGCGGAAACGGGATTCGTGCATTGGCTTCACTTCCGTTGGGGGTTTCAAAAGACGGTTCATCCTACAGGATGGAAAAGGCGGCGCGCATCTCAAAACCGCGATGGCACAGAGGAACTAGATTACGGCGGTGCAATTGGAACCAGTTCTTTTTCGCGCGGCGGGGAGATAATTGAGAGTCCTGCGGGATGTGTGTGGCTTCCAATAGACGTTGCTGGCTGTACGAAATTTGTTCGAGAAAGAGGGCCTTTGATGCGTATTTCCCCCACCCCATTTGTTGTTTTCCATGTGCGGCCGGTGATGGCTGCGGCTTTGCTGGCGGTTGCCATGTCTTCTGTGGCGCTTACGGGTTGCAAGTCCGCGCAGGATAAGGCGCTGGAACAGGCCAAGGCGCAGGCTGCCTCGAGCGGGCAAGCACAGCAAATTGTGAGCACGGATAAGGACGGTAATACGGTGACGACGGTGGTGCAGCCGCCGGTGCCCGGGCAGCCGGGACAGGTTGTTTCTACGACTGTGACGCCGAAGGGCGCGACGGCTGCGGCACCCGCACCCACTACGGATCAGGCTGCGACGGGAACGGCTCCTGCTCCCGCGCCGACTCCGGCTCCTGCGCCGAATCAGCCTCCTGTCGTTTCGCCGGTGCCGCCTCCGCCACCGCCACCGATTAATGTGGCTGCGGGGACGACCCTGGTGATTCGTGTGGATCAGACGATCAGTGCGAAGGGCAGCCGGCCGGGAGACAAGTTTACTGGCGAGATCGTGGAGCCGGTGACGGCTGGCGGCCAGGTGGTGATTCCGAAGAAGACGCCGGTGGGCGGTGAAGTAGTGGCTGCGAAGGGTCGCGGGAAGTTCAAGGGAGCGGCGGATATTGAGCTTAGGCTGGTATCGCTGACGCTGGATGGGAAGCAGTATCCGCTGGATACGAAGGATGTGCTGCGGACGAAGAAGGGCAAGGGCAAGCGGACGGCTGCGTTTGTTGGAGGCGGCGGTGGATTGGGCATGCTGATTGGCGGACTGGCCGGTGGCGGCAAGGGTGCGCTGATTGGCGGTCTGGCTGGGGCTGGCGCGGGTACGGCGGGTGCGGGATTGTCTGGGAATAAGGATCTGGTGATCCCGGCGGAGTCGATTGTGCGGTTCAAGCTGGCGGATGATTTGGAGATTGACCGGGACTGATAGGGCAGCGATGTTGGCCGCGATGCACAGGAATAGCTAACAGAGAACAGCAAAAGCCTGAGGTTGACAGCCTCAGGCTTTGCTTTGCTCGTTGTTTGATCCGCTGGTGGAGGTTGGTTATTGGTCCGGGTCGTCCTGGTCTGGCTCGGGGCCGTTGGCGGCCATGCTGCGGAGGACGGAGACGGGCTGCATCTGGTACTGGTCGGGTGGGGTGGCGCCTGCGAGGTAGCGCACGAAGTAGTCCCAGCGGCGGCGTGTCATGTAGAGGGTGGCGTACGCATAGCCGTGAGGGACGTTGGGAATGAGCAGGAGGTCGAAGTCCTTATTGGCTTTGATGAGGGCTTCTACGACGATCAGGGTGTTGTTCGGCGGGACGTTGTCGTCCATGGTGCCGTGGGCCAGGAGTAGATGGCCTTTGAGGTTCTTGGCGTAGTTCTGGTTGGCCTGGGTGTCGTAATTGCTGGTGCCGTCGGCGTTGACGACGGGGACGCCTGCCCACTTTTCGGCCCAGTCGTCTTCGTAGTCGCGCTGGTCGTGGTTGCCGCTCTCGGCGATGCCTACTTTGAAGAAATCCGGGTAGTGGAACATGGCGGCGCCCGTAGCGTTGCCTCCGCCGGAGTGACCCCAGATACCAGCGCGGTCGAGGTCGATGAAGGGGTACTTGGCGGCGAGCTGCTTCATGCCGGTGACCTGGTCGGGGAGGGTGTTGTCGCCGAGGTCGCCGAAGTAGGCTTCGTGGAAGCTCTTGGAGCGGAGGTTGGTGCCCATGCCGTCAATACAGACGACGACAAAGCCGAGTTCTGCGAGGGCCTGGTTGTCTCCGCGGGCAGCGCTGAAGCTGCGGCTCCCGCAGGAGCCGATCTGAGGGCCGGGGTAGACGTAGTTGATGATGGGGTATTTCTTCGATGCATCGAAGCTGGTGGGCTTGAACATGAGGCCGTAGAGGTCCGTCTTGCCGTCGCGGGCTTTGACGGTGATGGGGGTGGGCGGGACCCAGCCTGCGGCGAGGAGTTTGCTGATGTCCTGCTTGGCGACTTCCATCAGCTGCTTGCCTTCGGCGTTGCGGACGATGGTGATCTGGGGCTGCGTTGGGGTGGAGTAGGTGTCGACGAAGTAGCGGCCGTCGGGGGAGAGCTTGATGGTGTGATCGGCATTCTCCGGCGTGAGGAGCTTCTGGCCGGTGCCGTCGAAGTGGATGCTGTAGAGGTGCTGGAAGTAGGGGTCGCGACCCGCTTCGCGGCCTACGCCGAGGAAGTAGATGGTGCGAGCTTTTTCGTCGACGCGGAGGACCTGGGTTACGTTGCCTTCGCCGTGGGTGATCTGGTTCTTGAGCTTGCCGGTGATGAGGTCGTAGAGGTACAGCTGGCCCCAGTTGTCGCGCTCGCTGAACCAGAGGATTTCGTTGGACTTGGGCAGGTAGTGCCAGTTGACCTTGTTGTCGCCGCTTTCAAAGAACTTGGGGGCGGACTCGGTCAAGACTTCGCGGACTTCGCCGGTGGCGGTGTCAGCTACGCGGAACCATTCCTGCTTGTGGTCGCGGGAGGTGGAGACGAAGGCGAGGTAGGTGTTATCGGGGCTGAATTCGACGTCGTCCCAGGTAGTTCCGTGGCAGGCTACGTCATCGCAGATGGTCGAACGGTGCTGGTCGGGCGGCATCTTGAGGCGGGTCATTTTGCCGGTCGGGAGGTCAATGACGACGCGTTCGATCATGGTGATATCTTTGTCGCCGACTAATGGGTACTTCCAGGCTTCGAGCTTGGGGTGGCCATTGGTGACGGGGACGAGGTACATTTCGCCGGTCTTGCGCTGGTCCTGCTGGAAGGTCGCGATCTTCTTCGAGTCGTCGGACCAGAGAACGATGGCGGCGTCAGAGTGCTTCCAGCCGGCGTTGTCGGTAGCGTAGCCGTAGTCTTTCTGGCCGTCGGTGGTGAGCTGGGTTTCTTTGCCGGTGGCCATGTCGCGGAGCCAGAGGTTCCAGTCGCGGATGAAGACGCCCAGCTTCTTGTCGGGCGAAAGGTTGAGGCGCTCCTTCGGCGGCGCGGGCGCTGCGGTACAGGTGTAGGCGGCTGCGAGAGTGCAGTGGTAGGTGGCGCCGGCGTAGGTGAAGTCGAGGATTGAATCGTGGTCGGTCAGGGCGAGTTCGGAGAGCTTTAGGTGGTGGGCGTCGTCTTTGAGCTCTGGCTTGGCTACCGCCTTTAGAGCTTCCGCTAGTTTTGTGTGGTCGAAGGCTGGGGCGTGGGTGCCTTTAGCGGGGTCGACGAGGGTGTAGGTGATGCCGGAGTCGTCGACGGCGCGGTACCAGAAGCGGGGTTCCTTCTCGTCTTTCCCATCTGGCAACCATTCCGCTTTGACTACGCCCTTCCAGGCGAGCGGGGTGACGTTGTAGGACATGAACTTTTCGGCCTGGGCGTAGTCGGCGGTGGTGTATTGGCGGGGCTGGCTTGCGACCTGCGCGACGGAAGGGATGGAGAAGCTGCAGGCCAGAGCGGCGGCAGTAAAAATGGCGGATCTGTGGATGGACACTTCGCGGGTTCTCCCGGAATTCGAATTACGCAGGCGGTTGCTGGCTGACTCGCTGTGGCATTGCGTGTGGGGACATCTTATATCGGGGAGGGCTGCGGGCAAAGATTCGCAGGGCTGGCGATCAGCGCGGCGCTATGGTTTCTGGTCAGCTGTTCCCAGCCAGGGGCGGCCGTTTTCCCTGATCCAGGCTTCGAGTTGCTGCCGGGCATGATCGTAGCCAATTTTGGACATTTCGTCGCCGCGATGGAAGTCGCGGATGGCGAACTGGTCGAGCGGGATGGTCATGTAAAGGTCGGCATTGTCCTGAATCTGCTGCTTGTGGCCTACGCCGCCGAGACGGATGAGGCGCATTAGAACGTCCGCGAGGGTGCCCATCTTCTGCTGGCGGCGGAAGGGATTGAAGTTGCGGGCGGCGACGCGCCAGCCGGAGACTTCCATGCCGAATTCCTGCCCGGCGGTGAACTCGGTTTCCGGGGAGACGTCGACGGCGAAGACGGTACCTGCCCCGGCGGTGTTGGTGATGGCGGCGCGCATGACGTCGGCGGGGATGTTGTTGACCAGGCCGCCATCGACGAGGACATCACCGTCCCAGCCAAGGGGTGGGAACATGCCAGGGGCGCGGCAGCTGGCGACGACGGACTTGAGCGCGGAGCCCTGGCGATGGACAACCATGCGGGCGTTGACGAGGCTTGCGGAGATGGCGAAGTAGGGGAGCCAGAGGTCTTCGATATCGAGTTTTTCAAGGTATTTGCCGAGGGCCAGCGTGACTTTTCGGCCGGAGAGCAGGCTGAGAATGGGCAGCGTGTAATCGCCCTTGAGGGCCTGGGCGCAGCCGTGATCCATGACTTCGAGCATCTGGTCGTGGGTAAACTCCTGGGCGCAGGCGGCGGCGATGATGGCACCCATGCTGGTGCCGCCGACAAAGTCGATGGGGATGTGGAGGTCGCGCATGGCATCGACGACGCCGATGTGGGCGAGACCGAGGGCGAAGCCTCCGCCGAGCACGAGGCCGACGGACTGGCCATTGAGGGCGCGGGCGATGCGGCCAACGTCGCCGGGGTGATGCTGGCCGAGACTATTGCGGCGGACGTGTTCGTGGGCGGTGAAACCGAGGGCGCGCTTCCAGCCGATGGTGTGGGTGACGCTTCCGGGGCCTTCGGTGTGGGTGAGGATGAGCGTGGTTTTGACCGAAGGGATGGTCTTGCGATTGAGGCGGACCATGGTTTGTTCGCTCTGGCGAGGGTCGGCGGGACCGCCGGCAACGACAAGCAGGACGTCGGCCTGTCGGAGGCAGCGGGAGGTCCATTCGCTTTCTTCGAAGCCGGATTGGTAGTCGGCTTCGTAGACGACGTGACGATAGATCCGTTCGAGGTCATCGAGCCAGGCGAGGAGGCGCCGTTGGGCTACTTCGGCGACCTGGGCGGTGAGCTGCTGTGCGGAATGCCTGCGTTGGACTGGCTGGAAGACGCGGTCGACGACGGTGCGGCTGAGGTGCAGGGTTGGTCCGAAGGCGGAGAGCTGGCGGACGAGCTCTGCGGCGAAGTCGCGGGCGCTGCCGGTTTGCTCCGTGGGTGAGAGGGGCAGGATGGCGATGGCGACGGGCGGGCGATTGAGTTGTCGAGATTGTGACGTGCGGTCGTGATTTTGCCGGCTGAGCCGGCCGGCGAGCTGGCGCGCAAAGAGGCCGAGGATCTCTGTTGGATGAGCGGCGACGAGGCGGTCGAAGGCGGTGCGATCGAGGCGCGCGAGGTGGGAATCGCGGACGGCGACGGCTGTGGCGGAACGTGCCTCTCCGGTGAGCATGGCCAGTTCGCCGAAGAGGTCGCCCTTGCCAAGTTCGGCCAGCTCGGCTTGTTCGGCTGGCTCGCTGGGTTCAGATGGGCTTCCGAGGGATGCCGATTCCGGCGTGCGCATAAGGCGGATTCGGCCGCTGAGGATGAGGAAGATGGCGTCGCCGGGTTCGCCTTTGTGGAAGAGAGTCTGGCCTGCGCGGACGTCGATGCGGGTGAGAGCCAGCGCGAAGGCGTGCCTGGCGGTGGAGGAGAGGCTGCTGAGCTGGCTGCTCTGGGCTACGGCTGTCGCGATCGAATAAGCATCCAGGCGTTCCACCATCCAGACGAGGGTGGGGGCCATTTCACCTGGAGATTCCGAGCAGAGCTGGTCGAAATCCGCTGCGGATAGGCATGCGACGGTGGTGGGCTCGGTTGCGGTGATGGTGGCGGGGTTGGGATGGCCGGTGAGAAGGGAGGATTCGCCGACGATCGAGCCGGGGCCGGCTGAGCCTAAATCGAGTGCTTGATTGAGGTGAGGGCTATCGAAGGTTGGGTTGGCGGCATGACTGGTGAGGGCGAGATTTCCGTTGAGGACGAGGAAGAGATCGTTGCCGGGGTCGCCTTCCTGGGCCAGCACTTCGCCGCGGGCGAGTGTTCGCAGCGGCATCCGCAGCGCGATGCGGCTGCGGATTTCGGCGGGCAGCTGAGCGAAGGCGGGTGTGGCGCTCAGCAGGGTGGCGATGGCGTCAGACATTGGTTGGCTGCGAAGAACAAGGCGATTGTAACCAAACTCGAAAAGCGAGGTCTTGCTATTGAACCATGTGGATGGTGTGCAGCCAGAGTTCTGCTGATTTGGGCCAGGTGGTGATGGGCCATTTTTCCTGGGGGCGGAGGCCGTAGCCGTGGCCGCCTTCGGCGTAGAGGTGGAGCTCGGCTGGGACTTTGGCTTTCTTCAGTGCGAGGAACCAGGTGGTCGCGTTTTCTACGTGGACTGGGTCGTCTTCTGCCTGGACGATGAAGGTGGGTGGGGTCTTTTCGGTGGGGTGCAGATCGAGCTTGTCGAGGAAGTTGCTGGTTTCGTCGGCAAGGTAGCCGGGGTAGATGACGACGGCGAAGTCGGGGCGGCAGGAGACCTGGTCTGTGGCGTCGACGGGGGTGTCGAGGCGCTTGTCGTAGTGGGTGCTGATGGCGGCGGCGAGGTGGCCTCCGGCGGAGAAGCCGAGGACGCCGATCTTGTTGGGGTCGATATGCCACTCGGCGGCGTGGACGCGGGTGATGCTGACGGCGCGCTGGGCGTCTTCGAGGGCGGCTGGGGATTTCGGATAGGGGCCGGTGTCGGGGACGCGATATTTGACTAGTAGGCAGGCAATACCCGCTCCGTTGAGCCAGTCGCAGACTTCGGTGCCTTCGAGGTCGATGGCGAGGATGTTGTAGCCGCCGCCGGGGAAGACGACGACGGCTGTGCCGTTGGGGGTGCCTTTGGCGGGGTAGACGGTGAGCGTTGGCACGGAGACGTTGTGGTGGATGATGATGGGGTTTCCTGCAATGAGGTCGGCCTTGGCTTTGGAAGAGGTGTCGGCTTCGGGGCCGGTGGTGGGGACGGGGTCGGGCGCGGCGGCGGGCCAGAGGTTGAGGGTAGTCAGGGTGGACGGTGGCGGCCAGACGCTTTGGGCAATTGCGCCAGGGGTGGCGGCTGCAAGGAGAACGGCTAGAGCGGCGGCGGATTTGCGCATAGTTGGGTCTGGCCTTTTGATTTCGCAGCGATGATTGCAGAGTGCGGGCGGCTCGGGCAACTATGGCTGACGGTTCCCAACACCGCACGGGGATGCCAGATGCTGGAATGGAAACGTTACACCCCTTACTTGAGGTGCGGGTATTGGTATATCGTGGCTTGCAGTTCACATCAGGCTCGTGGGTGGATGGTCTAAAAGGAGCGGCGGATATGAATTCTGTTTCGAGACGGCGTTTCATGGCGGTAACCGGTGCGGTTGGCGCCGTGGCGATGGCGGAAAACTTGCTGCCGCGGATGGCGAATGCGGCCGGGCTGGCGTGGCCGGTGGGCATTCAGCTCTACATGGTGGGCAAGGCGCTGACGGCTGATCCGGCGGGGACGCTGAAGCAGCTGTATGCCTGGGGCTACCGCGAGGTGGAGACGGCGGGGCTGGCCAAGCTCTCTGCAAAAGAGTTCCGGAAGTTGCTGGACGATACCGGGCTAAAGTGCCCGAGCGCGCATCTGCAGTTTGCTCCGGAGGAGATCGAGGCGCAGTTTGAAGTGGCGAAGACGCTGGGCGCGCACTATGCGGTGAGTTCGGTGCTGCATGGGGCTGAGCCGAAGCCTGAAGGGCTGGGCGTGGACGGGTTCAAGAAGGCGGCGGCGCTGATGAACGAGGCCGGAAAGAAGGCCAAGGCCGCAGGCCTGCAGTATGCGTATCACAATCATCATTTCGAGTTTGAGAAGATGCCGGATGGGAGTCCGGGCTACGACATCATCCTGAAGGAAACCGATCCGGCGCTGGTGAAGTTCGAGGTGGATTGCGGCTGGATGAGCATCGCCGGGCACAATCCGGTGGAGTACTTCAAGAACTATCCGGGGCGGTTCAAGATGTTGCACATCAAGGACTTCAAGCCTGTGGCGACACCGATCACCAGCTTTTCGGGAGATCGTCCGGTGGGGCGGGACCTGGGCACGGGGTTTGTGGATTACAAGCCGATCTTTGCTGCGGCCAAGGCGGCGGGTATTGAGCATATCTTCGCCGAGCAGGAAGAGCCGTTCCTGGTTTCGCAGATGGAGTCGGCGAAGGCGGACATTGCTTATCTGCACAAGATCAGCTCCTAGGAATCAGTTCCTAGGAATTTGAATCTCGGGTTTGAATTTCAGTACATCAGTTCGGGGCATTTCACTTTAGAAGCAGGAGACTGGAACATTGAGCAATTCTTGGAATCGTCGTGGTTTTCTCAAGGCAGCTAGCGTAGCCACTGTGGGTTCACTGGCAAGCGGCAAGCTGCATGCGTTGAGCGGCCTTCGGGCTGAGGGAGCAAGGGCCATTTCGGCCAATGATCACATTCAGATCGCGCTGATTGGCGCGGGTATTCAGGGGCAGGGGGATACGAAGCACGCGGTTGAAGTTCCGGGCGTGAAGCTGGTGGCTGTGGCGGATTGCTACCAGGGCCGGCTTGACCATGCCAAGGAAATCTGGGGTAAGGACATCTTTACCACCAAGGATTACAACGAGATCCTGGCGCGCAAGGACATTGACGCGGTCATCGTTGCGACGCCCGATCACTGGCACAAGACGGCGGCGTGCGACGCGATGAAGGCGGGCAAAGATGTTTATCTCGAGAAGCCGATGATCCATCTGTACTCGGACGGGCCGGAGATTATTGAGACGGCGGCTTCGACGAAGCGGATTCTGCAGGTGGGCAGCCAGCGCGTGAGCTCGATTGTGTACCAGAAGGCCAAGGATCTGCTGGCGGCCGGTGCGATCGGTCAGTTGAACATGATCCAGGCGCGCTGGGACCGCAACTCATCGCAGGGCGCGTGGAACTACACGGTGCCGCTGGATGCTTCACCGGAAACCTGCGACTGGCCGCGCTTCCTGGGATCGGCGGAGAAGATTCCGTGGAACCCGGAACACTTCTTCCAGTGGCGCAAGTGGAAGGCGTATGGCTCGGGTGTTGCGGGCGACTTGTTTGTGCATCTCTTCAGCGGAACGCACTTTATTACCGGTGCGAAGGGGCCGACGCGCGCTGTAGCTTCGGCGGCGTTGCGGTACTGGAAAGATGGGCGTGACGCTCCTGATGTGATGCTGGGCATCTTTGACTACCCCGAGGGCTTCAACCTGAGCTTGCGCGTGAACTTTGTGGACGGCGGCGAGGAGAGCGAAGGCTTTGTGTTCGCCGGCAGCGAAGGGCAGATGGAGATTGCCAATAACTCGGTGATTGTGACCCGTGCTCCGCGAGAAAAGGGACCGGGATTGACGATCGGCACCTATACCGAAGCGATGCAGGGGCAGCTGATCGAGAAGTACCACGAGAAGTATCCGATCGAGCATGAGAAGGGTTTGCCGCCGCTCAGCGAGGACAAGTACTCGGCTGATCCGATGTATTCGGACAGCTATGACCACTTCCACAACTTCTTCAACTCGGTGCGCAGCCGCAAGCAGCCGGTGGAAGATGCGACGTTCGGCTTCCGCGCGGCGGGTGCTGCGCTGCTGGCGAATGAAAGCTACCAGAAGGATGCCGTGGTTCACTGGGATCCGATTGCGATGAAGCTGGTTTAACCACCAACGCAGGTGGGCTCGAAACGGGTGTCCGGAAACGGACGCCCGTTTTTTGTTTTTGGGCTTTGGTTACGCCAGATTTGTGGGGATGTTGTTGAAATCACTGAGGCTCGGTCTGGAAATCGACGTGCATACTGTATTCAACCGCGACTTGAGCTAGAGACGCGAATGGAGGCAGGGCATGTTCAGCGTGATGCAGGATCTTCGATTGGCGGTACGGCAACTGCGGCGTTCGGGGACGTTTACGGTTACCGTGATCCTTACGCTGGCGATTGGCATTGGGCTGAATGCGGCGATCTTCACGATGGTGGACTCGATCCTGCTGAAGCCGCTGGGCTACCACGATGCGGACCGGATCTATTCGCTGAACACGCGCTTTCTGGATGAGAAGCGGGCTATTCCGCGCGTCGGCGGGGATGATTTCAAGGACATGGCGACGCGGGTTTCTTCGCTTGAGGCGACGGCCTTCTATAACAACTATCAGGATGGGATTCAGGCTGGGTCGCGGATGCTCTACACGGATATTGCGCTGGCCAGTCCGCAGTTTGGGCAGGTGATGGGCGTGGAGCCGGTTGCGGGGCGGCTGTTTCTGAGCAACGGCACGGTAAGCAATCCCGATGAAGTGCTGATCAGCAATGGATTCGCGCGGCAGAACTTCGGCTCTGCGTCGCAGGCGCTGGGGCAGACGATGAAATACTTCGGGGCACTGCGAACGATTGTGGGCGTGCTGCCGGATGGGTTTTCATTCCCGGGGAAGACACAGGTTTGGGTGGAGGGGCCTTCGTTCCCCGACGTTGCGAACCGGACTTCCTACAACCAGCGGGCGATCGGAAAAGTAAAGGCGGGGGTGTCAGCGGAGCAGCTGAATGCGGAGCTGGGGACGCTGTCGCGGCAGCTGGAGGCGGCGTATCCGGAGGACAAGCAGAAGGCGCTGGAGGCGGTGTCGCTGCAGGAGCAGCTGGTGGGCAAGATTCGCCCGACGCTGCGGCTGCTGCTGGGCTCGGTGGCGGTGGTGCTGCTGATTGTCTGCGCGAACATTACGCATCTGCAACTGGTGCGGGCGACGCAGTTGCGGCGGGAGATTACGATTCGGACGGCGCTAGGGGCTACGCGTGGTGCATTGGCGCGGCGGGCGGGGCTGGAAGTGCTCCTGTTGGCGCTGGCGGGATGTGCGGCGGGTGTACTGATTGCGCTGCCGGCGCTGCGGCTGCTGGTCCAGCTGGCGCCTCAGGAGATTCCGCGGCTGGCGGAGATTCACCTGAACTTCGACGTAGTGCTGTATTCCTTCCTGATCAGCGTCGTGACGATGTCGCTGGCGGCGATGCTGCCGTTGTGGCGGGCATGGCCGGTGGACCCAGCGGGAGCGATGAAGCAGGATGCTTCGCGAGGGACGGAGAGCCGGGGGTCGGGCCGGCTGCGGCAGGGTTTGGTCATTGGCGAGGTTGCGCTGACGTTGATGCTGAGCGTGGCCGCGCTGCTGCTGGTGAAGCAGTTGATTGCCGAGTCAGAGCAGGATCTGGGGTTTTCTCCGGAACGGCTGGTGATGCTGGACACGCACATGGCTCCGCACATGGGCAACCCTGATCCGAAGGCGCGGTATGCCGTCGATTCGCCGGATGGCATGGCGGATGTGGCTTCGCTCAACCAGATGCTGGCGCGGCTGCGGGCTGTTCCGGGTGTGGAGGGCGCCGATGCGATCTCCGGAGCGCCGATGAGTGCGGGCGGATCGAATGTGGGCTATGCGATCAAGGGACGGGCGGATTTCAAGCCGGGTGTAGAGAACCTGCCGGTAGCCAACATCATGGCGATGACGCCGGGATACTTCGCGACGATGGGTATTCCTGTACTACGCGGGCGCGGTCTTATGGAGACGGATGTAGCGGGTTCGGAGCCGGTGGTAGTGATCAGCGAGTCGCTGGCGAAGGAGCAGTTTCCGGGGCAGGATCCGATTGGGAAGCAGATCAAGTGCGGTTGGGATTTTCTCGAGGGCTGGATCACGATTGTGGGTGTGGTGGGCGATGTACGGCAGGATTCGCCGGCTTCTGTTCCCTTCCCCACGTTCTACACGCCGTTGACACAGCATGCGCATGCGGCGACGGATATGCAGGTGCTGGTGCGCACACGCACGGAGGCTGGTGTGATGTCGGCGACTCTAGCGAAGTTCA